>NZ_CANMQS010000028.1 GCF_947500075.1 uncultured Sulfitobacter sp. | reverse complement strand
GCGACCAGCGCGCCGTCCAGCCAGACCTCCAGCCCGTCTTCGCCAAAGGTGACGGCAAGCTGATAGGTCTTGTCCTGAGTCAGCACCAGATTGGGCACTTTGAGCCATTCGGTCTTGTCCGCGCTCTCCTGCGTGACGACCAGCGTACCGTCCTTGATCCAGACCGTCAGATGCCCCCCATCCTCACGCCCCGACCCATCCTTGGAAATGAGCGCCTTGTCCCC
>NZ_CANMQS010000027.1 GCF_947500075.1 uncultured Sulfitobacter sp. | reverse complement strand
GGCACGGTTCAGCTGCCCGAAGGCACGGAAATGGTGATGCCGGGCGACAACCTGAAGTTCGACGTTGAGCTGATCGCACCCATCGCGATGGAGCAGGGCCTGCGCTTTGCGATCCGTGAAGGTGGCCGGACAGTTGGCGCGGGTGTGGTTTCCAAGATCACGGAGTAATCCGCAGGGTGGGTGCAACCCACCTTATACCACCCCACAAAACACCAAAGGCCGCAGCACAAAAGCTGCGGCCTTT
>NZ_CANMQS010000026.1 GCF_947500075.1 uncultured Sulfitobacter sp. | reverse complement strand
CCATCCTCACGCCCCGACCCATCCTTGGAAATGAGCGCCTTGTCCCCCGGCAGCCATGCCGTCGAAAAGCTCAGGGAAATCGTGCCGGACGTGAGCTCCAAAGAGGCGTGGTGGCCTGCATCCATGTAGTCATCTTCCTGACCACTGAAGACGGTTGTCCCGGCAATGGCGAAGACCGCGTCGGGCAATCTGTCGACATTGACATCCTCCGCATCCGGCAGGTCCGCAGGCGGTGCGATGGGTCCGGTATCGGCGGAGACGCTGACCGGGGCGATGGCCTC
>NZ_CANMQS010000025.1 GCF_947500075.1 uncultured Sulfitobacter sp. | reverse complement strand
TTCAGCCCCTCTCGTCGCCACAGTCTTTCGACCCGCTTGTCGTTGACATACCAGCCAGCATCTCTCAGCAAGGCTGCTATCCGACGATACCCATATCGGCCATATTGGCGGGTCAACTCGATCATATCAGTCACCAACAGGTCTTCATCAGCACGACCAACTGGCACTCTACGCTGCGTGGATCGGTGTTGCCTCAGAACGCGGCAAGCGCGGCGCTCCGAGACATTCAGCTCAGCACGAACACGATCAATGCAAGCACGGCGGCGAGCGGGGCTTAGAAGTTTCCCTTTGCTGCCTCCGCCAAGATCAACTTGTCCAGCGTCAGATCGGATACGGCTCTTCTTAGCCGCTCGTTCTCTTTCTGCAGGCGCTTCAGTTCCTTCAATTGGTCCGTGCCCATTCCACCGTATTTCTTCTTCCAGCGGTAGAACGTTTGTTCAGTCACACCAATCTGACGGATCGCATCCAGACGCGGCATCCCTTGCCCCGTCAGAACCTCAACCTGCCGTAACTTCGTGACAATCTCTTCCGGCTTTGGTCGCTTGTTGGCCATGTGTCTCCTCCGTTTTCCTAAACATAGCGGAGGACCAATTCAGTGGGGGAGG
>NZ_CANMQS010000024.1 GCF_947500075.1 uncultured Sulfitobacter sp. | reverse complement strand
CACCATGGCAAAGGAAAAGTTTGAACGCACGAAACCGCACGTCAACATCGGCACGATTGGCCACGTTGACCACGGCAAGACGACGCTGACGGCGGCGATCACCAAGTATTTTGGTGACTTCAAGGCGTATGACCAGATTGACGGCGCGCCCGAAGAGAAAGCGCGTGGGATCACCATCTCCACCGCGCACGTGGAGTATGAAACCGACGCACGTCACTATGCGCACGTTGATTGCCCCGGCCACGCCGACTACGTCAAGAACATGATCACCGGTGCCGCCCAGATGGACGGCGCGATCCTGGTGGTGAACGCGGCCGACGGCCCGATGCCCCAGACCCGTGAGCACATCCTGCTGGGCCGCCAGGTTGGCATCCCCTACATGGTTGTTTTCATGAACAAAGTGGATCAGGTCGACGACGAAGAGCTGCTGGAACTGGTCGAAATGGAAATCCGCGAGCTGCTGTCCTCTTATGAGTACCCCGGCGACGACATTCCAATCATCGCAGGCTCCGCGCTGGCGGCGATGGAAGGCCGTGACAACGCCATCGGCGAAGACAAGATCAAGGAACTGATGGCCGCTGTGGACGAATACATCCCGACACCTGCGCGTGCCGTGGACCAGCCGTTCCTGATGCCAGTGGAAGACGTGTTCTCGATTTCTGGCCGTGGTACGGTTGTGACCGGCCGTGTCGAGCGTGGCGTGATCAACGTGGGCGACGAGATCGAAATCGTCGGCATCCGCGACACCGCGAAGACCACCTGCACAGGTGTGGAAATGTTCCGCAAGCTGCTGGACCGTGGTGAAGCGGGCGACAACATCGGCGCGCTGCTGCGCGGCATCGACCGTGAAGGTGTTGAGCGTGGTCAGGTGCTCTGCAAGCCGGGTTCCGTGAACCCGCACACGAAGTTCGAGGCCGAAGCCTATATCCTCACCAAGGAAGAGGGTGGCCGTCACACGCCGTTCTTCGCGAACTACCGTCCACAGTTCTACTTCCGGACCACAGACGTGACCGGCACGGTTCAGCTGCCCGAAGGCACGGAAATGGTGATGCCGGGCGACAACCTGAAGTTCGACGTTGAGCTGATCGC
>NZ_CANMQS010000023.1 GCF_947500075.1 uncultured Sulfitobacter sp. | reverse complement strand
TCCTCCGCATCCGGCAGGTCCGCAGGCGGTGCGATGGGTCCGGTATCGGCGGAGACGCTGACCGGGGCGATGGCCTCTTGCAGATCGTCAATCGTGTGGATAATCCCGTAGGCCGGGCCTGCGTCGTGTTCGATGTCCGACATCTTCACCAGATCGCCGTAGACCGTCAGCGTGCCCAGCCGGTCGTCGGCATGGGCGCCACCGCCGTTGCCCTGTTCGGAGTACAGCTCCACAATCGAGTGATCCATCACCCCGTCGCCATCCACGTCGCCATAAAGGATCGAGGCGATCTGCGTCGTGTGGCCCTCGATCACGATCCGGTCGCCCTCGTCGCGGTCAAAATCGGTGATCACATCGTTGCCGATCACATCCACCCAATGGTCGTGCAGCTTGTCGTTCTCGCCCGCAACACCGTGCCAGTTGATGCTGCCATCGTCGCGGGTGTGCTTTTCAATGTAGCGTTCCTTGGCGTTGATCAGCGTCTGGATGTAGAACACATCCGCGCCCGCGCCCCCCGTCATCACGTCATCCGCCGGGATCGGCTGATCGGGGTAGAGCTTGCCGTTGGTCAGCTCGTTATACGGATCGCCCTCGTCGCGGTTGGGATCGTAAAAGATCGCCCCCTCACGCCCGTCCGCACGGGAGATCAGCAGATCATCCCCGTCGCCGCCATTCAGCACATCTTCGCCGTGGCCGCCATCCAGCACGTCATTGCCCGCGCCGCCATCCAGCGTGTCATTGCCATAACCGCCTTGCAGGAAGTCGTCGCCCCCCGCGCCGTTGATCGCGTCATCGCCCCCGTGGCCGTTGATCGCGTCGGCCGCTGCGGTGCCGTTCAGCGTGTTGTCCCCGTGGGTGCCCATCTGCATCTGCGGCATGGTGCCCAGATGCCCGTGGTGCGTGGCCCCGTAGGACATCAGCAACTCCTTGAGCGTGTCCGACCCGTGGTGCATGTCGCCCAGCACCGGCATCAGATCCTCCATCCGCGCGGCCATCACCGCCGCGTCATCCAGACTGGGATCAATTGCCGCTGCCAGCGCCTGCATCTGGCCTTCGCCCAGCTGCTGGTCAAAGACCATGACGTTGCCGATCTCACCCTCAAA
>NZ_CANMQS010000022.1 GCF_947500075.1 uncultured Sulfitobacter sp. | reverse complement strand
TGGCCTGCTGCCGGTTTCGTGGACACCGAGATAAGGTGTTTATGAAACTGGAGAATCTAAATGACGAGAAGAATGTTCAGCCGCGAGTTCAAGCAAGAGGCGGTGGATTTGGTGAAGCAACGAGGTGTGAGCGCAGCGCAAGCCTCTAGGGATCTTGGAATACATGCCACGGTTCTTCGGAGATGGGTGCGTGCTTCTGAGGCTGATGGTCCGGCGGCATTTCCGGGAAATGGCCGACTGACGCCAGAGCAAGAGGAGCTCAGAAGCCTGCGGCGCGAAGTGTCCAAACTGAAGGCGGAGCGCGACATCCTAAAAAAGGCCGCAGCCTACTTCGCCAAGGACCAGCTATGATGTTTGGGTTCGTGGCGAAACACCGAGGGGTCTGGCCAGTTAGTTGGATGTGTGATGCGCTCGGTGTGTCACGTAGCGGCTTCCATGCCTGGCTTACGCGACCACGCAGCGACCGGTCGATCCGCGACGAAGAGCTATCGGCGGTGATCCGTAGAAGTTTTCTGCGTTCAGACCGGACCTATGGCGCGCGGCGGGTCTGGCACGATCTTCTTGAAGAGGGCTATTCCTGCGGGTTGCATTGCGTCGAGCGACTGATGCGGCAGGCGGCCTTCAGAGCTCGTCCAAAGCGTCGACAACCACCTAAAGACGAGGGCACGAGGTCGATCATAGCTGCCAACGTGCTTGAACGTGAGTTCGATGCGGATGGCCCGAACCAGAAATGGGTGTCGGACTTCACCTACATCTGGACAGCGGAAGGCTGGCTCTACGTTGCAGCAGTCATCGACCTGTTCTCCCGGCGCGTTGTTGGCTGGTCGATGAGTGATCAGATGACCTCCCAGATGGTTACGGATGCCTTGATCATGGCGATGTGGCGCAGGGGAAGACCAAAGGAGCTGCTGCATCATTCCGATCAGGGCAGCCAATATACCAGTGAACCGTTCCAAAGGCTGATGGCAGATCATGGCATTACCTGCTCAATGAGCCGTTCCGGGAATGTCTGGGACAACGCTGCGATGGAAAGCTTCTTCTCTTCGCTGAAGACAGAACGGATCAAACGCAAAACCTACAGGACCAGAAAGCAGGCGCGGGCAGATGTCTTCGACTACATCGAATGCTTTTACAACCCGAAGCGCCGACACTCGACCATCGGGTACCTAAGCCCTATCACATTCGAGGAGCGAGCTATGAAAGCTTAAGTTGCCGTCTACGAAACCAGCAGCAGGCCA
>NZ_CANMQS010000021.1 GCF_947500075.1 uncultured Sulfitobacter sp. | reverse complement strand
ATTCTTCTCGTCATTTAGATTCTCCAGTTTCATAAACACCTTATCTCGGTGTCCACGAAACCGGCAGCAGGCCAGACCGTCATCCTTAGGCTTGCCCTCCGTTTTTGGATCATTCTCGTCAGGTGCGTCCTCGTCGCCCATGTCGTCATCGGTCTCTTGAGGCCCCTCCGACTGGTCAGAATCTCCCTCATCAGCGATTTTGCTGTAGTGGACGGCGTAGCGGTCGCGCATCTTGGCTTTAAGCGCTTCGCTTTCAGACTGCTCCATCCGCTCTTTGGCTTCGAGGAAACCAAGTGGAAACGAAAGCGGCACCGCACCAGACGATACGCCACGCGCATAGGCCGCAAAGCTGCCTTTTAGTTGGCGTTCTATCAGGCTGGCATCGGTGTATAGCATAGGAGCCAATGACCGCGCATCTTTGGCTGAGACACCACCCGCAAACTTGATTGACGTATTGGCCGCAAACGCCTCCTGCAGCTTGGGTTCAAGCTGCCCGAGGTATTGGTGGGCCAAGACCATCCCCACCTTGTATTTCCGCGCCTGCGCCAGAATGAGGCCAATATTGCGGTCGAAGTAGTCAGCGGCTTCGTCGATATATACGAGGGTTGGAATGCGGTCGCGTTCTTTCAGCGTCGCTCGTTCCTGCGCTGCTTGAGCAATCAGCGCAATGAAGAACCGGCCAAAGATTTGACTGCCTTGTTCCTTCAGCAAATCCTTGGCGGTGTTGATCAAGATCACCTTGCCCGCATTCAATTCAGAGAAGAGATCGAGCTTGGAGCGAGGATGGCTAAACATTCGCTCAAAGGTCTGGTTTTCAAGAATACCCCACAGTCGCCGCAATACCTGCTTTTTGGTCTGCTCAAACTCTCGGCCTGAGAACTCAGTTTCAAAGAAGTGTTTGGCTGTGCCTTCGAGCTTGGCGATGTCACCGGCGAACTTCACCTCACTACCCGGTTCCATCAGCTCGCGCAGCGTATGAATGGTGGCGTCAGGGATATGCAGCATCAGCCGCGTGACGTACCGAAAGATAACATTCTGCTTTTGCGTCATCTGGGCGTCGAGAAGCGTGCCAAGTACGAAGTCGTAGAGCTCCAGGATCGAGTTTGTGAGGCGTTCTCGCTCCAAGAGCGGATATTCCTGCAATCGCTCCAAACCCACATCAAACAAATTGAGCGACACCGGATATTCAACGTCGGTAGGGTCGATGATGACCACGCGATCATGCAGTGGACCGTCTGGCGCAAACTCTTTCAGACTAGCGATATTGCGGATGAGATCACCTTGGCTGTCGAGCACCACTGACCCTCCCCCACTGAATTGGTCCTCCGCTATGTTTAGGAAAACGGAGGAGACACATGGCCAACAAGCGACCAAAG
>NZ_CANMQS010000020.1 GCF_947500075.1 uncultured Sulfitobacter sp. | reverse complement strand
AACATTCTTCTCGTCATTTAGATTCTCCAGTTTCATAAACACCTTATCTCGGTGTCCACGAAACCGGCAGCAGGCCACTCTGTGGGGAGGCGCTTGTAGCTGTCGCTCTCGAAGAGCTTCTCCAGCCGCTGGTACATGGTGTACAGGCCAGAGCGGACAGTGCCGTGAAGCTCCAGCAGGCGCTCGTACTGCTTCTGATCCAGCTCCACCCCCTTGATCTTCCGCGTGGGCGCAGAGAGACCGAAGTCGAGGCCAGCCAGCTCGTCCAGCACAGGGTCCTGTTTCCAGTCGCCTGCAGTGATCGGGTTAGCGGAAGCAAACGCTTCACCGAGGGGAGAGACCATGTCCGCGCCCCAGCCCTTGGGGTAGTGGATGATCTGTCCGGTGATCCATGAGCGCTTGGCCGGGATCGTCTCGGAGTAGCCGGGGATGGTGTTCTTGATCGCGTCGAGCATCGACCGCACGTCCCGCAGAGCCGGGTCCTTGAACTTCCGCGCCTCACGGAGGGCAGAGGAGTAAGGGACCATACTGGAAGCGTAGCGGTTCATCAGTGACTGCAAGTTGCGCTCAGGTGCGCTCAGCGCCGCGAACGTGTCCGAGAGGCCCTGAAGGTACGTCTTGGATGTCACGTTGTTGGTGAAGCCGATCAGTGCCGCCACTGCGAGGTCGTCCAGCTCCTGCTCTCCCACCTGTCCGCCGATCTCTGTCACGTCAGCAGCAATGCCGAGGAACATGGAGAAGGGTTCGAGGCGGGCGTACTCGACATACCGCTTGCCGCCGTTGCCGTCGTCGATGACGAAGGAGTTGGGACGCCAGCCGGTCTCCATCAGGAGCTTGCGCTGTTGCGGGTCTGTCGGGCCGGAGCCTGTGATCTTCCCTTCCTGAGCCGCGATGATCGCCGCGCCCCACATCAGGTTCCCTGTAACCAACTTGCCGCGAGCTGCCGCGACCCGCTTGGGATCACCGCTCTTGAGGTCAGCGTTAAGGGTGCTGGACAGACGGCGCAGGACCGGGGTCCGTTGCACACTGGCCTTGATAATGTTGGTCGGTGTCCGAACGAACGGAAGGATCAGCTTGAGCGCCGGGTGCCTGTTGGTCATGTTCTGGATTTCCTTTGAGAGCTTTCCAAACTGTCCGTCACCTGTCCCCAATTCATGCGTGAAGGTCACCTCTCGTGCACGTTCAATATGACGCGGTGAACGTGCAGACCCGTCCTTCGCGACAGCTGTCTCCATGCGATCAGCAATGTACTTGCCCGCCTGCTTTGGGTTCAGCTTGCCAGCAGCCACCAGATCGTTCGCCTGAGCCACCAGATCAGCGTAGACGCCGGAACGGTAGTTGACCTGCTTGAAGAACTCATCAGCTGTCAGCAGCCCCCGTGAAGGGAAGCGGATGACCTCACCAATGCCGTTGATCAGACCCCGCACAGCTGCGTTGTCGCTGTTCGAGCGGATCGCACGGAAGTCGTTGCCGTTGGCCTCAAGGATCGCAGCCTCAGGATCGAGCAGGTTGCGCCCTTTCACAAAGGCCTGTCCCGCCAGCTTCATGCTGTCCTTCACCGCCATGACGATGCCAGCGTACTGCCGCGCACCTTCCTTGATCATCGCTGGGTCCATCGACACCGCACCACCCAGCATCTTCTCAGCAGGAAACAGCATTGTGTTGCCCGCGTTCGAGATGATGTTGATCATGTGGGTCTTGGGTCCTGACAGGATCGCGTTGATCCAGACCTCGTTGATGACACGCATAGGACCAGTGGCCCCTTCAGCGATCTTGAAGATGCCGTTGGCACCACCCTTACTCGCCTTGTTGAGGATGATCGCCCGCGCCATGTCGTCGATGCCAGTGCTGCCACCAGCTCCCGCGATGTTCTCGTCGATCTGCTTGATGATGTCAGCCTTGGAAAGCTCCTGACCAGTCAGCCAGTCCGAGGTACGGATACGCCCCGCAGAGGTCGCCTGAGCTGCCCCTGTGATGGTTGCCTTCAGGTTCCCTGAGGTTTCCACCAGACGTGCCTGCATACGGATGAACTTCTCGTAGACCTCCTTGCCAGCATCGCCAGCGTCGATCACGTAGGCCAGCCGCTCCACCTCACCCGCGAGGGATTGGACCAGAGCCTTACCAGCCACGACCATTGCCCGCTGCTTCTCCGCGTTGCCAGCCATCTGGGCCAGCGATGCGTCGATCACGTTGGGGTCCACGTCCACGCTCTCAGCCAGATAGGCCCGCGCTTCGTTGGTGACGTCTTCGAGGCTTGTGGACTTCAGGAAGGTGGAGTTGTCCACTGCATCAGCTGCCATGTTGATCACATCCTTGATGTCTACGTCCGCGTCCATCTTGTCGAAGTTGAAGATGCCGCTGTCGGGGATGATCAGCCCCACTTGAGTGGTCCAATTTGATTGTTAGTGCATGATCGGCCTTTGGTCCATCTGGACAATGGTTTCT
>NZ_CANMQS010000019.1 GCF_947500075.1 uncultured Sulfitobacter sp. | reverse complement strand
TACCTAAGCCCTATCACATTCGAGGAGCGAGCTATGAAAGCTTAAGTTGCCGTCTACGAAACCAGCAGCAGGCCACAACTTCGAATCTGCCGGTCCACTCGCGCCGTATGCAATTCGCGATGGTCGATTGATCACCGGCCAACAACAGCACAGCACGCGGCTGTTTTCTGATCTACTGATAGAAGCTCTTTCCGAATAAGCAGAAGGCGCAGAACCGCGCGCCGCTTCGTCAAACTTCCTAAGGATAGTTCAAATGACCAAAGTATTTGTCACCGGCGCGTCCGGTTTCATAGCCAAACACATTCTGCGCGAGCTCCTCGAAAAAGGATACGACGTGCGTGCTTCGGTTCGTTCCGACAGGCGCCAGGCCGAGCTGCAGGGTCTCTTTCCTAGCGCAAAGCTGGAGTTCGCTACGCTCGACCTGACCAAAGATCCAGGTTGGAAAGAGGCCCTTCAGGGATGCGATGTGCTGATGCATACGGCTTCCCCGTTCCCGGCAGGCGAACCGAAGGACCCTCAAGAGCTCATTCGCCCCGCCGTCGATGGCACACTGCGCGCTTTGCGCGCGGCAAAGGACGCCGGGATCAGGCGGGTGATCCTGACGTCGTCCTGCGCTGCCATCTACAAGCAGTCAAACAAGCCGAAGATGACCCCCTCGGATGAGACTTACTGGACCAGCCCGGACGATCCCTCCGTCGGGGCCTATGAAGCCTCCAAGACGCTGGCGGAAAAGGCGGCGTGGGACTTCGTCACTGAGAACCCCGATATCGTCCTGACGACTATCAACCCTGGCGCCGTTTTCGGACCGCCAATGGATGCGCGCTTCGGCACATCGCTCGAGTTGGTCGAACAATTGATGACCGGAAAGGTCCCGATGGCCCCGCCGATGGACATGGTGGCGGTAGATGTGCGCGACGTGGCGCGCATGCACGTCGCAGCCATCGAGCTCGAGGCCACCAAAGGCGAGCGCTTCGCTGCTGCCAGTGGCACATATAGCTTCCTCCAACTCGGCGCGTTCCTGAAGGGATGGGATGCAGATCTCAAGACACCAGGCCGGGAAGCACCTTTGTGGCTGCTGCGCGTTATGGGTCTGTTCTCCAAAGACGTGAAGGCTGTGCTTGGGAACGTCGGCCGTACACTCGCTGTCTCAGGGGCCAAGGCAGAGAAAACCTTTGGCTTTCAGTTCATCCCCGTTAAGGAGGCCCTGATTGCCTCGGCCGAGGCTGTCAAATTGCATAGGCTGGATGGGAAGAAGGCATGATTACCGCATTTCTTTGCAGCACACCCAACGGGTTCAAAGTGGCCATTGCCTTAGAGGAAATGGGTCTCGACTACGAGATTTAGTGGGTGAACATCGGCGCGGGCGAGCAGCATGAGCCAGACTTTCTGAAAGTCTCGCCAAATGGGAAAATCCCCGCGATCCTCGACAATGAAACGGGTATTAGCCTGATGGAGTCAGGTGCGATTTTGCAGTGCCTCGCGGAAAAGGTGGGCATGTTTGGCGGAGAGACCGCCGAGGATCGCTGGAAAGTGACCCAATGGTTGCACTGGCAGATGGGTGGTCTGGGCCCCATGATGGGTCAGGTCAATCACTTTCGCGGCCTTAAGAACAAGGTCCCATACAGCGAAACCCGGTACATGAACGAAGCCATCCGTTTGTTCGGAGTTCTTGATCGGCAGCTGGAAGGCCGGAGCTACATCGCTGGAGACTATTCCATTGCCGATATGGCGGCGGTCCCATGGGCAGGCATGGCTCAAATTATCGGAGACGAACGCCTCACCGACCACGCCAACGTTATGGCCTGGATAGAGCGAAACGTGGCACGGCCGGCCACCGCTCGTGCAATCGCGATGTCACCCAGCTGAAGAAAGAGTGAACGCTATCAAAATCCTCGCAGTGGCGGGCACTCCGGCATCAAGGGCAGCCGAGGACCATCCCTAAGAGCGAAAATGCCAAGACGGCCCGAAGGAGACTCTCGCTTGAGCAACAGATGCTGCGGTGCGGCTTCCCAAAAGCAGACATTTGAAATTTCTAGTTACCCGCTAACAGATCACAGAAGATCGGGTTTCTTCGTCCGCCGTTCTGCTAGCTCTCGATAGAGCGCTGGAGGCGACGCCCCGATCCAATCAGCGACACGCACCCACCCGCCTAATTCCGGCGAACCGTAAAGCTCGAGATAGGCGTCCAGGCGATCGGCCACCTTCCGCAAACGCATTATCTCAATCCGAGTCCGGAGGTTCTGTAGCTCTCTCGCTGTACTTTCAAATGCTTTGACTGAGAGTTGGTCTGATGAGGCAGAATTCTCAAGCAATCCCTTCAGTTCGGTTTTGGAAACCAAAGAAACCGTTGCCGGAACTTCAGCAACAGCGTCGCAGTGATAGCAATCTGCAAAGAGCGATGCTTCGGCTACGAGTTCAGTTGCACTAGCCGTATGCAGGGTCAAAAGCCCGCCATCTTTCAGCGCTCGTCGAAGGGAAATCTGTCCAACACGGACGAGGAACGCCCACTCAACCTGATCGCCTCGACGAAAGAGCGTTTCGCCTTCATGCAGCGAGCGTTCTGGCGCGCCATCAAAACAGTGAGCCCAATATTCCGACATGATTTCTATCATGTTCAGTTTCACCCGCGTCATGCAATACCTTGGTCCCAACGCTGGATCGAACAAGGACTTCAACAATGCGTATAGCAAACGTCGCACTTCTTATGATGGCTTTGCCCGCTGTCGCGTTGTCTCAGACCCATGATGGAAGTTATGGATCGACGCCTTCGGTTTACGCAGGCGAAGAAACGCGCCTGATTAAGTCTCTTTCGGAACAAGACTTGGAAGAAATCGCGCGCGGCGGCGGATGGGGACTTGCGCGAGCAGCCGAACTCAATGGTGTCCCAGGGCCAACGCACCTTCTCGAACTAGCGGATCAAATCGGGCTGAGCGAGCGGCAGCGCGACGACATCGAGGCGATCCGAGCGCAGATGCAAGCAGACGCCATAACTGCCGGGGAGCGGTTCGTCGCAGCTGAACAAGCGCTGGACGCAGCCTTTCAACAAGGAGCGCCAGATGCCGAGGCGCTTGAACCGCTGGTTACTGAAGCGGGGCAAGCGCGGGCAGCCCTCCGCCTCGTTCATCTGAATGCTCATTTGTTGACATTGCCACTGCTGACTGATGCCCAAGTCAGCAGGTACTCAGTCTTGCGCGGTTATTCAGATGATCCATGCGCCTCTGTACCAGACGGGCACGACCCGGACATGTGGCGCAGTCATAACGGATGCAACTAAGCTCGGTTGCGGCGACACATCCTCGTGACTTGTCAAAGCCATATACCCCCAGTAGGTATTGGGCATGTTTCGCTTGGTTCTGTCGATCATTCTTGTTGTTGCATTCGCCGGTGCATCCACCGCGTCGGTAATGCATGGCTTGAACCACGGATCAGATCACGCTGACCACCACGCCGAAATGATAGACAGCGATCCATTGGATGACGCTGAGAAGGCATTTGCGGATTGTTGCGACACCACAAGTGGCATGGGATCAACGCCCTGTTTTGGTGATCTTGTGACCACATCGGCGATTTCGCCAGTCAATCCCGCAAACAGTTTGGCCAACCCTGTGCTGTACGCTGATTCCAATTTTTCAATGCTGTCGCTGGCTGTCCCAACAGGTCCTCCGAAAGTTTGAACGGTAACGAGCTCTTGCCCGCAATCCATTCAACTTTGAAACTAAAGGACCGACAGACATGATCACACGTCGTCACTTCACCACCCTAACCGCAACTGCTCTTGTGATGGCTGCTTTGCCTGTGCGCGCAGGCACGCCTATGCGCGTTCTTGCCTCACCTGGCTGCGGATGTTGCCACGCCTGGGCTGACTTGGCCCGCGCACGCGGCTACGCTGTCACTGTCGAGGAACTGATCGACCCAGAGGCGCAGAAGTCAGAACGCGGCATCCCGCTTGAACTCGCCTCCTGTCACACCATTGAAGCGGATGGTTATGTCTTCGAAGGGCATGTGCCGTTCGAAGCATTGGAAGCAGTCTTGCAGGATCGCCCGGACATCACTGGGCTTGCCGTGCCGGGCATGCCTATGGGCTCTCCAGGCATGGGCGATGACCCATCCGCCCGTTACGACGTCATTGCATTTGGTGGAGAGGCCGGTACCGGCACGGTATACTATCGCGCCGGTACCGCTCAGCCGTTCGAGACCTAATGGTAAGTCGCAAAGCAGTTTTGCTAACCGGCGGGCTTGCGCTCGCCGGAGTCGCGGCGGCGTTCGTTCTGGTCCGACCCTCCGAAGCTGTCGGTCTATTGACGCCCAACGACGTCGAAGTGGTCGCCTTGGGCCACGATATCTATGCGGCGCAATGTGCTGCCTGCCACGGTGCGCGGCTGGAGGGACAACCGAACTGGCGGATGCGTGGCGAGGATGGTTTGCTACCAGCACCGCCGCACGATGCGTCGGGACATACCTGGCACCATGATGACGAAACACTCTTCACCTTGACCAAATATGGGCTTGCCGGTCTGATGGAGAATGCGCCTCCATCCGCGATGCCTGTTTATGACGGCGTGCTCAGCAATGACGAGATCATTGCGGTGCTGTCCTTCATCAAGTCAACTTGGCCCGATGACCTTCGCCAGTATCACGACGAACTAAATGCCCGATCTAACTAGAGGAAAACTCAAATGATCAAACAAACGTTTCTCGGCTTGGCCGTCGCGGTCGCACCTGTGACCCTCCCCCACTGAATTGGTCCTCCGCTATGTTTAGGAAAACGGAGGAGACACATGGCCAACAAGCGAC
>NZ_CANMQS010000018.1 GCF_947500075.1 uncultured Sulfitobacter sp. | reverse complement strand
TACCTAAGCCCTATCACATTCGAGGAGCGAGCTATGAAAGCTTAAGTTGCCGTCTACGAAACCAGCAGCAGGCCAAACGGCTATTCAGTTGAAATGGTTTTTCCGGATACGATCTCAGGCGGGGGCGATTTCAAGAAACGACCAGGACTTGCCGCGTTGCTGGCCTATCTCGATGCACAGCCAGACGAAGATTTCACAATAATCTTTGATGACCCCAAGCGCTTCGCCCGTTCTACCCGCTACCACATCGATCTGCGGGAAACCCTGCGGGATCGCGGAGCGTCTATCAAATGCCTAAACTTCCGCTTTGACGACACACCCGAAGGCGAATTCTTTGAAACCATCGTCGCGGCTCAAGGTCAGCTAGAGCGTAAGCAGAATGGACGGCAGACCGCCCAAAAGATGGAAGCGCGGATGCAAAATGGCTATTGGGTGCATAACGCACCCGTAGGCTACAAGTACGTTGAGATCAAAGGGCGTGGGAAAGTTCTGTTTCCCGATGCGCCACTCGACGAGGTCGTGAAAGAAGCTTTCGAGGGTTACGCGAACGGCCGGTTCAGAACCGTCGCTGAGGTGACACGGTTCCTCGGGACGATCCCGGAGTTTCCCCGTAGCAAACGAACAGGAAAAATCACCCAACAACGTGTCGTCGATATGCTCACGCACCCTCTTTACACAGGTCACATCTGTTCGGAGCACTACGGGATCAGCTGGAGTAAAGCTCAGCACGAACCACTTATCTCGCTCGAAACGTTAGAGAGAGTTCAGGCCCGCCGAGAAGGCAAAGCCTACGCTCCGAGGCGCAAAAACCTTGGCAACGAATTCGTTTTACGCGGCATCGCAGCATGTGCATGCTGTGACGCACCGTTCAGGTCCTCGTTCACAAAGGGCAACGGTGGGCTCTACGCATACTATTTGTGCCAAACCAAAGGGTGCGAAGCCTACGGGAAGTCCATCAAGCGTGATACTATTGAAGGCGATGTGGGAGAACTGATCAAAACCCTTGAACCAACTGAAAACCTCAAGGCTGTTGCGATCGCGATGTTTCAGCGTGTTTGGGATATGCGACATGAGCAAGCCAAATCGCTCCAGGCAGATGCTAAACGGAAACTGCGTGAGATGGACAAGCGCGTTGAAACTCTGGTCGGGCACATTATGAATGCGCAAAGCGCCGCAGTGGTGCCTGTTTACGAGGGAGAGATCATCACTCTGGAGCGCCGCAAAGCAATTTTGGCTGAGCAAATCCAAAGACAGACTCAACCGAAAGGGACCTTTCAAGAAAAACTAGAACCAGCCCTCACATTCCTCTCAAACCCCTTTAAACTATGGGATACAGGTCATGTCGAACTGCGCCGTACTGTGCTTAAACTGGCCTTTATTGACCGCATCAAATACTGCAGAAAAGAGGGTGCTAGAACCACGAAAATAGCGTTCCCTTTCAAGGCCTTAGGCGCTCTGTCAGCATCAAATTTGGAAATTGGTGCCCGGGGGCGGGGTTCACCAATTCATCTATTTCAAAGACTTAGGTGAAAGTGGGACATGCTTAAACGCGGTAGAATTACATTAGATGTAACGAAGCTGTCCCACCGGTCCTGGCCGGGTCAAGCAATCTGTTGAACCGCTATCTAAACAATATCAGGAACGTTCGTCGGAAACAAATCATTCCGATCATCACCAATCCACGGAGGTATCTTCACCGCCAGCCGTCAACTTATCGGCCAGATCACGGAATGACCGTGGTAGTCCACTCAAAACTGTATCATCAAACTTCATGCCGAGGTGGTGGGTTGCGATGCGGGCCACCACCTCGGCTTGTTTCTCGTCCCGAACACGTTTGGCAGGATCACGGGTTGGATCATTCTCGACGATCCATTGTTTTTGTAAAGCGAAGACCCGTGGATCAAGCGTCACGATGCGGACTGGCAGGCCACGTTCATCAAATGCGATGGCCTCGAATTTTGGGGCGTTCAAGAGCCAGCGGCTGCTGTCCGTAGTCGTCGCAACCAAGTCGTCCGGATCATCTGACAACCGGGCCTGCCCCTCTCTCATGATCCTCCCATGATCCTGAGGTTCGATCAGATCGACCATGTAGCCATCCCTGTTGGCAGCGGTATAGGTCCGCCCTCCTGCCTTTTGAAATGATCGATCCACTTTTTGAAGTGCCCCGATCAATCCACGCTCATTGGTATCTCCTGACATCACCAGGCGTCGCCGCGCATCGAAAAGAACATCAACATCACCCGTCGCCAACAGGCCGGACTCGATACGGACCGCCGCCTTTGCTTCGTAAGCAAACAATGCGTTTGTGCCGAGCACGATCAAAGAGGTTCCAAGCCAGCCAAGATCATCCAGTTTACGGATGACACGAGCCGTCAAGAGCGGAACACGTCCCAGTCCTCGGGCTCGCAGTACAGGTGCCCGATCTTCCAGTTGGGTCCGGAGACTGTTTATCTGCTCCTCAACTCGGGCTTTGCCTGTCAGGAATGCGTCCAGCTTAGCCTCTGTTTCTGGACTGCGGCGACCGAATGATTTCCTTGTGGAACTGGAGTATGGACGGCGGATGAGATATTCAGCATCTCCACGAAGCTCAAACTTCATCGAGCCACCGTAGCTGTGCTTTGCATCAGCTTGGGCACGGCGAAGAAGCTCATAACGGTCTCTGGCATCCACGGTATCACGGATACTATCGCCGTCTAACTGAATGATGTCACTCATTTTTGCCAATCCAATTATTATTTCAAAGAAGTATTGGCAAAAGTGTTTATTGTCAATGCATTGGAATATTTCAAGCTAGGCTCAACACCCAAACGGCACTAACCTAGGCATTAAATGTGCCCAACCCGTACTGTGACAGCGTTTTCACATACACAGCTTTTCTGTTTCACCCGTGATGTGACAGACACTGGAACCGAAGTCTTTATCAAACCTTCGGAAGAGAATGATTATTTAAAATCAATGACATAGATCACAAGCAAAATAGATCAGCTTCGATTTTGCATCGAAGTAACGCCCTGTTGTATCAATTTTTGACGCATTACTTGTTAAGATGTGTAGATTGAACAACACGTTTTGTGGTCGCGCATTTTGCCGCCACCCGGGTAACAATGTTTAATGCGGTGTTAATATGGAGACTCCGGCTTGGCCCATCGAAGACGCCTTCGTCCGCCATCGCCAATATTTCATCCAACTCGTCAACGCCGGATTCCGGAAGCAAGTCTTGCAACACTGCGGGCATAGTTGAAACGTCGGTCATTGCTCTGCTTGAAACGCGCAAGGCGGGAACCGCGACTTCCAAGATGTCGCTGCTGTCAATGGCCGGTTGCTTCGAAGCCTTCCGGAGTTTTGTTTCCAGCGCATCGAACACCGCATCAATCTTGGCAAACTCACCTGCAATGAACTCGATGAATTCGATGCGTCGCCTGTTCCGTGCGTCGTTCCGAATTGACCGGATGGCTTGAATCGCTGATATAGCCAATGCAGCTATTGAAATGTAAAGGCTTGGATTCGACCATATACTTCCGCTGCTTGGATCACTCAACTTTAGTCAAGGCCCGCAATTTTACGCTTCATTAGCAGACGCTTGATGCCTCCGGCGATATCCTCAAGGAGAAGCTCGTTCAGTTCGAAGCGATACTTGGACCGGAGTCCATCTTCACCCAGATGCCTTAGTGATCCAGCTAGGAAACCCTGTACGAACGATGGAGATATTGCCTCAAGGTTTTCAGGAGCCGTAATTACAACATCATCGGCCCCCGAATCCAAGGAATCCAGCACAAACAGGTTCCTAGCCGCAGTACCACGTTCCATACCAGCGAGAACGACTCCGTCGTCACCAACCAGTTCAGAAAGATCAATTTGCACGGTCAACAGTCCTCTCCAGGTAATCGAGGTCGAGAGTAAACGCCATTGTGATTAACGTCCCCTTAAGGCACCGGTCCAGTTCAACAACGTTCCCGGCGTCTGGAGGGGATGACTGCTCATTGGTCTCATTAAACCACAACTCACGCTCTGAGTCTTCACCCGACATTCTTACCCCATGCATATAAGCGGAATTGCACAGAACACAAGTTGTGCCTGAGACAACAGCCATGGATGCATCGGACATCGCAGCGTCGGACCCTGCCAAATCTGAGTAAAACTCTAGGATATCCTGAAAGCCGGTGCCATTTCGTTTTTCTTCGGACGCTGTTGCAGATCGTGTGACGCCATCTTGCATGGCAAAAACCGTCCGCAGATGCTTGGGAGACTGCTGGCGTGATCCAACCGAACCTCTGTGCCTGTGGACATATTCCTCCATTTTGGTCGCAATAGGCTCAGGTGCAGTCAATATCGTTTCCTCTATCGTGGTGCCCGTGCTCAAGAATGCGAGATGACATCGATAGTACTCATGATCGTCATTCTCCCTCCTTGCCATGAAACCTGCCACGATCCAGTCCCCGTCATTTTCATTGCGTTGCATGTCACCGTGTCTCTCGGCATTGTCCAATGTCTCCGTGACCAGCCTGAGGACTATTCTTCGCCCTCGTAAGTTCAATCGCTGATCGGTTGTGACGCGCAGCCAATGGTCAATTGCTTCGTTTAAGTTTGCTGCAACCTTCTCGTGTGACTGCTGATCGATGAAGCGAGTTTCAGATTCTGATGTCCCAGACATTCGCCGTCTATGAACTGGAAATGGAAAAACGTCTTCATGCCGATCTTCGGCGAGTGGAACCTCGATACCCATTTCCTGGTCAAGTTCCAATGCGTGCAAAACCTTGCTCATGGGTTTCGAAATCTCGCCACCCAAAAACAGAGGAGTCATCTGTTTCTTCATCACCGACAGAAGTAAGTAAGGGCCGACATCTAGGCAAAAATCATCATGGAAATCGATGTTGATGCCAAAAGAGTCACACTCCCGATCAGCCAGATCACCGAGTTTATTCATGGTCTGACGAGGATTGTGGGTAAACGAAAGGTCTCTGAGTTCGACGGCGACATGTCCCTTCTTTTTGCGGTTCAGGGGAGATTCAGAGTATTTCGCCTCCCGGTTCGAAACCATGTGTTCCAGGAGATTTGATTGCCGATACTTGAACTCCAAAGACGCTTCTTCACGTGTGAGTTGCCGTGGCCCTCTGGCTTTTCGAATATAATTACGAGCCAACTTTTTCGCGTGGCTCCTTCGGGCTTGGCGGTTGGACATTTGTCTGCGACGCCCCTTGTCGGCTTTGCCTGCTGGTCGAGATGTCTGGCCAATTGGCTTTTGCGTTACCCTTCTACGTAGTCGAGAGGCATCAAGGCGAATTTTTCTTACTACTCTGATATCATCGCTGTGAAGTTTCCATGATCCGGGGAAATAATTTCGACGCTCTTCCTCGGTCAACTTTATAGTCCATAATTTGTGGTTGGTAGGTTGGACTCCACCATATCAGGTCCTCGATCAACTTCTACGTGAAAATGTGATTTTTGACGGCACTTCACCATTGTTATTGATAACGGTCATTTTCGAGTTCTCGATACCACCTTTCTTGAATGATTGTGTTGCCTCAATAAACCACACTCAAATATTATCAATACCCCATATCGAAACGAATCGGTGTTCCTGGTATCGACATCATGAGTTTCGAGAAGGAGGATCGATGAAGGTAGGATATGCACGGATCAGCACGGACACACAAACCTACGACGGCCAGATTGCCGCATTGAAGGCGGCAGGGTGCGAGAAGATTTTCACCGAAACTGCATCGGGGGCAAAGAGAGATCGGCCAGTGTTGGCCGAGGTGATGGGTTACCTCCGTCCCAACTCAGATGATACACTGGTGGTGTACAAGCTTGACCGGGTTGCACGAAGCTTGCCTCATCTGATCGAGGTCATGGACCACCTCAAGGCAAAGGATATCGGGTTCCATAGCGTCACCGAAGCCATCGATACCAATACACCTGGTGGTCGCCTGTTATTTCATGTTGTGGCCGCAATCGCTGAATTTGAACGTGACTTGATCCGGGAACGAACCCAAACTGGGCTGAACGCGGCCAGAGCAAAGGGAAGGGTCGGTGGTCGTCCCCGTCAGATGACGGAAGATAAGCTCAACGCAGTGCGAGAGTTGCTGGCCAAAGGCACGGCGGTCAAGGACGCCGCTGCGGCTGTGGGTGTGTCGGTGCCAACGCTGTATCGATGGTTGCCAGGAACCACTCGGTGAGTGTGGTAGTGGGTAAGTGCTCTGCATCCGACGAGCTTGGGGATTAAACTCTGGGGTAAAAACTACGCTCATGTAGACATCGCAATTCTTCCGGGTGTTCACGAACCATCTGTTTTGTGAACACAAATGGCAGGAACGAAAAATCGATAGAAATCAGTAACCGATGATACGCATTTCCCAGTGGGTTTTATGAATACTGGTTCAGTACACCCGACAGCCCTCATCAGGATGCCTGGGTACGTTCTGATAAACGCTTATTGTGTCGGAGCAGGCAGATCGGCCCATTTGACACGCAGGTACCTTCCTGAACGCTTGGGCAACTCTTTGCGGTCGATCATTCTTCCTGAAACTTGAAATGCCTCATTGATCTTTACCACCAGAAGCTTGTTGAAGTTGCCATTGGTGTCCACCAGGACCTCATCTTTGTTCTTAAAGGGGGTTATCGTCTTGACCTCAATGTGGTCGTTTCCAAGTCGTCCATCCGATCCCTGGGCATAGGTTTTGTTCAGTTTGATACCATAGGTGATTGCACCAAAAAGTTCACCGACATCGCCGTAAACAGCCAGATGCAGGCCGGTCTCGTAATGATAACTCTCTGCCAAGGAGATCAGGTTTTCAAAATATGGGATCATCGACCGTATCGCGTCGGGGTACTTCGCTCCCCATTCTTTGAATCGAAGCTATTCGTCGATTTCGGTCCAGGTTACCCATTCACCATCGTCATAAAATGCGCGGTCATCCCAATCGATGTTGTCCATGAATCATCACCAAAATTCTGTCTCCGCAGAATTTAACCAGATCATTGTGGCCAGTATTTGGCAGCTATAGTCTCATGGTACATTGGATTGATCAGTCACCGTCTTCGTACCAATCGGAGACTTTCCGAGCCAGGTTACCCAAGTTCATCTCGAAGAACATCGGCTCATCTTCACCATCCGGAAAAAATGATGGGTGATCGTTTTCATCGATCTCCCAGCGGCCCAGATATTCGCCTTCCTGTGTGACCACATCACCAGCAACTGCATCATAATAACCCACGAAGTTGACCGGGAAGCGATACGGTTGAGACAGATGGACGTCACAGGCTGCACATGCAGCGGCATATGCCGTTGCTTTATCCAGTTCGTGATCGCCGCCAATTTCTTTGCCGTAGTGAACAGCTTTCCAATCGAAGTGGATCTGCCGTATTCCATCAACCACCTGAGTACGCTCGATGAGGTGGACCACGCAGTTCTTGTACTCACGAACCGTTTCCAAATATGTGCCTTTCGAATAGTGGTTGATCACCACTATTCCCGCATAGATTGCGCGCTTTCAAGCAAGTATTTACATCAACATTTTTGGCGGCAACATCACAGACACACCGAAGGGTTCAGCAGACTTGAGGCGCTGAATAATCTATGCTGGACGCACTTGTTGGGCATCAGATCAGTTCATGGTGGTCGCAAACCAAATACAGAACGAAACCCAGACTTCATGGAATTCCACGCCAGACTGAACACCGTCGAAATATTTTTTTTCACTCGTTTTGCCCAAGAAAGTAAGGGAAACGGCGACCCCGAGTTTAGAGTAATGTTAGATGTACCTGGCTGATCATCAGGCTGCGATTCCGTGAGTGAACTAGGATTGACCGGCTCCGGTTCTGACTCATCGAATCCATAGAAATCAATCGGAACCACGACTGGTGCACAATCGCATGAGTCCTCGGGTCTGTAGTGGACTTCGCAATACGAACAGTATTCCCAAACACCATCAGTTGTACCACCAGTGATCACGAGGCTTTGGTCCTGATAAATCTTGTGAGTCAACCAAAGCCAATCAGCAAAGCCCTCAAGCATTCTGAGCAACACAGGTGGCCGGAAATGGTTCTTGTTGGCATACCCGGCAACGCCGAGGACATCCGGGACGGCACTGCTCTGTCCCAGTTCGGAGTACATCGGTAATGATCGAACCTGCTGGATACCACTGTAGCGTTTCGTTTTGCGGTTAGTCTTGGTGTACCGAAAACCATGTTCAACTTTTTTGGGGCCCATTGCGGGAACATGCATCACTCCATGGAAATGCACTTTGTATATCTGCATGGCATCATCGATATCATCCTTCCAACCCTTCTGTGGCATAAGGTAAAATGGTATCTTGCCAGCCATCACCACATCGACTTCCGGGAACATTACAAAGACTGCGCGATCAAAGCGGTTACGGATGTATCTTTCCAGCCTGACCCCTTCATCTCTGACCATTTGGAGAGCTTCTTCTTTGGACCGGGCAAACCCTGCCACCACGGTAACAAATGATACCCTATCGATTGGACAATCGCGCAACAGAGCGATTGCCTTCCTAATGCGTCTTGAAAACTTCGGGCCTTCGCCACGGCGTCTACGCTTCGGGTTGCCCTTGCCACTCTTGTACCAGAGTTCCCGTAGCATATTCCCCTGGTCCCGGAGGAATTCCGGTTTCCCGTTTTTCCACTTGATGTCGTCCAGTTCGCTGTAGCCAAGTTTTTTGAGCGCCTTGAAAAGAGCTTTAAACCACTTCGCTGATCCGATGCTGTGTGCGCCCACCCGCATATTCATGATGTTGTATTCTAGGGTTCGCACAACGTTCACCGGGATCATTGTAGACCCGGTGGAAACATCGAACTTGAAAACCTTTTCCGGCTGCTCCTGCACGTTCCGTCACTCTTTCCCAGATTGTCATTGCTGGACCCCAATGGGCCCAGCGATGTCCGACGTTCGTCCGACAACAGGGGTATATAGGTGCGTTGGAGTGAAAACGTGAATCCGGGTAAATACAATCAGGAGGTTCGCACCATGAACAAACACCAATCCAAGCTATCAGTCCGGGCTGTTTCAAACATCACTCGGCAACGACTGACCATACTCAAGGAGCACACCCGTCTGCCATTCGGTGCCCTGGTTGACGACAGTATTGAAGTCCTGTGGAACGACTATCTGGCTGATGGGCATGATCTACCGGACATCGTTCCGGAAACGGAGGATCATATTTTCCTGTGATAGGGGGGCAACAATTTGCAGGGCCTAGCGCTGTGTTCCGGAGGTGAAAACTTGAAGAGTGACCCGATCCAGTTGCTCGACGCAATTGCGACAGACGAGACTGCGGAGCGGCACTTGACTACGGTGCGACTGGATCGGGCAACGGAGAATGTCGATCAAAAAAGGTTCAGTTCAAGAGGTTGATGGATGTGCTCCGTCTCACAGCAAGGCCATTTCAGAGCAAAGTACTCAGATGCCAACTTCAAACCATGAGCATCAATTGATCAGGAGGTCCGTATTGTGTTTCAGTGGTTGGCCACAATTTGGCTACAAAAGTATTGATACTAAAAACCGCCACTGCCGAAACCGTAACGAGGATTGTGAAATCATGACTGCGCCCCTGAAGTTCCGCGATTATTCCTTGAACATAAGCTTCCCCGAGGGGGCCGGGGCCGTGAATGAGATGCCGAATGCACCTGGCGTCTACGCCGAGATACACAGACCTACGAATTATATCCGGGTCGGCCATGCAGCAGATATGAAATCCAGAAACAAGAGCCATCTGGCCTGGGCTGAAAAACACAGGCTTGGTACGCACACAAAGCCAAGCGAAGTGACACGCTCGCAAAACGGCAATAGTGAAATTACTGAGGTTGCGAAGAAATGGGGGGCACAAGGCTTAGAATACTATGTCGTTTGCGACGAACCCAGGCTTTCTGACCCCAATCAGCGCAAGGATGTTGAAAATTTCATGCACGAATGGTGCAGAAATCAAGATCGCTTTTATAATATGAACCGTGAGGCCGCTCAGAATAGACTAAAGGTGTGAAGCTTAATCGGACTGTCCCCAAATCCCGTGACCGATCTGGTTGAGGTATGCCTCCATGTTCAGCGACGCATATGCAGTCTCCACGGTGATCGCCTCACACACAACCAGATTGCCGCTCCAGACATATGACGCCTTAGCGGCCTGTGGCCTGCTGCTGGTTTCGTAGACGGCAACTTAAGCTTTCATAGCTCGCTCCTCGAATGTGATAGGGCTTAGGTAC
>NZ_CANMQS010000017.1 GCF_947500075.1 uncultured Sulfitobacter sp. | reverse complement strand
ACATTCTTCTCGTCATTTAGATTCTCCAGTTTCATAAACACCTTATCTCGGTGTCCACGAAACCGGCAGCAGGCCAGACTCTAGCGCAGCTGCAGCGAAAGCTCACTAGGTCCCGCATGTTACCAGTTCGTGCGCGGTGCAGCGAAAGGCGATGTTTCCCAAACCGTCCATTCGTGATTTTTGCAGCTAAGGTTTCCTTGGAGCCCATAGGAGACCAAAAGATTCTTCGCGGCGCATGCTCGCAGAACGGACAATTCAGCACCCACGCAAATTTGGACGTGACACTACGACGTTGCGGTTGGACATCCATAATAATCGCACCTGGAGAGAACGGCTTCCGATTAGTTGGAAGGACGAAGATAGCTGTAGTTTCGACAGCACTGATGACTGTTTTCTACTGCCTAAGGTCGCTGTTTGTCTGCAAACAGCAGTTTCAGATACGTACGAAACAGCATGATCTGCTCAGAAGCGTTGTTGTGTTCGCGAAGGGCGCGTTGCAGGACCAAGCCGCCTTCTACCACGCCGGACACCATATCGCCGAGAGCGTCCATATTGACAGCCTCACGAGGCTCATAGACCTGCGCTATCTCTTCGAACATCCCCCGGAACCGCTTGCGCCAACCAAGAATAGCCTGCCGGTTCAGATCGCGCACGCCCTCATCAAACAAGCGATCCTGATAGGCTGTTGAGGCAATTACGCAGCCAGGATGTCCTGTTGGCATCTCTTCAAGCATCTCGGCCAAAAGCTTCAAACCTATGAGCATGCAATGAAGTGGGTCATCGTTGAGTTCGCGGGCGCGCGCAAAGAGATCATCATAGAGCGCGTTTTCGGCATTAATGTAGCGTTCCAGCATTGCCCGAGCCAATGCGTTCTTGTCTTTGAAGTGATAAAAGAACCCGCCACGTGAGATTTCGGCCCCGGCCACGATCTCTTCGATTGACGTGGCCTCAAACCCTTTTTCGAGAACCGCCGCCTCTGCAATGTTAAGGATTCGGCTGCGTGTATCAACTTTTTGATCCATTGATCCCATCCTGACTGTACTGCGAGTCCAGTTGACCCCTTTTCAATGGCCGGGCGCCGATCATGGCGCTGCTTTCGCCGCTGAAAATAAGGGCAAAAACAGATTCAGGCAACCGTACCACGCGGCAACTATCGGCCCGATACAGCCTCAGGCTAGTCCTTTTTCATCAACTGCAAAGGAAAACCTCGATGCGTATTCAAGAATTGACCAATGCCAAACGTTTCTTTCTCTCCGACGGAGGGCTTGAGACATACATGCTCTTTGAGAAGGGATATGACCTTCCTTGCTTTTCAGCGGCGGTGTTGCTCGACTGCGAACCGGGACGCCGCGACCTGACGGAGTACTTTGAGCGCTTCATCGGCATTGCGCGCCAATCCAATCGTGGCTTTATTCTGGATGCACCGACGTGGCGCGCCGGAACAGCTTGGGCCGGTCCATTGGGGCAGACCCTTTTGGAGGTCATTGAGACGAACAAACGTGCCGTTGCCTTTGTCTCTGACATCCGTGACCAGCAAGAAACTTCGGGCTCTCCGATCCTGATCAACGGTCTGGTCGGCCCAGCGGGCGATGCTTACGCACCCGATACAATGCTCGCCCCTCAAGACGCGTTGCTTATCCACGCCCCGCAGGTCCATGCCCTGGGCAAGGCAGGCGTGGATATGATCAGCGCAATGACGCTGACCCATGCCGGTGAGGCCATTGGAATTGTACAGGCTGCCAAGGAAATCGACATCCCAGTCGTCATTGCCTTCACCTTGGAAACTGATGGATGTCTGCCGTCCGGTCAGTCGCTGGGCGATGCCATTGCCGAGGTCGATGCGGCAACCAACGGCGGCCCGATCTACTACATGATCAATTGTGCCCATCCGGATCACTTCCGAGATGTGATTGACACGTCTGAGGCATGGACGCTGCGCATTGGCGGTCTTCGCGCCAATGCTTCGCGGATGAGCCATGCCGAGTTGGACGAGGCCGAGGTATTGGATGCCGGTGATCCGGTCGAGCTTGGTCAACTCAGCGCGGAGCTTCTTGCGCTCCTCCCGAACATCCGTGTGATTGGTGGCTGTTGCGGCACTGATCATCGGCATGTGAGCTGCATTGCCGGGCACGATCACGCCCGCTCGGCAGCCTGATTTCTATCCACTCCCAACACATTCTCCCTGAAAGGATAACTCCAATGTTGAAAACACTAATTTCTTCCTCTGCCCTGATCTTATCAATGACCAGCTTTGCACAAGCGGACGCCCCGACGGCATTTGACGTGGCCGAAGATCATACCCGTATCCATATGGCGGCAGCGCCCGTGCACGAAAACGGGATGCCCGCGCACGGCAACGCTTTCGTCAGCCAGGGTTACATCTACCCCGAAGGCACACTTGCCGATGGTGTCATCGGCGTTCTCGAAGACGGCAGCCCCGTTTTCCCAGAGCTGGTTTTGGGCACCTGGACTTGCGATGGCTACTTTGTGGGCGAAGCCGGGAACGCCACGACAGGTGTGTGGGTCATCAGTCGGCAAGTCTTTGCCTTTGATGACGGCGCAACGATCATTACGCAAGGCACTGAAATCGCAGATATCGGCAAGGCCAACCTGCGCCCCGTGACTGGCGCAACCGGCCCATACGCTGAATTTGATGGCGGTCTGATCCAGACCACGTTGGGCTTCAACGATTTCTGGGGTCTGAGCGCGACCTACACGTTTGAAGATCACCCGATGGACAAGGAAAAAGCCCAAGACGCTTCTTACTCTGGCCAAAACCCCATTGATGAAGATGACCATCTGGATTGGGACTCCGGCGTGCCTGTCGGCCCGGTCTTTGATGCCAGTGTCATCCCGTCGATCTAAGGCCTGACGCTTGCGGTCGGGGCCGCCTCCCGCCCCGACCGCACCCAGCTATCTTCGAAAGGACCCTCAAAATGAATATTCAAACGACGTTTCTGATCCGCCAGGCAGATGCCTCTGATGCAGAAAGTCTGGCGAGGCTGATCAACCTCGCGGGTGAAGGCATCCCGAATTGGCTGTGGGCCCGCGCCTGCGTCGAAGGGCAAACGCCGCTGGAAATCGGCATCGAGCGGGCCAAGCGCACGCAGGGCGGCTTCTCTTACACAAACGCATTGGTCGCAGATCGGTACGGCTATCCCATTGGCATGGTTCTGAGCTATGCGATTACCGCAGCGCCCGCTGAAAATCCCGACGATTTGCCTGCACCAATTGCCCCATTTGTCGCTTTGGAAAAACTGTCGGTCGATACTTGGTTTGTGAATGCTCTGGCTGTGTTTGCCGAAGGCCAGAATCTAGGCATTGGTACGCAACTGCTTACGGCGGCAGAAGAGTTGGCGCAGGCAAACGGCTTCCGGGAAATGAGCATTCAGGTCTACAGCCAGAACAAGGGTGCAGTTCGACTCTATGAGAGGCTTGGGTACCAGCTTGTGGCACGTGAACCCGTGCGTTTGCATCCGTGTCCGCCGTACTACACAGGCGACGTTCTGCTGCTCATCAAGAAGCTCAAGAACCGCCCGAAATCTTGAGCGTTGCGCTCAACAAACTGCATTTGTCCCCAAGTTTGGAGATGTGCCATGGCCTCGAAAATGTCACCCATATCGGTACTGGCTACGTTGTCCATTACGGCTTTGGCAGCGGCCTTTGCAGCGAAAGCTGGTGAGCAAACCCAGCTGTCTGTCCCACTTCCGCGGCCACTTGAGGACACGGATTTCCTCTACGACGGAGCACCTGCACCGTCGCTTGTAGAACTTGGACGGAACCTGTTTTTTGATCCGGTTCTGTCTGGGAACGGAAACATTTCCTGCGGCACTTGCCATGATCCCGCCTTGGGGTCAGGTGATGGATTGGCGCTGGGTATCGGTGAAGGCGGGGTCGGCGCGGGTCCGGATCGCGCAACCGCCGATCCTGTGACCGGCAGGGTGCCACGAAACGCGCAACCACTCTGGAACATTGGTGCGCGCGGCTATGTCTCGATGTTTCACGACGGTCGGGTCGAGGCATTGGATGCCTCTCACACGACGCTTGCGATCCGCAATCCTGCCGGGCGGGATTTGCCCAATAACATATCTGGTGTGCTGACGGCACAGGCGTTCTTCCCGGTCACTTCTCCAATTGAGATGGCAGGGCAATATGGGGAAAACCCAATTGCGGACGCTGCACATCACGAAGATCGACCTGCGATATGGAATAAGTTGGCGCAGCGCGTTGCGGCGCACACAAGCTATTTTGAGATGATGCAGTTTGCTTTTCCGGAGATCACATCTCCCGATCAAGTCACCTACAGCCACATCGCAGAAGCGCTCGCCGCATTCCAAACTGTCGCCTTTCGGTCAGACCAAAGCCAATTCGACTCGGTAATGCGCACTGGTGAATTGTCGATCCTGACGCCTGCCGCTCAAAACGGAGCCGACCTCTTCTATGGCAAAGCCAAATGTGCGGATTGCCATAGCGGACCGCTCCTCACGGATCACCAGTTTCATGCCATTGCGGTGCCTCAGATTGGACCGGGCAAGGGGCATGGAGGCGACATGACCTACTTGCGAACGACCGGCCTGCCGGCTCGAACTGAGGACGAGGGTCGTTACCGCGTTACGGGCGATCCTGCGGACCTGTTTGCATTCCGCACGCCGTCCCTGCGTAACGTTGAACTGACCGGTCCTTGGGGGCATAGCGGTGCGTTTGACAAATTAGAGGATATGGTGCGACATCATCTTGACCCACAAACAAGCCTCACCGCATTCGATCCGGCAGAGGTTTTGTTGCCGCCTCTTGCAAGTCTTCAACGCCTGAAATCTCGGGGGTCTGGCTTAAGCTTTGCGCCGCTGGAGGCCGGTCGGCGTGCGGCCTTCGACCGACGGGACAGCTGGGTCATGCGCTCAAGCGATTTGCGTCAGCGTATCGCTTTAGCAAACGTCCTGACACCCATTGCGCTTACCGAGGAGGAGATCCGGGATCTTGTTTCGTTTCTAGAAACTCTGACCGACCCATCTGCTCTCGACCGCAGTGAGATGATCCCCATCCATCTGCCCTCCGGACTGCCTCCGCAACCTGCGGCAGCGGTGTCAAATCAACATGTCTCTGAGACGGAATGAAAAGGGCCATACAACGGATATTGGGATAACTCTCGAAAGGAAATCGGCATTGTGTGCCGTAGCGCCCCCGACGCTCTATCACACCTGACCAGAACCCTCATTCCAGCGGAGCGCTGTCCGCTTTTGACCGCAACAAAAACCCAGAAAGGGACGAAGACAATGATTACACCAGTGAAACCGGACCACATCGCGCCGCCTGCCAGCCACTATACGCATGGCTTCTTTATTGATGCGGGCGCCAACTGGATGACCCTTTCCGGCCAGTTGGGCGAAAGGGCAGACGGAACCTGCCCCGACAGCATTGAAGAACAGGCCCGAATCGCGTGGGCCAACGTGTTGGCCATTCTCGAACAGAAGGCCTTTGGCCTTGCGAATGTCGTCAAAGTCACAAGCTACATCGTCGGGGAAGAAAATATTCCGGATTACGTTGAGGTGCATCGTGACGTCGTTGGCGAATACCTTCCTCCCTGGACTTTGGTCGTCGTCGCGGCGTTAGGGCATCCGCATTACAAGATCGAGATTGACGTTACCGCAGCCGGGTAGGCGAAAATCATCCGCTATCACTATTGCACAGCGCATCATCAGTAAGTGCTCTTTGACAATGTGGTTGCAGACCGTCGTGGCACAAGCGGCCTGCGAGCGAAGAAGCGGATTGAAATCGAGCTTCCAGAACCACTTTGAATGGCTGCTGTGGCGAAAGCCACTTCAGCGCAACAAAAAACTTGCCGCGATCGCGAATTGATGCTGCTTGAGCGAAGGCTGGAAAGCATATGGCGGCAAAGTCCGCGATGCGTAAGTTCGAACAATCATGGATTTTGGCAGCGCAGCGAATGTCGGCAATGCGGGCTGCAGCCGCAGCATCTCGAACATGCGCTCATCCTCGCATTCCAAAGTGACAGCTTAGCGGTACTACACGTTGATGGATGACCAAGCAGCGGCCAACCAAATCCCAGCCATGATCGACCAGATCGCGCTCTGGCAGCGCAACATAACAACAGCACATATCGCAACCGCCGCCGCCTCGCGCCATCCGGCTTGAGCGATAATGGAGGCAACCAAAGCAGCAACAACGGACACTGCCATCGCATCCAGAAATCGTTCGATCCTGTCAGAAACGGCAATCCGGCTCATCAACACGGGTCCCGCAATTCGACTGCAGAACGTAACGAAAGCAATCACCATGATGGCTAGCCACAGTGTCAGATCATTGTCCACGAACAGCCCCTGCAACGCCCCCCACGAGTGCACCGGCGATGATGTTCCAACCCGCCGGTAGCCAACCCAGCGTCATCACGCTGACACCCGTGGCGAAGACCGCCGGCGCGATAGCGGATCGGTGTTTCAACCTTTCCGTCATGACCGTTGCGAAAAAACAAACCATCACAACGTCAAACCCGAAGGAGTGCAGCGACCCTGCCGTGGTGCCTGCATAGGTACCGATGGCCGTCCCCAAGATCCAGTTCAGCCACAGGACCAATCCACCACCAAGCAGGATGCCGACGTCTTTTTCGCCCGCCTAGAATGTACGGTGGCTGTCGGTGAAATTTGGATCACTCAGCAACCCAAGCGCCAACCATCTCTTGTGCAAGGGCAACTGGTTCAACCAGGGAGCAAGGGCAGCGCCAGTAATCACGTGGCGCCCGTTGATGGCAAAAATCACCAATGCAACGGAGATCAGATTTGTCGGATGGGGCCAGAAATCAAGCGCTGCAAATTGGGCCGCACCTGAAAAAACGACCGCACTCATCACGAATGCTTGGGGGCCTGTCAGCCCCTGTTCGATCGCAGCAACTCCAAAGCCAACGCCAAATGGAAAGACAAAAAAAGACAGAGGCGCGAGGCGCCTGGCTCCAGACAAAACCCCTATCCACGTCAGCGTGACGCTGTTGGCATGGTGGGGTGTGTCGGGCAGCTTTGATCTAACCATTACTTAGGTTAGATCACATTTGGACTTTTGGTCAACCGCTACAGTGGTTAGACAGGGCCATGACCTACAGTACTTCTTCACCCGTCCGACCCATTGGCGGGCGTTTGGCGCTCGATTTTGTAAACACTGCAAACTGGTCGGACGACGGCACAGTAATAGATGAGAAGCTTTCGAACACGGCGGATCTACGTATTTGGATGGAAGCTCTTAATCTCACTGAAGTCGGCCAAACTGCCACCATAGAAGAATTGCAAGCGCTCAGGGCCAAGCTGCGGTCCTTGTTTCTTGGCAATGAGAAATCGCTGGACTTCAATCTATTCGATTACGCTTCGCTCCCAAAATCGCAACTTGCATCTCACGACCTAACCGTAGATCACGTTCCGCTGGTCAACCTCATTACTATTTCCGCGCTCTCTATCCTGAGCGATCAACGTGAGTTTCAACGTTTGAAGCGATGTCCGGGGCGCAATTGCGGATGGCTTTTCATCGACGAAACCAAAAACGCGCGCAGAAAATGGTGCATCATGGAAACCTGTGGAAACCGCTTCAAAGCCGCAAAAAACTATGCCAAGAAGAGCCGCCAGCAAAGGCACTGATGTCTACAGTTGCTAGATATCAAGAACCCATTTCTCTTAAAAGCCTTGTCGACAGACGCTCAATTTCTTGGGCCTCCAATCTCTCTTTGGCGACAAACCTAATCACTGCGCCGTTCCAACATGACGACATCTCGCCATTGACCAGCGTACGGTCCATACGTCATCTGCCCTATCCTCGACCGGACACCAAGGCGCTTAAAGCCGCAAGCCTCGTGTAAGGCCAGGCTTGCCTCGTTTTCGGGAAATATTTGCGCGACCAGCGTCCAATAGCCCTGCTCCTCAGCCTTTGAAACGAGTGCTAGTAGCAATTCCCGGCCTAAACCCTTGCCTTGCCTCTCTCTCGATACATAAATTGAGACCTCACCTACGCCTCGATAGACTTCGCGGGCTGAAGTCGGGCTAACACCCGCCCATCCGAAAACACGCCCATCATCTAATACAACCAAGGCAAGCCCACGTTCGGCTCTGTAGGCTTGTTCAAAACTGGTCCAATCATGAGGTTCTTGGCGAAACGAGGCATGTCCCGTTGCTAAACCTTCAGCGTCTATCCGGATGATTGAAGGTGCATCACTTTCGTTGGCGATGCGCAACTCGGTCATGTCCAAACCGCCACGACCGAGAGCAAGAGGGCCATGCCAATGCAGGCTTGCAAAATTGCACCACCTGTCAGAATGCGGATTGCACGCGCCTCGCTTGTTTCGTGTTCAAGAGCATCGCGCCGGACCAACCAGTAATAGCTGTCATTGGGCAGGATGGCGATGAAAGAGCCGAGGCAAATGGCAAAGACAGCAGCAATTGGTTCAGCACCGCTCACGACGACGATAGGTGCGGCGACGGGGGCGACAGCTGCAAACGTGGCCATCGACGATCCTTGAGCAAGCTTAAAGATCACCGTCAAGGCAAACAGCGCCAGCAGGGTTACAAGCCCGCTCCCGTTTGGGACAAGGCGATCTAGTGGAACCAGCATGGTCAATACCCCACCAAAGGCGCTTGCTGCGCCAATCACCAGCAAGAGAGACCCAGTGCGCCGTACCGCACTATCCAAACATTCGCGCCTTGCTTTATGGGGTGTTTGCAACAGCGCCAGGATCGCGGCGCAAAGCAACGCGCCCTTCGGCATCAGGAGAAAGTCAATGATACCGATGCCCGTCTGCCCGACAACGCCGCCAACGATCAACAGTGCGGTCATTACCAAAAATGGGGCAAATGTGAGGATAAGTCCTGCGCTGGTTTGCTCGGTAGCCGCAATGGGGGCGCTTTCCACCGCTTTGTTGGAATAACGCGCCCAGAATAGACCCGTCATCCACACCGGCACTGTCAACAGTACACCGGCAAAAAGCAATGTGACAGGCGGTACCGCTTCGGTGACAGCCGTACCCAACCCGGCGGCGACAATTAGTGGACCCGCTGGATAGAGCAGTTTGAACCCTGCATATGCCCCAAAGGCAAGTTCGAGTTTGTAGCGCCCTGCGGCAGGTGAAAGGGCCGCGTAAGCGGTATCAGGACAAATCATCCCTGCCCCGGCAACGGGCGAGGCAAAGGCCGTCGCGCGTCCTGCCGCTTCGGAGGCGACATTCTGGCGGGACAACGCAGCAGCCAGCGTAAATGAAGGCAAGAGGATAAGAGCAAACTCACCCAATGCCCGCCCAAAACCCAGGTTATAGGCAGCGACCAAGTCAACTGAACCCATGCCGCTGCCCAATCCGAGTATCAACGTTAGTGCGACCATCCATACAACGAGTGGGAGGTCGGGAACCAAGCGTGAACGACTGGGGGTCTCGGCTTTTGCAGTGTTAACGTCAGTCATCAGTCAGCGAACCTTTCATATGCAACTCGACTCATGGTACTAGGCAGGAGATACTTGGCAAAATGAGAAGAATCTGATTTCATTATGCGTACAAGTCATGCAAGACCGTCACTGCGTTCTTTGCAGGTATTTGAATCAGCCGCCCGATGTGGCGGCTTCACTGCCGCAGGCGCGGAATTGGGAATTACCCAAAGTGGTGTGTCACGACAGGTCTCCGACCTGGAAGGGATATTGGGGATTTCACTATTTGTGCGGAATGGCGCAAGGCTTAGGGTGACACCTGCGGGACAGCGGCTGGCAAATCAGCTGGCCGAGACGTTCTCAGCCACCTGGACAGCGGTCAACGAAGCCGCACAATCAGATCACGTGGTAACCCTGTCCATGTTACCATCGGTTGCCGCCCGCTGGCTCGCGCCCCGTCTGGAACAGTTCATGACGGCCCATCCTGACATTGACCTGCGCATCACTGCATCCAGGCATTTGGTCGATTTCGCAAAGGAAGGCATTGATGCTGCAATCCGGTACTCCCCCGCCCCGCCCCCTGACCTCGATGCGGTCAAACTCGCCGATGAGACAATCAGCCCCGTTTGTACCCCAGAATTTGCGCGCCAGAACAGCATAACCCATCCGGATGATTTGTCGCGCGTGACACTGCTTCATGGGGATCTGCCAGAAAACTGGGACGCTTGGTTTCGGGAAGCCGGTTGCACCATTCTGCCCCAGCCTGGACCACGGTTGGGGGATGATACCGCAATTCTACAGGCGGTTCTGAACCACCAGGGTGTGGCTCTGGGGCGGTCCTTGCTTGTCGCAGATGAAATTGCCAACAGCCGCCTGATCATGCCTTTCGACGTGTCGTTGAAGGCCAGCTATGGGTACTGGTTTGTGCGGCCCAAAGATAGGCCAAACAACGCCCTGACAGCGGTGGGGAACTGGGTCAGCGAGGAGTTCGGAGAGGGATGCTGATCGGCCCATCGCGCCACGTTGGTGCCTAAGGCGATTAGTCAACATTCATTCTATAGACGACGAAGTTGGTATCCCTGCCGAGCTGATCATAGAGGCGCCGCGCCACGGTGTTTTCTGCCTGCGTGTGCCAGTAAACGTCGCCGACCTGCCTAGACCGGCATAGCTGCGTAACGCCATCAATCAATGCGCGCGCAACGCCCAAGCCCCGCGCGTCCGGCGCAGTAAAGAGGTCCTGCATGTAGCACGTCTGTTGCAGCTGGATTAGGTTATCATGAAAGGCGACATGGGCAAGGCCCACCAGTTTCCCGCCGACCAAGGCAACCAACCCGTCTACCGAACTTTCAGGGTCCAGAATGCGCCTCCAGGTCGCCTCGACCACGTCCTTTGGGAGCACGGTATCGCCCTTCCGGCCATAAAAGGCGTTGTATTGCGCCCAAAGTTCCATCCACGCATCTTTGTCCGCAGAAACAGGTCGGGCAACGTCGACGGTTCTAGGGGTGGCTCTCGACATCATAGTCCTTTCACGTCACCAATGCCACTCAATATAAGTGAAGCGCCAATCACCCCGAATACGCCGGCAAACACCGCCTCGGTGACGCGCCACATCCTTTGATTGGCGGCAATAGCGGCTCTCATTGAAAACAAGACACCATAGGAACCATAGACCATGAAAGCTGCAATCGCGAACACCGGGCTCAACCCTGCCACCTGCCAGGCGGTCATACCAGAGCCAAACAAAAACGATGCAATAGCTGTCCACATCAGCGCGGCGGCGGGGTTGGTCAGGACAACCAACGCGCCATGCCGAAAGCCAGCCCATGCCGTCGCTGCGTGATGGAAATGATCAAACGCCACCTGTTCTTGACATAGCACAGCCCGAAGACTCTTAAGCGTCAGCCATAAGAAGTAGCTCCCCCCGAACACTTTCATGGCGCCCAGCAACACCGGGGCAGTCTGTAAAAGCACACCGAAACCGCAGGCGACCAATATCGTCCACGTGAACACACCTGCTGAAATGCCCGCCGCGACGTGCAGCGCAAAAAAGCGACCTCTGTTCAGCGCTGCAGATGCAACTGCAGCGAGGCTTGGACCGGGCATGGCGAGGGTCACAACGACGCTTGCAAGCCCGAGGATGACAACTTCAGATGGATAGGCAGGGTCAAGCATCACTGGCCGTTCGTCGCTAAGGTGCGGACGATTTGAGCGCAGGGTCGTCTCCATAACCCGCGCATCACAGGATCCAGCGAGAGAAACACCAAAGTGATCAAGATGATCTGGCGACACCCTAGGTCCTGGTCGACGTTTCTAGATAGGCAACTCACGATTCAAGGGTCAGTCGATCAGGATCAAACAGAGAATACTGCTCACGATCAGTAAGCAACCGACAAGCTCTAGCCTGTTGATCGCTTCTTTGAAGACAAAAACGCTCGATCCAAAGGCGAACAACATCTCAACCTGCGCAACCACCTTCACCAGGGCCGCTTCTTGCAAGGTGAATGCCGCAAACCAGCAAAGCGTGGCAGTCGCGCCCACAAAGCCCACCATCAAAGAAGTCTTCCAAGCGGCAATCACATGGATGATCTCTTCGCGGTTCATAAAGAGCAGCATCAAAATTGTCTGAAAGACAATTCCGACCAACAGCGTTGTCGCGGCCTGAATGACAAAATCCCCTGATCCAACACTGCGCGCGGCTGTCTGAAAGCCAATCGCCGCGAGGGCAAACAAGGTACCAGAACCCAAGCCAATCAATGCGGTCTTGCCAGCATTGGAAGACATCAGTTGTTCGCGAGAGATCCCAGTACGCGCAACGGAAATCAAAGCCAAACCAACAACCGCCATGAGTATCGCGAGCATCGACGACAGGCTGAACTGAACGCCGAACAACACAAAGGCAAACAGTGCCGTTTGGACTGGTTCGGTTCGTGCGTAGGCATTGCCGACGGCAAAATTCCGCAAGGAAAAGAGATGTATCAAAAGGAAAGTGGCTAAGATCTGTGAAATGGCTGCGATCACTACCCAAACCGCAAATTTGCCGTTCAAGTGAGGGACGCCCGCATCAAATCCCCAAATCAACAACACCCAATAGAGTGCTGCAAATGGTACGCCAAATCCAAAGCGTACAAAGGTAGCCCCGGTGGTCCCCATAACGCCTTTGAGTTGTTTTTGAAGCGTGGACCTCAAGTTCTGAAGGAACGCGGCCGTGATGGTGATCGGGATCCAGAGTTCCATAGTGTCCCAGACGTGTCTCACTGAAAGGATGAGGGGCAACGGCATCGATAGCCGATTGGATGAAACGCGATAAGAACCGCCGATCGCAATAGGTCGAAGGTTGTTACCGAGAGAAAACCGCCGTCAGGATGGCAGTATCAAGTGAATTTGCCCGGGTCATAAAACCAACCAACGCCGCGCTTGCATCTTCATCAAGGTCAAGGTTTTTAACACCAAGCGCATGTACACGGAACTGGTAGCGATGCACGGCCCCCTCTGGGGGACATGCGCCACCGAAACCTGCCGTTCCAAAATCTGTTCGACTTTGAATGGCACCATCGGGCATCCCACCGTCTTCGGATCCAGCGCCTTGTTTCAGTGACGTCACCTCTGCGGGTATGTTAAATGCGACCCAATGCCACCAGCCGGAGCCTGTTGGCGCGTCAGGATCGTACAGGGTCACGACATAGCTTTGTGTCCCTTCTGGTGCGCCGCGCCATACCAGCGCCGGGGACGTATTGCCGCCGTTGCACCCAAAGCCCTGCAAAACAAACTTCTGATCAAGGTGCTGGCCTTCGGCAATGTCAGGGCTAGTGAGTTGAAACGAGCCTTCCGCATGGGTTGGCGCGCACAGCACTGCAGAAAGGGTTGCACCCAAAATACTTGCTTTCATCACGATATCTCCGAAACAGTGTCTGCAGGTCAGTCTGTGCCAAAGCGTTGCCAAAGGTATTGCGCGAGCCGGTCAACTTTTTACGCTATGCGCTCACTTGTCCCGAGCGTCCCAGCAGGTTTCTGGGAGCGACGGCAAAGCGCGCCTTGAAGGCCTCATTGAAGCGGGATTGAGAACTGAAACCACTTGCGAATGCGATCTCTGCCAATGAACGATCTGTGGTCTGAATAAGCATCAGCGCATGAGATAACCTTGCATCGCGCAGTTCCTGCGAGAAGCTTGTATTTTCTTTGCTTAGCTTCCGCCTGAGGGTCGATTCGCTCAATCCAAGCGCATGCGCTGCATCCTCAGACTTCCATGACCTTTCAAGATCAGCCTCAAGCAAGTCCCGAAGTCGGGCAGTCACAGCGGAGGGCGATGCCGGTTCAAGAGCTACTCCCGCCTCTTGCATCCAAATGGTCAGCTCTTTGAACCAGTGCAGGAGGATGCGATCCGATACGGAGCTGCTGATCAGTGCGCCAACCAATCTGGAAAAGGCATGGCTGAATCCCTCATGCATTGCCCCGGCTCTGGATTTGCGTGAAAGATCGTCGATTTGCGCGTCTCTTACACATTCAAGGATGGCTGCTTCGTTGATCACGAAACCCTCAGCCCGGTACAGCCCGTGATCATCCACATGGTTTGAGACAGTCAACCGCTCTCCACGGCGCAGATACGCAAACTCCCCTGAGCTAACCCGAGTCGTCTCTCCGGCTTCGTCAATAATGATCTTTTCCCCGAGACAAATTCGTAGCAGCAAAAAATGTGAAGTATGAAGTTGGCGAAACGTTGCACTGCTAGACTGCTGCACCTCGAGGTATTCAATCTGAGCTTTGGTTTGCACTGGGTTTATCATGAAATGCTTTGTCGTTATCGCAGGTCGCTTTGGCAAGTCAGCAGTCTCATACGCTCTGGTCTCTCACTGACCAGGTGGGTTCCGGGACGATGACTTTTGCTCTCAGATTGACTCCCGCAGGAACACCGCGACACTGCATCTCAATATCCAATCTTTTCAAGCATTGGATCAATGATAGCGAGGAGTTTCTCAGCCTGCGCTTTATCATCCTCCAACAGCTTGCGGATGTCTGGATCCGCCTCTGACCGCAGATGCTCTTCGATGTCCTGCAACTCCGCGATCCAGTCATCGCGTCGTTTCTTCCAATCCTCCAGCTCCTGGCGATCCTCCTTGGTCATCGGGCCTCGAACACGCGCGGTGCCGGCATTCATGTCGATGATCACCTGATCAGGGTGCGGCAACGGTTGCGGCAAGTTGGTGATACTAAGCGCTTCGCGACGCTGCAATTCGCGCTCCCATTCCACTTTGTACTCGATTGCGGTCCGCAACCACTCATCAGCCAGAGCCTTGTTCTGGCGTTCTGTGGAGGAGAGCATCTCTGCAAATAGCCGCTGTGCCCGGTGCTGGCCCTTGGCGGCGTTGACCGCAAGCGCGCGCACGATTGCCTGCGCCATCGGCACCGAGACGTTGCGGTCACCGTCACGAACCGTGATCTCGCGGTATGCCTCATCTAGAATGATGCTTTTGAGTCGCTCATCATTCAAAGCAGGGCGCTTGTTCTTCGCACCTTTCGGCCGCCCCTTGGGGTTACCCGATTGCCCCGGCTTGAAGCGGCTGCCGGTTGGCGGCTTGGCATAGCCAACATCGTAGTCTGCTTGGGATGGAACGGCTGGCAGTTTTGTAGGCTTTGGAGCGCTCATTCAGCCGCCTCCAGACATGCATCTTGCCGCGGCCAACCGCAGACCAGTTGCTTTGCATCATCTCTGGCAAAGGCCTCCCACCGCGCGAGGATACGATCGCAGTACGTCGTGTCTAACTCACAGATGAAGGCGCGCCGCCCGGTCTTTTCCGCCGCAATCAGCGTGGAGCCAGAGCCGCCGAAGGTGTCAAGAACAATGTCCCCCCGCCCCGAGATATCCCGGATGGCATCCGCAATCATCTGCACTGGCTTCACCGTCGGATGCAGCGCAAGCTCTTCCATCCTCCCTGCACGCATCGTGTTGACACCTCGGTACTGCCAAACATTGGTGCGGTACCGCCCGTGCTGGCCCAACTCAAAGGTGTTGATGTGCGGGGCAGTGCCGCTCTTGAAAGCAAAGATTAACTCATGACGAGAGCGATAGAACGTTCCCATGCCACCATTGTCTTTGGCCCAGACAATGAGGTTCTTCAACTCGGTGTAGACCCCCTGCCCGGCCTCCAGCAGCTCAGACATGTGACGCCAGTCCATGCAGAGGAAGTGGATCGATCCATCAACGCTGTGATCCGCCAAGTTGCGCATGGCCTTGGTCAGGAAGTCCGTGAACTGGGCAGGCGTCATCTCACCTGATGCCATCGCGAACTCGCGGTGCTGGATCTTACCGGAGTTGCCGACATGCCCATCGATTGGGACGTTGTACGGCGGATCAGCAAAAACCATCCTGGCCATTTCGCCGTTCATCAGATCGTCAACCACACCGGCATCCAGGGCGTCTCCACAGACAAGTCGATGCCGACCCAACTGCCACAGATCACCTGGACGCACCCGCGCTGGCACCACGTCTGGAACTCTGTCATCCGCCGGATCATCCGGCTCCTCCGGTGCTACCGTCTCCATCAAGCTGTCGATCTCGGGAATCGAGAAGCCAATCACACCAACATCAAAATCCAGATCCTCCGACATCAGCGCGCCAAGCTCCGCCGCCAATAGGTCATCGTCCCAGCCCGCATTCAGCGCCAGCTTGTTGTCCGCCAGCACATAGGCCCGCTTCTCCGCTTCGCTCATGTGGTCGAGGTAAAGGCATGGCACCTCTGTCATCCCTAAGAGCTCCGCCGCAGCGACCCGACCGTGCCCGGCCAAAATCGTGCGGTGCTCGTCAATCAGCACCGGATTGGTGAACCCAAAAGTCTCGATGCTGTCAGCGATCTGGCGAACCTGTTTTCTGGAGTGCGTCCGCGCATTACGCGCCCAGGACTTGAGGTCGCGGATCGCGATCATCTCGATATTTCTCGAGGCCATTTAGGCTCTCCTTTTCTGGTGCTCGGCCGAATCTGTCTGATCAGCCCTCTTCGTATGATTTATCTTACGACTGGCATGTCGTCAATCTTACGCGTATAGCTTCGTCAGACAAACCGAACGGGAGAGACAAGATGGACATCGGAGAACGTCTGTTCAGCCTGCGCCAGAAGACCGAAGAGTCTTTGCAGGACGTTGCTGACAAGGTCGGCGCATCAAAGGCGCATGTTTGGGAATTGGAGAAAGGACGGAGCAAGAACCCCTCCTTTGATCTGGTCCGGAAGCTGGCAAAGCACTTTGGCGTTAGCATTGAGGTGATGACTGGTGAGGCCGAAGAGCCCGGTCAGAAGGATGTGAAGATCGCCCAGATGAACCGCAACCTAGAGGCACTTAGCGAACGGGACAGAGCTGTCGTGGAGCAGATGATTAAGACGATGGCGTCTAAACCCAGCAGGAGCCGCTAACATCCCTGTGCTCAACCGCATTGATTTGGCTGACATTCATGCACCCAAGCGACTTGCGGGCATGGTGTTGGATATGCTCGGACCGCTGGATGGCGCTGTTCCAGTGGTCCAGGTTGCGGAAGCATTGGATATCTCCGCGGTGCACATCGATCGGTTCGACGGTTTTGAAGGCATGCTGCTCACAGACAGAAGGCGCACGGATGGCGTGATCCTGGCAAATACACGACGCGGAGATCGCCGTGCGAGGTTTACGGTAGCCCATGAGCTTGGGCACTTCTTGATGGAACGACATGTGCCATCGGATGAAGGAGGTTTCCGGTGCATGCCTTCTGACATGCACGAGAAAAGCAAGGCAGAGCGGCACTACCGGCAGGAAGCAGAAGCCAATCGATTTGCGATTGAACTGCTGGCTCCGGCGCACCTTGCCGTACCCCTACTTGTAGATCCACCTGACCTTCGCCAAGCGCTTTCAATGCGCGATCTGCTGGACCTTAGTTTAGAGGCCTGCGTTAGGCGGCAGATTGAGCTTGCGGACCAAACTCTCGCGGCGATTTGGTCACACGAAGGCCGGGTTCGGCACCCGGTAAGGTCCAGGGCATTCCCGTTTCTAACCTGCCAAAAAGGGCACGCGCTTCCAAAAGAAACGGCCGGGTTTCGAGCCATACAAAAAGGGGAACGGGGCATCACACGTATGACCGAGACCTCCGCTATTGCTTGGACGAACAACCCTGAGATCGAGATTTGGGAGCAAACCCGGATCGGCAAGAATGGACATGCAGTTACGCTGCTTTGGGCTGACATGCCCGACGAGGGCGACGATAATGGCGAAAGTCATCGCGAACTCGGGATGCCGACTTTCCGGTAGTCAGCACTGGGCGCACGTCCCTGTAATGCGATCCCCCTTCCCTGTTCTTCGTCGGTCTCTACCTGTTACACAGCGCTAAATTCCCTGTTCCGCAAAGAACAGGGAAATGGTCTCCAACCCACTGTTATGTCGACATGAACCAGGTCACTAACCGGCTAGGATGGGTCAAATGGATGCGAAAAACTCCGGAAATCCCTGTAAACTCCCTGTTAATCGGCCAACTTGGCGAGACTGGATAGCCGCAGACTGGCCGCACAGCCATACACTTCCTAAGAAACAATCGGTGCGAGCGCCCTGCGCAATAGTGGCGCGTTTTCAGTAGGTTATGGGCTTGGTCACATGCCGTAGACGCTGTGATCAATGGCAATCGGGGTCAATACCGGCAGAAGTCTGAGGTGGCCAATTCGGCGGTGCAAGTATCCGGCAAAACCGTGGTGTTACAGAGCTTGATTCACCTAACGCATCTCCAAGCGTAAGGTGATCAGCCCCACTTGAGTGGTCCAATTTGATTGTTAGTGCATGATCGGCCTTTGGTCCATCTGGACAATGGTTTCT
>NZ_CANMQS010000016.1 GCF_947500075.1 uncultured Sulfitobacter sp. | reverse complement strand
GGGTGCAACCCACCTTATACCACCCCACAAAACACCAAAGGCCGCAGCACAAAAGCTGCGGCCTTTTGCGTCATCAGGTGGGGTGACCCCCACCCTACATGCGCGCCAAAGACGCCCGCACCTCTGGAAGCCGCTGCACAAACGCTTATATACCCTGTATGATGCGTCACATGATCTTACTCCGCCCGCTCGCCCTCCTGTTTGTACTGCTGTTGCCATCGGTTGGCCTTACGGCTGAGGCGGCGCGATTTGTCGGGACCTTTGTCGGTCAGGCGGAATTCATGAGCGACGGCGAATTGCGCCGTCGGGACATGAGCACCACCATCGAAGAGGCCAAGGATGGCTTCATGTTGAGCTGGACATCGGTGACCTACAAGGACGATGGCCGCACGACGGAAAAGACCTACAGCATCGAATTCACCCCCAGCGAGCGCCCCGGCATCTACCAATCCGCGATGGCGCAGAACCTTTTTGGTCAATCCCGCCCGCTGGACCCGCTGAAAGGCGAACCCTTTGTCTGGGCGCGTTTTGAAGGGGACGTGATGTCTGTCTTCTCGCTCTTCATCAATGAAACCGGGAATTACGAGGTGCAGGAGTTTCATCGTACCCTTGTAGAGCAAGGCCTTGATCTGGTGTTCCTGCGCATCCGCAATGGCGTTGTGGAGCGGGAGATCAAAACCTTGCTGGTCCGTCAGGAGTAGCGCATCGCCCTACACTGTTTCGTGACCGCCCACCTCTTTCATGGAACGGCGGGGCCACCGCGGCTAGGCTGCTGACAGATTGCCCGAAAGGTCTTTGTCATGCGGTCCATTTCCGCCTTCGTCATTTCGCTGTTCTGTGCCCCGGCAATCGCCGGTGCCACTGTCATTGACGGTGAAATCCTGCGTCAGACCGGGGACGGCAGGTTCATCAAGCTGGACAGCTCTGAGCGTTTCTCCGTCGGGTTTGATACCTTTGATACGCCCCATCTATATGCGTTTGACGAAGATCAGAACATCACGCTTGAAGCGCCCATTCGGGTTGATATCGGGGGTGAGATGGGGCTCATCCCGCAGGGCACGGTGGTGGCAAGCCATTATGTGTTTTTTGACAGCCTGTCAGGTATCCATCAAGGATATGTCTACTTTGACGCGCCGATATTGGGCGTGGCGGCGTATCAGGACACCATGGCGGCAACGGACTTTCTGGCGAACACCGCAGTCACCTATATCGGGACGGAACTGCGCGGGCTGGAAGAGGGCGATTATGTCTGGATCGATACGGAAGACCCCCATCGTCTTTGGGTCTACTGGGCCGGGTCTTCCCCCGGTGACTACATCCGGGTTTTCACAGAGAAATCCGCCGCCGCAGAGATGATGTGACCGCCGCGCTCAGGAGGCGTCCCTGGCGAGGGGTTCCGGTGTTTCATCCATGAAGAAGGCCGCGTGTTCATCCCATTCTGCCGCCATGCGCCGCAGGTCGAAGCCGAACCGGCGCTTGAAGTACCGCGTGGGACGTGCGTGGTGGAATTTGAAGGACTTTGTTCGGCGCGCAAAGCTGGCCAAGTGGCTGTCGTTGTCGTGATGTGCGCCGCGGATGAACATCGGCGTCTCGTTCCACGTCATCGCTGGCATGTGATGCCAGATTTGCAGATGGTTGAAGTCAAAGAGTGACCTTTTGCTGTCAGGTTGCAGGAACACCATCTGTCCCGGCGCCCAGAACCGCATGGACACCGGATTGATCTCAATGCCCTTTGCCGAGGTCTGCATGATGAAGCCCCGGCAGAAATCGATGCCCAGACGTCCGCTTTCCTCGAAAAAGCTGCGCATTTTGACAAATATCTCACGGGTGCGCGCGATGAAGTCGATGGCAACCGCATCGTCATCATCCAGCCTGTATTGCGCTGTGGCGACACAATCGGGCGACACATGGCTCTGGATCAGGGTGCGGCAAACCTCCAGCATGTCCTCGCCCTCGGGCCAGAAGACCGGTTTGATCTGGGGAACGGTTTCCAGCAGGGCGAGGATTTTGCTGCGCCAGGGATCGGGCAGTTGGTCACCCATCAGGAACAGATGGGTGAAATCGGGGTCCGTCTGCGCTCTCAGGCACGGCAGCAGCACGTGTTCCAGCAAAAAGACACGGTGATCCAGCCGGTGCGGCGCGTAGAGCTGTGCGCGCAAGGCGTCCAGATCGCTGCCCTCGCGGCGAAACCCTTCCTGACCACAAGGGTAGGACCATCGGGTCACCCCGAGGGCTTGAATCTTGTCTGCGTTCATTAAGTCTGCCTGATCTTGTTGCTGTGTTTCACCCAGCTTAAGTAGACCGTAATCAAGCATATTTCGTAAAGAAAGGCGACGTGGCGATCTTTGCGTGGAGTGTTGCCGAGTTGCGCGCGATGCTCTGTTCATTTGTGATGTCGCGCCCTAAAAGCGCCTGTGTGCAATACTGGACATGTCATGCCCAAACCTGTCGATTTTCCGCGCCCTGATCTGGCCCATCCGGTTGTGCTGCCTGATGGCAGCACGCATCCGGGAACAGTGTTCCTGAAACCTGCGATCTGCCACAGCCAGATCGAGGTCGGGGTCTACACCTATGCCAGCGCTTTTGACCCGCCCGAGGATTGGGCGGCGCGGCTGGCGCCCTACCTGTTTGAGTTCAGTCCCGAGCGGTTGGTGATTGGCAAGTTTTGCCAGATCGCGGATGGGGTGCAGTTCATCACCGCATCGGCCAACCATCGGTATGATGGCATTTCCAGCTATCCGTTTGCGATCTTTGGCGGTGGTGGACGGGAGGGGCGGCCCTCCATGCCGGGGCAGGGGCCGGATACGGTCATTGGCAATGATGTCTGGATCGGGCAGGGCGCGCGCATTCTTCCCGGTGCACACTTGGGCAACGGTGTGATCGTCGGTGCCGGTGCTGTGGTGGGCGGGCAGGTCCCGGCCTTCAGCATTGTGGCAGGCAACCCCGCGACGGTGGTGCGAATGCGGTTCGACGCGGCGGATGTCAAAACGCTTGAGGACATCGCCTGGTGGGATTGGTCGATTGAGACGATCCTGGCCCATGAGGCAGAGATTGCAGGCGGTCATGTGGCCGCGCTTCAGCACGTGGCCACGGGCAATGAACGCTAGGCCGTGCTGCTGAGGGTGCGTTCTTTCCCGGTTCCGCACGCTCTGGCTTTTGCTCAAGTTGGCGCTGGTGGATGGAGCCTTCGGGCGTAAGCCGTGCAGCGGACCACAAAAGCCGTAGGACGGGCCCTCTGACAGGCCGCGCGGGACCTGTGACCGCCAGATCCGCGCAGTGCCCCATGGTATGCTGAAAAATCTCGGGTTCTCCTGCCCGCATGCTGCATCCGCGAAGAGCGGCGAAAGTTGCTGGAATATCAACGGAGGCGCGCAATGCTGCATGTGCAAAGGGTCGTAATTGTATACCGTTGTCTACCGTTAAGTCATTAAAAACATTTGATTTTTTCTGAAACTGCTTCATTTTTTGTCCAACGAATGCGGGAGGACGAAAATGGATCAGGTGAATTTGGGCGCATGGATCGACCGGAGCGAAACAACGCTTGGCGGGATTTCACAGCAGAAGTCCGAATTGATCCACGCCGTTCTGGGACAGCGCGGAACTGCTGCACCCCAAGTGACGGCGCGATTGCCGCATCTGTGGCATTGGTATGCTTTCCCGCCGGCCGTGGCGATGGAAGAACTGGGCGAGGATGGGCATCCCAGACTGGGCGATTTCATGCCGCCCGTAAGGCTGAACCGCCGTATGTGGGCAGGGGGCAGCCTTGAGTTTCTCGCACCATTGCATGTCGGGGAAACACTGACGAAACGGTCGCGGATTGCCGACATTCAGGAGAAATCGGCAAAGTCCGGTGAGATGGTGCTGATCAGTCTGGATCATGAGATCAGCGGATCCGACGGTCTGGCCATTCGCGAGCGGCAGGACATCGTCTATATGGAAATGCCTGACAGTTACCGCGCGCCGAAGGCGATCCCGGCACCTGCTGAAACGGATCTGAGCGAGGACATCGCGGTGAGCACGCCGCTGCTGTTCCGGTATTCGTCCATCACCTTCAATGCGCACCGCATCCATTACGACCTCACCTACACGCGGGAGGTTGAACACTATCCTGATCTGGTGGTGCATGGACCGTTACAGGCCAATCTGCTGATGGACATGGCCACGCGCCATCGGGGCCACGCGCCCTCGGTGTTATCTTATCGGGGGGTGCATCCGGCCTTCGCCAGCGATCAGATCACGACTGTGGCCACGAAGCAAAGTGCCGCCGAATGGTCCCTGTCGACAGTCGCAAACGGCGCACATCAGTGCATGCAAGCCAACGCCATGTGGGAGATTTAAAAGATGACACAGGTTCTCAAAGGGATGCGCATCGTTGAAGGGTCGGCATTTGTTGCTGTGCCGCTTGCGGGAATGACCCTGGCGCAGATGGGCGCGGATGTGATCCGTTTTGACCGCATCGGTGGGGGTCTGGATGCAGGCCGTTGGCCGGTGGCGCCATCCGGGCAAAGCCTGTTCTGGGCCGGGATGAACAAGGGCAAACGCTCCATCGCGGTGGATATGAAATCGCCCGAGGGCAAAGAGCTGATCACCCGGATCATCACCGCGCCGGGAGAGGATGCAGGTATGTTCCTGACAAACCTGCGTGTGCGGGGCTGGATGGACCATGAAACGCTGAGCCAGCATCGCCGCGACCTGATCATGGTCACCCTGATGGGAGATCGCCACGGTCGGCCGCAGGTCGACTATACTGTGAACCCGGCGCTTGGGATTCCCGACATCACCGGGCCGGAAGGGCATGACGGCCCCGTGGCCAATGCCTTGCCGGCATGGGACCTGGTGGCCGGGAATATGGTGGTATCAGCTCTGCTCGCGGCAGAGCGGCATCGCCTGCGCACCGGGCAGGGTCAGGATGTGGAACTGTCGCTGAAGGATGTGGCTGCGGCAACGCTGGGCCATCTGGGCATGATCGGCGATGCCGTGGTCAACGATGCGCCACGCGCCAAGGCGGGCAATGCGCTTTATGGTGCCTATGGTCAGGACTTCGTCTGTGCAGACGGCAAACGGATCATGGTCATCGGCCTGACGGCGCGCCAGTGGGCGGGGTTGGTCAAAGTGACCGGCACCGGACCGCAGATGGCGGCGCTGGCAGAGGCGAGCGGGCTGGACCTGAAGGATGAAGGTGTCCGATGGACCCTGCGCCATCAAATCACCGATGTGCTGAAGCCCTGGTTTGCCGGGCAGACATCACACCGGATCGCGACGCTATTTGATGAGGCGGGGGTGACATGGTCGCAGTTCCGCACGGTCAAGGAAGCGGTTGCTGAGGATGCAGACCTCAGCCCTGCCAACCCGATGTTTGAAAAACTGCACCAGCCAGGTCTTGGGACATTCCCTGTTCCCGGCTCTCCGATGACGTTTTCAGGCTATCCACGCAAGGCACCCGCGCAGGCGCCTGCTCTTGGTGCGCACACCGAAGAGATCCTCGGAGACCTGATCGGCATGACGGACACGGAAATCTCCCGGCTGTTCGATACCGGCATTGTGCAAAGTCCAAACTATGCGGTGGGACGTTCCGCCGCCTGACCGGGGACTAGGGTCTGTTGACATTCATCACAGTTCACCAGCGCGAGACAGATTTTGCCTCCAGTGCGCTGATTTGACCGCAGCGATGCGGGTCATCGGTAGGGCAAATCTGCGACGCTGGGGGCAAAATCTGCCGCGCCGCGAAGCGGTTTCGCCGAAATTGCCCAGGGCGTCGTCACGTGAGCTTGAAATAACCCGTTATTGCTGCGCTCCCGTTCCTAGACCTGAGCAATTTCGGACTGAAACTGGTGAATTGTGCTGAATGTCAACAGACCCTAGAATGCGGCGCCTACGCCGCTTCCACATTCAGATAGCCACTGGCCACGCGGCTTAACTGGCGCACGCCTTCGTTGATTTCGGTGAGCTGTTTCTTGAGAACCCGCGCGTCTTCCTCAAGTTCAAGGCGGTTCGCGAAGGCGACGATACAGCTATACCCTGTGACGGTGTAGTGAACGATCCGTTGGTACTTCATGATGATCATGGTGTCGCGCGTGGCATCGTCGCTGAACTCAGCATCAAGAGCCTGAAACTGCATTTCCGTGATCAGCGCCCTGACACCTTTGCAGTCGACGCCAACCGCGTCGATGCGGTGCAGCTCGCAGATTGAGCGCAGTTTCTCCATCCCGTCCCCGAACCCTTTCGCCCCAGTGACCAGCAGATCTTTCAGCTCCTCGTTGGAGGCGGCATCGGCAAGCTTGGCAGCAGCATCCATGGATTGTTGGCAAGCACTGTAGAGATCTTGAAGCTGGTGGTGGTAAAGCCGGTTGAGGTTATAGAGGGTCACTGACTTGGGCCTTTCTGCGGTGCAGCGCGCGTTGGTTTTTTGTTTATCGCGTTTCCCCTGTCCCCTGTTCCGGCAGTGCCGGGTAAATTTGGAGAACGGGTTTTATGGCCCTTGATTACAGGACCAATTGCGAATACTCCGTGTGTCGGCAGAGGGGTTTAGCTCAGTTGGTAGAGCATCGGTCTCCAAAACCGAGGGTCGTGGGTTCGAGTCCCTCAGCCCCTGCCAGCTCCCCTCATATGGTTTGTGTTTTTGCGCAGTAAAGTGCGACGTTTGCGCACGTCTCGCCCTATTTTCGCCTCTTTTTTGCCCCGGAATGGCCGCAAGCGAAGTGTACACGGGGGCGGCACCTGGGAAAGAGACGATGATGAGCGAAAACGCGAGACATAGTGACGCCAGAGTGGATGAAACATCTGCTGTGGGGCCTGAGATCAACCCAGCCGTAGAAGACGCACCACTGGATGCGGAATCGATGGCGGCGATCCGGTCAATGCTGGAGGACGACGCGCCCGCCGCTGAACCCGAACCCGCACCCCGCCCGCAGGAGGCGATGCCGGCAGAACCGATTGCCACGGCAATGCCTGCTTCCAAGGGGGAAAAACGGGATCGGCTGCCACCGATCTCCGCTGCGCCTGAACCCACAGCAAAGCCGAAAAAGCCTCAAAAGGCGCCCCGTGCGCCGGGCAGGATGTCAAAGCTTGCCGCTCCCTATGTTGCGCGCGTCAAAGGTTACCGCCCGACGCCAAAGCACATGATCATCGCCGCGCTGGCGCTGCTTGTATTCTTCCGCCCCTGGCTGGTCGTTGGCATCGTGTTGCTGAGCTTGCTGATCTTCGTGGGGGTCTTCCTGATCCTTGGGTATGACGGTTTCTGGCAGCGCGGTATGGCCGTTGCGCGTTGGTACGCAGGCCGCAATCCTGAGCGGGCTGCCGAGATGCACATCCGGCTTGATCGGTTCGCGATGAAGTGGGACGCGGTGCTGGACAGGTTTCCCGACGGCACGGTTGATGGCCTGTACCTGCCTGATTTTCAGGAGATCGCCGCCGCCGAAGAGCGGCATGAGGCTGCTCTGGACCGTCGGCTGAAAGACATACGTGAAAACAAGGCGGATTCATTGCAGGCTTGAACTGGGATGCGGCAACGTCTAAGTCAGCCTTAACTTAGCAAGGAACGCAACATGGCCACCGTCAATCCGCTCCAGTTTATCCAGCAGGTCCGCGCCGAAGTGGCGAAGGTTGTCTGGCCGACCCGGCGTGAGGTGATGCTGACCACCGTGATGGTTTTCATCCTTGCCGCACTGACGGCCGTGTTCTTTGCCATTGTGGATATTCTGATCCGCGGTGGGCTGAACAGCATTCTGGGCATGTTCGGCTGAACGCCATTGGCGTGTCGGCATTTGCGGATATAATCGCTTGAAGTCAGCGCCGCCGCGCGCTACTCCGCAGTCCTGATCTGATTGGGCGCGCGAAGAATCAACTTGCGCGCCGCTTTTTTATTCAGATGGGCCGGGGCACCCCGGTGTGAACAACGGACTGATGGCAACAGACAGCCATCCAAAGCAGAGGCTCAGGTAGACATGGCAAAACGGTGGTATTCAGTCAGCGTCCTGTCCAATTTCGAGAAGAAGATTGCGGAACAGATCCGCACATCTGCCGAAGAGCACGGGCTGGAAGAACAGATCGACGAAGTGCTGGTCCCCACTGAAGAGGTGATCGAGGTGCGTCGCGGCAAGAAAGTCACGACAGAACGGCGTTTCATGCCCGGCTACGTGCTGGTCCACATGGAGATGTCCGATCAGGGCTATCACCTGATCAACTCCATCAATCGCGTCACCGGTTTTCTGGGCCCGCAAGGCCGCCCGATGCCGATGCGCGATGCCGAAGTGCAGGCCATCCTTGGCCGTGTGCAGGAAGGCGAAGACGCGCCACGCACGCTGATCCACTTTGAAGTGGGTGAGAAGGTCAAAGTTGCCGATGGTCCGTTTGAAGACTTCGACGGTATGATCGAAGAAGTGGATGACGAGAACCAGCGCCTGAAGGTTTCCGTGTCGATCTTTGGCCGTGAGACACCGGTTGAGCTTGAGTATACGCAGGTCAGCAAGCAAGGCTGATCCGGCAGACTGCGCTGCGCGAAAACGCGCGCGCCGATGCCATGTTCGATTGGCAGGCCGGGCAGGGTGCTCTAAGTGGCATTCATGCTTTTGAGACTTGCCAAGACACCCTGTAGTATCGCCATTCTGTTTGCTTTCCTGCTTTGCCTGAGCACGCCGATTTCTGCTGAGACGGCAGCTGAGCGTCAGGTGGCGGAGGTCATCACAGACATCGAAACAACGCTGGATGCGCGCGTTGGCGTCTTGATCGTTGATACAGCAGCGGGCTGGTCCTGGGGGCATCGTCAAGACGAACGGTTTCTTATGGCCAGCGTGTTCAAATCTGTCTTGTGCGGAGCCATCCTGGACCGTTTGGATCAGGGCACGCTTGCGCTTGAGGAAGGTATCGAGATCCATTCGAAAGACATACTCACTTACGCGCCTGTCACGAAGGAGCATGTCAGCGAGACGATTTCGATTGGTGCGCTCTGTCTTGCCGCGCTGGACTGGAGCGACAACACCGCCGCCAACCTCCTGATCGCGCGGCTGGGCGGTGTCGGGGGTGTCATGTCATATCTTGCAGATGTCGGGGATGACGTGACCCGCCTCGACCGGGTGGAGCCTGATCTGAATAGGTTTGTGCCGGGCGATTACCGCGATACCACATCACCCACTGCGATCCTGTCTACCTGGGAAGCAATGTTGCTGGGCGACGGGTTGGCGCCTTTGTCACGCGCACAGCTTGCCGAATGGATGCGCCATGGCGCTGTGACCGGCGCGCTGATCCGCTCCAGCGTGCCAAAGGGCTGGGATGTGGTGGACAAGTCCGGTGGCGGGCGTCATCACACCCGCAACGTTGTGGCCATGATCACGCCGCCCATGGGCACGCCTTATCTGGTGGCGATCTTCGTTTCTGACACTCCTGCCAGCTGGGACAAACGAAATGCGGCGGTTGCACGCATCGGGGCGGCCGTGATGGAGGTCATCGGGCAGCGCATTCAATAGGGCAATGGGTCAATCCACAGGGGCATCCGTGCAATCCATCCTTGCAATGGCAGCCATCCCCCTATAACGAACGCCAGTCGCCTGAGAGGGCGATTCATCTTTGTGGGAGGCGCGCGCATCGCGATGTGCAGACCAGACCACACAACATAGACCTCAAGGGACGCGTCCCGAGAGCGTTGGAAAAGGAGAAGGCCAATGGCCAAGAAACTCGTCGGTACGATGAAGTTGCAGATCAAGGCGGGGCAAGCCAACCCGTCCCCACCTGTCGGCCCTGCATTGGGTCAGCGCGGCATCAACATCATGGAATTCTGCAAGGCGTTCAACGCCAAGACCGCAGACATGGAGCCCGGTGCGCCGTGCCCCACCGTGATCAGCTACTTTCAGGACAAGTCCTTCACGATGGACATCAAGACGCCACCTGCGTCCTACTACCTGAAGAAAGCCGCCAAGGTGAATTCCGGTGCGAAAACGCCATCGCGCGAAACCGTTGGTTCCGTGACCACCAAGCAACTGCGCGAGATCGCGGAAGCGAAGATGGTGGACCTGTCCGCGAATGACGTGGATCAGGCGATGAAGATCATTCTGGGCTCTGCGAAGTCCATGGGCATCGAGGTAAAGTAAGATGGCAAAACTCGGAAAACGTACCACTGCCGCCCGCGAAGCATTCGCAGGCAAGGCAGATATGACCGTCGAAGAAGCGGTGAAGCTGATCAAAGCGAACTCCAAGGTCAAGTTCGATGAGACCATCGAAATCGCGATGAACCTCGGTGTTGACCCCCGTCACGCAGACCAGATGGTCCGTGGTGTGGTCGGCCTGCCAAACGGCACCGGCAAGACCATGCGCGTGGCTGTCTTTGCCCGTGGCCCCAAGGCTGAAGAAGCCCAGGCGGCTGGCGCAGACATTGTTGGCGCAGAAGACCTGATGGAAACCGTCCAGGGCGGCACCATTGAGTTTGATCGCTGCATCGCCACACCAGACATGATGCCCATCGTGGGTCGTCTGGGTAAGGTGCTGGGCCCGCGCAACCTGATGCCAAACCCCAAAGTGGGCACGGTGACCATGGATGTGGCGGACGCCGTTAAGGCCGCCAAAGGCGGTGAAGTGCAGTTCAAGGCCGAAAAGGGCGGTGTCGTCCACGCGGGCGTTGGCAAACTGTCCTTTGACGAAGCCAAACTGGTAGAGAACGTGCGCGCCTTTGTCGGTGCAGTTGCCAAGGCCAAGCCATCCGGCACCAAAGGCACCTACATGAAGAAGATCAACCTGAGCTCCACCATGGGCCCCGGTGTCTCCGTGGCTGTTGAGGATGCGGTCAGCGAATAATCACGTCCCCGCGCTGCTGCGTTGTGGTGCAGGTGCGACACTTGATCGGAAAGGCGGGCCGTACTGGTCCGCCTTTTTGCTATTTGACCGCCCGCCCGTCAGATTTGGCCACGCAGAAGGAGAGGGCGATTGAGCAGCACACCACAGCATCAGGGCGGGTCCTTCCTGACCGTTGGCTGCGTGTTGCGGGAGAGCCTGCCGGTCACGCTGCATTTCGTCAGCTGGTATCTGCGCGAAGGCGCGGACCGGATCATTCTGTCCTTCGATGATCCCGATGACGCCGCGATCGCGATCCTGAAAGACCATCCGAATGTGGACTGCATCCCCTGTACGGAAGCGTTCTGGCAGAGCATTGGCATAAACCCGGCAGTGCGTTTCGCCCGCAGGCAAAACCTTGTGATGAGCCATTTCTACAAGCTGCAAAGCGCGGGTTGGTTTTTCTATGTGGATGGCGATGAGTTGCTGCACCTCAAAGGCCGGACCTTGCGCGCAGAGCTGGAAGCCACCCCAAAGGACATCCGTTCGGTCACGTTTCAGCCCGCGGAGCACATTCAAAGCCCCGAGGTGCCCGGTGCGGCGCAGTTCCGACTGGCGATGTCGCGGCCAGAGGTGCGGCGGGTCTATGGCCCGCAGGCCGGGTTGATGCAGAAACGGCAGGGGTTGAGCGGGCATACAATCGGCAAGACGGCGAACCGCGCTGGGCAAACCGGGCTGACCATGCGCCAGCACTTCATGCAGCACCCCGACGGGACGGTTGTGATGGACCGGGTGCTGGGTCCGGCGGAGGGCGCCTATCTGCTGCACTTCTTTGACCAGGGCTATGACATCTGGCGCGCCAAACTGCCTTGGCGGCTGGCGTCGAGCGGCTTTCCCGGACGCATCAAGGTGGTGCTGAATGAGATGCTGGCGCTGGAGGATCCCGAACCGGCATTGCGGGCGCTGTATGATCAGATGCACGTTTTTGACAATGCGCGGCTGGCGGAACTGGCGGATTGTGGCGCATGCCTTGCCTTGGATATGGACCGCGAGGCACTGATCAGGCAGTATTTTCCGGCACATGTGGACGCTCTGCACACGGCTGTGCGCTATGCAGAGGATCCCTCCTGACAGCAGCATTATGCCTTTTTGCCTGAAAACAAGGGGAGAGGGGTTGGAAATTCCTTTGCAAAGGCGTAATTGGCCCACAGGTAGTCAGAGCGCGATTCGTCGCGCTCTTATTGCTTTTCGTCCGAGACGGTGGGTGCCTTTGATTTGAAGGGCATAATTCCTGCCTGAGACGGGAAATGGAATTTATTTCTTCGGACTGGTTTCACACCATCCGCGGCGATGCGTCCGGCCCCCGTAAGGACCCGATTGTCGGGACCTGATCCCGGCAGAACTGAGCCGGAGGGGCAACCCTCCCTTACTGGAGTGAAACTGTGGATAGAGCACAAAAAGAACAGTTGGTCGACGAGCTCGGCCAGATCTTTGAAAGCTCTGGCGTGGTTGTGGTTTCCCACTACACCGGTTTGACAGTTGCAGAAATGCAGGACCTTCGCGCACGTGCGCGTGACGCGGGTGGTGCTGTGCGTGTTGCAAAAAACAGGCTCGCCAAGATTGCCCTTGAGGGAAAGCCATGCGCAAGCATTGCTGACCTTCTGACGGGTATGACCGTTCTGACCTATTCCGAGGATCCTGTGGCTGCGGCCAAGGTTGCTCAGGAATTCTCCAAGGAAAACCCGAAGCTGGTGATCCTTGGCGGTTCCATGGGGGAGAACGCACTGGATGTCGCTGGCGTTGAAGCCGTGTCCAAGATGCCTTCGCGGGAGGAGCTTATCTCCACCATCGCGGGCATGCTGGGCGCACCTGCTTCCAACATCGCTGGGTCCATTGGCGCACCTGCAAGCAATATCGCATCCATCTTGTCCACGATCGAGGACAAGGCGGCTTAAGCGTAATCGTCAAACTGGCGGGTGGTTGATTGCACGCGTTGGAACACACATATCGTTAACGGAAAGAGCTAAACATGGCTGATCTGAAGAAACTGGCAGAAGAGATCGTTGGTCTTACCCTGCTTGAAGCACAAGAACTGAAAACAATCCTCAAGGACGAATACGGCATCGAGCCCGCCGCTGGCGGCGCTGTGATGATGGCGGGTCCTGCTGACGGTGGCGGTGCCGCTGCTGAGGAGAAAACCGAATTTGACGTCGTTCTCAAGAACGCAGGCGCCTCCAAGATCAACGTGATCAAGGAAGTGCGCGGCATCACCGGTCTGGGCCTGAAAGAAGCCAAGGACCTGGTCGAAGCCGGCGGCAAGATCAAAGAAGGCGTGGACAAAGCCGAAGCAGAAGACGTCAAAGCGAAGCTGGAAGCAGCTGGCGCGGAAGTCGAGCTGGCGTAAGGCGGTGGGTTGTTCCCACCCTACGTAGGGTGGGTGGAACCCACGCGTGCGCGCGAAAAACATGGCTGGATGGGGAGCAATCCCTGTCCAGCCAAACCTGTCTTGAAGGAGGCTTTTGCGCAAAGCCTCCTTCTGGAGAGGTCTAACAGGTCGGAAGAGGCGCGGTGGGATGCGCCTCAGCATTGACCCAGATTGCTCCGCTCTGATGAGCGCACCACGGCCCCGGTGGCAGCGTTCAGGCAAGAGACACGAAAGGTGACACGACACATGGCACAAACCTTCCTTGGCCAGAAACGTCTACGCAAATACTACGGCAAAATCCGCGAAGTTCTGGAAATGCCGAACCTCATCGAGGTCCAGAAATCCTCCTATGACCTGTTCCTGAATTCCGGCGATGCCGACACCCCCACGGATGGCGATGGCATCCAGGGCGTGTTCCAGTCGGTCTTCCCGATCAAGGACTTCAACGAGACCTCCGTCCTCGAATACGTCAAGTATGAGCTGGAAAAGCCCAAGTACGACGTGGAAGAGTGCCAGCAGCGCGACATGACCTATTCTGCGCCGCTGAAAGTCACCCTGCGTCTGATCGTGTTTGATGTGGATGAGGACACAGGCGCCAAATCCGTCAAGGACATCAAGGAACAGGACGTCTTCATGGGCGACATGCCTTTGATGACCCCGAACGGCACATTCATCGTGAACGGCACGGAGCGGGTGATCGTCTCCCAGATGCACCGTTCTCCGGGCGTGTTCTTTGACCACGACAAGGGCAAGACCCACTCCTCCGGCAAACTGCTGTTCGCCTGCCGCATCATCCCATATCGCGGCTCCTGGCTGGACTTTGAGTTTGACGCCAAGGACATCGTGTTCGCGCGCATCGACCGTCGCCGCAAACTGCCTGTGACCACGCTGCTTTATGCGCTGGGTCTTGATCAGGAAGCGATCATGGACGCGTATTACGAGACGGTGAACTACAAGCTGAAGAAGAACAAAGGCTGGGTTGCCCCGTTCTTCCCCGAACGTGTGCGCGGCACCCGTCCGACCTATGACATCGTGGATGCGAAGTCCGGCGAAGTTCTGTTCGAAGCGGGCAAGAAAGTCACTCCACGTGCGGTCAAAAAGCTGATCGACGAAGGTTCCGTGTCCGAACTGCTGCTGCCGTTTGATCACATTCAGGGCAAGTTTGTCGCCAAAGACATCATCAACGAAGAAACCGGTGCGATTTATGTCGAAGCCGGGGACGAGTTGACGCTGGAATACGACAAAGACGGTGAGCTGATCGGCGGCACCGCGAAGGAACTCGTGGATGCGGGCATCACCGACATTCCGCTGCTGGACATCGATAACGTCACCGTCGGTCCATACATGCGCAACACGATGTCTAACGACAAGAACATGAACCGCGATACCGCGCTCATGGACATCTACCGCGTCATGCGTCCGGGTGAGCCACCCACCGTTGAAGCGGCCTCGGCCCTGTTCGACACATTGTTCTTCGATTCAGAACGCTATGATCTGTCCGCGGTTGGCCGCGTGAAGATGAACATGCGTCTCGCACTCGACAAGGAAGACACGCAGCGCACGCTGGACCGCGATGACATCGTGGCCTGCATCAAGGCGCTGGTGGATCTGCGCGATGGCCGTGGCGACATCGACGACATCGACCACCTTGGCAACCGTCGTGTGCGCTCCGTCGGTGAATTGATGGAGAACCAGTACCGCGTCGGTCTTCTGCGCATGGAGCGTGCGATCAAGGAACGCATGTCGTCCGTCGAAATCGACACTGTGATGCCGCAGGACCTGATCAACGCGAAGCCTGCTGCGGCGGCTGTGCGTGAGTTCTTCGGTTCCTCGCAGTTGTCGCAGTTCATGGACCAAACCAACCCGCTGTCTGAGGTCACGCACAAGCGTCGCCTTTCGGCGCTTGGGCCAGGTGGTCTGACACGTGAGCGTGCGGGCTTTGAGGTGCGCGACGTGCACCCGACGCACTACGGCCGCATGTGTCCGATTGAAACGCCGGAAGGGCCGAACATCGGTCTGATCAACTCTCTGGCGACCTTCGCCCGTGTGAACAAGTATGGCTTCATCGAAACGCCGTATCGTGTGGTCAAGGACAGCAAGGTGACCGATGAGGTTCACTACATGTCCGCGACCGAGGAAATGCGCCACACCGTGGCGCAGGCCAACGCGAACCTTGATGAGAACATGAAGTTCGTCAATGAAATGGTCTCCACCCGTCAGTCGGGCGACTATACGTTGGCTCCCACGGAAAATGTTGATTTGATTGACGTTTCCCCCAAGCAGTTGGTCTCCGTCGCGGCCTCGCTGATCCCGTTCCTTGAGAACGATGACGCGAACCGTGCTTTGATGGGTTCCAACATGCAACGTCAGGCTGTGCCCCTCTTGCAGGCGGAAGCACCGCTTGTGGGGACAGGCATCGAAGAAGTCGTGGCACGGGATTCCGGTGCGGCCTACATGGCGAAACGCGCAGGCGTGATCGACCAGGTTGACGCAAGCCGGATCGTGATCCGGGCCACCGAAGACCTTGAGCTGGGCGATGCGGGTGTGGACATCTACCGCATGCGCAAATTCCAGCGCTCCAACCAGAACACCTGCATCAACCAGCGTCCGCTGGTGCGTGTGGGCGAGACGGTGACAAAGGGTCAGGTGATTGCCGATGGTCCATCCACGGACATGGGTGAACTGGCGCTGGGCAAGAACGTGGTTGTCGCGTTCATGCCTTGGAACGGCTACAACTATGAGGACTCCATCCTGATCTCTGAGCGGGTCTCCCGTGACGACGTCTTCACCTCGATCCACATCGAGGAATTTGAAGTCGCCGCCCGTGACACCAAGCTGGGGCCAGAAGAAATCACCCGCGACATTCCGAACGTCGGTGAAGAAGCGCTGCGCAACCTCGACGAGGCGGGCATCGTGTACATCGGCGCGGACGTGGAGCCGGGCGATATCCTTGTGGGCAAGATCACACCGAAGGGCGAAAGCCCGATGACGCCGGAGGAGAAACTCCTGCGCGCCATCTTTGGTGAGAAAGCGTCGGACGTGCGCGATACATCGCTGCGGGTGAAACCGGGTGACTTCGGCACGGTTGTCGAAGTGCGCGTGTTCAACCGCCACGGCGTTGAGAAGGACGAGCGTGCATTGCAGATCGAGCGTGAGGAAGTTGAACGCCTCGCCCGTGACCGCGACGACGAATTGGCAATCCTGGATCGGAACATCTATGCGCGTCTGCGTGAGATGCTGCTGGGCAAGGTGGCTGTCAAAGGCCCCAAGGGCGTCAAATCCAACAGCCCTGTTACCGAGGATCTGCTGGACGATCAACTGACCCGCGGTCAGTGGTGGCAGCTTGCCCTTGAGGATGAGGATGACGCCAAGATCGTCGAGGCCCTGAACGAGCAGTACGAGATCCAGAAGCGGACCTTGGATGCACGTTTTGAGGACAAGGTCGAGAAAGTCCGTCGCGGCGATGATCTGCCTCCGGGTGTGATGAAGATGGTCAAAGTCTTCGTCGCGGTGAAGCGCAAGCTGCAGCCGGGTGACAAGATGGCCGGCCGTCACGGCAACAAGGGTGTTATTTCCAAGGTTGTGCCGATGGAAGATATGCCGTTCCTCGCCGATGGGACACCGGTGGACTTCTGTCTGAACCCGCTGGGCGTGCCGTCGCGTATGAACGTCGGTCAGATCCTTGAGACGCACATGGGCTGGGCCGCACGCGGTCTGGGTCTGAACGTTGATGAGGCTTTGCAGGAGTACAAACGCTCCGGTGATCTGACACCTGTCCGCGAAGCGATGAGCATCGCCTACGGTGAGGACGTGTATTCCGAAGGTCTGGAAGGCATGGACGAGGAGACGCTGGTGGAAGCGGCGGGCAATGTCACACGCGGTGTGCCGATTGCGACGCCGGTGTTTGACGGTGCCAAGGAAGCGGATGTGAACGACGCGCTGACCCGCGCTGGGTTCGATACATCCGGTCAGTCGGTGCTGTTTGACGGTCGTACGGGCGAGCAGTTTGCGCGTCCTGTGACCGTTGGCGTCAAGTACCTGCTCAAGCTGCACCACCTGGTGGACGACAAGATCCACGCGCGGTCTACCGGGCCATACTCCCTCGTCACGCAGCAGCCGCTGGGTGGTAAGGCGCAGTTCGGAGGTCAGCGTTTCGGGGAAATGGAAGTCTGGGCGCTCGAAGCCTACGGCGCTGCCTATACCCTGCAGGAAATGCTGACGGTGAAGTCGGACGACGTTGCGGGCCGGACGAAGGTCTATGAAAGCATCGTGAAGGGCGAGGATAATTTCGAAGCGGGCATTCCGGAGAGCTTTAACGTTCTCGTCAAGGAAGTGCGCGGCCTCGGCCTGAATATGGAACTCCTGGATGCGGAGGAAGATGAGTGATCATCAACGGCGCGTGGGTTTCACCCACCCTACGTAGGGTGGGTGAAACCCACCGTTCCCCATCGTCCGCACCCCTTTCAAGGATTTGAAAATGAACCAGGAACTGACAAACAACCCGTTCAACCCGCTCACACCCCCAAAGGTGTTTGACGAAATCAAGGTCTCTCTGGCGTCGCCAGAGCGGATCCTGTCGTGGTCTTTCGGTGAGATCAAGAAACCCGAAACCATCAACTACCGCACGTTCAAGCCAGAGCGGGACGGCCTGTTCTGCGCGCGTATCTTCGGGCCCATCAAGGATTACGAATGCCTCTGCGGCAAATACAAGCGCATGAAATATCGCGGCGTTGTCTGCGAGAAATGCGGTGTGGAAGTCACGCTGCAAAAGGTCCGCCGCGAGCGGATGGGCCACATCGAACTGGCCGCGCCCGTTGCGCACATCTGGTTCCTGAAATCGCTGCCGTCCCGCATCGGTCTGATGCTGGATATGACGCTGCGTGATCTGGAGCGGGTGCTCTATTTCGAGAACTACGTGGTGATCGAACCCGGTCTGACGGACCTCACCTACGGTCAGATGATGACCGAAGAGGAGTATATGGACGCGCAGGATGCCTACGGCATGGACGCGTTCACCGCCAACATCGGTGCCGAAGCGATCCGCGAAATGCTGGCCGCCATCGACCTTGAGGCCGAGGCAGACCAGCTGCGCGAAGAGCTGAAAGAAGCCACGGGTGAACTCAAGCCCAAGAAGATCATCAAGCGCCTGAAGGTGGTTGAGTCCTTCCTTGAATCTGGCAACCGACCTGAGTGGATGGTTCTGACCGTGATCCCTGTGATCCCGCCAGAACTGCGCCCGCTGGTCCCACTGGATGGTGGCCGTTTCGCGACGTCTGACCTCAACGATCTCTATCGTCGTGTGATCAACCGGAACAACCGTCTCAAGCGTCTGATTGAGCTGCGCGCGCCTGACATCATCGTCCGTAACGAAAAGCGGATGTTGCAGGAATCTGTGGATGCGTTGTTCGACAACGGCCGCCGTGGCCGGGTGATCACGGGTGCCAACAAGCGCCCGCTGAAATCGCTGTCCGACATGCTGAAAGGCAAGCAGGGCCGCTTCCGTCAGAACCTTTTGGGCAAACGCGTCGACTTCTCTGGTCGTTCGGTCATCGTGACCGGGCCGGAACTGAAGCTGCACCAATGTGGTCTGCCCAAGAAGATGGCATTGGAACTGTTCAAGCCGTTCATCTACTCGCGGCTGGAGGCCAAAGGGCTTTCCAGCACCGTAAAGCAAGCCAAGAAGTTGGTGGAAAAGGAACGTCCCGAGGTTTGGGATATTCTGGATGAAGTCATCCGCGAACACCCTGTCATGCTGAACCGGGCGCCGACGCTGCACCGTCTTGGCATTCAGGCGTTCGAGCCTGTGTTGATCGAAGGTAAAGCCATTCAGCTTCACCCGCTGGTCTGTTCGGCGTTCAACGCCGACTTTGACGGTGACCAGATGGCTGTGCACGTCCCACTGTCGCTGGAAGCGCAGTTGGAAGCGCGTGTTCTGATGATGTCCACGAACAACGTTCTGTCGCCTGCAAACGGCGCGCCGATCATCGTGCCCTCGCAGGATATGATCCTTGGTCTTTATTATACCACGCTTGAGCGTGAGGGTATGAAGGGCGAAGGCATGATCTTTGGCACCGTGGACGAGGTGCAGCATGCCCTCGACGCGGGCGAAGTGCATCTGCACGCCAAGATCAAAGCGCGGATCAAGCAGATCGACGACGAAGGCAACGAGGTCATGAAACGCTTCGACACGACCCCCGGTCGTGTGCGTCTGGGCGCGATGCTGCCCTTGAATGCGAAGGCGCCGTTTGACCTGGTCAACCGTTTGCTGCGCAAGAAAGAAGTGCAGCAGGTCATCGACACCGTTTACCGGTATTGCGGGCAGAAAGAATCCGTCATCTTCTGCGATCAGATCATGACCATGGGTTTCCGTGAGGCGTTCAAAGCCGGAATTTCCTTCGGCAAGGATGACATGCTGATCCCTGACAGCAAATGGACGCTGGTCGATGAGACCCGCGAACAGGTCAAGGATTTCGAACAGCAGTACATGGACGGTCTGATCACCCAGGGTGAGAAGTACAACAAAGTGGTCGATGCCTGGTCGAAGTGTAACGACAAGGTCACCGACGCGATGATGGGCTCGATCTCGGCTGAGCGGACGGATGAGAACGGCGCTGAAATGGAGCCGAATTCGGTCTACATGATGGCCCACTCCGGTGCGCGTGGTTCGGTTACGCAGATGAAGCAGCTGGGCGGTATGCGTGGTCTGATGGCCAAGCCGAACGGCGACATCATCGAGACGCCGATCATCTCGAACTTCAAGGAAGGTCTGACCGTTCTTGAGTACTTCAACTCCACCCACGGTGCGCGGAAGGGTCTGTCAGACACGGCTCTGAAAACGGCGAACTCGGGCTATCTGACCCGTCGTCTGGTGGACGTGGCGCAGGACTGCATCGTGCGTATGCACGATTGCGGCACCGAGGCTGCGATCACCGCTGAGGCCGCTGTCAATGACGGTGAGGTTGTCTCCTCGCTGGCGGAGCGTCTGTTGGGCCGTGTGGCGGCAGAGGACATTCTGCGTCCGGGTACCGACGAGGTGCTGGCCGCTGAAGGTGCGCTGATTGATGAGCGTATGTCCGACATGATCGACGAAGCGGCAGTGCAGTCTGCACGCATCCGCTCGCCTTTGACCTGTGAAGCCGAAGAGGGCGTTTGCGCCATGTGCTACGGTCGTGACCTTGCACGTGGTACGCTGGTGAACCAGGGCGAAGCGGTGGGCATCATCGCGGCGCAGTCCATCGGTGAGCCGGGCACACAGCTGACGATGCGGACCTTCCACATCGGTGGCGTTGCCCAAGGTGGCCAACAGTCGTTCCTTGAGGCATCTCAGGAAGGCAAGATCGTGTTCGAGAACGCACAGACCCTTGAGAACGCCGCAGGCGCGATTATGGTGATGGGCCGGAACATGAAGATGCTGATCGTCGGTGAAGACGGGGCAGAGCGGGCCAGCCACAAGATCGGCTACGGCACGACGCTCTTCGTCAAGGACGGCGATACGGTTTCCCGTGGTGACAAGCTGTTCGAATGGGATCCCTACACACTGCCGATCATTGCGGAGAAATCCGGTATGACGAAGTTCGTGGACCTCGTGTCCGGGATCGCGGTCAAGGATGAAACCGATGATGCAACCGGCATGACCCAGAAGATCGTGATCGACTGGCGTGCGGCACCCAAGGGCAATGAGCTCAAGCCAGAGGTCATTCTGGTCGGCGAAGATGGGGAGCCTGTGCGCAATGATGCGGGCAACCCGGTCACCTATCCGATGTCCGTGGATGCGGTTCTGTCCGTCGAGGATCAGACCGAGGTCAAGGCAGGCGACATCATCGCGCGTATTCCGCGTGAAGGTGCCAAGACCAAGGACATCACCGGTGGTCTGCCGCGTGTGGCCGAACTCTTTGAGGCACGCCGCCCCAAGGATCACGCCATCATCGCGGAAATCGACGGTTATGTGCGCTTTGGCAAGGACTACAAAAACAAGCGTCGTATCGCGATTGAGTCCTCCGAGGATGCGGATCACAAGGTCGAATACATGGTGCCGAAGGGCAAACACATTCCGGTTGCGGAAGGTGATTTTGTCCAGAAGGGCGACTACATCATGGACGGCAACCCCGCGCCGCATGACATCCTGTCCATCATGGGTGTCGAAGCGCTGGCGGATTACATGATCGACGAAGTGCAGGACGTCTACCGCCTGCAGGGTGTGAAGATTAACGACAAACACATCGAAGTCATCGTGCGTCAGATGCTGCAAAAGTGGGAAATCCAGGAGAGCGGCGACACCACGCTGCTCAAAGGGGAACACGTCGACAAGCAGGAGTTCGACCTTGCCAACGAAAAGGCGGCTGCCAAGGGCGGGCGTCTGGCCAAGGGCGAGCCGATCCTGCTGGGCATCACCAAGGCGTCCTTGCAGACCCGTTCGTTCATCTCTGCCGCCTCCTTCCAGGAGACGACACGCGTGCTGACCGAGGCATCGGTGCAGGGCAAGAAGGACAAGCTGGTCGGCCTGAAAGAGAACGTCATCGTGGGCCGTCTGATCCCTGCGGGCACCGGCGGTGCGACGCAGCAGATGCGCAAGGTTGCGCAGGATCGCGACAACGTGGTGATCGAAGCGCGCCGTGAAGAAGCCGAAGCCGCCGCAGCACTTGCTGCACCAGCGGCCGAGGAGAGCGACATCGTCGGTGGCGATGTCTTCGACACGGTGATCATGGACGACGAGAGCCGCGAGTAATCGCGTCTCCTCCAGTGACGGATTGAGAAGCCCCCGCATCCCACCAGATGCGGGGGCTTTTCTTTGTGCGGCAGTGCGCGCAACCCCCTTCCCTCACACTGCACCATCCCGTAGCGTCTGGCCAAAGACACGGGGCGCGGCGCATGGCGGAAAATCACAAGATACAGATCAAGGGACTGCTGAGGTTCTCTTACCTGTCTGAAAACGGCTTCGCCAAATCCACCCAAGGAATGGAGAAGACGCGGGAGATGCTCTACGCGCCCGCCCGTCTGGACCGGCGCTTTGCCCTGTTTGAGCGGCTGGCCCTGCATTCATTGAAGTTGCAGGAAGATCAGGATTTTACCGTCGGTATCCTGATCGGAGAGGACTTCCCGGCGCAGGCCCGATCCCGTCTGGAATCGCTGCTTGATGGGTTTAATGCCGCGCATCTGATCGCATTGCCGCCGATGATCCACATTCAGGCGGTCAAGGCCGCATATAATGCGCTGCCAGACGATCCTGACGCCACCCACATCGCCACCTTCCGGCAGGATGACGATGACGCCATGCACCGTGAGACGATTGGCCGGGTGCGCAGGATTGGCACTCATATGTTGGGGATGCGCGACACCGATGATGCTTTCGTGATTGCCTTTAACCGCGGCCTCTACCTTGATGCGGATGCCGAAGAGCCGGTGAGCGAATGGTATGAGCGCGCGCCGCTTGGCATTGGGTTGGCGATGGTCGCCAGAAAGGGCGATGCCGCGACGGTCTTTCGCCGGAACCACCGCCAGTTCATGCAGTATTACGACTGCTATACCGAAGTGACGCAGCCGATGTGGATCAGATCCGTGCATCAGGACAACGATTCCGGCGCGTCCCCGACGGGGCGGGCGGGCACGCTGCGCCCGCGTGGTATCCGCAGATGCCTGCGGGAGGGTTTTGACCTGAATCATGAGATGCTGGCAGGGCTCAAATCCGGGGGCAGCGGGTAAATGTCGCCGAACCTGCGCGGTGCGGTGCTCATGATGGCCACCATGGCCTGTTTCACCTTCAACGACACATTGGTGAAGATGACGGAAGGTGCCGTACCGCTGTTTCAGCTGATCTTTCTGCGCGGCGTGTTGACAACGCTTCTTATTGTGGGCGCGCGCGGGCGGTTGGGCAGGATGCACTTTGACATTGCCCCTCGGGATTGGGTGCTGATCGCGTTGCGGTCCTGTGCTGAGGTTACCGCCACTTTCCTGTTTCTGTCGGCGCTTTTCAACATGCCGCTTGGCAATGCCACGGCCATTCTGCAAGCGCTGCCGCTGACGGTCACGCTGGCCTCTGCCGTGGTGCTGGGCGAGGCGGTTGGGTGGCGCCGCATGACGGCGATTGCGATTGGATTTGTCGGTGTTCTGCTGATTGTGAAACCGGGGGCCGCCGGGTTCACGATCTGGTCGCTATATGCGGTGGGTGCGGTTTGCTGCGTCACCGTCCGGGATCTGGTCACGCGGGAGCTGTCACCCGATGTGCCGTCCATCAGTGTCACCCTGATTTCCGCAATGACAGTCATGACGGGGGCAGGGATAGTATCCACCTTCCAACCCTGGGCCCCGGTCAGCGGTGCGCATGGCCTGCTGATCGCGGCTGCGGCGATCTTCATTCTGGGGGGGTACTATTTTTCTATCCGCGTGATGCGGGTGGGGGAGGTCTCTTTCGTGGCGCCGTTCCGCTACACCGGGCTGGTGTGCGCGTTGATCCTTGGATGGTTTGTCTTTGAAGAATGGCCGGATAACTGGACCCTGTTGGGGGCGGCGATTGTCGTCGGCACCGGGGCCTTCACGTTGTACCGTGAAGGTAAAGCGTCACGCGGTTGAGAAAGCCTGACGCACGCGGTCAGCGTCGATGGCAAAGCGGTTGCGGAACTGTGCTTCCCCCTCGGGAGTGAGTGGCTCAACCGTCACCCCTTTCACAAAACCCTGACGCGAATCGTTGTAGGCGTTGTGGCTGCGCACATACATCGCAGGATCAGGCAGGCTGATGGCTGGCATAAACTGCGGCAGTTTGTGATGGTTGAAGTTCATGATGGTCAGGGGGCAGTTGCCTTTGACGTACATGCCAAGCGCCGCAACATTGAAGGGCCGGTAAACCTCAGCGGCGGCAATGCCATCTGCACCAAATTCCGCAATGAAACCCTGGTTCCAATCCAGTGCAACGGATTTGTGTCGCTTCAGCAGCGGCGCACAATCCGATGCGGCCTGTCGCAGTTTCTCGATGAAATCGACGGCAACGGCGTCATCGTCATCATAACGGAATTGCAGGCACGGCTTGCCTGGCGCGATGCGGGCGTCGTTCAGGATTTCTTTCATCACTTCGCGCTGCCTGCGCGGTGGTTCGCGATGGATCAACGCCTGCGGGACATCGGCAATCATGGTTTCCAGGCGATGTTGGTGATGGGGCGGGAATTGATCTCCAACCACGATGATCAGGCTGAAATCGGGATCCGTCTGCGCGCGCAGGCAAGGCAGGGCCACGGTTTCGAACAGCCGGAAACGTTCTTCAAGCCGACGGTCGTCATACAGATACGCAATCCGGTCTTCGATGGTCTCATGTTCCACCTGAAAACCGCCCAAGGCTGGATAAGAAAAGCGACACAGCCCGATTGCCTGCATGAGAGAACCCCTTTGTCACCGCCAGCCCGTTTGGCAGACTATGCGAGGACTGGCTTGCCACTGGCAACTCCTTTCGCCGAAGGACACTGACAGCGCACCTGTTGACAGCATACCCCTGACCTTCTATACGCGCGCTATCTCGACGCTGGAGTCCTGCTCTGTGCGTTGAAATCATATCTAATGTGGTCAAGATCCGGTCTATTGCTGATCCGATCCTCTGGTGCCCCACCGCTTCGTTCACCTCGGTACGGGAACGTCGCGGTGTTTTTGCTTTGCGCAGGGTTGCGCAGCGTGAAGGGTCCACATCGCACCGCCGCGCATCATGCGTTGGCACCGAATTTGAAACCGCATGGGGCCACCCTCGTGCACCATGTGAGAGCCAAGACGGGGATAAACCGGAATGCCAACGATCCAACAGCTGATCCGCAAGCCGCGACAGCCGAAACGCAAATACTCCAAATCCATGCACCTTGAGCAGTGCCCGCAAAAGCGTGGCGTCTGCACCCGTGTGTACACAACCACACCCAAGAAACCGAACTCCGCGATGCGGAAAGTTGCGAAGGTCCGCCTGACCAACGGGTTCGAGGTGATTTCCTACATCCCCGGTGAAAGCCACAACCTTCAGGAGCACTCCGTGGTTCTGATCCGTGGCGGCCGTGTGAAAGACCTTCCCGGTGTGCGCTATCACATCCTGCGCGGTGTGCTTGATACGCAAGGCGTTAAAGACCGGAAGCAGCGTCGCTCCAAGTATGGTGCCAAGCGTCCCAAGTAATTTGAGCAGTGGTGCGCATGCAGGCGCGCCCTACCCATCCACCCGTAGGGTGCGCATTCACTGCGCACCACCGAGACCACGAAGGAAGACAACACCATGTCACGCCGCCACGCCGCTGAAAAACGCGAAGTCCTGCCAGACGCCAAGTATGGTGATCTGGTTCTGACCAAATTCATGAACAACCTGATGATCGACGGCAAGAAATCCGTCGCCGAGCGTATCGTTTACAACGCGATGACCCGCGTTGAGGACAAGATCAAACGCGCCCCCATCGAAGTGTTCCACGAAGCGCTCGACAACATCAAACCCTCCGTTGAGGTGCGTTCGCGCCGCGTCGGTGGTGCCACCTATCAGGTGCCCGTCGAAGTCCGCCCTGAGCGTCGTGAGGCGCTGGCCATCCGCTGGTTGATCAAAGCCTCCCGTTCGCGCAATGAAAACACCATGGAAGAGCGCCTTGCAGGTGAGCTTCTGGATGCTGTGCAATCCCGCGGCACTGCCGTGAAAAAGCGCGAAGACACCCACAAGATGGCCGACGCCAACAAAGCGTTCAGCCACTACCGCTGGTAAAATTCCCAAGATCAGGGCCGCGATCCGCGCGGCCCTTGACCCTTTTCAAAGCATACTTCTGAGGAAGCTTTCAAATGGCACGCGACTATCCGCTAGACCGCTATCGCAACTTCGGCATCATGGCCCACATCGATGCCGGCAAAACCACATGTTCCGAGCGTATCCTGTACTACACAGGCAAATCCCACAACATCGGTGAGGTGCACGATGGTGCGGCCACCATGGACTGGATGGAGCAGGAGCAGGAACGCGGCATCACCATCACCTCCGCTGCGACCACCACGTTCTGGGAGCGCACCGAAGACGGCTCCACTGCGGATACACCCAAGCACCGCATGAACATCATCGACACGCCCGGCCACGTGGACTTCACCATTGAAGTTGAGCGTTCCCTGGCGGTTCTCGATGGCGCGGTTGCCGTTCTGGACGCCAACGCAGGTGTTGAGCCGCAGACAGAAACCGTTTGGCGTCAGGCTGACCGGTACAAAGTTCCACGCATCGTGTTCGTCAACAAGATGGACAAGATCGGCGCGGACTTCTTCAACTGCGTGCACATGATCCAGGACCGTACCGGTGCCACACCCTGCCCCATCCAGATCCCAATCGGAGCAGAGACCGAGCTGGAGGGCATGGTCGACCTGGTTACCATGGAAGAATGGGTTTGGGCCGGTGAAGACCTTGGCGCCTCCTGGGAGAAACGCCCGATCCGCGACAGCCTGAAGGCACAAGCCGATGAATGGCGCGCCAAAATGATCGAAGTTGCCGTCGAAATGGACGACGACGCGATGGAAGCCTACCTGATGGACGGCGATGAGCCCGATGTTGCGACGCTGCGCCGCCTGATCCGTAAGGGTACGCTGGAAATCAAATTCATCCCCGTGCTTTGTGGATCCGCCTTCAAAAACAAGGGTGTGCAGCCGCTGCTCAATGCTGTGATCGACTATCTGCCATCCCCGATGGACGTTGTCGATTACATGGGCTTTAAACCCGGTGACGAGACGGAAACACGTGACATCGCCCGCCGCGCGGACGACGAAATGGCGTTCTCCGGCCTTGCGTTCAAAATCATGAACGACCCCTTCGTTGGCACGCTGACCTTCACACGCATCTATTCCGGCGTGCTGAACAAGGGTGACACGCTTCTGAACTCCACCAAGCAGCGTAAAGAGCGCGTTGGCCGGATGATGATGATGCACTCCAACGACCGTGAGGAAATCACGGAAGCCTTCGCGGGTGACATCATCGCGCTGGCTGGTCTGAAAGACACCACAACGGGTGACACGCTTTGCGCGGTCAACGATCCCGTCGTGCTGGAAACGATGACCTTCCCCGATCCGGTGATCGAGATTGCGGTTGAGCCCAAGACGAAGGCCGACCAGGAGAAGATGGGCATCGGCCTCCAGCGTCTGGCGGCAGAAGATCCTTCCTTCCGTGTGGAAACCGATCTGGAATCCGGTCAGACCATCATGAAGGGCATGGGTGAACTTCACCTCGATATCCTCGTGGACCGTCTGAAGCGGGAATTCAAAGTTGAAGCAAACATCGGTGCGCCGCAGGTGGCCTATCGTGAGACGATCTCTCGCGAAGCCGAAGTGACCTACACCCACAAGAAGCAGTCGGGTGGTTCTGGTCAGTTTGGTGAGGTCAAGATGATCCTCATGCCAACCGAGCCGGGCGAAGGTTACTCGTTTGAGTCCCGCATCGTCGGCGGTTCGATTCCCAAGGAATACATCCCCGGTGTTGAAAAGGGCATCCAGTCCGTCATGGACAGCGGTCCGCTTGCGGGCTTCCCCGTGATCGACTTCAAGGTGGCCCTGGTCGACGGTAAGTTCCACGATGTGGACTCCAGCGTTCTGGCGTTCGAAATCGCGGCCCGCATGGGTATGCGCGAAGGCATGAAGAAGGCCGGCGCAAAGCTGCTGGAGCCGATCATGAAAGTCGAAGTGGTGACACCGGAAGATTATACCGGCGGCATCATTGGCGATCTGACGTCCCGTCGGGGTCAGGTACAAGGTCAGGACACGCGCGGTAACGCGATTGCCATCGACGCCTTTGTGCCACTGGCCAACATGTTCGGCTACATCAACACCCTCCGGTCGATGTCTTCGGGTCGTGCGAACTTCACCATGCAGTTCGACCACTACGAGGCCGTGCCACAGAACATCTCGGACGAGATTCAGGCCAAATTCGCTTAACCAAGGTGCGCCCAGCGGCGCACCGGACCCCAACGTAGGATGGGTGCTTGCACCCATCACCTAAATTCAAAGGAGCCACACCATGGCAAAGGAAAAGTTTGAACGCACGAAACCGCACGTCAACATCGGCACGATTGGCCACGTTGACCACGGCA
>NZ_CANMQS010000015.1 GCF_947500075.1 uncultured Sulfitobacter sp. | reverse complement strand
GGGGGGGCTGCTGCTGGGCATGAAAGTCTCGCCTCGCGTATCCAAGATGCGGACGCTGCCGGAAGGGGTCGATCAACGCTCCACCATTCGTCACCCGGATTTCCTTGGGGCCGACGATCTGGCGGTGAAGATTGAGGAACTGCGGATTGCCACAAACTATCAGGTGCCGATCTTTATCAAGATGGGCGCAACCCGGCCCCGGTTTGACGTGGCGGTTGCCGCCAAGGCGGGCGCGGATGTTGTCGTGGTCGATGGGGCCGAAGGCGGCACAGGTGCTTCGCCCGAATTGCTGCTCAATCACACGGGGATTCCCACCATGTCCGCCATTCGGGCCGCGCGGGAAGCGCTGGACGAATGTGGCATGTCGGGCAAAGTCTCCCTGGTTGCGGCGGGGGGGATCCGGTCGGGTGTCGATGCGGCGAAGTGCATCGCGCTGGGTGCGGATGCGGTGATGATCGGCAATGCGGCGATGGTGGCGATTGGGTGTAACTCCCCGCGCTACCTGGAGGATTACGCCGCTTTGGGCACCTCGCCCGGTGCCTGTCACCACTGTCATACGGGCCGCTGCCCGGTGGGTGTGGCAACGCAGGATCCGGAGCTGGAAAAGCGCATGGACCCGACCGCTGGCGCGGAGCGCATTGCGCGCTATCTGACGGCCATGACCATGGAAATCACAGCACTCGCCAAGGCCTGCGGCAAGTCGTCGGTCCACAACCTTGAGACCGAAGACCTGCGCGCACTGAGCTTTCAGGCGTCGGCCTTTACCGGCGTGAAGATGGCGGGCATCGACAGGGCGTATGACTGGTGAAGATCGGCGTCATTGACCTGTGTATCTGGCTGGAGGAATACCAGCACGATCAGGCCAAGTTCGGAGAGCTTCTGGCGGAATGGGCCGGGCGCGATCTGAAGGCGGATTACGCCGTGATCTATGTGCGGGAAGGCGAACCGCTGCCGGATGTGGCGGCGTTTGACGGCTATATCCTGTCGGGGTCAGAGCTGGGCGTTTATGACGATGCTGATTGGATGCAGCCCCTGCGCGATTGGCTGATCAAGGCCAAAGAGGCCGGAAAACCCCTGTTTGGGATCTGTTTCGGGCATCAGATCATGGCGGATGTCTTTGGCGGCAAGGCAGAGAAGGTCGGCCCCGAAGAAATCGGCGTGCGCGCCTTTGAGATCGACGGGCAGACGGTCACGGGCCATGTCTGGCATCAGGATCAGGTGACAAAGGTGCCGCCGGGGGCAGAGGTAATCGGCAAAGCCGACTATTGCCCGGTTGCGGCGCTGGCCTATGACTTCCCGGCGATGTCGGTGCAGTTCCATCCTGAATATGCGCCGGACTATGTGTCGACCTTCCTCAAGCGCAGCAAAGGCGAGGTGTTGTCGGACGACGATACCGACAAGGCGGTCGCGCAGTTCGATGCCAGTGACGTGGAGGCAGACCTGTTTGCCAAACAAGCCGGGGATTTCTTTCGGGCCCATCTGAGTGAAGGTGCATCTTGATTTGCATCAAATGATGCACTATTTGATGCAGGTAACCTCAGGAGAGAGATCATGCGCACGACAGTCACGCTCGATGACAAATTGCTGGCCGACGCCGAAGAGCTTACCGGGATCAAGGAACGGGGGCCGCTGTTGACACATGCCCTCAAAGAACTCGTCCACGCAGAAGCGTCCCGCAGGCTCGCTTTGCTGGGTGGCAGCAGCCCAGACGCCGAAGCCCCGCCAAGACGCCGTTTCGATTGATCCTCGCGGATACATCCGTTTGGATCGACCACTTCCGCGATCCAAACCCGCTCCTGAGCGAGTGCCTGCGCCGCAAGATGCTTCGTACGCACCCGCTTGTGCTCGCTGAGATCGCAATGGGGTCACTGTCAAACCGTCGCGCGACACTCAAAATGCTCGATCTATTGAAGACCGTGAAGGAGCCAAGCATATCCGAAGTACGTCACTTCGTTGAAGAAAACAGGTTCTATTCACGCGGGATAGGGTTCATCGACGCAACATTGCTCGCCGCTTGCAAACTGACCCCCGGCGTGCGGCTCTGGACCCGCGATCGCAGGGTGAACAGCATCGCTGAAAACTTAAAGATCGCCTACCAACCCCTGCACTAAACCCTCGAAGTCTGATCCAGATCAAAGACTGCACCTGCGCCTTCCCGTAAGAATCACCCCATATTCCGCTCTCGGGAGGGCAAAACATGTCACTGATGACTTTCGTCAAAGACTTCTTCGAAGACCGCAAACGGGTGCTGACCGATCTGGAACTGGCCGATATGGGCCTGTCTCGGGCCGATTATAACCGCCTTGTCACCAGCAAGGATGGCACACGCCACCGGATGGAAGTGCTGGCCGCACGGTTTGGCGTCACCCCTGCGATGATCGATGCGGACCATGGCATGGCGCTGGAACTGGCCCAGACCTGCGGGCATTGCGTGAACGCGAAGGCCTGTCAGAACGCAATTGATCTGGGGGTGGATTTCGACACGTCCCGCTGCCCGAATGCGTCGATTTATGCGGATATGGCTCCCGACAGCCTAACGTCCTGAGGGGCTTTCCTTGGGGCTGAGTTTGCGGCGACCGGCGATCTTGAACCGGTCGGCGGTGCCGTAGTCCTTGACGCCAACCCCTGCCACGAAATCCCCGAACACCGGGCCATGTTTGAACAGATGGCCCGAACAGCCGCCTGCGAACAGCACGTTTTCATGTTCGGGATGCCAATCCACGATGAAATGCGTGTCGGGTGTCAGGATCACCTGATTGAACTTTGAATCCACCACCCGCTGCCCGATCAGCCCCGGCAACCGGTGGCGAATGTACTGGCGTGTCTTGGTGAGCGACGCCTTTTCGATCAGGCGCTCGTCGTTGTTCAGATCAATCGGCACATTGGGGATCACCACCGCTGCCTTCACGCCCGACCCTTCCGACGATGGAATGCCAAAGCTGCCCTGACCGTGGTCGATCCAGCAGGGCATGTTTTCCATATCGAAATCCGCCGACCCATCGGGGGTGGAGGTATAAAGCACATTGATCCCCATGATGGCAGAGATCGGTTTGATCGTGCGGGGGAACATCTCTGACATCCAGGCGCCGGTTGCGATCACGATTAGGTCCGCCCGGATCGGTTTGCCATCCAGCATCGGGCGTTCCTGCGCGTCGGTGGTCACGATCCCCCGCTGCACCACACCGCCCGCGCGTTTGAACAAGTCCAGACCCGCCAGCACACAGCGATGCGCCATCAGCAGGCCTGCTTCAGGCTCGAACAAGGCGTATTTGATCTCATCCACCTTGAACTGCGGAAACCGCGCGTGGACCTCCGGCGGGGTGAAACGGTAGTAGGGCACGCCCACCTTGTCGAAGGTCTCAGAGGTGGAATCCTCCCAATCGCAATGGCCTTCGGTGGCGAGGATCAGCGCGCCACATTCGTACATCAGATTCTGCCCGGTCTCTGCCTGCATCTCCAGCCACATCTCACGCGATTGCCGGACCCAGCGGGTGTAAAACTCATCCCGGCCCGAAATCGCGCGAATGACCCGGTTGTAGTCGGTGGAGGCTGCGCGGGCGTGGCCCGGCTCCCAACGGTCAATCAACGTGACCTGCTCGCCGCGCCGTTGCAGGTGAAGGGCCGTCATAACGCCAGCGATGCCACCGCCGACAACCACGCAGGAATTTCGAGCCATCGTCCTATTTTTCCTTGTCAGATCACTGCATTCGTGAATACTGTATACAGAATACATACAAAAACAATCAGATTCTCGACAGGGAGAGAGACGCGATGCAAACGGATTTCAGCCTTCCGGAAGGCACCCATACTGTCATTCTGGGATTGGGCGACCTGAACGGGATCATGCGGGGCAAGCGCATTCCTGCATCCCATTGGGAGACCATTTGTGCGCAGGGCAATGCGCTGTCTGCGGCGATGCTGGCGATCGATTCCAACTGCGATGTCTGGGACACGCCTTATGTGAACTTCGACAACGGCTATCCGGACATGCATATGTTTCCGATGACCAAACCCGTGGCCGTCCCGTGGGAAGAAGGCGTGGCCGTCTGTTTCGCCCGTGGCGAGGGTATGGATCACAAACCCGTCCCGATTGACCCGCGCAATGCCCTGATCAGACAGGTGGAGCGGGCAAAGGACATGGGGTTCGATGTTTCCACCGGGGCAGAGCTGGAGTTCTATCTGCTCGACCCTGAAACCGGCAAGCCGCGCGACAGTGGCATTCAGGTCTACGGGCTGGGTCGCTCTGCGCGGATGGAACATATCGTCGGGCCGATCCGCCGCCAGATCAACGAATGCGGCATCCCGATTGAGCAATCCAACCCCGAGTATGCTGCCGGTCAGGTCGAGGTGAACATCCGCTACGACGATGCGCTGCTGAGTGCGGACCGCGTGGTGTTGTTCAAGTCACTGGTGCGGCAGCTGGGCATCGCCCACGGTTATCTGGCGACCTTCATGCCCAAGCCGTTCTTTGAGGAATCAGGCAATGGCTTCCACGTGCACTATTCCCTTTGGAAAGACGGCAAGAACGTCTTTGCCGACGGCGGCAAGCTGAGCACGCTGGGCAAGCAATTCACCGCAGGCCTGCAAAAGCGCATGTCGGAAGCCGCGATTTGCGGCTCTCCCACGCCCAACGGTTATCGCCGCCGGGCGCCCTATACCTTCTGCCCGATCAACACCTCATGGGGCTATGACAACCGGACGGTTGGGTTGCGGATCATCGAAGGGTCCGATTCAGCCGTGCGCGTTGAAAAACGCGATGCGGGGGCGGATGCGAACCCCTATCTGCTGCTGGCCACCGATCTGGCCGCGGGCCTTGACGGGATTGAGCAAGGGATGGAACCCACCGAGCCGACCCTGGGCAACGCCTATGAGGAATTCCACGGAGAGCCGATCCCCACCGATCTGCCCACCGCGCTGGAACTGGCACGGGGGTCTGACTGGCTCAAAGACGTGATGGGGGAAACCCTGTGGGAGCTTTATTGCCAGATGGCAGAGCGCGAGCAGGGCTTCTTTACCGAGCAGGTCACCCCTGTTGAGACCGCCCGCTATCTGCGGACGTTGTAACTCATGCGTATTGGCAAAGTCACAGGCACCGTTACCGCCACCGCCAAGGCGGAGCGCCTGACCGGGCAAAAGCTGCTGGTCGTGGATGTGGTCGATGCAGCGGGCAAGGTTCTGACGCCCGGCGTGGTTGCACCCGATACAGTGGGGGCAGGCGTGGGCGATACGGTTCTGCTCACCCAAGGCTCTGCCGCGCGGATGGCGGCGGGGCTGTCTTCGGCCCCTGTCGATCTGGCCGTGATTGCCATCGTCGAACACCTCAACACCTGACATCAAACAGACACTAACAAAGGATACTTCCCATGGCGAAAGCACCAACACCGGGCCAGATGGCCCTTGGCATGATCGAAACACGCGGCCTTGTCGGCGCGATTGAAGCGGCGGACGCGATGGTCAAGGCGGCCAGCGTCTCCATCGTGGGCCAGACCAAAGCAGGCGGCGGGCTGGTCACAACCCTTGTGCGCGGCGAAGTCGGCGCGGTGAAAGCGGCCACGGACGCGGGCGCTACGGCGGCGAACAAAGTGGGCGAAGTTGTCTCCGTGCACACCATCGCGCGCCCCCATGATGAGCTGGAAGAGATCATCGCAAACCTTGGTGCCGGTTCCGCATCCTAAACGCATCTGAGGTCTGCTCATGTCAGCCGAATTCGAGGATTTCGCGCGCGCTGCTTCCCGTGGCCGTAGCGCCGCGCCACCGGACGCACCCCGCCTGACCCGCATCGCGGTGCTGGGCGGGGGAGCCGATGCACGGCTGATTGCGGCCTTGTCACTGGCAGAGAATTGCGATGTGACGCTTTTTTCTGCCTACGGGCGAGAGCTGGAATTGCTGCGCGCGTCTTCGGGCATCGCGTTGCGCGGGGCAGGGCCGTTGGGCAGTTATCAGGTGGACGGCGGTGAGGCGTCGATTGGCCTGACTGCTGAACTTGATGCCGCAGTGGATGGGGCAGAGGCGATTTTCCTCACCGGACCCATTCACAAGCAACGCACCTACGCGATGGTGCTGGCCGATCATCTGTCGGACGGGCAGGTTCTGGTGCTGGCACCGGGGCGGTCTTTGGGTGCGGTTGAAGCGGCATGGATGCTGCGTCTGGGCGGATGCACCGCCGATGTCACCTTGGTAGAGACACAAGGCCTGCCATTCTGGTATCGCGCGGAAGGCACGGTTCTGACCCTGTCCGCACGTGCATCCGTGGCTGCCGCAACCCTGCCGCGCGGGCGCAGTGAGGCGATTGCGGGGCTGTCCCACATCCTGCCAAACCTTCAAGAAGTGGACAGCGTTGTTGCTTCGGGTTTTGCAGACCTTTCCGCCTCTGTTGAAATCCCCGCGCTCGTGATGGGTGGGGCAGGGCTGGCCGCAGGCGGGATCGCCGTGCCCATGGGCGGCGTGCCGTTGCCGGAGAACGAGACGTTTCATGCCCTCATCGGCCCGGATCAGATGCGCCTGATCGAGACACTGGCCGAGGAACGCCGCGCCGTGGCCCGTGCCTTTGGTGTGCGCAATTTGCCTGCGACGGATGATTGGATCGCCGCCTATTCCGGCACCGCCAAGGGCGACGGCACCCGCGCTGTGCCCGACCACGACACCGCCCGCGCGATGCTGCGCGACGGGGTGATCGGGTCGCTGGTGCCGCTGTGTTCCGCTGCTGGATTGGCAGGCATCGCCGTGCCGCAGACGCAAGCCTTGATCGCGCTGACCGGGGCCATCCTCGACGCTGATGTCGCCGCCTCTGGTCGCAAACTGGAGACGATGGGCATCACCGCAGACACCATTGATGACGCCCGCCGTCACTTCGACACGCTCACGCCGGGAGGCCGCTGATGGACGCAGATCTTCAATCCATCGCCGCCGCGCGCCGCATGGCCGAACGGGCGTTTGAGGCCTACAAAGCCTTCTTAGGGACTGATCCCGCCCATGTGGACGCCATCGTTGACGTCATGGCCCGCGCGATTGAACCCGAGGCCGAACGGCTGGGGCAATTGGCTGTAGATGAGACCGGATACGGCAATGTGCCGGACAAGCGGGTGAAGAACCTGTTCAATGCTCTGTCCGTGGCGGATTACCTGCGGGACGTGACCACGCTGGGCATGCTCTGGCGCGACGACGCTACGAAAATCGCCGCTTTTGGGGAGCCGATGGGCGTGGTCGCGGCGTTGATCCCGGTCACAAACCCCACGTCGACGATCATCTACAAGGTGCTGTCGGCGGTGAAAGCCGGCAACGCCATCGTTTGTGCGCCGCACCCGCGCGGCGTGCGCTGCGGGATGGAAACCGTCGCCATCATGGCGCGCGTGGCCGAACAGATGGGCGCGCCCAAGGGGCTGATTCAGTGCATGGATCAGGTCACCATTCAGGGCACCGCCGAATTGATGCGCCACCGCCGCACCTCTGTGGTCATGGCCACGGGTGGTCCTGCGATGGTGAAGGCCGCCTATTCCTCCGGCAAGCCGACGCTTGCCGTGGGGGCGGGGAACGTGCCCTGTTACGTGCACAAGTCCAAGAAACACGATCTGGCCGAAGTGGCGGAGATGATCGTGACCTCGAAGTGCTTTGACTACGGCACTGCATGTGTCTCTGAACAGGCGGTTATTGCCGATCCGGAAGTTGCCCGCGATCTTCGGCACGAGATGAAACTCAAGGGCGCGTATTTCTGCACACCGGCAGAAGCGGACCGTCTGGGATCCGTGATCTTCACCGGCAAACAGGCAATGAACGCCGAACGTGTCGGGCAATCCCCGCAAGCCTTGGCCGATGCCGCGCAGTTCTCCATCCCGCCGCGCACCCGCTGTCTGGTGAGCGAGGAGACGGAGATCGGCTGGCAGCGCCCGCTGTCGGCGGAAAAGCTGAACCCGGTGCTGGCGTTTTACGCGGCGAAATCATCGGAACATGGTTTGGAATTGTCCCAACAGATCGCGCGCTTCGAAGGCTGGGGGCATTCCTCCGTCCTGCACTGCGACGACCCGGAAATCGTCGCCAAATTCGCCACGATCCCCACGGGTCGGGTATTGGTCAACACCCCCGCAATCATGGGCGGCATGGGCTATTCCACCGATTTAGAGCCTTCTTTCATGCTGGGCACAGGCACATGGTCCGGCTCCATCACTTCCGACAACGTGACTGCGTTGCACCTCATCAACATCAAGCGCGTGGCCTACGAAAGCCGCCCCTGGCGCGACATTTATAAGGAATACGGCGCATGAGCGAGATTACCATTCGGGCGTTGATGCAAATCGACAACCTCCAGCCGAAGTTCGCCGCCTATAACGGCGCGACGGTGCAGGGCTCTGTGCCGCTGTCAGGGGATACCGTGTTGATCGGGGAATTCGCGCCGGGCAACGGGGTGTTCTCCCTCATCGACCGGGCGTTGAAAGCGTCGAGTGTGGAGGCGACCACGCAGATGGTGGAGCGGGAGTTCGGGTTTTTCATCCTGCGCTCCCCCTCCAACGCCGAAGTCACCGCCGCGCGCGACGCGATGCTGTCGGAACTGGGCGCGTCAATGTCGGATCGGTTGAAACCCTCCATCACGAATACGCAGATCATCACCAGCGTTGAGCCCTATCAGGCGCAGCTTTTGAACAAATGGCGCAAGGGCTCCCTCTTGGTGCCCGGTCAGACACTCGGCATCATCGAATGTGCCCCGGCCGCCTATATCTCCATCGCGGCGAACGAGGCGGAGAAGGCGGCAGAGATCGACATGGTCGAAGTGCGCGCCGTGGGGCGGTTCGGGCGGCTGTTCATCTCCGGATCGGAGAACTCGGTCAAGGCAGGCGTTGAAGCGGCGGTGAAAGCCATCGAAGCCGTGGACGGCAAAGCGGCATGAGCGAAGGGCGCGTCATCGGGGCCGACGCCGTTGAAGACGCGCGCCAACGCGGGCGGCTGATTGTCGAGGTGATGCCGGATGATATCGTCACCGCGCTGGCCCGTGAAACGGCGGAGCGGTTGGGGTTAAGGCTGGTCGATGGGCCGGTGGAGATGCCGGCACCCGTGCGCACCGATGGGGCGACGTCGATGCGGCGGTCGCTCTATCGGCGCTCTCCCAAATGGCAGGCGCCCTCGCGGCAGCCCCGCAAGGCGCGGCGGTTGGGAAAACTCGCGCTGGTCGGGGCAGGGGGCGTTGGTGGCAACATCGCGCATCTGGCCGCGATGGCGGATATGGCGGAAGAAATCACGCTGATCGACATCGCACCCGGCATGGCGGCAGCGACCGCGCTGGATCTGAACCACACGTCCGGGATTACGGGCGCCAGTGGGCGCTGCATTGGTGGCGAAACGCTGGACATGGTCGCGGGGGCCGAAGTGGTCGTGGTGACGGCTGGCCGCGCGCGGTCCCCCGGCATGACGCGGGCCGATCTGATTGACGTGAACGCGCGGGTGATCCGGGCTGCGGGCGAGGCGATCCGGTCTGAGGCACCGAATGCGGTGGTGATCGTTGTCACCAACCCGCTTGACGAAATGACCGTCGAGATGCTGCGCGCCACCGGTTTCCCGCGCGAACGGGTGCTGGGGATGGCAGGTACCCTCGACAGCAGTCGGTTCAGACATGCCCTTGCACGTGCCGCAGGCGTCAGCCCCGCAGATGTGGAGGCGATCACGCTTGGCTCCCATGGTGAGGAAATGGCGCCGATCCCGTCGCGCGCGACGATCAAGGGGCGGCCTTTGAGCGTCTTCCTCAGCGACGATCAAATCGACGCCTGCGTGCAGGACGCGATCACTGGCGGCGGGCAGGTGGTTGCGCTCAAGAAATCCGGCTCCGCCACCATCGCCCCCGCCCATTCCTCGATTGAACTCATTGACCACATGCGCGGCGCGCGCAGCGGGCCTGTGCCCGTCTCGGTGATGCTGGAGGGGGAATACGGCATCGACGGCGTGGTGCTGGGCGTGCCTGCGCATCTGGGGCAGGGGGGTCTGGTGAAGGTCGAAGAACTGCGCCTGACCGATCATGAACACGCCGCCCTGCACACCGCCGCCGACGCCATCCGCGCCCGGCTTGGCCTATGACGGTCGAAATCCACAAGGCAGGTGGCCGGTTCGAGGAGATCGGCAGCTATGCCCGCGCCAAACGCATCGGGCCGTTTGCCTATACCGCCGGCACCACCGCGTTAGATCCTACCGGCAAGATCCACGCGCCCTATGACGCCTATGCGCAGACCAAATACATCCTCATGCGCACCGAGGAATTCCTGCGCGAGGTAGGTGCCGAAATGCGCCATGTGGCCCGTGTCAGGGTCTATCTGACCGACATGAGCCACGCAGGCGGTTTCATCAAGGCGCATGGGGAGGCGTTTGACGGGATCAACCCGGTGCTGACGGCGGTGACCGCCGGGCTGACGCAGCCGGGGCTGGTGGTGGAGATTGATGTGGATGCGGTTGTGCATGATGCGGATGGGGTTGTGGGGGAGGGCAGTGGCGGCGTTTAGACAATGCCGCTCCCGACGTTCGCTACATGATTGGGGTACATGCCCTAGAACTCATCTCAGGCGTCACCTTCTGCCGCAAGATTACCTGTCACGTGAGGCTGTGCGACGCTGACCTTTGGGCGTGCAGCTTTGGGCTTGGGCGGGGGTGACCGCATGCTGACCACGTTTGACCCGATGTCAAAACGGCTGCTTGCTTGTTTGAGGGTCTCAGCCTCCCCCGACAAAAGCGCGCTTGCTGCTGTGACTTCTTCGAAAGAGGCCGATTGTTTTTGAGTATTCTGATCGACCTGCGCAACGGCTGTGTTGATCTCTGACACGCCATTGACCTGTTCGGACACGGCGCGGGCGATTTCATCAATATTGCCCGACACATCCAGCACGCTTTGCGAGATGTTCTGAAGGGAGGTTTCAGCGGCTTTCACCTTCTCCACACCATCTGCAACTGCGGTGTCGCTTTTTGCGATGACGCTGGCGATTTCACCCGATGCGTCGCTGGCGCGCTGCGCCAGTTGCCGCACTTCGGACGCAACCACAGAGAACCCCCGGCCTGCCTCGCCGGCGCGCGCAGCCTCGACCCCTGCGTTCAAAGCCAGAAGGTTGATCTGGAAGGAAATGTCATTAATGACACTGACAACTTTTGAAATCTCGCTCGACGCCTCATTGATGCGGTGCATCGCTTCGCCCGCTTCTGATGCGACGGAGCTGCCTTCCCGCGCATCCTGGCTGGCGGTCTGGGCGTTCTTGTTGGCATGGGCGATGTTGCTGTCCACCTGCTTGATGCTCACGGAGAGTTCTTCCAATGCCGCTGACGTCTCTTCCAGAGAAGCGGCGTTCTGTTCCGCCTGTCGGGAGAGCACATCGGATGTGTCGCGCAGTTCACTTGACGAATGGGCAAGGCTTTCCGTGCTGTTGGAGATGCCCCCAATCAGTTCCTTGAGGCTTGAGATCATCTCATCTGCGTTGCTTTGCAGTTCTTTGAAGGCCCCCTTGAATTCACCCTGCATCCCGGTGGTCAGATTGCCCTGTGCCACCCGCCCCATGGCCTGCCGGGTTGCGGCAATCCCGTCGTCCACGTTCTCAAGCATGGTGTTGACGGTCTGAGCAACCTCGATCAGGTCCTCATCGCTCAGATCCGTGATCACACGGGAGGAGAAATCACCGGCGAGCGCATCGCTCACCACGGATTTGATCGAGGTTTGCAGCTTGTCCACCAGATCCTTGCGCCGCTGTTCTCTCTTCACATTCTCTTTTTGCTGTTCGGCGGCGGCTTCTGCTTCCGCCGCGAGGCTTCGTGCTGATTCTTCCAGTTTCCGCGAATTCTCCGCATCTGCCTCTGCAAGTCCTACAATCCTTTGTGCATTTTCCTTGAAGGCAAAGGCCGCTTTGGCAAGCGCGCCGACCTCATCCTTGCGGTCCTGCCCGTCAATGGTGACATCGGTGGCGCCATCGATGATCGCACGCATGGCGGCGATGATGTCGCCGATCGGGCGCGCGATGTTGTTGCCAACCCGCGCAGCCAACATGAACCCGCTGATGCAGGCAGTCACCACGAAGACAGCAATCAGGATCGAAGCAACGGTCTTTGCGGTCTGAAGGTTCTCCGAGCGTACCTCCAGCAGTGCTGCTTCCTCGGCTTTGAAGTCCGCCATTTTCAGCCGGAAGGCGTCAAAATACGTCTTGCCGCGCGCTTCACCAACCAGATCTGCCATGTCATCCATTGTCTTTGCATCCCCGATGCGGGTCCGCAGATCTATCATCGGTGTCACCACTTCAGCGCGCCAGGCATCAATGGTTGCCTGAATCTCGCCAAGCAACTGCACCTGCGCTGGATTGTCGTCAACGGTTTGCGCCAGCTCAGCCCGGATGGTGTCGAACGTGGTGCCGCCGTTGTTGTAGGGTTCCAGAAACTCAGGAATTCCAGCCAGCAGATACCCCCGCATTCCGGTTTCCATATCAATGGCGGCCCCGAGCATTTCCTGCGCCCGCGAAATGACTTTGTAGGTATGCGCCACCCATTCGATCGCATTCAGCGCGTCTGACCCCCCCATACGCCCGCTGTTGATGGAGGTCTGAAGGATGGCGTTTCGGTCCACCAGCAGATCTTCTTCTCGCTTGATGAAAAGGGCGATCTGTCCGCGGAAGCTGTCAAAGAAAGTCTTGCCGCGCGCCTCGCTGACGATGTCGGCGACGTCGTTCATTGTCTCCGCATCACCGATCTCCCGGCGCAGATCAATCTGGAACTGGACAACTTCCTGCTGCCATTCGGCGATGATCTGTTCCGCCTCCCGCAGCCTTTGAACCTGCGGCGGATTGTCTGAAACGGTTGTTTGCAGTTCGGAAAGCGCGCTGAAAATCCGGCTTTCGCCAGCGACATAGGGTTCCAGAAAACTCTCCTGACCCGCCAGAAGGAAACCACGCATGCCGGTTTCCATGTCAACGGCGGCAGCAACGATTCCATCGCTTTTTGCCATCGCACGATGGGTGTGATCGACCCATCTGGCGCTGTAGGAGATGAATTGCAGAACGACCACCGCAACCAGACCCACAACAACCATCAACGTCAAAGGGACGCTGATCACAGCCAAGACCTTGCGATTCAATGAAAGATTTTCAAACCAACGCGCCATGTTTTTCCCATCTGCAGATTCCCATGCTGCTGGGTAACAAGCCGCCCTTAATTTTGTCTGTATGGCGCAACCTGTTTTCAGGCGGCATCTGTCGCTGCATTCTCCATTTGCCCTGACCGCCAGCACCGCGTTAGGCTCCACAGATGCTATTTGAAATCATCTCCACCCCGCATGGCTCTTCTCCAACCTGGGTCCGCGACGGCTGGGTTGGGATACAGTTTCAACCTCTGGACTCCCACCCCGTCACCGTGCAGACCCGCGCCGCAGGCACCAGTGGCGGGGTGCTGGCGCAGATCATGGCTGCCGCACAGGGCAAACCGGAGATTGAAGAGCGTCGTGGATATCCCGCCAATGCCCGCGATTTGCTGGGGCTGCTGGCTTTGCACAACGAAGAGAGCGCGAAGTGGTACATCGACAATGCACCACAGATGCTGGACCCCCAACAGGTGTTCATTCTGGACGAAGCCTGTTGCGTTGCGGTGACCGACTAGACCCATCACCAAGTTTGACGGAATCGATTCATAATCGTTGATCCCTTTGCAGAGTTGTGTACTGTATACAGAATACAGTGAGACCCCAAAAGGGGCGCAGCCAACAGCAAGGGAGACGTTTATGACATTCAAATACGGGATCGCCACCACAGTGGCCGCTACCCTCATGGCCACCACGGCCATGGCAGAAATCAAGGTGGGCTTCATCGGATCACTCAGCTCCGACACCGGGCTTTCGACCCTGCGCGGGGCGGAAATGGCCATTGATGAGCTGAACGCCGCGGGCGGTGTGATGGGCGAACAGATCACGCTTGTGAGCGCCGACACCGGTGAAGACGTAACCGAAGGCGTCAAAGCCTATGAGTATCTCGCCGAGAGCGAAGAGGTGGATTTCATCATCTCCGGCTCGATTGACGACGTCTCGCTCGGCTGGCTGCCACGGATGCAGGAGTTCCAGATCCCGACGCTGGACACCTGGACGTCCTATATCGGCATCATCGACATGGTGGTCGAAGACCCCGATCTGATGGCGCCTTACTTCATGAACATCGCAAGCGACGAAGCGCTGGCGACGCTCTATATCAACTTTGGTGCGGATGTGCTGAAGGCCAAGATGGGCTGGGAAAGCGTGGTCATTCTGGCCGAGGATACCGCCTTTGGTGAGGCAATCACCGGGCTGGTCACCGATGCGCTGGGTCCGGTTGCGGGCATCGAAGTGAAAGAGATCATCAACTACGACATCGGCACCGTCGATTTCGCGCCGATCTTCTCCAAGGCGCAGGCCTCGGGAGCGGATTTCATCTATCAGGTGTCTTCGGTGAATTCACAGGTCATCTCTTCGCAGTATGTGAAGTTGCAGGTGCCGATGGCGATGACAGGTGTGAACGTTTCGGCTCTTGGGCTGGAATACTGGGAAGACACCGGCGGTGCGGGCGGTGGGATTTCCACCCTGTCGCCGATCCCTTCCGTGGGGTTTGAGCTCGACCCGGTCAGCGCCCAGTTCGTGACCGACTATCAGGCGCGCTATGACAGCCGCCCCAAGATGCCGCACTTCAACGGCTTCAACGCCTATCACGGTCTCAAGCAGGCCATGGCCGCCGCGGCAGAAGCGGGTGGTTTTGGTGACGTCAAAGCGTGGAACGCGGCGATGCTCAAGCAGGACCTGAAGCTGGAGAAAGACGGCAAGCTGTGGCTGCGCTACGGCTTCTGGCAGCATGGTGAGGTTGAGGAAGTGACCCAGCGCACCTATCCCCAGAACGCGCTGTTTGATCTGACCGCACCCTATGAGGATGCGCAGCCTTCGATGGTGGTCATCCAGTGGAAAGAAGACGGCTCCGTCGGGGTGGTCTATCCGTTCGAGTATGCAAATACCGAATTTGAAGTGCCAAGCTGGGTGAAATAATCCCTGTTGAGGCGGGCCGGACGCGCCCGCCTCATCCTTTTCCCGACACCTTCCAATACTGGCAAACACCATGATGCAGATCATCATTCAGGGGCTGTTGCTCAGCGGCCTGTACGCCCTGATTGCGATGGGCTTCATGCTCATCTTCTCCATCGGGCGGACGCTGAACCTGGCCTATGGCGCCTATATCATGGTGGGCGGGTACATCTATTTCTGGCTGTCCCAGCAGATTGGCATGCCCAAGGTTGTGGGCTTTCTGGGGGCCGTGGTGGTGGGCGCGATCATGGGATTGCTCAAGCATCGGTTGATTGTGAAACCGCTCAAGGGTGATCCGGTCGCGGTGGAGATTTCGACCCTGATCCTGGCCGTTATCATGCAGTCGGCTGTCGTGCTGCTGTTTGGCGATGCCTCCAAGATCCTGCTGCCGATCATCCCCGGTGTCGTGACGATTTCGGGCGCGCAGGTGACGTATAACATTCTGGCCGCAACGGTGATGAGCTGGGTGATTATCCTCGCCTTGTACGCTTTCATTCGGGGCACCCACACAGGCCGCGCGATGCAGGCCGTGTCGATGGACCAGAAGGGTGCGGCGATTTCGGGCGTGGACCCGGATCGGATCAACATGATCACATGGGCCATTTCAGGCGGGTTGGGTGCGGCAGGCGGCGTGTTCTTTGCCAGCTACACGCAGCTTTCGCCTACCATGTGGGTGGCGCCCGTGATTATCTCGGTCGCCATTGTGATCGTCGGCGGGATCGGGTCGATCATCGGCACGTTGATCGTGGCGCATATCATCGGGTTTCTGGAGATCATCGTGGTCGCCGTCTGGGCACCGGAGCTGCGCGGGGTGTTCACGATGCTCTTGATCATCGGGGTGCTGATCATGCGGCCGCAGGGGCTGTTTGGGCGGGAGGAGCATTAGCATGAACCGTCCCCACAACACCCGCGTTTTCACACAACCGTCACTCCAAAGAGCAACCGGCGCGCATGCGCCAGACCCGACCTCCCCCCCGGGAGGGTCTTTTGAAACGGATGTCAAAAGCACTGCAACTGTTTTGGCCAAAAAGACTGTCCAACCAAGCCCAACCCCTCCCGAGGCCGGGTCTGGCGCATACGCTTGCGCTTCAAATCGCCCGGAGGCCACCGTATGAACCTCCGCCCGCACCACTTCCTCCTCTGGGCCGCCTTCATCGCGCTGATGTTCGCCATGCCGCAATTCGTCGGCAACGGCACCCTGCGCACGATGATCTTCGCCTGCTACCTCGCCATCTTCGCCATCTCATGGGACATCCTCTCCGGCCGCACTGGCTACATCTCTTTCGGCCACCCGTTCCTTGTGGGCATCGGCGCCTATACCACCGCGATCCTGACCCGCCGCTATGGTTTCCCGGTCGAGGCTTCGATCCCCCTCGCGGTCCTCTTCACCATGATCGGCGGATTGATCGTCCTCCTGCCTGCCCTGCGCATCAAAGGCAGCTACTTCGCCCTCGTCACGCTGGCGGTCATGGAACTGATGTATCAACTTGTGCCCGTCGTCCGCCCGGACCTGACAGGCGGCACCCGTGGCATCTCCCGCCTGCCGGCCCTCACGCGCGGCGCGGAAAACGGCTATTACCTCGCAGCAGGTCTCATGCTCGCCATCGCCCTTTTCGCCTGGCTCCTGATGCGCACGCGGCTGGGCACAGCACTCTGGGCCATCGGCATGAACGAGGAATCCGTGCGCGGATCGGGCCTCTCCACCACCCGCCTCAAAAGCTTCGCTTTCCTCGTCTCCGCCGCCATCGCCGGGCTGGGCGGTGCATTCTACGCCCACTACCTCGGCACGATCACCCCGCGCGCGTTCTTTGACATCAACGTGCTGTTCCAGATCATCGTCGCGGTGCTGATCGGCGGGGCAGGCACCATCCTCGGACCGATCATCGGCGCGTTCTTCATGGTGTTCATGCTCGAATGGCTCCGCCCCTTCCTGCCGGGGCAGGAGCGGTTCTTTGTCTACGGGCTGATCGCGCTGCTGCTCTACATGTACCAACCCAAAGGCATCATGGCGATCATCGACAGCGGCTGGGCCAAACTGCGGGGGGCACGCACATGAACGCCCTCGAAATCCGCAACCTCGTGAAACGCTTCGGCGGCCTCACGGCCACAAACGACCTCAGCTTCGATCTGGCGCAGGGTGAATCCCTCGGCCTCATCGGTCCCAATGGCGCGGGCAAAACCACCGTGTTCAGTCAGATCATGGGCGAATTGCGCCAGACCTCCGGCACGATCACGTTTATGGGGGAGGAAATCTCAACCCTGTCCACCCCTGACCGCATCGCCAAAGGCGTCAGCCGCACCTATCAGGTCCCCCGCCCCTTTGCGGACCTCAGCGTGCGCGAAAACATCCGCGTGGGCCTGATGCCGGACAGCTTGCGCGCCATGATCTTCGGCACCGGCGACACCGCGCGCGAGGGGGAGATCGCACAATCGGTTGGCTTCGCCACCGCCGACCTCGACCGCCCTGCGACCGAGTTGGCCATGGGCGACCTGCGCAAACTCGAATTCGCCCGGACACTTGCCACCGGGGCGAAAGTCCTGCTGCTGGACGAAGTCTTCGCAGGCCTCACCACCGGCGAAATCGCCATGATCGCGGAACTGATCCAGGACCTCCGCCAGCGCGGTTTCACCTTCCTCATGGTCAGCCACGATCTGCCCGCGATGGAGCCGTTGATCGACCGCGCCATCGCCATCGAACGCGGCACACTTCTGGCCAACGGCAGCTTCAAAGAGGTGCTGGCAGACCACGCCGTCCGCGCCTCCTATCTGGGGGAGGGATAAATGGGCATCATCGACATCGACAACCTCAGCGCTTTCTACGGCAAGGCCCAGGCCCTCTCTAACGTGAGCATTAGTGTCGAACCGGGCGAAACAATCGCCATCGTTGGCGCGAATGGTGCGGGCAAATCCACCCTCTTGGATTGCATCATGGGGCTGGTCAAAACCACCGGCACGATCCGGTTGAACGGCGAAGATGTGACGGGTCTCAAATCCTCCCAGATGGTCAAACGCGGCATCGGCTACGCGCCTGAACGGTTCAACCTGTTCCCCCACATGACCGTCCGCGACAACCTTCTGGTCGGTGCCTATACCGCGCGGGAAGACATCGAGAAAAACATGGCCGCCGTGCACCGTCTCTTTCCCCGATTGGAAGAACGCGAGGGGCAGGAGACGTCGACCCAGTCAGGGGGTGAGCGCCAGATGGTCTCACTCGGCCGCGCGCTGATGACCTCGCCAAGAATCCTGCTGGTGGATGAACCGACCATCGGTCTGGCCCCCAAGGTCTGCAACGAGATCGCTGAGGTCCTTCGTAAGCTCAGCGCCGAACTTGGCCTCACCGTCATCGTGACCGAGCAAAACGCAAACTTCGCCCTGTCCCTCGCCAGCCGCCTCTACGTGCTGGAAGGCGGCCACGTCACAGCCACGGGTACGGCAGAAGAGCTGGCCAAGGATGACCAGCTGGCAAAAAGCTACTTCGGGGCGTAATTTAACATAAACCTCATTCTCAGTATCGGAGGCTGTAGCGGGGGCACATTCTAAACTGGGTTGCGAAATTTCCCCTATCTTGCTGGAAAGCAAGGAGAATGAAAGATGGCGCATAGAGAGCTGAACCTGCGCGAGCGGCGCAAGATTGAAGATATGTTGAATGCTAAATTATCAATCGGTGAAATTGCGGCCGAGATTGGCAGGCATAGATCCACAGTCTACCGCGAGATCAAGCGCAACTATTACAACGATGAAGAGATCCCTTATCTGAATGGGTACTATGGAGTTAACGCGCAGGACTATGCGACGGCTCGACGCGCCCGCCGTCGCAAACTGGTACGTTTGGATGGCTTGCGAAAGGCAGTGATTAAGCAGCTCAAAGAAGGCTGGTCGCCAGAACAGATCGCAGGCCGATTGCAGTTTGAAGGCCAGCCCGTGCGCGTCAGCCACGAAACGATCTACGCCTATGTTTACAGCCCGGATGGCCAATCCAGAGAGCTGGCGCGCTACCTGCCCAACCGTCGCAAAAAGCGGCGTCCGCATCATTCACGCAGGCCCCGTGGCCTTGTGTTCCCGCCGGATCGGTCCATCCACGAACGTCCTGACTACGTTGATACCCGCGAGACATTTGGCGAATGGGAAGGTGATCTGATGATCTTTGAACGCGCTCAGGGCAAGATGAATGTCGCCTCTCCGGTCGAGCGCAAGACCCGTTTTGCTGTCCTCTTCCGCAACAACGATCGCAGCACGACGCACCTGATGAACAGGTTGATGGGCGTGATGGAGCCCCTGCCCCAACCAGCCCGGAAATCCATCACCTTTGATCGCGGCTTTGAGTTCAGGAACTGGCGCAAACTGAAGCCTGGGATAGGCACAGAGGCATGGTTCTGCGATCCACAGGCACCGTGGCAAAAGGGTTCAGTTGAAAACCTAAACAAACGGGCGCGGCGCTATCTGCCCCGAGACACGCAACTGGCGGCGCTCTCAAATCGCAATATGAAGGCGATTTGCGACCGCCTGAACGGCACACCCAGAAAGTGCCTCGGATGGCGAACCCCAACCGAAGCATTCAGAGCAGAGATGTTGAAACTGAGATAGCGGAAACTGTCGCAACGACCCTTGAGCCTTCACACAAAGAAAAGCACGAACAACAATCCGCAGGGCAGGATCAACAGACCCAGCGTATTGCGTGGCGCCAAGCTGATTGCGGCTGACGCCAGAAAGGGGTTCGTCTTGCGCAATGGAGGGGGCTGGCTTCGTCATGTCTTCCCTCCAAGCCAAAGGAGGGTTTCACCATTCATGAAGGGCGTGCAAAGGGCCAATTCGGTGCCACTGACGTCGGAATAAACCTCAATGCACTTGTTCTGAATAACGAGTGGTTTTTGGGATACGGCCATCTTGAGTCCAGTGAAACACGTTGCTCACCATGCTATGGCCGCTCACTGTTTGCGCAATACGGGTAAACACCTAGTGGGTTAAGCGAAGCCCGCCTGGACCATTTGCCGTATGAGTGCTCCCGATGATGGCGCTCCCATTTTTCTAAGAACATTCGAGCGATGGATTTCGACGGTCTTGTGGCTGATGCTAAGTTGACGTGCGATCTCCTTGTTCGTGAGGCCTTCACAAACAAGGGACAGGACTTGACGCTCTCTGTTTGTCAGATCTTCAAGCTTTGCACGAAGTTCACCCGACAATTCGGCCACGGGCGCAGAGACCAAGCTGCTCAGGATCAAGCGAATCGAGTTGGTCACAATCCGACGCGGCAGGATCACTGGCCGCCCGGTCGTTTCGGAAACCGCGCGCCGGTCATCCTCTGTGTAGCCAACAGAATTCAAAACGACATAGGAGCAATCCTTGAGGGCCCGTGCCGCCTTTTTCAATTGGTCAGTGTTTGAATGGGCTGCATGTCTAGAGACGGTCTCAAACAGCGAGATCGATGGAATATCGGGGGCCAAGGCCTGTTGCGCCAATGGATAGATCATACCGACGGTGTCGCTCTGCGCCGCAACCGAGATAACCGCAGATTCCAGCGCGCGTTGTGCATTGACTGTCGGACAAGTGCTTTCCAGGTCACGAAAAATTCCGGTCGACATGAGAACAACGAGATCAAAATCTCCTCCGCCCACTGCGGCGACCTTCGCATTCGCACGGTTGCCTATCTTGCGTCGAGACAGCGAGAGCCATACGCCGCCCGCCAGGCGCGCGGTAACCGCAGGCTCGTCCGGTTTTGCCTGCAAGTCTTCGATCTCCGAGCCACTCAATCCGTCAAGCAGTCCGATCTCGGTGATCTTCGCAGGCTTTGCCAGGCTTTCGGTCAGCGCGGCCAGCAAACCCGGTCGCGGAGACTGGCCAATCGTGACAAAAAGGATGCGAGTTTTGGACACTGTTATAGGCTCTCACTCAAAAGCGCGGGCATGATGTAGGGCGCACCGAAGCCACCGCACGCTGACTTTCGGAACAAGTATTTGTCAACCTTCATAGTGACCAGCGGCGGGCAAGGGAATTAGGCGACACTAAGGGCTAACCCTTATACACACAGAATACCCGCTGCGATACGGTCACCCCAATCAGGCGGAGGAACATATGGAGCGGGAATTCCCAATAGAGAGTATCGACGCCCTTGCTATTGGAGCGTGGATCCTTGGGACTGGGGGCGGCGGCAGTCCTTACCTCGCGCAGCTTAATCTCACAAACCTCTACAAACAGGGTAAAACCTGTAGGCTCATCCAACCTGAAGACCTGCGCGACGACGATCTGGTGGCGGTTGTGTCGCAGATGGGCGCGCCGCTCGTCGGGCAGGAGAGGTTGATAGATCCCGCGACGCTCGCCCGTGCGGTTTGCTTGATGGAAGAGTTCATCGGTCAGAAATTCACTGCGATCATGGCGGTCGAAATCGGCGGCGGCAATGTGCTGTCTCCCTACCTGGCTGCCGCGCTTCTGGATCTCCCCGTGGTCGATGCGGATGCCATGGGACGCGCCTATCCGGAAGCTCAGAACACCAGCTTCGCGATCGGGAACCTGAAGATGTATCCGCTCAGTTTGGTCGATTGCCGTGACAACGAATCCATTGTCTCAAAGGTTCCATCCTGGATCTGGATGGAGCGCATATCGCGAACAATCACAACTGAGGTCGGCTCTGTCGCATCAACCTGCAAGGCCCCGCGCACCGGTGCCGAAGTTAAGGAGTGGGGAATCCTCCATACCGTGACCCAAGCTACCCGCATTGGCCAAACCGTGCTCGAAGCGCGGCGCAATCACAACGACCCGGTTCAGGCGATCCTGGAACTGGAGGGCGGCAAGACCCTTTTCGTCGGCAAGATTACCGATGTTGATCGGGTCGCCACGGGTGGGTTTCTCAGGGGCAAGGCAAAGGTGTCCGGCCTCGGAAACGACCAAGGGGAAGACCTTGTGCTGGAGTTTCAGAACGAATGGCTCGTTGCGCGCCGCAATGAGGAACCGATTGCGATGACCCCTCATCTCATTTGCCTGCTGGACACCGACAGTGGAGATGCAATTGGAACCGAGACCGTGCGCTATGGGCAGCGTGTGACAGTGATCGCTTTGCCCTCACCAGAGATCTTGAGAACTGAGCGGGGCCTCTTGAATGTCGGCCCTCGCACTTTCGGCTATGACTTTGATTACAGATCGGTATTTGCGATATGAAACGTATTGGCATCGACGTCGGCGGAACCAACACGGACGCAGTTCCGATTGACGGTGAAAAAATCCTGGCCTCGATAAAAGTCCCAACGACGTCCGATGTGATGAGTGGCGTTGTCAGCGCCACGAAAGGCGTGCTCGATCAGGCCAGTCATTTGAAAAACGGTGCGGCCCATCAGATCGCGGAGGCTGGCATCCGTAGCGTTGCGGTCAACGCGCTGTTTTCACCTTTGACGTCGGAGTGTGAGCTGGAAGCGGCCGAAATAATCAGGTCCGTTGTGCCCGATGTTCAGATAACTCTGTCTCACACACTCGGCCGGATTGGATTGCTTGAGCGCGAAAACGTAGCGATGCTGAATGCCTCTTTGCAAAGCATTGGGCGAAAGACCGTCGATGCCTTCGGCTCCGCCTTGGAGCAAGCCGGCATAGATGCCCCGTTCTATTTGACGCAAAACGACGGAACGGTCGTGATGGCGGAAGTCGCCGCAAAGAGCCCGGTGTTTTCTTTTGCTTCCGGACCAACGAACTCGATGCGGGGGGCGGCGTTCCTGACGGGGCTCGAAGATGCGATGGTTGCTGATGTCGGCGGGACGACCACCGACATTGGATGCCTTGTGAATGGCTTTCCCCGCGAAGCGAATAATATCGTTGAAGTTGGTGGCGTCAGAACGCTGTTTCGCATGCCGGACCTGCTCCCGATTGGTTTGGGCGGCGGTTCGATCGTGGATGTAGAGCGCGGCAGGATTGGCCCGCGCAGCGTTGGCTACCGCATCAGCAGCGCGGCGCTGGTGTTTGGTGGAGACACGTTAACTGCAACCGATCTTCTCGTTGCTGCGGGGCGCGCCGACATCGGTGACAAGAGCCGTGTTCGTCATCTTGATGGAGCACAGGTGAACGGTCTTCTGCAACGGATGATTGCGATGTTGGAAGACAGCATAGACCGCATGAAAACATCGTCTGCGCCTGTTGATCTGATTGCAGTTGGTGGTGGTTCTTTCTTGATCCCGGATACGCTTGCCGGTGTAGGTAAGGTTCACCGCATGGAACAAGCCGGGGTCGCAAATGCAATCGGTGCCGCGATGGCGCAGGTGTCGGGCGAGGTCGACCAGGTTTTTAGCGGGCTGTCCCGTGATGCCGCGCTTGCGGAGGCCGAGGCTATCGCCCGGTGCCGCGCAGCCGAGGCTGGAGCCTGTGTTGGAAGCATCAAGACAATTGAGGTTGAAGATCTGCCTATTGCATACCTGCCCGGAGGCTCTCGCCGGGTCCGGGTGCGCGTTGTGGGCGATATCGACTAGGCCGGTGGCAACTGTAGGATGAGGCGTTCAGTCTTGCCCTGATTTGACGAGGGCAAGTGGCCATTGCCGCATCGCGATACCTTCGGCGTCGAGAGCGGCCCAAAGTCGCCACTCCTGCCCGCGCGTGGCTTCAAAACAAACCACCGCACCCGACCAATCCTGCGCCGCGCCGCCAACACAGCACCCCGACTGGCGGAAAATTGCCTGCCCTTACGTCACTTTGTCGTTGCCCGATGTCCTCCCGCCTCGCAGACTTGGCCGGGTAGAGACTTTGGGAGGACACTACATGCTCGATTCTTCGACACACGATCAGTGTCAGGCGTTTCTGGACAGCTTCGGTCAGGCGCTTGAGGCAGGCGATATCGACGCCGCGCGCGCGATGTTTACCGATGATTGTTACTGGCGCGATCTGGTCACCTTCACGTGGAATATCAAGACGATGGAAGGCCCTGACCAAGTGGCCGACATGCTGAAAAGCCAGCTGACCTCAACCGCCCCCACAGGCTGGGCCATCGCCGAAGGGGAGACGGCGACAGAGGAAGACGGAATCACCACCGCCTGGATCAGTTTCGAGACAGGCGTCGCACGCGGCTATGGCCTCGTCCGTCTGCGCGACGGCAAGATCTGGACGCTGCTGACCTCCATGGTGGAACTCAAAGGGCATGAGGAACCTTTGGGCAATGAACGCCCCCTCGGCGCCCATCATGGCGCGGCAAAGGATCACAAGACGTGGAAAGAAGAACGCGAGCATGAGCTGGCCACCCTCGGCATCACCGACCAACCCTATTGCCTGATCATTGGCGGCGGTCAGGGCGGCATCGCACTGGGCGCGCGTCTGCGGCAGTTGGGCGTGCCCACGATCATTGTTGAGAAGAACGAACGGGCCGGTGACAGCTGGCGCAACCGCTACAAATCGCTCTGCCTGCATGACCCGGTGTGGTACGACCACTTGCCCTATCTGCCCTTCCCGCCGAACTGGCCGGTGTTTGCCCCCAAGGACAAGCTGGGCGATTGGCTGGAAATGTACACCCGCGTGATGGAGCTGAACTACTGGACCAAGACGACCTGCAAGAAGGCCAGCTTTGATGAAGCCGCAGGCACTTGGACCGTCGACATTGACCGTGACGGCACCGCCATGACGTTGAACCCCACCCATGTCATCTTTGCCACGGGTATGTCCGCAAAGCCCAACTTGCCCAGCTTCCCCGGCATGGACAGATTCAAAGGCGATCAGCACCACAGTTCACAACACCCCGGCCCCGATGCCTACAAAGGTAAGAAAGCAGTGGTCGTCGGCTCCAACAATTCGGCCCACGACATCTGTGCAGCCCTGTGGGAAGGCGGCGCGGATGTGACGATGGTCCAACGTTCCTCCACCCATATCGTGCGGTCCGAGCCGTTGATGGAACACGGGCTGGGCGATCTCTATTCCGAACGCGCCGTGGCAGCAGGCATGACGACCAACAAGGCCGACATGATCTTCGCCTCCCTGCCCTACGCGATCCTGCATGAATTCCAGATCCCGGTGTATGAGAAAATCGCCGAGGTTGATGCGGACTTTTACAAGGGGTTGGAGAACGCCGGGTTCAAGCTCGATTGGGGCGCGGATGGATCGGGCTTGTTCATGAAATACCTGCGCCGCGGGTCGGGGTATTACATCGACGTGGGCGCCAGCCAGCTGATCATTGACGGAGAGATCAAGCTCGCCCACGGGCAGGTCACCGAAGTGGTCGAAGACGGTGTGGTGCTGGACGACGGCACCAAGCTGGAGGCGGATGTGATTGTCTATGCCACGGGCTATGGCTCCATGAACGGCTGGGTCGCGGATCTGGTGGATCAGGAAACGGCCGACAAGGTGGGCAAGGTCTGGGGTCTGGGGTCAGACACGCCCAAGGACCCCGGCCCGTGGGAAGGTGAACAGCGCAACATGTGGAAACCCACGCAGCAGCAGAACCTGTGGTTCCACGGCGGCAACCTGCACCAGTCGCGGCACTACTCGCAGTTTCTGTCCCTGCAACTCAAGGCGCGGATGGAGGGGATCGACACCCCTGTCTACGGCTTGCAAGAAGTGCATCATACAAGCTGAAGCATCGGTGCAGCCTGCCGCGCGTTGGCAGGCTGCCCTCTTACTCAACAGCGCAGCAGTCTTGCCTGTTGCGCAGAAACAAATCTGCCCGTAGGTTCCCCCAACAGGAGAGTGAAATGAAACTGACTTTCGTCGTCGCAGGCAACAGGTGCATGGTCCGTTAAGGGGTTCCATATCCCGACCCATGCGCCCCCGACATTGTTCGGGGGCTTTTTTGTTTCTACCGCAGGCCTTTCCCAAATGACCAAACCCGCCACACCTCCCCATCTGCTGACGTTGATCCTGCTGACCGGCTTTTCGCCCCTGTCGCTGAACATGTTCATGCCGTCCTTGGCCAATATCGCCAATGATCTGGCCACTGATTATGCCATGGTCAGCCTTGCCGTCTCTGCCTCGCTCGCGGTGACGGCGGTCATTCAACTGGTCATCGGGCCGCTGTCGGACCGGATCGGGCGGCGGCCGGTGCTGCTGGTGGCGGTGTTCATCTTCGCCTGCGCGTCTGCTGGCTGCGTGCTGGCGCAGGATATTGAAACCTTCCTGTTCTTCCGGGTGTTTCAGGGCGGCATGACGGCTGGATACACACTGTCCATGGCGATTGTCCGCGACACCAGAACCGAACGGGAGGCCGTCAGCCTGATCGGCTATATCGGGATGTCGATGGCCATTGCGCCCATGTTAGGGCCTATGTTGGGCGGTCTGCTCGACACCGCCTTCGGCTGGCGGGCAATCTTTGTGTTCTACACCGTCTCGGGGTTTATCCTGTTCGCGCTCTGCTGGATCGATCTGGGGGAGACCAGACCCGACACCTCCCCCGGCACCGATGCACCACCCCTCAAGGCAGGCGCGCTGTTGTCAGAGCCGCTCTTCTGGGCGTTCTCGCTCTGCGGGGCATTCTCTGTCGGGGCGTTCTACATCTTCCTGACCGGTGCGCCCCTTGTTGCCCTGTCGCAATTCGGCGTCACAACAGCGGAACTGGGCGTCTACATCGGCACCATCACAGTGGGGTTCATGGTTGGCGGGTTTTTGTCCGGGCGGTACGGCGCGCGGTATGAACTGACGACAATGATGCTGGCAGGCCGCATCGTGGCATGCAGCGGGCTGGCGGCGGGCCTTGTGCTTCTGACCCTTGGCGTTCAATCGCCTGCGTTGTTCTTTGCCAGCACGGTCTTCGTGGGGCTGGGCAACGGGATCACGATGCCCGGCAGCAGTACCGGTGCCATGTCCGTCCGGCCCGATCTGTCCGGCAGTGCCGCCGGGATCAGCGGCGCGTTGATCGTGGCGGGAGGTGCGGTGCTGACCGCGCTGACGGGGGTGATTGTGCCAGAGGTTGACGGAGGGGCAACCCTGTTGGGGCTCATGCTCGCCTCCTCGGGGGCCGGGCTGTGCCTTGCCCTCTGGGCGGCGCGGCTGCGGCGGGTGCAGCAGGCCTGATCTACCGCTCGAACGTCACGCGACCTGCACAAACCGTCAGCACCGCGCGGGCCTCTGTCACGTCCGCCGGTGCAAGCGTCGTCAGATCATCGCTCATCACAGCGATATCCGCGCGCATTCCCACCTGCAATCGTCCGCCCTGATCTTCTTCAAACGCCACCCAGGCATTGTCGCGGGTGTAGCTGGCCAGCGTGTCCATCAGGCTCTGGGATTGATCAATCCACCCCTCCCCCAGATCCAGCGGCGCAACCGCGGCTTTGATGTTGTCCATCACATCCACCGGAATCACCGGCCAATCGGTTGAGAACACCACCCGCGCCCCGGTCTCCCGAATCGTCTGCCAGGCATAGGCCCCCGCCAACTGGTGCGGATGCAGATAGTTGCTGACCCCCGTGGGGGGAAAGATATGCCCCATCGGCGCGTGCCCCGGCTGGATCGAAGCGACAATGCCAAGCGCGGCCAGACGCGGAATGTCATCCACATGCATCACCTCCAGATGTTCGATCCGGTGGCGGCTGTCGCGGGGACCATTGGCGGATTGTGCGGCTTCAAAGGCGTCAATCGTGCGCCGCACGCCCGCGTCGCCAATGGCATGCACCGCAATCTGAAAGCCCAGCCTGTCGGCTTCCACGCAACACGCCACAAAGTGATCCTGCGTGAACACCTCATCCCCTGCATTGCCGCCCTGCCCCATCTCGCCGGGATAGGGTTCCAGCATCAGGGCCGTGCCGCTTTCGATCACCCCGTCGATGAACATCTTCACGTGGGAACAGCGCACCATGTCGCCCTGAAACCGATCACGCATCACCGGGGCCTCGGCCGTCAGCCGGTCCAGCGGATCAACCCCTTTCATGTGAAACGGCACATTGCAGCGACAGGCCAGCCGCCCCTCCTGCTCAAGCTCCGTCAACAGCTCCAGCTGGTAGGTGTTCCCATCCATCAGATGCAGCCCGGTGATGCCCTGTGCCGCGCAATGCAACAGCCCGCGTTCGATCACGTCCTTGTCCATCTCCCGCTGCGCAGGCGTGGCGGGCGGCACCGGGTCCTTGCCCGTGGTCAGCCCCAGCATCTCCCGCCCACCATGGCGGGTCAGTTCCAGCACCGGCGCATAGGCCCCCGGTTCCAGCAACGCGCCTGCGGCAAGGCCATCCGCGCCCATCACGATCTCGGATCCCGCATCGACCTGCGCCCCCTGCAACAGGCCCGCCGTCTCCAACGCAGGCGTGTTGGCCCAGATGGTGTGGTGATCAGGCGAGAACATCGCCAGCGGACGATCCGGCAGAATGGCATCCAGATCGTGCCGGGTCAGCATCTTTCCCGTGCCCAGAATGTCATAATCCGCCATCACGCAGAAAATCATCAGGTCGTCCGGGTTGGCTTGGGCAAAAGGCAGGATCACCGCTTTCATCGCGTCCAGACCGCTGACGCCGTAGAGGTTCGGACAGGCCAGTTCGACCGCGCCGCCGAACAGATGCACATGGCTGTCGATGAAACCGGGCAGAACCGTCCCGCCCTTTGCGTCTACGATCCGGGTCTGCGGCCCTGCCAGCGCAAGAATGCCCGCATCTTCTCCCACGGCAGTGATCTTGCCCCCCGCAACCGCCAGCGCCTGCGCCTCCGGAGTGTTGTCATCGAAGGTCACAAGCGCGCCGTTGTGGATGATGATGTCTGGGGTCATGGCGCGCTCCATCGCTGGTGATCTCGGATCAGCCTACCTGCGCCAAACCCGGCTGAACAAGAGCGAAGACTACGCCGCGACCGCAACCAGATGATTGTCCCACATCAACGGCACCGCATGGGGCACCGCAAGGCGTGACATCCGTTGCAAAACCCCGGTGCCGGAGGTTACCAGAAAATCACCCACAAGCGGCGCAACGCCACAGACGTCCGCCAGCGGTCTGCTGTCCTGCAACTGGGCCGTGACCGCGTCATAGGTCTGCAACAGCCCCCCGCGCGGGGAGGTCACACAAATCCGCTTTCCATCGGGGGCAAAGGCAATGCTGCCGATATAGCCCGCCATCGCACGCAGGTCTTCTCCGGGCGTGCGCATCACCTGCATTGCCCCCCCTTGCCAGTGGTACCCGACCAGCGCCGCCGCCGGACCATCGCCCTGCCACTGCATGCCAAAGGCCACCGCCCCCTGTGCGCTGACCGCCAGATGGCGGATGGAGTTCCGGTGCATCCCAGCGGGCAGCATTGTCACTTCTGTGACGGTACCATCGTCGATGTAAGCAAGGTTGGGCTGCATGTCGGGCAGGTTGAGCTTCGCCCGTCCGCTGGCAGGATGAGTCTCTATCCCTCCATTTGCGACAACGAGTGTCTCCCGTCCCGGCAGACGTTTGATGTCATGCGGACCTACTCCGCCGCTGGGAAACTCTGCGATGCGCTTGTATCCTGCGCCCACGTCCCAGACCCCGACACGGCCCTGCCCCGCTTCAAAGTCATTCTCCGTGGTGAACAGGAAATCCCCACTTTCAGAATAGACCCCATGCCCATAGAAATGCCTGCCTTCCGGTGCGGTCAGCGTGGCCTTGGCCCGGCCTTGCAGGCAGTCAATCACAACCGCAAAGGTCCCCGGCCGCCGGGCAAAGGCAACCGCTTCGGGACGCCGGGGATGGGCCGTTGCCGCATGACCGCGCGCGGGCAGATCAATCTCGAACACCACTTCCAGCGGCGCGGTGATCCCGCACAGCACATATCTGCCATCCGGGCGCGCCGCAGCGGACAGGAACGCAGGCGCCCCGGCATCCGCCCAGGTTGGTTTCGGGATCAACCCGGCGGCAAGCAACCCCCCCAGAAACTGCCGACGCCCGGTGCGCTGTCCCATGTCCTCAATCCCCGTCCAAGGCGTTGAACCCGGCCACCACACCCAGCGTCGGCCCCAGATCCTGCTGCACAACCGCGCGGATGCTGTCCACCGCCTGCTGCATCACCTCAACCTTCAACCTGCCCTGCGGGTCAGCCACACCGGCAAACACCGGATCGTTCAATGCCTCCAGCCGGGTCAAGGCGCGCCCGAACGCATCCTCCAGCGCCGCGTGCACCGCCGCATCACCCGCCGCCAGCCGCAACGCCAAATCACGGGTCGCACGCAGGCTCAGCATCACGTGCCGTGCAGACCTGCCGGACCGCCAGCTTTCCGCCCGTTTCGGACGGGGCCGGTCGAACGTCCCCAAAGGCCGCCCCAGCCGCACCTCGGACGTGAACTGCAACCCGGTGGTCAGGGCCTTGAACAGCACCTGCACCGCTTCGTCCTCCGTCCGGTAGGTCCCCTGCGCGCGCGGGGTGCGCAGCCGCGCCGCGTAATCCGTCTGCCAATCCTTGAGGATCGCACCCGCCGTCACCGCGATATCCCCCGCCACAGTCTGGACCAACCGGCACCGATAGCCCGCGTCACCGGTTGAGCTGACACCGGGATCAAACAGCAAAAACTCCAGCGCATGAAACCCGCGTGCCGCGATCGACATCTGCGCATAATCCGTCACCGACAGGCCAATCGGATCCGCTTCGGCAATCAGCTTGCGCAAGGCGCGCGGCGTCTTGCCCCGGCTGTCCGGCCAGAAGGCGAGCGCGAAGGCGCGGTCCTCTACCTCCGTCGGGCCGAACCGCAGGTGACTGGCAGAAATCCAGGCGTCAAAGGCATCCCTATAGGCTCTGACAAGGGCGTCTGAGGCGCCGGTACAGCCCTGCCCCGCTGTCTGTGCCAGAACGTCCGAGGCCTCCGCCAAACGTTCAAACCGGGGCAGGATATGCCCCTCGATGCTATCCTCGATGACCATGGCCTTTGGCCCTGCCCCCACCGCAGACGGGATCAGAACGCAGGCCAGAATCATCACAAAACGTCTCATAAACTCTCCAAAAACGCGATCAGGGCGTCGCGATCTGCTGTTGTCATGCCGACCACCGCATCGCGTTGCGCCTGTGCTTCACCGCCGTGCCACAGCACCGCTTCCAACAGTGATCGCGCGCGACCATCATGCAGGAAATAGGTGTGCCCGCTGACCTGCTGCGTCAGCCCGATGCCCCACAGCGGCGGCGTGCGCCATTCCTGCCCGGTCGCGCGTGCCTCGGGCCGATTGTCTGCCAATCCCGGCCCCATGTCGTGCAACAGCATATCCGTATAGGGCCAGATCAATTGAAAGCTCTGCTCCGGCTGATCGACCAGCCGGTGGGTCACAAAACTGGGGCGATGACAGGCCGTGCAGTTCGTCTCATAAAACACCTGCTTGCCGCGCAGGACTGCTGGATCATCCAGATTGCGCCGCGCGGGCACCCCCAGATTGCGGCTATAGAAAGTGACAAGGTCCAGCCCTTCGGCATCAATCTCAAACAGGCGATCATCGCCATCCCCGTGGATCGCATTCCGGCACGCGCTTTGCGCCGCCGTACACGCCCCCGCCGCCGCCGGAAAGAGCGGAGAGGATATGCCAATGTCACCTGCAAAGGCACCAGCGGATTGTTCCAGCACCGTGGGCGCGCCGGCCTTCAGCCCGAACCGCCCCAGCATCGGCTGATCATGGACCACAGACCAGACCACATTGGCACGGCCCGAAATGCCGTCCCCATCCGCATCATCCGGATCCGCCCCCGCCAGAATATCCTGCGCGGGGATCGCCTCCAACAGGCCCAGCCCGATCATCTGCGGGGCCACACGCGGGCTGAGCATCGCCGCCGGGTGCAGCGGTCCATATCCCAGATCCGCCGCTTCGTACCTCGGGTGGCGGAGCGTGACCTTGACCCCGTCGGCCAGCGTGACAACCTCCTCTTCATAGCTGATTGCCAGCCGGTATTCCGACACATGCCCCTGCACGGCAAAATCCTGCAACTGCGTGCCATAGGTCGGGTCCGGCAACGTGGCGATATACCCTTCAATCTCCCGCATCAGACCCGCATCCGCGCCGGGAATAGACACACGCAGGAACATCGAAATCGCGTTGTCCTCGGGGCCTTCGGGCGGGTGCCCGCGCCCATCCTTGATGTGGCACCGCTGGCAGGACCGCGCATTGAACAGCGGGCCCAACCCATCAGACGCCAAGGTCGACGCCGGCGCGGACACCCACAGTTTGCGGAACAATCCATTGCCGACCTTGAAGTCCAGCTCATCCTCAAAGCGGATGTTGGCTGAGGGTTTGGAAAACGCATCCGCCGTCGGCACCACCCGCACGGTCGCGGCACCCGCCGGGCGTTCCTCAAATTTCTGGGGTCTGCTGAAATCCGCCGTCAGTGCGGTGACCTTTGCGATCCGCGCCGCCTCTGCCGGGGTGCGGGGTACCACGTTCAGATGCGGGTCCCCCAGACCGGCCCAGGGCGGCCCCTCAGCCGCTGCAATGCCCGCCATCAGCACCCCGCAGAACGCAGCGCTGACGGGCCATTTCAATCCGCGCCTCATCATCGTTGTGCCCGCGCCTTCTTACTGAAACACCGCGTCCGGATCATCCAGACTGTCGGACCCTTCAAAGGCGATCTGGTCAAGCCCAAGCACCCGCACCACCCGCTCGATGGAGCGTGTCTGATCAATCAGGCCCTCCACACCGCCCATGATCAGCGCCTCCCCGGCGGCATTGCCCCGTTCCAGCATCTGGTCATAGGCAAAACCCGCTTCTGCCGCGGTCTTGATCCGCCCCAGCGACATCATCGTAGCGCTCAGTTTGGTCTTCATCTCCGCATCCAGACCTGCATCCGTGGCCGCAACCATATCCGACAGGGACGCGCCTGAAACCAGCGATCCGTCAACCCGGATGTATGCCCCCAGATAGACGTTCTGCACGCCCAAACCGTCATAATAGTGACTGTTATGGGTGTTGTCAGAGAAGCAGTCATGCTCTTCTTCGGGATCGTTGAGCATCAGCCCAAGGCGCATCCGTTCGCCCGCCTGTTCTCCATAGGACAGCGACCCCATGCCCGTCAGCATCGCAGCAATTCCCGCATCCGGATCGGCCATCAGGGTGCCCCGTGCTTCCCCTTCGTCACGCCACTGCGCCGCCATCCATTCCAGATCGGAGACCAGCAAATCCGTGGCCGCAACAAGGTAATCCGCCCGCCGGTCGCAATTGCCGTTGGTACAGGCCGCGCCGCCTGCGTAATCCGTCCAGGGCCGGTTGCCTGCACCGGGGCCATGGCCGTTCAGATCCTGACCCCACAGCAGAAATTCGATCGCGTGATAACCGGTGGCAACATTCGCCTCCACCCCGTCGGCTTCGTGCAGGGTATCAGACAACAGCGCGGGCGTGATGGCGGCGGCATCCACCTCTTGCCCCGACAGGGTGAACCCTGCGCTGGCAACCACGTTCAACGCGGCAAAGGCGTTCTCATCCGACGCTCCGCCATAGAAGGCATCGACATAGTCAATCAGCCCCTCATCCAGCGGCCAGGCATTCACCTTGCCTTCCCAGTCGTCGACGATGGCATTGCCAAAGCGGTAGACTTCGGTCTGCTGATACGGCACCCGTGCGGCCAGCCATGCCTGCCGCGCCTCTGTCAGGCTTTCCGCAGATGGGCCCGCGACCAGCGCGGTCACCGCCGTCTGCAATCGTTGTGCGGTGATCAGGCTGTCTTCGTATTTGGCCGCTGCAATGTCAGCATAGGTGGCAAGCACATCGGTCTTCTCAGCCGCCAAGGCCGGCGCGGCAAGTGCCATCAGGGCAACAGAGGTCAACAGGTGGGGTCGTTTCATGGGTCAGTCCCTTTGAAGGTGTGGGGGACACAAAGGCGCGCCCGCACGGATTTGGGAAACTTGGCTGACCTGTCAAAACGACGGCTGGCTGGGGTGTACCATAATTCTGAGTGAATTTATAAGGTATGTCAATCTGACAAGACGCGCCTCAGGGCGTACCGGCCGCAATGACCGCTTCCAACTCCTCCAGATCACGCTCGGGCGACGCCGCATAGCCCGCCAGAAACACACGCAATCCGTTGTGGATATACCGCGCAAGCTCGGCCTGGGATGGCACCCATTGAGGGTCATAGAGCGCGCGCGTCCGCGGCGCGGACAAGACCAGCCCCCACAGATCCTGCGCGGCCAGTTCCGCGTCCTCAAACTGCAAACGTCCCTCATCGCGCAGGTGGCTGAGGTATGTCATCACCCCGTCCAGCACTTGATCCGGCCCGCTTTGCTGATAGGCGACGCCGATGTGCGGAAACCGCTGCGCCTCACCAATGATCAGCCGGGCCAGTGCCAGCAAGTCGGGCCGCATCACCGTGCGCGCATAGCGCCAGGCGAATCCGTGCAACTGCGCGACCATTGCGTCTGGGTCACCCGGTTCAATGCTCAGCAACATGTCATCGCGGCGCGCGCGCATCATCGCGGTGAACAGCGCCTCTTTGCTGGGATAATGCTTGTATAGGGTCGGTTTTGAGGTGCCTGCCTCTGCCGCGACAGCATCCATCGACGCGCCGGAATAGCCTTCGCGCGCGAAGACAACCAAGGCTGCATCCAGCAATTGCTGCTTGCGCGCCAGACGGTTCAATTCGCGGCGGGGCAGTTGTTTCATCCCGCGACCCTGCGCAGGAATTCCATCAAGGGCGCGGTATAGAGATAAGGTTTTTCCACGTTACAGATATGCCCTGCCCCGGCAATGATTTCAAACCGCACGTCAGGGTTTGGGCTGGCGGCATGGATACGATGGGCAACCGATTTGATCTCTGTCGGCGGGGCGAGTTTGTCGTGCTCACCGGTCATCAACAGAACCGGCATCGTCAGGCGCGCGAAGTCAAACCGCCGCAGCGGGTTGGTGAAACAGCGCAGCGCGTCGCGGTAGGTCTCTGTCGGGATCGCCGCCATGGAGGCGGTCAGTTCGGCGCGGATGTTTGCGTCTACCTCCGGCCCGCTGATTGCCCCGATCACACCGGGCGCAAAATCCGCCGTCGCTTGCCCGGCATCCAGCGGCACCTCCCGGCTTACGCGGAAAGCGTCGCGTTCTTCCGGTCCGGCCTCCGACATGCCTGTGCAACCACCAGAGACGACCAACCCCGCCGTCAGATCAGGATGGCTTTCCGCAAATGCCGTCGCGATCCATGCACCATAGGACAACCCGCAGAGGATGACCTGAGACTTGCCCAGCACCTCCATCACCCGCCGGATGTCCGCGCAATAGGCCTCCACCGTGGATTGGCCCGCGCCCAGCGTGCTGTCGCCATATCCCCGCAGATCAAGCGCGGCGGCCTGCACCACATGCCCCGCCCGCCCCAGCTGCCGCGTCCAGTTGGAGCGGTTGCCGCCGATGCCATGCAGAAACAACAGCAATGGCCCGTCTTTTGCAGGGGTCATGGTCAGCCCCAGACGTGGCAGATCGTCGATGGTGCGATGTTCCAAAGGCAACGGCTTCAGAGGAGCGCCCCCTGCCCCGGCCTGCGACAGACCCGTCTCTAACGCGGCCAAACCGGCCTCAAACACAGCTGTCGTGCCGCACGCGATATCCGCTGCGCGTTCGGCCAGCGCCTCAATCTCCGCGCTCATGGTGACGATGCTGCCACCTTTCTCTGCCGCCGCAACACTCAGCATCCCGTCATAGCGTTGCGCGCCGTCGATGCCTTGCAGATGGGTGTAGCACATGACCTTGTCGGTATCGGAAAACCACGTGAGCCGTTCGCGGTAGAGCGTCTCTTCGGCCTTGACCGTAAAGGCCCGAACGCCCCCGCCCTCCTCTGCCTGCATGGTCGCGATCCACGGATGCCAGGGCGCGCAGAAATCGCGCAACGCGGCCCATGCGGTGTCGGGCGTCACATCCAGTTGGACCTGCGCCCGCGCGCTGTCCCGTGCCACGGCTATTCCGCCGCCAAGGCCAATTGCCCGCCGTCCCCCCGCCACAGCGAGGTCCGCGCGCCATGCGCGTCTCCGGGGGCATCGTCCAGTTCCTCCACATCGAAAAGCGCCAGCGTGGACATATAATCTTCCATGATTTCAGAGGTATAAGGCAACATCAGCGCCCCGCAGCGGCTGTCACGGTATATCCGCTCCAGCGGCAAGGACTTCAACATCGACTGCCCGCCGCAGGTCCTGATCGCCAAAGCCGCCAATTCCTGCGCGCCTTCCATGACGTTGTATTGCGCCGCGTACATACGCATGACTTCAGCCTTGGAGGGGAAGCCCTTCGCCTCCATAAACGCCTGCCACCACAGCGCGCGCATCCCCGCCAGCCGCGCGTACATCTGCCCAACCGCATGGCGCTTGGTGGTGAACTGCCGCCGGTCGATGGGTGGCAGGCCGGGGGTTTCCCCGCGCAGGTATTCGACGGTGAAATCATAGGCCGACTGCGCCACACCCATGTAGGTCGGTGACAGCGTCGCCATCATATGCGGCCAGTAGGGCATCGTCTTGATGAAAATCCCCTTGGGCATCAGCATGTCATCCTCAGACACAAACACGTCCTTGAGGATCAGATCGCGCGAATTGGTGCCGCGCATCCCCAGCGGGTCCCATTCGCCCTGCACGCTGAGACCCTCCGCATTCTTGTGGACCACGAAAATCATCGTGTCCTCGTGCTGCGGCTCCTGCCCCTCGAAGACCTCCGTGCAAACGATGGAATAGTAATCGCAATACCCCGCGAGGGAGGCGAATTTCTTGAACCCCGTGATGCGCCAGCCGCCATCCACTTTGCGGCATTGGGTCTGCGCAGGCTTGGAGGTCCAGTTCTGACCCGCCTCTGAAATGGGCTGCGAGTAGATCCCCTGCTCCTCCACCGCGCGGCGGAACTGGCGTTCGCGCAAAGGGGCGAAAGCGGCGCGTTCCGCGTCTGTCAGGTGGGGCATTTCATACATGAACCGCGACCACATCATCGTGGAATTGTGCATGTTGAAGGTCAGCGCCGTGGCCCCGCAGTACTTGCCGATCTCCGCACCCGCCATCGCATATTCACCCAAGGTGAACCCATGCCCGCCGTAGGCTTCCGGCACGGTAAGCGTCATCAGCCCGTGTGCGGCGAGGTCCTTGTAGTTCTCCACCGGGAAGCTCGCATCATCGTCGATCCCCTTGGCACGGTGCACGAATTTCTCTGCGCCCAGCGTGTTGATCGTCTCCAGCACCGCGGCCACTTCGGGGCGCACGCGGGTCATGTCGTAGTAGTCACTAAAGTGGCTCATAGGGAGGCTCCTTTGAGAGGTCTATGCGGTGAGGTCAGGATGCAGGACGCCGTTTTTCACAACGTCCACACCATCCAGCGATATGGTGCAATGGCGCATGGGCAGGTCGAAATGCCCTTCGGTGAAACGGCCCGCGTATTGGTTGGCGCCGGTGGACCACAGGAAATTTCCGGCGAAGGCGCGGAACTCCACCGCCTGCATGTCGCGCTTGTCATAGAGCGCGCCCGATACCCAGCGCGCAGCGGGGTTCATGCCCCAGCCCACATGGCTGAAGCCGTAGGCCTTTGGGTCATCCCAGGCTTCCATGTAATCGCGGAAGAGTTCCGCATCGAGGCCGGTGCCTTTGATCTGGGTCACGAAATCATTCTCCACCGTGAAATCGATCTGGCTGCTGAGGTAGCTTTTGAACGTCAGGTTCATGTCGCCCACGTCCATCACGATCCGCCCGTTGACTGTGCCAGGACCGGGAAAGGCGAGGCAGAGACCGCCGGGCCAATGGGCCACCGCGCCGGGCGTGGTGCCGAAACCGGGGGTGCCGCCGCAAGGGGCGTCTTTGAGATCAATCGTCAGGTCGGTTCCGGCTGCGGAGGTCACGCGCATTTCCGAAGCGGCACGAAGCATCTCGATCCCCCGCTCCACACGGGGACCGAGATCGGCCGTTGGTTCGGTGCGCTCCAGAATTTCGGGATGCTCATTGGTGATTACCAACAGCCGCGCACCCGCCTCTTCAATCTCCGGCCACTCAGGCGAATGGATCATCCCCTCAACCGTGCAATCGACAATCGCTTCGGCGCATTTCATCGCCTCCACTGCCATGCGGTTGTTCTGGATCGCGAGCGAGGTGCCCGTGCTTTTGACCGGAACCGGCGCCGTCTGCGGCGGGGTTGGCATGGTGATCTGGCAGAACGCAGCGCCCAGATCATAGAGCGCGAGTTCACACAGATGCAGCAGCACGGGGCGTGACTGGGTTTCCCCGATCAGCACCACTTGCGTCCCCTCCCCGATGCCATTCAAAGCCAGCACACGGCGAAACGACGCGAGCCATTTGCCTTCGATCCGTTCCTGCATCATCGCTGACAACTCCCCACCAAAACTTTACTCTTGCGTAAAGGGTTTTCCAAAAAGCGTTACAGGTCAAGGGTTTTCTGCGTCCAAACAAAAGTTGACAGCTGTCAACTTTTGCCCCACTTCACCCCGAACGCAGTAAGGCCATGATCATCGGACCGGGGGAGAACGCATGATCCTGCGCCTGTCGCGTCAAGGCGCGCAAGTAGCCCCCCGGCGATTTGATCTGATCAACCCGCTGCAAAATACCTGCAACCGTCACGGCGGCCACGGGCGCACCCATCACCCGCTGCGCATCCTCCCAGGCGCCGGGGCTGATGCCCATCATACCGCGCACCGTCGCGGCCACACCAACCAATTGGTGCCAATGTCGGATCTGGTCGCCTGCATAGGGCAGGATATCAGGGCAGGCCTTTAACACCACGGCCAGAGGCAGGTTCGGCGCCTCGCCTTTTGTCTCTTCTGAGCAAAGTTCAAGATCAGGATCTTCTGGTTTTGAATTAGAATAGTGCCGCTCATTCTGAACGTCACTGCCGCTCATATTGTCTGATTTACGGAGTTTTTCCTGTACCGTTTTCAGCACGGCCTGCGCCCTGCCCCGGAGCTCTTCCAAGGCCTCCGCAGACAGCTTGCGGCGAAACGCGCGGTGCTGGTCCAGCAGTTCGGCTTCAACAGCGGACCAATCACCGCCCTGCCCCGTCTCCACCCCCCAGGCGGCCAGCTTTGCAGCGTCGCGCTTGAGCAGGGACACGTCCTCCCGCAGCCGCCTCAACCGCTCCGCTGCGTCACGTGCGGCTTGGGCGGCCTGTGCGATCTGACCCGCCTGCACCAGCAAGGGGCGCAGATCGAAGCCGAAGGCGCGTGTGACCTCCCCTGCCCTGTCCCGTGCCGCATAACGTTTGCCGTTGGGGCTGTCATGCCGCGCGATGATCCCCGCCCGCACCAAAGCGCCCAGATGGCGGCGCAGCGTGCTTTCGGCCATGCCATGGGCGCGTTCCGCCAGCGATCGGTTGGAAGGAAAGACGATCAGCGAGGCGTTGTCGCTGAGGTTCTTGTCCGGGTGAAAGCTGAGCAGTGCGTTCAGCACCGTCAGATCGCGATCCGTCACACCATAGGCCAGCCGCGCGGTGGTGAGTTCGCGGAACAGCTCCCACTTGTCGCTGTGCGGCACCTGTGGCGGGCGCTGCGCCAATGCGGCCCGTTCCATCAAGCCAGCCGTCACCTGCCGCTGCCCGAAGGGCGTCGTTGTCAATACGTCCATAGATGTTCACTGGGCAAAACTTATCGTGCCGCCGGAAGCGATGAGAGTTGACAGCTGTCAACTCTTGGGCCAGATTCGGAGGTGCTAGACAACGAACCAAGGCCTCTCGGGATGTGTATTCCGGGGGGCTTTCTTATGTCCTGCCGGGTCGTGCCTCCTTGTTGCTGCTCCTCATCATCCGCCGCGCTTCTTTTGCCAGTCGCGGTGAATCTCTGTCAGGTTTTCGGCGAGCCAGTCGGCGAAACCTGTGTCGTCGGTGACGGTGATCTGCGTGTGATCCCCCTTGCGGGCGACCTGCGCGAGGTCGGTGCCGTCTGTGGTTTTGATCTGAGCGGGCGGCTTCGCTTTGGGCGGTTTGACCTTGGTCGCCGCCATCACCGCGTTGAAACGCGCATCAGAACTGTCACCAACCGCAAACTCCGCCAGATCGCGGCCCTTGATCTTGTCGGCCAGCGCCAGCCAGCGGTCGCGGCCCACGGAGGGCGCCGACCCAATCGCCTCAATCAATTCCACCGGCACCTGATCGGCCACGGCAAACAGCCGCGAGATCAGCGTTTTGTCCATCGCCAGCGCGTCGCCAATGATCTTTCGGTCATATTTCGCGTCGCGCATCTGGCGGGCAAAGTTCACCTTTTCGATGAAGGTCAGATCCTTACGGGCGGAGTTTTCCTGCCCCTGTGCCAGGATCAGCGCCTTATCGTCCAGATCGCGCACCATGGCGCGGATGGGCAAACCGAGATCCTTCAGCGCGCGCACACGTCTGCGGCCATAGACGACCTCGTACCGGCCTTCGTAATTGGGGCTGAAGCGCACCAGCACGGGCACCTGCTGGCCGTATTCCTCAATGGATTTGACCAGCGCTGCGTGATCGGGGTCGTCCTTGTCGAGCCGGTCTTTCAGACCCGCGTTGTCAATCATGCGGGGGTCCAGATCGACAATGGATCGGCTTTTGAGATCAGCAATCGAGCGGCTGACGGCGCCAATCGCACCGGAGGTGTAGCGCGGTTTTGCCGGATCGACGCGGGCAGGGGGCTTGGGGGTGGCGGATTTTGTCTCCGGCGCTTCCATCAGGCCTTTCATCAGATCTTTACGCGCCATTGGTCCGCCCCCATGCTTCCTGCACCAGTGCTTCGATCTCGCCGTTCACGGCGTTCAGGCTTTCCATCGCGCGTTCATAGGTGGCGCGGACGAATTGGCCCTTTTCGACCTCGTAGAGGGTCTGTTTTGTGATCCCTGCGTCCGAGATGGCCGTGGATTTCAGCACCGTATGGTTCAGCACATGATCGCCGAACATCGAGCGCATGAAGCTGACCATCTGGTTCTGCGGCCCATCGCCCGGTTCATACCGCGTCACCACGTAGCGCAGCCAATCATAGGACATGTCGCCCCCCGCTTCGCTGACGACCCCCAGAAGGTTGGAGACCATCAGCAGGAACTGGCACATGCTCATCACATCGAGCATTTGAGGGTGCACCGTGACCAGCACGGCGGTTGCGGCAGAGAGGGCTGACATCGTCAGATACCCCAGCTGCGGCGGGCAATCGAGAATAACCACATCGTAGTCCTTTTCCACTTCGGCAAGCGCGTCGCCTACTCTGGTGAAAAAGAGGTTACCATGTCGTTCCACCAGCGCGCGGGGGGTCTCATGTTCGAATTCCATGAGGTCGAGGTTGCCGGGAACAATGTCGAGGTTGGTGATATGGGTGCGTTGGATGATCCGGGAGAGGGGGACCGGATCGTCATAGCGGATCGCATCAAACAGCGTGCCACCGTCGAGCAGGTCAAATTCCGGCTGGAAGCCGTGCAGGGCCGAGAGGCTCGCTTGCGGGTCAAGATCCATGGCGAGCACGCGGTAGCCGTCCAGCGCCATCTTCTGCGCCAGATGCGCGGCGGTGGTGGTTTTGCCGCTGCCGCCTTTGAAGTTGATCACGGTGATGACCTGCAAATGATCACCGTCCTGCCGGCCGGGCAGGTAGGTGCCGGATTGCTTCGCACCCGTCTCTAAATAGGTACGTAGAGCCTGAAGATCATCGACGGAATACATCCGGCGGCCATTGCCCATCACCTCCGGCGAAGGGCCTTTGCCTTCGAGGTGGAGTTTGCGCAGATATGCGTCCTTCACCCCCAGCAGATCAGCCGCTTCGCCGCTGGTGAAAGTGCGCATTTGCCGTGTCGCATCTGGGGGAAAAAGCTGCGCGCGGTGCGCCTGCAGCCGTTCAGAGAGTTTTTCCGCGTGCGCCCCCACCAGAACGTCGATACGTTCCTGCTTGCGCACGTGCGTCACCCCCGGAGTTCTCGCTCCGTCTTTTGCCATGTTCCGCCTCGCCAACCGATTGTTACGGTTTTAGTCGTTATATTTGCCTCATTCCGTATATGAATGGGCAAGAAAACAGATTCTGGCAAGTGTTTTGTCATGATCTAGGGGCTGGTTGGCAACAGACCACAAGAGGGCAGGGGGGCGTCAGCTGCTGCGGATGCCGTCGATATGCAGCTCAAACCCCTGTTGAATATGGGTTGTAAAGGCCTCAAGTGCAACGCTCCGGTCACCGGTGGCGATGACATCGACCAGTTCCACGTGGTTGCCCAGGGACTTCGCGATATCAGCGTTTTCGATGGCGGCGAACAGATGAAAGGCCATCGCGCGGCCCCAGATCATATCGAACATTTCCAACAGGAACCGATTCCCCGCCGCTTCCATGAAGGCGCGGTGGATGGTGCGGTTGGCGATGAAGTAATCCCGCGTCGTGGGGTTCTTGAGGTCTTCGGTCTTGGTGATCAGGGCGCGCAGGCCGTCGAGTTCGGCGGCATCGTTGCGCGCGGTAAGAATGCGCGCGGCCTGCCCCTCAATCGCGGCGCGGGCATGGTAGAGCTCAAGCGTCTCTTCCTCGGAAATCCGTGACAGCCGGAACCCGCCGGAGTTCGCCAGATGCAGCACGCCTTCTTTCTCCAGCCGCAACAGTGCCTCACGCACAGGCGTGCGGCTGATGTCCAACTCGGCGGCCAGCTTTTCCTGTACCAGACGGTCATCCGGTCCGATTTCACGTTCCATGATCGCCTTGACCAGTTGGTCATAGACTTCGTCGGCCAATCGGCGTCGTTGAGTTGTGATGCTGCGCAATGCCATAGGGACCCTGATACTCTGTATTCTGGACACTGTATACAAAAATACAACCGGCGCAACGAAGCTCTTGCCATGCTCTGAATACTGTATACAGTATCCGAAACTGACCTTGGAGGAGAACGCCCATGTGCGGCATTGCAGGACGTATTCTTAACGCCCCCGGCACCGTTGGCAGGGACCTTGTGGCGCTGATGGCAGCGCAGGAACATCGCGGCGCGGACAGCACCGGGTTTGCCGTCTACGGCGCACCGATGGATGCAGGATATGTGCTGCGTGGCATGGGGTTTGACAAGGCGCAAATGGATGGTGATCTGGAACTGTTCCGCGCGACGCTGAAGGACCATGGCGCGGATCTGATGGGTGATCCGTCGATCATCACGGATGCCAACAAACACTATTGTTTCCGCATGGAAATCAGCGATCCGCGTGACCTGGCCGCCTGGGTGAAGGACACCGATGAGCTGTCGGGCCGGATCGAGGTGCAGTCTTGTGGCCGGTCGCTGGAGATCGTCAAGGACATCGGCGGATCGGAAGAGGTGGGTGAGAAGCACAAGGTGCACGACATGATCGGCACCCACGGTCTGGGCCACGCGCGGCTGGCCACGGAATCGAGCGTGCTGCCCAATGCCTCCCACCCCTTCTGGGCGCGGCCCTTTTCGGATGTGGCGATTGTGCACAACGGGCAGATTACCGACTATTTCACCTGGCGCGACAAATTGCAGCGGCAGGGGTATCGCTTCCTGACGGAGAACGATTCAGAGTTGATCGCGGTCTGGGTCTCCGACCAGATGAAACAGGGGCTGAGCATGGAGCAGGCGTTGCGCAAGTCGATCCATTCGATTGATGGTGTCTTCACCTTCATGATCACCACGCCGGATGGCATCGGCTTTGCCAAGGACCGTTTTGCGATGAAACCGCTGGTGGTGATTGAACAGGCCGGAGAGCTGGCGGCGGCCACCGAAGAGCAAGCCGTGCGCACCGTCTTCCCCGACGAATGCGAGGTCATCAACCACGACGGGCCGAGCCTTGTCGGCATCTGGGGCGTGGGCAACCGGAGCATGGCGGCATGAGCGAGATTGTCATCGAGGTCGGCAAACGCCACATCCGGGAGATCAACGAGGAAATTCAGGACGCCTGCAAAAGCGGCAAACCCATTCGCGTGGTCGATACGCTGAGCCGTCACAACCTTGGTGTGGGTCTGCCTGATGGCGCCGATATCACCTTCGAGGGGTCAGTGGGCTACTACTGCGGGGGGCTGAATACAGGCTCTAACGTGCGGATTGAGCGCAATTCCGGCTGGGCCACCGGCGAAGGTATGGCCAAGGGTCATATCGAGGTAGGCGGGCGCGCGGGCATGTCCTGCGGTGCTGCGATGATCGGCGGCACGATCCATGTCAAAGGCGATGCCGGGCCGCGCTGTGGTGTGGCGATGAAGGGTGGCAACATCGTTGTCGAAGGCACGATTGGCTATCAGTCGGGCTTCATGGCGCATGCGGGCAAGATCATCGCACTTGGCGGGGCAGGGGAGAGCTGCGCCGATGCCCTGTGGGAAGGCGAGGTCTGGGTTGCCGGACCGGTGGAGAGCCTTGGCGTGGATGTGAACGTGATCGAACCCACAGCGGAGGAAGTGGCCGAAGTCGATGCCATTCTGGAACCGCTGGGATTGGTGGACAGTTCGCGGGACTGGCGCAAGATGGTGTCGGGTCAGCGGCTTTGGTATTTCGAGGCGCGGGACGCGAGCGCCTGGTTGATGATTTGAATTTGGAGATGGGGTTGGTTGTGATGGGTGCAAGCACCCATCCTACACAACCCGCTGCACGTAGGATGGGTGCTTGCACCCATCGTTGCCCGCGAGGAGACACATAGATGACTGACCAACCCAAAGCGCCGCACGAATACCCCTTCGAGATGGCCTCCGAAGACGAAATCCGCTTCCGCGATGCAGGCGCTGTTGAAGGCCGCCCCGCTGGCGTGCCGTCCTCCTACGACGAAGGCGGCTCCACTCGCTGGACGCCCGAGGCGATCTCGGAGGTGCACGCGCTGGCGCAATTGGGCCGCTATCAGGTGCGCGGGTATAACACGTTCAACAAGCAGCTGCCGACGTTTGACGACCTGACCTTTGTGCCCGCCACGATGACGCGCCTGCCGCTGGAAGGCTACCGGGAGAAATGTGAGACCAAGACCATCCTTGGCGGCGGTCGCGGGCTGGTGGAAAAACCGCTGGAACTGGATATTCCGATCTACATCGCGTCGATGTCCTTTGGGGCATTATCCGCCTCTGCCAAGGCGTCTTTGGGTCATGGGGCGACGAAGGTCGGCACAATGACCTGCACCGGCGAAGGCGGGATGCTGGAGGAAGAGCGCGCGGCGTCGTCACGGTTGCTCTACCAGATGTCACCGGCGCGCTATGGCGTCGACCTTGACCATTTGCGCCGCGCCGATGCGCTGGAACTGGTGGTGGGGCAGGGGGCCAAGCCGGGGACGGGGGGGCTGCTGCTGGGCATGAAAGTCTCGCCTCGCGTATCCAAGATGCGGACGCTGCCGGAAGGGGTCGATCAAC
>NZ_CANMQS010000014.1 GCF_947500075.1 uncultured Sulfitobacter sp. | reverse complement strand
CAATCCGAAACGGATGGCGCTGCTCAACCGACTCTTCAACAAGGGACGGCGGCTGAGGACGCACAGGCTGCGGTCGTTTGTGATGCTGCATTTTCTGGGCGGGCTGAAGGGGTATCGGCTGCGCACACGGCGGCATGAAGTGGAGGTTGCGCATCTGAAGGAATGGCTGGCTGACAGCCTGAAACCGCTTGATAGAGACTATATGCTCGCCGTTGAACTGCTGAAGAACCGGCGGCTGGTGAAAGGGTATTCCGACACCCATGTGCGCGGATTGACGAAGTTCGCCAGGGTGATGAATGCGGCCACCCTGCTGGAGGGGCGCGAGGATGCGGCGGAGTGGATGAACCGGCTGCGGGAGGCTGCTTTGCAAGACCCCGAAGGCAAAGCGCTGGCCGGGGCGATTGAAACGGTGCGGAGTTTTGTCTGAAGGAAACGCGCCGACCCGCGTGCAGACGATGCCCGGTCTATGTGGCTCTAACCGGCCTCTTCCAACAACCGTGCGCCCGTCACCTCATCCGTGATCAGCGTATCGGGTGACACCGCTTTCAGCGTTGCGCGGATGATCTTGACCTTCTCCGGCCCGCCGGAGATCAGCACCTTGTTCGGCAACCGCGCGAGGTGATCGACGGAGGCGGAAATGTTGCGCGCATTGACCGGGTGATCCAGCGGCACGCCATCGCGGTCGAGGAAGGTGTAGAGAAGATCCCCCACCGCACCGGCCTCAATCAGGGAGGTCCGCTCCGCTTCTGACACATGGCCTGCGCGGTAAGAGGTGGTCAGCGTGGTGATCCCGCCGCAGGACAGCAAAGCCACATCGCAGGCATCGGCCATGGAGATAATCCGGTCCAGCCCGCAGTGTTCCAGCAGGGCGTGTTTGGTCTGCGGCGAATCCACAATCGCAGGTGCGGGGACAAGGAAGCCTTCGGCGTCAAAGAGTTCAGCAAACTGCCAGGCGAATTCCGCCGGATTGAACCGCCGCGCCTGCGCGATGCCGCCCAGCAGCGACACGATACGCGCGCCTTCCAGTGACCGGCCCTCGATATAGGGCAGCATGGAATGCAGGGTCTGTCCCCAGCCGACGCCGACGGTGATGTTATGGTGCATCAGGCCGGACACATACTCCCCCGCTGCTGCGGCAATGACGCGGGTGGGATCGGCAGCCTGATCCGTGTGCGGGGCGAGGATTGCCTTGCGCAGACCGAATTTCTCTTCCAACCGGGTCTGTGCGTCTACCAGAGAGGTCAGCTTGGATTTGATCTGAATCACCACTTCGCCGCGCTTCTTGGCCTCAGACAGCAGGCGGGTGATCATGATGCGGTTCACACCCAGTTTCTTGGCCACGTCGGATTGGGTGTTGCCCTCAACATAATAGAGCCAGGCGGCCCGGATGCGCATCTGGCTGTGCGGATCATTCAGCGTCCGGTCGGGGATGTGCTCAACGGGGGTTGGCTGATCGTCGGGCATGGCGGCTCCTGTGCGGTGCAGGTGGTTCGCCCACTATAGCGCCGATTGCAAGAGCTTCCCAATCCCCTCTGCACGTTCGAACTGCGGCAGATGGCCGGTGGCCTCAAAGAGGTGCAGCGCGACAGGGCCGGGGGCGGTGAGGGCGTGTTGCCAGGGAATGATCTTGTCACTGCGGCCCCAGATGAGGCGGGTGGGCATACTGACCCTGTGCAGGGCGGCCTTGAGATCAAAGGCCTGTGTGCCATCGGGGAAGACGGCATGGGCCAATGCGGCTTGCGCGGCGCGCATGTGCGGATCAAGGCGGGTTTTCATCGCGGCACGGGCGTAGCCGTCGTTGATCAGGCTCTCGTCGTGGACGAGGGTTTTGAGCCAGGGGGCGAGGCTTTCGGGTTTTGTGGCGCGGGCGATCCCGGCAAGCGCGGCTTCGTTTATGTCAGGGCCAAGCCCAGCGGGCGCGATCAGCGTGAGGGACGCGATGCTGCGCGGGCGCGTGTCGGCCAGTGCAAGCGCCACCGCACCGCCGAGGCTGTGGCCAATGACATGCGCGGCATCAAGGTGCAGGTCGTCGAACGTCTGGCGGACCGTCTTGACCAGATCGGCGAAGCTGCCCACGCGCATGTTCGGGGATTTGCCGTGGCACGGCAGGTCGATGCGGATCAGGGCACGGTTTTTGAGATGCGCCTCAAGCGGTTTCCACGACATGGAATCGCTGGCAAAACCGTGGATCAGGACCAGCGGCGTGCCGGTGCCTTTGGAACGCATCACATGCAGCGCGCCGGTCTGGGCGGTGAAGGTGGCGGGGACCTCTTCCCGTGCCTGTGGCACATCTTCGGCTTGTATCCGGCCACGGGGGCCGCTGCCGGTCAGGGTCGCAAGGTCGATGTTTGCGTCACGGGCCAATGTGCGCGCACGGGGTGTGGCGCGGATGTTTTCGGTGGGAGAGGGGGGTGAAACAGGCTCTGATACAGTGGTTTCGGCGGGTTCTTCAGGTTCGGGCTGCGCTTCGGGTGCGGATACGGCAGGGGCGTCGCCCACCTCTTCGCCTTCGGCATAGAGCCACGCCACGGGTTGGCCGATGGCGACTTCGGTGCCCTCTGGTGCGGGATGGTGCAGGATGCCGTCCGCTTGCGCTTCGACCTCCATCGCGGCTTTATCTGTCTCGATATCGAACAGCGGATCCCCCTTGGCGACGGTCGCACCGGGTTCCACATGCCACGCAGCAACGGTGCCGCGCGCCATGTCCATATCGACTTTGGGCATGATCACTTCGACGGGCATCAGAGGCGGCCTTGTGCCAGTTCCGTTGCGGCGTTCAGGATGTCCGGCACCTGCGGTACGACGGCTTTTTCAAGCTCCGGGTTGTAGGGGATCGGGCTTTCCGCGCCACCGAGACGGAAGATGGGCGCATCGAGGTAATCAAACGCATCGCTTTCGGCGACCATGGCGGAGATTTCAGCACCAACGCCGAGGGTTTTGACCCCTTCATAGACACAGATCAGCCGGCCCGTCTTGCGCACGGAAGCCAGTACGGTGTCGCGGTCCATGGGGCGGATGGTGCGCAGGTCGATGACCTCGGCGTCGATACCGTTCTGGGCGAGGTCATCGGCGGCGGCGAGCGCCTTGTGCACCATGAGGGAGGTGGCGACGATGGTGAGGTCTTTGCCCTCCCGGCGCACGGCGGCTTTGCCGATGGGGATGGTGTAATGGCCCTCGGGAACGGGGCCGCGCATTTTGTAGAGGATCTTGTGCTCGAAAATCATCACCGGATCGGGGTCTTCGAGCGCGGCGAGGAGCATGCCTTTGGCGTCCTCGGGTGTGCTGGGCTGGATGACCTTGAGACCCGGCACATGACCAAGCCATGCTTCGATGCTTTGGGAGTGTTGTGCGGCCGCTCCCGTGCCGGACCCGGCAGGGAAACGCATCACCAAAGGCACGGAAACCGCGCCACCCAGCATGAAGCGGATTTTGGCGGCCTGGTTGACGATCTGTTCCATAGCCAGCGTGGCGAAGTCGGAGAACTGGAATTCGAAAATCGGACGCAACCCGGTCATGGCAGCCCCCACGGCCACGCCCGCACCGCCGAGTTCAGAGATGGGTGTGTCCATCACGCGGTCAGGGCCGTATTTGTCGATGAGGTCTCCGGTCACCTGAAACGCGCCGCCATAAACGCCGATGTCTTCGCCCATGAGCACCACGCGCTCGTCTGATCCCAGCGCGATGTCCATCGCTTCGCGGATGGCTTCGGCGTAGGAGAGCTCGCGGATGTCGGGGGCGTTCTGCATGTTCATGCAGCTTCCCCGTCGGTGTAGACAAAGCGCGTTGCCTCTGCTGCCGTGGGGGCGGGGCTGGCGTTGGCGAAGGCTATGGCGTCCTGGATGACTTGCGCGGTTTCAGTCTCTAACGCGGCAACATCGGCTTCGGACATGACCTTGTGTTCGACCAGAAGGGCGGACATGTGCAGGATGGGATCACGTGCCATCCAGTCACTGATTTCTTCCTTGGTGCGGTAGCGGTTGCGGTCGGATTTGGAGTGGCCGCGCCAGCGGTAGGTGAGGTTTTCGACAAGGCTGGGACCATTGCCGGCACGGGCGTGTGCGACGGCGGTGTCGACGGCCTCCGCCACGGCGGAGAAGTCGTTGCCGTCGACGGTGGTGCCGGGCATGTTATACGCGCTCGCGCGGTCGGCGATGTGTTTCACGGCGGTGGATTTCTCGGTCGACGTAGACATGCCGTAGCGGTTGTTTTCGCAGACGAAAACCACGGGGAGTTTCCAGACGGCGGCCATGTTCAGCGCTTCGTGGAAGGCCCCTTCATTGTTGGCCCCGTCGCCGAAGAAGCAGACGGTGACGGCACCGGTATTGAGACGTTTGGCAGACAGCGCGGCACCCACCGCGATGGGCAAGCCACCACCAACGATGCCGTTGGCCCCCAGATTACCTTTCTCCACATCCGCGATGTGCATGGAGCCACCGCGCCCGCGGCAATAACCGTCTTCCTTGCCAAAGAACTCCGCGAACATGCGGCCCAGGTCGGCCCCTTTCGCCACGCAATGGCCGTGGCCCCGGTGGGTTGAGGTGATCTTGTCCGCGTCACTCAGCGACATGCAGGATCCCACCGCAGAGGCTTCCTGCCCGATGGAGAGATGCATGGTGCCGTGGATCAGGCCACGGGTGTAGCTGTCTTCGGCACCTTCCTCGAATTTGCGGATGAGGAACATCTTGCGCAGGGCGTCCTTGAGGGTTTCCGCGTCATAGGTGCGGATGGCATAAGGCGTGTTGGGGTCAGACATTTGCGGGGTCCTTGCCGTAGAGCATTTCATCTTGCCTGCGGCGCAGATCGACGATGGGCGCATCGGGCAGGGTGGTGTTGTGGGCGGTGATCAACTCGCCTTTGGCGATGGCGGCGGTGGTGACAGCACCGGTCAGCAGGCCTGCAGGCAGGGCGCGGGCGGCGCGGGCGCGCTGCGTCTCCATCGCCCAGGCGCGGTAGGTATATTCACCGATCTGGTCGAGGGTCTCGCCCGGTTTCAGGTCGCGTTTGGCGACGGCGCAAACCTCCGCCACGGGGTTATCAAGCGGGACCATGTCCGCCTTGCCATAGAGCACCGCGCGGGCGCAGGTGAGGGGGACTTCGAGGGAGGTCAGGTGATAGGGGCGGATGAATTCAAAGTAAGGGCCGTCGCCCATTTTCAGGTCCGTGAGGCGTTCGCGGATGCGGGGGTGTTCGGCTTCGATGATCACGAAAACACCCGGAGAGACACCTTTGCCGATGGAATAATCCACGCGGCCGATGCCATCCAGCAGACCGCCGTCTTTCTTGGGGATGAGGGTTTTCGCCAGTTCCTTGGGTCCGGCGGCGGGGCCGTGCATGCCGTCGCAATCGGGGATCAATCCGGTCGCATTGCCAATCGCGCACATTTCAACAGCCGTCTTCGAGCCGTCGACGAATTCCACCAACAGGCGAGGGTTCATGTTCCGGCGCGCGGCTTCTTCCATATAGGCCTCTGGCACGGCGTCGATGTTCAGCGGGTTGTTCTTGCCCTTGCCCGCGCAGACGATCTTGTGGCCCATGGCAGAGACAAATTCGATCAGCTCCATGCAGGACGAGGGTTCATCCCCGGCCCCGAGGGAATAGACAACGCCAAGGCGGTCCGCTTCGCGGCGCAGGTAGGCGCCGATGGTCACATCCGCTTCGACGTTCATCATCACCAGATGTTTGCCGCGTTCCATGGCGCGCAGGCCAATCTCTGCCCCGACGGCGGGAATGCCTGTGGCATCAATCACCACGTCGATCAGACCTGATTCAAGGATGGCGTCAGCGTTGTCGGAGACGGCGGTCTTGCCGGATTCGATGGCGGTGTTCAAAGCATCGGTGGTATTGGCCTCGGCACTGTGGCCGTCTTCCCCATGGGCAATCGCAACGGCGCGGGCGGCGGCACCGGGGGTGATCTCTGAAATGGCGGCAACCTCAACCCCGTCCATCATGGCGGCGCGGGTGACGATGTCAGTGCCCATTTCACCCGATCCGATCAGGCCCACGCGCACGGGTTTACCGGAAGCGGCGCGGTCCGACAGGTCCTTGGCCAGACCAGTGAGAGAGATGTTCGAAGCCATGGGAGACAGGTCCTTCCGCGCTGGGGTCGTGGCACACATAATCTGAACTAACGTTCAAAAGTCAAATCATATGTTCAATCAACTGTGAAGATACTGGTTGACGTAGGGTTTAAAAAGAACAATCGTTAGGTGGAACATTCATTTGTTCAAGCCATGTCTAAAAGGCAGGGCGCTGTCGATCTTCTCCGGATGCGGGGCAGGAGCGGCACGCAAGATTATTTGGGAGGACTACGAACATGAAAAACAGTAATCACCTATCACGCCGCTCGTTTCTGAAAAGCTCATCTGCCGCAGGTCTTGCTGTGGGCGGAACAAGCTGGGGCGCGCAGGCTTTTGCAGACGGCCATCTGCCTGATCCGCAAAGCGTTCTTGATGAGATATCGATCAACAAATACGTCCGCGAGGATTACCGCGCCTTGTATGGCATGTCGGATGACAAGCCGATCTGGGACAGCAACAAGGACTGGATCCGCACCGTGGATTGGGAGGCCGTCCGGTCCGAGCTGGCCGGCACAACCGTGCGTTTTGCCATCGGTGCGGCGGATGCAGAATCAGCCGCCGAAGGTCTGGTGCCGTTTGAGAAACTCTCCGGCATCAAGGTCGAACTGGTGCCGATCCCGGATGACAGCTTCTATGACAAGGCGCTGGCGGAGTTCATTTCCGGCAATGCGTCCTTTGACGCGTTGCAGTTCTTCTCCCCCTGGCTGGGCGATTTCGCGGCACCGGGGTTCCTGGCGAGCCTTGATGACTATGCCGACAAATGGGGTCTGCCGCTGGATGACTTCTATGACACGTACCGGCTGAATTACGGCTTCTTCAACGGCAAGATGTACGGCATCCCGTTTGATTGCGACATTCAGATGGTGCACGTGCGCAAAGGCTATATGGAGACGTTGCTGGGCGGCGCGGTGGACAAGGTCAACTCCATCCCGACCTATGATGAGCTGATCCGTGTCTCTGGTGAGTTGAACAAGATCGAACCGGGTGTCAGCGGTGTCGGCATGATGGCCGCACCCGGTTTCTGGTCGACCTACACGTGGGAGCATATTGCCGCGCAGGCGGGCATGATGCTGTTTGATGAGAACTGGGAGCCGATCTTCAACGGTGACGCGGGCATGAAGGGTCTGGAGATTATCCTTGCCCTGTCCAAGAACGCCAATGAGGGCCATGCGGGTGCCGGTTGGCCGGAGAACCGCGCAGCGTGGTTGGGCGGTCAGGTGGCCACCAACATCAGTTGGCAGGACAGCGGCACGCAGGCGATGCGGCCGGATCAAAGCCAGATCGTCGACGATTTCGTCACCATCTATGAGCCACGGATTGAGGGCGGGCGGTTTGCGCCGCCGAATATCGCGGGTTCGACCTCTTGCGTGGCGGCATCTGCGCAGAACCCGGAAGGCGCGTTCCTGATGCTGGCCTTCCTGACAACTGCGTCGATCATGGCGATGAACGAAGCCAATGCGAACGGTGTGGCACCGGGGTACAAATCCGTGCTGCAAAACACCAACCTGCAAGAGGTCTCCCAGCCTGCGAAGGTCTGGGGTGACAGCCTTGAGCACGCATGGTGCTCGCCCCGTCTGCCCGGCGCCTTCCCGATTGAGCAAGCCATCGGCAACGAGATCAACCGCGCCGTCGTGGGGCAGATCAGTGCCAAGGAAGCGCTGGACAATGCTGCCGCCGCCGTCAAACAGATCATGTCGAGCAATGGGTTCTATCAGGGCAATGATCCGGTAGACTACGCCGCAGCGGCACCGGGTCTGTATGTCGGTGAAGGCAAGGACCTGCCGTTCTGATCTTGGAATAAGGCTGACGCGGACAGGATGAGATAGATGAGCACGACCAACCTGTCTGCAACCGGGGCGGCGCAATCCGCCCCGGTACGCACCTACCGCCGCCGCAGCAAACGGCTGAAGAAATGGTTCCCCTATTTGCTGGTTGCGCCCGCGGTGATCTATCTGATGATGATCACGCTGTATCCCGGCATCTACGCGATTGTGCAGAGTTTCTATGCGGTGAAGTTCGGCCCGTGGCAGCCCATTGGCTTTGGCAATTACGAACGGCTCTGGGGCGATTATCAATTCTGGGGCGCGTTGTGGAATACCTTTGTCATGGGGTCGATCGCGCTAACACTGCAATGTGTGATCGCGCTGGCGCTGGCGTTTTATGCCTATCGTGACCCTTGGGTCAAAGGCTGGCGGATCATCTTTCTGGTGCCGATGCTCTTCATGCCCTCGGCGGTGGCGTTTATTTACAAATTGTTCTTTCTGGATGCGCGGGTGTTTGCGGATTTGCTCATACGCATTGGCTTGATTGACGGGAACATCGCCTTTCAATCCTCGATCTGGATGAGCCGGTCGATATTGATCCTCGCCGATGTCTGGCAATGGACACCCTTCCTGTTCATCATCTTTGTCGCCGCCCTGCAGGGGCAGGATGAGGAGGTGGAGGAAGCGGCACGGCTTGATGGCGCGTCGTGGTGGTCGATCTTCTGGAACATTTCCCTGCCGATGATGAAACCGGTGATTGCCGTGGCACTGATCCTGCGGGGGATCGACATCACCACGATGTTCACCAACGTCTTTATCATCACCAAGGGCGGCCCGGCCTTTGGCACCGAAACGATCAGCTATTTCATCTACCGCACGGGGTTCAAGTTCTTTGACTTCGGCTATGCCTCATCCGCCTCGGTGATCATGCTGATCCTCACCATCATCATCGCGCAGCTTGTGGTGAAGCGCGCCTTTGTGTCGGCGAAGGAGTGACCGATGGCCTCGCAACGTAGAAAATCCCGCAGCGAAAGCCTGACCCTGCGCTATGCGATCCTTGGGGGATGGGCGCTGTTTTGTCTGATGCCGGTGCTGTGGTTCCTGTCGATTGGCTTCCGGCCCCGGACGGAGATCATCACCGCGCAGCCGATTTACTGGCCGACGTTCAGCCTTGATGCGTTCTGGATGATCTTTGAAGACTGGCCGATGTGGAAATATCTGCGCAATTCGGTGCTGGCGATCATCGGGTCGGTGCTGATTGATCTGGTGCTGGCCATTCCGGCGGCCTATTCGCTGTCGCGTTATACCTACCGGGGGCGGGATGACATCGGCTTTTATATCCTGTCCACCCGCATGATGGCGCCTGCGATTGTGGCGATTCCGATCTTCTTTCTGTTCCGCAACGCAGGCCTGCTGGACAGCGTCTGGGCGTTGATGCTGATCTATGCGGCGATCAATCTAAGTTTTGTGACCTGGATCATCCGATCTTACATGATGGATATCCCGAAAGAGCTGGAAGATGCCGCCAAGACCGATGGGGCCGGGGACCTGCGTATCCTATGGGAGATCATCATCCCCGCCATCCTGCCCGGCATCATCACCGCAAGCGTCATTGCGATGATCTTTGCCATCAACGAATTCCTGTTCACCCTGCTGATCGCCTCCACCCCCAACGCCTATACAATGTCGGTGGCGCTGGCGAATTTCACCGGTGGGTCGGACGGGCTGATTTACAACGCAATTGCACTGGTGGCCTTCCTCGCCTTTGTGCCGGTGTTCATCGTGGTTGTCGCGATCCAGAAGCACCTGTCACGGGGTCTGACGATGGGCGCGGTGAAAGGATAAACATGGCACGGATTGAGCTTTCGGGCATTCAGAAACGCTGGGGCAAAGTCGTAGGCGTGCGCGATGTGGATATTGAAATCGCGGATGAGGAGTTTGTGGTGTTCCTTGGCCCCTCGGGCTGCGGCAAGACGACGACGATGCGGATGATCGCGGGGCTGGAGGAGCCGACCGAGGGTGAAGTCATCATGGACGGCGAGGTGATGAACGACATCGACGCGCGCGACCGCGACGTGGCGATGGTGTTTCAGGGGTATGCTTTGTACCCCAATATGACGATTTACGAGAACATCCGCTTTCCGCTCCGCATGCGGGAGGTGCCCAAAGGCGAGCAGGACGCGCTGGTGCGGCGCGCGGCGGAGATGACGGAATTAACCGACTATCTGGACCGCAAGCCGAGCGCCTTGTCAGGTGGGCAACGGCAAAGGGCGGCGTTGGCCCGCGCGATTGTGCGCCAGCCGCAGGTGTTCCTGATGGATGAGCCGTTGTCCAATCTTGACGCCAAGTTGCGCCAGGCGATGCGGGTGCAGATCAAGCACATCCAGCGGCAGCTGAAGGTCACAACCGTTTACGTGACCCACGACCAGATCGAGGCGATGACGCTGGCCGACCGCATCGTGATCATGGAAGGCGGTGCGATCCAGCAGATTGGAACGCCTGACGACATCTACAACGACCCGGCCAACACCTTCGTCGCGGGTTTTATCGGCTCTCCGCCGATGAATTTGGTGGAGGGGGCGATTGACGCTGGCACCTTCACCGCTCAAGGCATTGAGGTCACCGGTCTGCCCGCCGCCTTGTCCGGCAACGTGGTGCTTGGTTTCCGGCCGGAGGATTGCACCGTGGGCGGCAATACCCCGCATCTGAAAGGCAGCGTCTTTGGCGTGGAGCCGACAGGCGATCTGACCTATCTGACCATCAAGGTGGGCGGTCAGCAGATTGAAGTCAAAGCTGACCGTGCCTTCCGTGCAGAGCTTGACACGGAGATCACCGTGACGTTCGATCCTGCCCGCATCTGTCTGTTTGATGCCAAGAGCGGGGAGCGGTTGCGGTAGGGTTATGACGTTTGATTACACCTCCATGGGGTTTTACACCTTTGACGCCCTGTGCCGCCCGGTGAATGACATTCCGCCGGGGGGGAATACGTTTTTTGTCGATGATTTCGCGCTGGCTGTTTCGGGTGCTGCCGGGTCGGCGGCGATTGTGGCGGCGAAACATGGGTTGCGGGTGCAGGCCGTGGGCGGTGTGGGCGAAGACCTGATGGGCGACTGGGTGCTGCGGCGGTTGGATGACTTCGGCGTTGACCGTCAGATGATGCAGCGCTGCCCGGATTTTGCGACCTCCTCCAGCATTGTGACCACGCGGCCCGATGGGGCACGTCCTGCGCTGCACAAGCTGGGCGCGACGGCGGGGTTCTATGTGGATGATAAGGCTCTGGACCGCGTGTTAGACACGAAAATCCTGCATATCGGCGGCGTGGGTCTGATGGACGCGATGGACAAGGGGCGCAATACGGAGGTGTTGGCGGAAGCCAAGAAGCGGGGTGTCACCACGACGCTGGATGTCTTTGCCTCCACCCCCGATGATCTGGCGTTGATCAAGCCGCTGCTGGCCCATACGGATGTGTTCATGCCCTCTGAGGAAGAGGCAATGGCGCTGTCCGGCCTGACGGATTTTGAAGACATTGCGCAGTTTCTGCTGGATCAGGGCACCGGGGCGGTGATCCTGACGCTGGGGGCAGATGGGGCAATGTACCGCGATCAGACGGGCGCCAAGATCGACATCCCGGCGTTCAACATCGACGTGGTCTGTACCTGTGGCTGCGGCGATTGCTTTAACGCAGGCTTCGCCACGGGGCTGCACCTGAACCGTTCGGTCGAGGATTGTATCCGGCTGGGGCAGGCAAGCTCGGCGCAGAATGCGACGGGGCTGGGATCACAGGCCGGTGTGACCGATCTGCCAACCACGCTTTCTTTCATGGAAAAGACCGCGCTGCGCCCTTATACTGTCTAATGTAGTTGACAGAAGGCCTGCTGAGATGAGCAGTTCCTATCCAAATCCACGCGCTTTGACGCTGCCCCTGCGCGACCTTGTGCGCGGGGTGCGTCAGCATGCGGGGCCTGCCGCGTCGATCGTGTCTCATGCGCTCGAAGCGCTGCCGGGGCCGCTGCGGCATGTGGTGGAGGATATCACCCCCTTTGATCCCAAAGGCGCGGGGCTGTCGGGGCCGCCGTCGCCTGCGGCGGTTGCGGGGGCGGCTGCGGCGATGCAAGGCGCGGATATGTCCGCGACAGAGATGGCGGGCTGCGCGGGCTTTGCCATTTCGGTGCTGCTGGCTGAAGCGGAGCAACCGGATTTGCTGGTCAGCGAAACGATCCTGGCAATGTGCTGGCACGACGCAGAGACAGCGCCCCATCGCGCGGCAGCGATGGTACAGGCGATGATCAAACGTGCGCCCTACGGCGTCGCGCCCGGCATGATGAACGCCCCGCGACCGGATGAAACGCTGGCGCTGCGGGTCTATATCGGGGCTGTGCTGTGGCTGCTGACCGAACCGGGCGACGCCAATACACCGGAGGAGGAACTGGTGCGCATTGCCGGGTGGCTCGGTGCGGGTTCCCTCGATGCCTGTCAGGCGGCCCTGCATGACCCGGCCGCGCTTGAGGCGATCCTGCGCGATGTGGCGGAGAGGATCTGACGTGAAAGAGGCGCTGCACGTTCTGGAAAAAAGCAACATGCCGGTGCGCAAGACCATCCGCCGTGCGCGGTGGTTTGTCAGTTCCTTCCGCGATTTCATCGCTGAGGTGGAGCAGGACACCGGGCAGGTGCTGAGCCTGGATGAACCCAAGCTGTTGCAAGCCTTCGGCAACTGGTTCCGCGCGTTTGAGGCGCAGAAATACAAGGCGCAGGAACATCGGCTGGAATATGTGACCTTTGCCGCCGGGTTGATGCTGCGCGAGCTGGTGCGCCATGGCCCGGTGACGGCGACTCCATCACAAGGATCACACGACCAACCCGCGACGTTCTGGCCGGAGGGGTATCTCTATGTCTCTTTCTGCCTTGCGGTGCGCGACGCGGTGATTGAGCAGGACTTTTCCCTCACCGCCGATACCGCGCCCAAACTGGGAGACCTGCGCGCCTGGTGGTCGTTTCGGGAGAATGTGGAAGAGGATGTGAACCTCGCCATCGGGTTCTTTGAGGAATTTGCAGGCGAAACCCCGAACTGGACGATGCCGGGGCAGTTCCTGCCGCAGCGGATTGAGAAACAATTGGGCACCAAGCCCCAGCCACGGAAGCTGACCTGATGCGCGCCTCTGTCCTGATTGTTGCAGCGGGCCGTGGGCGGCGGTTTGGGGATGAGACGCCCAAGCAGTATCTGCCGATTGCCGGTGTCTGCTCCCTCCGCCGCTGTCTGGAGACGTTCTTGTCCGTCGATGCCATTGCGATGGTGCAGCCGGTGATCCATGCAGACGATGCCGACATGTTCGCCGCTGCGATTGAAGGGCTGGACGACAGCCGCATTCTGCCGCCCGTTCTGGGCGGGGCGACACGGGCAAAATCGGTGACCTGCGGCTTGCGCGCACTGGCCGCCAACAGCCCCGATTGCGTGCTGGTCCATGACGCCGCGCGGCCCTTTGTGTCACAGCGGATCATTCTGGACGTGCTTGAGGAATTGACGCAGGCCGACGCCGCCTTTGCCGCTTTGCCCGTTGTCGATGCGCTGTGGCAGACCAGCGATGGCGCCGCGATCAACCCGGTGCCGCGCGACGGGCTGTGGCGTGCGCAGACCCCGCAGGGGTTTCGGTTTGACCCGCTGTTGTCCGCGCATCTGTCCTACGACGGCGACGCGGCGGATGATGTGGAGATTGCCCGCGCCATGGGGATCGAGGTGCGTATCGTCATGGGTGCCTCGGAGAATTTCAAGATCACCACGCCGCAGGATCTGGAACGGGCCGAGCAGGTCGTGGCCAATGACGCCACCAAAGAGCAGGCGGTGATTGCCCATCTGCCGCTGCACGCGGGGCGTGGATAAGGCTCTAACGCGGGGGAATGCGCCATGCACAGCGTTGGGATCAGGGATGAGATCAAGGACCGCGTGATTGCGCGCCGGGGCAAGGTGCACCTGTTTGACCGCTTTGATCCCGCCCGCACCGCTGTGATCGTGATCGACATGCAGGCGACCTTCTGCGCCGAAGGAGCCCCCGCCGAAGTGCCGCTGTCACGGGGATTGGTGGGGCCGATCAACCGTCTGAACGGGCTGGTGCGGCAGGCCGGTGGCCATGTGATCTGGATCAACCACGCCAATGACAACACCGGCGGCCGCAGCGATTGGGACGGGTTCTATAACAGGTTTGTTGCAGACGATGTACGTGCGCAGACCATTGCCAGCATGGCCCCCGGCAGTCCGGGTCAGGAGATCTGGGAAGGGCTGGAAGTGGCGGAGAAGGACCTGCGGCTGATCAAGAACCGCTACTCCGCGCTGATCCCCGGATCGTCGGCGCTGGAACGGGTGCTCCGGTCACTGGGCGTGGATACCCTGCTGATCACAGGCACCAAAACCAACGTCTGCTGCGAATCCACTGCGCGGGACGCGATGATGATGGATTTCAAGGTGGTCATGGTCGAAGACGCCACTGCCACCCTGTCCGATGACGAACATCGCGCCGCGTTGGAGACGATGATCCAGCAATTCGGTGACGTGATGACCGTTGATGAGATCGCCGAACGCCTGCCGTCCTGAGAAAATGCAAATCAGCAGGTCTCGACTGATCTGGATCAATATCGCCACCCGAAATTGACGCATTCCGTTTGAAGCACCGGGCCGTATTTGCCACAACAAGGCAGTGCCCCCAAACCCCCTTTGGACAGGAGACAACAGGCGATGAAGCGACTTATTCTTGCAGGACTTTTTGCGGTTGTGGGCGGGCTCGCATCAGCGCAGGACAGCATCAAACTGGCGGTCACCACGTCGTTTCACAACTCCGGCCTGTCCGAGGTCCTGTTGCCTGAAATCGCCAATGATCTGGGGTTTGACGTGCAGTTGCTGGTGGTCGGCACCGGGCAGGCGCTGAAGCTGGGGGAAGCGGGTGATGTGGATGCGATCCTCGTGCATTCGCGCGCGGCGGAGGAAGCCTTTGTCGCCGATGGTTTCGGCACCCACCGGCGGGAGATCATGTACAACGATTTCGTGGTGATCGGCCCTGCGGATGATCCTGCGGGCGTTCAGGAAGTGCCCACTGCGGCAGCCGCGTTGCAGGCCATCGCGGGTGCCCGCGCGACCTTTGTCAGCCGCGGCGATGACAGCGGCACCCACAAGAAGGAGCTGTCGCTGTGGTCCGCCGCCGGATTGGACGCGGGCGCGTTTGACGGCTGGTACAGGGCGGTGGGCGCGGGCATGGGCGCCGCTCTAAACACCGCCTCCGGCATGAACGCCTATATCATGTCCGACCGCGCAAGCTGGCTGAATTTCGGCAACAAAGGCGATCTGGCGCTGCTCTTTGCCGGCGATCCGGTGCTGTTCAACCAATACGCCTACCTGCCGGTGAACCCCACGCGCCATCCGCATGTGAAGAATGATCTGGTGATGCAGCTGGAAGGCTGGCTGACCAGCCCGCGCGCGGCCACGTTGATCAACAGCTATACGATCAACGGAGAGACGTTATTTACCTTCAATGCGGGGGAGTAGCCTGCATCAGAGCCTGTTCACCGGCGTCTTCAGCATCATATTCCCATCCGCATCCGTCGGCACCTCGCCCCCGCGCATGTTGACCTGCAAGGATGGCAGGATCAGCTTGGGCACGGACAATTGCGCGTCCCGTTCGGTGCGAAACTTGATGAACTCTTCGCGTGATTTGCCACCGCCCACGTGAATGTTGGAAGCGCGTTGGTCGCCAATCGTTGTCTCCCACGAAATGGCGCGGCCGCCGGGGCCGTAGTCGTGGCAGATAAAGAGCCGCATCGCATCCGGCAGGGACAGCACCCGCTGGATGGAATCGTAGAGTTGCCCCGCGTCCCCGCCCGGAAAATCACAGCGGGCAGAGCCGCCGTCCGGCATGAACAACGTATCGCCCGCAAAAGCCGCATCGCCGATCACATGCACCATGCAGGCAGGCGTGTGTCCGGGCGTGTGCATCGCAAAGCCCGTAAGCCCGCCGATCTGGTAGGTGTCACCATCCGCAAACAGCGCATCAAACTGCGAGCCGTCGCGCTGGAACTCCGTCCCTTCGTTGAAGATCTTGCCGAAGGTGTCCTGCACCGTCTGCACATGTTCGCCGATGCCGATCTTGCCGCCCAGTGCGTCCTGAATATAGGGCGCGCCGGAGAGGTGGTCGGCATGCACATGGGTCTCAATGATCCATTCGAGCGTCAGGCCGTTGTCGCGGATATGCGCGATCATCTGGTCGGCACAGCCAAAGGTCAGACGCCCTGCGGCCTGGTCAAATTCCATCACTGGATCAATCACCGCACAGGCGGTTGAGCCGGGGTCGCGCACCACATAGCTGATGGTATTCGATTCAGGGTCAAAGAACCCCAGAACGTCCGGCTTTTGCGACATATCGACGGGCAAGGTCATGGCGTATCCTCCCTTTTTCATCGGGGATGATGCGCTATTTTTGCCCGTCTGGGAAGGCGCTGTGCTGCTACGATTTGTCCTCGTCCCGTGCGACGGGACCACCGTGCTTTTCCCAGGTCGAGAAGCCCTCTTTCAGGTGTGCGGCGTCAAACCCCATGTCCTGCAAGGTGGCCACCGTGATCGCGGATCGCCAGCCGGAGGCGCAGTGAAAGACGTATTTCTTGCCCTCCTGGGCAAAGACATCCTTGTGATAGGGGCTGTCGGGATCGACCCAGAATTCGATCATCCCGCGCGGGGCATGAAAGGCACCGGGGATATAGCCCGTCCGCTCGCGTTCGCGCGGGTCACGGATGTCGACGATCACCACATTAGGGTCCTCAACCATGGCGATCAGATCGGGGGTTTCGATTTCCTCGATCCGGGCGCGGGCGTTAGCAACCATTTGTGCGGCAGAGATTTTCAGCGAGGGCATGGGGCTGGGTCCTTGTTGATGTGTCTGTCCTGCGTATGTGGGCAAGGATGGCAGAGGCTGCAAGGCGTTTTGCGTGTTGGCGGGTATTGTGGGGCGGGTTCAGAGTCATGAGATAACATAATGGCTATTATCACATCTTTGGATCGCTTGAGGGTGGATTCACAAACGAAGTGCAAATTCTTTATGAAAACAGAGCCTTGCATGGAGAATGAAGAATGGGAAGCCACTGCTGTCACCTGAAGTTGGATGACCGCTATGAGCCCTTCGTGCTGCGGTTCCAACGAAGGTCCGCTTCAGCCGGTTTGTTGTGCTTGATGCACGCATGAACGCCAAACTTGGCGAAAGCGATACCCAAAATCACAGCATTCTGACCGCTTTGCGGAATGCACTGGGGCTTTGGCCGGATGTCGCTTCGAATGCGCGGCTAAAGGCACTGCGGCTTGAAAATCCGACGGATTCAGCGACGCGCTTCATTGGTAAATCTGTATTGCGTAGCAGGTCACCCGCCTTGCGAACCCGCAGATTGCGCAGCAGCTCCATCGGACCTGCGCCGTATGCGTCGGAAAAGCGCTTCGCAAACGCGGCCCGGCTCATGCCCGCAATGTCCGCGAGGGTTTCGACAGAATACGGCTTGCCCGGGTCGTTCAGCATCGCATTCAGCGCTTTCCACAGCATCGGATCACGCAGCGCAGCCATCCAATCCAACGGCCCGTCCTGCTCGGTCATGCGTTTGCGCATCATGACAATCACAGCCTGCATCAACAAAACCCGGATCAGGGCGCGGCTGCCGACGCTGGGCTCGCACACTTCGCGCATTAATGTGTCGACCAACACCATCAGGTCGCCGCCGGGTTCGGCACGCGTCACCAGTGGTTCACGGATCAAGTTGACCACATCCGTCGCCCCCATGAGCCCAATATTGACATGAGCACAAAGTGCGATCAAGCGGCTGACGCTGTCGGCACTTTCATCTGGAACCGATTTGAGGACCCGCGCCAGGTTCAGTGCCGCTGGTTTGCACGATGGTCCGGGCACGACCGTCGCACCATCATTCAAGACCTCGTGGCTGTTCAGCGATGGGATCAATACCAGACTGCCCTTGGAAATCTTGATCGGGGCCTGCCCCCGCATCGTGATCTGGCCCTCACCGCACAGTATGTAGTGCAGAGTCACCGCCGCATCCGGCTTGAGGGCAACATGGCAGGTTCCGTGAATCTCACAGATCGCAAACGGCTCCGTACGGATATCGAGTTGATCGAAAATGTGGTCATAGCTCATCAGGTGTCTTTGGCCTTAAACTTCTTTGTCGTCACGGAAATTTTCGGACCTGGTCCAAATCAAGACGAAAAGGCACACCAATTGTCACACATAAGGCTTCTCGATACATCCAAAGAAGGAATGACCTTATGTGCAATTGCGATGACCATGATCACGGTGGCAAGAAACTATCACGTCGCGCGGCGCTGACCACCGGTCTGGCCGGGACTGCGGCGGCTGCCACTGCGCTGGCAGGGACCGCTCAAGCGCAAGAGACGGCCAACCCCTATGCAGAACCGGCCGCGCCTGCATTGCCGCCCTCAGACATGAAACTCGACCTGAGCCGCGCGGCCCTGGTGGTAACCGACCCGCAGAACGATTTCCTCAGCCCCGATGGCGTGACCTGGGGTGTGATTGGTGCGTCGGTCACCGAACTCAACACGGTCGAGAACATCGAAACGCTGTTCCGCACGGCCAAGGAACACGACATCACCACCGCCGTTTCGCCGCATTACTACTTTCCAACAGACCATGGTTGGAAGTTCGAGGGTGCGTTGGAAAAGCTGATGCACCAGATAGGCATGTTTGACCGCAAAGGTCCTTTGAACGTCGAAGGTTTCGAAGGCTCTGGCGCGGACTGGTTGGAGCGATACAAGCCCTACATCAACGATGGCAAGACCATCGTGACCTCGCCTCACAAGATGTACGGCAATGACACCAACGATTTGACGCTGCAACTGCGCAAGCAAGGTGTGGATCAGGTTATTCTGGCGGGTATGTCGGCCAACCTCTGCACGGAATCGCATATGCGAGAATTGATCGAGAACGGTTTCGAAGTGGCCGTGGTGCGGGATGCAACCGCTGCGGCGCAATTGCCCGAGGGGGACGGATACCTTGCTGCCCTGATCAACTTCCGCTTCATCGCCAACGCGGTCTGGAGCACTGAAGAAGCAGTCGCACAAATCAAGGCGGCTGTTCTCTAGACGCCCGCTTCCCCAAGGCGCTCTGACCCAGGTCAGGGCTATGCCGTGCCCTCTATCGGTGTCTCCGATGGCGGGTACGGTCATAGCCTTGTTCGCGCGAGGAGACCAAAATCATAGGACAAAGAATGAAATCAAACTCCGTCAAGGAAGACACAATAAGGGTGGTTTTAGGCGCGGTTTTCCGCCTTTACGTCCAAAGTCACTGTTATCATTGGAATGTGGAAGGTCCAAACTTCCGCAGCTTGCACGCCATGTTTGAGACCCAATACCAGACGCTCAACGGGTTCATCGATGCGATCGCAGAGCGGCTGCGTGTGCTGGGTGTCAAAGCACCTGCATCATTGGATGAGCTGCTTGCCTTATCCAAGGCGACCCAGGATTCGACCGCCCAGACGACAGATGAAATGCTGGCAAATCATTGCGCCGATTTTCAGGGCTTCATTGATGTTCTCCGCAATGCGATTCAGGTTCTTGCTGATGTCCGGGATGATGGCACGGTCGGGATTCTGTCCGACATTCTCGAATGGTGTGAAAAGGAGTGCTGGATGATGTCAGCCACGATGAAATAGTGCTGAAGCGCTCGATATGGCAGTATCAATTCCACCTGCGTCGGAATAGTCACCCGCCTCAAGCATAAGTTGAGTTTGGGCAAAGCGGTCATTGGTCGCCAAGAGCTATCGGGCAGCAAAGTCCCCCACACCCGTCATTCCCACTTCAAACACCCAGGACAGATACAAACGCAGCGTCTTATGCCGGCCGCCCCACCCGCGCAGGGGCGTTCACTCCCTGCCAACATCCGGTTTTGCTCTGCCTGCATCCATGGCAAACTCGCCCCATGCGTCGCACCCACGGGACGCGCAAAAAGGAACGCCGCCGATGTTTGAGCAACTGTTGCTGGGGTCCACCCTCACCCTCGTGTCGCTGGTCGGCGGGGCGATGATGTGGTGGATGTTGAACGAAGCGCTCCTGCGGATGGAAACCTGGCTGCGGCGGCCGCCAAAACCGGTGAAGTCCTTTGTGGTGGTGATGATGGTCATCTTCTCGACCATGGCGATGATGACCTTCGGCGTCTGGCTCTGGGCGGTGACCTTCTGGTCGCTGTCCGTTTTCCCCACGCTGGAGGGCGCGGTTTATTACGCGCTGGTCGCCTATACCACCTTGGGGCTGGGCGATGTGGTTGTCCCGCCCGAGCGGCATCTGCTGGGCGGGATGACGGCGGCGAACGGGTTCTTGATGTTCGGCCTGATGACCGCGATGCTGACCGACACGCTGCGCCACATCCGGCGGGTGCAGCATAACTTGCCGGATTAGGGTCTGTTTACATTCAGATGCAGCGACCGCCGTCGACTTCCATGCAAACACCCGTGATCATGCTCGCCTCGTCCGAGCACAGGTAGCACGCCGCGTTGCCCATGTCCTCCGCCGTGGAAAAGCGGCCCAGCGGGATGGTGGACAGGAACTTCGCCCGCATCTCCGGCGTGTCTTCGCCCATGAAGCTCTTCAAGAGCGGCGTTTCCCCGGCCACGGGGTTCAGCGCGTTGACGCGGATGCCCTCGGGCGCAAGCTCAACCGCCATGCCTTTGGTCGCGTTGTTCATCCAGCCTTTGGAGGCGTTGTACCAGTTCAGCCGCGGGCGCGGGCTGACCCCGGCGGTGGACGCGACATTGAGGATCACACCTGCGCCCTGCGCCTTCATCACCGGGACAATCGCGCGGGCGGTCAGGTAGACGGATTTGCAATTCACGGCAAAGACCTTGTCGAAATCCTCTTCCGTGACGTCTTCCATCGGGCTGGGCAGATGGGTCGTGCCCGCGTTGTTGACCAGAATGTCGATGCGGCCAAAAGCATCCAGCGTGGCTTGGCCCATCGTCTCAACCTCATCGCCATTGGCAACATTGGCCTGCACCACACGCACATTGCCGCCGACCTCCCGTGCGACGTCCTGCGCCATGTCGGTGTTGAGATCGGCGATCATCACCTGTGCGCCTTCGGCCACAAACTTGCGCACAATCCCCGCGCCAAAACCCGATGCACCGCCTGTCACGATGGCTGTCTTCCCTGTCAGTCTCATGTTCAATCCTTCTCTGCGTGAAACGCCGCGACGGTTTTCAGGGATGAAAACCCATAGAGCGCCTCGAACCCCTTTTCGCGGCCATGGCCGGACAGGCCCGTGCCACCAAAGGGCAGTTCCACCCCGCCGCCCGCACCGTAGTTGTTGATAAACACCTGCCCCGCGCGCAGCTTTTTCGCCAGCCGCATCTGCCGCGCGCCGTTCTCCGACCAGACAGAGGCGACAAGGCCGAAGTCCGTGCCATTGGCGATCTGCACCGCCTGCGCTTCGTCGTCAAAGGGGATGACAACCTGCACCGGGCCAAAGATCTCATCCTGCGCCAGCCTATGGTCCGGCGCGACCCCGGTGAAGAGCGTGGGGGCGACGTAAGCACCACCGCTTGGTGCACGCTCCACGACGTGCCCCTGTGCCGCGACCTCCAGATCTGCGCCTTTCGCGATGAACTCCTCGACGATCTCCTTCTGGCGGCCAGAGACGAGCGGCCCGACCTCCAGATCATCCAACGCAGGCCCGGCGCGCAACGCGCCATATCGGCCAGCCATCTTGCTCACGACTTCATCATACCGATTGCGGTGCACCAGAATGCGCGAGGAGGCCGAACAGGTCTGCCCTGCATTCTGAATGCCTGCGTTCACCAGAAACGGCAGCGCCGCGTCCACATCTGCATCCTCAAACACCAGCTGCGGGGATTTCCCGCCCAGCTCCAGCGTCACGGGCACCACGTTTTGCGCCGCCGCCGTCTGGATCAATTTGCCCACGCCCACCGACCCGGTGAAAGACATGTGATGCACGCCGGGATGCGCGCTCAGCGCCGCGCCCGCTTCCGCGCCAATCCCCGGCACCACGTTCAGCGCGCCGGTCGGAAGCCCTGCCCGGTGGGCCAGTTCGGCGAAGGCCAGCGCCGTCAGACAGGCCTCCTCCGCCGGTTTCAAAACGCAGGCGTTGCCCACGGCCAGCGCCGCGCCGACCGACCGCCCGATGATCTGCATCGGGTAGTTCCAGGGGATGATATGCCCCGTCACCCCATGCGGTTCCCGCAGGGTGTAAACGGTGTAGCCATCAAGATAGGGAATGGTCGCGCCATGCAGCTTGTCGGCACTCCCGGCATAGAATTCCATATACCGCGCCAGCGCCACAACATCGGCCCGCGCCTGTGTCAGCGGCTTGCCCACGTCCAGCGCTTCCAGCTGCGCCAACTCCTCGATGTTCTCCAACACCAGGGCGCCAATGCGGGCCAGCACGCGGCCCCGCTCCACCGCCGTGGCGCGGCCCCAGTCGCTGGCCAGCGCAGCTTCGGCAGATGTCACCGCCGCGTCGATATCCGCCGCCTGCCCGCGGGCGATGGCACACAGCGTGCTGCCGTCTGAGGGGTTGATCAGATCAAGGGTCTGCCCCGTTTCCGGCGCGCACCATTTGCCCCCGATGAAACAAAGCGCGGCATCCATGCCGAGCGGTTCAATCGACATAACCAACTTCCTCCCTGGCAGGCACAGCTTCGGGGCTGCACCTCTCTTCAAATGACCTGCGCCGCGCCCTGACGTGGGGCAGTCATTCTTTCACCGCCGCCGTCACAATCACCTCGACCTTCAGCACGTCGCGGGCCAGCTTCGCTTCGCCACACGCACGCGCGGGGGCATGGCCGTCAGGCACCCAGGCGTCCCAGACCGCGTTCATCTCTGCAAAATCCGCCATGTCGGCCAGCCAGATCACCGCCTGCAACATATGCTCCCGACTTGATCCCGCATCCACCAGCAGCGCATCGACGCGGGCCAGACAATCGGCGGTCTGCTCGGCCACCGTCGCCCCCTCGCCCACCTGACCGCAGAGGTAAACCGTGCCGTTGTGCTTGACGATCTTGCTCATCCGCGCGCCGGTGTGCATCCGTTCAATCATTGCTTATCCAATCAACTTGCGCGCCGTCAGCGCTTCGGAAATCTCATCCAGAATGGCCGGATCATCAATCGCCGCAGGCATCTTGAACTCTGCCGCATCCGCGATCTTCTGCACCGTCCCGCGCAGCACTTTGCCCGACCGTGTCTTGGGCAGGCGTTTCACCGCCACAGCTGTCTTGAACGCCGCCACCGCGCCGATCTTGGCGCGCACCAGCTGCACCAGCTCTTTCTCCAGCTCCGCCGCGTCGCGGCCCGCGCCATCGTTGGTCACATACAGCCCCAGCGGCATCTGCCCCTTCAGGTCATCCGCCTTGCCCACCACCGCGCATTCGGCAATGTCGGGATGGCTGGCCAGCACTTCTTCCATGGCACCCGTGCTCAACCGATGCCCCGCCACGTTGATGATGTCATCGGTCCGCGCCATGATGAAGAGATAGCCATCCTCATCCACGATCCCGGCGTCCGAGGTGGCGTAATAGCCCGGAAAGTCGTTCATGTAGGAGGACAGGAACCGTTCTTCGGCATTCCACAGCGTCGGGAAGACCGAGGGAGGCAGCGGCAGCTTGCATACGATGTTGCCCAGCGTACCGGGGGCGACCTCCTTGCCCGCGTCATCCAGCACATGAATGTCATACCCCGGCATCGGCTTGCCGGGTGAGCCGAGTTTGACCGGCAACATGCCCAGACCCAGCGGATTGCCGGAAATGGTCCAGCCGGTTTCGGTCTGCCACCAGTGGTCGATCACCGGAACATTCAGCTTGTCCTGCGCCCATTCGATCGTGGCAGGGTCTGACCGTTCGCCTGCCAGAAACAGCGACCGCAACTTGCTGAGGTCATAGTCCGCCAGCAGCGCGCCCTTGGGGTCTTCCTTCTTGATCGCGCGAAAGGCCGTGGGCGCCGTGAACAGCGACACCACATCATGATCCTGCATCACCCGCCAGAACGCGCCCGCATCCGGCGTGCCCACGGGTTTGCCTTCATACACCAGTGTGGTGCAGCCGTGCAGCAGCGGCGCGTAACAGATATAGGAATGGCCCACGACCCAACCCACGTCGGAGGCGGCCCAGAACACTTCGCCCGGTTTGATGTCATAGATGTTCGGCATCGACCATTTCAACGCGACCATATGCCCGCCGTTGTCGCGCACCACGCCCTTGGGCTGGCCCGTCGTGCCGGAGGTATAGAGGATATAAAGCGGATCGGTCGCCGCGACGGGAACGCATTCCGTCCCCTGCCCCGCGTCAATCGCGGCACCCACGGCGGCGGCATAATCCACATCGCGGCCTTCGGTCAGATCGCAGGTCTGCGTCTCCCGCTGCAAAATCACACAGCCCGTGGGCTTGGACGTCGACATCTCAATCGCTTCATCCAGCAGCGGTTTGTAGGCAATCACCCGCCCCGGCTCGATCCCGCAGGAGGCGGAGATGATCACCTTGGGCGCGGCATCATCAATCCGTGTCGCCAGTTCCTTGGCCGCAAAGCCGCCGAACACCACCGAATGCACCGCGCCCAGCCGTGCGCAGGCCAGCATCGCGAAGACCGCCTGCGGCACCATCGGCATGTAGATGACAACACGGTCGCCCTTCTCCACACCCATCCCGCGCAGCACATGGGCCAGCGCGCTGATCTGCGTCTGCGCTTCCGCATAGGTGTAGCGCGCCACCGTCTCCGTCACCGGGCTGTCGTAGATCACCGCCAGCCGGTCGCCGTGCCCGGCCTCCACATGGCGGTCGATCGCGTTGTAACAGGTGTTGCAGGTCGCGCCGTCAAACCAGCGGCCATAGACGCCTTTGTCAGGGTTCAGGACATGGGTCGCTGGTGTGAACCAATCAATATCTTCCGCTGCCCCGGCCCAGAACGCCTGTGGATCAGCTGCCCATGCAGCATAGGTTTCTTCATATGTTGGCATGTTGTCTCCCCTGTCTTCCTTCGGCCTCCCGGCCCCGTATTCCCTTGGGGGTGTATACCCCCTTCCGCGCGGGTGCGACCCCTGCTTGCGCTATCAGAACTGATAAAATGCACGCGCCGTGCCGCCCATCACCGCCATGCGCGCCTCCGCATCCTCGCCCACCTCGCCTTCCACGAAAGCCAGCAACGCGGGGTAGGAGAGGTGCAAACTGTCCACCGGGAAGTTGCTGCCAAACATCACGCGGTCGGGGCCAAAACCTGTGAGGATCTCCTGCGTCACCCGCTGCGCCGGACCGTCCAGATGCGGCCCAAAGAACATCGCATATCCCGACAGTTTGACACTGACATGAGGCAGTGCGGCCAGGGTCCCCATCCCCCGCGCCCAAACGCTCAGGTCCCGCGGGTCATAGGGTGAGCCCATGTGATCAATCACCACCGGGATGTCGGGGTGATCGCTGAGGAACTCAGCCGCCTGCAACATCTGTTCGGGATAGAGCTGCAAATCAAACCGCAACCCGTAATCCTTCAGCCCCGCGAAGTTTGCCCGCCACGCCGGATCATCCAGCAGATTGGTCGCGGCAAAGCTGATTTCCGGCCGGTCAGGCAGATGCGAGATGATCTGCCTGATGCCGCGCAGGTTCTTGTGCGCCTTGTGCCGCTGCATGACTTCTGCCGCATTGTCCGCCGTCAGGTCCACAAACCCCACGATCATGATCGGATGGCCACTGTCCTCGCTGATCTTCTGAACAAACGCCGTCTCCGCCACCGGGTCGGGGATCTTCGGGTCCGCCTGCACATGCACCGACCCGGCGAGGGTGCGCGGCGCAGGCTCTCCCAGAAACTCCGGCAACAGATAGTCGCGCTGAATCGGCGTCGGATCACCAAAAGGCTTCATCGCCCCGATATCCTTGAGCCAGACATATCCCACATCCAGTTCCGGCGTCTGCGGTGCCCACAAATGATGATGCGCGTCGATCAACTCCATGCGCCGTCCTTCCAGTCCTTCAACGCCTGCGCTACACGGCTCAGCCCTTTGCCAAGGTTCACCCCTGCCCCGCCGCCAACGCCCAGCCGGATATGCTGCGGCTGGTGATAGGCACTGCCCGGCAACAGGAACGTGCGATACGGATCTTCCAGCAACCGGGTCGCGAAAGCGTCACTGTCCAGCCCGTTTGGCAGCTTTCCCAACCCGATCAACCCGGCCCTTGGCAGCACCCAGCTCAGCCCGTCCTGCGCCGCAACCCAGTCGTTCATCTGCGCCAGATTGGCTTGCCCCTCGGCCCGCGCCTTCTCCATGGCCGGGGCCAATCGCTCCGGTCGCAAGGCCACTTCCGCAATCACCTCTCCCATGATGTTCATAATCTCGGAACTGTTCTCCCGCAGGATCACCGCATCCATGACCAACTCCGGATCAGGGCAGATCAACCACCCGGTCCGCAGCCCCTGCAACCCCAGCGCCTTGCTGACCGATCCGGTGGTGATCCCCCGCGCATACATCCCCGCCACCGACGGCGCGCGCGGCCCGTCCCACTCAAGACCCGCGTAAACCTCATCCACCAGCAACCACGCGCCCACGCCATCGGCGATCTGCACCAGCGCGCGCAAGGTGGCCTCATCCATCACATCCCCGGTGGGATTGTTGGGGTTGGTGACAAAGATCATCTTGGTCGCAGGCGTCACCGCCTCCCGCATCCGGTCCAGCGGCATCCGCCAGCCGTCTTCCTCCCGCCGGTTCACCCGCACGATCTCCGCCCCGATGGCCTTTGCCAGCACCTCCGCCTGCGGCCAGCCGGGGCTTTCCACCACGATCCTGTCGCCGGGTTCCAGCCTCTGCATCACCGCCAGATAATTCGCCTCCGCCGCCCCGGCCGTGATCAGCACATCGGCTGGGGTCAAAACCCCGTCCAGCCCCGCCTGGCGCAACACATGATCCCGCAGTTCCGGCAGCCCGCGAAAATCGCGATTGTTCCAGTCCAGCGACAGCTCGGGGTCCAGTTCCTCCAGAAACGCCCCCAGCTTCGGCGATTCCGACAGCGAAAACCCCACAATCGCCTCCGGCTGCGCCTCGACCGTCTCCAGCAGATACTCAAACAACCTGTGTATCTTGACTTTCATCACGCCCCCTCACCCTATGGTGGCATGAAAAACCAGTTCCCCCTCAAGGGCAAACCCAAACGTCTCGCTGTGCTGGATTACGGGCTGTTCGAGGTCCACGCAGGCCCGCGCACCATCGGCATCTGCGGGTTCGTGATTGAAACGGACGCAGGCGAAGTCGTGCTGATCGACACCGGTTTCCCGGAGAAATACGCCATCGACGCCGAAGCCGCGACAGAGGAAGACGCGCTTGGAAACTTTGGCCGCGTGCTCTCCGTCACCGTGGAGAATCTGCCCGAAGCGCAACTGGCCAAGCTGGGCCTGCGCAAGTCCGATGTCACACTGATGATCCAGAGCCATACGCACATCGACCACGTGGGTGACATGGACGGCTTTCCCGGCGTGCCGATCCTGATCTCTGCCGATGAACGCGCCCTGCCCCGCCCGCTCTATTGGTCCGGCAAACAAGCGATGGAATGGCCTGTTAGAGACTATATTCAGGTCTCCAAGGACACCATGCTCGGCCCTGATTTCGAAGTGCTGCATTGCCCCGGCCACGCCCCCGGTCAACTGGCGTTCATGCTGCGCCTGCCTGAAACCGGCTGGGTGCTGCTGACCTCAGACGCGATCAGCCGCGCGGCAGAGATTGAGGAGAAATTCGAAGGCTCCTGGGACGTACAGCAAGCCATACACCACGGTTCGCGACTGATGGAGATGGCGGCAGAGCGCAAGGCCTTCGTGATCTTCGGCCACTCGCCCGAGCAATGGCCGGTGCTGAAAAAAGCGCCGGAATGGTTCGCGTGATCAGTAGCCCTGAAACAGGAAATCGAGCGCACGCGTCATATCATCTGCAAGATGGGCATAGGTCCCAATGGATGGTTTGAGCACAGCCGTTGGAACAGCAGCGATCAACGGCGTGATGATGACAAAGGGTTTCTCGTCAATACTGAGCTTCACATGCAGGGTCTTGATGAACAGTGGCGCACGATCCGCTGGCAATACGGGTATCACCACACGCGTGATCTGCGGGGCCAGCAGATCCGTCTGCACATCCAAAAGATACTCGTCTTCTACGCTGGTTCTATAGATGTCGTACTTAGACATTGAACATGCGGTATTTTTCAAGAGGCAGGCCATTTTCCTCAACCCACTCGTTCCACGCCTCCATTGCCGCCGCATTCTCCCGCTGCCACGCCTCGCCCTTGGCGCGGCGGACTTCTGCGTCCAGACCTTTCTCAGCAGCCTGAGAGACATTGACCCCCAGCGCCTTGGCATCCCTCAGCAACGCCTGATCCAACGACACATTTGTCGCCTTCTTGCCTGACCCTTGAATACCCATGATGCGCTCCTTTGATGTGCATAGATTATGCGCATCCCGTTAAACATCCGTCAACGCACATCACGTCCCTGGTTGAGGATGATCACATTCCCGCTCGACACATCTCCGGCGGGTGAGATCAGGAACCCCACCCAATCTGCCACCTGATGCGGCTTCATCGCCTGACCGTGGGGCATCTGCGCAATCGCTTCGGCCAGCACCTCTTCGCTCACCACGTTAAACAATGGTGTCTCCGTCATCGCGGGCGCAATGGAATTCACGCTGATCTTGTCGCGGGCATAGCGCCGGGCCAGATCCTTGGTCAGCGTGTCCAGCGCGGCTTTGGAGGCGCGGTAATGCGGCGGATCAAACGCATCGAAATTATAGGCGCCGTTGGAGGAGATATTGACGATCTTGCGCACCCCCTCGCGCCCCTCCATCAGCTTGACGGCGGCTTGCGCACAATGAAATGCGCCCGAAAAATTCAGCGCCATCTGGCTCTCGAATTCCGCCACCGGGATGTCCGGGAAATCCGACATGAAACAGGTGCCCGCGTTATTTACCAGCGCATCAACGCCCCCATGCGCCTGCGCGATATGATCAAACGCCGCGCCAATCGCGCCCGCATCGGTCAGGTCCACCACGATCCCCTCAAAATGCGCCGCCTGCCCCAGTTCGGCCAACCCGTCCGCATCCACATCCAGACCAACCACATGCAGCCCGTCATCCATCAGCTGCTTGGAAATCGCGCGGCCCAGCCCGCCTGCGGCCCCGGTTACAACGGCAATCTTTCTCATGATGTCCCCCTTAAATCAGTCTCTAAACAAGCGCTTTCAGACCATCAAACAGCTGATCGATCCCGTCTTTCGTCGTCACCGCACCGGGGGACAGTCGCAGGATAGCCCCGCGCGCATCCACATGCACGGCCCGGTCGCGCAAGCCATTCACCACGGCTTGCGGATCAACAGGTGCGGGCAGTTGTAGCATCACCGATCCGCCGCGTTTTGCCTCCTCCGTCGGACTGGCAAGGGTCAGACCCTGCTCTGCTGCCCGCACCATAATCTCCGCCCTCAGCGCCCGGTTCTGCGCCAGCAGATCCCCCTGCCCCGCATGCCATCTGAGCGCCGGAACCGATCCGACACAGGCCAGAACCGACGGCGTGCCATGGTCAAACCGCCGCGCGTCCGGGGCATAGACAAACGCCTCCAGATCCCATGAAAACGGATTGTCCTGAGAGAACCACCCGCGCAGCTCCGGCTGAACCTCAGCGATCAAATCCTCCCGCATCTGCACGATCCCCGCGCCGGGCGTCCCGCACAGCCATTTGAGCGTGGTGGAGATCACGAAATCCGCAGGAAAATCAGTCAGCGAGAACGGGATGATCCCAATCCCCTGCGTCAGGTCCACGCCTACCAGTGATCCCATCTTGTGCCCATGATCCATCAACGCGCCCAGATCACACCGATGCGACGCGGTGGAGGTGACAAAGGTCAGCAACGCCAGCCCCACATCCGCATCCCAGGCCGCCAACATGTCTTCGTCCCGCACCCAGAATTCCCCCTGCCGCACCGGCACCGTTTCCAGCGTGAACCCCAAGCGGTCCTGCATGCCCGCAAGCAGAAAATGCAGCGAGGGAAAGCAATCCGCCGCGATCAGCACTTTCTTGCCCCTGAGCCGCGCCGCAGGCAGCCCCCCCAGCACAGAAAACAACGCCGTCGTCACATTCTCCGCGCTCGTCAGCGTCCCCTCCGGTGCATCAATCAGCGCGCGCCACAGGTCCAGAAACTCTTGACGCCGCTCCATGACATTCGGCCATTGCCCATCATCCATCTCACCCCAGTGCTGCGAAAACAGGGTCAGCGCGGCCGCCATCTCCTCCGCCTTACCGGGATAAAGCCCGATGGAGTGATAGAGGAAATAGGCAGGGTCAGCGGTCATAAAAGCAGTCTCTAAATGGGGTTATTTGCAGCATAGGTCTTGAAGAACGCAAGATAGGCCCTGTCCGGATCGCGCGCGGGCGGCTTACCCCCGGCCCAGTCCCGCCATGCGCCTTCGACGAAATAGATATCATAGCCCGGAAAGCGCAGCTTCGCCGTCTCGTAGGTCTCAGGCCGCAGCGCGGCCCCCCGCGCATCCAGCCAGCCAGGCCGCGGCTTCGCCTTTTCCTGCACCCTTGCGGCACGCCCGACCTTGGAGAACGACAACTCCCGTTCCGCTTCCGCCTCCCCCTTGGCATCCTTGCGCCACCACCGCAATTCCACATGGGTCACCCGCCGCCCCGTCTTCACCGGGGCCACTTCCACGATGTAATCCGACAGCGCCGACACCTCTTCAACCGCCGGATCAATCGCCCGCAATTTCAGGTTGGACCAGGAGGTCAGCTTGCCCTTCGGCACGCCCAAAACCCCGCGCAGATCATCGAGGCTGAATTTCTCCGACGACCGCCAGCGCAGGTTCCCGCGTTTCTGCACCATCTCATAAAGCGTCAGCGCGTATTTTGAGGACAGCGCAAACATCACCTCCCGCTGGAGCCGCGCAAAAACCGTGCTGTCCTTGATGATCCGCCGCAGCCGTTGCGGGATCTCATATTCCAGCAACCCGTCCCGCCGCGCCGTCTCCACGTTGCCGCCCAGCAGTTGCACCCGCTCAATCGCAGGCTCCCCGTCGCGCACCACGCTGATTTTCACGATCGAGGCCATCAGCCGCTCGATACTCGCCCCGACCCGATCATTCGAATTATGCGATCCACGCAGGTCCGACTTTGCAATCACATGGGTCACAGGTTTCTCAATCGCGTCCCAGGCATTCTCCAGCAGCTGGTTGTAGATCCGCCGGTCCGCCAGCGTCAGCGGCGTCACTTCCACCAGATCGACCAGCTCACCGGGTTTGACCAACGTCTGCGCGTTGGGCTGTGCTTCGACGGTGCGATAGGCTTTGCTCATGGCTGGACTTACGTCTTATTCTTACATTTGTGCTTTCTGTGGCGTAAGGTATCATGGGGCTCCCGCCCCGTCTATCACCCAATTTGTAAGGCTTGAATCGCCCTATCCAGCCGCGCCGATTCGCAAACCCCTGATCTGCGACACTATTCTAGCACCTCGATGGAACCCTTGAGGACCCACCCCAAACGTAAGCCAAGCCCCCTGCCCCGTTTGTAAGTCCAGCGCTCCCACGACGTAAGTCTACCTGTCCCCGGATGTAAGCCAAAGCACCCCTTAATGTAAGCAATAGAGCCTGAATCGCCTTGCAAACAAAGCCCTTGAGCGCATTGAACACAGAACACTAAGAATCCAGAACCTAAGAGGTGTCTTTTGATTTGGATTCAGGGTGGTTTTGGCGCTGATTCGGCAGCCGACTGTCCCAAGACTTACTTTTCGGGACTCTCAACAGGCTTCGCGGTACACTTCATCGACAAACCCTGCAAAAATCAAACGCAGCGGATCGTGCCGCCAATTTCCACCTTTTCGACCAATCAAGCAAAAACTTCACACTTGAGCCGTCTCACTGAATCCTTCATGATTCGCAAAAATCATACACCAGAGGCGAAATAATGCAGCAGCCCGTCCTTCCTCCCGTGACCTTGACCGAACTCGCCAACCTCAGCGACCGCGCCAGCACCGTCATCGAACGCCTGCGCGAACGCATCTACGCGCCTGGGGCTGCCAAATCGCTCGACCTGCGGTTCAACGTGCGCAAAGCCGCCGATATGGTGGGCCGCAGTGACAAACTGATCCGTGACGCCGAAGCAGATGGCCGCCTGCCCGCCCCTGAAAAAGACCCCGACACCAACCGACGCACCGGCTATTCCCTCGCTCAGGTTAACACCATGCGCGAGGTCTTTGGCACCCTGCCCCACCGCGCGCCCGGCGATCCGGCGATGGTGCTGGCGATCCAGAATTTCAAAGGCGGCGTGGGGAAATCAACGCTTGCCTGCCACCTCGCCCAATACCTCGCGCTCAAAGGCTACCGCGTCTGCGTCATCGACTGCGACAGCCAGGCAAGCACCACCTCCATGTTCGGCCTCAACCCGGACGTGGACGTCGACGAGGACGATGACACCCTCTACCCTTTCTTCCGCCACGGCGGACCCGACAGCCTGCATTACGCCCTGCGCGCGACCTATTGGCCCGGCATCGCGCTGATCCCCGCCAACCTCGGCCTCTACGATGCGGAATATGAATTCGCCGCCCGCATGGCCCGTGACAGCACCTTTGTGCTGGACCGTCTGCGCACCGGCATAGAGTCTATCAAGGCCAATTTCGACGTGATCCTGATGGATCCGCCCCCGGCGCTCGGCATGCTCTCCCTCTCCGTCCTGCGCGCGGCCAACGCCCTCGTTATCCCCGCCCCGCCCAACAACATCGACTTCGGCTCCACCGCACATTTCCTCAAGATGATGGGGGCCACGCTTGAGGAGTTGTCGCGCGCCGGCGGTGCGCGTGATTATGCTTTTGTTAAAATTTTGGCGACAAAGATGAACGACTCCAAATCGGCACACCAGGCGATCAAACGCATGATGGAGGCGGTGTTCCCGATGGATATGATGACCGCCGTGCTGAAGGATTCCGCCGAGATCGACAATGCCGCGGCCAACCTCAGCACGGTCTATGAACTCACCGGACCGGGCACCCGGTCTGAGACCCACAAACGCTGCCGCGCCTATCTGGACGCGGTGAACAGCGAAATCGAACTGCTGATCCGCAAGACCTGGCCCAGCCATCACGCCAGCCTGCGGAAGGAAGGATTGCTATGAGCAAGAAACACGACGCGATCATGGATGACGTGCTAAGCGGGCTGGACCGGCCCACCGCAACCCCCGATCGGGGCGGCGCGCGCTTCCTCAAACGCTCCACTTCCATCGCCGAACGCATGTCGGGCGAACGGCAGGAAAAAACCCTGCATCTGGTCGATCCTGCCCGCTGCCGCATGTGGGAGCGTCACAACCGCGATTATGCGCTGCTCACGCCCGAAAACTGCCGCGACCTGATCGACGGGATCAAGGCGCAGGGGCAACAGGAATTTCCCGCCATCGTCCGCCGCCTCGACGGTGAATCGCATGACTTCGAAGTGATCTGCGGCGCCCGCCGTCACTACGCCGTCAGCTGGCTGCGCGCCAACAACTACCCGCAATTCCGCTATCTGGTGGAGGTCCGCGACCTCACTGATGAAGAGGCGTTCCGCCTCGCCGACATCGAAAACCGCGACCGCGAAGACATTTCTGACTACGAACGCGCGGTGGACTATGCCCAGGCGATCAAGCTCTATTACGGCGGCCAGCAAAAGGCGATGGCGGAGCGGCTGGAAGTCAGCCCCCCATGGCTCTCCCGCTATCTGACACTGGCGAAACTTCCCGAAGAAGTCCTCAACGCTTTCGCCACCCGCCGTGACATCCGCGAACGCCATGCGCGGGCGCTGAAACCCATGTTGAATGTCCCCGAACAAGCCGAGGCGATCCTTGAAGAGGCGCGCTTCATCGCCAAACAACAAGCCCGCGCCGCGCAGGGGCAGGGCGGCTACATCGACGCGCAGGAGGTGTTCAAACGCCTCACCCGTGCCGCGAAACCCAAGCCGAAAGTCGCGAAGGTCAGCACCGGCACGCTCTACGCCCGCTCTCAGGGGGAACGCGGGATCATGGTGAAAAAGCAAGGCAAACAAGTGAACATGAGCTTCGACGCGGACCTCACTGAAGCCTCGCTCCGGGCTGCCTTTGAGAAATACCTTGCCGCCCGAAAGGCCTGAGTTGCCCCTGGGCAATTCTAAAATACTCAAATAAAATCAATAAGATAAATCCCAATTGCTCCTGCCTCCCTTCCAAATGGTTCCAAAAACCTCGGGTGTATGAGGGCAGACAGCCCTCATCCCGCCGCCCCCCGTGGCGGCGGTGCGCGCTTTCAACAGGCGCAACGCAACAAATTGAAAAACAACAGAAAATCCCGAATTGCCCAGGGGCAACTCACCCCCAGGTCTGATGGGGATCGGGCAGGGGGATCGCCCCCAGCAACTCCCGCGTATAGGCCGCCTGTGGCGCGTCAAACAATGCCGCGGTCGCGCCTTCCTCGACAACTTCCCCATGATGCAACACCAGCACCCGGTCACACAGCCGCCGGATCACCGACAGGTCATGACTGATAAACGCCAGCGTCAGACCCAGATCGCGCACCAGCTCCCCCAGCAGGTTCAACACCTGCGCTTGGGAGGACACATCCAGCCCCGACACAATCTCATCCGCCAGAATGAAATCGGGCCGCAGGGCGATGGCCCGCGCAATGCCAACCCGCTGCCGCTGACCCCCCGACAACTCATGGGGATAGCGCTGCGCGAAACCACGCGGCAGACCGACCATATCCAACGCCTCATCCACGCGCCCCGTTAAGCCGTCCAGCCCCTGCAACCGCAAAGGCCCGGCAATGATGCCCCCCACCCGGCGACGCGGGTTCAGGGAGGACATCGGATCCTGAAAGATCATCTGAAACCGCTTGCGCATGCCCCTCAGCTGATCCTCGCCCATATGCGTGATGTCGGTGCCATCAAAGCTGATCGTCCCGCCCGTCGGCTCCAGCAGCCGCAGCATCGCGCGGCCCAGCGTCGATTTGCCAGAGCCAGACCCACCGACAATCCCCAGCACAGCCCCCTTGGGCACGTCAAAACTCAGCCCTTTCAGAACCTCAAGCCGAGGTGCTGCCCCGATCAGCGGTTTGTGGGCCATATCGGGAAACGACAGCCGCAGGTCGCGTACTTCATACATCATGGCGCGGCCCTCATATCGTGTTCGGCGACCTCACGTTCCACCCCGTCGATCACCGTTTGCGGCACGGGCGTCAGGCTACCGGTGGGGTCGGTATAGGTGGGTGTCGCGGCGAGCAAAGCGGCGGAATAGGGGTGGATGGGGCGCATGAAAAAGCGGTGCATGTTCGCCTCCTCCACCACTTTGCCAGCGTAAAGCACCGACAGCGTGTCGCAGACCTTGGACACCACGCCCAGATCATGGGTGACAAACAGCAGTGCCGTATCATGCCGGGACTGCATTTCGCTGATCAGGCGCAGGATCTGTTTTTGCACGGTCACATCCAGCGCTGTGGTCGGTTCATCGGCGATGATCAGCTTGGGTTCTGCCGCAAAGGCGGAGGCGATCAGGATCCTTTGCCGCATGCCCCCTGACAGCTCATGGGGATAGCTGCGCATCACGCGGGCCGGATCGGGGATATGGACCTCCTCCAACAGCTCCAGCGCGCGGGCTTCGGCGGCGATCTTGGGCCAGCCGAGGATATCCACCAGCCGCCGGGTGATCTGCGGCCCGATGCGTTTTGACGGGTTGAGCGCGGTCAGCGGGTCTTGCGGGATCAGTGCAGCGCTTGCCCCAATGCGTCTGCGCCGTTCCTTGGGGTCGAGGGTTTGCAGGTCGGTGCCGTCCAGAATGATCTGACCCGACACCACCTCCAACGCGCGGGGCAGGGTGCCCAGCACCGCCTTGCCGATCATCGACTTGCCGGCGCCACTTTCCCCCACCAGCCCATGCACCTGACCGGCGCGCACGGTCAGCGACACATCGCGCAGGATCATCGCCCCGCCTTTCAGGCGCACGGTCAGATTGCGGATCGACAAATAGCCGCTCATCGCAGCACCGGATCGAAACGGTCTTTCAGACCCTCGCCCAATTGCGAAAAGCTGAGCACCGTCAGGAACAGCGTGATCAGCGGAAAGACCAAGACCCACCACGCTTGGTGGACGGAGGTGCGCCCTTCGGCGATCATCCCGCCCCATGTGGGGCTGTCGGTGGAGATCGACAGGTTCACGAAACTCAGGATCGCCTCAACAATCACGGCGACGCCCATTTCAAGGGTCAGCAGCGCCACGATGGTCGGCAGCACGTTGGGCAGGATTTCGGTGAGCATCGTGCCAAACCGCGTGCGCCCGGCGACCTGTGCGCTGGCGACGTAATCCATCGCGCCCTGTGTCATCGCCTCGGCCCGGATCACGCGGGCGAAGCGGGTCCAGTCAATCACCACAATCGCGATGATGATCGACATCAGCCCCGGTCCCAACACCGCGATGAGCAGGATCGCGAAGAGGACCGGGGGAAAGGCCATCCAGATGTCGACAAAGCGGCTGATGATCCGATCCGGCCAGCCGCGATAATAGCCCGCGATCAGACCGAGGGTGGCGCCCACAAGGCAGGTCAGCGTACCCGCTACCAGCGCCACGATCAACGCAAGCCGCGCGCCGTAGAGGATGCGGCTCAGCACGTCGCGGCCCAGTGAATCAGTGCCTAACCAGAACCCCGGCTCTGCCCCGTCCATCCAGAAGGGTGGCATGCGGCCCAGAAACAGGTCCTGCATCAGGGGGTCATTCGGCGCGATGAGCGGGGCGCACAGGGCGGCCAAGACCAGCAGCGCCAGCCAGCCGCCCGACAGCCACAACCGTAGCCCTATGGGCCGTTTTACCTCCCCGCGCGCGTCACGCATGGCGCAGCTTTGGGTTCAGCACGACATAGAGCATGTCGACGACCAGATTGACGAGGGTGAACAGCAGCGCAAAGAGGATCACAATGCCCTGGATCAGCGGCAGGTCCCGGTTGATCACCGCGTCGATGGCCATATTGCCGAGGCCTTCGTAGCTGAACAGCCGCTCGATGATGACGGTGCCGCCGATCAGAAAGGTGAACTGAACCCCCACCAGTGTCAGCGTCGGCAGGATCGCGTTGGGCAGCGCTTCGCGGGTGATCACGTGGTTTTCGCCATATCCCTTGGTGCGGGCCAGCGTCACGTAATCAAGGTGCATCGTCTCTTTCAGAGACTGTTTCAAAAGCTGCGCGATGATCGCGGCGAGCGGGATGGCCAGCGCCAAAGCGGGCATGAACATATGCGCCACAAGATCGGCCCAGACGTCAAAGCGCAGGCGGATGAGGGATTCGAACATGTAGAAATTCGTTGTGAAATCAATGTTCAACGACGGGGAGATGCGGCCGGAGATGTGGAATACCGGCCAGAGCACCCCAAAAAGTAAGATTAACACCAGACCCCACAGGAAATCCGGCACCGACAGCGCCATGCCAGCGCTCACGTCCACCGCCGCTTCGCCCTTGGTGTCGCGATAGAGCGTGCCCAGCAACGCCAATGCGCCACCGATCAGAACCGCAATCACCAGCGCGAAAATCGACAGCTCCAGCGTCGCGGGCAGGCGGCCCAGCACCAGATCGGCGACGGGCTGGCGCAGGGAAATCGAAGTACCGAAATCGCCCTGCATCACACCGCCCAGCCAGATCACGAATTGCTCGAATATGGACTTGTCGAAGCCGTATTGCGCTTGCAGCCGTTCGATATCGGCGTCCGTCGCACCCGGCGGCAGCATCATCGCAATCGGATTGCCGGGCACCACGCGGATCACCACAAACACGATCACTGCCACACCAAAGAGCGTGATGGCCGTGGTCAGCAGCCGGATCAGGATGTTGCGCAACAGGGTCATGGAGGGGCCGGTTCAGATAAAAAGGACGGGGCCGCGACAGCCCCGTCTCGTCTTGGGAAGTCCTGCTTTACGCCCGGGTCATCAGGTGCGGCAGCAACGCGCCGGAGCGGTGCGGCGTGACCTTCACGCCTGCTGCATGCACGATGGGTTGCACGTATTGCAGCAGGGGAATGACTTCGGCGTTTTCCGCGATCTGGCGGTCGACTTCCTTCCAGCCTGCGATGCGCTTGGCTTCGTCCGCCTCGCCCCAAAGCGGCAGGATGGAATTGAAGCGTTCTTCCCCATCCCACACCGAATGCGGGGAGGGGCCGAACATCGCAAACCCGGTGGAGGTTGTCGGATCCCCCACCGAATTGCCCCAGTTGTAGAAGGCGGCAGGGGCCAGTTGGTCCGCTGCGCGCAGCTCAAAATGCTTGGCGATCTCATAAACCTCGATCTCCGCCTCGATGCCCACGCGACGCCAGAGGCCGACGATGGCCTGTACCATCTCGTAATCCTTGGGTTTGAACCCCTTGGTGGTCTGGATCTTGAATTTCACCGGATTATCAGGGCCATAGCCGGAGGCGGCGAGCAGTTCCTTGGCCTTCTCCGGATTGAACTCAACGGTGATGCTGTCGTCATAGGCGATGTAGTCAGGCGTTTGCAGCGTGTCGATGGGCACGCCGTAGCCGGACAGCAGGCGATCGACGATCAGTTGCTTGTCGATGGCGTGCGCGGCGGCTTTGCGCACGTTGGGATCGGTCATCACTTCGATGTCGTTGAGGAAGATCATGCCGATGTCGGAGATGGGGGAGGCGGTGCCGTCCAGCCCGTCCTTTGCTTTCAGCCGGTCAAATTCCTCGTAGGGAATCTCAAGCGTCACATGGGAATTGCCCGATTCCACTTCGGCCACGCGGGAGGCTGCGTCGGTCACGAATTTGATCGTCACGGTTTTGAATTCCGGCGTGCCGCCCCAGTAGTTTTCATTGGCTTTCAGGCGGACAAAGGCGTTGCGCTCAAACTTCTCGACCATGTAAGGCCCGCTGCCGATGGGGGCTGCTTCAAAGCCTTCGGCACCCACTTCCTCATAGTATTTCTTGGGCATGACATAGCCGGTGAGGAAGGACATCCATTTGAAGAAGGTTGGTTCAAATTCGGGCATGTCAGCGGTGACGCGGTTGCCGTCGGCTTTGATGTTGGTGATCTTGCCCCAGATGAACTGAATGGGGGAGCCGGTGTCTGGATTGGCCACACGTTCAAGCGACCAGGCGACATCCTCTGCCGTCAGCGGATCACCATTGTGCCAGGAGACACCTTCGCGGACGTCCATCCAGATGGCTGTGTTGTCGTCGTTCCAGCCATAGTCGGTGATGATGCCGGACCCGAAGCTGAGGTCAGGGTTCTGCGGGATGTAGAGGTCAAAGACGGATTGGTAGAACCCCTGAATCGTCGGGTTCACCGCCGACAGACCCACGGTGGGATCCCAGCTGGGCAGGTTGACGTTATAGGCGATGACGAGCTCATCAATGTTGGCGAAAGACGGCAGGCCGACGGTGGCAAAGGCAGCCGCCGCAGCGGAGGTTTTGAGCAGGCTTCTTCTGGATAGTTTCATGTGATTTCTCCCTTATTGGTGTCTGTTTTTATCAGTTTCCGGCGAGTTTTTTGGCCAGCAGGGTGCCGGGCCCCGCACCCGTGCCGCCACCGGGCCAGACAGCGGCGCCGGTGTGGTACAGGTTCTTGATCGGTGTGGTGCCGTCCGCATAGCCACGGGCGGGACGGTTCATGAAATGCTGGTGCAGATGGTGGCTGCCGCAGACCTGATCGCCGCCGATGAGGTTGGGATTGTCGGCCTCCAGCATATCCGGTGTAACGATGTGCTGGGCGAGGATTTTCGACCGCGTGCCGGGGGCGTAGCCTTCGAGGATATCCAGCGCGCGGCCCGCGAAGGGTTCGGCAGCCTCGGCCCAGCTGGTCGCAGTGATCTCCCCCTTGGCGTCGCCTTTGATCTGACCGGGGGCCATGCGCACTTGCAGCCACAACACGTGCTTGCCCGCAGGCGCGCGGGAGGGGTCCACAACCGTGGGTTGCCCGCAGACAATCACCGGCTCATCGGGCAGCAATCCGGCTTTGGCCTGGGTATAGGTCCGCGCCATCTGGTCCATCGAGGGGGCGAGGTGGACATAGGCGAAACGTTTCAATTCGGGCGCAGGCCAGTCGGGAAGGGCGTCCATCGCAAGGTGGATCATCATCGTGCCGGGGGCGTGCTGGAATTTCTCCATCGCGGTGTCATGGCGGCTGTCACCGGACCCGCCCGTCAGTTTCAGCAGGGCGGAGGGGGCGACATTGGCGATCACCGCTTTCTCCGCGTCGATCAGCGTGCCGTCTTTAAGGATGACGCCAAAGGCGCGCCCGGCGGCGTGGTTGATGCCGGCAACGGGGCTGTTGCAATGGACCGCCCCGCCGCGCGCTTCGATCATCTTGACCATGGCGCGTGTCATCGCGTCAGCACCGCCGGCGCCCAGCACCATGCCAAAGGCCTGACCCGCCATCGCTTCGAGATAGGGGAAGACCGCGCCACCTGCGACGTCGGGCGCGAAATCGAGGTGCATCCCCCAGGCGGCAAGCGTGGCTTTGACATGGTCGGATTCGAATGTCTGGTCGAGCCATGCGCGCGGCGACATCATCAAAAACCGTGCAAGATCAAGGGTGCCGCCGCCGCCGCGCTTGCGCCACGTCTTCCATCCTAAGGATGAAAATGCACGTAAATTCATCGGGCTGCCGAGGACACCGAAGATCGCTTCGGCCTCTGCCGGGAAGCGCGCGGTAAGCGCCGTCCAGGCGTCCGCATCGGCGCCTGAAAAGCCGCGCACACGGGCGGTGGTCAGCGCCGGATCGTTGGAAATGCCCAGCCAGCGGCCATCGGGGAAAACGGAGGAAAAGGGATTCGCCGTTGGCGCAAATCCCAATCCGTGGCCCGCCAGTTCAGCGGCGTGTTGGGTATGAAAGGCAGAGCCTGCAAACAATGACAGGTTCATCGCGGCCCAGTCATGGCGGAAGCCGGGCAGGGTGTATTCCCCTGTTTTTACAGCGCCTCCGGGTGCTGCGTTCTGTTCATAGACCGCCACTTTCCATCCGCGCGCCGCAAGGTGGCAGGCGCAGGCGAGGGAGTTATGTCCCGCTCCGATAATGACGGCATCTGGATTGGTGGTCATGCAGTGTTTTCCATTCGTCCATAAGATAATTGCAAACGCATGTAATCTTGTCTAGCATTGATTCATCAACTTAACCGCGAACCATATCGCGGGTTTCAGGGAGAAGAGATATGAGCGCAACTGACGTTGTAAGCAGCCTTGGTGCAATGCTGGCCTCGGGCGGGGTGGAAGTGGTGGATTGTTCCGGTGTTCTGGGTCCGGACACACCGATTCTGCAGCTGCCCCCGGATTTTGCCAAGAACACGCCCAAGGTGGAGATTCACAAGATCTCCGAATACGACAACGACGGCCCGTTCTTTGCCTGGAACTGGATGGTGCTGGGGGAGCATTCGGGCACCCACTTTGACGCGCCGCACCATTGGATCACGGGCAAGGATTATCCCGATGGCTATACCGACAGTCTGGATGTGCAGCGGCTGGTGGCCCCGGTCAACGTGATTGACTGTTCTGCCGAAAGCGCTGCGAACGAGGATTTTCTGCTGACCGCGGATGGCGTGAAAGCCTGGGAGAAAGAGCACGGAGAGATCAAGGCGGGCGAATGGGTTGTGATGCGCACCGATTGGGACAGCCGCGTGGATGATGAGGCGAAGTTCCTCAACGCGGATGAAACCGGCCCGCATTCGCCGGGGCCGACGCCGGATTGCATTGAGTATCTGCTGAGCAAGAAAATCGTCGGTTGGGGCACGCAGTGCATTGGCACGGATGCGGGCCAGGCCGGCGGGATGGAGCCGCCCTATCCGGCGCATAACCTGCTGCACCGGGACAATTGCTTTGGTCTGGCGTCGCTTGCCAATCTCGACAAGCTGCCAGCAAAGGGTGCGATCCTGATTGCGGCCCCTTTGAAGATCAAGAACGGCACGGGCTCTCCGATCCGGGCTTTGGCGCTTGTGCCCAAAGGCTAAGCGGTGGCGCAGGTCGACCATCTGATCATCGGGACGGGCATCAATGCGTTGGTGGCCGCAGCGATGTTGTCGCGCAAGGGCGATTCTGTGCTGATGATCGAACGCGAAGACCGGATCGGGGGGTGCATGTATACCTCCGATCAGGTCACGCTGCCGGGGTATCATCACGATGTGATGGCCGCGACCTTTGTGTTGTTCATGACCGGTCCCGCGCAGGAGGCGCTGGGGGAGGATCTGGCCAAACACGGGTTTGAGTATTGCCACTCCCCTCATCCCACGGCCGTGCTGCGCCCGGACGGGTCTTCGCTTGTTTTGACGATGGACCGTGCCGCGAATGTGGCGGCATTCAACGGGCGTGGGGCAGGGGACGGCGATCAGCATGGGCGTGACGTGGGCGGCGTGGAAGCGGATGCGCCGTTTCTGTTTGCGCTTCTGGGTCAGCCTTTGTGGTCACGCGGGACGGCGATGTTGTTGGCCAAACAGGCGTGGACGCGCGGGTTAGGGCCTTTGAAGGCGTGGTTTGGCGAAGCGTTGGAGCCTGCGCGCGGGTGGTTGGAAACGCGCTATACCAGCCCGGACGTGCAGGCGATCTGGGCACCCTGGGTGTTGCACGTGGGGCTGACGCCGGAGGCGAGTTACGGTGGCCAGATGGCGCGGGTGATTGCCTTTGCTTTGGAGGCGGCAGGTGCACCTGTTGTCAAAGGCGGGGCAGGGCAGGCGGCGGCTGCGTTTCGGGGGCTGATCGAGGCCAACGGCGGCCGGATCAGAACCGGCGTTGAGGCCAAGCGCATTGTGATCGAAGGCGGCAAGGCCGTCGGGGTAAAGACAACGGCGGGCGAAGGCATTCGGGCCAAGAATGTGATTGCCAGCACCGCACCGGGGCAGCTTTACGACGATCTGCTGGCGGATGCGGCGCTGCCCAGACCGGAGAAGAAATTCCGCCACGGGCGGGGCAATTTCCAGCTGCATTACGCGTTGGACGGTCCGATTGAATGGGCCGCGGAGGGCTTGGAGGATGTGGCCTTGATCCATTTGTCGGATGGGATCGATGCCGTTTCCAAATCCAGCAATGAAGCAGAGCGTGGGATGTTGCCCGCCGTGCCGACCATCTGCGTGGGGCAACCACACCGCATGGATCCGACGCGCTGTCCCGAAGGCAAGGCGCTGCTGTGGTTGCAGATCCCCGACGCGCCGACGCTGATCAAGGGCGACGCGGCCGGAGAGATTGAGACCACGCCGGAGTGGACGAAGGCCACGCGCGAGGCCTTTGCCGACCGGATCGAAGGCATCCTGAGCAGCCACATCCGCAACTGGGACGCCATCAAGTTGAAACGCCGCGCCTTTTCCCCCGCTGATCTGGCACGGATGAACGTGAACCTTGTGGGCGGGGACCCCTATGGCGGGGCCTGTACGCTGGATCAGTTCTTTGTCTGGCGGCCCCATGCGGGGCAGGTCAACAACGGCACCGCGATCAAGGGACTGCATCACATCGGCGCCTCGACCCATCCCGGACCGGGGTTGGGCGGCGGATCGGGTTTCAATCTGGCGAAAGGGTTGGGCGCATGAACAAACAGGACAAGGTGAACCCGCCCCGGCTGGGCGAGATCGGGCTGGAGAACTTCGCGCCCTATCTGATGAACCGTATCATCGGGCGGTACAACGCCGCGCTGTCTTCAGAGATGACGGCGCTGGGATTGACCACGCCGCAGATGCGGTCGCTGGCGGTGTTGTCGGTGATTGATGGCATTCTGATCCGGGAATTGGCGGTCTACGCGGTGGTGCAGCAATCGACCCTGAGCCGGGCGTTGGACACGTTGGACCAGAACGGCATGATCCGGCGGGAGACCGATGAAAGGGACAGCCGCGCGACGCGGGTGTTCATCACGGAGGCGGGCCGCGAAGCCTATGAGCGGATGTGGCCGCATATGGCGGGGGCGGCGGATGCGATGTTCGCAGGTGTGGACGACGCCGAGAAACGCGCCTTTGTCGGCACCCTGCAAACCATCCTGCGCAACATTCGCAAGCACGATTTTTAAAACGTATCACGAACAAGGTTTCGGAGAGAGATCATGGCAGAACGCTCGTTCAAGGCTGAGGTGGAACATCTGCGCAAGGGCGATGGGGATGTGTTCACCGGGGAGGGGATCCTCGCCATTACAAAGGCGTTGCTGGAAAACGGCGTGGGCTACGTGGGTGGTTATCAGGGCGCGCCCATTTCGCATTTGATGGACGTGCTGGCCGATGCTGAGGAGCTGATGGGCGAGCTGGGTGTGCGGTTTGAGGCGAATGCGAGCGAGGCGGCGGCGGCGGCGATGTTGGCTGCAAGTGTTCACTATCCCATTCGCGGGGCGGTGACGTTCAAGGGTCCTGTGGGCGTCAATGTGGCCTCGGACGCTTTGGCGAACCTGTGTTCCTCGGGCGTGAACGGGGGGGCGCTGATCATCGTGGGGGAGGACTACGGTGAGGGCAGTTCCATCATGCAGGAACGCTCCCATGGGTTTGCGATGAAGTCGCAGTTCTGGATGCTGGACCCGCGCCCGAACCTGCCGTCGATCACCAAGGCGGTGAAAGACGGGTTTGAGTTGAGTGAAGCGAGCAATACGCCGGTGATGCTGATGGTGCGCATTCGGTCGTGCCACGTGACGGGGAGTTTCGCGACCAAGGACAACGTGCCGCCGCCGCTGACGGTGAAGGAGGCGATTGCCAATCCGCAGTCGGATTTCAAACGGGTCGTGCTGCCGCCGTGGAGTTATGTTCACGAGCAGGACAAGGTGCAGAACCGTTGGCCGGCCGCCGAGAAGTTCATCATGGAGAACGGGTTGAACGAGGTCTTCGGACCCGACAAAGCCAAGCTAGGCATCGTGGTGCAGGGGGGGATGTACAACGGTCTGATCCGCGCTTTGCAGCGGCTGGGGCTGGCGGATGTGTTTGGGCAGACGGAAGTGCCGATTTACTGTCTGAACGTCACCTATCCGCTGGTTAGAGACGAATTTGACGCTTTCTGTGAAGGCAAGGAACACGTGCTGGTCGTGGAAGAAGGCCAGCCGGAGCATCTGGAGCAGCATCTGGCGTCCTTCCTCTATCGCGGGGGCAAGACGCTGAAGCTCTATGGCAAGGACGTGTTGCCGATGGCGGGGGAGTATACCGGACAGGTGATGCTGGACGGGGTGACGGCGTTTTTGAAACAGGCCGCACCCGACATGCTGCCGGGGCAGGTGCGCGCGCCCAATCAGGAGGAGCCGGCGATCCCGGATCTGTCGAAGACGGTGCCGATCCGTCCGCCGGGATTTTGTACGGGGTGCCCGGAACGGCCAATCTTTGCGGGGATGAAACTGGTCGAGGAAGAGTTGGGCAAGCACCAGATCACGGGCGACATTGGGTGCCACCTGTTTGGCTCGCTGCCGCCGTTTGAGATTGGCGGGGCGACGATGGGATACGGGCTTGGCCCTGCGGCCAATGCGGCCTTCGACGGCGGGGGAGAGCGGCGCGCGATCTCCATGCTGGGAGACGGCGGGTTCTGGCATAATGGGTTGAGTTCTTCGATCGGGAACATGGTGTTCAACAAGTCGGACAATGTCGTGGTGATCGTCGACAACTACTATTCCGCCGCGACGGGGGGGCAGGACATTCTGTCGAGCCGCGCGCATAATGATACGAAGGCGACGAACAATCCGATCAGCGCCGCGCTGAAAGGGGTGGGGGTCGAATGGATCCGGCAGATTGATCACACCTATGATGTGGGCAAGGTGCGCGACACGGTAAAAGAGGCTCTAACAACGGAGTTCAAGGGGCCGAAGGTGATTGTCGCCTCCTCCGAATGTATGCTGAACAAGCAGCGGCGGGAGAAGCCCATTCGCAACAAAGCCATCAAGGATGGGCGGCGCGTGGATGTGCCGCGCTTTGGGGTGGATAGTGATGTCTGCACCGGGGATCACGCGTGCATCCGGCTGTCGGGCTGTCCGTCGCTGTCGCTGAAACGGCTGGACGATCCGCTGCGCGACGATCCGATTGCGCATATTGATCAGACCTGCGTGGGCTGTGGCAATTGCGGGGAAGTGGCGGATGCCGCTGTGCTGTGTCCGTCGTTTTACCGTGCGGATGTGGTGCATAATCCCGGTGGGTTTGAACGCTGGCGCGCAGGTGTGCGGGGGCGTGTGATCCGTTGGCTGCAAACGCGGCGCGATGCCAAACGGCTGCGGCTGGACGGGGCGCCCACATGAACGTGACGCTGCCACAGAAGACGCCCGACGCGCGGGTGGGTCAGATCATCAAGCTGGCGGTGATGGCCGTGGGCGGGCAGGGCGGTGGCGTGCTCACGGGGTGGATCGAGAGCCTCGCGCGGGCACAGGGATACGCCTGTCAGGCGACCTCCGTGGCGGGTGTGGCGCAGCGGACGGGCTCGACGATTTATTATGTTGAGATGACGCCCGCGTCGGATCAGATGCCAATCTTTGCGCTGGCCCCGTCGGGCGGCGATGTGGATGTGCTGATCGCCTCGGAAATGATGGAAGTGGGCCGCGCGATCATGCGGGGGTTTGTGACGCCGGACCGGACGGTGCTGATCGGCTCCACCCATCGCGCGCTGGCGGTGTCGGAGAAGATGACGCCGGGCGATGGGATTGCGGACGCCGATGAGGTGCGGGCGGCGGCGGAGATTGCCGCGCAACAGTTGATCCTCGCGGATATGGAGACGCTGGCGGTGGGGCAGGGGTCTGTAATCTCGGCCAGTCTGTTCGGGGCGCTTGCGGGGTCGGGTGCCTTGCCGTTCGCGCGGGAAGCGTTTGAGGAGGCCATTCGCGCAGGCGGCAAGGGGGTGGAACCTTCGTTGCGGGCCTTTGCGGTGGGGTTTGATGCGGCGCAGAACGGTGTTGCGGTGCCTGAGAAGGACCTGCGACCGGCGCGTCCGTCCTTGGCTGGACCAAAGAGCGAGATGACCAAATGGGAGGCGCTGCTGATGCGGGTTCAGCGCCTTCCGGAGCCGGTGCAGGAGATGGCGCAGGCGGGGCTGACCAAGGTCGTGGATTTTCAGGATTGCGCCTATGGGGGTGTGTATCTGGACCGTCTGGATGGCGTGATCGCGCGCGACGATGCGGGCCACGATTGGCTGCTGAGTGCGACAGCGGCGAAGTATATCGCCAACGCGATGGCTTACGATGACATCATCCGCGTGGCAGATCTGAAAACACGTGCGCCGCGCATGGAACGGATCAAGGGAGAGATGGGCGCGCAGGACGCTAATCTGGTGGAGCTGACGGAGTTTTTCCATCCTCGGGCAGAAGAAGTGGCGAGCCTGATGCCTGCAAAAATGGGGGCGAAGTGGGAGGCCAATCCGAAACGGATGGCGCTGCTCAACCGACTCTTCAACAAGGGACGGCGGCTGAGGACGCACAGGCTGCGGTCGT
>NZ_CANMQS010000013.1 GCF_947500075.1 uncultured Sulfitobacter sp. | reverse complement strand
TCGACCAAATCAGAACCACGAAGAAAAGGCACTGAGAAGGCTTGTAAACTCACTCCTCTGACCGCCTGCCCCCGTGCAGGCGGCCGGGTGAGGGTGGGAGGTAACACGTGGAATTGTAGGCAAGTTGAATGCAGGAGCATACCCGATGACAACCTTTACTGTGCGCTCAAACGCCGAGCTGACGGATATTCTGAGCCGGATTGACGAGCTGGGTGGCGGCACCATCGCGCTGGAAGCATCAGGTGGCCCCTATCAGATCAGCGCACGCGATCTGGGCAGTGCAGGTGGACCGGTGACGATCACGGCGGCTGATCCGAGTGCACCGCCGGTGGTGGACAGTGTGGATCTGCGTGACAGTTCGCATGTGACGATCAGCAACCTGCATATTCAGGGCAAGGAAGCGGGCAATCCGCAGTCGGTCTATGTCAGCGGGTCAGACAACATCACCCTGACCGGCAATACGATGACCGGTGTGGCGGAAGAATTTCTCAGTAAAACAAACGGCGCGACCCACGCCAACAGTGCAATGCTCTTGCGCGATTCCACCAACCTTACAGTGTCCGACAATACAATTTCCAATTTCAGCACCGCCATTGGTGTTCTCGAAGTGGATGGAATGGTCATTGCAAACAATGACATCAGCCAATTGCAGGGGGACGGCATCCAGGGTGCGGGTTTCCGCAACGTGGACATCATCGACAACCACTTTCACAACTTTTTGGGCAGCACCCAATCCATCAACCATTCTGACATGATCCAGATTTGGGGTAAGAACGCCAAATCGGTTACTGAAAACGTGTTGATCTCAGGAAACTTGCTGGATGCCGGCGATGGCGCCCTGTCACAAAGCATTTTCATCAGGAACGAAGATTTTGGCCTGGGGAATGACCCCGAAAATGGATATTTCAAGAATATCGTCATTCGTGAGAACGTTATTCACAACAGCGCACCTCACGGCATTGCTGTAGGCCATACAGATGGTCTGGTCATCCAGTCGAACACACTTTTGAAAAGTGAAGCTGCGTATTTGTTCCACGATGACGGCTCCGAGATCTTCCCGACCGAGCCGCGCTATCATGTGACCGATTCCCTCAATGTTGTCGGGACGGACAATATCGGCACCGCTTACCTGGGCCAGATCACTGAAGCCGGCAACACCGTGCTGGTCTATGACAACACCATGGACCCGATGTATGTGAACAACCACATCGTGAACCTGTCAGGTCAGGGCGACACCGGCCTTGGCGATCTTCAGATCCGCACGGACAGCCCGCTGTGGGGCACCGCCGGCGCGCCGATGAGTTCGCTCTCAGGAGAAGGGTTGAGCGATCTGGGGCCGATCATCGCCACAACCAAGCTCACCGAAAACGCCCTGGCCCGCGAGCTGGACGCCAGCGCCAGCGCCTTGCCGGAAGGCGCCAGCGTCGCCTGGCATTTTGCGGATGGCAGCGTGATCCAGGGCACCACCATCACCCATATCTTCGAAACATCTGGCTTGCACGATGTGACGCTGGTCATCACCCAGGCTGATGGCACCAGCGCCAGCACCACCCGCCGCATCGAGATCGACGATCCCTATCTCTTCGCCTTCGACTTTGCCAATGGGGCCGAAGACATTACCACACGCGGGATTGAAGCGCAGGTCACCGGCAGCGACGCACAGGCGTTCGTCGACACGGCCGAGGACAAGGGCTTCTATCTGAACCCCAACACGGCCCTGAGCCTGGGCCGTGAAAACACCCAGCTTTTTGGCCGTGAAGCTTTCAACATCGACCTGCGGTTCAAACAGACCGATGCGATGAAAGACGGTGGTCTGCTGGGCATGCACACCGTCTTCAAACTGGACATCGAAAACGACGGCGCGCTGTCGTTCTGGCTGCGCACCTCGGATGGCGATTTCAAGATCACCACCGAAGCAGGTGTGATGAACACCACCGACTGGCAGGACATCGGCGTGCGCTATGACGGCGTCGCAGGCACGCTGACGCTGATGGTTGACGGTGTGACCATGGCCAGTGGCGCGGCAACCGGTGCAACCACCGGGCCGCTGTCATGGGGGGTACAACTGGGCCGCCCCTGGGGCGATGACGCCACGGGCGTGTTCGAAAGCGTCTCCATGAGCCTGCCACATGATGCCACCCCTACGCCCACCCCCACCACAATCGACGAAGGTGTCACCGTCATCAAAGAACCTGACGGGCATGTCATCATGCTGGGCGGCGCAGTCGGCATGAGCTTTGAGGATGTCGACGAAAACGCAGAGGTCGCGGCCCCGCCCCTTGAAGAAACGCCGCAGCCAGAGCCGGAGGCCCAACCCAATGTCCTGCTGGATGTGGATTTCTCGGACGGGGGCAAGGACGCGTCTTCTTACAATTCACAGATCAAGGATGACACCGCAGGTGCCGGTTTTACCACTGGCAAAGACGGTGACGGTTTCCAGTTGGGGACAGATGCAAGGTTCAACATCGACAATTCCAGCGCCCAGCTTTTCGGGCTGGATGCCTTCAACATTGCCTTTGATCTCCGCAAAGACACAGCCGATGCCCATGGGGGCCTGCTCAACCAGCATACCATCATGGATCTGGCGGTGCGCACGGATGGCGGCTTCACCCTGTCACTGACCACTGACGAGGGGTCTGTTAATCTGCGCACGGACGCAGGGCTGCTGAGCGACACCGACTGGCACAAGATCAACCTTGTCTATGACGGTGACAAGGGTCAGGTGGAGCTCCTTATGGACGGCAACAGCCTCGCCTCTGCCGCGCTCACCGGGCGCACCGCGGATGCAAAATACTGGGATTTTGTCGTGGGCGACCCCTGGGGTGACGGCCTGCCTGCGGTGGTCGACAATCTCAAGATCACCCTGCCTGATCCGGCACCCGAGGTGGCCGGTGTCTATGCCGAGGCACCGGGGATAGAGGATGCGATGCCCGACATTCCCGAACCGGCAGCCGAGCCTGCCCCGGTGGCGGATGCGCCCGCCGCCACGCCCGATCCGGAACCGGCCCCCGCCCCGCAGGACCCGCACATCCACAGCCTGCTGGATGTGGATTTCTCGGACGGTGGCGCGGACACATCCGGCTATGACAGCCAGATCAACGACCGCACCAATGGCGCGGGCTTTACCGATGGCAAGGAGGGCGACGGCTTCCAGATCGGCGGCAACACCACCTTCCGCATCGACAACAGCGCCACCCAGCTTTTCGGGCTGGAGACCTTCGACATCGGCTTTGACTTCCGCCGGGACGAAAATGGCGGTGATGGCGGTTTGCTGAACCAGCAAAAGGTGCTGGATCTGAACATGCGCGCCGATGGCGGGCTGCGGCTGAAACTGATCACCGACGAAGGCACAGTGCGCATGCGCACCGAAGCCGGGGTGCTGGACGATACCGACTGGCACCGGATCAACGTCACCTATGACAGCGACAAAGGCGTGGCCCAGATCCTTGTGGATGGCGAGGTCATGGCGTCGAAATCCCACAGCGGGCGTACTGCTGATGCGCATAAACGCGACTTCATCATTGGCGATCCCTGGCATGACAGTGCCGCAGGGGTGATCGACAATCTACAGGTCACCCGTCCGGCCACGGCCGAGGAAATCGCGCTTGCGACCGCCTCTGCCACTGCCAGCGCGCTGAGCCCGCTGTTTGCCGATCTTGCCGATGCAGAAGACGCGGAGAATGCGCCGATGGCCGGCTTTGAGACCGCCAGCAGCTTTGAACAGGCCTGGGCGCAGGGTCAGATCGACGCGATGTCGGACAACGGTCTGGTGCTTGACCCGTTGCTGCAGGTCTGATCACGCCCCTCCAACTCAAGGACGGGCGGCCAGCCGCCGCCCCTCCTGCCCCGCCCGCAGAGCCGCCACAGCGGCACGGGCGATGATCCCTGCCGCATGGGCCGAGGGGTGGTCATCATCGGTGTAGAACAGCTTGTCCCGATAGGCATTCACACAGCGCCCCGCGATCTGGCGGTCGCAAAAGAGCGGAGCCAGCGGCACCACCGTCACACCGCGCCCCTCAAGCTGCGCCATCATCGCGCGCGCAGGGGCGCTGCGCGCCTGCTGAACCGCCAGCGAGGTTGAGAGCACCGGGGCCGCCCCCCCGCCGAACAGCACCATCTTCGCCAGCCGTTCCGGCACATGCCAGCCGGCTTCGGGAAAGGGGCCCAGCAGGGTGACGGGGTGATCCATCGCCCGCTTTTCCAGCGTGGCGCGGGTATGATCCGCCAGATCCCCCTGCCCGGTCACCGCCATGCGCACCGCCTCCCCGTGCTCCTGCCCGCCTTCGCCATTGTCAAACCGCGTGCCTTGCAGCGCCAGCGTCCAGCGGGCGAAGACCAGCACGGGTGTTCCTTCCAATGTGGTCAGCGTGTCCCAAGCCTGCGCGCGCAGGCTGTGGCAGCCCGTCTGCCGCGCGGGCGGCACCCGCGTGGTGCCGGGGATCGGGTAGCAGCCGACATGGGCGAAACTGATCAGGACAATGCCCTCCCCCGCCAGGGCGCGGCGCAGCGCGGCAGAGAGGGCCATAGCGTGGGAATCCCCGATCAGCACCACTTTGGGCCGCGCCCGCGCATGGGTCAGGCAGGTGGTGATCTGGTCTTGGGTAACGCGGGTGTGCAGCGCGCAGGGATGCGCATCACGCGCCATCTGGGGGGTGGGTCCAAGGCCGTCGGGCAAGCCGCGGTCCATCTGTGGCAGCACCAGACCCAGCGCGATGAAACCCGCCAGCACGCCACCTGAGATGCGCAAGACCGGCGCCGGGCCGGGCCTGCGAAAGGGCTGTTCGACAAACCGCCATGTGACCCAGGCCAGCGCCAAGGCCGCCCCCGCCAGCCCCGCCATCAGCCAGGGTGCCGGCGCATCCAGACTGCGCAGCCGGGCAAAGGCAAAAAGCGGCTGGTGCCACAGATAGGCGCTGTAGCTGATCAGCCCGATGCCTACGAGGGGACGGCACGCCAGCAGTGCCGCCGTGCGCGTGCCCGCCTGCGCGTAGCGGATCACCAGCACGGTGCCCGCAACGGGCAGCAGCGTCCAGGTGGAGGGAAACGGGGTCTGCGCATCATACAACAGCAAGGCCGCAAGGATCATGGCAAGGCCAATCGCGGCCAGCCCGTCACGCGGGGCACCGGGATGATGCCGCGCCACCAGCGCGGCCAGCGATCCGGCCAGCAGCTCCCAGGCGCGGGTCGGGGCCAGATAGAACGCCGCTTCGGGCCGCGCGCCGACGGTGAGGACGGCCAGCGCGAAACTGGCCACCGCCAGCAGGGTGATGCAGACAATGAGATGCCGCCGCGCGCGGTGCCAGAGCAGCGCCAGCAGCGGCGGGAACAGCAGGTAGTATTGCTCCTCCACCGCCAGTGACCATGTGTGCAGGAGCGGCTTGGCCTCGGCGGCGGTGGCGAAATAGCCGCCCTCCTGCCAGAACAGGATGTTGGATGAAAACAGCCCCACCGCCATCAGTGACCGGGCAAAACCCTCAAACGCCGCAGGGCCCATCCACAGCCAGGCAAAGGGCACAGATGCCAGCACCACCACGGTAAGCGCAGGCAGCAAACGCCGGGCGCGGCGGATGTAGAAGTCCGTGAGGGAATAGCGATCTTGCGCCAAAGCGCCCAAGAGGATCGCGGTGATCAGATAGCCCGAGAGGACAAAGAAGACATCGACCCCGGCAAAACCGCCCGAGAACAGGGTGAACCCTGCGTGAAAGGCAATCACCGGCAGCACCGCCACCGCCCGCAGCCCGTCTATTTCAGCGCGGTAGTGCATCTGCCCCCATAGCCCGGCGTGTCACGGCCCGGCGCAACGGGGCCGCGACAAGGGTTAGGAAAGTTTGGTTAACGAAACCTTAAGGGGCCTCAGCGCAGCCCCACGATCCCCGTGGCCGAGGTGCCGGTGGCCATCACCTGATCGACGCGCAGCGGATAGACCATGCCGCTTTGTGCATTGGCGAAATCCACCACATCACCGGACACCATACGCACCCGGATGGCGCCAGCGCCGCCCACATAGAGCGCGCGCACGGCGTCGGCCAGCGGCGCGCCATCACTGGGGGTAATCGCCTCGGCTGCGCGCGCGGGCGAAGTCAGGCCGGTGGTATGGGAAGAAAAATCATCAGACATCTAAAGTCTCCTTGCAAGGATCCCGCAGGGTGCGGGCAGAGGGGAGGAGGCTTACCCCATGGGCGTTAAGGCTGGTCTGGGGGAGCGTGCGGGCGGGGGGCAACGGGGGGGCGTGAGCCGTGCAGCGCCAGACCCTGGGCGGGCGCATCCCTTCCTGACAGCGTGGCAGTTTATGGCTGCCAAACATACGCCGCCTCACCAGCGTGGCACTTGCGGTTGCCAAAGCGCCAGACCGTGGGAGGGTCTGGCGCTGCACGGCGGGCTAAAGCCCTTGATTCCGTGCGGGTGGATCAAACCCCGTAGGGTGCGCATTTACGGCGCACCGTGCTTCATGTCGGCATGAAACCCCGGCGCGGGATGATCGCATGCCGGGGCGCTGTTTTGGTTCTGTGGATGGTGCGCAGTAAATGCGCACCCTACGGCACGTCACATCACTCCCGGAATGCCCGCCGCAGATGCGTCGTCACCGGATGCAGCAGATACGCCAGCACCGTCCGGTCGCCGGTGTGCAGATAGGCCTCCACCGGCATGCCGGGGATCAGATCCACGTCGCCGGCCCGCGCCAGTTCCTCATCCGACACATCCAGACCCACGCGGTAAAATTCCTGCCCCGTCTTGGGATCCGTCACGGCAGCGGCGGAGACAGACGTCACCTCGCCCTTCAGCTGCGGGGTGCTTTGGGGATCAAAGGACGCCAGCACCAGTTCAGCCGATTGCCCCGGACGCACCTGATCCACGGACCGTGGATCAACGCGCAACTCGAAATCCAGACCCCGGTCCAGCGGGATCACCTGCAGGATCGTGCCGCCGGGGGCCACAACGCCGCCTTTGGTCGCCACCTGCATCTCATGCACGATGCCGCCCGTGGGCGCGCGAATGTCGATGCGGTCCAACTGTGCCGTGCGGGTGACAATCTCCAGCGTCAATTCCTCCACCTCTGCGGTGGCATCGCGCAGGGTGGAAATCACCTCTTCGCGGAACGCCCGTTCGGCCTGGCGCAATTCAAGATGCGCGTCACGGCCCGCAATCTCCAGCCGCGACAGCGTGGCCCGCAGGCCCGCCATTTCGCCGGTCAGCTGCGCCCGTGCCCGTTGCAGTTGCGACAGCTGACTTTGCCGCACAAGCCCCTGTTTGGAGAGCTTGCGCAGCCCATCCAGATCCCCGTCCAGAGAGGCCGCCTGCTCCTCAACCGCCGCCATCTGGCCCTGGGTGCCTTCCCGTTGGGTTTCCAACTGGTGGAGCGTCTCCGCCAGTTGCTCGCGCTGACCTTGGAGGGTCTCAGCGCGGGTTTTGAAAATCGCCAGCTCGCGGGCCATGGGTTCCGCAATATCCGGCGCCGCAAAGGGCAGCGGGGGCAGAGAGAAATCAGGGGTCTCAAGACCCAGTTGTTCAGCGCGCAACCGCGCCTGCCGCGCCAATGCCGCCGCCAGACGGCCGCGCGAAATGTTCAGGTTCACTTCCACCAGCGTCGGATCAAGCTGCATCAGCAGATCATCCGCGCGCACCCGGTCACCATCCTGCACGTGAATGGCGGCAATCACACCGCCATCGAGGCTTTGCACCACCTGCGGTTTGCCCGGCACCACGGCCTGCCCGCTGGCCACCACAGCACCGCCAATGACGGTGGTCGCCGCCCAGCCCCCCACCGCGCCAAAGAGCGCGACAAAGCCAAACGCCCCCAGCCACAGGGTGCGGCGCAATCCGCATTCCGGGGCCTGCACGGAGGGCGCAGCGCCCCCGGTCTGATCGGTCAAAAGCTTCATGCCTGCGCCCTTTGCTCAAAATCGAATGCGTCGCTGCCGGGCGCTCCGGCGGCCTCAGCCCCCTCTGCCGGGCGCACATCCGCATGGGAGATGCGGCGCGTGATCATCGGGACCTTGCGCGCCTTTGCCGCCTCTGCGGCCTCCGCTTCGCGTTGGCGGCGGGCGCGGGCTTCGGCCAGCGCCAGCACCGGCAGGCTCATGGACACCGGCGGTGTGTCCCCTTCAAATTCGGCATCCGGGCCATTGCCGTCATCGGCATCAAGAAGGTCTTCCGGGACCTGTCCCTCTGCCGGTGTCGGTGGGCTCACCGGGGCGGCCTCAATCACCGCTGTGGGTGTCTTGCCCCTCTCCAGCGTGGCTTCTGACGGGCTGACCACTTTGAAATCCTCCGCCAGCACATCATCCTTGTCACCAAAGACCCGCACCATGCCGGCATCCAGTATCATCAGCTTGTTCACCGCCGCCAGCACGCTGGGCCGGTGCGCCATCACCACCACGGTGGAGCCTGCATCGCGCAGGGCGGCAATCGTCTGGGTCAGGGCCGCGTCGCCGGCCATATCCAGGTTCGAATTCGGTTCATCCAGCACCACGATGCGCGGCATGCCGTGCACCGCACGGGCCAGTCCCAGCCGCTGCATCTGACCGCCCGACAGGGGCACGGGGGCCGCAGGGTCACACAATTGCGTGCCGTACCCCTTGGGCAGTTTCAGGATCATGTCGTGGATGCCGGTGAGCGTGGCCGCCGCAATGACGCTTTCGTCAGAGGCCGCCGGATCAAACCGCGCAATGTTGTCACGGATCGTGCCCGGCAGCATCTCCAGCACCTGCGGCAGATAGCCGATGTTGCGGCCCAGCCGCACCGGGTCCCATTGTTCGGGCCGCGCGCCGTCAAAGCGGATCTCGCCCGCGTCGCCCTGCATGGCGCCGACCAGCAGCCGCGCAAGGGTGGATTTGCCACTGGCGGAACTGCCAATGACGCCCAGCCCGTCGCCGGGGGTCAGCTCAAAATCAATGCCGGACAGGATGCGCGGAGCATCGGTGGCGCCCAGAGGCGCGCCGGGGACCAGTTTGGTCAGGGCGCGCACGCTGATGGTGCCGGTGGGATCGGGCAGATCGACCCGTTCGGGGGTATCTTCGGCCTGATTGAAATTCTCTGACAACCGGCGGTGGGCCGCCAGCCCCTGCCCGATCGCGCGCCACTGGCCGATCAGCTGATCAACCGGGGCCAGGGCGCGGCCCGACAGGATGGAGGCGGCAATGATCATGCCTGCTGAAATCTGCGATTGCAGCACCAGCAAAGCGCCCAGCGTCAGGATCGCCGATTGCAACAGCATCCGAAACGCGCGGCTGGTGGCGGCCAAAGCCTCCGACGGATCGCCGCCCTTTTGCGCGGACACCAGTACCTTGTGGTGCAGATCGCGCCAGCGGCCGGCAATCGCCCCATACATGCCCATGGCAAAAATCGCTTCGGCATTGCGGCGGCTGCGGTCGGTAAAGTCCCGCTCGGCCCCTTCAAAGCGGCCTGCATGGCGGATGGCATTCCGGGTCAGGGCGCGGTTCAAAAGCGCAATCAGCGCCGCAACGCCAGCGCCCGCCACCGTGAGCCACCCCAGCCAGGGGTGAATGAGGAAAAGCACCGCCAGAAACAGCGGTACAAAAGGCAGATCTGCAAGGGCGGTGACGGCCGGGCTTGAGAGAAACCCCCGCACCGCCCCGAGATCCTGGAGGGCCGTTCCCGCTTCTGCGCCGGCTTTCATGTCTGTCTTGTCGTCTGTCCCGGAGGGGGTCTGAGCGGTTCCGGCAGGCAGGCCTGCGCGCACCCAGCGTCCAAAGGCCGGCACGCCCAACGCGCGATCCAGCCGCAAGGCGGCGCGCGACAACAGCCGCACCCGCAAAAAGTCGTAAAACCCAAGGAAGGCAAAGAGGATCACCACAACGCTGAACAGCCCCATCAACGTGGAGACCGACCCGCTGGAGAGCACCCGGTCATAGATCTGCAACATGTAGATCGAACCGGTCAGCATCAGCACATTGATGATGGCCGACATCCCCAGCACTGCCCAGACCGCGCCGCGCAATCCGCGCAGGGCGGAAGGATAGCTGGTGGATGTGCCGGCCGCCCCTGCTGCGGGGCCGGTATCGGGTGCCTGTGTCTTGCCGCGCCAGCGCATGGGCGAACCTTTCTCAAAGAGGTGTTTTCCTCTGTCTGAGCAGGTATCGCGGCAACATCATGGCAACAGTCAGGCTGAAATTGGATTATCGTTTCAGATTAGGCAACATTTCGCACAGATGCCCCGGAGTGTCGCAGCCTCTGAGGATCAGGCGGGTTACTCGTAATAGCCGTAATCATGGCTGGCACCCATGTAGCGGCACTTGTTCAGCACCACGCCCATCACGTTGGTCTGGCTGGCCAGTTCCTGTTCGCAGATGTCGATTTCCTTGACGCTGGTGGATTCCGCACCGGCCACCAGCAGCACGCAATCCACATGGCGGGCAAAGGCCATCATGTCATCGGTCACCAGCATCGGCGGGGTGTCAAAGATCATCAGATCGGGGGCGTAATCGGCTTCCATCCGGTTCAGGATCTGCGGCACCTTGGGGCTGCCCAGCAGTTCGGCGGCGTCCTGCATCGGGGTCTGGTTGCTGGCAATCGCCAGATTGTCACCATGGCGCAGGGCGTTGTCGGCAAAACCGGCGGTACCCGCCAGCACCTGACCGAAATGCAGATTTTTCTCGATCCCCAGCATCCGGCTGAGCGAGGGGCGGCGCCAGTCCAGCTCCAGCAGCATGGTGCGCAGATCGGGCTGGCGTTGCAGGCTCATCGCCAGGTTCAGCGCGATGGTGCTTTTGCCGCAGGCCGCCGTGGGCGAGGTGATCGCCAGCCGCCGCCAGTTGTTGTCGCGCATCTGTTGCAGCACACGGGTGCGCATCATGTCGATGCCGGTGGCATCGCGCCCGCCGCTCAGCGCCACGATCCGGTTGCGTTTGATCGTGCGCGGGCTGAGCGTCAGCGCCGGGAGCGCGTCCCAGGCCGCCTGCACATCCGCCTGCGGGCCGGGCTGGGAGGCGACCGCCGCGGCCACCGCGGCCCGGTCAAGCGTCGGGGCCGGTGTCTGCGCGCGCGCAGGCAGGGCAGCGGCCCGGTCGGGCTGGGCGGCAACGCTGCCGCGTTCGGCGCGGGCCTTGGCAAGGGCGGATTGTATCTTTTCCATGGCGCGTTCCTCAGACCGGGCTGCGGGGAGCAAGGGGAGACCATCCCGCAAGGCCCACCTGCCCTGCCAGCGTGTCCATCAGCTCATCCAGCGGCATGATATAGGTATCCACCGCCCAGAGCGCGGCCGGGATGCCAATCAGGAAGACCCCCAGAATGCCGAAAATGATCAGCCGGCGGCGGACCCGTTCAGCGCGGGTGCGGTAATAGGGCAAAGTGGCAAAGGGCGTGATCCCCAGCGCGTTTGTCAGATCGGCCGGGCGGCGGATGCCCTTGTTGGTCAGTTCCAGCAGGAACACCATGCCCAGCCCCAGCAGGATGCCGCCGCTGACCCCGCCTGCGGCGATCAGCATGCGGTTGGGTTTTTCGGGTTCGGCAGGCACCACGGCCTGTTCCACGATGGAAATCCGCTGGCCCTGCCGCAGGGCTTCGATGATGTCGCCGGTTTCAGCACGGGCCTTGTTGGCCACGGCCTGATCATATTGCACCCGCACGTTGGCATAATCACGCTCCAGCGTTTCCAGCGTGATGGAATTGCCCGGCGTTTCCTCGATCGAGCTGCGCAGGTCGGCCAATGTGTCGGTGACCAGCTTTTTCTGATCGGCCAGGAATTCAAGTTCGCCGTCGATCTCGGCCAGTTCGATCTCATAGGCGGTCAGCGGCTGGCCGTCCCCGCCGGTTGCCGCAGCCGGGTCGATCTGCGCGTCAACCACCGTGCGCAGCGCTTCGATGCGCGCTTCGAGCAGTTTGATGCGGGGGTTTTCCGGGGACAGGATCGACAGCTGCGCGGCCAGTTCGTTCTCCAGTTCCCGCAATTGTGCCTGTTCGGCGGTCCGGGCCACCTCGGGCACATTGGCCTCGGGACCAAAGGCCTCATGCAGGCGCACCATGCGGTTGCGCCGGTCAATCAGCGCGGCTTCCTGCCGTTCGACCTGCAACAGGCGTTCCTGATTGGCGGCCTGCTGGGTGCGGCGGAATTCCAGACTGTCGGGCAGGGCTTCCTGGTTTTCTTCCTTGAAAGCCAGGATCACAGCACCCCGGTCGGCCAGTTCCTTGTCCAGCCGGCCCACCTCCTGCTCGAAAAACTCCAGCGTCTGGCGCGCCACGCGGGTCCGCATGGAGACGTCTTCGCGCAAAATCAGCGTGACCAGCTCGTTGGTGACCGTGGCGGCCAGCTGTGCGGAGGGCGCTTCAAAGCTCACCCCCATCAGCGTCGCGCGCACCAGACCGCGCTGGGTGCCACCACCGGTGGTGACGATGTTGATGCGGTTGCGCATGTCCTCGACCAGCTTGTCGGTGTCTTCGGGCTGGCGGGCCTGACCGGGATCCTCACCGTAGATGTCCAGCCGGTTGGCCATATCGACCAGCGTGTCACGGGTCAGGATGCGCTGCTGGATGATCTCGATCTGCTCACTGGCCTGGGTGCGCACCGTGGAAGACGCCAGATCGCCGGGGATCTGTTCGGATTCCACCAGCAGACGCGCTTCCGACAGATAGACCGCCGGCAGCACCTTCGCCAGCGTCACACCAACGGCCGAACCGATGATCAGGAACAGCAAGAACCAGTGCAGGCGCCGTAAAAACAGCATGAAATAAAACCGGAAATCCATGATCAGTCGGCCTTTTTCTTCTGGTGCGATTCAAGCACCAGCACCGAATTGTCCCGCGGCGGCGCGGGCGCAGGGGCCGGTGGCGCTGCGGGGGCATCCTCCAGCGTGTTCACAAAGAACACCCCGTCATCCAGCACCTGCTGCACCGTCAGGCGCGTCACGGTCTTGTTTTCCTTGGTGAAGGCATAGACCATCGCCAGATCGCTGAGCTGATTGACCAGCCGGGGCACGCCGCCGGTGGCTTCAAAGATCAGATCACGCGCGGACAGATGGAAAATCTCGGATGTGGCGCCGGCCACTTTCAAACGGTGCGAAATATAGCTGCGCACGGTGCGCAGATCCATTGCCTCCAGATGAAAGGCCGAAGACACCCGCTGCGCAAACTGGCGCAGATCGGGGCGGCGCACCATGTCGCGCAGTTCCGGCTGGCCCACAAGGACCAGCTGCAACAGCTCATCCTTGTTGGAATTGATGTTGGTGAACATGCGCAGCTCTTCCAGGCTCTCGCGGGAGAGGTTCTGCGCTTCGTCAAAGATCAGCACCACCCGGCGCCCGGCAGCATATTGATCGATCAGATAGGTCTGGAACCGGCCAAAAAGGTCGACATAGGTCTCATCGGCCCGCGCCTCCTGCCCCAGCGCCAGAAGCACCCAGCGCAACAGCTCGCCGCGATCCCCATGGGCATTGGCAATCAGCCCCACCTGCACCTCGTCCCCGACCGAGCGCAAAAGCTGGTGCATCAGCGTGGTCTTGCCCGCGCCCACTTCGCCGGTGATCAGCGTGATCGGCGCACAGGTGACAATGCCGTATTCCAGCATCGCATAGGCCCGCTTGTGCGCCGGCGACCAGAACAGGAAGTCGGGATCGGGCACCAGCGAGAAGGGGCGCTCGGTCAATCCGAAAAAGCCTGTGTAGATGTCGATGGTGCTGTTCATGCCAACTCTTGAATACTACGAAACGGGGCTGTGCACCACGAAACTGGCCAAAACATGACCAAATGCCACAACCTGTCTTAACTTGGGCACGGCCTAGCGCGAAAGCAACACCGCGGGCAAGGTCTGCAATGCCGGCGGTCTGCGCCGCGCCTCACAAAAAACTGCCGTAAAAAGTGGCAGGAACATGCAGGGCAATTGTGGCAATTTTATGCTATTTTGCCAAATTTCTTTCACAGTCGGCCGAAAGCCTTTATGATTGCGGCCATGGTGATCGACTCGTGCTGCCCCCTGTCTGCGGTTTTGCAGGCGCTCAAGAACCGGGCAGTATCCGGGCTTTGTACTTGGTTCTAAAGGTTTTCTGGTTCTGATATGACACTTCACTATCGCGATGATGCGCTGCAGGCGGATGCCCGTGCGGCAGCAGGGCTGCCGGGGCTGACCTTCTCTCAGCGGTTGTACCGGCAGGGGATCAAACGCACGCTGGATGTGGTGCTTTGCCTGATGATGGCGCCCTTTGTGGGGCTGATCGTACTGGTGCTGGCGCTGCTGGTGGCGCTGGACGAGGGCAAACCCTTCTATTCGCAGCTGCGGGTGGGGCGGAACGGGCGGCTCTACCGGATGTGGAAACTGCGCAGCATGGTGACAGACGCCGATGCCCGGCTCGAGGCCTGCCTGGCCGCCTGCCCTGACGCCCGCGCCGAATGGCACAGCACCCAGAAACTCAAGAACGATCCGCGCATCACCCGTCTGGGTCAGATGCTGCGCCGCGCCTCTCTGGATGAGCTGCCGCAACTGTGGAACGTGCTGCGCGGGGATATGAGCCTGGTGGGCCCGCGCCCGATGATGCCCGAACAACGCGCGCTCTATCCCGGTCAGGCCTATTACGCCCTGCGCCCCGGCATCACCGGCATCTGGCAGGTGTCGCAGCGCAATGCCTCCAGCTTTGCCGACCGGGCGGTCTATGACGCGCGCTATCACGGGCAGGTGTCGCTGGGCACGGACCTGCGGCTGCTGCTGGCCACGGTGCGGGTGGTGCTGCGCGGCACCGGCTACTGACCCCAAACACCGTTTTCACGTCCGCTCTGCCCTTTGGGTATCACGCGCCTGTTTATGAGCGCCTATCGACATAGGCGGTCCAGAATGGCATGGACAGTCTGACTGCCACCTGCCCCCACATTCCCTACTTCCCGCGAGGATCCCATGAAGCGTTTTCGTCTGATTCTGATCTCCCTGCTGACGGGCAGCCTGCTGGTGCTGGCGGGCTGTGAAAGCGATGAAGAAAAGGCGGAGCGGTTTTACCAGTCCGGCCTGGCCCTGATGGAAGCGGGGGACCCCGAACGCGCGCTGGTGGAGCTGCGCAATGTCTTTGAACATGACGGCTTTCACAAAGAAGCCCGCACGCTCTATGCCGCCACGGTGCTGGAGCTGGGCCGGACGCAGGAAGCCTACAGCCAGTATCTGCGCCTGATCGAACAATACCCCGACACGCTGGAGGGGCGGCTGGCGCTGACCCGGCTGGCCATCTCTTCGGGCAATTGGTCCGAAGTGGAGCGCCACGGCTCCGCCGCTGTCGAGCTTGCCCCCGACCGGCTGGAGGTGCAGGCCATTGACCTGACGCTGCAATACCGCGCCGCCGTGCAGGAGCGCGACGCGCAGGCCCGCGCCGAGATCACCACCCAGGCCGAAGCGCTGCTGGGCCGGATGGATGCCGAAGGGCTGCCCGATGACGGCATGCTGGTGCGCATCCTGATCGACAACATCCTGCAAGGTGAGGCGCCCACCGATGCCCTGCCGATCATCGACCGCGCGCTGGAGATCGATCCCACGGCCGAAGACCTCAACATGCTCAAGGCGCAGCTTCTGAATGATCTGGGCGATGTGGCGGCCACCGGCGCGCATCTGCGCACCATGGTGGAGCGCTTCCCCGACAACAGCGCATTCGCGCAGACGCTGATCACCTGGTATCTGCGGCAGGGCGACATCGACGGGGCGGAGGCTTTCCTGCGGGAACAGGCAGGCCCCGACACCGGGCCGACGCAGGGCCACATCAACGTGGTGCAGCTGTTGCAGAACACCCGCGGCGATGACGCCACACGGGCGGAACTGGAACGCCTGATCGCCGCCAATGCGCAATCGGGCAATGCGCCGGTCTATACCGCGATGCTGGCCGCAATTGATTTCCGCACCGGCAACCGCGCCGGTGCCATCGCCAGCGTGCGCGGCGCCATCGACGCCTCCGGAGAGGGCGCGCAGAAAAACCGCCTGAAGGTGACGCTGGCGCAGATGCTGATCGCCGACGGCGATCAGGATGCCGCCGATGCGCTGGCCGAAGAGGTGCTGGACGCCGACCCCAGCAACGTGCCCGCCCTGCGCATGCGCGCCGCGCGGCTGATCCGCGAAGACAACCCCGGTGCCGCCATCGTCGCCCTGCGCACCGCACTGGACCAGAACCCGCGGGATGCCGATACGCTGACCCTGATGGCCCAGGCCCATGAACGCGACGGCGACATCGACCTGATGGGCGAACGGCTGGCACTGGCGCTGGATGTGTCCGACAACGCCGCCCCCGAGGCGATGCGCTATGCCCAGTTCCTGCTGTCGCAGGAGCGCCGGTCGGTGGCCGTGGCGGTGCTGGAGGACGCGCTGCGGCGCAGCCCCGGCAATGTGCAGCTGCTGCTGATGCTGGCGGATGTCCATCTGGGCGCGCAGGACTGGGACGAAGCGCGCGCGCTGGTCACCCTGCTGCGCCGCATCGACACCCCCGAGACGCTTGAGCGCGCCACCGAACTCGAAGCGCGCATCCTGCAGGCGCAGGACCGGACCGATGAAAGCCTCGCCATCCTCGAAGGCCAGATCGACAGCAGCGATGACAACGCCCGGCCGGTCATCCTGGTGATCCAGGCGCAGATCCGCAACGGCCGGCTCGATGCCGCCCGGCGGACCCTGAACGACGCGCTGGCCGAAGACCCCGACAGCCCGGACCTGCTGCTGCTGGATGCCAGCGTCTATGCGCTGGCAGGCGAGATTGCCGAAGCCGAAGCCGGCTACCGCGCGCTGGTGGCGCGCTTCCCGCAAAGCGAATTGCCCGTGCGCCTGCTGATGAGCCTGCTCAACAGCGATGGCCGCCCCGAGGATGCCGAACAGGTGCTCAATGAAGCACTTGAGGTGATGCCCGACCAGCCCAACCTGCTGTGGATCCGCGCCAGCGCGCTGGAACAGCGCGGCCAGTTCGAAGAGGCCATCGCGGTCTATGAGGCGATCTATGCCAATGACACCTCCAGTGCGGTGGTGGCCAACAATCTGGCCAGCCTGATCACCACCCACCGCGATGACCCCGAAAGCCTGACCCGGGCGGCGGGCATTGTGCGCCGCCTGCGCGGCACCGAAGTGCCCGCCTTTCAGGACACCTATGGCTGGATCGCCTACCGCCGGGGCAACCTGGAAGAGGCGCTGGAATACCTTGAACCCGCCGCCGAAGCGATGATCGACGATCCGCTGGCGCAGTATCATCTGGGCATGACCTATAATGCCATCGGCCGGCTGGAGGATGCCCGCGCCACGCTGACCCGCGCGCTGGAACTGGCAGGCGACAGCCCCCTGCCCCAGTTCGACATCGCCCGTGAAACGCTGGCTGGGCTGGAGGCGGGTGGCAGCGGCGATTAGAGCACCGGTCTGAAGTGGCATGCTTGGGTGCTCTGCCTTGTGCGTTCTTACCGGGGTGATACGTCGCGCATTTCGGAGGCTCTGCCTCCGGACCTCCGGGATATTTATGGAGAAAAGATGGGGGGGTGGCTGTTCTGGGCCGTGACCTGATCACCCCAGTTCCGCGATGATCCACCTGACCCTGCCTTTTGTTTTTGAAAGCAGGCATAATAGGCCCTACACCAACCGCAACATGCCGCAGCCCCCATGACGGTTTGAAAGGAAAACGGATGACATTTCGCACCTATATTGCGCGCCTCCCCCTCGCTCTGATGGCCCTGTCCCTGCTGTTGGCAGGCTTTGCCGCCAGCCCGGCGGACGCCCAGGGCTACCAGATCCGCGCAGGCGACGTGCTGCGCATCGAAGTGCTGGAAGACGCCAGCCTGAACCGCACCGTGCTGGTGGCCCCGGACGGGCGCATCTCCGTGCCCTCCGCAGGATCCCTGCGCGCGGCCGGCAATACCGTCGAAGGGGTCCAGCGCACCCTGACCACCCGGCTCGAAGGCAACTTCGCCGCCGCCCCCAACGTCTATGTCAGCATCGAACGGCTGGCCGAACGCGCACCCCGGCTGCCCCGCGGCCCGGTCGAGCCCGAGACGATTTCGGTCTACGTGATGGGAGAAGCCACCCGCCCTGGCAAGATCGAGGTCGAGCCGGGCACCTCCGTGTTGCAGATGTTTGCCGAAATGGGCGGTTTCACCAAATTCGCCGCCACCAAACGCATCCAGCTGCGTCAGGGCGACACCATCCGCAAGCTGAACTATCCCAACATCGAGGCAGGCGGGCCCGCAGGCCGCATCACCCTGCGCGATGGGGATGTGATCGTGGTGCCGCAGCGCCGCCTGTTCGAATAAGCCGCGCGCATCGCTGCTGCCCCCCGTGACCTGCACCCCGCTCAAAATCACCGCCCTGTCGGCCCTGCTCTGGGGCGGTGTCGGCACAGGCGTGCTGGCGCAGGAATATCAGACCGGCGGCATCCAGCTGAGCTTTGGTGTGGGGCTGGGGATTGAGACCCAGAGCAACCGCAACCTGTCGACGGGCGACCCCGGCGCCTCCACCGAACTGGGGGCCGACCTGAGCTTTGGCGTGCTGACCGAGACCCGCACCCAGCGGTTCCTGTTTGAAGCAGGCGGCCGCATCCGCACCCTGGATACGCCCGGCACCAATGCCGAAGGCAACGGGTTTGTGCGCCCCTCCCTGCGGCTGGACTATGACCGCAGCGCCGCATCTTCACGCCTGCAATTCCGCGCGCGCCTGAGCGAAACCGATGTGTCCGAAGTGGAAACGCTGGAGGTTGACCTCATCGACGTGGTCCTCGCCAGCGGCACCGCCACCCGGCGCACCGCCTTTGTCGAAGGCCGCATCGACTGGCGCCTGGACCGGCCCTTCGGCTTTGGCATCCTGGCGCGGGCAAGTGACGTGGAATACCGCGACGGGGTGGCCACCGGCCTGGGCGGCACCGGGCTCTTTGACAACCGCCGGTATACCTTTGGCATCAACGCCCGCTTTGATCTGACCCCGGTGGCCCGGCTGACCACCAGCCTGAACTACGACATCTTCGAAGAAGACGGCACCCCCGGTCAGCGCGAAACCGTGAGCCTGAACAACATCCTGACCATCGACCGGCCGCTGGGCCCGCTGACGGTCTCCTCCAGCGTCGACAGCACCGAAGACGGCGAACGGGTCTCTGTGGGGCTGGGGCGCCGCTATGAGCTGCCCTGGGGCATGGTCTCGGGCAATCTGGGCCTGACCCGCGGCGTGGCCGGCGATACCTTCCTCACCGGCGGGCTGAACGCCGCCTACCCCCTGCCCCGTGGCAACCTGAGCTTCGGTCTCAGCCGGGGCGTGTCCTCGGGCAATGAGGAAGACACCGAACGGGTCAACACGCGGCTGAACTTTGGCTACCTGCAAGAGATCGACCCGCTGTCCAGCATCCGCTTTGGCGCCGATTGGGCCGAGGTGGAGGAAACCGCCACCGGCAACCGCTCCAGCAACGCCACGCTCACCGCCACCTACACCCGCACGCTGACGCGGGATTGGAACATGGATCTGGGCTACCGGCACCGCACGTCGGATGACAGCACCGGCGGCGATGCCCGCTCGGACGAATTGTTTTTCAACCTGCGCCGGACGTTTGTGACGCGGTTCTAGAGAAGCGCCGCTGGGGGCGCATTCACTGCGCACCATCCCCATCCGCCACAGGCCTCCGGTGCAAAACAAATGCACACCACAACACACAAAAGCACTGCCAGCGCCGTCCCGCAGTGTGGCCCATGAACCCCTGCGCGCCTTTCAAACAAAATCTACAGGATCGCCACATTAGGGCTGACACGCACAGTATGTTACCATAAGTGTATCGTGATAACCCCCCAAACAGCCCCCAAAAAGAAGAGTAAGTTATTGTTAGAAAATAATAAATTTATCTCTCTTGTGGTCCCTGTCTTGAATGAGGAAGAAGCCGTGCCGGGGTTTCTGGAGGCGATTGCAAAGGCAATTTCCGACCCTGGCATTTCCTATGAAATCGTCTTTGTCGATGACGGAAGCACCGATGCGACAGCGGATATCATTCGCGCGCAGACGCTCAAACAGACGAACATCCGCATGGTCCGGCTCAGCCGGAATTTTGGCAAGGAAGCCGCCCTGACGGCCGGCATGGATGTGGCCCAGGGGGATGCCGTCATCCCCATTGATGTCGATCTGCAAGACCCCCCTGAACTGATCATGGAATTTATCAGGCTGTGGCGTGAGGGATATGACGTCGTCTATGGCCAGCGCGTCGAACGAGACGCCGACAGCCGCACAAAGCGCCGATCGGCAGGTATTTTCTACAATCTGTTCAACAAGCTGTCCGCGCAGAAAATTGAACCCAACGTGGGTGATTTCCGGCTTATGAGCCGACCTGTGGTGGATGCGACCCTGCAGATGCGCGAGCGTAACCGCTTCATGAAAGGGCTCTTTGCCTGGGTTGGCTTTACCTCCATTGCCGTGCCCTACACCCGGCCCGCCCGGTTCGCGGGCCAGACCAAATTCAACTACTGGAAGCTGTGGAATTTCGCGATCGACGGGGTGACCAGTTTTTCGACCGTGCCCCTGCGGATCTGGACCTATCTTGGGCTGATCGTGGCCCTTGCCGCAATGGTCTACACCTTCGTCATCCTGATACAGACCTTTGCCTTCGGGCGTGAAGTGCCGGGCTATGCCTCCCTGATGGTCGTCGTGCTCACGCTGGGGGCGGTGCAGCTCACCTCGCTTGGGATCATCGGCGAATATCTGGGCCGGCTCTATCTGGAGGTAAAACAGCGCCCGGTCTATATCGTGCGTGAAATGACCGGGTTCCAGAAGCCCGGGCAAAACGTCGACACCACGTCTTTCCCTTCCTCGACCAAACAAGGTGCGGCGGATGGCTCTCATTCCAGGTGAAGCCCTGCGGTTTGGCGTTGTTGGTGTTGCGGCAACAGGTGTTCATCTGGCGGCATTGACCGCCGGGGTGGAGCTTGCGGGGATCCCACCCGGCATCATGAATGGTCTGGCGTTTTGCGCGGCTGTCAGTGTGACCTATTTCGGCCAGGCCCTGTGGGTCTTTCGCGTGGCGCGCCGCCACACCTTGCAAACGCTGCGGTTTGCCATATCGGTGCTGTTTGGCATTCTTGCCAACATGGCGATTATGGCCGCAGCAGTTCATCTTTTCGACCTGCCGTATATGTTCGGGTTTGCTGCCGGGCTGATCCTGGTGCCGGCCGCCACGTTCGTGCTGAACAAGTTTTGGGTTTTTACTGAGTAAATGTATGTCTTTTAATGATAAAACCACTGCATCGGATGGTGGCTCTCTCACCCGGCACAAAAAATACCCTCCTGCTGCTGTGTTGATCATGATGGCATCGGTCTTGTGTCTGCTGCCTCTGCTGGTGACACCTGTCTTGCCGTTGATTGATTTTTACGCCCATATCGCGCGGTACTTTGCGTTGGGTCATGCCGCCCAGGACCCTTGGATTGCGGAAAATTACAAACCGCTGTGGCGGCTGCTGCCGAACCTGGGTCTGGATGCGCTTGGGACCGGGATCATGATGGTTTTTCCCCCCCTGCTGGGCGCCAAGGTCATTGCCGCATTGATCATACTGGCCCCGTTTGTGGGCAGCTTGTCCCTTGCAAAGGTGGTGCACGGACGGATCGCGCCCCTCCATGTCGCACTTGCGGGGCTGCTGACATACAGCTTCATCCTGGCCTGGGGGTTCTCGAATTTCCTGTTTGGACTGGGCATCGCCATGGGCGCCACGGCGGTGTGGATCGCCACGACGTTTCAGCCCCGCCTGCAACTTGTTACAGGAATGGTCTTCGGCGTTGTGATCATGCTGGTCCATGGGCTGGTGTTCGGGCTGTGGGGCCTCATGCTGTTCTGGGTAGAGGTGATGCTTGTCCGTCAGGCCATGCCTCTTTCGATCCCGAACATCGCATGGCGCATCCTGCGTCTGGGGGTGCTGACCATCCTGCCGCTGGTCATCTTCTTTCAGACCAAAACCGCCGGGGCGGAAGGCGGGGTGACCAACGCCATTGCCAATTTCGGGGGCTACATCGAAAACGGACAGATGTGGCCCCGCCTGATCGAAGAGCTTTGGCAGCGTGGCGACAGCTTTCTGCGCGTCGCTGAATCCTCCTATCCGGTTCTGGACCGCCTGTTTGGCGTGCTCTTGTGGGGCAGCCTGGCCGCAGGCTTCGTCACACGCAGGTTCACCCTTGATCAACGTCTGCGGGCGGCGGTCGTGTTCTTCGCCCTGATGGTTGTCATCATGCCACCCAACCTGTTTGGCGTCGGGCATCTGGATGAAAGGATACCGCTTATCCTGTTGGCGCTCATCGCCGCAGGCATCAAGACACAGCCCATGGCCCCGTCTTCATCACAGCGCATACAGACCTTCTTTGGTCTGCTGTTCGTGGTGCATATTGCGATGGTGAGCATCGGCTGGGCAAAGGGTGCCAAGGAGTACGACAAATTCCTGACAGCGACCGAAAAGCTGGATCAAGGCGGGCTGGCCCAGACCCAGTTTTTCGGAGAGACAAAACAGCGCGACAAGGGGCGCTTTTGTAAATCCCTGTTGTTCCTCATATTGCTGCAAAAGGGGTCAGCCGTCCCGACATTTGCCAATCCAACGCAGCAACCCATAGAGATCACAGGCCCGCTTGCGCGGTCTCTTGAAGCCCAGCGGATACACAAGGAAACGCTGCCAGAAAGCCATGATGCGGTCTCTCTTGAGGCGCTGAAGAAAAGTGGCTTTCGCACGGTCGTGACCTGTGATGATCCACAACTGGCGCCTGTTCATGGGCAAACCCATCTGGTGGCCAAAGGGCGGTCATGGTCGCTCTACCAGATGCCGTAAGCCCTCCCCTGCCAAAGGTTAACACGCCCTTCACACACCCCACCGCGCGCTGCGTTAACCCCGCAAAGGGTGCACAAACGGTGTACAGGCTGTGCACGCCCCGTGTACGGGCCGTGCCCCCCTCAAACCGCATGAAACAAGACCGTTAACCCCGATTGCCGCGCCTCGGGGGCCCGCAGCCCCGTTGCCTGTTGCGCGCACGGCAGCCGGGATACCCCCTCAGCCGCCCTTTTTCTCAAAGATCCGGTCGTAGGCCGCCAGCAGCTCGGGCGTGGTATGGGCCCAGGACAGATCCTCCATCACGCGCTTGCGGCCGATGCGGCCCATCTCAGCGCGCTTGTCCGGATCCTCGATCAACTCGGCGATCTTGGCGGCATAATCAATCGGGTCATTGGCCTGCGCATAGAGCGACGCCCCATTGGCCGACACCCGCCCCTCGGTCAGATCGAACTGCACCATGGGCTTTTCCAGCGTCATGTATTCCATGACCTTGTTCATGGTGGAGATGTCGTTCATCGGGTTCCTGGGATCAGGCGACACACCGATGTCGATCACATTCAGCGCCGCCAGCAGGTCTTCGCCATAGAGCGGGCCGGTGAAAGTGAAATGGCTCTCCAGCCCGTGATCTGCCACATCCTGCCGGACCTCCTCCAGCTGCGGACCAAAGCCGATGATCACGAAATGCACGCTTGTGTGGCCCAGCTTGTGAATGAGATGGTCAGCGGCGCGTACCAGCAGGTCCATCCCCTCCTGCTGGCCGATAACCCCCACATATCCCAGCACAATATCCGCACCCTTGCGGTAGGCGGGATCGCCGGGGCCGATGGTGAAGGTATCAATGCGCGGCGCGGAGCGGACCACAAAGACATCCTCGGGCGCCATCCTGCCGCGCTCGATCGCGATGCGTTTGAAACTGCCGTTGGTGGCCATGGAGACAGAGGCGCAGGCAAAGGTCATCCGCTCCCAGATCAGCATGACCCGGTAGAGCAGGCCACGCTTGTTGAACTTGGCCTCGAACAGTTCGGGACAGACGTCGTGGTGATCAAACATATAGGCGACCCCCCACATCCGGTACCACAGCGCCAGCAGGAAGATCAGATCGGGCGGATTGCAGCCCTGGATGACATCGACACGCCGGCGCTTCCACACCACACGGGCCAGCCGGAACCAGTGCCACATGGCGTGGCAATATTCGCGGGCATAGGCCACGGCCCCTGAATGGGCCTCGGGGGGTTCGGAATGGCGGTAGACGTGGACACCGTCGATCACTTCATAGGGTTCGACCCAGCCCCGCCCCATGGGCGAGATCACCGAAACCTCATAACCGGCCTCTTGCAGCGTCGTCGCCTCCAGCCAAACCCGACGGTCCAGAGGGACAGGCAGATTTTCGACAACAATCAATATGTGACGATCGGACCGGGACTTCATGAACACGCCTACAGGGACAACACAACCTCGTTACGTTGAAAGGGCTTAGGGGACCAGCCCCGGATAGGAAAGACGGTTTGTGTGTTGCGGTGCGATATCAGTCCAAAAAGGTGCTTTTTAGCCGATTTTCGTTGGGTCAGTTGGCCCATACTCGCGCTCTAGTAGCGTCACGGCATATTCCAGCGTCTCCCCCAACCCCCAGCCCTTGGCGTCAGCCACAGCGCAGAATTGCGCAATCGTATCGGGCCGGGCCTTGAGGTTGAACTGGGCGTTGCGGCCCGTGCGGCGGCGGCGGGGTTTGGCCGGTGCGGGGGCCCCCTGCCCTGCCCCTGACGCTGATCCAGCGGCTGCCGGTGGCACCACTTCGCGGCTGCGGAAACCCGTGGCTTCGGCCACCCTGCGGGCGCTGCTGCTTTCGGGACGTGCGGGGGCCGGCGTGCCGACGTCCCATTCCGCCGGGTCAAACCCATCATCCCCGCCGAACCCCAGATCTGCGCGTTCCCGGCCCATCATGCCGCCCCCCGCATGGTGTCTTTCAGTTTCGACAGAACCTCGTTCATGAAGGCCCCGGCGTTTTTGCCCGCGTTCTCAAGGTTGGACACCTGCGCGGAAGGCAGATCCCTGAGCAGCCCGCCATAATCAAAGATGTCGCGGTAGGCCGCGCGTTCGACAATCGGTGTGGTGAAGACCGCGATGCCCGCCTTGTCGAGCTGCGCGCGCACATTCTTCAGCGCGCGGGACGCGAAGGCGGCGGAGGTCCGCGTCATCAGCACCCCATGCGGGATCGGACGGCGCACCATGCGTTCCTGGTTGTGGATGAGCCGGATCATCTTGGCCGCCCCCTTGGCATCCATCGAGCCCCCTTGCGTGGGGATCACCACCATGTCGGACATGCCGATGGCATTGGCGACCATCAGGCTTGCGGTGCCTTCCAGATCGATGATCACGAACTGGGTGCGGGCGGCGGCTTCCTCGATCACATCGACAATGCCGTCTTCGGTGACATCGCCGATGATCTCCACATTGTCGGGTTTGCCCGGCAGGCCGCCCCATTGGGAAATCCAGCGTTCGGGATCGGCGTCAATGATGATGACCCGCGCCCCGCGCGCGGCCAGTTCAGACGATAGTAACAAAGCTGCGGTAGTTTTCCCGGCGCCACCCTTGGGGTTCGCAAATGCAATAACGGGCATGATCTTTCCTTTCGCTAAACGCTTTTACAGACGTGGCGGCTGGCAGACCGTGCGGGTTTGATAGCTTGTGGATATCTTTTTGTAAACGGATAGCTTCCGGGAAGCGACCCAAATGGTAGCCATAAAGTCACAGAGCCTTATGATGCGGATAGCTGGGGGCTATCTTACCAAATGTTGATCTATGTGCGGGTGGAGGAGCGATAGCTGGTAGCTTCTCGCTAGCTGCAAGATAGAGGATAGCTATTTACCTGTGGTCTGTGTGATTTGCCTGCGGACCGGTGTTCGGGGGGGCTCCAAAATGACCGTACCCCGTCGCGGGATCTGGAAATGAAACATCGCGTGAAAAGGGAATTGAACCCGAATTGCCAATCGAATCGCTTCTATTCCCCTTCATTGCAAATGCGATTCCCTCACCGCGAATCCCCGATTCGATTTTTGTGAATTGAAGCCTGCTTTGGAATTTGTGTGTTTATATGTGTTGAATCTGTGTTTAGGGTCTCAGTTTTCCCGCTAAGCCTCTGGTTCTGAACGGGAGTTTGAAAGCCCCGGTTCCTGAAACCCCGAATCCCGGTTCCTGTTCTCCGCGATTCGGTTCCTTATCTCCGCGATTCGCTTTTTCGAATAAGAGCTGCGAATCATCCGCCGCCAAAACCGCAATAAACGCCGAATCAAACAGCCCGGTTCCTGAAACCCCGAATCCATCTTGACTTGTGGTTCCTAATACCCCGAATGTGCCCCATGGTTCCTGAAACCCCGAATCTCCTGGATCAGCTTCTGCCAGACCGCCATCCGCAGGCGGATTTCTTCATTTGCGATGTCGCAGATGCGGTGCTGAAGGATCTGATCCCGCAGATGGAACATCCCTTCTATGTGCTGTCGAAAAAGCCCGAAACGGCTGTGCGGCGCTATGAGCATGATGGCAAATGGCTCGAAGTGATCCCCTCGGCCAAGGGGCAGGCGACCATCTATGACAAGGACATCCTGATCTATGTGGTCAGCCAGATCATGCACCGGCTGAACCGCGGCGAGCAGGTCGAACGCCGCATCCAGTTCAATCCGCGCGACCTGCTGATCTTTGTGAACCGGGGCACAGGCGGCAAGGATTACGAGGCTTTCTGCGAAGCGCTCGACCGGTTGATGGGCACGGTGATCAAGACCAACATCACCACCGAAGGGGAGGGGCCTGATCCGGTGCCCGTGGGGGATGAGGAACGCCTTGGCTGGTTCCACCTGATTGAAAGCGCCCATATCAACCGCAAGAACGGGGAGGAAAAGGGCCGCATCCTGTCGGCTGAGATCCAGATCTCCGAATGGATCTTCAACTCCATCCGGCGCAAATCCGTCCTCACCCTGCACCGCGATTACTTCCGCCTGCGCAAACCCATTGAACGCCGGGTCTATGAGATCGCGCGCAAGATGTGCGGGGCACGGCCCGAGTTCGAGATTGGTCTGGAGAAGTTGCTCAAACGCACAGGCGCCCGTACGGAGCTCAAACGCTTTCGCCATACCCTGCGTGATATAGCGACCCACAACCATCTGCCCGATTACACCGTCGCCTATGATGAGGCGCGCGATATGGTGATTTTCCGGGGCAGGGGGACGGTGGTGGCGGTTGATCCGGTCTCCAAGGTGCATATCCCGCCGTTGCAGGCCGAAACCTACGCCCATGCGCGCCGGGCGGCACCGGGGTGGGATGTGCATATGCTGGAACAGCAGTGGCGCAGCTGGACCGATACAGCGCCCCAGAATGCCGATGCCGCGTTCATCGGCTTTTGCCGCAAACGGTTTGAGACCCCGCTCAGCTAGGCCGGTGTCTCAAGCGCGTTCAAAAGGGATCAGGCGGTGCTGCGTTGGGCGGCAACCGCCACGGTCAGGAAGGTGATCGGCCAGAAGGCGCAGGCCAGAAAACCCAGCGTTTTCATCAGCATACTTCGGTCGCCGGTCTGCTGTTGTTCAACATAGGTCATCACCGCAGCCAGCAGTGCAACCACAAGATAAGAAGCTGTCAGAAAGCCAATCACAAACATTCCCTGTTCGGTCCTTTTCAGGTTGCCCAAAAACGGTCTTCGCACTTTTTGAAGATAGGCAGGACGGGGGGGCTGTCCAGTGCAAAGCCACACGTCAAAGTGGTAGTGCGGCATGGTTAAAATGGTCTTAACGCAAGGGAAAGTGCCTGTCTTTTTGTTCAGAGACCTGACGCATTTTCTGAAAAATAACGGTATTTCAGCGTATTATGGCGCATCAAAAGAGCCGGGACATGTGCCTGGGGGGAAGGGGGATCACCCGCTATGCGGTGTGGGGGGATGGCATAAATGTGCCGATCCCCGATTATTTTGGCATCTATCCGCCCACCGGCGGAGCAGGGGTCAGGGGTTGCTGTGCACCAGCTGGGGCTCTGTCTGCTGATATTGCCGGGCAAAGGCGATCAGCAGAACCGACAACATGCCAAAGGCCCCGCCCAGCATGTAAAATCCCAGGGTCGCCACCAGGCCATATCCAAGCACAAGGGAGGTCAGTGCCACCCCGAGGGCCGCGATCACGCTCAACATCATAACGCCGACAATCATAACACACTCCTGTAGAACGGGGTGAAGTCATCAAAGCCGATAAATATGGCCAAATTAGGAAGGATGCCCCGGCGCGCCTGTGCTTTTGAGGACAGGGTTAACGCAAACGACGTGCCGCGCTTTACGTCCGGGGCGGGGTGATCAGCGCCAGCACCGCGCCGGTCACGAATCCGCCTGCATGGGCCTGCCAGGCCACCGGGCTGCCCAGCACCAGCTGGCTCAGCACATCCGACAGCACCAGCGCCCCCGTCGCCCCCGCCAGCCGCAGCACCTGTGGCGGCGCAGGCTCGCCCTGCGGGCTCTCAGGGGTGAAAAACCCCGCATCCGCGGCATAGACCCCAAAAAGGCCAAAGAGCGCGCCAGAGGCGCCCACCATCGTCTCTCCGGCAGGGCCCAGCAGGGCAAAGACCTCCGCTGCACCGATCATCGACATCAGGTAGAGCAGCACAAAGGTCCCCGGCCGCCGCCGCGCCAGAATAAGCCGCCCCAGCCCCCACAGGCCCACCGCATTGATCGCCAGGTGCAGCAGCCCGGTGTGCAGGAACCCGTAGGTGAAGAACATCGTCAGCGTCTGGAAGGGAAAGAACGGTCCGGGACCTGCGTGCAGGTCGGGCTGGAAGGCGCCCAGCATATAGGCCAGCCTGCGCAGAAACAGCGGGCCCAGCAGCCCTGCGTCTGCCAGTTGCAGCAAGAGCTCCGGCAGCAGCGTCAGCGCCAGCAGCAGCACCAGCGCCCAATGCCCGCTGTCAGCACGTGGAGAGGGGGCAGGGGGCAGGCGGTCCATGGGTCATGTTGTGGCGCAAGGGGGGTCCTCAAGGCAAGGGGGCGGCGGTGCCGTAGGGTGCGCATTCACTGCGCACCATCCCCATGACCCACACACACCAGACCCGCGACCCTCCCGCGCCCGCGTGGTGTCCGGAATTTATTCCGGAATATACCGGGGCAGGCGGGGCAGCAGATCGGCCATGAAACCCTGCATGCGGGCATCCGCATCCGCTTCGCTCTCATTGGTCAGGATCGGCGTGACAAAACGCACCATCGCCCCATCCGTGCGCCCGATGGTCAGGCTGTCATAGACCACATCGATCTTGGCCAGATAATCATTGGTCATCCGCGCGCCGCGCTGTTCAAACCAATAGTACACCAGCTGCCGGCTCAGCCCTTTTTCGATCACCGCGCGGTTGACGTTGAAGGTGCCGTAGACCGTGTCCGGGAAAGATACCGGGGTGGGGTCGATGGAGAAGACCTCCCAGCCGCCCACGGGCAGGCAGACCTCGGGGCTATGGATGCCGGACCCTTCGGTCTGTTTGTCATAATAGGCTGCAAAGAAGTTCACATAGGTGTCGGTGTTGCCACCCTTGGTGAAGACCGCGTTGATGTAATCCGTGGCCCCCAGCACGCCGGCAATCTCCGGCTCCAGCGGGATCGTATAGGACCGCCAGTCGCCCACATTGCGGGGGAAGAGCGCAAAGTTATCCCGGTCCGGCAGCACCCTTTCGGGGGCCGGGGTGAAGACAAACGCCGCCGTGATCGCGGCCGACATGAGCGTGCCCACCATCACCCCGCGCGAGGTGCCCACAGACAGGAAACCTGCGGCTTCATGGCCCAGCCCATCGGTGTCCAGATCAATCGTGTCGCGCAGGCCCAGCGGGCTGGGCGTCAGCCGCTGCAACAGCACCGCCATCAGAAACAACATCCCGATGCAGGCGCCAAAGATCACCCAGCCTTCGAAGAAATGCAGAAAGCCTTCGGCATGGCTGATCCCGTAGCTGTTCACCAGCACGCCAATGACCCCGATGCGGAAGGAGTTCATGAACACTGTCAGCGGGGCGGCCATCGCGAACATCACCGCCTTGTGCCAGAACGGCCCGCGGTAAAGGATCGCAAAGAGGTAGGAAAAGCTCAGGATCGGGAACAGGTAGCGCAGCCCCGAGCAGGCTTCGGCCACCTGTAGCTTGTAGACGCCCAGATCAATCACATTGCCTTCCAGGAACACCGGCACGCCGGCCAGCTGGATGAACCACACGCCCAGTTCCGAGGAGATCAGCTGCAACACGATCGTCAGCTTCCAGTAGACAAACTGCGGCAGCGGCAGCATGAAAATCAGGTGCAGGACGGGCAGTTGGTGCTTCTTGCCCCGGTCCCAGCCAAAGCCTGTCAGCACCACGCCGCCGGTCCAGATGATCAGCGCATAGGTGACGATGTCAGGGATTTTCACCAGATTGCCGAAGATCCCCAGCGCCAGCGCCAGCATCATCACGATGATGCCGGGCACGCGATTCACCTTTGCGGTGCGGTCAATCGGCGGAGATTGCCTGAGTTCCCGCAGGAAAAGATAGAGCGAAATCAACGGAATAAGCGGCCCGTGGCTGTATTCCGGCGTGATCCACGCCGCCCCCAGCGATTGCAGCCCCAGCCAGAAGATCGGCAGCGCCACAAGGATCAGCGCGATGAACCAGATCAGCCCGGCCGGATTGACGGCATACCGCCCCAGAAAGGGCAGGCGCATCGATGTGGTGGTCTGTGAAGACATCTCTGACATGGGCGACCTGGGTACTTGCTAAAAGAGGGCGAAAACGTGCCAAGGGGCTGCATAGCAAGGTTATGGGGGAAAATCACGCGGTTTTGAGGCAGATAACGGGGTGTTTATGTGGCAGGGGGGATGGGCATGTCTCGTCAAGGCTCCCCGCGCCGGTCCACCCAGCTGGCGCAGAACTTCAGGAAATGCTGGCCCGGACTGTGCGGGCTGAGGTCCTTCTCTGCACACCACGCGCGCCAGTCCGCTTCGATTGCATGCACGTCCCAGCCGGGTGCGATCTGGCGGGCGGCGTCGAAGACTTCGCCTGGCAGGGGCGGGGGCGGCGTGGCGGTGGTGCCAAGCGTCTTCATCGTCCGGCGGTTGGTGAAGACAACCTTTTCCACGTCATGCTCGCGTTCGACCAACGTGACCGCGTAATCGGGCATGTGGTGGTGTTTGAGGTCCTGGGTGACGATGGTTTTCACCAGCCGCCGGAATTCCTTGAGGGTGGAGTTGGAACCGCATTTTTCCTTCAGCCGGTCCAGCCCGATGGACCATGTCGCCTGATGCCCGCAATGCTTGCGGCCCAGCTCATACATCCGCCGCTCCAGCGGTTTGCGCAGGCGGAAGTAATCACGGTGGAGCGTCAGCACCTCGCGGGCCTCAATGGCGTTGAAGACCCAGTCGGAGAGAACAATTTCCACCTCCTGCATGCGCCCGTCGCGGGTTTCGCGCACGATGCGCGCGCGTTCAATCAGGCCGAAAACATCCAGCGTTTCGGTGCCGCCGGTTTTGATGTTGGTGGAGATCGTGGTGCCGCGCAGCCGCTCCAACGCGGCGCGCAAACCGTCATAGGCCTGCCCGTTGGTCATCCGGTTGGTGGCTTTCAAGAGGTCATAGGCCTTGAGCCGCACCGTGCGGTCCACCTGCCGGCCTTCGTTCAGCGCTGAGATGATCTGGCTGATGCAGTAGATCAGGATGTCGCGGTCATGCACGGTGGCCAGCCCTTTGACCGATGGGGCCACCTCCACAAAATGCGGGCCTTGTTCATAGCGGCGCAGCCGCGTGTCGGGCTTGGTGGAGAGCGAGAAGATCGGATGCTCCATTGAAGCCAGATCGCCTTTGGGCACCGCATCAAAGACATCGCAGACAAAGACATCCGGTTCGGGATGGCGGTCGGGCAACAGGGGCGGGCGTTCGTGGTCGCTGCCAAAAGCAGTGTGGTCTTTCGATATTTCACCCACGATTTCAGCGCCTCTTTCGATATTTCACCCACTTGGGGCGACTTTTCGATATTTCACCCACGCAAGTCAAAGGGTTTTCGATATTTCACCCACCTTTTTTCGATAGATCACACACCGATCTTCGATATTTCACCCACCGCACCTTTGGAAAAATCAAGAAACACCAAAGGTTTACGCTCTATTTCAAAGCCTTAACACCTAATAACATCTATTTAACTCCTGCAGAAGAAGCGCAGAAGCAGGGACAAGGATCCGAACGAACCGGTCGGATCACGCCAGAAGGGTGGCAAAGATCTCATCCATTTTTTGGATGTAGACGTCCTTGCGGAACTGACTGTAGGCGCGCGCGCGGCCCGCCTTGCCCATCTTTTCTCTCAGGGCAGGGTCCGCAATCAGGGCTTCTATCTTCTCGATCATGACGTCCTGACCGGCAGGCCCCACCGGGTAGAGAAACCCCTCAACCCCGTCGCCGATGATCTCCAGCGTGCCGCCTGCGGCGGTGCCCAGAACGGGCAGGCTATAGGCCATCCCATGCACCGTGGCGCGCCCGAAAGTCTCCCCCCGGCCATCATCGCCCTGTGCGTTGATGATATGGGCATCACTGGCCAGATAAAGCGCATCCACATGCGGGGTGAAGACATAGGCGCGGCGGGCATCAAGGATCTGTTTGCCGTCCTCACCGAGCGTATCCAGAAGCTCTTGTCTTTCCGCATCAGAGTGAAAGCCCGCGAGCAATAGTTTCACGGGCAAATCGCGTGTCCGGGCGGCTTTTGCGATGCTGTCCAGCAGCAGCTTCTGTCCCTTCCTTCTGGAATACCCCCCAACGGAGAGCAGCAGGAAATCATCCTCTGTGACACCCAATGCCGCCCGGATGTCGGCGCGGGACAACAGGCGGGGAGCGGGTGTGTGGACGTTCGGGTCGGCTCTCTGAAACAGGTGCTTGTCCTGAAGGCCGCGATCAAAGGTTTCCTGCTCAAGGCCCGGATGGACGACATGGCAGGCAGGCAGCACATCGCAGACCTGTTTCCAGGCTTGCAGACAGGCGTTGCTGCCAAAAGTGGCCATGTGCACATGCGGCAGCATATCTGCCGCGGGCCTGTAGGTTTCGACGTCGATTTCATGGACGCACCACAGGATCTTGCGGGCCAGATCGGGGGCTGCCTGCACCCCTTCTTCTATCCAGTCCCGTGTGCGGTAGTTCGTGCTGTTCACAACGATCAGGTCTGCCTCTGCCGCCTGTGCCATCGCGGTTTCAGGGGGCACCACGGGCACTTTGAAATCGGTGGTGACATTGCCACAAACCGCATCGTCACTCAGGCTCACCGCGCGCACATCCGCACCGCTCTGGATCATCGCGCGGGCCAGCTCAAACAGCTCCAGCGGCGCGCCGGAGCGTGAAAACGCATGTGACACCAACAGCACCCGTTTGCCCGTCAGCGCAGGCAGTTTGACCGGATGCGCGCTTGTGTCCACGCGGGGCAGTGGCGCGCTCCAGGTCAGCGCAGAGAGCGCGCCGGGCCTGTCGGTGTTGCCCTTGCCGCGTTGCCCCACGGTGATGAAGACATCATCCCCCTGCCGGCCCATGACGGGCATTTTCAGATGGCACGGCAGATACCAGGCAATCGACCAGCGGTTGGCCTTGGGGTCAAAAGCCTGAATGGCATCGGTCAGCCGCAGATAGAAATCCTGCGGGTGTTTGAACGTCTGCCCGCCATAGAGATAGATCACCCCCTCCACGACCATGCAGGAGAAGTCGCAATGGGAGACCGCAATGGGCATATCCGGGATCCGCCCCCATGTGCCCCCCGGATCATCCAGCCGGAAGGCGGAATGCAGATAGGTTTCCTGTGTCTCACCGGTGCAGGTGTAGTGGGGGTCACCGTCAATGGCTTTGAAATCACCCTGCTGGCCGCCCAGCACATAAAGCTGATCGGCCACCACAGCCGAGGCCCGGTGCATGCCACCCACAGGGATTGGAGTGTCTTGCTGCCATTCGGATTCACTCGCTTCCGCTCCTAATACGCCCAGGCTCCAGTGATCCACCGTCGGGGTCCAGCGGTCCACATCCGCGCCGCCGACATAATGCAACCGTCCACGCCACAGCTGCATGGATCCGGCATAGCGCGGCGCAGGCAGGGCAGGCAGCGCATGCCAGGTCGCGGATTGGGTATCCAGACAGTAGACATTTGTGATTGCCGGTCTGCAATTGCCGCCATGCTGGCCGCCTGCCACGTAGATATACCGCTCGCCATCGGTGGAGACGGCGCTGTGTGAATGCGGGAAATCATCCGGCACCGGGATCGGGTCGCACCATGTCTTGCGCGCCATGTCAAAGACGTGGATGTCCGTGCTGACGGTCGCCATGTCTTCAAAGCCGCAGATGACATACATCAGATCCCCGATCTGCGCACCGCCGGGATCCAGCAGCGCTTTGGGGCAATCGGGCAGGCGGGTCCAGCCGGAATTTTCAGCAAAGGACAGATCGTCGGAGATATGTGCGTCTTCGTTTCTGCGGATCAGCTTGCGCACAAGCTGTGTCTGCTTGATCCGGGTGCGCAGGGGTTTGGGCAAACGTCGCGCGGTGTTGCGGGCAGCATTCAAAATGTGACGTTTGATCATGGGTAACCCTTTTGATCCGTTCGCTTGGTGTTGCATGGCGCAAACCGGTTAACTGTGAGGCAGGCTCGAAAAGGCGCGTGTCGCCGCCTGGGGCGACAGGCGCGCCCGAATACCTTTCGGCACCCTGCCGCCCCGGACGGCAGACCAGATGGCCCCTGCATGCCGGTAGTGACCTTTGAGCAGCAATTGCCCCGCCTTGGCCAGCGCATAGGCGCGGGCGTAAGGCAGCCAGCGGGGAGCATGACGGCGCATGAAACGCATGCGGCTGCGGTACATGAAATAGACAGCAAAAGGGGAGCCGATCCTGGCGCTGGTCGCCGATCCGATGGCCGTGCCGGTGTGGTGAAAGACCTCTGCCTTTGGGCAGAGGGCCAGTGGCATATCGCCCCGGCGCAGCGCCCAGTCCACTTCTTCGTAATAGAGGAAATAATCCTCCGGAAGCGGGCCCGCACGATCATAAAAGGCACGGGAAGCGACCATGTTGGCGCCAGATACAAAGTCAAGATGGCCCGGATCAGGACGCGGCGTGCGGGCGTGGCTACAGCCGCGGTTCACGTTGCTGGTCACGCCGCTGCGGCGGTTGACCACGCCACCGTCACTTTGCAGCTGATCCGGGTCATGGATGTAGCGCACCCGCCCCCCCATCAGGGAAAACGCACCACCAGGGGGCTGATAGGTGGCAAAATGTGCAGGCGTTTGCGGCGGGACGATGCAATCGGGGTTCAGCACCCAGAACCGGTCCAGCCCGGGGATCTGATGAAGGGCTGCCAGACCGATGTTCACCCCGGCGGCAAAACCGCCGTTCACCCCGGCCTCCAGCAGCGTCACGGTGGCGTGCTCTGACGTGTCGGGCACCCGGTCGTGCAAGGGGAGGGCCTCTTTGCGGTGGGGCACCGGGAAGGGCAGATCAGGGGTCTGTCGGGCACCCGCCTGTCCGGCGGCCCAGGTTCTGATCAGATCAGCGGATCCATCGGTGGAGGCGTTATCGACAACGACAATGTGCAACACGACATCAGGGGCTGCGAGCAGGCTGTCGAGACAGTCCAGGATCACATCTGTCGCATTGAAGCTTACGATAACAACGCCAAGGGCGGGAAAAGACATGAAACCTACTACAACCGCCGATACCGGAACTGCCAATGGTTTATTGAAAGCGGGCTGGAAAAAGTCAATCGCCCGACCCGCCGCCGCGCCTATTGCGGGAAAAGCGCCTGTGCAAGCGCGGTCGTCTCCGAAGAAAGCGGCGCGGCAAAGACCGCTGCGTTGGCGGCCAGATGTGCAGATGACATCATCGAGCACAGGGTCACGCCGCCAGGGTTGCGCAGGCGCGCGGCCATCAGTCTCAGGGCGGCGGGGGACGGGGCACCTGCGGCCGCATGAAGGGCCTGCAGATCGGAGGAGGCGGCGATGCGCTGTGTGATGTCTTCGGGGGAGGTGTTCAGACCGAAGACCGAATGGGTGATCACTCCCATGCCCGCCTGTGCTGCGCGGCTGACCAATGCGGGGGTGGCCACCTGCAAGGCACATTGCACGACATCCACGCACCGGGCCTGCGCGAGGGCGGCCTCGGCAGCGGTGCCATCTGATGCCACGGCAATCGCGCGCACCTTGCCGCTGGTGCGCAGGTCTTCGAGCGTGCGCAGCAGCGCTTCATCCGCCAGCGCCTCCGGGGTGGCATTGTGCAGCGCATAGAGGTCCACGTGGTCCGTTCCCAACCGCCTCAGGCTGCGTTCCAGACTGTCGCGGAGCACCTCAGGGGTGAGCGGCAGGGGGCGGTTGCTGGTGATCCCGCTTTTGCGGATGCGACCACGTAAAGGGGCGATGTTGCGCACGACCTGCCGGGCAACCGGCAACACGGCGCGTTTCCATAGAGGCTGAGGAGGGGGGGCAAGGCCAACCTTGGTGCAGATCTGCACCCTGTCGCGCTGACCCCTGATCGCTGCTGCAAAGATCTCCTCTGCCTGCCCGGCGCCGTAAGCCGGGGCAAGGTCGAACCACGTAATCCCCTGCGCCAGCGCCTGCGCGACCAGACGCTGGCCTGCGCGCGCGCCCACACGGCTGCCAAGGGAAGCGGCTCCAAATCCAAGGGCTGAAACCTCTGCATCAAGACCGGCAAGGATGTGTCTATCCATGGGGTGTCTCCTGTCCGCTCAACGCGCCGGTCTGCTGCAGATGCGCCACCGTGCGCAGGGCAAGTTGCACGGCCGCCAGCGTTGGATTGGCCTGCGAAGAACTGGGCAGCACCGCAGTGGAGGCGATATGCAGGTTGCGCAGGTCAAAGCACGTGCCCCAGCGGTCCACGACACCATCGCTTGCGTCATGCCCCATGCGCGCCGTGCCGATCTGGTGATTGCCGTGTTTGGCTTCCTCGAAGATCCCCCTGGCAGGCACTTCCGGCCCGTAGCGATAGCTGAGCCGCCCCAGCCCCCGCCGCTTCAGCCAGTCCTCCAGGGCCTCATGGGCGCGCAGGATGGGAGCGGCATCGTCTTGCGTGAACCTGAAATCCACCCGTGCGTGTGGCAGCCCGGTGCGGTCGCGGCGGGTGGGATCAAGCGTGATCCGGCTCGTCGCATTTGGCAGATGTTCGGCGTGAAACTCCAACCCGTAGCGTTGTGCGGGATTGCGCAGAAAGAACCCCGGCACCCGTGTGCGCGCGCCATAGCGCTGCCAGATGAACGCAGGTACGAAGCCAAGCGTGCCCACAGGATCGGTGAGCAGATTGCGCAGGTGCGGCAGGCGGCGGTATGGCGGCGGGCCGATGTGCTTGAGCCGGATGGCTTGCGCAATCAGGCGCGGGCCCAGCCAGGGCATCGACAGCCCCAGAAAGACAGCCGACAGCGGACCCGAGCGGTGCCGCGCATCCGAGATTTCCGGCACCACCGGCCAAAAGGCTACGTTGCTGAGCTGGTGATCCTGTTGGGTCTGCTCGCTGGGGGTGATCCGGCGGCGGATATAGCTGCCTGCGGCGTCTGTGTAATAGCAAAAGGCGTCCTGAAGAGCGGCATCCTCAAAGGTGATGTCCGCAATCTGGCCGTTCACGTGGCCCATGTAGAACCGCCCCAGCGGCCCCTGCGCGCCCCCAAACAATGCCGGGTGATTGGCTTGCAACGCCAGCAGGAACCGGGTGGAAGCCACCCCGCCCGCGGCTAGGATCACCTGACCTACAGGCAGGGCGGCGGCGCGGCCTTCCGCTTCGGTCCAGACGTCCAGATGGGTGATCCGGTCCTTGGTATGTTTTGCGCTACAAACCGAACACCCCAAAGCGACGTAAAGGTCCCGGTCTGCGCGCAGCTGCGCCATGTGACGCCGCTCAATCCGGGGGTCTGCCGTCCAGCGTTCCAGCCGGTGGGCGGTGAAGGCCGTGTCGGCGTCCAGACGTGTGTTCAGCGGCGCAGGCAGCGGGTCTTCAAGCAGGGGCTCTCCGGCGCCCAGATAATCCAGTGCCGGGGCGAGGTAGGGGGCCAGATCCGCGGCTGTGACAGGCCAGTCTTCCGTACAGCCCGCCAGCCAGGGGCGTCCCCTGAAATCAATCGGATCAAACGGCACGCAGCGCCCGCCCCACAGATGCCCCGCACCGCCCAGCCTGCGTGATGTGGTCAGTGGGCCTGCATGATGGGTGTCGGGGGTGTCGATGGTGTCATCGGATTGGCTTTGTATCGCGGGGTCCCGGTCCATGCGTCCGCTTTCCAGCAGCAGCACCCGCGCCCCCGCCGCCCGTGCGGCCAGAGCGGAGACAAGACCCACAGGCCCGCCGCCAATGATGGTCAGATCCACATCCAGCGCCTGCAGCTCCGCCAGCCGGGGGCGGTCAAGCAACATCCGGCATGATCCCGTCAACCGCGGCCTGCAGATGCGCGCCATAGCGTTCCGCGATGGTGTGGCGGCGCAGGATGTTGAGATGCCCGGCGGCCTGGGCCTCCGCCAGTCGGGCCTTGAAGGCGCTCTCTTCGCGACACAGCCGCAGCAGCGCTTCGGCCATGGCGCCGGGGTTTGAGGGATCAACCCCAAGCGTCACCGTGCCTTCAGCAAACAAGCCGTCAATCGCCCGCCCCTTGGAATGCAGGCACGGCGTGCCCGCCAGCAGCGCTTCGGCATAGACCATGCCAAAACTTTCGCGGTGGGAGGGCAGGGCAAAGGCCGTGGCCCGGTTCATGAGCGTTTGCATCTCATCGCCTTTTCTTGCGCCCAACAGGCGCGCGTGTCCGGGTGCGATCTGGGCGCACATCTGCGAGATCTTGAAAAACGCCTCCGCATCGCCGCCGCCCAGGATATCCAGCCGCAGGTCCGGTAGCTCTCGGGCGGCCAGCGCCGTGGCTTCCAGCAGGGTCTTGATGTTCTTGTTGCCGTGATGGGCGAGGTTGAACGCGGTCTGGATCACCGGGGCCGCCTCCGCTGTCCGGGGCGTGGGGGTCAGAATTCTGTCAGCACGGGTCGGGCAGGGCAGCATCTGGACCGTTCCCTGACGTTTTCCGATCAGGGCCTCAACGGCTGTCTGTGCCACCGGGGCAAAGGGAAAGATGACGGCGGCCTCCTGCCAGATATCCCGGAAGGTGGCGCGTAGATCCCAGCGTGCGTTCAGGATGCGCGTGTCGGTGTTGGCCTGCACGCTCAGCGCCAGCGGCACGCCAAAATGCGCTGCCACCTGCGCACCCACCAGACCATCGATCGTGACCTTGTGGGCATGAACAAGATCGGGCTTCAGCCCGCGCGCCTGCGCATCGGCAATGATCCAGGTGGCGAGTTGGTTCATCGTACGCGCCAGCCGCAACCCTTTGGGTGGTGCGCCATAGACCATGGCCCGGTGATCCTTGCCTGCGGCATCGTCAAAGGCCAGCGCGGTGATGTCACCGCGCCAGTGCGCGCGTTTGAAACTGAAAACATTGTGGGTGAAGCGGTCTGCCGTCAGTTCCAGCAACAAAGAAGAAGCCTGCGTTTCGGGTGCGATGGGATCTGGATAGGCCGAGATACAATGTAGGATCGTCAACATGGGCTTGGTCCTGTGACACGCCGGGCAGGTGATTTTCTGTTTACGCTGCTCTGCCTGGAAAGGGCAATGGAGAGGCATGGCCGACAGTGTGAGCGATTGTTGCAACCCAGTAGAAATGTCACTGGTTTTGCAAAGCAGGAATGTCACCACAGGGTGCGGCGGGAGCAAAGCCAAACAGGGCGGAGACCTCAGAACCTCTGAGAAATACAGTTGCTAGTCGCGCAGCACGTCCGCTGCGTTACTGGAGAACGGCCATTTCTTCCCATCAAGTATGGTGCGCTTCCGAACATTTGAAATGTCGCCCCATCCGACCCCGGTACCTGATACTTTCAGAAGGAGCTCTGGTACGAAGATATACCTCTCCCGATCTCGTTTTGTTTTGCCGTCTGGTAAAGTGAGGGTCCCCTCGCGAGAGATTTGCACGGCGGTGTAAGAGCATCGGCCAATGCTGAAATCTTCTGCTGTTTCGATCCGGTATTCTGCCGAGATGTGCCACTTACGGTCAGGCGTTTGAGGGTTATACCGAATGCTCTCGAATGAATGTGTTGATCCGGCCTTAAACTCGAGAATCTCAGTTAAGTCGGTCTGTGGTTCTTCGTATTGAATGACTTCGCCTTTACGCCAATGTTTGTATGTGAAAAGGCCCGAATAGCTGACGGTGGTTCCATCCGGGAAAATGCCATTCACGTAGTTTACGCCGATGTATGGTCCTTCAAGACGTCGATATCTTTGGTCGAGTTCTCCTTGGCGGGCAGGGTCAGTGAAGACAATACCATCATTCAAATCAGCTGTTACAGGGCATCCGAGGAGGTTCGCGATCTGACTCTTTGCAGGGTTTGCGCAGCATATCAGCGCGATAAGGAATATCGTTAACTTCAACCTCTTTCCCCAAAGTCTGTAAATCTACTCCAACTTTGCAATGTCTAATCATTTCGCCGCGTGCGCAATCTTTCATTCTCCTTGCTTTTCAGAAAGATAGGGGAAATGTCGCAACCCAGTTTAGAATGTGCCGGGCTGTGAGCGATACCACCAGTAATGCGGATTATGATAAATATGAACTCACATGTCTTTCGCTCTGGATGTCATGTTCTGCCAAGGCGTTCACCCCGCGTCTTCCCACCCACACTGCACCGCATAAACCTTCGGTGAGACACTTGTATCCCCCGCCAGAGCCCGCCGTTTCGACAGCCCCCGCCAAGCCCGGAACCGGTAGCGCAGCAACCCGAACCCCCGTTTGGTCACCCACAAAACAGGCGTCCGCAGCGGCAGCACCGCCTGCCATTTGCGCCGCACAAACGCATAGCTCTCGGTGAAATCCGCGCCTAAAGCCGCTTTGAAATCATCGTTGTGCACCACCGGCATCGCGGCCACATAGGCGCCCTTGCCCGCCGCCCAGGCCATCTGCACCAGATCGGTGCCATAGAGGTGATACCGCGGCAGCGCGGGATCGAACCGCAGGCCGGAGGCGCGGCGCAGCACGATCACCAGCTCATCCACGCTTTGCACCGCACGGGGTGCGCTGACCCGTTCGCCCACCCGGCGGCTGATGCCGGTGGACCAGACATCACCGATATGCGCGTCCGTCTCCGCACACATGCCAAAAGGCGCCAGCACCGCCCAATCGGGGTCGATCCGCTCCACATCCGCGATGGCGCGGGCCAGATGCACATGCCAGCCGGGGGGGAAATAGACGTCCTGATGGGCCAGCACCACGATGCCCGCCGTCGTGGCATCCAGACCGGCATTGTAGCCGATGGAGGCCGAAGCCGCCCCACGCTCGATATGCAGCGGCACGCCCTGGCGGGTCAGCAGGTCAGAGGTCTCAAGGTTGTGCGCAAGGCTCGCATCATCATTTACAAGGGCGATCACGCACAGATCGGCCAGCACATCATCAGGGTCGCGCACATCGCTCTTTCTTAGCTGCGGTCCAGACTGCTGTCGGACAGAGCCCAGCGGTAGCCGGGAGCCCCCATGATAGCGGCGATCTGGGATTTGATCCAGCCTTTGAGGGGTGAGGGATGGCGCCGGGCGGCCTGCCACAACAGCGCGCGGGCAGCGCGCGGATCACGGCCATGCAGGGCCTGCGCCAGACGGAATTCCGCCCCGGACAGAGCGCGGTCGGCCAGTTTCTGTTGTCCCGAAGGCAACCTGCGCGCCGCCAATGCCGCCAGGCCCCGCACGTGCATCTGCCGGGCATAGACCGCGTTCTTGCGGTGCAGGCTGGTGATGGCCTCTGCGTCGCCGGGCAGCCTGCGGATCTCGGCCAGTGTATGGCCGGTCACTGCGAAAGGTCCCTCCAGCGCCAGCTGGCAAAAGAACGCGGTGTCCGACAGCATCCGCATGCCCGCATCAAAGCCTTCCAGCCGGGCAAAGACGTCCCGCCGGACAGCCGCCCCTTGCAGGGTCATGCCGGAGATCACCAGCGGCAGCGGGTCTGCGATGCGTTCCGCATGGTCTTGCGGGAAAGTCCGGTTCTTGATGGCGAACAACTGCTCAACATAGCCGTCCCCGGTATAGGTCACATCACCCAGATGCGCGACGGTGTCACCGGGTGCATGGGTCAGATCGCGCACCACGGTGGCCAGATGGTCCCGCGTCCAGAGATCATCGGAATCCTGAAACGTCAGCCAGCCCCCCCGCGCCGCCGCAGCCCCTGCATTGCGCGCAGCAGCCACACCGGCATTGGCCTGACGGATCAGCCGGACATGCGCACGATAGGGCGCAAGGGCAGCCTCCAGATCATCGGTGGAGCCGTCATCGACCACGATGATCTCCTCCGCCGGTCGGGTTTGCGCCAGCAGGGAGGTGAGAGCGGCCCCGATGCTATGGGCGCGGTTGTAGACGGGCAGGATGATGGAAAAGCTCAGATCATCCCAGCGCTGAACCGGTCCGCCCCGCGCCAGATCGGGATGGGCAATGGGCTCATGCAACATGGCGCGGCGCCTCCATCAGGGGCTGCCGGGTCAGATTGTCCAGAAAGGCCAGCGCCTGCGGGCAAAGCTGCGCCTCGACCGCTGTGCGTTCTGCCCCCGTCAGCGCACTGCGCCATTTGGAGCGTGCCGGATGGATCGGTGCGGCCAGCGCATCGGCTTTCCAGGGTTCTGACGGGGTGGCGATCCGGGTCCGGGCGGCGGACACGGGGCTTTGGGGCACGCCAATGGTCCGGGCAATATGGTCAAGGGCGGTCCGGGGATTTTCCGTGAACTGCTGGTAGGACATGAAGATCTGGCGGCGCGCGCCCACCATCGCGGCAGAAGCACGGGTGGCGGCGTTCCATTTGTCCACGGCCCGCTCAATCCGGTCATAGATCACGCCCCAGGGATCACCGTAGCGCTGTGCAGCATCCCAGATGGAGGCAACCGTATCACGCGGATCGCGGATGATGTGGATCATCCAGGCCTCCGGCACCAGACGGTGGATGTCAGCTGCGTAATGGGTGTGGGTCGGTGATTTCTCCAGCCAGCCGATGTGCCCGCCGGCCACCGCCGCCCGGTCCAGCCCGGCCACAAATTGCGCCGTGCGCTGCTGCACCCGCGTCCATTTGCGCGCCCGTGGCAGGGTGATGCCTTCAAGGTGGACATGTTCCCGCCCGGTGCTGCGCCCGAGTTTTTCACGCACACCGGAGGTGAACTTGCGTACAGGGGGCCGGGGCCGTGCGGTCTGGGGAAAGAGCCGCTCTTCCGCGTTGCCCAGCAGGTTGGAGAAAAACCGCGTCTCCGGCAGGGTATAGAGGTTCAGCCTCTCCGCCAGCCTGCGCTGCACCACGGTGGTCCCCCCGCGTGAGCATCCCATCACGAAAATCCGGGTGTCCGTCCCTTGCACCATAACGCGCATTCCCTTGCCAAGTTGTCTGGAGGGTGTTTCAAGCGCCACAGGCGGCGCGGTCCCCTCTCTGTCCGGGGTCAGCAAAGGCGCTTATGGTTAATAAAGTGTTCACAACCCGGCGGGTAATGAGGAAAACACCCTGATGAGCGACCCGTCAGACACGCCCAGACCCATGTCTTCGTTCCGCCGCCGTGTGAGCGGCAATTTCGGCATCCGCATCGCCGGGCTTGGCTTGCAGTTTCTGGGCTCTGTTGTGATCGCGCGGCTGTTGGGGGTGGAGGCTTTTGGCGTCTATACCTACGCTTTCACCTGCGTGGTGATCACAGGCATTCTGATGAGCCTGGGGATGGAACAGCTGTCGGTGCGCGAACTGCCGCGTTTCGTGGTGCGTGGGCAGACCGGGTTGCTGCGCGGGTTTCTGACGCTGCAATTCGGGTTGATCCTGACCCTGTGCGCGATTGTGGCGGCGGTGCTGTTCTGGCTGGAAGGCAGCGGGCGGCTGGTCCTGCCGATTGCCGCAGGCTGGCTGGTGGCGGGCATCGCGGTACATGCGCTGATCCTGAACGTCTCGGCCCTGCTGGCAGGGTTTCAACGGGTGGTGCAATCGCAGCTGATGGAGACCTTGCTGCGGCAGGTGGTGTTTCTGAGTGTTCTGGGTCTGGCGATCTATCTGGGGTTTGAGCTGGGGGCGCGGGAGGTGTTCGGCCTGTCGGTGATGGTCGGCATGGCGGTGCTGATGTGCATGATCCTGTTGGCGCGGCGGGCGCTGGCGGCGTTGCCTGCCGGGGATGCCGGTCAAGGCGGCAGACAGTTCACACCAAAGTTGTGGCTGACGGCGTCTTTGCCTTTGCTGGTGATGACTTTCGCAAGCCAGATGCAGACCAATCTGGATGTGCTGATGATCGGGGTGCTGGCGGAGGCGGCGGATGTGGGGCGGTACCGGGCTGCCTCACGGGGGGCGGATCTGATGCTGATTGCCAATAGTGTGGCGATGCAGGTGCTGGGGCCGATGCTGTCGCGCACGCTCGCCGGAGAAGATCAAGACGCTGCACATGTCGAAGGGCAACGGCTGATCACGCAAGGCGCACAGCTTGCGGCCCTGTTGGGGGGCGGCATCTGTGTCGTGCTGGGCTTGGGGGCCAGCCTTTACATGGGTCTTTTTGGGGCTGATTTTCTGCCTGCCGCGCCGGTGTTGCGGGTGCTGGTGGTCGCACAGATGCTTGGTATCCTATGCGGGCCTGTGGTGGTTATTCTCATCACACTGGGCCATGAGCGGTTGGTGCTGATGGTCTCCCTTGCCGCCTTGGTGGTAAATCTGACCCTGAACCTGACCCTGATCCCGATCTACGGCATGATGGGAGCCGCCTGCGCCACCTTTATTGCCGTCCTCTTTTTCAAGGGGGTGTTGATGATCTGCGTGCTGCGGGTGAGCGGGTTCGATCCGACGCTGCGGGCGATGTGGCGGGGTGCGGCGGTGCCGCGCGTGCAGTGACAGAACGTCCTGTCGGCTGAGACGGTGTCTTGGCCCCTTTGGGATCTTCTTCAGCCTGCGGCGCGTCCGCCATCCAGACCCCAGCCCCCAGCATGAACATGAAAAACACGAACGTCGCATTCCACAGGTGCACGGTAATGATCGCAACGCCCAGCCCGATCAGCGAAAACACCAATGCCCGCCGATGGACCTGAACGGATGTCTGTGACGGCTTGCTGCGGATGAGGGCGGTCATCACAGCAAGATAGGCCCCTGTAATCAGCGCAAAGCCGGGAATGCCATGGCGCATGGCCATCACCAGCCAGAAATTGTCGACGCTGGAACTGTACATGAAATCGGGGCGGAACCAGTCCCCCAGCCCGATGCCAAATATTGGATTGGCCCAGACATTCTGGACCCCGAAGGTAAAGATCAGCACGCGCCAATAGGCTGTACTGACATCAAATGTCAGATAGCTGATGAAAACCTCAAACGGTGTGCGGTTGGACAGGACATCGACAAAAACATACGCAAACAGAACCAACCCTGACAAAATATACCAGCGCTTCGTCAGTTTGCGGGTCATGAATGCCCAGCCGATCAACATGAACTGGATGATCAGCCCCAGATACGCCCCCATCGAAAGCGCAAAGAACGTCGCAATAGGGACCGGCAACGCCACGATAAACGCTTTGACAGCCGACATGCGCAGCCGCAGGGAAAAGTAGATCGGTGAAAACAAAAACGCTGTGAAACATCCAAAGAGGATCGGGTGTTCAAAGCCTGCCTGCGCCCGGATCAGATCCCACCTGACGTTGCTGCCATAAGGGAACGTCACGAACAGCGGATCGAACAGGGCCCGCAGCACACGGATACCGGTAAAAGATTCAATCGCCGCAATGGGGGCAAGCACCGCCGCGATCCAATACAGGGTGCGGATCAGTTTTGCATATTGCGCCTCGGTGCGGATGAAACAGCGCGCCATCAGATAGGGCCCCAACATTTCAATGCCCGTGATGCCTGCATTTTCGATAAAGGGCGCGCCGCCATAGATGATAAGGCTGAGGGCAAACCAAAGGCTGCTGAAGATGACCAGAATATCTGCCGTCCGGATACGTCCTGCAGAGCCGGTAAGCCACAGGACCACCAAGGGCACGATGCTCAAAACCAGGATCAAACGGTTGGGGCTGAGCCGCAAGGGCCCCAGGTTCACGATCACCGGGATGATCAGGCTCCACATCAAAAGCGGTACAAGCCAGTTGAGGGATTTCTCTTCTGCATTGATCACAGCGCGGCGCGCAGGTGGCTGTGCAACCGGCTTCTCCCGTTCTTCAGGAGGCGGCGTGACAGCGGGCTGTGTGACCTCTTTAGGGGGAAACCGGGTATACTTGGGCATGATGCCTTTCCGCGACGTTTGTTTTGCTATGCCACATTCTGCACCCGCATTCTATGACAAGCGATGAGACACAGACAGCTGGGACGCCTTGCCATTATCATTGGAAAATGCGGTTAATCCGGGGTGGTTTCGCGACCTTTTGCTGGAAGGAAGACAAGATGCACAGGTTCGGATGGCAGCGTTTTATCACCGTCATGAAAAGGATGAGTGTCACACTGCTGTGCCTGTTGCCCGCACAGGCACTTTGGGCGGATATCCATCAGGTTGCCCCCCCCGGTGCCACAGCCCGCGACGGGGTATGGCCCTCGCTGGGGGCGCTGTTGCAGGCAGGGGCTGTGTCCGCAGGTGACGAGATTGCCCTGCAGGCTGGGAACCATGGCAAGATCACAATCAAAGGTGTGCGGTTTAACCGTGCCGTGACGATCCGGCCTGCGACGGGCGCACAGGCACGGATCACAGGTCTGGTGGTGGATCGCAGCGAAAACCTGATCTTTGACGGGCTACAGGTCTGGCCAGATCAACCTCCCCCCGCAGAGACAGGCCATATGATCCTTGCCACGGGCAGCACGCAAGGCATCACGTTTCGCAATCTGGATGTCCGTGGGCGGGAGAATGCGCAAACCTATCCAGGCTGGTCTCGTGGCACCTGGCTCAAGGCGCGCAGGGCCGGCATCCTGTTGCGTGGGACACAAAGTGCCGTGCTGAGCAGTACCTTCACAGGGCTGGGCGGCGGGATCGGCGTGACAGGCAAAGGGGCGCGGATTGAGGGCAATGTGATCCGGGGCTTCAGCCAGGACGGGATCAACGTGACGACAGACAATGTGGTTGTGCGGGGCAACCGGATCGAGGATTGCATCAAGCTTGACGATCACCACGACGACGGCATTCAGGCCTGGTCGGTGGGTGCGGATGGCCGCCCCGGCACCGGCACACTGAAAAACCTGACCATCGAGAACAACATCATCCTTGAATGGCGCGGCCGCACGGCCCCGGCTTTGGTCTGTGATCTGCAAGGGATCGGGCTGTTTGACGGGATGTTTGAGGGGCTGCGCATCACCAATAATCTGGTGATGGTATCGGCCTATCACGGCATATCGGTCTATGGCGGGATCAACAGCACCATCACCAACAACACCGTGCTGCACCGCGATGAAGCCGGGGTGGACCGCCCCTGGATCGGGGTGTTCAGCCATGGCGACGGGCGGCCCTCCCGCCGGATGGTCGTGGCCAACAACATTGCGCCCAAATACAATCTCACCAAGGAAACCCAGTCCCTCACCAACCGCCAGAACCTGGTCGAACGCTACCCCGCCAGACGGCTTGAAGCCCCTTACGCGGGGGATTTCACCCCCAAGGCCGATGGCGGGCTGGTGGATGCCGCCGCCCCGACCCATGCGCCGGCGCGGGATCTTTTTGGCCATCTGCGCGGGGCCAAACCCGATCTGGGCGCGGTGGAGCGGCCCTGAAACGCACACCCGATCACCGTTCTTTCGCACCGCAACAGGCAACAGACCCCAAAGCTGGCGTATAACCCGCCGCTCTGATCCGACAGGCCTGAGATTTCACCCATGGCCCCGGATCATTTGAGCCAAAGGGATGCGCCATGATCGGGATCGGGATGTCTATGAACCACCAGCAGCGGGGCGGGACCGGGGAGACCCCACCGCCGCCACCGACATCCCATGTCTTCGTCGTGGCCGGGCAATCCAACAGTGTCGGCCGGGCGGCGGATGATGGCGGGGATTTTCCGGCAGGCGTGATGGAATGGCGCAGTGATGACACCTGGGGGGCGATTGGATCGCGCCTGTCCCATGGGGTGGCGGAGCCCGAGGCCATCGCGCGGCCCGCTACAGGCGCCAACTTCGGCTTTGCGCGCGCCTTTGCCGCCAGCTATCTGGCCGAAAACCCCGGCGTGACCCTGCGCCTGATTGGTGCCGGCCGGGGCGGCACCGGCTTTGAGGATGATGAATGGAACCCCGGTGACGCGGTCTATGCGCAGGCTGTCGCGCGGGTGAACGCGGCCCTTGCCGCGGCGCCGGCGGGATCGGTGCTCAAAGGCATCCTGTGGCATCAGGGGGAGGCAGACGCCAAGACCCCTGCCGCACGGGCAGGTTATGCCAGCGCGCTGAGCAGTTTTGTCACCGCGTTTCGCAGCGACATCACCTGGGCCACGGCGGATACGCCCATCGTGCTGGGCGGGCATTTCCTGAACGTCACCGGGACCTATGACACCAGCGCCATCCAGAACGCGGTGCAGGCGATGCCCAACACCCATGCCTTTACCGGCTATGCCGACCCTTCCAGCCCGGTGGAGGCGACGCTGTCGGACGGGCTGCATCTGGATGCGGCATCGGCCACGCGGTTCGGGGCGCAGTATCATGCGGGGTTCAAGGCGGCGGAGGCCAACACCAGCCTTTCACAGGGTGGCGTGATCACCACAGGTGCGCTGGCGCGCCATGATCTGCCGGCGAGCCTGACGGCCCAGGTCAGCACTGTCGCCCTTGGTACCCCTGCGGCAGACCGGCAGATCGTGCTGGCGCTGGTGGTGCGGGGCAACTTCGGCCCGCAGCCCCTGTCGGTGCAGGTGGGCGGTGTGGACATGATGCGCATGGGCTTTCCCAGCTTTGGCAACAGCATGTGCGGGCTGACCCTGTTCACCGGATCTGTGCCGGACGGGACCACCGGGGATGTGGATGTGCGTTTTGACAGCATTCCGCGCAGCGGGCAGTTGGGCTTTGTCGCCCTGCCCGTCTATGGCGCGCGCGCAGGGCTGGCCACCCCCGCAGGCTTTGCCCGCAGGCTGGAGACCGGCACAGGTCACACCGCTTTGAACCTGGATGTGGATGCGGCAGCGGGTGATCTGGTCTTTGCGGCTTCGGGCAGCCTGTCGGGCCCTGCGACCAGCGCCAGCTTTGATCTGGACACCACCAGCACCGCGCCGATTGCCGCAGGTAACATGGCCATCCACGCCGGCTGGTCGGTGCAGCCCGCAGGGCCCGCGGTGACGCGCGCCATCACGTGCAGCTACGCCGCCCCTGTGCAGGTGCCCAGCCTGCATGCGCTGGTCATGCGCCCGGCGTAAGGCCGCCAAACCCCTGATTTAAGGCCAATTTATAAGCGGATTTTAGCCACCTGTCCGCAAATTGCCACAGTTCGACCAAATCAGAACCACGAAGAAAAGGCACTGAGAAGGCTTGTAAACTCACTCCTCTGACCGCCTGCCCCCGTGC
>NZ_CANMQS010000012.1 GCF_947500075.1 uncultured Sulfitobacter sp. | reverse complement strand
TTTCGCGCGCGAAACCCTTCTCAAGCTCATCCAGTTGCGCGGCACTTGGCGCTTCCAATCTACGACGTTTAGCCATCTGATGTTGCCTCCTGCTCAGATGCTTTCATTTCCTGCTCATCCCGCCACCACGTTCCGATCAGCATTTCCTTGAACTCCGCATAAGTCCGGTCAAAGGCCTCACGGCCCCGCACGTAGGTGTCCCGGTTGAACTCCCGGTAATCTGCCTCATAAATCCCGTTCACTTGCTCACCGGCCTGACCGACAAGAGCTGTGAACTCCTGACGGTACGCATTCATGAAATCCCCAAAATAGGCCTGAATGACATTGGCAAGATCAGTCTGCTGATTGGCATCGAACCGCGTGATCAACGCGCGAACGACGTCCCACTCGAACTTCACCTCCGGCAATCCCGCCTTTCGGCGCCCCGCATTCTCGCCTTCCTCAATACTGGCGAAGGTCGAATAGAGCATATCAAAGAACCGCCCGGTCGAATCAAACTCCAGAAACGACGCCCCAAGCGGCACCAATAGAATATCTGCCGCCGCCAGGGCGTTGATGGTCAGGTACCCCAAGGCTGGCGGGGTATCGAGGATGATAACATCATACGCCTCCAGGATGCCCTCGTTTTCAAGGAAGTTGCTCAGCGCATCCCACAGGGGCCAACCCCGCGCACCCATCCGCCAGACCGGCACCTGAAACTCCGCCCAATAGAGGTTGAGCTGCGCCCCGATCAGATCAATGTTGGGCCAGTGGGTTGGTTGAATGACATCCTTTGCCTCAACCGTCAGCGCTTCTCGAAGGGTTTCATCAAGGGGCAGGGGGGCTTCGCCAGCAGCTGCTCGAACAATGTTTTCCTGTCCAACATGTTGCGCGTAGTCCTTGGCCAGCAAAGGAAAGACTGTTGACCACTCATCCTCCACCTTGCCGCCAAGGATGGAGGTCATTGATCCCTGGCTATCAAGATCAATCACCAGCACTTTGTAGCCGTCCAGAGCAGCCGCCATTGCCAGATGCGCGGCTGTAGAGGTTTTCCCAACGCCGCCTTTGAAATTCGCGACGGCCGTCACTTTCGCCGGTGCACCTTCTGGGCGGTAGGGGCGGTATTCCTTTGAGGCCATCCCTTCTTTGGAGAAGTGGTTTCGCAGCGAAAGGACCTCTTCCAGCGTGAACCATTTTGATCCCCCAGCGCCTTCTCCCTGTGGCAGATCCGGATTGCCTTTCAGGACACGACGCAGATGGGCAGGCGCCACAGGGATGAGGTAGCGGCAAATCTCCCAGGTGGAGAATTTGCGCAGGCGCTTTTTGCCATCTGGTGAATACCCACGCTTTGCCAAATCACTCCGGCCCCGCTCACAAAAACTTGCCGCTTTGGCGAATCGGGCCGTGTCCACCGGAGCGCCCAGACGGGCACCTGATGTTGCTGGATCCAGATTTTGATAGGGAGGGGTGTAGGTGTCTTGTTTTCTGCTCATGCCCGCGTCCTCTTATGATGTGAGGTGTTTTTGGTGTTTATGCCAAAACTATCGCACATCAGTCGAACAAGGGGAATCACCTTTGCGCCTTGAGGGCAGAATCAGAGCCTAAATAAAGCGCTTTCCATGATCAGACCCCATATCTTTCTTAATCGGAGTTCAGAAAGACAGACATATATGTTGAGATTCTTTATGAGCTTTAGATAGTTTCTGTGCGGAACACTTATATAAACCAATGAGTTGCATGCAGTTTGGCACCCAGATACAGGATGGACGGTACCTGGATACGGGTCGAACGGTACCTGAATACGGGAACAAGGGACCCAAGGCGCAGGATGTGAGGCACCGATTCGCAGGATGGTCCTAACACGACGGATTAGAGCCTGTTTTTTCCTGTTCTGATTCTCCCTGTTACGGTCACAAAGGTCCAAAGGTATCCATTTACAGGAGCGGTGGACCCAATTGGGTACCCATCTACGGGATCAAGCCCATCCCGCAAAAGGGTACCTGAATGCTTCTTGAGCCGAGGTACCTTTGCGTGGCATACTGTATCTAATCGAGCAGTGCGAGAACCATCGCGAATGAATGACCACGCAGGCAATATCACCCGGCTGACCGGCGCGCTCAAACGTGAGTCGGTCAAGAAGAACGTCGCCGCGATACATGTGTCCGGCAAGCTGACGCTTTTGCAGCGTAAGCTTTCGAATGTGCTGTTGCTGAATGCCTATGACGGATTGGTTTCTCAACAGAAGCATCGGATAGATGCACGAACACTGTGTCTGATGATCGGATATCAATCCAACGATATGGACACGCTCAAAAACGCCCTGCGGGGATTGGCTGAAACCGTTGCGGAATGGGATATGCTGGATGCGAAAGGGCATCAGGAATGGGGTGTGTCCGCACTCTTGTCATATGCCAAGCTGAAGGGCGGTGTTTGCGAATATGCATATTCTCCCGCCTTGGCTGAAAAACTGCATGACCCGAAGGTCTTTGCGCTGATCAATCTGAACATTCAAAAACGTTTCTCCAGCGGTCATGCCTTGGCGCTGTATGAGAATTGCTATCGGTTTGTCCGCACGGGCAGCACAGGATGGTGGGAGCTTGATCTGTTTCGGCGTCTGATGGGGGTGGAAGAGAGCGCGTATTATCAGACCTTCAAACACCTCAATGCCAAGATCATCAAACCCTCCGTTGCGGAGGTGAACAAAGCCTCAAACATCGAGGTCACACCAGAGTTTCGAAAGCAGGGCAGGACGGTCACGGAAGTCCGGTTCAAGATCAAGGAGAATGCCCAGCTTGCGATGTTCGATCTGGATGATGCGCCGGGCACACGAAATTCAGACATCTATGCCAAGTTGATGGGGCAGGGGGTGTCCGACCGTTTGGCACGGCAATGGATTGCGCAGCATGGCGAAGACTATGTCGCGACGAAACTGAAACTGGTTGCCGAGCAAGACGGAGTTGAAGATCCCGCCCGTTACCTCAACGCCGCCATTCGTCATGACTACAAGCCCGCAGCAACGCCGGTCGAAGTGCCGGCTGAGGTACGTGCTGCCGCCCAGGCCCGTGCGGCGGCAGAGGTCGCGGCTGAAGCCGAGGCGGAGGCCGAAGCACGGACGCGCGCCATGGAGCGGCGGGGCAGGGCGCAGCGCATGGAGCGGGTTCGCGATGTTGTGGCAGGGCGGAACCCCACCCAACGGGATGCAGATCGGCGGCTTTTTCTGTCGCAGCTCGAAAGCGAGCTGGATCGTGAGGATTTCGCGCGGCTTGGCTGGGCCAGCGCTTTGAATGCGCGTGCTATCTTTGCCTTTTGGGAAGAGATGGCGCCGGGTGTGTTCGACGATCTGGAAAGCTGAAGTCTAAAGCTGTTGCGCTGCCCACATCGCGGCTTGGGTCCGGTTTTTTGCGCCAATCTTGCGATAGCAGGCGCGCAGGTGGACTTTCACGGTTGCTTCGCAGATCCCAAGCTGATTGGCGATATCCTTGTTGGTTCCGCCATCCACAAGCTTCTCCAGAATGGCACTTTCACGGGCCGATAGCCGGATGGCTGCCGCGTTGGCTTTGGCAATGTCTTCATCTGATGCACGGTCCCGCATGGCGCCGACGTTCATCTGGGATGGGTGCGGATGATGTGGTGCTGCCGCACGGACCAATCGGTATCCCTCATGAACAACCGTCAGTGCCGCGGCGAGCGAATCCGCAGAGCGCTGTTCAGACAAAACCGCCTCTGCAACCATGCTGAGTTGGTTCTGCACATCCATCGGTACATCCCGATCTGTGACCACAAGAACACGCGCCTGGGCAAACCGTTCTTTCAACTGTGTGATGTCATTGCATGCAGAGGCATCACGACATGTACTGTGAAGCAAGATAACGTCAGACGCGTCAACATCATCAAGCGCGGCCAGTTCATTCAGGCACTGGCCGACGTCGAAATTTAACTTGGCGCAGATTGATGCGAACAGATCCCGCATCATTTCACTACCGCCGACAATATGAACTGACACCTCAGTTCCCCCCTAAATTCCGCTCACTAAAACGGCGTCTGATGGCAAAAAATTGCCTAAAAAGCTTTTGCGTAATTCGGACGTCCCCATTTGGGGGTTCCGCTGCTAGAAAAAAGATACAACACTTGTCTGGTCAAAGTTAAGGCGGTGTCGTGGCGGCTTGGCCGCTTCTAGGTCTTTTGGCTAAGTTTTTGCCACATTTTGCTGGCATATTTTAATTAAGTTTTTGATTTCCCATATATTTCTGGTTTGTGTCCGTTTTGGAAACGATATGTTTCTGCCTTATTGCACTGGCGGAAATCCACCGTTCGTTACGGTTTTTCAACCCCCGGTTGGGAATCTTGAGCGGTTTTACGCCGTTTGAGGTAGAACCATCGGCCAATTTTTGACAAAATTGCACATAACCGTGAGTTTCCGTGTGATTTGTCTACACCCTTTGCGTTCGGGCGGGATTCCTTCCCCTGTGTTAACTTAGTGTTATCCAAATCGAGTGCACCGGGGGAATTTATGAGCACTTTACCAAGGTCTGCGGTGGGGACCGAACATTTTGTCTTTTCCAATTCGCTTAAAAGATCTTTAACAACTCTTACAAAGAAGGCTTTCGTGCGATTTGACGCGCTGAACGCCAACGTCTGCCTGACCACGATTGAAGACACAGCCGCGCAAGGTGCTGGCACGATGACGGGCAAGCTCCGTCATGTGGGCCAGCCCGAAGCGATTGCTGATTTTCGCGCGATCGACGTAGACGGCAAGGATGGGTCCTGGACCCATGGGTTTACCACCGACGGCACCTGGGTGCTTTTCCGGTGTACCTATGCGGATGGCGCGGTTGATCTGATCGCGCTGCAACAGGACGGCGGTGTGCATGACGCCCACTGCAAAGACGTGCTGGCTGCCATTTGGCGGAACCTGCGCGAAGATTGCATCAGTGAACTTCAAAGTGGCGAAGGGGAGGCAGTCAGCAGCGCGTTGCTCTGGACGATCTCCAACAAGACCGACTCTGCCGTGATGGTTCTGGATGCAAACGGCACCATTCTGGAAGCAAACGCCGCAGGGCGTGAGGTTCTGGATCAAGGTGATGTTGTTGTTGATGCGGCCGGTCAGCTGAAGCTGGCAAACACGGCTGACAGTAAAGCGTTGAACGTCGCCATGCGCGAGTGTTTGGCGGTGCCTGAAGGCAATAATGATGAGTTCATTCTGTTTCTTGAAGGCAACTGTGCCGGTGGCCGGTTGCCTCTGTCGCTCTCTCAATACCGTTGTGCGGCCCATGACACGCCGCTGATCATTGCGATCCTGCCGTGTCAGCCGGATATCAAGCGGATCGAGATGCTTGCACAGAAGATGGGGTTGTCCCCTGCTGAATCGCGGGTTGCCGCGCTGATGCAGCTGGGCCTGCCCAATCGCAAGGCGGCGTCCATCGCGGGCGTCAAGGAACAGACTTATAACACGTACGCAAAGCGGGTCCTTTCCAAGTTGGATATGGGGAACCGCGCCGAGATGGCCCATGTTCTTACTTGGCAGTCATCTGTAGGGAGGGCATCATGAACCAAGTGAGTGGACAAGACACATATAAAGGCACGCCAGCTGACAAGCCGGTTGATGCCGCGAACAAACCAGCGCTTGCGAAAGCCGCGCCGGTCAAATCTGGCGTTGCATCGACACGTTCGCTGACAGAAGCAGACATGCTTGCGCTGAAGAAATTTCTGGTGACAGGCGATCAGGCCATCGCGCGGCAGCACGACCTGGTTGAGCTGCACAAGCGGTTCGTCAAGATGTTCGAAACCCTCAATCAGGGTATCGGTGAGATGTATGTCAACAAGGCCGACAAGGATCGTCAGATCCTGTCAGAACGCCTTGACACCATGGAAGAGGCGGTCGACCGGATGGAAGGCGCTTTGCGGATTGAATTTGAGCCCGCATTGCGTGCTGCAATGGCAGATGTCGTTGCGGATACCGCCAAACCAAAGCGTCGCTGGTTGCGCGGCGCAATTCTGGCCAGTGCCCTGATTTTAGGTGGCATTCTGGCTGGAGCAGCGTTTCAGGAACCCGTAAGGGAAACAGTATTTTCTATTGTTTCTGAAATGGAAACGCAATTTGGCAACTTTAAGGCATTTTTATCCCCAAATGGGGGCAGTTAAGCGACTGCATTAGTGGTTTCTTAACGTCAAGACGGGGGACCGTCTTTGTATCGAAGCCCTGACGTTGTGTCGGGGGTACCCGGGGGGGTTACATTTACATCAGTGGTTATCTGCTACTGACCCCGCCTTATTTAATGGAGTGTAGTATAATGTCAGATCCAACATTCAACCCAGATTGGGAAGTATGCGATCCAACGTGCGATATCATCTATAGCGACGACAAAGATGACATCAACTTTAACGATGAGAACACAGAGCGCGGCGGTACCGACGCGAACATCATCGACCTGAACAACGACAACGCAGCTGACAACGCAGAAGCGGGTCACGGCGACGACGCTGTTTACGGCAACGAGCGTAACAACCGCCTGAACGGCGAAGAAGGCCAGGACTACATCGAAGGTCGTCTTGGTGACGACGCGATCCTCGGCGGCAACGGTGACGACTACCTGTTCGGTGGTGACAACACGCGCCTGACCGACGACGGCGACGACTGGATCGACGGCGAAGAAGGCTGCGACTACATCGACGGCGAAAACGGCGACGACACTCTGCTCGGTGGTGAAGACTCCGACCGCGTGTTCGGCGGCAACGGCGACGACGTAATCTTCGGCGACACAGCTGGCGACAACCCAGAAGGCGACGACGGCGACTACCTTTACGGCGATGCAGGCAATGACTGCATGGACGGCGAAGGTGGCGACGACTGCATGTGGGGTGACAACGGTCAGTCCGGCGAGTCCGAAACCGATGGCAACGACACAATGTATGGCCGTTCCGGTAACGACAAAATGCACGGCCAGGGCGGCAACGACCGTATGGCTGGCGGCATCGGCGACGACCTCGTAATTGGTGGTACCGGCGATGACGAGATGTTCGGTGACGAGCGTCAGGCCGACGGCGAAGATCTGGACTTCGGTGCAGACAGCAACCCAGGCTCAAAAGACGAAGAAGAAGACGGCAACGACACCATGCTTGGTGGTGACGGCGACGACACCATGGATGGCCAGGGTGGCAACGACTTCATGGACGGCGAAGCTGACAACGACCTGATGCAGGGTGGCCGTGGCCAAGACACCATGAACGGTGGCGAAGGCGACGACGACGTTAACGGTGGCGCACATCGCGACCTGATCAAAGGTGGCGGCGGCAACGACGTTATCGAGGGTGGCGCACAGTCCGACATGCTCTGGGGTGACAACGGCCCAGGCCTGTGGAACTCCTCGTACTACTCCTCAAACGGTAACTCCGCTGTTCCAGTGCACGCTGAGCAGCTTGGCGACCGTGAAGTTGATTGCCCAGAGGACTATGACTCTGACTTCTTCCAGGAAGAAGGCAACGACCTGATCCGCGGTGGTACCGGTAACGATACCATGTGGGGCCAGGGCGGCAACGATGAGCTGTTCGGTGAAAACGCCAATGACCTGATGTACGGTAACACCGGTCGTGACCACCTCCACGGTGGTGGCGGTGACGACGAGATGTACGGCAACGAAGACAACGACTGTCTCTTCGGTAACCGTGGTGACGACTACATGGAAGGCAACGACGGTTCCGACCGTATGCGTGGCGGCACAGGCGACGACACTATGCTTGGTGGCGCTGGCCGTGACGACATGTACGGTGATCGTGGTGACGACGACATGTACGGTGACTTCATCGATCGTCTTGCTGAGCAGGGTGCACCTGACACCATGCGTGGCGGCGAAGGTAACGACTCCATGGTTGGTGGTCGTGCCGGCGACGAAATGTACGGTAACGCGGACAACGACTTCATGGATGGTGGCCTTGGCGCCGACTTCATGAGCGGTGGCACAGGCGATGACGTGATGGAAGGCGACAACGGCGCCGACACCATGAACGGCAACGACGGTGACGACTGCATCTACGGTCAGTCCGGTTCAGACGTACTGAACGGCAACGCTGGCGAAGACACCATCTATGGTGGTCGTATGGCCGACACCCTCGACGGTGGCCGTGACAACGACGTCCTGGTTGGCGGCGAAGGTGATGACCTGATCACCACCGGCGAAGGCAAAGACATCGTTGTGATCGACCTGACATGGGATGGCGAGGCATTCGCTTCCACCGATGGTAACGACACAGTCACTGACTTCGACATGGATCAGGACCACGACGTTCTGTTGTTCCGCGTCACCAACATCGCAGGTGACGGCACAACAGGTATCGGCACAAGCGCCGGTGCAGCCTTCGCGGCACTGAACGCCGAAGCTGTAGTCAACGACGACGGCACAGACACAACCATCGACATCAACGGTGCGTTTGTGAACCTGCTGGGTGTTACCGACGATCAGAGCTACTTCTCCTCGCTCGGTCAGGACGCCAACCCAATCGGCGGCGTGGGCATCAATGCCTTCTCCACCGGTGACACTGGCTCCTACGAAGCAATCCGTGTGATTACTTCTGACGATGGCTTCAACGACAATCACGACTGGGCAGCGACATACCGCCCTGACTCAATCTTGATGTAATCGGCTATAAGGAATGACCTATCCGGGGGAGGGATCCCCCGGGTAGATCTAGTCCTGGTTCAAGTTTGCTAACTGGTCCCCCGGCCAAGGCATAGTCCTTGAGCCAGGGCGCCGTTTTCTAGGATCTCTACATAATTTCAATCTTTGTGCGTCCGGGGGGACACCAGATGAAATCCAAGCGTGTTTTTGATGGGCAACGTGGTGTAATCACATCCATCTTTGTTGCCAGTATTTTTGTTAACCTACTGATCTTAACGGCGCCACTGTATATGTTGCAGCTGTTTTCCCGGGTCCTCGCATCGGGAAGCATGTCTACCCTGATTGCCCTGACCATGGGCGCTGCCATTGCTCTCGTTTTCTACTTTATCTTTGATGCCATTCGCCAACGGCTCGTCAATCGACTGGGCACCCGGCTTGAGGCACGACTGAACCCGATTGTTCTGTCCGGTATGGTCAGCGGTCGCGTTCCACCTGAGCTGCAATCCGCGCAGCCAATCCGCGACGTACAAGACATCCGCGGTTTTGTGACCAGCCCCATCTTCATCGCATTGCTGGATGTTCCATGGTCGCTTCTCTTTGTTGCTTTGATTTTTACCTTTAGCCCTATCCTTGGGATTGTTTCCGTCATTGGCATCGGCATCTTGCTGGCGCTTGGTATCATCAACGAACTTGTTGGCCGGGAGCCCGATGCGAACGCCGCAGACGCGGCACGTGAAGCCAACAGCGCCGTTGAAGAGATGATGCAAAACGCTGAAATCATACATGCCATGGGCAAGACCCGTGTGCAGGTTGAGCGGTGGACAGTACGTTCCTTCTCCGCAATCGTGTTTGGCACACTCGCCTCTGACCGAATGGCAATCATGACATCCGCTGCGAAGTTTGTTCGGATGGCGCTTCAGATTGCCGTTCTTGGTGTTGGCGTGGTGTTGGTCACCATGAACCAGCTGACACCTGGTCTGATGATTGCGACATCCATCCTTCTGGGTCGCGCAGCTGCACCGATGGAGCAGTCGATCGCCGGGTGGCGTGGTCTGCTGACCGCGCGGGCCGCGCGCGAACGCCTCAACATTCTGTTGTCGCATCTGGACAAAGAACCTGAGCGCATGGAGATGCCGGAGCCTGAAGGGTATCTGTCCGTCGAAAATGCGACAGTTGTCCTGCCCGGCCGCCAGAACCCGGTTGTCTTTGATGTCAGCTTTGACCTCAAGCCCGGTGAATCCCTTGGTCTGATTGGTCCGTCCGGCGCGGGCAAGACGACATTGGCGCGGACCTTGGTTGGGTTGCAGCCGCTGGCACGGGGGCACATCCGTATCGATGACGCTGCCCTGACGGACTGGGATCCAGAACAGATCGGTCAATACACCGGTTTCCTGCCGCAACGGGTCGAATTGTTCAAAGGCACGATCGCCGAGAACATTGCGATGATGGATCCAAATGCGAAACCATCTGATGTTGTTGCCGCAGCCAAATTGGCGAACGTCCACCAGCTGATCCTGCAATTGCCCGGCGGCTACAACGCCGAAGTCGGCCCGCGCGGGGAGTTCCTCTCTGCTGGTCAGCGGCAGCGGATCGGTCTTGCCCGTGCGTTCTTTGGAAACCGCAAGTTGATCGTTCTGGATGAGCCAAACGCAAACCTCGACCCGGAAGGGGAGGCAGCTCTTGCGCAGGCCATTCAAACCGCAACGGATCGTGGTGCCATTGTTGTGGTGGTCACCCACCGCATGAACCTGCTACGGTGCGTCAGCCATGCGGCACTCTTGCAAGAAGGACGTCTCGCACGGTTCGGTGCGGCACGTGACATTATTGATGCGGTGACACAACCGCTGACGAAGTCCGAAGTCACCGACCCAAAGGTCGCGGTGTTGCGGCAGCCTGCTGAAGGCAAGACCAACAACAACGAGACTGGTTCTAAGGACGCGGGAGAAGCATCATGACCCTTGCAGAGATCAAACCAACCCAGGTGGCCCTCGAAAAGTCCGGCTTTCTGGATCGTATGCCTGATGCAAAGCTGCCAACAAAGCCGCCCACTCGTGTGCGGAGCCTGGTGTTCTGGATGGCGTTCTGTGGCTTTGGCCTGTTTGGGGGCCTATTGTTCTGGGCCTCAACGGCTCAAATGACCAGCGCCGTTGTCTCCAACGGGCAATTCAAGGTTCTGGGTGACCGCCTGGTCGTCCAGCACTTTGAAGGTGGCATCGTTGAGGAAATCAACGTGGTCGAAGGGGAAACCGTAGAGGAAGGTCAAATTCTGGCGGTGCTCAACGGGACTCGCACCGAAGCACAACTTGGCATTTTGACCAATCAGCTTGCTTCCGCGCTGGCGCAGCATTCCCGGCTACAGGCTGAACTTTTGGAGGCGGACGAAATTGTGCCCTCGCAAGAGCTTCTGGAACTGATTGAGCGGGACGCGCGTCTTTCTGCTCTGCTGGATGCGCAGAAGGCTGTGTTCGAGACAAATAACGATCTTGAGAATGGCCAGGTTGAAATCCTCAAAAGCCGGATGACGCAGCTCAATGAGCAGCTGAGCGGGCAGGACAAACGCCGTGCCGCCTTCCAGACGCAACTTGATCTTTTGCAGGAAGACCGTGCTGCTCTTGATGATCTGTACCAGCAGGGGTTGGTGACGAAGACCCGGTTGAGCAATACCTTGCAGCGTGAGAGCCGCCTGATTGGGGATCTTGCGCAACTGGATAGCCAACGTGAAGGTACGCTGGTCCGCGCAAGCGAAATGCAGGAACGGATGCTGCAAATCCGCCGTGACCGCCTGCGGCGCAATTCCGACGAACGTCAGGGTGTTGAAGAGCGTATCTTCGACCTCCGCCAGCGGCTGGACGCAGTTGACGACGTGCAGGCCCGCCAGACGATCCGTGCGCCGCGCGCCGGCCGTGTTGTGAACCTGTCCATCAACACCTTGGGTGCGGTGATTGATAGCGGTGATCCCCTGTTGGAAATCGTGCCTCTCGATGGCGATCTTGTATTGGAAACACAGATTGCCTTGTCTGACATTGATGAGGTTAAACAAGGCGGTGAGGCCGTCGTGCGGCTGACGGCGTACAGCTTCCGCAGCACACCGCCTGTGACGGGTACGGTCACCCATGTTGCGGCAGACGCAACTGTTGACCCGGCAACTGGTCGCCCATTCTACCGCGTGGATATCACCGTTCCACCGGAACAGATCGCAGCGCTCCAGAATGTTGAGGCGTTGCCTGGCATGCCTGCCCAGGCGATGATCGAAACCGGAGAGCAGACCCTGATGGACTACATGCTCAACCCGCTCTTGGGCAGCATGGCGACAGCGATGAAAGAAGGGGACAGCTGATCCGCTTGAAGCGGGATCACAATGCTCCAGAAAAAAGGACGGCAGGTTTGTCCTGCCGTCCTTTTTCTTTTCATAATCTATCGGGTTCCAGGGCTTCGAATGTGTCCTAGAAGAACACGATATCATCAAGCAGCAATGTCTCATCCCCGATGCCTTCGATACGGAGGCTTTCACCGCTGTCAAAACGGAATGTCACGCTGTTGGCGGTTGTTTCTGCATCATTGATATAGGCGTCCAGGACCTCTGCCACGTTGAGCGTTCCGGACCAGAAACGGTCATCCAGCCAAAGGGTGTCCACATCATCCTCGAAGTCGAGAATGATGTCGGTGCCGAAGTTGAAATCAAAGCGGTCGGCGCCTGGGCCACCTTCCATGATATCGTTGCCACCTTGGCCGGAGATAATATCGTCTCCGTAGCCCCCATTGAGGCGATCATTGCCGCCCCGTCCCTTCAGGTTATCCGGACCGCCATTGCCAGTCAGGACGTCGTTGCCGGGACCACCATCCAGAAAATCACGCAGCTGACCGCCCGTGATCACATCGTTGCCTTCGTCACCGACCAGCTTGTTGGCCTGGATGTTGCCGATGATCAGGTCATCACCCCGTCCGCCATAGGCCCATTCAATGAGCGTGTCTTCGGCGATCACCATATTCCCGACAATACCCCCGACATCAGAGATGCCACCGGGCCTCAGATCAAGGCGCTGATCCGCGAGCTCATTGGAAAAATCAAGCGTGTCGCGGCCACCAGTATCCTTGATGGTGAAAGAGAATTCAGGCACCCGCCAACCGGGGTCGAAGAACGTGTTGAACAGCTCTTCCATGTAGCCGTCAACGTTTGAATTGGCACCATAAACCGTCGGACCCAAGTTGACACTTACAGGACCATAAAGATCCTCGATCGCCAGCAGATCCGCGATCATTGGTGTAACGGCATAGGCCAGATCCGCATCAATCGCAGTGTTGTTGGTTTGGCTGAAATAGGACATCAGCGACACCTGCCAACTGTCGTTGGCGTAGTGCGCGTCGTTGCCGTATCTTGCATCCCCGTCGTAGAAACCCGCATGCCCTAGTCCCAGAGCGTGGCCTATTTCATGGATATAGGTCTGCATGGAATAGGTGTCGTATCCAGTCCCGTAGAAGGCCACCCAACCGGTGGAGATGTTGATATCTGCGGACAACATCTGGTCGCCGGAATACGTGAAATTCGTGATCGCTCCATTGGCTTCATCATCAAAGTTGATGTCAGCAATGGTAGACACTTCGACGAAAACCAAAGGTGTCACGTCTGCCCAGCTTTGCAGCGCGGCCCGTGCCAAGGTGCGACCGTCTTCGGTCAGCCCATCCAGATTGACTGTGATCGTGCGGCCATCGGCGGGCTGAAAATAGTGGCGCCCGACCTCCTCCCAATCCCAAAAGTCATCCGTGAGATGCCTTGCGATCTGTTCGTTTGTGAGCGTTGGAAGAGCGTTGGACGCGCTGGAAGTCTCGTTCATCTCGGGCCTCAAAACATGGAACGGAAACGCCGTGGATGGCCCCCGTCAACTACTGGTAAAAACTGCGCCTGAAGGTCTAAGATGTCTGGCGCGTCCTCGCGTATCGGATATGATCCAACTAAGGCATTATTAAGCCAAAAACAGTCCAAAAATTGACATAATTTCGCTGTCTCGATGTCTATCGTCGGCGATCGGATAACAGACCGTCTGCCCCCATTTGGGGACAGTGCCAAAGTGTAGCTAAGTCTACTATTTATTGGAGAAAAATGGACTTATCGTTTGTTCTGAACCAGGCGATTTACCCGTTTTCTATTGTTTAGAGTGATTAGTGCGTTGTTAACATTTTGAAAAGACGCAATTTTTAAGATTGGGGGAGCCATGTCCTTTCCATTTGGCGGTGATCGATCCTTTTTCCGCTCCGCGCGTTTCGGAAAACCGAACGCCCTGTTTCCAAAGCGGAAACAACTTGATTCGGAACAAGCCTCGATTTTCCGATCTAGACGCACGATACGCGGTACCGGCGAAGGCGCTGGTCTGCGGATGGAGGCTCTGGAGCCTCGCTACCTGCTGTCTGCGGACCCGGCCCCCTTCCTTGTCGACATGGGCGAGGACGGAACCGAGCTTTCGCTGCGCTATGACAGCCTGACCGAAAGCATCTCGGTCATCAGCAAGGAGACCGGCAATCAGCTGGGTCACCGGCTGGTTCAGGAAATGACACTTGTGCGGGTTCAGGGCACAAGCGCGGATGATGTACTGGAGCTGGATTTCTCAGACGGGTTCGTCTTCCCGGTTGAGATCGAGTTCATGGGGGAGGGCGGCATGGATACCGTCATGCTCTCCGGTGGTGCAGGCGATGCGGTGACACTGGGCGCGACAGGACAGGGCGAGGGTCGTGTTGATCTGTTGGGCGCTGATGGGTCTGCCGCGATCAATCTGAGCGGTGTGGAGCACGTGGTTGACGCGACCAGTGCCGACAGCCGTGTGATGGAAGACCGTTCCGACATGGGGAACAGCTTCCGCATTTCAGGGGGTGACGGTCAAACGCGTGTGTCGTCCGTTGATGGCGCATTGCTCGACTACTCCTTTACGGCCCCCGGCGACAGCTTCACGCTGGATGCAGGGGAAGGTGATGATGACATCGCGTATGACAGCGTTGATCAGACTGCAGTTGGCAAAGTGCTGGTTGCGGGCGGTGCAGGCACCGACGGCCTGACCGGCCCACCCAGCGACACCGTCTGGAATCTTACAGGTCATAACTCTGGCGATGTCGAAGGCATCGCCTTTGTTGCGGTTGAGAACCTGATTGGCCAGGCCGACAATGAAGACGTGTTTGTGGTAGGTGCCGAAGGGCGTCTGGACGGCACGATGGACGGCGGCGACGCTGGTTTTGACACAATGGTGCTGGATGGCGGCACGTTCTCAAGTGTTGAGTACTATGCTACCGGTCCGACCTCCGGCACGATCACCCGCGATGGTGATGTGCTGACCTATGATGGGCTTGAGCCGATCATTGATAACATGGATCTGGCGGACCGCGAGATTACGCTGTCGGACGAATCCGATACGGCGTCGCTGACGCAAGAAAACGATGGCATGCTGACGGTCGCGACGAATGCAGGTCTGTTGCAGACGTTCGAATCCATTACTTTCGTGAAGCCCGTCAGCAGTCTGACAATCAATTTGGGCGAAGACGAAGATGTGCCGTTTGTCTCTCGTGATGAATTCACGATTGATGGCAGCGGCAACGCGATTGACCTGTCAGGAACAAACCTGACTGTAACCGGCGGTGACGGCAGAGACATCGTTATCCTCGCAGGGAATGTCACCACCGCTGCACTTGAGATCAACGCAGAGAAGATCGACATCAATGGCACGCTGATTGCGACGGATATCACCCTGAATGCCGAAGAAGAAGACGACGGCGGTGTGGTGCCAAACGGTGAGTTGGGCGGTCTGTTTGACGGGCTCTTCGTCGCACTGCCGCAGGTCGAGATTGACCTGTCTGGCGCGGATATCACGGCAACGGGTGATGTGGCACTGAATGCTACGGCAACTGTTACCATTGACGCCACGCCCAGCAGTCTGGGCGGCGTCGTGGATGCAACCCTGCTGACGTTGCTGCCGACAGCTGACATCAAGATGGACGGCACCGCCTTGACCGCAGGCTCCCTTGCCGCGCAGGCGATTGTGAACGTCACAGCGTCCTTCGAGGACGAAACAGACGCCAGCGATGTTGATGACGATCCCGGTACCGATGATGCCGAAACAGCTGATGCGGCCGTTTCTGTCGTTGTGCTTGTTTCTTCTTCTTCAATCGAAGTGTCCGGCGCGACGTCTATCCAGTCCGGTGGTGAGATTAAACTCGTCGCGGATACTGTTCTGGACATCAAATCAACTGCCGATGGTGGTGCCGAAGGCAGTGCCGTTGGTGCGACATTGGCCGTAACCGAAGTGTCTGCCGATACCTCCGTTGCCGTTCTCGACAGTGCGTCGATCACTGGAAACGGCGGCGATGCTGCGGACTTCATTACGCTTGCTGCCAGCCTGACCTCCAGCGTAGAGACTGTTGCATACTCAACCGCAGGTGGTGCGCAGGATGCAGGTGGTGACAGCCAGTCCAACGAACGTCTCGAAGACCCCAACCAGGATGGTGATACGTCTGACATGGCGCAGACATCTGATGGGGCGGTGTCCTTCGCGGGCGCTGTGGTGGTCTCGGACTATCGTCCTGAAACGACCGCAACGATCAATACGACAGGGTCGCTTGAAACCGATGGCGATCTTGAGCTGAGCGCGACCAGCACCGATTCCGTATTGGCCAAGGCGGACGGGTCCACAACAGGCGCAGGCTCAACAGGTGTTGGCGTTGCGGTCGTTGTGGGTGTCGTCGATACCACCAACCGGGCAGAGATTTTTGACAGCGGCTCGTTGAGCGCGGATGCGATCAACGTCTCCGCCACCATGGCTGCCGGTGAGACCTTTGCGGTCGAAGCCGTCTCCGGTGCGGGCGAAGGGAGCCAGACTGGTATCGCGGGTTCGCTGGCGATTCATGTGGTGCTGAATGAGGTCGAAGCGATCGTCCAAAACGGCGCCGGAGCAGGTGTTGCCCTTGGTGGCAATGACCTGACATTGGCGGCGCAAGCAGAGACAGCCGTTTCAACCAAAGCGGTACCAAACGAAGACGGCGCATCAGGCGAAGCTTTGGGCATTGGGGCGTCCGTTGCACTGACCATTCTGGATCAGAACACGACTGCCGCTGTGGCAGATGATGCCGTGATCACAGGTGCCGGTGCAATCACCCTGACCGCAGACGCGACCCACACGGCAGAGACGCTTGCCAAAGGTGCGGCATCCGGTGGTGGCACTGTTGCCGCCGCGGTTGTCGCGATCACAACGAACTTCAATGATACCTCTGTTCTGATCGGCACCGGCGGCTTGCTTGAGGCGGAGTCCGTCTCGGCCACGGCCACGCACAACGGTCAGACCAACACAGCCGCCGAAGGCGATGCGGAAGGCGGCAGCACGGCTGTCGGTCTGTCCTTCGGCCTTACGATCAACGAGGAAAGTGCAACAGCGCAGCTGATGCGCGATGTGACAGCAACTGCTGGTGCCGTGACCTTCGCCGCCAACAGTTCCGCGCGGAGCAAGACTGTCTCCGCAGCCTCTGCTGCGGGTGCCGCTGAAGATGATGAAAGCCCGGAGACAGAAGAGGGCGCGGTCGACGAGGGCAACCAGGAACAACAGAACTTCGCCAACTCTCAGGCGAGCGCGCGGTCGGGTGAGGCATCATCCGAGACCGAAGCACCAGATGCGAACACAGGTGATGGATCCCTCTCCGTCGCTGCTGCCGTTGCGATCAACATCGATTCCTCTTCCGTGCTGGCAGAGGTCGCCACCGGCGTGACGGTCATGGCATCCGGCGCATTTGTGCTGCGTGCCAAGGGCAATCAGGACAGCTGGGCTGATGCCACAGGTGAAGCGGCCAACGGCACATCCGGCACCGTCGGCGCTGCCGTGGGCATCAACGTCGCCAAGCCAGGCGTAGCTGCGCTGACCAATGGCAGCATTGTCACGGCCAACGGCATGACCGTCGAAGCGGGTATGTTTGAGCGCACGTCCGAATTGAGTGTCGAGACAGCGACAGGCGTAGACATTGAAGACAACACGATCTTCCTTGGCGAAGATCATGAATTTGAGACCGGTAATGAGGTCAAGTACAATGCAGCGGGCGGCACTGCTGTTGGCGGGCTGGATGAGGTAACGTCCTACTTCATCATCAAGGGTGAAGACGGGCTGGTACAGCTTGCGACATCCGAGGCAAATGCGACCGCTGGCACCGCTATCGATTTCGCCAGCCAGGGTGCAGGTGATGACCATACGCTTCTGTCTGTTGAGCCGGATTCCGAACCGGTCACCTTCACACCAACCGAAGAACGTTTCTCCCTTTCCTCTGATGATGCGGACAACCTGCGGACCGGCGACGCGCTGGTTTATGCAAGCGGAATGGGCGATGATATTGGCGGTCTGGAAGACGGCACAACATACTACGTGATCGCAGACGGTGAAGGCGGCATTGCGCTGGCTGAAAGCCGCGACAACGCGATGGCGGGTGACGCGATTGAGATCACCTCTGCCGGAACGTTGGAAGAGCACACGTTGACGGATTCCGTCCATCGCGCGGCAGCGGATGCGGTTTCGGGTGCGTCGGGCGGCAACGTGGGCATTGCAGGCTCGGTTGGCATTAACGTGGCCGAAACTGCGGTACGTGCCGTTGTTGATGGTGCTGCAAACGTGACCATGACCGGTGACGGCAATGTGGATGTCAGCGCCGAAGCGGCAAACTTCGCTGCGGCGAGCGCGAAAGCCGCTCAGTCCAGCGAAGAAGACGGCGCAACGGGTGTGGGTGCCAGCTTTGGTCTGAACGTGACCGATCACGCGACGACATCTTCTTTGAACGACGGTGTCACCATCACCGGGGCAGGGGACATCAATGTCACTGCCAAAGGCACCTATGATGCGCGGGTTGACGTAGAAGGTGGTGCCGAAGGCGGTACAGCCGTGACACCTGTTCTGGGTCTGTCGGTCATTGCAAACACCACAACGGCGAATGTCGGCACGGGTGGTTTGCTGGATCTGTCGGGTGATTTGAACATCACGGCCACCCATGAAGCGGATACTGTAACCGTTGCCAAGGGCGATGCCGTTGGTGCGGACACAGCTGTTGGTATCTCCTTCGGCTTGACGATTGCCGAGGACGAAGTGCTGGCCACGCTGTCGCGCAATGTGGATGCGGGTGGTGGCGTGACGCTGCTGGCACAGGGCACCGCAGGAAGCCGGACAGAGGCGGAAGCCTCCGCCGCGGGCGCAGAGAAGGAAGAAGAGGATCCGATGGATCCAATGGCCGAGGAAGAGACGGTCAACGACACAAATGAAATGCAGGCCGAGACGGCCAATACCCAGGCTGCATCGCGCCGGACCTCGGGTGAGGGAAGCGCACAGACGACAACGCCGGACGCCTCTACATCGGATGGAGCGCTGACAATTGCGGGTGCAATTGCGCTGGACCTGACGGAATTCAATGCCGGTGCCGTGATCGCGGATGGGCTGGTGATCACCGCTGCCGGTGCGGTTTCCATGACGGCACGCGGCAATGCGGATGGCAAAGCGCGGGCAGATGGCACCGCGACCAATGCGGGCACTGCGGGTATCGGTGCGGCTGTGGCGATTGTGAAGGCAGACGGCGACATCACCGCAAACCTTGATAACGCGACGATCAATTCAGGTGGCCTGACCGTTCAGGCGTTGACCTATGAAGACGGCGGTGACGGTGTCAGCAAGAGCGAAGCGGGTGCGACATCCGGTGCCTCCGGTGAAGGTCTTGGTGTTGCAGGTGCCTTTGCGCTGAACCTGTCTGATGTGAACACCTCCGCGACTGTCGGGTCGGGAGTTGTCTATACGGGTGATGATTCCGGTGATGTGATCATCAAGGCCGCGAACGCCATGGAAAGCGATGCCATCGCAACTTCAGCGCAGGAAAGCACCGGCACCGAAGCCGAAGAAGGTGGCAGCGGTGATATGGGCGGCGGCATGGGTGGTGGGTCCGGAACGGGCACCGGCACGGACGCCAACAGCAACGGCGGCACGACCAATACGGAACAGACAGGCTCTACCGTTGGGGTGGGCGCGTCCTTTGCGCTCAATATTGCAGACATGAATGCCGAAGCGCGGTTGACAGACAATGCGACACTGACAGGTGTTGGCAGCCTCAACATCGAAGCCGAAGGCAGCCATCAGGCAGAAGCGATTGCCATTGGCGGGGCGGATGTCACCGGCGGCACCGGAATTGGTGCAGTTGCGGCGATCACCGCCATTCAGAACGATGTGACGGCTGAAGTGGGTGCAGATGCGTCTTCGGTCGGGACGGGCGATGTGACCATCTCCGCGTCGCTGGATGGGGATACGCGGACGCGGGCTGAAGGGTCTGCTGATGGCACCAAGGCGGCCGTTGGTGTTGCGATTGGTGTGACCGTTGCAGAAGATAACGTGTTGTCGGCGGTTGCAGGTTCGGTAACCACCGATGGCGCAGCGACCGTCACGGCAACCGGCCTTGGCGCTTCCCGTGCTGATGCGGTATCAAGTGCGGCGGGTTCCAAGGAAGAGGGTTCCGAGGATTCCACGGCCCAGCAGCAGACAGACAGCCAGGTGAATACCGCCAACACCCGCGGTGGCACAAACCAGCAAGTGGGTGCGCAGAACAACGGCCAGACCTCCAGCGGTGCAGTGACTGTTGCGGCGTCGATCGCCGTTAACGTCTCCGAGCTGAACGCCGAAGCGCGGGTCACAGGCACGATTGCCGACCGCGCGACTTTGGATGCGGATGGCGCGGTATTGGTGGAAAGCAAGGCGAATGCCGATGCGGCTGCCTTTGCGGATGGCTCCGCCACCAATGAGACAACAGGCACCACGGTTGGTGCCGCGATTGGCATCAACGTCTCCAACGCCAACAATCTTGCGACAATCAGCCATGCGGATGTGTCCGGTTCAGGCGTCGAAGTGCAGGCTGTCATGGCCGAGCGTGAGACTGAATTTGAAGTTGCCACGTCCCAGTTGGTGAACACGGAAGACAACACGCTGTTCCTTGCCCCTGATGAGGCATTCGAGGCGAATGAGGAAGTTGTTTACAGGAACGGTGGCGGCACCGACATCGAAGGTCTGACTGACGGTGAGACCTATTTCGTGATCCTCGGTGATGAAGAAGGCTTCATCCAGCTTGCTTCTGAGGCGGATGGCGACGCGATTGATCTTGAAGATCAGGGTATGGGCGACGCGCATGTGTTGGAGCGGACGGGCAACGACAATGTTGAGTTTGACCCCGATGAAGAGCGTTTCGCGCTTGAACTGGAGCGGCCACAGGGTCTGCAAACCGGCGACAGCGTTGTCTACAACGGCGGCGGCACCGACATTGGCGGGCTGACCACGGGCAAGACCTATTATGCCATTGTGGCAAACGACGGGTCTTTGCAACTGGCAGAGACCTTTGAACAAGCGCTGACACTGGACGCGATTGAGCTGACCAGTGATGGCGATGGCGGCACACATACGCTGACCAATGCCACGCATTCCAGCAATGCCGATGCGCGTTCAGGTGCAGGTGGCGGCAAAACCAGCGTGGCAGGTTCCCTCGCCGTTGATGTGACCAATGGCACCACAACGGCCACCCTCGGGGACGGCGCGGTGGTCACGGCACAGGCTGGTGACAGCGGTGTCAAAGCGGAAGCCGACACATACACACTGACACGGGCATTGCCGAATATCGCCACAACGGGCACCAGTACCGGTGTCGGCCTTGGCTTTGCAATTGCGGTTGCAGACCACAACACCACAGCAAGCGTTACGCCGGGTGCAACGTTTGAAGGCGACGGAAACTTTGCCGCGGATGCCGATGGTGATCACACCATGGTCACGATCGCACAGGCCGGTTCCACCGTAGGTGCCTCCGGCACCGGTGTCGGTGGCGCGGTGGCAGTTGCTGTGTCAGAGAACAATACGGATGCGTCTGTTACAGGGGGCACTGCGCTCTTTGATGTGGGTGGCAACCTGGGCGTGACGGCGGACAACAAGCTGCGGATGCAGACCGAAGCGGATGCGGACACCAAAGGTGGCAAGACCGGTGTGGGCGCTGCAGTGGCCCTTGGCTGGGCTGAGGATGATACCTCCGCACTGCTGGATCGTGACGTCTCAACCGGCGCGCGCACGGCGTCTGACGTTGATGTGACAGCAACCAGCGAAATGGATGCGACCACGCTTGTGACCGGATCGTCGCAGGGTGCAGAAAAGAAGACCGGCACAAACAACCAGCAGACAACCGATCAGCGGACCTCGCAGGAAAGCAACTTCATCGACACACGGTCAGACAGCAGCCTGTCCACGCCGCAGCCCGAAGCACAGGTGCAAAGCGCCAACACCCGCGCGGAGAGCGAGACAGCAAACCCCGGCGGTCAGGGCGGTAATGCACAGCAATCTTCCACCCAGAGCCGAGGGTCTTCCATTCAGGTGGCAGCGGCCCTTGGTGGTACGGTGGTCAAGCCTGACGTCTCTGCCGTTATTGTGGATGGTCGCACGGTAGATGCAAGCGGTGCGTTGAACGTCAAGGCAATCAGCGATGTTGATGCGGATACGCAGGTCACAGGTCTGGCCCTGTCCAACGAAGGCGGCACGACGGTTGGTGCAGCGGTCGGCGTGAACGTGGGTCTTGGTGACACCACGGCGTCGCTCGGCAATGGCTCAACAACAGCCGGTTCTGTGAATGTAGAAGCGGGTACCTCCGAAGGCGAAGAGAACGAATTCCGCATTCTGGCACTCGCTGGTGGCGGTGCGAAGCAATCCACGTCCAGCGGCGGCGGTGGTGGCGGTGGCGGTGGGTCGTCCTCCACAACATCCGTGGCCGGGTCGGCTGGCGTGAATGTGCTGGTGATGGATACATCTGCCTCCATCGCGGACAATGCGACGGTGAATGCCACTTCGGGTGATATAGACGTCACATCGCGGCTGGACATCGGTCTGATCAACGCAGCGGCCGGTGGGTCGTTCGTGAAAACAAGTGGCGGCGGCGGTGGTGGCGGTTCCAGCACAAGTGTTGGTGCTGCGGTTGTCGTCAATGTTCTGGAGACAGAAAGCAAGGCTGCAATCGGAGCGGGCGCGGATGTAACCGCTACGGGTTCCGTTGGCGTGGACGCCAGCACCGATCTCTCTGATCTGGAATTGATTATTCCACTGCTGGATGGGGTTGAATTCCTCGACAGTGAGACGGGCATCAACGTCTCTGCGCTTGCGCTTGGTGCATCCATTGGGTCGGGCGCGGATGCTGGCGCGGGCTCTGGTGTGATCAACATCATCTTGCCGACAACCAGAGCGTCTATCGGCGGGGGTGCCACTGTCAATGCGGGAGACGATATAGACGTCACTGCCAGCGACAGTGTTGAGCTGACGAACTTTGCGGGCACGCTTGCAGGTTCCAAGGATGCCGCAGGTGTTGGTGTTGGTCTGGACGTGACAATCGTTGAGAAAACGACAGAAGCTCTGGTGTCCTTGTCCCCATCGGGGGCTACAACGACGCTGAACGCGGACGGCAACGTCAAGGTCGAAGCGCTGAGTGTGGAGGATTACTTCCAGCTGACCGCAAATGCGGGCGTGGGCGACAGCACCTCCGGTGCAGGCAGCCTGAACGTGCTGGTCAATCTGACCAATACCCGCGCGATTGCTGGTCGTGACAATGACAACACCGATCCGCAGACCGGTGATCTGATTATCGACGCGGACGGTACGGTTGTTGTGACCGCTGACAGCAAAACTGAGACTGAAAGCTACGCTGGCACGTTGGGTGTTTCCCTGAGTGGGTCGAGCGTGGGTATCTCAATCGGCGTTCTGGTCGATCTGGATGAGACGGTTGCGGTGATTGGCGACGGTGCAACTGTCACCGGCCGCGGCAATACAGCGGCTGACGTGCGTGACGGCAATTACGACGCGATGGGCGATCAAGGCACGGAATCCGTCCGCGGGGTGGCCATTGTGGCGACCAGCCTGGATGAGATTACGGCACTGGCCATTGCGGCTTCTGCGTCGCTTGGGCAGCAGTCCAGCGGTGGCAGCTCCGGCGGCGGTGGGTCCAGCGACAGCAACAATGACATCTCCGTTGCGGGGTCCGTCACGGTCGTCGTGCACAAGGGTGAGACTAAGGGGATCATCGGCACGGGCGCTTCGATCAACGCCGTTAACACTGGCGCGAATGCGGGTCAGGGTGTGTTGATGCGCGGCGTGGACAGCACCAACATCGACAACATCACGGGCGGTTTGTCCTTTGCCTATAACGGCGATGGTGGCCTGACAGGCGCGGTGTCTGTCAACGTTGTTGAGAATGAGACATGGGCGCGCGCGCTTGGTGACAACACCCTGACCGCGACGGGCGGCGGCGTGCGCGGCGATGCGCGCGGTGCCACCGACATCGACAATCTGACCATCTCGGTTGCAGGCACCGTCAGCAGTGGCAGCAGCCAGGGCAGTGGCGGCACCAAGTTCGCAGGCGCCGGCAGCGTTGCGGTGAACCTGGTCACCCAGGAGCAACTGGCCGAGATCGGCGCTGGCAGCACGGTGACCACAACCGGGTCGCTTGACATGGATGCCCGTGACGATTCCGAGATTGTCGCCGATGGCGGCAGCGCGGCGCTGGTCATCAGCACCGGTGACAATTCCAGCACCGCAGCTGTGGGCATTTCCGTCGTCGTGAACGAGGTTACCTCAACCACCCGTGCGCGGATCGTCGAAACAGACGTGGATGCGGATGCCGGTGTCAGCTTTGACGCGGTCAACGACGCCAAGATTGACGCGCTCAGCGTTGCAGGTGTCCTGTCGCTCGCCAATGGCGGCAATGCCGTTGGCGTGGCCGTTGGTGGTGCGTTCAACGATCTGAACCTGATCACGCAGGCTGGCATGGACGGTGGCAGCATTGATACGGATGGTGCGGTTGATGTGACGGCCGCAAATGATGCGGATATTGAGACCCATGCGATCGGGGCTTCTGTGACCCTGTCGAATTCGTCTGACGGTTCCGCTCTCAGCGCGCAGGTCACTGGCGCGATTGCCGTCAACGAGATCGACAGCGATACCATCGCGGCGCTGAATGGCGCAGGCGATGCGGATGCCAGCGTGGACGCAGGCGGCGCGGTTAATGTCACGGCAACAAACTCGGCTGATATTGATGCCACGGCGATTGGCGCGCAAATCGGCTTCTCCAACTCCTCCTCCGGCAGCTCTGTCAGCGGTACGCTGGGTGCAACCGTTGCCGTAAACCGGATTGGTCTGGGTGACGGCACAATCGTGCTGGGCGAAGAAGATCCTGACATGCGGCCCGCAGATGACGGCACCAACGATCCGATGGATCTGACATTCACCGATGATCAGGCCAGCAACATCACACGCGCCACAATTGATGGGGTTGAAGTGACGGCGGACAGTGTCGCGCTTGATGCGCGGTCGGACGCCACGATTGACGTGGTCACGGTCATGGCCGGGGTGAGCATCTCCAACTCGTCTGGGGGCAACAGCCTGAACCTCGGCGCGCAAGCCGCAGTTGCGGTGAACGAGATGGACACCGATGTCGACGCTACGATGAATGGCGCGGATGTGACGTCCACCGGCGCGATCATGCTCTTTGCGCAGGATGATACGGAGATTTCCGCAGACCTTGTCTCGGCCAAAATTTCGGTCACGAACAGCAACAGCACCTCTGTTGGTGTGTCGATCAATGCCTCTGTGGCCTATAACGACATCCAGAACCGGACGGATGCCACCATCACCGGCGGCGCAATTCAGGCGGCCAGCCTTGATGCGCAGGCGAGCTCGACGTCTGAGATCAACGTCGTCTCTGTCGCGGCATCGGTCGCGGTCACCATTTCCAGCGGCAGCATGAGCCTTGGCGGCGCCGGTACGGGCGCGTTTGCCTTCAACACAATCGGCAACGAGATCAACGCCGGTCTTCTGGGTGGCGCTGATGTCACGCTGACAGGTGCGGCGAATATCGACGCGACAAACAATGCGACGATTGATGCCAAGGTTATCGCGGCCTCTGCCTCTGTCACAGCAAGCACCGGATCTGGTGCCGCCGTGGCATTGGACATCGTCATTTCGGTTGCGGAAAACACCATCACTACCGCGACAAGCGCGTTGATTGATGACAGCACGCTGAATGCCGGCGGGGCACTGACCCTGACAGCCTTGAACGCAGGTCGGGTCGACGTGATTGGCATCGCGGCAAGCATTGCGGTTTCTGCATCCAACAGCAGCATCGCGGCTGGTGTATCCGTGGTTCTTGCGCTCGCCTCCAACACTGTGAATGGCAGTGCCGAAGCATTGATCCGCGACAGTGATGTGGCGGACGGGCAGGGGGTTGAGGCGCAAAGCGCGACCATCCTGGCGCGCAACACTGCGGTGGTCGACGCCCTGAACATCTCCGCTTCAATCTCAGTTGGCGTGAGTGGCGGCAGCCTGTCCTTCTCCGGCTCCGTGTCGGTTGCACTGTCCTTCAATGAAGTGGGCACATCGGTCACGTCAGGCGTCGTGAATTCGACCCTTGTGACACCGCAGTTTGTGGACATCGACGTCGTTTCCGGCACCACACTGCTGGTCAAGACGATTGCAGCGTCGGTTTCCGTCTCTGCCTCCAGCGGTACGGCCATCAACGTGAATTTTGCCGGTGCCAATGCGCGCAACACCTTCACCGGTGAAGCGCAGGCGCTGATCCAAGACAGCACCGTGGATGCCGAAGGCGCGGTGACCGTCGATGCGGTTGAGCAGGACGGCACAGGTACAACGATCAACACCCGCCTGCGGGAAGACATTGTCGATCCGACAGCGAACACCATCTACGTCGGCGAAGACGCAGGGTTCAGCACAGGCGACGCGGTGATTTACCGCAACGGCAGTTCTTCTGAAGATCCGGCAGAGCGTGCGTCCTTCAACATCGGTGGTCTGACCGACGCACCGCTGAGCCGCAATGCGGATGAGGAAATCACCAGCCAGAACAATGACATCTACTATGTGATCGAAGCGGAGGATGGAAAGATCCGGCTCGCAACCTCAGCGGTGAATGCCGCAAACGGGACTGCGATTGATCTGACTTCCAACAGTGTCGGCAGCCAGCACAGCCTGTCCAAGTTTACCGCGACAGATGGCGGCACCGGGGCGACCGAAGCTGATCTGACCGAGACGGTCTACATCGGTGATCCCGGCGGCAAGGGCCGTGAGATCACGATTGTCGATACTGCGGATGATAGCATCTATGTGGGTGATGCGGCGGGTCTGACGACCGGCGACATCGTGACCTATGACAATGGCGGTTTGCCAGACATCGGCGGGCTTGAGCCTGTCGATGACATGGGTGATCCCATTGACTACTTCGTGATCGAGGGCAAAGACGGCCGGATCAAGCTGGCCGACAGCCTGGCCAACGCGAACCTCGGTATTGCGATCAATCTGACCTCTGCCGGTCTGGCGGGCGGTCATAGCCTGACGCCATCGGGTGGGTCGGCCATTGATCTGTGGGCGCAGACGGAAACCATCGCACCCAAGATGGGTGCCACGGTTGTGGCGGCTGCGGTCGGTGTCGCAGCAAGCTCGGGTGGGGCGACGGTCTCCCTCACCGTGGCCGAGACAACGGCAGTGAATGAAAGCACCGGCAGAACCGAGGCGCTGATCGAGGATTCGACCGTTGACGGCAATGACGTTGACGTGGCGGCTGCGGCCTCCGGTCAGGTCAAGGTCGTGGCTGTTGCGGCAAGCGTTTCCGTCTCAGCCAGTTCCGGTGGTGTGTCCATTGGTGGTGCTGGCGCGGGTGTCGGGATCAACAACGATCTGGACAACGTGGTGACTGCGCGCATCGACGGTTCGGATGTCACCAGCCTCAGCGGTGTGAGCGTGGATGCAACCGACGCGACTCAAGTCACATCAACGGGTGTGGCGGCAGCCCTTTCGTTGGGTGTGTCCAGCGGTGGTGCGGGTATCTCCGTTGCAGTGGCGGTTGTCGCCGTGGACAACAGTGTGGGCACAACCGTGCGTGCCGCGATCGAGGATGGCTCGGCCATTGACGCGGGCGGCAATGTGGATGTGTCGGCTGAGAACACAACGAAAGTGCAGACCGTCGGTGTCGCGGCGAGCATCTCTGTCTCTGCAAGTGCAGGTAGCGTCGGGATCAGCGGCGCAGGGTCGGTTGTTGTGGCAAACAGCATCATGACGAATGCGGTGTCGGCTGAGATTGCGGGCTCTACGCTGACGAATGTGGGCAACGTGACCGTCACGGCAGATGACAAGGCTGATATTGATACGGTCGGTGTTGCAGCAGCGATCAGCGCGGGTATCTCTTCCGGTGCTGCGGTGAGCCTGAGCGTCTCTGTCACGCTGGCCTCCATCGCGGCGCAGACCGCGACACTGGCGCGGATTTCCAACAGCACGATCACCAATCCGGGTATCGTCAATGTCTTTGCGCGCAGTGATACGGATATCAACACGGTTGCAGTTGCGGCGTCTGTCAGCGTTGCGGTGGGGTCCAATGCAGCGATTGGTGTTGCGGCTGCGGTTGTACGCACGAATGTCGGCGGCTACGCCTACGATGAAGGTGCGGATGAATTCTCCTTCGATCCCGGCACGCAGATTGCGGGCATCACAGAAGCCAGCATCATGGGTGGTTCCATTACCGGCGCAACAAGCGTCGATGTCGAAGCCTATGGCACCAACACTGTGACAACCACAGCGGTTTCCGTTGCGGCGGCTGTTTCCATCAGCTCCAACGCAGCAATCTCACTGGCTGTTGCGGTTGGCGTGGCTGAGGTTGATATGGCCCATGCCGTTCTGGCCAAGATAGGCAACGGGGCGGAAGTCGATGCCTCCGGTGCGGTTGATGTTGACGCGGCGAATGTGTTCGGCTCAGACCGTCAGGATATCAATGTCACCTCCATCTCCGCGGCGCTGTCAGTGGCAGGCAGTGGCAGCTTCGCGCTGGCCGGTGCCGGTGCAGGTGCGACGGCGACTGCCAAGGTGACCGGTTCGGTCACGGCAGAGATCGAGAATGCGACGGTTACTGCCAACGAAGTGACCGTCGATGCGCTGGACCGCGCGGATGTGGACACGCTGACTGTTGCGGCTGCTGCTGCAATTGCGGTGAGCGGTGCGGCTGCGATCTCCCTCGCAGGTGCGGTTGCGATCTCAAAGACCGAATACCAGATGACCACTCAGGCTGCGATCCTGGGCAGTGGGATCACCCACGAAGGCAGCAGCGTGCTGCGCGTGCAGGCGACGTCTGATGCGGATCTTGATACGCTTGCGGTCGGTGTGGCTGTGGCCATCTCCGCGTCTGGCACAGCGTCCATTTCTGCCGCCTTTGGTTTGTCGATTGCCGACACGGATGTGTCCTCCACCACGGTTGCCTTGATCGGTGCCGACAGTGTGATTGACGCTGAAGGCTCCGTGCTGGTGCGTGCGCATGATCAGATGATCATAGACACCGATTCCGTTGCGGTCAGCCTTGCGGTTGCCGTCAGCGGCACGGTCGGGATCGGGATCAGCGTTTCAATTGCAACGGCATCAAATACATATGGTGCGGCTGTCCGGGCGATCATTTCCGATAGCGACGTAGATGCCGAAGGCAATGTGACGGTGACTGCGGATTCTGTCGCCGAGGTCGAAGTGGATGGCATCGGCGTGGCCATTGCGATTGGTGGCGGTACGGTCGGGATTTCCGGCTCTGTTGCTGCGGCAGTTACGTCGAACACCGTGAACAGTGAAATTACTGCAGCGATTGAAAACTCTGATGCTGCCGATATGCAGGCCGTCCGGGCCGCCACCTTCGTTCTGGTCGACGCGACTGAGAACCTGATGGTTGACGCTGATGCAGATGCGGCGGCGGTTTCCGTTGCTGCGGGTCTTGTGGCTGTGGCCTTCTCCGTCTCGGCGGCGCAGGCGACCAATGATCATAGCGGCAGCACGAATGCGCGGATTTCGAATTCCGTGGTCGAAGCTGAAGCAGGCGATGTGACGGTGGATGCGGATGCCACATCCACCATCGTGGCAACGCCGGCTGCGGTCGCTGTTGCCCTTGCCGTTGGCATTGGTGGTGCAGCGGCGGGTTCCGGTGCGCTTGGACGCAACGACATGAACGCCAGCATCAATGCAAGCATCGATAGCGGGTCTGATGTGACTGCCTCCGGTGCGGTCACGGTACGGGCAAACGACACTACCGATGTGTCCACATCCGTGGTCTCCGTCGCGACCGCCGGTGGTCTTGTGGGTGTTGCAGTGGGTGTCGGTCTTGCGTTCAATGACGTCAAGAACGAGATCAGCGCGCATGTGTCAGACAGCAGCGTGACCGCAAATGGTGCACCGGGTTCCGGTGCGATCACTATTGATGCAGATGCAACCCAGACTGTGAATGCGACGGCCAGCGTTGCTGCCATTGCTGCCGCCTTTGGTGCGGCTGGTGCTGGTGCGGTCAGCCAGACCAATCTGGACAGCACTGTCGAAGCCTATGCGCGCAACGCGTCGCTGACTGCAATTGGCGACGAGGTTCTGGTGGATGCGGACAGCAACCATACCGCAGAAGCGGAATCCCTGGGGGTTGCGGCAAGCCTCGGGGCTGCTGTCTCCGTGCTGATCGCGGATGCAACACTGGGCGGAGCCACACGTGGCTTCGTGGACGGCGCGACGACAGTCAATGCCGCCAACATGGATGTGACGGCAGATTCCATCGCGACAGCAACGCCAGATGGCACCAACGTTGTGTTGAGCGGCGGCCTCGCGGTTGGCGTCTCGGTGATCAACGGCGCAGTAGACCGGACAACGGAATCCTATGTGGGCGATCGCACCCGTCAGGCGCGCGACGTCGTGGATGTTGCCAGCAACTCCATCTACGTGGGCAATACCGCCTTCACGGAAGGAGAGCTGGTGACCTATTCCAGCGGGGGTGGCGATGCCATCGAAGGTCTGGAAGATGGACAGGTCTATTATGTCCTGACCGATGATGATGGCACCATTCGCCTTGCAGAATGGACGTTGGAAGATGTGCTGGATGAGGATGGCAACGACATCGGTGATGTTGCGGTCTACAAGAACGACATCTTCTTCCGGAGCCAGGGTACGGGCAGCAGCCACAGCCTGATCCGGTCCGGTTCGCCCAACTTTGCGTTCAACCCGAACGCCGAAGTGACCATCGCGAACCAGAACCCGGCACCCGGCGCCACAAACCTGACCCTGACAAGCGGCGCGCTGAACGTGACCAGCGATGCGACGCTGACCACCGCGGCAACCCCGCTGAGCATGGGTGGCTCGTTAGGTATCACCATCGGCCTGACACTCACGGATGCGACGGTCGCAGGCCGCACGCTGGCCTATGTGGGTGAAGATGCGACGGTCAGTGCGACCGAAGTGAACATTGACGCGGAAAGCACGGAGTCCGCGACCGCCCAGAACATCAGCGCCAACTTCAGCGGTCTGGTGGGCATCGACGTGAGCCTTGCCAACGCCAACATCAATTCCGTCACCGAAGCTTTTGCGGGCACACGTGATGGGGAAACGCCGCAAGGCTCGGGCACATCTGTCACAGCGACGCAGGGCGACATCACCATCGATGCCTCCGGTGAGCGGGATGCGGATGCCAAGACCCTCGGTATCAGCGTCAGCGGCGTTGCAGCCGTCGGCGTTGCAGCGCCAACGGCCGAGATTGGCGGGCGCATTCAAGCGGGTGCGGCGGGCAATACAACGCTCTCTGCGGACAGCAACATCGACATCAGCGCAGATGGCTCCAACGATGCGGTTGCTGATGCATTGATTGCCAACGTGTCCTTTGGGCTTGCCGGAAATGGTGCCAAAGCCACAGCGCGCATTCTGGATACTGCCGACATCGAAGCGGTTGTAGGTTCCGGCGTGTCGATGAGCGGTGACGCGATCACCGTTGATGCAGCACACACCAGCATTACAGCCAATGAGGCGGCACTGGATGCCATCTCCATCGATATCTTCGCACCATCCGTTGAGCCCGAATTCAACCGCGCCAAAGCACAAGCGCGCGGCGGGGCAGGGGGTCTTCTGGCCGCTGGCACAGTGATGTTGAGCGAAGCGACCGTTGCAGGTGGCGTGCGCTCCGAAATGAACGGCGATGTGACCAGCTCGGAGTCCGTCTCGGTCACGGCCAATGGCCGCAATCTTGCGGATGGCGACACCTTGGCCGTTGCCATCGGGTCCTTCGCCGCAGCAGGCACCGGGACCGTGAGCGAAATCACAAACCAGGCTGACATCGTGGCCAAGGTCGGCGCTGCCGCCAATATCACCACGACAGGTGCGCTGCTTGTGACCGCAACAGGCGACAACGATGCTAAGACCAGAAGCGACGCAGGCTCCGGCGGTCTTGTCGGTGTCGCAGGCGCGGTGCTGAGCGCCAAGGTCGGCGGCGCGGTCATTGCCGAAATGAACGGCGACGTGAATGATGCAAATGCGGTGACTGTCACCGCGACCGGCAACAACAACGCCGATGCAGAGGCGCTGACCATCGCGGTTGGCCTTGCGGGTGGCGCGGGTGCAGGGGCGACGGCAGAAGTCACCTCCGCAGCCGATGTGGAAGCCAAGGTGGGCAGCACGGCTGTGCTGACAACACCGAATGCGCCGGTATCGGTTACCGCGACGGGCGACAACAATGCCCGTTCCAAAGCGAATGGCGGCGCTGCTTCGCTGTCGCTTTCCATCGCGGCAATGCTGCCTACTGCCAAGGTTGGCGGTGCGGTGCTTTCCGAATTCTCGGGCCAGATGGCGGCAGACAATGCCGCTTCCAGCCTGACAGTGAATGCGCGCGGTGAGAACACCGCGAATGCCGAAGCGATTGCGGTAGCAGTTGGTCTTGTAGCTGGTGGCGCAGGCGCAAACGCGGTTGCCGAAGTGACAACTGACGCGGACATCACAGCGCGTCTGGGTGCTGCGGCAATGGTCCGCACCACGGGTAACGTTACAGTCGATGCGCGCACAACTGGCCTTGGCAATTATGCCAAGGGTTCCGCCAAGGGCGGCGGCGGTGGTGCCTTTGCCGGTGCTGCGGTCTTCTTGAGCGAAGCGCGCGTTGGCGGGTCGGTTATTGCCGAAGTTGCCGGCGACGTGCTGGAATCCGCCAATATCACCGTCAATGCGGATGGTCGCAATTACGCCGAGACCGAAACGCTGGCCGTTTCCGGTTCCTTCGGTTTGAGCGGCTCCGGGACAGGTGCATCTGTCGAGATCCTCGGCGATGACAGCTCTTCCGGCAATCTGGTTGAGGGCGCAAATGTCGTGGCCCGCGTGACGGATACGGCGCAACTATCAACAGACGGTGCGTTGGACGTGACTGCGACCGGCGACAATGATGCGATTACCAACAGTGATGTCGGTGCGGGCGGTGTCGTCGGAATTGCGGCGGCAGAGCTGAAAGCCAAGGTTGGCGGCGCTGTGAAAGCCACGATGGATGGCGATGTCACTGATGCCAGCGCTGTGACGGTAGATGCGGATGGTGATAACAAAGCCGATGCCAAGGCGCTTGCAATTGCCATCGGGCTTGCAGGTGGTGCCGGCGCAAGCGCGATTGCGGAAATCAGCAGCGCAGCGGATGTCGTGGCCAGCGTTGGATCAGCGGCGGTTCTGACCGTTGCGGGTGCGGCTGTCACGGTCAACGCGACGGGTCGCAACGAAGCGGATGCAGTGTCAAACGGCGGCACCGGCGGCATCATTGCCATCACGGTGATGTTGCCAACTGCAACCATCAACGGCGGCGTAACTGCCGCATTCGATGGCACGTTGACGGATGGCGATACCGATGCGGCCTCGCTCGATATCGATGCGATTGGCAGCAATGACGCGCAAGCAACCGCAAAGCTGCTTTCAGTCAGCCTCTTGGGTGGCAGTGGTGCGCAGGGCACGGCGACCATCGGGTCCGAAGCGGATATCGTTGCACGCATCGGCGGATCGGCGAGTGTCGCGGCTGATGTTGTGACAGTAGATGCAACACATGGCGTGCGTGCGGGCGCAACCAACAGCGATGGTGGCGCGGCACAGGCGCAGAACCGCGCAATCAGCAAGGTCGAATCCTTCAACGGAGCGCTGCTGGCCAGCATTTCAGTGGTTCGGACGACTTCCACCGTCGACGGCGCTGTGCGAGCGCAGATGAATGGTGACATCACCGATGGCGGGGATGTCAGCGTTGCCGCGGACAGCGACAATTACGCTTGGGCGCGTACTGAAACACTCGGCCTCGGGGCGATCAGCTTTGGCTCGGCCGGGTCGAGCGCTACGGTCGGCAACAATGCCCGGACCGAAGCGACAGCGGCGAATGGGTCCAGTGCGGCCATCAGCGGTAATCTTGGATTTGTCGCAACCAGCGACAGCGATGCGATTGCCTTCTCGGATGCGAAAACCGGTGGTTTGGCAGCGGTTTCCACAACGAAACCTGTCGCAAGCGTTGGTGCGAAGACCCGTGCAGTTGTCGATATTGATGTAACCGGCGCGGGCGGGATCAATGTACGTGCGACGGCGGACAACGACGCCAAGGCGACGTCAAATGCCGTTGCCGGCGGTCTTGTCGGTGTGAACGATTCAAACGCTCAGGCGGATATTACGTCCGAGGCGGTGACCGAGGCAGAGATTGGCAGCAATGCCGATATCAACTCGCCCGCTGCAGACATCGTGGTTCTTGCCGAAGCCAACAACGACGCCATTGCCGAGACGGATTCCACAAGCGGCGGTCTTCTTTCGATCGGTGCGGCAAGCCCGAAGGCAACGGTTTCCAGCATCACGCGCGCAAACATCCTGGGCCAGGTGCGTGATGGAGATGGTGCGGGTGCCGCGTCTATCTCGGTAAACGCGCGCGGTTCTGATGCCGCTGTGGCCACTGTCATCTCTACGGGCGGCGGTCTGCTTGAGGTTGGCTCGTCCAATTCCGAAGCACGCAGTGGCGGCAGCACCAATGCAACGGTCGGCAAATCCGCAGGCAAGATCATCGCGACCGGCAATATCGAGGTGCGCGCGCTGGGTCTGACGGATGCGGATGCCACGACCCGCTCGACAGGCATTGGCGGGCTGAGCATTGGTACCTTCGGTGGTGCGGCAGTCAGCACAAGCGCGGTAAACGTGACCGTTGAAGGTGGCTCCACATTACAGTCACTGGCAGGTCTTGTTTCCATCGCTGCGGATCACAATGTGCCTGATGGCATTGCCTCCGAAGGGGCGTTCAATGCAGCACAGGTGAACGGCGCCACGGATACGATCCTGTTCGATCTGCCGCATGGTCTGACCACGAATAATTCGGTGACCTACAGCGCCAACGGCAACACACCGCTCAGCCAGCTGACGGATGGGGCGGATTACACTGTTCTGGTGCCGACTGCGAATGGCATCCAGCTGGGCGCTGCAACACAGACTGTTGGTGGGTTCACAGCTGTCGACACAGCCGCAAATACAATCAACTTCCCATGGCGTCACAACCTGACCGACGGCATGATCGTCACCTATTTCTCCAGCGGCACACCCATTGGCGGGTTGGTCGATGGCGAAGATTACCGCGTCAAGGTGATCTCGGAGGATGTGATCAAGCTGCAGGACAACGATGTACCGCCTGCGATTGTGAACACGACAGCCAACAACGTGTCCGGCAACACGGTCACTGCGACGAACACTTTCAATGATGGTGATCTGATCACCTATACCGCCGAGGCGGAGATTGACGCATTCAGCTCCCTGTTCGTGGATGTCGCAGTCGCCGGTGGTGAAGTTGTTCTTGATGGCATGGAAAACACGACCGATGTGCCCGGTAACAACAACATCATCGTCGAAGACGGCAGCCCGCTGAACGTGGGGGATCAGGTGATCTACAACCTGATCGACAATGACACCGATCCGGGGACCAATCCGGTTGCAATCGGGGGTCTGACAGATGGCTCAATCTATCGTGTCGCAACGAAAGATGGCGATTCCATTCAGCTCAAGCGGAACGACCGCCTGTTGAACCTCTCCGTCGATTTCATCCGCGATGGCAACAGCGGAAACGTCACCGCCAAACGTCTGGATGGCGGCAATTGGGGCAACAATGGCTTTGGTCTGACGGCCGGGGAGCAGGTGGACATCACCATGAGCGCGGCGGCAAATGGCACCTACACCATTGTCAGCATCTCAGGCGATGAGATGGTTCTGTCCGGCGCAAGCGGCATTGATGCAACCATTGCCGAGATCGCGCTTGAAGGCATTCAGGCCGCCGAAGACGGTATGGGCAACCCGACCGGTCCAAATGACCGTCTGGTGCGTTCCGATGGCCGCAGTTGGTTGGATGATGGCTTCACCAACGGGACACAGATCACCGTGTCGGGTGCCGGGTTCGCAAACGGAACCTACACGGTTCTCAACGCCTCCGCGACGACCCTTGAACTGACTGTGCGTAATCAGATCAACGATGGTACTGACGGATCGGCGCAGGTGGAGCGTGCCAACACTGTTGCCACCTTCGATCAGGGCATTATTGCGCTGTCACCGAACAAATCTGCTGGTGCGGCTGAGGATTTCCACACGCTTCAGCGGGTCCAGGATCAGCAGCTGAACCTGACCAACGGCGCGGACTATTATGTCGTCAACAGCGACGGCGGCTCTTTCCAGTTGTCAGAGACCGAGGGCGGAACGGCGATCAACCTGAACCCCAATGGCTACAACGCCGGGGATCACAAGTTCGAGTTGGAAGGCCTTGACCTGACGTCGCCGGGCAGTGGTGAACATCGTGTGGTGATCGATATCGAGCCTGGCGCAGGCACGCATATGTTCGACCTGACGAGCGCTGCGAACTTCTCCGGTGCGCCATCCGGTGACCGGGCTGTGACGTCCTCCGCCTCCGGCGGCGGCGGTGGTGCAATTGATGTCAAGGTTGCCAATGCGACGACAAACGTCACCGTGAACGGCAACCTGACTGTTGAGAACGGTGCGCATATCGAAGGCAACGAAGTGGATATCACCACTGATATCCGCGGAACTTCCCTGGCGGTCGCGACGTATCGCGGCGGCGGCGGTGTGTCAGTCGGTGATGCGAACGCCACAGCGAACCTGACGATCATCAGCGATCTGGACATCGGTGAAAACGACGGCGGTGCTGATACAGCAGGCGCCCTGGCCCCAACGATCATCGCCAATGGTGATGCAGCGACCGGTCTGGCAGGTGACACGTCTGGCAACGCAAATATCGAAGGCCGCGTCCAAGCCAAGACCGAGGCGACGTCCTCCACCAATACTGGTGGTTTGGGTGCCGGCGCAGACAGCACCGCGAAATCGACAACCAACGTGACCAATACTGTCGACATTGACGGCTTGGTCAAAGCCTCCGAAGAGCTCACAGCAGCGGGTCGGACCTTTGTGGATGGTGATGTCTACGCCCGTGCAGACGGTTCCGGCTTTGGCGCTGACGCAAGTGCCAACGACACTGGTGGCAAGGGTGTGACGATAAATGCGACCACGCGGGTCACGCTTGAGAACGAAGCTGTACTCGAAGCCAACGACGTCGACATTGTCTCCTCCAACGAGGTGAACGGTCGGGCGGATGCCTTTGCCATCGCCCGCGCCTTTGGCGCGGACAGCGATGCACGTGGCGACGTGACCCTCACCGGGGCAAGCCATGTGATCCTCGATACCGGTTCACAGATCCTTGGCAACAGCGAGGTCGACATCTCGGCCCGTTACGACAAGCTGGACCTCCGGGCAGATCCGCGTGCTGAACTCTATGCGGTAGGTGGGGACACCGACGGGCGTGCAAACGTCACCGCCAACAACATCGAAGCCAAGGTGTTTGGCCGCGATGAGAGCTTTGTGCGGACAGCTGAGTTGAACGTGAATTCGCTTGTGGACCGTGACCGCGTCGCGGCACAGGCGTCGCATCGTAAGTCAGGCATTGATTTCGGCAGCGTCTCCAACAACCGCAGCGAACGGATCGAGCGGGAAATCTTCTGGGAATCCACCGTGATCCTGCTGTCCTCGCCCAACCCGATCCTGCGGGTCAACGCCGGCGGCATTGTTGTTCAGAAGGTCAATGTGACACTGGCGGGTGGTCAGGAAGTCGGCGATCCAATCGGTGTCGGCGATGACATCGTGATCAACGACATCCTCAACACCGGTTCTGGCCGCGCGACATTCACGGCGAATGAACCGGGTGCCGGCAATCCAGCGGGTCAGATCTGGGGCAACGCGGGTCTGTTTGATCTGCATCGCACATGGGACTTCGTCCTGATCGAAAACCAGAGCGACCGAAATGTGGTGGTCAACCGCATCTCACCTGTCAATCCTGGCAGCCTTGGGACGAATCCGACCAATGTGGACCCGGCGGATATCGAAATCCGCGTTGCGGGTGTGCCCGGTCCGGTGAATGCGCCAGCCAACAATGTCTCGCTTGCAGAAAACACCGATTCCGGTGTGACCTTCGAATTTGACATCGTGAACACCTTCACCCGGACGGTGATCGACATTCTCAACCTGAATGCGAGCACCGGGATGGGGGCGAACATTGCACCGTCCAACATCATCCTGAATGGCCTGATCGATAATCCGATTGGCATTACGACCGTTCTGAACGAACGCGGCAACATACTTGCGGGGGCCAACGCGGTCATTCGCGGCAACGAAGTTTACCTTGACGCAACCGGCGGCTCCATTGGTCTGCTGGACGGCACGACGCGCGAAGCGATTGTTGTGGAGCTCGTCCGCTATCAGGACCGTGACACCACGGTCTTTACCGAGAACATGACAGCCAATGCCACGCAGGACGTGGTGCTTGACCTGTCGTTCTTTGACCGGTCTTCCGCCACTCTGGGCGACAACCTGCCTGTGACGGTCAATATCACCGAAATCACGGCTGGTGATGACGTGTCCATCGTCGTGAATGACAGCCGTGAAGGCAACGATCTGGGTACAGTCGGCAACGTGAGCGTCGCGGATCGCGGCACAACACCAGAGGTCGGGTTCTTCTCCAAGCATTTCCGGCCAACGGATAATACACCTGATGTGGCGCTTGACCGTATCCTCCGGGCCTTCGGCACTGGTGCGATTGGCATGGCAATGGCACCACGGGTGAACTCCGTCTATAACTTCCTGAACATCCGTTCCGGGGACGATATGGATATCGGCCATGTGGACGGCGACGCCGTGGGCGGCGAACAGCGTCTCTATGAGACCACGCGCCTTGGCGGCAGCACCTATGGTCTGTCCATCATCCCGGATGTGCCAACCACAACAATCGACTTTGTCATCAACGGTGACGTCGATTGGGCAGGTGGCATGTCAGAGGACGACATTGAGCAGATCTTTGTCACCACCAACGGCATGATCACCTACAACGAGATCGCAGGCGACTTGCAGGCGGGTCACATCAACTCCACCGCGGGTGACGTGGTGCTCAACAGCTCTGCCAAGATCACCGATGCGGACAACCTGCCGACGGTGGATGTGACAGCGGCGAATATCACGCTGAACTCCGGCGTGAACACGATGCTGCCAGCATCGCTGAACCCAACTGCGCCAACCGTCAGCGGGATTGGTGACGCGGACAACTTCCTTGAGATCAACACCGCCAAGGGTGGCACGGGCATGCTGAATGCCTGGGATTCCAATTCAGTTGTTGGCTCGCCCACGGTGGCGACCACAGCAATGGGTATCTATCTGGATGAAATTGCCGGTGACATGCCGGTCGGTGTCGTGGCTTCCGATGCAAATGTGTCGCTGCGGACGGTTGACGGTTCGGTCGCTGATGCGCCCGAGAACAACCTGACAAATGTCTATGGCCAAAGCGTCGACATTGACGCCAATGGCGGTGGCATTGGTGCATTTGACAATGATCTGGAGATCGACAGCCAGTTCGGCATCGCTGACAACACCAGCACGACGGCAGGTGGTGCCGACGTCGCACTTGAGGCAACGGGCGACATCTATGTCGAGGAAGCCGATGGCGGACTGCGCCTTGTGCTCGCGCACAGCTTCACCGGCGACATCAACCTGCTTGTGCGGGAAACCGCGGAGCTGGACGAAGATCTGATCATCGTCGATGCAGGTTCTGCCCGGTTTGCGGAAAACAACGACCGTGGTCCGTCCAACCAGGCGGATGCAGACCGGATCATCAACAACGGTGCCATCTTTGCCGAACAGGGCGGCATCGTCCTTCGGGTTGGCGACGATATCACCTTCGATGACAACGCCGATGTGCTGGCCGCGGAAAACATCGCGATCTTCGGGGACTTCCTGAACTTCGATTTCGGTCACGGCGCCGATATCATCCTGCGCGGCCGTATCATTGCCGGTGCCGATGTGGCACTGGGTAGCGAATCCGGTGGGGATCCGATGGGCACCGCCACGCCAACCTTCACGGCTCCGACCTTCACCACCACGGTGACGGGTAATAGCGATGTCGATGACATCCAGTTCGGTGACGCCACTGGTATCAGCGGCACAACCACGCAAGGGCAGGACGGCTACATCTTCCTTGGCTCCAAGACACGTGTTGAGGCCGGCGGGAATGAAGACAACATCACAGTCTACTACCTGCAAGACACCGCAACCGTGACGTCGCCTGCGCAGCTTGATGTGCTCACCGCGCTTGGCCATGAGAACGCAGAACATACGCTGCGTCTGGATGGTCAGCAGGGGACGGATACGTTCAATGTCTACACGCTGGGCTCCAATGGCCCGGATCAGCGGAACTACATCATCAACGTGCTGGACACCGGCGCGCAGAACGATGGTTCCGATGAGTTGTTCATCCACGGCAATGAGACCGAGGACGATATCTTCCTGCTGCGTGGCTCGAACTTCATCCCGAACGAGACGGCGGATCGTCCCGGTTATGTGGCGCTGGTCCACGGCGATGAGGACACCTACCGCGATACGCTGCAAGGCAATGAGCCTTTCGCAGAAGTGCAGCGCATTGGCTATGACACCTCCATCAATGGTCGCATGACCGTGCTGGGCAAGGGGGGCGACGATTCCTTCTTCACCGATGACACGACTGTCATCACCACGCTGGACGGTGGCGAGGGCGCTGATAACTTCCAGATCGGCCAGATCTACGGCCTGAAGCGGAACGAAGTGGACGGCAACTTGCTGCCGCAGGACGCCTTCCCGAATGTGATTGCCACAACGCGCGGCTTCCTGTCTGCGGGCACGAATTCACCACTGCTGGCGCAGGGTGGGTCAGGTAATGACACGTTCACCGTCTACTCCAACCAGTCTGAGCTGCGTCTTGAAGGTGGCGACAACGATGACACCTTCACCGTCCGCGCCTTCGCGCTGGCGCTGGTCGATGGATCCGGCGATCTCATCCTCGGCGATGATGGGCTGCCACAGCCGATCATTGGCGCCAATGGCTTCTCCATCGACCGTCCGGTTGATGTGCGCACCGGCGGTGGTGATGATGAAGTGCGCTACAACGTCAACGCACCTGTCTCCATCGAGGGCGGCACGGGCTTTGACAAGGTGGTCATCCTCGGCACCGAATTTGCCGACGACTTCGTGATCACGGATGAGGGTATCCTCGGCGCTGGTCTGAATGTGCGCTACGACACCATCGAGGTGATCGAAGTCGACGGTCTGGAAGGCGACGATGAGTTCTTTGTCCAGTCCACGGCCTTCGGCGTGGCCTACCGTGTGATCGGAGGCCTCGGCTCTGACACGATCAACGTGGCGGGTGACGTGACCGAAGACATCGTGACACGCGAGTTGGAAGGTGCCTCCGGTGCCGTGAACCATCTGCTGTCCTCTGACGATGTGGCCTACGATGGCTTGCTGGTCGACGGGTTCGATTACAACGTGCCGCGCGAAGAGACCGGCCTTGTCGTGATCGAGGAAACCGACGGCTTCACCGGGATCACCGAAGGTCCGGGTGCGACAGCAACCGACAGCTACACCGTGCGTCTGGCGGAACAGTTGCTGGCAGGACAGGTGGTATATGTCACTGTCTCCGGCGCGCGTTCCACGCAAGAAGAGCAGGACGGCACGTTGTTCAACGACGGTCTGCCCGGCGGTGTCGGTGACACCTTCTGGCTGTCGTCCACAGCACCTGCCGATGCAAACGATCCACAAGCGGTTGAGTTCACCCGTCCGGTGAACGTCGACAACGTGATCGAAAACAAAGAGAACCGTTCACTGGTGCTCCGCTTTGACCACACCAACTGGGATCAGGCGCAAAGCGTGCATCTGTTTGCAGTCGATGATCTGCGGGCCGAGGGCGACCAGCGTGTCGTCACCCAGCACACTGTCATTGCGACCGGCACAGGTGCTGAGGTTGAAGCCTACGACGGCATCGCGGTCCGCAACGTCGAAGTCGACCTGCGCGACAACGACACGCCGGGTGTGCAGATCTTCGAGATCGAGAAAGACAGCTACAGCCCTGTCGACAACACCTTTGTCGAAGATCAGGACACCACCGTCATCGAAGGTGATGCGGTTACAGGTCTGTCTGACCAACTGCTGGTCCGTCTGTCGAAAGCGCCAGAGTTGGGCGAAAGCATCGTCGTCAAGCTGGCGCTTGGTGAAGAAGCCGACAAGCAGATCCTGCTGACCAGCGCGGATATAGGCGCATTCGAAGGGGCCGATGGCTTCTTGCGGGTGACCTTCACCACTGCCAACTGGGACACCGGTGTGGTTGTGGATGTGGAAGCGCGTGACGACGCCCGGATCGAGGACACCAAGGGTGCCGTGATCATGGTGGAGCGTGATGATGCAACCACGCAGGCCGATTACATCTTCCCGAACCTGCGGTCTGATCCCGGCTTCCTGGATGTGACCGTGCTGGACAACGACACCGCCGGTGCACTTGTTCAGGAAAGCGGTGGCAGCACGTTGCTGGCGCCTGCGGATGACTACACCATCCGTCTGACAGGTACGCCCACAGCGGATGTCGATGTGGCGCTGTTGAATGACGGTCTGGCCAATGTCGTCAGCGTTAATGGTGTCAACGTGACACCTGCTGACTATGTTTCTGTCGGGGCGCTGCGCCCTGTGCAGCAGTTCCAGGGTCAGGTTGTGGCTGAAAACGCCGGTGGCGTTGGCACGATCAGCCGTGATGGCGTGGCGCAGGGCTTTGGCTCCTTTGTTGACGAAGGCTTCACAGCCGGTCAGCAGATCCGGGTTGAAGGTTTGGGCACTGGCTTTGATGGGGACTACTTCATCGCTTCTGTGACTGCACAGACCATTACACTGACCGAAGCCTTCACCGGCGCGGGTCAGGCGACAGCCGAAGCGGCAATCCTCTTCGATCTGGCGCGTATTGGTATCTATGAAGGCACTGTGACCAGCGCATTCGACGCCGATCCTGAGTTTGGCGGGCCGCAGCTGGTCCGTGCAGATGGCACCGGTTGGCTGGCTGATGGCTTCCTCGAAGGGCAGTGGATCCGTGTGACGGATCTCAACAACGCTGCCAACGAGATCGAAATGAAGATCGAACTCATTCGCGGTGACAACGACACCAACGATGAGAAGCTTCAGGTGACTGACTTCACAGCCGCCTTGCCCGCATGGCTGACGTCTGGGTCAACGGACGTCCGCGTAGAACGCATCGCCGCTGTGGCGACCTTCACCGATGCGGATTACTGGGTACAGCAGACCATCGGTCTGGAAGCAGATAGCTTCTTTGACACACCGATCACGCGCGAAGGCTCCAAAGTCTTCCCAGCGTCTCCGCATCTTCTGTCCAACATTCGCGGCCCATTGCAGGTCGAAGGTGGCGTTACAGGTGCGGATCGCTCGCTCCAGAACGGTCTGAAACTGCCGGGTGAGAAGGACGACTTCCTGTTCGCCATTGGGGCACAGGCGCCTGAAAGCCAGCAGATCGATGTGCTGAACATCTTCAACGACAGTTCCGTTGAGAATGGCACAGGCGTGATGACAGAAACCACGCTGACTGGCTTCGGCATGGCAGAAGAGCTCGACTTCGGGCCGCAGTCCGCCAACGAATTTGGCGAAAGCACCGTGGTGCCGGGTGGCATCAGCTTTGGCCGGATCACCTTCGGTGCGGACGGGTTCCAGACCGCAGACACCACAAGCACCATCGAAGTGGTGAATGTGATGCTGGGTCAGGGCAACGACACGATGACTGTCGAAGGCACGCTGAATCCTGCGAACTTCGTGGATACCACGGGTGAATTCACCATCACGCCAAACGGCACCGATGGTGGCACGATCAGCCGTGAAGGCATCGATTGGCTGGGTCTTGGCTTCCTCGCAGGCCAGACCGTGACCATCGAAGGCCAGACCGGTCAGTGGACCGTGGAAAGCATCGACGATGCGGTCACGCCAGAGGGTCAGGACCCCAACGACAACTCCATTCTGGTGTTGTCAGGTGATCCACTGCCTGTTCTTGCAGGCGAGATCACCGTGGTTGCCACGGATGCGCTGGTTGAAACCATCGGCACCTTCGCCGTGGCGACAACAGGTACAGAGACCCGTGTGACACGCTCCGATGGCGGCGATTGGGAAGATGATAACTTCCTCGTTGGTCATCTGGTGCAGATCAAGACCGATGCGGGTGTGCAATCCGTGCGTCTGATCGGCATCGAAGACGATGGCGACACGCTGGTGCTTGAGAACACCGATTTCGTCGGCACCTCCGTCGTCGAGATGGAATTGTCTGTCCAAGGTCCGCATGGCGGTCTGACCGTCCTGCACGGTGGTGGCAACATGCCGCTTGAGCTCTGCATTGATCTGTTCGGCTCCAACGAAGAAGGCGACACGATCGAGTTGACCCGCTTTGACGGTCTCGACTGGGCGGGCGACAAGTTCCAGGTGGGTGACTACATCCAGCTTGAGGGTGAAGACAGTACGCGTCTGATCCTCGACATCGTGGATGCTGATCCAAGCCTTGAGCCTGTGGATGCCTTTGGCAACTGGGGCGATGGCTCCACCCTGATCCTCGACGGTGGTCCACTGACCACCACGGGCAATCTGGACGATGCGAAGATCCACGTGGCCAAGGCCGAGCGGGTCGAGACGCAGGTCGAGATCGACATCGATTGCTGTGACAAGGGCGAAGGTATCCTTGAACTCAACATCGAAGGCGATTGGGAAGAGCTTGGCTTCTTCGTGGGTCAGGAAGTGACCATCGAAGGTCTGCCGGGCACATCCACCGTGGCCTCCATCGACGGCGGCACCATGCTGCTGACGAGCGAGACAATCGGCATCCAGATCGAAGGTCTGGTGACGGTCTCGGGCTTCAATCCGCGGATTGATGGCGGCATCCTGATTGGTGGCGACACGTTCGAAGTCTTGGGCGGTGCAGGGCCTGACAGCCCGCTGGTCATCTACGGTGACACAAGTCAGGACGGCAACTGGTACGCCGGTGAGCCTTACTCCGTACTTGGCTATGACTTCGGTGAAAAGCCATTCGATCCGTTCCCACTGCTGCCCGATGGCGACAATGAGGACGACGAATGGGTGATGCCATTGGCCAATCCATTCGACTACGCCGGTAACGACATCATTGACGCGAGCGCACTCTTTGCGGATGTGGCAACAGCCGATCTGCCAAGCGTGGGCATCACGGCTTATGGTGGGGCAGGTAACGACCTGATCATCGGCAGCCAGGCAGGCGATCACCTTGCGGGTGGTTCAGGGGATGACATCATCCTTGGCCAGCGTGGCACCGATCACATCTATGGCGACAGCGGCGTGAACGTCGATATCCTGACACGCGCCCTGCTGATCGCTGTGGACGACCAAAGCCCACTGCCAACGGTGAATCCGAATGTGCCTTCTGACGGCACCACATTGCAGCCAAACCCATCGCCGGTGCGCGATAATCTGGTTGCCGGCAATGACGTCCTGTTTGGCGATGGACCCGGCAGCATTGATGGTGGCCCAACCGCCCCAGAAGGCGCGTTCCGTGACATCATCTTCGGGGATCATGGTATCGTGATCCAGACCGTTGAGGATCCAAATCTGCCGCCAGAGTTGTTGCAGAAGATCCAGACCACCGACTTTGACACCGTCACCGAGATTATCGGTGTGGGTTCCGACAACGGCGGCCAGGATGCGATCTTTGGTGGTGTTGGTGAAGATGTGATCATGGGCGGTGCCGGTGATGACTTCATCGAAACCGGAACACTTCAGAACGTGCGCGACGTGGTCTTTGGTGACAATGGTCGCCTGACCCTGAACGGCAGCGAGACCTTCGATGCGCCTTCGGCAGAAGACCAGAGCGGTGAAGAGTTCACACATCTGAACTTCTCCTTCGACAGCCGTCCGGGTCGGGCGACTGTGATTGGTGTTGCAGGGACAAACGACAGTGTCTCGACCAACGGTCTGCCAGCACCGCGCAGCGGCAACTGGAACAACCTGACCACACCATCGGGCCTGATTGGCAACGAAGCGGGTGAATTCATCACTGATGAGAATGGCATTGATATTGCCGGTCTGACCATCGGATGGCGGGTGAAGACAGATGATGTCCCAGCCTACCTTGACGATGATTTCAGTGACGGCTTCGGCTATGATCCTGAGGACTACGACTTCGCCGAGGAAGCGTTCAAGTCAGAGGCGGATTACCTCGAGAACCGCATCTTCGGTCAATATCCCGCGCGCTTCGACGCACACCGTGAGATCGACCCACGTCAGGACAACGACAAGCGTCTGTTCGAAGGGTATATCTTCACAGCCAAGCGTTCGACCATCGAGGTCGTGATCGAGGGGCTGGATCAGTACTATTCCGAGTATGACGTCTATCTCTACATGGATGCTGACAATGACAACTCGCCTGACGGGCTGGGGACACGGGTTGCACGTATCGGGTCGGATGATCCGATCTACATCGCTGATCCACGTGGCACCCACTTTGATGGCCAGTACATTCAGGCCACATCCACTGATGTGAACAATCCGACAATCGGGAACTACGTCGCTGTATCCGGCCTGACCGACGGGCGTCTGGTGATTGAAGTCACGGCACCTCCCGGCGCGCTGTTTGCGACCCGTCCAAACCTGGCGGGCCTTCAGATCGTGGGCAAATCCCTGCCTGTTGACCGGGCAGAGACGGTGGATATCGAAGTTGGCGGCAACGATGCCATCTTCACTGGCGGCGGCGATGATGTGGTGTTCGGTGGGACCGGCAATGACTACATCGATACATCCGGCGATGCCGATCTGGGCGCGACCGACTATGATGCCGTCTTTGGCGACAATGGCCGCGCGACATTCACCCTGACCGAACGGACCGTCACACCAGAAGGTGGCGACCTGGGCGAGCTGCGGGATATGCGCACCCAGACCACGTCCGAAGTCTTCAGCTTCAACGACATCATCATCACCGGCAACGGTGAGGATATGGTGATCGGCGGTCAGGGCGACGATTGCATCCATGTCGGTGACACCGGCGTGCACAATGGCGTGGATGACGCGCTGCACGGTGAAACGCCTGACATCACGTCGCTTGGGTTCAACCTGTCATCGACCGTGGATGAGGCTTTTGTTGAAGGAACGACAGGCTATGTCGCTTCGGATAACTGGCTGAACCTCGACAACCGGACCTTGGGTGACTTCTTTGATCCTGCGGATGGTCTGGATGACGAAAACGGTCCCAAAGGTCAGGAAGCAGAACGTTTCACCTCTTCGGAAGGTGTGAGCCTCCTGATTGGTCGGGCACTGGATTCGAGCTTCCCACATGTGGGTCAGATCCGTGACAGTTCTGCCATCAACCCTGATACCCAACTGGGTCGCCTGTACAACGGCTACATGCGCGAAAACAGCGCCCGCGTACAAGGTGCAGACCTGACCGGTGTTGACGGGTTGGTCGGTGCAGGAAATGCCTATGACGTCTACCTCTATATCGACATGCAGTTCCGCCCGGAGCGGTTCGATGTGGATATCGAGTTGATTGACGCAAATGGTGTCGTGCATTCCATCCTGAACCCACGGGGCCTCGCGTTTAATCGGGAGCTCGTCACCAGCGATGGCAGCGATCCGTTCCTGCGGGCGAACGTCTTTGTCTTCAAAGACATCGTTGGCGATGGCTTCTCACTGCGTCTGGCGGGACAGGACGGGCGCAACATGCCTGCTCTTGCAGCGCTGCAAATCGTGAGCGGTAGCGACAAGGACAACATCGTTCCACAAGGTGACTTCGACAGTGATCGCGTGCTGGGTGACCAGGGTCAGATCCGTGTGCTGGACCGCGTGACCTACGAGATGAACTCCGAAGCGCTCGGCCTTGTGAACTCCTCCGACCAGATCTTTGGTGGATTGGACGGTGACGTGATCGTGGGTGGTGATGGTGCTGACTTCCTGCATGGTGAAGATGGGGATGATATCACTGTCGGTGATCATGCGCAGGTTCGCCTGTTCGCTGGTGAAGTTGTCCAGCTCGGCACACCTGACCTGAACAAGACCTTCCCGGCGGATAACAAGGATCATCCAAACTTCGATCCTTTCTCAGTCACGGGTCTGAAGCTGACGGATGTGACAATCGGCGGTGGCGACGTCATCGAAGGCGGTCGCGGTGATGACATCTCCTATGGTGGGATCGGCGACGACAACTACGTCTTTGCCGGCAGCCGCCTTGGCTCCGACATGATCATCGAAAGCGGGACATTCCCGGCTTCCATTGATCCTGATGGTGATGGCGGCGGGGCACAGATCCCCGATGGCCTGACCAACGACACCGGCGATGTGCTCGACTTCAGCAATTTCCACACGGGTATCACCCTTGAATTGCAGGACATCGGGGTTCAGGCCTATAGCGATGACGTCATCCTTGGCGATGCCGACGGATCTGTGCGGTTGTTCTCCCGTGACAATATCGAAGATGTTGTCGGGTCGGAGTTTGCAGACAACATCTGGGCCAATGACCGCAACAACGCGATCATGGGTCTGCGCGGCAACGATGAGATTGCCACCGGCGGCGGACACGACTTTGCCCACGGCGGCGGAGGTCACGACATCATCTGGATGGGTCTGATCGCCAGCACCAACGGGTCGCGTGACTTCGTGATCCCAGGTGCCGACGAAGACACCCTGTGGCGTCACGTGGCGCTTGGTGGCGGCGGCAACGACAACCTGTACCTGTCCAACGGTATCGACCTTGCCAGCGGCGAGGGCGGCAGCGACCGTGTTCTGGGTGGCGGCTTCTTCGGTGAGCCGGGCTCAGCTTCGCAGCCGGGTGATCTGCTCTTTGGTGAAAACGGGTCGGACCGTGTCGAAGGTGGCGCGGGTCGCGATACGCTTGTGGGTGGCAACGGCGAAGACTTCGTCCGCGGCATCGGCAACGACTTCATCGCGGGCAACAACCTGCCGCAGTCCGAACGTGACACACTGGTTCAGGCCATGCTGGCAGAATTTATCGCTGCCGCAGACCGGCCCGATCTGGTTGTGAGGGAGAACAGCAACAACGCCATCCGTGGCAAGCTGAACCCCTTCATTGCAACCATCCCGGCACCGGTGAAATGCCCAGAGGAAATGGTGATGCTGACGGCCTCCACCCATGCGGATGGTGTGTCTGATGCACGGGTGACCCTTGATGAGGCCCGCGAAGTCCTCGAAGCGGCAAAGGAACTGTGGGAAGAAAGCGGTCATCTGGACGACGAACAGATCGCAACCTTGCGTGACGTCGAAATCCGTGTGGCAAATCTTCAGGGTCAGGCACTGGCAGCAGCGCAGGGCAACACCATTTTGGTGGATGTCAACGCGGCTGATCACGGCTGGTTCGTCGATGTCCGTCCGGCTGAGGAGGCAGGCTTTGTCGCTGACAATGCAGGCACCCTGCGTGCGGTGGACGGCTCGGATGCGGAAGGCCGGATGGATATCCTGTCTACCCTGACGCATGAGTTGGGCCATACACTGGGCTACGATCACCTGATCGGCTTCGATCCGTCACATGTGATGAACGAAACGCTGGACACAGGCACACGCTTTGATGCGCCTGCCACCCTCGTCTTTGACGATGTGACCGGCCAGTTCGTTGATCCCGACACGGCACGGAGCCTGTCCGCAATCGGTGACGCGGATGACGATGGCAGCGTTGGCGCCCCCATTGAAGTCAGCGAATCTGAAGGCGCTGGCAGCTCTGGTGCAGTGAACTGGCTCGCTGGGGCGAATGGATTTGTGTCCAAACTGACCTCATTGCTGAAATAGGATCAGCTCAAGAAACAGTACCGGCCTCTAATACAACAGAGGCCGGTTCTTCTTTGAGCAATGCTTGATTTGCATCAGGTCATGGTGTTCTCCTATCCCCGATGATGGCCGGCAATTACGCCGCCCGCACCAGCCACCACGTCAGGGAACGCCATGTCCGATCAGGACACACCGCGAAATATGCCCGAAACCGGCGCGTTCATGTCTGTCCGAAAGGGCGGGCAGAACCCGGATGGTGAGGCGGATGGCGACACCCGCAAAAGTCGGATCACCCCGCAGAAAGGGATCGTCAGCACCAAGGCAGCCAAGACGGAACGGGCTTCTGAACCACGGGTGGCTGTTTTGGAGCATACCCTTTGGGCGCAGTTCCTGAACGCCAGTTCTGGTGAAGGTTTTGTACGCGCCTGGCTGGGTCTGCAATGCCGCAATATCACCGGGGCAACCGCGGCCGTGGTCGTCTTGGGAGAGCCGGAAGTCGGTCCCTTCACACCGGTTGCCACGTGGCCCGGAACCGATGACGTCTCCAACGCCTTGATGCAGGCCGCCAATGAAGCGCTGAGCAAAAAGCAGAGCGTCGTTGTCGGTGCCGCGCAAGGCGGCAGCGGCGGCACACTGGCACTGCCCTTGATGCTGGAGGACAAGATCTACGGCACTGTGGCGGTCACACTGGGGTCCAACAGCATGGCGGCTGCTGACGCCCTGCACCAATTGCGCTGGGGCACAGGCTGGCTTGAAGCCCTGCTACGCCGGGAGCAGGGAGCCGAGGATTCAGCCCTACACGCACGGACACTCAAGGCCTTGGATTTCGTCGCTGTCGCGCTTGAACAACGGCGCTTTTCGGATGCTTGTTCTGCTCTGGTGACCGAACTGGCCAGCCGCCTTGGGTGTGAGCAGGTGGCCCTTGGGTTCCTGAAACGTAAACGCATCCGCGTGGCAGCACTCAGCCATACCTCCGGCTTTGGCAGTCGGATGAATCTGGTGCGCGATATCGGTCTTGCGATGGACGAAGCGCTGGATCAGGAAGACGTGATCCTCTACCCCGCCCCGGAGGCCTGGGACTACCGCATCACGCGTATGCACAAGGACCTCTATCACGCGCACATGGCCGGCAGCATTCTGACGGTGCCCCTGCGTGCAGAGGGGGAGATGTTTGGTGCCCTAACCATGGAACGTCCGGCTGATGAACCCTTCGATCAGGAAACAGTGGAGCTTTGCGATGTGATCGCCAGCCTTATCGCCCCAATCCTGAACGAGCAGCGCAAGAACGACCGCTGGTTGATCACCAAGATATTCGACACCATCGGACGCCAGATCGTTGCCCTTCTGGGTCCGCGCTATTTCTGGCGCAAGCTGATTACCATTGGTTTGGCGGCAGTCATCTATCTGGGTGCGACAACCGAAGGGACCTTCACCGTATCCGCACCATCGCGGGTCGAAGGGTCGGTGCAGCGAACCATCGTGGCGCCCTTCGATGGCTACATCCAGACCGAAACCGTGCGGGCTGGGGCGCAGGTCGGGGCAGAGGACGTGCTGGCCACGCTGAACGACCGTGACCTGCGGCTTGAGCGTCTGCGATGGACCACTGCGCGCAACCAACGCCTGATTGAGTTTGACCGCGCCCTGGCGACTGGTGAGCGGGCGGAAGCCAACATCATCCGCAGCCAGATTGATCAAGCGGATGCACAGCTTGCACTGTTGGACGAACAATTGAGCCGGACACTGATCAAGGCTCCGTTTGAGGGCATTCTGGTCTCCGGTGATCTGAGCCAGCTTGTCGGCACTTCCGTCAATCGCGGACAGGAATTGTTCAAGATTGCCCCGCTCGACAGTTTCCGTGTCTTGTTGGAGGTAGATGAGACAGACGTTGCACAGCTTGACGTGGGCCACGAAGGTCAGTTGCGCCTCTCGTCCAGCCCGGATACCCCCCTGTTCTTCACCGTGCAGGGCATCACGCCGGTGGCAATGCAACGGGATGGGCGCAATTATTTCCGGGTCGAAGCCGAATTGGACAGTGCACCCGATTGGGTGCGTCCAAACATGGAAGGCATCGGACGGGTTGCCATTGATGAGCGTCTGATTGTCTCCATCTGGACGCGCCGGTTGGTGAATTGGGCGAAAATGGTCGCCTGGCGCTGGAGCCCGTAGGGTCATGGCAGGCAGTTTCTACTCCGCCTCCTGGTACCGGGTTGCCCCGCTGAAACCAAAGCTGCGCGCGCAGGCACGTATCTTCCGCAGCCACTATCGGGGCAAGCTGTGGTACGTGCTGCAAGACCGAACATCCGGTCGCTTCCATCGTTTCACACCCGGTGCCTATTTCGTTGTGTCCCTGCTGGATGGCGAGCATTCGATGGAAGATATCTGGCAGATCGTCTCTGCCCAGATGACCGACGACAGCCTGTCGCAGGATGAGATCATCCGCCTGCTGGGCCAGTTGCACAGCTCTGACATCCTGCAAAGCGACAGCATCCCGGATATCGAGGAAATGGTGACCCGCGGCGAAAGCAGCCGGTTCAAGAAGCGCGTGACATCCGTCCTCAACCCGCTCGCCTTGCGGGTGCCCTTGATTGATCCCGACGGCTTTTTGAAGATCACCGAACCGCTGGTCCGGCCGTTCTTCTCCATTGTCGGGGTCATTTTGTACCTGTGTCTGATTGGCTATGGAGCCACGCTGGCCGTGCTGAATTGGGACGGCCTGACCGACAACCTGATTGACCGCGTGCTTTCGACCGAGAGCATCATCCTGCTGCTGATCTGCTATCCACTGGTCAAGGCAATACATGAACTTGGCCATGCCTATACCATCACCCGGTGGGGTGGGGAGGTACATGAAATCGGGATCATGTTCCTTGTCTTCATGCCCGTGCCCTATGTCGACGCCTCCGACAGCCTGTCGTTTCCCAACAAATGGCTCAGGGCGTTGGTGGCGAGTGCAGGCATTCTGGTCGAAGTTGCGCTGGCTGCGATTGCGATGATCGTCTGGGTGAATGTCGAAGGAGGGTTGGTCAGCGCCTTTGCCTTCAACGTGATGCTGATCTCTGGCGTGTCGACGTTGCTGTTCAACGGCAACCCGTTGCTGCGCTTTGACGGGTACTATGTCCTGAGCGACATCATTGAGATCCCGAACCTCGGCCGCAGGTCAAATGAATACATCGGCTACCTGATCCAGCGCTACATTCTGGGCATCAAGGACGCCAAGAACCCCGCCACCGCGAAAGGGGAGGCCGTCTGGTTCTTCTTCTACTCCATCGCCGCATTCATCTATCGGCTGTTCATCACCTTTGCGATCATCCTGCTGGTGTCGGCCAAGTTCTTCTCGCTCGGTATCCTGCTGGCTGTCTGGTCCGTGGTGCTGATGTTCGTGGTGCCGCTGGTCAAACAGATCTGGTTTCTCCTCGCCAGCCCGCGTCTGCGGCGACGCCGGGGCAGGGCACTGAGCGTATTGGGTGTAACCCTTTCGGTCATTGTGGGGCTGCTGGTGTTCCTGCCGCTGCCCTACTCGACCGTGTCCGAAGGGGTGATCTGGGTCCCCGGCGACGGTGCAGTTCATGCAGAAACAGACGGGATTGTGCAGCATGTCGCCGTGAACCAGGGGGCGGACGTGAGCGTGGACACGCCGCTGGTCCAGCTTCACGACCCGCTGCTTGACGCGCGGGTCAGGCTTTTGGAAGCGACGCTGGCAGAGATACAGTTGCGCCGGATTACGTTGTCTCTGGATGATCCCGCAGGTGCAAAGATCGCTGAAGAAGAAATGGAGCACGCACTGGCTGATCTGGAGCTTGCCCGCGACCGTCAGCGGGCGCTGACCGTTGCGGCAAAGCAAAACGGGCGGGTCGCACTCTTCAATGCCACTGATCTTGAAGGACAATATGTCACCAAGGGTCAGCTGCTGGGCTATGTCAGCACCTTTTCAGAACCCGTGATCCGGGTTGTTGTACCGGAAAATGACACCGACATCGTGCGCCGGGAAACGCGCGGGATCGACATTCGCTTTGTCTCCAATCCCGACGAGACACTTGAAGCGGAAATCCTGCGCGAAGTACCCGCGCTGGACTCCGTCCTGCCGAGCCTTGCCTTGGCAACCGAAGGGGGCGGCAGCATTGTTCTGGACCCCTCTGATCCGAACGGTCAGCGGGCCTTTGGGCGATTCCTTCACCTTGACCTCGCGTTAAGTGTGCCACATTCTTTTGAAACAATAGGCGACCGCGCGATGGTTCGTTTCTCGCATGAACCCATGTCGCTCGCCAAAAGGGTGTATAGACGGGCCAGACAGGTCTTTCTGAGGCAGTTTGACATATAAATGTGGATTTTTGGCCCGACACATGCTCAGAATTTGGCCGACCGTATACCCGAAAGGAGTACGGAATTTATTTAAGATTGCGTCCCGGGGGGCGCACAGGAGGATATTATGGCGACCCAACTGCTTTTCTACGATAACGCTGCACCTGTCAGTTCCAAGAAACACGCGAAGACCTGCGTCAAGGCAGGCACCAGCTTTGCTTTTGCAAGCAAGGTCAATTCCGTGCCTCTGACCGCGTCTGAATTTGCAGATGCTGCCGCAGAATATCCCGTCGTCTTCGCGGGCGAGGGTGAGAACGTGATCCCGACAGCGATCCTGGGCGTTGCGGGCGAAAAGAACGCATATGTGAACGCAGATGGCTCCTGGGCCGGTCGTTATGTGCCTGCGTTCATCCGCCGCTATCCCTTCGTGTTCAGCCAGCAGACCGACAGCGACCAGCTGGTGCTGCACATCGACGAAAGCTTTGAAGGCGTGAACACGGATGACCGTGGCGAACGTCTGTTCGATGCGGATGGCAACCAGACCCAGTACCTCAAGAATGTGCTCGCGTTCCTGCAAGACTATCAGGCGCGCTTCAACCGCAGCACGACCTATTGCAAGCGCCTTGTTGAACTGGATCTGCTGCGCCCGATGCAGGCACAGTTCACCATGCCAGGGGGCGAGCAGCGTTCCCTGACCGGGTTCATGACTGTGGACCGGGAGAAGCTCAAGGCGATCGACAAGGACACGCTTGCAGCGATGATGTCCACCGATGAGCTGGAGTGCACCTTCCTGCACCTGGCCTCCCTGCGCCACTTCGGTCAGGTCGCGGACCGCGCCAACGAAGAAACGGCCGAGGCTGAGAAGCCAGCTGCCAAGAAAGGCAAGAAGGCACCAGCGGAGAGCGATGCCTGAGGCATCATCCTCCCATCCTTTGTTTGGACGGGCGCGCGCGGCCACGGGCTTCGCGCGCCCTTTCACCCTTCGGGCCTATCCGACCCGCGATGATGCACGGCTCAGCGACATCGACCATCGGATGCACCAGATATTCGGGCGCCTTACAGGACGTATCGGGATGCTGCGCCGCGCGCGGCTGAAACAGATCCTGCGCCGCGCGTGCAGACGCGAAGAAAACATCAAGGCCATGAGCGACGCGGACCTGCGGGAGGCCATCGACGCCAATCGCGCGCGGCTGATCACCACGCAACTCAGCGGCCCGGCCTTGGGCGAAGCCGTGTCTCTTGTGCGCGAGGTCAGCCGCCGCACTTTGGGCCTGCGCCCCCATGATGAACAATTGTTCGCAGCACTCACGATGCTCAGCGGCAAGCTGGTTGAAATGGCAACGGGGGAGGGTAAGAGCCTCGCCGCCGCCCTGACCGCCGCCGTGGCCGGACTTGCCCGCTTGCCCACCCATGTTGTGACCGTGAATGACTACCTTGCGCAACGCGACGCGGAGGAGATGAAGCCGCTTTTTGACTGGCTCGGCCTCAGCGTTGGGAGCATTGACCACGAACATACGCCCGATGAACGCCGTGAGACCTATCTGAGCGACATCGTCTATTGCTCCAACAAGGAGATCGCATTCGACTACCTGCGCGATCAGGTGAAGATCGGGCAGGGCACAGGGGACATCCGCCTGCGCCTGCGCCGGATGGAAGGGGATGATACGGACGCGCCCGTGATGCGGGGTCTGCATTTCGCTGTGGTGGATGAAGCCGACAGCGTGTTGATCGACGAAGCCCGCACGCCACTGATCCTGTCACAGGAAACAGACGTTGCTGCGGAGGAGGCATGGGCGCGCACCACATATGATCTGGCGGATCAGATGTTTGAGGATCTGCACTACAAGAAACGCACCAGTGAGAAGCGCATTGAACTGACAGATTTTGGCAAGGACCGGCTGGAGGAGTTCTGCAAGCCCCTTGAGCCGCTGTGGCACAACAAGATCCAGCGCGAGCATGCTGTAAGTCAGGCCATCACCGCGCGCACCTTCTTTGAGGAAGGCGATCAGTACGTCATTCAGGACGGCAAGATCGTGATCGTGGATGAATACACCGGGCGTCTGATGCCGGAACGGTCCTGGAACGATGGGTTGCACCAGCTGGTGGAGTTCAAGGAGGACCTTGAGCTGACGGGTCGAAAGCTGGCCATCGCGCGCACGACCTACCAGAAGTTCTTTCGCCGCTACATGCGCCTGTCCGGCATGTCGGGCACTGTGCAGGAAGTGCAGCGTGAGATCTGCGCAGTGTACCGCATTCCAACACTGCGGCTGCCCACGCGCTTGCCCACCAAGATGCGCCACCTCGGCACGCGGATTACCCGAAAGGAAGAGGCAAAACTTGATCTGATTGCGGACAGAGTGAACACCCTGCGCAGCAATGGGCAGGCTGTTTTGATCGGGACCCGCACGGTTGGGGCATCGGACAAGATCAGCGCCCATCTGACCAAGCGCGGTGTTCAGCATGATGTGCTGAATGCCGTCAACGCCGATGAGGAAGCGGAGGTGATCAAGGATGCCGGGCAGCCGGGGCGTGTGACCGTGGCCACCAATATGGCCGGGCGCGGCGTCCATATCCACGTGCCAGACGAAGTAATCAAGGCGGGTGGTCTGCATGTGATGCTGACCGAACGCCATGATAGCGCGCGTATCGATCGACAGTTGATCGGGCGCACGGCCCGTCAGGGTCAGCCGGGGTCCTATGAAACCATTCTATCGCTGGATGATCCTCTGGTCACAGCCATCAAGACACCGGTGATCAGCCAGCTTGCACAATTGCCCAGCATATTGGGCCGCCCCTTTGCCATGATCGCCTTCCGCCGCAGTCAGAAACGCGCGGAAGGATTGAACGCCCGCGCACGCCGACAGCTTATCAAGATGGACCGGCAATTGGACCGCGTCCTTGCCTTCTCGGGATTTGAAAAATGATGCCTTTGCTTCGTACAACCGCTCTTGCTGCCTGCTTTGGGTTTGGCGCTTTTTCTGCCACCGCCCAGACATTCGATTGCGTGATCACACCGGCGGTGACCGTCAATATATCCGCCCCGGTTGGCGGTCTGCTGAGCGAAGTAAACGTCGGGCGGGGCGATCTGGTGGAGAAAGGGCAGGTGATTGCCCGCCTCGATACCAGTATCGAACAAACCACCGTGGATCTGATGAAAGAACGCGCTGCGAGCCAATCGGACGTTGAGGTGCAGCGCGCGCGCCTTGCGCTCGCCGAAAGCCGGATGGAGCGGGTCGCCACGCTGGTGGAACGCAATATCACCAGTGCAGAAGAGCTGGAGGAAGCCAAGGCTTCCGTCGATGTCGCGGGCGGAGAGCTTGCAATGGCGGAAATGCGCAACCGCATCGCCACGCTTGAGCTGAAACGTGCCAATGAGATTGTGAGCCAGCGCACCATTACCAGCCCCATTGACGGCGTTGTGCAGTCACGCGCGCTTTTTACTGGTGAATATACCGACCAGGATGCAGAGATCGTGACCATCGCCCAGCTGGATCCACTGCATGTCGAAGCGTTTTTACCGGTTGAGATGTTCACCAAGCTAGACCTTGATATGACAGTGGAAATCACGCCGCGCGCCCCTCTTGAGGGCACCTTTCAGGGGCGCATAAAAGTCATCGACCGCATCTTTGATGCGGCCTCCGGAACCTTCGGCGTGCAGGTGGTGATGCCCAATCCGGACCTTGCCCTGCCCGCGGGTCACCGCTGCGAAGTCAGTTTCCCCAACCAGGGTTGAACACCGCAAGCGCCGCTGCGCATAGTGCGCGAGGCAACCTGAGTACCCTATGACTTCGCTTCGCACATTCCTTGGCATCGGCGCACAAAAGGCCGGGACAACCCGCTTGGCGGGGTATCTGGCCCATCATCCGCATGTCTACATTCCTCCGATCAAGGAAGTGCATTTCTTTGATCTGCTGGGCAATGACCGTGGCCTGCGCAAGCGCGCAACGCTCGACATCCGGCTGCGTCATCGGTTTCTGGAAGCCGCCGTGGCCGAGGACAAAGACATCACCGCAGAGATGAACGAAATCCGCTCCATCATTGATCGTTTTGACATTGGCCATGATCCCGCAAAATACCGCGCAATGCTGATGGACGCACCGCCGGGTAAAACCATTTGCGGCGAGTTCACACCGGCCTATGCCGCGATGTCTGCCGAAGACATCGCGCGCATCCCGCAGGTCTTGGACCGCCCGCGCATCCTGTTTATCCTGCGTAACCCCGTTGACCGCTTTCTGTCACAGGTCTCTCACCACGCGACACCGCTGACGCTGAAGCCACAGGAGGTGGAAAGTCCGCTGCACCTGTTGCACAAACCCGGCTTCGCCGAGCGCACGCGATATGACTGGACGTTGTCCTCCCTCGACAGTGCGTTTCCAGCCGAGGACATCTATGTGGGCTTCTTCGAAGACCTCTATGGGCCAGAGGCGGAAACCTATCATCACCGCATTTGCGACTTTCTGGATCTCGACCCCGCGCTGGGGCCAAAGGTTCCCAAGGGCAAAGCTGCGAAAATGCGTGAATGCGATCCAGACGACCGCAAAACGCTGGTTGAGGCGTTTGAGCCTGCTTACAGGGACGTCAAGAAACGGCTGGGCCGACTGCCAGACACATGGGAAGCTGACCTCTCCAGCCTGTAGGTGATACCACGCAGGGCGCTATATGGACGTGTGATCGGCAATCCGCGCACGCAGTTCCGCAACCCCTTCTTCACCAAGGTAGTATTCAGCAGCATTGACACGCGGCAGCTTGAAACCAAGGCGAATGATCTCATCGCGGATGGGGTCGTAGTCTTGCTTGGGCAGTCCGGCGAGGTAAAGCTGGCTGTAGGCTGAGACCAGCCAGGGGTGCACACCGGTGTTGACGAATTTGTCCTCAATCTCAAGGTCGAGATCAGGGTGCCCCATCAGGGTCAGGAAATCTTCGGTAATCCCGGTGGGACCGCGCTGCCGAACAACCTGATCGTAGTCCTGCACCAGAACATTTTCCGCCCCGAAAGTTGCCCGCCAGCCTTCAAGCCGTCGGTCAAAACGCACATTCTCAAGCGCGATATGATGGCCATTCACAAAGTCGCTGAAGTGCTTGTGATAGACCCGCACCCTGATTTCGTGATGATAGAGCGAAACAAGGAACGCCACGGCATCGCGTGTATACGCGACGATCTGCGTCCGGGTATCCGGCAGATTGCCCAGACGGTCATGCAGAGCGCGCAGAAATTCTTCGCGCAGATCAATACGGCACAGTTCCTCGCTCGACAGGATCAGCGTGGACCCTTCCGGCGCATCGGCCACCATGTCCGCGTAGTGGCCACACACTTCATCGAGGTCATATTTCTCTTCTACCCATGGCACTTCATCTGGAAAAAGGGCCGCAGGAAGCTCGATATGCGACTGAAACTTGCACAGCGGTTTGGGATAGATCAGCCCCGCAGCGGCAAGCTTGTCCGCATTGGCATAGAACCCTTCCTGCAAGGCCGACGTTCCGGTTTTGTGAAAGCCGATGTGCAGTACCAGTCTCTTACTTCGTTCGCTCATTTTCTACACACCTTCTTATTGGTCACGTACACTCTGGACTGGGCCTAAGAACACCTGTTGCCGCCTCATAATCCACCATGCTTTCACAGGCGCAGCAAGCCATCTCATGACCAATGACCAGAGTCAAAAGCGGTATTTCGCTTGCCGCGCGGATGATGGCAGGCCTCTTCTAGCCCGAGCCGAAGAGATCGCGGGTAAAGACCTTGTCCCGAACATCAGCCAGTTCATCCGTATGCCGATTGGCGACAATCAGGTCACAGGATGACTTGAACACGTCCAGATCGCGGATCACTTCCGAATTGTAGAACCGATCCTCTTTGAGGCTGGGCTCATAAACCACAACATCAATGCCCTTGGCCTTGATCCGCTTCATAATCCCCTGAATGGAGGAATGGCGGAAGTTGTCCGACCCGGTTTTCATGACCAACCGGTAGATGCCGACTTTCTGCGGGCCATGGGCGATGATCTGATCTGCCAGAAAGCCCTTTCGCGTCCGGTTTGCATCAACAATCGCGCGGATCAGGTTTTGCGGCACTTCTGAGTAGTTCGCCAGAAGTTGCTTTGTGTCCTTCGGCAGGCAGTAGCCCCCATACCCAAACGATGGGTTATTGTAATGATCCCCGATCCGGGGATCGAGGCAAATCCCCCGTATGATCTCACGTGTGTCCATGCCACCAGCCAGCGCATAACTGTCGAGTTCGTTGAAATAGGCCACGCGCATGGCAAGGTAGGTGTTGGCGAAAAGCTTGATCGCTTCCGCTTCTGAGGGGCCGGTCAACAGCACCGGAATATCGGTCGCAACCGCGCCTTCAACCAGCATATCCGCAAAGATCTGTGCCGCTTCGGTCCGATCCCCGACAACGATCCGACTTGGGTGCAGGTTATCCGCCAACGCCTGACCTTCGCGCAGGAATTCAGGGCTGAAAATCACACGCTTTGTATCATGCTCCGCACGGATACGGTCGATGAACCCAACCGGGATGGTGGACTTGATGATGACCGTGCTGGTCGCAGACAGTGCCAAAGCCTCAGCAACCACATTCTCGACACTGGACACATCGAAATAGTTCGTCTCCGGATCATAGTCCGTCGGCGTGGCAACAACGACGTAATCCGCTTCCCGCATCGCATCGGCCCCATCGGTGGTGGCTGAAAGCATCAATGGCACGTCATTCAGATAGCGGCTGAGTTCCTGATCGACGATAGGGCTTTGCCCGGCATTGAGCATCTGCACCCGCTCTGCGGACAGGTCTACACCTGTGACATCGTTGTGCTGCGCCAGCAGAACTGCATTCGACAGGCCGACATAGCCCATTCCAACCACTGCAATCTTCATTCTCTATCCTGACAGAATATGACCCTGCGCGCTTATCAGCCGCCAATGGGTCCGCGCAACAGTTTTGGGTCAGAACGCGCAGAGCGTGGCAGAGCGTTGATCCGGCATTTGTCATTTACATTACATAACATGTCTTACCCTCATTTGACCGTTGTAGTCGGCACATTCAAAAACGAAATGAAAATTTCGTATTAAAACAGAGTGTTGCATGGGATCCTGCTCCTCTCACCTGAGACTGGAAGAACGCCGCAAGCTGGCCGTCGCCCGCCGGGTCGTCCTTCAAGGATGGAAGCACATAATGAACGCAGGCGCGAGGAACGAACCGCCGAAGGCTGACAAGGATGAGTTCTCACAATATACCCAGATGATGACGAGACACTTTCAGGAAAGCAATTCATGGCTGTATTGAGCGGCTCAGCCGCTTCCCTTCGGTTCTTTGGTGATGACTTAGACCCAGATGAACTCACCCTTCTCCTGGGTCGTCAGCCAACCAACTCTGAGAGGAAGGGACAAGAGATTGTCGGCAAGACCACAGGGAGCAAACGAACGGCCCGAAGTGGCGGCTGGCGGTTGAGTGCAGAACGGCGCGAACCGGGCGACCTTGACGCTCAGATATCCGAGGTACTTGGTCAGCTCACCGACGACATGAGCATTTGGCAGGACCTCACCTCACGTTTCCGGGCAGACGTCTTCTGCGGCCTGTTCATGGAAGAAGGCAATGAAGGTATCAGTCTGTCGAACGAGACGTTGCAAAGGCTGGCTGAGCGCGGTCTGACAATCGACTTCGACATTTACGACAGTTCCGACGAATAGTCCCGCAAGGCCTTTCAGCCTTGCGACATTTGAGGCCTCCGCTCTGTCAGGCTTTGCTCCCGCCACATCACAGTGCGGTGAAGGCCTCGACGCAAGGTCAGATAATACTTGTTCCATATCTCTACCTAGTGGTAGGTAGATCATGATCGCGATTTGCGAAATAGCTCCGACCTCGCCCGGACGTCCCGGATCAACAGCATCCCGTCGGACACCCAAAACAAAAGGACCCGCCACATGGAACTGAACGCAGATTTCAACGCCCGCGTGGTTGTTCACTCCGAACAACTGGCGTGGACCCCGTCCCCCATGGCCGGTGTGGACCGCCGGATGCTCGACAGGATCGGGGACGAAGTTGCCCGCGCAACCTCCATCGTGCGCTACGCGCCGGGGAGCCATTTTTCCGCCCATACGCACACAGGTGGGGAAGAATTCATCGTTCTGGACGGCGTTTTTCAGGATGAACACGGGGATTTCCCGGAAGGCACATACGTCCGCAATCCCCCGACAACTTCTCATCATCGGCGGGAGCCTGACCGAAGGTGGAGAGACGTTGAGCAAAGGCGCCTGGCTGCGACTGCCCGATGGGGCATCGCTTCGATCCGTTGCCGGAGAAGGCGGCGCAAAAGTCTGGATGAAGACCGGTCACCTTGTCCATGCCAAGGCACCCGCGACCTGATGTCCGTGCTGATTGTCGGCGGTGGTCTGTCTGGCCTCACCCTCGCAGACATGCTGGAACGCGAGGGGCGCGATTATCAGCTGGTCGAAGCCCGCGCGCGGTTTGGCGGCCGCATCAAGACTGAACATTGCGGCGAGGGCGCATTTGATATGGGTCCTGCCTGGTTTTGGCCGGGGCAGCCACGCATTGCAGCGCTGATCAAAGATCACCGGCTCGCCGCGTTTGAGCAATACGCACGCGGGGATCTTTTGTACGAAGGGCCCGATGGGCGTGTCGAGCGTGGGCGCGGATTTGCATCCATGCAGGGATCATTGCGGCTTGAAGGCGGATTGGAAAAACTCACCTCACGTCTGGCAGGGGGTCTGTCATCGCAGCGCATCCATCTGGGCAAGGCAGTAAGAGCGCTTCAAAAGACCGAAGAGGGCATAACCGCAGCGCTGCAAAGCGGGGACGTCCTTGAAGCCAAGCAAGTTGTGCTCGCCCTGCCGCCCCGCATTGCTGCGACTCTTCACTTTGATCCCCCCCTGCCGGAGACGATGCGAAACGCCATGCGCGACATTCCAACTTGGATGGCCGGGCACGCAAAGGCCATTGCGATCTACGACACCCCCTTCTGGCGCGACGCCCGGCTTTCGGGAGATGCGACCAGCCGCCATGGGCCGATGGTCGAAATCCACGATGCCTCCCCTGCCATGGGCGGCCCATACGCTCTTTTTGGTTTCCTTGGTGTCCCGCCAGAGGGTCGCAAGGATGTGCCACGCCTTCGCCAGCATATCGTCGCGCAGCTGGTCAGGTTGTTTGGGGATGCCGCAGCCGCGCCCCGGCAATTGATCCTCAAAGACTGGGCTTTTGATCCGCACACAGCAACGCCACTGGATCATGCGCCACTCTACGCGCATCCATCCTACCGCTTGCCCGCAGCGCTTCAAGGCATCTGGCACGGCAGGCTTTTGTTCGCCGGGACTGAAGCCGCACCACAGTTTGGCGGTTATCTGGAAGGTGCCTTGGAAGCCGCTGAAAATGCGCTGCACAGCCTGAAAACTTGAAAGAGGTCGAAGATGGCAAAGGATACCAAAACAGCCCTTCTTGACTCGGCCGAACGGGCAGCCCGAACGCGCGGGTTTGACGGGTTCAGCTATGCGGATCTGGCGCAGGAGGTTGGCATTCGCAAAGCCAGCATTCATCACCACTTTCCGACCAAGGCTGCGTTATCCGCCGCGATCATGAAACGCTACACCCAGGCGTTCGCGAAAGCGTGCCAGAGTATTGATGCAGAGTGCGCGACCGGCGGGGCGCGTCTCGCGGCGCTCATCGATCGTTACCGCGCCGCATTGGAGGGCGGGCAGAGCCTGTGTCTTTGCGTGTCGTTTTCCACCAGCCGCAATAGCTTGCCCGCAGAAGTGATCAGCGAAATCGTCGGGTTTCGTCAGATGATGCTGGCATGGATAGCAGCGACATATCACTTGGGAGGATCGGACCGCTCAATCGCAATGGTCCATGACCCCGCGCAAGAGGCCGCGGCCACGCTGGCAATGTTGGAAGGCGCGCAGCTGCGGGCAAGGGCAGAGGAAGACCCGGCGCATTTTGACAATGCGCTTGGGCTGCTCAGATCACGCCTGGCGCGTTGATCTTACCGGGTATTCGTAACCAACGCCAAGACTGACCTCTTGAGCATCTCCAGCCGGTTTTCGAGAACGCTGCGGCTGCCGGCACTGTATTTGGCATTGATGCTGCCTGCGTAGATAAAGTCCGCCAATTCGGCCGCACGGGCCACAATCGGGTGGCCCGCCGGGACTTCTGCCAGCAGCAAGGCTTCAAACCGTGCTGTCCATTCCTGCGCTGCCTGCTGCAACTCCTCCGCCGCGACTTTGTGCAGGCCTTCCAAAATCTCCGCAGCTTCCGGAGAGGTTTGCGCAAAGTCGTACCATGCCAGCGGTCCAATTCTGAAGAACGCCTCAAGATGCGCGTCAAGCCCGTCGCAGTCACGCCAAGCGGCGGTCACTGCGGCATCGGTTTCGGCAATCGACAGACGCACTGCCGCGCGCAGCACTTCGTCCTTGCCGGCATAAGCGTTGTACAAGGTCTGCCGCGCCACGCCGGCCTCGCGGGCAATGTCCGCCATTGTTGTCTTTGCAAAGCCATACCGTGCAAAGACAAGCCGCGCGGCTTCTATCAATTTCCGGTCCCGATCCGTCATCGTCCCATCTTCACCGACTAAATGCTCTTGTCAAATTAGACATATCGATTATATGTGTCCAAGTGTCAAACGGAGAGAGGCCGCATGAAACTCACTGTGAATGGACAAGAACACACCGTGGATGTCGAGCCTGACATGCCGCTTTTGTGGGTTCTTCGAGACGAATTGGGGATCACAGGCGTAAAATACGGCTGTGGCATTGCTCAATGTGGGGCCTGTACCGTGCATATGGACGGCATCGCAGTTCGGAGCTGCCAGATCACGGCCGAGGCGCTTGAAGGCAGCGAAGTGACCACAATCGAAGGTCTTGGCACGCCGGATGCCCTGCACGCGCTCCAGGAGGCATGGGTCGATCATCAGGTCGCCCAGTGCGGCTACTGCCAGTCGGGGCAGATCATGCAAGCCGCGACCCTGCTGGATCTCAACCCTACCCCCTCTGACGCGGATATCGACGAAGCGATGAGCGGCAATCTCTGCCGCTGCGGGACATATCCCCGCATCCGTGCCGCCATTAAAACCGCCGCAACGAAAATTCAGGGGGCCTGATCATGGGACGCGCAAGAACCATCACCCGCCGCGCCTTTCTGATTTCCTCCGCTGCCGTCATGGGAGGCGTTGCATTCGGCAGCTATGCGGTCAGCCGCCCCCACGACAACCCGCTGGCGCAGGGGTTGGGGCCAGATGAAGTCGCATTTAACCCCTACATCAAAATCACAGATCAAGAGATCACGCTGATCGTGCCACATGCGGACATCGGTCAGGGCGTGCAGTCTGCCCAAGCGATGCTGATCGCGGAAGAACTGGACGTCGACCCGACGGCGGTCACCCTGTCTTTTGGGCAACCCAGTGCGGCCTATCATAACACCGGCTTTGCTGCGGACGGCGTGCCGTTTCAATCCTTCGACAAGAGCTTTGCTGCCGAAACAGTGCGCGGGATTGCCGGTGGCGCGATCAAGCTGATCGGCCTGCAAGGCACGGGCGGCTCTACTTCGATGCCTGACCAATATGTGAAACTGCGCAGCGCCGGTGCGGTTGCGCGCGAGACGTTGAAGCTTGCTGCAAGCCAGCAATCAGGTGTCGCCGTCGCGGACCTGAAAACCGAAAATGGCACGGTGATCCTGCCCGATGGCACTGCGCTGCCCTACACCTCGCTCGCTGCGGCGGCGGCGGGGATTGAACCTGTCGCAGATGTCACGCTGCGCGATCCGTCTGAGTGGCGGCTGATCGGAAAGGACGTCCAACGCATCGACATTTCCGCAAAAAGCACCGGGACAGAGATATACGGCATCGATCTGCAACTTGACGGCATGGTCCATGCTGCTGTCCGCCTCTCTCCGCGGCGCAGCGCGGCGACTCGCCATGACGATAGCGCCGCGAAGGAGATGCGCGGTGTCACAGATGTGTTGCCCGTTACGAATGGTTTCGCGGTCATCGCAGACAACACCTGGCGCGCGATGCAGGGGGCGCTTGCGCTTGACATCGAATGGGCACCTGCGGCCTACCCGGCAGAACAGGAGGACCATTGGGCCGAAGTCAGTGCGAGTTTCGTGGCTGGGCGGCTGGACGCAGAATGGCGTGCTGACGGGGATGTTGACGCAGCCCTTGATGGCGCAGAAACAATCGAAGCCGAGTACCGCGCACCCTATGTCGCCCATCAACCACTGGAACCGCTCAGCGCGATTGTGCGCGCAGACGCCAACGGGGCGGAGGTCTGGGCGGGGCATCAGGTGCCGCGGTTTGTACAGATGAAAGTCGCCGCAATCGTGGGCTGTGCCTCTGAAGATGTGGTGTTTCACAACCAGATGACCGGCGGCAGTTTTGGTCATCGGCTGGAATTCGACAACATCACCGTAGCCGCAGAGATCGCTGTGCAGATGCGCGGGACACCCGTGAAGCTGACCTTCAGCCGCGAAGAGGACTTCGCGCAGGACTATCCCCGGCACATTGGCATTTCGCGCTCTTCCGGCGTGGTGAAGGACGGCAAGGTGGAAAGCTGGGCGCTCGACATTGCGTCGCCTTCCGTACTTGGCTCGCAAGGGACACGGCTTGGCGCGCCGATGCCCGGCCCCGACCTGCAAATCCCGGCAGGCGCTTGGAACATGCCCTACGACATCCCCAACCTGCGTGTGCGCGCCTACCGGGTGCCGGAGCTTGCACCTGTTAGCTCATGGCGGTCTGTTGGAGCGTCATCGGTTGGGTTCTTTGCGGAGAGTTTTCTGGACGAATTGATCCATGCCGCCGGTGCGGACCCGATGGAAGAACGCCTTCGGCTGATCAACAACGATGTGCACCGCAAGGTGCTGGAAGCAGTGGCAGAGATGTCAAACTGGGGCAGTCCCCTGCCGACGGGCCGCGGGCGCGGTGTGGCGATGGTCGAATCCTTCGGCGTACCCTGCGCGCAAGTGGTCGAGGTCACGATGACCGATGACGGCATCAAGCTGGACCGGGCTTTTGTCGCGGCTGACGTGGGCCAGATCATCGACCCTATCAACCTTGATGCACAGCTGTCTGGCGGCTGTATCTGGGGGTTGGGCCACGCGATGAATTCCGAGATTACATATTCCGACGGGATGGCGGAGCAGGACAACTTCTATGTCCACGACGCAATGCGGATGAACCAATGTCCCGTGGTGGAAACCCGTGCACTGGAAAACGGCACCGACATCAAAGGCGCGGGCGAACCCGGCGTGCCCCCTGCCCCGCCCGCCTTGTCCAACGCGATTTTTGCAGCAACGGGTATCCGCCTGCGTGAGATGCCGTTCTACAACCACATCGATTTCGCCTGAGGAAACCCGCTATGACTGTTCCTGCTTCTTACCGTCTTGCCGCTGTCTTTGTGCTGATCAGTGCCGCGCTGCATTTCTTCGCCTTCACCGTCGGCGGTCTCAGCACGGCGGCGCTGGTGCTGATCCCCTTTGGCGTGGTCTATCTGCTGATTGCCGCAGGGCTGAACCGGGGCAAGCGTTGGCTTGCATGGCTCAGCTTTTTTGTGATGGGTATTGGCGGCTCAATTGCGTTGGGTTTGTCTTATGGCAACGGTCCCGTTCCGGATTGGTGGTATCTGGCCATCACGCTGGCCGACTGGGCGGCAGCGCTTTGGCTCTTCGTCGCCCTCTGGCAGTCGGCCCCCTCCGCAGAAATGCCCTGATCGTTTCATATTTCGTCCATCTCTGCTGTGCTATCCGCAGCTGGATCGGGGTTGCACTTTGGCCTGCCCCGCGCAAAGGATGGCGTCATGAAAATACTCTTCGTTCACCAAAATATTCCGGGCCAGTATCGGGAACTTCTTGGATTCCTGATCGCCCAGAACAAGCATACGATCTACTTCCTGACCCAACGGGACGACGTCAAGATCAAGGGCATCAACATCCGGATTTACAAGCCGATCCACACCTCAACGGAGGAATCGTTCAAACTCTCCCGAACGTATGAGGATGGTGTCGCGCATGGCTTCTCCGTGGTTGAGGCGGCCAAGAAGATCGAAGAAGACGAAGGTTTCCTGCCCGACATCATCATTGGCCACACCGGCTGGGGAGAGTTGACGTTCTTCAAGGACCTCTGGCCCGATGTGCCGATCATTGGCTTTTTTGAGTATTTCTATCGCGCAACCGGCGGCATTGTCGGCTTTGATCCCGAAGAGCGCGTCTCTCCTCAAGCCGCCTACTTCGCCCGCGCCCGCAATGCGCTGCCCTACATGAACATTGATTCCGTCGATCTGGGGCATAGTCCAACCAAATGGCAGCAGGATCGGTTTCCAAAAAGCTTCCATAGCAAAATGTACGTTTGCCATGACGGCATCCGAACCGACAAACTGAAGCCAAACCCCAAGGTGAGCGTCACTTTGGGCCGCCTGCCCGAACCGCTGACCCGTGATGATGAAATCATCACCTATGTCGCCCGCAACCTTGAGCGCGCCCGCGGATTTCACGTGGTCATGCGCGCATTGCCAAAGCTGTTGTCGGAGCGCCCGAATGCGCGGGTGATCGTCGTTGGCGGTACTGAAAGCTCCTATGGTCAGGAGGTCGAACATCAGGGCGGCCTGCGCGGCATCATGGAGGAAGAGCTGGGCGAAACGGTTGACTGGGACCGCGTGCACTTTCTGGGCCGTGTTCCCTACAACGGGCTGTGCGACCTGATCCGTGTTGGTCGATGTCATCTCTACATGTCGCAGCCCTTTGTCCTGTCGTGGTCCATGCTTGAGGCGATGGCGATGGGCGCTACCGTCATCGGCTCTGATCTGGAGCCCACGCGGGAGGTGATCGAGCACGGCAAAAACGGTCTGCTGGTGGATTATTTCAAGCCAGAAGCGCTCGCTGATCAGATCATCGACATTCTGGCCAACCCGGATGCTTATGCGCATATCGGCCCAAATGCGCGCGAACATGTGGTCAAGAACTATGACTTTGCCACGGTCTGCCTGCCGGAGCATCTGCGCCAGATCAATGCGCTTGTCCCCAAGAGCAAGGCAATCAAGCTGGAAATCTAGAACCGCCCCAGAAGCGCTGCGAGATCAAGCAGCGCATTCCCTGCCCGCGACGTCCGCCTGACGCCAAGACGGTGCAATGCGGCAACCCGGCCGGGTCCGGCAGGTCGGGTCTCATCTTGTAAGACTCGCAACAGCTCTACGGCATCCGCGCTCAGCACGTCACGTCCATCCCACAAGGCCTCCCGGTGCGCCGCTGACCAGGCCCCGAAGGTGCCGTTGATCACCATTTTCGCGCGCGCGACGGCCGCGCCCGGCCCACGCGAGACGCCAAGTGTATTGCCTGCATGCTGACGGTAAATCACAACCTCTGCGTCATCGACGATACAGGCCACACCATGGCCGGCCATGACTTGATAGATCCACCAATCGTGGAACACGATCTGCCTTGGCCTGCCTGCGCGGCGAAGTATCTTGTGGGCCGCATGGTTGAGCACGAGCGTATGGCCGCTCAGGATATTCTGCACCAAGGCGTTGCCGAAATGCGCAGGCCATAACCGGTTTTTAGGGGCGCGCTGCGTGCTCAGGTCATCGTTTCCAACAATGCTCTGTGCGCCGTAGGCGATTGGCACATCGCCATCACCGACAATGCTGACCGCCCTTGCCAGTTTATGCGGCAACCACACATCATCCTGATCGGAGAGGGCAATCAATCCAGCCGGAACCTGCGTGCGGTGGATCAGTGACAGGAAGTTCTGCGCCGCGCCCTCGCAAGGCCCGGGCACAACCGTCACCCGGTGGCCCGGATGCGCATCGCGGAAGTCATCGATCATCGCGCGCGTCTTATCGGTGGAGCCATCATCACTCACCCAGAGCGACCAATCCTTGTGTGTTTGCATCGCAAACGACTGCAATTGCGCTTCAAGATGTGCCGCGCCATTGTGCGTGCACATCAAAATCGCAACATGCTGGTCTTTATTGGTCATTGTCCCTCACGCATTTGGCCTCGGTGATGGCCAAACAGCACCGCCTGCGCAAGCATCATGGGACAAACCGCACACAGTTCCCTACAAATGAGCCGATAATCACACGAAAATTGGAATTTCCGCCAAGAACCGCTTAAGCGGTAACACTCTGGTCATCTTAATCACAGTTGATCACACCCTTATAGTCGGTCAAAACAGGCCGACCTTGTTCTTACCAATGCGGCAGGAAAAATGAACGAAGACATCAAGTTGATCTCAGCCCATCTGGAAAAGGATTTCTATCTTTATCAACATCCACATGCGCGCCACAGCACCTTGTCCCCGGCGGAACACTACCTGCGCATTGGCGGGTTTCTTGGCCTGAACCCGAACCGTTCGTTTTCATCAGCTTCTTATCTGGACGCCAACCCCGATGTCGCCGCGGCGCAGGTGAACCCGTATCTGCACTACCTGAAATACGGTCAGGAGGAGGGACGTCCCATCGGTGATCCCACCTTTGCCCGGCCCGACGCTCTGACACGACCGCTGCTGCTGCTCAATTTCTTCAGGCCCCTCAATTGGCAGCATACCGAAGCGATGCTGAACCGGTTGGGCGACAACATCCACCATTACAACCTGCGCAGGCCACAAAACGACCTGCCTTTCCCCATTCCCAATGACATGCCCGATGCCTTCTATGGCAAAGACCCGGGCGCGGATCACGCCTTTATCTCTCATCTGGAGGGGCAAATCGCGGGGCGAACACTGTCGCTGGATATCTGGGATACGTTACTGCGCCGCCGCTGCCACCCGGACGAAGTGAAATTGCGCACCGCGCGGATGCTCTGGCTGCGCGGAAGACACGCCTCGCCCCATCTTGCCGCCTTGCATCCGATTGATGTCCTCCAGGCCCGCCGCATGGCCGAAGCCCTTCAAGCCAATGAGTTGGGAGAGTACCGTTTCGCCGACGCGGCTGCGATCTGGCTCGAAATGGTACAGCTCACGGGGCATTTCACACCCCAAGAACTTGTTGAGATGGATCTCGTCGTTGAGAAGGAAACCTCTTACCCCGATCCGACAATCGCTGCGCTCCTTTCAAAGGACGTTGGCCGGGTCATCTGCGTGTCGGACTTTTACCACGATGCCGACGCGCTCAGCGCATTGCTGACGCATCACAAGCTGGATCAGGTGCAGGAAGTCTACGCCTCCTGCGATCACCTGCTGCCCAAGCGCAACGGCGCCCTGTTCGATGTCGTACTTGAGGGCGAGGAATGCACGCCCGACGCGCTGTTCCACGTTGGTGACCGGGCAGATGCGGATGTGACAATGCCACGGCAACGCGGAATCGACGCAGAACAGTATATCAATCTGTGGCATGACGGTTCCGCCGCGCGCGACCACGACCGGTTCTGGAGCCATATCAACGGCGACACCCGACTGCACCAGGAAGCGCTGCTGCGTTTGCTCAAACTGCCGGCAACCGATGGCGACACGCCCTTGCCGATCAAGGCAATGGGCATTGTTGTTGCAGGTTTCGGAATGCGCATCATCGAAGATGCCTTGCGGCTTGGGGTCGACAAGGTCTTTTTCTGTACCCGTGAGGGTGTTTTCTTCCGCGCTGTCTATGAAGCGATGGTCAAGGAGAACGTGTTCGAGCTGGCACATTACCCGGAAGCGGAGACACTGCACGTCAGCCGCCGCTCCACCTTCGGGCCGTCGCTCAAGACCTTCACCATGAAAGAGCTGATGCGTCTGTGGAACCAGTATTCGCAGCAGTCGCTGGGTATGCTCGCAACCTCTCTCAACATTGATGCCGCCGATTGGCGGCCGTTTGCAGCCGCCGAAAACATCGACATGGATGAGACGATCGACCTGCCGTGGGAAGACACCCGTGTGCAGCGGTTGATGCGGGATCAGGGGTTCATTGACAGTGTACGCAAGGCGCTTTGGGACAAACGCGCGGGCCTGCAGACCTACCTGACCGGAAAAGGTCTGGGCACCAAGGCGCAGGCCCAGACGCTGATGGTCGACATCGGATGGCGCGGCACCATTCAGGACAGCTTGTCCGAACTGGTACGTGGCGATGTCCATGGCAGCTACCTGGGTCTGGACTTCTTCATCAACCAACAGCCTGCAAATACCACAAAATCTGCCTATCTCTTTGATCGAAATCACAGTTTTGATTTCTCTGTTAACGAATACTCCGCGCTTGAGTTCTTGTTCAACAGTCCCGGCGGCTCCGTCATTGATTATGAAGATGGTGTGCCCGTAACAGAGATTTCCGAAGGTGAGGAGAAAGTGATCATCGGCCCTGTTGCCGAGTTCCAGTCAAAGATACTCGCCAGCCTGCCCGCCATTGCGCGCTATGTCCGCGATCACGGTCTTGTCGCCGATGACCTGCAACAGCTGTCCCGGCGCATCGTGCGCAGCTACATGACAAACCCGCCCAAGGAAGTCGCAAAGGCTTTTGCCGAGCTTGACCACAATGAGACATTTGGCACCGGCGGTTTCGACGATATGTCAGGCTCAGAAGCCCGCTTGCAGGCGGGCTTCAAACACGAAAATGCGGACATGCACGCTGCGCTGTCCGAGACCGGCAACGATCTGCGCTGGATCGAAGCACTCATCCAGATTGATGGTATCCAGAAGACACTGAAAGACATGCCTATTGAGGCAAAGCTGCACCTGCCCACAAAGGTATTCGCCCCCAGATACCTGCGCAGCCAACACGGCAGTCAGCCAAGAATCGCAATTGCAGCGCCTGCCCCCCTTGCGGGTTCTGGCGGGCATCGGACGATCTACAACATGGGCAGGCGGCTGGCCGACCTGGGCGCAGACGTACATCTTATGTCAGAAGCTAAAGGCAATGACCAAGCCAGCAGCTGGATGGAGACCGTCACCGAAGGGGCGGGGTTCACCCATCACAAGAGTTGGAATGCTGCGCTTGCCCCGGACGTAGCCATTGCCACGATCGCCTACAGCGCCCCGTATGTTCGCAAGACGTTTGGCAAAACTGCGCACACATTCTATTTCGTTCAGGATCACGAGGCCGAATTCAATCCGGTCTCTGACGGCTATCTGCGGGCGCAAACCACCTTCACGCAGACTCAAAATCACCTCAGCATCGGCAACTGGCTGTCGCATATGATGGCAACCCAATTTGGCAGACCGGCTGCGGCAGGCGGCCTTGGGGTTGATCATGGCATCTACGGACCGGTGAAAGCCGCCATCGGGGACAAATCCGGCAGTCCGTACAAGGAAGTCGCGCGCAAGAAACAGGTCGCTTTCCTTTATCAGCCTGAGAAATGGCGCCGCGCTCCGGAGATTTGCATTGCCGCGCTGGCCCGTGTGAAACAGCGCCTGCCCGAAGTAGACATTGTCCTGTACGGCTCTGACCGGAACGTTGAAGTCCCCTTTGAGGCCGATCACCGTGGGTTGATCACAGATCTCTCCAAGCTCAACGAAATCTATAACGAAAGCCGAGTGGGTCTGTGTATCTCTGCCACAAACCCCTCACGGATTCCGTTTGAGATGATGGCGGCAGGCTGCGTGCCTGTGGATCTTTACCGGTACAACAACCTGTTTGATTATGCCTCCGGCACCGGCGTTCTGGCCTATCAGACACCGGACTCAATCGCCGAAGCAATTTGCCAATTGATGGAGGATGACACTTTGGCCGCCGAGCGCGCGCAAGCGGGCCGCGCTTATGTTGCCCCCCGGACATTGGATTGGGAAACGGATGTGGCCGCGAACGCAGTCAATCATGTTCTGTCGGGTGGGACCCTTGACGATCTGCCGACACCAAAGCGCAGTTACCATGATGCACCTGTGCTTTCTGCCAATTGCGACAGCAATGCCGCACAGCGGTTCCTGAGCTGGCAGGCCAAGCTGGCCGATACCGAGTGATCCGGGATTAACCTGATGTAAAACGGCTTAAAAATCGGTGAAACTTGGCCCTAAAGGTCACGGTTTTGCCGCCTTCTAGGTCCGTTACCAGCCAGACCTGCATCTTAATTCCTCTTCCGCTTCTGGGGGAGGAAAAATGGTTGAACTGACGCATATTGGCACGCGGCAAGGCGATCCGGACGATGAGGACCGGATCCTCAGCGACATAGACTTCGCGCGGATCGACGGGCAGCTCGTTCTGTTTGCGACGTCCTACACCGGCATGACGTTGAGCACCTTTACCCTGACCAGTGGCGGTATTTCACTGCGGGACGAGACGTTTCTGCCGCCCGGAAATGGGCTTGGCAGCCCGGCAGCGCTGCACGTTGGTGAATTGAACAATGCTGATGTTGTGATCACCACCGGTCCTCAATACGCAGGTCTTGTGACGCATGAAGTCATGGGCAGCACGCTTGGTTCCCGGTCGGTGGCAGGCAACACCCTGCCAGGCGCGATGACGGCAATCACGACATTTGACCTTGGCCCGGACCAGATGATCCTGTCGGCACACCGGGGTCAGGACACCCTGGCGACCTACAGGGTGCAAAACGATGGAAGTCTGGCCAATCCGATTCTGACGACCCTTCCGGGCAATGGCCTTGGCGACGACATCACCGCAATCGCCGCGCTGAATGGTAGCAGCTTCACGCATGTGTTTGCCCTGTCTTCTGCTGCAAACAGCCTCATGTCCTTTCGCGTCAACCCCAATGGCACCATGAACCCGCGCGCCACAATCGACAGCGATAGCGGTCTTTATGTTTCCAACCCGACCACGATGGCACTTGTGGAGGTCGCAGGCACGGATTTCGCCGTGATAGCCGGTGGCAACAGCGCCTCTCTCAGCGTGGTGGAGCTGTTTGACAACGGCGCAATGCGCGTTGTGGATCATGTCATCGATGGCCGGGATACCCGCTTTGACAACGCCGCCGCGCTCTCCGTCGTGCAGGATGGTGACCGGGCCTTTGTCGTGGCGGCAGGCGCGGATGATGGTGTTTCCCTGTTCCAGATCCTGCCGGATGGCTATCTGCTCCATCTCGACAGCTTTGCCGATACAACAGAGACGGCGCTGACCAACGTCACCGATCTGGCCGCTACAATGGTCGGAGGTCGGATTGAGATCGCCTCCGTTGCGGAAGCCGACGCGGGCATCACACGCCTTCAGGCCGATGTCGGCAACCGTGGGGTCACGCAAGTCGGGTCCACCGCGGCGCAGTTCATGTCCGGCACCAGCGCCGATGATGTGCTCCGGGCAATGGGAGGGGATGACACACTTTCAGGCGGCGCAGGGAATGATACCCTGATGGGAGGGTATGGCACGGATCTGCTAACCGGTGGAGGTGGCGCGGACACGTTTGTCTTCCGCGCCGATGAGGCCCGCAACGACATAATCACGGATTTCAACATCAACGAGGACCGCATTGATCTGTCAGGTCTGGGGTTGGTGTATACGCTTGACGCGCTTGAGTTCACGACCACCGGCAGCGGCGCCATCATCGAATTTCGCGGCGACCGGCTGGTGATCAATACGCATAACGGCAGCTCTTTGCGGGTTGAGGATTTTGCGACCGAAGATTTCTTCTCTCTCACCCATCTGACCCCAATGCAGTTTGGCTCCATTCTGACGTTTGAAGGAACTTCGCAAAACGACATCCTCGAAGGGACAGACCTTGAGGATACAATCAGCGGGTTGGGCGGCAACGACACTCTGGATGGCGGTGCGGGTGCAGACCGCCTGATCGGCGGGGACGGGATCGACCGCGTAACTTATCAAAGTGCTGCGTCCGCCGTGGTTGTGGATCTGGCAAACACCGCAATGAACACAGGCGCAGCGGATGGGGATGAGTTCTTTTTCATCGAAGAAATCCACGGGTCCGCTCTGGCCGATACGCTTTATGGGGACGGCGGGGACAACCGTCTGATTGGCTATGTCGGCAATGACATGCTTCAGGGTCGTGGCGGCGATGACGCGCTGATCGGTCGGTCGGGGAACGACACCATGATCGGCGGCGCGGGCGCGGACCTGCTGGAGGGGGGTGTCGGCATTGATGAGGCGAACTACAGCTTCTCCACCAACGGCCTGCTGGCCGATCTTGGTTTTGCGCAGTTCAATACCTTTGAAGCGGCAGGCGACATCTATGTCAGCATCGAGAACCTGCGCGGCTCAAACTTTGCGGACAACCTGCGCGGTAACAACGTCGCCAACGTCATCTGGGGCGGCGGCGGCAATGACAACATCGCCAGCCGCAACGGAAACGACACGATCTTTGGCAACGGCGGCAACGACATCCTGATGGGGGGTGCGGATGCAGACCGGCTTGACGGCGGTGCGGGCATTGACCGGGTGACATACTTCGCCTCTCAAACTGCGGTCACCGTTGACCTGCTGTTTGCTGCCTTCAACACGGGCGAAGCTGCGGGCGACACCTTCGTCTCCATCGAGGAAATTCAGGGCAGCGAATTTGGCGACAACCTGCTGGGCACAAACGACGACAACACCTTGTTCGGCAACAATGGCCGCGATTTTCTGTCCGGGCGCGGCGGAGACGATGTCTTGCGCGGCATGGGCGGCGATGACGACCTGAGAGGTGGGACAGGTGCGGATACGCTCGATGGTGGGAATGGCGTGGATCAGGCCAGCTACCGGAACGCAGCCCAGGCGGTGGTGGCGGATCTCGCCTTTGGCGTGAACAACACCGGGGACGCGGCGAACGATGTGTTTCTATCCATCGAAAACCTCGCCGGCTCCCGGTTCGCAGACGGGCTGCGCGGCAACGATAGTGCAAACGTGCTTTTTGGTGATGATGGCAACGACTGGCTGACCGGCCGGTTGGGGCATGACACACTTCAAGGCGGCAACGGCAACGATGTTCTGGTGGGCGGCGTGGGCCGGGACCTGCTGGATGGTGGCGGCGGTATTGACCGGATCGACTACCGGGAAAGTCCCTTTGGGCTGACGGTGGACCTGCGCAACCCGGCCAACAACACGCGCGAGGCGACGGGCGACGTCTTTGTTTCCATCGAGAATATCTATGGATCAAACGCCAACGACATCCTGACGGGGGATGCAAACAACAACACCCTTTGGGGTGCGGGCGGCAATGATCGGTTAATATCAGCCGCAGGAAACGACCGATTGCTGGGGATGGATGGCAATGATCAGCTCAACGGTGGTTTTGGCAATGATGTCATGACCGGTGGCGCGGGGGTCGATACGTTTGTGTTTGCCCAGGGTGTTGATCAGATCACCGATTTCACACTTGGCGAAGACATGCTGAGGATCGCGGACACAATTTGGAACGGCATTGACTATTCGGTCGAGGATGTTATCGCTCTGTTCGCGTCAAACGATGGGTCTTCGACTGTTTTGGACTTTGGCGACGGCAATATCCTGTTTGTGCAAGGGATAACGGATCCGGAGAGCCTTTCGGATAGCTTAACAATTATCTGACGGGATCGCGGATCTATGTGGAAAGGTTTTGCCAAAGAATCGGAGCTGGACCGAAACAGGTTTGCGCGCGAAATGAAGCTGCCTGCGGCACCCACGCAATATGTGATGTTCTTTACGCCGCGCTCCGGCAGTTCCTGGCTTACCGACATCGCGGACCGCACACGCAAACTCAGCATCCCTGGGGAGTGTTTTAACCCCAACTTCATGCCCAATATGACCCGTGCGCTGAACGCAACAAACATGGACGAGTACATCGACATTCTTGTGCGGCGGCGCAATACCTCAGGTGTCTTCGGCTTTCAGATAACTTACCATCAGCTCAACGCAGTCTTCCGGAACAGGGAGGATTTCCTTGAGCGCTTCCCCAGTGAGAAGTGTTTTTGGCTGATCCGCGAGGACATCCTGCTTCAAGCAATCTCTTTGTATAAAATGCAAAAAACCCAGCTTGGTCACGCATCGCAAGCAAGTGCCGCTGAACTGGAAGCCAAGGAAAAATCATTCACCTACAATGCTGGCCAGATCAAGCGCTGGCTCGAACACATACGCCACGCTGAGGTGGATACCGAAAAGCTCTTCGCAGATTATGATCTTTCACCTTTCCGGATGAGTTATGAACAAAACACTTCATTGCGTCCGGCAAAGGTTGTGAACGCAATGGGCCATTACCTTGGTCTTGAGCATATGACCGGGCTCAAACTGAACACGGCACACCGGAAAATCGGAACCACCACCAACGATGTGTATGCTGCGCGTTTCCGTGAAGAAATGGGCGACTACATGAAGCGTGTTGAAGAAGATCGTGCGCCAATGCTGGCCAAGATCAAGCACATTGTTCAAAGGGATGCTGCCACCCTCTGATCAAGCACTCATGTTCCGCTCATGATGTTCAATCGCTTCGTCCAGATCATCGTAGTACGTCAGATCGCCATCCTCCAGCACCGCACCCACGTCGCACAGCTGACGCACCATCGGCATGGAGTGGGACACAACAATCGCGCTTGAATACCGCATGCGGTCCCGGAGCAAGTCACCGCTCTTGCGCCTGAATATCGCATCACCGACCGCGACGACTTCATCAATCAGATAGGTGTCAAAAGGGATGCCCACCGACACGCCAAATGCCAATCGGGAGCGCATGCCCGAAGAATAGCTGCGCAGCGGCAGGTGAAAATGCGGGCCAAGTTCGGCAAAGCGGGCGACAAAATCAATCAGTTCGGTGGTTTCCACCCCATAGATGCGGGCGATGAACCGGGTGTTCTGTGCGCCCGTCAGGTCCGGGTGGAACGACCCTGCAAACCCGACTGGCCAGGAAATGGTCCCCGTGGATCGGATTTCCCCTTCGGTGGGGTCCATCGTGCCGGCGATCATCTTGAGCAGCGAAGATTTACCGGCCCCATTGCGCCCCAACAACGCCACGGAAGTTCCCGTCGGGAACACCTGGCTGATGTTGCGCGCCACTGTTTTGCGCTGACCTTGCAGCAGGAAAGTCTTGGTGAGATTGCGCAACTCGATCATGGCGCGCTCCTATCGGCGGTCCCTCAGGGCGTAATAGATCAACACAAGGATCGACCACCCCAGCACCAGAAACAGCCCGATCAACCCCAGCAGCATTTCCCGTTTGGGATATTCCGCCCGCTCCGCCAGCGTGGGCAGCACATGCGCGGCCAGATAACGGCTTTGCCGACGGGCCTCGGCCAGAGAGGCATCATAGGCGGCCAGCGCAGAGACATAGGCCGTCTCAGCAAATTCGCGGTCCACCACGAGGCGTTCATAGTCTCCCACAAGATTCGCGAGAAAATCACCATCCTCGGCCCCACTGCCGAAACCAAGCTTCTTGCGCTCCGCATCTATGCGTTCTTCGATGACCCGCACCCGCCGTTCGGCCTGAACAATGCGGGGGTCGCCCGACCGGGACGTTTCTTCCAGCAGGTCGAGTTCGATCAGGGAATTGGCAAGCTCCGCTTCTAGCGAGCCGAGCAAACCGGCCTGGCTTTGCAGGTCCACCGTGGGATCGACAATCTGGTTGCGGTTGCGGAACTGGGTCAGGACCTGCCGGGCCTGACGCAGGCGCTCGACCGCGTTTTCAAGCTCTTCACGGGCATAGCGAATCGCATCTTCGCGGGCGATGGCGTTCAGCTCGTTGATCATGGACGAACTGGCGGCAAAGACTTCCTCCGCAATGGCATTTGCGTCATCCGGGTCAAATGCCAAGACCCGCAATTCGATCAATCCAGTGCCCGTATCGTAATAGACTTTCACCTTCCGCAGCCAGTGTTCCAACAGATCCTCGATGGTGCCGCTGGTGTCATAGGCAAAGATCGGATCGTTTTCCGCTTTTGACCAGATGGTGCGCAGATCAAGAGCGTTGTCGATGTCCCGAACCAGTTTCTGACTTTGCAGGAACTCGAACAGAATATCGGTGTCAGAAGAGCTTGACCCGGAGAGTTCGGTGATCCCGCCCAAGATCTCGATCGCGGAGCCAACCTCTTCGGTACGGACCGAAAAGCCGACCGTTGAGGCATATTGATCCGCCGCTCTGGTCCACAAGTAGAACCCCGCAACTGCCATGGGCAGCAGCACCAGCAAAAGAAAGCTCAGTACCACGCCCCAGTGCCGCCGTCGTGCTCTGGCTTGGCTCACGGGCTGAAACGCGCTCACGTCGGTTTTTGGTGCGGCCTGTGCGGCGGGGCCTCCTGCCCCGGCAGGGGGCTTTGGCGGGGCGGCGGTCGGCGCATTCTGACCCGTTTGGGCCGCTGCCGGTTTGCCGGCGCCCTGAGCCGCATTCGGGGCAGGCTTTGGGGGAACCGGTTTGGTTTGTGGGAGTTTCTCGGGCGTCGAAGCCTCCGCGGCGGGCGGCTGCTTTTGCCCGGACGTCGGCTGCTGCGTTGTTTGTGCCTTTGTCGGGCTCAATCGCAACCGCTGAACGGTACCGCCTTCGGACTTCGATTGTTTGGGCTCGTCGTTCACCCGCATACCCCCGAGGATGAAATTGCAATTGCTTTGACCGTCATACATAGTAAGGCCTTGGAAAACTAGCGCAAACACCACTCAATCATGTCCTCGACCGCCCCTGCCCTGCCCCAGAAACCGCCGCGTGTTCGGCGGAAATTCGCAACGCCACGGGCGATTGTGGCGCTGATGCTGCGCGAGATGGCAACAACCTACGGTCGTTCACCGGGTGGATATATCTGGGCCGTGCTTGAACCGGCCGCCGGCATTGCATTGCTGACCGCGATCTTCTCACTGGGGTTCAGATCACCCCCCATCGGGTCGAACTTTCCGATCTTTTATGCCACGGGCCTTGTGCCCTTTCTGGCTTTCATCGACGTGACCAACAAGACCGCAGCTTCCGTCATGTTTTCAAAACCGCTGCTGGCCTATCCAAGTGTCACGTTCTTTGACGCAATCGCAGGGCGGTTTCTGGTCAATGGCATCACCCAGTTGATGGTGGCCTTTATCATCCTCGTCGGCATTGTCGCGCTGTTTGACACGCGAACCGTCGCTGATTTTCCGCAGATCATCATGGCCTTTGCCATGCTCGCTGCCTTGTCGCTGGGCATGGGGACAATGAACTGCTTTTTGCAGACCATGTTCCCGGTCTATCAGCGGATATGGAGCATTCTGACAAGGCCGCTCCTGCTGATTTCGTGCGTCTTCTACATGTACGATACCATTCCTGCGCAGTTTCAGACCTATGTCTGGTTTAACCCGTTGGTGCATGTCGTGGGACAGATGCGCAAAGGGTTCTACCCCAGTTACGATGCCACCTATGTGAGCGAGGTGTTTGTATTCGGTCTGTCCTTCACCGCGTTGCTGATCGGGCTTGTGTTCCTGCTCCGCTACAAACGCGACCTGATCAACTACTGAGCATCGCCAGCAGGATCGCCTCCGGCAGATCGGCCATGTCCGCGGGGCGGGTGATGATATGGCCATTGCGGGCGGCACCAACGGCTTCGGCCTGCGCGCCCAGATCCAGACAATAGACCGGCATGCCTGTTGCAAGGGCTTCATGGGTGGTGAACGAAAACGTCTCTGGCCCGATGGAGGGTATCAGCCATTTCGTGATGCCGTAGGTTTGGACGATCTCCGGCAGATCGGTCTTCTCATAGCGCCCATGTACCATCGCAGGCGGGCTCAGAGCATAGGTGGGATCGATGTCGCCAATCACGACCAATCCTGCGGCATGGCTCTGCGCCAGATCTGCTGACATGGCTTGCAGGACAGACGCCCCCTTCTGGTACCCGATATTGCCCAGAACACCAATGACCGGGTCGCCTTTGGGATGCTTCGATTTCGGCATCTTCAGGGCTTTGAGGTCTGGCTTGTGGGGCTCGATCACGCAGTGTTCTGCGAAATCCGGATAGGCTTGAGAGAATACCGAAGCCGAATCCTGCGAGAATGCTGTGATTTGATCGGCATGCGCCAATACCTTGGCCCACTCCGCGCGCCAAAGCGACAATGGTGCCCGCGTATTGTCAAAGCGCAACGCATGATGCTCGGGATCCTCGGTATCTTCGGGCGGCACCCCCTCGTAAATCCCCTTGCTGTTCAACAACGTATAGGCCGGGCTGACCAGCATGTAGTCATGCACCAGCACTTCCAGCGCATCAGACGGCCCGTTTCGGAGCGCCAGAATGATCTCTGGCAACAGCATTGGATCGTGGTGCCCAACACCATTGGAGTAGATCACCCTGCGCCCCTGAACAGGGGCCAACACCTGATGAAGCACCACGTCATCTTCAAGCAGGCAACCCTGCACGCCCATATGCGCGTGCAATTCAACCGTCCAACGTGCTTTGCCACCAACGCGCACAACCACAACGCTTGATCCGTCTTCGATATGGGCCTTGATGCGCCGTTTGAGATCAACTTCCGCACCCCCGCCCATGGAATGCGCGATATAGAGCGGCATCAATCCGTCCTGGCGGCCCTGGGCCCACGCGAGGCCCAGCATCATCCGTGGCCCCTCCACCGGGTCGTTTTGCAGGAACTGCTGCACTTCCAGATCGTAATCGTTGTAGCGGTCCGAGATCAGGTTGCTGTTGTGCTGGATCAGCGCAAGCTTCTCCTTGCTGCCGAAGGAGACACCGCCGCGATGCTCGACAAAGAGGGAGCCGATGATCTCATGCCGCCCTCCCACCGCTCTGGCGCGCTGGCACCAATCAACCTCTTCACCGTATCCACGTCCGAAAGCGGTATCAAAGGCCGGCACCTGTTTCAGGAACCGCGCATTCATCGCCATGCAAAAGCCAACCCCTGTCGGAGCTTCGCCCCGCGCGACCAACGGATTGAGGGTCTGGGCGAAAGCATCAATGACGTCGACCTCTCCCGGTTCCAGATCATGGCGGACACAGGCGACGGGCGCGTTGCAGATTTCCGCATCGTTGGACATCGGTGTCACTGTCGCGACATCCGCATCTTCCAGAATGGGGCGCAGCAGACGGGTGGCCCAGGCCTTGGGCAGGAACGCATCTGAGTTCAACAGAACCACATGACCAGCATGCTGTCGGGCTTCGTCGAAACCCCGATTCACACTGCCAATGAATCCAAGATTTTCAGCATTCTCCACAAGAGTGACACGCGCCTGTGTTTCTTCGGGCAGCGCCTTCACCCATTCCCGCAGGAACGGGCGGACTTTGGTATCTGAGGAACAATCCTCAACCATCACGAGCCGCCAGGGCAGATCCGTGTTGTCCCTGATCCGTTGCAGCACCTCTGGCAGCAGATCCAAGGCGTTATAGACTGGCATCACAATCGTGATCTCTTGGGGCTTTGGCGGTGCCGAGGTGTCAGGCTCCAGAATTTCGGCATCGAACAGGGAAATGCTCGGCGGCAGATCGCTCAGCCGAAGTGCACGTTTGACACCTGCACGCGCTGCCGGATTCCGTGTGACCGCCCATTTTACCAGATGTGGCCCCGCGCGCATCAGATCCCGTGCGAAGGGTACCCTGACCGCGCGCGTCGCGCGGTCCAGTATCGCCTCATCCGGCATCGGGACTTCAAAGAAGTAGGTCCTGCCGTTCCCCATCCCAATCCCAAGCACGCATCGGCCTTCGACATAGTGTTGGGCAACCACGAACCCCAGGAGGCGATCCCGCTCAAGACCCAATGCTTCGGCCACATCCACGCGGGTCATGCTTGGCATCGCACGGCGTTCATTGCCGTCGAGGATCATGTGAACATCGCGGCCGGTGGTCCACCCTTCGAGGATTGCGCGGTTTTCCGCAATCCGCAGACGATCAAGGTAGCCGATGCGCCGCCCCAATTCATCGAGCAGTTCAAAACCCTCGTACTCGACAATCTGATGTGCCGCGGCATACCGCCGAAACAGACCTTGAAGCCGCCTGATCATTTTGTCTTTCCCTGACTCAAATGGCTTAACGTCTTTCAGACGTTCTCATTTCAATAGCTCAAACAAATACTCGCCATAGGTGTTCTTTTTGAACAATTCCGCGCGGCGTTCCAGATCTTCTGGGCTCAGCCAGCCTTTCTCGAATGCGATCTCATCGGGGCTGCCGGTTTGCAATCCCTGTCGCGCTTGCAGGGTACGCACAAAGTTGCCTGCATCCAACAGCGAACCATGCGTGCCTGTATCAAGCCAGGCGTAACCACGACCCATCCGCTCAACGCTCAATGACCCTTCGTGCAGATAGGTTTCCAGCAAGGTGGTGATTTCCAGCTCGCCGCGCTCGGACGGTTCGACCTCAGCGGCGCGCGCGGGTGCGGTGGCGTCAAGGAAGTACAAGCCTGTGACGGCATAATTGGATGGCGGCACAGGCGGCTTTTCGATTATCGCGCTGGCCTTGCCGACCTCGTCAAACGCCACCACGCCATATCGTTCAGGATCGGCAACGTGATAGCCAAAGACGGTCCCGCCTGCCCCTTGCTGATCCGCCTTTTCCAGCATCGTGGGCAAGCCATGACCAAAGAAGATATTGTCCCCCAGCACCATTGCCGAGGGTGCGCCGTTCAAGAAGTCCTTCGCCAGCAAATAGGCTTGCGCCAATCCATCCGGTGACGGCTGAATGATATAGGTAAACGCCAGCCCCCACTGGCTGCCATCCCCCAAAAGCCGCTGGAACTGTTCCTGATCTTCCGGTGTTGTGATGATCGCGATTTCGCGTATCCCGCCCAACATCAGCACCGACAATGGATAATAGATCATTGGCTTGTCGTAGATCGGCAACAGCTGCTTTGAGACTCCCATGGTGATGGGATACAGCCGCGTGCCGGAACCGCCTGCCAGAATGATACCCTTGCGTGTCGTCATGTCTTCCTCACATCCCGGATGTTTTGACCCATATCCGTTGGTCAGCGGATAGAGCCTAGAAGTTCAAAAGTCATCCGCAGATATGCGATTTAGTGACGAACGTCGCTTTCAGGTCATCGTGCCGGCAGGCTTTGGCCGACTACACGACGTCCAATGCGCGCAAACAAGCGGACAGGCCCGCTCGCCAGTCCGGGCGGGCGATGCCAAAGGTCTGCGCCGTGGCGCTACAATCCATGCGGGAATTTGGCGGCCGCACGGCTGGGGTCGGGTAATCAGCTGTCGGAATGTCTGTCACCGCAACATCCCTGCCCGCCTGCGCAAAGATCTCACGCGCGAAGTCAGCCCAGCTGACGTCAGGCGCGCCGGAGAAATGGTAGATCCCGCTCACATCCGGATCGTCGCATAGCTTTGCCGCCATCACCCAAAGTGCCGCCGCGATGTCGGCAGCAGGTGTTGGCCCGCCAATCTGGTCACCCACCACGGTCAGGGCATCCCGCGTCTCTGACAGTCGCAGCATCGTCTTGAGAAAATTCGCCCCATCTGCGGAAAACACCCACGATGTGCGCAGAATAGCATAAGAGCCGCCCGCAGAGGCCACGCCACGCTCCCCAGCGAGCTTTGTGCGCCCATAGGCCCCCAGCGGCCCTACAGGGCTCTCAGGGGCCCACGCATGGGTTCCCTGCCCGTCAAACACGTAGTCCGTTGAGACATGCAGAAAGGGCACGCCTTTGGCCGCTGCCGCTTTGGCCATGGCGGTGGGCGCATCTGCGTTCACCAACAGCGCTGTGGCCTCATCCTCCTCCGCCTTGTCGACGGCTGTGTAGGCGGCGGCATTGATCACCACGTCTGCATCGCTGGCTGCCACCAAAGCAGCGCAGCCCGCAGGATCGGTCAGATCCGCGTGATCCCGACCCAAGGCTTCCATCGTCCATCCCGCAGGGACCGACCGGGACAACGCCAAACCGACCTGCCCCGTCGTGCCAAGTACCAGCGCCTTCATGCGTCTTTGCCCAACCGTGTCCCGACACCGGGCCGGTCCAGCAAGGGCCGCCACCAATCCTCATTATCGAGGTACCAGCGCACCGTGCGCTCCAACCCATCCTCAAGCGTGACTGAGGGCCGCCAGCCCAGTTCCTCCCGGATGCGGGTCGGATCAATCGCATATCGTTGGTCGTGACCCGGCCGGTCCGTGACGTAGGTGATCAGATCTGCATAAGGCGCGTCACCGGGTTTCAACCGATCCAAAGCGGCGCAAATCATCTGCACCACTTCGATGTTCTGCGCCTCGTTCTCGCCGCCGATGTTGTAGGACCGTCCCAATTGACCTTTCTGAAGAACCGTCAACAAAGCATCTGCGTGATCTTCAACATAGAGCCAATCCCGCACGTTATCGCCTTTGCCATAGATCGGTATGGGCCGCCCATGCAGCGCGTTGAGGATCACCACAGGGATCAGCTTTTCAGGAAAATGATATGGGCCGTAATTGTTGGAACAATTGCTCAAGACGACAGGAAGTCCATAGGTCTCCCCCCAGGCCCGGACCAGGTGGTCACTGGCGGCCTTTGACGCCGAATAGGGTGACCGCGGGTCATAGGACGTTTCTTCGGTAAACTGCCCCTCTGGCCCCAAAGATCCAAAGACCTCATCGGTTGAGACATGGTGAAACCGAAACCCGTCCGGTTTCCCCTGCCCCAACCAATAGGCTCTGGCCGCTTCCAGCAAGGTGTAGGTGCCCATGATGTTCGTCTCTAAGAAGGCACCGGGGCCGTCGATTGAACGGTCCACATGACTTTCCGCCGCCAGGTGCAGGATCGCCTCCGGCTGATGGTCCGCCAGAACCCTGTCCATCGCGGCTCTGTCGCAAATGTTCTCATTCTCGAAACAATAGCCCGGATTGTTTCCAATTTCGCGAAGGTTCTCCAGACAGGCTGCATAGGTCAGCGCATCAACGTTGATAACCTCATGCCCTACCCGCACCGCTTGTCGCACCACTGCTGACCCGATGAAGCCAGCACCACCTGTTACCAAAATCTTCATGCCGCGCCCTCCCAGACGAAGGGGCTGTCGAAATCTGACAGCACAGGTGCCGCTGCATCCTTACCGCTTAAGACGGCCTCACCGGACAGGTCCCAATTGATCCCGATCTCGGGATCATCGAACCGCACCGCCCCATCGCATTCCGGTGCGTAGTAGTCTGAGCATTTATAGCAAATCTCTGTGTCAGGAGTCCGTGTCGCAAAACCATGGAGGAACCCTGTTGGCACCAGCAACTGCCGCCCGTTCTCTGCGCTGAGTTCAACCCCGACCCACTTGCCATAGGTCGGGCTGCCTTTTCGAATGTCGACGGCAACGTCGAACAATACACCCTTGCCGCAGCGCACCAGTTTCGCCTGCGCATGGGGCGGGGATTGAAAGTGCAGCCCCCGCACTGTGTTCACCTCTGCCGAGACGGAGTGATTGTCCTGCACGAATTCCGTGGTGATCCCCAGCCCCTCAAGCGTCTTGCGGTTCCAGGTTTCAGCAAAAAAGCCGCGGTCATCCCCAAAGCGCCGTGGGGTCAGGATCACCACACCGGGCAAGGTGGTTTCTTCGATCTGCATGGGGTCTTCTCTCGGATGCTACTGATTACAGCGCACCCTTAGCAGCCTACCCCACGTCTGTCAGCACCTCAGAACCACAAACCATAGGCCATCAGATTGACCTCGACCGTGTCAGGATCAGCGGCCTGGTGCAATTTGACATGCCACCCTGTGGTATCGGCCCAGATACCCAACTCCCCCACCACCTTGCGGCGCACCGCCCCGCCAGTGCGCAGGGTGCTGTCCATCTCGGCGATATTGGCGCCGGAGGCACTTGCCGTCAGATGCGTCGCCATGGGGATTGGGTAGTCAAACGGTTGGTTGGCAATGGTCGAGGTATCAATCGTTACCTTGCGGGTACAAATCATCGTACCATCGGCCCATTTGACGTAGTCACCCATGGCGTTGGACCCCCGCTCAATCACCGCACCGGTCGGAATACCGCCTGTTTCGCTCGCGACACCGACGATCTGGTCGCGCAACACAGCGTTCTGGGCCAACACCAGCCGACCGCTGGTCGTATCCCCGGCGCTTTGCTGGATCGCCTGCCCTGTCGCGTGTCCTGTGGTGGGATCAAACCGCATCGCCGTGGTCCAGCTTGCACCATCAGCGCTCACCTTGATGGAGAACGCATCTTCCCCGGCAAGACCCATCTCAGCCCGGCCGGAGAACCCGGTCTGGAACAGCAGACTGGCCGTATCCCCAAGCCCTGCCTTGTTCACCGTCAACCGATGATCGTCACCCTCATGGGTCAGCAGTGTCGCAGGCGAAGCAACGCTCAACCGATTGGTCGCATTGGCGGAGGTATTCACCCCAAGCATGTCAGGGCTGACATCCCCGGCCACCAGCGACCAGGAGCTGCCATCATATTGGGCGAATGCCCCCTGGTCTCGCACATATGCGATCCACCCAAGGTGGGGCGGATAGAACATCCATGCGCTATCCTCATAGACAGCGACAGAACTCTCCTGCCCTGCCCAAGCGCCAGTGGCCCCCTGAGCGACGATAAAGCGTTCGCCAACGGTCGGGGACCCCGGCGGTGTTGCTGTTCCAAGAGCATCGACGCTTAGCTGCACGGTTGCATCCAAAACGCGAAGCGCTTCGTTATGCGTCACATGTTTCTGAGCTTGTGCGGGCTGAATGTACGGCAAAGAGAGCAAAGCAGAGGTCTGGGGCATGGGTCTGGTCCTGTTGCAGATCGGGTTGCCCTATCCCTAGCCTGCGGTACGGCAAAAACGCCTTATGGCACCGTGACGGTGGGGGTGATACACCCTGCCTCTCCCTCACAGATTATAACAACTATTTGATTTTAAAATGTATTTCACAAGTTTCGCGCGCGAAACCAGCTACGAACCGGAATCCAATACCCGTTTTAGACCATCCATCGCAGCTTCAAGCACATCAGCGTCAACCATCTCTCCCTCCAGCCGGATGTAATACCCGCTGCGATCCATATCCCACATCAGGGAGATCCCGTTGGACAGTTGATGATACCCCCTGCCCTGCTTCGGCTGGGTGACTGCTGTCGGCGTCTTTGGCCGCTTCTTTTTGCCCGGCTTTCCCGCCTCTTCTGACACGATCACTGTGGGTTCAAGCAATGTCCATTCCGACGCAGGATCACCCCCCTGCCCTACCTCAAGAGCCTCTCGCAACTGACCTGTGTATCCATTGCGCATAGCGGCGACCAACCGCAGACCCTGACGCTCCCCCAGATGCGAACCAAAGCTGAGCATGTCGCCAAGTTCCTCATGCAACGCTGCAAAGCTGCGTATCTTTGAGCGCTTCGCCTTGGAGCCACTGGCGTAAAGCGCATTGACCGCATCCTCAACCGAAGCGAACGCGCCATGTGCCGTCGCCATGACTGCGATGCGCCCCCGTTCATAGTGGCTCAGATTCGCCCTGATTTCATTTTCTTCCACCATGGCGACATAGGCTTTCGGACCCGTTCCCACGTCCCGCACAAATGCTGGCACCACTTCAAAGGTTGGATCGCCCGTCTCAATCGCCAGCGCCCGGAATGCCATCAGACGCCGCCACCCTGAAATCAGGCCGTAGCGTTCACCATTTGCGCCTTGTTCAGCCAGCTCAAAAAGGTCAACGGGCAAGCGCAACCCGTACAGACGGATGCTGCTCTTCAGCTCCTCCATAGCTTCAGCATCTACCGTCACACGGTCCCGTGGCATCGCCTCCATCAAGACCTGACCGACGGCGATCTTTTGGACAACCAACCCATCTGCCAGCGCATCCCTGTACCGCTCGGCATCCGCCCTATCTACTGCCTGTGCGGCCCGTACCGCAGGATCAACAGCCTCCCCACTGGCTGCTGCATCGGCGGCAACCTGCGCAATTGGCGGGATGGGCCCTAACGCACCCCCCTTGGTTTCGCGCGCGAAACCCTTCTCAAGCTCATCCAGTTGCGCGGCACTTGGCGCTTCCAATCTACGACGTTTAGCCATC
>NZ_CANMQS010000011.1 GCF_947500075.1 uncultured Sulfitobacter sp. | reverse complement strand
AGGGGAATGGCGAGATCAAATAGCTCTACCACGCGCCCAGCCTGGACATCTTTGGCCGAAAGGAAGCGCCACCCCAAAACGACTCCAGCACCGTCGATCGCGGCTTGCAGCCCATGGTCCGGAAGACTGAATTGCATGCCGCGCGAGGCATCAACACCCTGTGTACCGCTTCCATCGAGCCAAGTCTGCCAGGTCGGCGCATTGGAGTCAAAATCCATGGATTGATTGTGCAGCAGAACGTGGTTCTTGAGATCGGAAGGCGTTCTGATGGCGTTTTGCCCTTCAAGCAGGCGCGGACTGCACATCGGTATCACCGACTCGTCGAACAGCTTGATGGCTTCAAGACCCGGCCATTGCCCGTGCCCCAGCCTGATGGCAGCATCAAAGTCATCACGCTGAAAATCCACAAGGCCCAAGCTGGTCGAAACAAGTACGTCAATATCCGGGTGTTGCGCGTAAAACTTCTGTAGCCTCGGGATCAGCCACATTGCGGCGAATGTTGGCGCCACGGTCAGCGCCAGCGAGCCGCCCTTGTCCGTCTCCATCACATTCTCCATGGCCTGATCGAGGTTCAGAAATACGGAATGTAGCTCCTTGGCCAGTAGTTGGCCTGCCTCGACGAGAACCAGGCCTCGCGCCCGTCGTCGAAACAGCGGGACGCCGAGATAGTCTTCCAGCTTCTTTACCTGGTGGCTGATGGCAGCGGGCGTCACGGACAATTCTTCGGCTGCGGCAACAAAGCTGAGATGTCGTGCCGATGCTTCGAACGCGCGAAGTGCGTTCAGAGGGTAGTTTTTGCGGTTCATGTCATTGGCTAACTTTTTCTAAGCCTGCGATAGACAACGTCGTTTGTCAAATCTCTCAACCTCTTACAAATTAAGGTCCACAGATAGCCTGACCAGGCACCCCGATACAAAGAAACTAATGAATATCCGAAAGGACAACGCCATGGCACGAGCCTTTGCGACAATTGCCTTTACGCCTGACGTCCGCGCCCAGCAGTCGCGGATGGGGTCTGCCGAGACCTATGGAAAACTGCTCAGCAATGACGCGGCGGGTTTTGAAGAGCTTGGGACGAAAGAGATTAGCTTCATCGGCGCACGCGATGGGTTTTACCAAGCTTCCGTATCCCAGTTCGGGTGGCCCTATGTACAGTTCCGCGGCGGCCCGGTTGGCTTTCTGAAGGTACTTACATCCAAGACGCTGGCCTACGCCGATTTCCGCGGAAACCGCCAGTACATTAGCGCTGGCAACCTGTCCGGCAACGATCGCCTTTCAATGATCCTAATGGACTATCCTAACCGCCGCCGCTTGAAACTCTGGGGCCGGGCGCGCCTAATCGAGGGTGCCGACAACCCCGAAATTCTAAGCCAGCTGCATGACCGAAACTACACGGCGCGCCCCGAACGTGGGGTACTTATCACGGTCGAGGCATTTGATTGGAATTGCCCAAGCCACATCCCGCGCCGCTTCACTATTGACGAGGCAAATCAAGAGATCGCGGCATTGCGCCGTGAGAACGAGGCCCTGAGGGCCGAAACCCACGCTCTGCGAACATCCGGCGCATCGGGCTCTCCAACCTAAATCTGAAAGGATCAGAACAATGAAGACACGTATACACACATCTATTCTCGCCGCACTGTTTGCCAGCACCACGCTCTTGCCGGTGATCCTGCCGAGTAGCGCCTTCGCAGCCCAGAGCCCCTTTGTTGTCAACATGAAGTCGATGGAGATCGACGGGCAAACCATCGCATATCGCGAGGCAGGTGATCCATCAAACCCGACGGTCCTGCTGCTGCACGGCTTTCCCACGTCCTCGCACATGTTCCGCGAGTTGATCCCGGTCCTGGCCGAGGACTATCACGTCATAGCTCCGGACTATCTTGGGTTTGGCGCATCGGACATGCCGCCAGCCGAAACCTATGAATATAGCTTCGCCAATGCGGCAGAAACGGTAACACGGTTGATCGACGAAATAGGTGTTGACGACTACTCCGTTTATTTGATGGATTATGGCGCGCCGATCGGGTTTCGCATGTTCGCCGAGCATCCTGAACGCGTCACTGGTTTTGTCATCCAGAATGGCAATGCCTATGACGAGGGCTTGCGCGAATTCTGGGATCCGATCAAAGCCTACTGGGCGGACCCCAGCCCTGAGAACGGTGATGCACTGCGTGGCTTCCTGACGCTCGACGCCACCAAATGGCAATTCACCCACGGCGTTGGTGACGTCTCAACGGTGAGCCCTGACAATTTCTGGCACGTGCAATATCTGCTCGACCGCCCGGGTAACCAGGAAGTGCAGCTTGAGATGTTCCTGGATTACGGCACCAATGTCGCCGAATATCCGAAGTGGCAAGCCCTGTTCCGGGAACACCAGCCGCCCGCGCTGATTGTCTGGGGAAAGAATGATCACATCTTCCCGGCTGACGGAGCGCACCCCTACAAGGCCGATCTGACGGACGTCGAGTTCCACCTGCTTGATACCGGACACTTCGCGCTTGAGGAATATGGCGATGTGATTGCTGCAGAGATGCAGGACTTCCTGGCGCGTATAACCGAATGACCGCAACCGGCCCCGGTGGCTATCTCCGCCGGGGCACGATGGACTTAAACTGCAAAGGCTTAACGTCTTGCCGCCCATCCAATTCAGACTCACGTCAGCAGAAACAGGATCTTGACCATGAAAAATGAAACCAACCGGCCCGTTCTCCGCATCGCTGCCTTTTCTGATGGCGGCAATGGCGGCAACCCAGCAGGTGTTGTCGTCGGCGATACGCTTCCCTCTGAATCAGAGATGCAAAGCATTGCAACCGAGGTGGGATATTCCGAAACGGTATTTGCCGCGCCCCAAGGTAACCGATGGCAGGTGCGGTTTTTCTCACCAGAGGAGGAGGTGGCTTTCTGTGGACACGCCACCATTGCTCTGGGCAGCGTTTTGGCTGAACGTGAAGGCCAAGGGCTGTTTCTGCTCGATCTCAACTCGGGACGCATTAGCGTTGAGACCAATGAGGATGGCAGTGCAACACTGACCTCTCCGCCGACCTCCAGCGCGGAGGCTGACCCGACCCTGTTGAGGTCCGCGCTTGAACTGTTTGATCTCACGGTCACTGACCTTGACCCCTCTCTACCACCTGCGGTTGCCAATGCTGGGAACAATCATCTCATCCTTGCGCTAGGTGACAGGCTGACGCTTTCTGAAATGTCATACGATTTGGATGAAGGCGCGCGCCTCATGCGGCAGTATGGTCTCACGACGATCAACATTGTGTGGGCGGAAACGCCACGCCGATTTCACAGCCGTAATGCCTTTGCGATCGGCGGCGTCATCGAAGACCCGGCGACGGGGGCTGCCGCAGCGGCGCTGTCTGGATACCTGCGAGACATCGGATGGCCCCACGGCGGTGCAATCGACATCGTTCAAGGCGAGGATATGGGCGCGAGATCAATGCTGAAAGCAAGTATCAGCGCTGCTCAAGGCGAGGGAATTCGCGTCTCTGGGATGACCCGGATCATAAGTAGATAGAAAATCAAGTGTGTGCCGCCTAGGATGACTCGCGCCCAAGTCGCAACTTACTCGAAGCAGTCGCTTGAACTGATGGCACAAGCGGCGGCTTTGTCTGCTTGAAACAAACCGGGCAAGAAACTGGAACCCGACGATGAAAGCTTGAAAAAGAAAAGACCTCAACGACTTGCGCGCTGAGCAAAAACCCGTTCATTGCGTTTGTGCGCATCTTGGAAACATGAAAGCAAAAGATGACGCGAATTACTTCGTTTGCCGGATCAGGCTTTGACTTGGATGCTCTGCATTGCGCCATGCTTGCCGCGTTTGCTGACTATATCGTTCCGTTGCAACCAGATGCAGACACGTTCAAAGCCGCGCTGAGTGCGAGAGGTTTTGACCCCAATGCGTCATTTGTCGCCGTCGACGACAATGAAGTCATCGGGTTTTGGAACGTCGCGACGCGGAGCACCAAACGGTATCTGATCGGTAGCGGAACTCGCATTGGCCACAGAGGCCGGGGATTGGCGTCTCGTTTGGGCATGGCGGCAATAAGTTCGGCAGGGAATGCCGGAATCGAAAGCTTTTGGCTCGAGATCATCAAGGGAAACACGGGCGCTGAACGTCTCTATCGGAAGATGGGATTTGATGTGACCAGAAAGCTCGACTGTTATCGGTTTGACCATCCATCTCCTGATCAGTCCTCATGCAAACTGTCGGACTTTGACACCGTTGCGCATGTCATTCAGAGGTATGCGACCTGGGAGCCAACTTGGCAAAACGCCACGGAGACCATTTCCGGCTCACAGCTGACGTCCTTCCTGCATGAAAAAGGTGGAGCGATCATCGGCGCAGGTGGCCTCGTGCATCAGATTGCCGCCAGCGAACCCTCGGCTTTGAAAGACCTTCTTGCAGCGGCAGCCACGGTCGGTTCACTGACATTGGTCAATGTCGATTCCGCTGACAGCGCGTTGTGTTCCCTTTTGCAGGAGCTTGGGGCTCATCGCTTTATCGTTCAGTCTGAAATGCGCCTATCTTTGCCAAACGTCTCGTAGCGGTCGTTCGAGTCCGGCGCAGCATATCGCAACGAAGAGTTCGGAGCCGCCCAAAGCACTTGCGGAGGGGCAATCATTGCGCCGGCGCATCGTTCCTTTTGATGATGATGTTCCGCCCATTCGCCTTGTGTAGCACTAATCTACGCAGCACGCCGAACCCGTTGCACAGCCGCACGAAACCCAATCAGGATGGTAAAAATCACTGCGGCTGTCGTCAGACCAGATTTGGTGAGCGTCGCAATGCTGCTTGCATAAACAAGCGGCGCGGAGAGGTTTGGCCAACTCAAAATCATGACAGTAATGCCAAGGTTTTCAATATAGTCGCAAAGAGCTGCGCCGACCGAAAGGATGATGCCAAACCGGACAAGCCGATAGGCGGGGATGTTTTGACCAAGCCATCGCATCAGAGACACAAGGGTAAATGCAAGCAGAGCGGGATATGCGGTGTCGAGCGGGATTTGATGGCTCAGGTAGTACTTGCGGCCCTCAGCGCCCAAGCCCTCCAAAAGCGCTGCGGCATCTTGAGGGCTGTAACCCGTTGGGCGCATATCAAACGGCACATGACCGGAAACAGCCTCGATTTGGGCCAGCGTTACAGTGATCATCAGGCCATAGATCAGCGCCCCCAGACACCCAAAGTAAATCGTCGCCAAACCCAAATGTCTTGTCCAAATTCTATCAATCATTTTTCAAACTCCTTCATTTGTGTCAGACATGCACGCAGACGAAGCCTCCCGCATTATCATTTGATAAGGCCTGCCAAGATGAATCTACGGACGTTTTTGATGCAATCGGCCGACTTGTCTCAGGGAAGCTGTGTTGAAAATTTCTCTGCCAAGTGGGTGGAGACAGGCGTGGATGCCAAGACCCAGATCGTTGGCCAAGAAGATATTTGCGCTGATGAATTCATCCTTCTGAACGGTTGCCTCTCTAGCACAATCAGTGATCCGGACGGGAAAGAGGTATGCGTCGGGCTCTATGTTGGCCCTTGTGTTGTGACGCCGAACATTGCGCGCACGCGGGCGGGTCAATCCCTTGTTTCGATCACGGCGACGACCGAGGCGCAAATCGCTCGGATCAACAGCGATTTGTTAACGGAGTTGATGATTGCATCGGAGCCAATTCGAAACTGGGCCAACAGTGTTCTGCGCGACGCCCTGAGCCATAAGGCGGATCGCGAGTGGTGCCTTGCGGCACTAGGCGGATCAGATCGGCTTATGTGGTTCCGCGAGACCTATTCGGGCTATGAAGACATCTTCAACCATGCGCTCATCGCGTCGTTCTTGGGCGTAACGCCCGTAACGCTGAGCCGATTGCGCCACGGTGGTAGCGGCCCTGAAGTCAGCGCATAAACCCTCCGCTCAGAACATTTTGCAGCGTCCTAGGCCGCCAACCATTCCAAGATCGTATTGTTTGTCTCATCCGGCATTTCCTGCTGAACCCAGTGGCCACAATCCAGGCTCACAACGTCCACATTTGGCACGAAGTCAGCAAGGCTTTCTGATTTTGGGATCATATCCAGCTCTCCGTAGATCATCAGCGCGGGTTGATGGATGATAGGATCTACGTCTTCCAATAGCTCCCAGTTGCGATCCATATTTCGGTACCAGTTGATGCTGCCAGTAAATCCAGTTGCCTCAAAAGCCGCGACATAGACAGCGAGTTCGTCTTCGCTGAGGATCGGGTCGCCCAAGGGTTTTTGAGCTTGCGCAAGGTTGATCAGCATCATGCCGTGCGCGGGCGGCGTTTGAGGGATGTTCTTGCGATACAAATTGCCTAAGAATTTAGCGGCGTTCTGATCCAACGCAGCATCAGCAACACCCGGCTGCCTGTTGAAGTGAACGAAATAGTTGTCCGCTCCAAAGACCTCTTCCATGAACGCGATCCAGGGCTTTGGTGTGCGTGGCTGATAGGGCAACGCCAGATTGATAATCTTCGACACCCGATTTGGATGCAGTTGCGCCATGCTCCAAACGACGTTCGCGCCCCAGTCATGCCCGATAAAAGGAGCGTTATCATACCCGAAATGTTCAAGAAGAGCCGCGAGATCATCGGTCAATTTAACAATGTCATAGTCTGTGACGTCATCTGGGCACGATGAGTTTCCATAGCCCCGTTGGTTCGGGACGATCACATGGTATCCCGCCGCCGCGAGGGCCGGCATCTGATGACGCCATGAAAACGCGTGCTCTGGCCAGCCATGGCAGAGAATGATCGGGTTGCCTCTATTTTCTTGACCGGTTTCGAATACTTCAAGCTGGATGCCGTTCACAGGAACAAGTGTCGGTGTTGGAATATTTACGATGGTAGACATGACGGCGCTCCTTACTGCGTTGTGTCGTCATCGCCTACGGCAAAAAGGTATCATAAGATGACACCTTTTGTGATAAGGTCTCATACATGAAAGTACGCAGCAGGCAAGACGCCATTGTGCGCAGCCTGCGTCGCAATGGCACATCAACGATTGAGGCGCTCGCCGCGGAAGTTGGCGGGTCGAGAAGCACGATCATCCGTGATATCGCAGCACTACGCAACGAAGGGTTTATCATTCACACCGATCCGGGCCGCGGGGGCGGGTTGAGCTTGGACCCGCAGTCTGTTCAAAAATCGCCGCGCCTCACTGTGACCGAGGTCTTTGCGCTGATCATCGGCATTTCCAGCATGCGTGCCGCTGGGAGCCTTCCTTTTGCGACCCTCGCAGACACCGGGCTTTCTAAAATCGAGAAAGCCCTGCCGTCCGACAAAATCCGCGATCTGCGTCGTCTTTTGGATTGCCTTTATGTGGGACCACTCGCCCCGCAAGTCGACATATCTAATCTCGGAGAAATGGACCCCGCATTGTTGCCCGCGTTCGAGGTCTCATTTCTTGATCGGCAGTTATTGCAGTTCGGGTATCGTGACGCGAAAGGGATCATGACAAGGCGACAGGTCGAGCCGCAAGCGATGCTGATCCTACCGCCGCTTTGGTATTTGGTTGCGTGGGATCCTTCACGCGACGATTTCAGGCATTTCCGCATGGACCGGATCAACGCGCCCGCTTGCGTTGACGGACAAACCTTTCGAAGGCGAAGCGTTCCTTTCGATGATGATGTCCGCCGTGTCCGTTTTGCATAGGATTGTTCTTGGCGAACGCCGTTGTGACGTTAGCCGGTTGCACGAACTCAATTCAGCGTTTCAACTCTTCGATCAGGAAGTCATAGACCCGCCGGATACGGCGGCTTGTGGTCAGTTCCCGGTGGGCGACAAGCCAAATTGGGAAGGATAACGGCTCCAAGTCAGGCAAGACCCGCACAACGCCGGGGTCGGCATCGCCGATGTAGGCGTCGAGGATGCCAATAGCGGCCCCTTGTTTTACCAATTCCCACATCACCAGATAGCTTTCGGTCAGCAAAGGAAAGTTGGCTTCCGTTAAGCCAAGGCCCAAACTGTTGAGCGGTTTGAGCATGCTACCAGCTTGGTCGATGCTGACAAAATCAGCGTGCCGCAGGTCGTAGGGCGTTTTGGGCGGCCCAAGCTTTTCAACATAAGCGGGAGAGGCGTAAAGGATCGCATCAGCCATGCCGATCTTCTTGGCGATCAAATCAGGTTCTGTGGGACGAAAGTTGCGGATTGCGATGTCTGCTTCGCGCCTTAACAGGTCACTCGCGCGGTTTGAGACGACAATCTCGACATGGATTCCAGGTTCTTCGATCCGTAGTTTGGCGATGATGGGCGGTAGCAGGACGGCGGCATAGGTTTCGCTGGCGGAAATGCTGATGCTGCCTTCCAGAGCTTGGCTTTGGCCAAGTGCCGCGAGCGATACGCGCCCCGCAGCGTCGCCCATGCCGCGCACGTGTTCGAGCAACTCCATACCGCTAGGGGTCAGCGTCAGGCCGCGCCCGACACGCTCAAACAAGACCACGCCCAGTTCCTGTTCCAGCCCGTCAACCTGACGCCCCAACGTCGGCTGGGCCATTCCCAACGCGCGCGCAGCAGCAGATAGCGAGCCTTCCTCGGCCGTCACCAAGAACGCGCGGGCCTTGTTCCAGTCAAATTTTACTGAACGCCAATCCATGCAGATATGCATATCAAAAATGGAAATTTGGTCAATTCGCATGAGTGAACCATCCGTATAGACCAGTGCCAAGACACGAACCTTACCCGAGCTAGAGAAAGGAAAGACAATGACCAACGCTTCAAACACGCACTGGGATCCGCAGGCTGCGCGTGCCGCTGGCGCGCTTTACCTTGCCATCGCCGTCTGCGGCGGCTTCAGTATTGGTTATGTCCCGATGCAGATCGTCGCGACTGATGCCGCGGCGTCAAGCGCGAACCTCTTGGCGAACACGGGCCTCTTCAAACTGGGGGTACTGGCCGATAGCGCGGTGATCGTGTTCGAACTGGCGATCACGGCGATCCTCTATCACATGTTCCGCCATGTCGGGCCAAAGATGGCTACTGTCGCGCTGATCTCACGTGCGGGCATGATTACCGTTATGGGGATCAACATCCTGCTCTGGGTGATGCCTTACATCTTGCTAACCCGTGACTCCGGCTGGGACACAGCGCAACAGCACGCCCTTGTTCAAATGTTCTTTGATGCACGTGCCACGGGCGTCTTTGTCTGGCAGCTGTTCTTCGGCGTGCACCTGTTGGCGCTTGGCTGGCTGATCGTCAAGTCGGATGTCGCGCCGCATCTGCTCGGCCGCGGTTTGTTCATCGGAGCGTTTGGTTATCTGATCCAGGGCGTTGTCGAGCTGACATTCACCGATATCGCGCTGCTTGACTACAGCATCATCGGCCTACTTGTGATCGTCACAATTTCTGAAATCAGCTTTGGCCTTTGGCTGCTGATCCGCGGCGGGCGCACATCATCACAACTCACACCTGCAACGGCATAGAGGAGACCCCCCATGCTTGCCTATTCATATACAAAATACGGATCACCCGAAGTCATCGCACAAATCACCGTTCCCACGCCGACACCAAATCCAAACGATGTGCTGGTCCGGATTTATGCGACCACCGTCAGCGCAGGCGATTGGCGCGCCCGTAGCCTGACAATGCCAAAGGGTCTCGGCCTGTTGGGGCGGCTGGTCTTTGGGATAAGCGGACCGCGCAAACCAATCCTTGGGACAGAGTTTTCTGGTGTGATCAAGGCGGTCGGCGCAAATGTCACTCATTACCAAACCAGCGACGCCGTGATTGGGTTCCCCGGTGCCAGCTTTGGCGCACATGCGGAGTTCATCACGATGCCTGCGGACGGAAAGCTGACCCTGAAGCCGGACAACATCAGCTTTGAACACGCGGCGACGATCCCTTTCGGTGCAACAACAGCTTACGACTTTTTGGTCAACAAGGCCAAGCTGCAACGAGGCGAGACGGTTCTGATCAACGGGGCCTCTGGGTCGGTCGGTTCGGCCTGTGTGCAAATCGCCAAACACCTCGGAGCACATGTCACCGCAGTCTGTAGCGGTCGTAACGCAGAGATGGTTCGCACATTGGGCGCCGATCGCGTGATTGACTATCGCACCCAGGAGGTCATTGAGACAAATATCCAATATGACGTGGTCGTCGACACCGTTGGGACGTTGCCTTGGGCGCAGGCCAAACACGCGATCCGAAACGGCGGGAAAATGGTCCTGATCGCAGGCAAAACATCCGACATGTTCCTAGGCGGCATGAAGGCGCGTCTTGCGGGCAAGAAAATGGTCGGCGGCGTCGCGTCTGAGCGCAGGGATATCTTGGAGGCGGTCGTAGAACTCGCAGCACTTGGTGTTCTTCGGCCGGTCATCGATAGAAGCTACACCTTTGACGATATGAAAACCGCACATGCTCATGTCGATACGGGGCATAAAAAGGGCAACGTGGTCGTCACTGTGAAATCTCACGGCAGGGAGCGTTCGCCTATTGAAAAGGAACGTTAGTCAAAGGATGTGATTTATGCCTGATCCGAACATGAACTATGAACTTTTCTTCTCAGTGGCTGGCGTTCTGGCGATGGTTGGTTGGTTAATATTGCTTGCATCACCCCTTATTCCACTGTGGTCTGATCGGATTTCGGGGCTCGTTATTCCGGTGACTTTATCGGTAGGCTATGTGGTTCTAGCGGCCTTCTTTCCGTCAGGTGGGGATGGCGGGTTTGGTAGCCTCGACGCCGTAATGGCGCTATTTTCGCAGCCGAGTGCGATGTTGGCTGGTTGGATACACTATCTTGCATTTGACCTTTTGATCGGAGCTTGGATATGCCGGACGGCGAGACATGATGGTTTGAGCTTCTGGTTGGTTGCGCCGTGCCTTCCGCTGACCTTTCTTCTTGGCCCAGCAGGTTTCCTTGCCTTTTTAATCGTCCGCACAATTGCGAAACCCAAAGCGGCCTAACCTCAGGTGAAATGAAGAAAGGTATCTCCCATGGCGGACAATGAAACACAGCTTATTCATCTGATCTGCGGTTCAACGGGCGCTGGCAAAACGACTTATGCGCGAGAGTTGGCAAGCAATATTGGCGGAGTGGTGTTCTCGATCGACGAGTGGATGGTAACGCTGTTTGGTGAAGATGCTCCGGCACAGTTGGATCCAACATGGATTTTCCCTCGTGTTCGTCGTTGCGAAGCGCAAATGTGGGCAATCGCATCGCAACTCGGCAAGCTGGGTGTCCCCTCGATCTTGGATTGGGGCTTTCAGAGGTATGAACATGGACAAAGGTTTGCGGGCCTGGCAAGGCAAGGTGAACTCGCAGCCAAACTACATGTCCTAGATGTCGACGCATCTGAACGGTGGAAGCGTGTGAACACGCGCAACAAAAACCAAGGTGAGACATTCCATATGGAAATTACACGCGGCATGTTTGACTATATCGAAACGACTTGGGAGCGACCCAGCGACGATGAGATAGAGGCAGTTTCTCGAATAGATTTCGGTCAATGACTGCTCTGGTGAAGTTCGCCTGGCCGCAAAACGCCCGTCGCAGCAGACGCGAAAAAATGCCGCACTGGCAGAAGGCGCAACACGCTGGAACCGTCGCTGATCAACCTCGTGGCGAAGGTGTTTGGAGAGCCCACAGCTTAAGCGCGTCTTGTTTTCCATGTGCTGCGAAGTCTGGAAGGCCAACCAACTTTGATTGCCAGTCTTCCGGCAACCGGCGTTGGATCACATCGGAAACCACAATGTCTGATCCGAATTGCCTTGCGGCACCTTCAATTCTTGCTGTGGTGTTCATGGTGTCCCCAAGCAGTGATATTTCCTTTTTCCACGCACCAATCTCACCCGCGGCAACGGGGCCGCAGTGGATTGCAATTCTCATGCGCATCGGCTTGCCGAATTTTGCGGAATATTGGTCCGCTTTGGTTTCAAGCGCCTCCACCATCGCCTTGGCACACATAACGCAGCGCTCAAAGTTCTTTGCTTTGTCCATTGACCAGGTGATGATGATGGCATCCCCGATGTATCGGTGTGTCTCTCCTCCGTTTGTCACAATTGGATTTTCCAGATCGTAGGCGACATCGCCCAGCAGCTCATGAAACTTTAAGTCACCCAATTTCTCTGCAAGTGCCGTAGAGCCTGTTAGGTCGGCAAACATGATAATGCGTTGTTCAATGCGGGGCCTGCGGTAGCGTCCTGTGAACATGGCCAACGCGGCTTCCTTGCCGAGTAGTTGGAAAAGCTCGCCTGACATTGACAAGCCTGTCGCGACGCCGATTGACACCCAAAATCCAAAGAAGAAGTCAGGATCAAGCCACTGTTTTGTCCCCAAGAATAGTAGAGACGGCAAAACCAGCCCGCCAATGATAATGATGCTGTAGGCAACCGCACGCAAGCCAACGACAGCGATAAGAGGTAGCTTTCGAAGCCAAAGAATGGACCTGTTTGACAGAACAAGAGCCTCTAGCAGGAGGCAGCCTGTGCCAATCATCGCGCCGCTAACGCCGCTCAAGAGAACCCGCGGCCAATCTGCAAGTGCGTTACCTGCAATAAGGGCTATCAAGGGGCCGATCAGAAAAGAGAAACCAACGACCTTTAAGAAAAAACTGAGTGTCAAATTGTTGTTCACATGAAGCTCCGCATCGCCGTCTGAGCAGCACCTGCAAGCTACTCAGTATTACTGTCACGACACAATGCGGTCACTGACGACGCAGAACTTAAGGTCATTTTAGTTCGCAGATTTTCAGTTGAATCACACCGCAGCGAATAGCACGCTTCGACAGACCCGCCCTTCCTGTTGCAGGCGGAAAATGGGGTCGAAGAGCCAAACTCACTGCAAAACTAACGACTTTTCAGTGCAATGATCAAGAACGCGGGCATTGCCGTCCCCAACCAGACCACGCTGTAGATCGCTGCGGGAATGGCATACGCGTTGAATGTTGGGCCGCCGGTGACCAGCAGTCCGGCGATGGCAAGCGCCAACGCCCCATTTTGAACGCCGGTCTCAATCGCTATCGTTTTCGCCTCGGAGTCAGATAGTCTAAGCGACCGCGACACAACAAATCCAATCACCGACAACGCGGCAACCAGTGCAAACAGCGCCAATCCAAGCTGGGCAAAATTGTCCGTCACGACCTGCCAGTTGGTTGCAATTGCACCCGCGATGACCCCGGCAAACAAAACCAATGCGACTTTGGAAAGGATCGGGGCGACTACGGCCGTCATTCTTGGAAACGCTGCGCGCATCGCCAAGCCGAGAGCGATTGGCAGAGCCGTCAGCAGAAAAGCGGTGATTGCCGTTGAAGCTATATCCACGTCCGGCGCCGTAGCGTCCATAAAGTGCGCAACTGCGAAGCCAAGAACGACTGGTATTGTCACCACACAGGTCAGACTGAACGTCGCTGTCAGGGTTACCGAAAGAGCTACGTCCCAGTTCACCAGTTTCGTGATGACGTTACTAGCAGCACCCCCAGGGCACGCCGCTAGGATCATGATCCCAGCCGCCGTTTCGGCCGTAAAGCCAAAGATCAGGATGACGATATAGGCAATGACCGGCAATAGAACGACCTGATTCAGCGCACCAATGCAAAAGGCTCGCGGGCGCTCAACTATGCGCCGGAAATCTTGAGGCGTAAGCCCTAACCCAAGGCTGAACATGATGGTGACAACGGCCAGGGGCAGAAGAGCTGCAACAAACACATCCATAGACTGCGCGCCCCTCGTCGCTCCCCGGAATTCTCAGTTCTGGATGGAGTTTATGCATTTGAAGCAGATTTGACGAGGCTGGCTTTTGGCACCGGCAACGCGCCATCAATTGATTGCCATCGGATTTCTTAAGCAGGGACCGCGAAAGGCTTTTGTGCGCGCGCAGTATCGATGATTGCTGCATCATGAATCCGGGTGCGCAGCTGGCGGACGCTGCGCTTTGACTTGGTTTCTCGCCGAAGCTCCGCAACAAAGCGCGGTTGCATACCGATCGACCGAGCTGCCCTAACGTCTCGCTCGTGAGCAATCAAAACTTCAATGTCTTGATGTGGGAAGTTAAGGGACGTCGCGCAGGCCAACAAACTCTCCTCAACACGAGCCACTTTCAACGGATCAGATAGCGCGGTGAGCGCGCCAAGCTTCGTGGCATTGGTCAACAAGGCAGATGCCCTGACAAGATTGGTTGTCAGCATTGGATAGTCCGAGACAAAACCAGTAGGTCTTGCATATCCTTTCGGACACAGCAGCGTGGCGAGCACGCTATTATGCGCCGAGACGGACGCATTCCAGATCGCGTCGTTCAGCATATCCAGAAAGCACGAAACGAGTGCTTCGCGCTGTTCAACAGACCCGGGAAGATGACTGAGTAAGTCAAGCATCGTTTTCGTCGCTAGGATTTTCGCGTGGTCTTGCGGCGTCAGAACTGCAGGGATCCCATGCATCCCGCAGGCGCGGTTGAAGGCTTTCCTCTCGAGCTCTGCTATGTCGCACAAGGCATGGACGGAACAAACGATGAGGGGTTTCATAGTGATCTCCATTTGGTCGAGAATTTGCGGATCGGCTGACAAGCGCGGATTTTCTGAGAGAGGTTCAAAGAAAGAGCGCGGCGTTCCAGCCAGCGACGAGAAACATGGATAGAAATGAGAAGTAGAAGAAATAAAACTGCATGACGGTCGTCCCTGATTAGTGTTGCTGAGGAACGAATACGCTATGCTGGCATGGAGGGATTGACCGACGGGGCCACCGTATTGACTGTGGCGGCCAATGTGCCATTCGCCCTATTTCCAGCGGTTCTGCGCTCCAATTGGGCTGAATTGAATGACGGCAGCGGCCAAATGTCAGATTAGAAAGATGCCAGAGAATGACTCTACCAAAACCGACCTTACATTTGTTGTGCGGCAAGGTTGCTGCTGGCAAATCAACTCTGGCAGCTCAGCTAGCTTCAGTGGACCGTACCGTTCTGATCACCGAAGATGAGTGGATTGCAGCCCTCTTTGCAAATGAGCTGCAGAAGGCAAAGGACTACCTTCATTGCATGACAAAGCTGCGAGCCGCGATGGAACCACATATCGTGGCTCTGCTCAAAATTGGGACTTCGGTCGTGCTCGACTTTCAAGCCAATACCATTGAAAGCCGAGCGTGGATGCGGGGTTTGCTTGATCAAACCGATGCGGATCATCAACTACACGTTCTGATGCCATCGGATGATGTGTGTCTAGAACGGTTGAGAGTGCGAAACGCGAATGGTCTACATCCATTCACTGTAACAGAAGAGCAGTTTCACCAGATCGCCGCACATTTCAGTCCACCGTCAGAGGAGGAAGGCTTCAACCTGGTTTTTCATCATTGACCTTAGATGAAGACGAGGCCTGCTAAGGCCCCGTCAGTCTCGTTCAGACCACCTGCGTTTGGTGTTGTGTCATCCACAGCAATCCAAACAACAGGAGTGACGCTGATATTGTTGACGCTGCGGTCCTGACCGTATTCCAGAAAGTCCACCGCGGCAGATAAGTTCCGGTCCAATAGTCCCGAGCAGCGGAAGACGAAGCGTCCATGCCGGCGAGTGCCTCATTCATTGGCACGTTGCAGAAGACCGTCACGCCAAAGCAGCCAATGAAATAGATCAGTCCTGCAAGTACGAACAAGGTCCCTGCCCCGTTTCCAACAACGAAGCCTCCGTAGGCAGCTATCGCGAGTGAGACAGGTGCCATCCCGATGAATAGGGCCATAAAGACCCAACGAAAGACCTCGCGGTTGATGACTTGCATGGCATCAACACCGCCGATCCCACCGGTGTGGGCGAGCGAGCGCATGATGAAGTCAGAAAATGCCAGGAAGACACCGCTGACAAGCGCGTAAGCAATGATGGCGAATTGAAGGGCGAAAAAGACGAAGGGTGACATGATAGTTTCTCCATATTTGGCGAAGAAAACAGCGGCACCCTTTGTCTGTGTGCCGCTGTTTACTCAGGATCAGATCGGGCTGCCCGACAAACGTTTGCGAAACGCAAAAACGCAAAGCGCGGCAATGGCGATCTCAAGGACCAACGCGCCGACAATGCCCATGGACGGCATGCCATCCAAAGCGAGGCTGATGAGCCGACCAGCGGGAAAGGCCAGGAAGACGATCAGTGTCGCGGCGACTGCCAGCTGAGCCAAAGCAGAGCGCCAAATGCCAAGCAACATCATAATGCCTAACGTCGTAAGACCAGCACCGGGTGCCCGCAATTCGCTTAGCAGACTTGGGTCTTCTCCTATGGCAATCCCATAGCTGGCGTAGAAGCTATGCGGTGCAAATGTGATCATCCCACCTATGCCCACGGCCGTAAGGCCTGAGATCCATAGAGTGATTTTTTTAAGTTTTGTCAGTGTCATGAGCTACTTCCTTCGTTTGGGGGTGTGGATGTGTCGATCTGATCCATGCACCCTCTTGATTCAGTTTGTGTCGATCCGCTCGAGGTCGAGACGGCAGGTGTCGGATGGCGGGTTGCGTTCCAGTTGGGGCACTGTGGAACCGAACGGCGCGATGCGGATCCTGAGAGAGTCGGAAGGCGCAGGTTCATACGCGTCGTTCAGTTCAACGTCTGGCATGTGCCTATGATCTAGAAGGCAATGCCGGTTCGAGCTGCGATCATCCGCAAAGCTTGTCTGCCCAAAGTGCTCCGGATAGGCAGCAGCTGTATCAGACAACAGCGCGCCGAATGGAATAAGCAGCGCAAGTGTCGTGAGTTTGCAGGTTTCCATTGAAACGCTCCTCAAATGAAATGTGAGATCGTGTTCGGCGGCGCTATGCGGCACTATCCCAAACACCGCGAGATGCGACAGCTTCAGCGAATTGTGCAAAATCGCGCGGCTTCCGTCCGAGCGCCCGTTCGACGCCATCCGTGACATAGGCATTGCGACCGTCCAGCGTTTCTCGCGCAATCTGCGTGAAGACATCTGCGACGAAGTCATCGCCCGAAGCCGCCACATTGGCATGGAAGTCTTCGAAACTGATCGGAATGTGCTGGATGGGACGCCCTAATGTCTGGGTCAGTACCTCTGCCATCTCGGCAAAGGTCATCAGGCGTGGCCCCGTGACTTCATAGCGTTCGCCCACATGGCCGTCTTCGGTGAGCGCCGCGACAACAACATCAGCGATGTCGTCAATGTCGATGATCGGCTCTACAATGTCACCGCCCGGCATCGGCAGCACGCCGCCCAGAATGGGATCGCGCAGGTATCCTTCGCTGAAGTTTTGCGCGAACCAAGCAGCCCGCACGATCGTAAACGGCAGGCCAGAGTTGCGCACAATTTCTTCACCCATAGAGGCGAAGTGTTCACCGCGACCAGACAGCAGCACGATGTGCTCTAGCCCAGTGTCTTTGGCGACCTTCGTCAGAGCCTCCAGCTTTTCCACCGCACCTGGGAAGGCCAGATCGGGGAAGTATGTAACATAGGCTTTTTTGATGCCGGTGAGTGCCGGTGCCCAAGTTTCCGGGGCCTCCCAATCAAAGGGAATGTCTGCGTCGCGCGAACCGCGACGAACGGCGACGCCTTTGTCTTCAAGGCGGGCCACAACGCGAGAGCCGGTTTTACCGTTGGCACCGACGACGAGAATAGGTTGAGATTGCATGAGCGTTACTCCTTGGCTGAATGTGATGCTCAAGGGATATGCTTTCGCGCCGCCGGATTATTGACTGTGCCTGCCAGCTCTTTGACCGATGCGGCCAAAGAGGTTGCTAACTCACGAGAGACTTTCGGTAGCTTGCTGGCGTCTCATTGGTCCAGCGTTTGAAGGCGCGATTGAATGCGCTTTGCTCTGAAAAACCCGTCAAAAACGCCACTTCGGCGAGTGGACACCCATCATCGCGCAACATGCTTAGCGCGATATCGCGGCGCGTTTCCTCTGCCAATGTCTGGAAATTGACACCATGATCCGCAAGGCGACGATGGAATGACCGCACGCTGAACCCGAGCTCGCGGGCGACATCAGCCATTTTGGGCAAGCCTTCGCTTAATACACGCGCAATTTCTTCCTTCGTGGTGCGCACAAGTGATGGCTCAGCTTTGATCTGTTCGAGTTCCGCATCAAGGTGCTTTGTTAGAAATTCTGATAGGGCTTGATCGCCAAGCGTGTTCTCTATCGCAAGGGTTGCCGGAGAGAAAAGAAGCCCGTCATCACCGGCTCCAAATTGAACCTCGCAGCCAAAGAACCCTTCAAAAACATGTGCATCGTGGGGCGGTGTATGCTGGAAGGTGACCATCGCTGGCGTAACTTTTTTTGCGGCCACTTGGTCTATGGCTTGATACATAGCGGACAGGCCCGCTTCGGGGGAAAACACCAGTCCCGGGCCGGAGCCCACAAGGATGTCTTGGCGCAGAAAGACTCCGTTGTCCTGCACGTCCAGATGATACTTGATGCTGTCTGACAAGAGCGAATGATACCGCGACAGCCGCTGCAAAACGCCCTCGACATTCGGAGCGGCTTTGCAGGCCAGAGCAATCGTACCAATCTTGTCGATATCAATCGATTTCGCATAGCGAACGGATAGCGTAGCCCGTTCAGGCACCTTTTTTGCCGCGAGGCCCAATATCTCGTAATGAGCTTGCGTTGCGATCCGTCCCCCCTCAACCTTGAAACGCAATAGCACGTTGTCGCCGTCCAAAAGCGTGCCGTCATTTGTCAGCGAGAAACCTGCGGCGCCCGCGAAATACTGAGTTATGACAACCGACACGGATGGCATCTGCTTGGCGCCTCTCCCTAATATCAATCAGAATGGTTCTTCGTCGTGTGAATAGCACGCAATACGTGGCTTTGAGAAAACATACGCGCATCACCGCGACGCGCATATGATTTTTGCACCGCAAAATGCGGCGGCCGGAACCCAAACGCCGGACGCTTAAAGCGCGCAGATAGAATGGTCACGTCTCTGCTTTAGGCGTTGGATAAAGCAGCGCTTTCACGGACTTGACCCACCAGGATTGACCAATCCATACCAAGCGCCTGATACACTTCGCCCGCTTCTGCGCTGGCATTGTCCGCAAGAATTTCGATCATCAGGCTTGCTCCGTCGGCAACGACGACACCCGCCTGGGTCAAGCGCATCAGGGCAGTTTCGCGCTTGGTCATGTTGAATGTGCCGCTGGCATCGACAGCGACATAGGCCTCGAACCCTTCGCGCACTGCCCGCATGGCTGGGAAAGCCGCGCAGACTTCGACCGAAAGCCCCGCGAAGATCAGTTTGCTGCGGCCCGTGGCGCGGATCGCCTCAGCGACGCGCGGATCGTCCCAAGCGTTCACCGTGGTGCGGTCGATGAACGTCTGCCCCGGAAGCGCCTCGGTCAGCTCCGGAATCGCGGGGCCCCAAAGGGTCTCGGACGAGGTGGTGGTCGTCACAATTGGTAGGCCCAAAGCCTTGGCAGATTTGGCCATCCCAACAATGTTGGCCTTAAGCTCGGCAATAGAATGATCGCGCACACCGGTCATCAGGCCAACCTGATTGTCAACGAAGACCATGGCGGCGTTATCACGGTTCAATGGTTCTGGGTTGTATGCGTTTGTCATTGTCTTCTCCTGTTTTGGGGGTGTCGTCAGTCAAGGGATCCGAGCAAGCCGTCGCGATAGGCAGCCTCGACAGCATCAAGCTCTCCAGCGTTGCCCATCACGAATGGGCCGCGTTGGACAAAGGCCTGGCGCAGCGGTTTTCCTCGGAACAACACGACATGTGCCGCATCGTCCGAGGAAATTGAGATACCCGAGGAGCTGTCAAAGGCGATGGCAGTCCCTGCCTTCATCTCCACACGCTCGTTGTCCCAGGTCACGGTCGGCACGCCATCAATAGCGAGAAGCCAGGCATGCGAGCCGTCTGCGCCGTGCTGTGCAAAGCGTCCGCCGGGCTGAAGCGTGATATCAAGCAACGAAAGGGGATTGTCCGGCGCAGTCGCACCAACAAGGCCGTTGCTTTCGCCCAATAGCAGCCGCGCAGTCGCGCGTTCGCCCTGTAGTCTGGGAACATCCTGTGCCCGCAGATGAAACGCAGAGGGCGCGGCCTGGCGTCTGTCCGCGGGCAAGCCAACAAAGACCTGCAACGCATGGGTTCTGGAACCGGGGCGCGGTTGTTCATTGTGCATGGCCCCGCGCGCTGCCTTGAACCAGTACAGATCGCCAGGTTCCAGATCAATGTCGTTGCCCAGGGAGTCGCGGTTGCGAAAGGTTCCCTCGCTGTCCTCAAACACCACAGTGACGGCGGACAGACCGGCGTGGGGATGCGTGCCAAATGTCGGCGCGGTCATCGTAAAGTGATCGACCATGATGAGCGGATCCATCAGCCCCCGGAAATCCGTGTGCTGATAGCTGGTGGCCGAGAAGCCGTCGCCTCGAGCGATCCGCTGGCCGGCACTCTGGACGTAGGTTTCGCAAGGTTCGCCCGCGAGTTTATCGATGAGATGCGTGGTCATAGTTTCTATCCGTTGTTGTTGTAATAAGAATATGGGCAGGACAATCAGCGGAAAACATGGCAATATCAGAACCTACCGTTCTATTTTTGGAACAATGATGGGGCCAGCATGGATTTGAACGATACGTTCTACTTCGCCCAAGTGGTTGAAAAAGGGGGCTACTCTGCCGCCGCCCGTGCGCTCGGCGTCCCGAAGTCGAAACTCAGCCGCCGAGTGATGCAGCTTGAAGAAGAACTTGGCGTGCGTCTGCTTCAGCGCACATCTCGCGTCGTGACCCCGACAGATGCCGGGGCCGAGTACTACCAATTGACTGCGGACGCCTTAGAGCGGTTCCAAGCTGCCGAGACAGCGATGCGCCGCAAAACCAACGCCATCGAAGGTTCGGTCACCGTTTCATGCTCGGTCGGCATGGCTCAATTCGCACTAGATCGCATTTTACCCCAGTTCCTGCAGGACAACCCCAAGGTGACCGTCGTGCAGAGAGCTTCTAACCAGATGGAGGATTTGGTCTCGGGAGGTATCGATGTGGCCATCCGTGGGCACATGGAGACTTTGCCCGATTCAAGCCTGATCCAAGTGAAGATTGCGAGGCTTGAATGGCATCTTTTTTGTTCGCCGGACATCCTGACGACCCTCTCCGGACCAGATGACCCCAGCACTCTTGCGGGACAGCCAGCTTTGGTGCTGGGGCGCCCAAGAGACACACATCAATGGCTACTTACCGATCGGAATGAACAAACAGCCGCAGTACCCTGCCCCGTTCGTTTGGCGAGTGATGATATGACGACGCTTAAGCGGGCTGCTGTGTCTTCTTTGGGGATTACCGCCTTGCCACACTATGTGTGCTTGCAAGAACTTGAGGCCGGTGCGCTCGTTCGCGTCCTGCCAGGCTGGACGGCAGGATGTCCGCAGATCAGCCTGCTGATGCCGTCCCGCCAAGGACTCCTGCCCGCCTTTGAAGCGTTCATTGCCTGCCTCAAACGCGACTTGCCGCAAGTACTTGCGGGCAAGCAAGGAACGTAGAGGCTTTCTGGTCCTTGGGTTGCGAACCGCCGGTCAGGCCTTTGTCGCGACTATCTTGAACGAAGCACTTTCTTTATCTTTTGGTGTGGCGGCAACGAAGAACAATTACTGCCATACGCTCCTCGAGGTCGATCCTAAGTCCAAGACTTTGGACACCGTCGAACGTGACTAAAGCCCCGAGATATCCACAAAGACCCGATAGTCTGCGATCTTGCCGTCACGAATTCCAAGATGCGCGGCGAATGGCACCTCATGCTCTGACTGGTCCAAACGTGTGTAGTGAACCGTGCCATCACAGATCGCGGTATCACCGCTTGACCAAACACCGCTGATCGAGTGATGCATGGCCTTGATCGTCGCAAAGAATGCGGCATTGCTGTTCTTGACTGCCTTGCGGCCGCTAATTTGCTCAAAGTTCCCGAGCTGAAATTGCACATCGTCCGTCACGTGATCGACGACACCTTGGGCGTCCAGCGCATCAACGGCTGTGTAGAGCGAGGTGATCAGCGGCGAATATTCGGATGTGTTTTGGCCTGTGAGTTCCATGGTTTTTCCTTCCTTTGAGTGAGTGAGATTTCAGATGCAATCCGGACGGCGACGTGCACGGGCGGCAAACCAGGCACGCGGAATGGACAAATGACCGTTGGTGATAGCCAAACCAGTGAAGATCAGGACAAGCGCGGCGACGAAGGTTTGTGAGATGGTTTCACCAAAAGTGATCGCGCCGAAAAAGATGCCGGACAGCGTTGCGAAATATCCGACCTGAGAAAACCCCACACCATCAGTGCGCCTTTGCACTTCGAAGGTCAGTGCGTAGCTGATTGCAGTAATAAAGCCGACCCCAACAATCGCGGCAAAAGCTCTGGGTTCAAGCGAAGAACTTTCCGCCAATCGCCCCGTAAATAGAAGACCCGCACCGATCAGAGCCAGCTGGAGAAAGAGCGTTCCGGCTGCGAGCGTCATTGGTTCTGCACCACTTGGGTACACTCGGCTGCGGAACACATTGCCAGATGCAAGGACCAGAGGTCCGGCCAGGGCAAGAATGATCCAAACCGGCTCGATGTCGGAGGTATCCAAGCCGCGTAAGGTGGCAAGGCTGATACCCGCAAGACCAACCAGAATGCCCAACAGTCGATGAACTGGCAGCATTCGCCGCTCGACCGCCGCCGTAATCGCGAAGGTGAACATCGGCGAAAGGGTCACCAGCGCTGAGTAGAACCCGGTCGTGACATGCCCAAGGGCAACATACCCGATCAGGCCCGGAAGGCTTACGCCAAGCAGCCCTGCGCCCAGATAGTAGACCATGTAACGCGGGGCTGTTTGCGGCGCGGTGCCTTTAGCAACGAGCACGCCCACCAAAACAGCGCTGGCCACTGCGACTTGCCAAAACAGCGCGATATGGGGCGGCACCTCCGCCAAAGCGACGAACTTGGAGAGTGTGAAGCTCACACCGACAAGGAGTCCAATGGCGATTATCAAAACTGTGGGCGGGGCGGATCGAATGAAACCCGGCATCACGCGGCTCCTTTCACAGGAACTGCAAGCGCATAAAGCGACATCGGTCCGATCGGGACGATCCCGCTCGGGTTGATGTGCCGATGGCTCCTAAAGTAGTGCGCGCGAGTGTGCGGCAGATCGATGGTGTCCGCTACGCCTGGGAGTGAAGCGATCTCAGCCAGGTAGCGCGAGAGCGCGGGATAATCGGCAACGCGGGCCCGATCGATCTTGAAGTGCGTGACGTAGACTGGATCAAACCGCAGCAGGGTTGGAAAGAGCTTCAGATCCACTTCGGTCAACTGATTACCCGCCAGAAACGTACGATCCGCAAGCAGGTTCTCCAGATCCTCCAGAGTGTCGAATATCCGTGTAACGGCATCGCAATAGGCTTCCTGGCTGGTCGCGAAACCGGCGCGATACACACCATTGCGAATGGGCTCCTGGATCAGTTCAGCCAGATGGTCGATTTCTAAACGCAGTCCTTCGGGATAGAGGTCAGGTCCTTCCGTATCTGGGAACGCTTGGTTGAGCATTCGCATGATATCAGCGGACTCTGTGCTAACGATATTGGCGCTTTCGCGGTCGAGCAAAACAGGCACTGTGATCGCGCCTGTGTAGTCGGGGGCAGCGCGTTGATAGACCTCAAAGAGATATCGATCGCGGGGCACACCATGCGCCGGATCGAAACCGTGCTGATCGATCACCCAGCCGTTCTCTGACATGATCGGGTCCATCCAGGTGATGCTGATGGCATCCCGCAAGCCTTTAAGAGACAAAACGAGATCGACGCCATGACACCAGGGGCAGGCCTTGGACAGGTAGAGGTGATAGCGACCCTGCTCTGCTGGAAACTCCGCATTCTCGCCGTTCTCGATCCAGCTACGGAACCGGCTCGGCTGTCGCTCGAAACGTCCGCTTGCTTGAGTTGGCTTGTCGCGTAGAATTCCGTTGATCAGCATCTTGGCCATTGGTCTCTCCAATCTCTGTCGTGTTGAGCGAGAGGTAAGTGGTTTCCAGAAGCGTGATAATTGGCTATCTGGAATACACATAGGTGAGAAAAAGTTGACCAAAGGAGCCAACCATGACCGAGATTGGCGCGATACCTGTGTTTGTCGCCGTGGCTGAGAATGGTAGCTTTGCCGCCGCTGCGCGAAAGCTGGACATCACGAAATCCGCTGTGAGCAAACGCGTTGGCGGGCTCGAGGCCCATCTCGGCGCGCAGCTCTTCCACCGCTCAACTCGCAGCATCTCTCTGACGGAAGCCGGAGAGATTTATCTGGCGCATGCCATCCAAGCGCTCGGATCAGCGCAAGAAGCCGAAGACGCGGTTGCTGCGTTGCAAGGAGACCCGATCGGGCACCTCAAAGTCAGCGCACCGATGTCATTCGGTCAACTCCATGTCGCCCCGGCGATACCGGAGTTTCTTCGCCTGCACCTTGGTATCACCTTGGAATTGTCGATGGATGACCGATTTGTTGACCTGGTAGACTCGGGCATGGACCTGGCTCTGCGCGCGGGCTCTCTGCCTGACTCCGCACTTATTGCGCGCAAACTTGCTCCTATTCACAGCGTGATTGTAGCCGCTCCCGCGTATCTGGATCGCGCCGGTGCACCTCTTCATCCCCAGGACCTCATGGATCATGACTGCTTGCACTACGCCTATTCCCGCGATCCCCTGGAATGGAAGTTTATCGGCGATGATGGTGAGATCGCGGTCCGGACCAAGGGCCGGTTTCGAGTTAACAACAGCGAGGCGCTCTGCACGACGTTGGTCGCCGGTCTCGGAATAGGCCGTCTTCCAACCTTCATCGCCGGCGCCCACTTGGCCGCCGGACGGCTTCAACGCGTGCTGCCCAACTTCTTGATGCCCGAACAGGCGCTCTACGCGGTTTTTCCTGAACGCCAGCATGTTCCGGCAAAGGTAAGGGCCTTCGTCGAGTACTTTGCCAACTATGTGGGGAAGAAGACGCCTTACTGGGATAATGAGGCCGGGGTTACTTCGGAGAGCTAACCAACCCGCGCACCAACATGTCGATCGCTTCATTGCGCATGCCGTTATGACGCTTTGCAGGAATGCTGAACAACCCTTTGTGCAAGATCATTCCGTCGGTCAGAGCGGCGATAGCACGGCCGAGCTGCTTGGCGTCCGCGTCCCCTCGAATTTGTTCCACTTCTTGCAGGTGCTTGATCTGACCGGTGTAGTGATCACCCAGCCTGTCGAAGAAACTCGCAACTTTTGCACTGAACGCATCAGACGCAAAACTCGGTCCAAACACTTCAAAGAACACACGGACGAACTTCGCATGGTCATCTGGAATGTTCATGGTTTGTGAGAGACCGTCCACAAAGTCTTCCAGTGTTTCTGGCATCTCCTGCCCAAAAAACCTTTCTTCCAACGCTTTGAAATGTCGTTCCACCATCGATATGGCGATAGCTTCCTTGTTCTTGAAATAAAGGTAAAGCGTCCCCTTCCCGAGCCCGGCGGCCTCGGCCACATCTGCAATGGTGGCGGCATGATAGCCCTTTTTCACATAGACTTGCATGGCTGCATCGAGAATCCCGTGCTGCATTTCTTCACGGTCAACGACCTTTGGCATTATCCTACCTCAATTTCATTTTTTGCGGTTCTGGCATATTTATGACTGGACGTCCAGTCATTCAAGATATACATGACTGACCATCCAGTCATAATCGATTCGAGGAAGCACTATGGAACTCACAGCTGAAAGAGACACCAAACAGGCCATGATAAGAGGTTTCAAAAGAACCTGCCCGCGATGTGGGCAAGGCCACCTTTTCGATGGCTATCTTTCGGTCTCAAAGGAATGCTCATCATGTGGGCTGGACTTGACGCACCAGCGTGCCGATGACGGCCCCGCCTACCTCACCATTGTTGTAGTCGGTCACTTGCTCGTGCCTCTGCTTGTTCCCGCCTACAAGGCCTGGGATTTGCATCCGGCAGTCATGGCGGCGGTTTTCTCTGCGCTCGCAGTCGGGCTGTCCCTTTTCCTCCTCCCCCGTCTGAAAGGTGCATTGATTGGCTTTCAATGGGCCAAGCGTATGCATGGATTTTAAACACCAATTTTTGACTGAACGTCCAGTCATATATTCAATGGAGCATCTTCATGGACACTCTCAGACTTACCACGCACACAATGCTGATCCCATTGGGTTGGGCGATCTCAGTGGGCGCATATCCGCAGACACTCGAAGGCTCGGGCGGCACGCTTAAACCCTCCCAGGCATCGGCCTGCCACATCGCGCAGCGTCCCGACCCAGCCGCAGAACTCGAGGACGAAGTTGCTACCGCAATCAACGAAGCTCTCGAAGCGGTCGGAACCTTAGATAGCACCGCTGTGCTCCACGAATCCCGCAGCCCCTCGGGAGAAATCTGCCGATTGGAGTTCGCTCCAACCGAGATCGATTGAACGCACTCAAGGAGAATTCCCGATGACAAAGCGCATATACGTCCTGAATGGCCACCCGGGTGAGAGGTCACTGTCTCGCAGCCTATCCAAGGCCTACGCTGAAGCCGCCCAAAGCGCAGGTCATGAGGTTCGCATCACGCATCTTCATGACCTCGCTTTCGACAGCGATTTCGGCAATGGCGGCTATCAAAACACCAAGCCGTTGGAACCCGCGCTCGATCAAGTTCTCGAAGACCTCGCCTGGAGCGAACATGTTGTCTTGGCAACGCCCATGTGGTGGGGCGGTATACCGGCAAAGCTCAAAGGTCTCTTTGATCGCGTGCTGCTGCCCGGGCGTACCTTTGACACACGAAAAAAGAGCTTTGGCCTGCCAACGCCCATGCTCGGTGGACGCACGGCGCGTGTAATCCTGACCTCCGACACCAAGAGTTGGCTTCTTCGCTTCGTCTATCACAACGCGATACTGAACCAGTTGCGGTGCCAGATATTCAGTTTTGTTGGCATCAAACCCACCCGTTTCACCCAATTCTCAGAAGCCAGTCACCCAAGCGAGCAAACCGTCAGGCGTTGGCTTTCTGACGTGCGCCAGCTCGGAACCAAAGCCGTTTAGTCACCACATGTTTTGAAAGGAAAATCAGATGAATACCACGACCGTTCTTGTTGCAGGGGCCACCGGATACCTCGGTCGCCATATCGTAAAGCAATACATGTCCATGGGCTGGCACGTTCGTGCCCTCGTTCGAAATGCAGACGCCGCGCGCAAATCCGGGCTCGAAGCGACAGAGCTGTTCGAAGGCGAGGCAACCAATCCCCTCACGCTCTGTGGAGCGATGGACGACGTCGACTTGGTGATCTCCACCCTTGGCATCACACGGCAGCGCGATGGTTTGTCCTACTGGGATGTCGACTATCAGGCGAATGCCAACCTACTGACAGATGCGGTGGCCGCTGGTGTAGAGCGTTTTGCCTATGTCCACGTACTCAACGCGCATAAGATGCAAAACATCCCGTTGGTGGCTGCCAAGCAGGCCTTTGCATATTGCTTGCAGGCCGCGCCGATTAAATCGACCGTAATCGAGCCGTCCGGGTTCTTCTCAGATATGGGTGATTTCCTGAACATGGCTGAATCCGGTCGTGTCTTTCTGTTCGGTTCGGGCAAACTCAAGCTCAATCCCATTGACGGTGCTGATCTGGCAGAGGTGATCGCGAGCGCCATCTGGGATGGTCGCGACTACGTGCCGGTGGGCGGTCCGGATGCTTTGACTCAAAACGAGCTGGCAGAGACGGCATTCAAGGCATTAGGGAAGCCCGCGAAGATCATCCATCTCCCAGACGTGCTTCGGCGCGGCGCGCTAAAACTCCTGCCCTATATAACCCCGTCGGCTGTGCATGGCCCTGCCCTCTTCTTCCTGTCAGCCCTTGGCATGAACATGGTCGGCAAGACCTATGGCAAGAAGCGCATAGCGGATCACTTCGCAGAACTGGTCCATGCGCAATCCGCCAAGATTGATTCCAAGGGCACATCACCGCTGAAAACACGGAGCGCATCATGACCTATGCGCAGCCGAGAGACTTTGAATATCAAAGTGCCCCGCACAGCGCCGAGCCACGCTTCGTTCCCCTCCCCTTTCTGACCAGTTGTGAGCACACACAACGGCGGCTCAACAAGGAGATGACTGTCCGACACTTTGAAGCCGGGCAAACGCTGCAGATACGCGGTCGTTGTCACCATCGCGTCCACGTCATCCTTCAAGGCACGGCGACGCTCAGCACGTCGCTTCCAGACGGTCGCACGCAAATATTGAGATTGCTGATGCCGAGAGACTTGGTGGGGCGGCTCGGGTCTGAGACGACCCGATATGATGTGACGGCAATTTCAGATGTTACGGCCGGCAGCATGTCGCGGCACGAGTTTGAATCCTTGCTGCGTATTTCCCCCGAGATGACGCGCCGCCTTCTACACTCTACCCTCAGGGAGCTCGATGAAGCGCGCGAATGGTTGCTATTGTTGGGGCGCAAAACCGCCGCTGAGAAACTCGCAAGCTTTCTCCTGGTGCTTCAAAACCGGTCATCGATCCGCCACCCGAGCCATATCAGACTGCCCCTGTGTCAGTTTGAAATCGCTGACCTCCTGGGCCTGACACATGAAACCGTCAGCCGTCAGCTGGCGCATCTGCGAGACCAAGGGATCATCGAGTATCGTGGCACGCGGCAGGTCGAAATTAGGGACTTAGCCGCTTTGGTCAGCGCCAGCGGCAACCACACTGACCCACACGACATGCCCTACGTGATGCAATAATTCAAAACCGGAAAGAGAGTCCCATGCTAGACGCATATACACTTTGGAAGATCGCCCATTTGATCGCGATGACCGCGATGATCGGTGCAACAATCATCAACGGCATTTTGCATCTTCAAGCGAGGGCGTCGACCCCAAGCCAGGCTGAAACGCTTCTGCGTGCTATTCTCCGCATAAACCACCTGATCATGCTGCCGTCACTTCTGGCTATTCCCGTAACAGGGTACTTTCTTGCCACAACAGTCGGATACGCATTCACAGACACTTGGCTTTTGGCATCGGCGACTCTGACCTTCGCACTAATTGCTGCGTTTTGGGTCGGCGCGATTGCGGAAAAGAGCCTCCATAGGATTGCCGCAGCCTCCAAGACTGCAGCTCTTGGTGAACGCTACACTCAGGTCTTCAACAGAGTTGCGCCAATTGGTACCGGTGCCCTTCTTCTGAGCCTTGTCGCAATTGCCCTCATGGTTGTGAAGCCAGTCCTATGAAAGCTCTCACCTATACACATTATGGATCGCCCCGAGTGGTTCAGATCACAGAGGTTCCGCGCCCTGAGCCGCAACACGATGAAATCCTGATCCGCGTGCATGCAAGTGCCGTAAACACCAGCGACTGGCGCATCCGTGCCGCTGCATTTCCCGGTATCACAGCACTTCCCGCGCGCCTCATCTTCGGGCTCCGTCGCCCACGAAACACCCGGCTCGGAAGTGAGTTCGCGGGCGTCATTGAGGCTGTCGGTCCGGACGTCAAAAGCTTCGTTCCCGGCCTGCGGGTCTTTGGCATCACATCCAAGGGTGGCGCATCTGCCGAGTATCTGGCTTTACCTGAGACTGCGGCGGTCGCAGAAATACCTGATAATCTATCTTTCGAAGAAGCAGCCGCCCTCCCCTTTGGCGGCTTGTCTGCTTTGGTCTTTCTTGAGCAATTCGCATCCTTGAAGGCCAATCAGCGCGTTCTGATTGTTGGTGCCTCGGGCGGCGTCGGGATCTATGCCGTGCAAATTGCCAAGGCTCTTGGAGCGCATGTCACTGGGCTTTCAGGTCCCGACAGCCAGCGGCTCGTGGGCTCCCTCGGGGCTGATATCACTCTAAACTATAAGACCATCAAACTCTCAGAGATCAAGGATCGCTTCGACATCATCCTTGATACGGTTGGTGTCGTGTCCCCAAAACAAGCGCGCGGGCTTCTCCGGCGTAACGGCCTCTTCCTTCCTTTGAACGTCGGTATGCGCGAGCTTCTGGCAGCCGCCCTAAACCCGTTCTTCGACCGAAAAATACGCCTCACCGTGAACCCAAATACCGCACAGGATTTACGTCAGCTTTCGAGGCTTGTGCGCGACGGGAAAGTTCAACCGGTCATTGAGACCGTTTATCCGCTTGCGGAAGCTTCGGTGGCACACGCCCACGTCGAAACGCGGCACAGAAAAGGTGCAATTGTCCTATCCATCCTAGCCGAAGAGACCGATTCAGCCGCTGTGGCAGCGTTTGGCAGATAACGTGGGGTATTTGTCCTAACCGACGGCGCATGAATTCGCCTAGGCGCTCACGTCAGACATTGAAACCCGAACATAACATATGCGTGCTTATCGGTATCTGCCCCATTCTTGGGGCACCCAAAAATGGGCCTGAGTCTTCTAAGCGGTTTGTTGTTGAGGCAAATCCGTCAGCTCGCTGAAAGCAACGTTCTTGCGAGCGCCATCTAACCAAAGTGGTTGCTCGTAACCATCCTCCCAAACATAAAGAAGGCCCACCGTCTTGCCGGTTTCCTTGTCGACGATGCGTCTCGTCGCTTGGGCTTCATCTTCGTCATTTTCTAGCATGAAACCTCCCTCTAAGAAATGCTGAGGGCGCGGGTATCCGCCCAGCACACGAGCGCTGCGGCAAGTCTCTACATCAAGGCCGCGGCTTCGCGTTATAGTAGAACGTGCTTCTTTGCCGGACGCACGAAAAACTCCGTAAAACAACGAAAAAGCACGCAAATTGGACGTGTGAGGCTTTGATAAAAAACGGGAAATTCTTTGTTGAACCACGACAAAGTACAGACAACTTCAAAGTGCTGTTCGGTCGACTGGCAGCGCAGGGTGCGGGTCGGCCCGTCGACCGGCATGAAGTCGCCGATGGTCCGTGGACACCGGAAACACTGGCCGACGCAATTACGGCGATTGATTCCAACAATGTTGGGATCGACGTGAGAACCGTCCAAGTTTGGTTTCAAGCGAACGACAATGGTATCAGCGACAAAAACATACGTTGGCTGGCTCGCATTTTCGGCTGCAACGATCCGGTCGAGACGAGTCTTTGGCAGTCAGAGCTAAAGGCCGCAAAGGAGCGCCTGGCAGCAGAGAGACGGGCACGTCGCCGTGTCAATGCAGAGCCTGACCGGGAAGCCAGTGGCCGAGTGCAGTGTCAAATGACTCGCGCGAATGGGAGTCCGGACGAAATCGAAGCACCATTGGATGAATATGAATCGGAACATCAAAGAATTAGCCTGGCCGCCCGAGCGGAAAGCCTGTTTCTCGATGGTGCGCCATTTGGAATGGTTATGACAATGTGGGCGGGCGTCGCTGTGCTGCTCTACATTGGCTATCTTTTGGGAGCACACGACGTAACCTACAGCCCGGTCCAGAATTTGGAGAAACAGGTCGGGCTGTTTTGGTCTCCAAACTGGTTGTTGGACAAACTTGTCTGGCTGCCCCTGATCGTTTTCGTTGTTTCCAGTTTAGTCACTTCTTGGAGAGAACAGTGGCGGCCATTGATGGTTGCCGAGAGCTCCGACCCTACCCAATCCTGTAATTGGAGCGAGCGGCTTGCTGTCTACTCATCGTCGTTTGTGGGTATCACCTTGGTGTGTTTCTGTATCGTTTTCTTGCTGCAATGGTACGGATCGTATCTGAAACCGCTCATGCAAAACGACGCAGGTTCGCGCGTCATCGACTGGTTGTTGATTTCGATAGAAAGACCAGATGTTATGTCAGCGAACCAGGGCATGGCGGCATCAATGTACGCCAACCTCCTCTCTGGCATTGCATATTGGTACTGCTTTTCTGGTCTGATGCTGCTCTACATTGTATCATTGGATTTCAAGGAAATCTCAGGCCGTGTGAGCTTTGGACAGAACACCATTAAAAGCCTTGAAATTCTGCAAATCGCAGACGCCATCGTCAGTGGTATTTTCCGTTGCGCTGTTTTTGCTTTGTTGGCGTCCATCGGGATCAAACTTGTCGCCGTCTACCTCATGACAGATTCTGAAAATATTGTGCGTTGGTTGATCCTGGATGCCAGCGCCTTGATGAATGGTCACGATGGTTCTTGGACTTGGTTCGACAAGAACCCATCTGCATCAATAACGAGCTTCTTCGTTATGTTCATTCCGGTTTTCGTGTTTTTCTTATGCGCATCACAAATTCGGGGCTCAGTCCGCAGTCCCCTCATTGCAGAACAAGCTGGGAACCGAGGCAGCATCGGTCCGGTGGGTGCCGCCACCAAAAAGATGATGATCAACTGGTTGAGTCTAGCAAGCGTCATCCTTCTGCTTGTCGTCAACTTCTGGCTGATCGGTCGTTTCACAGGCTTTTCTGTGTTGCTCCTTTCGAGCTGCTGTCTGGCTGTCTTCTGCGTTGTTGCATCACAGGGTTCCCATCCTGGTACGGACATTCCGCGCAACGAGGAACTGCTAGGCGTCCAAGGAAAATAGGAGATGGAGCCAGCACCTTTCTTCCAAGAGATTTCTGGCGGGCCGGACAATGGTTCCGCTGTGTGGACGACCACACGAGATGGCATCAGACTTCGAGTAGGTTACTGGCCAGCGGAACAAGATGTTTGCGGCACGATCTTCCTGTTTCCAGGCAGGACAGAATACATCGAACTCCAAGGACGGCTCGCGCGTGACTTGGTCGCCAAGGGGTTTTCGGTTCTGACGATCGATTGGCGCGGCCACGGTCTGTCTCAGCGCCTGCTCGACGACCCCGCAACATTGCACGTCGAAGCGTTTTCGGACTACCAAAAGGACGTTGACGCATTTTTACAGATTGCCATCACGCTCGGCATGCCCAAGCCTTGGTTTTTGATGGCCAACTCCATGGGCGGCAACATCGGTTTGCGAGCGACCCTGCAAGGCTTACCCGTTGCAGCATGCTCATTCACCGCGCCAATGTGGGGCATTGAAATGTCTGAGCTCCAGCGGCTGATCGCATCACCTGTCGCTTGGGCGGCTTGCGCTCTTGGGCACGGAGAGGCGTATGTTCCTGGACATGACGGGAAGAACTACGTCAGTCATACCCCTTTTGAGGGAAATCGCATCACCTTTGATCCCGAGAACTATGGTTACTGGGTGCAGCAAGCGCGCACTAGGCCTGAGCTTCAGACTGCTGGGTCAAGTTTGAAGTGGCTTCGCGAAAGCCTGGGGGAATGCCGACGGATCTCAAAGCTGAAATCACCAGACCTTCCCTGTATCACCTTCTATGGAGACTGTGACGAAGTTGTCGATAAGCGTGCGATCCAACAAAGGATGGCAGCGTGGTCGAACGGCGAGTACGTGGAACTCAAACACGCAAAGCACGCGCTGCTTCTGGAAAGACCAGACGTTCGTGCGGCAGTCATCTCCAAAACTGTTGAACGTTTCTTGGAAACCTGACGACGACGCAGCGGAATATTGCCGCTCACGCATTGTCGTTGTTCCTACCCCTTGCATCCTAAGGACACGACAGTCAATATTATAATATTGATTTCAATAGTGAGCTGGGCCATGCAACCGCTTTTTTCAAAGATCGCTACTGGATTGACTGCAGTCAGTATCTGTCTTGGGTTTGGAGCGTCCCAGACAAGCGCCCAGAGTTACCAGATCGATTGTGCGATCCTTCTTTGTCTTTCCGGCGACTGGCCTGCCTCAACACCGTGTGCGCGTGCACGTGCAGAGTTCGTCCGACGCATCACACCGTGGCCCGTCGAGCCGCCGCTGCAGATTTGGCGCTGCCCAATGGGGGCAAGTCTTCAGGCTCCGAATATGACCACGCCACTGCCTCAGCTATGGGACATTCTGGCGCCCGATGCGTTGCCAAGAAACCAATCCATTCCTCAGATCTCAGGCGCAATCCCACTTGCTCAGCTACAGCCCGCAGTAGTTCGATCGGGCGGTGCGTCGTCGGCGGGATTACCCGAAGTTTTCGCGATGGTGCTCGCTCAAATGACTGCTGGCGCAGACATCGACATAAGCGGACCTGAATTCAACTTCGTGCGCTCAATCCGGGTATACAACGTTACCTACGCCACTCAGGTGGAAGCTGGCAGTGAGGGAGACTGCAACCGCAACTTTTCTCTGCGGATAGGCACCTACGGGACGCAAGGTGACTTCCGCTGGTCCCGGGGCTCCAGCCCCAGCCAATTGCCCGAGGACCACGTGGGACTCGAGCGTTACGGTGAGCATTGCCCCGGCATCTTCCATCGCTCGGTCTTTGTGGACTGGCGTGATTACGAGGGAAACTATGGCTTCGAGCAGGTCAACTACTGACCCCTCTTGTGGCCAACTATAGAGCGTACCGCAATATGTTGAAAAATTCGGTACATCAGGAACACAAAACTCGGTATAACGGGAACAGAGAGATTCGGTACATTAGGAACAGACGTGTCAGGCAAACAGGTAGACCTTTTCTTGGACCAGCTCGCTGACGCCCCGGTCAAAGACGAGCGTGCCCTGATGGAGTTCCCATTTTTCTCCCTTCAGAAGCGCCCGCGAATGACCCCCTTCATCTTTGACGATGGCACGGTGAAGATCGAGATTCAGCCAGGGCACAAGGGAATTGCGACGATCTGGGACAAAGACATCCTGATCTATCTTACATCACTTGTGAACGAGAGGATCGAACACGGGCAGTATGATGCGGATACCCCGGTATCCGTTCAGGATCGCACGATCAAATTCTCTGCCTATGACTTTCTAAAGGTGACCGGGCGCAGCTCCGGCAAACGCGCCTATGAGCTCTTCCTCGATGCGCTGGATCGCCTGCGCTCTACCAACATCCTGACGAACATCACCGCCGGTGACGAGCGTGAGCGGCGTGGCTTTGGCTGGATCGAGGATTGGCGGGTGATCGAACGGACCAATCGCAACGGCCAGCGCGTCATGGGGGCTGTCGAGGTCACGATGAACCGATGGATGTTCAATGCCATCGTCAAAGATCGCCGGGTCCTGACGATCAACAGAGACTATTTCCGGCTCTCGAAGGGCCTCGAACGCCGCCTCTATGAGCTTGCCCGCAAGCATGTCGGTCGTCAGCCAGAATGGTATATCGGGATCAAGCGCCTGGCCGAGAAGTGCGGATCGATCGACACCGCACGCAAGTTCAAGTTTCGGATCAACGAGATCTGTGAAGCGGGCACCATCCCTGATTACCATGTCGAGATCGTGGATCCTGCCGAAGTGTCAACCCCATTCAAAACGAAGGGAAAACAGGCACTTGTACGGTTTCAGCCGAAATTCGACGACCTCACTGTTCCCGATGTACCGAATCTGTCGGAACTGACTGTCTCGCACTCCGTTCTGACCGAGATCAAGCACGCCAACCCGGAATACGACATCCAGTACATTCTCGATGCATGGCGGGAATGGGCCATAAAGAAGGACGATCCCGTGAAAAGTGCCAACGCCGCCTTCCGCGCCTTTGCCAAGAAGTACATCGAAGCCAACCCGATCTGGTGACTCGGTACAACGGGAACATAACTTCGGTACATCAGGAACATCCGACTCGGTACAACAGGAACGCATCCTCGGTATATCGGGAACGCATGTTCGGTACATCAGGAACGCGAAACAACGTCAAAATACTGATTTCCCTGAGTCTTTTCAGTGCCCTAACCACATAACAAACCTAACCAAATTTCTAACAGAAATAACCAAGACGCGAGAGGCCTTCAAAAGGCAGTTCTCGATGACAGCCCTCAGACAGGCTTAGAAACAGGGTCTTGAAGCAGCCCTTGACGCCCAGACAGGCAGCATTTGATCCGATTTTGGCCTGCCTTTCCCCTTTTTGACCTCAGGCATGAGCCAAACCCGTTGCATTACAGGCAACACCAGATGTTCCCGATATACCGAATCGCCTTGTTTCCAAGGATGAGGCGCAGGATGTCAGGGATTTCCCTGGTCCCCTAGGGGTTCGCGCAAGCGCGATACGCCGCTGCGGGGACGTTACTTTAGAACCCGCTGGGTTCTCGCGCAGGCAACCCAAATAGACAGGACCCGTGTCCTCGCGCCCCAGGCGCTGCGGGCCGCGCCACGTCCCATCGATTGGGGTGTGCCTTTGCTCACTCCGGCACTTCGCCAGTGGGTCAGGTTTTGGAGACGACGCCCCTCGGGGGCTGCTCTCAAAACCAGACTCCAAGGAGCAAGCTGATGTGTGCAACGCCTGAGACCCCCACACCCGAAGCCATCAAGATCGCAGAACAGAACGACCGGTTCCGGACAACATGGGGCGCGGACTTCACCGTGCCCGGTCAGATTGTGATGACGCGCGGTGTGGCCGACCTCTTGCCCGCGGCCAAGGCGGTCATCATGGCACGTGTTCAAGGCTTCGACACCTTCTCCGACGACAACGATCCATACGGAGATCACAGTTTCGGGGCGTTCGATATCGAGATGGCGGGCGACAGCTATCGCATCTTCTGGAAGATCGATCTTTACGACACCGACTATGCCATGGGCAGCGACGATCCGGCGAACCTCGCTGTGACCCGCCGCGTCCTGACGATCCTTCACGCCTCCGAATACTGAGCCGCCTGACCGACACCGGAACAGGCACCCAACACCCTCAGGAAAGGAGGTGATCCACCCGTTTGAAACGGCAGGGCGGCGAGCACATGCTCCCTGCCCCGCCACACCCAACATCAATCGAAATCAAAGGACAAAGACATGACCAATCAATCAACCATCCCGAACGACGCAGCGATCCTCTACGCATCGCTCGACCAGCTCTACCTGCACGACCTCAATCCCCGCGAAGATGTGGCGCAGGAGGACGTGGAGACACTGGCAGACAGCATCAGGACCTGCGGGCTTCTGCAGAACCTCGGCGGCATTCAGGACGACAACGGCAAGATCGGCATCGTGTCGGGCGGTCGCCGTCTGAGGGCTTTGGCCCATCTCGCAGCGTCATATCCCGACTTCGAGGGCGCATCTTCAATCCCCGTCCTTCTGGCACGTGATCTGGAGCAGGCCGAATTCTGGGCCAATGCGGAAAACACGGCCCGTGAAGCGCTCGATCCGGCGGACGAAATCCGGGCCTATGGACGGATGGCAAAAACCAATGCCGACGCCGAAGCGATTGCCAGCGCCTTCGGGGTGACCGTCGCCCATGTCAAAGGGCGCTTGAAACTCGCCAATCTGCCCGATGCGGCCCTTGATGCGCTGAAAGCCAAGACCATCAATCTCTCGGCAGCGCAGAAGATGACGACCGCTCAGGACGAGAAACTGGTGCATGAGGTGCTGCAGGCCATCGCCGAGGGCCACCTCTCCAACGTGAGCCAGTTGGACCACTTCCTGCATCCGAAAGCGGCCAAAGCCACAGACCGCCGCGCGGTATTTGTCGGTGTGGAGGCCTACGAGGGCGGTGGCGGCAAGGTCACCCGCGATCTTTTCTCCGAAGACGTGTTCTTCGAGGATCAGGATATTCTGGATGACGCCTTTGCAGCGCAATTGGCTGAGGCGGCTGAGCAGCTGCGCGTGTCCGATGGCTGGGCCTGGGTCGAGACACATAGCGAGGCCTATCTCGGCTGGAACTTCATCGAAGACAACAAGTTCGCCCGCGTCTACCCCGTCGAAGGTGTTCTCTCGGACGATCAGATGGAGCGATACGAGGACCTCTGCGAGATGGCCGACGGTGACGTGCTCAACGCGGAAGGTGAAGAAGAACTGGCAGGCCTCCATGTTATTTTGGAGGGTGCCTTCACCGACGCGCAGAAAGCCCACGCCGGATGTGTGGTCTATGTTGATCAGAGCGGCGGTCTGAAAGTCGAGGCGGGCCTGATCCGACCCGAGGATAAGAAGGCGGCGCTTTCGGCCGGTATCCTGCAAAAGGCCGCGCATGGGACCGGTGACGACAAGGCTCCGAAACCCCCCTATTCACAAAAGCTGCGGGACGATCTGGAGGCGATCAAGCTGGCCGCGTTGCAAAACGCCATGCTGGATCAACCCGACCTCCTCATTGATCTTCTGGCGTTCCAGTTGAGCGGGGCGATCGGGTTTCGCGACGTGTTCGACATCAGCCTCGGGGCACCCAGCAATACCCCGTCCGTCGAGGCCGGGTTCGCGGTCGATAAGCGGCTCTCCAAACCCGGTGTCACGCCGGCAGATGCGTGGGGTGTCGATCTCAAGAAGGCTTTCGCCAGCTTCAAGAAAAGGGGGAAGAAGCATCGCGATGCAGAATTGACGCGGCACTTGGCCAGATTGCTGATCGGCGGAGATGCTATCTTCCACGGGGTTCTGTCTGAAAAGGCAGGGGCCGAGATCCGCAAGGTCTGGACGCCTACGGCGGAGAACCTCTTCAAGCGCGTGTCAGGACCGATGCTGGAGACCATCTACTGCGACCTTCTCGACCTTGCGCCAACCAGCGTCGAGGCCAAGGCCTTCGCCAAGTTGAAGAAGGCCGAGAAGGCCAAGACACTGGAAGACCTGTTCTCGGACGAGACCAAGCAGAAACTGCTCGGGGTCACGGCGGCACAGAAAGCCCGGATTGAGGCTTGGGTGCCGGACTATTACGATTGAAGGTGGACCCCGGCGAAGGCAGCTTCCCTGCCCTCGCCTTCTGAAGTCCCTCGGTTTGCGCGGCTCCCGGCTTACTAGAGCCAAGAGCCGCGCATTCAGACCGCTCAGGAGATCGACCATGTCAAAGATTGCATCGCACGCCGCCCGGGTCTGGAAATCGGCGCAGCTCTACATCGGGTTTCATCGCGACCCGGAAGGCCGACAGCGGAGCGCACCCAAGGTCTGGCCTCCGAAAGATGCACGGGTGAGCATCCACTGCGATCCGGACATCCAGGAAACATTCCTGATGCTCAAAAGCGCCGATGGCGATGCTGATCAGGATGTGCAGATCAAGTTGCGGCCCGATATGGTGGTGTTGCGTCGGGACTATGACGGTGGCTGGGAAGGGATCATCGCGGATGCGCATTCCGTCGCCGTCAAGGTTGGCGGCGTGTCGATCCGCATCAACCATGACGGCTCGATCACGCGCGAGGACGGCGACAGCACCACCTGGGTCGAGGCGGATGGCGGTGTCCTGAAGAAGACCGAGTTTGTCGAGGCCGCCGTTTCCTCCGATGGTATGGAGATGACGCGGCGCACACCGGATAATCTGACCGCCATTACACCGCGCGGCTTGTTGTCGAAGGATCGGTAGGTTCCACGCTCACCTCAGTTTTTTCTGGCCCTTCGGCAAAGCCGACCGGGCTCTATGCTGCGCACGAAGCCAGCCATGCTGTCTTCGCCCCTGCGGTTGACGATCCCTAGGGCGGGTCCGGCCTGTGCGTTCTCTCAAAATCTCGGAAGCGTTTCAGGGCGTTTCTCTGCCACCCGTCTGCATGCTGTCCGCGCTCGGAGCATCCATCGCTGCATGGCGTGTCGGGATGGCCAGCCGGACGCGGTCCTCTGTTCGACCCTATTCAAATGAGCGGCCCGTCTCTCGCGTTTCGAATGTTCACTTCGAAGACCGGTTAAAGCCTCGGCGAATTGCCTGGCCTGCCGCCTTTGACGTGGGTGACAGGTGGTGTCGTGTGACGGTGTTGGCGCATATCGATCTGCCTTGTTTCTTTTCGACTTACGGTTGCGGATCTCGGCTGATCGCGTGCCCGTCGCTTCACTCCGGCAAGCAGAAATACGGTTTCCACCCGCGGGGCGGAGCCTCCGGATTTCGGCTTGCGCGATCTGCCCTGGTCGATCCGCTGGATCACCCGCATCGAAACAAGGAGATCGACAATGTCCAACAAGATGTTCACCCTCACCGTTCCCGTCACCTTCAAGAAAGACGGCAAGGACCAAACCAGCTTCCGCCGCGTCGGCGCGGTCTTCGAAAATACCCGGGAGAATGGCGAGACGGTGCTCTCCATCAAGCTCGACTTCCCGGTTGCGGTCACCGAGCTGGTCGCCTTCCCGCCCAAGGCGGATGGCGATGATGGCCAGGTTACCGAATAAGTCCCCATCGAGCAGAGGGGCGGCAGAGATGCCGCCCTGATTTGCGTCCTTCGATCGGACCGCGTCCAAGCGGCAAGCTCTGTTGCTTGTGTGGATCGGTGTGAGTTGCACGACATTGCGCCCCATGCCGGTCAGGACCGTCCACCGCGCGCAGCGGCACAAAACCTTGCAAACGAACCCGCAAAGTAATACTTTCCTTCTCGAAGGTATTACCGGAGGTGCAGGTGCCCACGACGATCACAACCAAAGGCCAGGTCACGATTCCAAAGCCCGTGCGCGACTTTCTGGGTCTCAAGGCCGGCAGCAAGGTGTCGTTCAACCGCACGAAAGATGGCCGGGTCGAGATTGTGCCGGAAGATGAGCCAGCGGGGGTTTCGCGTTTTGCCGGGCTTCGCGGTCATGCCCGAACAGAGCTCAGTACTGATGAGATTATGGCGCTGACGCGGGGCGACGGGTGATCTTCGTCGACACGAATGTCCTTCTTGATGTTGTGACGGATGATGAGACCTTCGCTGAATGGTCCATTGCGCAATTGGAAGCCGCCGCGCTGCAGGGTGATCTCCTCATCAACGACAGTGTCTACGCCGAGCTCTCCGTCGGATATCGCGAGAAGGAACGGCTCGATGCCTTCATCGAGGCCGCCGGGCTCCGCCACGAAATGATGCCAAAAGACGCGCTTTTCCTGGCAGGGAAAGCCTTCTCCTCCTATCGGCGGTCCAAGGGGACGAAGCAGAACGTTCTGCCTGATTTCTTCATTGGTGCGCATGCCACGGTATTGTCTGTGCCGCTGCTGACGCGGGATGCGCGGCGCTACCGGACCTATTTTCCATCCCTGGAACTGATCTGCCCGGAGTAAGGCCGTTGTCTGGGGTCAAATCTAGATACGCAACACGTGGTTTTTCCGCTGCGTTTGGTTCCTACGACTCTTAGCAAACGGGTGTTGGCGAATTTCCGCTATTTTGTTTCGGCTTGATTGCGGGCGTTTCAATATTATAATATTGTTCTGGGGCATATACTCACTCGGGGCGGTCAGCCCCTCACAGGAGACAGTCATGCGCACATTTGCAGAATTTCAGATTCTCGGTCGCGTCGGCAAGGTCAAGGAAGTTGGCAAGACCGTGAGGATCACAATCGCCGCCGAGTACGGGCGCAAGGATGACCGCGGCGATTTCCAGGCAAATCCCTATTGGAACGAGGTCACGATCTTCAATCCGAACGTGATGAAATGGGCGCTCGAAAATGTCGCTCCCGGCGATCTGGTGAATGCCCGTGGGACACTTCGCCAGTCGCAGTGGGAGAACCAGGATGGCGGAACCGAATACGGTGTGACCATGGCCGCCGAGGACTTCGACAATCTCACCCTCGCAGTGAAGAAGTCGATGGAGCGCGCTGCTGCGTAGCGGGAAGGCGCGAAGCTGGTACTGAACAGCGATCTGGCTTTTTTCTTCCCATCCCGCTAAGCTCGATCTATGCAGGACGACTTGAAGAAAGACGGCCATGAGGAGTGCCCGGACGGTGAAGACCGGGACGACGCAATGGAAAGTTTGTCACGGTTTCTACGGCCGCGTATCGCTGAAGCACGTGAGGGCAAATTCTCCAGCAAGACCATCACAGGTATCAAGATGGACGCGCGACGTGCCGCCGGCCTTTGAGTGTCCGCGACCTGACTTCAACTCTGGTCTTTGTGCTTGAGGAGGACGGTCCGGCTCACTCAGCTGGGTTCGATTGCGCCATGCTGGTAGCAGTTGAAAATTTAACCCTTCGATGCTACATAACAGTCAGTAACGGGATGGTCTAACCGTCCGTTCATTGGCGGGCTTCGGCCCGCCTTTGGATTCTAAAGGCCTTCGTGAAACACGTCATATCTGCCTGTTTCACACACTGTTCCGGTGCAGAAATGCAGCTTTTCGAGTAGTACTTCAGCGACGCGTTGGTCGGTCAGCCGCTTCTGTCCGGTTTCGTGCAGGTAGTGGTTCCCAATCGGTCTTGCCGTCAGGTCGGCAATCTGTAGACCGGTCGAGTTGCTCTTCTTATCCATCAATTCTAGGCGGAAGTTCGAGAAGTCGTACTTTGCAAGCGGACCAAGCAGAGAACCCTGTACTGTCACCTGCTGATAGGCACGGCTTAGTGCGGCATCATCGTCCCGGCCACGCATCTCAAAAACGACATGCAGGTCCTTGGTGAGTTCGGCCGGGTCATGGAGCTTCAAGTAATTTTCGATTTGCCGGAAGCCGCGAGATAGGCTGATGTGATAGGGGTCAAAGGATTGGTGGCGTTTCGGTACCTTCGGTTTGTCGATGATGACACAGAAGCACTTCACTTCGGCGTCCTTCATGAGAGCGGTCAACTCGTCCATGAACTCTGCGCGCCGCTCTCCCTTGAGGCGCTCGTACTTTGAGCGCACAGCAGCGTCGCGGATCTTGTCGGTCTTCCGAAGATCCCGTTCGTGAAGCACAATGTTGTCGCTTCCCCAATATTTGAACTTCAGTCGATTAAACCGAGGAATGAGCTCGTTCAGATAATGCTCTTTCTCGAACATGCAGTAATTCACGCAGAGTAAGGGAAACTCCGGTGCGGCCTTCCAATTGGCATCGCCGCTTTCGTCTACATAGACAATGTATTTGCTGAAATCTGACATGAGCTGAACCTATCTCAGGAAAGGTGGTCTCACCAGTCACGTGGTTCCCATCCTCCCGCCGCAGTATGTTTCAGGGGGAGGCGCGGCCTCCCCCTCGGACCAGACGCAAAAATGAGGTCTCCCCAACATCGGTCCCGGCTGCGCCGCGCTGCGATGCCGGGCGATCCCCCTCCCCATTTTCGATCTGGTCTCGCCCCCTCCGCACTCGCCGTGAGCAGGTTTGCAGGACAGCCGCGAGAGGCGCGGTGCCTGAAACCCGCGTTCAGGATGAGGAGCGAGAGACATGGCCAAGACCGACATCAAACAGCATGTGACGGACACGATCATTTCCGAGATGGAGAAGGGGACGCCGCCTTGGCGGAAACCGTGGACAGGAGATGCAGCCAGGGCCTCCCTGCCCTTGCGGCACGATGGCACCGCTTACAGGGGGGTGAACATCCTGATGCTCTGGGCCACATCTCACATCAAGGGCTATGCATCGGCCCGGTGGATGACCTATCGCCAAGCCCTCGCGCTCGGAGGATGCGTGCGCAAAGGCGAGAAGGCCACGCGGTCGGTTTTCTACGGGACCTTTGAGAAAGAGATCGACGGCGAAATTGCGCCCCAGACCAGTCGCTATGCCAAGTGCAACAACGTCTTTAACGCCGATCAGATCGAGGGACTACCGGACGACTATTACGTCCGCCCTGCCCCGCCCGGTGATCTTGGCACCGAACCCGTGTCCGAGCTAGAGGCGTTCTTTGCGGCCACGGGCGCGACGATCGTCACAAGCAAGACGCCGAAGGCTTACTACGCACCTGGTCCAGACCATATTCACATGCCCCCGATTGGTACCTTCTTCGATGCGAGCGGGTATTACGGGACTTTGGGACATGAGACCGTTCACTGGACCGGGAGCGCGACACGGCTCGACCGGATCAAGCGTTTCGAGGACCGCGCCGGATACGCGTTCGAGGAACTGGTCGCAGAGATCGGCGCGTGTTTTCTGGGTGTTCAGCTTAGGGTCGCGCCTGCCTTTGATCAAAGTGCCGCGTACATTGAAGGATGGTTGCAAGCGCTGAAATCGGACAAAGGGCTGATCTTCAAGGCTGCGGCCGAAGCGCAGAAGGCCGTGGACTTCATTAATGCGCGTGTCGAGGAGCAACAGAAGGCCGCATAGACGGCCCCTCACCCTTTTTGGTGGCTTTCCATTCTAGTTGACGCGGCAGCGGGCGCATGCCTTCCCCCTGCCCCGCCTGGCGCTTTGCGCGGAGCCACTTGGGCGACCTCCCTACCCGTTTGGCATCTCTTCTGGCGGGATGTCCTCGTATCGCACGTTCAATTTGGGACCGTTGCGCCACATCGGCTCAAGATCGCCGGTGTTCCATTCATAGAGCCAGCCGACATGTGTGCCGGTCTCCTGATCGATGATCTTCTTGATGGGCTGCGCCTCAGATCTTTTATTGTCCGGCATCACTGTCTCTCAAGGTTGGTTGCACAGGCAGTGTTTCCCTTCCCGGCATCACAAATCGTGACAGGGTAAGCTGCTGCTTACCCGCGAGTATGCGCGGAGCTTGAGAGGATGGGGGTGAAACCAAATCGACAAGAGTGGTGCGGGCGGAGGCGCAGCCGACAACACGGTCTTGTCTATTTTGTTTCAGGGGGAAGGAAGCCGAAACTCCTTCCCCCTCGAGACAAAAATCGCGGCGCGGCGATGCCGCGCCTTCAGGAATACTGCTTGCGCAGTTCCTTGATGAGGCTTGTGAGTTCAGACCAGAACACAGGCTCCAACTGGCCCTGAATGACAGCGGCGTCCGAGCGCAGGCGGAGCGGGTCGGCCTGATCCCGCAACTTGTCGAGGACCTGGGCGTCGAGGGTCTTCATGGTCCGGAAGCTCATATTGCTCGGGAGGCGCTCTGCTTCGTCGGGGGCCACGTATTTCGGTCTGAGCTCGAACTTGTCGATGGCGCGCTTGCCAGCAAGGCGGACGACATCGGAGGCCGGTAGACCCGCCGCTTCCAGCGCGTCCAGTCCGGGACCATGGTCTTTCTTTGGGGCGGCGCGCACGTGTACGGCGCGTGTTGCGGGTTTCTTTGGTGCCTTTGGCTTTGGTGCAGGCTTCGATTCGGGAGCTTTTTGGCTTGAGGTTGCTTTCGGTGTGGACGCGGGTTTGGTGGCGGGCGGTTTTGTCTCTGTCTCGCGCTTTAGCGCCGGGGATGGCGTGGCCGCAGGTTTCTCCGCATTAACCGGCTCAGGTTTGGGGGCGGGATCGGCCTGTTTCGGTGTGTCACCGAACTGCTTGCTGTAGACCGGATCGTCGCCGAGGAGTGAGGTGATTTTCTTGCGCGCCATTATTCAGCCTCCAAGACCAATGAGAGGATTTCGCGCGCCTCATCAAGCGCCTCATCGTAAAGACGGGCATGGGTACGCATCAGCGGGTTCGGGTCCTCGGTTCGCCATTTCGAGATTTGATGGAAGAGACCCTCGCGGTCGACATCGGCATGCTGCTTGCGATCCATGAAAAGCTCCTCGATGACCGGGAACTTCGCATTGGCCTCACGCGCCATGGCGCGCATCGCATTCGAGGGGTTCTTGTCGACACGCGACAGAACGACGGTGAGCTTCGGCAAGGCCGAGGGGTCTTCGGCGCGCTCGTAGAGGCCCTGGTACCAATTGTAGGTGTCGGTGGCGATCCGCATGTCGGTGTCCGACAGCATCATCGGCAGGACAATGTGGTCGCTGTGGACGGCCAGTTCGTCGGCCCATTGGCCCCCTGCCCCCATCGTGTCGACGATCACGAAGTCTGCTGTGTCGTTCTCGTAGGCTTCGTCGATGATGGTTTCCAGCTCGGAGGGGCTTTCGATCCCCAAAACCCGGAGGTCCGGAGCTGTCGATGCGACCTCCGGATTTTCGGTGGTGACACTCTCCCACCAGCGGAAGAGCGCTTGCTGCGGGTCGGCATCGATGGCGATGCATCGTTTTCCGTCAGCGATGATGGCGCTCATCAAGGCGCGTGCCAGCGCTGTCTTCCCCGCACCGCCTTTTCGCGTCATGATCGCGATGACCTTCAACTGCTCGTTGGGCATGTTCCTGCATCCTCAAGGGTCTTCTTTATGATTTTGAATACGGTATATGCCAGAGCAGATGTTGCATCAAGGATAACTGATGCCGCATGTGCCATATGCCATAAATGATAGCTGATGTGGCATGGCGGATATCTGAGAGAGGATGCGTGATACGGGATTTATGATTTTGAATGGCCGTTTTGGTGTTTCTGAGCGTGCATATGCGATGTTGCAGCCCTGATATTGCATGTGCCATTTGCCATGAACCGGAAAAGGCCGACCTTTGGTGCCGCCTGGGGCATCGCACATGTCCCGGCAGCCGGTCATGAGTTCTCTTCACGCTTCTTGGCGAAAGATCGCCGCCGAAACTCGCGATATATGATTTGCCATAAATGATAATGCATATCCGATATCACAGATCACATGTGCCATTATATTTGCCTGAATCTTGGCACAAACAGGGCAGCCAATCTGGTCATTACAGTTCAAGCGGCGCGTAGCGCGCGCCAGAGAGGGGCTACAGGCCCATGAGAGCGCTATGATAGGGTAGGGGTGCCAAAACGCATTAAAGGCGCTTAGCGCGCAATTTCTCAAAACTCGTAATCCGGGCGAGCGAGTCCATTGTGACGAAAAGAAGGAGCCTTCACGCTGACGCGTTCGGCTTGAAACGGAATACAGGCCATCTTGTCATTGCTCGATGCGAGGCGAGTATTGACTGCAAAACTATAATAACAGAGACTCCAGATGGCCTGTATGAGACTGGCAGGAAATAGGGAGTGTATTTGCAGTATGGCGTCACGGCGCAGATTGACCCCCGAAGAGCGTCAGGAGATCGTTCGAGAACGCCTGAAGGGTATGACGCACGTGGCTCTGGCAGCGCAGTTCGGGGTCAGCGAGCGGACCGTCTACTACACGCTCCGTACTGAAAAAGACCGGCAACGGGACACGCGCGTTCGCACCAAACAGGTCAGCGTCACGCTCACGCCGGAGGAGCTTCAGGGCTTCGATCAGGTGCTCGCGCGGCATGGGATTGAGAGCAGATCGGCGGGTGTCCGCTCCCTCATCCAATCGGCCAACGGTATCTTTCAGCCGGACCAACACCTCGCCGAGGAGCTCAGATCATTCCGCGCGGCGCTCAATCGTGTCGGCAACAACGTCACCCAGATTGCCAAGCGGCTGAACGAGGCACGTGCCAAAGGGATTGCACCGGTCTTCGGTGACCGTAGTCTCGCGCAGCTACGGCTCCTGTCCGGGTTCGTTCTCGACTTCGCGGACCAGGTCGACGCGCTTTCCCGGCGGCGGGTGAGCCGTATGACGCTTGAAGCCAACAACGCGCTGAAGGAGTTCTCAGATGCCCCGGAGTGATGCCGTCACGCTTGTCACCGGCGAAATCTTCCGCGAGGGCTGGAGCCGCATCAGAGGCTCGATGCAAGGTTTGGGGTCGCGGCGGGCCCAGATGGTGCGCGCGGCTTACGGGCACCGCGCGGCCGTCTTCAAACCGATCCGGACGGGCGGGACGCATACCAAGGCCCAGCTCCAGAACCAACTGGCCTACCTGACAACGAAGTCTTCACACATCGTTGACAGTCGCGGCGTCCACGATGGCAAGGCGCGGCTCACGGGTGACGAGATCACATCGGTGGTCGAGCGGTTCACCTCCCGATGGGATGAGGGCTTCAATCCCAAGCTCGGGCATACCAGTCATCTCCTGATGTCTTTCCCGCGCGGGACCAAGGGTGCCCATGTGCGCGACATTGCCAGCGATGTCTGCGAGCGCTTCTTTCAGAACGCGGACCGCAATTTCGACTACCTGATCGCCGTCCATAAGGACCGTGACCATCCGCACGCCCATGTGATTCTCAATCGCCGGTCGCAGGAAGGCGAGTTCTTCTATCTAGGGCGGGATCACCACTTCAACTACGACGCCTTCCGCCTGGCCATGGTCGAAGAGGCTGAGAAATACGGGGTTCGCCTTGAGGCAACGCGGCGCGTCGATCGCGGTGAGGCGCATTATCCGCCTCGCACGCGCGAGGTCTATGCCGCGAAGGACGAGGGGCGCGCGGTCCGCCAGCGAGAGCGGATCGGCGAGGATCTTGACCGCGCACTCCGCGAAATCGCTGGAAACGCCCAGGTGTATCGATCGCTCGCGGCCGAGGCGTCGCCTGAAAACCGCGATGACATCGAGGACGCCTTGCTGAAGGCCAGCGCGCTTTTAGCGCGGCAGGGCACACTCCCGCAAACCGGAGACATCTATATGAGCCAGGACCAGAGTTTCGACGATCTGAACAGTCGCTTCGCCGATGAGATGAACCGCGTTGCGCTCCTGATCCGGGAGGCGCCTGAGGCCGACCGTCCGGCGCTGCAAAAACAGATGGTGGCCGCGCTCAGACCCGTGGCGCATATGCAGCCGCTTGGCTTGCGCTCGAGGACACTATCTGAACAGCCGACCGAGACCGGCATCTATTCTGAGGCCAACATCAACGCGGGGCTGGTGGAGAAACTGCGGGAAGGCCGGACGCGGGGGCAGATTGAGACAGCCTTGCGCGGGACCGGCATTTCATCGGAAGCGGTGGTGGCGCGCATCGAACAGGGAGCCAACACCGCGGCCCTGGAACGGCAATGGTATGCAGACGATCTTCAGAAGATCGCGGAGGCACAGGACCTCAATCTGGAGCGCCGCGAGGACCTGCGGGTTGCCGTCGACACGCTCGACAAAGTCCATGTGGCTCTCGGCACGGCCCTGGAGCGCGCGGAAGTGCTGCGCCGTGATGGTGTCATTGAAGACGATCGTGTTCCAGACATGCATTACGATGCCGAAAGCGTGGATGAGGCGGCGCGCGCACTCCGGCAAGACATGCGCAGGCAGGGGCTTTCGGAGACGGATATTGCCGAGCGCGCCGATGAAGTCACGATCCGGGCCGAAGCCCGCCTCGAGCAGGAGCAACGGGCCTATCTGCGGCGGCATCCTGAGTTGCCGGCGCGGCCAAGCGATGTGATCGATGCACGTGATCCGTTCAACATCCGCATCATTGATGAGGCGCAAGCAGACCGGATCGAAGCCGACATTGATCACATCCTGTCGCGCTCCGATGGGCCCTTGCAGATCGACGAGGCTGTCGCGGGCGAGATGCGTAGACGTTATCCCGACATGCCGGAGCATCTGGCACGCGGTCTCGGGGCGACCTATGCGGCCACATTTGCCGTAAGGCCTAGTGAGGTCGTGAGCGATGATCGGGACGCGATCGTGGACGCCACCCACAGATTGCCGGACAACTCTGTCCTTGCGGGCGTCGTTGCACATGAACGCGCAGACAAGATCAATCCCCCCTTTGCCGATGAAGAGGGCAGGGCGGCCTATCGCGCGGAAGTGGACCGTCTTCTTGACGATGACAGGATCGCCGCATTGCGCGATGGCGATGCCGATGCGTTCGACGCGGTGATCGACAAGCGGTTGGACCGGCTCTATGCCGCGAAGGCGTATCTGCAGTCGGACGAGGCGACCGCAAACAGCGATGCCGTGCGCGAGGTGGTCTCAGAGATAGCTGAAGAGGAATATGACGCGCAGCGCCTGAAGAGCCTGCAAAGCCACACCGAGAAAGGCCAAACCCATGGATAGGGGTCGGATCGCGCTCGGTATCGTCCTCCTGACCCTGCTCAGCGCGGGGTTCGGCTACGTCTTTGCCAGTGCGTTCCTGACGTTTCGCGACCTTGGCTTGCGCGCGGAGATTGATTTTCTCTGGCTTGCCAGGAATTACCTGAGCCTCCGTCAGGGGCGTCCCGACGATTTTCAGCTGGCCAATCTCATCATTGGCGGAACGGCCTTCGCGGGCATGCTTCTGAGTGCGGTTCTGTCCGGTACGGCACTCACGAAGTTCGGCAAGACCCATTGGCAACGGTCCGGGGAATTGAAGCGTAACGGCTTCTTCACAGCACCGGGCAGCGGGTTCATCCTCGGCAAGATGACTTCACCCAGGCGGCAGGGCCGGTATCTGTCCTCGCGCGTCTATCCGCATGTGCTTTGCGTGGCCCCGACGGGGCGTGGCAAGACCACCGGCTTCGTGATCCCGAACCTGCTGACCTTCCGCGGCAGCGCTGTGGTTCTCGACGTGAAGGGCGAGAATTTCGAGGCGACGGCCCGGCACCGGGCGGCGGAAGGGGATGATGTCTATCGGTTTGCTCCCACCGACTGGAATGATCGCCGGTCGCATCGCTACAACCCGCTCTTGCGGATCGCCGGCCTCCGCGACCCCAACCAGCAGCAGATGGAGCTACAACTCCTCGCAACACTTTTTCTGCAAACGGACAATGACCGCACCTCAGGCCTCCTCAAGGGCGGGATCGATCTCTTTGTTGCGTCGGGTCTGCTCGCGTTCGAGCGCAAGCGCCCCACGCTTGGCGAGATCTACCGCATCACGGCCTCCGGAGGGGACAAGCGCAAGGAGTTCATGAAGCGTCGCGACGAGGTGCAGAACAAGGCGGCCAAGCTGATCTTCGAGCGGATGGCCTCAACGAACAACGACACGCTGACCTCATATATCTCGCTCCTGATGACCTCCGGGCTTGATCAGTGGAGCAACCCCGCCATCGATGCCGCGACCGCCACGTCGGATTTCGATTTCCGGACGATCCGCAAGAAGCCGTTTTCGGTCTACCTGGTTGTGGCCCCGAATATGGTGCGCCCGATGGCGGCTCTGATCCGGCTGTTTTTCTCCGACCTGATTGCGTCCTTGCAGGATCGGGAACCCGGCCCGGACGAGCCCTGGCCGGTGATGATCATGCTCGATGAGTTCAACCGGCTTGGAAAGATGCCTATTGTTGTCGAAAGCATCGAGACCTTGCGCTCGTATCGCGGTCACCTCGCAATCGTGACACAGACCATCCCGGCGCTCGATGAAATCTACGGCGAAAACACCCGCCGCGCGCTGCAGGGGAATGCCGGGATCAAGCTCTATCTCACACCGTCCGATGAAAAGACCGTCGAGGAGCTGAGTGGCGCGGTCGGTATGACCACAAAACGCGTGGTCACCCGCTCACGCACCATTGGTCGCAATCCGTTCGAGGGGCGCAGCATGTCCGAACGCACGGAAGAGACTTCGCTTTTGCCCAAGGATGAAGCCCGGCGGATGTCGCTTGATGACATCGTGATGGTCGTGGACGCCCAGATGCCGGTGCGGGCGAAGCGCATTCGGTATTTCGACGACCCGTTCTTCAAGCGCATTCATAAGGCGCAGTCGGGCGAGTTGCCGTTCCCGGAAGAGGCTCCTGCAGAAGAACCGCGAGACCAGGCGACCAAGGTTGGACAAAGGGAACAGGTGGCGACCCCAGGTAAAGAAGATCCGAGCACAGCCGAGGGTGTTAATGCGCGGTCTTCCCGCAAATCTCCGTCAAAGAGGGTTGAGAGAAGCATCGCCGCCGCACAAACCACCGCGTCCAAAGGGACGACACTTGCCACCAGTCGGCGCAAGAAGAGTGTGAAGGCGCTTCGCGAGGTTGATTTGACCACTGATCAGGCTGAGCTGGACCTTACCGTACAGCAGAGTTTCAAGCTGACGGACATGATCGCCGTTGACGAAGCAGAGGCCAAAGCTGCCGTCCAATCGACGATCTCTGCGCTGGCGGAAATTGGTGCTGAAGACCCGGAAGGGCAGGGCGGGTGTCCCGCGGCGGGCAAAGCAATTGCCAATAAATCCGACGTCGAGGCCGATTCAGACGGTGATGGAGACACTTCTCATTTGAGCGAGGGCATCGAGGATGGCGTCGACCTCGGCAAGATTGCGAAACATCGTCTGCGGGACGGTGAGGAGATCGAGGCCGAGTTCAGGGAACAGGTGCTCACTCACAAGGTCTAGTGCTCTTGGAGACAACAGCGGACATTCAAAGTTCTTTGCCGGAAGGTCAGGTGTGCGGACAAAGCACCATTTCGCTGCGGCTGCGCCGACGGCGGCTTTCAGTCCTTCGACGAAACCGTCGATTTTGTCACATGCAACTGAACTTTGCCTAGCTGCCAGATAAATCTGCGCTACGGTCCGGCCGACCATGCGCACCGATACAGAGCCGGTGATCCCCCAGAACCTCGATGACGCGACACTTTCCGGCATGGCCCGGATCATCCGCGTCGGCCATCCGCACCAGCTCTTCCCGAAGCTGCGCGAGAATGGTCATGCGCCGGTCCACGGCCGCGAGCTGCTTCCGCGCAATCTCGTGGGCAGGTGCGCAGTCCTTTGACGGGGCTTCGGCCAAGGCTATCAGGTCGGCGATGTCACCCAGACTGAAGCCCAATTCCCTTGCGTGGCGCAGGAAAGCGAGCCGTTCGAGCGCCGCTTCATCGTAGCGCCTCTGCCCGCCTGTCGTACGCGCCGGTGCCGGGATCAGACCCCGGCTTTCGTAGTAGCGGATTGTCGTGACCTTCACGCCCGTCCGGCGCGACATCTGCCCGATCGAGTATTCTTTCATTATTGCCTCTTGAACCTACAGTCGCTGTAGATCGTATCTATCCTGAAACGATACGAATCAAAAGGAGCCGCCGCTATGGGGCACGGCCACCATCATCACGTTGATCCCGAGGCAGGCGACCGCCGCGTCTTCGCCGCCATCGCGGTCAATATGGGCCTGACGGTCGCGCAGATCGTGGGCGGCATCATTTCCGGTTCGCTGGCGCTTATTGCCGATGCGCTGCACAACTTTTCCGACGCGATTTCACTCATCATCGCGTTCGGCGCGCGCAAGATCGCGCGGAGACCCCGGGATGCCGAAATGACCTTCGGCTATGGTCGGGTCGAGGTGGTGGCCGCCCTCATCAATTATACCACGCTGATCGTGATCGGCCTCTACTTGCTCTACGAAGCCGCGATGCGCTTTGCCGATCCGCAGCCGGTCGAGGGCTGGCTGATCGTCGTCATCGCCGGGATCGCGCTGATCGTGGACGCGGTGACGGCTGCGCTGACCTACGCCATGTCGAAATCCAGCGTGAACATCCGCGCCGCGTTTCTGCACAACGTGGCCGACGCGCTCGGCTCCGTCGCAGTCATTGTCGCTGGCACGCTGATCCTGCTTTACGATTGGCGTCTCATCGACCCGCTCGTGACGGTGCTGATTGCGGGTTACATCCTTTGGCAGTCGTTCCGCGAGATCGGCCCCGTAATCCGTATCCTGATGCTCGGCTCGCCGCCCGAGATCGAGACAGACGCGGTTCTTGATACCGTGCGGGAGATCGACGGCGTGACGGGCATCCACCACGCGCATTTCTGGCAGATGGACGAACACCGTGCAGCCTTGGACGCGCATGTCGTCATTGCCGAGGGCCGCTGGAACGACGCCGACGCAGTGAAAGATAGGATCAAAGCGGCGCTCTCCGACCGCTTCGACATCGAGCACACGACGCTGGAGCTGGAATGCGCGCGCCACGCCTGCTACGACCCGTCCGAGTTCGGCGGACGCGGGCATGGCGAGGAGCGGCACGGATGAGCAACTACTCTGTGTAGCGCTTGCAGTTGTCGAGTCCGGTGGCTGTCGCGGCAAGGAGCCGATCCGCATCTTTGATGAGACCGGCAATCCGTCCGTCAGCAAGCCGATATCGAACGAACCTGCCCTCGCTGCGGCGGCTAACCAGCCCGCAGTCGAGAAGGCAGCGCAGATGGTTCGAGACGTTCGGCTGACCCAACCCAGTATGTCCGACAATTTCCTGCACGTTGCGTTCGCCTGATACCAGCGCATCAAGGATCGCCAGACGGCTGGGATCGCCGAGACCCCGGAAGAGCTTTGCCCGCAGTTCCAAAGCGTCGGCTGCCAAAAGATCGCCTTGCGCGTCGTTCGTCATCATATCATTATCCACTGATACGTCAGCGGCGAACCCTTTCGCTTACCACCTCGAAGAGGATCGCACATGAGCCAGGCCGAGAACAGCACGTTGCCTACGGCATCCTCACCGATCCGGATGCGGGTGCAGGGCATGGACTGCGCCAAGGACGCCGCCGAGATCGAGCGCGCGGCCCGGTCTGCGGGCGTGGCGACCGGCGATGTGAAGGTGTCTGCCGCAACCCACGTCATGACATTGCGGATCGCGGAGGGTGACTTGTCGAAGGTGCGGCCCGCGCTCGATGCGACCGGCTACGGCTTTGAGAAGATCGAAGACGGCGATACATCCTCCGATCCGGCCTACAAGGACCCGAGTTATCGCCGCGCCCTCTGGATCGTGGTCCTGCTCAATCTCGGCTACGGCGTGGTCGAGATGTTCGGCGGGTTCCTGTCCGGGTCGCAGGCTTTGAAGGCGGACGCGCTCGATTTTCTCGGCGACGGGGCGATCACGTTTCTGGGCCTGCTCGCCATCGGCTGGAGGCTGACATGGCGAGCGCGGTCGGCGATGATCCAGGGTGTGTTTCTTGGACTTCTGGGTCTGGGCGTCGTCGGCAGCACGATCTGGCGCGTCTTGAACCAGACGACGCCCGAAGCCGGGTTGATGGGAGCGTTCGCCGTGGGCGCGCTGATCGTGAACATTCTCGCCGTCCTGCCGCTGCTGAAGCACCGAAAGGGTGACGCCAATATGCGCGCGGTTTGGCTGTTCTCCCGCAACGATGCTATCGGCAACGTCGCCGTAGTCATTGCGGCAGGGCTTGTCGCATGGCTCGGTAGCGCCTGGCCCGACCTCATCGTTGCCTTCGCCATTGCAGGGCTGTTCCTGCATTCGTCGTGGGTGATCATCCGGGATGCGAGGAACGACCTGAAGGAGGATCAGAGGGGCTTGCGTTAAAGCAACGACCCTAAATCCGATCCAACACTCGGATAGGCCGCCGTCATTGACTGAAGCTGCTTCGCGGTCAGACCCAGCTTGATCGCCAAGCCGAAGAAGTTGATCAGCTCGCCGTATCCCGGGCCGAACAGATGCGCGCCGAGGATCTTGCCGTTCGACCTGTCCACGAGGATCTTCGCAGCGGCAGAGGTCTCGCCGATCCGATAGTTTGAATACCAACCGCACGTATCGGTGAACCGGACATCTACGTCATGCCCGGCGTCTCTTGCCTCACTTTCCAACATGCCAACACGCGCCACTTCCGGGACGGTGAAGACAGCTGTAGGAATACCGGCATAATCCGGTGCGGTCTGAGTGCCCTTGAGCATGTTTGAGGCCGCGACCTTCCCTTCGATCACGGCGACCGGCGTCAGCGGCATGCCATCGGTGTCCGCGGAATCTCCGGCGGCATAGACCGCGCTGTTTGTCGTGCTTTGCAGATGGGGGGCTACAACGATGCCCGAGTCACTGTAGTCAACACCAGCCGCCTCAAGATTCAGGTCGGCCAGGGCTGCAACCCGGCCCGCGCCATGCACGACCAGATCGGTTTCGATTGTTCGGGTTTCATCGCCTGACTTCACTTCAACACTGAATGCTTCACTGGCTTCCGAGACCGACACGATTTCGGTTTCGCGCATCAGGTCCACGCCGATCCCGCCGCTGCGGTCGATCAGCATTTCGACCAGATCGGGGTCGAAGCCGCGTAAGGGCCGGGCGCCACGATCCACGATGATCGGGTTGGCTCCGGCCCGTGCGGCGATATGCGCAAACTCGAAGGACACGAAGCCGCCACCGATTAAAAGAACCCGTTCGGGAAGGGCCTCAAGGTCGAGGAAATCCGTGCTGTCGATCACGAGATTGGCTCCGGTGAAGCCGAGCGGCCTGGGCATGGCCCCGGCGGCCACGAGGAACCGTTCCGACTGATATGTCGTCCCATCAACCTCCAGCGTGTTGTCTCCCGTGAAGCGGGCGGCTCCATGCAGGGTTTCGACGCCGTTGCCCGATAGGCCTTTTTCCATCTTGTCCGGCACCGGGTCGGTGAAGCCACGCTTGTGTGCCATCAGATCGGCCCAGTTGATCGACAGATCACCGGGATCGATCCCCTTGCCCTGCATGAGTCGTACAGCGTCGATGATTTCCGCACCGCGCCGCAGGATTTTCTTCGGATCGCAGCCGCGCAATGCGCAGGTGCCGCCGTAGGGCAGCGCATCGACAATGGCGACACGCCATCCCGCTGCGCCACATTTGTTGGCTGCTGCAACTCCGGCCATACCTGCCCCGATGACGATCAGGTCGTAGTCTTCATTCATTTGCTGGTCCTTGTCCTGATCTTCATCCGGCGCAACAGCTCAGCTTCGCCACGTCCATGTCGAAGGTTTGCGCCGCCAGCTTCAGTCCTTCCACCGTTGTCAGATACGGGAAGATCGTCTCCCCGAGGGCCTTTGTGGTCATGCCGAACTTCAGCGCCATGACGAGGGTCTGGATCGTATCGGACCCCTCCGGTGCGATGATCTGGCCACCAAGTAAACGGTCGGACTTTCTGTCCGCCACCAGCTTGATCAATCCGCGCGTGTCACGTGCGGCCAGCGCACGAGGCACCTGATCAACCGGCACGATAGACGTCTTGACGTCGAAGCCCGCGTCCCGCGCTTGGGCTTCACTGAGACCAGCACCCGCGACTTGAGGGTCGGAAAACACCACCCATGGCATCGCAGCGTTGTCGTAGCGATGATCCTCGCCGAGAACCGCGTTTTTGGCCGCGAGCTTTGCACCATAGGCCGCCATATAGACGAACTGGTCAAGGTTGGTCACATCGCCCGCAGCATAGATGCCGGGCACCGATGTCTGCATGTCGTCGCCGACGACGATGGACCCGCGTGCATCGGTTTCCAAGCCGATTGCGTCCAGGCCCATATCTTCGGTATTTGCCCGCCTGCCAGCGGTTGATACGAGGTGATCCGCCGTCACTTCGACCGGCTTTCCGTCCTGGATCACGCGCAGTGTCACGCCCGCGCCGTCGCGGCGCACATTGTCGTAGCTCAATTCGGTCAGAAGGGTGATCCCTTCGGCCTCGAACGCCTCCGCCAGCGCCTCAGAGACTTCCGGCTCCGCGCCGGGCAGCACATGCGACCGGGCGACGAGCGTGACCTTCACGCCCATGCGGCTCATCATCTGGGCCAGCTCCGCGCCGATGTAGCCCGCGCCGATGAAGATCAGGCTTTTCGGCAGCACTTCGAGTTCCAGAAGGCTGGTGCTGTCGAGCGCGCCGATTTTCTCGATCCCGTCGATGGTCGGCAGGACGGGACGCCCGCCCGTGGCGATAATGATCTTCGGCGCTTTCAGGGTTCGCTCACCAACTGTCACGCCACCTTCGATCAGTCGCGCTGCACCGGCATCGATGTAATCGACACCCTCATATTCCGGCAGAAGGTCGGCGTATTTCTTCTGACGCAGGGTCGCGACCAGATCGTCTTTGGATTGAACGAGCGTCTGCCAGTCATCCACTTGTGCCTGTCCCGACAGGCCGGGGAACCTCTTGGCAGCCCGCGCACCGTGCACAGCCTCTGCCGCGCGGATCATCGCCTTGGAGGGCACGCATCCCACGTTGACGCATGTTCCGCCGATGGTGCCATATCCCACGAGGGCGACACGCTTTCCGGCATCCGCGCCTGTAATTGCGGCGGAGAACCCCGCCGACCCCGCCCCGAGGACGATCAGGTCATAGCCGCCTTGGCCGTCGCCGCCTTTGATTAAGTCTTTCATCTCAGCGTACCTCACCTGGTTCGTGATTTCTCGATTTAGCCGCGAGCAGATAGATGACCGCACCGAGGGCGAGCAGCGGTGTCAACATGCCTAGAAGGCCGAAGAACATACCAGTGGCGGTGCAACATCCCATCATCATGAGGGTGATCCTTTCCTTTGCGCGCGGTTCAGGAGAACCGCGTAGAGTGCTGTGGCAGCGAAAACGCCGATTGTGATCCGTATCGCGAACCTGAACTCAAAGAGAATGATCAGGATCGACAGGGCTGCCGCGAGGCCGGTGGCCCAGAGTTTCGGGGCAGGACCCGGTTTGCCAGCGCGAAGCCAAAGGGCCTGTGCCACCACGGCGAGGCTTAAAAAAAGCAGCGGGAACAGCGCGTAATCGAGCCAACCCGTGAGGGCCGACAATCCGACGCCAGCGACGATGACGACCAAAAGCGGCGTAAAGCAGCAGAGCGCGGCGAAGATCGCACCGCCAAGCCCCCATTTCAGCAGGCGGTCGGGATTTCCAGGTGTGTCAGTCAAGGGGCCATCTTTCTTTGTGATGGGTCGGGGCCGGAGGACCGTTTCATGTGTGAACAACGCAGTGCGCGGACGATCAGGTAGGTCAGACCCGCCAAAACCAGCACGGCAATGCCGTTTACCCCGGAAAGCCACGCACCAACCCCGCCGAACAAGGCCGCAAGCACGGCAGTTCCGCCGCCGCAGCAGACGACCGCGACCGGAGCTGATATTCCGAAGGCCAACAGCCCACCCATCAGATTGTCACGCATTGCAGGCGGCTCAGGAGGCTGTGTCGGGCAGCACCTGCGCCGGATAGCCATTGGCTGTCACCGCGCCGATGATGCTTTCGATGGAAGTTTCGGCGTCATCGTAGGTCACGCTGTAAACCCCCTGCCCGTATTCGGGGCCGTCCTCGAATGCGGCGATCTCGACCGACGGAACACCACGCATCGAGCTGGCGACGATGAATGAACAGGACGGGCATGTCAGTTCGCTGACGGCGATCTCGACCTGGCGCTCTTCAGCGAGGGCCGGAGTCGAGAGGGCGGCGATGGTCAGGGCGGATAGTAGAAGATGCTTCATGGTCTTGGTCCTCGTTCAGAATTTCAGGATGAAGGGGGTGATGTAGGGAAAGATCATGGCGACAGCGACAATCGCGGAAGCGGCCCAGAGGGTTGCGCGCATGATGCGGCGGTCGATGGGGCGGGCGCAGGTGCCATCGGCACAGGCCTCGGCATCTACAGGCTTGTAAGCCTTGTAGAAGCCGTATCCCAAAAACGCGGCGCTCAGCGCGAAGGTGTACCATTTGTAGGCATAGAGCGCCCCGAGCTGCGCGATGAACACGCCTGTCACGCCAAAGCTGACCAGCACCAATGGAAGGATGCAGCAAGAAGTCATCGCCAGCGCACCGAGGACGCCGAGGCCGGTCACGCCCCATCCCTTGGTGGTTTCGTCGCCAGTTTTCTGCGACTGAGATTGCGGCAGTTCTGCCAAATGTTGTTCCATCGAATCTTCCTTGAACAGATGTTTCCACCGTTCTAGGGTCTGTAGTTGATACAGGCTCAAGGGGTTTTTCGGCACAATGAGTAACAGAAGCGTGAGATCAATTCGGCGGGGCGATTTGGCCCGCGCAACGGGCTGCAACCTCGAAACCATTCGCTATTACGAAAAGATCGGGATTATGCCGGACCCGCCGCGCAATACGAAGGGCTACCGAAGCTACGATGATGCCCATGTTAGAAGGCTGAAATTCGTCATGCGGTCTCGTGATCTCGGCTTCACGCTCGAAGAGGTTCGCGGACTGCTTGGGCTGGTCGATGAACAGTCCCGGACCTGTGCCGAGGTTCAGGTCATCGCGGAAGATCATCTGACAGACGTTCGAGCCAAGATCGCGGACCTTAAGCGCATTGAGCGTGTCCTGTCGGACACCGTTGCACGATGCACCGGCGACGCTGCCCCGGAATGTGCCGTGATCGACGCGTTACTCGAGGCGTAAATGGGAGCGCCTTTAATCCGTGGCCACTGTGGTTCTAGGAAAGAGCTGCCGTTCGTCATCGCTGCAGCATGAGTTAGAATTGGGCTCTCTACCGCCATTCGCAGCGAGTTGGTTGAAGGTCCGCTCTCTCGTAGGAAGCCCAGCTCTAGCTTTTCTTTGCATCCGCCAGCCGCTGTGCGCGGGCTTTCTGAGCTTCCATACGAGCCGCTGTTCCCGTTGACTCGGGGACCGAACTGCTTGGAATGGAATTGTTTGCGGGCTGTGGAAAGCCAGTTCTGCCGGATAGGTTTTGAATGCCCAAAACTTGCCGCCCCCTTAGCGCCGCGTATTCGCTGGCAGATGCAGTTCCGACTTGATAGCGATTGTAGGCTTGTTGACTACCGGCGGCGGCTCTGCCGAAGGCATAGGCCCCTCCAAGGCCAACTGAAAGCGCTGGCATCACTATGTTTCCTGAGATCGCACGTACTAGGAACGGTGTCGCAACAACAAATCCCTTTGCCATAAAAATCATCATGAAGAAGGGTACAACCGCCCCAATTGTCGATGCTCCTTCCGGGTCTCCCAGTTCTCGGATCAAAGAGTCGGAAACGCCGATTATCGTCGCAAAGACCCCGGCGATCACGATCGGGTAGATGGAAAACGAGATCAGCGCAGACAACCATCGTGCAAAGTAGTCTTTTGTTACGTCAAACAATGTAAGGAAGATCATGATCGGCGCGAGACCGACCAGCAACGCAATCATTAAACGAGATGCAACCAGAAAGAATGCTGCTAGCCCACCAAGCAGCGAGAGCAAAACCGTGCCGACGACACCCATTACGGCGCCTGCCATCCAATGCATGCCGTCGCCAATCGTGTTTAGATACGCCGCAAACTCGGCAATGATGGCATCGAACTCTTCAGCGAAGGTGCCGGAGGGTCCTGGAACTCCACCGCCAACTGCAGCAACCAATGAGCCAGCGATACTGTCGAGGCCATTCAGAATGGCAGTTGCGAAGGCATTGAACTGGACCCAGTTTGTAGCGAACACGCCGACTAGGACCAGTTTCACTCCCAACCAGAAGGCTGTTCGGCCATCCATTGAACGGACCTGAAATGCCATGTTTACAATCACTAGGATGACCAGGAGTGTGATCGAGACCAGAAGGATGCTGCCCACCGTTGACGCCACAGCGCCAAATTGTGTCTCTGCTGCATCTTCGAGATAACCATCCGCCGTTTCGACAAAGAAGGTGACAATACTCATAGATCAGTCCCAATTGTCTTGTGCAATGCACAGATCACGAACAGCAGGCCGGTTCTGATCAATTGAGTTCCGGTAGTATTTGGTACGTTCCTGTACTTCGAAACGGGCTTCGAGGCGTGCGTAGTTTGCCAGATAGTACTCGACCACGGTGTCCCAGGCAGGAAAACGGTTCGCGCAGGAGCACTCTCCAGTTTCCAGTATCGCGGCATACGAGGTTGCACGATACATCCGCTGAATGAGAATGGCCTTGTGCGACTCTTTCAAACCCATATTGGATACCAATTCGGGTTCAGGTGGACGGTCCGGACAAACCAAGAGTTCGTCTCCGGATTCTGAAACAAGTTGCGCTTTTGCCGGGCCGCCGGAGAGGACAATCGCAAGTGCCAAGGCAAACCTGTTGAACATCATGTTCCCGTCTCCTCAGTGAATGGTTCGTCTGCTGACCGTGGGCGTTTCAGGAATACTGTGAAGTATGAAGCGTTGACCGAAGATCCGACGACAGACACGATCTCAAATCCCGCGTCACCCCAGGTCGACAAGGTACTCTTCATCGTCTCGAAACCCTTCTTGTCGCTGGCATCAAACGTCAGGACTTCGTGTTCAAAGGTCTTCATGTTGCGTTTCCTCCCGTCTGTCCGGGCAAATAGAATTCCGTGATCCCGCGGTCGCCAGCATGGCGCGCGGCATGGATGATCACGTCAATTGAGCTTTCGATGTATTGTACCATGTCGGTGTGGGTCATCGGCACTTCAGTCTTGAGAGCGGCGATCGCTAGGCGTTGAATTGCCAACTGGGGCGTTTCGGCGTGCAGAGTGGTCATGGACCCGCCGTGGCCGGTATTGATCGCCTCCAGGAAGGTCATTGCTTCAGATCCTCTGACCTCGCCCAGGACGATGCGATCCGGGCGCATGCGCAACGTCGATGTCAGCAACGTGTCAGCGGTGCGTGTTCGCCCCTCCCTGCTGGCAAGAAGGGTCACGACATTTGGTTGGGCGGGGATCAGCTCAGCCGCTTCCTCAATGGTGATGATGCGTTCTTCCGGCGGGACGAAAGACAGGACCTTACGCGCTGCGACCGTCTTTCCTGTCGATGTGCCGCCCGAGACGATCATGTTCAGCTTGTGTGCGACGCAGAAGCGGATTGCCGCGTAGATATCGCCGCCTCTAACAACATCTCGAAGTTCCTGGTTCCTGTTCAGCCTGTCTGTTTCGAGGCTGCGCTCGGCCCCGAAGAGAAACTTCAGTTCCACGTCTTCGAGGGGGAGGGACGTGAAAAACCGCAGCGAGATGGACATGCCTTCGGTGACTGCCGGCGGCATGATGACTTGCGCGCGGACCGGGCGGTCACGGTACTTGATGCTCACGGATACGATCGGCTTGTCTTTGCTGATCGTCGAGTTTGAAGCCGATGCGATCTGGGTTCCGATGTCCTTGATCTCGGTCGGCGTCAGGCTGCTTTCCAATGGCGACATGAACCTGTCGCCCTGGAATTCGCCCCAGACAGAGCCATCGGGGTTAATGCAAATCTCGATGACGTCGTCGCGGGAAGCATCGGTGAGCTTGTCGAGCGAGGCCTCAAGGTAAGCGCCCGACATCAGAAGATCTCCAGATCACGGTCCACCATCACGGTGATCCGCGCGCCCTGTTCGACGTAGATCACAGGACCGATGGAGAGGTAGTCGTCGATGACACTGTCGGCGCTCTCCGCAAAGTCGTCGCCAACATCTTCGAGGATTTCGGCAGAGGTTTCGTCCTCGACCTGTGCCGCAGCGGCACCTGGCAGGGCTGTAATCAGCGAAATGAGTGCCGCAGAGCCAAAACGCTCCCTGAATCGCGTATCGACATACCCTGTAGCACCGGCGCGCGCCAATTCATCGCCTCCAAACGAGCTGATGGTGACCGTTTGGTTGGTGGGCAGGATGATCCGGTCCCAGGCGATTGTGATGCGGCTTTGGGCGATGTCCGCACCTGAACGGTATCGGCCGATAAGCTTCGATCCTCTCGCAATCAAAATGCGGGACCCGTCGTAGGAGTGCACGTCTTCGGTGATGACCGCGCGGACTTGCCCGGGGAGTTCGCTCGAGATTGCCGTCTCCATCGCGGCCTGGATCATCGTGCCTTGCACAATCGTATTGCCAGGATTTGCGATGACCTCGGCTTGCGTCACGGTTGAGGGTAGGGCGCCGTTCAGGACGAAGTCGGTCACGTCTTCGAAGGTCCGTTCTGCCAGTTCGCCTTCACCCGTGCTGTTGCCGCCAAATGCGATGGTCGGTGACTTGATCCGCGCTTCCTGAAACGCCGCTTCCTCGTCCCGTCGACGCTGCAACTCAGCCAGGCGTCGCGCTTCTTCTTCGCGTTGTAACCGCAGGCGTTCGGCTTCCAAGAGGTCGGCTTCTGACGGTCCAGGCGCAGGGGCGGGGGTCTGCAGTTTTGCGAGGTCGAGGTCCATGCGCAGTTGTTGAAGCTCCCGATCTCGTGCGGCCAGTTCTTCAGAAAATTGGTCCTGCGCGCGTTGTGAGGCTTCCTCCAGCGCGGCAATCTGTGCTGTCAGTGCGTTGATGGCATCCGCGGCTGCGGTGTCTTCTTCAACAACCGGTTCCGGCGCGTTCTGCAGCGCTTCGATCTCGGCACGCAGAGCTGCAAGTTGCTCGAGCAATTCCACATTCGGCTCCGGGTCAGGTTCAGCGACCACAACCTCGGGCTCCGGCGGGGCAGGGGGCACGAAGGGCTCGATTTCCCCGAACCCGTCCCCAGTCATCTGAAACTCTTCTGGTTGCGCGGTCGGGAGCGGGTTTTCTGGTGTTTCTTGCAGAGCTGAGTAAACAAGAAGACCCAGAACCGCGATTGCGCTCGTCCCAAGAAGCGCCACCAGAAGAGAGGGCCTCGATCTCAGTTTGGACGGTTGCGCGCCTTCGAGCGCCGCGAGGCGTTTGCTGAGATCGTCGATATCACTCATGACGTTCCCCCCGCATTCGTTGATTGAATGCAGACGATTTCGTCCCCAAGCCTCAGGACCCATTCGCGCCCGACGCCAGAAACCCGAAGGACGCCGTCCTCGACTTGCGTGCTGTTGACCGTTCGCTCTCGGCCATTGTTGTGCTGGAAGATCGCGGGAACGGGCGCGTTGCGGGGAAATCGGAAAAAGGTGAATGTGCCGTCATCCCACACCGAAGACGGTGTGAAACTCGTTCGATCGCTGGCAGCGTAGTTGTAGTTCGGAGCGCGCTGCGCAACCGCGTTTGTGGGTCGCCGATTGTCGTCGGGATACCGAAACTGGACCACGTAGAATGTGGGCGACGAACTTTCCGTCACGTTGAAGTAGTAGCTGCGGCGGTTGGTATAGACGGTGATGTTGGTGTGAACCCCTCGGGCATTGGGTTTCACCGCAAAGGCCCGTCCGCCTGGCACGCCATCCAGCTGAAACCCTTCGGTGTCGCCAGCGATAATTGAGCGGATGGTCTCGCCTTGTCCAAACTCGACCGTCGTCACATGGGTCAGGCTGACTTTGAGGCGGTAGACCTGCCCGTCCTGGTATGTGGCCACACGGACGCGGTTGTCATTTGGTCCTGACCTTGGAATGGCCTCGGCAAAGGCGATGTTGGCGGCAACTGGCACCATGACAGACAGAAGAGCCGGGAGGATCAAGCGCATGGTCAATTCTCCAGCCTGTCGGAGCGTATGGCGTATTCCGTAACGGTGAAGCCGAAAGGGTTGGTCCAGACATCATCGATGGACCGGCGTTCCTCGGGACGGAACTCGAAGAGCAAGGTGGCCGTGAAGAGACCGGCCTGGATACCCTGAGGCGAGGTCAAACGCTTGCGCAGGCGGACCGTCGCACGATTGCTTCCGATCCGGTTGATGCTGAGAATTTCGACATCGAGGCGGGCATTGGCTCCGTAAACCTGGGGTGGATAAGCATCGGTGTTTGCGCTGTTCCAGATGTTGCGCATGGACACTTCTGCCGCCCCGTCGGAGCGCTCGAGAATGCTGCGGACGCGCACATCATTGTCGAGTTGATTGTAGGTTTCGCGGTCGGTCACGTAGCGAAACACGGCACTTTCGATGATGGCCTGGTTTTCAGTGACGGAGACCGCGCCCACCGAGGCATTGGGAAGCGCCAGACCGGTCTCGGGGTCATAGGGTACGACAACAGGAGCCGGATCGACGTCGAGGATTGAGACGAGCGCGGCCGAAAGACAGCCCAAAACACCGAAGATCAGCCCGGCGAAAGCCAGTCGCTGCCACAACTGCTCCCGGCGGCGCGCCCCGTAGATCAGTTCTTCTTCAACAATTTCGGCTTCGCGCGTCACTGGCCAGCCTTTCCTATCTGGCTTCAAGCTCGGGCAGAGTGAAATCCATGTACCGCTGTTCTTCGGCGATGGTGGCCGCGTCGATGACGCCGGTTTGTCCGGTCCCGACCGTTTGCACGGCTTCGAGTTGCCACATCGCGACCAGCGCGATGGCCAGTTCCGCCGTGACACGCGTGTTGAGATCAACACTGTCCTTCAGCTCTTCCATGTCGCCGATCATGCCAACAAGGCGGTCCACTCGCTGCAGAGACTGGCCCGCCTCTTCGTAAGAGGTCTGGGCTGCGGCAGACATAGCGGCTCCGGTGGTGGCCCGCGTCGCAGTGCGACTCGCCCCTTCACTGCCGCCCGTCGCCATCTCGCGCAGCGTGTCTTCGTCGAACCCGGCTTCGGCCAGGACGCGTGTCATCTGGGTTTCAATCCGGCCTGCGCTGTTGCCGGCGAGCCGGGAAAAGTCGCCTTCGCGGATGGCATCGATGGTTGCCAGGATGTCGCCAAACTCCTGATCAAGAAGCCCGTTCAGCTCGTCCTCCATTTCGGTGCGGATGACAGTGGGAAGCTCCATCAGCCCAGTGAGCGCGGCATAGGTGTCTTGAAGCTGGGCGAGTTGCTCTTGAAGCGTGGCGAATTGCTCGCGCAGCTGGACAAGCTGTTCGTTCTGCAGGACCTCGTCCTCGATCATCTGCCGGAGTTGCTGGATCTCTTGCGCGATGTTTTGAGTGTCGACCGTCGGCACGCCCTGGGCGACCGCCGGAACAGCGAGGAAAGGGGCAGGGGCCGTGGCCATCAAGAGACCCCATGCGGCCAGGCAAAGACTGCGCCGCGCCCAACTGAAACTGCGATGTGTCATTCCAAGTCCTCCAATGTGAAATCCATGAACTGCTGTTCCTCAAGCTGCGCAGAGGCCATGGCGATCTCTGCGGCGCTCAAGGGTCGTGTTCGGGTTGCTTGCAGGCGTGTGCGTGCGGCGATGAGCCGAACAAGTTCAGCGCGCGCGTAGGCGTTCAACGCCATCGACTCCTGCAGGTCCGATGTTGCGCCGATCCGCTCGACGATACCGGCAATCCGCATGGCGGCGGCCTGAATGGAGGCCATCGAATGATTGCCGTAGTTCGCCGCACCCGCGCTCGTCAGAGACAGGTTCGAGTTGGCGAGCAAGGCCGGATCGATGGTGCCAAGCACTTCAGCGCCACCCATGCGGGCGAGATAGGCGTTGTATTTTTGCGGGATGACCGTGACGTAGTGCTGGGTTTCAGTGAACGGCGGCACGCCGCTGTATTCGATGACGCGCCCGGGACCTGCATTGTAGGCGGCAAGCGCATAGATGATGTTGCCGTCAAAGCGCGCCAGTTGTGCCGCAAGATACCGCGCGCCGCCATGCACCTGCAGGTAAGGGTTGTCATAGAATTCCGGATAGATGCCAAGATCGCCGGCCGTGCCCGGCATAATCTGTGTCAGACCGAATGCGCCGACCGGTGAACGTGCGCCGATGGTGAACCGGCTTTCCTGCCAGATCAGTGCCTGCAGCAGGGCACGCCATTGGCGGACGCTCAGTCCCGCGCGGTCAACGCCCCCAAGACCGTGGGTTTCTTGTGCAACGCGAATGATGAGCTGCTCGATATTGAGCGCGGCATCGCCAAACATCTGATCCGCGCCTGGATTGGGATCATCTGCGCCGTAGAGAAAATCCGCAGATTGCTCCGGCGACGTGCCGGCTTCGAGCGCCTCAATGGTGCCCGGAATGCCCTGACCGCCAAAGCTCGTTTGCGCGTCGAGGATCTGTTGCAGCACTCTTAGTTGCTCGCGTTCGATCTCGGCGATCTGCTCCTTGACGGTGAGCTTTTCACGTTGAGCAGCCAAATCACGTTCGCGATGTGCATTTGCCGCCTGGTTGCGCATCGCCAAGCCTGCATCCACGGTTGGCACACCTTGCGCTTGCGCCGTTCCTACGCTGACGCAGACACAGCAGAGATATGTCGCGCATTTGGAGATCACTCGAGCCACCCCGAGCTGAGATTGGCGCCGTCCAACGGCTCAAAGTCGCAGTTCTGTTCAGCAGGTCCTCTTGCCACGAAACTGAAGCAGTTGGCCTCGGACGGTCGGTACTGCTCACAGCCGACGAGGATTGCGAACGGGATCAAGAAGAGAGCGAAAGCTCTCATGGCAGCCTCCAGAAATCGGGACGGGTTCGGTAGTCTTTGCCGACGAGCTGTTCGCCCTTTTCCATCCCGCCGAGGATGGTGAGCAGGGGGCCCAGGGCACTGAGGTCCGTGTCGACAACAACGGAGCCCTGATCATCCCGCACCAATCCAAGACGTGAGTTGCTTCCGGTGTTCAGCAGAACATCGAGTTCCTTGTCGTTGAGATTGAGCATTGCGTAGTCGGACGCATTGGCCCGAATGTTCGGCAGCAGGATTTGTGTCGGAACGGCTTCGATGATGGTTTTGCCGGTCCGTGTCTGTTCCAGCTGGCTGGCGTATTGGGTCATCATCACGACAACCGCGTTCTGCTTTCGCGTGGTGACCAGCCAATTGGACAACCGCTCGGCGAAATAGGGGTTGTCCAAGGCTTTCCAGGCTTCGTCGATGACGATGATTGTGGGTTTGCGATCTTCGATTTTCCGTTCAACCCGCCGAAAGAGGTAGGACAGAACGGCCATTCGCTCCTTCTCGCTTTCGCTGTCGAGGATGCCGGTGAGATCGAAACCGACGATTTCACCTTCGAGAGAGAACGTATCCTTCTGGGTCTGTCCGAAGATCCAGCCGTATCGCCCGGTCTCTGCCCATTCCAGGAACCGCTCGTGTAGGTCGCCGTTGTCATCCGTTGATCCGAAAAGCGATGCGAGATCAGACCAGTTTCGAAGCCCGTCATGGGCCGCGGTCGCGTTTTGACGGACCACTTCCTGAACACGATTGGTTTGGGCTGGTGACAGAGGCTTGTCGGCGCGATGGATCAAGGCCGCCAGCCAATCGGACAACCACGCCTGACCACGCTCATCGATCTCGGTGCGAAGGGGATTGAGCCCGGTCGGCTCGCCTGCCTTCACAGCCGAAAAGCGGCCACCGCTTGCCCGGACCGCCATCTCCATGCCCTGGCGATAATCAAAAACAAAGACACGCGCCCCGATGCGGCGCGCCTGCGTGAGCAGAAAGGCCGACAGAACGGATTTGCCTGATCCGGGACGACCGAGGATGAGAGTGTGCCCGCCGGTTGGCTCTGCGGTCGGTGCGCCCTGTTCATGATAGCTGAAGCGATAGGCGGATTGCTCCGGTGTCGGGAACATCGTGATCGCATGGCCCCAGGGGACCTGATCATTGGTCTTGCCGAGTTGGGTGCGATGAAAAGCAGCAAGGTCGGCAAAGTTCCGGTTCGTGATCGCCGCCTTGCGGCTCCGGGCGGCGGTGTTTCCGGGGTGTTGTGCGAAGAAATGGGTCTTTGCCGCGAAGGCTTCGGTGATCAGATTGACACCTTCGGAGGCCCCGATGTTGCGCACCTCCCCGGCAATGGCGTTGAGTTCTTCGAGCGTGTCACCGAAGACCGTCACGGTCATGTGGTGGTCGCCAAAGCTGAGACGTTTCGATTCCAGATCGTCGAGCGCATCAGCGAGTTGGGCTTCCAATGAGATTGCGCCGTCATCCGCGGCGCGCATCAAACGCCGTTGGCGCTTGATCCTTGAGGCCATAATGTTCGAGTTGATGGGTGTGAACGAATGGGTGACGACCATATCTACCGGCAGGTTCAGGTCATCGAACATCGTGCAGGCTGTCTTCGGAGGATAGGTCTTGATGGCGAATGTGGTCCCGTAGCGCGTCCCGACCGCGCCATCGGAGACCACAAAGGTTGATCCATTGAAGGTGACCCGGCAGTTGGCAACATCATGGGCCACGAAACCGTAATTGGAGGACAGATAGAGCGGCAGTTCCTGGCCGGTGTTCAGGCCGCCAAGGAAGCCCAGAAGTTCACCCGTGCTGGCCTCGAGAAGACGCGGGGACATGTCCGCGAAGGTCGATTTCAGGAAGCCGACAACCTCACTCAGGCGACGCAAGCGTTTCTGCGTCTGGGTCGCTAGAAGTGAGACGGATTTGCGTGTCGAGAATGGCAGACGTGACACGAGGGCAGGGCGGTGCACCACCGTCAACGTCAGCGTTTTGTCCCGAAGGCTTCGTTGCTCCAGTGATCTGCACCATGCAGCATCCACGGCCGCAGCAAAGTCATCGCCTTCGATGGGTCGCAGGTGGTGTTCAATCCCCTTGGAGACTTTGTGCACGTAGAATCCGAAATCCGGACCGACCTGGGCGATGATCTGAGCGAATAGCGCACGCGTTTTGTTGAGGTAGGCATCGTCGGTTGTGTTGCTGTTGACGCCTTTCAGTCGGAGGCACTGAAAGAGTTCATTGCCGCGCGTGCGAACGGTCTGGCCATCGACCAGACTCACATAGGGCAGCATATGGGCCAGTTGTCTTTCCCTGCTGGTCCATGTCGGAAGCAGCGTGTCCTGCACTTGGGCATCGTCACGGGGCATAGCTGTCGCCCCCATGTATTCGGCGGTTCGCGGTCGGTGGGGTTTCCTGCAGAGTGGTGGCCACCACGTCGAGAAAATTGGGGTCCCAATCCGCCGCCTTCCAGAGGGCCGGGTAGGCCGCCGCCGCGGCAATGGCGACGGCCCAATGCTGGATCCACAAGAACAGCAAAACAGACCCAAACAGCCAGACCATGGCGTACATAATCGGCAGGCCGATCAATTTGGGAGGACGCACAAGGCCGGTAAAGAGGGGAGACTGTTCCGCTGCCATCTCGGTGATCCTCAGGTGGTCCAGATTGCAGCGACGATGGTCGGCGCAGCGGCGATGCCCGCGATGGCAACAAGGACCCAAAGCGCCTGACGGAAGTCGAGGATGCCGAAGAGCCAGGAGAGAAAGACACCGATCAGGGCGAGGGTGCCAATTACGATGCCAAGTGGGCCGGTGATGGCGTCGACGATCCCCTGAAGGAGGGTCTGGATGGGGGACAGGTCGATACTCTGTGCCAGGGCAGGGGAGGCCATGGCCAACAGCAGCATGGTCAGAGCCAAGGTGGAGGTCAGGTTTGGTTTCACGAGGTCTCTCCTTCAAGCCGGTTGAACACGGCCAGCACGCGGCTGACGTGGTTTTGCGTTTCTCGGTAGGGTGGAATGCCCTCGTGGCGGGCCACGGCTTCGGGTCCGGCGTTGTAAGCGGCGAGGGCGAGGCGGACATCGCCGAAATCCGCCATCATCTGCGCCAGATACCGGGCAGAGCCATCAAGGTTCTCGCGCCAGTCATGGGGATCGACGCCAAGCGCGCGAGCCGTGTCCGGCATCAGTTGACCGAGACCAATGGCTCCGACCCGGCTGCGCGCGGCCGGGTTGTAGGCGCTTTCGATCTCGATATTGGACCGGAAGACCAGCCGCCACTCCGTGACGGTGATGCCTGCGCGCCTTAGGCCAGGGTGGGCGGCATAGCGGAGCGCCGTGTCATCGATCGCTGAGAGGATTTCCGGGGTCGGGGCAAGAGCGCTTCGTCTGACACCGCCGGTACTGAACCCATCGGAGGATGCAGTCTCTTCATCGCCAAGGATCGCCAGCTCCTGGCTTGCCGATCCTTGGCCGATCCCGTCGTTGTAGGTCCGCGCGAAGCTGCTTTGCGACGTGGAGGCCCGAAGCGAGCCGTCGCCCTGCATGACGAGAACCATCCCTTCGCTTTGTACGGCAGCAGGTGCCACGCAGATAGCGAAGACACTAGCGATGCGACGGGTCAGTAACGTTCTCAGATGGAAGCCTGTGCGATGCGCGCCCGCCCTCGTAGAGTGGGATGGTAATATGCGTGAAGCCAAGACTTCCAAGAAACGAGATGAGGCCGTTGGCCGTCTTGAAGGTTCTTGGGACGATCTCAGGGCCATGGGCCGTGTGATGTCTCGCAGGGACAAGGAGTTTTTCGAAGGTTCGCGCCGGATCAACGACACGAATGATCCAGGCGCCATACCAGACCGACGACTTTTTCTCTGCTGTTTGGACGCAGACGACCTCTGCGCTGCACGCACTCTCAATGAGGGTCTTGAACAGAGTCTCTGTAACCACATTCGGAGCACCTTCGCTTGACTGAGACCCCATGTCTGCGCACGTACCTCTTGGTTTGCAGGCCGGGCCCTGGTGACGGATATGCTTACGATATGAGATTATAATATTGACAGCAATATAATATTGAAATTAGGCTGATCGAGTATCCGACGAAGGCCTAATACACCGTTTTCAAACGTGAAAGTGAGGTCAGTGGCTGTGGGTAATCCACAAACGCTTCTGTTCATCTTTATAGTATCAGCGGTTTTCTGCGGATCTGAGGCGCATGCGATGACCTGCCTGGCACCGCCACGACCGTTCGTTCCGAGCGACCCGGCACAAGCCCGCGAATTCGCGGATATCATCCAGAAGGATTTCGAAACCTACATCGCTGAAATCCAGCGATACTTCCTGTGCCTCGATGAAGAACGCGCCCGCGCCTTCACGGAAGCCCAAGAGGTTAGCCAGGAATACGGTCGCTTCCTCGAGAGCGTGTCCAAGGACCGTTGAACGGCGTCAATCTGTGTCGCCCTGGTGCAGGGTGTGCGTTGACCGTCCGCCTTCTTTGAGGGGGATGTTGGCGTGACTGCATCCAAGATCAGAGAGGAAGGAGATCAACCCGTTGGCGGTTTTGAATTCGCGGATCTGGACTTCGTCTTTGTCGGCTGACGCTCTTGAGAGAACGAGCAAGCGTTCCGATGATCCGTCCTGGCTCACGCCGCGAATGACCCATTTCCCATACCAGACAGCGGCTTTTCGCGTGGCGGACGATGTGCAGATGACTTCTGCATTGAACCCCTCTGCCATCAGGCTTCGCAAACGACCTTCGGTGACCACATTCGGTGCGGTCTTCCCCAGATCAAACGTCATTCCTTCCCCCTTGCCAGCCTCTACCCCTTCGTTTTGAAAAGGTTAGCCGCCACCAGTCACACCAGAGCCGAACAGCGGCGATGTTATGATATCGGCGCGATTCCGCTGATAGCATTAAGCATCATGTTGCCGGGAATCCAATACATATGGGCGTTCGGTGCATGTTGATGCACGTCAACCGAGGCGTCGATCTTGTAGTCTTGCATTGAGATGATGAGGGGGATCGTCACTCCAGGAGTGTAGTGAAGAGCGCTTTTCTCAGTTGATTGCCGACGTCTCTGTTTTGTCGGATCTCGCTGCCCGGGGTGCGAAATTCATCGAACGCACTACCAACGATTTCTTGACTATTTCAAATCATATGATTATGTAGATCGCATCATATGGAGACATCCCATGTTGGAACCCGTCCAATTCGCCCCCGAAAGTGGCACCGTGCAACCCGTTGCCGAGGCTGACAAGATTACGGCTATCGTCAAGGCTGTCGTCCGCGCTGCCGACGCATGGGGACTGTCGAACACTGAGGCGGCGGCACTTTTTGACGTCCCGAGTGCGACCTGGAGCAGGATGAAGGCCGGCACCTACAAAGGCGTGCTCGATCAGGACAAAGTCACGCGGGCCAGCCTTCTGATCGGTCTCTTCAAGGGGCTCCGACTCTTGTTCAATGGCCCGCTGACCTATGGCTGGCCGAAAACCGCGAACACTGGCCCCGGGTTCAATGGCCGGAGCCCGGTTCAGGTCATGTGCGATGGGGGCATTCCGGCGATGATGAAGGTCAGGCAGCACATCGATGCGCTCCGGGGCGGTGTGTGATCCGAGCCGAAGACCTTGACCAAGTCGACTTCACCGATCCGACGACAATCCGCCTGATCTCGACAGCTTATATCGACGAGCCGGCAATGGCACCTCTGGCCGACGATGAGGACGATCTGGCGATCCTTGAAGAGATTGAAGGCCTGACGTCGGCGCGCCGAACTGTCACTCTTCCGGTCCCGGGCGGGCTTGATCCTGCCGAGTTGCTGACCGCAGCGGCCGGGTACGGATGGACCTACATCAATGCCGCGTTCTGCTACACGCGGGCGACAGGCAACAGATTCAACGGTCCGGAACGAGGCGCCTGGTACGCAAGCTATGGAGAGGACGCGATTGAAACAGCGCAAGCCGAAGTGTCCTGGCATCTGACGCGGGAGTTGGAGGCCACGGGTATCTTTGACAACCTGACGGCCTATCGCGAACTGCTGGCTGGTTTCACGACGCGCTTGCATGATCTGACGGACAGGGCAGGGGAGGAGGTCCTGAGCCCGGAACCTCGCATCGCCTATCCTATCGGCCAAACGCTTGCGCAGGACGTGCTGGGTTCAGGCGGCAACGGGCTGCTCTACCCCTCGACACGCCGTGACGGTGGGCGCTGCCTCGTCGCGTTTCGCCCGCACTTGGTCCAGAACGTCCGCCAAGGCGATACGTGGACGCTCGCCTGGAAAGGAGAGGCCATTCCCGAAATCACACGCGTATCTTAGAATTGCCCTCTGCTGATAGAGCGGAGGGCTTAAGGAAAAGCCGCTTCTCTTGTCGTGAAGTCCGCGCCGGGATGCGGCACGCGCTCTCGGGTTAGAGCGTTATCCTGATCAATGCTCCGATTGGCGCCTTGTGCTGGCAAACCATCAATGTCTGGTTGGGCACTCCGGACCTATTATTCTGCTAGGTTCTTGATAACCAAAAAATAGCGCTACACGCATGAAGACGATCTTATTAGTTTCGCATCATGACAGACAAACTCGATTTGCAAACGACCTATCGCACGATTCTTGATTCAGCCCGGGAACGTCGGTTCTTAAGCTATGGCGATCTCGCCAAAGCCAACGGGGCGACCTGGAGCAAAGTGCGCCGCGCCATGAATCACCATCTCGGCGATTTGGTAGAGCTCGCGGCCAAGCGTGGCTGGCCCATGCCGAGCGCCATCGTTGTCAACAAAGACAATATCGAAACAGGCTTGCTCGAAGGCGATGCGCGGGATGGCTTTGTAAACGCCGCGAAGATGTACGGCTTTGACGTTTCCAATCCAGCCGAGTTCGTGAAGGAGCAACAACAGGCTCTATTTGAGTGGGCGCCAACCGCGCCGGATGACCTTGGGCTCGAACCGGAGGAAGGGGTAAGGCAAGCCGCGTCCGGTGGTCCGCGTTTTGTGCATTTTTTCGGACCGGTCCTTGATGCCTTGCGCGCGCTCGGGGGTTCCGCCGAGCCCAAGCAAGTCATGGAGCGGGTGAAGGATATCGCCGAGCTGAGCGATGAAGAGCTAAAGGCAACCAATAAGAACGGCCAGTCAAAATATGAAAACCAGATCGGCTGGGCGCGGTTCTACCTCGCCAAGGCCGGGCTCATTGACAACAAGAAACGCGGTATTTGGCAGCTCACGCAAGAAGGCCGGGAGACCTATCTGGACCTGGAAGAGGCCATAGCGCTCTTCCGGGACATCCATGCACGCTACAAGACGGCGGGCGATGACGATGCCGACAATGAGAATGCGCCGGTCGAGGCTGATCCCGGCGATCTCTTCGATGATCCCGACCGGCGCTTCTGGTTTGTGGGTGCGGTCTGGAACGGCACCGACGATCAGACCGAGCGCTTCTACAAGGAAGGCATTTGGCAGAACGGCTACCAGGATAAATTCATCGAGCACGTTGAGCGGATGAAGCCGGGCGATCGCATCGCGATCAAGGCGTCCTTCGTCAAGAAGTACAGCCTCCCTTTCGAGAACCACGAAAAACCCGTCTCGTGCATGCGGATCAAGGCCATCGGCACCATCACCGAAAACGTGGGTGATGGTCGCACCGTCAATGTGGACTGGGAACCACTGGATGAAACCAAAGATTGGTACTTCTATACCTACCGCGTGACGGTCGTTGAAGCCGACGCCTCGGACGAGCTGGCGCGCAGGCTGATCCAGTTCGCATTCGGCGACCACAAACAGGACTATGATTTCTGGCTGCGCGTCCCGTATTTTGCCAAGAAGTACAAGCCGCGCCCGACCTCCGCGACCGAGATCGAACGAGAGGAAGAGGAAGCCGAAGCGGATATCGAAGAGGCGGACATCACGCCCTATGCCATCGCAGACATTCTCGGCGACGGTTGCTTCCTTGCGGAAGACGCCCTGAGCGCAGCGTTGTCACGGCTGGGCGGGAAGAAGAACCTCATACTTCAGGGGCCGCCTGGCACAGGAAAGACCTGGCTCGCCAAGCGGCTGGGCTATGCGCTAATCGGCACCAAAGACCGGGCGGTCATCCGCAAGCGGATGCGCTCGATCCAGTTTCACCAGTCGCTCTCCTATGAGGACTTTGTTCGTGGCTGGCGTCCGGACGGCAACGGTGAGCTCTCTCTCATAGATGGCGTCTTCCTCGAGGCCGTCGAGGCCGCCCGCGCCGAGCCGGATCGTCCCTTTGTTGTCATCATCGAGGAGATCAATCGCGGGAATCCCGCGCAAATCTTCGGCGAGATGTTGACCCTGCTCGAAAAGGATAAACGCAGCGAAGAGGAAGCAATCGAACTCGCCTATCGCCATGAGCGCGGCGAGCGCATCTTCATCCCGCGCAACCTGTTTGTGATCGGCACCATGAATATCGCAGACCGCTCACTCGCCTTGGTCGATCTGGCGCTGAGACGTCGCTTCGCATTCGTCACCCTTGAGACAGCGCTGAATGAGAGCTGGCGCCAGTGGTGCAAAGACCAGGCCGGGATGGATGATGCATCCCTGTCACTGGTCCAGCAGCTCATGACCGAGCTGAACGAAGAGATCGCCGCCGACCGGTCGCTCGGCGCGCAATTCAAGATCGGGCACAGCTACGTGACTCCCGTGCCGGGAGAGCCGATCCCCGATGCCAGGAAATGGTTCCGCGGCATCGTCGAAACCGAGATCGCGCCGCTTCTGGAAGAGTACTGGTTTGACAACCTCGATAAAGCCGCGAGCTCCAAAGCACGGCTTCTCCAAGGCCTATGAGCACTGTCTTGGACAAAGAGCGGGACGAGACCACGGAAGTGCAGCTTGCCTACGACAAGATTCCCGTCCGCAATGTCTGGTTCTTGTTTCTCTATGCTTATGACCTCGCACGCTTTCAGGGGCACTTCGAGGCAGAGATCGAGGACTCGCCGGACTTCAAATCGCTGATTGCGCGTCTTCTCTGTCATGCCGTTGAAACTCGACTGCGCCGGAACCTAAGCTTCGGGTATCGGCGCCGCGAAGATACGCTCAAGCGTGTGCGGGGGCGTATTGATATCCTGCAATCGAAGTCCCACGATCTATTTCGTCGTGGTGAGATCGCGTGCCGGTTTGAGGAGCTGACGATAGATACGCCGCGCAATCGTCTGGTGCGAGCAGCCCTATCGGTGCTCGGCGTACGGCTTGATGATTTTGCGCTTGCTCACAGGACCAAGACACTTGCGGGCGTGCTAGGCAGGGCCGGTGTTTCCGGGACAGTACCGTCCCGCGCTGACATGGCGACAGATCAGATTGGGCGCCATGAGGCCGAAGACAGGCTAATGGTCTCTTTGGCAAGGGCCGTTTTTGACCTCGTGCTGCCAACGGAACAGGAAGGCATAAGATCCCTTCTCAAAGCACAGCGTGACGATACGGAATTCCGGAAGCTGTTCGAAAAGGCGGTTGGCAACTTCTTCGCGTCCGAGCTGGCTCGTGATGAGGGGTGGCGTGTTTACCCGGGCAAACAGTTCAACTGGCCGATCGGTGCGGCTTCAGCCGGCATGCGTATGTTCATGCCCAAGATGGTGACGGACATAATACTGGAAAACGCGATCGAGGACCGGCGCATCATTATCGACACCAAGTTCACGAATATCCTGACAAGCGCGCAATATGGTGACGGGCAGCGGTTCAAGACTGGCCACATTTACCAGCTTTACTCCTATCTCCGCAGCCAGGAGAGAGAAGATGATCCGCGCTCGCTGGGCTCGGAGGGCATGCTGCTATATCCGGCGATCGGCTTAGATGTGGACGAAGCCGCCGCTTTGCAGGGGCATCTTGTGCGGTTCGCAACCATCGACCTGGCTGCGCCCACGTCCACGGTGGTTGAGCGCCTCAGGAATTTGCCAGTCTTTTCAAGCCTCACGTTCTGAACCAACCGTTCGATGCAGCCTTGCTCCGCGGCGGGAGGCAACGAATGATCTTGACAAAAGGCTTGATATGTATAAAAACTATACCCATATAGTAAATATGGCAATCAACGAACCCAAGTGAATCGGTGATGCCGCAAGGAATGGAGTAACGCAGCGATGCGCTGGGGTGTCGAAAAACGGTTGGAATTTATTGAGTTTCGCCTCTTTTGGGAGGGCGGGATCAACCGTGCTGACATCATCGAGCAGTTCGGTGTGTCGGTGCCTCAGGCCTCCAAGGACCTCACACTTTATGAAGAGAAGGCGCCGGGCAACCTCCAATACGACAAAAGCGCGAAGCGCTATCGCGCGTCGCAAGCCTTCAAGCCGGTTTTCCTTGAGCCGGATGCCTCGACCTACCTCGCGCATCTTCGGGCTCTAACGCGCTCCCATGACGGTCCGGAAGAAACCTGGCTCGCTGCCGCGCCTGAATTTGATGCGATGCCAATTCCGCATCGAAGCATCGATGTCCCGGTCCTCCGCGCCGTCTTGGCGGCAATTCGCGAAGGGCAGTCTCTCGAAATCCGTTACCAATCGATGAGCGTGAAGCGGCCTGCGCCCGAGTGGCGACGCATCACGCCGCATTCATTCGGTCATGACGGTCTACGTTGGCACGTGCGTGCCTATTGCTACATCGATCTTAAGTTCAAGGACTTCATCCTGTCTCGGTGTCTCAAGACCAGAAACCCGGCGGCAGCCGGAGCAGGTTCTGCAGATGACCGTCTGTGGCATGACCGGTTCCAAGTTTTGCTCGCGCCCAACCCGGCGCTGAGCGAAAGCCAACAGGCTGTGATTGCCCAAGACTACGCGATGCGTGGCGGGCAGGTGAAGGTGCCGGTTCGCAAGGCCCTCCTTTACTATTTTCAGAAACGGCTGCGCCTTGATGTGGCCGACAAGCTCGATAACCCGCATGAGATTCCGGTGGTAGTGGCCAACCGTGCTGAATTTGATGCCGCGCTCATGGAGGCGATGGCATGAAATCTGTGAACTTCGAAATCCTTCGACAGAACTGGCCTGAGCTTGCGCAGCTCGGGGCGCTGGCCGAGTCTTATGCGCATGCCGACGCGGCAAGCGCGCTCGTCAAGCTGCGTCTGTATGCAGAGAATTTGACCAAGGACATCTATCGCGATCTGAAACTTCCCAAGCCGGAGCAGCCGACCTTCGTTGATCTGCTCAAGAACCATGCGTTCGAGGCGATCACGCCAAAAGTGGTGTTGGATAAGCTCCACGCCCTACGCATGCATGGCAACAAGGCTGCCCATGGGGAGCCCGTTCGTGCGCAGCATGCCCTGTGGCTTCTCAAAGAAGCCCACGATCTCGCGCGCTGGCTTTGCATTCAGTACGGAAAGCAAAAGGCTGATCAGTTACCTGCCTTTGTGCAACCTGCGGCACCGGGCCAGGCAGAGGCGAAGGAAAAGCGCCGCATCCTTGAAAAGCTCGCGGCCCAGGAAGCCCAAATGGATGTGCTTCTTGCCGAGCTCGAAGAAGCACGAGCAACGGCTTTAGAAACGGAGCAGGAAGCCGCAGAGCTGAAGAAATTGGCGGCATCGGCGCAGAGCGCCGCGGATGAACTGCACTTCAGCGAGGCCGAAACGCGTACGCGCCTGATCGATAGCCTTCTGGCGAGCGTTGGCTGGGATGTTGGTGAAGGGCTGAGCAACACAGAACAAGTTGGCAAAGAAGTTGAAGTGGACGGTCAGCCGACCAAGACCGGCATCGGCTATGCCGATTATGTGCTCTGGGATGACAACGGCAATCCTCTAGCCGTTATTGAGGCCAAGAAGACCGCGGCCGATGCGGAAAGCGGGCGCCATCAGGCCAAGCTCTATGCGGATAGCCTGGAGAAGAAGCACAAGCACCGTCCTGTTATCTTCTACACCAACGGGTTTGACATCTGGATTTGGGATGACGCCCAGGACTACCCGCCTCGTAAGCTCTATGGGTTCTATTCCAAGGACAGCTTGCAACACCTCGCGAATTATCAGCGGCAGCAGAAAGAGCCGCTCGATACCATAGAGATTAACGAAACTATCGTTGATCGAATTTACCAGTTTGAGGCCATCAAGCGGGTATCAGAGCGGTTCACGAAGAAGCATCGCAAAGCGCTGGTTGTTCAGGCCACCGGCACCGGCAAGACGCGTGTTGCGATCGCTTTGACAGACTTGCTGATCCGCGCAGGATGGGTGAAGCGAGTGCTGTTCCTGTGCGACCGCAAAGAATTGCGCAAACAGGCCAAGAACGCCTTCAACGATTTCCTCTCTGAGCCGACGCGTATCGTCACTTCGCGGGTAAAATCCAATGCGAGCGAGCGGGTTTTCCTTGCCACCTACCCGGCGATGCAAAAGGTGTTCCAGTCCTTCGATACGGGGTTCTTTGACCTAATTATCGCCGATGAATCCCATCGCAGTATCTACAACGTCTACGGCGACATCTTTCACTACTTCGACTGTCACCAGGTCGGTCTGACGGCGACGCCGGTTCACTTCGTGACCCGCAGCACGTTCAGTTTGTTTGACTGTGAGGGCCAACTGCCCACCTCGAATTATGATTTGAACCTCGCGGTCGAAGAAGGGTACCTAACACCCTTCGAAGTCTTCGAACACACAACTCAGTTTTTACGTGAAGGTATCCGCCTCGACGGTCTGTCTCCGGAACAAATCGAAGAGCTCGAAGAGCAGGGCGAAGATCCGTCGCAATACGACTTTTCGTCCGAGCAGATTGATAAGATCATTTACAATAGGGACACGAACCGCGCCATCCTGCGCAATCTCATGGAAAATGGGTTGCGGGATGCGACCGGCCAAGTCCCGGGAAAGAGCATCATTTTCGCTCGCAACCATCAACACGCCATGCTCATGCGACAGCTCTTCGATGAGATGTATCCGCAATATGCTGGCAAGTTCTGCCAGGTCATCGACAATTATGATCCAAGGGCGGAGCAGCTGATCGATGACTTCAAAGGCGAGGGAACGAACAACGATCTTACGATCGCGATCTCGGTCGATATGCTCGATACCGGGATCGACATCCCTGAAATCCTGAATCTTGTTTTCGCGAAGCCGGTAAAGTCGCCTGTAAAGTTCTGGCAGATGATCGGGCGGGGCACACGTCTGTGCGAGGACCTCTTTGGACCCGGCGAAGATAAGTCGGTCTTTCGCATCTTCGATCATTGGGGCAACTTTGCGCGCTTCGAGATGGGCTACAAACCCGCCGAGCCGACGCAGGCAAAGCCGCTTGCGCAGCTTGTCTTTGAAGAACGTATCAAGCTTGCCGAGACGGCGCTGAACAAGAGTGAGCCCAACATTGCGGAGCAGATCATCGGCCTCATTGCGAAGGACATAGAAGACCTCCCCGAAGAGTCGATCGCGGTGCTTGAGAAGTGGAAAGAAAAGCGCACATTGTCGGAGGCCGGTACGCTGAAGGTCTTTGCTCCGACGACCGTTGCGCGTCTTCGCCAGGAGATCGCACCTCTCATGCAGTGGCGGGATATACGGGGCAAAGGGGATGCGCTGGCTCTTGATCTGTTGATTGCCCGCATGCAAATTGCCGTGCTGCGCGGTGCCGGTGCGCTCGCCGATCTGAAGATCGAACTTCTTGACCGCCTGGGCGTCCTGCAGATGCACCTCAATCCTGTGCGCGAAAAGGCTGATGTCATCAAGCGGGTGAAGTCCGATAGCTTCTGGACGGACGTCAATGTTGCCGATCTCGAAGAAGTGCGCGAACCGCTGCGCGAGATCATGCATCACCGCGCCCGGGGTGGCGCGGGCGGTGTCCCGCCAAAGGTGATCGATGTCACTGAGGATGCGAGCCAGATGCAGCTTGCCCGTCGATCGACCACCTTGAGGACGGTCGATATGAAGGCTTATCAGCAAATCATCGAGGGTGAGCTCAAGAAGCACTTCGAGACGGACCCCGTCCTTAAGAAGATCCGTGCCGGCGAAGCAGTGTCCGACCGCGAAATCGACTCGCTCGTATCGCTCGTTCTAACTCAACACCCAGACGTGCGGCGTGAGCATCTTGAGGAGTTCTTCAGCGAGACTGCAGGACCGCTCTATCTCGCGATCCGGATGATCGTGGGGATGGATCCCGAAGCGGTGCGGGAAAAATTCACCGCCTTCGTCCAGAAGCATCCGAAGCTCAGCGCGAAGCAGACACGCTTCCTTGCGCTGTTGCAGAACCACATCGCACGGTACGGCACAATTGAGATCGAGCGGCTCTACGACGACCCTTTCACAGTGGTCGATGCCGACGGTCCGGACGGCGTGTTCCATGACGAGGCAGACATTGCCGATCTTATCAACATTGTGCGCTCCTTTGGCCCCGAGGTCGACGAGCGCAAAGACGAAAACCCGAATGAGAGGAAACAACAATGATCACGGGTGATCTCAAGCGGCGCGTCGACGCGCTCTGGACGGAATTCTGGCAGGGCGGGATCACCAACCCGCTTTCGGTAATCGAGCAGATCACGTTCCTGATGTACGCGCGCCTCCTCGACATCAATGAGGCGCGGGACGAGAACCGCCAGAAGCGGAGCGGAAAGCCTTTCACGCGCCGCTTCAAGGAAGACGAACAGCACCTGCGCTGGTCGCAGTTCCGGCACCTGGGGTCCGACCAGATGCTACCACTCGTGCGCGACGAAGTCTTCCCGCATTTCCGTAGCACCGTTGCCAGCGGCACGGCCTTTGCCGAGTTCATGAAGGACGCGCAGTTGATGATCCAGAAGCCGGGGCTTCTGGTGAAGGCAGTCAACATGATCCACGAGCTGCCGCTGACCGAGGGTGACACCAAGGGCGACCTCTACGAGTACCTGCTCAGCAAGCTGACGACGGCTGGCATCAACGGCCAGTTCCGCACGCCGCGCCACATCATCCGGCTGATGGTCGATCTGCTCGAGCCGAAGCCGACAGATGTTGTCGGCGACCCGTCCTGCGGCACAGGCGGCTTCCTTGTCAGCGTCATGGAATACCTGCTCGAAACCTATACCTCGCCTGAGGCGGTGATTGAGGAGACCGATCCGGACAACGGGAATGTCGAGAAGATCTATATCGGCGACAAGCTCAGCGACGAGGACCGCGCTCATATCCGCAGCAACATGTTCCATGGCTTCGACTTCGACGCGACCATGCTGCGGATCGCGGCGATGAACCTGATGCTGCACGGGGTGGATGATCCAGATATCCACTACCAAGACACGCTCAGCACCGGCTTCACGGACAAGTATCCGAGCCAGGCGACCGAGGGTTTCGACGTGATCCTTGCAAATCCCCCCTTTAAGGGCAGCCTCGACTTCGAGGACGTGCATTCGGGGCTGCTGCGCCAGGTCAAGACGAAGAAGACCGAGCTGCTCTTCCTCGCGCTGATCCTGCGCATGCTGAACACCGGCGGCCGGTCGGCGACGATCGTGCCTGATGGGGTGCTGTTCGGCTCCTCCGGCGCGCACCGTCAACTGCGCCAGCTGCTGGTCGACCAAAACCAGCTGGAAGCCGTGATCTCTCTCCCCAGCGGCGTGTTCAGGCCCTATGCGGGTGTGTCCACCGGCATCCTAGTCTTCACCAAAGGCGGACGCACCGACAACGTTTTCTTCTACGACGTCGAGGCCGATGGTCTCTCGCTCGACGACAAGCGCGATCCGGTGAAAGAGAACGACCTGCCGGATTGTCTTGCCAGCTGGCGCTCCCGCAACCCGGCGAAGGATACGGACAGAACCTCGAAGGCATTCTTTGTATCGGCTACCGAGATCAAGGAAGCTGGCTATGACCTCTCGCTAAGTCGGTACAAGGAGCGCGTCTACGAAGAAGAGGACTACGAGCCCCCCCATGAAATCCTCAGTCGAATGAACCGGCTGAACAATGAAATCGCCGGTGACCTTGCCGAACTTGAGGAGCTGCTTTGATGACCGAAGCGGTAAGCCTCAAAGAAGCTGCTTTCGTGAATCCAAAGGCTCCAAAGGTTGGCGAGATTGATCCAGAGCAACTCTACGATTTTGTCCCCATGCAAGCCGTCCATGAGGATGGGCGTATAGAAGTTACGGAGGCGCGACCTCACCAAGAGGTAGCCAAGGGCTACACGTCTTTTCGATCCGGAGATGTTCTGGTCGCAAAGATCACACCATGCTTTGAGAACGGTAAAATTGCGCTAGCGGAAACGCGAACCGACTTTGCTTTCGGATCAACCGAATTCCATGTGATCCGCAGCAGAGAAAACATTTCCGACCCTCGCTATCTCCTTCATTTTCTTCGCCTTCGTCGAATAAGGTTAGAGGGCGAGGAACGCATGACCGGAAGCGCCGGTCAAAAGCGCGTGCCGCGCAACTTTCTGGAAGATCTGAAAATACCTCTTCCAGAAATTGGTGAACAACGGCGGATTGTAGAGATTCTTGACAAAGCGGACGGCATCCGGCGAAAGCGAGTGCGCCTCCTTGAAGCGGTACGTGACTTTTTAAGGTCGGCTTATGTCCATACCGTTGGGCATCTCAATCCCAACCATAACAAATGGAAGCCATTCAAAATCGATGTGCTTGCCGAAGATCGGAAGGGCGCGATCCGGTCAGGACCGTTTGGCAGTGCGCTTCGCCATGGCGAATTCGTTGATGAGGGCATTGCGGTCCTCGGTATCGACAACGCGGTGCAGAACAAGTTCGCCTGGTCCGAACGACGCTTCATAACGCCGTCCAAGTACGAGGAACTGCGTCGCTACACGGTTTTCCCAGGCGACGTAATAATCACCATAATGGGCACCACCGGTCGCTCCGCAGTCGTGCCAGACGACATACCGGAAGCGATCACGACCAAGCACCTTGCCACGATTACCTGCAACAAGGATTTGATCCACCCGGAAGTCCTCTCCTTTGCGATCCATTCCGATCCGCTTATCATTCGTCAGATCAAGTCCTTCAACAAGGGCGCGATCATGGACGGCCTGAATCTCGGGATCATCCGAAAACTGGAAATCAATTTGCCCCCAATGGCCGAGCAACTCAGATTCGTCGCCATGCTTCAGAAAGCGAGGGCAATTGAAGCCAAATCTCAAACGCCGGATGGCTCCGGGGAAGATCTTTTCGAGTCCTTGTCACAACGTGCCTTCCGCGGCGAACTCTGAGGTGCCGACATGCGTTTGACCCGGATCGAAATTAAGAACTTCAAGGGCATTGGCACGCTCCAAAGTATTGACCTGAAGCCGATCACGCTGCTCTTCGGCCCGAACAGCGCGGGCAAAAGTACGATCCTGCAGGCGCTGCACTACCTGCGCGAAGTAATCGAGCGCAACAACCCCGACCCTGACCAGACGATCGCCGGTGGCCTCACTGACCTCGGTGGCTTTGCCAACCTCGTCCATGGGCATGAGACCGGTCGGTCCATCCACATCAAGGTGCATCTCGATATCGGTGACGATCAGGGCAGCGACCGACTGCCGCTCAATTCTGGCGGCAACTTGTCAGACCCGCAGTTCACAAGCCTGCCGGTGCAATACATCGCGGGTGAAAACACGGAACTGAAAACCTACGCCGTCGTGCAGGAGGTGGGCATCGGCATCGAGGTTGCCTGGAGCGATCTCCTCCAAGGCCCCTATGTCGCGAAGATGTCGGTCGAACACAACGGCGACGAACTGGCCACTCTCCGGTCCCCGCCTCAGGAAGGTCAGGCCGAGCTGATCGATATCAATTGGCAGCACCCGATGCTGGAAAAACTGGTTCATCCGGACGACGAGCCGGAAGACTGGGAAGAAGGGTTACCAACCGCGCTTGGATATGATCCGGAGGCTGAGAAGGGCGACCCGTTTAAGTCGCCGCTCGGCATAGAACTCTATGAGCTTTCCCGTCAGATCGTGGCGGATGCACAAGTCAACGACCGCGTGCGGTTTCGGGTCAAGGTGGATACAGAATTCGGAGCCTTGCCCGATCTGGACCGTCCGCTTGCGCTCGATTTGGTTGAGCTCGACAAGAACTTGATCCGGATGCGTTATGCGCGTGGAGCGTCTGTTCCGCGCCTGTCAGACAGCGACGAACTGCGCGCCGCCGACGAACTCGACCTAGAGACATATCGCCGTGCAGGTTTAAGCGCGCTTCTGGACGAGATGGTTCTTGGCCCTGTCCGAATCTTACGCGACTACCTAAAGTCGCTGACTTATATTGGGCCACTCCGAGAAATTCCTAGTCGAGCATACCGTCCGCGCCTTTCACCTGACGAGTCCCGTTGGGCACAGGGCCTCGCCGCTTGGGATGTGCTGAATTCTCAGACGACCGAACACTTGCTTGAAAGTGTGAATAACTGGCTCTCGTCGGATTTGAAATTGCGTACCGGCTACCAGCTGCAGCAGACGGCTTTCAAACAAGTCCCCAACACCAGCCGGTTTCATCAGCTTTTTCAGCGAGGGATTGGTGAGGACGACCTTGGCGATTTGCAGGAGCTCTACGCGTCGCTAAAGTCCGTCAAGGAGTTTCGACTTCTCGATCTGAACAAAGGGGTGTTGGTTGCTCCGAGCGACGTCGGGGTAGGTATCTCTCAGATGGTGCCTGTCGTTGTTGCGTGCCTGATGGATCCTGAGGGGCTGATAGCGATTGAGCAGCCCGAACTCCATATTCATCCGGCTATCCAAGTTGGGCTAGGCGATCTCTTTATTGAAGCGACGCAGGGTCCGCAGCCGGCAGTTGGGCCTGAGCGCAGCCTTTTGATAGAGACGCATAGCGAACACATCATGCTTCGACTGCTGCGTCGTATCCGTGAGAAAACGGACAATGAGCTGCCGCCCGGTGTAGAAGGGCTCACTCCAGATGATCTTTCAGTAATATACGTTGAAAGCGGCCTCGATGGTGTCAAGTTCCGACCGCTGAGAGTGGATGAAGAAGGAGAGTTCCGCGACCGATGGCCTCATGGCTTCTTCGATGAGCGGGCTGAGGAACTCTTCTAATGCATTATGAATATGCGGTAGAGCCCGCGGCCATTGCAGAAGATTGGAAGACGTGCCGATACCTGGCCGAGCTTTTTGGGTTCGATCGAGGACGTCTCTTGTCGCAGTTTCCGAAAAAGTGGCTTCCTATGGCAATTGAAGCCGCGGCGGACTTGCCGCCCGTGGAAAAAAAGCGTGTCATCGAAAAGTTGCGGCTTTTGAAGGCGCATGCATCTGTGCGGGCCGGTCGGCCCTATGATCCAGACGGTGGCACGTGGCTCGATAATGCCGTGCGAGAACATGCCGCCGCGCCCTTTCGCGCGATTGTGGCGAGAGATACCGTTTCCGGTGTACCAGAAGTGGTCGCAGTGGACGATGTAAGTGAAACACATCCTCTGTTCGAAGTCGTACGAAGCATCAGCGTGCCCCGCGAAGCCGCCTCGATAACAAGTGCTGTCGCTCCCTTGCTGAGTTGCGCGCGCCATGTCTTGTTGGTCGACAAATACTATGACCCATTTAATGCAAAGTATCAGCGCACGCTGCGGGAACTCCTGAACCACATTCGAGGGGCTGAGATAGACTTCCAAATCCACTATTGCGAACACGGACACTGCCCCGACGCCGCCGCTATAGAACGTGAAGCGGTACGAAAATTCGGCGGCGTGATTCCAGTTGGGATGAAGATCAAGGTTTTGCGCTGGAGGCAGAAAACCGGCGGACTGAACTTTCATGCCCGCTATCTACTGACCGACCGAGGCGGGATTGGCATCGACGCCGGTTTCTCATCGGAGGGAGGCGGTGAAAGGACCGATGTTCATCTTCTCGAAGGCCGCTTCACCCTTGATACAATGACGCATTTTGAATCGTCTGCTTCTGTCTTCGAGCGCGTGGGTCCTGTGCTGGAAATTGATGAAAACGGACGAGTGCGGCACTTGTGACAGTGTAAGGCTTTCGAAACTAAACAGAAAGCGTCTCTGCTAGTTCCAGGTAGCGGCAGAACCCGTTTGCCAGTTGCATCTGGCGAGGGGTATTGCAGTCGGCCTCGAACACTTCAGGGGAGGCGATCAGTATGGCGACGCATTGGGCGCGTGAGATCGCAACGTTGAAGCGGTTGGCGCTGTATAGGAATTCCATACCGCGCGGCGCGTCAGCGTAGCTTGACGTTGCCATAGAGTAGATGGCGATCGGCGCTTCCTGCCCCTGGAACTTGTCTACGGTTCCGACCCTGGCGCCAGGCAGACGCTGCTGAATCTCAAATACTTGCGCGTTGTAGGGTGTAATGATCAGGATGTCTTCGATTGTAACAAGATGCTCATCGCCGTCGCGATCGATCCAAGTAGGCTGACTGGCAAGGATGTCGTTTACCAGCTTCCCGGTAGCGTCTGCTTCCTCAATAGAAGAGCTCTGATTGCCGGAATGCTGTACCGGCAGGTAGCGCAGGCCACTGCCGCCGATTGGTCCTTTGGCATTGATCTTTTGCTTCACACAGTCTGGGTTGGCGCCAAGTTTGCCGTCGTAGAACAGTTCAGAGTTGAACGCGCAGATATCGGGATGCAGGCGCCAAGTTTGTTCGAGGAACAAGCCCCCATCTTCCGCGATCGTGTGCTCTTCGCCGAGAATATGCTGCAGCGATGAGGCACCGGTTCCGTCGGGGTGAGAGCCCTGCGTCGGTTGATCGAGTTGCTGCGGATCGCCGAGCAAGATCAAAGTGCGGGCGCTTTGCGACACGGCGATCACATTGGCCAGCGACATCTGTGCGGCTTCGTCAACCACCAGCACATCGATTGTGTCTGCGGCATCGGCGCGAGACCAAAGGAAACTTGTCCCGCCCGCGACATGGGCGCGGTTTGTGGCGAGAGCAGAGAACACATCCTCGTTCTTGCGGGCAAAGACTAGCCGGTCCTGGTCCGGTTCCCGCTCTCCGGGTTTCTGGATACAAGTGAGCGCGATACCCTGCTTGTCCGCAACCTCGACCACCTTGCTGAGCAGATTGCGGATGACCTTGTGTGAGTTTGCTGTGATCCCGACTTTCTTCCCGCGCTCGACAAGACGGCAAATCATGTGGGCACCCGTATGCGTCTTGCCCGTACCGGGCGGACCCTGAATGGGCAGGATTCCATCTTCGAGGAAATCGGCGATCCGCACGCCTGCATCGAGGGGCAGTTCTTCGGTCTGCCGAATGGGCCAAGCTCCAAGGCGTGGGGGCTCACGAAGAAGCAGTGACCGCGCAGCTTGGTAAGGTCCATCGCCAATGACCCCGTGTTCGGCAACATGCTCTCCGATGCGGAAAAGCGCGTCCGCCTGTTCCTTGTGATCGAAATTCTTGAAAGAAAACACACCTGCAGGATGAATACCCGCCGTTTGTTTGGATTTCTTGATGTCGATTGTACGCGCCTCGCTGTCGATCATGACCGCTGTGCCGATGGGGTCGCCGCCCACTTGTCGCAAACCTTCCTCGCCGCGCAGGTCGGTGTCTTGCTGTATAAAATGGTATCGGTCGATCGGTATACCCGTCTTGGTTTGGTCAACTGTCCCGATGAAGCTCAGGCCGGAAAGCGCAACGCGCTCGTCGATCAGCTCGTCGGCAGTAAGATCGGCAAGTCGGAAATACTCCCACCAGGTCGCCTTCTGCTCGCGCCGATGCCAGTCCAGTAGATAGGCCAGAACCCAACGCGCCTGCTGTTCAGCGCTCCGCTCTTCGATGTCGGCGGAAATGTCGCCAGTCAAGCGCTCGATCAGCGCTTGGATAGCCTCCTGGCGCTCCGTTAGCTCTTCGCTGACTTGTTGATTTGAAGGCTCTGGGCGAGGAACGTCTGTCTCTGAAGCGATCAGTTCTTGCCGCTGCTCTTCCAGCCAGTCCCGCAGTGCCATGGTGGAGATGCAGTCATCCTCGTTATAGGACTGCACAGTCGCACGGACTTCGGCGCTGACGGCTTCAATGTCACCGAGTTCAAGTCCGGCTTGAAGGCTTGCCAGTGCCAGGTTGGCGTCGGGCAGGTCCGTATTCCGGACATATCCATAGAGTGGCTCCAGTTTCTTGATCGAATAACTCTCGACGCCAGCGCGCAGCGCATTGCGCACGACAGCGTAGAGATCGACCAGCACATGGCCGCGCAGGATGTCATCGATCTCGGACTCACGGGTGGCGTAGCGACCCATTAGCCGTCTGAGGGCGCCTGACTCATAGGGGGCGTAATGATAGATGTGCAGATCAGGATGGGCCTTCTGCCGCTCCGCAACAAAATCCACAAAACGCTCGAAGATCGCTTTCTCTTGTTCGCGGTCAAAAGCCCAATCGGCTTTGTAGGTCCACGCTCCATTTTCGTCGCGGTAGCTGTAGCCAAAGAGATATTCGAGGCCATGCTCGCCGACAAAGGCATCGCTTTCGATGTCGAAGAAAATGTCACCCGCCGAGGGTTCCGGCAATAGACACAGACCGATATCGTCCACAACGGGTAGAAGCTCATAGAGCGTCTCGCCCGCAGCACGGGACTCAATCTGTATGCGCGCTTGCTCGCGCGCCTTATGATAGGAAAGCGGAGCGCCGCGCTGCGGTTTCCAGGGCATTGGCACCGGCATAGCTGCAAGCGCCGCCGCGGTTGAAATCCCGTTCTCTTGAAGCTCTGTCTGCTGGTTTTTGCTAATCCCAGCGACAAGGCACAGATGGTCGTCTTCACGCCTGCGCGCATCACAACGTTCGCGCCAGCGGCAGATATCACAGTGCTCCCTTGGCTCCGGATAGAGGGCTGGCGGCGCATCGCTTGCAGTTGCCTCTTCGATCGCGGCCTTGGCCTTCCGGAAATAGGCGGCATAGTCCGCATACCGGAACTCCTGCGTCGCGAAATTCGACCAAGGCGCAACGATATACACGTACTCTGGTGCCACTCCCTGCGCATTCTCAAGCAGGTCCGCATAGAGACAGAGCTGGAGGACTGAACCTGCCTTGGTTTCACGGGCGAGCTTGGTGTCTATGATTTCGTAGGACCATTCACCGAGTTCACTCGGCTTTTCGACACGCCTGAGTATGTCTGCGCGCCCAGCCCAAAGGCCATGCTGCAGAGCGGCTTGCACAATAATCTCTACACCATCGGCCATGGCGGCGTTCGTTGCGGCGACCGCGTCCGCGGTGATGTCCACGCCATCAATGACGCGCGTCGTTAGGCCCTCGGTCTCAAGGTGTTCGATGAAGCTTTCTTCGTGGCGCCGCCCGCGCTCGCGCAGGATTTCAAGGAGGGGGTCCCAAGACGACGGCTTCTTGAGAGCGCCGCTGGCCACACCGAGATCAAGCTCGGTCATATGCGCGCAATTCAAATGCCCGACGAGGTCGGAAGCGCTCAGGATGAGCTCTTTGCCGTGCACCTTCATGGTTGCCTCCTTCCCGCAAGACTGACTAGTTACACTATTGACATTAAAACTATATGGGTATAGTTTATATACTTATCAAGAATCGATGTCAAGAGCAGGAGGTTGCAATGACAGACAGGTACGTAACGAAGCATCCGAAAGGCTGGGCTGTGAGGGCGCCCGGCGCTGACCGGGCGAGCAGCGTCCATGGAACGCAGCGCGAAGCGGAAGCCGCCGCAAAGCGCACGGTAGCCAATCAAGGCGGCGGGGAAGTCCGTATTCAAGGCCGGGACGGGAAGTGGCGCGACTCTGATACGGTCGCACCGGGCCGCGATCCTTTCCCGCCGCGAGACAAAAAGCACTGACAGGCGTGGAGAGATTGGCATGAAGGCATTTATTTCCTACTCGCACAAGGACGGCGCAGCACTTGAGCGTCTGCATACACATCTGGCCATGCTTCGCCGCGATGGGCTTCTGGAGACTTGGTTTGACCGGGACATCCTTGCCGGTAGCGAAATCGATGGCGAGATCGCTGCAGAGCTGGAAGCCTGCGAGTTGTTCTTATTGCTCGTCAGTCCTGACTTTCTCGCTTCCGACTACTGCTTCGAACGTGAAATGCAGCGGGCGTTGCAGCGGCATGACGCGCAAGAAGCCCGTGTTGTGCCGATCATTATCGAGCCCTGCGACTGGACATCGTCGCCTTTGCGCAGTCTCAAGGCGCTGCCGCATGACGGCAAGCCTGTCAGCGAGTGGACGAACGCCAACAACGCATATCTTGATATCGCGAAAGCTCTGCGGCGCATTACTGAGATACGAGATGCAGAGCCAAATGCAACTCCTGTTGCAAAGCCAAAGGACCATAGCGATGCGGTTACGACCGAGCGCCGCTACCGTGTGAAGCGCGACTTCGATGAAATCGATCGCAGTGAATTCCGCGAGGCGGCGTTCGCGGCGATCCGGGACTATTTCCAGCGCGCCATTGCCGAAATCGATACCATTGACGATTTACGAGGGCGTTTTGTCTCGCGATCACCCACATCGTTTGGCGGCACCATCGTCAACCGCGCTCGGGATCGCAGCGCCGCACACATCACTGTCCATTTCACCAATGGGCATGGTGGGTTTGGTGACATTTACTACTCGTTCTCCGAGAACGCGCCCCAGAATACTGCGCAGGGAGGCTTCTTCATCGAAGCAGACGAGTACCAGCTTTTTCTGCGCGGCGGTTCGATGATGTCGTTTAGCGGCGAGCCCGAGCGGCTGACCCCGGAGACGGCAGCTGAAACCCTTTGGGCCGAGTTTCTCGAACAAGCGGGGGTGAGTTATGACTGAAACTGTTCGCTTCCGCTGCAAAAACTGTGGTCACCGTTTCGAGAACGAAGTGCTCGACGAAGACGAGAAACGCGAGGCGCGCCTCATCTACCGGCCAACTTCTCCAGTTCATTGTCCCGAATGTCATCGCACCGATATTCGGCGAGGCTGGGAATAAAGTTACAAACTTGAGAGGCTCATATTGGTAGAAGGGCATCTGAGTCGGAAGAAACAGGACTTTTATATCATAGAATCAATTGCTTAATAATTTTCGCATAATCAATCTTATGTTAATATAAGTGCAGGATGCTGCTGATCTGTAGCCCTTCCGTTTCGCGTCGCTCGCGCCCGCCGACCATCGCTCTACGGATCGTGGTTCGATCAGGTAGTTTGACTGTTGAATGTCATTGAAATTGTGGCGACAAGAACATCCGAGCGTCGCTCAACCCAAATGTCTCATTAGTGATATAGTCTTGCTGATTCGGAGACTTGGGTCGACGTGGAACCGTCGCGATTGTTTTGGGGGGAAGACAGTCAGACAATGGCAAGCGTAACTTCTGCCTTTGCGACCACGTTTGCGCGCGCTTCGGGATTGGACCTTAGACCCGATGGGTGCGTTCTTGCTGGAGACCGCGTTATTCACAGCCTTGGCAGACAGACAGGTGCGAAGGTTCCAGACAGTGTCTATTTCGATCTGATCGACTGGATTTGCGACTATTGCGACGACGTAACCGAGCTCGTTTTTCAGTATGCGGATACGTTCAGGATTGATGACATGGGAGCCCTGGGCCTTGCCGCCAAATCTGCGCCGACACTGAGGGACACGTTGGTTCGTCTTGAACGGTATTTCAGGCTCGTCACTGATACGGCGGCCTATCAACTGTTGGAACAGGACGACCCGGCCATTTTTGTTTTCGAGGCGCTTACGCTTGAACACCCCGCATTGCAGATCCGCGATGAATGTGCGCTTGCCGCTGTTGCCAAGAGCATTAAAGCATTTTGCGGACCTCGTTTGAGCCTGAACTATGTTTGCCTAAGGCATCGGTGCCGCGACAATCCTGTTCGGCTCCAAGACTTCTTTGAGTGTGAAGTTAGGTTCGGTGCCGAAAAGAATGCGATTGCGGTTCAAAGGGATATGCTGGAATTGCCCAATCGGTTGGGGGACAGGGGCATATCTGACTTTCTAACACAGCATCTCGACGACGAAATTGCGCGGTTGTCCAATGAATCATCTCTCAAAGAGAAGTTGATACGTCAGGTGTCAACCAAGCTAAGCAGTGGCATTCCACTGGCAAGCGAGGTTGCGCGCCAATTGGGGATGAGCGAACGCACCTTGTACCGCCGTCTCGCAGACGAAGGTCTCTCCTACAGGGATGTTGTTCAGGATGCGCAGTCCGCGCTTGCCCACGAACTGCTTTCAGCGACTTCATGCTCCATTTCGGAAATTGCGTTCCTCACCGGTTTCTCCGAACAAAGCACGTTCAGCAGAGCCTTCAAACGCTGGAACGGTCAAGCCCCGGCCCGGTACAGGCAGCTGTCCTAGCTGCAGGGACAGAACGGCAAGCTGGCAGGAATTGCCAAAAGCTTGGCAGAAACTGCCGCGCCCCCAAACCGAAGAGCCGGTACTTGTTGATCATGAATTAACGAGATGCACCGCAGGGCCTTTGCTAGTAACCTCCGGCACCCCATCTCGCAGCAGACGGAGAAGCCGCAATGACCACCCGAAGAGCCATGCACGTCCCGCACGGCATTCGCACCTCCCCTTGGCGTTTCCCCCCCGCCAACCTGAATGCCGCTTACTCGGGCTGGTTTTCGCTTCTCCGACTGCCCTTTGAAAAAAACGCTCCAGGGCCAAACACTCGTGAAGGATTAAAGATGACCAGACCACCCGTCCCACCGTTCACATATGAAACAGCCACTCAGAAAGTAAGGCTGGCTGAAGACGGCTGGAATTCCAAGAGGCCGGAGAAGGTGGCGCTGGCCTATACGCCGGATTGCGTATGGAGGAACCGCGCCAGCTTTGTTCAAGGCCGCGATGAAATCATCCGCTTCCTGACCGAAAAGTGGTCACGCGAGTTGGACTATCGCCTCATCAAGGAACTCTGGGCGTTTACAGGAAACCGGATTGCGGTCCGGTTTGCCTATGAATGGCACGATGACAGTCATCAATGGTTCCGATCCTACGGAAACGAAAACTGGGAATTTTACGACAACGGCCTGATGCAACGTCGAATTGCATCAATCAACGACCTTCCCATATCCAAAGATCAGCGGTTGTTGAATTGGTCTGGATCGATCCGCCCAAATGACCACAGAGGTCTCAGCGCACTGGGCCTTTGAAGGCGCAATGATCTGAAGCGCCAACAGCGTCTCAAACAGACGCTGCCCGACAGGAAAGCGCAATCTGCAAACACGAAACGCGACAGTCTCTGCCGCGAATGACCGAGCTTTGCCAACTGCCGCCGACCTGAAACCCGAGTGGTGCAGTCAGCACCACTCATACAAACAAAGGAGACTACTATGACAAGGAAAACTGGACACACGTGCGGATGCGCGCACGACGGCGAAGGTGTCGATCTCAACCGCCGACGGGTTTTGACCGGTGTTGCCGCTGCCGGTGCCGCTGGAGCCGCGTCTGTCGCTTCAGGTGTCGCTCAAGCAGCAACACCTGAAGCACGGGCGACCTACGCCGACCCAGACAATCCGGCGCTGCCCGATATGGACATGGAGATCGATCCAAAGCGCACGGCATTGGTTGTTGTAGACCCTCAGGTCGATTTCCTGGACCCGGAAGGCGTTGCCTGGGGTGTCGTGGGGGAAAGCGTTTCCGAACAGGGCGTCGTCGACAACTTGGAGCGTTTGTTCATTGCCGCCAAGGCGGCAGACATGCCTGTCGTCGTGTCACCGCACTACTACTACCCACAAGACCACAAGTGGAAATTCGAAGGTACACTCGAACGGGTCATGCATGGCATCAAGATGTTCGACCGTGCGGACCCCCTGGATCTTGAAGGATTTGAAGGTTCAGGCGCAGATTGGATGCCGCAATACAAAGAATACATCAACGACGGCAAAACAATCGTTTGCTCTCCTCATAAGGTTTACGGGCCGGAGCAGAATGATCTTGTCCTCCAGCTTCGCAAAATCGGCATCGACAAGGTGATCCTTGCCGGGATGTCGGCCAATCTTTGCGTCGAAAGCCATATGCGCGAACTGCTTGAGACCGGCTTTGAAGTCGCAGTGGTTCGGGACGCGACCGCAGGTGCGAAGGTCCCTGAAGGCGATGGATACCTCGCCGCATTGATCAACTTCCGGATGATCGCAAACGCCGTTTGGTGGACGGATGAGGCCGTCACACGCATCGGCCAATCAACCTAACCCCGTCTGAACCCGACCCCCTACCCAAAAGGATACATCCAATGAAACTCTCTACCTTCATCCAAGCCCTGTCTGTCTCTTTGGCAATTTCGACAGCCGTATTTGCCGCAGACGAATACAACGTCGGCAATGGCCTTACGCTGAACGGCAACCCCTTGGGCATGCACGGCATTGATCCGGTTTCCATGTTCCAAAGCGATACACCTATTCTTGGAACGGCAGTCCACACCGCCACCAATGATGGCATGGATTATTACTTCGCATCTGAGCAAGCAAAGGCAGTGTTTGACGCTGAACCAGCTCAATACTTACCTCAGTTTGGCGGGTTCTGCGCCTTCGGCGTTTTTGTCGGCAAAAAGCTCGATGGCGATGTGCGCTATGCCGACATCGTCGACGGGAAGCTTTACCTTTTCGTCAATGAAGCAATCTTCGAAAAGTATCTCGAGGACAAAGCAAACGTGATTGCCGGTGCCGAAGCGAAATGGCCCGAAATTGCAACGACCCCCATCAGTGAACTCTGAGCAACCGTGATGAAGTGTGGAGGCTTTCGCTTTCAAGAAAGCCTCCGCGACCCAAAGACTATCTTCACCAGCGGACTTGCAGGCAATCTCCGCGAGAAAGGACAGCAAAATGACCGATTTCCCCACACACACAATGGACTCTGCCCCAGAGGCCGCAAAACCGATCCTACAGGCATCTCTCAAGAGCTACGGCTTTGTGCCCAATTTATATGCCACAATGGCCGAAGCCCCGACTATCCTTGAAGGGTACACGACACTTTCGACTATCTTCAGCAAGGCCGATCTCTCAGAGACCGAGCGCCAGATCATTCTGATGACCAACAATCGTCTAAATGGCTGTCAGTATTGCATGGCGGCTCATACAACGCTCTCGCAAATGGCCGGTGTATCTGAAGATGTGGTCAAGGCGTTGCGCAACAACACTCCCATTCAGGACAAGAAACTTGAGGCTCTGCGTCAGTTCTCTATCGCCATCAATGAGAGCCGTGGCTGGCCGACCGACCTGCAGATCAGCGCGTTCCTTTCCGCCGGGTATTCACGCCAATCTGTTCTGGAAGTTGTGCTGGGTACGGCTCTGAAGGTTCTATCAAACTACACCAACCACGTGGCCCAAACGGAATTGGACAGCGCGTTCAAGGCAAACGCTTGGACGGAATCGACAGTTCAAGCTGCTTAGTTGCGGATATCGAAACGTCAGAGCGAGTCAAATCGCTCTGACACTTTGAGCTCTCCCAAAATCCAATTTCGAAGGGCAACAATGTTCGGTCGCCGTGAATGAGCTTCTGGGTAAACCAGATAAAATGTCGAACCAAGGGGAATGGCGAGATCAAATAGCTCTACCACGCGCCCAGCCTGGACATCTTTGGCCGAAAGGAAGCGCCACCCCAA
>NZ_CANMQS010000010.1 GCF_947500075.1 uncultured Sulfitobacter sp. | reverse complement strand
GCCGCTGCCAGCGCCTGCATCTGGCCTTCGCCCAGCTGCTGGTCAAAGACCATGACGTTGCCGATCTCACCCTCAAACAGCGAATGCGCATCCTTGCTGTCGCTGTCGCGCCACGCCCGCGATCCGCCGATCACCAGCGAGCGGTCGTTCATGTCGATGCCCTGCTTCCACGTCGGCTCCGCCGCGACCAGCGCGCCGTCCAGCCAGACCTCCAGCCCGTCTTCGCCAAAGGTGACGGCAAGCTGATAGGTCTTGTCCTGGGTCAGCACCAGATTGGGCACTTTGAGCCACTCGGTCTTGTCCGCGCTCTCCTGCGTGACCACCAGCGTGCCGTCCTTGATCCAGACCGTCAGATGCCCCCCATCCTCACGCCCCGACCCATCCTTGGAAATGAGCGCCTTGTCCCCCGGCAGCCATGCCGTCGAAAAGCTCAGGGAGATCGTGCCAGACGTGAGTTCAAGAGAGGCGTGGTGGCCGAGATCTGTGTAGTCCCCTTCCGTCCCTGAGTATATTCTGTTTTCGATATCGGAGAAGACGGTGGGCGTGGCGAGCGGGTTGGCAGCGGTATCGGGCATTCAGTGTTCCTTTTCAACGCAGTACCAGAGCACTAACGGCGAATTGGGGACCCTTTGCGGCTCCAGTCGGGGATATTTGGGAAAAGTTCAAAATACAGGCAGAAATCCGCCTATTGCACGTCACATCTCTGTTTTAATTGAGATTCTTTTGCCCGATCTTTTGGGCAAGATGGACTTAATCCACCGAAAAAAGGCGGGAATGTGCCATTCCTGGGCAGAAAATGAACCGATCTGCGGCGGGGCGGCGGTAGAACCGGAATCGCAGGTCTCAATTGATTTGGGCGATCCCTGCCCCCGCATCCCGCCCCGAACGGCATGCGGAGGCATCTGGCAGTGATGCCTAGCCCGCCAGTTTCACGTCGGGCTCAGGCATGTCCATCGCGGCCACCTTTGACCACTTCAAATCGCCCTCATACCGCCATGCCATCTGGCCGTTTTCGTCCAGTGCAAACAGATGCAGCCAACGGTTGTCGAACAGCGCCCGCACACCGTCGTGCCGTTCAAGGATCCCCGCCATCGCCTCGCGCGGCGCCTCAATGCAGACCGACAGCCGCAGCGGGTCATGCACAAAGCCCTCACCGTCGTGCACGGATTGCCAAGGCAAACCGGCGCGCAGCGTGCCGCCATTGCCTTCGACGACGCCAATCCCGCCCGTGACATTGTGCAACACCTTGTTGCCCGCACCGAATGTGTCAGGCGCCACCGTAGAGCCGTAGTATTGCAGGCTGATCCAGCTGGCCACGACCACAGGCGCGGTCATGATCAGTTCAAGCACGCCAAAGCCCTTGTCGTTCTTCCAGTCATAATCATGCAGGAACGCGCGACCTTCCATGCTTTTGCCCGCCGTCCGGTGGCGCGGTGCCGCGATGAAAGCCTTGCACCCGGCAAGGGCCCATTCAGGCCGGGTTTCAGCCCAGTCCCGGCTGCGGATGGCAACGTCTTTGTCCCCCTCTGCGCGGGGCAGCCGCAAGGCGCGTTCCCCCCGCGTGACGGCGCCCGCGGATGTGAACCAGCTTTCAGCCTGCCGTAGATCAGCGGCATGGGTGGTCGATGGCACATCCTGCGCAAAGAGGGTCATGGCATCCGTGGTCGTGTCATGCAGTGCACCGAAAAAGACAGTATCGGACGGCACGGTGATGCCCCGTTCGGCCAAGCCGTCCCGGACATCCGTTGCGTTCAACAGCCCCGCAAGCAGGCGCGCGTTCACTTCCCCTGAATACCCACCGCAGGCACCACAGTGCAGGCCGCTGGCGAAGGGGTTGTTCACCACATTCGCACCGTGCCCCGCCAGCACCACCAGACGGGCGAAATTCTCGGTAAAGGACATCGCGCGCAGGATCGTCTCTGCGGCGTCGATCCGGGCGGCAAGGCCCAGCGCCGGATCAAGCCGGGGGGCCGGACCACCCGGCACGTCGTTCGGGGCCATGTTCATCGCATCCCTGATCAGCTTGCCTGCATAGATCGGCCCGGTTGCCTCCACAAAGGCGAAGGAGGAAACGGCGGCCAGTTTGAACCGCCCCCATGCGCGGCTGGCCCGTGCCTTGAACCGGGCGTTCTGATCGGCCTGCGGATCATCCCCCCGCGCGGTGGAAGTGACGCCCGCGTTCAACAGGACCGGCAGGCGCAATTCCTCAACATCCGATGCAAAGCCCTTGTGAGACGCGGTCAGGCCAAAGAAACCTGCAAAGCCCAGCGTCTGGATGCCGGGGTCAACGGCCTCCAGTGCGCGGCGGAACACTTCGGAGCGCACATCAATGCAGAACGCGGCCTGAAGTGCGGGGCGGTCCGGGTTGGCATCAGGTGCGGGTGCGGCAAAGCGCTGCGCAAGGTCGCGTTGCACCGCGCGCTCCCATGCTTCTTGCAGGATCGCGTTGGTGGTCAGGTCATCGCCCGCGATGACGGGGACGGCATGGACGGCTTTGACCGCCTCCCATTCCTCACCGATCTGCGCCTTGTACTGCGCAAGCAGGGCTTCTTCCCACAGCAGACGCACTGTCAGGATGTCGGTTATGGTGGTGTCCCCCTGCCCGGCCAGTTCGGCCTGCCACAGGTGATACCGCGCGACCTGTGCCCAGCCACCAAGCGTAAAAAGCAGTTGATGCAGGTATGTCTCAAGCACATCCTCCGTCAGGCCCAGCGCCTGTGCGCCCTGCACCAGCGCATCCTCTGCCCGATCCGGCCTGTCGCTGACAAACTGGGCAAAGCCTTTCAGCCCGGCAATCTCAGGCGTCAGATCGTGGGTCGCGGTTTGCCGCCAGGCATCATAGGCCCCGCGCCTGCGCGGTGCCGCCCAAAGCGCCTGACCCTGATCGAAGTAGCCCGCCGCCCAATGCCCGAACCGGTCCGCAATGATCCCCGGCCAGTCGATGCCAGAGGCGGATGCCGCCAGATCCGCGATGGTCGGCTGGGGGGCAATGGAGGGTGCGGCGATGCCAGCGCGGCGTTTGACCTCCGCCAGATCGGGCAGGTCTTTCCCGGTCTGCACAGACAGCGCTGCGATGATATCGGCATCCGTGATGGTGCCGTCCTGAAGGCGGGTCATGTACCACGCACGCGGCATGGTCACGGGCACGCCGCCGACGCGGCCCAGACGGGCCCCGACCTGCGCAAGATTTTCCTCCGTCTGGCCCAGAAACGGGTTCACAGCAACGGAGGAGGCCAGCGGCCAGACCGGCGGGATGGCGCGGGCGGCGGCATCACCGGCTTTGGCAAGGGTGTCGTTTGAAAGCGCAAAAGAGGTGTTCATCGGTATGATCCTTGTCAAAAGTCAGGAGGAACGTGTGGTCGACCAGCCGCCCAGCAGCTTGTCGAAGACGGCATTGGCATAAAGCCCGTTGGACAGATGCACGCGCAGCCCCGCTGCCGCCGGGTGGTACGCCCAGAGCGGGAACATCGCTTGGGCCACGGCCACCACGCCGAAACTGAGCAGCGCCAGCGCGATCAGCGCCCATTCCAGCGGACCGGGTGCGGGTGTCGCAGGCAATGTGCCCGCCATCAGCCACTCCGCGCCGGTCTGAAGGGTGAAATACCCCACCGCCGCCGCCGCGGAATAGGCCGCTGTGCGCTGTGTCAGGACACGTGGCGCGCTGTCCGCAAGGCCTTGCGCCAAAAGGTAGGCCACGCCGAAGATCAGAATGGCGCCCAATGCAATCGCCTGCGGCGATTTACCGGAAATGCCAAAGACGAAAGCCACCGCAGCGTAGATCACCAGCGCAATCAGAAACGCCCGCCCAACGGCAAGCCCGTTGGGAATGGCCACAGGCCCGGGTCGGCGGATGGCCGCCACGCCGTCCACCGCAGTGCCGGAGGCAAGAAAGGCGTGCGCCTTGTAAAGCGAATGCGCAACGATATGCAGCAGCGCCAGCGGGAACAGCGCCAGACCGCATTGCAGGATCATGAACCCCATCTGCGCGACTGTAGACCACGCCAGAGAGGTTTTGACCGCAGATTGGCTCAGCATCACCAGCCCGCCAAACAGGGCGGTAAACCCGCCCAGCATCGCCAGTACCGCCAGCACGCCCGGTGCCAGCAGCATCACATCCGCAAACCGGATCAACAGAAAACCGCCCGCGTTGATCACCCCGGCATGCAGCAGCGCGGACACGGGCGTTGGGGTTTCCATCACTTCGGTCAGCCATCCATGGGTGGGGAACTGCGCGGACTTCAGAATGGCCGCAAAGGCGAGCGTGGCCGCGATCCAACCTGCCATCGCCTGCCCTTCCCCAAGGCGCGCTGCGGTCAGGATCTCGGTGATCGACCCGGTGCCATACTGCACATAGAGCATGACCACCGCCGCCAGCAGCGCCACATCCCCCAGCCGCGCAGTGATCCACTTCTTGCGTGCCGCGCGCTGTGCGGCGACGCGGCCCGGATAGTGCAGCAGCAGCTTGTGCAAAAACAGGCTCGTGGCGATCCAGGCAAGGACCAGTTGCAGCACATTGCCCGCAATCACCAATAGCATCACGGCGGCGAGCGTTGCGCACAACCAACCAGTGAACGGCCCCTGCTCAGCCTCCCCATCCATGTAGGTTGCAGCAAAGCGCACCACGACCCAGCCGACGAAACTGACCAGCAGCAGCATCACAGCGCTGACCGCATCCAGACGGGCAGACAGGCCCAGACCTGCAATGCCCATCAAACCCGTGCTTGTGGCCCCTTCAGCCGTCACGGCAAGACCGGAAAGGACCGCAGCGCCCAGCGCCGCTAGGCTGATCGCTTCGATCAGGCGCAACGCCCTGAGCGGGCGCATCTGCGGGCCGCGAAAGGCGATCACCGATGCGGCGATGAGGGCAAGAGGGGCCAGAAATAGCAATACAGCAGGTGTCACGGGTATCTCTCCTTTAGGCTGAATGGCAGCTTGCGGGAGCGATATCAGGCAATCTTCCTGCATAAAAATTCATTGTTCATTCGAATTCGTTCTGTTTAATAGATAGATGTCCGAATTCAACTATCACCACCTGCGCTACTTCTGGGCGGTTGCCCATGATGGCAACCTGACCCGCACGGCCGAACGGCTGAACCTGTCGCAATCGGCTGTCTCCGTTCAGATCAAGCAATTGGAAGCCTATCTGGGCCATGCCCTGTTTGAACGCCGGGGCCGCCAGCTGATCCTGACGGAAGCCGGGCGGATCGCGCTGGACCACGCCGATACGATCTTTGCCGCCGGTCAGGAATTGCTGGGCACGTTGCAGGAAAAGGGCCGCAGCCGTCAGGCGATCCGCATCGGCGCGCTGGCCACCTTGTCGCGCAACTTTCAGATGGAATTCCTGCGTCCGATTCTGGACCGCCCGGATGTCGAGGTGATCCTGCGCTCCGGCACCAGCGCGGATTTGCTGTTGGGGCTGGAGGGGCTGAACCTTGATGTTGTCCTGATCAACCAGCCGCCCGCGCGGGATTCCGTGACGCAATTCGTTTCTCATCGCCTGTCGGAACAGCCGGTGAGCCTCGTCGGCACTCCGGAGCGGCTCGCGGGAGAACGGGATCTTGCGGCACTGGTGGCCCGTGAGCCGGTCATTCTGCCCATCGCGGACACTGGCATTCGCATCGGTTTTGACGCATGGACCGACCGTCTGGGTATCCGCCCGCAAATCGCGGCAGAGGTGGACGACATGGCGATGATGCGCCTGCTGGCCCGTGCAGGTGCAGGGCTGGCCGTGCTGCCCCCGATCGTTGTGCAGGATGAGCTTTCCACCGGGCGATTGCTGGAAGCCGGCCGCCTTCCGGGGATCGGTGAGACCTTCTATGCCGTCACAATCGCCCGCCGCTTTCCAAACCCGATCCTTGGGGAATTGCTGGACGGGCGCGCCATCTAAGCGCGCCCGCCCCATCTTTTCGTCTGCCCTGTGTTACCGCCTGCCCTTCTTCTTCCGGTTCATCCAGAAGGGCGGCACGTCACCGGCCATGATGCAGCCGTAGGGATCGATGTAATCCTCGATCTCAGCCAGATCATAGGACTTGATCTGCGCCACCACATTGCCCGCGTTCTTGTAGCTCGACGGCAATTCGGACGCATCCACACCACCGGCATGGAACCGGACATCCAGACCTTCGGTTTCGGCCTTGAGCATCTGCTCGGGCGTGACCGATCCCATGCGCCGCTTGTGTTCAGAGCGGGAGAAGTTCCGCCCTGCCCCATGCGGGCTAAAGCCCAGACCCTCCGACCGGTCCTTGCCGCGTGCGACAAGCACGGGTTCGGACATGTTCAGCGGGATCAGCGTCAACCCTGTGGCATCCGCCGCATAATCCCCCCACGCAGGGGTTGCCCCCTTGCCATGGTAGAACAGATCGCCCCGCTTGAAGACGAAGTTATGCTCGTTCCAGAACCGGTCGCCCACCTCACCCACCTTCGCGGCCTCAACCGTGGCCTGATGGAGCGCATTGTGGTTGGCCTTGGTCCATTTGCGGATCAGTTGCAGAGCTTCCCAATAGGCAATGCCCTCTTCCGTATGCGCAGGGATCCACGCATTCTGCTTGGCCGTTTGCGGCGACAACACCTTGCGGAACCGTTCCGCCACGGCCATGCCGTTCTTGTACAAGACCGCCCCCGGCCCGCGCGATCCGTGATGGGTCACCATCGCCGTGCGGCCCGTCTTGCGCGAACGCCCGACAAACAGAAAGTGGTTCCCGTCCCCTTGCGTGCCCATGTGCTCCTGCGCCATGCGCAGGGACTTGGGGTTGTTCAGGAACACGTTCTCGCGAAACGCATCGATCAGCTTCAGGGACGTGGTGAACCGCTTGCCCTGCGGACGCCCGCCAGGCCCAAAATGCGTGACCGATTGCGCGGCATCCAGCACCGTCTTTGGGTCCGCATGACCCAGATCCGTGATCATCACAGAACAACAGATATCGGCCGAGTGCATGCCCGGATGGATTGCATTGCGCGCCGCAGCAATCCCGCCCACCGGGATCGTGCCCACCGGTCCCGCAGGACAGGCATCCGGCATCACCGCCCCACGTTCAATCGTGGGCGTGCGCATCAAGGCGGTCATCGTCTCCCGCACCTTGAGGATGTTGTCCTCTTCATCGGGATGGGCCACGTCGATGTTCTCAAAAAACGGCACCTCACCCGGCGCGCGCAGGTCGTGCGTCACCGGCTCGGGCGGGATCTCGCTTTCCAGTTCCTGCCGGATGCGCACAAGGCCAAAGCCTTCGGCGCGCATCTCATTGGCTTTCACCAACAGTGCACCGAACTGCTTGCCGGGGCGATGACCCCAGTCCTTCAGATGATCGCCCGTGACGGGGTAGTTTGTCTTTTCTTCACTCATCATTCCATCTCACTCTACATCCCCCCCGGCGACAAAGCGGTCGCGTTTATGGCAACCAGAAGAAACATCGGGACCCGCCCCGCGTGGCGTGTCCACGCGTTTGCCGTCTGGGCGCCTGCAAGGAGGGGAGTTGAACCCGCTCGGCTACCCCGGAGGTGTGCAATGTAGTTCCTTCGGCATTCGCCGGGGGGTTCCTTTCGTTTCTGCTCAGGAGGACAAGTTTGTGCGGGACAGCGGATTCGAACCGCAGGGCCAAAGGCCTTCAACCAAAGATGTAGTCCCGCAGGCATTCCTCCTGTGTATTTTCTGGTGTGCCCGGTGGGGATCGAACCCACGACACGCCGCTTAAAAAGCGGCTGCTCTCCCACTGAGCGACGGGCGCATTGGACACGGCGACAAGTTGGTCGTTTTGCAAGCAAAGAACGACCGTGGTGAAACACCCGCTCTACCACTGAGCTACACCGCGGATGCGGTGGCGGGGATCGAACCCGCGACCAGGAGATTAGAAGTCTGTAGTTCCACCGGCATTCGCCGCGTACTGTTCCTTTCAATTTCTGGGGCCTCAGGGGGAGGCCGCAACGGCGTCTTGCGATGGTTTAGACGACAAGGCGTTTCGCCAAGGCGTGACGCGACCCACGCATTTCCGAAGGGTTTCAATTCTCAGGCAAGGTCAGGCGGACAAATCTGATTGTGAGACATCTGACAGGGTAAAGCTGTAGTCCCACAGGCATTCCGCCTGACCTCTTTTCTTACACGTCGATCTTGCCGATCTCCCCCACCCAATGGTCCGGGCCGGTGCGACCGGCGGCGAAGGCGGCGATCTGGTCAAAGACCGCATCCGAGAACCCGCCGATGTTCAGCACATCCGCTCGGGTCTGCGCCTGCGTGGTGCCGTATGGCGCGATGTCGATGCAGACAAGTCTGGCCTTCGGGTTCCGGCGTTTCAGCTTTTCCCATTCCTTCAACATCGCCGTGCCACGACCTCCGGCATGGGTATCCACCCACGACTGGTTGTCAGACACGAACACCACCAGATCCGGCGCGCGGCCCTGCTTGTTCAACCACACCAATGGTGCTGAACAATTGGTCCCGCCCCCGCCCAATGCTGCCAGACGCTCCGCGTTGGTCAGGATCGTGTCGCGCGGCTCCAGACGTACGTCACGCACGTCAAAGTCGAACGGCAAAACCTGACACCCCCGGTTCACCCGCAGAAACGACGCCGCCACAAGGGCCGCCACATCCACGTGCCGCACAGCCGAGGTGGCCCCCGGCCGGTATCCGGTCACGGACCAGGTCATCGACCCGGACACATCCGGGCACACGACGACCTGCCCTGCGACCCCCGGCACGTTCTGCACCGCGATTTCCATCGCGTCATGCAGCGCGTCCACGATCTGGCGCGGCATATCCGCAGCCACATTCTGCGCGGCGACCATCAGCTGGTACGGAAACGCCCGCGCCTTTGCGATGGCATCCCGGTTGCGCAGCAAGCCAGCCACATGATCCACGTTTTCGGCACGCTCAAAGACACCGTGACGCTGGAACGTGTTCAGGCTCTGCCGGACCATCTGCCAGGACCCTTTGCGCGCAAGCTGCGCCCAATGGTCGGAAGACAATTCCAGCTGCGTCAGCATCTGGGACGGCACATCCGGCAGCGGACCTGTGCCGGTCTCCTTGAAGACCAACCAGTCCTGCACTCCCTGTGGCAGCCGTGCCAGATCGCACGGCCGCCCGACAACCCAGGCAAACAGCGCTTCCCGCGCGGCATTCGCCGGCTTTGGGTGCACCATCTTGATCACGTCCGCCAGTGACGGGTCATTCCCGATGTTGGCGTTCAGCAGCGCCCAGTCGGACGCGGTGTTGAGCCAGTTCTGCACCATCGCCTTCGGCGCGGACCCCAGCGACTTGCGCCCTGTCTGGCCCGACCGGACCACCTGAACGAAAGTGCGCAGCATCTTCCCGTTGTCGACCAAACGGCCAAAGGCCGCCCGGAAGAGAACCGGATCACGCCGGGCCAGCACCGCCAGCAACACCGCAGGCATGTCCTTCATGTACCCGGACTGGCGGGCATAGATCGCCGCCTGCGCCAGAAACACCGGGTCAACCGCATCGGCCACGTCCAGAACATATTCCAGTTCCTCGGACGGCGACTGATAGAACATGCCCCCGAACGTGCCTGTCACAGCCACCTGCGCCAAAGCATGCGCGTCAGAATACGCATAGGCAGGCGCACCATGGACATTGGTCGCTGTCGCTTTCGGCAGCAACCGCCCCGTGATCGATGCAAACACAGATTTGTTCGCCATTGTTCCGTTCCTCATTTGTTGTGGAACGGTTTTGACATGAGTCGGAGGTAGGGCAGAGGGAAATCCTAAAATCACATATTTCATTGTTTTTAAATAATAATTAGCCTTTTCGAGACTGAAGGCGTTCTGATATAAGATAAAACCGGATAGTAAAATATAAAGATGAATACGATATGCGAAACGTGGTCCTCGGCTTCCTCGGCACAAAGCTCGATATGGGCAAGAAACGGCGCTGGAAACCAACGCTCAGCCTAGCAACACATCCCAACGTGCAGATCGACCGGCTGGAAATCCTCCATGACCAGCGGTTCAACCGCCTCGCCCATCAGGTCAAACGCGAGATCGAGGAAGCCTCCCCCGACACCGAAGTGCTGTTGCAGACCCTCGACCTGAAGGACCCTTGGGACTTTCAGGAAGTCTACGGCAAGCTCTTCGACTTCGCCCGCAGCTACGGCTTTGACGAAGACCGGGAGCGCTACTACGTACACCTGACCACCGGCACCCATGTTGCGCAGATCTGTTGGTTCCTGCTGACCGAAAGCCGCCACATCCCTGCGCGACTGGTGCAGACCGGCCCGCCCGGCCCGGATGAGGACACCCCCAAGTTCGACATCATCGACCTTGATCTGAGCCGCTACAACGCCCTGCAACAGCGCTTTGATCAACTGTCGCGTGAATACAGCGACCAGTTGAAAGGCGGGATCGAGACGCGCAATCCCGCCTACAACGCGCTGATTGACCGGATTGAACTGGTGGCCAGCAATTCCGATGAACCGGTGCTGCTGTTGGGCGAAACGGGGACAGGCAAGACCGAACTGGCTGAGCGGATATACAACCTCAAGCTCGACCGCCGCCGGGTCAAGGGGCGGATGGTGCATGTCAATTGCGCCACGCTGAACGGCCCTGACGCGCTGGCAGCGCTCTTTGGACAGCGGCGCAGCTATCAGGGACAGGCAGGCTCGGAACGCAGCGGGTTGCTGCGCGAAGCCGACGGTGGCGTGTTGTTCCTCGATGAAGTGGATGAGTTGGGGCCGCATGCGCAATCCATCCTGTTGCATGCAATTGAAACGGGGCGGTTCTATCCGCTGGGATCAGACCACGAAGTGTCGAGCCGCTTTCAGATCATCGCAGGCGCCAACCGGGATCTGCGCGCGCTGGCGGCGACGGGCCAGTTCCGGCCAGACCTGTTGGCGCGTCTGAACATGTGGAGCTTTCGTCTCCCTCCGTTGAGAGACCGCCGCGAAGACGTGGCCGCGAACCTTGGGTATGAGCTGGCCCGGTCGGAACGCACATTGGGCACCCAGGTCGGCTTCAACGCGGAAGCGCGGGAGAAATACCTGCGTTTTGCGACCAACCCCGCAACCCTCTGGCCCGGCAACTTCCGCGACTTCAGCGGCTCGGTCCGCCGTCTGTGCACCCTCGCCCCGCGCGGGCGCATCACCCGCGCCATGGTCGCCGAAGAGATCGAGACCCTGCTGACCGACTGGAGCGCCTCCAACGCCAATCGCGACGCGCAACTGCTGCAAGAGACCATGGGCGCCGCGGCTGAGGACATTGATCCCTTTGACGTGGTGCAACTGGCGCAGGTGATCCGCGTGTGCCGCCAGTCTTCCAGCCTCAGCGCGGCGGGCCGGACCCTGTTCGCGGTGTCGCGCGAAAGGCGCAAAACCCAGAATGACGCGGATCGGCTGCGCAAGTACCTGCAGAAATTCGGTCTTGAGTGGGATGGGCTGACCGCGCCAGCGGTCGGTTGAGACATCCCAAGGCGCAGCCCTCTGCCGCGCCGATCTCACGCCCAGCGCTGCACCAACGCTGGCCAGACCCCCTGCATTTTCTTGGAAAACGGCGCGATGTGGCCAAGTGATGAAACCCCCAGATCGCCGGGTGACAGCACATCGAACTGCACATCAGCGGCTGGATAAATCCGGCGCAGCGCCTCAACCCGGTGCGGCGGCACCATCACGTCATCCGCCAGCGCAACAAGGGAAACCTGCGCCTTGATCCGCGCCATCTCAGGCAGCGGCGCCTTGGGATCGTCGAGGAAGTAATCATGGCGCATGCACCAGCGCCGCCATTGCCAATAGACCCCGCTGGGCAAATCCGCACCCAGCCCCGCAACCTTGCCCGGCAGATACCCCAGCATCGCAACCAACAGCGGCCCGAACAGGAACCAGAACGCAATCACCTGCGGCATGTAGCGGGCAGGATGCTTGCGCCAGAACGGCAATCCGGAGGCCACGGCAATCAACCGCCTGACCCGCCGCCCCTGCGCATGAAACGGCACCGTCTGCCCGCCCAGAGAATGGCCAATCACATCCACCGGCAGATCGGGATAGCGCGCAATCATAAAATCCAAAGCCGCCGATTGATCATGCACCCCCCAATCCACCATCGTTGCCGTGGCGGCCCGCATGCGCCCGGTCCCGGACTGGCCAAAGTCGCGGTAATCATAGGTGAGCACAACCGCCGCAAAACGATCCGCGACCCAGGCTGCAAAATGACGGTAGTACCCCTGCGGCACGCCGGTCGCGCAATGGAGCACCACCACCGCGACAGGCGGCACAGCCGGGTGGAACAGGGTGCCAGCCAATCTGCGGTCACCCGATGCAAAGGTAACGGGTTCGGCCCGATTGTCTGAAGTGCTGTCGCTCATCCCGCCTCCGCCATCCGCGCATCACAAGGCTAGACCGATGGCACAAAGCATAAAAGCGCCCGTCGGCCCGCATTTTGCGATCCGACGCGAGGTCACCTTCCCCCCACGCCAGCACATTCAGCAACAGACAGCCCAACCTCTCGAAATGCGTCAACAGGCTTTGCGGTCTGTCATACCCCGATTACACTCACCCCATACGCAGAACACGCAATCAAAACGGGGGATTCTCAATCATGTCTATCGCACTCAACCGCCGCGGCTTTCTGGCCAGCACCGCAGGTTTCATCGCGCTGCATCCGTTCTCTGCCAATGCCGCCGCCAATCAGGCGCATCTGCGGATCATGGAGACGACCGATCTGCACGTACATGTGTTCCCTTACGACTACTACGCCGACAAACCGCGCGACACGGTTGGCCTTGCCCGCACCGCCGCGTTGATCAACGCCATCCGGGATGAAGCCTCCAATTCCCTGCTGATCGACAATGGTGATTTCCTGCAAGGCAACCCGATGGGCGATTACATCGCCTATGAGCGCGGCATGAAAGACGGCGACACGCACCCGGTCATTCAGGCCATGAACACGCTGGGGTTTGACGCCTCAACACTGGGCAATCACGAGTTCAACTACGGTCTCGATTTTCTGATGAAGTCCCTTGCGGGTGCCAGTTTCCCCGTGGTCAGCGCCAATGTCGCGCTTGAGATGGGCAGCGATCCCACCAAGGACAAAACCCTGATCGACCCCTACGTGATCCTCGATCACAAGGTCACCGATGGCGCAGGGATGGAGCATCCCGTGAAAGTCGGCCTCATCGGCTTCGTGCCGCCGCAGATCATGAACTGGGACCGCCGCCATCTGGAAGGCAAGGTGCAGGCCCGCGATATCATTGAGACCGCCCGCGCCTACATTCCGCAGATGAAAGAACAGGGCGCGGACATCATCGTGGTCCTCTCGCACTCCGGCATTGGCGCAGCAGACGCCAGCGACGGCATGGAAAACGCCGCCGTACCACTGGCCGGTCTCGACGGGGTCGATGCGATCCTGACCGGCCACAGCCACCTCGTCTTCCCCTCCCCCGGCTATGCAGAATTTGCAGGCGCCGATGTGGATGCGGGCACGCTAATGGGCACCCCCGCCACCATGGGCGGGTTCTGGGGCAGCCACATGGGCCTGATTGATCTGCTGATCGAAAAGGACGGCAGCGACTGGCGCGTAGTCTCCGCCGTGTCCGAGGCGCGCCCGATCTCCAAACGCAACGAGGACCGCTCCACCACCGCACTCGTGGACAGCGTGCCGGAAGTGCTGGCCTCCGTTCAAGCCGAGCATGATCAAACACTGGCCTACGTCCGCCGCGCTGTCGGCAAGACCGACGCACCGCTGCACAGCTACTTTGCCTTGGTGGCCGATGATCCGTCCGTGCAAATCGTCTCCATCGCGCAGATGTGGTATATTGAACAGATGATGAAGGGCACCGAACACGAAGGCCTGCCCATCCTCTCTGCCGCCGCGCCCTTCAAGGCGGGCGGGCGCGGCGGGCCGGAGTACTTCACCGATGTGCCCAAAGGCGACGTGGCGATCAAGAATGTCTCAGACCTCTACCTCTACCCCAACACCGCGCGGGCGGTGCGGGTGACGGGGCAGCAGGTGAAGGACTGGCTCGAACGCTCCGCCGGGATCTTCAATCAGGTTGCGCCGGGCGCGCAGGACGTGGTGCTGATCAACCCCGCCTTCCCCAGCTACAACTTCGATGTGATCGACGGGGTGACCTATCAGATCGACCTGTCGCAGCCGTCCAAATACGATCCAAAGGGCGAATTGCTGGACGCCAACGCCAGCCGCATCGTGAACCTCAGCTACAACGGCGCGCCGCTCGACATGAGCGCAGAGTTCATCATCGCCACCAACAACTACCGCGCCGGTGGCGGCGGCAACTTCCCCGGTGCCTCTGCGCAGACAACCGTTTTCGAAGGCCCCGACACCAACCGCGACGTGATCGTGCGCTACATCGTGGAGAAAGGCACAATCAGCCCGCGCGCGGACAGCAATTGGTCCTTTGCGCCGATGGAAGGCACGACGGTACTCTTTGATACAGGGCCAGCGGCAAGCGCCTATCTGGATCAGGTCGACGCCGATATCGAAGCCGCAGGCGATGGCCCGGACGGCTTCGCGCGGTTCCGCATCTCGCTTTAGAAACCGCAGAGGCGGCGCTTAACCCAGCGCCGCCAGCACCCGGTCCATCATCGCGTCACACGCGACGAGTTCTGAGACATCCAGCCCCTCATCGGGCTGGTGCCCATCCCGCGCCATATCACCGGGGCCGACCACGACCGCACTCAGGCCAAGTGCTGCAAAGAATCCGGCTTCAGTGCCAAAGGCGACTTTGGTGGGGGAGGTGCCCCCCGCCAGATCACAGGCCCAATCAACCACGCCGGCCTCTGCATTCACATCCAATCCCGGATAGGCATTGATCTGTTCAATGGTAATCCGGGCGCCTTCAAAACCAGCACAGACCCGGTCGGCGGCAGCATCAATCTCTGCCCGGATACTGGCCGCCGATACCCCTGCGATGTGCCGATACTCCATCTCCAGTTCCGCCCGGTCGGGGACAATGTTCAACGCCTGCCCCCCGGTGATCCGTCCGATATGCAAGGTGGTGTATGGCACGCCATAGGCCGCATCCTGCACCCCCTTCGCCAAGGTCTCTTGCAGCTGTCGCACCTCCTGCACAAACCCTGCCGCCACGTGGATTGCATTCACGAACTGCGGGGCCAGCGCGCTGTGACCCGCTTGGCCCTGGCAGGTCACCCTAAGCGCGGTCTTCCCCTTGTGCCCCACCGCCACCTGCATGCCCGTTGGCTCTCCAACGATCACCAGACGCGGCTGCCCGATCAGCCCTTGCAGCGTCGGCATCATCTGCTGCATGCCGACACAGCCGATCTCTTCGTCATAGGAAATCGACAGGCTCAGCGGCGCAGCTAAATCGCGCTTTCCCGCGTCCTCTGCGATGGCGAGTGCAGAGGCAAGAAACCCCTTCATATCCGTTGTGCCCCGCCCGAACACCCGATCCCCATCGCGGGTCAGGGCAAAGTCCGGACGGCTCCAGTTCTGCCCCGCAACAGGCACCACATCCGTATGCGCAGAAAGGCACACACCGTCGGCAACATCCGGCCCAATCCGCGCGAAAATCCCTGCCTTGCGGCGATCCGGCGACCAGATGCGCGTGACCGCAAACCCGGCGGTGCGCAACAACGCCTCAACCCAATCAATCAACTCAAGATTGCTCTGGTCACTGACGGTAGGAAAGGCAACCAGCCGCTCCAGTACCTCCAGCGTGCGCGCGGTCCGGCTCATCACTCAATCAACCGCCAGCGCCGTCACCTCACGCCGGAACGGCAGCGCGTCGCCAATGTCCGGCATGTCCAGCTCCCGCGCATAGCGATGCCCCGCATAGGTCGCCCAGGCAATCGGCCCCGGCGCATTGGCGTCTCCAATCAGCTTCACCGATGTGATCCCGGCATCCGCCCACGCCGCTTCCCGCGCTTTCAGCGCATCGTAAACCGCGCTGTTCTCCAGTTTGGAGGACACCATGACGACCCCGTCGCACGCCACATCGCGGCGCTGATCGGTGAACATGCAGTTCGTCTCCACATGATCCGCCCCCACGGACATCACCCCCCGGTTCAATTCAATCGTCACGCCCATGCCCGCCAGCCGACGGTGGATCTCATGCTGCTCCAGCGTGTTGACGGTCCATTCGCTGACATAAGCCGCAGGCGTGACCAGCGTCACGGTGCAGCCCTTCTCCACCAGCAACTCCGCCAGCACCCCGCCCATGTAGTAATGATCGTCATCATAGATCACCACATGACCCACAGGCGCGGCCCCCGCCATCAGATCATCCGGCGTGAACAGCGGCATGGCGGCATCCACCGCAAAGGGCACCACATGCTGGCGTGCCACCCCGTCGCGCCGCCAGCTTGCCCCGGTGGCGATGCAGACATTCTCGAACCCGAATTCCAGAATGCTCTCCGCGTCCAGGGAACTGTCGAAATAGGTCTGCACATTGGGCTTCTGGCTGATCTGATATTCCCGGTAATCCGCCACGCGCCCCCACGCCGACAACCCCGGCAACAGCCGCTCCTTCGCCACACGCCCGCCAACAGCCGTGCCTGCTTCGGCCAGCGCCACGTCATACCCCCGCTCCGCACAGGCCCGCGCCGCTTCCAGCCCGGCAGGGCCCGCGCCCACAACCAGCACAGTGCCGCTGTCGCCCTTGGCGTTCATCCGCTCGGGATGCCAGCCCTTGCGCCATTCCTCCATGAAGGTCGGGTTCTGCGTGCAGCGGCTGATCGACATGGTCATGTCGCCGGTGATGCACATGTTGCACCCAATGCACTCGCGGATGTCCTCCACCCGGCCTTCCTCGATCTTCTTGGGCAGGAACGGGTCGGCAATCGACGGCCGCGCACAGCCGATGAAATCCAGCGTGCCGGTGCGCACCATCTTTGCCATCACATCAGGCGAGGTGAACCGCCCGACGCCCACAATCGGCTTGTCCGTCAGATCATGAATGCCCTGCACCAGCGCCTGCTGCGCCCCCTCTTCGAAAAACCGGGACGGTCCCGAACAATCCTCCCAGGTGCCCTGCGCCAAATCCCACAGGTCCGGCAGGTTGCGGTTCATCTCGACAAAGTCCCGCACTTCTGCGTTGGAGAACCCCAATTCGCCAATGCTTTCATCCAGCGACACCCGCAGGGTGATCCCCATCGTCTCGCCCACCGCATCGCGAATGTCCGCGACCACTTCATTCACAAACCGCGCGCGGTTTTCCAAACTGCCACCATACTCATCCGTACGGTGATTGGTCGCCCGGCTCAGAAAGTGCTGAAAGATCCCAAACCCATGCGCGCCGTAGAGGCAGATCAGATCAAACCCCGCTTCCTTGGACCGCCTCGCCGCATTCACAAACCACCGCCGCAGATCGCGGATGTCGCTCTTGTCCAAGGCCCGCGCCTGCACCGGGTCATTGGTGAAGGTCCGGATCGGCTGCGCCGACACGGCCAGCGGCACTTCCTTGGTATAAAGGTTCGGCCCGTTCACCCCCGAATAGGCCAACTGTATCCCCGCCAAAGCGCCATGGCTCTTCATCTGGTCCGACATCTTGCGCAGCATCGGCATGTCCTTGTCTTCCCACAGCCGCAGCTCAATGAAGGGCGTGATCTCGGACGTATGGTGCATCTCGCATTGCTCGGTAAAGATCACCCCCCAGCCGCCTTCGGCTTTCGTCCCCCGCATCGCCGCCGCCGCAGACGGATCGCGGTAACCGCCGCCGTTGCAATGGGGCACCTGATAGAACCGGTTCTTGGCCGTGACGGGACCGATCTGCATCGGTTCAAAGAGAATATCATAGCTGGAATTGCGCACGTCTGGTCTCCGTCTGGAAGGGCTCACAGCAAACCATGGCAGAGGTTGGGGTTAGGCAAAAGTCACCGTTGCGAAACCATGGCTTAGGGTGGCGTTAAGTCCTGTTGCGGGGCAGATATGTCAGGCGTGACAGGAGCCGTGCAGTGCCAGACCGGTCGGGCGGTCTGGCGATGCACGGCGGGCTGCGCCCTTGATTCCGTGCGGGTGGATCAAACCCTACCCCTCCCCCTGGATCGCCTGCCCCGGATACCCCCACCCCGCCGTTGTCTCCGCCGCGTGCTCAATAAACGCATTCACCGACAGAACACTGCGCGCCCCTTCGGGAATGATCAGCCCCAGCCGCATCGGCCTGTGCGTCCCTTTCAACGGTATAAACCGCAAGGGCCGCCCATCGGGCGACAGATCAGAATGCGGACGAATGTTGGCAATGCCGAAGCCAAACCCATTGGCCACCAGCGACCGCATCACCGCCATATCGCGGGTCCGCTCGACCACCTGCGGTCGCGCGCCGACTGCATCAAAGAAGCTCAGGAAATACTCACTGCTCAGCGGCAAATCCAGCAGCACCATCGGCTCCTCCAACAGCGCTTCCACCGCGACTTCCGCCTGCTGCGCCAGCGGATGATCGGCAGAGACCATCGCATAAGGCGGCAAGGCCCGCAGCGGCACAAATTCCAGATCCGCCGGGATTTCCAGATCGTAGGACAGCGCCACGTCGATCTCCGCCCGACGCAGGCTCTCAAACAGGCTCAACTGATCCGCTTCACTCTGGCGGACCTGCGCGTCGGGGTATTTGTCCTCAAACCTGCGCCGAATCGCGGGCAACAAGACCTGCGCAAAGGTCAGCAGACACCCGATGTTCAGCGGTCCCTGCACATTGCCCGAAATACTGTCCGCCAGGTGGTTCAAAACATCCGCTTCGGCCAGCACCTTCTTGGCCTGCACCATGAACTGCCGCCCCGCCTGCGTCAGGCTCAGCCCATGGGCATGTTTGCGCACAAACAGCGGCAGGCCGAATTCATCCTCCAGATGCGATATCGCAGCGGAGATGGACGGGGACGACACATTCACCCGCGCACTGGCCTGCGCAATTGACCCTTCCTCGCCCACGGCGACGAAGTAATCCAACTGGCGCAAGGTGAACCGCAACGACATGCAGCCAGTTACGCCCGTTGTTCCGCAAGGTTCAAGAGGGCGCGCCTATTGATCCCCCGGCACCCCGTAAGACGGCGCCGCGCGGGGGTCGAGCGCGCGTTGCACATAGGCCTCCAGCTGCGGTTTGTAGACCTCCCAGGCGGTGGCCACCGCTTCAATCGGACAGTCCTCCGTCCAGTCACAGCGCAGATCGGCCACGGGCCAGCTGACCTCATCGACCAGCATCATGCCCGCTGAATGCACCGGCCCGGCTTCCCCTCCGGCTGCCAGCCCGGCCCGCATCGCGGCAATCAAACGGTCGCCCAGATGCCCAGCGCTGCCCAGAAACCCATCCACAATCGCCTGCGGCACGCTGTCATTGGCCAGAAGGTTCCCGCCTGATGCCACATCCTGCCCCTGCGCCTGCGTCCAGATGCCAAGGGAGTTCGGCCCCGAATGGATCGCCGTCCGCCCCTGCCCGTCCACGGCCAGCACCTGCCGGTATTCAATGTACCTGCCCTGCGCCTGCACCGCGGCCACAGCCTGCGCCGCCGACATGCCGCCTTGCATGGCATCCAACGCCAGCGGCCCCAACGTCGGGTCCGTCACGTTCTGAGAGGCCACCGCCCCCACGCCTGCCCGCGCATAGGAACACCTTGCCGCCACCGCCGGAGAGGACGACGAAATCGCCACGCCAAACATCCCCGTCTCCGCGCAGCGCGCCACCAATGAAAACGTCATTCCGGGATCACCGCCGTGCCGTCGATCTCCACCAGCCATTCCGGCCGCGCCAGCGCCTGCACCACCAATCCCGTCGACACCGGATGCACGCCTTTGATGTATTCCCCCATGGTCCGATACACCGCCTCGCGGTGCCGCACATCGGTGATGTAGACGACAACCTTCACCAGATGCGCCATCTCGCCGCCTGCCTCTTCGATCAGCTGCTTGATATTCTGCATCACCTTGTGTGTCTGTTCGACCGGGTCATGGCTGTCCAGATTGACGGCGTCGTCCAGATTCTGCGGACACTGCCCGCGCAGCCAGACCGTCTTGCCGCCCTGCGTGACCACCGCCTGACACAGATCATTGTCGAGGTTCTGTTCGGGGTAAGTCTCGCGCGTGTTGAATTTACGCAGCCGTGTATGTGCCATGTCTTGCCTTTCGAGGTGGGGTTATTCTGCCGCAGGCCGCACAATCGCAGCCTCCCCGTCATAGTGCTGATACGCCCGCTGGATCGCAATCTGATCCGCGACAAATTTCGCGTCATGCCAGACGCCCCACAGAAACGTCGATCCGCGCCGCGACTGCCATGGCAGGCCAAGGAAGTAGACGCCCGGCTCAACGCTGACACCGCGCTGATGGATCGGGGCACCCTTGTCGTCAAAGGCATCCACCTTGAGCCATGAGAAATCCTGTTTGTACCCCGTCGCCCAAATGATCGAGGCGACCCCCTCCGCTGCCAGATCAACTCCCTGCAACGGATCCGTCAAGCACGCAGGATCAGGCCACATCTCCCGCGCCTCGGGTTCCTCAGGCAGATCAAGCCCCATCCGCGCCGCATAGGCATCCGCAGCATCCAGCATCCCAAGATAATTCGCATCCCCCCCCGCGACGTTCCTTTGCAAATCATCCGCCACGCTGAGCACACCATCCGCATAGCGCTCCGTCCGCCCCAGCAGCGTCACACCCTCCTGCGCCAGCCGCCGGAAATCCATCGTCCGCCCGCCGTAAGCGCCGCTCACAGAAATCGTCACATGCTCCGTTCCCGGCTTCTGCGCAGCCAGATCCCACAGGCCCAGCACCCCCAGCCACCAGACAAAATCCCGGCCCCGGTAACGGCGCGGTGGGCGGTCATGCGGGCCGACAGACAAAAACACCTTCCGCCCCGCCCGGTTCAACTCATCCGCAATCTGCGCGCCGGATGACCCCGCCCCCACGATCAGCACCGCCCCGTCAGGCAACTGGTCCGGATTGCGGTAGTGATATGAATGAAACTGGGTCAGCCCAGCGCCATCAGGCACAATCTGCGGGATCACCGGGACCTGAAAGGCACCGGTCGCCGCGACCACACGGGTCGCCTCTATCACCCCGTCCGATGTCTCCACCCGGAATCCAGCGCGGTCCTTCAGCGGCACGGCTTCAAACACCTCAACGCCGGTTCGCACGGGCGCATCCACCATGTCGGCATATTCCACGATATATTCCGCCACCCGATCCTTGGAGACAAACTGATCCGGGTGATCACCCTTGAACTCCAGATTCGGAAAGCGATCATGCCACACCGGACCATTGGTCATCAGCCCGTCCCAGCGCCCCGTCCGCCAGCTTTCTGCGATGCGGTTCTTTTCCACGATCAGATGCGGCACGCCCTGCGCGCCAAGATGTTCGCTCAACGCGATGCCCGCCTGACCGCCGCCCACCACAAGTGTGTCTATTGTCTCCGCTGCCACATCCTGCCCTCCCGCCGTCAGTGTCCTGTCGTGTTCAAATGTGCCGGATGGTGCGGTCCAGAAAAGAACCTTCTGCATTAGCGTTGGTTAGGCCACCCCTAATGCAATGCCAGAGGGAAAAGGTTTCCCCTAAGCCAGACTTCGCAAATATCTATTTCTTTCCATGGCCCTCCGCGCATACGCTGAGCGCACTGCTCAGGAGAACCACATGCGCACAGACTGGCATCCCCCCACGCGGGACGCGACGCTCGATATCGCCCTTCCCGGATCACAGGGCGCACAGCATGACTGAAAACACGCAGATCGCAGTCGATGTGCGCGATGCAATCAAACGCTACGGGGATTTCACCGCCCTGCACCGCATCTCGCTCGGCATCCGCGACAATGAATTCTTCACCCTGCTGGGTCCATCTGGCTGCGGTAAGACGACGTTGCTGCGCATGATCGCAGGCTTTGAAGACGTCACCGAAGGCGCGATTTTCCTCTACGGAGAAGAGATCGAAGACCTGCCGCCCCACCAGCGCCCGGTGAACACGGTGTTCCAGAACTATGCGCTGTTTCCCCACATGAGCGTGCTGGAAAACGTCAGCTTCGGTCTGGAAATGCGCGGCGCTTCCAAAGCGGATGCGCGCACCCGCGCGGGCGAAATGCTGGAACTGGTCCAACTCACCCAATTCGCGTCCCGCAAGCCATCGCAGCTCTCCGGCGGCCAGCAACAGCGTGTCGCCCTTGCCCGCGCTTTGGCCCCTTCGCCAAAAGTTCTGTTGCTGGATGAACCGCTGTCCGCGCTTGATCTGAAACTGCGCAAGGCCATGCAGATCGAACTCAAACACATCCAGCGCGAAACCGGCATCACCTTCATCTTCGTCACCCATGATCAGGAAGAGGCGCTGACCATGTCGGACCGCATCGCCGTCATGTCCGCCGGAGAGATGCAGCAGCTGGGCGACCCCCGCGACATCTATGAAACACCGCGCAACATGTTCGTGGCGGATTTCATCGGTGACACCAACCTGCTGGATGTGTCCGTGGAGGGGATCGCCGCAGGCCGCGCCACCTGCAAACTCAGCGGCGGGCATAGGCTGACCTGTGACGCGGTCGACGGCGTGAATGCAGGTGCCAAAGTACATCTGTCCGTGCGCCCAGAACGCCTTTTCCTGTCCGACCAACCCACCGCCGCCGAAAGCCTGCAAGGCACTGTGGTGGAGAACATCTTCATCGGCACCGACATCTCCACCATTGTCGATGTGCCGGGGGGGCAGCATTTCACCGTGCGCACCTCCAACTCCGACCGGGGCAACAAGCGCATCCTTGATCCCGGCACCACGGCATACGTCAACATGGAACCGGGTGCCGCGCGCCTGTTGGTGGACTGATGGCGGGGGGTGCTGCAACCGGCGGCTCTGCCGCAGCCGATACCTACAAATCGGCACGCCACTGGCTGCTGCTGCCGTCCTGGCTGGTGCTGGTGCTCGTTGTGCTGGCACCTGTCTGCATGATGCTGATCTATTCCTTCCTGACCAAGGAATTCCGCGGCGGCGTCATTTGGGAACCAACACTGGCGGCCTATGACCAGTTCTTCTTTGACCGCGGCCTGTTCGGAGACGACCCGCCCAAGATCGAATGGACCTATATCACCATCTTCTGGCGCTCGATCTGGCAGGCCGGGCTGGCCACGATCCTGTCCCTGATCATCGGTTTCCCCACCGCCTATTTCATCGCCACCCGGCCAGAGCGCACCCGCGCGCTCTGGGTGTTTCTGGTCACAATCCCCTATTGGGTGAACCTGCTTATCCGCACCGTGTCGATGAAATTCTTGCTGCGTGATCAGGGCCCGATGAACGACTTCCTGATCAGCACCGGTTTGATCGACGATCCCCTGCGCATCGTAAACACAAACCTCGCCGTGCAGCTTGGGCTGTTTTACAGCTACCTGCCGTTCATGGTGCTGCCGATCTATGCCTCGGTGGAGCGCTACAATTTCGCCATGTCGGAAGCCGCCGCCGACCTTTACGCCACCAAATGGACCACCCTGCGCCGCATCGTGCTGCCTGCGGTGAAACCGGGTGTGATCGCAGGCTGTATTCTGGTGTTCGTGCCCAGCCTTGGCGCGTTCCTTGCGCCTGACCTGCTGGGCGGCGCCAAGAACTTCATGATCGGATCGCTGATTGAGGAGCAGTTCAAAGGCAACGCCGGCAACTGGCCCTTTGGCGCGGCTGCCGCGATGGTTCTGCTGACGATGGTGCTCATCCTGCTGATGATCTTTGCCCGCCAGCAACGCCGGGCGGAGGCATCGCCATGAGCGCAAAGACCGACGTCAAGAACTACACCGGTTTCCGCACGCTGACCTTTGTCTGCCTGTTCATCCTCTATGCGCCGCTGGTTGTGGTGACGATCTATTCCTTCAACGCCTCGCCTTCGATCACCGTCTGGGAAGGCTTCTCCCTGCGCTGGTACGGCGATGTGTTCACCGGCCCCGAAAGCGGCAAGTTCAAAGCCGCCGCCATCAACTCTTTCTCCATCGCGCTGATCGCCGCAACACTGGCCACGATCATCGCCACTTCTGCCGCCACCGCCATCGTGCGCGGGGGCATTTTCAAAACCCGCACCCTGTCGCTGGGTCTGATCAGCCTGCCCTTGATGGTGCCGGAGATTGTGCTGGCCGTCGCCACCCTGATCTTCTTCAACGCCGTCGGATTTACGCGCGGCTACATGACGATCCTTGTGGCCCACATCGCCTTCTGCATTCCCTTCGCCTACCTGCCTATTCAGGCGCGCATGCAGGGGATTGAGGATACCTATGAGCAAGCCGCGATGGACCTCTATGCCACCAAGGCGCAGGCTTTCCGCCGGGTGCTGCTGCCGCTGATGATGCCCGGTATCATCTCAGGCTTCCTGCTGGCGTTCATCGTCAGCCTGGACGATTTCATCATCACCAATTTCGTCAAAGGCGCGGGTGTTGAGACCCTGCCCACGGCGATCTTTGGCTCGGTGAAACAAGGGCTCAAGCCCAACATCATGGCGATCTCGACAATGCTGCTGGCGTTGTCCATCGTGATGGTAACGCTGTCCTACGTCGTCTCAAAGACGGACAATACAAAATAACAAAACGATCCCAACAAGGAGTACATCTCATGAAACCAATCAAACGCATGACACAAACCGCCATGGCGCTGGCGCTGATGGCATCCGGTGCCGCAGCCGAAGGCGATCTGGTGATCTATCACTGGTTTGAATACATCCCCCAGGACCTGCTGGACAAATTTACCGCTGAAACCGGCATCAATGTCACCATGGACACCTACGATTCAAACGAGTCGATGCTGGCTGCCCTCAAGGCCGGTGGCATGGGCACCTATGACGTGGCCGTGCCGGGTGACTACATGGTCAAGATCATGGCGGGCGAAGGTCTGCTGGACACCATCGCCGACGGCGAATTGGCCAACAAAGGCAACATCGCCCCCGAATGGGCCGACCCCAGCTTTGATCCCGGCCGCAAGCATTCGATCCCTTACCAGTGGGGTTCCACCTCTTTCTCCGTCGACAGCGATGTCTACAGCGGTGACATCAACACCACCGACATCCTGTTCAACCCGCCTGCGGAGTTGGCAGGCAAGATCAACATGCTCGACGCGCAGGGCGAAGTGCTGGCCACAGCCGCGCTGCATCTTGGCATCCCGCAATGCTCCACCGACCGCGAACAGCTCAAAGCGCTGAACGATCTGTTGCAGGCCTCCAAGGACAACTGGGTCTCGTTCAACTCTGACACGGCGAAAGAAGTGCTGGTCTCCGGCGACGCAGCGGCGGGGATGATCTGGGACGGGTTCAGCGCCAAGGCGCGCGAAGAAAAAGCCTCCATCACCTATGCCTTCCCCACCCAAGGGTATGTGGTGTGGATGGACAATGTCGTGTTGCTGAACGACGCACCCAACCGCGACAGCGCGATCAAGTTCATGGACTTCCTGCTGGAGCCTGAGAACATCGCCGCCGTCTCCAACTTCGCGCGCTATGCGGACGGTCTGACCGGCACGGCGGAATTCCTGGATCCCGCACTGGCCACTCTGCCCGAAGCCAACCCGCACGATGGCGCTGGTCCCGGTGTGTTTGTCGAAGCCTGCGATGAAGCCACGCAAGCCGTCTATGACCAGATCTGGACGAACCTGAAGAAGTAAGCCTGCTTGAGGCATGACCACGCCGGCGGCCCCATTTCCGTGGGCCGCCGATCCGCATTTGTAACATCACGCATAAAGGGGACCGCCATGACCATCCAAGACGCCAATTCCGCCTGGGCCAAGGACCGCGCCCATGTGCTGCACCCCTACACGGATTTCAGCACCTTCAAGGACGAAGGCAGCCAGGTCATCACCGGGGCCTCCGGCATGTATGTGACCGACAGCGACGGGCGACAGATGCTCGACGGAATTGCGGGTCTGTGGTGCGTGAACATCGGACATGGTCGGCGCGAGATGGCCGAAGCGATCTCTGATCAGGTGCTGCAAATGCAGTATTACAACCCCTTCGGCCATTCCACCAACGAACCGGCAGCAGAACTGGGCGCTTGGCTGTCCAAACATGCGCCGGGCACCTTGAACCACGTGCATTACACCTGCGGCGGCTCTACCGCGAATGATGCCGCGATCCGCATGGTGCATTACTATTTCACCATGCGGGGGCTGCACCGCAAAAAGAAAGTCATCTCCCGCAACAATGCCTACCACGGGGCCACCTACGTGGCCGCCGAACTGACCGGCATCCACGCCACGAAGATGAGCTTTGACAAAGTGGGCGAACATTTCATCCACCATGTCTCCGCCGCGAATATGTTTGAACGGCCTGATGGCATGACCGAGGACGCCTATTGCGATTTTCTGGTCACCGAATTCGAAAACCGGATCCACCAGCTGGGCCCCGACAACGTCGCGGCCTTCATCGCGGAGCCCGTCATGGGCGCAGGCGGCGTGCTGATCGCGCCCAAAGGCTACCACCGCCGCATGTGGGAGGTCTGCAAACGCCACGACATGCTCTATATCGCCGATGAGGTCGTCACCGCCTTCGGCCGTCTGGGCGCGTGGTTCGCTTCTGAAGAGGTGTTCGATTACCAGCCCGACATACTGGTCTGCGCCAAGGGGATCACGTCGGGCTATGTGCCTTTGGGGGCCACGCTGATCTCGGATGAGATCTATGAGGTGATCAGCCAGCCGCAATGCGAAGGCGGCGTGTTCTCGATGGGGCTGACGTACTTCGGGCATCCGCTGGCCTGCCGCGCGGCATTGACCAACATCGACATCATCGCGCGCGAAGGGCTGTTGAAACAGGCGCAGGAAACGGGGGCGTACCTACAGGAAACGGCCCAGATGCTTCGCGATCTGGACCATGTCGGGGATGTTCGCGGGCATGGGTTGATGATGGCCGTGGACCTGATGGCCGACAAGGACAGCAAGACGCCCTTCCCCGTCACCACCAAGGCAGGGGGACATATCTTCAAGGCCTGTGTGGAGAAGGGGCTGATCGTGCGCCCTGTGGGAGACCGGATCGTGCTGTCACCGCCCCTGATCATCGACCGCGCGCAGGTGGACCAGATTGTCGACACCCTGCACCAGACCATCAAGGCCTTCCGGCCAGACAAGGCCGCCTGATAACACCCCGGTCTGCGCCGGCGACCTGCATCACATCAATGTCGCAGACGGCAACTTGGGGGATCATGAGACAAGATAAAACATGCCCATTCATCCGCAAGGCGCGCCTGCTGCGCCCCATGCCAGTAATGCACGCGCCAGATCCTGCGGGGAGCCCGCGGGGGCGCTGCGCCCCGCGCCCGGCGCAAAGCCCCATGCGACAAAAGCAGAGGTGCTGACGTGGTCCGCAAGGGCCGCAACATCACGATCATCGGTGCGCGCGGGATCACGCAACTGCCGACACAATTCAACCGGCGTGGCCCCCTGCCACGCCAGTGTGACGGGCGGCAATTGCCAAGGTGCGTCGATATGGGGGGCAGCGTGGGGAACCGTGTTGGCCGCAGCCGACGTCACGTGACAGGTCCGGCAGGGCAGCCCTTCGGCTCCGATGCGGCTTTCCCCGGCCCTGACGGCCATGCCGTGCACCGCACCGGGTTTGTACCCCAGCCCTTCCCAGCCGGGCAGATGGCCTTCCCCCACGTGGCAATTGGTGCAACGCGGATGCAAAAAGGCCTCTGCCACGGGGGCAAAGACCTTGGCGCCGGTTTGTTGCGCCGGGGTCGCACCGGCCCAGAAGACCAGTGCGATCAGGATTGGGGCGGCCCTCAGAATTCGACCACCGCCCGGATGGATTTGCCCTCGTGCATCAGGTCAAACCCGTGGTTGATCTCTTCGAGCTTGAGTTTGTGGGTGATCATCGGGTCGATCTCGATCTTGCCGGACATATACCAATCAACGATCTTGGGCACATCCGTGCGCCCCTTGGCCCCGCCAAAGGCCGTGCCGCGCCAGACGCGGCCGGTCACCAGTTGGAAGGGGCGTGTGGAAATCTCAGCGCCCGCGGGGGCCACACCGATGATGATCGACTCGCCCCAGCCCTTGTGCGCACATTCCAGCGCGTCGCGCATGACCTTGGTGTTGCCGGTCGCGTCAAAGGAGTAATCCGCGCCGCCTTTGGTCAGTTCAACCAGATGCGCAACCAGATCGCCGTCCACCTTGGAGGGGTTCACAAAGTCGGTCATGCCGAAATATTTGCCCGTCTCCTCCTTGTCGTCGTTCAGATCCACACCAACGATCTGATCCGCACCGGCAAGGCGCAGGCCCTGGATGACGTTCAGACCAATGCCGCCCAGACCAAAGACCACGCAGCGCGCGCCGATCTCGACCTTCGCCGTATTGATCACCGCACCGATGCCCGTGGTCACGCCGCAGCCGATGTAGCAAATCTTGTCAAAGGGCGCGTCCTTGCGCACCTTGGCCAGCGCAATCTCGGGCACAACCGTGTGATTGGCGAAGGTGGAGCAGCCCATGTAGTGATGGATCGGCGTACCATCGAGCATGGAGAACCGCGTGGTGCCATCGGGCAGCAGGCCCTGGCCCTGGGTCACGCGGATTTTCTGGCAGAGGTTGGTTTTGCCGCTGAGGCAGTATTCGCATTCGCGGCATTCAGGCGTGTAGAGCGGGATCACGTGATCGCCCACTTCCAGCGTCGTCACCCCTTCGCCCACTTCCAGCACCACGCCCGCCCCTTCGTGCCCGAGGATGGCAGGAAAGATGCCTTCGGGATCATCGCCGGAGCGGGTGAATTCATCGGTGTGGCACAGGCCGGTGGCCTTGATCTCAACCAGCACTTCGCCGCGCTTGGGGCCTTCGAGGTTCACCTCCATGATCTCAAGCGGTTTTCCAGCCTCAACGGCGACGGCGGCACGGGTTTTCATCATGGCGATGTCCTTCTCTTTTCATTTTGAAACAACAGGCCCAAGGGGTGCTTTGATGTCAAGCTTTGATCGCAGAGTTGCACAAGCGCGCCGGGCACCCTCCGAGAGAGGGTAACCCGTGGGTTACACTTTATTAACAAAGGGTTACCGGAAATCCGTAGGGGGTTGTTTTGCCCCGGTAAATTCCACAGCCTTCACCCCCGCATCACGGTGCCTTCGGGATCATAAGGCGACGGCGCAATCACCGTCGCCTGACGCGCCACGCCGACCACATGCACCGTCAACGCGGCGCCTTCCGCCGCATGGGCCTTGTCAATCAACGCCATGGCGAGGGAGGCCCCGACGCAATGCCCATAGCCCCCCGACGTGATGAACCCGATCTTGTCGTCGCCTGCCCAGACCGGTTCATAGCCGCTGGCATCCGCATCATCGGCGTCGATCTGCAAGGTCACCAGCACCTTGTCCGGCGTGCCCGCGTCGCGTTCCTTCAATGCGGCCTCTTTGCCGATGAAGTCCTTCGACCAGTCGATCCAGCGGTCCATGCCCGTCTGCCCCGGCGTGTAGCCTTGGGTGAATTCAGCGGACCAGATGCCAAAGGATTTCTCCAGCCGCAGGCTGAGGAGCGCGTTGAAACCGTATTCGATCATGCCGTGATCCGCACCCGCCGCCAGCAGCGTGTCGCGCAGAGCTTTGATGTCGCCCGCCCGGCAGTGCATCTCGTATCCCAACTCCCCCGCGACCGACAGACGGCCCACGGCGCAGCGCACCAATCCGACGTCCATCTGCGCGCAGCCCATGAACTTGAGCGCGTCGGCGTCGCCATCGGTAAGCGCCGCCTCCAGCACCGCGCGGGATTTGGGTCCGGCGAGCGAGAGGCCGACCATTTCCTCGCCCAGATCACGGACGCTTACGCCGTCTTCCATGTGGTCGCTGAACCAGCGCATGTGCCAGGCGCGCAGGTAGTAGGATCCGGTGATCCAATAGCGGCCATCGCCCCAGTTGAAGATCGTCAGGTCGCCCTTGAGACGGCCAACATGGCCCAGCATCGGGGCGAGTTTGATCCGGCCCGGTGCAGGAAGTTTCGACGCCATCAACCGGTCGAGCCACGCTGCCGCATTGGGGCCGGACACTTCGAACTGGGAGAAAGCGGAGATGTCGAGCAGGCCCACGCCTTCGCGCACGGCGCGGCATTCGTTGCCGACGATGTCATGGGCATTCGAGCGGCGCAGAGACGGGGTTTCCTCAAAACCCTGCGGCGCGAAATACAGTGGCACTTCCAGATCCCAGCTTTGGCCCCAAACCGCCCCTGCAGCGGACAGATCACTGTAAATCCCGTTCATTTTCAACGGCCTGCCTGCGGGCAGTTGTTCGTTGGGATAGGTCATCACGAAACGGCGGGAGTAGAATTGCCCGGTGGTTTCCTTGATGTATTGCTTGTTCTCCGCCCAGATGCCGTAGCGGGCGACGTCCATGCCGTAGACATCCGCCTCCGGCTCCCCATGGATCATCCATTCGGCCAGCGATTTTCCCACGCCGCCACCCTGAAGGAACCCTGCCATCACCGCACAGGCGGACCAATAGCCGCGCTTGCCCGGCACCGGGCCGACCAGCGGATTGCCATCGGGGGAGAAGGTGAAGGCACCGTTCACCCATGTCTTGATCCCGACGTTCTCCAACGCGGGATAGCGGCTGTAGCCCATCATCAGTTCATGCTCGATCCGGTCGAGTTGTTCCTGAAACAACTCCATCCCGTAGTCCCACGGCGCGCCGTCCATGGCCCAGTGTTCGGTGTTCTGCTCATAGATGCCCACCAGCAGCCCCTTCTGGTCCTGCCGTGTGTAGGTGAACCCTTCGAGATCGACGGTCATCGGCACTTCGAAATCAAGCTCGGCCAGTTCCGGCACGGTGTCGGTGACAAAGTAATGGTGTTTGAGCGGCGAGACGGGCAATTCGATGCCCGCCATGCGCCCGACCTGCTTGGCCCAGAGGCCGCCTGCGTTGACCACATGTTCGCAAGAAATCGTGCCCTTTTCGGTCACCACCTCCCAGCCTTCAAGCGTCTGGTTCAACTCAAGCACACGGTTGTGTTCGATCACGGTTGCACCGCGTTTCTTGGCCGCCGTGGCATAGGCATGCACAGTGCCTGTGGTGTCGATATACCCTTCGCGGTCGGCCCACATGCCGCCCAGAAGACCGTCGCCAGACATGATGGGGTTGAGCTCCACGGCTTCTTCCACGGTAACAAGACGGCAGTCTTCGATGCCGATGGACTGGAAGGTGCGGTAGGCCGATTGCAACCATTCCCAGCGGTCGGGGGTGCCGGCCATGGTGAGGCCACCGGTCATGTGCAACCCGATGTTCTGGCCGCTTTCCTCTTCGATTTCGCTCAGCAGATCAATGGTATAGGCTTGCAGCGCCGCGATATTGGGATCGGCGTTCAGCGCGTGGATACCGCCCGCCGCGTGCCAGCTCGACCCTGCAGTCAGGACCGAGCGTTCGACCAGCGCCACATCGCGCCACCCCAGTTTGGCGAGGTGGTAGAGCACGGACGCGCCGACCACGCCCCCGCCAATGACAACAACCCGGTAGTGCGATTTCATGGTGTCCCTCTCCGCTTTGGCTGGGGTCAGCAGAGCGGCTGGCGGGGGCACAGTCTAGGTCAGAAACGACAAGACCTGACGCAAACGGTCAGGTGTCGCCTTCCCCTTCCAGATGGTTTTGCCGGGCGGGTCCACGGTATTTCTCGGTCAATTCAGGCGGCACTTCGCTGCCGTCATAGAGGAACGGCAGCACCCCCCGCGTGCGCGAGGCGCCGGTTTTGGACAGGATGTCATCCTCGGACATGGTGACCCGCTGGGACATGCGCCGCCCCCACTGGGCGAGCATGCCATACATGCGGTCGATCTGATCCTCATGGCCGGGGGTCTTGGCCAGATCGGTGAATTCATCCGGATCGGTTTCCAGATCAAACAGCATCGGGCGGAAGCCGCCTTCGGCGTGCATCAGTTTGTAGCGCCCGTCGAAGACCATGAAGAGCCGCGCCTCGCGCGGTTTCAGACCCAGCTTGGCGCGGTTGGGGGTGGCGGAGTAGTCGTATTCGCTGATCACGAAATCCCGCCACGCCGGCGTTTCGCCGCGCAGCCAGGGCGATAGCGTGCGCCCTTCGACGATATGATCGGGGATCTTGCCGCCTGCGGCCTCAATGAAGGTGGGGGCAAGATCGATGCTTTCGACCAGCGCGTCACAGGTGGTGCCACGGGTGGCGTCGGCATCACTGCGGGGATCGTAGATGATCAGGGGGACTTTGACCGATTGCGCGTGAAAGAGGTCCTTCTCTCCCATCCAGTGATCGCCGAGGTAATCGCCGTGGTCCGAGGTCAGGACGATCATCGTGTCTTTCAGCGTGTCGGTCTCCTCCAGATGGGCCAACAGGCGGCCCAGCTGGTCGTCACATTGCTTGATCAGCCCCATGTAGGCCGGGATCACCTTGTTGCGCACCGCGTCGCGTTGGAAGGCTTGTGAGATGTTGCCTTCCATATAGGAGCCATAAACCGGATGCGGGTCGTCCCTTTCGGCGGCGTCGCGCAGGGGCGGCGGCACATGTTCGGGGCCGAACATGTTGTGGTAGGGGGCGGGCACGATATAGGGCCAGTGGGGTTTGATGTAGCTCAGGTGCGCACACCAAGGGCCCTCCGCCTGATCGATGAATTCAATCGCCCGACCTGTGAGCCATGGTGTTTCGGAATGTTCTTCGTGGATGTTGGCGGGTTTGTCGGCGTTGGCGAACATCCAGCCGGAGGCGATATCGCCGTCCTCGACCCCGGCATTCGCGTAATCGGCCCAGGGGTTTTCACCGTCATAGCCCAGCGCATTGAGATAGGCGTTGTAGGGCGAGCGGCCCTTGTCATAAAACCCGTCCGGCCCTTCGGCCCAGAGCCCGTCGTCGCGGGTCCAGACGTCAAAACCGCATTCCGCCTGCCGCGCGCCGATGACACTGTCGGACGACAGGCCGAGGCGCGCCATGCCTTCGGCATCCGCCTCCATATGGGTCTTGCCTATGAGCCAGCAGCCCATGCCCAGCTTGCGCAGGTGGTCGCCCATGGTCTGTTCACCCACCCGCAAGGGAAAGCCGTTCCACTGCGCGCCGTGGCTGGAGGCATAGCGGCCCGTGTAGGTGCACATCCGGCTGGCCCCGCAAATGGGCGACTGGATATGCGCATTGGTAAACCGCACGCCCATCGACGCCACACGGTCAAAATGCGGCGTGTGCAGATGCGGGTGACCCGCGCAGCTGAGGTAGTCGAACCGCAGCTGGTCGTACATGATGAATAGGATGTTCATTGGTGGCCCCTCCCCTTGTCTGGTTTATTCAGGGTGCGGACGGCGAGGTCAATGAAGGTGTCTTCAGTAGAAACTCTGCGGGTCGATGTCGACGGCCAGACGCATCTCGCCTTTCAGGCGCACCTGCGCGATCCATTTTGACAACGCCTCTTGCAGGGGCGCGGTTTTTTCGGCCTTCACCAGCAGGCGGACCCGGTGGCGGCCCCGCACGCGGGCGATGGGGGCCGGGGCGGGCCCATAGACCTGCGCGCCGATCCGGCGGAGCGCGGCATCCTGACGGGCCAGCAGGTTGCCTGCATCAAAGACCTGCGCCACGTCGGGACCAGAGAGGATGATCCCCGCCATCCGGCCATAGGGCGGCACCGCGGCCTGCCTGCGGCCTGCGGCTTCGGCTTTCCAGAAGCCTTCCTCATCCCCCAGCAGAATCGCGCGGATAACGGGGTGTTCAGGTTGGTAGGTTTGCAAAAGCGCCGTCCCCGGTGCTTCGGCACGGCCCGCGCGGCCTGCAACCTGACGCATCAGTTGGAAGGTACGTTCAGCCGCGCGCAAGTCGGACCCCATGAGGCCCAGGTCCGCATCAATCACGCCGACGAGGGTGAGTTTGGGGAAGTTGTGCCCTTTGGCCACGAGTTGCGTGCCGATGATGATGTCAGCCGCCCCTTCTGCAATGCCTGCGATTTCGGCCTTCAGCGCGCGGGCGGAGCCGTACATATCCGAACTCAGCGTGGCGATACGGGCATCTGGAAACAGCGCTTCGGCTTCCTCGCCCAGCCGTTCGACACCGGGGCCGACGGGGGCCAGCCGGCCTTCGGCTTCACAGGACGGACAGGCATCGGGCATGGGTTTGCTTTCGCCGCATTGGTGGCAGATGAGGCGTTTGAGGAAGCGGTGTTCGACCATACGTGCATCGCAATGGTCACAGCCGATCTGATGCCCGCAGGCACGACATAGCGTGACGGGGGCATAGCCGCGCCGGTTGATGAAAAGCATCGCCTGTTCGCCGCGCGCAAGGCGTGCGTTGACTTCCGCTTGCAGTTGGGGGGACACCCAGCGGTCCGCTGGCAGGCCCGCGTCGCGCATGTCGATGGTGTCCATCTTTGGCAAAACGGCAGGGCCGAAACGGGAGGTGAGTTCGAGCCGGGTGTATTTGCCCGCTTCCGCATTGGCCCAGCTTTCCAGCGATGGGGTGGCGGAGGCCAGCACCACCTGCGCGCCGCAGATCGAGGCACGCAGAACGGCCATGTCACGGGCGTGATAGAGCACACCGTCCTCTTGTTTGTAGGAGGTGTCGTGTTCCTCATCCACGACGATCAGGCCCAAATCGCGATACGGCAGGAACAGGGCCGACCGCGCCCCGATCACCAGTTGCGCGCCGCCCGTGGCGACCATGCGCCAGATGCGGCGGCGCTCCGTCATGGTGGCACCGGAATGCCATTCAGCGGGTTTCGCGCCAAAGCGTTCCTGCACACGGGTCAGGAATTGCTCCGTCAGGGCGATTTCAGGCAACAGCACCAGCGCCTGACGGCCTGCGCGCAGACAGGCGGCGACGGCTTCGAGATAGACTTCGGTTTTGCCGGAGCCGGTGACGCCGCGCAGCAGGGTTGTGCCGTACTTTTGCGAGGTGACACCCGCGGCGAGGGTTGCGGATGCGGCGGCTTGGTCGGCGGTCAACTCCTTGCTGGGCAGATCGGGATCCATGGGCGTGAAGGGCAGATCGCGGGGGCTGTCTTCTTCGCGCACGACGCCTTGCTCGACCAGACCTTTGACGACCGAAGGTGTGACCCCCGCCATCTCTGCCAACTCCTTGAGGGTGAAGGCCAGATCACCGTATTCCTCAAGCGTTTCCAACACGCGGGAGCGGGCGGCAGTGGCCCGCGACGGCTCCCCTTCCCCGCGCCGGTAAATCTTGCGCATCGACGGCGGATCGCCCAAGCCGGGAGCGCGGGTGGCCAGCCGCAGCATCGCGGGCATGGGCGTCAGCGTGTAGGCCGCCGCACGGGTCAGGAAGCTGACCATTTCCTCGCGCATGGGTGGCGCATCCAGCACGCGGATCACGTGGCGGATCTTGCTCAGGTCATAATCCCCCTGCCCCGGCCCCCAGACCACACCCAGCACCTTGCGCGGGCCCAACGGCACCTCCACAAAGGCACCGGGATGACAGCCCCCTTCGGGCGCGCGGTAATCCAGCGCACGGCCCAAGGGTTGCGTTGTCATCACGGCAACCAGATCACCGTGGTCAAAAAAGGAAGGCCCGGAAGGACCAAGGGGTGGCACGTCGCACCGCTCCGCAACAAGGGTAGATCGGAATTGAGGGTTTAAGCATCGCAGATCATGCGGTAAAGCCAAGACAGCTGATCACATGTGAGCGCTAACGGACGCACCACGCGCCCGAGGCCCCAACAAAGGACCCCGCGATGAAATTCTTCGTAGACACCGCTGAAATTGACGCCATTGCCGAACTGAACGATCTCGGGATGGTCGATGGCGTGACCACCAACCCCTCCCTGATCCTGAAGTCAGGCCGCGACATCATTGAAGTGACAGCAGAAATCTGCGCGCTGGTGGATGGCCCGGTGAGCGCGGAAGTGGTGGCGATGGAAGCCGAAGCGATGATCGCCGAGGGGCGCAAGCTGGCGGAGATTGCCGATAACATTACCATCAAACTGCCACTGACATGGGATGGGTTGAAGGCCTGCAAGGTGCTGTCGGACGAAGGCCGCATGGTCAATGTGACCTTGTGTTTCTCAGCCAATCAGGCGCTGCTGGCGGCGAAAGCGGGGGCGACGTTCATCTCTCCGTTCATCGGGCGGCTGGACGACATCCACCTTGATGGCATGGACCTGATCGCGGACATCCGCACGATTTATGACAATTACGGATATGAAACGAACATCCTCGCGGCCTCCATCCGGTCGGTGAACCACGTACAGGATTGTGCGTTGGTGGGGGCAGATGTGATGACAGCGCCGCCGGAAGTGATCAAGAAACTGGCCACACACCCGCTGACCGACAAGGGGCTGGAACAATTCATGGCCGATTGGGCCAAAACGGGCCAGAACATCCTTTGATAGATTTTCAGTAATCCGGGTCCTGTATCCGGCAACGCTTAAGCAGGTCTTTACGAATTTTCTTTACCCCGGCGTGTAGTTCTCCAGATCACGCCGGGTTTCATGTTTTTGCGTTTCTCATCAGGTTCCCAGACGCCGAAACAAAAGGTCAAACGGCTGTTGCTGATCTATTTGGCAGCGGCCACCGTGATGCTTCTGATCCTGCTGGCCTCCCTTGTCACATTGAACGCACAGACCACGGCCTTGCTTGCCAGTCTGGACACCGCAGACCGCACCATGCGGGAAGACGCGCATCGCATTGTCCTGGGAATTGAACGCCAGAAAACTGCGGTTGTGATGATCAGTGCGCTTCTGCTTGTCGGGCTGGCGCTTGGCGTTTTCCTGCCCGGCCAGCGCCTTTTGAAACGTGTCATTGCAATGGGGGCTGCGCGGGACCGGCAGCTGCGCGAGGCACAGACCGCGCTCGACCTGACCAACCATGCGTTGCGCCACAAGAACCAGCAGATCGAGAAAGAGCAGGCGCGCCTGCGTCGCGCGCTCAATAATGCAGCGCTGTTGTGCGGGGAACAGGCCGCATTCACCTACTCCGTGTCGCATGACCTGAAATCCCCTGCAAACACCCTGCAACTGGTGCTTGATGAGTTGATCCACGAACATGCCAGCACCATGTCCGACGATGGCCGTGGCCTGCTTCAGCATGCACAGGAAAGCATCACCCTGATGAGCATCCTGATTGAGGATGTATTACAATACTCCTGGGCCACTGACCCCAATGAAGCGGTTCAGACCGTCGACCTTGCGGCGGCCGTCAACACGGCCTGTGAAAAACTGCATGAGCAGATCAGTGCGACGGATGCGCTTGTCACCATGGGCAAGCTGAACCACATCAAGGCGGCCCCGCGCCAGATTGATATCCTGCTGTATCATTTGCTCAGCAATGCACTGACATTTCAGCGCGAAGGACACATTCCCAATGTCCATATCAGCAGCAAGGTCGGCACCAAACCCGACACCGTCGTGTTGCGGGTAGAGGACAATGGCATTGGCATTGCTGAGGAAGATCAACTGAGGATCTTTGGCCTGTTTCAGCGTCTGCACCTGCGCGACACCTACCCCGGTTCCGGCCTTGGTTTGGCGACCTGTCAGCGCATCGCGGCAAATCATTCAGGCACGATTACCCTTCAATCCGCGTTGGGCGAAGGCTCCATCTTCGAAGTGACCCTGGGCCCGCTCCTGTCGCAGGATGCCGCTTTGCTGGGGGCCTATGCGGCATAGGCAAGGCGTTGATCTTGAAACGCTTCAGGTCCGCCGCGCGCAAAACAGCAACGCCTGTTCCCTTTTCCGCCGCGCTTTGAAAAAAGGGCAGCAATTGCCCCTTGCGGGTGGTATAGAGACCCAAACAAAAAGAGACGGTCATGAGCAGCAGCCCCAAGATTGATGACGCCCTGCGTGAGGCGATCATTTCAAAACCCGACGTTATTCTGGACGACAGTGATGTGATGCAGGCCCTGATTGCGGCCAACGAACGGGCGATGGGCGGCAACATCGTCGATCTGCGCGGCATCGCGATGGAGCGGCTGGAAACCCGTCTGGACCGGCTCGAAGATACCCACCGCAGCGTCATTGCCGCGGCGTATGAAAATCTTGCAGGCACAAACCAGATCCACCGCGCGATCCTGCGGATGATGGACCCGACGGAGTTTGAGGGGTTCTTGCGCGAGTTGGGCGGCGAAGTGGCCGATATCCTGCGCGTGGACGCGGTGAAGCTGGTGCTCGAATCAGCTCAGAACGACGAAGACCCTGCGGTACAGCGCCTAGGCGACGTGCTGAACGTGGCAGAGCCGGGGTTCATTGATGACTATCTCACCCAGGGACGGGGCGGCACCGCCCGCAAGGTCATCCTGCGCAGCGTCCAGACCGGAGGAGAGCCGATTTACGGGCAAAAGGCGGAATATGTCCGCTCGGAAGCCTGTCTGAAGCTGGACTTTGGAGAGGGCCGCCTGCCCGGTCTGCTGGCGCTTGGATCGGAGGATCCGCATATGTTCGGGCCCCAGCAGGGCACAGACCTGTTGACCTTTTTCACCGGGGTTTTTGAACGCGCCATGCGGCGCTGGTTGTCTTGACGGGCCGGAACAGCACTGCCACAGACGGGCTGATCAGCCCCGCAGCGCGTGATGCGCTTGAGACCTGGCTGACCCATCAGCGTGCCTTGAAAGGCGTGGCGGAAAACACCATCACCGCATATCAGGGTGACGTCACCGGCTTTCTGGCGTTCATGACACTGCACAAGGGCGGCGCGCAGGGTCTGGCACCCCTTTCCCAGATCAGCATTTCCGACATGCGCAGTTGGATGGCGCATACGCGGGGTCCGGCGGTGGGTCCGCGCTCCATGGCGCGCAAGCTCTCTGCGGTGAAGGCCTTTTACCGCTGGCTGGCGGAGCGCGAAGGGTTTGAACCCACGGCCGTTCTGTCCACCCGCGCGCCGAAGTTCACCAAGAAACTGCCGCGCCCTCTGGCCGTGGATGCCGCCCATGCGCTGATTGAATGTGTGGAAATACAGTCGGACCGCCCCTGGGTGGCCGCGCGCGATGTGGCGGTGCTGACATTGCTCTGGGGCTGCGGGTTGCGCATCTCGGAAGCCCTGAGCCTGCAAGGCCGGGACGCCCCTCTGGCGGAAATGCTGCATATGAAGGGCAAAGGCGGCAAGGAACGTGTGGTGCCGGTTCTGCCGGCAGCGCGCGATGCAGTGGATGCCTATCTGCGGCTCTGCCCCCACCCCAAAGCCGATGACATGCCATTGTTCCGGGCGATCCGGGGCGGCGCGTTGGGACAACGGGCGATTGCCAAGGTTATGGCAGATGCGCGTATGCAGCTGGGCCTGCCAGCCACAGCGACACCCCACGCGATGCGGCACAGCTTTGCCACGCATCTGCTTGATGCGGGCGGAGACCTGCGCGCGATACAGGAATTGCTGGGCCATGCGTCGTTGTCGACAACACAGGCCTATACGGCGGTGGACACGGCGCGGTTGATGGACGTCTACAACAAGGCGCATCCAAAGGCCGGGTGAGAAACGGTTGATCAGGAATCGTTTTCTTTGAAAGAAAACGGTCGGAATATTTCAAATATTCCGATTACTTCGTCAGGCTGGAGAGCTTTGTCACAAAGGCCTGTGCGGCTGCTGACGGGTCTTTATCCCCCTGCGCGACGGCATCACTCAAGCCCTTCAATTCGGCTTTGACTTGCGGCGCCTCCAACTGCGCCAGAAGGCGCTGTTTGATATCCTCGTGAAACCAGTACCGCGCCTGATCTGCGCGGGTCTTGTCCCAGAACCCCTGCGCGCGCCGCCAGTCCGACAGCTCTGACAGGGCAGCCCAGACCGCATCCAGCCCCTGTTCTTCCGCAGCCGAGACCATCATCGCTTTTGGATACCCGTCCGGGTCCTGTTCGCGTTTGCGCAACAGCCGCAATGCGCCTGCATAATCCGCACAGGTCCGAGTGGCTGTTGACTTCAACGCGCCATCCGCCTTGTTGACCACAATCAGATCGGCCATCTCCATGATGCCCCGTTTGACCCCTTGCAGTTCATCCCCGCCAGCCGGCGCCAGCAGCAGCAAAAACACATCCGACATCTGCGCCACGACAGTTTCGGACTGACCAACCCCTACGGTTTCGATCAACACAACGTCAAACCCCGCCCCTTCGCACAGGCGCACCGCCTCTCGCGTGCGGCGCGCCACGCCACCCAGGTGGGTCTGGCTGGGCGATGGGCGAATGAAGGCATTGGGATCGCGGCTGAGCCGGTCCATCCGGGTCTTGTCGCCCAGGATTGAGCCGCCGGAACGGGAGGAGGACGGATCAACCGCCAGCACGGCAACCCGCAGGCCCATGCCGGTCAGCATCATGCCAAAGCTCTCAATAAAGGTGGATTTGCCCACGCCGGGTGTCCCCGACAACCCGATGCGCAGCGCCTGGCGATCCTGCGGCAGGGCCGCCAGAAGTGCGGCAGCCTGCGCACGGTGATCCGCACGGCCCGATTCAACCAATGTGATTCCCCGCGCCAGCGCACGGCGGTCTTTTGCGGCGATGCGTTTTGCCAGATCCTGCTCACTCATGGCGTATCTTTTGCGGTGCGCAGGCGGAATGTCCATCCCCTGCCCTTGGCGCTGGCGCGTCTTTGTCAGATAACCGAACCGATGCAACATGTTCTGCCCATTGACGACGTTCTGGATCAGGTGATCGCGGCCCTGCGCACCCGCACCCGCGTGGTGTTGCAGGCCCCGCCGGGTGCCGGCAAAACCACCCGTGTGCCGCTGGCCATGCTTGAGGCAGACCTCACGCCCGGCCGCATCCTGATGCTGGAACCCCGCCGCCTTGCCGCGCGTGCCGCCGCTGAGCGTATGGCCGCAACGCTGGGAGAACAGGCCGGAGAAACCGTGGGCTACCGCGTGCGGGGCGCATCCAAGGTCGGCCCCAAGACGCGGATTGAAGTGGTGACGGAAGGCATCCTGACCCGGATGCTGCAAGACAAACCGGACCTGCCGGGGGTCGGTGCGGTGATCTTTGACGAATTTCACGAACGCTCGCTCAATGCTGATCTGGGATTGGCGCTTTGTCTGGAAGTGGCGGGCGCGCTGCGTGATGATCTGATGCTGGTGGTCATGTCTGCCACGCTGGATGCGGCCCCGGTGGCGGAACTGATGGCGGCACCCGTTGTCACCTCCGAAGGGCGCAGTTACCCGGTGAAGGCGCATTGGCTGGACAAACCGCTGGGACGGCAGCGGTTTGAAGAGGCCTGCGCCGATCTGGTGCTGCATGCGCTGGCGTGTGATCCCGGTTCAGCGCTGGTGTTTCTGCCCGGCGAAGGGGAGATCCGCCGGGTGGAGGCCTTGTTGAAAGGCAGGCTGCCGGCCGATTGCACCTTGGCCCCCTTGTTCGGTGCGATGGATTTCAAAGCCCAGCGCGCGGCGATTGTCCCTGCGCCGAAGGGTCGCAAGGTGGTGTTGGCCACAGCGATTGCAGAGACGTCACTGACCATCGAAGGCATCACGATTGTGGTCGATGGCGGACGCGCGCGACGGGCGCGGTTTGATGCGGCCTCGGCCATGTCACGGCTGGTCACGGAACGGGTGACACGTGCCGAAGCCACACAGCGCGCGGGCCGGGCCGGCCGCATGGCCCCCGGACAGGCGTTCAAACTGTGGACAAAGGGGGAGGAAGGCGCGCTTGCGGCGTTCCCCCCGGCGGAGATCGAAGCCGGAGATTTGACCGGCTTTGCGCTGGAGTTGGCGCAATGGGGCGCTGCGGCGGATGATCTGGCCTTTGTCACGCCGCCCCATGACGGGCGGCTGGGGGAGGCACAGGCGGTGCTGCACATGCTGGACGCATTGGACACGCAGGGACGCATCACCGAACATGGCCGCGCCCTTGCCCGCCTGCCGCTGCATCCGCGTCTGGCCCATATGGTGGCGCGGGGCGGACCCACGGCACCATTGCTCGCGGCATTGCTGGCGGAGCGCGATCCGCTGCGCGGGGTGGGCTGCGATCTCAACCGGCGGCTGGTGGCGGTCAAGGCCTCCAGACCCAAGGCGGCAGCCCACGCCCCGACGCTGGCGCGCATCCGGCAAGAGGCAAAGCGGCTGGCGAAAGGTCAGCCGTTGGACGGACCGGATGATCTGGGTGTGCTGGCGGCCCTCGCCTATCCGGACCGCGTGGGCCTGCGCCGCAAGGGCGATGCGCCACGCTATGTGCTGTCGGGCGGCAAAGGCGCGGTCATGCCCGAAGGCGATGGGCTGGCTGGGGAGCGGTTGATCGTGGCAACCGATCTGGATGGCGACCCGCGGGAGGCCAAGGTCCGGCAGGCCGCAACGATCAGTGAAGCCGCGCTGCGCGCAACTTTCCCCGAGCAGATCGGCTGGCAAGACATTTGCCTGTGGTCGAAACGGGACAGCCGCGTGCTGGCCCGCCGTCAGGAAAGGTTTGGCGCGCTGGTGCTGGAAGACCGGAACTGGCCTGATGCCCCCGACGAAGATGTGGCGCGGGCGATGTTGGACGGCGTCCGGCAACTGGGGCTGAACCCGTCCCCTCCTGCACAGCGTTTTCTGGCCCGCGCGAGGGGGATGGGCGCGGATTTTCCGGATTACTCAGAGGCGCACCTGATGGAGACGCTGGAAGACTGGCTGTTGCCGCATCTAACGGGTGTACGCAGTGCGGGCGATTGGAAAGGGTTTGATCTGCTGCCCGCCTTGCGGGCGCGATTGGATTGGGACGCGCAGCAGGCGCTGGATGCCGCCTCCCCTTCGCATTTCGTCACACCTTTGGGCCGCAAGGTACCGATTGACTACGGCGGGGAGCAACCGGCGATTTCGGTGCGCCTGCAAGAGGTGTTTGGTGTCACCCGGCATCCGCAGGTGGCAGGGCAGGCCTTGCGCATCACGCTGTTGTCCCCTGCCCAGCGGCCCGTGCAGGTGACCGATGATCTGCCGGGGTTCTGGGAGCGGTCTTATGCCGATGTGCGCAAGGACATGCGCGGCCGTTATCCGCGCCATCCCTGGCCCGAGGACCCGACACAGGCCGCGCCCACCGTGCGCGCCAAACCACGCGGGACCTGAGCGTCAGTCGTTGTCCGTCAGCCCGGCCCCGGCGCCGCCCGCGCGGGAGGCTGCGGTATCCGGGACCAGCAGATGTGCGGCAAGCGCGGTCATGCGTGCGGCCAGACCGCCGGGCAGCGTGACACGCACAGGCAGCACGCGCGGCGCAGGGGTGGAGAGCGCGCAGGTCAGCACAAAGCCGTCCTGTGACGCTGTGGCTGTGATGGCAAAGGATTGAGCCTCAAGGTAGCTCTGAATGAAATCGGGTGGGGCGTCTGCGTGCAGAACACCCTCTGCCACATCGCCTTCGGCGGATTCCATCAGCCGCGTCAGGGCCAAAGGTATCTCAAGGATGGGGCCGGACGGCAGAGCCTCAAGGGCGGCGCGCAGATGTTGCGGGGCGCGGCCCGCCTGAAAGTGACACAGGGCTGCGCGGCCAAAGGCGGCGGCCTGTTGCGGCGGTGCCCCTGCCCCCCGCGCGGCTTTGGTGGCCAGCGCCACCAGTTCATTGCCCGACAGGATCACCGCAGGCTCATTGTGCAAACACCGGCAGCCACCAGTCGTCCGCGTCGCCCGTTGCCAGATCACCCGCCAAAGGCGCGCCCTGACACAGGGTGATGCGGGTCCACCGGTCGGATTTCGGATCGAACTTGGACGCGCCGAAGAAGCTGAGCTTGCAACGCAGCATATCAATGGGCAGGCAGGAGGTGGCAATCAGGTTGTCGCGGATTTCGCCGTAGGGATAGCGGTCTGCCATCTGCACGCGCGCCACGGCAAGGCCGTGTTCGGGGTGTTGTTCCAGCAGCGCCGACACGGGCTGCGCGCCATCGCCAATGTCGCGGTAAAGCGCCTTGACCCGCCGCGCGATATCCAGCGGGCTTTCCAGCTCCGCCCCCGGTTCCTCAAACCGCAGACCAAGCCGGGGTTCCTGTTTGGCTTCAGAGACATACCAGAACTGACCGCAGTGGTCGGCGGCGTCATAATCAGGCGTCAGCGCCCAGTCGAAATACTGCTCGATCCGGGATCTGAGGGCGGCAGTGTCGCGCAGTGGCAGGGTCATCGGGCCGAAGGGGTCCCCCATACATTCCGCAAGACCATCAACCAGATCGCCGAAGGGCTCAATCAGCATCGCGGCCAGAAGCTCTTGCAGATCAAGGCTTTGATCCTCGGCCGCCGCCATCACACGCGCCAGCGGGGTCGGTCCGCCGAAATCCAGTGTCGCACGGAAGATGTCCCAGTCCCCCCGCAGCGCCACAATCCGCCGCTGGTGATCGGCGTCAGGCACCTGCCATTCGCCCAGATGCTGTGCAGCACGTTCCGCCAAAGCGTGCAGACGCGCGGCGGTGGGGGCATCCACACTTTCAATCGCGCAGACCCGCGCCAGTGCGGTTTCCCGCGCCAGCATCCAGTTGTTGAGCAATACCGGGTGGCTGACCAGAAACGGGGCCATGCCAAGGCCCGTGGAATTGCCGATCCCCAGATGACGTTTGAGAGGCGCATCCAGCGGCGCGCCGCCGACATGTTCGGCCAGCTCATGGGTGAAATGGCGGATCAGCCAGACGGTCAACATCTCAGCCGCAAAGGGCCCTTCAAGGCCGGGACGGTTTTCGATCACCGCGCGGTCGGCGATGCCGAATTTGCCGTTGCCATAGACAGCCGTGGTGCGCATCAGATAGCCCACATCGCGGATCATCTGTTCATTCGGCTGACAGCCTGCGCGCAGGCTTTCTGTCACATGGGCAAACAAACGCACCGATTTGTTCGCGCGGCTCAGCACAAGGTCGCGTTCGGTGAAACGGGCGGCTTCCTGCAAGGGCGCGCTGGCAACGATACGGGCGATGTCATCTGCGTCCGGCATTCCGTCAAAAAGCACATAGGCGCTGTCCCAGGCGGTTGCGATCACCCGGTCGGTGCGTTGCTCCGGCGGCAGATCGGTGGAGACGGCGACAAGGCTGTAGCGATGCCCGCCCAGCACCAGAGAATAGACCGCATGACCGAACCCGTCTGCATCCATCTCCCAGACAGGGCGCGACACGGTGACCTCTTCAGCGGCGAGGCGACGTATGAGACTGCGCAGAAAGGACAGGCGCGTGGGGAACATCGACCCCATCCGCGCCAGCCGCATCACCTGCGCTGGCGGGCGCAATGGCGCTTGGGGGGGTGGTGTGAAATCAGCGATGTCTTTCATGCCGGGCCAAACCCTTCTTCATAAAACCGCAGCCAATTGCCGCCCATGATGCCGTCAATATCATCCCCGCTCAGGCCCGCGGCAATCAGACCCGCGCGGATGTTGCCAAAGTCGCGGTTGTCGCCGAACCACGGGGGCATCGGCGGAAAACCCGCATTGCTGGCAGACCCTTCGCCGTAATCAATCGCCTTGGTCCAGCGTCCGACGCGCATCCATTCCACCACACTGTCGGGTTGATCCTGACACAGGTCTGTCCCGATCCCAAGATGCCGCGCCCCATAGCGGTCAGCGGCTTCGGCAACCATCTGGCAAAAGCTCTCAAGCGTGCAATCGGACCCGCCCGCAAGGTGATGCGGATAGACGGAAAAGCCCAGCATCCCCCCTGCCCCTGTCAGCGCCTTGAGCACCCTGTCGGATTTGTTGCGCAGCGCTGCGTGCCACCAGTGCGGATTGGCGTGGGTGATGGCAATCGGTCTTGTGGAATGGTCAATCGCCTCCAGCGTGGAGCGTTCCGCAGAATGGCTCATGTCCACGACAATGCCGACGCGGTTCATCTCTGCCACCACCTGCTTGCCCATGCGGGTAAGGCCCGTGTCGTCCTCCTCGTAACAGCCCGTCGCCAGCAGGGATTGGTTGTTGTAGGTCAACTGCATGAAGCGGATGCCAAGCTGGTGGCAGATCTCAACCAGCCCGATGTCGTCCTCTATCGGACTGGGGTTCTGAAAGCCTAAGAATATCGCCGTGCGGCCCGTTTCCTGCGCGCGGCGCACGTCAGCGGCAGTGGTGCCTTTGAAGATCAGGTCCGGATGGTCTTCGAACCAGCGGTTCCAGCGTTCAAGGTTCAGCACCATCTCACGGAAATTCTCGTGATAGGCGATGGTGACATGCACGGCATCCACGCCGCCTGCGCGCATCTGTTCAAAGATGCGGGGGGAGAAATTGGCGTATTGCAGATTGTCGATCAAAGGCGTTTTCATAGCGCCACATTCAATGAAAACGCCGCCCGGCTCAATCAGGAAAACGACCCGCGCATGCGCGCGCGCCCCTGCCGTCCAGCACTCATTCCGGTGCCGAAAGCACCTCATGCGCGCTGAGCATCACAAGGCCGCCCGCGATGGCCCAGTTCTTTAGGAAGATCGACATTTGCACCGGATCATCGGGGATGAAGTGAAACACGCTCGTCGCGATGGAATAAAGCGCCAGCACAAGGGCTATCGGCGCCAACCACAGGCCCATGATCAGGCAGGCCGCCCCAAAAGCGCTGAGGATCAAGGCAGGCCAGATCAACGCGGGCGCGTATCCCTGTGCGGCCAGCAAGTGTTCCACCACTTCCGGCGCAAAGGCCTTTTGCAATGCCCCTGCCAGAAACAGAGCGGCAAGACACAGCCGCCCCGCAAACATGCCGGCACTGGCGAGGGGCCGCACGAACCGGGCGGGTTTCATCAAAACGGCGGTGTTCATTGCAGGATGCTTTCAGAGCCAGGGACGCCCGCCGGATTGACACGGGTGCGATCAGAATATGGCGCGCGTTAACAATTTGCGCGCCCGATTGCACGGGTGACCTTGGGACAGGGAAAATGGGTGCGATGCCCGCTCTTTTCATACCCGCTTGCGTGAGTCATGCTCACGTCTGGCCTGCCCCGGAACCAAGGAAACCCCATGCGCCCCACACGAGAAATCGAATACTTCTATTCCGCCCATTCCGCCTATGCCTATCTTGGCGCTTGGGAATTGGCCCGAATTGCAGACCAGACCGGCGCGCGGGTCATCCACCGCCCCTTTGATTTCCATCCGGTGATCAATGCCGCAGGCGGGCAACCGTTCAAGAAACGCTCCGCTGCGCATGTTGACTACTTCTTTGGGCGTGAACTGGTCCGTTGGGCCGAATGGCGGGGCCTGCCCATCGTGGATTTCAGACCGACCTACCATGACAACCCGCTGCACCTGCCCAACAGCGCGATCATCGCGGCGGGTGAGCATGCAGATGCGTTCTCCCGTGCGGTGCTTCAGGCCCATTGGCGCGACGACGCGGATATTGCAGACGCCGCTGTTCTGCACGCTCTTGCAGAGGGGATGGGCATGGATGCGGAAGCCCTGCTCACCGCCGCCGGCTCTGGCGCCATTGAGGCGCAGCATCAGGCCAACACGAAAGAGGCCATTGATCGCGGGCTGTTCGGGTCCCCCACCTATTTCGTGGACGGCGACATGTTTTACGGACAAGACCGGCTGATGATGGTGGAACGCGCGCTGGATACGGCATTTTCCCGGTGAAACGTCGCAAAATGACATTTACGCCCCTGCCGTGCGCTTGATACCTTTCGCGCGGACATCCCCTGAATTGTGAGCCCGGCCATGCCTTCATCTTCTTTCGACGTGATCATTGTGGGCGGGGCGATTTACGGATCGTCACTGGCCTGGTGGCTGACAAACACGCCCGGTTTTGACGGCACGATTGCCGTGGTGGAGCGCGACCCCACGTATACCTTTGCCTCCACCAGCCACACCAATTCCTGCATCCGCCAGCAATTCAGCAATCGCACGAACATTCAGGTGTCTCAATTCGGTGCGGAATTCATCAAGAATTTCCGCAGCTTCATGGGCGGTGACCCCGAAGTGCCGCATCTGCCGCTGCAAAGTTACGGCTACATGTATCTTGCCGATACCGAAGAATTTGCCGCGACCCTGCGGGAAAGCCAGCAGATCCAAAGCGCGCTGGGTGCGCACACCCGCCACATGACCCGAGATGAGATCGCGGAAGCCTATCCGTTTTACAATCTCGATGGCATCATCGGTGGCAACCACAACCTTGTGGATGAAGGATACTTTGACGGCGGCACGATGTTTGACTGGTTCAAACGCATGGCCAGACGGAACGGTGTCACCTACCTGCATGATGAGGTCACCGGCCTGACCCTGAACGCGGCGGGCACGCAAGTTGAAGGGGTCACGCTGAAATCCGGAGAAACCCTGAGTTGTGGCACGTTGGTCAATGCGTCAGGCCCACGCGCCGCGGCCACCGCCGCGATGGCAGGCATCGACCTGCCCGTGCGGCCCCGAAAAAGGTACACGTTTATCTTCGATGCGGCCCAGCCACTGGACCGCGATTTGCCACTGACAATTGACCCCTCCGGCGTGCACATGCGAACAGATGGAAAATACTACCTGGCCGGGTGTCCGCCAGATGAAGACCCGGACGTCGCCTATGACGATTTCGTGTTTGACCATAGCCTGTGGGAGCAGAAAGTCTGGCCTGTCTTGGCAACCCGAGTCCCCGCCTTTGAACAGATCAAGGTTATCAACGAATGGGTGGGGCATTACGCCTATAACACCTTTGATCAAAACGCGATTGTCGGCGCCCACCCTGAAATCTCTAACCTCATATTTTTAAACGGATTTTCAGGGCACGGATTGCAGCAAAGCCCTGCAATGGGACGCGGGGTTGCAGAACTGATCACCCATGGGGCGTATGAATCACTTGACCTGTCGCCTTTTGGATTCGAACGGGTCATGAACCAAACGAAGTTTCTGGAAAAAGCGGTGATCTGAAAACGCTGCGCTGAGCAAGAAATGGCCCAAACAGTCTCAGTTTGAGTTGAATTGCTCTATTTGCCGAAACAGCGCCCCTTCAATTCCATTACTTTTCGCCAATCCGCCAAAATTGTGCCACTTTTCCCGTAGAAGTTGGAGTAAGCAAGAACGGGGCAAAAAATAAAACCAGCCCGCGAAACCGGAGAGAGCAATGCGTATCCTGGCCGTTGACGACGACCCAATTATCCTCGAGCTGCTTTGTCAGTTCATCGAGGCTGTCGGCGACCATAATCTCAGCACCGCCCCTTCCGCGATTGATGCGCTGGAATTTCTGGAGAGCAATCCAGACGACGTTTTTGATTGTTTTCTGTTCGATATCCAGATGCCAGGCATGGACGGGATCGATCTGACCCGGAAACTGCGCGAAACCTCCCGTTTTGCCGATACACCTGTGCTGATGCTGACGGCCATGGCCGAAAAACGCTATATCGACAACGCCTTCGCTGCTGGCGCCACGGACTATGTGACCAAACCGTTTGAAGTGGCGGAACTGAAAGCACGGCTGAACACGGTTGAAGGGCTGCTGGAGGCCCGCCAGACCCGCACCAAGAAGATCTTCGCAACGCAGTCTCTGGCCGAAGATGTCAACACTGTCGAGATTTACGAGCCGATCTCCATCTATGATGTTGAGAACGTCATCGACTATCTTGCGATGGAAAACTACGTGGCACAGCTGTCCAAGCAGTCGCTGTTCGGCTCCACCACCTTTGCCTTCACCATCCGCCAGATCGACGCGTTCCACGCCGGGTTGAGCGCGTTTGAATTCTACAGCCTGATTCAGGATGTGGCCGAGATCATTTCCGACACCCTGGTTGGGCGTCAGTATCTGATGTCCTACGCCGGCAGCGGCACTTTCGTGTGCATCACAGAAAGCGGCTGGCGCCCGGACATGCAGCAATTGATGGATGCCATCAACCTGTCGCTTGCCCGGACAGAGCTTTACAATAATGCAGGTCAGCGTTTGCAGCCGCGCGTCAGCGCAGGTGGTGCGATCCGGCTTGTCTGGAAAACAGGGAATTCCGTAATGGAGGCGCTTGCCGCCGCCCATGCCAGTGCCGAAGAGGCCTGCGTCGCGTTTGAGAAGTCACAGAGTAACTATTTTGAGTTAGGTCAAACAGCGTGAAAGACATGATGAATGAATTGCCAGGGATCGATCGGGTCCGCGGTCGCTTTCTAGAAATGTTGGAACAACGCCAGTCGGCGATTGCGGGGCATGCGCTTGCGGCATGGGACGGACAGACCCTCGAAGACATCAACGAAAACCTTGCCTCTGCGCAAGCTGTACTTCACCAGATTTCCGGCAGCGCAGGGTCGCTGGGCTGGGCAGATCTGGGCAAAGCCGCGCGGGAGTGTGAGATGGAGATCATTGCTCATCTGGAAGGTCCTGACGCCGATCTGGCCATTTGCCCCGGCGAATTGATCTACCACCTCGACGTCTTTGTGACCAATTGTCGCGAGGTTATCGCGGCGCAGCGGACGCCCGTTGAAGCGGAATAACTGACAAACTGGCTGTAAGAACAAAGGCGCCCACTGTATCAAGTGTGGCGCCTTTTCTTTTGTCTGTTCTGCTCTGAACACACCTGAACGCGGCTATATTCCAATCGCACTTTTGACCTGATCGGCAAGCGACATCGGGTCGAAGGGTTTGCTGATCACCTCGGCCGCACCAAGGCTGCGCAATTCTTCCATCTCTGATTGCTGTGCCCGCGCGGTCATGAAGATCGCAGGCGTATCTGCCAGTTCAGGCATCTCGCGCATTTTCTCAAGCGTTTGTTTGCCGGTCATGCCGGGCATCATCATGTCCAGCAGGATCACATCAGGCAGATACCCCGGCACTGTGGTCAGCGCGTCCTCCCCGCTTTCACATTGCACCACTTCAAATTCACCAGAAAGGTCCAGCGCCATCTTGGCGATTTCGCGGATGTCTGCATCGTCCTCGACGTGTAGCAGCTTTATCATGCCTGCTCCTCTTTAAGAGGCCTCGCGCACGTCATCCTTCTTCGAGATGATAAGCCGAGACCCGGAATCTTTGGGCAACACAAAGTTGAATGAGGTGCCCACACCTTCTTCTGTCTCGAACCCTATCTTACCGCCAAGGCTTTCGACAATAGCCTTGCAGATGTTAAGTCCCAATCCGGTTCCACCCTTGGCTGCACGTTCGGAGTTTTCCAGATCGGCAAAGCGCTGGAAAATCTTGTGCTGGTCCTTTTGCGGAATACCCATGCCCTGATCCCGAACAGAAATGCGGACCTTCTCTGCGTCGTCCCGAACAGAGATCGTAATGATCCCGCCGGGTCTGGAGAATTTGCAGGCGTTGGACAACAGGTTGGTCAAAACCTGAATGATCCGGTTGGGGTCGGTCGACAGCGGGATCGGGTTCTCCGTCCCTTCAATCTTGACGGTCAGGCCAAGACGCTGGCGCATCATTTCGTTCGCCTGGTCGGTCTCGCGGATCAACGCACCCAGATCGACATCTTCCATGACAAAATCCATCCGCCCTGCGGAGATTTTCTCAAGGTCGAGAATGTCGTTGATGATCAACACCAGCCGGTCGGCATTCCGATGCGCGATCTGCAACAGCTCGGCCGCCTTGTCCGGCAACTCCCCTGCCGCATTCGACAACAACAGGCCCATCGACCCTTTGATCGACGTCAGCGGAGAGCGCAATTCATGGCTGACCATGGAAATGAAATCAGACTTCGTCTGCTCCTGCGCGCGGGCTTCGGTCAAATCTGTGAGGGTGATCAGGAAGCGTGCAGGCTGCGCTGCCGCAGGCAGGAATTTGATACCAACCGAGAAAGGCGTGCCCATCAGATCGACGTCAAAGCGCGAATTCATCTGATGCGTCTTTTTGAGAAGCTGGCAGGCATTGCCAATGACCCGCACCGCTTCGGCATCTGCGACATCGCTCAGGCTGCGGCCGCGAAACCCTTCCTGACGCCAGTCCAGCCGATCCAGAGAAGCGTGGTTCATGTAAGAGAACGCCAATTCATCCGCATCAAGGATCCAGATCTCATCCCGCAGTTCGTTCAGGATCTCGGCGCTGCTTTGCAAAGCCATCAGTTTGTTGATCTGTGTGACGTCCGTCCGGGCCGAGATCGAGCCAACCCATTCGCCGTCATCGTCATAAAGCGGTGCGGTCGTCGTATGGGTGAAAATCGACGATCCATCGGCTTTGCGCAGCGGCGTCTGACCAGCCCAGGATTCACCGCGCTGCAACATCCGGCGGATGCGCCGCACCAGCGCCCGGCCCGTGTCGTCGTAAAGCATATCAATCGGTTGCCCGATCAGGTCTTCGCGCGCATAGCCCGTGGTTTCCACCAACAGGTCGTTGACTTCGACCAGTTTGGCATTGCGGTCCACAACGTTGATCATCGTATGCCGGTTACACACCGCCATACGCTGCGCCAGAAGCGTATCCTTGAGATGTGGAGATGTCGGACGGGCCCATTTTCGCAGCGCCATGGGGACCAGCGCAGTGAGCGCAATCGCGCCGGCAGCGGGCGCCACAGTGGCAACAGATCCGCTGAGCAGCGCCGCCGCGGAGACATACCATCCTGCGCCAAGGGCGGCACCGATGGCGGTGTGGCGGGTGGACTTCTCTTTGACCGCATTGAACACGGATCACCTCACTTGGACTGTACGAGCCAGGGCGCGCTCTTGCGGCGCACTCCGTGGTATTTGTCCACTACCTCGCAAATGAAGGTGTCACGATTATGGTCTTTTTAGGAAATCTGTTACGAACAGCGCAGCGCTCACGAGGCGCGGGCCGTCCGTCCTGCCACACAGGCTGCGATGGTTGAAAGCTCTGTCCGGGATTTCACCAGATTGGCAAAGAGCCGGTCATCCCCACGCACATCGGAATCTGCGGACAGCCCCAACACGCGCACATCCGGGAACCGCTCGAAAATCTCATCCAGCAGCAACTCGCCGTTTCCATCGGGCAGTGACCAGTCAATGATCACCACGTCCAGTTCGCTGGCGGACATCACGTCGCGTGCGCGGGCCATGGTATCGACATGCACAATGTCGGCCACATCCCGCAGGCCTGATTGCAGAATTTCCGCAAAATCCAGATCGTCCTCAAGATGCAGAACACGCAGCTTTTTCTTGGCATGCGCCTGATCTTCCGGGATCGCGCGGGCCGGTACGGATTTCAGCACGGTGCGGGCAATCGGATAGGTGAACCAGAAGACGGTGACGCCATTGGCAACGCTCTTGAACCCGATCTGCCCGTTGTGGCGGTTGATGATCTGCCGCGTGATGTTCAGACCCAGACCGGTGCCGCCCTTGGCCCGCGTGTCTGACCCATCAGCCTGCGAGAAGGCCTGAAAAATGCGCGACTTGAAGCTTTCAGGCACGCCGACGCCAGTGTTCTGCACATAGACAATCGCCAGATTGTCCAGTCGCTCCGTCTTGATCAGGATTTCCGTCTTCTCAAAGGAGTATTTGCAGGCGTTGGAAATAAGGTTGGCCAATACCTGACGGGTACGGCCGGGATCGGCATGCACCATCACGGGCGCTTCGGGCACATCAACGACAAGGGTGTTCTCATGCGTCTCGGCGAAGGGCGACATCTCCTGCACGGCATCTTCGATGATCTGAACCATGTCGATGTTTTCATATTCGAACTTCACATCCCCGGAGGAGATTTTCTCAAGATCGAGAATGTCGTTCACAATTGTCGTCAGCCTGTCGGTATTGGTCCGCGCAATTTCAATCAGACGCTCGCTGGCCGGGGTCAGACCGCTGGCGTCAGACGCAGCGATCAGGCCCAGCGCCCCTTTGATTGAGGTCAGCGGTGTCCGCAATTCGTGACTGACCGTCGAGACGAATTCATTCTTGATCTGATCAAGTTTCTTTTGATCCGTGATGTCGTTGATCTGGGCGATGAACATGTTCCGCCCTTCGTTCTTGTCATAGGCCCATGACAGGTTGAAGAGCCCCCACCGCTCAAACCCGTCTTTGTGAAGGATGCGATGTTCCCCCTGATAGGAGGTCTGTGAATTGTCGTGCACCAATGTGGCCACGTTTTCTTCCAACGCGGCCAAATCACCCGATTCCATCATATCAGACAAGCGCGCCGCACCTGCGGTCAGATCCCGTTCGGCCCAGCCACACAGGGTGCTGAAGGCGCCGTTCACATCCGTGAACTTCCAGTTCTCATCCATCAGCGCCATGCCGACGGGCGCTGCCGCCAGCACGCGGCGGAACCGCTTTTCGCTGACTTCCAGCGCATTGCGGGAGTGTCGCAAACTGGTGATGTCGGTCTGGGCGCCGATCATCCGCGTGGCCGTTCCGGCAGCATCCCGTGCCACGACCACCGCATCAGAGCGCATCCAGCGCCACTCGTTCTCTCCGAACTTCACCCGGTACTCTGCGATGGAGCGTTCGGTGGTGCCGTCAATTGCACCCCGGTCGGCCTCTCGCATGATCTCGCGATCATCGGGGTGGATGCGTTGCAAGAACATCCGCTGCGTCTCTAACCCGTTGCAGCCCGGACCATAGCCCATCAACTCACACCAGGTATCCGAGACATCAGAAGTGCCATCGACCAGATTGACATCAAAGACACCGATCCGCGCCCCTTCGAGGGCCTGATCATAAAGCCGCTTCGTGCGCCGAAGTTCTTTCTGGGCTTCCTGCTCTGCTGTCAGATCCCGCACAATCGCGGTGGTGCGTGTCGCGCCATCAAAGGTCAGCCAGTCGTTGCACTGCACGTCCAGCACCAGACGCTCCCCCTGCTTGGTCAGACCCGAAGCGTTGTAGGGTTCCGTGCTTGCCGCGTCGTGGAAGAACTTGATGAACTGGTCAAATTCCAACCCGCCCATCTCGGCAAGCTCATAGCCAAAGCACGACAGCGCTGCCTGATTGGCGAAAATCACTTTCTTCTGATCGTCCAGAATGAAAACCGCTGTGACCGCATTCTCAACGATCGACCGGTTTTCCTCCTCCCGCGCACTGACCTGGCGGGCGCGCATCGCGGCAACCTCGCTCAGCGCTTCGCTGCGGATGCGCAGGTTCCGCATGGAGAACAGCAGCATCGCTGTCGACAAGACACCGACGATCAGGATCGCCAGCGGCACAAGTGTGCGATAGCCGCTCTCAAACGCCGGGGTGCTTTGATAGACAAGGGTCCAGTTCCGACCGAATGAATCGATCATATAGGTTGAGGTATACATCGGCCTTTCGGCCGCCGGATCAGGCACCTGACTGCCATAGATCAGGTTTTCAGGGTCTGCGACATCGCCGTCATAGACGCTCATGTGAAAGACGCGGCCCTCGTTCGGGGTGATCGCGGACAACAGGTTGCGGCCAATGAAGGGCGCATAGACCCAGCCGACAAACGTGCCACGCGCGGCCTCTTCCGCGGGGGCGTTCCGATCCTTGCGGAAAAGCGGACGCAGCAGCAGGAAACCCGGTTCCTTCATCTCATCCTGCACAAGCAGGATGCGTGGCGTCATCTGCGGCTCGCCGGTCTCGCGCGCGCGGATCGCAGCTTCGCGCCGCCCCTGCTCAAACGTGATGTCGAGCCCAAGGGCTTCCTTGTTTGGCTCATGGGGTGAGATCCGGCTGATGATAAACCGCTCCCCGCCTTCTGTTTCGGGTCTGATTGTCAGCCGGGTTTCACCAAGCGCCAGCATCTCGTCCAGAAACGCTTGCTCTTGGGCGCGCAGCACAGGTTCGATCAGGCCAATCCCGTTGATCCCCGGCAGAAACTGATCAATTTCAAGCGTTTCAACATAGCCGTTGAAATCCGCGACGGTCACACGCTCTGACGCGCTCAGGAAGGCTGCCGCACCATTGAGGCTCTGGAGATAGGTGCGCATGCGGTTGCGCACGGCGTCGACACTTTCGTCGGTCACGCTCAGGAAATCGTCCCGCGCCGTATCGTTGTAGTTGTTTACGCTATTGGCAAACAAACCCACCGTCACGGTCAGGCAAATCGCAATCAGAAAGAGCTCAAACCTGCGCAAAATGCGTCGCCTCTTTAATCGCCGCGAGGCCCAAACGCCCCGGCACCCACCTCATTTGGCTGATAAATGAGGCAAAATTTCGTTGGTTCCATTTTAGGTTGAGAATTTGACCACGTCCACAGATGAATAAGGGGCCTCAATGCGTAAGCCTTCGTAGGGTCAGGGTTTTTGATGTTTTTGCAACGGTTCGAGCCGGAATGTGACCGCATCGCCGCGCTGTGCCAATCGGGTGGCTAAATCAGACCATTGTACTGCGCCAAATAGGACACGCCCTAAGGCCCCTGGATGATCGCACTTTCCCATTCGCGAATGAATGTCTTGCGCTTGAGTTGATCCAGATAGGTGATCAATGCAGGCTCCAACGCGATTGTCGACGGCAAGGCTTCTCCTGTCGCACCTGCCAGCGGCGGCAGGGCGTAGCCCTCCTCTCCGGCGTCTGCGGATTGCAAGGCGAGGACGTGGCGCAAGAAATCAACCGCGGGTCCCGGCACCTTGGTCCGTTCCGCGACAAAAACGGTGCGCATCATCGTCGTTGGAAAATCCACGGGCTGGATGATCTCGATCTGCCCGCCAAGATCACCCCGCGCCGCCGCGTAGCTGCCCAGAACATTATACGCCACCAGCAGGCGCCCCGCCGCGACGTCTTCGATCATCTCGCCCGAGCAACAATAAAGCCGCGCCTCCAACGCGCCCATCACTTCGGTCAGCCGCCAGAACGTCTCTGACGCGCGGGCATCCTGTGTGGCAAAGAGATAGCCCAGCCCGGAGGCGCGGATATCGTAGGTTCCGACCCGTCCCCGAAAGGTCTCCGGTGCCGCGCGCAGAACGCGGATCAACCCTTGCCGGGTTGTCGGTAGCTCCTGCCCGGCAAAGGCTGCGCGGTTCAGGACAAACGCCGCAGCCTCCGTCGTGAAGGCAAACAGGCTCTGGCGCCATTGCGCCCTTGGCGGATGGCTGACGTCCTCAAGCCGCAGGGCGAAACCGTCATTTGCCAGCTTCAGCTGCAAATCCATGGCACTTGAGATCACAACGTCATAACCGTCCGGATCGGCACGGAAGTATGTGTCCAGCGACGCGGTGCTTGTCACCAGATACTCCACCTCCACCCCCGGATAGCGGGCCAGAAAGCTCTGCAATACAGGTTCAAACAGGGCAATATCCGTGCTGGACAGCACCCGCAGTGGTGTGGCCTGTGCGGCACCCGACGCAAAGACCTGCCGTTCTTCCCAATCCTGTGCTGCCGCCGTGACAGCCCAGACGGCGAGAATCAAAGAGACAATGAAACGCATGCGCCGCCTTTCGGATCGTTGCCCAAGACAAGCCTGCCGCCATGCGCCACAGCCACATCCTGCGCGATGGTCAGCCCCAGTCCGGACCCGATGATCCCCGCTGCATTGCTGCCCCGCGCAAACCGCGTCGGCAGTCTTGCCATGTCCGCCTGCGGGAACCCCGGCCCTTCATCGCGCACGTCTATCGTGGGTGTGGGGCCAGCCTTCACGGTAATGTCGATGGCCCCGTCCCCCGGCGAGTATTTCAGCGCGTTATCAATGAGGTTGCGCACGGCGTTTTGCAACAGGATCGCATCCCCTGCGTATGGCACGACCGCGTCGCCATGCACGCGCAATGTGATGTCCTTCATATCCGCCACCGGGGTCAGCCCCTGCACCAGATCCTGCACCAGATCGACCAGATCAAGCGGCTGCCGGTCCAGATGATCCGCCCGAAAGGTGATCATCGCATGGTCGAGCAATTGTCCAGCCGCCCGGCTGCTTTCATCAATCGCCCGCACCATGGAGCGCAACGCCTGCCGGTTCTCTTCCTTGTCCACACGCTGCAATGTCGTCTCTGCATAGGACCGCACGGTGGTGAGCGGCGTGCGCACCCGGTGGGCCGCTTCGGCGATGAAATCCTCCGACTGTCGCAGCGAATGGTCCAGCCGCCCCATCAGCGAATTCAGGGAGGAGACCAGCGGCACCATTTCAGAGGGCACTGGGCGCGACACCGGGCTGAGGTCCTGCGGGCCGCGCTGCATCACGGACCGGGTGAGGCGTTGCAAGGGACCGATGGTGGCGGATGTGGCCCAGAACGACAACGCCACCGCGAGCAGGAAGAACCCCGCCCCAAAAAGCGCGACGTTGCGGCCGATCTCCGTCAATGTGCCTGAGAGGCTGTCTTGCGTTTGCGCGACGGACACGGTGATGTCCGTGCGCAGCTCCGCCCCGATCATGCGGCGCGAGGCGGTTGCGATGCGAACGGGTGCCCCTGAAACCGATCCTGTGTCAAAGGAGACATCGCCCGGCGTGGCCGCCGCCTTGGGCAAGGTATCATACCCGGAAAGCAGCGTATCATCCTGATAAATCGCATAGAATATGCGATCATCAGCCGGTGTGCTGAGCATGGAAAACGCCGCATAGGGAAAGTCCACTTCCACCTGCCCATCGCGCACAACCGCCGCATCGAGGATGGAGGTCACTGATGCCCCCAAAACGTTGTCCTGTCCCTGTTGCGCGATTTGTGCGGCATAGGTGCGGGCAATCAGATAAAGCAGGACCGCAAGCACCGCAGCCCCACCAATGAGGGTTGCCGTCAGGCGGCTGCGCAGGGATCCCGAGATCTGAACCGCGTCAGCCATGATCCAGCCTGTATCCCAATCCGCGGTGTGTGGTGATGCTCACCTCGGACCCGCCCAAATGCTTGCGCAGCCGCGCGATATAGACCTCAATCGCGTTTTCCGACACATCATCGTCGTAGGAGAACAGCCGGTCGACCAGCTTTTGCTTTGGAAAGATCTGGCCCGGCGCGTTGATCAGGATCTCCAGTAGGCGCAACTCCTTGTTGCGCAGGCTGACGTCCCTGCCCCGGACGGTCAACTGTCCCGCAACGGGATCAAAAGCCACATCACCGAGCTGCATCACCGTCTGCGCGGAGCCCGCATTGCGCCGCAGCACCGCCCGGCAGCGCGCCTGCAATTCGGCATGGTCAAAGGGCTTGGTCACGTAATCATCCGCACCCAGATCAAGAATGCTGATTCTGTCAGAAACCTGTGACCGCGCGGTCAGAACAATCACCGGCGTGTCCTTTTTCCCCGCCCGGTGGCGGCGCAGGAAGTCGCGGCCGTCCCCATCCGGCAGCATGATATCCAGCAGGATCAGATCGTATTCTCCAGTCTCCGAGAAGGCGATCGCATCTTCGATTTTTTCTGCATGATCAATAATATGCCCGTCGATCTTCATGCGGGTCATAACCGCCTGAGCCAGATCAAGATTGTCTTCGATCAGCAGGAATTTCATCTCGGGATACGCTCTTTTTCAAACCCGGCGCCTGTGTGACAGGTCCATGTCAGCTTGGAGTGGTGTTCTGCCCCTCAACTGATCCGTGCAAAGCGGACGGTTGTCAAATGGGAGGACATCATGACGACTTTGAAACTGGGCCGACGGGCCCTTATGGCGGCTGCTGTGGCAGCATTTGGTTTTGGCACACCGGCCCTCGCCGATGGGCATCAGGTGCTCGATTCCGTCCACTTCCTGATCCCCGGCGGGGCTGGCGGCGGCTGGGATGGCACGGCCCGCGGCACAGGCGAGGCGCTGACAGGCGCTGGACTTGTGGGCACTGCATCCTTTGAGAACATGTCAGGCGGGGGTGGCGGCAAGGCCATCGGCTATCTGATCGAGAACGCGGAAAGCAACCATGGCACGCTGATGGTGAACTCCACCCCCATCGTGATCCGCTCGCTCACGGGTGTGTTCCCGCATAACTTCCGCGATCTGACGCTGGTCGCAGGCACCATCGGTGACTATGCCGCCATCGTTGTGGGCAAGGACAGCGAGCTGAACTCCATGGCGGACCTGCTGGCGGCTTTTGATGCCGATCCGTCCGGCACGGCTGTGGGCGGCGGGTCTGTCCCCGGTGGCATGGATCACCTCGTGGCAGCGATGGTGATGGAAGCGGCAGGCAAGGACGCACTGGCGGTCAAATACATCCCCTACGACGCGGGCGGCAAAGCCATGGCAGCCCTGCTGTCAGGCGAAATCGCGGCACTGTCCACCGGCTTCTCCGAAGCGGTCGATCTGGCCAATGCGGGCGAAGTGAAGATCATCGGCGTCACCTCAGCCGAGCGCGTGGACGCCGCACCGGACGCCATGACCATGAAAGAGCAAGGGATCGATACGACCTTTGTCAACTGGCGCGGTTTCTTCGGTGCGCCGGGTCTGCCCGCAGACAAGCTGGCCATGTATCAGGACGCCATTGCGAAAATGTATGACACGCCGGAATGGGAAGCCGTCCGGGCGCGCAATGGCTGGGTGAACATCCACAACTCGGGCGATGACTTCAAAACCTTCCTCGAAGGTCAGGAACAGGTCATCGGCGACCTGATGAAAAAGCTCGGTTTTCTCTAAGGAAACCTTGAGTGGCAGAGCGGCGTGCCCGCTCTGCCATCACGTATTTGCTTTGGGGGGATAGGCAATGGCGCTGGATCGCTGGATCGCATTGATATTATTGGGGATATGCCTTGCCTATGGCTATGCGGCATGGTTCACGATGGATGCAAACCTTGCGCCTTTCATGCGCCGCAATCCGATCTGGCCCAGCACCTTTCCCAAGGTTCTGTCCATCCTGGGCATTCTCGCCTCGCTGATCATCCTGCTGGGGCTGGAGAAGGGCGAAGCCAAGATTGGCGACATAGATTACCGCCGCCTTGGGGATTACCACATCGGACAGGCGCTGATCCTGCTGGGGCTGATGGTCGCTTACGCGCTGTGCCTGCGCCCGCTGGGGTTCCTGTTTTCCACGGCAGCCTTTCTGATCCTCGGATCGTTCGTTCTGGGAGAGCGGAAGTGGCACATCATGATCCCGGTGTCGCTGCTGGCCACATTCATCGTGTGGTATCTGGTGCAGGAGGTGCTGGGCATCTTCCTGCGGCCATTGCCATTTTTCATGGGGGTTTGAGATGCTTGAAGGACTGCTGATCGGCCTGCAAACGGCCCTATCGTTTCAAAACCTCGCCATGGTCATCGGCGGATGCCTGATCGGGACATTCATCGGCATGCTGCCGGGGCTGGGCCCGATGTCAATCATCGCGATCATGATCCCGGTGGCGATTTCCCTTGGCGATGCCTCCGCCGCGCTGATCCTGCTTGCAGGCGTGTATTACGGCGCGATCTTTGGCGGCTCGACCTCCTCCATCCTGCTGAACGCGCCGGGGGTCGCGGGCACGGTCGCAAGCAGTTTTGACGGATTTCCCATGGCCAAACAGGGCAAGGCCGGCAAGGCGCTGACCATTGCGGCTGTGGCCAGTTTCTGCGGTGGCACAATCGGCGCGCTGCTCTTGATGATCTTCGCCCCTGCCCTGTCGTCAGTCGCCCTGCTGTTTCATTCGGCCGAGTATTTTGCGCTGATGGTCGTTGGCCTGTCGGCCATTGCGGCCTTTGCAGGCACAGGACAGGTGGCCAAGGCACTGATGATGACCATCCTCGGCCTGATCATGGCCACTGTGGGGGAAGGTGCGCTGTTCAATCTGCCCCGCTTCACCATGGGGATCATGGACCTTCAGTCTGGCTTTGGGTTCATCACCCTCGCCATGGCGATGTTCGCCCTGCCCGAGGCCTTGTTCCTGGTGCTGAACCCACCCAAAATCAACAAGGGTGACGACGGCAAGATCAAGGATCTGCGTATTTCGCGGGCGGAGGCAAAAGCCATCGCGCCCGTCATCGGAAGACAGTCCATTCAAGGCTTCTTCATCGGCGTGCTTCCAGGTGCGGGTGCCACCATTGCCAGCTTCCTCGGCTATGCCGTGGAGCGCAACATCGCCACAAAGGTGGAGCAGGAAGAATTCGGCAAAGGCTCAATCAAGGGTCTGGCCGCACCGGAAACAGCCAATAACGCGGCCTGCACCGGCTCCTTCGTGCCGCTGCTTACGCTCGGCATTCCCGGATCGGGAACAACAGCGATTCTGTTGGGGGCGTTGATTGCCCTCAACGTGACACCGGGCCCGCGTCTGATGATTGATGAGCCGCAGGTCTTCTGGGCCGTGATCATGTCGATGTTCATCGGCAATCTGGTCCTGCTGATCCTCAACCTGCCCTTGATCCCCTACATCGCAAAGGTGCTGTCGATTCCCCGCAACTATCTGATACCGTTCATTCTGTTCTTCACACTGATGGGCGCCTATATCGGCCAGAACAACGCGACAGAGCTACTGTTGCTCGTCGGGTTCGGCATTTGCGCGACAGCACTGCGGTTTGCCGACTACCCTCTTGCCCCGCTGCTGATCGGTTTCATTCTGGGTGGCATGCTGGAGGACAATTTCTCCCGCTCGATGCAGCTTTATGATGGCATTGGATTCATCTGGGAGCGTCCGATGACCCTCGGGCTGCTGGTGATTGCGCTTTTGCTGGTTGTCCTGCCCAGTTATCGGGCACGGCGCGCACGCCTGCGGCAGGCCGGTGTGGCTGACGGCGATTGAGCGAACTCTAATACCCTGACAACAAAACAGATTAAAACCATCGGCGCGCGTTTGGGCAACGCGCGCCCGCCTGTTTTTCTTGAGTAATCCGTGAGCAGATCCGCAATTTCATCGCCTGCGCATGAAATAGAAACGCACCGCCTCAAGAAAAAAACTTGATTGTTAGGAAAATCGTGCAAGACTGGAGAAGTGGACCTCGGCAACCGGTTTCGCCCACGTGAAACAGCTTCAGACCGCAAGGATGCGGCGGCCGCCACAAGCCAGCGACGCCAACAGGTCGCACCAACAGGGAGAATATGATGAACCGATTTACAACAGCATTGGCCACCGGGGTCCTTGCCCTCGCCCCTCTTTCGGCCTTGGCCGCAGACAGCAGCGATCCCATTGTGATCCCTGTGCACAACTGGTCTTCGCAGATCGTGATGTCCAATGTCGTGGGCCAGATCTTTGAGGAGATGGGCAACAACGTCGAATATGTGACCACGGACAGCCAGGCGGTCTACGAATCCGTCCGCCTTGGCGACGTGACGCTTGAACTGGAAGTCTGGGAAGGCGCCTTTGGTGCATCCTTCCGCGCGGCTCTGGAAAAGGGCGGCCTGCATGACGCTGGCGACCACAACGCCGTCACCCGCGAAGACTGGTGGTATCCGATGTGGACCAAGGAAGCCTGCCCCGGCCTGCCAAGCTGGGAAGCGCTGAACGATTGCGCCGCAGTTTTCGCCACCGCAGAGACTGGCGACAAGGGCCGCTATCTGGACGGTCCGGTTGACTGGCTCAAGCATGGTCAGGAACGTGTCGAAGCGCTGGGTATGGACTTCGTCGTGGTGAACGCAGGCTCCGCCGCAGCCCTCTGGGCTGAGATTGGCGCCGCGGAAGCGGACAAACGCCCCGTGGTGGTTTTCAACTGGACACCCAACTTTGCCGAAGCCGTCTGGCCCGGTGAATTTGTGGAGTTCCCTGAGTGGGTTGACGGCTGTGACAAAGACCCGGCTGTGGGTCCCAACCCGGATGCGCTTTATGACTGTGGCAACCCGGCCAAGGGCTACCTCAAGAAAGCCGCGTGGGATGGGATGGAAGAGAAGTGGCCAGCAGCCTACGCCACACTGACCAAGATCTCCTTCACCAACGCGCAGATTGCTGAGATGGCCAAGCTGGTCGACATCGACGAGATGGAGCCCGAAGAAGCAGCCGAAGCGTGGCTGGAAGACAACGCGGATGTTTGGCAGCCCTGGTTGGGCAACTCCTAAGCCACCCGCGTAGACATGTTCGACCGCCCGCCCCGAAGAAGTTCTGGGCGGGCGTTTTTTCCACCGATGTGCTAGATCGGTGCAGGGGAGCCATTCAATGACCGAAACGCCCGTAATTTCCTGCAAGAATGTCTGGAAAATCTTCGGTCCCGACCCGGCCGCATACATCAAACAGATGCCGCAGGATCACAGCTTTGATGCGATCCGGGCAGATGGATACATCGCCGGTGTCAAGGACGTCTCTATTGAGGTGGGGCGCGGCGAGATGCTGGTCATCATGGGGCTTTCCGGCTCCGGCAAATCCACGCTTGTGCGGTGCTTCTCCCGCCTGCACGACATCACCGGCGGCACGATTGAGGTCGAAGGTCAGGACATCATGCAACTGTCCGAGAAAGAACTGATCGAGTTGCGGCGCAACAAGATGGGCATGGTGTTTCAGAGCTTTGGCCTGCTGCCGCACCGCACGGTGCTGGAAAACGTGGCCTTCCCGCTGGAGATGCGCGGGCAGGACAAACATGAACGCCGGGCGCGTGCGATGGAAGTGGTCAAGCTCGTTGGGCTTGAGGGCCGGGAGGAATACTTCCCCCGCGAACTCTCAGGCGGTCAGCAGCAGCGCGTGGGCATCGCCCGGTCGCTGGCGATTGAGCCTGATATCTGGTTTCTGGATGAACCCTTCTCCGCCCTTGATCCGCTGATCCGGCGTGAGATGCAGGACGAATTCCTGCGCCTTCAGGACATGCTGGGCAAGACCATCGTGTTCATCACCCACGATTTTGACGAAGCCCTGCGGCTGGCAGACCGCATCGCCATCATGAAAGACGGCGCGGTGGAGCAGTGCGACACACCCGATCAGATCGTGCTGCACCCGGCCACGGAATACGTCCGCAAATTCACCGAAGAGATCGACAAGGCCCGCGTGGTCCACGCCGGTGTGCTGGCAAGCCCTGACAACAAAGGCGAAGGCGAACCGGTGGATGCAGGCGCCACCATTCAGGAATTGGCCAAACTGCTGGTGCATGACACCCGCGATGTCATTCCCGTGGCCAAGCAAGGTCAGGTGATCGGCGGTATGGAGCGTCAGGCCGGTTTGACCATTCTGCTGGAGACAGGCTGATGGCCGACGCGACAGAGGTTCACGGCAATATCTCCCCCGGCTTTGGCGGCCTGTCGCGCAGCAAGGCCGCGCTGGTGCTTGTCGCCGTTGCGGTTGCGCTCACCCTGCTGCGCTATGCGGGCCTGCTACCAGACGCATTGTTTCGCGTCCCCGAAGCAATGGTGCCCCCCTTTGCGATCTGGCTGGATGCGATTTTCAATTTCGTTAAGGATGATCTGGGCCTGCTTGCCGTCACCCGAACCCTGACCGAAGGGCTGGAATGGATACTGGACGCCACGGCGAACCTGCTTTTTGGCAAACGACGCTGGCCGAACCTTGGCCCCATCCCGTGGACCTCCATCGCAGCCGTTGCCGCCGTGATCGGGTATTATCTGGGCGGCTGGCGCATGGCGCTGCTGGCGGGCGGTACCTTTGTCTGGACCGCGCTGATCGGCCAGTGGAAAATCGCGATGGAGACGATGTCTGTCCTCGTCGTGGCCGCCCCGCTCGCCTTTGTCATTGGTCTGACGCTGGGCATTCTGGCGTGGCGCAAGCCCTGGGTGAACCGGGCGCTCAAACCGATCCTGTCGGTCCTCCAAACCCTGCCCTTTTTCACCTACCTGCTGCCTGCGGTGATCTTTTTCAAAGTGGGCCCCACCGCGGGCGCTGTGGCCACGACGATCTATGCCATTCCGCCGATGATCCTGATGACCACGCTGGGATTGCAAAAGGTCTCACCAGAAGTGGTTGAGGCAGGTGAAATGAGCGGATGCAGCCGCTGGCAGTTGCTGCGCCACGTCTACATCCCTTCCGCCCGCACAGAGATATTGGTGGGCGTCAATCAGGTCATCATGTTGTGTCTGGCGATGGTCGTTTTGACCGCCTTCATCGGCATGCCCGGACTTGGCGCCAAGCTGCTGGCGATGATGGGCAGCTTCAAACTGGGCCGGTCGTTTGAGATTGGTGTCACGATTGTATTGCTTGCCGTGACGCTCGACCGGATGTCGAAAGCCTGGGTGGTGAAACAGCCCGAGCATTTCGAGAAAGGCACGCCATGGTGGAAACGCCATCTCACCCTGGTGCTGGCGGTCGGCCTGTTTGTGTTCTTCATCATCGTGTCGCAATTTGTTGAAGTTGCCGCCACCATCGGGCGGAAACAGAACTTCAGTCAGGGCAAGGAAATCGACACGCTGATCAAGGGGTTCCTGAACATCGACGCCGTGAAAGCCGTAACCGGTTTTCTGCGCGCCTTCCTGAACGTTCAGGTGCTGATCCCCTTCCGCAACTTCCTGCTGTCGATCCCGACCCCCGCCCTGATCCTGCTGGTGACGGCTTTTGCCCTTTGGCTTGGGGGACGCAAACAGGCGATCCTTGCGGCGGTGTTCTTTTCCCTCGTGGCATTGTCGGGCTGGTGGGACCGGTCGGTGATCACCCTCTATTCGGTGATCTCTGCCGTGGCACTTGCGATGATCATCGGCCTGCCGCTGGGCATCTGGGCTGCACGGACAGAGAGATGGTCAAAACGTATTCTGCTGGTCTGTGACACGGCCCAGACCTTCCCCAGCTTTGTCTATCTGATCCCGGCGATCATGTTGTTCGGCATTACGGACATTGCGGTCATCTTCTCGATCCTGATTTTCGCCATGGTGCCGCTGACCCGCTACACCATTGAAGGACTGCGGTCCGTGCCTGAGGAAATGACAGAAGCGGCGGATATGTCGGGGGCCACGCGTATGCAGAAGCTGATCAACGTGCAATTGCCGTTGGCCTTGCCGACAATGGCGGTGGGGTTCAATCAGGCGATCATGTTTGCCTTCTTCATGGTGATCATCGCGGCCTTCATCGGGACGCAGGATCTGGGTCAGGAGTTGCAGCGCACCCTTGCGGGAACGGATCTGGGCAAGAACTTCGTTCTGGGGATTTGTGTGTCGCTGATGGCGCTGACGTTTGATCTGACCATCCTGAAATGGGCGTCAGACCAGAAGAAGGCGCTGGGATTGGGGGATTGATCCTTTCCTGAGGATCGCGCTGGTGGAAAGGTGCCGCCGCCACGCAGGGCGGCGGGATGAGGGCTGTCTGCCCTCATACTCCCGAGGTTTTTTGAACCATTTGGAAGCAGGGATTGGCCGGGAGGTGTCGGGATACGCTATAGTCAGATCATCTGGGTGCCGGCGGCACGATACATTGCGCCCGCCCCGTTCTGGCGAAATGGCGGCGGCAGCCATCAGCAAATACCTGTACAATCCGGCGGGGCGCGGACCTGTCGTAGCCAATGGCAAGGGTGAGTGGCGGCAGGTCGTCCGTGATGGGTCGTTCCACCACTTTGGCACCTGAATAGCTCTCCGACGTGAGCGGGCGCATGTTCAGGATCGCGCAGCCCCGTCCGGCAGCGACGAGGCTGCGGACCATCTCGGTTGAGTTTGCATAGGCCACGACAGGCGCTTGCCGCGCGCCCGGCTCAAAAAGCCCTTCATAGTAGGAGGCGGCGACGGGACGGTTGAGGACGACCAGCGGCTCCCGCGCGATCTGCGCCATTGTGATGCTGGGGTGCGCAGCCAAAGGGTGGGTTGCAGGCAACAGGCAATAAGGTGGCGCCGTCAGGAGCGTGTCGTAGGTCAGCGCGGGGCGCAGGTCCTCTGTCACAAACAGGATCGCATCATATCTACCCTCGAGCAGCCCGTCCTGCGCCTGATCGTTGTCGCATTCTTCCAGCTCAAGCGTGACGTCGGTCCCGTGAAGCAGGCAGTTTTCGAGGATCTGGGGCAGAAACGCCGGGGCGATAGGGGCATAATACCCGACCCGCAACGTGCCGCTGAGCGATTGTTTGAGCGCAGCGCCTTCTGCCAGCAGAGAGCGATACTCCTCCAGCAGACGCGCGCATTTGCGTGCGACTTCGCGCCCGCTCGCATTGGCCTGAATGCCCCGTGCGCGTTGCCGGGTGACGAGCGTCAGACCAAACTCCGCTTCAACCTGATCAATCGCCGTCGCAATGGCAGATGCTGCGATATTCAACTCTGCCGCGGCTTTGGCGATATTGCCGTGGCGCAGGGCGGTGGTGAAATAGGCCATAGCCTTGAGCGTGAGCGCCATTGCCTACCTCTGCTTGTCCGATTTTGTTTATCTATTTATACTATTTTTGCCATGAAGCCATCCATGTCAGACTGAAACCATCGCAACCCCATGAGGTTCATCATGTCCGACGCGCCGCTCAAAGGCTGGAACCATGTTCCTGATATACCGCTTCAGGTCTCGCCGTTCTTTCAATGGCCGCCCCGTCCGATGCAGATGGTGGCATGGCTCTGGAGCTCGTGGTTCTTCATTACGGAACGGCTGATCGTCGTCGCCATCGCCTGTATCTCCTTTTACTGGTTTCAGCCGCCGCTGGCGGAGACAAGGACGCTGGCCTTTGGCTGGATCGCTGAGATGTTTGTGCGCAATGTGGTTTTGATGAGCCTCGTTGCCGGTGGATTGCATCTGTATTTCTACACGTTCACAAAACAGGGACAGGCGTTGAAATATGACGCGCGGCCGCTGATGAAAAACGGGCGGCAGTTCACCCTGGGCGGGCAGATCAGGGACAACATGTTCTGGACAATTGCCAGCGGTGTGACCATCTGGACGGCCTATGAGGTATTGATGTTCTGGGCGCTCGCCAATGGGGTCGCGCCGATGCTGACCTGGGCCGCCTCCCCTGTCTGGTTCATCGCCCTGTTCTTGCTGATACCTGTTTGGGAGAGTTTCTATTTCTACTGGATCCACCGCTTCCTGCACATCCCGTTCCTGTACAAACACGTTCATGCCCTGCATCACCGCAACATCAATGTGGGCCCCTGGTCAGGCATGGCGATGCACCCGGTTGAGCATCTGATCTTCCTCGGCTCGGTCCTGATCCACTTTGTTGTTGCGGCCCACCCGATCCATATCCTGTTCCATTTGCAATACTACGCGCTGACCGCAGCCACCACGCATACCGGATTTGAGGGTATGGTGGTCAAGGACAAGAACCGCCTGAAGCTGGGCACGTTCCACCACCAGATGCACCACCGGTATTTTGAGTGTAACTATGGCTCGCTTGAGCTGCCCTGGGACAAGTGGTTCGGGTCGTTCCACGACGGGACGGCCGCATCGGATGCAAAGATCAGGGAACGGCGCAAGCGGTTGACGAACGGGAGTTGATCACTGCCCTCAGCCCCGCGACATGGCTTCAAATCGGTCCCGCCAGTGATGGGCCTGTTGCCACGCGTCAAACGTCCCGGCGTCAAGGTCATCCCAGGTCCGGGCTTGGGAGGCGGCCCATGCCAGTGCAAGATTGCATGAAACGGCTGGCATCAACCCTTCGTCCAGCCCGGTCAGGATCGGACCAAGCGTGGCCATGCCCGTTCCCAGCATCAAAACAGCATCTGCATCGGTGTCGGACAGCTGCCGATATGCCGCCAATACGCCAGATCTCGCCATCGCGTAGATCGGGTGAAAGGCCGCCTCTTCGAGGCCTGGCCCCGCCTTTGTGACAACCTCCAGCCCGAAGCTTTCCCAATAGGGGATGCAGGGCCGGTTCAGGGTTTCCGGATAGGGTGTCAGCAATGCAATCCGCCGCGCGCCCAACGCACGCAGGGCTGCCACTGTGGCCAGTGCTGCGGTCAGGAAGGGGACGTGAAAGCGGACCTGCATCCCAGAGACGATCTCAGCCTCGCGCTGTGGGCCGATCAGGTAGGACGCCCCGGTACAGGCGGCTGCGATGCAGGTGAAAGGCGCATTGGCAAAGCGGTTTGTGGTTTCCTCAAAACGGGTTGTGTAATCAACCAGCCGCTCCTCGATCGTGGGTTCTTCGGACACCAGCCGCGCGTTGATCATGGAATGACCGGGGGGCAAAAGTGCCCAAAGTTCCGGCTCAACCGTGGTGTTGGCCTGTGGTGTCAGCACCCCCCACAACCCGTTTTGCCCGTACTCCAGCGCCATCACAGCCACCCCAGAACACCCGGCAGCCACAGGCTGAGAGCGGGAAACAGGATCAGCACGATCAGGCGCACCAGATCGGCCAGAAGGAAGGGCGTCACCCCGCGAAAGATCGTGCGCAACGGCAGATCGCGCGCCATGCCATGCAAGACAAAGACATTGATGCCGATGGGCGGCGTGATCATCCCCAATTCAATCACCACGATGTTGACCACGCCCCACCAGATCGGATCATAGCCAAGTCCGATGACCAGCGGATAGACGAAGGGCAGCGTCAGGACCATCGCGGCGATGGTGTCAAAGATCGACCCGAGGATCAGGAAAAACACCATCAGCAGCGCGATCACAGCAAGTGGGGGCAGACCCATCGCTTCGATCCAGGCGACAATCGCGGCCGGAAGTCCGGACAAGGTGGCGAAATAGGAAAACACCGATGCGCCGATGATGATGACAAAGATCAGACCGGTGTTTGATGCGGTATCACCAAGGCTTGCCAGAAAGCTCCGCCCCGTCAGGCGGCGGCGGACCAGCGAGATGACCAACGCCATTGATGCGCCAACCGCGGCGGCTTCGGTCACGGTAAAGATGCCTGAATAGATCCCGCCGGAGACGGAGACCGCCAGCAGTACAACCGCCCAGCTGTTGCGCACCTCACGGCGGCGTTGCCGCCAGTTCAGCCGCTCCCCCCGCGGCGCGGTTTCGGGGTAGAGGCGCACAACAATGGCAATCGCCACGAAGTAAAAGACAACCGCCAGGATACCGGGGATCACAGCCGCGAGGAACAGGGCGATGATCGAATTCTCGGTAAGGATCGCATAGAGGATCATCACCACAGACGGCGGCACGATCATGCCAAGGGTCCCGCCAGATGCAATTGCGCCCGCAGCCAGCGACCGCGCATAGCCGCGTTCGATCATTTGCGGCAGCGCAATCCGCGCCATGGTCGCGGCCGTTGCAACCGAAGACCCGCATATCGCCCCAAAACCCGCGCAGGTGCCAATGGTGGCAAAGATCAACCCACCGCGTCGATGGCCCAGAAAGGCATAGGCAAGCCGGTAGAGTTCATCCGACAGGCCCCCAGCATGCGCAAGGTTCCCCATCAGCAGAAAGAGCGCAATGACCGCCAGCCCCTCGGCAGACATTGCCGATGACGGCTCTGTCGCCAGAAGGGTCAAGGCGGGGCCAAAGCCGATGATCAACCCGGTGCCCGCGACACCCACAACCCCCATCGCAATGCCGACAGGCACTTGCAGGACGATCAGCAGAAACATCGCGCCAAGCCCCAGCAGCCCGGTCGTCAAGGGATCACTGACCATCAGGTGCCACCGCCCAGCGTTTCTATTTCTGCCGTCGCCAATCCTTCATGGCTTGCCGCGTTATCTGACAGGGCGGCCCGCACCCAACTTAGAAAGACATAGAACTGCACCGGGACGCAGGTCGCCATTATCGCCGTTGTCACCCACCACCATGGCGCCAGCGGAATGCCGATCGTGCGCGTTGTGCGCCCTGCCTCCGCGTATTTCCCCGTCAACTTCACGAATTGCCACGCGAGGATCGCAAAGAACACCAGCACCACAAAGGCCGCGAAGGCTTCCAGCCACGCATTGAGCCGCGATCCCCCCACCTTGCCAAACACCCGCACGGTGACGTTGGTCTGGCGCAGCAGACCCGCAGGAAAGCAGCTTGCGATGACCAGCGGGTACACGACCTCTCCATAGTCCTTGAGCCCATGAATGCGCGGCGCGTTCAGATAGCGCGCGCCGCCGTCATAGAAGATAAGGAACGCCACGCCCACCAGCCCGGCAAAGCCGATCAGGGCCACGGCCTGCGTGATCCGGTCAAGGCGTTGGGCGGTGGCGGACGGCCCCATTACATGGCGCCGCGCATCTCAGCCAACGCAGCAACTGCTGCGTCATACACAGCCTGCCCGTTGGGTGTCGCCTCAATCCAGGCCTGATGCACGCCCTCTGCCGCCTCAGCCCATTGTGCCAATTGATCATCGGAGTATTCGACAATCTCGATCCGGCCTTCATCGACGATGCCCGCGCGGATGTCCTCACCCACCGCCGTATAGGCACCGCCGCCCATTTCAGCCATGGCCATGCCACCATGCGCCATCATCTTGTCCTGCGCCTCGGGTGGGAGGGCATCCCATTTGGACTTGTTCATCAGCAGCAGAAACGGGATTGCACCTGCGGGAACCGAATGCGCCTGATCGACCAGCGGCAGGGATTTGAAGGTCCGCATGCCCGTCCAGCCCTGCACCGCCCCATCCAGCGTACCGCGGTTGAGCGCTTCGTTCATCTCAGCAGAGCTGAGGGTTTCGGATGCCGCGCCGAGGCTTTCCAGCCATGATGCGTGAATGCCGCCCACAGCGCGGATTTTCATGTTCTGAAGGCCAGACAGATCATCGGCTTTGGTTTTTAGGAACAGCGCATTTGGCTCGGCTGCAAAAAAGCCGATGACATGCACACCGTCAAAACCGGTCAGCAGGCCCTGCTCATGCAGTTTCCAACCCACGACGCTTGCCTCATCCGCTGTGCGGAACAGGAACGGCAGCTCAAACACGCCCATTTCAGGGAATTGCCCGGCGGTATAGGAGGGCAGCACCCAGCTGACGTCCATCACACCATTCTGCACCAGTTCGAATTGCTTGAACGGTGATTTTCCAAGGGTGCCGCCCCAGAACCCTTGCAAGCGGACACTGTCGGTTTCGGCACTGACCGCGTCCATCCAGGGTTTGATCACACGGGCCACACCGACCGATTGTTCGGGCACAAACGTCCCGATCTTTACAAGGTCCTGCGCACTGGCTGGAAGGCCGGCAAGCGCGACCGCAGCGGCCGCCAAAACTGTCTTGAAGTGTTTCATCCTATACTCCTTGTCGGTTTATCCGCCCGTGTCCCCAAGCCGCCTGAGCGGCGGTGGGGTCTTGGGCAAGGTGACGGTTTTTTCCTCGGTGTAGAATGCTTCGCAGGCCGCGCCGCCTTCGCGCCCCACGCCCGAGTTTTTGTAGCCACCAAACGGCGCGCGCAGTTCGCGCATCATCGGTGTGTTCACCCAAACCACGCCTGAGCGCAGCTGTTCTGTCATGGTCATGACCGTTGGCAAATGATCCGACCAGACGTAGGAGACGAGGCCAAACTGCGTGTCATTTGCGATTGCAGCAGCCTCTTCCACGCTGTCGAACGGCAGGAAGGTCGCGAAGGGGCCGAATATCTCATCCTGGGCGGTGCGCGCGGCATTGCTGGGCACGCTGACGGCTGTTGGGGCAACGAAGTACCCCTCCCCCAGATCATCCCGCCGGGTGCCTCCGGTCAGAACGGCGCCGCCTTCGGCCCGCGCGGTATCGACGAAACCCAACACGCGCGTCATATGCGGGTGGGAGGCAAGCGGGCCAAGCTCTGTCGCTGCCAAGGTCGGGTCGCCGATGCGAATGCGTTCAGCACGTTCAACAAAACGCCCCACGAAGTCATCGAAGATCGACCGTTCGACCAGAATGCGCGAGCCAGCAAGGCATTGCTGCCCGTTGTTGGAAAAGATCCCCAGAAGCGCGCCATCCAGTGCCCGTTCAGGGTCCGCACTGGCAAAGACCACGTTTGCCGATTTGCCGCCCAACTCCATCGTGCAGGGCACCAGACGCTGACCTGCTGCGGACATGATCGCCCGCCCGGTTTCCGTCCCTCCCGTGAAGCTGACCAGATCGACGCCGGGATGCGCCACCAATGCAGCCCCCGTCACCGGCCCGCGTCCGTTCACAAGGTTCAAGACCCCCGTCGGCAGCACCTCTTGCAACAAGGCAACCAGACGGGCCAGTGCAAGCGGCGTCTGCTCGGATGGTTTGAGGACACAGGTATTTCCAAAGGCTAAGGCGGCGGCAATTTTCATCGTGGCCAACGCCACAGGCGCATTCCAGGGCGCGATCAACGCCGCCACACCCACCGGCTCGCGCACAACGGTGGTCATGTAGCCCGGCGTCTGGTCATACCGTTCCCCGGCGCGTTGGCTGATGAAATCCGCAAAGAAGCGAAAGTTGTAGGCCGCCCGTGCCATGTGACGCTCTTTCAACTCGCGCAGCAGCAGCCCGGTGGCCGCACACTCGAGCCGTGCCAGTTCATCCGCATTGTCGCGGATCAACTGACCGCAGCGCTCCAGCACGTTGATCCGTTCAGCCGTTGAAAGCCCCCGCCAAGGCCCCCGGTCAAACGCCAGACGCGCCGCCGTCACCGCCACATCCACAGATGCTGCATCATCCTCCACAAGGATGGAGATTTGCTGCCCCGTCGCCGGGTAGAACACAGGCAGGTCGGGCCCTCCGCCCGGCGTTGCGCTGTCCCCTGCCCAGCCGGAAATCCGGGATGGAGGCGTGATGGGCAGGTCAAAACGGGGAAGATCACTCATGGCATATACGTGCCTCCGTTCACGTGAAGCACCTGTCCGGTCATGTAGCGGGAGGCATTGGACAAAAGGAAAAGGATCGGCTGGGTGACGTCCTGCGGCTCCGCGATCCGGCCAAGCGGGATGGCGCGGGCATAGGCCTCAAGATCTAGGCGCATGGCCTGCTCCTCGTCTGAGCGCCCGGTCCCGCCGCGTAAGAACGCCGTGTCGACGGCAGAGGGCGCCACGCAGTTCACCCGGATAGCGGGGGCCAGTTCCAGCGCCAACTGCCGCGTCATCGCCGCGATCCCTGCCTTGGCCACCGCATAGGGTCCATAGCCGGGGCGCGCGAAATGGCCCAACCCGGATCCCGTCATAACAAGGGAGGCGTCTTTGCCCAGGTTCCCGTGCAAGATCCGCGCCGCATTGTAGTTTGCGGTCAGGTTCCCTGTCAGCACCTCGTCCCAGACGTCTGGCGTTGTCTGCGCAAGCGGACGATTGTCAGACATGAAACCGGACAGGTTGACCAAGCCAGCCAGATCGGACGGCAATGCCGCTGCCGCGCGTTTCAGGTCAGCTTCGGACGTGGCATCCGCGGGAATGGCCGGCACATCCGGTGGATGCGCCTCAATGGAACGCGGCAAGTCGATCACATGCACGTCGTAGCCCGCCGCGACCGCATCAGCCACAAGAACCCGCCCAATCCCGCCGCAGCCCCCGAGGATCGCCAATGCGCCGCTCATGCCAGTGCCTCCGCCCGCCGCAGCCCGTCGATCATGGACGAGCGCAGCAAGAATGCCCGCGCCTTGACCGGATCAGCAGCGGTTTCCTGCAAGTTTTTGAGGTATGCGTGCCGCTCTGCGGTATCCGTTGTATTCATCCGCGCGCGGTTCTTGTCCGCCTGTGCGACAATGTCGTCGCGCGCAATTGGTCGGCGGCGGGTTTCATAGCTGTCCAGCAGTCCAGGATCCCCGCCGTTTGCCACTTGGGTCAGCACATCCGCAAGACACCAGGCATCATGTATCCCCCCATTCATGCCCATCCCCCCTTTGGGGCTGTTGAGATGCGCGGCATCGCCTGCGATGAACATGCGGTCCTTCCGGTATTGCCGCGCCACTCGCCGGTGCACCCGGTAGATCCGCTTCTCAACGATATCGAGGTCATCGGCCTGTGGCAGCACCTCGCGGGTTTGCGCGCGGATCGCATCGTCCTCCAGCGCCTGTTCCGGCGTCTGCCCGTCAGTTGGATGCAGGGAGATGCGCCAAAGGTCCGGCAATCTCAGCAAGGAATACGTGCCGCCGGGTTTCCAGATGTAATTTACGCCTGACAACCCGCTCAGATGCGCCTCGAAGGGGAAATGGGTGGTCACAAGGATCGTGTTCTCCGGATAGGTCGAGCCTTCGAACGCCGCCCCGATCGCCTCCCTGACCAGACTGCGGGCACCGTCACAGCCGACAAGGGCACTGCCGCGCACCATCTCTCCATTCACGGTGATGGACACGCCATCGGCGTCTTGAGCGACCTCGGTCACGGCTGCGCCAAAATGCACAACACCATCCGGCAGCCGCGCGGCCAGAGCCCGGCTCAGCAACGCCTGACGGCATTGCAACCGGTAAGGGTGGCCAGTGTCTTCGCGCAGCACGGCAAGGTCGAATTCAGCGCGTTCACCGGAGGTATGCATGCGAATCTGCCATGTCGGCGTGATGCGCCCCGCGGCAATCAGCTCCGCTGTGACGCCGCTCTGCTCGAAGTAATCAAGGGTCGGCGGATGGAACGTGGAGGCACGCAGCTGATCGGCAATTGCATCTTCCGCTTCAAAGACTTGCACAGGCAATCCCGATTGCGCCAAGCGCCAGGCAAGGGTCAGACCGACCGGCCCTGCCCCCACAATCAATATCGGTTCCCCCGCCAATTCCACCCAGCAGATCCCTTTCAGTGTTCAATAATGTTATTATAGTATACCATTATATCAATAGCGTTCTTTCCCTCCACACAGGTGCCCGTCTCATGTCGCCACCCGAAGCCCCCCCGATGCCGCTCGACACGGCCAGTGGTTTGCCGCTCTACCGGCAAATCGTGGTCATCCTGACCAACCGCATGAACGCAGGCACCCTTCGGCCCGGCGACCCTGTGCCCGGAGAAGCAGCGGTCAGCGCTGAATTCGGCGTCTCCCGCATCACGGCGCGGCGGGCCCTGAATGAACTCGCAGCGATGGGCCGGGTGGTGCGCGAACGGGGCAGAGGCACCCGCGTGCTGCCCTTCGAACGCCCCCCCGCAGCCATGACAGCCTCACTTGATGGCCTGCTTGAGAACGTCGGCCACATGGGGCGCACCACGACGGTGAAGGTGCTCGATTTCAGCTACCTGCCCGCCACCGCCGAAGTGGCTGAGGTGCTGGAGCTTCAGGAGGGCTCAACCGTACAGCGGGCCGTGCGGGTACGTGCCTTGGGAGGCGCACCGATGTCGTACCTTGTGACCGTTGTTCCCGAAGACATCGGACACCGGATCGAGGGCAAGGATTTGTCGCAGATACCGCTGCTCTTGTTGCTGGAAGAGGCCGGAGTCCCGGTCGCTGCTGCCACCCAGACCATCAGCGCAACAATCGCAGATGCAGAAGTCGCGCGGGCCTTGTCGGTAACCGCCGGATCACCCTTGATCGAAGTAAACCGGCTGGTGCGCGACACGGCAGGCCGACCTGTTGAAATGATCCGCGTGCTCTACCGTCCGGAAATGTACCGCTTTGAGATCTCCATGCGCCGCGTCACCGCAGAGGCGGGGCGCACCTGGCAATCCGACGCCCCAGACCGCCTGCGCAGCCTGTAACCCCTGCCCTTTGGCCTGCTGTCCAGAGTGTGGCCCCAACCGTCGGGCGTTTTTCTATCTTTGGTGCCATTTGCGGGAGAAGGAGGGTTTTTCGGCGCGAAGCAAGTTCACAGAAATGCAAACGGCATTTGTGCGGCTGAAGCAGGAAACATCATCTCTTACGAAGGTGAACCGGGGTGAAATGGCTTCTGACGTGGCCTCCCGCTCCAGGCAGGTACGATGTGCTGGAGGGAAACCGATAGGATTGCGGAAGGAATGGTTGGGAGCGGGCACACATCTTGGGATATTTTGTTGAAGAAGTCGGAGTTGCTTTGGTTCAAGTCGTTTGATTCACTTCTTTTTGTAAGATGAGGAAGAATTTGGCGATGATGGGTGTTCAGGAAGCTCCAGCGCGGCTGTTTTACGACTTCGATTTGGAGGCACATGTCCCTGCAAACCATCTTCTCCGCGAGATTGATCGGTTTCTGGATGTCTGCACTATCCGGCAGCAACTTGCGCCACACTATAGCCATCTAGGCCGTCCTTCGATTGACCCGGAGTTGATCGTGCGGATGTTGGTGGTTGGCTATGTTCTCGGCATCCGATCTGAAAGACGTCTGTGTGATGAAGTCCATCTGAACCTGGCTTATCGGTGGTTCTGTCGTCTTGGCATTGAGGGCAAAGTGCCGGATCACAGCACCTTCTCAAAGTATCGCCACGGCAAATTCCGAGACAGCGATTTGCTCCGATCCGTGTTCGAAGCCACCGTTGCCCGCTGTATTTCTGAAGGTCTTGTCGGCGGCCACGGCTTTGCTGTTGATGCAAGTCTGGTCGAAGCAGATGTCGACAGGATGAACTCAACAGCGCAGGCAGATTGGGATACATCCACCATCGATCCTGGTGATGCGCCCCGGGCTGTCCGGGAATATCTCGACGTTCTTGACGACAAGGCATTTGGGGCTTCGACACCGGTCAAGCCGAAGTTTACGTCACATTCTGATCCTGCCAGCCAATGGACTGCCGCGCGCAAGGGACCTGCGATCTTCGCCTATTCGAACAACTATCTGATCGACACAGATCATTCTGTGATTGTGGACGTCGAAGCGACACGCTCAATCAGACAGGCCGAAGTGGGTGCCGCACAAACCATGATCGATCGGACCGAGGACCGCTTCAGCATCAAACCCGACTGGTTGGTGGCGGACACAGCCTATGGATCGGCAGAGAACCTGGCTTGGCTGACAAAGAAGCGCGGCATCATTCCGTTCATTCCTTTGGTCGACAAGGGCGAGCGCACAGACGGCACGTTCTCCCGTTCAGACTTTGAATGGGACGAAGACAACGACCGCTATACTTGCCCAGAAGGCCAGCACCTGTTGCAGTCTCGGCGCAACTACTCTGACCCACGCAGGAGAGAACCCAAAACCGGCCGCCGCCGCTACCGCGCCACCAAAGCCATTTGCGATGCCTGCCCATCGAAATCAAAATGCTGCCCGAATACCAACACCCGCTTTATCGGTCGTGAGGAGCACGAGGACGCACGCGACTTTGCCAGGCTGGCTGCCAAATCACCCTTCAATCCCAAGGCGCAAGCCAAACGCAAAAAGGTTGAGATGCTCTTTGCCCATCTCAAACGCATTCTTGGCCTCGGGAGGCTCAGACTTCGAGGGCCATGCGGTGTGCAGGACGATTTTACGCTCGCAGCAATCGCCCAAAATCTCCGAAAACTCGCAAAACTAAGACCCAAGACGCACGAAACGAGGATCGCGATATGATCTGAAACGGCAAAACCACAGACCAACAAGCCGCCCAGTGCAACAGGCGGAAAACTAAGCCCGCGGTCAACGCACCGACGCGCCCAACTCCCCAAATCACAGCGACTTCTTCAACAAAATAGGACATAGCGCCATTTCGCTGCGCGAGCGCCAAGGGCCGCTTTTTTTGTGAACGCCGCCCATGCTTGTGGGATGGCTTGCAGAAGATCCTTTGTCAGAAATTCAGTTCTAGAAATCATCAGTCTCCGGGACATTCCCAAGCCTGACAAGAAAGCTTGGTGATCCGACTTCACCGCTGTCTGGATCTTCGCTGATCATATAGGCATCAGCCCCAGCGCAATCCGCGTTCTGGGCTTCCCGTTCGGCTCTGTTTTGGGCCTCTGCTGCGGTAGAATACTGGAATTGCTTGCCAATTTTCAGGCCTGCCTGCCCATCACGTCCAGGCTTCTGTTCCACATATGTCTGACAGATATAGTGGACTTTTGTTGTGCTCTTGTCTGCATCCGTCATGAGAAAATCCTTCAGATGTGTTCGGTCGCCCCGTCAATGGACAGGCGCGGCTGAAGAGTTCTTGGTCGCTATTTGGCAACTTTGGATGAAGCTTTCTTTCTCCCACGCGACGGCTTTATCGGTGTGTTCGCTTCTCTTTCGAGGCGCGCCTTACGGAGGCGGTCGATCTTGGCTTGCCGCTGCTCGGCTTCTTCTTCGACCATCTCACGAACGATGCGGGTTGTCTTGTCCATCGGTGTTTCCGCACCGGGACCTTGTGCTTTGAAGACGCTTGTTTTTGTCAGCTTTGCCAAGTGTCAATCTCCTCTTTGTTTTTGTCGGGGCACATCGGATTGTTGGCGTTCAAACCAAGGCCAGATGGTTGCTTGGACTTTTGGCAGTGCGTGGGCTTGGCCACGGTCGAGCATTGCGTGTTCGTATCTGAATGTCGGGAGCGGCCATGGCCCGCATCAAAGCGCTGTAGTTCATCTGAAACCGCATTTCCGACCCCACGCAGAGCGTCGGATCTTGCGTCGCAATAACCAGATGATCGCTTGTTGCACCGACAAAGGTATATCCTGGCGGCATTGTCAGCCCGGTCGCATCCGTGTCCTGATGCCCAATCGCAAAGATAAGGCGCATGGTTTCTGACGTGTCAGGGACAAGGCGGATCTTTGCGACGGCTGGATCAGCTTGGCCGATCAGCGGAGGCACAGACTTTGCGTCCGTCTCAATGACTTCGGCAACAAGCGTGAACGCGTCCCGATACATGCCATCAATCTGATCCCCTGTGATCGGATCAACACCCAGCAGTATGGCTTCACCGATGCGCAGATCGTTGATCCGACCCGTCGCACGCCCCCCAAGCGCCCACGGCAGGTTTGCAGAGTTGCCGCCCGATACTGTTTCAATGAAAGGGCCACACTGCCCCTCGACCTCGTTCACAAGAATAGACAGTGCCTGCATCTTTGCCGCAGTCGGGGCGTTGCCGCTCAGACAGGCGAAATTGGCCCCAATGCCCTTCAAGGCTACACCGGGCATATCCACCGCGCGCTGTGCCATGTCGCCAAGGTCGTGCGGCAGTATCCCTTCGCGCAGATCACCCATCTCAACCATCAGGATAATGCCGTGAACCGTGTTGTGCCGGACCGCCGCAGCGGCGAGCGCCGAGATCACAGCCATCTCGGTGTTGTAGCTCGCCTCACAGACCTGCACGACGTCATCGACCTGGCTCAGCATCGGCGTGCGGATCAACGTGATCGGGCAAGTCACGCCAGCATGGCGCAACCGCTTCACGTTGCTCAAACGCGCTTCGGCAAGGCCCGCAGCGCCACCGTCAAGCATGGCCCGTGCGATGGCCGGATGTCCACTTGCGGCTTTGGTCACGGCGGTCACGCGGATGCCCCGCGCATTCAGCCTCCCGACAATAGTTTGCGTGTTGTGGCGTATCTTCCGCAGATCAACATCAATGCGCGGGCAGTTCAAACCGCGACCTTGGGTATGCCTTGCTCCAGGCCGGGATAGGCCCCGACAACCATCGCCAGCAAATGTGCCGCCGGTCGGCTGAGCGCATCAGTGACGGGTAGTCCCAGTTTTTCGCTTTGGGCCGCAATCGTACTTTTGATCTCGGCGTCAGACATACCCTCGTGATTGAGCGTCATACCAATGACCTTGGTATCGGAAAACGCCTCGATCAATGCAATTTCGCTTGCCGGGGTGGGCATTGGCATATTGGGAAAGTCACAGCGATGGGCGCGCTTTGGTGCGTGCTGGAGAATAACGGCGTCCGGTTGGCTGCCGCGCAGGATAAAGGCCGATGTGCAGAAGGCAGGGTGGCTGAGCGCGCCTTGACCCTCGATCAAAATGACATCGGGTTGCTCAGCCTCTGACGCCGCAACAATCACGCCTTCAAGTTCGCCACAGCAGAATTGGGGCGGGACGGCGTCCATGGCCACACCATATTTTGCGCCCTGCATCAGACCCGTCTGGCCGGTGCCAACCAGCACGGTCTTGATGCCCTTCGCGTTCAACGCACGGGCCAAAACCGTCGCAGTGGTCCGCTTTCCGATGGCGCAATCGGTCCCAAGAACAGCGATGCGCAGCGCGTGAACATCTGCGACGCTGCCATCAAACAAGCGCATATCTTTGCTGCGCTTGGGTTTGCGGATGTCGCGGATGCTGACCTGTCTTTCCGATGCCGCTTGTGCAATTTCGACATCCTCGCTCAGGTATTCGTGCAAGCCACTGACAATGTTCATACCGCGCGCAATCGCATCCAGAATAACACCTCGGTCAGCCATCGAAAGGCGCCCGGTTGAGGGGGCCATTCCATAGATGAAAGTATCGGGCATGCTGGCTTCCTGGGCAACCGCGGCATCCAGACTCTCGAATATGGGAGTGCTGTTGATCGCGTCATCAAGAACCAGCCCGCTGTTTTCGCCACTGTGGGTGCTATCGATGACCGAGACGATCCGGTAGGCCTCTGAATGACGCACAAGGCCATTGGCTGTTTTGCCATCAATCCTGGCAAAGTTGCCCTCGCAATAGACAACCGCAGTCGGCTGCGCCGCGATCTCAGTGAGCGAAGCCATTTGTGTCGGTGTGTCACGGGTCAGAGGCGGCATTTGTGCACCTCTGACCGGACGGCGAACGGTATCCGCCGATTGAAGTTCGGTTTTCATGCTGTTTTCCTTTTGAGAGCAACAGGTCCTTCGCCGAAGAGACGCGGGCGAAACACCGTGAGATGAGCCTAGTTCTTCAGAACGCACAGCCCCTTGGACTTCTGGAAATTCCGGTTGCATGCCCAACGGTTTCCAGACCTGTCAAGATGGGCGTTTGCCGGGACTTCGATCGAGTCGCAGCCAGCATCGGAGGCTTCATATCCCCTCTGACACTTCCATCCTTCGCCGTAGGCTGCATCATCGAAGTATGCGAACTCCGGAATGACAACAGCCTCGCAGCGACCGTCCCGTTCAAAGAACCCACGTTCACATGTCCAGGGTTGACCGAAACCCGCTGTATTCAGATATCCGTTGGTCGGAACCGCAATGGCAGTGCAAAGATCAGCCACCCGCTCGAAGCTGCGATCACACTTCCACCCGGATCCATAAGACGTCTCCACCAGATGGCCGTTTTCCGGGACGACGACCTTTTGGCAAGCATCATCAACTTTCAGAAATCCACGCAGGCAGTGCCAGCGTTCGCCAGAAGGATCGAGGAACCCATTGTTTGGGACAGCCACGGCGACACACTCCGTTCCTTCGACCTTGCGATACCCATGCAGGCATTCCCATCCAGAACCATATGTGCGGTTCGTCTCAAACGCATTTTCCGGTGCCAAAACAGCGGCGCAGGTATCACCGGCAGGCCGATACCCGACGTTGCAGTCCCAACCGTCACCATAGCTCCTTGCGCTGGCGTTTTCCGGCATGGTTTGGGCAAGCACGGGCATTGCAAACACAACGAGAGCGAAAATGGGGCCCATCAAAATGACCCACAGATTGTGGGCGCCCGCCTTCATAGGTGTCCCGCAGACTGCTTGTGACGAGTGCAGCGCAGTCTTTGAATTACGATCCATCCAACTCAAGCCCCGCGAGACATGCGTCTGCAAGGTCACGGTCTGGCGCATCTGAACCGGGGCGGGTCGCCCAACCGGTTTCCATCATCGCATTGCGGCGGCCAAAGCCGGAAAGTTCCCGGAGACTTGCGAGCTTCTCCGTGCGCGTCGGATCAGCCGCAGACATGTTGAGACACACCGGAACCATCGCCAAGGTTACTTCGTCAGTCGCCAGGTTCTGCGCCATGGTTTGGGCGTTGCTGCTTGTTGTCCAGCCCCCCCAGGTGAAGCCAAGGAGAGAAACAGCAACTGCGCCACCCAAAGCCCCGTAGAGGCCGGGTTTCGTCCATTCAGGAAAAGTCATTTTTGATCCTTTGACGGAGAACGTGCCGCCTCACTTTTTGTTGCGCTGACAAGGCATTTTGTCAGGGCCTTTTCGAAATCGTCTGATTGACAGCGCGCTGTCCATGTCCAATTCCAAATCGCGGGTTTTCCCGCCATCGAAGCGAATGAGCATGACGGATGGTCGATGTGGTCGAAATCGACAACCTTCCCAAACGTCAGATCCCTGCTCCGGAATGTGACAATCGAATTTCAATGATAATGATTGCAGTTGGCTCTGGCAGAGCGATGCGCCTTTGCCGAAGAATACCACAACTTTGTGTTTCGTATGTAGTCGCTTCGCGCCCAGTTTACAATGCTGACGAACCTGGCCTTTTCTGCAACACCGTCGATGGTTCTGAAGTAAGGCGCGCGGATGGGCCGCCAATATTGCGTGTCCGCCAAGGGATGCGCCTATGGTGATAGCGGATCCGCATCTTAGCGAAATTGGAGCCCGGATGTTGCTTATCTGGTAAGGTAGTGTCAGAGAATTCGACGTTTTCTATCACTTTGGCTTCTTCGAGCCGCTTTCAGCGAAACGGAGGGCCATGCGCCCAGACGGTCAGCGAACGCCGAATGCCCCGCTGAATCGGCGTGACTTGATGCAGAGCAAAGCTCGGAAACACGCTTACAGATCCCTGCGCCCGATTGGCCAATAGGATTTGAGCACTTGGCCTGATTTCCAAGTCCCCCCCGTCGTAAGTGTCCGGATTGCTCAATTGCAGCACAAGCGTGAGCTTTCTTTTACCAGCAGCAAGACCATGGCCAATGTCAGAATGCCACGCAAAATGGCCACCCTTGGCTGCCTCATAGCTGGCCACTTGCGGGCTTTCCGCAAATTCGTGCACATCGAAGTTGAACTGGTGCTTGTTGGAACGCCTGACAAGGTCAATCAACCGGGTCATCACCCAACTCAGGTCGCCTACATCGTCCATCCAAACAAGTTCTGCATTGCGTAGATTGTGATCCCGATTGTGACCCACAAGCAGCGCGTCATCGGTGGGCATGTTCGCAATTGCCTTTACAATGCGATCACACTCCCCCGTGGTAAACGCATCGGGCACTGAGTGCAGCGTCATCATCCCGTCCACCTCATACACATCGTGGATCGGGTTTGCGTCGACGCGCGAAGGGCTTGCATCAATTCACAGCCGGATTCCCGGAGCGATCCGATAGGCCTTTGAATATTCTTATGATTTCTACGGCATCCGCGCGATCAAGTGCCGCGTTTGCGATTTCCTCTTCTGTCCAAATCCATGTCTTTGCAGGATCATGAAGCATCGCCCAATTTGCAAACAACCGACTTTGTATCTCCCCATTCAGGAGTTCTCTGACCCCGGCATGACGATCATCTTGACGAATGCGTGCGTAAGCTGCGCGCACTGGACGTTCGGGGCCTTCCAGCAGTTGAAGGTAGATGTCATGTCGACAAATCAACGCGCCAGTAACGTCATCCCGCTTGTTGCAGCGTCTGGCATCGAGCAGAATGCCTGCCAGTGTCGGCTCATCGAAGCCAAACGGCTGAGACACATAAATAATCTGGATGAGCTTTGTGATGGTTTGGCTCCCTGCGGGATTAAGCGAACCATGAGCATACTTTGACAGACGCACGATCACATCGCTTCAGATAAAGACCGTAGGGCTTATGCGGCGCCGAGTCTCGACTAAAGCGAACGAACGGCCAGTTTGGAGAAAATCGGCTCACCATCGAGAGCCTGGCGCCATTGCAGCACCAAAGGTTAGACATTTGCCGCATGTTCTACGCTGCGCGCGCGTGCTGCGGGAAACTGTGCGCTCACAGGATGGGCACATTGGAGACATCTGACGCTTTCAATCAGGCTTTCTTGTTGCTTGCGCGCCTTCAGGGCCGGCAACGCGGGACGAAGCGGTTTCGGGCAGATGCAACCGGTATGAGCGCAGAAGTATCTCGCCCATGCAGCATCACTCATTTGGTGGTGCAGCGCTTTGATGCAGATGCCATGATTTGTGTAGAAACAGCCACTTAACCGATCGCCGAATACCAGCACTGTCCAAAGAGCGACATGCGCTTTCTGACCCAAAGCAGTGTCTGCCCGTTTTGGCGCTACGTGCTGAGACCGATCAAAGCGATGCCAAACACCATAATCACAGCCGCGCCTACGCGACGCTTCCAATTGCCCTCCTTCAAGAGGAAGTAACCGATCAGCGTGGCAAAGATCACAGAGGTTTCGCGCAAGGCGGATACCGCGCCCAAAGGAGCGAAGTTCTTGGCGTAGAGGATAAGACCGTAGGCCGTCATTGAAACCATACCTCCCGCGATTCCAGCGCACCAGGTGCGCAGCGGCAATGCGCTCAAAGTCTGCCGCCTGCGAAATCCGGCGAACGCGGCGATGAAGAGATGCAGGAACGCACCCCATGCCCAATAGCTCAGCGTGTTGCTCGACAGGCGCACGCCGACCCCGTCAACCAGCGAATAGACGGAAATGCAAAACCCGGTTGCCAACGACAATGACAGGGCCGTGGCACCAACGCCCGATCTCAGAGCCTTCCAATTGCTCAACAAGATGCCCGCACTGATCAGACCTATGCCGGTCCATACCAAAGGCGGCAACACCTCTCCCAACAGCAACCAGGCCCAAAGGGCCACAAGGGCCGGTACACTGCCCCGCGCGATGGGGTACACCACGCCAAGATCCCCGTGATGGTACGCGCGCCCCAGCAGATAGAAATATGCAAAGTGCACAACCGTCGAAAGGCCGATGTAGACAAAGCTTTCAGCACTCGGCAGCGGCAGCAGGGCAATCAACACCGCGCCGGGTATGACGTGACCCAGGGCGACCAGACCCAGAGTTGCGGTGCGATCCGCTGCGGTTTTGATGATTGTATTCCAGACGGCATGCAGCAAGGCCGCCGACAGGATGAGCGCCACGATGAACGGGGACATAATTTTCCTTAAAGGATTCGATGCCAGAGTATCGGACCTCGCCTCCTTCACCAGCCCAAAGCGCAGCTTGTGTGAAATCAACGTTCGCGATGCACCTTAACGTGCGACATGTAGCTCCCGTCGATCACCTATGATCGCGCAGCAATAGCATCGCAACCGAGCCTGTTTACCCAGCGCAACCCGCCCCGCGTCTTGAAGACGCCGCAGGATTGTCGGGGCACGCGTCCAACGGAAACATCGGGCGCGGCACAAACCTGTACTCCAGCGACCCGTAATTCAGTGTGCACAGCGCGCCGCTGTCGCAAACGATGATCCGCCCTGCAATTGGGGCGAAAGCCGCCCGGAAATGCTGCATGGACTTGAGCGCAACAACGGCCTTGCGAGCGGGATCGATGCCGAAGGTTTCGAATTGTTTCAGATCCAGCATCTGGTGGGCAATGGTGACGATCAGGATATCAATGCCCGCCACATGCAATACGGAAGTGGGGCCAAAGCTGCGTTCCAGTCCACCAAGGATCGGACCACTGCCCACAACACGTCCATCGCCGGTCCATTTCACCGTGCCAGTGACACTCAAAGGCCCCCCGCCAAACTCTGGCGCGGTTTTCCCACCGATGGGCAGTGTCACCTCAGCACCCAAGGGCTGCGCGTTCAGATACGCCGCCGCCACCGGATCGATGAGGGGGCCAAAGCATGCGTTGTCCACACCCGCCTCAAGCAATGCAGACAACAGGCCTGTCGCATCGCCGTAGGCGCCTGATCCGGGATTGTCCGCGTAGTCTGCGAGGATCAGCGGCCCGGCGCTGGCGTTCCAGGTCCGGGCCTCATCCGCGGCTTCGGCACTGCTCACATAGACGTTCACCACTTCGCCGCGTCGCGCCCAGATGTCATCGGCCAGCGTGTTTCCGATTTTCCGATGCTCCGCGCAGTCTCCGTCGCATGTGACCAAAACCGTTGGGCCAACCTCGGAGATATCTGCACAGGGAAACGCGCCGTTGATGCTGATGGCATAGACACCCTTGCGGGTCTCAAATGCGCGGGCCAGGGCATGGCGTTCGATCATCGGGCCAAGGTCGGTACGTCCGCCATTGGCCTCTTCCAGCATGGGCACATGAAAGCGCAAGGTGCACGGGTGGATGTCGCCCGTCATGGTGCGCTGCAAAAGCTCAGCCGCGCGCCGACCCGTGGCACGGACGTCAACATGAGGATAGGTCGTGAAGGATACGAGGATTTGCGCCAGATCGCACATCTCCGTCGTGACATTGGCATGCGGGTCCAGCGTGAGGGCGATGGGCACATCAGGGCCGATTACTGCGCGCAGGCGCCGCAGTATCTCTCCCTCGCCATCCTCACAAAAGTCAGTGACCATTGCGCCGTGCAGCATCAGGAACACGCCATCCCAGCTGGTTTCGGCCGCGGCAATCAGTGGGGCGATCAGTGCATCAAACGCCGCGCGCGTCACCTTGCCACCCGGCCCGGCGGCCGCACTGATGACATGGGTCACCTCCCAGGCGTAGTCACGCCCGACATCGAGTAGCCCGGCCAGCTCCGTGTTCTTGTCGCCCCGTGTTGCAATCGCCTGATCGCCTTCCAGAAAATAGCGATCCTCGAAGCATCGCAACGTCGTGGGATACACATTGAACGTGTTGGTTTCATGGGAAATTTCGGCGCTCAGAACCTTCAAGCTCAAGATCGTTTTCCCTTGGTCTTTGGTTTGTGAGGCGCGGTGTGATCCACATGGCCCGTGAATTTTCCGTAGAGCTGCGCAATTCTGTTCATGCGGGCCTCGACCTGTGGACCCAGTTCCATGAACACACCGTTGACCAGCAGGTTGGCAAGGCTGGCCATCTGCGCCGTCGATTCCCAGAACAGGTTGAACGAGGTCGGCACCACGAAAATCTCGTCGGCAACACTGTGGCCCCAATCACAATAGGGATCGGTGATCAGGGTCACCGGAATACCCGCCGCCTTCGCCTCTGCCGCCAGCAACGGCGCATTCTTGGAATAGCGGCGCGCCTCGAACATCACGAGGGCAGTTTCAGTGTTGTCAGTCGCAAGCAGGTCGGCAAAATTGCCGCTGGCAAGATCAAGCAACTGCACCTTGTCCCGGAGGTATTGCAACTGATGCGCAAACACCTCGGCGATGCCGCGCTCGGTCTGAAATCCAACAACGAAAACCGAAGGCACCGTGGCCAGTCGTTTGACCACCCGCTTCCATTCCGGTGTGTAGGCGGCCTCATAAACCGCAACGAGGGCCGCCATTTCCAACTCCAGACCGCGGGTCAGCTGATCTTCTCCAGCGAGTGTCCGTTCTTGAAGGTCGCGCAGCCTGTCCTTGATCAGCCAAGGTTGGTCGCCCATGTCACTGCGCAGGTTCAACTTGAGGTCCTTGAACCCATCATAGCCAATCGCCCGGCAGAAACGTCCAACCGTCGGCTCGCTGACCTCGACCTTGGCCGCGAGGCTGGCGGCTGTCTCAAAGGGCAATGTCCCGAATTCCGCCAGCATATAGGTGGCAAGGGCCCGATCCGCCTTGGATGTGGACAAGACCGCATCACTCAGACGTTCACGCAGAGTTTTTGTCATGACCCCCTCCCTTCCTGGCTCATACAATTGGCGCAATTTTCACAAAAGCCTGGCCGGTGACAAGGCGTGTGCAAAATCCTCCGATTGCGTACCAGGACGTCCCGTGCTGATTATCTCGGTAGTCAGGTTGGCCAGAGCGGGTGCCATCATGATCCCGAATCCGCCTTGCCCAGCCAGCCAGAAGAAATCTGGGACCTCGGTGTCATATCCGACGACCGGCGCCTCATCCTCCACAAAGCTGCGCAATCCGGCCCAGCTGTGTTCGATCTTGGTGATTTTGATTGTCGTCTCGCGCTCGATCCAATCGGCAAGCTCGGCGATTTCCATATCGTCAGGCCATGCGTCGTGCGGCTCCGCCGGGGTGGCATCTCCGGGGGAGGCCATCAGCATGCCTCCTTCTGGCTTCAGGTAGGCATCTGATCCCACAAAATCCACCGCTGGTAAGGTGGCACTGGTGATGCCGGCCGGAGGCTTGATGATAATCGCTGTGCGCCGCTTTGGCACAAGCCCGATCGACCGTGCACCGGCCATTGCCCCGATCTGATCCGCCCAGGCACCGGCAGCATTGATCACGATGCCGGTTGAAAAACTGTTCCGGGCGGTCTGAACGTTCCAGATCCCGTTTGTCCGTGTCATTGCCGTTACAGCCTGCTTTGTCTCGATCAGAGCGCCGCGCGCCTTTGCGCCCTTGAGGTAAGATGAATGCAAGGTCGCCACGTCGATATCGGCGACATTGGCTTCGAACACTGCCTGTTTCACCCGGTCGGGTCGCAAGAAAGGGACCATGGCGCAGGCTTCGTCGACATCCAGCCTGGTGACTTCCTCCCCAGGTTTCGAGAGGGCCAGCAGGGCATCAAGTTCGCCTGTGTCGTCCCCCTGCCCCACCGTCAGACAGCCGCGCGGCGTCAAAAGAGGTGTTTCGCAGAACCCGTCAGGCGGGGTATGGAAAAATGCCGCGCTTGCAGCGTTCACCTGCCGCACAACGGGGTTGCCGTAGTTTCGCGTAAAGAGTGCCGCCGACCGTCCCGTTGCATGGTATCCCGGGGTGTCTTCCTTTTCCAGCAGCAGCACGGAGCCGTGGCGCGCAAGCATATCCGCTGCTGATGCACCTGCGATCCCGCCTCCAATGATCAGAAAATCGTAGGTCAACGAACCTGCCTTTCAGACGGCATATGCAAAAAAGCGGATGGCCGGGTTCAAAGGAGACCCCTTTCGCGGCATATGCAAGAAAAATGTAATTTGTTGACTCTTTGAAAGTAATATTTCTTACTTCGGCTATCTCGTGGGAAGTTTCAAAGCCAATGTCATCGCCTGTGCTGTTCCAGCATTCAGCATACGCGGACCCTCGGCTCGGGCGTGAGCCGAGGTCTGCACATGGCCACAAAGGAAGTCTGCTGCTCGCTCCCCACACCAATAATTTGGCACATCGGACCTGTGACATCAGGCGTACGTCCGCCCGCTGTCGCGGCGATATCCGGCCTGAACCAGAATTTAAGAATGGGCAAAACGCCTGCGCGGTCCCCTCTTGGATACGCACCGAACAACCAACAAGGAGACACCAATGAAGAAGATCCTGTTATCAAGCGCGGCGCTTTCTGCCTTCGCAGGGGCCGGGATGGCCGCCTGTCCGGCTGTGACCGTTTCGGACCCCATGGGCATCGCCGCGGGGGCATTCCCGCAGCAATACGAACTGACGGAATTCCAAGGCCTTGCTGATTGTACGATGGAGATGTCTGAAAACCCCGACATCGCCGCGATGAACGCGCGTATCCGCGGCAACCCCGAGATGCCTGCCTTGGCGATGCGTCTGCCGTCCGAACCGCTGGTCGTTGCCCCTTATGACATGATCGGCAGCTATGGCGGCACGTTCAATGCGCTGTCCAACGCAACCGAAGCAGGCACGTCCGACTTCATGTCGGTGCGCCACGTCAACCTTGTCCGCTTTTCCGACGATCTGACGACGATCGTGCCGCATGTCGCAAAAAGTTGGGCGTGGAATGACGACTACACACAGCTGACATTTGTGCTTCGGGAGGGTCACAAATGGTCCGACGGCCAGCCCTTCACCGCCGAAGATGTCAAGTTCTGGTACGAAAACCTGAACATGGACACCAACGTGATCGAAGTCCCGAAAGCGTGGCTGCTGGCGGGTGGCGAGCAGATGACGGTTGATGTCCTTGATCCGCTGACGGTGCGCTTCAATATGCCTTCGCCAAAACTGGGCTTCCTGGCACATTTTGCAAACCACTACGGACAGGGCTTCCAGCCCAAGCATTTCCTTGGGCAATTCCATCCGGACATCAACCCGGATGCCGACACGTTTGCCCAATCGTTTGGCTTTGAGAATGGCTATGACGCGATCAAGGCCTATTACGGCAGTTCCGACTGGATGGACACACCGACACCGATGTTGGCGCATCCCGACAAGGTCGCCAATCTGCCTCTTGATGCGGCACCCACCCTTGAAAGCCACATCGTGATTGGCGAGACCACCGAGGGACGCCAGTTTGTTGCGAACCCCTACTATTTCATGGTCGATACGGCGGGCAATCAGCTACCTTACATCAACGAGATGGATGAGATCTTTGTTGGCGAAAGCGAAGTGCGGCTGCTGAAATTGGTCAACGGTGAAGTTGATTACAAAGCCCAGGCGCTGCAAACCGACTATGTGCCGTTGCTGATGGAAAGTCAGGAGAAAGGCGGCTTTGTTGTCGATCTGAAACCTGACATCACGATGCCGACCTTTGCCTTCAACGTCACTTCAGAGGACCCTGAAAAGCGCAAGGTTTTTGGTGATTTGAAATTCCGTCAGGCGATGTCTGTCGCGATGAACCGCGATGAGATCAACGAAGTTGCGATGTTCGGCCTTGGGACACCACAACAATACGTCGGGTTCTCGCCGTCTCCTGATTTCATCACGCCTGAGTGGGAGAATTACTTGACGCAGCATGATCCGGACATGGCCAAGGCCCTGCTGGACGAAATCGGTGTTGTCGACACCGACGGTGATGGCATGCGCGAACTGCCGAATGGGGATGCCTTGACGCTGAACCTGCAGGTTGCGACCCAAGGCATGTCAATCAAGATCGTGGAACTGGTCGGCCAAAGCTGGCGTGAAGTTGGCATCGACAACACGGTCAAAGAGGTCACGACGGACGAATATCGTTCGGCGCAATCCTCCAACCAGCTTGATGTCACCATGTGGGAGAAAAGCGTTCCGCTGACCACTGTTCTGGGCAATCCGGAGATCTTCATCCCGCCATTCGACAACTACTTCAACATGCGGACCGCGATGTTGTGGGGCGAATGGGTTGAATCTGATGGGTCTGCGGGTGTGGAACCTCCTGCGTATGTCCTCACCATGATGGAAGACATCAACGCATTTCAGGCAGCGGCAGTCGGCACGCCTGAATCGGATGCTTTGGGTCTCAAGCTGGTCGAGAACATGACGGGGAACCTGTTGTTCATCGGCACTGTGAAAGAGCAAAAGCCGATCTATCGCGCAGCGGCGCTCAAGAATGTCCCAACGTTCAAAACGGCCTCCTATGCCTACTACAGGACATACCCCTATCGTCCGTCGCAGTGGTTTCTGGACGAATAAGCGCGCGAATTGATGAAACTGTCGCGGGCCGCAGAACCGGCCCGCGATACTAACAAGACGGCCCTGCGTGGTGTGTCTTAGATGCGGGGCACGCAGTCTGATGGTTCAGTTCTTACGATTTGCAGGTATCCGTGCGGCCCTTGGCTTTTTGACACTCTGCCTTGTGTCGTTCATCGTGTTTTCCCTGATGGAACTGGTGCCGGGTGACTGCGCCGAACGCTACCTTGCCTTCAAGAACAGCCAAGGCGCGCAAATCTCCGTTGCCGACATCGAAGCCGAGCGTGTGCGGCTGGGTCTGGACCGGCCGTTCTTTGAACGATGGGTCAAATGGATCTTCAACGCCTTTCAGGGAGAGTTTGGCGACAGCTGCATTCTGCGCTTGAACATCAACCAGCTTTTGGGCCAGAAGGTCTGGCTGAGCATCGGCATCTGCCTTGGCTCCCTGTTTCTGGCCTATGCCATCGCGATCCCGGTGGGCGTCGTTGCCGCCACATCGCGCAATCCCTTTCTGAACAATGGCCTGCGTCTGGTCAGCTATCTCGGCCTTGCCCTGCCGAACTTTCTGCTGGCGCTGATGATCATGCTGTTCGCGACAGTGGTCTTCGGCAACAGCCTGACGGGCCTCTTTTCCCCTGAATACCGCGATGCGCCTTGGGATATGGCCAAGATCAAGGATTTTCTGGGTCACGTCTGGTTGCCTGTGTTCATCCTCGGCTGGTCCGCCACCGCCTTTGCCATCCAGACGGTGCGCGCCCTGATGTCGGATGAGATCAGCAAGCTCTATGTAACGGCGGCATCGGCGCGCGGCGTGTCGGGGCGCCGACTGCTGATGCGATACCCCGCGCGCCATGCGCTGAGCCCGATCATCAACTCGCTCGGCTTCGATCTGAACCGCATCTTTAACGAATTGCCCATCGTCGCCCTGATCCTGACCTTGACCGAGGCAGGCTCGCTTCTGATCGAAGCGCTCGCCCGCTCGAACGATCAGCAGCTTGCCGGGGCGATTATCTTTTTCCTGACGGGCAGCATCGTCGCCATCAATTTCATTACCGATATCGCGCTGGCCATCTTCGATCCGCGCATTCGCCGCAGCATCCTGGGATAACGGATATGACTGAAACCAACATCTATGATGCCGCAGTGGATCAATCGGCCAAGGATGCCTATTTCACGGCCTCCCAAGGGCAGCTGATCTGGACCCGGTTCAAAAAACAGAAGGCTGCAATGGTCGGCGCGTGGGTGCTGCTGGCCTTGATCCTGTCAGGCCTCTTTGCGCCCTTCCTGACGCCCTATGACCCCACCATCGCGGGGCGCGACAAGGACTATTTGAACGGCGCACCCACCATCCCGCAATTCTGCGACGACAACGGCTGCTCATTCCGCCCCTTTGTCTATGCGCTTGAGCGCGAACGCTCCGCCGCCACGAATTTCAGATGGGTCACCACGGTCAACACCGACGAACGCAAGTATATGCAGTTCTTTGTCGAAGGTTCTGAATACAAGCTGTTTTTCATGACCTTCGACACGCATCTTTTCGGCATAGAAGACGGCTATGTCCACCTTTTCGGAACGGATTCGACGGGTAAGGACATCTTTTCGCGGACCTTCCACGCCATCAATACATCGCTGGCGGTCGGCACCATCGGCGTGCTTATCGCCTTTGTGCTGGCGCTGGTGATCGGCGGCATCTCCGGCTTCTACGGCGGCTGGGTGGATAGTTTTATCCAGATGGTGACAGACGCAGTGCGCACTATTCCGGCCATCCCCTTGTTCATGGCGCTCGCGGCTTTCATCCCCGACACTTGGAGCGCGGAAGAACGGTTTTTCTTCATCTCGATCATCCTTGGCTTCATCGGCTGGCCGACGCTGGCGCGGCGTGTGCGGACGCATCTCTTGACCGAGCGCAATCAGGAATATGTGCTGGCCGCGCAATTGTGCGGCGCCTCCTCAGGCCATGTAATCCGCAAGCACCTGCTGCCCAGCTTCACCAGCTACATCATCGTCGATCTGGTGATTTCCTTCCCCTACATGGTGCTTTCCGAAACCGCGCTCAGCTTTATCGGGCTGGGTCTGAAAGACCCGGTGAACTCCCTTGGCGTGATGCTACAGAATGTCACCAGTGCGGACGTGCTGTTGAACTACCAATGGTATTTCATCCCGGTCATTTTCTTCATCATCCTCGTGATGGCTTTCGTCTTTGTCGGTGACGGTCTGCGCGACGCGGCCGACCCCTACGGAGACACCAAGAAATGAGCCGCCTGATCGATGTCGAGAACCTGACCCTGCAATTTGACACCGACGAAGGACGTATCACGGCGGTAGACAATGTGTCCTTCAGCCTAGAGGCAGGCGAAGTCATGGGACTGGTCGGCGAAAGCGGATCGGGCAAATCCGTGACGGCAAAATCGCTGATGAAGCTGAACCCGCGGAATGCTGTCTATGGCCCCGACACCAGGATCACGCTGCATCTGGAAGACGGCCCCGTCGACGTGATGTCCCTGCAAAACGACACTGAAATGAAGATCGTGCGGGGTGGCTCAATCTCACTGATTTTTCAGGAACCGATGGCCAGCTTCGCCCCCGCCATCTCCATCGGCGATCAGATGGTCGAACAGTTGATGATCCACACGGATTTCACCAAGGCGCAGTCCAAGGAGCTGTCGATTGAAATGCTCGACCGGGTCGGCATTTCCGATCCCAGCACGCGCTTTGGCCAATACGCCTTTGAGCTGTCGGGCGGCATGCGGCAGCGTGCAATGATCGCCATGGCGCTGTCGACCAAACCCAAACTGCTGATCGCGGATGAGCCGACCACTGCGCTTGACGTGACCATTCAAGCGCAGGTGATCGACCTGATGAAAGACCTCGTGACCGAGTTTGGCATGGGGATCATTTTCATCACCCATGATCTGGGTGTCATTGCACAAACCGCCGACAAGGTCGCGGTGATGTATCTGGGTAAACTGGTCGAACAGGGAGAGGTACGCGATGTGATCCGCCGCCCGGCGCATCCCTACACACGTGGCCTGTTGGCGGCCCTGCCCACGCTGGACGACATCGACGCCCCGCTGACACCGATCCCCGGCGACATCCCCTCACCGCTCGAACGGCCCTCGGGCTGTGTCTATCACACCCGCTGCCAGGAGGTCATTGGCCCGCGCTGTTCTGCCGAGGCTCCACAGTTCCTGCAGGTCGATACGAACCACGCAGCCGCATGCCACATCCATGATGCAAGCGAGGGCGCCGCATGAGCCAGCCCACCTTGATCAGCGCGCAGGGCCTGTCGGTCCATTACGCGCTACGCGGCGGCCTGATCGGCCCCAAACCCTACGTGGGTGCGGTCGAGAACGTGGACATCGAGATCGCGTCAGGCAGCTTTTTCGGTCTGGTCGGCGAATCCGGTTCAGGCAAGACCACGCTGGGTCGTGCGATGTTACGCGCGGCTCCAATCAGCAGGGGCGACGTGCATTTTGACGATGGCGAAGTGTCTTACTCCCTCAAGAATCTGGGAAAACAGGACCTCAAGGATTATCGCAAACGTGCCCAGTTGATTTTTCAAGACCCCTATGCGGCGCTCAGCCCCCGGATGACAGTGCGCGATATCATTGCGGAACCCCTCGAAGTGATGGGTCTGACCAGTTCGCGGGCCGAGACGGACGAACGCGTGCGCGAAATTGCCGCCAAATGCCGACTGAACGTCGAACATCTGCGCCGTTTCCCACACGCTTTTTCAGGCGGACAGCGCCAGCGCATCTCAATCGCGCGCGCCTTGGTGTCTGGCCCCAAATTCATCGTGGCCGATGAAAGCGTCGCGGCGCTCGATGTGTCTATCCAGGCCGATGTTCTCAATCTGCTCAAGGCGATCCAGGAAGACATGGGGCTGACGTTTCTGTTCATCAGTCACGATCTCAGCGTGGTGGCGCATGTCTGCGACCATGTCGCCGTCATGTATCTGGGCCGCATCGTCGAAACGGCCCCGACGCGCACGCTCTTCTCGAACCCGCGCCATCCCTATACGTCTGCTCTGTTGTCCGCGATCCCCTCGCTTGATCCCGATGACCGTGGCAAGGTGCAGAAGCTGGAAGGCGAAATCCCCTCGCCCACCAACCCGCCGCCGGGGTGCAAGTTTCAGACCCGCTGCCCCCACGCAATCGATGTCTGCCGCATCCAGGAACCATCGCTTGAGCCTGCAGGAACAGAGCATCACGTTGCGTGCCACCGTTGGCAGGAACTCCGTGATCAGACCAACTAGCGCTTCGGATGCTCAAAGAAGTGAAAAAGGACTCAGAACTGTCATTGAGGTGTTTGCAGCGGCAAGGCTCGTACGATGTGATCGACCTTTGAAGACGGTCCTTTGATGCGGTTCACTTGTATCCCGCGCGCCGCGATGCGGCTTCTCCCAAGCGGACGTTGACCAACTTTGCCGTGCTCGGAAGCTCCAATATTCGTCAAGCTGCTCTTTGCAGCGATTTTGGCACGCAGAGCTGAAAACAGCTGATTGGCAGGCCTGCTGCTGAGTAAATAGGAGCAGCAAAAGGACTACCTCATGAGATACAACGAATATGCTGGAGATCACATCCTGCGGGATGCGTTCCACCTATACCCATGAAACTCAAACGTTCTAGCACCGTGCGGCGAGAGGCTGGATCACTGGAAAATCTGATTTAATCAACTTTTCGATTACCTCTGTCTCAGCGTAAGAACTCGAAGAAATCTTCCTGAGGAAAGTTCTCAGAGGAGTTTTCCGGCAGAAGGCCCTAGTTCTTCGCAGGTGTGGGCGTGGCAATGGGCCAATTGAACACCGTGGAAACTTGCTGAAATGGCCCTGTATCAGTCATTTGGCAATGATCTGTGACATTCGCACGTTTCTATCAGAAATCCCAACAGCTTACTCACGTGAAGCACCATAAGCACGGCAAGGAGCGTTGCTAGGGCGGTGTGCTAGAACTGTGCTAGGTGCACGGCGCGGCGCACACAACGCACTGTGCTAACACTGTGATAGGGTATTTTCGGGTTTTCATCGATTCATGCTGCGATGCAGAAATACAGCAAGATATTGTATTTGTTTGATTTAAATGGTGCACCGGAGGGGAACAAACTAGAACCTTTTTCTGCCCCGGAACTGCTTCAAGAGTTAGAGAACTGGACAGAGGTTCTCAAGTCTGAGCCCGAAGTTATCCACAGGTTAGCGGCATTTGCGGACGCCTCCGAAGGCTCAATCGACACATTAGATGACGCGCCCGATGTGCCTGCAACATGGGAGCCATCGCCATGAGCATTGCAAGACCTGAGGTTGATCCACCACTCACAACGGCATTTGACGCAACCTCTCAGAAAAAGCCCAATCCAACCCTTTCCCCCGTCACGTTGCGGATGACTGCAGAAGAACGCGCCAAGCTAGAGGAGCTGGCGGCGGGCATGACGCTGAGCGCCTGATCCTCCCCCACTGAATTGGTCCTCCGCTATGTTTAGGAAAACGGAGGAGACACATGGCCAACAAGCGACCAAAG
>NZ_CANMQS010000009.1 GCF_947500075.1 uncultured Sulfitobacter sp. | reverse complement strand
CTGGTGCGGCTCGACAAGGCCTGTTTTGTGGGGCCCGATCCGGTTCAGTTCAACCGGCTTTCCGCCACCTACCGGGCACAGCTGGATGAGGAGATGGGGGTGATTGCGGCGCTTGCAGTGGATGCAGTTGCAGTCGCACATCGGGCGGGCGGAACCGCAGCACTGCACCAGCGCAGCACGCTGGACGGTCTTTTGGGCCCAACACGATTTCGCGCGGACCGGACGTGTGAACGGGCGCTGGCGGTGCTCCGGATCAGCGGGTCGCGGGTGCAGCGGGTTGCATGATGACCAACAGAACGAGCGAGGCAGGCGTCACCTTGATCGAAATGCTGGCGGCGCTTTCTGTGTCTGCCATGATCGGGGTCGCGGGTTTTGCCCTGCTGGAAAGCGTGGTGCAGACCGAAGCAGGCGTTGCCGGCCGTCTTGATACCTTATCAAAACGGGACCGTGCATTTCAGGTGCTCGCGCTTGATCTGAGCCAGGCGCAGGATTTCGAGGTGCGGGCGGCAGGGCAGGTTTCGCTGACCTATCTGACGCATCAGATTGAATGGCGCGGCGACATGGACGGTCTGGAACGGCGGATCATCCGCAAGGACCGTGCGGTGTTTGTCCAGACTGCACTAAAAACTGCAACGCAGATAACGGTTTCGGAAGCGCCTGCCGCACAGCTGACCCTGCGCCTGCCTGAAAAGGACCTCTGGCGTATCTTCCCTTTGCCGAAACGGTCTGTTCCATGAGCCGCGACCCGGAAAGCGGTGTCAGCCTTTTGAATGTTCTGGTGGTTGTCGCGGCGGCATCAGGGCTTGTGCAGGTCATGTTGTCCGGTCAGCAAAGCGCAGTCTCCGAGGTGGCGCAGGCGCAGGATGTGGCTCAGGCCGAAGCGCTTGCCCGCAGTGGTGTGGCGTCCGTGGCCGTGGCATTGCGCCGTGACATGGTGGAGGCCCCAAAGGCGGATCATTTGCAAGAGGATTGGGCAAGGGCCGCACAGCAGGCCGTGACGTTCGACGCAGGCAGCTTCGCCGTTGAGGTCAGCGATCCACGGGGGCGGTTCAACATCAACAGCCTCACGGCGGGTGCTTTTCTGGAACAGCGCATTTTCATGGGTCTGCTCAATGCGCTGGACCTGCCCGAAACGCTGGCAAGCCAGATTGCGGTTCACCTGCAAGCCGCAGGCCCGCTCCGCGATCCGCGTGCCTTGATTGCCTCAGGGGTTTCACAAGCTGATCTGACCCGGCTCCTGCCACATATCGTTGCGGTCGAGACACCGGGCCCGATCAACCTCAATACGGCAACGCAACCAGTCTTGGCGGCTGTGCTGTCAAACCCCTCGGCATCGCAGGCCCTTGTGGCGCGGCGCAAGGGCAGGGGGTTTCTGGACCGGGAAGACTTTCGTGCATTGGGCGTGCTGGTGCCGCCCGCTGCGGGGTTCACGTCGGATACCTTTGACGTCTCGACAGAGGCAAATGTCGGCACGGCCAGACGCAACGTGAAACGCCGCATTCATCGCGATGCAGAGCGCGGCACGCTGACAATCCTCCCGCTTGAGTAGTCAACAAAAATCGCCGCCGGAATGGTTCCGGCGGCGACATCTGTTCAGGCTTTGACTGGAGGGTCAGAGCTCGAACGGATCCGCGTTCAGCTGCAACGCCAGATCGGCATTTGAGACATCGATTGGTGCATCGTTTGGTCCCTGGCCGAAAGCCTGCTGGAACGTTGCGCCCAAGCGTTCGATCCCAGGCACCGCCGCGCTTCCGCCACCGCATGCTGCCAGCGCGGTCAGAAGCGATCCCAGCAGCGCAAGTTTGATGTTTTGCATGTGCATCTGCATTCTCCTTTCCGCTGCGATCAGTTGCTGACCACGGTGCCGTTTGGCGATCCGGGGACAGGTGAGTTGAGGTAGGGGAAGCTGTTTTGCAACTCGCTTGCCGCAATGGGCGCGCCGTCGGTCAGAGCGAGGTTCCCGATGGGGGCCTGATCGGGGGTGCAGAAACCCAGGTTGATCAGATCCGTTGCGCTGTCTTCCTCTGCGCCTTCAACACCCAGTTCCGCACCCAACGGGACCGGATGACACAGCGCGCCCATCGCGACCCGCAGGATCACGTCAATCACGTCATCGCCGGGGCGGCGTCCGTTTGGGAAACCGGCAAGGTCCTCTGCAACCACACCAAAGCTGTGCTGCTGGTCCCGCGGCGTGGCCGGAACGGCAGTGTTCAGCCGCAGCATTTCCGAACCCACCACGTTCTGCGGTTGATTGAGGCCGGGAAGGCCGGTCAGGAAAGTCGCGACAAGGTCGGTGCGGGGCAGGTTGGTTGGCGCCAGCGCGTCGGTGGCCCCCAGCGGCGGGCCAAAGAGGATCTCAACCAGCCGGGGGAAAGTGGGATTGGTCACGTAGGTGGCAAAACTGCCGTCATCAATCGGCTCGGATCCGTTGAAACGATCCTTGTCTGGAATCCCGATAACCACCTCGTTGACCAGCGGGGTCGAGATGCGCGATTGCTGAACCAGAGCACCGCCAACGCGGGAGGTGTCTTCGTAGGTCGGGGAGGGGTTTTCAAGCTCACCTTGCGGCAGGCTGGACGTTGTCCAGGCGCCAATCACCGGATCACTGCCCGTGGTGACGCAGTCAATCGGCAGCTCCATCGCAATGGTGGTCACGTTCACCTTGCCAAACAGGTCGTCGTTGATGCGGCTTTGGGTGATGCCACCGTCAAAGCCACCACCGTCGCCTGCACCGGGCGCACTGTCGCCTTCGATGGGCACAAAGTTGATCAGGTCAAAAACCTCACCCAGGTTGAGTGCAAAGGCCTCCGCCCGCTGTCCGACGAAGACCCGTCCGGGCGTGTCGCAGCCGGGCATGTCGATGTCATAGACGTATTGGTTGGCGTAGGCGTCATAATCCGGCAGCGTCTTGGTGCCAACGTAGTCCAGCGGCTTGGTGAATGTGGCGTTGCCTGACCCTGCACGGGTGACAATGCTGCGCGTCCCGCTGCGGCGGTCCCCTTCGATCATCGTGATTCCGTAGGTCTCACTTTCGTTCAGCAGGGATTGATCATTCGCGAGAATGGGGCCTGCGTATTTCAACGGGATCGCGACATTCTCCCCGCCGATATCAAGGCCGATGCCCGCGCCGCCGTTGGCAAGCTGGTTCTCGAAGTCGAACTGAAACGTCAGGTCTTCGATCGCGTCCCCGTCGTTGTCGATGTGCAACTCATAAATGCCGTCCGCGTCCATCGTGTAATAACTCGGGCCGCCGTAGTTGACCTGCAACGGCTGGTAGTTCGCCAGCAGGGTCACAAAACCCTCGCGGCCGGGCTCATAGCTGCGGAACAGGTACATATCCGTTCCGTCCACCTTGGGGTGTTCGGTGATGGCCGGTGCCTCCCTGTGAGACGATGCCAGGGCTGGCCCCGTTGCGCCCACAAGCGTGGCCACAAGTGCCGTGCTCAGGGTCAGAAGTTTTTTGGTTTTCATGTGATGTCCTCTTTCAGATCTTGTTTGCGCACAGCCTCTCCGGGCGCAGAAGGAGACCTTTTGCGTGAAGAGATGTACGACAGCGGATTTCAGCCCCGGAGCGGTGACCCGCTTGCAGGAATTGTCAGGTGCTGCATCCGACTAGACGGAATGCTTGCCGAAAAAGTTTCACCGCCCGAAACAATATCAGGCGCCCCTGCGTATCTGTTGATGAGGAGACCAAGGCGGGAGCTTGCCACATGCACGGAGGGATAGGGACGACAGAGGGGATCGCATCCATTTTTCTGTTTTGCATGCTGGGCTGGATTGCCCATTGCGACATCAGGACCTTCCGTATCCCCGACCGGGCGAGCCTGCCGCTGATCGCTGCTGGACTATGGTTGAGCACTTTGCCCGGTGGCATCCAGACCGAAGAGGCCCTTTTGGGCGCAGCCGCAGGGTTCTGCGTTTTTGCGTTGCTGGGCGCGGTGTATTTCCGCCGGACCGGGCAGGATGGGCTTGGTCTGGGCGATGCAAAGTTGCTCGCCGCCGCAGGGGCCTGGCTGGGGTGGCGGGACCTGCCGACGCTGGTGGCCGGGGCGGCAATTGCCGCGTTGGCCTTCGCCCTGCTGATACGTCAGCGCAGGCTTGCCTTTGGTCCCTGGCTTGCCGGCGTTTTCTGGATCTTGTGGCTGCGCGGGGTCGCGCGTTAGGCGCTGACCAGCACCAGGCATCCCGTCGGCATGTCAATCACCGCATGTTTGCTGCCCGGTGTGGAGGTTTGCGCATCCCCTGCCTTATAGAGCTTTCCGCCCATCCATAACTCACCCTCGATAATGAAAAGATGTTCGGTCCGCTCATGCGGATGCGAGCTGATCTGTGCGCCGGGCAGGCAGCGTAGCAGGTACATGGATCGTCCCGTTTCGGCATCTTGGCCAAGGACCTTCTTCCATATCTTCTCCGACCGCTGCTCCCATACACCTTCACGGGCATAGCTTGCCTGTGTCTGATCCTCAGCAGCGGCATCGAGATCTGCGACGATTACATCAAACAAGTCAGCCGGTGGTTCGGCCTGCGGCAATCCCTGCAAGATGGGTGTCAGGATTTCATTGATCTCTGCCACCTCCCGGCCCAGATCAGGGCGGGTGCCCGGTAATGCGCCGCGCGTATCCAAACCACCCAATGCAGCTTCAATCGCCTCAAATGCTGCGTCACTCGTCTTTTTCATATCATTGCTTCCTTCAAAGCGGCCAAACCCCGGCGCACCCAGCTTTTTGCCGTACCGACAGGAACGTCCATCACGGTTGCAAGTTCATTGTAACTGTAGCCCTGAAAGTAGCAGAGCAAGAGCGCCCTGCGGTATTCAGGACGCAAATCATCCAGCAGGCGGCGGATCACCATGCTGTCCAGCATTTGTGTTGCCGGGTCCGGGCCAGCGGCGATGTCGGGCACGGTGTCGGAGAATTCGACAAACCCACGTGCGCGATCGGATCGCAGCCGGTCGATGGCGCAGTTTCGGGCGATGGACCCGACCCAAGACAACGGGTTCCCGGATTTCAGATCAAACTGGCTGGCACGTCGCCAGATGCGAACGTATGTTTCTTGCGCAACCTCACGCGCGACTTCGCGGTCCCTGAGAATGGCAAGGGTCACGCCAAAGACATACCGCGCGCTCAGATCATAGAAACTTCGAAACGCCGCACGGTCGCCCTGCGCGCAGGCCTGCAACAGATCAGCCAGTTTTCGGGACTGTTCAGCGGTCCCCATTTTCCCCCCAGCGTGCCGTGCGCCCTGAGAACGTGGCACCAGTTTTGTCACACCCACATCTTGCCCTCGCATGTCATTTTACATGATCTACGGGGCGCAGATGCTAAAAGATGCACTCAATACGAATTTTTTCTCCCTCTGGTATCAGGGTGGGGTTCATGTTGCGGCTCTCAATGGAGTTATGATCCTGAAGCCGGTGCATGGTGATGAGGAAATGTGATCTGCCGTCGCATTTTGCCCGAACGAAACTGCGCAAAGCTGCCCCTTTGAGTGTCACTGATCCCAACGGGATCCAGGGGCTGGATTTCTGCGGCTGCACGACGACCTGCTGGTGGGATTGCATCAAGGTAATGGTGGACCCGCCAATCAAGCAGCCTGCAAACAGCGCCAGAAGAAGGGCGCGCGGTCCGAACGTACGTCGGTCCGTTGAGCGGCGCTGGACGGCCTCTTCTTGATCAATGATGGCTTCGATGTCGACAAACAGTTGCGGGTCGGGATCGGCCGGGCTGACCAGATGAGCCAGCGCTGGCAGGGAGACAAGATCAGTCTCATCTGGCGATGCTGGTCGCTTCCTTCTGAACCTTCTGAAAAGGTTTTTCATGCGAGTTCCAAACGCCGGTCTGTTTGCCCCATCCAAAGAAACGGATTGAACCAGAGAAGAGTTGCAGTTGCCGTAAGGGTAACTTCAGCGTGGGAGAAACGCCGAAGGCCTCTAGACAGATCCCGGCAGTCGACCGTTGCCTGCACCGTTTTGGTGGCTATGGTGTCCGGGCGGCATCGTTGTTGATTGCCCGCAATCTGTTGAAGGAATGAGGAACGCTTGATGGAATGTTGTGGTCCGGGTTATGCGTCTCCGGGGGATGCGATCAAAGCGCCTTGTGAGACGCTGCTCTATACAATTGCGATCTACACCGGGACGGGCATTCAGAAACCTGATTACCTTGCAACCGTGGATGTCGACCCCGACAGCCCAACCTATTCTCAGGTGATCCACCGGCTTGAGATGCCGGGTATCGGGGATGAATTGCACCATATGGGCTGGAACGCGTGTTCATCGTGTTTTGACGATGGCTCCATGTCGCGCAAATACCTGATCCTTCCGGGTGTGCGGTCAAACAATCTGCACATTGTCGATACTGCGACGGATCCGCGCGCGCCCCGTCTGCACAAGGTGATCGACGGGGCTGAGATCAAATCGAAAACCGACCTCAGCGGTCCGCACACGGTCCATTGTCTGGGCTCCGAGATCATCATTTCCTTTCTGGGCGACGCCAAGGGTGAAGCGCCGGGCGGTTATCTGCATCTCAACAAGGATTTTGAGATTCAGGGCCGTTGGGAAAACTCCATGGGCGACATCAAGTTCGGCTATGACTTCTGGTATCAGCCGCGCCACAACATCATGGTCAGTTCGGAATGGGCAGCACCCAACACCTTCATGCCGGGGTTCGATTTGGAAGAAGTCGGGCATCTGAAATACGGGCGTGAACTGCATTTCTGGGACTTTGAGAAACGCGAGCCGATCCAGACCATGTATCTGGGCGAAGACGGGCTGATCCCGCTGGAGGTAAAATTCCACCATGATCCGGACAGCACCCATGGGTTCTGCGGGGCTGCGCTGTCTTCCAATGTCATTCACTGGTGGAAAGATGATGCCGGTGCCTGGCAATGGGAAAAGGTCATCGATGTCGAGAATGAACCCCACCCTGACTGGCCGATCCCGATCCCCGGCGTGATGTCGGCGATCCTGATCTCGATGGATGACAAATACCTTTACCTCAACAACTGGCTGCATGGGGACATGCGCCAATATGACATCAGCGATCCGCACAATCCCGTGCTGACGGGGCAGGTGTATATGGGTGGTCTGCTCGGCAAGGCACCTGTGGTGAACGGTGTTGAAATGGCAGGTGGGCCGCAGATGTTCCAGCTGAGCCTTGATGGCAAGAGGCTCTATGTCACGACCTCGCTGTTCTCCACCTGGGACAACCAGTTTTACCCGGAGATCCGGGAAAAGGGCGGAGTGATGGTGATGATTGATTGCGATCCGGTGAATGGGGGCATGAAGATCAATGAAGATTTCATCGTTGATTTCGGCAAGGAGCCGAATGGCCCCAGCCGCTGCCACGAAGCGCGCTATCCCGGTGGCGACTGTACAAGTGACATCTGGCTGTGACGACCCACATCGTCACCCTCGCCAACCGGGATGGCGCGACCTACCGCGTGGATGCCCGCCGTCCGCTGTTGGAACAGTTGCGCGATCAGGGCGTCGATCTGCCGTATGGTTGTGAATACGGAGGCTGCATCACCTGCGCGGCCAAGTTGACCTCTGGCGCGGTGGATCAGCGCCGGCAGGTGGCGCTGAACAACCGCCAGATCAATGATGGATATGTCATCTTATGCGTGGCCCGCCCGGTGAGCGATATCACCTTGGAAATCGGCGTGGAAAGCCACGATACCCTTTACCGCAACCCGTTCCTTGACCCGCTGAAACCGCATGAACTGAAGGCGGATATTGCAACACCTCTGCCCGCGCGTCATCAGGCGGTCCGGCACAAACAAAAGGAGGCATGACCGCCATGCCTGCAACAGCAATTGACGATCTGTACGATTATGATCAGGCCTACCTTGCCGACATCCTGAAATCGGTCAAGACCATCGCCATGGTGGGGGCCAGCGCCGACAAGACCAAGTTCAGCTATGGTGTGCTGCGGGTGCTGCATGAAACCGGCTATGACATGATCCCGGTGAACCCCAATCCCAGGCTTGAGGAAATCCGGGGGATCAAGGTTTATCACGCGCTTGAGGACATTGACCGCCCTGTCGACATGGTCGAGGTGTTTCGCCCCAAGGAAGAGTTCTATGGCTTTGCCGAAAAGGCAATTGCGATGAAGGCCAAGGTGCTTTGGGGGCAGATCGGAGTCTACGACGATGCGGCCGCAAAGCTGGCCGAAGAGGCGGGCCTGCAAGTTGTCATGAACCGCTGCCCCAAGATCGAACTCTTCCGGCCCTTCTGGAAACCCCGGCTGGATTTGAAGATCTGATGGGGACAGATGTTGCGGCGAATGCAAGAAAACGCGCAAGCCGCATCGTCAACGCTGTCGGCTAGGCGCATTGACCGCAATCTGGCGTCAGACCCCTGCGGGGTTCTCCACATTGCGCCCAAGGGCTGCAAGGTCTGAGTATCTGTCGCCGATCCGGTGATGGGGCCGCCCGCGCGTCGCCGCACCCAGCGCGACAACCAATTCGTTCACACCGGGTGCGTCATAGATCGAAAACTGTACGGTCAGATAATGAGAGCGCCGCCCGGTGTCATGTTTGTCCATCAACGGGATCTGGATCTGCGTGTTTGCCGGCCCGCGTGTGTTGGTAAACCCGAGGTAGCTTTTTGCCCCAACGGCTTCCCGGTAGAAATTCCCGAACTGGAGGGTGTGAATCAACGCAGAGGCATGTTCGACTTCACAACTGGTGCCGGCAATACAGGCTTTGCCATAGGCTTCGATCGCATCACCCGAACCGGCAAGAGCGATCAGACGATCAGACAGCATCTGCCCCAGAACCGGAGCCATCCGCAGGATCTCTGGCTGGAGATCTTCAACGAACCCGCGCCCTGCCCAGGGGTTTGCCACCACGGCAGCTACGCCAATCATCCGCAAGACAGGATCAGACGGACGCCCGCCTTCGGTGTGGATGTCCTCGTCAAAGGTGACGACCTTGCGCAATTCGGGAATCATGAATTCTCTCCTGTCAGATATGATATTTGTGATTTCCAGCGAGCGTGTGCACGACGCCTTCCACCTCTGTTCCGTGATAGATGCCAAATGTGCCGTGCCGGTTTTCCTGCGCGTATCGGCGCAAAAGCGCACGTTCTGCATCATCCGGCACGCGGTTGAGCGGCAATGTACCCAGATCGTGAAACCGCAGTCCCTGACCCGGCGTGCCCTGCACGTGCCCATGATAGACAATCCGCTGCGCCTTGGTTTCCGTTGTCCGGTAGACGGCATAAAGATGTGCCAAATCCGATGTCAGCCCGCTGCCTTCCAGATTTCGGGTCAGCGCCTCGATGGATGCGGCTGTCGGCAAGGTGACCTGACCGTTTGCATCCTCCGCCAACAGCAGGCTGTTGTCATGGGCCAGCACGGCGGCGATTGTCACGCCGCCGACAGTTGCAGCCTCCGTCATGGCGCGGTCCAGCCCGATGTCGAAATACGCCCCCTTGTAGTACCCCAGAGGGTCACCATCGGCTGTTTCAAAATCCAGCACCCGGCCAATCAGGATCAGATGATCGCCTGCATCCACCAATTGGTGCCGTGCGCAGCTGAAGTTCGCCAAAGTCCCATCAATCAACGGCATCGCCTGCGCATTGGGATGCCAGTCCGCAATCCCGAATTTATCCGCCGATTGGGAGGCAAAGAGGCCGGAGATTTCCTTTTGATCATCCGCGAGGATGTTCACGGTGAAATGGTCGCAGGCCGCGAAAGTATCGCAAGAGTGGGCCGTTTTCCCGATGCACACCAACAAGAGCGGCGGTTCAAGCGAAACGGAGGTAAAGGAGTTCGCCGTGAACCCGCGTGGCGTCCCGTCTGGCTGGCGTGTGGTGACCACCGTCACACCTGTGGCAAATCGCCCGAAGGCGTCGCGCAGGCTGCGCTTGATATCCGGGTCCATCGGGGTATCGGTGCTCATGCGGATTTCTCCAGCTGGTCCAGAAAGGCACGGATGGGTGTGTTGACCGCAGCAGGGTCTTCCGCCAGCGCCATGTGGCGCAGGCCCGGCAGAACGACAGGCCGCGCACCGGGAATTTCTGCGGCAATGGCGTGGGTCATTTCGGGGCCATTGCCATAGTCTTCGTCCCCGGTGATCACCAATGTCGGGCAGGCGATTGGCGGTGTCGGATCGACGATTTCATCAATGCCATCGGCCAGAACACGGTAGATGGTGTGGTAGATGTCGATGGGATTGGCCGTCACCCAACCGCGCACAATATCCATCATGTCCGGATTGGCCTGTCGGAAATCATCTGTGAACCAGCGTTCCAACGCCGCCTCTACGGTGGACTGCGCGCCATCGTGGCGCGCCTGTTCCACCCGTTTGAGAATGGCCTCCTGCGCCGCTGGACTGCGCTTGTGCGGTGAGTGGAGAATGACCAGCGCATCGGTCCTGTCGGGGGCATCCTGCGCAAAACGCCGGACGATCATGCCCCCCAGTGAGAACCCGACAAGAGTGGCAGAGCGCAGGCCACAATGGTCCAGCAAAGCGCCAAGCTGCTTTGAGAAGAGCGACAGGCTGGGCGTGTCAGGTGGCGGGCCGCTTTGTCCATGACCATACAGATCATAGCTCAGAACGCGGTAGCGGTCGCTGAGCGCGGGGGTTGTCCATTGCCAACAACCTTCATTCAACCCAAGCCCGTGGATCATCACGACAACCGGCCCTGCTGCAGGGCCGCGCAGCGTGTAAGCCGTGCCGTCTGGCGCTTTATCCATTATCAAGCGGGCGGTAGGCAACCACCTCTACCTCGACGCGGGCATCGACCAGAAGGTCACTCACCACAGCCGAGCGGGTTGGCGGTTCGACCGGGAAATACTCCCCATAGACGGCATTGAAACCGGGAAAATCGCTGCGCGCGCGCAGCCAGACCATGGCTTTGATCACGTCATCGCGGGTGCATCCGGCCTCTGTCAGAGTTGCGGTGATGTCGTCGAGCACCGCGCGGGTCTGATCTTCGACAGTGCCCTCGGTCATGGGCACACCGTCTTTCATTGGGATCTGCCCGGTCAGGTAGACGAAATCGCCGGCGCGAATGGCGCGTGAGAGCGATAACACGCGCCCACCAATCTCCAGTGGGCCGCCGATGACTTGCTTTTTATTGACCATGGTAACGCCTCCGCTGCGACAAACCTGCCCGCAAGCGCGCAGGAGGCTTTCTGATTTTTCGACAACTGATGTCGTATTTTCCGGCACATCCGTCGGGAAAGCGGACATGAATGGGAAGGCAACATGAGGGGGAGCATTGCGCCATGGCGGACATCACAAGCTATCAGATGCTGATCAACGGGGAGTGGGTCGATGCCGCTGATGGCGGCACTTTTGACAGTGTGAACCCCGCAAACGGCCAGGTTTGGAGCCGTGTCCCTGAGGCGACCGAGGCAGATGTCAACCGCGCGGTAGAGGCAGCGCATACTGCGTTCACGACAGGGCCATGGGCGGGCATGACCCCCACAGAACGCGGCAAATGTTTGCGTAAACTGGGCGATTTGCTGGCCGATCAGTCCGAAGGGCTGGGCCGCACGGAATCCATCGACACCGGCAAGATGCTCAAGGAAACCCGGTGGCAGGCGAAATACATCGCTGAGTTCTTCCATTTCTTCGCTGGCTGCGCAGACAAGGTCAGCGGAGAGACGCTGCCGATTGACAAGCCCGACATGTTTGTCTTCACCAAACGGGAGCCACTGGGTGTGGTCGCGGCTGTGGTGCCGTGGAACTCGCAATTGTTTCTGGTTGCCGTGAAGATTGGCCCGGCTCTGGCGGCAGGCAATACCGTGGTTCTCAAAGCCTCTGAACACGCCAGCGCTGCAATGCTGGAATTTGGCAAGCTGATTGAACAAGCGGGCATTCCCCCCGGCGTCGTCAACATTGTCACTGGCCATGGAGAACCCTGTGGTCGTGCGCTCACCAGTCATCCGCTAGTCGCGCGTGTGTCCTTTACCGGCGGGCCAAATGCCGCGCGGCATGTGCTGGAGAACGTCAAACGCAACTTTGCCGAAGTGTCGCTGGAACTGGGCGGCAAGTCGCCCTTCATTGTCTTTGAGGATGCGAACATCGAAAGCGCAGTGAACGCCTCCATCGCCGGCATCTTCGGGGCGACGGGGCAAAGCTGTGTGGCGGGGTCGCGGCTCTATCTGCATGAAGACATCGCAGACGCCTTTCTGGAACAGATGACTGCGCAGGCGCGTCAGATCGTGATTGGTGATCCTCTGGCCGAGGAGACCCAGATGGGGCCGCTGTGCACCACGGGTCAGCTGGAACATATCCAGCGCGAGGTCGCCCATGCCCAGCAAGAAGGCGGCAAGGTGCTGGTTGGTGGCAGACAGCCTGACGGCATGTCCGGTCTGTTCTATGAACCCACAATCATTGAGGTTCCCCGTCAGGACCTGCGGATCGTGGATACCGAGCTTTTTGGCCCGGTTCTGTCTGTTCAGCGTTTCAGGACCGAGGAAGAGGTGCTCGCCTTGGCCAATGACACCGAGCATGGACTGGCAGCGGGTATCTTTACCAAGGACGGCGCGCGGTCTTTGCGTATGGCGAATTCTGTTCGCGCCGGGATTGTCTGGGTGAACACCTATCGCGTCGTCTCTCCGATTGCCGAATTTGGCGGGGTCAAAGGGTCCGGCTATGGCCGCGAAAGCGGGTTTCAGGCGATCTATGACTATACCCGGCCAAAAACGATTTGGATGAACACCTCCGATGAGCCGATGGCCAATCCGTTTGTGATGCGCTGATGGCCGCGCAAAAGACCAAAAACCCGCGTTCCACCCATCGCGAAGAAAGGACCCTGAGATGAAATTCCAACTTGCCGTGAACATGGAGCGGATTGACGACAGTCTGGATATGAAAGACGTGGCGCGCCATACGCTTGAGATGGTGCAGATTGCCGAACAGGGCGGCTTTGACATCGTCTGGTCCGCAGAACACCACGCGCTGGAAATGACCATCGCGCCAAACCCGTTCCAACTGCTGACATGGTGGTCGACGGAGACCAGCCGCATCCGCCTCGGTACGGCCGTTGCCACTGCCGCCTATTGGCATCCGATCAACCTTGCGGGCGAAGCGGCTTTCACCGACCTGATCAGCGGCGGACGGCTGGAGTTCGGGATCGGGTCAGGGGCCTATCAGCGCGAATTCGACCGGATGAAGCCGGGCCTGAAGCAATCCGATGCCTGGCGCTACATGCAGGAGATGCTGCCGGCGGTGCGCGAATTGTGGAAAGGTGATTATGCCCATGATGGCGAGTATTGGCAGTTTCCAACCTCCACCTCTGTCCCCAAACCCGTGCAGGCAGAAGTCCCGGTCTGGGTGTCCGCACGCTCCCCCATCACCTATGATTACGCCATGCGGGAGAAGTGCCATGTGAACTGCTGGCCTTTCACGCGGCCCTTTGCGGAAGCCGAGCTGTACAAGCAGCAATTGGACGAAGCGATTGTGAAGGCTGACAACGGCTGGACCCCGCGTTTTGCCCTGATGCGGCACTCTTGCGTTTACGACAACGCGGCGGATGGGGAGAACGCGATGAAAGCCATTCGCCGTCTGCTCAGCCAGTTTGAAAACCTCTATCGCAATCTGGGCGACGTGAAAGACGGCTTCCCGGCCTCCATCCCGCTGGATGAACTGGAAGGGCGGGAACAATACGACCCGGTGATGCTTGAGGAAAACCTGATGTTCGGCTCCCCCGACCGGGTGATCGAGAAACTCAAACGCTATCAGGCATTGGGGGTGAATGAGTTCATCTACTACGCATCAATGGGGCTGGATCACGCAAGCCAGCAGAAGTCCCTGCGGATGTTCGTGAACGACGTCATGCCGGAATTCAAAGAGGGATAATCACATGTCAGACGGCGTAAAGGTCCACCGCGAAGGTCATGTTCTGGAGGTGACGCTGGAGCGCGGCAAGGTCAATGCCATCGACGTGCCGACGTCGCAGGCGCTGGCGGCCGCGTTTCAGGAATTGCACGAGGACAAGGATCTGCGCTGCGCCATTCTGACCGGCGGCGGAGACAAGATTTTCTCGGCCGGTTGGGATCTCAAGGCGCTCAACGATGGTGACATGCAACTCGATAACTGGTGGGAGACGGATGACTACGGTTTTGGCGGCTTTACCGGCCTGACCGAAAACTGGGCGCTGAACAAACCTGTGATTGCTGCCATCAACGGGCTTGCCATTGGTGGTGGGTTCGAGATGGCGATGGGCTGTGATCTGTTGATTGCTGCGGATCACGTGGAATTTGGCCTGCCCGAAATGCCGCTGGGGATTGTGCCGGATGCCGGCGCATTGCAACGCCTGCCGCGCCGCATTCCGCACAATATCGCGATGGAGATGTTCCTGCTGGGCCGCCGGATGACGGCGACGGAAGCGGCGCATTACGGGTTGGTCAACAAGGTCGTGCCAAAGGAGCAGTTGATGGATGCCGCGCGCGAATGGGCCGCGTCAATCGCGTGGTCCGCGCCCTTGGCGATGCAATCGGTCAAGGAAGTTCAGCGCGAGATTGAGTGTGTGCCGCTGGAACAGGCCTTTCACAAGATGCGCACGGATCCGATGCCGATCTATCGCAAGATGCTGAAGTCTGAAGACGCTGCCGAAGGCGTTGCCGCCTTTGTTGAGAAACGCGAACCAAATTTCAAAGGCGAATGATGTATCCCGATCCCAACACGGTGACTCGCGTCACCAGCATCGGTGCGGGTCCTATCGGCGGCGGCTGGACTGCGCATTTTCTGGCGCGCGGATATGACGTGACCGCCTATCTGCATGAGGAGGCTGAAAAAGCTGCGTTCCGTTCCATTCTGGACACAGCATGGACAAGCCTGACGGATCTGGGGCTGGCCGAAGGCGCCTCATTGGACCGACTGCGCATTGTCACCGATCTGGAGGACGCATTGGACGGGGCCGAATTTGTTCAGGAGAGCGCACCTGAACGCCTGGAGATCAAACAGGCACTCTACAAGCAGATGGGAGAAATCCTGCCTGCCTCCGTGGTTATCGGCTCCTCCACCTCCGGCCTGACCATGACAGAGATTCAGGCTACCTGTGCCACCCCTGAACGCACGGTCATCGGCCATCCATTCAACCCACCCTATCTTCTGCCGCTGGTCGAGATTGTTGGAGGGGACAACACTTCCCCTGAAGCTGTGGAATGGGCAGGCGCGTTTTATAAGATAGCGGGCAAGGCACCGTTGTTGATGAAAAAGGAAATTCCCGGTTTTGTTGCCACCCGTCTGCAAGAAGCGCTTTGGCGTGAGGCGTTGCACATGGTGGCCAACGGGGAAGCCACGCCTGAAGACATCGACATCGCGTTGATGAACGGCCCCGCGCCGCGCATGGTCAGCCAAGGTCAGTGCATGGCGTTTCATGTAGCGTGTGGGGCAGGGGGCATGGCCACCAATCTGGATCAGTTCGGACCAGCGTTGAAACTGCCCTGGACCCGGTTGGAAGCACCTGAGCTGACGCGCGACCTACGTGACCGTATGGTGAATGGCTGCAACGCCATGGCAGGCGACAGGCATTTTGAGGAGATGGCCGCGCAACGGGACAAGGAAATCGTAGCGGTGCTGCGCGCGCTGCGTCAGTCGCGGCTGGGCTGATCGCGCCCCGGTATATCCTTGAGCGTGGACAGAAAGTCCGACAGGGACCCCGGCCAGCTTGGCGCAGCTTCATTCGCAGGCCAGGCTTCGCGGTACTCGGAAGGGCGGCGGCCAAAGAATTTGCCAAAGGAAAACGCGAAATGCGACAGGGTGTTGAACCCCGAAGCCGTCGCAATTTCCCGCACGCTGAGGTCGGTTGAAATCAGCAACAGCCGCGCATTCTGAAGGCGGCGCAGCAGCCCGAATTGAACCACGGTACAGCCCACGTGTTTCTTGAACTGACGTTCCAGCTGGCGTTGGGAGACATCCAGTGTCTGCGCAATCTCGGGTACGCTGAGCGGTTCTTCGATGTTCTCTTCAATCAGGGTCATTGCTTCGCGCACCAGCGGCAACATCGTTTCGGTGCTCCGCCCCATCGTACTGCGCTGGGGGGAGGTCGCGTTGCGAATGGGGTGGTGCAGCATCTGGTCTGCGATCTCTCCGGAAAAGCCGCTGCCGTGGGTGCCTTCGATCAGGCGCAGCATCAGATCCACGCCTGCCAGCCCGCCTGAGCAGGTCATGATCTTGCCATCGATTGTGAACAGGCATTCCTGCACATCCACCCGGTCAAAGGATTCACGAAAACCGCTCAACCATGACCAATGGGTGGTCGCGGGTTTGTGCTCCAGCAAGCCTGCGCGGGCAACGATGTAGCAGCCCAGTTCAACCCCGCAGATGCTGCTGCCCGCCCGTGCCCGTTTGCGCAGCCATGCGGTCAGAGCGCGGTTGTCGTAATGCTCTGTCCCCCAGCTGCCCAGAACGAAGACGAATTCAGCGGGCGACAGCGCGTCCGATGCCGCTCCAACGGTGGTTGTCATGCCGTTGCTGGCAGCAACATTAGCGCCGTCAAACGACACGATATCCCACGAAAACAGTCGCTCCGGCGCAAGGTAATTCGCGATACGCATGGTTTCGATCATGGTGATCAGCGTGGTGATGTTGAACCGTGGAACCACCACAAAGATCGCGTGATTTGGCGCGCGGGGCGTCTGTTGGTTCATGTCGATTTGCATCCTGGAACGTCCGGTCTGAATGGTGCGTTTTTTCGTCAGTCTAGCTGAAAGTCTGTCGGATAATCGACATCTTTCTTGGCCTCACCCGCGTCAAGCTGGGCGAAAGGGGAGCTTTGCCAAATGAACTACGACGTTGTCCTGACCTGTGCGGTGACCGGCGCAGGTGACACCACGGGCAAAAGCCCGCATGTGCCCGTCACCCCAAAAGAGATCGCAGACGCTGCGATTGAGGCTGCGAAGGCAGGGGCCTCTGCGGCACATATCCACGCCCGTGATCCCGACACCGGTCAGGGCTCACGCGACCCCAAATTGTTCAAGGAAATCGTGGACCGCGTCCGCGACAGTGACACCGACGTGGTGATCAACATCACCGCCGGCATGGGCGGCGATTGGGTGTCTGACCCCGCCAATCCTGCGATGCCCGGCCCCGGCACGGACATGATCGGCCCTGAAGAACGGCTGGCGCATGTCAAGGAATGTCTGCCGGACATTTGCTCGCTCGACTGTGGAACGCTGAATTTCTCGGACACGGATATGATCTATATCTCCACACCGCCAACGCTGCGCAAGATGGCCGCCTTGGTTCAGGAATGGGGTGTGAAACCGGAGCTGGAGGTCTTTGACCTTGGCCACATCCGATTTGCCAAGGCGATGGTGGAAGAGGGGCTGATCGACGCGCCGCCGATGTTCCAGCTGTGTCTGGGCATCCCTTGGGGCGCGGATCAAACGGTTGAAACGATGGCCGCCATGAAGGCGCAACTGCCTGCGGGCGCAAGCTGGGCCAGTTTTGGCATTGGTCGGGGTCAGATGCCCATGGCGGCGGCATCCGTCGCGCTGGGTGGCAATGTCCGTGTTGGTCTTGAGGATAACATCTACCTCGACCGGGGTGTTCTGGCGACAAACGGACAATTAGTGACCCGCGCGCGGGAGATAATTGAACGTATGGGCGGCCGCGTGCTGACCCCGCAGGAAGCGCGAAACAAGTTGAACCTCCGGGGTGCAGATGGCTGAGCCCAATCAGACAGGCAGCCTGCAAGTGCGCAACGTCTCGAAGCTGTTTGGCACCTTCAAGGCGGTCAATGACATCAGCCTCGACATCCGCAAGGGTGAGTTTCTGACGCTGCTTGGGCCGTCCGGGTCCGGCAAGACAACATTGCTGATGATGATCGCGGGTTTCCTCGACATCTCAGAGGGGGACATTGCGTTGGACGAAGCCTCCATCGCCAATGTGCCTGCGGAAAAACGCAACTTTGGCATGGTGTTTCAGGGATATGCGCTGTTCCCGCACATGACGGTACGGGACAACATTGGCTATGCCTTGAGCGTGCGCAAGCGCCCCGCGGCAGAGATTACAGCCCGTGTCGATGAGATGCTGGAGCTTGTCCAGTTGCAGGAGTTTGCGGACCGCAAGCCTGCGCAACTGTCCGGCGGTCAGCAGCAGCGGGTCGCGTTGGCCCGCGCGTTGTGTTTTGCGCCGCCGGTTCTGTTGCTGGATGAACCGCTGGGTGCCTTGGACAAGAAACTGCGCGTCGAAGTGCAGGAACAGCTCAAGGATATTCACCGGCGCGTGGGCACAACCTTCATCTATGTCACCCACGATCAGGAAGAGGCGTTGTCGATGTCAGACCGCATCGTGATCATGCGCGATGGTGCCATTGAACAGGTCGGCACACCCAAGGAGCTTTACGAACGGCCGATCAATCAGTTCACGGCTGGTTTTCTGGGTAAATCCAATTTCATTCAGCACAACGGCAAGACCTTTGCCCTGCGCCCCGAAAAGATCGACCTGCGCGCAAGTGCCAGCCATCCGGATGCGCGGCTGAGCGGAACGGTACGGTCGGTCACCTACTTTGGTTCCATGCAGCGGGTCATTGTGGATGCAAGCGATGGCACGGAGATCGAGGTGGACATCGACGTCTGGCGCAACAGCGAAACACTGCGCGAAGGCGATGCTGTTGATCTGCTTTGGACGGATGATGCTGCCGTGGAACTACAGATGGGCTGAGGCCCCAAAACAGAGCGCTGAACAGGCGTCACGATGAAAAACCGGATACAAACGGACCCAATAGGAGGACAAAATGCACGACAAACAATTCATGAAAGAGACACTTCAGGACAGTGCCCATGCCTACAAGGAGGGGCGCATGGACCGCCGCACATTCCTTGCGCTGTGTGGCGCGTCAGGCGTGGCACTCAACGCGGTACTGGCAGGCGATGCAGAAGCCGCCGCCGATCATGTGGTGATGTGGAACTGGGGCGGCCAGTCTGAGGAATGTCACGGCTCTGCCATTGGGGACGCTTTCACGGCCTCGACCGGCAAGGGTCTGAAGTTCGACACCTCCGGCCCGCTGGAAGGCAAGATCAAGGAAATGGTCGACAGCGGTAATGTCACGGCGGACGTGGCGGATGCTGACCTTTTCAATGCCGTTTCCCTTGGGCCAACCGGCCATTTGGAGCCGATTGATTATTCCGTGGTCTCCAAGGACAAAACCCTGCCCGGCTACGCGCTGGAGCATGGGGTTTCCGTGATCCTTTATGGCTATGCCTTTGTCTATGACACCGAAGCCTATGGCGATAACCCGCCGCAGAACTGGGCGGACTTCTTTGACACCGCCAAATTCCCCGGCATGCGGTCGCTGTACAAATGGGCAAATGGGTCGCTTGAAGCGGCATTGATGGCCGATGGCGTGGCGGGCGATGCGCTTTATCCGCTCGACATGGATCGGGCGTTGGCCAAGATCACCTCGATCAAGGACAACAGCCTGTATTGGGGTTCGGGGTCAGAGGCGCATTCCATGGTCGTCAACGGCGAAGTCTCCATGGGCATGGTCTGGCAGAACCGGGGCCGCAACATCGAGAACGACACCGACGGGCGCTACAAGCTGGTGAACAATCAGGCGCTGGCGATGCCGGGGGCCTATATCGTGCCCAAAGGCAATCCAGCCGGTGCCGCGGTGATGCAGTTCATCGCCACCGCCCAGGAAGTCCCGGCACAGCTGGCGCTGCTCGATTGCCTTGGCATGACGCCGTCGAACCCGGCGGCATTTGGCCAGATCCCGGATGATCAGCAAGACTATGCGATCACCTCAGCCAAGAACATCGACAAGATCGTCTACAACGACCCTGACTGGTGGGGCAAGAATGGCGGCGATGCGGTGAACGCTTTCCTCGAAGCGATCAGCTAAGCACGTCAGGTGGCCGCCTGGGACTTCCTCCGGGCGGCCATCCCCTTTTGAAATCGGAAATCTCATGCCCGCGCTCACACGTCATATCCATCCCGGATGGCTGATCATCGCCCCGCTTCTGGTGCTGGTGATGGCGCTGTATCTGGGTCCGATCCTGAACATCCTGTGGTTGAGCGTGACGGATCCCGAACCGGGGTTTGGCAACTACGCAAAGCTGGGCGAAAGCGATGCGCTGATCCGCATTGTCTGGACCACTGTGCGGATCTGTATCATCACCACCCTGTTCAGCGTGACCTTGGGCTATTCCATTGCCTACGCCATGGTGCACTGCCACCAGCGCCAGAAGAACTATATGCTGACGCTGCTGCTTGTGTCCTTCTGGATTTCCATCCTTGTGCGCACCTTTAGCTGGCTGATGCTGCTGGGGCGCAAGGGATTGGTGAATGTCACGCTTGAGGACATCGGCCTGATCGCCGAACCCATCGCATTCATGCGCAACGAACTGGGCGTGCTGATCGGCATGATCCACTATATGATCCCCTATGCGGTCTTGCCCCTGTTGGTGTCGATGCAATCGCTGGACATGCGGGTGATGGATGCCTCGCGCAATCTGGGCGCCAGCGGCTCCCAGACGTTCTGGCGCATCTACCTGCCACTGACGACGCCCGGTATCGTGGCCTCTACCTTGCTGGTGTTCATCCTCAGCCTTGGTTTCTATGTCACACCCGCAGTACTGGGTGGGGGCAAGGTGCTGATGGTGGCGGAGTATATCTCCGTGCAACTTCTGGTCACGCTGAAATGGGGCACCGCAGCGATGCTGGCGGCGATTATGCTGATGGGCGTGCTGGCGATGCTCTGGGTGATGTCGCGCTTCATGAAGTTGAGCACGGTGTTCGGCGGGGCGGCACGATGACCTCGGGCCTGTTTTCCAAGTTCAATCGCGTGGGCGCATGGGTGCTGCTTCTGTTTCTGGTCACACCTGCGCTGATTGCGATCCCTGTTTCCCTGACGCCCAAGCGTTTCCTGTCGATGCCCAAGGGGGAATTCTCGCTCCGCCATTTCGAAAAGCTCTTCACCTCGGAAGAATGGCTGTCGAGCTTTTTTCAAAGTGGGGTGATCGCGGTTTCCACGTCGGCACTTGCCACCGTGCTTGGAACGCTCTGCGCAATTGGCCTGTGGCGGGTGTCGTCGAGATACAGCGAACTGGTGCGCGCCTTTCTGCTTCTGCCGCTGATCATTCCGCAGATCATCTCCGCGATGGCGTTTTATCGTCTGTGGATTCCGCTGGGGCTGCTGGACAGCTATGCCGGGTTGATCCTGGCCCATACGATCCTTGCAGCACCCATGGTCCTGATCACCGTCAGCGCATCGCTGGCCACTTTTGATCCCAAACTTGAACAGGCGTCCAAGAATCTGGGCGCCTCCAACTGGACCACCATGCGCCGGGTCATCCTGCCCTCCATCAAACCGGGTGTCTTCGCGGGCGCCTTGTTTGCCTTCATCCTCAGCTGGGATGAGATCGTCGTCACGCTGTTTATCTCCAAATTCAGCGTCTACACCCTGCCGCGCCGCATGTGGAACGGCATTCGCGAAAACACAGATCCCACCGTGGCGGCCGCCGCCGTGGTCCTGATTGCCATCACCGTCATCGCCTTTGTGATCACTTCGATCATGTCGCGGCGCAGCGCCAAATCCCAGGCCCAGTAAACGAGGCTTCTTATGAATATGGAAACCAGTCACGAAACGGACCTTCTGGTCAACACGGTCCGCCGCTTTGTCGAGACAGAGATGTACCCCCATGAGGAGGAAGTCGACCGTCTTGGCCATGTCCCCGAAGAGATTGGCCGCCAGATAGAGGCGAAGGCACATGAACTGGGCCTTTACGCCTGCAACCTGCCCGAAGCGGTTGGCGGCGGAGGTCTGGGCTATGGGCCGATGTCGCTGATCGAACGGGAGTATGGCCGGACCAGCCACGCCTTGCAAAGCTGGGCGGCGCGGCCCACTGAATTGCTGATGGCCTGCGAAGGCGATCAACGGGAGCAATACCTGCTGCCCGCCGTGCGCGGCGAAAAGCGCGAGCTGTTTGCCCTCACAGAACCGGACGCCGGATCAGATGTCATGGGAATGAAAACCAATGCCCGGCGCGAGGGAGAGGATTGGATACTGAATGGGTCCAAGCATTTCATCTCAGGGCCCTGCATGCCCGATTTTGCCATCGTCTTTGCGGCGACGGGAGAGGATGAAACACCACGGGGGCCGCGCAAACGGGTCACGGCATTTCTGGTGGATGTCGGCACGGCAGGTTTCGACTGCCGCGAAGGCACCAAATGCGTCAGCTATCGCGGGTACAAGACGTTTGAGCTGCATTTCGACAATGTGCGGCTGGGACCGGGTCAGGTGCTGGGCGAAGAGGGCAGAGGGCTGGAACTGTCTGGCAAGTGGCTCGGTATGGGGCGCATCTGGGTTGGGGCGACCTGTTGTGGCAAGGCGGAGCGCATTCTCGACATGGCAACGGATTGGGCCGCCTCGCGCAAGCAGTTCGGCAAACCCATCGGGGCGTTTCAGGCCACAGGATTTCGGCTGGCCGATGGGGCCATCCAATTGCGCGCGGCTGATCTGATGGTCAAGGACGCCGTCGCACGTGCCGAACAAGGCGCGATGAGCGATGCGGATGCTGCGATGATCAAGGTGTTCTGTTCTGAAATGCTCTGCAAGATTGCCGATGATGCGGTGCAGATCTTCGGCGGCATGGGGCTCATGGAAGAAATGCCGATCCAGCGGTTCTGGCGTGACAGTCGGCTGGAACGGATCTGGGACGGCACCAGCGAAATCCAGCGCCATATCATTACGCGATCCATCCTGCGGCCCCTTGGTGCATGACCCCGGAACGCCGCGCAAATTTCCATCGTTTGCTCAAGCCGCGCCATATCGCTTTTATCGGCGGGCGCGACGCCACGATCGCGGTGCGCGAAGCCCGCAGGCGTGGGTTTGCCGGACAGATGTGGGCGGTAAATCCGAACCGTACCGATCTTGACGGGGTGCCTTGTGTCCCGTCCATCGCTGATCTGCCCGAAGCGCCGGATGCAGTCTATCTTGCGATCCCGGCCGGTGGCGTTGTGGCAGCCCTCCGCGCCCTGGCCGAAAGGGGGGTTGGGGGCGTGGTCTGCTTTTCAGCAGGGTTCAAGGAAACCGGGGATACGCATGCTGAACAAGCGCTGATCGATGCAACCGGCGATATGGCCCTGATCGGTCCGAATTGCTACGGGCTGATCAACTACATCGACAAAACCGCCCTTTGGTCCTTCGAACACGGGGGCTGGTCACCGGGATACGGCGCCGCGATCATCACGCAATCGGGCATGTTCTCCTCCGACATCACGATGAGCGCGCGATCCCTGCCATTGGCCTACATGGTGTCGGCCGGCAATCAGGCGGTGTTGGGGTTGGAGGACTTTCTGGATGTCTTTGCTGATGATCCGGCTGTGCGCGCCATCGGCCTGCATATTGAAGGCTTGCAGGACATTCCCGCGTTTGAACGCGCGGCGCTCAAGGCCATTGAACGGGGCGTGGCCGTGGTGGCGCTCAAGACCGGGCGATCCACCATCGGGTCGATGCTGACGATCAGCCATACCGGCTCCCTTTCCGGTTCAGATGAGCTTTATGAAGCGCTGTTTGCGCGCACCGGTGTCATCAGCGTGGACAGCCCCGCCCAGTTCCTCGAAACCCTGAAATATCTCAGTGTTGTCGGTGCGCCCACAGGGCCGCGGGTGGCGGGATTCACATGTTCAGGCGGCGGGGCGACGATGCTGGCGGATCACGCCGAGAAAATCGGCATGGCCTTTCCTGAGGTGAATGCCTCAGACCGCACGGCCCTGTCCGACCTCCTTCCAGAGATTGCGACAGTCTCAAATCCACTGGACTACACCACACCGATCTGGGGACAGGGGGAGCATACCTACCCCGTTTTCGCCAATGCCATGAAAGCTGTTGCGGCCGACGCCACGGTGCTGGTGCAGGATTACCCGGCGGAGGGGCTTGATGCCTCCAAGATCTACTACCAGAACGATGCGGCGGCCTTTGCCAGGGCAGCGGCGGAGCAGGGGATACCAGCCGCAGTTTGTGCCACGTTGCCGGAAAACCTCGACAAGCAAACCCGCCGCCATTTGATTGCGCAGGGCGTGGCCCCGATGCAGGGCATTCATGAAACCTTGAACGCGATGCACGCCGCAGCGCTCTGGTCCACACGGCGCGCGCAGATCAAAGCCGCGCGACCCGCCGCATTGCTTGCCGGTGTGACCACAAGCTGCACGGAGATACTGACCGAGGATGCAGGAAAGGCATGGCTGGCAACGCAAGGAATCCCCGTCCCCGAAGGCCGCACCGGCTCAGCGCAGAACGCAGCAGACGCTGCCAAGGCCGTCGGCTATCCCGTCGCGCTCAAAATGATGTCACCGCAGTTGGTCCACAAAACCGAAGCGGGCGCCGTGGCTTTGGGAATTGAGGACGCAACCGCGTTGTCGCTTGCGATTGCGCGGATGACCACATCGGTAACGGCCCATGATGCAAATGCCGTGACCGACAGCTTCCTGATTGAAGCCATGTCGCCGCCACCGCTTGCGGAGATGATCGTCACACTACGCATTGATCCACAATTCGGCGCGGCACTGGTGCTGGGCAGTGGTGGTATCTTGACCGAACTGGTCGGCGACGCGGTGACGATCCTGCTGCCTGCCACGCCCGCCGACATCGCTACAGCATTGGCAGGCCTGCGCGTGGCGCGCCTGCTCACCGGGTTTCGCGGTCGACAACCCGCTGATGTGGACAAACTGGCATCCGCGCTGCACCGTCTTTGTACCGCCTTCATGCAAGAGCGTGAAACCCTCGCGGAAATTGAGATCAACCCGATGTTCATCTATGCCGATCATATCGTCGCGGTTGATGCCCTGATCCAGAAGGCCGCGCCGTGAGCGCGCTCAAAACCCTGCCCAATCCCGATCTGACAGTTGGGCCAGACAACAAGCAACGCTGGAATCAGCCCGCCCACCGGCGTCATGGCTTCCACAACGCCCACCATCTGTTTCGCCGCACGCTCATGGTCCGCGCGCGTGATGTGCTGCTGCTGGAACCGGCTGAACAGGATCTGATCAGCGCAGTGCCTGAACTGGCTGACCTGCTTCAACATCCTGCGTTTTCAGCTTTCTGTTGCCTCCGCGGTGACCAGATCATCATGGAGCAGGCAGCCGCCGATTTCTCACCAAGCCGCCCGCATTCCATCCAATCGGTTACCAAGCTGCACGTGCATCTGATCATTGGCCGCCTGCTGGAACAGGGGCTGCTATCCCTTGATGCGCGGGTTTCAGAGTATCTGCCCTATATCGGATCAGGCTACCGCGACGCCACGGTGCAGACCTTGCTGGACATGGCCGTGACCAATGATTTCACCGAGGATTACAGCGATCCGAACGCGGATTGCTACCATGAAGAAATCGCTTTGGGGTGGCGCTTGCCTGATGAAGGCACTGAGGAGATCACGCTCAAGGATTTCGTGACGCAGATTACCGGGTTCAAGCAGGATGATCATCGTGAGGAGGCCGATTACAAGTCTGCCAACACGGATGTCCTGACCTTGATCGCCGCCGTAGTTTCCCCCGAGCCGCTGCCTGCGCACATCGAACAGATTGCCGATGCGGTGGGGTATGAAGGGGCGTTTCACATCAGCATCAGCAAAGATGGCCATCCGGCGTTTTCAGGGGGCGGATGTTTGAGCGCGCGTGATCTGGCCCGTTTTGGTCTGTTCCTCGCCCGGAAGGGGCGTGACCCGCAGGGGCGCTTTGTGGGCAACGGCGCCTTTCTGGAGCATAGCCTGAAACGCAACGCCCCTGCATTGTCCGCCCCGAAAGAGTGGTTGCGCTATGCCAACCAGACCATGACGGATGGGCGCGTTATTGGACACGCCGGGTATGGCGGGCAATTTCTGATGGTCGATATGATTTCCGGTACATCCTGCGCGTTCTTGAGTGTGCTGGAAAACGACGCCGGGTATGATGATGCCTATATGGCCGACGTTGCCCGTACTCTGCGCAAAGTGTGCTGCCGCGCAGGTTAGGTTCGGACACCCTGCTTCATTTGACTTCTTCTGCCCGGTATCTTTCGGTGATAGCCACAGGCGGAAGATGTCCAGGACCACACCCACCCTCTACTCCACCGTATCGCGTGCCTTCATCGCCGATTGGCTTGCAGCGTTGCACCTTTTGTGTACGCCGTCGCTGTATCATTCCCTTCTGGAAAGCGCGGACCTTTCAAGCGGTCAGACAGAGGCACATGGCCGGGTCACACTGGACCAGATCGTGATGCTCTATCAGCGCGCCGCGGTAGAAACCGGAGACGAAATGATGGGCTTGTGGTCCCGGCCGATCCGGTCACGCGCCTTGCAACATCTGTTGACCTCCGTGCGCGAAGCCACCTCCCTCGCTTCGGCCTTGTACCGCTTTTCGACCTTCTGGAACCTTCTGCTGGACGATTACCAGTTTGAACTGACGGATACGAGTGGTGTCCTTGTGCTGGCCCTCAAACCGCAAGGAAGCGCGCCTGCACAGCGGTTCGGGCATATGCTGATCCTGAAACTTGCCCATGGCCTGCTGTCCTGGCTCGCCCGGCAAGAGGTCCCGGTCAAAGCCGTTGGCTTCGCCTTTGACCCGCCGGACTTCGCGGAGGATTACGCAATCATTTTCCCGGCGCCCGTGCATTTCAGCCAACCGGTCACATCCATCTCTTTTGATCCAGACATCATGGGGCAGGCGCAGGTACGCAGTTCCGCCGATCTTGATCTGTTTCTGGAAAACGCGCCGCGGGACTGGATTTTCACCAGCTCTCGCGAACACACGCAGTCTTTGCGCGTCCGCAAATATCTCAGTCAGACCGATTGGGCAGATGCAAACCTGACCCAAGCCGCGCGGGCCATGCACATGACCCCGCGCACCCTGATCCGCAAGCTGGAGACGGATGGCACATCCTTTCAGGCAATCAAGGATGCCTTGCGCCGGGACATTGCAATCCGCGAGCTTCAGAAAGGTGAAAAGGCCATTGAAGCCATCGCCTATGATGTTGGATTTGCTTCGGCAGCCAGTTTTCACAAAGCCTTCCAGCGATGGACCGGCAACACCCCCAGCGCATACCGGAGACACCGGGTACGTGACAGCTAATTCTGTCACTTCTGGACAATACCCTGTCACCTGTTGAGATGGCGCATCGCCCGTCTTCGGACTAATTTTTCATCACAAAGCAAAATCAAGCCCGTTGAAGTACGATCCACATGCTTTGCCAGTCCTTCATCATGGCTGGCGATATGTGACAACGCGCGCCCTCGAATGGAGACCTGACATGTCAGACAAACTTGCCGCCATCCTCGCCGCCGCCCGCGATCACGCGACCTCCGTGATTGCACCGAACGTGGACGCATGGAATGCCGCACGGAAATGGCCGCGCACCGCATCTGACAAAGCCGGGGATGCTGGTCTGATGGGTCTCTATGCACCGCAGGAATGGGGCGGACAGGGCCTGCCGCTTTCGGAAGGCATTCAGGTCTATGAACAGCTTGGGCTCGGGGATGGCGCCTATGCCTTTGCGCTCTCCATGCATAACATCTGCACCTTCGCGGGCTGCGGATATGGCACGCAAGCCTTCAAGGAAACCTTTGCGCGCGACCTCACATCAGGCCGCAAGCTGGCGAATTTCGCGCTGACCGAACCGCAGTCGGGCTCCGACCCCATGAAGATGTACACCCGTGCCACGATCAACGGGGACGGCACATGGACCATCACCGGTGCCAAGGCATGGGTGAGCCTGGCCACCGAAGCGGACCTCTATTTCACCGTCGTCAAGACAAGCGATGCGCCCGGCCACAAGGATATGGCAATGATTGCCATTCCCGCCGACGCACCCGGTGTCAGCTTTGGCCCGCTCTATGAAACGCCGTCCTACACCTTCTTGCCCATGTCCGAGATGTATCTCGACAATGTCGTGGTCAGCGAAGACAACATCATCCTGCCGATTGGTCAGGGGCTTCAGGGCTCTCTCATGGCGATCGATATTGCGCGTGTGTCCATTGCCTCCGGGTGTTGCGGTCTGATGCAGGCAGCGCTGGACACTGCGTTGTCCTATGCAAAGAACCGCAAGATGTTTGGCGGCAAGAACCTTGATCTGGATGGCATCCAGTGGATGCTGGGCGAAGTCGCGACAGAGCTTGAAGCCTCCAAGCTGCTATATCGCAAAGCGGCGGAAGCCCTTGGCACGCCCGAAGGGCCGCTGATGGCCGCCCATGCAAAACGCTTTGTCCCGGATGCCGCCGTGAAAGCGGCAAACACCTGCACGCAGGTTCTGGGCGGTATGGGATTGTTGCAGCCCTATGGTCTGGACCGTCTTTCCCGACTTGCCCAGATGCTGCGGATCGTGGACGGCACAACGGAAATCAGCCGAGTGGTCATCGGGCGCTCTTTGCAAAAGCGCGCAGCCACCTTGCCGGATTTGCCCGTCCCCAAAGGGTTTGGTGAGACGGATGAAGAAGCCACATCTGTCGCAGCGGAATAACAGAGCCAACGTTTAGAGCATTGCGACAGAGCCACGATTGTTCTGTTGCAATGCACCAAGGCTTCCTCAATCGCCGGATCAACTGTCACTAAGGCAACATAATCGGTCTTATCGCCAGAAAAGGCCCCCTCAAATCACCACAATCTCCGACCGGTTCAAAACCGCCCGTGCCAGACTGTACACCGTTGATTGGGAGGTTTTTGGATTGAGCGGTGAAGGTTTGCCCGTCAGCACCATCGCGTAATCCACAACCGACGACGTCACGCGATACTCATGCGTGTTCTCTGACACGGATGGATCGGCAACCAGCCGCACTTCCGTCTTGTCCATGCCGATCCCCGCCAGCGCCAGTGTTGCGGCGACATTTGCGTTCTTGGGGAACCGGGTCGCGGCCTCACGCGCAGTGCCTTCAAAGAACACCCTTTTCTCTTGCAGATCAGACAGGTCAATTTCTTCCTCTGCCGGAGAGCCCACCCAGGCGGCGGGCGGTTTACGGCCTGTATAGACGACACGGTCGACCCCCGCGATGCTGGCCGCAGCAAGTGCATCAATACCGCCGATGGCACCAGACGGGAGTATGATCTGAGCACCGCTTGTCCGCGCCGTCGCGCGCAGGGAGTCATAGAGCGCGCGATCCGCAAGGGCACCAACGGATGCAATGACAAGGTCCAAGCCACAGGCCAGCACGCTATCGGCATATTGCGCCACCGCCCCATGACCTGCACATTCGACAACGATCTGCGGAGCCACGGCATGGATCTCCTCCACGCTACTGACCACCTGCGCGTCGGCACACCTGCCCTGGACGATACGCTCCAATTGCACCTGTGCTTCGTCCCGTTTCTGCGGACGGACCAATACGCGCAGCGGTCCGGAGAACCCGGCCCCACACAGGACATCCACCAGCGTCTGCGCAATTGCACCAAACCCGATGATGGCGACGGGGCGCTGGTTGGGATCACTCATCTGCTTCGCCGCTTCCTGCCATTTCCTGCGTCACAACATTGCGCAGACCCGTCGCGATTGGCAACGGGATGCCGCACCTCGCCCTAATGATGAAACGGGGTTATAGTCCGCGCTACGATCCCTGCCCGAAAGGCCCCTCCGTGACTGCACCCGACCCTCTGCCACGTCGCCGCCTGCGCACCTGGATACGCCTTTTGCGTCTGACGCGGCATACGGAAAACCAGTTGCGCGAATACATGCGCGTCTCACACAACAGCACCTTGCCCCGGTTTGACGTCATGGCCGCCCTGCACCGCAACAACGGACCCCTGAAGATGAGTGAGCTGAGCGAGATGTTGCTGGTGTCCAATGGCAATGCCTCCACCATCGTGAACCGTCTGGAAAAGGATGGCTTTGTGGCGCGGGTTCCCATGGCCAAGGATCGGCGTGTGGTCATGGTGGAACTGACGGAAGCGGGCCGCGCCCATTTCGAAACCGCCGCCGAAGGGCACGCTGAAATGGTCGATGGTATTCTGGCGGCATACGGGCATGAAGAACTGGATCAGATCCGCGATCTGCTGCACCGGGTCAATCCGCCCGAAGACCGCTAACCCGCGTCCGCTTCCTTGGCCTTCTGCGCGTCCCGCACCGCTTTCAGCTTGTCCTGCTGCCCTTTGAGCTTTGGGTCCAGCGCATGATCTTTGGCCCGTTCCAACACCGCGTATTTGCCATTCTCTGACCGCCACCAACTGGAGGGTTTGATCTGATCGTGGAGCCGGGTCTTGTCATCCATCACCAGCGCCAGCTTGCGCAACGGCGTCCGCAGCATCCACATCATCACTTTCGACCAGAGCTTGCCATGGTCCTTGTTGTAGGGGCAGGACCGGATGCAATTGGCACAATCACTGCCTTTCATCACCCAGAACTTGAAACACTTCTCCCCGTCTGTGGTCCATTTCCGGATGCCCTTGGCGTTGGATTGATTGAACGTGTAGGTCGACGGCGGGCCGTGATCGATGGCTTGCGGCGGACAGTTGTTGGCGCAGCGGCGGCAGATCTCACAGGTTTTCTCAACCCCGAAGGACACCGGCGTGTCATGCGCCATCGGCATGTTGGTCAGGATGCGCCCAAACCGCACCCGCGGTCCGTAATCGCGCGTGATCACCAGCCCGTTGCGGCCATACTCCCCCAGCCCCGCTTGCAGCGCATAGGGAATGGCAAGGTTGGTGTCATTCTGATTGGCGATCGCGATGTAGCCCAAGGACCGGATGTACTGCGCCAACGCCAGCAGGGTGATCGCATCCTCCGCATACCCCGCCGCCGCAGAGGTGGAGCCGGTGGCGGTGGGTGACATACGCACCAAGCCGTAATCCATGCTCTTGCCCAGAACGATGACATTTGTGATTTCCGGCGGCACTTCAACCGGCTTCGACACCACTTTGCGCGCGCTGAATTTGCTGCGGTAGGTCCAGCGCGGGTCATACTTCGTGATCCCCACCAGATCCGCGCCATAGAGTTTGGCCACTTTCTTCACGTGCCGCGCAGCCGTTGAGGGGGAGCCGATGTCCGCCGGATCGACCTTTGGCGGCAGATGCGGCGTGAAGTCATCGGTAAACCCGTCGCGGCGGTCGCGGTCCTTGTGCATTTCCGCCAGCATCTCCGTCACCGCCCACGGCCCATTGCGCAGCGCGAAATCCTGTTGGGAAAACCCCGGTTCATCCCGCACCCGTTCAGTGGGTTTGACGAAGGACTTGAAAAACCGCATCGTCACCTTGTTGCGAAAGCGCGGGTCCCAGAACCCCCTGCTGAACATATCGTTGTGCTGATGAAACCCTTCGAAGTCTGGTGTCACTTCAATGTTCTCAGACCCCTCGAACTTCTGACCTGCGTCATGCGCAGGCGGCCGCGCAAACAACAGTTTGTTTTCCGAGGCCATTTGATGTTCCTCTTGAGGGGTTCTGGACTTCGCCATATTTTAGTTTAGGCTTAAAATATCAGATGTGCCAAGTCACAAATCCCCAAGGGAGCGAATAGATGGCCAATTCCCATGAGAACCACCGCGAAGACGTCGCAGGCCGCGCCAACGTCGAGGATACGCCGGAATTGCTGGCCTATTACGATGAGCTTGACGGGTACAACACCGGTGCCCTGTGGACCGTGGCCAACAAGATTGAGCCGTGGGAGCCCAAGTCGCAATCGCATCCCGTGCTCTGGCGCTATGCGGATCTGCGCGAGAAAGTGCTGCGGTCCGTCGATCTGGTCACACCTGAGAAAGCCGGGCGGCGGGTGATCTATTTCAACAACCCCGGCCGCACGGATGTCTCGGCGGCAGTGGGCTGGATCTATGCAGGCCTGCAAGTCATGCACCCCGGAGAGACCGCCACCGCGCACCGCCATTCCGCCAGTGCGATCCGGTTCATCATGGAAGGCACGGGCGCCTATACGGTGGTGGATGGCCACAAGATGACACTGGGCCAAAACGATTTTGTGCTGACCCCCAACGGCACCTGGCACGAACATGCGGTGAGCGAGGACGGCTCCCCCTGCATCTGGCAGGACGGGCTGGACATTCCTTTCGTCAACGCGATGGAGGCGAATTTCTTTGAGGTGCATCCCGACCTCAGTGAACCCGTTGCCTTCCCGGTGGACGACATGACCAAGACATGGGGCAATGCGGGCCTGACCCCCGGCGGCGGGGCGTGGTCCAAAGGCTACTCCCCGATGTTCAAATACGAATGGGACCGGACGTACGAAGCGCTGAATGCCTTTGCGTCTTGCAGCGATCCATCGCCCTTCGATGGCCATCTGGTGGAATATGTGAACCCCACCACCAATGGGCCTGTGATGAAAACCCTTGGCGCATCCATGCAGCGGCTTGCGCCGGGTGAAGCGACAAAAGCGCACCGCCATACGGGAAGCTATCTCTACCAATGCTGCAAAGGCTCAGGCTATACCATCATCAATGGCCAGCGCTTTGACTGGACGGAGCGGGATATTTTCTGCGTGCCCTCCTGGGCCTGGCATGAGCATGGCAATGCCTCTGCCAGCGACGATGCCTGCCTTTTCTGCCTCAACGATCTGCCGGTGATCCGCGCGCTTGGCCTCTATCGGGAGGAAGCGTTGGGGGACAACGGCGGGCATCAACCACACTGAATGACAGGACCAACATGAAACTCGTTACCTATCGCACCCACATCGAAGCCGAAGCACGTCTGGGTGTTCTGCAAGACAACACCGTTGTCGATGTCGCAGGCTTTGGCGCGCATGTGGGCCTGAACTTCCCGCACCGGATGCTGGATTTTATCGACCGTGGGCCAAACGCCGTGGCGCAATTGCGGGATGCTCTGGCGGCCGCCCGTGGGGTCTGGGGCAACGCGCTGGCGGTGCCTGTGGCAAGCGTCACGCTGCTCGCCCCGATCCCGCGCCCGCGCAAGAACATTTTCGGCATCGGGTTGAACTATCTCGACCATGTCGCCGAAAGCTCCAAGGCGCTGGACACCGCACCTGATCTGCCCAAGGAACCTGTGGTGTTTTCCAAACCACCCACCGCCGTGGTCGGCCCCGGCGACCCGGTCCGCCATGACGGCAACATGACCCAACAGCTTGATTGGGAGGTAGAACTGGCCGTGATCATGGGCACCCGTGCGTCCCATGTTGCGCGCGAAGACGCGCTGTCTTGCGTCTTTGGCTATTCGGTGATGATCGACGTCTCCGCCCGCGACAACCGGCGTGCGGGGCAGTGGATCTTCTCCAAAGGGATGGACAGCTTCGCCCCGTTCGGCCCCTGCATCGTCACCGCAGATGAAATCCCTGACCCGCAGGTGCTGGACCTCGGCCTGACAATCAATGGCGTGGAAAAGCAGCGCTCCAACACCGCCAAGATGCTGTTCAAGGTGGACGAGTTGATTGCAGATCTCTCTACCGGCATGACACTTGAACCCGGTGACATCATCGCCTCCGGCACACCCGAAGGGGTGGGTGCGGGGCGTGATCCGCAGGAATGGATGTGGCCCGGCGACGTGATGGAGGCTTGGGTCGAAGGCATCGGGGAATTGCGCCATCCGATTATCGACGCGAAAACCTTCCGCTGATCAGCCGCGCAGGTCCTCTACCCGCACAGGCTTGAATGCCCCTTCGAACCGCTGGGCAATCTCCCCCCGCGCGCCGACATGGATACGCGGGATCAGGCCAAAGACGCGCCGGATGTCTGCGCTGATCTGGTCCGTGGCACCTGCTGCGTCGTCGGCAAGTTCGACATAAACATCCAACTCATCCCGGTCGTTCTGCCAGACGATCTCAACCCTGAAATCCGAAACAGCCGTGTTCGCGAACATCAGATCCTCCAGATCGGTGAACCCGATGTTGATCCCACGCACTTTCACAAACCCCGCCGTGCGGTGTGTGTGTTTGACCAGCGGGAACACATCATAGACCCCTGCCCCCGTCACACCCGTGCGCAGCGTGACGATATCCCCGGTATTCCACCGCACAAACGGCGTCGCATTGTTGGTCACCAGCGCGGTGATGATCAACAGTCCCGGCGTGCCTTCGGCCACAGGCTCCAGCGTGTCGGGGTCCAGCACCTCCGGATAGCAAAAGTCGCTCCAGAACCGGAAGCCATCCATGCTGGCATCTTCACAGCCCAGCATCATCGCTTCGGTCATGCCATAACAATCGCGCACCGGCGCGCCCCAGAGTTCGGACAGTTTCTGCCGTTTGGACGCCGACAGCGGCTCGGCTGAACAGAGGATACGTTCGACACTGGAAGCGGCCAGATCAAGGCCCTCGGTCTTCGCCAGATTGCCCAGCTGGATGCCATAGCTCGCCATGCCGATCCATGCAGTGGGCTGGAACAGGGACACCAGATCAAGCTGGGTGGCAGACGGCAACGTATTGCCGCCCCCTGCCCAGACCATCCCGACGCCGGCATCCGATCCGCTGCGCGCCATCATGTGGCCTGCGGGATGAATGCCAAGTGGCATCGACATATGCGCAATATCATCTGGCCCGAACCCCGCCAGATGTAGCGCGCGTTTGAAGCCAAGCTGGCCAAATCGGATGTCCTCCGCCGTGCGGGGATAGAACAACGGCTTTCCGGTTGAACCGCCAGAGCGCCAGTATTCAACAATCTCCCGCCGCCCGCTGATGCAGAAATCCTCGTAGAAGGTCCGCGCATCCATCGCACGCAATTGCTCCTTGTCGAGGATCGGGATCTTCGCCCATTCCGCCTCTTCCGTAATCCGGTCAAGGTTCAGATGGTCCAGCTTGCCTGCGTAGAACGGTGCGCTTCTTGCCCGTTCAACGGCGCGCCGCCGCCGGTCTGCCTGCTGTGAAAAAAGCGCATCACGGTCGGCTGGGATCTCCAGATCCGCTTGCTGGTCGGTCATGTATCACGCTCCGCTTTTATCAGGCAGAGTGTAACGGTCAGAGGTATTGGTTCAAGCGGTACTGGCCCCGGAGGCGGAAAGGTTACGCCGCCATCCGCTGCATCTGCTCCGCGATCCGGGCACGCAACGGTTCGGGCCAGGGCGTTGATCTGCCAGTGCCGTCGATATGCACAAGGGTGGAGGTTGCAAGAAACCGCCGTTCCGTCCCGCATATTGCCTCAATCCGCAAACCCAGGCTGCTGCGGCCCAAACGTGTGCAATCGAGCGTGATCTTCAACCGGTCCCCGTGATAGCTTGGCCTGGAAAACGTCACCGAAATCTCCGCCGTCGGCACCCCACCTTCGCGGTGCAGATCCTCAAACGGACAGTCCAGCGCATCGTCAAAAAACGCCTCGACACAATCGTTCATCATCTCGAAGTAACGCGGATAGAACACGATCCCCGCAGGGTCACAGTGTTTGAACTGAACTTTCTGCCGCATGGTGAATGTCATGACTTCATGCTCCCTTGTCCCGTGTGGCGCTGTCAAAAACCTAGCGCGGGAATAGAGCAAAACCATGACAAGACGCAGGTTTCGATTTGGTTAAAGGACCGCTGTTGCCTCAATCTCGACCAAAGCTTCATCTTCGATCAACCCTGCCACAACAACCATTGTCATCGCCGGAAAGTGACGGCCCAGCACCTTGCGATAGACCGCACCCACTTCGGCCTGACGGGCAAGGTATTCGCGTTTGTCCGTCACATACCAGGTCAGCCGCACAATATCGCTGACCTGCCCGCCGGCCTTTTCCACGACCGCGACAATATTGACCAAAGCCTGCTCCATCTGGCCGATGAAATCATGGCTCTCGAACACCTGATCAGCCGTCCAGCCAATCTGCCCGCCGACATAGAGCGTGCCATCCTTGGCGCGTATTCCATTGGCATAGCCTTTCGCCTTGGCCCATCCTTCGGGGTGAATTACGTCATGCGCCATCAGGCGTCTCCTCCTGTTTCTTGTGCAAGTTTGGCCTGCACGTCACTGGGCCAGGGCTGGGATTGCCCTTTGTCGTTGATAAACACCACTGTTGAGGTCGCGGCAAACCGCTGTTCGCCCCCGCACCGCGCATCATACGCCAGACCAAGGGATGTCCGCCCCAAACGGGTGCAAGTCAGCGCGATCTCCAGATCGTCGCCCAGCCTGCTGGGCGCGGTGAAGGTCGCCTCAATCCCCACCGTCGGGATGCCGCTGGTCTGGTGCATGGCGCTGAACGGGAAGGACAGCACCTGATCAAAGAAGGCCTCAACCGTATCGTTGATCATCTCGAAATACCGCGGATAGAAAACGATGCCCGCCGGGTCACAATGGCGGAACAGGATCTTCTGCGGATGAAGGAATGCCATACCTCAGACCCCCAGATACCGGTCTTTGACGTCTGTCGTCAGCCCGTCGATCGTACCTTCCCAGACGTTCGCACCGCGCTCCAGCACCACCACGTGATCGGCGATGCGACGCAGTTCGGCGATGGTCTTGTCCACCACAAGGATCGACAGACCAGAGGAAGACTTGAGCGCCCCAATTGCCGCCCAGATTTCCTGCCGCACCACCGGCGCCAACCCCTCGGTTGCTTCATCCAGGATCAGCAATCGCGGGTTGGTCATCAACGCGCGGCCAATCGCCAGCATCTGTTGTTCACCACCCGACAGGGATCCAGCCATCTGACGTTCCCGCTCTTTCAGGCGGGGGAACAGGTCATGCACCCGCTCAAACGTCCATTCGCCGGGACGGGCGGAGGCATAGAGGTTTTCATGTACGGTCAAATTCGTGAAACAGCGCCGCCCCTCCGGCACCAGCCCCAGACCCAGCCGCGCGGCCTTGTGCGCAGGCAAGCCCGAAATGTCCTGACCGGCAAACCGCACACTGCCCTCACTGTTCTTCAACAGCCGGCAAATCACCTTGATCGTGGTGGACTTACCCATGCCATTACGGCCCATCAGCGCCACAACCTCGCCTTCGCCTACGGTCAGGTCGACCCCAAACAGCGCTTGGGACGCACCATAGCTTGCCGTGATCCCGCTGAGTTCAAGAAGGCTCATGCTGCGTCCTCCTCGCCCAGATAGGCGGTGCGCACCTCTGGATGGTTGCGGATGTCATCTACTGATCCGGTCGCAATGATCTTGCCGTAGACCAGCACGCTGATCCGGTCCGCCAGGGCAAAAACCGCATCCATGTCATGCTCCACCAGCAGAATGGGCGCTTCTTCTTTCAGCGTGTGCAGAAAATCGGTCAGTCGTTTCGATCCTTCCGCCCCCATACCGGCCATCGGTTCATCCATGATGAATGCCTTCGGCTGCAAGGTCAGCGCAACGGCAACTTCCAGCTGCCGACGCTGCCCGTGCGAAAGCTCCGAGGTCATCGCATGGGCGTTTTCTTCCAACCCCACACGTTTGAGCGCCTGCCACGCGCGCTCCAGCAGCATCTTGTCTTTCATCACCGGTCTGAAAAACCGGAACACGCCACCTGATTGGCCAACCGCGCCCAGCATCACATTTTCCAGCGGCGTATATCCCATCGCCAGCGCGGAAATCTGGAACGTGCGGGACAATCCCGCCTGCGCACGCGCCGCGGTGGACAGCCCGGTCACATCGCGCCCAAGCAGTTCAACCCGCCCCTCATCCGGCGTCAATCCGCCGGCAATCTGCTTGATCAGCGTCGATTTGCCCGCGCCATTGGGACCAATCAACGCGTGCACCTCTCCCGGCATCAGATCAAGCGAGACATTATCGCTCGCCTTCAGCGCGCCAAACGACTTGGAAATGTTGTGGACCGCCAGAACCGGATCAGCCATGCCGCACCTCCTTGCGGGCCAGCCCGCCGACAATGCCACCCTTGGCGAAGAGCACCACAAACAGCAGGATCAGACCCAGATAGATCTGCCAGTATTCCGACAGCCCACCCAGATAGTGTTCGAGAATGATGTAGAGCGACGCCCCCGCCAACGGCCCGCACAGCCGCGCAACACCACCCAGAATGATGAAAATCATGATCTGCCCGGAGGTATGCCAATCAAACATCACCGGGCTCACGAAACGGTTCAGATCCGCAAACAGCGCCCCCGCCAGACCGGTGATTGCCCCCGAGATCACAAAAGCCACCAGCCGCAGGCGCGTGACGTTGATGCCCACGGTCCGTGCGCGTTCCTCGTTCTGGTGCGCGCCCATCAGGGCAAGGCCAAAGGGCGATTGGTTCAACCGGTGCACCATAAACAGCACAACGCAAAGCACCGCGAAACACAGCCCGAAGAACTGTATCGGCACCAATGTGTTCAGCCCCGGAAATTCATTGCGCACATAGATCGAAAGGCCGTCCTCGCCCCCATAGGCGGGCCAGCTGATCGCGAAGTAATAAAGCATCTGCCCGAAGGCGAGCGTGACCATGATGAAATACACGCCGGAGGTCCGCAGCGACAGCGCCCCGATCACCAGCGCCAGCAGCGCGCTTGCCACCACCGCCACCAGCCAGATCACCGGCATCTGGTTGGTGCCTTCGATCAGAAACGGCACCTCCATCAGCGGGGTGTAATTCTGCGCGTGGCTGGCGAGGATGCCCATCGCATAACCGCCAACGCCAAAATAGGCCGCATGGCCGAAACTGACCAAGCCCCCCTGCCCCAGCGCGAGGTTCAGGCCCACTGCTGCCAGCGCAAGGATCACTGCCTTGGTCGCGAGGGTGATCGTAAACGGCTCATCCATCCACAAAGCGGCAATCGAAATGATCACCATCAGCGCAAGGATCACCGCGTTGATATATCTCTCCCGGATCATCTCACGCGCTCCCAAAGAGGCCGGTGGGTTTGAAGATCAACACACCCGCCATCAGGATGTAGATCAACATCGACGCCAGCGCCGACCCGATGGTCGTCGCGGCAGAGGCATCCATGAAAGTGGAAAAAAGCACCGGCAAAAGCGTCCGTCCCAACGTATCCGTCAACCCGACCAATATCGCACCCGCAAGCGCGCCCTTGATCGAGCCGATGCCGCCGATCACAATCACCACAAAGGCGAGGATCAGCACCGGCTCTCCCATGCCCACCTCCACCGATTGGATCGCACCAACCAATGCGCCGGACAGACCGGCGAGCGCGGCACCAAGGGCAAAAACCATCGTGTAAAGGATGGAGATATCGACCCCAAGCGCGCCGATCATCTCCCGGTCATTCTCTCCGGCGCGGATCCGCATGCCCACCCGCGTGCGGGCGATCAGCAGGAACAACCCAAGCGCCACCAGCAGGCCAATGATGATGATCGTCAGACGGTACTTCGAATACTCAATCCCGCCCGGCAACATCACTGTGCCAGACAGCGCATCAGGCATGTCCAGAAACAGCGGGAAAGAGCCAAAGACCCAGCGGGTCGCCTCTGAAAACACAAGGATCAGCGCGAATGTGGCCAGCACCTGATCCAGATGGTCGCGCTTATACAGGCGGCGAATGACGGTGAGTTCGATCAATGCCCCGAACATGGCCGCCGCCACAAGGGCTGCGATCAGCGCCAGTGTGAAAGACCCCGTCCACGCCGCCATAGACGCAGCGGCAAAGGCACCCACCATGTAAAGCGCACCATGCGCAAGGTTGATCAGCCCCATCACGCCAAAGATCAGCGTCAGCCCGGCGGCCATCAAAAACAGCATCACGCCGAATTGCAGACCGTTGAGGATCTGCTCAATCAGTAGAATTGTGCTCATCCCCGCCCCCGCTTTGTGCCGACGGCGTTGCCCGCCGCCAGCCGTTTCTCAATCAGCGCTTACAGCTTGCAATCCGCCGCATAGACATCCTGATGGTCGGTCAAGCCGGTGCCGATGATCTTGTTGGTAAAGATATCGCCCTCCTTGATGACTTCCCGCACATAGATGTCCTGAATGGGATGCTGGTTGTTGCCGAACTTGAAATCACCTCGGGTGGAGTTGAAATCCGCCGCCCGCAGCGCATCGCGGAACGCATCCTGATCCTTCACGTCCGCCTTGGCCGCCGCACTGATGATCAGGTTCGCCGTGTCAAAGGACTGTGACGCATAGAGCGATGGCAGACGGCCATACGCCGCTGCAAAGTCCGCGACAAAGGCCTTGTTGGTGGCATTGTCGATGTCCTTGCTCCACTGCGATGTGTTCTGCACACCCAGCGCCGCGTCACCTACCGCTTGCAAAATGCCCTGATCAAAGCTGAACGCCGGGCCGACGACCGGCAGATCAATGCCACTGTCCGCATACTGCTTGAGGAAGGAAATCCCCATACCACCGGGCAGGAAGAAGAAAATCCCGTCCGCACCGGATGCGCGGATCTGCGCAATCTCGGCGGCATAATCGGTCTGGCCCAGCTTGGTATACAGCTCTCCGGCCAGCTCTCCCTCATACATGCGCTTGAACCCTTTCAGCGCGTCCTGACCCGCCGGGTAGTTCGGGGCGAGGATGAAGGCATTCTTGAAACCCGCCGTGTTGGCATGGGCGCCCGCCGCTTCGTGCAGATTGTCATTCTGCCATGCGACGTTGAAATAATTCTCATGGCAACCGCGTCCGGCCAGCTGGGTGGGGCCCGCATTGGGTGACAGATAGAACTTCCCCTGCGCAGTTGTACTAGGCACAACGGCCAGCGCCAGATTGGACCAGATGATCCCTGTCAGGATATCAACTTTCTCCGACTGGATCATCTTGTCGGCCAGTTGAACCGCGATGTCAGGTTTGCGCTGATCGTCCTCGACGACAACCTCGATCCCCTCACCGCCTTGCTTCATGGCAAGCATGAAACCGTCACGAATATCCGCACCAATGCCTGCACCACCGCCGGTGAGGGTTGTAATCAAGCCAACTTTCAGTTTCGCGTGCCCATCCGCAGCCGCAACGCCAGCCAGCGACATCGCGGCGGCCGTTGCAACGCCAAGCGCGCTCCATCTCAGTGTAGTGAACATAGTGTTCTCCCTGTCTTGTGTTTCCGGGCACATCTTTTCGGCGCCTCCGGCACATAGTGTGCATGAACCCTGTGCATTTCAAAGGGATTCACAGGTACATGCTATTTTGAGGTCAATTTTATTTCAAGCTCAAAATATTTTTACTTGAAGCTTTCTGCGGAATGCGGTCATTCGACAGGGTATTGCCGGGAAGATCGCCGGCCCCCACAGTCAATCCTGGCTTAACCCCTTGCCATCGCTTTGCTTTCGACAAGATCAAACTGTCCACTTTGGTTAACACGCAATCTGTACGCGAAATAGTACACTAAGTCCTTCAAAATATTGAATAAAGTGTAAGCTAAATTTGGCAACCGTATCGATTCGTGATATGTAAACAATAATCGACACAACACCAGTCAGAGCTTGCTATTCGAAAACACAGATTGATACGGCTAATCGGGGGGAGCAATGTCTACAACAGACCAAAATCCGGCTCTTTTCAACACCAATGATCTGTCTGCCACACGCTCCGATCTTGAAACGCTACGGGCCAAGCTGCCGCCTGATGCGGTTGTCTCTCTTGCCCGCGAAGTGCTCTCTCGCGTTTCAAAGCAATCGCGCCCCATGGAGCAGAGCCACAGATCAATCGAAGGGCTGACAAAAGCGCTGATCGCAGCCGATGATCACGACATCGCCAACCTGGTGGAACAATACCATCGCATGGGCGTGGACATCACCACCCTCTACCTCAGCTATCTGGCCCCGGCAGCAAAGCTGCTTGGGGAATGGTGGACAAAGGACAAGGTCACTCTTGCTGACGTCAGCATCGGCACCGGCCGCATCTATGCCCTGATGCGCGGCTTCAAAAGCCGCCTGCCCCCGCCTGTACGACCAAGCGGAAAGGCCGCATTCTTTGCGTCCGTTCCGGGAGAGACGCATACACTCGGCGTCAAGATGGCTGCCGACCTCTACCGGCAGGAAGGCTGGCACATTGATGTGGAAATGGGCATGCCCCATGACACACTGGTGGACCGCATTGTCGAGTCCGGACACCTGTTGATCGGGCTTTCCGCAGGGGGCATTCATGCCTTGCCGGATCTTGCGCGGCTTGTCCTTGCCCTGCGCGTCAGCGCGCCCCATGCGCTGATCCTTGTCAGTGGCAACATCGTCGTGGAAGCGGCGGACAGCATCAGGCTTATCCATGTCGACCGGATAAGCAGCAGCTATGACGGGGCGCATCGGCATATGATCGCCCTTTGGGATGAGCTGTCACATCTTGAAGAAAAGTAGACAAAAATAAAGGCGACCCCGATACCGGGGCCGCCTGTTCAATCTCGATATTCCCGAATCAGGATTCAGGCTGCGGCCCGACAGAGACCAGATACGCCCAGACATCTTTCGCGTCCTGCTCGTCCTTCAGCTTGAAGGACATCTTCGACTTGGCCTTCTTGTCATCCAGATAGGTGCGCAGGAACTTGCGTGGGTCGGCGACGTAATTCACGAAGTCCGCTTCATTCCATTCCAGCCCGGCTTCGCCGGTCTCGATCAGCGATTTGCCGTACTTCTTGCCAAACTCTTCGTCCGTGCCGGCCACACGTGTGTAAAGGCCATAGAGGTTCGGACCGCTGCGGCCGCCCTTCACAATCACTTCGCCTTCAGCATCCACAACGGAGTGGCACGATTTGCATTTTTTGAACACATCTTCACCAGCGGCAGCATCACCTGTGGCATGCCCGTCTGCAAACGCAGGACCCGCCATCAACGCCGTGCCCAGAGCAGCAATTTGGAACATCTTCATCTTCAGGTCTCCCTAACCTTCGTTACTTTGTACCCTGAGGCATACCTCAAGTCGTGTGAACGAGAAGATAATATAGTGACCTCCAAAGGCAAGGGCAGTGTCGCGGATGTGAAGGATCGTCGCAGGCGGCCGGGCGTTCGTCGGCTCCGTTCAGGCCAGCCGAAACCTCTTATTGTGCCTTTGGGCCGCCATAACGGGCTTTGGCCTTGTGCCGACTCAATGTGTAAGGTTAGACTTACACTATGTCCGTTACAGTTGACATTCCCGCGCGGCACTGGCCTGAGCCTGCCGCCATGCTCCGGTTGATCAAACCCATCACGTGGTTTCCACCGATGTGGGCTTACCTGTGCGGTGTCGTCTCGTCCGGTGCGGCCCTTGGCGGCAGCTGGACGCCCGTTGTGCTGGGCATCGTGCTTGCCGGTCCGATTGTCTGCGGGATGAGCCAGGCTGCCAATGACTGGTGCGACCGCCATGTGGACGCCATCAACGAACCCGACCGCCCCATTCCGTCAGGCCGCATTCCGGGACGCTGGGGGTTGTGGATCGCCTTGGCAATGACTGTCCTGTCGCTGCTTGTGGGCTGGCAACTGGGCCCTTGGGGTTTTGGCGCAACCGTCATTGCTGTCACCGCCGCCTGGGCCTATTCCGCCGAACCCATCCGCGCCAAAAAATCGGGCTGGTGGGGTCCGGGTCTGTGTGGCTTGGCCTATGAAACCCTGCCCTGGATCACCGGTGCCGCCGTCTTGAGCGCGGGCGCCCCCGCCCCTGAAATTCTGATCATCGCCCTGCTCTATGGCCTCGGTGCCCACGGGATCATGACCCTGAATGACTTCAAGGCGCTGGAGGGCGACGCAAAGATGGGCGTCAATTCCCTGCCCGTGACCCTCGGTCCCGCCCGCGCCGCAAAAGTCGCCTGTTGGGGCATGGCCGTGCCACAAGTGGTCGTGATTGGCCTGTTGCTGAGCTGGGGCAAACCCTGGCACGCGGCGATCATCTCGGCCCTGCTCATCGCGCAATTTGCCGGCATGCGCGTCCTGATGCGTGACCCCAAAGGCCGCGCGCCCTGGTATCAGGGCACCGGTATCACCCTTTATGTCGCAGGCATGATGGTCGCCGCCACAGCACTGAGGAGCATCACATGACCCTGTCCTGGTTCCAGATCGTCCGGCTGGGTGTGGTGCAGATGGCGCTCGGCGCCATCGTGGTGCTGACAACCTCGACCCTGAACCGGCTGATGGTGGTTGAGTTTGCCCTGCCTGCCGTGCTGCCGGGCCTCTTGGTCGCCCTGCATTACGGTATCCAGCTATCGCGCCCGCGCTGGGGCTTCACCTCCGACACAGGTGGCAACCGCACGCTTTGGATCATTGGCGGCATGGCCGCACTGGCTCTGGGCGGATTCACAGCGGCCTATGCGGTCACGCTCTTTACAGCATCATACTGGTCCGGGCTTTTGCTCTCGATCTTCGCCTATGCGCTGATCGGGATCGGTGTCGGGGCAAGCGGCACATCCTTGCTTGCCCTGCTGGCCACCGCCACCGCGCCGCACCGCCGCGCGGCAGCCGCAACAATCACCTGGCTGATGATGATCTTCGGCATCGCCATGACCGCAGGCCTCGCGGGCAGTTTCCTTGACCCCTACACACCGGCGCGCCTGCTGACGGTCGTTGCAACCGTTGTGGCCATCGCCATGGTCCTGACCCTCCTTGCGGTTGCCGGCATCGAACGCCGGGTCACCGCCACGCGCGAACCCGACCCAACCCCCTTCATGGAAGGCCTCAGCGAAGTCTGGGCCGAACGCCGCACCCGCGATTTCACCCTCTTCGTCTTCCTGTCGATGAACGCCTATTTCATGCAGGAGTTGATACTGGAGCCCTTTGCCGGTCTTGTCTGGGGCTTCACACCCGGTCAATCCACCAGCCTCAGCGGCGCGCAGAATGGCGGCGTGTTTGTCGGCATGCTGACCGTGGGTATCATGGCGACAGGCCTGAAAATCGGCAGCCTGCGCAACTGGATCCTGGGAGGCTGCTTCGGCTCGGCGCTCAGCCTTGTTGCCATTGCCTGGGGCGGGCTGGCTTTGCCCGCCGTCGGACTGACAACGCTCGTTGTCGCACTGGGTTTCTTTAACGGCATGTTTGCTGTCTCCGCCATCGGTTCCATGATGGCGCTGGCCGCCGAAGGACGCGGCAGGCGCGAAGGCACACGCATGGGCCTCTGGGGTGCGGCACAAGCCATCGCCGCCGGCTTTGGCGGGCTTCTGGGCGCGGCTGCCGTCGATCTTCTGCGCGGGCCGCTCGCCGATGCACCCGCATTCGCGGTGGTCTTCTCGATTGAGGCCGCTCTCTTTATCGCAGCCGCCGCCATGGCGCTGCATATCATGGAAAACACCCGCAGCACGCGCGCTGCTCTGGTTCCGGGGGAATGAACATATGTATGATGTCGTTGTTGTAGGAGGCGGACCATCAGGCGCCACCGCCGCGCTCGAACTGGTCCGGTCCGGGCACAAGGTTGCCCTCCTGGACCGGGAGGGGCGGATCAAGCCCTGTGGCGGCGCCATCCCGCCACGGCTGGTCACGGATTTCAACATCCCCGACAGCGAAATCGTCGCCCGCATCAATACCGCACGCATGATCTCCCCCACCCAGCGACAGGTCGATATCCCGATTGAGAACGGATATGTCGGTATGGTCGACCGTGAATTCTTCGACGCTTTCCTGCGCAAGCGCGCTTCGGATGCGGGTGCCGAGTATATCGTGGGGACCTTCACCGCGATTGAACGCGACGATCAGGGCACCCATGTCGTCTACCGTGACAAGGGCAGTTCGGACACCAAACGCCTGACCACCAAGCTGATCATAGGCGCGGATGGTGCGCGTTCAAACGTGGCGCGGGCCGAAGTGCCCGGCGGTGACACCATTCCCTATGTGATTGCCTATCACGAAATCATCGAAGCGCCCGAACCGACGCCAGACTATGACCCCAAACGCTGCGACGTGATCTATGACGGCGCGATTTCTCCGGACTTCTATGGCTGGGTGTTCCCCCATGGCAAATCCGCCAGCGTCGGCATGGGCACCGGCCTTGATGGTGTGGACCTCAAGAAAGCCACGGCAGAACTGCGCCTCGCGTCAGGTCTGGAAAACTGCAAGACGATCCGCCGCGAAGGGGCGCCCATCCCGCTCAAACCGCTGGACAAATGGGACAACGGACGTGACGTGGTGCTGGCAGGCGATGCCGCCGGCGTTGTCGCCCCCTCTTCCGGGGAAGGGATCTATTACGCCATGGTTGGCGGACAGGTTGCGGCAACGGCTGCTTCGGCCTGCCTGACCTCCGGCCGGGCCCGCGATCTGACACTGGCCCGCAAGCTCTTCATGCGCGAACACAAACAGGTCTTCCGTGTCCTTGGTGCCATGCAGAACGCCTATTACCGGTCTGATGCCCGCCGCGAACGCTTCGTCTCGCTCTGCCATGATGTCGACGTGCAGCGGCTGACGTTTGAAGCCTATATGAACAAGAAACTGGTCAAGGCACGGCCCATGGCGCACCTCAAGATCGGCATCAAGAACCTTGCGCATCTGTCCGGTCTGGTGTCAGAGACCCGCGTCTGACAGATTGGGGGAAACACCATGGACGGCAGTATGACACCCACAAACATCATGATCCCCGCGTGGGTGGATGGCACCTTGACCCCGGTTGAGAAACTGGCGGCCCACCAGCGCGGTCTGCGCCACCTTGCCGTGTCTGTCTTTGTCATGCGACACGGGTCGATCCTGATCCAGCAGCGCGCGCTGTGCAAATACCATACACCGGGGCTCTGGGCGAACACCTGTTGCACCCATCCCGCCTGGGACGAAGACCCGACAGATTGCGCGCACCGCCGCGTGAACGAAGAGCTGGGGATCACCGGGCTGAACCTGTTGCACCGCGGACAGGTCGAATACCGCGCCGCTGTCGGGCCGGACATGATCGAACATGAAGTGGTGGAGGTCTATCTGGCCGAAGCCGCCGAAGACATGGCGATGGCCCCAAACCCCGAAGAGGTCATGGCCACCCGCTGGATCACGCCGCAAGAGCTCGCCGCAGAAATCGCGCAAACGCCGGAGGCCTTTACGCCCTGGCTGCGCATCTATCTGGATCAGCACGCGGATATGATCCTGGGCCAACCCCTGGAAATCTGATCACGCCTGTTCCGAGAACAGTCTGGGGCGGCATCCCCCGCCTGTGCCGCACAGGGTCAGGACGTCTCTGCCCGGACGCCCACGGCCTGCATCGCCGTTGCGGCAATATCGGTCGCGGTCATGCCCGCCTCGGCATACATCGCATCGGGTGCGGCCTGATCAATGAACTTGTCCGGCAAGGTCATCGTCCGCACAGCCAGATTGCCGTCCAGCAACCCTTCGCCCGCCAGATCATGCAGAACCATCGCGCCGAACCCGCCGCGTGCACCTTGTTCAATGGTGATCAGCGCCTTGTGCGTCCGCGCCAGACGGTGCAGCAATTCCCGGTCCAGCGGCTTGGCGAACCGCGCGTCGGCCAGCGTGACGGAAACACCGCGTTCCTCCAGAAGCGCAGCCGCTTTCAGGCTCTCACCCAGATGCGCCCCGAAGGACAGGATCGCCACGTCGGTGCCTTCAAACATCACCCGGCCCTTGCCAATCTCCAGCACCTCACCGCGGTCAGGCAGGGGCACGCCCTCCCCTTCGCCGCGGGGATAGCGGAAGGCAATCGGCCCGCTGTCATGCGCCACCGCTGTGGCCACCATATGCATCAGCTCCGCTTCATCCGCGGCCGCCATCACCGTCATGTTTGGCAGTGCAGTCAGGTATCCCACATCAAACGCACCTGCGTGTGTCGCGCCGTCGGCGCCCACCAGACCCGCCCGGTCAATCGCAAAACGCACGGGCAGGTTTTGCAAAGCCACGTCATGCACCACCTGATCATACCCCCGTTGCAGGAAGGTCGAATAGATCGCACAGAACGGCCGCAGCCCGGAAGCCGCCATGCCAGCCGCAAAGGTCACGCCATGCTGTTCGGCAATGCCCACATCAAACATCCGCTTGGGATGTTTCGCGCCAAAAATGTCCATGCCCGTGCCACCCGGCATCGCGGCGGTGATGCCAACGATCCGGCTGTCGGTATCTGCCAGATCAGTCAGTGTCTGGCCAAAGATCTTTGTGTAGCTTGGGGCATTGGGTTGCTTCTTGGCCTGCACCCCGCTTTCGACAGTGAATTTGCCGACACCGTGATATTTGTCCGCTGACTGTTCTGCGGGGGCATAGCCCTTGCCCTTCACCGTGCAGCAATGGATCAACACCGGTCCCGTCGCCCGCGCCCGTGCCGCGCGCAACACCGCCACCAGCTGCTCCATATCGTGCCCGTTGATCGGCCCGACATACTGAAACCCCAGCTCTTCAAACAGCGTGCCCTGCGCACCCACGGCCCCCGTCACCAATTGCCGCGCGCGTTTGGCGTGATCGCGCAGGGGACCGGGCAGCGCGGCCTCGAACCCTTCGGCAACCTGCTGCAATTGCCCCAGGGGGGAGCCATAAAGACCCGAAAGATACTTCGACATCGCCCCTACCGGGGGCGCGATGCTCATCTCGTTGTCATTGAGGATCACGAACATCCGCCGCCCTTCGGCGCCTGCGTTGTTCATCGCCTCATAGGCCATGCCCGCACTGATCGACCCATCGCCAATCACCGCAATCGCATCGCCCGTGTTCTGCCCCAGATCACGCCCCAGCGTGAACCCCAACGCCGCCGAGATCGAGGTGGAGCTATGGGCGGCACCAAAGGGATCGTATTCAGATTCGCTGCGTTTCGTGAAACCGGAAATCCCCCCCTCCTGCCGCAGGCTGTGCATCCGGTCGCGCCGTCCGGTCAGCACCTTGTGCGGGTAACACTGATGCCCCACATCCCAGATCAGCTTGTCATGCGGCGTGTCGAAAACCGCATGCAGGGCAACCGTCAGCTCCACCACACCCAGCGATGAACCCAGATGGCCACCTGTCTGGGCAACCGCCTCCACCACCTCACTGCGCAGCTCATCCGACAGATGTTTCAGATCAGCAACCGACATGCCGCGCATATCGGCGGGCGTGTTCACACGGTCCAGAAACGGCGTTTTGCGGGGGGTGTCTGTGGCGGGCATGGCGGCAGGCTCCTCGGTCTTGGTAAAAAGAGGGAGTCTGTTGGCCGCGGGTGCAGAAGGAACCAGAACCGCAAGCGGTCGGGCCCCTTCTGCCTCCCGTAGCCAACAGGACGTGTCAGGAAAGCCTCTTCCTGACGTTTCCGGATCAAACCAAGGGACATGGTCGATCCGAAAGGCGGGGCGGGGCCAAGGGTGGCCCTGCCAATCTCTCAGGTGCGTGTGGTATCCGCGAGGGGTGCCTCATAGGCGGAGAACGGTGTCGGATCATCCGCCTCGCGGGCCTCATCCGGCAACAGCAGGCCAATTCCGTACAAGGCCCACATGAACAATCCGAACCCCACACAGACGATTGCGGCATAGCCCGCGCCCTTCATCATCAGCAGAAAGACGTCAGCCCGCAGTCGGAAGGTTTGATCGCCGGTGCGCAGATAGTCGTTGTTGTCACTCATGGTCTCTTTCCTTCTCAATCAAGCGGCGCGTAGCCGTGTTCCTGGGCCCAGATGAACCAATTGTCGACAACCGTGCCGGTCAGCAGGATCCCGATGCCGCCCGTGAGCGTCGTGAGAACCGCAAACCACCATGCCCAGCGGTGAATGCCCTCCATCGTGGCGTTGAACCCCATGGTCCATCTCCAGAACAAGGCCGCCCGTTCCGAAGCCGTGCCGCGGTCCACGATCTGTTCGATCTCCCGCTCACCGCCATAGCGGCTGACGGCAAGGATCGTCGCGCCATGCATCGCAAACAGCAGGGCAGAGCCATAAAGGAACACAATGCTCAACGCGTGGAACGGATTGTAGAACAGGTTGCCATAAGTCAGCGAAAACAGGTTCGTCCAGTCAAGGTGCGGGAAAATGCCGTAGGGCACCGCCTCTGACCAGCTGCCCATCAGGATGGGCCGGAACAGACCCAGCACAAGGAACAACCAGATCGCAGAAGCAAAAGCCCAGCTGACGTGTTTGCCCATGCCCAGCTCTTCGGCGCGCAGGTAGGTCCGGATCCACCAGCTGATCACCGAAACCAGCAGGAAGAAGCTGGCGATGATCCACCATCCCCCTTCATCCAGCGGGGCAAAGCCCAGCCCGTATTCCTCTGCCGGTGGCTCAAGCGCCATCCAGAAAAGTTCGCGCATGAACAAAGCGGGTGAATAATCCACCTGCCACCAGAAGTTCATGCCGACGATAAAGAACCACAAGAACCCGGTCGCCAGCGACACAACCCCGAAGGTGCCAAGATAGATCGGCCCCAACTGTGCGTTGCCAATCAGACCCGCAAGGCTTGAAAAACCCGCCTTCCTGGTCCGTTCGCGGTCCAGCAGACCGTCAGGGTCGACCCCCATTTCCGGGGGGCCCTGCACCTGAACCTGCGTGAAGATATTTTGATATTCAGCCATTTTTCATATCCCTCTTACAGATCCGCCCACCAGGGCAATTCGGCGTACCAATCCCACCAGGCTGACCATTGGTCGAACCAGATCGTGCCGGAGATGACGATACAGATCGCGCTCCACAGACCGGCTTGCAGCGCCAGGAACAGACCCAGACGGTGAATGCCGAGTGGCCCGATCGAATAGCCGATCAGATCGCGGAAATAGGTGTCCTCGTGATCGGGTGTGACGATCTTGTTTTCCTTGCCACCGGTGTTGACCGCCGACAAAACCAGCGAGCCGTGCAGCGCAAGCGCCAGACAGGTGGTGAAGAAGAAGGTGATCGCGACCATATGCGCGGGGTTGTAGTGGAAGTTGCCGTAGGCATAGCCGACGTTGTTCACCCAATCGAGGTGGCTGAAGATGCCGTAAGGAAATCCGTGTCCCCAGGCCCCCATCAGCACCGGCCGGATGATCACCAGCGTGACATAGGCCAGGATCGCAACACTGAAGGCGAAGGGCACATGATACCCCATCCCCAGCTTGCGGCAGATTTCCACCTCCCTGAGCGCCCAGCTGACAAACGCCAGCGTCGCGCACATCGTGATGATCTGCCAAAGCCCGCCTTCGGCCAGCGGCGCCATGCCAAGGCCCACTTCAAGGCTGGGGGGATTGATTGAGATCAACCAGGGGTTCCAGGTATCACCCAGCGCCGCCCCGTAAAAGATCAGGATGGTGCCGAGCGCGGCAAAAAAGAACGTCGTGACGCCGAAAAAGCCGACATAGAAGGGGCCTACCCAGAAGTCGAACAGATCACCGCCAACCAATGTCCCACCTCGGACCCGGTATTTTCTTTCGAAGCTGAGCTGAGCCATCTTCTTACTCCTCTTGCGCCGACAACCACAGGCCAAAGGCCCGGTGCGGCGCGCACGTGAATGATTTCGGGTTGCTGCGGGCGGCGGCGTGACACCAGTCCGCCCGCTGCGTTTTCTTGCAGTCCGATTACTCCGCTGCTTCAGCCGCACCAAAGGCGCGGTCGAACCAGTTTGTTTCCGGGTTGCTGAGCAGGACGAGATGAATCATCGCCGCCAGCAGGAACAGGAACACGCCCTGCGCCACGAAAACGCGACGCGGGTCGAAGATCAGCCAGATTTTGTAAAACTGTGCCATGTCGATATGCTCCTATCAGCCCCAGGAGAACCAGGGCAGTTTGATGTACGTCAGCACATGCGCGACAACGGCCACGATCGTGAAGATCGTGAACCCGCTCATGTAGACTGAGTGCAGCTCCTGCGCTTGCTCGTCTGTCAAACCTGTGAAGGACAGGTCATTTTTATCAGCCATGTTTTTCTCCTCAGAAAAAGTGCCGACGCCGCGCCCCCCGCGGCCGGGTTACGACAGGGGCTCATCCCCTGCCCTAATCCACCACTCCGGGGGGGAGTGGCGAACCTGTTGTCCGTGACGGTCACCCGAAACGGTATGTTTGCCTCACGCGGAAAAGATGCGCGGGGTGATGATCTGGGCCTGGCTCCAGGCGGCCTTGATGGGGCCCTTTTCGGGCAACTCCATCCGGCGCGCGGCGCTCAAGCCCCATGTCAGGAAACTCAAGGGCAGCGTCGCCACGAAGATCACGGCGAAATAGACGTAGTATTCGCGCATGTTGGGGACGCTGCGGTGGCGCGCGGGTGTGCGCGCAACGCTTTGGTCGCTGCTGATATCGGTCATGTTTTGGCTCCTCCCGAAGCTGGTTGAAGTCCCTCGACGCATTCCAGAACCACCCGTTCAGCACCCGCATCAAGCGCTGCTTTTTCAGCAGCGTCGCGCAGGGTCTTGGCGGCGGAAATACGTGTCAGGATCGGATGGCTGGCAACAATTTCGTCCAGCTTGGCCTGGGCATCCGCATCCCAGGGGAAATCCCGCTTGAGCGGGGTTGGTGTCGCCGGGGTCGCATCCATCTCAGACCCCAACGGTAGTATGTGAAACAGTGCATCAAAGAGGCTATTGCAAACCTCCTGCACCAGATAAGTCGCACCTGCGTAGCCCATGAAAGGCGTGCCCGTTGCGCGCCGGATGGCAGCACCGGGGAAGGACGCAGGAATAAAGGTGGGCGCCGGGCCAAAGCCCGATTTCATCTCCGCCAGATACATCTTTTCATTGATCGACCCCATCAGGATCAGCGGGCGCTTTTCGTGCACCATCGCGCGGACCTGATCATTGTCGGTCTTCTTGCCGCGTGTGCGGGCAACCGCAAAGGCGCAGGGCAGACCCAGATCATTCTCAAGGAAATTGCGGATACCGCGCGCATAGGTTTCATTGGCCACAATCCCGAAGGAGGCGGTCGCAAAGAAGTCCTGCGTCACCGACCGCCACAAATCCCAGACGGGTTTGATGGTGGAGTGCTTTTCGCGCTCAATAAACGGCTCGGGATCAAGGCCCGTGAGTTCACCCAGCTTACGCAGGAATTTCGTGGTCGACTCGATTCCAACGGGCGCTTGCAGATAGGGCTTGCCCAGCACTTCGCACAAGCCCCGACCAAACTCGCGGTACATGCAGATGTTCACATCCGCATTCACCAGCCCGCGCATCTCTGACACATGGCTGCCCAGCGGCATCACCATGTTGACCTCTGCGCCTATCCCCTCAACCAACCGACGGATTTCCGCCAGATCGGAGGGCATGTTGAACGTGCCATACATCGGCCCGAGGATATTGACGCGGGGGGCGGCGCCCTCCTCGCGTTTCTTCTCGGGCGGCATCCGGCCCTTGGTCATGCCGAACTCGGTAAAGATCCACGTCATCGCGCGGTCCGCACTCTCCCACTGATCTTCATCAATGGTGCGCGGCAGGAAACGTTGAATGTTGGTGCCTTGCGGGGTCACCCCACCGCCAATCATCTCCGCAATCGACCCGGTCACAACCACCGCTGGCAACGCGGGATCAAGCGTTTCCCAGGCGCGTTTCATCGCCTCTTCGGTGCCTGATCCCATCTCACCTTCGCCCAGACCGGTGACCACGATGGGTAACTCATGCGGTGGCAAAGCATCGGTGTAATGCAAAACGGATGTGACGGGCAGGTTTTCGCAGCCCACGGGGCCGTCGATCACCACCTGCAAACCCTTGGTCGCACAGAAGGCATAAACTGCGCCCCAATATCCGCCTGCGCGGTCGTGGTCCTGGACTAGCATTGGGCACCTGCCTTGGTGCGCATGAATGCACACCCTACGGCGGGGATATGATGAAACGCGCCGCTCATATCATTTGCGCGGCCTTCGCCGCCCTCGCCTGCTTTTCCAGCTTCTTCAAATTCTGCGCGCGGAACTGCGGCTGCACGTTCGGGCTGCCTTCCCAGACGCCCGCAGTGTCACCCGCACCCACGCCTTCAAAGAACGCTTTCATGTGATCCATGCGGTCCTTGTTCGCCATGGCGGCATTCACCACCTGCGCCAGGGAGCCCGCGCCCGCGACACCCATCAGGGGCCGCGCGGAAATCAGGTTGGTGAAATAGAGCGAGGGGATGCCCAGCTCCTTGCCCTTCTGGACAACAGGCGTGGTGCCGATTGCCAGATCAGGCTGGATCGCCTCCATCGCAGCGCAATCGTCTTCCAGTGACGCACGGAACTTCACTTTCACACCGCGCGCTTCAAGCCATTCCGCATCCGCCGCTGACCATTCCGTCTTGGGACAGGCCGTGCCCACATAAGGAACATCCGCACCGCTTTCGATCATCAGCCGCGCGACCAGCAATTCGCTGCCCTCATAGCCCGAGAGCGTGATCGTCCCGTCAATCGGCGCGCCACCCAGCGCGCCCTTGATCGCAGGCAGGCAGGCGTTTTGCGCCGCAGCGATCTTGTCTGCGGAAATGTTGTAAGCATCGCCAATCGCCGCCAGCCACGCGGCGGTGCCGTCATGGCCCACGGGGGCAGAGCCGACAACAGTGCGCCCTGCCGCCTGAAACTCCCGCACACTCGCGGTGTAGAAAGGATGGATCGCCGCCGCGACACCGCAATCAAGCGCTGCGTACAACTCACGCCATTCTCGGCATGGCACGACCGGCCCCGCGCCCAGCCCCATGGGCGCCAGCATCTGGCCAATCATCATTGGATCAGCCGGGAACATCTCTCCCATCAGGGCGACCTGCGGACGATCCGCGCGACCGCCTTCGGGCATGGCCACCGGCCCCGCCTCAATCTCCCGCCGGGCATAATTCAGCATCGCGCCGGCCAGCACGTCCTTGGCTTCTGCGTGGGTCGGGATGCCAAAACCGGGGACGTCGATGCCCACCACGCGCACGCCGTCAATCTCTTCGGGCAGCAGCCGCAGTGGCACACCGGACGCCGTCGGCACACAAAGGTTCGTCACGACAATCGCGTCGAGCTTCGCGGGATCGGCAACATCGTGCACCGCCTCGCGGATATCTTCGAACAGCTTGCCGGTCACCAAAGTCTCGGAATTGAACGGCACATATCCAACGGAACGCCGCGCGCCATAGAAGTGCGACACAAACGTCAGACCATATACGCAACAGGCCGAACCGCTCAGGATCGTCGCCGTGCGCTTCATCCGCAGACCCACACGCAGCGATCCAAACGCAGGACACATCGACTGCGGCTGATCATGGGGGCCCTTGGGGTAATCCTTGGCGTATTGATCCAGCACATCGGATTTGCCCGCCGAACGCGCCGCTTCTTCAAGCGTGCCGCGCGATCCGCACATGCCTTCGGCGGCAGGCGCATCGACAACCGGCGGCAAATCAGCCCCGTGAGAGGCTTCATCAATCCGCACCTCGCCCACGTCATCGTAGGACACGTTATATCCGGTGCGCTCAGACATCGTCGTAGACAACCTCCAGGCTCGCCTTGGGGGCCGCGTTCTTGCCGCGCATGTCCTGATCGGTGGCCGGTTCCAGCACCACGTCGCCGCCGGTTTCCGAGGCATCAAACAGCCCCAGCAAACCGTCCTGATCCAGCGGCGTAGGCCTCACGGGGGGTGCCACGGCAACTTCATCACCGAGGGCCGCAAACAGCGAACCCCATTGGCTCTCCATCGTGCCGACGATCTGGTAATTGGCAGATTTCTTGCGCAGGTCATCGTCCTGCGGAATGGCGGCCAGCACCGGAATGTCCACCGCTTCGGCAAAGGCCGCGGCCTCTCCGGACCCGTCGTCCTTGTTGATTACCAACCCCGCGACACCCACGTTTCCGCCCAGCTTGCGGAAGTATTCGACCGCCGAACAGACGTTGTTGGCGACGTAAAGAGATTGCAGATCGTTTGACGCGACGAGGATAACCTTCTGCGCCATATCACGTGCGATTGGCAGGCCAAAACCACCGCAGACCACGTCGCCCAGAAAATCCAGTAGAACATAATCGAAATCCCAATCGTGAAAGCCCAGCTTCTCCAGAAGTTCAAACCCGTGAATGATCCCGCGCCCGCCACAGCCGCGACCGACTTCCGGGCCGCCCAGCTCCATCGCGAATACACCGCCGCGTTTGAAACAGACGTCGCCAATCTTCACCTCTTCACCCGCCAGCTTTTTGCGGGTGGAGGTTTCGATGATCGTCGGGCAGGCCTTGCCACCAAACAGCAGCGATGTGGTGTCGGACTTGGGATCACAACCGATCAGCAGAACCCGCTTGCCCTGCTCCGCCATCATGTGGCTGAGGTTGGCCAGTGTGAAACTCTTCCCGATCCCGCCTTTGCCATAGATCGCGATGATCTGTGTTTTGGAGGTCGGCTCCTCCACCACGATGTCAGCGAAGTCCTCATGCGCCTCGTCGCGCAGGCGCTGGTCGAAATCCTTGATGGTGCCACCATCCTTGAGATTGGGAATATCGAGTGTCATGCGTGACCTTTCCAGTCGAGGATCATTTTCAGGCAAGCCGGGTCGTCAAAGGCGCGGGCGTAGGCCGCAGGGGCATCCGCCGCCGCCGCGCGATGCGTGATCAGATCACCCAGGCTGAGCGTGCCGCTTTCCACCAGCGACCGGGTCGCCAGCAAATCGTCAGGTGTCCATTCCGCCGCGATGCGAAACCGCGCTTCCTTCATGAAGGCCGGCGGGAAGGCAAAACTGATCGGCTCCGGATAAAACCCGGCAAGCACAATCTCTCCGCCCTTTTGCAGACGGCCAATCAAATCGCCCAGCAGGCCAGCTTGCCCCGTGGCGTCATAGATGGAGGTGTAGTCCCGACGCGGATCGGTGTCGGCGTTCAGCACGTCATAACCTTGCGCACCTTGCGTGCGGGCCGGGTCAATTTCCCAAACGGTGGGCGCAGGCGCGCCTGCTGCAATTGTCAGGCGGGCCAGCAAACGGCCCAGCACGCCGTGGCCCACAATCAGATCCGGCACGGATTTGCCCGGCCCTGCCATCGCATGGCGCGCCGTCGCGGCGAGGGCCAGCAATGCGCCTTCCGCCCCGAGAGCGGGATCAATCCGTGTGACCCGTTGCGCATCGGTGACCAGCAGACTTGCCGCGCCCCCAAACAGTCCAAACGCCCCTTCAAAGCAATTCGCACCCGGCACAAAAACCCGGTCGCCCACTTTGAACGCGGTCTGCGATCCCGCGTGGATCACTTCGCCAGCGGCTTCGTAACCGGGGACCAAAGGATAGCCCATGCCGGGAAAAGGAGGCATCGCACCTGACCACAGAAGTTTCTCCGTGCCCGTCGAGATACCGGAATGACTTACCCGCACCACGAGGTCACCCGCACCGGGCGGCGTGACGTTCAATGCGTCAAGACCCAGATCTTTAGGCCCATTCAGGATCACGGCAGTGGTTTGCACAGGTCCTCCCCTCTGGTGGTCTTTGCGCGAAAGGCCTTCGAAAAGGACTCACTTCGCGCAAGGCGATATATGTAAACTAAATCTGACACTCATAACTGTCAATCACAAGTGACATTGTCAGCTTTTCTTTACAGCCGTCACGCAGCGCGTCACAAACGGCCTGCGCGACGCCGGTTTCTGGATGTCCGCGAAACCTGCCTGCGCGCAGAGCGCGGCGATTTCATCAGCGGACCGGGCCTTGCCCGTGCCCATCGCCAGCGTATAGAGCGCAAAATAGGCGTCTCCCGCGCGTTCCGGCGCAGCGCCGCCGCGCATCGGCTCCGACACGATCAGCCGCCCGCCGTCCGGCAACGCGGCAAAACACTTGGCCAGCAGATCAGCGACCGTCTCATCCGTATGATCGTAGAGCACCCGAATGAGAGAGATCGCATCAGCCCCGGCAGGCAGCGCATCGGACCGGAAAGAGCCCGGCATGATTCTCGTCCGGTCGGTCAACCCCGCAGATGCGAATCGTGCTTCGGCCTCCGGCACCACGGCGGGCAGATCAAACAAGGTCAGCGACAGCTCCGCATGCCGCGCGCCAACTTGCGTCAGAAACGCGCCCGTGCCGCCGCCCACATCCATCAGCCGCGTGACCCCGGACAGGTTCACCGCATCCAGCGTGTCATCCGCCACCAACAGCTGGCTCTGCGCCATCAGGTCAGAGTAGGTCGCCGCGTCTTGCGGACCGACCTCACCGCCAAAGACATAGGGCCAGAACCCGGCAAGCTCCGGCTGTGTTTCCCCCCTGAAAAACGCGACTGGATCTGACAGATCACGGTAGAGCACATCGTGATGTCGGATCATCTGCTGCAAGCCCGGCACCCCGACCAACGCGGCACCACGTCTGGACAAGGCAAAGCGGCCTGCGCGTTTCTGCTTGAGCAGCCCCAGCGCAACACCGGCGCGCAGCAGCACCAGCATCCGGTCTTCGGGCACGCCAGCCTGACGCGCCAAAGCCTCCGCACCCGCAGGTCCGTTCATCAGCCGGGCGGGAATGTCAAAGGCGACCAGCGCCTGCAAAATCTGCGAGTGGCAAAACCCCGCAACCAGATCAAACAGCGCCTCACCTTCGGCCCGGACAATCCGCCGGGTCAGAACATTCCGCGCCGCCCATTTCTGAAATCCACGTGCCGCCACCAGCTTGCGCATCTGCGGCCATTGCCACCCTGCGCGCCTGCCTTGGGGAATCGGCACATCCGCCATTACGCGCCCCGTGCGGCCTTTCGCTCCGCCCGGAACTTGATCGGCGTCAACGCCTGTGCCTGAGCCGTGACCAGCTTCGCCAGCCGCGCTTCACCCGGACACTTGGGGATCGATGAAATCGCACCGGTCAGGATCTGCCCCATCCGCTCAATCGCCCCTTCGATGCCCAGTTCTGTCACCGCGTTCGGGCGCCCGTGCAGATCGTCCTGCCCCACCGGCTTGCCCAACGTCTTTTCATCGTACAGCGCATCGCGCAGATCATCGGCGACCTGAAACGCCTCCCCGATGCGCGCGCCCAGTTCTTCCCAAGGCTCCGCATCCTCTCCGGAGGCAACCGCCCCCATCTGGGTGGCAGCAATGAACAAGGCGCCGGTCTTGGCCCGGTGATAGGCGGACAGGTTCACCTCTTCCTCGCTCTCCCAGCCCTGTCCGGCACAAATGCCATTGGGCATCCCGGTGCGCGTGGCCAGCAGCTGTATCAGCTTCACAGCCGCCATCGGATCTTCCGGTGCGGCGCGCGCCAACACCTCAAACGCCATGATGATCAGGCTGTCGCCGGTCAGCACCGCCAATGGCTCTCCAAAGGCGCGATGCACGGCGGGTTTGCCGCGCCGCGTATCGGCGTCATCAAAACAGGGCAGATCGTCATGGACCAGCGACGCGCAATGGATCAACTCAAGCGCGGCCCCCGCCGCATCCGCCAGACGCGGGTTCTTGTCCCCACAGGCCAGCGCCACAGACATCAGGATCGTCGGCCTGATCCGCGCCCCACCCGGGGTGACAGTATAATGCAGGGCAGACGCGAGCTTTCCCGGCGACGGCGCAGCCTGGGCACAGGCAATGGCCTGGTTGATCGCAGTATCAATACGCGCGGCGACATCCATGAAGACTCTCCCATTGGCTGCATCTACTCTATTGATGACTCGTCGTGTGTCAACTAAGTTAGACACATGCTGCTGAAAACTGTCCATACAAAATGACACATCCCGCGCCTCACATCGCCATCATCGGCGCAGGCATTGGCGGGCTGTCGACTGCCCTGCGCCTTGCCCATGTCGGCGCGCGGGTGTCTGTGTTTGAACGACACAGCACACCGGGCGGCAAAATGCGCACCTTGCCTTCCGTGGCCGGGCCCGTCGATGCCGGCCCCACCGTCCTGACCATGAAACATGTGTTCGAGGCGCTTTTCGCCGAAACCGGCAGCGCCTTGTCAGACCATGTGACCCTGACGCGGGAAGAAACCCTTGCCCGCCACTTCTGGCGCGACGGGACCACGCTGGATCTGTTTGCCGATACCGACGCAAGTATAGATGCGGTGGAACAAACCTTCGGGCACAAAGCCGCACGGGAGTTCACTGCATTCCACGCCCAAACCGCGAAATTGTTCGAGGCGTTTGACGCACCCATGATGCGCACGGCAGCCCCATCACTGCTGTCGATGACCGCACAGATCATGCGCCGCCCTCACCTGATCCCCGCCATGGCCCCGCACCGGACCATGGCACAGAACCTTGAGCGGCTCTTTTCTGAACCCAGGCTCGCACAGCTTTTTGGCCGCTACGCCACCTATGTGGGCGGCCGGCCCGACGCCTCTCCGGCCTTGCTCAGCCTGATCGCTTTCGCCGAATCGCAAGGCGTCTGGCATGTGACAGGCGGGATGCACCAGCTGGCCTGCGCCATCGCGGCGCGTGCCACGGCCCTTGGCGCGCGCTTTCACTACAACGCCCACGTCAGCCGTATCGACATGGAAGAGGGCCAGCCCAAAGCGCTCATCACCGACGCGGGGCGCATCGCGGTTGATGCCATCTGCTTCAACGGCGACCCGCGCGCCATTGCGATTGGCATGCTGGGCAACGATGTTGCCCGCGCGGTGGAGCCGGAAACAACCAGCCCGCGCAGCCTGTCGGCCTGTGTGCACAGCTTCGCGGCTGAAGTGACAGGCATCGATCTGGCGGCGCACAACGTGTTCTTCTGCGATGACCCCGCCACTGAATTCGGGCCCATCGCCCAAGGGGACATCCCGCAGGACGCAACCCTGTACGTCTGCGCGCAGGACCGTTTCGGGGGCCAGCCCCCCACCGGGCCGGAACGCTTTGAAATCATCATGAACGCGCCACCCGTGGCCGACCGCACCGCACTCACGGCTGAGGAGAAAGACACATGTCACACCCGGATCATGGCGCAATTGCAGGATTTCGGCCTGCGCTTCAGCCCGACACCCCCGCCCGACAGCCTCACCATGCCGCAGGGCTTCGCAGCGATGTTCCCGGCCAGCAACGGCGCCCTTTACGGCCGATCGCCACATGGGATGATGGCAGCTTTCAAGCGCCCGACAGTGCGCAGCCGGATACCGGGCTTGTATCTGGTGGGCGGCGGCGTGCATCCGGGGGCGGGGATCCCGATGGCGACACTCTGCGGCGCGCATGCGGCCGCGGCGATGATCAGAGACCTGCATTTGACCTCTCCCCCCCACCGGGTGGCTACGCATGGTGGTACATCGACGGCGTCTCCGACGATGGCACACGCGCCGTCTCAATCATCGGCTTCATAGGGTCTGTTTTCTCCCCCTGGTACGCATGGTCAGGGCGGCATACGCCGGCCAACCACTGCTGCATGAACGTGGCGACCTACGGAGCCGGCGGGCGCTTCGCGATGACGGATCGCGGCACATCCGCCCTGCGCACCACGCCAGACAGCTTCACCGTTGGCCCATCCTCGATGCGCTGGACCGGCAGCGCACTGATCATCGACATCAACGAAGTCTCCTCTTTGCCGCTGATCTCCCGCATGCGCGGCCAGATCACGGTGACACCCGAAGCCATCACAAACGTCGAACTCCCCCTCACCCGCGACGGCGCCCATGTCTGGCGCCCCTTCGCGCCCGTCAGCCGGATCAACGTCGCGCTTGAGGCAAAGGGCTGGCAGTTCGACGGGCACGGATACTTCGACGCCAACTTCGGAACGCGCCCGTTAGAGACTGATTTCAGCTATTGGACATGGGGCCGCTACCCGACCCGGCAGGGCGCGACCTGCTTCTACGACGCCACCCGCCGCGATGGCACATCGCTTGAAGCCGCCATCGCCTTCGATCAAAACGGGCAGGCCCGCATGATCGACGCCCCACCGCGCACCCCGTTCAAACGCACCCTCTGGGCGCTGCGCCGCGAAACCCGTGCTGATCCCGGTACCATGCCGCGCCAGACCAAGGCGATGCTGGATGCACCATTCTACTCTCGCTCCGTGGTGGAAACCCAGATCAACGGCGAAAAAACCTCCGGCGTGCACGAAGCGCTCGACCTCAATCGCTATGCCAACCCCCTTCTCAAACCGATGCTCGCCGTCCGTGTCCCCAGACGCGCAGGCTGGCAGTTCTAGGCGACCACGCCGCCCCTCTTTTTGGCCATAAATATCCCAGCGCGACACCGGCCCCATGCACCGCACCAACGATGATGCGCTACACCTCGGACGGCACAATTGGCTTCACACCGGGGTTCAGCCGCCAGACACTCGCGTTCAGGGCTGCCGCCACACTGACCCAGATGAGATAGGGCACAAAGGCCAACCCGGCCAACAGGTCCAGCTGCAAATGCGCCCAGGTTGCCCCGGCCACCGACAGCCACAATGGCACCATCACCAAGAGCGCGCCTTTCAGCCGCCGCAACCCGAAAAACACCGGCGTCCAGAGGGTCGAGAACCCGGCCTGCGCCGCCCAGAATGCCATCGCATAGGCATTCCCCTCCAGCAGCGCCACGCGCATGCCCGCAAAAGAGATCAACAGATAGATGCTGGTCCAGACCACCGGAAACACCCAATCCGGCGGGGTCCAGTCCGGCTTGGCCAGTTGCTTGTACCACGCGCCCGGCTGAAACACCGCGCCCGTCGCACCTGCGGCACCACAGGCCAGCAGGAAAATCCCGAAAAGTGCAAAATCCATGGCCGCCCCCGTTGCGGCGTTACTCCGCCGCCATCTGCGTGGAGGATGGCGCAGAACTGCGCGCATCCAGATCCGCCAGCACATCCAGCAAAGCGGCCGTCCGGCCCTGCCCTGCTCCGATCTGTCCGGCAGATGCGGCATCTACCAGAAACTGAACCTCAGGCAAAGCCCGCGCGAAAATCACCGGCGATTGCGGCATCACCACAGAGCCTGCGGCCCGCAGCCCCGATTGCGCCACCCAACCCAGCTTCTGCACCTTGCTGGTGTGGGCGCGCCGCGTGACGCTGTCATAACCGTTGCGCCGCAGCTCCTTGCCGATCCCGGCATAGACAAACCGCGCCGCGAATATGCCCGACCGCGCCGACAGCGGCAGTGCTGCAATCCCCGCTTCTGACCTGATATAGAGCCTGTGCGCCTCCGCCAGCAGCCGCCGCACCATGCGCTTGGTCTGGGGCGTCGCCACGCGCTGCGCCATGAACGCATCCGGCGTCAGCCCCGCGTCCCGCACCCAGTCCAGCGGCAGATAAAGCCGCCCTGCGCGGGCGTCCTCACCCACATCGCGGGCGATATTCGTCAACTGCATCGCTACACCCAGATCACAGGCCCGTGCCAGCGCATCCGCATCCCGCACCCGCATCAACACGCACATCATCGCCCCCACAGCCGACGCCACACGTGCGGAATAATCAATCACACCAGAGAGCGTGTCATACCGCCGTTCCGACGCATCCCACGCCAGGCCTTCCAGCAACGCCTCCGGCAAGGCGCGTGGCATATCGAATTCCTCAATGATCGCCGCAAACGCCCGGTCCTCCGGCGCATTGCGCGGCCGCCCGGCATAGGCCGCGTCCAGCCGATCCCGCAACGACAGAACAGCACGCGCCTTGTGATCGCCCTCGTCCACCTCATCATCCGCCAACCGGCAAAACGCATAAAGCGCCAAGGCCGGATCGCGCACCGATGCAGGCAACAGCTTGCTCGCCGTGTGAAACGACAGGGACCCGGTGCGGATCACCGCCCGGCAATGCTCCATATCATCTGCGCGGATCATTCTGCGGCCAGCCTCTGCTCTGCGGTCATGGCCGGCGCATCGGGCACCAGCTTGGCCAGCACCTCCGCGCTCGACACCACACCGGGCAACCCTGCACCCGGATGGGTGCCCGCCCCCACCAGATACAAACCCGTCGCTTCCTCACTCACGTTATGCGGGCGGAACCACGCCGATTGCAAAATCCGCGGCTCCAATGAGAACCCCGCCCCATGCGGGCTGAGGTACCGATCCCGGAAGGTCTCCGGCGTAAAAACAGTCTCTGTGCTGATCTTTTCGCGGAACCCCGGCATCATCTTCTCCAGCTCCGCCGCGACCTTCTCACGGTAAATCGGCTCTTCCGTCTTCCAGTTCACGGCATCCTTCCAGCCCAGATGCGGCACCGGCGACAGCACGTAAAACGTGTCATCCCCCTCCGGCGCGACAGAGGGGTCGGTCAGCGAGGGACGATGCACATACAAACTCATGTCATCCGCCAGTTTTCCGCGCATGAAAATGTCCCGTAACAGCCCCTTGAACCTTGGCCCGTTGGCAATCGTATGATGCCCCAGATCAGGCCACATGCCTTTGGTGCCCTTGGTTCCGAAGTACCAGACATAGAGCCCCATCGACCACCGCTTGCGCTTCAGCTTCGGACCTGTCCAGCGCCGCTTCACATGGTTGCGCAGCAACCGGTCATAGGTATGCCCCGCATCCGCATTGCTGACGACCAACGGCGCATCAAGTGTTTCGCCATCCGTCAGCGTCACACCCGTCGCGGCACCACCGCGCACATGGATTTCATCCACCTCAACCTCGTGCCGGATCCTGCCGCCCTGCGCGCGCACCACATCGGCCATGGCATCCGCAATCGCCTGCACCCCGCCCATCGCGTAATGCACGCCGTATTCTTTCTCCAGATGCGCCACCAAGGCATACATGGAGGTCACATGCGCCGGATCACCCCCGATAAACAGCGGATGAAACGACAGCGCCATGCGCAGCCGTTCGTCTTTGACCCGTGCCGCCGCCAGACCGTAAATTGACCTGTCCGCCCGCAGCATCGCAAATTTCGGCAACACCTTGATGGTTTCCCACAGCCGGTGCATCGGCTTGGCCACCATGCCTTCAAAGCCCACGACATAGCGCGCCTGCGAATCCTTCAGAAACCGCTTGTACCCCGCCAAATCCGCCGGGCTCAGCTTGCGGACTTCCTCAAACATCCGCGCATCATCGCTGGTCGCTTTGAACGAACTGCCATCCGGCCAACGCACTTCGTAAAATGGATCAAGCGGACGCAGGTCCACGGCTTTGCGAAAATCAAAACCACAATCGGCCCACAGCTGTTCAAACACCATCGGCACCGTGACAATCGTTGGCCCCAGATCAAAGCGATGGCCGTCCTGGCTGATCGAAGACCCGCGCCCACCGACCCGGTCCAGCCGGTCCAGAACCGTCACCGCATAGCCCTTTGCGCCCAGCCGCATCGCAGCAGCCAGACCCCCCAATCCAGCCCCAATGACGAGCGCGCGATTGTCAGCAGTCGGGTCCATATGATCACCTCTTTGCATCATCCTCCAGACTAACGGTGTCTAGTTAGATTTACAATCTATCTGTCACGCCCCTTTTCAAAACGGCCGAAATCTGTAAACTAAAGCTGACATCTAAAGGGACTCACTTAAGTGGCGCAGGTTGTTAGCCTCAGCTTTTACCGCTTTGACAGCGTAGGTGCGCGCGCATGGGCATTGACCATGATGGGCGGTGCACGTCTGTCCATGGCACGGGTGCCCGGCATTGGATTCTGGAAACTCTGCGGCTCCGGCACGGGCGAAGGGTTCACCCCCCGCCCCAACACCGCCGTCTATGCGATTCTCGCCACTTGGCCTGATCTGGAGACGGCGCAGCGCGCCCATGCCACCGCCTCCATCTTCGCCCGCTACCGCACCCGCGCGTCGGAAAACTGGACGCTCTACATGACCGCCTCCAGCGTGCGCGGGCAATGGTCCGGCCAGACACCTTTTGAGGCCAGCGAAACCCCTGAAACAGGCCCGCTTGCCGCGCTCACCCGTGCCACCATCAAACCCGGTATCCTCAGCCGTTTCTGGGGCCGCGTGCCTGACATCTCGAACGTCATCGGCAAAGACCCGAACGTGATGTTCAAGATCGGCATCGGTGAAGTCCCCTGGCTGCATCAGGTCACCTTTTCGATCTGGCCGGACGCCGCGCGCATGGCCAATTTCGCCCGTACCGGACCCCATGCCGAAGCCATCCGCGCCGTGCGCGACGAAGGATGGTTCCGCGAAGAACTCTACGCCCGATTCTCCCTCCTGTCCGAAGAGGGCACGTGGGGCGGGCGCTCTCCCCTTTCCCTGCCGGAGGCTTCATGAAACAGCCCTTCCCTTTCTCCGCCATCGTCGGCCAGACCGAGATGAAACGCGCGATGCTGCTGACGGCCATCGACCCTTCGATTGGCGGGGTTCTGGTGTTTGGCGACCGGGGCACCGGCAAATCCACCGCTGTGCGCGCGCTGGCCGCGTTGCTGCCGCCGATCAAGGCGCTGAAAGACTGCCCCGTGAACGCCGCGACGCTGGCCGAAAGCCCGGACTGGGCGGGTGTGACCCGCAAGACGACACACAAGATCGCCACCCCCGTCGTTGATCTGCCCCTTGGCGCGTCAGAGGATCGTGTGACCGGCGCGCTGGACATTGAAAAGGCTCTAACACGGGGCGAAAAGGCGTTTCAGCCCGGTCTGCTCGCACAGGCCAACCGCGGATACCTCTACATTGATGAGGTCAATCTGCTGGAAGACCACATCGTTGATCTGCTTCTCGATGTGGCCCAATCGGGTGAGAATGTCGTCGAACGGGAGGGGTTGTCGATCCGCCATCCCGCCCGCTTTGTCCTTGTCGGCTCCGGCAACCCGGAGGAAGGCGAATTGCGCCCACAACTGCTCGACCGGTTCGGCCTGTCGGTCGATGTCACATCGCCTACGGAAATCGCCGAACGGGTTGAGGTGATCAAACGCCGCGACGCCTATGAAACCGATCACACCGCCTTCATGCTGCGCTGGCAGGCCGAAGACGCCGCCCTGCGCGATCAGGTCCTGCATGCGCGCAAAGCGCTGAAAAAGCTCAAGGCACCCGACAGCGCGCTGCATGATGTGGCTGAGCTTTGCATTGCCCTTGGCTCGGACGGATTGCGGGGCGAACTGACCTTGCTGAAAGCCGCCCGCGCCTATGCCGCCTGGCGCGACGACACGGCATTGACCCGCGCGCATATCCGCGATGTGGCCCCGATGGCCCTGCGCCACCGCTTGCGCCGCGATCCCCTGGATGAGGCAGGCAGCGGTGCCCGTGTGTGCCGCGTGGTTGAGGACGTTCTGGGATGACCCCCTTTGCACGCGCCACAACCGCGTTGCAGCTTCTGGCGATTGATCCCGTCCGGCTGGGCGGCATGGTGTTGCGCGCGCGATCCGGCCCTGCTCGGGACGGGGTGATTGCGCTTTTGCCCGATGATACCCTCCGCCTGCACCCTGCCCTGCCCACAGAAGCGCTGGAAGGAGGCGTTGACGTGGCCACCAGCCTTGCGCAGGGCCAGCTGGTGCGTCACCGGGGAATGCTGTCCCATGGATGCAGCACGCTGCTGCTGGCGATGGCGGAACGGACCCCGCCGCTGATGGTCACGACATTGGCGCAGGCGTTGGACTCAGGCTCTAAATCAGCGCTGATTGCGCTGGATGAAGGGGTGGAGGAGGACGAAAAGATCCCCTTTGCGCTCAGCGACCGTCTGGCGTTTCACCTCACGCTGGATGGATTGGGTCAGGCTGATATCGAACCCATGCTGCAAAGCGCGCGCTCCGCCGAATTAGGCTCTGTTCAGACCCCGGATCATGCGATTGATGATCTCGTTACCCTCGCTGTGTCACTCGGCATCGACAGCCTGCGCGCGCCCTACCTCGCGCTCTGCGCTGCGCAAGCCCATGCGGCTCTATCCCGGCGTAGCTCCGTCACGACCGAAGACATCACCGCCGCCGCAGAACTGGTCCTCGCCCCCCGCGCCACGCGCCTTCCTGCCCCACCGGAGGAGGTAGACGACGCGCCGGAGCCCGAACGCAGCGAAACACCGTCTGAGACGCCTGAAAACATCGCCCTGCCCGATGAGATCCTGCTGCAAGCCATCCAGACCGCCTTGCCCCCTGATCTGCTGGCAAAAACAGGCTCTAATACAGCGCGAAATGCCAAAGGCAGCGGTGCGGGGCGCAAACGTGTGGGCAACCGGCGGGGACGCCCCCTGCCCGCCCGTGACGGCGCACCCAGAGGCGACCAGCCCCGTGTGGACCTGATGGCCACCCTGCGCGCTGCAATCCCCTGGCAGGGCCTGCGCAGGCGCGAAACAGGGCATATCGGCGCCCGCCCCCTCATCCGCCCCTCTGACCTGCGTTACAAGCGCTATCAGGAGCTCTCAGACCGCCTGCTGGTCTTTGCCGTGGATGCCTCGGGGTCTGCCGCGATGGCGCGGCTGGCCGAAGCGAAGGGCGCGGTGGAACTGCTGCTCGCCGAAGCCTATGCCCGGCGGGACCATGTGGCGCTGATTTCCTTCCGGGGGGCGGAGGCTGAACTGCTTCTCCCGCCCACCCGGTCACTGGTGCAGACCAAACGCCGACTGGCCGCTTTACCGGGAGGTGGCGGGACACCGCTGGCGGCGGGCCTGAAACTGGGTCTAGAGACTGCGGAACAGGCGGATCGCCGTGGCCTCAGCCCGGTTTTGATTGTTCTCACGGACGGGCGCAGCAACGTCGCACTGGACGGCAGCGGCCACCGGGGTCGGGCTGCGGAAGATTCCACCGCCGTCGCCCGCCAGATTGCACAGGCCGGGGTTGAGACCATCGTGATCGACTGCGGCAAACGCCCGGACCGCAGCCTCAGCCAGTTGGCGGTGTCCCTGCGGGGACATTATGCCTCCCTGCCCCGCGCGGACGCGCGCAGCCTGTCTGATGCGGTGACCACCGCGCTGGACAGCTAGGAGTGGACCCCGCGCGACGTCCGGCAGACTGGCCCATGGCCGCGCATTCCCGCATCGTCTCCTGCCGCCCGCACCGCTGGCATGTGCAGGAGATGGGCACCGGGCCTTTGATCTTATTGATCCACGGCGCGGGTGGCGCGACGCAAAGTTGGCGACACCTGATGCCCCTGCTGGCCGAATCCAACCGGGTGGTGGCGATGGATCTGCCGGGACAGGGTCTGACCCAACTGGGCGCGCGCCAGCGCTGCGGGCTGCGGCACATGGCCGAAGACATCGACCGTCTGTGCGCACAGGAGGGCTGGAATCCCACGCTGATCATCGGACATTCCGCCGGCGCTGCGATTGCACTTGAAATGACCCGGCAGCGCCCTGCCCAACGCGTCATCGGGATCAACGCGGCGTTGGGCAACTTCAAAGGATTGGCAGGCCTGCTTTTCCCGATCATGGCAAAGGCGCTGGCAATGACGCCCATGGTGGCGCGCATCTTCACCGCTTCTGCGGCACAGCCCGCTTCTGTCCGGCGATTGATCGAAGGCACCGGATCCACCCTGCCTGACGACGACCTGCGCTGGTATCGCACGCTGGTCAGCGACCGGGATCATGTGGACGGCACCCTGGCGATGATGGCGCAATGGGACCTGAACCCCCTGCTCCGCGCCCTGCCGGGACATGGCGCGAAAACCCTGCTGATCACCGGGGAGAATGACAAAGCCGTGCCGCCTGCGACCTCCCGCGATGTGGCCGAAACCATGCCCCATGCGCGGCACATCAACCTGCCCAACCTGGGGCATCTTGCCCATGAGGAAGACGCCCCGCGCGTCTTGGCCGAGATTCAGCACTTCATGCAGGAGGCAAACGCCTAATATATTGAATTTACGTCATTAAAGGCCAATCTGTCCCCGCGGGGACAGAACTTCAGCGCTCCAAAGCCGCCAGGAACGCGGCCACGGCAGCTTCCAGCTTGCCGCGCTCCACCCCGCTGAAATCCTTCTCCAGCCGCAGCTCAATCCGGCCATCTGCCACGGTGCATTTGGCGTCCCCTTCGGGACGGGCCAGCCGGAAGGTGGTCTTGGCTTGACGCGCCACGGGCGCCTTCGCCGCCTTGCGGGACATCTTGCCTTTGCCCTTGGCGAAGTCCGAGAGCAGCGCCAGTTCTTCTTCCTCCGTCCGGTCATCACGCTGACGCAGCGTGCGGCGCAACAGACCGATGGCGATGCCGTTCACATCCTCATCCAGCCGCTTGACCACCGCCAGCCCCAGCGCCCGTGACACCGCAGGGACATGACGCAGCGCGCCATCTGCGGCCACGATGAGCCGGACAAACTGCTTGATATACGCCCGCTTCTGCCGCGCGGCAGAGGAATAGAGCACTTCAACCGCCTGATCGTAATTCTTCATGTTCGGATCTTCGTTGCGGTACTGCACGGCAAGCTGCGCCATCTCTCCGAAAGCCACACCGCGCCGCACAAGGTTCTCATCCACCATCCGGCGATAGAGCCGCAGCAGGTCTTCGCCCTTGGCGTTGATCCCCGCGGGGATACGGGCAAAACGCGCCTCCCCGGTTTCCTCGAACAGCTCCCGAAATGCGGTCAGACGTCGGTAACCCTGGATCAACTCATAGGCATCACCCACGACCTCCACCCGGATCGGGTTGGACAGGCCAATGTCCTTGATCGAACGCTTGAGCTCATCAATCTCGGCATCGCGCCCCTCTGCCCGGTCACGGGTCAGCTTGTCGGTGCGGATCAGTTCCAGCGGCACCAGATCGGTGATCAGCCCGGCCTTCTTCAACCGCACATGCTCATGCGCGAGCGCGTCGTTCTCCTGCCGGATCGCCGCTTCGGCCTGTTGCCGCGCGCTCAGCGCTTCGGCGTTCTCGGTGATTGCAGCGGCCATTGGGCCCCGGCGTGCTTCTGTCCCCGCGGGGACATCCTCTGTCAGGTCAGCATCTTCAAAGTCGATGTCGAATACGCGTTTCTTCTTGCTCATGCCTTATCCTCCAGATGGTCCCACGCGGTCACAAGGTTGCCCTTGAACTCATCGTAGGCCTGATCAAACGACGCCCGCGCCCGCCGCCACGTTTCGCGGGTCATGTCGCGGTAGTCCGTTTCGTAGATCGAGTTGAGGAAGCGCCCGGATTGCTCCACCGCGCGGGTCATCTCGATCGGGTGGGTTGCCAATCTATCCCCAAAAACCTTGCCAAAGGCCTGCTGCATCGCACGGTGCAATTCATTGTTGGATTCGAACCGCGTCAGCAGGAAGCGCACATCGGCAAAAACCTTGGGCAGCGGCAGTGTCCCCGCAGGGACAGCGCCGCCGAACCGTTCGAGATCTTCCAGCGCCTCGGAAAGCTGGCCAATGAAGGAGGTGGTGGAATCGTATTCCCAATAGCCGGGGCCGGAGGGGATATAGAGGACATCCGCCGCAAAGACTGCGTTCATCGACTGATAGCCAATTGCCGGCGGGCAGTCGAAAAGGATCAGGTCGTAAGCGTCATCGGGAAGTTGGTCGAGATAACGGGAGACGGCGGCAAAGAACGACCATTCGGGGTTCAGGTGCCGATACTGGGCGGAGGCGAATTCCACAAAGGCCGCGTTGGCGCAAGAAGGCAGGGCGTCAATCGTCGGCCAGTTGGTGGGCTTGATGAAATCGGTCACGCGCAGCTCGCTCAACCCCATGTCCGTGACGGCGGCAGGCAGCTTGCGCTGGGGCAGGGCGGCGCCACTTTCCGCACCCTGGGCGGCGGCGTTCATCCGTTCGGTTTCGCGGATCAGGTCGCGGGCCATGACGCCCCAGACAGTGTATTCCTCATTCACGTCATTCAGACCCATGGAGTGGCTGAGCGTTGCTTGCGGGTCGAAATCCACCACCAGCACGCGGTAGCCGTCCAAGGCGGCGGCATGGGCGAAGTGCAGCGCAACGGTCGACTTGCCGGCCCCGCCTTTGAAATTCGCAATCGCCGCGCGGATGGCGCGTTTCCCCGCGGGGCGGGGCGGCATCAGGGACTTGCGGTTGACCTTCAGCCGGCGGCGCAACTCGTTGATTTCCTCAAGCGTGTACCAATGCTGCCGCCCATCTTCCTCCGTGGTACCCTGGGGCAGGGAGGGATCAGCCGCCAGCCGTCCCCGCAGGGTCGATTGGTTCACCTTGAAGATCAGTTCGGCCACCTCCCAGCTTGAAAACCGCCTCAGCGTCTTCTCGTGCTCCGGTGAAAAGGTCTGCTGTCGGATGAAGCCCTGCATCTTGAGCGATTGCGCTTGCAGCTTGGCCAGGTCGTGATGTGTGAACATGCTCTTGTCCCTTGTGTGCCTGCTTGGTGTCCCCGCAGGGACAAGGTTCTTCGGAAATGCAAAAAACCGCAGGACGCTAATTCTGCCTCTTTCCTGATTTACGCTGATTTTGAAAAAGAAGTAAATTGCATTATTCTGTGATTGGCGAGGAAATGCTGGGGTTTGCGGCGAATCGGAACGGGGGTCGGACAGCGTATGCCGGGGCCTAAAACAGGGGGACAGGTTTCTGGGTGCAAGAGCCTAATAGGGGACAAAAGGCTCTGAATAGGGGCCACTCAGTCTGTCCCCCAATACCTATATACCTTCAAATTTCATTTGGAATAGGGTCAGTTCAGAGAACCCTCCACAGCAATCCCTTGACAGAATCGTATCTTTGGACGCAAATCAGGCATGGTCGCCGAAAAGCGTTGAGTTTCCCGGCAGACCGCGATCAGGGCAGAAGATCCTGACGATGAGGCGACGCACCAATCGGTGCAAACTAAAGGCGGGCGAGCATATGCTCCATAAAAAACTGGCAGGGCCGGGGGCTTCTGCGCGGAAATACGACGTGATCACAGCGCTTGGAGCGTATGCGCTGTCGTTGGGCAAGCACGATCAGCGCATGGTGCTTCGGCTGATCACGCTGCTGACGGCCCGGTACAACTGGGGTCGCGATGAGCTGTCGATTGGACAGCGGGAGATTGCCCGGCTGTGGTCCTGCAATGAACGCACGGTGAAACGCGAGATGGCCAAGCTGCGCGGCCTGGGCTGGCTGGTGGTGCGCACGCAGGGCGCGCGGGGCAGGGTGACCACCTACGGGCTTGATACCGAGAAGATGTTGGGGGCAACAAAGGCGATTTGGCCTGAGATAGGCTCTGATTTCGTGGTCCGGCTGGAAGGCGCGCCAGCAGAGACTGTGGTGCCGTTTCCGGTCAAAGGCTCGGTGACCGCCCCTGACGTGTCTGACGCCACCGAGTGGGGGCTGGCGCGGGCGATCCTCTATCAACAGGACGCAGGGCGCTATGGGGCGTGGCTCCAGGCGCTCAGGCGGGTGGACAGGGCAGGGGGGCGGTTGACCCTGCAAGCGCCCAGCCGGTTTCATGCGGCGTATGTGCAGACCCATCTGACAGGCGCGATCCTGACCGCCTGCCAAGCGGTGGATGGGGACGTGAACACCATTGATGTGGTGGAATAGGGTCTGTTTTGGGCGCTCTACTTGCCGCGCACCGTGTCGATCATCAGTTGCACGTTCTCAGGATCCGCATCCGGCGTGATGCCATGACCCAGATTGAAGATATGCGGCCCGTTTGAAAGCGCATCGACAATCCGCCGCGTCTCGGACACCAGCGCGTCGCCGCCTGTGACCATGTGGGAGGATTTCAGGTTGCCCTGCACACAGCCGCCCGTCTGGACGTGTTCCGCGGCCCAGGCCGCATCAACACCGTCGTCAATCGCCACACAGTCCGCGCCGATGGCGTCATGAGCACCGACATAGCGTTCGCCTGCGCCACGGGGGAAGGCGATGACCGGAATGCCGGGGTGCTTTTCCTTGATGGCTTGGGTGATCTGTCGCATGGGTTTGAGGGAATAGTCATCAAAATCAGCGCCTTGCAGCGATCCAGCCCAGCTGTCGAAGATCTTGACCACTTCCGCTCCTGCCTCGATCTGGGCACTGAGGTAGTGGATCGTCGCTTCGGTGATCCGCTCCAGCAGGGCGTCAAACACCGCGCGGTTCTCGGCCTTCAGCCCGTGGGCAGGTCCTTGATCCGGCGTGCCCCGCCCGGCGATCATATAGGTGGCCACGGTCCAGGGCGCGCCTGCGAAACCGATCAATGTGGTTTCTTCGGGCAGACCTTTGGAGAGGATTTTGACCGTTTCATAGATGGGGTTCAGCGTGTCGTGGATCGCTTCAACGGGTTTCAGTGCGTCCACCTCCGCCTGGGTGGTGATCGTGGACAGCCTTGGCCCTTCGCCGGTGACGAACCACAGATCGGCACCGAGGGCCTGGGGCACCAGCAGGATGTCCGCAAAGAGGATCGCTGCATCAAAACCATAGCGGCGGATGGGTTGGAACGTGACCTCCGCTGCCAGTTCGGGGTTATAGCACAACGACAGAAAATCGCCCGCCTGCGCGCGTGTCGCCTTGTACTCGGGCAGGTACCGCCCTGCCTGCCGCATCATCCAGATCGGGGGCGTCGGCAGTGTTTCACCCGCAAGGGCGCGCAGGATGGTTTTCTGGGCGGTCATGTTGTTCTCTCTTAGAAAAGGGCTGTTTCCTTTTTACCCCAGAAGGGCGGGGACACAAGAGTTGTCAGGAAAGGTTTACAGGGGTACGAAAGGGTATGAGTCTGAATTTACCTACCCCGCAAGCACCTTTGATGATTGGCACCCGTGGATCGCCCCTGGCGTTGGCGCAGGCGTATGAGACCCGCGAACGGCTGGCCAAGGCGTTTGATCTGCCCTTTGACGCGTTCGAGATCGTGGTGATCAAAACCACCGGCGACAAGATCATCGACCGCCCGTTGAAAGAGATCGGCGGCAAGGGCTTGTTTACCCGCGAGATTGAGGACGACATGTTGTCGGGCAAGATCGACATCGCGGTGCATTCGATGAAGGATATGCCAACCCTACAGCCCGAAGGCCTTGTGTTAGAGACGTATTTGCCGCGCGAGGACGTGCGCGATGCGTTTATCTCTCCGCGCGCCTCCGGTCTGGAGGAACTGGCGCCGGGCACGGTTGTGGGCACGTCGAGCTTGCGGCGCAAGGCACAGCTGAAGCTGCGGCGGCCGGATCTGGACGTGGTGGAGTTTCGCGGAAATTTGCAGACCCGGCTGAAGAAGCTGGAGGAAGGCGTGGCGGAAGCGACGTTCCTGGCGATGGCGGGCCTCAAGCGGCTGAAGATGGACGAGGTGCCAAAAACGGCGATTGAAGTCGAGACGATGCTGCCTGCGGTCGCGCAGGGGGCCATCGGGATTGAGCGACGGGTGGAGGACAGCCGCGCGGCGGAGATGCTGGAAGCGATCCATGACGGGACCACCGGTCAGCGGTTGGCGGCGGAGCGGGCGTTTCTGGCCGCCCTTGACGGGTCCTGTGAGACGCCGATTGCCGGCTTGGCTGTGCTGGAGGGCGGCACGTTGCATCTGCGCGGAGAGGTGCTGCGGCCTGATGGATCCGAAGCGGTGGATGACGCGCTGTCTTGTGTGATCGAAGATGGCGCAGAGGCCGGGCGCGAGATGGCCGGGAAATTGCTCGCCCAGGCGGGTGAGGGGTTCTTTGACTGGCGGGGTTAGGCGAACTTTTCGATCAGCGCGTTCAACTGGCGGGGAAGGTCGCTGCGCTCGTGCAGAAAATCGAAGATGACGTATTCATCGCCGAGTTCCGCAAAGACGACAAAATGAGATTCGGCTTTTGCCAGCAAGATCTGGGTTTTTGGAAAATTCTCTGAAAAGGACGCTGGCGTTCGAAGGTGCGCGTCACCGGCTACAATGGCGTCGCACCGGTCAATCAGGGACGTGATGTAAACATCAGCCTGTCCGGGGCCGAAGTTCTCAATCGTCCAAAGGGCAATATCCGCCAAACGGCGTTCCGCGCCCGGTGTTAGCGTATAGTACTTAGCCAACCTTGTGGCTTTCTTCATAACGCGCGCGTGCTGTGGCAAAGGCACGTCGAATGACCTCTTCCCCTGTTCCTTCTGCGCGCTCCCCGGAATGGGCCTCTCGCAACCCTTGCTCCAACCGCTCTCTCAACGCATCCAACCCGGCTTCCTCCCGCTCCAGCAGGCGCAGCCCTGCGCGCAGGGCTTCTGACGCATTCTGGTAGCGGCCGGAGCTTACCAGATCGTTAACCAACTGGTCTTGTTGTTCAGTGAGGACGACATTGCGGGTGGCCATGAGGGGAACTCCTTGAAGCGACTATTGGCAATATATGCCAAACGTAGGCCTGCGCCAAGGATTTGCTGCAACGGGGTTAAGACCGCTTTGGCCAGATCGCGATCTCATTGGGTTGGATGGAGAGCGTGGGGGCGGGTGTAAGGGGCAGGGGAAGCACCCATTGCTCAGCCACGCCGCCGGATTGGCGGTAGCCGCCAAACCGCTTCATCAGAGCCTGAATCCCTGCGTTGTCGTGATGCACGAGGGCGGTAAACCGTTGGATACCCCGGCGCTGCGCCTCCCGTGCGAGGGTGCGCAGCAGCAAGGAGCCAAGACCGAGCCGTTGATGGCTGTCGATGATGGTGATGGCAAATTCGGCTTCCTCAGAGCCTTTGGCGACGCGCACAAAACGCGCGGTCGCGAGGGGCATGTTCGCCTCGACCCCGATGGAAGCGGCCCCGATGGCGAAATGCTCATCAGTGTTGGCTTCGGTGAATCGGTCCAGTTCCGCCTCCGACAGATGCCGGTGGGGTGCCAGAAAGCGAAAGAACCGCGATTGTTTGGAGAGCTTCTCAAACCCTTCGCGCATGGACTTGCGGTCGTCCGGGACAACCTCCCGGACAAGCACGATTTCGCTGTTGCGCAGCACCGCGCGGAAAGGGAGATGTGAGGCCATTACAGCAACCCAACCGCAACGGCCCGTGGTTTGTTCCCTACAGGTGTCCGTGCCGCTGCGTCACGCGACCGCGTGGCTGATCGCGCATTGCTTCCACAGGTGAGACAGTGCTTCGACGAGATAGGCCAGATCCTTGTCCGTATGCAGCGGTGACGGCGTGAACCGCAGCCGTTCGGTGCCTTTGGGCACGGTGGGATAGTTGATGGGCTGCACGTAGATGCCCCATTCGTCCATGAGATAATCAGCCAGCATCCGGGTTTTAACCGGGTCCTTGATCATAACCGGAATAATGTGGCTTTCGTTCAGCATGTGCGGGATGCCATGGCGATCCAGCATCGTGCGGAGTTTGGCGACCTGTTCCTTTTGCCGGTCCCGTTCGACGCTGCTTTCCTTGAGGTGGATGATTGACGCGCGCGCGGCTGCCGCAACGGCCGGGGGCAGGGCGGTGGTGAAGATGAAACCCGACGCAAAGCTGCGGATGAAATCGCAGAGTGCTGCGGAGCCGGTGATGTAGCCGCCGACAACGCCGAAGGCTTTGCCAAGGGTGCCTTCGATCAGCGTAATACGGTCGGCGAGGCCTTCGCGTTCACTGACGCCACCGCCACGCGGGCCGTACATGCCCACAGCGTGGACTTCGTCAAGATAGGTCATGGCGCCGTATTTCTCGGCCACTTCGACGATTTCACGCATGGGGCAGATGTCCCCATCCATGGAATAGACGCTCTCAAACGCGACGATTTTCGGGACGTTGGCGGGCAGGGCGGCCAGCTTGGCTTCCAGATCGGCGACATCGTTGTGCTTCCAGATGACCTTTTGTGCGCGCGAATGGCGAATGCCTTCGATCATGGAGGCATGGTTGCCGGAATCCGACAGGATCACGCAATTCGCCAACCGGCTGCCAAGACAAGACAACGCGGCCCAGTTAGAGACGTATCCGGAGGTGAACAGAAGTGCCGCTTCTTTCCCATGCAGATCGGCCAGTTCGCGCTCCAGCAGCAGATGATCGTGGTTGGTGCCTGAGATGTTCCGCGTGCCGCCGGCACCGGTGCCCGTCCGCTGGACGGCTTCGCACATGGCGTCGATCACAATCGGGTTCTGACCCATGCCCAGATAGTCGTTTGAACACCAGACCGTGACATCGCGCGTCTCACCATCCACGTGGTTGGCGGCCTTGGGGAACTTGCCCGCTTTGCGCTCAAGCTCCGCAAAATAGCGGTAATTGCCCTCTTCTTTCAAGGTATCAAGTTGGGTCTGGAAAAGGGCATCAAAGTTCATGGGTCTTGTCCTTGTCTTGGTATTGTGTCGTTTCCGGCAGCATCCAGCGCCAGAGCTTGGCATCAGGCAGCGGCACCACCATCAGCCAATGTTCGAGGGTTGCGAGGCTGGCCAGAGCGGTCAGCAGGGCGAAGCCGATGGCATCGGCAGGCAGCGTCGCGGCATAGAGCCGTTCGCCAAAACAGGCCGCGGCGATCGACAGAAAGGTGATGCCGATGGGGAAGGCCATGGTGATCGGGCCGGTGCGGAAGTAGCTTTTGAGGTGTTCCAGCGTGCGCGGCACGAATTCGGTGTTGATGCGCGGGACGCCAAAGAACAGGTTCAGCTTGGCCGAGATGCGCGCCACAAAGAGGATCAGATAGGTCCAGAAGGCGAAGGTGTTTTCTGCGCCCCGCGTGATCGTGACGAGGACCAGCAGTGCAAAGGCGAGCAGCAGTTCGTGATAGCTGACGGTCTGCCAGGCGCGGTAGAAACGGTCGCCAGGGGTCAGCCCCACCGGGCAGGGGCGACGTTCGGGGCCGGTGATGACGCCCGACAGGAAGGCCAGTTCGATCCAGCCCCAGATCAGCAGCGTGGACAGGAAGGCGATGTAGACGTTGAGCACGGTCAGCTCTGAGGAGGATACCACCACGCCTGCCGCGCCAATCGCCAGAAGCGGCACGGTGAGGAACACGTTGCGACCATGCGCCACCGCGTCCCCCGCATCGGCCCGCCGCACCAACAGCAGGATTGCCCCGGTGAAGAACCACCAGGCGAATACGGCTATCAATGCGGCGATCCAGGGAGACATGGTTTTCCTTAGTACGCAGGTTCCAGGCGCGTTGACGCAGGCACCTGATGTTTGTGGGCGGGGATGGTGTAGAGCGCGACAAAGGCGGTTGCCGCTTTGGCCATACCCCCAATGCGAGAGATCATGCCACCGATGCCGCCACGTTCCTTGGCTTCGGCCACCTGACGGGAGGCCGCTTCCATCTTGTCGAGGTTCGGACGCCAGCGCGGGTGATCAATGTCCAGTGTGATCGGGAAGACCTGTTTGGAAATCTCGGACGTCTTGCGGAAAACCTCCTGCCCGTACCAGGTGGTGTCCACGCCCAGTGCTTCGTGGAACAGAGGCCGCTGGTGGTCGCGGACCCACATTGTTGAGTAAACGGCAGTGAGGAAGAACTTGATCCACAGCTTGTTGCCAGTCGTTTGGGTCAACTTAGGGTCTGTTTTCAGCAGCAGGGCGAAAGCTTCGCCGTGGCTGAACTCATCATTGCACCACTCGCGGAACCACTTGAAGATCGGGTGGAAGCGATGTTCGGGATGCTTCTCCAGGTGGCGGAAAATGGTGATGTAGCGGGCGTAGCCGATCTTTTCTGACAGATAGGTCGCGTAGTAGATGAACTTGGGGCGGAAGTAGGTGTATTTCTTCTGCTGCGTCAGGAAGCCAAGGTTCACGCGAATGCCCGCTTCGCGCAGGGCGTCGTTGATGAAACCGGCATGCCGCGCCTCATCCCGTGCCATCAGCTGGAAGAGGGTTGTGATGTCCTCGTTCGAGCCACGGCGCTTCATTTCCTTGTAGAGCACGCAGCCTGAGAATTCCGCCGTGCAGGAGGAGATCAGGAAGTCGATGAACTCCGCCTTCAGCTTCGGCTCCATCCCGTCCCAATCGACGGTGTCCCAGTCTTCGTTTTTCTTGAAATGGCCTTTGTTCGGATCTGATTTCATCTGATCGATCAGCACGTCCCAATCGGCGCGCACGGGTGTCACGTCTATCGCGTCCATCTCATCGAAATCGGTGGTGTAGAAGCGCGGCGTGAGCAGCGTGTTCTGCATCGCGACTTCGGTCGCCTTTTCGGACGTCATGGGACCATCATCAAGCGCGTCCTGTGCGGCAATCGCCTCTTCGGCAGTGGCGGCATAGGCAGAATGGTCGGGGGTTTTGGAGTGGGCGTTCATGACAGCACCTCCTCGGAGAAGGAAAATTCGCACAGTTCCATGAATTCGAAATCCCCGGTCATCCGGGTCCAGAGCCGCTCCAGCCCGCTGGCGCGGGTGATGGTGGCGGTGCGGTCCTCTTCGATGATCTCACCGTAGGGGGCCATGATTTCGGCCCCATGGACGAGGACGCTGTCACCGGGGTTAATCACGGCGCCGTTGGTGAATTTCACATGCGCCGACAGCTCCTCGAAACGGTGCGAGATGGTGACGGTGCAGGGTGCTTGTTCTCGAGTTCTGGTCAGAAGTCCCATTGGTTTGTCCCTTTGGTTAGCGTTTAGTCCAGCAGCCTGGCGAAAGCTGCGACATTGTCTGCCCCATAGCCCACAAGTTCGATGGACCAGTTGGTGGCAGGGTCGATAATGGCGGTGTGGCCGTTTTCACGGCGCACCAGCGTCAAGGGCGGATTGCCCTCGATACGGTTGATCTTGCGCGCCCGGCTGATGGAGACCCAGATCACGTCGATGAAGCCGGATTTGTTCAGATCAGACCGCGCAAGTTCAGTGCCCTGCGCGTCCAGCACCGAAACGCCGGTGTTGCGGCTGCCTTCAAGCGTGATCTGGCGCGACTGGGTCACGGCGCTTGCGGGCACAACGCCGCGCAGCGGTTGGTCGGTCAGCTGTGCGAATGTCACCAGTGCCAGTGACAGGCCCATCAGACCGAACATGGCAAGGACCAGAAAGCGCGGGACCATTTCACGGTCGCGCATTTTCATCTGATTGGCGAGGGATGCGGTGGGTTGGCTCATCACATTTACTCCGCTGCAATCGGGTCAGCGCCGGGGCTGACACGGGTGACCTGAGGGGTGGCAACGCGGGTTTCGGCCGCTTCGGCAAAGATCTCTGCCACCTTTGCCACGTCTGCAATCGCGCGCAGCGCAGGCTGCGTGCGGGCGAAATGCCAGGGCCGCGTGTGCGGCCATGTCATCAGATAGCTGAGCCGGGCGTCGCCCAGAAGCTCAAACGACAGCGTGCCGTGGCCGGACCCGCGCTGTTGCACGGCGGCGTTGGCGATGCAGACGTAGGGCAGGTTCAGCGTCATGGTGAGTGCAGCGCCGATGCGCATGGCCACGCGTTTGTTGGTCAGCGTGTAGACGGTGCTGCGGGCCTGCACATAGGCCATCGTGATGATTAGCAGGGCCGCGACTGCGGCAGCAAGGACAAAAGGCACCCCATGCCAGATCGCTTCGCTGATTGGCACGGTGGTGGAGGACACCCCGATGCGCCAGATCGTCAGCACCGCGAAATATCCCAGCACCCAATTCAGTTTCAGCCCCTCACGGGCCAGACGCATCGCATCAGGACGCCCCTGCCAGAGGATATGTTCGTCATCCGGCAGTGCCTCTGGCAGGCCGGGGACGGGTTCGAATTTGAAATCATCATGGTGCATGACAGCTATCCCTGGGTTGGTGCGCCGGACCTGTGGCTGGGCAGGTCCGGCGATGTGGTTTTCTTAGATCTGAGGCTCGATCCGGGCAGGGTCGGCGTAAAGCGTTCCACCGCCGAAGTAGGCCATGACCTTCTCCTCTTCGAGGAGGGTCACTTCTTCGCTGTTCTTGATGCCTGGAATGCCCGCGATGTTATGGGCATAGAGCGAGCGGACCACGACGCGGTCGCTTTTGATCCGCGCGAAGTTGATCGGGATGAGCCGCGTCTGACCGGAGCCTTCGGGGTTCACATCCATGGTGAGGTAACGGACCAGCTGTTCGGGTACGTCCACCCACATGTCGATCACGCGCCCCACGACTTCGCCATCGCCGGTGACAACCGGTTTGCCGCGCGGGTCTGTCCCGGCGGAGAAAGCAAAGTCCGGCAGGCTGGTCATCGGTTTGATCTTCACATGGCCATGGGCATCAAGCTCCGGCACATCGCGGCGCGGGGCCCAGGAGGCAGGGCCGACACCGTCCATCATCGGATCACCGGTCGGCACATAAGGAGAACCTGCGGCCTTTGAGGTGCGTTGCAGCGCCAGCACGGGGCGGTCAGGATGTTGACCCGAAGGCACAGTTACTTCGCCACGGCCATGGGGCAGGACAAAGGTCTTGTCCTTTGGCACCGGGAACGGCCCCTGGTTTGGTGCAGGCGCGCCATCGTCTGTTTCCAGCGGATAACCTTCGCGCATGTTCTCTGTTTGCAGGTAGAACACCAGCAGTGCGAAAAAGATCCAGAAACCCCAGATCGCGGCGCTTGCCAGATCGAAGTTGCCGAAGAATTCTGTGCCAACCATGTTTTAGTCCTCCGTGGTGTGCGTGTCGTGACGCGAGGGTCTCGCGCGGGATGGGATGAAGCGGATCATGTGGGAAAATCCGCAAGCCCCTTGGGAAGGGGTGTCGTGTCTGAAAGCGGGCGCGCCCGGACCAGAGGCCCCAGCGCGATGAGCGTGATGAACAGCAGGCCGATCTCAATGTGGTAGACGACCGAGTAGCCCGTGGCGGGGGATTGTAGGGCTTCGCCCAAGGCGCCGGATGTGGCCGCGGAGTTTACGATGTCGCGCAGCGCGCCGCCCATGAAGATCGCCACGCCAGCCGCCGTTGCCTGTGCCGCCCCCCACGCACCAAGGGCGAGGCCCTTGCCGGCGGTGCCCTGTGTATCCAGCGCCATGGCGGAGGTCAGCGTCGCTACAGCGAACAATCCGCCGCCCAGACCAATGCCTCCTGCACCGGCGAAAAACAGCGTTGGGCTGTTCATGGGGGCGGCAAAGATCACTGCGCAAAAAGCGCCCAGACCAATCAGGATACCACGGGCGGCCATGCGGTGTGGATGTGTGTCCGATTTGAGCCACCGCGCGGCAAGGCCAAAGCCAACCAGCGCGCCAAGCGCCCAGAGCGCGGTCAGCAGTGTGGTGGCAGAAACGGAAAGCCCGAGGATTTCGCCGCCATAGGGTTCCAGCAGCACGTCCTGCATGTTGAAGGCCAGCGTGCCCAGAAAGATCACCACAAGCAGGCGACCTGCTTCAGTGCCGGAGGTCAGATCGTGCCATGCGTCCTTGAACTGTGGCATGGGGGCGCTGCGTTCTTCCTGGCTCATCGGGGCGACGCGTTCCTGTTTCCACAAGGCGATGACGTTGAGCAGCAGGGTCACGACGGCGGCGCCCTGTACCACCTGAACAAGGCGCAAGGCGCTGAAATCACGCAGTAATGTTCCAATGATGATGGCGGAAATGCCCATGCCGATCAGGAACATCACATAGAGCAAGGCGACGACTTGAGGCCGGGTTTCGTCGGTTGCGCGATCTGCCGCCAGTGCCAGACCTGCGGTTTGCGTCATGTGCATCCCAAGGCCGGTCAGCAGGAAGGCGAGTGCCGCGCCCACTTCGCCCCAGCGGCCGACTTCGATGGTTTGATCCCCGGACAGCACCAGCAGCGCCATCGGCATGATCGCCAGCCCGCCGAACTGCCACATGGAGCCGAACCAGAGGTAGGGAATACGCTTCCACCCGATGGCGGAGCGGTAATTGTCCGATTTGAACCCCAAAAGCGCGCGGAAGGGGGCGACCAGCACAGGGATCGCGATCATCGCAGCGACGATGGTGGCGGCCACGCTGAGTTCGACGATCATCACGCGGTTGAGCGTGCCCAAAAGCATGACAGCGGCCATGCCCACAGAGATCTGAAACAACGACAACCGCAGCAGCTGCGACAGGGGCAATTGATCACTGACCGCGTCAGAGAACGGCAGCATCCGCAGCCCCATGTTCTTCACCAGATTGCGGGTCACGATCATGGGCGGTACTCCAGCGCGTTGGAGATGTAGAAGCCCGAGCTCACCCGTTCGATGTCCCGCAGGTTGCCTTCGCTCAGGGCCTTCGACAGCCGGTCAGGGCTGTGCGGCACCATGGTGGGGGAGCGGTCAGAGCGGGGAAAGAGTTTTCCCGCGCGCCACATCAGCATCAAAAGCGGTGTGCGCGGGGCGACGGTGAAGATCATGTTGCCCAGCAGACGCGGGCGCAGCCCTTCGAGGATCGCGGCGATGTCCGGGCCGCAGTAGTAGATCAGGCTGTCCATGGCGACGATGTGGTCGAAAGTGCCGTGACGGTCATCCAACATGTCACCTGCACGGAAGGAGATGTGGCGGTTGAGGTGTTCCGGTGTACGTTTCTTTGCGATATCAATTAGTTGAGGGGAGATATCGACGCCCACAACCACCGCGCCGCGTTTGGCCATTTCAAAGGCAAGCGCGCCGGTACCACAACCGGCGTCCAGCACCCGCAGCCCGGTCATATCCTGCGGCAAGCCGTTCAGAATGACTTCGCGCATCCGGTCCCGGCCTGCGCGCACGGTCGCCCGGATGCCCGACACAGGCGCGTCAGACGTCAAACGCTCCCATGTGCGGGTCGCCGTGCGGTCGAAGTAGGTTTCAACCCGGTTTCTGGTGGCCTCATAGGTCACTTAATCGAACCCCAGCAATTCAAAGATTTCCCGGTCCGGCAGCGGGGCAGGGGCCAGTGGTTCGGTCCCGTTCCAGAGCGTTTCGGCCAGACGGATGTATTCCTTGCGCACCTCGACCACTTCCTGATCGTCGGGCATTTCAAAGAGTGTCTTTTTCTTCAGACGCGAGCGTCGGATGGCGTCCAGATCGGGCATATGCGCAATGCGGTTGAAGCCGACGGTCTTGCAATAACGGTCGACTTCGTCCGTATCCTTGGAGCGGTTGGCCACACAGCCCGCAAGCCGCACCTTGTAGTTGGCCGATTTTGCCTGAACGGCGGCAATGATCCGGTTCATCGCATAGATGCTGTCGAAATCATTGGCGGTGACGATCAACGCCCGGTCGGCGTGCTGCAACGGAGCGGCAAACCCGCCGCAGACCACATCACCCAACACGTCAAAGATCACCACATCGGTGTCTTCCAGCAGGTGATGCTGTTTGAGCAGTTTCACCGTCTGGCCGACAACATAGCCACCACACCCGGTGCCCGCAGGCGGCCCGCCGGCCTCCACACATTTCACGCCGTTGAAGCCTTCGAACACGAAATCCTCGGCGCGCAGTTCTTCGGGGTGGAAATCGACCTCTTTGAGGATGTCGATCACCGTGGGCACAAGTGTGCCGGTCAGCGTGAAGGTGCTGTCATGCTTGGGATCACAGCCGATCTGCAAGACCCGCTTGCCCAGCATCGAAAACGCCGCCGAGAGGTTGGAAGAGGTCGTGGATTTCCCGATCCCACCTTTGCCATAGACAGAAAAAACCTTGGCACCCTCAATCTTGGTGCTGTCGTCCTGATGCACTTGAACGGATCCTTCACCGTCCTGTCCGCGGAGGCTTGGAATTCCTTTGTCGAGTGGGCTCATGGTTTTATCCCTATAATTCTGTTGCTTAAGGTCATTCGGCTGCAATGCCCTCAAGTTGGTCTTCAATGGCGTCCGCTGCCGATTGCAGCGCCGCAAGCGTCTCTTCGTTGGGTTGCCAATAGTCGCGGTCGGAAGCTTCGAGCAGGCGATTTGCCATCCGCATCGAGGCTTGTGGGTTCAGATCCGCAAGGCGCTGGCGCATCTCGTCGTCCAGCACGAAAGTCTCAGACAGTTTTTCGTAAACCCATGGATCGACCTTGCCGGTGGTGGCGCTCCACCCGACGGTGTTGGTGATATGCGCCTCGATCTGGCGCACGCCTTCGTGGCCATGCTTCAAGAGCGGTTCGTAGAATTTCGGGTTCAGGCTGCGCGCGCGGGTCTCAAGGGCGACCTGATCTTGGAGCGTGCGCACGGTGGCTGCGCCGCGCGTCTGATCGCCGATGTAGACAGGTGTGTCATCGGTGCCCTTGGCGCGTTTGACCGCTGATGCAATGCCGCCCAACGTGTCGAAGTAGTGATCGACAGTGGTCACGCCCAGTTCGACGGATTCGAGGTTCTGGTAGGCGAGATCGACGTTCTTCAGCGTGTCTTGCAGCAGTGCGGATTGCTGTGACGCTTCGCCATCGGTGCCATAGGCGAAGGATTTGCGCGCTTGGTAGGCGTCGGCGAGGTCTGCGTCATCGTCGAAGGCTGAGCTGTCGACAAGCTGGTTCACGTTGGAGCCATAGGCGCCTTCGGCGTTGGAGAACACGCGAAGTGCTGCGGTTTTGATGTCGCAACCGTTTTCGGCCATGAAGGCCAGCACATGGGCGCGGATGGGGTTCAGGTCACCGGGCTCATCGGCTTCGGCGCATTTGAGTGCGGCGTCGGCCAGCAATTTGGTCTGCAAGGGCAGCAGGTCGCGGAAGATGCCGGACAGCGTCATCACCACATCGACGCGCGCGCGGCCAAGTTCGGCGAGCGGGATGAGGTCCGCACCACAAAGGCGGCCATAGGTGTCAAAACGGGGGGTCGCGCCCATCAGCGCAAGTGCTTGTGCAATCGGGCCGCCGTTGGATTTGATGTTGTCGCTGCCCCAAAGCACCAGAGCGACGGTGCGTGGCAAGGACTCATGGGTTTTGATCAACGCCTCGGCCTGCGCTTTGCCATCCAGCAGCGCGAAGGCGGTTGGCATGCGGAAGGGATCAAAGGCGTGGATGTTGCGGCCCGTGGGCAGGATTTCCGGCGCGCGGATCACGTCGCCGCCGGGGACCGGAGCGATGAATTGGGCGTTGAGCGCGCGCATCAATGCGGGCAGCTCATGGTCGGTGGCCAGATTGGCGTCGGCGCGGGCGCGGTCCTCGTCACTGGCGAATTCCATCAGGTTCAGCAGGTCAGCGCGGGCGTCGTCTGAGAGCGGTTTGCCAACGATGTGCAGACCGTCCGGGATCAGCGCGTCTTCGGTCTCCAGGAGTTTGAGCCAGAGCGTATCCGGGTCGCTGCCGTCAAGGTTCACAGCCTCGGCCTGGGCGGCAATCAGATCGGTCAGATCGGTGCGGGCGGGATCATCCGCAGGCAGCGCGCGCCACCGGGTCATACTGTCTTTGAGGTCAGCCAAACCACGGTAGAGGCCCGCCGATTGCAGAGGCGGCGTGAGGTGCGTGATCGTCACCGCATTGCTGCGGCGCTTGGCCAGTGTGGCTTCGGATGGGTTGTTGGCCGCGTAGAGGTAAACGTTGGGCAGGTTACCCATCATCCGCTCAGGCCAGCATGCGCCCGACAGGCCATTCTGCTTGCCCGGCATGAACTCCAGCGCGCCATGCATCCCGAAATGCAGGACGACGTCAGCTTCGAAGTCATGTTTGAGGTACTGGTAGAAGGCGTTGAAGGCGTGGGTGGGGGCGAAGCCTTTCTCGAAGAGAAGGCGCATGGGATCGCCCTCGTAGCCGAAGGTGGGCTGCACCCCGACAAAGACCTTGCCGAACTGTGCCCCGAGCACGAAGACATCGCGGCCGTTTGATTGAATGCGGCCAGGGGCGGGGCCCCAGACGGCTTCAATCTCGTCCAGCCATGGCGTCCGCGCGACGATCTGGTCGGCACTGACGGCGGCGGCGATGTTGGCGTCTTGTCCGTGGGTTTTGGCGTTGCCGTGCAGGACCGCTTCGCGCAGGTCATCGACTGTGGCGGGCGGCGAGACGTCGTAGCCTTCCTTCTTGAGGCGATTCAAGGTATTGAAAAGGCTCTCGAATACAGAGAGATACGCGGCGGTGCCCACAGCCCCTGCGTTGGGCGGGAAGCCGAAGAGGACCACGGCGACGGATTTCTCTGCGTTCTTTTTCCGGCGCAGACGCGCGAGGCGGTCGGCCTTTTCGGCCAGCGCGTCAATGCGTTCGATGCAAGGGGCCATGGCTTTGACGTCACCCACGGCGCTGCATTTGTGGGCGCAGCCGCTGCACCCATCGTGACCGTGACGGCCGGCGAACACGGTTGGGTTTGTGGCGCCGTCGATTTCAGGCAGGGCAATGAGCATGGTGGATTCAACCGGGCTGAGGCCCTGACCACCCGTCGCCCATTGCGCCAGCGTTTGAAATTCCAGCGGCTGCGCGCCGATGTAGGGAATGTCGAGTTGTTGCAGTGCGTCGACGGCGGCATCGCTGTCGTTGTAGGCGGGGCCGCCGACAAGGCTGAACCCGGTGAGGGAGACCATCGCGTCGAGGCCACCGAAAAAGGCGTCCATCGCGGGGCGACCGTCCAGACCGCCAGCGAAGGCGGGGATCACGTTCAAACCGCGTGCTTCCATCGTGCGGATGACGTGCGCGTAGTGCGCGGTGTCCCCGGCAAGGATATAGCTCCGCAGCATCAGCACACCGACGGTTGGCGCGCCCGGCGTGTGAGGCAGGGTGGCGGGATCGGTGGTGATGTGGTGGCCGGGCAGATCGGGGTGGAAAAGACCAACTTCGGGGTACTCCACGGGCAAAGCCGCCTCGACGCCGCGCCATTCGGGGCGGTGGGTATAGCGGGAGATGAGAAAGCGCACGAGGCTCTCGATGTTCTCGTCCGAGCCACCGAGCCAGTACTGCATAGTCAGGAACCACGCGCGCAGGTCCTGCGCCTTGCCGGGGACCAGCCGCAGGATCTTGGGCAGGCGGCGCAGCATCTTGGTCATGTCGCGGCCGGAGGAGCCGGATTTCTTCGATGGCTTGAGTTTCTTCAGCAGGCCCATCACGCCGGAGGCGGGCCGGGACATATCCAGATCGCCCATGCGCGTCAGTTGTACGATTTCCTGATCGGCGATGATGCCGACCATCGCGTCGCAGGCATCGCGGCGGGCTTTGAGGTCCGGCAGAATTGCCTGAATATGCTCTTCGAGGAAGATCACGGAGGTGATGATGATGTCGGCCTGCGCGATGTCGGCACGTGCGGCGTCGAGGGCCGCATCGTCCTTGCCCCATTCGGCTGCGGCGTGGATCGACAATTCCAACCCAGCGAATTCTGTTGCCAGACGCGGTGCGGCGCGCGCGGCAGGGCCCGCTGCGTGGCGGTCCAGCGTCAGAAGCACGACGCGGTAGGGGATATGATCGACGTTATCGCGCAAAGTGTGCTTTCGCCTCATAAAGAGTGTCGATGGAGATTTCGTGCAGGCCTTTTTCGGCTGCGAAGGATTCTGTGTTGCGGCGGGCCTTGCCGCGCACGAAGAAGGGGATTTTTTTCAGCTCGCGTTCGGCCTGATCGAGCCAGATGACCTCACCGGATTGGGCGGTTTGGGTTTGAGGCGCGGGGGCCTCATTGCTGTGCGCTTCGGCAGGTTTGGGCGCGTGGCCGCCGTGGTGGGACGGGCCTGCGGCGTCGTTGAACTCGAAATCCTCGCGGAACATGTGCAGGAGATGTTCCTCCAGCCCCATGACCAGCGGGTGAATCCATGTGTCGAAGATGACGTTCGCGCCTTCGAAACCCATCTGCGGGGAGTAGCGCGCGGGGAAATCCTGCACGTGGACGGGGGCGGAGATGACGGCGCAGGGGATGCCCAGACGCTTGCCGATATGCCGCTCCATCTGGGTGCCGAGGATCATCTCGGGCTGGAGTTCTTCGATGGCGCGCTCGACTTCGAGGTAATCGTCGGTGATCAGCGCCTCCAGTCCGTATTCCTTGGCCAAGGCGCGTACGGGGCGGGCGAATTCACGGTTGTAGCAGCCGATGCCCGCCACTTCGAAGCCCATCTCGTCGCGGGCGATGCGGGCGGCGGTTTGCACATGGGTGCCGTCGCCGAAGATGAAAACGCGCTTGCCGGTGAGGTACGTGCTGTCCACGGAGCGGGACCACCAGGATTGGCGCAGACGATCGGTGTCGATCTCTGCCTTGGAGCCGGAGAGTGCGCGGATTTCAGCGATGAAGTCATGGGTCGCGCCCGCACCGATGGGGATCACCTTGGTGTAGGGCTGATCGAAGGTCTTTTCGCAATAGCGCGCGGCCTGCTCCCCCGTTTCGGGGTAAAGCAATACGTTGAAATGTGCCTGACCCATGCGGGCGATGCCGGTGGGGGTGGCACCCATCGGGGCGGTGACGTTGACCTCAATCCCCAGCTCATAAAGCAGGTTGGTGATTTCCTGCACGTCATCGCGATGACGGAAGCCCAGAGCGGTGGGGCCAATGATGTTGCAGCTGACGCGCTCCGTCTTCGGCATGGGCTTGGCAAGATGGCGGACGATCTGGAGGAAGGTCTCATCCGCGCCGAAGTTCTCCTTGCGCTGGTAGCTGGGCAGTTCCAGCGGGATCACCGGGACCGGCAGGCCCATGGTTTCGGCCAGACCGCCGGGATCGTCCTGGATGAGTTCTGCCGTGCAGGAGGCGCCGACGATGATCGCCTCGGGCTGGAAACGGTCGTAGGCGTCCTGGCAGGCTTTCTTGAAGAGCCCCGCTGTATCGGAACCCAGATCGCGGGCCTGAAACGTGGTGTAGGTCACCGGCGGGCGGTGATCGCGGCGTTCGATCATGGTGAAGAGAAGGTCCGCATAGGTGTCACCCTGCGGGGCGTGCAGGACGTAGTGCAGGCCCTTCATGCCGGTGGCGACACGCATGGCACCAACGTGAGGCGGGCCTTCGTATGTCCAGACGGTGAGCTTCATCTGCGCGTCCTGTGGGTGATGCGGGTGTCGGATGCGAGGGCCAGCCCTCGCGCTCCCGGGATATTTTTGGAGAAAAGAGGGAGGGTCATTCGGCGGCTACCCCCTCATGTTTGAGGATCGCTTTGCGGCGCAGGGGGCGGGCGAAGAGGGACGCCAGATCGCCGGCTTGTTCGTAGAAATGGACAGGTGTGAAGACGAGTTCGATGGCCCATTTCGTGGAGAGGCCTTCTGCCTCCAGCGGGTTGGCGAGGCCGAGGCCGCAGACGGTCAGATCGGGGCGCGCGTCGCGGCAGCGATCGAGTTGCAGGTCCACATCCTGTCCTTCGGAGATCTGCGGGCCTTCCGGCAGCAGATCGAGGTCGGGGCCATGGATGGCGTCGTGAATGTAGGGCATGCCGACTTCGACGGCCGACATGCCGCATTCGCGGGTGAGGAAACGGGCGAGGGGGACTTCAAGCTGGCTGTCGGGGAAGAAGAAGACCGATTTGTCGTTCAGCGGTGCAGAAGCTTGCGCGATGGCGGCACGGGCACGGCGGCGGGGCGCGTCGGTGACTTCGGCGAACGTCTCAGCACTGACGCCGAATGCGTCGGCGATGGTTTGCAGCCATGCGGTTGTGCCTTCGTCGCCGAAGGGGAAAGGTGCGGCGAGGTGCTGCGCGCCACGGCGCTCAAGCGCGGCGTGGGTTTCTGTGAGGAACGGCTGGGTGAGCGCGTAGACGGTGTTGGGGCCGATGCCGACTTCTGCGTCGATGGAGCGGGCGGGCAGGACGCGCACGGGGCCGACGCCCAGACCGTCCAGAAGGGCGAGCATCTGATCCTCCACCACATCGGGCAGCGCGCCGACGACGAGCAATTCGCGTGCATCGCTGGCAGGAAGGACAGGCACCATCGCGGCCAGACAGGCGTCTTCGCCCTGGGTGAAGGTGGTTTCGATGCCGGAGCCGGAGTATTCCAGCACGCGCACGGCGGGCGCGAATTGCTGGGTCAGGCGTTCTGCCGCGCGGCTGAGATCGAGCTTGATCACTTCGGAGGGGCAGGAGCCCACCAGAAACAGTTGCCGGATGTCGGGACGGCGGGCAAGAAGTTGCTCAACCGTCTTGTCGAGCTCCGCATGGGCGTCGTTCAGACCGGCCAGATCCGATTCCTCGAGAATCGCCGTGCCGAATCGTGGTTCCGCAAAAATCATCACGCCCGCCGCGCTTTGGAGCAGATGTGCGCAGGTCCGTGATCCGACGACCAGGAAGAAGGCATCCTGGATTTTGCGATGCAGCCAGATGATGCCGGTCAGCCCGCAGAACACCTCCCGTTGGCCACGCTGTTTGAGAATCGGTGCATTGCGGCAGCCGGGGGTTGGCGGGGGCGTGAATTGATCGTTCATGCGGCGGCCTCCGCCTGCAGGCGCGCCTGTCTGAGCTTCCACACAAACTGGCCCGCATTGACGACGTAGGCGGCATAGGCTGCCAGCGCGATTGCGATCAGGGTTTCAGGCGGCATGCCGCCCCAGATCAGCCCGTAGAGGTACAAAGTGTGCAAGGCGATCACGGCAAAGCTGAAGACGTCTTCCCAGAAAAAGGCAGGCGCAAAAAGCCATTGACCAAAAACGACTTTTTCCCAGATCGCACCGGTCACCATGATGAGGTAGAGAAAGCCTGTCTTGACCAGGATGGAGGCTGTTGCCGCCGCATATCCGTCGCCCGTCGACAGGTAGCGCAGAACCAGAATGAGGGAGACGACAAACACCACAAACTGCGCCGGTGCGAGGATGCCCTGCACAAGGGTCCAAACCGTTCCATCCCGCCGTGCCCTTTGGTCCGGCGTATAGAGCGGGTGGTGGCTGGCAGGTGTGGCTGTACTGTCTGTCATGGCTCCCCCAGACGCGAATGTCTGTCCAAAATCTGGCAGGAAAGCACAAAAGTGTCAATTTTAATTTACAGGTTGTTTGCAAACTAGACAGGTCGCAGAATGATCGTTCCGCTTATAGAATAAGGGCTTCTCCGGAGATCGCCTTGATTCTGTCAATTTGATTTGACATTATAGTGTCGCTGTTGGACCATGTGACTGGTTTTTTACTTTTCTAACAGACAATCGTCTGGAGTGTCAGGGAGGAAGGCATGCCTGAACCTACCGACCCAGCGCAGTCTTTGGCCTCGCATGAGGTCAACCGGATTGCCTTGCAGGCGATCAGCCTGCTTGCACCTGATTTACGGGAGGCTCAGGCCCGTCGAAAACTCCTCGAAACCTATGTTTCTCACCTGTCTTCAGCTGTCCTTGCGCCGGACCCGGCGGGGATGCAGGAGGTTCTGCGCGATATGCGCCGGGCCTGTATCAGCCATGCGGAGGTTGCGGAAAACTATATCCCTGCAGTGGCGCAGCGTCTGGGGGAACTTTGGTGCACGGACAAGCTGGCTTTTGGTGCGGTCACAATCGGCTGCGCGCGGCTGCAAGGATTGCTGCGCCGGATGGAAGCCGATTGGGGTGTTCTGGACGGTGCGCGTTTGCATGGCCGACCGGGGTATCTGGTCGGGGTTCCCGATGGGGTTCAACACACCCTTGGCGCAACCGTTCTTGCCGGGCAGTTGCGCCACAGGGGCGCGCCGGTCTTGCTGGAGTATGAGCTGACCCCGCAAAAGTTGAAAGCGGCGTTGACCACCGGCCACTATGCCGGGGTCATGTTGTCAGGGTCGGGCAGGAAGTGTCTTGATCCGCTGCGTGATTTAGTGGATTCTGCGAAAGCAATGAGCCGGAGCACGCCGGTGATTATCGGCGGTAGCATTCTGGAACACGTGGCAGACATTCAATCCTTCACCGGGGCAGATATGGTGACCAGCAGCCTGGGTGGCGCGATGGCCTTTTGTGAGCAGGCCCTCACCGACCGCGTCGCAACCGGCGATATGGCGATGGTGGAGATGCGGGCATGATGTCTCAGGGCGAAATGACCTGGACAAGCGGCCTGATCCCGATGATCGAACCGGAGATCGTGTCGGAGATTATCTCCCGGATTGCCGATCTGGCGCTTGTGGTATCCAGCACCGGTACGGTTCTGGGCGTGTTGAGCAATCCCAACTTCAAGATGCACTCCGGTGTGTCACGCTGGGAAGGGCAATCCCTGCGGGATCATCTGACCGTTGAATCCCTGCCCAAGTTCGAAGACCGCTTTGCTGAGTTCCTTGAAGGGAACGGCGCGATGGTGCGGCCGATTGAGTTGAACCATTCGGCCAATGGCGCGCAGCAGGAATTCCCGATGCGATACAGCTTTCACCGGATCGGTACGGATGGTGCGATCTTGATGCTGGGCCAGGATCTGCGCCCCGTCGCAGAAATGCAGCAGCAGCTTGTGGCGGCTCAGATCGCGCTTGAAAAGGATTATGAGGCGCAGCGGGAATATGAAACCCGCCTCCGCGTGCTGATGGCCGCGACCGACCGCGGCACGCTTTTTGTGACGTTGAGCCAAGGTGAGATTGTCGATTGCAATCCCGCCGCGATGTCGATGCTGGACAAGCAACGCGGTGATCTTGTTGGCGCGAACCTTGCAGAGATGCTGGAAACGCCCGGCGATTACACGATGATTGAAACGCTGACGCGCATCGCCTCCAGCCAGTCCGGCGGGGAGGTGAGGGTGCGCACCGTTGAAGGACGGGCCTTCATTCTGCGCCCGACAGTGTTCCGGACCACGGGTGAGCAGATGTTGCTGTGCCAGATCATGGACGAAGAGGGCGCGAGCGTCCGCTCCGATGTGTTGGATGAACAACTGACCGGGTTGTTTGAGCGCAGCACGGACGGAATTATCTTCGTCAGCAAGGCGGGACAGATCCTGAGCGCGAACGAGGCTTTCCTGCGGTTGACGGATGCCGTGCATGCGCAGGCGGTCAAAGGGCGCGTCCTGACGGATTTCCTGGGCCGTGGATCGGTTGATTTCAACGTGATCGTTGAAAATGCGACCCGGACCGGTGCGATGCGGCTCTATGCGACCCGCCTGATTGGTGAGAACGGCGTTGAAGTGCCGGTGGAGATTTCGACTGCACGGCTTACGGGTTCCAAAGAGACAGTGTTTGCCATGGTGGTCCGTGATGCAAGCCGGGCGGAAATGGTGCGCAAGTCCAGCCAGCAGATCACCGATGTCGACATGAGGTCGGTGATTGAATTGATCGGGTCACAAACGCTCAAGGGCATCGTGGCCAAGACCACAGATGTGATTGAGAAGATGTGCATTGAAACTGCGGTCGAGCTGACCTCGAACAACCGCGTGGCGGCAGCAGAGATGTTGGGGCTTTCGCGGCAGTCGCTGTATGTGAAGCTGCGCAAGTACGACCTTCTGAAGAAAGACCCGGAAGAGCACTCTTAAAGCAGGCTCAGCCGCGTCTTGTGTTGTGGCAGACCCTTTCTTCAGGGCACCAACAGGAACAGCGATACCCAGTCGCTCTTCCACATGTCCTGTCCGGCGTCCTTCTCCATGAAAACAGTATTGATCAGGCACCGACCGCCGGAGGGCAAAACCGGCCGGATCGTTCCGTCCTGTCCTGTCACCATGTGGATTTCAGTCACGGCTTGAGGGGCCGGCCCTGCGCGGCATGTAACCTTGGTCTTTTGGTTTGCTTTCGGGGCTTCCCGGTCAAACAGCACAAAGGCGTCTGTGTCCCAGACCCACTCACGTCTCAGGCCGACCCGGCGATCCATGCCCGTTCGTGCCGTGAAGTGGACAATTGTCTTGGCATATCTGCGGTAGGTTTCCCGGATCTGGATCGGTGCTGCGGGGCTGGCCGTCTCCCATGGCCATAGATCTTCCCGCCCGACCTCAACAAGGAACGCGCGAAAATCGTCCGGTGTCGCGTAGGTGAGTTTTTGGGGAAAGGTTGCGACAGCAACGCTGTGAAGTCCGGGGGCAAAGGCGCGGAATGCCGGTTTTGGCCCGGAGAGCGGCCAGCGGCTGAAATCGACCTGATCAGCCGGACCGCTCCAGATGGCTTGGGCGTAAGCCTGGGGCTGGAACCGGTAAGTTTCTCCCGAAAGCTGCTCTCCGATCCTTAGAACCGGCGCCATGACACCGCCTTCCGGGATCATCATCCGGTCGGGTTCAACCCAGAACTCATGCGCATGGGCGGTCATCGCAACAGAATGACTTAGAACGAGAATTCTCAGAAACGCTTTAAACATCTGCAAGCACTCCAACTGCCAGGACAGGACCCGTCGGGGCCCCTGTTGGGGATCCGCCGGAAGGTTCAAGGCTGACGGCCAAGGTGCTGGATGCAGACAGGCGGACCTGCGGCGCAAGGGTGAGTGCATCGCCAGAGGCGAAGATGCCCAGCGATTGCGGCGCGCCATCTTCGGGGATCAACCACAGTTCAAACGTGCCATCTGTTGGGCGCGCGCCCGCAGTCAGCACCATCTCAAGCAGGCGGTCGTCCAGGTCAACCGCAACAGAAAACGCATAGGCCGAGCCGTCACTTTTCAACTGCGCACGCAGATCGGGTTGCGGTGACTGATCTGTCTGGAAAAGGAACAGGCCAAGGAGCACAACAGCCGTCGCAAGCCCGGTCACAATCCAGTTCAGCCCGCGCCGTGGCGGGGCGCCAAACAGCCTGCGGTCGATCTGAACCTTCACGTGTTTTGGCGGGGCCTGCGTGCCGTAGTCGTTGTTGAGGTTTTCCAAATGGGTTTCCCAAACTGATATTCTGGCGGCAAACGCGGCATCCGTCCGGGCGCGCTGTGCGGCTGCTTGTCGTTCGGTGTCGTCCAGAACACCAAGCACGTATTCAGCCGCCAGCGCGTCATCTGCGTCCGGGGTGGGCATTGATTCAGTCATGGCGAGGTCTGCTCCAGACAATTACGCAGCCGAAGCAGACTGCGCCGCAGCCACGTGCGGATGGTGTTCAGGGGTGTGTCGAAACGGGCTGCCAGTTCCTGATAGGAATAGCCCTCGATGTAGGCAGACCGGATCGCCTCGGCGCGGTTCACTTCAAGCTCTTCCAGACAGGCATCAAGCTGGGCGCGGACTTCGGTGTTGCTGGCTTCCGCTTCGGGCGTGGGGTTTTCGTCCGCGATGTCCTGCGCCATTTCCATCGGGGCCACGGGCATCTGCCGCGCGCGGAGTTTATCGATGGCCAGATTGCGCACGATGGTGATGAGCCATGAAATGGCTTTTGCCTGACCGGGGCGAAAGCTGTCGGATTTCTGCCAGATGCGAATGAAGGCCTCTTGCAGCACATCTTCGGCTTCGGCGCGGTCTTTCATGATCCGCAAGGCAACGGCGAATAACCTGCCAGAGGCATCGGCATAAAGCTGATCAAAGGCGCGTCTGTCGCGCAGTGCGACACGTGCGATCAGGCTCTCTAGATCGGGTTGTGCGGGCTGTGTCCGGTTCAAAACTGATTTTCCCCCAATATGTCTCTCTGATTAGTAGATACCACCGAGTTCCAGTCTGACAGGTTTGGTTGCCTGTGACTGGATTTTGGGTGTTTCAAGTGTTGCTGTCCGCGCCCGGTCAAGGGCTTTGAGCCGGGCGTCATATGTTGCCTTCAGGCTTTGCCCTGACCGCATCACCGTTGGTTTGAGAAAGACAAACAATGTGCGCTGCGTGCTGTTGCGGCCGCGGGATTTGAACAGTTCACCAAGGATCGGCACGTCCCCGACACCCGGCACTTTTTGCAGGCTTTTCAGGTCGTCGCGGGTGATCAGACCGCCAAGCACGATAGTGGCGCCGCTTTGCGCGAGGATGCTTGTCTGAATTGATCGCCGGTTGGTGACAAGATCGGCGGCCCCTTCAATGTTGGCATTGACCAGGGAAGACACCTCCTGACTAATGTCCAGCCGCACGGTGTCACCGTCATTGATCCGGGGCAGCACGTTCATGGTCAGCCCCACGTCACGGCGTTCGATCGTGGTGAAGGGTTGGACAGTATTGCCGTCAGTGGCAAATGATCCGGTGCGGAACGGCACGTTCTGACCCACCACGATAGAGGCAGGTTGATTGTCCAGCGTCATCAGCGAGGGGGTGGACAACAGGTTTGCGCTGGTGTTCTGGCTCAGCGCCTGCACCAGCAGGCCAAAATCCCCGCCGCCCAAGGTCAGGCTGCCGCCTGCCGTGACAAGGGCTGCATTCGGCGCACCAAGGGCCGCCAGCAGTGAACCGAGGCCAGCGCCGCCGTTGCTGAATGAGGTCGCGGCCAACCCGCCGGGAGGGGCAAGATCACCAAAACCCAGCTGCGTACTGATGCGCCGCGCCGTTTCGCCCGAGACTTCGACAATGGCGGCTTCGATCAGGACTTGCGCGCGCTTGCGGTCGAGTTGCTGCAAGAGGGCGGCGACCTCATCAAGCTGGGCCTGCGTCCCGCGGGCAACGATGGCATTCTGGGCAACATCGGCGGCAACAGTCACGTCTTTGGCCTCCGCAGCGGGCGCTGCGGCTGCGAGCCCTTCTTGCTGAAGGTTTTGCGCAACGGCGTTTGTCACGGCAGTGCCATTCCCGCTGAGCGTTGCATTCAGAATCGCTGCGATTTCCTCCGCCTGACCAAAGCGCAGGGGAAACACCCGTGTGTTCAACGCCACCTGGGGATTGCGGACAGGGGGCACATCCATGGACCGGGCCAGCGTCTCGACTTCTTCCAACTGCTCTGCCGTGCCGCGCACCAGCAAGGTGTTTGAGCCGGGATCGACAGAGAGGCGCGCACCGTTCGGGTTCACGCCAAGCACCTCGACAATGGCCGCGCCCGCAACACTTGCCTGTGTATGGCGGAACTGTAGTACGCGGGAATCGCGGGTTTCGTTGCGGTCGAGCCCCAGTGCAACGTCAATCAGCTTTTGCACGCTTTCAGCGGTGTCGGTGATCAGTATGGCATTCGGGTTTTCCAGCGCTTCAATTGTCCCGGAACTGGCGACCAGCGGGCGCAGCACGCGCACGGCTTCGGTGGCCGGCAGGTTTTGAAGGGGCAGGGTGCGGGTCACGAAATCCTGACTGCCGGTCGCACCCGGTTCTGCCACCACCTGTGCTGCGGCGCGGGCCGCGTCCAGTGGAATGATCTGCCAGATTGCGCCGCTCTGGACCGCATGAAACCCGCGCACCCGCAGGATTGATTGAAACAGCTCCCAGGCCCCGGCCGCATCCAGCGGGTTTGTTGAAACAACCGTGATCTCGCCCCGCAGATCAGGGTGCACGATCAGGGTCCGCCCGGTGATGTCGGATATCTGTTCGGTCAATATGGTGACGTCCGTCTGGCGCAGATTGATGGTGTAGGTTGCGTCATCATCCGCCGCCCAAACAGGCGGGCAGCCGATCAGGCACAGCAGGAAAAGGACACGCAGCAGTCTCATGTTTCACCTCAAGGGGAAGGAAAGGGTCAGCATCTTGCCACCCCGTTCAATTTCAAGCCGCGCCTGCCCGCTGGTCGCGACGCGGTCATAGAAGCGCCGGTCATCTTCCAGATTGCCGACCTGTTGACCGTTGACCGTGCGCACAAGATCGCCCGCCTTCAGCCCGGCAAGACGCACACCCACGTCATGTTTCGAGGCAATGACATAGCCATCCCGCGTGGGTGTCAGACCGATTTCATCCAGCACGGCCTGGGGGTTCTTCCGGATGCGGTTGCGCCAGTAGTCGATATACTCAGACGTCGTTTCCGGCGCGGCGGGTTTTTCGTAGAGGGCCGGGATGACGAGGTTTGCGCTGATCTGCTCCAGCAGGCGCGCATTCAGGTCCTCGCCGGGTTTTTCTTTGGGACGGGTGTCGGTGATCTGGGCATCATCGAAGTAGAGCGTGATCGTTTTCTGCGGGCTCGACAACTCAACAAAATCCGCGCCGATCAGGGTGAGTTCGTAGATATCTGTCACCATCTGGCTGGCGCGGTAGAGCGCGGTTTCTCCATCCACTTCAAGCATCGCAACAGAGCCTTCGGATGTGGCGGCAAAGATGCCTTTCAGCCGCAGATCCGGGGGTGTCTGGTCAGATGTGCCTGATGGCAGTGCCGCAGGTGCAGTCCGTCCGAATGGCACAAAGGCAAGGATCGGGGTGATGTCCACTGATGCAGCGGGTGCCGCTTGCGGCAAGCGGGGTGTGGGCTGCCGTTCAAGCAGGACAATCCCCGCCATGTGCCGTGCAACAGGCGTGGCAACCATGGCAATCGACAGGCCACAGGCGGCCAGAATGCCAACACGGAGCAAAACAAAGGGCCGCCATCTGATCATGGGCGGCGCTTTGCATCGATGAAAGTGGTCAAGCTGGCCATCGTCGCACCGGGATCCCCTTCGGGTGCGACCCCGACGGTGAGCCGCAAAAGATCTGCGTCGGATGTGCCCGTGACAGCAGTGCGAATGCGCCAGGATGCACCTGCCATTGTGATGCTGCCGGGTTGCCGGGAAAGTCCTGCCTCGATCTGCGCCACTCTGTTCTGTGCGACCCACAAGGCGATCATCCGGTCTGAAAGCGCTGCGGTGTTGCGGGTATGGCTTTCGGTGGCGGACAACAGGAAAGACGCCGACACAGCAAGAACGGCAAGCGCAACAAGCGTTTCCAGCAGCGTAAAACCCGCTTGTGTGTCCCGAAGCATCTGTCCCTCCTTACCTGTCGTCCTCGACCGTGACTGCCAGCCCGTCAAAGGTGACAATTGGGCCCGTGCTGACGTCCCCGAACCTCACACGCAGCGGGTGTTCCTGGTCTGGCAGCAGTCTTGCTGACACCACAAAATCCACCCCGTTACGGCGCGCTTGATCAAAGATACGGACCCCTGCGGGAAAAAGTTTCACCTGAGCCAGATCGGGGTTCAGATGAGCACGCCATGGGCCTTCATCAGACCGTTGCAGGAAGCGGATGCTGTTGTCCTCCACCGCGATCCCGAACCCGCGCCCTTCTGACAAGGCCAGCTTCACCGCATGGTTGAGGTCAGAGACAAACGCTGCTGTACCAACCTCGGCAGAGGTGGTTGCCCTGCCTGAAGGCAGGGACATCACGACCGCGCCGGAAACCACAGCAAAAAGCGCCAGAACAACCAGCATTTCGATCAGGGTGACGCCGGCATCGCGTCGGCGGTGCGCAGGCTGGTGCTGTCTCATGTGTCGTTGCGCGCCACCCGGTCACGCAGCGGGATATCCGCATTTGCGCCGTCGCCGCCGGGGGCCGCATCCGCGCCCAGCGATGTCAGCTCAAACTGGTTGCCGGTTGCGGTGTAGACATAGGGTGTCCCCCAGGGATCAACCGGTACATCAGGCAGATAGCCACCTTCCGGCCAGATGCGGGGCAGCGGCGGGCTGACGGGCCGTTTGGCCAGGGCCGAAAGGCCTTGCGCGGTTGTGGGATAGCTGCCGTTGTCCAGCCGGTAGATCTGCAAGGCATTCGCAATTGAGCGCATATCGGTTCCGGCAACCGTGGCGCGGGCTTCATCCGGGCGGCCAATGACATTTGGTACGATCAAGGCTGCAACGATCGAAATCATCACAAGGACAACCATCATTTCGATCAGGGTGACCCCGGCATCGCCTTGTCGTTCGTGTTGAGATCTGCACAGGCCTGCGTGTGTCTGGTCCATGAAACTATTTCCTTTCGACTGACGTATCTCAGGGTACATAGGCGCGAATTTTCGCCCCGTAAAGGAAAATAAATATGCTAAATCAATATGTTAGCATGGATGATGGATCGTGTCCCCCAGGTCGGTCCACAGCACTGGTCGCACCGTGCCCGGACCCAGGGCTTTTGGCGTGCGACCCGATCCTTGCAGGGCATCTTGCGCGTCTTGCCGCGGCTTCCGGTTGCCCATCCCCCCATGTTCTGCCGGGTGCCGCGGTGCATCTTCTCAGTGTGCCTTTGCCATTGAAGACTGCCCGCCAACGGCGCGCTGCCTTGCCCTTCGCGGCGGAGCCGGTCCTTGGCGCCAGCCTTGAAGAAACGCAACTGGTATTGGGGCCGGAGATGACCGAAGGGCTCTACTTGTGCGCGGCTGTGGACAGGGGACTTGTTGAGGTTGCGCTGGAAACCAGCACGGCACCCGGCCCTGTTTTGGCAGATTATCTGGCCGTGCCGCCCCCCTTTGACACCGATGCCTGGTCGCTCTGGTGTGGAGAGGCATGTGCCTATCTCCGGTTTGCAGATGGCGGCGGCATCGCCCTTCGGACAGATGTTCTGGCAGACCTCTGGCGGGCGCAGGGACGGCCCGAGTTGCACCTGTGGCATGGCACACCACCCGTTGGCCTCAAGATCGCGCGGCGGATTGAAGATGCGCCCGTTCTTGATCCGGCGCTTCTTAAGATGGATTTGCGGCCAGCATCCCATCGGCTGCATCACCATGAATGGCGGCGTTTGGGGCGGTTTGCCCTGATTGCCGGCGGGGCCACCTGCATTGCCCAGCTTGGGTTGGTCCAGCTGGACGCGATGGCGTTGGCGAAAGTGGCAGGCGCACGTGCGGCCACTGTCGAGACGCGGCTTGCTGAACGCGGGATTGACCCGTGGAAGATCACCCAACCCACCGATGTGATCATGGCCCGCCTGACCCGGACCCTACCGCCCCAACAGAGCGCAGATCCCTTTCTGTCGCTGCTCAGCGCAACAACAGCCGGGCTCGCGTCCGGTGCCTCCCTGACGTTTCGGGACCTCCGGTACGATGACGCCACTGGTGCGCTGTCAGTGCTGATCACGGCAAGCGATCTTGGCGCGTTGCAAGAGGCGGAAATGAAACTTCAGGCCAAGGGCCTCACCGTCACCAGCGGTGCTGCGACCCGCACGGATGGCCGTGCTGAGATGGAGATTATTGTGAGGCCGTCAGGATGAAGCGCGCGTTGAGTCTTCGTGAGCGGATGCTTCTTAAAGGGAGTGCGCTGGTCATCGGCGTCCTTGGTGGTGTTCAGATGGGTGTCATTCCGGCCATGGCAAGCCGGCAAGACAGCTTTGCCTATCTCCGCAAGATCGACATCGTACTTTCCGTACTTGATGTCTTGCCGAGCGCGCCTGCGGTGGACGGAGTTGCCGATCTTCCACCGCTGCGCAACCGGGTGGCGGACAGTGCCCGGCGGGCAGGGCTGGACATCCGCAGACTGGATCCACAGGGCGCTTCAGCTTTGGCAGTGTCCCTGGATGACGTGCCTTTCGCCGCGATGATTGGATGGCTGGACCAATTGACGGGGCAGGACCGGGTGCGCGTTCTGTCCGCAGAGATCGGGCGCCGCCCTGAGCCGGGTGTCGTATCGGCGCGGTTCCTGTTGGAGAGCCGATGATGCCCGCTGTTTCCTACGCCTTCGCCCGAACCCATGAGATCATCATCAGCGGTGATGGTGCAACATGCTTGATGACCCGGAAAACACCCCTGTCGGCGCTGGCCGAAGCGCAGCGCCTTTCAGGCCGCTGTCTCACGCCACGATGGGTGTCATCAAAGGCATTTCGGCAGGCGCTGGAAGAGACGTACCGTGACAGCGCAAGCGCGGCGGCAGGGGCTGCCGAAGAGGCAAATGCAGGCGCATCGTCTGCTGATTTGTCCGCGCTGGCTGACAGCGCTGCGGCGGTGGATGATCTGCTTGATCAGCGCGCAGATGCGCCGGTGGTGCGTTTGATCAATGCCGTGCTGCTGGAAGCCATCCGTGCCCGTGCCTCCGATATCCATATTGAGGTGGAGGAGGAGAGGCTTGTCGTACGCTTCCGGGTCGACGGTCTGCTGCGCGAAGCGCTGACATCCAATCGCGCACTCGCGCCGCAACTGATCAGCCGCATCAAGGTGATGGGCAATCTGGACATTGCCGAAAAACGTCTGCCGCAGGATGGGCGCGTCTCCCTTCGGGTGGCAGCGTTTCATCTGGATGCGCGGATCTCCACGATCCCCGCCCAGCATGGGGAGCGGGTTGTGATGCGTCTGCTTGACCGCAGTCAGACCCGCGCAGGCATCGGGACGTTGGGCATGGCGCCTGCAACGCTGGAAAGCTTCACCAGAATGTTGCGCCGACCTGACGGTCTGTTGCTTGTCACCGGGCCGACAGGGTCAGGCAAGACAACGACCCTTTATGCCGGGCTGGATGCGCTCAACGGGTCGGAAACCAACATCATGACGATTGAGGATCCGATTGAATATGCCATTCCGGGCATTTCGCAGATGCAGGTCAACACAGCAACAGATCTGACCTTTGCCCGCGGCCTGCGTGCGATCCTCAGACAGGACCCAAATGTGATCATGGTCGGCGAAATCCGCGATGGTGAAACGGCGCGGATCGCCGTGGAAAGCGCGATGACAGGGCATTTGGTTCTTTCGACGCTTCACACCAATACCGCCATCGGCTCCATCGCGCGACTGATTGATCTGGGTGTTGAACGGTTCCTTCTTGCGCCCATGTTGCGCGGGGTACTGGCGCAGCGACTGGTGCGGCGCATCTGTCCGGATTGTGCCGGTCCACACCCCTTGAGCGTGGCAGAAGCGTCGCTCCTGCAAGGCGGGCTCAGCGTGGGTGAGAAGACACAGGTCGGGGCGGGGTGCGATGGCTGCGACGGGACCGGGTTCAGGGGCCGTATTGCGCTTTATGATCTTGTTTGTATCACGCCGCCGCTGGAACAGGCGATTGCACAAGGTGCGCCGGAAAATGAGCTGGCCGCCCTGGCGCAAAGTGACGGGGCGGGGCTTTTGGCGGATGGTGTCAAGAAGGTGCGCGCGGGTCTCACAACACCGCAAGAGGTTGCGCGTGTCGTTTTTGATGTGGCCTCTGGTGCGGGTGCGTGACCCGGTTTCGGTACCGCGCGGCTGACCCTTCGGGAAGGTATTCCACAGGGGTGATTGAAGCCAGTGATCCGGCCGCCGCGCGGGCTGTATTGCGGGGGCGTGGGTTGCTTCCGATGGATGTCGCAGAGACGCGGGGCGTTTTTGCGCTGCCTGCGGGGGAGCTTCTTGGCCGCAAGGCGAGGGGGCTTTCCATTGCGGATCTCACCGTCTTCACACGGCAGATGGCCACGCTGATCAGCAGCGGTGTGCAGGTGGAGGCTGCGCTGGCTGCGATTGCGGGGCAGAGCGGCGCGCGCCTGAAAGGCTTCTGCATCAGCCTGCGCCAGTCGATCATGGATGGTGAAAGTCTGAGTGCGGCGCTCAGCCTGCAATGGCAGGGGTTTGATCGCTACTTCCTCACGTCCGTCGAAGCGGGGGAACGGGCAGGGCGTATGGGTGCGGTGTTCGAACGTCTGGCAGAGCATGTTGAAAGCCGACAGCGGAACCGGCAGACCATTGCGCTTGCGCTTATATACCCGGCGATCCTTATTCTTGTCTCGCTTGCTGTCATCCTGGCACTTCTGGTGTTTGTGCTGCCGGACATCGTGCGGGTCTTCGCGGCGCGGGGGGCGGATTTGCCCCGGCTCACGCAGCTTATGATCGCGGTGAGTGATGGTCTGACCCGTCATGGATTTCTCATCCTTGGCGGCATTGCAGCTGTCGTTGGAGGGGGCACTGTGGCGGCGCAGCGGCCTGCAGCGCGGAGCGGGATTGATGGGATGCTTTGGCGGCTGGGCCTCAGCCGCCAGATGACGCTTGTGCAGTTCACCGGCACACTTGCCACCCTGACCCAAAGCGGTGTTGCCTTGGCTGATGCCCTTGGGGCGGCCACCTCAACCGTTGCCAACAGTGTGGCCCGCGCACGCCTGCGCGCCGTTGTGCAAGACGTGCGCGATGGCGTGGCATTGTCACACGCACTTGCCCGGCAAAAGGACTTTCCCCCGATGATGATCACCATGATCGCCAGTGGCGAAGCGAGCGGGCGGCTTCCCCAGATGCTCGGGCGTTTCGCTGACGATCAGGCGGAGAATTTGCAGGCGCGGGTGAAGACGCTTGTCGGGCTTGTGGAGCCCTTGGTGCTTTTGGCGATGGGGGGCGTGGTGATGTTGCTGGTGCTCGCCATCCTGATGCCCATCGTCAATCTGAATTCGCTTGTGGGGTAGGCCCGCGCAATCACTGTCCATGGAATGGAGGATAACCATGACACATGACCACAGACCAAGCCGACGAAAAATGGGTGCGGGGCTGATGGCCCTGTCCGTTTTAGCGGCCTGCGGCGAGGGGCGCATTCCAACGCGCAGCCCGGAGCGTGCAAAAAATCGCGTGGCTTTGCTGCTGCCCCTTTCCGGGCCACGCGCCCCTTTGGGTCAGCAGATGGCCAAAACGGTTTGGCTGGTTGAGGATCTTTCCGGCCAGCGGGGTCGGACCGAAGTCATTGACAGCGGGGAGACCGCACAGACAGCGGCCGCAGCCACCCAAACCGCGCTCACCAAGGGCGCAGATGTTATCGTCGGGCCGCTCTTTCGGGACCAGACGCCATCTGTGGTGCAGGCGGCGGGACGTGTCCCGGTGATGACCCTGTCGAACGACGCGGCTTTGGCCAAGACGGGGGCCTGGGTGTTTGGTGTGACACCGTCGCAATCGGCCCAGGCCGTTCTGCGCTTTGCAAAACAAAGCGGTGCCAGACGGGTGACGATGCTTGAAACCGCCAGTGCCCTTGCGCCGCGCGCGCATGCGGCCCTGACCCGCGGCGCGCGAAAGGCGCGGGTTGATCCACTGCCATCGGTGCCGGCAAACACCACGCCTGAAGGCATGAAGCAGGCCATGGCGGCTGTGGGCAACGGATCAGCGCCCGACATCATTTATGTGCCCTCATCGGGCGGCAAGACGCTGGAGCAGGCAATTGCCGCCGTGCAGACCGGGGTCACGACCATCGGGTCACTGCAATGGGCGGGATTGCCCCCGGCAACGCTGGTGCGGCTCGACAAGGCCTGTTTTGTGGGGCCCGATCCGGTTCAGTTCAACCGGCTTTCCGCCACCTACCGGGC
>NZ_CANMQS010000008.1 GCF_947500075.1 uncultured Sulfitobacter sp. | reverse complement strand
GAAACCATTGTCCAGATGGACCAAAGGCCGATCATGCACTAACAATCAAATTGGACCACTCAAGTGGGGCTGATCAGACGGATGACCGTTCCTAGCGCAAAAGAACCTTGCGGATAAATCTCAGGCTCAAACTGCCTAATCCCTGATTGTGGACGCTCTAACCATTCACCTAGCGATTTATAGCGCTTTCGAGCGAGTGCATCCAAGTGTTCAGGTATGTCCAGCGCCTCGGCAATCGCTTCCAAGACTTCTTCGTGATTTGAAATTTGCTTATTCATAGTTTTTCCTCATAACGAATAGATTGGCTCGAATTCATCTGCCGGTACGGCAAAGAACGCCTTCAGAAGATCAGGCTTTGCCGTTCTGGCCTCCGCAACGCCACTACTTTTCAAATCCTTGATGCGCCGGGTGTCGTCTAATTTGTAAAACCCATCCGGCGCTGGCGGACTAATGCGATAAATTGCCTTGTGGTCAGCTCCGCCGACGTCACCGGTCAGAATATGTGCCAGGCCAGTTGAGCCATGTGATTGGCCTGCCATAAACAAGCCAGCTAGTTTTGAGGCCAGTCGTGCAGCGCCGTAGGCGTCTCGCATTTCAGTTACATCTTCCAGGCATCCGACGCTCAAAACCCGAATCTCACTAGCATTCCAGCCAAGGGTGCCAATTGCTTCGGCAACCGCTATCCCCGTCGGGTTGTTTGCCCAAACCCCACCATCGACAAGTCCGACGTCTCGCGCCGTAATATGTTCTCGGAAGTAACTTGGCGCTGCAGCAGTCGCGAGCGCCGCATCTACGGCTAAATCATTGTAGTCGGTGCTAAGACGCTCATGATGGGCTGTTTTGTAGATGTAGACCTTTTGAAGTTTGGTGTGCCAAGCTGGAACCATAAGGCGAGAAGTTGCCTCTCCTATCTTGCGTTCACCCAGAACCTTACCAAGCGCATCTTCTAGCGGTCCAGTGTCGTACTTTGGTCCCCAAACAGCCCACTTCGCCGTCTTACCAATCTTGGTAATGATCCCCTTGGCTCCGCCTTCAGTTTGGCCGAAGATTGCCGGTCCGTTTTCTTCATAAAGCGATAAAATCTCTTTGGCCGACAAACCAAGAGCCAATCCAATTGCAATGATGCCGCCAGTTGAAGTTCATGCGATAAGATCGAAATAGCGACCAATGGGATGTTCAAGATCTTCTTCTAGACTGGCCAAAAACGCCGCTGGAAACGTACCGCGAATTCCACCACCGTCGATTGAAAGGATTCTTCTCATATCTCTACTTTATCAAAAGTCATCCAATAGATGTAGGAACGAAAGCAGAACCGCACAAGATGTGGACACGAGAAATTAACAGTTTTTCAATGAAAAGGATGGCCGGGTTTGCAACCCCGGCCATCCAGCTCCTGAAATCAGGAGTGTCGGTTTGGTTCTTCTCGCTGCGCCAAGCGTTCCTGAAGCCAGTCCAGCACTTCACTCTCAACCCAGCCCACCCGGTTCGGGCCCAGCGGTACCCGTTTGGGGAATTGGCCTGCCTTCTCCAGCCGGGCTATGTGTTGAGGTGAGTACAGAACAAGCTCCTTCACCTGACGTTTTGAGAGTATCCTCATCACGATGTTCTCCATGATTGGAGAGCAACGCGATGCCCTCAGGTTTCGACAAGTCTCCCGAGAGGCCATTATGCTAGGTCAAAATCATCAGTTGATTCAATCAACATGCGCATTGTGGAACATAAGGGCATGTAGCATCGCAGCGAAAAGGGTGGACTAAACGGGGGTCCGAAAATTTATCACCCAATTTTATCTTGTAATATCAATTATTTATGAGAATTAATGGTGCCCCCACACGGACTCGAACCGCGGACCTACTGATTACAAATCAGTTGCTCTACCAGCTGAGCTATAGGGGCAAACGCAGGCGTTGCGTTTGGTGTCCGTGGCGCTTGGCCTTCAGACTGCGGGTTCTTTAGGGGATCATCGTTTGCGATGCAAGCGTTCTGAACCGCTCTTGGGTGGATTTTTTGTGCCCGTGTGGAGCGCGCGGATACGCCTGCTGACACCGCCCTATTTTGTTGTTTTACATGGGCTTCCCGAAAGGGTATTCAAACGCAGTGAAAAAAGGGGCTTTCACACAAGATGCAGTTGGTTTTGCACACAGGTGCTCATTACACGGAACAGGAACGGCTGATCCAATCGTTGCTGCGCAATGGGGATGCTTTCGGCAAGAAGGGGGTCGTGATCCCGGACCCGGAAGCCTACCGGGGGCTGGTGCGCGGGACGCTGAACGCCATGGGCAAATCGCCCCCGTCGGAAGATGCGCGGGAGGTTTTGCTGGACGTGATCCTGGGCGATGCAGAGGCGGAGCGGGTGATCCTGTCGGATCCGAATTTCTTTCGCACGCAGGGCACGGCAATGCAGAATGGCATCCTGTATCCCGCTGCCGCCAGCCGCATGGCGCATATGGCGGCGCTGTTTCCTGAGGATGAGATGCAGATCTTCATGGCGGTGCGCAATCCGGCCACCTTCCTGCCGATCCTGTATGAGGTTGCCACCAGGAAAGAGCCCGACGCCTTCTGGGGCAACCGGCAGCCGATGGATATCCGATGGTCCGAAACGATTGCCGCGATCCGGGCAGCGGTGCCGAGCGTGCCCATTACAATCTGGTGCAACGAGGATATGCCGCTGATCTGGTCAGAGATCATCCTTCAGATGGCCGGTCTGGAAGAGGGCAGCAAGATTGCCGGTGGCTTTGATCTGTTGATGTCGATCATGAGCAAGGAGGGTATGCAGCGCTTCCGGTCCTATCTGGCCAGCCATCCGGACATGTCAGAAGTGCAGAAGCGCCGGGTGATTGCTGCGTTTCTGGACAAGTTCGCGCTGGAAGAAGAGATCGAGGAAGAGCTCGACATGCCCGGCTGGACCGACGAACTGGTCGACGCCATGACTGAGCAATATGACGAGGACATGGAACTGGTGGCGCGCCTGCCAAATCTGTCGATCATCACGCCCTGATCATTGTTCACAGTGGCCACCAGCCGACACCAGCGGGTTCCAGGGTTTCCCCATGCCATTCAATGGGTTCTGGCGCGTAGTTGAACGCGAAGAGGTGGCTGGCGGTGCTCCGTAAGCGCAACCCTTCGGGAAGCGGGGTCAGTGGCAGATCGACCTGTTTTGCCAGAAGCGCCAGAACGCGCGACCAGAGATCCGGATCGGGCCAACCTGCAAGGTAGTGGAGGCTTTTGCCGCCGACCAAAACGGGCCCACCGCTTTCACATGATAGCTGCACCGGTGAAGTGCCTTCCAGTGTTTCCACCCAATGGCGCAGCGCGCCACCGCCCTGCACGGGGCGTGACGTGCCGGGCGGCAGGCTTTCCACCCGGGTCACCGTGGTGTCGAGGCCGGGCAAGGCCGGTCCCAGGGGCAGTGGGATTGTCAGGTCCGGCGTTACTAGGCCGGTGCGGGGGCCCAGAAGGCAGACCGCTTTGCTGGTGGACAGGGCCGCCGCCAGCCCGATTGGCAGAGTGGCGAGGCCGGGGGCGAGGATCAGCTTGTATCCGGAGAGGTCCGTGGTGGATGCGGGCAGGATGTCGATGGACAGGCCCTGACAGCGCAGCGCGCGGTAGGTCTCGAACATCAGGCGGAAGTAGCTGAAATCTGCCCCCTGCGGCAGCACCTCCCAACTCCAGGCGGAGGGGTAGTCAAACAGCAACGCCACCGGGGCTTGCGCTTGTGCGACATCGGGCATTTGGGCGATCTCTGTGGCGACCTGCTGCGCTTCGGCCAGACCGGGGGCGGCGGCATCGTCGGGGCGTCTGAGGCCTGCGTGCATTTGCTCCTGCGCGAAGGGCGCTTGCCGCCAGCGGAAGTAGCTGACAACTTCGGCCCCGTGGGCAAACGCCTCCCATGACCACAGGCGCACCATGCCGGGCAGGGGGGCCGGGTTGTAGGGCGCCCAGTTCACGGGGCCGGGTTGCTGTTCCATCACCCACCAGCGCCCGTTGTTCAGCCCCCGATAGAGGTCGTGGTGAAACGCCTGCATGTCCGGATCGCCCTGTTGCAGGTAGCGCGCCTTATGCGCGGCGTCCCCTTCAAGGCGGTCCGACAGAAAGCCGATCGGGTAGCTGTCCCATGACGCGATATCCAGATCACGGGCGACGGCGTGGTGATCGAAACCCATCTCACGGCCCATGTAGTTGTGGATCAAGGGCGCATCCGTCAGCGGCCGCAGGGCGGCCACTTGCGCGGCGTTCCACTGCACGACCTGATCAGAGGCGAAGCGGCGGAAGGCCAGCTCATGCGAGGGGTTGGACTGGGTCACGGTCTGGTTGGGCAGGTCGATGTCGTCGAAATCTGCGTATTCCATGGACCAGAAGACATTGCCCCATGCCCGGTTCAGTGCGTCGATGCTTTGGTAGTGTTGCGCCAGCCAGTCGCGGAAGGCATCGCGTGCGGCGGCGGAGTAGCTCAGCGTGGTTTCATGGCAGCCGTATTCATTGTCGATCTGCCAGGCGTGGATGCGCGGGTCACGGCCATAGCGTTTGCCCAGAGTGGTCGCCATATCGCGCGCGGCGTCCCGGTAGCCGCGGTGGCTGTGGCAGTAGTGCCTGCGGGAGCCAAACCTGCGGGGGTGGCCGTCTGCGTCCACGGCCAGCATGTCGGGAAAGCGGTCCAGCATCCAGCGTGGCGGCGTGGCGGAGGGGGTGCCGAGGATGATCTTGAGGCCTGCGTTGCCCAGTGTCGCGATGGCGCGGTCGAGCCAGCCGAAGTCGAAGGTACCAGATGTTGGCTCCAGCCGGGACCATGCAAATTCGCCGATGCGGACCCATGTCAGGCCCGCCGCCACCATGGCGGCAGCGTCTTTGGCCCAGGTCTCTTCCGGCCAGTGTTCGGGGTAATAGCAGACGCCAAGGGTGCGTTTCATAACAGGACCATGGGTTCGGCCAGCCCTTGAGCGATGTCAGGCAGGCGGAAGGTGGCCCCTTGCTGCGCGTCGGGTGTGTCGAGGCCGTGGTGCGCCGAGGTGACCATCAGGTCCGTCAGATCCGGGCCGCCAAAAGCGGGGCAGGTGGGCTGCGCAGCGGGCAGGGGCAGACGCTTGATTTCCGTGCCTTGCGGGGAGAGGCAGATCACGCAGGCCGCGCCCCAGCAGGCGACCCAGAGGTTGCCTGTTGCGTCCGTCACCGCCCCATCTGGGTTCAGCTCGGCCGGGCGCAGATCGGCAAAGATCGTTGCATCACCCGTTGGCCAGCCGGTGTCTGCGTCCAGTGCAACACGCATGATCCGGCGGGTGGGGGTATCTGTGTAGTAGGCACAGCTGCGGTCGGGGGCAAAACAGATGGCGTTGGAGATGGAGATGTCGGAGACCAGTTGCCGCAATTCACCCTTGTGATAGCGGTAGATCGCGCCGGCTCCCCGCTCCGCATTGTGGCCCATGGTGCCGATCCAGAACCCGCCCCAGGGGTCTGCACGCCCGTCGTTGGAACGGGTCACAGGATTGTCGGCTTCCAGAGGGCACAGCTGGATGCGGGTCTCTGTCACAAGGTTGAACCGCCACAGCGCGTCCTCAGAGGCCAGAATGAGGTTGTCGGGCTGGGCGCGGCCTGCGGCGGAGTGGTGGCGGTCGAACTGCCAGACCTGCGTCTTGCCGTCCCGGCGCGCCAGCATCTGTTTGCCCAGAATGTCGAACCAGATCAGCATCTGCCAATCGGGCAGCCACAGCGGACCTTCGCCCAGGCGGCAGGGGGTGGGATCAAAGATGCTCACGCCACTGCGGCCTTGTAGGCGGTCACGATTTTTGTCGCGCGCGCGTGGACCTCTGTTGGGCTGAGGGCGGGTTTGTACAAGGCCGAGCCGATGCCGAAGCCATCTGCGCTGGCCGCGATCCAGTCGCGAAAGTTATCCGCCCCGGCGCCGCCTACAGCGTAGACCTGCGTGCCGGGGGGGAGCACTGCGCGCAGGGCGGCAAGGCCGGAAGGGCCTGCCATGGTGCCGGGAAAGAGTTTGAGACCGTCGGCGCCTGCGTCCAAGGCGGCGAAAGCTTCGGTCGGGGTGAAGATACCCGGCCAGCTTTGCAGCCCGCGTGTTTTCGTCTGGGCGATGACGTCCGCATTGGCGTTGGGGGAGACAATGATCCGCCCGCCGGCATCGGCGACCTGATCGACCTGCGCCGGGGTCAAAACAGTGCCCGCGCCCACAGTCGCCCGGTCCCCCGCCACCCGCGCCATGGCGGCAATGCTGTCCAGCGGATCGGGAGAGTTCAGCGGCACTTCGATGGTGGTGATCCCGGCGGTGATCAGGGTCTGGGCAAGGGCCGGGGCCTCTGCCGGGGTGACGCCGCGCAGGATGGCGATGAGGGGCAGGGTCATATGGTCTCCTTCAGGGCTCGGAAGGCGGCGGTGAGGCCTGCCAGCGTCATGCGGTCGGCATCGGTGACGGTGGCGGGCACGCCTTGGGATTGCAGCGCACGGGCGTAGAGGGCGGATTGCGTGGCAGCACCGATGATGGCGATCTGTTGGCCCAGCCAATAGGGTTTGGCGGCGGCCAGTTCTGCCCCGATCAAGGCACCCGAAAGCCGCGCACGATTGGCAGACCCGGACGTGCCGTTCAACAGATCACCTGCCCGGATGGCAAAGAGGCTGGCGGCCAGTTTTTCCGGCCGGCTGAGCGTTTCGCTGACCGCAGCGTCAAAGTCGGCGTCTCGGGATTCGTTGCCGTTCAGCGAGTGGCGCAGGACCGAATGGCCGGCCAGAAGCGCGAACAATTCGCCGGTCAGGAACGTCTGGAAACTGACGACCTCCCCGGCAGAGACATGCACCCATTTGCTGTGCGTCCCCGGCAGGCAGATCACGCCGTCCCAGCCGGGGTTGAGGGCAAGAAAGCCTGCGATCTGTGTTTCTTCTCCGCGCATGACGTCCGCCGGAGACGGCTGTTTGAGGCCGGGAATGATGTGGACGGGTCGGGAGGTGCCCGGCACGCGGATCAGGGTCTTGTCCTGAGTGGTGCAGGGAATGGTGCGGTAAGGGGCTTCGGTCCAGCCTTGCCGCGCGCCGACCATGCCACAGGCGATGGCGGGGGTGTCGGGGGTGACGGGGAGGTCGACCATCAGCGCTTCCAGCGTCGGGCCGAATTCGTCGCGCGTCATGCGGCCCATGCCCTGCGCGCTTTGGGCCCGCGCGATGACTTCCGCGCCCGCCATGGCCCAGACGCGCAGGTTGCTGGTGCCCCAGTCGACCGCAATCCAAGTGGCTGTGCGCAATGTCTCCATGATCAGCCCGTCGTAACCACGCCGCCATCCACGACAAGGCATTGGCCCGTCATCATGCGGCTGGTGTCAGAGGCGAGGAACAGGACGGCATCGACCACGTCCTGCGGGACGAGGTGGGTTTTCAGGCACTGGCGTTCGAGGTGCGCGGCAAGCCCCTCGGGCGTGGCCCATTTTTCGAGCTGCTTTTCTGTCAGCACCCAACCCGGCGCAAGCGCGTTCACGCGGATGCCATCGGGACCAAGTTCACGGGCGAGGCCGCGGCTCATCGCGGTAATGCCGCCATTGGCCGCGACATAGGCCGGGTAACCTGCGTTGCCCATCATGTAGCTGATGGAAGAGAAGTTGATGATCGACCCTGCGCCGCGTTTTTGCATGGCGGGGGCGACGGCCTGGGCGGCAAAGAAGTAGGCTTTGAGATTGATGGCTTGCAGCCAGTCCCAATCGTCGGGGGTGAGTTCCGCAGTGGTATGGCGTTTGTCATTGGCGGCGTTGTTGACGAGGATATCGACGGGACCGTGGGCCTCTGCCGCCTGCGCGATGGTGGCTTGCAGATGGGCGGTGTCGGTGATGTCGCCTTGCAGAAACAGCGGCGCGCGGCCGTGTTTGGCGTTCATCTCTGCCACGAAGGGGCTGGCATCGGATCGGCCGATAAAAGCCACCTGCGCGCCCTGGGCCATGAAGCCATCGGTGAGGGCGGCCCCAATGCCAGAGCCGCCGCCGGTGATGTAGACGGATTTGCCTTTCAGATCGTGGAAGGTGGCGGTCATCTGTGTCTCCTCGGGGTTCGGTGCAAAAGTTTTCAAAAACTTTTGGCCGAATTTTTCGAAAAATTCGGGTCTCGTCTCAATGGCTTTCGCGGGTCACCAGCCGGGTGTCCTTGCCCACAAGGAAATCCAGATCGGCCCCTTCGTTGGCCTGCAACACGTGATCCACATACATCTTGGCATACCCGCGTGTGTAGTAAGGCGCATCGGCCTGCCACGCCGCGCGGCGTTCTTCCAGCGCTGCGTCATCGACCAGCAAGTCGAGCGTGCCGCCACTGGCTGACACCCGGATGCGGTCGCCGGTTTTGACCAGCGCCAGCGGCCCGCCTGCCTGCGCTTCGGGGGCGACATGCAGGATCACGGTGCCAAAGGCGGTGCCAGACATGCGGGCATCCGACACGCGGATCATGTCGCGCACGCCGTCTTTCACCAGCTTGGCCGGGATCGGCATGTTGCCCACTTCGGGCATGCCGGGATAGCCCTTGGGCCCGCAGCCTTTCAGCACCAGTATCGTGTCGGGCGTCACCGGCAGATCTTCACGGTCAATGTTGGCTTTGAGGTCTTCGATGTTCTCAAAGACATAGGCGGGGCCTTCGTGTTCCAGCAGCGCGTCGGTGGCGGCAGAGGGTTTCACGATGGCCCCGTCAGGGGCCAAGTTACCGCGCAATACGCGCAGGCCTGCGGCGGGTTTGACGGGCGCATCAAAGGCGTGGATGACGTCACGGTTAAAGACCTCCGCGCCGTCGTGATACGCAGCAATGTCGCCACCGAGTACGGTCTTGGCGGGGCGCAGGAGGTGTTTGATCTCCGCCAACACGGCAGGGATACCGCCGGCATAGCAGAAGTCTTCCATCAGGTATTTGCCCGACGGCATGCAGTTAACCAGCAGCGGCACATCGCTGGCCACTTCGAAATCCTTCAGCGTCAGGTCCACACCGACGCGGCCTGCAAGCGCCAGCAGATGCACTACAGCATTTGTGGAACCGCCCACGGCAGCATTGGCGAGGATGCCGTTGATGAAGGCATCCTTGGTCAGGACGTCAGAAGGCTTCAGATCTTCCTCCACCATCTCGACAATGCGTTTGCCGGTCAAATGCGCCAGCGCCATGCGGCGGGCGTCGACGGCGGGCAGGGCGGCGTTGGTGGGCAGGGCCATGCCCATCGCCTCGACAATGGAGGCCATGGTGGAGGCCGTGCCCATGGTCATGCACACACCTTTGGAGCGGGACATGCCGCTCTCTGCGCCCATGAAATCGGCCAGTGTCATTTCGCCCGCGCGCACGGCTTCTGAGAATTTCCACACATCCGTGCCGGAGCCGATGTCCTGCCCTTTGAACTTGCCGTTCAGCATCGGGCCGGAGGAGACGACGATAGAGGGCAGATCGACCGAGGCCGCGCCCATCAACTGCCCCGGTGTGGTCTTGTCGCAACCGCCCAGCAGCACCACGCCGTCGATGCCATAGGCGCGGATGGATTCCTCGACGTCCATCGCCAGCAGATTGCGAAACAGCATGGCAGTGGGTTTCATCTGTGTCTCGCCCAGCGACATCACCGGGAACTCGACGGGAAAGCCGCCGGCTTCCCAAACGCCACGCTTCACGCCTTCGGCGAGATCGCGCAGGCCGGAATTGCAGGGCGTCAGTTCTGACCACGTGTTGCAGATGCCAATGATTGGGCGGCCATCGAAGGCGTGATCGGGAAAGCCCTGGTTCTTCATCCATGAGCGGTGGATGAAGCCATCTTTGTCGAGCTTGCCATACCAATGCGAGGAGCGGCGTTTGGTCATTGATCTGTCTCCAATCGGGTCACAGGCGGTGGCCTTCCAGCACCCAGATGCTTTCGGGAAAGCTCCACGGCAGGGTCAGGCCTTGGTGCATCAGGGCGGTGCCGGTGAGGTCAACGCTGCGTTCTTTCAGTGCCAGCTTACCACGCGACAGGACCGAGGCAGAGCCCCGGTTGCGCAGCGAAATGCGGTAACGGGCGTCGGGGTCAAGGCGGGTCAGTGTCAGTGGACGCGGGGCGATCTGGGCGGAGGTGCGGGCCTTGCCCGCAAAGATCACAAAGCGGCTTCCGTCCGTGGCCAGTTGCTGTTCGGCGATGACGGCGGGGTCGGCGGCATCAAGGCGCAGGATATCGGCGTTGAACATCCAGTGGCGGTTGTCCTTCCACCAGGCGGTCACTTCCCGCAATACGTCCTCTTCACGGGCGTCCAACTCACGCGGGTCCATCTCGAACCCCATGTGACGTTGGGCGGCGATCCATGCGCGGAATTCGATGTCCAACTGGCGGCCTGACGTATGACAGGTGCGCGGACCCACGTGGCTGCCGGTGACCGAGGCGGGCAGGAAGAGCGCGGCGTTGTGCTGCATCATCAACCGTTCCAGCGCGTCGTTGCTGTCAGAGAGCCAGACCCGTTGGGTGCGGGACAGAATGCCAAAGTCGATGCGCCCGCCGCCTGAGGCGCAGCTTTCGATCTCCACCTGCGGGAAGTCCGCGCGCAAGCGGTCCAGCAAAGCGTAGGAGCCACGGGTCTGCCAGGCATCGGGCATGGGCAGGACGCGGTTGTGGTCCCATTTGATGTAGTCGATGGGATGGGCGCGCAGCAGGGCGGCGATGCGGTCATAAAGGAAGTCGCGAACCTCGGGCAGGGCCATGTTCAGCGCCTTTTGCTGACGGCCGAGGATCTGGTCTTCGGATCCCAGCGCCCAATCGGGGTGGGCGCGGTGGAGGTTGCTGTCGGGGTTGATCATCTCCGGCTCGAACCAGATACCGAAGGACATGCCAGCCCCGTGCACGTGGTCGATCAGGGGGCCAAGCCCTTCGGGATACTTGCGCGGGTCCACTTCCCAGTCGGACAGCGACGAGGTGTCATCGTCGCGTTGGCCGAACCAGCCGTCATCCAGCACGAAACGCTCGGCCCCGAGCGCGGCGGCACGGGTGGCGATATCTTTGAGTTTGGGCACGTCATGGTCGAAATAGACCGCTTCCCAGCAGTTGTAGTGCACCGGGCGCGGGGTGCCGGGTTTGGTCCATGTCACGATCCGGTCGCGCAGGTGCCGCTGGAAGGAGACCGCGCAGCCGTTGAGGCCGTCGGAGGAATAGACGGCATAGAGCGGCGCTGTGGCAAATTCGGTCGCGGGGGCGGTTTCCATCCGGGCCGCGTGCCCGAACTGGATCTGGCGGCGGCCATCGGGGAGTTCTTCGGCAATCATGCGGTGCCCGCCGGACCATCCGTAGTGGAAGGCATAGGCCTGCCCGCTGGCGTTGGTTGCCCCACGGCAGGGCACAATCAGGCCGGGGAAGTGTTCATGCCCGGTGCGGCCCGTGCGGTTCTCGCGGTAGCGGATGCCGGGGGACCATGGGGTGCGGTTGAGCTGGAACTCCCCGCACCAGCGGCCAGCAACGTCGATCATCTCATCGCTCATTTGTGGGGCGGGCAGGACGGGGGCGGCGAGCCAATGCAGGTGCAGCGGGCGGTCGGCGTTCAGCCGCGCGGTCATGGCAATGACGTGGGTTTTGGGGTCGAGGACAATCTGCGCGGTGTAGGTCAGCCGGTTGGGTGAATCCTCACAGGTGATCGTCAGCGTGCTGTCGCTTGCCTGCACATCCCTCAGCGTGAATTTGGGCAGCAGCGGCGTGCCATCCGCATCGCGCACGATCATGCCGGGCTGGCCGGGGAAGCTGCGCGCGGCTTCGGGGCAGAGGCTGAGGTCGGGGTTTTCATCCAGCATGCCGCCTGTCACGTCCAACTGGCTGGCCGCTGCGACTTCGTTCAGGTCTTCATCCCGTGGCAGGGGCAGGCCCCAGTAGATCACTTGCGGCATCTTGCCCGCCGTTGAGGACAGCGCCAGCGTTTGCCGCGCATCATCCAGCCGCCAGGTCTTTGTGGTCACTTCACAGCTCCGAGGGTGAGGCCTGCGATGAAGTGTTTCTGCATCAGAAAGAACATCGCCACAGGGGGCAGGGCGGCCACGATGCTGCCTGCTGACATCATGTGGTACATCGCGCGGAATTCGGAGTTGAAGGCGGTGATGCCTGCGGTCACTGGCTGGCTGTCAGGTCCCTGCGTCAGGACCACGGCCCAGAAGTAGTCGTTCCAGATGAACGTGAAGATCAGCACGGCCAGAGCAGCCAGTGCGGGTTTCATCAGCGGCAGGACCACGTACCAGAAGATGCGGATCTCGGAGATGCCTTCGACACGGGCGGCCTCGATCAGCTCATAGGGCAGGGCCTTGATGAAGTTGCGCATGAAGAGCGTGCAGAAACCCGTCTGGAAGGCCACGTGGAAGAGGACCAGACCTGTCTTGGTGTTGTAGAGGCCCAGATCCAGCGTCAGATCACGCACGGGGACCATGAGGATCTGGAACGGCACAAAATTGCCTGCCACGAACATGAAGAACAGCCAGATGTTGGCTTTGAATTTGTAGACCCCCAAGGCAAAGCCTGCCATCGCGGACAGGGCCACGGCGCCGATCACCGTGGGAATGGTGATCAGGAAAGAGTTCAACAGGTATTTGGGCATGTCGGAGTTGAAAAACACCTGCCCGTAGTTCTCAATGAAGTTGAACGAGGAGGGCACGCCCCAGTAGTTGGCATTGGTGAAATCCGCACCCGGTTTGATGGAGAAGATGGCGACAGCCAGCAGCGGCAGCAGCCATGCGATCAGCGCCAGCGGCAGGAAGGCCTGATAGGTCACACGGGCAGAGGGCGGGCGTTTGTCAAGCGGTGTGGGGAACATCAGCGTTTCTCCTCGCGGTACATCGACCAAAGGAAGTAGGTGATGAAGATCATCATGATCGCAAACAGGACCACGGCAATGGCTGCCCCGTATCCCATGCGGAAGCCGTATTCGGACAACGACACTTCGAACATGTAATAGGCCAGCACCTTGGAGGACCCAAACGGCCCGCCGCTGGTCATCACGGAAATCAGGTCAAAGCTGCGCAGCGCGCCGATGATGGTCACGACAAAGGCGATGAAGGTGGCAGGGCGGAGTTGTGGCAAGACAACGTGCCAGAGCATCCGCCAGCCCTTTGCCCCGTCCAGACGACCCGCCTCGATTTGTTCCGGGTTCACCGCGTTCAGGCCTGTGAGGTAGAGGATCATGCAATAGGCGGTTTGCGGCCAGAGGCCTGCAAGGATGATCCCGTAGGTCACGGTCCCTTCGCTGCCAAGGATGTTCACGGGCCCTGCACCAAACCATCCCAGCACCACGTTCAGGATGCCAAAGGCCGGGTCATAAAACCATGTGAAGACAAGGCCGACGACAACTTGGCTGATCACGAAGGGGAAGAAGAACAGCGATTTATACAGGCGGATGCCCGTAACCGTCTGGTTGAGAAACAGCGCGATGAACAGGCCCGCCGGGATCGCCAGCAGATAGAGCACCAGCCAGATCAGGTTGTTTTTGAGCGAGACATAGAAGCTGTCGCGGTCGACGTATTCCCAATAGAGGTCTTCGTAGTTGCGCAGGCCGACATATTCCGCCTGTCCCAGCCCGTCCCATTCATAAAGCGACAGGTTGAAGGACTGGAACACCGGGTAGATGACATAGACGGCAAAGAACAGGATCGCGGGCATCAGGAACAGCCAAGGCGCCAGCGTCTGTTGGTTGCGCTGCCAGTAGCTGCGCTCGATTTCGGTCACGGGCTGGGTGGCAAGGGTCATGGGCTTTCCTTTGCGACGGCTGCGCGCTGGTGAAGGGCGCTGCGGGCGAAACACATCCTGGGTCTGTTGCGCTTTGCGTGCGGCGGGATTGGAAAGGGCGCACCGATTAAGGTGCGCCCTGAACGTCTTACTTGTAGATCCGCCCGCGGGCGCGCTCCAGCTTGCCGAGGATACGGTCGATATCGTCTGGTTTGACCATGAATTCCTGGAAGCCTTCCATCGCCACCTTGGCCATCTCCGCTGGTGCATCGCGGTCAAAGAACTGCGCCACACCGCCGGGGCTGTTGGAGGACAGCATTTCAAACCCTTCGAGCAGGAACTTGTCCTCATCCACGGAAGACTTGTTGTTCACTGGCAACTGACCCAGTGCGTCACCTGCGTTGATCATGGTCTGGTTCTCCGCCGACACCACGAACTTCAGGAACGCCTTGGCGTTGTCCTTGTTGGACGCATTGGCGGGGATGTGGAACGTATCCGTCGGCGCATCCTCGGCCAGTGCGACATCCGGGTTGATCGCCGGGAACTGGTGGAAGTCGAGCTTGCTGTCGTCCAGACCCGCTTCGCGCAGCGGGGCCACGGCGAAGTTGCCCTTGAGGATCGCCGCTGCATCACCGTTGGTCATGAAGGGCAGGCTTTCCTGCCAGCTGTAGGCAGTGTGGTCGTCAATGAAAGCGCCCATGTCCAGAAGCTCACGCCAGTTGGCGAAAGTTGCCTTGACGCGGTCGTCTGTCCATTCGATTTCACCGTTGGTGAGGGCCGCGTGGAAGTCATAGCCGTTGGTGCGCATGTTGAGGTAGTCGAACCAACCCGCCGCGGTCCACAGGAACTTGGAGCCCAGCGTGAAGCATTTCTTGCCGCTGTCGATCACGGCCTGACAGTTGGCTTTGAACTCATCCCAGTTTGATGGCTCGCTGAGGCCAAGCTCTTCGTAGATGTCTTTGCGGTAGTAGACGCCCCACTGGTAGTAGGTGTAGGGCACGCCCCACTGCTTGCCGTCCAGCGTCATCGCGCCTTTGGTCGATGCCAGCTCCGTGCTCATCTGTTCGTCCCAGACGTCGGAGATGTCTTCAAACAGGCCCGCATCCACATAAGGACGCATGCGGTTGGCGGCGTACCAATTGGCCACATCCGGCGCGTCAGCGGTCAGGAAGTTGCGGATCTGCGTCTTGTAGGCCTCCCGGTCGATCACCGTCAGTTCGATGTTCAGATCCGGGTGCATTTCGCCAAAGCGCGCCACCATGCCTTCCATCACAGCACGGGGGGCAGGGTTGGACATGTCGGAGAAAATCTTGAGGTCGCCCGTCAGCTTGGCATGGCCATCGGCAAAGGCGGTGCCAGCCAGCATCGTGGCCCCGGCCAGCGCTGCGGCAAGCGTGGTTTTCAGTGAAGTCATCGTGATCCTCCCTACGATGTTCAGGTTCCATTATTTGGAACTATGTTTTATATATTGAAAACTACACCGCAACCGGGCAGACTTGTCAAGCGGCTTGCGTGGCGCAGACCACGGGGCGCATCAACGGGAGGAGGTCCCATGTCCGGCGACGGCACAGTGGGAAAAGCAATGGATGTCCTTGATCAGGTGGCCAGTTTCGGCCGCCCGGTGCGGTTTGCGACGCTGCTGTCGGTCAGCCCCTATCCCAAGGCCACGTTGTACCGATTCTTGCAAACCCTCACCCGGCAGCGCCTGTTGGAGTATGACCCCGACCAGCAAACCTATGCCGTGGGGCTGCGGCTGGTTCGGCTGGCACATGCGGCATGGAGCCAATCGAGCCTTGCACCGCTCGCGCGCGATCATCTGGACCGGTTGAGTGCGCAGATCGGCCTGACGGTGCATCTTGCACAACTAGACAACGGGCAGGTGCTGTATGTCGACAAGCGCAATGCCGCGCAGCCGGTGGACATGTTCTCCCAGGCGGGCAAAGTCGGGCCTGCCTATTGCACGGGTGTCGGCAAGGCGATGCTGGCGTTCCTTCAGGAGGACGAACAGGCGCGGTTGCTGACGCAGCAAAGCTATCATGCCTTTACGGCGCATACGCTGGCCACTCCTGCGGCGTTGAAGGCCGAACTTGATGCCATTGCCGCGCGCGGTCATGCCTATGATCGGGAGGAACATGAGCCGGGGATCATCTGCATCGCCGTGCCGATCCTGACAGATGCGGGGCGGGTGCTGGGTGGTTTGTCGATCACGGGCGCCACACAGATGACAGAGATGGCAGCCCTTGAGGCTCTGGTGCCGCAACTCAAGGCCACAGCGCGGGACATTGCCGATGACGGGGCAGCCTGGCGGTTTCCGGGGCAGGAACCGCTGCAACAGACTGGAACATAAGGGAGGGATGCCATGACAGGTGTCACGCTGGAGAAAACGATCAAACGCTACGGCGATGTGCAGGTCATCCACGGTATTGATCTTCAGATCGAAGATGGCGAGTTCTGCGTGTTTGTTGGCCCCTCGGGCTGTGGCAAGTCCACGCTGTTGCGGATGATTGCGGGGTTGGAGGAGACGAGCGAAGGCTCCATCGCCATTGGGACGCGGGATGTCACACGCGCCGATCCGTCAGAGCGTGGCGTGGCGATGGTGTTCCAGACCTATGCTTTGTACCCGCATATGACGGTGGCGGAGAACATGGGCTTTGGCCTGAAGATGAACGGCGTGCCGAAGACGGAGATCCGCGAAAAGGTCAAAATGGCCTCTGACATTCTCAAGCTGGATGAATACCTCAAACGCAAGCCTGCCAATCTGTCGGGCGGGCAGCGCCAGCGGGTCGCCATTGGCCGTGCGATTGTGCGGGGGCCGGAGGTGTTCCTGTTTGACGAGCCGCTGTCCAATCTGGATGCCGAACTGCGGGTGGAGATGCGGGTGGAGATCGCGCGGCTGCACAAGGAAATCGGTGCGACGATGATTTATGTCACCCACGATCAGGTCGAAGCGATGACGCTGGCCGACAAGATCGTGGTGCTGCGCGCGGGCAAGATCGAACAGGTCGGCGCGCCGCTGGAGCTCTACCGCGACCCGGACAACAAGTTCGTGGCGGGGTTCATCGGGTCGCCTGCGATGAACTTTCTGCGCGGGACAGTGAAAGGGGGCCGGATAAACGTGCCCGCTCTTGGTCGTGATGTTGAGGCCGATGTTTCCCTGCCGGCCGACGGCACGGATGTGATCATGGGCGTCCGGCCCGAACATATTGAGGTGACGGTGGGGCAAGGTCAGATGAAAGCGGAATTGTCCGAGGCGCTGGGCGGGGTGAGCTATCTGCACCTTGATACGCTCAGCGGGGAGCGGATCATCTGCGAAGAGCGCGGCGATGAGCGGGCGCGCGAAGGCGATACGGTCGACATCACCTTCGAGCCGCGCCGCGTCATGGTCTTTGACGCCGCAAGCGAAGCGCGGATCAGGTAGCGCGGTTCAATGACGCTGGTTGAGGCGTCCTGGCCGCTGCTGGTTTTTGTCGTTGCGGGGCTGTTCTCTCCGGGGCCCAACGTTGTGATGCTGACCGCGTCCGGCGCGCGGTTCGGGTTTCGGGCGACGGTCCCGCATCTGCTGGGGGTGCCGGTGGGGACGGGATTGCTGGCCGCGGCCAGTGCGCTGGGGCTCGGCGCGGTGCTGCTCGCCATGCCCGCTTTGAAGCTAACGTTCCAGATCATCGCGGCGGGGTGGATCTTGTGGCTGGCCTGGCGGATTGCGCAGGCGGCGCGCGCGGGGCAGGCCACGGATCGGGGGCGGCCGTTTGCGTTCTTACAGGCCGTTGGGTTTCAGGCCGTGAACCCGAAGATATGGGCGGTCACCCTTGCTGCTGCCGCAGGATTTGGCATCGGCTTGCCACCGGTACAGGAGGCCCTGCGGCTGTTTGTGGTCTTTGCCGGGGTCAACCTGTGCGTTTGCCTGTTCTGGACCACCGCCGGACATCTGCTTGCCCCGGTGCTGGCCCGCCCCCCGGTCTGGCGGGCATTCATGGTGACCATGGCGGTGTTGTTGGCGCTCACCGTGATCCTGATTTTCGCAGGGTAGTGCATTTAGTTTATATATAAAATATTTTTGCTTGAAGTAAATCGCGAACCGCCCTACCTTTTCGCCAACCTCATCCGAAAAGGGAGCTTTGAGATGCGTGCGATCTGTTTGGGCGGCGGGCCGGCAGGCCTCTATTTTGCGATCACGATGAAATTGCGCCGACCTGATGCAGATATCACCGTGCTGGAGCGCAACAAGCCTGATGATACCTTCGGCTGGGGTGTGGTGTTGTCGGATGAGACGCTGGACAATCTTGAGGCGAACGACCCGGTTTCGGCGCAGGAAATCCGCAAGCATTTCGCCTATTGGGACGATATGGCGCTGGTCTACAAAGGCACCAAGACGGTCAGTTCCGGCCATGGGTTCTGTGGCATCGGGCGGATGCGGCTGTTGATGATCCTGCAAGCCCGCGCGATTGAGCTGGGGGTGAATGTGCAGTTCGAAACGGAAGTGAAATCTGCCTCCGACTACCAGAAAGACTATGATCTGGTGGTGGCCTGTGACGGTCTGAACTCAAAGACGCGGCTGGAATTTCAGGACACCTTCAAACCTGACATCGACGTGCGCAAATGCCAGTTCATCTGGCTCGGCACGCATCAGAAATTCGACGATGCCTTTACCTTCATCTTCGAGGAAACCGACAAGGGCTGGCTCTGGGTCCATGCCTATCAATTCGATGATGACACTGCGACCTTCATCGTGGAATGCAGCCAGCAGACCTTTGACAACTACGGTTTTGGCGACATCAGCCAGCAGGAAACGATTGCGATCTGCGAGGAGGTCTTCAAGGACCACCTTGGCGGTCATGCGTTGATGACCAACGCCAACCACATCCGCGGCTCTGCCTGGATCAGGTTCCCGCGGGTGCTGTGTGAGAAGTGGCATCATGAGAACGTTGTGCTGCTGGGGGATGCGGCGGCGACCGCTCATTTCTCCATCGGGTCGGGCAGTAAGCTGGCGATGGAATCGGCGATCTCTCTAGCGGATCATGTCTGCGCGGAGGATGACGTGGCCACGGCCTTTGCCAAGTACGAGGACGCGCGGCGTCTGGAAGTGCTGAGGCTGCAATCGGCGGCGCGTAACTCATTGGAATGGTTTGAGGATGTGGAGCGGTATCTGGATCTCGATCCGGTGCAGTTGAACTATTCCATGCTGACGCGGTCGCAGCGGATCAGCCATGAGAACCTGCGCGCGCGGGATGGCAAATGGCTCGAAGGGGCTGAAAAGTGGTTCATGGAGCAGGCGGGTGCAGGGGCCAACGGCCCGGTGCGCGCGCCCATGTTCGCGCCGTTTCAGATGCGCGACATGACGTTGGAGAACCGGATCGTCGTCTCCCCCATGGCGCAGTACAAGGCCGTGGATGGGGCGCCGACGGATTGGCATCTGATCCACTATGGGGAGCGGGCCAAGGGCGGCGCGGGGCTGGTGTATACGGAAATGACGTGCGTTTCTGCTGAGGGCCGCATTACACCGGGGTGTCCGGGGCTTTATGCGCCGGAACATGAAGCGGCGTGGAAGCGGCTGACGGATTTTGTGCATGCGGAGACGGAGGCGAAGATCTGTTGCCAGATCGGCCATGCGGGGCGAAAGGGCTCCACGCGGGTGGGCTGGGAAGGTATGGATCAACCTTTGAAAGAAGGGAATTGGGAGATCGTTTCGGCTTCCGCAATTGCGTGGTCCGATGAGAATGCCACGCCGCGTGAAGCGACGCGGGCGGATATGGACCGCATCCGGGATGAATTCGTGGCGGCGGCGGAAATGGCCGATCGCGCGGGGTTCGACATGATCGAACTGCATGCAGCGCATGGGTATCTGATCTCCAGCTTTATCTCTCCGCTCTCGAACACGCGCGGGGATGAATATGGCGGCAGCCTTGAGAACCGGATGCGCTATCCGTTGGAAGTGTTCCACGCGATGCGCAAGGTCTGGCCTCAGGGCAAGCCGATGTCGGTGCGTATCTCTGCCAATGACTGGGCGGGCGACGACGGTGTGACGCCGGAAGAAGCCGTGCAGATTGCGGCGATGTTTGAAGCGGCGGGGGCAGACATCATTGATGTGTCGGCAGGGCAGACTTCGACGCAGGCCAAGCCGGTCTACGGGCGCATGTTCCAGACGCCGTTTTCGGACCGTATCCGCAATGAAGGCGGGATCAAGACCATGGCTGTGGGCAACATCTATGAAGCCGATCACGTCAATTCGATCCTGATGGCGGGGCGGGCGGATCTGGTCTGTCTGGCCAGGCCCCATCTGGCCGATCCCTATTGGACCTTGCGCGCGGGCGCGGAAATCGGGGATCGTCATGCCAAATGGCCGCTGCCCTATGAGGCGGGCCGGGATCAGGCTTGGCGGCTGGCGGATCGCGCCGCAGAAATGGAGCAGGTATGAGACGTGTATTGGTGACAGGCGGCGGGTCCGGCATTGGCCGGGCCATTGCGCAGGCATTCGCGGATGAGGGGGATGCGGTCACGATCTCGGGTCGGCGCAAAGAGGCGTTGGAGGAAACCAATGGCGGGCGTGGGATGACATGCGTGGCCTGCGACGTGACGGACGAGGCGCAGGTGGCGGCGCTGTTTGGTGAACCTTTTGATGTGGTGATCGCCAACGCAGGGGCAGGCGCGCCGATGAAGATGCGCGATATGCCGCTGGCACAGTGGAACAGCATCATCAATGTGAACCTGACAGGGGTGTTTCTGACCTTCCGCGCGGCTTTGCAGACCATGCAGACGGGCGGGCGTCTGATCGCCATGGCCTCCACCGCCAGTTTGCAGGGTGGGCCGAATATATCGGCCTATGTGGCGTCCAAACATGGGGTGTTGGGGCTGGTGCGGGCGTTGGCCACGGAAGTGGCGCGCGAAGGTATTACCTGCAATGCAGTCTGTCCGGGGTTTGTCGATACGCCGATGGGCGATGCGGCAGCCGAAGGGGTGGCCAAGCGGTTCGGCATCTCGCAGGAGGAAGCCACCGCACGGATCGTTTCGGGCAATCCGATGCGCCGGATGATCCGCCCCGAAGAAGTTGTGGCGGCGGTCAAATTCCTCGCCTCGCCGGAGGCCTCGATGGTCAACGGTCATGCGCTGTCGGTCTCGGGCGGTGAGGTATGACAGCGGCCAAGGACCGTTTGCGGCTGTGGCTGCGGCTCTTGAAAGTCGTGCGCGGCATTGAGACCGAGTTGCGTGAAAAGCTGCGGCGCGATCACAACACCACTCTGCCGCGGTTTGACGTGATGTCGGCGCTGTCGCGCCATCCCGATGGGCTGAAGATGAGCGAACTTTCAGGCGTGTTGCGGGTGTCCAACGGCAATGTCACAGGGATAGCGGATCGGCTGAGCGATGAAGGATTGGTGGAACGTATCGCCGTGCCCGGCGACCGGCGCGCGATGCGTCTGCGGCTTACGGCGGCGGGGCTGGCGGAATTCGCCGATCAGGCCGCGGCCCATGAAACCTGGATCAATGATGTGCTGAGCGGCATCAGCCCCGAAGAGGCCCGCGCCATGGCCGGCCGGTTGCAGGCCTTTGCAGATGCGGCACAGACGGCACAAGAAACAAGACAGAAGGACAGCGCAGATGCGTGAGGATACACAACATTTTCTATGTGAGATCGAGGACCGGATTGCCACCGTTCGGCTGGACCGCCCCGACCGCAAGAACCCGCTGACTTTCGACAGCTATGCAGAGCTGCGCGACTGGTTCCGTGATCTGGTCTATGCCGATGACGTGGATGTGGTGATCTTTGCCTCCAACGGCGGCAACTTCAGCTCTGGCGGGGATGTGCATGATATCATTGGGCCTTTGACCCGGATGAACATGAAGGAACTACTAAGTTTCACCCGCATGACCGGCGATCTGGTCAAGGCGATTGTGAACTGCGGCAAGCCGGTGATTGCAGCCGTTGACGGGATTTGCGTAGGCGCAGGGGCGATTATCGCCATGGCGTCGGATTTGCGGGTGGCAACACCGGAGGCGAAGACCGCGTTCTTGTTCACCCGCGTGGGTCTGGCAGGCTGCGACATGGGCGCATGCGCGATCCTGCCACGCATCATCGGCCAGACGCGGGCGGCGGAGCTTTTGTACACGGGCCGGTCGATGTCGGCGGAGGAAGGAGAAAGATGGGGCTTCTTCAACCGGTTGGTTTCATCAGCCGATCTGGACGCGGACGCTTTGAAGCTGGCCCGGCAGATCAAGGCGGGGCCGAACTTTGCCCATATGATGACCAAGACGATGCTGGCGCAGGAATGGTCGATGTCGATTGAGCAGGCCATTGAAGCCGAGGCGCAGGCGCAGGCGATCTGTATGCAGACGGGCGATTTCGAACGGGCGTACAAGGCGTTTGTGGCCAAGGAACGGCCTGTGTTCGAAGGCGACTGAGGGATAAGAGATTTTAGGCCTCTGGCAGGGTTTTTTGAACCATTTGGAAGGGGCGGGGAGCGCAGATGAGTGATCGTAGTTTTTTGGATTGGCCGTTTTTTGACGCGCGGCATCGGGAATTGGCGGATGCGCTGGATGAATGGGCGTCCGGGCAGTTGGGGGCGGTGGATCACGCGGATGTAGATGTGGCCTGTCGGTCCCTGGTGTCGATGATGGGCAAGGGCGGGTGGCTGCGCCATTCGGGGGCACAGGGGGATGAGGTGCTGGATGTACGCTCCCTTTGTCTGATCCGGGAGACATTGGCGCGCCATGATGGGTTGGCGGATTTTGCCTTTGCCATGCAGGGGTTGGGCACAGGGGCGATTTCGTTGTTCGGCACAGCGGAGCAGCAGGCGGAATGGTTGCCGCGCACCCGGTCGGGAGAGGCGATTTCGGCTTTTGCCTTGACGGAGCCGCAGTCGGGGTCGGATGTGGCCAGTTCCACCATGACCGCTGAAGCGGATGGCAACGGGTTTGTGCTGAATGGGCGCAAGACGTGGATTTCGAATGGCGGGATTGCGGATGTTTACACTGTCTTTGCGCGTACGGGCGAGGCACCGGGGGCCAAGGGGCTGTCGGCCTTTGTGGTGCCGGCCGACACGCCGGGGTTGAAGGTCGAGGAACGCCTGGAGGTGATGGCACCGCATCCGCTGGCGACATTGCATTTTGATGGCGTCAAAGTGCCGGGCTCGGCTTTGATCGGGGAAGCCGGGCGCGGGTTTGGCATCGCGATGTCGGTGTTAGATGTGTTTCGCTCCACCGTGGCGGCGGCAGCATTGGGTTTTGCGCGGCGCGCGTTGGATGAAGCGGTGGCGCGGGTCAAGGTGCGGCATGTGCAGGGGGCGCCGCTGGCGGATCTGCAGATGGTGCAGGGGCATATCGCGGATATGGCACTGGATGTGGATGCCAGCGCTTTGCTGGTCTACCGCGCGGCCTGGGCCAAGGATGCAGGCGCGCCAAGGGTGACGCGGGAAGCGGCGATGGCGAAGCTGTTTGCAACGGACCACGCGCAGCAGGTGATTGATAAGGCTGTGCAATTATTTGGCGGCGACGGTGTGCGGCAGGGGGTGGTTGTCGAAAGCCTCTACCGTGAAATCCGGGCGCTGCGCATTTACGAGGGCGCATCAGACGTCCAGCGGGTGGTGATCGCCCGTCAAACCCTGGGGGCATGAGCCCCTTCCAACGTGAGGAGACGAAACATGTCAGATCTTGAAAAAGGCATTACCGAAAACGGCGCCGGGTACGAAGGTGTGGAGTGGAACATTCTGGGGCAGCGGTATTTCCCCAAAGTGATCTGTGACACCTCCTTTGCGTTTGAGACCAATGCCAACCCCGGTGACGCCGTACCGGTGCATGTGCACCATACGCAGGATGAATTCATCCTTGTTCAGGAAGGGGAGCTGGACCTGAAGCTGGACGGTGTGTGGAGCAAGGCCTATCCGGGGGATGTGGTGCGGATGCCCAAGGGTATTCCCCATGGGTATTTCAACAAATCCGACAAACCCTGCCGGGCGCTGTTCTGGGTGTCGCCGATGGGCAAGCTGAAAGACCTGTTTGAGCAGTTGGATGATCTGAGCGATGTCGAGGAAGCGGTGCGTATCTCCGCCGAGCATGACGTCGATTTCCTGCCACCCGAAGCAAACGAATAACACATGTTCAGTCGCAGCGCCCATACCGATACATTCTCCCGTGATAACCTGCCGCCTGTGGCGGAATGGCCGGACTTGCTGTTGGAAGGGTTTGACTATCCCGATCGATTGAACGTCGGGGCGGAACTCACGGACAAGATGGTTGAAAAGGGGTTTGGGGATCATACCGCCCTGATCGGCAATGGGCGCAGGCGGACTTACAAGGAGCTGGCTGACTGGACCAATCGGTTGGCGGCGGCAATGGTCGAGGACCTTGGGCTGAAGCCCGGTAATCGGGTGCTGATCCGGTCCGCGAACAATCCTGCGATGGTGGCGTGTTGGCTGGCGGCGACCAAGGCGGGCGCTGTGGTGGTCAACACCATGCCGATGCTGCGGGCGGGTGAACTGGCTGCCATTGTCGACAAGGCTGAGATCAGCCATGCGCTGTGTGATACGCGGTTGATGGATGAGATGACGTCTTGTGCGAAGAGGTCAAAGTTCCTCAAGACGGTGGTGGGATTTGACGGCACGTCGAACCATGATGCGGAACTCGACCGGCTTGCCTTGGAAAAGCCCGTGCAGTTTGACTGCGTTGCGACGGCGCAGGATGATGTGGCGCTCTTGGGCTTCACCTCAGGCACAACGGGCGATCCCAAGGCGACGATGCACTTTCACCGCGATCTGCTGATCATCGCGGATGGTTACGCCAAGGAAGTGCTGGGTGTTGTGCCGGAGGATGTGTTTGTCGGCTCCCCACCGCTGGCCTTTACCTTTGGACTGGGCGGATTGGCGATCTTTCCCTTGCGGTTTGGGGCGGCGGCGACCTTGTTGGAGACCGCAAGCCCGCCCAACATGATTGAGATCATTGAGAAATTCAAAGCGACGGTGTGTTTCACGGCCCCCACCGCCTATCGCGCGATGTTGCAGGCGATGGAGGAGGGGGCGGATCTGAGTTCGCTGCGCGCAGCGGTCAGCGCGGGGGAAACATTGCCTGCACCCGTCTATCACGACTGGCAGGAGAAGACGGGCAAGCCGATGCTGGACGGGATCGGCGCGACGGAGATGCTGCATATCTTCATCTCCAACCGCTTTGACGATCACCGCGCGGCCTGCACCGGGCGGCCTGTGACCGGCTATGAAGCGAAGGTCATCGGGGAGGACGGTGCAGAGGTGCCGCACGGAGAGGTTGGACGGCTGGCGGTACGGGGGCCGACGGGGTGCAGATACCTCGCCGATGACCGGCAGAGTGTCTACGTGAAGGACGGCTGGAACATCACCGGGGACAGCTTCACCATGGACGCGGATGGCTACCTGCATTTCGCGGCGCGCAATGACGATATGATCATCTCTGCCGGCTACAACATCGCGGGGCCGGAGGTGGAAGCGGCGTTGCTGTCGCATCCGGCGGTGAGCGAGTGCGGTGTTGTGGGCGCGCCCGATGAAGCGCGCGGCGCGATTGTGCAGGCGCATGTGGTGCTGGCGGATGGGTTTGCGGGAGATGATAGCATGATCAAGGACTTGCAGGACCATGTGAAGGCGACCATCGCGCCCTATAAGTATCCCCGAGATGTGCGGTTCATTGATGAACTGCCAAAGACACAGACGGGAAAGATACAGCGTTTTGCATTGAGGGATACGTGATGAGTACCTTTGATCAGGCTTCGGAAGGGGCGAAAATGGATTTCGCCGGGGACATGTCCTACGGTGATTATCTGGGGCTGGAGGCGATCCTGTCGTCGCAGCATCCGCTGAGCTCTGCCCATGATGAGATGTTGTTTATTGTGCAGCATCAGACCTCCGAGCTTTGGATGCGGTTGGCGATCCACGAATTGGAAGCCGCGCGCAAGGTGATGCTGGAGGGGAACCTGCAACCTGCGTTCAAGATGTTGACGCGGGTGGCGCGGATCTTTGAGCAGCTGAATTCAGCGTGGGATGTGCTGCGCACCATGACGCCGAGCGAATATACCGCATTCAGGCCGTCGCTGGGGAATTCCTCGGGGTTTCAGTCGCATCAGTATCGGCAGGTGGAATACCTGTTGGGCAACCGGATTGGCGCGCTGATGAAGCTGCATAAGCACAAGCCTGTCGCCTATGACGTGCTCAAGAAGGAATTGGAGCAGCCGAGCCTCTATCAAGTGGCCATTGGGATTACCTGTGATGCCTTGGGCGTTGCGTCCCTTGCGGGGCCGCCTGGCACGGACAGTTGGAAAGCGGACCCGGCGGTGCAGGATCTGTGGCAGAAGGTCTATGAAGCGCCCGAAGCGCATTGGGCGCTCTATGAGTTGGCTGAAAAGTTGGTCGATCTGGAGGATTACTTCCGGCGCTGGCGGTTCAACCACGTCACCACGGTGGAGCGGATCATCGGTTTCAAACGCGGCACCGGCGGCACAAGCGGGGTTGCCTACCTGCGCAGGATGCTGGAAGTGGAGCTGTTTCCCGAGTTGTGGCACGTCAGAGGAGCGCTGTAAGTGGCTGACATATTGAAGAAAGATCAGTTCATCTTGCCGGAAGGCGTGGTGTATCTGGATGGCAATTCGCTGGGTCCGATGCCCAAGACCGTGCCGCAGCGGATGCAGGGTGTGGTCACGGATGAATGGGCGCAACTTCTGATCGGTGGCTGGAACAAGGCAGGCTGGATGGAGATGCCTGCGCGGGTGGGCGATGCTGTGGGGCGTCTGATTGGCGCGCCCAATGGATCGGTCGTGATGGGCGACACGCTGTCGATCAAGGTCTATCAGGCGTTGGCGTCCGGCGTGAAGCTGCGGCCAGACCGTCGCGTGATCCTGAGTGATACCGGCAACTTTCCCAGCGATCTCTATATCGCGGAAGGTTTGGTGGGGCTGCTGGGGCAGGGGTATGAGCTGCGCACCGTGGCACCAGAAGACGTGGCCGAGGCGATCAGCGATGACATCGCCGTGGTGATGCTGACGGAGGTGGATTACCGCACGGGCCGCAAACACGACATGAAGACGATTACAGAGATGGCCCATGCCGCAGGGGCTGTGATGGTCTGGGATCTGGCCCATTCAGCGGGCGCCTTGCCCGTTGATCTGGCTGCGTCCAATTGCGAATTTGCAGTGGGATGCACGTATAAATACCTCAACAGCGGGCCGGGCGGGCCTGCGTTCATCTACGTGCGGCCGGATCTGGCGGATGGGGTTGAGCCTGCATTGGCCGGGTGGCTGGGCCATGCGCGGCCGTTTGATTTTGATCTGAACTACACCCCCGGCGCTGGGATTGAGCGGATGCGGGTGGGCACGCCGCCTGTGCTGCAACTGGCCGCGCTTGAGGAGTCGATGAAGCTTTGGAAAGACGTGGATATGCACGCTCTGCGCGCCGCGTCCATCGCTTTGCAGGAACAGTTCATAGCGGAAGTGGAGGCGGCTGTGCCTGCGCTGACGCTGGCCAGTCCGCGCGATGCGACTGTGCGCGGCTCTCAGGTGTCGTTCCGGTTTGAACATGGCTATGCCGCGATGCAGGCGGTGATTGCGCGCGGTGTTGTGGGGGATTTCCGGGCGCCGGATATTATGCGCTTTGGGTTTACGCCACTCTATATCGACGCGGCGGATGTGACACGGGCGGTGGGGATCATCGCGGATGTGATGAACAACGATTTGTGGGATGATGATCAGTACAAAGTGCGCGCCCGCGTGACGTGATGTCAGGTTCCTGTGCAACTTCGGGTTGCTCGATTGCGGGGCACCTTTCCGCGATCTTTCTAAACTGCCGGGCGTGGCAGGAATAGGTCGCCACCGCAGGTGTCTGGCCTCGGACCACTTGCGCGCCTTGTTGCGCAGATGACTATGCTTTCAGATCTAGATCGGATCGGTCGTAGCGATGACGGCCATCTTCCGATGGCAGACTGCGCTTGAGTGCCCAGAAATGCCGGACCTCTGGCATGCCCATGTCAGGATTGTCGGCCAAAAAATCGCGGGTGTATTGGTTGAACTGATTATGGTGTGCAATGTCGCTCTGCGCGCCCGGTGCTTTGGCAGCGGCGGTCAGACGGTGATATTCCGCCACGGCATCGCTCAGCGTTTTGCCGGTATTGGCTTTGATCCACGCCATGAAGGCCCTGTTGAACTTGAACTGCGCCCCCACTTCGGACTTGAAAAAACGCCGCACATTCTGGGAGTTGCGATAGCTGTCGGTGATGACGGTCTCCGGTGTGAGCGGTTCGGAATGCCAGTCGAACCTCGACGTGCTGCGCGGTTGGGTGTCGCCGGGCAGGCGTGTCTCTCCGGTGTCCAGAAAATGGGCGATGCGGTCAAGCTGGGTGAACTTCGCGCCTGTGATCTTGAGACCACGGCGGCGACATTCGGCTTCAAGCTCTGCCTTGGTCCAGTACCACCGCCGCAATGCCGCGCTGCTGGTGATCGTCTCAATCGGGGGGCGGGTTTCGGTCTGCATGGGGTGTAAGATGTGTGGAAACCCTCCCCAGTCAAGAATATGGCCCCGCTTGGATAAGGCGGGGCCGAAAATTCTGAAAAAAGAGTGTATGGATTGGGTGGGTATCGAGCCACCCACTTCCCCGGTAATGTCAGCCGGAGAAGAGATGCTGCCGTTTTGACCATCAAATCGGGCGCTCATATGGCAGGATGAAGGTTTCTGCGCGACAACGCATGGTTGTCTTTGAGGGAGGGCATGAGGCATGGCAATCCGGGACAGGCGCTCACTGACGCGGCGCCGCGTTTTGCAGCAAGGCCTGGCGGCTGCTGTGGCTGGGGTGGTGCCTGCGTTTGCACGGGCGCAGGATCGCTATGATCAGCAGCATTTGCTGGATTTTGCCCCTGTGGGCAACGTCACGCTGATCCATGTGGGCGACTTCCTTGGCCAGGTCCACCCACACCTCATGCGCCCCTCCGCCCAGAAGATTGCGCGCACAGGTGAACGGCATTTGCCGGAATACCTGACGGATGAGTTGCTGCGCATTCGTTTCGGTGTCGGAGGGCGGCAGCCCATGGACTACGCCCTGACCGCTGCGCATTTTGAAGAAGATGCGGCGGCTTACGGGCCGATGGGCGGGATCGGGCATGTCAAAACGGTGGTGGAGGCCATCCGCGCCCGCAGGCCCGGTGCGGTTCTGATTGCCGGTGAGGGGGCAGAGAGATTGTCACCGCTTGAAATGACGACACCTGTGCAGGTGATCCGACCGCAAAAAGTCCCGCTCGCCGTGATTGACCTGATGGACCGCGACGCGCTGTCGGATCAGGTGGTGCAGGCACGTGCAGAGGCGGCAGTGGTAGTCTGTCGCTCCGCCCTTGGCATGGCGGCGAACCGGCAGATCGCGTGGGATGTTCCGGGCATTGATCTGATCCTGTGCCACGGCGATGCACCTGCGTTTCCGGAAGTTGTGCGGGTGCAGGGTACTGCCCTGATCGCTTCGGGCACGCAGGGGCGGTTCGTGACGCGGATTGATCTGGATGTGCAGGAGGGGAAACTGGCCGGTATGGCGCACCGTTTGATCCCGGTCTTTGGCGATTTGCTTGCCGCGTCCGTCGTACCGGACGTCGTCGCGGCGGACACTACGAAACTGGGCGATGCCCCGCATCTGCTCTACCGCCGTGGTGCCTTGTCCAGCACTTGGGATGATCTGATCTGCGGCGCGATGCGGCAGGCCACGGGGGCGCAGATTGCGCTGGTGGGGGGTATGCAGCATGGGGTGAGCGTCCTTCCCGGCGCGCCCGTCACCCGCGCTGCGGTGGCGTCCGTGCTCTGGGGCCAGCCGGGTGAGGCGCGCAAGAGGAGGATGTCGGGTGCCGAAGTGGCGCAGGTTTTGCAGGACGCGGCAGAGGCCGTTTTTCATGCCGATCCCTATCAACGGCACAAGGCTGCGATGATGCGCGGGCAGGGGATAACATTTGGCGTGGACCCTGATGCGGCGGAGGGACAGAAGGTCAGCGGCCTGATGCTGGCAGACGGCACATCACTTGATCCCGCTGGGCGCTATGATGTGGTGACATGGGGCGCGGGGGCGTGGGGTGAGCCGGTCTCTGATGTCGCTGCGATGATCGAGGATTACCTCTCAGCAGGTCTCACCCCGCAGCCAGACTGAACGTGCCTTGGCCGCGCACAAAGCGATTCACCAGATCGGGGATATGCTTGCGGAAGGGGAAGAAGCCTTTGGTGGCGAGGGGCCAAGCGGCCTCTTCAAAGTCCCGACGGCGCTGGTTGAGCGGCAGCGCATCGGGGCGCGCGCGGTAGGCTTGCAGCACATCCTGCACGGGACCGACAGGCGCATAGGGCGTAACAATCTGATCCAGCTGGTGTTTTTGCGCCCACAGGGCGATCCCTTCCGCGCTGTCCATGACGCTCAGGTCTGGCGCGCGGTCGCGTGCTGCGGCGCGGCGGAAGGCAGCAACATGCGGAGCCATCTGCCAGGGACTGTGGCCTTGCGTGGCGTCGAGATACCCGAAGGTGAGAGGGGGCATGTCATTGATCCGCAAAGGGGCCGGATCACAGTCATCGCCGTGCAGCAGAACCCCATGCCGGGCCACAAGGGGCAGGGGCGCCGCTGGCGGGAGCAGGCCTGCGGCAGGGTTGGGCGGGTAGGCTATTGCCGGGGCGTCGCTGGCCAGACCGGGCACGGATGTAAACCGGCCGTCGGTGAACTTGGCAATGTTGCTTTCAGTGGCGAGGTAGGTTTTGCCAACCGTCTGGATACCCGCAACCCACCGCCAGCTGAGCGTGTTCACTGCCGCGTCCCCATCCAGCAGGTGGCGCAGAAAGAAATCCGCGCCCAATTGCCACGGCAGTTTCAGCGTGAAGATCCAGATGGAGGCGAACCACATGCGCGCGTGATTGTGCAGATATCCGGTCTGCGTCAGTTCCTTTGCCCAACCGTCAAACGGCGCGATGCCCGTCCGGCCCAGACAGGCGTCTTCCCACCTTTGCCGCAGGCCGGATTGGGTCTGCACTTCATCCGCCAGGCGGTTGAGGTCGGCCCGATACATCTGCCAAACAGCGGGGCGCAGTTCCATCCAGCCCTTCCAATAGGTGCGCCAGAACACTTCCGACAGGAACTTGTCAGCATCTGCCGCGCGGTGGTGGTCCAGCGCCGCGCGGGCCACTTCCGGCTCGGTCAGCAGGCGCGCGCGGATGTAGGGGGACAGGGTCGACACCGCCTCATGTCGGCCTGCGCCGAAATCGACGTTGCGACCCTTGGCGTATTGCCCGGCGGTTTTGGGGGCAAATGCCTCAAGACGGGTCAAGGCAGCGGCGCGTGTGGGCGGGAAATGTTCAGGGATGTCAGCCATGCGGGGCAGGTAGACCGGGCATGGCCAAGATCAAGATCGCACATCTGCGTGCCGTCCCCCTCTTGAACCCCCCGAACGCCACGACTAATCTTTGGTCAAGAGTTTTGCGGGTATGGTCCTGCAAACCAGGATACAGGCAGGCAATATGCACGACATCATCGACACCTACACCAACAACCTCGTTCCCATGGTTGTTGAACAGACCAGCCGTGGCGAACGCGCCTACGACATTTTCTCCCGCCTGCTGAAGGAGCGGATCATTTTCGTCAATGGCCCGATCCATGACGGCATGAGCCAGCTGATCGTGGCGCAGCTTCTGCACCTTGAGGCGGAAAACCCGTCCAAGGAAATCTCCATGTATATCAACAGCCCCGGTGGTGTTGTGACCTCTGGCCTGTCGATCTACGACACGATGCAGTACATCCGGCCCAAGGTCTCCACGCTCGTGATCGGGCAGGCGGCATCGATGGGGTCGATCCTGACGGTGGGTGGCGAAAAGGGCATGCGGTTCTCCCTGCCGAACTCCCGCATCATGGTGCACCAGCCGTCGGGTGGCTATCAGGGTCAGGCCAGCGACATCATGATCCATGCGCAGGAAACCCAGAAGATCAAAGACAAACTGATCGAGATTTACGTCAAGCACACGGGCCAGACGGCCAAAGCGGTGGAGAAGGCGCTGGATCGCGACAACTTCATGTCGCCTGAAGAAGCCAAGGATTGGGGCCACATCGACGAAATCGTCGAAAGCCGTGGCAAAGAAGATGATCCGGATGCACCCAGCAAGGGCAAGGATGACAGCTGATCTGGGAACAGATCTGTGACGATTTAGCGATTGTAGCGAAGCAGGTGCTGGCCTAGGATATGCGCAGGGATGCGGTGCGTCCCTGCGGGGCGTTGGTTTAAGTGCGAACCTGAAAGGGTTAAGATGGCGAATTCTTCTGGTGGTGACAGCAAAAACACCCTCTATTGCAGCTTCTGTGGCAAGAGCCAGCATGAGGTGCGTAAGCTGATTGCGGGCCCAACGGTGTTCATCTGTGATGAATGTGTTGAGCTGTGCATGGACATCATCCGGGAGGAGACGAAAGCCTCCGGCCTGAAAGCCACGGATGGGGTGCCCACACCCAAGGATATCTGCGGCGTGCTGGATGACTACGTGATTGGTCAGGCCATGGCCAAGCGGGTGCTGTCCGTGGCGGTGCACAACCATTACAAACGCCTCAACCACGCCCAGAAGGGCGGGGATATCGAACTGGCGAAATCCAACATCCTGCTGATCGGCCCAACGGGCTGCGGCAAGACGTTGCTGGCGCAAACGCTCGCGCGCATTCTGGATGTGCCGTTTACGATGGCGGATGCCACGACGCTCACCGAAGCGGGCTATGTCGGGGAAGATGTTGAAAACATCATCCTCAAGCTGCTGCAATCCTCCGAATACAATGTCGAACGCGCGCAGCGCGGCATCGTCTACATTGACGAGGTCGACAAGATCACCCGCAAATCCGAGAATCCTTCGATCACCCGCGACGTATCTGGCGAAGGCGTGCAGCAGGCGCTGCTCAAGCTGATGGAAGGCACGGTTGCGTCTGTGCCGCCACAGGGCGGGCGCAAACATCCACAGCAGGAATTCCTGCAAGTCGACACCACAAACATCCTGTTCATCTGTGGCGGTGCCTTTGCGGGCCTCGACAAGATCATCGCGCAGCGGGGCAAGGGCTCTGCCATGGGCTTTGGCGCGGATGTGCGGGACAACGATGAACGCGGCGTGGGAGAGATCTTTACCGATCTGGAGCCTGAAGATCTGCTGAAATTCGGTCTGATCCCGGAATTCGTGGGCCGTCTGCCCGTTCTGGCAACGCTGGAAGATCTGGACGAAGATGCGCTGGTTACCATCCTGACGGAGCCGAAGAACGCGCTGGTCAAGCAATACCAGCGCCTGTTTGAGCTGGAAGAGACGCAGTTGACCTTCACCGAAGATGCGCTCAGCGCGATTGCCAAGCGGGCAATCGAGCGCAAGACCGGTGCGCGTGGCCTGCGGTCCATTCTGGAAGATATCTTGCTGGATACGATGTTCGAACTGCCGGGGCTGGATTCGGTGAGCGAGGTTGTCGTGAACGAAGAGGCGGTGAATTCTGATGCCGCGCCTTTGATGATCCACGCCGAAAAGGAAAAAGAGCCTGCCTCCGCAGGGTAAACCCTGATGGGTGACTGTTTCAAAGGCGGGCCTTCAGGGGTCCGCCTTTTTTATTGAGAAGGAAAGACCATGACCATCAAACGCATCCATTCCGGCGGGGAATTTGAGAAGAAACTTGGATACTGCCGCGCTGTTGTTGCGGGCGGCTTTGTCCATGTTGCAGGCACAGTGGGTCAGGGTGACGATGTCGTGGCGCAGTGTAAATCGGCCCTTGGGATCATTGATGCGGCGTTGACGAAGGCGGGCGCAAGCATGGCTGATGTGGTCCGGGTGACCTATATGTTGCCAGACCGGGCAGAGTTTGAGCCCTGTATTCCGCATCTGGAAGGCGCATTTGGCGCGCATCCACCAGCGGCGACAATGATCGAATGCGGGCTGCTGCGCCCCGAAATGCGGATCGAGATTGAGGTGACGGCCTTGATGCCAGCGTAACATGGCTGTTCAGGGCGCGTTACAGCGCCTTGAACAGCAGTGTTGGCAATTGGGCTGGCGGGTCGAAGCCGCCGTTCATACGCAGATCAGGCCGGTTCGGCTTCGACTTCGACAAAGTTCTTGCCGAGCCGTTTTTTCACATCGTCCGCGCTGAGTGCTTTCCACTTTGTCTTTGCGGATTTGATGAAACCGGCGGCCGTCAGTTCCTGTTCCAGCGCGGGCATGTCCAATTCCCCCATCCACATGCGGGGTTTTGCGTCTTCGGCGGGTTTCCAGGACCGGGCGAGTGTTGTGATCACCTCCGGTGCCTTGCCCGAAAAACTCTCCACATGACGGATCAATTGCTGTGTCGCGCCAGAGGGGCGGCGCACCACCATGCCGATCTGCGTCTTGGGGCTGGCCACCATGGCCAGCAGATGCAGCGCGGAACCTTCGGCAGCGAGGATCTGTTTCGCGGCCTTGTAGGTTGCAATCTGGCTGGTCAGATCGTGCTTTTGCGGGTGATAGATGGTGTAGCCCTGGCGGATCAGGTTCTCTTCCAACTCCGCTTCGCCCACCAGTGTCCCGCGTCCCGCAGGCAGTTTGCTGCGGCTGATATAGAGTTTCTCCGGTCCGTCCGCCTTGACCTTCTTGGCAAAACGCTTGGAAATCGCCTTGCGATAGCTGTCGGTGCCGGAGACCATTTTGCCCAAGCCAACACCCTGTCCCGGGACAATCAACCGTTCAACCCGCTCTGGCTTGTCGACGCAGATCACGGGCACTTCCGTACCCATAAGCGTGGCGAACTCCCGATGTATATCAAGCACTTCGTCGCCATTCCGGGGGCGTTTGGGGATATAGAGGATGCCGTCGATCTTGTCCTTGATCTGGTTCAGCGCCCAGAGGCGTGAGGTGCTCTCAACAAGGAAATGGCCAAAGTGCATCCACAGCACACCCGCCCAGAGCCATGTCCCCTTGCGCAGGGGCAAATCCCCCTCGGGCATGGCGGGTTTGGTGGTCAGGGAGCGGCCATTGCGCCACAGCGCACCGTTGGCCAGATAGCTGCCATCGGCGTGCAGCAGCCCTGCGCGCTGGACAAATCCCGTCTCCACCGGGGGCACGATGACCACGTCGTCGGCCTTCTCAATGCTCTCCGTCCAGCCGCCATCGGGGTGCGGCGGTTGCAGGTTGGGATCAAAGGTGCAGGTCCAGATATGGCGGGTGCACAGATGCGGCACCTGGGTGAACCCCGCACGGGCGAGGATGGATTTGCATTCGCGCATGCCTTCCTTGCCGTAGGCGTTGGGGTGGAATTCGATCACAATGGCGCGCACGCCTTCAAGGCTGGCATGGCGCAGGAAATCCAGCTCACCCCCTTCGATGTCCATCAGCAGCACGGTGGGTTTGAAATCGCGGTGCACATCGGCGTAACTGGCGACCTTTACATCTACCTTGGTGGTGTGGCGATGTTCCGCTTCGATCAAGGATGAGCCGAGGTAGGAATTGCGGATGTGAAACGGCATCGTCTGAGGGGCATCCGGCGCGCTGATCAGCACTTCGTTGCGGACTTCGATCTTCTTGCCAAGACGGTTCATCTTGTACAAGGCATTGATATGGGGGATCAAATTCGGGTTGGCTTCAAAGGACATGACCTTGGCAGGTTTGCCATTCTTGCAGGCCACAGCGCCAACAATGCCCAGACCCGCGCCCAGTTCCAGCACATGGTCACCGGGTTGGACCACTTCCAGAGCGCCGGCAATTTCCTGTCCCTCATAGCGCGCCAGATTGATGCGATTGGCCCGTTCGGGGGTCATCATCGGGCTGTCCGGTACCTTCACCCCATGGCACACCGCTGCCGGTTCGACCTTGGACGCGCTTGCGGTCCTGGACTTTGCCACCGCCTTGGGCGCTGTTTTGGCCTTGGTCGTGGATTTGGTTTTCGACGCCGCTTTGGGCTTTGATTTGGTTGTGCTGCTCGCCATCGGGTATTCTCCCTGCTTTTGTGCATAGTATCGTGCAAGGGTCTTAACGCCAAGTAAGTAAGCGGGGATCCGTCATCGGGAGTCTTTGCGGCAACACCTGCTGGACCCAGGTGACGCGATGGTGCATAACGCATCCAACCACAGGCGGAGAGATCATGGGCATTCTCAACACAATTTTCCGGGCGCTGACATGGTGGGAGCGGGGCACGCTCAACACCCAGTTTTTCACGTGGCGCAAGGGGCAGAAGGTCGGTGAGGATGATCAGGGGAACATCTATTACCGCAACGCCGATGACAGCCGCCGCTGGGTGATGTTCAACGGGGAAATGGAAGCCTCCCGCGTCAGCCCCGACTGGCACGGATGGCTGCACCGCACCTGGGATGAGCCGCCGACGGAAAAGCCGCTCAAACGCAAGGATTGGGAAAAGCCCCATGTGGAAAACCTGACCGGCACCATGCGCGCCTATGCGCCTGCGGGCTCCCTCCGGCAGGCCGCACCCGAAAAGCGCGGCGACTATGAGGCATGGAGCCCCGAATAGGGCTGACGCGATGACACGCCGTTTTCTGAGCATTCTGATCAGCGCCCTGGTCTGCGCGGCGCCCGTCGCGGCGCAGGACGTGGCAAGCGCCTCTGGCGCGATTCTGCGCGTTCTGGACAAGACATCTGGGGATGCGAAGGACCTTGAGGTGCAGCGCGGGCAGATGGTGCGGGAGGGGCGGTTGCAGATCGCGATGCAGGACTGCCGCTATCCGGCGGGCAACCCGTCTGGCAACGCCTATGCGGCCCTTGAGATCAGCGAAGTGGACAAGGACGGCCTGCTGTTCTCAGGCTGGATGATCGCTTCAAGCCCGGCACTGTCCGCGCTGGAGCATCAGCGCTACGATGTCTGGGTCATCCGCTGCACCACGTCCTGAAGCGTTGGCACTTCGGGGCGGATAAAATGCGCCTCACGGGCCATCGCATGCTCCAGCCGCCCGTGGTACTGACTGCGCGTGATCTCCACCCCGCCGAGGGAGGCGAGGTGATCGGTCAGAAACTGCGTGTCAAACAGCGTGTACCCTGCGTGCCTCAGGCGATCGACAAGGGCGGCCATCGCCATTTTTGACGCGTTGGTACGGCGCGAAAACATGCTTTCCCCGAAGAATGCAGCGCCCAGTGTGACGCCATAGACGCCACCGACCAGCGTATCCTCCTCCCACAGCTCCATTGAATGGGCATGGCCGCGTTCGTGCAGGATGCTGTAAAGGTTTGATATTTCTGCGTTGATCCAGGTCTCTACCCGATCTGCGCAGGCGGCGACCACGCCATCGAAGTCGCGGTTGATGGCCAGTGTGAAAGAACTGCGCCGCATCGCCTTGATCAGGGAACGCGACAGATGGAACCCCTCAAGCGGCATCACGCCACGGCGTTTTGGATCGACCCAGAAAACACTGGGATCATCGCGGTGTTCGGCCATGGGAAAGATCCCCATACCGTAAGCCCGCAGCAAGATCTCCGGCGTGAGCTCGGACATGCCGGCTCAGCTGTCGCTCAGGTTGGTTTCCAGCCAGTGTTCCAGCCAGTGGATGTTGTAGCTGCCGCGCTGAACGGCTTCCTCGGCCAGCAGGGCGTGGAACAGGGGGACGGTGGTGTCGACACCGTCCACAATCAGCTCTCCCAAGGCGCGCGCCAGACGCGCCAGCGCTTCCGGGCGGTCGCGGCCGTGCACGATCAATTTGCCGATCAGGCTGTCGTAGTAGGGCGGGATTTTGTAGCCGTCATAAAGCGCGCTGTCCATCCGCACACCCAGCCCACCGGGCGTGTGATACTGCGTGATCGTGCCGGGACAGGGCGAGAAGCTGGGCAGTTTTTCCGCGTTGATGCGGACTTCGATGGCGTGGCCGTTGATCTCAAGCGTATCCTGCTCAAACGTCATATCAAGGCCGGAGGCCACGCGGATCTGTTCGCGCACCAGATCGACACCAAAGATGGCTTCGGTCACCGGGTGTTCGACCTGAAGGCGGGTGTTCATTTCGATGAAGTAGAACTCACCGTTCTCATACAGGAATTCGATGGTGCCCGCGCCGATGTAATTGATGTCCGCCATGGCATCCGCGCAGGTCTTGCCGATGCGGGCGCGCTCTTCGGCGGTGATGGAGGGGCCGGGGGCTTCCTCAAACACCTTCTGGTGGCGGCGCTGGAGGGAGCAATCGCGTTCCCCCAGATGCACCGCGCGGCCTTTGCCATCGCCAAACACCTGAATTTCGATGTGGCGCGGGGTGGTGAGGTATTTCTCGATATAGACTTCGTCATTGCCGAAGTTGGATTTGCCTTCGGCACGCGCGGTCTGGAAGGCTTTTTCCATCTCTGCGGCGTTCTGGGCCACCTTCATGCCCTTGCCACCGCCACCTGCCGTGGCTTTGATGATCACCGGGTAGCCAATCTCATCGCCGAGGCTCTTCGCCTCTTCCAGTGTCGCGACGCCGCCTTCGGAGCCGGGCACGCAGGGCACGCCGAGCTTCTTCATGGTGTCCTTGGCGGTGATCTTGTCGCCCATCACGCGGATATGTTCTGCCGTGGGGCCGATGAAGGTCAGGCCATGATCTTCGATCACCTGCACGAACTGGGCATTTTCACTCAGAAAGCCATAGCCGGGGTGGATTGCTTCGGCACCCGTGATCTCACAGGCCGCGATGATCGAGGGGATCGACAGGTACGACTGGGCCGAGGAGGGCGGCCCGATGCAGACGCTTTCGTCCGCCATGCGCACGTGCATCGCGTCGCTGTCGGCCGTGGAATGCACCGCGACGGACTGGATGCCCATCTCACGCGCCGCGCGGATCACGCGCAGGGCGATCTCTCCGCGGTTGGCGACCAGAATTTTGTTGAACATCCCCGGGCCCCTTATTCGATGATCACCAAAGGTGCGCCGAATTCGACGGCATCGCCGTCTCCGACAAGGATGCGCTTGATCGTGCCGGACCGTGGGGCAGGGATGTGGTTCATGGTTTTCATGGCTTCCACGATCAGCAGGGTATCGCCTTCGCCGATGCTGGCACCAACGCTGATGAAAGACGGCGCGCCGGGTTCGGCCTGCATGTAGACCGTCCCCACCATCGGGGAGGTGACCGCACCGGGATGGGCTGCTGGATCGTCACCGCCGCCTTCGGCCGGGGCCGGGCTGGCCATGGCCGCAGGGGCCGGAGAGGCCATGGGCGCGGGTGCGGCCTGTTGCGCGGGCATCTGGGCGGCGACCACCTGTTGCGGTGGCTTGCGGCTGACGCGCACATTCAGGCTGTCGCTTTCCGCGTAGTCGCGTTTGACCTGCAATTCGGTCAGATCATTTTCGTTGAGCAATTCCGCGAGAGCGCGGATAAAGGCCACATCAGCGTCATGGGTGTTTTTTGGCATGGGTCCTCGACGTTTCCTCGGCTCCGGTGTGACCGGGTGCACGTTTTTTTCGCTTATATGTCATGGGACATAGCAATGAAAGTGGGGAGTTGAAGGGGGAAAATGATGCACAAGGATGCAATGGGGCGGAGGCTGCGATGAATTTGGCGCAATGGCTGGTGCGGCGTGCGGCGGTTTCACCGACAGCGCCGGCCTTGTTTTCAGGCATCACTCAGGTGTCGGATTATGCCCGTTTTGCCGCCCGCGCCCGGTCGGTGGCGGCGGGATTGCAGGCGCGTGGTGTGCAGCCGGGGCAGCGGGTGGCACTGCTGATGCGCAATGATCCGGCTTATCTGGTGGCGCTCTATGGCATCTGGATGGCCGGGGCGGCTGCGGTGCCGATCAACGCAAAGCTTCATGCGCGTGAAGTGGCACATATCTTGCAGGATGCGGGTGTTGCGCTGGTTTTTGCCTCCCCCGGCCTCGACCAGCATGTTGCGGGCGTTCCGGTCGTGATCACCCCCGGTGCGGATTTTGAGCGGTTCTGCGCCACTGGACCGATTGAACAGATCGCAGCGCGCGCGGCAGATGATCTGGCGTGGCTTTTCTATACATCGGGCACCACGGGTACACCCAAAGGTGTGATGATCACCCACGGCATGCTGATGGCGATGGCGTTGAGTTATGGTGTGGATGTCGACCCGGTCTCGGGCGAGGATGCAGCGCTTTATGCCGCACCCATGAGCCATGGTGCAGGGCTGTATAACCTGATGCACGTCCATGCCGGGGCGCGGCATGTCTGCCCGCAGAGCGGTGGATTTGACCCGGCGGAGGTGCTGATGCTGGCCGCGCATCACGGACGGGTGCATATGTTTGCCGCACCGACGATGGTCAAACGTCTGACCGATCATGCGCGCGCCGCTGGTGCAACAGGAGAAGGGCTGCGGACGGTCGTTTACGGCGGGGGCCCGATGTATGTGGCGGACATCTGCGATGCGGTGGATCACTTCGGCCCGGTTTTCGTGCAGATCTACGGTCAGGGCGAATGCCCGATGGCGATCTCTGTGCTCAGCCGCGCGGAGGTCGCGGACCGAAGTCGGCCGGGATGGCAGGCCCGTCTGGGGTCCGTGGGCCGCGCGCAGGCCGCTGTCGAAGTGCGGATTGAAGGCGCTGCTGCGCCCGGTGATGTGGGAGAGATCATGGTGCGCGGCGCGCCCGTGATGCCGGGGTATTGGAACAACCCCGAGGCCACCGCGCAGACCTTGCAAGACGGCTGGCTGCGGACCGGGGACATGGGGTTCCTGGATGCGGCGGGGTATCTGACCTTGCAGGACCGGAGCAAGGATTTGATCATCACCGGGGGCAGCAACGTCTATCCGCGTGAGGTTGAAGAAGTGTTGTTGCAGCACGCTGATGTGGCGGAGGTGTCGGTCGTCGGCCGTCCGCATGCGGAGTGGGGCGAAGAGGTTGTGGCTTTTGTTGTGGGAGAGGCTGCGGAGGTCGAGCTGGACGCGCTCTGTCTGTCGCAGATTGCGCGGTTCAAGCGGCCCAAGGCCTATCTGCGGGTGGAGAGCTTGCCGAAGAACAACTACGGCAAGGTGCTGAAGACAGAGCTGCGCAAGTTATTGGCGGATTGAGCCGCAAAGGTCGCGGAAAATTCAAATTTTCCGGTTCGGAATTTTTGAAAATTCCGGGGCAGGCAGCGGACGTCACCTTCAGCAACGCCCGCCCCGCTTCGTCAGATGGCGAGGTATTCCGCGCGCAACTCTTCGTTGTCCAGCACCTCTTGCGCGGTGCCGTCAAAGACAATCCCGCCCGTATCCAGAATCACTGCACGGTCCGCCAATTGCAGCGCACGGACCGCGTTCTGTTCCACCAGAATGGTCGTGATCCCCTGATCCTTGATGATCCCAAGCGTCTTTTCGATCTCATCCACGATCACCGGGGCCAGCCCTTCGTAAGGCTCATCCAGCAGCAGCACCTTGATGTCACGCGCCAGCGCGCGGGCAATGGCGAGCATCTGTTGTTCGCCGCCTGAAAGGGTCGTGCCTTCCTGGTTCTTGCGTTCGCCCAGACGGGGGAACAGCTGATAGAGCCGTTCCAGTGACCAGCCCACAGGCGGCGCGATCTGGGCGAGCTTGAGGTTTTCCTCAACCGTCAGTCCCGGAATGATCCGGCGGTCTTCGGGAACAAGGCCCAGACCCGCCTGTGACGCCTCATGCGCCTGCATCTTGTGGAGCGGCTGGTGGTCCAGCCAAATCTCCCCATGGCGGGCTTCCGGTTCGGCCAGTCGGGCAATCGCGCGCAGGGTGGAGGTCTTGCCCGCACCATTGCGGCCCAGCAGGGCGAGGATTTCGCCCTCATGGACGTTAAAGCTGATGCCCTGCACGATGTAGCTTTCGCCGTAGTAGGCCTCAAGGTCCCAGACCGACAGATAGGCCGGCGCAGTGGCGGCGTGGTTGGCGTTGCGGTCGAGCGTTTGGGTATTCATATCATGCGTTCCTTCACAAAGGCGGCGTTAAGCGGCGTCCTGGGTTTCACCCAGATAGGCTTCGCGCACCTTGGGATGCCCTTTGATGTTGTCGGGGGTGTCTTCGACCAGCGGCGTGCCCTGCGCCAGCACCGTGATGCGTTCCGCAAGGGAGAAGACCACGTGCATGTCATGCTCAATGATGGCGATGGTGATGTCACGCTCTTCCTTGATCTGCTTGAGGAGGTCGATGGTGTTGTTGGTATCGGCCCGCGCCATCCCGGCGGTGGGTTCATCCAGCAGCAGCAGGCGCGGGTCCTGCGCCAGGCACATCGCAATCTCCAGACGACGTTTGTCACCGCGCGACATGGATGCTGCATTCATTTCGCGCTTGTCGATCAGCTTCATCTCTTCGAGCATGTGTTCGGCTTTGCCCAGGATGTCCTTTTCGTTGTCGATGCCTTCGATGGCGTGCATGCGGAACGCCCCGTCGCGTTTGGCGAAACAGGGGATCAGCATGTTTTCCAGCACCGTCAGATCGCCGAAGATTTCCGGTGTCTGAAAGACGCGGGAAATGCCCATCTGGTTGATCTCATAGGGTTTGCGCCCCAGCACCGATTGCCCGTCAAACATGACCGACCCGGTATCCGGAATGAGCTTGCCCACCAGACAATTGAGCAGCGTGGATTTGCCCGCCCCGTTGGGGCCGATGATCGCGTGGACAGAGTTTTCCGCCACACTCAGGTTCACGTCTCCGAGCGCCTGAAGGCCCCCAAACCGCTTGCCGACGTTCTTTACTTCGAGAATAGCCATGGGTTGTTCTCCTTATTCAGCAGGGGTTTTTGAGCCATCGGGTGAGCTGTCCGACGGTTTCTTGCGGCCAAACAGCCGCCCGATGCGCTGGCCGCCTTCGACAAGGCCGCCGGGCAGGAAGATCACCACCAGCATGAAGATGATGCCAAGCGTGAGGTGCCAGCCTTTGCCCACGAAGGGATAGATCATCGTGACCAGCAGGTCTTCTATCCCATCAGGCATGAAGGCAAACCATTGCTCCAACACGCCCTTGTTGATCTTGGAGACGATGTTTTCCATGTATTTGATCAGACCCGCGCCGAGCACTGGACCAATCAGCGTGCCTGCACCGCCGAGGATCGTCATCAGCACAACTTCGCCTGATGCCGTCCAGAACATCCGTTCCGCGCCCACCTGCGTGTCCATTGCCACCAGCAGACCACCCGCAAGACCGGCATACATGCCGGAGATCACAAAGGCCGCCAGCGTGTAGGGTTTTGAATTGAGGCCGGTGTAGTTCATCCGCTGCTGATTGGATTTGACCGCCCGCAGCATCATCCCGAAAGGCGACCGGAAGATACGGATCGACATATAGAAGGCGATCAGCATGACAATCGCGGCGATGTAGTAGCCGGCGTTGAAGGTAAACACCCAGTTGCCCATCACCAGTTCCGAACTGGCGCGCATGTCCAGACCAAAGAGGTTGGCCCGCGGCGACTGACCTGCTTCCAGTGCGCCATCAAGGATGCGCGGATCGGTGTACTTGGGCTGAAGTCCGGTTTCGCCACCGGTGATCGGCGTCAGCACCGAATAGGCCAGCGCATAGGACATCTGCGCAAAGGCCAGCGTCAGGATGGAGAAGTAGATGCCCGAGCGGCGCAGGGAAATCCAGCCGACGAGCAGCGCGAAGAGGCCCGCAATCACGATGGAGACCACGATGGCCGGGATCACGTTCATTGTTAGCAGCTTCATCATCCAGATTGCCGCATAGGACCCCACACCGAGGAAAGCGGCGTGGCCGAAGCTGAGATAGCCGGTCAGGCCAAACAGGATGTTGAACCCGATCGCGAAGATGCCAAAGATCACCAGACGCTGCATCAGGTCGGGGTATCCTGCGTTGAACTGCGCCATGGCGGACCCTTCAGGGAAGGGATTGAGGATGAAGGGAGCAGCCATCGTCAGGATCGCGACGATGATCAGCAGGCCGAAGTCTTTTTTGTTCAGTCCAAGCATTGTCTTACTCCTCCATCACGCCTTTGCGGCCCATCAGGCCACGGGGACGGGTCAGCAGAATGATAATTGCCACCAGATAGATGATGACCTGATTGATGCCGGGGATCAGCTCCAGCACCACCGCCATGGAGGCGAAGCTTTCCAGAATGCCCAGAAGGAAGCCTGCAAGCACCGCACCGGGCAGCGATCCCATGCCGCCGACGACAACCACCACGAAGCTGAGGACAAGGAAATCCATGCCCATGTGATAGTTGGGAGAGTTGATCGGCGCATACATCACGCCCGCCAGCCCTGCGACCGCGGCCGCGATGCCGAACATGATGGTGAAACGCTTGTCGATGTTGATGCCCAGAAGGCCGACGGTCTCACGGTCTGCCATGCCTGCGCGGACCACCATGCCGAAGGTGGTGAATTGCAGGAAGGCAAAGACCGCACCGATGATCACAGCGGCGAAAGCAAAGTATACAAGCCGCCAGTAGGGATAGATGATCGTATTGGGATCGAAACCCATCATCGCGCCAAAGTCGAAAGAGCCACGGAAGGCGTCAGGTGCGGGTGTCGGGATCGGGTTGGCGCCGTAGTAGTATTTGATCACTTCCTGCAAAACGATGGCGAGGCCAAAGGTCACGAGGATCTGGTCTGCGTGGGGGCGTTTGTAGAAGTGTTTGATCAACCCGCGCTCCATGATGAAGCCGATGCCGACCATGACGGGGATGGACACAATGAGGGACAGGGGGACGGCCCAGTCGATGATGGCGTCTCCGGTCGCCTGCCCAAACAGGTCGTAGATATAGGGGACCTCGATCTTGGCGGGGTTGCCAAGGAAGTCGGTCTTGTTTTCGTCGATGACCGTGTGGCTCAACGTCAGAAATTTGCTGAACGTCACAGCACAGAAGGCGCCGATCATGAACAAGGCGCCATGCGCGAAGTTCACAACACCCAAGGTCCCGAAGATCAGCGTCAACCCCAGCGCGATGAGCGCATAGGCTGAGCCTTTGTCCAGGCCGTTGAGGATTTGCAGGATAATTGCGTCCATTGAGTGGGTGCCCCCGTCACTTGCGCATCCCCGTTGCGGAATGCGGCGTCAGGCCATTTGGCCAAAATGGCAGGGCGGCGGTGGTGCCGCCCTGCGATCTGTCTTGGATGTGCGCTTAGGCGCCCGGGTTACATGTTCCCAGTGAACCACCCGCCATCTGTGGGTGATCGGGGTCATAGGTCACCTGCTCAACAGGTGTGACTTCCACGATTTCCAGCAGGTCGAATTCGGACTCCGGGTTCTCTTTGCCCTTCACGACCAGCACGTCCTTGAAGCACTGGTGATCCGCGCCACGGTAGAGTGTTGGACCGTTGCCCATGCCGTCGAACTCAAAGTCTTCCAGCGCTTCGACAACCGCACAGGGGTTGAAGGAGCCCGCACGCTCAACCGCGTCTGCATAGAGCAGCGCCTGAACGTAGCAGGTGTGCGCCGCCTGTGAGGGTGGGAAGCCGTATTTGGTGCCGAAGGATTTCACGAAGGCTTTGGAGCCTTCATCCGTCAGGGACCAGTGCCAGTTGGTGGAGCCGAAGATGCCCTTCACGTTGGCGCCCGCACCCTTCGCCATCAGGCGGGAGTAGAGAGGCACGACGATCTGGAAGTCTTTGCCGTTGACCTGCTTGTCGCGCAGACCGAACTGAACGGCGTTGGTCAGGGAGTTCACCATGTTGCCGCCGTAGTGGTTCAGAACCAGTGTGTCGGCGCCGGACTGGAGCACAGGTGCGATATAGGCAGAGAAGTCTGTCTGTGTCAGCGGTGTCTTCACCGCATTTACAGTTTCCCAACCCATGGCTTCCGTGGAGGAACGCACGGCTTCTTCTGTGGTGTAGCCCCAGTTGTAGTCCGCCGTCAGGTGGTATGCCTTCCGGTCGGTGCCGTAGGCGTTGGCCAGTACGGGCGCAAGTGCCGCACCGGACATGTAGGAGTTGAAGAAGTGGCGGAAACCGTTGGCCCGCTTGTCTTTACCCGTTGTGTCGTTGGAGTGGGTCAGACCCGCCATGAAGATCACGCCTGCCTCCTGGCAGAGCGCCTGCACAGCCACAGCCACACCAGAGGAGGAGCCACCGGTGATCATCACCGCGCCGTCTTTTTCGATCATGGACTTGGCGGATGCGCGGGCTGCGTCCGACTTGGTCTGCGTGTCGCCCGTGACATACTCGACCTTCTTGCCGAGGATACCGTTGCCTTGCAGCGCCTTGGAGCTGAAGGTGTTCATCAGGCCGCCGTCGCCGCCACCGTTCAGGTGCTCGACCGCCAGCTCATAGGCGCGCAGTTCGTCTGCACCTTCGTCCGCATAAGGACCGGACTGGGGCACGTTGAAGCCCAGTGTCACGGTGCTGCCGGTGGGCGCGTTGGTGAAACCTGAATGGCCGTCGGCGCGCAGATACGTGGGCAGTGTGAGGCCCGCGCTTGCCGCCGCACCGGTCTTCATCAGACCACGACGGGTCAGTTTTGAAAATGACATAAAGTCCTCCCGATTGATTAACTGAGCAAAGGTCCCTCCCTGGGCCGATGCAACAGACACTATTGTGCAAAGACATCTTCGGTGGGTTGTGAAAATGGTTCAATAACCCCCTTGATCTGAAAGATTATTCTGTAAATATCTTGTCAGAACTTTTGCGGAGCTTGTAAATTTCATGATACTGCGTTGCAGAAACCTGTTGAATTTCTGTTGTTTTGGTCGGAGTGCACCTGATGGCTGTTGAAACGCTGACCGGTAGCCGCATCCGCGAACGTCGTGTGATTGCAGGCCTCAAGCAGGCCGAACTTGCCCGCGACATCGGCATTTCCGCAAGTTACCTCAATCTGATCGAACACAACCGGCGCAGAATCGGCGGCAAGCTTTTACTGTCGATTGCCCAGCGTCTGGGAACGGAGGCGCAGACGCTGACCGAAGGGGCAGAAGCTGCGCTGATCGCGACGCTGCGGGAAGCCGCGGTTGAGGCCGGTCTGACCGGGCCGGAGGCTGCGCAGGCGGAGGATTTTGCCGGCCGTTTCCCCGGCTGGGCGGATGTGCTGGCCGGGACACGCAGGCGGGTTGCTGCCCTGGAAGAGACCATCGAAGCCCTCAGCGACCGTTTGGCGCATGACCCGCATCTGGCCGCATCCATGCACGAGTTGCTGACAACGGCGGCCTCCATCCGTTCCACTGCCGCCATTCTGGCAGAGACGAAGACGCTGCAACCGGAATGGCGCAGCCGGTTTCATGCCAACATCAACGAAGACAGCCGCCGCTTGTCCGAAAGCGCGGAGGCGCTGTTGGGCCATTTGAATGTGGAGGCCGACGCGGCGGATGCAGCGGGCTCCCCGCAGGAGGAGGTGGAGGCGTTTCTCACCCGTCACGCCTACCGCTTTGACGTGCTGGAAAGGGCCGGTGACACCACCGACGCGTTGAAGCAGGTGATTGAAGAGGCCGCAGACCTGCGCTCTCAGGCGTCCCGCTTCATTGCCGCGCGGGTGCTGGAGATGATCTCTCAGGACGCGCAGGCGTTGCCGATGCAGGACGTGCAGGGGGCGATTGAAACCCATGGCACGGATCCGATGACAGTGGCGCGCCGTCTGGGGCAGCCGGTGGGGCGGGTTCTGCGACGGATGGCGGCCTTGCCTGATCTGGGTGCGGGACTGGTGGTCTGCGACCGGGCGGGCACCGTGATTTTTCGCAAATCGGTCGAGGGGTTCACGGTGCCGCGGCATGGCGCGTGCTGCCCGCTTTGGCCTCTGTTCGCGGCTTTGGCCCAACCGGGCACAGTGCTGTCGGAAAAGGTCAATCAGGTCGGCCGGGCCGAAGCGGGTTTTGTCAGCTATGCGACGGCAGAGGCCGCAACACCGTCGGGATACAATTCCGTACCGCTCGTGCAGGGGGTGATGCTGCTGTTGCCTGCCGCACCGGATGGGGCTGCCTCGCGCAAGGTGGGCTCAACCTGCCGCGTGTGCCCGCAGGAGGGCTGCGTTGCCCGCCGGGAGCCTTCCATCATGAGCACCGGCATTTGACCGCGCTGACGCAAAAGCCACGTCAGCTTTGACAGCGTAAGCGTTCCGGTGCATCGTCCTTTTGTGCGCGGCACGCCCCGACAGAGGGTGGCAGGACACACGCGAGGGGAGGCGCGGCGGATGAAGCATGTGGTGCTTGTGGAGGACGAGTTAAACATCGCCGAAGCGATCCGTTTTCTGCTGTCAAATGAAGGCTGGCGGGTGGAGACGCTGGCGAATGGGTCCAATGCGGTCGATGTGATCCGCAATGCGGGTCCCGATCTGGTGATGCTGGATGTCATGCTGCCGGGTAAAAGTGGCTTTGAGATCCTGCATGATCTGCGCGCGGATCCGGCGATGATGGAATTGCCGGTGCTGATGCTGACAGCGCGGGGACAGCGCAGTGACCGGGAACTGGCAGAGAAAGCGGGCGTGAGCCGTTTCATGACCAAGCCCTTTTCCAATGCTGAGATGCTCGATGCTGTGCGCGAGCTGACGGCGACATGACGGGCGAACCTGAGCCGGTTGCGCCGCCGATCTTTCTGGAACGGCGCAGCTACCGCCGCCGCCGTTTGTGGGACGCGGTGCGGCTCTTGCCGTTTCTGGGCGCGGTGTTGTGGATGGTGCCCCTGATGTGGCCGATGCCGGACGGGGCTGACGGGCAGGGGGTCAGCACGTCATCCGCGCTTTTGTACATCTTTGCGGTCTGGGTCTTTCTTGCCTTTGTCGCGCGGCTTTTGTGGCGCGGGACGTCCCAGACGGCGGATCCGCCTGACTGATGGTGACCCTCAATCAGCTGGTCTTTGTCTGCCTCGCCTATGTTGTGGGGCTGTTTGCGGTGGCGTTCTGGGCGGAACGCGCTGCCATTCGCGGCAGGGGCAACCGCTGGCTGCGCTCCCCCATGGTCTATACGCTGTCACTCTCGATCTATTGCACGGCCTGGACGTTTTACGGCGCGGTTGGATATGCGGCGCGCTCCGGTCTGGAATATCTGACGATCTATCTTGGACCATCACTGGTGATGATTGGCTGGTGGTGGATCTTGCGCCGCCTCGTCCGTATTGGCCGCAGCCAGCGGGTCACGTCGATCGCGGATCTGATTTCCTCCCGGTTCGGCAAGTCGAATACGCTGGCGGTGGTGGTCACGGTGATGGCGGTCATCGGGGTGACGCCCTACATCGCGTTGCAGCTGCAATCGGTTGTGCTGTCATTGGCCATCTTTGCTGCACCTGATCCCCTGCTTGCCGTTGGCGAAGACGGTGGGTTCAACAAGGGGCAGGCGGCATTCTGGGTGGCTGCCGGTCTTGCGGTGTTTACCCTGCTTTTCGGCACGCGGAACCTGAACGTCAACGAACGCCACCACGGTGTGGTGATCGCGGTCGCGGTTGAAGCCGTGGTGAAGCTTTTTGCGCTGATTGCGGTTGGCTCTTTTGTGGTCTGGGGACTTGCGGGAGGGCTGGGCGAGACGATGGCGCGGATTGATGCCTCCGCCATTGGCCGCTGGGAAGTTGAAGGCGGGCGTTGGGTGGCGCTGACCATGGTCTCGGCAGCGGCGTTCTTGTGCCTGCCGCGGATGTTTCAGGTCATGGTGGTTGAGAACGATGAGGAACGGCACCTGCAAATCGCGTCATGGGCCTTTCCGCTCTACCTCGTGCTGATTTCCCTCTTTGTGGTGCCGATTGCGGTGATCGGGCTGGACCTGATGCCCGCAGGGTCGAACCCGGATCTGTTCGTGTTGTCCCTGCCGCTGAGCCAGGGGCAGAACGGGTTGGCGATGCTCGCCTTTCTAGGCGGATTTTCTTCAGCCACGTCGATGGTGATCGTGGCCACGCTGGCGCTGAGCACGATGGTCAGCAACCACATTGTGATGCCGATCTGGCTCAACGCCGGGTCAAGCGGTGCGGTGCAATCTGGCGACGTGCGCGCGGTTGTGATCCGCGCGCGGCGGTTGTCGGTCCTGCTGATCATCGGGTTTGGGTTTCTCTATTACCGTGTGTCGGGCGGCAGCAGCGCACTGGCGGCCATTGGCACAATCTCTTTTGGCGGGGTCGCGCAGTTCCTGCCGGCGCTTCTGGGGGGTATCTTCTGGCGCGGCGGGACTCGGGCCGGGGCACTGGCGGGGCTGGGCGTGGGGTTCAGCCTTTGGGTCTTCACCATGTTGCTGCCCAGCTTCGGGCAGGGCGCTGCCTTGTCCGTCGCGACATTTGAACAGGGGGTTCTGGGGCTGGGCTGGCTGCGGCCGCAGGCCTTGTTCGGGGTTACCGGTCTTGATCCGACGGTGCATGCTGTTTTCTGGAGCGTCGGTTTGAACGCGCTGAGCTTCATTGTCGTGTCTTTGGTTACTTTCCCGGACCCGATTGAACGCCTGCAAGGCGCGCAGTTTGTGAATGTGCTGGAGCACGCAGGGCCAGCGCGTGGCTGGACAGCGACACTGGCGGGCAGCGAAGATCTGATGATCATGTCGCAGCGTATCCTTGGCGCTTCCGAGGCGCAGGCGTTTTTTGCTAGCCACGCGCGCGCGCAGGGGTTGCCGGGGGATCTGCCGGAACCCACGTCAGATTTCGTGCAGGCGCTGGAGCGGGAGCTGGCCGCTTCGGTTGGCGCTGCGACGGCCCATGCGATGGTGTCCCAGATCGTCGGCGGCACGTCTGTCTCGGTGCAGGATCTGATGGCGGTGGCGGACGAATCGGCACAGATGCTTGAGTATTCGAGCCAGCTGGAAGCAAAATCGCGCGAGCTGTCCGCCACAGCGGCGCAACTGCGCTCCGCCAATGAGAAGCTGACGCAATTGTCGCTGCAAAAGGACACGTTCCTCAGCCAGATCAGCCATGAACTGCGCACGCCGATGACGTCTATCCGCTCGTTCTCGGAAATCCTGCGGGATGCCGGCAGCATGAGCACGGAGGAAAAGACCCGCTATGCGTCGATCATCCACAGTGAGACCATCCGTCTGACGCGGCTGCTGGATGACCTGCTGGATCTGTCGGTGCTGGAGAATGGGCAGGTCACGCTTTATCCCGCCCAAGGACGGTTGAGCGATGTACTGGACCGCGCGCAGGCGACGGCATTGGCGGGGCAGTCCGATCCGATCCGCGTTGTGCGTGACGATGGGCCGGAGGACATTCACCTGCACACGGATCTTGACCGTCTTGTGCAGGTCTTCATCAACCTCGTGACAAATGCCCACAAATATTGCCGCGCCGATGCGCCGGAACTGCGGATCACCGTGACCCGGCGGCCCGATGATCTTGTCGTTGATTTTGTTGACAACGGTGCAGGCCTGAATGCGGAAGCGCGGGCCGTGATCTTTGAGAAGTTCAGCCGCGTTGCAGGGCAGGACGGCGAAGGGGCAGGGCTTGGCCTCGCGATCTGCCGGGAAGTGATGCTGCGCCTGGGGGGCAGTATCGAATACCTGCCGGGCATGGCGGGCACGGGCTTTCGCGTCACGTTGCCGCTGGAGGCAATCGAGGCCCCTCAAAAACCTGACATCGCAGGGATATCTGCGGCGTCATAAAGCCGTTGGTAACCCAGATCGCCTATCACCGTCCCTTAAGGCCGCCAGTGCCGGGTCGGAGAACATGGGCGAAGAGCACAGTAAGACACAGACAGACCCTGCGGATCAGGCAGGTTTGAAGGGGGGCGGTGCGCCCCCGTCTGCGCTCGTGCGCAAGGCGCATGTCGGGCGGGAAGAGCATCAGGCGCGCGCCATGACGCTGGCCAAGGCACTGCGTCTGACAACAGCCAAGGTTGCGAATGATCTGTTCGACATGGCTTTGGCAGTCATCGGGTTTCGCGCCGAACGCCATGCAGGGGATGCGCTTGCGCCGCTCTTTGACGATACAGGCTTGTTGATGCTGCTTGAAGGCCCGGACCGGCAGCGCGCGGCGGCGGTGATGGACGGTGCTTTGGTCGGGGCGTTGATACAACAGCAGACAATGGGCAAGGTGACGCCAGCGCCGGAGGGGGGCGACACCCGGCGGCTGACCGACACGGATGCCGCCATCTGCGCACCGTTTCTCGATGCGCTGCTGGCTCGTGTGGCTCCCTTGCCTGAAGCGCGGGATGAACAGGCGTTGATCGGGGGATATGCCTTTGGCGCACGCACGCAGGAGCCGCGGTTGCTGTTGATGGCGATGGAAGCGCAAAGCTACAGGGTGCTGCACCTGACAATAGACATCGAAGGGGGCCGCAGGCAGGGGAAACTGATGTTGTGCCTGCCTGAAGGGGCCGCCTTTGCCGGTGCAGACGCGGGCGCGGCAGGTGTTGCGGGGGCAGTGCCTGCGCCAGCAGAGCCGCCTCAGCCCCGGACCTTGACGGAGCCTGTTCTGGCCTTGCAGATCCACCTTCCGGTCGCTCTGACGCGCATCCAACTGCCGCTGAGCCGGTTGAGCACGCTCAAGGTAGGGGATGCGCTGACGTTGGAAAACGCGGATTTCGCCACCACTCGGGTGCTGACCCCGCAGGGAAAGACGCTTGGGTCAGGCAGTCTGGGACAGGTGAACGGGGTCCGTGCGTTGCGGCTTTTGTCCGCCACAGCGGCGCAGAACATGGGCGCGCAGGACATGGGGCAGGGCTTTGGTGACGGGATGCCGAATGGCAGCGGCGGTGATGCGGCAATGCTGGCACTGGACGATCTGGATCCCACGGCGGCGCCGGAAATGGATGCCTTGCCGGATATGCCCGATATGTCGGACCTGCCTGGCTTGGACGATGCGTCTGAACCCGCTGAAAGCGCGTCCCTTCCCGATTTGCCTGAGATGGAGGGGATGCCCGATCTGCCAGATATGTCGGACCTGCCGGAACTGGATGATCTTCCCGACCTTCCCGATTTGCCGGACCTTCCGGATCTGAAAGCCGGCTGACCCCGGCGCGTGATCAGCCGAAGGGCTTGTCCAGTACCGGTGCGATGTTTGTCAGGTCATACCCGGCATCACGTGCGGCCTGAACGATCTCCTGTGCCGGCACATCGCCTGCCTGTCCCAGCGCCCAAGCGATGCAGGACCGGGTGCCGGAGGCGCAATAGGCCAGCACAACCTGATCGGTGGCGGCACCTTTCTCTTTGTTGGCGGCAATGACCTCGGGCACCATGCTTTGATGGGTCAGGGGTTGCTCGGCGAAGTGCAGCCCGGCTGCTTCGGCTGCGGCGCGAATGGTATCGGCGCAATGGCTTGGCGGGACCTCTCCATCGGGGCGGTTGCACAGGATCAGGGTGATCCCGGCGGCGCGCAGGTCTTCCATATCCTCGCATGAGATCTGCGGGGCGACGTAATAGCGGGGGGTGAGTTGCCGGATATCCATAGGGTGATGTAAGCAGCCCCGACGGTTCTGTCCAGCGGGTCCGGACAGAGGAGCAGGACGCAGCCAACAGGCGCGCGATCCTCAGCCGAGGAAAATCCCGACAATCACCATCATCAGGCCGATCACGGACAGGAACAGTGCCCCAAGGTTCAAGGGCAACACACGTTTCAACACATCGCGCATTTCCGCATCGGGCAGTTTCTTGCGTTTGGCCCGGCTGACCGTGACGATACACCAGATCAGCCCGACAAGACCCAGCAAGGACAAGGCCGCACCGGTCCAGATCACGATGTCGAATACAGATGTCTCAGCGTTTTCCATGCGCGCAGAGCTAGGACAATCCCAAGCGCAGGGCAAGAGCCGCTTGCGGGCCGGCGGGGGGCGGGCTACTCAGATCAAAACCAATTCGATTGAGGACACCATGAGCGACACCAGCACCAATCCAGACGTCATTGAAACCGAAGGCGATGCGACCTACCGCGTGACTGCAAATGAACTGCGCCAGTTCGTTGAGCGGATTGAGCGGCTGGACGCAGAAAAGCGCGATCTGGCGGACCAGCAGAAAGAGGTCATGGCAGAGGCGAAAGCGCGCGGCTATGACACCAAGGTGCTGCGCAAGGTGATCGCGCTGCGCAAGCGGGAGCCTGATGACATCGCCGAAGAAGAGGCGGTGCTGGACATGTATAAAGAAGCGCTGGGGATGTAAGTTCCACCGCTTTTATCGTTATTCGCACAGGATTGATGGGTCGCGACCCCAAGCAGGTCCGATCCCCCTTGCACCTCCCCCGTCCCGCCAATAGAAGGGCGGAAATTTTTCGCACGCAGCAAGGCTGCGGGCCCCAATCCCATGGAGCACACATGCAGGTCAACGAGACGCTGAACGAAGGTCTGAAACGTGGTTATGCCATCACCGTGACGGCAGCTGAACTGGACGCCAAGGTCAACGAAAAGCTGACAGAGGCGCAGCCCGAAGTCGAGATGAAGGGCTTTCGCAAGGGCAAGGTCCCGATGGCGCTGCTGAAAAAACAGTTCGGTCAGCGCGTGATGGGCGAAGCGATGCAGGAAAGCATCGACGGCGCCATGGCGGATCACTTCGAGAAATCTGGTGACCGTCCCGCCATGCAGCCCGAAGTCAAGATGACCAACGAGGAATGGAAAGAAGGCGACGACGTCGAAGTTTCCATGACCTATGAGGCGCTGCCAGAAATTCCGGAAGTTGATCTGTCCAAGATCAAGCTGGAGAAAATGGTTGTGAAGGCCGACGATGCGGCGATTGACGAAGCGCTGGCGAATTTGGCCGAGAACGCGCAGGACTTCAAAGCCCGCAAGAAAGGCTCCAAAGCCAAGGACGGCGATCAGGTTGTCATGGATTTCGTCGGCAAAGTCGACGGTGAGGCGTTTGAAGGTGGCTCCGCCGAGGATTATCCGCTGGCACTGGGTTCCAATTCCTTCATCCCCGGTTTTGAAGAGCAACTGGTTGGCGTGAAGGCCGGTGAAGAGAAAGCCGTGACCGTTTCCTTCCCTGAGGATTATCAGGCGGAGCATCTGAAGGGCAAAGAAGCCGTTTTCGATTGCACGATCAAAGAGGTCAAAGAACCTGTCGCCGCTGAGATCAACGATGAGCTGGCCACCAAGTTTGGCGCCGAAGACCTTGCTGCGCTCAAAACCCAGATTTCCGAACGTCTGGAAGCCGAATATGCCGGTGCCGCCCGTGCTGTGATGAAGCGTGGTCTGCTCGACGCGCTGGACAAGCTGGTCAGCTTTGACTTGCCGCCGTCACTGGTCGAAGCCGAGGCGGGCCAGATCGCGCACCAGCTGTGGCATGAGGAAAACCCCGAGGTCGAAGGTCACGATCACCCTGAGATCAAACCGACGGATGAGCACACCACACTGGCCGAACGCCGCGTGCGTCTGGGCCTGCTGCTGGCGGAGATGGGCCAGAAGGCCGAAGTGGAAGTCACCGACGCTGAGATGACCCAGGCGATCATGGCGCAGGCGCGCCAGTATCCCGGTCAGGAGCGTCAGTTCTTTGAATTTGTTCAGCAGAACCAGCAGATGCAGCAGCAGATGCGCGCGCCGATCTTCGAAGACAAGGTTGTCGATCACATCGCGGAGAATGCGAACGTGACCGAAAAAGAAGTGTCCAAAGAGGATCTTCAGAAGGCTGTCGAAGCGCTGGAAGACGAAGAGTAAGTTCCTCTGCATCGGAATTTTCAAAAGGCCCCGCTTGGACGCGGGGCCTTTTTTATGTCTGTAGCAGTGGGTGCAGCGCTTTTTGGGCGGCGTCTGGGGTTTCGATCTGCGGCATATGACCCGCATGCGGTATCGTCGCGAAGGTCGTCTTTTTCCCCATTGCGACGTGTAGCGCCTTGCCGCGCGCCAGTGGGATCCAGGGATCTTCTTCGCCCCAAAGGATATGTGCGGAGCACCGCACCTCCCCATAATGTGGTTCAATCTCCGCCGTATAGATTTCATCCGCCTGTTCAAACTGCCGGTAGAAACTTTCGCCACCGGAAGGTGTGAGCCAAGGGTCTATGAGCGCTTTCAGGTCATCTGTGGCGATAGGCGTGGTAAAGGCCCCTTCAATATAGGCTCGGACAATGGCGGCATGGATATGCGCTGGCAGCCCCTGAAAGGCGCCAATGTGCTGGCCCACATGATCGAAGAACGCTGAGCCCCATGGCCGCATGGCGACAACATTCATCAAGATGAGCCGCTGAAAATCCGCGCCATGCAGCAGGTGCGCGCGCAGCGTGGTTGCACCGCCGAAGTCATGGGCGATCACGGTGGGCTGGTTCAGGTTCCAGTGCTGCATGATCTCTGCAAAGACCTTGCCCTGAACATCCAGGGAAGTCCGGTGGTCCGTGCGCTTTTCCGACGCGGCATATCCCGGCATGTCATACCAATAGACCCGGTTTTTGGCTGCCAGCGCAGGGATGAGCCGGTGCCAGGAGTAAGAAGACCATGGCCATCCATGCGCCAAGACCAGCGGGGGACCTTCTCCGCCCTGTCCTGCACGGACGTTGCCAGCGCGCGTCTTGATGTCTTCTGAGAGTGTCCATTCCATCGCCGCATCCACCATGTTTTCCAGTCGTAAAAACATCTGACGAAAGTGTGCAGCAAATCGCAATCGCACGGGGCGATATGAGGGACATGATTTTTGTGGATATGTAAGGACGTGTTTGGTGTCGCTCAGGGTGTTTTTGCGGCGCCGTCAGCCCGGTCGCAATCCTGTCTCCACCAGCATCCCACGGCGTTTCGCCTCATAGTAGTATCCGCGTGCGTACCAGCTGATCGCGGTATCATAGTCCCCATCAGAGAGCAGCCACGCGCCCCGCAGGTATTTTACCGCAAATTCGAGGTTGGTGTCCGCATCCAGAAGGTCTGCGGGCTGGCCGCGAAAGCCCATGGTGCGCGCGGTTTGCGGCAGGATCTGCAACAGCCCGTAGTAGGGACCGTTACGGGCACCGGGGTTGTGTGTGCTTTCGCGGATGGCAAGCTTGTGTACCAGCGGGCGCGGCACGTCATAGAAATCCGCCCAGCGGTTGATGCTCGCCCGCAATTGCGGGGTTTCATTGGGATAGAGCGGGGGGTCGCTGGGGGCGACGGGATCGGGGCTGCGCCCGCAGGCGGTGAGGGCAGCTGTGGCGGCGATCAGGAAGGTGCGGCGGTGCATGGGAGGCTCACTTTCAGGGTGTCGTAACAGTAGTGGAGGGAGGGTGGAGAGAGCAAGCAATGTGCTGGAATGCAGCGGGTTTTTGCGGGTCTTGGGCAGACCCGTGAGCGCGCGTGACGTTCAGTTGACGATACGTCGTTTGCCAACCGCACCGGGCAGCGTCCTGTAGGTTTCAAATCCCATGGCTTCATAATAGGCCAGTGCCGCGCGGTTATCCGCACCAATCGTTGCGTCGATCTGCTTCAGGCCAGCGGCACGCGCAGCGTCCAGTGAGGACAGGAACAGCGCCCGGCCAACACCGTGCCGCCCGGTAGCGGAGGTCACATAGGTCCCGATGATCCCCCAACCGATGGGAAGGTCAAACGGGTTGTTGGCGCTTGCGACTTTCAGGGACTGAAAGCCGATGATGGTCCCGGTTTGATCCCTTGCGACCGAACACCGGATCCCGTCGGGATGATCTATGTAGTGCTCCAGAACGTGCTGGGCGGATCTGGGGCGTTGAGAGTTCCAGGACAGGAGGATGTCCGTCAGTATCTCGCTCATGCGGGGGGCGTCACCGGCGGTGGCTTCCACGACGTTCATCAGACGATCCTTCACGGTATGGGGCACATTCGGCCGTCAGCGCGCATATTGGTCCCTTGTGCGGGCAAGGCTAAGTCATCTGATGCGGTGGTACCGGAAACCGTCCGGACATCACACCATATTTGCCCTTGATCGACCTGTGGCGGGCGAATGCTTTGCTGTTCAAAAGATGACACCTGTGTGGAATTCTCCTAGCCTGCTTGGGACGGCCCCGGTTCGGCTTGATCATCCGGGCCACCATCGCGGCGGCAAGATCGGTGCGGCCCAACGACCGGAGAGCAGGCAATGGCGCGTACATCCCCATCATTCACCCTTGGTGTCGAGGAAGAATATCTGATTGTCGATGCAGAGACGCTCGATCTTGTGGCGGCGCCGCAGGCGCTGATGGACGCCTGTATCCGGAAGATGGGAAAGAAGGTCAGCCCTGAGTTCCTCAGATGTCAGGTGGAAGTGGGCACGGGCGTCAGTGCGACGATCGCAGAGGCACGTGAGGACCTTGCCAATCTCAGACGGTCGGTGAAAGAGGTTTGCAATGACTTCGGGTTTGAACCCATCGCAGCCTCGACCCATCCGTTTGCGGCATGGCAGGAGCAGAAGTTCACAGACAAGGAGCGATATCAGACGCTTGAGAAGGATCTGGCGGGGGTGGCGCGGCGCATGTTGATCTGCGGCATGCATGTGCATGTGGGGATTGATGATGACGACATGCGGGTCGATCTGCTGGGCCAGTTTTCCTATTTCGTGCCGCATCTGCTGGCGCTGTCGACGTCATCCCCGTTTTGGGAAGGGCGGCACACGGGGCTTCATTCCTACCGCTTGAGTGTGTTTGACAATCTGCCGCGTACCGGGCTGCCGCCGCTGTTTTCCAGCTTTTCGGAGTATCGCCGGTCCATTCAGACGATCATTGATGCCGAAATTGTCGAGGATGCCAGCAAACTCTGGTGGGATGTGCGTCCGTCCGCGCGCTTTCCCACGCTGGAATCGCGCATTTGTGACGTGATGCCAAAGATTGATCATGCCATTGCCGTTGCTGCACTGACGCAGAGTATTTTCAGAATGCTCCATGAGTTAAGTCGCAAGAACCAGCGGTGGCGGTTGTATGAGCGGTTTTTGATTGAGGAAAACCGATGGCGCGCGCAGCGCTATGGGCCGACGGCGGGACTGATCGACTTCGGCATCGGGCAGATTGTGCCGTTTGAGGACATCCTGGAAGAGATGATCGATCTGGTTTTGCCACATGCTGTTGCATTGGGATGCGCTGCGGAGGTGGAAAGCGCGCGCAATATCCTGCGGGACGGGACAAGCTCGCAGCGACAGGCGGCTGTGTTTGACGCTGCGATTGCGCAGGGGCGCGACACGGACGCGGCGCTGAAAGATGTGGTGCGCTCTCTGGTCGCGGAGTTCAGCGAGGGGGTGTGACGGTGCGGTGCGCGGGTGGTGGGCCGGCACCGTGGCGCCGAAGGTGCCAACGAAAAACGCCGCACATGAGATGCGCGGCGTTTTCAATGTTTTAGATGGTGGACGCCTTAGCTTGCGGGCGTCTCTTCTTCGTCGCCTGCGGCCTCATCATCGGAGGGGCTCTCGACAGCTTCGGCCAGGTCTTCGTCCTCGGACGCAGCGGCACCGATGTCGTCAAACAGTTCGGCAATCTCGAAGTCAGCGGCGGCTTCTTCTTCCGCAGCCAGCTCCTGGATGGATTTGCCGGATGCCTGAAGCTCTGCCTCTTCGGGTGAACGTGCAACGTTCAGCTGAATGGTGGCTTCGACCTCGGGGTGCAGCACCACGGCCACGTCGTGCAGGCCCAGCTCTTTGATGGGCGCGGTCAGCACGACCTGTTTGCGGTCGACGGTGAAACCAGCTTCGGTTGCCGCATCGGCCGCGTCACGGGTGGTGACGGAGCCATAAAGCGCGCCCGCGTCAGAGGCGGAGCGAATCACGATGAACTGCTGACCGTTGAGGGTATCAGCCATCTTGTCGGCTTCTTTCTTGGTCTCGAGGTTTTGTGCCTCAAGCTGGGCCTTGCGGCCCTCGAATGCTTCGATGTTGGCTTTGGACGCAGACAGCGCCTTGCCCTGTGGCAACAGGTAGTTGCGCGCAAAGCCAGGTTTGACGTCGACTACTTCGCCCATCTGGCCCAGTTTGGCCACGCGTTGCAGAAGGATAACTTGCATGTGCTTTCTCCTTACTTGACGGCGTAGGGCAGCAGCGCGAGGAAGCGGGCGCGTTTGATGGCACGGGCCAGTTCACGCTGCTTTTTCGCAGAGACTGCGGTGATACGGGAAGGCACGATCTTGCCACGCTCAGAGATGTAGCGTTGCAGCAGGCGCGTGTCCTTGTAATCAATCTTGGGTGCATTGTCGCCCGAGAAGGGGCAGACCTTGCGACGGCGGAAAAATGGTTTTGCAGCCATGGTTTAGTGTCCTTTCTTCAAGCTAAAGATCAACGGCGCTCACGGCGGTCAGGCCGTTCGTCGCGTTTCTGCATCTGCACGGAAGGCAGTTCGGCGTGATCGTCGACCTTGATGGTCAGAACGCGCATCACGTCGTCATGCAGGCGCATCAGGCGTTCCATTTCCTGAACGGCCGGAGCAGGTGCATCCGAGCGCAGGAAGGCGTAGTGGCCCTTGCGGTTCTTGTTGATCTTGTAGGCCATCGTCTTGACGCCCCAATACTCGTGATCCACGAGTTTCCCACCGTTGTCGGACAGGACGGCACCAAAGTGTTCGATCAGCCCCTCGGCTTGCGTGTTGGACAGATCCTGACGCGCGATCATAACATGCTCATACAGCGGCATGCGGTCTCCTATTTATATCAAGGCGCATTTCATAGGCAGGGCGATCATCCTTTGCGGCCCCACCACGAGAGACTGCGCGGTTCATGTATCTTGCAAAGGAAGGGGCCGTATACACGGTTTGGCGCGCGGAACAAGGGGTGCCGCGCGCCTTTCGGTTCAGGTTGCAGGCGCGGTGAACAATCCGCGCCGCAGGTTCAGGGCACGGGCGCTTTGCATCAGGACGATGGCGGTCAGCGCCGCCATGAGGACTTCCGCCACAGGCCCCGCCAGCCAGATGCCCGTTTCGCCCCAGAACAGCGGCAGGATAAACGTCAGCGGCAGCGCGAAGGCATAGGGTTTGGTCAGCCCTAGGATCGCCGCGCGCGAGGCGTTGCCGATGGCCTGAAAATACGTGGCAATCATGATCATCGGCCCGGCGAGCCACAGCATCAGTACCGTCAGCGGCAGGATGCGGACAAAGGCGTCGATCACGTCCGGGTCATCGACAAACCACAGCCCGATGGCCCTTGGGAACAGGCTGAGCGCGGCCTGCACCACGACGCAATAGACAAAGGCGATGGCGATCCCGATCCGCAGGCCCTGATCCGAGCGCGCCCAGCTTTGCGCGCCGTAGTTATTGCCGACGATGGATTGCACCGCATGGGTCAACCCCAGAAGCGGCAGGAACCCGAAGGTCAGCACCCGCGTCACCATGCCGTAGGCCGAAATGGTCGTTTCATACCCCGGCTGGTCCAGCATTTGCAGGGCAACAATCACGGCCGTGGTGCCAAGGGCAATGCCGATGAAGTTCAGGCTTTGCGGTGCACCCAGCGCCAGAATGCGACCCCATCCGTGCAACAGGGAAAACTGCAAGACAGCGCCGGGATGCAGCTGTGCCCGACCGCTGAACCGGTAGCCCATGATGATCGACAGGGCGAGCAGTTGCGCCAGTGCCGTGCCGTAGGCGGACCCCGCAACGCCCATGTTGAACCACGCGATCAGCACGTAGTTGAAGGCGATGTTGGACAGTGCCACCAGCAGGCTCATCGCCGCCATGAAGCCCACGCGCCCTTCGTTGCGCAGCGCGTCGGAGTTGACGGCCAGCACGAAAGCCAGTGGGGACATGTACGCGGTGATCGACAGATAGGTCTGCGCCATCTCCGCCAATGGTTCCGAGCCGGATGCGAGCGCCAGCGACAGGGGCGCGCCGATCAGCAGATACCCGACGATCAGCATTGCACTGACGAACAGCGCCATGCCGTGTGCGCCAGCAAATGTCGCGCGGGCGGCGGGGCCGTCTTCTGCGCCAAGGTGGCGGGCCAGAATGCTTGACATGCCGTTGGAGACCAGCGTCGCCAGCGCCACGATCAGCATGTAGAGCGGGAAAATCAACGTGACCGCGCTGAGCGCATCTGGCCCCACGTAGCGGCCAAGAAAGATGGCATCGACCAGTGTCAGGAGGCCGTTCATGCCCATCACGAAGATGATGGGCAGGGCGGTTTTCAGATAGATCTGGCCCAGCGGGCCATGTGTGAAGGTGTTGGTTTGGGACATCTCGTAACCTCTTTTCAGATGTTCCGCGACGGGAAGAGGGGCTCGCATTGACCTGTCACGCGGGAACGTTTGAAAGGGTCAGATTGTCGTTTCGGCACTTCACCATGGGCATACGCCTGCGAGCGGCTGGTGGCCGGACCATGCCGGCAGCGATAGGCGTTCGCCGGGCATTTTGCAATTGTTCTTTGTCAAGGCACGCTGAATTTCTCACATCGTCCCCGTTGCGCCGCGGGGTTGCCCTTTTTTGGGCGTCTTTGTCGGTCAGGTCTTTGGTAACAGTTGTTAACCAGAGTGAAACCCGATGACCTCCACTGCCCAATTGCCGGATGCCGACCTGACTGCCGCACAGCCTGTACGCATGCTGGATGGGGGACGGTTGATGCTGCGCGGACTGCAACGTCTGTTCGGGGTGGCGTTCATTGTTGTTGCCTTCGGGCTTTGGCTGTTGCCCGGATCGAGCTTTGAAAGCGAATTGCTGCTGTTCAAGCTGTTGTTGTCGATTGTGGCCGGATTTCTTGGCATCGGTTTGCTGCAATCCGGCGCGCCCCAGCTGGCCCCGCACATAGAGATCGACACCATCCGTCGTGAGGTGCGTCTGGTGCGCGCGTCGCAACTGGAGGCACCGCAGGTGCTGGAGCGCTGCGCCTTCGATGATCTGGCGCATGTTGAGCTTGAAGGGCCGCACGTGCGTTTGTGGGATGCCAGTGGCGCCTTCATGGCTGAGGTGACACTGACGGATCAAAAGGTCTTCTCAAGGCTGAGCGCATGCCTGCGTGACAGCGGCAAGGTGCTTTGAGCACAGCGTTCGAGAACCAACACGCAGGCTTTCAATTCAGCGAACCCCTCAAGAATGGAGTTTATTCGCTCACGCAGTGTTCATCAGCGCGCAGGGTCTGTTCGTCTGTTTGAGATTGATCGAGAACAGGCTTACCCCAGATAACTTCATTGAAACCAACAATGGAGTTTTGCCAATGACGTCCCCGATCAAAACCATCATGTTTGCCACCGCTCTGACCATGGGTCTGGGTGCAACTGCTGCCACGGCGGCTGAGAAATTCGTGCTGGATGCCAGCCACAGCCAGGTGGTCTTCAACTACAACCACCTTGGGTTCTCTACCACCTATGGCATGTTTTCCGGCTTTGAAGGGGAGATCATGTTTGACGAGGCAAATCCTGCCGCGTCCTCCGTCACAGTTTCGATGCCGGTGATGTCGATGTTCACCGGTTGGGAGCAACGCGAGGGGCATTTCATGTCTGACGACTTCTTTGGTGCAGCCGAAGGCGACCTGGTGACGTTCACGTCGACCTCCATTGAGGTGACGGGCGACGACACGGCGCTGATCACGGGTGATCTGAGCATGAATGACGTGACCAAGTCTGTTGTTCTGGACGCCAAGCTGAACAAAGTGGGCGATCATCCGATGGCGGGCAAGCCGTGGATGGGGTTTGATGCGACGACAACGCTGATGCGGTCCGACTTCAACGTGGGTGCCTTTGCGCCAGCCGTCAGTGACGAAGTGCAGGTCACCATTTCCGTTGAGGCGATGAAGGCCGAATAGGCCGTTCCTCTTGATAGAGTTGACAGGCCGCCGGGGGTCCCTCCGGCGGCCTGTTTGTTTCAGCTGTCTGGTTCTGCCGCCGCGCGGGTTGCCGTAAGCCTCACCACCACATCGACGGCAAAGGCGAGGCTGCTTTCGTCCTGCATGTTTGTGCCGACGTTGTAGTCCAGCCGGTTCAGGGTCAGGCTGCCGTCCATCTCTGCCTTGTCGTCCGCTATGTTGAGCGAGAAGGGCAGGGTTAGCGGCATTGTGGTGTCTTTGATGGTCAGCGTGCCTTCGGCGATAAAGCCATCCTGACCGGGTTTGATCTGCGCGGTGAACACTGCTGTGGGGTGGTTGGCGGCATCAAAGAAGTCCGCGCCCATGGCCTGATCCGTGACCGACCCCAGCGTGAGGGAGGAGATGGACACCGTGGTGGTGACATCGCCCAGAGGGCCGTCCGTGATCGTTTCATCAAAAGTGATGGCGGCGGTCCAATCGGCGAAGGTGCCGCTCACGGCATTGCCGAATTGTGTGACGGTGATTTCAATGGTGCCGTCTTCGACCTGCCAGTCTGAGGCGACGTCTTCGAGGGCCACAGCCGCCTCCGCAGTGTCGTGTTTGTCGCCACCGGCGAGGGCTGCGGCCACAAACATCGCTGCGATCCAGATGCCAAGTGCGCCAAAGAGCGGGGATTTGGGGTGGTCTTGTCTGGGCAATGGCCCCAGCCCCGGTGTGCCCGGCAACATCCGTCGCAAGGTGGCGTCGTTGTCAACGAAGTGGTGCTTTAGGGCGCCAGCAATATGCAGCAGCAGCGACGCGATCAGGATCTTGGTGGAAACCCAATGCACCGCGCTGGCAAGATGCTCAATCTCAACGGATTTCGGCACCAGCGGCAGGTTTTGCCCCAAAGGCCACCAGATGGGCGCAAAACCCGAAGCCGCCGCGTGACCGATCCAGCCGGAGAGCGGCACAATGACCAATGCACCATAGAGCAGCCAATGCACGACCTCGGCCAGACGGCTCTCCAGCGGTTTGTCGGCGTTGAGCAACCCCGGTTTGGTCTGGCTCAGCGCCCAGAGGATGCGCAGGGCGGCGGTGAAAAAGGCCGCAACACCAAGGGTTTTGTGCAGTGAGAACAGCCAGGCTTTACGGGCGAGCTCTGTGTCCGTTTCATAGGGCAGCTGGTTTGCGTACCAGCCCAGCGGCAGCAACGTCAGGATCAGCAGTGCGGTGAGCCAGTGGAAGGTTTTTGTCACGCCGCCGTAGCGTTCGGATGTGTTGGTCAGGGCCATGGGGTGCTCCGTCTTTGGTGCTGCATTAGGTAACGGCGCAGCGGCTGAGGACAATGGCGATCTGCGCAGAGGGGATGTGCGGCCTTGTTTGCACGCAGGGCAGGCGATAAGCCTTGGAAAACAGCACACGAGGATATCCATGAGCATCGCATTCGTTTTTCCCGGTCAGGGCGCGCAGACCATCGGTATGGGGCAGGCATTGGCAGAGGCGTATCCCGCTGCCCGTGCGGTCTTTGATGAGGTGGATGAGGCGCTGGGGGAGAAACTGTCTGCGCTGATCTGGGAAGGTGAGATTGAGACGCTGACCCTGACGGAGAACGCACAGCCTGCGTTGATGGCGACGTCCATGGCGGCTTTGGCCGCGTTGCAGGCCGAAGGGGTTGGTCTGGACCGCGCGTCTTTCGTGGCGGGGCATTCGTTGGGAGAATATTCGGCGCTCTGTGCGGCGGGCGCATTGTCGCTGGCGGATACCGCGCGGCTGTTGCGGGTGCGCGGACGCGCGATGCAGGCGGCGGTGCCTGTGGGGCAGGGCGCGATGGCCGCCGTGCTGGGGCTGGATGCCGATGCAGTCGACAAGGTCGCGCAGGAGGCTGCGGGGGATGAGGTCTGTCAGTTGGCCAATGAGAATGATCCGACGCAGAACGTGATCTCCGGCAGCAAGGCCGCGATTGAACGGGCGGTTGTGTTGGCGAAGGAAGCCGGTGCCAAACGCGCGTTGCCACTGCCCGTGTCCGCGCCGTTCCATTGCGCGTTGATGCAGCCTGCGGCGGATGAGATGGCCAAGGCCCTGGCAGAGGTGACGATGCAGGCACCAGCCGTGCCCCTGGTGGCGAATGTGCTGGCGGAAGCTGTGTCAGACGCCGATCGCATACGGGATTTGCTGGTGGATCAGGTCACCGGGCGCGTGCGCTGGCGGTCCTCGGTTGAGTGGATGGCGGCACAGGGCGTGACGGAGTTTTGGGAGATTGGTGCCGGCAAGGCGCTGTCGGGGATGATCCGGCGGATTGCCAAGGAAAGCACCTGCCGCGCGGTGGGCTCGCCTGATGATGTGGCGGCGGTGGTTGCCGCTTGATGCGGTTGTTTGCTGCTTTGGCTTTGGTTGCAGCCCTTCTGTGGGGCTGTGCGATTGCGGAGAATGCAGTTGACCGGACGGAGATTGAGGTGCGGGGGACGGCATTGTTCCTGAGTGGCGAGATGACGTCACGTACGCCTGCGAATTTCCTTGCGGCACTGGATGCCAACCCGCAGGTCACGACGATTGTGCAGACCTATATGCCGGGATCACTGGATGATGAGGCGGTGTTGCGCATGGGGTATGCGTTGCGGGATCGGGGGCTGAACACCCATCTGACGGCGCAGAGCGAGATCTATTCTGGGGCGGTCGATCTGTTTCTGGCCGGGCGGCAACGCACGATGGAACGGGGCGCGGTGATTGGCGTGCACGCCTGGGCCGATGGGTTTGGCGAGGCGACGGATTATCCACCCGGCGCGCCGGAGCATCAAAGCACGGTGGCCTATACGCAGGAGATGCTCGGAAGCGATGCGTTTTACTGGTTTACCTTGCAGGCGGCTCCGTCGGACGGGATACATGAGATGACAGCGGCGGAAATCGCGCGCTTTGGTCTGCTGACGCAGGCTGTGCAGTAATGAAAGAACAAAGGACGGGATATGTTTGATCTGACAGGGAAAAATGCACTGGTGACCGGTGCCTCGGGTGGCATCGGGGCAGAGATTGCGCGCAGTTTGCATGCTGCGGGTGCTGCGGTGGGGCTGTCCGGCACGCGGATTGAGCCGTTGGAGGCGCTGGCAGCGGAACTTGGCGACCGCGCCCATGTACTGCCCTGCAACCTGAGTGATATGGACGCTGTCAACGCGCTGCCCGGCCAGGCGATTGAGGCGATGGGGTCAGTTGATATTCTGGTCAACAACGCGGGCATCACCCGCGACAATCTGTTTATGCGGATGTCGGAAGAGGAATGGGATTCTGTGCTGGATGTGAACCTTGGGGCGACGTTTCGCCTGTGCAAGGGCGTGATGCGCGGGATGATGAAAGCGCGTTGGGGCCGGATTGTGAACATCTCAAGCATTGTCGGGGCCACGGGCAATCCGGGGCAGGCGAATTATGCCGCCTCCAAAGCGGGGATGGTGGGGATGTCAAAATCGCTTGCCTATGAGGTTGCAAGCCGTGGCATCACCGTGAATGCCATTGCACCGGGGTTTATTGCCACCGCGATGACGGACAAACTGACGGATGATCAAAAGTCTGGAATCATGAAACAAATTCCCGCTGGCCGGATGGGAACACCAGCAGAGATTGCAGCCGCCACGCTGTACCTTGCAAGTGACGAAGCCGCCTATCTGACGGGCACGACCTTGCACGTGAATGGCGGCATGGCCATGTTGTAGAAGGCGCGCCATTACCGTTTGCGCGCCCGAAATCCTGTGCTAAAGGGGGCGCAGAATCGATATGGGCGCGTTTGACCGCACCCGAAACCTTGTGTCACAACTTCGTGCACGAAGGACATCACCGCCTCAGTATGGGGCATCTGCCAAGTGCCTTTCGGGGCATGCGGAAAAAGGAAGGGCCATTGGCCCGAAAACGTGAGGAAAAGATATGAGCGACGTCGCAGACCGCGTGAAAAAGATCGTTGTGGAACACCTTGGTGTTGAAGAGGACAAAGTTGCCGAGAATGCGTCGTTCATCGACGATCTGGGTGCTGACAGCCTGGACACCGTTGAACTGGTGATGGCGTTCGAAGAAGAGTTCGGCATCGAAATCCCCGATGACGCGGCAGAGAACATCCAGACCTTTGGCGACGCGGTGAAGTTCATCAAAGAAGCCTCCTGAGGCCCGTGCATTTCAGGGCCTGATTGGCCCGCTGCACGAAAAGAAATCAAACGGCATCTTTCCAAAGCGGAATGATGCCGTTTTTTGATTCAAGGCCTCTGCGGGGGGTTGTGGCGGGGTGCTGTGCTGCGGCAAAAGAGGGTCAGGCAGCAATCAAAGTGTGAAGGTAATTCACCACCCATGTCGCGCACTGTACCAACGATTAACACACCCCGTATGACCCTGCGCGCGATGCGCGCGGAGGATTTTGCCCGTTTTGCTGAGATCTGGGCGACCCCGGAAGTGGTGGCCGAAATCACCGGCGAGCCGCGCCCGAAATCGCAGTCGTGGGATTCGTTTCTGCGCAATGCGGGCCATTGGCAGATCACCGGCTTCGGACAATGGGCCGTGCAGGTGCATCGCGCGCCGCAAATGGATGGCCAGGTCGGGTTTTTCTTTGGCAGCAGGGGGTTGGGTGAGGATTTTGATCCCTATCCCGAGGCCGGATGGGTTCTGGCGCCTGAGATTCAGGGTCAGGGTTTGGGGCTGGAGGCCGCGAAAGCTGCCCATGATTGGTTTGACCGGATCATTGCCGGGCGCACCGTCTGCATCATCACGACGGACAATCACCCGTCCCTGAAGCTGGCGCGCAAGCTGGGCTATGTGCCAATCCGCGAGCTGCGGCATCAGGGCGCGGATGTGGTGTTGATGGAGCGCAAGGGGCCGCCGGTCTGACCGCTGAGAAGCTGCGCGGGACAGCGCCGCTCTTGAACAGGCGCGCCTGCACCATGTATAGGCCTGACAACATAACAGACGAGACAAAGGCAGGGCCGTGATATGCGCAGAGTAGTGGTGACAGGTCTGGGGTTGGTGACGCCTCTGGCAGACGGGGTTGAGGAAAGCTGGACCCGTATTCTGGAGGGGCAGTCCGGGGCCGGGCCGATTACCGGTTTTGATGCCAGCCGGTTGGTCACGCAATACGCCTGCGAAGTGCCTTTGGGCGATGGCAGTGATGGCACGTTTGATGCCTCCAAGTACATGGAACCCAAGGAGCAGCGGAAGGTTGATACCTTCATTCTGTTTGGCATGGCCGCAGCCCAGCAGGCGGTTGAGGATTCCGGCTGGATGCCGGAGGACAATGAGGGTCAGGAACGCACGGGCGTTCTGATCGGTTCCGGCATCGGTGGCCTGAATTCCATTGCCAATACAGCCGTGATGATGGCGGAGAAAGGTCCCCGCCGCGTCAGCCCGTTCTTTGTGCCGGGGGCGCTGATCAATCTCATCTCAGGGCAGGTGTCGATCCGCTATGGCTTCCGGGGGCCAAACCATTCGGTGGTGACGGCGTGTTCGACGGGTGCGCATGCGATTGGGGACGCAAGCCGTCTGATCCAGCATGGCGATGCGGATGTGATGATCGCAGGTGGTGCGGAAGCAGCGATTTGCGAAATTGGGATTGCCGGGTTTAACGCCTGTAAGGCGCTCAGCACCAAGCGCGGCGATGATCCGAAATCCGCCAGCCGCCCCTATGATGCGGACCGGGATGGGTTCGTCATGGGGGAAGGCGCGGGCATCGTGGTGCTGGAAGAATATGAGCACGCAAAGGCCCGCGGCGCAAAGATCTATGCCGAGGTGATTGGTTATGGGCTGTCGGGTGACGCCTATCACATCACTGCCCCGTCCGAGGATGGTGAGGGTGGTGAACGCTCCATGCGTGCGGCGTTGCGCGGTGCGGGGCTGGAACCCAAGGATATTGATTACATCAACGCGCATGGCACTTCGACCATGGCCGATACCATTGAATTGGGCGCGGTGGAGCGGATGATGGGAGAGCATGCGGGGTCTGTGACCATGTCGTCGACCAAATCCGCGACCGGGCATCTGCTGGGGGCTGCGGGGGCGATTGAGGCGATCTTCTCCATCCTTGCGATCCGCGATCAGGTGGCACCGCCGACGATCAATCTGGACAATCCGGCGGTGGAGACCGCCGTTGATCTGGCCCCGAACAAGAAGGTGGCGCGGGAGATCAACGTGGCCTTGTCCAATTCGTTCGGGTTTGGGGGCACAAACGCCAGCGTCTTGTTTGGGAAAGTCGGCTGATGTGGCGGCATATTGCCTCTAACGCGGTGACGTTTCTGCTGGTGGGGGCGTTCCTGCTGGGCGGGGTGATCCTGTGGGGCAAGAATACCTATGTTGCTGTTGGGCCTCTGGAAGAGGCGATTTGTGTCCGGGTTGAGCGCGGCTCTACCATGCGGCGGGTCAGTGAGGATCTGGCGGCGCAGGGGGCGGTGAGCAATGCGTCGATCTTTCGGATCGGGGCGGATTATCAGGAGAAGACCCAGCAGTTGAAAGCGGGGAGCTTTCTGGTGGAACCGGGCACGTCGATGGCCGAGATTGTCGATGTGGTGACACGCGGCGGAGCGAGCACGTGCGGCACGGAAATTGTCTACCGCGTGGGGGTGAACAGGGTTTCTGCGCAGGTGCGTGAGCTGGATCCAGCGACCAACCGGTTTGTGGAGAAGGCGGCGTTCAATCCTGCGACGGAAGAAGTTCCGGCGATTTACACCCAGAAGAAAGCGGAGAGCGACACGCGGTTTCGTGTGGCTGTCGCGGAAGGTGTGACAAGCTGGCAGGTGGTTGAAGCGCTGAACGGGTTGGAGGTGCTGGAGGGCAGCGTTCCCGAGTTGCCCGCTGAGGGGGCATTGGCGCCCGACAGCTATGAGGTGCGTCCGGGAGATGATCGCGCGTCGGTCGTGGCGCGGATGCAGGCGGCGCAGGAATCCATTGTTGCGGAAGCCTGGGCTGCGCGGGATGAGAATTTGCCGATTGGCAGCCCGGAAGATCTGTTGATCCTTGCGTCGATCATCGAGAAGGAAACAGGTGTTGCGGATGAGCGGCGTCAGGTGTCGAGCGTGTTTGTGAACCGGCTCAACCAGGGCATGCGTTTGCAGACGGACCCGACGGTGATTTACGGGATTACGGAAGGCAAAGGCGTGCTGGGACGTGGATTGCGGCGGTCGGAACTGCGAAGGGAGACGCCGTGGAATACCTATGTGATTGACGGATTGCCGCCTACACCGATTGCCAATCCGGGGCGTGCCAGCCTGATGGCGGCGGCACAGCCGGATGAGACGCCGTATATTTTCTTTGTGGCCGATGGCACGGGAGGCCATGCCTTTGCGGTGACGCTGGAAGAGCATAACCGCAACGTTGCGCGCTGGCGCGAAATCGAAGCCGAGCGTGGGGCGGAAGCTGCGGGAAATGCGTCGACGGGCGGAAATTGATCGGCGCAACGCGCGGTCCGGTAAGGTGTTGTTAACAATAATTATCTTGACTTAACGAACGGTCCGAAGTATATCTTTTGGCACGCTAGAAGAGATGGGCAAACGGCCACGGGACACCTCCCGCAGGCCGTTTTTTCATGTCTAACCGGTTGGGGATCCATTCGAAAAGGAATGACCCAAATGACCACGATACCACTGGAGCAAGAAATTGAGGACGGAACCGAGCTGCTCGGTTCTCTCCAAGCTGCGGTCCGCAGTCTGAGGCGCGACATTGAAGCGCTGACGGCACGGGTGCGCGGCGATGATGCTGTGAAGGATACAGAGGTCACCCGGTCCATGACAGATGTGCGTGGGCTGATTGTGCAATGCGTTAAAGCGGAGATGAGTCTTGATGAGAGCAAGAAAAAACAAGCTGGGATTGTACAGGGGGGATATGCCCTCGACCTTGATCAGGCGCGGATTGACATCGGGTGCAAGCTGGATCGCTTGCGCCGATGCTCAAGTCCAGACTGAGTTTCTGGACGGGTTGGATGAGGGAGAGCTTTTGGCTCTCCCTTTTTTGTTCGAGTTCTGGGCGATGCCGCATCAGTTGGCGCCGGAGGGGGATTGGCGGTCCTGGGTGGTGATGGGGGGCCGTGGTGCAGGCAAGACACGTGCAGGTGCCGAATGGGTGCGCAGCATGGTCGAAGGGTCCATGCCGCTGGATGAAGGCAAAGCCAAGCGCGTGGCATTGGTTGGGGAGACCATTGAGCAGGTGCGTGAAGTGATGGTCTTCGGGGACAGTGGCATTCTGGCCTGTTCGCCTGAGGATCGGCGGCCGAAGTGGGAGCAGGGACGCAAGCGGCTGGTCTGGCCGAATGGGGCGGTGGCCTCTGTTCATACGGCTTACGATCCCGAAGGGTTGCGCGGACCGCAGTTTGATGCGGCCTGGGTGGATGAATATGGCTGTGCGGCGGTCGACAAGGGGGCAAATCAACCCAACACATTTCTGGATGCCAAAAGCTCTGAAAGCAGTTTGCCGTATTACTCCAACGGGGCGCGGGATGAGTTGATGCAGGCACAATACCTGACTGCCATGACATCCTATTGGCGCGACCCGGCACATAACCCGATTTCAGACGAATATGACGCGCCGATGATTGACATGAGCCGCGCCTTTGTCTGGGCCTGGGACACGCGGCCCTATCCGTTTTTCCCCAACAATCGTGATTTGTGGAGCGACGGGGAGAATTATGCGCGGGGGCATTGGATCAATGGACGCACGTCGTCACGGACGCTGGCTTCGGTGGTGGATGAGGTGTGCAGACGCGCGGGGCTGACGCATTACAGCACGCGGGGGCTGTATGGGTTTGTGCGGGGCTATACGGTTGAGCAGGTGACAGAAGCGCGCACAGCCTTGCAGCCGCTGATGATCCGCTATGGCTTTGACGCGATTGAGCGGGATGGCCTGCTTCAGTTCCGGATGCGGGATGGCATCTCACCGGCCCCGTTGGATCCGGCCTTCTTGGCGGAGCATGGTGAGCTTGAAGGCACGGTGGAGCAGACGCGGGAAGCCGATGCCGAGGTATCAGGCCGGGTTCGGCTGCGGTTCGTTCAGGCGGACGGCAACTTTGATGTGATTTCCGAAGAGGCGGTCCTGGCCGACGAAGCCACACATGCGGTCACCGGGTCGGAATTGAACATGGCATTGACGCGGGCAGAAGGGCGGCAGGTTGCGGAGCGCTGGTTGGTTGAGGCGCGGGTGTCGCGCGAACATCTGCGCCTGGCCTTGCCGCCGTCGCAGCTTGCCCTCGGGGCGGGCGATGTGATCGAACTGCCCGGCGATGGGACCGAAGGGCCGGGACGCTACCGGATCGACCGGGTGGAGCAGAGTGAGCTGCAACTTGTGGATGCCGTGCGGATTGAGCCGGAGGCCTATACCCCTGCGCCGTTTGTGGATGAAAACGCTGCGGTGCGCCCTTTTGCTGCGCCCATTCCGATTCAATCCTATTTCCTTGATCTGCCGCTTCTGCGCGGGGATGAAGTGCCGCATGCGCCCCATATTGCGGCCACCGCGCAGCCCTGGCCGGGATCAGCAGCGCTGTATCAGTCAAGTGTGGACAGCAATTATGCGTTGAACGCCCTGTTGCCTGTGAAAGCATCCATGGGGGTCACACAATCCCCCTTGCCGCGCGCCTGTTCGGGGGTTTTCGACCGGGGGGAGGTATTGCAGGTGCGCATGACCACCGGCACGTTGGAAGCCGTTGATGAGGCTGCCCTGCTGGCGGGCGCGAACCTTGCTGCGATTGGGGATGGCACACCGGGCAACTGGGAAGTGTTTCAGTTCGCCCAGGCGGAGTTGGTGAGCAACAGAACCTATTGGCTGACCAACCGCTTGCGCGGGCAGGCCGGGTCGGATGCGCTGATGCCGGACGTCTGGCCGGCGGGATCGGTGTTTGTTTTGCTGAACGGTGTGCCGTCGCAGATTTCGCTGAGCCCGAACCTGCGCCGGGTGTCACAGCATTTCCGCATCGGGCCTGCCAATCGCAGTTATGATGATCCATCCTACAGACACGAAGTTGCGGCGTTTGACGGCAATGGACTGCGCCCTTTGAGCCCGGTGCATCTGGGCGGTCTCAAACAGTTGAGCGGGGACTACGCTTTTGACTGGATCCGCCGGTCGCGGGTGGGCGGTGACGATTGGGAGACGGTCGATGTGCCGCTGGGAGAGGAGAGTGAATCCTATCTGGTGCGTGTGCGCGAAGCGGGAAGTGTTGTACGCGAGGAGATCGTGACAGCGCCGGCATGGGCCTATTCCGTTGCGGCGCAAGCGGCCGATGGGGTGACGGCCCCGTTCGAGGTCGCGGTTGCGCAGGTATCGGCGATTTACGGGCCGGGACTGTTCCAGCGCCTTCAGGTCGCGGTGTGATGCGCCCGGTTCTGCCACTGGATGTTGCGGCGGCGGCGCGGGCCTTGCTGGCGCTGCCGGATGCCGAGCGGAACGTGGTGTGTCAACGCATGCTCGCCCAGGCGGATGCGGCGGACAGGTATGTGCGCAGGACACGGAAGCTTCATCCGCACTGGGGGAATGGCACGCTTCTGGCCGCTGCACGACAATGGCCTTTGGCGGGTGAAAAGAGCTTTGATGATCGGGGGTATCGGGACTGCACGATGATGGTCTTGCGCCACCTTGATCAGCGCGCCGGGCAGATATCGTGTAAGCCTGCCTAACAGAAAGGTGTCATAATTTTGATGCAGGCCGGGTTTGCATATGCCTTAATGATGATACATGACACAGTACCGTCAGGCAGCGAAGGAACGCATCATGGCCGAAGCCCGTCAGAATGTCGCCGAAATGGACCCCGTGTGGCACCAGATCCAGCGCGAAGCGCAGCAGGCGGTCCAGGATGAGCCGTTGATCGGCGGTTTTGTTCATGCCTGTATCCTGCACCATGCCTCGATTGAGCGGGCCTTGTCGTACCGGATCGCGGCCAAACTGTCGTCAAATGAAATGTCGATGATGGTTGTGCGGGAGATGGTTGAAGAAGCCTATGCGGCGGAGCCTGCCTTGGTGGAAGCCGCCCGTGCGGACCTGCGCGCGATCTATGAGCGTGATCCGGCCTGCCACCGGCTGTTGCAACCGATCCTCTATTTCAAGGGATACCAAGCGGTACAGGCCTACCGGGTCGGGCATCACCTGTGGACCCGCGGCAAGCGCGATCTGGCGTATTTCGTGCAGATGCGGGTGAGTGAGATTTTCGGGGTGGATATTCACCCCGCCGCCCGGATCGGCAAAGGGATCATGATTGATCACGCCCACTCCATCGTTATTGGCGAGACGGCTGTGGTGGGAGACAACGTCTCCATGCTGCATTCCGTGACGCTGGGCGGGACGGGCAAGGAAGAAGAGGACCGTCACCCCAAGATCGGCAACGGCGTGTTGATCGGTGCGGGTGCGAAGGTGCTGGGCAATATCCGCGTGGGCGATTGCAGCCGGATCGCGGCGGGGTCTGTGGTGCTGGAAGAAGTGCCGACCTGCAAGACCGTTGCCGGCATTCCGGCGCGGATTGTTGGGGAAGCGGGCTGTGATCAGCCGTCGATGTCGATGAACCACATGTTTGGGCCGCACGAGCAATCATCCTAGACCTATCCCAACGCACGTCCGCTTGTTTGGCGTGGCACCACTTGTCTTCCAAATGGTTCTAAAAACCCTGCCAGAGGCCTGAAATCTCTTCTGGAGCTCCGACAGAGATTTTAACGCTCCGCGGGGGTTTTTTAGACCATTTGGAAGGGGCGGCGGGGCTGGTGCCGTTCCGTTAGGCCAGCATGGTCATCGGGTTTTCGAGGTTGTCCTTGATCGCGGCCAGAAGCTGCGCGCCCAGAGCACCGTCGATGACGCGGTGATCGACGGAGAGGGTGACGGACATGACCGTCGCCACGCCCAGCTCTCCGGCGTCATCCACGATCGGTTTTTTCACACCTGCACCAACAGCGAGGATCGCGCCGTGGGGCGGGTTGATGACCGCGTCGAAGTTATCGATGCCAAACATGCCGAGGTTGGAAATGGCGAAGCTGCCGCCCTGATATTCATGCGGGGCGAGTTTGCGGTCGCGGGCGCGGGCAGCGAGGTCTTTCATCTCTGCCGATAGGGCGGAGAGGGATTTGTGGTGGGAATCCTTCAGGACCGGGGTGAACAGGCCGCCTTCGATGGCGACGGCAACAGCGACGTCTGAAGGTGTGAGTTTCAGGATGCGGTCGCCTGCCCAGACGGCGTTGGCGTCGGGGACCGATTGCAGGGCCAGCGCGCAGGCCTTGATGATGAAGTCATTGACGCTGAGTTTCACGCCGCGCGCTTCGAGTTGTTTGTTCAACGCGCTACGGAATTTCAGCAGGGCATCCAGGTGGATGTCGCGGCGCAGATAGAAGTGCGGCACCTGTTGTTTGGCTTCTGTCAGGCGGGCTGCGATGGTTTTGCGCATGCCGTCGAGGGAGACTTCCTCGTATTCGCGGCCTTCGTACATCCGGGCGATGGCATCGGCCGTTGGGGCCGCCGCGGGTGCGGCAGCGGCAGCCGGGGCTGGGGCGCTGGCGGGTTTCGGAGCGTCGGTTTGGCTGAGACCCTCGACATCGGCTTTCACGATGCGGCCATGGGGGCCGGAGCCGGTGATCTGGCTGAGGTCGAGCCCTTTGTCCGCTGCGATGCGTCGCGCCAAGGGGGAGGCGAAGATGCGGTTGCCCTCTGCGGCTCTGGGCGCAGCAGGGGCGGGGGCTGCGGTTGCGGCAGCGGGTTCGGGGGCTGCGGCTGGCCCTTCTGCTTTGGGTGCGGCGGGTGCTGCGCTGATATCATCCGCGCTTTCGCCGTCTTCCAGCAGCACCGCGATGGCGGTGTTGACCTTCACCCCTTCGGTGCCGTCGGCGATCAGGATCTTGCCGATCACCCCTTCATCGACGGCTTCGAATTCCATGGTGGCTTTGTCGGTTTCAATCTCGCACATGACATCACCGGAGACGACGGTATCGCCTTCCTTGACCAGCCATTTGGCGAGCGTGCCTTCTTCCATCGTGGGCGACAGGGCGGGCATGAGGATTTCTGTGGGCATCTTGACCGCTCCTTATGTGTAGGTGACTTTTTTGACCGCTGCGATGACCTCATCGGTGGTCAGCAGCGCGTGTTTTTCAAGATTGGCGGCATAGGGCATGGGGACGTCCTTGCCGGTGCAGTTGATGACCGGCGCGTCGAGATAATCAAACGCCTCCTGCATCACCACGCTGGAGATGTAGTTCCCGACGGAGCCTTGTGGCCAGCCTTCCTCGACCGTGACAAGACGGTTGGTTTTCATCACGGATTTCAGGATCGCGGGCGTGTCCATCGGGCGCAGTGTGCGCAGGTCGATGACCTCGGCTGAAATGCCGTCTTCGGCCAGCTTGTCCGCGGCTTCCAGTGCGTAGGTCATGCCGATGCCGAAGCTGACGATGGTGACGTCCGTGCCTTCACGCCAGATGCGGGCCTTGCCGAAGGGCACGGTGTAATCGTCCAGATCAGGCACATCGAAGGTGCGGCCATAGAGGATTTCGTTCTCAAGGAAGATCACCGGGTTGGGGTCGCGGATGGCGGTTTTCATCAGGCCTTTGTAGTCGGACGCGGAATAGGGCATCGCAACTTTCAGGCCAGGGATCTGCATGTACCAGGCGGCGTAATCCTGGCTGTGCTGCGCGCCGACGCGGGCGGCAGCGCCATTAGGGCCACGGAACACCATGGGCGCGCCCATCTGGCCGCCGGACATATAGAGGGTCTTGGCGGCGGAATTGATAATGTGGTCAATGGCTTGCATGGCGAAGTTGAACGTCATGAACTCCACGATCGGGCGCAGGCCGCCGAAGGCTGCACCGACACCGATGCCGGCAAAACCGTGTTCGGTGATGGGGGTGTCGATCACGCGTTTGGGGCCGAATTCATCCAGCATGCCCTGGCTGATCTTGTAGGCGCCTTGGTATTCGGCGACCTCTTCGCCCATCAGGAAGACGGTATCGTCGCGGCGCATTTCTTCGGCCATGCCGTCGCGCAGGGCCTCGCGGACGGTTTGTTGTTTCATCGCGGTGCCATCGGGCCAGTCGGGAGAGCTGTCGACCTGTGGCGCGGCGGGGGCTTCGGCGGCTGGTGCGGCCTGCGGGGCAGGCGCGCTTTCAACGGGGGCCGCAGCAGGTGCAGCGGCAGCCACGTCATCGGCACTTTCGCCATCTTCGAGCAGCACGGCGATGGGGGTATTCACTTTGACCCCTTCGGTGCCTTCGGCGACGAGGATCTTGCCAATCACTCCTTCGTCCACAGCTTCGAATTCCATCGTGGCCTTGTCGGTTTCGATTTCCGCCATGATGTCACCGGAGGCGACGGTGTCACCTTCCTTGACCAGCCATTTGGCCAGTGTGCCTTCTTCCATGGTGGGGCTCAGGGCGGGCATGAGGATTTCTGTTGCCATGACTTACGCCTCCTCCAGCTCTGCATAGATATCGGTCCACAGCTCATCGAGGTGCGGCTCCGGACTGTCTTTGGCGAATTCTGCGCTTTGGTTCACGATTTCCTTGATTTCCTTGTCGATGGCTTTGAGATCCTCTTCGGAGGCGTGTTTGCCGTCGATCAGCATGGTGCGCACGGCGGCGATGGGGTCGCGTTCGTCGCGCATCTTCTGGACCTCTTCACGGGTGCGGTATTTGGCGGGATCGGACATCGAATGGCCCCGGTAGCGGTAGGTTTTGATCTCTAGAATATAGGGGCCTTTGCCAGCGCGGCAGTGGGCCACGGCGGTTTCGCCCGCGGCTTTCACAGCCAGCACATCCATGCCGTCGACCGCTTCGCCGGGGATGCCGAAGGCTTTGCCGCGTTCCCAGATTTCAGCGCTGGAGGTGGAGCGTTGTTGCGACGTGCCCATGGCGTATTGGTTGTTTTCAATGACAAAAACGCATGGGAGTTGCCAGAGGGCGGCCATGTTGAAGGTCTCATAGACCTGACCCTGGTTTGCCGCACCGTCGCCGAAGTAGGTGAAGGTCACACGGCCGTTGTCCTGGTATTTGTCAGCAAACGCCAGACCTGCACCCAGCGGCACTTGCGCCGCGACGATGCCGTGGCCGCCATAGAAATGCTTCTCTTTCGAGAACATGTGCATGGAGCCGCCCTTGCCTTTGGAATATCCACCTTCGCGGCCTGTCAGTTCGGCCATCACGCCGTTAGGGTCCATCCCGCATGCCAGCATGTGACCATGATCGCGGTAGGAGGTAATGCGTTTGTCGCCTTCCTCTGCCGCGGCTTCCAGACCGACAACCACAGCTTCCTGACCGATGTAGAGGTGGCAGAAGCCGCCGATCAGTCCCATGCCGTATAGCTGGCCTGCTTTTTCCTCGAACCGCCGGATCAGCAGCATGTCGCGGTAATAGGCCTTGAGTTCATCTGCGGATACATTGGGTTTTTTCGGCGTGGCTTTCTTGGCGGCCATGGGCATCTCCTCCGGTCCATGCGGGCGAGGCGCATAGATAGTTTAGCGTTAAACTATCATCCTGTTTAAAGGATTCGAAGGTCGTTGGGTAGTGGGATTCTGAGGGCAGGCCGGTGCCGGGATCAGCGGATAACGATCTCATCGCTGCGGATCATGCCAAGGACCTTGCGGGCCTGTTCGTCCAGCAGATCAAGATCGAGGTAGTCATCCGACATGCGTTTGGTGAGGTTTTCCATCTGCGCGACTTCCGCACGGACCGCGGCAAGCTGGGTGCGCAGGTCCTGGCTTTCGGCGACAATCTCTGCCCGGCGGAACAGGCCAAAATCGCCCTGAACGGCGGCAAAGGTGAAATACAGGCTCAATGCAAATGCGATTGCAAAGAACAACAACGTGCCAAACGCGGGCCGGTTTGTCTGGGTCATCTGGTCTGCCTCATACGTCTCTTGTCGGACGATGTGGCACAGTAGCATGTGGATAGCCTGCTGGGAATCCCCCAAAAGTGCTATTTTCCCAGAAAAAGGCCCGAAACACGGGTTGTGATGGCGCGGGGGAACAGGCGGGGCAGATTGGCAAAGACCGCATTCATTGCCCCGGGCACCGCCACGGCGCGTCCACCAATGGCGGCTTGCCATCCGGCTGCCGCAACCTTGGCCGCATCCGCGATGGGGGTCATGGTCAGCAGACGGGTGCCGTGCATATCGCCGTCGTCAAAGAAGTTCGTCTGGGTCGCACCGGGGCAGAAGGCGGTCACGGTCACCGGGGTGCCGCGCAGCTCGTGGGCAACCGCTTCGGACAGGTGCAGGACGTAGGCTTTGGTTGCGGCATAGACGGCCATGTTTGGACCCGGCAAAAAGCCAATGGTGGACGCCACGTTCAGGATGCGGCCCCGTTGTTGGGTCTGCATGGGAGGGATGGCCAGCTTCATCAGGCGCGTGAGGGTGCGCATGTTCACGTTGATCGAGGACAGTTCACGGTCCCAGCTGTCAGGATCGGCAAAGGGACCGTGGCTGCCTAAGCCAGCGTTATTGATCAGGAAATCGACCTGGCGGTCCTTGGTGGCCTCAGCCCAGAGCCGGTCCGCCTCAGCCAGATCGCTGAGGTCGGCAGGGATCACGACCACCTCCGCACCATTGGCGCGCAGCGTGTCGGCCTGCGCCTCAAGCAGATCGGCAGACCGGGCGGTCAGGATCATCTTGCGGCCGTGGCGCGCGGCAAGCTGGGCGAATTCCGCGCCCAGCCCCTTTGACGCGCCGGTGATCAGGGTCCATTCAGCCATCGTTTTCCTCCGAGTTTCAGCGGGTGAGATAGCGGTCTGCCAACCCGTCTGCGATCCAGTTTTCCAGCGCGTCCGCCTGAAGCCCTGCGCTGACGCCGGCCCAGGCGTCGGCGACATCCGCACCGCGCGCGACAAAGCGGTCGTCGATCTCATCCTTGAGGGTTTCGCCGGCGATGTCACCTGCGGCTTGCGCCAAAAGGGCCAGATAATAGGCGCGGGCGTAGGAACGGGTCTGACCCGCGCCTGCAAGATAGGCAAGTGACAGGCGGCGCAGGGCGCGCGGGTCGTCACCATCGGGGAGGGAGACGGTAGCGGCGTCTTCACCCAGCGCTTCGCCTTGGGCGGAGAGCACGTCGACCGTTGTCATCTGGGCTTCCAGGCGGTCCAGAATGGACACGGCCCCGTCAATCCCACCGGCAGCGGCCTGCAAGGCGAAGGGATAGGCCGCGCCCGCATCGCGCCCTTGCAGGACACGGGCGACCAATGCGGCGGCCTGCGGTGCATTCCCGGCATCCGCCAGCAGGGGGCGCACCAGATCGGGCACAAGGGCAGGGACCTGCGGCACGCCATTGCCGTCAATGAGCGCTTCGGCCAGTGCCAGACGGTCCGCTGCCGACAGGCTGTCCGGGTCTTGCAACGCGGCGAGCGCCGCTCCGCTGAGGATGCGGCTGCGGGCGATGGGGCTGGTGCGGGCTTCGAGCGCGAGCGAGGCGATCAGCGCTTGCGGTTCGGCGTTGTAAACCTCCGGTTCGATCACGATGCCGGTGTCGGGCAGGTTGGCCTCGATCGTGAGTTCACCCGGATCAGTGACAAATTCCTCCACCTTTTCCATCAGTTGGTTGACGAAGTTGCGTTCCACGGCGGTGACGGTGCGGGTGCCATTGTTGGACAGGAATTGTGTCACCCCTTCGGCCCCAATGGCGCGGATGGTGGCAGGGTCAGAGAAGTTGGGCGGCAAAACCGTCGCGACCTTGGCCCACCCCCCCTGATCCTTGAGGCTGGCCACTGCGCGCATCACGCGGAACGCGGGATCACCGGGGCCGAAGGTGCCAAGACGGGGCAGGATCATGCCGGAGGCGGAGAAATCCAGATTGGCCACTTCGTTGACGGAGAGCGTCAGATCGGCAGATGTCTCACCGGTGGTATAGGTATAGGCGGTGCGGAGTTTGAACTGGTCGAGCGTGATGTCCCGCATGCCTGCCGCGCGCAGGCCCATGGCCACATCACGCGGTACGCAAGCGGTGCTGGCGGTGGCCCCAATGAGGTTGAGGTTGATTTCGGATGCGACTTCGCCGGGCTTTGCCACGTCGGTGTTGATTACGGCGCGTTCGATGGTGATCACGCATTGGCGCGCCTGATCATAGGGCAGTTGTGGCCGCGCGGTGATGCCAGAGATCGACACGGTACCGCGCAAAAGGTCAGTGGAGAGGAAATCATACTCCAGTTCCATCTGCGTGCGCAGGGCGGCAATCGCGGTATTGGCCACGAAAGTGCCGATGCGGTTGGCAGAAAAGAACTCTGCCAGACCCGGTTGGGGATCGGTCTCGGCCTGAGCCGCTAGGGGCATCGACAGGGCGCAGATCAGAACGCTGGTGCGAAAGAGGGCGGACAAGCTGGGCATGGGAACTCCTTTTGGTTCCCGCCAGACTACGCGCCGGATGGGGGATGGCAAGGTGGGGATATCCCCACCTTTGCCGCTCAGGTGCTGAGCGCAGCCACGCCGGGAAGGGTCTTGCCTTCCATCCATTCAAGGAAAGCACCGCCTGCGGTGGAGATATAGGTGAAATCGCTTGCGACACCGGCTTGATTGAGGGCGGCTACCGTGTCTCCACCACCGGCCACCGACACCAGTGTGCCATTGCGCGTCAGTTCTGCTGCGGCCTGTGCGGCGGCTTTGGTGGCTGTGTCGAAAGGGGTGATTTCGAATGCGCCCATCGGTCCGTTCCAGATCAGGGTCTTGAGCCCGGCAAGCGCCAGCGTCACTTCCTTGATGCTGTCAGGGCCTGCATCCAGCACCATCTGATCCGCCGCGAGCCGCGTTTCGGGGCGCAGCATCATCACCTCATGGGTGGCCCCGGCGGCGAATTCCCTTGCGACAAGCCCGTCCATGGGCAGGATCACCCGGCATCCGGCGGCATTGGCGCGCGCGAGGATGTCCTTGGCGGTCTGGTAGAAATCCGGTTCCTGAAGGGAGGCGCCCATGTCTGCACCTGCGGCGGCGTGGAAGGTATTGGCCATGCCGCCGCCGATCACCAGCACGTCCAGCCGCTGCACGAGGTTCTCCAGCAGTGCGATCTTGGTGGAGACCTTGGCCCCGCCGACCACGGCGCCAACGGGACGTTCTGGCTTGGAAAGCGCGGCTTCGAGCGCGCTCAGTTCCGCCTGCATCAGACGCCCCGCGCAGGCAGGCAGCAGCCGTGCCAGCGCTTCGGTGGAGGCATGCGCCCGGTGCGCGGCAGAAAAGGCATCGTTGCAATAGACATCGCCAAGCGCGGCGAGGGTTTGGGCGAAAGCGGGATCATTGCCTTCTTCTCCGGGGTGAAAGCGCAGGTTTTCCAGCAGCTGGATGCCCGTCGCATCCGCGGCGGCACTGAGGTCCTCAACAAAGGTGACAGGCTTGCCGAGGGCCTTCTCCAGTGCGGGCAGCACCTGGGCCAGGCTCATCTCCGGCACCACTTTGCCTTTGGGTCTGCCGAAATGGGCGAGCAGGACCGGTGTGCCGCCCTTGACCAGAATATCCTTTACCGTGGGCACGATGCGGTCGATGCGGGTGGTATCGGTGACGCGGCCGTCCTCGACAGGCACGTTGATATCCACACGGACCAAAACCCGTTTGCCGCCCAGATCCATATCGTCGAGTGTCTTCCAGCCCATCTGCCCGCTCCTTGAAATGTGATGTGCTGTCTTTTGCCTGAACGCGGGCGCGCGTCAATGCACCTGCTTGGCAATTGCGCAAATCCCGCCTAACTAGTGCGCAACGAAATGCAAGGAGCAGGCCATGGCCGAGATCAAAGACCCCGAAAACACCATCCTGATGGAGCTCAAAGGCGGCACCGTCACAATCGAACTGCTGCCCGATGTGGCGCCGCAGCACACCGCGCGGATGAAAGAGCTGGCGCGGGCTGGGAAATACGACAATGTCTGCTTTCACCGCGTGATTGACGGCTTCATGGCACAGACCGGCGATGTGGAACATGGCAACATGGAAGACGGCTTCAACATCCGCATGGCGGGCACGGGTGGTTCCGATCTGGGCAATGTGCCTGCGGAATTCTCCAAGGTGCCCCACGCCCGTGGCTCGATTGGTGCTGCGCGGTCGGCAAACCCCGATTCAGCCAATAGCCAGTTCTTCATCAACTTCAAGGACAATGATTTCCTGAACGGGCAGTACACCGTCTATGGACAGGTCACCTCCGGGATGGAACATGTCGACGCCATCGTGCGGGGCGAGCCCCCTGCCGAGCCGGACCGGATGATCAGCGTCAAGGTGGCTGCGGATGCGTAACGCTGCTTTGAAAGGCGGGCTCTTTGCTGCGCTCATCGCGGGGCCCGCGCTGGCAACGGGCATCCAGATCGAAGTGGCAGGCGAGGCCAATGGCACCGTCACCATCGACCTGCTGGAAGATATCGCACCGCTGCATGTGGAGCGGATCACCGCGCTGGCCGCTGCTGGTGCCTATGACAACGTGGTGTTCCACCGCGTGATCGACGGCTTCATGGCGCAAACGGGTGATGTGCAGTTCGGCAAGCTGGGCGATGACATGCGGCAAGCGGGCCGTGGCGGGTCGGAGATGCCGGACCTGCCGGCAGAGTTCTCCGATGTGCCGTTTGACAAAGGCGTCATTGGCATGGCGCGGGCGCAGAGCCCGGACAGTGCCAACAGCCAGTTCTTCATCATGTTCGATCAGGGTTATTTCCTGAACGGTCAATATACCGTTGTGGGCAAGGTCACGGGGGGGCAGGACATCGTCGATGCGATCAAACGCGGCACCGGGCCGAATGGCGCTGTTGTCGGCGCGCCTGATGTGATGCAGAAAGTCACCGTGATCGACTGATCTCACGGCAGATCACAAGACCCAGGGGCGCGCTATCCAGCGCGCCCTTTTTTGTGGCAAACTGCCGGGCATGATGAGAGTTCTTGCTGCCGCCTTCGCTTTATGTGTCTGGACCGTGACCGCACAGGCCGATCCCGCCCGGTGGAAATCGGAATGGCCGGACACGGATTTTTCGCGCTCCAGCGTGGGAGCGTGGTCCGAGATCATGTCCGGTGGTCCGCCCAAGGACGGCATTCCCGCTTTGGACGCGCCGTCTTTCCTGTGGGCTTCTGGCGCGCGGGGGCTGGGGGACAGGGAACCGGTGATCACGCTGGAGATGGCAGGCGCCGAACCGCGCGCTTATCCGATCCGTTACCTGATGTGGCATGAGATCGTGAACGACCAGATCGGCGGTGTGCCGGTGGCGGTCACCTTCTGCCCCCTGTGCAATTCCGCGATGAGCTTTGACCGCCGGGTGCGCGGGCAGGTCCTGCGCTTTGGCGTGACAGGCAAGCTGCGCCGCTCGGACATGGTGATGTATGACCGGGAGACGCAAAGCTGGTGGCAGCAGGCCGAAGGGCGCGGGATTGTGGGGCGTATGAACGGTGTGCAGTTGCGTCAATTGCCCAGTTGGATGGAGAGTTGGGCCGCGTTTAAATCGCGCAACCCGCAGGGGCTTGTGATGGCCGAGCCTGCTTTCAACCGCGACTACGGGCGCAATCCGTACCGGGGCTATGACAGTTCCGCCCGGCCGTTTCTTTATAACGGCGAGATGCCGCCGCATGGGATTTCACCCTTGGTCCGCGTGGTGCGTGTGGGCGACCGGGCCTGGCCTTTGACACGGCTGGCGCAGGTTGGTGAGGTGTCGGAGGCCGGTGTGGTGATCTCGTGGCGCGCAGGGCAGGCATCGGCGCTGGACAGCGCGAAGATCGCCAAGGGCCGGGACGTGGGCACGATCCGGGTGCGTGACGGGCAAGGCAGAGATGTGGCGCATGACGTGATGTTTGCGTTTGCGTTTCATGCGTTCTGGCCGGAGGGGCGGTGGATGTTGGAGTGAGGGGGGGGACGAATGATGGGAAGCCGGTGCGCGGGACGAAGTTACAATCTGCTGAAATCGCAGTGCATATGCTTATGTTGTCGTAGATCCATCATTGCAAGTATGCTGATAGGTAAACCAAATCCCCTTTTGCAGCTTAAAGGTAAGAATTCCACATGGACGATGAAGACTGGCAAATCTTTACAAGTGCTTGGCTTCAAGCGATGAGAGAATTTCAATCTGAAAGGCTCACAATGGAAGAAGCCTTTGACCTGATTGGGAAGTTTAGCAACGATATTGACGAGGAAATTGAGCAGTTCGCCTGCAATGTAGTGTCTGAAATTAGTGGTTTCCCTCGCGGTTATGCGGAAGTACTTACCCTCCTTCAAAAAAAGCCAAGCAGGCAAGATGTGCTTAGATATATGAACTCATAGTATCTGCTAAGGGTTGACGGGTCGGGGCTCAAACCCGCCATCCCCGACTACCCCCTCAGCCCGGAACAAGGCGTAGCCGCCGGGCCATCGTCTGCCCCCCGCTTGGGCAGGCGATTTGGTTAGGCTGGGTGGGTCGTTGAGAGGGAACGCATTTCCTGCACTATAAAGTGGCAGAGAACGCGCGTCAGATAGCCTTCCCGGGGCAGACGATGGCCCGGCGCGTGGTGTGTGTTTGGTGAGCGCTTTGTGTTCACCAGACATATGAACGTCTTCTTTGCTCAGATCATTGTCCGCAGACCAAAAGATCGAAAGTTACAACAGCGACGTAGGGTGTGCAATGAATGCGCACCCTACGCAAAACACCGCCGCGATTTCTCGCTGCGGTGTTTTCAAATCTCCAACCGTTATCCCGGAAAAATCAGGAGCCGGGGTTCGCCTTGGGCGAGGGCGGGTTTTTCGCGCCGGGGTTCAGCGGGTCGTCCTGACGCTGCACGGAGCCTTCGAAATGCGCGCCGCTTTCGATGGCGATGGTCTTGTGGATGATGTCACCCTCAACCCGTGCCGTCGACGTCAGACGCACTTTCAAACCGCGCACGCGGCCCACGATGCGGCCGTTGATGACCACGTCATCAGCAATCACTTCGCCTTTGATCGTCGCACTCTCTCCAATCGTCAGCAGGTGGGCGCGGATGTCGCCTTCCACTGTGCCTTCGACCTGGATGTCGCCGGTTGTCTTCATGTTGCCGGTGACGTGCAGATCGGCGGAGAGGGTAGATGCAGGGGGTTTCACTTTTGGTGCGCTCGCTTTGAAGTCACTGCCTTTGGGCGCGGGTGCACCAGAGGAGGCGGGGGCCTGTGGGGCAGACGGACGCGGGGCGTCGGTTTCTTTGCCGGTCACAGGGTCATTGATTTTGCTTTTAGAAAACATCGTTTGCAGCCTTGATATAGATCATGGGGTTTACAGCCTTGCCGCCCACGCGCACTTCGTAGTGCAGGTGAACGCCAGTGACGCGTCCAGATGCTCCCATATCACCAATGCGCTGCCCGCGCGAGACCCTTTGGCCAACTTTAACGCGAATGCGGGACATGTGGGCGTAGCGGGTCTCAATCCCGAACTCATGCTGGATTTTGACCAACCGGCCATAGCCCGACTGGCGTCCGGCGAAGGTCACCACGCCATCCGCAGTGGAATAAAGCGGCGTGCCCATGCCTGCGGCAAAATCGACACCGGAGTGCATGCGACGGCCCCCGGTCTTGGGATCACGGCGGTAGCCGAAGGAGGAGGTGAAGCGGAAGTTGGCTTTCACTGGCGTGGCAAAAGGCGCTTTTTCAGCAGCGATGCGGTAGAGGTTCAACCGGTCCATCTGGTTGAGCAGACGGTTGGCGCGCAGGGTATCGGCGGAAGGTTCTTCACCGCGGGTGGTGAAAGACAGTGGCGTCATCGGGCCACCCTGACCGGAGTATCCCCGGCGCACGGTTTCGATGATACGGTCGGTGGGCATGCCAGCGTCGCGGAACATCTTGTCGAGCGGTGCGACGGACACGCTCATCGCCTCTTCCAGCTGGCGGAAGATGGCGTCGTTGCGGTCCTGCATCAGCGCGATCCGCTGCTCCATCTCGTCTGCTTTCAGCAGCGCGTCCTGACTGTCAAGGATCACCTGATCACGCTCCTGCGCGGTGCGTTCCAGTGCGCTGGCAAGGAAATCGATGGGGGTGCCGCTGGCGGCGGTCTGAATGACACTGCCGCCGCCTTCTTCGAGGGTGCTTTCAAGCTCTGCCAGCTGGGTGCGGGCGGCTTCGCGGTCGTGCATTGTGTCGCGCAGGGTGGACTGGATCACCTCGATTCCGGTTTCCAGCTCACGACGGCGGGTTTCTGATTCCAGCAGATCGGACTGCATCATGGAGATCTGGGCGAGGGCGGCGTTGAACCGCTCCTGAGCGGCCAGCGCTTCCTCGGCGCGGCGGTCGCGTTGGGCGGAGAGGTCATTCAGGCGGGCCTGATAGGTGCGCTGGTCCCGCTTGGCCTGTTCGCGGAAGTTGCCCGACCCGATGCTGTCCATCAGGATCACGGCCGTGGCGATGATGGCCCAGGCAACAAGGGCGGCAGAGCCTGCAAAAGCGATCAACTGCGTGCCGGGGCGCAAGCGGATGAAACGGGTATCGGTGTCGGATTTCAGGAAGACGCGGCGTTCGGGGAAATACGATTCCAAGATGGAATGCACTTTGATGGCAAGCTTGGTGCGCACGTGTCTCAATCCTTCGTTCCGTCCCGTCGCGCAAACCTGAGCCTTCCCCGGTGCCGGAGTTTGCGCATGACGTCATTAGACAGCGTGCAGGCTTGGGGCAAGCCTTGTGACCCGCCTTGCGGCCCATCGGCGGTTCCGGGGGGCTTTTTGGCGAAAATCCGCCGATAACCAAAGGCTTGGGGCGCAAGGTTCACGTAAATTGAGACTTCTCGCTTAGCGTGTGGGGCCGCCCTGCGCGGTCAAAGGCCAGTAGAAGTCCGGCGGAATACCCGCATCTGCCCGTTTTTCTTCGTTAAACGGTGGCTTCAGGTGGCCGTGGAAATAGTGGCGGACAAGGGCGTGGAAGCGGTCCTTTGGGTCTTCGTCAAACCGACCGCAGAGGAAGTGAAACCATTTGCTGCCATAGGCGACATGGGCCACTTCTTCGGCATAGATCGTTTCGAGCGCGGCCACGGCATTGGTCGCCTTGGCGCGTTTGAAAATCTCGATCATGCCGGGGGTGACATCAAGGCCGCGCGCTTCCAGCACCATGGGCACAACGGCCAGACGCCCCATCAGATCGGTCGCGGTGTCCTCGGCGGCGCGCCACATGCCGGCATGGGCGGGCAGCGCGCCGTAGTGGCTGCCTGCCTCTTCAAGGCAATCGGCCATCAGATTGAAATGTTTGGATTCTTCGTCTGCTGCCTTCACCCAGTCATCATAGAAACCCATCGGCAATGTCGTGTCGGTAAACCGCGCGATGATGTCCCAATGCAGGTCCACGGCGTTCAGTTCGATATGGGCCACGGCATGCAGCAGGGCGATGCGGCCCTCGGGTGTGCCGGGCTTGCGGTGCGGCACGTCGCGGGGGCTGAGCAGTTCGGGCCGCTCGGGCCGGGCCGGGTGCAGGGGGGGATCGGCGGTGCCGATTTCCGGTGTCTGTCCAGCCTCCCGCGCGGCTTGCCATTGGGCAGCAAACCGGCGCGACAGGTCGGTCTTTTCGCGGCCATCCGCACAGCGCAGAACCGCCTCTGCCATCTGGGCGAGGGGGATCACAGCGCCTGCGCCGCCTCAAGCACCTCTTCGACGTGACCGGGGACTTTCACCTTGCGCCAGACCCGCGCGATCTTGCCTTCCGAGTCGATCAGATAGGTGGCGCGTTCTATCCCCATGCTTTTCTTGCCGTACATGTTCTTTTCAACCCAGACGCCGTAGTCCTCCGTCATGGTGCCGTCTTCATCCGACAGCAGCGGCACGCCCAATGAATGCTTGGCCGTGAACTTGTCATGTTTGGCCATAGTATCGCGGGAAATGCCGAAAACCTGCGTGTTTGCGGCCCTGAACCCGTCCATGTGTTCGGTGAAACCAATGGCCTCTTTCGTGCAACCGGGCGTGTCATCGCGCGGATAGAAATACAGCACAACGGCGCTGCCCTTGAGGGTGCTGAGGCTGACAGTGCCGCCACCGGTGACAGGCAGGGTGAAATCTGGGGCTGGATCGGAGACGTCGGGCATGGGGGTTCTCTTTTTGTTGTGGAGCGTCGGGGCTTTGCAAGCCAGGCTGTGGGCTGGCATAGTAGGGCGGAATTGGCAAAGGCCAAGGCCCGTAACCCACTTGGATGAAAATGAGCGACGCCCTCTCTCCGGCAAAGCCCCGCCGCCGCCTTTGGGTGCGGATGCTGCTGTGGATCGTGGTGGGTGTGCTGGTGATCGGGGCGACGGGGGCGGGAGGTGTCTTTTACGCCAAGGGCCGCGCCTTTACTTTGCCGGATTGGGCCGAGGCGCGGATCGAGACGCGGATCGCCGAAGCCTTGCCGCAGGTGCGCGTCGGATTTGACGAGATGATGGTCGTCATCGACGACGGCTGGGTGCCGCGCATCCGCCTGCGCAACATCGGCGTGACATCCGTGACGGGGGAGGAAGTTGCGCGCTTTAACGAGCTGCGCGTCAGCTTTGCGCCCGGCCCGCTGATGTCACGGCAGATCCAGCCGGAGCGTATCTCTCTCTCTGGTGTTGTGGCGCGGCTGCGGCGGGGCGCGGACGGGCGGATCAGCCTCAGCGCCAATCTGGTGGGAGACGGGGCGGTGCGCGAAGCGGGCAGTCTGCCGGAACTCATCGGACAGTTTGACGACGTACTGGACGCGCCAGCGTTGCAATCCCTGCGGTCGATTGAGGTGCGCGCGCTGACATTGCAGTACGATGACCTGCTGACAGACAAGGCATGGACCATCGACGGCGGCCGGCTGTTGATGACGCGGGAAGGGGACGCGCTGGCGCTGACTGCCGATCTGGCGCTGTTGAGTGGCGGCAGCGGCGTGGCCACGCTGGAGGCGCATTACGAAAGCACGATCGGAGAGGTTGCAGCGGAATTCGGTCTGAGTTTTGAAGGCGTTGCGGCCACGGACATCGCGAGCCAGAGCCCGGCCTTTGCCGCGCTGGATGTGCTGCGGGCTCCCATCTCGGGCGCTGTGGAAAGCGGGATGAATGCCGATGGCCGCTTTGCGCCACTACAGGCGCGGCTGGAGATCGGTGCAGGTGTGGTGCAGCCCACCCCGGCGGTGCGACCTATCCCGTTTGAAGGGGCGCTGGCGTCTTTTTCCTACACGCCAGAGGAACGGTTGCTGACCTTTGATGAGGTGGCGTTGAACAGTGCGTGGGTTTCGGGACGGGCACAGGGGACGGCGGTGCTGGGGCTTGATGCCGACAACCGCGGGCCGTTGCGGGATCTGGTGGCGCAGTTGCAGGTGTCGGAACTGACAGCCAATCCCAACGATTTCTACGATGCCCCGGTCAGCCTCTCCGGTGTTGATCTTGATTTCCGGCTCCAGCTGAACCCGTTGCGGGTCACGGTCGGGCGGATGCAGGTCAGTGATCAAGGCCGAAGCCTGACGGTGGATGGCGATCTGGTGGCGGCACCGGACGGGTGGCGCGTGGCCTTCGATGGTCACATGGACGGGATTTCCCCGGCGCGGCTGATGACGCTCTGGCCCGTTGATCTGGCGGGCAAGACCCGACGCTGGCTGGATGAAAACCTGCTGGCCGGAGAGATCGAAAATGTGGATCTGGCATTTCGTCGGGGGCCGGAGGCCGCACCACTGACCTTCCTTGGTTTCGAGTTTGACAAGGCCACCGTGAAGGTTGCCAAGTTCATGCCGCCCATCACGCAAGGACGGGGGCGGTTTTCGCTGATGCAGGACCGGATGGTTGTTGCATTGGATGAAGGAGAGGTGATGGCAGCCGAAGGCGGCGCTGTGGCGCTGGCCGGGTCGTCGTTCATCATACCTGACACCCGTATCAAGGGCGGCGCACCCGCCGTGCTCAGACTGCGCAGCCAATCCACGATCACCGGGGCGATGTCGCTGCTCAATGGCCCGCCGCTGAGCGTTGCGGACAAGGCGAAGCTGCCGGTGGCCCTTGCGGGTGGGGAGGCCGTGATCGAGGGCACGGTGGCCTTCCCGCTGAAGAAGGACCGCGCCCCCGGCAGCACCCGGTTCGATGTCAGTGGTGATCTGTTCGACGTGCAGTCAGATGTCTTGGTCAAGGACCGCCAGGTGGCGGCCGCAAGGCTATCGCTGACGGTCAACAACGAAGCAGTGACCCTTGTCGGTGCCGCCGCCGTTGATGATGTGCCGTTTGAGGGGCGTTTCACCCAGCCGCTGGGCAAGCGCGCGCCGGGGGCCTTGCGCGGGGATGTGGCACTTACGGCGCAGGCGTTGGAGACCTTCGGCATCGCCTTGCCACCCGGAACCGTTGCTGGGGCGGGCAAGGGGGCTTTGGCGCTCGATATCGGGGGGGGTGAACCGCCGGTCTTTTCGCTGACGTCTGATCTGTTGGGCGTGGACCTGCGGGTGCCGGAGTTGGGATGGCGCAAGCCGCCGGATCGCCGTGCCCGGCTGGAGGTCGCGGGGCGATTGGGGGATGTGCCGCGCGTCGACAAGCTGGAAATCGAAGGGGCGGGGTTGCGTGCGACGGGGGATGTGCGGCTGAAGTCCGGTGGCGCGCTGGACCGCGTGCGCTTTGATCAGCTGCGTGTCGGCGGGTGGCTGGATGCGCCGGTGGAGCTGATTGGTCAGGGGCAGGGCAACCCGGTGGAGATCGCGCTGCTGGGCGGCACACTGGATCTGCGCAGCGCCGATCTGGGCGGTGGTGGCAACGCCAGCAGCAGTGGGCAACAAGGATCCGCCTTGCGCGTTGCGCTCGACAAGTTGCAGATCACCGATACGATCGCATTGACCAACATGCAGGGGCTCTTTGCCACGCGGGGTGGATTGGACGGTGAATTTCAGGCGCTTCTGAACGGCGGCGCGCCGGTGTCCGGCCGGGTGGTCCCTCAAAACGGGCGCAGCGCGGTGCGGTTGACCTCGGAAGATGCGGGCGGGGTGCTGCGTTCTGCCGGGTTGCTCAGGCAGATTGAAGGCGGATCCTTGACCCTGACGCTGGTGCCGCGCGGGGATGCGGGCATCTTTGACGGAGATCTGCGCATCGGCGATGTGACCGTGCGCGCGGCTTCTGGCATCGCGGCCTTGATCAATGCGATTTCCGTCGTCGGTCTGGTGAATGAACTGAATGGCGACGGCATCTATTTTGATGATGTGGAGGCGTCCTTTCGTCTGACCCCGACACGCCTGACCCTGACAGAGGCCAGTGCGGTCGGCAATTCGCTGGGGCTGTCGATGGATGGCATCTATGCGCTGGATCAGGGGGTGATCGACATGCAGGGCGTGGTGTCGCCTGTGTATCTGATCAACAGTATCGGGTCCGTGCTGACCCGCCGGGGCGAAGGGCTGATCGGGTTCAACTACACCCTGCGGGGACCTGTTGCCTCTCCTTCGGTGGCGGTCAATCCGCTGTCGGCCCTGACGCCGGGCATGTTTCGTGAGATGTTCCGCGCGCCAGCCCCACGATTGCCGCCTGTAGAGGGCGAAGAACCCGGTGCACCGCCAGAGGCCGAGAATCCAGTTGAAGAGAAAAACGTGGGGCGGTAACGGGGCCGCATGAAGCTCTCTGATTTCGACTTTGATTTGCCCGAGGCGTTGATCGCAACGCGGCCTGCGGTGCCACGGTCTTCGGCGCGTCTTCTGGTGGCTGCGGGTGACATGATCCACGACCGGCGGGTAACCGATCTGGTGGATTGGCTGCGCCCCGGTGACCGTCTGGTGCTGAACGACACCAAGGTGATCCCCGCGCGCCTGACCGGCCAGCGCCACCGCAACAGCGCGCAGGGGCCGGTGCACGCCAAGATCGAAGTAACGCTGCTGGAACCCGGCAGCGATGGCACATGGTCTGCGCTGGTGAAGCCATTGCGCAAACTGAAGGACGGCGAAGAGGTGATCTTCTCCGACGACCTGTCGGCGACTTTTGAAGGCGCGGCGGAGGGGCAGGCGCGGTTGCGGTTCAATTGCACAGGGGAGGATTTCGATGCGGCGCTGAATGCAGCAGGTGCGATGCCGTTGCCGCCCTATATTGCCGCCAAGCGGGCCGCAGATGCGCAGGACCACACCGACTATCAAACCGTGTTTGCACGCACACCCGGCGCGGTTGCTGCGCCCACGGCATCACTGCATTTCGATGAGGCATTGCTGGGCGCTCTGGCCGCGAGGGGGGTGACGTTCAGCCATGTCACCCTGCATGTGGGCGCGGGAACGTTCCTGCCGGTGAAAGTTGACGACATCACCCAACACAAGATGCACGCCGAATGGGGCCGGGTGGATGCGCAGGCGGCGGAGGAGATCACGGCGACCAAAGCCGCAGGCGGGCGGGTGATCCCGGTGGGCACCACGGCGTTGCGGTTGATCGAGACGGCAGCGCGCAGTGGCACACTTGCAGCCTGGGACGGCGACACGGATATCTTCATCACGCCCGGATTCGACTTTCAGATCGCAGACGGGCTGATGACCAATTTCCACCTGCCGAAATCCACGTTGATGATGCTGGTCTCCGCGCTCATGGGTTCTCAACGCATTCGTGCGATCTATGCCCATGCGATTGCGCAGGAATATCGGTTCTTTTCGTATGGGGATTCGTCGCTTTTGTTGCCTCACGGGTAAGCGAACTGCGCGAAAAGGCTGAAAAACGTCTCCTGGATGTCGCGCGTTGAAGTGACGCCTGCCGCGCGACAGGTCAGGCAGGGGTATACCGCCAAGGAGGCCGAGCCATGATGCAGGTGCTGACGAGCGCATGGGCGCTTTTGCTGGGAATGTGCCTGTTGATGGTAGGCAACGGGATGCAGGGCACGTTGCTGGGTATCCGGGGCGCGCTTGAGGATTTCACGACCTTCGAGATGTCGATCGTGATGTCGGCATATTTTGTTGGATTTCTGGGTGGTTCGCGCATGGCGCCGGGGATGATCCGGCGGGTGGGGCACGTGCGGGTGTTTGCAGCACTTGCCTCGCTTATTTCGGCGGTGATGATCCTCTATCCGACATTCCCCAATATCATCGTCTGGACGGCGGGGCGCGTGCTGATCGGGTTCTGTTTCTCGGCGGTGTATGTGGTGGCCGAGAGCTGGCTGAACAATGCCGCAGACAATTCGAACCGTGGCAAGGCGCTGTCGCTTTACATGATTGTGCAGACACTGGGCATCGTGATTGCACAGGCGTTGCTGCTGACAGCCGATCCGTCGGGCTTTATCCTGTTTGTCATCCCGTCAGTGTTGGTGAGCCTTGCCGTCACCCCGATCCTGTTGTCGATCACGCCGACACCGGCGTTCGATACGACCAAACCGATGAGCCTGCGGGAATTGGCGGGGTTCTCTCCGCTTGGGTGTGTCGGAATGTTCCTGTTAGGTGGGGTGTTTTCCGCACAGTTTGGCATGGCCTCGGTCTATGGTGCGGAAGCGGGACTGAGCGTTGTTCAGATTTCGACCTTTGTTGCGACATTTTTCGTGGGTGCCGTGGTATTGCAGTTCCCGATTGGCTGGATTTCTGACCGGATGGACCGACGGGCCCTGATTGTCGTGGTGTCGCTGATCGGTCTTGCCGGGTCCGCAATTGGAATGGTGATGGGGCATGTTTTCAGCCTGCTGCTGGTGTCGGCCTTTGTTGTGGGCGGTATGTCGAACCCGCTCTATTCGTTGCTGATTGCCCATACGAATGACTTTCTTGAGCATGACGATATGGCGGCCGCATCGGGTGGGTTGATATTTATCAATGGCTTGGGAGCCATTCTTGGCCCGATGATCACAGGCTGGATCATGGGAACTGCGATTGGCCCGGCAGGGTTCTACCTGTTTACGGGGATCCTGTTTGTGATGCTGGCGGCCTACGCTGCCTATCGTTCCACTCAGCGCAAGAGCGTCGCGGTGGAGGATACGAGCAACTACTTTCCAATTTTGCCTTCTGCGACAGCAGTTGCGGTTGAATATGCACAAGAATACGTCATTGAGACGGAGCAGGAAGAGGAAACATCGGCAAATGCGCCCTAGGATTTCGGTTTTGATACAAATTGTGAGTGTACTTGTCATGACGCTCAGGCGTAGCATCTTGAAGTGTAATGGTAATCAAGGCGTTTTTTGCCTGGAGGAGTGGTGAAATGGTGGGTCCTGAGGAAGTACTTTCCTTTTGGCTGGATGAGATTGGTCCGGGTGGTTGGTATGATGCCAATGATGCGTTGGACGCAGACATCCGTAAGAGGTTCTTGAGCGCATGGGAGCAGGCCTGCGAAGGCAAATTCTCCCTCTGGTTGACGTATCCCTCTGGGGCGCTGGCCTATATCATTCTTCTGGATCAATTCCCGCGAAACATGTTCCGCGGTGACAGCCGGGCGTTTGCGTCTGACCGCATTGCGCTGGCCGCGGCCAAATCGTCGATTGAGCGGGGCTGGGACATGCGGATTGATGAGCCTGCGCGGCAGTTCTTCTACATGCCGCTGATGCATTCGGAAAACCTGTGTGACCAGGACCGTTGCGTGCGGCTGATGTGTGAGCGGATGCCCGAAAGCCGGGAGCACAATCTGCTGCATGCCCGTGCCCACCGCGAAGTGATCCGCCAGTTCGGGCGGTTTCCCTATCGCAACGCAGCGCTGGACCGCGCGCCCACGGAACTGGAAGCTGCTTACGTGGCAAAAGGCGGCTATGGCAGCACGGTGCGGGCGTTGCAGGCACAGGCAGCCGCCTGACAGCGAAGATAGATCGTATTCTCGCGGTTGTGAGGGCGCAGGATATAGTTTAATGGTGAACTATATCTGAAACGCACATCCGCGAGGTTCCCCATGGCTGCAAAATCCTTTGATCTGATCGTCATTGGGGCCGGACCCGGTGGATATGTCGCGGCGATCCGCGCCTCCCAGTTGGGCATGAATGTCGCCATCGTGGAGCGGGAGCATCTGGGCGGCATCTGTCTGAACTGGGGCTGTATCCCCACCAAGGCAATGCTGCGCTCGTCAGAGGTCTTTCATCTGATGGAGAGGGCCAAGGAGTTTGGCCTCAAGGCCGAAGGCATCGGCTATGATCTCGATGCAGTGGTCAAACGCTCGCGCAAGGTGGCGGGGCAGTTGTCGGGTGGCATTGGCCATTTGATGAAGAAGAACAAGGTGACGGTCTTCATGGGGGCGGCGACGCTTCCCGCCAAGGGCAAGGTGAGCGTCAAGACCGACAAGGGTGTTGAGGACCTGACGGCCAAGAACATCATCCTTGCCACCGGGGCACGGGCGCGTGAACTGCCGGGGCTTGAGGCGGATGGCAAGCGGGTCTGGACCTACAAACATGCGTTGCAGCCCGCGCATATGCCGAAAAAGCTGCTGGTCATCGGATCGGGGGCCATCGGCATCGAATTTGCCAGCTTTTACAACACGCTGGGTGCCGACACGACCGTTGTTGAAGTCATGGATCGCGTGTTGCCGGTGGAGGATGCAGAGATCAGCGCCTTCGCCAAGAAGGCGTTCGAGAAGCAGGGCATGAAGATCATGCAAAAGGCGATGGTCAAACAGCTGGACCGCGGCAAGGACAAGGTGACCGCGCATATCGACGTGGGCGGCAAGGTTGAGAAACAGGATTTCGACACGGTGATTTCCGCCGTGGGCATTGTCGGCAATGTTGAGGATCTGGGGCTGGAAGCGCTTGGCGTGAAGATCGACCGGACCCATGTCGTCACGGATGAATTCTGCCGCACGGGCGTTGAGGGGCTTTATGCCATTGGCGACATCGCAGGCGCGCCGTGGCTGGCGCACAAAGCGTCTCATGAGGGCGTGATGGTCGCGGACCTGATCGCAGGCAAACATGCGCATCCGGTCAAGCCCGAGACGATTGCCGGCTGCACCTACTGTCATCCGCAGGTGGCGTCGGTTGGATATACCGAAGCCAAGGCCAAGGAATTGGGCTATGACATCAAGGTTGGGCGGTTCCCCTTCATCGGCAATGGCAAGGCGATTGCACTGGGTGAAGAGAACGGGATGATCAAGACCATCTTTGACGCCAAGACGGGTGAGTTGCTGGGCGCCCATATGATTGGTGCCGAAGTGACAGAGCTTATTCAGGGCTATGTCGTGGGCCGTCAGTTGGAGACCACGGAAGAAGACCTGATGAACACGGTCTTCCCGCATCCGACGTTGAGCGAGATGATGCACGAGGCGGTGCTGGATGCTTACGGGCGCGTCATTCACATGTAGGCCCTGAGCCGCAGACGCGCGTGCCTATGGACGGGTCGGGGTGAGGGTGCCATACAACCGTTATGGTCAGTCTCAACCGCGTTGTCATGCATGCTTCCAGCCGCCGGATGATCCGGGCCCTGCGGCCCCCGACGCTGGAGGTGGCGGAGGTGTCGGGCAAATGGGGCAAGCGGTTCAATTTCAAGTCTTATGAGCAGTTTCGCTATCCCGCATATGACATCTGCGCGGGTCCTTACGTGGACAAGGACAGCGGGGAGATCCGGCAATTTGACCTGATCCTTGCCAATCAGGTGTGGGAGCATCTGGACCGCCCCTATGCGGCGGCGCAACATGTCTACAGGATGCTGCGCAAGGGCGGGTATTTCTGGATCGCGGTGCCGTTCATGCTGCCCTTGCACGCGGCTCCGCAGGACAATTCCCGGTGGAGCGCGCGGGGGCTGAAGAACCTGTTGATCGAATGCGGGTTTGACGAAGATGCCATCCACGCGGAACAATGGGGCAATCTGCATGCCGCACAGCGCAATCTGGAGAAACCCTGGCCGCCCGTTTACGAGGAAGAGACGGATGATCTGAAGAACGATCCGGACATGCCGATCTGCGCCTGGGCACTGGCCCAGAGGATCGCGTGAGCGTCAACACATCCTGGGGCCTGATCCTGGCGCTTTGGGGGGCGGGACTGGGCGCGGCGGCGCAATACGGCAAAATCTCGGTCATTTTTGATCTGCTGCCCGCTGCTTACCCTGATGCGGGGACCGCGCTGGGGTTTGTCGTATCCCTTGTCGGGTTTGTCGGGATCATCCTTGGCGTTGTTGCCGGGTTGGTGGTCGCGCGCATCGGCTATCGCCGGGCGTTGCTGTGGGCGCTCTGGACGGGTGCTGCGGTGTCGTTTGCGCAGGCGCTGTTGCCGCCTCTGGCGGGGATGCTGGCGCTGCGCATCCTCGAAGGGGCCTCGCATCTGGCGATTGTGGTGGCGGCGCCGACGATGATCGCGCGGTTGAGCGCGCCTGCGCATCGTGCATTTTGCCTGACACTTTGGGGAACCTTCTTTGGGGTCGCTTTTGCACTGCTCGCCTGGTTGGGACGGCCGCTGGCGATCAACGCAGGTCTGCCCGCTCTTTTTGCGGCGCATGGGGTCTATATGGCGGGTTTCGCGTTGCTTCTTGGGGCGCGTTTGAGCGCCTTGACAGGGGTGGACAAACCACCGCCCCTGTCGTTTCGGCAAATCCTGCGCGACCACGGAACGATCTACCGTTCGCCCCATCTGGCGGCGCCGGCTGCGGGGTGGCTGTTCTATACCTTCAGCTTTGTGTCGATCCTGACGGTGCTGCCGCCCTATCTTGCGCCAGAGATGCGCGGGCTGATCATGGGCGCGATGCCGTTGATGAGCATCGCAGTGTCGATGACCGTGGGCGTGCTCCTGCTGCGTTACATGTCTGCGGTGCGCGTGGTCGAACTGGGATTTGTGCTGTCTGCGCTGTGCATGGTGTGGCTTTGGGTCGCGCCGGGCGCGGCGGTGGCCTGCCTTGCGCTGGCCGGGTCGATGGGGCTCATTCAGGGGGCGAGCTTTGCGGCGGTGGCGCAGTTGAACGTCAAACCCGCAGATCAGGCGCAGGCCAATGGGGCGATGGCGCAGATGGGCAACATCGGCAATACCAGCGGCACACCGATCATGGCAGCGGCCCTTGCGGGGATGGGCTATACCGCGCTTCCGCTGCTGGCGTTCATCGCTTTTGCCGCCGGACTTGCGGTGCATTTGGTTCTGGGGTCACGGCGCCGGGGCGCGATGCCTGCGCAGTAACCCTTTGTTAAGATGTTCCGCTTACGTTCTCATTTTTTCATTGGAGAATCCATCACAACCGCCTATCTACATCCCCTGAACAGGGGTGCGACATGGCTGAGCTTAAAAACATCGAAGTCCGCGGCGCGAGAGAGCATAATCTCAAGAACATCGACGTGGATATTCCACGTGACCAACTGGTTGTTATCACGGGGCTTTCGGGGTCCGGCAAGTCATCGCTCGCTTTTGACACGATCTATGCCGAAGGGCAGCGGCGCTATGTCGAATCGCTCAGCGCATATGCGCGGCAATTCCTCGACATGATGCAGAAACCGGATGTGGATCACATCTCCGGCCTGTCGCCCGCCATTTCGATTGAACAAAAAACCACCTCCAAGAACCCCCGTTCCACCGTGGGCACTGTCACGGAAATCTACGACTACATGCGTCTGTTGTTTGCGCGGGTCGGCACGCCCTATTCACCCGCGACCGGCAAGCCCATCGAGGCGCAGCAGGTACAGGACATGGTCGACCGCATCATGGGGATGGAGGAGGGGACCCGCGCTTACCTGCTCGCCCCGATCATCCGCGACCGGAAGGGCGAGTATCGCAAGGAGTTTCTGGAACTGCGCAAGCAGGGTTTCCAGCGGGTGAAAGTGGACGGGGAATTCTACGAGTTGGACGCGCCCCCGACGCTCGACAAGAAATTCCGCCACGACATTGACGTGGTGGTGGACAGGATCGTGGTGCGCGAAGGGCTGGAGACGCGGCTGGCCGATTCCTTGCGCACCGCGCTCGATCTGGCCGATGGCATCGCTATTCTGGAGACGGCCCCCAGCGAGGGCGATCCGGAACGCTATACGTTCTCCGAGAAATTTGCCTGCCCCGTCAGTGGTTTCACCATTCCGGAGATTGAGCCGCGCCTGTTCTCCTTCAACGCGCCCTTCGGGGCCTGTCCGGATTGTGACGGTCTGGGGATGGAGTTGTTCTTTGACGAACGCCTCGTGGTGCCGGATCAGAACCTGAAAATCTATGACGGCGCGCTGGCCCCCTGGCGCAAGGGCAAAAGCCCGTATTTCCGGCAGACCATCGAAGCCATTGCCAAGCACTACCAGTTCAACCAGCAGACCAAGTGGAAAGATCTGCCGGAGAAGGTGCAACAGGTGTTCCTGCGCGGCTCCGGCACGGAAGAGATCAAGTTCCGCTATGACGAAGGCGGTCGTGTCTATGAGGTGACGCGCGTCTTTGAAGGGGTGATCCCCAACATGGAACGCCGCTACCGCGAGACGGACAGCAACTGGATCCGTGAGGAATTCGAGCGCTATCAGAACAACCGGCCCTGCGGGACCTGCGAAGGGTTCCGTCTGCGGGCAGAGGCTCTGGCGGTCAAGATCGGCCCGCCGGAGAAGTTGCTGCATGTGGGCCATGTGGTGCAGATGTCGATCAAGGAAGCGTTCGACTGGTGCGAAGAGGTGCCGGGCTATCTGAGCGCGCAGAACAATGAAATTGCGCGGGCGATCCTCAAGGAAATCCGCGAGAGGTTGGGTTTTTTGAACAATGTGGGGCTTGAGTATCTCACGCTCAGCCGGAATGCGGGCACGTTGTCGGGCGGGGAAAGCCAGCGTATCCGGCTGGCGTCCCAGATCGGCTCCGGCCTGACCGGAGTGCTCTATGTGCTGGATGAACCCTCCATCGGGTTGCACCAGCGGGACAACGACCGGCTGTTGCAGACGCTCAAGAACCTGCGCGATCAGGGCAACACGGTGATCGTGGTGGAGCATGACGAGGAAGCGATCCGCGAGGCGGATTACGTCTTTGACATCGGCCCCGGTGCGGGCATTCACGGCGGACAGGTGGTCAGCCACGGTGTGCCAGCTGTCATTGCGGCGGACAAGAATTCCATTACAGGTCAGTACCTAACAGGGACGCGCGAGATTGCCGTGCCGCCAACCCGGCGCAAGGGGAACCGCAAGAAGCTGAAGGTGGTCAAAGCGACGGGCAACAACCTGCGCGGGGTCACGGCGGAGTTTCCGCTGGCGAAGTTTGTCTGCGTTACGGGGGTGTCGGGTGGCGGGAAATCGACGCTGACGATTGAAACGCTGTTCAAGACGGCCTCCATGAACCTCAACGGCGCGCGGCAGACGCCGGCCCCCTGCGAGACAATCAAGGGGCTGGAGCATCTGGACAAGGTGATCGACATCGACCAGCGCCCCATCGGACGGACGCCACGTTCCAATCCGGCGACGTACACGGGGGCCTTCACGCCGATCCGTGACTGGTTCGCGGGGCTGCCGGAGGCCAAGGCGCGCGGCTACAAGCCCGGTCGGTTCAGCTTCAACGTCAAGGGCGGCCGCTGTGAGGCCTGTCAGGGCGATGGTGTGATCAAGATCGAGATGCACTTCCTGCCGGATGTCTATGTGGAATGTGAAACCTGCAAGGGCGCGCGCTACAACCGGGAGACATTGGAGATCAAGTTCAAGGGCAAGAGCATCGCCGATGTCCTTGATATGACAGTGGAAGATGCGCAGGCGTTTTTTGCGGCGGTGCCATCCATTCGCGAAAAGATGGACGCGCTGATGCGGGTCGGGCTGGGCTATATCAAGGTGGGCCAACAGGCGACCACCCTTTCCGGGGGCGAAGCGCAGCGGGTGAAACTGTCCAAGGAACTGTCCAAGCGATCGACGGGTCGGACGCTCTATATTCTGGATGAACCGACGACGGGTCTGCATTTTGAAGACGTGCGTAAGTTGTTGGAAGTGCTGCATGAACTGGTCGATCAGGGCAATTCGGTGATTGTCATCGAACACAACCTTGATGTGGTCAAGACCGCCGATCACATCATCGACATTGGTCCCGAAGGGGGCGATGGCGGCGGTATGATCGTGGCGGAGGGCACGCCGGAGCAGGTGGCGGAAGTGGCGGAGAGCTATACCGGCAAGTACCTTAAGCCGATGCTGTCGAAGCAGACGAAAGTTGCGGCGGAGTAGGGTGCTGCGCTGTTTGATGTAGATCTGACCTTTTAGGTCAGAATGTCACATCCTGCTGCGCCGCAGAAAACCTACCTCTCTCCCTGGAACCGAGGAGAGAGAGCGCGATGACAACCTGTTCGACCAATACCACCGTCCGTCCTGCCAGCCCGCTGATGGAAAAATCCAAGGCGCGCGTGACCGCCGTGACCCAATCGTTGGAGTTCAAGGTGCTGACGGGCCTGCTCATGGTGTTGATGCCTTGGGGCGCTGCAATCGCAACTTTCGGCTATGTCGCCTTCATCACCGTCATGCTGGCGCTGGTGCCGACGGCTTTCGTGTTGTTGATCCTCATTACCGTCGGGAAATAGCGCGGAAGCCGATCATCCGGAGCTACAGCACAGATCGATCAACCGCGCGGTGTCCTGCGCATCAAGCGTATCAAACGCACCGCTCAGCTGTTCCAGTTCTGTCGCGCGGGCCTCTCCCAGAATGGGGTCTGTGAAGAGATGGAACTTCTGCGAGATTTCAGCGTCGGAGAGCGGCAGGTCATTATCGCCGCGCGGTGTTCGGGGATCATCTGCCAAGCGGCGGCCGTCCTTGGTCAGAATCGTCACCTGCGCCCAGCGTTTGCCTTGTGAGATCTTTGTCAGATGCGGGTCGTCGATCAGGGTGATGCGGTTGCTGATGGCCTGAATGGCAGGGTCGGTCAGCGTTGCGGCGTCCAGCTCCGGCACGCCGATCTGGCCGCGCACGATCATTGTGGCAACCGGAAAGGCGATCCCATAGGCAAATTCGCAGGAGGTTTGCGGCGCATGACCGGCAAGACGGGTGGCGTTGTGGAAGGTGCGAATTTCCACGGTTTCAATGTCTTGTGGTGTCAGATCGTGGGTGGCCGTCAGATGGGCGACCGCATCGATGCTGGGGTGGGCCCAGCGGCAGCAGGGGTAGGGTTTGTAACTGGTGTCCTCCACGGTGCGCCAGACGCTGCCCAGATCGTTCCAGAAGTCAGGGGCGGCTTCACAGGTCAGGGCAGGGGCGCCGGTGAACCCTTCACGCGCCAGATAGGCAGCGGTGATGCCGGAGGGCGCGCCCCAGCCGACGCCATCGCGCACCATGGTGGGGTGGTCGATGCAGCGCATCATCTGGCTGCGTGGTCCGTGGTATTCACCGATGCCTGCCGCATGGCGCAAGACGCCTGCGTCGCACCCCAACATCCGCGCGGCCATCGCGGCCACGCCCACAGCCGTCCATGCGCCAGACGTGTGGTAGTCCGCACAGGTCGCGTGCTGGGCCAGCCCTGCGCGGCCGCTGATCTCATACCCGACCGCCAGATGTGCGGCGAGGTCGCGACCCGTCAGGGGGCTCTCAGCCGCATCCGCCATGGCGAGCAGGGCGGGAAACACTGCTGATCCGACATGGCCCTTGCAGGGCGACGTGGTGTCATGGGCATCCACGGCGTCGATGGTGAAGGCACCGGCCATGGCTGCTCCCGCCGGGCTGACCGGTCGGCCATCCATCAGCATCCGCGCAGCCCCCGCGTCCCCAACGCCGTAGAGGGCAATCGCCGCGCGCCGGGCAATCACCGACATATCCGTGCGGGAGGCCACGGCGGCGACGCCCATCGTGTCCGTAAAGGACCGCCGCAGGACCCACAGCAGATCAGGTGGCAGGTCGCTATAAGTCAGTTCAGCAGAAAAGGTTTCGAATGGAACAGGCATGGGTGCCTCCGTGAGGTGCGATTCCTCTCACCTTACGGCAGCACTTCGGCCAGGAATGCCCGTTTGCGACCTCAGCCTTCGCGGCTACGCGCGGCAAACCGGGGCAGCATGGCGCTGAAATCCTTGCCCTGACCGTCCTCGTCTTCGACGAATTGTTTGTAGAGCGCCAGTGCGGCGGCCCCCATGGGCGTGTCTGCATTGACCAAAGCGGCGGCTTGCTGGCTGAGGCCAAGGTCCTTCAGCATCAGTTCCGCTGCAAACCCCGGCTGGTAGTCGTTGTCCGCAGGAGAGGTCGGGCCGACACCGGGGGCAGGGCAATAGGCATTCATCGACCATGAATAGCCCGAAGAAGTGCTGACCACGTCGAACATCTTTTGCCGGTCCAGACCCAGCTTGTCGGCAAGCGCAAAGGCTTCGCAGGTGGCGATCATCGTGGCGCCAAGGATCATGTTGTTGCAGATCTTCGCCGCCTGTCCGGCACCGGCGTCACCGCAATGCACGGCCTTCTGACCCATGATGTCAAAGAGCGGGGCGGCGGCGGCAAATGCGGCCTCTGATCCGCCGGCCATGAAGGTCAGCGTGCCGCCTGCCGCGCCGCCAATGCCGCCTGAAACGGGGGCATCCACCCACAAAAGAGACGCCTTTTCAGCGGCTTCTGCGGTGTTCCTCGCGCTTTCCACATCCACGGTGGAGCAGTCGATGAGCACGGCACCTGCGCGCATGTGCCCAATCGCTTCTGCCGCAACGTCGCGCAGGATCGTGCCATTCGGCAGCATCGTGATCACCACATCCGCGCCGGAGACAGCGCTGGCGATACTGTCCGCGACAGCGACGCCGTCGGCCTGCGTGCCGGCGACGTCATATCCCCGCAGGCTGTGGCCAGCTGATGCCAGATTGGCCGCCATCGGTGCGCCCATGTTCCCCAGTCCGATAAAGCCGATGTTCAGGCTGCTCATGGTGGTCTCCTCAGAGTTTCAGTGCGTTCTTGCCCAAAGGCATCAGCATTTGCGCGACAGCGACGGCTGGCACGTCACAATCTGCATAGCGCCATTTGGGTTGGCGGTCTTTGTCGATGATAGCGGCGCGGATGCCTTCGAGGAAATCCGCATGTTCCATTGCGCGATAGGTGAAGCGGTATTCCAGGTCGAGCGCTTTTTCCAGCGTCAGAGAAGGTCCGCGCAGACGGTGCAGCATCTCAACGGTGCAGGCCATGGACAGCGGGGACGGGCGGCTGAGTTTCTTCAGGGCGTCCTTGGCAAAATCAGTGTTGGCATGGCGCAGATCGTTGAGGATGTCGCCAAGCGCTTCGCCGGCAAAGAGCGCGTCGATTTCCGGCTGCTGTGCGCGCAGCGCGCCCGCGGGCGCAGGCTGGCCGGTGACCGTCTCTGCATCGCCTGTTGATTCAAGCGTATCGATCATCGCGGGCCAGTCGGTCTGGGGCACAAAGGTATCGGCAAACCCCGCCAATATCGCGTCATCTGGCCCCATCCGCGTGCCTGTCAGGCCAAGGTATTCTCCCAGCCGTCCCGGTGCCAGCGCCAGCATAAGCGACCCGCCGACATCCGGCACCAGCCCGATGCCGCATTCCGGCATGGCGATCTGGCTGCTTTCCCCCACAATGCGGTGACTGCCGTGACAGCCGATCCCGACACCGCCACCCATGGTGAACCCTTGCAGGAAGGACACAACAGGCTTGGGATAGGTGAAGATCTTGTTGTTCAAACGGTATTCATCGGCCCAGAATTTCTGCCCATAGGCATAGTCGCCGTTGGTACCGGTCTCATACAACTCCGCGATGTCGCCGCCAGAGCAGAAGGCGCGGTCGCCCTCCGCGTCGATCACCACCAATGCGACCGCGTCATCCTCCCGCCAGGCGTCCACCGCTGCCTCGATCGCCAGACACATCTCATAGGTCATCGCGTTCAGCGCGTGGGCACGGGTGAGGGTGATACGCCCCGCGCGGCCCGTGATGCGGATGGAGATATCGCTCATCTCTGGGCCAGCATGTCGCGGGCGACGATCACGCGCATGATTTCATTGGTGCCTTCAAGGATCTGGTGCACCCGCAAATCGCGGACCAGCTTTTCGATGCCGTAATCCGCCAGATAACCGTAGCCGCCGTGCAGTTGCAGGCATTGGTCCACAACCTTGCTGCCCGCCTCTGTCACGAACTTCTTTGCCATGGCGCAGAATTTCGTCGCATCGGGCGCGCCGTTGTCGAGCTTCCACGCCGCTTGCCGCAGGAAGGTGCGGGCGGCTTGCAGCTCGATCTCCATATCGGCGAGGCGGAATTGCAGGCCCTGAAACTGGTCAATGGGTTTGCCGAAGGCCTGCCGTTCACCCATGTAGTTCAGTGTAGCAGTCAGCGCGGTCTGTGCGGCCCCCAGCGAACAGGCGGCGATGTTCAAACGGCCGCCATCCAGCCCCATCATCGCATATTTGAAACCTTTGCCTTCCTCACCGATCAAATTCGTGCTCGGAATGTTGCAATTGTCGAACTGCACTTGCGCCGTGGGTTGGCTGCGCCAGCCCATTTTATCCTCCAGACCGCCGAAGGAAAGGCCCTTGGTGCCGTCTTCGACATAGACGGTGGAAACACCGGCGGCCCCTTCATCCGCGGTGCGCACCATGCAAACGTAAGCGTCAGAATAGCCCCCACCGGAGATGAATGCCTTGGTGCCGTTGAGCCTGTAGCCTTCGTTTGTCCGTTCCGCGCGGGTCTTGAGGGCGGCGGCGTCGGACCCGGAACCGGGCTCAGTCAGGCAGTAGGACAGCACCGTGTTCATTGACAACACATCGCCCATGATCCGCGCTTTCATGTCATCGGAGGCAAAGGTGTCGAGCATCTTGGCGCACATGTTGTGGATCGACAGGAAGGCCGCAACCGACGGGCAGGCCATCGACAGCGCTTCAAACACCAGCGTCGCATCAAGCCGCGTCAGGCCGGACCCGCCCCCGTCTTCGGAAACATAGAGGCCACCAAAGCCAAGTTCGGCGATACGCGGCCAGAGTTCCTTGGGGATCGTCCCATCGCGTTCCCAGGTCTGTGCATGGGGGGCGATGTGTTCCTGCCCGAAGGCATATGCCATGTCGAAAATGGCGGTTTGTTCTTCGCTGAGTGCAAAATCCATGCCGTCGAACCCGTAGTTATTGAACGCTTGTTTAATTGCAGGATTGCCGCGCCAATGCAAGTTCCTGCATCAAGATAGGCACAGTTTGTGCCGCGCGGGATCGAGCGATTCGTAAGGCAACGGCAGAGCGACTCCGGGAGAGTTCTCTCCGCAGACACACGTTAAGGGAGATTAGCACAGCCGATAGCGTTAACTTTTTCGCGGAATGCGCGAATATGACAAAAAAGTGGCAAAAGATCGCAATTTGAATGATTTTTGTGCCATGATGTTTGCTGCTGTCATGAATAACGCAAGTCAATTTGGAATTTTGAATATGAGACACTCTGTTTTCGGTGCAATCCTCGGGGCACTTGCCCTCTCCGCTACATCCGCTTTTGCTTCAACAGTGTTGGAGCCGACAACGCTTGATTTCGAAGGCGGCGCAAGCGTCTATCCAAGGGCCGCGGGTTCAACCGCGACAGTGGACGGCTATATCCTTGAAGATCTGAACATAGGCAGCGGCAACTGCCGTGCGGGCGATTGTACGCATGAATCCGGTCAGGGTGTCCTGCTGACGCTGAGACGGACGATGAACGAAGTGTTCAATTTCGACAGCTTCTGGTTTTCGTCCCAGGGCAATGGCAACAGCGGTGACAATTACGTCAGTGTGACGGCCTTTACCGGCGGTCCCGGCACCTATGTGAAAGGGCAGACGATTGACTTCTTCTTTGGCCGCACCTTCGCAGAGATCCTTTCAGAGGACGGCGCGACCGTGATCCATGTGGAAGGGGAAGCCCCAACGCCCGGCAACTCCAGCGATTGCCGGAACAACGGGATCTGCAAGCAATATGGCTACAGCGTCGGCCTTGGCGCTGGATTTGACAACGTCACGAAGATCGAGTTTTCCGCGCTGGCCACGGGCAACAACCGGTTGGACGATTTCGGTGTTGCGCGTCAGGTGGCTGCGGTGCCGTTGCCCGCAGCGGGTTGGCTGTTGATTGCGGGTCTGGGTGGTCTTGTCGCCGCCCGTCGCCGCCGCACCTGATTTCAGCATGATCGAAATCGGAAAAGGCAGCCCCTGAGGGCTGCCTTTTTTGTTGTGTGGCGCACTGGTCGGGGTGGGCAGTTACTCCATCACAGGGATGGAGAATTCGCCACCTTCCTTGATGCCTGACGGCCAGCGTGCGGTCACGGTCTTGGTGCGTGTGTAGAACTTGAACGCATCCGGCCCGTGCTGGTTCAGGTCGCCAAAGACGGATTTCTTCCAGCCGCCGAAGGTGTGATAGGCCAGCGGCACCGGGATCGGCACATTGATGCCGACCATGCCGATGTTGATCCGGTTGGCGAAATCACGGGCGGCGTCGCCGTCACGGGTGAAGATCGCGGTGCCGTTGCCATATTCGTGGTCCATGGCAAGGCCAATCGCCTCCTCGTAGCTTTGCGCGCGCACGCAGGTCAGGACGGGGCCAAAGATCTCGTGCTTGTAGATGTCCATGTCCTTGGTGGCGCGGTCAAACAGATGCGGGCCGACGAAATAGCCGTCCTCATAGCCTTGCAGTTTGAAATCACGGCCATCAACGACCAGTTCCGCACCCTGATCGACCCCGGTCTGCACCAGACGTTCGATGTTGGCCTTGGCCGCTGCGGTTACAACAGGGCCGTAATCCACGTCATTGCCGGAGGTATAGGGGCCGACTTTCAGGCTTTCGATGCGCGGAACCAGTTCCTTGATCAGCCGGTCGGCTGTCTCGTCACCCACGGGCACCGCAACGGAGATCGCCATGCAGCGTTCCCCTGCCGCGCCATATCCCGCACCCACCAGCGCATCCGCCGCCTGCGCCATATCAGCGTCGGGCATGATGATCATGTGGTTCTTGGCACCGCCGAAACACTGGACCCGTTTGCCCTGCGCACAGCCTGTGCCGTAGATGTATTCGGCGATCGGGGTGGAGCCGACAAAACCGATGGATTGGATCACCTCATCATAGAGGATCGCATCCACCGCTTCCTTGTCGCCGTTCACGACTTGCAGGATGCCGGGGGGCAGACCGGCTTCTTCCATCAGTTCAGCCAGCATCAGGGGCACGGAAGGGTCACGCTCGCTTGGTTTGAGGATGAAGGCGTTGCCACAGGCAATGGCGGGGGCAAACATCCACATCGGGATCATGGCAGGGAAGTTGAAGGGCGTGATGCCTGCGGTGACACCCAGCGCCTGGCGCATGGAGTACATGTCGATGCCGGGGCCTGCGCTGTCGGTGTAGTCGCCTTTCAGCAGTTCGGGCGCGCCGATGCAGTATTCGACCACTTCCAGCCCGCGCTGCACGTCGCCTGCGGCATCCGGCAGGGTCTTGCCATGCTCACGGCTCAAGGCTTCGGCCAGTTTGTCCATGTTGTCGTTCAGCAGACCGACGAATTTCATCATCACCCGCGCGCGGCGCTGCGGGTTGGTCGCAGCCCATGCAGGTTGCGCGGCCTGGGCGTAGGCGACGGCCTGTTTGACCTCGTCAACTGAAGCCAGCGGGCATTTGGCCTGCACTTCGCCGGTGGCCGGATTCATCACATCGGCAAAGCGGCCGGAGGTCCCTTTGACGTGTGCGCCGTTCATGTAGTGGGTCAGTTCTTGCATCACTCTCTCCCTATGATTTGGCGCACGATAGCCTTGCAAAAACCCCGCAGGTAGGGGCAAGAAGTCAAAATGGTTTTGCATTTTTGCAAAGCATCAAAGGTATTGTACGGGGATGCCATGCAGAATTGGGATGATCTGAGGCTGTTTCTGGCCGTCGCGCGCGAACAAAGCCTGTCGGGTGCGGGCAAGGTGCTCAAGCTTGATCCGGCCACGTTGAGCCGGAGGGTGGCCCGGCTGGAGGCGGGGCTGGAAACGGTTTTGTTTGTGAAATCCCCGCAAGGCTACGCGCTGACCGACGCCGGTGCGCAACTGCTGGAGCGGGCGGAAGCGGCTGAACAGGCGATGCGGCTGGCGGTGTCGGGGGTTGCTGCGCCGTCCGATACGCTCAGCGGTTTGATCCGGATCGGTGCGCCGGATGGCTGCGCCAACTTCCTGCTGCCGCAGGTCTGTGCCCAGATTGGCGCGGCGCACCCCGATCTGGAGATACAGGTCGTTGCCCTGCCACGGGTGTTCAACCTGTCCCGGCGCGAAGCGGACATGGCGGTTGCGGTATCTGCGCCGACGGCGGGGCAACTGCTGGTGCAGAAGATAACGGAGTATCATCTGCATCTTGCGGCATCTGACGCCTATCTTGCCCGACATGCACCGATTTCCACCACGCAGGACCTCGAAGGGCATCGGCTGGTCGGATACATCCCTGACATGATCTTTGACCGGGAACTGGATTATCTGTCGGATCTTGGTCTGGGGCGCGTGGCGCTCAGCTCGAACTCAGTGGCGGTGCAGGCGCAGATGCTGCGGCAGGGGGCGGGGATCGGCGTGGTGCATGACTTTTCGCTGCCCTTCATTCCCGGTGTCCAGCGGGTATTGCCGCAGGAGGTCTGCCTCAGCCGGGCGTTCTATTTGATCCGCCATCAGGGCGATCAGCAGAACCTGCGCCTGCGCCGCTTTGCAGAAATCCTGTCGGCGGCGATCCGGGCTGAAGTTGCGCGTTTGGAAGCAAAGACTTGACAGAACTCACCCTTGCGCCGACGCTGATACAAGGTGGGGTGGAAAGAAAGGACTGGCCATGCTGGTGTCGCAAATTCTCAAATCAAAAGCGTCCGATCAGGTTTATACATCGCAACCAACGATGTTGATCTCGGAAGCGGCCAACATCCTGTCTGAGAAACGGATCGGGACGCTGGTTATTTCCCGTGACGGCAAGAGCCCCGATGGCATCCTGTCAGAGCGCGACATCGTGCGGGAACTGGGCGCGCGGGGGGCAGGGTGCCTGACCGACACGGTGGAAAAGCTGATGACGACCAAGCTGGTGACCTGTTCCGAAGAGGATCGGGCTGATGCGGTGTTGCAAAAGATGACCGATGGCCGGTTTCGGCACATGCCGGTGCTCAGGGACGGTGCCTTGGTCGGGCTGATCTCGCTCGGGGATGTGGTCAAGGCGCGGCTGGCAGAGCTGTCGATGGAAAAAGACGCGCTTGAAGGCATGATCATGGGCCACTAGGCCCTTTGGCTGCTTGCGCCTTGGGGCATGGCATGATTGCTTGCCCGGCACATACGGAACCAGATTCAGGACAGCCCCATGCGCGTTGGACTTTACCCAGGCACCTTTGACCCCATCACACTGGGACATATGGATATCATCCGGCGCGCGACGCGGCTGGTGGACAAGCTGGTGATCGGCGTTGCCATCAACCGCGACAAGGGCCCGCTCTTCAGTCTGGAGGAGCGTGTCGGCATGATCGAGGATGAATGTACCGCGCTCAGCGCCCAGACCGGGGTGGAGATTGTCGCCCATCCGTTCGAGAACCTGCTGATCAACTGTGCCCATGATGTGGGGGCGCATATGATCATCCGTGGCCTGCGGGCCGTTGCGGATTTTGAGTATGAATATCAGATGGTTGGGATGAACCGCCAGCTGGACGATTCAATTGAAACGGTGTTCCTGATGGCGGAGGCACAGCATCAGGCGATCGCCAGCAAGCTGGTCAAGGAGATCGCGCGGTTGGGCGGTGATGTGTCGAAGTTTGTCACACCGCGCGTCAACACAGAGGTCCGTGCGCGGTTTGATTGAGGCATTTGGGGGTAGGCCTGAGATGGGTGCAAGCACCCATCCTACGGGCGCTCGGACCCCTCACCCGCTGTCCGCCCCTGCCATGACCTGCGCCGTATCCAGCATGCGGTTCGCAAACCCCCATTCATTGTCATACCACGCCAGCACGCGGATCAGGTTGCCCTGCTGAACCGCCGTCTGGTCCAGCGCAAGGCTCGCGCTGTGGGGATCGTGGTTCAGGTCTGTTGACACCAGGGGGCGGTCGATCACTTGCAGCACGCCGTTCAGCGGCCCGGCAGCGGCGCGGGCCATTGCGGCGTTCACTTCGTCTTCCGTCGCGTCTTTTGCCGTTTCCACCACCAGATCAATGCAGGACACATTGGGCGCAGGCACCCGGATCGAGGTGCTGGTGATCACCCCTTCCAGATGCGGGAGTACCTTATCGAGCGCGCTGGCCGCACTGGTGGAGGTTGGCACCATCGACAAAGCCGCCGCCCGCGCGCGGTAGAGGTCGTCTTGCGCGCGATCATGGGTCGGCTGGGTGCCGGTGTAGCTGTGCACGGTGGTCATATGCCCGCGCTTGATCCCGAAGTTTTCATGCAGGACATGCGCCACTGGGGCCAGACAATTGGTGGTGCAGGAGGCGTTGCTGATCACGGTATCCGCAGGTGTGATCAACCTGTGGTTCACCCCGTAGACAATTGTTTTCACGTCCCCTTTGCCGGGGCCGGAGATCAGAACCTTGCCCGATCCGTTTTCGAGGTGCTGGGCGGCATCGGTGGGCCTGGTGAAATGCCCGGTGCATTCCAGCGCGATGTCCACATCGTCCCATGCCAGTTTCGCGGGATCCTGCGTTGCGCTGAGCCGGATCGGGCCACGCCCGACATCAAGGGTGCTGCCCTCCACCGTGACGGGGGCCGCAAAACGTCCGTGGACACTGTCGAACGCCAGCATATGGGCCATCGTCTCTGGCGTGGCGAGGTCATTGATCGCGACGATCTCAACCCCTTGCAGGTTGCGTTCCACCAGTGCCCGAACGACCATGCGTCCGATGCGGCCAAATCCGTTGATGCCCAATCTGAGGGTCATGTCACCCACCTTTTGATCAAATTATGATCCAAAGAACGCCCATCACATCGGTCTGTCAACGGGGGCGATGCCAGAATATAGTATCAATACAATGTTTTAGGGCAGAAAGCTCACCGCCAGAAGGCGAGCCATTCCAGCAGTTCCAGCATCTTGCGGAAGAGGAACATCAGATGGTCAGAGCCGTAGATCATCACATCCACCACCAGTATCGCGCAGATCAGCACAATCAGGGTAAAGGCAATGCGGTTGGTCACGGGGCAGGCACCATTGATAGGGACTGCCCCGATATGACAGGGCCGTGCGGGGGGTGCAAGGCTCAGCCGAGCTGGCCCATGGCCACAGCGACATCGGCCATCCGGACAGAGAATGCCCATTCATTGTCGTACCAGCCCAGCACGCGCACGGTGCGGTCGGAGACAACAATGGTCTGATCCGGCGCAAAGATGCAGCTTTCTTCGGTGTGGTTGAAGTCGATGCTGACCTTTTGCTCAGGATCGTAGCCCAACACGCGCTTCATCTCACCCTCAGCGGCGGCTTTGGCGGCGGCGTTGATCTCCTCCACGGTGACCTTGCGGCACGCCTGAAAGGTCAGATCCACGGCAGAGACGTTGGGCGTGGGCACCCGCATCGCGGTCCCGTCGAGCTTGCCCTTGAGCGCGGGCAGCACTTCGCCCAATGCCTTGGCGGCGCCGGTTGACGTGGGGATCAGCGCCATGGCGGCGGCGCGCGCGCGGTAGAGGTCGTTGTGGCGGCGGTCCAGCGTGGGCTGGTCGCCGGTGTAGCTGTGGATCGTGGTCATCAGACCGCTTTCGATGCCCACGGCCTCGTGCATGACCTTGGCCAATGGGGCGAGGCAATTGGTGGTGCAGGAGCCGTTGGAGATCATCGTGTCAGAGGCCTGCAACGTGTCGTGGTTCACGCCGTAAACGATGGTGCGGTCGATGTTCTTGCCGGGGGCGGACAGCAGCACACGTTTGGCGCCCTGTTCGATATGCACGCCTGCCTTGTTGCCGTCGTTGAACTTGCCGGTACATTCCAGCACCACGTCGCAGCCGGTCCAGTCGAGCTCTTCCAGATTGTAGGTCGACATGACTTCGATGTCGTTCTGGCCGAGGTTCATATAACCATCATCCAGCGTGATCTCACCGGGGAAGCGGCCATGCACGCTGTCGTATTTCAGCAGATGCGCGGCTGTTTCAATCGGGCCGGTCGCGTTCAGTTTCACAACCTCGATGTCATCACGCCCGGAGGCGGCGATATGGCTGAGCGTGCAGCGGCCGATGCGGCCGAAACCATTGATACCAACTTTGATCGTCATGGGATGTCCTATGGGGTTGCAGCCGGGGCCAGCGGGCCGGGGCCGGGCAGTCTTGCCGCTCTATAGCGGGGGGCATGTGGAAGGATAAGGGGGAAAACTGCGTAAAATCGGGATGTTAGCGATAAACCTTCCTGTTAGCGGTAAAGGTCCAATGAACAGGTTGGCTTGCGGTATCGGTTGGATATGCTAGCAGCGGGGTAACGAGGACCAAAAAGGACTGGGTATGAGTGGCTTGATTGCGTTGCTGGATGATGTTGCAGCGATTGCCAAGGTTGCGGCGGCGTCAGTTGATGATGTGATCGGGCAGGCGGCGAAGGCGGGCTCCAAGGCCGCGGGTGCGGTGATTGATGATGCTGCTGTGACCCCGAAATATGTTCAGGGTTTCGAGGCCAGTCGCGAACTGCCGGTGATCTGGAAGATCACCAAGGGGTCGTTGCGCAACAAACTGGTCTTCCTTTTGCCGATAGGGCTGCTGCTGGCCAATTTCGCGCCCTGGGCCATCGCACCGCTGTTGATGCTGGGCGGTGCATACCTGTGTTTTGAAGGGGCGGAGAAGGTCGCGCATGTGCTTGGCATGTCGCACGGCCACGAAGACCACCCCGGCAAGGCAGAGACCATTGACGATCCGGCCCATCTTGAAGAACAGAAAGCCGCGGGTGCAATCAAAACCGATTTCATCCTGTCGGCGGAGATCATGACAATCTCTCTGGCGGCGATCCCGCCGAGCAATTTCTGGATGGAGGCCGCCACGCTGGCGACCGTGGCCGTGATGATCACTGTTGTGGTCTACGGGTCTGTGGCGCTGATCGTGAAGATGGATGATGTCGGGCTGGCGCTGGCCAACAACGGCCGTCTTGGCCTGACCCGCGCGGCGGGGCGTGCGATCGTGCGCGGGATGCCCGGCTTTCTAAAGCTGCTGACGATTATCGGCACCGCAGCGATGCTTTGGGTGGGCGGGTCGATCATTGTGCATGGGCTTGAGGAAATGGGCTTTGGCACATTGGGCCATCTGATCCATGACGGGGCCTATGCGGTGGGGCATGCGGTGTCACCTGCGCTGGAAGGCGCAGTTGAATGGTTCTCCAAAGCCGTGATGGATGGTGTGCTTGGTCTGGGCATCGGCCTGTTGCTGATCCCGGTAGGTGAAAAAGTCATAACGCCGATCTGGCGCGCGGTTTTTCACAAAGGCGCGTGATCACGCTCTCGGGTGGTGTGGACAACGGCCATCGACAACAGCGCAAGCAACACAAGCTGGCCGGTGATGACATAAACGGCAAAAGCCACAGGGGCTGACCCGCCCATTGCAAGGCTCAATGTCGCGCAAAGCAATGCGCTGATCATGCCGACAAAAAGATATCCGATTGACATATCTACCTCCTTCTTTCCCGCGTGGGACCCTTTTGGTCTTCTCACCTATCGGGAGAGCAACTGCATCGCTCAACCATAGGGTGTCACTTCGACATTTCCAGAGAGAATATGAGGTTCGAATTAATTTTCGTTAAATTTCGCAAGACTTCGCTGATCGGCAGGTCAAACTGGAAACAAAATGGCCCTTTCGTTTCCAAAAACGAAAAAGTCCCGCCCTTTTTGCAAAGACGGGACGTTTACAGGGCGTTAACCGGATCAGAGCAGGGCGCGGGCCTTGTCTGCGATGTTCTGGGCAGTGATGCCGTATTTTTCGAACAATTCGCCTGCGGGGGCTGAGGCACCAAAGCTTTCCATGCCGACGAAATCCGCCTTGCCGTACTTGCCGCGTTCCCCCAGCAGCCAGCGGTCCCAGCCTTGCCGGACACCGGCTTCAACCCCGACACGCACGGCACCTCCGGGCAGGATCCGCTTGCGGTAGGCATCATCCTGCGCGGCAAACAGCTCCATGCATGGCATGGACACGACGCGCACGCCGATGCCATCGGCTTGCAGGATGTCGCGGGCTTCCATCGCCAGATGAACTTCTGAACCGGTGGCGATCAGGATCACCTGACGTTTGCCGTCGGCATCAGCCAGCACATACGCGCCCTTGGCAGAGAGGTTGGTGTTCTTGTGCTCTGTCCGCACGGTCGGCAGGCCCTGACGGGTCAGGGACAGCACCGATGGGGTCTCCTTGGAAGAGAACGCCAGTTCCCAGCTTTCCGCCGTCTCGATGGTGTCGGCAGGGCGGAAGACAAGCGTGTTCGGTGTTGCACGGCTGATCGCCAGATGTTCGACAGGCTGGTGGGTCGGGCCGTCTTCGCCCAAGCCGATGGAATCGTGGGTCATCACGAAGACCGTCGGGATTTTCATCAACGCGGCCAACCGCATGGAGGGCCGGGCGTAGTCGGTGAAACACATGAAGGTGCCGCCATAGGGCCGCACGCCGCCATGCAGCGCCATGCCGTTCATCGCAGCGGCCATGCCGTGCTCCCGAATGCCCCAATAGACATAGCGACCACCGCGGTTGTCCACGTCAAAGACGCCCAGATCAGACGTCTTGGTGTTGTTGGATCCCGTCAGATCGGCAGAGCCGCCAACGGTTTCGGGCAGGATCGGATTCAGGACTTCAAGCGCCTTTTCGGAACTGGCGCGGGTGGCCAGCTTTGGGGCTGCTTCCGACATCTGTTTCTTGAAAGCCTTGACCGTCGCGCTGAGTTTCTTGGGGGGATCGCCCGCCAAGGCACGGTTGAAGGTCTCACGCTTGTTGCGGGACATCTTGTCAAACCGTTCTTCCCAGGCGCGCCGCTCGGCGGTGCCACGCTTGCCGATCTCTTCCCAGGCTGTTTTGACATCTGACGGGATCTCGAACGGGCCGGTCTTGACGCCATACGCTTCTTTGGCGGCCTGCAACTGGTCAGGATCGGTCAGCGCGCCGTGGCCTTTGGAGGTGTCCTGTGCTGCGTGACCCAGGGCAATGTGGGTCTTGCAGGCGATCATCGTCGGCAGGTCGGACCCTTTCGCTTCGGTCAGGGCTGCGTCAATTTCGTCGGGGTTGTGGCCGTCAATTTCAATCGTGTGCCAGCCTGCGGCGGCAAAACGCCCAACCTGATCGGTGCGGTCAGACAGGGTGAGGGGGCCGTCGATGGTGATGTTGTTGTTGTCCCACAGCACGATCAGTTTGCTCAACTGGTGCCGACCTGCCAGCGTGATGGCCTCCTGGCTGACGCCTTCCATCAGGCAGCCGTCGCCCGCGATGACATAGGTGTGGTGGTCGACAATCTTCTTGCCGTAAGCCGCGCGCTGGATTTCCTCCGCCATGGCGAAACCGACAGAATTGGCGATGCCCTGGCCCAGCGGTCCGGTTGTCGTTTCAATCGCATCGGCAAGGAAGTTTTCCGGATGGCCAGCTGTGCGGGCGCCCATCTGGCGGAAATTCTTGATCTCTTCCAATGGGAACTGGGTGTCGCCCACCAGATGCAACAGCGCATAGATCAGCATCGAGCCGTGACCGGCTGACAGGATGAACCGGTCCCGGTCTGGCCACAGCGGGTTGGCCGCGTCGAATTTCAGGTGCCGTTCAAACAGGACCGTCGCCACATCGGCCATGCCCATCGGCATGCCGGAGTGGCCGGAATTGGCGGCTGCAACCGCATCCAGTGTCAGCGTGCGGATGGCCGTGGCCTTGGCCCAGTGGTCGGGGTGGTTTTTGCGCAGTTCGTTCAGATCCAAGGGTCACATCCTTTGCGGAGAGCTTTGCGGGATAGGCGATTTCCCCGTCCATACCAGCGATTGGACAAAGTGCAAGCCGAAGGCGGCATCGGCGATGTCTTGCTGGATCAACTTCGCCGTCCAACCTGCTGATCTAAAAGGGGCGCATTTGTCGCGCGGCTTGTTTAGGATAAAGTACACGGCGGACGCCACGCGATTCGTGCGGGGCGATCCGTGTCAAAGCTGCGTGCAGGAGTATCGGACCGGGTTATGAGTGACATCGACGAATTACAAAGCCGCATCACGGCTGCGATGGACCGTATCGCCAAAGGCGTGGATGCCGCGCGGGACAAACCGCCCGCGCCGGATCCCGAAACGGTGCGCGCGCTGGAGGATGAACGCACGGCCAATGCGCAGCTGCGCGAACGGGTCTACGCGCTCAAAACCAAGGCGGATGAGGAACTGGCGAGCCTGCGCACGCAGGTTGAGGATACAGGCGGCCGTATTGCTGCGCTGGATCTGGAGTTGCAACGCCTGCGCAAGGCAAATCAGGAGCTGACCGATGCTTGTGCTGCCCTGCGCGAAGCCAATCAGGAAGGTGTGGGGGAGCCGCATCTGATCAACACCGCCATGCTCGCGGAGCTTGAAGGGCTGCGGGCCGCCCGCGCCAGCGATATTGCAGAAGCGGACGCCATTCTTGCCGCCCTGGAACCGCTGGTGAAAGAAGCGGCAGATGCGCCCTCTGAACCCACCCCCGCGAAGGAGAGCGACTGATGCCCGAGGTTCGGATTACAATCGGTGGCCGCCAGTTCGAAGTGGCCTGTCAGGATGGCGAGGAAGGGTATCTGCACTCAGCCGCGAAGATGCTGGATGACGAAGCGCAGGTGCTCTCGGATCAGGTTGGTCGCATGCCCGAAGCGCGGATGCTGCTGATGGCAGGCCTTCTGTTGGCCGACAAGGCAGCCTCTGTCGAGGATCGCATAAACGAAGTGCGCTCCCAGCTTGCGGAGCGGGAGGCGGAGCTTGCAGGGCTGCGCAATGCGGGCCCCGAAGCGGAGCGGGTCGAAGTGCCGGTTGTGCCGCAGGAGGTCAAGGACACCCTGGCAGAACTGGCGGCACGGGCCGAGGCTTTGGCCGCGCAGGTCGAGGAAAACGCGGACGGTGATGCAGGCTGATCCCAGCGTTTAGACGTTTCTTAAGCTGTTGCACCTATGGTCCTTGCCGGACGGCTCATAACTGGGCGTAGCCGGGAGGGTCAGTCATATGGTGCAGGTATTGAGGTTTTTGGTCGCGTTGGGCGACAGCGTGTTGGCGCAATTCAAGCGGCTCGTGGATCTGATCGAAGGGGCCACGGTGCCCGATGATCTCATCCCGTTGCGTCAGACGACGGCGGCACGGCGCGGTTCTGACGTGCAGCGATCAGCGGGACAAGACGGTCCTTTCTCATGAACATGCGCGCACAGCCACCCAAGACGCGGATCAAGCGCCTGATGATGATCGATGACAATGAGATTGATCAGATGATGTACCGCAGGGTGATCAAACGATCGGGCATGGTGGACGAAGTTGTCGGCTTCCTCTGGGCGTCAGAGGCGTTGGAATATCTGATGGACCCTGCCTCTCCGCCAGTTGATCTGATCCTGCTGGATGTGAACATGCCGCGCATGGATGGGTTTGAATTCCTGCAAGCGGCCTCGGACGCGGTTGGGCCGGATTTCGCGCCAGTGGTGGTGATGCTGACCACGTCGCTCAACCCGCGGGACTATGACCGGGCGATGAAGTATGACGCGGTACGGGAGTTTTTGCACAAACCCCTGTGCCTTGAGCATATCACCCATCTTGCCACGCTGCTGGACGAACGCGCGACCTCTACCTGACAGCGGGCCGCGCCATGCAAAATGCCGGGTGCATCGCATCCCGGCATTTCCGTTGTCTATCGCGCTGGCCAATGCCAGTGCGGCTGTCCAATCAGATCAGGCGTTGGCTTCGCGGATCTTGTCCGCGGCGTCCTTGTCGAAGGTCACGCCGTTCTCTTCCAGCAGCGTGTCAAGCTCACCCGAGATGGTCATTTCCGTGATGATGTCGCAGCCGCCGACAAATTCGCCCTTCACATAGAGCTGCGGAATGGTCGGCCAGTCGGAGAATTCCTTGATCCCCTGTCGGATGGTTTCATCGGCCAGCACATTCACATCGGAAAAATCCACGCCCATGTAGTTGAGCACCCCAGCCACGCGGGAGGAGAACCCGCATTGCGGCATTTCCTTGGTGCCTTTCATGAAAAGCACCACATCATTGGCGGTAATCTGTTCTTTGATCTGGGTTGTTGCGTCGGTCATGTTTTGTCCTTGTTGCGTTGGAATGCGGCATGGAAACGCCGGGCATAGGTTTCGTCATCAGCCAGCGGCTGAACATCGGTGCCGGCGCTTTCCAGGCTGGAAATGCCCCGTCCACGGGTCAGGCTCGTGTGTGCCCGCTCAAGACTTTCGTTGCGGCGTTGCGTGCGTTGCACGGCTTCAAGGTCCAGCGCCTCTGTGCCCAGGGGGCGCGGGCCAGCCTGCATGCGTTCAGGCTGGCGGGAAGACAGCGACCGGTAGGTGCCTGCCTGCGCGCGGTACTGGGCAATGGAGATACCCACTACAGCGACAAGCGCAATGCCGATGATCCAGCCCCAGAACATGGGCCTATTCCGGCGCGCGGGTGGTCAGGGCCAGCGCGTGCAACTCGCCATTGCTGCCGTCCATCTTGCCTTTGAGCGCGGCATAGACGGCGCGTTGTTGCTGCACCCGGTTCATGCCTTTGAAGGAGGCATCGACAACCATGGCAGCCATGTGCACGCCATCGTTGCCTTCGACGGTGATTTCAGCCTCCGGAAAGGCGACGCGGATCAGCTCTTCGATCTCGCTGGCTTGCATGGGCATGGCGGGCTCCGCTTGGTTGTGTTGCTTTGGCTCAGATGTAGTGGGGCTGGCAGGTCTGTGCAAGCGATAGCGGCGCATTGTCTGCGGGCTTTGATGTTGAGGCTTGGTGCTGCGCACTCTACGCTGTGCGCAGGCGGGCCAGTGGGAGGAAACGCATGCAACAGATTGATCAGGCACCGGAACAGGCATTGGCTTGGGCTGATGCCGGGCAGGGTGCAGCGCTGGCGACGGTGATTGAAACCTGGGGGTCTGCGCCGCGCCGGGTTGGCGCGCAACTGGTTGTGGCGGGCGACGGCGCGATGGAGGGCTCCGTCTCTGGCGGCTGTGTCGAGGGCGCGGTGGTGCTGGAGGCGCGGGATGTGATCGAAAACGGCGGCACACGGGTGCTGGAATACGGGGTAAGTGACGGGGATGCTTTTGCGGTTGGTCTGGCCTGTGGTGGTACCATCCGCGTGTTGGTCGAACCCATCGGCGATGGCGGCATGCCGGTAGAGATGTTGCGGGAACTGGTCGCGGCCCGCGCCGCCCGCACGCAGATCGCTTATGAAGTGGCGCTGGACGGCAGCGCGCGGGCATTGGTGCGTGAGGGCCACGCGGACCGGTTTCGCATGGACCGTTCCGGCGTGACCGAAGACGGCGCGACCTTCGTGGCCATTCACAACCCGCCCTTGCGGTTGGTTGTCGTTGGCGGTGTGCACATCGCGCAGCATCTGGTCAGCATGGCGCAGGGTGCGGGCTTTGATCCGCTGGTGATTGACCCGCGCGAAGCCTTTGGCGCAGCGGCCCGCTTCCCGCAGGCCCGCGTGATCAACGACTGGCCTGATGACGCCATCAACGAAGTGGGCATTGATGCGCGGACGGCTTTGGTCCTGCTGACCCATGACCCCAAGCTGGATGATCCCGCGCTTGAGATCGCCTTGCGCTCGGACGTCTTTTATATCGGGGCGCTTGGCAGCAAGCGTACTCATGCAGCCCGTGTTGAGCGTTTGACAGGGGCGGGATTCTCCGAAGCGCAGATCGCGCGCATCCATGGCCCGGTTGGCCTTGATATCGGGGCGGCAGGTCCGGCAGAGATCGCCGTGTCGATCCTTGCCCAGATGATCCAGACATTGCGCAAACCATGAAGTTCGGTCCGGTGCCCTTGGCGGAAGCGGAAGGCGCGGTTCTGGCCCATTCGGTGGCTGTCGCCAGCGGTCGGTTGCGCAAGGGCCGCGTCCTGACCACGCAGGACATTGCTGCCTTGCAGGAAGCGGCATTGGATGTGGTGATCGTCGCGCGACTGGAACCGGGAGACGTGGATGAGAACACCGCCGCCCAACGGCTGGCGGAAGCGGTTGCGGGGCCGGGACTGCGGCTGAGCACGGCGTTTACGGGCCGGGTCAATCTGCTGGCCGAAGGGCCGGGTGTCAGCGTGTTGGATGTGGCGGCGCTGGAAGCGGTGAACGCGATTGATCCGATGATCACCATTGCGACGGTTCCGCCCTATCAGCAGATGCGCGATGGCGGGATGGTCGCAACGATCAAGATGATTTCCTACGCAGTGGCGGGGGCGCATCTGGAGGCAGCCTGCACGGCCGCCGGACAAGGCGCGATCCGGCTGGCAGCGCCGCAACTCAAAACCGCGACGCTGATTGTAACAGACATCCCCAAGGGCCCTGGTGACAAGGGCCGGATGGCCATCGCGGCGCGGCTGGAGGCGTTGAACGCGACGCTGGAAAAGACCGTGGTCGTGCCCCATGAGGCTGGCGCTCTGGATGCAGCGTTGCGGGCGGCAGGTACCGATCTGGTGCTGATCCTGACCGGGTCGGCGACCTCCGACATTGATGATGTCGCGCCTTCGGCAGTGCGCGCGGCGGGCGGCGTGGTCCACCGGTTCGGGATGCCGGTTGATCCCGGCAATCTGCTGTTTCTGGCGGATCTCAATGGGGTGCCCGTGATTGGCCTGCCGGGCTGCGCCCGTGCGCCCGCGTTGAACGGGGCCGATTGGGTGTTGTCGCGCATTCTATGCGGTTTACCGGTAAGTGCCGGTGATATTGCCGGGATGGGCGTGGGCGGGTTGCTCAAGGAGATCCCGACGCGGCCGCAACCCCGTCGACCACGGTGAAGGGGCGGGGCTTTGCAGGGTCGGCGGAAAGCTGCCAGATGAGGGGGCGTTTCGGCAAGCGGAAGCGGGCTGTTATTGAATAACGGAACCTGTTCCACCCAGATGCGTTCAACTGTGTACCCGCGCCAGTTGGCGTGTGGCTAAGATAAAGGACGTATCGATGAAAAAGGTTCTGCATTCCACCACGGCACTGGGCGTCAGCATTGCCCTTGCGATGCCTGGCCCGATTATGGCTCAAACCGAGGTTCCCGGCTGCGCTGCACCGGGAGAGGAAGCTGTGTTTCCCTGCGTGCTGAATGGCGAAACGGTAGAAAGCGCGGAAGGGCTTGCCTTGTTGCAGGATGCCTTGACGGATGAGGCCGCAGCAGAGGCGCAAGCGCAAGCGGCTGAGGAAGCGGCAGCGGCGGAGCAGGCTGCGGCAGAAGCGCAAGCGGCTGAGGAAGCGGCAGCGGCGGAGCAGGCTGCGGCAGAAGCGCAAGCGGCTGAGGAAGCAGCGGCGGCGGAGCAAGCTGCGGCGGAAGCGCAGGCGGCCGAGGAAGCGGCAGCGGCGGAGCAGGCTGCGGCAGAAGCGCAGGCGGCAGAGGAAGCGGCAGCGGCGGAGCAGGCTGCGGCGGAAGCGCAGGCGGCCGAGGAAGCGGCAGCGGCGGAGCAGGCCGAGGAGGCCCCAACCGAAGACGCGGAAGCGGCACCTCAAGCGGAGGAGGCTCCCGCAACTGCTGACGCCACGCCAACTGACGAAAGCGTAACAGAGCAAGCGGCAACCGAGCAGCCAACCGCTGAAACCACGGAAGAAACCGCCGCCGCAGAAGCAGCAGCGGCAGAACAGGCCGCGGCAGAAGCGCAGGCGGCTGAAGATGCAGCAGCCGCGCAGAAAGCGGCAGAGCAGGAAGCGGAGCGCGCTGAGCGCAAGGCGGCCCGCAAGGCAGAGCGCAAAGCCGCGCGGCAGGAAGAACGCCGCGCAGAGCGCCGCGCCGCCCGCAAGGCAGAACGCGAAGCCATTGCCGCCGCTGCCGCCGAAGTGGCCAGCGGAGAGGCGCAGTCGGATGTCGTGACAGAAGAAGTGACGGCGGACGAAGTCCGGTCCTCTGACGAGGAATTTGAGACAACCGTCACCGGGCAGGATGCCGCACCAGCCACGGCCGAGGCCGCACCCCAAAAGGACGACGGACTGAGCAAGCTGGAAAAGGCGCTGCTGCTGGGGCTTGGCGCAGTGGTTGTGGGGTCCGTGTTGAAGAATGGCGATCGGGTGGTCAGCAATTCCGGTGACCGGATCGTGGTCGAAGACCCCGATGGCGCGCTTCGGGTGCTCAAGGACGAGGACGCATTGATCCGCCGTGCTGGCGACGAAGTGCGCACGGAGACGTTCTCGGACGGGTCAAGCCGCAGCTTTGTAACCCGGCCCGATGGGTCGCGGGTGGTGACCATCCGGGGCCGCGATGGATCGGTCCTGCGGCGGATCAACATCGATCCGCAGGGCAATGAATACGTCCTCTTTGACGATCTGGTTGAAGAAGAAGCGGTTGTTGTCTCCGAACTGCCGCCGGTTGAGATGCGCAGCGCGGTTGTGGGGGACGCAGATGAAGCGGCTCTGCGCGCGGCCCTTCAGGCGGAACTGAATGCAGAGCGGGACCGGACTTTCTCTCTGCGTCAGGTGCGTGAGATTCGTGAGGTCCGGTCTCTGGTGCCGGAGCTGGAACTGGATGCTGTGCGATTTGAAACCGGTTCGGCTGCCATCCGGCCCGAACAGGCCCGTGCGCTTGCCCGGATCGGGACCACGCTGCGTGATCTGGTGCAGGAAGACCCCAGCACCGTGATCCTTGTCGAAGGGCACACGGATGCTGTGGGCAGTGCGACCTACAATCTCGCGCTGTCGGATCGCCGTGCCGAAACCGTGGCGCTGGCGCTGGCGGAGTATTTCCGGGTGCCTGCGGAGAACATGGTGACCCAGGGCTACGGCGAAAGTGCGTTGAAAGTGATCACAGACGCGGATGAGCCCGCCAACCGGCGCGCCGTGGTGCGCAACATCACGGGCCTGCTGCGGTAGGACTTTTAAAGGGATGAAGCGAGAAAGCCCCCGACGCTGTGCGGGGGCTTTTTTGTTGTGACGGATCGTCCGCGCTATTTGTTGGGCAGGGGGCCGATCAGCATGACCATCTGGCGGCCTTCCATCTTCGGGAAGTTCTCAACCTTGCCATGCTCCTTGGTGTCTTCCGCCACACGCTCCAGCAATTCGCGGCCCAGGTTCTGGTGGGCCATCTCACGGCCCCGGAAACGCAGGGTAACCTTCACCTTGTCGCCGTTCTCCAGAAACTTGAAGACGTTGCGCATCTTGACATCATAGTCATTGGTATCGGTGTTGGGCCGGAACTTGACCTCTTTGATCTCAATGATCTTTTGCTTTTTGCGCGCTTCGGCCTCGCGCTTCTGGGTCTCGTATTTGAACTTGCCGAAATCCATGATCTTGCACACGGGCGGATTGGCATTGGGCGAGATTTCAACCAGGTCCAGCCCGGCGTCCTCTGCCATGTCCATGGCACGGGCGGGGGTGACAACGCCGACGTTTTCGCCTTCGGCGCCGATCAGGCGGATTTCGTTGGAACGGATAGCACTATTGACGCGCGGGCCGGTATCCCGGGTTGGCGGCGCGTTGTGAGGTCTGCGAGCGATGATGGTCGTCCTTTGATGGTTTCGAAAACAGGAAGTTTCAAAATACCCTCCAAAGCCTGTTTCTTCAAGCGGCTAAATACGGCTGTATGCCGCTTATCAGCGGAAATTCCCCTTGAAGAACGCCCCCTGGGAGCGCATTTGCAGCACCACAAAGGCCCTTGCGCCAAACGGCGTTCAGCAGGGCCGCAAACCCACACGACTGGGAATAAGGGGAAGACGATGAAGAATCTGATTTGGATCATTGTGGCCGCGGTGGTGGCGGTTGGCGGATACATGCTGTTCACCGGCAAATCCCCAACCGAACTGGCGACGGATGCAACACAGGCTGCTGACAGTGCAGCGGATGCGACTACTGAAGCGGCAAGTGACGCGGCCACGGCCGTGACAGAGGCGGCTGAAGAAGCGGTTGAAGCGGCGACGGATACAGTGACGGAGGCTGCGGAAGTGGCACAGGATGCGGTCGATACCGCAACTGAAGCCGCAGAAGATGCAGCCGACGCGGTGACCGAAGCTGCTGAAAGTGCAGCCGATGCCGTTGAGGGCGCGGTGGATGACGCAGCGGATACGGCTGCCGAGGCTGTCGATGCAGCGACAGACACCGCAACACAGGCCGCCGAAAGCGCTGTTGACGCAGCAACGGACACCGCTGAGGCTGCGGCAGAGGCCGCAACGGACGCGGTGGATACCGCGACAGAAGCCGCTGAAAGCGCTGTTGACGCAGCAACGGACACCGCAGAAGCGGCAACCGACGCGGCGGATACTGCGACAGAAGCCGCAGAGAGTGCCGTTGACGCAGCGACAGATGCCGCAGACACCGCAACCGACACGACCGAGGCTGCAACCGAAGCGGTTGATGATGCCGCAGAGGCCGCAGCAGAAGGCACCGAAGAGGTCGCCGCCGCATCGGCAGAGACAGGCGACACGGCGCTGTCCGAGTTGCTGACGGTTGATGGCTTCAACCTCGACAAAGTCAGCGAGATGATCGAGGGCTCAGAGCTTGGTGCATTGCAGAAAACCACGCTGACCCAAGGCATCAAGGCCGCGCAGGACAACCCGGACCTGCTGAAAGCGGCGCTGGATGCGGTGCGTGAGGCAATGGGTCTCTGATCCGCAAGGATGACCATGAAGACAGAATGAAAAGGCCGCGTCCCACAGGGGGCGCGGCCTTTTTATTGTGGTGCCGGAGGTCTTCCAGGTCAGCCGACAAAGGCTTTCTCAACGACGAAGTGTTTGGGATCTGAATTTGCCCCTTCCTCAAGCCCGTGGGATTCAAGGATCCGCTTGAGGTCGGTGTTCAGCCCCAGCGAGCCGCAGATCATCGCGCGGTCGGTGTCCGCGCTGATGCCGTCAATGCCCAGATCCTTGAACAGCGTGCCGTCCTCCAGCAGTGTGGTGATACGACCCATCTTCGGGCTCTCTTCGCGGGTGGTGGTGGGGTAATAGCGGATCTTGTCGAGGTTTTCCTGCCCCAGCAGTTCCAGCATCATCTCATCCTTTTTCAAGTCTTCGATGAGCCGCCGACCGTATTCCAGTTCCGCCACATCACGGCAGGTGTGGGTCATGATGATTTCGTCGTAGTTTTCATAGGTTTCTGGCTCCCGCAACAGCGACGCGAAGGGCGCAAAGCCGGTGCCTGTGGCGAAAAACCAGATCCGTTTGCCGGGCAGCAGCGCGTCATGCACCAGGGTGCCTACGGGTTTGGGGCGCAGGATGATTTCATCCCCCACCTCGATGTGCTGGAGTTTGGAGGTCAGCGGGCCGTCCTGCACCTTGATGGAATAGAATTCCAGTTCCTCATCCCAGGCGGGGGAGGCGATGGAATAGGCGCGCAGGAGTGGTTTTTGCTTGCCTGTCTCAGGATGGGGGTCGCCCATCAGGCCGATCATCACGAATTCGCCGGAACGGAAACGCAGGGAGGCCGGGCGGGTGACACGGAAGGAGAACAGGCGATCCGTCCAGTGTTTGACGGATGTCACGATTTGCGCATCTGGCAAAGCGGGGGTAGCGGCGGTTTTGTTCACGGGTGTAAGCTCAGTCATATCGTTTGTACACAAGCGATCCTTGTGTTTCAGCCTTACGTCAAGTTTCAGGGAAAATCAATCTGTGCTGGCGTCGCAGCGGGTGGGATCAGCCCACCGTGCCGCGCAACCTGTTTTGGTAGTCATGGTCCTGCCAGTTGGCGCGGAACTGCCATTGCGCGGCGGGCTGGCGGGCGGCGATGTCGTCATTGACCTCCACCTCATCAAACCCGGCACGGCGCGCCATCGCATATTGATCGGCCAGCACATGGCCCTTGGCGCGCAGGCGGCCTGCATAGCCCCGCAGGCGCAGGGCGCGGGCGATGGTGAAACCGCGCCCATCCGCGGAGGTCGGAAAGTCAATGCGGATCATTTCCAGCCCCTCGCTGAGCTTGATGTCCTCGGGCTGGGTGTCCGAGGGCAGGTCGAGCGCGCGGCAGTCGTTCGCGGCACCCGCCTCGCAATAGCCGTGGGTCCAGTCGTCGGCGACAAAGCCTGTGTCGGTGATGAGTTGTGTCATGTCAGTGCTCCTGAACGGATCATTTTTCCATTCTCGAAATGGATGCCGCATTCGTCTTTTTTGGTGTTGCGCCAACGGCCTGCACGGGGATCTTCACCCGGTTTGACCGGGGAGGTGCAGGGCATGCAGCCGATGGAGGGATAGCCTTTGCCCACCAGCGGATGCCGTGGCAGGCGGTTTTCGGCCATGTAGTCCTGCACGTCCTGCGCGCTCCAATAGGCAAGCGGGTTGACCTTGATCCGGGGGCGCGCCTCATCGCCGCGCTCTTCGGTTTCAAAGTGCGCAAGCGCGGCCCGGCTGCCGGATTGAAAGCGCTTGCGCCCGGTGATCCAGCCGTCAAAGCCATGGAGCGCTGTTTGCAGAGGCTGGGTCTTGCGCAAGGCGCAACAGGCGTCGGGGTCGCGTTGGTGGAGTGTGGTGTCCGGGTCCGTTTGCGCGATGTTGCCGCTGCGCAGGATGGTTACGTTGCGCAGGCCCAGTCGTTCGGTCAGTTCCTGTTGGTAGACGAGGGTTTCGGCAAACAGCAGTTCGGTGTCGATAAAGAGGACCGGCAGGTCTTTGTCCACCATCGACGTCAGATGCAGCAACACCACCGATTCCGCGCCAAAGCTGGAGACCAGCGTGAGGCGTGGGACGGTTGTGAGGGCGGCACGGAGCACATCGGTGGCGGCGTGGTGGCGCAGCTCCGTGTTCAGCTTTGTGACCTGACGGGACAGCGCCTGATGGCTGACCGGCCCTTCGGGGAGGTCTTTTGAACCATTTGGAAGGGGCGTGTGGCGTTCAGGCAGCATTGGCTTGCGCTTCGGGGTAGAGGGCGGATTTGAAAGGGGCGAGACCGAGGCGGCGGTAGGTTTGCAGGAAGGTCTCTCCGGGGTCATTGCGCAGGTCGAGATAGGCCATGACAAGGCGTTCGACGGCCGGAATGATGTCGTCTGCGGCGAAACCGGGGCCTGCGCGTTCGCCGATGGTCGCGTCTTCGGTTCCGTCGCCTCCCAGGGTGATCTGGTAGTTTTCCACGCCTGCGCGGTCGAGGCCGAGGATGCCGATGTGGCCCACGTGATGATGGCCACATGCGTTGATGCAGCCGGATATCTTGATCTTCAGCGGGCCGATGTCGTGTTCCAGCTTGAGCGCGTCGAAATGGGTGGCGATCTCCTGTGCGATGGGGATGGAGCGGGCGGTGGCCAGCGCGCAGTAATCCATGCCGGGGCAGGCGATGATGTCTGAGATCAACCCGATGTTGGCCGTGCCGAGGCCTGCGGCTTTGAGGGCTGCGTAGATGGAGGGGAGGTCCTCTTTGTGGACATGGGGCAGGATCACGTTTTGCTCATGGCTGATGCGCAGCTCATCATGGCCGTAGCGTTTGGCGAGGCCTGCCATGATCCGCATCTGGCGTGAAGAGGCGTCGCCCGGTGTCTTGCCGTGTGCTTTCAGGGAAATCGAGACAATGGCGTAACCGGGCGCGGCATGTTCCGCGAGGTTCGTGTCTGACCAGCTGCGGAACGCAGGGTCGTGCTGACGCGCCTGGTGGTAGGCGGTTTCCGGGGCGGTTTTGAACTGGGGTTTGGCGAAGTCCGACGTGATGCGGGCCAGCATCTGCTGATCCACGCCGCCGAAGTGGGGGCGGATGAGCTTGTAACGGGCGTCAACGCGGGCGCGGATATCCTCGATGCCGTTTTCATGCACGGTGATCTTGATGCGCGCCTTGTATTTGTTGTCACGGCGGCCCAGCAGGTTGTAGACAGAGACGATGGCTTCCAGCGTGGGCATCAGGTCTGCGTCGGCGACAAAATCATAGAGGGTCTTGCCGATCATCGGCGTGCGGCCCAAACCACCGCCAACGATCACGCGGTAGCCGCGTGTGCCGTCCTGTTCGACGATTTGCAGGCCGATGTCGTGGGCTTTGATCACCGCACGGTCGTGGGGCGATCCGCTGACAGCGACCTTGAACTTGCGCGGCAGGAACTGGAATTCCGGGTGGTCGGTGGACCATTGGCGGATGAGTTCGGCCACGGGGCGTGGATCGGCGATTTCGTCCGCCGCGGCTCCGGCGAAATGGTCGGCTGTGACGTTGCGGATCGTGTTGCCGGAAGTCTGGATGGCGTGCATGTTCACCTCTGCCAGCGCGTCCAGCATGTCGGGCACGTCGCGCAACTCGGGCCAGTTGTACTGGATGTTCTGGCGCGTTGTGAAATGGCCATAGCCCTTGTCCCATTTGTCCGCGATCATCGCCAATTGCTCCATCTGGGCGCTGTTGAGCGTGCCGTAGGGGATGGCCACGCGCAGCATGTAGGCGTGCAGTTGCAGATAGAGGCCGTTCATCAGGCGGAGGGGTTTGAATTCGTCCTCGGTGAGCGATCCGTCGATGCGGCGTTCGACCTGCGCGCGGAATTGGGCGTTGCGTTCTTTCAGGAAGGCGGCGTCGAAATCGGTGTAATGGTACATCAGAATTGCTCCTGCTTGGCGCGTTCTTGTTTGCCGTGGGCGTAGTTGGAGGGGCCGGTTGCGCGGAAATCCTCACGGAAATGGGTGGGGACCGGGGTGCCGTCTTCGATGTCGACATCGGCGAGGTAGACCCCCACGACATGGCCGGTCTGGGCGGAGGCTTCGATTAGGCGCAGGTCGGCGTGGGCTTCATCGGTGAGGACTTCGGCGTCTTTCAGATCGCGGGACCAGCCTGCTTCGGTGAGGTAGATCACGTCGCCTTCGAGCAATGCGTTGGCGGTGACAACTTTGGGTGAGAACGGTTTGGACATCACAGGGCCTCCTTCAGGGATGGCAGTTCAGGGGCGGCGGCGAGGGCGGCGCGCGGGGCGAGGCCGAGGAAGGTCAGGGCCGGGCCGGAGAGGGCGGCGGCAGCCAGATCGTCCGGCAGGCGCGCAAGACTGGTGGAAAGGATGCGCTGATCCGCGCGGGAGGCGTTTTCGATGATCGTGACAGGTGTGCTGCGATCCGCACCGTGCATCAGCAGGCGACCTTGCACGAAACGCGCGGACTTCTTGCCCATATAGATCGCGGCGACCTCATTGGGGCGGGCCAGCGCCGACCAGTCGTGATCGGCGAAGCCTTTCATGTCGTGACCTGTCAGGAAGCGCACGGAGGCGTTGCGGCCCCGGCGGGTGAGACTTTGGCCGATGGTGGCGACGGCGGCGGAGGCGGAGGTGATGCCGGGCACGATGTGCCAGCCGATCTGGTGGGCGTCCACGGCGTCGATTTCTTCGTCGAGGCGGCCGAATACAGTGGCGTCGCCGGATTTGAGGCGGACGACCTGCGCGCCGGATGCCGCGTGTTCGACCAGAAGGGCGTTGATATGCTCTTGGGGCGTGGAGGGGCCGAAGCCTTCCTTGCCGACATCGATCATCAGCGCTTCGCGGCGGGCGAGTTCGAGGATTTCGGGGGTGATCAGGCGGTCATAGATCACCACGTCGGCTTCATCCAGCGCCTTGCGGGCCTTGAGGGTCAACAGTTCCGGATCACCGGGACCGCCGCCGACAAAAGCCACGTGACCGTCGCGGGCTTTGCGGGTGAGGTGATCGTCCAGCAAGGCGTTGAGCGTTTCCGGGATTGTCTCTTCGCCTGCGCTCATCGCCTTGGGGCCGGCGTTGAAATAATAGTCACGCCAGAAGTCGCGGCGGGGACGGCCGAAGGGCAGGGCTTCGGCCATCTTGCGGAAGCCTTTGCCGATGCGGGCGAGAGTGCCCAGTGTGGTGGGCAGGCGTTCTTCCAGATCGGCTTTGAGGGCGCGGGCCAACACGGGGGCCGCGCCTTCGGTGCCGATGGCCACGGTGACGGGGTCACGGTCGACAATGGCGGGGGTGATGAATTCACTGTCGCCAAGGTTGTCGACCACATTGACAAGGGCGCCTTCGCGACGGGCGATGGCAGCGGTGCGTTTGTCTTCGGCGGTGTCTTCGTCCGCGGCATAGAACAGGGCCGCGCAGAGGATGTCGCCGGGCTCCATGGCGCGTTTGTGCAGGGTCAGGCGCCCCTCGGCGGCCCAGGTGATGATCTGGGCGTCGGGGTCAGCGGCAAAGACGGTGATCCGTGCGCGGGTTTTTAGCAGCAGGCGCAGCTTGGCCAGGGCAGCGTCGCCACCGCCCGACAGGACGATGCGGCGGCCTTCCGTGGCCAGGAAGATGGGAAAATGATCCATGGGTCTGCCTTTGGTTGCGCATAACGTGACTTGCAATATAGGAAATTTTCCCATTTAAGCGCCATACCTGCTGGCCAATAAGGACATGTGTTCCAATGCGGCGGTAAAGTGGAACGGGTATTCGCCCTTGAGAGGAATATTGGAATGTCAGTCCGGATAGATGAAACAGATCGGAAAATCCTGAGAGAGCTCCAGCGCGATGCCAGCCAGTCTCTGGACGATATTGCCCGCGCGGTGGGGTCTTCCAAGACGCCGGTGTGGAACCGGATTCGCAAGCTGCGCGAAGGCGGGGTGATTGGTCAGCAGACCGTGGTGCTGGACGCCGAAGCGCTTGGATTTGAAGCATGTTTCTTCGTGTTGATCCGCACGTCGTCCCATGAAGCGGCCTGGCAGCAGGCGTTCTTGAAAGCCTTGAAGGACAGGCCCGAGGTGCAGGAGGCGCACCGGCTGGCAGGGGATATTGACTACATCCTCAAAGTGCGGGTGCAGAATGCACGGGCCTATGATGCCTTCTATCAGGCGCTGATTTCAGAGGTGCGGGTGCATAATGTGACAGCCCTGCTGTCGATGGAGGAGATCAAGTCGACCGTGGCGCTGCCGCTTTGACGTGATCCGAAGGCCGCGCCTGAGGGCGCGATGACATGTTTGGCGTTTGTGGCTTGCGTGAGCCCTTCGCGGCGGAAGGTCTGTGTGTGCTGAGGGCGAATGCCCGTGCTGAGAAGCGATTCAGGGACAGGTTTGCCCTGAATGCGCCTGTCCGAGGGTGATGTGAGTCGTGACCGTGTAAAGGACAAGCCGGGCAAGCCCGGTCGCTTTGCGATCCTTGACACGGCCAAGACTCACGGTGTGACCATCAGGCGGTCGAGTTTGTGGAAATGGTAGCTGTTGGCGTAACGCGGCGGTTCCGTCAGGTGCAGGTCGGGATATGCTGCAAACAAGGCGGGCAGGGCGATTTGCAATTCCAGCCGGGCCAAGGGCGCCCCGACGCAGAAATGCAGGCCTGCGCCGAAGGTGGTGTTGGGTTTGATCGCGCGGTTCGGGTTGAAGGTGTTCGGGTCTTCGAACAGCGCGGGGTCGCGGTTGGCCGCGCCGAGGATCAGGGCGATTTCCTGCCCTTTTTCAAGGCTGTGCGGCCCGATGTTGATGTCCTCATAGGCAATGCGTGTGAACATGTGCAGGGGCGCGTCGTAGCGCAGGATTTCCTCAACGGTGCCAGCGATCCGTTCCGGTGCAAGGGCGCTGAGCGCTGTGCCCTGTTCCAGCAGGCATTTCACGCCGTTGCCGATGCTGTGCACTGTCGCTTCATGTCCTGCATTCAGCAGCAGGATGCAGGTGCCGATCAGCTCATCAGGGGTGAGCTTTTCGCCCTCTTCCTCTGCGGCGATCAGCTGGGTGATCAGATCGTCGCGGGGATCAGAGCGGCGTTTGTCGATGTAGCTGCGCAGGAAGGCGATGAATTCGGCAGCGGCGGTGTTGGCGCGGTCCTCAGTGGTGCGGTCCCGGCCTGCTTGATACATTGCCACCATATCGCGGGACCAGCGCAGCAGGTCCCCTGACATCTCTTCGGGCACGCCCAACAGGCGGGCGATGATGCGCACGGGGACCTGGGTGCAATAGGCGGGGATCAGGTCGAAGGGGCCATCGCGCCGAGTGTCCAGCAGATCGGCACAGACCTCGGTAATGTCACCCGACAGGCCCGCAATGCGGCGCGACGTGAAAGCCCGCAGGACAAGGCCGCGCAGGCGGGTGTGGCGGGGCGGTTCCATATCCAGCATGGAGTGGGTTTCGGCCAGGGCCCAATCGGACAGATGGGCGGGGTACGGGGTTTGCAGGGCCGCAGGCTTCTCCCGGCCCAGCCGCCGGTCCCGCAGCAGTGCATTCACCGTGGCTGCGTCAAAGGCGGCGGCCATGCCACAGTCCGCCCAGAACAGCACGGGACCACGGGCGCGGGCCGCGTCATAGGCGGGATAGGGGTTCTGGACGAAATCGGGGTCCTGGGGCGAAAGATGCAGCGTTTCCATGGGCCAACAGGATCAACTGGCGCTGGCCTTTGCAAGAGGGGTCGTGCAGTTTGGCACGATGAGAGGTGGATTGGTTCAGCGACTTGCCGTGGTGACGGCGTTTCTTGCCGTGGTCCTGGCCCTGTCGGGCGGGGTCTGGCGCTATGGCTTCAATCAGGCGCTCGACCAGCTGGAGGCGCGGGGAGAGGCGGATCTGGCGCTGGCAGGCGACCGGCTGGTGGGGCAATTGCAACGCTACCGGGATCTGGCCGTCACCATGGCCGATCATCCCGGTGTTGTTGCGGCTCTTCATGGTGCTTCGGCTGAGGACACGCGCGATCTGTTGCTGGAAGTGGCGGATAAATCCGCAACGCTGGATGTGCTGGTGCTGGACAGTGCAGGCCGGATACGTGCGGCGGCACAGGATGCGCCGCCTCGGGATCTGAGCGCGCAACCGCATGTCAGGCGGGCGCTGCGTGGTGCGCTTGGCTGGGGACACGGGCCTGCCATGCCATTGACAGAGCGCGCATTTTACCACGCCGCCCCGATGTTTGGACCTGATGGCCGGGTGCAGGGTGCGGTTGTGGTGGTCACGGACCTGAATGGCATTGACTACAATTGGCGCGGCACCAATCCGCCGGCGTTCTTCACTGATCTCAACGGTGTGGTCTATATCTCCAACCGGTCGGAGATCCTGTTGTGGCAGCGCCCGGTCGGGGATCCGGGGCTGCGTCCGCCTGATGGGCAGGAACCGTCCTTCAGGATCACACGCATCGGGGGTCATGAGATCTGGACCGTCGGGTGGGGGCCTTATCTGCCACGCGAGGGGCTGCATCTGACGCAGGATCTGCCGGTGATTGGCATGATGGGTGAGGTGTTGCTGGATGTCACGCAGGCGCGCGCTTTTGCCTGGGCGCAGGCGGCGGCGGTGGCGGCCCTGTGTCTGGCATTCGGGTCGCTGTTGTTTCTGGCGTCCGAAAGGCGGCGCGCGCTGGCGGAGGCGAACCAGCAGTTGGAAGCGCGGGTGGCAGAACGGACCGCCGCACTCAGACGGGCGCAGGATGATCTGGTGCAGGCCGGCAAGCTGAGCGCGCTGGGGCAGATGTCTGCGGGCATCAGCCATGAGTTGAACCAGCCGTTGATGGCCATCCGGTCCTTTGCGGAAAACGCAGTTGAATTCATGGCGCGGGGCAAACCGGAGCGGGCGGAAGAAAACCTGACGCGCATTTCTGACATGGCGCGGCGGATGGGGCGGATCATCCAGAACCTGCGGGCCTTTGCGCGGCAGGAAACCGGGCCGCAGGAACGGGTCGAATTGGGGGCAGTGCTGGCTGCGACATTCGATCTGACCAAGGGACGCATGGCAGAGGCAGGGGTGACGCTGCGCTATGTGCCACCCGGCCATGACGTCTGGGTACAGGGCGGCGAAGTGCGGCTGGGGCAGGTGTTTGTGAACCTGATCACCAACGCGGTTGATGCGATGGCCTCCAGCACCCACAAACACCTGTCTGTCACGGTTGAGGAGACCGACAGCGTCGCGGTGCGGATCGAAGACACCGGGCCGGGTATTGAGATGCCGGACAAGGTGTTTGACCCCTTCTACACGACAAAAACCGTGGGAGAGACGGGCGGCATGGGATTGGGTCTGTCGATCAGCTATGGCATCGTGCAGAGCTTTGGCGGTCAGATCAAAGGCAGCAATCTGCCGCAGGGCGGCGCGCAGTTTACCGTGACGCTCGAACGGGCGGTGGCAGAGGTGGAGGAAGCAGCATGAGCAACCGGGTGCTGTTGGTGGATGACGACGCGGCCGTGCGCGAAGCGCTGTCACAGACGCTAGAACTTGCGGATATCTCAGCCGTGGCCGCTGGGTCATTTGTGGTGGCCAAGGATCACATCACGCCGGATTTTGAAGGGGTTGTGCTGTCTGACATCCGGATGCCGGGGCGTGATGGGTTTCACTTGCTGGAATACGCGCAACAACAGGATGCGGATCTGCCGGTGATCCTGCTGACCGGTGAGGGCGACATCCCGATGGCGGTCAAGGCGATGGGGCAGGGTGCTTTTGGGTTTCTGGAAAAACCCTGCGCGCCGGGGGATCTCATCTCCCTGCTGGAGCGGGCGCTGAAGACGCGGGCGATGGTGCTGGAGAACCGGCGGCTGCGGCATCTGGTGGAGACGGGCGATCCGGCGGCGCGGATGCTCTTTGGCTCGTCCGATCTGGCCGAAGCGCTGCGCAAGCGGGTGCGGTTGGTGGCGCAGGCCGAGGGGGCTGCGTTGGTGACGGGCGCACCGGGCACGGGGATCTCCAAAGTGGCGGAAGTGGTGCATCTCAGCTCCGCCCGGTCCAAGGCACCTTTTGTGAAACGCGCAGCCGCCGGGCTGACCGCGCAGGGCTTGCAGGACGCGCTGCATGAGGGGGAGGGCGGCAGCCTGTTCATTGATGAGGTGACGCAGTTGTCACCACAGCTGCAACTGACGCTTGCCGAAGCGGTGGAGCAGAACACGCCGACGCGGCTGATTGCCGGCAGCACCCGCAAGCTGGCGCAGGAGGTGGAGGAGGGGCGGTTTCACGCGGACCTCTATTACCGGCTCGACGTGCTGACGGTACGCATACCGTCGCTGTCCGAACGCCCCGAAGACATCCCCGTGATGTTCCGCCGCTATGTCGATCAGGCGGCAGAACAGGCCGGGCTGACGCCGCCTGACGTGACACCGCAGACCATCGCGGGCCTGATGGCGCGTGACTGGCCGGGCAATGCGCGGGCGCTGATGTCAGTGGCGATGCGGTTCGTGATGGGGATGCCGGAGGATATGACGCCGGACACAGGGCTGGGCCTGGCCGAACAGATGGGGCAGGTGGAGCAATCCCTGCTCGAAGCGGCACTGCGGCGTGCAGGCGGGCAAGCCTCCGCTGCGGCTGAGGCGCTGAAACTGCCGCGCAAGACGCTGTACGACAAGCTGACGCGCTACGGGATCAGACCGGAGGATTTTCGGCAGTAGCCTGCGGGGCAGGCGGAGCCAATTGTCTGCCAGCCTGTGCAGGCCATTCAGGCGCTTCACGTCGAAAGCGCCTGAATGAAGGGTCAGTGTTACTCGCAAACCCATTTCATGGTGTGGAAGTTGTACTCAAAGCTCTGCATGGGCACCCATGTGAACCCCTGAAGACAGTTGTGGAACGCCTGTTTGCTGCGCTGCGTCAGCAGAAAGACACCCACCTGATCTTCAACCAGCTTGCGTTGCAGGTCCTTGTAGATCGCGTTTTGCTCTGTCACATCTGCCGTGGCACGGGCGGCATCGATCATCGCATCCACTTCGTCGCTCAGCACCCATTCCATTGACGCCCAGGTCCCTGCCGCACGGCTGTGATACTGGGGGAAAAAGAACGTGTCGGGCGATGGATAGGTCGCACCATAGAACACCTGGTTGATGGCGGGCGTTGTTGCCACGTCGCCGGCAAGTTCCGTCATCCGGTTCCATGGTTCAGGTTTCAGGATGGTGTTGAAACCGATCGTGTCGAGGATGGACTTCATCAGCAAACCGATTTCTTCCTCAAAGGCGAGGCCGGCGACATACATGATCTCCACATCAATCGGCCCTTGGCCCGCATACTTGGAGGCGTCAACGTATTCTTTCGCCTTTTCAAGGTCGAAGACAGGCATGGGGATGTCATCGGCAAAGGCATCGGCAAAGATCGGCGCCATCGGACCCGACAGCGGCTCCCCCGGCAGGATCAGCTCGCGAATGGTTTCATAGTCGGTGGCATAGGCGATGGCCTTGCGGATGTTCAGATCATCCGTCGGGGCGCGGTTGTTGTTGAGCTTGAAGTAGAAGTTCACCGCCGTCGCATATTCCTCGATCCGGTAGTCTTCGAGCGCGCCGATGCTGTCAAAGGTCTCCTGCGCCTGACTGTCTGCGGACATCGACAGGGTGCCGGCAGCGGCAAGCGCCTTTACGGTCGCCTCTTCGTTGGTGATGACAAAACGGACCTCGTCGATGCTTTGATCATTCCAGCCCAGATGATAGCCCTCATAGGCCTTGATGGTCATCCCCGCACCACGCTCCCAATTGTCGAGCATATAGGCACCCGCCCCAATGGAATTGTTGGCGATATAATCCTGCGCCCAGGGGTCATCATCGGTCGCATTCTCGGACGCAAGGTCAGCGTTCACCACGAACAGGATCGGCGTTGTGGTCAGGAATGGCGCATAGGTTTTCTCAAGCTGGAACTGCACCGTGCGCGCATCCACTTCGGTGACCGACCCCACGCTGAGGATGCCTTCAAAGAGGTAAGCCGGGCCTTCGTTGATCGACAGCAGACGGTCGACGGTCCACACGACGTCCTTGGCTTCAATGGCGCTTCCATCCTGGAAGGTGGCCCCTTCTTTCAGAGTGAAGGTCCATGTCAGACCGTCGTCGGACGCGGTCCAGCTTTCGGCCAGCAGCGGCTGGATCGCACCGCTGCCATCCAGCGTTGTCAGCGCCTCATAGAGGTTCACGCCGGCCATGTACTCGGTGTAATCGTTGATCTTTGCCGGATCGACGGTGCCGAAGATCTGTGTGGCATTCACCGTGATGACATTGTCGGCCGAAGCCGCGCCCGCACCCAGCAGCAGGGCCGATGCGGCCACCGCGCCCAGGACTTTGGATTTCAAGGATTGCATTGTAAGGTCCTCCATTCTGTCAGTTTTTTGCGTTGATTTCTTCGATGGGATGATAGGGAATGTCGTAGCCAAAGTACTTTGGTCCGACCAATTCCAGCCCGTGATCCGAACGCCATTTCGGATCGCTGGGCAGGCCAAACACAATCACGCGGTAGCCATAGGCCATCTGTTCTGTGGTGATCGGTTGCCCGGTTTCCAGATCAAGCAGGCAGATCAGATCAGGCGTGATCGCGGCGGGGGTGCCGTTTTCCTCTGCCAGCAGGAACTCGTTCTGGAATTTCAGTGTCAGGCTGCGGCCCTGATAGGCCTCCAGCCCTTCGATGATCGCCTGCCCCCGCGCAAAGCCACCTTCGGTGCGCCTGTCCACATCCGTGACGCGCCCTTCGAACAGGCGCATGCCGCCCAAGTCAGCAGCCAGCCTGTCGGCAGGGTTGCGGTTGGCGGTCTGCTCTGCGGTGATGATCCGCCCGATGTTGGTGATCAGCGACAGGGAATCGCGCAATATCGCGCGTTTCGCCTGCGCGCCGGTCATCGGGTAGAGCGCAATCAGCCCGGCACCGCCCATTTCAACGGTGATGACGCGGGCGAATTTCTCGGTCGACAGGTTGTCGACCGTGTTCAGGACCAGCGCATTGCCCTTTTCGTCCGCCATGGCCATGGGGCAGGCATGGACGTCAAACATGGTCATCGACACCATTTGCAACTCGGGAAAGGCGCGTCCCATGCCGTCCCCGTCCACGATGGGCAGGCGCGCTGATGCGGCAACTGCAATGGGGATGGTCGAATTCAACCCACCCGCTTCGATGCAGAAAATGGCATCCGCCTTGCGGCCCAGCACCGCTTCGAGAGAGCGCAGCGCCGATATCGCCTCATCCCCACGGGGGAGCTTTTCCAGCATGACTGTGGGCGCGCCCATCATGGCGACGGGTACGATCAGCGCGTCATCATCCAGCGCATCCACGTCGACCACCGCAACAGGGCCGTTTTCGTCAATGGCCTGTTCGGCCATCAGCTTGCCGATATAGGGGTCACCGCCGCCCCCGGTGCCAAGGAAGGCACCGCCAAGGGCAACATCAGCCATATCTGCGCGCGTGATCTCCTTGATCTTTTCCATCATGACGTCTCCATCGGGGTGAAAGTGATGTCGTGGTATCCAAAGGCCGCAGGGCCCACGACCGCGAGCGCCTCGGGGGAGCGCATGAGCGCATGGGCGGGCAGGCCCAGCACCGCGATCCGTTGGCCATAGCGCAGCATTTCGGTCGTGATCGGCAGGCCTGTGTCACTGTCGAGCACGACAACCAGATCGGGTGTGCAGACCTCAACAGCGCCGTTGCGGCGAAAGACCAGAAACTCGTTCTGCAAGTCGATCTTTCCGGTATCCCCCGCAAAATCGCCAAACCCTTCCAGCGCCAGATGCCCCACGGCAAACCCGCCTTTGAGATGCCGCTCCAGATCGACGATCTTGGCGGTCATCAGCAGTTTGCCGCGTTCCTGATTGATCACGGTCTGCACCGGATCGGCGTTGGTCTGATGCGCGTTCAGCACCGCACGGCCAAGGTTCAGGGCCTGTGTGATGGTGCCCGGAATGGCCGCGCGTTTCACAAAATCACCGCGCATCGGCTGAGTGGCGAGACCTGCGGCGGCCCCCATGGTCACCACAACCGACCGCGCAATGCGTTCCAGCCAGATGTCGTCCGGCGTGTCGCGGATCACCACGATGGAGCCTTTTTCATCCGCCATGGCCGCCGGCGCCTCGCGATGGCCATAGATCGACCAGGTGCACATCTGCATCTCGGGGAAGGCCCGGCCCATGCCATCCCCGTCAACAACGGGCAATCCGGCCTGTGCCGCGGTCAGCATCGGCTCCATCGAATTGGCCCCGCCAATCTCGACCGAGATCAGGGCGTCGATGGGTTTGCCCACTTCACGTTCCACCGCGCGCAGGGCCCGCAGGCATTCTTCGCCTTCCTCGATCTTTTCGACACCGACCACCGGCGCGCCAATGCCGCCCAGCGACACAACCAGCGCATCATCAGGCAGTTCATCCAGCGGGATGACCGGGATGCGGTTGCCTTTTTTGAGTTCCTCACGGCAGCGCAGCTTGCCGATGTACGGATTGCCGCCGCCGCCCGTGCCAAGGATGGCGGCCCCGATCTCTATCGCGTCCAGATCTGCATCTGTGACTTCTCTCAACGGCTCAGTCATTCATGTCACCCACGACCTTGAGACGGATGCGTGTTGCATTGCCGGGCAGATAGGCCAGCGGCACGTCCTCCTGATCCAGCAGCTCAATGCTCTCAGGCCTGGCACCGGCGGCGATGGCCTTGTCGGTTGCTTCCTTTCGGGCTTCCTGCAACGCCTCTTCGCGCGATTTGGCTTCAAGAGAGAAGATGCGGTCCACCTCACCGGAAATCTGACCGATGGCCGCCCCCACCGCATTGGCCACTGAGAAGTGTTCGGGCCGGATCACAGGCAAATCGCCGACTTGCTCCGGCACAAGGATCGACCCGCCGCCAACTGCCAGCACCGGGATCGGATCGGGAAAGACGCGCATCCGTTCGACCGCATTCAGCAGCATGGTATCGGTATGTGCCTTCACGGCTTGCATGTGGTCGGGTGAGAGACCGGAGAGCTTCGATGGGTCACCGAATTCCGCAAGATCAAGCCCCACAGCGATATCCGAGGTGGTCAGCGTGTTACCGCCAAAGATAAGTGCCTCCTGCGTCAGCTTGTAGCCGACAGACTGCGGCCCCACCTTCAGGTCCGCTCCTTCACCACTCACAATCGTGCCGCCGCCAAGACCGATGGCGAAGACATCCGGCATCCGGAAATTCGTGCGTACCCCGCCGACATCAACCGTTGTGCTGGCCGGGCGCGGAAATCCTTTGACCAGCGCGCCGACATCCGTCGTGGTGCCACCCACATCCACCACAATCGCGTCCGTCTTGCCCGACAGAAACGCCGCCCCGCGCATGGAATTGGTCGGGCCGGAGGCGAAGGTCAGCACCGGGTAGGACTGCACAAAGTCGCGGTTCATCAACGTGCCGTCGTTCTGGGTGATGAAGTAGGGACAGGTCACGCCGACTTTCTCCAGCGCGCGCCCAAAGGCATCGACTGTGCGTTCGGACAGCGCTCTGAGCGAGGCGTTCATGATCGCGGCATTCTCACGCTCAAGGATGCCCAGACGGCCAATTTCGCTCGACAGGGTGAAACTCGCGTCGGGCAGGCGTTTGGCAAGCTGCGCCATGGCAGCGCGTTCCATCTCATCACTGACGGGGGAGAAGACGGAAGTGATGGCAATTGTGTCGATCCCGGCGTCACCGATCTCTGCGGCAATGGTGTCCAACTCAGCCATGTCGAGGTTTGAAATCACGCGCCCGTCGAATTCGTTGCCGCCTTTCGCCATCCACGAATGGCCGCCCACGGCGTCGCGCATGTCATCCGGCCAGTCGACCATCGGCGGCAGACATTGCGCCGCAGGCAGGCACAGGCGGACGGCGGCGGTGCGGGCGATATGACGGCGTTCGACCACCGCATTGGTGAAATGGGTCGTGCCGATCATCACCGCCGTGACCCCGGACTTCTCAATCCCGGCATCACTGATTGCGCGTTCGACCGCGTCCACCACACCGCTCATCACATCCTCGGTTGTTGGGGATTTGACACCGGAGAGGATCTTGCCCCCGTGCATCACGACGGCATCCGTATTCGTACCGCCTACATCGACGCCAATTCGAAACATCTAGGTGTCCTCCAATTCTGTTGAGGTGGCGAGCACGGCGGCCCGCTCCTCCTTGCTTACTTTGGGTTTGCGCGCGTCTTCTTCGGGAGAGATCACGGGGATCGCCGACAGCAGGGCGCGGGTATAGGGGTGCTGGGGTGTGTCGAAAATCTCGGCCACGGGGCCGGTTTCCACGACTTCGCCACGCAGCATGACCGCAACGCGGTTGCAGAAGTTGCGCATCAGGCTGAGGTCATGGCTGATGAACACATAGGTGAGGTCAAACTCGCGGCGCAGGTCATGCAGAAGGTCGATCACCGTGGATTGCACCAGCACATCCAGGGCTGAGGTCGGTTCATCCAGCACGAGGATCTTGGGGTTCACCGACAGCGCACGCGCAATGGCGACGCGCTGCTTTTGCCCGCCTGACAGCTCATGCGGATACATGGCGGCGTAGTTCTGCGGCAGTTCCACCAGATCAAGCAGTTCGGAGATGCGGCGCTTGGTTGCGGTCTTGTCAAACCCCGTGAACTTGAGCGGCACGGCCAGTTGATCGCCCACCGTCCGCCGTGGGTTCAGCGATGATCCGGGGTTCTGGTAGACGATCTGGATCAGCTTGCGGAAATCCTGCGTGCCCGCGAACCCGTCCAGAAGCCGTCCGTCGATCTGCACGGCGCCCAGGGAGGGCTTTGTCAGCCCCATGATGATCTTGGCCAGTGTTGTCTTGCCGGACCCGCTTTCGCCGGCGATGCCAAAGATGTCACCCTGTTGCACCGTCAGCGACACGTTCGACACCGCCCGGAAGTTGCCGGTCACACGGTTGAGCCAGCCGCTGCGCGTCTCGAAGGTCTTGGTGACGGCATTGACGTTGATGATCGGATGCGTGCCTTCATGCCGGGTGGTCTTGACGCCAGCGCCATAGAGCGGCGGCACGGCGGCCATCAACTGACGAGTATAGGCGTGTTTGGGGGCGTCAAAAATCTCATCGCGGGTCCCGGTTTCAACGATATGGCCACGCTCCATCACATAGACGCGGTCAGCCATTTCACGCACAACCCCCAGGTTGTGGGTGATCAGCAGCAGCGACAGCCCTTCCTCTGCAACCAGACGGTTCAGCAGGGCGAGGATTTCGTCCTGCGTTGTGACATCAAGCGCCGTGCCCGGTTCATCCGCGATCAGCAGGCGGGGCTTGTTCAGCAAGGCCATGCCGATCAACACGCGCTGGCGCATGCCGCCCGACAGCATCATCGGGTAGCTGTCCAGAACGCGGTTACCGTCGGTAAGCTGCACCTTCTTCAGAGTTTCGATCATATGGGCCCGACGCTCTGTACGTGCGCGTGAGATCCCCAAACGCATGTCACCGTAGCGGATCACATCGTCCATCTGCCGCCCGATGGTCAGCACCGGGTTGAAGGACAGCATCGGGTCTTGCAGCACAATCGAGATGCCCGTGCCCTTCAGCCGGTTGCGGTCCTGCTTGTTCAGATCAAGCAGGGACTGGCCATTGTAATGGATACTGCCCTGTTCGACCTTGCCGGGGGGCATGGGCAGCGTGCCGATGATCGTGCGCATGGTCACCGTCTTGCCGGACCCTGACTGCCCGATTAGGGAGACACGTTCCCCCTCGTTGACGTGCAGGTCGACGTTGTGCAGCACGCGCCGGTGTTGCCCGTAGGCGTCAAACCCGATGCACAGGTCGCGGATATCCAAAAGCCGGCTCACAGCTCGACATCCAGCATGTCGCGCAACCCGTCGCCCAGCAGGTTGAAACCAAGGATGGCGTAGAGGATGGCAAGACCCGGCATCACCGCCTGCCACCACATCTCCGGCAGGTATTCCGATCCGGTGGCAACCATGGTGCCAAGGTCCGGCGTGGGGGGCTGCACACCCAGTCCGAGGAATGACAATGACGCGCCGAACAGGATCACAAACCCCGCATCAAGGGAGATTTTGACCGCCACGGCAGAAAAGCAGTTGGGCAGCAATTCGCGAAACAGGATGTGCATGTGCGACGCCCCGGCCACGCGGGCGGCTTCGACATAATCCTCGTTCATCTGGCCTTTCACGATCCGGTAGATCAGCCGGGTGTGCCATGTCCACCACAGCAGGGTGATCGCAATCATCGCGTTGATCAGGTTCGGGGACAGAACGGCAGTGATCGCCAGCGCCATGGCCAGCGGCGGCAGCGCCAGCATGATGTCGGTGAACCGCATGATGATGGTTTCCGTCCACCCGCCAAAGTAGCCCGCACATAGGCCCAGCACGATCCCGAAGGGCACGGCGACACCCAGCACCCACACAACCAGCCCGAGCGAGACCCGGTAGCCAAAGATCACGCGGCTGAATACGTCACGCCCGACATTGTCGGTGCCCATCAGGTTCTGCCAGTTGGGCGGGCTGTGGCGGTTGCGGAAATCAACAAAGGACCCCGCGCTTTCGGGCGATGGGGCGATCCATGGCGCGAATATCGCCGCAAGGATCACGCTGATCACGATCAGCGCGCCGATCACCGCCAGCGGGTTGCGGCGGAACCGGTAAAGCGCCATCTGGCGCGCGCTCAGCCCATGGGCGGGGGCGGCAGGATCGTCCATCACGCTCATGACCCGCGTCCCGCGCGGATCCGGTGCCGAGGGTCGAGGATGCCGAGCAAGAGGTCGATGGCCAGATTTGCGACGACGAAGAACACACCGGAGACGAGAACGACCCCGATCACCGCGTTGAGGTCCTTTTGCAGGATCGTCCGCACGCCATAGCTGGCAATGCCGGGCCAGGAGAAGACGAATTCGACAATAAAGGCGTTGCCGATCAGCGACGCGAATTCCAGCCCGAGAATGGTCAGCGGCGCCACAGAGGCGACGCGCAACATATAGCGGAAGGTCACCACACGCTCCGGTATGCCATAGGCGCGGGAGGCTTCGACAAAATCGCGGGAGGAAACCTCAATCATCGCAGTGCGGGTGATGCGCATCACCTGTCCAATTCCCGCCGCGGCCAGGGCAATGGCCGGAAGAAACAGATGCCTGAGCGCGTCGATCACCACATCGAACCGCCCCGCAATCAGCCCGTCGATGGTCAACAGGCCCGTGATTTCTGCGGAAAAGCCGATGCCGGGGTCGATCCGGCCGGTGACGGGGAAAAAGCCGAGGTAATGTGCCGCGATCAGTTGCAGGATAATCGCCAGAACAAAGCCGGGCGTCACCACACCCAGAAGGGAAATCACCCGCAGCACGCTATCAATCCAGGTATTGCGGTAGATGGCCGCGATCACGCCAAGCGGGATCGAGATCAGAATTTGCAGAACCACCGTGAACAGCACCAGTTCGAACGTGGCGGGCAGGGCGCCCATGATGTCATCCATGACCGGGCGCGAGGTCAAAAGTGACTTGCCCAGATCGCCTTGCACCAGCCCGCTCAGATAGGTCCAGAGCTGCACCGGATAGGGATCGTTGAGCCCCATCTCGTTTTGCAGCTTCGTAACCTGCTCTGCTGTTGCCAAAGGCCCCAGCGCGATCCGTGCCGGATCACCGGGCACGATCCGTGCGATCACGAAGATCAGAACGGCCAGCCCCAAAAGGACAAAAAGGAGCGTAAACGCGCGTTTAAAAAGATATGTGAACATCAAGATTTCCCCAGAGGAACCTTGGACGAGGGATGCAGAGACGGGCATCCTCAAATCGGTCGAATATCAATGTAAAAGGTCTAGGAAATCGCAAATAGGTCGATATTCGACATTAAATCAATCAGATGGCTGCGCTTTGTGACGCCCGCCAATCGGTACACAGAGGTCAGGTGATACTTCACCGTTGCCTCCGAAGTGCCCAGTTGTCGGGCGATTTGCTTATTGGATGAGCCCGATTGAAGTGCGGCAGCGACTCGGTACTGGCGGCTGTTGAAGCCAAGTGCCTGAAGTTTCTCCGGCACCACATAGCTTTGCTCGACCGACCGCACGATCTGTTTGGCCAGACGCGACAGGGCAGCATTGCCGCGCAGGAACTGGGCGGATGTCAAATGCCCGCTTGCGCCCAGAAACACATCGCGGTGTTCGTAAAAGGGCGCGATCTGCCTTTCTTCCAGCGCCAGCCGCATCGCGCGTTCGATGTACTGACGTCGCAGTTTGCCGCGCGCGCGCTGCGCATCCTGAAGTGCCGCGACAATGGCTCCGCGCGGTGTTGTCGGCGGGGGTGGTTCGTTCAGGCGCAATGCGGCCTGCAATTCCGCGCGGATGATCTGCCCCACGGAACTTTGGATCGGCGCATTGCTCAGCGCCTCCAACTGCCGTTCTGCCTCATTGGGGTGCCACTCAAGATGGGACACCTGCGCCTCCAGCACATCGATGGTCAGCGGCGCGCCGCTGTGGCGGCGGGCATAATCGGCCTGATAGGTCTCAAGCTCATTCTGCGCGGCTTGTCGTCCTTCCAGAAAATAGGTGCTCATCACACCGATGCGGGCCAGTTGGTAGAACAGTTCAGACCAACTGTCGCCGGTCAGCAGGCTGTTGCGCAGATGCGGCGCGCGCTGGCGGACCCGTTCGAGATTGCCGCGCTCATACTCAATGGCAAGGCGGATGACCTCGATCACTTCCGCCTCGTTTCCATATCGCGCGCCTGACACGTCAAGGCAGCGTTCCGCCGTGCGCAACCCGCGTGCCGCGCGCCGGAGCCGCCCGTCCACGACATCAAGATCGGCCAGATGGATGTGGATGAAATGCTCCAGATAGGCATGACCGTCTTCGCGGTAGCAGGAAATCGCCTGTTGCCCGGCCACGCGGGCATCCTCCAGCCGCAACAGGCGCACGAACATCGCCATCATGGCGTTGTAATACAGCCCTTGCAGCAGAGCGTTCGAGATCGGCAACTCCCGTTCCAATCGCCGCCAGGAGCCGAGTTTCTCGTCACTGACCGGTTCTCCCAGATGCAGGGCAAGCAGCAGGTCGAGCAATTCAAACTGGTAGGTCTTCTCAAACGCCAGATTTACGGCCTGGAGGTAGGATTTCGCCCGCGATGCCTGTCCGCGCTTGAGGAGGTGCATAACCAGCCCGCCCAGCACTGCCTCGTCCTGCCGCCAGGCATCAGGGGGCAGGGTGTCGAGCAGTTGCGCAAGCCGGGCGTAGCCATGGCGAAACGGGTAAAGCGACCCTCCGCCACGGATAAGCTCCTCCCGCGCGTGTGATACGTCAGGTTTCTGCATGTCCACAGTAGAGGGGCTGGTGCAGGGTAATTCAAGATGGATGGCGCCGGATTGCGCGCGGGGCCTGCGCTGATCTGCGCGGCTGGGTGACTGAAGGTCTTGTGCGGAATTTCGCACATTCGTCTGCGGGGCTTGTGCGGAATTTCGCACAGTGAGGGGGACGGCATGGATCTTCGCACATGAGCTTTGGGCAGTACGTATCTGTTTCTATTCACATAAATCCTTCGCGCGCTCTCATCCTTCCATCTTCTTGTGACAGTGCCGCCGCTTCTGTTTGATAGCGTGCAAGGCATCTTGGGTGATGCCGCCAACGATTCCATATCTCTGGGAGGAGACCTCATGAAATTTCTGACTGCGGCCGCATTGGCCCTGACCGTATCCGCTGGCGCTGTTGCTGCGGCTTGTGACGACGGCGAAGTTGTCATCAAGTTCAGCCATGTGACCAACACCGATAAACACCCCAAAGGCATTGCCGCGACGCTGTTGGAAACCCGCGTCAACGAAGAGATGAACGGCAAGGCCTGCATGGAAGTGTTCCCGAACTCCACGCTTTATAACGACGATCAGGTGCTGGAAGCCTTGCTTCAGGGCGACGTGCAGCTGGCCGCCCCGTCGCTGTCGAAGTTTGAGCAGTTCACCAAGCAGTTCCGCATCTTCGATCTGCCGTTCATGTTCAAGGACATCGACGCTGTGGATGCCTTCCAAAGCTCTGAAACCGGTCAGGCGATGAAGGAAAGCATGACCCGCCGGGGCCTGCTGGGTCTGGCATTCTGGCACAATGGCATGAAGCAGATGTCGGCCAATGTGCCGCTGATCTCGCCCTCTGACGCATCGGGCCTGAAGTTCCGCGTGCAGAACTCTGACGTGCTGAAAGCGCAGATGGCCGCGATGGGCGGCTCTCCGCAGCCGATGGCGTTCTCTGAGGTGTACGGCGCGTTGCAAACCGGCGTTGTCGATGGGCAGGAGAACACTTGGTCCAACATCTATGGCCGCAAGTTCTTTGAAGTGCAGGACGGCGTGACTGAAACCAACCACGGCATCATCGATTACATGCTGGTGACCTCCACCGACTGGCTGGACGGGCTGGACGCGGATGTGCGTGACCAGTTGTTGACAATCGTGGCTGAGGTGACAGAGGCGCGGAACTCCGAATCCACCAAGGTGAACGCGGAGGCCAAACAGGCAATCATCGATGCCGGCGGCGTGGTCCGTCAACTGACAGCAGAGCAGCGTCAGGAATGGGTCGATGTCATGAAACCCGTCTGGGACCAGTTCCTGGATGATGTGGGTCAGGACAACATCGACGCCGCACAGGCGATCAACAACTCATCTTCATGATGTAGCTGATGAAAACAGCCCTCGCCCCAACAATGGGGCGGGGGTTTCTTTTGACGTCGGGGGAGGCGCGCATGGCACACCACGAGGAGCACCAAAGCGGCATCGGCCGCATCGTCAGCGAGATCGAGGAGACGGCCATTGCCCTGATCCTGGGTCTGATGACGATCATCACGTTCATCAACGTGGTGCTGCGCTACGGGTTCAACACCGGAATCATCTGGGGGCTGGAGATGACGACGTTCCTGTTCGCCTGGCTGGTGCTGTTCGGCATGAGCTATGCGGTGAAGGTGACGGCGCATCTGGGGGTGGACGCAGTGATCAACCTGTTTTCCGAAGGGCCGCGTAAGGTTCTGGCGCTGCTGGCCGGTGCGGTCTGCGTGATCTACGCGCTGCTGATCCTGAAGGGCGCATGGGATTACTGGGCGCCGTTTGCGGCACTTGATGCGACGTCTGGCCGCTGGTTCCCGACGGGGTTCGAAAATTCGCGTGATCAGGCCTGGTATGAGGTGATCGACACGCCGATCCCCGAGTGGCTGCGGTTCATTGAGCCGATCATGAACCAGGGGGAAGCCTATGAAAAACTGCCGCGCTTCATTCCCTATGCGATGCTGCCCTTCGGCGCGGCGCTGTTGTTGCTGCGGTTTGTGCAGGCCTTTGTGAAGGTCGCGCAGGGGCGGCAGAAGACCCTGATTGTCAGCCACGAGGCAGAAGATGCCGTGGAAGACGTCAAACATATGAACGCGGGGAACTAAGCCATGGAAGTTGTTGTTCTTTTCTCCATGGTGGTGGGGTTGATGCTGATCGGGGTGCCGATTGCGATCTCCCTTGGCCTGTCGTCGATCATCTTTCTGCTGGCACTGTCGGATACCTCGCTGGCGTCGATCGCGCAGACATTCTTTCAGGCGATGGCCGGGCATTATACGCTGCTGGCGATCCCGTTTTTCATTCTGGCGTCGAGTTTCATGTCCACGGGCGGTGTGGCGCGCAGGATCATCCGGTTTTCCATCGCCCTTGTCGGGCATTTGCCCGGCGGATTGGCGATTGCGGGGGTCTTTGCCTGTATGCTCTTCGCCGCGTTGAGCGGCTCATCGCCCGCGACGGTGGTGGCCATTGGGTCCATCGTGATCGTGGGCATGCGGGAAGTGGGCTATACCAAGGATTTTGCGGCGGGTGTGATCGCTGTGGCGGGCACCTTGGGCATCCTGATCCCGCCGTCGATTGTGATGGTGGTCTATGCTTCTGCCACGGATGTGTCAGTGGGGCGGATGTTCCTTGCGGGCGTCATTCCGGGCCTGCTGGCGGGGCTCATGCTGATGGTGACGATCTATATCATCGCGCGGGTGCGTGACCTGCCCAAGGGCGATTGGCTGGGCTGGGGCGAGGTGCGTCGCTCGGGCATCGAAGCGGGCTGGGGGTTGTTCCTGATCGTGATCATTCTGGGCGGCATCTATGGCGGTATCTTTACGCCCACGGAAGCCGCTGCGGTGGCGGCTGTCTATGCCTTTTTCATTGCCACCTTTGTCTACCGCGACATGGGACCGCTGCATGTGGCGGAGGGGCGCAATCTGTCACTGTGGGAGAAACCCAAGGCGCTTGTGACCGTGTTCTTCCACCGCGACACGCGCGATACGCTGTTTGAAGCGGGCAAGCTGACGGTGACCTTGATGTTCATCATCGCCAATGCGCTGATCCTCAAACACGTGCTGACAGACGAGCAGATCCCGCAGCAGATCTCTGCCGCGATGCTGGATGCGGGCTTTGGACCGATCATGTTCCTGGTGATTGTGAATGTGATCCTGCTGATCGGCGGGCAGTTCATGGAGCCGTCCGGCTTGCTGGTGATCGTGGCACCGCTGGTGTTCCCGATTGCGATTGAGCTGGGCATTGATCCCATTCATCTGGGCATCATCATGGTGGTGAACATGGAGATCGGGATGATCACCCCGCCGGTGGGGCTGAACCTCTTTGTGACGTCGGGCGTGGCGAATATGCCGATGATGAATGTGGTCCGCGCGGCGCTGCCGTTTCTGGCGGTGCTCTTCGTCTTCCTGATTATGGTGACCTATATTCCCTTCCTCAGCACATGGTTGCCGACGATGATGATGGGGCCGGAGATCATAACGAAGTAGGGTTTTCGTGTTGAGAGGTTCCGCCGCCACGCAGGGCGGCGGGATGAGGGCTGTTTGCCCTCATACTCCCAAGGTTTTTAGACCCATTTGGAAGGGGCGGTCAGCGCAGTGCGTTCAAGGCCTGTCGCGCCAGATCGCGGGCTTCCTCAGGATCGTCGAGCGCGCTGTCGGGCAGGGTCCAGTAGGGCATCGCGCTTTGGGTGCCGTTTTTGCGGGTGTAGGACCAGATTTCGGCGCCAATGGATGCCATGTGATCGGCAAAGGGGCCTTGCTGCGCCTTGATCAGGATTTGCCCGTCCGAGCGCATGACAGCAAAAATCACGCCTTCGGAATAGAGGCCGAGGCCGCCGAACATCTTTCGGGTGCTGAGATCCGGGAGGGCGCTGAAAAGATCGCGGGCAAAGGCGATGTCTTCAGCGGCGAGGCTCACTTGGCGGCGAGGCTCTCGTCAAATTTGATCGATTCCCCGCAGCCGCAGGCTTCGGTCACATTGGGGTTGTTGAAGCGGAAGCCGGATTCCAGCAGGGAGGTTTCATAGTCGATTTCCGTGCCGAAGAGGAACATCTGCGCCATCGGGGCAATCATCACCCGCGCGCCGTCCTGTTCGACGGTTTCGTCGTTGGGGTCCGCTTCGTCCACGTAATCCATGGTGTATTCCATGCCCGCGCAGCCGCCTTTCTTGACGCCGATGCGCAGCCCTGCGTGGCCCGCCTGCGTCATCAGCTTGCTGATCTGTGCGGCGGCTTTGGGGGTGATCGTGACGGCTTGCTTGCCGGGAATGCCAAACATGGTGCGTTCTCCTGTTGCGGCCAAGATAGTGTGTCGGCTGGATTTTCTCAAGAACCTCAGCTGCGGCAAAATCGAAAAGGCCGCTGTGTGATCTGCTGTCCTGGAGCCGTTGGGGCGACGCGGCGAGGGGGCTTACATGAACCCCAATTCAAGCCGGGCCTCGTCGGACATCATGTCCATGCCCCAGGGCGGCTCCCACACCAGTTCGACGTTGACCTGTTTGACGCCCGGAAGCGGTTCCACCGCATCCGCGACCCAGCCGGGCATTTCACCTGCGACCGGGCAGCCGGGGGCGGTGAGGGACATTTTGATGTCGACCGCGTTCTCGGCGTTGATGTCGATCGTGTAGATCAGGCCCAGTTCATAGATATTTACAGGGATTTCAGGGTCATAGACAGACCGGCAGGCCTCTACGATCTGCTCGTAAAGCGGATGATCGGTGGAGGAAGGGGCGATCAGCGGCGCGCCTTCCATCGGGGGTGTTTGCTGGGTCATGCCATTCTCGTTCTGGTTCCTGACTGTTTATATAGGATTTGTGGCGGCAGCGTCCATAGGGCATGCTCAAGAACCCCCGATCTGTTCTGGGTGCGTCAGTCGCTGAATGTTACTGAAACTGTGGGGTCACCGGGCAGGCCCTGATAGGTCACGCTGGCGCCGCCTTTCATCTTTGCCGCAGGGGTCAGGGGGCCGAAGGAGCCGACGGAGACCAGATCGCCTTCCTGAAGGGCGATGCCTTTGCTGACAAGCCAGAGCACCGCATTGGCCGGATGACCCAGCACTGCCTTGCCCGGGGCGGTGGTTACGTCCTCGCCCGCGCCATTGGTCAGGGTCACGGACATGCTGCTCAGGGCGTCGGTCATCGCAGCGGCATCGGTGACCGGGATGCCAGCGCCCAGCACACCCAGTTTCGGGGCCACGCCAATGGCTGTGAGGGTGACGGCGTTGATGGGCTCCCCTTTGGCAAGGGTCATGTCGGGAAGCTCGATGAAGGGATGCACGCTGCTGATGGCCGAGAGCACATCCAGCGGCGTCTGGGCGCTGTTGATGTCGGTGCTGCCGACTTTCAGCACCAGATCGGATTCCACCATCGGGATGGCGCCGAAAGCGACGGGCACGGTTGCGCCGTCCTCCACCATCATGTTTTCATAGAGCACGCCCTGCACCGGTTCGCTCACCCCAAAGCGGTCCTGCGCGGGTTTGCTGGTCAGGCCTGCCTTGTAGCCGATCACCCGGCCCATCGTCGGGGCCATGGCGGCGACCAGTTTGTCCTGGGTGCAGAGGGCATCGTCCATGCTGCCGCCTGCCGCCAGTGCTTTGGCCGGGGTGTTGGTGCTGGCTGCGGCCACGAAGGCGGCGATTTCAGCCTCTGTGGCGCATTTGGCGAAGGCTCCGGTAGGCAGTGCCAGAGTGGCGGTCAGACAAAGGATGAAGCGGTGCATGAGGCGTCTCCTGCTGGGTGGGGGTCGGCGAAGTGTAGCAAAGGGTCAGGTGAAATCAACGTGGATCCTGTGCCGGGGTTTGCGGATGGGCGTTCGGGAGACTACCTGAAAGGGGGAACGGATGAAGGGCGGACCAATGGACCACGGGCAGGTGATTGAGACGATTGCAGCGGCGGTGAAGGATGTGCCGGGGATCCGCGCGCTGTTTCTGAGCGGGAGCTATGGCACGGGTCTGGCAGATGCCTATAGCGACATTGATTTTGTGCTGGTGGCGGATGCGGGCGCGACGGATGCGGTGGCGGAGGTCTGGCGCAAGGCAGTGGCGCAGACCGGAGAGATCGTTCTGTGGTGGGACCGGACTACGGTGCCCGTGTTGATCAATGCCATCACGCGGGACTGGACGCGGACAGATGTGGTGATCCTCAAGCCGGATCAGATGGGTGCGCAGACGCAGGCCGGGTTGAAACCGGTGTTTGACCCCGATGGGCTCTATCAGGGATTGACTGCGCAGGCTGCCGCCGCCGGGCCGGCGCCCCGCAAGCTGCGCTACCAGATTGAAGAGTTCATCAGAATTCTGGGTCTGCTGCATCTGGCCGTGGGCCGGGAGGAGTATATCAACGGCGTGCTGGGGGTCTTTCATCTGCGCAACCTGCTGGTGGATCTGCTGATTGAGGAAACGGCGGCACCGCATCGGGGCGGTGTGTTGCATCTCAACCGGTTGATCACGGCGGAACAGAAGGCGCTGATGGTGTCGATGCCGCCACCCGTGGCGGAGCGGGAGGCGATGATTGCCGGGCATCTGGCTTATGCGGCGGCGTATCTGCCACGGGCGCGGGTTTTGGCTGCGCGTCGCGAGGTGGTCTGGCCGGAGGCGTTTGAGGAGGCGACCTGGGCGAAGCTGGAGGAGACGTTGGGCCTATCGTGTCCCTATGGGCGGCCCGGTTGAGGTTGATCTGGAGGACGCGCTGAAGCGCGACGCGATTTTATTTTTGAATGAGGGGCGCCGCCCTTGTGCTTGAACCAATGGCGCATCACTGTTGGCCCCCTCAAACGCCCCAGGTTTTTTGACCCATTTGGAAGACGGGTGGGAGGGCAAGGTTGAGGGGAGGGGTCAGCTTTTGCGTTTGCGCAGGGGCTGGGGTTTTACCCGCGCTTCGATCTGATCATAGATCTTGCCGACGATATCCTTGCCTGTGGCGGTTTCGATGCCCTCGAAACCGGGAGAGGAGTTGACCTCGAGCACTTTGGGGCCGGTTTCCGAACGCAGCAAATCCACGCCAGCCTTGCCCAAGCCAAAGGCGCGGGCGGCGCGGACGGCGGTGTCGCGTTCCTCTTTGGTGATGCGCACGACTTTGGCCGACCCGCCCCGGTGCAGGTTGGAGCGGAAATCACCATCGGCCCCGGTGCGTTTCATCGCGGCGACAACCTTGCCTGCGACCACCAGACAGCGGATGTCTTCGCCTGCGGCTTCCTTGACGAAATCCTGCACCAGAAAGTTTGCTTTGAGGCCCCGGAAGGCGTCGATCACGGATTCGGCGGCCTTTTTGGTTTCGGCCAGCACCACGCCTTTGCCTTGGGTGGATTCCAGCAGTTTCACAATCAGCGGGGCGGTGCCCACAAGCGCCATCAGGTTTGACGTGTCTTTGGGGGAGGCTGCAAAGGCCGTGGTGGGCATGCCGATGCGCTTGCCCGCCAGCACCTGATGGGCGTGCAGTTTGTCGCGGCTGGCGAGGATACCGGCAGAGCCGTTCACGCAATAGGTGCCGATGGTTTCAAACTGGCGGATCACCGCACAGCCGTAGGGCGTGACCGACGCGCCGATGCGGGGGATCACCGCGTCATAGCGGGGCAGGCGTTTGCCGTCGTAGTGCACTTCGGGGGCCATGGTGTTGATTGCCATGTAGCAGCGGGTGGTGTCGATGACTTCGACGGTGTGGCCACGGTCTTCGCCCACTTCGACAAGGCGGCGGGTAGAATAGTTGTCTTCGCGGCTGAGCACGGCGATGCGCAGGGCGCGCTGTGGGGCAGCGCGGCGCAGGGAAGCCGTGTGGTAGACGTCATAGCTCAGTTCAGGCTGCATTTTGCGTTCAGTGGCGGAGATGGTGATGTGATCCCCCAGCGCCTGACGGCCCAGCAGCATCCGGCTGTTCATGCCTGCGCGGTTGGTGAGGGTGACTTCGATGGGCCAGCTTTGCCCGCCCACGTCCAGCAGGGTGGAAATCACAAAACGTTGTTCGCTTTCACCGTTGGACGAGGTGACCTCGCGCCGGTCCACCAGCGGCGCCGAGCAGGTGATGGAAATGTCTTCGCGGCCCGCAATCGGATGCACGTTGAAGCGCACCTTGGGTTTGGCGGCGGGGCCGAAGATTTCGATGTCATGTGCATGCAGGGCAGAGGTGCGGGCACCTGTGTCCACCTTGGCTTTGAGTGCAGGCAGCCCCAGGTCGGGCAGGGCAATCCATTCTTCCCATCCGAATGTCAGTTCTTCCATGGCCTGCTCCCGTTGTTCAGGACCTTGGGGTAGCAGGCGGGGCAGGTGACCTCAAGCAATGGGTCGGGCGTCAGTTTTCGTTGATGTCGCGGGTGACGATACGCGCGCCGGACGACTGACGTCTGAACACCTGCCGCAGCACAATCCATGCAATCAGCGACAGGATCGCAAAAAGCGCCAGCATGACCGGCACCGACAGACCCGGCACAACAAAAACCACCGCAGCCATGACCAGCGCACCCAGGGCGAACCCGAGGAAGATGAAACCGGGCGCAAGCAATTCAATCAAGCCAACCACCAGCGCGATGCAGATCCACATCCACCAAAGGGAAAGATAATCCGCCATCACTCACGTCCCCGCAGCAGCTTGAAGGCATCGCCAAAAGCATCAAGCACCTGCGCGGGCACCACAACGGTCTGATTGCCGTTGCCTGCACCCATCGCGCTCAGCGCCTCGACCTGTTTCAGGGCGATCTGGTATTGCGCCGCTTCCAGCCCGTTTTCGTCGATGGCGACCGCGACGACCTGCGTGGCATAGGCTTCGGCTTCGGCCAGCACCCGGCGCGCCTTGGCGGCTTGCTCTGACGCATAAAGTTCCGCATCCGCCGCAAGTTCGACCGCGCGTTTGGAGCCTTCGGCCTCCGTCACCTGCGCGCGGCGTGCGCGTTCGGCGTTGAGCTGCTGCATCATCGCCGCACGGGTTGCGGCATCAAGGTTCACATCGAGGATTTCCGCGCGGGTTACTTCGATGCCCCAACTATCCACGGCATCCTCAACCGTGGTCTTGATGGTCATGATCAGGGAAGACCGGTTCGCCTGTACCTCATCCAGATCCATCTTGCCGATTTCCGCCCGCACGATGCCGGCGACTGTGGTGGCAATCGCTGAATCCACATCGCGGATGCGGTAGACGGTCTTTTCCGGCTCCGTGATGCGGTAGAAGACGGAGGTGTCGACCTGCACCAACACGTTGTCGCGGGTGATCGCGTCCTGACTGGCGGTGGGCAGCTGGCGCTCCAGGATGGAGATCTTATGCGCCACCCGGTCGATGAACGGCACGATCATGTTGATCCCCGGCCCAAGCACCGACCGCAGGCGGCCAAACCGCTCAATCACGTGTTGTTCGGATTGCGGCACGATTTTTACCGCTTTGACAATGACCACCACAACGAGAGCCGCCAACAGCAGAAAGGCGACGTTGTCTTGCAGGATGCCGAGGATAAGTTCTTCGATGCTCACAAATAAGTCCCTAAATCTATTGGCGCTTTGCCCTCCCATTTGGTGAGGCTTTGCCCTCCCATTTGGTGAGAAAACTGCCCAATTGCAAGTTCTGAGTGCATGGGCTAGGCCCGCATCCAACCAAGAAAGAGCACGGTATGACCCGCATTTCCTTTGATCTGAACGCCACCGATGGCCGCGCCCGCGCCGGGGTGATCCACACGACCCGTGGCGACATCCGCACGCCTGCTTTCATGCCTGTGGGCACCGCGGCGACGGTCAAGGCGATGATGCCGGATAGTGTGGCTTCCACCGGTGCGGACATCCTACTGGGCAACACCTATCATCTGATGCTGCGCCCCACGGCCGAACGGATCGACTGGCTGGGGGGGCTGCACAAATTCATGAACTGGGACAAGCCGATCCTCACGGATTCAGGCGGCTTTCAGGTGATGAGCCTTGCCGATCTGCGCAAGCTGACCGAGCGGGGGGTCACCTTCAAAAGCCACATTGATGGGTCCAAACACGAAATCACCCCCGAAAGATCCATGGAAATTCAGGCGCTTCTGGGCTCTGACATCGTGATGTGTTTCGACGAATGCCCCGCGCTGCCTGCGGACCGGGACCGGATTGCCAACAGCATGGAATTGTCCATGCGGTGGGCTGCGCGTTCCAAACAGGCGTTTGGCGACCGCCCCGGCCATGCACTTTTCGGCATTCAGCAAGGCGGGCTGGAGGAAGACCTGCGCCGGGCATCGGCGGAGGCGCTGCGGGAGATCGAGTTTGACGGCTATGCGGTGGGGGGCCTCGCCGTGGGCGAAGGGCAGGCGGCAATGTTCGGCTGTCTGGATTACGCGCCAGAGCAACTGCCCACAGACAAGCCGCGCTACCTGATGGGCGTGGGCAAACCGGATGACATCGTGGGCGCCGTGGCGCGGGGCATCGACATGATGGATTGCGTGCTGCCGTCCCGCTCTGGCCGGACGGGGCAGGTGTTTACACGTTTAGGCGTTCTGAACATCAAAAACGCGCGGCACATGGATGACCCGCGCCCGCTGGATGAAAACTGTACCTGTCCCGCCTGTCGCAACTATTCCCGCGCCTATCTGCACCATGTGTTCCGAAGTCAGGAGATCATCAGCTCGATGCTGCTGACATGGCATAACCTTCAATACTATCAGGACATTATGGCGGGTATGCGTGATGCAATCGCCGCAGGCACCTTTGCTGCCTGGCAGGCCGATTTCCACGCCACCCGCGCGCAGGGCGATATTGATCCGCTTTAGGTGGCCAGACGTAGACTTCCGGAGTATCTGTCTGGCCCTCAAAGCTGCGTCAATTTCGCATAAACCTAGACAAGACGATGGGTTGCAAGCGGCCCGACCTTAGCCGATGATGCGCACAACAGCCCGTGAAGGGCATTGAAACAGGCGGGGGTGGGTGCCATATCCCCCAAACAGGAGACGTCGGCGGTTGCCTGCTCAAGGGGCCCCATCGTCTTGCTAAATATAAGGAAAAGAGCATGTTAGAGCCTTTGAACGCGTCCTACCCTGTATTGCCTCTGCGCGATATCGTGGTCTTCCCCCATATGATTGTGCCGCTGTTTGTGGGACGCGAAAAGTCGGTCCGCGCCTTGGAAGAGGTGATGGCGGATGACAAACAGATCCTGTTGTCCAGCCAGGTCGACCCCGGTGAAGACGATCCCACTTCCGATGGCATCTTCAAGGCCGGCGTGCTGGCCAATGTGCTGCAACTGCTGAAACTGCCCGATGGCACTGTAAAAGTCCTTGTCGAAGGGCAGGCGCGGGTGCGCATCACCGACTATCTTGAGAACGACAATTTCTTTGAAGCGCGCGCGGAGTATCTCACCGAAATGCCCGGTGACGCCGCCACGACCGAAGCGCTGCTGCGCTCCGTCGCGGATGAGTTCGAACGCTATGCCAAAGTCAAGAAAAACGTGCCGGATGAGGCGCTTGCAGCCGTGGGTGAAACCTCTGAGCCCGCGCGTCTGGCGGACCTCGTTGCCGGTCACCTTGGCATTGAAGTGGACCAGAAGCAGGACCTTCTGGAAACGCTGTCCGTGTCTGAGCGGCTGGAAAAAGTCTACGGCCTGATGCAGGGCGAAATGTCTGTCTTGCAGGTTGAGAAAAAGATCAAAACCCGCGTGAAGTCCCAGATGGAGCGGACCCAGCGCGAGTATTACCTCAACGAACAGATGAAAGCGATCCAGCAGGAGCTGGGCGATGGCGAGGACGGCAAGAACGAAGTTGCTGAACTTGAAGAGAAAATCGCCGAAACCAAGCTGAGCAAGGAAGCCCGCGAAAAGGCGGATGCGGAACTGAAAAAGCTCAAGAACATGAGCCCGATGTCCGCCGAAGCAACCGTGGTGCGCAACTATCTTGACTGGATGCTGTCGATCCCGTGGGGCAAGAAATCCCGCGTGAAAAAGAACCTCGGCAAGGCGCAGGAGATCCTTGATAACGACCACTACGGTCTTGAAAAGGTGAAAGAACGCATCGTCGAATACCTCGCGGTGCAACAACGCTCCTCCAAGCTCAAAGGCCCGATCATGTGTCTTGTGGGCCCTCCCGGCGTGGGTAAAACCTCGCTTGGCAAATCCGTGGCCAAGGCAACGGGGCGTGAATTCATCCGCATCTCCCTTGGCGGCGTGCGTGACGAATCTGAGATCCGCGGCCACCGCCGGACCTACATCGGCTCCATGCCCGGCAAGATCATTCAGGCGCTGAAAAAGGCGAAGACAACAAATCCGCTGATTTTGTTGGATGAGATTGACAAGATGGGGCAGGATTTCCGGGGCGATCCGGCGTCTGCCATGCTCGAAGTGCTTGATCCGGAACAGAACTCCACTTTCGTGGATCACTATCTGGAGGTCGAATACGACCTGTCGAACGTGATGTTCCTGACCACGTCCAACAGCTACAACATGCCGGGGCCATTGCTCGACCGGATGGAGATCATTCCGCTGGCGGGCTATACCGAGGATGAAAAGCGCGAGATCGCCAAGCAGCACCTGGTGCCCAAGCAGATCAAGAACCATGGCCTCAAGGCCAAGGAGTTCGAGATCGAGGACAGCGCGCTTACCGGCATGATCCGGTACTACACCCGTGAGGCGGGCGTGCGGAACCTGGAGCGTGAGATCGCCAAAGTGGCGCGGAAGTCGCTGACCAAGATCATTAAGAAAGAAGCCGACAGCGTGACCGTTGACGGTGACAACCTTGATGATTTCCTGGGCGTGCGCAAACACCGCTACGGTCTGGCCGAAAAAGAAGATCAGATCGGCGTGGTCACGGGCCTTGCCTATACTTCCGTCGGGGGGGAGCTGCTTCAGATCGAAGCGCTGCGCCTGCCGGGCAAAGGCCGGATGAAGACCACCGGCAAGCTCGGCGATGTGATGAAGGAAAGCATCGACGCGGCCAGCTCCTATGTGCGCTCCATCTCGCCCAAGATCGGGGTGAAGCCGCCGAAGTTCGATGCGCTGGACATCCACGTGCACGTGCCCGATGGCGCAACGCCCAAGGATGGCCCCTCCGCTGGTCTGGCGATGGTGACTTCTATCGTGTCAGTGTTGACACAGATCCCGGTGCGCAAGGACATCGCGATGACCGGTGAAGTCAGCCTGCGCGGCAACGCCATGCCCATCGGTGGCTTGAAGGAAAAGCTGCTCGCCGCTCTGCGCGGTGGCATCACCACGGTGCTGATCCCGCAGGACAACGAAAAAGACCTGCCGGAGATTCCGGACAACGTGAAAGAGGGGCTGACCATCATCCCCGTCAGCCATGTGTCCGAAGTGCTGGAGCAGGCATTGACCGCAGTTCCCGAAGCCATCGAATGGGATCAGGAAGCGGAAGATGCAGCGGCGGCAGCCACACTTGCCGCGAAATCCGGGGCAGGGGACGCCGCAACAGCGCATTGATCTGCCCAGAGGTCTAAAATGGAAAAGCCCCCGGTATGTCGGGGGCTTTTTTTATGTACCCACAACAGGTTGTGGTCAAACCGATGCTGTTGCGTCGGTGTGATCTGTGAAATGCCACTCCCTGAACTGGCGTTTTACCCGGTTCTGCGGTAGGGTTTGGCAAAACCATAACAAAAACCAGTGAGGGTTAAGATGAGCACCACCGCCAGCAAAAAACCAAAAGCGGCCGCGGCCCCAAAGGCAGCGCCCCGGTCCAGCGCACCCAAAGCAAAGACCGTCGCCGCCAAACCCGCGCCCAAGATTGCGCCAGTCAGCCCGGTAACAGGCAGTGCCCCAAAACCCGCCCCGTCGGCACAGCCCGCCGTGGTCGACGCGCCCAAGTCAGTGATCCTTGGGCCCGAACTGCGCAAGAAAGAACTGATCGACGACGTTGTCGCGCGGTCGGGCATCAAGAAAAAGGATGCAAAACCCGTTGTCGAAGCGACGCTCGCGGCACTCGGCGACGCGCTTGCGGAAAAGCGCGAGTTGGTTCTGCCGCCGCTGGGCAAACTCAAGGTGCGGCGCGAGAAGGACATGCCCAACGCGCGTGTTTTTACAGCCAAGATCAGGCAGTCCAAGGCGCATTGAGGACCATGTCCGGCAGGCCACGCTTTTTTGCCGCCGCCCTCTTGCAGGTATGGCGCCTATTGGCTAAATCGAACGGCACGGGTGATTAGCTCAGTGGTAGAGCGCTTCGTTCACATCGAAGATGTCAGGAGTTCAAATCTCTTATCACCCACCATACTATCTCATTGGTATAGGTAAGCTCTTGTAATTTATAGAGTACGTAGCGCACCAACTGTTACACAGAGGTGCTACACAATGGGGTTATCAATGCCGAAGCCAGTCAAGCGCGGGAGTACTTTTCATGTCCGTGTGCGTGTTCCCGCCGATCTAGTTGAGCGGCTGAGAGGAACTTCGTTGTCCGTTCCAATTGGGACACGGAAAAAAACCGTTACTCTTCGTGATCATTTCGAGACATCTTTACAGACGAAAGATGCGGTTGAGGCCAAGGCTAGATTGATCGCGGTCCTCGCTGCCCTTCAACAACACTATGAGGCTGTGCGTACTGGTCCAAAGCCGCTGGATCACAAGACCTCGCTGGCAATCGCAGGAGAAATACGTGCGCGTTGGGTTGAAGCCTTTGATAACAATCCGGGTCCAGTCGATAGATGGACGCGGGTGCAGCAACTGGACAAGCAGGCCGTTCACGGGGGCAAGTCTCCCCTGAGTGTCCCAGACGAAAGAATCAGAGCACACGCTTTGGAAGAACGGTATGGGCCTGTCGTTGATGCGTTCCTTACGGCAGAGCATCGAAATGTCGACGCCGCGTCGCGGACCAAGCTTCTTAGTCATGTCGCAGATGCTATGTCGAACATGGCAGAGATCAACCTAATGAAGGCTCGTGGCGACTACTCCGACACTGGTCAGTCCAGCAAATACCCACCCTATCGAGGGGCCAGTGTGGAGCGGGCGGAAGCAAAATCGAAGAACAGCATCTCAGAACTTACCTTTGGGGAGGTCATTCGACGGCAAGTGGATGAAAGACGTGGAGTTCCCCACGTTGCTGAGACGCGCGTTGGCACGATTGAAAAGTTCGAGAAAGCAGTGAGAGAGTTTTCAACCCACCGAGGAAGTGACCTAATATCAACGGTTACTGCACGGGAAGCCGACGCATGGAAACGAAAGATGCTCGCTGAGGGTAAGTTGGCAGCAAACACAATTGGCCAGCGCATACAAAACGTGCGAACGGTTATCTCTTGGGCGCGAAGGCAAGAGCTCGGAGACCTGTTTCCAGTATCAAATCCGCTTGCGCTCGTAGAAGTTCCCGAAGCCGAGCCCGTTCCAGAAGGTGAAAGGGCCTTCAAGCTGTCCGAGGCTGAGTTGGTCCTTAAGGCGGCACGTAGGGAAGAGAAGGCAGATTTGCGTTGGATTTCGTGGGTCTGTGCATACTCAGGCGCAAGAGTGAACGAGATAGCTCAACTGTCACCATCCTCGTTCTTTCAGGTTTCGGGTATTTGGTTCATGCGTCTCACCACTATGGGTGGGCGAAAACTCAAAAACCGCTTCAGCGAGAGAACAGTTCCGATCCATGACGACCTCATTCACGAAGGGTTTCTGTCATTTGCAGTCTCAGAGGCCGAGGAATCTGAACGTAGGCTTTTCTCGAAACGTGCCGCCAATAATGTCAGTGATTGGGTTAGAGGTCCCCTAGGTCTTGATCGCCCTCTCCTTCGCCCAACTCACGGCTGGAGACACCTCTTTGAAGATCGAGCAACTGGGTCGGGCATGTCGGATGCCGCAAAGCTCTACATCACCGGGCGGTCATCCGGTGGTTCCGCAGATATCTATGGGAAGAGCGAAGCGATGCTACCCGGTCTTTCTAAGGAAATGACGAACTTCCCTTCCTACTTCAAAAGTGCGCAACCAAACTAGCTCAGCGATCCGCATCTCCCGTTGTCGCCAGTGAGTTGGTTGTAACGGATTACCCTCAATGTTTGATCGTTGTGTTGGGTCAGGGTGCAGTCTTTGTAATTCCCGGAAAGCTAAGAATTCCACGACGTCTCGCTTACGGTATCTACGATTTTTTCGATGTCTGGAGCCAAAGCCCAGTATCACGATGTCCAGTACTGATGGTGGGGTGATCCTCCCCCACTGAATTGGTCCTCCGCTATGTTTAGGAAAACGGAGGAGACACATGGCCAACAAGCGACCAAAG
>NZ_CANMQS010000007.1 GCF_947500075.1 uncultured Sulfitobacter sp. | reverse complement strand
GGCACGGTTCAGCTGCCCGAAGGCACGGAAATGGTGATGCCGGGCGACAACCTGAAGTTCGACGTTGAGCTGATCGCGCCCATCGCGATGGAGCAGGGCCTGCGCTTTGCTATTCGTGAAGGTGGCCGGACAGTTGGCGCGGGTGTGGTTTCCAAGATCACGGAGTGATCCGCAGGGTGGGTGCAACCCACCTTATACCACCCCACAAAACACCAAAGGCCGCAGCACAAAAGCTGCGGCCTTTTGCGTCATCAGATGGGGGACCCCCACCCTACATGCGCGCCAAAGACGCCCGCTTTGTCATCCGCTGTCGCCGCACAAAGGCCACCAGAAACACCGCAGTGAGGATCAGGACAATCGTCGGTGCAGGCGCGCTGTCGAGATAGAAGCTTGCGTAGGTCCCCAGCAGCATCGAGAGCATGCAGACGATCACCGACACCCAGAGCATCCGGGCAAAGGTGCGCACAAGCAGAAAGGCAATCGCCCCCGGCGCGATCAGCAAGCCGATGGCGAGGATCAGCCCGGCCGCATTCAACGTCGCCACAATGGTCAGCGACAGCGCCGCCAGCAGACCATAGTGCAGCACGTTCACCGCCAGTCCCGACGCCTGCGCCTGTGCGGCATCGAAGGCATGCAAGAGCAGATCCCGCCATTTCAGCGCCAGCACGCCGGACACCACAGCAGAAATCAGCCCCGCCGTCAGAAGCTCTCTCCCGTCGACGCCCAACATATTCCCAAACAGGATATGGTCGAGATGCGCGTTGGTTTCAACTGAGACGTAAAGCACAATCCCCAGCCCAAACATGCCGGAAAAGACGACCCCCATCACGGTATCCTCTTTCACCCGGCTGTTGGTCGATAGATACCCGGTGGCCACAGCGCAGATCATCCCGGCCGCAAAGGCCCCCAGAAGCAGGGGCGCTCCAACGATATAGGCCAGTACGATCCCCGGCAGCACCGCATGGCTGACGGCATCCCCCATCAGCGCCCAGCCCTTCATCACCAGAAAGCACGACAACAGCGCGCAGGGTACCGAGACGATCATGGAAATCAGAAACGCATTCTGCATAAACGGAAAGCGGAAAGGCAGGGTGAGGGTGTCGAGATCCATCATCCGGCCTCCGTTTCAGGGCCATGGGCAAGGGCCGCGCGCGCCTTTGCTTTGGCGGCCAGTAACCCGTGCCGCGGCGCAAATACAAAAGCCAGCAGAAAGATCAGCGTTTGCAGGCAGACGATTACGCCGCCGGTGGCACCGTCCAGAAAGTAGCTGACGTAGGCGCCCAGAAAGCTGGTGCCGGTCCCAATCGCGACAGAAAGCAGGATCAACCGCTCAAACCGGTCGCACAGCAGGTATGCCGTGGCGCCGGGGGTCACGACCATCGCAATCACCAGAAACGCGCCAACCGTCTGCATGGCCGCGACAACCGATGCGGACAGCAGGATGAAGAACACGGCCTTGAGGATATCCGGACGCAGCCCAATCGTCCGCGCGTGGTTTTCGTCAAAGAACGTGACCATCAGGTCTTTCCATTTGGCCAGCAGCACGGCTAGTGTGACAAAGCCAATCAGCGCCAGTTGCAGCGTATCGCCCGGTGTGATCGCAAGGATATTGCCCATGGTGATGGTCTGAATGGACACTGCCATGGGGTTGATGGAAACGATGAACAGGCCCAACCCGAAAAAGGATGTGAAGATCAGCCCGATAATCACGTCAATCTTCAGTCCTGACCGTTCTGACAGGAACAGCATGGCCCCGGCCGCAAGTCCGCCTGCAATGAATGCCCCCAGTGCGAAGGGCAAGCCGAGCATATACGCCCCCGCCACCCCCGGCACGACGGAGTGCGAGAGCGCGTCGCCAATCAGCGACCATCCTTTCAGCATAAGGTAGCATGACAGAAAGGCGCAAACGCCGCCGACAAGTGCCGAAACCCACATGGCGTTCACCATGTAGCTATAGGCAAACGGTTCCAGCAGGCTCTCACCCATCGCCACGTTCCGTACGCTGGGTCTTTTCGCCGTATTGGACAAAGGGACGTTCATCATCGGTAAAGATCGTGACCTCCCTGCCGTCCTCATCATCATGCAGATCCGAACCACCCAGGGTGAAATGCCGCAAGACCCCGCCAAAAGCCGCTTCTAGGTTGGCGCGGGTAAACGTCGTCTCTGTCGGGCCATGGCTGAGCACTGTGCCTTTAACCAGCACCGCGCGGTCGCAGAATTCCGGCACCGAGCCAAGGTTGTGGGTTGAGACCAGCATCACCCGCCCTTCATCGCGGAGCGACTGGAGGAGCGCGATGATCTGCTCTTCGGTTTTCACGTCCACCCCGGTGAAGGGTTCATCCAGCAGGATCACCTGCCCGTCCTGGGCCAGGGCGCGCGCAAGGAACACGCGCTTTCGTTGCCCGCCGGACAATTCACCGATCTGACGGTGCCGGAAGTCCTGCATGCTGACACGTGCCAGAGCCTGATCGACAGCGGCATGGTCTGCCGCCTTTGGACGGCGCAGGAATCCCATGTGACCGTAGCGCCCCATCATCACCACATCTTCGACCAGCACGGGGAAGGCCCAATCCACTTCCTCTGACTGCGGAACATAGGCCACCAAGTTTCGCGCAAGGGCGGCGCGCACGTCCAGACCCAGAATGCGGATGTTGCCCTGCGCGGCCGGGACAAATCCCATAATCGCCTTGAACAGCGTGGATTTGCCCGCCCCATTGATCCCGACCAGTGCCGTCACCGTGCCTTTGGGGATCTCAAAGCTGGCGTTCCAAAGGGCGGTGTGACCGTTGCGATAGGTGACGGTAACGTCCCGAACGCTCAAACCCGCTTGCCCGGCGTCTGCGGGAAGCGGGTCCGTTGCGGGTATGTGATCCTTTGGCATGTCGTTCCTTTCGCCGCGATCGCGGCTTCCTCGCGCTCTGAAATAGGGCGCGCGGGATGATGGGCTAGTGCGTTGCGGACGTCAGCCCGGCGGCCACGGTCTCGGAAGTGACGCGCAGCAGGTCGAGATAGGTTGGCACCGGGCCGTCCGCCTCACTGAGTGAATCGACGTAAAGTTCGCCGCCGTAGGTGGCGCCGGTCTCTCTCGCGACCTGCTGGGCGGGGGCGGTGTTCACGGTGCTTTCGCAAAACACAACTGGGATGTTGTTGGCCCGCACGCCGTCGATTACGCTGCGCACCTGCTGCGGCGTTCCGACCTGATCCGCGTTCATCGGCCAAAGATACAGCTCTTGCAGGCCGAAATCACGCGCGAGGTAGCTGAATGCCCCCTCGCAGGTCACCAGCCAGCGTTGATCGGCGGGTATGGCGGCAATTGCTTCGCGCAAAGGCGCAATGGTTGCCCGCAACTCCTCTTTGTAGGCCGCGGCATTTCTGGCGTAGGTCTCTGCATTGTCGGGGTCATGCTCGGCAAAGGCATTGGCGATGTTATCAATGTAAATCAGCGCATTATCCAAACCCATCCAGGCGTGAGGGTTCGGTTTGCCCTCATAGCTTCCTGTGGAGATTGAAATCGGATCAATCCCTTCCGTTACGGTGACAGAAGGCACATCCGCCAGGTTCCGGAGAAACTGCTCGAACCACAGCTCAAGGTTCAGTCCGTTCCAAAGGATCAGATCGGCATCGACGGCGCGGACAATGTCCTGTGGTGTTGGTTCATACCCATGGATTTCCGCGCCGGGTTTGGTGACCGATACCACCTCTGCCGCGTCGCCTGCCACATTGGCCGCAATGTCTGCAATTACCGTGAATGTGGTGACGACTTTCATTTTCTCCTCCGCCCCCGCGGCAGAGGCAAGGGTCAGAGCAAGGGTGAGACTTGTCAGGGCGGCGCGTAACACGGGCAAAGGGTCCTTTGTCTGTTGAAGATACACGCCATCTCTAAATGCGAATAACTCGCAACTGTCAAGCCAGTTGCGAATTATTCGCAATTTATGCCCGAGGTTGCTTCTTTCGGTGTTACATTGAAAATTGAAGGCAATAGGGCCTGCCCAGACGGTTCTTCATCGGCAAGAAGGCTGGACAGAATGCCTTGTTAGCGCTAACAGTGCATCAGCACCGGGCACGAAAAACGAGGAATGCACAATGCTTCATGATACCATTCGCAAAGTGACGGACCGCATCATTGCCCGCAGCGAAGGCCCGCGCGGCGACCACCTTGGCCGGATGCGCGCCGCTGCGGCAGAAGGTCCGGCACGGGCGCATCTGTCTTGCAGCGGTCAGGCGCATGCCTACGCGGCAGCCGGGCCGGATCAAGATGCTTTGGCCACCAAATCTGCGGGCAACCTTGGGATTGTGACGGCGTACAACGACATGCTTTCGGCGCATCAACCGTTTGAACGATTTCCCGATCTGATCAGAACCGCCGCCCGTGCGGCGGGCGGCACGGCGCAAGTCGCGGGCGGCGTGCCTGCGATGTGTGATGGCGTCACCCAAGGCACGCCATCGATGGATTTGAGCCTCTTTTCCCGCGACGTCATCGCGCTCGCCGCTGGTGTCGCGCTCAGCCACAATGTCTTTGACAGCACGGTCTATCTGGGGGTCTGCGACAAGATTGTGCCGGGCCTGATCATCGCAGCGCAGAGCTTTGGTCACCTGCCAGCCGTGTTCCTGCCCGCGGGCCCCATGACATCCGGCCTGCCCAATGATGAAAAGGCCAAGATCCGCCAGCAATTTGCCGCAGGCGAAGTTGACCGTGCTGCGCTGATGAATGCAGAAATGGGCGCCTATCACGGTCCGGGAACCTGCACCTTCTACGGGACGGCAAATACCAACCAGATGCTGATGGAATTCATGGGGCTGCATCTGCCTGGCGCCAGCTTTGTCAATCCAAACACGCCCTTGCGGGATGCCCTGACCATCGCCGGCGCCAAACGGGCGCTGGAGATCAGCCATCTCGGCAACGCCTATACCCCTGTCTGCGACGTATTGGACGAAAAGGCCTTTGTGAACGGGATCGTCGGGCTGAATGCCACAGGCGGGTCAACCAATCTGCTGATCCACCTTGTCGCAATGGCGCGCGCCGGGGGGATCATCCTGGATTGGCAGGATTTCTCTGACCTTGCCGACGTCACACCGCTGCTGGCCCGCGTTTATCCCAACGGTCTTGCGGATGTGAACCATTTCCATGCCGCAGGTGGGCTTGGTTTCATGATTGGCGAGCTGCTGCGCGGTGGCCTGCTGCACGAAGATGTGCGGACGGTGCTGGGCGACGGGCTTGACCGCTATACCTGTGAGCCAAAGCTCAAGGATGACACTGTCAGTTGGGAAGCCGGGGCAGGGGAAACCCTGAACGACCGCATTCTGCGCCCCGTCAGCGACCCGTTTCAGGCGACAGGTGGGTTGAAACGGTTGGCCGGGACGCTGGGCAATGCGGTCACCAAGATTTCTGCTGTGGCAGAGGAACATCGCTTCATCGAGGCCCCGGTGCGGGTTTTTCATACGCAAGAGGCCGTCAAAGCCGCCTACCAGGCAGGCGCGTTCGAGCAGGACGTTGTTGTTGTCGTCCGCTTTCAGGGCCCCAAGGCAAACGGGATGCCGGAGCTGCACAGCCTGACGCCAGTGCTGGCCAACCTGCAGGCGCGGGGATTGAAGGTTGCGCTGGTGACAGATGGTCGAATGTCGGGCGCTTCAGGCAAGGTTTTGAGCGCGATTCATGTCTGCCCTGAAGCAGTGGACGCCGGGCCAATCGCCCGTCTGCAGGACGGTGATATCCTGCGCGTGGATGCCACCAACGGAAAGATTGAAATTGTCACCGAAGGTGTGCTCGACCGCGCACCCGTCACCGCAGACCTCAGCAGCAATGCGTTTGGCGTTGGGCGCGATATGTTTGCAAATTTCCGTGCCAATGTCGGATCCGCCGACACCGGTGCGAGCAGTCTCTAGGAGAAACCGATGCTAAGCCCCAACGACGCCAGCCGTCGCACCCGCGAAATCTGCGAATTGGCTCCGATCATACCTGTTTTGGTCGTACACGATCCCGCCCATGCTCAACCTCTGGCAAAGGCGCTTGTGGCTGGCGGGCTGCCCGTTCTCGAAGTGACCCTGCGCACCCCGGCGGCGCTGGAAGTCATTGCTGAAATGGGGAAAGTCAGCGGCGGCGTTGTTGGGGCAGGCACCTTGGTGAGCCCAAGCGATGTGACGTCCGCCATAGCGGCAGGTGCACGGTTTGGCGTGTCGCCGGGGGCGACAGAGGCGCTTTTGGAAGCCGCTGAGCAGCAGGATTTGCCAATGCTTCCGGGGGCCGCCTCCGCCTCTGAAGCGATGGCTTTGCTCGCGCGGGGCTATGACATGCTCAAGTTCTTTCCCGCGGAAGCGGCCGGAGGTGTGCCGTTTCTGAAATCACTGAGCAGCCCGCTGCCTCAAATCAGTTTTTGCCCTACCGGTGGGGTCAGTCCCGCCAATGCGTCTGACTACCTTGGATTGCCCAATGTGGTATGCGCCGGTGGCAGTTGGGTCGCACCGGGTGATCTGGTCGTGGCACAGGACTGGGACGGGATCACAGCATTGGCGCGCGAGGCCGCAAAGCTGGGTTCATAACCCGGCAGCAAAGTGTCTTTGGATCGGTGTCAGCCTGATCCGGGGAACGCCACTTCGGATGATCACCTTTGCAGAGAGGGACCTTGCCGATCACGCCTTGGCCAGGCCTTGACCGATGACGAAACTCATGCCGGAACGAGCGCATCCAGATCAACGACAGGCAGCACCGTTCGATTGGCCTTTGACCCCAATTGCACCGCAGGACCGGTTTCTCCTTCCTTTGGTTGTTCGCGCCATTCGGATACTTCGATGCTGATCACCTGCGCGACCTCAAACCCGATCTGCTTATGATCAGCGCCGGTAAGAACCACCCGTCTGCTCTGGACATGGTCCTGATCGTCCTGGGATGCGGCGAACAGCATTTCCGACAACCCGAACAGGGCAACCGACCGGCCCAGACGGGAAAAGTAACCTTTGAAGCCGGGCAAGTGGCTGCGGGTCGGTGTTATTTCTTTCGGGGGCGCGGTGATGCAGCTGACCTGGCGCAGCGGAATAGCGACCTTTGTGCCCGCGTTGACCACAAGGTATCGTTCCCGTTCACGGATCACATTGCCATCTTCGGCGGTAACATCGGGCTTCGACGTTGTCTCATCCGCTGTAACGCTTGGTTCAGAGAGTGAAGCAAGGTTCAACGCTTCGGGATGTTGATGCAACGCGGCGATGTCCACGGTATAGATTTGCTGACCGTTCGCCTTGATGTTCACATTGGAGATCAGCCGGGGCGCAGCAGCCTGCCAGATTGGCAAATCTGCCACCTCTGCGGGTTGAAAGCTCTCAATGTTGCGGATGGCGTCCACCGCGAAACCCAGCAACTGATCGTTGGGAAACCGCATGACAACGATTTCACAGGCACCCCGATCCAGCGTTTTCCCAAGGCCCAGCACACTGACAGAGCACGCCACCGGAACCCGCCGACCGTAGTAAGAGATCTCCCCAAGGCAGGGGCCAGACGTGATGGCGGTGACTTTGATCTCTTGCCGGGGCACAGCCGCATAAACCTCAATGGCCGGAACAGCGAAAAGCGCACCTCCCGCCTGAAACGTCAGCTGCCGCGTCAGTCGCTCTGTTGCGCCGGACGTGTTGGCGAGGCCCGGACGCTGTGTCGAATAGACGCCCGGCAATTCAAAGATCGCAGGAATGTCGAGGATCGACACGAAACGGTCACCGTTTTTGAACACACCTCGGATGCTGGTTTGGGCGGTGCCGTTCGCTTCTTCGAGCGGTTGCACATCGGCTTCGGCACAATTGGCGATGCCCACCACCTCATCCACATGGAACGCCAGAACGGCATCGGCATGTTTAAGGACAACCGCCAGATGGGGCGTCTCAGCATCTATGTGACCGCCACAAATCCTTGCGATGTTCAGCAGCGGTACAGCGCTGCCTCGCAATTCGAATGCACCAAGCAAGGTGTCTGACGGAACCGGCAGTGCATTCGAGCCGTTGACATGGCACACCTCACTCAGTTCGTGGATGGGAATGCCAACCAAGGTCTGACCCAGACGAACGATGCCGTAGGATTGCTGTGTTGCCTGTGCCATCCCGTTACTGCGGCTGCGCAATTGAGGACTTAATTTCCTGCATAATGCTGGCCGCATTCCCGATGGCGTCAACCTGCTCTTCGCTGAGCGAGATGATCTCTGACAGGGTTTCGGAGTTCTGCTCCAGCGTCGTCGTCTGTGTCCCGAGCGTCTCAAGGATCATCTGCGCATTTGATGCCCCATCTGCAATCTGCCGAGTGGCGCTTTCGATGTTGCGGCCAATGCTCCGGGCGGCCTCTCCATTACGTTCGGCAAGCTTTCTCACTTCGTCGGCAACGATGGAGAAACCAATGCCATGCTCGCCCGCACGGGCCGCTTCGATCGCTGCGTTGAAGGCAAGCAGGTTGGTTTGAACAGCAATTTCACTGATCACATCGACAACCTCAGACAGATCTGACACGTCGTTTGAGACGGATTTGAACGTCTCAATCGTGGCATTCAACTGCTCTGTGCTCTCAATGGTGCGTATGCGCGCGACATCGGTGTCACTGGACAGGCCGCTGGCCTGATCCTTGATGGTCTGACCCGCCTGCGTGCTGGAGCCCATCTGGACTTCGATGTCCCTTGCCCGCTCTTCAACAAGTTGCTCAAGCTGCACCAGATCGGTGATATCAATGGCTGACTTGAGAATGCTCGTTACGTTGCCATCCACATCCAGGATCGGTTTGTAATGTGCAACGAGGTGCACATCCCGATCAAAACGGCCAACCCTGTGAACCCGGCCATAGGAATCCTGCCCTTTCTCCAGGTTAAGCCAAAAGCTGCGATACTCAGGTGTCCGCACGTAATCTGATATGCAGAACATCGAGTGGTGCTGCTCAACAATCTCCCGCAGAGTATATCCGAAGGTCTTGAGGAAATTCTCATTTGCATTCAGGACATGCCCGGTCGTGTCGAACTCAATAACAGCCTGAGAGCCAAGAAGGGCGTTCAGTTTCGTCGTGGCGGCCAGCGCTGTCCGGTGTTCGGATGTCACGTCACTGCCAAAGAACATGGCACCCTGAAACCCTTTGTTCTGTGACGTTACCGGAGAATACGCCCCCCGCAGCCAAAGGTCGTCCCCCTTTGCATCAACGTGCCGAAACGTGCCGTTCACGGTCTCTCCGGCACGAACACGATCCCAGGTCGCACGGTGCTCCTCGGCGGCGTCTGCGTCTTTCATATATGCGGTATTGAGCTTTTGATTGTGGATCTCTGCTTCTGCGTAGCCAAAGAGATCGATGAAGATCTGATTGGCTGAGAGAATGGTGCCTTCTGGCCCCAATTCCGTAACGATCTGTGCGGAATCGACGGCGTTCATGTTCGCGTTCAGCTTCGCTTCACGCATGTACCGTTCGGTCTGATCGACGAAGAACATCAACACCCGTTTCAGGGATCCCCGCGCGCTGAACTGCGGGCTGTAGAAGACACGGAGCCAAAGAACGTCCTGCGACGCGCTGCGCATCTCATGCAGACCGCTCAGCGTCTCTCCTTCATGGAGTTTACCCCAGAAGTCAGAGTATTGCGCTGAATTCATCACCTCTTGCGGGCAGATTTCGCGATGGTTCCTGCCTTCAAGCTCATCCAGGGGTATCTGGAAGGTCTTGCTGAAAGGTTTGTTGGCGCGCATGAACTGACCTTCGGAGTCGAATTCGACGCGGCCAAACATGCCATTGCTGGCCTCAAGCACTTCCTTGCAATCGAGGTAGTCGGAATGTTCCTCTGTGATATCGGTGGCCAGCTTCAGCACTTTCTCCAACCGTCCGTCGGGGTTCATGATCGGGAGCAACGCCGCCTCGCACCAGACCAGTTCGTGATCCGGCGTGCGATGTTTGATCTTGAGCTTCTGATGCCTCCCCTCTGCGAGGTTCTCCCAAACCTTGAGGTATGCCGCGCTCTTGGCAAAGGCGACATCGCACAGATCGCTGTCGTGCATCCCGATGAGCAGGTCTTCCGGCTGACCCAAAAGTGACGCCATCTGGGGCGTGGTTGCTGTGATGTGCCCGTCTTTGTCAAATTCGCACATGGGTAGGTTTCCCCAAAGTGCGTCGTTTCTTTTCCCTGCAATTTCAGCGGCATAACTGTCTTCTGTGACATCCATCAGGCAATGTACGACCCGGCAGGGGTGGCCACTGGCATCCTTGACTGGCGTATAGATGCTGCGCAGCCAGATCTCGCTCTGCACGGCGGTGATATGCCGGTAAACACCGTCAACCTGCCGACCCTGACGCATCTTTTCCCAAAACTCGAAATACACTTCGCTGTCGCAGATGGATTTGGGCCAGATGGTGTCGTGGTTGCGCCCAACCAGTTCTTCTCCATAGTCCTCCATCGCGGTGAGGGCCGGACCATTCATGGACAAGATGTTGCCATCCATATCATAGGTGATGATGCCAATTGCCTTGTCGACAGCGGGATCGGGCAGGTCGTCAAAAGAACTTTCCGTGACAGCGACAGGTGCGGCAGCGACGCTCAGTTGAACCAGGACAAAGCCATCTCCATCCGGTGCCGCGCAAGGCAGGGCCTGCACCGTTCCCTCCGCCTTCAGACCCAGGGCGCCATTCACGGGACCGGACCAGCCACATCGTTCTCCGGCACCCAGTTGCGCCCACAGCGACTCTGCACTTTCGTCACCACCTTCGACCATCTCTGCAAAGGTCGGCAGAATTGCATTCTCCAGATCAAGACCCAATTGCATGAGCGCGGTGTCATTCGCGGAGACCAGCGCCCCGGTTTCCGCGCTGAACAACAGCAACGTATCCTGCGCGAGCAGTGCCGCCGCGACTGGCCCGATGACCCCAGGCAGGATTTGGGCGGGGGTGTCAAATTCGTCAGTCTTCGGGGTCTCGGACATTGCAGTTCCTCGGTCATGGGTGCCACCGTCATAGACCGCAGGGCTTAACGAAACCTTGCCTGCCGCAGAATTCGAAAGCCGTGATCGTGATTGTTTAGTTCGCATTAACCAAGACGCGGCTAACGTCTTTGAAAATCACGACAGGATAGATCATGACCCAACTCCCCGATCCAGAGGCAGCACACGTTCTTGTGGACAACCATCTATCGCTTGAAGACGCGATACAGCTTGTCGATGGGCGGCTCCAGGTGGGGCTGCTGGACAGTGCGACCGCGCGATGCGCTGCGGCCCACGCGCGTCTCCGCCGCGTGATAGAGGAGGAGCGGCATGTATATGGTATTACGACCGGATTTGGCCCGCTGGCCAACCGGCTGGTGGGCGCTGAAGATGGTGCGACACTGCAACAGAACCTGGTGCACCACCTTGCCACAGGGGTCGGGCCTGCGTTTGATTGGGCGACGGGCAGGGCCATTGTCCTGTGCCGGTTGATGTCGATTTTGCAAGGTGTTTCAGGGGCTTCTGAACCGGCAATTCAGGCTCTGGTCGGGATGCTCAATGGTCCTTTGTCGCCGGTGATGCCGTGCCGGGGTACAGTAGGGGCATCCGGCGATCTGACCCCACTTGCGCACATGGTTCTGTGTTTTCAGGGACGCGGCGATTTCTGCCTGCGCGATGGTCGTCGCATATCGGGGAGCGATGGGCTCGCCATGATGCAGCTGGAGCCGATTGACCTAGCTGCCCGTGATGGGCTGGCCTTGGTGAACGGCACCTCTGCCATGACGGGTGTGGGCCTGATCAACACAAGACGGACTGCGCAGGCCATTGATTGGGCCATCGCCCTCACCGCCGCCATGGCAGAGGTGCAGGGCGGCCGGGTTGAGGCATGGCATCCGGCCTTTGCTGCACTCCGGCCACATCCAAGACAGGCCGCGGCGGCAAACCTGCTGCGTGCTCGTGTCACGGGCAGCACGCGGGTGGAGCGAACCCCGCTGGCGGATCGATGCCTGACCGGAATCGGCCCGGTAACGGAAGAGGGGATTGGCCAGGACGCCTATACCCTGCGCTGCGCCCCGCAGGTCATTGGCGCGGTCTGGGACACGGCAGACTGGCACAGCCGTATCGTTGCGACAGAGTTGTGCTCTGCCACGGATAACCCTGTTTTCCCCCTCCACTCCGCCGCAGAAAAAGAAGATGCGATGGACCCGGAAATGCCTTTGGTCCTCCATGGTGGGAATTTCATGGGGCAGCACGTTGGTCTTGCGTCGGATGCGCTGGCCCAGGCCGTGACTGTGCTCGCCGGTCTTGCAGAACGACAGGTTGCCCGGCTGACGGATGAACGCCTGAACCGGGGTCTGCCAGCATTCCTGCATCGCGGACCAGCCGGTCTGAACTCCGGCATGATGGGGGCTCAGGTAACCGCAACGGCGCTGCTGGCTGAGATGCGCAGCATCGGACCTGCATCCGTGCACTCCATATCAACCAACGGGGCCAATCAGGACGTCGTTTCCATGGGAACAATTGCTGCACGCCTTCTGGGTCAGAAGCTTGGGCTGCTCACTCAGATCCACGCAATCCTGGCGCTGTGCGTTGCGCAATCCATCGACATTCTGGACAGCAGGTCTGATCTGCCGGATGGACGCGAAGCTGGGTTGTCCGACAACGCAAGAACGCTCCACAACCTCATTCGCGGGAAAAGCGCCGCGCTGCTGGAGGACCGTCCGCTTGGGCGGGATATCGAGACGCTTGCCGCCACGATGGCGCGCTATGCCCCGCCCAAGCTTCGGAGGTAAGGTTAGGCTGTCGCTGGATCGACGGTCAAACCAACAGCTTCCGCATATTTGAGCCAGGTCTCAACCGAGGAGACAACGGCCCGAACCTCGATCGCGATCAATTCGATCCCGACAAGTGAAATGCGGACAAAGGCATCAATGATCACACCTTTGTCGAGGATACGATCAACAACCTCTGCAATGGATGCAGATGCGATATTCTTTTCGATAGACATAGTATTCTCCATACTGAAACAGGGCGGTGCGCCCCATTCTTCCGGGCACGGTTCTGAGTAGCGCGCAGATCATAATAATTTCTTGCGATCTGGTCTTTGCGCCGAAATCGGCCCGCTATCTGTTTAAAATACGTTCAACCTCGGGACGCAGGCGTTCCTTTCGCCGTCTCCCTGATCTGCGATGCAATCATCTCCGCAAAGCAAAACCTCAGACTGTCCAGCGGGGGTGTCGCCGCAGTGAAATCAAGCGGTGTTTCTGCGGTGGATTCAGGCAAAGGCACATCCGGCGTTTGCAGGTTATCTTCGGTCCCGTGGTCTGGGGCTGTTTCCGGATCACCCTCCGGGCATCCGTCATCGTCCGCCGCAAGCCGCTCCAAGAATTGCGCAAGATTCGAAGTGGTATCCTCCTGCGTCGTGCGGATGGCGGCAACCTGCCGCTCAAGCCGTCGCATCTTCTTGAGCAGGGGGCGGTATTGCGCGCTGTCTCTTGCGTCGACCTGATCGGGAAGCGCTTCCGCCACGGATTCCAATCGTTGAATGACTTTCTGTATTGCTGTCGCGAAGCGGGCCAGGCTCTGCCGTTGCGCTGTCAGGTCAATCTCCGGCACGCCTTGATGCGCAATCTGTGCCTCAAGGCTGGTTTGCATCTTCGCAATTTGCGAGGGCAGCGCGTCAATTGCGCGGAATTTATTCTCAAGACGTGTCGTATCAGCGCAAAGGGACGCAATTGCATCGTGCACGCTACGCAGCAGAACCTCGGACTCAGCGCTTTCAGCGCCTGTGGTGCCAATCTGCCCAACCGCATTTTCAAGCCGCGCCACAACGGCTGCGAGCGCGGTACTGAACATCGCAAAGCTGGCGCGTTGTTCGCTGGTGTCCAGCGCCGGGGTGGGCGCGTTCCTGAGCGCCGAAACCTGTTCTTCGAGCGTGTTTAAGGCTGAGGGAATACCTGCCTGCCCCCTCACAAGCTCCGTGATCTGCGCTTCCAGCGGCGCGAGGTCCGGCGCTGCCATGTCGACTGGGCTGGCGATCCGATCCTCCAAAGCGCTCAATGCCGCCAAGACAGGGGCAAGGTCAGGCGATGCGGGCAGCGCCTTGACCAATTCCTGCGCCATAGCCGAAACGTCCAGTGATTGAGGCAGCTGCGCTGCCAATTGATCCGGCAGCCGCGCGATCAGATTTTCCAAAGGGCTTCCCCCGGAAGCAGGATCGGGCATGTCGCCAAAGCGATCCGCAGATTTTTCCAGCCTTTGAACCACGGTCGCCAGCGCCGTTGTGAAAGAGGCAAAGCTCCGGCGTTGTTCGGTCAGATCCAGAACCGGCTTGGGACGATTGGCAAGCACCTCCACAGTGTCGCTGACCTTTGAAAGGTGATCCCGCGTCTCTGGAAGCAGGGTCAGTTGCTCCTTGATTGTTGCCAGATGGGACATCACCGACGCCGCTTCCGGCGATTCCCGAAGATGGCCGATCAGGGCCATAGGCAAGCTGGCAAGCTGCGCATTCAGACCCTCCGGCGCGTCTGCCGCTGGGGTGTTCATGGTTTCCAGACTGTATTTGATCTGTGTCGCCGTGCCTTCCAGACGCTGGACGACCATATTCATGACCGTGCCAAACTGCGCAAAACTCTGTCTTTGTGCTGTCAGATCCAAAACCGGATCTGGCCGTGCGGAGAGGCCTTCAATACTCTCATGGACCTGCGCAAGCGCCGCAAGGATCGTGGTCCGTTCGGCAGTGCTGTCTTGAAGGGCAGCCAAGGCAGCCGCAATGCTCTCCGATTGCGCGTCGTTCCCGTCCGCGTTCAGTCGCGTCAGGACCTCGTCGAGTGACGTTTGAATAGACGTAAGGACAGCACCCTGTTCCTCGACACGCGGATCAGTTCCCTCGCCCCCCAACTGCGTGCGCATCTCTTCAAGCGTTGCTTGAATGGATGCCAGGGGCGCGTCTTGCGCCTCCGCGCGTGTGCCAGTTTCCGCTGCCTGCGTGAGCTGTGTCAAAACCTCGTCCAATCGGGCGTGACCCTGCTGCATGGCGACAGAGAGAGCGTTCTCGATGCGCCCAAGACCCGCGCCAAGATCAGGCAGCGTCTTGAGCAGGGGTTCAAGGTCTTGTCCCACTGGCGACGGCGCTTCAGCTTCCTTGGCGGCGTCTTCACAAGCCGCATCGATCTGACCTTCGACGGTTTTCAGACGGTCCGAAACATCATTGAGCGCTTCGATGACCTTGTCCGTCCGGGCGCTCTGATCCGCTCTAAACACCTCCAGGGGCGCGTTGATAAGCGCACTCAGATCCTCTTCTTGAGGTTCTTGGGGGAGGTCTGCTGCATGATGCGCCAGATCACCCACCAACCGTGCTGTTTCCAGACCCACGGTGTCCAGCATGCTCAACTTCTCCTGGATCGCGCCAAGACCAGATGGCCCTTCCAGGGCCGTCAGGCGGTCCAGAATTGAAGCAAGCACAGGTTGAACGTCCACTTGCGGGGGCGGTCCTTCGTCAACTGGCTCAGCGGGCACAGAAATTGGGGCTGCAAGGTCCACCAGTTGCTCAGGCAGCCCATCCGGACAGCCAAGTGCAATCACGCCTTCCCGGAATGCCGCGACAAAACGCACTTCCGGCAAATCGCGCAGTTGGCCCACAGCAAACAGCGGATCAATCGCCTCTCCATGGCCCACGACATGGGTCACCACACCTGCGCGGGCCAGATTGTCCAGCTGTGCCTGCGCCCCCTTTGCCGGACGCGCCCCGTGCCGTCCTGAACGGAAGGCATGTTCGTCGGGACCCGCAGGTTCGGATGGGTTGGCTGGGGCAGGGGCGATGCTCATGTCTGATATGCCTCTTTTGGTTTCAAATCGTTCGGCCCAGTGGTCCAAGATCGAGGGAAAGTTCAGCCGGGGTCAGACCGAACTTTGCCGCAAGATCACGAATGGCATCCTCCGCCCGCATCAGTGTGGTGCCAAGCCGTTCTTCCTGTTCAGGGCTCAGCGCACCTGCTTCCATCTGGCGAATGGCTTGCAGTTCCATCAATTCACGCAGAAAGGCCATCAGTCCGAGAACAAGACGGGCAAGGTCCTGCTCAACGTGGTCCGGGTCGATGGCCAACCGGGCGGCAGACGCAACGTTGGGCGTTTTGGACGCGCCCGGATCAAGGTCCAGAACAAAGGGAATTTCGGTCATGCGACAGCCCGATCTGCTTGCGGTTCCTGAAGCTGGGAAAACGCGTAAGGGGGCCATAGCCCGGTTACCTGCAAAAGACCTGTTTCGGCGGGTAAGGTTTGCGCCTCCGCGGCAATGCCGGCCCGTATGCGGGCAGCTTCTGTCCGCTGGACCAGAAGATGACACTGGACGGTGCCGCGTTTGGGGTTATGCAAGATACGCAACGGCAAACCGCTGTTTGAAATCAGGCGCAACACGGCGCGTTGCATCTTCTGCACCGTTTCCTCGGCTTCGTGGCGCTCGGCCTGTCGGCGGCGCAGCCAGCTGTTGCCCCGCGCCGGCCTCTCCGCAACAATCTCGGGCCCTGAGAGTAAGAGCGTCAATTGCCCCAGACCTGCAAGCCTCTCAATGTGCTCCATGATGTGGGGTGCATGTGCCGCAGCACCCTCAACCGCATCTTGCTCTGTCAAGACCGCGCGGGGCGCGATCGGCAACAGGTCCATTCCGAGGTCGAAACACGAAACCTGATGGTGCAAGCGTTGCCGGGGCGCACTGGCTTGGCATTCGGAAACAGACAGGATTGCCAAAGGCCCGACATCTGTTTTGTGAACATCCTCTGGACAGGGGCAATCTGCCAGACACCATCCGATGGCAAACCGTTTCATGTCTTGAGCTCCCGCATTTTCTGAGGACTGCTCAGCACCAGATCAAGGCCCAGAAAAACCAGTTCCACGTCCGCCACGGTCAGCCAAAGACCGCCGCGCAGCACGACGCCGTGATCAAGCAACCCGTCAACAAGATCGACCAGTCGCCCATCGGTCGTTGCAAGCGCCTCCGAAGGGCTGGCCATCTGCATTTCAACAGCCATTGAACGCCACCTCTCTGCCGGGGGAGGCGTTGAAACTATAGGCTGGCCAAGGCCCGCTTGCCTCCAACAGCAACCCAAACTGTTCGGCCCTTGGCCCTTGTTCTTTGAGCAGCGCCTGAAGCTCCAGACGCTCTTCCTGTGTCAGCAGCATTGTAAGATCGAGAAGCGCTTCGCGTGACCCAAAGGATGTCACCTCCGCAATGCCCTGGAGCGCCTGCGCCAGCCATCGTGCAAAATCAGTGCGGTCTTGCCGCGCCGTTTGACGCTTGTCGCGTGCTTGGCGGCGCTGGCTCAGAAACTGCGCACCTGTGGCCTGCTGTGCAGGTGCATCCGCCCCGCCCAGGGGCTGCGCAGATATGCTGAGGCGCACATTGTATTCACGCCGATGGGTCAAATGGGCCAGCCCGGCCAGATGGGTTTCTTCATCCGCACCAAGCGCCTGCCGGACGGCATCAATCGACGAAAAGAACGCTCCAAAGCGCGTCGGCAACAGCACATGGTCGGCGCTGTACGCCAGCAAAAGTTCATGATGCGCCAGCACCCGGTCCGACAGCCCTGCAGGGTCAATCGCGTCAAGGTTGCCATCAAAAGGGCAGCGGCTGACCAAGGCGGTCAGAGCGCCCAATTGCAGCATACGATGCGGGTGCCTGGACCGCAGACGCGGCGACGCGGCAGGCAGGATGCCATGCAGCTGTAAAACCGGGGCGTTCATGCGACGTCCCGGTGATGCACTTTGATCTCACTCTGGCCGTCAGCGCGGATCAGGCACATATGAATGCCGTCATGGATTTGGTCCAGCTGTGCAGCCGCATGGACGGTCTGCGCAGCCCTCCGAATGTGATCTGCATCGCACCCCGGCTGCATCAACGCCGCCCGCCGCGCATTGGTAATGGCATCTGCATCACTGCCGTTGGGCAGGCCAAGGGTGGCATACGCTTCTGCCACCTGATCTGCTGAAACCCACATCGGGTCGATTAGCGCAAAGGAACTGGCAGGTGCGGGGCCAATCTGACGGATGGCAAAACCCTCTGGCCAGATGGCATCAATGCGCTCAACCGCCAGATCAAGGTTGAAGGCATCGCTCTCCGCCACCAAGAGCACAGTGTTAAAGATCACATCATCGGTGTGCGGCAGCAGGATCATGTCCTGCGCAACACCGGATATCTCCTGTTGCATGAGGGCATGAAGACGTGTGGCAAGCCGAGTGATAGCCGCTTGCAGGGCAGGCGCTGTCGTCCTTTCCCCAGCGAAAAGTGGTGCAATTTCGGGCGCGTCTCTGAAGTGGCTGAGAACATCAGAGGCCGTCCATTTGACCGTGACCTGAAACTGCTGCGCCTGGCGCACCCTATGGCTCACCCCCGCAAGGATCTCAGCATTGGCCGTGACGAAGGCCTGCACTGCTGCATCGTCAAGATGTGCATTCGGCCGGACCGGCAGGACGGTGCCAAGGCGCATGCATTGCTCCAGCTGCGCCTGCCGCTGGACGGCCTGTTGCAATGCCTGTCGCCTGTTGGGCAAGAGGGAAAACACGCCAGAGATGTCCGTCGCCAGCGCAGCTATAAAACGCCCCAGGTGCAGCAGCCGTATCCCGTCCGGTGCTTCCGCGCCGTCCGGACACCCGTCCAGAATTGCGATCAAAGCCTGCTTGCTCATGCCTGCGTCCCCTCGTCGATGAAATCCTCGTGACGTGCATCCCGCGCGCGGACCATATCCTCGAACGCCTGTTCGAAATCCACCGGTCGAATGACCGGCGCGTCCGCGCTTTCTGCCAGACTGCGGCGCAATGCCTGTCGTGCTGCGGCCGCCACCAAAGCAGCCAGATCCGCGCCAGAAGCCCCTTCCGCCCGATGGCCCCACCTGTCCAGATCCAGTTCCGGATCAAGCGGAAGGTGTCGACAATGGACATCCAGAATGGCCTTCCGGGTGTCAGGATCGGGCAGTGGGATCCGGATGATCAAATCGAAACGGCCTGATCGGGTCAGCGCCGGATCAATGGCAGCCGCCCGATTTGTCGCAGCCAGCACAACAACATCCGCGTTGGGTGCCATGCCATCCAGCTCTGTCAGCATCTGGGCAACAAGCCGATCCTGCGCGGCATCGCCGCGCCCCCGCCGCGGCGCAAGCGTGTCCAATTCGTCAAAGAACACCAGACAAGGCGCGGCCTGACGCGCCTTGCTGAAAACCTCCGCAATGGCGCGTTCCGCATCTCCCAGAAACTGCGACAGGATGCGCGCGGGTCGCACGGGGATGAAATTCATCCCGCTCTTCGCCGCAAGCGCGCGCGCCAGCATCGTCTTGCCGCTGCCGGGAGGGCCGGTCAGCAAAACCCCTGCTGCTGGTGAAAGGCCCAATGCCGCACAGGCGCTGCGGTGCTGTAGTGGCCACAAAACCGCTTCGGTCAGCGCGGCTTTTACGTCCTCCATGCCGCCGATATCATCAAAGGTGAGGCGCGGGCTTTCGAGCGTGGTATCCCGCAAGACGCTTGGATTGGTCGCATCAACCCCTCGAACAAGGTCGGCATGGGTGATGAACAAATCCGCAGGATCAACACGGCCCTCTCCGCCGGCTTGCGTTACAGCGCGGTCCAGCGCGGCAAGGGACCCTTCGCGCGCGACCGCAGCCAGATCCGCCCCGACATACCCCTGCGTTTCGGCGGCAATCTCTGCAAGGGTGACGTCCGGCGCCAGGGGGGCGTTACGCAAATGAACCGCAAGGATCGCTTCGCGTTGCGCCACATCAGGGGGGCCAAATCCAATCTCCCTGTCGAAACGGCCTGGCCTGCGCAAGGCGGGGTCAAGGCTGTCGGGCAGATTCGTGGCGGCCATCACGATGATGCGGCCGCGTTCGGACAGCCCATCCATCAGCGTCAGCAATTGTGCCACAACCCGGCGTTCGACCTGTTTTTCCCCCGACAGCACATCGCGCCGGGGGGCAATGGCGTCTATCTCATCAATGAAAATGATCGCGGGAGAATCCTTGGCCGCCGCTTCAAAAACCGCCCGCAGGGCCGCTTCGCTTTCGCCATAGTGTTTTGAGACGATCTCGGGCCCATTGATCTGAAAAAACGCAGCAGAAGTGCGCGCGGCAATGGACCGGGCAAGCAGCGTCTTCCCGGATCCGGGCGGTCCGGTGAACAGCACGCCGCGCGGTGCGGGCACACCCAGCCGCTCAAAAAGGTCAGGCCGCAAAAGAGGGACCGCGACCATCTCATGCACGCGGGAAATCTCACGTTCCATCCCGCCGATGTCACTGTAATCCGCCGAAGGCGGCGGTGCCGCGGCGAGTGTAAGCAGCGTCTCCGAGCCGAAGAGGCCCGCAGGAGTTGGGTCAAGCGTGATAACCTCCACCTCAGCCTCCCGGCCCAGCGGAAGACTGATCGAAAGGGTGTCCCCTTCTGTCAACGGGAGATCAAAAAGGGCTTCGGCCAGATCATGGGGGCGGACATCCACATTGCCATTTACCCTGATCAGGGCAGAGCGCAGATCCCGCAGATCCGCCGGGCGCGCCTGTGCGGGACTGCCAAAATCGCCGCGCATGTTCTGTGTGATTTCAACAGAGGCCTCGATCCCGCTGTTGCCCGATGCGGAAGGTGTAACGCGCGCATGTGTGGTGCGCCCGACATGCAGGGCCACGCAATCGCCGGGGCGCAATCCCAGCTCCGACATCCTGTCCATCGGCATCCGCACAAGGGCGCGGCCCTGATGTGCGGTTTGCGTCACCTCAAGCGTCAGACCTGCTGCGCTCATGACAGCATTCCCAGCCGGCTCAGCAGGGTGTCTTCTGCCGCGTCATAGGTGTCATCATCAATCTCTCCGGCCAGCAGCTGCGCCTCAAGCTCGACAAGTGCTTGTCGGATGGCTGCCGGGTCATTGAGTTCCTGTTCCGCGGTTTCATGGATTTTCCGCGCAACCCACATCCCAGTGGCGGCCGGCGCGGTGACGGGCGACAGAAGAAGGCGGCGCAGCAAACCCATCAGGCGGCAACCTCGCTTTGTTGGTCGGTGAGATGCAGGTGCACGAAGTGATAAAAGGGCGCCGGACCGATGATCTGGATCTCAGGGCGCGCATCTGCTGCGAATGGCAGGCTGAAGGCTGCCTCTTCAAGGGCTTGGATGAAAGCGTCTTGCGCGCCCGCTTCAATCAGGAATTCGGCCCGTAAGACTTGTGTGTCATTGTCCGGCGCGCGCAGCACATGGTCACGGGCAACGGGACGCAACGCATCCAGCAGAGCGGATTGTGCGACACCGCGCCGGCGGTCCAGAAGATCCGCAAGGCGCCCGCCAAATTCGGCCATCGCATATTGCGCCTCGGCCCCCCGTCTGGACAGGGCGTCCCGTTCCCGGCGCAGCGCCGGTTCCGCTTCCAACGTGGCAAGGAGCGCGTGCTGGCGGTCAAAGGAAACCCTGATCCCCAGTTCAACACAGCCGCGGATACGTTCAAATGCGGCGCTGATCTGATCATGTTGGGCGTCGATCAGCCTTGCCGCCTCTGTCACGGAAGCGGCAACAAGGCCAAACCGGGCAGGCAACACAGGGGCGGCTGGCAACAGACGCTCAAGCACCTTGGTGTGGGTCAACATCAACCGGCGTTTCGGCGTGATTTCCGCGTCATCCTGCGCCGAGTGGATCAGGGACCAACTCCCGATCCGTTCCACCTCCAGCGCGGATTGCAGCCCCATTGCGCCTTCGAGGGCAGGCAGAACATCCGATGGTCCGGCTTCGGCCAATCCGTACAGGTAAATCATGGCGCCACCTTGGGAATTGTGAGCGCCAGAATGCCGTTGCGCAGTGTCGTGGTGATCTGATCAACCTCGAAGTCCGCTGACAAGGCAATCTCTGCACTGTACTGGCGCTTGCCACTTGTGGTGAGCACCAGTTTTGACCCGGACCGGTCCATCGTCAGCTCCTTGCTGGCCACGCCGGGCATGTCGGCCGTCAGGATCCAGGCATCGTCCTGCTCAAACAGATCGTAGGACAGCGGCGTAGGCGCAGGCGGGGCAGGAGGCTCCGTGTTCTGCGATTGTCGGGCTTGTGAGGCACGGTTAACCGGCTGTGGGGACGGGTCGCTGCGGGTCTCCACGTCCATTCCGCCCATGCGCAGACGGATTCCGGCATGGGCGCGCATCGGGCCCTTCGCGGTCTCAAAAACATGATCCCGTGCGATAGAGCCGCTTTTGCCATCTTCCAGCTTGCCTGCAATCTCTCCGATCGCCTGTCCCAGAGCAGAGAAGAGGCCATCCAGACCCGCGTCGATTTCTGCGCCTTTCTTGCCAAATGTGCTGCGGCGTTTGTCACTCATCCTGTGGCCTGCCTTTCGTGATCCAATGCGGTGATGCGGCTTTCCAGCGCCTCAATCCGGTCCTGCAATGCTGTGTTTTCAACGCGCAGTGCCTCTGCGTCTGCGCTGAGGCCAGGGTCTGATTCCCACCAGTTGATGCCCATTTCCTTGGCCTTATCGACCGTCGCGATCAGCAGGCGCAGCCGGATCGTCAGCAGTTCAATTCCGACGAGGGAAACCGACACATCACCGGCAATCACCACCCCCTTGTCGAGGATCCGTTCCAGCACATCCGCCAATCCGTCGCCCTGCGCGGGCCCCTGAATGTCATATCCCATCAGCCCATCCGATCTTCGCGGTGGTACCTGCGCAGCCGCTCGAAATGCAGCAGCTCTCCGGCCGCATCCAGTTGCACCTCATAGGCGGACAGCAGATCGTTATCCCCCATGCGCGCGCGGCTTTCGACAACGTCCAGTGTGACCGCCCAGCTTGCACCTTCGGCGGATGATTTCGCGCAGTGCACCACCGCATCGATATCAAGACCCGTCATCGTTCCGATGGCGGTCCGCGCGCGCCCGATGGCATCCATCATGCTCAACCCGTCGCCTTTGGCGGGGGAGGCATCGAACTGGACTTTCGCCTCATGTTTCATCTCGCGGCACCCGGTGCATTGGCTGCTTGTGACAGCACCGCCATCAAATGACGGCGTTCTTCGGAATTGCGCGCCAACTCATGCTGATAGGTCTTCGCGCGGTGGGCCGCCTGGTCCAGGCCCTGTTGCAGCCGTGCTGCGTCAAACTCCAGACGCACCAGGCTGATCGCGGCTTCCTTTGCGGAACGTGCCACTTTGGCGGATGCCATTCTGGGCCGTCTGGGCATCTGGGTCTTGGGTCTGTTCATGGTGCTACCTCTCCTGGTCTAAGCGGCATCTGCGAGGGCCTGGGCAATCTCGCGTGTTGTCAATGCAGCTCCCCGTCCGTTGAGCACATCTGCCACGATCTGCGCGATGAGGGCATCCGACAGCGGTACACTGCGCTGTCGCACAGCGGCGATGCGCGCAATCATCAACCCCGCCCGCATGGAACATTCCGCGTCCGGCCAGACTTGCTTTTGCAATCCACGCACCAGCCGGACGATCTTGGTGCTCATCTCCGCATCCAGCCCGGTTCGGGAGGACACGATCCCGGCTTCGGTTGCGGCATTGTACCGCTTCAGCCGAAAGGTCAGCATCCGGTCCAGCAGCGCATCAGGAGAGCTGTTGACTCCGGCATAATCATGCGGGTTGGAGGTCAGGATGATCCGAAAGTCAGGGTGCGCTTCAATACAGGGTGCATCTGCAAGACGGTCGGTTGTGATCAGAATGCCTTCCTCCAGAACGCTCAACAAAATGCCGTTGGCCTTGGCGCTGGACCGGGTGAATTCATCATAGACCAACGTATGCCCCTCGCGCATCGCTTCCCCCAGCAATGAGGCTTCCCAATCGTAGCGCAGGCTTGCTTCGCTGCGGCGGACCCGCTGAACATATTTATCAACCACTGAATGGGCACTTTGGCCGACTTCCTTGCCAATCAGGTCATCGCTGCCCAGCCAGTCGTTCCCGGCCATAAGGGACACCTTGCGCCCCAGTCTGCGGGCAATTTCAAGCGCAATGGAGGTCTTGCCCAACCCCGCAGCGCCTTGAAAATTCAGCGGAACCCCTGCACGTGCATAAAACAGACCTCGTTTGACGAGGCTGGAAATCTCTTCTGTTTCAAAGAATGGGGAGGGCCGTTGCCCCCCGGACCAGGCCGACCGTTGCGCCCCTTGCGCGGCAACTTCTGTGCTGGGCCCCATAAGATGTGATGAACTCTCAAATTTGGTCACGCGGGGCCCCGGATGTTAGCAGATGCGTTTCTGCATCTGCCGTCACCATGCGTGCTTTGGCTTTATTTTCAGTTAATCAATGGGATTGAAGTTTTGATTTCCAAGGACCCGCTCCAACCCACCGGCGCTGGCACACCCCAGTCACACAATTTCCCCATCTCATTGCGGGGCAGCGCCGCGCCAAAGCGAACGGAGGCAGGCCGCGCGGGCGCTGGCAGGTGCCTGCACAGATGCCCATGTATCCGCTTTTCAAGATCCTGCGGGTGTTTGATCCCAGATGCGGGCACCACGAACGCTTTCAACCGCTCACCGTCCAGACGGACAGCGACGTCTGACACGCCCTCAACCTCCCGAATCCGCTCTGCCACCAGGGAGGGTTCGACATTCACCCCCGCGACCTGCACAATATGATCCAACCGGCCGTTCAGCTTGAACTGGCGGCTCCCCTGCCAGTCGATGCGGTCCTGCACGGGCAAGGCAACATCCGGATCTGACGCGCGGGCAATGCCGGTTGGCAACGGCACAAGATGCGGCAAGAGATCAAACGGCGCATCAAACGCCTTACGGCTGCCAAGTCCGCCCGTTTCTGTTGCGCCGTAAATCTCGATCATCCCATCTGGTCGCCCGTCCCCACAGCGCTGCCACGTCTCGGCAGTGCTTGGACCGGCAGAGGTGATGCCCTGCAAACCTTCCGGCAACGCCGCTCCGGCATGGGCCACCATCTGCCACGAAAAGGGTGTGCCGATCACCAGGTCGCCCGCCCGTCCATTCCGCGCGAGCGCAGAAGGCGCAAGGCGGTGCAGATCAACAACAGGTGCCCCCAGATACGCGGGCAAGAGGCAGGAAAAAAGGAACCCGTAGATATGATGGGGCGGGACGAGAGAAACGACGCGCGCGCAGGGCCGGGCCATTGCCAATGGGCCCTCACACAGCGCCTTCAATTCGGCTTCCAGCGTGTCGATCCCATGCACATGTGTGCGCACAGGCCCTGCGGTTCCGGATGTCGCAAATCCAAACGAAAGCCGGGTGTCAACCAAAACCAGATGATGCGTGACCACCTCAACCCACCGCCCCAGCGTGGGGGTCACCAGCAAATAGTCTTCCGCGCCCGTCTGGCTGAGCTGGAAAAACTGGTTAACCCGGCTGATCAACTCCAACCGGGACAAACTGTCAAAGCCCAGCGACGCCTCGTCAATGGCGATGGCATCCACCTGTGACGCAGACCGCCCAAGACTCAGGGCGGCCAGAGCCTGATCCTCCCGGATCAGGCCCCGCCTGTGCAAATCCGACTGCGCTTGCGTGATCAGCGCAAGCAGGACGCGGCGTATCGTTGCTTCATCCAGCCAGTGCGCTGGGCGCTCACTGCGCGCCTTCAAGTTCATACAGGAACTCTCCGATCAGGCTTTGATAATGGCGGCGGTAATCAGCGACCTTTGCGCGCAGATCCAGGGCATAGGCAGCCAGTTCCGCAGGGGCCGCCTTTGCCTCATCCAGACCCATGCCCAGATACACATCAGCGGCAGCATCATATTGAATCAGCTTCTCGATTGCTTCATCCAGATCGTCAAAAATCCATCCCTGCACCCGGTCTTCTTCCTTGTCAGAGACGAAGAACAGGCGGACCGTGGTCACGAACCTCTGATCATTGGTGCGGTACAGATTGATCTCGTACCAATAGGGCAGACTGGGCGAAAAGCTCATCGCCATGGCCAGCTCGCTCCCGTCAAAACTGATCGGACGGCCGCCCACGCGCTTGATACGACGGGATTGAGCGGGGAACTGGGCCACACCATTTTGTTGGGCGCCATGATCTGTCGGCGCGGGTTCCATCATTGAAGACATTGTTCTTTCCTTTCAAACAACGGATCGACGCTCTGCAAGCACTGACCCGTCAGGGAGTGAAATGCGGCAAGCACCTTGTCAGGTGCCAACCTGCGATATGGCGTTTGTTGGGCCAGGGCAGGCCCGACAATCTCTTGAACCCACTGACCCAGCCAGAACCTCAGCTGAAGACCGCTCTCCAACGTCAGATACCGGTAACTGGGGCGGATGCCTTGCCGCTCATCCGGGTTCAGGCTGACGGCGGCGTGAAGGCCCCCGGCGGCATCGACAAAAAGCGCGAATTCATGCGCAAACGCGTCAGTGCCTTCAGGCCAGTGCCCTTCAACGCGGAAGATCTCCGATCCAAGAAAGCGCACAGGTTTCGTGCCGTCCTGCCGCAAGAGAATGCGACCTGACGGACGGCCTGGAGCCACAGACATGTCCTCATCCGATTGCACCCGGTCGGGCTCGGGTCCGGGATCTGCTGGGGGCTTGGCTGCCGCAGGGGTACGCCGTGCCGCCAGCAAATGCCGTAACTCAGGTGAGATCGTGACCTCAACCGCAATCGCATCCGCTTGGTGCATGTCCGTGGCCCTGCTCAGGTGCGTTTCACAAACATCCAGCAGTTCTGCCCGTCGGGCTGCGACTTGAGGTGGATCTTCACCCCGACATCTGCGCCCTTATAGGCAAATGTATAGTCAAACATGACGTTGATCTGCCCCGTGCGATGGAACTTGAGAAACTCACCATGAAACCGCTTGCCCTTCGCACAGGGGGCGACGTCATTGAAAAAGTCCTTGCCAATCATGTCTTCCGGGGCACGGCTTGCGATCAGGCCTTCGGCCTTGTTGTACTTGGTGATCTTGCCATTGCGGTCCAGCATAACGGCGCCAAAAGGCAGGTATTCGGCACGCTGTGGCTCACGGCTGAGGATGTTGTCCAGATCCTGGCTGCCAAAGGGAATGATTTCCATTTTGAAGTCCTTACTTTTTCAGGTCGTTTAGTCGTCCATGTTCACGCCGGGCTCATTCGCAAGGAATGAATTCGATCGCGTCATCGACATGTCATGCAAACGTTTGAGGGGCTGAGAGCCGAATTCCTCGGGCTTTTGGGCCCGTCCTTCGGCTGCGGCCCATTTGTAGTCCATCTTGCCCAGTGACACGACGCACTGCGGGACCAGCTCAAACCGTTCTTTGAGGGCGTATTTGGCAGAATCGACCTCGATCGGTTCTGCCGCTTCGAATTCCAGCATCGCGGTGAGTTCTTCCACCACGCTTTCAGCTTCAAGTCGCGCTGTATTGCCGATCACCTCGGCAGCTGCCTGCAAGACCCATTCAGGATGTTCCCCCCGAATGATGAGCGCACGTGTCGGGTCGCGATACTCATACTGGCCGTCAGCTTCGCTAAGTTGTCCAATTTGGTTCATTCGTCCTTGCTCCTTCCGGCGCGGCAATGAAGTGCATGCCGCGACAATCTGCGGATGGGACGGTGATGCCGGGAATTAATGAAGAATGAGCAAACGATTGCGCCGCCAAAGCCATATGTTAGTTTCAATTCGGGGCGCTTTTTAGGGGTATGGGAGACATTAAGAATGTCCGGAATGGTAGAGATGTTTGTGCAGGACGGTGGCGAAGACGTCCTATATTACAGCTTCAGCTCAATCGCAGAGGCGTCAGAGATGCTGGCGTTCCTGAAAGAGTTCTTTCCGTCAGGCACCTTCCTGATCCAACCTCTCCGACATTGACCGCTTTTGAGTTAACCGTCGGATAACCAAGGCCTGTTATCGCAGTCGCACCCAAGAGAGAGCGTTGCGGTATGATGAACCTTTCGATGCGCACACATGGCCCTGTGCCGTCCGGCCCGGTGGGGGCGGATGATCCCAATGTGCAGGGCGCTATCACAACACCCGGCGGATGGGAAAAGCAGGTGGTCAAACGCCTTGGCAATCCGCCTCTGCGGTTTACTGGCCGGAGGCTTTGTCTCCATTGGCGGTACCTGGATGCGGAACAGCCCATTGAAATCGCTGTCTGGGAACGGCGGCAAAAGGGTTTTGTCCTCGGCCATCCCCGGCTTCATGAGGGGCAGGTGCGTGCAGATGCAGCACAGCTGAAGACGCTGGGTGACGCGGCGGATTTTCTCGAAGACCTGTGTCAAGCGGACCTCGCCGCGCCGTCAGGAGAGGAACCTCTCCTGAACCTGTTATCATCCCTGCACGTAAGGCTGCGCTTTCAGCAGCAGTTCGCCCTGCTTGTTGGGGAGGTTCTTGACCATTGGGACGCCATGCTTGCCGCCCATCCAGATGCCCTACATCAGAAGGAGCCGTTTCAGTGACCTTGTCAAAAGACTACCGCACCCGTGCCGCCCATGTTCGTCGGTCTGCCCGCGCGCATCTGAAGGAAATCCGCCGTGCCAGACTGGCGCGCAAAGATGCCGGCGGCATCGGGGATACCATGGACGATGCACCCCAGTTTCATGAAGAGATCGAAGATGTGATGCCTGTCGCTGAGGAGGCGGCGCATTCACCGCAGGTTGAGGAAGACACGCCGTCGTTTGACGACGACAGCAACCCGCCCATGGAAGAACCCGACGCGGGACCGGATTCTGATGCCGTTGAACATGCAGCCCTCGCTGACATGTTTGATGAGGCCCCCGACATGTCAGACATGCAACCAGACCCGCCAGCTGAAGCATCTGCACCATCGCCCGACCAAAACGTCGAACTGACAGAGGCATCTGACGATGACGCCGAAGATCAAGGAATCGCTGCTGTCGAAGACCCTTCGCCCCTCCCCGAAGCAGAACTGGCGGAGCCTGCCTCTGTCGAAGCAGAAGTGGATTTTGAAAGCAGCGATCTCAACACGTTACCCGGTGCGGGGCCAGGGCTGGTCTGGATGCTGCATCAATGCGGTGTCCGAAGCCTCGCTGATCTTGCCGCAAGCGATCCGGAGGTGTTGACCCCGAAACTGGGTGTCGTGGGGCAAATCCTCGACGTCAACAAATGGATCGACTTTGCATCAAGCGAACCGCCCCCTGCGCATTGATGATGGCCAAAAACAAAACATCCCGCACAGGGGCGGGATGTAGATCTTCCAATTTAGCCTTAGCGGGAAAGGTCTAGGCTTGAGGCGCCTTGCGCCGACGGCGCGACACAAGCGCCATCCCACCCAAACCGGTCAGCAAGAGACCCAGCGCTGCGGGCACCGGAACCACTGTTGCTTCGACGCGAAGATCGAAATCAGACTGGTCACGTGCGACGTTGTCCCAGCGTGCGATCAGGTACTTCGTCTCGCCTGCATCAAAAGTCGTGCGCAGGATGTCACCCGCCGCAAGCGCCGCGCCGGTGATCGTACCGAAAGACATGCCTGAACCGTCAAAGGCAGAGTTCCATTCCACCCGCGCGCCGACAAAGCTGTTGATGGGGTTGAGAGAGTTCGTTTCCAGCGCCGCAAGCGCCTGTGTGGCTGTAAAGCCAAACCAGGTCGACCCGCCGCCATCCACGGTGTCCCCCTCGATGTTCATGGAGAACACGCTGTCCGGTGAAATCCCCACGATTCCGTTGGTGACTGCGCCACCGCGCGTTGTAATGGTCAGTGCTTCCGCTGTCATGGGCAGCGCCATCATTGCGGCAGCAGCGCCTGCAATCAGGTAATTCTTCACGGTGTCTTCCCTTCCCCGATGTAGATGCCTGCGTTCGTTTCCGATCGCAGTGGATTAAGGCAAGAGCTATGCCGCTGAGCGGTAACAGTCGAGTCACAAGCGCGTTTTTGCAGTAACGAAAATCTGATTGGAGTCAGGGGCTTAGCGATGGGGCTGAATTTTTTAAAGAATTTCAATAGCTTGGAATGCGGCGAAATTGGGGCAAAATGGTCATATTCTACCTCTCCCGAGAGGATTTGTGCCGCTTTCGCATCAGTTCTCAGAAATTGAGCAAAGGTATTTTACCACTTTAGACTCGATTCCTATCCATAAGACTCAGAGAGAATCTACCCCTACCGGTCAGTTAGGGGCAGATTCGCTCAGAATCGTCTACCACCCTCATACAAACCGGTTGATGATGTTCTCCAGGATCTCCTGCTGCCCTGACCGGGGGTGCGGATCGATGCCCCCACCAGCAACTTTTTCCGCCACAGCTTCCAGATCCATCTCCAGCAGCGCCTGTCCTTCCGGGGTGTCCCAGCCCGCGTAGCGCGCTTTGCGCATCCGCTCCAGCGTGCCATCTTCCAGCATTGCCGCTGCTGCCTTCAGCCCGCGTGCGCAAACATCCATCGCACCGGCGTGGGCCGCGATCAGGTCCTCCGGACCCAGCGACTGCCGCCGCAGCTTGGCGTCGAAATTCGTGCCGCCGGTGATAAACCCGCCCCCCTTCAGGATTTCGTAATACGCCAGCGCGACCTCGGGCACATTGTTGGGGAACTGATCGGTGTCCCACCCGGATTGATAATCGTTGCGGTTCATGTCGATGGAGCCAAAGATCCCAAGCGCCTGCGCCATCGCGATCTCATGCTCGAAACTGTGACCCGCCAGAATGGCATGGCCCTGTTCGATGTTCATCTGCACTTCGTTCTCAAGCCCAAACCGCTTGAGAAAACCGTATACGGTCGAGACGTCATAATCGTACTGATGTTTGGTTGGCTCCTGTGGCTTTGGTTCCACCAGAATGGCGCCTTTGAAGCCGATCTTGTGCTTGTACTCCACCACCATGCTCAGGAACCTGCCCATATGCTCCGTCTCGGCGGCCAGATCGGTGTTGAGCAGGGTTTCATACCCCTCACGCCCGCCCCAAAGGACATAATTCTCACCCCCCAGCGCATGGGTGGCGTCCATACAGTTTTTCACCGTGGCAGCAGACCACGCATAAACATCCGGGTCGGGATTGGAGGCCGCGCCGGACATGAAACGACGGTGCGAAAACAGATTGGCCGTGCCCCACAAAAGCCGGGTGCCCGTCTGTTCCATCTTCTGTGCAAAAAGATCGGTGATCTCGGAAAAGCGCCGCGCGCTTTCGGCGAAGGTCGCCCCCTCGGGCCGAATATCCGCGTCATGAAAACAAAAGTACGGCGCGCCAAGGATTTGAAACATCTCAAACGCCACATCCGCCTTCAGCCGCGCATCCTCCATGGTTTCGCCAAACCATGGCCGCTCAAACGTCTGACCGCCAAAGGGGTCACCGCCCGGCCAGGCAAAACTGTGCCAATAGGCAACGGCAAAGCGCAGATGGTCCTCCATCCGTTTGCCCATCAGCATCTCGTCAGGATTGTAATGCCGAAAGGCGAGCCCCTTGCTGTCCGGATCAAAACGCAGGGGGGAGAGGGTGCCGAAGAAGTCGGTCATGGTGGGGCCTTTCATCAGGGGGAAGGGAGGGGGCCGCGGGCAGGTTGTCCCGCAGGTAAATGGCTGGCGTGATCGGTGGGTTATCGCGCAGGGGCAGCCGATCCGCCGCCTGCCGCATCATGTCGAGCGCGCGGTCCACCTCTTGTTCAGGCTGTTGGTCAATCACCGCATCCACCAGCCCCGTTTCAACCGCATGCCGCGCATCCGGCGTCAGTTCGTGCACAACGCAAAACGGGTGCGGCGCCACCGGGCGGCGCGCGGCCATCGTGCGAAAGATACCGCCATTGCCTGCGCCAAGGCCGTATATCGCTGAAATTTCAGGGTTTTCAGTCAGATGCCGGTGCAAGAGGTTCTCAACCAGCGGGTCCTGATCCAGCCCTTCGATGGGGGGCAGCACGTGCACATGCGGGAAATCCTGCGCCAGCACCGCTTGCGCGCCAGCCAGACGCTCCGCGTGGTCGCGCAGAGTGAGCGCGCCAAGAATGATCTGAACCACCCCATATCCTGCGGCATGCGCCATCCCGATCAGCCGTCCTGCGGTGCGCCCGGCGGCAACGTTGTCGACACCAACATACCCGACCGCTGCGGCATGGCTGACACCGGATACAAGCGTCACCACGGCAACCCCGTCTGACTGTAGGTCAGAGATCTCTTTCGAAACAGCCGGATCATCGATCCCGACAACCGCCAGCCCATCATATCCTTCGGATCGCAGTGCCCGAAGCTGACCAACCAATGCGGTGATATCAAACGCTTCTACGTCGAAAATCTGCAACTCCACCTGCCGGGCAGGGAAGGTGGCCGCGCGTTGTCTGATAATGTGCCGCATATGGTTAAAAAACGCATTTTCCCCGACAGGCAGGACAAACCCAAAACGGTAGACCCGTTTCTGGGACAGGTTTGCCGCCGCCACGTTGCGCACATAGCCAAGCTGCGCGACGGCCTCTTCCACCTTGGTGCGCGATTTCTCCGCCACGCCGCCGCGTGCGTTCACCACCCGATCCGCCGTTGCATAGCTGACCCCGGCACGGGTCGCCACGTCATTCAATGTGGGGGTGCGGGTCATGAAAGATCTGTGTTCCTGCGGAAGGGAAGGCGTAGGGCTGACAATAGGAGCAGTTCTGATATACGTCTATCAAAAAATGATAGGCGTCTGTCATTATAAGAAAAACTGCGTTGCCCGCCCGGCACCGGAAATTTGCAATTTCCCTAACATTTGCCCAGAGCCGTTCGTTTTCCAAGTTTTTCACCACCATTTCGATTGGAGAAACATGCAATTTCAACTAGTTTCCCCTGGGTAAAGACTTTTTAGTTGTATTCGTCCAGCAATCCATTTTTTGAAAATCGAGTGTCTATGTCTTCCGACTCCGTCCCAGAACGGGACCCACAGCCGTATGATGATCTGATTGGTCGCGTTTATGATGTGGCTCTCAATCCCGAGCGCTACATTGAATTGCGCGATACCTGGGAGAAACACTTCATCTCCGACCGGACCCGCTCCGCTGCGAACATGCAGCTGATCAATCCGGATATCTTCAGTCATTTCGAACGTGCGATTGACGTGCTGGACAAGCTCGACAGCATCAAGCCGCAGAACCCGACGCAGGAACTCCTTGCGCAGTTTGAAAACGTATCGGCCTTTATCCTGACGGGTCAGCAAAAGGTCATGGCGGCAAACACCGCAGCGCGCCAGAACCTCGGGATTGACAGCGGCTGCTCGATCAAGGCGCTGCCGATCTTTGAGGAAGACCGGGCCGAGCTTTCCCGCCAGGTGGCACGCATGATCCGCTCCGGCGCGGCGCCTGTGTCGATTTTCCGCGTGCGCAGTAACGTCAGCAACCGGTACATGATCGTGCAGATGCGGCGTGCGCAGCTTGAAAGCGGTGAGCCCATTGTCATTGCCGCCACTTCCGACCTGCGCTGGCCGGACGGGTTCAAGACGCTGCTGAAAGAAGCCTTCGATCTGTCCACGGCCGAGGCAGAGGTAGTCCGCCTGCTGATCGAATGTTGCAGCGTCAAGGAGATCGCGCAGACGCGGGGCCGGTCCGTGGATACAGTCCGGGCGCAGGTCAAGGCGATTTTCTCCAAGACGGAAACGACCAGCCAGGTCGAACTGGTGCGCCTGGTGCTGTCGATGATGGATATGGCGGCCATAACACTGGCTACAGACGCCAAACCAGCAGCACTTGATGGCGGTGATGGCACGCTCGAAGCCTTGCCCTACAATGCGATCACCGCAGATGACGGGCGCCGGTTGGAATACCTCGTGCTGGGCGACCCCAAAGGCAAACCGATCCTCTTTGTCACCTCCGAGTATGGATGTTTCCGCTGGCCTGCCAGCGCGGAGCGGGAGGCCAGGCGGCGCGGGATCAAGATTATCTCTCCGATGCGCGCTGGATACGGGAATTCTGATCTGGTCTCGCAAAGAGACGATTTATGTGAGCGCGTCGCGCGTGATCTGCTCTGTGTGCTGGATGCGGAAGGAGAGCAAAGCGTCACCGTCGTTTCACTGGTGGATGACCACATGTACGCCACCATGGCTGAAAAACTGCGCCCCGGTACCATGAACGCGCTCATCGCCACGGCAGGCGGCCTGCCGTTTCTGAGCGAAGAACAGGTGGACCGGATGGATAAATGGTTCCGCTTTGTGCAGGCCACCGCGCGGCTGACACCCAACATGCTGCCGTACATCATCAAGATGGGCTACCATCTGGCCCGCCGCCTTGGCCCGCATCGGTTTTTCCAGACGATCTATTCGGATTCTGCCGCTGACATGAAGACCCTTCAGGAGCCCGAAGTGCTGGAGGCGATGCTGACCTGTTCAGAGGTGCTGCTGGCCCAGAAAAGCAAGGCGGTTGATACTTTTGTCCGGCAAACCGTGCTGGAACAACAACCCTGGCTTCTGGACCATGTCAGATGGCTGAAAGGCCGGATGCCGGTGCATTTCCTCCTAGGGTTGGAAGACCCCGCCATGCCGGTCGAAAGCATCGCGGAACATCAACTGGCCTTCGAATGGATTGATTTCCGTCTCTACCCCGAGACGGGCCAGTTGCTGCTGTTCAAACACTGGCGCGATGTTCTGGATCTGGCCGAAGATTACCTCTGATCAGGCCGTTACCGCTGCCACGTGATCGCTGATCAACGCCTTGTAGAGCGTGCGAATGCGCGTTGTCACCGGTGCAGTGCCGTCGCCGATCGGCTTGCCGTCAATTTCGCTCACGATGGTCTGCGCGCCGAAGGTGCCGGTCAAAAAGGCCTCCTCCGCGCCATAAGCCTCATAGAGAGAGTAGTTTTTCTCCCGCACCGGGATGCCGTTGTCCCGGCACAGTTCAATGACCTTGGCGCGCGTCACCCCGTTCATGCAGTAATCCCCGGTTGAGGTCCAAACCTCGCCCTTGCGGACAATGAAAAAGTTGCAGGCGTTGGTGGTGTTCACGAACCCATGCGGATCCAGCATCAGCGCCTCATCCGCCCCCGCCTGTTCGGCCTGTAGGCAGGCAATCACACAATTCAGCTTGGAATGACTGTTCAACTTTGCGTCCTGCGCATGGGGCAGCCCCCGCACCTGCGGCACGCTCGCCAGCCGAATGCCCTGTGCGCCCAGATGGGCTGCGGGGCGCGAATGCTCCATGATGATCACCAACGTTGGCCCGGTCCGGCTGAGCGACGGATGCTGGAACGGCTTCACCTTGACCCCGCGCGTCAACATCAGCCGACAATGCACATCGGTGGTCATGCCATTGGCCGCCGCCGTCATCTCCAACGCGGCCTTTATGCCGGCGCGGTCCATGCCAACCTCAAGCGACACCGCTTTGCAGGAGGCGAAAAAGCGGTCCATATGTTCATCAAAGAACGCCCAGACCCCATCATAAAGGCGCATGCCTTCCCACATGCCGTCCCCCAGCAAGAACCCGGAATCGTAGACCGAAACAACCGCCTCATCCCGGTGATACAGCCTGCCGTTCACATAGATCTGGATGTCACGATTGCGCTGGTCTTCTTCAGCATCATGGGTGGTGGGGGCAGTATCAGGGATCACGGCATTCTCCGGCATCGAGGGGCAGGCTCCATCTGACAGCCGCTGGCCTGTGGACGCAAGCCCTGTCCGTGTTGCGCGGGGTTAACCATCTCTCCAACAATTGCTGCGATAGGTGGTCGCACGGCTGTCGGGATGGGGTGTCGGCTCCGTTCTGACAGCGCCGACAGACCAAGCGATGGAACCCAGATGTATGCCCCCTGAAACGCCTCCCCACACGTTCGAAGGGCAGCCGTTTCGCCCTGTGCAATGGGTCCTGAAAGCCCTTGTTTTGACAGCTGTTCTTGTCACCGGCATGCTGAATCCCGCGCAACCCATGGCGCAACGGCAGGCCGAACCGCCGGTACGGCTCGCCTATACTGAATTTGCACCCTATTCCTTTACCGGCCCGGATGGGACGGCGCAGGGGTTGGCCATTGATCTGGCCCGCCGTCTTCTCGAACCCGAAGGGCGCAGTTTGCAGGCCATTGCCGCACCAAACCCGGCATCAGTGATCGACCTTCTTAACCGGGGGGAGGCTGACATGTCCGCGCTGCTGGGTCAGACGGCGGCGCGCGCGCAGCTGGCAGGGCATACTTCATCTGTTGGCGCGCTCAGTGCGGTGATATTTGCCAAAAAGGCAGATGCGGCACGCACCCCGTCCAGCTTTTCCGGACAGCGCATCGGTGTTGTGTCTGGATCAGTTGGCATGTCGCTCGTCGATGCGGTCCCCTTTGCCGAGGTTGTAGAGCAACCCAATCTGGACAGGCTCATCATGGCGATGATGACCGAACAGGTCGATGCCGTCATTGCCCCATCGGACGGGTTTCACGCGCGCATGCGGTTGATGGGGATCGACCCGCTTGTCGAGGAAGTCCTGCCGCCGCTCGCCCGGTTTCCCTTTGTGTTCTATGTCAGCCCGTCGCAGCCCGGCCTTTTGTCGACGCTGGAAGACGAGATCACGCAGGGCCTGTCACCTGCCGAACTGCGCGCGCTTGATGAGATATGGTTTGGCGTCCCCACCCGCCCGATTGAGCGGGAGATCATCCTGTGGGGCAGCCTCGCCTTTGTCTTTCTGGCTTTGGCCACGCTTGCCGCTCTGCGTGGCAGTTTTGTCCACGCGCGACGGGCAAAGCGCCTCAGCAAGGAAACCGAAGAAAGCCGCTTGCTGATTGATGCGCTGAACGCAGTGGACGCGGCCATCGTGATCTTTGATCAGGATCTGCGCGCGGTGCATTGGAACACTGGCTTCTTCCGGGCCTTCCCTACCATGGTCGACCGGATGGAAAACGGCGTCGGCTACCGTGCCCTGATCGCGGAATGCTACATGGATGGCAGCATTGCCGCGATGCCCTCCAAGGAGGAAGCCGAAGACATGGCAGACAGCATGCTCAGAAAACTGACGACGGGGCAGACCACTCGGCGGATGATCAGATCCGTCGCCGGGCGGGTGTTCGAAGCGGCTGATTTTCGCATTGGTGCCCATCATTATGCTTCTGTGCGGGTGGACATGTCGCGGCTCTATGATCAGGCGGAGCTGATCAGGGAACAAAAGACCAAGCTGGAAACGGTGAACGAACAGCTTGAGCGTTTCAGCACGCTTGCCGCCCATGATCTCAAAGGCCCGCTGCTACAGCAATCCGCGCTGCTTGGTTTTATCGAAGAAGACATGTCAGAGGCGATGCAGGCCTATCCCGGCGATGTGGCGCAGAACCTCCACATCATGCGGACCTTGTGCGGGCGCATGACCCAGCTGGTGGGCGATCTGCTGGAACAGGCCCAGACAGATCAGGACAACGAATTACCCCGGCGCTTCCAGCCCAGAGACCGTCTGCCCGCCATCCTCCAACTGGCCGGCATTCCCGCCAGTTTCGATGTGGAGGTCGCGTCGGACATGCCGGAAGTGACCCTCATGCCCGCCGCATTTGACACCGTCCTGCGCAATCTCATCTCCAACGCTGCCAAACATCACAACGCCAAAGAAGGGTCGATCCGCGTGACCGGACACTGCGAAGGCAACTGGGTTGTCATCGAAGTGGCGGATGACGGCCCCGGCATCCCGGACGCCCACCGCGCCCGCATCTTTGAGCCATTCCAGCGGCTCAGCACCACGAAGGAGGGGTTCGGCCTGGGTCTCGCGTTCATTCAGAAAACCGTCACCTCATGGGGCGGGGAGATCTTTGTCTCCTGCCCGCCGTCCGGCGGCAGCGTGTTTCGGTTCACCATACCAAAGGTCCCCGCTGCGCTGCTGGCGTTGAAACAACCGCAGTTACAGGCGGGAAAGCCGCATTAGACCCGGTTTGGCGGGGTCTGTCCGGCAAAGAAGGCCTTCAGGTTGTCAACCGCCATCATCCCCATCTGTTCGCGCACTTCCAGCGCCGAGGTCCCCAGATGCGGCAGCAGCGTGACGTTCTCCATCGCCACAAGTGCGGCTGGCACCTTGGGTTCAAGCTCATAGACATCAAGCCCCGCCCCGGCGATTGCGCCGTGCTGCAAGGCGTCGATCAACGCTGCTTCATCCACCACATCGCCCCGCGCGATGTTGATCAGAAAGGCGTGCTTTGACATCGCAGACAGGGCCGCCGCATCGATCAGGTGATGGGTTTGCGGGGTAGCCGGAACAGCCAGCACAACCACATCCGCAGCCGCCAGGACGGACGCGAGATCAGGCAGCTGCCGCGCCGGAAACGGCAGATCTGTAACCGGGGACCGGTTGTAGAAGACCACCTCCATCCCAAACCCGGCCTGCGCGCGCTGCGCGATGGCCTTGCCGATCCGCCCCATCCCGACAATGCCAATCCGCTTGCCGGTCACATGCATCCCCAGCAGTTGCGTGGGATGCCAACCTTCCCATGCGCCCGCCCGCACCATGCGTTCGCCTTCGCCCGCGCGGCGGCAGGTCATCAGCATCAGGGTCATTGCAATATCCGCTGTGGCATCTGTCACCGCGCCGGGGGTGTTGGTCACCACAACCCCTGCCGCCCGCGCGGCCTGTGCATCAATATGGTTAAACCCCACCCCGAAATTCGCCAGGATCCGGCACCGGTGTGCGCCCTGCAAGGCCTCTGCGGTGAACTGATCCCCCAGCGTTGGCAGAACCGCGTCATACCCGCTCAATGCCTCGGCGATTTCTGCCGGGCTCAGCGGAGTGTTCTGCGGGCGCAGCGCGACATCGAAGGTCTCCTGCGCGGCGGCCACAACCCTGTCCGGCAAGGGGCGCGTGATCAGCAATTTGCTCATACAGCACCTCCAAGGGGCGGCATCTGCACACCCAACTCTGCCAGCCTCGCATGCAGGCGGTCCATCAACCGATCCACTTCCGCCGCCGTCACCGCATCCAGCATCGCACCGGGCGATCGCACCGCGGCAGAGGCGATGACCCCCCGCCGGGCCAGCACATGTTTGCGCACGGCCAATCCCAGCCCCGGCTGCATCTCAAACCGGATCAGCGGCATATAGGCGTCAAACAGATCCTGCGCCCGATCTGCGTTACCCGCCGCCATCTGCCTGCACACCTCAACCATCATCTCCGGATAGGCAAAGCCGGTCATCGCACCGTCTGCCCCGCGCGCGATTTCCTCCGGCAGGAAACTGCCGCCATTCCCGCACAGGACCGAAATGCGCCGCCGCCCTGTAGCTTCAGCAGCGCGCAGTTTGCTGATCTTGCTCAAACCCGGCCAGTCTTCATGTTTCAGCATCACGATCGACGGCAGTTCATCAATGACCCGCCCCAGCACATCGTCGCTGATGTGTACGCCCGTTGTCAGCGGAAAATCCTGCAACACCACCGGCGTGTCCGGGCCAAGCGCCTCCACTACACCCCGATAATACCCATGAATCTGCGGATCGGTCTTCAACGTGCCGGGCGGGGCCACCATCACACCCGCAGCCCCCATGCCCATCACCTGCGCCGACAGCGACGTGAGGGCCGCCAATCCGGGCGAGGACACGCCAACAACCACCGGCACGTCCCCGGCGCGCTTGATCACCCGGCGCGCCACGTCCGAGGATTCATCCGGCGTCAGCTTGCCCGCTTCCCCCATGATGCCCAGAATGGTCAGCCCGTCGGCCCCCGCATCCAGATAGAAATCCGTCACCCGGTCGAGCGAGGCCCAGTCAATCGCCCCCTCCGGCGTGAACGGCGTCACGGAGATGACAAAAACCCCCTTCGCCGCTTCGGTCAGTCTGGCCATCTTGTTCCTCCTCGCCGCGATGCTGGCAGGAAGGTGCGTCAACACGCTTCGACCCGCAAGGGGCGCGGGACAGGTTTCCGCGCCCTGACCCCGACGGATGGCGGAAAAGGACTGGCAATTTGCATCCACTGATGTCTTCTTCACGTGAAAACAACAACGACAGCCGCGCAGATGTCGCTTGTCGCAATGCTCACAAGGATCCCGCCCATGAAAAAACTCGTCCTCACCGGTGCTGCCGGCCGTCTCGGCTCTCACCTGCGCGCGCCCCTGTCGCAGATGTGCGACACGCTGGTGTCCACCGATATCGCCGACAGCATCAGCGATCTGCATGCCAACGAAACCTACGTCAAAGCCGATCTGGCGGACTTCGACGCCATGGTGTCTTTGCTGGAGGGCGCCGACATGGTGGTGCACTTCGGCGCCATCGTGGATGAGGCCCCCTTTGAAGAACTGCTCGGCCCGAACTTCATCGGCGCCTACAACATCTGGGAAGCCGCGCACCGCAATGGCCTGCGCCGCGTGGTCTATGCCTCCTCCATCCACGCGGTTGGGATGTATCCCAAGAACGAATGTATCGGCATCGACGCGGCGCACCGGCCGGACACCTTCTATGGCCTTGCCAAGTGCTTTGCCGAAGATCTGGCGAGCATGTATTGGGACAAACGCGGGCTGGAAGCGGTCTGCTTGCGCATCCTCAGCTGTGCGCAGGTCACAAACCCCCGCGCGGTGGGCAGTTGGCTCAGCTATGATGACCTGATCCAGCTGGTCACACGGTCTGTCGACACGCCAATCACGGGTTTCTCCATCATCTATGGCGTGTCGAACAACGACCGCGCGCCGGTCGACAACAGCGGTGCCGCGCATCTGGGCTACCGCCCCAAGGACAACGCCGAACAATTCGCCAAGGAAATCTACGCCGAAGCAGGCCCCCTTGATCCGCAAGATCCGGCAAACTTCCTGCATGGTGGCCCATTTGCGGCCGTTGACCTTGGCAACAGCGGCATGGCTTTGCTCAACCTCAAGGAAGAGGATCGGCCCTGACCTCACCCCGTCGGTTTACGCGGGCCCGGATGTGACCCATAAAGGCGGGGCCGTTTTGAACCCGCCCAAGGAGCCCTGTCCATGACCCAAAGACGCAAGATCGCCGCTGGCAACTGGAAGATGTTCGGCACCTCCGGCGACCTGCCCGAACTGGTGGCGATTGGACAGGCGGCAGCGGGTCTGTCCGGGATTGAGACAGTGCTGGGCCTGCCCGCAACCCTCCTGACCCGTGCGACAGGCAACAGGGTTTCGCTGGGCGGGCAGGATTGTCATGCGGCAGCCCAGGGCGCGCATACCGGAGACACCTCTGCCGGGATGCTGGCAGATGCCGGCGCGGATTTCGTCATCCTGGGCCATTCCGAGCGCCGCAGCGATCATGGTGAAACCGACGATCAGGTCGCCGCCAAGGCGCAGGCCGCATGGGCCGCAGGCCTCACCGCCATCATCTGCATCGGAGAGACCCGCGCGGAATATGAGGAAGGCCGCACGCTGGACGTGCTCCGCAGGCAGATCGCAGGCTCTCTGCCCGAAGGGGCCACGGCGCAGAACACTGTTCTGGCCTATGAACCCGTCTGGGCCATTGGCACCGGGCTGACCCCGACGGCGGATGAAATTCAGGCCGTCCACGCAGAGGTCCGCGCGATGCTGGACGCACAACTGCCCGAGGGGGCCACGCTTTCGGTACTCTATGGCGGGTCCGTTAAACCGGGCAATGCGGCAGAGATTTTTGGCCTCGCCGATGTGGATGGCGGGCTGGTCGGGGGCGCATCGCTCAAGGCCGCTGACTTCGTGCCGATCATGGAAGCCCTCGCACAGGCCTAGCGGTGGTGCGCCTCACTGAAACCCGCAACGGGTGTTGGTTTATTGGCCGCATAGAGGGTCTCTTCAAACTCTGATGTCTCTGGCCAAGGGGTCACGATCTGCGGATGGGCCTGTGCCGTGACGGGCACGTCCTTGCGCGCGGATGCCGCACCAAGGGAACGCAGGCGCACCCGGCCAAGACCGATTGCCGCCAGGATCGCGCCATACAGGACAAACAGATACATCGGATAGGCCAGCAGCACCGGGTCAAAGCTGCCCACCGACAACAGCGCAAACCCCGATGCGACAAAGGACACCACCCAGGTCACGGATGTCTCGCTCCCCGGATCGCGGTAGGTCTTGACGACTGTCGCCGCCCCACCCAGCAAGCTGATGCTGATCGTGACGGCCAGCGCATAGGCCGCCGATTCTGTGAAGTACCACAAGACAAGTCCGAACCCGGCTGCCATGAAGATCAGATGATCCGTGTGGCGCAACCTGTTGTTCGTGCCCACCCAGCTTGACAGCCCAAACACCAAAACCGTGCAGGACACCTGCACCCCGGCAAACAACAGCGACGGGCCGGCCCCTTCGTGGATCTGTGACACCAGCGCAATCGTGCTCAGCACCGACCAGATCAGCCATGAGGCGCGCTGCGGTCTGGTGCGCCCCGCGATGGTGTCCTTGATGTAGGGAATATAGGCAAAAACGCTCAGCACACCGGACAGAATGCCAAAAAGAACAACTGTTGGCGTGTCCTGAAAAAGGGTTTCAATCATCAAAAAATCCGCACCTGAAATATCTGTCGTCAGTGGTGCGAGGAGGGGAAAACCGACCCGGAAATATCGAGCCTTTCCTGATCCCTGTCTGCGACCACGGGGAATGGGTAACAGACTGGCAGGCAGGCAGGCCTTTGCCATCCTCCAAATGGGGTAAAGCGCCCGGTGGCGGTCTTTTTAACGGAAAGGGAAACGCACCTTAACGGAAAGGGAGACGCACCCTAACGGAGCGCTGGACACGAGCGCCAAAAAATTGGGCTACATCTGGTTGGGCAGGAACAACACCAGCGCCGGGAAGGCCAGCAACAAGAGCAGCCGCAGGATGTCCATCAGCCAGAACGGCGTCACCCCGCGAAAGATCGTGCCGGTGGACACATCGCCCACCACACCTTTCAGAATGAACACATTCAGCCCCACCGGCGGGGTGATCAGGCTGATCTCAATCACCACCACAACCACGATCCCGAACCAGATCGGATCAAACCCCAGTGACGTAACCAGGGGAAAGAAAATCGGCACCGTCAGCAGCAGCATCGACATGCTTTCAAAAATGCACCCCAGCGCCAGATAGATCACCATGATCAGCGCCATCACGACCCAAGGCCCCAGATCGAGCGATGTCACCAGCGCCAGCAACCCCTCGGGCAGTCCGGCAAGGTTCACGAAGTTGGAAAACACCCATGCCCCAATCAACACGGAAAACAGCGACGCGGTTGTCAGCGTCGTTTCCCCCAACACCTCCCGCATGTCCTTCCAGCTTAACCCGCCCCGCGCCAGCGCGATCAGGAACGCACCCATCGCGCCCATGCCCGCCGCCTCGGTTGGCGAAAACGCAAGGTGCAGCGGCCAGAAATCCAGCGCACCATAGAGCCCGCCAATCACGAGGAAAAACAGCAACAGCACCGCCCAGACATGGCTCAGCGCGCTGAAACGTTCCCCCCATGTCGCACGCGGCCCGGCAGGGCCGGAAGCCGGATCGCGCGCCACTGTCAGGCGCACAGCGGCAAGGTAGAACAGAATGCCCAGAAACCCCGGAATGATCCCCGCCACAAACAGCTTCCCGATGGAGGTTTCCGTCAGCAAACCATAAATCACCAGAATGACCGACGGCGGGATCAGAATGCCCAGCGTACCACCGGAGGCAATCGACGCGCTCGACAGCTTGTCGGAATATCCATACTTGCGCATCTCCGGCATCGCGACCTTGGACATCGTGGCGGCCGTGGCCAAGGACGAGCCACAAATCGCCGCAAACCCACCGCAGGCCACAATCGTCGCCATCGCCAGCCCGCCGCGAAAGTGCCCCAGAAAGGCGTTGGAGACCTGATACAGCTCCTTGCTGATCCCGCCCTTGTTCACGAACAAACCCATCAGGATGAACAGAGGGATCACGCTCAACCCGTAGTCCTGCGAGGTGTCGATGATCAGCCGCCCCACCATGGAAATCGCCGCGCGGTAGCTGGTCTCATACATCAGCCCGACCATGCCGACAAAACCCATCGCAAAGGCAATCGGGATGCGCAGCAGGACCAGCACAAAGACCGCAACAAACCCCAGTGCGGATTCAAACATGCCGGGTCTCCAAAAGGTGCGGGGCGAAAAGGTGCAGCAGTCCCCGGCCCACCAAGGCCACCACGGTGATATAGGTCATCACCGCAATGAAATAGCCCACATAGAACGTCGGAATCGACAGATACTCCGTCACATCCCCATAGCCCCGCGCGCGTTCCGCCAGATCAACAATGCGCCCGGCCGGATACCAAAGCATCGCCGCACAGGCCAACGCGATGAAGGCATCCCGCCAGCGATCCAGTTTGAACCGCCGAAACGGCCCATCCATCAAATCAACCGCAATATGCGCATTTGTGGCGGACAGAACCGGCAGGGCAGCAAAGACAATCAACGCAATCCCCATGCGGATCAGTTCCGTCGCCGCTTCAATCGGCGCGTTGAACATCGACCGCATCAGCACATCCGCGAACGTCAGGCACATCAGTGCAAACAGCGCGAGGCTCGCCACGAACATCGGCAATTTGGCGAGGGTCTGAATGAGACGAAGGGCCGGGTGCATAGGGCGTTCCGCAGGGCTAAAGAAACGGGCGCGCCAGAACCGGCGCGCCCGCGTGTCATCAGGTCGGATCAGCTGCCGGAGGCGGCAGCCATCTCCTTGACCATCATCTCGTAAGCCGCCTGACCATCAACGCCCGCTGCTGTGACTTCGGCAATGATCTTGGCGCGGACCTTCTCGGCCATCGCCGCGAAAGCCGCCTGATCTTCGGCACTGGCCTCAACGATCTTGTTGTCGCCCGCTTCCATGGTCATCTTGCGCGCCGCTTCATCGCCCGCGTCCCAGACCGCACCCATCATGCGCGATGCCGGTTCGCCAAAGACCTCTCCGTCCAGCGCCGCCTGAACATCCGCAGGCAGACTGTCGAATTTCTCCTGAGACATGATGACAGAGAACGACCCGCGATAGAAACCACCGGGCATCTCATACACATTCTTGGCCACTTCGTTCAGCTTGAAACCAATCCGCTCCCCCAGGTTCATCGCAACCGCATCCGCCGCACCGGAATCGAGCGTCTCATACACCTTGGGCGCCGGCACCTGAATGCCCACCAGACCCAGTTCCGCGCCGACATCCGCAGACACGCCACCGCCCAGACGGGTCTTCAACCCGTTCAGATCAGCCAGAGACGACACTTCCTTGTTGGAGTGGATCTGCCCCGGACCATGCGTGGTCAGCGCGATCACCTTCACGCCGCGATGCTCATCCAGCTCGGCCAGCATCGCCTCATGCACCCGCCAATGCGCAACCGAGGAGGCTTCCGCATTGCCGTCATAGCCGGGGATTTCCACCAGCTTGGTGCCCACAAAACGTCCCGGTGTGTAGCCGTGGAACAGGATCGCCACGTCCGCCGCCCCATCCAGCACCAGATCCATCTGCGCAGGCGGGGACGCCAGACCGCTCTTCAATTCCGTTGTTACGGCGCCATCCGTGGCTTCCGCCATCATCTCGCTCAACTGCGCGAACATGCCGGTGTTCACCGGATGTGTCGGCGGCAGCCAGGTGGAGATCGTGATCGTATCGGCAGCAAAGGCGCTGGTGGCGGTGCAGACGGCAAAGGCCGCGCTGCTGAGAATCTTGGTGAATTTACTCATCTGGTGTGTCTCCCTAGAGGTTTGATTTTCTTGATCTTCACGGTCTCTCGCCGCGTTTCGGTGGTTATATGCGTTTTCATATAAGCCCATTTCCCAAGGCTTGAAAACAGTTTTCTTGCCACGCGCTACTCTGGCGTGTCCTGCTCCAGCATTTCCAAAAGCGCGTGCAGGATTGGCTTGAGCCTTGCTGCATCCTCCGGTTTCAACCGGGCCAGAAGCGCCGCTTCATGGGCGCTGGCCTGCGGCACCAGCGCCTGCGTCACCTCCCGGCCCGACGCTGTCAGGAACACCCGAACGCGCCGCCCATCGTGGGGATCGCTCTGCCGCACAACCAACCCACGGTCTTCCATCTGCACGATAATCCGCGTCAGGCGCGACTGTTCCACCAAGGCAATCCGCGCCAGCTGGGTGATCATCTCCCCGTCACGATCATGCAGACAGGCCAGCACCCGCCACTCCGGCACCCGCAACCCGGCCTTGCGCACCTGCGCATGAAACTGCGCACTGGCCCCGTCACTTGCCGCCGCCAACAGATACAGCAGGTAGTCCGAGACAAATCCGGGGCGCGCCGTGGGTTCAGGCTGTGCAGTCATGGATGCCCCTTCTTATGGATCCCGTGGTTGATCGGTTTCACAAACCCTCTTGACCAAAGTTATATGAAAATTCATATTCTTTCAAACGGAGGATCTCACATGGGCAAAATTGACGCCGTTGTCGACAATGTGCAACCGCTGACCGACCGGATCTCTGCCTTCCGCCTGCGCGCCGCTGCGGGCGGGCCATTGCCGGATTGGGAGGCCGGGGCGCATATCGATGTAGAGATTGCGGAGGGCACGCGATCCTATTCGCTGATCTCATTCACCCCTGTGTCCGCTTCCCCCGACAGCTATACCATCGCTGTCCAGCGGGAGGACGATGGCACCGGCGGGTCCGCTGCGATGCATGAATTGCAAGCGGGCGATGCCCTGACAATCTCCCAGCCCAAGAACGATTTCCAGGTCACACCCGACACAGATGCACTGCTTCTGGCCGGTGGGATCGGCGTGACCCCTCTGATCTCCATGGCCGCAGCGGTGAAGGACGCTGGTCAAAACATCCGCTTCCACTACGCCGGGCGCAGCGCGGATATCATGGCTTACCGCACGGCACTCGCCGAAACCTTGGGCGAAGCCTTCACGCTCCATTGCGACGACGACGCCAGCGCGCTCAACCTCGACGCCCTGATCGCCACCCTGGGCGATGCCCACCTCTACGTCTGTGGCCCGCGCGGCATGATCGACGCGGCCCGCGCCAAGGCCGAAGCCGCAGGCGTCCCCGCAGATCGCATCCACTTCGAACTTTTCGAAGCCGCCGCGCCGCAGGAAGGTGACACCGCCTTCGAGGTGCAGATCAACGACGGCTCGGTCTTTACCATCCCGCCGGGCCGCTCCATCATCGACGTGCTGGAGGAAAACGACGTCGACGTGATGTACGACTGCCAGCGCGGGGATTGCGGCATCTGCCAATGTGACGTGCTGGAAGGCGAACCCGATCACCGCGACGTGGTCCTGTCCGAGGCCGAACGCGCCGCAGGCGACGTCATGCAAATCTGTGTCAGCCGCGCGAAATCCGCGCGTCTGGTGCTGGATATCTGAGGGAGGAACGACATGGGCATTTACACCGGAGACCCCGCCGCCGCTGCCAATCTGGTGCAGCCAAATCAGGTCCACCGCGACGTCTACATCAACCCCGACGTCTACAAGCTGGAGATGAAACACGTCTTCGCCAATGCCTGGGTCTTCGTCGGCCACGAAAGCCAGACGCCGAACAAAGGCGATTACTTCGCCACCCAGGTCGGCGACCAACCCGTCATACAGGTGCGCCACAAACCCGATGACATCCACGTTTTATACAATCGCTGCCCGCACAAGGGCACCAAGATCGTCATCGACCGGCAGGGCAATACCGGCAAATTCTTCCGCTGCCCCTACCACGCATGGTCGTTCAAAACCGATGGCTGCCTTTTGGCGATCCCTTTGAAGAAAGGCTACGAAGGCACCGGGCTGGAGGACACCCCCAGCGGCAAAGGCATGAAAGCCGTTGGTGCCGTGCACAACTATCGCGGCTTCATCTTCGCCCGGCTGGCGGAGGAAGGCATCAGCTTCGAGGAATTCTTCGGCGACAGCCTGTCCTCCCTCGACAACATGGTCGACCGGTCCCCGGAGGGACGGCTCGAAGTTGTCGGGCCCCCGCTGCGCTATCTGCACCATTGCAACTGGAAGATGCTGGTCGAAAACCAGACCGACACCTGCCACCCGATGGTGGCCCACGAAAGCTCCGCCGGCACCGCCGTGAAACTCTACGAGGAACTCGGCCTGCCCGAAGACGCCCCCAAACCCCCCGCGATGGAGATCATCGCGCCCTTCATGTCGCCCTACGAATTCTTCGAAGGCATGGGCATCCGCACCTGGCCCAACGGCCACGGCCACACCGGCGTGAACCATTCGATCCACTCCAACTACTCCGCCATCCCCGGTTATTTCGAAGCGATGGCGGAAACCTATGGCGAGGAGAAGGCGAAAGCCATTCTCGACGAGAACCGGCACAACACCGTCTACTTCCCCAACATCATGATCAAAGGCCCGATCCAGCAGTTGCGTAATTTCATCCCGCTAGCCGCTGACCGCACCATCGTGGAAAGCTACATCTACCGTTTGGTGGGCGCTCCGGATGAGCTGACCGCCCGCACCGCGATGTACAACCGCATGATCAACGCGCCCACTTCCATCGTGGGTCATGACGATCTGGAAATGTACGAACGCGCGCAGGAAGGGCTGCATGTGGACGGCATGGAATGGGTCAACATCCAGCGGTTGCTGGAAGAGGACGAGGATTTCAGCGAAGAAGCGGTGCTGAACGGCACCACCGAACGCCAGATGCGCAACCAGTTCGATGCCTGGCGAAAGTTCATGCTGTATGACCAGACAGCACAGCAGGAGGCGGCGGAATGAGCGTCTCCAAGGATCAACTGATCGACTTCATCTACGACGAAGCACGCATGCTGGACGAAGGGCGCTACACCGAATGGCTCGCCCTCTGGCTCCCAGACGGCCACTACTGGATGCCGCTGGATTACAAACAGGCCGATCCGATCAACGAGACGTCGCTGCTCTATGAGGACATGTTCATGCTCAAACTGCGGGTCGAACGCCTGAACGGCGCGCGCACCTTCAGCCAGAAACCCAAAAGCCGCTGCCACCATGTCATCCAGCGCCCCTTCGTGGACGAAATGAACGGCGATACCTTCGTGACCAACACCTCCATGCACTATGTGGAGACGCGGCTGGACGAACAGCAACTGCTGGCACTGACCGCGCGGCATGATCTTGCGCTGGTGGATGGCGCGCTCAGGATCGCGAACAAGCGGGTCGACATCCTCAACTGCGACGCGGCGTTTCGCAATATCCAGTTGCTGCCATGATCACCGCCGCAACCGTATTTGACGCCTTTGCGGATAGCGCCGCGCGCTGGCCGGAGCGCCCGTTCCTGAACGTGCTGCCGGAAACTGCCGGGGTGTATGGCATCGACGATGGAGAGATTGGCTATGCCGAGGCTTCCTCAATCGTGGCGGCACAGAAGCAGCAGTTGATGGAGACAGGCTACGTCAAAGGCCAGCGCGTCATGTTGCTGCTGGAAAACCGTCCGGACTATTTCCTATGGTGGCTGGCGTGTAACGCGCTGGGCATTTCTGTGGTGCCGGTGAACCCAGATCTGAGGCAGGCCGAATTGGCTTACATGATCGGCCATGCCGAACCGGTTCTTGCCATCTCCATCCCTTCCCGTGTGGGCGATCTGCGCAACGCCGCGCGTGAAGCGGGCAGCGCCATGCCTGTTGTCCCCTTGGGGACGGCACTTCCAAACGCGATCACCCAAGACGCCATCGCCGCCCGCGACGCGGAAGCGGCCCTCCTTTATACCTCCGGCACCACCGGCCAGCCCAAGGGCTGTATCCTCACCAACGCATATTTCATCGAAGCGGGCCGCTGGTACAGCACTGCCACCGGCATCTGCGCGCTCAACACGGATGGCGAGCGGATGATCACCCCGCTGCCGATCTTCCACATGAACGCCATGGCCTATTCCTTTATGGCGATGGTGGCCGTGGGCGGTTGCCTGACCGCACTCGACCGGTTCCATCCGCGCACGTGGTGGGCGTCTGTGCGCGACAGCAAAGCCACCTGCCTGCACTACCTTGGCGTGATGCCATCGATGCTGATGGGGGCGAACCCGTCCCCGCAGGACCGTGATCACAGCGTCCGCTTCGGGTTTGGCGCGGGCATCGACCCGAAACTGCATGCACCTTTTGAAGATCGCTTTGGCTTCCCCCTCAGCGAGGGGTGGGCGATGACCGAAACCGGCGCAGGCGGCACGATCTGCGCCAATCGCGAACCGCGCAATGTGGGCACAAGTTGCATCGGCGCGCCGGATGACAAGGTCGAGGCGCGGCTGGTCGATGATCAGGGCCAAGATGCCGATCAGGGGGAGCTGTTGGTGCGGGCGGCTGGGGAGGACCCGCGACGCGGTTTCTTTGCCGGCTACTTCAAGAACCCGCAAGCCACCGCAGAGGCGTGGAAAGACGGCTGGTTTCACACCGGCGATATCGTGCGGCGCGCCGCGGATGGGACGATGTACTTTGTCGACCGCAAGAAAAACGTCATCCGCCGCTCAGGTGAAAACATCGCGGCGGTCGAAGTGGAATCGGTCTTGGCCAAACATCCCAGCATCGCGCAGGTGGCCGTCGCGGCGGTGCCGGATGCGGTGCGCGGGGATGAGGTTTTCGCCTGTATCGTGCTTGCCGAAAACGAGGCTGTCCCCGCGGGGACAGATTATGTTAAGCTCGCAAAACGCATCACCTTATGGTGTCTGGACCAGTTGGCGTACTATAAGGCACCGGGATATATTGCTTTTCTCGACAGCCTGCCGGTTACTGCAACGCAGAAACTACAGCGCGGTGAACTCAAGAAAATGGCAACAGACCTGTTGGACGACCCCGGCACCATCGACACCCGCCCCCTGAAAAAGCGGACCGCTGCGTGAGGCGCGCGCCCTATGATGGCGTTGTGCTGACCGCACCCGTTTCGGTGCCTTACGTGCGCTATACCAATGAGACGGCCCATTGGTGGATCGCCCGCGCGCTGCGGGAGGCGCTCAAGATCATCGACATGACGCCGCCTGAATTGGACGGGCTTTCCGTCTCCAGTTTCACCCTTGCGCCCGACACCCCCGTGGGCCTGACCCAGCATCTGGGCCTGTCGCCCCGCTGGCTGGATACCGTGCCGATGGGCGGGGCCTGCGGTGTGGCCGCAATGCGCCGGGCCGCGCGGGCGGTGCAGGCGGGGGACGTGGATGTGGTGGCCTGTGTGGCCGGCGACACCAACCGCATCGACAGCTTTCGCAATCTGCTGTCGGCGTTTTCGCGCTTTTCGATGGATGCGACCTTTCCCTATGGATTTGGCGGCCCCAATGCGAGTTTCGCGCTGTTGCAGGACGCCTATATGGCGGAGTTTGGCACCCCGCGTGAGGCCTTTGGCCAGATCGCCGTCGCGCAGCGGGCCAATGCGCTGAAGAACCCGCAGGCTTTGATGAAGAAACCTCTGACGCTCGACGACTACATGAATGCGCGGATGATCTCCGACCCGATTGGTCTGTTTGATTGCGTCATGCCCTGCGCGGGGGCCGAGGCCTTTGTGATGATGCGCGAAGACATGGCGGTGGCCAAAGGTCTGCCTTTCGCCCGCATCCGTTCCACGATTGAGCGCACCAATGCCTTCCCCGACGATCCCATCCAACTGCGCGGAGGCTGGGCGGTGGATGTGGATGAGCTGTGGGAGATGGCGGGGCATGGCCCGGAAGACATCGACCTGTTGCAGACCTATGACGACTATCCGGTCATCTGCATGATGCAGTTCGAGGATCTGGGGTTCTGCGCCAAGGGCGAGGGTGCCGCGTTTGTGGCCAGGCACGACCTGACCATTGGCGGTGATTTCCCGCACAACACCTCTGGGGGGCAACTCTCCGTCGGGCAGGCGGGGGCGGCCGGGGGATACCTTGGGCTGGTCGAAGCAATCCGGCAGGTGACGGGGACCGCAGGGCCGACGCAGGTGCCGGATGCGCGTTGGGCGGCAATCTCAGGCTTTGGGGTGATCAATTATGACCGGGGATTGTGTTCTGCCGCCGCAGTGATCGAGGGGGCGGGCACATGACGGAACCGTTGGCACCCCCGCCGAAGAAGAACCCGCAGAAACGCACGCCGACGCCGTTGTTGCCGCCTGCAACGCGCAGTCGCGCAGCGTTGGGGTTGGGTGCGATGGCGGCGCAAGGGCGGTTTGGCTTGCAGGTTTGTGCGGAATGTCAGGCGGTGCAATACCCGCCGCGCGATGCCTGTGTGAAATGCCTGTCGCACGATCTGGCATGGCAGGATGTGGACCCCTCCGGCAGGCTCATGGCCGAAACCACCATCCGCGTCTCACCTGAGCCATACTTCCGCGAGCGGATGCCATGGCGGATGGGGGCGGTGAAGCTGGACGCGGGGCCGATGTTGAATTGCCATCTGCATGGCGAAGTGGCGCGGGGCGACAGCGTGCGCATGGCGCTGAAACTGGATAGGGCGGGGCAGGGCGTGTTGGTCGCGCTGCCGCTGGAAGGAAGTGATGTGATGCAAGATGATCCTGTGCTGCGGGCGATGTCCTGTGATCCCAAACACCGGCGGGTGCTGATCTCTGACGCGCGGTCGCCGGTGGCTTTGGCTTTGGCGGAGGCTTTGCTGGCCGCAGGGGCGGCACATGTGTTCGCGGGAGAGCCGGAGGCCTGGCGGCATTGGCCTGCGCGGGCGGCTTTTGAGGCGATGGAAGACGTCTCCCTCCTGCCGTTGGATGTGACGGATGTGTCTTCCGTGCAAAAGCTGAGTGCGGAGATTGGTGGCAAGGTCGATATCCTGATCAACACCGCGCGCTTTACCCGGCCCGGTGGTGTGCTTGGGAACGACACGACATTCGCCCGCGACGCGATGGAGGTGAACACGCTAGGCCTGATGCGGCTGGCGCAGGGGTTTGGACCGGGCATGGCAGCGCGGGTGCAGGACGGGACCAATGCGGCCGCGGCCTTTGTGAATATCCTGTCGGTGCAGGCGTTGGTGCCGGACGCAGGCTATGGCGCGTTCGGCGCCTCGCAGGCGGCGGCGCGGTCGATTTCGCAAAGCCTGCGGGCGGAATTCCGGGCGTCGGGCCTGCGGGTGATGAACGTCTATGCGGGACCGGGAGAGGACGATCCGTGGTTCCAGCCGCTGCCCCCGCCCAAGGTCACGCCGAAAGCACTGGCGCGGTCGGTGGTGCAGGGTTTGGTTGACGGGTTGGAGGAGGTCACCTGCGGCGATGTCGCGCGGGATGTCTACGCGCGGTGGCAGGACAACGCGCTGTTGTTGGAGCGTGAATTGACGGGGGCAGGGGCATGAGCACGGCAGTTTCAGAAGTGGCAGCAGCCCTGTCCAGGGGTACGGCGCGGATTGTGGATTTGACCCACACGCTCGACCCGGATTTTCCGGTGATCGTGCTGCCGCCGGAGTTCGGCCAATGCGCGCGGTTCCGGATGGAGGAGGTCAGCGCCTATGATCATCGCGGGCCTGCGTGGAAGTGGCACAACATCACGCTGAACGAACATACCGGCACCCATTTTGACGCGCCCATTCATTGGGTGTCCGGCAAGGATGTGCCGAACGGGGCGGTGGATGAGATTGATCCGGGGGCATTTGTCGGGCCGGTGGTGGTGATTGATTGCTCCGACGGCGCGGCGCGGGACGATGATTTTGAACTGACGCCGGAGGTCATCGAAACCTGGGAAGCGCAGCATGGCATGATCCCGAAAGACGCATGGGTGCTCATGCGCACGGATTGGTCCAAACGCAGCGGGGCGGATTACCTCAACATGGCTCAGGACGGCGCGCATTCGCCGGGGCCGACGCCTGCGGCGATTGAACTGTTGCTGGCGCGTGACATTCGCGGGTTCGGGACAGAGACCGTGGGCACCGATGCGGGGCAGGGGATGCATTACACGCCGCCCTATCCTGCGCATTACATGCTGCATGGCGCGGGCAAGTTCGGGCTGCAATGTCTGTGCAACCTCGATCTGTTGCCGCCCACGGGTGCGCTGCTGATCGCGCCGCCGCTCAAGATCAAAGGCGGGACAGGCAGCCCCCTGCGGGTGCTGGCGATGGTGATGGCATGACGGAATACACCGCACTGATCACGGGGGGCAGCAAGGGCATCGGTGCTGATCTGGGGCAGCGGCTGATCCGGAAGGGCTATACTGTGGTCTCTCTCTCACGCGGCGCGCCGGAGTGGTCGGATGCGAAACTGGTGCATGTGGAAGTGGACCTGCTGGATGCAGATGCCGTGACGCAGGCGGGGGCGGAAATTGCCGCCGCGCATGCGGTGTCGCATCTGGTGCACAATGCCGGAATGATCTGGCCCAATCTGGTGGAGGAGGCGACGCCCGCCGATCTGGCGGGGCTGACGCAGCTGCATCTGGGGTCGGCGCTGACGCTGCTCCAGGCCTGTTTGCCGTCGATGAAGGAGCGGCAGTTCGGGCGGGTCATGTTCAACGGCTCACGCGCGGCTTTGGGGGTGCCCACGCGCACCGCCTATTCGGCGACCAAGGCGGGGATCATCGGGATGGCGCGGACCTGGGCGCTGGAACTGGCGCCGCATGGGATCACGGTGAATGTGGTGTCGCCCGGTCCGGTGCAGACGGATAACTTCTGGGGCATCATCCCCAAAGGCAGCGACCGGGAGGCGGACTTGGCCAAGCGCATTCCGGTGGGGCGGTTGGGGACAGTGCGCGATATCTCCAATGCGTTTTTGTTTTTCTGCGACCCGGAGAACGGGTTTGTCACCGGGCAGACGCTTTATGTTTGCGGCGGTGGCAGTGTGGGGGCGATGTCTTTGTAGGGGCTGCACCAGCGGCGTGGCGCTTGGGGTGTCCGCTGCGCAGGGATATTTTTGGCCAAAAAGAGGGGCCAGGGCGGTGGTATGGTGGCTGCCCGGTGGATCTGGGGCAGCCGTGGCAGGCATCGGGTGGAGAAGGGGTGCGCCTCTCTGCGTGCGTGGGGTTAGCCGAGGGCTTTGGCTTGTGAGAATGACAGCAGGGTTTTGCTCTCTTCGTCCCACAGATGCAGGCGCGCGTTGGCGAGGCTTTCGCGGATGGTCATGCGGTTGCCGGTTGCCAGCACTTCGTGGTCGCGCAGCACTTCGGGCAGGCGGTAGAACGGGATGCGGCTGTAGAGGTGGTGGACGTGGTGAATGCCGATGTTGGCGCTGAACCATTGCAGCGTTGACGGCAGCACATAATGCGAGCTGCCATGCAGGGCCGCTTCATGCAGGTCCCAGTCCGGGTCGTTTTCCCAATGGGTGGCTTCGAACTGGTGCTGGACGTAGAACAGCCAGACCCCTGCGGTGGCGGCAAGGATGGTCGAGGGCAGGAAGATCAGCAGGATCGGCATCACCCCCCCAAAGTAGAGGATCACGGACAAGGCCACCAGAATGGCGGCATTCGTGCACATGGCACTGACCCAATAGCGCGCCTTTGCCATCATGCCGAGGGGCAGGCGGTTTTGCAGGAAGAACAGATACCCCGGCCCAAGTCCAAAAAGCACAATCGGGTGCCGGTAGGCCCGGTATTGCAGCCGTCTGAGCGGCCCAAGCGCGCGGTATTCCGCAACCGTCAGGGTATGCACATCACCGATGCCCCGCCGTCCCAGGTGCCCGGCAGAACTGTGGTGGATGGAATGCGAGCGCCGCCAGACGTCATAAGGCGTGAGGGTCAGCACGCCCAGCCCCCGGCCGAGCCAATCGCTGACGGTGCGGTTGTTGAAGAACGCGCCATGGCCGCAGTCGTGCTGGATCGCGAAAAGGCGCAACAGGAACGCGGCATTCAGCAGCGATATCGCAAAGGCGAGCCAGCCGCTGATGGACAGGGACCACCAGGCCAGCGCCCAAAGCGCCACGAAGGGAACAATCGTCAATGCCAATTCCACAGAACTGCGCCCGATACTTGGTTCACGGTATTCCGAGAGGGTCTTGACCCAGTCACGGGCGTTGCGTTTGCCGTGGTCTGGCCGGATCGGTCCTGTTGTTTGCTGCATTTGCCTGCTTCTTATCGTTGTCTGCAAAAGTGATAAACGAATGCGCGGATGGGGCAACGTTTAACGCCAATCCTCTGCGGAAAATCCTAACAAATTGCGGTGATGGGGCAGGAAAGACGACATGTGCAGGTCAATTTCCGGCGCGCGGCCAACAGAAGCGTCGGCCGGAACAGGTTCGCCCGACGCGATTGTGCTGTGGGAAATTCAGACGAAAACGAAGTCGTCGTCGAAAACACCGCTCAGCACAACGGTGCCTTCGGTGTCACCTTCGACAGTGATTTCCATCCCGAAGAAGGTGCGCGTGACGCTGACATCTGCCGGGTCCACACCGCCGAAATCAAGCGTGTCGCGGTGGATCTGGAAATCCATGATCACATCATTGCCAAAACTGCCGTCAAAGACAAAGACGTCCGCGCCGCCGCCGCCCGCAAGCCGGTCATCGCCTGCACCCCCCGTCAGCCTGTCCGCGCCACGGTTGCCAAAGAGCTGATCGTCGCCCGCGCCGCCGTCGATGATGTCCCGTCCGGCGCCGCCGAACATCGAATCGTCGCCGTCACCGCCGTTCATCACGTCGCGCCCGGCGTTGCCAAAGATGTAGTCATCCCCCTCATTGCCGTTAAGCGTGTCACGCCCCCCCAGCCCGAGGATGGAATCGTCCCCGCTGCCCCCTTCCAGAACGTCGCGGCCTCCCCTGCCGACCAGCAGCATGTCGGGGTCCGCCCCGAGCAGGAAGGTGGCCACAATGGGCTCGTGGTCAGAGGCGTTGTCGCTGAAGTCCACGTTCAGGTGCACCACGTCCACTTCCACCTCTTCCAGCAATCCTTCGGTGACAAAGATATGGTCGAGCGACTGGTTGTTGCCCTGGAAGTTGAAGGTATAGGCCTCATCCCCTTCCATTTCCTGGATCAGGTTGGTCAGCACCTTTTCCTCTCCCACACCCGGCAGGTCTTCGGCCAACTCGTCCGTGAACTCAAAGGTGTTCAGATCGCCCAGGACGGACACATTGGCGTCAGGGTCATCGGCAAGCAGGGCATCGACCACTTCGTTCAGGGTCAGCGCCTGCTGTTCGCGTTCCGCTTCGCCGGCCTGCACGAAAGGCTGCACCGCGCCAAAGACGGGGGTGGAGCCGAAGCGGGAAGAGAAGTGGTTGTTGATCAGCGTGATGTCTTCGCCTTCGAAAGTGAAAGTGCCCAGCAGCGGATCGCGGGTGCCGTCGAAGGCATTGGGGTTGGTCACACCGAATTCAGCCAGTTTGTCGGACTCCAGCGTTGTGACCTCTTTCATCTCCACGCGGTCAGCGTTGTAGAGGAAGGCGTTGCGGATGTTGCCGCCCGGCACGCCGCCGTTTTCGCCGTCTTCATCGACAATGGCGCTGACGAAGCTGTAGGTCGGACCGCCTGCCGCTTCGATCGCATCGACAAGCGCCTGAAGGGTTTCATCCGCATCCAGCGTGCCGTCATCCGCCACGCCGCTGTTGTCCTGAATCTCCTGAAGTGCGAGGATATCCGGGGCGCCGAGGTTATTGGCGATCTGCTGGCCGAGTTCCGCAATTTGATCTGCGTCGCCGTCCGCTTCGGCGGAAGTGACGTTGAAGACGTTGTAGGTGGCCACCGACAGTCGGTCTTCTGAGCCGGAGAGCGCGGTGGTCTCCCGGTCGTTGGTGGTGGGGGCTTCAATGCCAAAGACCTCCGTCACGCGGACTTCGTAGTTGCCAAAGCCGTAGTCGACCACGCCGGTGATGTTGCTGAGGAAATCGCCGACAAACATGTCGAATTGCTCAAAACCCTCGGGCAGCAGATCGGGGTCGTATTGGATCTGGATCTTTTCGGGGTTGAGATCCCCGGTGCCCTCGGCGTTGGCGTTGATCGTCAGCCCACCCCGATCATTCAGCCCGCCCGTGGGGGAGGTCACGCCCGCGCCGTCATCGGCCACCACCCATGTTTCGCCAAAGCGGTTGGTGGCGGAAACGGCGGTGGGGGCATCCACTGCGACCAGCATGCCTTCAAGGCTTTCGAAGAAGTCGATGCCATCTGTTTCGGGGTTAAAGGTGCCGGGGTCGTCTTGCAGGTTCACGGGCAGTTCGCTGTCAGAAATCACCACATCTGTGGGCGGGGTCCGGCCTGCGCCGCCCAGCAGGACGGCCTGAGGCAGGGCATTGCCGCTGCTCAGCACCTCGATTGTGGCACTGCTGATCTGGGTGGTTGAGAGGTTGCCGCTGCTGGCGCCGCCGGGGATGAATTCGCCCACAGTGCCTTGAATGTCGATGGCGTCACCGATGCTGACCACATCGGTATTGCCAAAGCCGGTGAAGACAAAGATCGCGTCAGAGGTTGCGTCATCACCGTCGCCTTCGGGATCCTGCATGTAGAAGCCTGCGCCATCAATGGCGGTGACGATGCCATTTGTGCGCACGTCCTGTCCTTCGTAGGCAGAGAGATGGCCCGCGCCTTGGATCTCCCCGATGCTGAGTTCTGGCACCGCTGCTTGCAGATCGTAGACGATGGTGGTGCCTGAAATCTCGTATGCCACGGCGATCTGCGCCTGACCGGAGGTGCTGTCTTCTGCGGGGATGAATGCAATGGTTTCGGGGCCTTGGCGGGCCACGTCGCCCTCTTCTGTACCTTCAACAAAGGCAGGTGGAATGTAGTTCACGAAATGCGCATTTGCCGGATCGCTGATGTCATAGATCATCACGCCGCTGTCGCGCTCCAGCCCGATGAAGGCCATGGTGCTGCCGCCGACTTCGCCGACAACGATGGCCTCCGGCTCCGGACCTTTGGCGTCTGATCTGTCCTCTCCATCATCGCCGTCGTCATCATTGAAACGCTCAGGGGCGAGGTTGGCGATGATCTGTTCGAACTCCGGGCCGGAATCGAAGATCAGATTGCCGTCGTCATCGAAGATGGAGAACGAGCGGGAGGAGAAAGTGTGCAGCACGTCAATGTCGCCGTCCCCGTCCGTATCGCCATCGGTGGTGGAGACTTCGAGCCGCTCCAGCCCGGTTGGATCGACACTTTCATCGAGGTCGCCGATCAGGTCGTCCACGCGGTCTTCGTCAAAATCGCGGCTGTCACCTTCGTTTGCGGTGGCGATGTAGGTCTGGCCGTCAATCTCAAAGCTGGCGATGGCGTCTGCCATGCGAAATCCCACCAGATTGTCGAAATGGCGGATGTCGATTTCGCCATTGTCATTGGGGTCGAGCATGCTGTCGGTGCTGAAATCCACCGTGCCGAGGGAGAACACCTCAGCCACAGTGCCGGTGGCCAGATCGATCTTGGCGATGGCATTGTTTTCCTGAAGCGACACGAAAGCGGTGGTGCCATCCGGGCTGACGGCGATGTATTCCGGCTCTGCGTCCTCGCCAAAGCTGGTGCCGTCCTGAATGCGAACGCCCGCTGCGCGCAGCGCGTCTTCGGTGCCGTCAAACCCGGTGAAATCGAGGATCGTGGCAACGGGTGTTTCGGGATCGGTCACGTCGATCAGGGCGACGGTGCCCAGCGGGTTATCCTCGTGATCGCTGTCGTCGTTTTTCTCCCCTTCGCCCGCGACCAGCAGGGTGGTGCCATCGGCGTTGAAAGTCACGGCATCGGGCAGGTTGCCCACATCCACGCGCGACAACAGATCGCCGGTGGCGGCGTCAAAGAAGGCCACGAAACCGGGTTGGGATTGCTCAATCGTGCCGTCGATCACGGTCACGTCGGCGTTGGGGCGGGCGATGGCCGCAGCAACCACGCCATTCTTGACCGCCACGGATTGAACCCCGTCATAACCATCGAGATCCCCAAGGGTGATGGACATCGAAAGGCTGTTGGTGGCGATGTCGAAGACGTCGATCTGATCCTCGGCGCCGTTGGTGACGTAAAGCTTGCCATCCTCATGCGCGACCACTTCGGAGGCCCCTTCGCCGCCCGCGCCGACAAACTCGGCAGCGATGGAGAAGGTCACTTCGGCGCTTGCGATGGGCACGTCCATGCCGTTTGCAGAGGCAGAGTGGATGTCAGTGGCAGGTATCGTTGAGGGCATATCGTCGTTCCTATGTGAATGTTCTATCCGTGGAATTCGCGCGGTGGAGAGCAGCCAGATTCATGAACATCCGACGTCGGACAAGTCGCCAACAGATCGATACACCGAGACCAAGCAGCACTGCTCCCCGGACAAAGTGCTAGGGACCGAAGGTAACAATTTTAAGTCAGCCTCGGCATCTTCTTGGCTTAATTGGCGGGTGCAATCGGGAAGATGTGGCGCAGGGGAAACCGGGTGAATTGGCGTGTTTGGGCGGCGGCGGGTCTATTGTGCGAGACACCTGTGCGATGTACTCAGCGGTCACGGGCATCACGGCGATGTGGCGAAGGGGAGTGACGGGCGTTGAGAACGAAGACGACTGGGCAGGGGCCAACGGCGCGGCGCGTAGAGGCTGGCCTGCCAGCGTGGGTGTCGGCATGAGCGCACAGGGCATCCATTCTGCTGAAGACGCGCGCAGGCTGGCCAAACGCCGGTTGCCGTGGATGGTGTTTGACTACATCGACGGCTCGGCTGGCCGGGAAACGGGGGCGGACAGGAACCGCGCGGCACTGGATGCGATGACGCTGCGGCCGCGTATCCTCAAGAATGTCAGCAACCGCTCCTTGACCACCACGTTGTTTGATGCCCCGGCGGAGCGGCCCTTTGGGATCGCGCCCATGGGCATGTGCAATCTGTCCTGGCCCGGCGCTGATCTGATGCTGGCGCGGCTGGCCGCGCGCCATAAGGTGCCGCATGGGGTGTCGACCGTTGCCTCCACGCCGCTGGAAAAGATCATCGAGGTGGCCGACGGCCATGCGTGGTTTCAGATTTACTTCAGCGGCGATGGCGCGGGCACCTTCAAGCTGGTCGATCGCGCGCGGCAGGCGGGGTACAAGACGCTGGTGCTGACCGTGGACGTGCCCGAAGTGGGCCGCCGCCCGCGCGAGTTGCGCCATGGGTTCAAGATGCCGTTCCGCATCGGCCCCAAGCAGTTCATTGATTTCGCGCTGCATCCGCAATGGTCCCTGACGAGCCTTTTTCACGGCAAGCCGCAGATGGCGAATTTTGACATGCCGGGATACGATTTTGACCGCACCGAAAGCCGCGCGGCGGCGGATTGGGACACGCTGACCCGCATGCGGGAGGCCTGGCCGGGCAAATTGGTGGTCAAGGGCGTGCTGGATGCAGAAGACGCGAAGATGCTGAAAGACAGGGGCGTTGATGCGATTCAGGTCTCAAGCCACGGGGCGCGGCAGCTGGAAAGCGCGCCGTCGCCGTTTGGCGTCCTGCCGGAGATCCGGGACGCTGTCGGCCCGGATTTCCCGCTGTTTTTCGACAGTGGCCTGCGGTCAGGCGAAGATGTGTTGAAGGTGCTGAGCAGTGGCGCGGATTTCGCCTTTTTCGGGCGCATCCTGCAATTCGCCATCGCGGCAGGCGGAGAGGCCGGGTTGAACGCGCTGTGGGATGTGTTGAGCGATGAGCTGAGCATCGCGATGGCGCAATGCGGGATCACCGATCTGAGTACGCTATAGAAAAAGGGGGCGCTTTGGCCCCCTTCTGTTTCGCTATGGAGGCTCCGATCAGGCGACAAGGTCGCGGGGGGCGGCACCTTCGAAGAAGTCGTTGAGGTTGTCGAGGACCCGGAACCCCATCGCCTCACGCGCTTCCCGTGTGGCGCTGCCAAGGTGGGGCAGCATCACCAGATTGTCGCATTGGGCAAGCATCGGATTGATCCGGGGTTCGGCTTCGAACACGTCGAGCGCGGCACCGCCGATGGTGTCAAACATCAAGGCCTGCGCCAGTGCGCTTTCGTTCACGACCTCACCACGGGCGGTGTTGATCAGGAAGGCATCTTCTTTCATCAGATCGAGACGGGCTGAGTTGATCATGTTCCGGTTCTCCGCCCCGCCGGGGCAGTGGAGGGAGACGAAGTCGCACTGCGGCAGCAGGGTTTCAATCGTGTCGACCTGCCGTGCGTTGTATTGCGCCAGCACCGCCGGATCGACCGCAGAGCGGTTGTAGACGACGATATCCATCCCAAAGCCGAAATGCGCGCGCCGCGCCATCTGCTGGCCGATGCGGCCAAAGCCGATGATGCCCAGCGTTTTGCCCGACACTTTGGTGCCCACCAGATGCGTGGGCCGCCAGCCTGTCCAGTTGCCTGCGCGCAATTCACGTTCGCCGTCCCCCGCCCGGCGAGCGACCATCAGCATCAGCGTCATCGCCAGATCAGCGGTGCATTCGGACAGGACATCGGGCGTGTTGGTGATTGCGATCCCCCGCCGTGCGGCGGTGTCCACGTCGATGTGATTGAACCCCACGCCGTAGTTGGCAAGGATCTTGGTCTGGGCACGCGGCACATCCAGCGCTTCTGGCCCGATCTTGTCCGTCACGGTGGGCAGCACCGCGTCAAAGCGGCCAATCGCATCGCGGAAGTCCGACGGCGACAACGGGCGGTCAGAGCGGTTGAGTTCCACGTTGTAGGTTTCGGCCAGCTTTTGTTCAACAACAGCGGGCCAGCGGCGGGTCACAAGGATATTGGGTTTCACAGCCATCACGCGGCCTCCATCACTTTTGCAATTGTTTCGCCGATCACGGCGGGGTTTTCGGCCACGGTCACACCCGCAGCAGAGAGGATTTCAACTTTCTCAGACGCGCTTTCCCCAAAGGCGGAGATGATCGCGCCGGCGTGCCCCATCGTGCGGCCCTTCGGGGCGGTCAGACCAGCCACATAGGCGACGACGGGTTTGGAGATGTGGTCGCGGATATACTCCGCCGCTTCGGCTTCCTGCGGGCCGCCGATTTCACCAATCAAAGCGATGACATGGGTGTCAGGGTCCTGTTCAAACCGCTCCAGAATGTCGCGGAAAGAGGAGCCGTTGATCGGGTCCCCGCCGATGCCGACGGAGGTAGAGACCCCGATGCCGCGTTCCTTGAGCTGTGCCGCGGCCTCATAGCCCAGCGTGCCGGAGCGGCCCACGATACCCACATTACCTTGCAGGTAGATGTGACCCGGCATGATGCCCAGCATCGCTTTGCCGGGGCTGATGGTGCCTGCACAATTCGGCCCGGTCAGCACCATGCGGCGTTCCTTGGGGTAGCGGTACATGTAGCGTTTGACCCGGATCATGTCCTGCGCGGGAATGCCATCGGTGATGCAGACGCAATAGCGGATGCCCGCATCTGCGGCTTCCATGATGCTGTCGGCGGCAAAGGGGGGCGGCACGAAAACCAGCGAGGCTTCGGCGCCTGTCGCGGCAACGGCGTCCTCAACCGTGTCGAAGACGGGCACACCTTCAACCGTTTCACCGCCCTTGCCGGGCACCACGCCTCCCACGACATTGGTACCATAGGTCAGCATGTCCTTGGTGTGGAACCGGGCCATTTTGCCGGTAATGCCCTGCACGATGACTTTGGTGTCGCGCTCAATCAGAATGCTCATGATACGGCCCTCACGTTGGTGGCTTGCGCCAGATCGTTCTTCCACGCGCCCACGGCGCGTTCGGCGGCTTCGTTCAGGGTGGCGGCGCGGATGATCGGCAGGCCGGATTGAGCGAGGATCTTCTGGCCTTCTTCCACATTCGTGCCCGCAAGGCGCACGACAACGGGCACGTCCACATCAACGTCCTGCAACGCCTGCACCACCCCCTGGGCGACCCAGTCGCAGCGGTTGATGCCTGCAAAGATGTTCACCAGAATGGCCTGTACGTTCTTGTCCGACAGGACGAGGCGGAAGGCTTTGGCCACACGCTCAGGCGTGGCGCCGCCGCCGATGTCGAGGAAGTTCGCAGGCTCCCCCCCGGCGAGTTTGATGGTGTCCATCGTGGCCATCGCCAGACCCGCACCGTTCACGATGCAGCCGATGTTACCGTCAAGACCCACGTAGTTCAGGCCACGGTCCGCCGCGCGGCTTTCACGCGGATCTTCCTGGGACTTGTCGCGCAGCTCGCTGATCTGTGGATGGCGGAAGAGCGCGTTGTCATCAAAGGTCATTTTGGCGTCCAGCGCGATGACGCGGTTGTCTGTAGTCACCACAAGGGGATTGATCTCTACCATGGTGGCATCCAGTTCGGTGAACGCGCGGTAGCAGCCTTGCAGGGTGCGTACCATCTGCTGGACCAGCGACGCTTCGATCCCCAGTTTGAAGGCGATCTGACGGCACTGAAATTCGCGCAGGCCCACGGCGGGTTCGACGGTCGCACGCACGATGCTCTCGGGTTTGTCGGCCGAGATATCCTCAATCTCCATCCCGCCTTCTGCACTGGCGACAATCATCACCCGTTGCGATGTCCGGTCCAGTACGAAACCGAGGTAGATTTCCCGATCAATCGGCACAGCGGCCTCAACATAGACGCGGTAGATGCCTTTGCCTTCGGGGCCGGTTTGATGCGTGACCAGCTTCTGGCCGAACATCGCGTCGGTGGCATCATGGATCTCAACGTCGCTGGCGCAGACTTTGACACCGCCTGCCTTGCCGCGCCCACCGGCGTGGACCTGCGCCTTGACGACCCACCGCTCCCCGCCCAACTCGCGGGCGCGGTAGGCGGCCTGTTCGGGGCTATAGGCGAGCGCGCCGTCCGGCACGGCCACCCCGAAATTGGAGAGCACTTCCTTGGCTTGATATTCGTGAATGTCCATCTTCCCTCCTCCCAAAGGTATGACGTTGCGGGCGTTATTCGGCGGCGATGGCCCGGCGGTAATGACGATCCAGTGCGGCGGTCACGTCGGCCTGATCAAAGGTGACCCCAAGTGCGCGCATCGCATCGCCGAAGCGGGTGACGATATCGGTGATGGCGGCTTCGTTCAGCAGGTTCAGGATGCCGATGCGCACCTGCACGGGTTCGGACAGGGTGGGCCAGATGCCGAAATTCTGCGCGCGGCAATGCTGCACCAGTTCCATCTCGCGGCCTGCCATGTCTTCGGGCAGGTTGAGGACAATCAGCGATGTCATGTTGGAGGTCACGTCACAGCCCATCGCGGTGACAGCCTCCTTCAGCGCGGCTTCATGGAAAGCGTAATCCTTGGCGCGCTGGGCAACGGTCTGTTGCAGGGTGATGCGCAGCGCTTCGTGGAAGGCGGCAACGGCGTAGGCGCTGTGGGTGCGGTGATAGGTGCCGGTTGCCACGTCCTGACCGTCGATGATGCCCCAATGGCGCGCCTCAAGGATCGGGTGGTGCACAAAGGTGCGGGTGCCGGTCTGCTTGAGGGTGTCGATGTAGCGATCGGTGAAGGACACCGGTGCATAGGTCAGCGGCAGGCAGCAGATGCCTTTTTGCGGGCAGGAGGCCCAGCCGTGCACACCGGGGTAGTCGTCAATGCGGAAGTTTTCCACGCCGAGCGAGGAGACGGCATCGACCAGTCCCATTGCGCCATGCGCCTCGCAAGCATCGGAGAACCCTTGGATGTCATTCACCCGGCCTGAACCGGTTTCCCAATGCGCCATCGCGGCCCATTTTGGTTTGTGCGTGGCGAGCGCCTTGTCCACGATCTCGGCCGTGACGGACTGGCCATGGGGCACATTGATGATTGTCACGCTGGCGGGCTGCGGATCCATGGGGTTGGCGGCGAGTTCCTCAGCGGTGGCGGCTTTCATCCGGACGGTCAGCCCGTCGATGCCGGAGAACGTGCCATTGACGAACATCACGACACTGTCGCCGGGCATCACGGCGCTGAACATCACGTCCAGACCGCTCCACCCCGTCCCGGCGACGCCGTAGGTGTGGATGTTGTCGGTGCCCATGACCTCGCGCAGCATCTGCTTGCATTCGACCATGCCACGCAGGACATCCGGGTGCATGTGATCCGCTAAACCTGCACCTGCGAACCGCGCCAGCACGCGGGCATCGGTGTTGCCAGGTCCGGGACCGGCTGCGATGGTCTGGGGAATGTCGAGTTGTGGAAAGATGGATACGTTGGTCATGTGGGCTCCTCCTGTTCCTGCGGAAGACAACGGTCATTTCGCAGGGTTGAGAGGAACCATATGGGCGTGGACATTTACCACAACGCCCCTTACTCCTGCTTTTGGGTATCTATATGGGTGGGGATTTACCCACCCAAAGGTGTAAAAATACCATTGTATACCGTTTGTGAAGCCACCCAAATGGGTAGTAAATTGGAATAAGTAAATATGAATCAAAGTGTTAACGATTCTGGGGCGCCGATTGGGATTATGCTGGCGGACAGCAATCCGCTGGTTCTGTCGGCCCTGTCAGAGATTATTGACCGTGATCCGCGATTCTCTCTGGTGGCCACATCGGCCACGGCGGAAGGGTTTCTGGGCACGGTCATGCGGGTGCCGGTGCAGATTGGCGTGATTGACTGGAACCTGCCGGCGCTGGGCGGCGCGAAGCTGATCGAAGTGCTGCGCGATCAGGCCAATGCACCGCGGGTGGTGGTCTATGCCGAGGATACCGGCGATTTGCCGCGTCTCGCGATGACGGCAGGTGCGGCGGCCTTTGCCCCGCGATCCAGCGCGGCGGAGACGTTGCTGGAAACCTGCATGGACGTTGCGGCGGGAAAGATGGTGTTTCCCTTCCTCGATGTGCGGGAGTTGCAGTCAGATCCGATCCATCAATTGTCCCGCAAGGAACGGGTCATGCTGGAGGCGCTGTCAAAGGGGCTGACGAACCGCGAGCTGGCCAAAGAGCTGTCGATTTCGATCAACACGGTGAAGTTTCACCTGTCCAACCTCTTTGAAAAACTGTCGGTCAAAAACCGGGCGCAGGCCATCGCGTTTTACTACTCCTCCCGGCTGGCGCTTGAGCGGGATCAGGGCGACGGTATACCCAGATAGACCGAAACTCTCCTTGACATAATCGTTCATTCTCAACCTATCTGCCGCAATATTATTACTTGCTAGAAAGGCAGCAGATCATGTCATTCCACCCCGTCGAACAGGCCCCCGGCCGCCTGAACCGTTCTGAACTGGCCGTGCCCGGCAGTCAGCCAGAAATGTTTGAAAAGGCTGCGAAATCTGATGTTGATGTGATCTTTCTTGATCTTGAGGATGCGGTGGCGCCGGACGAGAAAGAACAGGCGCGCAAGAACATCATCAAGGCGCTGAATGAAATCGACTGGGGCACCAAATCCATGTCGATTCGGATCAACGGGCTGGACACACATTACATGTACCGTGACGTGGTTGACGTGGTGGAACAAGCGGGCGAGCGGCTTGATCTGATCATGGTACCCAAGGTCGGCACGGCGGCGGATGTCTATGCCGTCGACATGATGGTGACGCAGATCGAAGACGCCAAGGGCTACAAAAAACGCATCGGGTTCGAGCATATCATCGAGACCGCTTTGGGGATGCAGAACATCTCGGAAATTGCGGGCGCATCCAAGCGGAATGAAAGCCTGCATTTCGGTGTGGCGGATTATGCCGCCTCCACCCGCGCGCGCACCACGGTCATTGGCGGGGTGAATGAGAATTACGCCGTGCTGACCGACCCTGCTGCTGACGGCAGCCGGGACACCCATTGGGGCGACATGTGGCACTATGCGCTGGCCCGGATGGTGGTGGCCGCGCGTGCCAATGGTTTGCGTCCAATTGACGGGCCGTTTGGTGATTTTCAGGACCCTGAGGGGTACAAGGCAGCCGCGTATCGCGCCGCAGTGCTGGGATGTGAAGGTAAATGGGCCATCCACCCCAGCCAGATCGCGCTGGCAAACGAGGTGATGAGCCCGTCGGAAGCGGAGATCACCAAGGCAAAACGCATTCTGGAAGCCATGGCAGAAGCCGAAGCCGCAGGCAAAGGAGCGGTCAGCCTGGATGGACGGTTGATTGATTATGCGTCGATCCGTCAGGCCGAAGTGCTGGTGGAGAAAGCCAAGCAGATCGCGGGCGGGTAACGGGCGCATTATGCCAGCGCGCCGCCGTTGCGCGCGGTGCGCTGGTCCTAGTTCGTGACGTAGCCTGCAACCACTTGAAGCAGCTTGTAGGCGGTTGATGCGTCGTTCTCCACCACGGCGAGGAATTCTTCCGCGCCGATGCGCAGGCAGGTCAGTTCGGTCGCGGCTTTCATATCCAGCGCGCGCGGCACATTGCGGATGAGGCCAAGCTCCCCCACCAGTTTGCCGGACCCGATGGTGCCGATGAGGGTGTCTTCCCCCCCGCTCTGCGGGAGCAGCAGGTCTGCTTCGCCTTCCACCACCACATAGGCGCCGTCGCTGGGATCATCGTCCTTGTGAAAGACGTATTCCCCCGGTTTTGCCTTATACCAGCGCGCGCCAAACGCCAGCAGGCGCAGCTGTTTCCGATCAAGGCCCGAGAACAGATCGGTTTGTTCCAAGGTGGCCAGCTTGCGGGCCAGATCCGCGCCAACGCCGCCTTCTTCACCTGTGTCACTTTGTGCCGTGTCGCCCACGATGCGCCCCTGTTGCAGTTCAAAATGGGTGTCAAATCGGCTGATGTCCTCATGCGCGGTATTGAGGAAGATCAACGTGGTTTCCGGCAGCAGATCACGCAACTTGTCGAACAGCGCGCGCTGCGTGTCCGCATCATAGCTGGCCAGCACCGCATCCAGTATCAGAATGTCCGGCCGTTTGATGGAAGCGCGGCTGACCGCCAGCAATTCCGCATAAAGCGCAGGCAGGTTACTGCCGCCAAGGGTGATCGGCATGTCAAAGATCAGCCCTGGCACAAGCCTGTCGATCCCCTTTTCGATCAGCAGGTTGGCCGCAACACGGCGGACTTCATCCCCTTTGGAACCCGCGCTTTCCGAGATTTTCCCATAGAGCGCGTTTTCAAGAACCGACAGGCCCGGCACGCATTCATCCGCGCGCAAGAGGGCAAAGAGGTCATCCATCCGTTCCTGCAAAGCGTGCCCATGGTCGCGCCGCATGGACAGCACCCGCGTCTTCATATTCTCAGGGAAAGCCGCCCCGATCCGCTCGGCCGATATGACAAAGGGGACGGCGATCAGATGGGCCTCTTCCTGAGATGAAAGCGGCAGATCCTTGCGTTTCTTCGCGACCAGATCGACCCCTTTCTCATAGCTCTCCGCTTCCAGCCCCAGATTGCGGAACAGCGGGTGATCGGTGCCGTCCATGCCGAAAATCTGGCGCAGCAGGTCGATCATGTCGACGGCCAGTTGCAGCAGGTCCTGTTCCAGATTGAATTCGACAAGAAGCTGCATGAAGTGCGGATGCCCTGACAGCAGGTCAACCGTGATCGGCACACGCGGCGTGGCAAACATCAGGTTGTCGCCCACGGGCAGGGCCGGGTTATACGCATCTTCATCAAAGAAATGGACGTATTGCGACAACGCCGCGTCCGAAAGGGTGGCGGCCAGTTCAGCGCGCAGATCAACCAGTTGCCGTGCCAGACGGGGATAGCTTTCGGGGCTGAAACGCTGATCCAACCCGCGCCGGAACAGCGCGTTGCCACGGCCCATGCCTTCTACCAGCCCCAGCCACCAGTCGCGCAGTTCCAGCGTGCTTTCCATGCGGGCCAGAGAGGGGTCAATCCATTCCGCTGTAACGGGATCAAGGCTGTTGCCGGATCCGGCGGCCTCTTTCATGAGCCGGGGATCGCCTTGGTCATTTTGTGGCGCATGTTTCAGCGGCATCAGGACGTTGTCGCCAAAGCTGCCCATGAACATCACAGGTCGGGAGGTCGCATGCCCGATTCGGGCCGAGATCACGCCTTGGTGCAGTTCCGCCAGATCGAGCCCGCTCAACATCACTTTCCCGCTGGCGGGCGGGATTTCGCGGATCAGCAGTTCGGCAAAAGCGCGGCGGTCTTCGTCTTTGGGGGCGGTGATGCCGATGGTCGTGCCCGCGCGCAACGTAGTGTTCAGGTCTTCCAGAACGGGGTTGCCGTCTTCATCACGTACCGTGACGCCTGCCAGTTCGATGTCACCGTTCAGGGCAGGGATGGCGTCAGGCTCCCCGTCGAACAGCTGGGCTTCAACCATGCCCTTGGGCGCGAAGCGTTCCATGATCGTGTCCCAGCGCAGCGACATGTCCTGCGTCTGGTTGTAGTATGCCAGCAGTTCTTTCCACGGGCTGGACAGATCCTTGTAGGCGGCCAATGCGGCCACCAGCGCGCCGACGGTGATCTCCCCCTTGATCGTCAGGTAGCCCCCGATGGAATAGAAAAAGAATGGCGTCAGCTGTGTGATGAAGTTGTTGATAAACTTCATGAAGAACTTCTTCTGGAAGATATCAAACCGGATGAAATAAAGATGCCCCAACCGGTCGGAAATCATCGCCATCCGGTAGCGGACGCCCCCATTGGTGCGCAGGGACGCCGCCCCGACCGAGCCTTCCCCGATCTCCGCTGCCAGCGCGCGCACCTGTTGCACGCGTTTCTTGTTCAAGAGGTTGATGCGCCTTTGCAGACGGGGGATCAGCCAAGCCTGCAACGGGATCAGCGCGCAGGCGGCAAGGCCGAAGGTGATGGATTGGAAAAACAGAAACCCCAGAATGGTCAGCATCTGCCCTGCCTGAAGCACCGGTTGGGCCAGCGCATCTCCCATCAAACCGCCCATCGGTTCAGATTCGGAGGTGACCATCGACACCAGTTCCCCTTGCGAGGTCCGTTCAAAATAGGGGGCGGGGAAGCGCAAAATGCGGGCGATCAACGTATAGCGCAGGCGCCGCAACAGCCGTTCGGCCAGCACACCTTTCATCGTGTTGATGCGCATTTTCATGATGCCGTGGACAAAAACCGACAGCAGAAACAGCCCGCACAAAAGGCCCAGGAACATGATCTGCGACATCTGAACGCCGTAGACATCCACCACCGGAGAGCCCGCCCCAATGGCGTCATTGATGATCCGCTTGGGCAGTTCAAGCGTCAGATAAAGCAATGGAAACAATGTGATCGTGACAAGCAGCAGGATCAGTTGGTCACGTTTGGAGTATTTCCAGATGAATGCAAAAATCGAGCGTTCTATGGTGGCAGTCCAATTCGGATAAACTGCAGTGTCCCCCGCGGGCTCTGCAACGGCGTTGGGACAGGGTAGCAAGGAAAGGGCGACAGAACCAAGTGCTTTGGTCTTAACCACAGGAATGTTGCTGCGCGGGGCAGGGCGCACTAGGCTGGTGGTGTAACTGCGTGGAGTGTGTGTTTGTTCGACGTTTTAAATGATGTGCTGATCCTGCTGGTCCTGCTGCAGGTGAAACATATGTTAGCGGATTTCTATCTGCAGACCCCGCGCATGTTGGACGGACGCGGTCGGTATGTGCATCTGGGCCGCGCCCAGCATGCGGGCATCCACGCAGTCGGCTCGGCTTTGGCGTTTTTCGTGATGGGAGCGCTGTCGGGCGTTGTCTTGTGGATTGTTCTGGCTGAATGGCTGGTGCACTACCACATCGATTGGGGCAAAGGCCGGTATTCTGATATCAAGGCCCATACACCTGCTGATGCGGGATACTGGCGGGCGTTTGGTTTCGATCAGACATTGCACCAGCTGACCTATGTGGCCATGGTCTGGGCATGGGCTGCATACGGCCTGAGCTAGATCCTGAAGGCGTCTGGCCCCCCGGTGCGGGACCTCGTGTAGACATGGCGGGTGGTCACCCGCTAGGCTGGGTCACAGCCTTTGCAGGAGGAGCCGACCGATGCACTACGCCCCTATCCGCGCGATCACTCAGGATGAAATAGACACATTCGACCGCGACGGTGTGGTGTGTCTGCGCCAGTTCTTTGATGCCAAAACAATCGGCCTCCTGCGCGACATGGCTGAGGAAAACACCCGCAACCCCAGCCCCATGGCCGTGGATGCCTCCCGCGAAGGCACGGGACGGTTTTTTGGTGATACCTTTGTCTGGGCTCATCATCCGCCGTTGAAAGAGTTCGTCTGGCACTCTCCCGCGGCTGATATGGCCAGCGCCGTCTTGCAGTCAGAGAAGATCAACGTGATCTTCGATCAGTTCCTGATCAAGGATCCTGGCACTTCAACGCCGACGCTTTGGCACCATGACCAGACCTATTGGCCAGTGGCGGGCGATCAGGTGGCGACGATGTGGATCGCGCTTGATCCGGTCACCAACGCGACGGGCGCGGTTGAGTACATCAAGGGCTCCCACAAGTGGGGCCAGCGGTTCAAGGCGGTCTCTTTCAAGGACAAGGACCTTTACAAGGAAGACCTGCCTGAGGTGCCTGATATTGATGCCAACCGCGATCAATATGAGTTCGCGCAATATGAGATGGAGCCGGGCGATTGCACGCTGCACCATGGTTTGACGGTGCATGGCGCGCCGGGGAATTCCAGCCTCACGCAGAAGCGCCGGGCGTATATCATCCGGTGGGCGGGGGCGGATGCGACCTATGACCCGCGTCCCAACCTGCAACCGATGCTGCGCGATCCGGGCATTCAGCCCGGCGACCCGCTGGATTGCGATCTGTTCCCGGTGGTGCGGGGCGGTTAGCCAGCTTTGTTTGTGGCCATTTGCTGCGCATAATGATGGCAGGCCACGGCGCGCAGGTCTGACACGCTTTGCGTCAGGGGTTGCGTGGTTTTGCACGTCGGCCCGGCGAGCGGGCAGCGGGGGTGGTAGTAGCAACCAGAGGGGGGCGAGAGGGGCGAGGGGACTTCGCCTTCGATGGTGTCGAAGCGCACCAGTTCATCCGCATCGACAACAAGTTTGGGCACACTGCCAAAGAGCGCGGCCGTATAGGGGTGGGCGGGGGTGCCGAAGACGTCTGCAACCGGCCCCAGTTCAACGATGCGACCCAGATACATCACGGCGACCCGGTCGCTGACGTGCTGCACGACGGACAGGTCGTGGCTGATGAACACGCAGGTCAGGTTCAGATCGCGGGTGAGTTCCAGAAAGAGGTTGATGATCTGCGCCTGGATGGAGACATCGAGCGAGGCGACAGGTTCATCGCAGATCAGCACATCGGGCTGCATGGCCAGCGCACGGGCAATCGCGATCCGCTGGCGCTGCCCGCCGGAAAACTGGTGGGGGTAGCGGTCGACCCAGACCGGATCCAGCCCGACACGTTCGAACCATGTGGCAACGTAGTGTCGGGCGTCTGACCGGGTGGTCAGCCCGTGGGCGATGGGGCCTTCGGAGACCGTGTCACCCACCTTCATACGCGGATCAAGGCTGGCGAACGGGTCCTGAAAGACGGTTTGCACACGGGTGGTGACCTTGGTGCCGTTCTCCATCACCGGGGCGCCGTCGATGGCGACGGTGCCGGAGGTGGGCGGCAGAATGCCTGCGATGACCCGCCCCAGCGTGGATTTCCCACAACCGGATTCGCCAACCAGACCCAGCGTTTCGCCTTTGCGGACGCAGAGTGTGACATCGGACACCGCGCGGACGGAGCGCGTCTCCACCTTGCTGCCCAGCTTGGCGGCGATCTTTTCGCCGGTGGTCAGTTTCGGGCCGAAGACCTTGCTGACATCGTTGATCTTGAGAAAGTCGCTCATGCCGTGGCCCCTTCCGGCAGACCACCCGGATGGAAGCAGCGCCAGCCGCGGTCGTCATCAAGCGTCATCTGTGGATCGGTGCTGCATCTGTCTGTCGCTTCAGTGCAGCGCGGCGCGAACGGGCAGCCGGGGGGAAGGGACAGGAGCGACGGCGTGGTGCCGGGGATCTGGGTGAGCGGTGTGCCGGGTTTCGCCATCGCGGGCAGCGACGCGATGAGGCCTGCGGTATAGGGGTGTCGCGGGTCGCGCAACAGCGTGGCCGTTGGCCCCTGTTCCACAATGCGGCCTGCATACATGACCGCGAGCTTGCTGGCGAGGCTGGAGACCACGGCAAGGTCATGGCTGATCCAGATCATCGCGGTCCCCGTCTCAGCCGCCAGATCGCGCATCTGGTAGAGAATTTGCGCCTGGATCGAGACATCAAGCGCAGTCGTTGGTTCATCGGCAACAATCACCGCAGGACGGTGCAGGAGCGCGATGGCAATCGCCACACGCTGCCGCATCCCACCGGAGAATTCATGCGGATAGGCGCGCAGACGAGCGGCGGCAGAAGGAATGCCGACCTGTTCGAGCAGTTCAGCGGAACGTGCCAGCGCCGCACGGGTGCTCAACCGTTCGTGGGCATCCAGCGCCAGCTTCATCTGCTGACCGATGGTCAGCATCGGGTTCAGCGTGGCGATGGGGTCCTGGAAGATCATCGAAATCTCCCGCCCCCGCCGGTCGCGCAGATCGGTGTTGGAGAGCGTGGTGAGTTCGGTTCCGTTGAGTTTGACCGATCCCTCCACAATCCGCCCCGGTGCATCCACCAGCCCCAGAAGGGAAAAGCCCGTGACGGTCTTGCCCGATCCGCTTTCGCCGACAAGGCCCATGATCTCTCCCTTAGCGAGATCGAAGGAGACGCCGTCGACGGCTTTCACCACACCTGCACGGGTGAAGAAATGGGTGGTCAGGTTGGTGACGCTGAGGACCGGATTGCTCATTTCCGCAGCCTCGGGTTGAACTGGTCGCGGACCTGATCGCCGACGATGTTGATGGCCACAATGAGGATGATCAGGGCCACACCGGGGTAGACGGAAATCCAGTAGCGGCCGCTCATCATATAGGGAAACCCGTTTGAGATGAGCATGCCGAGGGAGGGTTCCGTCACCGGCAGGCCGAGGCCGAGGAAGCTGAGGGTCGCTTCCAGAGAGATCGAATTGGCGATTTGCACCGTGGCCACCACAATGAGCGGCGGCGTGCAGTTGGGCAGCATGTGCCGCCAGACCACCAGCCGCGCGCTGAGCGGGGTGGCAAGTGCTGCTTCGATGTAATCCTTGCCGCGTTCGGCCTTGGCCGCCCCATAGGCCGTGCGCGCGAAATAGGCGTATTGCGCGGCAACCAGTGCGCCAATCAGCTGCGCCTTGCCTTGCCCCAGCAGGGCGACAATAACGAGCGCCAGCAGGATCGCAGGGAAGGACAGTTGCAGGTCGACCATGCGCATGATCAGCGCCTCGACCCGCCCGCCGACATAAGCGGCGAGGATGCCGAGCGTGGTGCCGATGGTGAGCGACACAAACCCTGCCGCCAGCCCGATCTGGATGGAGATGCGCAGGCCGTAGAAGATTGCCGACAGCAGGTCACGGCCCTGCGGGTCGGTGCCCAGAATATGTGTATACCCACCGGAGCCGACAAAGCCCGGCGGGCGGCGCGAATCCATCAGCGACAGGTTCGCCAGATCATAGGGGTTCTGCGGGGAGACGACGGAGGCAAAAAGCGCCAGCAGGATCATCAGCGCCACGACGACCAGCGCCACAACGGCAATCCGGTTCTCCCGAAACTCAACCCAGAAGCGGCGCAGCGGTGTATTGGTATCGCTCATGCAGAGGCCCCATGGCGCACGCGTGGGTCAATAAGGGCAAAGGTCAGGTCAATCACGAAGTTGATGGTGACAAACAGGAAGGCCACAAGGATCAAGTAGGCGACCATCACGGGCCGGTCGAGCACGGCAATGCTGTCGATGATCAGCTTGCCGACCCCGGGCCAGGAGAAGATCGTCTCGGTCACCACCGCAAAGGCGAGGGTGGAGCCGAGTTCCAGACCAAAGACGGTGATGATGGGGATGGAGATGAGCTTCAGCAGGTGGCGGCGCAGGATCGTGGCCTCCGACAGTCCCGCGGCGCGGGCGAATTTGATGGTGTCGGTCAGCATGATCTCCCGCGTGCCTGCGCGGGCAAGGCGGATCATCATCGCCAGTTTGAATAGCGCCAGATTCACGGCAGGCAGGACAATGTGCGACAGCCCGTCGAGGGTGGGGAAGGACCAGGGCACGCCCCAGATCTCAACCGTGTCGCCGCGGCCCCCGGCGGGCAGCCAGCCGAGGTTGACCGCGAAGGCGAGGATCAGGATCAGGCCCACCCAGAACGACGGCACGGAAAAGCCCAGCACAGAAACCGCCATGATGGTCTTGGAAATCCAGCTGTCAGGGCGGTAGCCTGCGTAGATGCCAAGGCTGACGCCCAGCACAGTGGCAGAGATGACGGAGATCAGGACCAGTTCGAGCGTCGCAGGCAACCGCCCGCCGATCAGTTCCAGCACCGGCATGTTGTAGACGAAGGACCGCCCCAGATCGCCCTGCATGAGGTTGGTGATGAAGATGAAATACTGCTCATACAGTGGCCGGTCGAGGCCAAGCCGCCGGATCGCTTCTTCGCGGATATCCTGCGTGGCATCGGGGGGGATCACGATGTCGATGGGATTGCCGATGGCATAGACGCCAAAGAACACGATGACCGACATCACAGCCATCACCACAACGGCCTGCATGAAACGCTGGATGATGAAGCCGAGCATCAGCTCTCCCTTTGGGCAAAGCAAGGGCCGGGCGACACATCAGCCGCCCGGCCCCTTTGTCTGTTGGTCAATTAGGACGCAGGCTTGATGAAGAACGCAAGCGTGTCTTCGTCAAAGCGCGGCATGAAGTCGAGCATGCCTGCCTTTGCGCCCCACACGGTCTGAAGCTGCACCAGAGAGATATAGGCTTTGTCCGCCATGACCTTCTCCATCGCCTCTTCATAGGTGGCGCGGCGCTGGTTTGCGTCCATCATGGTGGCACCTTCCTGCAACAGCCGGTCCACGTCAGCGTTGCTGTATTCAATGCGGTTGAACGCACCCAGCTTGACGTCAGGGTTGTTGGTATGCGCCAGCCCCCCAAGGGTGTAGGACGCCTCACCCGTCAGGGTGCCCCAGCCGTTCATGAACATGGAATACTCCAGCCGCGCCTGAGCGGGGAAGTACACGGTCTTGGAGATCGCATTGACATTGGTCTTGATGCCCACCTGTGTCAGCATCTGACCCAGACCCTGACAGATCGCACCGTCACCCGGCAGACGGTCAGCGGTGCAGTAGAGATCAACTTCGAACCCATCGGCATAGCCAGCCTCAGCCAGCAGTTCCTTGGCTTTGGCGGGATTGTATTCCGGCATGGGGATGTCTTCGGAGGAGCCAAAGAAGCCAGGAGGCATCATCTGGTTGGCAGGTTTGCCCAGCCCTTCGAGGACGATGTCCACCATGGTCTGGCGGTCAATCGCGTGATCAATCGCCTGCCGGACTTTCAGGTCGCGGAATGGGTTTGCATCCAGATCGGACCCATCGATGGCGCGCACAAGGGGCGTGTCTTCGCGCTGATCCAGTTGCAGGTTCATGATGTAGACACTGTCGCCTTTGACGGCATCAATGTTCGCGTCCCGCTCCAGCGCCAGATAATCGACGGAGGAGACGTAGTTGATCACATCAACCTGGCCGGCTTTCAGCGCCGCCAGACGGGAACTGTCGTTGGGGATTTCCTTGCGGATCACCTGTTCCCACGCGCCCATGCCGCGCCAGTAGTCGTCGTTGCGTTCCAGCACCAGATCGCCCTTGGGCTCCCAGCTGACATACTTGTAAGGGCCCGTGCCCACCGTCGCAGCGCCTGAGTTGAAGCCTTCGGCGGCTGTTTCAGGGGTGGAGTAGTCCGCTGCCGCCTCGGAGGAGACGATGAATAGGCGGATGAAGTCGTTGGGCAGGGTGGCGGCCTGACCATCGGTGTTGATGTGGATAGTGTGGCTGTCGATGATGTCCACGGACGCCACGCGGCGCACATAGATGGTCGTGGTTGTCGGACCGGTCACTACCGGGATACGCTCGATGGAGAACTTCACGTCCTCGGCGTCAAAGTCGGACCCGTCGTGGAATTTCACACCCTGACGCAGCTTGAATTCCCATGTGTCTTCATCGACAGGTTCCCAGCTGGTCGCAAGGCCCGGTTCGATCTGTAGATCAGTGCCCGACCAGACCAGCGTGTCGAAGATATGCTTGGCTGCTTCGGCATGCGAGCCAAGTGCGGAGAAATGCGGATCCATCGATTCTGGTCCGCCACGCACCCCCATCGTCAGTGTCTGCGCCGACGCGGCCCCCGCCGCCGTCAGACCCAGCGCAACTGCCAGTGGTGCAAGGAATTTCCGGTAATTCATGATTTTCCCTTCCCGTTGGTGAAGAAGGCGGTATGCCCCATCCACAGTATCTTGTGTTCCATTTGGAACTTGCTTTTCCAGAATGTGCGGAGATAATGAGGCAGTCAAGTTCATTTTGGAACTCACCGGGGTGATTGAGAGGAACAGCAAAGATATGTCAGGTCCACAGACTGCCTGTGATCAAGATTTTGGCACAACCAGCGCCGGGCAAGGCCCGGATATGCTGGAGGCCAAGCTTTGGGGCAATCCGTGCCCCTTCACATTTCGGATCAACTATCTGGCGCTGTTGTATAACACGCCGCTCTATACCTGGGTGCAGGACACCTATGGGTTGAAGCGGCCGGAGTATGTGGTGCTCTATTCCTTGGCGCTGGCCGATGGAGGCAGCGCGCGGGACATTTCGCGCACCTCGGGGTTTCCCAAGAACACGCTGAGCCGCGCGATCAACCGGCTGGAGCTGATGGGGCTGATCGTAGCGCGCGACAAGGCACCGGGGGGCGGGCGCAGACAGGCGTTGCATCTGTCCACAAAGGGCTGGACCCTGTTTGAGGAAACGCGCCCGGCCTTTGAAGCGCAGGAAAAGCGGATGCTGACCGCCTTGTCGGACGGGGAGCGGCAAATGCTGTCTGAACTGATGTCCAAGGTTGTGCTGGCCGCACAGGACTGGGCAGGGGAATTGCCGTCTGAGGCCACGTCCGGTCTGCAAAGTCTGCAAGAAGGGACACCGCAATGAAAGTGGCCGACATGAACTGGCGCGATGTTGAAGCCGCCGCCGCCCGTGACCCGCGCTGTATCCTGCCCATCGGCTCCACTGAGCAACATGCGCAATTGTCGCTGTGCGTGGATATGATTTTGGCTGAACGGGTCGCGACGGAAGCCGCGGCGCCGCTGAACATTCCGGTTTTTCCGGTCATGCCCTACGGCCTTGCCCCCTATTTCAACGCCTATCCCGGCACCATTTGCCTGCGGGTGGAAACCCTGATGGCGGTGGTGCGGGACATCATCGCATCGCTGCGCCGCGCGGGGTTTCGGCAGATCCTGATCGTCAACGGACATGGTGGCAACAACCCCGTCGGCGCGCTGGGGCAGGAGTTGATGGCCGAATACGGCGATATCTCCGTCAAGTTTCACAACTGGTGGAATGCGCCTGCGACATGGGCAAAAATCCAGTCGATTGATCCAACCGGGTCGCATGCCAATTGGATGGAGAACTTTCCCTGGACCCGGCTGGCCCATGCCCCGGCCCCCGAGGGTGAAAAACCAACCGTTGATATGGCGCAGATGAAAGCCTCCCCGCCCGCGCAGGCGCGCGCGCTGCTGGGGGACGGATCATTTGGCGGGCCGTGGCAGCGGCCGGACGATGAAATGCAGGCGATCTGGGATCAGGGCGTGGCAGAAACACGCGCTGAACTGGAGGGACCCTGGGCTGACTTCGGCCATGGATGATCCGGTTCTGATCTGGGGCGCGGGCGCGATTGGCGGGATCCTTGGGGCCTATTGGGCGCGCGCCGGTGTACCGGTTCTGATGGTTGATATTGTACCCGAGCATGTCAGGGCCTGCGCCACCACCGGTCTGGTGATTGAAGGCCCGGTTGCGGCATTCACCCAAGTGGTGCCCTGCGTGACGCCGGACCAGTTGGAAGGCAGCTACAGCCGCATTGTGCTGGCCGTGAAGGCGCAGGCGACGGAGGCCGCGCTGGCGCAATTGACGCCGCATCTGGCTGAAGACGGGTATGTGCTGTCTGCGCAGAACGGGTTGAATGAACATGTGATTGCCCGCCACATCGGGGTGGCCCGCACGATGGGGGCTTTTGTGAACTACGGTGCCGACTGGATCGGTCCGGGGCGCATCCTGTTTGGCAACCGCGGCGCGGTTGTGGTGGGAGAGGCCGCAGGGCCGCCGCAAGACCGCACGGCGGGCATGCACAAGTTGTTGCAGGTGTTTGAGCCGGAGGCGGTGCTGACCGAAGACATCTGGGCGTATCTGTGGGGCAAGCTCGGCTACGGTGCGATGCTGTTTGCAACGGCCCTGACGCCGGACAGTATGACAGAGAACTTTGCCGACCCCGAACGGGGGCCCGCCCTGATGGGGCTGGCGCGGGAGGTGATGCGGACGGCGGTGGCCGAAGGGGTGGACCCCAAGCCGTTCAACGGATTTGATCCAAGTGCCTTCATGCCCGGCGCCGGGGATGCCGCAGCGCTGCGGAGCCTTGCGGATCTGGCGGCATTCAACGCCAAGACCGCCAAGACCCACACCGGTATCTACCGCGACCTTGCCGTGCGCAAACGCAAGACCGAAGTGGACCCGCAGGTGGGTGCGGTTGCGCAGATTGCGGCCGGGCACGGTATTGATGCGCCACTGCTGCACAGGCTGGTCGCGCTGATCCATGATATTGAAGAGGGCCGCCGCGAGATGTCGGTCGAGACCTTCCATGAACTGACCAAGGTGATCGGGTGAGCGCCCGTACCGCCTTGGTGACCGGCGTTGTGGGCGGTATCGGTGCGGCCATCGCCACCCGGCTGGCAGCGGACGGGGCCAAGGTTGTCGTCAGTGATCTGCGGGGTGAGGCTCTTGATGTGGCGGCGGAGCGTTTGGAGCTTCCTGCGGTGGGTGCCGATCTGGGTGATCCGGCCGCGGTCAAGGAAATGGGGCGTGAAATAGCGTTGGATCACGGCGATCCGAGCATTCTTGTGAATGCCGCAGGCGGGGTGCGCAATCAGGTGGGCACGCCGCTGGAGGATGTCGACCCTGACGCGTGGCGCAGCATCTTTGCGGTAAATGTGGATGCGTCCCTCTATCTGTCCCAAGCGCTGGTGCCTGCGATGAAAGCGGCCCATTGGGGGCGGATTGTTACCATCAGTTCCGGTGCCGGACTGCGCCCCAGTCTGACGGGTATTCATGCCTATACGGCGGCCAAACATGCGCTGGTGGGGCTGACCAAACAGCTGAGTTTAGAGCTTGGGCCGCATGGCATTACGGTCAACTCCATTGCGCCGGGATTTGTCCTATCCAACCCCGCCACCCAGCGCCAGTGGGACGCATATGGTCCGGAAGGGCAGGCCCAGCTTGTGGGTCGTATCCATACCCGCAGGCTTGGCACGCCCGAGGACATCGCCGCCGCCGCCGCGTTCCTGACGGCGCAGGAAGCCGGATGGATCAGCGGCCAGATCCTGAGCGTGGATGGCGGCATAACCTGAAGAGAGACGAAATGACCGACCCTGTTCTTGCACATGCGCTGGACCGGCAGCCGCAGTTGATCGACGCGCTCAAAGCGCTTGTTGCCTGTCCCTCCGTAGGGGCGGACCCTGCCATGGCGCAAGGGATGGAAGACGCACGGCGGATCATCGAAGCGCGGCTGGATGCGATGGGTTTCGACAGCCGGCAGCGCCTGACACCGCCGGACGGCAGCGGTCAGCCTGCGATCTATGCCGAACGGCTGGATGCGCCGGGCACGCCGACGATCCTTGTCTACGCGCATTATGACGTGCAGCCTTCTGACCCGCTGGACAAGTGGGAGACGCCACCCTTTGAGGCCACGGAACGGGACGGCAGGCTCTATGGGCGCGGGATTTCGGACGACAAGGGTCCGATGATGATTGCGCTCGACACGCTTGCGGCGTTTGTCGCGGTCGAGGGGAAATTGCCGATCAACGTCAAACTGCTGATCGAAGGGGAAGAAGAAACCGGATCTCCATCGCTGCCCGGCATTCTGGAGAGGCACCGTGATCTGCTGGCCGCCGATGCGGTACTGTCGGCGGATGGGGCGCGGTGGCGGCCTGATATCGTGGCGCTGAATGTCGGTTCGCGGGGGAATGCCGGATTTGAAGTGCGGGTACAGACTGCGGCGCAAGACCTGCACTCGGGCCGTTTCGGGGGCATCGTGGCCAATCCGCTGCATGTGCTGTCAGGGCTGATCGCGGGGCTGCATGATGCGCAGGGGCATATCACAGCGCCCGGATTCTATGACGGCGTGGCGGAGCCGACAGAGGCTGAGCGGGATGAAATTGCGGCAATCCCTTACGACGAAGACACGGCCTTTGATGCCATCGGTGCCGTGCCCCACGGCGAAGCGGGCTATTCCACGCTTGAACGGCTGTGGATGCGCCCGACGGTGGATGTGAATGGGATGTGGGGCGGCTATACCGGCGCGGGGTCCAAAACCGTGATCCCGAATGAGGCCTTTGCCAAACTGACGATGCGGCTGGTGCCGGGGCAGGACCCGGAGCGGGCCAAACAGGCGGTCATCACGCATCTCAAGGCGCAGGTGCCGCCCGGTGCCACCGTGGAGATATACGCGGATCGGGGGCAGGGTGGTGCCTATGCGGTGCCCAAAGATCACCCGCTGTTGGCGGCGGCTGTGGCTGCGCTGGAGCATACCACGGGGCAGACGCCGCTGAAGGTGCGCATCGGTGCGTCCCTGCCTCTGACCGAAATCGTCTCCCGGATTCTTGGGCTTGATACGGTCATGTTCTCATTTGCGCTGTCGGATGAGAACTTTCATGCGCCGAACGAGTTTTTCCGGCTTTCGTCCATTTCTGACGGGCTGGCGGCCTGGGTGCGCATCATGCGCCAGATCGCACAGATCGCCCCGGCAGCCTTCAAACCCTACAGACGCGGGTGACCGGCGGGGAAGCCATCAACAACCGTTACGGGGCGGTGTTGCTGGTGGCTGCTGCCGGTGTTTTCACCGCTGATGTGACAGCGCTGCGGTTTCTGGATCCGGAGGTGCCTTTTGCGCTGATCATCTTTGTCCGCTCGCTCTGCCAGCTTGTCATTGTGGCGCTTTGGATTGCGGTCAAAAACCCAACGCTTTTTGCCTCCGCCCGCTGGCCCAAGCTGATCATACGCGGGCTGACCAGCCTGATCTGCTGGTGGCTCTATTATGCAAGCTTCCTGCAACTTGATCTTGCCCTTGCCTCCACACTGACCTTCACGACCTCCCTTTTTGTCGTCGCGCTTGCGCCCTTTGTTCTGGGCGAACGGATTGGACTGACGCGCGGCCTGACCACATTGGTCGGGTTCGCAGGGGTGGTGCTGGCCAGTGGCGTGAATGGGTTCAGCGTGGCGCCGGGGGTGATCTTTGGCCTGTGTTCGGCCTTTGCAGCGGCGATCCTGATCTTTCAGAACCGGGTGCTGGCGCGCACGGATCATACCGCCACGATCATGTTCTGGATCGGGTTGGTGGCCAGTCTGGGCACTTTGCCCGGTGCGATCATTGGCTGGACCGGCGTCAGTTGGCAGGATGGTGCGCTGCTTTTGACGGCAGGGGCGCTTGGCACGCTTGGCATGTTGCTGACGGTTGAGGCCTACCGGTTTGGGGAAGTGTCGGCTTTGGCGACATTCCCTTACCTGCGCATTCTGTTCGCGGTTGTGGTTGGGTACTTCGTCTTTTCGGAAGTCGTCTCCGCCCGCGCGCTGATCGGGGCTGTGATCATTGTGGGATGTGGTTTGCTGGCCAGTGAGCACCGCCGCCCGCCGGTTGCGTAACGCCCAGCTACCGCGCGCCAACCTTCCAGACATCCAGCAATGCAACGGACATCTCATCTGTGGTGTCCGCATAGACGGCGACTTCCAGCGGCTCCTTGCCATAGCTGTTGCCCAGAGAGATAAGCTCCCCCGCTTCCACCTCCCGGTAGACCATGCTGTAGGGCAGCCAACCGATGCCGATGCCGTTCAGCACCAGCTCCTTGATCCCGCTGGAGAAAGCCGTTTCGCAGGCCGGGTTTGCGGCATGGCCTTGGGTGCCGAAGGGCCGTTCGCCTTGTTTCAGCACTTCGCCGAAGTAGCTGTTTTCGGGATAGATGACAGCGGGTGTGTTTTCCGGCAATTCCTGATTGCCTCTGACTGTGTAACGCAAGGCACCGCCCACCACCGGGATGAGGTAGTCAAATCCCCAAAGCTCCCTCCGGATGCTTTGCCCAAAGGGCAGCGGGCCTGCATTGGCGGATTCGTAGCACAGCAGCATGCTGACATCGCCGCGCAGGAAGAGCGTGACGCAATCGCGCAGGTTGCCCGCCCGCATGCGGAACCTGAGCGCCGGAAAGCTGCGTTTGGCGCGCAGGGCCATGTCAGGGAAGGTGGAGAACACCGGCGCGTGTTGTGCGGCGATCGAGATCGTGGAGCTTGCCGGGTCAAAATGCGCAATCTTGCCGCGCAGATCGCGCAGCCGTTGTACGAGGGCGCGGATTTCCGCTTCGTTGGACCGAAGGGAGGGCCGCAGTTCAACCCGGTTGGTGCCGCGGTCCAGAACGCTCACCCCCAGCCAGTCTTCAAAGCTGCGAATGCGCCGCGAAAACGCGGGCTGGGTGATGTTGCGCCGCGCGGCGGCGCGGGTCATGTTTCCTTCCTCCAGAAGGACCAACACATCGTCCAGCCATCGCATGTCCATGGTAGATCTCCCTATTGCTCATACTATTTGTATGGGCAGCCTGACGAATTGGCATTATTTTTCTGCATCTACCTTCGCCACACTTTGCCTGACCCCCATTCAAGGATGCAAATGCGTGACCGATTCTGATCAGCTTTCCGCGAGCGACGCTGGAACCTCTCCTGAAATGACACTCAGCAAGTGCAAGGACCTGTCGATTGCGCTGGCGAGATTCCCCAAGGTGCGTCTGGGTCATTTGCCGACCCCGCTGGAACCGATGGACCGTCTGAGCGAGATGCTGGGTGGCCCGCGCCTGTGGGTCAAACGCGACGATTGCACGGGGCTCTCTTCGGGCGGGAACAAGACGCGCAAGCTGGAATTCCTGATGGCGGACGCGCAAAAGCAGGGGGCGGATACGATCATCACCCAAGGGGCGACACAGTCCAACCATGCGCGCCAGACCACAGCGGCGGCGGCAAAGTTGGGGATGGCCTGCCACATCCTGCTGGAAGACCGCACCGGGTCGAATGAGCCAGATTACAATCTGAACGGCAATGTGTTGCTGGATCAATTGCACGGCGCGTCGATTTCCAAACGCGGCGGTGGGACGGATATGAATGCCGAGATGGAGGTGCTGGCCGAGAGCCTGCTTCAGGACGGCAAGGTCCCCTACATCATCCCCGGCGGCGGCTCAAACCCCATCGGCGCGCTTGGATATGTCAATTGCGCCCGTGAACTGGTGGAGCAAGCCGCAGGGATTGGCCTGAACATTGACGCGCTTGTGCACGCGACAGGCAGTTCCGGCACGCAGGCCGGGCTGGTTGCCGGTCTGGCCGCGCTGCAAAGCGACATCCATCTGCTGGGGATCGGCGTCCGGGCCCCGCAGGAAAAGCAGGAGCAGATGGTCTTTGATCTTGCCGAACGCACGGCGCAATATCTGGGCACAGGCGTTCAGATCGACCGCAGCGCGGTGCGGGCCAACTGCAACTACGTCGGCCCCGGCTACGGCCTGCCGACAGACGGCATGATCGAAGCGGTCAAGCTGCTGGCGCAGACCGAAGGCCTGCTTTTTGATCCGGTGTATTCCGGCAAGGGGCTGGACGGTCTGATTGACCAAATCCGAAAGGGCTATTTCGACGGAATGGACAATGTCGTCTTTTTGCACACGGGCGGCAGTGCAGCCCTGTTCGGCTATCCCGATACCTTTGGATTGCCGGGATATACCGACTAAAAACAAAAACGTACCAACAAGGAGAACCACCATATGTCACTTAGAAAATCACTTGTAACAGCAACCTTGCTGGCGGCACTGAGCACGCCTGCTTTTGCCGCGGAAGAAGTCAAGATCGGCGTTCCCACATGGACCGGTGCACAGGCCATTGCCCACCTTCTGGGCGCTGTGGTTGAAATGCGCATCGGCGGCACGGTTGAATATGTCCCCGGCAACAACGCCACGATCTTTCAGGCGATGGATCAGGGCAAAGGCGACATCGACGTGCACCCCGATGTCTGGCTGCCAAACCAGGAAAGCTTCACCAAGAAATACGTCGATGAAGCTGGCACCGTGACCCTGTCCTCCAACCCCTATGAGGGCAATCAGGGCTTCTGCGTGTCCAAGGATTTCGCGTCGGCCAACAATATCACCGACATTGCCGATCTGGGCCGCCCGGATGTGGCCGCATTGATGGACAGCGATGGCAACGGCAAAGGCGAGATGTGGATCGGCGCCCCCGGCTGGGCGTCGGCCAATGTGAACGAGGTCAAGACCCGTGACTATGGCCTGCTTGATTTCATTGAGCCCGTCCGGGCTGAGGAAAGCGTAAAGACCGCGCGGATCAAGGACAGCATCGCCAAGGGCGAAGGCTATGCCTTCTATTGCTACAAGCCCCACGCGGTCTGGTTCATGTTCGATGTCGAGATGCTGACCGAGCCGACTTTTGATCCTGCCAAATATACCATGATCCAGCCTTCCGATGACGCCGACTGGTATGAGAAATCCAGCGTTGCCACCAAGGATGCGCTGAAAGAGGTGCAGATCGCATGGTCCAACTCCCTTGAGGATCGGTCCCCGGCGATTGCCGAATTCTTCAGCCGCTTTTCCCTGACAGCAGATGATGTCAGTGGTTTTGCCTATGAAATCAGCGGCAAGGGCCGTGAGCCTGCCGAGGTTGCGCGCGAATGGGTTGAGGCGAACCCGGATCGCGTCGATGCGTGGCTGGGTCTTTGATCTGAACGCCCAATGACATTGCCGGGGCCCCGACCCGTTTGGGGCCCCGGCATATGGAAACACCGGCCTATCGCCCCTTTCATGGAAGTGCCCTGTTATGCGTGACGATACCGTTATTGAAATTTCAAACGTTTGGAAGATCTTTGGCGCCCGCCCCCTGGACGCGCTGCGCGCGATCCGTGAAGAGGGGCTCGACAAGCCGCAGGTCTTGGCCAAATACAATGCGGTGGTCGGCGTGGCCGACGTCAGCCTGTCCGTCAACCGGGGTGAGATCTTCTGCATCATGGGTCTGTCTGGCAGTGGGAAATCCACGCTGGTGCGCCACTTCAACCGCTTGCTCGAACCAACAGACGGCAAGATCGAGATTGAAGGGACAGACGTCATGGGTCTGGGCCCCAAAGAGCTTCAGTCCTTCCGCAATCAGAAAATCGGCATGGTGTTTCAGAATTTCGCACTGATGCCGCACCGGTCGGTGCTGGACAATGTGGCGATGCCGCTGGAAATCCGACAGGTCAGCAAGAACGACCGGATGCGGCAGGCGGCGGCGATCCTTGATATTGTGGAATTGGGTGCATGGGGCGCAAAGTTCGCCCACGAGCTGTCAGGCGGGATGCAGCAGCGGGTCGGACTGGCGCGCGCCCTGGCCGCAAACCCGGATGTGCTCTTGATGGATGAGCCGTTCAGCGCGCTTGATCCGCTCATTCGTCGTCAGTTGCAGGATGAGTTCATCCGCCTGTCGAAGATCCTCAAAAAGACCACCGTTTTCATCACCCACGACCTGGACGAAGCCGTGCGCATCGGGGACCGCATCGCGATCATGCGTGATGGCCGTCTGGTGCAGACCGGCACCGCCGAAGAGATCGTGATGAACCCCGCTGACGACTACGTCGCGGACTTCGTTGCCGGAATTTCCCGCCTGAAGGTGGTGCACGCCCATGCCGTGATGCAGCCGCTGGAGAAATATCTGGCCGAAAACGGGCCGGTGCCCGCTGATGCCCCGCGCGTGGATGGCAGTGAAACCCTGAGCACGTTGATCAATCTGGCAATCGACACCAGCGCAGGCATTCTGGTGGAGGAGAACGGCACGGATGTCGGCGTCATCACCCGCGCGGACCTGCTGCGCACCGTGATCGAAGGAACTGAAGTATCATGACTGCAACCGATGCACCGACACGGGGCGCGAACCCGCTGGAAGACACCGAAAGCGAAGCCGCACTGGCCTATGCCGCCGAAAGGCGCGAGAACATCCGCACCTTCGTGCGCACCAGCCCGGACTATTACATCGCCAATTTTGACAAGATCGGCGCGTCCTCCCGGTTCACGGCCACCTTCAACCTGATGGCGGGGCTTTTTGGCCCGGTGTGGTTCGGGGCCCGCGGGTTGTGGTCATGGGCGCTGCCGTTTCTGATCATTGAAACACTCGCCTTTGTCCAGATCGCGCGCGGTCTGTTCGGGGATCTGGCGGCGGATGCCATGGCGCGGATTGCTTCTATCGAGGGCACGCTGGAACTGCGCCGTCAGCAGCTGGCCGCTGCCATCGAAAACAACTCCGACAAGATCGACGTCTACCGGCGCACGGTGGAGTCGCTTGAGCAAACCATCGGTGGCATTCGGGCAGAGGCCGAGGCGCTCGCTGCGGAAGGTCCGACGATTGTGGTAACGGGCATTGCCTTGCTGCTGGTGGTCAAGGCCGTGCAGGCGGTTGTCGGCAACTGGGCGCTTGAGGCGCGGTTTTCGGAATGGCTGTCGGACCGCACGGTGCGCTCGGGCCTGCCGGTCACCCATATCGTGCTGAGCGCGCTTTTCATGGGCCTGATCCTGCTGGCCGCGATGCTGCACTACAGTTTTCCGGGGCGCTATTCCCTGCTCAGCGACTTTCCGACAGACCCGAACATCCGCCTGACCAGCATCAGCGGGGTAGAGGATTTCATCGCCTGGTGCGTGCGCAACAGCGAGGCATTCTTTGACGGGCTGACCATTGGCATTCGCATGCTGCTGGACGCGCTGGAAGTGGTGCTGGTGCAGACCCCCTGGGTGGTAATTGCCAGTTTGATTGTGCTGCTGACCTGGCTGACGGCGGGCATCCGCACGGCCATTTTCTCAGGCGCGTTTCTGGCCTACATGGGGCTTTTGGGCTTTTGGGAAGCGGCGATGACCACGCTGGCACTGCTGGGCACGGCGGCCTGCCTGTCGATTGTGATTGGCATCCCGCTGGGCATGTTCGCAGCGCGCAGGCCCCGGTTTTACGCTTTCATCCAGCCGATTATGGATTTCATGCAAACCATGCCTGCCTTCGTCTTCATGGTGCCGGTGATCGCCTTCTTCGGCGTTGGGAAACCTGCGGCGGTTATCGTGACGATGATCTTTGGTGGCACGCCCGTTGTCCGCCTGACCGTCCTTGGCCTGCGCGGCGTGCCGGAAAGCGTGCGCGAAGCCGCGATCTCCTTCGGGGCGAGCAAATGGTATCTGCTGACGCGGGTGGATCTGCCGCTCGCCAGCCCGTCCATCAGGGCGGGGATCAACCAGACGATCATGCTATCGCTGGCGATGGTTGTTGTGGCCTCCCTGATCGGGGCCAAAGGCTTGGGCGAAGACGTGCTGGAAGCGCTGCAATATGCAAACGTGGGGCAGGGGATTCTGGCGGGCTTTGCCATTTTGTTCTGCGCGATGATCCTGGACCGCATCGTGCAAGGGCAGCGCAAGTGATCCCTTTGGTGTTGGTCCATGGTTTCATGGGCGGTAGTGCGCAATGGGAAGCGCTCCAGAGCGATCTGGAAGGGGCGGTTGACATGATCGCAGTGGATCTGCCGGGATTTGGCGCGAACAACCATTTGCCTGCCCTGTCCAGTATCAAGGGTTTTGCCCAATGGGTTGTCGATGAGCTGCGCCGCAAAGGGGTGGAGCGCTATAATCTGCTGGGGCATTCCATGGGCGGGATGATCGCGCAGGAGATAGCCCGCCTTGACCAGGACCACATCAACCGTCTGGTTCTTTATGGCACCGGGGCCACGGGTGTCTTGCCGGGACGGTTCGAGACCATTGAGGAAAGCAAGAAGCGGGCAGAGCAAGATGGACCGACAGCAACCGCCCGGCGCATCTCGGCCACGTGGTTTCTGCAAAGGGAAGACGCATCCGGCTATGCCGGGTGTGCTGCCATCGCAGAGCAATCTGCGGCGCAAGCCATCGCGGCGGGGCTGGACGCGATGCAATCCTGGTCCGGTGTGGATTTCCTGCCCCGGATCACGCCTGAGACGCTGGTGATCTGGGGCGAAAAGGACCGCACATACCCTTGGGAGCAGACCCAGGAGCTGTCCGGCACCATCCCGAACGCGCAGCTTGCCATTATGCCGGATTGCGCCCATGCGGCTCATCTGGAGAAGCCTGATATCTTCGCGGGTTTGCTCTACGATTTTTTGCAGCCGGGGTCCTGACCCTTCGCAATGGCGCCCACCGCGCATGACAGGTCACGTCCTACAATCCGCGAAACGCGATGGCTTTTTCGAGTGCACGCGCCAAGGCCAGCACTTGCCTTTCGGCATGTGGCTTCCCGACAACCTGAGCCCCGACCGGGAGACCATTGCCATCCCGCCCGATTGGAAGGGTGACAACAGGCCAGCCCATCAGGGTTACGGGCAGGGTGAACCGTGTTAACGCATCGAAATACCCCAGCGGGCCCGCTGCCGTGTCAAACGTCTGATCATAATGCCGCACCCCACCCCGGTCTGTGGTCGGGGGCAGGTGTTTGAACGCGCAGATCCCGGTCACAGGCAGGATCAGCGCATCGACATCGGCCCAATGGGACAGGGTCTCTGCGCGGAAGCGGTCCATATCGGCCAGATTGTCCGCGTATTGGCCTGCGTCCCTGCGATAGCCTTGATGCACATGGGTCAGGAAACCGGGGGACTGTCGCGCTGCTTTCCGGTCACGGCGCAAGACCCACCGGATCAACGCAGGGATCAGAGCGCCGGTTTCGTGGCCAATGATCTCTCCGGTCATGCGGTAGACCTCAGCGGTGAAGAGCATCGACATGGGATCGGGGGCTACGGCCAGATTGGTCTGACCGAGGAGGGCCGGGAGACGCTGCCAAACGTCCAGCGTCATCCCGTCGCATGGAGCGGACGACCCAGCGGTCCAGAGCGCCACCTTTTGGGGCTGGGGGATGTCGTTTTCCTTTTCATCGGCCATCACGTCCCAGATAAACCGCAGATCCCGGACCTGTGCAGCGATTGGGCCAATACGCGCAAAATGCGCCAGCGATTGACCTTTTGGAAGCATACCGGCCGTGTTCACTGCCCCTTCCGTCGGGGTTAGCGAGGTCACGCCACACCATGCAGCAGGCAAGCGCAGCGATCCCCCCAGATCAGCGCCGATATCCAACACGCTCATACCGGAAGCGACTGCTGCCGCACCGCCACCTGAACTGCCCCCTGACGTGTATCGCGGATCGTGCGGGTTGGTGGTGGGGCCACGCCGCGTGTTGCCGGTTTGAAAGTCCATGGCATTGGGCGGCAGCGCGGTCTTGCCCGTGACCTCTGCGCCCTGTTCCTCAAGCCGCGCGATCAGCGGAGCGCTTGTGCGTTCCAGCTTTTTTGATGGTCGATCCAACCCGAACCCACGTGCCCAACCTGCGACGGCAATCTGATCCTTGACGGTAATGGGCAGGCCATTCAGCGGGCCGGAAGGCGCGTCGGGGCATGCTTCCCGCCGCGCTTCGAAGGCGTTGATTTGCGGTTCCAACGCAGCACGTTTGTGATGCAGAGCGGCATAGAGCGCTTGGCGGTTCGAAGTGTGATGGATGTCTGCCACGATCTGGCTGAGCAAGGCGGGCTGCGATGGGGGAAATGTATCGGTCATTGTCGTCTCCAGTGGTGGTTGCCACGCAGAGGTAGAGGACGATGGCCGACCTATGCTTTCCCGTATGTGCTGTTTTCGACCGGCAGATGGATCAACGCGCTCAACGCCCGCCTGCCTGCTGTCGAAGGGGACGCCAGATAGGTTTCAAACATCCAGCCGGGCCGCAGGGTGAGGTCAAACCGGCGAAGGCCCACCCGCACAGCGCGGTTCCATGTCAGGGGCAGGGTGGTCAAAGGGCCGTGGTGCGGAAAGACGGCAAAGCGCCCTTGATCGATCTGGGTCCATCCCTCCGGCCAGTTCAGGGCACGTTTTTCCGAAAGCAGCGCGCCGTAATGCGCGACAGCCTCAGGATCCTCAAACGCCTTTGGGCCCTTGGGGTAGGCAGCGGAGAAACTGCGCTCCGCATCTGCCAGTTCCGCAGCCAGAGTTTGAAAAGAGGCGCTGATCTGGGTCAGGTCCGGGAAGAAACGCCCTTCTGCCATCCCCGGTGCACGGCGCCAGCACAGCCATTGATCCGGCATGTCCACAAAGTCATGGTCCCATGTGAGCGTCTGGCTTTCGATGGGGCGCAGATAGGGGCGTGGGGCGATGCCGCGGGTGCCTTCGGGCAGGCCTTCAGCCCGGAATGTCTTTGGGTTGAGGCCAAAGTGCCCGGAGAAGGCCCGCGTCAGTGCAGCATGCGTTTCAAACCCGCATTCAAGCGCGATGTCCAGAATGCGCTGGTCGGTTTCGGCCAGCAGCAGGGCGGCGCGCTCCAACCGTCGGCTGCGGATGTAGCCCGCGACGGTCTCTCCGGTAGCGGCGGCGAATGTGCGTTGAAAGTGATGCCCTGCCATGCCGCATGCCTGCGCCAGATCGGTGATCGGGTGCGGTGCGCTGAGGTCGCGTTCAATCAGCGCGCAGGCTTGGGCGATGTTCTGTGAAGGCATGGGGGCGACATCTGAAAGGGGTGATCTGCTGATGCAAAGGTAGCGCCCTGTTCAGCAGGTCCACCACCCGGACCCTGAAATGTTGCCGCTCACGTGTCCCAGGTGCTGCTCTGGTGATGGGCATTGGCCAGCCAGTCCGGGTTGACCTCAACACCCCAGCCCGGAGCATCGGTCACGGTTGCCATGCCGTCCGTGATGGCAAACGGATCGTTCACAAAAATCTTGTCCTGCCAGGGATAGTAATCAAGTCCTTCAATCGAGAACTCCAGATACTTGCCTGCGTTCGGGATCGCCCGCAGAAGGTGCATGGTAAAGAGCGTCACCATCGACAGATTGGCGCAATGGGGTGTCACGGGGATGCCTGCGTCCTGCGCCATTCTGGCCACCCGCAGGGTGCGTGAGAGACCGCCAAGGTAGCACACATCCGGCTGCACGATATCGACAATCCGCCGATTGATCATGTCCCGCCAACTGGCCATCATGCAGTCCTGCTCCCCGCCGGTGACGTCAATATCAAGCGCATCCGTGACCTCTTTGGTCTGGTCAAACTCCCAGTAGGGGCAGGGTTCCTCATAATGGGAGATGCCGTTGTCTTGCAGGATATGCCCCACTTCAATGGCGCGCGCAGGGGAATAGCAGGAATTCGCATCGACGAGCAGCGCAATGTCATCGCCCATGGCGCGGCGCATGGTCGGAATGATCTCCTCTGTGCGTCCGGGCCATTCGTCCTGATTACGTCCGACTTCCGCGCCAACGCGGAACTTGAATGCGTCAAAGCCCTTCTCATCGCGCAGGCGCACCAGCCTGTCGGCTTCAGCGGCAGGGGTAATGTCGCGTTTCATGGAGGAGGCATAGGCTCGGAAGGGTCCTGGCGTGCCGCCGATCAGGGCGCAGACCGGCTTGCCTTCGCGTTTGCCGCGCATGTCCCACAGCGCGGTATCAAGGCCACCCATCGCGCGACGCAGGTAAGATCCGGGGAATTTGTGCTCCCGGTCGCGCACAAAATCAAGGATCGCATCGATATCAAAGCAATCCTGACCCAACGCATAAGGAGCCACCTGCCGGTGCAGAACCTGAGCAGTAATATCTGCGTAATAGGGCGCCACCTGCCCCCACCCCTGCGCCCCGTCTTCTGCGGTCACGCGGGTGAAACAGACGAATTCATCCGAGAACGTCTCAATGGATTTGATCTTCATAGCATCCCCCTGACAGCAAATTCCGGTGCCGTGCCAACGTTGACGATACTCCAGATTGGTCCTTTAATAAGGTCCATTATGACGATTGTAGTAGTCCAATATATCCGGGCAGCCCCGTGAAGAAGAAAGCAGGCGCGCTGCTGTCCTCGATCCGGATTGAGCGGGGGTCGGACAAGAAGATATCTGTTCAGCTTTACATGGCCCTGCGGGAGATCATCCTGTCTGGTGGGCTTGGCGCCGGGGACAGACTGCCCGCAAGCCGCACGCTCGCCCGTGAAATCGGCGTGTCGCGCACCACGGTGATTGATGCGGTGGACCGCTTGATTGCCGAGGGGATGCTGGTGTCCAAGGTGGGGGCGGGCACCTTTGTCAGCGACATTCTCGAACACCAGCGACCTGCCGTGCCCCCTGCTACGCAAAGTCAGGGGGCGGTCGCACAGCCCCGGTTGTCGCATACGATCACCCATGCCTCTGCCTCATATGGGCCGCGCAGTTGGCTGCCGCATGAAACCCGCGCCTTTGTGACGGCGCTGCCCGCGCTTGACGCCTTTCCCCGCACCCACTGGGCACGCATTTCCGCGCGCCACCTGCGCGGCGCACCGGATGAAATCATGGGGTATGGCCAGCCGCAGGGGTATCAACGCCTGCGCCAGTCCATTGCCAGCCATCTGCACGCGGTGCGCGGGATCCAGTGTAGACCCGAGCAGATCTTCGTCACCGGCGGCGCACAGCAGGCGTTTTCCCTGATCGGGCGGGTGCTGCTGAATGCAGGCGACCGTGTCTGGTACGAAAACCCCGGCGCGGTCGGCGCGCGCAATGCCTTCGTGGCCTGCGGCGGTGTGCTGACACCTGTCCACGTGGACGATGAGGGCATGAACATCGCTGACGGATTGCAGCAGGCGCCGCACTTTCGGCTGGCGTTCGTGACGCCGTCGCACCAGCAACCTTTGGGCCATGTCATGTCGCTGCCCCGCAGGCTTGAGCTGCTGGAGGCCGCCAGTCAGGCGCAGGCGATCATAGTGGAGGATGACTATGACGGGGAGTTCCATTTTGATGGCCGCCCGCAGCCGCCCCTGAAAAGCATCGATACGCAGGACCGGGTGATCTATGTCGGCACGTTTTCCAAGACGCTCTTCCCGTCGCTTCGGCTGGGCTTCATGCTGGTCCCGGAAAGCCTTGTGTCGGTGTTCGACAGCGTGTTCGCCTCCTGGATCAGCAGCCCGCCGACGTCCACGCAGGCCATTGTCGCGGATTTCATGGAGGAAGGGCAGTTCGCCACACATATTCGCATGATGCGCCGCCTCTATTTGGCGCGGTATCAGGTGTTGATGGAGGCGGCGCAGGCGCTGCCTGACATGGTCCGAGTGCAGGAAACCAGCAGCGGCTTTCACACCATGGCATTCCTCGACAGTCGCATTGACGAACATGCCGTCGTCGCGCAGGCTGAAGCGCAAGGCGTGACGATTGCACCGCTCAGCCGGTATTGCCTTGAACCTGTCCAACAAAAGGGCATCGTCCTTGGATTTGGCAGTGCGGCGCCCGATGACATCTTGTCGGGGATGGAAGTGCTCAGTACGCTGCCTGCATTGAACCTGTGAATGCCAGCCCAAATTGGTCTGGCAACAATTCGGGAATGGATATGCGTTCCAGTCCAATGCTTTCTTAGTGTTGGCGGGTATAGATGGATACATGGCGCGTATGCGCCCAAAACCTGGGAGGAATCTATGAAACGAAACTTCAAGATCACTGGCCTTGTCGCAGCGATGATGCTGACAACGGCCTCCTACGCGCAGGCGGAAACCCTGCGGCTGTTGACCTGGGGCTCTTACGCGCCGGATGAACTGGTGCAGAAGTTCGAAGAACGCTACCCCGACATCACCGTCGAAGTAACGTTTTCCAACAACGAGGAAATGATCGCCAAGCTGCGCGCCACCGGTGGCGCTGGTTTCGATCTGGCCCAGCCAAGCCACGACCGCATCGCGGCGGCGCAGTTGGAGTACGACATCTACAAGCCGCTTGATCTGTCCAAGATCGACACCTCCGTGATGGAAAGCTCCCATCTGGAAGGCGTGAAAGCCAACACCACCATCGACGGTGAAGTCTATGCGGTGCCACACCAGTGGGGCACATCGGGCCTGATGAAGAACAAGGCTGAGGCACCGGATTTTGCCGGTTGGGACGATCTGTGTGATCCGCAATATGCGGGCAAAACCTCCATGCGGCTGAAGCGGACGATCCTGCTGGGCACGGCGTTCTCCATGGGGCATGATCCTTTCGCGGCCTATGATGATCTTGATAAGTATCAGGAAATCCTGGACGAGGTCGCCGATAAGCTGATCGAGTGCAAGGCGAACATCAAAGCCTATTGGCAGGGCGGTGATGACCTGTCCGCGATGATGCTGTCGGGTGAGATTGTCGCGTCAGAGACGTGGGATTCAACCGCGTACAAACTCTTTGCGCAGAACCCTGACATCGTCTTCGTGCCACCAGAGACAGGCGCGCTGGCCTGGATCGACACATTTGCACTGCCGCGCAAAGGCAAGGCGGATGATGCGGCCTACAAGTGGATCAACTTCGTGCTTGAGCCTGAAAACGTCTCCATCATGTCCGGCAGCACCGGAGCGATTGCGGCGGTCAAAGGTGGTCTTGATCTGTTGCCCGAAGACAAGCGCAACGCGGTCACAGCGGCCTTCACGGACGAAGACATCGCCAACCTGAAGTTCTTCGCCAACATCCCTCCGGGTGTGGAAGACATGGAAGGCAAGACGCTGGAGCGTATCAAAGCGGCCACCGGCGGCTAAGCCAAACACCGGGGGCGGCGACCATTCAGGTCCGCCGCCCTTTTTCTGTCCTGACTGCGCCTTTTGGAATTTCGAATGACCGTTACTGACACGCCCGACCTTGAATGCACGGCCGTCTGCAAAGACTTTGGGCAGGTGCGCGCCGTCGACAACGTTTCGTTCCAAATTCCCAAAGGCTCGTTCTTTTCCATCCTCGGGCCGTCTGGCTGCGGCAAGACCACATTGATGCGGATGATTGCCGGGTTTGAGGATCCGTCGTCAGGCGATATCGAGATCAAGGGCAAGTCGGTTCTCAACACCCCGCCGAACAAGCGCAACGTGAAGATGGTGTTCCAGCATCTGGCCCTTTTCCCGATGATGAACGTCTATGAGAACATCGCTTACGGTCTGCGCTGCGTGGGTACGGACAAGGCGACAATCGACCAAAAGGTCAAAGACGTGTTGGAGCGGATTGCCCTGCCGGATGTTGGCAATCGCGAAGTCCATCAGCTGTCTGGCGGCCAGAAGCAGCGGATCGCCATCGCCCGCTGTATGGTGCTGGACCCGGATGTGCTGCTGCTGGATGAGCCTTTGGGCGCGCTGGATCTCAAGCTGCGTGAGGCGATGAAGATCGAACTGAAGCTGCTGCAACACCAGTTCAACACCACCTTCATTTACATCACCCATGACCAGTCAGAGGCGTTGGTGATGTCGGATCACGTGGCGATCATGAACGAGGGCCGGTTTGAGCAGATCGGCAGACCAGAAGAGCTGTACCATGCCCCCAAGACCGCCTTTGTGGCCGGGTTCGTGGGCGATTCAAACCGCTGGTCCGGTAAGGTGAGCGCGGTAGAGGGTGGCAAGGCCAAGGTAACCACCGATGCCGGATTGCAGATGCTCTGCCAGAAACGCGACGGCAGTGACCTGAGCGCGGGGCAGAGTGTGAATATCTACGTCCGACCTGAATTCATCTCTGCCAAACGGGCCGACACGGGTGCAGCAGGGGATCTGAACGCCATCCGGGGCAAGGTTGATTCCGTGCTGTTCAATGGTGCCAACAGCCGCGTTCTGGTACGCGGCCCGTCAGGTGAGTTGATTGAGGCGGATGTGGTTGTCACAGGCTCTGACAGCGATCTGCGCGCAGGGGATGATGTGGCCCTCAGCTGGTCCGACCAGCAAACCATGTGTTTTGCCACGTGACGGGGCCGGGCCATGCAATCTGACATCAAACGGCTGTCGCTGATCCTGCTTTTTGCGCCCTTCGCGCTGTGGATTTTCCTGCTGATCGCGTTGCCGCATATCGGCATGGTGATCCTGTCGCTGCGGGAGAAAGTAGCCCCCCGCGTTTATGAGTTCGGGTTTGGCAACTACATTGATTTCATTCAGGAACCGATCTACTGGAACACACTGCTGCGCACCGGGTCGATGTCCATTCTGGTGACGTTTCTGGCGCTGCTGATTGGCTTTCCGATCGCCTACTACATCGCCAAGATCGCCGGGAACCGCTCCAAAGGGGCGCTGTTTCTGCTGTGCCTGATCCCGCTGTGGGTCAGCGATCTGATCCGCGCGTTTGGCTGGATTCTGCTGCTGCGTGAAACGGGCGTGGCCTCCAGCTTCCTGCTCTGGACCGGAGCGATCAATGAGCCGATTGAGTTTCTGTATAACGACGTCACCGTCGTGGTCGGGCTGGTCTATACGGTGATCCTGTTCATGATCGTGCCGCTTGTCTCAACGCTGGACGGGATGGACGACGCGATGGTGGAGGCGGGGTATAATCTGGGGGGGAGCGGTTTTACCGTGCTGCGGCGGATCATCATCCCTTACGCGATGCCGGGGATCGTGTCGGGCTGCATCGTGGTCTTCATGCTGACAGCGGGCAGTTACCTGACGCCCATTCTGTTGGGGGGCAAGAACTCCAGCTGGTTCACAGAGCAGATCTACGATCAGTTCATCACACGGTTTAACTGGGAATCCGGTGCGGCCTTTGGCTTTCTGCTGCTGGCGTTCACGTCGCTGGTGGTCTGGCTGGGGCTGAAGCTGACCGGGCAGACGCTGGCCAACACCGTGGCGAAAAGCTGAAAGGGGGAGGGCAAATGGCACAATCAAGATCGAACAAGGCCTTTCTTCTGGGATACCGCCTGTACATCCTCGCGTTCTTTGTCTTCCTTGCGGCACCCTTGGTGGCGGCGGGCAGTTTTGCGTTCAATGACAGCCTGTTTCCGTCCCTGCCGTGGCAGGGGTTCACGCTGGATTGGTTCTTTAACGATACCGAGCCGAAGCTGGGCATGTTCCACGACCGCCGCTTGCTGCGGGGGCTGTATTATTCGGCCATCATCGGCGTGATGGTCTCCGCGCTGTCGGTGTTTGTGGGCACGACAAATGCGTTCCTCTTTGTACGGGGCAACTTCCCGGCGAAGAATTTCTTTTACATCATCATGATCCTGCCACTGGTCATCCCCGGCGTGATCCTGGGCATTTCCATCCTCGTCATGGCCAGCAACATCGCCAACGGGATCGAGGACCGGTTCAACTATGAGATCGACTTTCTGCGCCCCGGCATTGTGCTGGTGGTGCTGGGGCAGTTTTCATTCGTGACCACAATCACCTCACTGGTGATCACCGCGCGACTGAAAAAGTTCGACTACACGATGGAGGAAGCAGCGCTGAACCTGGGTGCCAGCCGGATACAGGTGCTGCGCACCGTCACCCTGCCGTTCCTGCGGCCTGCGATGATCGCGGCAGGGATCGTGGCGTTTCTTGTCTCCTTTGAGAATTTCAACACCACGTTGTTCCTTGTCGGATCGGAATCGCCGCTGACCATCACCATGTTTGACCGCATGGCCAAGGTTGGCTCCACCCCGGTGCTGAATGCGGTGTCCTTCTTCCTGATTGTGGGTTCTGGGCTGCTGGCGCTGATCAGCGTTGTGGTCCAGCGCAACGCACCTTCTGACTGAGCGCTACCGGCATGGCGCAGTATGACTTCATCATTGTGGGTGCAGGCTCTGCCGGGTGTGTTCTGGCCAACCGGCTGAGCGCCCGCGGCAAATTCAAAGTGCTGCTGCTGGAAGCGGGCGGCAGTGATCTGAACTTCTGGATCTGGATGCCGATTGGCTATGGCAAGACGTTCTACAAGCGCAGCGTCAACTGGATGTACGAAACTGCGCCGAACCCGGAATTGAACAACCGCACTTCCTATTGGCCACGTGGCAAAGTGATGGGCGGGTCCAGTTCGATCAATGCGATGGTCTACATTCGGGGCCAGCAGGAAGACTTCGACGGCTGGCGTGATCTGGGCAACCCCGGTTGGGGCTGGTCCGACGTGCTGCCGTACTTCAAGAAAGCGGAGACCAATGACCGGGGCGAGGATGCCTATCGCGGCGGGCAGGGGCCCGTCCATGTCGCCACGATGGACCGTTACCTGCACCCGTTGTGTCAGGATTTCATCAAGGCAGGGGAACAGGTCCAGTTCCCGCATAACCCTGATTTCAACGGGGCCACGCAGGAAGGCATAGGCACCTATCAGAACACCGCCAAAGACGGGTTCCGCATGTCCACCGCGCGTGCCTACATCCGGCCCGCGCAGGGGCGCAAGAACCTTCGGGTTGAGAAAAACGCGCTGGCCACGCGCGTGTTGCTGAAAGACGGGCGTGCAGTAGGTGTCGCATACCGCCAGCGGGGGCAGGAGAAGCAGGCCTTTGCGGGTGCTGAGGTGATCCTGTCGTCCGGTGCGGTGAATTCACCGCAGCTCTTGCAACTGTCCGGGATCGGACCCGCAGAGATGCTGCGCGCCAAGGGGGTCGAGGCTGTCCACGACAGCCCCGGCGTCGGGCAGAACCTCCAAGACCACCTGGCGATTGATTTCCTCTATCGTTCCCGCGTGCCGACGCTGAACGATCAGTTGCATTCCTGGCATGGCAAGCTTTGGCAGGGGCTGCGGTATGTGCTGACGCGCGGCGGGCCTTTGTCGCTGGGTGTCAATCAGGGTGGCGGGTTTGTACGCTCCCGACCGGGGCTGGCCCGGCCCAACATGCAGCTGTTTTTCTCGCCCGTCAGCTATACCAAAGCGCCACCGGGCAAGCGGCCCTTGATGAACCCCGACCCGTTCTCGGGTTTCCTGATGGGCGCGCAGCCGATGCACCCCACCAGCCGGGGGCATCTGGCCATCCGGTCCACCGATCCCGCAGAGCCGCCGGAGATCCATCCCAACTACCTGTCAACCGATCTGGACAAGCAGGAGATGCTGGAAGGCTCAAAGCTGATGCGGCAGTTGGCGGCAGCGCCCGCACTCGCAGACCTGATTGAGGATGAGATCCTGCCCGGCGCAGCCGTGCAATCAGATGAAGAGCTGCTGGAAGACATCAGGGAGCGGATCGGCACTGTGTACCATCCCATTGGCACCTGCATGATGGGGCCGGACCCCCAGACGGCGGTGGTTGATGCGCAGTTACGGGTGCATGGTGTGCTGGGGTTGCGTGTGGTGGATGCCTCGATCTTTCCAACCCTGACGTCGGGCAACACCAATGCGCCTGCGATCATGGTGGGGGAAAAGGGCGCTGATATGATTCTTGCGAGCCATGGAGGCGCTGTCTGATGTCGCTTTTTACAACGGACTTCAAAGAGTCCCCCTACTGGTGGGAGGCCGCCCCACCAGAGCCAGCGTCTGAGCAGGACCTGCCGAAACAGGTGGACGTGGCCATCATCGGATCTGGCTACACAGGGCTGCACGCCGCCATTCAGACCGCGCAGGCAGGTCGCACAACCCTTGTGCTGGAAGCCGAAGCAGCAGGGTTCGGGGCCAGTACGCGCAATGGCGGGCAAGTTTCGACCTCAATCAAGGGGTCTTTGCCGGAATTGACCCGGCAGTTCGGCGCGCAACGGGCGGTGGAGATCCTGCGCGAAGGGCAGGCGAGCCTCGACTTCATGAAAGACTTCATTCCCGCCCATAAGATCGACTGCGACTTTCAGGTGGATGGACGGTTTCACGGTGCGCATACGCCCAAGAAATACGACCAGCTTGCGCGCAGCATTGGGGTCAACGCAGCCGTGTTTTCGGATGATGCCTTTATGATCCCGAAGGCCGATCAGGCGACAGAGTTTGATACGGCTGCATATCACGGCGGCATCGTTTACCCGCATCACGCCAGCCTGCATCCGGCCAAGTATCATCGTGGTTTGCTTGGGATTGCGCGACGCCACGGGGCGGAGATTGCGACGCATTGCCGGGTGAAAAGCCTCAATCGTACGGCAAAGGGGTTTGAATTGCAGACCCCAAAGGGGCCGGTGCGTGCTGGCCGGGTGGTGCTTGCCACGAATGGCTACACCGGCCCGCTCAGCCCATGGCAGCAGCGGCGCATCATTCCCATCGGGTCCTACATCATCGCGACGGAGGAGCTGCCATCAGACGTGATGGATCGTCTGATGCCCACCAACCGCATCCTGTCAGATACCCGCAAGCTGGTGTATTATTACCGCCCGTCGCCCGATCGCAAACGCATCCTGTTTGGGGGGCGGGTATCCTTGCGGGAAACCGATCCCCGGCGCACCGGACCCAAGCTGCATGCAGAACTGGTCCGATTGTTCCCGGAGCTGGCCCAAACCCGCATCAGCCACAGCTGGTCTGGTTTCGTGGGCTACACCTTTGATACGCTGATGCACGCAGGCCAGGAGGACGGTCTGTACTACGCGATGGGGTATTGTGGTTCGGGTGTTGGCATGGCCAGCTATCTGGGCATGCGGATCGGGCAACAGGCGTCGGACAACCCCGAAGGGATGACGGCGTTCAACAAGATCCCGTTCCAGACCCGCCCGTTCTACACCGGGAACCCGTGGTTTCTGGCACCGTCCGTGCTGGCCTATCGCATCCGGGACCGGTTCGGCATTTAGCGCCCCTTGGCGGAACGCGGGGGCAAGTTGCCTTTACAGCGTCTCGTCCGACAGGAAATCCTCAACCATTGCGGCTGTCCCCTTAGGATCGGTCACGACAAACAGGTGCCCGTCATCCACCAGTTCCAACCGGGAATTGGGGATCAGATGTGCCAGCATCCTGGCGTTCGCGACATTGATCAGCGGATCATCGGTGCCGGAGACAACCAGCGTTGGCTGCTTCAGCCGCCACAGCCACGGCACAGACGTCCAGCCGGTCATCGCCAGCAGCTGCATCATGTAACCGGCATTGGACGACGGCTTCATGCCTGCCGCATGGGCATTGATCAGCGTATCGTCACGCCGGAAGGCGCCGCCATAAATCTCTGCGGCGATGGAACGCATATAGCCCTTGTCGGTATAGCGCCGGACGTTTGCCATTTTGGACAGCACGTTCGGTTTACCGGGCACCATGGTCCAGCCGGAGGAGGTGGAGACAAGGACCAGCCTGCGGCAGATCTTGGGATACTGCCGCGCAAATTGCTGCGCCAGCCCGCCGCCCCATGACACGCCGGAGACGTCGACCTGATCAATCTCAAGGATCTGCAACAGATGCTTGGACATCCGCGCCAGCGTCGATGGACGGTACGGCAGGCTCGGCATCGGAGAGCCGCCGACACCGGGCACGTCAAACAGGATCGCGCGGCGGTTCTTCAGTTCCTTCAGAAACGGAAAACCCAGTTCAAGGTTTGCACCAATCCCGTTGAACATCAGCAGCGGCGGCAGGGTGTCGTCCCCGTCCTTGATCGCCACGCGGAGCATCTGGCCCCGGACATCGATCATCTCAACCCGGATGCCTTTGGGCAGCTTGAGTTTGGGTTTTTCCATTGTGTCTTCACGCATCAGGTGGTTCTTCCTTTTGACCACAGGTTACCGCTTATGGTTCGAATACATAGGTGCCGGGCGCATCACCCAGGGCCGGGTGTTTCTTGCTGCCCGGCTTCTTGGGTGCCGCGACCAGCTTGTCGGATTTCGTTTTCAGCATCTCGCCCCAGTCCAGCCACCAGCTGCCTTCATGCTTGGTCGCTTTCTCGGCCCAATCCTCTGGGTCGGCCTGTTTTGCATCACCCTTCATGTACCACGCCTTGGGATTGCCCGGTGGGTTCAGCAGGCTTTGCAGGTGGCCGGAATTGGACAGGATGAACGTCGTGTTCTTGCCGTAGAGCCGCGCTGTTTCGTAGACGGCTTTCCAAGGTGTGATGTGGTCTGTGGTGCCTGCGATGACATAGGTGTCATAGTCCACCTTGGTCATGTCGATCTCATGCCCGCCCACAACCATTTCACCGGGATTGAGGAACGGGTTGGTGTAGATCATATCGAGGAAATCACCATGCAGCCCCGCAGGCAGGCGGGTCGTGTCGGCATTCCAGTACAGAACGTCAAACGCCGGTGGCGCATTGCCCATCAGGTAGTTGTTCACCCAGTAGTTCCAGATCAGATCGTTGGGCCGCATCCAGGCGAACATCTTTGCCATGTCCTGCCCGTCCAACACACCCCGGCTGGACGAGGCCAGCTTGGCCGCCTGCACCGTCGCAGGAGTGACCAAAGCCGCCATGTCACTGTCGGTGGAGGCCATGGTGTCGAGCACGCAGACCGCCAGAATGACCGAGTTGATCTTGTGCGACATGTCCTGCGCGGCCAGCCAGCCCGCATAGGTCGACAGGGTGATCCCGCCCGAACAAGACCCCATGATGTTGACTGAATCCGAGCCTGTTATCTCCAGCGCGGCGTCGCAGGCCTCGTCCAGCGCTTCGATATAGGTGGTCATGTCCCAATCGCGATGCTCTGCCGTTGGGTTGCGCCAGCTGATGCAATAGGGCTGGATGCCCTGCGCCAGCAGGAATTCGATCATGCTTTTGCCCGGCGCCATGTCGATGGAATAGTATTTGTTGATCTGTGGCGGCACCACCAGCAGGGGGCGCTTGTGCACCTTGTCGGTGTTGGCCGTGTAGTGGACCAGCTCAATCACCTCATTGCGGAACACCACCTTGCCCGGCGTGATGGCAAGGTTTTCGCCCACCTTGAACTTGGACGTATCAACAGAAGCGGGCAGCCCGCCGTTCTCTGTCAGATCCGTCAGCATGTTCTTGAGGCCGGAGACAGCGCTTTTGCCACCTGTTTCAAACAGTTGCTTCATTGCGGCCGGGTTGGCGAAGAAATTGTTGGAGGGTGACATCGTATCAATGAAAATCGACGTCACCAGCCGCGCACGTGCGGCGTCCTTGTCCGGCAGGTCCAGTTCTTCGACCGTCTCTGCCAGTTTCTCTGCCCAAGCCAGATAGCTTTGCATGATCCCTTTGGAGAAAACGTTGTTGTTCCAGCCGCTGTCGGCAAACCGCCTGTCCTTGCGGTCCGGGGCGATTTCTGAGGACTGGGTGACAACCTTGGTCAGGTCAGAGGTCAGCGACATCCATTGGTTCATCATCGCCTGCGGCTGGGAGGCCATGGCGCGCATCAGGGTGGTGCCAGCGCTGAACATGTCTTCAGCGCGCAGGCTGACCAATGGGTTCAGTGCCAGTGTGTTTTCCGCTGCGTTTTCCGCGATGTCGCGGGCGTTCTTGGAAATCTTGGATTTATCGTCGCTCATACCCTGTACCCTCTCTGTCAAACTACGGCGTCTGGTCCGGGGACCAGCATTGCCAGACTTTCGGCAATCAGGGCGGGTTTGTCCGCCCCGTCAATTTCGATCGTGTTTTCGGTCATCATCAGGAACTGGCCATTGCTCTTGCGCTCGAACCCGCTGAGCTTGGAATGCAGGCGGATCTTCGCGCCCACCGGAACGGGCGCCAGAAAACGCACCTTGTCCAATCCATAATTCAGCGCCGCTGCGGTGCCCTGTGGCACCACGCCGATCTCCATCGCCATGGCCGACAGCATCGACAGCGTCAGATAGCCGTGGGCAACCGGCCCGCCAAAGGGGCTTTCCTTTTTGGCCCGCTCCACGTCGATGTGGATCCATTGATTGTCGCCCGTGCAATTGGCGAATTCGTTAACCGCTTCCTGTGTCACAACCTGCCAGGAGGATGTGCCCAGAGCCTCACCCACCATGGTGCCCATCTTCGCAAATGTCAGATCACTCATATTTTTGTCTTTCCTGTGGGAGCTTAAGCGCTCATTTCCTTGATGGCAGCATCGCGCAATTCACGGCGCAGGATCTTGCCGACATTGGTCTTTGGCATCTCATCGACAAACCGGATGTGACGCGGTTTCTTGTAGCCCGTGAGTTCCCGCATGCAGAACGCGCGGACATCCTTTTCTGTCAGGTTCGGGTCGGATTTGGTGATGAACAGCATAACCGCCTCCCCGCTGCTGCGGTCCGGGACACCCACGCAGGCGGCTTCGTCCACGCCATCACATCCCACGGCAACCGCTTCGATCTCATTGGGGTACACATTGAAACCGGAAACAAGGATCATGTCCTTCTTGCGGTCCACGATCTTGGTAAATCCTCTTTCATCCATGATGCCGATGTCGCCGGATTTGAAATACCCGTCGGGTGTCATCACCTCTGCCGTGGCATCAGGACGTTGCCAGTATCCGGCCATCACCTGCGGGCCGCGAATGGCGATCTCTCCCCGCTCGCCTTGAGGCACGTCATTGCCGTCATCATCGAGAATGCGGATATCCACGTTTGGCATCGGCAGGCCGATGGTGCCAGAGTAGGCATCGGTATCGGTCGGGTTGCAGGTGATGCCGGATGAGGTTTCAGACAGGCCATACCCTTCGCAGATCGGACAGCCGGTAATCTCCAGCCACTTCCTGGCCACGGCTTCCTGAACGGCCATGCCGCCGCCATTGGCGATGCGTAACTGGTCAAAGTCCAGCTTGGCGAAATCGGCATGGTTGGTCAGCCCATTGAACAATGTATTCACGCCCGGAAAGACGTGAAATCTGTACTTGCCGATTTCCTTGATCGTTGCCGCCATGTCACGCGGATTGGGGATCAGGATGTTCACCCCGCCCGACCGCATCGACAAGAGCGAGCAGGTGATGAAGGCAAAGACGTGATAGAGCGGCAGCGCGCAGATGAAGGTCAACTGCCCTTCGATGGGGCGGCGGTTCAGTCCCGGTTTCATCCACGCCTCTGAAGACAGCAGGTTCGCAATCACCGTGCGGTGCAGCAACACCGCCCCCTTGGACAGCCCCGTGGTCCCACCGGTGTATTGCAGCACCGCCACGTCGTCGGCCGTCACCGCCGGCTTGGTCATCTTCATGCCCGCGCCCATGGTCAGTACGCGACCCAGCCGGATATGCCCCGGCAGCTGGAAAGGGGGGATCGCCTTTCGGACCCGGCGCAGCACGAAATTCGTGACCAATCCCTTGGGAAAACCCAGCAGATCGCCAACACCTGTTACCACGGTATGTTCGATAGGGGTATTGTCGATCACCTTGTCGAGGGTTTCGGCAAAGTTTTCGATGATGAAGATCGCCCTGGCCCCGGAATCGCTGAGCTGATGTTCCAATTCGCGTGGGGTATAAAGCGGGTTCACATTCACCGCCACAAAGCCTGCGCGCAGGATACCGGCCAACACGACAGGGTATTGCAGCACATTGGGCATCATGATCGCCACCCGGTCCCCCTGCTGAAGCCCGAGGCTTTGCAGATAGGCTCCTACAGCGCGCGACTTGCGGTCCAGCTCGCCATAGGTCAACGCCTTGTCCATAAGGATATAGGCATTGTCGTTGGTGTATTTGGAGAAGCTCTCCTCCAGCAGATCAACGAGCGAGCCATATTGGCCAATATCAACCTCTGCGGGCACGCCGTCAGGGTAGTGTTTGGTCCAGTTTCTGTCCATTACGTCCTCCCAGCGTATCGCTTGTCGCCTCTTTAAACGGGCAGATCTGAGCAACACTGAGGCGCTAAAACCGCGCCCCTTGACCTACGTTACAGAGTTTCGTCAACTGATCAAGCAAGCGCGCAGCGTCAACTTTTAGGGAAGAGTTCCGGTTATGAAGCAGCTAAGTGGGATTGATGCGACGTTTCTGTACATGGAAACAGACCAGACACCGATGCATGTGGCGGGGCTCACGCTGTATGATCTGCCCAAGGGCTTTAAGGGGTCGTTCCACAAGCACTTTACCGACTTCTTCAAGGGGCGCGTGCACCTTATTCCGATCTTCGGCATGAAGTTGGCCAAGGCCATGTGGCAGGTGGATCACCCCGGCTGGGTCGATGCCGGTGAGCTTGATTTCGACTACCATATTCAAAGCGCCAAACTGCCCAAGCCGGGCAACCGCAAGCAACTTGAAGACATGGTCGCGGCCTTGCATGCAGAGCGGTTGGACCGGAAAAAGCCGCTGTGGCAGTTCACGGTGATCGAGGGGCTCGAAGGGCGACAAGCCGCGCTTTACTCCAAGGTGCACCATGCGGCGGTGGATGGTGGTGCGGGCATGGTGATCACCAAAGCCCTGTACGATGTAACCGACCAACCCCGTGAGGTAGATCCGCCTGAACCCAAGAAACCCACCCGCAAGCCCAGCGATCTGGAACGCGCGATCCTGGGGATCAGTGATGTGGCCGCCAACATGGCGCGCCAGCAACTGACGATGATGGAGAACATCCCCAAGATGCTGGGGCAGGTCTCTGACATGGTGGCACCCGTGTTGGCGGGCAAAGTCGGCATTCCGCAGCTTCTGGCACCCCGCACGCCTTTCAACGTCACGGTCGAAGCCAAGCGCAGCTATGGCGCGCGGTCCATTTCGCTGAAAGAGGTGAAGGCGATTGGCAAGGCGACCGGTACCAAGCTGAATGATGTGGTGATGGCGATCACCAGCGGCGCCGTGCGGCGTTACCTGACAAAGCGACAAGCGTTGCCCGATGCCGCGCTGGTGGCGTTTGTGCCGATTTCGATGCGTGAAGTCGGCAATTCGGACATCAACAACCAGGTCTTCGGGATGAATGTGCCCATTGCCACGAATTACGGTGACCCGCTGAAACGTCTCAAGAAGATCTCTCAGGAATCCGGAACCTCAAAGACCCTTGCGGGCAGCGTGAAAGACGCCGCCCCCAAGGATTTCACGCTGATTGGGGCGCCAACGCTTCTGCCGGGGTTGATGCAGCTCTACGGTGCGACGAAATTGACCGAACATATCCCGCAAGTCGTCAACATGTGCATTTCCAACACCCAAGGCCCGCCATTCCCGCTCTATTGCGCTGGGGCAAAGGTCACGGCCCTCTATCCGGTGTCGATTGCCACCCACGGTGTGGGGCTGAACGTGACGGTGCAAAGCTACCTCGACCACCTCGATTTCGGCATCACAGCGGATCACAAAGCCATGCCCGACGCGGATGTCTTTGTGGATATGATCGTCGATGCGTTTGAGGAACTGAAGCACGCAGTTGAAAAGGCGGAAGCCGCAAAGAGCGCCTGAACCAAGCGCCCGACCGGCTATTTTGCAGATGCAGCACTGTCAATTTTGCTTGCGCAGCATTGTCAGGGTGACCTTACGGATTTGTTGACAGACTTGTTTTAAGCCCTCTCTATGTTGGGACCGAGGCAGAATGTCGCAACAAAAAGGATGCTAAAGTGGTCGAAACAACTGCAATTGCGCCAAGAAAATCGCTCCTCCTGTTGGAAGGGCGCGCCATTCCTGAGCTTTTCGGTTTTGCCGCCGCATTGCCAACCCTGACGGCGCTTGTGCCGCGTGGGGATGGGCAACCGGTGTTGATCCTGCCGGGTCTGACGGCAGGTGACAGTTCGACCGTTTCCATGCGCCGTTTTCTGAAAACCAAGGGCTATCCGACCTATGGCTGGAAGATGGGCCTGAACTTCGGACCGCGTCCCGGTGTGGAACAGGGGCTGATTGATCTGGTCGAAAGTCTTGCCGACAAATACGACCGCAAGGTCAGCATTGTCGGATGGAGCCTTGGCGGCATCTATGCGCGCCAACTCGGCAAGATGATGCCCAAACTGGTGCGGCAGGTGATCTCAATGGGCAGCCCTTTCGGCGGCAGCCCGCGCGCGACAAATGCCTGGCGGGTGTATGAAATGGCCAGCGGTCAAAGCTCCCATGATGGGGAGCGGCATATGGGCGGTGCGATCTCGGCGCCCGCTCCGGTGCCGTCTACGGCGATCTACAGCAAGACTGACGGCATCTGTGCCTGGCAGAACTGCATTGAGGTGCAGTCTGACATCGCGGAAAACATCGAAGTGCGCGGCAGCCACTGTGGATTGGGTCACCACCCGGCAGCGGTCTATGCGGTTGCAGACCGTCTGGCGCAGCCTGAAGGGGCGTGGAAGCCGTTTGACCGCTCTGGGGTCAAAGGCATGATCTTCCCAAAACCCGAATACCCGGCGTAAAAGGTGCGCTGACACCGGCAATCCGTTGTCAGCATCAAGCCCTCAGCTTTTGTCTTTGCCCGAAAGCTCTGCCACGCTTTCCATGACGCGATCTTTGATCACCTCGAACGTGTCCATGTTGCCCTGACGGACAATCTCAGCCATCTCCGTGGTGGTTTGAAGCGTTGTATCAAAGGTCTTCTTCGCCAGTTCCATCGGGTTCGCCATCATTTCAGAGGCATCCGCACCAGCGGTCATGTTCTGAACGCCGTCGGAGATTTCTGCCAGTGTCTTTTCCAGCGCCTCGCGTTGCTTGGCCATCAGCGACTGCGCGCTGCCAGAGCTGACCTGCGCGGCGGCCTGCAACGCTTGCAGGTTCTTGCGGTGAAAATCCATCATGTCATTCATGTCCGGACCCGGAATGCTCAGGGATTTTCCAAAGTCCTGAAACATATCCATAAAGGGGTTCTTGCTGCTATCGTCTGCCACGTCGTCTCTCCTTGCTGCGTCGCCCGGATGATCCGGTGATGTATGCTAGAGGCTTGGACGGCTCTATGACAAGAGCAGTCTTTCAATGGCATAGAGCGTGACCCCCACGCAGCCTCCGATGATCATGCCGTTGAACCGGATGTATTGCAGATCGCGCCCCACGTTCACTTCGATCAACTGCAAAAGCTGTTGCATGTCCCAGGCTTTCACCTGCTCGGAGATATAGGTCGAGATGCCGCCCCGCTGTTCCTCCACCAGATTGGAGATGACGATCACCATGCCGTTGTTGATGTCCCGGCGCAGATCAGGTTCATCCGCAAGGCCGGTGCCGATTTCAACCAGCATATCCGTCAGGCGCGCCACCAGCAGGCTATCGTCAGAATGCACATCCTTCAGAATATAGTCGCGCAGCCCGTCCCACATGTTCTCTGCCGCGTCGGCAAGTTCGGGCCGGGACAGGATCACTTGCTTCATCTGCTCAACCTGTTTGGCAAAGCCCTTGGTGCGGCGTGTGCGGTTGATGTAGGAAATCAGGAAATGCTCGAACTCAAGCCGCAGGGGATGATCCTTGTCGTCCTTGATCTCATCCAGCAACTCCGTCGCGGCGCGCACGATGCGGGCCAACACCACGGAATCCGCCCCGATGATGTTGAACAACACCGGCAGTTCGCGCTTCACCTTGGTGCGGATGATCTCAAGCGTGTCCTCATTGTTCAGAAACCGGTGCAGGGCGCGTATCAGATCATCCAGCAGTTTCTGATGGCGGCCCTTCTTGGTGAAGGTCTGTAGAACGTTGCCCAGCAGCGGGGCGATGTCTGTCTTGGCAATCTGGCCGGTCACGCGCTGGCTGGCAAATTGCACGAGGCCTTTTTCATCGACCGCGTGCAACAACTGCGGCACGAACTTCACCACAAAGGCAGCAAGGCTTTGCGATTGCGACCGCACGGCGAGCCAGTTTGAGAACTCTCCCGCGAAATCGACTTCCTTCAGTTTGCCTTCAACGGCATCTCGCGCCAGGAAGTTGGTATCAATGAACCGGCCAAGATTGTCTGCGATGCGCGGCTGGTTGTTGGGAATGATCGCAGTATGCGGGAAAGGCAGGTTCATGGGGCGCTTGAACAGGGCCACAACCGCGTACCAGTCCGCAATGCCGCCAATGGTTGCCGCTTCTGCGAAGGCGGCCACAACGCCAAACGCAGGGTAATGATGTTCCAGCAGTTTCGCGATCACCATCACCACGAAGCAAATGAACAGCACCAGTGTGGCGAGCATCTTGACCCGGTTGAGCTGTCTGAGCTTTTCAATGTCCTGAATGTCTAAGCTGCGCATGCGCTGTCCCGATCCGTGTTGACATCACCGAGGCCTATCATGGATTGGAGGGGGTCTCAACATGCTGCATTGCAGCATTAAGGTGAGTCGCAGGAGGCGGTTTGATGGTGTTGTTGGCTGGCTATCGAAGCAGTTCTCGAATTTACCAGATATGCGTTGTTTATATAAGCATCTGAAATATATGAAATATAGCAAATTTTACGTAATCTGACGCCGCGTCACTTCAGAAAAATGTTGCACTGCAGCATTGGAGATTCCATATACCTCTCATCCCGGGTTGGAAATCAAACGGGACCCACCCATGGCTTAATCGAAGAATGGAGAAATCAAATGACCAAGAAGACAGAAACAACCGCAAAGACCGCAGCTTCCAAAGCAAAAGCGGACGATAACAAAATCACTGACCGCGTTGCAGAAGGCGCACGTGAGTTCGTGATGCGCTCCACGTCCACCGCGAAAGAGCGTGCAGACGGCGTGTACGAGACAACACAGAAATACAACGCAGAGCTGGAAAACATGCTGGTGAAAGCCGCCAAAGGCTACACCAACATCCTCGGCAACATCGCCGAAGCCGCTTTTGTAAACGTGAACCGTGGCATCAACGCCGCCGAGAAACTGGCTGCCAGTAAGTCGCTGTCCGAAGCCATGCAGGTTCAGAATGAATACGTGCGTGAGCAGTCCACATGTTCCCTGAACAACGCCCGCGCCGCAGCTGAATATGTGCGTGAAGTAGTTGCAGAAGGCAGCGAAAACATGCGCGAAACAGCGACCAAAATGTGGAAATCCGACAAAGCTGCATAAGCTTTGCCACATACTACACTCTGGAAAAGGCCCACTCTCGCGGTGGGTCTTTTTTGTTTGAGGTGCCGCCGCCACGGGGGGCGGCGGGATGAGGGTTTTCCACCCTCATACTCCCGAGGTTTTTTGAACCATTTGGAAGAGGGATTGCAGGGCTGACCGGTGATCTACATCGACACCCAGACATCAAGGTTATAACGCCCTTCGTCTGACATCTGGTCCAACCAGGTATTGGCAGCTTCAGCGCCCACATCCTTCTCCTCGGAATAGATCAGCGACAGGGCGCGGCGCACATCCGGCTCCATCCGGCTGCCGTCCCCACAGACATAGATGCGCGCGCCCTGTTCGATCAGCGCCCAGACCCTGTCCCGCTGTTCCCGGATCAGATCCTGCACATAGGTTTTCTTCTTCTCCTGTCGGGAGAAGGCTGTGTGCAATTCCGCAATGCCGTCTTTGGCGCATCCCTCCAACTCGTCGCGATAGATATAGTCCTGGTCAGGGTGGCGGCAGCCGAAGAACAACAGGGCGGGACCCAGGTCCTTGCCCTGCGCTTTGAGGGCCGCCCGCTCTTTCAGGAACCCCCGGAAGGGCGCGATGCCGGTGCCGGGCCCGATCATGATCACCGGTGTCGCGGGATCATCGGGCAGCCGGAAGCCGTCGCTTGTATCCCGAACGGCCACGTCAATACTGCCGCCCACAGGCGTCTGGGCCAGATGGTTTGAACACACGCCCTTGAAGTTGCCCCGCCCGGAAATCGCTGGATCATCGACAACGCCGACCGTGATGGAGCATTGGCTTGCGTCATCCAGCGGCGAGGATGAGATCGAGTAGTACCGCGGTGTCAGCATTGGCATCAGTTCAAGGAAGACCCCAAATGGCAACTCGCAGGCTTCGAAATCTTCCAGGATATCCAGAACAGACAGGCGTTTTTGCTGGACCTTGGCCTTGTAGTCGTCCTCGGCCAGCGCCTTGAGTTTTGGACCGGAATGCGGACATTCGGTATAGCGGACCAACGTCGCCACGTCCCGGCGGGAGGCGACCGATTGCAGCTCCAGCATCTGTGCCAGAAGCCGGTGCACGGACAGGGGCTTGTCGACCGGCAATTGGCTGTGATCATCCGCGCTGGACTGGATGCGGATCTGGGCGTCGGCGGAAAAGCCGAACCGTTTCAGCACGCGTTCGACAAGCGCGTTGCCATTAACAGGCACCACGCTGAGGTGATCACCGGTGCGATAGGTCATGCCATCTGGCAATGCCACCTCGATGTGCCGCGTCGACCGGCCCGATGCCGCGGTATTCTGCAATTCGCGGTTGGTCAGGACGGTTGTTGGCGCTGCCCCGGCCTGCTGCGTGACGGGATTGCTGTCAAGCGCGCTGAGCCGTTCCACCTGATAGAGCGGTGGCGCTTCGCCTGCATCCGCGAGGTCGAGCGAGAAGGTCTCAGCCAGTGCTGGCCAGACGCTCTTGGCCCAGGCATCAAACTGTTCATCAATGTCGTCGCGCGCATCGCCTTCCGCGCGGGGGGTGAAGCGCGTACCGCCCAACCGCTCCAGCGCGTCGTCGATCTGCCGTGGCGTGGCTTGAAAGGTTGCCGCCCAATCGCTGTGGCCACAGCCGAAGACGCCATACTGCACCCCCGTCGCCGCGCCGGGTTCGGCGGTTTCGAGCCATTTCACGAACTTCACGGCATTGTCCGGCGGCGCGCCGTTGTAGGACGCACAAGCGATCAAAACCGCACCAGTGGTGGGCAGCTTGCCTGCATAGCTGTCCATGTCGGACATGGTCACGTCAAAGCCGTTGGCTTCCGCAGCGCGGGACAGGTCGCGGGCATAATCCTCCGTCGTGCCAAGGTTGGAGCCATAGAGCACCAGCGCGGGTGTGCCGTGTCCGGGGCGGTTTGCCGTGTCGTTCAGGCCGCCCGCAGCACCTTCGGCTTCGGGCGCGGAGCCGGGCACCAGATTGGAGCGTTGGATGTCCTTGCGCAGCCGCACCTTCATCCGCAGGCCATCCGGTTTGATCGAGAGGCTCTCCTTCAGCTTGAACTGCCATTTCTCGTGATCAATCAGTTCAAAGCGTTGCAGGATCATGCCAATGACCAGCACCGCCTCCTGCATGGCGAATTGGCGCCCGATACAGGCGCGCTGGCCGTTGCCGAAGGGTTTGTAGGCGTTCACGGGACGCGAAGCGACCGCATCGCGGTGGAAGTTGTCGGGATTGAAATCCTCGGCGTTTTCCCCCCAGACGGTCTTGTCCCGGTGCAGCATCAGGGACAGCACCGTGGTGAAGGTCCGCTCCTTGAGCTTGTATTTCCCGCCGATGATTTCGTCCTTGTAGGGATAGACGGAGAAGGCCGGCGCCGTGGGCCAGAGGCGCAGCGCCTCCAGCAGGATCTGGTTGACGTAGGTGAGCTGATTGACCTGCTTGAGCGTCGGCTGCACTGACACATCGCGACCCATCACCTGATCCACCTCCGCATAGGCTTTTTCCAGCACATCCGGGTGGTTCATCAGGAAATGGAGCGTGAAGGACATCAGGCCTGATGTCGTCTCATGGCCCGCAATAAGGAAGGTGTTGATCTGAAAGCGGATATTCTCATCCGAGAGGCTTTCGCCCGTGACCTTGTCCACCCCGTCGAGCATGTAGTTCAGCAGATCCTTCTCCGCCCGCGCGCCGCTGCGCCCGCGCCGTTCTGCGATGATGTCATCGACGAGCTTGTTCATGTAGCCCACGTCTTTTTCCATCGCGGCGAGACGTTTCTTGAGCAACTGCTGCTCGAACGGCAGGCCCCGCTGCATCATGCAGGTTTCCAGCGTGTTGGTCAGCGCGTCGATGAAAGGGTGATAATCTTGCCGGTAGAAGGAGTTGAACCGGTAGTTGAAGCCACAAATGCCGATGGTATCGAGCGCGACAGCGGTCATATCGTGCACGATGTCGATGTCATCATCGCTGTTCAGCCGTTCCCATTTGAGACAAAGCTGCCCGGCCACGTCCAGCATCATCGGGAAATAGTTGCTCATCGCCTGACGGGAAAAGGTGGGCAGCAGGATGTTGTGTGCCTTGCCCCAGTTTTCTTCCTGGGTGTCGCCCGTGAACAGACCGTCGCCGCCAATCGCCCGGACCCGGCGCAGCGATCCGCGCACGGCTTTGTCAAACCGGCTTTCGTCGCAAAGCTCTTCCACATATTCATGGCCTGAGGCGACCACCAACGGGGTGCCCATCATGTCCATCCGGAAGATCGGCCCCAACTCGCGGGTGAGCTGCATCAGGCTTTGAAGGGGCTGATCCTTGTCGACGGACAATATGTTCCCCACAACAGGTTTCTTGTCGGGCATCGGGATGCGTTCAAGTTTGACCTGCTCTGACATTGGGGATCTCCTCTACATTCCCGCGACAATAGACGTTCAGTCGACAAGGAAACGGTGTGCTGAGTCAACCAACATGCGCCAGACCGGGCAAAGGGATGGAGGCCGCCCAGTGCGCCGACGTGTGGATTTTCGGTGACCACCGGCCTCACGGACCGGAGGCCGGACATGATGTGTCATCGGTTCAATCCAGCGTTACAGGAGCAGTTTTTCCAGCTTATTATCTTGTTTCCGCCATCGGATGGCGTGCATCTGGGGGGTGAGCGCAGCGCCCAGATGATCAGGTGACGCGCGGAAGTTGGCGATCACGCTGCGCGCTCGAACCGTCATCGTGCAATGGTGTTGCTTCCGTGACGTCAGCGCGTTCGCGGTTGGGGCCGGACCCTCTCCACCGCCGCATTTGTCCTTCAATGGCTGGAATAATGCAGGCGTGGCGGGCAGTGTGTGTCAGGGCAGGCGCAGGCGAAACGCGCCCCCTTCAGAGCAGGAGAGGCGTGTGACTGAGAAATCCGTCGAGGAATCCCAGAAAGACATCGCTGCGCGCCGCGCGCGGGGTGAATTTGTGCGCGGTGTCAGCGGTTTTCGGTCCATCCTTGGCAAAGACCCGGACTTTCCGGCCGAACCGGATCGCTATCACCTTTTTGTCGCCCTCAATTGCCCGTGGTGCCACCGCGTCACCCTTGCCCGGAGCATGCTGGGATTGCAGGACAGCGTCACAATGGATGTGGCCTTCCCCAGCCGCACCACCGAAGAGGATCCGATTGCGCCGAACCGGTGGGAGTTCAATCCGGCCCGCATCGCATCGTTGACCCGCGCCCCCCTGCCGGAATGCACTGATGAGACAGGCACCGGACAGAACCTGCGTCTGGTCAAGCAGATCTATGATCTTGAGGGGTCTGATGAGGCGTCCGTACCGGTCTTGTATGACAAGAAAACCAAGCGGATCGTGACCAATGAAAGCGCTGAGATCGTTCGCATGCTCGATGCGCAGGCAGAGGGTCTGGAGCGTTCTCTTGAAGGCAAGGATCGCCCCCGTTTGTACCCTGCCGGCGCGGAACATGAGGCGCTGCGCAAAGACATCGATGAATTGAACGAATTGATCTATGTCGGGATCAACAACGGTGCCTACAAAGCAGGTTTTTCATCTGACCAGTCCGTCTATGAAGCGGCGTTTGCATTGTATTTTGATACGCTCGAAACGCTGGAGGCACGGCTGGCCGCAGATGGACGCCTGTTCCTGACCGGCTCAACGTTTACCGAAGCCGACCTGCGGCTTTTCCCAACGCTCTATCGACATGACCCGGTGTATTATCTGCGTATGAAACTGAACGGGGCGCGGATTTTGGACTATCCGAACCTGTGGCGCTGGCTCTGCCGCGTCTATGCCTTGCCGGGCGTGGCAGAGAGCAACGCTCTGGTCCATTGCCGTCAGGGGTATTTCGGGCGGTCCTGGAACAATGTGATCCCGCTCGGCCCGCGTTACCCGATGAGCTATCCGGAGGCCTATCTGCATCCAGAGCTGGCGCGGTAGGCTGTTTGGCAGCAAGAACCGGATTCAATCTGCCACAAACCGCAGGACTGTATTGGCGGTATCCTCTGGCGACATCAGAACATATCCACCCGGAACCTCCTGATATGGCGCGCCTGACTGCGACAGGTACCCAAGAAGCACTTCCGGGTCGGACATGCGCAGGTCCATGCCCGCAATGAAGGGTGATGCGTCTTCATTTGCGCATTCCGGCAATGCCCCGACAAAACGGCTGAAGGCCGTCGGTGAAAACACACGGATGACACCGTTAGCGGTCTTGCACGCAAACCCGCCTTCAAGCGCTTGGAAGCTGTCATAGAGGCCCGCAAACCGTGCCTTCAGTTCCGGCTGAATGCTGGGTGACGCCACGATATTGATCGCACTGATTCCGGTTACCTTGTTCGGATGCGACAGCCACTCCGGCACATAGATCAGCTCGGGGCGGTGCTGTTGGCACAGGAAAAAAGACAAACGGGGAAATCTCTGGTCCGGCAGCAGGGCGAGCGTGGTTTTCGTGCGATCGGCCGTGCCGTCGGGCAAGGTGACATCCCGCCCGAACTCCAGATGGCCCGCCACGTCAAAACCAGCTTCCGCCGCGCGCATGGCATCTGCCTGCGCATCTGTGCTGTGCAAGGCTGTCAGGGCCACGCCATCGCGTTGTTGCAGATGCGCATGGACATGCCTGCCAAAGCGAAATTCGCCTGCGGGGTTCTTATCAATAAGGGTGTCATCATAGATCCCCATGATTTCCAGCAGGCAGCCGTCAAACATCGCCAGACTGGTGCTGGTGCCCCAGGGATGTTTGCCGATCGGCGTCATGTTGAAACCAAGCGCAATCAGGTGGTTGCGCAGACCGTTGATGTCCCGTGTCGCCAGAAGCGGATGGTCAATGCCAAAGGCTGCATTCATGGGGCAGAACCCGCAGGGGTGAAACGCACACGCGCGGTGCCGCGCATCATTGCTTTCTGGCCCGCGATCAACGTGCCCTCCGGCACGTCCTCCAGCACAATTGCCCCGGCGCCGATGTTGGCCGCGGCACCAATGGTGATGCCACCCAGCAGGATTGCACCCGCACCAATCACCGCACCACGTTTGACATGAGGGTGCCGCTTGGGACCACTCTTGCTCAAGGTGCTGCCAAGCGTAACGTTGTGCCAGATGGAGACGTCCTCTTCGATGACGCTTGTCTCGCCCGCGACAAACCCCAATCCGTGGTCGAGCCACAACCCTGCGCCAATCCGGGCGGCAGGGTGGATGTCGGTATCCAATGCCCGCCCGCATATGGCAGAGACGGCCCGTGCCCGCGTGGTATCGCCATCGGTCCAGACCTTGTGCGCCACCCGGTGGGCCATGATGGCCTGGGCGCCACGCGCAAACAGACAGGTCGCCGCCGCACCGCCCGGTTCAACATTTCTGCGTGCGGCTTCCGCGATGTCATGGACAGATAGGTCTGCCAAAACCGGGTCCCCACGGTAGGTGTCGGCAACTGTTTTGCCGATCTGCGCGTTGCCCGTCAGGTGTCTGAAAACCGCGCCTGCCAAGGCCGGGAAATCGGAGAATGGCCCAAGGTCGAGAATGGCTTTGGCCTGTGGGTCTGCCTCCAGCAAGGCTTTCACATCATCAACAAGCTGCATGATTTCTCCTAGGAGACATACCCGAAGGCAATCCTTGGTTTTGGCGCACTGTCCAGCCAGACGCTTTTTGCGGAGGTGTATTCCATCAATGCGTCGGTTCCGCTGGATCGCCCAAAGCCGGAATTCAAGGATCCCCCGAAAGGAGAAGAGACGTGAATGGCCTTGTAGCTGTTGATCCAGAAGGTGCCCGCACGCACCGCATCCGCCATCCGGTGGGCCCGCCCCACATCAGCAGTCCACACCGCGCCCGCCAAACCGAATGCGGTATCATTTGCAAGGGCGATGGCCTCCTCTTCATCCTCAAAGGGAATGGCGGTTACGACCGGTCCAAAGATTTCTTCCTGCGCGGTTTTTGCGGTGTTGGAGAGGCCGTTCAATACGGTCGGCGCAACGAAGTAGCCCTGTTCTTGGTGATCTGACCGTGACAGCACGTCTGCACCCGCATCGCGGGCGGCGGCAATCATGCCGGTCACATGTGCATATTGTCTGGCATTGCTGATCGGGCCGATCTCCGTTGCCTCGTCCAGCGGATCACCCAGTTTGATGCTGTTCATCCCGCGCTCCAGCATCTCAATCAGTGGGGCATGAATTGATTTGTGCACCAACAACCGCGACCCCGCGACGCAGCTTTGTCCGGCGCCAGAGAAGATGGCGGCCTGCGCCCCGAGGCAGGCATGTTCAATGTTCGCGTCGTCAAAGACGATATTCGCGGATTTCCCACCCAGTTCCAGAACCGATGGTTTCAGCGCGGCCGATGCCGTTGTGGCGACCCGGCGTCCGGTTTCCGGAGAACCAACAAAGACCACCTTGCGCACAGCGGCATGTTTGATCGCCGCTTCGCCACAGGTGGGGCCAAGACCGCACAGCACGTTCACCAATCCGCGTGGCAGGCCAGCGTCCTCGGCCAGTTTCACCAGAGCAACGGTTGTGACCGGTGTCAGCTCACTTGGTTTGATCACAACCCCGTTGCCCGTCGCAATCGCGGGTGCAATCTGCCAGCCGCCGGTAAAGATCGGTGCGTTCCATGGTGTGATCTGGAACACCACGCCAAGGGGTTCGCGGATGGTATAGTTCAGATGCCCGGAGGGCACCGGGATCACCTCCCCGTGCAGTTTGTCTGCCCAGCCGGCGTAATAGGCAAACATCTCTGCCACCTTGGCGACCTCGACCCGGCAATCGCGGATGGGCTTGCCTGCGATGATCGCTTCGATGGTCGAAAGGGGGGCGATATGGGCCAGAACCGCGCGGGAGATGTCCTGCATGATCTGTCCCCGCGCCGCGGCTGACATGCCCTTGGCCCACCCCTGTTGCGCGGTCTGAGCCGTGGCACAGGCGTGCAAGGCCAGATCAACATCGGCATCGGGGTAGGTACATAGAACCTCTTCGGTGAAGGGGTCCGTCAATGTGATTTCCGCGCCCGCGCCATCACATAGCGCGCCGTTGATCAGGGATTGCGGGACTGCGCCCAACCCAACGGCAGCCATGGCTTCGTGCAAAGCCTTCTTGCGGTCATCCATGCGTCTGGCCTTTCTCGTTATACCCGACAATTGCATTGAAATCGGCCTCATCGGGAATGTGTTCAGACCCGCGCAGCCACAGATCGGCAATGCGATCAAAGCCCGCCAGATCGACACCTGACGTCTTGGCCAGCTTCAGAGCCAAACCTACATCCTTGCGCATCAAACCCATGGTGAAGCCGGAATCAAAGGCGTCATTGAGAACCCATTTGGGGAAATTCACTTCGCTCACCCCGCTGCGACCTGACCCGGCGTTGATCCCTTCGAGAAGATCGTCGGCACGCACGCCTGCTGCTGCGCCAAGACGCACCGCTTCGGCGACCAGCACAAGGTTGGCGGCACATAGCATGTTGTTGACGATCTTTGCAGCATGCCCTGCACCCGATCCTCCGACAACCACGGTCTTGGATGTCAGGATGTCCAGAACCGGGCGAAGCTTTTCAATGGCGGTGGCGTCTCCGCCCAGCAGCATCGTCATGGTTCCGGTGTTGGCCGCGGCAGGTCCACCGCTGACCGGCCCGTCCACAAAGTCAAACCCGTGTTCTTTCCCAAGCGCCGCCATTGCCTGAGATGTGCCGGGTTCCGATGTTGACGTGTCCAGAACCACAGCCCCCTGCACCAGATGTGGCGCAATCACTGCCATGACGCTTTCAACAACGGATGCCTTGGGCAAGGACAAGATCACGATCTCGACCGCCCTGGCGACCTCTGCTTCTGATGTTGTGACCTCTGCTCCGGCGGTTTGCATGTCCTTGCGTATCGTGGGGCTGGGGTCATAACAGACCAATCCACATCCGCTGGACAACATGTGGCGCGCCATGCCGCCGCCCATGTTTCCACATCCAATCAGTCCAATCTGCACGCCGCTGCTCCGTCATCTGTTCTTGACTGAATGCACTATGCACACAGTGGCGCGGGCGTGAAACACCGCGATGAGCACCCGGCACAGGATGGGGTGCGATGATCATGGGACCGGGCGCGGCGAGATGGCAGCCCCCAAGCGCCGATCTCCCTTGGCTTAGCGGCCTGCCTAATTACTAAACGCTTTTTGGTGATGTGCTGATTTTATGAGCGGTCATTCGCGGCTCAATGGCTGAAAAGTCGCAATTGACTCCAGCGTCCTGCGAATTCTGCCTACCAATTCATCGGGTCCTTTGTGGATCCAGCAAACTAAAATGCGCGATGGTGCAGGCCTAGCAACCAAATTCACCATCGCACACCGCAATAGATGCGTGTTGCCGGATATGGGGTGTTCTGATCTCCCATGCAAGGCTGTCGCGCGTCGCAACAAGGAAACTGCGATGTCACCAAAACTCATGAAAACTTCCGCTGCGGCCCTTTTGATCGCCAGCGCCGCCCCCGCATTTGCCGATTGCCCCGTCAAAGTGGGCATTCTGCATTCCCTGTCCGGCACCATGGCGATCTCCGAAACGACGCTCAAAGACACAATGGAGATGCTTGTAGAACAGCAGAACGCCAAAGGCGGCGTGCTGGGCTGCCAGTTGGAAGCCGTTGTCGTTGATCCCGCCTCCGACTGGCCACTCTTTGCCGAAAAGGCGCGTGAACTCCTGACGGTGCATGAGGTTGACGTGATCTTTGGCAACTGGACGTCCGTGTCACGCAAGTCTGTGCTGCCCGTGATCGAGGAACTGAACGGTCTGCTGTTCTACCCGGTGCAATACGAGGGCGAGGAAAGCTCCAAGAACGTCTTCTACACTGGCGCCGCCCCGAACCAGCAGGCCATCCCGGCCACGGACTACTTCCTCGAAGAACTGGAAGTAGAGAAATTCGCGCTGCTTGGCACGGATTATGTCTATCCCCGGACGACCAACAACATCCTAGAGTCCTACTTGCAGCAAAAAGGGATCGCCAAGGACGATATCTTTGTGAACTACACGCCCTTTGGTCATTCTGACTGGTCCAAGATCGTAGCGGACGTTGTGGCGCTGGGCGCGGACGGGAAGAAGGTTGGCGTGATTTCCACCATCAACGGCGATGCAAATGTCGGGTTCTACAAGGAACTGGCAGCGGCAGGCATTTCCGCGGATGATATCCCCGTTGTCGCCTTCTCTGTTGGAGAGGAAGAACTGTCTGGTCTCGATACCACCAATCTGGTGGGTCATCTGGCGGCGTGGAATTACTTCCAGTCTGCCGACAGCGACGCCAATGAAGCCTGGATCGCCGCATGGAAAGAGCGCATGGGCGAAGACCGTGTGACCAACGATCCCATGGAAGCGCATTACATCGGCTTCAACATGTGGGTGAATGCGGCAGAGGCAGCGGGATCCACAGAAGTGGATGCGGTGCGCGAAGCGATGTACGGGCAGGAGTTCCCGAACCTGACCGGCGGTACGGCGGTCATGCTGCCGAACCATCACCTGTCAAAGCCTGTCCTGATCGGTGAGATCCAGGAAGACGGCCAGTTCGACATCATCTCCCAGACCGAAGAAGTGCCGGGGGATGCGTGGACGGATTACCTGCCTGAATCCGCGGTGCTTGTCTCCGATTGGAAAGACCTCGGGTGTGGCATGTACAACACCAGTTCTTCGACCTGCGTGCAGATCAAGTCGAACTACTAAACGACGTCTCAAGACAGCCGGGGCGGGCAATCGCCCCGGTATTGAGGTCAAAGGAATACCCTGATGTTGCTGCTGCTCCGGCGTTTGGTCGCCTGTCTTTTTGTATGCGTTTCCCTAGCTTTGCCTGCATCCGCGCAGCAGTCCGACACGCCCATCCAGTTGCTGCTTCAGCAATTCGGGCCGGAGATCCAGAAATCATCGCGCAAGTCCATTGGCCCGGCCATCGACGCGCTTGCAAACAGCGGCCTTCCGGACGCTCAGGTGGTGCTGGAGCGGTGGCAAGCCAAGGACATGTGGTTTGAAAAAGAGACGGGCCTGTTTGTTTTTGGGGCGAAGGCCGATGGCGGTGCGCTGACGCTTTTTGACGTGGCTGGCGGCTTGGAAATCGGCACCGCGCCGCGGAAATCCTACAAACAGCTGAAACCCAACTCAGGCATTCGTGGCATGATCGCCTCCGCTCTGGTGCAGTTCCAGCTTAACGATCCGGACCCGGTGACCCGTCAAAGGGCGCTGACAGCGATTGAGCGGGATGCCGAAGCGACCCATTTGGCCGCCCTTCGTGCGTCGATTGATGTGGAAACCGATGCGGCGCTAAAGGCCCGCAAGGCCCGTTTGGAACGGCTGCTCACGATCCGGTTTGCCGAAGAAGATGCAGAGCGTATTGCCGCCATTGAAGGATTCTCCGGCGATCTGAGTGTTGATCTGCGTGCCGCGCTGAACCCGCTGGTGCAAACCCGTCTGGACGTCGCACAGAGCCTGCCCGAAGGTGCGATGCCCGTTGACGTGGGAGAGGGGCTGTCACCTGATGCAGCCTACGCCCTGCTGACCGCCCAGAATCTCGCCCCGCCCCGCACCGATCCTGACATGCTGCGCGCTGCCCTGATTGAAAACATCGATGGCGACCAGATTGCGGGCATTCAGGTCGCCACGCTTGATACCGATGACGCCCGTGCCGCCGTTTACGCAACCCTGGCGCAAAGTGGCGCAGTGCCCCCGCTGGTGACCGATGAAGACGTGGCGACGACGCTGGAGCGTTTTGTCTTCTTCGAGGCTTTTGTTGGGGCACCTGTCCCGGTTGCTTTGGCGGCTCAAACCGCGCTGAAGGATATCGAAGCCAAACTTGCAATGAGCCAGACCGTTGATCTTGCATTGGATGGCCTCTCCCTCGCCTCGATCTACTTTCTGGCGGCCATTGGGTTGGCGATCACCTTTGGCGTGATGGGCGTGATCAACATGGCCCATGGAGAGTTCATCATGATGGGCGCCTATACGGGCTACGTCGTGCAATTGTTCGTGCCCGATTACACCCTGTCGATCCTGCTTGCCATTCCGCTGGCTTTTGCCGTGACCTTTGCCGCCGGTGTGGTGATGGAGCGGCTGGTGATCCGCTGGCTCTACCATCGCCCCCTCGAAACGCTGCTGGCCACCTTCGGTGTGTCCATTGCCTTGCAACAACTGGCCAAGAACATCTTTGGCACGCAAGCGCGGCCCCTGACGGCACCCGGTTGGCTGGATGGCTCACTGGTCATCAACGACGTCATCGCCATCAGCTACATCCGCATCGCGATCTTTGTGCTCGCGCTGATTTTCCTTGCGCTGTTCCTGTTTGTGATGAACCGCACGCGATTGGGGCTGGAAGTGCGCGCGGCTACGCAAAACCCGCGTATGGCGGCCTCCATGGGCATCAACCCGGACCGCATCAACATGCTGACCTTCGGCTTTGGGTCCGGCATCGCGGGGATCGCCGGGGTCGCCATCGGGCTTTACGCAAAGGTCACCTCGGAAATGGGCGCGGACTACATCGTTCAAAGCTTCATGACCGTGGTCGTCGGGGGCGTCGGCAACATCTGGGGCACATTGCTGGGCGCGACATTGGTCGGCACGCTGCAAAAAGGGATCGAGTGGTTGAACCCCTCCAATACGCTTGCCGCGCAGACTTACATGATCCTCTTCATCATCCTCTTTATCCAGTTCCGGCCGCGCGGGATCATCGCGCTCAAAGGCCGGGCGGCGGAGGCTTGAGATGACGGATCTGGCCCTGACCCCCCCCCGCCGCGCTTTTGTGCTGCGTCACCCCTCCGCGGTGATCTTCATCGGCATTCTGGCGCTGTTTACGATAGGCGTCACGGTTCTGGCGGAAGGATTTGGCATCGGCGTGATCTCAACCAGCTTTGTCAAAACGCTGGGCAAAACCCTGTGTCTGTGCCTTGTCGCGTTGGCGATGGACCTTGTCTGGGGCTATTGCGGGATCCTGTCGCTGGGCCATATGGCGTTCTTTGGCATCGGTGGCTACGCGATTGGCATGTGGCTGATGTACGCCCGCACAGAGATCATCGTGCAGACCAGTCTTGCCGCAGCCCCATTGCCCCCCACACCGCAAGAGATCTCTGACGGCATTGCGGCACAGATTTTCGGCGTGGTGGGGGCATCGGAGTTCCCGCCGATCTGGGCGTTTGCCCATTCCTTGCCCTTGCAACTGGCCGCTGTGGTTCTGGTGCCCGGCCTCTTGGCGCTGGTCTTCGGTTGGCTGGCGTTCCGCAGCCGGGTGACGGGCGTCTACCTGTCGATCCTGACGCAGGCGATGACGCTGGCCCTGTCGCTGTATCTGTTTCAGAACGACTCCGGTCTGCGTGGCAACAACGGCCTGTCTGGCCTGCAAAACCTCCCCGGTCAGGGAGATGTGCCGCAATCCACGATTTCCATCCTGTTTTTCTGGGCTTCTGCGCTGGCCTTGGGGCTGGGCTATCTTATGTGCGCCTGGGTCGTCTCGGGCAAATTCGGCTCTGTAATCCGCGCCATTCGGGATGATGAAGCGCGCGTGCGGTTTCTGGGGTATTCGGTTGAAGCCTATAAGCTGTTCATCTTCACCATCACTGCTGTGATCGCAGGCATTGCCGGCGCGCTCTACTATCCGCAGGCGGGTATCATCAACCCGGCGGAGATCGCGCCCATTGCTTCCATCTACCTCGCCGTTTGGGTCGCGATTGGCGGGCGGGGCAGGCTCTATGGCGCTGTCATCGGGGCGGCATTCGTCTCGCTCTTGTCGACATGGTTCACGGGCGGGCAGGCACCCGACATCAACCTGGGTGTCTACACGGTGCAATGGGTGGACTGGTGGACGATCCTGTTGGGGCTGTCCTTTGTTGGCGTGACCCTTTTTGCCCCGCGCGGCATTGGTGGGCTGTTTGATCTGGTCGCAGCGCGCCGGATGCCGAACCGCCATGGGCAAGACCTCGGCCCAGACGCCGGTGCGCTGCGCGAAAAGGAGGCGGACAGATGAGCACACTTTTGGAAGTCTCGGGCGTTTCCGTGTCGTTTGACGGGTTCAAGGCCATCAACAACCTGTCATTCCAGATCGGTGAGGCTGAGATGCGCGCGGTCATTGGCCCAAATGGCGCGGGCAAGACCACCTTCATGGACATCATCACCGGCAAAACCCGCCCGAACGATGGCCGGGTGATCTGGGGGGAGAAGTCTGTGTCCCTTCTGTCGATGTCGGAAAGCCAAATCGCGCAGGCCGGGATTGGACGCAAGTTTCAGCGCCCCACGGTATTTGAAGACCAAAGCGTGGCCGATAACCTGATGCTGGCGCTGAAAAAGAAACGCGGGCCTCTGGCTGTGCTGCGCTTTCGCGCGTCAGAGGCCGATCGCGCGGCGGTCGCGGATCTTGCTGAACAGATCGGGTTGGCCGCCGCGCTGCATCGCAAATCAGGAGAGCTGTCACACGGTCAAAAGCAATGGCTGGAGATCGGCATGCTGCTGGCCCAGGAACCGCGCCTGCTTTTGGTGGATGAACCTGCTGCGGGCATGACGGCCGCGGAGCGCGAACACACCACGGCGTTGTTGGTGGAAGCCGCCAAGACCCGTGCGGTGGTCGTGGTGGAGCATGATATGGAATTCGTGCGCCGTCTGGGCTGCAAAGTGACGGTGCTGCACGAAGGATCGGTGCTGGCTGAAGGCAGCCTTGATCATGTAACGGCGGATGAAAAAGTGATTGAGGTATACCTTGGCCGATAACCTGCTCACCCTCAGCGATCTGACGCTGCATTATGGCAGCAGCCAGATCCTCAACGGCATTGATCTGACCGCGCAGATTGGTGAAGTCACCTGCGTGATGGGCACGAATGGCGTGGGCAAGACAAGCCTGCTCAAAGCCATGTCAGGCACTCATCCGATCAGCGGCGGATCCTACGTGCTGGATGGTCAAAGCATCACCCGCGCACAGGCCCACGTTCTTGCCAAACGCGGCGTCGCCTACGTGCCGCAGGGTCGTGAGATATTCCCGTTCCTGACCGTGCAGGAAAACCTTGAAACCGGCTTTGCCTGCCTTGACCGGGGAGAGCGAGAGATACCGTCAGAGATTTTCGAGCTGTTCCCCATCCTCAAGCAATTCCTGAGCCGTCGAGGCGGGGATCTGTCTGGTGGTCAGCAACAGCAACTCGCCATTGCGCGGGCGTTGATCACCCGGCCAAAACTGCTGTTGCTGGATGAGCCCACAGAAGGCATCCAGCCCAACATCATCACCCACATCGGAGAGGTCATTGGCGAGTTGCGCCAACAGGGACAAATGGCGATTGTGCTGGTGGAGCAATACCTCGACTTTGCATATGGGCTGGGCGACAGATTTGCAGTTCTTGAACGGGGCAGGTGCATTCTTCAGGGCGCAAAGTCCGAGATTTCCTCTGACCAGCTGCAACAGGCCGTTTCGATCTGAACAGCCACACGCGCCATCGCAACAGTGCCCAGCAATGTGGCAATGCGCGGAAACTGTCATTGGCCAGCGGAAAAAGAGTGTTGAGCGTTTGTCATACCAATCCAGACATGGTTGCTTGATCAGATGAAGAAACCCAGCCCTGATCGAACGGCCCTGCACAGCGCCGCTGCCGGCTATCTGGCGCAGATATACCCGGACCGGGATGCGGATGCGCTGGCCGCAGAGGTCATTGCGGGGTTCTGGCCCACAGGCACGCACCATCGCAAACGCAAGCGGCAGCCGGGCAATGCGCTGTGGTCGCAGGACGACGCGCTGCTGATCACCTATGGCAATTCGATCATCGATGGGGTGCACAAGCCCCTCGATCTGCTGAATGACTTTCTGCATCGCTACATGGAAGGGGTGGTCAACGGCGTTCATATCCTGCCGTTCTTCCCCTTCACCTCTGACGATGGATTTGCGGTTGCGGACTTTCGGGTGGTGAACCCGCAGTTGGGCGATTGGCCCGACATCAACCGCATTGCGGGCGAGTTCAAGCTGATGTCTGATCTGGTGCTCAATCACGTCTCAAGCCAGGGCCAGTGGTTCAACGATTACCGTCAGGGAAAAGCGCCCTATGACGGCTACTTTTTCGAAGCCTCTCCTGAGGATGACCTTGATATGGTCGTGCGCCCGCGCACAACGCCGCTCCTGCAACCGGTGGAAACATTGAAAGGCCTGCGCCATGTCTGGTGCACCTTCAGCCATGACCAGATCGACCTTGATTTCAGAAACCCGCAGGTGCTGTTGGAGTTTCTCCGCATCATCCGGCTGCATATGGACAACGGCATTCAGATCATCCGGCTGGATGCCGTGGCCTTTGTCTGGAAGGAGATTGGCACACCCTCGATCCATCTGCCCCAGACCCATGCCATTGTGAAACTGCTGCGCCTGCTGTGTGATTTCGCGGTGGAACCTGTGGTGCTGGTTACCGAAACCAACGTGCCCAAGGCCGAGAACCTCAGCTATTTCGGTCAGCGCGACGAGGCGCATGTGATCTACAACTTCCCCCTGCCGCCCCTCGTGTTGCACGCCATGCTGTCGGGCACGGCCCGGCATTTGGTGAAATGGCAGCGCGCGATGCCGCCGGCACCTTTGGGATGTGCCTACCTGAATTTCACCGCCAGCCATGACGGCATTGGCATGCGTCCCGCAGAGGGGTTGCTGTCAGATCAGGACCAGCAAGACGTCATCGATACGCTCAAGCGGATCGGCGGTCTGGTGTCCATGCGCGCCCTGCCCAATGGAGGGGAGGCGCCTTATGAGCTGAACACGACCTTCTTTGACGCGCTCAGCGAAACACTGGCTGGCCCGGATGATTTACATCTTGAACGCTTCCTGTGTTCGCAAACCATCGTGATGTCGTTGGAGGGCATTCCGGCGTTCTATATCCACTCCATGCTGGCCACATCAAATGACCACGAAAGTGTCGAAAAACGCGGTATGCACCGGGCGATCAACCGTCACCGCTGGAATTACAACGACCTGCGCGATCAGCTTGCACGCCCGGATTCCATCCACGCCCGCGTTTTGGCAGGCCTGCGCAGCCGTCTGGAGACACGCAAAGGGCAGGCAGCGTTCCACCCGAATGCGACCCAATTCACGCTCCATGTCGGGGATGACCGCATCTTTGGCCTGTGGCGGCAAAGCCTTGACCGCCGCCAATCCATCTTTGCCCTTCATAACGTAAGCGCGGAGGAGATCGCGTTGTCCTCAACCGTCCTGAACCTGATCGCTGATGAAGACTGGACGGACCTGCTGACCGGTGAACAGATCGGGGAGGATGATATCCTGCTGGCCCCGTATCAGTGCCGGTGGATCAGCAACGGCGCCTAACCGAATTCCCTCGTATCCGCTGCCGCAGCCTCCTGCATGTCGCGCAGAAAGTCAGGATCCGCGGCATGTACGCGGTTCCACGTTGGAATGAACGGCGTCTCATGCGGGTTTTCCAGAAACGTCTGCCCTGCGCGCATGATGTTCTCTGCAAAGAGCTCGATCGAGGCTTCCTCACTATGCCGGTCCAGCACCAGCCCGTTCATCTGGGCATCGGAATGATACGCCTCCAGCAGATCAAGCGCACAGCGATAGTACGTTGCTTTCAGTGTTCGGAAAACGTTGTTGGTAAAGACCGTGCCGTCCGCAGCCAGCTTGCGGAAGATCGCCTTGCAGATGTCGGTGGACATGCGGTTCAGACCCGTCTCGGCATCTTGCGGGCTGAGCGACTGGTGTTTGTGGTCATAGGCGTCCGCGATTTCAACCTGACACACCGCCTTGGGCGCCAGATTGCGCCAGGCTTCTGACAATACACCAATCTCAAGCCCCCAGTCCGAGGGGATGCGCAGGTCTGGCAGGATGTTGGTGCGCATGGCGAATTCACCCGAAAGCGGATAGCGAAAGCTGCGCAGGTAATCGAGGTAATCCCTGTCCCCGACCACGCGTTTCAGCGCGATCAGCAAAGGGCTGACCAGCAGGCGGGTCACCCGGCCGTTCAGCTTGTTGGTCCCAATGCGCGCGTAGTAGCCCTTGGCGACCTGATAGGGAAACGTGGGGTTGGCCACCGGGTAGATCAGCCGCGCCAGCAATTCGTTTGTGTAGGTCAGGATATCGCAATCATGGATCGCCATGACATCGCTGTCCTGACAACTGAGCATATATCCGATGGAGGTCCAGACGTTCTTGCCTTTTCCCTGTTCCGATGGAGCCAGCCCCATGGCCTGAAGACGCGCTTCCAGCGTCTGCATGCGCGGGCTGTCGTTCCAGATCACCACATGGTTTTGGTTCAGCCCTTCGAAGAACTGGCAGGCATGACGAAACTGATCCGCATCGGCACGATCCAGCCCGACAATGATGCGGTGCAGATAGGTGACTTTGGACAGTTCTGCCAAAATTCGTGGCATCGCCTCGGTTTCCAACTCCGAATAGAGACACGGCAGGATGAGCGAAGCCTTGCGATTGGCCGTAAAGGTCTCCAGCTCTGCCGTGATGTCCGCAAGCGACCGTGTGCGGAGGTTGTGCAGGGTCGCGATGCTGCCGTTTTGGTGAAAATCAACCATCTTCCTGTGACCCCATGATTTGTTCAATAAGTGCGAGCACCGCTGTGTTCCAACCCGCAGGCCCCGGCGCATCTGTACGCCGAATGCGCCCCGCGTCCTCACCCGCAAGGCGCGGCAGGGGCGGACGGTGCGGGTTCTTTACGATGACACCAAAATCCGCCGCTTCCAGCATCTCTGTGTCGTTTGGTGCATCACCCAATGCGATGGTGCATGCCGGTTTGTAGTGCGCAATGATCCGGGCCATGCCATCCGCTTTGGTCCGCCCGGAGGACAGGGTGAGAAACCTGCCGCCCTCACTGGCGGCAATGCCCTGTTCTGCCAACAGATGCAGAAAGCGTGCGCGCATTTCGTCATCCCCTGACCAAAGTCCGGGTTCCGAGAAAGCGCGTCGTTTGGCTGAAACTGCGGCATCCTGCGAAAGCCCTGTCGCGGCGCTGACGTCATCCCTCTGCATGTCGCCAAATCCGGAAAAATGCGCGCGCAGGTCGCGGGGCATGTCATCCAGCGCGCGCCTGATGTCTGCATACGTCAGCGCCTTTTCGTCTTGTCCGGTGTTCAAGCCAATCACCCCTCCGCCGTTCTCGACAATGGCGGGCACCCCCTCCAGCCCCATGTCGCGCAGCAAGGGGACCATTTCAGCAGCCGTTTTGCTGCTTGCCAGGATCAAGGGTACGCCCGCCTGCTTCAGCTTCGAGATCGCGGGACGCGCAGGTTCCCAGCCATAGGTTTCGTGATCAAGAAGGGTGCCGTCCAGATCGCTGAACACCAATAGAGAGGCTGTCGATTGCATAGGGTTGAGTGTGATACGCCGCAGGCCTTGCTGCAAGGTGATTGCGTATCTCAACCGGCACACTGCCTTGTTTTCAGGCAATAACGCCTTTGCGCAGGATGAAACATCCGTAAGGCCGTGCTTCATTGCACTGGACCACCGCAAAACTGTGTCCTGCACGTTTGTAGAACGCCTGTCGCTCAAGGCTTGCCAGAATGCCCCCCTCGGGCAGGCGCGGTGTGAGCAGGTCCCAGACTTCCTGATGTGGTTCGCCCATCTCATCAGGGGCGTTGTCGATCTCCATCCGCAGGACGGAATGGGTGTGAAAGGTATCCAGCGGCATCAAGGTGGTGATGATGTCCGCGACCTGAGTTGCCGTGTGGCTGGGGTACTGGATCAGATCGGACACCACACAAGTCGAGGCTGACCACGTCGCAGGATAATTGGCATCCGCGATCACGATCTCATCCCCGTGGCCCATGCGGGCAAGGACAGACAACAGCTCTGGCGTGGTGCGGGGGTCTATTCCGATCAGCATACGGAGGCTCCTTTCCGGCCTTGAAGGCGCGCGCCCAACACAAGGGCGCGCGCCGGTACGTGTCAACGGGGTGGCAAGGTGATCCAGTCCGCCATGGCAACGTCCGCGTGCTGGAACTGCGGCATCTTCGCGCCGAGGTCTTCCATGTTGCGGATGTCCTCATCGTTGAGGAAAGATTGCGTGATCAACGTAGGCGGTACGATCACGGAGGCGCCGGGGTTCTCCCCTGCCAGCATCAAGGCCAGCGCCCGGACGGAGACTTCACCCACCACGGCCGGGTTGGTTGCCACAGTTGCTTTCCACGCGCTTCCAGCCTCGCGCATCAGCGCGATGTCTGCGGTGGAGACGTCAGCCGAGTAGATGCTCAAGTCGCCGCTCATGCCCAGCTCATCCGCAGCGATCTTCACGCCTTTGGCAAACTCGTTGTAGGGGGCAAAGAAGACCGAGATGGTGGGATTGGCCTGCAAAGCCGCACGGGCCTGATTGGCGTTGGAATTCGCGATAGGATTATCCAGCGTGCCGATCCGCGCCGCTTCCGTGATGCCCGCGTTGGCTTCTTTCACTTCTTCCCATGCCACGTGCCGCCGGTCCAGCGGTGCGATACCGGGTACATAGACGTACCCTGCTTCAAAGCTGTCACCGTTGTCCGCAACCGCCTGTTCCAGCGCGAGTTTGCCCAGCAGGTAGTCAGATTGCTCAATCTGCGGGATCGCTTCGTTCTCGACGTTCACGTCGAAGGCCACGACCTTGATGCCCGCGTCCACCGCACGCTGGGCCGCGTCGCGCATGGATTCCGTCAGCCCGTGCTGGATGATGATGCCGTCAACACCCAGCGCAATCGCCTGATCCACCATATCCGCCTGCAAAGCGGCGTCCTGTCGGCTGTCGAGCACCCGCAGGTTCACGCCAAGAGCGGCGGCCTGCGTTTCAACCCCGGACAGGTAAGCCTGAAAGAAGTCACCCGTGGACAGATACCGCACAAGCGCGATGGTCACGTCACCGGGGTTGTCAAACGGGGCAGGGGCGTCCTGTGCGGTGGCTGCACCTGCACCAAGGGCGATGCCCGCCGCACCTGCCAGGGTTAAAAAGTATCGTCTCAGCATGTCGATTCCTCCCAATCGCTGATGGTCAATGCCCCGCGCCCGTGCGGCGTGAGGATAGATAGAATGTGAAAACAAGCGCGGCGACCAGCACCGCGCCTTTGACAAAATCCTGTGTGTAATAGGGGGCGTTCATCATGGTCATGCCTTGCAGCAGGATGCCCACAAAAAGTGCGCCAATGGCGGTGCCAAAGGCGTTGGGCCGTGCCGCACCCAGCACCGCAAAGCCAATCAGGGCTGCCGCCACGCTGTCCAAAAGCAGGTTGTTGCCGCTGGCAATGTCGCCGCGCCCAAGGCGGGCTGCCAGCAGGATGCCCCCGATCGAGGCGGTCACGCCGGAGATCATGTAGGCCGCGATCTTGTAGCGGTTGACCGGTGTCCCGACGAGGCTGGCGGCCCGCGCATTGGACCCGATGGCGTACATCAACCGTCCGTGCCGCGTGAACCCCAGAAACAGCCAGATCACCACGGCAATTACAACGAAGATCACCACCGGCATGGGCAGCAGCCGTTCAATCACAACGTCAAACCGGTGCCGCCCCAGCCACAGGAATGCAGCGGAAAACGTCCCTTCAGCCACCGTGCCGCCGGGCAGGGTCATGCCTGTGGCAATCGAATTGCCCTGCGTCGGGATGCGCTGCACACCAATGAGCAGGAACATCATCCCCAAGGTTGCCAGCAAATCCGGCACCCGGAACTTCACGATCAGTAACCCGTTGATCAGCCCCACAAGCGCGCCCATGCCAAGGCACAGCATCACCGCGACTATCGCGGAATGCTCAAGGATCACCATCGAATAGGCCGACAGCATCAGGGCGGAGGTCGCAACCGCGCCAATCGACAGGTCAAACCCATCCACAACCAGCGTGCAGGTTACGCCCAACGCCAGAATGCCGGTGATTGCCACCGATTGCAGCACGAAAGCAGCCGACAGCGGGCCAAAGAAACCGGGAGCCGCAAGGCTGAAATAGACAACCAAGCCCACAAGCAGGATCAGGAAACCATACCGGACAGAGAAGTTGAGGATCTTGTCGTTCATAGGGATTGCCCTGTGCCTTGCGCGCTGGGGCCGGTGATGTCGGCGACAAGGGCGGTCAGGTCGATGTTGTCATTGATGTGCTCTGCGGCAAGGGCGCCTTCGTTCATCACAATGATGCGGTCCGCGATCTCAAGCGCTTCGTCGATCTCTGCCAGAAACACCAATGTTGCGCGGCCTTCAGCTGTGGCGCGGATGTGCCGCCCGATGTCGCGCCGCGCGCCGATGTCGACACCCTGAAATGGCTCATCCAGCAGCAGGACCTGCGCAGGTTCCAGCAGCCAGCGGGCGATCATCACCTTTTGCTGATTGCCTCCCGACAGGGTGCCGATGCCGTCAGACACGGACTGGCAGACGATCCCAACCTGATCCACCATCGCGTCCGCCCGCCTGCGCTGCTGTCGTTTGCTGAGGAAGGAGCCAAGGCTGAAGCCGCCCAAGAAAGGCAGTGTCATGTTATCCGCAATGTCAAAGGCCGGAACGACAGCATTGGTGCCGCGATCCTTGGGAGACATGAACACGCCCTGCGCCACCGCATCCTCGACAGAGCGGGGCGTATAGCCGTTGCCATTGATACGCATGCTCCCGCCAAGCGGGCGGGCGATGCCAAAGAGGATATCTGCCAGTGCGCTTTTGCCACTGCCCAGCAGTCCCACCAGCGCGACCACTTCGCCGTCACGTGCGGTGAGGGTGATGGGAGCGGCGTTTTCCCGGATGTGCAGGTCGGTGAGTTCCAGCACCGGCGTGGTGCCTTGCTGTTGCTGGATGTCGACCTCGTTCATGCGGTGACCCAGCATCGCTGTAACGGCGGCCTCGAAATCCAGAGGCTCTTCGTCGAACACACCCGAAATCGCACCATCCCGCATCACCACGATACGGTCTGCAATGCGGCGGATGTCGGACATCCGGTGCGAGATATAGAGGATTGCAACGCCCTGCGCCCGTAGCCGGTCTATCAGATCAAAGAGACGGTCCGCCTCGGTTGCGGAAAGGGAGGACGTCGGCTCATCAAGGATCAAAACCTTGGGCGCGCGGGCCATGGCACGGGCAATGGCGATCATCTGGCGATCCGCCACCGACAGATCCGTCACACGGGCGCGCATGTTGACCGTGATGCCCATTTCGGCAGCCACTTTGCTGGCTTCCGCGCGCAGGTGGCGTTCGCGAACAAAGAGGCCATGCCCGCGTTCGACCAGCCGGTCCAGCATCAGGTTGTTCGCCACATCCAGTGCCGGGATCACGCCGTCATCAATGGATTGGTGTACGGTCACAACGCCGTGGCTGATCGCGTCCGCCGCATCTGCGGGATCAAAGGGCTTGCCCGCCAGCGTCATCTGCCCCGCATCAGCCGCATGGTGCCCGCAAATGACCTTCACCAGCGTCGATTTCCCCGCCCCGTTTGCCCCCATCAGCACCGTCACGCTGCCCGGTGCCAGCGTCACATCAATGCCGCGCAGCACGTGGTTCTTTCCGAACGATTTCTGCAAACCGCTGACCTGTAGTGCAGCCTCTGACACCCGATACCTCCCCTTCAGTCTGCCGACGGTAGGCGCGCTTAAATACTTTTGTCAAACAGTTTGACATATGTATATTTTGGCGGTTACCCAAAGAGGGAAGATATCAACCAAAGACCGGAGCGGTGCGGATGAGCGCAGCATTGGAATACGAGGCACTGACAGTAGAGAGCCTGCCAAAACGGCTGTCTGACGTGGCAGCTTTGACATCATCGGTGGGGCCGGACAGCACATTTTGGCAGGTGCAGGAGGTTGGCGATGGCAACCTCAACCTTGTGTTCGTTGTCAGCGGTCCAGAGGGCACTGTCATCGTCAAACAGGCACTGCCCTACGTCCGCCTTGTCGGTGACAGCTGGCCCTTGCCGCTTTACCGTGCGTTTTATGAATACCATGCCCTGACCCGTCAGGCCGCCCGTGCGCCGGGTGCCGTGCCAGAAGTACTCCATTTTGATGAATCCCAAGCGCTGATCGTGATGGAGTTCCTGGCCCCGCATGTGATCCTGCGCCGCAAGCTCATTGCTGGCGAACAGGTCGCGGGTTTGGCTGATTTTCTGGGAAAATTCTGCGCGCAGACCGCTTTTCGTGGATCTGAACTGTCGATGAAAAGCGCGGACAAGAAGGCCGATGTCGCGCTTTTTGCCGGTAACGTCGAAATTCCGGCCATAACCGAGGGGCTGGTGTTCACCGATCCTTACTTTGATGCCGAGATGAACAACCACACCGAAGGCCTTGACCCGGTGGTTGCACAATTGCGCGGGGATGTCGGCCTGAAGGTCCGGGTGCAGCAGGCGCTGCAACGCTTCGCCTCCAACACGCAAACGATGCTGCATGGTGATCTGCATTCCGGCTCCATCATGTCCACACAGGCAGACAGCCGCGTCATTGATCCCGAGTTCGTACAATACGGCCCGATTGGCTTTGACATCGGGATGCTATGCGCGAATTTTCTGATGGCCTATTTCAGCCAGCCTGCCCATCGGGGGGATGATCTGGAGGCCTACCAGGCGTGGATCTTGAGTGTGATTACAGATACCTGCGCGGGTTTTGACGCGGCGTTCCGCGCCCTGTGGAAGAACGAACGCACTGGCATCCTCTATCCTGCGTCGCTGTTTGAGTATCAGGGCCATGACAGCGCCCCGGCCTGCGATGCGATGCTTGCGGAAATCTGGCGCGATGCCTGGACCTTCTGTGGTATCGAGATGCACCGCCGCTGTCTGTCGCTCGCCCATAACGCAGACTTTGAAGAGATCGAAGACATCCCCACACGGGCGCGGCTGGAAGCACGCAATCTGATGATGGGAGCCGCGCTGGTGCATCAGGCTGAAACGCTGTCAGACGTGAGCATGGTCTGTGCGATGGCGCAGGATTTCAATCGAAAGGACATCTTATGAAGATCAACGGCACGCCCTATCGCTCTTTGTGGTGGAACGCTGAACAAGACGTCTTGGAGATCATTGACCAACGCTGGCTGCCCCATGATTTTCGCGTGATCCCGGTGCAGTCCATGCAGGACTTTGCCGATGCGATCTATGAAATGCGGGTGCGTGGCGCGCCTTTGATCGGGGCCACAGCGGCCTACGGCATGGCGCGGGCGATGGCCGAAGATCCCTCAGACGCCAATATGGATGCGGCCTGGACCTTCCTTGAGAAGACCCGCCCAACGGCCATCAACCTGCGCTGGGCGCTTGACCGCTGTCGGACCGCGCTGCGCCCGCTGGCCGAAGCAGACCGCGCCGGAGCGGCACTGACGCTGGCGCATGAGATTGCGGATGAGGACGTGGAGATCAATCGGCAGATCGGCCTGAACGGTCTTGCCTTGATCAAGGAGATTGCCGCCAAAAAACCTGCGGGTGAACCGGTGCGCCTGCTGACCCATTGCAACGCCGGGTGGCTGGCGACTGTCGATTGGGGCACGGCGACCAGCCCGATGTATCACGCCCATGATGCAGGCATTCCGCTGCATGTCTGGGTCGATGAAACCCGGCCGCGCAATCAGGGCGCCCTGACGTCGTGGGAATTGGGCAGCCACGGTGTGGATCACACCTATATCACCGACAACGCAGGTGGGCACCTGATGCAGCACGGCATGGTTGATATGGTCATCACCGGCACCGACCGCACGACGCGGCGCGGCGATGTCTGCAACAAGATCGGCACCTATCTCAAGGCGCTCGCCGCGCACGACAACGGCGTGCCGTTCTATGTCGCCTTGCCGTCTCCAACTGTGGATTGGTCTGTCAGTGACGGCGTGGCCGAGATCCCGATTGAGGAAAGGGACGCGCGCGAAGTTACTCATATTCAAGGGGTTACGGATGCCGGCGGCATCGGCCTTGTGCAGGTCACACCTGACGGAACACCGGGCGGCAATCCCGCGTTTGATGTCACACCCAACCGCTTGGTGACCGGGTTGATCACCGAACGTGGCGTTTGCGACGCGTCCGAGGAAGGGCTTGCCGGGCTGTTCCCGGAGCTTGCGCGCGCGGCAGGATAGGCCGGTCATGCCCGCCAGCCCTCTTGGTAAGGCCCGGTCTGGTCCGGCCGATGTCTCCCGCTTGCCGCCACGGGATGACGCACCCTATGTAGAGGCGGCCTGGCTCTATTATCATGACCGGCTGAACCAGAATGAAATCGCGGAGCGGATGCAGATCAGCCGCGCCTCGGTGGTGAACTACCTCAATGAGGCACGCAGCCGGGGGTGGGTGCGCGTGCATCTGGACAGCGATGTGTTCCGGGGCCATCGTCTTGCGTCGGAGCTTTGTGCTGCATACGGGTTGGCGGATGCGATCGTGGTGCCGGATGATCCGACCGACATGCGCAGCGACACCCGCGTGACCAGCGCTGCGGCTGATTGGCTGCCGAAGCTGTTGGAACCCGGCGACACGCTTGGGGTGTCCTGGGGCGCGACCGTGTACCAGATGGCGCAGCAGGCACCGAATTTCCCAATTGATGACCTGACCGTGATCCAGCTGCTGGGCTCCCGGCCCGCGGCCCTCGGCTTTGCGGCGGAGGCTTGCACCGGCATGCTCGCACAGCGGTTGGGAGGGCAGATCATCAACCTGCATGTGCCCCTGCTGTTGTCAAACAAGGCCCTGCGTGACGCGCTGTGTGCAGAACCCGTGGTGGCCGCGCAGCTTGAGGCGCTGGCAACCTGTAACAAGACCGTTTTCGCTTGCGGGACCTGCGACGCGGACGCCCACATCGTACGGACAGGGATCCTTGATGCGGACAGCATCGCCACCTACCGTGACGCGGGGGCCGCTGGCGTGATCTGCGCGCGCCTGATTGATGGCGCAGGTGCGCCTGTTGTCGCGGCGATTGAAGATCGAATGATCGGCGTGACCCTGGATCAGATGCGGGGCAAGGACATGGCCCTGCTGGTTGCTGCGGGACCGGGGCGGGCCGTCTCTGCCCATGCGGCGATCCGGGGCGGTTTTGTGACCCATCTTGCCACCAGCACCAAGGTGGCAGAGGATTTGCTGAAGATGGCTCAATAGCGCATCCGGTCGTGCGGTGACCGCCTGCTCCCGGCAGTCCTTCGGCACAGTCCATCAGGAAATTCTATTGCATAAACGTAATGCGCTGCGTAAACGTATGAAGCGCCCATCCACTTTGGGCGGCGAGGGGACGCAACATGCGCAGCAACAACGCTCAAACAGATCGGGACGCGCCCGATATTGGACAGAGGTTAAAAACCCTCCGCACGGAACGCGGCCTCTCACTGGCGCGACTGGCAGAGATGACGGGGATCTCCGACGCGACGCTCTCGCGGGTGGAGACGGGAAAATCCCTGACTTCCGCCCATAACCTTTACACGCTGAGCAAGGCGCTCAACGTTGATATCACCGCCTTCTTTGACGAAGACGCCCACCCATTGCGCAGCGGCATACGTTCCATTTCCCGAAAAAGCGCTGAGCAGCCCATCCCGACCGAACATTTCCTGACGCAGGTTTTCGCGGGCGATCTTGCCCACAAACGCATGCACCCTTCGTTGAATACCGTGACAAAGCAGCGCCTTGAGGACGTCGGTGGCTTGTCTGCCCATGCGGGTGAGGAGTTTCTGTTTGTCGTCAGCGGCAGTCTTGTCCTGCACAGCGCGCATTACGCGCCAGTGCTGCTGGAAGCAGGCGATACGATCTATTTTGATGGCTCAATGCCGCATGCCTATCTGGCGCAGGGGGACACCCCGGCCGAGATTTTGGTGATTAACACAATGAACACGCAGACCCAGATGGGGGAAGACCAGTGAACGACCTGACAACCAATCCTGATGCCATCGTGGCAACCGAACTCTATCTGCCAGTGCAGGATCTCAAGACGGAGATGCCGTTCTTTCTCAACCAGCTTGGCTTCCGTCTGGAAGAGATATTCCCAGCCGACGATCCGGCAGTGGCCCTGATCTCCGGCCATGGTGTGCGCATCCGTCTGGATCGGGACGCGGATCTGGAACCCGGCAAACTTCGGCTGCGCTGCGATGGCGCGTCCGGCTTTGCGGGGGGGCAGGATGTGTTGACCTCGCCCAGCGGCAACATCATTGAAATCGTGGAGGCCAACCCGCCCCTTGATATGCCCAAGACGCAGCATTCTTTCATGGTGCGGCACCTGCGCGACAGCGACGCCTGGGTGATCGGACGGGCCGGCATGCGCTATCGCGATCTGATCCCGGATCGGTTGGGCGGGTCAATCATCGCCAGCCATATCCGCATCCCCGATGGCGGCCCTGTCCCGGATATGGTGCATTATCACACCGTCGGATTTCAGTTGATCTTTTGCTACCGGGGCTGGGTCCGGCTGGTCTACGAAGATCAGGGGGCGCCGTTCATTCTCGAAGAAGGCTGCTGTGTGATCCAGCCGCCCCAGATCCGGCACCGCGTTCTGGAAGCCTCTGATAATGTTGAGGTGTTGGAGATCGGCGTGCCAGCTGAACACATCACCACCATCGACCACGAAATGGAGTTGCCCAACGGGACCATGAACCCGGATCGTGACTGGCAAGGGACGAAATTCATCCATCACAAGGTGTCCGAAGCCATCTGGGCACCCTGGCGCATTCCCGGCTGGGAGAGCCGCAACACCGGGATTGCAAAGGCGACCCAGAATGTAGCCGGTGTTCAGGTCGCACGCCCCGCTGAGGTGCGCGATGCCTGGACAAGCCACAACACGGACATCCTGTTCACATTCGTGAAAGAGGGGGAGATGACGCTCGAAGTGACGGGGGAGGAACCATATCGTCTGGTGGCGGGCGATGCCTTCGTTTTGCCGCCGTTCCTGAAAACCCGCTACGTGGACCCCAGCGCTGATTGCGAGTTGATTGAGGTGACGCTACAGGCAGATTTCGAGACGGAGATCTGAGGCATCGCAAGTCGGATGGAGGCCGTTGTCTCAACTGAGAAGGTCGCTTGCTCTCGATAATGCTGGAAACAATTGGTCTATTGTTTCCAAAATCGCAACAAATGCTTCTCACGTGTTTCGGTTGCGCCTTGCGGCTGCTTGAGGCAGTTTTCAACGTAAGGAGTGCTCATGGACGAACCCACGGACCCTTTTGCGGATTTTCTAGTCACTCTTGAGGGGTTGTGGGTCAACGTGATGGGGTTCCTGTCCGGTGTCATCGCGCCGGGCTGGCGTCAAAACCAGCTTTTGATCGTGCTTGGGTTGGCCTTTGTCGCTTGGTGCCTGCACCGCTACTCCGATAACGCTATTCAGAATTACGTGCGTGCCCGCGAAGGCTGGGCCAAATGGCAGCTGCGCCTGATCGTGGTCGCGCGACGCCGGATCGGGTTGATCTGGTTCGCGGTGCTGGCCTGGATCGTCTATGCGGTCATGCAGAACATCACCTGGCCATCACGGTCCTATCTGGTGGGGCTGGGGGCCACGCTTGCCACGGTCTGGGTGGGCGTCGCCTTTGCCGTTCAGATGGTGCACAACCGGCCCTTGCGGCGGATCGTGGCCTGGGGGCTGTGGATCTATGCAACACTTTATTACCTGAACGTTTCCGACGATGTGGCGGCCTTCCTCGATGGGCTGGCGATTGAGCTGGGAGAGTTCCGTCTGTCGGTGCTGACGTTAATCTCAGCGCTGGTGGTGATCGGGGTTCTGGTCACCGTCGCCCGTGCGGCCAGCAAAGCCACCGCCAGCACGATCCGCGCCAATGATGAGATCAGCCCCTCCATGCAGGTGCTGGCGGTGAAGGCTGTGCAACTCGCGCTATATGGATTTGCGTTCTACATGGGCGTGAAAGCCGTCGGCATTGACCTGACCGGGCTTGCGGTTCTGTCCGGTGCGATTGGCGTGGGGCTGGGTTTTGGCTTGCAAAAAGTCGTCTCGAACCTCGTGTCGGGCGTGATCATCCTGCTGGATAAATCGATCAAACCGGGCGATGTGATCTCCCTGGGGGAGACATTCGGCTGGATCCAGACACTGGGTGCGCGTTATGCGTCCGTTGTGACGCGGGACGGCAAAGAATACCTGATCCCGAACGAAGACCTGATCACCGGGCAGGTGGTCAACTGGTCCCATTCAAACGATTTTGTGCGGCTCGATATCTACTTTGGCACCTCATACGGCTGCGATCCGCATGCCGTGCGCAAACTGGCGATTGAGGCCGCCAAAAGCGTGGACCGCGTGCTGAGTTACCGCGCACCGGTGTGTCATATCGTGGGGTTCGGTGACAGCAGCGTTGACTACATCCTGCGGTTCTGGATCAAAGACCCAACCGGCGGACTGACCAACATCCGCGGCAATGTCTATTTGGCACTTTGGGACACCTTTCAGGAAAACAACATCTCCATCCCGTTCCCGCAGCGCGAGGTGCGCATGCTGGGTGATGAGGCGCTTCCGGAGTGAGCACAGGGGGCGTGGTGTTGATCCTGGGCAGCGGACCCAATGCCGTGCAGGCCGCGGCGTGGCCCAAGGCATGGTTCGACCGCATTGTCGTTATCAACAACGCCTGGCGGGTGCGCCCGGATTGGGATGATCTGGTCTTCCCGGAGGATTTTCCGCCTGACAGGCGGCCTGCTGAGAGTGCGCCAAACCAGCGCTTGATCGAAGCGGATGCCTTTGTGCCCGCGCAGAACAGGTTCGGCGGGTTCGTTTTTGCCGGTGCGACGATGGCCTACACAGCATCCTATTGGGCGCTTGATGCTTTGCGGCCCTCGGTTTTGGCATTCTTCGGGTGTGACATGGTGTACCCCAAGTCGGGTGCGACGCATTTCTATGGCACCGGTACCGCAGACCCCTTGCGCCCGGATGTGAGCCTTCGGGATCTTGGGGCCAAATCTGCACGACTTGCGGTAATGGCCGCCCAACAGGGCTGCGTTTGTGTGAACCTCTCGGGCGATCCGTCCTCGTTGCTGTTTGAGCGGGCCGCGCCCTCTGCATTGCGCGCGATTGCCCTGCCGCACGCCCCTTCTGATGCCGTCTTGCGCGCCCGTGAAGAGGCATTGGGATACGCCACGCCAGACGGCCACCATACCAGTTTTGCCGACCGGATCGATGTTGACGCCCTTGATGCGTTGGATCGGTCCTGGCGACAGCTTTTCCGACAAGTCGCAGGCTGACTGCACGTCATTGAGGCAAATCACCTGCGACATAGGGATCAAACCCTTCCATGTCATTGAATTGTCGCCTTTGCGTTGTTAGAGTTAGAGCATTCAAGCGCTGGAGACCCCGGCGCGCAGTCTTAGGAGGACAATGTCCTGTCCATGCACATTGACGCAGCCAGTGCTGCGGACCCACGGGCGACCATGATGCCGGTTGCCAGTGACACTGCCACAAGCGACGCATTGCTTGCGACCGTTCTGCAATCCCTCACCTCTGACAAAGCCGAAGACATCGTGCAGATTGATCTGCGCGGTAAGACGGAGATTGGCGACTATATGGTGATCTGCTCGGGCCGTTCGACCCGTCAGGTTGCTGCGATCTCTGAAAAGCTGGCGCAGACGGTGAAAGATGACTACGGCCTCACCCCCAAAATGGAGGGGAAGGACACCGGTGATTGGGTTCTGATCGACACGGGCGATGTGATTGTCCATGTCTTCCGGCCCGAGGTGCGTGAGTTCTACCAGCTGGAGAAGATGTGGCTGGATGGCGGTGACACCGCTGCGCCGCAGAACTGAACTGCATAGGGCTCAGGCCTGATGCGGGTTCATATCTGCGCGGTCGGGCGCCTGCGCGCAGGGCCCGAGAAAGACCTTATTGATGACTACCTGACCCGGTTTGACCGGACAGGCCGGGGCCTTGGGCTTGGGCCTGCATCCGTGGTTGAGGTCGAAGACCGCAAAGGCGGCGGGATGTCCGCGGAAGCGGATCTGTTGCGCCGTGCGCTGCCCAAAGGCGCAATCATCTGCGCACTGGACGAACGGGGCAAGGTTGAGACATCACCGCAGTTCGCGCAGCGTTTGGCCGATTGGCGCGACGCAGGGCGGGGTGATCTGGCCTTTGTCATTGGCGGCGCGGATGGGATCGACCCTGCGCTGCGCGGGCAGGTGGATCATGCGCTGTCCTTTGGCAAGATGGTCTGGCCTCATATGCTGGTGCGGGTGATGCTGGCCGAACAGCTCTACCGCGCTGCTGCCATCCTGGCCGGGACACCCTACCACCGCGTTTGAATGGCCGACACCTGCGTGCCCAAACGGCTGTGCCGGGCAGGGTGGGACCGCCTCAACCACTCGGGCCCCTTGCGTGCACGGCATGTCACCATGCGCGAGCCGGACCACGCTTCGGCGGTTTCCGAAAGCCAAGATCTGGCACTTCCCTGAGTTGCGGCAAAGGGGGCAAAGCAAAATACTCGACAAATTCCACTAGTTCGCTACTGTGATCGCGCTGGGGTTAAGTCTTTGTTAATTTTATTCCATATCAACCGTTTCTTGGGGGCAAAAAACGTGATTCCATCGCTATCGGTTCGGTTTGCATTCGCTTTTGTGGCATCTTCTTTCGCGGGTGCTGCATATGCCCAGACGGACAGTTGTCCCTGGGAGGATCAGCTTGTGTGTGCCTGTGACAACGCAGGTATCTCGATCTCCGATCCAAAATGGCGCGCCTGTTTCCTTGGGGATGTGAACTACACCAACAGGACACAGATCGACCCGCTTTCTGCCCGGTCCTTTTCTGCGCTGAACTGGCCGGTCAAGATTGGTGAAGATGGCAAGCCGGTTGTTGGTGTGCCGGACCTTGATGCAAAACGGCAAGAGGACTGGACACCGGTCTGGGCGACGTGGAAGAGCACCCGACAGGTTTTCCGGGGCGGTCAACAACCGATTGCCTGGGACGACACCGACGGAGTGGTGCCGCAGGCCTGTCAGGACCTCGACCTTGACGCGGAAAAGGCGAATGTGACCTTCGCCGCCAGCATCCCGTCGGATGTGCCACCGCGTCTGCTGAATGAATACCTGAACCCGGAAGGTTTCGCGCTGATCGACGCGGATGGGGTGCCGGTGCGCTATGATGTGATCTTCAACCGGCAGGCCTATGACTATGTCTCGCAAAATACGTTGTGGGACGCGCGGGCGCTGGAGCAATACATCGAAAAACACGGCAAGCTGAACATGCCCGTGGGTACCTGGAACAAGGGAAAGGAAAACCCGGCGCGTCGGGGTGCGATTGTCCTCAAGACGTCATGGAAGACCCTGTCGGAGACGGATGATCCCACGCTGTTTCACAAACAATGGGCCTATGTCACACCGGTGATCGAAAATGGCCGCCGCACCCATGACTGCCAGCTCAAACCTGTTGGCCTGATTGGCATGCACATCGCCTACAAGACAGCGCAGATGCCCGACTGGGTCTGGGGCACGTTTGAACATATCGATGTCGCGCCGACCTGGACTGAAGTCGGCGCCACGATCTCAAGGAAGTTCCCGTCCGGCAAACCCACACCTGACTGGCTGCTCTATGCCTTGGATTCCGCAGGCGCGCCCGGTGTGAACGTGCCGCCGAAATCGGCGCTCACAGGGACAGCGTCACGGATCGTCAAGTCCTACCCACCGGGCTACTATTTTGGCACCATTGGGGCAGATGGAAGGACAAAAACTCCCTGCGAGGATGGAAATCAGGAGTTCTATTGCATCAACGAACTGATGCAGAAATTCTTCACCGGGTCTGTGTTCAAGAACTATCAACTCATCGGATCACAATGGCGGCAACCAGCGGCAAACTATGGCGGATTGCTTGTGCCGGAGATCCTGGGCAACGCGACGATGGAGACCTATTCACAAGCCACATCCAGTTGCATCAATTGCCACTCACACGCGGGACCTTCCGACCAGCGCGGAAAGCTACGTGTGTACGATTTCATCTTTACCTTCCAACGCGACGTATCGGACGTCTCTGTCCCGACACAGGGGAACTGAACGCACGTTGGGCCCACGCATTCAAAAGCAAGAAAGGAATTTGAATTGCCTGCTGAGAAAAACACCCCCGAGTATTACACAACTATGGCTGTTGCGAAGTTGTTTGAAGATGACGGCATGCGCCAGGATTTCATGAAGGTCTACGGCCAGAGTCAGCCGCAGGCCCAGAAGTTCCTTGAGGACAATCTGGGTATTCCCACTGAAATGGCGTATGAGATCACGATCAAGCCGACCGCTGAAATCAACGCGTTTGTTGGAAAGAACGTTTGTACCTACCTCTGGTAAGCTGCTGACGACGGGCAGGTTGCGCAACGATGATCTGCCCGCAATCCTATCTCACGATGGCCCTTGAGAGGGCTGATCCCGCTTTGGTGTCCAAGGGCACGCAAGAGGCGATGAGCCGCTTTGCGGCAACGCTGCCGGATGCCGCATCGGGTCACATCATTGAGTGCCGTCTGGCAGAGCCCGGTGGTGCTTGTGATTACTCCATGGTGCTCAGCCGGGGCGACGGTGGTTTCGAGGTCTTCCAGCATGGCATCGGTGGTGATCCGTTCTGGATCCAGGCCGAAGCCCTTCTGACAGCAACACAATCCACGCTGGGCGATGCTGGTCTGGTCTGGCTGGAGTTTGACTTTGCTGATGATCGTCCCGCTGCCCCGTGCTTCTTTGTCTCCCACGGCCCTCAATCAGATGCAGATCAGCGTGGATTCGCATTGGGGGCGGCCTTGGCTGAGGTCTTTGTGCTTCCGATCGGGGAGACCCTGCGCCAACTGGCGCTTCAGGTGCCGGTGTCGGTCCGGTTAAAGCAAGCCGGGATCATGGCGGGGCGGGGCGCACGCAGCCTGCGGCTGGTCTTGGATGGCGTAAAGAGCGACACCATCACCACGTTTCTTCAAACGCTCGACTGGCCCGGTGACATGAGTCTTGCAGCCGATCTGCAAAGGATCGCGCACCAGATCGCTCCGCAGGGCACGTGCCGCATCGATCTGGACGTTGGTGAGGGCCTCGCCCCGACATTGGGCATCGAACTTCTGTATTCTGATCTGGCAAAGCCGGATCTGGTTGCCGGTGCGTTGCTCCGCGAAGGGCTGGGCGTTCCCGAAACTGCTGCTGCACTGGTGAAGATGATGCCGCGCCGCACGTTGTTCACCTCGGCTGAGCAGGGCATGCCGCACCGTCTGGACTTCGGGTTGAACCACCTCAAACTCTCGGCGCAGCCAGCGACACAGGTTCTTGAAGCCAAGGCCTATTTCAGTCTGCTTAACTTGCCTGACTTCCAGCAGATTTCTGTCTAGACTGCGTTCAAAGACCCGGGGTGTGATACTTGATCCGTGAAAACAAGAACGCTGCAGCCAAACACGGCCTGTTGACTGTCGAAGGTGGCAATGCAGGAGAGGTGTCGCTGATATGGAGCGCGGCACCGCTTTCCAAGCAGCAGGCAAACCTCAGCACAGCCCGTCTGGCCACGCTGCAAGAGCTTGCGGGTCAGGGTCTGCCCCACGTGCTGGATTTTGTGAACGACGGCGCGGCTGCAAAGGTGGTGATGAAGCGTCCACCCGGCGATGACCTTTCCCGCGCGATTTCAAGGGGTGGTCTGCGGCTTGGGCATTTCCTTGATATCGCGACGCAATTGGCCAAGGCGGTGAAGGCACTGCACAACCGGCGTATTCCGCATGGCCACATCAAGCCTGCATCGGTTTTCTTGGAACCGCGCACCGGCGCGCTGACGTTGGCGCTGCATGCCGATAGTTTCAGTTGCCCGGCAGGACGCCCATCCGACATCACCGGACGGAGCCTTGAGGATATTGCCTATGCCGCGCCTGAGCAAAGCGGGCGGATCGAAACCAAGGCGGACCTGCGTGCGGATCTCTATGCGCTGGGCCTGGTGTATTATGAACTGTTGACCGGAGCGGCCCCCTTCAGCGCGTTCGATGAGATGGAATTGGTGCACCAACACCTCGCCATTCCACCGCGCCCCTTGACCGATAGTCGCGCTGATGTGCCGGAACAGCTTGCAGATCTTGTTCACAAGCTCTTGGAAAAGTCGCCCGACCGCCGCTACCAGACTGCCTTTGGTCTGCTGTCTGATCTCAAAAGATGTGCGGCAGCGTTTGAGGTTGATGGCGAAATTCGACCGTTTGCGCTGGGCTCGCAAGATGCACTTGCGGCGTTCCGGGTGCCGAACCGTCTGTTTGGCCGCGACCGCGAGGTAACGCGTCTGATGAATGCGGCAGAACGTACCTTTGCGGGCGGGGTGGAGAGCATTCTGTTGGCCGGTCGCAGTGGCACGGGCAAGTCGGCCCTCTCCGCGAAGCTGCGGGATGTTCAGAATCGCACGGTGAAGCCGCTGATCATTTCGGGCAAGTATGAAGAGGTTCAAAGCCTTCCCTATCTGGCCATTCTGGAGGCGCTGCGCGAGTTCGTGATGCTGAAAGTCTCCCAAGGGGGCGATGAGCTTGAGCGCTACCGCGAAAGGCTGGTCGAAAACCTTGGCGACAACCTGCACGTCATTGCAGAGTTCCTGCCGGAATTGCGCTTGGTTACCGGCGATCTTGCAGAGAGCGCGCAAGGCGATCCAATGGAGCGCAACCAGCGTTTCCGCATCGCCATTCAGGCCTTCTTTGAAACCATGTCGGATGCCGCCAACCCGGTGATCCTGTTTCTTGATGACCTGCAATGGGCCGAGAGCGCGTCAATTACATTGCTGGAGGATGTTTTCAGGACGGCGCAGCTGTCTCATCTGCTGTTGGTGGGGGCCTATCGCGACAACGCCCATGGGGCGAAGGAAAAGGTCGACCGGTTGGTGCAGGCCTTTGAAGACACCGGATTGAACGCAGAAACGATCCAGATCAGGCCGTTGAAGAGCGCTGACACACTGGAGCTTGTTGCGGCTGCGATGAACCTTGAAGACGCGTCTGACGTGGCTGATCTTGCGCAGGTCCTGCATGGCAAAGCGCAGGGCAATGCGTTCCACCTGCGCAGGCTCCTTCAGGCTTTGTACCAGGAAGGTGCGATCCATTTTGATCAGGATACCGGACGCTGGACCTGGTATATGGACGCGGCAACCCGACAGGTTGTGGACGCTGACATCGCCCTTCTGATGACGGAGCGTATTGAGCTGTTGTCCCCCACAGCGCTTGAGACCATTCGCTATGCAGCCTGTTTCGGCACGACCATCACCCCCGGCACGCTGAAAATCCTGAGCGATCACAGTGAGGCCGAGATCGAAGCGCTGTTGAACGAGGCGCGGGACGAAGGCTTTCTGGAACACGACGGCACCGCCAAGGAGATCTACCGCTTCAGCCACGACATGGTGCGCGATGCGGCCTATCGGCTGACCCCGGAAGCAGAGCGGAAAGAAATCCACTACACCATCGGTTCGTTTCTGCTCAACGACATGGAGGATCTGCACACCGACGAGCGGCTGTTTGCGGCACTCGATCAATTTGATCTGGGGGCTGAGTGTTTACGGGCTCCGCAACTTGGCCGTTTGGTCATTCAGGCCGTGCTGGCTGCTGTCACCCGCGCCAAGTCGCTGGCGGCATATGACGTTGCACATCGCTACCTCACCACCGCCACGGCCATCACTGCGGAGTTTGGAGGTGTCGATTGGGACAGTGAGCCCGAGACCACGACAAAGCTGCGCCGTGAAATGCTGGAAGTCACTTTCTTCGTTTCCGGCTTTGAGACGGCCCGTCCGATATTCGAGGATCTGCTGGAAAATCTCTCCTCCCCTCGCCAAAAGGCGCAGATCTATCAGCTTCTGGTCACGCTCCATACCTACCGATCCGAATACGAAAAAGCGCTGGCATTCGGGACCGAAGGCCTGAAACTACTTGGGGTCAACCTGTCACCGCCATTGCAGCCGAAAATCGGACAGCAACTGGCTCTGACACATGTCGAACTGCGCCGCCACGACGTCTTTGATTTCTCGTCCTTGCCCGAAATGGACAATGAAGCGTCAGAGCAGTTGATGGAAATGTTGATGATCGTATCGACACCGGCCTTCCTGACCAACAAGGATCTCTTTGTTCTGATCTCGCTCAGGATGTTCCGGATCACGTTGCGCGATGGGTTGACCAGCGCCGGGATATTCTCAATCCAGAACTATGCAGTTGTGATGTATATCGCCTTCAAGGCGGTTGACCGCGCCTATCGCATCGGGACCAATCTGTTCCCCTTGCTGGAAAGCCGCGACATCAGCCCTCAGGTCCGGGGGCGGCTGTTCTATACCTACTGTGTCGTAGTGGCATGGCATTTCCGCGACTACGACGCATTGCACGATTTGTTGTCCGAAGGGATCACGCACAGCTGGAAGGCTGTTGATCTGGAGTATGTCGGGTACTTCTACTATGGGCTCTTGAAGTACACGTGGGTCGGCTGCAAACCGCTGTCCGCGCTGACGGCTGAACTGAACGATTTTGACCGCTATCAGAAACGTCTCAAGCACGAAGTCCTCAATGACATCACCGCCGTCTATCGGCGTGCGATAGAGCGGCTGACGGGAGGGGCGGATGACACGCTTTGGTCCCGGCCGGATCGGGTTCTGGAAGAACAGATGGCGGGTGAAGCCGCCGTGGGCAGTTTCCTGACCACCGAAATGCTGCTGACCCACATCTACGGCGACTGGAAGGTGGTGCGTGACCTCTATGGCAAGCTGCTGGCTGAAGAAGGGTTCACCACACTGGGTCCGGAATTTGTCGATTACCATCTGTTGTCTGGGCTTTGCATCACACGGCCATCCAAAGATGCGCTGAACCTGTCGGACCGCCAGCGCAACGCCCGGCTCCGCAAGCACCTCAAAGCCCTGCTGCGCCTGAAGAAGAAATTCCCAACCAATCACAGCTTCCAGTACCAGCTCCTCTTGGGAGAGGAGTTGCGGATGAAGGGAGAGTTGGAAGCCGCGCTCGTCCAGTTCAGCGACGCAGTGCAGAATGCCGAGGATCACGGCATCTGGTCTTATGCCGGGATCGGGAGCGAATGCGCGGCACGCACCGCTGAGGCCATGGCCGATAAGGACCTCCAGATCAACTGGCTTCGGCGCGCCCGGCGCGCATATGACACATGGGGTGCGACATCCAAGTCTGACCTGCTGGTCCGTGAACACCCCGAAGTGCAAGAAGCCGGGGTGCAGGCCGGAGTGGTTGATAAACCAGCCGAGATGGATCTGTCGACCATTGTCAAAACCAGTCAGGCAATCCTTGAGATCACCGACATTGATACGCTTCTCAAACGTCTTCTGGCCATCGCGATAGAAAACGCCGGGGCGAACACCGGACAGTTATTCCTGCGGCGGGACGATGAATATGTGCTGGCAGCGACTGCCGACACCAGCCGGGGGGATGTCAGGGTCAGCCTGGTCAAACCCAACCAGCCCCTGCGTGACCTGTCAGACAGCAACTACCCCAAGGACATCGTCTCAAAGGTGGTGGCGCTCAAGTCGTCCCTCATCCTCAGCGATGCGATCGCAGCACCGGGGCTGGACCGTGACCGCTATGTGGCGCGCACATCTCCGAAGTCGATCTTCACAATGCCAATCATGGGCACAGGTGAAGTGCAGGGTGTCCTGCATCTGGAAAACACCCTGGCCGAGGGGGTGTTCACACCTGCCCGTCAGGAAATTCTGACGACGATCATGACCCTTGCCGCGATCTCCATCGACAACGCGTTGCTCTATGAGCGCCAGAAAGAGGCGTTGGAGCTTGAGAAACGTGCCTCCAGTGAATTGGCACGGGTGAACCAGCTTAAGGATGAATTCCTCGCCAACACCAGCCATGAACTGCGCACCCCTCTGAATGGCATCATCGGCTTGGCAGATGGCATGATCGGTGGCGCGAACGGTCCGCTCTCGGCTGAGGCGCAGGGCACGCTTGATCTGATCGTGTCGTCCGGGCGCCGACTGACCAACCTTGTGAACGACATTCTGGATTTCTCCCAACTGAAAGACGGCCAGATCGAGATTTCTGCCGTGCCACTGGATCTGCGCACAACGATTGATGTGGTCTTTACCCTGATGCAGGCCCATGCGCGTCAGGCAGGCGTGAAGATGGAAAACAACGTGTCGCGGGACGCGCCAAACGTTCTGGCGGATGAGGATCGTCTACAGCAGATCCTGATCAACCTCGTCGACAACGCCGTCAAGTTCGCTCCGGGTGGCCGCATCAATATCGACTGCGAAGCGGGCGAGGGCAGGGTGCGCATTATCGTCTCTGATGATGGGCCCGGCATTTCAGCAGACAACAAGGAACTCATTTTCCGCGGGTTCGAGCAGATCGACGCATCGACACGCCGCGATCAGGGTGGGCTTGGCCTGGGGCTTACAATCTCTCGGCGTCTGGTGGAACTGCATGGCGGAACCCTTGTGGAGACCGGCACACCCGGCAAGGGCGCGCGGTTCACCTTTGACCTGGAGGCCACCAGCCAGAAGCCATCTGAGGCAAGCATGGCTGTCTCTGTCGTTTCGGCAGCGCCGGAGGGGGCGAGCGTCACACCAATTGCCCGTGACGTCGTGCTGCAACCTGTACAGAGCGAAGCGGGCACGCGCGGCGGCAAGGCCCTGTTGGTGGATGACGATCCCGTCAATCTACAGGTCCTGGAAAACTTCATGAGTTTGGAAGGGTTTACGACCCAATCTGCCAGCGATGGCGAAGCCGCGCTCAAAGCGGTGGCGGACGGTTTTGAACCTGATATCGTGCTGCTGGACGTCATGATGCCGCGCATGTCCGGATATGATGTCAGCGTGCGGCTGCGCGAAACCCATTCTGCATCTCGTTTGCCAATCATCATGCTGACGGCCAAGAACCGGCTTGAAGACCTGCGCGCCGGGTTTGCGGCAGGGGCGACGGATTACCTTGCGAAACCGTTCTCTCGTGATGAGCTTTCAGCGCGGATGCACGCGCATCTGTCGCTGACGCGGGTATCAAATGCCTACAAGCGATTTGTCCCTGTGGAGTTCCTCGATTTCCTTAATCGGGAGAGCATTCTGGACATAGATCTGGGGGACAACATCTCGCGGCAGATGACGGTGATGTTCGCGGACATTCGTGGCTTTACCACCATTGCCGAACAGTTGACCCCGCAGGAAACCTTTGAATTCCTGAACGAATACTTCCGCCGGATCGGCCCGATCGTACAGGAAAACAACGGCGTCGTGGCGCAGTTCCTGGGCGACGGCATGATGGCACTTTTCCCAGGCCACCCCAGCGACGCCGCCAAAACCGCCGTGGAAATGCAGCGCGAATTGCGACGGATGAATGTGGATCGCGCGGCGGTTAACCTGCCCCCTATCGGCACCGGCGTGGGGCTGCACACCGGTGATCTGATCATGGGCATTCTGGGCGACAAATACCGGCTGAACGGCAATGTGGTTTCTGACACGGTCAATGCTGCGGCACGGCTGGAATCCCTTACCGCGCAATGTGGCGTATCCATCGCGGCATCAGAGGCAGTGATTGATCAACTCCCCGAAAGTCTCAGAAATGAATGCCGCAGGCTGACGCGGGTGCGCATGGCCGGTAAATCAAACGCGGTGGATGTCTATGAGATTTTTGCCGGTGATATCGTTTCCGACATCCGCATGAAACAGGACACCCGCAAGCAGTTTGAAGGTGCCGGTGATCTGTTCCTCAATGCGAACTTTGCCGAAGCCGCAAAGGTCTTTGACCAACTGTCAGAAGCGCACCCGCGCGATCTGGCTGCGGAATGGATGGGCGCGCGGGCTGGACAGTTGGAATTGAGCGGCGCCAGCCTGACCTGGACAGGATCAGACACGCTGACGCGAAAGTAGGGGTGTTTCGGTCCAGCGGCGTCGGTGGGCAGGTTTTTCCACCTTCTCAAGATTGCAAACATCTCCTAGGCTCAAGTCACCTTGGCAATAAAGGCATTGTGCGCAGCTGCTTGGGTGAGCGGAGCTTCCCGCCCTGAACCTGGTCGAGATAGGCCTTGTTTGCGCGCATATGGCTCCTTTCATGAAACGCTGGTCCGATGGGAGCAGAGCAGGAGGCAGCCAATGCGGCACAATGACAAACTTGAGGAATGGGATCGGGAGAATTTCTTTCACCCCTCCACACATCTGGCCGAATTTGCCCGTGGAAACGTGACGCAGCGCGTCATTACGGGCGGGTCAGGCTGCCACATTCAGGACCGCGACGGCAACAGGATGCTGGATGCCTTTGCCGGGCTTTATTGCGTCAACGTGGGCTATGGCCGGACGGAGATTGCTGACGCCATCGCAGATCAGGCGCGTGAGCTGGCGTATTATCATTCCTACGTGGGGCACGGTACCGAAGCCTCCATCACGCTGGCAAAGATGGTGCTGGACCGCGCGCCTGAGCATATGTCGAAGGTGTACTTCGGCCTGTCCGGGTCAGACGCGAATGAAACCAACATCAAATTGCTTTGGTACTACAACAACATCCTTGGGCGGCCAGAGAAGAAAAAGATCATCTCGCGGCGGCGGGGGTATCACGGGTCCGGCTTGATGACAGGTTCCCTTACGGGGCTTGAGCTGTTTCACCGCAAATTTGATTTGCCGCTGGCGCAGGTTCATCACACGGTTGCGCCCGACTACTTCCGCCGCGCCGATCTGGACCAATCCGAGGCTGAATTCACCGCCCATTGTGTGGCGGAGCTGGAGGCGATGATCGCGCGGGAGGGTGCAGATACGATTGCGGCCTTCATTGGCGAGCCTGTGCTGGGCACCGGCGGGATCGTGCCGCCACCCGACGGCTATTGGCCTGCCATTCAGGCCGTTCTGGACAAATATGACATCCTGTTGATTGCCGATGAAGTGGTGACCGGGTTTGGCCGTCTTGGGTCGATGTTCGGATCAGACCACTACGGTATGACGCCCGACCTGATCACCATCGCCAAAGGGCTGACATCTGCCTATGCGCCGCTGTCCGGGTCTATCGTATCCAAGAAGATGTGGCAGGTGCTGGAACAAGGCACCGATGAAAATGGGCCCATTGGGCACGGGTGGACCTACTCCGCCCATCCGATTGGCGCAGCGGCGGGGGTGGCCAACCTCAACCTGATCGACACGCTTGGTCTGGTCGATAACGCTGGCACCGTTGGCGCGGGGCTTAACGCGAAGATGCGTGCCGCCCTCGCTGATCATCCGCATGTGGGGGATGTACGGGGCGCAGGGATGCTCTGTGCGGTTGAGTTCGTTCAGGACAAATCCGATCGGGTCTTTTACGACCCTGCCGCCAAGATCGGGCCTCAGATAGCGGCGACACTGCTGGAACAGGATCAGATCATCGCGCGGGCGATGCCGCAGGGGGACATCCTGGGGTTTGCACCGCCGTTCTGCCTGTCAGGTCAGGAGGCAGATCTGATCGTCGCAGCCGTGACGCGGGCGGTAAAGGCGGTGCTGGGATGACTGCAAACGTCCCCTTCAGCAGACCGGAATATGACCGCCGCCTCGCCCTTACCCGTGCGGCGATGGCGCGCGCGGGGCTGGACGCGATCCTTGTCACCGATCCATCCAATCAAGCGTGGCTTACGGGCTATGACGGCTGGTCATTCTACGTACATCAAGGCGTGATCGTGACCCTTGAGGGGGAGCCCCTGTGGTGGGGCCGCCATATGGACATGCTTGGTGGGCGGCGGACCTGCTGGATGGATCATGCCAACATCCTTGGCTACGGCGATCACTATGTCCAATCGACTGAAATCCACCCCATGCAGGACCTTGCAAGTGTTCTCAGGACGCGCGGGTTAGAACGGGCCAGAATTGGCGTTGAAATGGAGAACTACTATTACTCGGCCAAAGCTCACGAGGTTTTGCAGACTGACCTGCCACTGGCGCAGTTGAGCGATGCGACGGGTCTGGTGAACTGGCAGCGCCTGATCAAATCGGAGGAGGAGATCGCCTTTATCCGCAAGGCCGCGCGTATCTCGGAGAGCGTGATGCAGGTCGCGCTTGACCGGGCGGCGCCGGGGGTGCGCAAGAACGATCTGGTGGCGGACATCATGCACGCAGGGATCACAGGGGTTGGGGAGGACTGGGGCGATTACCCTGCCATCGTGCCCCTGACGCCCTCCGGCCTTGATGCCACGGCCGCGCATCTGACATGGAATGGCGACAAGATGCGCGCGGAGGAGGCGACGTTCTTTGAACTTTCGGGCTGCTATCGCCGCTACCACGCGCCGCTGTGCCGGACGATCTATCTGGGCACCCCACCGGATGAGATGAAGCGCGCCGAAGCCGCGCAGTTGGAGGGGATCGCCGCCGGGTTGGAGGCCGCGCGGTCAGGCAATCGGACCTGTGATATCGCCAATGCCTTCATGCAGGTGATGGCAAAACACGGCATCGAAAGGAAGGGGCGCATGGGCTACCCCATCGGCCTCAGCTACCCGCCCGACTGGGGCGAACGAACAGCCTCGATCCGCACGGAGGACACAACTGTCCTGCAAGCGGGCATGGTGTTCCATTTCATGCCCGCCCTCTGGATGGACAGCTGGGGGTTGGAAACGACCGAGACGATCCTCATTCAGGCGGATGGCGCGGCCCAGCCCTTGTGCGATCTTCCGCGCAAACTGTTCGTGAAAGGCTGATCCCGTGCTGGGCACCACAAAGGCCATTCTTGCAGATCTGATTGCCTTCCCAACGGTATCCGCCGACAGCAACCTTGAGATGATCGCCTATATCGGCACGCTGTTGAAGCAGTCAGGCGCTCAGGTGCAGCTGTTCAGGGATCCAAGCGGGAAAAAAGCGAACCTCTTTGCCACGCTTGGTCCCCCCTGCGACGGCGGCATAGTCTTTTCGGGGCACAGCGACGTTGTTCCCGTGACCGATCAGGAGTGGACGACCGACCCTTTCTGCATGACGGAACGTGACGGGCGGCTCTATGGACGCGGGTCCTGTGACATGAAGGGGTTCATCGCAGCGACACTGGCCATGGCGCCAAGGTTTGCGGAAGTTGTGCGCGACAGGCCGCTGCATTTTGCATTCACCTATGACGAAGAGGTCGGCTGCATCGGTGCAAGGCAATTGGCGCACTCCTTGGGAGAGATAGGCATCCGTCCCAGCGTCGCCATTGTTGGTGAGCCGACGAATATGCGCATCATCGAAGGGCACAAGGGCTGCTATGAATACACGACCTCGTTTCAGGGTTTGGAGGGGCATGGCTCCAATCCCGATCTCGGCGTAAATGCCGTCGAATATGCAGCGCGCTATGTCACCTATCTGCTTGATCTGAAGGAGCGGTTGCGCGGTATGGCCCCTGCAACCAGCCGGTTTGAACCACCCTGGACCACCATAAACGTTGGGGCCTTGCATGGCGGCACGGTCCACAACGTGATCGCACCCAAGGCACAGGTGGATTGGGAAATGCGCCCGGTGCAGAAGTCAGATGCTGATTTTGTCAAAAGCCATCTTCAGAAGTATTGCTCCGATGTGTTGTTGCCGAAGATGCAGGCAGTCTGCCCCGATGCGCTGATCGAAACGCATGTTGTCGGGGAGGTCGACGGGTTGGTCCCGGTTCTTGAAAACGAAGCACGGCAGATCGTTGCCCGGTTGATTGGCACAAATGACGCGGGCCTTGTGCCCTTTGGGACCGAAGCGGGCATCTTTCAAGACCTCGGGATGGATGTCGTCATTTGCGGCCCCGGCGCGATCGAGCAAGCCCACAAGGCAGATGAATTCGTCGAGATGGATCAGCTCAATCAGTGTCTTGCGATGCTGGGGCGGCTTGCTGACACGCTATAGGCACCTTTAACCGGACGCGCGGGCGATGCACATGCAACGCTGGATGCGTAAGGGAAGTCTCGTTTGACGTGCGACATGGATGGGGCAGGTCGCCGCGGCAAGTGGGCCGCGCATCAATCGCGGGCGGATTACCGTTTGGCGTCTTGGATCAATCGGGATAGGCCCGTTCCGATAGACATGACACTGAAAGGGTAAACCATGAGCACATTCGACGAAGATCTGTTTCTGAAAGGTCTCGAACAGCGCAAGGCCACGCTTGGCGCCGCGTATGTCGAGAAGAACCTTGCAGCCGCTGATGATTTCACCCGACCTTTCCAGGAAGCAATGACAGCATGGTGCTGGGGCTTCGGGTGGGGTGACGATGTGATCGATGCCAAGACCCGCTCGATGATGAACCTGTCGATGATCGGGGCGCTTGGGAAGATGAATGAATGGGAAATCCATTGCCGTGGCGCGATCAAGAACGGGGTCTCGCAAGACGAAATTCGCGCCGTTATCCACGTCATCGGGATTTATTGCGGCGTGCCGCAGGCGCTGGAATGCTTCCGGGTTGCGCGCAAGGTGCTTGAGGAAAGTTAGCGATGCATTGGCTGAGCGATGGTGTCTGACCGGTCAACGGGCGGACCGGTTTCACGCCGCCGCCCGGTAGACCCAAACGCTTCACCTGTTGCGGTAGAACAGCTCTTCGATCTCCCGGTCGCCCATGACGCCAACCGGGCGCAGCGCCATGGTGAGCACGATCACCAGCCCCAGCATCACACCCGACAGGCCCAGCACTTCGGGCAGGTCGATGCCGATCACCGTCGGACCGGTCTCCAGCCAGCGGACGACCTCCAGCCCGAAGGAGATTGCAAAAGTGCCCAGAACAGCGCCGGTCACGGTGCGCATACCGCCGAAAATCAACATCGCAAGGGTGAGGAAGACGTGGTTGAAATAGAACGGCCGCGCCGAAATCGTGCCGAGGAAATAGGCGTAGGCGATGCCTGCCGCCGCAAGGATCAGGCCCGACAGCACCCATGCGATCAGGCGCAGGCGCATCACATGCACGCCCATGGCCGCCGCCCCGGTTTCGTCATCTGCTGATGCGCGCAGCATCACGCCCCAATGGCTTTCGCGAAAGCCGCGCACGATGAACACGACCACCACGGCAAGAACCACGATTGAGGTCAGGGAGAAGACCTGCGGGATGCCAAAGAACGCCTGATTGCCTTTGAAGATGTCCGTCCGGTAGAGGAAGATCGAATGCACGATCACCAGAATGGCCAGTGTCGCAATCGTGGCCCCGGTGCCCGTCATGCGCACGATGAAGATGCCCACCACAAAGGCGATGACTCCGGTGATGGCCAGCGCAACCACTGCTGATGTAACAGGATCCAGTGCAAAGGCGTTCAGCCCCCATGGCGCGTCGGGCAAGGCGATCTGTTTCATCGCCACCGGGGTCACGCAGATCGCAGCGGCATAGGCGCCGATGCCCATGAACGCGCTGTGGCTGAGGTTGGTCAGCCGCGAATTGCCCATGAACACCTGCAAGCCCAGCACGACGATCAGGTTCACAAAGGCGCTGTAGACCAAACGCAGCTGGTAGTTGGAGGCAAAGAAAGTTGCCAGCACACCAATCGCGATGAGGATGGCGGCCAGCATACAGGCTCCGACAACGCCGCGTTTCTGGCTTCGGGTCAGGGTCACAGCTTGTCCCCCTTTTCCTTGGCCGGGCTGAGGATGCCATCGGGCCGCCAGACCAGCACCAGTGCGATGATGCCGAAGACAAAGGCATCCTTCAGCCCGCCGTATTCCTGCGGCAACAGCACCAGCATCGCCACTTCAACCGCGCCCAGAAGGAACCCGCCCAGCACCGCGCCCGGCAGGCTGCCGAAGCCGCCAACCACGCAGGCGACAAAGGCTTTCAGCACCGGGTTGAAGCCGAAGTGCGGGTCAACCGATCCACGCCGCGCCATGATGAAGATGCACGCGAGCCCCGCGAGCAGGCCGGAAATCAGGAAGGCCAGCGCAAAAACCCGGTTGGCGCGGATGCCCGTCAGGCGCACCATCTCGAAATCGAGCGAGGCCGCGCGCATGGCTAGGCCCAGCGTGGTGCGTTGCAGAAACAGGACAAGGCCGATGATCACCACCACGGTTGTGACGGATTCGAAGATCTGCAGGGATGAGATCTGCACCCCGAACACCATGACCGGCGCGTCGAGGAAATAGAGCGATGTCACCGCAATCGGGCGCGGTGAGATGAACAACAGAAACAGGTTTTGCAGCACGATCGAGACGCCAAAGGCGGTGAGCAGCCCGGTTGTGGGGTCGGCGTAACGCACGGGCCTGAACGCCACACGCTCCAGCGCGACCGAGGTCAGGGCGGTGGCAGCGACGGCACCCACGATGATGATCAGCGGATTGGCCGTGACCAGCGCCGCAAAGGCCACCATGGTGTAGCCGCCAACGGCGATGACTTCTCCGTGGGCGAAGTTGACCAGCCCCATGACGGAAAAGACAATCGCCAGCCCCAGCGCCAATAGCGCATACTCCGCGCCGAAAGACAGGGCGTTGATGATCTGTTGTGCGGCATAGTCCATGTCAGCCCAGCCCCGTCAGTTTTGCCATCATGTCTTTGCTTCCGCCCAGCTCTTCCGCTGTGCCTTCTGCCTGAATGCGGCCGTTGTTCAGCAGGTACCCATAGTCCGATATCTGCAGCGCCTGTCGGGCGTTCTGTTCGACCAGAAGGATCGTCATGCCTTCGGCGCGCAACGTCGAGATCATCTGGAAGACCTGCGCCACAATGCGGGGGGCCAGCCCGAGGCTGGGTTCATCCAGCAGCAGGATTTTTGGCTTCGACATCAACGCGCGGGCAATCGCGAGCATCTGTTGCTCCCCGCCCGACAGGGTGCCGCCCGGTTGCGCGCGCCGCTCTCCCAGGATGGGGAAGGTATCAAACCACCGCTCGATGTCGGCTCGTACATTTTCCCGGTCCGCCCGGATACCGCCGCCAATGCGCAGGTTCGCTTCAACGCTGAGATTGCTGAATATCCGCCGCCCCTCCGGAGAGACAGCAATGCCGCGCCCGATGCGGTCCTCGACGGTAACCTTGGCCAGATCCGCGCCCTCAAGTGCGATGGTGCCACTTGCCTGTGCAATCCCGCAGATTGCTGAGATTGTTGAAGTTTTACCGGCCCCGTTGGGTCCAAGCAGCGCCACGCATTGCCCTGTGCCGACGCTAAGGGAAATGCCATGGACCGCCTCGATGGGGCCGTGAAAGACACGTAGGTTCTGGATATCAAGCATGGGGCTAACGGGGCGCGGACCAAAGGACGCGCCCCACGTCGTTTACCAGTCAGACGGCACGTTGTCGGGCACCACGTTGGAGACAAGAACCCGCTTGCCGTCCTTGTACCCAATCACCGGAATTGTGCGCTGTGCGTAGGTCTTGGTGTCCTTGAACGAGATGCTGTCGACCGTCAGCACGGGAATGCTGTCCGCTTCGCGGATGGTTTTCGCGATTGTAGCAGGATCGGTGCTGCCTGATTGCTCAACCGCCCATGCAACGGCCTTGACCGTATCGGCACCAGTCGCCGGGAAGAGGCCGGGCACGTCCACACCAAGGGCCTTGCACTCTGCCATGAAGTTCACCACGGCACTGTCTGCCTGGCTGGGGGCCAAAGTGGCGAAGAACACCTTGTCAAGAATGGACGGATCGTCCGTGCCGATGGCATCCAGTGACGGATCGTCAAACCCGTCCGAGCCAACAACCCAGGCGTCAATGCCTGCACTGCGCAATTGGCGGACCAGCACACCTACGTCCGGCATGATGGAGGAGATATAGACCGCGTCGATCTCTTCGCCCAAGGCGCGCATCTCCGCAATCTGGGGAGACCAATCAGAAGTGCCAAAGCTGAAGTTCAACGTGCTCAGCACCTTGCCACCGCCTGCTTCCATCACTTCACCGAACCAAAGCGGCGTTTTGGCAGACCAGCTGCCGCCTTCATCGGAGGTCAGCAGAACGACATTCCTGGCGCCATTCTCCAAGGCGTAATTCGCCGCTGCGGTTGCGGTAAACGGGTCGGGAGAGACACCGGTAAAGAAGTTATCGACAATGCCTGCGTGCATTTCCACTTGCGTGGACTGCGGCTGGAAAATCGACACGCCATAGCTTTGAGCGATCTGCGCCACCGGGATCATCGTGTCGGAGAACGGTATCGTGCCCAGCATCACCGCACCTTCGTCCAAGAACTTCTGCGCCAGCGAAATCGCGGTCTGTGTGTCTGCACCGGCGTCCTGCACCAGAACCTCGATCATCTTGCCGTTCACGCCGCCGTCGGCATTGATCATCTCTGCCATGCAGCGCGCGCCCTGCCATTCAGCGTAGGGGGCATAGTCACCCGTCATCGGGACGCCAAGGCCAATCTTGATTGTGTCTTCTGCAAAGGCCGGTGTCACCAATGCGGTGCAGGCCAGTGCGGCGAGGATATACTTTTTCATGTTCATCTCCTTGTTGGTGGTCTTATGAATTTACGCTTCGGCGCCTACCTCCTCTCCAAGGTAAGCGCTTATGACTTTCGGGTTTTTGGTGATGTCCTGCGGGCTGCCTTCCGCAATGATGGCCCCCATATCAAGAACGGTGATCCGGTCGCAGAGGGTCATGATGAATTTCAGATCGTGATCAATGACGAACAACGCGCAATCCGCCGCGCGCTGAACCCACTTCAGCGCCCGCCCCAGCGCGTCTGTCTCTTCTTCGTTCATGCCGGCGGCAGGTTCATCCAGCATCAGAACCTTGGGTTTCAACGCCAGCCCCCGCACGATCTCCAACCGCCGCTGATCGCCGTAGGACAAAGCGTTTGCGGGCAGGGTGAGTTTGTCGCGCAGACCAAACTCCTCAATCGCTGCCTCCGGCAGGGCCGTGCCGCTGCCTGCGTAGCGGGCGACATCAATGTTCTGTTCCACGCTCAGGCTGGGAAAGACACGCAGGTTCTGGAATGTCCGTGCGATGCCAAGCCGCGCACGCTGATGGGCGCTTTTGCCGGTCAGGGAGGTGCCGTTCAGCGTCATGGACCCTGACGTGGGCACCAAAAGACCCGAAATCAGGTTAACGAGCGTGGATTTTCCAGCGCCGTTTGGGCCGATCAAACCGCGCACTTCTCCGGCGTCCAACACGAAGGACACGTCGCGGACCGCATGAACGCCGCCAAAGGATTTGCTGACGCCGCTCAGTTCCAGCATGCGCGCCCCTCACGGTTCTGACCGCCCGCGCCCCTCACGTGCTTGCCAGTTCCGCGACAAGCTCTGCGGTGGTGACTTGCCGACAGTATCCCTTGATGGTCTGGATCGAGTGGCTGTGCCGCTCTGGTGTGTAGGTGAGGCAGGCGTCTGTTACCTGTGTCACCAGATACCCCAGGTCGCAGGCGTCCCGAATGGCGCTTTCCACGCATTGATCCGTGATCAGCCCCGATATCACCAGCTGTTTGACACCCAGATTGCGCAGTACGTAATCGATATGGGTCGAGATAAAGACAGAGGAGGAGGATTTGGGCAGCAGGATCTCATCGCCCTCGGGCGCGATCTGGTCGATCACTTTGCCATCCCATGATCCCTTGGGCACGTTGAACCCGGTGATCTTGTAATCCAGCGACCGGTCGCGCCCGTCCAGTGTGAGGCTTTCGATGGTGGTATACATCACCTCCACCTGTGCCGCGCGGCATGCCGTCTGGATGGCTTGCATGTTGCCGATGACGCGGGCGTCCAGCTCATCAAAGAACCAGCCGTATTTGCTGGCAAATTCAGCTTCGGGCATGCCCTTGAATTCCCCCCCGTCGCGGTGCGCGGCGAAATTCTGGACGTCCACGAAAAGCAAGGCAGCCTCGGCCGGGGCCAGAGGCAGATTGCGGGTCAAAGTCATTGCGTGTTCTCCAGTACAGACCGGATCGCCCCGGCCAACAGATCCGCCCACTGCGCAACGCCTGCTTCATGCGTCAGATGGTCGTTGCGCACTTCAATCAGCGTATGCTGAACGCCACGGGTTTCCGCGTGGCGCGGGATGAACCAGTCGCTGGCGTCGTCGATCTGATAGGGCTGGTTCAGCGCCAGCTTCATATCGGGCGCAGCGGCAGAAATTGCATCCATCAGCTGCTGAGCCGTTTGCGGATCGCGCCGGGCCAGAAAACCTGCATCCCACGGGCGCTCCTGCCCCTGAAGGTGCCGTGTGTAGGAATGGATCGCAAACACAGCCTGACGCGGATGGCTGTCGAAGGCCGCGTTGATTGCGTTGTTCATCGGATCAAAAATCGCGTGGCGGCGCAGGTCATGACCCTCAGCGCTTAACCCGATGTTCCCCGGCACGCGGATGCCGTCGCTGACCTCCGGCACGGAGCCTTCTGATCCGGGTGGACGGTTACAATCCATCACTAGGCGGCTGTAACGCTGGAGGATCAGCGGGCATTGCAGATTGTCAGAAACTGCGCGGGCCAGATCCTCTGCCCCAATGTCCCAGCCGATATGTTGGTCAATGGCCCCTTCGGGCAAACCAAGCCCGTTCAAGGCATGCGGCACCGCCTGGCCTGCATGTTCGCAGAGCAGCAGCACAGGCGAAGCGGACGACCCGTGACACATCTCAACCGGTGCCGGATCGGCCGCACCCAGCAGGCTTCCCTGTCCAGTATGCCCGTTTGCAGACGCATCAATGACGTTTGATCGATTCACAGCCACTCCCCAGCTATGATTGAAGTAGACGAACGAAAAATTCCAAAGTCAAGCATTTCAAGTTGACTGAAAGAAAATTTTCATAAACGCTGGAGCGGTAACCGGAGCAAACGCGGGGCACCCGTGCAGATCAAACAGAAGATTGAACAGGCCTCCGATGCCTTCACCGCAGGTGAGCGCAAGCTGGCGGCGGCGATCCTGTCGGACTATCCCTACGCGGGGCTGTCCTCCATTCAGGACCTCGCCACGCGGTCTGAGGTGTCAGCCCCGTCGATCTCCCGATTCATGACAAAGATCGGGTTGGCCGGGTATCAGGAATTCCAGCGCTCCCTGATCGCAGAGCTGAAGGACGGCGACCGCAGCCCCGTGGAAGTGCATGAGCGTGGGCGACACATCGAGGGGGATTACCTGTCAGATTTTCTGGCCAAGGCCAGTGCGCAGATGGCCATTGCAGGGGACGCCATCACCGAGGAGCAATTCAACCGCGTCTGCACCTTGCTCGCCAATCCCAAACACAGCGTGTACGTGATTGGCGGGCGGATCAGTGACACGATTGCGGCGCATCTGTCATTCCACCTGCGCCAAGCGCGGCGGGGGGTGTTTCATTTGCCGTCCGATCCGGAAACCTGGCCGGAGTATCTGTTGCAAATGAAAGCCGGAGACATCTTTTTCGTTGTGGATTTTCGCCGCTATCAAACCTCGCTTGCGTCTTTGGCGCAGTTGGCGCGTGACAAACGCGGTGCCAGCGTCATCGTGATGACGGACAAATGGATCTCACCTGTCGCGCGCCATGCCTCTGACGTGCTGCCTGTGCCAATCGAATCCGGTACGTTGTGGGACACTTACTCCTCCGCCCTCGCCATTACCGAAGCCATTGTGACCCGTATCGCCGAAGACAGCTGGGAACAGACCAGAGACCGGATCGAAAGCTGGGACGCGCTGCGCGTCACGACAAAGGATAGACCAGAATGACCCCGATGCCCCTGATCTTCGCCGCCACCTGCGACATCGCCGGGAAGGTGCGTGGCAAGGCTTTTCCCGCCGACCAGCTTGAAAAACGCCTCAGCCGTGGGGTGGGATGGGTGCCGACCAACGTGCAGATCACCTGCTTTGACAGTATCGCAGAGAGCCCCTTTGGATCATTGGGTGATCTGTTGTTGGTGCCGGACCCTGCCTGCGAGGTGAAAGTGGCGTTTGGCGATGGTGCAGCGGAACATTTCATGCTGGGCGATATCATCACGCTTGACGGTGAGCCCTGGGCATTCTGCACCCGGCAAATCCTGCGCGACGCCCTCGACCGTCTGCACGGGTTGAGCGGGGCGCGTCTGTTTTCTGCCTTTGAGCATGAGTTCCAATTGAAAGGCACAGGGCTGCCGAACGAAGGATTTGGGCGGAACGCCTTTGAAAATCAGCGGGCGTTGATGGAAACCTTGATGGGGGCGCTAAAGGCAGGCGGCCTGACGCCCGACAGCATCATGAAAGAATACGGGCCCCACCAGTTCGAGGTTGTGGTCGCGCCGGAGATTGGCGTGGCATCCGCAGATGCTGCTGTCATCCTGCGTGAGCTGACCCGCTCTGCCGCCCGGTCGGCTGGAGAGGAGGCAACTTTTGCCCCGATCCTTGATACCGCGTCTGTCGGCAACGGGGTGCATATCCACCTGAGCTTTCAGGATGACGCAGGCACACCGCTGACCCATGACGAAAACGGTCCTTGCGGCATGTCGGACCTGACGGATGCCTTTGCAGCAGGTGTGCTCAGATACCTCCCGAACATCCTCGCACTCACCGCGCCATCGGTTGTCTCCTACGAACGGCTGACACCACATCGCTGGTCAGCGGCGTACAATAATCTGGGGTTTCGCGACCGCGAAGCCTCGCTCAGGGTATGCCCTGTGACCGCTCGGGACCCCGCCGCGATCGCCCGGCAATTCAACATCGAATACCGCGCGGCAGATGCTGCGGCTTGCCCGCATCTGGCGCTGGCGGCCGTGGTGCATGCCGGTTGTCAGGGGATCGAGGATGGGCTGCGCGCACCCGCCGCGACAGAGGATGATCTGTCACTGCTATCGCCCGATGAACTGGCCGCGCGCGGTTTCACCCGGCTGCCTGAAACCCTCGAAGCGGCGCTTGATGCCTTTGCCGGGAATGACACGGTCACAGGCTGGTTCCCGGCGACGTTCGCAGAGGTTTACCGCGCCCACAAAGACGCTGAGATCGCCCATCTGGCGGAGATGGATACCGATGCAAAATGCGCCGCCTATGCCGAAACCTACTAGGGGGATCTGATGAAACTGGCACTTTGGCAGACCCATCCACAACCCGACATCGCCACCGCTTTGGCAGGGCTCGAGAATGCGGCTGAGACCGCAGCAGGGCAGGGCGCTGACCTGCTGGTTACGCCCGAGATGTTTCTGGGTGGGTATGACATCGGTCCGCAGGCCGTTGCCGCCCATGCGGCGCAATCTGTTCCGGCCCTTGAGGGCCTGCAAAAGGTTGCGATGGCCCATGGCATCGCGCTTGTTGCAGGCCTCCCTCTGCCGGGGGTGCCGCACCCGTTCAACGCCTGCGTGGCCATCGACAAGTCCGGGGCGGAGATTGCGCGCTATCACAAGACGCACCTCTTCGGTGATGTCGACCGGGCGCAGTTCACCGCAGGCAGCGCGTTGTCGCCCGTGGTCGACCTGAACGGCTGGAAGATCGCGCTGGCGATCTGCTACGACGTGGAGTTCCCCGAACTGACCCGCGCGCTGGCCTTGCAGGGGGCAGAGATCATCGTGACACCCACCGCCAACATGACCCCCTTTGACAGCATCGCCACCCGCCTTGTCCCCGCACGGGCAGAGGAGAACGGGATCTATCTGGCCTATTGTAACTACGTCGGGAAAGAGGGGCAGTTCACCTACAACGGCCTGTCCTGCGTCGCCGGGCCGGATGGTACTGACATTGCGCGCGGCGCTGATCGGGACCTGATCCTCTATGCCACACTGGAGCGCGCTACCCTGACCGAGGCACGGCGCGCGCAAACCCACCTCGCTGATCGTCGTCCGGACCTTTACGGAGACCTCACATGAAGCCAGTTACAGTTTTTGGTCCTGATTTTCCCTTTGCCTACGACGACTGGATCAAACATCCCAGCGGTCTTGGCAAATTGCCGCAAGCGGCGCACGGCAGGCAAGTGGCCATTATCGGTGCCGGTGCTGCCGGGGTGATTGCGGGCTATGAGCTGATGAAGCTGGGCCTGCGCCCGATCCTGTTCGAGGCCGGGCAGTTTGGCGGACGCTTGCGCTCGCAACCGTTTGAGGGGGCGGACGGGGTGATCGCCGAATTGGGCGGCATGCGCTTTCCGGTTTCAAGCACCGGCTTCTATCACTACGTGGATCTGTTGGGGATAGAGAGCAAACCGTTCCCCAACCCGCTTACCCCTGCCGCCGGGTCCACCGTGATCGACCTGCTGGGCAAGACCTACTACGCGCGCACCTTGAAGGATCTGCCGCCGCTTTTTCAGGAGGTCGCGCAGGCCTATGATGAAGCGCTTGAGCAGGGCGCCAATTTCACGGCCCTCAAACAGGCCATCCGGGACCGGGACATCCCCCGCATCAAGGACATCTGGAACCCGCTTGTCGCGGCATGGGATGAACGCACTTTCTATGACTTTGTTGTGTCGTCAGAGGCGTTTCAGAAACTGTCGTTCCATCACCGGGAGGTTTTTGGTCAGGTCGGCTTTGGCACCGGCGGCTGGGACAGTGATTTTCCAAACTCCATGCTGGAAATCCTGAGGGTGAACGTCACGGAATGCGACGAACACCAGCGGTACATGGTGGGCGGGGTCGAACAGGTGCCACGCCAGCTTTGGCAAAGGGCGCCGGACAAGATCGCCCATTGGCCAAGGGGCACGACCCTGCGGGGGCTGAACGACGGCGCAACACGCGCAGTGGCGAAACGCATCCGGCGCATATCCGAAAATCAGATTGAAGTGACGGATAGCTGGGGCCGTGCGGAGGCTTTTGACGTGGTTCTGGTCACCTGTCAGACCCATCTTCTGACCACCCAGATTGAAACAGAGGAAACCCTGTTTTCCCAAGACCTTTGGATGGCACTGGACCGCACGCGCTATATGCAATCAGCCAAGACCTTTGTCATGGTCGACAGGCCCTTCTGGAAAGATGCGGACCCTGTGACGGGTCGCGATACCATGTCGATGACCCTCACGGACCGGATGACGCGGGGAACGTATCTGTTTGACAACGGACCGGATAAACCGTCTGTCATGTGCCTCAGCTATGCGTGGATGACGGACGCGTTGAAAGTGCTGCCTTTGCCTGTGGAAAAACGGGTTGAACTGGCATTGTCCGCGCTTGGCAAGATCTACCCTGACGTCGACATTCGCAGCCATATCCTTGGCGATCCGATCACCGTCAGCTGGGAGGCGGATCAGAATTTCCTTGGCGCGTTCAAGGGCGCGCTGCCGGGGCATTACCGCTACAACCACCGTATGTTCGGTCATTTCATGCAAGAGGACATGCCGCCAGCCGAACGCGGGATCTTTATTGCGGGTGACGGGGTGAGCTGGACACCGGCATGGGTCGAAGGTGCGGTGCAAACCTCATTGAATGCGGTTGCGGGGATCATTGCGCACTTCGGAGGGCAGGCCCCACCGGACAATCCATCCCCAATCGAGGCTTATCTTGCACATGGACCCGTGCGGTTAAGCGCGTAAGGTGGGGCCGCAAATGGAATGACGCCACGCAAACGGAGGCCACCGATGAGCTGCAATCACACAATCCACAAACACAATCATCACCTTGGATGGGACAACACCATAGACCCTGTCCTCAGCGTCACGCCGGGGCAGACCATCGCGGTTGAGACGATTGATGCCTCCGGCGGGCAGCTGCACGCCAAAGCCACGCTTGATGATCTCAAGGCGCTCGATTTCGACAAGGTAAACCCGGTCACCGGGCCGATTTATGTTGAGGGGGCCGAACCCGGTGATGCGGTTGCGGTCACCTTCAACGCATTCCACGCCTCCGGCTGGGGCTGGACGGCGAATATCCCCGGCTTCGGTCTGCTGGCGGATGAATTTCCGGACGCGGCCCTGCATGTCTGGAACTACGACACGGGCCTTGCAAAACCCGCCGTCTTCTCACCCTTCGGTCAGGTGGCGCTGAAACCCTTTGTCGGCACAATCGGGCTGGCAATGGCAGAGCCGGGCCAGCACAGCGTTGTCCCGCCGCGCCGCGTGGGCGGAAACCTTGATATTCGCGACAATTGCCAGGGCACGACGCTCTATCTGCCGGTTGAAGTGGCGGGAGGGCTCTTGTCGCTGGGCGATACCCACGCAGCACAGGGGGATGGTGAAATCTGCGGCACGGCAATCGAAAGCCCGATGGATGTGGAGATCAAGGTCGACCTGATCAAGAACGCCCTGTTCGACTTCCCGCGCCTTGAAACAAGCGGCCCGGTCACAAACCACATTGATCAAAAAGGCTACCGCGTCACCACCGGGATCGGGCCTGACCTGATGCAATCTTCGCGCGACGCCGTCCGGCAGATGATCGACTGGATCTGTGCGACAGCCAAGGTTTCTCCGGTTGAAGCCTATATGCTGTGCAGCGTTTCAGGTGATCTGCGCATTTCCGAGATTGTGGATATGCCCAATTGGGTCGTCAGCTTTTACTTTCCAAAGTCGGTGTTGGGATAACGACCGGTGCGGAGGGCCTGCTGTGTGAGCCACAGCATGCGCCCTCCAGACCGATAGCTCATTTGTAGATATCAGGCAGCAGCGTTGTCGAAATCGCAGGCACATAGGCGATCAACAGCACCACCACGAACATGCACAAGACAAAGGGCACGGCGCGGACAGCGATCTTGAGGATCGATTCCCCGGTGATGCCTGACACAACAAAAAGGTTCAGTCCCAGCGGCGGAGTGATGAACCCCACACCCAGCGCGGTGATCATCATGATACAGAACTGAATCTCGTTCATGCCGATGTTGTCCGCCAAAGGCTTCAGGATCGGAGCGAGGATCACGATGTTCGGCGTCGTTTCCATCACGCAGCCCGCAGCAATCAGGATGCCGATCATCAACAGGATCAGCAGCCAGGGCTCATCCGTCAGGCCCGTGACCGTGGTGACAAACCCTTGCGGGACACCCATGATCGCCAGCGCTTCGGCCAGCGGGACAGAGAAGGCGATGATCGGCAGGATCACCCCGTTGACCTTGGCCGAACTGACCAGCATGGCGGGGAAGTCTGCAAAGCTGAGCGTGCGCAACAGGAACCCCATCAGGATTGTCACGACCACAGCCGTTGCGCCTGCCTCGGTTGGCGTCAGGCGGCCTGAGAAGATACCGTAGAAGATGATCCCCGGCACGATGAAGGCGTACCACCCTGATTTGAGCGCGGCACCAAGTTTTGAGAGCCACTCACCAAAAGTCATCATCCCGCCGCCTTCGTAGTCGTGAATGCGGTTCATGATCAGGTTCGTGATCAGAATGGCCAACAGGATAGCGAGGCCCGGTATCAAGGCTGCAAGAAACAGGGTTGAGGCTGATATGCCCAGCACAAGACCGATGATGATGTAGGCGATGGAGGGCGGGATCAGAATGCCCGTACAAGCACCCGCAGCAACCAGTGCACAAGCATAGGGGCGGGGATATCCGCTCTCCACCAGCCGCGCGATGGTCATGCGGCCCACGGCTGCGGCCCCTGCCGCATCAGAGCCTGAGATCGCGGCAAACATGCCGCAAACCAGCACCGTGGCCGACCCAAAGCCGCCTTTGGTGAAACAGGTCAGCGCTTCGGCAACGTCCAGAAATTTTCGACTGAGCCCGGTTCGCACGAGGACATCCCCGGTCAGGATGAACAAGGGCACGGCGGTCAGCGCAAAGGCATCAATGCCCGAAAACAACCGCTCGCCCACAAGGCTCAGCGGCAGGTCGCCCGACATCAGCAGCATCAGGATCGCGGAGCTGCCGATCGCGGCCCAAACCGGGACAGCCAACGCAATGAGAGCAACAAAGAGGATGACGGGGACGTAAAAATCCCAGCCCAATTCAACTGTTTGGTTCAGCGTGTTCCAAAGCATATCGGTCGCCCCTAATCAAACAGCGTGTCACCTTCGTAAACGGGGGTGCCGTCACGAAGGGATTTGAAATCACGGGCAAAAGACTGCGCCAGCCGCCAGATCATGAGGCCAAAGCCAAGCGGCACCGAAAAGAGGAACCAGACCTTTGAGACGCGCAAACCGTCTGTCACCGACCCGAACTTGTAGGAGACATGCAGCGCCTCCCAGGACCAGTAAAGCGCGATGACCGCGACGATCAGCATGACCAGATCACCGAAGATATAGAGCAATGCGCGGGGCCGGTTGGGCAGATAGTGCATCACCACATCAATGCGGATATGCGCCCGTTCCTTTACCGCGGCAGCGGCTCCGACCCACGCAAGGTAGATAAAGGAGAAACGCACAATTTCTTCGCCCCAAATGCTTGAATAGGCGAATATCTCACGCCTCAGCACTTCGATGGCCATTGTGATGACAAGCATGACGTAAAACACCAGCAGCAGCCACCGCTCTGCGTTTTGGTCAAGTTTCCTGAGAGTTTCCATGGTGCGCCCCACTGAAGTTATGCTGTCGCTCCGCCAGAAGGCGCGGCGTCATATCCGGCATCAGCTTTCGAACGAGCGCGGCCAGAAAGCCGCGCTCGTTCAAACTGCTTAGGCGTCGTGGACGTAGTATTTGCCCTGCGTGCCTGCGGCTTCTTCCATCTTGGCGAAGTTGTCCATGGAACCGGCAAGCTCGACTTTGAACTCATCCCATTCGGAACGCTGGAAGCCGCCTGCCTCTTTCCACTCGCCCAGCTGATCATCGCTGAGGCCGTGGAATTCGACGCCGGATTTGGCCAGTTCAGACATCGCATAGGCGCGTGCGGATGGCACTTTGGACAGGTTCTGGTGTGCTGTCATCTCAGAACCCCAGACGATGCCATCCTGGATGTCGGCTGGCATGGAGTTGAACCACTCAAGGTTACAGGAATAGACCTGCGAATCCGGAACCGCCTGAGTGAAGGTCACATGGGACAGGATGTCTTTGAAACCAAACACATAAAGCGCGCCCACGGAGGGGTCGAGCGCATCAGCAACACCCTGTTTGATCGCAGAGGGTGTTTCGCCCCATGCAACGGGTGTCGGGTTTGCGCCAACCATGCGGTAGTACTGCTGCAACATTTTGGAGCCGGGAACGCGGAACTTCACACCATCCAGGTCCGATGGGGAAAGAACAGCACCTGCGCCACCCTTGCGCACAGCGACAACCCGTGGATCGATGTTGACGTAGAAGAGCGCCTTGAAGCCGTTCTCTTCGACCTTCGGTTCAACCGAGGATTTCCAGAAATCGGACGTGACAAGGTTGGTGAACCGCTGATTGGAACCACACAGGTAAGGCATGTTGATCAGGTCAACAGTGGAGGCGAAAGGCGCGAAGTTGGACAGCGAGTGTTGTGCAGCCTGAATCGTGCCACCCTGCACGGCTTGGACAAGTGCGCCGCCCGCACCCAGCTGACCACCCGGCGCCAGCTTTACATAAACCTTGCCGTTCGTTGCGTTCTGGATGTTCTCTTTGAGGTCCAGCTGCATGATAGGATAGCTGCGCGACGCGCCCAGCACATATGCCGTGGCAAGGGTCATCACATGCTCTGCAGCTTTCTCGCGATCACGCTCTTCGTTGGCCGATTGCGCGGCGGCTTCACTGGACCAAAGCGTCCCGGCGGCACCTGCGACCAGCGCTGCTGTAAAGCTTCCCGCTGCGGACAGCTTGAGAAAGTTCCGACGCTCGGCAGACGCCAGCATCTTTTTTTCGTCGTTCATTGTGTTTCCTCCCGGTGGTACGTTAGCTGCCGTTTCGTTGGTTTCGGTCAGCCTCTTTTTTCAAAATCGCGATGACGAAAAGAATCGACGCCGCGAAAAGAACCAACATCTCACCCACATCTCCAAAAACCACGCGATCCCAGAAGGCTCCGGCCGCTACATTTGCAAAGTAGACAAGGAAGACGATCAGGGACGCGTAGAGGAACATATGAGGCTCACAGTAGTTGGCTGCACGTGCATGAAAGCGCTTTCAGTGAGTCGATGCAAGCGCTTTCAGTGAATTCATTGTGCGCATCTTCCGGGACAGTGACCTGAACGCGGGTGTTCTGCGTGTTCTCAGCCATCTTTTGATCTATAGTGCCGATCATGTTCCTGAAGGGTTTTGTGAAATGAGGTCACGGCATCGCGTTCCGACTTTGGTCGATGTGGCAAAGGATGCAGGGATTTCGCCCGCGACCGTCTCCCGTTCGTTGAACAATCCAGATATTGTTTCGAAAGAAACACTTGAGCGGGTGCAGACAGCAGTGAACCGCTTGGGCTACACGCCGCATTTCGGCGCGCGGTACATGGCGGCCAAACGGTCATGGACCATCGGCGCGATCATCCCGACGATGGAGAACGCCATCTTTGCGAAGGGTATTCAGGCCTTTCAGGAACAGCTTCACGAACATGGCTACACTTTGTTGGTGTCCAGCAGCTCCTATGACCCCGAGATTGAAGCCGAACAGGTACGCGCCCTCATCAGCCGCGGTGCTGACGGGATTCTGCTGATCGGATATTGGCGTGATGAGGCGGTGTATGATTTCCTTAGGCGCCGCAACGTCCCCTTTCTTCTGGCTTGGGCGTTCACAGCGGGAAATGCACTTCCCGCCATTGGTTTCGATAACCGGGCATCGATGTATCAGCTGTGTGATCAGGTTCTGGCGTTGGGCCACAGGAAATTTGCCGTCATTTCGGGAAAGGTCGATGGCAACGACCGCGCGGCCAACCGGCTCAAGGGTATTACTGACAGACTGAAGGATGCGGGCATCGACCCCAAAACCGTTCCGATCATCGAAACAGCCTATGATATCGACAACGGCGCGAATGCCTTTGAAGAGCTCATGCAAGCCGAGGATCGACCGACTGTTGTCATGTGCGGGAACGATGTGCTGGCCGTTGGCGCAATCTCGCGCGCTCAGGAGATGGGACTGGATGTGCCGCGTGATGTCTCCATCACCGGTTTCGACGGGATTGAACTTGCGCGCATTGTGACCCCCAAGCTCGCTACGGTACGGGTGCCCCATGCTGAAATGGGCCGCCGGGCAGCGGACGAACTTGTGCGCATGGTCGAAAGCGGAGAGGCGGGTCAGTCCCAGGAGCTTCGAATTGAGGTGTCCATGGACCTTTCGATTGGCTCGGTCAGCACGACCTAGCATCCAGGCGACCGGTTCAACTCGAACGCTCTGAAAACACGCGGGATACCGTCGCCTCTTGGATCAGGTCGCCAGAAAACAGAAACAACCTTGTAGCTTGCCAGCACGGATCAGAATACGCCAAGGTATGCGCAAACAGGGACTAATAATGCCGAACCACTTTATCAGCGGCCACCTCCGCCCTTGTACGCCAGACTTGCCCACACAAGGAGCCGCGCAATGACAAGTAGACTCACGCCAGCGATTATCTTGCGCGCCGTTCGCATCTGGTCAGGTCTGTTCCTGCTGGCTTTCGTGACAAGCCATCTGACGAACCTCAGCTTTGGTTTGATCTCTATCGACGCAATGGATGCCGCACGCCCTTATCTGTCGGGGGTCTGGACAGGGCAAATCACAGGGACATTGCTGTTCGTCTCCCTCCTAAGCCACTTCTTTCTGGGCCTTTGGGCGATTTATGTGCGGCCCACGTTGCGTACGAACACGCAAGACATCGTTCAATTGCTGACCGGGGTGCTTGTGGTGCCACTTTTGGCAACCCACGCCATTGGCATTTCGATGGCAGCGAATGCGGGACTGAACCTGGGCTATGCGGACACGGTCCGCCTCTTCTGGCTCGGTGCGCCAACGATTGGCTTGCTGCAAGTTGTCATGCTGTCTGTGGTCTGGGTGCATGGGTGCGCAGGCCTCTTCACGTGGCTGCGGTCGAAGGAAAATGCCGGGCGGCTGCTCTATTGGCTCTACCTGCTTGCGGTGATTGTCCCGGTTGTGGCGCTCTTGGGCTATGCTGAAGCGGGGCGGGAAATGCTGATCGCGGGGCAGAACGGCGGAGAGCTCGCTCAAAACCCTGCGATGCCAGAAAATGTCACCGTGCCGTTTGCTCAGATCAGACAGATTACGAACATCGTCATCATTGGTTCCATTGTCTTGGCGGCTTTGACGTTGGCGGCACGTCTTGTTCGGCTCACCTTGCAAAAGACGCAAGAGGTGGTTCTTGTGCGCGATGGCGGCCCCCAGATGGTCTCAACCTCTGCGCTCAGCATGCTGGATGGGTTCCAGCGCAATGATCAGCCGCATGCCAATCTGTGCGCCGGGCGGGGCAGGTGCGGGACATGCGCGGTACGTATCGTCAAATCTGATTTTCCGCTCCCGTCTCCTTCGGAAATGGAACTGCGCACATTGTACAGGGTCGGCGCGCCAGAGGGTGCAAGGCTCGCGTGCCAACTCAAGCCCGCCGGTGGGAGGGTCGAAGTCCTGGCGATTTACCCCGCGGATTACACGTTTGAGGATGCCAGACCCTCAGACGCGCCCTCCGCAACCGGGGCCCCGGCATGATCGCCCTGCGCCGCGCAACGGCTGCGCTGATCTCTATGCTTGTCATCATGTTGTCAGGACCAGTGTCAGCCCAGACCGACACCCCGATCCTAGCCCCTTCAACGAATGATATTCACGAATTCACGCGCTTGCTGGCCGATGAACGTGTGCAGGAATGGCTGCGCCAACAAGCAGACGAGGCCGAGACGGCCACCACAGCAGAAGCACTGGGGGTGCGGGATCAATTGGACGCTTTGATCTTGCGCACCCAAGACCGCATTTCCGCACTGGTCCGCACATGGGAAGGGCTAGGTCAAGCTCCTGAACTGGTGCAGGGCAGATGGAGGGAGCAAGTCACAGACGATCGCCGGGTGCAAAGCCTGACCTTCGTGCTGATTTTCCTGTTTCTCGGCGCGGGCCTCGAATGGCTTTTCAGGCAATACTCCAATCCCATACGCCGCCGCCTTGAAATCACGCAGTTCCAGACACCCGCAAAGCGCATCACAGCAGCAATCACACGGGCGGGGCTTGCCTTGGCCGGACTGTTGGCTTTCGCTGTGGGCAGCATCGGCGCGTTCTCTGCATTTGAATGGCCGCCCATCCTCTTTGTGCTGATCCTCAACCTCTTGATGGCCATCGTCGTCATCCGTGTGGTCGGCACGATGTTGCTATTGTTCTTTGCCCCCTTCGTGCCCCGTCTGCGGCTGGTTCCTGTTAGCACGGGCATGGCACGCCTGATTTCCCGCACGGCGCTGGCATTCGCCGCTGTCTTGGTTGTCGCCGTCGCCTTCAGGGATGTCTTTGCCCAAGTCATTGAGGTCTTCAAGCCGCAGGGTGGCGAAAACGCGCTTCTCGCAGTCTCTGTCATGCTCGCTGGAGTGGTCAGCCTGACAGCGCTCCTGTGTCTGCATGCAGGGTTTTTTATCGCCGCGCGCCTAAACCCTGGGGCGGGGTCCAAGTCAGCCCGCAAATGGCGTGGTTTTCTTAGCCTGCTTATCGTTTTATCGCTGGCATTCTGGATATTGGATCTGCGTCCGATCATGTGGAGTATTCTGTGCATTGGTATCCTGATCGTATCACTGAAATTGCTGCGCGCCTGGGTTGATCACGCCTTTGACACCGCGATTGCCGACTATATGGCCAAGCTCCCGCCGCCGCCCGTCATCGAGGCGTCCGACGACATCGTTGCGGACGCAGAAGTGGAAGAAGTAGCGGAGGTTGTCGATCCGTACGAGACCTACCGCCCGATTGCACAGCGTGTGGTGCGGTTCGCGGCCATCATATCGGTTGGCTTTGTTCTGGCGTTGATATGGAACTTGGGCATCTTTGAAAGCGCTGAAAACCCAACTGTCATGCAGCGACTTTTCTCGGTGCTGCTGGACAGCGCCGCAGCGCTGCTGATTGCCGATCTGCTCTGGACCTGGGCCCGCACCGCAATTGATCGCAGGCTCAATGCCTATCGCCCGCCGACAGACGGTTCAGCGCCGGGTCCTGAGGCGCGGATGGCAACGCTTTTGCCCCTCTTGCGCGTCGTATTGATGGTCACGCTGCTCTTGATGGTTGCCATGTCGATCCTGTCGTCCATGGGCGTGAACATTGCGCCGATCCTCGCCGGTGCAAGCGTCTTGGGCATCGCGATTGGTTTTGGTGCGCAGTCTTTGGTCAAGGATGTCGTGTCCGGCATATTCTTCCTGATCGACGATGCCTTTCGGGTTGGTGAATATGTTGAGATCGATCAGCTGCGCGGCACGGTCGAGAAGATCTCGATCCGGTCCTTGCAGATCCGCCATCACCGGGGCGCGGTGCACACGCTGCCATTTGGTGAGCTGAAATCCATGACCAACTACTCCCGCGATTGGGTGATCATGAAGCTGGAATTCCGCGTCCCCTTCGACACAGACCTGAAACTGGTGAAAAAGCTGATCAAACAGGTCGGGGCACAGCTAAAGGAGAACCCGGATTACGGCGACAGCATCATCGAGACGCTAAAGTCACAGGGGGTGCGTCGGATGGAGGAATTCAACATGGTGGTCGGGGTCAAATTCATGACCCGACCCGGCGAACAATGGCTGGTACGGCGTGATGCCTATCAGGGTGTGCGCGATATCTTCGAAGCCAACGGCATCCGGATGGCAGAACGCAACGTGAAGGTCGAAATCGCAGGTGAGGAGGCTTTGACAGATGAGCAGCGCAAGGCCGCAAGTGCAGCGGCCCATGAGGCAACCACGAACAAGTTGCCCCCCGGACCCATTCCGGACGAGCCATAAGGATTGCGCTTCTTGGGTGGCAAGACGCGGCTGATGCCGCTTCGTGACATCTTGAGAAATACAGTTCCTAAGCCAGTGCCTGATGGACATCCGATGGGCCAATTGGCATCGACAGCCGATGCTCTTTCCCAATCCGTCCCGAATAGACGGGCCCGCTGTCCGCCATGCCGAAACTCCGGTAAACGGCAAGGGCAGTGCTGTTGTCTGCATCGACCGCCAAGACCAATTGCTGTGCATCGGGCCATTTCTGCGCGGCTGCCCCCACGGCGAGCCGGAAGGTGGTCTTTCCAAGGCCTTTGCCTTGCCATCCGACATCGATCTTGAACCCATGCAGGGACACTGCGTTCTGTGGAACCCAGTCTGCGGTGGCGGGCGCGCGTTTCAGGGCAACGATCCCAATCGGCGCATCCTCGTTCAGGAAACAATATGCCTGAACCACCCCACTGCGATCCGACAGGCCAGCGTCCAGCGTTTCCCCAAAGGTTCCACCGAATTCGGCCTGATCCTTGGACACACTCAACCTGCGCAGGTTTTCCAATTGGGCCGCGCTCAGGTCCTTGCAATTGATGATATCAATGCTTGCCTTCATACCATCGTGCCTCCGCTTCACTGCGCTGTTGGTTTTCTGAGAAGAACCAGTCCAGAGATAATGATCAGCGCAGCACCCGCAATCGTTGATAGAGTGGGTATCTCGGAAAAAATGACAAAGCCGATAGCGGCACTGCCGACCAGTTCCAGATAGACAAGGGGCGACAGGGTTGAGGCATCTGCCAGTCGGAAAGCCAGAATGGTCATCAGATGTGCAATGGCCGAGATGATGCCAAGACCGGCAAATAGCCACAGTACATCCAGTTGCGGCAGCTCAAAGGTGAATGCGGCCTGCGGGCTGAGTAACACCGTGCCCAGCATACATTGGAACGCCAGTGTTTTGATCGGGTCGCTGTTCTGCGAGGCCTGCCGCGTCGCAATCAGATAAAGCGCAAAGAACAGACCTGCACCAAAGGCCATGATAAGGCCGATCTCGATGTCACCTGAGGGCTGTAACACGATGAGGGAACCCACAAACCCCAACACAAGGCTGAGCAGTTTCCACCGCGTGAAGGTCTCTTTCAGAAACAGAACAGACAAGGCGACCGCAACAATCGGACCGACGAAATAGGCGCTGACGGCGAGGGAAATGGGGATGCGGGCAATGGCCAGAAAATAGAGTGTCATGGCCGTCACCAGAAACGCGGTGCGCACCAGATGCGCGAACCGCTGCTCCTCCGGAACATGCGCATCCCGTGGTATCGGTAGGCCAGAGGTATCACGATCAGGCTGGCAACCGCATAGCGCGCCCATCCGATGAACAGGGGCGAGTAATCGGCGCTCAGATACTTCGCAATGCCATCCACCATCGGCACACCAAGCATTGCGACTGCCATCAGGATGATCCCGCGAAGGTCTGACGAGTTGGATGTCACTGCGCGCTCCTCAGCTCAGGATGGGCCGCGACTGGAGGCCCTGCGTCCCACGCTACAAACTGCGTCTGTGATCTTCTTGCAAGGTCATTTGTCGCGATCATAATCCTTGATGGGCGGATGCACATAGGTCGCGAAACCGTCCAAAAGGTCATTGATCGTCGCTGTAAACTCTCAGTAGCTTCGTCATCCGGTTCGAAGTTGGGTTGCAATCGCCAAACTCCAGCCGAAGACTCCGAGGGGTGAACAAGCCTCATCGCAATGCCGCACCACAGTCTATGGTCGGGTGCTATGCTTCAGGAGATGCTGTAGGAAGAATTATGCGGAACGTGGTTCCAGCATGGTTCGGTGGTATGTATCTGAGAAGACCACCAAGACGCCTTGCACGGCGTGAGGCAAGATAGAGACCCAGCCCAGTGCGTCCGTTGACGGCCTTGCTGTTCTTGGGGGCAGAGAACAGGTTCTCCTTTTTTATCTCCGGGACACCGGGGCCATTGTCACAGATATCAATGATGACCTTGTTTTCGGGTGCATCATGTCGCGCAATAATTGCGATCTTCCCATCATCGGGTGTGTATTTGATGGCATTGTCCAACAGCACATCGAGGATGTCTTTGATGTCTTCATCATTGCGCAGGTGGATTTGGGACGCCGTGTCTGCCTGGACCGAAATCTCGCGGGTTTTCAATTCGATTTTATGAGCCGCAATTGTGCCTTCGAGGATTCTGGCGAGCGGGGTTGTATCCGTCGCCCCACCAAGGTGGTCGCGGCTGTCACTAAGCAGCGATCCAATGCGGTCGGACAAATCCGCGTTGGTCGATATTGCAACCTCAAGCGCTTGCCGCATGCTTGCCTTGTCCGGGGTTTCGTCATCCAGCATGTGCAGCAGGGTCTTTTGCATCCCTGCGATCGCCTGGATCGGGCTTTGCAAATCGTGAACCGCCAGTGTGGTCACTTCGTCACGTTCGCGAAGCAGGTATCTGATGCGCTGTGTCCGCAAGGCAATCAGGTCTTCCAGATCAAGCTGTGCATTTCGAGACTGCTCAAGCCAGTGGGTTTGCAGACAAAGCATCGCGCCGCCCAAACCAACACCGATGACCAGCAATACGGGATACGTAACCCAAACGGATCCTGCCGCCATCGCAAACGCCAGTCCTGCAATGGCGGCCAATATTCTGCTGGGGCGGGTTACAAAGCTGCACAGGAATCCGGTCGATGTTGCGACTAAGAGGTAAATCGCAATGATCTCCAGGCCCAAAAACAGCCATAGAACCAGCCCGGAGATTGCAGTGGTGCCAAGGATGCAAATCCCGTCATGAAGGTCGGGATGTTGGCGCCGCCCCAGCAGATACGCGCAGTAAGGTCCGGTAAGGAAACACAATGCGATGGGATGGATGAAAAGGGTTCCGAAAACGGCGAACGCAGCAAAGCCCAACGCGATAGCCACCGGCTTGGACAGAGCCGCTTTCATGTCACGAACCCAATCGGCCTGACAGGTTTCGCGCGAGTAACGCAATGAGTTCGTTGCTTGTGCGGCAATGCAGTTTCTTTCGCAGGTTGTCGCGATGGATCGCCGCAGTCTTCTTGGAAATCTTCAGACGCGCCGCAATATCTGCCGTCGACTGGCCCCGCGCCAAGGAAAGACCGACCTCGCTTTCCCGCGGTGTCAGAGGAACACCGTCCACGATCAGCTCCTTGGAGGCTGGATCACCAGCGCTTGGGGCTTCGGGGGCTGGGGCTTTTTCCATGATCTGGGTAAGGGCTGCGACCAGTTCGTGGGGTGACGTTGCCTTGGATACGAAACCATCTGCCCCAGCTGCGCTGCATTTCTCGGCATAAGCGTCAGGAGGGAGCGAGGAAAAAGCGACAAGATGTGCTTTGGGCAAAAGGGTGCGGTATTGTGTCAGATAGGTAAGATCGAGTTCGCCAGCGATCACGAGGTCCGATAGGATGACGTCTGGATTCAGGTCCTCGACCCGGTTCAGCGCCTGATCGTGGGTCCGCTCTGATCCAATGAGGGAAAAGGCGTTCGACAGACCAAATCCAAGCTTGAGGCCCGCTTCCACAATCGGGTGGTCGTCGATCAAAAACACACGCGCCGGTGTCTGCCGCATAACTGCATCCTTTGAGCCAATGTCCGCTTTTCCATTGTTCATCTCAAGATCGTACAGTCTTTTTCCGGGCGCGATAGGCATTTGACCTATGGGGAAACAACACACCCTCAGATTTAGTGAGGTTTCTATTTCGCGCTTGAAAGAGGCGACGATGCACAACTCACATATCCACACCGCAGGAATGTTGCGGTACATATCTGTTCGCGGGGCTTTGCAGATGGCTGCAGGCGTGACGTTGTGCCGTCGCGACAGAACGTTGTTTGCCATAAATGCAGAGTGTTCAAGTCGGCCTGCGGGCGGCCTTTCACCCAACCAGACAGCGGATTCTTTATGTTCACAGATGGCTGATTGTAGGAAACCTGGACCATGTGAACCTCTGAGGTTGATCTGCCATGTGTTTTCCCTCTTGCCCAATCGACCTGCGCGCCCGCATGAAATCGACACCGGTGGCGGTATCACAGCCCTCTTTTTCGCGATATTCAGAGACCTTCTGGTCGCGGCGATGCCCGCCCGGTGCTTAAGGTTTTGAATTTCCCACATGATGCGCACAGATCCCTTGGATTGAGACATACGCAATGGTTCATACCAGACAACTGAAGGATATCAGTGGCCACCACTGGCGGCGGTGCCACAGGCAAAACATCGGCTTCGTCGCCGACGGGGATGTTGTACGATGACGTCGGCGTTTTATTCTGTTTCCGTCACTCTTCTCGCGCGGATTGAGCAGATGCAGATCGTCAGAGATGCGCTGGACAGCCTGGCGGTGGCGAACGCGATACCGAATGCGTCCACTGCGCGTCTTCAGATCGTGCTGGATGAACTGATCAGCAATGCCATCAAGCACGGAGCAAGCGAGATGCGTCCGACCGGCGGGGAGGCGAAAATCGAAGTCGCTATGCTGGTCGAGGATTCGGTTTTTACGCTGTGTCTGACAGACGACGGGCCAGGGTTTGATCCCACACAACTGGTTTATCAGACTGACACCAGTCGCCCACGTATCGGCGGACGCGGCCTTGATATGGTGCGCGCCTTGACAGACAGCATGAGCTACTTGCGCGTAAATGGCAAAAACCAGACCATTGTGACCAAGGCCATAGAACAAAGACACGAAGGGAGAGCACCCATGATTTCGGGATTGCAAATTGAAGAAACGCGCGAAGCCGACACAGCGACCGTGGCCTTGGCCGGCCGGATTGATAGCGGGAATGCCAGCCAGGTGACAGAGCATCTGTCGGGGCTTGTAGCGGCCGGACATCATCAGGTAACCCTCGATATGGCGAAACTTGACTATCTGACAAGTGCAGGTTTTCGAACGCTCTTATTGGTCAGCGATGCCGCGGAAGAGGCGGGCGGCGGTTTGACCCTGAGGTCTTTGACCGAAGAGGTGCGCGAGCTTTTTGATCTCAGCGGATTGTCCCGCGCTTTCGTGATCATATAGCCCGCGTTGCACCAAACGCGCTTTGCAGACGCCTTTATGCCAATTGCACGCTTCTGAATTCAAGTTCCGGTACCTTGCCAGTCGATTGAAATGTCTTGCGCAACATATCCAGCCCCCAAAAGATACGCTCTGCCGTGACAGTCATCTGGACCAGACGCATCCGTTCCTGCCGGTTTTCGACCACATGCTTGGTCAGATAGGCATAGCGCAACTTGCTCAGTACATCGCTGCGGTCACCGACCATATTCGCCAGGCGTTCAAGGTCGCGGCTGTGTGTCCCGATATATGCGCTTTCAGCAGTCAGCAGCGTCGTTTCAAGGCTGGTGCGCAGTAATTTGACAAATCTCGCCATGCCCGCCGACCCCGGCTCTATGCTCAAAAGGCGCGTGCAATCGGCAACAGTTGTTGCAAGGGATCGCAGAACCCGTTGGCGATAGACGATCTTGTTCAGCTGATCGAATTGCCTTGGTGACAACGCCTCGTGCCCGAGGTCATCCAGATAGTAATCGATTTCCGTGCTCAAAGTGGTGAAGGATTCGGAAACTGAGGCATTGCTGATCCCTTCCTGTGGCACTTCAAGAAGGTCAAAGTACTTCCCCAGATAAGTCATCAGCCGGTTTTGGTCATGCTGTGCGGCCTGCAATGCGGCATCTACGTCAGACACAGGCGCATGGATGATGAAGTTCGGCTGGGCATCTTTCTCCGTTTGCGTCGGCGGCGATATGCGCGCAAGGGTGCGCTCCAGCCAAGTGAGGCAGAACAATGAGCCGAGAATGGGCAAGCAGAGATACAGGTAGAGAAATGCCATCTGGCCTTCAAAGGTGCCCGACAAGACAGTCAAAGACGCTTTGACGAGCGGAACTGCAAACATCACTTCGATAATCCAAAGCACCACGAGAACGGCAGTGACAAGCACATTGGTCGACACAATCTGGAACAATGCGATCTGGCGGATCGATCCGCGAAGGTTGACGCTGAGCATGAACGTGACGACTCCGGAGCCGAGGTTGGCACCGTAAATGGCCAGAATTGTCATGTCAGTGTTCAAGACACCTGCCTGACCTAACGAAATCGCCAGAATCGTAACTGCCCCCACGGATTGGGCGATCACACACAGCAAGGTGCCCAAAAAGAAGATGGTCACATAAGATCCACCTGATCCGCCAAAAAAGCCTTCAATCCATGGCTGCTGGATTAAGGGCGCTGCGTTTGTCTGAATAAATCCAATGCCCAGAAACAGGAGACCCAGGCCAAACAACCCGTGCATGATTGGGCGCAGCCATTCACGGTCTATCAACGTCATGATTATTCCACTGATGCCAAGAACCAGGAGCACAGTAAGATCAAGATTTATGGTGGACAGAAAGACCAGCATCGAAGACCCGATGTTTGCCCCTGCCAGTATAGGGATGGCGACACGCATGCTCAGGAGGCCTGCTGAGATCATTCCAACAAGTATGAAAACCACAGCCGACAAGCTCTGTGCCATTGCTCCGACAACCGTGCCCCAGAAAAGACCCTGAAGAGGGTGGCGCGTGTATGTCAAAACGGCCTGCCTGAGACGTCTGCCTGACATTCGCTTGAGGTTGTCGGTCAGCGTCCAAACGCCCACGAAAAAGAGGCCAAATCCAGCCAGCATTCCAGCAAATGTAGTGGTCAACACGGTACTCTCCTGCCATCAACAGGTACGAGAATGAACGCGTAGCGGGGCCTAGCCCATAGGCTCCCAACCTATGATCAGCAATGTAATGTCATCAAATTGCTCCGCATCGCCAACAAAAACGCTCAGCTGTTGGCGGACTGATTTGAGCATCGTTGGCATATCCGTGGAACGCGCTGATGACAGGACCTCCATCAGGCGATCCACACCAAAGAACGTGCGACCCTCGTCCTCTGCCTCGGTCACGCCATCGGTATACAGCACCAATCTATCCCCTGCCTGCAACTGCGTTGTATGGGTGTCGTATGATGCGCCCGCCTGAACGCCCAGCGGCAGGTCAGGGATATCCTGCGATGTCTGCCGAACACCGTGATCGGTGCAGACGATCGGGCTGATATGCCCTGCATTGCAATAGGATACGGCGCCGGTGTTCGTATTCAGAATCCCAAGGTAGAGTGTCACGAACATGCGGGTGGAATTACTTTTGCACAATTCCGCATTCACCTGCGCCAGGACATCCGAAGGCTGTGGCACACATTTCCTCAATTCAACAAATTGCTGTGCTGCAAAACGCACAAGGCTCACCGTTCGCGACATCAAGAGCGCTGATGCGGTGCCTTTGTCGGAAACGTCACCGATGAAGAAAACGACTGTGTCGACATCCAGCAAAAAGCTGTCATAGAAATCCCCACCGACCTCACGCGCGGGCTCCATTAAACCAACGGCATGTACCGATGGGGTCAGTTTGCGCAACACGCGGTCCGGTGCGACCATGCTGAGTTGCAAGCGCCTTGCGGCATCCATTTCTAACTCAAGCCGGTCAAGGTTGGTGCGCAGCGATCTGCGTGTTTCATCAAGATCCGCGTTACGGGTTTCAAGAAGACTGTTGGCCTCCGTCAGTTCTTCGGTTGTCCGATCCAACAGATCAAACACCGCTGCCAACTCGCTCACTTCGTCCTGATGTGGCAGGTCCTCTCGCAGCTTGCTCAACAACTTACCGCCAAATCGCAGGTCTGTTATGGCGCGTGCATCGTCTGTCAGTTTACGTATCGGTGCAGTCACCCGCCCGGTGAAGTAAAGCGTCCCGCCAAGCCCGGTGAGGATTGCAGCAAGGCCCAGCAGGACTGAGAAATAGATCAGTCTATTGACGGGCGCTTCGATATCTGACCGGGCAGCGACGCCCATGACGTAGATCGGGCTGTCTGAGACGACATGGCGTTCGATCAGGTAATCATCGTTTGAAACAACATCCATCGCTGCCTTCGGTTCGGGCAACTCTCCGAGTGCAACGGGCAGTTCGACCAGTGGTTGACCACGATCCGACAGCAGCGCGACAAACCCTGACGAGCTGGGGCTGGTGTCTGACAAAAGCTCGGCCTGAATGACCTTGGGATCAAGCAGCAGGATCACAAAGACGCCGTCCAGCAGTTGCCCCCGATCTGATGCCTGACGGCGGATAGCCAGATGCGCGTGCTCCTGACCAACAACCCGAACAAGCCTCTGCGCTTTGGAGGCCGTGTCTGTCAAAGTGAACAGGGCCTTCGGGTCAGCAATGACATTCTCGCGACCTGACAGGGAAAAGATCGGCAACCGGTTCTCTACAAGCAGAATATCGGCAATCCATGGCTCGCGTTCCGCGTAGCTGCTCAGATACCCTGAAAGTCCGGGCAAGAAGACGGCGCGCAAACCCGGGTCACGTGCGACCGACAACATCAGAGAATCGACTGCCCATAAATCCACTGTGCGTTCGCGCGCTTCGATAAAATCAGACACCGCGCGGGCGCTTTGTGCTGTCAATTGTGTCAATTGCGCAGCCGTTTGTGTTTCCAGTAAGCGCGATGCATTTCGGGCGATCAGTGTTGTCAGACCGACCACCACCACCGCAAGGATCACACATGTCCAAATGATCAATTTGACCCTGAGCGACCTGCTGAATGCCGCGAGGCCATTGCCCTTAGTCGCCATTCGTACCCGATCCATCCGCAGCCTGTGTGCCGGGCAACGCGTTGACCAGGGCCTCAAACTCGGGAATCGTCACGCCCAGATGCTGTTGCCACGCGCGGTTCAGCGCGGATCTTGGATCAGGTTTTTGATCGGCAAAAAACATCTCTATGGCGGCGCGCAATTCCTTATCTGCGGGATCGACCCCCCATCCCAATTCCTGAACCGGTCCGACGGCAAAAGCAGGCACCAGATCCGCGCCGTAAGCGGGAATTGAGAGCACGGCGATATCGGCATCAGTCAACGTGAAATCAACCTTGTCTTGAAACACGAGATCAAGCGCAACACGTCCGTCGAGCGGCACAACCTCGACCGGATTCCCTGTAAATTCCTCCATGTTCCGCTCAAGCAACCATGTGTGGAAAGACGACTCGAGCGACACCACTGCTGATTTTCCCGCAAAACTGTCCAACGTCGTAAACTCGGACTGTCGATCCGCTCTGACAATGGCAATCATGCGACTTTCAAAAAGCGGCACAATATCCATCTTACGCAGGCGCCACGGCAAACGCGCAAGATTTGAAACCAGTAGATCACATGCCCCAGATGCCAGCAGTTCCGGCAAATAGCTTTCTTCACGCTGGACTTGTCCGGTTTCATCCGAGAATTGATCGCTCCACGACACTGACTTGGGCACAACCGAAATGCCATTCAGCGTGTCGGCGAAAAGCGCGACCTGATCCACCAGCAAACCTGCATACTGACAGTTGACGGTGCATCCTTCGGGCTCAACCCGCACCAACGCAGGTTCGATTGCAGAAAAACAAACGCGCAGTTCCCCGCGCGCCTCGATTTCAGCGAGTGTTCTTGCTTCGGCCGGGGTGGTCAATACAAGCCCGAGCCATAGAACCATGAGGGTGCGCGACATCATTGGATCGAACTTACCAATCGGACGAAGCTGCTGAACGAGATGCCATAATACCGCTCCCATACAGCGTTCAATTCCGATTTCGGGTCTACGGTTTGCTTGTCAAAGAACGCCTCGATCAGCGCACCCATTTCCGTATCGCCCTTGCGATACCCCCAGCAGCCCTCGTTGATGGGACCAACGGCAAAGGCTGCTGCACTGTCTTCAGAGAAATGCCGCGTCTGATACAGCGCATCCAGAACCGAAACGACCGTGAAATCCACATCGCCCGCATCAACAGCGGGAATGGACTGATCATAGGGGCGGAACTGAATCTCGATTGGGTTGTCTTGGAAGGGCCCTGCGTTTTGGTCTTCTATCCATGTATGCAAATACATGTTCTGTTCAACCGAAACAGTCCGCCCGGCCAAGTCTTCGGCAGACTTGAATTCATGCTGGCGGTCCTTGCGCGACACGACCATCATCCGACTTGGCAGGAAGCAGTCCATGTCAATCTTTTGGAGACGCCAATCCAGCGCGACCATCACAGCCCCGACCATATCGCATTGCTGCTTTTCAAGTGCGATGGGGGTGTAGCTGGCTTCTTTGTGGGTCACACCATCCGCGTTGTGGAAGAGCTCATCCCAGCTTTGCACGAAATACTCAGGCGTAAGATCAAGGCTTTCCGCAAAGGTCTGCACCAGATCGCCAATGATGCCTTCGTATTGGCAATACCCTTTGCATCCTTCGGGAATGACTTCCCCATCCGGCGGGTTGGCCGTCGGCACGCAGGCGCGCAAGACCCCGGAATTCAGGATTTCCTCGACCGATCGCGCAGAGCCATGCTGTGACCCCGCTGCGACAATAAGTGAAGCAATGCTGACTATCTTGGTTAAATTTGTGTAGAAAAACATATGCGACCTGAACAATCTCTTTTTCTAGCGCTTTGTTAGAAAACGCAAAATTCTGACAGTGCGGTGAAAATAGTGGGGAGACCTACATAGAGTCACTAGGTTTGCTACCTAGGCCGCTGCACCTTGCCCGCTCACTCATTGATCTACATTGATAAGTATCACCACACATCAATGACGTGTTTCAAGACGTACATGACAGCTTTGGTTCGGGGGAGGGGTGATGACGAAGGCAACTGCGGATCGGCTCAGGCTGCTCCACTGACGGATCAGCGCCGCTTGAGCGAATGTTGGTGCAGGATCGGCCTGAGTTCCATTGAGATGACGGTTTCCGGGGCCGATGGGTAGTGGCCCAGAGCACTGCGGGGTCGTTTGCTTTTGCAGCGTTTCCTCAATTGTCCGATCAGGATTTGAGCCTCCCGCAGGACGAAAAAGATGTCTCCATGCAGTTTGCCCATCATCTGGCAACCCAAGTTCAGCGCTATCGCGCACATGCTGAGATCCCGGCGGTGCGCTCCGCCAAAGAGCGCGCCCTCGCGGCGCTGCATGAAGGGCATCACCAAGATACGGTGACCGAACGTGCAGGGCAGATCAACCTGACCCACGAATCCTGCTACCGAGCAATCACTTAGTGCTTGGGATTGCGACTGGCATGTATCTCTTGCACGCGCTCTGGCCAGGTTGAGCGGATGTAGGCCAGGATATCCCAGACCTCATCATCGGTTACGACGCCATCGAAAGCTGGCATTGCGCTGTTGAAATCGCTGACCCCTCGCGCTGCCAACGCCCCGCGGCCACCAAGCTTTGTATACTCAAAGAGAAGTTGGTTGTCGTGATGCCAGGTATGCCCCGTCTCGTCGTGAGGCGGTGCTGGCAGTGTTCCGTCATCATTCGGTACCCGCCAGTCTGGCTGCCCTTCAAGGTTGGCCCCATGACAGGCTGCGCAGTGATCCTGGTAAAGGGTTTGACCTGCGACGAGGTCGCGATCAAAAAGTTCATGGCCTGCGAATGCAGGTGTCCCGGACAGAAGAAGAACTGTCACCAACCGTTTCACACGACATCGACCCATGTTCGCATTCCCCCAACAGCATGGCTGAGCATATGACAATGCAGCATCCATTTCCCCGGATTATCAAAGGTGCAGAGAATATCGCGGCTCTGGTTTGGAAACACGAGCGTCGTGTCTCTCAGATCACCGGTGTTACCCTCTTCGTCCAGTTCATAGAAATGGTGGCCATGCAGATGGATGCCATGCGGGAAGGATGTGTCGTTGACCAGCGTGATCTTTGCCGTCTCACCTGTCTTAAATGAACTGAATGGCGCAGCCTGAAGATCAGATACATCATTGAAGGCCCAGATGTTGTCTCCACCGTGACGCCCTCCCATGGCACCGCCCATCATGCGCAATGTCAGATGTTGGCCCGGATCAGCGGCCGCCGCAATTGCATGTGCTGGCAAAGCAGCGATGGGTGCAGGTTGGCGCGTGTCATTTGTTCCAGCAGTTCCCAAAGCGCCAAGTTCATAGGGGCCTTGCCTGCTCATCATGTCCAGCTTGATCGGTCCGGACACGTCGAGGATCAGATCAACCCGTTGCGCAGGGGCCATCATGAGTTGATCAATCGGGCGGGGTTGGGACAAGGCAATCCCGTCCAAAGCAACAATGCGACCCGCCGCACCGCTAAGGGCCAGTGGAAAGATCCGGTTCGTGGCCGCATTTATGAGCCGCAGTCTGATCCGATCCCCAACACTGACTTCGCTGCGCGAAAAGAACGCCCGTGCAAATGTGCCAAGGTACCCTGCATGGGCGACGCTGTGACGGTCTGCATATTCCTCAATCAACGTACCATCCCGTTCCATCCGCCAGTCAGAGAGCAGAGCCGTGATGTCATGATCCACATCAATGGGTTCATCTTCTTCAACGATTAACGGCCCCATCATGCCGCGTGCGACCTGTTCGTGCGAAATATGATGAGAGTGATACCAGAATGTGCCCGCGTCAGGCGGCACAAAGCTGTAGGTTTTGGTATCACCGGGATCGATAACTTTTTGGGTCAGAACCGGCACGCCGTCCATGCTGTTTTCTAGCCGGATGCCGTGCCAATGAACCGCTGTACCTTCCTTCAGCCTGTTTTCAACATCGATGGCCACGCGCTCGCCCCGTCGTATACGAAGTTCGGGGCCCGGCATCGTGCCGTTAAAGCCCAACATGCGCGTCGTTCCGTCGCCCGCAGGCAGAACCTGGCTGGTCACTTCTTCAGCCCGCAAGCGATACATGGATGTTTGTGCAATCAATTGCCGAGGGAGCGATCCCAGGACAGCAGCGCTGGCAAGAAATTGGCGGCGGTTCATGGCGATCCTCATGAGTGTAGCTTCGAAGCGAATGCCAGAATTGGGGTTGCTAGAAGGATACTCGACATTTGCCGCAGCACAGAAGAATTGCAAGCTGGTCGGTGGTTTCAGCGGTTGGACGCAACACATGCGTCAAAACGTTTTGCCGGCGCGACCGCACTCAGCTTTGCCTGACGATGTATCGATACACCCGTTCCTTTTGGAAAGTACTTTCTCAGCAAACGTTTTTTCGTTCGAACCCCGTTGCCATGGCGAGTGAGGCTCGCAGAAAAAACGTCCAGGTCGGTCGCTCGCGGACAAAAGACCGCAACGTTGAACCTGCTCAATAGGCTTCAGGTTGCTCTGTTTGACCCAGGAACTTCTCGATACAAATCAAGCAGCTGTGTGCGGTGGGCCCCTTTGCGCATTAATCCGCAAGTCGTCATCCAACACGCCAATATAGCCATTCGCGATTGGAGAGCGGTTGGGATCTCGCTCAAACGGATGGAGAGCGCAGAGCTTGCCATCTTTGATCTCTGTCCGGTAGACGCCCCAATGCGCGGCCGTCAGGGGCATGTCTTCGACCGAAGTTTTACGCGGCGTTGAACCGGTCAATCATACCGTCCCAAACCGGCACCAGATCCATCAACCCATCCCAGAACGAGGCATCGCGGCGGCGGTCGAATGCCTCCAGCGACGTGCCTTGCTGTTCGACCCAGGTGTAGTAGGCAAGGTTGAAGATGCGCTCGCGGTCGAACCGGCCCAGTTCCTGCGTATGGTCAATGCCGGTGCCCAGCATGTGCTGGCCAAAGGCCTCGGCTGCCTGCACCTCGCCAAAGCGACCGTCAAAGCGCCGATCCTCGGCAATGGTCAGTTCGGTGTGATACATGTCCGCGCCATCTGTCGCGACAGTCAGCACCACATCGTCCGCGCCAAGATCATTGAACTTGGCATATTTAATCGCCCCGATGATGTTGGCAATGGACGACAGGCCAAGATCACCCAGCTGCGCAATCTGTTCCTGGGCCAGGCCCCGATGCTGCGATAGAAAGGCGCGGCCTGCTGAGGTATTGAAGACAAGGTTCAGCCCGTCGCAACTGGCATCAGACACGCCGATGACAAAATCAGTCCCCATCACATTGTGGATCAGGGGCACATGTTTGTCTCCGATGCCCTGGATGTTGTGCTCCCCATATCCGTTATACAGCAACGTTGGGCATTCCAGCGCCTCGATCACACCCGTTTGAGTGCCGAGCGCCTGTTTCAGATGATCCCCTGCCGCCAGTGTTCCGGCAGAGCCCGTTGCAGCAACAAAGGCACGCGCGGTTTTCGTACCATCCGCATTCACGTGACTGAAAACGCGCTGCAAGGCCGGTCCCGTCACGGCGCGGTGAATGACATAATTCCCGTATTCGCCAAATTGGTTGAGGATCAGGTTCTCGGGATCTTTTTCCAGCGTGTGACAGGCGTCGTAAATCTCTTTGACATTACTTTCGGTGCCGGGTGTGCGGTAAATGTCATTTGGGTCGGCCAGCCAGCGGTTCAGCCAGTCAAACCGCTCCTGGCTCATCCCTTCGGGCAGAACAGCGACTGACCGGCAGCCCAGCACCGTCGCAATGGCGACACCACCGCGGCAGTAGTTGCCTGTCGAAGGCCAGACAGCCCGGTGCCGGGTGGCGTCAAAAGCACCCGACATCAGACGCGGGATCAGGCAGCCATAGGCCGCGAGAACCTTATGCGTGTTGATCATCGGAAACCGATTACCCAAGGCAACAACAATCTTTGCTTTCACACCTGTCAGAGCGTCGGGGAGGACGATATGCTCTGGCACCGGCACCAGGCTGCGGCGGTCAGCCCCATTATGCCAGTGCACACGGAAGAGGTTGCGTGCATCTGGTGAATCGGGAGCCGCATCAGCGATTTCAACCATTTTCCCAGCAAGTTTTTCAGCGGGATCCGCCAGGTCGGATATCCGTGGCAGCACAACCCCAAGGCTGTGCAAGCTCTCCACGTTGCGATCATAGCTTTCCTGGTGCGTGATCGTGGTTTCCAGCCCTGGAATCATCTCGTTTCCCCTGTTTCGTTGGCATAACCCTCGTCAGGGTACCTGCGATTCAAGAGGAAAAAGCGCAATCTGCTGACGGGGCGCGACGAAATTGATTGCGATCGGGCGGAAATCGGGGGTTTCGCGCATCGTAGGATCTAGTGATCCAAGGCGGCAGTATCCCTTGAGTTTTTCCTCTCCGGCACCGCATATTCACCGCCTCAGATCAACGCAGAGAGCGGAAATGGACAGAACGGCATTGCAACTTATGGAAAGCGTCGAGAAGATGAAGAAACGCGAAGGATTTCATCGCCGATCCGCGATCTTTTGATGATAAATCCTGCTCATTCGGCCTAATGTCATACGGAAATCATACAAGAGACTAAGATGGATTCTTTTCAGAGCGGTTTGACCGACCTGCGCCGGTCCTTTCACCGTGATCCGGAGGTTGGATTTGACGAAGTACGCACCAAAGCCAAGGTGGCGCACCACCTGCGCGCGCTTGGCGTGGAAGTGCATGAAGGCGTCGGCGTTGTCGGCGTTCTGCGGTCCGGCGGTGGCAATCGCACCATCGGCCTGCGCGCCGATATGGATGCGCTGCCCCTTCAGGAGATCAGCACCCACGATTATGTTTCGCAGAACGCCGGCGTGATGCATGCCTGTGGCCACGACGGACATATGACGATGCTCTTGGGGGCGGCGGAACTCCTGACCAATGATCCTGACTTTGACGGCAAGGTCGTCTTTGTCTTCCAGCCCAACGAAGAACATGGGCTGGGCGCGCAGGCGATGATCAACGACGGCCTTCTGGAACAGTTTCCACTGGACGAAGTCTATGCCATCCACAACCTGCCCGGTGCGCCAGTGGGCGAAGTGTCTACCCGCGCAGGTCAAATCTGCGCGAGTGAGAGCCTGTTCGAGATCGAGATCACAGGGCAGGGCGGCCATGCCTCCATGCCGCAGGTCGGTGTTGATGCGATCACGGTCGGCGCGGAAGTGGTGCTGGCGTTGCAGACCATCGTCTCGCGGAAGCTGGCCCCCGGTGCCGGGGCGGTTGTGTCCGTGACGGAGTTTCTGACAGATGGGCAGCGGAACGTCCTGCCGGGCACAGCGATCCTGAAAGGCGACGTTCGGGCACGGCTGCCACAGGACAGGGCGGACGTCGAAGGCTTCATGCGTCAAATCGTCGATGGCATTGCGGCCGCGCACGGTGTACGCGCCAGGACGACGTTCAAGACGGAGTTTATCGAAACCATCAATGCCCCCGGACCGACCGACGCCGTGGTTCAGGCCGCAAGAAGCGCGGGCCTCGCGGCGACCGGCAACCGTCCCCCGATGAGCTTCTCCGAAGACTTCGCCCATTTCTGCGCGGCGGTTCCGGGGTGTTTCCTGCTTCTTGGAAATGGCACCGAACCCCCGTTCAGCCAACCGCTGCATGCCGCTGACTATGATTTCAACGACGCGCTTCTTCCCCTTGGTGCCGCCTTTTGGGCGCAGCTTGTGAAAGACCGCCTGCCAAAACGAAAGACCACATGATGAACACTCTCCTCCCCAACGCGCACATCCGGCACGTCGCTGCAAAACGAACTGAGGGAGATGCCGCGCATCGTGTCCTGACAGCCGAGAGTTTTGCGACCGCACAGCAGGAAATCACGGCATGGGACGGCTATGCGCCGACGCCGCTTGTCTCCCTTTCTGCAATCGCCAGCCAGATCGGCGTAGGTGAGATCCTCTATAAGGACGAAGGCCCACGGTTTGGGCTTGGCAGCTTCAAGGCATTGGGTGGATCCTATGCCGCCCTTCGGGTGCTGCAGCGCGAGATTTCCAAACGCCTGGGCAAGGATGTGTCCCTTGCCGACATCCGTAACGGGGTCTACGCCGATGCCTGCGCGGCGATCACGCTTGTGTCCGCAACCGATGGCAATCACGGACGGTCGCTTGCCTGGGGGTGCAAACGTTTTGGCGTGCCCTGCCGCATCTATATCCATGCCGAAGTCAGCGAAGGCCGTGCCAAGGCCATGCGTGATCTGGGCGCCGAAGTTGTGCGGATTGACGGGGATTACGACGAATCCGTCGTGGTCTCCAAGACAGAAGCTGAGAAAAACGGCTGGTTCGTGGTTTCTGATACCTCCTGGCCCGGTTATTCACTGCCGCCCTGCGATGTGATGAGCGGCTACGGCGTCATGGTTCAGGAAATCTCCGACGCACTTGATCAGGCGCCGACACATGTGTTCCTGCAAGGCGGCGTCGGCGGGTTGGCCGCCGGGGTGATTGCAGCGCTGCGGCAGTATTGGGGCGATGCCTCCCCCCGCGCGATCATTGTCGAGCCTGAACTTGCCGCATGCCTGTTCGAAAGCTCAAAGACCGGTGCGGCAACAAAGGTCGACATTGCCGAAGAAACCCTGATGGCTGGATTGTCCTGCGGCGAACCCTCGGGCCTTGCTTGGGAAATCCTTGCTGAGGAAGCCACCGACTACCTGACGATCCCGGAAGCATTGGTTGCCCCGACCGTCCGGTTGCTGGCCAACCCAATTGGCAGTGATACGGCAATCGAAGCGGGGGAGAGCGCTGTTGCGGGTCTCGCTGCCTTGATCACGGCGATGGGGGATACGTCCCTTGCTGACAAGCTTGGTCTTACTTCCACGTCGCGGGTTCTGTTGATCGGGTCCGAAGGTGTGACGGATCAGGCCATATTCGACATGATCATGCAGGGTAACGAGGCCGCCTGATGGTGTGAGGACAGACCTGCACGAAGATGCGGAGGCACAGACATGTCAAAGTACAAACCCGGAGACGATGTCGGGCCGCTGGACTTCTGGTCCTTTGACGCGCCGGAAAGCGATTACGTAATCGCGAAAGGCACGCCAAAGACCTATGGCCGCATTGATGCAGGCGGTCCGGGGCACACGACGCGCTATGGCATTTGGCATTGCACAAAGGGCGCGCTCACCTGCACCGAACAGGGCGACGAACTGTTTACTGTCCTGTCTGGAAAGTGCCGACTGATCCAGCATGACACCGGGGACGCCATCGACCTTGGACCGGGCGACACTCTGTTTGTTCGGGATGGCCAAAGGGTGACCTGGGACGTCAGCGAAGACATCACCAAGGTTTTCTTCGGCCACAAGGCAGAAGGGTACTAAGGTAATAGATCTGTGCCGGGCTGATCAAACAACTGGCCAAAGCCTGTGAGCTTGTCGGCAATGCCCGCCCGCCGCAGGCAGCTCCAGAATTGTGCCTGATTGGAGGTGATCACGGGCTTACCGATGATCTGTTCAATCTCATCCGCCACTTCCAGCGCGCGGATGCCACCGCAGGACAAAAAGACCGCGTCGGCATCGGGCTGATCGATCTGGATGGCAAACTCTTTCCAAAAGGCAGGGGTAACTTGCCCGAACTCAATCCCCGTTTCCAGATTGAGGCCCTGAATATCGAGGATCTCGAAACCCTTCTGAACAAGGAATTCTGCCTCGGCTGTGTTGATCTCATCGAGATAGGGCGTGCCCACCACCAGCCTTTGCGCACCCACGGCCCGCAAGGCATCAACCACGCCTGTCACAATGCACATCGGCCTTGCCCATGGCGCGCCCTCTTGGATGGCTTCAAACACAGCCTCTTCGCCGTTGACGATGGACCCGCTTGTACAGCCATAGCTGACCACTTCGGGTTTCATGTCCGGCTGCAACCGCGATGCGGCGTCGGCCATGTGTTCAATGTGCCGGGCAAGCGTTTCACGGGTGGTGTAGTCTTCGGTCTTGAGCCGGGTGATGTGAATACCAACCCCCGGCGGGGCCATGTCAAAGAAGTCCTGCTCGCTCGCCAAATCGGTCGACATCAGGATGAACCCAAGCTGCGCGCGATCATGGCGCCCGTTGTCCAGAACAGGGTTCCAGACCTTGGACGTGACTTCGTCACCGGCTTTGAACATTCGAACGCCCTCCGAAAGTGGGGATGAAAGATCAGATGGCTTCTTTGACCGCGCTCAGGAATTGCTGCGTGCGCTCGCGTTTCGGGTTCCCGAACAACTCGGCGGGTGGCCCTTGCTCTTCGATCTTGCCACCGTAGAAAAAGCAAACCCGATCCGAAATATCGCGGGCGAAACCCATCTGGTGTGTCACCATCAACATGGTCAGGTTGTGTTCCGATACCAGTTTGCGAATAACATTGGTCACCTCCCCAATCACTTCCGGGTCAAGCGCCGAGGTTACCTCGTCAAACAACATCACTTTGGGGCGCATCGCCAAAGCGCGGGCAATCGCGACACGCTGCTGCTGACCGCCGGACAGCCGCGAGGGGTGTTGGTCCTTTTTATCGACCATGCCCACCAGTTCGAGCAGTTCCTCACCCCGGTCGCGCGCCTCGGCCTTGGACAGGCCAAGAACCTGCACCGGCCCTTCCATGCAATTCTGGATCGCCGTCATATGCGGGAACAGGTTGAAATGCTGGAAACACATGCCGATGTCGCTGCGCCGGGCCCGTAAATGCTTGTCAGTTGCGGGCACCAACTTGCCGCCCTTCTCCATGTGCGTGAGCGGTTTGCCATCGACATAGATGACCCCGCCGTTGATCTGTTCCAACGTCATCAACATCCGCAAAACGGTTGTTTTGCCCGACCCGGACGGGCCGATCACCGATACCATTTCACCGGCGGCAACATCCAGATCAAGGTCATCCAGAACCACCAGTGATCCATAGGCCTTGCGCACTTTCCTGAAGCTGACCATTGGACTGTTCTCCCCATCAATCCTGAGGGGGAAACCTGACAAATCTTCCATTTCTTACATTCCCAGTTTGCGGCGCACGAAACCTTCAAATGCGCGAATAAGGCCTGCGGCAGGCAGCGACAGCGCCAGAAAGATCACACCAACGATGGTGTATGCCTCCAGATAGCGCCATGTTTCTGAACCGATGGCATTTGCCGTATGGATCAACTCGGCAACGCCGATGACTGACAGCATGGGCGTGTCCTTGAAGATCCCGACAAGATAGTTGCCCAGTCCCGGAATGGCGGGCGGGATCGCTTGCGGGATGATCAGGCGTTTGTAGGTCTGCGCGGTGGTCATGTTCAAAGCAGTTGCCGCTTCCCATTGACCCTTTGGCACAGAATCCAGCCCGCCGCGGTAAACCTCGGACAGATAGCACGAATAGTGCAGACCGATGGCGATCATCCCCGAGACCCACGGGCTCAGCGTGATGCCGAACTGTGGTCCCACGTAGAAGATGAAGAAGATTTGCAGCAAAAGCGGGGTGGAGCGGACAAATTCAACGAATTCGCGCACCACAAAGGTCAGAACCCGGCTCTGGCTTCGCTGGGCGAGGGCAAAGACCAGACCGAGCACAAGGGCAATGAGATAGCCCGCAGCGGCCGCGATCAGCGTGTTGCCTGTTGCCTCGATCAGGCGCGGCAGGATTTCCCAGGTGTAATCCCAGCGCCAGTCAAACTTCGGGAACCATTCGTCCATGAACAACCAGTCAAACATGGTTATGTCCTTCCCAGTTTGCGGGCCATGAAACCTTCAAGCCAGCGCATGAAAGGGGTCAGCAGAAAGCGCGCCAGAATATAGTAGATGACTAGGGCAGTGCCGAAGATCTGCGCTGACAGATATGTGCTGGCGTTGATCTGTTTGGCCTGAAACATCAGGTCGGTGACAGAAATCAATGAAACCAGAGCTGTCCCTTTGAGGATTTCGACCATCAGATTGCCCCATGCCGGGAGCATGTTCACCAAGGCTTGTGGCAGGATGATACGCCACATGCGGCGGGCCGGGCTCATGTTGATGGCCGTGGCCGCTTCCCACTGGCCTTTCGGCACGGACATGATGCCGCCCCGCACAAGCTCTGCGCCATAGGCACCTGCATTCAGGCCGATGGCCACCCACCCGGCGGTGAATTTCTCAAGCGTTATACCAAAGAGCGGCAGGACGAAGAAAATCCAGTAAAGCTGTACCAGAAGCGAGGTGCCGCGAAATATCTCGATGTAGACAACTGCGGATCCCTTGATCGCCCTGTTCGGGGACATTTTCATCAAGCCAAACACAAGCGCCAGACCCACGGTCAGAATGGCGCCAAGCAGGAATTGAGCGGCAGTTACTCCCGTGCCTGACATCAGGCGCGGCCAGTAAAGGCTCAGAAATTCAAAGAAGCTCATGAGGAATGCCCAGAAATGATGGTGTTACGCAATGCGGCAGGCCCCCGGTGGGGCCTGCCATTTGGTCCGTTGGCGGACAGAACTCAGCGGTTGGCGCAGGCCCATTCCGCCGTCACGTCACCAGGCAAGTGAACGCTTGTGTACTCATGCTCACCGACGACCGCCATCATTTCGTCCGTGCCGATGTAGGCACCGAGTGCTGTGTTGAATTCAGCAAGGAAGTCTTTGTCTTCATGTCGAAAACCGATCCCGGCAAAGTTCTTGCTCCATTCTTCCATCTGCGATGAATCCGCCAGTTCGATTTCCGCGTGATCCGCTGCTAGATGCTGCGCTTCAAAGTCGGTCAGGACCGCAGCATCTGCGCGGCCTGCCTTCATCGCCGCGACCATTTCTGTCGGGCCGGGAACCTGCATGATGTTGCTGTCCGCGATCCCTAGGTTCTGGGCTGCTTCAACGGTGTTGTATCCCGCGCCCGTCACCATGATATGGCCACCATCAAGAATGTCGGTGTAATTGTTGATGCCTTTTGGGTTGCCTGCGGCAACCAAGATACCATCGCCAGATGCGGCAACCGGTTCGGAGAAGGACACGTTCTCACAGCGGGAGCCGAGGATGTACATGCCGCCCGTAATCATATCGAAACGCTCTGCTTTCAGGCCCGGGATCAGACCACCCCAGTCGGTGACGACGGCTTCGACGTTTGTGAGCCCCATTTTGGCAAGCGTCTGGATCGCGATGTCATTTGTAAATCCATCTGCATTGCCTTCCTCATTCGGATATCCCCAAAGCGGAATGTTTGCGAAGCCGATGCGGATTGTCTCGCCGGCGTCGATGCGATCCTGCAAGGGGCCTGCCAAGGCTGCCGTTGCCGTTGCGATGACAGCGATGCCGCCTGCGATAAGGGTATTCTTGAGTTTCATGGACTTTGTTCCTCCGTGCCATTGTTGTGTGTGACGTCCGCCAAACCGGCGACGTTCGTTTTTGATCTTGTGTACGCGCGCGCTGTAGTGGGGGGGGGGCTTCTGCCGCAGTGTTCGGTGCTACACAGGTTTTCAGAGTTCCTCCCCCCGACGAATAAGTTCCACTTTAGAAGCCATCAGGGATGAAATTCGTCAAAATATCCGACATCGCGACTAAATGTGTTGCGTGGCGCTTATATGATGACGTAAATCAGCGCATGGATGACAAAGACCTTGAGATACTGAAACTGGTTCAAAGCGATGCCCGACTGACAGCGGAAGCGATTGGTTTTGAGATCGGGCTATCGCCACCGGCCGTGCAGAAACGCCTGAAAAAGCTGCGTGAAACCGGCGTGATCGAGCGGGAGATCGCAGTTCTTTCGGCCGAAAAACTGGGTCGGGGCATGACGGTGATCGTTCAGGTCATGCTCGAACGCGAGAGCCGCAGGCATCTTGACGAATTCAAACGCCGGATGCGCACCGCCCCGGCGGTTCAGCAGTGCTACTATTCGACCGGAGAGGCCGATTTCATTTTGGTCGTGATCGTTCAGGACATTGCCGAATACGAGGAATTTACCCAGGAATACTTCTTCGATGAGTCAAACGTCAGCAAGTTCACCTCCTCCATCGTCATGGACCGCGTGAAGGTGTCACTGGATATCATCTAGGGGCCTACTTTAAGACCAAAAGCTCCGGCGCCGCGCGGGTGGAAAGCAACTGTGCCGCACCCTTGCTCACAACGATGTTTTCCTCGTGCACCATCATCTGCCCGTTACCATAGCTCAGCGATGGTTCGATGGTCAGCACCATGTTTTCTTTCAGCTCTGTCTTATCAAAAGCGGCATGGGAGGGCTGTTCGGTCAATTGCATGCCCAGCCCATGTCCCAGGCGCCCGATATCGCCGCCGGAGCTGTCCATTTCAGCGATAACCGCTGACATCGCCATGAACAGATCACGGCAGCTATTGCCGGGCTTTGCCGCGTCAATCCCGGCCTGCGTGGCGCGCCACAGCACGTCATAGGCGCGTTTGGCGTCATCGCCGACATGTCCGATGGCCCAGTTGCGATCAAAATCGCAGAAGTATCCGTCCCAGGTGCAGCCTGTGTCCAGCATCAGCACATCGCCGATTTGCAGCGGCCTCCGCGACGGGGGAGAGATCACGTCGGCATAGCCGCCCTGATCAGCGGCACCGACAAGATAGGGCACGTCGTCCGCACCATTCCCGATCGCGGTCAGGCGGAATTGGCGGAACACGTCTTCCAACGGCATCCCTGCGTGAATGACCTCCGGCACTTTGGCAAACGCCGCTGAACCGATGGCGCAGATATGCGCAAGTTTTTCGATCTCGGCGGCGGATTTGACCATGCGCAGCCCTTGGACAAGGCCGGTCACATCGGCAATCTCAAGTCCCGGCAGCCCGGCCATCAACCGTTCCCAATCTCCCAGCGGCATCTGCAACTTGGTCTCGTGCCCCTTCATCACGCCGATTTTGGCCCCCGTTTTGGACAAGGGACCCAGAAGGTCTGTGAGCAGGCTGATCCCATCGTCCTGCGGGGCAGGGGCGCTCCATGTGCGAATGTCATCTATCCAGCTGCGGCGCATCAGTTCGGCCCCGATTTCGGGGATCACAGCAACCGGTTTGCCCTGCGCAGGCACAAAAACGAACCAGGGGCGGGTCGGGCTTTGCCAGAACAACGTCTGAAACCCGGTGAAATAGCGCACGTCCTGCTCGCTCATCAGCAACATGCCGGCGAGGCCCGACGCCGCCATTGCCACCTGTGCCTTGGCCGTGCGGGCGCTGAATTCGGCGTGATTGAATCCCCGCTCAGGGGCGCGCGCGTTCATGTTCATTTCGCTCTGTCCTTCAAACCTTGCCGACACTGCGCCCGGCAACAATCGCATGGGCCGAAAATTCGGCCATCTCTCCGCGCCAGACCTGATGGCCAAAGCAGAACGGCACGCCCGCTTCGTCGCGGATCACCTGTTCCAGCTCGATCACGGTGTGGGTGTTGGAAATGCTCAAGAGCTGCGCTTCGTCGGTCTTTACGCCGCGCATTCGGATGACGATATCGCCGGTGCTGGCGGTCGTGGCAAAGCTGCTCTCAAGGATCTGCGTGGTCGACTGGCGCAGATCGTAGTGCAGGAAACCGGGAAACCGGTCGGCAACCAGATACTCTGTTTCGATAAAGATCGGATGGCCGCCTGAATGAAAAAGGCGGGTGTAGGCGATGATTGGGCTGCCCACGGGCTGTTCGAAAAGGGCGGCCAACTTGCCGTCTGCGACTGTTTCGACCGTCTCGACAACTTCGATCTTGAGGTCAACATCATCGGCCTGTGCCGTGCTGACGAAGCTGACCATGTTGCTGACATTGTATTTGAGCCGCTGCGGCGACACAAAACGCCCGCGTCGGTCGGCGCTGTAGACCAGCCCTTCGGTTTCCAAGGCTTCCAGCGCCCGGCGTCCCGTCATCCGGCTGACGTCATATTGCTCAGACAGGCTGCGCTCAGACGGGAGGATATCGTGTTCCTTCAAGGCACCCGTTGCGATCTGGCCCCGGATTTCATCGGCAATCTGCACAAAGCGGGGACGGGACGATGGATCGCCCCGGCCGTCCTTGCTTCGCTGCTTGTCCAACAAACTGCGCTCCCTCGAATCGTCGGTCAGCGAAATGCTATTTGGTATATACCAGAGTGATCAAGCGTTTTGTTTTGTGTTGACAGATCTCGATCCTTTCCTGTTAACTTCATCAAACACATCTGGTATATACCAGTTTATACAGAAGGAATTCGACATGGACTTTTTGACGCAAGAACAGAAAGACACCTTCTGGCGCGATGGTGTGATTGTCTTGGAAGACGCCGTCAGCGCAGGCGAACTGGATGACCTGCGCGCCGAATTTGCACGTTGGGTCGATGAAAGCCGCGCCTATGACGACGACTACGGAGAGACCCTTGATGGGCGCCCTCGTTTTGATTTGCAGCCCGGACATACCGCGGCCACGCCCGGTCTGCGCCGCGTGCAATCGCCCGAAGAGGTTTCAACCGTCTTTGCAAACATCATGCGCAACGCCGCCACAGTCGATTTCTGCGCCGCACTCATCGGACCGGCCATCCGGTTTCACCACGGCAAAGTGAATTCAAAACTGCCGGGTACAGCGACGCAGGTGAAGTGGCATCAGGACTTTCCGTTTGAGCCGATGACAAATGACGACATGATCACAGCATTGCTGTTCATCGATGATGTCACGTTGGAAAACGGACCGCTGGAGGTGCTGCCCGGCACCCACAAGGGACCAATCCATTCCCATTGGCATGACGGTGTGTTCACCGGTGCCGTGGATGAAGCGATCATTGATGTTCAGCGGGACAAGATCGTCAAATGCACGGGCAAGGCTGGTTCCGTTTGCCTGATGCACGCCAATCTGCTGCACGGTTCTGCGCCGAACCTGTCTGAGAAATCCCGCACCCTCTACATCACGACCTACTATGCCGAGGACGCGATTGAACTCAGCCCGAACCATCTGCCCAGCAGATTCACGCACGAACTCGTTCGCGGTGAGGAAAGTGGCCGTGTGCGATGCACGCCATACGAAATGGCTTTGCCTGCCGTGCCGAAGGGAACATCTTTCTTTGCACAACAGGAAGGGGCGGATGCGGGATGACTGGCGCGGTCGAGACGCTCCAATTCCGCACCGATGAGGGCCTCGGCGCGCGGGCGCGTCTGGGGCTGATCGTGTTGCAAACGGACCAAACCATCGAACACGAATTCGCGCAGATGCTGGGGCCGGAGAAGGACGTGGCCCTTTACGCCGCGCGCATTCCGAATGCGATGGAAGTGTCCCCCGGTACCCTGCGCCAAATGGCGATTGATCTGCCGAACACCGCAGCACTTTTGCCTGAACCGTTCGGATTTGACGTGGTGGGCTATGCCTGTACCTCGGGTGCGACCATGATCGGTGAGGAACGGGTCGACAGCCTGATCCGCGGGGTTCATCCACAAGCAAAGACGACCAATCCAATCAGCGCCACCAAAGCGGCAATGGCTGCACTTGGGCTGAAACGCATCGCACTGGTCACGCCCTATCCAGTGGATGTCACGCTTGAGATGCAGACCAACCTGCAAAACGCCGGGTATGAAACCACTGCGGTTGCGACCTTTGGCCAATCCGATGATTTCACCGTCGCGCGCATCACTGGCGACAGCATCTTGCAGGCGGTCCGGCAGATCGGAGCGCGGGATGATTGCGAAGGGGTCTTTGTGTCGTGCACCAGCTTGCGCGCCTTGCAGATCATTCCCCAAGCCGAGGCTGCCATCGGCAAACCCGTCATCTCCAGCAATCAGGCGCTGGCCTGGCATATGATGCGCCTTTCTGGCCTTGAGGCTGGCCCCCAAAACGCAGGGCGCCTTTTTGCGGCCCCGCTCACCTAGACAGGAATCTGCATGAACAAATCTCTCCCCAGCCACGCACAGGTGGTGATCATTGGCGGCGGCATTCACGGCTGTTCGGTGGCCTACCATCTGGCAAAAGCGGGCTGGAAGGACGTCATCCTGCTGGAGCGCAAGGTTCTGACCAGCGGCACAACTTGGCATGCCGCCGGGCTTGTCGGGCAATTGCAGGGCAGCCATGCCACCACGGCCTTCGCCAGCTATGGCGTGGAGCTGATGCAGGAAATCGAAGCCGAAACAGGCCAGAACCCCGGCTTTCGGCAATCCGGTTCCATCTCAATCGCGGTCAACGAAGAACGGCTGGCAGAGTTGAAACGCAAGGCCGATTTTGCCTCCCTGTTCGGGATCGAAGCGCATTACCTTGAGACGGCCGAGATCGCGGAGCGCTGGCCGCTGATGAATGCCGACGGTGTCTTGGGCGGTATCCACATGCCGTCCGACGGGTCCGCCAACCCCATTGATCTGACACAGGCCCTTGCCAAGGGCGCGCGAATGTATGGCGCGACGATCCGGGAAGGCATCAAGGTCGAAGAAGTTCTGACGGAGGGCGGCAAAGTCACCGGCGTGCGCACGGATGAAGGCACGATCACCGCAGATGTCGTCGTCAATTGCGGTGGCATGTGGGCACGTGAGCTGGGCCGCAAGAACGGTGTCGCTGTACCGCTTCATGCCTGCGAACACTACTACCTTGTGACCGAACCGATCCCCGATCTGCCCAGCGATCTGCCGGTGCTGCGCTCCTATTGTGACGGCACCTACTGGAAAGAAGACGCAGGCAAACTGCTGTTCGGCTTCGCGCATTTCCATGCCAAAGCCTGGGCAAAGGACGGCATCCCGGAGAGCTTCGAATTCGACAGCCTGCCCTTTGTCGAAGACGACGTGATGGAAGTGCTGGAACTCAGTATGAACCGCGTGCCCATTCTCCAGGAAACGGGCATCCGGACGTTCTTCAACGGGCCGGAAAGCTATTCCCACGACGGTCGTTTCACCCTGGGTGTGGCGCCGGACCTCAAGGGATACTATGTTCTGGCTGGCGTGAATTCGACCGGCATTCAATCCGGCCCCGGTGCGGGCAAGGCGCTGGCTGACTGGATCATGGCAGGCCATCCACCGATGGATCTGGCCGAGATGGACCCGGCCCGGATCGAAGACTGGCAGTCCCGCGATCCCTATTTGCGGGAACGTTGCCCGGAAACGCTGGTGCTGACCTACGCGATGCATTGGCCGGGGCGCCAACGGACCAGCGCCCGTGGCCTGCGCCGCACGCCGTTCTATCATGCCATGAAAGCAAAAGGCGCCGTCTATGCCGAGGCGCAGGGATGGGAACGCCCGGGCTGGTTCGCGCCTGAGGGCGTCACGCCCGAGTACGATTACTCCTTTTTCCGGCCCGGTTGGTTCGATCACGCCCAAGCCGAACAAAAGGCCGCCCGCGAAGGCGTGGCGATGATCGACTACTCCATGCTGGGCAAGCTGATCGTCGAAGGACCGGATGCACTGAACTTCCTGCAACGCATCTGCACCAATGACATCGACGTGCCTGTCGGCAGGGTGGTCTATTCATTGATGCTGAACGAACGCGGCGGCATTGAAAGCGACGTCACCGTGGCCCGCCATGGAGCGGACAGCTTCATGGTCATGTCCTCAATCTCGCACACCCGCCGCGACCGCGATCACCTGCAAAGACACGTTCTGGGCGCCGAAGACCTCCGCTTGCGCGATGCCACATCCGGATATGCCGTTTTGTCGGTCGCTGGCCCCAAGTCGCGCGATCTCTTGGCTGCGGTCAGCGACCTTGACCTGTCGGATGCGGATTTCCCGTTCAACAGCCTGCAACATTTCCACATTGGTCACGCGCCTGTTTTTGCACAGCGCCTGTCCTACACTGGCGAGGTGGGATGGGAGATATTCATCACGCCCGACTTTGCAGAGCATGTGTTTGAGACACTCTGGTTGGCGGGCGAGCCCCTTGGCCTGCAACTGGTTGGCGGTGAAGCCCTGAATGCGCTGCGGATCGAGAAAGGCTTCCTGCATTGGGGGCATGACATGTCCTATACCGAAGCACCTCATCAGGTCGGATTGGGCTTTGTTTGCAAGCCCAACAAGGCGATCCCCTTCATCGGGCGGGATGCCTTTGTCAGCCGCAAGGCAAATGGAAAAGGCCCCTTCTTGTGTCATGTCAAACTGCAAGATGCAGGCCCCCTGCTGCACCACAATGAACCTGTACTGAAAGACGGAGAAGTCGCCGGCTACGTCGCAAGCGGTGCCTATGCCTATGCACAGGGTTCTGCGATCGGGACCTGCTTTATCAACACAGATGACCGGGCTGCGATCCCGGACGGGACATATGCCGTCATGGTCGAAGGTCAGGCCATTCCCGCGACCGTCAGTTTGCGCCCATTCTCCAAGACCCAACTGTCAAACTCATGACACAGCGCCTCAAAAGGCGCCCGCGGATCTGAGATGAGCGATACCCTCGGTGCCCGCCCGTTCTGAAGGTTGAGTGCAACTTGTTGGCTTTGCTGCGAGAAACCTCCTCCAGCTGAACAGAGCTAACTAAAATGGCGGTTTCACAGGGGAGCAGGTCAGATTTACTGCGCTTCAAAGGAACAACTGAAGGTATCGCTGTAGCGTCCATTCTCCTTTTGGACAACTTGACTGGCATGGCGCGTCAAATGCTCAAGGACCACGCTGTGGTCGGCCTTATTTGAGCACAAGGCAATGCGCTGAAATGACCATGGTTTCGACCGTTTCGAAACTGCTTTTGCAGCTGTCAGTCGCATAGCTTTCACTCAAAAGACCCTGCAAGCAGCACAGAACGAAAGCGAGTCTCAATGACACCTGCCTCCGAAAACGGAAAATATGAAGAATTTCAACCGTCTTCAGATTTTGCCTATGCGTTTGGATTGGCCTATTCTGACCACATCCGCGAGACGGCGGAACCCATACCCTCCAAACCGGTCATCTTTCTGAAACAGGGCAAAGCCTGCGTTGAACAGAGAACCGTAAAAACGCCAACGAAGGACGAACTCATCGCCGCCGTGAAATCAGCGGATTCGACACTGGCGACGCAAATTGAAGAGCTAAGAGACGCGATCGGTCCGATGCTCGATTACGAAATCGAGCTTGGTGTTCAAATTCTGGAAGACTGCACGTTTGACGATTTGCGCGCAGGAGCGACATTGCCGCGCATCGGCTATTTTTTGGCCAATGATGTGACCTCCCGAACAGTGCAGTTGATGGGGCAGTTGAGCGAAGACCGGCTACATTGCTGGTCAGCCTGCAAGAGCTTCGATGGGTTTTTCCCCTGTGCAGATAAACTCTGGGTGCCAAATGAAGCGTATCGTGAAGAATTACCTGAAGTGACACTGGAACTGCGGGTAAACGGCGAGGTTCGGCAACACGAACCAACCAGCAGCCTTATCTATTCTCCACGAGAACTGCTGATGCACACGATGGCTTTTTCGAAGGATCGACGGTTGAATGCAGGCGACTTGATTGTGACGGGCACACCAGCCGGTGTCACATTTCAGGTGAACCGTACAAAACGGATGCTGGCCAAATTGTTGCCCGCTTCGTTCTTGGTGAAACGCATTCTGGCGGCCGGACGTTCGAACCCGCGGTACCTGCAGCCCGGAGATGTGGTAGAGGCGAATGCGGGTTGGCTAGGCCAGCATCGGTTTGAGATTGCTTAGTAATCTACATCCGATCATGTCATTGAAAACTGCGTGTGCCATGGTTATTTTGGCTCACAATGAAACAGGTCGATACAGTGGGATTGGGCAACTTTGCACTGCCCTTTGAGTATGTGGAGTTGGTGCTTACATTTGGGGCGGACCTTGGGGTCCCTCTGGATGCCTTGCTGCGCGACAGTGGCGTTGCCGTTCGGGATTTGACGGCGCAGCCCAGAGTTGTTGGCAGCGACAGCTATAGCCGGATTGTGAGCAATCTGTTCAATGCAAACCCAGACCCCATGCTGCCCTGGTGCTATGGTCAGCGGCTAAGTCAGCAACCGCACGGATTGTTTGGCTTGGTGCTGCGCAGTGCCAGCCGATTGCGCGATGCCTATGATCAGCTTCCACAGAATTTCGCGACCAGATCCGGTGGGAGCCAGGTGCTGGAGTTGCGCAAAGCACCAAAACAATTTGATATTGTGCTGCGGTCCGGCAACCCACACACACCAGATCCCACTGTTAGATTTCATACCATCACCAGCCTCTCACTTATGGTTTGGCTTGGTCGATCCTTGACTGGCTCACAAGACAAAGCTCTCGGCGAAAAGCTGTTTGTCGCATGGCCCGCCACAAAAGCCGAGAACCCACTCAAAGTTCTCCCCTCAGGTGTCGAGGTTATCTTTGATCATCCCGAGAGCTTTCTACGTCTTCGGCCAGACCATTTGGAAATGCCGGTAAAGTCGTCTGATGGACAATTGAATTCCGCAGCACGCTCGCGGCTCCAGCGAGATTTGTCGTCTCCTCCGGACGGGTTGGACACGATTGGCAAAGTCAAATGGGCAGTCCGAAAACTGGGGTTGAAGGCAAGCTCTATCGCGTCTGTTTCTGAGTTGCTCGGGATGTCCGCAGCGACTCTGAAACGACATCTGAAAGCGCAGAACCGCTCCTTCCTCGCTGTCAAAAACGAAGAACGCTTTGGGGAGATCATAGCGCTTCTTGATGGAACGGATTTGCCGTTGGAGGAAATTGCGTATCGGGTCGGCTACGACAACCCCAGCAATCTGTCCAAGGCGTTTCAGCAAAGATATGGGAAAACGCCGGGGTCCTTCCGGCAGGACAAAAGGCTCAACTGAGCCGAATTCACCATTCACCTGACTTCTTTCCACATTTCAGCATTCGCAATGGATTGCGATGTTGAGTTGGTCGCAATTGGCGACCGGCAGTTTTGAGGATGAGAAGTTGACGGGTCTGAAACAAGTCTTTGGTGTTGCGACATCGGTCCTGATTGGGTGCGCGATTGTCTTGGCCTGGCAAGATTTGGCTGCGCCCGGCGGCGCCAAACCAATAGGAGTCAGCCCAGTGCTTGTCTTTGTATGTTTGGCGGTTCTTTGCATCATCGCCGTTCTCTGGTCCGTACGGGATTATCGCGCATGGAAGGCACTGGGCGAGGGCGGATTGCCCACTAACATCTGGGGCTGGGTCGCGGTTACCGGAATGCGCCCCTTTGCCGGGGACCCCCTGGATCAATCGGTGTTTTCCGAGCTTCTGAATGGTCCCAGCGACGTGGCCTATCTGAAGGGAATTCCACCTCGCGATATGCCGCGCCCCATCGTGGCACCGCATGCTGTGCCACATCGTCAAGTCAGCCAGATCCCCGGCCCGGAGGTGATGCAACGGCTTTCTGACGCCTTTGACGACATCATGAACAACAACAGGGAGGTTCTTGAGTACAAGCTGAGCCGCTTTGAAAAGCACAACCCTGCGATCTGGCTGCGAGATGTTGAGAGTGGAAACCCCGCAACAGGTCTTTGCGGAGAAATCGGGCATTTTCATCCTTCGGATGGTTCCATGCACACGATCCTCAGCCCAAGCGACGCAAGAACGGTCATCGAAAGAGGGTGGGGGGAGCTGCACTCCATGGCGCGGTTCAAGCGTATCTTCCCGACCGAGACGTTCGTCATGCTGTATGCGCCGGGGCGTGCCGGACATGTCCCCGTCATCAAACGAATAATAGAGGCGGCGACACGCTATGCGCTGCCTGTTGAGCAAAACCATATCAAAGGATCGTCGCTATGAAACGTTGGTTGTATGTGAGCGCTGCTGTGCTGGCTCTTTCTGCGGGTGGTGGTTATGCCACGATGTCGACCATGGGCGCATTTAACGCTGTGTCGTCGGACGCGGCCCTGGCCTGTCGGTCCATCGGCGACATGGTCGGGGCAGAGGATATTGCCGTCGATTATGCCGCTGGCGTGGCCTACATTTCTTCCTTTGATCGTCGAAGCGGTATGGCAGGCGAGACGGTAAAGGGGGCTTTGCATCGGCTGGCGTTGGATGGCAGTGATGCCTTGACTGAATTGCCAATCGAAGGGCTTGACCCTGATCTGCCATTCCTGCCGCACGGGGTTGATCTGAAGACCTTTGACGGTGTGCAGTACCTCTTTGTGCTGAACCATCGCCACCCGGCTGATCCGCTTGCCGGACATGATGCCTATGTTTTTGAGGTGCAGGATAACGCATTAAAACTGGTGCGACATCACCAGCATGACGGGCTCAGGTCGCCCAACGACATCGCTGCAATTGATCTGGACACCTTCTATTTCACCAATGATCGCGGCGCTTTTGGTGCGGTTGGCAATATGGTCGAGATGATCCTGGCCCGAAAAATCAGTGACCTGTCAGTCTATGCCGGTGGAACTGTTGAAAAAGTGGCCCCAATGGCCTTTGCAAACGGCGTGGCGACAACGGACGACGGCCAGACAGTCTATGCAACGGCCCTGCGAGAAGGCGTGCTCAAGGTCTTTGACCGCGACGCGGTGACAAACACGCTTGGTCTGCGGCAGGAGATTCCTGTCGGCGCGGCGCCTGACAATATCAGCATATCCGATACCGGAGAGCTTTGGGTGGCAAGCCATCTGAACCTGATGGCCTTTGATGCGCACATCAAGGACAGCGAAGAGCTGTCACCTTTCGAAGTCTACCGCGTTGACCCCGCAACGAGCAGGAGCACGCGCGTGGTTCAAAATGACGGGTCGGTGCAATCATCAGTCAGCGTTGCAGTCCCTTATGGCGATACATTACTTTTGGGATCCGCCTTTCAACCGACAGTCAAGGTCTGCGCGCAATGATGTCCGAAGGTGCCGCTTCGACAGCGCGACCGCTGCGCTACAGTGCCGTGGACAAGTGGCTTCATTGGCTGGTGGCGATCAATCTCGGAGCCTTGTTGATCTTTGGCAATGGACTTGCCGATCTCCCAGATGTCGAAAAGGCAGTTGAATACGGCCACCATGGCTGGTCAGCCACCACCTTGCTGATCCTGGTGGTGATCCGGCTCGTGTGGCGGCTGATCCATCCCGCTCCCGAACTCTCTGCCGAACTGAGCGCTTGGCAAAGAACCGGGGCGCGGGTGATACATCGCAGCCTCTATGTTCTGATCTTTGCACAGATCGGGTTGGGCATAGCGCTTGCCTCAACCGTAGAACAACCTTTTGTCGCCAGTCTTTACCAGATCGACTATGGCGCGTTGAATCTGATTGCGGATCATTGGCACCGCGTCCTGGGCGTTGCGCATGCGACGGTCTATTGGCTGATTGTTACGTGTCTTGCCGCGCATGTTCTGGCGGCTGTGAAACACGCGGCAGTGGATCGCGACAGCACGTTGCGGCGTATGTTGCCCGGCGGCTAGAGGCCCCCCTTCCTTTTCTTAAACGCGTCAGCCCTGCTGCATGGCAGTGCCTGACCAACGCACAATCCGGAGTTTACAGATGGATATCGCAGCGATCATCACGACTATTGCAATCATCGGGCTGATGGGCGTCATGCTTGCAATGGGCACGACGTTACGCATGCCGGATTTTCTGCGCGTCATCCAGCAACCCCGTGCCCTGCTTTTGGGCCTGACAGGACAGATGGTGCTGCTGCCCAGCGTCGCGTTTGGGTTAGGTCTGGCGCTGAATTTGTCGGCACCTGTTGCTGTTGGCCTCATCGTCATTGCCTCTTGCGCGGGAGGGGCACCGTCTAACGCTGTCTGCGCCATCGCCAAAGGTGATGTTGCCTTGTCCGTTACCATGACTGCGATATCCAGCATGGTGGCATTTCTAACCGTTCCGGTCTTTGTCTCCTTTGGCGTGGTCCATTACTACGGCGAGGGCTCAAGTCTCCAATTGCCATTCTGGGAAACTGCGGCACGTATCTTTCTGACCACTTTTTTGCCAGTGGCTGGCGGGATGGCATTGGGCCGCTTCGCGCCACGTATCGCCGAAGCGATCCGCAGGCCACTGTTTCTAGGGGGCTTTGGAGTTGTGTTGATCACGTCTTGCTTTTTCCTGATCAGCCGGGTCGAGATGTTGACCTCTATGGAAGCATTGAGCGCGGTTGTGGTCTTCAATCTGATGATGATGGTGCTTGCCTATAGTTTGGGTCGCGCAATGCGCTTGAATGAAGCTGAGGTTCGGTCGGTTACAGTGGAAATTGGTATGCCCAATATCTCCATGTCGATTGTGGTCATCATGGGGATCCTAGACGCTCCCGAGCTCATTGGCCCGACGTTCTTCTTCCTGCCACTGGCTTATGTCACGGGCCTGGGCTTTGCCTTTCTTGTGCGCAGGTTCCGGGCACCCTTGCTGGCCTAAGAGAAGATTTCTGACCGTACAGACTGGCGTTTCCGCTGCGATGCGTTCTCTCACGGCGGGCGTTTGCATGACCCAGTTGTGCCAAAGATCAAACGCCGACTTCTGGTAGGGATCCAGACGCACATATCCGCAGTCCGACCCCCCGCCGGAAAGCCGCATGACATGGTCCAGGGAAGGCAAAGCAATCGCGGACACATCAACGCTTTCCGGGCTTTCCACCGGGGCCAGATAATGGCGTATGATCGCCTCAAGATCATGAAATGCACCGCTATGGCAGGACGCGCAGTTTGCTCTTCCGTAGAACAAAGGTCAGCCCGGCCTAAGCTTCCGCTGACAGGATCGACAGGTCGCCAGTGCGCAGGACCGCATCGAATTGATTTTCGTCAGACCGGAAAGCCCCTGTCTGGAATGCGGCGAGGGCTTCGGCCAAGTGGGTATAGGTCCCGTCGTCTGCGCTTTTGATGTCGGGATGGGCTGCGCCCAGCATATTCAGCTGCCCCGCCATTTCAATGGCGGAGGTGACCGGGGAAGAACGCCTGTGCGACCAGAACGCCAGATACGTCGTCCGGGAGATCGCCATCTGCTGGGGTGCGGATGCCCGTGCCGTCTTGCAGCCATTCCAGCCTTAAAGGTCCAATACCAGCTTTTTGGTTTTGGAGCGCGAACAACATACGGCAATGTGGTTGTTTGATGCTTTTTCACCATCCGTCAGAACAAGGTCGCGGTGGTCTGGTGTGCCGCTCACGACGGGTGTCAAACAACTGCCGCAAACGCCGTTTTCGCATGATGTCGGGACTGCGATACCAGCACGGTTCAGGGCGTGCAGGATCGTTTCCCTTGGCCCAACTTCAAGTGTCACGCCAGACTTCTGTGCGACCACTTCAAACGGATCCCCGTCGACGTCGATTTCCGCGCCGAAGTGTTCAACATGAATGTGTTGCGCATCCAGTCCTGCCTCCAAAGCGCTGGATTGGACGAAGGCCATATACCCTTTGGGACCGCAGATGTAGACATGCGTGCCTTGTGACGCTGCCTCAAGGCTGCTTGGAATGTCGGGTTGATGTATCGGAGCATCGTCAAGGTGCACATGGATGTGATCTGCGAATGGCAGGCTTTTGAGGTGCTCTGCATAAGCCAGATGAGCGCCAGACCGCGCCGAGGCGTGCCATTCAAACGGGCGCTTGGCCGCGTGCAGTTCCCAGGCCATCGCAAGGATCGGGGTCAGGCCGATACCACCACTGAACAGCAGACTGGGACCCGCACCGGCTCTAATCGGAAAGTTGTTGCGTGGGGGGCTGATCTTTATCTGCGCGCCCCGTTGATAGATGTCGTGCATGGCAACCGATCCACCGCGCGACTGTGGCTCCCTTTGAATTGCGATTTCATAGGTCGATGACATCTGGCCGGTCAACGAATACTGCCGCACCAATCCGTCGCGGATGTGTACGTCGACATGGGCACCCGCCCGCGCCACTGGCAATGGGGTTTCATCAGAGGATTGCAAGGTCAGCGATACGATGTCTTTGGTGATGCGCTTTCGCTCGATAACTTGCGCATTCAACAAGCTGGGCTGCGTCGCAGCTGCTGGTGCACGCACTGCCGCGCGCGTGTCTGCCTGGAAGGTCGTGGGCAACGTCGCGAAGGCGGCGATTGTGTTATTCAGGGCAATCTCGGGCGTGCCCACCTTTATCCGACCAACGCGCGAGATCATCGCCTTGAGCAAAGAGATCATCTCAAGCTGGGCAAGATGCATCCCAATACACATATGAATGCCACTGCCAAAACCGAGGTGATCCCTGGGGTCGCGGGTCACGTCAAACTGGTCTGGGTTATCAAAGACCTGAGCGTCGCGGTTGGCAGAGGCAAACAGCATCATCACGCGGGTCCCTTGAGGCAGGGTAACGCCTGCCACCTCAAACTCTTGGGTCGTGTGGCGCGAAAAGCTGCGGATGGGGCTGCCAAGGCGCACCGCCTCGTTCACGGCATTCCGGCACAGATCAGGAGTGTCGCGCAGTTTGTCCCACTGATCGGGATTTTGCGAAAGTTGCCATATCAACTGCCCCGTCGCTGAAATCGTCGTGTCCAGACTTGGATTGATATAGTCACGGATCGCAAACGGGGCCAGTTCAGGGCTCAGCGCGCCTTGGTCCACCAGATCAAGAATGCGGTAGGTCCAACTGCCCTCTTTCAGCGTCTCGCGGGTGACCTGGCCCTTGATAAACGCACGCATCTCGGCGATGGCAACCAATGCCTGTTGGCCGCGCTCATTCTGTTTGCCCAGCACGTCAAAAGCCGCAGCGGCCCATTTGAGCATATTGTCCTGGCCAAAGTCCGGCAGGCCGACCATCTCTGTCACGATCTTTAGCGGCAAGTGACGGGCAAGGTCACTGACGGCATCAAAGCTGCCCCGTTCAACCAGCCCTTCAATCAACGTATCGGCAACGCGTTCAACCTCGGGGCGGATGGTCTCCAGTGCGCCGGGCAGCAATGGCGGGGCCATGGCGCGGCGCAGTTTGGTGTGTTTGGGGGGATCAGAGGCGACAGTGTTGCCTTGCAAGAAGTCTGACCCGAATTTGTCGCCTGCAACGCCCTTTGCGCTGGTAAACCGCGCATGATCGCGCAGCGCGTTTTGCACAGCGACGTGCTGTGTCAACGCGAAATTCCCAAGCGACGGGATATAGACGACAGGCCCAAGCGCGCGCATGGCGGCATAATGCGGATGCGGGTCGCGGATAAAATCGTCCGCGTAGAAATCCACATCATAGACCGGTGCCTTCGTCGTCACGTCAAATTTTCCTTGCAAATCGGGCTGGCGTACTCAAAAGTACAAAAAATAAATATGTTTACCAATAGTAAATCTGGGAGAATCTGACGATGACGCTGAAATCAATCTTGCGGGCAACCGCAGTGGCGAGCCTTACGGCAGGGTCAGCGCAGGCCGGGGATATCACGTTGACGATGTCTCACTATCTACCGCCGGTTCTGGGCCTACATGTTGACTTCCTGGAGCCTTTCGCCCGCCAGATCGAAGAAGCGACGGGTGGTCAGGTGACTGTTGATATCCAAACCGCTGGCTCTGCTTTGGGCACGATCACCAAGCAGTGGGATCAGGTTGCAGATGGCATCGCTGATATATCGTTTGGTTTGCACGGCATCCCGCGCGGCCGTTTCGCCTGTACGCAAGTCATCGAACTGCCGTTCCTGACCGATAGCGTTGAAGAAGCGAACGAGGTGTTGTGGAGCGTGTACCCAGAATACCTCGCCGATGAACATGCGGATGTGAAGGTTCTGGCGCTTATGGCGCATGACCCAGGCGTGTTGGCAACAGCAGGTGGCAAGCGGGTTGAGAACCCCGAAGATCTTGCAGGTCTGCGCATCCGCGTCCCGTCCCCCTATGTTGCGGCAATGATCGAAGATCTTGGCGGTGTTCCTGTCGGTATGCCTCCGGGGCAGGTGTATGAGAACATGCAAACGGGTGCGCTGGACGGCGTTGTGCTGCCTTGGGCGGGGCTAAAGGAATTCCGCATCACAGAAGTGACAACAAACGCGATTGAGATCGGGGCCTATACCACACCGTTCTACTTCATCATGAACCAAGACAAGTTCGACAGTCTGCCTGCGGACGTTCAAGAAGCAATCGACAGTATTTCAGGCGACGCGCTTGTGGCGCAGTTTCCTGATTGGTGGACGGCTTGGGGCGCTGCTGGCCCGGCACAGATCACAGATGCAGGCGGCGAGGTGATTTCACCGGACGCGGCACTGCGTCAGGCTTGGATCGACGCGACGGCTGCGACGGTCACCCGTCTTGAGGCTGACTTGGCGGACGAATGTACAAACGGTGCGGCGTTGATCGCCGAGGCCCGTGCGCTCTCTGCCAACTGATCTGATGTCGCTATGACCTTGCGGACCCGTACGCCCGTGCGGGTCCATCTCTATGTTAGGACCCGTGGTGCATAGATTCCTGGACCTGATAACCCGCGTTCCGATCTGGATCGGTGGTGCGCTGATGATCGGTGTCATCCTGATCACTGTGGCAGATGTCTTTGCCCGGAAGTTTTTCAGCACGGGGTATTTTGGTCTTGTCGACGTGACCCAATTTGCAGTCATCAGTTTTGCCTATCTGGCCATGCCCCGCGCCTTTCTGACAGGGGCTCACGTGGCGGTAGAGCTTTATGATCACCGTCTGTCACCCGGTGCTGATCTGGCACTCAGGTGCTTTGCGCTGATCCTAAGTATTGGCGTGCTGAGCCTGTTGCTGTGGTACGGTTGGACCCAGGCGTCGCGGGTTCTGCGGTACGGGGATGTGTCACAGAACGTTGAAATTCCGATGATCTGGTACTGGGGCATGTTGATGTGCGGTGCAGCACTCAGTTGGCTGGTTTGTGCCGCACAGCTATGCCTCAACCTTTTCGCGAGACCGGTTCGTGTTTGAGGCTATCGCAACAGAAGTGTGGGGCGTGGTCGGGTTCATTTCCCTTCTTGTGCTTGTGTTTCTACGGGTGCCCATTGCGATCGCCATGGCCACAGTGGGCCTTGTCGGAGGGGTGTTGCTTACGGGGCTAAAGGCCACCGGCCTGACCTTTGCCGCCTCCGCCTTTGAAAGCGTGTTTCCCTACAGCCTTTCGGTCATTCCGCTGTTCATTCTGATGGGTGTTTTCGTCACCCACGCGGACCTCTCCAGGAAGCTGTACGACGGTATGTTTGCGGTGATGGGCCATTGGCGTGGCGGGTTGGCGCAAGCAACCATCGGGGCCTGTGCGATGTTTGGCGCGATTTGCGGGTCGTCGCTTGCCACTGCCGCGACAATGACGCGGGTGGCGATGCCACAGATGCGGGCGCGTGGCTATGACGATGGCTTGGCAACCGGTGCAATTGCGGCCGGCGGCACACTTGGCATCTTGATCCCGCCGTCCATCATCTTGTTGATCTATGGCATCCTCACAGGCACTTCGATTGGCAAACTGTTCATCGCAGGCCTTATCCCCGGCTTGATCGCGACGGCATTCTACCTTGGTGCAGTGCGCTATTCCGTCTGGCGCAACCCAAGCGCGGCCCCCTTGGCGCAGAAAGCACCGATGGCCACACGCCTGCGCCAGCTTGGTGCGGTCTGGCAGGTAGCGCTTCTGTTCGGCTTGGTTCTGGGCGGTATCTATACCGGCTGGTTCTCCACGATTGAGGCCGCAGCCGTTGGCGCTTTCGGTGGCCTGCTCGCGGCTGTAGTCCGCCACCGCTCGTTCGGCTTTCTGCCTGCCGCGCTTGAAGATGCGGCCAAAACGACGGCAATGATCTTCCTGATCATTGTCGGCACTGCTGCGTTCAATGCCTTTATTGAGCGCACACATCTGCCCACCATGATTGTCGGCTTTGTCGCTGACACCGGCCTGTCGCCGATGGGGGTGCTGATGGCGTTGATGCTGATCTACCTCGCACTGGGCTGCGTGATGGATGGACTTTCGGTCATCTTCGTGACGATTCCGATTGTGTTCCCACTGATCCAATCGCTTGGGATTGATCCGGTGTGGTTCGGGATCTTGCTGGTCTGCGCGACCGAGATAGGCCTGATCACGCCGCCCGTGGGCATGAACCTTTTCATCATCAAAGGGCTGACCAAAGACATCAACATCAAGACGATATGGAAAGGGGTCACCCCCTTTATCCTTGCAGACCTCTTGCGGTTGGCGATCTTGCTCGCCTTCCCGATGCTGACGCTCTACCTGACGTTAGAGGTGCGTTAAGGGGCATACCCAAGCGCGGTTGACAGATCGCTGCTTGCCGCGCGAAGACGGTGCGCCAGCGTCCCATCCAGGCTGTCATCAAACGCATCAATCCAGCCCAATGTGGTCATGGAAAACGCAAGCCGCCCGTCACGGTCAAAGACAGGCGCGCTCAGCGCAGAGATGCGTGGCAGAAGGTCACCGTGAACATGGCCCAAGCCCGCGGCTTTCGTGGCGCATTTAATCGCCTCCGCGTCTGCGCCGGTATCGTTGGATACAAACTCCGCCGTTGCCTGTTCATTAAGCCACGTCAAAAAAACATGCCCCGTGGCCGACCCAATCAGGGGCATCGTCAACCCTGCGCGTATCTCGACAGTGACGGGCCGAAAACCCTCAAAGTACCGAATGATCGTCGCCCCATGGCTGCCCCACAAGGCAATAAACGTCGCTTCACCCGTTTCATCGCGAAGGGCACGGGCGGCTTGAACCGCACGTTCGACCGGCTCCAAACGTCTTAGCGCAGCAAGGCCCAGTTGCAGCGTTAAAACACCCAGTTCATACCGCCCATCAGGACGTTGGGCGATTGCGCCAGACCGGGTGAGCGAAACCAGATAGTGATGCACCTGCGACGGGGTCATCCCTGTCGCCTCGGAAATGTCCTTCACCCCAAGCGGCTGCTCGGAATGCTCAAACACGCCCAGCATGTCAAAGGCCCTGTCCACGGATTGAACACCTTTGCGCGCATCCACTTTCGGCGCGTCCTGCACTTGCGATGTAGTCAGCTTTTTCATGAACAATGTCACTTTCGTTGAAGCCCGACAGTCTAAAGCAAGCTTTACGACTGGACGATTGGTAACAGCGCGCGCATACCTTGAAAAGGGAGACGGTTTGCTGGGCGTGTGTCAACAATCCAGATGGTTGCTTGGGATGTACCTCGGACATTCGTACAATTCGCAGCCTCGGTCAGTAACGGGATGTACCGGCTGCTTCACCCAACAGGATATGGCGTGCCCCCATCGGGAGGGGGGCGGATGAATAGTTAGTGCATCGTTTTCCTATGGTCTTAAAATGGCCGTTGGATTCACTGCGTCTGAACAAATCGGGCGAAAGGAAAGTCGCTAAATGTCACATTCGACGGATGGTTTGTTAGAAGCCTTTGACGCATGGATCCGGGGACCCTTTGTTGATCTGAACTGCACATTGGAAGACCTGTACTGGGTTCAAGACGACAGAACCAATGTCGAAGGTATCGGTGATGCCCTCAAAGAGCGTCTACTGACCGAGGGTCGCAATTTGATTGCGCCGATCCTTGAGCGTTGGAACGGATGTTCAACGCCGCAAGAGGCATATTATCTGTTGGGGAATGTGGGCTACTACATGGGAGCATGCAGGCGTCACGAAATCACATTGGAGTCGCGCGAAACAGAGTCTCCTCTGGTGGAAGCTTCCGCTTTGGCCACAAAACTGGGTCTGATGTTAGGTGTTGCGCCTCGGCTCGTCACCAGCCAGATGCAATATCTGAACCTTGCCAAAAACGGTGATGATCGCAGCTTTACGCGGCGCAAGGACGAGGTGTTCTTTGTGGAGCGCAACAGTATGGGGCAACTCAACTACTTGCAGGCGGCGGATTCACTGGCGCGCATTGAGCCTCTCGGGTTGTCCCACCCACTGTCACTTGAGTTATTGTCGCAGGCAGAGGCTGCTCTTTCCCGGATCGTCACATCCAATGTTGATTTGTTCAAGAATCTCGATGTGGACAGATTTTTCTACTGCGTGCGGCCATACGTAAAATCCTACCGGGTAGGGCGTCAGGTCTGGCGGGGGGCGAATGCGGGCGATTTGTCAGCCGTTGCCGAAGTGGACTTGCGCCTTGGCCTGTGCAGCGCATCTGATCCCTTCTACTTGGGCGTTCTTGCCGAAAAAGCGCCTTACATGATTGCAAGCGATCAACCACGTTTAGCGTCGGCCCTACAGTGTTTTTCACTGCTGGATCAGCTGATGGCAGGTGCGGGGGCCAAGGAAAAGTGGGTTGGAAGAGCCGCCAGAGCAATGCTGCCCGTCTATGACCACGTCGCTACAATTGCGACCCAACATCACGATATGCTGGTGTCGCGCTTCATTCAAAAGCCGACGATGACGTTGCTGGACAAACACATGCAAACCCTTACCGCGAGCGGCATGGAGTTCACGGCCCTGATCGCAGATCTGCAACGGATTTGTGATCTGCGCACAGGAAAGCAAAGTGACGCGATTGGGTCGCGGCACAGTGATCTAGGTCGCTTGCGAGAATTGGCTGCGGGCTGACATCAGCTCAGCGCTGACTCCTAACGAGAGTGACAGATGCTGCGGGGGACAGTCATTCTGGGTGTGGGTGGATGGTTCCTGCTCCACCGGCGTCGTAATGCGCCATGGTGCTTTTGTCTTTCGCCGCTGGGAAAGGAGACACCCAATGCAGGTAACAACAGTCGGCCTAGAACTGGCCAAGGACGTATTTCAAGTGCACGACATTTCGGAGAATGGCTGCATTACCTTCAACAAGGCGATCAGATGCGCGAAGCTGCTGTCGACGCAGAAGCGATTTGCGAGGCGGTCCGCCGTCCGACAATGCGCTTCGTAGATATCAAGACTGAAGAGCAGCATCCCATTTTGTCCATCCACAGAACGTGTGACCTGGCCGTCCGGCAACGCACCCAGTTGGCCAAGCCAACATCATTGCACAGCTTCCCAGCGCCACCAGCAAACGGCCGTTCATCTTCTGACTGCATTGCTGCGCACGGTCCGCAAGAGGCGTCACTTGCTGATCTGCAAATAGTTGGTTCTGATCTAATTCACAGACCGCGCCCTGACCGCGAATCCTGAAGACACAGTTTTTCGAAGGTCGGCGAAACACGTGTCATCAAACACAGATCTTTGGAACCTCGCCGGAACCAGCAAATCCTTCTCCTCGAACCGCTTCATAGGCCAGAGCGGCCCTGCACACGTCCTGATCCCGATAGGTGTGGCCTACGATCTGGAGGCCTGTCGGTACACCGGTTGCACCAATGCCGGATGGTGCCGAGACGACGGGGCAACGGCATAGCATGTTGAAAGGCACTGTCATGATCCAGCCGTGCAAAGGATGGACCTGCTTGCCATTGATGTAGATTGGCGTCGTAACACCATCGCTGTCGGCAGGTACCGAAGGTAGGGCAGTTGTGGGGCAGACCAGCAGGCGGTACTTGGCAAAAATCCTGCTCAATTCGCTATACATGCGGTTGGCGATTTCGCCCGCTTCCAGGAACTTGACTGCGTTCGAATCCCGCGCACCGTCAACGATTGCCCTTGTGTACGGCATGAAGATATCCGGGTTCTCGTCGACCATTGCCATCAGGGAACCGCCAAACAGATGCTCAAGGTGCTGCATCGCGCCATCCAGCACATCCGATGTCCAACGCAGATCCACCTCTTCCACGATGGCGCCAGCCGAGCGGAAGGCGTCCAGAGCCGCTTCGGTGTTTTCACGCACATCCTCAGAGACTTCATAAAATCCGAGGTTCGGGGAGTAGGCGATTTTCCAGCCCTTGATTGACTGCACATCCATTGGGATATTCAGCTTCGGACGCAGTGAAACCATGTCGTCACGATGTGGGCCACACATTGTATTCTGCAACAGAATCATGTCTTTGGCGGTGCGTGCCAGTGGGCCATCAACTGCATAGTGATCCAAATTGAAGGGAGTATCCGCCGGGTTGCGCCCAAATGTGGGTTTGAGACCGTAGAGCCCACAGGTTGAAGAGGGAATGCGGATCGAGCCACCGATATCCGACCCCGAACACAACGCCGAAGTCCCCGCAGCAAGCGATGCAGCAGACCCACCCGAAGATCCACCGGGACTAAGCTCAAGGTTCCACGGGTTCCGGGTTATCCCCCAGAGTTTGCTGTGTGTTGTCACAGTACATGAAAACTCCGGCGTTGCCGTGCGTGCATGGACAATCCCTCCGGCGCGCAACATACGCTCGTTCACAGGTGATGTTCGGTCAGCAACATAGTCCTTCATTGCCAGAGATCCATTTGACGTCGGCAGTCCTTTGATCTCGCTCTCGTCCTTGACGCCAATTGCCAAACCTTCAAGTTTGCGAACGGGTTTGCCCCCCGCATATTTCGCCTCGGCCTTTTTGGCTTTGTCCATCGCCTCATCGAAATACGTGTAGGTGAAGGCGTTGATATGTGGCTCTACTTTGCCTGCCCGGTCCAGAACGGCTTGCATATGCTCAACCGGCGAAAGGGTTTTTGCCCTGAACATCTCAAGGGTCTTGTAGGCGGGCAGATATGCCAGATCCGTGGTGGTCACTGCGGTGTCCCCTTTTAACCCGTATGCCCGAACGCACGCGAAATCGCATGGAACCCGGCCATTGTTTCCTTCAAAAAGTCCGAGTTCTGGAAATCCGGCCAAGTCGAAAGCTTGACGGCGACCATGCCGCGTTCAGGCGAGACATAAATGGTCTGCCCAAACACACCGAGGCACAGATGCCCCGTTTTGTCTTGGTCTTCGATCCAGAACTGGTTGCGATAGGCCCCGTTGGGGAAATAGTTGCGTCCGTTTTCATTAAAGAGGCCGTGAGCACCATTGCGCGTGGAGTCAATCCAGCGTTGCGGGATCACCTGGCGGCCATCCACCTGACCATCATTCAGCATCGCGAGACCAAAGCGCGCAAAGTCGCGCAGACACGCGCTGATCCCGCCACAGGCAAGTCCATAGCCCGAAGGGTCCACCGTGATGTTCGCATCCTCTTCTGCCCCCATCGGCGCCCAGAGGTTCTCCGAGATGATCTGCGGCAGACGCATTTGCGTCACCCGCTCCATTGCGTGCGCCAGAACATCGGTTTCTATTGACCGATAAAGAAACCGGCTGCCGTGCGTGTCTTCCAGCGTTTTCAGCGTCTGGATCTGTTCCCAGACGCAAGTCGGCCAATCCGTGACATCCACGCCCGGCGGGGCGGGTTTCCAGCCAGAGGCAAAATCAGTCTTGCCGATGTCGCTGTCGCGTATGTCGTAGCTTTCCTCATAGCGCACGCCCGTGGTCATATCCAGAACCTGTTGAACGGTGGCGCCCTTCCATGCGGTCTGCTCAAGTTCAGGCAGGTAGTCTGTGATCGGTGCTTGCGGGTCAATCAGGCCCTGATCCATCAAAACAGCCCCGGCCGTTGCGGTGATCGACTTCGACACGGATTGTGCCAAATGCACCGTGCGTTGATCCATGCCGTTGTAATAGCTCTCGTGGATCACCTTGCCGCCGATCATGACCAGCAGGCCATCGGTGTAGGTGTCATCGACCAACTGGTCGATGGTTTTGGGCCCGCTTTCCGTCTCACAGGTTATCCCGCCAATGCCCTGTACATCCATGGGCAAAGACGAGGTTTTTTCGCCCTTACGGATCGGCGCGGTGGGCAGGAACTCCTGTACTCTTTGAAAGGCCCAGCGGTTCCATGGCGGGCGATCCCAGTCAATCCTGGGCAGGCGTTGCTCCGGCGGTGGCGGCGCGCCCTTCATGATCGGAGGCGCGACTTCGGAGTTCTTGTAACTGCTGGACATGTTGCCTCCTGATATCTGCTTGGTGTCAGGCTTCGTAGGTGATCCGGCCACCGCAGATCGTCACGGCAGCTTTTGCGGTGCCCAGCTGATCAATAGGCATGCCTTCGAGATCGGCGTTCAGGACGACCACATCTGCCATCATGCCTGCGCTCAGGCGGCCCTTGCGATGCTCGTTAAACTCGACCCAGGCGTTGTCGCGGGTATAGCAAGCGAGTGCATTGCGTAACCCGATGCGCTGATCTGGCCAGATATCCGGCAGGTCGGCACCGGCAACAGCCCCCTGGATCGTCGGCATCACGTCCACCGGCACCACCGGCCAATCGGTCGAAAAGATCAGTTTGGCACCCGATTGCTGAATGTCTTTCCAGGGAAAGGCCGTTTTGATCTGGTGGGCATGCAGAATGTCACCGGCCTCATATGGGGGCAGGAAGAACCCACCGAGCGGCGCATGCAGCGGCTGCATGGAGGCCACGACACCCAGCTGTTTCAGGCGGGGAATGTCGTCGGGATGGATGGTTTCGATATGTTCGATGCGATGGCGGCTGTCTCGAACGCCGTTGGCGTTTTGCGCGGCCTCATACCCATCCAGTGTCTGGTGCACCGCCGCGTCGCCAATCGCGTGCACGGCAATCTGCAGGCCCATGGCGTCCGCACGAATACAGGCCTGCTTGAATTGTGCGTCCGTAAACAACGGTTCGCTGCGGGTATCGGTGCCGGGATATGGTTCGAGCATAAAGGCGGTCTTGCTGTCCAGAACGCCATCCATGAACATCTTGACCCGGTTGGACCAAACCATATCGCTGTTATACTGGGCACGCATCTCAGCAGCCTCGTCGACCCGTTCAACCGGGTCGGTATGTTTGAGGTGCATCGGTATTTCAGTGCGGCACAAAAGCGTGCCTTCTTGCTCCATCTCGGAGAGCAGCCCGAGCTGATAGAAGTTGCCATCCATATTGTGCAGGCCGGTGATGCCCATTGACGCGCAATGTGTGTAGCCTTTTGCAATTGCAGCCTTGTCGATGGCGCGGGTTTGCGCATCTGGCATCGGCACCGGATCGGCGCCGGTGACCATGCCCAGCATTTCGCGTCCTCCAAAGTTGGTCATCGCCATAATCGGTTCAAACGCAGCCGCTTCCAGCAATTCACCGGTGGCCAAGCCATCCTTGCCCATGACCACTTCAGAGCCCAAGCCGCATTCCTTTCCATGCAGCAAACCGGCCACTTCGAGCGCCTTGGTGTTGGCATAGACCGTATGGTGATCCGCCGTGACCGCTGCAAAGGGTCGGTTCGGCATGACAGCATCCAGATCGTGGCGCGTGATGCCGCGATCCCCCATCATGGCGTAGTCGATCGAACACGCAAACAACAGCTTGTCGTCAGGACGCGAAGCCGCGTAGGGGCGCACGGCTTCAGCCAAAGCGTCAGCACCACGAACACCGTGCAGGTTCAGAAAGTCCAGCTCCGCCGACCCACCGAAGAGGTGAACGTGGCTATCAATAAAGCCCGGCAGGACGGTTCCCCCCTGCGCATCGACCACACGGGCACTGCCTGCCATGTCGCGAATTTCGGCGTTCGAGCCAACGGCGGTGATGACACCGCCTTCGATGGCCAAGGCTTCGGCGTCCGGTCCATCAAATGTGATGACCCGCCCGTTGAGGATGACGATATCGGGCATTGCATTCTCCAGTGGTCGGGGTGCCCTGAACCGGGCACCCCGCCTGTCATCGAGACATCTTTACTTTTGCAGCTCGGTCCAGATCTTGGTGTAGATCTTGGTGACTTCCGGTGGGCAAACCTCTGCCACATAGGCCGCGGCTTTGAGGTCATCCGGAATGACAACTTCCGGAGCCGTGGCCATTTCCTCGGGCATAAAGGCCTCGGACCCGAGGATCCCGTTGGCGTACCGCGCAAAGGACGAGATCAGAGCGGCGTTCTCCGGTGCCATGACGAAGTTCTGGAAAATCTTGGCGTTGTCGGGGTTCTTTGCATCTGACAGAACCACAACGTTGTCCATCCAGACCGGATACCCTTCTTGCGGGTAACCATAGACGATGTCTGGGTTTTGAGCGCGTGCGCGGAACGAAGCTCCGTTCCAGTTCACACCCGCCGCCAGGTCGCCTTTGACGAACTTTTCAATGGTGCCATAGTCAATCGAAAGCCAGTGCTGTTTTGCCTCGACCAGCGTGTCCCGTACTTTTTTCAAGACGGCCTTGTCAGCGGTACACTGCGTCCCGCCGTGATAGTAAATGGCCAGCGACATCACATCATTCATTTCAGGAACAACGTTGATCTTGCCTTTCAGTTCATCTGGCGGATCGAGGAACATTGCAGCAGTGTGCGGATTGCCCCCATAAACGGCTGTGTTCACGGTTACACCCACCGTGCCCCACTGCCAGGGAACCGAGTATTTGCGGCCTGGGTCAAAGGCGACATCGACCCATTGCGGGTCCATATGCTTGAAGTTCTCCATTTCGCTGGGGTTTGTTTCCATCAGCAGGCCTTCGCCCACCCAGATCGGAATATAGGTGCCCGAGGGAACGACGATGTCAAAACCGTGACCACCGGCTTTGACCTTGGCTAGCGCGGTGTCATTGCTGTCGAAATCGGTGATCGTAACCTTGATGCCGGTCTCGGCCTCAAACTTTTCGATCAGCTCGGGGTTGGTGTAGTTGCCCCAGTTGTAGATGTTCAGTTCACCATCGGCCAGTGCGGGGAACGCGAGGGTCGCCGCAAGGCCCAAGGATGTTGCCAGTGTTCGCATGAAGTTTCTCCCTGAGTTATTGTTTTTTGCTCTGTGAAAGTATGTAGAACGCGACCACCAGAGCAACGGAGATCGCGAGCAAAACGGTTGAGATGGCGTTGATTTCGGGTGTGATGACCCGGCGCAGCTGGCCCAGCATATAGGTCGGCAAGGTGTCCTGACCTGCGGATTTCACAAACTCTGTGATAACCACATCATCCAGCGAGATCACAAAAGCCAGCATGGCTCCGGCGAGCACACCCGGCCACAATTGGGGTAACGTCACCCGGCGGAATACGCGCCACGGGCGGCCATAGAGATCGGCCGCGGCCTGTTCGAGATTCAGGTCCATCCCCTGCAATCGCGCCCGGATCGGCATATAGGCGAAGGGAATACAAAAGGCCGAATGCGCAATGATCAGGTACCACAGACCTGTGTAACCGGTCGCGACCTTGATCATCGCAAAGAAGATCAACAGCGCAACGGCTGTTACGATTTCCGGTATCATCAGCGGCTGGTTGATCATTGCAAATACCAACCCCGACCCCCGGAATTTTGTCGTGCGGGTTGTCGCCAACGCGGCCATCACAGCGGCGGTTGTGGCAACAAGCGATGCACAGGTGGCAATGATCAACGACAGTATGGTCGCGTCCTGAACCTTTTCGTTCTGCCATGCTGAGACATACCACTGCCAGGAAAAGCCCTCCCATACGGCAATGCTGGTGCCGGCATTGAAGGAATAGACCACCAACAGGATGATCGGCAGGTACAAGAGCACGAAACAGCTAAGCGCGATAAACACAAAGCCGGACTGGCGGCGGACATCAAATGCACGGGATTTAGCCATGAGGCGTCTCCTCGGATCCCGCCGAGCGGACGTAAAAAACCAGCGCGACCATGACGACCGCCAAGAGCGTGATCGAAAGCGCGGCACCAAGCGGCCAGTTGCGGCCCTGACCGAACTGCAACTCGATGAGATTGCCCATCATCAAATTCTTGCCGCCCCCCAGCACGCGCGGCGTGACATAGGCCCCGAGCGAGGGAATGAACACAAGGATCGACCCCGCAACCACGCCCGGTTTCACAATTGGCAAAATGACCTTGCGCAGCACCCTCCAGCGCGAGGCATAAAGGTCATAGGCGGCCTCGACCAAAGAAAAGTCCATGCGCTCCATGCTGGCATAGATTGGCAGCACCATCAGCGGCAAGTAGACGTAGAACATGCCAAGCGTCACGGCAAAGTCCGTGAACAGCAACTGGATCGGTTCATCAATCAGCCCCAAGCCGATCAGGACACTGTTGAGCACGCCTTCGTTGCGAATGATCTCCATGACCGCAAAGGTCCGGATCAACAGGTTGGTCCAGAACGGCACCATGATCAGCAACATCCACATGTTGCGCCGGTTTTCACGTCGTGTGGCGATGAAATAGGCCGTCGGGAAGCCAACCAGAAAGGCCACGATGGTTGTCAGCAGCGACAGCCGCACGCTGCGCCAGAAGATCGACAGGTGGGCATCCGAAAAACTGACTGTTTCGTCAAAGAAGTCACGCTCGGCAAAAACATTGAACCAGGCGTCGGCCGAGAACTTCCAGATAACGCCACCGTAGTCTCCGGGTGTCAGGAAAGAGAACACCAGTACGATCAGCAACGGTCCCGCCGCCGCAATCGTCAGGATTGTCAGGGCAGGGGTGAGAAGCAGCCAGCGTCTATGTGGGGATTGGGTCTCGTTCGACATGAGATCAGTCCCTCAGCACCTGTGCGACGCCGGGGTTGAATGAAATACCCACTGGTTCGCCAACCTTGTGGTCCTCGGCGGAATCTGGTTGGTTCTGTTGGCGTATTACAAAGGTGGATCGGGCTTCGGTTTCGATGTGATAATGCGTGTCCGTTCCAAAATAGACGATGTTCTTGAGCGTCCCGTCGAGCAAGGCGCCGGGGGCCGTCAACGTGGCATGCTCAGGCCGCACAGCGATTGTCACCGCCCCCGAAGTTGGCCCGCCTGCGACACTGCGCGCCTCGATCGCCTGCCCGGACGGCAAATGCACTTCGGCGGCATCTCCTTCAACAGACTTCAAATCCGCACTGACAAAGTTGGTATCGCCGATGAAATCCGCAACGAACCGTTCGGCAGGATGGTCATAGATTTCCCGAGGGCCACCAATCTGAAGGATCCGGCCGCCGTTCATGACGGCAATCCTGTCTGACATGGTCAGCGCCTCTTCCTGATCGTGGGTGACGAAAACGAAGGTGATCCCGGTTTCATGTTGCAGGCGTTTCAATTCGATCTGCATTTCCTTGCGCAGTTTGAAATCCAGTGCAGAGAGCGGCTCGTCCAGCAAAAGAACCTTGGGTTTGGGGGCGAGTGCACGCGCCAGGGCCACACGCTGTTGTTGGCCGCCGGAAATCTGGCTTGTCATGCGGTCGGCCATGGGGGCCATCTGCACAAGCTCAAGCATTTCCTTGACCACACTTTGCACTTCGGCTTTGGGCCTGTCCTGCATCTCCAGACCGAATCCGATATTCTCCGCGACCGTCAAATGGGGAAACAAAGCATAGTTTTGAAAGACCGTATTGACCGGTCGGTCATAGGGCGCCTTGGACAGAATATCATCGCCGTTGATTGTCAGGCTGCCCGATGTCGGGTCAACAAACCCGGCGATTGATCGCAACAATGTTGTCTTGCCGCAGCCAGACGGCCCGAGCAGTGTGAAGAATTCGTTTTCTGCAATGGTAACGTTGACATCTTTGAGAGCGGTGAACGCCGAGTCACCTGAGCCAAAGGTCTTTGTCAGCCCCGAAATCTCGATCATGTGGTCAGTACCATCCATGGTTGTCGCTTTGGGCAGGTCAACCGGCCCCCCACGCGGCAATGAAACAGGAGAAAAATATTTGAAGTCAACTACAATATTGCAGTCGAAATGGGAAATTCATATGTATCTGATATGACCGGGCTACGAGAACGACAAAAGAACAAGCGTAAGAACAACATGCTCAAGGCAGCGCTACAGTTGTTTCGTGAGCGTGGGTATGATGCTGTAAAGCTTGAAGAAATCGCAGATCGGGCAGATGTTTCCGTTGGCACCGTCTATACGTATTTCAAAACCAAGAATGCCCTCTTGTTGGCCGTCATCATCGATGATTTCGACGCTGCATTCACTCTCAGCAAACACGTCCTGTCCAACCCGATAGCTGACTGCGAATCTGCGGTAAATGAGCTGACGCGCTGCTACTTCCTTGAGGTGGAAGGGGGCATTACCCGAGAGATGTGGCGTATCGCGATTGCCTTCGTCTTTTACGATCCGACCTCTCATTTCAGCGTTGAATACGAGAAATGCCTCTCCAAGATGCACGGTCAGTACCTGGCCTTGGTGCTCCGCCTTCAGAACGAAGACCTGTTGTCGCGTTCAATCGTTCCTACTGAATTTGCGAGCATTCTCTACAACAACGCCAACATGTGCTTTCTCGACTATCTTCGCGATGAAAACGCCACGATTGATGCTTTGATGGGCAGATTGAAACGGCACAATGCGCGGCTTTTACAGTGGACGGGATCGCTGCAGTTTTCAGACAACGAGGGTAACACGGAAAAAGCCTGAACCCGTTTCATTGCCAAACAGAGCAAAACGACGAATACAGAAGGCAAAGAGGTGCGCGACAGCGCTTTTTGTTCCCGATCGCCAGAAGTTCGAGTGATTTCTGGATAGCCGTTGTTACTAGGCAAGGCTGATACCCGAACTCCCGCCAAGTTCGCCCATGTTTAACGCCGCGAAAGCCTTTGTTTCCGATGGGTTCGCCAACAAACCTACCTATGGGTTTTGTATTCCCGGAGGCCGCTTTCCACAGAACCGGCGGAGAGCGGACCTCGGAAGCGGTGCGGCATCTGAAGATTACCTACTCGCAGTATTCGGGTAGTAGCCGCGATCCCCACATATTGGTTGCGCCTGCGATAGGAGGCGTGTTCAGTACTTGAAGTGGTCGCTTCATGACGCTTCTCATGTTCGATGGAAAGCCCTAGGATCGAGGTGTCATTTAGACGATCTGGCCGGGTCTTCGATCCGAACCCACCTTTTCATCTTAACAACGAGACCTGGAGATATCGACATGAGCACCACCGGCAAGCAGCTATTCACGACTCTGGAAAGCGATGGCACGCTCACTGTCGCGATTGAGGACGTGAACTTTCCTGATCCGACCGGCAATCAGGTTCTTGTGAAAATGGAAGCGGCACCAATCAACCCGTCAGATCTCGCCATTCTTGCTGGTGCGGCCGACCTTGAAAACGCCGAGTACTCACCTGGAAAATACGTCGCCACCATGCCTGAGCCGTTCAATGCGGGCTCCAAGCCCCGTCACGGGCTGAAACTTCCAGCTGGTAATGAAGGCGCAGGCACCGTTGTGAAATCAGGTGACGGCGACATGGCCAAATCGCTGATGGGGCAACGCGTCGCCTGTGTTCCGGGAAATGCCTACAGCCAATATTGCATCGCCGATGCTCAAATGTGCCTGCCACTGGGTGACTATTCGGCCGAGGATGGCGCGAGCGCCTTCGTCAATCCCATGACTGCACTTGGGTTCGTGGAAAACGCAAAAACTGATGGACAGAATGCGATACTGCACACAGTTGGGGCCTCCAACTTGGGTCAAATGTTGACTCGCATCTGCACAGAAGACGGGATCGGGTTGGTCAACATTGTGCGCAAGGAGGATCAGGCCAAATTGCTCAAAGAGCTTGGGTCGACCCATGTCGTCAATTCGTCAAACGACGACTTCACGAACCAACTCCGCTCCGCGATTGATGACACCAACGCCTTCTACGGCTTCGATCCGATCGGCGGCGGGAAATCGGTCGACGCCGTTTTCAAGGCCATGGAGCAGGTCGCGGTTGGCAAGATGACCGAGTATTCGCGCTATGGTTCCAACCAGCAAAAGCGCATGTTCATCTATGGACGTCTGGACGTTGGATCGACGATCCTTTCGCCAAGTTATGGCTTTGGTTGGACCCTGTCAGGATGGCTTTTGTTTCCCTTCCTGCAATCGGCCGGAATGGAAACTGTGGGACGGATGCGTAAGCGGGTGCTCGAAAACCTGACGACGACCTTTGCCAGCCACTACAAGAAACGGGTTGATCTCGAAGAGATGCTGACCAAGGAGGCCATAACCGATTATCGCGCGATGAAAACAGGTGAGAAATACCTCGTCATGCCTTGGAAATAAGGCCTCCCGCCGGACATTGCGAGGTCAACTCGGTGTCAGGTGGGGCGTGGAAAAGGCCCCGAGCCGAGATTCTTCATCCCGTTTGATCTAACACGACACGCGCACTGCCAACATAAACGCAGAAAAAGCTTAGGGGCCCTGCGAAACCTGTTCGATGAAAGGGACGGCCCGAAGGAGACATCCATCCACCTGATCAACGCTGCGGTGCAGCTTCACTAAAGCGGACGTCGGCGGCAGAGTGCAGCATCTTGGGACACTATGGGCGGTTTGGCCGGACAAACCTGCCACCCAAATCATAAGTTTGTATGTCCGATATCGGCGCTTCGTGGTCAAAGCAAACAGTGCCTCAAGGCGAAACAGAGTTGGCTTCGTGCGTTCGATATTGAGTTGAACTTCAACATTTGCAGTGTCTCTTCCCTGCCATAGCATGTTTGGTAAACCATCAATGCTGGCTTAGGTTAACTGCGTCTAAATCGCCGGACGATTGCCCACATGTGTCAGCCAAGGGGCAGCTTGCTCCAGCGCCTGCCCGACATGGAAAACGCGAGCGTCATCCAGATGGCGTGCGACGATCTGGATACCGGTGGGCAGCCCGTTGCCGCCAATTCCCGACGGCACCGACAAGACCGGGCAGCGGCCCAGCATATTGAACGGGTGACACATGCACCAACCATACATCGGATCGACCACCTTGCCGTTGATCTTCACTTCGTCCCACGGGTTCTGATCCGCCGGGATTTCGTGATGTCCCAATGTCGGACAGATAAACGCATAGCAATCTTCCAGAATCGGCCCGAAAGAGCGCGCCATCTCGGCTTGCATTTCGTAGGCGGCGTAAAACTCTTCGCTGGTTGTGCCCTGATTGGCCTCGACGCAGTATCTCGCCCAGTTCGACGCCAGCGACGGATCGGTTGCCACGACTGAGGCCATGTAACCGCCAAAGAGGTGATCGAGATAGACCGCCACCAGCCTGTCGGCCTCCGCCGACCAGCCGGGATTTACCTCAACCAGCTCGGCACCCAGATCCTGAAGCACCTTCAGGGTTTGCATGGTGTTCTTACGCACATGCTCATCCACTTCGAAATAGCCCAGATCCATCGACCAGGCGATTTTCTTGCCCTTCAGGCTGCCATGGGTCATCGGCAACTCGTATTTCGGGCGGATCGAGGCATTGTCCAGCGGGTGTGGCCCGCACAGGACGTTCTGCATCAACGCCACATCGCCCACCGTGCGGCCCATTGGCCCGACCACGGCATACATGTCATAAGCGAAGGCCGTGTTGTCCGGGTTGCGGCCATAGGGCGGCTTGTATCCTACCACGCCGCAGCAGGCCGCCGGAATGCGGATCGACCCGCCAATGTCCGATCCAGTCGCCAGCGGGCTGCTGCCCGCGGCCAGTGAGGCGCCCGATCCACCAGACGAGCCGCCACAGGTGTAGTCCAACCCCCAGGGTGTGCGGGTGGTGCCGTGAATGCGGCTGTCGGTGACACCGGCGCTGCAAAACTCGGGCGTGGTCGTTTGAGCATGATAATAGGCTCCGGCATCAAAGAGCCGCTGAATGGCGAAATGTGTTTCGGTTGCGACCTCGTCTTTATAGTAAAGTGAACCCTGGGTGACGACCTCGCCAATCAGATCAACCTCGTCCTTGACCGCAATCGGCAGCCCCTCCAACACGGCCAGATCATCGGCCTTGGCAGCATAGCGCGCCTCGGCCCGTTTGGCGTGGTCCATGGCCTTGTCAAAATGCGTGGCGGTGAAGGCGTTGATCTTAGGCTCGGTCTGTTCGGCCCGGACAATCAGCGTGGTCAGATACTCGACCGGCGACAGGGTACCATCGCGAAACCGTGCCAGAATGTCAATGGCGGGCGCATAGCAGAGATCAAGGTCAGGGGTGGTCATTGACGTATCCATTTGTTGTCAAAGGGTGGGCCGACGTTTGGCGCAATCGAAAAGCGGCAAGGACTGTTCCAGCGCGGCGGCGACGCGGAACACACGCGGATCGTCATAAGAACGCGCCACGATCTGCACACCCATCGGCAAACCACTGGCGGCAATGCCCGAAGGCACGGCAAGGGTGGGCAGGCGGCCCAGCATGTTGAACTGAGGCAGCAGGTGAAACTCGTAATCGCTGTCGATTTCGCGACCTTCGATCACCTGCGTGTCCCACAACTTCTGATCAGCACGGATTTCATGGGTGATGAAGACCGGGCAGATCAGCGCATGGGCGTCTTCCAACACGGGGCCGATGGTGTCATACATCTGTGCCGCCATCTCGTAGGACGCCATCACCTTCTCGGCTGTGCTGGTTTTAGAGCGTTCCGCAAGGAAGGCCGTGTAGTCGCAAACCAGATCAGGATGCGCCTCAACTTCCTGCAACAGGGCCTGCCCCAGCAGGAAATCAAGATAATCACGCGCGGCATAGGTTGTTTGACGGGTCCAGCCGAGATCGACCTCTTCGATGATCGCCCCTTGCTCGGCCAGCCGCTCCATGGCCGCCAGCGTGTGGGCACGCACATCCGGGGCCAACACCTCGTTGCCGACATCCAGCGTATAGGCGATCTTCAGCCCCTGCACACTCTCATGATCCAGCGGGATCGTCATCTTGTCGCGCAGGGTGGCGATATCGGCCGGGCAATGGCCCGAGATGACATTCTGCATCAGCGCGCAATCGGCAACGGTGCGGGCCAGCGGGCCAACCGACAGATAGGGATCAAGGCCGAAGGCACCGGGATCAGGAACGCGCCCGTATGGCGGCTTGTAGCCCACAACACCGCAGGCTGCGGCAGGGCCACGGATCGATCCGGCAATGTCCGACCCGGTCGCAAGGCTTGACGTGCCCGCCGCCAGCGAGGCCCCCGACCCGCCGGACGAGGACGAACAGGTAAACTCCTGCCCCCACGGGTTACGGGTGGTGCCGTGCAGGCGGCTGTCGGTCACCCAGGCACAACAGAATTCCGGCACCGTGGTGCGGGCATGAAAAATCGCCCCGGCTTCGCGCAGACGCGCGGCAACGGGGTGATCCTCGATGGCAATAGTGTCTTTGTAGATCAGCGAGCCTTGGGTGTTGGGCTGCCCCGCCACATCCATTTCATCCTTGATGCCAACGGTCAGCCCTTCCAGTGGCCGGGCCTGATCGGGGTTTGAGGCATAGAGTGCCTCGGCCTGTTTGGCCTGTTCCCGCGCCGCGTCGAAATAGGTGAAGGCAAAGGCGTTGATTTGCGGTTCAACCACCTCGGCGCGGGCAATCTGCGCCTCCAGCACCTCGACCGGGGACAGCGTCCCGGCGCGGAACATCTCAAGCTGGCGGCGCGCCGGCATGTAGCAAAGATCAAGATCGACCACTCTACGCTTCCACTTCGGACATTTCAGGCAGTTTGTGTTGCGAGGCGGCGATCAGGGCGCGGGTGTAGTCACGCGCCGGCGCCTCAAAGACCTGCGCGCAGGCGCCGGTTTCCACGATCTCGCCTTTCAGCAGAACCACCACACGATCCGCAGAATGGCGCACGACGCTCATGTTGTGGGTGATGATCAGGATCGACACGCCGGTGCGTTCCTGAATTTCGTTGAGCAGGTTCAGCACCTCGCCCTGCACCGATACATCCAGCCCCGCCGTGGGTTCGTCGGCGATGATCAGTTTCGGGCTGAGCGCGAGGGCACGGGCCACCCCCACCCGGCGCGCTTGCCCGCCGGACAGCTCGTGCGGATATCGGGTTGCGAAACTGGCAGGCAGGCCCACATCGGTCAGCAATCCTGAAACCGTAGCCTCCCGATCAACGCTCGTCTGGCCTTGCACAATCAGTGGCTCAAAGATCTGCTCGCCAATTGTCACGCGCGGGCTGAGCGAGCCAACCGGGTCCTGAAACATCATTGAGGTGCAGGCGCGGATGGTTTTCAACCCGGCACTGTCAGCGCGATCCACCTCCTGTCCGTTCACGGTGATGTCTCCTTCAGCGGTGTCCACAAGACCCAACACCGAGCGGGCGATGGTGGTCTTGCCTGACCCGCTTTCGCCGACAAGCGCCAGTGTTTCCCCATGATGGACGCAAAGGCTGACATCGCGCACCGCGCGGATTTCCTGTGCCCGCCCCCCCAGCCATGTGGGCAGCACACCCGGTTTGTGGAAGGTCACCGACAGGCCCGCCACGTCCAGCACCGGTGCGTCCTGCGATTTCACCCTGTCGGTCGGGCCAGAGAAGATGTCGATGGGGGCCGACAGATCATCTGTCATGGTCGGCAAACGGCGGGTCGCCTGCTCAATCCGCGCCGGATCACAGCGCAGCAGTTTACGGGTGTACGCGTGCTTGGGCTGGCTGAAGACCTCAGAAACGGGCCCGGCCTCGACCACATCACCGTGGTTCATCACCAGCACATCGTCACACAGGCTGGAGACCACGCCGAGGTGGTGGGTCACAAAGATCACCGCGCTTTCGGTTTCTTTCTGCAAGCGGCGCAGCAGGTCGAGGATTTCAATCTCAAGCGTGGCATCCAGTGCGGTGGTCGGCTCATCCGCGATCACCAGATCGGGTTCCAGCATCAGCGCCATGGCGATGGAGACGCGCTGGCGCTGTCCGCCGGACAGCTCGTAAGGGTACATCTTCATCCGCGCCGCCGGGTCCGGCAGGCTGACCCATTCCAGCGCATCCAGAGCACGCGAGTATTTTTCCTTTTCGCTCCACGGTTCGCGGTAAAGGACATCAACCATCTGCTGGCCGATGGTCAGGGCCGGCGTCAGCGCGCTCATCGGATCCTGGGAGATATAGGAAATCCGTGTGCCGCGCAGCGCCTGAAGCTCCTCCTGGGGCATGCGCAAAAGGTCTTTGCCTTCAAACCAGGCCGATCCGCTGGAAACCGTGGCCACCTCGGGCAACAGCCGGGTCAGCGCCCAGATCAGCGTGGACTTGCCTGACCCGCTTTCGCCGACAATGCCCAGCACGCGATTGCGGCTGAGGTTGAAACTGGCGTGGTTGACGGCCAGAACCGCGCCGTATCTGACCGCCAGATCATGAACTTCAAGCAAGGGATCATCCATCGCGCTTACACCCCCTCACGAAGTTTGGGATCAAACGTGTCGCGCAAGGCTTCGCCCAGGAAGGTGAACCCAAGTGTCGCGATGATCAGCGGCGTCGCGCCCGCGATCACAAGCCAATAGGTCTGACGGATGAATTTATAACCATCATCTAGGATCAACCCCCAGCTGGATTGCGGTGGTTTCACACCCACTCCGAGAAAGCTGAGGCCCGCCTCGGCGGCGATATAGACAGGGATGTCCATCGAGGCGAGGATCAGAATGGGGCCGATGATATTGGGCAGGATATGACGCGCGACGATGCGCACGCGGCTCATCCCCATGGCCATCAGCGCCTCGACATAATCCGCCTTTGAGGCCGAGATCACCGAGGTCCGCACGATCCGTCCGTAGTAGGGTATCGAGGTGACCACCAGAATGCCGATCACGGTTTTCAGCCCTGCGCCAAAGATCGGGCCAACAGCCAGCGCCAGAATGATCACCGGATAGGCCCGCACCGTGTCAAAGCTGAGCACGATCAGGTTGTCCAGCCAGCGCGGGCCGAACCCGGCCACCATGCCAAGGACCACCCCAATACCGACGGACAGGGCAGTCGAGACCAGTGCGACGGTCAAGGCAATCTGCCCGCCATAGAGCGCGCGCGACAGCACGTCACGGCCCAGCTGATCCGTGCCCAACCAGTGGGTTGCCGAAGGGGATTGTAGCTTGTTTGGCACGTCAATGGCTGCCGGATCAAACGGGGCCAGCACACCGGCAAAGAGCGCCGAGAGGACCAGCAACGTCACCAGAACCACGCCTACAGCCCCCATCGGATCACGCATCAGGCGCATCAGGCCGCTGAAAAAGGCATTGCTGCGTTTGGGTGGAGAGGTGTCCAGCGCGCTCATTCGCCTGTCTCCATGAACCGGGGATCAATGATCGCGTTCAGAATGTCCGAGACGGTCGTGGCCACGATCAGAATGGTCGACGCCGCCAGCACCGCGCCCAGCGACACCGGGTAGTTGCGCAGGATCACGGCCTCATACATCAGCTTGCCGATGCCGGGCCGGGCAAAGACGATTTCCACAAACACCGCGCTGCCCATCATCACGCCGACGCCAATGCCGATTACGGTGATCGTCGGTGCAATCGCAATCCGAAGGGCATAACGATAGATGATCCGGTTTTTAGACAGGCCAAAGGCACGGGCATTGCGGATGAAATTGGTCGACAGCACCTCAATCATCGAGGCGCGCACCAGCCGCGCCAGATACCCGACCCAGCCGATCCCCACGGCGAATGCAGGCAGGATCAAATGATGCAACTTGCCCAACAGGCCGTCATCTTCGCCCGCGCCGATGGCGGGCACCCAGCCCAGCCCGGCGGCAAAGATCAGCATGCCAAAGATGGCAAGGATCACCGCAGGCACCGCAATGACGCTGACCGACAGAATACCGATCAACCGGTCAAACAGGCTGTTGCGGCGCACGGCGGCGATGCAGCCCAAGGGAATGCCAAGGGCGGCGGCCACAAACAGTGATGCGGCCAGAAGTTCGATGGTGCGCGGCAGATGGATGGCCAGCGTATCAGTCACCGGCTGCTTGCTTTTCAGATCGGTCCCAAGATCACCGCTCAGCACGCTGATCAGATAGTTGAACACCTGCACCGGCATGGGCTTGTCCAGCCCCAGCTTCTCGGTGATCGCGGCTTTCAGGTCAGGCGTCGCGCGTGGGCCCAGCATGGCGCTGGCCGGATCACCGGGTGCGGCCTGAATCAGCACGTAAAGGCTTGAGATCGCCAAAATCAGGACGAGAATTCCAAGCCCGGTGCGTTTGAGAATGTAAACAAGCATCGGAAAGCTCTTTTCAGGGCGGAATGGCGCAAGGGATCAGGATCGGGCGGGCGCAGGGCGTGTTCCCGCCTGATCCTTGGGTTCAGGCGTTACTCCGCTTTTTTGAACGCATGAAACACAGGCCGACCATCGGGCAGAATGCCGGGAATGATCGTGTCACGGTGCAGGATCACGGTTGGTTCCTGCGAGACAAAGACAAAGCTGCCGCTTTCCTCCAGCATCAATTGAAGCGTCTTGTAAATCTCGCCGCGCGCGGCATCGTCCTCGGTTGTACGGGCCTGGGCCAACAGGGCGTTGTACTCATCGTTGGCATAGCCCTCCCAGTTCCAGTAGCCGATCTGATCCTCGACGAAGTACTGCATCGTGTAATAGCCCTCGGGATTGCCCGTCCAGGCCTTCAAATGCAGTTGCAGATCGGCGGCGCGGATTTCATCAAGGCTCCAGAACGTGCCCTCATCCTGGCCGTTCAGCTCAAGCGTGATGCCTGCCTCGGCCAGGTTGGCCTGCATGATCTGTGCGGCAGTGTCACGGGTGGTGTTGTTTACATAGTCCAGACGCACCACCAGCCCTTCGGCCCCCGCTTCGGCCAGCAATGCGCGGGCCTGATCCAGATCGCGGGTCAGGGTGACCTCTGCGCGGTGACCGGGGAAACCAGCCGGCACAAAGCCGGTGGCGGGCAGGCCATGCCCGCCGGTGGTGGCGGCCAGGATCGTTGGGATATCCAGCGCCAACTGGATCGCGCGGCGGACTTTGACATCAGCCAGAAGCTCGGTTGTCTGGGTGATGCCCAGAAACAGCGGGTCCAGCGTCTGGGCCAGCTTCACGACCCCGCCAGCGGGCGGGTTGGCGATCAGCGTCTCGTAATTGGCAGCCGAGGTGCGGGTGTAATCCAACTCGCCCGCGGCAAAGGCCAACTCGGATGCGTTCTCATCACCGATGGGCAGCAGGACGATTTCATCGAAATCGCCGGTCTCGCCGGTCCAGGCGGGATTGCGCTCCAGCACCAGCTTGTTGCCGGGTTCAAACTCTTTGAGCATATAGGCGCTTGCCGTTGCAACGGGTGTGGATTCGAACCAGCCGCCCGCTTCATCCGCAGCGGCCTTCGAGATGATGGCGCCACTGGTGAAGGTCAGCGTGGCACCCCAGAAGGGCGCATAAGGCTCGCTCAGATGAATGATGCCGGTGTATTTGCCGGTGACTTCGACATCTTCCAGATACTGGAACTCTGTCACAATGCCGGATTCCAGATCCGGATCGATGTGGCGCTCATAGGAGTATTCGACATCCTCTGCGGTCAGTTCGCCATAGCCGCCCGTCCACATGATGCCCTGCTTCAGCTCAAAGACGATTTTCAACGGGTCCGACAAATCCACCGATTCCGCGGCGTCCAGTTCGAACTTCCATTCGTCACCGGGCACTGGCTTGGCGAGGCGCGGATACAGATTGTCGATCAGGAACTGATCTACGGTCGAACCCCAATAGGCCGGATCCAGATAGCCAGGGTCCGACGGCACAGCGATGGTCAGGGTTTCAGCCTGGGCCGCAGGGGCGGCCCATAGGAACGCCGCAGCGGCGATCGCGCCCGCCGTCCCGGTGATGGATGTGTCGGTCTGTGTAAATCTGAAGTGCAGCATGAGACTCTCCTGTCAGGATTAATTTGATCATATTTTTCCCAGAGAGTACGGAGTCATTGGAGGTGTGGATATTCTCTACAGGCAGCGGAGCGTATGCTGGTTGACTTGTATCAGCATAAACAAGCATAAAATGCTATGTCGAATTCGCATCTTCAGGAAAACCTTCGCCTGCTCTGCAGCTATGGTAAATCCACATCGGACATTTGCCGACAGGCCGGTTTCAACCGTCAACAGTTCAACAAGTACCTGAACGGTCATGCCCAACCCTCGCTGGCGACGCTGCGCCGGGTGTGTGACTTCTTCGGCGTGGATGATCATGAAATTCTGCTGCCGCATGATGCGTTCAAGGCCATCATCCGCCTGCGCCCGCCAAACCTTGGCGTTAAACCAACACTCTTTGAAAACATCCTCAATAGTATCATTCAACCGTCACGCACGGATACCGGCCTGCTGGAACGCCATGAGGGGTATTATCACGTCTATCTCGCAGCCCCTTCGGCGGGCGGAAACCTGATCAGGTCACTGGTGCGGCTGTACCGTGAAAATGACGCCTGGCTCACCAAAACGGTAGAGCGGTATTCAGAGGATCAAACCTTCATAAGCCCGACCACGGTCAAGTATTCCGGAATCGCACTTGAAGCCGTCCAACGCATCACTGTTCTGGAGCGCGAAGAGGGCAGCGGACGTAGCCTCTGGGCCACGATGCTGTTCTGTTCTGATCAACAACGACCGAGCTATTTGTCAGGCCTTTGCATGATGGCCGAAACCCAGGGCCGCATGGATATCAATTGTGTGCGTACGGTGTGGCATTATCTGGGGAGCGATCCGAACTTGCGACAGGCCCTGCAAATGTGTGGATCTGTCGATCAATCTTCAGAATCAGTCCCGGACATCATTCTGGAGTGCACCGATAACTCCCTCAGGGAGAATGAACCTGTGATGGCGCCTCGCGGTTAGAGTATCGCAAATTTGTACGTATTGAAGCGGACAGAACCTTGCCAGTCCCCATTCCCCGAACCCAATGGCAAATAAGGACGTTTTCGAGCTGTCCATGCTGATCGCAGCATCCGGCGGCAGTGGGACTCTCCGCGGATGTCGAAGGCGGCGCAGCATCAGATCATCGAGCGGATCTGTCGTCGATCTGGACGGTCTAGAACTGCCGTTCGTAACGTTTGGATTCGCTGTAATGCAGCTCGGCGATGCAAAACAGTTCGAGACCGGACGCGACTTGGCCGCGTGGCTGGGTCTGACACCGCTCAATAAATCCAGCGGCGGAAAGGAACGCCTCGGGCGCATCACAAAGAAGGGCGACAGATACATCCGAAAACTCTTGATCATCGGAATGACCTCACGCGCCCTCACGCAAAGCTTCAACACGGCGACCAGCATGGGGCGGCTCACGTTGAACATGCTTCTGTCGTTTGCGCAGTTCGAACGCGAAGTGACGGCAGAAAGCATCCGCGACAAGATCGCAGCATCCAAACGGAAGGGGCTTTTGATGGGGTGAGGTGCCCCTAGTTTACTAGACACCTACCTCGTTCAGTTTGCGGCATTATGGAGCAAACTCACCAAATAAGGTTATTACATAATCTTAAATGGTTAGCCATAAAGAGGCATGGAAAACACTGTAGATTATGAACGTCCCAACACCGTATCAGGCTTGAATGCCAAGCGGAAAGAGTTAACCAAGCTACTCGGCAATATCACGGCAGAGGCAGAGCGGGTGCGAACAAGCATCAAGCACATTGACGCCTGCGTCACGCTGTTTGACCCTACAGCCAAGCCACCAACAACCTACCATGACGGCTTCATACCGCGCCACACGGCACCCAAGGGCCACTTGAAGCGCTTCATTCTGACACAGCTTAGGGAAGCCTCCGATCCGCTCACAGCCCGCCAGATCGCGGACGCATGGGCAATAGATCAGATGATAGAGGGCGATGCGGATACGTTGCGCTTGCTGCGGAAGCGGATTGGCATTTCCATAAACACCATCAAGAAGGATGGGCTGGTCACTGAGGCTGGAATGGATGGCGTGTCCAAGCTTTGGACGTTGAAAGAGGGCGGACTGTGAGCCGCCCTCTGGCGTTGTTACACCGACTTTGGGAAGTCTGGCGGCAATGCCTCCGCTGGCGGCACGTTCGGGAACAAGCGCCCCTTCACAACGTCAGCGATGCGACCAAAGTTAAGGCCGGGATAGTATGCCGAAATCCACGAGTATGGAATTTTCAGCGCTCGTGCCAGTTTGATTACGGACGCCATGGCGGGCGTCACTTTCAAGTCGTGCATCGATAAACCTCATGATGCTATCGACCGAACGTCAGGGTTGACGAAACGACACAAATGAATCATTTGTCAGTTGTTGTTTGGCTGACCTCGGTCTGTTCAAATAGGGAGGACCGAGGCTTTCGCCTCAGCCCTTATTCAAGCCCCACATGCAAGACGCTGGAACGTCTTTCATGTGGGCAACCTTATATCTGACTCATCTTTGTAACCTGTGACCCTCCCCCACTGAATTGGTCCTCCGCTATGTTTAGGAAAACGGAGGAGACACATGGCCAACAAGCGACCAAAG
>NZ_CANMQS010000006.1 GCF_947500075.1 uncultured Sulfitobacter sp. | reverse complement strand
CCGGCTTTGGTCGCTTGTTGGCCATGTGTCTCCTCCGTTTTCCTAAACATAGCGGAGGACCAATTCAGTGGGGGAGGGTCAAAGCGAGGTATCTGCGTCGCTGTTATCAGAAAGTAAAAACGATAGCTCACCAGTCTGCCCTGCAAACCTTTCCATATTGAGAGCTAGTGTATAGCTGCCTTCGGGCGCCATCGTCGCAAGGCTCGAGAAAAGGCTGGTCTGTTCCCAAAAAACTTCGAGCCAATCATACTGGGCAACGCTTAAAAACTCCAACTCAAATGATAGAATTGAAGCTTCATTAGGCAAATCTAACAAAAATGTAGCGTATGCATCTGAACCTTCAATTAGCTCGAATTGTCCATCGCTTGTTGAATTTGCATTTTCAAAACGATTAAACTTCTCAAAGGTAAGATCTACGATTGGTTGCATGCGTTGATAAGTAGATACTGTTGGGCGATATCCACCTTCATCTAGAAGAACTGAATAGAAAAACCCACCTGTTTCTTCACTTGGATCTAAGATAGTTCGCACATACTCTTTCCAGACTTCAGAATGATCAAGGCCGTGAAGCGAATAATCTTCCCCTAAGAATAAAGGTTTACCAAATGCGCCGCCAATTCCGTCCGCAGTACCATAGTAGTTCTCTACCCGTTCAACGGTATCGGGAAGTGAGGCGAAATTCAGCGGATCGAGCCGAAGGGCTTCAAATTCAGAGACGGGATCTGTTGGAGCATCAAGCATCGTAAATTGTGTAGTTTCGACACCACTGTTATTAAGAATTTGTACAGCTCGGGCGTTTACGCCTGTGCCGAAGCTATGACCGATGAATTGGAGATCTTTATTGTATCCGACCCCTAATCTCTCCAACAAACTACTGCCTAGATCATCTCCAATACGAGTCAGGCCGCCACCAGCAAGATAGGCTGCACCTTGCACCCCAGTAGAAGCTTCAGGCCAAGCATAAATCAAGATGTTGGCGTCATCGCCAATCTTTTCTAACAGAGCGGCACTTATTTCAGCACTAAAATCAACAGTTTCAAATACTTCATTTGGTGCTAACGCAGAAAATCTTCGAGTTATCGGCCCGTCCAAGACACCGGCTAGGAAATCGATTTGAACCACGTCGCGCTGCCACCCATGAGTCGCGACTACTGTCGGTCTTGAAGCATCGAACTGATTTGCCTCAATCAGCAAGCCACTATACACATCAATTCCAGCCGATTGCGGAGGGTTGAGATTTCCTCCGTTTTCTGGATCATCAGTATCGCGTATACTAAGTGATTGTGGATTGATCGAAAAATCGACAGAGTAGCCCTCTCCAACGTAAGGAAACGCGCCATATGAAGCGAAGTCTCTTTCAGGATTTTTGGCAAACCCTGTAATGTTGCCTATACCATTGGTTGTGTTGGAGACTGTCACATCAGACGAAGACAGTGGGAAAGAGCTCTCTGTCAATAGTTGGGAGGGGTCAGAGAAAGTACCATGCTCTGAGATGGAAAAGCTGAACCTATGTTGTAGGTTTGGGGTGAGCGAATCTTCAGTTCCTGAGCTTGTTAAGACATAATTAGTTCCCGCACTAGATCCTCCGCTAACTCCAAACTGATCAGATTTGTCTCCACCAAAACCACGATCGTTTTCCACAATGCGAAGAACTTCCCCTTGAAACTGCCACTCTGAACCACCGATTCGTACAGTGCTTAGCGCCGTGTTATCTAAAGCGTCAGGATCGAAGCGGAACCGAAGCTCAACAGCGTCATCTAGAGCGACATTTCCTGGGCCTGCGACGTCGTCCGTAGGGATTACAAAACCGAACGGAGGACGCTGAACGAGACCACGTGAGACTCCCGTCACTTCTCCCGACACTGTCAATTCAATCGTCGTGGCCGCTACTTGGAGATTGGGCAGAAATAGGTATGATCCTATCGCTGCTAAGAGAAATAGCCGTGACATAATTGAAATCCTAAAATTCTGTAATAACAGGAGTGTTTAAGATTTATATTTGGCACCTGTACCTCATAGCCTGTCAAGGTTTTTGCTGAGCCATGGTCAGCAAGGTTCTCGCACAGAGGTAGTTAAGGGGTCGGTACGCCATGCTGCCTCCAGATTGGTAGAAACGCGAAGGCTTCCAAAGACGGTATTGGTTAATCAGGTCTATTTTTCATCGCCTAAAGAAACGTAAGACGACATTTTCCTACAGTTTGACCCTAAGGAAGCAATCCACATAAGGTCGGAAGTTTCAGTTTAGGGTAGAGTTGTGCTTCAAATTCTTACTGGTTGGTGAACCCTGAGCCTATGGCGGGCAAGAGGAATAAATTTGTGCAGCTAACCTTTTAATTTAGATAGAGTATTGTGCGGAACTGAACTCCATGAACGAGAATTTCCAACCCTTCAGATGGCTGCCGAAACGAAAAATTTCAGGTACCGTTTTTCGCTTTGAGGCGAGAACTGAGAACGGCCCAAGCTTGCATCAAGCTAACCCGTTTGTTCCAGTAGGTCGCGCGGTTGTAGGTGCGTCTGATAGCATTTTGATCTTGATGTGCCAGTGCTGCCTCAATCACATCAGCATCAAACCCATGTGTGTTCAAGATAGTGCTGGCCGTCGCGCGGAAGCCGTGAGCCGTTACTTCCTCCTTTGAGTACCCCATTCGGCGCATTGCTGAGTTAAAGGCGTTTTCAGACAACCACTTACGGTTAGAGTTTAGCGAAGGAAAAATCAGTTCCACGCCTTCGACGTCGATCCAGTTGCGATGAACTAGTTCTAGCGCTTGGGTAGACAGTGGCACCACATGATCACGCCGCATCTTCATGCGTTCAGCGGGAATAGTCCAGGTAGCAGCCTCAAGATCGAACTCTCGTTGCTTTGCGCCGCGAACCTCTCCTGGTCGGGTCATGGTGAGAATCTGGAATAGTAGGGCGTCTTTGATCACGCCAGCGCCAGTGTATGCGTCCAGGTCACGCAAGAACTGCCCAAACACCTTCTCGTCAGTGATAGCAGCGCGGTTGGTCGCCTTAACTGGCAGCAGTGCCCCTTTGATCGCTTGCGTAGGATCGTTCTCCGCTCGCAGTGTCACGATAGCCAAGCGAAAGACTGCAGAAAGGGTCCCACGCAGTTTCTTGGCAGTCTCTCGCCGCCCACTGTGTTCAACCTTCTTCAACAGGTGCAAAACCTCAGCAGAGGTAATCTCATTGATTGGTCGGTGGTGCAGGGCTGCAGCCAAGGTATGCACATGCCAGATCTTTTTGCGCATCGTGGCTTCTGCGAGTTCTCGATCAATCGCTTGTTGAAGGTATTCCTCAGCAACCAAGATAAAAGTCGTTCGGGCCTGAGTCTTGGCTTCAATTTGATCAAGCCGCTTCTGAACAGAGGGATCACCTCCTCCTGCCAGCAATGCGCGGGCCTCATCTCGTTTCTGCCGCGCCTGTGCCAGAGTTACATCTGGGTACGGTCCATGAGACAGAAGCCGCTCTTTGCCAAAGTGGCGGTACTTCTGTTGCCAGAGCTTTGACCCATTTGGTTTTATCAGCAGGAATAGTCCGTTGCCGTCGGCTAGTTTGTACGGTTTATCCCGATTCGTAGCTTTTCTGATTTTCAGGTCCGTTAGGGGCATTGGGGGTATCAACCTCACGCTTGGGGTAGAGTACCCCCAAAGATACCCCCAATGACTAGTTTTTCGGGGGTATCGAGTGTTCCGCTATGTTCAGATTGATACTTGAAAGCGATTAAAAACTCAATGATTTTGAGCTCTTAAGGTCATCTATGTTCGGATAAATTGGTGCCCAGGAGAGGACTCGAACCTCCACACCGTTGCCAGTACTAGCACCTGAAGCTAGCGCGTCTACCATTCCGCCACCTGGGCACGTGAGGGCTGCATTTAAGCGGGCCGTTGCCGGGTGTCAATTGCATATTCGCGCTAAAATGGGGTGACTCCCCCTGACTTGAGGCGCCAAGGCGCAATTGCGCTTGTTTGGCGCGGGTCAGAGAGGTACATCAACGGGAAGCGAGCCCAAGGCGCATGAGGATTTCCACTATGTCCAAACTGGTAACGATCTATGGCGGTTCCGGCTTTGTCGGCCGGTATATTGCCCGGCGTATGGCAAAGGCGGGCTGGCGTGTGCGCGTCGCGGTGCGGCGGCCGAATGAGGCGCTGTTTGTGCGTCCCTACGGCGTTGTCGGGCAGGTGGAGCCGGTCCTGTGCAATGTGCGGGATGACGCCTCTGTCGCGGCGGCGATGCAGGGGGCGGAGGCTGTGGTGAACTGCGTTGGCATTCTGGCGGAAGCCGGGAAGAACAGGTTTGATGCGGTGCAGGCCGAAGGGGCCACACGGATTGCGGGGTTGGCTGCGGAAAATGGTGTTGCGCGGATGGTCCATGTCTCGGCCATCGGGGCGGATATGGACGCGGACAGCGACTATTCTTCCAGCAAGGGGGAAGGGGAAGCGGGTGTGCTCAAGTACATGCCGGATGCGATGATCCTGCGCCCCTCCATCGTTTTTGGGCCGGAAGATCAGTTCTTTAACCGCTTTGCGGGCATGACCCGGATGAGCCCGTTTCTGCCGGTTGTCGGTGGCAAGACGCGGTTCCAGCCGGTCTATGTGGATGATGTTGCCGCGGCGGCTGAGATGGGTGTTACGGGTGCGGCCGAAGGTGGTACTTACGAGCTGGGCGGACCGGAAGTTGAGACATTCCGGGGGCTTATGCAGCGGATGCTGGATGTGATCATGCGGCGGCGGGTGATCCTGAACATGCCGATGTGGATCGCACGGATCATGGCGTTTGGCTTTGACATGGTGCAGGCGATTTCCTTTGGTCTGATCCCCAACGGCATGATCACGCGCGACCAGCTCAAGAACCTGCGCCACGACAATGTGGTGGGTGACGGCGTGAAGACCTTTGGTGATCTGGGTATCGCGCCGACGTCGATGGAATCAGTGCTGCCGGACTATCTGTGGCGTTTCCGCCCCTCGGGCCAGTATGACGCGATCAAACAATCCGCACAGAACCTGCGCAACGGGTAATGGACGCCTCGACCACGTTGGTTGCTGCCTTTCTCGGTTTGTTGGAAGGGCTGACGGAGTTCATCCCGGTGTCGTCCACCGGGCATCTGTTGTTGGCGGGGCATTTTCTGGGATTTGAAAGTGCGGGCCGCACGTTTGAAGTGGTGATCCAGCTGGGCGCGGTGCTGGCGATCCTGACGATCTATGCAGGCAGGCTGTGGGCAGTGTTTGCGGCCGCGCCGAATGATCCGCAGGCGCGACGGTTTATCTGGTCGGTGCTGCTGGCGTTTTTGCCTGCTGTTGTCATTGGTGTGATGGCCCATGGGTTCATCAAGACGGTGTTGTTTGAGACGCCGATGCTGATTGCCATCATGTTGATACTGGGCGGTATCGTGCTGTTGCTGGTGGAGCGGATTGCACCCGAGCCACGGCATGTAGATGCCATGCGGTTGCCGATATCGGTGGCTGTGAAGATCGGGTTTATTCAATGCCTTGCGATGATTCCCGGCACCTCCCGATCAGGCTCCACGATTGTTGGTGCGCTGCTTCTTGGAGTGGGGAAACGGGCGGCGGCGGAGTTCTCCTTCTTTCTGTCGATGCCGACGATGGCGGGGGCGTTTGCCTATGATCTTTACCAGAACCGTGACGTGCTGGATGCCTCCGCGATGGGGGAGATTGCGGTGGGCTTTGTGATGGCCTTTATCTCAGCTGTATTCGTGGTGCGGTGGCTTTTGGACTATGTGAGCAAGCATGGTTACGCGCTGTTTGGATGGTGGCGAATCGTTGTGGGCGGCGTGGCCTTGGTGGCGTTGATGGTCGGTTAGGTCCGTATCGGACCTATAAATCACCCAATGTGTGCGGCATAGTCTGGCCATACTTCAAATTTCTGGTATTTAGGTCAGCAATACTGACTTTAATATCCTCGCGAACTGGTTTACTGGGGGCATTCGAGTGTCTTTCGGGAGAACAGTACCATGGCAAAGCAGCCGATGCTGAAATTTGTGAACATCGAGCGGGATATGCCCGAGAAGCGTCCCCCTGATTTACGCCGGGAAGACTTCAAAGAGATTTACGCAGAGTACGCTGACGCCAAGGCCAAGGAGCAGGCCGCGCGCTGTAGTCAGTGTGGCGTGCCGTATTGTCAGTCGCACTGCCCGCTGCACAACAATATCCCCGATTGGCTGCGTCTGACGGCGGAGGGGCGGTTGCAGGAAGCCTATGAACTGTCACAGGCGACGAACACCTTCCCGGAGATCTGTGGCCGCATCTGCCCGCAGGACCGTCTGTGCGAAGGCAATTGCGTGATTGAGCAGTCGGGCCATGGCACTGTGACCATCGGGTCGGTGGAGAAGTACATTACCGATACGGCGTGGGAAGAAGGCTGGGTCAAGCCGATCAAACCCGCAGCGGAGCGCACCGAAAGCGTGGGCATCATTGGTGCAGGTCCCGGCGGGCTGGCGGCGGCGGATGTGCTGCGGCGGCAGGGGGTGCAGGTCACGGTGTATGACCGCTACGACCGCGCAGGCGGGTTGCTGACCTATGGCATTCCCGGCTTCAAGCTGGAGAAAGACGTGGTGATGCGGCGCAATGAACAGCTTGAGCAGGGCGGGGTGACCTTCAAGCTGAACTGCAACGTCGGCGAAGACATCTCCTTCGAGGCGATCCGCGAGGCGCATGATGCGGTGATTATCGCCACAGGTGTCTATAAAAGCAGGGACTTGCAGGCCCCCGGCGTGGGTGCGCAGGGGCTGGTGCGGGCGATTGATTTCCTGACCGTCAGCAACAAGAAAAGTTTTGGCGATGATGTGCCCGCCTTTGACGATGGCAGCCTGAATGCCGATGGCAAGCGCGTTGTGGTCATCGGCGGTGGTGACACTGCGATGGATTGTGTGCGGACATCCGTGCGGCAGGGGGCGACAAGCGTGAAGTGTCTGTACCGCCGTGACCGGGCGAATATGCCGGGCAGCCAGCGCGAAGTGCAGAACGCCGAGGAAGAAGGCGTGGTCTTTGAGTGGCTGAGCGCGCCCAAAGGGTTCACCGGTGATCCGATAAGCGGTGTGATGGTGCAGAAGATGCGTCTGGGCGCACCTGATGCCACGGGGCGTCAGGCACCGGAGGTGATTGACGGCGCGGATTATGTCGAGGACGCGGATCTGGTGATCATGGCGCTGGGTTTCGAGGCCGAAGACCTGCCGACGCTGTGGGATTGCCCTGATCTGCCGGTCAACCGCTGGGGCACGATCAAAGCCGAATACGTATCGGGCCGGACCGAAGCCGATGGCGTTTATGCTGTGGGTGACATCGTGCGCGGTGCGTCTTTGGTGGTCTGGGCGATCAAGGATGGCCGGGACTGCGCAGAGGCGATTTTGGAGGGGTTCAACGCTGCCGCTTCGGTGGCGGCGGAGTGAGCACGAGGGGGGCACGGCCCGTACACAGGCTGTACACAACCTGTACACCGTTAACGCACGCTCCCTTTACCAAACAGTAACTCGTTAGGTCAGAGACACTGATGCAAATGCCGGAGGACGTTAAAAATGTCTGAAGAGATCAAGGGCCACTGCCTGTGTGGTGCATGCCGTGTCACGGTGACCGGTCCGTTGGGCGACATTTCCGCCTGCCATTGCGAGATGTGCACGCGGTGGAGCGGTTCTGTTCAGATGGGCATCGGGGTGCCGCAGGAGCGGGTCAAGATCACAGGACCCGTGAAGACGCATCGGTCTTCGGCTATCGGGGAGCGGGCATGGTGTGACACCTGCGGGTCTGCTGTGTGGTTCCGGTATCCCGAAGGGCCGGATGCGGGGTATTTCGAGTTGGCGCCGGGGCTGTTCGAGAACGCGGGCGGCGCGAAGCTGGTGCGGATCGTCTATGCCGACCGGCACCCGGACGGCTATGCGTTGGCCGGCGATGTGGAACGGGTGAGCAAGGCCGAATACGAGGCCAGACATCCCTTTGTGAAGGAACCGTCATGACAAAGAAAATCAACGGCCAATGCCTGTGCGGTGCGGTTCAGATCACCGCAGAAGTGGACAACCCGCGTTTGCGTGCCTGTCATTGCGACATGTGTCGGCAGCACACGTCAGGCGCGTTCTTTTCCCTTGAGACGGTGCCGGGGAGCATCACGGTTGAAGGCCCGGTCAAGGTCTACGATTCATCTGACTGGGCGACCCGCGCGTTCTGCGGCACCTGTGGATCGACGCTTTGGTATGGGACGAAACACGACGATGCCAAGAACCTTGCGGCGGGGCTGTTTCCCAACGCGGGCGGCGGGGTGCTGAAGGTGGAGTTTTTCGCCGATCAGTGCCCGCAGGGATACGCCATTGCGGGCGATCACCGCAAAATGACCACGACAGAGACAATCGCGCTGTTTGCGCCAGCTGAGGAGTAAACCCAATGACCAAATATGATGACGCATGGGTAGCGCGCGAAGAAGCCAAACGGGCGATGATGGCCGAGACGGGTTTGTACGCGCCGGAGGAGGAGCATTCCTCTTGCGGGGTTGGTTTGGTGGTGAACATCGACGGGACACGCAGCCGGTCGGTTGTGGAAAACGGCATCAAGGCGCTGAAGGCGATCTGGCACCGGGGTGCGGTGGATGCGGACGGCAAGACCGGTGACGGCGCGGGCATCCATGTGCAGATCCCTGCGAATTTCTTCTACGATCAGGTGCGGCGTACGGGGCATCATCCCAAGACCGATGAACTGCTGGCCGTGGGGCAGGTGTTTCTGCCGCGCACGGATTTCGGCGCGCAGGAGATTTGCCGGACCATCGTGGAGACGGAAGTGCTGCGCATGGGGTATTACATTTACGGCTGGCGGCATGTGCCGGTCGATATCTCCATGCTGGGGGAGAAGGCGAATGCGACCCGGCCCGAGATTGAGCAGATCCTGATCTCCAACTCCAAGGGCGTGGATGAGGACACGTTTGAGCGAGAGCTTTATGTGATCCGGCGGCGGATCGAGAAAGCGGCGATCGCGGCACAGGTGCCGACGCTGTATATTGCGTCGATGTCGTGCCGGTCGATTATCTACAAAGGCATGATGCTGGCCGAGCAGGTGGCGGAGTTCTATCCCGATTTGCAGGACGACCGGTTTGAAAGCGCCTTTGCGATTTATCACCAGCGGTATTCCACCAACACCTTCCCGCAGTGGTGGCTGGCGCAGCCGTTCCGGATGCTCGCCCATAACGGGGAGATCAACACCCTCAAGGGCAACATGAACTGGATGAAGAGCCATGAGATCCGCATGGCGTCCTCGGCCTTTGGCGATATGGCCGAGGACATCAAGCCGATTGTAGCGGCGGGATCGTCGGATTCGGCTGCATTAGACTCTGTTTTTGAGGTTCTGGTGCGCGCGGGGCGGTCGGCCCCGATGGCGAAGACCATGCTGGTGCCGGAGTCGTGGTCCAAGCAGGCGGTGGAACTGCCGCAGCCCTGGCGGGACATGTATTCCTATTGCAACTCCGTGATGGAGCCCTGGGATGGGCCTGCCGCTTTGGCGATGACCGACGGGCGCTGGGTTTGTGCCGGGCTGGACCGGAACGGGCTGCGGCCCATGCGCTATGTGGTGACGGGTGACGGGATGCTGATCGCGGGGTCCGAGGCGGGCATGGTGCCGCTGGATGAGGCGAATGTGGTGGAGAAGGGTGCGCTGGGCCCCGGTCAGATGATCGGGGTGCATATGAAGAAAGGCATCCTGCTGCACGATCAGGAGTTGAAGGACAAGATGTCTGCCGCCCTGCCATTTGGCGAATGGGTTGGCAAGATTGTCGAGTTGGATGAGCCGCTGGCCGCGGTAGAGGAAGCGCCGCTGTTTGAAGGCAACGAATTGCGCAGGCGTCAGGTGGCGGCGGGCTATTCGATTGAGGAACTGGAGCAGATCCTGGCGCCGATGGCGGAGGACGGGAAGGAAACGCTGGCGTCGATGGGGGACGATACGCCGTCGGCGGTGCTGTCCAAGCAGTACCGGCCGTTGAGCCATTTCTTCCGGCAGAACTTTAGCCAGGTGACGAACCCGCCGATTGACAGCCTGCGGGAGTTCCGGGTGATGAGCCTGAAGACGCGGTTCGGGAACCTCAAGAACGTGCTGGATGAGGACAGTAGCCAGACGGAGATTCTGGTGCTGGACAGCCCGTTTGTGGGCAATGCGCAGTTTGATGAGCTGTTCAAGCACTTCAATTCGGACGTGGTGACGATTGATTGTACCTTCCCTGCCGGGGGGGACCTGAATGCCGAATTGGCCCGTATCAGAGCCGAAGCGGAGGATGCTGTGCGGTCCGGCGCGGGGCATATCGTGCTGACGGATCATATGAGCGCGGATGGCAAGGTCGCGATGCCGATGATCCTTGCGACGAGTGCGGTGCATTCGCATCTGACGCGCAATGGCTTGCGCACGTTCTGTTCGCTGAACGTGCGGTCGGCGGAATGTGTGGACCCGCATTACTTTGCAGTGCTGATCGGCTGCGGCGCGACGGTGGTGAACGCCTATCTGGCGGAGGATTCACTGAATGACCGGATCCAGCGCGGGCTGCTGGATGTGACCCTAACACAGGCGATTCAGCGCTATCGTGAGGCGATTGATCAGGGTCTGCTCAAGATCATGGCGAAGATGGGGATTTCGGTGATTTCCTCGTACCGTGGTGGGCTGAACTTTGAAGCTGTGGGCCTGAGCCGCGCGATGTGCGCGGAGTATTTCCCCGGCATGACCAGCCGGATTTCGGGCATTGGTGTCACCGGCATTCAGCGCAAGGCGGAAGAGGTGCATGCCAAGGGCTGGCGCGGTGATGATGTGGTGATGCCGATCGGCGGTTTCTACAAGGCGCGGCAGTCAGGAGAGACCCACGCGTGGGAAGCCTCGTCGATGCACATGATGCAGATGGCCTGCAACCGGGCGTCTTATGACATGTGGAAGCAGTATTCGGCCAAGATGCAGTCGAACCCGCCTATTCATCTGCGCGATTTGCTGGACATCAAGCCGCTGGGCAAGGCGATTGCGCTGGAAGAGGTGGAGAGCATTACCGCCATCCGGAAGCGGTTTGTGACGCCGGGGATGAGCCTGGGCGCGTTGAGCCCGGAGGCGCACAAGACGTTGAACGTGGCGATGAACCGGATCGGGGCGAAGTCGGACAGTGGTGAAGGCGGGGAAGATCCCGCGCATTTCGTGCCGGAGCCGAATGGGGATAACCCAAGTGCGAAGATCAAGCAGGTCGCGTCGGGGCGTTTTGGCGTCACGGCAGAGTATCTGAACCAGTGTGAAGAGCTGGAGATCAAGGTTGCGCAGGGTGCCAAGCCGGGTGAAGGCGGGCAGTTGCCGGGGATGAAGGTCACGGACCTGATCGCGCGGCTGCGGCACTCCACGAAGGGGGTGACGCTGATCTCTCCGCCGCCGCACCATGATATCTACTCCATCGAAGACCTCGCGCAGCTGATCTATGACCTGAAACAGATCAATCCACGCTGCAAGGTGACGGTGAAACTGGTTGCATCCTCCGGTGTGGGAACGATTGCGGCGGGTGTGGCGAAGGCGAAGGCGGACATCATTCTGATCTCGGGTCACAACGGTGGCACGGGGGCGTCTCCGGCGACGTCGATCAAATATGCGGGTCTACCGTGGGAGATGGGCCTGACTGAGGCGCATCAGGTTCTGAGCATGAACAACCTGCGGGACCGGGTGACGCTGCGCACGGACGGTGGTTTGCGCACCGGGCGTGACATTGTCATGGCGGCGATGCTGGGTGCGGAGGAATACGGGATCGGCACGGCGGCGTTGATCGCCATGGGCTGCATCATGGTGCGTCAGTGCCAGAGCAATACCTGTCCCGTTGGTGTCTGTACGCAGGACGAAAGCCTGCGGGAGAAGTTCACCGGGAACGCGGACAAGGTGGTCAACCTGATTACCTTCTATGCCACTGAGGTGCGGGAAATCCTTGCTTCCATCGGGGCGCGTAGTCTGGATGAGGTGGTCGGGCGGGCGGATCTGCTGACGCAGGTGTCGCGCGGGTCCGCGCATCTGGATGATCTGGATCTGAACCCGCTGCTGATCACTGTCGATGGTGCGCGAGAGACGGTTTATGACCGCAACAAGCCGCGCAACGTGGTGCCTGATACGCTGGATGCACAGATCGTGCAGGATGCGCATCGGTTCCTTGAAGACGGGGAGAAGATGCAGTTGGGCTATGCGGTGCAGAACACGCACCGGACCGTTGGCACGCGGATTTCCAGCCATATCGTGAAACGGTTCGGGATGCGCAATTCGTTGCAGCCGAACCATTTGACGGTGAAGCTGACGGGGTCTGCCGGGCAATCGCTGGGCGCCTTTGCGGCACCGGGTTTGAAGCTGGAAGTGTCGGGTGACGCCAATGACTATGTGGGCAAGGGTCTGTCGGGGGGCACGATTGTCGTGCGGCCGCCGATGGCCAGCCCGATTGTCGCGGCGGAGAATACCATCATCGGCAACACGGTTCTTTATGGCGCAACGGACGGCTACCTGTTCGCCGCCGGGCGCGCAGGGGAGCGGTTTGCCGTTCGGAACTCCGGCGCGAAGGTGGTGATCGAGGGCTGCGGCAGCAACGGGTGTGAGTATATGACCGGTGGTGTGGCTGTGATCCTTGGCAGCATCGGCGCGAACTTTGCCGCCGGGATGACGGGGGGGATGGCGTATCTCTATGATCCTGAGGGGGTGGCGATGTCCTTGATGAACAAGGAAACGGTTGTGACCTGCCCGGTGACCCACGCCCATTGGCTGGATGAGTTGGAAACGCTGATCGAGCAGCATCTGGCAGAGACCGGGAGCCGCAAGGCTGCGGAGATCATGCAGCATTGGGACAGTGAAAAGCACAGCTTCTTGCAAATCTGCCCGAAAGAGATGTTGCCCCATCTGCAAGCGCCGTTGAGTGATGAGGAAACTGCCGTTCCGGCGGAGTGACGCAATGACCTGACCGGGGACAACCCGGTCAGGTGCACTTCCGGGCGACTACCTGCCCCAATTGATACAAGTTTTGCCGTAAATCGAACCAATTGATCATCAATACCCTGATTGTTCGTCAATCAAGGTCTCGCGATGCCCACGGCAGTTTCAGATCAGTTCTTTGTCATAGACCCAGGCAACCCGCCTGGGTTCGGCACGCCGCTGACGTTCATTCGCGAAGAATTCATCGACGAGGATGATGATGGCGATATCCGCACAAACTCCGGAGATACCTGGGGCGGCAATGAGGTTGGGCAGGTCTGGCAGGGCGATACCATCACCGTGAACGTGCCGGGTGTGGGGGATGTGACCTATACCGGGGTGACGTTCTATTTCGTCAATGGCGACCCGCCTGTTTTCACGCCCACGGACGGGCAGGTGTTGCAGGACGGGACCTTTGTCAGTTCAACCTTTGTCACGACAGCGACCGAAACACCGGTGACGGATTTCGGGCCGACCTGTTTCACGCCTGGCATGATGATCGGGACACCAGATGGCCCCCGCGCGATAGAGACGCTTGCGGAGGGTGATCTGGTTCAGACCGTGGATGCAGGCGCCCAGCCCATTCGGATGATCCTGGATGGTACATTCCGCGCAGCGGGCCATCTGGCGCCGGTGCATTTTACCAAAGGCGCGATTGGAAACGACGCGCCGCTTGTGGTGTCTCCGCAGCATCGGGTGCTTATCAGTGGCTGGCGGGCCGAGTTTTTCTATGGTCAGGAAGAGGTGCTGGTTGCGGCAGTCCATCTGGTGAATGGCGATACCATTCGGCAAGTGGGCGGCGGTATGGTGCGGTACATTCATTTGCTGTTTGATCAACATCAGATGGTTTTTGGGCAGGGCGTTCCGTCAGAAAGCTGTTACCCGGCGCATCTGGAGACAGGCGCGCAGAGCGATGCCGTTGCCGAATTGGCAAGGCTGTTCCCCAAGCATAAAGCACTGGCTGTCGATCGGATGCCGTTTGTGCGTCCGGTTCTTGGACGAACAGAAGCGGCGGTATTGGTCTGTTAAGTCATGGCGGGCTTGGGCGTTCACAAGTCGCCATCTGACCCCTATACGAGGGTGATGGCCCGTTCGCGTTCGACATCGAAACCTTCCAAACCCGCCAAGGCGCCCAAAACCCGGTCGCGCAAGGCGCTGCCCGGTGTCAGCTTCGCGCAGCGGTTGCGGCGGTGGTTGTGGCGCAGCGTGGCAGTGGCGTTTCTGGTGGTTGCGGGGTTGGTCGTTTTGGGCGCTTTCGTGAACCCGCCGACCAATGTCTACATGTATTCCGAAGGCACGCGGCTGGGCCCGGTCAAACAGACCTGGGTGCCGATGGCGCAGATTGCCCCCGTGATGGCGCGCTCTGCCGTGGCGGCGGAGGATGCGAATTATTGCGCGCATTGGGGGTTCGACATGGTCGCGATCCGCAAGGCGATTGAGGAGGGGTCTTCGCGGGGCGCTTCGACGATTTCGCAGCAGACGGTGAAGAACGTCTATCTCTGGCAGGGGCGCAGTTGGGTGCGCAAGGCGATGGAGGCGATGCTTACGCCGCTGGTGGAGGCTGTCTGGACCAAGCGGCGGATATTGGAAGTGTATCTGAACATCGCGGAGTTTGACGAAGGTGTCTTTGGTGTGGAAGCCGCCGCGCGCCATTACTTCGGTGTATCGGCAGCGGAGCTGAATGCCACGCAAGCCGCACGGCTTGCAGCGATCCTGCCCAGTCCCAAGAAACGCTCTGCCTCCCAACCCAGCAGTTTTGTGCGCAAACGCGCCCGGCAGGTGCGCGACGGGGCAGCGACAATCGGCAGAGACGGCCGGGCGGATTGTTTCCAGAGTTGAAAACCACCTGTTTTAGGGGCATGGAAGGGAACCCGCTCTTTTAGTCTGGACGCACGTCATGGCCCGCTTGTTTCATGTCCCTCTCTCTCCCTTTTGCCGCAAGGTTCGTTTGAGCCTTGCCGAAAAGAAGATCGAGGTGGAACTGGTGGAGGAGAAATACTGGGAAGAAGACCCCGATTTCATGCGGCGCAACCCGGCGGGGAAAGTGCCTGTTTTGCGGCTGGACGGGATCGTCATGGCAGAGAGCACGGCGATTTGCGAATACATCGAAGAGACACGACCCGAGCCGAGCCTGCTGCCCAAGGACCCCGCAGAGCGGCTGGAAGTGCGCAGGCTGGTCAGCTGGTTTGACGACAAGTTTCATCAGGAGGTGACCTCCAAGCTGCTCTATGAGCGGGTGAACAAGAAGGTGATGAAAGCGGGCTATCCGGACAGCACCAATGTCAAAGCCGGGGCCAAGGCGATCAAGTATCATCTGGATTACATGGCGTGGCTGCTGGACCATCGACGCTGGCTGGCGGGGGATGTGATGACGCTTGCGGATTTCGCGGCAGCAGCGCATTTGTCGGCGCTGGATTACATCTCGGATGTGGATTGGAACCGCAATGAGGGGGTGAAGGACTGGTATGCCAAGATCAAGTCCCGCCCGGCGTTCCGGTCGCTGCTGGCGGATCAGGTGTCCGGCTTTCCCCCGCCGCGGCATTACAATGATCTGGATTTCTGATGCTGCGTCCGGTTTGCGCTGTTGGATATGAGGTGGGGATTGTTCCAGGATATTTAAGGCCAAAAAGAGCATGGATCTGAAAGCACGGTTGGTGCGTCAGGCGCAGGCGGAGGGATTTGTTGCATGTCGGCTGTGCAGGCCGTGGGATGTGCCGGAGGTGCCAGCGCGGCTGGAAGCCTTTGTCAGAGACGGTTTTCACGGGCAGATGGGCTGGATGGCGGAGCGCATGGAATGGCGCGGCAACCCGGCGGCGCTGTGGCCCGAAGCGCGGTCGGTGATCATGCTGGCGGAGAGTTACGCGCCCAAGCATGATCCGTTGGCGGTGTTGGAGCATCCGGAGAAGGCCGCGATTTCCGTTTATGCGCAGGGCCGCGATTACCATGACATCGTCAAGAAACGGCTCAAACGGCTGGCGCGGTGGCTGATTGAACAGGAACCCTGTGAGGTGAAGGTTTTCGTGGATACTGCACCGGTGCCGGAGAAGGCTTTGGCGCAGGCGTCAGGGCTGGGCTGGCAGGGAAAGCACACCAATGTGCTGAGCCGCGATTGGGGCAATTGGGCCTTTTTAGGGTCTGTTTTTACCACGCTGGACCTGACGCCGGATGCGCCGGAAGTGGATCATTGCGGGTCCTGCACGGCCTGTCAGGACATCTGCCCGACGGATGCCTTTCCCGCACCCTACCGGTTGGATGCGCGGCGGTGCATTTCCTATCTGACGATTGAGCATAAGGGCCCGGTGGACGAAGCTTTGCGGGCGCTGATGGGCAACCGGATTTATGGCTGCGATGATTGTCTGGCGATCTGTCCGTGGAACAAATTTGCCGTGGCGGCGAGCGACATGCGCTATCACGGGCCGCATGTTGACGCGGCGGATCTGGCGGAATTGGCCGGGCTGGACGATGCGGCGTTTCGGGCGCGGTTTTCCGGGGCGCCGGTCAAGCGGATCGGGCGGGACCGGTTTGTGCGCAATGTGCTTTATGCGATTGGCAATTCCGGGCGGCCTGCCTTGCGGCCGGTGGCGCAAGCCTTGGCGGAGGATGCGGATACGGCTGTGGCGGATGCGGCGCGCTGGGCGGTGGCGCGTTTAAACGGGCTGGACGCGGGCGGCTGACACGGTAGACCTTGCACCGTCAAAGTGAGGGATTTTCAGATGGCAGTGCTGTTGGGCGTCGATACGGGCGGGACCTATACCGATGCGGTGTTGATCCGGGACGAGGTGGATATCCTCGCGTCGGCCAAGGCGCTGACCACGCGGGAGGATCTGGCGATTGGCGTGGGCAATGCGGTGGGTGAGGTGCTGGCGCTGAGCGGGATCCCTGCCGAGCAGATTGTGCTGGCGTCGCTGTCGACGACGCTGGCAACCAATGCGCTGGTTGAAGGGCAGGGCGGGCGCGTGGCGCTGATCTTCATCGGGTTCAAGGCGCGCGATGTTGAGGTGCATGGATTGGCGGATGCGCTGAAGGGCGACCCCTGTCTGGTGGTTGCCGGGGGGCATACCCATGCGGGAGGGGAGGCGGCAGCGCTGGATGAAGATGCCATCATCGCCTTTTTAGAGACACATAAGCATGATGTGAGCGGCTTTGCCGTGGCCAGCCAGTTTGCCACGCGGAACCCTGCGCATGAGCTGCGCGCGGCGGCTTTGGTGGCGGAGATCACGGGGCGGCCGGTGTCGGCGTCGCATCAGTTGTCGGCCAAGCTGAATGGCCCCAAGCGGGCGATGACGGCGGTGTTGAATGCGCGGTTGATCGGGATGATTGACCGGCTGATCGGGCGGGCCGAAGGCGTGTTGCGTGATGTCGGGATTACGGCACCGATGATGGTGGTGCGGGGGGATGGAGCGCTGATTTCGGCGGCGCAGGCGCGGGAACGGCCGATCGAGACGATCCTGAGCGGGCCTGCGGCGTCGATCGTGGGCGCGCGGTGGTTGACGGGGGCGGATCTGGCGCTGGTCAGTGACATTGGCGGGACAACGACCGATGTGGCGGTGCTGCGCGACGGGCGGCCCAAGATTGACCCCGCAGGCGCGCAGGTCGGGCCGTACCGGACGATGGTTGAAGCGGTGGCGATGCGGACCACGGGTCTGGGCGGGGACAGTGAGGTGCATTTTGTGGCCGAAGGGTTGCAAGGCGGCGTGACGTTAGGCCCACGGCGGGTGCTGCCGGTGTCTTTGGTGGCCGTAGAAGCGCCGGAGGTGGTGCATGAGGCGTTGGATGCGCAGCTGCGCAGCACCACGCCCGGAGAGCATGACGCGCGGTTTGTGCGCGCGGTGCCGGGGTTGCGTGCCGAGGGGCTGGGCCCGCGGGAGGCAGAGGTTCTGGCGCGGATCGGGGACAATGTGCAGCCGATGGGTGCGGTGCTGAAGACCCGGATGGAACATGGTGCGTTGAAGAAGCTGGTGGATCGCGGGTTGGTGCAGGTGGCAGGCGTCACGCCGTCGGATGCGAGCCATGTGCTGAGACGGGTGATGGAGTGGGATGCAAGTGCCGCGCGCAAGGCGTTGCTGTTGTTTGGGCGGCGGCGGACGGGGTCGGGTACGGTGCTGTCGACGTGGGAAGATGATGTGGCGCAGATGATCGTCGATCAGTTGACGCATCAGACCGCATTGGCCTTGTTAGAGACTGCTTTTGCCGAGGAAGAGGTCGCGTTTGGTGCCGCCCCGGAGGTCTTGGCGCGGCATGTGTTGATGCAGCGTGGGATGGCGGGGCATGATGGGCTGGTGCGGTTGCGCACGGGGCTGGACGTGCCTGTTGTGGGGCTGGGCGCCTCGGCTGCGTGTTATTACCCGGCCGTGGGCGCGCAGCTGGGCTGCCAGATGATCCTGCCGGAATACGCGGGTGTGGCGAATGCGATTGGTGCGGTGGTCGGGCGGATCACCATGCGGCAGAGCGGTGTTGTGACCGCGCCCAGCGATGGTGTGTTCCGGGTGCATCTTGTCGAGGGGCCACGCGATTTCGGGGATGCGGAGGCGGCGATGGCGGCGCTGGAGGATGTGTTGCGCGGGCAGGCCGAGGCGGAGGCTTTGGCAGCGGGGGCGGAGGACATTCAGGTGTCTGTCGTGCGGGACGTGCGGACGGCAGGGGTTGAGGCACGTGAGGTGTTTGTGGAGGCGACGGTCACGGTTGAGGCGGTGGGGCGGCCTCGGGTCGCGGAGGGGTAGTTGCTGTAGGTTTGGGGGTAAGGTGGGATTGCTCCCACCCTACGGTTACTCCGCCGCGGCGCGTTTGGGCAGGACCCAATCCGCGCGGGGGAAGTGGCAGGTGTAGCCGTGGGGGATGCGTTCGAGGTAGTCCTGATGCTCCGGCTCGGCTTCCCAGAAATCGCTCACCGGTTCCACTTCGGTCACCACTTTGCCGGGCCAGAGGCCGGAGGCTTCGACGTCGGCAATCGTCTCTAACGCGGTCTGTTTCTGGGCTTCGTCCACGTAGTAGATGGCGGAACGGTAGCTCATCCCGCGGTCGTTGCCCTGGCGGTTCAGCGTCGTGGGGTCGTGGATCTGGAAGAAGAACTCCAGCTGTTCGCGGAAAGATGTGACTGCGGGGTCGAAGATCACCTCGATGCCTTCGGCGTGGGTGCCGTGGTTGCGGTAGGTGGCGTTGGGGACATCGCCGCCGGTGTAGCCGACACGGGTGGAGATCACGCCGGGGCGTTTGCGGATCAGATCCTGCATGCCCCAGAAGCATCCTCCGGCCAGTACTGCGCGTTCTGTCGTGCTCATGCTGCGTCCTCCACTTGGTCGATGTATTTGGCGTAGCCTTCGGTCTCCATATCATCGCGGTGGATGAAGCGGAGGGAGGCGGAATTGATGCAATAGCGCATGCCGCCCCGGTCGGCGGGACCGTCGGGGAACACGTGGCCGAGATGGCTGTCGCCGTGTTTGGAGCGGACTTCGACGCGGACCATGCCGAGGGAGGCATCGCGGTGTTCGGTCACGTTGTCGATGGGTTTGGTGAAGCTGGGCCAGCCGCAGCCGCTTTCATATTTGTCGGCGGAGGCAAAAAGAGGCTCGCCTGAGACGATATCGACGTAGATGCCGGGTTCCTTGTTGCCCAAGAGTTTGCCGGTGCCGGGGCGTTCGGTGCCGGATTCCTGGGTGACGTAGTATTCTTCGGGAGAGAGGGCCGCCACTGCTTCGGGGCGTTTTTCGTATTGGGCCATGTGGTCCTCCGTGGTTTTGGGTTGTTCTATTAGATGGGGCCGATGTGGAAATTTCAAAGGGTTTCGGGCGCGACATTGCCTTGAAATGCCCCGGAGGCGGATCAAATTCGTATCAGGAGAAACGGGAGTTCAGCGATGCGGTATCTTCTTGCGATCTTTTTGAGTGTTGTTGCAGTGGCGGCTTGGGCGGCGCCGCGGGATGTTGTGTTCAGCAATATCGACGGCGGGCAGCATGATTTCAGCACATGGGCGGGGCAGCCTGTGCTGGTGGTGAACACCGCGTCGGAATGTGGATTTACCGGGCAATATGCCGGGTTGCAGGCGCTGTATGACACCTACAAGGCGCGTGGGTTGGTGGTGCTGGCGGTGCCATCGGATGATTTCCGGCAGGAGCTGGGATCGGCGGCGGAGGTGAAGGAATTCTGCGAGGTGAACTTTGGTCTGGATTTGCCGATGACGGATATCACCCATGTGAAGGGGCCAAAGGCGCATCCCTTCTACAAGGCGGTGAAGGCGGAGACCGGGTTTGTGCCGCGCTGGAATTTCAACAAGGTGCTCATCGGACCGGACGGTGCGGTGGTGGATGCGTGGGATTCGCGGGTGAAGCCGGGATCAAGGACCATCATCCGCGCAATTGAGCCATTGCTCGCGGGCAGCTAGACTGGCGCGTGGAGGAGCGTGCGGATGGCGGAGAAGAAAGACGGACCCGATCTTGATGCGGCCTATGCGCTGGAGACGCCGGAGGACAATGTCAGGCTCTATGCCGATTGGGCCGATACCTATGACAGCGGTTTTGCGGTTCAGATGGACTACATCCTGCCGCAGCAGGTGGCAGGGGTTTTTGCGCGCTGTTATGCGGGCAAGGGGCCGGTGCTGGATGTGGGTGCGGGGACCGGATTGGTGGCGGAGGCTTTGGGATCTGGGCTGGTGATTGATGCGCTCGACATCTCGGCGGAGATGCTGGCGATGGCGCGGGAGAAACGGCTGTATAGAGACTGTTTTGAGGGGGATCTGACGGCGGGGCTGGAGCTGCCTGCGGGTGCGTATGACGCGGTGATCTCCTCAGGGACATTTACCCATGGGCATTTGGGGCCGGATGCGATTGATCCGCTGCTGGCGGTTGCAGCACCGGGGGCCTTGTTTGTGTTGTCGGTGAATGATGCGCATTACGAAGGGCAGGGGTTTGCGGCGAAGATGGCAGCGCTGGGCGGGCGCATCACCGGGCTGCGCCATGAGATTGTCGATATCTATGGCGCGGGGGCGGATCCGGCGCATGCGCAGGACAAAGCGCGGGTTTTGGTGTTTCGGGTGCGTGATATCAGTTGACGGTCTGCGATTTGCTTGTGTTGTGCCTTTCGGGGCCAGCCCCGGACCCCGGGATATTTATGGAGAAAAGAGGGGGCGTGAGGTTAGGTGCGCTTCTTTTGTCGGGAAAGTTGCACGGCGAGGATGCCGAGGGCGATGATGGTCACGCCGAGGATGTCGCGGCTGCCGAGTGGTTCTGACAGGAGCAGGGCAGCGATGGCGACGCCGAAGAAGGGGTTGATAAAGTGGAAGGTGGCTGCGCGGGTGGCACCGACGCGGTTGACCAGCCAGAACCAGACGAACGTCGCCAGCAGGCCCGGCACGAGGCAGGTGTAGGCGAAGGCGAGGGCCAGGGAGAGCGTCGGGTTGATGCGGGGGGTTTCCAGTATGGCGGTTGCGATGGCCAGCACCACAAATCCGGCGAACATTTGCAGGCCGACAACCATCAGGAAGTTGCCCCCTGACGTGGCACCGCGCACCATGAGTGTGGCGGCGGTCAGGGCGAGGAGGCCGATAAGGCAGTAGAACACGCCCGTGAGGTCCACACCGCCGCTGATGCGGGCGGCCATGATCAGGGTAACGCCGATCAGGCCAGCGATCAGTCCGGCGATGGCCAGCGGTCTGAGTTTCTCCCGGAAGATCACCCAGCTGGCGAAGGCCACCAACAAGGGCATGGTGGAGGCGATGATGGAGGCCATGGAGGCCTGCACGGTTTGCATCGCCACGAAGTTGAAGCCCAGATAGACTGCGTTTTGCAGGATGCCGAAGATGATTGTCGCGCGCCATTGCGCGGGCGTCAGCCGCCAGCTTTGCCCCAGTGCCAGCGCGATGCCAACGCCCAGCAGGCCGGAGACAAGGTAGCGTGCGGAGAGTGCCAGCAGCGGGGAGGCATCGGCAACGATGATCCGCGCCGAGGTAAAGGCGGAGGACCACATGATCGCGAATGCGATGCCCATCAGTATTGCGCGGAAATCCATGGAGACTGCTCGTGTTGTTTGCCCGGACCTTTTCGCACCGGGGCGGAAGAGGCAAGGGATTAGCCTGCGCTGTTTTCCATTGCGTTCAGGACATCGGGCAAGGAGCGGATAGCGCCGGTCTGGAGGTATTCCATGGCTTTGAGTGCGGCGTCATGCGCCGCGTTGCTGCCGCCTGCGACACAGTCTTCGATCACCCGGCAGAAGTAGTCATGTTGATGGCCGTCCACGAAGGTGTAGTGCACGCAGACATCTGTGAGACCGCCGACCAGGATCAGCGTGTCGACTTTCAGGCCTTTGAGCAGGATCTCAAGATCGGTGCCGAAGAAGGCCGAATAGCGGCGTTTGCGAATGAGGTAGTCATCGGGCCGGAAATCCATCTGTTCGGCGGCGATGGCGGTGCCGGGGGCGTCTTCGAGGCAGTGAATGTCCTCCTCTCCGTCCAGCTCGCGACCAAAGTCGACGAGGGAAGGGTGGTGGACTTCCTGCACGAAGATGACCGGGATGCCGTTGGCGCGGGCGGTGTCGATGGCTTGCCGGGCCAGCAACATGCGGGCGGCATAGTCGGGCATGTTGGGAATGGCGCGGTTGTCACTGTGGTCGATGAAGGTGCTGGCCTGGATGTCGATGACGATCAGGGCGGCGCGGCCTTCGATCAGATTGCGCTTTTGGGACGTGGTCATGGGATGTCCTTTACGAAAAAGGGCCGCCCGCAGGCGACCCTTTCCGGTTCGATCAAGTGCGGACGGCTTAGCCGTTCACGCTGTCCTTGAGGGCCTTCGCGATGGTCATCTTGACCACCTTGTCGGCGTCTTTCTTGAACTGCTCACCCGTTGCAGGGTTGCGGACCATACGTTCTGGACGTTCACGGCAGTAGATCTTGCCAACGCCGGGGAGTGTGACGGCGCCGCCGCCGGACACTTCGCGTGTGATCAGATTGCAGACCGCTTCGAGCGCGCCGCCTGCGGATTTCTTGTCTGTGCCCATTTCATCTGCCAGTGCGGCGACGAGCTGAGTCTTTGTCATTGGTTTGGTTGCCATGTTGTTATCTCCTTAGACCGCCCGGTTTAGGGCCTCATGGGCGGAATGTAGCGGTATGTTGTGGTGGAACACAACGAATAGTGGCGCAGAATATGCGGTTTTTGGCAGTTTTTTAGGGGTTTTTCGCTGTTTGACCCCTTCAGAGGAAGGCCGTTTCGTCAAAAGAGCGTAATTTCCGGCTGTGGATACGTTCCAAAGGCGTGCTGCGCAAGAGCTCCATGGCGCGGATTCCAATCATCAAATGGCGGGAAACCTGTGTTGTGTAGAAGTCTGTGGCCATGCCGGGGAGCTTGAGTTCGCCGTGCAGCGGCTTGTCAGAGACACACAGGAGCGTGCCGTAGGGGACGCGGAAGCGGTAGCCGTTGGCGGCGATTGTGGCGCTTTCCATGTCGAGCGCGACGGAGCGGGATTGGCTGAGGCGTTGCACAGGACCCGATTGGTCGCGCAGTTCCCAGTTGCGGTTGTCGATGGTGGCGACGGTGCCGGTGCGCATGATGCGTTTGAGCTCATACCCTTCGAGTTGGGTGACGTCAGCAACGGCGGTTTCCAGCGCGATCTGGATTTCGGCGAGCGCGGGGATCGGGGTCCACACCGGCAGGTCATCATCCAGCACGTGGTCTTCGCGCAGGTAGGCGTGGGCGAGGACGAAGTCCCCCAGGGCCTGTGAATTGCGCAGGCCTGCGCAGTGACCCACCATCAGCCAGGCATGGGGGCGCAGGACGGCGATGTGGTCGGTGGCGGTTTTGGCGTTGGAAGGACCCACGCCGATGTTGACCAGCGTGATGCCAGAGCCGTCCGCTCGTTTGAGGTGGTAGGTTGGCATTTGCGGCATCTTTGGCGTTGGCGGGATCGGGGTATCGCCAGACGTGATCTCCACGTTGCCGGTGGAGACAAAGGAGGTGTAGCCGCTGTTGGGGTCATTGAGTTGGGTGCGGGCGTATTCCTCAAACTCGGTCACGTAGAACTGGTAGTTGGTGAAGAGGACATGGCACTGGAAGTGTTCGGCATCTGTTGCGGTGTAGTGCGAGAGGCGCGCCAGGGAGTAGTCCACGCGCTGTGCCGTGAAGGGCGCGAGGGGGCGGATGTCATCGACGGGGGTGTAGGTGCCGTTGACGATATCGTCATTGGTGGTCGACAGGTCCGGCACATCGAAGATGTCGCGCAGGGTGAAATCGGCCGCACCGTCCTGCGGGATACTGGCGGCGGCGGAATCGCCGGTCATGGCAAAGTGCAGCGGGATCGGCGTGGCGGAGGGGCCGATGGTCACAGGCTGGCCGTGGTTTTCGATGAGCAGCCCGATCTGCTGGATCAGGTAGTGCCGGAAGAGGTCGGGCCGGGTGATCGTCGCGGCGAAGGTGCCGGGAGAAGAGACATGGCCGAAGCTGAGGCGGCTGTCGACCTGGGCATAGCTGGAGGTCTGGAAGCGCACTTCGGGGTAGAAGGCGCGCTGGCGGATGTCGGTTGGTGGGGAGACAAGCGCTTCGGCAAAGGCGTCGCGCAGGAAGCTGGTGGCTTGTGTGTAGAGTTCGGTGAGCCGGTCGACGGCGGCCGTGGCATCGTTGAAGATTTCCGCGGCGGGGGTGTCTGGGGTCTGAATTCGGGTCATGCGAGGGGTTCAATCACGTCTATGAAATCAAAGGTGCGGACATCGACAAGGCCGAGGTCGGAGATGCGCAGTTCGGGGATGACCACAAGCGCCAGCAGGGAGTGCTGCATGTAGGCGTTGTTGAGGGTGCAGCCGCAGTCCCGCATGGCTTGCATCATCTGGTCGGTCTTGGCGGCGACGGAGGCGGCGGGGCTATCCGACATCAGGCCTGCGATGGGCAGGTCGATGGTGGCCAGTTCGGTGCCGTCTTTGAAGAGGGTGATGCCCCCGCCAAGCCCGCGCAGGTGGTTGGCGGCGAGGGCCATGTGATCGGCGTTTGTGCCGACGACGATCATATGGTGGCTGTCGTGGGCGACGGTGGAAGCCATGGCCATGTCGCCTTCGTAGCCAAAGCCGGAGACGAAGGCGTTGACCACGCCGCCCGTGGCGCGGTGGCGTTCGACAAGGGCGATTTGGGCAACGTCGCCGGTGGCTTGCACACGGCCTTCGGTGACGGGAAGTTCGAATTTCAGCGCGCGGGTGGGGGCTTGGTTTTCGACCACGCCGATGACATTGGCGGAGACGGCGTTGGCACCAGCGGGCGCCGGGATGTTGAAGTCTGAGGCAGAGAGGTCGCGGGCCATGTTGACGGTCTGGCGCGCGTGTTTGGGCCAGTCGTAGTGGGGGCATTCTGCGAGGCAGGTGCCGTTTTGCGCGACGATTTTGCCACGGGCCATGACGGTGTCGATGGGAAGGGTCTTGAGGTCGGAGGTCAGAATCACATCGGCGCGGCGGCCGGGGGTGAGGGAGCCGATTTCCCGCTCCAGCCCGAAGTGCGTTGCGGTGTTGATCGTGGCCATCTGCAAAGCGATGAGCGGGTCACAGCCGCAGGCGATGGCATGGCGCACGACGCGGTTCATGTGGCCGTCGTTCACCAGCGTGCCGGAGTGACAATCATCCGTGCACAGGATCATGTTGCGCGGGTCGAGGCCGCGTTCCGTGATCGCGGTGATCTGGGATTCGACGTCGTACCAGGCGGAGCCGAGGCGGATCATCGACCGCATGCCTTGGCGCATGCGTGCGATGGCGTCTTCTTCGCAGGTGCCTTCGTGATCATCGGCAGGGCCGCCCGCGACATAGGCAGCAAAGGCGGGGCCGAGGTCGGGGGAGGCGTAGTGGCCGCCGACGGTCTTACCTGCCTGTTGGGTGGCGGCCATTTCGGCGAGCATTTGCGGATCCGCGTTGCTGACACCGGGGAAGTTCATCATCTCCCCCAGCCCGATGATGCCGGGCCATGACATGGCCTCTGCCACGTCTTCGGCGGTGATCTCAAACCCTGTTGTTTCCATCCCCGGTGCGGAGGGGGCGCAGGACGGCATCTGGGTGAATATGTTGATGGGCTGCATCAGCGCTTCGTCGTGCATCATGCGGACGCCTTCCAAACCCAGCACATTGGCGATTTCGTGCGGGTCTGTGAACATGGAGGTCGTGCCATGAGGGATCACCGCGCGGGCGAATTCGGCGGGGGTGAGCATGCCGCTCTCGATGTGCATGTGCCCGTCGCACAAGCCGGGGATCATGTAGCGGTCGCGGGCGTCGATGATTTGCGTGTCGGGGCCACGGCAATGATCCGCTGACGGGCCGACAAAAGCGATGCGGCCGGCGGTGATGGCAATGTCATGGGCGGGCAGGATTTCGCGGGTGTGAACGTTGACCCAGATGCCGCCAGTGATGATCGTATCAGCAGGCGCACGGCCTGCGGCGGTGTTGACCAATTGAGCGGCCACATCGGGCCATGAGGGGAAAGTGTCTTGCGTCATGGCGTAGTGTTTCACAGGGTTGGGGCGGGTTCAAGCGGGGTTGGCTCTTGATTTAACATGTGTATGTTTATTATATGAAGATCGAGTGGGATGAGGACAAACGGCAAAGGACGCTGCGGGAGCGTGGGTTGGATTTTGCGGATGTGGGATTGGTGGATTGGGAGGGGGCCATCTTCATCCCGGACACGCGCCGTGACTATGGGGAGCGGCGGGAAACCATGATGGGGATTTTGAAAGGGCGTTTGATCGTTGTCGCCTTTACAATGAGAGAGGACGCTGTGCGGGTGATTTCCATGCGCAAGGCGAACAGTCGAGAAAGGAAAGTCTATGACAGCTTTGAAGCGTGAACCGCTGATCGATGCAGACGGAGAGGTGCGTGAGATTACAGCAGAGGACCTGAAACACGCCCGCCGGGGCCGCCCGCCGCTGCCGCAGGATGCGCGCAAGAAGCGGGTCAATCTGATGTTGGATCCTGCTGTCGTGGAGGCGCTGAAAGAACGCGGTGTGATGAGCGCTGAGGCCAATCGCCTGCTGCGCAAGGCGTTGGGGTTGTAGGCGTGGATTACAATGATGTCTCAGCCGAGGATTTCGGCGCGAGTTTGCGCGGGATCGGTTTGAACCTGCTGGTGCGCGATGTGGGGCGGCAGGTGGCGTTTCTGGAGGGGCTGTTTGGCATGAAGGCGTTTCAGCCAACGGAGGATTTCGCCATCATGACCTATGGTGAGGACGTTTTTCAGCTGCATGTGGACGGGACATATCATTCGAACCCGTTGCTGGGGCTGCTGCCCGAAAGCCCGCCGAGGGGGGCAGGGATCGAGATCAGGTTGTATGATACCGACCCCGATGAGACCTGCGCACGGGCGGAGGCGCTGGGCGGGACGATCTTGCAGGAAGCGACGGACAAGCCGCATGGGTTAAGGGAGGCGTATATTCTGTGTGAGAATGGCTATGCCTGGGTGGTGAGCCGGGCTTTGTGAAACGTTTGCTTATTACATCATTGATCATTTGTGCCGTTGCGGGCTGCGGCGTATCGGTCGTTCCAGCGGAGCGACCCTTTGATCGCGTACCGACGCCCCAATTTGTCGCTCAAACATTTTGGTACGCAAACAATGACGCTGTGCCGAAGGCGCGTATGTTACGGAAAGCTGCGCGCTTTTGCGAACAGCCATCGTCTGACATAGCCTACTCCGGGCCATATGGCTTAGCTGGAACCTGGTTTCTCAATTTCTCTTGTACCCAAATGGTAGAGTGAGGACGCTAACAGTAGCTTTTTGGGTAGCGGGCGCGCGATGTGTGGTGCAGGCTAAATCGAGAGTCGCAGGAGCCCCACCATGACCGTCACGCAAATGAAATCCAACATGAACCACTGGCAGGAGCGGGTCGATCTGGCTGCGGCCTTTCGCTGGACGGCGCGGCTGAATATGCATGAGGGGGTGGCGAACCATTTCTCTCTGGCGGTGAATGACGATGGCACGCAGTTCCTGATGAACCCCAATCAGGCGCATTTCGCGCGGATCAAGGCCAGCGAGATGCTGATGATCGACGCCAATGATCCTGCCACGCTGGAAGGGCCGAATGCGCCGGACCCTACCGCCTGGGGGCTGCATGGCGGGGTGCATCGCGCCTGTCCGCACGCACGCTGCGTGATGCATGTGCATTCGATCCACGCGACGGTGCTGGCCTGTTTGCAGGACAGCCGCCTGCCGCCGATTGATCAGAACTGCTGTACCTTCTTCAACCGTGTGGTGATTGATGAGGATTACGGCGGGCTGGCGTTTGAGGATGAGGGCGCGCGCTGTGCGGCACTGCTGACCGATCCAAAGCAGAAGGTGATGGTCATGGGCAGCCATGGGGTGCTGGTGATTGGCGACACGGTCGCGGATACCTTTAACAGGCTCTATTATTTCGAGCGGGCGGCGGAGACCTACATCAGGGCGTTGCAGACGGGTATGCCGCTCAGGCGCATCTCGGATGAGATTGCGGAGAAGACCGCGCGGGAACTGGAGGAATATCCAGAGCAGGACGCGCGGCATCTGGCAGAACTGAAGGCTCTGCTGGACGCCGAAGGGTCAGATTACGCGCAATAGCAGACGGCTGATCAGTCAGACACGCTTGTTGCTGCGCCCAGAAGCCCGAAGCCCGATCCGATCAGGGACAGGATTGTGCGGGTGTCTGTCAGAGGTGTTTCTGTAGCAAGCACCAGATCTCCGGACTGGATATGGAAGTTCCGGGCGGAGAACAGGCCGTCGGATGTCGTCAGATCAATGGTGAAGACCACGCGGGTGTTGCGCGGCCCGCGGGTGCCGGCACTGACGGCGCTGGCGGGGTATTCACGCAGGATCAGGATGCCTTCGGGATCGGCACGGCTGTCGTTGACGCCGCCAATGATCGCCAGTGCATCCAGAGCAGAGACGTCATTGCGGTTGAAGGGATGCTGCGCCTCGCGTCCTGCCGCACCAAGGGACAGGAAGTAGCGGCGGTCATTTTCGACAATGACCTTGTCACCGCCGTGCAGGCGCGTGTCGAGCCGGGGGTTGTCATACAGATCGCTGACGGATGTCGCGTAAATATTATGTCCGCGCACCAGTTTGACCTGTGGATTGTCCATCGAAGGATCGACACCGCCGCCCGCCGAAATCGCGGCGAGGACGGAGAAATCCTGATCCGGCATCACGATGTTGCCGGGGGTATTCACGCCGCCGACCAGATCGATGGAGTTGCCCCGCCCTTCGGCCATAGACAGTTGCACCTGGGCGGAGGGGACGATCTCTTCCAGTCGGCGCTGCACCAGTTGGCGGGCGCTGTCAGGTGTGCGGCCAGAGACCTGCACTTTGCCCACATAGGGCACAAAGATCGTACCAGCGGAGGTGACACGCATGTTGGGCAGGTCAGCGACACGCTGTTCGGGGCTGGTGAGCAGGGAATTCTCACCCGAATCCCAGATCATCAGGCTGAGGCTGTCGCCGGGACGGATCACCTGGGCCGTTGAGCCGTGGCTGTGACCGATCCAGCTGTAGGAGCGTGACCCGTTGCGGGGCCATTTGGCGACGCTGGGCAGGAAAGCGCGGGTGACCGGGTAGACGGCGATATCGGGCTCGGGATCATCGGCGGAGGCCAGGATCTCTTTCTCGACCGCGGCACCACGGGGCAGGTTGCCACAGGCCGCCAGGGCGAGGCTGAGCGTGATCCAGAGTAGATGTTTGAGAGACAAAGCCATTGAGACTGCCGATCTGTGTTGCGCGCCGCCTGTGGATGGGGCGAAAATTACTTATTTATTTCAATCCATTGACGGGTATTCGCGCCCGCGCAGGTTGGCATTTTCTGCTGCGCAAGATACTGGCAACGGGTATGACGTCAATCGTTTCGGACAAGGTGGCGGAAAATCGCAGCACAGTGTTGCTTGGCGCCAATGGTCGTCTTGGGCAGGCGATTGGCGCGTTCTGGTCCGGTGACGCGCTGGTGCGCGTTGCGCGCAAGGCCGGTCCGGGTGTGCACCGGGTTGATATGCGCGCGGATGCGGCTGGGCTGCGTGATGTGCTTGTCGGTCAGGGGGCGGTCCTTTGCATGGCAGGGGTGACTGATGCCGCCGTTCTGGCGGGGGCGGCCATGTCTGACAACGTTGATCTTGCACTGGCTGCGATTGAAGCGGCGCATCTGGCGGGGGCGGGCCGGGTTTTTCTGGCGTCATCGGCTGCGGTTTACGGACGTCAAAGCGGGGATCTGGCGGAGGCTGCGGTTCTGGCCCCGCTCACGGCCTATGGCCATGCAAAATGTGAGATGGAGCAGGCGGGTCTGGCGCTGGGCAAGAAGCTTGGCCAGCCTGTGACGGTCCTGCGGATCGGGAACGTGGCGGGTGTTGATGCGATCCTTGGGGGATGGCACGCGGAAATGGCGGTTGATCAATTGCCAAGCGGCTGTACCCCTGCGCGCAGCTACATTGGCTTGCAGAGCCTCACCTGCGTGCTTCAGGATCTGGCGACACGGGCGGATGTCCCGGCCGTTCTGAACATCGCACAGCCCGGTATGATCGAGATGGGCGCCCTTTTGGATGCCGCGCAATTGCCCTGGAAGGCGCGGCCCGCGCCGGAGGGCGTGATCGCGGAGGTTTCGCTTTCTACCCGATTGCTGTCGCGCTATGCCTCTTTGCGGAAGGCGACACCGGCGGGGTTGGTCGCTGAGTGGCGGCTGTTTGAGGGCAAAGAGCGATGACATGGCGCAAACGGATCTTTGATTTGTTTTTCGCAAGCCTGTTGGTGGTCATTCTGGGTCCGGTGCTGATCTGGTTGCTGATCTGGTTGCTGATCAAGGAAGGTCGGCCGTTGTTCTATGTGGCCGAGCGGATGAAAGCGCCTGATGTGCCCTTCAAACTGTGGAAACTGCGCACGATGAAGACGGCTGCGGCTGATCGCGGGGTTTCGGGTGGGGACAAGACCGACCGGATTACGGAGACAGGCGCATGGTTGCGCGCCAAGCGGCTGGATGAGTTTCCGCAGCTTTGGAACATTCTGCGGGGCGATTTGAGCTTTGTCGGCCCGCGCCCACCCTTGCGCGAGTATGTGGAGCGGTTTCCGGATCTGTACGCGGATGTGCTGAAATCGCGGCCGGGTGTGACGGGACTGGCGACAATCCGGTTCCACAAGCACGAAGACCGATTGCTGGCGCGATGCCGCACACCGGAGGAAACGGATCGGATCTACACCCGAATCTGTGTGCCCAGAAAGGCGCGGCTTGATCTGATCTATCAACGGAATCAGTCTACGTGTTACGATTTTGATTTAGTGTTTCAGACAATTGGGAACCTTTTTCGCCGACGCGCAGGCCAAAAACCGCCCAATTCACCCGATTCTTCACCCACAGGTTGAGGAATCAGAGGCATATGACGAAAGAGGTTTGAAGTAGTCGTAGCAGATGGCGTAATTTTTAAGAGTTTTGATACGACTCTCGGGGGATGGTCGAAGCGGTAGGATCGTTTATCGCCGCACAAGCGTCCCACGTCAGTTTCAGGTGGCACGTTTTTAAAGGTTTCCAGTCGATCATGTTAAACATCCTCAAATCGCTTTCGAAGCGTCAAAAACGCGCCATCATGCTTTTGCTGGACTCTGTCCTCATTGTGCTTGCGGTGGTCTTCGCCCTGTCGGCACAGGGGCTTGAGGGGGGCGTTCTTCCGCATTTGATCGATTACATGACGGTCCTGCCTTACGTTCTGATCGTTGGGGCGGGTGTGTCCATGTGGTTGGGCGTCTGCACGACGCAGCTGAATTCCTATGAAGGGGCGGCCATCGGGGTGACGGGGCTGTTTGCGCTGTGTCTTGTGACCACGTCGATGATGGTGGCGCTGATTGTCGGGATCGACCTGCCGGCATCGGTGCATGTTGTCTTTGGCGCGGCGTTCTTTTCGATGGTTGTCATCACCCGCACGGTGATGTTGCAGGTGGTTTTGGCCATCTACCGTCGGTCGTCGTCGCGCTGTCGCGTGCTGATCTATGGGGCGGGGACGACGGGCACGCAGATCGTCTCGGCCCTGCGGCGGCATGAGAGTATCGAGCCGGTGGCCTTTGTCGATGACAACGCGGCGATCCAGGGGTTGAGCGTGTCGGGGCTGCCTGTCTACAACCCGTTGCGGATTTCCGAAGTTGTCGAGGAAAAGCAGATTGACCGGGTGTTGCTGGCCATTCCATCGCTGAACCTGCCGAAACAGGCGCAGATTGCCCGGCGGCTGGAGGAAATGGGGCTGGAAGTTCAGGCACTGCCGTCCTTTGCCCAGTTGATTGGCGAAGAGGAGCTGTTGGACAAGTTCAAGCCGCTGAATGCCCATAGTTTCCTGAACCGCGACGAAGTAGATCAGGGGCTGAGCGAGGAGTTGGCCTGTTACGCCGAAAAGGTCGTTCTGGTGTCTGGCGCTGGCGGGTCGATCGGGTCGGAACTAAGCCGTCAGGTTCTGGATTGCCGTCCGACGAAACTGGTCCTGTTCGAACTGAGCGAGCTTGCGTTGTACAACGCGGACATGGAACTGCGGCAGGTCACGGACGGATCGTCGATTGAGATTGTGCCGGTGCTGGGCTCCATCACGGATTCGCGTCAGGTGCGGAAGGTTCTGATGGAGCATCAGGTTGATATCATTCTGCACGCCGCCGCCTACAAACACGTACCACTGGTCGAAGCCAATCCGCTGGCAGGGCTGGTCAACAACGTCTTTGGCACCCAGACGCTCGCCGAACAGGCGCTACAGGCCGGGGTTGAACGGTTCATTCTGATTTCATCCGACAAGGCGGTGCGACCGACGAATGTGATGGGGGCCTCCAAGCGGCTTGCGGAACTGGTCATTCAGGATCTGGCACTCAAGCGCGGTGCGCAGGGGGGGACGATCTTCTCCATGGTGCGGTTCGGCAATGTGTTGGGGTCATCGGGGTCGGTGGTGCCGCTCTTTCAGGATCAGCTGCGCCGGGGCGGGCCATTGACGGTGACCGATCCAGCGGTTGAGCGGTACTTCATGACAGTGCAGGAAGCGGTGCGGCTGGTTCTGCAAGCGGGCGCCATGGCCGAAGGTGGTGAGGTGTTTGTTCTTGATATGGGCAAGCCGGTGCCGATCTATCAACTGGCCAAACAAGTGATCGAGAGTGCGGGATATACCCTGCGCGATGATGACAACCCCAATGGCGATATCGAGATTGCCTTCACCGGCCTGCGCCCTGGCGAAAAGATGAGCGAAGAGCTGTCCCTGTCCGGGGAATTGGTCAGTACCAGCAATCCCAAGATTTTTGCCACCCGCGAAGAGGGGCTTTCGGAGATGGAAGTGGCCCGCGCGCTGCGGCGGCTGCGTGAAGCGATGGTTGCCAGCAGCGAAGAAATGGCACGCGCCGTGATCATGAGTTGGGTTGAAGGGTTCGGACAGATGTCGATCGGTGAGGATCTGGAGCGAAAGCTGTCCTGAGCGGGTGTTATGCCGGACCTGGTAGGGCCACTGCGGTATGAATGTCGCGGCGCGGGTCTGTTCTTGATCCTGAAGGTGTGCAGGTGTTGATTTTTCGCGTGCTTCGGGTGCACACCTGATGCAAGAATGCCGAATGGCAAAGGGCGGAGCCGTGCAGCAGGTGATCAAACCAACCCGTATCGTGACCGGAGAGGTCCGGAAGATCCGTGTAATTGGCACGGTTTTTGCCGTTGTCTGTGCGACGCAAGCCAGCGCGCAGGATGCGGACATCTTTGATGTGCCGGACCGCCCGACATTGAATTTCTACGGGTCTCCGGGCCTTGTGGATATGCCAACGGCGGAGTCCCTGCCGGATGGCACCTTTGCCATTGGCGTGTCGCACTTCGGCGGCACCACCCGGACAACACTGACCTTTCAGGCGACACCGCGGTTGTCTGCCAGTTTCCGCTACGTGGGTATTCAGGACTGGAACGCCAACGGCTTTGACACCTACCGCGACCGCAGCTTTGATCTGCACTATCAGGTTCTGAAAGAGCGGCGGACCCTGCCTGCGGTGACTGTTGGCCTTCAGGATTTCGCCGGGACAGGCATTTACGCGGGTGAATATGTGGTGGCGACCAAGACCTTCGAGGGGGGTGCGCGGCTGCCCGGCCGGGTCAAGGTGACCGCTGGCCTCGGTTGGGGTCGGCTGGCGTCATCGGGTGCGATTGGCACGCCGTTTGGCGGCACGCGCCCGGCATTCGATCCCGCCGGGACCGGTGGCAGCCCATCAGTGGATCAGTGGTTTCGTGGACCCGCCGCCCCGTTTGGCGGGGTGGAATGGCAGATCAACGACCGCTGGGGCGTGAAGGCGGAATACAGCTCTGACGCCTATGACGCGGAAACAGGCAATGGCGTTCTTGTTCGGAAATCCCGGCTGAATTTCGGCACGGAGTATCAGCTTTCCAACCGGATACGGCTGGGGGCCTATTACCTTTATGGGTCCGAGTTTGGTGTGAACGTTCAGGTCCAGCTGAACCCCAACGCGCCGCTGACCCCGTTGAGCGTGCGGCCCACCGGGCCGATTGAACCGCGCCCTGATCGCGCTGTCTCCCCGGAGGCGTGGAGCACTGATTGGTCGGAAAGTGCACAGGCACCGCTGACCCTGCGGGATCAACTGACGCCGGTTCTGGCGGCAAGTGGGCTCAAGCTGGAAGCGTTGCAGGTCAGTGCCAACAGGGCGGAACTGCGGTTCCGGAACACGCGCTACCGGGCGACATCGGTTGCGGTGGGGCGCGCCGCGCGGGCCATGGCCCAGGTCATGCCCGCCTCGGTGGAGACGTTCCGTCTGGTGACGATGCACAACGGGCTTGCCCAATCTGCGGTGACCATCCGGCGGTCTGATCTGGAAGCGCTGGAATTTGACAGTCAGGCCGCCGATGCGCTGCTGGCTGTCACAGGCATTGGCGAAGCTGCGCCAATGCTGGAGAACGCGGTCTACAGCGATACGCTTTACCCTGACTATGCCTGGACCATCGCGCCCTATCTTGAGCCGAACTATTTTGATCCTGATGAGCCGGTACGCTTTGAAGGGGGCATCAAATTCGAACTGAATTACAGTCCCGCGCCCGGCTGGGAACTGGGCGGGCGTCTGAAGCACCGTCTGGTGGATACGTTTTCGGATTCGACGCGGACCAGCAACTCCGTGCTGCCGCGGGTGCGGACAGATAGTATCCTCTACGCGCGAGGCAGTGATACGGTTCTCGACACTCTGTATGTCAGCCGCCAGTGGAAACCGGGGAACGACATCTACGCGCGTGTCACCGCCGGGTATCTTGAGCGGATGTTCGGCGGGGTATCGGGTGAGGTGCTGTGGAAACCCGTGGGCAGCCGTCTGGCGCTGGGTGCGGAAGCAAACTACGTCCAGCAGCGTGACTTCTCCGGTCTAGGATTTCAGGATTATAGCGTGGCCACTGGCCATGCTTCGGCCTATTACGAATTTGGCAGGGGATATCTGGGGCAGGTCGATGTGGGTCGCTATCTGGCGGGTGATCTGGGTGCCACGGTGACGCTGACGCGGGAGTTCAAGAACGGCTGGCGGGTTGGTGGGTTCTTCACACTGACGGATGTGTCATCTGCCGATTTCGGGGAAGGGTCGTTTGACAAGGGTATCAACCTGACCGTGCCGCTGGATTGGTTCCTTGGCACGCCGGGCAAGCGTACATTGTCGACCACGATCCGGCCCATTCAGCGCGATGGTGGTGCGCGGCTTGACGTGCCGGGGCGGCTTTATGAGCAGGTGCGCCAAGGGCACAGAAACGCAGTGACGGACAACTGGGATAGGGTTTGGGAATGATGCGCCGGAGGACGGTTTTTGCACTGATCGGCGCAGCATTCGCGCTTGCCGCCTGTTCAGGCGGCAGCGGGCAAAAGCAGGATTCCACGCTGACGACGCTCTTCACTTCGGCCAAGGCGGTGTATGACAGCTGGGGGCAGCCTGCGCCGCAGCCGGTTGTCGTGACCCGTGCATTGTTGGATCAAACGCCCGGTCAGGTCATGCAAGCGATCCCGGACAGGACCGGATTGCAGGACTTTCTGCGCCTGATCGCGCAGCGCCGGGACGATGGACCGGGGGTGGTGGAAGTCTGGCAGTCCTCTGACAACATCCAGTTTATCCTGCGCGATGGTGTTTTGGTCGGCACCAAGGGGTTGGGGCCTGACATGCGCTCTGCGCAGGCGGGGGCGACACTGGCAGGGTTTGACGGTCAAGGGGGCGGCGGCGCGCGGCTGATCACCCTCGCGCGGGGCAATGACTCCGCGCAGCGCGTGGAATTTGCCTGTGACATGACCCAGATGGGACGCGACACGATTCAGATTGTGGATCAGCGCGTCTCGACGTACCGCATGCAGGAAACCTGTGCCTATGGCGGGACGACCTTTACCAATGAGTATTGGGTAGAGACTTCAAGCGGCCGGATGCGCAAGTCGCGTCAGTGGGTCAGTCCGGGTTTTGGATATATCGCGTTTGAGCGGCTGAAAAACTGATCTCCCCCCTTGTTGTGCTGCCCTCTGGCGGGCAGGCTAACATCCATGAACAGAACACTTCTTTCATTCGGACATGGGTTCAGTGCACGGGCCATGGCGGCGCGGCTTGTGCCGCAGGGATGGCGCATCATCGGCACCACGCGCAGCGCAGACAAATGTGCGGGCATTGCCGCCACAGGGGTTGAACCGGTTGTCTGGCCCGGCACGGATGTGTCCCCGTTGCTGGGGGAGGTGGATCATGTGTTACTGTCCGCCGCGCCCGGTGCCGATGGCGATCCGGTGCTGAGGGAGTTGGAAGACCAAATCATATCCGCCGCGCCAAGGCTGCGTTGGGTGGGCTATCTGTCGACCACGGGTGTTTACGGCGACCACAAGGGCGCTTGGGTGGATGAGGGAACCGCGCTGACACCCGCCACCAAGCGCGGACAGGCGCGGGTTGAAGCGGAATCGGCATGGCAGGCGATCCCGGATCTGCCGCTGCATATCTTCAGGCTGGCGGGGATCTACGGACCCGGTCGGGGACCCTTTGCCAAGGTACGTGCGGGCACCGCGCGGCGGATCATCAAGGAGGGCCAAGTGTTCTCCCGCATCCATGTCGAGGACATTGCTCAGGCGTTGGAGCTGTCCATTGCACGGCCTGATCCGGGCGCTGTCTACAACCTGTGTGATGATGATCCTGCCCCGCCACAGGATGTGATTGGCCATGCCGCTGAACTGTTGGGTCTGCCACTGCCGCCTGCGGAAGATTTCGAAACGGCCGAGATGTCTCCAATGGCGCGTAGTTTTTATGCGGAGAGCAAGAAGGTGCGCAACGACCGGATAAAGCGCGATTTGGGCTGGAAACCTGCCTATCCCGACTACCGCAGCGGTCTGGCGGCGATGCTGGCCCAAGACCCGTGAGGCATTGAGCGCGCGGCGCATCTTGTCCATGCGTCACCCTGCCGCCATATAGGCCCGAACAGGCAGAGGCAGACCCATGACAGCACGCATTCAATCCCTTTTGGAAACGCCACGGTTTGGCAATTTCATCATGGGGGTGATCATTTTCAATGCGATCCTGCTGGGGATGGAGACGTCAAAGCCGATCATGGCGTTTGCCGGAGATTTGATCCTGACGCTGGACCGGATTTGTCTGGCGATCTTTGTGGTGGAACTGGCGGCAAAGCTGATCGTCTACCGCACCCGGTTCTTCCGCGATGGCTGGAACCTGTTTGATTTTGCAATTGTCGCCATTTCGCTCGCCCCGGCGGCGGAAGGGTTCTCTGCCTTGCGGGCGCTGCGGATCCTGCGGGTGCTGCGGCTGATCTCCACCGCGCCGCGGTTGCGGCGCGTGGTGGAGGGGTTTGTGACGGCGCTGCCGGGTATGGCGTCGGTGTTCCTGCTGATGGCGCTGATCTTTTACATCGCGGCGGTGATTTCGACGAAGTTGTTTGCAGCCAGTTTTCCAGATTGGTTCGGCACATTGGGGCAGAGCGCGTATTCCCTGTTCCAGATCATGACGCTGGAAAGTTGGTCGATGGGCATCGTGCGGCCGGTGATGGAGGTTTATCCGCTGGCGTGGATGTTCTTTGTGCCGTTCATCATGGTAACGACCTTTGCGGTGGTGAACCTGCTGGTGGGTCTGATCGTGAACTCCATGCAGGACGCGCATGCGGAGGAAAGCAATGCGGAGACGACCAGCTACCGTGACAATGTGAACGCGCGGCTTCAATCCATTGAGGACCGTCTGGACCGGTTGCTGGAGCAGCAGGGAAAGAAGTGATCAGGCGCGTTCCGCGTTCAGGCTGGCAACGCCGAGCACGCCCAGCACTTTCGCTTCGATCTGTGCTGCGTTCATCCCTGCGACAGCATACATGTCCGCTGGCGACGCCTGATCAATGAAGATGTCCGGCAGCACCATGGAGCGGAATTTCAGACCGTGGTCAAACACGCCTTCCTCGGCCAGCAGCTGTGCGACATGGCTGCCAAAACCGCCGACGGCGCCTTCCTCAACGGTGATCAGCGCCTCGTGATCGGCCGCGAGGGAGAGGATCAGGTCACGGTCCAGCGGCTTGGCAAAGCGTGCGTCCGCGATGGTGGGGGTGATCCCCTTGGCCGTGAGCGCTTCGGCGGCTTTTTCCACTTCTTCAAGACGGGTGCCGAATGACAGGAGTGCCACGCGACTGCCTCTGGAGATGATACGCCCTCTGCCAATCTCCAGCGGTGAGCCGGTTTCCGGCAGATCAACGCCGGTGCCGGAACCACGCGGGAAACGGAAGGCTATGGGGCCGTCGTCATGGGCCACGGCGGTGGCGACCATGTGTTTGAGTTCGGCTTCATCCGCTGCGGCCATCACCACAAATCCCGGCAGGTTGGCGAGGAAGGCCGTATCAAAGGCACCGGCGTGGGTCGCGCCGTCCGCGCCCACCAGTCCCGCGCGGTCGATGGCAAAACGCACGGGCAGGCGCTGGATCGCAACGTCGTGCACGACCTGATCATAGCCCCGTTGCAGGAAGGTCGAATAGATGGCGCAGAAGGGTTTCATGCCCCCTGCCGCGAGGCCTGCGCTGAAGGTGACGCCATGCTGTTCGGCGATACCGACGTCAAAGCACCGGGAGGGGTAGCGTTCCGCAAAGAGCTTGAGCCCGGTGCCGTCAGGCATGGCGGCGGTGATGGCGCAGATCTTGTCGTCCTTGGCGGCGTGATCCAGCAGGGCGTCGGCAAAGACGGAAGTGTAGCTGGGCGCGTTTGAAGGGGCTTTGGATTGCTCCCCTGTCACCACGTTGAACTTCGATACGCCATGGCCCTTGTCGCGCGCGGCTTCGGCGGGGGCATATCCTTTGCCCTTTTTGGTCAGCACGTGGATCAGGATCGGCCCTGTGGCGCGGGCCTTGACCGTGCGCAGGACGGGCAGCAACTGGTCCATGTCGTGGCCGTCGATGGGGCCGAGGTAGGAAAAGCCGAGTTGTTCGAACAGGGTGCCGCCAACAGCCATGCCTTTGAGCATATCCTTGGCGCGCTTGGCCCCTTCGCGGAAGGGTTCGGGCAGCAGGCTGACTGCCCCTTTCGCGGCGGCTTTGAATTCCTGAAACGGCTCTTCGGCATAAAGGCGGCTGAGGTAGCTGGACATCGCACCAACAGGAGGGGCGATGGACATCTCGTTGTCATTCAGGATCACGATCAGGCGTTTGCCCAGGTGACCGGCGTTGTTCATCGCTTCATAGGCCATGCCGGCAGACATCGCACCGTCCCCGATCACAGCAATGGCGTCGCCCGATCCTTCGGGGATCACGCCGCCCAGATCGCGGGCCGTGGCAAAGCCAAGGGCGGCAGAGATGGAGGTGGAACTATGCGCCGCGCCGAAAGGATCATAGGGGGATTCGCTGCGCTTGGTGAAACCACTGAGCCCGTCCTTCTGGCGCAGGGTCCGGATGCGGTCGCGGCGTTCGGTCAGGATTTTATGCGGGTAACATTGGTGGCCCACGTCCCAGATCAGCTTGTCACGCGGGGTGTCAAAAACCGCGTGCAGGGCAACGGTCAGCTCGACGACACCCAGACCCGCGCCAAGGTGACCCCCGGTCTCAGAGACGGCAGAAATCGTCTCTGCCCGGACTTCATGGGCGAGTTGGGTCAGTTCGGCGTCGCTCAGCCCTTTCATATCGGCAGGGCGCGTCACTTGATCCAGCAACGGGGTGTTTGGTCGGTTGGTCATGTCAGGTCTCGTCTGAGGTCAGCCTTTGGGGGTCAGCTTTTGCGGTCCACGATAAAACGCGCGGCTTCCTGCAAGGTGGCCGCTTCGTCTCCGTAGACACTGAGCGCATCGCAGGCAGATTGCACCAGTTCATCGGCGCGGCGTTTGGCCTCATCCAGCCCCATCAGGGAGACAAAGGTGGCTTTGCCGGCATTGGCGTCCTTGCCTGTCGCTTTGCCCACGGTGGCTGCATCCCCTTCGACGTCAAGGATGTCATCGGCGATCTGGAATGCCAGCCCGATGGCCTGCGCGTAGGTTTGCATCGGGTGATCCTTGGGGCTGTCACCTGCAAGCATGGGACCCGCAGTGCAGGCCCAGAGGATCAGCTTGCCGGTCTTGTTGCGCTGAAGTTCTGAAATCTGTCCCAGGGTCAGCGGGGTTGTCATCGTCTCTGCCGCGATGTCCTGCATCTGTCCGCGCACCATGCCGTAGCGGCCGCCGAGACGGGCGAGCATCTTGACCAGCATCTGGCCTTTCATGCCGAACTTGCTGTGGGAGATCAGTTCAAACGCCAGCGATTGCAGGGCGTCGCCGGCCAGCACGGCGGTGGCTTCGTCCCATTGTTTGTGCACGGTGGGTCTGCCCCGGCGCATGTCGTCGTCGTCCATGCAGGGCAGATCGTCATGCACCAGCGAATAGGCGTGCATACATTCAATGGCGAGTGCCGGATCAACGGACAATGCGGCATCAATCCCATGCAGGCGGCAGGATTCGAGCACAAGGAACCCGCGCAGCATCTTGCCACCGATCAGTGCGTGACCCATGGCCTTGCCCAGCCGGTCCGGATCAGGGGTGACTTCGGTGAAGCGGGCAGTAATACCTGCCTGAGCACGCTCCATCGCGTCGGCCAGCGGCAACGGGTCCAGCAAGCCCGTGTGGCGGATCAGGTCCATATTACGCGCCCTCGACCGGTTTGAGGCCCGTAGGGTTGCCATCGCCATCCAGCGTGATGGCCGCGACCTTTTCTTCGGCTTCTTTCAGCTTCGCTTCGCAGCGCTTCTTCAAGGCAGCACCGCGTTCATAGAGCGCAATGCTCTCTTCCAGCGCAACGTCGCCGCGCTCCAGCTGGCCCAGCACCTTTTCAAGCTCTGCCATGGCGGTTTCAAAGCTCATTTCATCCACGGATGTATCGGTCATTTCAGGTGCCTTTTCGCTCTCAATCGGCGCCACACTAATTGGTAAGCGCTGCCTTCACCAGAGGCGCTTTTGCGCGCTTGTGGCATAGGTCGGACAGGTACGGCGCGGCTTAGTCCGGGGCCAACATGTACCCCGCACCCCGTACCGTTTGCAGATAGCGGGGTTGTTTTGGGTTGTCCTCGATCTTGCGGCGCAATCGGGTGATTTGCACATCGACGGCGCGTTCCTGCGCCTGTCCCCGGTCGCGGCCCAGTTCTTCGACCAGTTTGGCGCGGCTGAGGGCTTCGCCGGGTTGGGCGGAGAAGATTTTCATCAGTTGGATTTCGGTTGCGGTCAGCCGGACCAGCGTGTCCTCCTGCCACATCTCCCCCCGGTCCATGTCATAGCGGATGGTGCCCAGTGTCAGCACTTTGGGTGCGGCATCCTGTGCGCTGGTGTCGGGCACCCGCCGCAGGATCGCGTTGATGCGCAACAGCAGTTCCTTTGGCTCAAACGGCTTGGCCAGATAATCATCGGCTCCCGCTTCCAACCCTTCGATCCGGTCTTCGGTTTCGGAATTGGCTGTCAGCAGCAGGATTGGCGTTTGCATGGTTTCGCGCAGTGCGCGGGTCAGGGCGAGGCCATCTTCGCCCGGCATCATCACGTCCAGCACGATGAGGTCGAAATCCAGCCCGGACAGAATGCGCCGCGCATGGGCTGCATCGCGGGCGGCGGTCACCAGAAAGCCGTTGCGCATCAGGAACTTCTGCAACAGGGTCCGGATACGTTCATCATCATCGACAATCAGCAGGTGGGCTTCCATATCACTCATGCGCCTGTCTCCTTCAGGCGAATGTAGCTGGTGCGCATCTCCTGGTCCATCATCGCTTCGAGGACCGTGCGGAAGCCTGAGACGGCTTCGGGGCCCGCGGTGCGGTAGGCCGCGCGCATGCGCGTCCGCTGGGCGTCTGACAGGGTTTGTTCAAGCGCTTTGCCGGCATCGGTCAGGTGCAGGTGGCGCTCGCGTTTGTCGTTTCGGCCCACGCGGCTTTCGACCAGCCCATCGGCGATCAAAGTGCGCAAAACGCGGTTGAGCGATTGTTTGGTGACACCAAGGATGGCCAGCAGGTTGTTCACCGTGGTGCCGGGTGCGCGGTTGATGAAATGGATCGCGCGGTGGTGGGCGCGGCCATAGGCCATGTCATCAAGAATGCGGTCCGGATCGGCCGTGAACCCGCGATAGGCAAAGAACATCGCTTCGATCCCCTGCCGCAACTGTTCATCGGTCAGAAACAGCAGGCTCTCGCCTGATACGGAGGAAGTGCTGCGGCCGTCTGCCATGGTGGTCCCCATTGTGTTTGGTGACGGTTACAATACGTCAGCCTTGTTGACACTCCAAGAGCGAAAGGCTAGTGAATCGCAGCTTTGGCGACAGGATATGTCCGTATCGGGCCTATTTTGCGCAACTTTCGAAAAAATGACCTTGGATTTGAGGGAGAGACGGATGTCAGCTGGGTATCATGATCGGGACGGTTCCATCTGGATGGATGGTAAATTGATCGACTGGCGGGATGCCAATGTGCATATCCTGACCCATGCGATGCATTATGCGTCTTCGGTGTTTGAAGGGGAGCGGTGTTACTCCGGCAAGATCTTCAAGAGCCGGGAGCATTCGGAGCGGTTGATCCAATCGGGCAAGCTGATTGATTTCGACATTCCCTATTCCGTCGATGAAATCGAAGCGGCGAAAGAGGCTGCGTTGAAGGCCAATGGCCTGACAGATGCTTATGTGCGTGCCGTCGCGTGGCGTGGTGCGGGCGAAGACATGGGCGTGGCATCGGCCCGCAACCCGGTACATATGGCGGTCGCTGTGTGGGAATGGGGCAATTATTATGGCGATGCCAAGATGAAGGGTGCCAAGCTCGACATCGCGAAGTGGAAACGCCCCTCGCCCGAGACCGCACCGTCACAGGCGAAGGCGGCTGGTTTGTATATGATTGCGACGATGTCAAAGCATGCAGCGGAGGCCAAAGGCTGTTCTGACGCGATGATGTTCGACTATCGCGGTTATGTGGCGGAGGCGACGGGTGCGAATATCTTCTTCGTGAAGGATGGCGAGGTGCATACACCTGCGGCAGATGCTTTCCTGAACGGGATCACCCGGCAGACGGTGATTGGGATGCTCAAGGACAAGGGCATCACCGTGCATGAGCGGGTGATCATGCCGGAAGAGCTGGAAGGGTTCGAGCAGTGCTGGCTGACAGGCACGGCGGCAGAGGTCACGCCGGTGGGTGAGATCGGGGACTACAACTTCGAGGTCGGCGCTCTGACACGGGATGTGTCGGAGAGTTATGAGAAGTTGGTGCGGGTCTAGGTTTCAAAAATGTCTTGCTGGCCCAGTGGTTGCACTGGGCCAGCACGACTTTATGCAGCTTTCTTAATCCAGGCGCTTTGCCTGTCGGTCAACCCACGCCACGCTGCTTCACCAGTAAGTCCAGCGACAAAAATGGAATCGTTACTATCTAGGGAAGTAGCAAGATAATCTCGGATCTCCGCTGAACTTTGCGTCGTCCCGATGATCCAGACTGACCCTTGAAGGTGGCACCATGAGCTGTAGCTCTTTATGAGTGCGATAAGGTCGCTATAGTTCTGACCTAATTTGTGAAGATCGTATGTGACAATGAAATTTGCCATAGGATAGTCTTTCCGGCTTTAGCCGTTTGAGAAGCCTAACCTTGACGATGCTACACGATCATGAGATTCCTAGAGCGTGCTCGGAAGGCACATCGTCGTTATGCGGCGGTTAGGCGTTGGGGTGAATCCCCAACGCCGTTTTTATACCTAGCAGAACAAAACGAGTCCAGCCCAAGCCTATGTAACACAACGATATGTTGGGACAGCTAAACAATGCCTCGCAACAAATTGCGTTTCACTGGTCTTTCCTGCGCTACTTTCGCAACGCAGGCAGCCCCACGCCCGTACTCTCAAACCCACCATCGGATGCGATCACCTGCCCGGTGACGTAGCTGGCTTTGTCACTGCACAGGAACGCGATCACCTCGGCAATCTCCTGCTCTGACCCGTATCGGTTCAGCGGGATCGCGTCGTGGTAGGCGTCGATGATGTCCTGCGTATGCACGGCCATCGCCAATTTCGTGCGCACGGGGCCGGGACAGACGCAATTGGCGCGGATGCCGTACTCCCCCAGTTCGGCGGCTTGTTGTTTCGTCAGCTGGATCACGGCAGCTTTGGAGGTGCCGTAGGCGACCCGAAGGGTTGACGCGCGCAGGCCGGAGATGGAGGCGATGTTGACGAGGGCGCCTTTGGTTTCGCGCAGCGCGGGAATGGCGGCCTGGGACATCAGGAACACGCCATCAAGGTTGGTCGCCATCACGCGGCGCCAGCGGGTGAAATCGGTTTCCTCAATAGGGCCGAAGTCCGCGACGCCGGCGTTGTTGATCAGCGCGTCGAGGCGGCCGAAGCGGTTCAGGATGTCGGGGAGGGCTGCGGTCACGGCGTCGGGGTCTGACACGTCATAGACAAAGCCGCTTGCAGCCTGGCCGAGGTCCGCCGTGGCTTTGGTCAATTCATCGCCGTCGCGGTCCAGCAGTGCCACCAGCCAGCCTTCGGCCAGCAGTGTCTTGGCGGTGGCAAGGCCGATGCCGCGGGCGGCACCGGTGATCAGGGCGACTTTCTCTGCCATCAGTAGTCCACACCTCGCTGGGCTTTGATGCCTGCCTTGAAGGGATGTTTGACCTCCACGATTTCGCTGACCAGATCGGCGTAGTCGCACAGGCCCGGTTTTGCGTCGCGACCCGTCAGCACCACGCCCGTGCGGGCGTCGCGGGCGTCCAGACCCGCGATGACATCCTCGACCGACAGATAATCATAGCGCATCGCGATGTTGATCTCATCCAGCACGATCAGATCATAGTCGCCGCTTTCCATCATCTCACGTCCCTTGGCAAAGGCGGCCTGGGCGGCGGCAATGTCGCGGTCCTTGTCTTGTGTGTCCCAGGTGAAACCTTCGCCCATGGTGTGCCATGTGACTTCGCCCAGACGGTCAAAGAACAGCCGTTCGCCGGTTTTCCATTTGCCCTTGATGAACTGCACCACGCCGACCTTTTGTTTCCACCCCAAGGCGCGCACGACCATGCCGAAGGCGGAGGACGATTTGCCTTTGCCGGCCCCTGTGTGGATCAGCACCAGCCCCTTGTCGGGATCGCGCAGTTCGGACACCTTGGCGCGCTGCTCTGACTGGCGTTTTTTCATCTTTTCTTTGTGTTGTATGGCGTCGGTCATGTCGGGGTCCTTTAGCCGGGGGTGACGGAGGGCGGGCCTTTGCCCTTGGATTTGGTGCGGTCGAGGCCAAGCTGCCGTTCCCGCCAGATGATCAGCACGCCGCCCGCAATCACAAGCGCCGCGCCCAGCAGGATGGCAGGTGTTGGCACCTCTGAAAAGACCAGCCAGCCGATGACGCTGGCGAAAATCATCGAGGAATAGTCGAAGGGCGCCAGCATGGATGCGGTGCCGAAGCGGTAGGACGACGTTACCATGATCTGTGCCACGCCACCAATGAGGCCCGCGCAGATGATCAGGGCAAGCGGGACAATGCCGGGTGCGGTCCAGCTGAGGCCTTTCATCGGGAAGATCAGGCCAAGGGGCAGAGTCAGGAGGGACAGGCAGACGGCGGTGAGAGAGAAGTAGAAGACGATGGCCGACGTGCTGTCGGTCTGGACAAGGCGGCGGACGTGGATTTGCACCATGGCGCGCAGGATCGACGCAGCGAGGACCGCAAGCGCGCCAAGTGTTGCGGTCTGACTGTATCCGCCCGCGCCGACGGACAGGCGCGGGGCAACGACGATCATCACACCGATCAGGCCAAGGGCGACTGCGGACAGGCGGAAAAGGCGCACCCGCTCGCCCAGAAAAAGGGCGGCGAAGAGGACGGTGAACATCGGTGTGGCGTAGCCGATGGCGGTGACTTCCGGCAGGGGCAGCAAGGCGAGGCCTGCGAAGGTGAGACCCATCGCCATCGTGCCGAAGAGGCCGCGCCAGACATGGCCGAAGAGGTTGTTCACTTTCAGCCCATCGTGCAGATGCCCTTGTTGCCAGAGCCAGAGCATGATGATCGGCATCGCGAACAGGGACCGGAAGAAGACTGCCTGTCCTGCTGGTACGGCGTCAGAGGCTGCTTTGATCAGCGCTGCCATCACCATGAACAGAAACACCGCCGCCAGCTTGAGCGCAATTGCGGTGCCGGGGCGGTGTTGGGTCATGTTGGGGGCCATGGGCGCCTTTTGCGCCCGTGGCTGTCAAAGATCAATGGGGTCAGTTCAGTTGTGCGACACCGAGAGGCACGGCGAACTTCAGACACCAGATGTACAGCTCATTATAGTCGTCGATGTTGAGCGATGCCGGCACGATGTAGCTTTGCGCGCCGTTGAGGTTCTTCAGCACGCCCAGATCGCTGGCGTTGATGAACTCACCATCCTTGCCGAAACCCACACGCGGGTCTGGCGCCCCATCCAGAGAGAAGCTGGCGTCGAAGGTCACGGTGGCGGTGCCGTCGGCGTTTTTGGTGATGGTCACCCCTCCAGTGGTGATGTGATCGCTGGCACCTGTGAAGGTGCCTGTTGTGTCGGCGAAGGCGGCGGTGACGGGACCGACAATGAGGAAGGCGGTGATAGCGGCTTTGACGATGTTTTTCATGCTGTGTTCCTGAGATGTGTGTGTTGGGTTGTTCGTTTCGATGCGCAACAGTTAGCATTAGGAACCAATCAGTTCAAAACACGAGTCCGTGAGTTGTGTAACGGTTGGTTCCATACTATATCTCCGGCAGAAACAGGAGCAGACAGATGGCACGACCCAGAGAGTTTGAAGCGGATGACGTGATTGAGAAGGCCATGCAGGTCTTCTGGCAGCATGGGTATGAAGAAGCGTCTTTGCCGGATCTGCTGGAGGGGATGGGTTTGACTAGGGGCAGTCTTTACAAGGCTTTCAAGGACAAGAAGAACCTCTTTCTGCTGGTGCTGAACCGCTATGAGCTTGAAGCTGTCGATGCGGCGGTTTCACTGCTGACCGGAGGGGAGATTCCTGATGGCAAGGAGCGTGTCCTGCAAATGTTTCGCGGGCTGGTCGCCAAGGTTGCCGAGGGGGACCATCGTGGATGTTTGCTGTGCACTGCGGCGGCGGGTTCGGCGGCAAATGACCCGGATATTGCCCAAGCGGTGCAGGGCAGTTTGAGCAGGATGCAGGCAGGGTTTGCGCAGGCGCTGGCCGATGCGCCGGACCTTGCGGGGTTGTCTGACGCGCGGCGGCTGCGCCTCGCCGATACGCTGTTGACGCAGTATATTGGCTTGCGGATGATCGCGCGGTCGCAATTGCCGCTGGGTGTGCTCGACCATGCAGTACAAGCGGTTGAGGATGTTCTGAACGGCGCGGCTGGTTAGCGAATTTTCCGAGTGTCTAGCCGATCACGCCCTGGTTCCCACCCACCTGTCCACGATGCAACAGCAGGTGATCCAGCAACACACAGGCCATCATCGCTTCCCCCACCGGCACCGCGCGGATGCCGACGCAGGGGTCATGGCGGCCTTTGGTGACGATCTCCGTCTCTTCGCCGGATTTGGTGATGGTCTTGCGTGTGGTGAGGATGGAGGAGGTGGGTTTGACCGCAAAACGCACCACGATGTCCTGCCCGGTGCTGATCCCGCCGAGGATGCCGCCGGCGTGGTTGGAGGAGTAGCGTGGTTGCCCATCGTTCCCCATGAAGATTTCATCGGCGTTCAACTCTCCGGTCAGCATCGCGGCAGACATGCCTTCGCCGATCTCCACACCTTTGACGGCATTGATGCTCATCATCGCGGCAGCCAGATCGGTGTCGAGCTTGCCATAGACCGGCGCGCCAAGGCCTGCGGGTACACCGCGGGCGGTCACTTCGATGATGGCCCCAACGCTGCTGCCGGATTTGCGCAGCCCATCGAGGTAGGTGGCCCAATCAGTCGCGGCTTTTGCATCGGGTACCCAGAAGGGGTTTTGGTCGATCTGGTCCCAGTCGAAAGAGTCACGGTCGATCTGGTGTGGCCCCATCTGGACCATGTACCCGGTGATCTGCATGTCCGGTGCCAGCGCCTTGATCGCCTCGCGCGCCAGCCCGCCGGCAGCCACACGTGCAGCGGTTTCGCGGGCGGAGGACCGCCCGCCGCCGCGATAGTCACGGATGCCGTATTTCTGGAAATAGGTGATGTCCGCATGGCCGGGGCGGAACTTGTCCTTGATGTCACCGTAGTCCTTGGAGCGTTGATCGGTGTTTTCGATCATCAGCTGGACCGGTGTGCCGGTGGTGACGCCTTCAAATGTGCCGGAGAGGATCTTCACCGCGTCCGCTTCGCGGCGCTGGGTGGTGTATTTGTTCTGCCCCGGTTTGCGCTTGTCGAGCCAGTGCTGGATCATCTCTGCGTCGATGGGCACACCGGGAGGGCAGCCGTCAACTGTCGCACCCAAGGCGGGTCCGTGGCTTTCGCCCCAGGTGGTGACGCGAAAGAGGTGGCCGAAGCTGTTGATGGACATGTGCGATGCTCCAGAAAAGTCCAGTGCGACATACGCCGGGACAGACGTGAATCCAAGTTAAATGAAAATCCGTTGCCGAAACCATGATCTTTATTTAGAGACGCATACCCACAACCAAATGATGGAGGCTGACATGGCAAAGCGTGTTCACCCCGACGACCATCCCTCCTTTCGAGGTCACATCTAAACGAAGAAAGTCTTTCCCTTCAGAAACACGGGTCAAGACCGGTCCGCGCATGGTGCGCGGGCGATGTGGAGCTGATGGAAAGACTTGGTCGGAATGATCCTTGCCCCTGTGGTTCAGGGCGCAGGTTCAAACAATGTTGTTTGAAAGGTGGCCGATATGACGGCAGCCGCCGGGATCACTACTTTTAGAGATCGCGAGTAACACCTGCCGGGGGTGCTTGCCGTTTGGTGGGCACCCTCCTATACGTGTCGATACCTCGGGGGACTCCATCGGAGTTGAGATAGCGAAAGCTGACCCGTCGAACCTGAACCGGTTAACACCGGCGGAGGGAAGGTCTGGACATCCATCCAACACTTTCTGACGCCGCATAATGGAGGATGCCATGAGACATCTTGCACTTGCTGCACTGACAACGACCCTGACAACCACGGCCGTATGGGCGGATACACCCGTTCTGACCGTCTATGCGGGGGATTATTTTACATCTGAATGGGGACCTGGTCCCGTCATTGAGACCGAATTTGAGAAGGTCTGCGATTGTGATCTGCAATGGTCCACGGGTGATCTGCTGCCGCGTCTGCTGCTGGAAGGCACACGGACCAAGGCGGATGTGGTGCTTGGGCTGACCTCTGACCTGACCGCCAAAGCCCGCGCAACGGATCTGTTTGCGCCGCATGGTCAGGATAACGCCGCTTTGACCCTGCCGATTGAATGGAGCGATGATACCTTCCTGCCTTTCAATTACGGCCATACCGCCTTCATCTACAACGAGACGCTGATGGAGAATCCGCCCAGCAGCTTTGAAGCACTGCTGGAGATGCCCGATGACGTGAAGATCGTCATTCAGGACCCGCGCACGTCGCTTTCCGGATTGGCGTTGGTGTTGTGGGTTGATGCAGTCTATGGCGACAAAGCGGCTGAGGCCTGGGGCAAACTGGCGCCGAAGATCCTGACGGTGACGAAGGATTGGTCCTCCTCCTACGGCATGTTCACCGATGGCGAGGCTGATATGGTGCTGAGCTATACCACGTCACCTGCCTATCACATGTTTGCCGAGGAAGATTTCACCAAGAAAGCGGCGATCTTCCCGGAGGGGCATTATTTCATGGTGGAAACCGTGGCGAAGATTGCGGGCACGGATCAGTCAGAGCTTGCCGACACCTTCATGGCATTTGTGATGTCGGAGACCTTCCAGAGCCAGATCCCGACGGCGAACTGGTCGCTGCCCTCCGCTTTGCCGCAGGATCAGTGGCCCGAAGGCTGGGATCAGCTGCCGCTGCCTGAAACCGTTCTGTTCTACGATGAGGCGGAAGCCGCCGCAGTGCAGGAGAAAGCGATCGAGGCATGGCGCTCCGCCCTGACGCAGTAACGCGCAAAATTGGAATCACCGCTGCCGGATTGACGGTGGCGGTGGTTCTTGCCGCTTGTGTGGGGATCGCCACGCGGGCGGAGGTAACGGCAGGGTTTGGTCCGGGCGACTGGAGTGCGATCCGCTTTACCGTGGTGCAGGCGGTGTTGTCTGCGTTTGTTTCTGTCTTGCTGGGGGTGCCATTGGCGCGCGCATTGGCGCGTCGGCAGTTCTTTGGGCATGGGTTGCTGGTCATGTTCCTTGGTGTGCCGTTCATCCTGCCGGTGATTGTGGCGGTGATCGGGTTGCTCGCTGTCTTCGGACGCAATGGCTGGCTGAACGCGGCGCTGGGCGCAGTGGGGCTGCCGGAGGTGTCGATTTACGGGCTGCATGGTGTTGTGCTGGCCCATGTGTTTTTTAACCTGCCGCTGGCGACACGGTTGATCCTGCAAGGCTGGCAAGCGGTTCCTGCGGAGAGGTTTCGATTGGCCGCGCAATTGGGACTGACGCCGCGCGCGGTGGCAAGGACAATTGAATGGCCGATCCTGCGACAGATTGTGCCGGGGGCTTTTGCGCTGATCTTTGTGATTTGCCTGACGTCTTTTGCCGTGGCTTTGACGCTGGGCGGCGGGCCGAAGTCGACGACCATCGAATTGGCGATCTACCAGACGTTTCGGTATGATTTTGATCTGGCGCGGGCGGCAATGCTGTCGGGCGTGCAGCTGGTGCTGGCAGGCGGCGCGGCGGTGTTGGCGCTGTCGATCATGCCGCAGGTGGTGCTGGGCGGCGGGTTGGACCGGGTGGCCCAGAGGTGGGATGCACGCGGCGGGCTGCAACGGCTGGGTGACATGGCGGTGATTGTCTTGGGAGCCGGGTTCTTGCTGCTGCCGCTGGGCGCTGTTGTGGGGCGCGGATTGTTGGGTCTGGGGCAGATGCCGGGCACGGTCTGGCAAGCGGCGGGAATATCCTTGCAGGTGGCTGTGGTGAGCGTGGTGGTACTGCTGTTGATTGCGCTGCCGATGGCGGGCTGGATTGCACAACGGCGGTCGGGCGGGGTGGAGGCGATTGGGTTGATTGGCCTGTCCTTCTCTCCGCTGATGATCGGGACGGGGTGGTTTATCCTGCTTAACCCGGTGGTGGATCCAATTTCGCTCGCACTGCCCGTGACGGCTTTGGTCAACGCCTTGATGGCGCTGCCCTTTGCGTTGCGGATCATGGTGCCACGCTTGCGTGACACGCTGCAACAGTTCGGACGGTTGAGCGAAAGCCTGTCGATGCGCGGCTGGCCGCTCTGGCGTTGGGTGATCCTGCCACGGCTGCGGCCTCAGATCGGGTTTGCAGCCGGGTTGACGGGGGCCTTGTCGATTGGCGATCTGGGGGTGATCGCGTTGTTTGCAGACCCGGATCGCGCGACGTTGCCTTTGCAGATGTACCGACTGATGGGGGCCTACCGGATGGAAGCGGCGGCGGGCGCGGCGTTGTTGTTGCTCACGTTGGCGCTGGCGGTGTTTTGGATCTGCGACAAGGGAGGGCGTTGGGGTGCTGAAGCTTGAGGACGCGCGAATCGCGCAGGGCGGGTTTGAAATGCGTGCGGAGATGACGCTGGAGATTGGTCAGAAATACGCGGTTATTGGTCCGTCCGGGGCAGGCAAATCGACCCTGCTGGCGGCATTATGTGGGTTTCTGCCGCTTGTGTCCGGGCGTTTGTTGTCCGATGGGGTCGAGATGACTGATACCCCGCCCGGCGCGCGGCCGATGACGATGTTGTTTCAGGACAACAACCTGTTTCCGCATTTGACCGTGACCCAGAATGTGGGCCTTGGACTGCGTCCGGATATGAAGCTGTCCGCAGTAGATCTGGACCGGGTGCGGGATGCGCTGGGGCGTGTCGGGCTGGCGGATCATGCAGACAAGCGGCCCGCGGGATTGTCGGGCGGCCAACAAAGTCGCGTGGCGCTGGCGCGGGTGCTGGTGCAGGCGCGGCCCTGGTTGTTGCTGGATGAGCCTTTTGCGGCTTTGGGGCCCGCGCTCAGGAATGAAATGCTGGATTTGGTGCAGGATCTGGTGGCAGAAACGGGCGCGGGGTTGATCATGGTGACTCACGCGCCGGAAGATGTGCGGCGAATCGCGGATCAGGTGATTTTTGTGGGAAAGGGGCGCGCGGAGGCACCGCAACCGGCGGCCGCGTTGATGGACAACCCGCCGCCGGAATTGAGAGCATACCTCGGTTAGAAAAATCGGAAATTTTGAATATTTCCGACCGTTTTCTTTCAAAGAAAACGATTATGCCGCGACCGCGGTTTTCACATCAATGATCCGCAAGGCGGCTTGCGCAGCTTCCCGGCCTTTTGTCACGAAATGCTCCCGGTAAATCGCGTTGTGATGCTCCGTTTCCTGATAGTGATGCGGTGTCAGCGAGACGGACAGCACCGGCACGCCGGTGTCCAGCCCCACGCGCATCAGCCCGTCCACAACGGCGCTGGCGACAAAATCATGGCGGTAGATCCCGCCATCCACGACAAAGGCCGCACAGGCAATCGCGTTGTAGCGGCCTTGCGCGGCAAGCGCCTGCGCCATCAGCGGCATTTCAAACGCGCCGGGCACGTCGAAGACATCGACCTGTGCCGCGGGGATAAGCTCACAAAAGCCATCAAGCGCGCGGTCGACGATATCCGCGTGCCACTGGGCTTTGATGAAGGCGAAACGGGCGGGGGCAATGCTGCCTTGTGTCATAATGATCTCCTTTGGTTCAGACACGTCCACCCAAGGCGATCACGCGCAGCCAAAGGCCGAAGCCCCTGATCACACGCATTCTCTTCCATCCGGACTATGACCGTCGGCTCTGGCGTCTCACCAGATCTGCTGGCACCACCGCAGTGGCCGCTCGCGGGCTCATGGGTCAGGCCCATATACCGCCGGTGGGGAATTTCGCCCCGCCCTGAGAATAACGCCACGTTGCCAATTCTCGCGCAAAGCTGCAAGAGGAAGGACATGTGACGTAAGGACCCGCCATGCACCCGAACCCCATTTTTCACACAGCGGATGCCGTAAAGAACCTTGGTTTTGCCCGTGACCGCGGGTTTGGCGTTCTTGCGGTGAGTGCGGAGGGTGGCCCTTTGATGGCGCATATCCCATTTCTGCTGAGTGATGATGGGGAGACGGCAGAACTGCATCTTTTGCGCTCCAACCCCATTGCGCGGGCGTTGTCTGCACCTTTGCCTGCCAAAATCGCGGTGTCCGGTCCAGATACCTATGTTTCACCCGATTGGTACGAGGTGCCCGATCAGGTGCCGACATGGAATTACGTTGCCGTGCATCTGAAAGGAAAGCTTCGGATGCAGCCGACGGAGGCGCTTCACGACCTGCTGGACCGCCAATCGGCGGCTTATGAGACACGACTTTTGCCCAAACCGCCCTGGAAGACCGAAAAAATGACCCCGGACATCATGGAACGGATGATGCGGACAATTGTTCCTTGTGCGTTTGATATCGCGGGTGTGGATGGCACCTGGAAGCTGAACCAGAACAAACCGGACGACGTGCGGATGCGCGCGGCAGATCAAGTTGCGGCACATGGATTTGGCAGTGAAACCAGCCTGATGGCGGCGCTGATGCGCAATGCGGGCAAGGGCTCATTGTAAGGGTACATTTGTGCGATTGCCCTGCCTGAGCCGGGCGGTGATACTAGGTCCAATGCGTTATTTCCGAAGGAGTCCCCCATGAAGCTCGCCTATTCCCCAACGTCTCCCTATGTGCGCAAGGTCATGGTGCTGTTGCATGAGACGGGACAACTGGATGACGTGACCCTGTCAGACATTGCAACCACGCCGATGGATCCCGCAGCGGCGTTGTTGCCGCAAAACCCGCTGGGCAAAGTGCCTGCGTTGGAACGTGCGGAGGGGCCCGCGCTTTATGACAGCAGGGTGATCTGCGCCTTTCTTGATGATCGGGCAAAGGCCGGGCTTTATGGCAGCGGGGCGCGCCATTGGGACATCCGCACGTTGGAGGCAACGGCGGACGGGATCCTCGATGCGGCCCTTTTGATGGTCTATGAGGGCCGTCTGAGGGCGGAGAGCGAGCGTTCGGCGGACTGGGTCGAGGCACAATGGAGCAAGGTGGCGCGGGGCATTGCCGCGTTGAACACGCGATGGATCAGCCATTTGTCTGGCTCTTTGGATATGGGGCAGATCGCGGTGGGATGCGCGCTCGGCTATGTCGATTTTCGCCACGGTGCGCGGGGCTGGCGGAAAGGGAATGACGCTTTGGCAAGCTGGTATGAGGCGTTCGATTCGCGTCCGTCGATGCAGGCAACAGCGCCACCACAACAGTAAAACGGGTATTTTGGTCGCGTTTACGGTTCATTAAGTACCCAACTGCGACCCTTTGCGCGACTTTGACATCTGGACGGGCGTGCTGCGTCCCGCTAGATACGCACCAGAATGGGGCTCGGCTATCGTGTGCCGGGCCGTTTTGCAGTGGCCTGTTCAGGCCAGAAACAGGAGCTAACCCGTGTCCAACGCAGAAGATCACGCAGGCACCCGGAGGGATTTCCTCTACTACGCAACCGCTGGCACAGGCGCTGTCGCCGTCGGCGCAGCGGTTTGGCCGCTTGTTAACCAGATGAACCCATCCGCAGACGTTCTGGCGCTGTCCTCCATCCGTGTGGATGTGGGCGATCTGGCACCCGGATCGCAAATGACGGTGAAATGGCTTGGCAAACCCGTCTTTATCCGGCGCCGGACAGAGGAAGAAATCGCAGAGGCGCAGGCAGTCGATCTTGCTGACCTGCCCGACAATGACGCGCGCAACGAGAACCTTCCGAGCGGTGTTGATGGCGACGATGGAAACCGGTTTTTGCCACCGCCAGCTGGCTCAGAAGATGCGGTTGCCGGTGAATGGCTCGTGATGATGGGTGTTTGTACGCACCTCGGCTGTGTTCCTTTGGGCGATGCGGGTGACTTTGGTGGTTGGTTCTGCCCCTGCCACGGGTCGCACTACGATACGTCGGGCCGCATCCGTAAGGGGCCTGCGCCGACCAACCTGCCGGTTCCACCGGCAGAGTTTGTCGACGAAACAACGATCAAACTGGGTTAAGGGAGAAAACTGATGGGTGGAATTCCTCACGACCATTACGAACCAAAGTCGAACAGCGAAAAGTGGCTGCACCGCCGCCTTCCTGTCGTTGGCTTGATGTATGACACATTGATGATCCCGACGCCCAAGAACCTTAACTGGATGTGGATCTGGGGTATCGTGCTGACTTTCTGTCTGGCGCTTCAGATCATCACTGGTATCGTTCTTGCGATGCACTACACGCCGCATGTGGACAGCGCGTTCGCCTCGGTTGAGCATATCATGCGCAACGTCAATGGCGGCTATATGCTGCGGTATATGCACCAGAACGGCGCCTCGCTGTTCTTCGTCGCCGTTTATGCGCATATCTTCCGGGGTCTCTATTACGGCTCCTACAAGGCCCCGCGTGAGATTACGTGGATCATCGGCATGCTGATTTACCTGCTGATGATGGGCACAGCCTTCATGGGGTACGTGCTGCCATGGGGTCAGATGTCCTTCTGGGGTGCGACCGTGATCACCGGCCTGTTCGGTGCGATCCCATTCGTCGGTGAAAGCCTGCAGACGTTGCTTCTGGGTGGACCAGCGGTGGACAATGCGACGCTGAACCGTTTCTTCAGCCTGCACTATCTGTTCCCGTTTGTGATTGCGGGCCTTGTGATCATTCACATCTGGGCCTTCCACACCACGGGCAACAACAACCCCACGGGTGTTGAGGTGCGGCGCACCTCCAAGGAAGATGCAGAGAAAGACACGCTGCCCTTCTGGCCCTATTTTGTGATCAAGGACCTGTTCGCCCTTGCGGTGATCCTGCTGGTCTTCTTTGCGATCGTCGGGTTCATGCCGAACTATCTTGGTCACCCTGACAACTACATTGAGGCGAACCCACTTTCGACGCCTGCACACATTGTGCCGGAATGGTACTTCCTGCCCTTCTACGCGATCCTGCGTGCCTTCACTTCTGACGTTTGGGTCGTGATCATCGCGGAGACGCTGACAGGCGGCATCATCGACGCGAAGTTCTTTGGCGTGCTCGCGATGTTTGGCGCGATTGCCGTGATGGCGCTGGCGCCTTGGCTGGATACATCCAGCGTGCGGTCCGGCCGGTATCGTCCGATGTTCAAGTGGTGGTTCTGGCTGCTGGTGGTCGATTTCTTCGTCCTGATGTGGCTGGGCGCGATGCCCGCGGAGGAGCCCTATGCGACATTCTCCCTGATCGCATCCGCTTATTGGTTTGCCTACTTCCTTGTGATCCTGCCGCTCTTGGGTGTGATCGAAAAGCCGATGACACCACCGGCAACCATTCAGGAAGATTTCGAGGCGCATTATCCTGCCAAGACAGACGGCGGCAGCCCCGCTGTGAACCCGGCAGAATGACGGAGATGACAATGATCAAGAAACTTACCCTCTCCGCGCTTGCAGCCTTTGGTCTGACCACTGGCGGCGCGATTGCCGCCGGCGCATACGACTCGCATATCGAGGATTTCGACTTCTCGTTTGAAGGGCCGTTTGGGACCTATGACGTGAACCAGTTGCAGCGCGGCTTGCAGGTCTACACTGAGATTTGCGCTTCCTGCCATGGTCTGAAGTTTGTCCCCTTGCGCACAATCGGCGATGAAGGCGGCCCCGGCCTGCCGGAAGAGCAGGTGATCGAATACGCCAAGCAGTTTGAAGTATTCGATGCCGATCTGGATGACTTCCGGGAGGCCGTGCCAACGGATCACTTCCCGGAGTCTGCATTGGAGAATGCGCCGGACCTGTCCTTGATGGCAAAGGCGCGTGCCGGTTTCCACGGCCCTTACGGACTGGGAATCAACCAGTTCTTCAAAGGTATCGGCGGACCTGAGTATATTGCATCCCTCCTGACCGGCTACACCGGTGAAGAGAAAGAGCAGGCAGGCACGACATTCTACGAAAACACCGCCTTTCCGGGTGGCTGGATTTCCATGGCACCCCCGCTCTATGGGGAAGACGTGGATTTCGCAGATGGGCATGACAACGACCTGCACCATATTGCGGAAGACGTCTCCGCGTTTCTGATGTGGACAGCGGAACCCAAATTGGGCGCCCGCAAACAGGCCGGTTTCGCAGGTGTGCTTTTCCTAACTCTGCTGTCCGTGTTGCTCTACTTGACCAACAAGCGGCTCTGGGCGCCTGTTAAGGGCAAAGAGCACTAAGCACATACTCCTGGACGCGAACCGGTTCTCGGTTTGCGTCATATACGAAAATGGCCCCCCGCTTCTTTTCAGTAGCGGGGGGCAGTCGATCTCGGGGGCTGTCGGAAGAGGAATGCCCCACTGAGATTGGGAAATCAGTGCTAAGTAATAGGTCAGAAGGCGAGCGAGTTTTCACTGCCCCGGTCTGAAGGGCTTAGCCCCCCATCGCGCGTGCCTGACCCTTGATCGTTCTAAAGGCTCCCCGTGGTATCGAGAATGCGAACCGTTGTGCGGCAGGGAGCCATGTCTTAGATATGTTAAGGATGAGCGGATTTACGCCGCGCGTCTGTAATCTGGATTACAAAGGGTTAAATTCCTTCGTTTTCCTCAATGTCGCGCAGGGCCTCGGGATCACGCACCTGTACCATGCCGCGGCCCAGTTCAATGATCCCGCTTCGTTTCCAGACTGACAGGGTCTTTGAAACCGTCTCTCGGGTGGCGCCAATGAAGTTGGCAAGATCTGCGTGTGACATCTGGAGCGCTTCATTCTCTGGCCCTGACAGATGCAGGATGATCCGGGCGAGCCGACTTGTCACGTTGCGGAACACCCTGTCGGCGTATTGATCGGCCATCCAGCGCATCCGGTGGCCCGCCAGTTCCATCATGTCCGTAAAGAGGGCAGGCGTTTCCTGTAGCGCGGCGAGGAACTTCACATTGCTGACGCCCCAGACTTCCGTCGGCTGACGGGCTGTCAGCGTTGCGGTGCGCGGGCCGGGAGAAAACAGCGCAATCTCCCCCGCCAGGGCGCCTTTCTGGAGGATGTTGAGGCTCAGTTTCTGACCCTCAGATGATAGAATGCTGACCTCAAGCTCCCCCGATACAATGGCATAGAGCGCATCGCCAAAGTCACCTTGCTCAAACAGGACATCGCCCGTCTTGAGGATCCGGCGGGTCGCGACCGAGCGCATCAGATCGATCAATTCATCCGATGCGGAAGCGAGGAAACCAGATTTGCTGAATGCGTCCTTGGCCATCGGGATCACACGACCAAGTGCTGTTGGGCATGTGCGCGCACCGTTGCCCGCACGATCTGCCCGACAGGTTGTGGCGCGTCAAACCGGACTTCGGCAAATTGTGCGGTGCGCCCCATCTGTGGGCTTTCCATCAGGACATCGTGCTGTCGCCCAACCTGTTGGGCCAGGTGGCGCTGCACCTGCGCCTCACCTGCGGCCCGCAGTTGCGCCGCACGGGCTTTGATCGCCTTGCCATCCACGGCGGGCATTCTTGCTGCAGGCGTGCCTTTGCGCGCCGAGTAGGGGAAGACATGCAGCCAGGTCAGGTCACATTCGCGCACCAGCGCCAGCGCATTGTCGAACATTGCGTCCGTCTCTGTCGGAAATCCGGCGATGATGTCCGCGCCAAAGGTCATATCGGGACGCAGGCGGCGGGCCTCATCACAGAACCGGATTGCATCGTCGCGCAGGTGGCGGCGCTTCATCCGTTTGAGGATCATGTCGTCCCCATGCTGGAGGGACAGATGCAGATGTGGCATCAGGCGAGGCTCGGTCGCGATGGCCTGCATCAGGTTTTCATCTACTTCGATGCTGTCGATGGAGCTGATCCTGAGTCTGGGCAAATCCGGCACGAGCTTCAGGATCCGCATCACCAGATCCCCCAACCGCGGCGTCGCTGGCAGATCCGCCCCCCAGGAGGTCAGGTCAACACCCGTCAGGACAACTTCGTTGAACCCTTTGTCGACCAGCCGTTTGATCTGATCCACCACAACACCCGCCGGGACGGATCGCGAATTCCCGCGGCCGTAGGGGATGATGCAAAAGGTGCATCGGTGATCGCAACCGTTCTGGACCTGCACATAGGCTCTTGAACGGGTGCCAAAGCCATCAATCAAATGGCCTGCCGTTTCCTTGACGGACATGATGTCATCGACCTGCACGCGCTCCGTCTCACCGATGAAATCGGCTGCAAGCCCTGCCCATGTCTCTGGCAACATCTTTTCGGTGTTGCCGATGATGGCATCTACTTCCGCCATGGCGCTGAACGTTTCGGGTTCAGTCTGCGCCGCGCAGCCGGTGACGATAAGGCGCGCGTCTGGATGGGTCTTGCGCAGCTTGCGAATGTCCTGTCTGGCCTTGCGCACAGCTTCCGCGGTGACAGCACAGGTGTTGACCACGACAGCATCGCCCAGGCCGGACTGCGCGGCGAGGTCTTTCATCGCCTCAACCTCATAGGCATTCAGACGACAGCCGTGGTTGGAGAAGACAGGCGCGCTCATCCGATACTGTCCAGAAAGGCCGGTGTCAGGGTGCCGGTAAAGACATGGCTGCTGGGTCCGGTCATCCAGACGCCATCATCGCGCCAGTCGATTTCAAGCGTTCCACCGTCCAGATCAATCTGAACGCTGCGGCCTGTCAGACCCCGCCGCGCCGCCGCAACGGCGGTCGCGCAGGAGGAGGAGCCGGACGCAAGCGTCACCCCAACGCCGCGTTCCCAAACCCGCATGCGGATGTGATCCGGGCCAATGATCTGGGCAAACTGCACATTTGTGCGTTCAGGGTAGAGCGGATGATGCTCCAGCGCCGCACCGCGCGCCGCCAGATCAATCGCTGCGAGATCTTCTACGAAGAAGGTGCAATGGGGGTTTCCCATGCCGGTCGCCGTTGGTTCCCCTTCGATGGGCAGCCTCAGCGTGTCCATCTCCCGCGCCAGTGGCACTTCATGCCATGCAAGTTGGGGTGCACCCATGTTCACAGCCGTGAGGCCATTGCCCCGATCCTCCGCCGCCAGATCACCGCGCTGGGTGGTCAGATGCAAAGCCGTTTTGCCGCTTTCATCCATGAGATGGCGCGCGATACAGCGCGTCGCGTTGCCACAGGCCGCTGCCCTTGATCCATCTGCGTTGTAGAATGTCAGATGCGCATCCCCCGCACCCTCAGCGGTGATCACTGCAAGCTGATCGAATCCTACGCCAAAGTGCCGATGCCCCACCGCTTGCGCCAGCTTGGATGTCACAGGTTGCATCTGCGCACGCGCATCAACAACGACAAAGTCGTTGCCCAGCCCGTGCATCTTCATGAAGGGCATCCCGGAGGTCGATGAATTGCTCATTCTGGCGCATATAGCGGCCTGCGTCATACTTATCCAGAAGGCGGCGCAGATTTCCCGACGTTTGGGGCTTGACCCCCATGGGACTCCTTTCTAGATACACCCCTCGTGGGCCGTTAGCTCAGTTGGTAGAGCAACTGACTTTTAATCAGTGGGTCGCAGGTTCGAACCCTGCACGGCTCACCACTGACTTTCCCGACATACGCCAGCAGTGCTTACCCCTGCACCACCCCTGTTGCACACCAATCGTCAAAAAATGCCAGTGCCGTTTCGGCAAAGATCGCGTCGTTGATGTGGCCCGCGACCTCGTGACAGGTGACCTGAGGTGGGCAGACGGTTCTCATCTCGCTCAGGAAGGCATCCAGACCGGCTTTGTCATGCAAATCCGCGCCTTCGCGGTCCCATTCCCCAAGGCCGTCCTGCGGCAAAAGAAGCGCTGTCGGGCCGGTTGCTGAGGCCAGCTGCGCGCCGTGGGCGCGGGCGACGGCTTTACGCTCTTTGATGTTCAGGACGATGGAGGTCAGCAAACGGTTGTGGGCGTGGCTGAGGTGGTCTTTCCATTTGTCCGGGATCGGTTTCCACCCCACGATGTCGACCAGATCATAGCATCCCGGCGCTACCAATTGCGGCGTGCCGTTGCGGCCTGCGTTGGTCAACCTGTCCGCTCCGGCAGAGATGTTGGAGCCGTGGATATGATTGCCCAGTTCTTGGGTGCAAAAGTCAAAGACGCAAGCGAACGCGCCCTGGGCTGCCAGGCTTTCAAAGGCGCGCCCGCCCATGCCGGTGGCGTGAAAGACGGCCACTTCGAAACCACGCTCTTCGAGGGCGGGTTTCAGGGTCACCATATATTTGAGCGCTGATTTGCCCAGGGATGTCATGCCGATCAGCGGTTTGGTGGGATCAGGGGCCTGTACCGCACGGGCGGCACCCAGCACAGCGCCTGCGGCTTGGCTGAGGGAGGCTTTGCAGACTGAGTTCAATCCATAGAGCCCGCCTGCCCAGAGGATCATCTGCGTGTCTGCGGCCAGCCGCTCGGCCGGGATCAGGGGAGAAAAGGATACGGTGGAGACGATGTACTTGGGCACACCCAGAGGCAGGGCCGCGCAGACATCCAGCGCCAGATCCGTGCCCATGGTGCCGCCCAGAACGACCATCCCGTCAAAACGTCCTTCAGCATAAAGCCGGGCTGTCAGCAGGGCGGCGCCGTTGGCCATGATCTGCATCGCGTGATTTTCGTCACCGCTGTCGATGGCCGCCTGAATGGAGCTTTCGCCCGCGCTGGCCACGTCATGTTTGCTGTAATCTGTCGGGGCTGAAGGATCGCCCAGAACGGAGACATCCATCGTGACAACCGTCCCGCCCTGCTGACGCATGACATCCGCCATAAATGTCAGCTCGTCATCCTTGGTGTCATAGGTTCCGATGATCAGAATGGTCTTGTCGTACATGAGGGGCTCCCGTTGTGGCGATCAGAGTTTGATCCAGGCGGTTTTGAGGTTGATGTACTTGTCCAGCGCATGCAGCGATTTGTCATGACCATTGCCGGATTGGCCGACACCGCCCAAGGGCACCGTGCCGTCTGCACCGCCGTATGTGTTGACGTGCATCACGCCCGTGCGCACGCCGCGCACCAAGCGGTGTGCGCGGGACAGGTTGGAGGTCCAGACACCGCCGGCCAGCCCGTAAGGGGTAGCATTCGCGATGCCGATGGCCTCGGCGTCGTTTGTGAACGGTGTCACGGCGAGGATGGGGCCGAAGACCTCCTGCTGTGACAGGCTGGCCTGCGGGGTGACATGTGTGACAACGGTCGGGGCCATGTAATAGCCGCCTGTTTCGCTCAGCAGGCGGTCGCCCCCTGTGGTCAGTGTGCCGCCTTCGGATTGGGCGGTGTCGACGAAACCGAGGTTCTGCAAAAGCTGCTGTTCGGAGTGTACGGCTCCGATGTGGCTGTCCATGTCCAGCGGATCGCCAACCCGCATGCCAGCGGCGATTCTCGAGACTTCGGCAACGAAGTCATCATGGATCGGGGCTTCGACCAGCAGGCGCGACCCCGCGACACAGACTTGCCCGGAGTTGCGAAAGATGCCCATTGCCGAGACCTTGGCGGCTTCATGCAGGTCAGGCGCGTCCGCGAAAACGATGTTGGGGGATTTGCCGCCCAGCTCCAGATACACCCGCTTGAGGTTGGACCGCGCGGCGTAGTCGAGAAGGCGGCGCCCGGTGGCACCAGACCCGGTAAAGACCAGCACATCGACGTCCATCGACAACCCCATCGCTTCGCCCACCACGGCGCCTTCGCCGGTGACGACGTTCAGCACGCCGGGCGGCAGGCCTGCTTCCAGCGCCAGTTCGGCCATGCGAATGAGCGTGAGGGACGCGCCTTCTGCGGGTTTGAGGACGACTGAGTTGCCCGTGGCCAGTGCCGGACCCAGTTTCCATGCGCCGATCATCAGCGGGAAGTTCCACGGGATGATCGCGCCCACAACGCCCACAGGTTCCTTGTGAATCAGGCCGAGCGTATCGTTTGGCGTTGGCGCAATCTCTCCATATACCTTGTCGAGCGCTTCGGCGTAGTAGCGGATCGTGCCTGCGGCGGACCCCGGTTCCGCCTTCAGGGCCATGCCGATTTCGGTGCCGTTGTCGCGCACGCCCAGCACCGCCAGTTTCGGCGCATTGGCTTCTATCAGTTCGGCCCATTTCATCAGGACCTTCTTGCGCGCGGCAGGTGGCTGACCGGCCCAGCGGCCATCTTCAAATGCAGCTCGGGCGGAGGCGATGGCGGCATCCATGTCTGCGGCCGTACCGCGCGCGATGGTGGTCAACCTGCTGCCGTCGATGGGAGAGATCACCTCCATCACCGCACCGTCTGACGCCGGGACCGCTATGCCCTCTATCAGGTGATGCTGCGGGGCGACGGGGTGCGCGCGCAGGGTGTTGATCTGGTCTTGGTTCATCATGCTCACCGCATTTGTGTGTCGTGAAGGTCGTGGTCATCGTCCGTTTGATGCGCCCGGATTTCCTTGATCAGCGTGCGCAGATGCAAGGCAAGGACCATCAGGATCATCGCAAAGATGATCATCGCAATGGGCCGGTCGATCATGTCCAGTGGCGTTTTCAGCCGGGGCAGGGCGGAACGCAGCTTCACCTCCATGATGCCGCCCAGCACCATGCCGAGGATGATCGGCACGATGGGCAGGTTCAACCGTTTCAGGATCAGTCCGAGCACGCCAAAGCCCGCCGCCAGCATGCAGTCGGTCAGGGAGTTCCGCAGCGAATAGACACCCACAAAAGACAGGATCAGGATCATCACCCCAAGGAACCGCGTTGGCACACGGATGATCTTGGTCAGCAGATTTGTGGAGACCATGAGAAAGCAGATCACCACCACGTTCAGCAGGATCAGCGCCAGATAGAGGCCGTAAACCAGATCAATGTTGTTCTGAAACAGTTGCGGTCCGGGGATGACGTTGTGCACGTAGAAGACCGACAGCATCATTGCTGTCAGTGCTTCGCCCGGTATGCCAAGCGCCAGCAATGGGATCATCGCGGCAGCGGGCACGGCGTTGTTGGCGGCTTCGGATGCGATCAGGCCGTCGGGCGCGCCTTTGCCGAAGGCGTCGGGGTTGGCGGAGGATTTTTGGGCGTAGGTGTAGCTCATGAACTGTGCGGTAAATTCACCCACGCCGGGGATCATGCCCATGATCACCCCGAGGCTGGAGGCGACACCGGCAACACGTTTGTGCTGCATCAGTTCCTTGAAACCTGCGGTCAGACTCCCGCTGACGGGTTTGGCATCGGGACTGCTGTCGGGGTTGGTGAGCAGGAAGAAAGCTTGGCTCAGCGCAAAGAGGCCCAGCACCACGACGATCAGGTTGATCCCGGAACTGAGAAAGCTCAGCCCGAAGGTATAGCGTTGGGTATAGGTGACCGCGTCCAGTCCAACGGTGTTGAGGAAGATGCCGAACATCGCCAGCATCCCTGCGGCAAAGATCTGCCCGCGGTGGGCCAGCACCACGAGGATGATGCCCAGAAGGGCGGCCAGAAAGATCTCTCTGCTGCCGAACATCGGGGCGATGATGGCCAGCACGGGGGAGAGCAGGATCAGGCAGAGGATGCCGAAGATTCCGCCGAAGAATGACGCGCTATAGGCAAGTGAAAGTGCCCTGCGGGCCTGACCCGCCTTGGTCATTGGGTAGCCGTCGTATGAGGTCAGCGCATTGACCGCTGTGCCCGGCGTGTTGATCAGGATCGCGGGGATTGCGCCGCCGTACATTGATGATCCGTAGATGCCCAGCAACATGGTCAGCCCGACGATGGGTTCAAGCGAGAAGGTCGCGGGCAACAGGATCGCGATGGCCACAGCAGGGCCGACACCGGGGATCGCGCCGATGATCACCCCGCCGACGGAACCCACCAGCAGCGCAATCATCACATCGACCCGCGCCAGCATTTCCGCGCCTGCAAGAAGGTTTTCCATCGCCCGCTCCGATCAGAAGTAGTTGAGCATGATCTGACGCAAGCCGTCCGGCAGGCTGTCATAGATTTGACCCGCTGGCAGTTTCACCTGCAAGAAGGTCTTGAACAAAAGCACGATCACTATGGCAGAGACGCCCGCCCAGAACAGGGCCCTGACACTGCGGTACCCCGCACGCAGGACAAGCAGAATGGCAAAGGCAAAGGTGGTTGGCAGATACCCGGCGTAGGGGACCGCGATGGCGTAGACAACGAACCAAAGGGCATATTCAATGGAGGCAATCCAAAGCCCGATCTCCCGCCAGCGCCCCTCCAGCCGTTCCGAAAGGGCGGAGCCGAACAGGTGCAGTGCGGCGAAACTTGTCATCAGGATCAGCGAAAGACCCGGCCAGAATCGTGGTTGAGCAAACAGTTTCCCACCGCTTTTCCATTGCGTCTGCGACAGCAGTTGCGACAGCAGAAACACCGCCACGATCAGCACAACCCAGGCAAAGACGATGTCTCCGGGGCGTCGGTATCTTTTGAACAGGCTCTGGAGTGTTTTCACGCGCGACATGTATCAGTCCCCTGTCGGCTGCGGTCAGGTCCGGGCCGCGTGTGGGCCCGGACGATGGGTCATGTGCGAATGCGCTACTCCAGCATCTCGCCAATGCGGCCAAGAGTGTCGATATCCTTGGCGATCTGTGCAGACACCTCGTCCGCACTTTGCCAATAGACCAGCGCGCCTGTTTCGGCGGCCAGCTTTTGCGCCCGGTCGGACATCACGGTCTTTTCCGCCACGGCGATGATCTTCGCCCGCACATCTGCCGGCGTATCCTTGTGCACGAAGAGGCCGTTCCACAGGGCGACATTCAGATCAGGTGCAAGCTCTGCCACGGTTGGTGTGTCAGGCGTCAGGGCGATCCGTTCCGACCCGATGGAGGCGAGGACTTTGACGTCATCCAGACAGGGCAGGATCAGTTGCAGCGTGGTGTTGATCACATCCACATCGCCAGAGGCCAGCGTGTTGCAATCCAGTGCGTCAAATGCCGCGTCGGACGCATAGGAAAAGCCCATTTCCTTGGCCAGTGCCATGGTCACCCGTGTTGGTACCAAGGGCGCGCCGAAGTGACCCAGAACTACGTCGTTGTCGCCCGCATGGGCGGCAAGACCTGCCATGTCGCTATATGGCGCATTGCCTCTTGTCGCGATGACGAACGGGTATGTCAGGAAGTTGCCCAAAGGCTCAAATGGATTGGGGTTCAGTTCGGGAATGCCGATCTGGGGTCCGACAACCGGAATGGCGATGATGAAGGATCCGACGGTGTATCCATCCGCAGGTGCGTTCGCCACTTCAATCGCACCGGGGAAGGGGCCACCGCCGCCGCCGGGCTTGTTCACGACCGCCGCTGCGACACCGTATGCTTCTTGAAAATCCTCCGCGATCATGCGGGTGAGGACATCTTCCAGATCACCCGGAGGCCAAGGCACCACGAACTCTACCGGCTTTTCTGGATATTCGGCCTGCGCGGCACCCGTCAGCGCGGTTGCAGCCAGCGCTGTCACCGCGAGTGTTTTTACAACTTTCAACATTTCATTCTCCCTGCGTGGTTCATTTAATGAACCGTTGTTGCAAAAAATAGTTTGCCTTGATAAATGGTTTCCGTCAAACTTTTTGTGTAAGCCGCGGATCGGGGAAAGGGTCGGATGTCTGTTGTTGCCAAAGCGATTGAGCTGCTCAGCCACTTTTCGGTGCGCAGGCCGGAGCTTGGTTTGTCGCAACTCTGCCGATTGGCAAAGCGCGACAAGGCGACCACCTATCGGCATCTTACGGCGTTGGAAGCGTTGGGCTTTCTGGAGCAGAACCCGGTGACAAAGGCGTATCGGATCGGTCCGGCCGTCCTGCATCTGGCTGATGTAAGAGAGGCCACGGTGCCCCGGCGTGACGGCGCAATGGTGCCGCTTCGGTTGCTGGCAGAGCAGACGGGAGAGACGGCTCATGTCTCGGTTCTGTCGGGTGTGGTGCTGCATGCGATGGCGCATAGCGAATCAACGCGGCACAGCACGCGCGCCGTTATTGACCTTCAGACCTTGCCGCTGCATGCGACGGCCTCTGGTATCTGCCTGCTGGCCTTCGGTTCTGATGAGCTGCGACATGCCGCACTTTCAAACCTCACGCCGTTCACACCGAACACGCCGACGTCCGAACAGCGATTGGACGCAGCAATCGCTGCTGCCAAGGCAGGCGGTTTTGGGGAATCCGATCGCGCGTTCGAGGATGAAATATACAGCCTTGCCGCCCCGGTTTATGATCGCACCGGTGAGATTGCAGGTGCTGTCGCCGTGGCCAGTGTCGCCAGCCGGATTACACCGGATGCCGCCCTTGCAATCAAGAAGGGCCTTACCCAAGCGGCCCATGAAATTTCGCACAATTGGGGTGGTTCCATTCCAGAGGAAATCCAGACCCTCTGGCAGACCACCCTTCACCCTACCAGCCGGGACATTGCCCAGAAAGTGCCAACGCCATGAAAGACTCGAACTTCCTCAAGGAAAACAACGCGCGCCATTTCTGGCATCCGATGACGTCCCATGATGACAGTCAGGCAACGCCGCCCAAGATCATCGTCAGTTCCGAAGGGGTGCGGATCAAGGACATCGACGGACATGATGTCGTTGATGCGGTGGGCGGTTTGTGGAATGTCAATCTGGGTTATTCCTGCCAGCCTGTGAAAGACGCGATTGCAGCGCAGTTGCAGACGCTGCCGTACTATTCGACCTTCCGGGGCACATCGAACGATGCGGTCATTGAGCTGTCATACGAATTGGCCGAGTTCTTTGCCCCTGACGGGATGAGCCGGGCGTTTTTTACCTCCGGCGGATCGGATTCGGTTGAAACCTCCCTGCGCCTTGCGCGCCAGTACCACAAGTTGCGGGGGGAGCCGGGGCGGGTGAAATTCCTCAGCCTCAAGAAGGGCTACCACGGCACACACATGGGGTGTGCATCGGTGAATGGCAATGCGAACTTTCGTACTGCCTATGAGCCGCTGATGCCGGGCTGTTTCCACATTCCCGCCCCGTACACCTATCGCAATCCGTTCAATGAAACGGATCCGGAGAAGCTGGCGCAGCTTTGCGCGGCGGCACTTGAGGATGAGATCGCATTTCAGGGGGCAAACACCATCGCGGCCATGATCATGGAGCCGATTCTGGGGGCCGGCGGTGTGATCGTGCCGCATCCGTCCTTTGCGCCAATGGTTGAGGAGATCTGTAACCGCCATGGCATTTTGCTGATCACGGATGAAGTGATTACCGCCTACGGCCGGACTGGCGCGTGGTCCGGTGCGCGGCTGTGGGGGATCAAGCCGGATATGATGGCCACGGCCAAGGCCATCACCAATGGGTTCTTCCCTTTCGGCGCCGTGATGCTGGGCGACAAGATGATTGAAGCGTTTGAGAACAATCCGGCAGCCAAGATCGGCCATGGCTATACCTATTCCGGCCATCCCGTCGGTGCGGCAGCCGCGCTGGCCTGTCTGGCGGAAACCAAACGTCTGAACGTGACAGAGAATGCTGCGGCGCGGGGCACGCAAATCTACGAAGGCTGCAAGGCGTTGATGGAGAAATACGAGATCATCGGCGATGTGCGCGGCGGCTACGGCCTGATGACAGCACTTGAGTTTGTCAGCGACCGCGCCACCAAAAAGCCCATAGACGCAGCGATTGCCAATACCATTCAGGAGGTTGCCTATCAGAGCGGGGCGATGATCCGGGTCTCGGGTCCGAACATGATCATTTCACCCTCACTGGTGCTGACGGAAGCAGATGCGCAGGTGATCCTTTCGGCCCTTGATGCCGGCTGTCAGGCGGCAGCGGCCGGGATGGAGTTAATCGAGGCGTCCCGGATCAAGTAGCGCCAGCAGATCCAGCAGTTGCTCATATTGCGCGTCACCCAACGCGGCCTTGAAGCCTGCGACGATCTGGACGGCCTGCCCGGCATAATCGTCGATGATTTTCTGCCCTTTCGGTGAGATGGCGATCATCTGTCTCCGGCGATCCTGCGCGTCTCGTGTTTGGGTGATCAATCCCTTGCTGTTCATGGATTGGGTGATCCGTGTCAGGCTGGGAAACAGAAGGCTGGCGCCCCGCGCAAGGGTTGAGGCGTCTTGCGGTCCGTGTTCAGCCAGAACGCGCAAAACCCGCCACTGCTGTTCGGTGATCCCGGTCTCCGCCAGCATATCCCGTATGGGCTGCATCACCCCTTCGCGCGCGCGGATCAGCGCAATCGGCAGGGACCGGTTCGTGGGCGGCAACTTCTTGGTCATTGGAGCCTCTATGCCTGCCTTCTGGTACAATAGGTGGTCTTGACAGTCAGGCTAAGTTATATTTAACATCACAACAATTAACATGTTAAGGGAAAGCCATGCCTCACTTCCACATCGAATATTCCGGCAATCTGGACGGGGTTGTGGATATGGGTGCGTTCTGTGAAGCGATCCGCGCTGCGGCTGCGGAGATAGAGGCCTTCCCTATGCCCGGCATCCGCGTGCGGGCCATACGGGTGGATCATTATGCAGTGGCGGATGGTGACCCCAAACACGGCTTTGTTGATCTGTCGATCCGCATCCGTGAAGGCCGCAGCGATGCGGTCAAGGCGGCGGCAGCTCAACACATCTTTGACGCTGCGCGCCGTTTTCTAGACCCTGCTCTGGTGCAGCATTCCATCGCCCTCTCGCTTGAACTGCGTGATATTGATGAGGCCCTGTCCCCCAAATACGGCACCATCCGTGACCATCTGGAGAAAACATCATGAGCGTTCTCGAACAGAACATCAAAAAGCTTCAGGGTTATCTGACCCGGTTTCAGGGGGGCGGAGTGATGAACCGGATTGCGGGTGTCGATCATGCGGGCAGCGGCGGGACGTTCGACAATACCTCTCCAGTTGACAAAGGCCTGATCTGCACGGTCGCAAGGGGGGCCGCCAGCGACATTGACCAGGCTGCCAACGCCGCCGCCGATGCCTTTGCCGATTGGCGCGACATGCCCGCGACCGAACGGCGCAAGATCCTGATCCGCATCGCCGAAGGGATCGAGGCCCGCGCTGAGGAGATCGCTCTGTGCGAATGCTGGGACACAGGCCAGGCGCTGCGCTTCATGTCCAAAGCTGCCCTGCGCGGGGCGGAGAACTTTCGCTATTTCGCCGATCAGGTTGTGCAGGCGCGCGACGGTCAGCATCTCAAATCGCCGACATTGATGAATGTCACGACCCGTGTGCCCATCGGTCCGGTTGGGGTGATCACGCCGTGGAACACGCCGTTTATGCTGTCCACTTGGAAGATCGCTCCGGCACTCGCCGCTGGCTGCACTGTTGTGCACAAGCCTGCCGAAGCCTCGCCCCTGACCGCCCGTCTGCTGGTGGAGATTGCCGAAGAGGCCGGATTGCCCCCCGGCGTGCTCAACACCGTGAACGGGTTTGGGGAAGATGCCGGCAAGGCGCTGTGTGAGCACCCCAAGATCAAAGCCATCGCATTCGTTGGCGAGAGCCGGACGGGCAGCATGATCACCAAACAGGGGGCCGATACGCTCAAACGCAACCATCTGGAGTTGGGCGGCAAGAACCCGGTGATCGTGTTTGAGGATGCGGACCTCGACCGTGCGCTGGATGCTGTGATCTTCATGATCTATTCGATCAACGGGGAGCGCTGCACGTCTTCTTCCCGCCTGCTGGTGCAGGACACGATCCGGGAGGCGTTCGAAGCGAAACTGACCGCGCGCGTGAACAACATCAAGGTCGGCCATCCGCTGGACCCCACCACAGAAATCGGCCCACTCATTTCGCAAGAGCACTATGACAAGGTGACGTCCTACTTCGACATCGCCAAACAAGACGGCGCGACGGTTGCGGCGGGTGGTGTGACGGTTGGCAATGACGGCTACTTCGTCCGCCCAACGCTGTTCACTGGCGCCACCAACGACATGCGCATCGCGCGGGAGGAGATTTTCGGCCCTGTCCTCACCTCCATTTCATTCACCACCGCAGAAGACGCGCTGCACATCGCCAATGACACTGACTATGGCCTGACAGGATACGTCTGGACCAATGACCTGACCCGCGCGATGCGGTTCACCGACAAGCTGGAAGCGGGGATGATCTGGGTCAATTCCGAGAATGTCCGCCACCTGCCCACGCCTTTCGGTGGGGTCAAAGCCAGCGGCATTGGCCGCGACGGCGGCGACTGGTCGTTTGAGTTCTACATGGAGCAAAAGCACATCGGCTTTGCCACCGGTCAGCACAAAATCCCGCAGCTCGGCGCGCTGTAGAAAAAGGAGGCGACATGCCCGTACCTGCCCCAAACCTCTACCCTGATTTCAACACCATCCGGTTGAGCCACGTCTGCCTGAACGTGTCGGATCTGGCCGCGTCCAAGACGTTCTATACGGACATCCTCGGCCTACAGGTGACGGATGAGACAAACAATCACGTCTACCTGCGCGCCATGGAAGAACGCGGTCATCACTGCATCATCCTGCAACGATCCGACGCGCCAGGCACGGTGGAGGTGATGGGATTCAAAACTTTCGATGACGCCGATCTGGACCGGGCAGAGGCGTTCTTTCAAGCCAAGGGGAGGCCCACTTCCTGGGTCGAACGGCCCTATCAGGGGCGCACATTGTTGACAGCTGACAACTTTGGCATCCCATTGGAATTCTATCATAAAATGGACCGGCTTGAGCCGATCCATCAGAAATATGCGCTGTATCGCGGGGTCAAGCCGCTGCGCATTGACCACTTCAATTGCTTCTCTCCGGACGTGGACGCATCGGTTGCGTTTTACAGTGACATGGGGTTCCGCGTGACGGAATATACGGAGGACGCAGAGAGCCAAAAACTCTGGGCTGCATGGATGCACCGCAAGGGCGGCGTGCATGACATGGCGTTCACCAATGGCACCGGGCCACGGATGCACCATGTGGCGTTCTGGGTGCCGACGCCGCTCAACATCATTGACCTCTTGGATCTGATGTCTACCACCGGATATGTCGACAACATCGAACGCGGGCCGGGGCGGCATGGGATTTCGAATGCGTTTTTCCTCTATGTCCTCGACCCCGACGGGCACCGGATAGAGATTTACTGTTCGGATTATCAGACCGTCGATCCCGATCTGGAGCCGATCAAATGGGACCTCAAAGACCCCCAGCGCCAGACGCTTTGGGGCGCACCCGCGCCGCGCAGCTGGTTTGAGAACGGCAGCCCGTTTGAGGGTGTCACACCACAGGAATCCGACCTCGCCGCCAGCCCGATCATCGCGCCATGAACTGGGATGAATTCGCCCATTGGGGCAAGCATATCGCTGACTGGGCTGCGGATTATCACAAGACGATTGGCGATCTGCCCGTGCGCGCCCAGACCTCGCCGGGGCAGATCGCAGCGCAGCTTGCCGCCACCGCCCCTGAAACTGGCGAAGCGATGGACGCTATTATGGCCGATTTCGAACGCATCGTGATGCCCGGCATCACCCATTGGCAGCACCCGCGTTTCTTCGCCTACTTCCCCGCAAATGCAGCCCCCCCGTCGATTCTGGCAGAGATGCTGGTCAGCACCCTCGCTGTGCAGTGCATGTTGTGGCAAACCTCCCCCGCTGCGACGGAAATGGAAGGTGTGATGGTGGACTGGCTTCGGCAGGCCATGGGGCTGCCGGATCATTTTACAGGTGTTACTCAGGACAGTGCTTCCTCCGCGACATTGTCCGCCGTCCTGACCATGCGCGAACGGGCGACCGGGTATACCGGCAACCGCGAGGGGTTGTCGGGCAAGGGCCATTTGCGGATCTATTGTTCGGAACAGGTGCATTCGTCGATTGACCGCGCCTGTTGGGTGGCGGGCATCGGGCAGGACAATCTGGTCAAGATTGGCCATGGCACCAGCGGTCATGCGTTTGAGATGGACCCCTATGAGCTCCAGTCGCGGATTACCGAGGATCGCAAGGCCGGACACACCCCGGCTGGCATCATCGCGATCACCGGGGGTACGGGGATCGGGGCCTGGGACTTCCTTGAACCGATCGCAGAGATTGCCAAGGCTGAAGACCTCTATACCCATCTGGATGCTGCCTGGGCCGGGGCGGCGATGATCTGCCCGGAATACCGCGACCAGTTCTGGGCGGGGGTCGAACACTACGACAGCATCGTGTTTAACCCGCACAAATGGCTGGGGACGCAGTTTGATTGTTCGGTGCAGTTTCTGGCGGATGCGAAACCGCAGCTGAACACGCTGAAGATTGAGCCGGAATATCTGAAGACCTCCGGCGATGCGGTGACGAATTACTCTGAATGGACCATCCCGCTGGGGCGGCGGTTCCGGGCGTTGAAGCTGTGGTTCCTGATGCGTTCCTATGGGCTGGAAGAACTGCGCAACCGGATGCGCAATCATGTACGGTGGGCGCAGGAGCTGTGCGAGGAAATCCGCGGGATGGAAGGGTTTGAGATTGTGACCGAGCCGATCCTGAGCCTGTTTACCTTCCGCTGTTCCGGCGACGATGCAGCACAACAACGACTGGTCGATGCGCTTAATGACGATGGGCGGATCTACATCACTCAAGGCATGCACGAAGGACGCAAGATGATCCGATTTCAGGCTGGCCAGTTTGAGACGACGCGGGAGGATGTGATGATGACGAAGGATGTCATTGCGGATGTTTGGGGGAAGCTGAGATGAAATTCGCGACCTATTCGGCGGGGGGAGAGACCTTCTACGGTGCGGTGACAGATGCTGGGATGATCGCGCTTAGCCCCGATTGCCCGCAGTGGCACACGTTGCTGGATGTGGTGCGCGCGGGGGCGTTGGATCAGTTGGCTGGGCTGACGGCTGGCAAGGCGGTGACGCATACCGAATTTGAATACGAGATGGTCCTGCCCAACGCGCCACGTATCCTGTGTGTCGGTGTGAATTTCCCCGACCGGAATGCAGAGTACAAGGACGGCTCGGATGCGCCGAAGTACATGTCGCTGTTCCCCCGCTTTGCCAGCGGGTTCACTGGGCATGGCCGCAATCTGGTGCGTCCGCCGGAGAATGAGACGCTCGATTACGAAGGCGAGGTGGCGATTGTCATCGGCAAAGGCGGGCGGCGGATTGCCGAAACCGATGCCTATGATCACATCGCCGCTTTGACGCTGTGCAATGAGGGGACAATCCGCGATTGGGTCCGGCATGCGAAGTTCAATGTCACGCAAGGCAAGAACTGGGACAAGTCCGGTGCGATGGGTCCGTGGCTGGTGCCGTTTACGGATGCCGCGCAATTGGATGACGCGCGGATCACGACGCATGTGAATGGGGAGCTGCGGCAGGATGATACACTGTCGCGGATGGTCTTCCCGATCCGTCGGGAGATCGCCTATATCTCCACCTTCATGACGTTGCAGCCGGGGGACATTATTGTCACCGGGACGCCCACCGGGGCAGGTGCGCGGTTTGATCCGCCTCGATATCTCAAGCCCGGCGATGTGGTGGAGGTGGCCGTCGAAGGCATCGGTGTGCTGCGCAATGGTGTAGAGGATGAAGTGGTATGACCCCTCAGGAACACGCCGCCGCCGCTGCGGATTTGCTGAACGCCGAGGCGACCGGGCGGCAGATTGGTCTGCTCAGCCTGCGGTATCCTGAGATGACCATGGATGACGCCTATGCCATCCAGCGGGCGATCTATGATCAAAAGCTGGCGCAGGGGCGGCATGTGATCGGGTGGAAGATCGGGCTGACCTCCAAGGCGATGCAGCAGGCGCTGAACATCGACATTCCCGATAGCGGGATCTTGTTTGACGACATGGTCTTTGACGATAACGCCGTGGTGCCCAAGGGGCGGTTCATCCAGCCGCGGATGGAGGCGGAGATTGCCTTTGTCATGAAATCCGCGCTGGGCGGGGCGGATGTCAGTCGCGCGGATGTGGTGGCGGCGACGGATTATGTGGCACCCTCGATCGAGGTGCTGGATACGCGCATTTTGCGGGTGGACCCTGAGACAGGCAAGACGCGGGTTATCTTTGACACCATCAGCGACAATGCCGCGAATGCGGGGATCGTGTTGGGCCCGCAGCGCCATGGGATTGAGGACGTTGATCTGCGCTGGGTCGGTGCGATTGTCAGCCGCAACGGGGAAGTTGAAGAGACAGGTCTGGGCGCAGGTGTGCTGAACGATCCGGTGGAAAGTGTGGTCTGGCTGGCGCGGCGGATGGCGCAGTATGGGCAGCAGATCGAAGTGGGGCAGGTGATCCTGTCGGGCAGCTTTATCCGGCCGCTTGAATGCCCCTCGGGGGCTGAGGTTCTGGCGGACTTTGGCAATTTCGGCAGCGTGCGCGTGGCTTTCGCCTGAAGCATCAGGGGCCGGTCAGGACCGTTGGATCAGGTGTCGGCACTGCGGTGTAGACGTCTGGACCAAGGTGAACCAACCCGCGCAGCATCAGCAGGTCTTTGTCGGCTTGGGACAGGTCATTGATGGCCGCAGCGACGGCATCAAAGACCTTTTGACGGTCAACCGACAGGCTACAGATGTAGGGCAGGCCGGGGGTGGGCGTGGTCTGGGCAAATGCCTCAACTTCTGCCCCGGCGTTGTGGTGAGCGCACAGGAGCCTCCATGTCACAGCATCAATGGCAGCGACATCCGCCACGCCGTCGGCAACAGCCTCGATTGAGGCGGCATGTGCACCGGTGATCCGCACTTGGCCTGCTGTGATCTGAGCGCTTTGCATTGCACTGGCGAGGGCCGCAAACCCGGATTGGGAGCCGTATTCGTTCAAGGCTACGGTCGCACCTGCAAATTCCCGCAGCGTATTGCGTGGATCATCGCGGCGCTTGATCAGCTGGGACATGTAGTATCCGGGCGCGCAACCGGGCACAGCATAGTCTGGCGTGCCGACAATCTGCACCTTCCTCGGCAGCAGTGTCCGGTAGGGCATGCCGCAGGTCTGGCTGAAAACCAGATCGGGGGCGCTCCAGAACGCAGTGCCGATGCCATTCTGGTTGAGGGCGTCCGGGGCGCTGACCCCTGCTGCCTGTAACGCTGTGCGGATCAGCGCCCAGTACCTTTCATGCGCGTCGCGCAAGGCAGGCAGGGCATACATGGGCAGGCTGGCGTGCATGGGGGGGTCCTGTGCAATTGTCGCGGCGAGTATGCGCCAAACCTGGCCCCGCGTCACGTTGCGTCGAACCATCAAACAACACATGCGTTTCTGTCGCAAAGGGCTTAGAAACAGGGCAACGGTTTGCCCAGTTCAAGGAAAGAGATCATGGAAGATATTGTCATTCTGGACGGCGCGCGCACCGCTGTTGGCACATTTGGCGGCAGCCTTGTCGCGACCCCTCCGACAGCTCTGGGGGTGCATGTGGCCAAAGCCGCGATGGCGCGTGCAGGCGTCAGCCCGGATCAGATTGGTCACGTGGCCATGGGGCATGTGATCAACACCGAACCCCGCGATATGTATCTGTCCCGCGTTACGGCGATCGAAGCGGGCATTCCCGACGGAACACCTGCGATGAACGTGAACCGTCTGTGCGGGTCCGGGTTGCAGGCGATTGTGTCTTGCGCGCAGAACCTGATGCTGGGCGATGCGGCATTTGCGCTTGCCGGTGGGGCGGAAAGCATGTCGCGCGGGCCGCATATCATGCAATCGGCACGCTTTGGTCAGAAGATGGGCGACACGGGTGCCGTCGATATGATGCTGAACGCGCTGATGTGCCCATTTGGCACCGGTCACATGGGTGTCACGGCAGAGAACGTGGCGAAGGAACACGGGATCACACGTGAAGATCAGGACGCCTTCGCGATGGAGAGCCAGCGGCGTGCACAGGCCGCAATTACGGATGGCGTTTTTGCCAGCCAGATCGCACCGATTGAGATCAAGGTGAAGCGACAGACCGCCATGTTCGATACTGATGAGCACCCCAAGGCAACCTCAATGGAGGCGTTGGCAGGCCTGCGCGCGGCCTTTGCGAAAGACGGCAGTGTGACGGCGGGCAACGCATCGGGCATCAATGATGGAGCCGCGGCGGTTGTGATGGCAACGGCGACTGCGGCGCAGGCTGCCGGGTTGAAACCGCGCGCGCGGGTGTTGGGCTATGCCCATGCGGGTGTTCGGCCCGAAGTGATGGGCATCGGGCCTGTCCCGGCTGTGCAGACGCTGTTGCAGAAACTGGACATGAAGGTCAGCGACTTCGACGTGGTGGAATCCAATGAAGCCTTCGCCGCGCAGGCCTGTGCCGTGTCCAAGGAACTGGGCTTCTCGGCCGAGCAGGTGAACCCCAATGGCGGCGCAATCGCATTGGGCCATCCGGTGGGGGCGACAGGTGCGATCATCATGGTCAAAGCGCTCTATGAACTGGAGCGGCGTGGCGGTGGTCGTGCGATCTGCACCATGTGCATCGGCGGTGGTCAGGGCATTGCGGTGGCGATTGAGGCGTTGTGATCAGCGGGTGTACTTCCCCCGGCTGATGGGATAGGCGGCAGCCTTTGACGCCTATCCCTCCCGACGAAAGAAACCCTCCCCGTGAAACAAGCCCTGCGCGCCGCCCTCGATGACCGTGGTTACACCACGCTGACCCCCGTGCAGGAGGCGGTGCTGGATCCCGATCTGGACGGCAAGGATCTGCTGGTCTCCGCCCAAACCGGATCAGGCAAGACACTGGGCTTTGGTCTGGCGATTGCGCCGACCGTGTTGGGGGAGGCTGAAGCCTTTGATGCAGCAGGGGCGCCCCTGGCGCTGGTCATTGCACCCACGCGTGAGTTGGCCCTGCAAGTCAAGCGGGAGCTGAGTTGGCTCTTTGCGAAGGCGGGCGCGATGCTGGCGTCGTGCGTTGGCGGCATGGACATGCGGGATGAACGGCGTGCGCTGGCCCGCGGTGCGCATATCGTGGTGGCGACACCGGGACGTTTGCGCGATCATATCATGCGCGGGTCGATTGACCTGAGCGGCCTGCGCGCCGTGGTGCTGGATGAGGCCGACGAGATGCTTGATCTGGGCTTCCGTGAGGATCTTGAGTTCATTCTGGGTGAATCTCCGGAGACGCGGCAGACCCTGCTGTTTTCCGCCACGGTGCCGAAATCCATCGGTCAGTTGGCCAAGAGCTATCAGAAAGACGCGGTTCGGGTTGTCACCAAGTCGGAAGCCAAGCAGCACGCCGATATTGAGTACCGCGCCATGATGGTGGCCGAACGCGACACCGAAAACGCGGTCATCAACGCGCTCCTTTATCATCGCGCGCCCAATGCCATCGTATTTGGCAACACCCGCGCGATGGTGAACCGGCTGACGACACGGTTGTCGAACCGGGGGTTCCGGGTTGTGGCCCTGTCGGGGGAGTTGTCCCAGTCGGAGCGGACACATGCGTTGCAGGCCATGCGCGACGGGCGGGCGGATGTTTGTGTCGCCACCGACGTGGCGGCGCGGGGGATCGACCTGCCAAACCTTGATCTGGTGGTCCACGCGGAACTGCCATCGAACCATGAGACATTGCTGCACCGTTCTGGCCGGACGGGTCGGGCAGGGCGGAAGGGGACCTCCGCGCTGGTTGTGACCAACAAGACCCGCAAGAAGGCGGAGCGCATTCTGGGCATGGCCAAGCTGCGCGCAGAATGGGCGACGGCCCCGTCCTCAGATGAGGTGAACGCCCGCGAAGAAGAGCGGATGCTGACAGAGACCGATTGGACGCAGGACGTGTCCGAAGGGGAGCAGGAGACGGTTGGCAAATTGGTTGAAGGGTTCTCAACCGAGCAGTTGGCAGCAGCTTATTTGCGGCTTTACCGCGCAGTGCGGTCCGCGCCGGAAGAACTGGCGGACGTGGGTTCAAAGCCGGAGCCGCGCAAGCCTTTCGGGCCCAGCAAGTGGTTCGCCGTTGCAGGTGGTCGGCAGAAGGGCGCGGAACCACGGCGGTTGTTGCCGATGCTGTGCAAGGCCGGTGGTCTGAGCAAGGATGACATCGGCGCGATCCGCATTCAGGATGATCACTCGGTCGTAGAGATCAAGGAAAGCAGTGTAGCCGGGTTTCTGGAGACGCTGGGGCAGGGGATGAACATCGAAGGCGACGCGGTCAGCGCGCTCGACACGCCTCCGGCTTTCGCGAAGGGTCCGAAGCCCGGCGGCAAAGGTCCGGGCAAAGGCCCCCGCAAGTCGGCACATCGTGGCCAGGCTGATGGCCGCGATGAGCCGCCAAAACCGCGCGGAAAACCTACGCCGCCGACAGAGTGGAATGACCAGCCCGAGCCCCGCAAACGCAAACCCAAACCGCAGGACCGTCCTGCCAAGGAGGCTGCATCACGCAAGAAGCTGTCGCTCAACCCCGATGCCACCGGGGGGGATGCGCCGGTGCGCGCCCGCAAACCACGCACAGGGCCCAAGGGGCCTCCGCCGCCAAAGGGGAAGTCCAACAGCAAGAAAAATCGCGCCCGCGCGCTTGTTTCAAAAGGGGGCAAGGGCGGGCCAAAAGGCGGTGCGCCCAAACCACGGCGGCCCAAGGACAGCTAAGCCCCTTTGCCTTACCTGTGGAATTGGGGAATGGTGGCCGGGTATTGCAAAGTAAAGCGGACCCCCATGGCCAATACCTATGACACCGGACGTTTGAACCTGCCTTTTGTCGGCATTTCCACCTTTGGGAAGTCTCCCTACCAGCCGGATTGGGAGGCCATCGACGCCGATGTGGCGATCCTTGGTGCGCCTTATGATTTTGGCACGCAATGGCGGTCTGGCGCACGGTTTGGCCCCCGGTCGATCCGGGAGGCAAGCACGCTGTTCGCGTTCGGGCATGGTGGGGCCTACGACCACGAAGACGACATCACCTATCTAGAGAACGTGCGCATGGTTGATCTGGGCGACGCGGATATCGTGCACACCGATACGTCCAACAGCCATGCCAATATCGAGACAGGCGTGCGCGCCATCCTGAAAGCAGGCGCCTTGCCCGTGGTTCTGGGGGGCGACCATTCGATCAACATTCCCTGCATCAACGCCTTTGACACGCACGGCCCAATTCACGTGATCCAGTTTGATGCCCATCTGGATTTTGTGGATGAGCGACACGGGGTCAGGTTTGGTCATGGCAACCCGATGCGGCGCGCCGCAGAGAAAAGCTATGTAACGGGTCTGACACAGCTTGGTATCCGCAATGTCAGTTCCACGGCCAAAGAGGGGTACGCGGATGCGCGGCGCATGGGATCAGATATCCTGTCTGTCCGCCAGATCCGAAAGCTGGGGGTTGAGGCCGTTCTTGCCCGGATACCGGATGGCGTCGACTACTACATCACGATTGATATCGACGGCTTTGATCCGTCCATCGCGCCGGGAACGGGCACGCCCAGCCACGGCGGGTTCTTGTACTATGACGTGTTGGAATTGTTGGATGGCATCAGCAAGAAGGGCCGCGTCGTCGGGGTTGATCTGGTGGAGGTCGCGCCAGATTACGATCACTCCGGCAGCACGGCAATTCTCGCGGCTCAGATACTGCTCAACCTGATCGGCAGGGTGATGGCGCACCGGTAATGGCGGAGATGGCGACCAGTTGCGGTCAATTCGTCAGCGCGTACAGTAAAAAGAGCAGACCGGGCAGCAGCACCGCAGCCAGCAGGCATGCAATGTACTCACGATAAGCGCGGCGGGCCGCGCGTACTTCGGGGAAATCGTCAGAAATGTCACTGAATAAACCGCTTAAGGGTAGCATGGAAATGCCTTTGGTACAGGTGCCCGCCTTCGGGGATTGGGGTTGATACAAAAGCACTTTCCCCGATCCTGTGCCTTCGCTCAATTGACAGAAAATGCGTCTTTTGGGGCCAAAAAATCTTCCCGCAACGGATGATTTCTTTACCCATCAAATGCGAAACAGCTTTGAATTCAAAGCGGTGTATGACCCCTGATTGTCCACAATTTGGAAACTAAGGACAGAATTGGCCGTGATTGTGCGGAGAATTCAGCGCAATTTTGCAGAGAAATTGGCGCGGAAAGCGGCTGATTCCGGTGTGGAAATGGATATTCCGGCGCAGGCGGACCCGCCGAAACAGAATCACCCGCCTTCCGGTTCAGCCTTTGTGGCCCTCAAAGGTGCGCAGCGTGATCCCGGCGGCTTCGAGTTGCTGCCGCACGGATGCCGCGATCTCAACCGCCTCGGCCGTGTCACCGTGCAGGCAGATCGTGTCGATCTGCGTCTCGATCCGCTTGCCGCTTTCGGTGATGATCGCGCCTGCCTGCACCATGTCGACCATACGACGACCCGCCAGATCGGCATCGTGGATCACCGCACCGGGTTTGGAACGGTCGACCAGCGTGGCATCGTCGTTGTAGGCGCGGTCTGCAAATATCTCTCCGGCCCAGGCGCAGCCCAATGCGCGGACGGCGTCCTGTTGCGCTGTTGCGGCAAGAACCATGACGATCAGATCGGGGGCGACGCTGAGGGCGGCGTCATAAAGGTCACGGGCGAGGGTTTCATCCTCGGACGCCATGTTGGCCAGCGCGCCATGCAGTTTCAGATGCCGGACGGTGGCGCCCACGCTGCGGGCCATGCCAAGGCTCGCAGCGACCTGATAGCGGATCTGGTTTTGCAGCGTGCCGCGCGGCACTGACATGCGGTTGCGGCCAAAGCCTGCAATGTCCATGAAACCGGGATGCGCGCCAATGCCCACGTTGTTGGCATGGGCGAGGGTCATCGTCGCGGCCATCACATCCGCATCGCCCGCGTGACCACCGCAGGCGATGTTGGCAGAGGTGACGATGCTCAGCAGGCTGGCGTCATCGCCCATGGTCCAGGGGCCAAAGCTTTCGCCCATGTCGGCGTTCAGATCGACGGTTGGCATTTGATTACTCCTCAAACGGGTTCGTAGTGGCGGAGATGACGCCGCTGATCAGCGTGTAGGACAGCAGGTCGCGGATCGTTGCGGGGTCTCGGATCAGGGGGGCCACGCGGCTGCGCAGGCCTGCCATGTCGGCGGCATGGCGTTGCCCAAGGGCGATCGCCTGCGCCATGGTGATGAATTCGAACCTGATGGCAGTGCCGGGTTGCGCTTGTGCGATACGCGGCAGGTCGCAGGGGATGACGGTGCCGATCCGGGGGTAGCCGCCCGTTGTCTGGCATTCGCACATCAGCACGAAGGGGGCACCGTCGCCCGTGATCTGGATGTCGCCCGCCACCACGATTTCCGACACAATGCTGAGCCCGCTGCCGGTGCTGAAGCCTGCGCCTTCACTGTCCATGCGCACGCCCATGCGGTTGCCACGCGGGTCGCGGCGAAAGGTGGTTGCGGTGAAGCGGTCGCGGGTGTCCTGATCAAATGCCTCGGTCTGCATCGAGGCAACGATGCGCACCTTGCCGCCGTCAAATCGGTCGGACGGGGTCAGACCGTTTGACACTTCGGTGTGGACATCAGGGCCGATGGGCAGGGTATCCTCGGTTTCCAGCGTTTGGCCGACGCCCGCGCGCAGATGGCTGCTGCGCGATCCCATGACCGGGTCTGTGGCGATGCCGCCGCCGATGTGAAGATAGCCATAGCTGCCCCGGCGCGCGCCGCCGATGGTCAACGTGGCACCTGCGGGCATCGCATGGCTGGCGTTCCACGTGAGCGCTTCGCCGTCGAGGCTGGCAGCCATGGTGGCCCCAGTGAGGGCGATGCGGATGTCGGCCGTCGCGCGAAAGCTGCCGCCGGAACCCGCCATTTCGATTGCGGCAAAGTCAGGCGATTGATGCAGCAGGGCCGCGCCTTCGTGCAGGGCTTCGGGGTCCATGGCGCCTGCCTCCGTCAGACCAACCGCGCGGTAGCCCCGGCGACCCATGTCCTGAATGCTGAGGCTGGGGCCACCTTGCAGGATGTCCAGTGCCGCGCTCATGTCAACGCCTCCCGCGATGCGCCGCCGTTGCCGGATGTGTCCTTGGCGCGGATGTCTTCCAGTTCGGCGCGGGTGATGGCGGGGAAAGTCAATTCGTCTCCGGGTGACAGGGCGAAAGGGGTGTCGGTGCCGGGACGGAAGTTGGCAAATGCCGTCTGACCGATGTGGCGCCAGCCGGTGGGAGAGGCGTTGGTGAAGGTGATCAACTGCCGGATGGCGATGACCAATGCGCCGGGCGGCACGGATTTGGTCAAACCTTCCTGACGGGGAATGTTCCATGTGTCGGACAATTCACCCATGTAGGGTTGGCCGGGGGCGAAGCCGATGGTCAATACGCGCACGCGGGAGGTGGAGAGCTCCGCGATTGCGGCGTCAGGGTCGACGCCTGCGACTGCGGCTGCCTCTTCCAGCTGCGGGGCAAGGTCGGTGCCGTAGACGGTCGGTACATGCCACAGCGTGCGCCCTGCGGGCAGGGGAGCCTGGGTCCAGTCCTGGGTGGCCAGCAGCGACTGGATGCGGTCGGTGATTTGCCCCAACGGGGTCGCGGACAGGTCGACAGCGAGAAAGGTGGAGACAAGCGATGTGCTGGTCTCTGTCACTTCGGGCCATGCGGCCTCTTCCACTGCGGCGCGGAAGGCGAGGGCGGCGCGGTTGGCGGGTTCGTTCATGGCCTGCGCAAAGGTGACGAGGATACCGGACAGGCCAACGGTGCGGATCAGCGGTTCAGTCATGGCGCAAGGCCCAGGCGTAGAGGCGCGGCATCAGCATCGGCGTCAGATACATGGGCAGTTGCCAGCAGCCGATGAAGATCATCAGGGGCGCGATGATATCCGGGGGCAGCGCGATGAGAAAGATTGCAATGTTCCGGTTGCCTGCCGCTATGGCGATGGGACCCGCGAGGGATTGGAGCGGGCTGCGGCGCAGGGCGACCAGCGCCAGCAGTTGCAGTCCGTAGCCGATGGCGAAGGCCAGAAGCGCCCAGTTCAGGACCGCCCATGGGTCGGCCTGAAGCGCGGGTGTCAGGGCGGCCATCAGACCCACCACGATGATGGCAAAGGCGAGGACAGACAGCCCGTCCAGGGCCTTGATCTGGTCCGCCGTGGGATTGGGAAACGCGCGGGCGCGAATGAGGAACCCCGCCGCGGTTGCTGCGATAATGACGGCCAGCAGGGTGAGGGCGGCGGAGATCACCTCCTGCGCGGCCCCGAGCTGCGGCATGGCCCACAGGACGGGCAGGACGGTCAAAGGGAAGACGGCGGTGCCCAGTACGAGGATCTGCATCATCCGGCCCGCGTCCATCCGCATGATCAGCGCAAGGTTCACACTGCCTGTGATCGCAGGCGCTGCGGAGGTCAGGACGATGGCAAGCGCTGCGGGGGTCTGGCTGAGGCCTGCCAGATACAGCAGACCCAGCAGTGTCAGCGGGACAGCCATCTGCAGGGCCACGACCACGCCAAGCCCCCAGCGCAGGTCTCCGATCGCGCCTATCGCATCGCGAAACCCGATGCGCAGCGCGGTCGTGACCAGCAGCAGCGCCACCATGTGGGGCAGCCATGGGACCATCGCCGCCGCCAGACCTGGCAAGGCCAGACCCGCGACAAGGCCTGCGATCAGGCAGGTCCGCGCGTGGGTCGATGCCGCCCAGAGAATGCGGTGCAGCATGTCTCACCCTGCACCGGCCGTGTTGCGCATGTTGTCGGGCAGCCAAGTGGCGATCTCGGGGAAGAGGATCAGGACAAAGACCATCAGCACCATGATCAGGAACATCGGCAGCGCGGCGCGCGTGATGTAACCCATTTCGTGGTTCGTCATGCCTTGCAGCACAAAGAGATTGAAGCCGATGGGCGGGGTGATCTGGGCCATCTCGATCACGACAACGACGAAGATACCGAACCAGATCAGGTCGATGCCCGCGCCGCGCACCATGGGTTCGACCACCGCCATGGTCAGCACAATGGCGGAGATGCCATCGAGGAACATGCCGAGGATGATGTAGAACACCAAAAGCGCCATGAGGAGTTGGAAGCGTGTGAGTTCCATCGCGGCAATGCCATCGGCAAGCGCGCGGGGCAGGCCGGTGAAGCCCATCGACAGTTTCAGGAAGGCCGCACCCGCAAGGATCAGCGCGATCATGGCAGAGGTGCGTGTGGCCCCCATCAGGCTTTCGCGGAACGTGTCCCAGTTGAGGGATCCCTGGAAAAGGGCCAGCACCAGCGCGCCAATGACACCGATAGCGGCCGCTTCGGTCGCGGTGGCGAGGCCTGCGTACATGGAGCCGATGACAACCGTGATCAGCGCGAAGACGGGCAGGAGGAAGCGGGAGTTGGAGAGCTTTTCAGTGAAGCTCATCCCGCGTTCGACCGTGGGGTTCCAGTCTTTTGAAACAAAGCTGGTGATGGCGACATAGGCCATGAACATGCCGGCAAGGACGAGACCGGGGAAGACGCCAGCGAAAAAGAGCTTGGTGATGCTTTCATTCACGGTCACGCCGTAGACGATCAGAGCCAGCGAAGGCGGGATCATCAGGCCAAGGGTGGCCGCACCTGCGAGCGTGCCGATGACCATCTTCTCGGGATACTTGCGGGCGCGCAGTTCGGGGATGGCCATCTTGCCGACAGTCGTAAGGGTCGCGGCAGAGGAGCCGGAGACGGCGGCGAAGACAGTGCAGGAGACGATATTGGTGTGAACCAATCCGCCCGGCAGGCGGGCAAGCCAGGGGGACAGGCCCTTGAACATGTCCTCAGACAGGCGCGTGCGATAGAGGATTTCGCCCATCCAGATGAACAGCGGCAGCGCAGTGAGGGTCCAGCTAGAGGAGGACGCCCAAATTGTCGTGATCATCACGTCGCCCACGGGGCGGGTGGTAAAAAGCTCCATCCCGACCCAGGCCACGCCCATCAGCGCAAGGCCGACCCAGACGCCCGTGCCAAGCAGCAGGAACAGGACAAACAGAAACAGAATGATCGCATAAAGTTCGGCCATGGTGCTATTCCCCGTGTGTATCGACTGTGTCGCGGACGATGCGGTGATCGCCCTTGAACAGCACATGCAGAAGGTTATCGGTCAGCGCGAGCGCCAGCAGGCCTCCGCCGAACACCATCACGGACTGAGGTATCCAAAGATGGATCGCGTCCTGACCCTGGCTGACTTCCTTGAACTTCCACGACCAGTACACGAACCAGTAAGCGTAGTAGGTGAAGTACCAGGCGATGGCCGCGGCCAGACCAAAGCACCAGATTTCCAGCAGGCGCTTTGGCCCGGCGGGCACAGCGTTCAGGAGGATGGAGACGCGGATATGTGCGCCGCGGTTCAGTGCGTTGGCGAAAGCCAGGAAGCTGGCGGCGGCCATCGCGTATCCGGCATAATTTGGCGCACCGGGGAAGATCTCTCCGGTCCAGCGCGCGACCATCTGTGCAACGATCAACGACAGGATCGCGATGAGGCAAAGTGCTGCGAGGACGCCCGCGAGCGCATAGAGGAAGTCAAGGAGCTTGCGTATCGCTGTCATGGTTTGGTTCCTGCATAAACAAGGCTGGGCATGGGCACTTCGTACCCGGTGGCGGTTTTATAGGGGGCCATATCGGTGTTGATCCTGTCGCGCAGTCGGGTTTGAACACCTGCATCCTGCGCCTGAACGATCAGGGGCACACGCACGCCGAACTGCATGAAAAACGAAAAGAAATCATCGCCGCGTGCAATGAGGGTGGTTTCCAGTCGGGTGACAGTAGGCTTGCTCAGCCCGGCGTCCCGCATCATTTGAAAGGCTGGCTCTGTCTCCGACAGTGCATAGGCGTTTGGGGCGGGGTCTGCGCGGGACATATCCGCGATGTCCGTCAGGGCGGTGAAAAGGCGGGCGTAGAGTTCTGAATCTGCCGGGCCCGTCCATTGGCTGAAGGCAAACCGGCCACCGGGGCGCAGCACGCGGGTGGCTTCACTGGTTGCGCGCAACGGGTTGCCCATGTGGAACAGGCCCATGTTGCAGGCGACAGCATCAAAGCTGTCGTCCGGGAAAGGGAGCGCCTCGGCGTCAGCTTCTGCAAAGGTGAGGTCGGGAAAGCGGGATCGTGCAGCGGCAACCATGCCGGGGGCGTAATCCACTCCCTGCGCTGTCAAATCGAGCGCGGCAGCAGCGCCGGCCACATGACCCGTGCCACAGGCCACATCAAGCAGCCGATGGCCCGGACGGATGGCAAGGGCATAAAGCAAAGCAGGAATGATCTGGATCGTCGCCAGCGCCGTGTGATCGGCATAGGCGGCGGCCCGGTCGTGCCAGCCCTGTTTTTCTGCAGCGATGAATGCGTCAAATGTCATGGGGGGGAGTGCAGGGCCGCGGGTGCGGCCCTGCCTTTCATGTTGGCATCAGTTGGATGCTTTGAAGGCGTCAACGATGGCAGCGCCATCATCACCCGCCGCTGCCAGCCATTCGGACGTCATCGTCTCACCCACTTCGCGCAGGCCGGACATCAATTCTTCACCGGCTGGGCCAACGGTCATGCCACCTGCGGCCAGACCGTCCATGGTGAACTGGGTATAGTCCTTGGAGGCTTGCAGGCCACGCGCGGCGGCTTCGCCAGCGCAGGTGGTGATGGCGGATTTGTTGGCATCGGACACGCCGGACCACACATCATTGTTCACCATGACGTAGTTGTAGGGCAGCCATGCGTCGACTTCGTAGAAGTGGCTCAGGCTTTCCCAGACCTTGCGGTCATAGCCGGTTGCTCCGGAGGAGATCATGGATTCCGCCACGCCCGTTGCAAACGCCTGAGAGATTTCAGCCGCTTCGATGGTGACGGGCAGCATGCCGGTCAGTTCCGCCAGACGCGAGGTGGCGTTGTTGTAGGAGCGGAACTTGAGGCCCGCCATGTCGGCGACGCTGTTCACTTCCTTGTTGAAGTACAAACCCTGTGGGGGCCATGGCACGGCGTAGAGCATGGTCAGGTTCTGCTCTGCCAGCAATTCGTCCATCTTGGGCTTGGCCGCTTCAAACAGCTTGGCGCTTGCATCGAACGAAGGCGCGAGGAAGGGGATGCTGTCAAAGCCGAACACGGGGTTTTCGTTCTGGTGGCCGGACATCAGACGTTCGCCGATCTGGACCTGACCGGTCTGGATGGCGCGTTTGATGTCAGCGCCTGCAAAGAGCGATCCGCCGGGGTGGACGGTGATGTCAATCTCGCCCGACGTGGCGTCCCGCACACAATCGGCAAAGGCCACGCCATTCTCTGAATGGAAGTTGGACGCGGAGTAGGCCATTGGCATGTCCCACTTTTCTGCCGCGAAGGCGGGCAGGGCGGCGGTGACTGCAATGGCGGCGCTTGCCACGCCTGTCATCAGTTTTGTCGTCAGTTTCATATGGTTTCTCCCAGTTGGTTTTCTATCGGTTCGTGAACCGTTGAGGGTGATAGGGGGCAAGATCGGTGTTGATCCCCTGCCCCGCAATCAATCCGGCGATCAGTCGGCCCGTTTTCGGACCACCCGTCAACCCGATGTGGTGATGCCCGAAGGCAGTGTAGACCCGGCTTGTGCCAATCTGCCCGATCAGGGGCAGGCTGTCGCTGGGTGCGGGTCGGTGCCCCAGCCATTCGATCTCTTCGGTCGCTTGCATGTTCGGAAAGGCTGCGCGGGCCTGACGGCGCAGCAAGGCAAGCGGCGCTTCGGAAGGGCCAGCGTCCAACCCGCCGAACTCAACAATGCCCGCGCAGCGCAACCCTTGTTCCATGGGCGTTGCCACGAATTTGCCACTGGCCACCATCATGGGGTGCAATGGGCCGTCGGTCGCATCCTTGAAGACGATGTGATACCCACGTTCGGCCTCCAAGGGCACGTTCAGGCCGAGCTTTGCCATCAGTGGTTTTGACCAGACGCCGGTTGCCAGCACCAGTTCATCGCAGGCTATGGTGCCTTGCGTGGTTTCCACGGCAGTGACGGCCCCGTCTGTCATGGTCACATCCTTGACCTCAGCCATTCGGATCGTACCGCCCATGCCCTCAAACGCCTTGGCAAGGGCCTGTACATATCCGCCGGGGCTGCGGATGTAGCCATGGTTTTTCATGATCGCGAGGCAGGTAATCTCTGGCCCGAGATTGGGTTCATAGTTGCGCAGCTCCGGGCCGGAAATCAGTTCAGGCGTGAACCCGGCAGCTTCTCTGAGTTCCCAGGTGTATGCTTCTTTTTCGAAGTCGGCGCGGCTGCGGTAGGCAAAGCAGTAGTCGCTCTCGCTCACCCAGTCGCCCAGCCCGAGTTCCCTGCAAAGACTTTTGTGCTGCTCCACGCTGTCGCTGACGATGGGGGTCAGATCCTGGGCGATGCGACGGGTATCCGCGTCATTTGCATTGCCGAGGTATTTCATCAGCCATGGCAAGAGGCGGGGCATGTAGGACCAGCGCATGAACAGCGGAAAGTCCCCATTCAGCAGCATGCCCGGCGCTTTGTGTATCAACCCCGGCGCTGTGACAGGCACCATCGCACAGGCCGCCAAAACACCGCCGTTCCCATGTGACGTGCCGGTGCCGGGCGCCGCGCGGTCAACCAGGGTCACGTCCAGCCCCGCCCGGCGCAGCCAGATCGCGGATGACACCCCGACGATGCCAGCACCTATGACAACGGCATGGCGCGTCACGATGACTTGGCCTGTGGCTTGGCTGGCATGCGGTCGAATCTCCCTTTGTTGCCGCATCATTGCATGAATGAGCAAAACATCAACAAATTGTTTGCAAATTGTCATCGTTGATTGGACCGCTTGTGATTATCGCGCGTTGGATGCAGGTTTGGACCAAGAAATTAGGGGCGATCAGACATGTCTGATAAAAATGCACAACTTGGGATCCTGATGCTCGACACAGCTTTTCCGCGGGTCTTGGGAGACATCGGCAATGCGCAAAGCTTCCCCTTCGCGGTGCGTTACGCCGTTGTGGAAGGTGCAACACCACAGGCGATTGTGCAGCGAGACCCGGCACCTTTTGTGCAGGAGTTCATCGTGGCGGGGAAAGGTCTGGTGGCCACGGGATGCAGGGGGATTGCGACGACCTGCGGGTTTCTTTCCCTGATCAGGCCGCAACTGGCGACGGCGCTGGGCGTGCCTGTCGCTGCTTCTGCGTTGGAGCAGATCGCACAGATCAATGCGGCGCTGCCGGAAGGGAAGCGCGCCGGGGTGCTGACCATCAGTGCAGAAAGCCTGACGCCGGAGCATTTGCGCATCGCCGGTGCACCGGTGGACACGCCCGTGCGCGGCATGGATGGCAGCCACTTTGCAACGGCAATTATTGGCAATGCGCCTGAGCTGGATCCGGGCGTCGCGCGGGCAGAGATTGTCGCAGCAGCCCGCCAGTTTGCCGAAGAAACACCGGGTCTTGGGGCGCTCGTCCTGGAATGCACGAACATGCCACCCTACGCAGATGACATAGCAGCTGCCACCAGCCTGCCGGTGCATTCCATGTTCAGCTATCTAACGTGGTTCGAAGCGGGGCTTGCGCCCCGTTCCTTTGGCTAAGCGCGGGCGTCTTCGAGGATCAGATCGCTGGCTTTCTCACCAATCATGATCGCGGGTGCGTTGGTGTTGCCCGATACGATCTCTGGCATGATTGAGCAATCTGCAACACGCAGACCTGCAATGCCGTGCACGCGCAGTCTGGCATCCACCACAGCGGATTTATCGTTACCCATTTTGCAAGTACCCGTCGGGTGGTAGATTGACGCGGTGTTGTTGCGGGCCCAATCCAGCGTGGCGTCATAGTCATCCATGTCAAGGTCGGCGTGCGGACGGTATTCTTCAGAAATCTTGGAGGTCAGCGGCGCATGGCGCGCGATGGTGCGGGCGATGTTGACCCCTTTGACCACTGTGTCGCAGTCAGTTTGCGTGGACAGGTAGTTCGGGATGATCTTCGGATAGGTCCGTGGGTTGGCATCATTGAGCCTGATCTCACCCTTGCTTTCCGGGCGCAGCTGACACACCGACATCGTGAACGCAGAGAACTTGTCCGCCCCCTTGCCGGGATTCTCCGCCGAGAGGGGTTGCACGTGGAACTGAATGTCAGGCGTCTCCAGATCATCGCGGGTTTTCATGAAGCCGGTCGCAAGGCTGGCCGCCATGGTCATGGGACCTGCGCGGAACATCATGTATTTCAGCCCGATCTTGGCCTGACCGTACAGGCTGCTGACTTCGTCGTTCAGAGTGGGCTCGTTGCACTTGTAGACCAGCCGGGCCTGCAAATGGTCCTGCATGTTCTTGCCAACACCTCCCAGATCTTTCTTCACCTCGATACCATGCTCCGCCAATTGGGCCGCCTCACCAATCCCGGACACCATCAGCAATTGGGGTGAATTGATTGCGCCGCCACACAGAACAATTTCACGGTTGGCGGTCACGGTCTGGGTCTTGCCGCTGCGATCCTTGTAGGTGACCGCAGTGGCGCGGTTACCATCGATCTGGATGCGATCGACCTGTGCATGGGTGATGATCTGGAGGTTTTCGCGTTTCTTGACAGGGTTGAGGTAGGCCACGGCGGAACTGCATCTTCGGCCGTTGCGGGCGGTCAGTTGGAAAAAACCGACGCCTTCCTGCTTTTCCCCATTGTAATCTGGGTTGAACGGATAGCCTGCGGCCTGCGCCGCAGCGACCCAGGCGTCGGTGATTGGCCGCTGGATCCGCATGTTGGACACAGACAGCGGGCCTTCGTCACCGTGGTATTCATCAGCGCCGCGCTCATTGCGTTCTGCGCGTTTGAAAAGAGGTAAAACGTCGTCCCAGCCCCATCCGGTATTGCCCATTTGGCGCCAGCGGTCGTAGTCTTGTGGTTGTCCCCGGACATACAACAACCCGTTAAGAGAGGAGGAGCCGCCAAGAACCTTGCCGCGCGGCCACTCAATGGAACGTCCGTTGAGGCCGGGGTCCGGTTCGGTTTTGTAGCACCAATCGACCTTGGGATTATGGATGGTTTTGAAATAGCCGACAGGGATATGGATCCAGGGGTTCAGATCACGCCCACCCGCTTCAAGCAGAATCACTTTGTTGCTTGGATCGGCGCTCAGGCGATTTGCGAGGACGCACCCGGCTGAACCTGCGCCAACGACGACAAAATCTGCGTTCATGGTAAGAATCCTCCCCAGAGTTGAAGAAACTTCTATACAGATGGCCGAAACCAAGCTAGTGTTTTTTGAAACAAAAAGTCTCAATAATTGAGAACGTACTTCAAACGGGAGGAACCATTATGAAAGTACAAGACAAACTCAAGAACATCTCGCGCCGTGACTTGTTCCGGCTTGCGGGCCAGTACGGCATGAGCTCTACGCTGCTTGCCGCGGGTACATTTGGTGGGGCGATGAGCCTTGGCAACCTGGCAAAGGCTGCGGAATCCACATATGAAAAACGCTTCGCCAAAGAAGCGAAATTCACCTTCAAATTTGGTGCGGCCGGTTTCAACCAGCGCAACCTGCTGATCGAACGTGCAGGCTGCCTTGAGTTTGCCCGCGACCTGGAAAGCCGCTCCGACGGTGAAATCCGCGTTGAGTTCATCGGCGACAACCAGATTTGTGGTCAGACATCCTGCGTTGAGAAGACCCAGCAGGGCATTGTCGACATCTATGCTGCCTCCACGCAGAACTCCGCTGGTGGCGCGCCTTATCTGAACGTTCTGGACTACGCCTACATGTTCCGCAGCCGTGCGGACCAGTACTACTTCCTGTACTCTCCTGAGTCGCAGGCGCTGCTGCGTGAGCCTTATGAAAAGCGTCATGGCCTGAAGTTCCTGTTCTCGCACTGCGAACTGCGTGGCATCCAGATGGGTCTGAAGTGGCAGGACGCGCCGACGATCACCAAGCTGGAAGATATGTTCGGCACCAAGAACCGCGTGACTGGTACTCAGCTGGGCCGGATCGCAATGGAAGCGCTGAACCTGAACCCGGTTCCGGTTGCATGGGAAGAGACGCTCGACGGTCTGAAGCAGGGCCTGATTGATGGTGCGGAAACATGGGCGTCTGCCGTGGCGTATGCCAACATGTCACCCGTGGTATCCCAGTCCGTTGATCTGAAGTTCTTCTGCGGTACAGAGCACACGGCGATGTCTGCGAAAGCCTTCGACGGTCTTGGTGGTGAGTTGCAGGACGTTGTGATGGAATCAGCGTATCTTGCGCAGGTTCACGTGCAGGCAGCGAACGAAGCGGCGCTGGTCAATACCGTTGGCGCTTCCAACCCTCAGCATCCTGACACGATCTTTGCTCAGAACAACGTGCGCGTTGCCGATCTGGGTGACGATCAGATCAAGATGGCCGAAGAGATGTGCTCTCCCGAGTTCCAGCCCCAGCTGTGGGAAGACTGGCGTGAGCGTCTGAACGGCTGGTCCGGTGGTCGCGATACCTATCAGGAAATCTATGACACCGTGCGTCAGAACCCGCACACACTGGCCGAGAATGTCGAGCCACGTCGGTGGTGGAAAGCCTGATCCCTTTGGGGTTAGAGTGAATGCGAGGGTCGGCTTTCTGTTGAGGGCCGACCCTTTTTGACCTCATCGTCGGGAGGGCGGTGATGGACAAACCAATCAGGGGGGAGATTACAGATGTCTTTATTGGCTGAAGCAGGAGCCGTTATTCCTGCCATTTTTTCCGGCAGTGCGTGGAAAATGCGGGATGCTTTTTACACCGACGGCATGTGGCTTTTTTGCTTTTTCTTGACCCTCTTTGGCGGGTTTCTGGCGCGTGAGTTCTTCAGGCGCATTCCGTTCATGGACAAGCATCTGGAACGCGGGATCGCGGTTTTAACCTATCTGATGATCGCCGCAATTATCTTCTGGGGTGTGATCGACCGCTTCGTGTTTTCGCATCAGTGGTCCGGCTCGACCACGGTGCCACCTTTCCTGTTCATGATCATGGCCTGGTTCGGTTGTTCCTATAACGTGCGTTTGCGGACGCATCTGAGCTTTAGCGAATTCCGTTCAAAGATGTCGCCCTCAGGGCAGATGGCAGCGCTGACGCTGGATTTCATGCTGTGGTTTGGGTTCTGCTGGATCGCGATCACCACGTCATTGAAGTTTACTGCCCTGTCTGCGGACAACTTCCAGATGGTGGACGGCGTCGATGACACGATGAAGTGGTGGTTCTACATCACGGTGCCGATTGCCTTCACGCTGATGTCAGGCCGGGTGATCGGCAACTGGCTGGAAGACTGGAACAACTTCAGATCGGGTCAACCGATTATCAAACAAGCCGTAATCGGGGGGGACGTCTGATGACTGACGGAACATGGGTCACATTAATCTCATTGGGCGTGACTGTCTTTTTCATGCTCGGCACGCCGGTTCTGCTGGTCATCTTCTATTGGGTTGTCGGGTGCAGCTTCGTGATCGGGCTGCCGATCGACAACACCGGAAACGAACTGCTGAACGTCTTCAACAAGGGCTTTGCCTTGCTTGCGATGCCACTCTTCATTCTGACGGGTGACTTGATCAACCAATCAGGGATCGCAAGGCGACTGTCGGATTTCGCCTATTCCTGTCTGGGCTGGCTGCGGGGCGGTTTGGCGATGGCCTCCATCGCGGCCTGTGGCCTGTTCGCGGCAATCTCGGGTTCAAACTCTGCCACGACGGCAACGATTGGTTCGATGCTGCATCCCGAGATGGTCAAGGGCAACTATGACGAACGGTTCTCTGCCGCCACAGCGGCGGCGGGTGGTACGGTCGGGATCATCATTCCACCGTCGATCATCTTTATCGTCTACGGCTTTCTGATGAACCTGCCGATTTCGGAACTGTTCATCGCCGGTATCGTCCCCGGCAGCCTGATGGTTCTGGGCATGATGACAGCGGCGTTTATCATCTGCACGCTCAACGGCTGGGGCATCCTGATTGGCCTGAGCCCGTGGCGTGTGATCAAGACCGCCGTCGGTGCATGGTTGGGTTTCTTTGCCATCGGTCTGGTGCTTTGGGGTATCTACACCGGTAAGTTCTCTCCCACCGAAGCGGCGGGTGTGACGGTGGGCTTCTGTATCATCGTTGGTCTGATCTGTTATCCGCTGAACAAGTTCATGGGCAGCGGCAAAGACATTCCTGTCAATGACAAGAGCCTGCTGTCGATGATTGTGGTCGAAGGGTTCACGCTGCCCAGCGTGCCCGCGATTGTCTCCCGGTCCGCGCAAATCACCGGTATTCTGGTGCCGTTGATCGCGGTGTCGGTCGCGATGCAGCAGGTGCTGTCGTCCCTTGGGGCGAAGGAAACGATTGGCGCGTTTGTGACGGGTATGGGTGGCTACTACGCCGTTCTGTTCACATCCATGGCGATTGTTTTTGTCACAGGCATGATTCTGGAATCCCTGCCGGTGACGATCATCCTTGCGCCTATTCTCGCGCCGATCGCGGTGTCAGTTGGCATCGACCCGATCCATTTTGCGGTAATCTTCCTTGTGGGTGCATCTATCGGTTTCATTACACCGCCCTACGGGCTTAACCTTTACGTGGCGTCGGGCGTAACAGGGGTACCGTATTTCCGACTTCTGCGATACGCCACGATGTATCTTGCTGCGTTGATCTCTGTTTGGTTCCTCGTTGCCTTGACCCCGGCGTTGTCAAAGACGCTTTTGCCCGGCGGCTTCCTGTATGAGTTGCTCAGCGGTGGTGGTGGCGGTTGAGGTGACTTAACGACGTGGTAAGTATGAATTCTTAACTATGAGAACGAGACCTCTCCATGGCTGACGCAAGCGCGACCGATAAATCGATACCTACGAATTTGCGGTTGCTCTTGCTGTTGGAAGAAATCGCAACGGTGGGCGTGCCTGTCACGCCCACCGCGGCAAACGAAGTCCTTGGCCTGCCCAAGGCGACTGTCCATCGGCTGTTTCACCGGTTGGAGCAGGAAGGCTTCTTGCAACGCGATATCGATGGCCGGTCCTATTCCGCAGGGCTGCGGCTGCGCAAGATGGCGGTGAACGTGCTGTCCTCAAGCCGCGTGCGGTCCGTGCGACTGGCGGTGCTGAACGCACTGACCGAAGATATCGGAGAAACCTGCAACATCGCCACGCCAGAGCGGGACGGCATGGTGTATCTGGACCGTGTGGAAACCAAGTGGCCGTTGCGTATTCAACTGCCTATTGGGACCACGGTGCCGTTTCACTGCACCGCCAGTGGCAAGATGTATCTTTCCACTCTCGCGCCGCGGATGCTGTCCAAGTACCTCTCCGCCGCCATTCTGGATCAGCACACCCCAAAGACTCTGACACAGCCCGAGGACGTGCACCGTGAGATCGAGAAGATCCGTGTGAATGGCTATTCTACCGACAACGAGGAATTCATGGATGGCATGGTCGCAATTGCGGTGCCGATCATGGACGATCTGGGCCGCATGATGTCGACCCTGTCTGTGCATGCACCCACACAGCGCATTTCAATGTCAGAGCTTCAGGGCCATCTGGACCGGTTGGTGCGCGCCGCAACCGATCTGTCAGAGATAGCCCTGCGCTGAACCGCGCAACCACCCGTCGTCAAAGATCACCTGACTGACACCAGCCAGCTTGATTAGCCTGTCCAACTCACGCTCAAACGCCTGCTGCCTGCCTTTGCCCCATGCGATCTTGCCTTCTGGCCACAGCGCATGGACGCGCAGATGATCGGCATCCCGGAAGGCTTTCATATCAACGCGGCCCACCAGACGGTCTCCTTCGAGAATGGGAAAGACATAATAGCCAAAGCGCCGCTTTGGCGCGGGAACAAAGACCTCGATCCGGTAGTCAAAACCAAACAAGCGCTCTGCCCGCTTGCGGTCACGCAAGGCCGGGTCAAAGGGGCTGAGCACGCGCAGCCGGGGGCAGGGGGCAACATCGAGGGCTGGATCGTTCGCCAGTCCGGGGCGTGCGAAGGCGGGTTTCACGCTCCCGTCCGCGGCGGTGATTGCCACCTCTTCCAACCGTCCAGCCGCCTTTTCGGCCAGACACCAGACCTTTGCCTCGGCGGGGGTGATATGCGCCCAAAAGGCTGCAATCTCTCCATGGGTGCCAAAGCCCAGACGTTTCAATGCCTGATCACAGCACCAGTCTATTGTTGCTTCAATGCTGGGGGCATTGGTGTCCGTGCACAGATGCGCCTCCAGCACCCGCTCTGTCAGGTCATACCGCTTGCGAAACCCCTCACGCCCCACCACGCAGAGCGCGCCGGACCGCCAAAGGTACTCCAAGGCTGTTTTTGAGGGATGCCAGTCCCACCAGCCACCCGACCCGCGCGCCTCGTCCTTGCCAACGTCGCCGGACGTCACGGGGCCTTCGCTCTTGATCTGATCCAGCACGACCTGAAACTGTTTTTCGAAGCCGGCCCTGCGGCCATCTTTCCACCGGGACTGCAACCGTTCCGCGTCACGTTGACGGCGCAGGTGCCACCACGGATAAAACGCCATGGGGATAACCGCAGCATCATGGGTCCAATGCTCAAACAAACCGCGGTCGCTTTCATAGAGGTGTTTGAGCGCCTTGGGCCGATACCGTGGCCGCCGGGCAAAGAGGATCAGATCATGCGCCCTGGCAACGGTGTTTATGCTGTCGAGTTGAACAAAGCCCAAGGAGTCAATCAGGTCAGCCAAGGCCGCCCCGCGCGCCTCTCCCTGCGGGGCTTCGCTTAACCGGTGGCGGTCCAGAAAGATACGCCGCGCGTCTGCATTGCTCAGCGTGTACATCAGTGTCAGCGGCGTCTGCGCCGCAAGGTGTCACCAAAGGACAGCGTGGGCGTCAATGTCACCTGCTGTGGCAGATCGGGGTCCGGTTCGTTTTCAGTCTCATTGAGAATGATCCGCGCTGCGGCCTGACCAATCTCAGCCCGGCAGGCATCCATGGTGGCCAGCTGCCGCGGCAGGCCCTGCAACAACTCAACCCCATTGAACCCGGCAAGGCCAATCTGACCGGGGATATCAACGCCCTGATCAATCAGATACAGCAACCCGCCTGCGCCGATCATATCATTGGAGTAATAGAGAAAATCCAGATCCGGAGAACGTTCCAGCATCTCCTGCGTCATCTCCCGCCCCTTGGCCAGCGCTGAACCACCGGAGTAAAATGCGCGGTCCTCAATCTCTACCCCGGCTTTGGCAAGGCCTTCGGTGAAACCTTCAAACCGCTTTCGCGCGCGATGATCCAGAGGCATCTTGGTGCCCATGAAACCGATATGTTCATAGCCTTCCTTGAGGATCGCATTGGCCATCTCCCGTCCTGCACGGCGGTGAGAGATCCCGACCATTGCGTCAATGGGCCGCCCGTCGGTGTCCATGACCTCCACCACGGGAATGCCAGCGTTGCGCAGCATGGCGGTGGTCGCTTCGGAATGCTCCAGCCCTGCGATAATGACACCAGAAGGTCGCCAGGAGAGCATTTCGTACAAGACGCGCTCTTCCTTTTCGGGGAGGTAATCGGTCACGCCGACGACAGGCTGCAAAGGCGTGTCTTCGAGCACCTGATTGATGCCGTTCAGCACTTCGGGAAAGACCATGTTGGACAGGGACGGAATGATCACCGCCACCAGATTGACCCGCTGTGATGCCAGCGATCCGGCAATCTGGTTGGGCACATACCCCAATTCCTTGGCCGCCGCCAAAACCCGGTCGCGGGTTGCCTGCGAGACATCCCCCCTGTTGCGCAGCACGCGGCTCACCGTCATTTCCGACACCCCGCAGGCATCTGATACATCACGCAGTGTCAGCGGGCGGCGGGAAGGTGTGGTCAAAGGAGGCATCCAGTCTGTTTCCCAACAGTTAGCGCGAACGCGCCGGTTCAATCAAGGCTCGTCACGGGTGTGCGCATTCTGACCATGACAAGGCGTGCAGGCTGGTCTAAACCAAGCCTGCGCGGCCCCGTGGCTCAACTGGATAGAGCAGCCCCCTCCTAAGGGGCAGGTTGCAGGTTCGAATCCTGCCGGGGTCGCCAGCATTGCCTGCACATCTGCAGCACCTCAGCTCGAAGCCTATGCAGGATATGCCTCCTTGAAAGCTGGAAGTGCGGCGCAGGCGGTTTCGATGGCGTTGATCCTTGGCAGGTCGGCGTAGTCAACGCCCCATCTGTTTGCGTTGTAGAGTTGCGGGATCAGGCAGAGGTCGGCCAGTCCGGGTGTCATGCTTGCGGCAAAGGGGGATTGGTCGAAACCACCCAGCAAGCTCTCGAACGCTTCCAGTCCGGGGCGGATGAAATGCTGCATCCATTGGGTGCGCGCAGGTTCCTGCCCGCCCGTGGCATGGACCATCACCGACAAGTTGCACACCGGGTGGAGGTCTACGGCAATGGCATAGGCCAATGCCTGTACGCGGGCGCGGTCGGCGGGGGCACTGGGGAGCAAACCCAGGTCACGGGTGGTGTCGAGGTATTCCAGCATTGCCAGAGACTGGGTGAGGCGGTGGCCATCAATATCCAGCACCGGCACCAGCCCTTGCGGGTTACGCGCGAGATGTTCGGGGGACTTATGCGCCTTGCCCAGCAGGTCCACCGTTTCAATCCGGTAATCGAGGCCAGCGAGGTTCAGCGCAATGCGCACACGGTAGCTGGCGGAGGATTTGGGATAGTCCCAGAGGGTGATATCGCTCATTTCGCGGCCTCAAGGGCGGCGCGCAGCACGTCGCGGTCGCCGATGTGGTTACAAAGCACGAGGATCAGGCGGGCATTGAACGCATCGCTTTCGTCTTTGCTGAGGCCCTCGTGGGCGCGGAGCAATTCGTCATAGAACCCATCGGGATCGGCAATGTTGGGGTCAAGGGTCAGGGTCATTGTGCGGCCTTTCCAATGGCATTTCGTATCGCGTTGGCAATGGCTTCAGCGTCAAACGCGGGCCAGCGGGCAACCACATGTTGATCGGGGCGGATCAGATAGACGGCTTGCGGGGCTGATCCCTGATACCGTTCTGCCAACTCAGGGCCTGGCATTGCGATGTGCAGGACCTTTGCGGTCAGGCCGTTGGCTGCCACAGGTTCTGGCGCGCTGCCACCCAGCGCCAACAGGGTGAAATCACCGCCCAGCTGATCGAGCAGAAATCCGTTCTCCAGCGGAGCGTCAACGCATGAGGCGCCTGGACGGGTCACGGATGGTCCTTTCAGTGCGTCTTCTCCGAACAAGGGGAAGTCGTCATAAACACAAGGCACAGACAGACGGCCTGAGTTGACCAGCGGTCGGGCAAAAGCGTGTTTCCCGGCCAGATCCAGCACCGCGTTGCGGAAGATCTTCGACATCTCGCTTTTTGGTGTCATGAAATCGGTCGCGCGGGAGGAGTTGAGGATGTTCTCATCCGCACCAAAGGCACGCTCGGTCGCATAGGTGTCGAGCAGGCTGTCATCTGCCAGCCCCTTGAGCACCAGATCGAGTTTCCAGCCAAGATTGTCGATGTCCTGCACGCCCGAGTTCGCGCCGCGTGCCCCAAAGGGAGAGACCTGATGCGCGCTATCGCCTGCAAACAGGACTGGGCCGTGTCGGAAGTCTTTCATGCGGCGACACTGGAAGGTGTAGATGGATGTCCATTCCAGTTCATACTCCGGGATCGTGCCGGATTGGCTGGAGAGCATCGCATTGACGCGGGCGCGGATGCGGTCGGGGTCCAGTTCTTTCTCGCGGTCGATGTCCCAGCCCAGTTGGAAATCAATACGCCAGATGTCGTCGGGCTGTTTGTGCAACAGGGCGGATTGGCCGCTGTCCTTGAAGGGTGGTTCAAACCAGAACCATCGTTCGGTCGGGAAATCGGCCTTCATCTTGACGTCGGCGATCAGGAAGTTGTCCTCGAACATGCGCCCGTCAAAGGTCAGGCCCATCATGTCACGAATAGGAGAGCGCGCGCCGTCGCAGGCGATCAGGTAATCCGCCTCGATCTGATAGGGGCCGTCAGGCGTATCGACTTCGATGGTGGCATGGGTGTCGTGACGGGTGATCCCGGTGACGGCATTACGCCCGCGTATCTCAATCGGAGCGCCTGCCGCTTGCGCTTCGCGGATGGCGTCGACGATGTAGCGTTCAAAATAGGGCTGTTGGAGGTTGATGAAAGCCGGGTTGCGGTGACCCTTTTCGGGGAGCAGGTTGAATTCAAACACCTTGCCATCGCCGTGAAACACACGGCCCACGTTCCAGACCACACCTTTGTCGACCATCGCGTCACTGGCCCCAAGGCGGCTCATGATGTCGAGCGTGCGTTTGGCAAAACAGATTGCCTTGCTGCCCAGACCCGCGCCTTCGTGGTCATCCAGCACAAGGGCGGGCGTGCCTTTCTTTCCCAGATCCAGCGCGAGGGCGAGGCCGATGGGCCCGCCGCCGACGATCACAACCGGGTGGCGGACAGGGGGCTGTGATTGGGCGGGCACCTTTGCGTATGGGTAAAGCTTGAAAGCGGTTTGATATCTGACGGCAACCATGCCTGTCCTCCTGTCTTGGTGCGTGGTTAGCCCTGCAACTCCGCCCACATTTCCAGATCGCGTTTGTCGGTCCAGATACGCGGGTGTGAGATGCCGCGTGCTTCGTCGTAGGCGCGGCTGACGTTGAAGGGCAGGCAGTGCTCGTAAATGGCGTAGTCCTTGAACTTGGGATCACAGGAAGCGCGGACGGCGTCCCATGCCTCTTTCAAAGACCCTCCGCGCGCGGCAACACGGGCGGCGGGCTGAAAGGTGCTGTCCACGAAGTCACGGGTGCTTTCTATGGCCCGTGCCACGGCGTCTTTGCCGACCAGCGCATCGCCACGACCGGGTGCAATGGCGTCCACATCATAAGCCTGAATGCGGTCCAGCGTCGGGCCCCATTCGTTGAAGTACCCGTCGCCGCAGTAACAGGCGGAGTGGTCTTCCACGATGTCGCCGGTGAACATCACGTTTTCATCTGCCACGTGGATCACCGCATCCCCTGCCGTATGCGCGCGCCCGATGTGTTTGATGTCCACCCGGCGTTTGCCCAGATAGACAGTCATGCTGTCGCTGAAGGTGCTTGTGGGATAGGTGAGGCCCGGAATGCTCTCATGCCCCTCAAACAGACGAGGGAAGCGTTGGAATTCGCTGTCCCAGTCTTCCTGCCCGCGTTCTTCGACCATGCCGCGCGCGGCGTCGGACATGATGATCTGGTCGGCATTGTAGGCGGATGCACCCAAAACACGGACGGCATGGTAGTGGGTCAGCACCACATGGCTGATGGGTTTGTCGGTAACGCTGCGCACCTTTTCGATGACCTTTTCGGCCAGTCGTGGGGTGGCCTGCGCCTCAACGATCATCACGCTTTCATCGCCGATGATCACGCCGGAGTTCGGATCACCTTCAGCCGTGAAGGCCCACAGATCGCGGCCCACTTCATCAAAGGTGATTTTTTTTTCGGTCAGGTCGCCCTGTGATGCGAATGCTTTTGCCATGGTGTGTCTTTCAGTCTGTCGCACTGGTGGAGAGTGCAGGATTGAGTTTAAGGGCCAAATGAAGCCTGAAGGTCAGGGGAACGTCACCGCCGGTGTGATTGTGCCAACGCAGGTGCCAAAGCCGATCTGGTAGCCGTCACCCCTGGCGGCGCCCGTCAGGGTCAGGGTGTCGCCGTCTTCGATGAATGTGCGCGTCTCCCCGGTGTCGAGGGTCAGTGGCTCCTTGCCGCCCCAGCTGAGTTCCAGAAGCGAGCCGCGTTCAGCTTTTTCCGGCCCCGATATCGTGCCGGATCCAAGCAGGTCACCTGCCGTCATCGGACACCCTGATGAGGCATGATGCGCAAGCTGCTGGGCGGCGGAATAATACATCTGGCTGTAGTTGGTGCGTGCGATGGTTGTCGCGGCTTTGCCTGCGGGGGCCATCGTGATCTCAAGATCAATGTCATAGAGCATCGGTCCGGGTTCCTGCAGGTAAGGCAGCAGGTCCTTTTCCCGCTCCGGCGTGGAGGTGCGGAAAGGCTCAAGGGCGGCACGGGTGACGATCCACGGGCTGATGGAGGTGGCGAATGCCTTGGCTTGAAACGGCCCAAGGGGCTGGTATTCCCATGCCTGAATATCGCGCGCGGACCAGTCGTTCAGCAGGACGTAGCCGAAGATCATCTGGTCTGCTTCGGCGACGGTGATAGGTTGGCCAAGCTCGGTGGTGGTGCCGACAATCGCACCCATTTCCAGCTCGATATCCAGCCGTTTGCACGGGCCAAAGGACGGCGCATCGGCATCGGGCGCTTTCGTCTGGCCATTGGGCCGGGCGATGTCTGTGCCGGAGACAACCACGGAGGATGCGCGTCCGTTGTAACCTATGGGGATGTGCAGCCAGTTCGGCGGCAGTGCATGTTCCGGGCCACGGAACATGGTGCCGACGTTCATGGCGTGGTGCTTGCCCGCGTAGAAATCGGTGTATTCAGAGACCAGCATCGGCATGTGCATTTCTGCGTCTGCCTGTGGAACCAGATGCGGGGCGACAGCGTCTTGCTCTGCGGCGCCCTCGCTCAGCAATTCGATCAGACGTGCGCGCAGTTTGCTCCAGACCTCGGGCCCCAATTCCATCACGTCGTTCCAGAACGGCAGGTCAAAGGCGGCGTCTTCGTCGAGGGTGACCAGTCCTGCCGCCTCAACCGCTGCCATGTCGAGGATCATATCGCCAATCGCGACGCCACAGCGCGGGTCGGTGCCGTTGGTTGAGAACACACCGTATGGCAGGTTGTTCAGCGGGAAGTGAGTGTCAGCGGTATTCGCGCTGACGACCCATGAAGTCATTCGTGTCATATGGTGATCCGGTTCCTGGTATCTGGGTTTCGAGGTTAGTCTGACATCCCGCCGTCATCGCCGCCGGACGTGTTTCTGGTGTAATCGGCCCCTTCATGCCGCCTTCCGGGCTGCGATGTAAGGCCGCCTGGAAACCTGCGTCTGGAGGGGCTGCGTTTCGACCAAAAGATCAGGCCGACGATGCCTGCAAAGATGGCAATGACGATGTAGCCGGGGTCGATCATTTCTTGCCCGGTGTGCCGTCGAATTTCTTCTCCAGGTCCGCCCAGCAGTCGATGTAATCATCCTGCAATGGCGCCTCGTTGGCGGCAAAGGCCGTCAGGTGCTGGGGGAAACGCGTCTCAAACATGAAGGACATCGTGTTGGCCAGAAACTCCGGCCCCAGATCCGCGTTGGAGGCGCCTTCAAAGGCGTTCTTGTCCGGCCCATGGGGCAGCATCATGTTGTGCAGGGACATGCCGCCGGGGATAAACCCTTCGGGCTTTGCGTCATAGATGCCGTGGATGTTGCCCATCAGTTCGGACATGACGTTCTTGTGGTACCACGGTGGGCGGAAGGTGTCTTCGGCCACCATCCAGCGGTCGCGGAACAGTACGAAGTCGATGTTGGCGGTGCCTTCGACGCCGGAGGGGGCGGTCAGCACCGTGAAGATCGACGGGTCTGGATGATCGAACAGGATCGCGCCGACGGGACAATAGGTGCGCAGGTCGTATTTGCAGGGCGCATAGTTGCCATGCCATGCGACGACGTCCAGCGGGGAATGACCGACCTTGGTTTCGTGAAACTGGCCTGCCCATTTTACTGTGACAGTTGATGGCGCATCGCGGTCCTCAAACGCCGCCACAGGTGTCTTGAAATCCCGCGGGTTGGCCATGCAGTTTGCGCCAATAGGGCCGCGTCCGGGCAGTTGGTATTTCTGACCGTAGTTCTCACAGACGAAACCGCGTGCGGGGCCTTCCAGCACCTCAACCCGGTAGACAAGACCACGGGGGATGATCGCAATCTCCTGCGGTTCGATGTCAATCACGCCAAGTTCGGTGGCAAAGCGCAGACGGCCTTCCTGTGGGACGACCAGCAGTTCGCTGTCGGCAGAGAAGAAATAGCTGTCGACCATGCTTTCGGTCACCAGATAGATATGGCTGGCCATGCCGACCTGGGTGTTCACATCCCCCGCAGTGGTCATGGTGCGCATGCCGGTGAGCCAGGTCAGCCCTTTATCGGAATGCGGCACCGGGTCCCAGCGATACTGTCCGAGGGAGATCACATCAGGATCCACATGAGGCGCGGACTTCCAATAGGGCAAGTCGATCTTCTGGAAGCGGTGCGTGTGTTTCACGGAAGGGCGGATGCGGTAGCACCATGTCCGCTCATTCTGGTGGCTGGGCGCGGTGAAGGCCGTGCCGGACAGCTGTTCGCCGTAGAGGCCATAATTCACCTTTTGCGGGGAGTTCATCCCCTGAGGCAGCGCACCGGGGAGGGCCTCGGTTTCAAAGTCATTTCCGAAACCGGGCATATAGCCTTCGGTGGTGCCGACGGGCGATGCCGCGCTTTGCAACATGCTGGGGGAAACGTCTTTGTTCATGGCTGGCTCCTCTGTGTGGATCAGACTCAGATATTAGTTGTTTTTGTAACTAACAATGCCTATTCGTCAAAAATGACCAAGGCTGATGATTTTGATTTGCAGGACTTTCTGCCGTACCTTTTGAATCAGGCGGCGGATGCCTCCAGCAATGGTTTTCAGTCATACTATAAAGCAAAATATGGAATGCTGCGGACCGAATGGCGGGTGCTGTTCCATTTGGGCCGATATGGGCGCATGACTGCCAAGGAGATTTGCGCGCGGGCAGGCATTCACAAGACCAAAGTCAGCCGCGCGGTGCGGGCGTTGGAGCAAAAGCGGTATCTGACACGCACGGAGGTCCCAAAGGACCGCCGCCACGAAGAGCTTCAGCTGACCCGTCAGGGGCAGGCTGCTTATGGAGATCTGAGCCTAGAGGCAAAGCGATATGACCGCGCATTGATGTCGCAGGTGCCCGCTGCACAGCGCGACATGCTACGCGCCTGTTTGCGTCAGATTGCCGACATGCGAAATCCCGACGCATGACACAGGGTCTGGTTTTCTGCCTTTGAACTGGTTTTGGCAGTGCATTGAGATAGCTCTTGTGCAACCGCATGTTCAGCGAAAGGATTTCCCCATCATGCCCTGCCGTCGCGTGTTCATGACAGAGTTCTGCCGATGATGCGTGCGGTGCTGGCGGGCGTGATCATTGTGATTTCTGTCTGGGTCTTGTCCTCTGCCCGTACCGGTGTCGACATCACCCAGCGGAGCGTTGGTCAGACTCCGGTCACTGAATACGCCATACCGGGTGCAGATGGCCCTGTTGTCGTCGTGGCGCATGGATTTGCCGGCTCTCAACAGATGATGCAGGGATATGCGCTGCCTCTGGCGCGTGCAGGGTATCGTGTGCTGGCGTTTGAATTTCTGGGCCATGGCCGTCACCCTTTGCCAATGTCGGGCGATGTGACTGCGATCGACGGCACAACGCGCTTGCTGATGGCGCAGGTGGCTGCGGTGCTTGATGACATCGGACCATCGCACCAGCCTGTCGCCTTGCTTGGCCATTCAATGGCAACCGATATCCTTGCCCGCGTTGCTGCGACGCGCAGTGATGTGGGGCCATTGGTGCTGATCTCGGCCTTTTCGCAGGCAATTGATGCGCGCGGGCCGGATGCGCTGTTGTTGGTGACCGGTGCATGGGAGCCGGGACTGCGTGCCTTTGCGCTGGAGGCGGCACAGATGGTCGATCCTGCCGCTGTCGAAGGACAAACGGTTCGGGAAGGCACGTTGGCCCGCCGCGCGGTGATTGCGCCCTTGAGCGAGCATGTCTCCGTCCTGCAAAGCCGGGTTGGGCGGACGGAAGCCTTGGCATGGCTGGATCAGTCTTATGGTCGCAGTTCTCAGGTTCAGATCCTGCCGACGGGCTGGGCGTTGATGACGCTGTTTCTGGGGTTGGTGTTGATCTTCCGGCCCCTTGCGGCGCGGCTGCCTGAACGGCCGAGCGCACCGGTATCGCTGGTGTGGTGGCAGGTGTTGAATGTAGTCTTGGTGCCCGCTGTGCTGGCGCCGTTGACAGCGGTGGCTCTTGATATGTCTTTCCTGCCGGTTCTGGTTGCGGATCACCTGATGCTGCATCTGCTTGTTTTTGGCGGCCTGCAACTGGCGTTCCTGCGGTACTGGCGCGTCCCCTTTGGTGGCTTTTCGATGTGGGCTTTCGCAGTGTTGATCTTGTGGTGTGCGGCGTTTGGCTTTGCGCTGGATCGCTATGCCGCCAATTTCTGGCCCACGGCGGAGCGGGTGTGGATCATCGCCGTCATCCTCGTGGGTGCCGTGCCCTACATGCTGGCAGACGTGGTATTGTGCGTGCAGGGCCCGTTGTGGCAGCGGCTGGCCTGTCGCATGGGCTTTCTGGCGTCGCTGATCCTGGCTGTTGCGCTGGATTTTGAAGGGCTGTTTTTCCTGATCATGATCGCGCCGGTGATGGTGCTGTTCTACCTGATCTTTGGCACCGTTGGCAGGCAAGCGGCGCGGATATCCGGACCGCTGGCGCCGGGTCTTGCGCTTGGTCTTGTGTTGGCCTGGGCGCTGGGGGTCAGCTTCCCGCTGTTTCAGGTATGACCGGTCAGACGGTCAAGGTTGCCGCGACCGCGCGCTGCCATCCGGCATAGCGTTGATCGCGGGTGTCTGCTGGCATCGCGGGTGCAAAGCTCTGATCCGCAGCCCATCCCTTGGCGAATTCTGCCATGTCAGGGTAAAGGCCTGCCCGCTGCCCGGCCAGCCATGCGGCTCCCATCGCGGTCGTCTCCAACACTGCCGGGCGGTCGACAGGGGCGTCGATGATGTCTGACAGGAACTGCATTGCCCAGTCATTCGCGCTCATCCCGCCATCGACGCGCAGGGTGGGGTCCGCGTCGCTGCCTTGCCAGTCGGCGTGCATCGCGTCCAGCAGGTCGCGGGTCTGGAAGCCGACGCTTTCCAGGGCAGCGCGGGCAAATTCAGCAGGGCCGGAGTTGCGCGTGAGGCCATAGACCGCACCGCGGCATTCCGCATTCCAATAGGGGGCGCCAAGGCCGGTGAACGCCGGGACAATGATCACCTCCTGATGGGGGTCTGCACCTTCGGCCATGGCTTGTGTATCGGCGGCATGTGCGATCATCTGCGCCCCGTCGCGCAGCCATTGAACCACCGCTCCCGCCACAAAGATCGACCCTTCCAGTGCGTAGGTCGTCTCTCCGTCCAGCTGATAGGCGATTGTGGTCAGCAGACGGTTTTGCGAGGCAACGGGCGTGGTGCCGGTGTTCAGCAGCGCAAAGCAGCCCGTGCCATAGGTTGATTTCATCATCCCCGGTTCAAAGCAGGCCTGCCCGATGGTCGCCGCTTGCTGATCCCCTGCGACGCCCATGATCGGGATGGCGGCGCCCAGAAGATCCGGCGCGGTGCTGCCGAAGTCAGCGGCGCAATCCTTCACCTCCGGCAACATGTGCAGGGGGATGTCAAAAAGGTCGCAGATCGTCTTGCTCCACCGGCCGTTGTGGATGTCATAGAGCAGCGTGCGCGCGGCATTGGTTGCATCGGTCGCATGGGTCGCCCCGCCCGTCAGCTTCCAGATCAGATAGCAATCCACCGTGCCAAACAGCAGCTCTCCGGCCTGCGCGCGTGCGCGCGCGCCGGGCACTTCGTCCAGCAGCCATTTCAACTTGGTGCCAGAGAAATAGGGATCCGCCAGCAACCCGGTCTTGGCGGTGATCATCTCCGCATGGCCTGCGTCTCGCAGTTCGGCGCAATAGGGTGCGGTGCGGCGGTCTTGCCAGACGATGGCTTTGTGAATGGGCTCACCAGTTGTCTTATCCCAGACGATGGTTGTCTCCCGCTGGTTGGTGATGCCGATGGCGGCGATCTGATCGGCGCTTATCCCGGCATTGCCAAGGGCACCCCGGCAGGTGTCCAGTGTTGTTTGCCACAGATCGCTCGGGTCATGCTCCACCCAGCCGCTTTGCGGAAAGTGCTGTGGGAATTCCTGTTGCGCGGTCGCGGTGATCTGCATCTCTGAATCAAAGACCAGCGCGCGGGTCGAGGTGGTGCCTTGATCAATGGCCAGAATGTGGGTCATCGGTATCCTCCGTAGCTGCGCAATGGTGTCGGCGGCAGGCGGCGGAAGTCAAGCGGTGGCCATCCAGGTATCGAGCGTCTGCACCTCAGCCTTGCTCAACCTCAGACCCAGTTTGCTGCGCCGCCAGACGACATCGGCGGCCGTGCGTGCGTATTCATGCTGCATCAGCCAGCGCACTTCGGCTTCGGTCAGCGTGGCACCAAAGTCCTGCCCAAGGGCGTTGGCGGCGGTCACATCGCCCAAAAGTTTCCAACTGTCCGTGCCGTAGGCGCGGATCAGTCGGCGCGCCCATTTGGGGGTCAGGAACGGGTAGTCCGTCTGCAATGTACCGATCAGCGTCTCCACCTCACCCACTGCAAAATCCCCACCGGGGAGGGGGACGCCTGCGGTCCAATGGTCGGAGGTGCCCGGGAAATACGGAACGATCTTGTCCATCGCGTCTTCGGCCAGCTTGCGGTAGGTGGTGATCTTGCCGCCAAAGATGTTGAGGATGGGCGCACCGCCTGCGGCTTCCACCTTGAGCGTATAATCGCGTGTGGCTGCGGCGGCAGAGCTTGCGCCATCGTCGTAGAGCGGGCGCACGCCTGAATAAGTCCAGACGACATCTTCGTCCGTCAGCGTTTCGGAAAAATACTGGTTGGCGAAATCCAGCAGGTATGTCTGCTCTTCGCTGGTGCATTCGGGTTTGAGGGAGGGATCGGGGTGATCCGCGTCCGTCGTCCCGATCAGGGTGAAATCGGACTCATAGGGAATGGCGAAGATGATCCGCCCATCTGTGCCCTGAAAGAAGTAGCATTTGTCGTGGTCATAGAGCTTGCGCGTCACGATATGACTGCCGCGCACCAAGCGCACGCCTTCGGTGGAGTTCACCCGCACCTTGGTCTGGATGATGTCGCCAACCCAGGGTCCGCCGGCATTGACGATCATGCGGGCGCGAAAGGCGTGGGTCTCGCCGGTTCGGGTATCTTCCGTCTCAATCCGCCACAGGCCATCTTCGCGGCTGGCGGATGTGACCTTGGTGCCGACCATGATCTGCGCCCCGCGCGCTTCGGCGTCGCGGGCGTTGAGCACGACAAGGCGGGAATCTTCGATCCAGCAGTCGGAGTACTCAAACGCCTTTTGGAATTTGGGCACCAGCGGCGCGCCTTCAGGCGTCCCGTTCAGGCGCAGCGTTCTTGTCGCGGGCAGGATCTTGCGCCCTCCCAGATTGTCATACAGGAACAATCCAAGCCGGATCAGCCAGGCAGGTCGGCGGCCGCGCATCCAGGGCATCACGATGTTGAGCAGTTTCGACGTCGGTGTTTCTCCCTCAAACCGCATGTCCCTGTGATAGGGCAGCACAAATCGCATCGGCCATGAGATATGCGGCATGGCTTTGAGCAGAACTTCCCGTTCGACCAAGGCGTGGCGGACAAGGTTGATCTCAAAGTACTCCAGATACCGCAGCCCGCCGTGAAAGAGCTTGGTGGAGGCGGAGGAGGTGGCAGAAGCCAGATCGTTCATCTCTGCCAGAGCAACGGACATGCCACGCCCTGCCGCATCCCGCGCGATCCCGCAGCCATTGATCCCGCCACCGATGACGAAAAGGTCAAATGTCTGATCCTTTTCGGCGGGCACTGCTTTTGCCATTGCGACCTCCGTTGCAGAACACTTCATGTCTCTATCGCAGGGCCGGGTTGCCCGCAAACAATTGAAAGTCAGGCATTAGCAGGCCGTTAAGTTCAGGTCTCTAGTACGGCGGGAGGTAAGACGTAATCTGATAGGTACAACATGCTGAAACCTCTCCAAAGGCTTTCCGTGAGCAACACGATGGTCGTTCTGGCCCTTTCCGGGTTTTTGGCAGCTTTCTTGTTTTTCGGCCTGCAAATTTCGGCGGACTGGCGCACCAGAAATCAAATCATAGACGATGGAAAAAAGACGCAGCTCAGCCGCTCTATCGGGGCGCTTACCCACGAGTTGCAAAAGGAAAGGGGCGCAAGTGCTGGCTTCCTTGCGAGCAATGGCAACGCCTTTGTCACTGAACTACCTGCACAACGTAAAAACAGCGATATGGTGAAGTCGCGCTTTTTCGATGATGTTCATGCGTTGCTGGCGTTGAAATTGGACGCGGACCTGCGGTCGCGGTTGCAAGCGCTTTTGGTGGATGTGGAACAACTCGAGGCGCTTCGCGCTCAGGTCGATCAGTTTGAGGTTACCGTACCGGAGGCGGTGGGGCAGATCACATCTATCAACCGCGATGCGATCCGGCTGATTGTTGAAATGGGCAAAAAGGTGTCGCATGCGCCCACCGCGAACGCGTTGCAACGCCATGCCATCTTGATGACTGCAAAGGACATCGCCGGTCTGGAACGTGCCGTGGGGGCCAGAGGGTTTGCAGTCGCAGGGGCAAATGACGGTGTTCTGCCGGGTGCCATCCGCAGTCAGTTCCTTGACCTTGTTTCAGAGCAGGATGGTCTTTTTCGAATGTACGGAGCGCTGGCGTCCGCATCGATGGCGGCAGATGTTGACCAGATCAACACTGCGCCCGACACGCGCGCGGTCCGTGAACTGCGCGGGGTCTTGATGGGTGATGATCCAGCCGCGCGGCTGAAAGTCGCGCCGGAGGAATGGTTCGGGACGATCACCGGCAAGATCAATCTGATCAAGGCGCTTGAAGATGCAGGCGCGTTGGAAATTGACACCAACATGATCCGCGCCAATGCAGAAGCCAGGCAGACCATTCTCTTGTCCGTGACCAAAATGATGGTGATCAGCGTGATTATCGGGATGCTTTCAACCTACCTCGTGGTGCGGTCAAGCCGGTCAATACGTGCAACAGCGGACCGCGTTGCGGCCTTGGCGCAGGGCGACATCCATTCCCCGGTTGTGCATGCACCGCAGAAGGATCTGCGGAAGATTACAGATGGGCTTGAGAAGTTCCAGCTGGGTGAACAGGCGCGCGAACGCCAACGCGAGGTACAAGAAGCGTTGGAACTTCATTCGACCGCCGGCATCCAGCAGTTGGTCGCGCAAGCAGCACAGGGTGATTTTTCCTCTACGCTGAACATCGATTTGCAGGATCTCAGCGGCGCGTCCCTGATCCTGGGTCGTGGCATCAATGAAATCCTCGGCGTGGTTGAAGATGTTGTTACAAAGCAGCGTGCACGTGACGAAGGGCTGATCGAACAGCAAAAGGCGCAGACAAAACTGCAAAACGAGGCGGTGCGGGAAATCAACATGATCGTTGCGGCCTGTGCGGAAGGCGATTTCTCGATGCGGGTGGAGACAGATGGCAAGACCGGCGTGTGGTATGACATCGCAGAAGGAATAAACCGCACTGCGGATATGTCAGATCAGGCGTTGCAGGACATCAAGATGATCATGACCGCGCTTGCGCAAGGGGATCTCACCAAACAGATGGGTCCGCAGTACAAAGGCACATTCGCTGAAATTGGCCGGGCGATGAATGCTTCCCTGGGTTCCTTGTCAGGCGCCTTTCACGACATCCAGACCGAGTCAGACGCGTTGAAGGCAGCGTCCCGGCACATGCAGGACGGTGTGGCCGAACTCAAAACGCGATCTGCCCAGCAAGCTGAAACCATCGCGGAGTCCGCCGGGGTTGCCGATGTGCTGTCATCGACGGTTTCGGTAAATGCCGCCCAACTTCAACAGTGCCAGGTCCTTGTGAAAGAGGTCGGTCAAAAGACCACCTCCAGCTATCAGATTGCCGATGATGCTGTGGCGCAGATCGAAAGTGTTGAGAACGTCTCGGCTGAGATGGGCAAGATTGTCGCGGCAATTGATGATATTGCTTTTCAAACCAATCTGTTGGCTTTGAATGCCTCTGTCGAGGCAGCGCGAGCGGGGGAAGCGGGCAAGGGGTTCTCTGTTGTGGCGTCGGAGGTGCGCATCCTGGCTGAGCGGTCAGCGGATGCGTCCCATCAGATTGGCGGGCTCATTGCCAACAATCTGGAGAAGGTGAAGAACGGTTCGGAAAAGGTACGTATGACGGGTGCGGCAATTGAACAGATCGAAGCAGCCATGCGCGAAGTGCTTGAATTGATCGGCGGCGTCAGCGCTGCGGGCGAGGATCAGGCAAAAGAAATTTCGGCCCTCGTGGCCGCAATGTCGCAACTGGACACAAGCGCGCAGCAAAATGCGACGCTTGCCAACTCCAACGATCAAGTCATGAAAACGCTGTCCCAGAGTGAGGTGAAGCTGGCGGAGACGGTGCGCAGATTCCAAAGCGATGCCGCGCAGGATATGGCGACTGGCGCCGACAAAGCGGCCTGACCTGAAAGTCGGTCATGCCGGTATTGCGGGGCCACCCCCTATGATCTGAAAACTGATTTCAGAGGCTGTTGTCCAAGGCCGCCAGGATCGCATCGCCCATCTGCGTGGTAGAGATCGGCGTGCCGCCCTCCGGCCCCATCAGATCAGCGGTGCGTGCACCGTCTGCGAGTACCTTCTCAACCGCTCTTTCCAATCGCGTCGCTTCTTCCCCTTCATCAAAGGAATAGCGCAGTGCCATTGCAAAGCTGAGGATGCAGGCGATCGGATTGGCTTTGCCCTGCCCGGTGATGTCCGGGGCGGAGCCGTGCACGGGTTCATAAAGCGCCTTCGGGCGGCCATCTGCATTTGGCGCACCAAGGGAGGCAGAAGGCAGCATGCCCAGGGAACCGGTGAGCATCGCGGCGCAATCGGACAGGATGTCACCAAAGAGGTTGTCGGTCAGGATCACGTCGAACTGCTTGGGCGCGCGGACCAACTGCATGGCACCATTGTCGGCATACATGTGGCTCAACTCAACACCCGGATAGTCGGTGTCGTGCACCTTTTGCACAACCTCACGCCAGAGGATGCCGCTTTCCATCACGTTGGCCTTTTCCATGGAACAGACCTTGTTCCCGCGACGGCGCGCCAGTTCAAAGGCGGAGCGCGCGACGCGGTCAATCTCGCTCTCGGTGTAACGCTGGGTGTTGATGCCGACCCGCTCATTGCCTTCCTCGATGATGCCGCGCGGCTCTCCGAAATAAACGCCGGAGGTCAGCTCGCGCACGATCATGATGTCGAGGCCTGCAATCAGCTCTTTCTTGAGCGAGGAGAAATCTGCCAGTGCGTCAAAACACTGCGCCGGGCGCAGGTTGGAAAACAGGTCCATCTCCTTGCGCAGGCGCAAAAGGCCGCGTTCGGGTTTGACGGAGAAATCCAGATCGTCGTATTTCGGCCCGCCTACAGCGCCCAGCAGCACCGCGTCCGCTTCCAGCGCTTTGGCCATCGTGTCGTCATGCAGGGGCGTGCCGTGCGCGTCATAGGCCGCACCGCCGACCAGATCGTGGGAAACATCAAAGGCCAGATCGCGCTTTGCGCCGAACCAGTCGATCACCCTTGTGACCTGCCCCATGACTTCGGGTCCGATACCGTCGCCGGCAAGGATAAGCAGTGTTGGATTGGCCATGGGATGCTCCTGAAAAATCTATCAGGGGCGGGGTAGCGTGACCGGGGCGGAGGGTCAAGAAGGGCTACTTTGTCAGGTCCACCCAGACCAGGCTGTGGCGGCTCGCTTCAGGGTTGATTGGCATGACCTGCGCGCCTGTGATCTGCCAGTCGCGTGAGGGCAGAACGTAATCCACGCGCATCGGGCCGGTTTGGCTCCACGTGACCGTGGGCTGGTCTGGCAGCGGGTCTTGCAGCATGGGATGGGCCAGTAGGTTCTGAATGGCAATGCTGCGGCCATCGCCCTTGGCGGGATCAAGGTTGGCATCGCCTGTCAGGACAAAGGGCTTTTTTGGCACCACGTCCAAGCGTCCCTCCAGAAGATGGATCCAGAAGATCACCTCGTCATGGTTGCGCTTGCCGTTGCGGTCTTCGGGACCATCAAAAACCGGGGGGCTGGCGTGGAAGGTCATCAACTGGATGCGTCCCAATGTGGGATGCTCCAGTGGGATGATCCAATGACCGTGGGAGGACAGCCGCTGGATCGATTGCGCCTCAGCACTCGGGAACGGCCCGGCTTCGGTCTGCGGCAACAGCGCGCCCGGCAGATCGCGCCAGAGCAGGGTCGAGAAGTCATCGATGTCTTCACCTGCTATCGGTAATTTGGAAAGGATTGCCATGCTGCCAGCGCCATAGAAGCGGCCATAGCCTTGGGCGTCCCCTGCGCCACCGGGTTTTCCATCGCCGTCCATGTCCAGATCGGTCTGCAACCCGGCATTGGGTGGCCCTGCGAAGTGGTAAGGATAGGGCGAACCCCGGTCGCTGAGGGCTTTGGCAAAGGCTTCAAGGGCGGCGTTGCCAAGATCATAGTCAAACCCTTGCAGGGTGATAACATCCGCGTCCGCCTGTTGGAGGGTATCCAGAACCGCATTGACCTGCGGATCGTCCCCCTTGCGGATGTCGCGCAGCAGAAGGCCGGGGCCCTTGCGGCTGAGTTCGGTGTTGAATGTGGCGATGCGTAGCGTCTCAGCGGTTGCAGGAAGCGCAATCAGACAGAGTAAAAGTGCCGTGCAGAACTGTCTCAAGCGGCTTGAAAGTCGCCCTCGCCCTGCGCTTCGGCGTCTGCGTAGGCACGACGGCGTTTGTCGAGGATCATATCCGCGACCCGGCCCATGGCGATGCCGCGCATGATCATACTGGCAGGTAGGAAGGCCCAAGCGCTGAGTGTCCAGATGAGGGTTTGCGGGTTTTGCAATGTGATCGGGTCTATCAGATCAGCAGCCGCCTTGACCACTGCGGGAATGACAAAAGGCAGCAGGAAACCAAGGGCGATGTTGATCCGCGCATCACGCTGCAAACGTTGCAGGACATCACCGCCTGCGGTCGGGTCAAACAGCGGCAGGTTGACCCACACGTTGAAGGCACCGCCCCGTGCAGGCCAGCCCAGAACGCGGACCAGAAACAAGAAAGCGGTCATGGTGACCAGAGAGATCAGATAGGCCAGACCAGCCGAAGTGCGCACAGAATCCACCAGTGCTGTACTGGCTTCAGCGGGCAGCATGAGAACCACCAGCCGCACAGGTGAGTAGGGGAAATCAATCGCATTGCCCAGGATCGTGCCAATGGACGCGAGCGCGTTGGTCATTGGTGTCGGGTCGGTCTCCCCCTTGATGATAAGGCTCAGCATGACCACCGTGACCAGCAGCGCGAGGTACCGCAGGCGGTTGAACGGTGGGGCATCGCGGAACTCAACGATGCTGGGGAAATTGGAGTTGTACTCAACGAAGGTGAGGAAAGCGGCAAGGAGAGCCACAAGCACGGTGATCTGGGTGGAATCCGCTGCGACGCCGGGCAACAGCAAAGCAGGCGTTGCAATCAGCAACGCCACCAACAACCCGCGCACGGCTGCGCCTGTCATCCGTCCAATCACGTATCTACCCTTCCAAACTGGTCAGCCACGATACGTTGCCGTGTGCTTGTCCCAACTTGTTGCCTCCAAGCGGTATGGAGGGCTGCCTCAATTCTGCCCAATTTGTGCCTTCTTTCGTCACATTCCTCAAGTGCGTTGGTTAATAAGACGAAAGGTATGGGGCGATTTGATGGAGAGGGTGGTGCGTTCTTGCATCAACAAAAAGGCGAATTGATGGCAGAACGCAAGATGTTGTGGGCACCTCCGCAGTGCCCACAATAATTTCTAAAAATCAGCGACTTATGCGCCCATTTTTTCTGCAATTTCTTTGCGCAGACTTACACCCACGGGCGGCTTTGTGCCGCTGCGGCCTCGAAACTGTCGATGGAAGCGGCCTTTTCCATGGTCAGACCGATGTCATCAAGGCCGTTCATCAGGCAATGCTTCTTGAACGCATCTACTTCGAAGCTGAAAACCTCACCGTCGGATGTGGTCACAGTTTGTGCGTCAAGGTCGATTGAGACGCGGGCGTTCGCCCCTTTTTCGGCATCCTTCATGATCACATCGACCTGTTCCTGGGGCAGGGCGATGGGCAGAATGCCGTTCTTGAAGCAGTTATTGTAGAAGATATCGGCGTAGCTGGGCGCGATAACGCAGCGGATGCCGAAGTCCTTGATCGCCCAGGGGGCGTGTTCGCGGGAGGAACCACAGCCGAAGTTATCGCCGGCGACGAGGATTTCAGCGTCGCGATACTGGGTTTTGTTCAGCACGAAATCGGGGATCTCATTGCCGTCGTCATCGTAGCGCATTTCGTCAAACAGGTTCACCCCAAGGCCGGAGCGCTTGATGGTTTTGAGGAACTGTTTGGGGATGATCATATCGGTGTCGATGTTGATCAGGGGCATCGGCGCTGCAATGCCGGTGAGAGTGTCGAATTTGTCCATTCTAGGGGACTCCTAAGGTCGGGCCACAAGATGTTGATGTGGTAAGATTTTGTTAAGTGTCACAGGCTGTGCACAAACTGTACACAACCTGTACACCGGCAACGTACGTTGCGTGATTTACATCAGCTCCCGCACATCTGTTAACTTTCCGGTCACCGCCGCAGCGGCCGCCATTGCTGGCGACATCAGATGCGTCCGACCACCGCGGCCCTGACGGCCTTCGAAGTTGCGGTTGGAGGTCGCGGCACAGCGTTCGCCGGGTTGCAGCTGATCGGGGTTCATCGCCAGACACATCGAACACCCTGCCAGACGCCACTCAAAACCGGCTTCCTTGAAGATGTCGGCAAGCCCTTCCTCCTCGGCCTGTGCGCGGACAAGGCCGGAACCGGGAACGACCATCGCGCGCTTCACGGCGATCTTCTTGCCCTTGAGGATATCCGCAGCGGCGCGCAGATCCTCGATCCGGCCGTTGGTGCAGGAGCCGATGAACACGGTGTCGATTTCAATATCAGCCAGCGGTGTGCCGGAGGTCAGGCCCATGTATTCGAGCGCGCGTTCCGCCGCACCAACCTTGCCGCCTTCGAAGTCGCTGGCGGCGGGGACGTTGGCGGTGATGGGCAGCACGTCTTCGGGGGAGGTGCCCCATGTGACAACCGGCGCGATGTCTTCGCCCTTGATGGTGATCACCTTGTCCCACGCGGCGTCATCGTCGGAGTAGAGGGTCTTCCACCATTCCATCGCGGCTTCCCACTGGGCACCCTTGGGCGCGTGGGGGCGGCCCTTGCAATATTCGAACGTCTTTTCATCCGGTGCGATCAGGCCCGCACGTGCACCGCCTTCGATGGCCATGTTGCAGACGGTCATGCGCCCTTCCATGGACAGGTCGCGGATTGCTTCACCGCAATACTCAATCACATAGCCGGTGCCGCCTGCCGTGCCGGTGACGCCGATGACGGACATGGTGATGTCCTTGGCGGTGACGCCGGGGCGGAGTTTGCCGGTGATTTCGACCTTCATGTTCTTGGACTTTTGCTGGATCAGCGTTTGCGTGGCCAGAACGTGTTCCACCTCGGAGGTGCCGATGCCGTGCGCCAGTGCGCCAAAGGCACCGTGGGTCGCGGTATGGCTGTCGCCGCAGACGACGGTCATGCCGGGCAGGGTCCAGCCCTGTTCGGGTCCGACGATGTGCACGATGCCCTGACGGATGTCGGACACAGGATAGTAGTGAATGCCAAAGTCCTTGGCGTTCTTGTCGAGCGCTTCGACCTGCACGCGGCTGTCTTCGGTCATGGTCGCGGCGTTTGCGCGGTCCAGCGTGGTGGGCACGTTATGGTCCGGCACGGCGATGGTCTTGTCCGGCGCGCGCACGGTGCGGCCTGTCATGCGCAGCCCTTCGAAGGCTTGCGGGCTGGTCACTTCGTGCACCAGATGGCGGTCGATATACAGAAGGCAGGTGCCGTCCTCAGCCTCATGGGCGAGGTGGGCATCCCAGATTTTATCATAGAGCGTTTTAGGGGACATTGGTGTCTCTCATTTCGATGGAATGTCAGCAGAAAGGCGCAGTGGTGCCGGGGGCACCGTCAGGGTCTGATCAGGATTGCGCGCGCAGTTGCGCAAAGAGGGTAAAGAACCGCTCCAGCAGGCGGGCGTGATCGCCGATATCAAACACTTGTGTCATGGGGCTGCAATAGCACCCCGTGGGCCTGTCTATCAAGGGTGGAACGTGGGGGGTGCGCAGGGGAGAGACACTGGCCTGCCCGGCCATCCTCGGCTCACGGTCATCCGGATTGCAACAGCGGCGAGGGTCGCACCGAAGATCCGGTTGATCGGTGTGGTGATCAGGGCAGTTTGTACTGCATCACGCCGGAGGACCAGCCGCCGCGCGAATCGCTGGCTTGAATGCCCACGGTGCCCAGGCCTTCGGGGATGGAAACGCCGGACAGCGACCGGGTAAAGGGTTGTTCGTTGACATGCGGGTGGGCCAGTTTGCGCAGGCCAAGCACAGCGCCGTTGGCGTCCAGGATACGCCAGCCGTCGGCATAGTCGTCCCAGCCGGTATCGCCATGGCTGAGGGTGACGTCAAAGGTCCATGAACCCCCAGATTTCTTGGCTTTCACGTCATTGATGACAGGAGGATCCCCGAAAACGGGGGCCGCGCAAAGGGCAAAGGCAATAGTGGTTCGTAGCAACATGACAGACACTCTGAATTGAAAACATGGCGTAAATGCGCCGGATGTTATGTAAATAGCATATAACTTGCCGGTTTACGTTTCCAATAGCACCTCACGGGATCGGGAAGCGAATTCCCGCCGCCAGATGACGATCAGCGTGATCAGCGTTGTGCCAAGCAGCGGCAGCGCGCCGGCCAGCCAGGCGACAGAGGCGAGGCCGAAGTAGACGGCGCGCAGGCCGCGGTTGAAGCTGCGCGCGGCGGCGACGTTCAGTTCGGCGGCTTTATGGGCCATGCGGGGGGCGTTTGGGTCTTTGGGGTCATTGGGCACGGCGGCCATCAGGACCGAACAATATCCAAACAATCGGTTGGACCACAGGAACTTCAAAAACCCGTTGGTCAGAAAGAACACCACCAGCAAGATTTTGATTTCCCAAACGATTTTCGGGTGCATGGTGGAGATCAACTCCTCTGCCACGCCAGAAAGGCTTTCGGTGTTGCCGATCAGGGCAAGGCAGCCGCCAATTGCGATCACGCAGGTGGATGCCAGAAACGACGTGCCCTGCCGCAGGGTCGAGATGGTCTGGGCATCGAAGATGCGCGGCTCGCGCGTGATCATCTGGCGCATCCATTCGCGCCGATACTCCGCCATTATTTTGGAGACGGACTGCTTTTTCGCGCTAGGATGCTCAATGCGCCAGCCCATCGCCAGCCAGACCACGATTATCGTCGTGATGGCGACAAAATCGAGGGGCGAAAACAGGGTCAGGCGGTCAAGCAGGGTCATGGCGCGTTCTTAGGGTCTGCGGATAGAACTTGCCAGCCCGCAAAATTGGTAATATTATTTTACCAAAGAGGAGATGCACGATGGAAATGCCACGCCCCGATCCCGCCATTCTGGCGCGCAAGGCCCGCGTCGTTGCGCGCCTGCAAGAGGTCCTGCCCGATGACGCCGTGATTCACGACGTGGCAGAGACCAAGGCCTATGAGTGTGACGGGCTGGCGGCCTACCGCTGCCCGCCGATGGTGGCGGTCCTGCCGCGCGACACCGAAGAAGTGTCCGCCGTCCTGCGCATTTGCCATGAGGAAGGCGTACCCGTGGTGCCGCGCGGGTCGGGCACATCGCTGGCCGGTGGGGCGTTGCCCACAGCCGACAGTGTGATCCTGGGTGTGGCGCGCATGGCCGATGTGCTGGAGGTGGATTATGACGACCGGCTTATCCGGGTGCAGACGGGCCGCACCAACCTGAGTGTCACAGGTGCGGTTGAGGCGGACGGGTTCTTTTACGCGCCTGATCCTTCCAGCCAGTTGGCCTGCGCGATTGCGGGCAATATCGCGATGAATTCCGGCGGGGCGCATTGTCTGAAGTATGGCGTGACCACGAACAACCTGCTTGGCGTCAAGCTGGTGCTGATGGATGGCACGGTGACGGAGTTGGGTGGCGGGCATATGGATGCGGCTGGGTTGGATCTGCTCAGTCTCATCTGCGGCTCCGAAGGGCAGTTGGGCGTGGTGACGGAAGCCACATTGCGCATCCTGCCCAAGCCCGAAGGGGCACGGCCGGTGCTGATGGGCTATGACAGCAGCGAAGTGGCGGGGCAGGTGGTGAGCGACATCATCAAGGCGGGCATTCTGCCTGTGGCGATTGAGTTTATGGACCGCCCCTGCATCGAAGCCTGTGAGGCCTTTGCCAAAGCGGGCTATCCGATGTGCGAGGCGCTGCTGATCGTGGAGGTCGAAGGATCTGACGCGGAGATTGACGCGCAACTGGGTCTGATCAAGCAGATCGCCGCCAAGCATAACCCGGTTGAACTGCGCGAAGCGGCGGATGCGGAGGAAGCGGGGCGCATCTGGCTGGGGCGCAAGTCGGCCTTTGGCGCGATGGGGCAAATCAATGATTACATGTGTCTGGATGGCACGATCCCGGTGTCGGAACTGCCGCTGGTGCTGCGCCGGATTGGCGAGATGTCCAAGGAATACGGGCTGGGCGTGGCCAATGTGTTCCATGCAGGAGACGGGAACATGCACCCGCTGATCCTGTTTGACGCCAACAAGCCCGGTGATCTGGAACTGTGCGAGGCGTTTGGCGCGGATATTCTCAAGCTGTGCGTGGAAGTCGGCGGATGCCTGACTGGTGAACATGGCGTGGGGATTGAGAAGCGCGATCTGATGAACGTGCAATTCGCGCCTGAGGATATGGCCGCGCAGATGGCGGTGAAAGACGTGTTTGACCCGCAGTGGCTGCTGAACCCTGCGAAGGTTTTCCCGTTGGAGACCAGCGCCCCCCACCGGCGGGTTGCCGCAGAATAATCAAAGAAGGGGCGCCCTCATGCGACCAGAGACGGAAGACGCGGTTGCTGCGCAGATCGCGGCGGCCAAGGGTCCATTGCGGATCGAAGGCGGTGGCACACGGCCCATTGGACGGCCTGTAGACGGCGATGTGCTGTCGCTGGCGGGGCTGAGCGGGATCACCTTGTATGAACCGGGCGCGCTGACGCTTGTGGCAAAGGCCGGCACGCCGCTGGCGGAAGTGGAGGCCGCGCTGGACGCGGAGCGGCAGATGCTGGCGTTTGAGCCATCTGACATGCGGCGACTGCTGGGCACAGAGGGCGTGCCGACGATTGGCGGTGTGGTGGCGTGTAATGTGTCCGGTCCGCGCCGGGTGTCCGCGGTCGGGGCCTGTCGCGACTCGCTGCTGGGCGTGCGGTTTGTGGATGGCGCGGGCACGGTGCTGAAGAACGGTGGGCGGGTGATGAAGAACGTCACCGGCTATGATCTGACCAAGATGATGTGCGGGGCCTACGGCACGTTGGGGGCACTGACGGAAGTGTCCCTGAAGGTACTGCCGCGCCCGGATGCAGCGGTGACGGTGACGATTGCGGGTCTGGACGCGGGCCGGGCGGTTGCCGCGATGTCGGCTGCTCTGACCACGCCGTTTGAGGTGACGGGGGCGTTTTATGGGCCGTTCGGGGACGGTGGCACATTGCATCTGCGGGTGGAGGGGATGGAAGGCTCTGTCGCCTATCGCGCGGGGGCATTGGTCAAAGAGTTGGCCGCCTATGGCGCGGCGACGGTTGAGAGCGATGGGACAGCAACGCTCTGGGCCGACATCCGAGATATGGCCTATCTGGCGGAGAGTGCCTGCGTGACGCGCACAGCGCTGAGGCCCAGTCAGGCCGCGGCCTTCATCGCAGCGGTGGATGAGGGGGCTGAGGCGACGCATTACCTTGACTGGGGCGGCGGGTTGATCTGGAGCGGTCTGGATGTCGGCGCTGGTGATGCGGTCTCCGTGATGCACGGGGCGGCTGCGCGTCTGGGCGGGCATACGACGGTTGTCAAAGCACCCGAAGACCTGCGCCGCAGCGTGCCGTCGTTCCAGCCGCAGAACCCGACTGTTACGGCCTTGTCCGAAGGGCTGCGTGCGAAGTTCGATCCCCGCGGGATCCTCAACCCCGGAGTGATGACCTGATGCAGACGACCTTTACACCAGAGCAGCTCAAAGACCCCGGCACGGCGCGTGCCAATGAGATTCTGCGGGCCTGCGTGCATTGCGGGTTCTGCACGGCGACCTGTCCGACCTATCAGGTGCTGGGCGATGAATTGGACAGCCCGCGTGGGCGGATTTACCTGATCAAGGACATGCTGGAGAACGACCGCGACCCGGATGAAAAGACGGTCAAGCACATCGACCGCTGCCTGTCTTGTCTGGCCTGTATGACCACGTGCCCCTCGGGCGTGCACTACATGCATCTGGTCGACCATGCGCGGGCGTATATCGAGGAACGCTACAAACGGCCCTTCACCGACCGCGCGTTGCGCTGGGTGCTGGCGCGGGTGTTGCCCTATCCGATGCGGTTCCGGTTGGCGCTGTTGGGCGCCAAGATGGCGCGGCCCTTTGCGCGGCTGATGCCCGACGCCCGGTTGCGCGCGATGATCGAGATGGCGCCGAAGGTGATCCCGCCGGTTAGTCGCAATGATGACCCGCAGAGTTTTGCGCCCGTGGGGGCGCGCAAGAAGCGGGTGGCCTTGATGACAGGCTGTGCGCAGAAAGCGCTGAACACGGACATCAATGATGCCACCATCCGGCTGCTGACCCGGATGGGCTGTGAGGTTGTGGTGGCCGAAGGTGCGGGGTGTTGTGGGGCGCTGACGCATCACATGGGCAAAGAAGATGAGAGCCACGCGACAGCCGCGCGCAACATCAAGGCGTGGTGCGCTGAGATGGATGCAGGTGGGCTGGATGCGATTGTGATCAATACGTCCGGGTGTGGCACGACCGTGAAGGACTACGGGCATATGTTCCGCAATGATCCGCTGGCGGGGGATGCGGCGCGGGTGTCGGCGCGGGCGAAGGATATCTCCGAAGTGCTGATTGAGCTGCGCAGGGATGCTGTTGAGATGGGCGCGCCCAAAGACCCGGTGCCCGAGGGGCTGACGATTGCCTACCACGCGGCCTGTTCCTTGCAGCATGGCCAGCAGATCAAGACCTACCCGAAGGATCTGCTGAAGCAGGCGGGGTTCAAGGTGGTGGAGCCAGCAGACAGCCATTTGTGTTGTGGATCGGCAGGCACATACAACCTGATGCAGCCGGAGATTTCGGCCCAGTTGAAAGAGCGCAAGGTGAAGACGCTGGAAGCGCGCAACCCGGATATCATTGCGGCGGGCAACATCGGCTGCATGATGCAGATCGGGTCCGCCGCCGGGGTTCCGGTGGTGCATACGGTGGAATTGCTGGACTGGGCATGGGGCGGGCCAAAGCCGCCTGCCCTGAGCACAGAACAGGGTGCCTTCGATGGCGTGCCCAGATTACGGTAAACTTTTGCCTTAGTTTTGCCTCAACTTTACGGCAACTTCGGGCCATCCATTGTTCTGGGGTTTGTTGTGCTGCGTTATCTGGTACTCTTTTTGATGGCCGTCGTCCTCACGACAACGGCAACGGCGCAGGATGCGGCGCTCAAACGCCTTGATTCCGGTGTCGAAGCAGATGCCTGGGAGGCCGTGGGCCGTCTCAACATCGGCGGGACCGGGTTTTGCACGGGGGCACTGATCGCGCCGCGTCTGGTGCTGACGGCGGCGCATTGCCTGTTTGATCGCGACAGCAAAGAGCGGATCAATCCCGCTGACGTGCAGTTTCTGGCGGGCTGGCGCAATGGGCGTGCGGGTGCTTATCGCAACATCCGCCGCGCCGTGGTGCATCCTGAATACATGTATGACGGTGAAGTGTCTTCGGGCCGGGTGCGCAATGATCTGGCGTTGCTGGAACTGGAACGCCCCATCCGCAACACGACCATCACCCCGCTGGCCACCGGCGCGCGGCCCCGTCCGGGCGATTCCGTTGGCATCGTGAGTTATGCCCGCGACCGGTCAGAGGCACCAACCTTGCAAGAGGTCTGCACGGTGATCACCCAACAGGAAGGGGTGCTGGTCACCTCCTGTTCTGTTGACTTTGGATCAAGCGGCGCGCCGATTTTCACCGTGTTGAACGGCAAGGTGCATATCGTGTCGGTCGTGTCGGCCAAGGCAGAAGTGGATGGCGCGCAGGTGTCGCTGGGCACGGCGCTGGACGCGCCTTTGGCCCAGTTGCAGGCGGATCTGCTGGCAGGAAAGGGTGTCTATGACGCCTCCGGTCCGGGCCGCAAGCGGGTGCTGGTGGGCAAGGATGCGCGGGACACCGGCGCAAAGTTCGTCAAACCCTGATTGGCTCTGGCCCTTTCAAAAAGGGTCTTGAAACCCGGATTGACCCTCACCAAATACGAATTGTCCGAATGCCGCTTCAGGGTTCGGACGACACTGCAATCGGGCCTGTCCGCTGATGGAAGGTCCTGACCATAATCGCTCAAAGATGAGGATGACACATGCGTACTTTTGATTTTGCACCGCTCTACCGTTCCAGCGTCGGTTTCGACCAGATTGCCAACATGATGGACAGGGTATTGAGCAACGAGGGGACCATCCCCAGCTATCCGCCTTACAACATTGAGAAAACCGCCGATGATGCCTACCGCATCTCCATCGCGGTTGCAGGTTTCTCCGACGCTGATCTGAGCGTTGAGGTCCGTGAAAAAGCATTGATCGTCTCCGCCCGCAAAGCGGATGAGGACAAGGACAAGACATTCCTGCACCGTGGCATCGCCACGCGCGCATTTGAGCGCCGCTTCCATCTGGCCGATCATGTGCAGGTCACCGGTGCGGCCCACGCCGACGGTATGCTGCACATCGAGCTGGAGCGTCAGGTGCCTGAGGCCCTGAAACCACGCCAGATCCAGATCGCGTCTGACACGCCCTCCCTGCAAAAGGACGTTGTAGAGGCCGCTGCGGTAAACTGATCCTTTCAGTAGGTTAAGAAAAGGAAGGCCCAGTGCAGGACACTGGGCCTTTCTTGTTTGTGGATCGCCGCGCTCCTGCTCTTCCAAATGGTTCAAAAACCCCCGCGGAGCGTTAAAATCTCTTCTGGACCATCAAAAGAGATTCCAGACCTCCGGTGGGGTTTTTAGAACCATTTGGAAGCTGCTGCGCGGGTGTGCCGTGTCCTGACTGTCAGGACAGGCGGCAGATCATTGTGCCGAGAGGCTTTGCGCCAGCCGCATCAGCTGGATGGCCTCGGCCCGGCTGCCGTAGGGGTCTGCGCCTTTGGTTGCGGTGGCCAGTGCGATGGCGTCGGCATAGCTCCAGTCGCCCACATAGGTGCCGCCGCGCAGCAGTTGGCCGAAGCCAGCGATGGCGGCTGCGAAGGATGCGGGCGCTGAGGCGCCAGTGGTGATCGGGGTTTCGATCAGGGCGCTGTCCGCATCGCCGGGCGTCTTGTAGCGCAGGCGCAGGAAGGCGAGTTCATCGCTTGGGGCTGTCGCGTTGTCGCCATTGCCATAGCGCAGCGGGTCAGAAAGCTGCGCGGGGGAGCCTGTCGGCGTGAGTTCATAGAGGGCCGTCACCTGATGCCCTGCGCCAATGTCGCCTGCATCCACGCGGTCGTTGTTGAAATCCTCCCGGCGCAAGCTCCGGGTTTCATAGCCGATCAGGCGGTATTCCGACACGGTGGCGGGATTGAACTCAACCTGTATCTTGACGTCATTGGCGATGGGGAAAAGCGCGCCGGTGAGTTGGTCAACCAGCACTTTCTGCGCTTCGGACAGCGTGTCGATATAGGCGGCTTGCCCGTTCCCGTTCTGCGCCAGCGCCTGCATCGTGGCGTCATCCAGATTGCCACGACCAAAGCCCAGCACGCTGAGGTAGGTGCCGGTGTCGCGTTTGTCGGCGATGTAGGTTTTCAGTGCGTCGGGGTCGGAAAGCCCGACGTTGAAATCGCCGTCGGTGGCCAGGATCACGCGGTTGACTTCACCCTCCGCGCGCATCGCATCGGCGGTGGCGTAGGCCTGTTGCAGGCCTGCTTGCCCAGCGGTGGAGCCGCCTGCATCCAGCAGGTTGAGCGCTGCGAGGATCGTGCTGCGTTCTGACGCCTTGGTGGGGGCGAGGACTTCGCCTGCGCTGCCGGCATAGGTGACGATGGCGACTTCATCCTCGGGGCGCAGCTGGCTCAGCATCAGGCGGAAGCTCTGTTTGAGCAGGGGCAGTTTGTCGGGGCTGTTCATGGAGCCAGACGTGTCGATGAGGAACACAAGGTTCAGCGGCGGGCGGTCCGCGACGGCGGGCATGTCGCCTTGCAGGGCGATGTGCAGCAGTTGGGTGTCAGGGTTCCACGGGGTTTGCGTGACCGAGACGGTTGGTTGGAAGGCGGTGCCTGCCTCAGGTGCGGCATAGTCGTAGGTGAAGTAATTCACCATTTCCTCGATCCGCACGGCGTCTTGTGGGGGCATCATGCCGCCTGTGAGGGCGCGGCGGATGACCGCGTAGGACGCAGTGTCCACGTCGATGGAGAAGGTTGAGACGGGCGTTTCCGCCGTGATCTGTACTGGGTTTGCCGGGGCATTGGCGAAGGTTTCGGTGTTGGATTCGGGGAGCGCGATGGGCGCGTCTTGGTCCAGCGCGATGCCGGAAACCGCCTTGCGGCTGCGTGTTGCGGCCAGCGGGGCGGCTGCGATTTCGGCTTCCAGCATGGGTTCTGTGGGTTCGACCATAAACGGGATGTCGGCAAACGGTTCGTCCTCGATGGCTGGCTCAACAACCGGGATTGCTTCGTTGCGGCTCTCAAGCCCTCCGGGCAGACGCAGGTTGTCACGCATCGGCGTGACCATAACGAGGCCGACGGCCACCAGGGCAGTCGAGGCAGTGAGACCGGCGCGTGATGAGACAAGATTGGAAAACATGTGAACTACTCCTGAAAAGACGCCCCGTTTCGGGCGATCAGAAGTAGGACGCGCGGCGGTCCGCGATCCTTGGAGCGCATCGAAGTTTTTTTGCGCAAGGGCGATGTTTTCTGCACGGCGCGCCGGGTCAGGACGGGGCGTGGCCGCGTCCATGAGAGATTTGAGATCGTCGAGGTCGTCGCTCATTGCTCTTCCTCCTTGCGCTTTTGTTTGAGGTGTTTCTTGGCCTCGGAGATGCGCCAGCTGATGGTGCCTTCGGAGACGTTCAGGATGTCGGCGGCAGCGGCGTGGGTCATGTCATCCAGCACCAGCGCCAGCGTGTCGCGCAAGTCGGGAGGCAGGCTGCGCATTGCGGTGGTCAGCCAGTCGACGGCTTCAGCCGCTTCATCATCTCCCGCCCGTCGGTTCACTTCCCAATCGCCCCAGCCGTCAGCGGCCTTTGCATGGCTGGCCTGTTTGCGGCGGCGGTCGTGGGCGGCATTGACCGCGATCCGGTAGAGCCATGTGGTGAACGCCGCTTCTGCCCGGTAGCTGCGCAGCTTGGCGGGCAGGGCGGCGCAGATGTCCTGGGTCAGGTCTTCGGCCTCTGCCTGCGCGCCGGTCAGGCGGAAACACAGGCGGAACAGCCGGTCGTATTGCCGCTCCAGCAGGGTGGCGAAAGCGGTTCTGTCACCATCTGCGGCGGCCTGCGCAAGGCTGTTATCACTGGTTTCCATAAGCACTACAGGAGTATGACGGGGCTGAATGGTCAATCCTTGGCGGTTGATCACATTTTTTTGGGAAGGTGGGTGCAATGGGCGAGGTTTCGATTTGGCAGTGGGCGGTGACCGACGATCTGGGCGCGTTGTTCACACGGCTTGTTGCGGCGGATGCGGACGGTTTTGCGCGGATCGCTGCGGAGGGCGTGTCCGGCAAACGGCTTGCGGATATGGCCGCAGCAACAGAAGCCAAGATGCGCGAGATGGGCCTGCCGGAGGCGGAGCTGGCGACCATACTCAAAGGGTTGGAGGCGATGCTGGAAGAGGAGGAGGCTTGGGCAGAGGTCGCAGCGGCGGAGGGCACGCCGGAGGTTGGGCTGGCGACGTCGCACATGTTCTTTGAGGACCCCCATGCGTCGATCGACCATGAGGAGCGGGAGGCACAGGTCGCTGAGTTGTTCGGGCGCTACAAGGCGGCTGCGGCACAGGCGATTGGCCTGCCCGGACAGGGGTTGGCGGAGGCGCTTGGTGTCACCCTCAAGCAGCTCTACCGTGCCGAAGATGCGGATGCGCTGATCGACACAGGGTTGGACCCGCGCAGCTGGGTCTGGGCTGGTGCGGGTGTCGTTTACACGCTCAACCAGTGGCAGGAGGACAACGAGTTACCGATTGACCTGACCTTTGCGCGGATGCCTGTGGAGGCGTTCAATGCGGTGAGGGCGGCGGTGCAGAGTGCATGAAAAAGGGCCGCTGCGATGCGCGGCCCTTTGATGTGGTGGTGGTGTCGGATCAGACCGACATGCAGATGTATTTCATCTCAAGATAGTCTTCGATCCCGTGGTGGGAGCCTTCGCGGCCAAGGCCGGATTGCTTGACGCCACCGAAGGGTGCAACTTCGGTCGAGATGATGCCGGTGTTCACGCCGACGATGCCGTATTCCAGTGCCTCGGCGACCTTGTACACGCGGGAAAGGTCTTTGGCGTAGAAGTAGGAGGCGAGGCCGAAGATGGTGTCGTTCGCCATGGCGATGACTTCGTCTTCGTCGGTGAATTTGAAGAGCGGGGCGAAAGGGCCGAATGTTTCGTCCTGTGCGACCTGCATGTCCTGCGTGACGCCGGTGACGATGGTGGGGGGCAGAAAGTTGCCGTCCATCGCGCCATTGCCGCCGAGGATCACGGTGGCACCTTTGGCAACCGCGTCGTCGATGTGCTCTTTGACCTTCTCACCTGCGGCGGGGTTGATGAGGGGGCCGAGGTCGACGCCTTCTTCAAAACCGTCGCCGATTTTCATCTGGCTCACGCGCGCCTTCAGTTTCTCGGCGAAGGTGTCGTAGACGCCTGCCTGCACGTAGATGCGGTTGGCGCAGACGCAGGTCTGGCCGTTGTTGCGGAATTTGCAGAGTATCGCGCCTTCGACGGCGGCATCGAGGTCTGCATCATCAAACACGATGAACGGCGCGTTGCCGCCCAGTTCCATGGAGCATTTCATCACCTGATCAGCCGCCTGGCGCAGCAGGATGCGACCCACTTCGGTGGAGCCTGTGAAGGTGATTTTGCGCACGGCGGGGTTTTCGCAGAATTCCTTGCCAACGGCGGAGGAGGAGGAGGACGGCACCACGTTGAACACGCCTGCGGGGATGCCTGCGCGTTCGGCCAAGACACCCATGACGATGGCCGACAGCGGGGTTTCAGCGGCGGGGCGGGCGACGAAGGAACAGCCGGCAGCCAGCGCGGGGGCGGCTTTGCGGGTGATCATTGCGTTAGGGAAGTTCCATGGCGTGATGGAGGCTGCAACCCCGATGGGCTGCTTCAGCACAGTGATGCGTTTGTCGCGCTGGTGGCCGGGGATCGTCTCGCCGTAGATGCGTTTGGCTTCTTCGCCGAAGAATTCGATGAAGGACGCGCCATAGCCGATCTCACCCTTGGCTTCGGCAAGCGGTTTGCCCTGCTCTGCTGTCAGAATCGCGCCGAGGTCGTCCTGGTTGGCCATCATCAGATCGAACCATTTGCGCAGCACGCCTGCGCGTTCTTTGCCGGTCCAGCTGGCCCATTCCTTTTGCGCGGCTTCGGCCTGGGCAATGGCACCTGCCACCTGCGCGCGGCTGAGATTGGCGACCTTTGCCACCACATCGCCACGGGCGGGGTTGGTTACGTCAAAGGTGCCATCATCGCCATCGACCCACTGGCCGCCGATATAGGCGCGGGTTTCCAGCAGGCTGGGGTCTTTGAGCATGGATTTCAGATCAGTTGTCGCGTTGGTCATGAGATGTCTCCGCTTTTGTTTGTGGCACCCAAAGCAACAATGGCTATGATTGTCCAGTTCCGCTTTGCATTGTGTGGCACGCGGGCACGTCAGAAGGAGAAGACAGATGCAGCTTGATGAGGCCTACAAAAACGGTGAGTACATTGAAGGGGCTGCTGATTTTCCGCCCAGATGGGAGAAAGCTGCGGCTGCGTTTCGGGCCTCTCTGGGCGCGCGGGCGCAGGTGGGTGTGTCTTATGGACCCTCCCCGCGGCAGGTGTTTGACATGTTCATGCCCGAAGGGGTGCCGCGTGGCACGGCGGTGTTTGTGCATGGCGGCTACTGGAAGGCTTTCGACAACAGCTTTTGGTCGCATCTGGCAGCGGGGCCGCTGGCGCGGGGCTGGGCCGTGGCGATGCCGTCTTATGATCTGTGCCCGGATGTGGCGATTGGTGATATCACCCGACAGATTGCAGCGGCTGTGACCAAGGTGGCCAGCCGGACCCACGGGCCGATGGCGCTGGCGGGCCATTCGGCAGGCGGGCATCTGGTGGCGCGGATGATGGACCCGCTGGTGCTGCCTGCGGAGGTGCGCGACCGGATCGAGGCGGTTGTGCCGATCTCTCCGGTGGCGGATCTGATGCCGCTTTTGCAGACCTCGATGAATGAGATTTTCGGGCTGGATGAGGCGGCGGCACTGGCCGAAAGCCCGGTGAACATGACCCCACCGCATGGGGTCAAGGTGACCGTCTGGGTCGGCGGCGATGAGCGGCCCGCGTTTCTGGAGCAGGCGGAAGCATTGTCGCGCGCATGGGGGGCACGGCGCGTTGTGGCCGAAGGGTTGCACCACTTTGATGTGATCGATGCCTTTGGCGATCCGGACAGCGACATGATCAAGGCGCTGATCGGATCGTGAGCCTGGCCGGAACCGGTATGGCCAGAAATCTGCGGCTGTATCCGTGGTTCAAGTTCGCCCATTCGCTGCTGTTTTGGCAGGCGATCTGGTTTTTGTACTTCCAGCAAGAGGTATCGCCCGCTGCTGCGATTGCGCTTTATGCGATCTATGACATCTCCGTCACGGTTTTGGAGGTGCCGTTGGGCGTGTTGTCAGACCGGATGGGGCGCCGCCGGACGTTGATCGCAGGGGCGCTTTTTGGCGCGATGGGGGCGGTGTGTCTGGCCCTTGGAGATGGATTTGCAGTGTTTGTTCTGGGGCAAACCCTGATCGGGGCGGGGACGGCGTTTCTGTCCGGGACGGACAGTGCGACGCTCTATGAGACCCTTGCGGCCTTGGGGCGGGAGGATGAGGTGGAGGCGCAGGAAACCCGCGCGCTGCAATTCTCGCTCTGGGGGTTTGCGATTTCTGCGATCCTGGGCGGGGCGATGGCGTTGTGGTCTTATCCGGCCACGTTCTGGGCGGGTGGCATGGCGATGGGGGTCGCAATGCTGCTGGCCTGGCGGCTGACGGAGCCTCCAACCCAGCAGAGCGTTGGACCCATGATCGGGCAATTGCCCGCGCTGCGCGAGGCCTTTGGCCAGCCGGTTCTGCGCTGGATCTTTGTGCTGGCGGTGGTGATGTACGGGTTCAGCCATTTGCCGTTTGTCTTTGGCCAGCCCTTTATCGCCGCATCGCTGGCAGAGGTGGGGCTCAGGGATGAAACCCCCTTGGTGAGTGGCGTGGTTTCTGCGGTGATGATGTTGATGTCTTTCGCGGCGTCGCTCTATGCCTTGCGGCTGCGCAGGCGCCTGGGGTTGACGGGGATCTTGCTGCTGGCCTTCGGGATGCAGATCGGCCTGATCGCGGTTCTGACGCTGACGCAAAGCTGGATTGCCATTGCGGTGCTGTTCTTGCGGATCGTGCCGGATGCGCTGTCGCATCCGTTCAAGATGGGGCGCATCCAGCCGCTGCTGCGCGATGAGGTGCGGGCGACCTATGTGTCGATGCAGAACTTGGCTGGGAAGTTGGCCTTTGCCGCGTCGCTGTTCTTGGCCGCCGGGGCCGCGTCGGATGTGACGGCACTGCCTTACGGCGACATCCAGCAGATCCTGGGAGGGTACGTGGCCGCGGGTGTTCTGTTCCTGCTGGGGTTGGCTGCGACGGCCCGCCGCGCAGGTGTCAATCCGGGCCGGGCGGCTGATGGTTCATGACCCATTGCGGGGTCTTTTCAAGGCGGCTGGCTTTTGCAAGACTTGACTAAACGGTGGTGTGAGGGGATGTAAAATGCCTTCACATTGCATATATTGATGAAAAGAATAGTGAAAAGGGAGCGTTAGATGGCCAATTTGGATGCACAGGTGCGGGAATCCCAGTCGCAGGTGGCGGAGGCGCAGGGCAAGATCGCGGAACTGACGGCCCGGATCGAGACCGCGCGCGCCAAGATGAAGACGGGCGATGATGCGATGATCGACATCGAGAACGCCTCGCTTGAGGATGTGCATGCCCATACGGAAGTCATGAACGCCAATATCGCTGAGCTGATCATGGGGCTGGACGATGTGACCGCCGGGTTCAGCAAAGACTTTGATGAGATGCGCAACAAGACGGGCTGGGAGAGCTTTGTCGGTATCTTTTCGTCGGCCAAGGCGGACAGCATGCGGCAGGAACGCGTGCGCACGGCATCGATTGACGACAAGTTGCAGGATCTGATCTCGAAGTCGGATACCATTGTGCAGTTGCTGGAGGGCCAGTTGACCATGCTCGAAGAGCAGAAGGTCAAGGTGGAGGCGAACCTGACCGAAACGCTGGATGAACGGGAGTTCACGGTGGGTGAATTGGAGAGCCTGCGCAGCGATATTCAAGGCATGGATCCGGAGATCATCAAGCTGGAGAACGCCATTGCGTCAGAGACCGACGCCGCCAAGCGCACCAAGCTGGAGACGGAGTTGGCGGATGCCAACACGCGCTACAATGCGATGGTGCAGGACGAGCAGGTGAAGCTGGCCAAGAGCCAGACGCTGGAGCGGTATATCGAGAAGGGGAAGACCTGGATCGATTCACTGCAAAACCAGGCGGCGACGCAGATGGTGTTGATCAACAAGTTGCAGACAGACACCAAGCAGCGGGTTGTGCTCTATGATGCGCTGACCAAGTCACTGAAGACCGCGCAGCAGCAGGACGTGGCGCACAGGATCAACGAGATCGGCGTGCAGACGGATCAGGAAGCGCAGAGCGCCATGGCCGGGATCGGTGCGGCAACGAACGCGCGGATGGCGGAGATGATGGAGAAACACGAGGATCATATGGTCTTTGCGCGGGAGGTTTTGGAGGCGAAGGCGAAGGCGGATGAGCGGTTTGCCCGGCGGTTCCAGAAGATTATCGAGAAGCATGACAGCAATCAGTATGGGGGGTGATGGCACGTCGAAAACGCCTGAGGTTAAGACGACAACTCGTACCCGGTGGCACTACGCGAACCTGAGGTTGGTCTTTGGGATTGCGGCTGCCCTTGCAGTTGGTGCGATCTGGGTTGTCGATGCATTTGTCATGTAGGGTTATGAGCAATCCTACAGGTCTGCAATTTGACCAAATGTGCGCAATGTCATACATTGTGATACATAGCCACCAAAGGAAACGTCAATGACCACCGTACCTTTTACCATGCGCGTTGACGCGGACCTGAAAGCAGCCATCGAAGAAGAGGCCGCGCGGCAGGATGTGTCGGCCACGCAGATCGCAACGCGGGCAATTAGAACCCATTTGAATGGCCAAGCAGCGGAGCGGGTTGCAATTGAAGAAGCGATTATCGAAGCGGACAAAGGCCGATTCATCAGTGAAGAAGCCTTCACCGCTTGGGTGGAGAGTTGGGATACGGAAAACGAGCTCCCGATGCCGAAGGTCGAATGACTGAATGCGTATCAAGTATTCCGAAAGGGCGCTTCGGGACTCAGCTTGGTTTCGGCAGTATTATGGCAGTGTCTTTCCGGCGGGTCGTGAAAACGCCGCGCAAAGTCTTATCAACCTGCAAAGTCTTTTGAAGGTGCACCCGTATATAGGCCAGCGCGTGCCAAACATGGAAAGTGTTCGGAGGATGCCAATCCCAAAGACGCCATTTGTTCTCATTTACAGAGTGACTGAAACGCAGATCGAGGTGCTTAGGCTGCGCGACAGCAGGCAAGGGCGAGATGGCTGATCACACCCCGAACAAGGACCATGTCGGCCTGTCCGATACTTTCGCGTCGCGCCGGTACTTCCACAAATTCGAAGGTATCATGCAGCATATGCTGCGGGTCGCAGGCGTGATGGAAGCGGAAGGTGGGCTGACGCGGGATGAGGTGGTGATCCTCACGCGGTATGCGACCAAGCTGACGTTCACGTTTCGGGCGTTGAGCCTGAAGTATCTGTTGGTGGGGCGTGAGACGGGTCGGTTCTTTGGCTCTCTGACGATGGACGCGCGGGATTCTGGGTTTCCGGTGGCCGAAGAGATCATGACCATGGCCAATGACGCGCAGCAGGCCGCACGGCATCTGGAGGATATGCCCAGCGTTGAGGCGCTGAAGGATCAGATGGTGCATACCATTCTGAGCGACCGCAAGGTGCCGACGAAGTTGCAATTCGCGCTGTCACAACGGCTCTATTATGAGGATCTGGCGAAGGGGGAATTGTTCTGGGTACAGAATGACCCGGAAGCAGAGTGGATGGTCACCCATTCCGACGGGAGGCGCACGTTCCGGCTGCATTGGGCGAGCTATGACAGCCAGGTGAACCTGCCGGTGATCTACATGATGGAGGTGGAGGATTCCGGCGACATCGGGCTGCCCAAGGACACACGGCGGTGGCCGGAGGTGCAGGCGCATCTGAGCGCGCAGGCGCTGGGCGGATTGAAACTGCTGACCATTGCCAAGGGATTTGACGAGGATTTCGACGATCTGCACCCCAAGCGGCTGCGGCGGTTTCATCTGGGGCCGATGTACAGCCATGCGTTCACGCAGCAGGCGGGGCCGTTGCGCGAGGTCTTGGCAGAGGCACGGGCACCGAAGGGGCAGGATTGGGCGCTCGTCTGGACCGAGGAAGAGTTGGTCAGTGACCGGGTGACCCTCGAAAAATCCGGGTGGTTCTCCACGGTGGAGCGCGAGGTCTTTGCGCTTGATCCCTTTGGTGGCAAAGGCGCTGATCTGGGGGCCACGCGGGTGGAGCGGAGCATTATCTTGCCGCAGCGGCCGTATCAGGTGTTGGAGGAGAAGAACCCGCCGGGATTTGGGTCGGTTCGGAAATTTGTGGTCAGCCCCAAGGGGCGGGTGTTGCAGTATTGAGGCGCTTTGGAAAAACAAATGTATCACATGCCGACGATGTCCCGAGAGCGCGTAGCGCAGCAGGGTATCGTCGGCGCATTGTGTTTTCCGAAGCGCAATGGATTTTAGCTCTCCGAGGGGGTTTTTAGAACCATTTGGAAGGGGCGGATGCGCGTCGTTATTGAGGTGCGTTTTGTTGAGATGAGAAGGATTGAGGGATGAGCCAGACGTCAGATGCGATGGAACTGCGGGAAGAAGATATCAACGGGCATATGGCCGTCGCTCTGGCGTTGCTGACGGGGTTTGATCATGCGCCGCGGATTGGCAAGGCGGTGGCGGAGCAGGGGGTTGAGAAGTCTTCGGGCATTGGCACGCGGCGGCGGTTTCGATCGACCACGCCGGGGTTGGTGACGCAGCGGCGCACGCCTGCGGGGGCGGTGCAGTTGCTGGCGCGGATTGAAGGGGCGGATGAGGGGGATGCTTTGGTGTCGCCTCAACAGGCGGTGGTGATGAATGTGCTGCGCCGGGCGATTGCGATTGCGCTCGCGGTGGCGGAGAACGTGGCGGAGCAGTCGGGGCTGGGTGATCTCAAGCGGGCCAATCTGGAAGGGTCGCTGCCTGCGGCGCGCAAGTCGGAGTTTTCGGAATTGCTGGCGGCGGAGGCCTTGGTGACGCTTTATGTGTTCGGGAATGCGACGGCGTATTTGCTGTCCTCGCATTTGCCGGAGGTTTCCGTTGAGGTCGGCGATGTGGATGAGGTGTTGACCGACAATGGTCAGACTGCGTTGCACGGTGCGCTGTGGGAGTTGGATCAGGACATTGCAGCGCATGGCAGCGACGATGAGCGGCTGGTGGCGACGGTGGCGGCCTTTGCGGAAGTGCTGATGGAAAAGGTGGCGCTGCGTGCGCAGGGGGCGCCTCGGCTGGAGGGGTTTGCCAGCGCGTCCTGGCGGGTGGAGGCGGATGATTTCACCGTTTCCGGGTTCTCTCCTGCGTCCAAGGCCAAGTCCACCAAGCTGACCATGACCTTCAAGAAGCCCAATGAGGTCGTGGGCAACCATATTGCCAAGTATCAGGCGATGAAGCTCGCCAAGATGTTGATGGCCTATGACTTTGACCGGCGGCTGAACCCCTTTGCCGAACTGGGCGGGTTCATCTTTACCTTCATGGGCGACGGCGCACCGGGGACGGGGAAGACGACGCTTATTCAGATGATGGCGGGGCTGATTTCGGAGTATTGCGGGAACGCGGGCTATCCGTTTCGGTATCAGAACCTGAGCACGGATAATATCGACAGCTATCAGGGGAAGTCAGGGCAGAACGCGAAGGCGTTTATCAATAACATCATTGATCCGTCGGTGATCGGGTTCGGGACGATTGACGATATTGACCAGCTGGCGGGCAAGCGGGGGGATCGGCAATCCTCGGCGGGGCAGTTGGAAATTACGGCTGTGTTGATGGAGAGCTTTGCGGGCGCGAATACCGTGGTGCGGGGGAATTGTACGTTCGGGATGTTCTCGAACTATCCGGAGAATGTGGATGACGCTTTGCGCCAGCGGGCCGGGGCGCGGTTTTTGGTGGATGGGCCGCAGACGCGGGAGGATTATGTCGATATCCTGTACCTGTTGATGGGCAAGAACCACGATATTCCGCTGGGGCAGCATGAGGTTTTTGAAGCGCAGCAGATCAAGAAAGCAGTGGCCGCGTCGTTTGAGGGGCATTCTAAGCCCCATGAGGCGGGGTTGTTGACGGTCTATGAGGCGGTTCGGGGCGAGATTGGTGAGTTGGACACGATCAACAAGCTGGGCACGTATCTGAAGGGGATTCAGGAGGCGGACCCGCGGTTCACGGGCCGCGCGATCAAGAACATCACGGATGCGGTGAAGGTCCGGGCGATGGATTTCGAACTGCCGGATGAATGGATGGAACAGCCCGATCTGTTCCTGTTCAAAGGCTACGATGAGAAGAAGGCGATGATCGAGGGGATGCGCCAGCCGATCACGGTAGAGATGGTGGTGCAGGAGATCAACCGCTACGCGGATAGTGAGTTCCGGTATGCGGACAAGTCGGATGAGGTCGCGATTGAGAATGCTGTGCGCGATATGGGGCGGATGGCAGAGGCGAAGAAGCGGTATTTGTCGGGGGGTGAGCAATGAGTGAGAAAGGCTCCAGTGGAGCCTTTCCATTGCGAACGGGCGGAGCCCTGGGATGAGGCGCCCAATGGTATATTGGCGGGCGTTACGCAGGGACTGGAAGGTGAACGGCTGGGGGCCGATCGACACCGGTTGGTTGTTAACGATTGCAATGATCTTATTAGTTGAAAGCATTGCGCTTCCTCAACGGTCGCCTGATGGCGGCCCCAAGAATAAGCTTGAGGAGTTTCTTGAGCTAAAGCCAAGTGAAATGGGGGATACACTTGCTGGTATATTTGCAGCACTGGCTCTTGTTTGGATAATTGTTACGGTCTTCCTGCAAAGCAATGAATTGAAAGAACAGCGAAAAGTATTACAATCGCAGCGATTAGAGTTTAAAGCGATGAATGCTTCAATGCTGAGCCAGCGCTTTGAGATGACTTTTTTTGAGATGCTGTCTGCACACAACGAAATAGTTAGAGGGATCGACTTATATAACAGTGAAACTGGTCAGACGACATCTGGTCGTGATTGTTTCAAGGTTTTCTACACCCGCTTCACCAAAGTGTACCGCGAAAAGCAGAAGAAGGGGCATAATGGGGAGATCTGTTTAGAGATAGCATATCGGAATTTTTGGAAACGACACCAACTAGAACTTAGTCATTATTTTCGATTTCTCTATAATGTCTTAAAATTCCTATCTGAAAATAGACTGACAGAAGAATACCATGGTAAATTGTTCCGCTCGCAGCTTTCTGATCAGGAGCTTTTAATAATCTTCTATAACTGCCTATCACCTCAGGGCGAAAGACTTATCGAATACGTTGAGGAATTTCAGCTTTTTGATAACCTGCCCACAGTCAGGCTCCTCGACAAGTCTCATACTGGCCGCGTACCAAAAGGGAGTTTTGGAGATAACCCTATGCTCACCTTTAAAGACATGAGGCACTCTATAAATATTGGTCGAAAAGGGCGTACATGAAACGCCTCATCAAATCCGGCCTCATGTTTGGCAACCTCGTCCACATCGACAGCCCCGCTCTGGTCGACCGCTACAACCGTGCGCTCCATCACCTCACCGGGAAACGCACTGAACTCACCGATTTCCACGTCGATATCTCCGGCTATTCCCCCGAAGTGGGCGACGCGCTGCAAGACGATCTCTATCTTAACCACCAAGGGGTGAACCGGCAGTTTATTCTGCTGAGTATGGAGCAGCGTACCGCCCCTCTGCTCAACACCAAATTCTCGACCTCAAGGGACATTCTGAAACGGTTCTTTGCGGAAAATGAGGCGCAGTTGTTCGCGCTAACGGCGCGGGATGCGGTGGCGGGGGAGTTGGTGAACAGCGTCTATGATGTCTCCACCCCCGCCCGGCTGTTTGATATTCGGCGGATCACGATTGAGGCGGATACGACCGGCGGGACCGTGGCCAATGCCGAAAAGCTGGGGCAGATGGTGGACCGGTTTCGCACCGAACCCGACGGCTGGTTCGATGATGTGTTGATCGCCGACATGATCGGGCTGGCGGGCAAGACGGGGGATGTGCTGCGCAATCCGGTGCGGCTGAAGGAGATGTCGTTTGATCAGCGCAACTTCTGGACAGCGCATTTTGGCGGGCTGTACCTGTTTCAGGATGTGCCGCATCCGGCGGTGATTGCGCCCGGCGGTGCCAAGGGGCTGGGGGATTTGCCGCTGCCCTTTGCCTTTGATGCGTCGCAACCCAACCAGATTGCGCGGTTCTTTGAACTCAACGGGCTGACGGAGACGATTGTGGAGGCGCGCGGCGTGGATGCGGCGGCGATCCTGCGGCAGAAGATGGATTTCATTCTGGTTGATGCGGTGGCGGGCACGCATGAGGGGCTGAGCGGGGCGAGCCGGGCGGATATGCGCAGGCTCGCGCGGATCTACTGGGACCAGCTGCCGCCGGAGTTTCATGCGCTCAGCAGTCTGGTGAACTGGGCGGAGAATGGTGGCGCATGGCCGCGCATCACCTCGGACCATCCAGCGTATTTCTATACGCTGCGGGCGGCCGATACGCCGGATGCGGCATTGGTCAACATGTTGCTGGCAGAGCTGGCCCCCAAGGACATTCGGCAGCTGTTCATCTGTCACAAGGAGCTGTTTTACCGCACCTATGCGGGGTGGCCGGAGGCGAAGAAGGCCTATGTGGTTGATTTCCTCAAGGCCGAATATCAGGTAGACAAGGCGGGGGCGCGCCGGGCGCTCTTTGGGCATGAGCCTGAGATGGCGGAGCCGGAGGTGCCGCGTGCGCCGCGCAAGGTGGTGCCGGACATGATCGCGCGCGTGGGCCCGTGGGGCGCTGTAAAGGGGAGAGGCAGATGATAGCACTGGCACGTTTGGTGGTCATTGGGTTCGTCGTTTTGACGGTCGTCTACGTGTGTCTGTCGTTCTATTCGCGCGCAGTGCGGCGGGGGAAGCTGGAAGAGAAATGGCACATGGGGCCGCAGAAGGTGGACAAACGCACTTTTGTGCAGCGCGGGCTGGAGCGCTATGACGGCTCGATCCGCAAGAAGCTGATCTGGGGTGTCTATGTGGTGCCTATGGTGTTGGTGGTGCTCATCATCTATCTGACCAATCACAGTTGAAGGGGTGGCGCATGTTTTCGATCTTTAAATGGACGTTCTGGATCACCTTCTGGGTGATTGTGGCGGGGTTCTTTCACTATACGCTGCCGCAGAAGGATATCGTGCGGATCGTGAACACCTATGAAGAACGGCAGGATCTGGAGGGCTGGACGCGCATGTTCTGGTCCGCGCCCGATGATCAGGTGGCAAGCCTGATCAACCGCGACGTGCAGTTCATTCAGGCCGTGCGTCCGGATGGATCGCCCATCGTCTACCGCAATGAGGATACCGGCTGGGGCTGGCCGCCGTATTTCAAACTCGATACCGCGAACCTTTATACCGAAGCGGCGGATGCGGTGTCGACCAAGGCTGCACCAGAGTGGTATCTGATCACGCATTACGGCTGGCGAAATTTCTACCTGTCGATCTTCCCCAACGCGATTTCACTGCGCCCTGTGGCGGGGCCGGAGGTGTCCAAGGGCATCCCGTGGGTGAACATCATCGTGCTGACGCTGTTTGCTGCCTTGGCCTGGGCGATCTGGGTGCGCTGGCGGCGGTTTCGGATGCGCCGGATTGACCCCACGCTGGAGGCGATTGAGGATGATCTGGCCGAAAAGGGTGGTGCCGTGCGGCGCTGGCTGGGCACCTGGCGGAAAAAGACCTGAGCAACCGCCCCTTCCAAATGGTTCCAAAAACCTTGGGAGTGTGAGGGCAAACAGCCCTCACCCGCCGCCCTGCGTGGCGGCGGCACCTGTCGGATGGGCACTCAATCCGCGAAGAGATAATCCGTCTGCGCAATCTCTTGCGCCTTGTCTGCCGAAATCTTCAGGAAGGCGGCCAGCGCATCAGCATTATCGTCGGGTTCGGCAACCTCGCGCATGCGGCAGTGATTTTCGAACTGCGCGTCGCGGATGCGGTCGGCCTCATAGACCATGTCGTTGCGAATGGTGGGCAGCAGGCGTGTGAGCGTGTCCTGAGAGGTTTGATCCCCGGCCAGACCCACGCGCATCGCGTGCCCGATCAGGTAGTCATCCGAGAATTGGCATTCGATTTCGAGAATCCGGGTGACGGAGCGGTCGGAGGCGAAGTCGTTCAGCAGGTCGAGGTTCGCGGGGTCAATGCAGACGATCAGACGGTCCGTCTCAAAATAGTCAAACAGCATGCGCATCAGCGCCCGGCGGTGGCGGGTGCGTTTGCCCAAGGTCGTTTGGATGCCGCCCAGATCGGGGAGCGGCGTGTCTTCCTCGTTAAACAGATATTCGATGGCGGGCACGTTCGTGGTCTGGCGGATGCGTTCCAGGACCCGTTTGGCCACATGCCATTTCTTGCAGACGACGATCAGCAGCTCACGTTCCCGGCCCAGCGTCGATTCCGTCTCCCAGAACCGCGTGGCAAAGCGGCGCCCGATGCGCCCCCGGCCGGAGAGGAATTTGAACAGGCTGCGCCCTTCGTTGCTGATCTGGAACTGCACACCTTGCGCGGCATAGAGCAGCCCGAGGCGGCGTTTGAGGTCCTTGGCCTCCGGGCTGATCTTGCGGGCAAAAAGATAGTCCTGGCTCAGCAACATCTCATAGTGATCGTTATAGAAGGTCACCGGCATGCCGTAGTCGGTGAACATCAGGAAGGTGAGCGTGCGGCTCTTGATTTCCTGCTCCGGCACCAGATGGCGCACGAGGGTCTGGAAAAAGGTTTCATCGGGGATCCATGTGGTGCGGAAAAAGCGCATCACGTCGCGGCGTTGTCTGGCGAAATCCAGCAACCATTCGATTGTGCGACGGCGCAGGCACCACCATTGGCTGCCGATCATGATTTGCAGATCTGCCGGGATCTCCCGTTTCAGGCCAAGACGCTTTTGCACCTCGAACATCCCGTAGAAGCGTTTCTTCTGAGTGCGTTCGTTGAACCAGTGGCGGTAGATCAGGCGCTCTTCCTTCCAGCCTGTCTTGATCCAGTCGCTGTCGAAGTAGTCGTGGCTTTCGATGAAATCGAAGTCATTTTCGTCGAGGAACTGGTGCGTGTATTCAGCGGATTTGATCGCCATGCAATCGCCCGACAGCATGTAGAAATGGGTGGCGCGGGGGAAAGCGTCAACGGCGGATTGCACTGCATAGAGTGTCGCCTGCACCAGGGACCATTCCCCCCAGCCGCATTTGATCCGCTTGTGGGCAAAGGTCACCCGTGGATTGTCGGTCAGGGCCTGCTTGATCTCCTGGAAGTCTTCGGCGCGTGCCGAGGCATCAAAGTGGATGGACATATAGTCCCCCGCAGCCGTCAGCCGCCGGGCCTGCCGAATGATGGCAGCCGGGTCTTTGTGGCACAGCAAGATGTAGGCAATCTTTGCCATTGCAGGGTTGGCCTGTCTTGTTTTGCTCGTTTGTTAACCTTGATAATGATGAAGGTTGATTGAATAAACCTGATTTATTTGCTTTTTTGTGCCAAAGGCAGGTCACAGGCACAAGATCGGCCGTATCAGAGGGCAGTATACGATGGGGTTTCCCGGTACTTGGATGACAGAGAGCGAGAGCGTGGTGTACCGTGTGGTGCCCAAATGCGCCTGCTCGACCATTGGTCAGATCATGTTCTATTCCGATCATGGCGACTTTTTTGACGGTGACATTCACGATGCACAGGCGGGCATGCACAAGTGGGCGCTGGATGCGTCCCAGGCGCCAATCACGCAAAATGTGCAGAGCCATGGGTCCTACGCGTTTACCTGCGTGCGCAACCCCTACACCCGCATCCTGTCATCCTTCTTTGACAAGATCTGCGGCATTCAGCGCAACGGCAAACGCTACCGCGGCAAGCTGGTGCCTTTGTTGATCCAGAAATACGGGATCGAAGTGGGTGGCGATGACGGCAAGCAGGAGTTTGACCAGATTGCCAGTTTCCGCCGGTTCCTGCTGTTTGCGCGCGACACCATCCGCTGGCGGCGCCCGATGGACCCGGACATTCACTGGTCTGCGATGTCAGGCCACGTGAGCACCTTCATTGTGAACGGTGGCACCTATGACAAGATCATCTGGACGGAGAGCTTCAACGACGGGATGCAGGATGTGCTCGATGCGATTGAGACACCGCATGCAGTGACGCTGAAGGACATTCCGCGGTTCAACGAGAGCGAGGGGCACGGCCCCAAACGCGCGCATCCGGTGGAGGACTATTTTGACGATCTGTCGATGCATCTGGTGCGCGAGATCTACAAGCGCGACTTTGACTTGTTCAAATATGACTTCGACAATCCGGGCAACAAGATGCCCGTGGGAGAGATTGATCTGGATGAGGTGCATGCGAAGCTGGGGGACTAGCAACTGTATTTCTCAACCGGGCTGAGAAATACATTTGCTAGCAAGAACGACCCTCCTCAGGCGCCGTTTCTTGCTGCCGGATGACCGTTGCATGCCAGGTTGGCCGATCTACTGTGTCTGGACAATGGCGTCCTTGAAGGGGGTCGGTTCGTACCAGAGATCTTCAAGCGCGCTGTCGCGGATTTCGGCGCATGCGGGGGCTGTCTTGGCCAGCTCTTCAAGCTCATCGGTATGGTCGTAGGTTGGCATGGTGTTGCGATCACATTGCATTGCACCTGCCGGGTACTCCCGGCAGACCGCATCATACAGCCGTTCGGCACGGGTGTAGGGGCAAACGATCTGGCCGTAGATATCGGTTTGGTTGGCCCATGCGACGCGGTTTGTGAATTCTTCAAGGTTTTCGGGCAGCGCCTCAGACAGGTCGAGTTCTGACAAAGCCCGCACCGTCCAGAATTCCTGACGTTTGTGGTTGAGGATGTATTGCAGGTATCGGGCTGGATCATCTGAGAACAAGACGCTGTTGTGCAGTGCAGCATCGCCAGAGAAAGTCGAATAGGGTGGATTGCTGAGGTTTGCCTGGTATCCGTATTCGTACCAGAGTTCAGGGTGGTAGGGTGATGCGCCAAGGCGTCGGAGTGCGAAATCCTTGCGCTGTGCGGCTTTGGCGGCCTTGAAGGCGTCTTCTTCGGCCGGGGTGCGTTCAACACGGACCACGGTGCTGCTCATACTGGTCTTGTTGTCGCCGGTTTTGCGCTTTGTGTAGGTCATTTCCGACGCGAAGGCGACGCCTTCGATCATTTCCATCATTGCTAGACTGTGGGGATCGTGTTTGAGGAACGCCTCAGCTTCGGGCAGCCGGGTCTTGCGGAATTCGGCCATGAGATCCTGTGCGGGGATGTCCTCCATGATATACATCGCCAAATTGAGATGGTGCACCATGTGGGGCAGGTCATCCAGATCATACTGATTAAAGGGCTGATACAGAACAACGTCCTTGGCCCATTCGATATGCCGTTTGCTGAGCTTGTGGCGGTCTGACCATCGTAACAGGTAGTCGAGCCGGAAGAGCGTCGTTTCGGGATCATTGTCACGCCAGAAATGCTCTTCGATGTAAGCGTGAAGTCCTTCGAAGGGCATTTCGGTGCCGACTTGCATCAGGCACCGGTTTTCCATGACAGCGGCCTGATCAAGGGCGAAATATGTTGCGATCTTTGCGCAATGGTCTCGACCCGATTGTTCAGAAGCGAAGTTGTTGATTGCGGTAAACCGTTTCACCGATCCCCAGTTGGGGTGTTTTTGGAGTGTTCGGATCAGAGAGTTATAGGCATCAGGCACGCCGAAAGAGGCACGAGTGTAGCCGCGCACAGCGGCGTCAGATGTGGGGGTGAGGGCATTGTCGGCCTTGTATGAGGATGTGAAAAGGTCGCGGGCCATCCCGCGCATTTCACTTGCGATGTAGCTGCTATAGCTGTTTGGGGCCCGGCCGATGGCCCAGGCACCGTTCCAAAGGCTCCAGCCGCGTGCGATCTGCGCTTTGGGATTGTCTGGTTCGGCTGCAAGCCAGTCTTCTACGAATGAAACAGTATCGGGATCGCTGGTTATAAAAGGGCGATAGCGCGCGCGAATGTCTTCTGCGGTGAGGGTGCAGTCAAGGAAGGCTTCTTGTGCTGTGTTCAGAAGCGCGTTGGTCTGCGTGACATCGCGGTTTTTTATGGCGCTGCGCAATTCTTCCACGGTGGGCGGTGCTGCCCAGAGGTTGGTTGCAAAGCAGGTCAAAAGGCTCAGTAGGCTCAAAAAGCGCATGGGACATCCTTTCGGTTGTCCCAGACCTTGTCAGCGCAATCTGGCGTATTTGCGGCGTGCGGATGATCTTGCTGGGGCTACCGCTCCCCCTTGATCGCCGCCAATACCCGCTTGGCCGCAGCGGCGCTGCCCTTTGGCGAGGGGTGGATCATGTCACCGGCGTGAAAGCTGGCGTCGCCGTGGGGCACCATGTCCGCAAGGGAGATGAAGCTGACACCGGGATCCTGCTTTGCCATGACGGCGATGCGGGCTTCCAGCGCGTCGCCCACCTTGCGGCAGTGTTCAATCGGAGAGCCGAGGCCGGGACTGCGCAGATAGCCGACATAGATGACACGGGCGCCGCTGGACCGGGCGCGGGCAACGGTGGCGGGGATCGAGCCTTTGCGACCGTCGGCCGAGATCAGGCGGTTCAGGCGTTTCTTGCAGCGTGTGCAGCCGCACCCCAACCACAGATCGTTGCCGCCACCGTTCATGACGACATAGTCCCAATTCCCGTCGCGGTATTGTTTGGAGATGTTCATGCCCAATGCGCCCGAGATTGGCAGGTTGTAGCCAAAGCGCGCGCCGACAACCGCCTGACTGCGGACTTTGACACCCAGGCTGCGTTCCAGAAGGTGAGGCACAGCGGATTGCGTGCGGGCGTTTGTGACCATGAAACTGTCACCCATCACCAACACCCGCATGGGTTCCTTGGCGGTTGCAGAGAGGCTTAAAAGGCAAAAGATCAGGCTCAGAAAGCCCAGGCAAGCAGCTGTGCGCGGCATCATGACGTCCCCCAGAATCGTCGTTGAATGTGCCTTATTTTTGCCATCAGAATGCGGCAAAAATGTGGTGAATTCACCTCCAAGTTGTCGACAATGATGGGTCAAAAACCGGGATTGTTCGCGCAACTGGCGATGATCGCCGCGGGTATGCTTGCGCGCAGGACGGGCGCGCTCTACATCCCATGGCATGTCACAGGTAAAATCCGCTTCCAAATCTGATCCCAACTACAAGGTGATCGCTGAAAACCGCCGCGCGCGGTATGATTACGCGATTGAGGACGATGTCGAATGCGGGATCATCCTGGAAGGGTCCGAGGTGAAATCGCTGCGGAGCGGTGGTGCGAACATCGCCGAAAGCTATGCGGCGGTGGAAGACGGGGAGTTGTGGCTGGTCAACAGCTATATCGCGCCTTACGCACAGGCCAAGACCTTTACCCATGAGGAACGGCGGCGGCGCAAGTTGCTGGTGTCGCGCAAGCAGTTGGGCGATCTTTGGAATGCCACTCAGCGCAAAGGCATGACGCTGGTGCCGCTGGTGATGTATTTCAACCATCGCGGCAAGGCCAAGCTGAAGATCGGGGTCGCCAAGGGCAAGAAGAACCATGACAAGCGCGAAACAGAGGCCAAGCGCGATTGGTCGCGGCAGAAGTCACGGTTGATGAAGGATCATGGCTGATCCGCTGCGCCTGATCGGGTTCGAGCACTCCGTTTACACGTGGGCTGTGCGTTTTGCCTTGGGTGAGATGGGGCATGTGGCCGCCTATGTCGAAGCGAACCCCTTTGCAGATCCACCCGATCCGGTTTTGGCGCGCTACACACCATTGAAGCGCGTGCCCGTGTTGCAGCATGGCGATCTGCTGTTGACGGAGACGTCGGCGATCCTGCGGTATCTTGATGCGATCAGTGATGGCGTGTCGATGCAGCCGGATGATCCCATTGCGGCGGCGCAGATGGATCAGATCATCGGGATTGTGGATGCGGATGTATATCCGGTGATGGTGCGGCAGGTGTTCTCGCCCGGATTTTACACTCCTGTCGTACTGGGTGGGGAGAGGGACGACGCGCGGGTGACGGAAGGTCTGGAGGGGGCAAAGCCTGCGCTGGGGCTGTTGGACCGCATCGCAGGTGAAGGCAGGCAGTTGAGTGGCGCTGTCCTGAGCCTTGCGGACATTCAATTGGCGCCGATGATGGCTTATTTCCTGCGGGTTGAGGCGGCGGGGGAGATGTTCAAACGCTACCCTGCGCTGGTGGCGTGGTGGCAGGTGATGGGCGCGCGCCCCGCGCTGAGGTCCACGGACCCGATGGCGGGGTATTGAGGGCCGTTCAGGCCGCCACATCCCCTTGCCAGCTTGCGTCTGCGGGGATAGGCAGGAACAAGATAACCTGAAAGGACCGGCCATGACCGATGATCCCAAAACACTGGTTTCAACAGACTGGCTGGCCCAGCACCTCAAGGACCCTGATCTTCGACTGCTGGATGCGTCCTGGTATCTGCCGGACGCCGGACGGGATGCCAAGGCGGAGTATGACGAGGCGCATATTCCCGGCGCGCGGTTCTTTGACATTGATGAGATTTCCGACGCCCGGTCCGACCTGCCGCATATGGTGCCGCCGGTTGAGAAATTCATGTCGCGGATGCGCGCGATGGGGGTCGGAGACGGTCATCAGGTGGTGGTCTATGACGGGGCTGGAATACTGTCTGCGCCGCGGGTGTGGTGGCTGTTCCGGCTGATGGGTCAGGAAAATGTTGCGGTTCTGGATGGTGGCCTGCCCAAGTGGGTGGCCGAAGGGCATCCGACCGAGGATATGCCGCCCATTCCACGTGACCGGCATATGACGGTGCGGTATCAGAATGCGCTGGTGCGGGATGTGACACAGGTGTCTCAGGCCTCCAAGCTGGGAGAGCCGCAGGTGGTGGATGCGCGTGCGCCTGCCCGTTTCCGCGGCGATGCGCCTGAGCCGCGCGAAGGGTTGCGCGCTGGGCATATTCCGGGCTCTCGCAATGTGCATTACGAGACACTGCTGAACGACGACAGGACCCTCAAATCCCCCGAGGAGACCCGCGCGATATTCGAGGCGGCGGGCGTTGATCTGGGCAAGCCGATCATCACCTCCTGCGGGTCAGGGATCACGGCGGCCATCCTGGCGTTGTCCTTGCAGCGCATGGGCCACAGGAACTGGTCTTTGTATGATGGATCATGGACGGAATGGGGGATGTTCCCCACCGTACCTGTTGCGACAGGAGACGCATAATGTTTGAGACCTTGCAGGCGCAGCCCGCTGACAAAATTCTGGCGCTGATGCAGATGTACCGGGAAGACCCAAGGGAGACGAAGATCGACCTTGGTGTCGGGGTGTACAAGGACGCCACGGGGCTGACGCCGATCATGCGTGCGGTGAAAACGGCGGAGCAGCAGATCTGGGACAGTCAGGACAGCAAAGTCTATACCGGGCTGATTGGCGATCCGGCCTTCGGCGATGCGATGGTCAAGCTGGTGCTGGGCGATGCGGTGCCACGTGCCAATGTGGCGGCGGCGGCGACGCCGGGCGGCACCGGCGCGGTGCGGCAGGCGTTTGAGATGATCCGCATGGCGCGGCCCGATGCACGGGTCTTTGTCAGCAACCCGACCTGGCCAAACCACCTGTCGATCCTCAAATACCTTGAGATGGAGATGGTGCCCTACCGCTATTTCGATGATGAAACGCGGGGCGTGGATTTTGACGGGATGATCGCGGATCTGAAAACCGCACATAAGGGTGATGTGGTATTGCTGCACGGCTGCTGCCACAACCCCACCGGGGCCAACCTAAACGCCGCGCAGTGGGATGCGGTGATCGAGGTGTTGCTGGAAACAGGTGCGACGCCGATGATCGACATTGCCTATCAGGGTTTTGGCGATGGGCTGGACGCCGATGCGGCAGCGACGCGCAATGTTGTGGCTTCTATGCCGGAGTGCCTGATCGCGGCGAGTTGTTCGAAAAACTTCGGCATCTACCGCGAACGCACGGGGCTGTTGATGGCGATCTCCGCCGATACCTCTGCGCAAGGCTTGAACCAGCAGACGCTGGCGTTTTTGAACCGTCAGAATTTCAGCTTCCCGCCTGATCACGGGGCACGAATTGTGACGACAATCCTGAACGATGACACCCTGCGCGCCGATTGGATGGCCGAGCTTGAAGACGTGCGGAATGCGATGCTGGGCCTGCGCGAGCAGCTGGCGGGGGAGTTGCAACGGCTGTCCGGTTCGGACCGCTTCGGGTTTCTGGCAGAGCACCGCGGCATGTTCTCTCGCATCGGGACCAGCCCTGAGAAGGTCGAAGCGCTGCGTGAAAAGCACGGGATCTATATGGTGGGTGACAGCCGGATGAACATCGCGGGCCTGAACGCGCAGACAGTGCCGGTGCTGGCGGCGGCGATTATTGACGTGGGCGTTTAGTCCGAAGGATCGACTTTGCCGCGGAGGGATTTGACCTCTCCGCGGACCTTTTTCGCTTTCAGGCGGCGTTTCTTTGACCCCAGTGTGGGGCGCGTCGCGATGCGCCGCTTCGGTGGGGTGAGCGCCTTGCGGATCAGCTCCACCAGCCGTTCACGGATGATGTCGCGGTTGCGCGCCTGGCTGCGGGTTTCATCACATTGCAGGATCAATGCCCCTTCGGCGGACCAACGCCGTCCGGCGAGCCGTCTGAGCCGGGTTTTCACCGGACCGGGCAGGGAGGGGGAGGTCGCCGCCTCGAACCGCAGTTCCACGGCGGAGGAAACCTTGTTCACGTTCTGCCCGCCGGGGCCGGAGGCACGCATGAAGCTCTCGGTCAGTTCCCAGTCCTGAATGGTGATATCGTCATTGATCCGCAGCATGCAGGCCTTATTGCATCCCCGCGCGGCGGGGGCCAGAGGATGCGAAAAGGGCCGCCCGATGTGGGCGGCCCTTTCGAATGGTTTAAGGAAGTGGGTCGGTTAGACCGTGGTCCACTTGGTGGTTTCAATCACCAGGGGCTGCCCTAGTGAGATCCCTCCCAAGCTGTTCCGACACCTCTTTCCAATACCTTTCTCGACACTGGATCACCTCCTTTGCATTTGTTGAACTCAAGGGGAGGTTTGCACAGGTTTCGTGAAACGCAAAGGGATTTTTTCGGCGCGTCTGACGGCGAGGCACGGCCCAAGGGGGCCGCACGCGATTTTATTTTTGGAATGAGGGACTAGTCCCTCAAACTCCCAAGGTTTTTTAAACCATTTGGAAGGGTTATGTCGCGCGGATGAGGCGGGCGGTGATCAGCCGGAAGGGGATCAGGGCCAAGAGCGCGATGGAGAGTTTGACGGCCCAGTCTGCCACGGCGAGGGAGACCCAAAGCGGGGCCATCGGGCCGCTGCCGAGGAGGGGGAGGACCTCGCTGGCCCAGGACACGTCCGTGGCGGGGTGGATGAAGCTGAGCGCGCCGGAGAAGGCGATGGAGAAGAAGATCGCAGTGTCCAGTGTGCTGCCGATCAGGGTGCTGATCAGCGGCGCGCGCCACCATGTGCCGCCTTTGAGCGCCGCAAAGACGGAGACGTCAATGAGCTGCGCCACGAGGAAGGCGATGCCGGAGCCGATGGCGATGCGGACGGTGACCAGCGGGCCGAATTCGCCCATGATCTGTGTGCCAATGAGTGAACAGATCAGACCCACGACAAAGCCCACCAGCACCACCCGGCGCGCGGCGGCGGCGCCATAGACGCGGTTCATCACATCCGTCACCAGGAAGGCCAGCGGATAGGTGAAAGCGCCCCAGGTGAGCCAGTCGCCATAGAGGAATTGAACAAGGATGTTGGAGGCCACAACAATGGCGGCCATGGCAAGAATGCCGGGGAGGGTCGAGCGTGTCATATGTATAAACCGTTTTGTGCAAGGGTGCGGCGACTTGGCCTGCGGGGATCGCAGGCAGGGGTGCTTTAGGGGCTAAGCCGCTTGGGCGCAAGTTATTCCTGCACGCGGTATTCGACGATCTGGGTGCGCTGGATGGCGAGGAAGTTATCGTCCGAAATCAGCGTGAGGCGGGTTTGGCCTGTGGCGTCTTGCCAGACGCTGATGCCTTCGAGGTTGTCAAAACGCGCAGGCCCGGTGGTGAGCAGGGTAATGTCCCCCTGGCTGCTTTGGTCCGGGTCAAAGCGACGGATGCGGCTGCGAAACCCCAGTGGGGTGGCGGCACGTTCGAGGAGATATAGCATGCCGTTTGCATCGAAGTCCGCAGCGACGGGAAGGAATGGACCGCGGCGCGCCAGCTGGCCTGTGATCTGCCATGCGTTGCCATCGAAAGTGTAGAGGTTGAAGGGAGCCGCGCGTTTTCCGGAGCGTTCAGGCAGGGCGAAGAGCCTGCCATCGGGGTGGACAGCGAGGGCTTCGAGCCCGCTGTTTTTTGTGAAGTGGCCGAAGTCCGGGTGAGTGGGCTGTTGGGTCATGACGCCGGTTGCGGGGTCAACTTCGGTGAGGCGGTGTTTGTTCTCAAAGGTTACGAAGATGCGGCCATCCGGCGTGATGGCGAGGCCTTCGGAATCTGTAAACGGACCTTTGACGCCGATGCCGTTGATGTAGCGCAGTTTGCGCCAACTGATGTTGGTGATGGCTTTGAGTTTGCCGTCTTCGCGCTGCATTCGGGCGTCGATCATGCGGCCCTTGTCAGTGATCAGCCGCAGCGTGGTGCCGTGATCCTGCACCTCGATCCCGGAAAAACCGCCGAACCATGGGGCGTCGATCCGCCAGATCAGTTCTGTCTCGCGCAGCAAGACCGGATCGGCAGAGACAGGAAGGGTGAGAGCCATCAGCAGGATGATGGCCCGGAAGAGGGGAGGCGTCCGGGTCAGTTGTCCAGCACCGCCTTGCACTGCGCGGGCAGGTCCGCCAGCACCAGTTCGCGCCGTGGTTTGGGCGGCGGGGCGTTGGGGTCGCGGGGTTTTGGTGGCGGCGGGTTCAGGATGTTGGCCTGCCATTGCCGGGCGTCTGCACAGCCGTCACCGGGGGGCGGTGGGGCCTGATTGACGCAGCCGCGCAAGCCCGAAGGGCAGGCGATGCGGATGTGGAAATGGTAGTGATGCCCATACCACGGGCGGATTTTGCGCAGGTAGCTGCGGTCGCCTTTTTCGTCGTTGCACATCTGCACTTTCGCGCCGGGGAATACAAAGATGCGTTCGGTCCGGGGGTCTTTGGCAGCGGCCTTGATGATCTCGTGATGCGCGCGGGTCCATGAACTGTTGACGTAGGCGCCTTTGGCGCGGCGCATGGAAATGGAGGAGATGCTCTCGCGCTGCTGACGGGTCAGGCTGAGGGTTTTGGGGGGCAGCATCCAGATGTCGGCATCCAGCCCGATCTGGTGGCTGCGGTGGCCGGTCAGCATCGGCCCGCCGCGCGGCTGGCTGAGGTCGCCGACATAGAGACCTTCCCAACCGGGTTGGGCGGCTGCTTTGACGGACAGCTTCTTGACCATGTCGACCATCTCAGGGTGGGCCCAGTTGCGGTTGCGCGACAGGCGCATGGCTTGCCATGTGGGGCCTGTTTCTGGCAGTTGCGCGGCACCTGCAACGCAGCCTTTTGCATAGCTGCCGTGGGCTGCGGGTGCCTGGGCAGAGGCTGAGGTTTTTGCGCCGAAGAGGCGTTTGGCCTCAACATTGCTGCGGGCGCCGCCGGAGGAGCCTATGGTGGGCAGAATGGTGGAGGACGGTGCGCCGCTGATGTCGCGACCGCCACCGCCGCAGGACGCAAGCGTCAGGGCAAGGGCACCGCAGGCCAGAATACGTGTCAGGGTCATTTGGCAAAATCTCCGTCCCGTTTCACCCATGCTAGCAGAATCAACCCGATGATGAACAGGCCCACAACCGGGGCAATGCCGAGCCGCTGGCTGCCGGTGAGGTCGCTGGCCAGCGCGATGAGGGCGGGGGCAAGGAACGCGGTGGCTTTGCCCGAAAGCGCGTAGAGGCCGAAGGCTTCTGTCATGCGTTCGGGGTTGCCCTGACGGGTCAGCATGTTGCGGGAGGAGGCCTGCAACGCGCCGCCCGCCGCGCCGATGGCAGCACCGGCGATGTAGAACATGATATCTGGCAGGGCTGAACCCTCGCCAACACTGATCCCCATCACGGACGTGGGGGTGAGAGAGATGATCAGGATTGCGGTGGCAATCAGCACCACCGTGCAAAAGACAATCACAGGTTTCGGCCCGATGGCGCGGTCCACGCGACCGCCGATCCAGCAGAACACGGCGCCGGAGATTGCGGCGATGATCCCGAAGATGCCGATATCGATGATCGACCAGTTCAGGACACCCAGCGCGAAGATGCCGCCAAAAGTATACATGCCGTTCAGCGCGTCGCGGTAGAACATGGATGCGCCGAGAAAGGACATCAGAGAGGGGTGTTTGGGCAGGCCTTTGAGGGTGCGGATCAAATCAGCGATCCCCTGCCGAAGCGGCGCGCGGGGTGTACTGGGCCGGGGTTTGTCGCCGATGTAGCGGAAGAAGGGGATCATGAAGACGATGAACCAGACCGCTGCCAACGGTCCCACGATGCGCGTATCGGCCTTGGTTGCGGTATCCAGCCCGAAGAGCGGGGTCAGCCCCGCCATTGTCTTGCCATTCGGTCCAGCCTGAAACAGCGCCAGCATCACGATCAGCGCAACAACGCCACCGACATAGCCGAAGGCCCAGCCAGACCCGGAAATGCGGCCACGCTCCCCTTCGTCGGGATCCAGTTCCGGCAGGTAGGAATTGGTGAAGATCGTGGCAAACTCCATCCCGATGAGGCCGATGCCGAAGAAAAACAGCGCCCAGAGCAGTGAAAAACTCTCAGGTGCTGTCCACCACAAGCCACCCGCACCGATGATGTAGAGCGCGGAGAAGAACCAGATCCAGGGCATGCGTTTGCCGGAGCTGTCAGCGATGCCGCCGAGGATGGGGGCGAGGACCGCGATGCAGACGCCCGCAACGGCAAGTCCGTACCCCCAGTAGGCTTGGGCCTGTGCTTTTGCGGCACCTTCCTCCATCCCGGTGCCCATCAGGCTGGCGGTGGCGGTCTGGGCGAAATAGGGGCCGAAAATGAACGTCAGCAACAACGTATTGTACGGTTGGCTGGCCCAATCAAAGGCGTACCAGCCCCAAATCCGTTTGCGTGCGGTGGTTGTGCCCATGCCCCTGCCTTTCGATTCCCGTCAATCAGGTAGAACAGTCTGCCGCAGGTCGTGCAAGCGGTGTGCACGTGCAACATCGCATTGTATTGACCCTGCGTTCTGAGGTCTGCGGCGATATGTGCTAAAAAAATGATTGTATTCCGCAGACTACAAAGGAATAAATTCCGTCGATGCGGGGGCGGGAAGGGCGGCCCTTTTGCGGAGATTGGAGGCACACTTACGTGATCAGACTACTCTACTTCAGCACGGCGCGTGCAAACATAAACCGCCGCGACGTGGAAGGAATCGTCGCACATGCTGCGACAAAGAACAAAGCGTTGGGGGTCACAGGGGCACTTGCCTACAACGGCCGGAACTTCTGTCAGGTTCTGGAAGGGCCTGAGGATGTCGTGCATGAGCTTGTGATGGCGATCGAGGCGGATGACCGGCACAGCGGCTTTAAGGTCCTTGATGAGAAAGAGATCGACAAGCCTCACTTCCCCGACTGGTCGATGCAGCTTGTCAACAACCTCGACTTTTCGACAATTATCAATGCGATGAACGATTGAGGGCGGCGTGCTCTCTTGCTTTGAGGGCTGACGCGACTTAACTGTGGCGCATCGTCACAAGAAGGGCTTGCCATGACATCGCTGTTTCAAATTCTGATGCTGCTGCTGAACGTGGTGTACTTCATCGTGATCGCCCATGTGATCATGTCGTGGCTGATCAACTTTCAGGTGCTGAACCTGCGCCAGCCCCTGGTTGCGCAGATCTGGGACGGGCTGAACCGTCTGCTTGAGCCGATCTACTCCCGTGTGCGCAGTTTCATGCCGCAGATGGGCGGCATTGATCTGGCGCCATTGGTGGTGCTGATCGGGGTGGCGATTGCGCGGATCATCCTGATGAACAACGCTGCGGCTTTCTATTAAATGATCTGGGTCTTGTTCACACTTTGTTAGTGTGGGAGTCTGCAAAAAACAAAAGCAGACAAATTACAGGTTCCCATGACAAGCGCTGCCACGCTTCTCTCTGACGTATTCGGCTTTGATGCCTTCCGCCCCGGCCAGCAAGAAATTGTTGAAGCGGTCACCGGAGGCGAAAACGTACTTGCCATCATGCCGACGGGCGGTGGTAAATCCCTTTGTTTCCAATTGCCTGCCTTGATGCGGGAGGGGGTCACGGTGGTGATCTCTCCGCTGATCGCCTTGATGCGCGATCAGGTGCGCGCCTTGCAGGAAGCAGGCGTGGGTGCGGGTGCGCTGACCTCCGGCAACACGCCCGAAGAAACGGACGCGGTGTGGGAGGGGTTGGAGGACGGCTCCTTGCGGTTGTTGTATATGGCGCCGGAGCGATTGGCGGCGGGGTCGGTGACGGGGATGCTCAAGCGCGTCGGGGTGAACCTGATCGCGGTGGATGAGGCGCATTGCGTCAGCCAGTGGGGGCATGACTTCCGGCCTGACTATTTGCGGATCGGGGAATTGCGGCGCGCGCTTGACGTGCCCTTGGCGGCTTTTACCGCGACGGCGGATACAGAGACGCAGGCGGAGATTGTTCAGAAGCTGTTTGACGGGCAGGCCCCGCGCGCGTTCCTGCGGGGGTTTGACCGGCCCAACATCCATCTGGCCTTCGCCGCAAAGCACAAGCCGCGCGATCAGATCCTGAATTTCGCTGCTGCGCGAAAGGGCCAATCAGGGATCGTTTATTGCGGTACACGGGCCAAGACCGAAGGCCTGGCACGGGCGCTGAACGACGCGGGGCAGAAGGCCATCCACTACCACGGCGGGATGGAGGCGGAGGACCGCCGCATCGCCGAACGGAAGTTTCAGCAAGAGGACGGGTTGATCGTTTGTGCGACCGTGGCATTCGGGATGGGTGTGGATAAACCGGATATCCGCTGGGTCGCCCATGCGGATTTGCCAAAGTCGATTGAGGCCTATTACCAAGAGATTGGCCGCGCAGGCCGGGACGGGGCACCGGCGGAGACGTTGACCCTGTTTGGTCCCGATGACATCCGTCTGCGCCGCAGCCAGATTGATGAGGGCCTTGCCCCACCCGAACGCCGCGCGGCGGATCACGGACGGCTGAATGCGCTGCTGGGGTTGGCAGAGGCGCTGGAATGCCGGCGCAAGACATTGCTGGGCTATTTTGATGAGCATGAGGTGACCTGCGGGCGGTGCGATCTGTGCGACACGCCGGCAGAGACGTTTGATGGCACCACGGCGGTGCGCAAGGCGTTGTCAGCGATCCTGCGCACGGAGGAATGGTTTGGCGCAGGGCATCTGATTGACATCCTGCTGGGCAATGAGACGGACAAGGTGCGCCAGCGCGGGCATCAGTCGCTGCCGACCTACGGCGTGGGGACGGAGTATTCCAAGGCTGAATGGCAGGCTGTGTTCCGGCAGATGATGGGGCATGACTTGATCCGGCCTGATCCTGAACGCCACGGTGCCTTGCGCATGACCGATGCGGCGCGGCCCATTTTGCGCGATGAGCAGGGCATTACCTTGCGCAAGGACAGCATCAAGGCGGCGGGATCCACCCGGCGACCAGCGGTCAAGCAAATGGTCAGCGAAGAGGATGCGCCGCTTTTGTCCGCGCTCAAAGCCAAGCGCCGTGCGCTGGCGGAGGCGGCGAAAGTGCCTGCCTATATCATTTTCAACGATCGCACCCTGATCGAGATGGCAGAGACGCGGCCGCGTGATCTGGACGGTATGGCCCGGATCGGCGGTGTGGGTGCGAAGAAGCTGGAGACCTACGGGGCCGGTTTTCTGGAGGTGATCAACGGGGCTGCCGAAGAGATGCACCCGACCCGGCGCAAGCTGGCAGGACGCGATGCGGGGCAGGTCTATGACCAGTTGATGGAAGCGCAGGCCGAACTGGCGCGCGGGGCAGTTGGTACGGACAAACCGCTGAGCTGTTCTGCCGCGCAACTGGCCAAGGTTGCGCAGTTGCGCGGGGCGGATGAGAACGCACTGGCACGCCTGTTGGGGGACCGCCGCGCGGAACGTTTTGGTGAGGCGTTTCTGGACGTCCTGAGGGACGCGGGCTAGGTAGTTCCGAAATCAAAGGAGACGTAAATGCTGGTGGTTATTTCCCCTGCCAAAAGGCTGGACTGGGACGCGCGCGATGTGGCGATGACGGAACCTGATTTTCAGGATGATGCGGTGCGGCTGGTGAAGACGGCCCGCAATCTGACCTTGGGCAAGCTCAAGGGGTTGATGGACCTGTCAGATGACCTGGCGCGGTTGAACCGGGACCGGTTCAAGGCCTTTGAGGATGCCCCGGGACAGGAGGTTACCCGCCCTGCTGCGCTGGCTTTTGCGGGCGACACCTATCAGGGCCTCGAAGCGGCCAGCCTGGATGCTGATGAGATGTCATGGGCGCAGGATCATTTGCGCATCCTGTCAGGGCTCTATGGTGTATTGCGCCCGTTGGATGCGATTCAGCCCTACCGGCTGGAAATGGGCAGCAGGCTCAAGACCCGGCGCGGTGGGTCGCTCTATGATTATTGGCGTGATGACCTGTCGAAAGCGCTGAATGCGCAGGCGGCGGAAGTGGGAAGTGACGTTCTGATCAATTGCGCCAGTCAGGAATACTTTGGCGCGGTGGCGCCCAAGGCGTTGAAGCTGCGGGTGATCACACCGCAATTCATGGAAGACAAAGGGGATGGCAAAGGGCCCAAGATGGTCAGCTTCTTCGCCAAGAAAGCGCGCGGTGCGATGGCCCGCTACATCATTCAGAACCGCCTGACTGATGCTGAAGCGGTCAAGGATTTTGAGACAGGGGGCTATGCGTTTGACCCTGCTGCCTCCACCCCGGAAAAACCGGTCTTTGTGCGGCCTTATCCCACCAGCTGATCGGGCTTTTGTTCCGGCTCCAGGGGGCGCATCTGGCTGGTGTGGGCGGCTTTGATCTGTTCGATGATGTCAGGTTTGCGCAGGGGCTTGGTCAGGTAGTGGTCAAGGCCTGCTTCCAGAAAGGCCTGATCGTCGCCTGCAATCGCATGGGCCGTCAGCGCGATGATCGGCACATGTGTGCCGCTTTGCGCTTCCAGTGCACGAATGGCACGGGTTGCTTCCTTGCCGTCCATACGCGGCATTGAGATGTCCATGAAGATGAGATCGGGCTGGAACGCGGTGTATTGCGTGACAGCCTCTTCTCCGTTTGGGGCAAAGATCAGATCAACATCCAGCGACTTGATCATTTTCTGGAAGACCAACTGGTTGGTGCGATTGTCCTCCGCCGCGAGGATGCGCATGGGGCGCAGGGTCTTTGGGGACCCGTCAGCGGGGCGTGGCGCGCAGGGCAGGGATGCAAGCTGGGTCAGCAGATCAAGGCGGGAAATCGGTCTGGTCAGCACCGCTTGAATACCCTCTATCGGTGCGCCCCGGTCGGCTGCACCGGGTATGTTACTGAGCAGGATCACGGGGATTGAAGGGGCACGCCCATTCAGGAATTTGGCGATCTCAAACCCGTCCTCCTCCGGAGGTCTGTGGGTGACGAAGATGGCGGCCACCTGATCGTCGCAGCCGGCGATCAGATCCTCTGGCGTGGTGTACCGCGTGGCCTTGAGCCCCAACCGTTCCATCTGCCGCTGGAAGATCGTGCTGCTGACGTCATGCGGATCAAGGATCAGGACATGGGTGAGGTTCGGCGGTATCGCGGGCAGCGCAGGCGCATCTGGTGCAATGGGCAGGTTCAGGCAGAAGGCAAAGGTCGAGCCGACCCCCTCCTCTGACTGCACGGTGATCTCTCCGCCCATCATGCGGACCAGCCGTTGGCTGATGGCGAGGCCCAGACCGGTGCCGTCAAACTGCCGGTTGCGTTCGTTTTCGACCTGATTGAAATCGTCGAAGATGTCCTGAAGCCTTACCTCCGGTATGCCAATCCCGGAATCCTCAATTCTGAATTCGATCATATCATCGGGGTCAGTCGCGCCCTTGCGCGCAAGGATCTTGACCGCGACGTGCCCGGTGGCGGTGAATTTGATCGCGTTGCCAATGAGATTGGTCAGGACCTGCCGCATCCGGCCGGGGTCGCCTGTCACTTCCGTCGGGAGATGTACGTCAAACTCCATCAGCAAGGCCAGGCCCTTGGCACGCGCTGTTGGTTGAAGCAACATCAGGACTTCGAACACGGATTGCTCCAGATTGAAGGTGCTCAAGTGGAGATCAAGTTTGCCCGCCTCGATCTTTGAGTAGTCCAGCACGTCATTGATGATCAGCAGCAGCGCTTCGCCGGAACTCTTGATCGTATCGACATAGAGGCGTTGCTCATCCGTGAGCGGAGTTTCGGCCAGCACATCAGACATGCCGACGACGCCGTTCATCGGGGTTCGGATTTCGTGGCTCATATTGGCAAGAAAGGCCGATTTGGCGCGGTTGGCGGATTCCGCGATTGCGCGCGCTTCTGACAGGCTTTTCTCGTGACGGACGCTCTCCGTGATGTCGAGGCCAAGGGAGACCATGTCACCCTCCGGTCCGCGTTGGTCGATCAGCCTGATGTAATAGCCGTTCCAAAGCTGGATAACGATCGGCTCAGGCTCCGGCGTATAGAGACGGTCGGTCATCATCTGGCGCCAGTCTTCGGGACCCAGCGCGCCGGTGTTCACAATCCCCTCTTCGGTCAGCACCTGAAGGATCGTGATGTAGTTCACGCCGGGGCGTATCTCTTCCAACCCGTCGAAGGTCGCAAGATAGGCCTCATTTGCCATGATCATTTCGTTGTCCGCGTTGAAGAAAGCAAAGCCGTCGCGGATGGTCTGGATCGAATGCCACAAACGGCGTTCGGCGATTGCGATCTTCTGATTGGCGGCGGTCAGGTCGGATCGAAAGCGCTGGTTTTCGTCGCGGATCGTTTCCACGACGGCACGTGTCTTGACGATCTTCTCGGTCAACTCGCGCGCGTGCAGCCCCAGCTTGCGATTGGCCGCGTGCAATTCGGCCTGCTTGAGCTCCAGCATACGTTCCGCAGCCAGCCTGCCGCGACGCTCTTCGGTGAGTTTGTTTGCAAGGCTCATCACATTCCTTCGCGCATCTGCACGCGGCTGGGCGCAAACTGGCCGAACGAGGTGAATATCTGGTTTATCTTGCGGGGTGGCGGGCGGTCATGCGACGTTTGATGCAAGCCAAACAGGAGTGATCCCATGCCCTTTCTTGCTCATTTGCGTCTGTGTCTTGCTGCGGTGCTTGCGGTTTGGGTGACGGGAGCCGCGCAGGCGCAGCAGAGCGGTGCGGATATCGTGCCGGATCATCGGTATCTGTTCGTGCGCGATGTGGATTTCTTCGGCGCTGATCTGACCAATCTGTTCAATACCAATCAAGCGGCCTGTGAGCGGGCCTGCTCGGCCCAGGCAGGCTGCACGGCGTTCACGTTCAACACCCGGTCGAATGCGTGCTTTCCCAAGGCCGGTGTCGCGGAACAACAAGCCTATGAGGGGGCGATTTCAGCGCGCAAGGTGGCGACGGACCCACAGGTGCTGGCCTTTGTTCCGGCGCGCCGGGATGCCTTGCGGTTCATGTCGCCCGCAGACATCCAGCGGGCGGCGGATCTGCTGCGGGCCAACAGCCGTCTGTATTCCTTTCAGGGCGAGCAGATCAGCGATCTGATCGCCGCGCTGGACGGTGCCGCGCAGCGGGGCGATGTGCCCTCTGCTCTTGGCTGGGCGGGCAAGGCGGTGGCACTGTCGGATCAGGCCGCACTCTGGCAGCGCTATGCGGAGCTGTCGCTGGCGCGGGCGCTTGAGATCAAGGGCAGTGACCGTCGTCGTGCGTACCGGCGGGGATTGGCGGCCTCGGTCAATGCCTATCTGCGGGCGCCGGATGCCGCACAGCAGGCTGCGGCGGCTGAGGTTGTGGCCCGCGCGCTGGAGGCCAACCGCCGCGGGCGGGATATGATCGCGGCCCTGCGGCTGGCGCTGTCACATGCACCGCGGGCAGATCTGGAGACGGCGCTGGACACGGCCATCGGCAAATACGGGTTCCGCATCACGGAACACCGCGTGGACAACAACGCCGCCAACCCGCGCATTTGTGCGGAGTTCTCTGAGAAACTTGTGCCTGCGGGGGTCGACTATGACCCCTTTGTGCGCAGTGTCACGCCGGGTCTTGTGGTGCAGGCGGATGAAAGTCAGCTGTGTCTCGACGGGGTTGAGCATGGCAAGCGGTACGAGGTCACGTTCCGCGCGGGCCTGCCTGCGGCAAGCGGTGAGGTGTTGCACAAGGATGTGGCGCTGGCGCTTTATGTGCGGGACCGGCAGCCTGTCGCGCGCTTTGGCGGGCGGGCCTATGTGCTGCCACGCAGTGCCGATGCCGCGATGCCGATTGAGACGGTGAATGTCGATACGGTTGATCTGACCCTGCACCGTCTTAGCGACCGCAATCTGGTGCGGGCCCTGCGTGACAGCTATGTCGGGCGGCCGTTGAGCAAATATGAGGCAGAAATCCTCGACCGTGATCTGGCGCAGGCCGTTTGGGAGGGCGAAGGGACGGTTCAGAACACGCTCAATCAGGACATGACGACACGGCTGCCGCTGGGCGAGGCGCTCAAAGACCAACCGCCAGGGATCTATGTGCTGAGCGCTGCGGTGCCGGGGCAGGATCCGTATGAATACCCCGCAGCGACGCAGTGGTTTGTGCTGACCGATCTGGGCTTGTCCACGTGGTCCGGTGTCGATGGATTGCAGGTCGCAGTACGGAGCCTTGGGGACACGGGTGCACGGGAAGGGGTGACGCTGAGCCTCATTTCGCAAGCCAATGCGGTTCTGGGCGAAGTGGTCACCGACGGCGAAGGATATGCGCAATTCAGCGCTGGCTTGATGCGTGGGACAGGTGCGGCCAGCCCGGCCGTTCTGATGGCGGAAGGGGCGGCGGGGGATGTGACCTTCCTGCCTCTTACGGGACCGGCCTTTGATCTGTCGGATCGCGGGGTGGAGGGACGCCCCCCTGCACCGCCGATTGATACGTTTCTGACCACGGATCGGGGTGCCTACCGCGTGGCCGAAGTGATCCACGCGACTGTATTGACCCGAGATCAACAGGCGCATGCGCTGGACGGGCTGCCGGTGACGGCGATCCTGCGCAGGCCCGATGGGGTGGAATACAGCCGTCAGTTGAGTCAGCAGGCACGGTCAGGTGGACATGTGTTCAGCCTGCCTCTGGGCACGGATGTGCCGCGCGGGGCGTGGCGTGTGGATGTGATGGCGGATGTGGATGCGCCCCCACTTGCCAGCCAGACCGTGCTGGTGGAGGATTTCCTGCCCGAACGGATCGACTTTGATCTGACGCTGCCGAATGCGCCTCTCAGTCCACGCGCAGCACCGCCGTTGACGGTCGAAGTGCGGTATCTGTTTGGTGCGCCGGGTGCGGGGCTGCGGGTTGAGGGGGATGTGCGGTTGCGCGCAACGCGGTCGATGGAGGGATGGAACGGTTATCTCTTTGGGCCCTATGATGCCCCGCTGCGGCCATTGACCCGCGCGCTGGAAGGGGCGGAAACCGATGCGAGTGGTCGCGCCGTTTTGCCGTTCCGGCTGCCGCAACTGGATGAAAACCCCGGCCTGCCGCTGAGCGTTGAAGCGGTGGTGCGCGTCGCCGAAGGATCCGGTCGCCCCGTAGAGCGGCGGTTGGAGAAACCTGTGATGCCGGGTCTGCCGCTGATCGGGATCAAACCTGCGGCGGAGGGTGTTTTGCCGGAGGGGGCAGAGGCGCGGTTTGATCTGATCAGTCTCGATGCTCAGGGGGTGGCGGCAGACATGCCGGTGCGCTGGACCGTCAACAAGGTGCAGACGCGGTATCAATGGTATCAGCTCTATGGCAATTGGGAGTGGGAGCCGGTCACGCGCCGTATTCGTGTCGCGACCGGAGAGATGACGCTGGGCGGTGAGCCGGTCGCTGTCACCGCGCCGACCGATTGGGGCCGATACGAATTGGTGGTGGAGCAGTTGGGCGCGCCGTTTGTAACCTCATCGGTGCAGTTCCAGTCCGGCTGGTACGGGGCAGAAGACGGCAAGGACACGCCGGACCGTCTGTCCTTGTCGCTGGATGCGGAAACCTACGATCTGGGCGATCCCGTGCAACTGCGCATCGTGCCGGAAAGCGACGGGATTGCGATGATCACGGTCCTGTCGAACCGGGTGGTTGAGCGGCGCGTGGTGCCGGTGACAGCGGGCGAGAACATTGTGCCGCTGGAGGTCACAGCCGACTGGGGCAGCGGGGCGTATGTGACGGCGTCGGTACTGCGGGGCATGGATGTTGCGGCGGGGCAGATGCCCGCGCGCAGTCTGGGGCTGGCCCATGCGGCGGTGCGGCCCGGCAACCGGGCGCTGAAGGTGTCGATTGATGCGCCAAGCGACGTCGATGGGCAACCGGGCGTGCTGCGCGCTGTTGTGACAGTGGACGGTGTTGCGCCGGGGCAGGACGCTCATCTGACGCTGGCTGCGGTTGATGTGGGTATTCTGAACCTCACCGGTTTTGAGGCGCCCGATCCGAAAGGGCACTACTTTGGCCAGCGCCGCCTCGGGGTTGAGTTGCGCGATGTCTATGGTCGGCTGATTGACGGATTGAACGGGGCAATGGGCACCGTGCGTTCAGGCGGGGATGCGGCCAGTGCGGCACGGTCGCAGGCGGTGCCGCCGACGGAAAAGCTGATGGCGTGGTTCTCCGGCCCGGTGACGGTGGGCGCGGATGGCACGGCTGTGGTGGAGATCGAGAAGCCTGCGTTTAACGGTACGATCCGGCTGATGGCCGTGGCGTGGTCTGACACTGGGGTGGGCGATGCAGTGGCAGAAGTGGTGGCGGCAGATCCTGTGGTCGTCACGGCCTCCTTGCCCCGGTTCCTGACACCTGCGGATGACAGCCGTTTGCTGCTGGAATTGGTCCATGCACAGGGGCCTGCGGGAGAGATGGCGCTGCGCGTATCGCAGAGCGGTGGTGTGATGCTGGGTGGCGTGCCGGAGGCTGTGACGCTGGCGGAGCAAGGCTCAGCCCAGATCGCGGTGCCCTTGCGGGCGCTGGAGACGGGCGATCATACCATCGACGTTGTGCTGACCCCGCCGGGTGGCGCGCCGCTGCGCAAGACGTTGATCTTGCCGGTACGGGACACGGATCCGGAGGTGGCGGTGACGCGGCAGTTCTCGCTCGCGCCGGGGGAGATGTTTACCTTTGATGCGGAAGTGCTGGCAGGTCTGCGGACCGGTACAGGCAGTGCGACGCTGACGGCCGGGCCGCTCGCCCGGTTCGATGTGCCGGGGCTGTTGCGGCAGTTGGACCGCTACCCGTATGGCTGCACAGAACAGGTCACATCCGGTGCGATGCCGCTGCTCTACCTCAGTTCGGTGGCGCAGCAGGCGGGCATTGGCGGACCGGGGGAGATTGCCAAACGGGTTGAGGATGCCATCGCAAGGGTCCTGACCCGGCAAAGCAGCAATGGGGCGTTTGGGCTGTGGCGCGCGTCTTCGGGTGAATTCTGGCTGGATGCCTATGTGACGGATTTCCTGTCCCGCGCGCGGCAGGAGGGGTTTGCCGTGCCGGATCAGGCCTTCACACTGGCGCTGGACAACCTGCGCAACCGGATCAACTATGCACCTGATTTTGATCGTGGTGGCGAAGACATCGCCTATGCCCTGTTGGTGCTGGCCCGCGAAGGGGCAGCACAAATGGGGGATTTGCGGTATTACGCGGATACCAAACGAGAGGCGTTTGCGACCCCGATGGCAGCGGCGCAGCTGGGTGCTGCCTTGGCGGCTTATGGCGATCCCCTGCGGGCGGATGCGATGTTCCGGCGGGCGGGGGATTTGTTGAACGTGCAGCCTGTGGACAGCGGCTGGCGGAGCGATTTTGGCACATCCCTGCGGGATACGGCTGCGGTGCTGAAGCTGAGCGCGGAGGCTGGCAGTGCGGCGCTGGAACCGGCGGTGCTGATTTCTCAGGTGCGCCGCGACGGGGGGCGCTTGTCAACGCAGGAGGCGGCTCAGGTGGTGTTGGCGGCACATGCGCTGGCTGATCCACGTGCGGTGCCTGCTTTGGCGGTGAACGGCGTGCCCGCGCGGGGGCCGGTGGTGCGGCGTTTGTCAGGTCAGGGCGATGCGGCATCGACGGTCGAGAATGTCTCCAACCAGCCGATGGACGTGACGTTGACGGCCTACGGTGTGCCAGAGGTCGCGCCGGAGGCGGGCGGCTACGGCTATGCCATCACCCGGCGCAGCTTCACCATGGAGGGGGCGGAAGTGTCCGGCCCCTATACCGCCGGGGAGCGGCGCGTGGTGGTGCTGGAGGTGTCGCCCTTTGAGGATGTGGGCGCGCGGTTGATCGTGGATGACACACTGCCTGCGGGGTTGGAAATCGACAATCCGAACCTTCTGCGCAGCGGCGATGTTGCCGGGCTGGATTGGCTCAAGACCACCACGACAGCGCATGTCGAGTTCCGTGCGGACCGGTTTCTGGCCGCCGTGGATCACCGCAGCGCGGCACCCTTCCAGCTGGCCTATATCGTGCGTGCGATCACACCGGGCAGCTATCGTCACCCGGCCGCCACGGTGGAGGACATGTATCGGCCTGAGTATCGTGCCAATACCGCAACCGGTCAGGTGATCGTGCAGCCATGATTCGGCGGCATGGCCTCTTTGCGCTGGTGCTGCTGCTGGGGGTGGCGGCTGGTCTGCGGGATCATCTGGATGAACTGATTGCGCAGACGGATTTGCCGCCCGTTCTGGCGGAGACCTCCGTTGAGGTTCGGGACCGCAACGGCGCGCTGTTGCGGGTGTTTCCGGTTGAGGACGGGCGGGTGCGGATGGCGGTGCAGGCGGCGGCGGTTGATCCCGCGTTCCTTGCGATGCTGATCGCCTATGAGGACAAGCGGTTCTACCAGCACAACGGCGTTGATGCGCGGGCGCTGCTGCGTGCCGGGGTGCAGGCGTTGCGGGCGGGCGAAGTTGTCTCTGGCGGCTCGACGCTGAGCATGCAGGTGGCGCGGTTGATGGAAAACTCCGGCACCGGGCGCTGGCGCGGCAAGCTGCGGCAGATGCGCGTGGCGCTGGCGTTGGAGCGGCGGTTTTCCAAGGCGGAGATCCTGAACCTCTATCTGCTGCATGCACCCTATGGCGGGCCGCTGGAGGGGGTGCGGGCGGCATCGCTTGCGTGGTTCGGCAAGGAGCCTGCGCGGCTGACGCAGGCGGAAGCGGCGTTGCTGGTGGCCCTGCCGCAAGCGCCAGAGGGACGCCGCCCGGATCGCTACCCCGACGCGGCGAAGGCGGCGCGTGCACGTGTGCTCCACCGGATCAACGCCCCCGAAGCAGTTCTGTCCGCGCCTGTTCCCAAGTCCATGCGCCCCTTGCCCCGGCTGGCCGCCCATCTGGCAGATCAATTGCGGGTCGCACGACCGGGGATTGAGCGTTTTGACCTGACTGTTGATGCTGAAATCCAGCGTTCCATCACCGCGCTGGCGCGGCGTGCGGTGGCAGGGCAGGCGGCAGGGGTGTCAGCGGCGATTGTCGTCGCGGACCATCAGACAGGGGCAGTGCGCGCTTCTGTGGCGGCACCTTGGTACGATGGGCGCAATGCGGGTTTTGTCGATATGACGCGGGCTGCACGCTCTCCCGGATCGACGCTGAAGCCGCTGATCTATGGATTGGCCTTTGATCAGGGGTTCGCGCATCCCGATACGCTGATTGAGGACAGCCCTGTCGCCTTTGGCCGGTATGCCCCGCAGAATTTCGACGGGCAGTTTCGTGGCGATGTGACCGTGCGGGAGGCGTTGCAGCTCTCGCTCAATATCCCGCCGGTGCGGCTGACCCATGCGCTGGGGCCTGCGCGGCTGATGGAGGGCCTGCGGCGGAGCGGGGCCGAACCGCAGCTTCCCGGCGGTTTGCCGGGGCTGGCGGTGGCGCTGGGCGGTGTCGGGCTCAGCCTGAATGATCTGGTTCAGGTCTATGCGGGGATCGCGCAGGGCGGCGTGGCGCGGCCTTTGCACTGGGAGCAGGGGGGTAGTCCGGCGCCGAGCCCACGTGTGATGTCGCGCGCTGCTGCCTGGCATGTGGGGCATATCCTTGCGGGCATCGCGCCACCTGCGGGCACCGGGGCCGAAGTCGGGCGCATTGCCTATAAAACCGGCACGTCCTATGGGCACCGCGATGCCTGGGCTGTCGGGTTTGACGGGCGGCATGTGATTGGCGTCTGGCTGGGACGGCCCGATGGCACGCCCGTGCCGGGGGCCTTCGGTGGTGATCTGGCAGCACCGGTCCTGTTTGAGGCCTTTGGGCGCTTGGGCATGCCCCTCACTCCACTGCCTGCGCCACCGCCGGAGACGTTGATCCTGTCCACCGCCTCCCTGCCATTGCCCCTGCAACGGTTCAGGGGGTGGGAGGCCGCTTTTGCAGGGGCCAGGGATGCACCGATTGTGCGGTTTCCGCCGCAAGGTGCGGTGCTGGCCGGGGGCGGGGATGGCGTGCCGCTGAAGATACAATCGGGGCGGTTGCCGCTGACGGTTCTGGTGGATGGCGCGCCCTTCCGGACCGGGTTGCGGCGACGGGATGTGATGCTGCCTGCGGCGCTTGACGGGTTCACGCAGATCAAGGTGATTGATGCCGCAGGCCGTGCGGCAAGCGTCGGGTTCCGGATTGACTGAAAGGGGCGGCGGACCCCCGCCTTGCGACCCTTTGGAAACTTGTCCCTCCCCCTGTCACTGGGGTATCACCACCCGGATGAAACACGCGCTTGCCCTTGCTGTCACCCTTGGCACTGCGGCCCCTCTGGGCGCGCATCCGCATATCTTTATCGACACCGGCCTGCGCCTGTCGTTCGACGCGGCAGGTGTGTTGCAAACGGTTGAAGTGACGTGGATTTATGATCCGCTTTATTCGCTCTTGGTGACTGAGGACATGCGGCTTGATCCTGACTTTGACGGCGTGCTGACGCAGGCGGAGATCGATCAACTGACCGGGTTCGACATGCAGTGGGTCGAGGGGTTCAACGGCGATCTGGAGATCCGGCAGGAGGGCGCGCTGCTGCCGCTTTCGGGACCGATGGAATACACCGCGTCATTTGCCGAGGGGCAGATCACCACAACACATGTGCGGCAGGTCGAAGGGATGACAGCAGGCAAACCGCTGGCGCTGAAACCCTACGATCTGACGTATTACACCGCCTATGACGTGACTCTTCCAACGGAGATTATCGGCAGCGATGCCTGCCGCACCCGTGTCGAGATGCCTGATCTGACCTCAGGGCTGGAGCAGGTCCGTGCACAGCTTGAGGCGCTCGACCCCGACATTGATCCCGCTGATGTCGGGTTTCCGGACATCGGCGCAAAGCTGGCGACAACGGTGATCGTGACATGCGCCGCATCCTGAGCTTTGTTGCGATAACCCTGCTGGTGGTGCTGGGCGTGCTCTGGATGACGGGGGCGTTTGACCGGATTGGTTTCTGGGCGGCACAGCAACAACGCGGGTTTCAGGAGACCATCGCCTTGTCCCTGCGCGCTGCACGTGCCGGAGAGGCTGGGGCGGTGCTGGCTTTGTTGGGGGCCTGTTTCGCCTATGGGCTCGCCCATGCAGCGGGGCCGGGGCATGGCAAGGTGCTGATTGGCGGCTACGGGATGGCGCGCGCCGTGCCGATGGTGCGCCTGTCGCTGATTGCGCTCGCGGCATCACTGGGGCAGGCGGTGACGGCTGTGGCGCTGGTCTATGCCGGGGTGTTGGTGTTCAACCTCGGCCGTGTGGCGCTTGTGGGCGTGACGGAGGATGTCATGGCGCCGGTGAGCTATGGTGCGATTGCGTTGATTGGCTTGTGGCTGATGTGGCGGGGTTGGCGGCGGGTGCGGGAACCGGTTCAGCATCACGATCATGCCCATGAAGGCGAGGGTGTGGTCTGTTCCAGCTGCGGGCACGCGCATGGGCCGACGCTGGATCAGGTGAGCGAGACGCGCAGCCTGCGCGATGCGTTGATGTTGATCGGTGGAATCGCGGTGCGGCCCTGTACCGGGGCGCTTTTTGTATTGATCCTGACCTGGCAGATGGGGATCGGGATGATCGGGGTTGCCGGGGCCTTTGCCATGGCGCTTGGCACGGGGATCGTCACGATTGCCGTTGGTCTGGCGGCGGGGGGTCTGCGCGGCGGGATGTTGGCCGGGATCACCGGCTCCCCCCGGTTTGCACAGGTGGCTGCGGTGGTTGAATTGCTGGCGGGTGGCGTTGTGGTGCTGCTGGCAGGGGGGTTGTTGTTGCGCGCGCTTTAGCGGCGGCCTTCACGCAGCCATGCAGCGGTGATCAACACAGCTGACAGCAGCAGCACCAGCCATGGCGGCAGGATCGCCGTTTGCCGCACATCCAGTGTTTCATACGCGTCGCGCGGGGTCAGCCCGATCCAGCCGCGTCCGGCGGCAGGCCGTCCTGCCCGCACATCGCGCACGCGCGGCAGGCCGTTTTCAAGGCGGATCACCCCACCCCGCAGGGCATCCACCTGCGGCGTCAGGGCGTCTGCGCTGGCGATGGTCTCCACAAACTCACGGGGGGCTGCTGGGCCGAGGCCGATGACCGCGTTCTGGTCGCCATTTGCCAGACGATACAGGCCAATCTCCGGACCTTCGAACACGGTCTCGAACTGACCGGGTGCCTTTTCTTCAAACGTCAGCTCAACGGTGCTGCCGTCAGGCGCGGTGATCGTGACGGGCGGAACAGTTTCGCCCAGGGTCCGGCGGGAAATGCGCATGGTCTGACCTTCTGCGGTGGCGGTCAGGGCTTCTTCCTCAAGCTCGGGCTCTTTCATCATCCAATGGGCAAGGCGGCGCAGCAGTTCCAGTTGCGGACCACCGCCCTCATATCCACGGCTCCACAGCCAGGCGTGGTCCGAGGCGATCAGCGCCACGCGGCCTTCGCCAACGCGGTTCAGCACCAGCAGCGGGCGTTCGTCCACGCCTTGCATCACCACGTTGCCCTGTGGATTGCCCACATCGATCTGGCGCAGCCAGCGGCCCCAGTCGCCGGCGGAAGGCAGGTTGGTGGTGACGGGATGGCGCTGGCCCAGTTCGGTGACCGTCGGCAGATAGGGCTCCTCGACGACGCGCGCGGTGGGCGTTGCGGGCAGGACCTGACCCAGAGGAGAGCGGAAGAGACTGTCGGCGGAGGCAAAGTCAGGACCTGCGGCAACCAGCACCGCACCCCCTTCGCGCACGTAGTTTGCTACGTTGTCCAGATAAAGCGCGGGCAGAATGCCACGGCGTTTGTAGCGGTCGAAGATGATCAGATCGAAGTCCTGGATCTTCTCCATGAACAACTCGCGCGTGGGAAAGGCGATGAGGGAAAGCTCATCGACGGGCACGCCATCCTGCTTTTCCGGAGGCCGAAGGATGGTGAAATGCACCAGATCGACGGAACTGTCTGATTTCAGCAGGTTGCGCCAGGTGCGGCCGCCGGGATGGGGTTCACCGCTGACCAGCAGCACACGCAGGCGGTCGCGCACGCCGTTCATCTGGATGAGCGCGCTGTTGTTGCGGTCGGTCAACTCGCCGTCGGCCTGCGGAAGGGAAAACCGGATCACGTTGCGCCCGCCGTGGGGCAGGGTGATGGGCAGTTCCAGATCTTCGCCAACAGGCACGCGGAAGGTCTGTGGGGCGTCCCCGTCAACAGAGATGTCGAGCTCGGCCAGTTGCTGATCCGCTGGGGCCGCGCCCAGATCGTCGATGCGCAGGGTCAGGGTGACGGGTTCTCCGATGATCGCGAAAGCAGGGGCGTTGCGGACGGTCAGACGGCGGTCCCAGTCGGCTTCCAGCCCGCTCATCAGCAGGTGCATGGGGGCGGGCAGATTGATGGGCAGGTCCGCGTCATGCACACGGCCATCGCTGATCGCGATGACCCCGGCAACGCGGCCACGGGGTTCTTCGGCCAGCGCATCCGTGAGGGTGCGCATCAACTCGGTTCCCGCATCGCCTGCGCCGTCGGGCACGGTGACACGGCGCAGTTCGGTGTTGGGGCGCGCCGCAATGCTGGCGGCCAGTGCATTGGCGGCATCACTGCTTTGTGCTGCGCGGTCGCCCAGCCGTTGGCTGGCGCTTTGGTCTTCGACCATCAGAACAATGTCACTGAGCGGCGCGCGGTCTTCCTGCTGGTAAGAGGGTCCGGCCAGCGCGCCAAGCACGACAAGGGCGGCCAGCCCGCGCAGGGCCCAGCCGTTGAGGCCGCGCAGAACGGCAATCACCACAGCTGCCAAGGCAATCGCAGCAACCACGGCCAGCAGGGGCAGTGGAACCAGCGGGTCAAGGATCAGCGTGCCGGTCATTGGCCCAGCCGATCCAGCAGGGCAGGCACATGGACCTGATCCGACTTATAATTGCCCGTCAGCACGTGCATCACCAGATTGACGCCAAAGCGGTTGGCCAGCTCCCGCTGTCGTTCGCCGGAAAAGCCGCGCCCGATGGGCAGCAGTGGCGCGCCGTTTTCGCGCACGGCCCATGCAGACGCCCAGTCGTTGCCGCCGATCACCACGGGTGTCACACCGTCGTTGAGATTGCGGAAGGGCATGCCGGGGGTCTGTTCTGCGTCCGGGGGGGCGGCCTCAACCCAGACATCGCGGCTGATGTGGCGGCCGGGGAAATCCTGCAACAGGTAGAAGGTGCGGGTCAGCACATGGTCGCTGGGCAGTGGTTCCAGCGGGGGAATGTCCAGCGGGGCAGCAAGGTCTTGCAGCTTGCGGCCATTGGGGCTGGCCGCGCCGAACCGCGCGATGTCCGCGTCGCGGGTGTCAAACAGGATCAGACCACCAGAACGCAGGTAGTCGTTCAGTTTCACATATGCCTCGGACGAGGGGCGCGGCTGGTCGGGTGTGATGGGCCAGTAGAGGATCGGGAAGAAGGCCAGTTCATCCGTCTCAAGGTCGACGGCGGTGGGCTGCGCAGGCTCCACCGAGGTGCGGAAGAACAGCGTGTCCGAAAGCCCGCGCATGCCTGCTTCGGAAATCTCATCAAGGCGGCGGTCACCGGTGATGACATAGGCGAGCGAGACCTCAACCGTGGCGGCCAGCGCGAATTCCTCAAGCTCTGCATCGCTTTGGGCCTGCGCCTGAGGCGCGGGGAGGAGCAGCAGGGCAAGGGCCAGTCCGGCGGCGGTGCGCGCTTTTGAATTGGTGCTGAAAAGACGCCCGGACAGGGCGAGGGAGGCCAGCACATCAACCGCCAGCAGAAGGATCGCAAGGCTGAGCAGCCATCCGGCGATGGGCTGTTCCGGCGCAACGCTCAATCCCCGCACGGGAACGGAGGCGGGCCATGTCGCGGGTGTCAGCGTGTCTCCGGCGGCAAAGACGTTGCGGGCAAAACGCTGGTCCGCGTTGGCGTAGATGCCGGGGGGCAGTGCGGGACCGGCGGCGGCATCAATCAGGTCTGCGCCGTCCACGCCGGGCAGCGTGCCCGCGTCCGACAGGGTGCCATAGCCATCCATGACGCGCAGTGGGGTCCAAGTGGTGCCTGCAAGGTCCTCCGCCTCCGGCGTGTTGGCGGCGGAGGACACGACGAGGCGTTCCATCATCTGCACAAACAGACCCGACAGCGGCAGGGAGGACCATTCTGCTGTTGCCGTCACATGGAACAACACGATCTGTCCCTGTCCGACGTTCTTGCGGGTGACCAGCGGGGTGCCATCGCTGAGTGCCGCTATGACACGTTCGGCCAATGTGGGGTCGGGTTGGGCCACGACCTGCGCCGTGACGGAGACGTCATCGGGCAAGGTCAGTCCGAAAAAAGGGGAGGTGTCGCGGAAGGGGGCAAGGGACTTCGGCTCTCCCCAGCTCATCGCGCCACCAACGCTGCGGCCACCGGCGCGCAGGCGGACGGGCATCAGCGGATCTTCGTCAATGCGGCTGACGTCGCTGGCGGCGATGCGGGGGCCCGCGAACCGGATCAGCATGCCACCACGGTCGATCCAATCGAGCAGCGGTGTGGTTTCCGCTTCAGACAGGGTCGCGATGTCGGCCAGAACGATCACATCGGGGTTGGCGGGCAGGACTTCGGCGATGCCGCCGTCGATCAGGTCCGCCGTCGGGGCGAGCGCCTGTTCGATGTAGTGCAGCGGGGACAGCAGTTGCAGGCCTTCACGGTCGTTGCGCCCGCCGATCAGCGCCACTTCGCGGCGTTGCAATCCATCATCGACCAGCGTGATCGCCCCGGCAGAGCGTTGCCCGGCGATGGAGAACCCGGTGATCCGCGCGCGCAGTTCGGCGGGCAGCGACAGGTCCGTGCTGATCTGGGTATCACCGGGGCCGAATTCTGCCGTAGCGGTTGCCAGATTGCGGGCGTTGCCCGCCGGATCACGCCCCTCCGCAAGGATGGAGACAGAGCGCGCCACACCGGGCACGGCGCGGCTCACAGATAGGGTCACCACGTTGTCTTCATAGGTCGCGGGCGCGATGGCCAGCACATTGGCGGCGGTCTGGTAGACCTCCACCGCGCCTTGGGATTGCAGGGCAGACAGCACAGCGTCGCGCCCCTCGAAATCAAGCGCATCGCTGAACCAAAGGGTGTCAAAAGCCTCCATCTCATCCACGATCTCTGCCAGTCGGGCGGCGTGATCGGGGGAGGGTTGCCAGGGCGCAGGCTGCAACCCGGCAAGCCGTGTGCGCCAGACGTCCGCGCTTTGGAACATAGGCGGTTCGGGCTGCGTCAGGGTCATGAAAGCCACTGTGCGGCCAGCACGGCCTGCGCGGGACAACTGCGCTTCAATCGCTTCGGTCTGGGCAGGCCAGCGCGTGGCCCCGGCCCAGCTGCCATCCAGCAGAATAAGCAAAGGACCGTCGCCTTCGGCACGTTGTTCTTCGGGGTTCAGGATGGGACCGGCAAGGCCAAGGATGATGGCAGCCACCGCCAGCATGCGCAGCAAAAGCAGCCACCACGGCGTGCGGTCCGACACGCTTTCATCGTCGCGCAGACCCAACAGCAGTGCCACCCCAGGAAAGCGGCGGCGCAGGGGGGCGGGCGGTACGGCGCGCAGGATCAGCCAGAGGATCGGCAGCGCTGCAAGCGCCACCAACAGCCAGGGGGCCGTGAAACCGATGCCACCCAGAACCGTCATGCGGCCACGCCCACACGTGCGGCCAGTGCACCATAGAGCCACAGAAGCGCTGATTGCGCGGAGGCGTCGGTGTGGTGCAGGCCGTACTGCCAGCCCGTCACGGCGCAGAGCGATTGCAGCTCTGCCTTGCGTGTTGCCAGCCGCTCCAGATAGCGGTCCTTGAGGTCGTTTGCCTTGAGCGTTTCATGGCGCAGCGTGCCGCCCATGCTTTCAAAGATGGTCCGTCCGGTGAAGGGGAACGCTTCCTCCGAAGGGTCGAGGATGTGGAACAACACGCCGCGCACGCCCCGGTCGGCGGCTTTGGTCAGGGCCAGTTGCACTTCGGCCAGATCGCCCATGAAATCAGAGATGAACACGGCGCGGGCATGGGGGATCATCGCGCGGTGTTCGGGCGGGCTGTAGTCGGCTGCGTCATCCTCGCAGAGCATTTCGGCGATCCGCAGGATCTGCGCATTGCCCCGGCGGGGTGGCAGAGTGGTGCCGGTAAAGCCCACACGTTCGCCGCCACGCACCAGCAGGATGGCTGCGGCCATGGCCAGAACGCGGGCGCGTTCGGATTTCTCCGGCAGGTTCGGGTCAGAAGAGAACCGCATCGACGCGCCCTGATCCACCCAGAGCATCACCGATTGAGCGATTTGCCATTCGCGTTCGCGCACGAACTCCTGATCGCCCATGGCCGAACGTCGGTGATCAATCATCCGGCGGCTGTCGCCCATTTGCGCGGGCCGGTATTGCCAGAAATCATCGCCCAGCCCTGCACGCCTGCGCCCGTGTGCGCCCAGAAGGACAGCACCGGCAAGATGCTCTGCCCGCGCCAGCAGGGCGGGAAAGCGGTCGGCCTGCTCTTCAGCGGCGCCGCGCAGGGAGACGGGCGTGGTCACGCGGCAGCCCTGGATCCGGTCAGGCTGGCGGAGGTCTCATCAATCAACGTCTGCAAGCTGTCGCCGCGGGCACGGGCGGCGAAGTTCAGCGCCATGCGGTGGCTGAGGACGGGGCGGGCCATGTCCAGCACGTCTTCGGCGGAAGGAGCCAGCCGCCCTTGCAGCAGCGCGCGGGCGCGCACGGCGAGCATCAGAGCCTGCGCCGCACGCGGGCCGGGACCCCATGCCACGGTTTCACGCACCTGCTGGCTGACGCCGTCTTCGTCGGGGCGGAAGGCGCGCACCAGATCGAGGATCATCTCCACCACAGACTCGCCCACGGGCATCCGGCGCAGGAGGCGCTGGGCGGCTAAAAGTTCTTCAGTTGTAAAGACTTCCGTGGATTCAGCCTCGCTCTCCCCGGTGGTGGCGAGGAGGATGTCACGCTCCGTATCCCGGTCGGGGTAGGCGACGTCGATCTGCACGAGGAAACGGTCCAGCTGCGCTTCGGGCAGGGGGTAGGTGCCTTCCTGCTCAATCGGGTTTTGCGTGGCAAGCACGTGGAACGGCATGCCCAGTTGGCGGGCCTGTCCCGCGACGGTCACGGTCTTTTCCTGCATCGCCTGCAACAGGGCGGACTGGGTGCGCGGGCTGGCGCGGTTGATCTCATCTGCCATCAGAAGCTGGCAGAAAATCGGACCTTCAATGAAGCGAAAGGACCGCGAGCCGTCTTCGGAGGTGTCGAGCACTTCGGAGCCCAGAATGTCCGCAGGCATCAGGTCCGGGGTGAATTGCACCCGGTTGCCATGCAGGCCCATCACGGTGCTAAGTGTTTCCACAAGCCGGGTTTTTCCAAGTCCCGGCAGGCCGATCAGCAACCCGTGGCCGCCGCACAGAAGGGCGGTCAGCGTCAGGTCCACCACCCGTTCCTGACCGATAAAGCGGTTGGTGATGGATTGCTTGGCATCGGCCAGCTTCCCGCCCAGCGCCTCGATTTCGGCGACCATGTCTTCTGCTTGGCTCATGACAATTGCATCCCTTGGACTATTTGGGTTCAGTGTAGATGTATCTCTTCTTGATGAAATGGCAAAAGCGATGAGTGGACAAAAAACCGTTACCCCGACCGCATCCAGTCTGGCGGCGTCTGCGCAGGCCGCGAAGGGGCGCGGATTGCCGCCGATTGAGAAATGGAACCCGCCGTTTTGCGGTGATCTGGACATGGAAATCCGCCGGGATGGCACCTGGTTCTATGAAGGCACGCCAATTGGGCGGATTGAGCTTGTTAAGCTCTTCTCAACGATACTGTTGCGTGAAGATGGCAAATATTTTTTGGTCACCCCTGTCGAAAAAGTAGGCATTCGGGTGGAAGATGCGCCCTTTGTCGCGGTGGACTTTGATGCGGTTGGCACGGGCGAGGACCAGCAATTGCGTTTTACAACGAATCTTGACGATGTGGCGATCGCAGGGCCCTCCCTGCCCATTCGGGTGGAGCGTGATGACGTGACCGGGGAGCCCTCGCCCTATGTTTTGATCCGGCGCAATCTGGAGGCGTTGATCGACCGCAAGTCGTTCTACCGATTGGTGGATCTGGGTGTGCATCATGACGGTTGGTTCGGCGTCTGGTCGGGTGGCCAGTTTTTCGAAATTATCCCATCTAAAGAGATGCTTGAGGAAGAATAGAGGCACCCGATGGCCGTGATTTGCACCTGCCGACAATTGACGGGATGCGGTGCGCGGTATAGCTGCGGCGACAGATGCGCCGACCGAAGGATGCCCCTGCCATGATCCCTGCCCGATTTGCCCCTGTGTTGTTCGGATTTATCCTGTCGGGACTGATGTCCTTCATGGTCTCCGGCATCTCAACCCTGCGGGTGATCGGGCTGAGTGACGGGTTTGTTGCAGCCTGGATCGGGTCATGGCTGCCAAGCTGGGCGGTTGCCTTTCCGGCGGTGCTGATTGTGGCGCCAATCACACGGCGTCTTGTGGCCAGATTGACCAAATAGCGCCCGTACGCCCCGATTTGGTTAATTCCGGGGATTCACAAAGCGTTAACCGCCGAAATATGTACACAACCTGTACACAGGTTGTGCACCGGCGGTGCACAAAGCCGGATTTTGGGCCAGATGTTAAGCGACCGTGCGATGGTTTGGGGTGACGGCAACAGGTGGATCAGGCGGGGGCAGCGCGCCGCTTTTTGCCGCGCATCTGGAGGCCGATCAGAGCGAGGGCGGAGAGAAGCAGCGGAAGTGTTGTGGGCAGGGGGACCTGGCTGACGAGGAAGGTGCCGACACCGTTGATTGCTTGCGTCCCGGAATTGCTGAATGCGTTCCCCCCGAAGAACCTGCCAGTCGGAGCCTGCCCTGATGGGTAGTTGATTTCGTAGAAAGGCTCGCGGAACACATTTCCATCATCTGCCCACCCCTGGCCGACCGTTTTTGGAACGCCGCCAACGGTAAAGCTGGCAGTGGTGCCCAGCAGATCGGTCAAGAGTGAAGCGGCATCAAAGTTCGTCGTTGTGTTGGGCACCTCGAACTGGCCGTCGAACCCGGCATTGAGGAACAACGTGACAACTTCGCCATGGGTGGCCATGCGAAAATTGGGAAACGCGGAAAGGGCAGCGTTGGGTGACAAGCCATTTGTCTGATCCAGATCGAGCCAGAGCAGGTTGGTTGCGAAATCGCGCATCGCAATGCCTTGATCGACCAGCGTTGTGGCCTGCGCGGATGGGGTCAGCGTCAGGCTGAGCAGCGCGGATGTGAGCAGAGTTTGAAAACGTGTCATGAAAAAGAGACCTCCTTGGGTGCAGAACGCGCTGCGCTTCGGGGGGATTCGATTTAAATTGTTTTGATGCAGCGCTGCGGCAGTGTTCTGCGGAAAGCTTAATGAAATCCTAATGCGCTTGGTGTGCGGTGGCGGGCAAGGTCACGGGGGCATCGCCGGGGGCCCAGATTGGGAATTTCGGCATGATGCGCGCAAAGGCATCGCTGTGCAAAAACCGGGCGAGCCAATTTTGCAGGTTGGGCCAGTCCTGTGCGTCAAACCATGGTTTGTCGATGAAGGCGAACTGCCGGACGAACGGCAGGATCGCGGCATCGGCGAGGGTGGGGTGGCCGAAGACATGCGTGGTGATCCGGGCGTTGAGATCGGAGAGGAAAGTGGCGGCCTCTGCCCGGTGGGTGATTGGGTCTTCATCCGGGTAGCGGGTGGCGTATTTGGTGCGGTCGAGCGCGTGTTTGAACGGGCCATCGCAGAGGTCGATCAGGGCGTGCCCTTCGGCAGGCATGTCCAACCAGCCCTCGGGATCGTGCTGCGCCAGCGCCCAGAGCATGATGTCGCGGCTTTCGTCGATGGTTTGGGTGTCGGTGACGAGGCAGGGCACCGTGGCGCTGGGGGAGGCGTCGAGGAAAGCCTTGGGTTTGGCCGCCAGCTTGACCTCGCGGAGGTGAACGGGGGTCAGGGCCACGTCAATGGCAAGGCGGGCGCGCATGGCGTAGGGGCAGCGGCGGAAGGTGTAGAGGATTGGGGGCATGGGGTGTGTTTCGTGATTTCCGAGGTGGTGAGTGCGTTCAGGGGTCAAGCCAATGGGGTTTTGTCCGTCACTTTCGACATTGTGACGGTTTCCTCTTCCGCAAAGAATTTCCGCGATCTCTCACTATATCCCAAGGCCGCATATAAGACAGTTGCGGAAAGGGAAGAAGAAACCTCAAGAGTAGCATGTCCTTCGCGCGCGGCGATCCGCTCCAATTCACATACCAAGGCTGTGCCGATCCCTTTTCGGTGCCAATCGGGCGAAACGAAAACAGACTTTATTTCAGCGCCTTGAAGCGCTCCTGTGCCAACAACCTTCCCTTCGGCGAGGGCGACCAGGGTCTGCCTTTGCGCTAACATTTCCCGAACTTTCGCAGTTGAAAAGTTCCGGACGAGGCGTTCAATTTCGGCCGGTGGATAGTCCTTTGCATTGACCTTCTCAATCGCGGCCCGGATCATGATACTGATGCCCTTGGCGTGGTCTTTGGTCGCTCTTTCAAGTGCATAGCCGTCGTTCATGTGCGGATCGTATCATTGGCGACACCCCAAGTCACGCAGGAGACCGGAGGGGCGTTGCCTGCCCCTCTCAGATCCCCGCTATCTCCCGCAGGGCGCCGTGGTTCAAGAGCTCCACCGACCCGCGCCCGGTTTTCAGGATGCCTTGCTTTTTCCAGTGCGACAGCACTTTTGACACCGCCTCCCGGGAGGCGCCGGCCAGTTCGGCCAGTTCGGAATGCGACAGTTTGAGGCTGCTTTTGCCCGCATCCGCCCGTGTGAAATGCAGCACCTTGCGGGCCAGCCGCTGGGGCAGGGGCATGAAGACGTATTCATGCAGCTGGGTGTTCATATACCGCATGCGCTGCCCCATCAGGCGCAGCAGTTCAAACGCCAGTGCGGCGTTGCCTTCGATGGCTTTTCTCAGATCGTGATGGCGCAGCCTGAGCAGGCGGCAGTTTTCCAGTGCAGTCGCGGAAGCGGTGCGGGCACCCGGATCGAACAAGGCGATTTCACCGAAGACCGCCCCGCTGGACAGAACATCCAGCCCCAGTTTGCGGCCATCTTCACAGGCCACGGAAAGCTCGACCCGGCCTTCGAGCAGCACATAGAGCGCATCGCCCTGATCGTGCTCTTCAAAGAGGGTTTCACCGGCGGGCAGTCTGACGGGTTTGGCCGCGGCCAACAGCACCGAGCGCAGGTCCCGCGATGCAATGTCTTCGAGAAGGTCAGCTCCGGCCAACATGAGACGCCTCCGATCCGCATGATGGCGCAGTGTAGCATATCTGTCCCCTGTGGGATGCAGGGAGAATTCCGGCTGGATGGGGGAGAAGATTTTGTGTTTGATTTCAGTGTGTTGCGGGTCTGGCGTGATGTGTGGGTGAGGAAATTGTCGGCTTTTGTGTCCCAGGTCACAGATCGGCCGAGCGACTTACGCTAGAACTGTGGCAGCAGCAGGAGAAAAAGAATGTCCCGTCATACGTCACATCAGATGAGCCCCAGACTTTCGCCACCGGTCATCGTGCTTCGGTCCGTCATGCGCTTTTTCCGTCAGTGCGCCGAAATGCAGATCAAGGTGGATAACTACCACTGAATAAACGGCCCGCGCGCGGCTTCTTCCGGAGGGCCAAGTGGTCTTGGTGCTGCGCGGGGCACAGCGGGGGCGGGTTATGCGTGATGCAGGTGCATCAATGCGCGGCCGCCCAATTCGCCCCCGTTCCAGCGTCCACTGTCAGCTTCACGTCCAGCTTCACCACCGGATCATTCGCGTTTTCCATCACCTCGCGGGCGGCAGCGATCAGGGCGTCTTCCTGCCCGTTTTCCACTTCAAACAGCAATTCGTCATGCACTTGCAGCAGCATCTTCGCAGGCAGGTCGGCGATGGCGTCCGGCATGCGGATCATTGCACGGCGGATCACGTCGGCGGCGGTGCCCTGAATGGGCGCGTTGATCGCGGCACGGGCGGCAAAGCCTGCGTGCGGGCCTTTGGCGGTGATGTTGGGTGTGTGGATCTTGCGACCGAAGAGGGTCTGGACGTAGCCGTGTTCCTTGGCGAAAGCCTTGGTGTCATCCATGTAGGTGCGGATGCCGGGGAAACGTTCGAAGTAGCGGTCGATGAAGCCCTGCGCCTCTGAGCGCGGGATGCGCAGGTTGCGCGCCAGACCGAAACCCGAGATGCCATAGATCACGCCGAAGTTGATCGCCTTGGCGCGGCGGCGGATGTCGGGGGTCATGTCCTCCATCGGGACGTCGAACATCTCTGACGCGGTCATGGCGTGGATGTCATCGCCGCGGGCGAAGGCTTCCTTGAGGGCCGGGATGTCGGCGATATGGGCCAGAATGCGCAGTTCGATCTGCGAGTAATCGAGCGCCACCAGCGTCTTGCCGGGTTCCGCGACAAAAGCCTCGCGGATGCGGCGGCCTTCTTCGGTGCGGATCGGGATGTTTTGCAGGTTGGGATCGGTGGAGGCGAGGCGGCCGGTGGAGGCACCCGCGATGGAGTAAGACGTGTGCACCCGGCCGGTGTCGCGGTTGATATGGTCCTGAAGCGCGTCGGTGTAGGTCGATTTGAGTTTGCTCAATTGCCGCCAGTCCAGCACGCGCGCGGGGAGTTCATGTTCGGTAGCGAGGTCTTCGAGCACATCGGCCCCGGTGGCGTATTTGCCGGTCTTGCCCTTTTTGCCGCCTTCCAGACCCATCTCATCAAAGAGGATTTCGCCGACCTGCGCGGGGGAGCCTACGTTGAATTTGCGACCGGCGAGTTCGTAGAGCTCATCCTCCAGCCCCGCCATTTTCTGCGCAAAGGCGTTTGACATGCGCGAAAGCGTGTCGCGGTCGACCTTGATGCCGGAGCGTTCCATGTCCGCCAGCACAGGCACCAGCGGACGTTCGAGGGTTTCATAGACTTTCGTGACCTGCGCCATGTGGAGTTGTGGCTTCAGCAATTGCCAGAGGCGCAGGGTGATGTCGGCATCCTCGGCGGCGTATTTGACCGCGTCTTCCAGCGGTACCTTGTCAAAGGTGATTGCGGATTTGCCGGAGCCGAGCAGGGGTTTGATCGGGATGGGCGTGTGATTGAGATAGCGCTCGGACAGGGCGTCCATGCCGTGGCCATGCAGGCCTGCGTGCTGGGCGTAGGACATCAGCATCGTGTCATCGAAGGGCGCCACCGTGATGCCGATCTGGGCAAAGATCTTGGCGTCATATTTCATGTTCTGCCCGATCTTGAGGATGCTGGCGTCTTCCAGCACGGGTTTGAGCATCTCAAGCGCGGTTTCCAGCGGCATCTGCCCTTCGGCCAGATCATCTGAGCCAAACAGATCATCACCGCGGTTGGCCTTGTGAATAAGCGGAATGTAGCAGGCGTGGCCGGGATTGACGGCAAGGGAGATGCCGACGAGATCGGCGGTCATCTCATCAAGGCCGGTGGTTTCGGTGTCCACGGCCACGTGGCCATGTTCATAGATCAGGTCGATCCAGTTTTGCAGGGCGGCCGCGTCTCCGACCTGCTCGTATTTCTGGGCATCAAAGGGGATCGCCTCAACATCCGGCGCGTCGGGCAGGGCGGGGGTGTCTTCGATGGCGGGCGCATCTGCTCCCAGCTGGTCTGCGATGCGCTTGGTGAGGGTGCGGAATTCCATCTCTGCCAGGAATGCCAGCAGCTTTTCGGGGTCGGGTTCGCGGACCTCAAGATCATCGAGGGTGAAATCAAGCGGGGTGTTTTCATCCAGCAGCACCAGACGGCGGGAAAGGCGGATCTGTTCGGCGTGGTCGATCAGGGTCTGGCGGCGCTTGGGCTGCTTGATCTCCTCGGCGCGCGCCAGCAGGCTTTCCAGATCGCCGTATTCGTTGATCAGCAGCGCGGCGGTCTTGATGCCGATGCCCGGCGCGCCGGGGACATTGTCCACGCTGTCGCCGGCCAGCGCCTGCACATCCACCACACGTTCGGGGTAGACGCCGAATTTCTCCAGCACCCCTTCGCGGTCGATGCGGTTGTTCTTCATCGCATCGAACATCTCAACGCCGTCACCGACCAGTTGCATCAGATCCTTGTCGGATGAAATGATGGTGCAGCGCCCGCCTGCGGCACGGGCCTGCACGGCGAGGGTGGCGATGATGTCATCGGCTTCGAACCCCTCCTTCTCCTCGCAGGCGATGTTGAAGGCATGGGTTGCGGTGCGGGTGAGCGGGATCTGCGGGCGCAGATCCTCGGGCATGGCTTCACGATTGGCTTTGTACTGGTCGTACATGTCGTTTCGGAAGGTGTGGCTGCCCTTGTCAAAGATCACCGCAACATGGGTGGGCGCATCGGGCCCTGCGTTGTCCTGCACATAGCGCTGCAACATGTTGCAAAAGCCCGATACCGCGCCAATCGGCAGGCCATCGGATTTGCGCGTGAGCGGCGGCAAGGCATGATAGGCGCGGAAAATGAACGCGGATCCGTCAATCAGGTGCAGGTGATGTCCTTTGCCGAATGCCATGTGCGTGCTCCCCTTCAAGTTGCCCCTTTCTGACACGAAGCCACAGGCGCTGCCAGTGGACATTGCGCGCTGTTGCTGCTTCCAAATGGTTCTAAAAACCCCCGCGGAGCGTTAAAATCTCTTTTGGCGGTCCAGAAGAGATTTCATGCCTCCGGCGGGGTTTTTAGAACCATTTGGAAGGGGCGGCGGGCGGGCCGTCCGGGATCAGACCTTGCCCTCAAAATCGGCGTGGACGAATTTGCAGTCGCAATAGCCGCATTCCACCCAGCCGGTGTCGCGTGGGATTTGCAGCCAGACGCGGGGGTGGCCCAAGGCACCTTCGCCGCCGTCGCAGGCGATGCGGTAGGCGTTCACGATCCGGGTTTCGGGCGCGTCTTGGGTCATGGCTCGTGTCCTTGGCTTTTGTGCTGCAGCCTATATGCCCAATGCGACCCGGCGCGACAAGGCATAGGCGCGGCTTAGCGGGTGATCCGGGCCAGATAGCAATTGTTTTTGGCCGAGCGGACATCGACGAATGCCACATGCGGGTCCTCCATCAACGTGGCGGCGCGACTGGTGATCTGATCGGACGGAGTGATGGCACCCGTGCCGTAGATGATGCGTTCGCGGGCGTCGTAGGCTTTGACCAGATAGGTGGGAGAGTTTGTGAGGACGGGGGGCAGGTCCGATGAGCCGCCGCCGCGCACGCAAGGGGCTGCGCAGAGGAAGATCGGGCCGCTTTCGGCGTAGGGGTGCAGTTCGGCGAAGGGGCGGTGGGCGAGGATCAGCATCTCGTCGCCCTCGGGCACGTTTTTCATGCAGTGGCGGCAGGGCATGCCAACGCCGATGGAGACGGCGCGCTCAGGCGCGTTGCCGTGGGCGTCGGTGCCGCCGTTTTGCAGGTCGCGGACAAGGTCGGTGGGGAGGGCGTGGATGTGCATTTTGTGCTCCTTTGGCTGTATTGCCCTGTTGTGGCGTGGTTGAGGGGCCTGACCAATCCGATTCATGCGCATCTTTCAGGCGGGAAAAAGGTTCACGCGGGCCCCAACTCAAGCTACAAGGCCCCAAAAACCAGGTCAGAGCAGAAAGAGCGCGTTGATGAGCCCGCCGAAACCGGTCGTGTTGTGTATTCTTGATGGATGGGGGTTGTCCGCTGAGCGGGAGGGCAATGCGCCTCTGCTGGCGGATACGCCGGTGTTTGACGGGTTGATGGCGGATTGCCCGAACGCGACGTTGATCACCCATGGTCCGGATGTTGGTCTGCCGCGCGGGCAGATGGGCAATTCGGAAGTTGGCCACACCAACATTGGCGCAGGCCGCGTGGTGGCGATGGATCTGGGCGCGATTGATCTGGCGATTGAGGAGGGGTCCTATGCAAAGAACCCGCGATTGCTTGATTTCATTGAGAAAGTACAGGGCACGGGGGGCGAGGCGCATCTGCTTGCCGTTGTCTCGGACGGTGGGGTGCATGGGCATATCAGCCATTTGATTGCGACGCTGAAGGCATTGGATGCTACGGGTGTGCGGAGCGTTGTGCATGCCGTGACCGATGGCCGTGACGTGGGGCCGCGCACGGCGTTGGGGTATCTGGAGACGCTGGTCGAGGCGCTGCCGGACAGTGCGCGGATCGGGACGGTGAGCGGGCGGTATTATGCGCTGGACCGGGACAACCGCTGGGACCGGGTGGCCAAGGCGGTGGCGGCGATCCTGTCGGGAGACGGGGTGCGGGCTGAGAGCGCAGCAGCGGCGGTTGAGGCGTCTTATGCGGGTGATGTGAGTGATGAGTTCATCTTGCCTGCGGTGTTGCCGGGGTATGAAGGCGTTCAGGATGGCGATGCGCTGTTTTGTCTGAACTTCCGCGCGGACCGGGCGCGGGAGATCATGGCAGCCTTGGGCGCGCCGGATTTCGATGCCTACGCGGTCGGGGCAAGGTCTGATTGGGCGGCGTTGATGGGGATGGCCGAATACTCAACCGCGCATGCCGCCTATATGACCACGATGTATCCCAAGCCGGAGATTGTGAACACGCTGGGCGCCTGGGTCGCAGGCAAGGGGTTGCGGCAGTTCCGGATTGCCGAGACGGAGAAATACCCCCATGTGACCTTCTTTCTGAACGGCGGTGTGGAGGTGCCGGAGAAGGGTGAGGACCGGTTCATGCCGAAGTCACCCGCTGTGGCGACCTATGATTTGCAGCCTGAGATGTCCTCTGCCGAGGTGACCGACAGGCTGATCGGGGCGATTGAAGCGGGCTATGACCTGATCGTGGTGAATTATGCGAACCCCGATATGGTCGGGCATACCGGTGATCTGGCGGCGGCGATGGCGGCCTGTGAAGCGGTGGATGCCGGTTTGGGCCGGGTTGTGGCTGCTTTGGAAAAGGCGGGCGGTGCGATGGTTGTGACGGCGGATCATGGCAACTGCGATGTGATGATTGATCCCGAGACCGGCGGGCCGCATACCGCGCATACGCTGAACCCGGTGCCGGTGGCGCTGGTGGGCGGACCCGAGGGCGCGCATCTGAAGGACGGGCGGCTGGCGGATCTGGCACCGACGGTGCTGCATCTGATGGGGATCGCACCGCCACCGGAGATGACCGGGGAGTGTTTGATCCGATGAGGATGCGGTTGGCAGTGGCGGCTCTGGCCGTTGTCGCGATGATGCCGGGGGCGTTGATGGCCCGCAGCGAGATTGCCGCGCAGGCGCGGGAAGCGGCGGCGGCGTTGGAGGAAGCGTCCCTGAGCCTTGATGCCGCAGATGGGGCACGGGACCGGGTGCGGGCGCTGACCCAGACCATACAGGCGTTCGAGACCGGGTTGACCGCGATGCGCGAGGGGTTGCGGCAGGCGGCGATCAATGAGGCGCAGTTGAGCCAGAAATTGCAGTCGCGCGACGCGGAAGTGGCAGAACTGCTCGGCGCGTTACAGAGCATTGGGGCGGAGGCATCGCCGGTGATCCTGCTGCACCCGCAGGGGCCGATGGGGACGGCGCGGGCAGGCATGTTGCTGGCAGAGCTGACACCGGCGCTGAACAAGCAGGCCGATCAGCTGCGCCGTGATCTGGAGGATGTGCAGACCCTGCGGACCTTGCAGGTGGATGCGGCAATACGGATGAAAGACGGGCTGACCCAGATACAGCAGGCGCGTGCGGCGCTTAATCAGGCGATGGCGGACCGCACGGATTTGCCGCGCCGTTTCACCGCAGATCCGGTGCGCACGGCGATCCTGATTGCGTCGAGCGAAACGCTGGAGGGTTTTGCCAGCGGCTTGTCGGAGATCGCAACGGATGCAATTGCGCCGGGGCCGATCACGCTGGAAGGGCAGATTGGCGCGCTGGCTTTGCCGGTGCAGGGGATTGTGCTGCGCCGGACAGGCGAAGCGGATGCCGCAGGCGTCAAACGTCCCGGCATTATCGTGGCCACACATCCGCGCGCCATTGTCACCACGCCCACGGCAGCCACCATCCGCTATACCGGGCCGCTGCTGGATTTCGGCAATGTCGTGATCCTGGAGCCACGGGCGAACACGCTGTTTGTGCTGGCGGGACTGGAGACGGTTTACGGCGAAGCGGGGCAGGTGATTGCGGCGGGCACACCGATTGGGCTGATGGGCGGTGACGTGCCGGAAAGTGGCGATAGATTGTCACCCCTTCGTGAAGGGTCTGGTCCTGAGCGTTCAGAAACGCTCTATATAGAAGTAAGAGATAATACGACCTCACAGGATCCACTGGATTGGTTCCGAACGGACAAGGATGAGTAGGGAATGAAAAAGTTTGTAATGGCCGCATTGGGCGGCACGGCTGCGGGTGTGATTGCCACCACGCAGATCGCGGGGCCGCTGCTGGCGCAGGAAACCGCGAAGACGGAAAATGTCTATGAGCAGCTGGATCTGTTTGGCGACATTTTCGAGCGCATCCGCGCGCAATACGTGGAAGAGGTGGAAAGCAGTGATCTGATCGAAGCGGCCATCAACGGCATGCTGACATCGCTTGACCCGCATTCCAGCTACCTCAGCCCCAAGGACGCCGCCAAGATGCGGGAACAGACCCGCGGTGAGTTCGGCGGTCTTGGCATTGAGGTCACGCAGGAAGACGGTTTTGTCAAAGTCGTCTCGCCCATCGACAGCACGCCTGCCGCCGAAGCTGGGATCGAAGCGGGGGATTTCATCACCCATGTGAATGGCGAGAGCCTGTTGGGTCTGTTGCTGGATGATGCGGTGGAGCTGATGCGCGGGCCGGTGGGGTCGGAGATTGTGATCACCGTGGTGCGCGAAGGCGAGCCGGAGCCGTTCGATGTCTCCATCATCCGCGACACCATTCAGTTGCAGGCCGTGCGCGCGCGGCTGGAAGGCAACACCGCTGTGCTGCGTCTGAGCACCTTCAATGAGCAGACCTATCCGAAGATGAAAGAGGGGCTGGAAGCGCAGTTTGAAGCGGCAGGGGGTGCGGACAACATCAATGGTATCGTTATTGATCTGCGCAACAATCCGGGCGGATTGCTGAACCAGGCGATTGCGGTGTCGGATGCCTTCCTTGAAAAAGGAGAGATCGTGTCGACCCGTGGCCGCGCGCTGGAAGATGGCGACCGGGTGAATGCGACGCCGGGCGATCTGTCTGGTGGCAAGCCGATTGTGGTGCTGATCAACGGGGGGTCGGCCTCGGCTTCCGAGATTGTGGCGGGGGCGTTGCAGGATCACCGCCGCGCGGTGGTCATTGGCACCAAGAGCTTTGGCAAAGGGTCGGTGCAGACGGTGATGCCGCTGCGCGGCAATGGCGCGATGCGGCTGACCACGGCGCGGTATTACACGCCGTCAGGCCGGTCCATTCAGGCGCTGGGCGTGTCCCCCGACATCGTCGTGGCACAGCCCCCCGCCCGCGTTGAGGAAGAGGCGGAGGATACGCCCCGCCGCCGCTCCCGGTCAGAGGCCGATCTGCGCGGCAGCCTGAACAACGACAGCCTGACCGAAGACGAGATCAAGCAGATCGAAGAGGATCGTGCGAAGGCGGAGAAAGCCGCAGAGCTGCGGGAAGAGGATTATCAGCTGGCCTATGCCATTGATATTCTCAAAGGTCTGTCGGCGCTTGGGCCGAGCGACTGATCTGCATTTGAAGTGATTGATGAAAAGGCCCGTCTTATTGGCGGGCCTTTTTGATTGCATCCGTCGTCTACTGTGTCGCGGCGAGTTTCTGCATGCTGGAGAAGGCGGGCATCGACAGCGCCTTTATGCGGTTATAGATTTCCTGCACTTCCGGATCCGAGCGGTCCACTTCGCGGCCTGCGCGGCCAAAGCCGTCAAGGCGGCAGGTGGCGATCCAATCCTTGATCCGGGGGTTCTGCGACCAGTTGAACTGGTTCATGGCATTGGCAAGTTGTGACACGACCCAGCTGTGGACCGTGTCGGTCATCGGTACGGGGATGGCCAGCGCGTTCCTGGCCTTGTTTGTCTCAAAGCTCGCTTCGATTTTGGCGATCAGGGCGGCGCTGAATGTTGGCTGGTAGAGGCGGATCATTTGCAGGGCGATCTGGTCCTCCTGAAAGATCGGCCAAGTGTTGGAGTGGCCAAGGGCGCGCGCGGTACAATCGACATAGAGGGAGCCCGCGGGCGCGGGACAGCTGCCGCCGGCCAGGTCCAAGCTGCCCGGTTCGATCCCGGTGACATGGCCCATACGCAGGATGTCACGGACTTCGCGCAGCCGGTGGAGTTCTGCCGTTGAGACGGTTGGCCCGTGCATGATCTCCGGGCGCACGTTTGGATCAAGGCGCATCCACAGGTTTGCGGCTTCCAGTCTGTCGGCAAGATCATCCATGGAGGTGGCCTGGGTCACGGCTTCCATCTGGCGCATGGTGCCGCCGTAGCTTTCCCGGTAGAACGCGCCGCTGGGCTGGGTGAAGGCGCGGTTGATCATCCAGGGATCGCGCGGCACGATCCAGCGGATCTGTTCGGCGTCCGCGCCATTCTCCAGCAGCCAGATGACACTGTCCATCGCGGTCTTGCCCGCGCCGAGGATGGTGAAATGGCCGTGCTGAGGGGCGATGCGCGGCAGCGTGTTGGGCGGGATACAGGCCACCCCCTCGGCCACGTCGAATGTGCGCTGGTGGGTCAGGGGGATGCCGTTTTCCAGCAATCTGGCGTCCACGAACCGGTGGCGCACATCGATTTGGGTGGTTTTGTTTGAGAGCAGGTGCCGCACCTCCCCGCCGCCCAGATGTTCGGACATGGGCAGGAAGCGGACGCGCCCCGATTGCAGCAGCCGGTCTTTCATCACCGTATGGAAATAGGTGGCGACCTCCTGACCTGATGCCAGTTCTTCATAGCCTTTGTTGAGGCCTGTCGTGTCGAGCATGGCACGGCCCAGATCGCGGGATGCAACGCCATAATAGGATGAGGGTTGGTGCAGTCGGACGTATGGATAGGCGTCGTTCCAATGGCCGCCCGGTTTGTCGCGTTTGTCCACCAACGTGATATGCGCGTCCGTTTCGGCAAGCAGCGTGTCGGCAAAGGACAGCCCCGAAGCGCCCGCCCCAGCGATCAGATAATCGGTTTCAAACCTGTTCATGCCGCGCTCCCTGATGGTGTGTGATCCTGCCTGCCCGTACAGGATAGAGGCACAGTTTCGACGTGGGGGAAAGCGGTCTTGCGTGACAGGCGGGTCAGAGACAGAGGCGCTTGGTCAGAACATCTCTCCCAGCAGGCGGTAGCACCAGAAGGGTTCATCATGTTGAATGGCCCGGTTCAGGCGGGCGGGGGAGAAGCCGGTGGCACGTCTGACAGCGCGGCCCATGTGGGATTGATCGGCATAGCCTGCCTCATGGGCGATCTCTGCCAATGGGGCGCCGGTGTTGCGGTGTAGGATGCCCTGAAGGGTTTCGATGGCGCTGAAGAATTCCAGCGTGCGGCGGGTCTGGCCGGTGAAGCGCTGCATGCGGCGTTCGACGCTGCGCAGGCTGCGGCCTGAACCGGTGAGGGCGGCGCGGGTGGTGATCCCCTTGACCCAGTCGGTGACGTTTGTGGCGCGGTGCCATGGCGTCGGGCGGGCCTGCGTCCAGTGGGGCACGAGGGTGTCGCAAACGCCCTGCCAGCCGGTTTCGGGGTCGGGTGCCGCGTCAAAGCAGGCGAGGGCGCGGGCAAGGGGCGGGGGCACGTCAGAACAGGCGGGATCGCCCCCAAGTGTCCGCCAGGCATCGGGGTAGATGCCGAGGGTCAGCGCCTCCACATCGCCGGGAGACCAGCTGGTGACGGGGGTTTCCTGCGGGGGCATGGCGGTGAGGCGCGGCAGGCTGGGGCAGTGGTGTGCGGCAGTCCAATCGGCACCCGGCGGCAGGATGTGCAGGCTGCCATGGCGGATCAGGGTCACGGTGGCCATGGGAGAAGCCGGGAAGTAGTTGGTGCGGTCCGGCGCGCTGAGCCCGGCCCCGCGCGTGTTGCGGTAGACGCCGACCAGCAGGCAGCCGAACAGGGCAGGGGGCGGCAAAAACAATCTGGCTATCGGTTCCATCGACACCCTTCGCATGTGACGCAATCCTTCTATATTGGAGCGCCAGGGGGAGGCAATGAGTGTGGGTGTCCAGATAAAGGAAACCCCGATGGCCAAACTTTCATTTGCAGGCCCCGTTTTGCTGCGGCTGCGCAGCCTTGCCCGGATCAGCCATATCGCGATTGCAACGGCGCTGCGCCACGCCCTTGGCCGCCGCATGGCGCCTGACTGGGACGCGCAGATGGAGACGGGCATCCGGTTTGTCCGGCATCAGTTCACGCGGGCCATGGCCGGCGGCGACATGGCGCGGGGGCGTTTGCTGTTCGACAGCCTCCAGCCTGAAACGGACGATGTGTATGACGTCCATGTGCGACCCGCAGCGGGGTTCAGGGCCAAATGGTATGTCCCTGCACAGCAGCGCAGGGAGGTTGTGCTGCTTTACTTCCACGGGGGTGGCTATGCGTTTCATGGCGGGGTGAGCGCGCGCTATGCGCAGATGCTGGCCCACCGCACAGGCGCGCGGGTGTTTGCGCCGGACTACAGGTTGACGCCGGAACATCCGCACCCCGCGCAGGCGGAGGATGCGATGGCGGCCTGGGCCTATCTGACTGCCGAGGTGCCTGCCGACAGGATCGTGGTGGCGGGGGACAGCGCGGGTGGACACATGGCGTTGATGCTGTTGCAGGCGCTCAAGACGGCGGGGGAACGGCAACCGGCCCTCTGTGCCGGGTTCTGCCCCTGGACGGACATCGGGGACCGGGGTGCGAGCCTGCGGGAGAATGACAGATATGATCTGGTGCAGGGGTGGATGGCTTTGCAGTTTGGCCAGTGGCTGGACCCGGAAGAACGGTTCGGACGGGAGGCTCTGTCCCCGATTGCACAGGATTACGAAGGCCTTGCCCCGATGTATCTGCAAGCAGGCGGTCGCGAGGTGCTGCGCGATATGATCATCGAGTTTGCCCAGAAGCAAAAGGCGCTGGGGGCGGAGGTGACGCTCGACCTGTGGGGGGACATGCCGCACAACTTTCAGGCCTATGACAGTTTGCATCTGTCCTCCGCGCAGGCGCTTGAGCGGTTGAATGCCGCGATAGACGCCTATGCAGGCGGGGGCGGCGCGCTGGCACCGCTGGCGGGTGTGACGGTGGATTAGATCACCGCTTTGCCGCGCGCGCGATGACGGTGGTCACGGTCCGGGTTGATCTGCTTTGGGTGACGGCAATGGCGGTCAGGATCAGGACGCAGCCAATGGCTTGCGAAGCGGTGATCGCCTCCTGAAAGGCGAAAAAGCCGATGGCGAACATTGTGGGCAGTTCAACGCTGCCGATCACGGCAGTGCGGGTGGTGCCGATGAGGGGAGAGCAGATGGTGTAGATCAGCTGCGGGATCAGCGCGGTGACCAGACCGATGCCGGCAATCAGCATCCATTGCTGGCGGCCCGATGGCAGTACTTCGGCCATGTCGGAGGTCAGGATGAGCGGTGCCAGCCCGATGACGGAGCCAAGAGAGACAGAAGAAATGCGCGCCAATGGCGGCAGACGGGACAGCCGGTGGACCAGCACGCAGATGCCAAAGCCAAACCCGAAGGGGGCGGCCAGCGACAAGAGCAACGTCGGCAGTTGTTCGGCCGGAACGGAGGCTGGCCCGCCTGCAATGGCTGCCGCGAGGATGATGAGCGTTGAAGCAAGGAGGCTGCGGCGCGTCGGCCCTTCGCGGAACAGCACCCACGCAATGAGCACGGTGAACACCGGGTAGGTCATGTAGAGCACGCCGACGGTGGAGGCCGGGACCGTTTCAAGCGCGCTGACATAGCCGATCCACCCCATGCCCATCACCGCCCCGGCGCCCATCCCCCAGAGGATTTCGCGCCATTGCGACAGATACCGCAGGGTCACCGGCAACAGCAGCATGGCCGCCAGAATGTAGCGGTAGAACGCGATGGCATAGGGGGCGAGGCCCTGATCCGTCAGGCCACGGCTGAAGAGCGGGACAAAGCCAAAACAGATGGACGCAAACAGGACGCCAAGTGCGGCAAGTGCATAGGGCATTGAAGGTTCAGCCGGGATTTCGGTGGTGTCCATGTTTGAGGCCTATCACGGCTTTGGTGATCTGCAATCTGTTACTTGATCCGTTGGGCAGGTCATGCGGCCTGCGTTGGGTAGGGGGCAGATCTGTGTTGCGACCTTCAGCGAAGGCCGTGCTCCAAAATCCGCTCATCATGCCCTGAACGGGCGAAAGCGCGCCGGATTCTCGTAAAAAGATGTATGATAAGCGTACCATTCGTGTTGGCTTCGGCCATTTTTTGATTTTTATTTTATTTTGGAGTTTACGATATGGAAGTTTCATCCTTTGAATTAATCTATAAACCTCAATCCCCTAGCGGTGCCGCGGATACGGTCTTGCAGGGCTATTTTCTGAACATCACGAATCTGGAAGACACGCAGCTGACGTTTCAGGTGAATTTTGTCACCTCGTCGGTCACGGACGCGGATCGCAGTCTGGCGAACAACACAATCGCCTTCATCGACACGCCAAATGTGAACAACACACCTGCGACGCTGGTGGGCGGGCTGACGGCGCCGTCCTTTGTGTTGAACCCCAGCGTCACGATTGCGCCCAATGAGACGGCCAAGATTGCGGTGCTGCCCAGTGATCCGTTTCCGGCTCCCGTGGGGCCTGCGAATTTTGAGGCGAGGGGATATGTCACGCTGCGCCTGCGACCGGTGATCGTGTTTGACGGCGTCGGGATCAGTTTGCAGCCGCAGTTGGACCGGCCCGCACGGGTGCTGCTGACCCCGCAGAACCGCGCGACCTATTTCGATGTGAACGGCGACATCAACGATCAGACGCAAGCCGGGCTGCCGACAGGGTCGGGTGCTGCCATTGATGAGGTGGAGCCTGAGAGTTTCTTCAGCTTCCTGCCGGGTGGTGGATTTTCTGCGAGTCTGGCGGAGTTGCAGGCGGCCGAGATGCCGGAGTTTGAAGAACGCGATCTGGCGATGATGCTGATGGCGGTTTCTGCGTCGGACCTGAGCCTGCGGGAGGTGAATGCCAGCCTGAAGAAAGCAGGCGTGGGCATGGCGTTGGAAAAGCGCAAACTGTAACGGTCTGTTCCGTTTGATCGGTCATTGGTCTGCCCGGCTGACAAGGTTGGGCAGGCCTTTTGTCTGGACGGGGGACAGAGGTGTTTCGCGCCGGGCAAGCGGCGTTGCACCTATTGTCGCAGTGCCTTTTTTTCATGCGGTTTGGGGATACCTATCATCTGACAGTTATGAATTTCGGTTTTGGAGTTTCCGGTGGACACACTTCTCCTCTCGCGCATCCAGTTTGGTGCAAATATCTCGTTTCACATCCTGTTCCCCACGATCACGATCGCATTGGGGTGGGTCTTGCTGTTCTTCCGGCTGCGGTTCACCGCGACGGGCGAAAGCAAGTGGATGGATGCCTATATGTTCTGGGTCAAGGTGTTCGCCCTGTCCTTTGCCATGGGCGTTGTGTCCGGGATCACGATGTCCTTCCAGTTTGGCACCAACTGGCCGGGGTTCATGGAGATTGTGGGTAACGTGGCCGGGCCGCTGCTGGCCTATGAGGTGATGACGGCCTTCTTTCTGGAGGCGGTGTTCCTTGGGATCATGTTGTTCGGTGCCTCTCGGGTGAAGCCCTGGGTGCATACGCTGGCGACGTTTCTGGTGGCCTTCGGCACCACGATGTCGACCTTCTGGATCATTGTTCTGAACTCCTGGATGCACACGCCGCAGGGGTATGAGATCATTGACGGTGTGGTGCATGCGACAAGCTGGTGGGAGATCGTTTTCAACCCGTCGATGCCCTATCGGTTCATTCACATGATGCTGGCGTCGGGTCTGACGGTGGCCTTCCTGATCGCGGGCATTTCCGCCTTGCGCATGCTGTGGGGGGATCGCGGTGAAGACGTGAAGACCGCGCTGCGCGTGGGGATCATCACGGGCGCGAGCCTGATCCCGTTGCAGATCCTGGCGGGGGATTTCCACGGGCTGAACACGCTGGAATACCAGCCCGCAAAAGTCGCCGCGATGGAAGGGAACTGGGACACCGGGCCGAACATTCCGCTGGTGCTGTTTGCCATTCCCGATGAGGAAGCGCGGGAGAACCGGTTCGAGATCGCCATTCCGAATGGTGCGTCGCTGATCCTGAAACACAAGGCCAGCGGCGTGGTTCCGGGGCTGAACGACTTTGTCAGCGAGGACGGAGAAGTGCTGCACCCGCGCGTGGCACCGGTGTTCTACAGCTTCCGGGTGATGGTGGGCATTGGCATGGCGATGCTGCTGCTGTCCTGGGCCGGCGTGTGGATGCTGCGCCGCTATGGGGCCGGGCACATGCCGACGCTGCCGCTTTATGCCTTCTGCGCGATGAGCTTCAGCGGCTGGATTGCCACGCTTGCAGGCTGGTACACCACGGAAATTGGCCGCCAGCCGTGGCTGGTGCAGGGCGTCCTGTCGACCAAAGACGCGGTGAGCGACGTGCCTGCGGGCATGGTTCTGGGCACGCTGATTGGCTATCTGGTGGTCTATGCGGTGCTGATTGTGGCCTACATCGGGGTGATCACCTATCTGGCACGCAAGGCCACGCGGGGGGAGCCCTATTCCACCCGCGGCTATCCGCGACGGGGTGAAGCCAACGTTGCCGCTTTGCAGCCAGGAGAATAGGCATGGATTACTTTGGAGACCCCGCTGTTTGGCTGCCGTGGACGTTCGCGGCGCTGATGGGGCTGTCGATCCTGATTTACGTTGTACTGGATGGGTTTGATCTGGGTGTGGGATTGCTGATGCCCTTGGCGGAGGAGGATCAGAAGGATCGGCTTGTCGCCTCAATCGGGCCGTTCTGGGATGCGAACGAGACGTGGCTGGTGCTGGCCGTGGGGCTGTTGCTGGTGGCGTTTCCGCCTGCGCATGGGGTGATCCTGACGGCGCTGTATCTGCCCGTGTTCGTGATGCTGATCGGGTTGATCCTGCGCGGGGTGTCGTTCGAGATGCGCGCCAAAGCCCCGATTGCGCAGAAGCGCATGTGGAACGGCGCGTTCTTTGCGGGGTCTTTGATGGCCTCGCTCAGCCAGGGGTTCATGTTGGGCATGTACATCATGGGTCTGACCTGGACATTGCCGCACGTGGGTTTTGCGCTGCTGACGGCGGTGTTCCTGACGGTGGGGTATAGTTTCATCGGGGCCGCGTGGCTGATCTGGAAAACCGAAGGGGCGTTGCAGGAACGCGCCATTGGCTGGGCCAAGGGCGGGATCTGGGGGCTTGTTGCAGGTATTGCGGCGATTTCACTCGCGACACCGTTTGTCAGCGTGCGGATTTTTGACAAATGGTTCAGCTGGCCTGAGATGCTGTACCTGTCGCCGCTGCCGATCCTGTCAGCGGCGCTGGTGGGGTTCCTGTGGTGGAAGCTGTCGCGCTTGCCGTTCCGGGACGATCAGTGGGCGTGGACGCCCTTTGCGGCAGCAACGGGCCTGTTCACGCTGGCCTATGGCGGGATGGCCTATTCGTTCTATCCGTATGTGGTGCCGGAGAAGATCACCATTTACGAGGCCGCGTCCGCACCGGAGAGCCTGTTCATCATCCTGCTGGGGACGTTGTTCGTGCTGCCAGCGATTTTGGGGTACACGGTGCTGTCGTATTACATCTTCCGGGGGAAGGCGACGGCGTTGCGGTATGATTGACGTGGTCCGCCGTAGGGTGCGCATTCATTGCGCACCAATGCGTGCGGGGTGATTGAAGGGGGGCGCCGTGAATGCGCACCCTGCATCAGATCACCGCTTGAACCTGTGCTGACAGCGCCTCAACCACCTCTGCATCGGTGCCCCCGATCAGCAGGTAACCCACGCCGTTTTCCACCCAGCTGACCCCGGTCAAACCATGGCTCTGGGTGGTTTTGGCACCGCGATCTTCACCGGAGACGGCGGTGACGCAGAGCGCGAATGGTGTGCCGTCGGCAGACAGATACGCCATTTGCAGCAGAGGTTTGCCTTTGAAACCCAGCATCTGCGCGCGTTTGAAATCCAGGGCGGCGACGTCTGTGGCCGGGGCCATGGCGACGCCGAGAGCGGATTGGGCCTGTGCCAGAACGGCGCTGGTTTCTGCCGCGTTTGGCATCGCATCGGCAAGTGTCTCCGTCACATAAAGCGCTTGATAGGAGGCGATGGAATCGATCCAGCCACCGGTGGCCGCGACGGGCAGGGGCGGCGCGTCGGGGCGCACGATGGGGGTGATCCAGACGCCCGCTGCGAAAGAGGCCGCGATGGCGGCGGGCATCAGCCAGGAGGAAATCACGCCACGTTTGGCAGGTGCTGTGGGCTGTTGTTCGGGTGCGGCGAGGAGGTGGGCAGGCAGGGCGGGCGCGCCCAGCAGCGCGGGGTCCATGGCGCGGCCAATGTCCGCCAGCGGGATGTCGAGCGCCATCAACCGCGCGCCCAGATCGGCATCGGTTTCGAGCGCTGCATCAATCGCAGCCGCCCTCTCCGCGTCCAGCGCGCCATCCAGATAACCGGTCAGATCGGCATCTGTGAACTGTGTTTCATGCCCACTCATGGCATTGCGCTCCTCTCCGGGAAAGCCCCGGCGATTGTCTTGCGGGCTGCGGCGAGCCTGCTCATCACGGTTCCGATGGGCACGTCCAGCATCTGGGCGGCCTCTTTGTATGCGTACCCCTCTACGTAGACCAGCATGACGGTTTCCCGCTGGCTTTCAGGCAGAGCCCCTATCGCATTAAACACTTCACCCAGATAAATATTCGCATCTGCCGAAAATTCCGGTGACACAAGGTCGGCGTCCTCAACCGGCACCAGACCGTTGCCGCGCCGGACAGTCTGTGCGCGCATTTCATTCAGCCAGATGCGCCGCGCCATGGTCAGCATCCAGCGGTCCAGATGGGTGTCGGGGTCAAATTGTTCGGCGCGGTCGAGCGCGCGTTCACAGGTGCGCTGGGCCAGATCATCCGCGCCTGCACGGGTCCCGGACAGGCTGAGCGCGAAGCGCCAGAGGCGGGGGTAGACCGCCTCCAACCCTGCGGCCACATGGTCACGCGCCGATTTTTTCGATCCCAGGCGAATAAACCCGCTCCCTTGGGTGTTGATAGATCAGCGGGGCCAAAAACCCTGCCGGGGTGCGCGGTGGTCGCGCATATGTCCAACATTAGGGGAGGGATTGCCCGTGCACAAACTCAAAACATTGGCATTGGCCGGGTTGATCACAGCGATAGGCGGTTTTGCGTCGGCAGAAAGCTGGACGTTGAACGGCGATGCGTCGCGCGTGGCGTTTGGGTCGGTGAAGAGCGACAGCAACGGTGAGGTGCATCATTTCAGCGGGCTCAGCGGCAGGGTGAGCGCGGAGGGGGCGGTATCCCTTACCATTGATCTGGCGTCGGTGGAGACGAACATCGACATCCGCAACGAGCGCATGATCGAATATGTGTTCAAGAACGCGCCGAAAGCGGAAATCGCGGCTCAGATTGATATGGCGGAGGTTGCCGATCTTGCTGTCGGCGAAAGCACCGTCCTTGAGGCGGATGCGGCTTTGACGTTGGTCGGTTCAGAGGTTGAGCTTTATGCGGACATGTACATTCTGCGCCTGAGCGAAGACAGGGTCATGGTCAGCACAAACGACATGATCATGCTGAGCATGGAAGATGTGGGCCTGATGGCGGGCATCGACAAGCTGATGGAACTGGCGGACCTGCCGGGGATCACGCGGGTCTCACCGGTGACCCTGCGTCTGGTGTTTGATCTGGGTGAGCAAAAGGCCTGATCCGGGAGCTGCCCCGCTTTCGGGCGGGGCGGTCACCGTGAGGGTCAGCTGGTTTCGAGGCAGTGGCGGCGGAAGGCGCGTTTGAGCATGTCAAGTTCAGCGCGCAAGAGGTCCATTTCGGCGCGGATGTCGTCGCCCATGACTTCTCCGGCCATCAGGGTGATATGCCCCAGTTGATCGCCGCTGGCCGTGTCGGTGATGATCAGGGTCTGCACCCCATCGGCAATCGCCTCTGACGGGATGGGGATTTCGAGGGCCCATTTGCCCGGTGTGTCATCCGCAGTGAGGGTGACGCCATCGACCGTTTGGTTCAGGTGCGTGACATTGATCTGTGGTTCGTCCACGGCATTGGTGATCTGGCCCTGCCACCGGCCCTGTTGGATCTTGGTCTTTGTCAGGAGCAAATTGGTCATACCGGGTCCTTGTCAGAGGTGCGCGCGGGGACGGCGGGTGAACGTCAGGTCGCGCAGGATCACCTGATTCATTTCGGGGCCTTCGAAAATGATGTCGATCCATGCCCGCTCCACCCGTTTTTCGTTCAGGTTGGAATAGGCCAGATCGAATTCGGTGCGGTGGTGTTCTTCGCTCAATGGCATTTCGCGGACCATCTGTTCGGTGTTGGGGCCGTTGCGGATGTTCAGGCGGGTGAAGATTTCAAGCGGCTTTTCCATCTCCACAATGGCGTCCATGCGCAGCAGATGCGTGCGTTTGAGGTCTGTGACCGCTTCTTCCGGCAGGTCGATCACCAGCGACAGGAAAGAGCCGTCGAATTTGAAGACGTCCATGCGCAACCCGTAAGGGGCGAGGTCTTCTTCCCGCTGGTTGCGCAATTGGCGCAGGGTCAGTTCGGACCGGGTGCAGTCGTGAAACAGGGTGATTTCATCGCCCAGCATCGACTTGGTCTGAACAGAAGACAGCCCCGGCGTGGCGAGCGGGCCACGCCAGAGTTCAGGCCGCCAGGCCCAATCCGCGTTGTGCGGTTTGGGAAAGCTGGTGGAGCCGAGCACGGGCAGGGCAAGCCGGTTGTCAGCGGTGTGGATCAGGCGGTCCAGATGGGTTTTCAGCAACCGCGCCTTGCTGCGCTGGCGGCGCAGGATGGACAGGTCGGTGGTGGGGGCCCGGCGCGCCGCCCGCGCCCATTTGGCGAGGGTCTTGGAAAAGACCTTCCCTTCGATAAAACCGAAACCGATCTTGGACATGGTTCTGAGGGCCTCGTGATTTGCGCCTGGTTTATGCAGCGTAGAGGTTTCTTACTAATGAACCGGGGACAATGTCCAACGGTTTGCTCGGATGTTTCCATATGAGAAACAATAGCTCACTCCGCTGTCTTTGTCCCCGCAATGAGGTCAGCCAGAATGCCCCGCCCTTCGCGGCCGATGGGCGGACGTCCCGCCGGGCCATAAAGGGCAACGCCCATGATCTGATTGCCGATCAGCGCGGTGCCGCGCCAGTGCGTTCCGTCCAGCGCCTGTGACGGCGCGGGACCGTCTGCGCGGAAGATAACGGTGTCGCGCCTTTGGGTCGTGTTCTGCACGTTGCTGAGGCCGAGTGCGGCGGCTGTGACCTGTGCGGTGGGCAAAGGTGCGCCTTCGGGGGCCGGAGACAGGCTGACGGTGATGATCGACAGCGGTGCGGCCGCGTTGCCCTGACCGCTGATCACATCGCAGCGCGCCATCAGGGCGAACCGCTGGCCCAATGCGCGGTTGTCGATGCAATAGCCTTGCGGTGCTGCGATTGTCACCGCGCCGCTGGCCATTGTGGCCTGCCGCGTGGGTTCCTGTGGGGCGGGTGCCAGGCCTGCGAGGAAGGCGTCGCCCTCTTCACAAGCGCTGAGCAAGAAGAGGCCGCAGAGCGCGGCCCCGCCTTTAGAGATCCATGTAATCATGCGTTTCCGCAACTGCACCGGGGTGGGTGACGGCACCAAGGTAGGTTGGGCCGACAAGCTGGGCGTATTTCCACAGCGCGCCGGAGGCGTAGTTGGTTTCACGCGGCCCCGGCCATGCGGCTTTGCGGGTGGCGAGTTCCTCGTCCGTCAGGTCCACGTCGATGGTCCCTTTGCGGGCGTCGATGGTGATCATGTCGCCATTCTTGAGCAGACCGATGGGCCCGCCCATGGCCGCTTCCGGACCGACGTGGCCAATGCAGAAGCCGCGTGTGGCACCGGAGAAGCGGCCGTCGGTGATCAGGGCGACTTTCTTGCCCATGCCTTGGCCAGACAGCGCCGCCGTGGTCGCCAGCATTTCGCGCATGCCCGGTCCGCCGCGCGGGCCTTCGTTGCGGATCACGAACACATCGCCTTCGGCGTAGGTGCGGTTTTGCACGGCTTCAAAGGCGTCTTGTTCACACTCAAAGATCAGCGCGGGGCCGGTGAAGACGATGTCTTCTTCGGCCATGCCGGCTATTTTCACGATGGCACCTTCGGGGGCAAGGTTGCCTTTGAGGCCCACGACACCACCCGTCGTGCTGATCGGGTTGGTGACGGCGTGGATGACCTTGCCGTCGGCCTCGCGTTCGATCTTGTCGAGTTCCTCGCCCATAGAATACCCCGTCGCGGTCATGCAGTCGGTGTGGATCAGACCCGCTTTGCGCAGTTCTTTCATCACCACCGGTACGCCGCCCGCTTCATAGAGGTCTTTTGCCACGTAGGCGCCTCCGGGCTTCATATCGACGAAGTGGGGCGTGTCGCGGAAAATCTCGCAGACGTCATCAAGGAAGAACTCGATGCCCGCTTCATGCGCCATCGCGGGCAGGTGGAGGCCCGCGTTGGTGGAGCCACCGGTGCAGGCGACGATGCGCGCGGCGTTTTCAAAGGCTTCGCGGGTGCAGATGTCGCGGGCGCGGATGTTTTTTTCGATCAGGTGCATGACGGCAGCGCCGGAGGCTTGGCCATACTCGTCGCGGTCCTTGTAGGGCGCGGGCATGCCGGAGGAGTTGGGCAGCGCGAGGCCGATGGCCTCGGACACGCAGGCCATGGTGTTGGCGGTGAACTGGCCACCGCAGGCACCGGCAGAGGGGCAGGCGACGCGTTCGAGGATTTCAAGCTCCGCTTCGGTCATGGTGCCGGATTGGTAGTTGCCGACGGCTTCGAACATGTCCTGCACGGTGAGGTCACGTTCAGCGAAAGACTGGGGGACGTCCGCGCCCTTGGGTGCTTTGCCGGGCAGGATGGAGCCACCGTAGAGGAAGACAGACGGCACATTCAGGCGGATCATCGCCATCATCATGCCGGGGAGGGATTTGTCACAACCCGCGAGACCCACGATCGCGTCGTAACAATGGCCGCGCATGGTCAGTTCAACCGTGTCGGCGATCGCTTCGCGGGAGGCGAGGGAGGAGCGCATGCCTTCGTGGCCCATGGCGATGCCGTCGGTGACGGTGATGGTAGTAAACTCGCGGGGCGTGCCCTGTTCGGCCTTGACGCCGATCTTCACGGCCTGCGCCTGACGCGAGAGGGCGATGTTACACGGGGCCGCTTCGTTCCAGCAGGTGGCCACGCCGACGAGGGGCTGGTGAATTTCCTCTTCGGTCATGCCCATGGCGTAATAATAGGACCGGTGCGGCGCGCGGGCGGGCCCTTCGGTCACATGGCGGCTGGGCAATTTTGTTTTGTCAAAGCGCTGGTTGCTGGACATATTTTGGCTCCCGATTGGACGTTTATCCCTTCGATAGTGCGCTGCGCAGTGGGCTGCAAGAGGGGCCGCAGATACCGGATGAGTTGAATTGCCCATACAGGCGACATAGTTAGGAGGCTAGGCAGACCTCTGGCGGACCATGGGCCTGAGCCGCATGACACCCCCAGCAGGAGACGCGCGTATGGAACGCAGCCTGTTTGCTTTCATCTGGAAATACTCCCGGCGAGACCAGCTGTATCTGCTGGCCTTCACGCTTTTTACCTTTCCGTTTCTGTATGTGACGCTGGAATTGCCTAAGCGGATCATCAACGATGCGATCGGGGCCGATAGCGATATCATCGACGTGTTTGGCTATGAAGTCAGCCAGGTGCAGTTCCTGATGACGTTGTGTTTTGGCTATCTGGCGGCGGTGCTGGTGCACGGGTTGCTCAAGATGCGCCTGAACACCATGAAAGGCGTGCTAGCCGAGCGGATGCTGCGCCGGTTCCGGTATCAATTGCTGAACCGGATGATGCTGTTCCCCCGCAGCTATTACCAGAACACCAGCCAGGGTGAGTTGGTATCCATGGTCACCTCTGAGGCGGAGCCGATGGGCGGGCTGATGGGCGATGCGGTGGCGCAGCCGGTGTTTCAGGCCGGGCAGATGGCGATCATCGTCTTGTTCCTGTTTCTGCAATCCTTCTGGTTCGGGCTTGCGGGGGTCGCGCTGATCCCGTTGCAGGCCTATGTGATCCCGCTGTTGCAGCGGCAGATCAACCTGCTGAACAAGGAACGGATTGGCGAAGTGCGTTTGCTGGCCGGAGAGATTGGCGAGACAGCGGCGGGCATCACTGATCTGCGCACCAACGGCGGCTGGCGTCTGCGCATGGCGCAATATACGGACCGTCTGGGGCGGCTCTTTGATGTGCGGTTCCGCATCTACCAGAAAAAATTCTTCATGAAGTTTCTCAACAACTTCATCACCCAGCTGACGCCATTCTTTTTCTATTCCGTCGGCGGGTATCTGGCCATCAAAGGAGAGATCACTGTCGGTGCGTTGGTGGCGGCGCTGGCGGCGTACAAGGATCTTAGCAGCCCGTGGAAGGAATTGCTGACTTATTACAACCAGACGCAGGACATGTCGCTGCGCTGGGATATCGTGACGGAGCGGTTTGCCCCGCGGAACATGATTGATGAGGACCTGATTTCAGGTCAGCCCGATGAGATCCCGCATCTGCGTGGTGATATCGAGCTGGAAAACGTGACCGTTCGGAACATGGACGGGAACCTGTTGCTGGAAGACGTGAGCCTGACCATTCCGGCAGGCAGCCGTGTGGCGATGGAAATTCCTGCGCAATCTGAACGAACGGCCTTTGCAGAGGTGCTGACGCGGGAGATTCTGCCGGTACGCGGGAAAGTCACGCTGGCGGGGCATGATGTGTCGACGCTCCACCAATCGGTGCTGGCCGCGCGCATCGGGTATGCCCGTGCACAGCCCTATCTGTTCCGTGGATCGGTGGGGGACAACCTGCTGATGCCGCTCAGGACCAGCCCGAAGACGGTGCTGTGGGACCCCAAGCATCTGGACCGCACTGCGATTGAGGCGTTCCGCTCCGGCAACAGTCTGGACAGCACCAAGGCGGATTGGCTCGACCCGGCGCTGGCCGATCTTGATAACAGCGATGACATTTATCGCTGGTGGTTCCAGGTGGTGGAGGCGCTGGGCACCGGGCAGTTGCTGTTCGAGCGGATGATGCATCAGAAAGTCGACCCCGAACAGCACCCCGAATTGACGGCGCGGCTGGTCGGTTTGCGCGACGAAGTGCACGCGCGGTTGCAGGAGGACGGTCTGGACAAGGTGGTTTACCGGATGGACCCGGAACGGTTCAATCCGGCGGTGCCGCTGGGCGGGAACCTGATGTTTGCCGCGCCCCGCCGCAACATCAGCATTGAAGGGCTGGCCGGTGAGAAGGCCTTCCTTGGCATGGTGATGGAGCATGGGTTGGGCGCGCAGATCATTGCGATCTCGCAGACATTGGTCGAAACCTTGCGCCAGACCTTTGGGCGCGATGGCACCGGGCATCCGTTGTTCACGGCGTTGGATATTGAAGAAGCCCTGTATGAGCGGCTGGTGGAAATCGCGACCCGCCGCAGGGAGAAGGGCGATGCGGCCCTGACGGAAGAAGAGTTCACGCTGCTGCTGACCGTCCCCTTTGCCTTCACCGCAGAGCAGATCGGGCCAACCTTTCCGGAAAGCTTCAAAGAGGAAATTCTTGAGATCCGGCGCGCGCAGGGTCCTGCGCTGCGGGAGCGGGCGAAAGAGATGTTCATTCCGATTGAATATGACACCTACATTCCGCGCCTGACGATCCTTGAAAACCTGCTGTTTGGCCGGATTTCTGCCGTGGCCGGATTGCAGGCCGATCTGGTGCAGGACGTGGTGGCGGATGTGTTGCGCAAACATGATCTGCGGCGGGACGTGGCGACGATGCTGTTTGATATTCCGACATCGATTGGCGGCAGCAACCTCAATGCAATCTTCCAGGAACGGGCCGCAATTGGGCGCGCGGTGATCAAACGCCCGGATCTGATGATATTTGACCGGGTTCTGGACGATCAGGATGCCGAAGCCCGCTCTGCCATTCGCGACAGGTTGCAGGACCTGCTGCCGGAAGCCACGCAGATCTATCTGGATGACAAGTTCGAAAATCCACAGGATTTCGACATGCATGTGGTCATCCGCAATGGTCACGTGGACGGGCTGGCTGAAACAGACACCATGCTGGATGAAGCGAGCGGCTCCGAAGACCTGCGCCGCAAGATGCGTATTCTGGCGCGCGCGGATCTGTTTTCCGATCTGGATGCGCGCAACCAGCGGCTGCTGGCCTTTGCGGCGCAATGGTATGAGGTCGAGCCCGGCACCCGGATCTTTACCGCAGGTGACAGGCCGGACGCGGCTTACCTGTGTTTGTCCGGTCTGGGAGAGATGGGATACACCGATGAAGACGGTGTGCTGCACCATGTCACCAACGTTGAACCGGGGCGGTTGATTGGCGATCTGGCGGTCTTGATTGATGAGCCACGCCAACTGGATCTGGTGGCCGTTGAAAAGACCAAGTTTCTGCGTATCGGGGCGGATCAGTTCCGGGCTGTTGTCGAAGGGGACAACACGGTCCTTCTGAGCCTGCTGAAGACGGTGGGCGGGCATCTGACCGGTGCTGCGGAAAGGCTGATTGCGTCCGGCATTGTTATCAACCCAGATGAGCAGTCGCCCGCCCCGCCGATCACGGCCAAGGCAGAAAGCCGTTGAGCGGGAGGCCCGACTATCGGGCGCATGAAGTCCTTGTCGCCCCGGCGCGGGCCTATGATCAGCTTTGGCGTTTGCTGGTGGGCGTGTTTGTGGCGGGCATCGTCTATGTGACGCTGAACCAGGTCTTTTTTGCCAGTGTCTATACGCTGTTTGGTGCCCGATCTGAGATACTGCATCAGCAGATGGTGGCTGGCAGTACGCCCCTTGCCGTGATTGTGTTTCTGATCAGTTTCGGCATGATCATTCCGGCCACGGGCCTTGCTGCGCGGGTGATGCACCAACGTCCCTTGCGGTCCGTTCTGGGGCCGTGGCCCGTTCTGGTCGCGCAGTTTGTGCGGGTTTGCGCCCTCCTGATCCTGCTGAATGTGGTTCTTGCCATTCTGCCGCCCTGGGGCATGGGAGAGGGTCTGACGGCCAACCTGTCTTTTGGGCCTTGGTTGGCCATTTTGCCGTTTTCGATCCTCGCCTTGCTGATCCAGGTGGGTGCGGAGGAGGTGTTCTTTCGCGGCTATGTTCAGCAACAGCTGGCGGCGCGGTTTCAGTCTCCGCTGATCTGGATGATTGTGCCGTCGGGCCTTTTCGGTCTGTTGCACTACCAGCCTGATATGCTGGGCGACAATGCCATGATGGTTGCGGTATGGGCCACCGTCTTTGGAGTGCTGATGGCGGATCTGACGGCGCGGGCGGGCACGCTTGGTCCGGCGATTGCCGTGCATCTGGTGAACAATGTCCTTGCGCTGGTGTTCGTGGCTGTGCCGGATCAGATGTCGGGTCTTGCGCTATATCTGACGCCGTTCGGGTTTTCGGACGCAGATGCGGTGCGCGATTGGCTGTTGGTTGACTTTGCGGCGATGTTCGTTGCATGGCTTGCCGCCCGGCTGGCGATACGCCGTTGATTGCAATTTACCCTGCGCGGGCGTATCTCCAATGAACAAGCGTCCTTAGAGGATTTCAATGAACTGGATCACGAATTACGTCCGCCCCCGGATCAACTCGATCTTTTCGCGTCGGGAGACGCCGGACAATCTTTGGACCAAGTGTGATGACTGTGGAACGATGCTGTTTCACCGAGAGGTTTCAGACAATCTGAACGTCTGCACGAATTGCGGGCATCACATGCCGATCGGGCCGCGGGACCGGTTTATCTCTCTGTTTGATGGTGGGATCTTTACCGAGGTTGCCGTGCCCTCACCGCCTGCCGATCCGTTGCAGTTTCGCGATCAGAAGCGGTATCCGGACCGGCTGAAGGCCGCGCAAAAGCAAACCGGAGAGGCCGAGGCGATGCTGGTGGCCACCGGAGAGATCGGGCGCACGCCGATTGTGGCGGCCTGTCAGGACTTTTCCTTCATGGCCGGTTCCATGGGGATGTATGTGGGCAACGCGATCATCGCCGCGGCGGAAGAGGCGGTGAAGCTGAAGCGCCCGCTGATCCTGTTTTCCGCCGCCGGAGGCGCGCGGATGCAGGAAGGGATATTGAGCCTGATGCAGATGCCGCGCACGACTGTGGCGGTTCAGATGCTCAAAGAGGCGGGCCTGCCTTACATCGTGGTGCTGACCCATCCGACCACCGGCGGTGTGACGGCCAGTTATGCGATGCTGGGCGATGTGCATATCGCTGAACCCAATGCGCTGATCTGTTTTGCCGGACCACGGGTGATTGAACAGACCATCCGCGAAAAGCTGCCTGACGGGTTCCAGCGGGCGGAATACCTGCTGGATCACGGGATGCTGGACCGGGTCACATCGCGCACCGAGCTGCGCGAGGAATTGATCACCATCACGCGCATGCTGCTGGGGTTGCCCCCTGCCGTGCGGGGGGATCTGCCACCACCCGAACCGGGTGGTGATCTGGATCACGCGCTGAGTGATGAGACCGAGGCGCCGGAGACCTCCAAGAAATGAGCGCGGCCACATCGGACATCATCCTTGAGCGGATGATGGCGTTGCACCCCAAGATCATTGACCTCACGCTGGACCGGATGTGGCGGTTGCTGGGCGCTTTGGGCGATCCGCAGAAGGACATGCCACCGGTCATTCACGTGGCAGGCACCAACGGCAAGGGATCGACGCTGGCAATGATCCGCGCGGGGCTTGAGGGGGCGGGCGCGTCTGCGCATGTCTATACCTCGCCGCATCTGGCGCGATTTCATGAGCGGATCAGGCTGGCAGGCACCTTGATCAGTGAACCCGCGCTGACGGATGTGCTGGATGAATGTTATGCCGCAAATGGCACGGCGGCGATTACCTATTTTGAGATCACGACCGCCGCTGCCTTGCTGGCGTTTTCCCGTACCCCTGCGGATTATACCCTGCTTGAAGTCGGTCTGGGCGGGCGTCTGGATGCGACGAACGTGGTGGATGAACCTGCGCTTTGTGTGATCACGCCGGTCTCCATCGACCATCAGCAGTTTCTGGGCGACACGCTGGGTGCCATAGCCGGGGAGAAAGCCGGGATCCTCAAACGCGGGGTGCCCTGTGTTGTGGGGCGGCAGGAAGACGAAGCGCTGGAGGTGATCGAAGCGCGTGCGGCCAAACTGGGTGCGCCGCTGCTGGTGCATGGTCAGCATTGGCATGTCAGCGTTGAGGGCGGGCGGTTGATCTTTCAGGACGAAGACGGGTTGCTGGACCTGCCATTGCCCGCGCTGCGCGGCGCGCATCAGATTGAGAACGCGGGCACGGCGCTGGCGGCTTTGCGGCATCTGCAACGCGGGGAGGCGGCTTTTGAAGCCGCGATGCGCGATGTGAGCTGGCCTGCACGGATGCAGCGGCTGGTGGGTGGCCCGTTGGTGGAGCGCGCGGGGCGTGCTGATGTGTGGCTGGATGGCGGGCATAACCCGGCGGCTGGAGAGGCGCTGGCGTCGGTGCTGGCCGAAGGGCCGGACCGGGAGACGCATCTGATCTGCGGGATGCTGAACACCAAGGACATTGGCGGTTATCTGCGCCCGCTGGCGGCACAGGCACGGAGCCTGCATGCGGTCTCCATCCCCGGAGAAGCCGCAACCTTGCCAGCGGCTCAGACAGCAGCAGCGGCGCGCGCGGCCGGATTTGAAGCATTTGAAGCGGAAAACATCGAAGCGGCGATGGACCGTATTCTGGACCAGAACCCGGATGCGCGCATCCTGATCTGCGGATCGCTCTACCTTGCAGGTGCGATTCTACGTGAGAACAATTAACCACGCATTAACATGATTGTTCAAAATCCGGAAACTTTCCATATTGCGGTAACCACTTCTTAGTGTACCCTGAGCACAATTCAGAAAGCGGCATGACCGCAAAATACTGAAAAGACTGAGGAGAGTGCTATGGCACATTTGAGCGACCCACGCGGGGCGTTGGGGGCGGAATCCGACCGTATTACCCGCGCACAGGCAATTTTTGCGGCTGTCGGCATCGGCATTATTTTTGGTGGCCTTTGGTTCATTTCAGAAAGCAACGCGCCCTATCATCCAGAGGTGCCTGTCACCGGTGGTGAATTGGTTATTGCTTCTGACGGCTGAGGTTGTTGGCGGGGCGGCGATCTTATTCTTCGCCCCAACCCTCTGACTGCATTTCGCGCAGGCGTGACGCTGTGCGCGCAAATTCGAACGTGCCTTCCCCCTCGACGTAGAGCATCTCCGGCGCTGCCGCGGCAGAGCAGATGAGCCGAACGCGCGCTTCATAAAGCGCATCAATCAAGGTGACGAAGCGTTTGGCTTCGTTGAAGTTGCTGCGGCCCAGTTGCGGGATGTCATCCAGCAGCAGGACCCGCACCGCTTCTGCCACGGCCAGATAGTCCGCGGGGCCAAGCGCCTTTCCACAGAGGTCATGAAACCCCGAGCGGGCCACGCCATTGCGAAAAGCGTCAAGCACCACGTCGCGCCCTTTGACCCGCAGGGTCAGCGGAGCGCCCGGTCCCCCTGTCAGATCGGTCCAGACCGCATCCATCTGCGCGCGTGCCTCAGCCCCGGCGGGGGTGAAATAAACGGGCGTCCCGGCAAGCCGGTCCTGGCGGTAGTCGGTGGGGCTGACCATTTCATGGACCACCATCCGATCCTTGATCAGGTCAATGAAGGGCAAAAACAGGTTCCGGTTCAGCCCGTGTTTGTACAGATCGTCCGGGATGCGGTTGGACGTGGTAATGACCACAACACCCGCCGCAAAGAGCGCTTCAAACAAGCGGCCGACGATCATCGCATCGGTGATGTCGGTGATCTGCATTTCATCAAAGGCGAGCAAGCGCACGGAGGCTGCGACATCTGCCGCGACCGGTGCGATTGCATCATCCACGCCGGTTTTGCGGACCTCGTGCATGGCGCTGTGGATTTCCTGCATGAAGGCATGGAAATGAACGCGGCGGGCGGGGATGTCGCCCAGGTTTTCAACAAACAGATCCATCAGCATGGATTTGCCACGCCCCACGCCGCCCCACAGATAAAGGCCCTTCGGCGGCTCCGGCGCTTTGCGGAACAGCCCTTTTTTGACGGGTTGGTTCAGGGCGGTCTGGATGCGGTCAAACTCTGGCAGGACGGCCTGCTGCGCGGCGTCTGCCTGCAAGGTGCCGTCTGCAATGTGCGCGGCATAAAGGTCTGTCATCGCAGTCATCGTGTCGGGCTTACACGCCCGATTGCAGTTTGAAAAGCGTGCGACCGTTCGGGATTGGGAATTGCGGCCATCACAACTTGTCGTTTGACCATGCCCGGTACATGCGGTCACATCTGCGGTGACCTTATCGGAGCCCCCATGACCAAATCCGCCTCCCTGTTCACCCCGGTCTTGCTGGTGAGCTGTGCAATCATTCTTGTCAGTTTCGCCATTCGCGCGTCATTCGGCGTGTTTCAGATCCCCATTGCGGAGGAATTTGGCTGGCTGCGGGCGGAGTTTTCGCTGGCGATTGCCATTCAGAACCTCGCGTGGGGAATCGGCCAGCCGATCTTTGGCGCGGTGGCGGAGAAGATCGGCGACCGGCGGGCGATTGTGATTGGTGCGGTGGTCTATGCGCTGGGACTGGTGTTGTCGGCCAATGCGGTCACGCCTTTTGCACATCAGGCCTATGCCTGGCTGGTGGGGTTCGGCATTGCGGGCACGGGGTTTGGGGTGGTTCTGGCAGTCGTGGGGCGCGCGGCATCGGATGAGAACCGGTCGATGGCTTTGGCGATGGTCACGGCGGCGGGCAGTGTCGGGCAGGTGTTCGGCGCGCCGACAGCCGAATGGTTGTTGGGCGTGATGAGCTGGCAGTCAGTGTTTCTGGTCTTTGCGGTTGCGATCATGGGGATGCTGTTTTTGCTGCCGATGATGCGCGCGCCTGCGATGGCCAGCCGGGCAGAGCTGGAGGAAAGCCTGGGTGAGATTCTGGTGAAAGCGTTCAGGGATCCGTCCTATACGTTGATCTTTGTCGGCTTTTTCTCATGCGGGTATCAGTTGGGGTTCATCACCGCGCATTTCCCTGCGTTCGTGACAGAGGTTTGTGGGCCGATCATGGCTGGGTCTGTGCTGCACAATCTGGGGATCACGACCACGTCGGCGCTGGGGGCCTGGGCGATTGCGCTGATCGGTCTGGCCAACATCGCAGGCACGCTGGCGGCAGGCTGGGCCGGCGCGCGGTTTCCAAAGAAGTACCTGCTGGCCGGGATCTATACCGCGCGGACGGTGGTGACGGGAGTGTTCATCCTGCTGCCGATGACGCCGATGACAGTCATTGTGTTTTCGCTGGCGATGGGATCGCTGTGGCTGGCGACGGTGCCGCTGACCTCCGGGTTGGTCGCGCATATCTATGGGCTGCGGTATATGGGCACGTTGTTCGGCATCATTTTCCTTAGCCACCAGATTGGCAGTTTCATGGGCATCTGGCTGGGCGGGCGGATGTATGATGCATTTGGCAGCTACACCGCCGTGTGGTGGATCGGCGTTGGCGTCGGGGCGTTCAGCGCGATTGTGCATTTGCCCATTCGCGAGAAACGTCTGGAAGGCGTGGTGACGGCTTAACCCGCGTTCCAGCGGTCCAGAATGTAGCGGCTGGTCATCAGATCCAGATGCGCACCGCCGCCATTTTTGAACAGGGTGATGTCGTCCGGCAGTCGGGTGAAGCGGGCAAGGTCGTAGTAGTCGGCGATCAGGTGGTCGCGGGTGATTGTGCCGGCTTCGAGGGGGATGTTGATCTCTCCGATATGGCCGATGGTGGTGTCGAAGCTGTCGACAAAGACACGGGCGCGGGTGAGGGCGGTATCATCGACCTCCCGCATGTCTGGGCGGTAGGCGCCGATGAGGTCGACGTGTTGCCCCGGTTGCAGCCAGTCGCCTTGGATCAGCGGGTCAGTGGACATGGTGGCGGAGGTGATGATGTCCGCCGCGCGCACGGCGCTTTCCAGATCGTCGGCGATGCGGAGGTTAGGGAGTGCGTCCGCCATCACCTCTGCATTGGCGCGGGTGCGGTTCCAGACGGTGAATTGCGCGTGGGGGAAGGCCGCGCTGTAGGCGGCGTGGAGCGCGCGGCCCTGATTGCCTGCGCCGACGATCAGGATGTTTTCGCTCTCCGGGCGCGCAAGGCGGCGGGCGGCAAGCAGGCTGTCCCCGGCGGTCTTCCATTTGGTAACGAGGTGAAAGTCCACGATGGCGGCAAGCGTGCCATCGTCGTCGGCATAGAGGTTCAGTCCGCCGTTGATCATGGGTTTTCCCTTGGCGGGGTTGCCCGGAAAAACGGTCGCGGTTTTGACGGCCATGCCAAGCCCGTCGATCCATGCTGCGCGGCTGAGCAGGGTATCGGGGCTGCGGTAGAGGAAGGTATCGCCAATCTCGGCCTTTGGCAGGGTATGCCCGGCGGCAAGTGCATCGGTGAGGCCGATCCAGTCGAGCAGCGGCTCGGCTTCTGCGAAGGGGATAAAGGGCACGGTCATTGTGCTTCCTCCGCTGTGAGCAGGCCTTCTGAGACCAGGCAGTCCGCCCAGCCTTGGGGATGTTCAAAGAGATGCGTCTGCCAGCCGCGCGCGGTGGCTGCGACGATGTTGTCGGCACGGTCGTCGGCAAAGAGGAGGGCGTCAGGCGGGATGCCGCTTTCCTGTTCGAGGTGCTGATAGATCGCGGGATCGGGTTTCATCATGCGCAGATGGCCCGAGACGAAATCGCGGTCGAAGTGGCGCAGGAACGGGTATTTGGCGGCGGCGATGTCATAGGTCTGGATGCCGAAGTTGGAGAGGGAGAAGACCGGGACCTTGCGCGCTTGCAAGGCGGCCATCAGCCGGACGGAATGGTCGATGGCGGGGCTGGCAAGGTCGATCCAGCGGTCGCGCCAGATGTTGACCTCCGTCTCCCAGTCCGGGTGGGCGGCGGCGGTTTCGGCCATGAGTTTGTGAAACGCCTCTCCCATGTCGGAGCGTTCGTTCACGCCGCTCATGTCGACTGCGGCAAAGAAGGCGCGGCGGCGGTCGGGTCCGATTTCGCTGTCAAAGAAGCGTTCGGGGTCCCATTCGATCAGGACGTTTCCGATGTCAAAGACGACGGCTTGGATGGTCATGGGTGGCCTTTCAACTCAGGATCGGAAAGTTTCAAACTTTCCGACCGTTTTCTTTCAAAGAAAACGATTAAGGTCGCTGGGCAGTGCGCAATTCACGCTCCAGTGCTTCGAGGAAACGGGAGCGGTCCGCTTTTGTAAACCCTTTGCCGCCCCCCTGTCGGAACGGGTCAGCCGCGCGCAGGTCTGCCATCAGATCGCGGGTGGCCAGCACGTTGCCGATGTTGGCCGCCGTCAGGGCTTCGCCGTTGTGTTTGAGGACGCGCGCACCTGCTTCCACACATTTGGCAGCCAGTGGGATGTCTCCGGTCACGACCACGTCGCCGGGCCCTGCCCGGTCTGCGATCCACATGTCGGCCACGTCTGGCCCATCCGGGACGATCACCGTCTCAACATACGGGTTGGCCGAAGGGCGCAAACCGCCGTTGGAGACGACGAACATCCTGACCTTGTGCCGGGTTGCGACCTTTTCCGCCTCTGCCTTTACCGGGCAGGCGTCCGCGTCGATGTAGAGCGCGGTCATTTGGCGTAGAGCGCTTCAGCGTGAAAAGCCACGTGGTCTTCCATGAAGGTGGAGACGAAGAAGTAGCTGTGGTCGTATCCCGGCTGCATGCGGAAGGTGGCCTGCTGGCGTTTGCTGGCGATGGCGGCGGCCAGCGCTTCGGGTTTGAGCAGGTCGAGGAATTGATCGCTGGCGCCCTGGTCGATCAGGATCGGTCCGTCAAAGCCCTTGTCGGCCATCAGGAGGGTTGCGTCATGGCGGGCCCATGTGGCCTCATCCGGGCCCAGATAGGCGGTCAGCTGCTTGCGGCCCCAGTCGCTGGCGGTGGGGTTGGTAATCGGCGCAAAGGCGGAGACAGAGGCATAGCGGCCCGGCAGGTTCATCGCCAGCGTCAGCGCGCCGTGCCCGCCCATGGAGTGGCCGGTGATGCCTTGGCGGTCCATGTCGATTTCGAAGTTTCTGCCAATCAGTGTGGGAAGTTCTTCGGCAATGTAGTCCCACATCTTGAAATGGGGTGCCCATGGGTCTTGCGTGGCGTTCACGTAGAAACCTGCGCCCTTGCCCAGATCATAGGCTTCGTCATCCGCGACATCATCGCCGCGCGGAGAGGTGTCAGGGAACACCAGCGCGATCCCATGTTCCGCCGCCCATGCCTGTGCACCGGCTTTTGTCATCGCATTTTCGTGGGTGCAGGTCAGTCCCGACAGATACCAAAGCACCGGCACCGGGCCATCGCGCGCTTCTTCGGGCAGGAAAAGGCCAAAGGTCATCTCGCACCCGCAGGCGGTGGAGGCATGGGAATAGACACCTTGGGTGCCGCCGAAACAGGCGTTCTCGGATATTGTTTTCATGGGGGTTCCTTTCATGTTGTCAGGTTCATTGCGTCAGCACCCAGGCCACGATCAGGCTGACCGTGATGATGCTGGCGGCGGTTGAAATCAGGATGGCGGCAGAGACACGGTGCGGGGCGACGCCGTAATGCTGGGCCAGCATGTAGACGTTTCCCGCCACCGGCAGGGCGGCGGCGGATATGGCAACGCCAGCTTTGTAAGGGTCGACTTTGAAGATCAGCATGGCAATGCCCACCAGTAGCGGATGCAGGGCGAGTTTACAAAAGCTGAGCCAGCCTGCGATGTGCAATCGTTCTGCCGATTTGGTGGCCAGTGACGCGCCAATGGCAAAAAGCGCGCCGGGCGTGGCGGCAGCGCCGAGAATGGCGAGGAATTCGTTCATCGGTACAGGGATCGGGATGGCGAGGCTGGACCAGGCAAAGCCCAGCACAATTGCCACGATCATCGGATTGCGCAGCAGGCCAAGACCGATGGAGCGGAAGAGCGCAGGGCTCATCCGGCCATCGCGCGACCCGGTGATGAGGATCACGATCAGACTGGAAAAGACGATCAGGTCCACCGCAAGAACCAGCATCACCGGGCCAATGGCTTCGGGCCCCAGCAGCAGCGTCAGCATCGGCACGCCCAGAAAACCGACGTTGCCGATGGCAGCCACCTGCGCCTCAATCGCGGCGGTTTCGACGTCCAGGCCGCGCAGGAAGGCGACGAGCGTTGCGATGCCATAGACGAACGCCGTGCCCCAAAGGTAGGCGATGACAAGCCGGGTGTCCCAGACCTCGCTCAGGGACAGGTTGGCGGCGAAGCGGAACAGCATGGCCGACAGGGCGAAGTAGAAGACGAATTTCGTCAGATAAGCGGTCGCTTCGGCCGTGAAGAAACGTGTGCGGCCCGCCCAGTAGCCCAGCCCGATGAGGGCAAAGAATGGCAATGTCTTGAGAAAGATGGCGAGCATGATGGTAGGGGTAGAGAGCAATCGCAAAAGGTGCAAGCGGCGGCTGGGTTTGACCCAGGTCAACGCAGGTCCGTGTTGGCTTGGGTAGACTGCTGCCAGCAAGGGAGAGGACGACCTACGCGACGGCATCCTTGTGATATGCCATAAAAACCTTGGAACGATGCCGCGCGCTGGCTATCGTGTCCGCTACCAAGACAGGAACACCATGAACGCACCATCCCCAAGAATTCGAAAAGGCCGGAAATTCGACCAGGTGCTGGAAGGCGCGCGGGCGGTTTTCATGGCTGATGGTTTCGAAGGGGCAAGTGTGGATGAGATTGCACGGGTGGCTGCGGTGTCCAAGGCGACGCTTTACAGCTATTTCCCGGACAAGCGGTTATTGTTCATGGAAGTGGCCAATGCCGAATGTGTGCGCCAGTCGCAAGAGGCGCTCGACAGTATCGAAATGGACGCCCCGCCGCGCGCCGTTCTGGGGCAGGCCGGACGGCATTTTCTGCGGTTCATTACCTCGACCTTCGGGCAGCAGATTTTCCGCATGTGTGTGGCAGAATCTGACAGGTTCCCGGAACTGGGCCAGCGGTTCTACAACTCCGGTCCGGCGGTGATGCGGGCGGAGATGGCAGCGTATTTCGAGGAAGCCGAAGCGCGGGGAGAGTTGCGGATTGACGACTATATCCTTGCGGCGGACCAGTTCGGCGAGTTGTGCAAGGCCGACGTCTGGGCGCGGCTGATCTTCGGGGTCAGCAAGAGCGTTACGCCAGAGGAGATCGACCGCGTGGTCGATGGGGCGGTTGAGACGTTTATGGCCCGCTACGGAGTCTAGGTCGCGCTGACATTCAGCGCGCTGAGGTTGCGCGCTGAATGTCAACACGACCTAGGCCAGAAGCCATGTGCCGCTTATCCTGCTGCGGCAGGTCGCACCTTTCAGCTTTTGGGGCGATTGTCGATGATCCGCACCGCTTTGCCTTCCGAACGCGCGACGCCTCCGACGTCCGTGACGTCCACCTTTGCACTGACGCCCACGGTTTGTTTGATTTTTCCGGACAAGGCGCGTGCCGCGGTGTTCCGGTCGTCGGCGCTCATGCTGGCATCGGCGCATTCACACAGCACGCGCATGACGTCCATCCGCTCCGGGCGGCTCAGTTCAATCTGGAAGTGCGGCGCAAGGCCGGGTGTTTCCATCAGTGCTTCCTCGATCTGCGTGGGGAAGACGTTGACGCCGCGCAGGATGATCATGTCATCGCTGCGGCCTGTGACTTTCTCCATCCGGCGCATGCTGCGCGCGGTCCCCGGCAAGAGGCGGGTCAGATCGCGGGTGCGGTAGCGGATGATCGGGAAGGCTTCCTTGCTGAGAGAGGTAAAGACCAGCTCCCCCTGTTCGCCTTCGGCTACGGGTTGGCCGGTTTCGGGGTTGATGATCTCGGGGTAGAAATGGTCCTCCCAGATGTGCAGCCCGTCTTTTGTTTCCACACATTCCATGGAAACGCCGGGGCCCATCACCTCGCTCAGGCCGTAGATGTCGACGGCGTGCATGTCGAAAGCCTGTTCGATTTCCTGCCGCATGGCGTTGGTCCAGGGTTCCGCGCCGAAAATGCCGACTTCAAGTGAGGTATCGCGCGGGTCCAGGCCCTGCGCGGCGAATTCATCCAGGATCGAGAGGGAATAGGAGGGGGTTACCGTGATCCCCTTGGGTTCAAAATCCTTGATCAGGCGCACCTGTCGCGGGGTCATGCCGCCGGACACAGGGTAGGTGACCAACCCCAGCGCATCCGCGCCCAGATGGATGCCCAGCCCTCCGGTGAACAGACCATAGCCGTAGGCGTTGTGCAGCATGTCGCCCGGTGTCATCCCGGCGGCGCGCAGCGAACGGGCAACGACCGTGCCCCAGACATCCAGATCATTCTGGGTATAGCCCACAACCGTGGGTGCGCCTGTGGTGCCGGAGGAGGCATGCAGCCGCGCCAGTTTGGTGCGCGGGACGGCGAACATCTTGAAAGGATAATTGTCGCGCAGGTCGGTTTTGACGGTGAAGGGGAACTTCGCGAGGTCTTCTAGGGATTTCAGGTCATCGGGGTGCACCCCGGCGGCGTCGAAGCTTTGCTTGTAGAAGGGCACGTTGTCATAGGCATGGCGCAGGGACCACTTCAGCCGTTCGACTTGCAGCGCGCTGATCTCATCCCGGCTGGCGATTTCGATGGGGTCGAGGGTGCTGCGGTCTGGTGTGAGGTCTTTCATGGTGCGGTGCTTTCTTCTTCGAAATGGGTGCCTTTGACGGTGCGGGAGAGGCCGCGGAACAGGGCGACGGTGCGGCCGTCTTCGCCGGTGACAGTGACGTCGTACACGCCTGAGCGCCCGGTGCGGGACACTTCGCGTGCATCGGCGCGCAGGGTTTCGCCTGCCTTGCCCGGTGTGAGGTAGGTGATCTGGTTCTGCTGGGCAACGGTCAGCCGGTTGTAGCTGTTGCAGGCAAAGGCAAATGCGCTGTCAGCGAGCGAGAAGATGAACCCGCCGTGGCAGATGCCATGGCCGTTCAGCATATCAGCGCGCACGGGCATTTCCATCACCGCACAACCGGGGGAAACCTGTACAATGCGCATGCCCAGACCGGGGCTGGCCTTGTCCTGGGCGAACATCAATTCAGCGCATTTCTCGGCGCGGTCCTGTGGGGTCATCGGGAGCCTTCATGTTTCATATTTCGGGCACACTACACCAGATTGTAACGCTTTCAACGGTTTTGATGCGACCTGCCCCTGTGAGAGGCTTGATTTGGGGGCCGAATGGCGCAACTGATAGAGTATGAACATCCCTTTGCCGCCCAAGGTGACCCCGTTTGAGCGCCCGCCTGAACAAGTTGCCTTTCACCGTACTGAACTGTCCTTGATTCTGTCGCTTTACGGGCGGATGGTCGCGGCGGGGGAATGGCGGGATTACGGGATGTCGTTCTTGAAGGATGTCGCGGTGTTCTCGGTGTTCCGGCGCACGGCTGAGGTGCCGCTGTACCGGATCGAGAAGCGGCCCAAGCTGCGCAACAAGCAGGGGATGTACGCGGTTCTGGGGACCGATGGGCAGGTGCTGCGCCGGGGGCATGATCTGAAGGCGGTGTTGCGTGTGCTGGAGCGCAAGCTGATCCGGTCGGTGGAGTAGCAAACTGACGTTGCTTTGAGTGGCGTGCGTTGCGTAGGGATATTTTTGGCCAAAAAGAGGGGCGGGCGTGGTGTTGTCCTGTTCGAGACGGGATATGGCGAGACCGTGGGACCCGCCTGGTGCAGAAGGCCGGCGCGTTACAACCGGCGGTGCGCTGTGATAGGGCCGTCGCCCTGGGCTGCGATGCGGGCGATGGCGGTGTCGATGGGTTCATAGGTGGTGGACATTGTGGCGGCGTTGGCGTGGATCAGGGTATTGGTGTCCGTGACGAGGGCGACGTGGCCTTTCCAGAACAGCAGATCGTTGCGTTTGTAGGGGCCCGTTGCGGGGCTGCCAAGGGAGTGTTGCATGTCGCTGTCACCGGGGCATGGGATGCCACAGGCAAGCAGGGCAGCCTGTACGAGGCCCGAGCAGTCGATGCCCCAGCAGGTGTTGCCGCCCCAGAGGTAGGGGGTGCCGAGGAAGATCGCGGCGACGTCGGCGGGGTCGGAGAAGAGTTCGGTGAGGGGTGCTACGTGAGGTTTGGGGATATAGCCTTCGGGGGTTTCAATATACCTTTCGGTTTCATCCAACACGATAACTTTGCTACCAAAGCTTCGACGACCGAAGTCGTCAGATTTGAAGTCGGGTTTTTCGTAGCAGTGGGTTTGGCGGGCAATGACCTGATGTGATGCAGTTTGTCCAGCGGGTACAGGCGTGACTTTATGAGGCGTGCCAAGGTCCATCATTTCGACGTAACCGCAGTATCCATCCTTGTCGGATTGCAGATAAGCCCAATCCCACTCATGCGGTCCTTTCACGGTGGAGAAGCAGATCACCGTATCACCGAAAACCAATTCACGGTCCCGGTCACCGCCCGGTGCGCGGCAGAGTTCTGCGCTTTCCCAACCAATGGTCGCTGGCATTCTTTGGTGGATCAGTGCCGGGTCAGGCGTAATGCGCGGGTCGCTCATGTCTTCAAAATGCGGTCCAGCGCCCCATAAAGCGCCCGCGTCCCTTGACCCACACCGCCCTTGGCGCGGGCGGGGGCATCGCTGGGTTGCCAGCCGTAGATGTCGAAATGGGCATAGGCACCATCGCCTGCGAACCTGCGCAGGAAGAGCGCGGCGGTGATGGAGCCTGCGAAGCCGCCTTTGGGCGCGTTGTCGAGATCTGCGATGCCGGGTTCGATCATGCTCTCATAGGGGTCATGGAAAGGCAGGCGCCAGACGGGGTCGGATTCTTCTGTGGCGGCGGCTTCAAGGGCAGCGGCAAAGGCGGGAGCATCGGTGTAATAGGGCGCAAGGTCTGGGCCGACGGCGACGCGGGCGGCACCGGTGAGGGTGGCCATGGAGATGATCTGATCGGGCTCTTCTTCGGCAGCGAGCGCCAAAGCATCGGCCAGCACCAGGCGGCCTTCGGCGTCGGTGTTGTTGATCTCAACCGTCAGGCCCTTGCGGGAAGGCAGGATGTCACCGGGGCGGAAAGCGTTGCCGGAGACGGCGTTTTCGACCGCAGGGATCAGAACGCGCAGTTGCAGTTTGCGCTGGGTTGCCATGATCATATGGGCAAGGCCTAGAACCGCTGCGGCGCCGCCCATGTCCTTTTTCATCAAGCCCATCGACGCGCCGGATTTGAGGTTCAGCCCGCCGGTGTCAAAGCACACGCCTTTGCCCACCAGCGTTAGGGTCGGCCCGCTGTCGCCCCAGCGCATGTCGATCAGGCGCGGCGCACGGTCTGCCGCGCGGCCCACCGTGTGGATCAGCGGAAAGTTCTGTTCCAGCAGGGCGTCGCCTGTGATCACGCTGATCTGGGCGCTGTGCATCTCTGCCAGGTCGCGGGCGGCCTGTTCCAGATCGGGTGGGCCCATGTCGGAGGCGGGAGTGTTGATCAGTGTACGGGTGAGGGCTTCGCCATGGGCCAAAGCAAGGATGCGGTCGGTGTTGAGCGCGTCATTGGCCTGCAATTTGGCGCCAAGCGGCGTTTGGGTCTTGTAGCGGTCAAAGCGGTAGGCGGCGAGGAGCCAGCCGAGGGCTTCGATCTGCTGGGTCTCCGCATCAAGGCCGGACGCGATGGTATAGGTGCCTTTTGGCAACCGCGCCGCAGCGGCTGCCAGCGCAAACCGTGTACGGCGGCGGGCGGCTGGGGTGCCGTAGCCCGCGAGGGCCATGTGCGGGGTGCCTGTCGCATCAGGCAGGCTGAGCGCCTGACCGATTGCGCCGGTGAACCCCTGTGCCGTGACCCAGGCGCGGGTCGCGTCGTCTTGTGCATCGAGCCAGCCTTTAAGCGCTGTTTCCTCCAGCACATGCAGCGGTATCGCGATATCTGTGGCAGGGGCAAAGGCGAGAGTCATGGGCTGGCATCCGTGATGGTTGTGATGCGGCTGACCCTAGCCTATTGCGCTGGCCCTGCAAGTACGCGGACCCCAAATGCAAACGGACCCTGCACCCTGTCAGATCGGGATATCGTGCATGTCCCAGACCGCCGTCAGCGACCGTTCGCCTGTGCGGATCAGCCGTGAGAGCGTTGCAGCCAGCGCCACGTGGTCGTTGCGATCAATACATGCGGTGACATCCGCCGCGACCTTGGACAGCGTGAACATCCCCACCTGATCTGCAATCGCAATGAGCGACCGGGTGTTCTTGCGCAGACTGCTCCAGTCGCTTTGATGATAAAGCGTGTCACACCGGGCCAGCCGCTGGGCAAGTTCCTCCATGGCGCGGCAGACCACGTCTTCTGCACCCGCTGCGCCCAGCTCTGAATAGAGGGCGCTCAGCCGGTCCTGATCGAGCACAACCTGCTCAACCGGTTTCATTTGCAAAACCTGCATTCCGTCTCACCCCTGTAACAGCCCCCACGGCTGAGGTGAAATATGAGGCAGTGTGATGTGCAAATGGTTGAGGCGGGGCGGTATTTTCGCTCGAAATGGCAAGAATTTTAGGGTATCGCGAGGAAAAGTCGCAAAGGGACAGACGCCATGAGACGGATCAAACCGCTTCCTCCTTATCTGGTGCAGCGCTATCACGGGTGGAAAGCGACCGGATATGCCGACAACGCCGCCTGGCATCGCCATCTGGCGGCCGAAGGCCAGCACCCGCGCGCGATGGTAATTTCATGTTGTGACAGCCGCGTGCAGGTCACCGCTATCCTGGGTGCGGATAATGGTGAGTTGTTCATCCACCGCAATATCGCCAATCTGGTGCCGCCCTACCAGCCTGACGGATCGCAGCACGGCACCTCGGCGGCGATTGAATATGCTGTGACTGCGCTCAAGGTTGCGCATCTGATCGTGCTTGGCCATTCCAACTGCGGCGGCGTGGCGGGATGTGCGGCCATGTGCAAGGGCGAAGCGCCGGAGCTGGAAACCAACGAGAGCTTTGTTGGCCGCTGGATGGATATCCTGCGCCCGAAGTTCGACAAGGTTGCCGAGATTGAGGACAGCACCGAACAGCTGCGCCAGTTGGAGCGGCAGGCGGTGGTCGTGTCGCTGGAAAATCTGCTGACCTTCCCGTGGGTGAGAGACGGGCTGACGGCCGGGACGCTGAGCCTGCATGGGTTGTGGACCGACATCGGCGAGGGTGGGTTGGAACAATATCTGCCCAACGAAGAGAAGTTTGTCCCCGTCTGAGGCTTGACGCCGCCGGTGTCAGTGGCGATGGAGCCTTTGCCTGAAGAGGAAAAGTTTCATGGATCAAATCCTATCGCTTGCGGCCACCAACCTGTTGTCACCGATCATCCTGTGTTTTGCGCTGGGCGTTCTGGCGGCACTGGCGCGGTCTGATCTGAGCTTTCCCGAAGCTGTGGCCAAGGGGATGTCGATTTATCTGCTCTTTGCCATTGGCTTCAAAGGCGGGGTCAGTGTTGCGGATCATGGGATTGATGCGCGGTTGGCCCTGTCGCTGCTGGCGGGGATAGTGCTGTCCTTCCTGTTGCCGCTGATTGCCTTTGCGTTGTTGCGGGGGATGACGGGGTTGAGCCGGCTGGATGCGGCTGCGGTGGCGGCTCACTATGGCTCCATTTCGATTGTGACCTTTGTGGCGGCGACGTCGGTGCTGGAAAGCAGCGGGATTGCCTCCGAAGGGTACATGGTGGCCGTTGCTGCGGCGATGGAGGCGCCGGCGATCCTGTCCGCGCTGTGGTTGATTTCACGCGGGCAGGGCGATGGCCGCCGGATGGATCCCGAGCTGATGCGGGAGATCATGTTGAACGGGTCCATCGTGTTGCTGGTGGGGTCGTTTGTCATTGGCGGGATCACCGGTGCAGATGGGCTGGCGCGGATCGAGAGTTTCATCGTCTCGCCGTTTCAGGGTGTCTTGTGTCTGTTTCTGTTGGATATGGGGCTGGTCGCCGGGCGCGGGCTGCGGGAAGGGGGCGCGGTGTTGCGCCCCGGTCCGCTGGTGTTTGGGGTGATCATGCCGGTTGTCGGCAGTGCCTTTGGGCTGGCCGCGGGGCTTTTGCTGGGGCTGAGCACCGGCGGGGTGGCGTTGATGATGGTGCTGTCGGCCTCCGCGTCCTACATCGCGGTGCCCGCCGCGATGCGGGTGGCATTGCCGGAAGCGAACCCGTCGATTTACCTGACGCTGTCGCTGGGGGTGACATTTCCGTTTAATCTGACGCTGGGGATACCGCTCTATGTGGCGGTTGCCAGCTTTGCGACAGGAGGGTAGCGCGATGCAGACGCACAAGGCCAAGCGGGTGGAAATCACGATTGAGGCGATCATGCAGTCGCGGCTGACAGATGCGCTGACCAAGGCGGGCGTGACGGGGTATACGATCCTGCCCGTGTTTGGCGGATCGGGCCGGTCTGGCCAGTGGAGCCGGTCAGGACAGGTCAGCCGCGCCAGTGGGATGGTCTGCGTGGTCTGCATGATCCGGCCGGATCGGCTGGACGGGCTGTTGGATGCTGCGTTTGAAGTGGTTGAGCGGCACATCGGCGTGGTGTCGGTGGTGGATTGCGAAGTCCTGCGGGCGGAGCGGTTTTAAGCTTCGGTTAACCGATTCTCTTGCAGTGTCTTGGTATGACACTTGAGACTGTAACACTGAAAATCTCTCCCGAACTGTTGAGCAATGCAGGGCGTGTGGCGTCCGCGCAGGATGTAACGGTCGGGCATCTGGTGCGGGTGCTTCTGGCGAAAGAGGTGGACCGCCGCCTTAATCCGAAGACGGCCAACCGGGCGGATGAGGGGCTCGTCGCCGCCCTTCAGGCGCTCCTCGCCCGGGATATGGCAGAGGCGGAGGGGTGGGATGATCTGGCGCTGCGCCTGCGCCGACATGGGTATGAATTGCGTCCCGCTGGCGGTGGCATCGCGCTGCACAAAACGTCCTGCGGGACACGGGTGTGCAAAGGCTCCGAATTGGGATTTGCTTACCGCACGTTGGTGCGCCGATTTGCGGCAGCCATGCCCGGCCATCCCCACGGCACCTTGGGAGAGGCGTTTGTAGAGTCACCTCTGGAGACCAAATCGCTCACCTCAACCGAAAAGGGCCGTCTGCAACGGGCGTTGGAGCCTGTCTTCAAACTGGCGGAAGACTGGGATGTACTGACCGCGCGGATGCAGCGCCGGGGGTATGTGTTTCGTCCTCATGGCAGCGGACTGGCAATCTATACGATTGGTGGCGCCTTTGTGTGTAACACCGCGACAGTTGGGTACCGCTATCGCGCGCTGGTGAAGAAATTCGGCGCGCCGATGCCGGGGCATCCGCATGGCCAGGACTGGCTGGCAGGGCGCAGGCAAGGAGACCTGCTGGAGGACGAGATCAACGTGATTGACGATGAGGGATGAAAAAAGGGAGCCCGGCGGCTCCCTTTGATGATTTAACTGCAAAGGGTTGCTCAGCCCTTCTTGAGAACCTCACGGCCCAGCAGCTCCGCAATCTGCACGGCGTTCAACGCAGCACCCTTGCGCAGGTTGTCCGACACGCACCACAGGTTCAGGCCGTTATCAATCGTGCTGTCCTGACGGATGCGGCTGATGAAGGTGGCAAAGTCGCCCACACATTCGACGGGCGTGACGTAGCCGCCGTCTTCACGCTTGTCGATCACCATGACGCCGGGGGCCTCACGCAGGATGTCGCGGGCTTCTGCCTCGTCCAGATGATCTTCGAACTCGATGTTCACGGCTTCAGAATGGCCGACGAAGACAGGTACGCGCACACAGGTGGCGGTGACCTTGATCTTTGGATCAACGATCTTCTTCGTCTCCGCCACCATCTTCCACTCTTCCTTGGTCGAGCCGTCTTCCATGAAAACATCGATGTGCGGGATCACGTTGAAAGCGATCTGCTTGGTGAACTTCTTGGGCGGCTTGTCGTCGGTGGGGTTGTAGATCGACTTGGTCTGATCCCACAGCTCATCCGCACCTTCCTTGCCGGCACCCGATACGGATTGATAGGTGCTGACCACAACGCGTTTGATCGTCGCGCGGTCGTGCAGGGGTTTCAGCGCCACAACCATTTGCGCGGTCGAACAATTCGGGTTGGCAATGATGTTGCGCTTGGCATAGCCATGGATCGCCTGCGGGTTCACCTCTGGCACGATCAGCGGGATGTCGGGCTCATAGCGGTAGAGCGATGAGTTATCGATCACCACGCAGCCCGCCTTCGCGGCCCCCGGCGCGTATTTCTTCGTGGCTTCGGACCCTACGGCGAAAAGCGCCATGTCCCAGCCGGTGAAATCAAACGTGTCGAGGTCTTTGCATTTCAGCGTCTTGTCCCCGAAGCTGACTTCCGTGCCCTGGGAACGGCGGCTGGCCAGGGCCACCACTTCATCCGCAGGAAACTGGCGCTCGGCCAGGATGTTCAGCATTTCGCGGCCCACATTGCCAGTGGCGCCTACGACGGCGACGCGATACCCCATTTGATCTCTCCAATATACTAAGGTGCGCGCCCTTTAGCGCGTGCAGGCCCTGAGGGAAAGGGGGATCGCCCCCGATCAGTCAGCGGGACTGTCGCGGCTGAAGAGGTAGAACGCCAGTCCCAGTGCAAGGCTGGCGACGAACAGGGTGAAGACGGCGACATAGGCTTCGGTCGGGGCCGCACCATTTGCGAGTGCTGAGCGGTACACGCGGCCCGACAGCACCTGCAAGACACCGACACCGCCGATGGAAAAGAGGTTCAGCATCGTCACCCCGCGTCCGATCAACGCAGGGGGCAGAAAGCTGCGCCCGTGCGCCATCAGCACGGCATAGTTCGCGCCGAAGAACCCGGTTGCGGCCATCATGGTGGCCGAGAGCAGGAGCGAACGGGTTGGTGCGGTGATCAGCACCCCGCCAAACCCGAGAATCAAGACGCTGCCGCCCACGATCATCCACTTGCGGGAGGGGAGCATCCGGTCCGCCTGTGCATAGGCGAGGGCGCCGACCACCATGCCAATGCCCATCACCAGACTGGCGGTCCCGATCTGGCTGACGGTGGCGGCGAAGGTGTCTGACAGATACGGTCCGATCCACAGGCCCCGCACCGCGATGGAGATGGCATAGCTGACGCCAATCAGCGGATAGATGAGCCAAAGCGCCCTCACCCGGAAGAGCGCGAGGAGGGAGCCGCTTTCCTCTCCTTCCACGGGGGCGGGATCGCGTACAAAGGCGAAGATGCCCAGAGCGACCAGCGTGCTGAGGCTCGCCAGTGCCCAAAGGGAGGCGCGCCAGCCGACAAGTTCCGCGGCCAGTGCCATCGGGTAGGCCGCGACCAGATTGCCTGAACTGCCAATGGCGAGCATGAGGCTTGCCAGAACGGCGAAGCGGGCAGGCGGGTATTCCCGTCCGAAGATATAGAATGAGGCCATCAGCACCGGGGAACACCCGACGCCAATGAGGGTCATCGCCACGTCAATGTGCCAGGGTGCCGTGGCAAGGGCAAAGATCGCCGCCCCGCCGCCACCACCGCCGAGCAGGATCCATCCCGCTGTGCGCCGGGGTCCAAGCGTGTCCAAAGCCCAGCCAACGGGGATCTGCATCGCGGCGAATGCAAGAAACCACAGGCCTGACGCACGGGCGAGGTCATCTGCGGATGCGCCGATATCTGCGCCGAGGATCGGTGTCAGAACCGCGAGAAAGGCCCGGAAGAACTGGCTGAGGACATAGGCCGCTCCCAGCAGAAGAATGCCAGCTTTCATCCCTTGTGGGACTTCCATTTCGACGCCAGCGCTTGTGCGCCATGCGACAGGATCAGCACATCCGCGCCCACAGCGACAAACTGAGCGCCCGCCGCGATGGCCGCTTCGGTCATCGGATCATGTGTGGACAGGATGCCGGGGGCCTTGCCTGCCGCGCGGATACGTTTGAGCGCGTCCATGATCACCGCCTGCACGTCTTCGTGCAGCGCGTTACCCATGTGGCCCATGTCAGCCGCCAGATCAGCAGGGCCGATAAAGACGCCGTGCACGCCTTCAACACCAAGGATGTCATCGAGTGCCGCGATCCCGGCGCGGTTCTCAACCTGCACCAGCAGGCAAATCTCTGCATCTGCCGTCTTGCCGTAGTCCTTGGTCTGTGAAAACCGCGCCGCACGGGTCAGGGCATATCCCACGCCCCGGTCGCCATGGGGCGGGTAGGTCACATCACGCACCAATTGGCGGGCCTGCTCCGCGCTTTCGACCATGGGGACCAATACGGTCTGCGCGCCTGCGTCCAGCACCTGTTTGACCATATAGGTTTCGCCGATGGGCAGGCGGACAACGGGGTGGCTGTCGCTCGCCTCAAGCACCTGAAGCTGGGCGATGATGGACCGCAGGTCGTTTGGCCCGTGCTCACCATCGATCACCATCCAGTCGAACCCGGCTGTGCCCATCAATTCAGCCGAGAACGTATCGGCAAGGCCAAGCCAGCAGCCAAAGACGGTCTCACCCTTGGCGAGCGCTGCTTTGAAGGGGTTCTTGGGGACGGGCATGGGGGGTTCCTCCGCTGATCTTTACGGCACCCTAGACCCGGTGCGCTGGCAATGACCAGAGGGGGCGGTCAGATCACCTTGATCACGTCTTTGTCGATGGACAGCATATAGCCGCGCCGCGCGATGTTCTTGACCAGCAGTTCCGAGACAATCTGATTGCCCAGCGTGTCGCGCAGACGTTTGATCCGCGTGGCCCCGGCGGCCTCCTCACAATCGGACGCACTGCGGCCTGAGATCATCCCTTCGATCTCAGCGCCCGACAGCACGTCATCATCCATCCGCGCCTCCGCCAGCACGGACATGGTCTCCATCGCGGCATCGGTCAGCTTGAAGCCGAGGTTGTTGAGGTAGACGGTGTTTTCCTCCCGGCTGATCAGAAGGGAAGACACCTGAATGCCGGTCCGCTCAATCTGGGCCATACGGCGGTTGAAGCTGATCAGCATGATCAGGAACACCAGTGCGGCGATCAGCATGGCGGTGGCAAAGACCAACAGCACCATGATCACAACGCGGTAGCTGGCCAGCGTATCAGAAAAGGCCGTCCCGGACTGGGCGAGGATCTCCAGCAGCTTGATTTCCGCGCCACTGGTCAGATCGTCGTTTTCGACAAAGATACGGGTGACCTGCGCGTCAAAGGTGTTGGCATCCGGGAGTGCCCAGAAGAGCACCACTGCACCCACCAGCAGCAGGACAATGATGGCCGCGATGCCCAGCCCGACAAAGCGCCCGCCAAAGCGGCGCATGTCAGAAGCGGAGGTAGTTTGATCCGGCACTGTTCTTCCTTTGGGCAAGTCCCTCTTCTCCGAAGACGGACACGATATTCAGCAAGGTCCAGCCTTGGGCGGCCAGACGGTCGGCAAGTTCGGACCGCGCCGCACCGGCATTACAGGCCCCGCGAATTTCCGCGACACCGTAGTGCAGGCGCAAGGGGTTGTCCTGTTTGGCCTTGTAATCCGCATAGCACCCCGCCGCAGAGGCAGGCACAGCGGCCGCCAGCAGGAGCGCGGTCAGCAAAGAGAGGGCATTGTGTTTCATGTCGTCCTGTCTGCGCTTTTTGGGTCAGTTATTCAATATCTCAAGGGGGTTGGGCGGGCTGATATCCAATAACAGGGGGGTGTTATTGCCTGTCTTTCTGGGTTGGGCCGAGTGTTGGGTCAGAGCCGCCAAAGGCCCTGGTGTGGGAATACCCCCGCGCTGCCCACATGAAAGGAAAACCCATGTACAGGAAGTTCATTGCTACCGTTTCCGCTGCTGCCATTGCCCTGACCGCGCTGGGCAGCGCACCTGCCTACGCCGATGACCGCGACACCGCCCGCGCCCTTGCCGCCATTCTTGGTCTGGCCGTGGTGGGGGCGATCATCCATGACAAAAACAAGGACAAGAAGCGCAAGGCGCACCGTCCCGCGCCGGTCTACAAAGAACATGCGTACAAGCCGCACCGGATCAAGCCGCGCCCCTTGCCACAGAGAGTGAACCGCAAACTGCTGCCGCAGCGGTGTTTCCGCAGCGTCGATACGCGGCAGGGCACTTACCGCATGTTCGGTCAGCGCTGCCTGAACAAACACTACCGCCATGTGAACAGCCTGCCGCAGCGCTGCCATTACACGTTCCGCACCTATGACGGCAAACGCCGCGGGTTTGAGGCGCGTTGTCTGCGCGATGCCGGCTACCGACTGGCCCGTGGATAACAACGGGTCGTGACCCGGGGGCCATGTCCCTGATCTCCGGGAACTGGGGGAGGATGTTCGGGCATCCTCCCCTTTTTGCTGTCTTGTGGTTGGCGCGGCGTTGGGGGAAGACAGGGCATGGGACCAGATGACAGTTTCGAAGTGGCGGCCCGCAGCCGTGGGTTTTTGCGGATTGCCGGTGTGGATGAAGTGGGGCGGGGGCCGCTTGCGGGACCGGTCACGGCGGCAGCCGTCGTGCTGGACCCGGCGCAGATTCCCGAGGGGCTGAACGATTCCAAGAAGCTGACGAAGCGGCGACGTGAGGTTCTGTATGATCAGATCATGGAGGTTGCCGAAGTCTCTGTCGCGCATGCAAGCGTTGAGGAGATCGACGATCTGAACATCCTGCGCGCCAGTCATCTGGCGATGATGCGCGCGCTGGACGGGTTGGCGATACCAGCGGACTATGTGCTCGTGGATGGCAATATGCTGCCGCGCGACCTGACCCTGCCCGCAGAGACGGTGATCAAGGGTGATGGCCGTTCTGTCTCCATCGCGGCGGCTTCAATTATGGCAAAAGTTTGTCGAGATTGTGTCATGTTGTCCCTGGCGCAACAGCACCCCGGTTACGGCTGGGAGACCAACATGGGATATGGATCAAAAAGCCACATAGAGGCGCTGCAAAAACAGGGCGTGACCCCACACCATAGACGTTCGTTCAAGCCCGTCCACAATATGTTGTAGCAAGAGAAAATCGTAAACGGCTGATTCAAAAAAGAAATTGACCCCGATTCGGCAAGGCGACATGCTGTTTCTCAACCAATGAGTGCGCAAAGCACCGGGGACAGAGGCAGATACATGACGACCAAAACAATGGGTGCAACCGCACTCCCCTTAAACACGATTCTGAACGGCGATTGCATCGAGGCGATGCAGTCTTTGCCGAGCGAAAGTGTTGACCTGATTTTCGCTGATCCGCCTTACAATTTGCAGCTGCGGGGTGATCTTCACCGTCCTGACAATTCCAAGGTGGATGCGGTTGATGATGAGTGGGACCAGTTTTCCAGTTTCAAGGCCTATGACGACTTTACCCGTGCCTGGCTGAAAGAGGCACGCAGGCTGCTGAAGCCCAACGGCGCGATCTGGGTGATTGGCAGCTATCACAACATCTTCCGCGTTGGTGCGGCGTTGCAGGATGCCGGGTTCTGGATTCTGAACGACGTCGTCTGGCGCAAGTCGAACCCGATGCCGAACTTTCGTGGCAAGCGGTTTACCAACGCCCATGAGACGATGATCTGGGCCGGTAAGGACGAGAACAGCAAATACACCTTCAACTACGAAGCGCTGAAGACCCTGAACGAGGGCATTCAGATGCGCAGCGACTGGGTCCTGCCCCTGTGCACAGGGCATGAGCGTCTGAAAGACGCGGCAGGTGACAAGGCGCATCCGACGCAGAAACCGCAAAGCCTGCTTCATCGCGTGCTGGTAGGGTCCTCCAACCCCGGTGACGTGGTGCTGGATCCCTTCTTTGGGACTGGCACCACAGGTGCGGTGGCCAAGATGCTGGGCCGTGATTTTATCGGGATCGAGCGGGAAGCGGCATATCGCGAGGTTGCAGAGAAACGCATCGCGAAAGTGCGCAAGTTTGACCGTGAAGCGCTGCAAACCACAACGTCCAAACGCGCTGAACCGCGTGTGCCTTTCGGCCAGTTGGTCGAACGTGGCATGCTGCGTCCGGGGGAGGAATTGTATTCTCTCAACGGACGCCACAAGGCCAAGGTGCGCGCCGATGGTTCATTGATTGGTGCTGACGCCAAGGGGTCCATTCATCAGGTCGGTGCGGCCTGTGAGAAAGCGCCAAGTTGCAATGGCTGGACCTATTGGTGCTTCAAAAAGGACGGCAAACGCGTGCCCATTGATCTGCTGCGTCAGCAGATCCGATCGGAAATGGCCAACTAGATTTCAAGACATACCTACACCGCCGGTGTTTGCGCCCCTTCTTACCCCGAAGGATACTGCGCAGACACTCAACTTAGCCCCGCCACTGGCGGGGCTTTTTTTGTTCTATTTCAGGTCTTTCCAGACAAAGCTGCCGTTGTCCTCCTGCACCCGGCCCAGTGACGGCAGGGAGAAGTGGCTGCCAAGGACGAGGCAGCCTGTTTCAGCCGCGTGACCCAGCAGATCTGTGCGCGAAGCCACGGCAAGGTTGGGGTCGCTGTCATACAGGAAATGCCATTCCAGGTGCTGGCACTGTGCGCTGCAGTGCATCGCATCGCCGGTGATCACGGCGCGGTCGTTCCCGCTTTGCAGCACTACGCTGACATGACCGGGCGTATGCCCCGGTGTGGGCATCAACGTGATCTCTTCCCCCAGCTGATGCCCCGGCAGCACCATTTCCGCCTGACCCGCTTCGATCACGGGCAAAACGCTTTCGTTATACACGGGCGTATCCCGCGCCCGCTGCATTTCCTCATCAGCGGCGGGCATCAGGTAACGCGCGTTCGGGAAGGTTGGGACCCAACGCCCGTCTTCCAGCCGGGTGTTCCATCCCACGTGATCGATGTGAAGATGGGTGCACAGGACATAATCAACATCCTCGAAGGCCACTCCTGCTGCCGTCAGGGCGGCGACAAAGCGGAGGTCTGACCGCTTGTTCCAGTCAGGATCGTTTGGCGCAGTCTTGTCGTTGCCCACGCAGCTGTCGACCAGAATGGTGTGCGTCGGTGTCTTCAGCAGAAACCCCTGTACCGGCAGGATCAACCGTCCCGACGTGGGGCAGAGCGCGCCGGGAACCTCCGCTTCGATGATTGCGCTGACCTCTGGTCCGGCGTTGGGATACAATTGTTCGGGCCGCATGAAAGGCAGATCAAGCTCAAGAATGCGCCAGACTTCGATATCGCCGATTTTGCATAGCATGATGCGGGTCCCGTCCTGCGCAGAGGTTCTGCGGCAGGGTAGCCCTGTCTGGCAGGGTGCTCAATGCACCCTTTGTCTGGTGACTGTCGCCTGCCGCAGGGCGGCCAGAACATAACGGGTGTCAAATTCACGTTTGCTGAGCACATAGCGCACCCCGGCGGCAGCGGCCTTTTCCCACATGAAGGGGGAGGGCCAGTCGCTGACCATGATCACGGGGATCTGTGCCAGCCGTTCGTCGCGCGCCAGTTCCATTGCAAAATTGGTGCCCAGCCCATCGGGCAGGTTGTTGTCCAGCAGGATCAGTGCCGCGTCTTCTTCGGCGAGGGCCGCGCGGGCGGAGGCCAGTGTGGTCGCCACGGTCACATCCAGCCCGCAATGCGATCGGGCCAGAACGCGCTGCATTTTCTCACTGTCGAAACTGCTGTCTTCAACAATCAGACAGGTGGGTGGCGGTGCATTCGGTATGGTCTGGGCGTGCTGCTGCATGCGGTCCCCCTTCTAGGTTGGCCATCATCGCATGCCACAGGGAGGGTTAAGATCGCGTTTCAGCGCGGCAGCGGCGTTTCCCGGCGGTTGTAGGGCGTCCAGTCAGTGATCTCGGGATAATGAGCCTGTCGCCATGCGCGCACACGGGGATTCATGATGCGCCGCCACAGGGGCGGGATCATCGCGGCCATGGTCATCACCGGGTAGCCAAAGGGCAGTTGCGGGGCTTCCTCGGGTCCGTAGTTTTGCAGCACTGGAAACCGGCGGTCGGGTTTGTAGTGATGGTCGGAATGGCGTTGCAGGTTGATCAGCAGCCAGTTTGACGCGCGGTGCGCAGCGTTCCAGGAATGATGCGGTTGCACGTGTTCATATTTGCCTTCGCCCAGATGTTTGCGCGTCAGCCCGTAGTGTTCGATGTAGTTCACCAGTTCCAACTGCCAGATCGCGACGCCAGCCTGCACAAGGAAAAGCATCAGGCCAGACCAGCCGCCAAGGATCAGGGCGAGGATCAGACAGATGCCCTGCAAACCCCAGTACTTGAAGAACGGGTTCGACAGGTCTGTCCAGCGCTTGTTCTTGCGCGCCAGCATCGCCTTTTCCGCCCCAAAGGCCGAAGCAAGCGATTGCCACAGCACGCGCGGATAGAAACGGTGAAAGCCCTCATTATACCGCGCCGTGACCGGATCACGCGGCGTGGCAACATAGCGGTGATGCACCAGCAAATGTTCCGACCGGAAGTGAGAATAGAGCACCATGGCCAGCAGGGCATCGGCCAGAAACCGTTCCAGCTTGTTCTTCTGGTGCATCAATTCATGGCTGTAGTTGATGCCGATGGTACCGGTGAAAACGCCAACGCCAAAGAACAGGGCAAGCCGTTCGAATGTGCTCAGGTGTTCCGCTTGCGGGACGTACCACAGCAGGCCGAACAGGGTGATTGCCTGCGCAGGCACCCAGATCAGCGTGACAAGGCGATACCAGAACAGATCATCCTCCGTCGCATCCAGGTCTCCGTTGTCCAGGTTCAGCCCCACAATGGCGTCCAGGATTGAGAACAGGAACCATGTCACCAGTGGCAGCAGGGCGATCACCCAGCCGCCTGTGATGGCAGCGCACCACGCCAGCGGGATCAGCCCCAGCGACAGCCAGAACGGCAGTGCACGGCCGATGCGGGCCATATCGCGGGCAGGGATGGTGGTGGGTGCGCTCATGTGTGTCTCATGACAGGGTGCAAAGACATTATCGTGGAAGCGGTGCGGCTCAAAGAGGGCAAATTGACCTAGGCGCGCGTCAGATCAAACGCCTTGCGCATCACTGTTGGCAGGTCAGAGGGGCGAAACTGCGCGGGCGGCATGAATGCGCCTGTGGTTGGTTCAGCCTCCATATCTGCCTCCGCGTACATGATCCGCAGGATCAGGTGGAAATGCGTGAAGGTATGGCGCACTTCGCCGGGGTGGTGTTGCCATGGCGCGTTCAGCGGCGGCGTGCCGCTGGGCAAGTCATGGGCTGTGTCGATCCAGTCCGATCCGGGCCAGCCCAGCATGCCACCCAGCAATCCCTTGTCGGGCCGGGTTTCCAACAGCCAAGCCCCATCGCTGCGGCGGGCAAGGTAAACTGTGCCATGGCGGACCGGTTTGGCTTTCTTCGGGGTCTTTTTGGGCAGTTCCGCTGCGGTGCCTTCGATGCGGGCAACGCAGGGGCTGCGCCAGGGACAGATGCCGCAGGCCGGCGATTTGGGGCTGCAAATCGTGGCACCAAGGTCCATCACCGCCTGGGCATAATCGCCGGGGCGTGTGGCGGGCGTCAGCGCTTCGGCCTTTGCCATCAGCTCAGGTTTTGCAGCGGGCAGAGGGGTGTGGATGTCGTAAAGCCGTGCCATCACCCGTTCGACATTGCCGTCCAGCACCGTGCTTTGCCGATCGAACGCAATGGCAGAGACGGCAGCGGCGGTATAGGGCCCGATACCGGGCAGCGTCAGCAGCGCCTCATAGGTGTCTGGAAACGCGCCGTCATGATCTGCCACAACAGCGCGCGCGCATTTCAGAAGATTGCGCGCGCGGGCATAGTAGCCAAGCCCGGCCCATTCGCCCATCACATCGGCGTCTTCGGCGGCCGCAAGATCGCGCACGCTGGGCCAGCGCACCGTGAACCGTTCGAAATAGCTGCGCACCGTGGCGACGGTGGTCTGTTGCAGCATGATCTCGCTCATCCAGATGCGGTAGGGGTCTGGCGTCACGCCCGCTGCACGGTCCTGTGGTCTAATCCGCCATGGCATTTCGCGCGCATGCACGTCATACCACGCCAGCAGGCTGACCGAGAGGGCGTCATTGGGGCTGAGGTCACGCAATCTTTATGCTCCAACAGGCGGCTTGGGCTGGCGATATATGGGCAATGACTTATGTTATGCCCAACACAAGAGGAAGATAGCGATGGCCGCGCGCCGGACCAGCACAAAAGGGTTCAAACGCACCGATAGTTTGCTGTCCCGGCAGATTCGGTCGGCGTCTGAGCGGCGTGGCTTTGCGCAGACGCGGCTCTTGACCCAATGGGCTGAGATCGCGGGTGAGGAAACCGCTGCCATCGCGCTGCCGGTTGAGGTCAGCTATAGCCGGGGCGGCATGGGGGCGACGCTGACCTTGCTGACCACTGGTCCCAATGCGCCCATGCTGGAGATGCAGAAAGAACAGCTGCGCGCCAAGGTGAATGCGGTCTACGGCTACAACGCCATCTCAAGGGTGCGGATCACCCAGACAGCGCCGCAGGGCTTTGCCGAAGGTCAGGTGGCCTTTGCGCCTGCAAAGGCGGCAGCACCAGCGCCCGTCGATCCTGCCTTGCAGCGCAAGGCGGCCGAAGCTGCGCAGCCTGTTGCTGATGAGGGGCTGCGCGCCGCACTGGAACGGCTGGGTGCAAACGTACTGATGAAAACCCAAAGCTGACGCTTGAAGACAACAACACATACAAACTCGATGCTTTCAGAGGGATGAGAACATGAACCGTAGAAATATCCTGCTTGGCGGATTTGCCTTTGTCGGCCTTGGCGGCTGGGCGCTGACCTCTGGTCTGGTTGGCGGTGGTGGTGGCGGCAGCACGCCGGTGAACCCGCTGGTCGGTGCCGCGAACGCGCAGTCGTCCGACATCGACACAAGTGTGGTGCCGGACATGGTGCTTGGCAGTGACGATGCGCCGGTCACGGTGATCGAATATGCCTCCTACACCTGCCCCCATTGCGCGCGTTTTCACGAAAGTGATTTCAAGCAGCTCAAGGCCAATTACATCGACACCGGCAAGGTGAAGTTCATCTACCGCGAAGTGTACTTTGACCGCTACGGTCTCTGGGCCTCGATGATTGCCCGCTGCGCCGGAGAAGAGAAGTTCTTTGGCATTTCCGACATGCTCTACAAGGGGCAATCCGAATGGACCCGCGCGGGAGAGCCTTCGGCGATTGCCGATGAATTGCGCAAGATCGGCCTGCTGGCAGGTCTGGACAAGGAAACGCTTGATGCCTGTCTGTCAGACGCCACGCAGGCGGAGACGCTTTATGCCTGGTATCAGCAGAATGCCGAAGCGGATGGGATCACCTCGACCCCAAGCTTCCTGATCAATGGTGAGAAATACGGCAACGAAGGCTATGCGGCCATGGCTGCGGTCATCGACACAGCGCTGGGCAGCTAATGCCTGCCCCCCTTGCCGGCCTGAAAGTGGTCGAGATGGCCCGCGTTCTGGCCGGTCCCTGGGCCGGGCAGACCTTGTCTGATCTGGGATGTGACGTGATCAAGGTGGAAAGCCCCACAGGCGATGATACGCGCCAGTGGGGGCCGCCGTTTGTGACCCGCGACGACGATGTATCGGCGGCCTATTTCCATTCCACGAACCGGGGCAAAGCGTCGGTCACGATTGATTTCAGAACACCGGACGGTGTGGCGCGGCTGAAAGAGCTGCTGGCGGATGCGGACATCCTGATCGAGAATTTCAAGACCGGCGGTTTGGCGAAGTATGGGTTGGACTACGACAGCCTGCGCGCGGAGTTTCCGCAGCTGATCTATTGCTCCATCACCGGGTTTGGGCACACCGGGCCGTATGCGCATCATGCGGGCTATGACTTCATCGTGCAGGGCATGTCTGGCTTGATGTCTGTGACAGGTGAACCGGACCGCCAGCCGCAAAAGACCGGCATCGCGATCACGGATGTGTTTACCGGCGTCTATGCGACCACCGCCATTCTGGCCGCTGTTCTTCAGCGCCAGACAACCGGGCGCGGGCAGCATATTGATATGGCCCTGCTGGATACGGCGGTGTCGATCATGGGCAATCAGGCGATGAACTATCTGACCACCGGGGTGGCACCCACACGGATGGGCAATGCGCATCCAAATCTGACGCCGTATGAGGTTTTTGCCTGTTCGGATGGCCATCTGATCATCGCCACGGGCAATGACGGGCAATACCAGCGGCTGTGCCATCTGCTGGGGTTGGACGACATGGCGCATGCGCCGGAATTTGCCAGCAACGCGGATCGGGTGGCAAACCGGCCCGAGATGATCGCGCGGCTGAATGCGGAAACGATAAAGATGACGCGGGCCGCATTGCAGGAGGCATGTGAGGCCCATACCGTGCCCGCAGGACCAATCAATCACCTTGATGATGTGATGGCCGATCCGCAGGTGGTCGCGCGGGGTATGCAGATTGAACTGGACGGCGTGCCGGGGTTGCGGTCGCCGTTCGTGTTCTCGGATGCTGAACTTGATTTGAGCCGTCCTGCGCCAAAACTGGGCGAAGACGACTGATCGGGGCCGCGCTTTCTTTGAAAGAAAGCGGTCGGAAATTTTGAAAATTTCCGATCTATGGCGGTCTGGGCAGTGCATCCAGCGCGTCGAAGAGCGCGTTGTTCTCGGGCAGGCTTAAACGCACGGGCAGGGTGATCACTTTGCTGCGGAATTTTGCGGGCAGGCGCACCGCGTCTTTCTCCGTGGTTACCAGTTGCGCACCACGCGCGGCTGCATCCGCCTCCAGCCGGGACATCAGCGCGGGCGTCAGGGGCTGGTGATCGGACAGCGCCTCGGCATGTACGAGCGTTGTCCCAAGATCGCGCAGGGTGGCAAAGAACTTCTCAGGATGACCGATGCCGGCAAAAGCCAGAACACGGGTGTCCTGCCAGTCCATCCCGGTGCGCAGCGGATCAAGGGCTGCACGCACATGGGGCAGGCCGGGTGGCAGGTCTGACGTGTCAAAGCCATCCTGCGCTGGCGCGTCTCCGATCGATAACAGGACATCGGCGCGGGTCAGACCGGCGTGGACGGGTTCGCGCAGCGGGCCTGCGGGCAGGCAAAGCCCGTTGCCAAAGCCCTTCTCGGCATCAACCACGACAATGCTCAGATCATAGCTGAGTGCCGGGTTCTGAAAGCCGTCATCTAGCACAATCACACTGGCCCCTGCCGCCACAGCGGCCTGTGCGCCAGCAGCCCGGTCCTTGGAAACCCAGACCTCAGCGAAAGCAGCCAGCAGCAGCGGTTCGTCCCCGACCTGACTGGCGCGGTGCTTTGTCGGGTCAACCTGCACAGGCCCGTCCAGGGTCCCGCCATACCCGCGTGAGACGACATGCGGCGTGTGATAGAGATCGCGCAGACGTTCCACAACGGCCATGACCGTTGGCGTCTTACCCGTGCCACCGGCGTTGAGGTTGCCCACACATACAACCGGGATATCCAGTTTCAGGCGTTGCCCCTGTGCCAACCGCCGTGCTGTCGCGCGGGCATAGAGCGCGCCCAGCGGGCGCAACAGCTGTGCCCGCCAATCCGGCTGCGGCAGGTGCCAGAACGCAGGGGCGCGGGTCATTTCGCACCGATGGACTGATCAAGCGCGTCCTGCACCATTTCATTGATCTGATCGGCAAGCGCCGCGCCTTTGGAGATCACATCCCACCCCGCATGGGCCATCGTCGCTGCCTGATCCGGTGCAATCAGGCGCGATACGGCGGTGCCCAACCCTTCGGCATCGTTCACGATCCGCGCGGCACCTGCCGCAGCAAGCCGGGTGTAGGAGGACAGGAAATGGCGCACTTTCGGGCCGTATAGCACGGCAGAGCCAAGGGCTGCGGCATCGCAGGGATCGCATCCCATGTTCCCCGGCACCAGTGATGAGCCCAGAAAGGAAACAGGTGCTGTGCGAAAGAACAATCCCTGGTCAGCGGTGTCCTCGCTGATCAGCACTTCGGTGCTGTCATCGGGAAACTCACCGTCATCCCAGCGGGCCACGTTGAATTCCGCAGAGGTAACTTTATGCACCCGCGCCACCTCATCGGGGCGCGCAAGTTGCAGGATCAGCAGCAAACGGTGTGACATCCGCAAGGCGCTGGCGTGTGCACCAAGGATCACCGGAACTTCCTTGCCCTGAACCTGTGTTGCAAACCAGACGGGCCTGCCCGCAAGGGCGGCGCTGAGTTCGGTCAGATCGGAGTCCACGTAAGGAAGGGCTTCACCGCCTGCCAGCAGGGGGCTGGGGCTGAGCAGACGCTCCCGTTCCATCCCCAAATTTTCAAGCCGCCGGTGCCCGTCCATGTTGCGGGCGGCCCCTTTGCTGAACTGATTGAGCAGGGACTGCGTCATGTCAGGCAGCCAGCGATCCCGGCGGCGGGTGAAACCGGTGGAATCGGCGTCAATGAGGAACAGCGGAAACCGGGGTGCTGCGGCAAGGATCAGATTGGGGCGCAGCCCGCCCCAGACCCAGATCGCCGCGCCGGGTTTCCAGTGGTCGAGAAACGCGGCAATCCGGTTTTCATGCTCGCTGGGGGCGGCCTCAAGGGTGATCGGCAGATCCTCCCGTGTGAGCTTTGCAGCCGGTCCTCCGGGGGGCTGGGTGATCAGCACATGCAAGCCGGGCCGGGCCCGGATCAGTCGCGCGGCAAGATCCTGCACGGCGAGGAAATTGCCCGCCTCGCCCGCGTGTATCCACAGCACTTCTCCATCGGGTCTGGGGGCGTGCACCTGTGTGGTCGGCGTTTCTGAACGCCGCACAAGCGCGCGGTATGCTGCCAGACCCAGTGACCCGGCCATGTGCGTCTACCCCAGCTCTTCTGTGGAGGAGGCTTCGGTCGCTTCATCCCGCAAGCGATGCAGATGGGCGATGTAGTACCGCATATGTGCGTTGTCGACGGTCCGCTGGGCCTCACTCTTCCAGGCGTCATAGGCGGCGGCATAATCGGGGAATATACCCACGACATGCAGATCGTTGACGTCTTTGAACACGTTCTCGCTGGGGGTGACCAGCTCGCCTCCGAAGACAAGGTGCAGGCGTTGGGTCATATCAGGCTCCTGTAGAAAACTGCTTGTAAGGGGGTACCCAGAAGGGCCCGCTCACGCAAGGGCGGCGCTGAGCGCGGTCTGCACCTCGGCAGCGCCGGCAATCACACCATCAAGGCAGGGATCAGGGTTGTTGAACCGCAAGGGCTGGCTTTTGCGGTCGCCAATGCGCCCGCCCGCCTCTGTCACGATCAGCGCGCCTGCGGCGATGTCCCATTCCCAACTGCGGCGCAGCGTGATCATCCCGTCAAAACGCCCCGCGCCAACCAGCGCGAGGCGATACGCCAACGAGGGGCGATAGCTGCGTTCAAACTCGGGGGCGGTACCCGATTTCCAGTGGTGGGCATGAAGCGCGGGTTTTGCCGCCAGCACCGTGGCATCGGCCAGCAACCTAGCAGGCGCGCAGCGGATCGGCGTGCCATTGAGCCACGCCCCTTGCCCCTTGGCGGCTGCATAGAGACGGTCGCGCAGGGGCAGATACACCACGGCGGCGGTCACTTCGCCGCGCTCAGCCACGGCAATCGCATGCGCCCATGTCCGTGCCCCTTCGACAAAGCTGCGGGTGCCGTCAATGGGATCGACGATGAACACGCGCTCATGGTTCAGGCGGTCCGCGCTGTCATCGCTCTCCTCCGACAGCCAGCCGTAGTCAGGCCGGGCGCGGCGCAGCGTGGTGCTGAGCAGATCATTCACGGCCAGATCGGCTTCGGTCACCGGACCGGCACCCCCCGGCTTGTCCCAGCGTTGCGCGGTCTTACCCGCAAAGCTGGTGGCGACACGCCCGGCGATGCGGGCCGCGTCAATCAAGAGAGGCAGATCATGCACCGGCAAGGGTCATTCCCGGCACCAGCAGCGAGGGCACAACCCGGCTGAGATGTGGACGTGCGTCATTGGCGGGGATCATCGCCAGCAGCATATCCTTGAGGTTGCCAGCAATCGTGCATTCGTTGATCGCATGGGTGATTTCCCCATCCTTGATCCAGAACCCCGCCGCCCCGCGCGAATAGTCGCCTGTGTTGGCGTTGATGGTGCTGCCGATCATCGAAGTGACCAACAACCCCTCTCCCATGTCGCGGATCAGATCGGCGCGAGTGGCGTTGCCCTGGGTCAGGGCGATGTTCCACGTGCTGGGTGATGGCCCGGAACTGGTGGGTCTTGCCGCATTCCCGGTTGGCGTCATGCCCAGCTTGCGGGCATTCGCCAGATCAAGCGTCCATCCCATCAGCCGACCGTCTTCCACGATCAACCGTTTTTGTGTGGGCAGCCCCTCACCATCAAAGGGGCGCGATCCACCCGTGCGCGGGCGGTGGGGGTCTTCGGTCAGCGACAGCGCTTCGGGCAGGATCTGTTCGCCCATCATGTCGCGCAGGAACGATCCACCTCGCGCAATGGACGCGCCGTTCACCGCACCCAGCAGGTGTCCAATCAGGCTTGACGCGACACGTTCGTCAAAAAGAACCGGATAGGCGCCGGTGGGCGGTTTGCGCGCGCCCAGCCGTTCAACCGCGCGGGCAGCGGCGCGGGCGCCGATTTCTTCCGGGCTGCGCAGATCGGATTGGAAGAGACGGTTGTCGCCGTCATAATCCCGTTCCATCCCCGTGCCTTGTCCGGCAATGGCCACGCAGGACAACCCGCGGTCCGTGCGGGCGTAACCGCCTGAAAAGCCGTTTGAAGTGGCCAGATGGGATTCCTGATGTCCGTAGTACGCGCTGGAGGATTGAACCTGTGTGACTCCGTCAACGTGGCGCGCTGCGGCTTCGGCACGGGTGGCATCCTCTTGCAGGACCTGCGGTGAGGGAGCGTCAGTTGGGTCGCACAACTCAAGCGCAGCGATGTCCCATTCGGTGGCAATCTGATCGGCTGATGCCAACCCGGCATAGGCGTCCTCTGGCGCTTCGCGCGCCATGGCGACTGCCCGTTCCGCCATTTCGGCGATTGTCGTCTCAGATGTGTTGGAGGCAGAGACGTTCGCCACCCGCTGTCCGACAAACACCCGCAGGCCGATATCCACGCTCTCAGACCGCTCGGCCTGTTCAAGCGCCCCTTCGCGCACATCGACCGAAACCGAACTTGCGCGCACAGCCTTTGCATCCGCGCCATCCGCACCGGCGCGGGTGGCCGCCTGCAAAAGCTGATCGGTCAGCGCATCAAGAGGCTGGGACATGCTGGGTTCCTTATCCAAGTGGCTTTGACCTATGCCCTGCACCGGGGCGAGGCAAGGGACAGGATGCACAATGGGGCGCGCCGCACGGGCACGCCCCTTGTGTTCATAACGATGTGTTACTGAATGCGCTGGCCGTTGGCGAGGATCTGACCCTCTTCATTGAACTCGATCTTGGAGCTCAGGCTGTCAGGCGCATCGCCGGGAACGGCAAACAGACCCATCATCATCCGGGCGCCCATCGCCTGATCCTGCGGCAGCAGGCCCATGGCCACCAGCTTGTCCATCAGGCCATTGCCGCCCACAAGGCTGAGGTTCACTTCGCCAACAGGCTTGGGCATGCCGGGGAAGGTGGTTGTATCGGTGTTGTCAAAGGTGAAATCACCATTGCCGTCCAGACGTGCACCGGCCAGATCGACAACAAGGTTGTTCATCTTCAGTGTTTCCAGCTCTCCCGGTGTCTGGGTCGCCATCATTGCCGCACTTTCGGGGTTGAGGAAGTCGATGAACATCTTTGCCGTCCCGGTCAGATCCAGCGCAATGGTGGCCGGGTCGCGGGGAAGCTGGGAGGTCGGATCGAAGATGCCCCAGATCATGTCGGACATTTCAAAGTCGCCCATGGTCAGGCCAAAGGCAAAATCCTGCGGGTCATCTGATGGGGTCACCGGCATCATCAGATTGAACGCGGTTTTGGCCATGCTCAGATCGATCGGGAAAGGCAGGTCGCCGGTTTTGGTGCTGATCTTCAGATTGTTCTGGTCGGCCGTGTAAACCAAACCGGCTTTGCCCATTTCCACGCCAAAGGTACCGCTGTCAGAGCTTGCATTGAAAGCCATTCCACCACTTTGCGGGTCTTCCACGTCTGCGATTACCTGCGTACCGGCATATGTCAGCGTGCCTTTCACGTCAAAGCCTGCGGCAATCATGGCAGACATGTCTGTGGCATTGGTCATGGTGTTGGGCACAGTGCCTTGGGTTTCATAGGCCAGCGCCTGCATTTCGCCCTGCATGTTAACAGTTGCAGGCTCATCCGGCGGGGCCACAACCATCTCATACGTCACGCTGCTGGCCGTGCCGCGCTGATCATAGCCGCGCGTCTCACCCTGTCCGGTCATGGTGGTGACATTGCTGACGTTGCTGGCCAGCAGGTTCATCTGCATGGCCTCATCGCCCATTGTCGTGCCCTCAACCACGATCTGGTTCAGCACAATACCCATCGTGTCAGCGGCATAGGTGCTGATGATCTGATCGGGTGACCCGCTGGCAATCATGGACTGGCCGCTCTGCGTCAGTGTCATCGACATCTGAACTGGCGCGCCCTGACCGGCAGGGGGTGCCATGTTCATCGACATCGGCATGCTGTCAGGCAGGATCACCGCGACAGTGCCATCACCAAGCTGCTGGAACTGCATGGTGCCGATTTGCATCTGCATGTCACCCTGGTTGTCGGGGATCTGCATCCCAAAACTGATGTCGCTGACGGTCAGGGTATCACCGGCTTCGCTCTGGGTTGCGGTGACGGTGTATCCCATCCCCTCCATGTACTGCTGCCAATCGCCCCAGACTTCGGCCGGGGTCAGATCGGCCCATGCCATCTGTGCCACCAACGTGGCCGGGACGGCGAGAGCAAGGGTAGTAGGGGAGAATCTGCGCATTATCTGTTCCTTGTCTGAATATTCGGCGGCACCATCTTCAACAAATATGGCATCGTCGTGGCGATACCAAGGGGTGGACCATCACTTATCCGGAGACTACCACAGGGGTCAAACCAGATGCAAAACGTCCCTCTTGGAATTGGAAGGAAGACGCCATGGATATGACCGGAAAAACTGTGATGATCACCGGCGCCAGCCGCGGCATCGGTGCCGAAGCCGCGCGGGAATTTGCGCGTGCCGGGGCAAATGTCGCGCTGCTGGCGCGGTCCCAGGACGCGATTGCCGAAATTGCCGGAGAGATCGGCGCAGCGGCCATTGCGATTCCCTGCAACGTCGCGCGCTTTGGTGAAATGTCATCCGCCGTGGAAACCACCGTGCAGGCCTTTGGTGGTTTGGATGTGCTGATCAACAACGCAGGCGTGATCGAACCGATTGCCCGGATTGCGGATGCCGACCCGGAAACCTGGGCGCAGGTGATCGACATCAACCTCAAAGGGGTGATGAACGGGATCGCGGCTGCCCTGCCGGCGATGAAGGCGCGGGGCGGCGGGTCTGTGCTGACCATCTCTTCCGGCGCTGCGCACAGCGCGATCGAAGCCTGGAGCGCCTATTGCGCCTCCAAAGCGGCCGTCAACATGCTGGGGCGGTGTCTGCACAAGGAAGAAGGCGAAAACGGTATCCGCACCATCGGCTTGTCTCCCGGCACCGTCGCCACCCAAATGCAGCGGGAGATCAAAGCCAGCGGCATCAACCCGGTCAGCCAACTGGATTGGTCTGACCATATCCCCCCTGAGTGGCCTGCGCGGACCCTGCTGTGGATGTGTTCCCCGGCAGCGGATCGTTTCATGGGAGAAGAGATCTCCCTGCGCGACGAAGACATCCGCCGCGAAGTGGGCCTGATATGATCGACTGCACCCGCGACGGCGATCTGTGGACCGTCACCATCAACCGCCCCGACAAAGCGAATTCGCTGACCCACGGCATGCTGACCGAATTGGCGGAGATCATGGAAGACGCGCAGGGCGCGCGTGTGGTGGTGCTCACAGGCACCGGAAAGGTTTTCAGCGCGGGCGCGGACCTCGAAGAAGCCCGCGCCGGTCTGGCGACATCGGATGTGTGGGAGCGGTTGTCCACTGCCGTCGCCGCCCTGCCGGGTCTCAGCATCGCGGCTTTGAACGGCACGCTGGCAGGCGGCGCGATGGGCATGGCGCTGGCCTGCGACATCCGCATCTCTGTACCGGGCGCGAAATTTTTCTATCCGGTGATGAAACTCGGTTTCCTCCCGCAACCTTCCGATCCGGGCCGCATGGCTGCCCTGATCGGCCCTGCGCGCGCCAAGCTGATCCTGATGGGCGGCCAAAAGATCACCGCGGATGAAGCGCTGTCTTTCGGTCTCATCGACCGGATCGTTGAAACCGATGCCCTGTTGCAGCATGCACATGAACTGGCGGCTGATACCCTCGCCGCGAAACCTGAAATTGCCGCGGGCATCAAACGCCTTTGCCAGAGCTAACGCGAACGGGGTCCTGCAAAGCCTCCCCTTCCAAATGGTTCTAAAAACCCTGCCAGAGGCCTGAAATCTCTTTTGGTGCACCAGAAGAGATTTTAGCTCTCCGAGGGGGTTTTTAAAACCATTTGGAAGACCAACCTTGTCCTGTTCAGCGGCCTCTCCGCTTGCCGGGGACCTTGCTGCGGAAGGACGGTGGACGTTTGGCCACCCAGGCCGCGAATCTGGCCAGCCTTGGGTGGCTGCGCAGGGCTTCGGGCGTGCTGTAGTCCCGTGCCAGTTCCGCTTCGGTCAGCGACGCATGGATTTCGCGGTGGCAGATGTGGTGCATCAACACCACGGGGCCGCCCTTGCCGCCTTTCAGCTTCGGGGTCAGATGATGCAGGCTTTGCGGCACACCCACAGGGATCGGGCGCAGGCAGAGGGGACAAATCGGGTCTGACATGGGCAAAGACCTTGATCCGGGCGGGCGGGGCAGGCAAGAGGATGGCGCGCCCTGCCAACAAGACAAGGTCTGATCCATGGAGTTTGATCTCTCCCAACAGCCGGAAATCGTTCAGCAAGCGGCGGGCTATGCGTTGCAGGCCTATGAACTGGCGCTCAGCTGGCTGCTGAGCCCGGCGGCCTGGTCACAGTTTGCGCTTCTCGTGGTGGCCTATGTGCTGGCGCTGCTGGTCTCCCGGCGGTTGCGGCCTGCGTTGGCGCGGGTGATTGACCCCGGTGAGACGCAGAACATCCTGACCAAGCCGCGCAATTTCGTGCTGCAATTTCTACCGCTCATTACGCCGTTGCTGGCCTATGCGCTGACGGGGGTGGGTGAGAGCATCGTGCGGTCGCTTTTCGACAGCGGTGCGGTGATCGCCTTTGGCAAACGCCTGTTCCTGTTCCTTGCTGCCCGCGCGCTGGTGCGTGACATCATCACTGAGCCGTTTTTGAAGCTGTTGGGTCGCTACATTCTGCTGCCGATCATGGCGCTCTACACCTTTGGCCTGCTGGACATGGTGACGCTGGCGCTGACGGAAACGGTTGTGGGTGTGGGGAATATCCAGTTCTCGCTCATCTCCATCGTGCGCGGGGTGATTGCCGGGGCCATTCTGTTCTGGCTCGGGCAATGGTCCAACCAGCAATCCACGCAGATTATTTCGCGCAACGAGGAAATGCGCCCCTCCATCCGGCAGTTGCTGATCAAAGTGGTGGAGTTCCTGATTTTCGGCCTCGCCTTCATTCTGTTGATGAACATCATGGGCATCAACCTGAGTGCCCTTGCGGTGCTTGGTGGTGCAATTGGTGTGGGTCTGGGGTTTGGCCTGCAAAAGATCGCGTCGAACTTCATTTCCGGTGTGATCCTGCTGGTTGAGGGGCAGGCGACCGTCGGCGATTATGTCGAACTGGACGGCGGGGAGGCAGGCACCATCGTCAAGATGATGGCGCGCGCCACCATTCTGGAGACCTTCGACGGCCGCTGGATCGTGGTCCCGAATGAGGATTTCATCACCACGCGGGTGGCGAATTATTCCGACAGCGGGTCCGCCAACCGGTATGAGGCGCCTTTTTCCGTCAGCTATGACACCGACATCAATCTGGTGCCCGCGCTCGTAGAGGCGGCTGTGGCGAAACACCCGGAGGTTCTGGATGAACCCTATCCCCCCGATTGCGAGTTGCGCGGGTTCGGCGACAGTGGCGTGGATTTCGCGGTGGAATTCTGGGTCAACGGGCTGGACGACGGTCCGAACAAATACACCTCCGATGTGCTGTTCCTGATCTGGAACGCGCTGAAGGATGCCGGGATAGAGATCCCCTTCCCGCAGCGGGTGGTGGAGATCAAAGGCGGGTTGCCACAGGCAGAGGCATGAGCGGCGCTATTGTCATTGGCGCTGGCCCTGCCGGGTTGATGGCAGCGGAGGTCCTGGCGGAAGCCGGTGTGCAGGTCACCATCTGCGAAGCAAAACCTTCCGTTGGGCGCAAGTTTCTGATGGCGGGCAAGTCGGGGTTGAACCTGACCAAGGCGGAAAATGCCACAGTCTTCATGGAAGCCTTTGCCGAGGCGCGCGGGCCGCTGACCCCGGTTTTGGAGGCCTTTGATGCGGATGCGGTGCAGGCCTGGGCGCGCGGACTGGGGCAGGAGGTGTTTATCGGCTCCACGGGGCGGGTGTTTCCGGTGGCGATGAAAGCCTCCCCCTTGTTGCGGGCGTGGATGGGGCGTCTGGCTGCGCTCGGGGTTCAGGTGCACACGCGCTGGGCATGGCAGGGCTGGGATGCGGGCGCTTTGGTGTTTGAAACGCCAGGTGGGGTGCAGACCTTGACGCCGGATGTGACGGTTCTCGCACTGGGCGGGGCCAGTTGGGCGCGGCTGGGCGCGACGGGTGCCTGGGCGAGGACGCTGGCGGACGAGGGTATTCCAACCGCACCCTTTGCAGCGGCGAATGCAGGGATTGCGGTGGCCTGGTCTGCGCATATGGCCAAACATCTGGGTGCGCCATTGAAAGGCGTTGCGTGGTCGGCAGGGCCTTTTGCCTCAAAGGGGGAGGCGACATTGTCAGCGGGCGGGTTGGAAGGGGGCGGAATCTATTCCGTTTCGCGCGGTGTGCGGGAGGGGCATCCGCTGGTTGTTGATCTGCTGCCCCATCTGACCGTGCCGGAGATCACTTCAAAGCTCAGCAAACCCCGCGGCAAGGCGAGCCTGTCGAACCACCTGCGCAAGACGTTGAAACTGTCGCCTCAGCAGATTGCGCTGTTGCAGGAAATGGCGCGTCCCTTGCCGGATGGGTTGCGGGCCACGGCGCGGCTGATCAAGGCGCTGCCGATCAAACACGCAGGTCTGCGCCCTATGGACGAGGCGATTTCAACCGCAGGCGGCGTGCCCTTTGCGGCACTGGATGCGGAGTTGATGCTGCGCGCCCTGCCGGGCGTTTTTGCCGCCGGGGAGATGCTGGATTGGGAAGCGCCCACGGGCGGCTATCTGATCTCTGCCTGTCTGGCGACGGGTCGCTGGGCGGGGCAGCATGCGGCCAAATGGGTGCTCAACCCCGCGCCTGCGCCGCTTTGAAGGCAGGCCGGTTGCGCAAACCGGATGCCCAGTCCCACAGTTTCTTGTCGACTTTGGGGAAACCCGCGCCCACGGACCAGTTGATGCAGTGCACGGCCAGAATATCGGCATGGGTCATCTGATCGCCACACAGGAACGGACCCTCAAGCTGTTCTGACAGCGTTGCGGAGGACCGCAGGAACTCCGCTTTCAGGCTGTCCTTGATCGCGGGGACCCGCAGGTCCTCGGGCAGGACAAAGCTGTGTTTGGCGGCGGCCCAAAGGATGGCGTCAAACTCATCAATCAGCCACAGCGTCTTGGCGTCCTGTGCTGCGCGTTCGGGCGTGCCCGCAGGCGCTGTGAGGCCGCCGTGCTTGTCGCCCAGATAGGTCATGATGGCCACGGAATCGGTCAGCACGTGATCGCCGTCCAAAAGGGCGGGGATCTTGCCCGATGGGTTATGCTTCAAAGCCTCGTCTGACCGTGGAGCGGCGGGATTGACCTCATAGGCCTCGCCCAGTTCTTCCAACATCCACATGACCCGGAACGCACGAGATTTTACAGCACCAACAACGGTGTACATGGGTTCATACTCCTTGAACTTATCTTTGCGCGCCCAGCATCGCCAGCCGGATGAACGCGCGTTCGACCAAAGCCAGCGCAGGCGCATGTTGCCCTGCGGATCGCAGGGTCAGATCGGTTTCGGTCAACACGCCCAGGGCGGTTTCCAGCTTGGCCGCGCCCCAGCTTTGGGCCTGCCGCGTGGCGCGCGCGCGGTCGCGCACACCCCACATTGGCGCGCCGGGGTTGGCGGCAACACGGTAGAGGGTCATGAAATGCCGGGTGGCCATAATCGTCAGCGTGACCGCATTCACCCCTTGGGCTTGCAGCTTTTGCATCACCGGGCCGATCTCTGCGGCGCGGGCTTCAGCCACCACATGCAGGATGTCGTCTACATCGGCTTCGGTGGAGGTCGGTGCGCAATTGGCAATGTCATCGGCGGACAGGGGCGTGTCATCGCCGCTTTTGTACAAGGACAGCTTTTCCAGTGTCTGGCGAAAATCGCCCGGATCCAGCGCCTGTGCCAGATCGGTCAGCACCGCCATCGCGTCCCCTTCGGGGCGCAGCCTGGCCTCGGCCAACATGCGTTCAATCTCTGCCCGGTCGGGGGGATCGTCGTAGATCGCCGTGGCATAGGTGTTTTGATGCGCTTCAAATGCCTTGAGGATTTTCGAGGTTTTCTTGAGCGCGCCAGCGGTCACGATGATCTGCGCATCCCCCGGTTGCCAGTCTGCCAATGCGTCCAGCACGGGCTTGGCGACATTTTCGTTGGCGTCTTCGACAAAGGCCGCGCGCGGGCCGGGGAAGAAACCGACGGCTTTGATCGCATCCATCAGCATTGCGGGGTCTTTACGCAGATCCGCCGCAGGAATGCGGGTCAGGCGCATTTCTTCTTCTGCTGCGGGACCAAGGAGCGCTTTCAACACTTCCTGCCGTTTCAGGGCGACCCGCATTGCGTCGCTGCCATAGATCAGCAAGCCCGTTTTGGCAGGGTCAGGTTTGGCAAAATACCCGGTCGCCTCGCGCGGGCTGAGCTTCATTGGCCCAGATCAGCAGCATAAAGCCGCGTCACGATCTGTTCGGCCAGAATGGTCATCAGACGCTCCTGCGCGTCCTGCTCGCCCGCCAGTGTGGCCACTGTGGTGCCTGTCGCAGAATAGCCGGTGAAGTTCTCCACCGTGCCGGAGGTGACGATCTGACCCGTGGCGGTATCGCGCAGCGCGTAATCCGCCACGCCGACCAGATTGAAGCGCGTTGTGTTGCCTTCGCGGTCAATGGCGATGCGTTCCTCGGTCGTGGTGATCGTGACGTCGAGCCCATATGCCGGGCTGTTCGCCCGGCCCAACCGTGTTTCAATTTCGCGGGTCAGCACGAAGCTGTTGCGGTCTTCGGGCGCGGTGACCAGCACGCGATTTTGCAACGCGCCGCCGCTGCCTCCGGGGCCGTAAACAGGCGTGAACCCGCAGGCCGCCAGCAGCGGCAGCACGAACAACAGGGCGCGATAGTTAGGCAACGACATTCACAATCCGTCCGGGCACCACGATGACTTTCTTGGGTGCCGCTCCATCAAGGGTTCGAACGACAGCTTCGTGGGCCAGCGCGATCTTTTCAACCTCTTCTTTCGGCATGTCGGCAGGAACCTGTATTTCCGCGCGGCGTTTGCCGTTGACCTGAATGGGCAGGGTGACCGTGTCATCCACCAGCATCGCCTCATCCGCCTGCGGCCAGGGGGCCGTCACGATCAGCCCTTCGCCACCCTGATGGGCCCAGATGTCTTCGGACAAATGCGGGGTCATCGGTGACATCAGCTGCGCCAGCGTCATCACGGCTTCACGTTGTGCCGCGTGGCTGGCCTTGGACTTTTGCAAGGTCGCAGTGAAAGCATAAAGCTTTGCGATGGCAGCATTAAAGCCAAAGCTCTCCACCCCCATGGTCACATCATGGCTGGTCTTGTGCATGGCGCGCAACAGGTCGTCGTCGCCTTCACCCTTGGCGTCCTTGTCCATCGCGCTGATGCGGTCGCAGAGGTTCCAGACGCGGCTGAGGTGCTTGTGCGCAGCTTCGGCACCGCTGGCCGTCCACTCCACGTCCCGTTCGGGAGGCGAATCGCTCAACACGAACCAGCGGGCGGTGTCGGCGCCGTAGGCAGAGATGATGTTCAGCGGGTCCACAACGTTCTTTTTGGATTTCGACATCTTGGCGGACGGCACAATCTCCACCTCCGTGCCGTCGGTGATGAGCACCATCTTGCCATCGCGCTGGGTCACTTCTTCGGGGAAGTGATAGCGGGTGAAAGGCACACCTTCGCCGCGCCGGTCACCGGCGCGGGTACGGCCATGGGTTTGGTAAATCTCATGGGTCACCATGCCTTGGGTAAAGAGCGCATCGAAGGGTTCGACCGCGCTTTCCGGCAGATGCCCGGTGATCTGCATCGCACGGGCGAAGAAGCGCGAATAGAGCAGGTGCAAGATCGCATGCTCGATCCCGCCGATATACTGGTCCACATTCATCCAGTAGGAGGCGTCCTCCATCACAGTCGGGGTGTCTGCGTCGGGTGCCGTGAACCGTGCGAAGTACCACGAGCTGTCCACAAAGGTGTCCATCGTGTCCGTTTCACGTCTGGCAGGGGCGCCACAGGACGGGCAGGCGCAGTCGCGCCATGTCGGATGACGGTCAAGCGGGTTGCCCGGCGTGTCAAAGCTCACGTCATAGGGCAGCTCGATCGGCAGGTTCTCTTTCTTTTCGGGCACCACGCCGCAGGTGTCGCAATGCACCACCGGGATGGGGCAGCCCCAATAGCGCTGGCGGCTCAACCCCCAGTCGCGCAGGCGGAATTTGGTGACGCCTTGCCCCACGCCGTTGGATTCGCAAAAGGCAATGGCGGTATCAATGGCCTCACTGCCGGTCTGCCATTGCTCTCCCGCGAAGCCGCGGTTGTAGAAAACCTTGTCCGTCTTGGCGGGCACATATGCCTCTTCCAGCACGTCCGCGCTGTCCTCGGACGGCAAATAGGTGGAGATGATCGGCAAGCCGTACTTTGTGGCGAATTCGAAATCCCGCTCATCATGGGCGGGGCAGCCGAAGATGGCACCCGTGCCGTAGTCCATCAGGATGAAGTTGGCGATATAGACCGGCAATTCATGCGCCGTATCAAAGGGGTGGCGCACGGTGATGCCCGTGTCAAAGCCCAGCTTCTCTGCCGTTTCAATCGCTTCTTCCGTTGTGCCACCCTTGCGGCATTCCGCACAGAAAGCGGCGACATCCGGGTTGCCTCTCTCAAGCTCTTTGGCGAGCGGGTGATCGGGGGAGACGCCCACGAATGACGCGCCCAACAGCGTGTCGGGCCGTGTGGTATAGACCTCAATCCGGTCATGCCCTTCAGGTGCGTTCACGGTGGAGAAGGCAAACTGCAAGCCACGCGATTTGCCGATCCAGTTGGCTTGCATGAGTTTGACCTTGGCAGGCCAATTATCAAGGGTTTCAAGCGCGCTCAGCAATTCCTCTGAATGGTCGGAAATCTTGAAGAACCACTGGGTGAGTTCCCGCCGTTCCACCAATGCGCCAGAGCGCCAGCCGCGGCCGGCTTCGACCTGTTCATTGGCCAGCACGGTCATATCGACCGGATCCCAGTTCACGATGGCGTTCTTGCGGTACACAAGGCCTTCGGCAAGGAAATCAAGGAAAAGCGCCTGTTGCTGGCCGTAATATTCCGGATCACAGGTTGCGAATTCGCGGGACCAGTCAATCGACAGGCCCAGCGGTTTCATCTGGTCGCGCATGTCCTTGATGTTGCCATAGGTCCAGTCCTTTGGATGGCCGCCAATCGCCATGGCGGCGTTTTCGGCAGGCATCCCAAAGGCGTCCCACCCCATCGGGTGCAGCACGTTATGCCCCGTAGCCAGCTTGTAGCGCGCGATCACGTCGCCCATGGTGTAGTTGCGCACGTGCCCCATGTGGATGCGGCCCGAGGGGTAGGGGAACATCTCAAGCACATAGTACTTTGGCTTGTCGGCAGAGCGGACGGCCTTGAAAACGGCACTCTCTTCCCAGGCAGCTTGCCAGCGGGCTTCAATTTCGGACGGGGTGTAGCGGGTCATCGGATGCTTTCGTAGAACATAAAAACGCCGGGCTGCTGGTTGCTACAGGGCCCGGCGACAAGATTGGCGTTAAGCGCTGGGGCTTAGAAACGGTTGTCGGCGATGCGCATTTCACGGGCGCGCGATAGGATCGCGTCCTCAACCGCGCGGGCCGTTGCCGCGCTGACCGGGCGACCGCCGCTGGTTTGCAGCGCAACATTGAGAGAGCGGGCGTCAAGCGCCGGATCGTCAATCAGTACCGTCGCGCGGTAGGATCTGCCGCCACCCGGTGGCGTGCCATAGCCGGTGACGATGACGCCGGTATAGGGGTCAACGGACTGCACAGGCAGGAAGTTCAGCACTTCCAGTGAAGCGGACCAGAGGTATTTGTTGACGGATACCGTATTGTCCACCTGACGCGCCCGGAAGATTGACCAGACTGTATTATTCGGGTTGGATTCTACGCTACTGGGGATGTTTTGATTGTTGTAATACTCTGGCCGCTCTGTCGCTGGCGAGCCAAACCGAGTGCCACATGCCGCCAAAGATGCAATGGCCACCAAAATAAGAGCGATTCTACCAGCTGTCCGAGGAGTCATTCCAGCCATCCTTTGCCTGTTTGCACTTTGGTCTACCCAAGCCGTGGGGGCGGGGCAAGGCATATGTGCGGTACTGTTGTGCGGGCTATCGACCTTTAGAATAGGGGATTTAGGCCAGTCAGCCGGGGTAAGGTGGGAAAACTGTGGCAAAGGTGCACCATTGGATGCGGCAATGCAGGCCGTGGTTTCAGGCTTCTTGCAAAGGACAGGCCATTGGATGCAAACACCCTGCATACCCTTTCCGGATTCCCCGGTCTGGGCATATGATTTCAAACCGAGGGAAAACTCATGAAAAAAGTTCTCTTCGCTACAACAGCTCTGGTCGCGACAGCCAGCGTTGCAGCAGCAGACGTAAGCTTTAGCGGTTATGGCCGCTTTGGTGTCATCTATCAGGACACACCCGCAGTTGCGGCCACTGGTACAGCAGCGCAGATCGCAGCCGCTCAGGCTGCTGCAACAGCTTCCGCGGCCGCGTCCGCCGCAGCTGCTGCGACAGTTGCGACCAACACTGCAAACGGCACATTGACTGCTGCGGACATCGCAGCTGCTGATGCAGCCGCTGCAACAGCTGCTAACGATGCAGCCGCACTGGACGCAATTGATGGTACAGCCGGTGACGACTCTGTCGACATCACAAGCCGTTTCCGCCTGCAGATCGACGTATCCGCTGAATCCGACTCCGGCATCACATTCGGTGCACGGGCGCGTATCCAGCAGAACGAAACAGACGCAGTTGCAGAAGCTGGCAACTCCGGCACAGGCATCAACGGCGTTCGCTTCTTCGCTCGCTCCGGTGGCCTGGAAGTTGGTGTTGGTAACATCTTCGGCGCGATCGAATTCATGCCTGGTCAGTACCCAATTGACCTCGGCCTGACCGGTCTGGGCTATGACTACACTGCCTATGCCTTCGGCGCAGATGCCTACTCTTCCGGTGGCGCAGGTTCCGCAGGTTCCAACGGTGTTGAAGCAATCTACTCCGCTGGTGATCTGAGCATCCACGTGTCTGCTTCCGACACCAACGATCGTGTTGCGGGTCACATCGCATACACATTCAGCGGCTGGACAGCTGCTTTGGGTGTGCAGGACTCCGACCTGGCAACAGACACCGAAGTGACTGCATCCATCGGTGGTTCCATCGGCCCAGCCGACGTATTCCTGACATGGGCTGACAACGGCACAAATGGTGACCACGTTGTTCTCGCAGCAAAATTCGACGTTGGCGCAGCCACAAACATCGAAGCTTACATTGCTGACGCAGACAACCAGCCTGACACAGGCTACGGCATCGACTTCAACCACGACCTGGGCGGCGGTACATCGCTGCGCGGTGGTATCGCCAAGCGTCTGAGCGGTGGTACAAGTGCTGACTTCGGTGTGCGCTTCAACTTCTAAGTTGAACGTATCTACCACATGATTTGGGGCGGGCCTTTGGTCCGCCCCTTTTCTTTTTCGCAGTGCTGGTGTTTTGTCGCGGTCCTAATGAACCCGACCCAAAACCGGAGAAACGCTGCATGGGCCTATCAGATATTATCACCCGCATCGCTTCTGCCGAAGCAGGCGCAGGTCGTGCACCCGGATCGGTCAAGCTGATCGCGGTGAGCAAGGTTCAACCGAACGACCGGGTCGAGGCCGTGCTGGAGCAGGGTCACCGGTGTTACGGCGAAAACAAGGTCCAGGAAGCGGCGGGGAAATGGCCGATGTTCCGGGAGCGTTTTGACGGCATTGACCTGCATCTCATCGGACCCTTGCAAACCAACAAGGCGCGGCAGGCGATGGGGCTGTTCGATGCGATCCATTCGGTGGATCGCGCGAAACTGGCCAAGACCCTTGCGCGGCTGGCGCAGGAGGAAGGGGCCTGTCCGGATCTGTTCATTCAGATCAATACCGGCGAAGAGCCGCAAAAGGCAGGCGCGCTGCCGATGGACGCGGATGCCTTCATCGCCGAATGCCGCGCACTGGATCTGCCGGTCAAAGGCCTGATGTGTATCCCGCCTGTCGAGGAAGAGCCCAGCCTGCATTTCGCGCTACTGGCCAAGATTGCCGAGCGGAACGGATTGCAGGGGCTGTCCATGGGGATGAGCAGCGATTTTGAGCGGGCGATTGCGCTGGGTGCGACCCATGTACGGGTGGGATCGGCGATTTTCGGAGAACGGGTCGCGGTTTGATGGGGTCCGCCTTTCGATTTTGTGCCTCCGGCGGGGTTTTTTGAACCATTTGGAAGGGGTGGTGCGCTCTTACTTCACGATAAGTCTTGTCTTGTGTCGAATCCGTTGCGCAATCTGGCGAAGCGCCCATCGGGGAAAGGCGATGCAGCCTTCGGTGGGCGCGCCGGGTCTGCGCCATTGGTGGATGAAGATCGCGGAGCCGCGAGCCGACACGGCGTAGGGCCAGTTCCAGTCGGTCAGGATCACCAGATCATACAGCGGATCCGGGCGGCGCAGCACTTCGTGGCTGAACCCATAGGGCGCGCGGACCATGGTATTGTAATCATCCGCCTTGGGGTCATCTGACCACAGATCTCCAGGGCCAATGGGCACGGCCCAACCGGTGGGGCATGCCATGCGGTCCGGCCGATAAAGCATGCCGGTGATGCGGTGAATGCCATAGGGTGTGCCGCCATCCCCTTCGGCTTTGTGGCGGGTCAACCCGCCCTTGCCGATGGTACAGGGATAGTATCGCCCCTGAAACCGCACGCCACGCGGGGTCAGGACCAGATCGTCCGGTGTCACAGAAGATGCCCGGACTTCCTGGCCTTTGTCGCCAGATAGCCCGCGTTATGGCGATTCTCGCCCACGCGCAGCGCCACCCGTTCTGCAACAGCGACGCCGCTCATCTCCATCATCTCCACCTTGCGTGGATTGTTCGTGAGCAGGCGTACAGCAGAGAAGCCCATGGATTTCAGGATGTTGGCGCCGATCTGAAAATCCCGTTCATCATCTTCAAAGCCCAGCCTGTGGTTTGCCTCCACCGTGTCGAAGCCCTGGTCCTGCAACGAATAGGCGCGCATCTTGTTGGCCAGCCCGATCCCGCGCCCCTCCTGATTGAGGTAGAGGAGCACGCCGTGTCCTTCCTCTCCCATCTGGGCGAGGGCGGCGCGCAATTGCGGGCCGCAATCGCATTTGAGGCTGCCCATCAGATCGCCGGTAAAGCACGCGGAATGCAGGCGGCTGAGCACCGGTTTGGCGCGATCCGGGCGGCCGATTTCGATGGCGTAATGCTCCTCTCCGCCGTCTTCGGGGCGGAAAATGTGCAGCCGACCCGCCTCAGAGACATCCATCGGCAGGCGCGCGTTCACCACCGGATGCAGGGGGCTTGAATGCTCAAGGGTGGCGGCGGCTGCCTCCAATGCGAGTTCCGTCAGCCCTGCCACACGCCCTAGAGCTGAGCCTGCTGGCAGGTCGAGGATCAAGGCCGCAGGCAACAGCCGCGCGCCCTTGCACAACGCCAATGCAGTGCGGTGGGCGCGGACGTCGCCGCCGCGGGCGCAGACAAACGGGCCTTTCATCGGCGCGCGCAGATCATCCGCGGGGTCCGCGATGCTTTGGACCCAGGCGGGGGTCGCATCCGCAGGCAGGTTCACCCGTGCCAGATCACCGTCATAGACATGCGCCTTCAACGTTGCCGCCCGCCGCGCCGTGATGGCCAGCACCGGGGAGCCGCCAAGCGCCAGCACATCCGCCAGCCGCTGTGGCGACAGGGTCTCTGCTGCCAGCACAAGGGCGGGCAATGGCCCGCGCAACACCACCGGCACACCCATGCGCAGATCAGCGCGGGCGCGGGCCAGTTGTTCGGTAATGTCGGGGCCAAGGCTCATCTGCGGGTCCGGTTTTCGTGTGTGTTCTGAAACATATCTAGGCCAATGCCCCCCAAATTGAAACATTAGAGGTCCCTGCGACACGAGGGCGTGAAACCTGAGCTGCATTCCTTGCCCTACAGGCCTGTGCCGCACATCTATAGGGCAGGCAACCAAGAGAGTGACCATGGCCCAGTTGAAAAAAATCCTGCTCGTGGACGATGATGATGATCTGCGCGAAGCGTTGAGCGAACAATTGATCATGACAGAGGACTTTGATGTCTTTGAGGCCGCGAACGGAGCCGATGGGATGTCCCGCGCCAAGGAGGCGTTGTATGATCTGGTCATCCTCGACGTGGGGCTGCCCGATACAGATGGGCGCGAGCTGTGCCGCTTGATGCGCAAACAGGGCGTCAAAAGCCCGATCATGATGCTGACCGGCCATGACGGTGATGCAGACACCATTCTGGGGCTGGACGCGGGGGCGAATGACTACGTCTCCAAACCCTTCAAGTTTCCCGTGTTGCTGGCCCGCATCCGCGCCCAGCTGCGCCAGCATGAGCAGTCCGAGGACGCCGTGTTCCAGCTTGGGCCCTATACCTTCAAGCCATCCATGAAGATGCTGATCACTGAAGACGACAAAAAGGTGCGTCTGACGGAGAAAGAGACGAACATTCTCAAGTTCCTCTACCGCTCCAATGACGGTGTGGTGCCGCGCGATGTGCTGCTGCACGAGGTCTGGGGATACAACGCCGGTGTCACCACCCACACGCTGGAGACGCATATTTATCGGCTCCGCCAAAAAATTGAACCAGATCCGTCAAACGCACGCCTTCTTGTTACGGAAAGTGGTGGGTACAGATTAATGTCGTGATCTTCTGAACTTTTTCCGATCTCGCGCGTACATATACTGGAGGAACGGTTTTCATGACGTTCCCCCGGTGGAAGATCCCGAAGTTTGTGTCCGGGTAATGACACATACCTCCCTGTTGGACTTGGGCCAGGCCTTGTGCCTGGCCTCTTTTTTTGTGCAGCGGAAAGTCGCATGTGACGTTGGGGCGCGGGTCTGGTTGTCTGTGGTCACGCATGGCACGGTGTCCCCCAAAGGGGAGACCATCATGAAAAAAGTGATCTACGAAACATTCGGTAATCCGGCGAAAGTCTTGCAGGTGGTTGAGGAACCCAGTGCTCCTTTGGCCGAGGGGCAGGTGCGCGTTGAAGTCTTGCGGGCGCCGATCAACCCGTCTGACCTGATCCAGATAGCAGGTGAATACGGGGTAAAGCCACCGCTGCCCGCCACCGCCGGGAACGAAGGGCTGGGACGTATTGTCGAGGGGGAAGGCAATGGACAGTTGGTTCTTCTGCCTGCCGGAGACGGCACATGGGTCAGCGAAGTGGTCTGCAATCCGCGCGCGCTGGTGCCGCTGCCCGAAGGGGATCTGGACCAATTGTCGATGCTGCTGGTCAATCCGGCCACCGCACAATTGCTGCTGACGGAGTTTGTGGACCTCAAGGAGGGCGATTGGATGATCCAGTCCGCCGCGAATTCGGCTGTGGGCGGATATCTGGTGCAATTGGCCAGAGCCGCAGGCATCAACGTTGTCAGCGTGGTGCGCCGCGAAAGTGCAATCGCCGGGCTGAAAGAACTGGGCGCGGACATCGTTCTGGTGGATGGGCCGGATCTGGCATCGGAGGTCAAGGCGGCCACCGGGGCGAAGATGAAGCTGGGGATTGATGCGGTGGCGGGGGATACCTTTGGTCGTCTGGCGCAGACGCTGGAACGCGGCGGCACATTGGTGAACTACGGCGGCATGTCGCAACAGCCCTGCACGGTGGATGCGGGGATGCTGATCTTCAATGATCTGAAAATGCGCGGTTTCTGGCTGATGACTTGGTTCCAGCAGGCCAGCGGCGATACCCGGCGTGCGCTTTATGGTGAGCTGACCAAAGCGGTGCTGGCAGGCACTTTGCACGCACCCGTGGCTGCGCACTTCAGCCTTGATGACGTGGCAGAGGCGGCGAAAGTCTCCTGGGCGGGTGAACGCACAGGCAAAGTGATCCTTGCACCCAACGGGGTCTGATTTGGCGATGGCGGCTGGCGGGAGCACGCGTTAGGTTGCGCGCAACCCCATCTGCCGGAGCTGCCTCATGCCATTCACCCTCGCCACCTGGAACATCAACTCGGTCCGACTGCGTGCGCCGCTGGTCACCCGTCTGTTGGCGGAGGAAGGCCCGGATGTTCTCTGCCTACAGGAGTGCAAAAGCCCCGTCGACAAGATCCCGATGGAGGTGTTTCAGGCCGCAGGCTACAGCCACACGGTGGCGCGTGGTCAGAAGGGCTACAACGGCGTCGCAATCCTTTCCCGTCTGCCGATTGAGGAAGCAGGCGCAGAGGATTTCGCCTCGCTGGGCCACGCCCGCCACATCGCGGGGCGGCTGGAGAACGGCACCACCATCCACAACTTCTATGTGCCTGCGGGCGGTGACAAACCCGACCGCGCGGTGAATGAGAAATTCGGCCAGAAGCTCGATTACCTGACTGAGATGCGCGACTGGTTCCACAAGGACGCTCCGGCAAAGTCGATCCTTGTCGGCGATCTGAACATCGCCCCGCGTGAGGATGACGTTTGGGACCACAAGAAACTGCTGAAAGTTGTCAGCCACACGCCCATTGAGGTGGAAGCCTTGGCCGAAACGCAGGATGCGGGCAAATGGGTGGACATCACCCGCAAGGACATCCCCGAGGGGCGGCTCTACAGCTGGTGGTCTTACCGTTCACCCGATTGGAACGGGGCCGACAAGGGGCGCAGGCTCGATCACGTCTGGGCCACGCCCGACATCGCCAATGCCGCACACTCCAGCCGGGTGCTGCGCGATGTGCGCGGATGGGAGCAGCCCAGCGACCACGCCCCGGTTTTTGCCACCTTCGACCTTTGACATCACCCGCGCAGCCCTCATATAGGGGCAAACGCGGATCGCGAGGATATACGACATGGAACTGAACCTGAACGCTGGCGCGCCTGCCGATGATGCCGACCTGATCAAGGATGTGTCGGAAGCGACCTTCATGTCCGATGTGGTCGAGGCTTCCCAAACCGTCCCGGTGATCGTTGATTTCTGGGCCCCATGGTGCGGCCCGTGCAAGACACTCGGCCCGATGCTGGAAGACGCCGTGCGCGCCGCCAAAGGGGCGGTGAGGATGGCCAAGGTCAACGTGGATGAGGCGCAGATGATCGCGGGGCAGTTGCAGATCCAGTCGATCCCGACGGTCTTTGCCTTCCACAAGGGGCAACCGATTGATGGCTTTCAGGGCGCTGTGCCGCAGTCCGAATTGAAGGCATTTGTGGACCGTGTTGTTGCCGCAGGCGGCGGTGAAGCGGGCGGTGACGGCCTTGCGGAAGCCATTGAAGCGGCAGAGGAAATGCTGGCCGAAGGGGCGGCGGCGGATGCCGCGCAAACCTTTGCCGCGATCCTGGGCGAAGACCCGCAGAACGCGGCGGCCTACGGCGGCATGGTGCGTGCCTATATCGCGGCGGACGATCTGGAACAGGCCGAAGCCCTGCTCAACGGCGCGCCCATCGAAATCTCGAACGCGCCGGAACTGGAAGCGGCCCATGCGCAACTCAACCTTGCCAAACAGGCAGCGGATGCGGGCCCGGTCGCGGACCTGACAGCGGCGGTTGAGGCGGATGAAAACGATCATCAGGCGCGGTTCGATCTGGCGCAGGCGCTTTATGCGAATGGCGACGCAGAAGGGGCGGTGGCGCAACTGCTTGAGCTCTTCAAGCGCGACCGTGAATGGAATGAAGGTGCTGCAAAAACTCAGCTTTTCACCATTTTCGACGCACTCAAGCCCGAAGACCCGGTGGTTTTGAACGGGCGGCGGAAATTAAGTTCGCTGATATTTGCCTGATCACATCGGCGCGCTAGGTGGTTTGAAATGATCAAGCCAACAGATCTTCCAGATACAATTCCGATGTTTCCGCTGGGTGGCGCGCTGCTGCTGCCCCGGTCTCGCCTGCCGCTGCACATATTTGAGCCGCGGTATCTACAGATGATCGAGGACGCGCTGAAAACAGACGCGCGTATCATCGGGATGATCCAACCGCTCCGCCGTGCCAAGGGCAAGGAGGGGGACAATGGCCCCAGCCTCTATTCCATCGGCTGTGCGGGCCGCATTACCCAGTTCTCGGAGACGGAGGATGGGCGCTACATGATCACGCTTGGCGGTGTCTCCCGGTTCCGGCTGCGGCAGGAACTGGACGGGTTCCAACCCTACCGCCGGGGAGAGGTGAGTTGGGAAGGGTTCGAGCGCGATCTGGGGAAAGAGGATTTTGATCTGGGTTTCAACCGCCCGCATTTCCTTGAAACGCTGGGCCGTTATTTTGAAGTGCGGGGCCTGTCTGCCGACTGGGACACGCTGAAAGAAGCCGAGGATGAGCTTTTGATCAACTCCCTGTCGATGATGCTGGAATTTGAGCCGGAAGATAAGCAGGCGCTCCTCGAAGCGCCCTCGCTTGAGACGCGGCGTGAAACGCTGGTCACGCTGATTGAATACTCCCTGCGCGGCGGTGAAGACGAAGGGTTGCTGCAATGAGCGAAGAACAGACCCCTTTCGACCGCCGGATGCTGGAGGCGTTGATTTGCCCCCGCACCCAAACCACCCTGCGCTACGACGCGGACGCGCAGGAACTGGTGTCAGACGCTGCTCACCTTGCTTTCCCAATCCGCAACGGCATTCCTGTCATGCTGATTGATGAGGCGCGCGCGCTCGCCTAAAGCGGCTGTCCGCGCATCAGGCGCGGCAGGTCTCCGGTCAATCCTGCTGCTTCACGAATAAACCCACGCCGCAGACCCGGCATCGCGTTGATCGCGCCCATGCCAATGTCCCGCGCCATGCGGATGATCGGATTGTCGTTAGAGAACAGCCGATTGAAGCCATCTGTCGCCAGCGCAAGCGTTGCATTATCGAACCGCCGCCATGTCTGGTACTGGATCAATGCCGTCTCTGCGCCGAAATCCTCCCCCCGGCGGTGGGCATCGGCCAGCACCTCTGCCAGGGCTGCAATGTCGCGCAGGCCCGCGTTCAATCCTTGCCCCGCGATGGGATGCACCCCATGCGCCGCATCCCCCACCAGTGCGATCCGTGGCGCAATCATCTGATGCGCCAGCGACAGTCCGAGGGGATAGGTATAGCGGGCGCCAGCCAGACTGATCTCTCCCAGAAAGCTGCCGAAACGCGGGCGCAGGACGTCCAGATATGCCGCATCCGGCAAACCATGTATCGCAGCAGCGTTGGTGGCGGTCTCGCTCCACACAATGGAGGATCGGTTCCCGGTCAGCGGCAGGATCGCCAGCGGGCCGGGCGGCATGAAGAACTGATGCGCGATGCCGTGATGCGGTTCGGCGTGACTGATCGCGCAGACCAATGCGGTCTGGCCATAGGACCACCCGATGCGTTTGATCCCAGCGCGCGCAGCCGTGTCGCTGCGCCGGCCATCCGCGCCCACCGCCAGCCGGGTGCGCAGCGTCTTGCCCGTGTCCAACGTCAACGCTATGCCCGCGCCCGCCGCATCCTGCGCCACCACAGATTGTCTGTCATAGCGCGTCAGCCCCTTGGCCGCGCCCACGGCGTCCAGCAGGGCGCGCCGCAGATGGCGGTCCTCGACCATATACCCCATCGGGCCTTCTTCGATCTCGGCATGATCAAACTGCATCGACAGCGGCGAAGGGCCTTCGCCCGCGCGCCCGTCCGTGACCTTGATCTGCAACATCGGCTGGGCGTGATCCGCCACCGCATCCCACAGCCCGATCCCGTCCAGCAGCCGTGTGGAGGTCAGCGCCAACGCATAGGACCGCCCGTCGAACCCTGCATTCTTGCGCAGCTTCACCGGATGGGGATCGATCACGCAGACATCCAGACCAATCTGCGCCAAGGCCAACGCCAGCGCGGTGCCATTCAACCCGCCGCCGATGACCGCAATATCGTGATCAAATTCCATACCGTTGCATAAGGCGCAGGGCAGGGGATTGTCCATGCGCGCAAGCGTCGCTACCGTCACGGCAAATTGGGGGGAGGGGAAGACGACATGCAGGACTGGCTGAAAATGACCGCAGCAGCGCTGGGGCGGGGGATTGACGCGGGAGAGATCGACCCGGTTGCACTGTGCCAGACCTATCTGGACGCCATCGATGCCCACCCCATGAAAGACCGCATCTACGCGCGGGTCACCCACGATCGGGCACTGGCCGAAGCCACCGCCGCAGCGGAACGCGCGAAGACAGGTCACCGTTTGTCGCCGCTCGATGGTGTGCCGATATCGTGGAAAGACCTGTTCGATACCGCTGGCGTGAAGACAGAGGCAGGATCGAAATTGCTGGAAGGCCGGGTGCCTGATCTGGACGCCACCGTGCTCACCAATGCCACGGCAGCGGGGCTGGTCTGCCTTGGCAAAACCCACATGAGCGAGTTGGCCTTTTCCGGTCTCGGCTACAACCCCAGCACCGCAACACCCCCTTGCGTGAACGATGAAGACGCTGTGTCAGGTGGGTCTTCCTCTGGTGCTGCGGCCTCGGTCGCCTTTGATCTGGCGGCTGCGGGGATCGGGTCTGATACGGGCGGTTCGGTGCGCATCCCTGCGGCGTGGAACGATCTGGTCGGCCTGAAAACCACTGCGGGCCGTCTGACGCTCGAAGGGGTCGTGCCGCTGGCGCTGAAATTCGACACCATCGGCCCGCTCACCCGCTCGGTTGAGGATGCAGCACTGCTGCTGGCCGCGATGGAGGGGCGCAAGGCCGCTGATCTGCGTGGCACATCGCTGAAAGGCCGCCGTTTGGCAGTGCTCTGCACCGTGGCGCAAGATGAAATGCGCGATGAACCTGCGGACGCCTTTGCCGGCGCGCTCGACAAGCTGAAAGCGGCGGGGGCAAAGATCGACTGGATCGAGGTGCCAGAGGTGGCAGATGCCATGCCCCTTGCCACTTGTCTCTATACAACAGAGGCTTACGGGCTTTGGCGCGATGTGATTGAGGCGCGCCCGGACGCGATGTACCACGAAATTCTGGAGCGGTTCCGTCTGGGCGGCAATCATTCCGGGCCGGATTATGTCTCCGCCTGGGCCAGGCTCGAAGCGGCGCGGCTGGGGTATGACACCGCTGTGGCGGGGTATGACGCGGTGCTGCTGCCCTCTTCCTGCATCATGCCGCCAAACCTCAAGCGGCTGGAGGAGGATCACGATTACTATCTGTCGGAAAACCTGCTGGCGCTGCGCAACACCCGGATTGGCAATCTGATGGGCCTGTGTGCGCTGACCCTGCCCACGGGCACGCCGTCCTGCGGGCTGATGATGATGGCCCCGCCGTTGATGGAAGAACACCTGCTGCGCCTTGGCGTCGCGGCAGAGGCCGCGCTGTCTTCAGACTGATTTTGCAAGACTGGCCCAAATGCCACAATAGCCCTGCGCCCGCCCCAATTGTCTGGACCTGAGCGGGGGCCTTGGGTACTTTATGGGCAACGGGACGATAACGATCCCGACCCGAGGCAGTTTTTTGATGATCTATCCTGAGCGGTTTTCAACCCTTCCGGCCCATGCGTGGCCGCGTCTGCGCGCCCTGTTGGACGTGCACGAAGGGGGTGGGCCGCTGATTCAGATGACAATTGGTGAGCCAAAACACGCCTTTCCGGCTTGGGTCACCGATGTGATCACCGACAATGCCGCAGGTTTCAACAGCTACCCGCCCAATGACGGTTCGCCTGAGCTGAAGGGTGCAATCACCGACTGGATCAAACGGCGTTACGATGTGGCGATGGACCCGGCCAGCGAAGTCATGGCGCTCAACGGCACCCGCGAAGGGCTCTATAACGCCGTGATTGCCTTGTGTCCTGAGACGAAGAACGGCCAGAAGCCCGCCATCCTGATGCCGAACCCGTTTTACCAAGTCTACATGATCGGCGCGATTTCCGGTGCCGCTGATCCGATCATGGTCAACGCCACGGCGGAGACAGGCCACCTGCCTGATTTCTCCTCCGTTTCCGAGGATGTGCTGGCCCGCACCGCTGCCGTTTATATCTGCTCCCCGGCGAACCCGCAGGGCGCTGTGGCCGATCACGCCTATTGGGCGGACCTCATCGCGCTTGCTGAGAGATACGATTTCTTCATCTTCGCGGACGAATGCTACTCCGAGATCTACCGCGACACGCCGCCTGTCGGCGTGCTGCAAGTGGCGGAGGCTGTGGGCACCGACCGCAACCGCATCGTCGCCTTCCATTCGCTCTCCAAACGCTCCAACCTGCCCGGCCTGCGGTCAGGTTTCGTGGCCAGCGGACCAGAGACGATTGCCCAGATCAAGCAATTGCGCAACTACGCCGGTGCCCCTTTGCCGCTGCCCTTGCAGGCCGCTGCCGCTGCCGTCTGGGCGGATGAAGACCACGTTGAGGAAAACCGCCGCCTTTATGCCGCGAAATTCGACGCCGCTGACCGCATTTTCGGCAATGTACCGGGATATCAAAGCCCTGAAGCCGGGTTTTTCCTGTGGCTGCCGGTTGAGGATGATGAGACCGCAGCGCTCAAGCTGTGGAAGGAAACAGGCGTGAAAGTGCTGCCGGGTGGCTATCTGGCGCAGGCCGTTCCGGGGCAGGACAACCCCGGCAAGACATACATAAGAGCCGCCTTGGTGGCTCCACAAGAACAGACGGCACGCGGGTTGGAATTGATCCGCGACTGCCTCTACGCGGTATAAGAGGGACCAAGGGTATGGCATATCAGACACGCGGGCGCGATCCACTGCTCGACAGTAAAGTGGCTGAGGCGCTGGAAAAGCGCGGCAAGGAACTGCTGGGGCTGGTGTTGATCGTATTGGGCGTCATGGCCGCGATGATGATCGGCAGCTACACGCCGGATGATCCCAACTGGATGGTCTCCACGGATGCACCTGTGCAGAACTGGATGGGCCGGATCGGGGCCTCCATCGCCGCACCACTGTTTATGATCGTGGGCTGGGGCGCATGGGGCATTGCCGTGTGTCTGGTGGTCTGGGGCGTGCGCTTTGCCCTGCACAGTGGACAGGAACGCGCCGTCGGGCGTCTGATCTTTGCCCCGATTGCGGTGGCTTTGGGGGCGATCTATGCCGCCACTCTCGCTCCGGATGCCGATTGGTTGCAGACCCACAGCTTTGGGCTGGGGGGTCTGTTTGGGGATACTGTCATGGGGGCCGTGCTGACCGTGCTCCCAGTGGGCTCCACCTTTACGGTCAAACTGATGTCCGTGCTCATGGGCGTTGCCATTCTGGCGCTGGGTACCTTTGTGCTGGGCTTCACCCGCGCGGAGTTGTCACGCATCACCAAATTCATGCTGCTGGGCACGATTATGGCCTATGCCACCTTGATGAACCTGTTGGGCCGTGGCGCCAGCGGTGCAGTGCAGGCGGCCCAGGGGTTGCAGGCCCGTCAGGCCGAACGCCGGGAAGAACGCAAGGTCATGGCCGCCGAAAACGCCGCTTTCGAGGCGCAGCAGGTCATCCCGACCGCAGGTGCGCCGGAATTGCCTGCCGATTTCGCCCCCCAGGCCGAAGCGAAAACCGGGCTGCTGGCGCGGATGCCCGGCCTGATCAAACGCCCCGAATCCATGCCTGAGCCTGAATTGGTTGAGAACGCCGAAGTGGACGATGTGGAAGCACCGGGCGAGGAACGCATCAAATCCAAGATCGCCTCTGTGATCAAGAACCGCGTGCGCAGCACCACCGCCGTGCACACGCCCGCCACAGCACCGCTGACCCGCGGGCGGGGCCGTGGTCCTGATCCGCTGGTGCTGAACACCGCGCAATTGCCGCCAGAACCGCCGCTGACGGCGGCTGCAACGCCGCTGCCCGTGGAACCCCCGCTGACCGCACCCAGCGTCGCCGCGCCCGAGTATATCGAGCCGGAGGTCATCGAACGACCACTGGCCGATGCCGCCCCGGTGCCGCCCGCGCCCACGATCCCCGTGGCCGAGCCGCGCAAGGTCGTCCAACAACCCATCCGCAAGGCGCCGCAGCCCTCCAAACAGGCGCAGGCCGAAGCGCAGCCGCAACTCACGTTCGAAGACACCCATCCGGGTTTTGAGCTTCCGCCGCTGGCATTGCTCGAAAGCCCCGAAACGGTGGAGCGTCTGCACCTGTCTGATGAAGCGCTGGAAGAAAACGCGCGGATGCTGGAAACGGTGCTGGATGACTACGGCGTCAAAGGCGAAATCGTCGCCGTGCGTCCTGGCCCTGTTGTCACCATGTATGAACTTGAACCCGCGCCGGGCCTCAAGGCGTCACGTGTGATTGGCCTTGCCGATGACATCGCGCGCTCGATGGCCGCGCTCTCTGCCCGTGTCTCCACCGTGCCGGGCCGTTCCGTGATTGGCATCGAACTGCCTAATGAAAACCGCGAGAAGGTGGTTCTGCGCGAAATCCTCTCCACCCGTGACTTTGGCGACGGCAACCAGCGCCTGCCGCTGGCTTTGGGCAAGGACATCGGCGGCGAACCGGTCGTGGCGAACCTCGCCAAGATGCCGCACCTGCTGATCGCCGGTACAACGGGTTCCGGTAAATCCGTTGCGATCAACACCATGATCCTCAGCCTGCTCTACAAGCTGACGCCGGAAGAATGCCGGATGATCATGATTGACCCCAAGATGCTGGAACTCTCCGTCTATGACGGCATCCCGCATCTGCTCTCCCCCGTTGTGACGGACCCCAAAAAGGCGCTGGTGGCGCTGAAATGGACCGTGGGGGAGATGGAAGAACGCTACCGCAAGATGTCCAAGATGGGCGTGCGCAACATCGAAGGCTACAACGGTCGCGTGCGCGAAGCGCTCTCCAAAGGGGAGATTTTTGAGCGCACCGTGCAGACGGGCTTTGACGATGACACTGGCGAGCCGGTGTTCGAGACCGAAGAGACAACACCCGAAACCTTGCCCTATATCGTCGTCATCGTGGACGAGATGGCCGACCTGATGATGGTCGCGGGCAAGGAGATCGAAGCCTGCATCCAGCGTCTGGCGCAGATGGCCCGTGCCTCCGGCATCCACCTGATCATGGCCACGCAGCGTCCCTCCGTGGACGTCATCACCGGCACGATCAAGGCGAACTTCCCCACCCGGATTTCCTTCCAGGTGACCTCCAAGATCGACAGCCGCACCATTCTGGGTGAGATGGGTGCGGAGCAACTGCTGGGCATGGGCGACATGCTCTATATGGCTGGCGGTTCCAAAATCGTGCGCTGCCACGGCCCATTCGTGAGCGATGAGGAAGTCGAGGAAATCGTCAACCACCTCAAGCAGTTTGGCGAACCTGACTATGTAAACGGCGTTGTCGAAGGCCCGGCGAGCGAACAGGAGGCCGACATCGACACGGTGCTGGGCCTGAACACCGGCGGCAATACCGATGGTGAAGACGCGCTTTATGATCAAGCCGTGCAGGTGGTGATCAAGGACCGCAAGTGTTCCACCTCCTACATCCAGCGCAAGCTGGCGATTGGCTACAACAAAGCCGCGCGTCTGGTGGAGCAGATGGAGGACGAAGGCCTCGTCTCTCCTGCCAACCACGTGGGCAAACGCGACATTCTGGTGCCGGAACAGGGGTAAGGCTTACCTCCTCCATCCCTGACGGCACGCTTTAGCACCGCCGAACCGCAGGGTTCAGCGGTGTTTTTTTACCCCGGCAAACATGCGCGCATCACATCGTCCAGCGGCGTGCTTTCAAACGCGGGCAGCAGCGTCTTCAGCCGCGCATCCGACAGCGCATGATCGGTCTGCCACAAGTATCGCATCTCCTGCATTTCCCGCGCCAATTCCCACACAGGGGCGGCCAGTGTCATCACCCACCAGGGGAAGCGGGTAAAGGTCAACGCACGCCCCGTTATCCGTTCCAGCGCGGTCTTCATCTCCTGCGCGCTCAGCGTATGACCGGCAAAGGGGATATCTTCAAACTGCGCCAGATCTCCCCGCATCTCTGCCAAGGCCACACAGGCGCGGGCCCAATCGGGCAGGTAACACATGGCCTGACGGGTCTGCGCCGGGCCGGGCAGGGTGATCTTGCCCTTTTCAATGGCCCGCAGGTAGAGCGCCGCAAGGATACAACCCTGCCGATCCGGATCCATGAAATTGCCAGCCCGCAGGATGATCGTCTGCACCCCGCTTGCGGCATACTCCCGCTCCATCTCCAGCCGGATGCGGCCCTTGCGGCTGACGGGGCGGGGCGGTGTGTGCTCTGACCATGTCCCGCCCTGATCGCCAAAGTGGTAAACGTTGCCGGGGATGATGACTGTCGCCCCGCTGGCCCTTGCGGCGGCAATGACGTCTCTGGTGATTGCGGGGATGGTCTTTGCCCAATTGTGATAGTTCGGTGGGTTCAGCCCGTTCACAATCACATCGCAGCCCTGAGCCGCAGCCCTCATGTCGCCCGTCGCCCGGTCATATGTCCGCACCGTCCACCCTGCCTGCTCAAACGCCGCAACGCTGTGGCGGCCAATGCGGCCAGAGGCCCCAAGGATCAATACCTGCTTGTTCATCACACTCTCCTTCATCTGCCTGATGAAGATGGGGTGTCCAGAAATGATATGGTATTGCGGAAAAGAGATGATCGGGTATTCATATTTGAATGGAGCAATCTGCAAACACGCTCGACTGGACCTACATCCGTGCGTTCCTCACCGTGGCCGAAACCGGATCGCTCAGTGCCGCGGCGCGCGCGTTGGGGCAAAGCCAGCCGACGCTGGGACGCCATATCAAGGCCGCCGAAGCCTCTCTCGGGGCGGCGCTGTTCATCCGCGAAGCGGGCGGATTGCGCCTGACGGATGTGGGTGCGTCGCTGCTGGCACCCGCGCGGGAAATGGCGGCAGCTTCCGCCCGGCTGGGCATGCTGGCCGCCGGGCGTGATCAGCAACTCTCCGGCACCGTCCGGATCACCGCCAGCGTGGTGGTGTCCCACGCCATCCTGCCCCCGATCCTTGCGGATCTGCGTCTGGCCGAACCCGATATCGCGCTTGAGCTTGTCCCCTCTGACACCTCCGAAAACCTGCTGTTCCGGGAGGCCGACATCGCCCTGCGCATGTTCCAGCCCACGCAACTGGACGTGGTGACGCGCAAAATCGCCGACCAACCGCTTGCGCTTTACGCGGCCCATGGCGTGCTGGCGCGCTTTGGCCAACCTCGAAACCTTGAAGACCTCAAACACATACCCTTTGTCGGCTTCGACCGGGATGATCAGATCCTGCGCGCGATGCGCGGTTTTGGCTTTGACGTATCGCGCGATTTCTTTGGCGTGCGCTGCGATGATCAGGCGGTGTTCTGGCAGCTGGTCTGCGCGGGCTGTGGCGTGGGGGCGATGCAGGCCGTGATTGGCGACGCAGAACCGCGCGTGCAGCGCCTGAACATACAGCCCGATCTGCCTGCTTTGCCGGTCTGGCTCGCCGCGCATGAGGCGTTGCACAAGACGCCACGGGTCAAACGGGTCTGGGATTTTCTGGCCGAGCGGTTTTGACGCCAGCGGTACGAGATGAATGGGGCCTGGCCCTCGGGCGCTCTTGCGGCGATCCCGGCAAAAATCCGCGGGCCGTTATCGCATAACACCGGCTTTCACCCTATGTCTGGTGCAAACAAAAGGAAGACGAGCATGCGTTTCATCACCCCCCTCATCCTTGCGGCAGGCCTGTCCCTGTCGCTGCCCCTTGCCGCTGCTGCCCAGAAACTGCCGCTGAGCCAGATTTCGGGCTATCTCAACAAGCTGCAAACCGCGAAGGGAGAGTTCACCCAGATCAACGGGGACGGCTCCATCAGCACCGGCACGATCTACATCAAACGCCCCGGCAAGGTGCGGTTTGAATACAACCCGCCTGAATCGGCACTTGTGGTCGCGGGGTCCAACACCGTTGTGATCTTTGACAAAAAGTCCAACCAGCCCGCCGAGAGCTACCCGCTCAGCCGGACGCCACTGTCGATCATCCTTGCCCGAAACGTCGATCTGGACCGCGCGCGGATGGTGACGGGGCATGACTATGATGGCACTGCCACCATTGTGACGGCGCAAGACCCCGACAACACCCAATATGGCAACATCCAGATGAAGTTCACCGGCAACCCGGTGGAATTGCGCCAGTGGATCATCAACGATGGCAGTGGCGGTCAGACGACCGTGGTGCTGGGTGATCTGCAAAAAGGCGGCAACCTGCCCAATACGCTGTTTGATGTGGGCAGTCCGGGGGTGAACCGCTGATCAGGACGCGAGCGGTTCGCTTTCTGCGGCATAAATCGCCAACACATCATCCAGATCGCGGAACGTCACATTGGCGGGATCCACCTCATCCATGAAGATGTGCCCGACGGAACCGTTCGTATAGGTCAGTGTCAGGTGCCCGCCTCTGACGCGCGGATAGCTGCCGTCATCGGGAGTATAGCGCGGTTCATAGACGACCGAGACAGGTTCGTTACCGTCCTGGGTCAATACGACCAGTTGATCAACGCTGCTGTTAAAATCGTAAATGTTGGATATTTGCACAGGTTCACCAGATGCTATGCTTCCCAAACCCTGATCCGACACCATGAAGGTATCGGTTCCGGCGAGCCCAGGCTCGCGGTAAGAGTAGTGGTCCCCGCTCAGGTCGGAATTGGTCAGCGCGATTAACGTGTCGTCACCGATATCGCCGAACAAATCCATATTAGGTCCGCCATTTCCTATGAGGGTGTCATTTCCCTGCCCTCCCCAAGCCGCCGCGTTGTCTTTCGCGATGATAAAGTCGTCACCGCGCTGCCCGTCGATCAGGTGTGAATCTGTTCCAACGATGGTGTCGTCGCCATCGCCGCCTTTCAGCACAGCTTCTGAAGCCTCGATGAAGTCGTCCCCGGCACGCCCGTTCACAAAGCTCACGTCCTCCGTCGGTATGAGCACATCTGCGTCGTTAGTTCCATGCAGAGCCTGTGTCCCGTCAAGGAAGCTCAGGTCGTCGTGGTATCTGAACACCCCATCACTGAGGAACTGACCGGAGATATAGTCAATGACGAGGCCCCTGATTTCGCTGTCTGAAACGAACTCAATTTCGGTTCGGTCGCTATAGTATGTGTTTGCGCCTGTTCCGTCTTGGGTGTTTGTACTGCTCGAATAGACGCTGCCGAGATCCCATTCCCCCAGCTCGGTCAGATTGTAGTAACCAGCAATGTCGTCGCGTTCCCAGTCTATGCCCCACTCTTTTTCAAAGGGCGCACCGTATACGTCAGTTGTGGCGGTATCTGGCAAGTCCAGTCTGTTGGCGGGCAATTCAACGTCTTCCGGCACCAGATACAACGTCATTCGAACGTCTTCGCCACCAGCGCTGTTGCCGCCGTTCTGATAGGCTTCCTCGACAAGCGCCAAAAGCGACCCCGTCTCATCCTCCCCCAGTTCAACCTCGATCCGTCCGTCTTCCAATTCGACCACCGACGCGCCAAGGTCCGGCTCTTCTTCCTCCGGTTCTTCCGGGGCGTCCTGTTCTTCGGTCAGGTCTTCTTCGCTGGCCACATCCCCCTCGTCAGAGGACGTATCCATCATCAGCGCCATTCCGGCGCCGCCAGCGGCCAGCAGGGCAATCAAGAGCGGGGTCATCAAGTCTCTCCATCAATCGCCTTAAAGTTTAGTAACCCTTCATGGCGATTGTTGGGCGATTTCAGCCGACTGACCCGTCGCTCTATCGCCGAACCCGGCAAGCCCCCAACTGCTGCTCATACAGAACAGAGCGGTCTGCCACCTTCTGCGACACATTCAGCAGCCAGCTTTTTCCGTTGTAGCTGCCCCTCGCAAAACCGGTGTGGCCCTCGTGATAAGCCAGATACTGGTTGCGGGCGTCCGACAGGGCGATGCCATTGCGGTCGCGGGTCTGGTTCATGTACCAGCCCATGAAGTCTGCCGCATCGCTGATCCGGTCGCGGCGCGCGCCAAAGCCGCCGGCGGCTTCGCGGTATTCATCCCATGTGCCATCCAACGCCTGGGAATAGCCGAATGCGCTGGACTGGCGACCCATCGGGATCACCCCCAGCGTGTATCGGAACGGCGTGCGGGCATCGGAGACAAACTTGCTCTCCTGATAGATCGTCGCCATCTGAACATGCACCGGCACGCCCCATTTTCTTTCCGTGGCGCGGAAAGCCTTCAAATAACCGGGGCGCTGTTTGAGAATTGCGCAGGCGTTGTCCAGATCCCGAGGCGCAGAGGATTGCCCCCCGCCGCAGGATGCGACCAACAACACAACAATCAACGCGCGAAGAGTTTTGCTCATCTGCCTCTCGCTTTCGTTTTTTATATTTTGGCGCAAGATACCCTATCCGGGCGGGAATTCCCAACCTATTTTCAAAGCAAGACGGCCAGCAACAGCGGCAAGGCGCCGATCGCCATGAGCGTGGAAACCACCACCAACCCGGCCACCGCATTCGAATCCGCGCCGTACTTCTCCACCAGCATGAAGGAGGTCACGGCGACCGGTGTTGCCACCTGCAAGACCAGCACGCCAAAGGCGGTGCGGTCCAGTTCGAACCACACCCCAACCCCCCATGCGATGCCCACACACAGCGCCAGCTTCACCGCTGACAGGGCCACCGCGCGCCCCACGCCGCCGGGTGTCAGCCGCGCCACGGCCACGCCAAGGGTGATCAGCATCAGCGGGATCGCCATCTGCCCGATCAGCTCCAGCGCATGGGTGATTGGCGTCGGCGTTTCCCACCCCTGCCACAGGAACAATGCCCCCAGCAGGGTCGCCCCCACCAGCGGCTCGCGCAGCACCTTGCCGAGCGACCCTGCGCCCGCCACCAGCCAGATGCCAAAGGTAAAGGACCAGACCGCCATAACGGCAAAAACCACCACCGCGTAATCAAGCCCCACTTCCCCAAAGGCAAACAGCGCCAGCGGCAGGCCGAGGTTTCCGGTGTTGCCGAAAATCAACGGCGCGGCATAGGTCGGACGGCTGAGCCTGAGCGCCCGGATCAGCGCGATGATCACCACCGACAACGCACCATAGGCCGCCATGCTGGCCAGCGTCAGCGCGGTCAGCGCCGCAGGCTCGACCTGCGTTTTCATCAAGGAAACAAAGATCAGACAGGGCACCGCCAAGGTCATCGACAATTGCGTGACAAAGGCGATCCGGTACTCGATCCCGGCCTTCACCCAGGCAAAACCAACGGCTGCCAGAATGAAAACGGGGGCGACGATTTCCAGCACGGTCAGGGCAAGGGTCAACAGACTGTTTCCTTCGGATCACATCGGGATTATTGGACAAAACCCGCTTGAACAGCGTACAAGTGGGGGGTAGGGGCTGTAGTTGTAATGATACGTAGTTGTGCGAAATACCACCTCGGACAAATCGTCCGTCACAAGAAACATCCCTTCCGAGGGGTGATTTTTGACGTCGATCCGGAATTTGCCAATACCGAAGAATGGTATGAGGCAATCCCCGAAGAAAACCGTCCCATCAAGGATCAGCCGTTCTATCACCTGCTGGCAGAGAACGATCAAAGCTACTACGTGGCCTATGTGTCAGAGCAGAACCTGATCGCGGATTACTCCGGCGAGCCTGTGGACCATCCCGATATCCCGGACCTCTTTGGCCCCTTCACCGATGGCTCTTACCCGCTGCATTTCCAACTGAACTGACCCACACCTGCGTCCGGGTGCCCGGCGGCAATCCCCCTGCGCAGCGTGGCCCCTCTTTTTGGCCTTAAATATCCAAGTGCCACATCCCCCGCGCGCGGGCCAGTTGTTCAGGCCGCCACCTCCGCCTCAATACCCCAAAGCACAGCCGTCTTTACGCGGATCAGACGCGCCTTCCAGCACGCCATCCGTCCGCCGCCGGATCGCCTGCGCCCCACCAATCGCGGTCTCCGGGATCTCAACGGTGTGGCCCATATCGCTCAGGGTCGCGCGCACCGCATCGGTGTAGCCCCGTTCCACCTTCAATACACCACTATCCGAAAACGCACGTGGCGCATCCAGCGCGGCCTGCAATTCGATACCGAAATCCGCGATGTTCGACGCCAGCCGCGCGTGGCCCGTGGGCTGGTACTGCCCGCCCATGACCCCAAAGGGCATCAATGCCCCGTCGGCCTCACGGATCATGCCCGGAATGATCGTGTGCAGGGGCCGTTTGCCGCCTTTCATCTCATTCGGGTGGCCTTCCTGCAACGTGAAACCCGCGCCCCGGTTCTGCATCAGAATGCCAAACTTGTCCGAGGCAATCCCCGATCCAAACCCATGGAAGATCGAATAGATCATCGAGACAGCCATGCCGTCCTTGTCCACCACGGTGATATAGATCGTATCCTTGTGCACCTGCTCTGACACGGCGGCGGGGGAGGCCATCGCGCGTTTGGGATCAATCAGCCTTGCCAGCTTCGCTGCGGTCTCAGGCGCGAGCATATGCTCCAACCGCTCCATGTGATCGAGATCCGACAGGAACCGGTTGCGCGCGTCATAAGCCAGCTTGGCGGCTTCCGCTTCGATGTGCACACGCTCCGCACCGAGACCCTCCATGGCAGCGATGTCGAAATGCGACAGGATGTTGAGCATCAGCAAAGCCGTCGCACCATGCCCGTTCGGGAGATGTTCCACCACCTCCAGATCGCCATAGATGGCGCTGATCGGCGCTGTGGGGGTTGCCGCGACGGAGGCGAAATCCTCAGCCCGGTGCACCCCGCCCAGCCCATTGAGGCACGCCAGCATATCTTCCGCCACTTCGCCCTCATAGAACGCCTTGCGCCCCTCCTTGGCGACCCGGCGCAGTACCTCTGCCTGACCGGGGGCGCGGAACATCTCCCCGATGACCGGCGCACGACCGCCGACCAGATAGGCATCGCGCGCCGCCCCTTGCAGCTTCTCCGTCTCCCGCGCCCAGTCAAAAGCCACGCGCGGGGCCACCGGCACGCCGGTTTCTGCATAATGGATCGTCGGCGCCAGGATCACATCCAGTCCCAGCTTGCCTTCGGTTTCGGACAGATGACAAAAGGCATCCATCGCGCCGGGCACGGTCACAGCATGGGGGCCATAGGGCGGCACAACGCTGTGGCCCTCTGCCCGCAGCATCGCGGCGTCCAGCCCGGCGGGCGCACGGCCCGATCCGTTCAGCGCGTGAATCTCATCGTCTCCGGGCCGGGTATAGAGCACAAAACAATCTCCCCCGATCCCGGTCATCTGCGGCTCACAAATCCCCAGCAGAACAGCACCCGCTATCGCGGCATCCATCGCGTTGCCGCCGCGCGACAGGATGTCGATTGCGGTCTGCGCCGCAAGCGGGTGCGAGGTTGCACACATGCCTTGGGTGGCAAGAACGGCAGAACGTCCGGGAAGGTGAAAATCGCGCATGGAGCCTCTCCTGATGACAGTGCTGCATACCTAGAACGGTCGCAGGCCAGAGCCAATCAGAAAGAGAAGTGCCTCGACGCCACGCACTGGGTGGGGGCTATAAAACGCAGCGCCGAGGGAAGCCATATGCAGCTACCCGTCCCTTATGCTGTTCAAAGGGGGCGCAATTGTGATCACTTCGCGACCCTTGTTGGGTTTTTGTGGGCGCGATTAAGGCAGCAGCGGGGCGTTTTGCGTGGCCGGATCAGGCCGAACACGACTTTGGATCAGGCCCCATCAACCCGGTGACGCCAGCGGCTCTGACGGATGTTCCCCAGGCGCCGCTGCCCGACTGGGTATCGCGCATGCACTATCCCACCAGGAAACGCCACATCCGCTTGAAATTCAACAAGAGTCCCGCGCATCGCCCTGCGCCCTCTCGGCAGATATGTGTCGCAAATTGCCCGCTGGGCGAGAGTGCCGGGACCAAACACCTAGTGGTTTCGGGGCAGGGCGATGGCAAGGCGCAGGTCCAGCTGGTTGTGCCCGGCCACGCGCCTGTATTGTACGTCCTTGGCCAGATCGCGGATCAGGAACCAGCCAAATCCCCCCTCCGGCAAGTCCGGGATGCCCATGTTCAGATCCTGCGCGGTGCCAAGGGGGGCTTGCCCGTCCGGCATGGGCGCGCCATCGTCCAGCACGCTGATGTGCAGCCCGTTGCTGCGCGCTTCGACAGATATCCGGACGGTGCCCAGGGGCCCGATGCCGGGGTAGGCATGTTCAAGGATGTTGTTCAGCACCTCTGCCAGCACCAGCTCAACAGTATTGCGCTCCTCCGCCCCGAGGTTCAGCGGACCCAGCGCCACCAGCAGGCGGGCCAGGGCGTCCCGCACGCCATGATCCCTGTTCACAAGACAAAGCTCGATCGGTTTCAACATGGGGCCACGCTGCCGTGCATAGGTGTCAAACCCGCATCTGTGCTCAGGCACCACATGTTCCCAAAGCCGCATCCAGTGTGGGGTAGAGGGCGAATACCTTGTCCATCCGGGTCAGTTCAAACACCCGCTGTACCGCCGGGGTCAGCCCGGCAAGAACCAGCTTTCTGTCCGGCGTCACATGCTTCAAGATCGCCACAATGGCCCCCAATCCACTTGAATCGATAAAGGTGACCTGTTGCAGGTCAAGAATGACTATCGGCGGCGCCTCCGCTGCCGCGCTACGCACGCCTTCCTTGAAGGCGAGGGCAGAGGCCGCATCAATCCGCGCTTCCTCGACACACAGGATGCAGATGTCCCCTTCTGTTCTGGTTGATATTTTCATACTAAACACCTGACAAATTCGGATGGCATGTGGCTAACCTCAAAGCCTTACCATTCCATGATCAAACGGCTCAGAAGGGGACGAACATGCGACATACGGTTATTTCTGGCGCGTCACGCACGGCAATGGGCGGGTTTCAGGGGGCGTTTTCGGATCTGACAGCGGCGGAACTGGGCGGCCATGCGATCCGTGCCGCTTTGGCTGATGCAGGTGCGGCCACGGCACAGGAAGTGCTGATGGGCTGTGTTTTGCCCGCAGGGCAGGGACAGGCGCCCGCGCGCCAGGCAGGTTTTCACGCCGGTCTGGGCGAAGAGGTGCCCGCCACCACCCTCAACAAGATGTGCGGCTCCGGCATGAAAGCGGCGATGATCGCCTTTGACCAGATCGCGCTCGGCCACACGGATGTGATGATCGCAGGCGGCATGGAAAGCATGACAGGCGCGCCTTACGTCCTGCCCAAGATGCGCGGTGGCGCGCGGCTGGGCCATGCGGCGGTGGTTGACCACATGTTCCTCGACGGGTTGGAAGACGCCTATGACAAGGGCCGCCTGATGGGCACCTTTGCTGAGGATTGCGCCGAAACCTTCCAGTTCACCCGCGAACGACAGGACGACTACGCGCTGGCGTCGCTCTCCCGCGCGATTGAGGCGCAGCAGAACGGCAGCTTTGACGGTGAAATCACCCCCGTGGATCTCAAGACCCGCAAAGGCACCACAACCATCAGCGCGGATGAGCAACCCGGCAACGCCCGCCCCGATAAAATCCCGCAACTCAAACCCGCTTTCCGTGAGGGCGGCACAGTGACTGCGGCGAACAGCTCCTCCATCTCCGACGGCGCGGCGGCGCTAGTGCTCAGCAGCGCGGATCACGCCAACGCCAACGGCCTGAACATCCGCGCCCGCATCATGGGCCACGCCAGCCACGCCCAGGCGCCGGGCCTCTTCACCACGGCCCCCGTGCCCGCCGCGCAAAAGCTGCTGACGCAACTCGGGTGGGACACATCTGACGTTGACCTGTGGGAAGTGAACGAAGCCTTCGCCGTTGTCCCGCTCGCTTTCATGCATGAAATGGGCCTGTCGCACGCACAGGTGAACGTCAACGGCGGCGCCTGTGCGCTGGGCCATCCCATCGGCGCCTCCGGTGCGCGCATCATGGTCACACTGCTCAACGCCCTCGAACGCCACAACCTCAAACGCGGCATCGCCGCCATCTGCATCGGCGGCGGCGAAGGCACGGCCATCGCGATTGAGCGCCCCTGACACCTGCCACAAGGGGGAGGGTGCCCACCAACGCCCCTCCTCTTTTTGGCCTTAAATATCCACAAGGGGCCCTGGCCCCTTCTCCGCACTCTCCACCGGGAACCGTCCATGCAGGTCTCATACCCAACCCTCGCCAAGACCATCGCCTCCCTGACCGAGGGGGAGGATGATCCCATCGCCCTCATGGCCACTGTCGCCTGCGAAGTGCATCACAGCGACAATCGCTTCGACTGGACCGGGTTTTACCGCGTGACCGGGCCTGAAATGCTCAAGATCGGCCCCTATCAGGGGGGACATGGCTGCCTGACCATTCCCTTTTCACGGGGCGTCTGCGGCGCTGCGGCGCGGCGTGGGGAAACTCAGCTTGTTGCGGACGTGGATGCTTTCCCCGGCCATATCGCCTGCGCTGCGTCGACGCGGTCAGAACTGGTGCTGCCCGTCTGGAATGGTGCGGGCGATCTGCTGGCCGTGTTCGATCTGGACAGTGACCAGCCCGATGCCTTCACCCGCGCAGATGCCGATGCCCTCGCCGCGATCCTGAGAGAGACCTTCTCCGCCTGTTGACCTTCGCAGCTGCGGCGTGAAATTTTTGTAGATTTTTTCATCCTGCTCTGCCAGACATGAAAAAGGAACGGATAATTTCACAGGGAATCGCATGGAGCACAGCCGCCCGGATACGCCGCACAGCCTTGGCGCTGACCTGCGCGCCCTGCGCAAAAGCCGTGGGTTGACGCTGGCGCAGATGGCCGAAGCGCTCGACTGCTCTGTCGGCTGGCTCAGCCAGGTCGAACGCGACATTTCCGACCCCGGCATCACCGACCTGCGCGCCATCGCGGCCTGCCTTGAGGTCTCCGTCTCCATGCTCTTCCGCCATGGCGCAGCACCCGCGCATGAAGCAGGCTATGTCGTGCGCCGCGATGCCCGCCGTCCCATCGGGACCAAGATCATGGGGCTGGTTGAGGAACTCCTCTCCCCCGATCTGACCGACGACTTTGAAATGGTGCATTCCACCTTCCAGCCGCACAGCCGGATCAAGGTGCCCGTCAGCCGTCCAACGCAGGAAGTCGGCTATATCCTCTCCGGCAAGCTCGAAATCGAAGTCGCGGGCCATACGCACCTCCTGAACCCCGGCGACAGCTTCCGCATCCGGGGGGAGGCGTTCCGCTGGGCCAACCCGTACCCTGATCCTGCTGTCGCGATCTGGGTCATCGCGCCGCCGGTGTATTGATATGAGTTTCGAGGCATGGACCATATTCGCGCTGTTCTGGGTGGTGTTCGTCACCACCCCCGGCCCCAATGCGGTCAACTGCATCACCAACGGCATGCACCTGCCCTTTGGCCGCGCGATGATCGGCGTTCTGGCAATCCTGACGCAGGCGAGCCTCTTCCTTGTCCTCTCCGCCCTGGGCATCACCGCCCTGATCGCGGCCTCTCCCGCCGCTTTCACTGTGGCGAAATACATCGGTGCAGGCTTCCTCATCTACCTCGGCCTCCGCACCATCCTCCGGGCGAAGACACCGCCCGCGGTGGAAGAGCGCCCGGCGCGCTCCATCTACCTCCACGCCCTCGCCATCGCGGTGATCAACCCCAAGAGCGTCGCTGGCTACCTCGCCGCGTTTTCGCAATTCGTCCAGCCGGACGTGCCGATCTGGGACCAGATGACCGTCATCATTCCCACCGCCCTGACGCTGACCTTCCTCAGCTACACCGGCTTCACCGCGCTGGGCGCAGGCATCGGTCGCGCGGCCCTTGGTGCTGTGTTCAACGTTTGGTTCCGCCGCCTGATGGGCGCGTGTTTTGTCATCTACGGCGTCCTGCTGGGCGCTGCCACCACACCGGGAAGGGCCTGATCATGCACACCGGAAGCTGCCTCTGCGGGGGCGTCACCTACACCCTCACCGGCACGCTGCGCAATTCCGTCGCCTGCCACTGCCTGCAGTGTCGCAAGACCAGCGGGCACTACGTTTCCGCCACCCAAGTGGGGCCGGATCAACTCAAGATCACAAGGGACGACAGCCTGCGCTGGTATCAATCCTCGCCGCAGGCCCAACGCGGGTTTTGCGCCACCTGCGGGTCCTCACTGTTCTGGCGGCATGACGCCGACAACGGCGCCACCTCCGTGATGTCCGGCACCCTTGAGGGGGCCACCGGGATCACCACCGAAAAGCACATCTTTGTCGCCGACAAGGGTGACTATTACGAAATCGCGGACGACCTGCCGCAGCACGATCAATAAGGGACACAAGCCATGTCAGACTTTCCAACAACGGCCCGCGTGGTCATCATCGGCGGCGGTGTCGTCGGCACCTCCACGCTGTATCATCTGGCCAAGGCAGGCTGGAAAGACTGCGTGCTTTTGGAGAAAAACGAACTCACTGCCGGCTCCACATGGCACGCGGCGGGCAATTGCCCCAACTTTGCGGGCAACTGGGCGGTGATGAACATGCAGCGCTTCGGGCTGGAGATGTACCGCACGCTGGCCGACGATGTGGATTACCCGATGAACTACCACGTCACCGGATCACTGCGGCTGGCCCATACCAAGGAGCGGATGCAGGAGTTCGAAAAAGTCGCCGCACAGGCCCGCTATCAGGGGCTGCAAATGGACATTCTGACGAACGCGGAACTCCGCGAACACCACCCCTTCCTGGAGACCCACGACCTGATGGGCGGCATGTGGGACCCGCTGGACGGTGACATCGACCCTGCACAACTGACGCAGGCCATGGCCAAAGGCGCGCGGGATGCGGGCGGACGGATTGAACGCTTCTGCCCGATGAAAGGGCTGGACCGCGACGGTGACGAATGGATCGTCAAGACCGATAAGGGCGACATCCGCGCCGAGATCGTGGTGAACTGTGCCGGCTACTACGCGCAACGCGTGGGAGAGATGTTCAAACCCTTCGGCGGGCGCACCGTGCCCATGGTTGTCATGTCCCACCAGTATTTCCTGACCGGCCAGCTTCCCGAACTGGAGGCATGGACCAAGGAGAAAGGCCACAAGGTGCCGCTCGTGCGCGACGTGGATATTTCCTACTACCTGCGGCAGGACAAACACGGCCTGAACCTCGGCCCTTATGAGCGCAATTGCAAAGCGCATTGGGTCACACCCGACGATCCCATGCCCGAGGATTTCTCCTTCCAGCTTTACCCTGATGATCTGGAGCGGCTGGAATTCTACATCGAAGACGCCATGGCCCGTGTGCCCCTGCTGGGTCAGGGCGGGGTGGAGCGTAACATCAACGGGCCCATCCCCTACGCCCCCGATGGCCTACCGATGATCGGCCCGATGCCGGGTGTGAAGAACGCCTTTGAGGGGCATTCCTTTACCTTCGGCATCGCGCAGGGCGGCGGTGCGGGCAAGGTGCTGTCCGAATGGATCATGCACGGCGAGACGGAGCTGGACATGTGGTCCGTCGATCCGCGCCGCTACACCGATCACTGCGATCACGATTATTGCCTGTCCAAGGCGCTGGAAACCTACGGCCACGAATACGCCATGCACTTCCCGCACCACGAATGGCCTGCGGGCCGTGACAAGAAACTGTCGCCGAACCATCAGGCCCTGCTGGATTCTGGCGCGCAAATGGGTGCCTACAACGGGTGGGAGCGCGCCAATTGGTTCGCGCAACCGGGTGATGACACCTCCGAGGAAAGCACACAGACCTGGGACCGCAATGGCCCATGGGCCGCCCGCATCAAGGACGAAGTCGAAGCCGTGCGCGACCATGCTGGCGTGCTCGATATACCGGGCTTCTCGCGCTACACGCTGTCGGGCAGCGGTGCGGCGGAATGGCTGCGCGGTCAGATCACCGGCGCGCTGCCGAAAGTGGGCCGCATGAACCTGGCCTATTTCGCAGACAGCCGGGGGCGCATCCTGACAGAAATGACCGTGATCCGCTGGGGTGAGGATGATTTCTGGCTGATGACCGCCGCCGTGGCGTTGTGGCATGACTTTGAGCTCCTGAAGGGTCGCCTGCCTGCCGATGGGTCGCTGACGCTGACCGACATCACAACCGACTGGTCCACCCTGATTGTCACCGGCCCTGCGTCCCGCGATCTGCTCAGCGGCATCACCGAAGGCGCGGATTTCTCTGCCACATGGATGTCCATTCAGGACGCCACCGTTGCGGGCAAACCGGCCAAGCTGTTCCGCGTGTCCTTCGCGGGCGAGTTGGGCTGGGAGGTGCATACCTCCTTCTCCGACAGCGCGCCTGTCTACGCGGCCGTCAAGGCAGCTGGCGCGACCCCTTTCGGCATGTATGCCCTCAACGCGATGCGGATCGAAAAAGGCTATCGGACGTGGAAGGGCGACCTCTCCACTGATTACTCCATGCTCGAAGCCGGGCTGGACCGTTGGGTCAAATTCGACAAACCGCAGGATTTCCCCGGCAAAGCAGCACTTGCAGCGGAAAAGCAGCAGGGCATCAAGAAACGCTTTGTCACCATGATCGTGGACGCAGGCGATGCCGATGCGCCCTATATGTCGCCCGTGTCGCACAATGGCGAAATCATCGGAGAGACCACCTCCGGCGATTGGGGCTACCGGGTGGGCAGATCCATCGCGCTGGGCACCATCCGCGCCGATCTGGCAGAGCCGGGAACAGAGGTGGAGGTCAACATCTACGGCACGCTCTGCAAAGCCGTGGTGCAGCCCGATCAGCCGCTGTGGGATCCGGCCAACGAACGGATCCGCGCATGACCGGCATCACCCTTCTGGATGGTGGCATGGGGCAGGAGTTGGTGCACCGCAGCACTGCCGCTCCCACGCCGCTGTGGTCCACGCAGATCATGATGGATGATCCGGCCTTGGTGCAGGCCGTGCACACCGACTTCTATGAAGCCGGTGCGACAGTGGGCACCTCCAACACCTATGCCATCCACCATGACCGGCTTGCGATGGGCGAACCAACCTCGAGTTTTGCCGAACTGCACGACGCGGCGCGCGATCTGCTGGTGGCCGCCTCTGCCGGGCGGGACGTGCGCCGTGCGCTGGCGATCGGGCCGCTTGGGGCGTCCTACCGCCCCGACCTGCTGCCCGCGCATGAGAAGGCCGCCGCGCTCTTTGCGGAAGTGGCGGCGCGGCATGCGGATTGGTGTGATCTGGTGATCTGCGAAACGGTGGTCTCCCTCGCGCATGCCCGCGCGGTGCGCGAAGGCGCTGCGGTTGCGGGCAAACCCGTGTGGCTGGCGTTCTCGGTGGATGACAACGACGGCACGCGCCTGCGTTCGGGGGAACCGCTGACCGACATCCTGCCGGTTCTGGCAGAAGGCGGCGTTGCGGCGGTGCTGCTCAACTGTTCCACGCCGGAAGCCATCACCACCGGACTGCCGGTGCTGGCACAATCCGGCTTGCCCTATGGCGCTTACGCCAATGGCTTCACTGCCATCAGCGATGGCTTTCTGGAAGACGCCCCCACAGTCGACAGCCTGAGCGCGCGGCGGGATTTCTCTCCGGACGACTATGCGGATCATGCCATGGGGTGGGTTGAAGGCGGGGCCACCATCGTCGGCGGGTGCTGCGAAGTCAGCCCGGCCCATATCGCAACCCTCGCTGCGCGGCTGCGTGCGGCGGGCCATACCATCGTCTAGGCGGGCGGTGGGCCGGGGCTCCTCTCTGCTGGACCGCGCCGCCCCCCGCGCGGCAAGTTTCGACATCTACGTCGAAGCAGACTTTGTGCTGACCGAACTGGCAGCCGTGACGGATGTGTTGCGCCTTGCCAACCGGGTCAGCCAGCATGAGGTCTTTACATGGACCTACCGCTCAGCGGTGGGCGGCTGCGTGATTTCCAGCAGCGCGGCGATGGTCGAAACCCTGCCGCCGCCTGAGAAAGTCTCTGTCGATTATGCCGTCTTTCTGGGCAACAGCGATACCGCGACCCTGAACCTGCCCCTGCGGGGGTTTCTCAAGCTCTACCGGGGGCGGCGGGCGCGCATCTTCCTGCTGGCCGAAGCCGCCAGCCTGTTCATTCAGGCCGATGGCAAAGGTGCGGCACATACGACGCATTGGGAGAACCGCCTGATCCTGTCCGAGCAGACAGATGCCAGCGACTGGGGCGCGCAACTGGCGTCAGACCACGAGGGCATCACCACCTGTGCCGGCATGGGGTCCACCGTCGATCTGATGCTGTCGATTGTGGGCGATCACATCTCCCGCCCGGCGCTGATGAACGTTGCGGACATCCTGCTGCATGACCGCATCCGCGATCTGCGCACCCCGCAGCCGTTCGCCCGGTCCGAGGTTGCCCCCACGGGGGACCCGGACATCGACGCCTGCATCACCCTGATGCAATCCCACATGGAAGAACCGCTGGCGATCCATGACATCTGCGCGCGCCTGAAAGTCTCCTCCCGGTCGCTGGAGCGCAAGTTCGCCCGCACGCTGGGCATGACCCCCAACAGCTATTACCGCGAACTGCGGCTGAACAAGGCCTCCACCTTGTTGCTGAACACCTCGCTCAGCATCCGCGAAGTGGGTCTGGCCTGTGGCTTCTCCAGTGGTTTCGCCCCGCTCTACAAATCTGTCTTCGGCCACACCCCGGCCGAAGCGCGCCGCATGCGGCGCATCCCGCATCCCGCAGCGGTTCCCCCCAAATAGCTGTCGTTTTTACACCCGCCCCGGACCGCTGAACGTGTCTAGAAGGGGCATTCTGAATGCTGAAAGGTTTGGCTCATGTCTGACGTTCCCTCCCACGCCCGCGTTGTCATCATTGGTGGCGGTGTCATTGGCTGTTCCGTGGCTTACCACCTTGCCAAACTGGGGTGGAAAGACGTGGTGCTGCTGGAACGCAAACAGCTGACCTCCGGCACCACATGGCATGCGGCGGGCCTGATTGCGCAGCTGCGCGCAACCGCGAACATGACCAAGCTGGCGAAGTACAGCCAGGAACTCTACGGCGATCTGGAAGCGGAAACGGGCGTGGCCACCGGCTTCAAACGGGTGGGATCGATCACCGTCGCCCTGACCGAAGAACGGCGTGAGGAGATCTACCGTCAGGCGGCGATGGCGCGGGCTTTCGGCGTCGACGTGGAAGAAATCACCGCCAAGGAAGTGCTTGAGAAGTATGAACATCTCAACATCGACGGGGTGAAGGGCGCGGTGTACCTGGACAAGGACGGGCAGGGCGATCCGGCCAACATCGCATTGGCCTTGGCCAAGGGCGCGCGGCAGCGCGGCGCCAGGATCATCGAGCGGGTGAAAGTGACCAATGCTGAACGAAACCTTAACAAGTTGACAGCTGTCAACTTCGTTAACGGCGACGGCAGTGAGGGCAAAATCACCTGCGATCATGTGGTCAATTGCGGCGGCATGTGGGGCCACGACGTGGGCCGGATGCTGGGGGTGAATGTCCCGCTTCAGGCTTGCGAACACTTCTACATCGTGACCGAGGCGATTGAGGGGCTGAAGCAACTGCCGGTGCTGCGGGTGCCGGACGAATGCGCCTACTACAAGGAAGACGCGGGCAAGATGCTGCTGGGGGCGTTTGAGCCGGTGTCCAAACCCTGGGCGTTGGACGGTATCCCGGCGGATTTCGAATTCGACCAACTGCCCGAGGATTTTGACCACTTCGAGCCGATCCTTGAGAATGCCGTCGCCCGGATGCCGATGCTGGCGGAAGCGGGGATTCACACCTTCTTCAACGGTCCCGAAAGCTTCACTCCCGATGACGCCTACCACCTTGGCCTTGCGCCAGAGATGGACAATGTCTGGGTTGCCGCCGGGTTCAATTCCATCGGCATCCAATCCGCAGGCGGGGCGGGCATGGCGCTGGCGCAGTGGATGGACGCGGGCGAAAAGCCGTTTGATCTGGGCGATGTGGACATCTCCCGTATGCAGCCGTTTCAGGGCAACAAAACCTATCTGGCCGAACGCTCCAAGGAGACGCTGGGCCTGCTCTATGCCGATCACTTCCCCTTCCGCCAGAAGGCCACCGCACGGGGCATCCGCCGCACACCTTTCCACCACCACCTTGTTGAGCGTGGTGCGGTGATGGGCGAATTGGCCGGTTGGGAGCGCGCCAACTGGTTTGCGCGTGACGGGCAGGAAGGCGCCTACCACTACAGCTGGTCGCGGCAGAACTTCTTTGACAACGTCCGCGAGGAACACATGGCCGTGCGGGAATCCGTGGGCATGTATGACATGTCCTCTTTCGGGAAAATCCGTGTGGAGGGGCCGGATGCGGAAGCCTTCCTGAACTATGTGGGCGGCGGCGACTATGCGGTGCCCGTGGGCAAGATCGTCTACACGCAGTTCCTGAACGCGCGCGGCGGGATCGAGGCGGATGTGACCGTCACCCGCCTGTCCGAAACCGCCTATCTGGTGGTGACGCCCGCCGCGACCCGTCTGGCCGATCAGACATGGATGCAGCGCCACGTGGGCGACCACCGGGTGGTGATCACCGATGTGACCGCGGGCGAAGGTGTCCTGGCGCTGATGGGGCCACGTTCCCGCGAGGTGTTGCAGCGGATTTCACCCAATGACTTCAGCAATGACGCCAACCCCTTCGGGACCGCGCAGGAGATCGAGATTGGCATGGGCCTCGCCCGTGCGCACCGCGTCACCTATGTGGGGGAGCTGGGCTGGGAGATCTACGTCTCCGCTGATCAATGTGGTCACGTCTTTGAGGTGATGGCAGAAGCCGGTCTGGATCTGGGCCAGCGCCTGTGCGGGATGCACATGATGGACACTTGCCGGATCGAAAAGGGGTTTCGGCACTTCGGCCATGACATCACCTCAGAGGATCATGTGTTGGAAGCGGGCCTTGGCTTTGCCGTGAAGAAGGACAAGCCCAACTACATCGGACGTGAGGCGGTTCTGGACAAGCAGGAGAAGGGGCTGGAAAACCGCATGGTGCAGTTCAAGCTGACCGACCCCGAGCCGCTTTTGTATCACAACGAACCGATTGTGCGGGATGGTGAGATCGTCGGCTATCTCAGTTCGGGGGCCTATGGTCACGCGCTGGGCGGTGCGATGGGTCTGGGGTATGTGCCGTGCAAGGGGGAGAGTACGGCGGATGTGCTGGGCTCCACCTACGAGATTGATGTGGCCGGTGTGCGGGTGAAAGCGGAGGCTTCTTTGAAGCCGATGTATGATCCGAAGTCGGAGCGGGTGAAGGTTTGACGGGACATCGAGCCTGAGCGCCCCGTTTGGTGCGTTCGGGGGATGTCTGGTTGGAGGCCAATGTTCCGGATGCTGCGAAGAGCGTAGATGACACAGAAGCGCACTTTGCTGACATTGGTACTGAAAGCGGCAGTGATGACCAATCGGCATTAAGTTAACTGGTTTGCCGCCTAATCGCCGTTATACTGAACGCCGAAGCGGTGCAGGCCGAAACCGTTCAATTGGACGTATCGAGGCGTGTCCGGTGTTGACTCTGACCGGTCAAGATAGACCCTTTCGCAAACTCGCAGTCCCATGGAAATACCGGGGAACTTCTGGCAGATTTCATTGCCATCGACCTCCCACGTCCCCTGAAACTCGATCTCAGGGAGGAATCCGTAGCGCAGGCTGACCGATCCGTCGCTGTTGTATTGGCTGGTGTAAGGCCCACCGACCGGATCTATTGTGTCAATTGTCGTGAAGCTGCGGGCGAAAAGCTTGTGCAGGGACTCTTCGTTCAGCCGATCCGCCTCTCGTCCATTGTCAAAGTTCAACGGCCAAAGCGGAACTCCGACATCTTGCAGAGCCTCAGAATAGCTTTGAAAAACAGATGGATCTTCGTAAGTTCGAAATTTGGGCTCGTCCCACATGACGCTATAGAAAGGCAAAAACTGAAGGAATTGGCGCGCAAACTCTTCACCTTTTTCCTGATTTCCAAGGCGCGAATACATCTCTGCCTGAGTGACCAGTGCTGAAAGCCCCGTCAAGGCTTCTGGATCGAACTGTGATAGTACTTCTAAGGCGCGTTCCGGTTCGTCCAACCTTAGAAAGGCGTTTGTGATATCGAGTGTTTCTTCGGCTGTTAGTCGGGGTGAAAGTTCCAGATAGGATTCGAATTCTGCCAGGGCCTCTTTTTGAAGGTTGTTGCTCAGCAATGCCCAACCCAACGCACGGCGCAAGCTGGGGTCCTCCCGCTTCTGGAAAATCGCACCGCGCGCCATGGTCAGAGCTTGTTCGCGGTCTCTGTGCAGCATGATCGCCGACTGAACGAACAATGCAACAGAGTTCAGTGGATCATCCTCAAGCAACTTCGTCGATGTCGCGACCGCAGCATCATGTGCATCCAGATTGTTGCGCACGGGGTTCATGCCCATGTACCAGACATAGTAGTTCAGATAGGCATAAGTGCCCCTCGCATCAAAGAACTGCGGATCAATCTCTTTGGCCCGTTCCAACAGTGCCAATGCTTGCTTTATGTCGGCAATTTCTCCTGTCCTCCAGGCATGCAAGGCCTCTGCATACAGCAGGTACGCTTGGACATTTTTGGTTGGAACACGCTCCAGAACAATGCGCTCCTGCGGGCGCAAAGGAACGTTCAGAGCGGACGTAAGTCCAAGCTTTTGTTCGGCGAGTTTGGCAAACAGCTCTTCAGGAGCGCTGTATGACTCCAGTTCGGTGGCTTCGAAACCACTTCCTTCATCAATAGCGCTCAACTGGGATCTGATAACCAATTGGTCGCCTTCGGTGGCCACTGTTCCAGCCAGCACATGGGTCACAGCACCATGGGCAAGCATTTGTTCGCGGGTTGGGATCACTCCTTCCAACTCCATTGCACCCTGACGAGGCACCGTCGTGAAACCCTTGATCCGAGGGAGCGACAGTGGCCTGCTGCTGGTTTCGTAGACGGCAACTTAAGCTTTCATAGCTCGCTCCTCGAATGTGATAGGGCTTAGGTACC
>NZ_CANMQS010000005.1 GCF_947500075.1 uncultured Sulfitobacter sp. | reverse complement strand
GGTACCTAAGCCCTATCACATTCGAGGAGCGAGCTATGAAAGCTTAAGTTGCCGTCTACGAAACCAGCAGCAGGCCATTCCGATTGCCAACGTTGGCAGTCCAGACTTCCCAGCTGACGGCAAAATCACCGTTCGCAAGCTCGGAAACAGTGGCTTGTTGCTCCGATCCGAGACTGGTCGCATTCACCCGGAATTCCGCACCCAGCTTCGTGCCATCCGCATTGTAGCGCTGACCGTGGATGCCGTAGGTATCACCGGGACCGCTGCCTTCCCAGACCACAACCCAGGACCCATCAGAAAGCACAGCAACAGAGGGGCGAAGCTGCGTTGAATTGGTCGTCGTATTGACCAGTTCTTTATCCCCGACCCGCGCCCCGGTGTCGTCATAGCGCTGCAGGTAAACGCCCCAGCCGGACGCATCCGGATTGCCGCTGTTCGAGGCTGAGAAGACAACAACATGCCCCCCGTCCGCTGTGGCCGCAACTTCCGCGTAGTTGTCCACGTTTTCGACGGTCTGGCTTACCGTTTCATCAAGATCGAAATCCGCAATCGGGCGGACATCGTCGTCGCTTTCAATGATCTTCTGATCAATCTCATCAGTTGTCTGGTCGTACCAGACCACCACAAGACTGTCATCATCGCGGACCGCAAGCGAAGGATAGAGATCACTGCCAAAGAACTCCGCGCTCTCCACCAAAAACTCAGTGCCAACCTTGTCACCCGCCGCATCGTAGCGTTGACCAGAGATGCTGTAGCTGTTGGACCCGTCCACTCCGTAGCTCATCCAGACCACGGCAAACCCGCCGTCGGAGAATCCCTGTACTTTCGGGTGAAGCTGATTGTTCGGCGTGAATGTGTTGATCTCGAACTCCCCGCCAACCCGCGCGCCATTTGCATCGTACCGCTGGCCTACGATGCGCGAAGAACTGTTGTCATCGCCCTGACCCGAATAGTCATGCCAGACCGCGACAAACCCACCCGAGGAGAGCGCTCCAACAGAGACATACTCCTGCGTACCGCTGGTCACCGTGTTGATCTGGAATTCATTTGCGCTGCCACCGACGCTGACGGGCGTCCCGTCCGCTTCGAACAGGCGTCCGAATACCCCCCTGCCGCTACCATCGGTGCTGTTGTCGTCAAACCAGACAGACACGAACCGTCCGCCGGTCAGCCCGGCGACAGTCTCGGCCACAAACCCACGCGTGTATTGATCCCCTGCGGTGGTAGTGTTGGTCAGGATATCTGCAGTCACCGCAATGGGTTGGTTCGTTGTGCCATCAAGGGCATCACTGAACACACGCGTGTAGACATCATGCAGAATGGTACTGCCAGTATTGACCTCCCAACTGACGGCAAAATCGCCGTTCGAGAGTTCGGAAACAGTGGCGTTTTGCTCTGATCCGAGGCTGGTCGCATTCACCCGGAACTCTGCGCCCAGTTTTGTGCCGTCTGCATTGTAGCGCTGACCGTGGATACCAGAGCTGTCACCCGGTCCGTTACCCTGCCACACCACAACCCAGGACCCATCCGAAAGCACCGCAACTGAGGGATAGAGCTGCGTTGAATTGGTCGTCGTATTGACCAACTCCTCGTCCCCGACCCGCGCCCCGGTGTCGTCATAGCGCTGCAGATAAACGCCCCAGCCGGACGTGTCCGGATTGCCGCTGCTCAAAACCAGATGCCCACCATCCGCTGTCGCAGCAACTTCCACAAAACCGTCCGGGTTTGCAACGGTCTGGCTCACTGTTTCATCAAGATCGAAATCCCGGATCGGGCGGACATTCCCCTGACCCGCAGCAACAGTGATGGTCACCGTCCCCGTGTCCGTGCCCCTTTTGCCATCAGAGACTTCGAATTCAAACGTATCCTCGCCGCTGAAACCCTCATCCGGCGTGTAGCTGAACGCCCCGCCGACAGTCACATCAACCACCCCTCTGTCTGGGCCGGTGAGCAGCGTGTAGGTCAGCGTATCTGCTGTATCAGGGTCTTCAGCCCCCAACTGACCCGTGATTTCAGTTTCAGGATTGGTTGCAGCCAAACTGTCCGTCGCATCCGGATCATCATTCGTCCCCGTCACCGTCACAACAACATCGTTCACCGCTGTCGCGCCGTGCCGGTCCGTCGCCGTGACCTCAACCGTCACGTCACGCGTCTCATCCAGCGCAAGGTCCTGGAAGGCGCTGCCGGGATCAAACGTCAGCGTCGTCCCTTCGATGTCCGCCGAGCCTTCCGACGGATCGCCACTGACTGTGTAGGTCAGCGAAGCGCCGTCGTCGTCACTGTCCACGTCAGCGCCAAGCGCTGCGAGGTCCAAATCCACCGTCGGGCCATCTTCCACTGCCGCCGCAAAACCAGCTGCGAGGGTGGGCGCGTCATTCACACCTTCGATTTCGAACCACAGCGTGCGCAGCCCAGATGCGCCATCGTCAAAATCCGTGACACCTTGCGCCTTTGCGCCAAAACCAAAGACACTGAAGCTGACTTTCTGGAACTCGCCCTGCGCGAGACCGTCAAAATCCGTCCCGGTTGTAAATGTCAGGGTTTGACCATCAATCTCAACACTCCCTTGAACCGGCGCATCCACCACGTCAAAGACGCTCAGCGCATCAAAGCCCGGCAAATCGCGCAGATCTAAGGAGAAGGGATCGGCGTTTTCTTCCAGACGGGCGTCGAACAAGAGATCCTGCACGGAAACGCCAATGGCTTCATAACTGCCGATCGCGCCGGTGGATGCCGCGTTGATGCCAACGCCGCCAATTGGCGAGGCATCCTGACCCAGCGAGCTGAACCGTGCCTGCGCGCCCGTCAGCCCGTCAATCCTCACAGATATGCCGCCAACCGCAATCGTCGTGTTGGTGCCATTGTCATTGACCGAAGCCGCCGCGTTGAGTGCTGCGAACACCTGTCCCGCGCTTGTCCCGATTGCGGGGCCGCAGTTTGTCACGCGGAACACAATGCCATCATTGTCCTGCGACATGTCAAAATCACGAATCCGGTCATCGCCGTCTTGCGACGTGAAGGTGACGCCATCCCACAGCAGATCGAAAACGAAAACGTCTTTCCCCTTGCCGCCCCATTGGCGGTCAGCCCCTTCGCCACCGATCAGGACGTCATTGGCGCCCCCACCGTACATCCAGTCGTTGCCTTCGGCGCCCAACAGCCAATCCGCGCCATTGTCACCGTGGATGCGGTCCGCACCTTGTTGGCCAAACAGGTTGTCCGCGCCATTGTTGCCGCGCAACAAATCTGCCGACTGACCACCCAAAAGCGCGTCATTGCCCGATCCGCCACGCAGCGTATCCGCCGCCCCTTCGCCGGACAGGAAGTCGGCATTGAACCCGCCCCAAAGCTGGTCACTGTCAGCCCCACCAAAGAGCAAGTCATTGCCGCTGCCGCCTTTGAGGGAATCTTCACCCAATCCACCCAGCAGCAGATCGGCACCGTTGTTGCCGCCAAGAAAATCGTTGCCGTCCCCGCCTTCGAGCGTGTCGCAGCCATTCCCGCCGTAAAGATGGTCGTCCTCGGTCCCGCCCAGCAACAGATCGTCGCCGATCCCGCCCGTCAGGCTATCCTGACCGGCCTGTCCTTCGAGCGTGTCATTCCCGCTCCCGCCATTCAAAAAGTCGTCGCCGGTCCCGCCCAGAATGCAATCCCCGTCCGCATCGTCATCCAGCAAACCGCCCTTTGGTGTGCCATCACCGCTGGCAGGCCCGTCATCCCGGTCATCGCCAAAAATCTCGTCGTCACCGCGACCACCCAGCAACAGATCCGCACCGCGTCCGCCCGCAATGCGGTCGTCACCCGTGCCGCCGTCAACGCTGTCGTCGCCCGCCTGACCAAATAGATGGTCATCCTGCGCGCCACCGAAGATCAGATCGTCCCCAGCGTCCCCGCTTATGCTGTCATTGCCGCCCTCGCCCAGCAGGATGTCGCCGCCATCATCGGGCGCATCAATGGCGTCTGCCGCGTTGCCAAAGATCACATCATTGCCAGCGCCCCCGAAAACGATGTCCGCATCGCTGCCACCAAAAAGGTTGTCGTCCCCGTTTTCACCATCGATCAGATCGCAACCCGCATCGCCAGTGATCCAATCGTTGCCATCCGCTGTGTTGCGCTCCGCATTGCCGCCAAACAAGGCGTCATCGCCGGTGCCGCCGCTGATCAGGTCATCACCAAGCCGCCCCTCAACGAAATCCTGACCTTCCTCAGCATCCAGCCGGTTGTTGCGCTGGTTGCCATAAACCGCATCGTCTCCGGCACTGCCGGCCGCATTGTCTCCTGCGTTGTTCTGATTGAGATCAATGATCTCACCGCCCTGACCACCACGCTCGGTTGCGCCGTCATTGTAGTTGGGAGCTGTCGGATCATCGTCCTGGAATTCCGGATATCGGCTGCCTTCGGCCCCTTCCGCATTCTCGCCTGCAAAGGTCGCTGGATCCCACCAACCAACCCGGGTTGGATCATTTGAATCAGCCATTCTTCTGCTCCCACTCAAACACAAACACCACCGATTTCGCTACCCCAATGGATGTGCGACGTCATTTTTTCGGCCCGCTTAGGTTGCATTTAGACCACAATTCGACTGCCGCCAAATGGGGGCAAAGGTTTCTGTTTTGGCATAAAGATGAATGTACTTGGTCGATTTGAATCAAATGAAGTCAAAATACAACCTGAGAAAAAACCTCTCACAGTATCATGGTGTTCACCGGTACTCCCCCCTTCTGGTCAGGCTCTTGACGTTTGCTTTGGTGCGGGAAAACCTTGGCGAGTTTCCGGAGTATCTGGACGGTGCCGACGAGGAGGCATTCCTCGTCAGCCCCACATGGGCCTCGCAATCGGAGACTTCCGAGACCCAAAATGCGTTTGAGGTGAGCGAAAAGCATCTCGACCTGCTTGCGGAATCTCCTTGAGAACGTGCACTGGCGCATGCCTTTGACGGTGGGCGCCATGCCTGCTGCCACTGCTGCTCCTGTAACCGGCACCGCCGTCAATTGCACAGACGCCACACCCCATCGAACACCCGACGTCAGGTCAGCGCCCGTTCCGGCCATTGTCTCCCGCCCTCAAAAGGCGGTATCACAGACGGGCACCCCCTCCCCCAGAAAGGATCCTCCCATGGCCGAATTTGATCTGATCGTCTACGGCGCAACCGGTTTCACCGGCAAGCTGATCGCTGAGTACATCCACGCCACCTATCCCGATCGGCCCTGGGCGATGGCGGGGCGCAGCGCGGATAAACTGGTATCGGTGCGGGATGAACTGTCCCTGCCTGCCGATACGCCGCTGATCACGGCAGATGCCGCCGATCCCGGCAGCATTGATGCCATGATCCAGCGGGGACGTGTCATCATCACGACCGTCGGGCCCTACCAGCATTATGGAGAGGCCCTTGTCGCCGCCTGCGCCAAACACGGCACAGATTATGTCGACCTGTCGGGGGAGCCGCCCTTCATGTGGGACATGATCGAACGATATGACGCGCAGGCCAAGAAAACAGGCGCGCGGATCGTGCACTCCTGCGGCTTTGATTCAGTGCCCTTCGACATGGGGGTCTTCTTCCTTCAGGCCGCTGCCAACGACCGCTTTGGCGCCCCGCTTAGGGACGTCAAATGCCGGGTGCGGGGCATGGCGGGCACGGCGTCCGGGGGCACGGCCGCTTCTGGTGCGGCAACAATGGAACGTGCCAAATCCGACCCGCAGGTGATGAAGCGGTTGATGTCTTCCTTCGCGCTGACCCCAGGTTTCGAAGGGGCAGCCCAGCCCACCGGACACAAACCCTATGAGGACACCGATTTCGGCGTCTGGGTCGCGCCCTTCTTCATGGCGACGATCAACACAAAGAACGTGCACCGCTCGAATATGCTGATGGGTCACCCCTACGGGCAAGACTTCACCTACGAGGAAATGATGTTCACCGGCGCAGGCGACAAAGGGGCCGCCATGGCAGAGCGTGTGGCCAAGACCGACATTGCCGCCATGTCCGCCACCCTCAAGCCCGGCGATGGGCCGTCACGCGAAGAGCGTGAACAGGGCAGCTATGATCTGATGTTCACAGGCGTGTCACAGGACGGCCAACGCCTGCTGGTCGGTGTCAAAGGAGACCGTGATCCGGGCTACGGATCGACCTGCAAGATGATCACCGAATGCGCCATCTGTCTTTTGGAAGAGGCTCAGGGCACGCCCGGCGGCGTCCTGACCCCTGCCTCCGCCTTTGGTCAGAACATCATCGACCGCTTGCAGGCAAATGCAGGGCTCACCTTCGAAGTCGAAAACTGACCGGATAGGGTTGGCGTGGCCACAGACCGCTATCTGGGTCACGCACGCCGCATGCGGGCAAACGCCAAGGTCAAAGCCCCCCCAACCCGAGCCGGGGCCCTTCAGTCATCCGGCTTGCAGATCAGTCGGGCCTCTCCGTTCTCCACCATCTCCAGCAGATCCGCGCGGGAGTTGGAGAAGAAATCGACAAAACTGTCGGACGAGCACCGGGTGCCCTGATAAATGCCGTCCAACACCTCCACGCAGACCATCCCGCTGGAAATCACGTCAGAACAGGGCTTGTCCCAGTCTATCTGCCTCTCGATGCGCTTGCCGCCAGGGATGAAATACATATCAACCCGGCGGTTGATGAAACGCGCTTCGCGGGCGGCGCGGCTGAAACTGTCGGTCCGGTTGTCGACCTTGGGGCAGGCATTCCCGCGCTCATCATAGATCAGCACAAAGCCTTCCTCCCCCGTCGCCTCGCAGAACGCTTCGCCGTCCAGGTCCTCCTTTGAGATCACCATGGGCACAAGGCCCATCGTCTCCATCGTGCTGGCCATCAAATCTGCAACAACTTCAGCACGTTCCAGCGCGCGGCGGTCATATTCATCGGCGGAAATATCCCGCCAGGATGAGGAATGCCCGACAATCATAGCGCAATTGTACCCGCCATTCTGGCTGCGGCTCGCTCCCACACCAAGCGCGATCCTGGCCAACCGCTCGCGTTGTTCAGGGGTCGTGTCCGTGGCATGGGCCGGAAAACCCGGCAGCGTTGCCTGAATGGGGTACTCCTCACAGGTGCGCGGATTGCATTCGCCGATGTCACATTCGGCCTGCGCTGTGGCGGCCCAGCATATGGCAAGGCCCGCAAAAACAAGAGGTCGGATCATCACACATTTCCTTCTTCAATTGTCATTCTGGGCGGGCAGACGAATGCCCTCGAAAATCATCAAAGGTCGGGTCTGTGCCGCTCCGGGCACCGCCCTCAGACCCAGCGTGCCGCTTTCCTCTTCACTGGGGTTCGGATCGTGCTGAAACTCGATCGCAACGCCCACGACCGCATCCGGCACAAACACACAGGCGCGCCCCACCGCCTGATGCTGCGGCGGACAGGCGCAATCCAGCATCGCGAACACCCGGCAGGTCTTGGGGATAAGCTGCGTGTTTTCATGCTGTTGAGAGCAAAACGTGCCATCCATGTGGATCGTCTGCGGATAGCGCGCGGTGAAAAAACGGCGCATCTTGTCAAACCCGCGCGCTTCACACACCGCATTGGCCGCAGGCGTGCCACAGCCTTCCCCCCTTGCGCGACAATGGGACATATAGACGTCGCGCTCGCTCGGGCCGCCGGAATCCGATCCCCCTGCAACCAGCGCCCGCCGGGTCAGGTCGCTTGCATAGAACCGCACCACATTCGCCTCCGGCGGATCGATCGGCAGGCCACATTGGCCGTTGCGTCCGTCAAGGAAGACCGGCTGCAAGCCGATGCCACACCGCCTGCACCCCAGAAACCCACGACCGCTGACCATCGGCCAGGCGGTGATGTCAGCGGCCGTTGGCTCATTGCACCTGCGGTTCAGGGTCAGCATCTGATCAACCAGCGCCCGTGCATTCTGGCGGGAGGCCACGGGATGCGTCCGCAACCGCGTCACCATGTTCTCGCAATAGGGACCAAACCGGGCCAGACACCCGCCTTCGGCCACAAACCGGGCAACCAACTGCCGGTAATCCTTCCGCAGAATGGCTTCCTGCCCGTCGTTGCGGCCATCAATCTCCAGCAAGGCCAACTCATGCAGCGACAGCGCATTCAGAATGCGCCGCACATCCTCCTCACGGTCCTCCGCCACATCCAGATCCGGCAATGTGCCAAACCCGTTGATCACATCCTGATAGCGCACCGTATAGATGGCATGCAGATCAGACGTCAGCCGATCATCCTGCGCAGTGAAACAGGCAAAGAACGCACCTGCGGATTCCAGCGTCTGGCTGGGTGCCTCACACCCCACCGGGTTCCCGGTAAAGGTCGTCTGCGTGCGCACTTCGGTCCTTGAGAACGCCTCCCGCAGATGCTGGTCCTGCTCTACACTGGCAGAGGCAGAGACATTCAGCACACCGGTCGCCACTTTGACGGAAGCCTCAACCGCAAGCGACTTTTGAGACTCGTCCATGCCCTCCTCAAACCGGAGGGTCCCGATCACCTGCGCATAGCTGGCCCGTTGCCGCCCGACGATGATCTCATCCCCGCAAGCCGCATAGAACGCAGCCATATTGCGGGACAGAACCGCCTCATCATGCAAACGCCGCCCTTCCGGCGTGAACCGAATACGCGGTGCGGAGCGGAAACGAATAGGCTCCACCCGTTCGAAATAGCCATAGATCGCACCATTCTCAAACCGTCGGGACGACGTCTCGATCTGGCTGTAGCGCGTGTCTACGCTGGCCCCGACCCCCATGTATTTGACCGCAACCCGCGCGCCCACAGCAAGCTGCTGCTGGCTGAAAATCTCATCAACGCTGGAGATGTATCGAAACTCGGAATTGGCGGGCACGGCTGGTCCATCCACAAGGCCCGCCCGTGCGCGCACGCAGCGGGGCCGGGTCTTGAGGGTCGCGGAATCGAACCCCGCAAGATAGGCAGGCGCATTCACCGGCCCGACATTGTAACGCCGCACGTCTTCAGCGGAAAACGCCTGTGCCCAAACCGGTTGCGCTGTGACAAGCACGCTCAGCGCAACAGCAGGTACCGCAAGCAGCCTGCGCTCCGATTGCGCACCTCCCCTTCGGCAGCGTCGAAGAAAGCCGACACACAGGTTCCGGAAAAGGGAAATCTTCAGTGCCGCGGAGCGGCCGTACATGCGTTTCATCACCAAAATCCTTCGTCAAAAAAGCCGCAGACAAGTCAGCCACCTGACCCACCACAAAGACCGGCAAAATAGCCGAGGCAGATAAGGCATTGTCAGGATAACATAATACGCGGCAACCGTCGGAAACGCGGGGCCTGGACCACCAAACACAGCAGCTTCCCGCCGAGAGGCAGAAATATGCCGCCAGATTTATGTCTTATTTACAGGTGTCTATAAAGGTTTTTTCGCTCTGGATATCTGCCCGTTCCAGCTAAAAACGCCTCATCAGCGCTTGCCACCCTCAAAGCCTGCATGCGCCTAATTGTTTGAAATGTGACATCTTACCAATGGCATCACACGGCGTGAACCGACCGGCCTTGCCGCATCACGCCCGCCCTGCCCAAGCCGTCTGATGGCCAACACAGCGCCAAGGGCGGCCAATCGACCCCATCGCCCTGCTCCCGCCTCAGTTGCTCTGGCGTACTTCCTGCACCCAGGCCACAATCACCGCCCGTGCCTCCGCATCCATGGCAATTGCGTTGGGCGGTGGCATCGCATGGCTGATCCCGGCTTGCAGATAAATCTGGCTGGCCTGCCGTGCCACATCGCCGGGGGTTTCCAGATGCACGCCCTTGGGGGCCCACCTGATCCCCTCCCATACCGGTTCCCGCGCATGACACATCGAACAATTGCCAATGACCGCGTCATAGGCCTCCTCGAACCCGGCGGCGGATGCGAACTTCTGCTCATAGGCCGTCAGCGGTCGCGCCTCCGCGTCTTCCCATGTCTCCGTTGGCCGAACCGACGACAGCCACGCAATCACCAGCATCAACAAGACCGTCACCGCCCAGGTCCAATGCGGCCCCGCCCCTGTAGCATGCAACGTGTTGAAGTAATGACGGATCGTCACCCCGGTGAGGAAAATCAGACTGGCGATGATCCAGGCGTATTCCGTCCCGAACGACAGCGGGTAGTGATTTGCCAGCATCAAAAACACCACCGGCAGCGTCAGATAGTTGTTGTGGGTCGACCGCACCTTGGCGATCTTGCCGTATTTCGCATCCGGCGTGCGCCCGGCCTTGAGGTCCGCCACCACGATGCGCTGGTTCGGCATGATCTGGAAAAACACATTCGCGGTCATGATCGTCGCCGTGAACGCCCCCAGATGCAGCAGCGCTGCGCGGCCCGTGAAGATCTGATTATACCCCCAGGACATCGCCACCAGAATGACAAACAGCAGCAACATCAATACCGTAGGCCGCTCACTTAATCTGGATTTGCACATGAGATCATAGGCAAGCCAGCCAATCGTCAACGACCCGCCAGAGATCACAATCCCCTGCCACAACGCCAGTTCCGCCTTGGTCGGATCCAGCAGGAACAACTCTCCCCCAACCCAATAGACAATCATCAACAGCGCCGCGCCCGACACCCAGGTGATGTAACTCTGCCATTTGTGCCAGATTAGATGCTCCGGCATGTTGGGCGGTGCGACCATGTATTTCTGAATGTGGTAAAAGCCGCCACCGTGTACCTGCCATTCTTCTCCGCTGACGCCAGCGGGCATGTTGGGAGCTTTCTTCAGCCCCAGATCCAGCGCGATGAAAAAGAACGACGCGCCAATCCACGCCATTGCCGTAACCACATGCAACCAGCGCACCGAAAAGGCGATCCAGTCCCAAACGACTGCCAAATCATACATCTACGCACTCCGACGGGTTGTGTTTCGTGCACCCTATGCGATCCGCAACTCTTCTGGTATTGTCGCAAAACGCCAAGCAGCATCAAAAAAATCAGAACAATGTCCTACTTTGAGAATATCCGCACATTTGTCCGTGTCTATGAGCTTGGCAGCATGTCCGCCGCCGGGCGGGATCTGCGCATCTCCCCGGCTGTGACCTCCTCGCGGATTTCCCAGCTGGAGGATCACCTCAGCGTGCGCCTGTTCCAACGCACCACCCGGTCGCTGACGCCCACTGAACAGGGCAAGGCGTTCTACGGCGGAGCCTGTGCCGTGCTCGATTCCGTGGAAAGCGCGGAGGCACAGGTGGTCAAGATCACCGACAACCCCAAAGGATCGCTGTTTGTCGCCGCGCCGCTGGGCGTGGGCCGACGCCTGATCGCGCCACAAGTACCTGACTTTCTGGAGAAATACCCCGAAGTACAAATCCGTCTGCGCCTCACCGACCGCAGGGTGGACCTGACCACCGAGGGGCTGGACCTCGCGTTTTTTCTGGGCCAGCCCGAAGACAGCACCCTGCGCATGCGCAAGATCGCTGATGTGGCCCGCGTGCTCTGCGCCGCACCCGCATATATCGCGGCCCGTGGCATGCCTGTGTCGGGCGATGATCTGGTCGCGGACAGGCACGAATGCCTGAACCTGCGCTATCCCGGCGCGGTTGAGTTCCAATGGCCCCTGACCACACCAGACGGCCCACGCAAATATCCCGTTGCAGGCCGGTACGAATGTGATGACGGCGATGTGCTGACCGATTGGGCACTGGCCGGGCACGGCATCGCAATGAAACCCGGCTTTGAAGTGGCCGACCACATGGCAGCCGGTCGCCTTGTCCCTGTCGCCACGCAGACACCACCCGAACCCATTCAGATGGCCTGCCTCTTTACCCACCGCAAACGGCAAGACCCCAAGGCCCGTCTGTTCATGGAGTTTGTGATTGAGCGCATCAGCAAGACCGTCCGCGCACAGACGCGCCCCTAACTGCCGCGATACGTCGAATACCCGAACGGCGACAGCAGCAGCGGCACGTGATAATGCGACGCCTCCGACATGCCAAAGCGCAGCGGGATCACGTCCAGAAAGCGCGGGCTTTCCGCAGGCACGCCGCTGGCATCCAGATAGGCACCGGCGTGAAAGACCAGCTCATAGGTGCCGACCTCAAACACATCGGCAGGCAGGATCTGCTCATCCGTGCGCCCGTCTGCATTGGTGCTCAGCGTCTTGAGGTGCGTCCGCACCTCCCCCTCCAGCCGGTAAAGGTCGATCTGCAAACCCTGCGCAGGGCAACCGCGCGCTGTATCCAGCACATGTGTCGTGAGGTATCCGGACATCATTTATCTCCAAAACGTGTGCACTATGCCTAATCTGCCCACACCGCACATGGCAAAGCCAGTCCACACTATGGTCTTTCGCATTTTTTTTGAAAACCAAACCCGATTAAGTGCAATACACAGGCGATACCAAAAGGAGACCCCCCGTGACCCCCTATCCACGTGACATGACAGGCTATGGTGCCACACCACCCCACGCCAATTGGCCAAACGGGGCACGGATCGCCGTGCAGATCGTCCTGAACTATGAGGAAGGCGGAGAGAACAACATCCTCCACGGGGACCCCGCATCCGAGGCTTTCCTGTCCGAAATCACCGGCGCGCAGGCCTGGCCCGATCAGCGGCATTGGAACATGGAGACCTTGTACGAATATGGCTCCCGCGCAGGCTTCTGGCGGGTGCACCGTCTGCTGCAAGACCTGCCGATCACCGTCTACGGGGTCGCCACCGCCCTCGCCCGCGCACCGCAGCAAGTGGCCGCGATGAAAGCCGCCGGGTGGGAGATCGCGAGCCACGGGTTGAAGTGGATCGAACACAAGGACATGGCAGAAGACGAAGAGCGCGCCCAGATCGCGCAGGCCATCCGCCTGCACACCGAAGTCACCGGCGACGCCCCACGCGGCTGGTACACCGGGCGCTGCTCCACCAACACCGTCCGGCTGGCGGCGGAGACGGGCCAGTTCGACTATGTCGCGGACAGCTACGCCGATGACCTGCCCTATTGGATGCGCTTTGGCGACCGTGATCAGCTGATCGTGCCCTACACCATGGATTGCAACGACATGCGCTTTGCCATCCAAGCCGGGTTCACCAATGGCGATCAGTTCGAAAGCTATCTCAAGGACAGCTTTGACGTGCTCTATGCCGAAGGTGAAGCTGGCGCGCCCAAGATGCTCTCCATCGGGCTGCACTGCCGCCTGATTGGCCGTCCGGGACGTGCTGCGGCCCTCGCCCGCGCGCTCAAGCACATGCAGGCCCATGATGGCGTCTGGTTCGCCACACGCCGGCACATCGCGCAGCACTGGGCGCGCGAACATCCCGCACCCGCTTCCGCCCCGTCCCCGTCCGCGATGTCGACAGAAGCCTTCGTCGCCGAATACGGCGGCATTTTTGAGCACAGCCCCTGGATCGCCAAAGGCGCTTGCGCGCTGGAACGCGGGCCCACTCATGATTGCGCCGCAGGCGTGCACCAACTGCTTTGCCGCATCTTCCGCACCGCCTCTGCCGATCAGCGCCTTGCTGTGCTGCGCGCCCACCCCGACCTTGCCGGCAAACTGGCCGCTGCGGGCAAACTGACGGCTGAAAGCACCGCCGAACAGGCCGGTGCGGGCCTCGATCTGCTGACCGATGATGAACGCGCCACCTTTCAGGCGCTCAACGCCCGCTACGTCGAAAAGCACGGCTTTCCCTTCATCATCGCCGTGCGTGACCACACCAAGACCAGCATCATGGAGGCCTTCCAGCGCCGCATCGAAAATGACGGAGAGACGGAATTCGCCGAGGCCTGCCGCCAAGTCGAACGCATCGCCGAACTGCGCCTGTCAGAGAAGTTCGGCACATGACCACAACCCTGCAAATCGCGCCGATCACCCAAGCGGCCTTTGCCCCCTTCGGGGATCTGATCGACACCTCAGGCGCGCCCGACAAACTCATCAACCAAGGGCTCTGCGGGCGCTATCATGACCGCGCAACACTCGATTTCGCGGATGGCCGCGCAGGCGTCAGCCTGTTTCAGGCCGAACCGCGCAGCCTGCCCCTGGCGCTTGAGATGATGGAGCGGCATCCCGATGGCTCCCAACTCTTCATCCCGATGTCCGAACAGGGCTTTCTGGTTATCGTCGCACCGGACGCAAGCGGCACACCGGGCCTGCCACAGGCCTTCCTGACCAGCCCCGGACAAGCGATCAACTTTCACCGTGGCACCTGGCACGGGGTGCTCACACCGCTCTCCGCCCCCGGCCTCTTTGCCGTGGTGGACCGGATCGGCCCCGGCGCAAATCTCGAAGAACACTGGTTCGACACCGCCTACATGATCACCCACGACGACAATAATACAGCCAAAGGCTGACCACCGACCAAAGGGAGACGACAACCATGACCGATACCTCAATCGGGACGCCGGAGCAGCTCCGCGATCCCAACTACACGCCAGCGCTTCACCGCGCGGTGCCGCTGGGCATCCAGCATGTGCTGGCAATGTTTGTCTCGAACGTCACACCTGCGATCATCATCGCGGGTGCTGCGGGGTTTGGCTTCGGCTCTGACGCGGGCGCGCAGGGGTTCCCGGACATGACGTATCTCATCCAGATGTCCATGCTCTTTGCCGGGATCGCGACGCTGTTTCAGACCATCGGCCTTGGCCCCGTGGGCGCGCGCCTGCCCATCGTACAAGGCACCAGCTTTGCCTTTATCCCGATCATGATCCCGCTTGTGGCGGGCAAAGGCGTCGAAGCCCTGCCCGCCTTGTTTGGCGGCGTGGTCATCGGCGGGCTGTTCCATACCTTCATTGCCACCTTCATCGGCAAGATCCGCTTTGCCCTGCCGCCGCTCGTCACCGGGCTGGTTGTCACCATGATCGGTCTGGCACTGGTCAAGGTCGGCATTCAATATGCGGCCGGCGGTGTGCCCGCCATCGACAAACCCGAATACGGCAGCCTGCTGAACTGGTCCGCCGCGCTTGTGGTGATCCTCGTCACGCTGGGGCTGAAATTCTACGCCAAAGGCATGCTCGCCGTCTCCGCCGTGGTGATCGGCATCATCGTGGGCTACCTCTATGCGCTGGCCATGGGCATGGTCACCCTCGACGGCATCGCCACCAGCTGGGGCCGTGCCGCACCCGTGGCCTTCCCCGTCCCGTTCAAATACGGGTTTGAGATGAGCATGGCCGCCATCATCGGCTTTTGCCTGATGGCTTTCGTCTCCGCCGTGGAAACCGTGGGTGACGTGTCCGGCATCACCAAAGGCGGCGCGGGCCGTGAAGCCACCGACAAGGAGATCGAAGGTGCCACCTATGCAGATGGTGTCGGTTCCGCCGTGGCGGGCATCTTCGGCGGCTTTCCCAACACCTCCTTCAGCCAGAACGTCGGCCTCATCGCCATGACAGGTGTGATGAGCCGCCATGTGGTGACCATCGGCGCGCTCTTCCTGATCGTCTGCGGATTGATCCCCAAAGTGGGCGCGGTGATCCGCACCATCCCCATCGAAGTGCTGGGCGGCGGGGTGATCGTGATGTTCGGCATGGTCGTGGCGGCTGGCATCTCCATGCTGTCGGATGTGAACTGGAACCGCCGCAACATGGTGATCTTCGCCATTGCCCTCAGCATCGGGCTGGGCCTGCAACTTGATCCCAAAGCGGTGCAATACCTGCCCGACACCCTGCGCATCCTGATGACATCGGGCCTCTTGCCCGCCGCTGTCATCGCGATTGTGCTGAACCTGATCCTGCCACAAGACCTGTCCGAGGCCGCGACCGAGGAAGTCTCGGGCGGCCTGTCGGGCCACGGTGAAGGGTCACTCAAGGGATAGCCCTCCCATATTCCCAAACAGAAAAGGCCCGGTCACATTGACCGGGCCTTTTTTGGTGCGTCAACTGTTAGCGCAGCCGCAGCGGCATATGCCGGTTCACGTCCTTATAAAGCAGATACCGAAACCGCCCCGGCCCGCCCGCATAACAGGCCTGCGGACAGAACGCGCGCAGCCACATGTAATCCCCCGCCTCCACCTCAACCCAATCGTTGTTGAGCCGGTAGACCGCTTTGCCCTCCAGCACATAAAGCCCATGCTCCATCACATGGGTCTCCAGAAACGGGATCACCGCGCCGGGTTCAAAGGTGACAATCGTCACGTGCATGTCGTGGCGCAGATCGCCTGGATCGACGAACCGTGTGGTGCCCCATTTGCCATCCGTATCCGGCATGATGGTGGGCGCGATGTCGTTCTCATTTGCTATGATCACCTCCGGCGCCTCCAGCCCCGGGACCGCCTCATAGGCCTTGCGGATCCAGTGAAACCGCAACACTTCTTCGCTGCGATTGTGCAGCGTCCACGCCGCACCGGGGGGCAGAAAGGCATAGCTGCCTTCTTCCAACACATGCACCTGCCCGCCCACCGTCAGCGTCGCCGTGCCGCCCACCACAAACAGCACCGCTTCCGCCCCCGCATCCGTCTCCGGCTGATCAGAGCCACCGCCGGGTGCGACTTCCATGATGTATTGCGAAAACGTCTCCGCAAAGCCGCTCAGGGGCCGTGCAATCACCCACAGGCGCGTGTCCTGCCAAAACGGCAGAAAGCTGGTGACGATGTCACGCATCGTGCCTTTGGGAATGACGGCATAGCCTTCGGTGAAAATGGCCCGGTCGGTCAGAAGCTGATCTTGCGGCGGATGCCCCCCGGTTGGGGCGTAGTATTTGGCAGACATGCGAGGCGTCCTTTTGATGGCGCGTAAGTCGCGGAAATCATGCGCGCTTCAGGCGGCCAAGACCAGCCGTAAACATGAAACAGGACTTTCCGGGATGATTTGAAAATGGCGCGGGGGCTTTGGATGCTCTTGGAAGGGCGCGGCCGCTTGCGTCGGTGCTGGCCGATCTCTCGAGGCGCTTCGAAGGACGCTCCCAAGCAAACCTGGCCGAACCCTGAGGCATTTCTGATCCGGCCCGGACGGTCATCGTGTTAAATGGCAAGGTCGGCTGTGCGGACTTTCCCGACATTGAAGTTTGGGCATGTTGCTGACGCAGCATTCGTTTGCACTCGCGGCAGGTGATACTCGGCGTTTCAGCAACTGCCGTCAGACCGGTCATTCGCAGGCATGGTTTTGACGGGAACCGAGACCGTACGTTCGCTGCAGCCAGGTCGGACACAACAGACGCGGGACAAAGCGGCCTTGCGCAGTCACGGCTATTGCTGACGCAGCATTCGTTCGCACCCGCAGCACCGTTTCTTTTGTAATGCGGCAGCGTCGTCAAAGCGGTCATTCACAGGCACCAAATTTGCCTAAACCCAGACCGCCCCTTCGCCGCACGTCGTTCCAACTAACCAGACGCGGACTTTCCAGACGCTCATATTTGCTTCTTCGCTGACACAGCATTCGGTGGAATGTGCAACACGGCAAGCGCTCTATTGCCAAGTATTTTTGCAAAGCGGTCATTGAAAACATCGATTTGGTCCAGTTCCGAAACCATACTTACATCGCAGGCAATCTCAACGCGAAGGACCGAGACAAAGCCGTCATCGGAGTTGTTGCCTTCAAAGTTCGGTCACAATTTTGGCAGTACTCTACGAGGCACTCCCATATCCTTGGTTGTGAGAATTGGTTTTTCGCATCCTTCAATGAAGTCTTGGGCCAAGCGATGCGGACCTAGTTTGCCGTATCCAACTGAGAGCGTCATGGGCGGTCAATCGGTTAGACAACGGCACCGCATTCAGCTCGGAACCCGCATAGCTGAAAGGGGTAAAAGGCTGCATGTTCAGGATGGCAGGGCTGTGCCCCTCGCTGACAAGGCAACTGCCGCATACCCGATTTAGTTCCTGTCAGGTCACGTGATTGACGGACTGGAATTCCGGCCTGTCCCAAAGTCGGTTATCCAGAACGTCGGCAAGAATATCGACTGCCCGGCGGACGTCGGTTTCGTCCAGGTAAAGCGGTGTAAATCCAAAGCGCATCACATTTGGTGCGCGAAAATCACCAATCACATCGCGCGCAATCAGCGCCTGAACCATCGCATATCCGTGATCAAACGCGAAGGACACTTGGCTGCCTCGCTCTGCGCCATTTCTCGGACTGATTAGAGTCAAAGATGGGCATTTGGCCTCAACCTGAGAAATGAACACGTCTGACAAGTGCAGGCTTGCCTTGCGGAGGTCCTGCATATCGACCCCGTCCCATGCGTCTAACGCGGTTTCCAGCGTCGTCAGTTGGAGAACTGGCGGTGTGCCGACACGCATCCGCTCGATATCAGGCGCCGGCCGGTAATTTGACTCAAACGCAAAAGGTGCATCATGTCCCAACCAGCCGCTAAGGGCGGGAGAAATTTGCCCAATCAGGTCAGGACGGACATAAATGAAGGCGGGGGCCCCTGGTCCGCCATTAAGGTACTTATAGGTGCACCCCACAGCAAACTCACATTGTGACTTTGTCAGATCAACCGGGACCGCCCCCGCGCTATGGGCCAGATCCCACAGCATGACGGCCCCGCAAGCGTGGGCGGCCTGTGTGACGTGTTGCATGTCGTGCATGCGGCCAGTGCGGTAATCAACCTGCGTGATCATGGCAACCGCGACCTCATCCGTGAGGGCTGCGGCGACATCTTCTGGCGGCACAATCCGCAATTCGTGGCCTTGATCCAAGTGTTGGATCAACCCTTGCGCCATGTACAGATCGGAGGGGAAATTGCCACTGTCAGACAAAATGACCTTGCGGTCGGGGCGCAGTTTCAAAGACGATGCCAGCGCCTGAAACACTTTGACTGACAGCGTATCGCCCATCGTAATGCTGTCTTTGGCTGCGCCCAGAAGACGGCTGATCTTGTTACCCACACGCATGGGCTGGTTCATCCAGCCATCAACGTTCCAGGCCTTGATCAAATGGCCGCCCCACTGTGCGGTGACCGCGTTTGAAACCGCCTGCTCCACACCGCAGGGTAGCGGCCCAAGCGAATTTCCGTCAAGGTAAATCATGCCTTCGGGCAGGACAAAGCGGTCTTTGACAGGCAAGTTCACCCGCTGATCTTTCATAGCTGTCCCCTCACGTTCCAAAGCTCCGGGAACAGTTCCACTTCGAGCATTTTGCGCAGATACCTCACACCCGAAGTGCCGCCAGTCCCACGTTTGAAACCAATGATCCGCTCCACGGTGGTGACGTGATTGAAACGCCAGCGGCGAAAGTAGTCTTCTAGATCGACAAGCTTTTCAGCCAGTTCGTAGAGGGCCCAGTGTTTGCCCAGGTCCTTGTAGATCGTTGCCCAAGCCTCCATCACCTTCGGGTCCGCCACGTGGGGCGTATCCATTCGAAAGATCGACGTCTCAAACTCAACATTCAGCGCCTGCGCCAGCTGATCCAACGCAACATGATAGACCGAGCGCGTTGTCAGTTCCTGCCCCAACATATGATGGAGTTCGGGGCGGTGTTCATGGACCTTCATCATGGCGCGGTTGCGGTTGCCAAGAATGAACTCGATCAGACGGTATTGGTGTGACTGGAAACCGGAGGAGGCCCCAAGGTCATCGCGGAACTGGGTGTATTCGCTGGGTGTCATGGTGCGCAACACGTCCCAGGCGTTGTTGAGTTGCTCAAATATCCGTGCGACCCGGCTCAGCATTTTGAGAGCGGATGGAAAGTCGCCCTGTGCCAAAGCCTCTCGCGCTGTCGATAACTCGTGCAAGACCAGCCGCATCCAAAGTTCGGATGTCTGATGCTGGATGATGAACAACATCTCGTCGTGCGCAGGGGACAGGCGTTTCTGCGCCCCCAGGATCGGGTCAAGCGCCAGATAGTCAGAATAGCTCATGTCTTGGGCAAATGACATTTTGGCCCCGTCGCTTTGCGGGTCGTATGCTCCTGTCACTGGGAATCTCCAATCAGATGTTTTGAGAATGTACCCAAACCAGGGTGGCCCGTGACCCACTTACGGGCGTAGAGGGTCACCGCTCGCGCCGTATCTGCCTGGGCTGATACCTGTCCTGCACTCACGCTTGGGCGCATTTGCTTTTGCGGTCAGCAGCGCCTCACTTGGCGAACTTGTGAGACAACCTCAGCATGAAGCCCATGAAACCATTCGGCCCATAAGGCTCATAGGCACGAAACGCGGATATCTTGCCGTCTGTCGTTTCGACAAAGAACGCCTGTGGGAAGCGTAATTCTTGCCCGCCTGAAAGAAAATGATGGGTGTCGATCTCAACAGCGCAGGATGTGCCGTTTTCACCCTGATAGGTCTTTTCGATGGTAAAGCCGAACTGCTTCATCGACTTGAGCCCCCAAGTCAGCCCCTTGGCGATCGCCGCACGACCCTCCATTTTTGGGGTCGGGTAGTGCGGATCGAATAACACGGCGTCATCCGTGAAACAGTCCATTGCCGCGGCGTGGTTGCGTTCCTCAAGGGCGGTGAACAGGCCCTGCAGGGCATCTTTTGCAGTCGACATTTGTTTTCCTTACGCTGTCAAAGCACCCTGATCAGGTGCAGTTGTGTTCCATGTGCTGGCCGCCTCAAGCTGCGCCGCAAGCCGCAACAGCGTCGCATCACGCGCAAATCCGGCCACCAGCTGGATGCCAATGGGCAGGCCATCCGGGGTTTCGTGCACCGGCAGGCTGATGGCGGGCTGGCCGGAGGCGTTGAAGGCGGCGCTGAACGGGCTGATTGTGAAAAGACGCTCCAGAAAGCCATCCAGATCGCCTTGATCCATGCGCAGCACGCCATGCGCGGGCGCAGGCCCGTTGGTGGCGGGCGTCAGCAGCACGTCAAAGGTCTCAAAGTACCGGGCAAGCGCGCGCACCTGTTGGTTGATGATGCCTGCGCGTTGCAGGTGTTCGCCAAGAGATGTGCTTTGGGAGAACCGGATCGCTTGTCTGGTGATGTCTTGAAATCCCTCTAGGTCGGTATCTTCCGCCATCGGGGTGCCGACAAACAGTCCCGCAAGCGACCCCATCAACAGCCGGATCATCGTGTCCGTCAGCAGGGCGCTGTCGAATTGCGGCATGGCGGGCGTCACTGTATGCCCAAGATCCTCAAGCAATTTTGCCGTCCGCTCGACCGCCAATTTGCTCTGCCCGTCGACCACGTCCCCGTGAAACTGTGTCGTGACAAAGCCGATCTTCAACCGCGCCGGTGGCGTTTCGATCAACGCCTCAAACGCTGTATCCGGCTTGGCGGTAAAATAGGGGCAGCCCGCATCAGGGCCAGCAGTGATATCGAGCAAGGCGGCAGTGTCGCGGACCGTGCGGGTGACTGCATGCTCATGGCTCATGCCAAAATTCGGATCCCCCCTGTGCGGGCCAAAGGCATTGATGGCGCGGGTAGGCTTCAACCCGACCAGACCGTTAAACGCCGCAGGGATGCGAATTGACCCGGCGCTATCCGTCGCATGTGCGGCGGGCAACATGCCAGAGGCAACAGCCGCCGCAGACCCGCCGCTGGACCCCCCGGCACCACGTTCAAGGTTCCACGGATTGCGGCTGATGCCCCAGGCCTCACTTTCGGTCGCCAGCGACAGGCCAAACTCGGGCGATGCCGTCCGGCCCAGAAACGCAAGGCCACTGCCACGCAGGCGGGACACTGTGGTCGAATCGAAATCGAAAACGGTGCCTTTGAACCGAACACTGCCATTGGACAGCGGCATGCCCTTGACCGGTGCGTGCAAGTCTTTGATCAGATAGGGCAGCCCGGCAAAGCGCGCATCCTCTGGTGCCTTGTCCAGAGCGTCGAGCGCCTGTTCGAATTGTGTGACATTGACCGCATTCAGCGCAGGGTTCAGACGCTCGATCTCGCGGATTGCCGTCAGCAGGATGTCCCGCCGCGACACCGCGCCCGAGGCTGCCAATTCGGCCATTCCGACAAGGTCATGGCGGACCCATTCATCCCTGCTCAGCATGCAGCAACCCTTTCATGGAGGCGCCGGACACAATGTTGAGAATGCGGGCATCGTCATCGCTGACCGAGATATAGGCGTGTGACATGCCCGCGTCGTAATAGACGCTGTCGCCGGCATTCAGGCGGATGGGCTCGTAGAGATCAGTGTGCAGTTCCACCGCACCGCTGATGACCACCACCAGTTCCTCGCCGGCGTGGCGAATGGGGTCCTTGAACGCCTCCACATCGCGGGCTGTGACGGTCACAAAGGTTGCATCGATCAGCGTGTTCTTGAGCTGCGTTCCAATGGGTTCATAGACATATGGGCCCGCGTTCAGTTTTGACAGTTCGTTTCCGCGTGAAACAGCCAGCCGCCCTGAACTCGTGGGCTTCGGCGTAAGCGTTGGCGAATTTTCCAATAGGGAAACCAAGTCAGTGCCCAGACCCGCACTAAGCTTCAGCATCACGTCATAGGTGGGTGAAAGGTGGGAGTTTTCAATTTTGGAAACTGTGGATACCGCAAGCTCACTGGCCTTCGAGACCTGCTGCAACGTGAGGTTTTGCGCCTTGCGTAGCTTCTGAACGCGCTCCCCAAAGGCTGCGCGATGATTTTCCGCAAGGCCCGCCATTTCTTTCTTGACCATTTTGGCTTCACATTTTTCCGATAATAAAATTCGTTGACATTTTTCCTATCGGAAAACTATGCTGACCTCAAGGAGTTTTTTTCATGATCTGGCTGCTTCTCTTTGCGTTTGCGTTGGCGGCGATCCTGTCAGGGGTCGCGATCAGTTATGTCGCGGGCGCCGCCGCCGTGCTGGCCTTTGTTTTCAGCGATCATGCCGCTTATCTGGGCATCCTGCCGCAGCGCATCTTCAGCCAGATCGACGTCTTTACCTTTCTGGCAATGCCGCTGTTCATTCTGGCGGGCGAGACCATGACAAAGGGCGGCGTCACGCGGGTGTTGATCGATCTGGCCATGCTGATCGTGGGACGGCTGAAAGGCGGTTTGGGCTACGTCAACATCGCCTCCAGCGTCTTTCTGGCGGGGATCTCGGGCTCTGCGGTGGCTGATGCGGCGGCGACGACCAACACATTAGTGCCCGCGATGGCGGAAAAAGGGTATCGCCGCGACTTTGCCGCAGCGTTGACGGCGGCCAGTTGCGTCATCGGGCCGATCATCCCGCCCAGCATCGTAATGATCTTTTATGGCGCGTTGATGAATGTCTCGGTCGCGGCCCTTTTTGCGGGTGGCATCGTGCCGGGGCTGCTGATGGCGGTATTTCTGGGCGGCTACAACTTCTGGATCGCCCGCCGCGAGAACCACCCTGGCGGCACGGCAGAAAGCCTGCCTCCCGTCGCCGCAACCATCCTGCGCGCGCTGCCCGCCCTGTTGATCCCGATCACCATCGTGGCGGGCATCGTTTTCGGCCTTGTCACCCCGACAGAGGCGGCAGGCATCGCGGTTGCGATCACGCTGCTGCTGGTCTTTGCCTATGCCCTTCTGGACCGCAACAGCCCCGGTGACGCAGTGCGCATCACGGCAAGCCTGACCTCCGCATCGGTTGAGCGCACGGTCATGCTGACCGGGTCGATCTTTATGATCCTCTTTGCAGCGGCGGTGTTCGGCTACCTGATGGGGCTTTTGCAGGTGCCCGAGCAGATCGCCTCATGGGTGCAGTCAGCAGGATTGAACAGCACGTCTTACTTCCTGCTGGCCAGTGGCATCATGTTTCTGGCAGGCATGGTGATGGATGTGTCCATGGCGCTTGTGCTGCTGGTGCCGGTGCTGATCCCGGCGGCCATCGCGGGCGGCGCGGATCCGGTGCATGTGGGCGTGGTAAGCTGTCTGAACCTGACGCTGGGCCTGATCTCACCCCCCTTCGGTGGCTGCCTGATGGTCATTTCTGCGGCCAGTGGTGTCAATTACCTGCGCCTCAGCCTTGCCATTCTGCCGTTTCTGATCGTGCAACTCACCTTGTTGATCCTGCTGATCCTACTGCCCGAAATTACCCTCGCCCTGCCGCGCGTATTAGGCCTTATCCGATAACTTTTTCAACCTGGGAGAACGACGATGAAGAATATGTTATATGCAATGGCCATAGGGATGCTTACGGCAGCACCGGCATGGGCAGATGAAATCAAGATCGCGGTGGGGTGCCCACCGGTAGATGCCTGCGCCGATTGGGTCTATGCCGAAGACCTTGCTGCCGGTCTCCGCGATGCAGGCCTGGAGGCCACAGTGTTCACCGGTGGTGCGCTGGGAAAGGACCCCGAAATCGTCGATCAGCTAAGCCAGGGACTACTGCAATTCGGGCTTACCAATTTCGTGATGATCAAGGAGGTGGACGAAACGGTTCTGGGCTTCCTGGCCCCTTATATGTTTGATGACATGGAGCACTTCTTTCGCGCGACGCAGGACACCGAAAGTGACCTGATGAACGGGATCCGCGCATCAATGGAGGCCCAGGGCATCCGCATCGCAGCGCTGACCGGACTGGGCGGCACGATGGGTGTTTTCAACTCTGGCAAGCCCGTGGCAAACGTGGCTGATTTGGACGGCGTGCGGCTGCGTGCCATTGATGCCAGCCAGATCGAACTTTTCAAGCAGTGGGGCGTGCAGGGTGTCGTCGTGGACATGCCCGAGTTTGCAGGCGCTGTGCAGCAGGGCATCGTGGACGGCTATTTCAACCCGCCAGTCGTGGCGCTGATCTTTCGCCATACCGAGTTTCTGACCCATTACACCGATCTTGGTGCGGGCACGCCGTTCCGCTCGGCCTTGATGTCGGCTGATTGGTACGCAGGTCTGGACGACGCAACCAAAGCGATCGTCGACGCGGCCGTGTCCACCGCCAACACCAACAACCGCGCGTGGACCACAAAGGCAGCCAGCACTGAAATCGAAGGGCTGAAGAAAAACGGCGTAACGGTTTCGACCCTGGACAGCGCGGCTCTGGAAGACTTCAAGACGCGCAGCCGGGCCGCATGGGACGTTCTGATGCCCGCCACCGCCGTTGATGCCTTTCGCGAATTGGCCGAGGCGACGCGCAAGTGAACGCAATCACACTGGCAAGCGTGGGCGTGGACCGTGCTTGCCTTTTCCTCGCAAAATCCGCCTTGGTGGGTATGGTCCTGATCGTGCTTTTGCAAATCTGGGCACGCTACGGGTTTGACCACCCCTTTACCTGGACCGAAGAACTGGCGCGCTATCTGATGGTCTGGGCCGGATTGCTGGGCGCGACCTGCGCGTTCAAGCGACGGCTTGACCCGACGGTCGTGACCATTTCTGAAAACGCCGGTCGACCGCGCAGGATAGCCGCCATGGCTTTGTTGTTTCTGACCGTCATCGTCTTTCTTGCACCCATCATTTATTATGCAATCGTGGGCCCTGACATGAATATCCAACGGGGATTTCTATGGCGCAGCAGCAACCGCACCTCGCCGGGCTTGGGGCTGAACATGGCGCTGGTAGGTGCGGTTGTGCCCCTGTGTTGTTCGGTCATCCTGCTGCATCTGAGTGCAATGCTCTTTACCAAGGAACACAAACCATGACCCCTCCCCCCTTCTTCTCTGCGGCGGATATTCGCGATACAATTTCGACGACTGATCTGATCGATCCGCTCAAAGCCGCCATGATCTCGGTATCAAGGGGGCAGGCATCCCACCCACCCCGGTTTGCGGCCCCTGTGAATGATAAAGGGCGCGTCGGTGTCATGTATGGCGGGCTGACGACGCCCCCGATCCACGGCGCAAAGTTTCTTAGCCTGTACCCCGATGCCGCGGCAAATGGCCTGTCCAGTCACCAAGGCTTTGTCTTGCTGTTCGACAGCCGCGATGGGCGGCCGTTGGCAAGTTTCGACGCGGACGGAATCACCGCCATGCGTACGGCGGCGATGTCGATGCTCGCGACACAGACGCTTGCCCGTCCGGATCCTGAAATCATCACAATTTGCGGTGCAGGAGAGCAGGCAGAATGGCACCTGCGCGCGTCACTGGCGTGCTTTCCTTCTGCAAAAGTGCGCGTTTGGGCGCGCCGCTTTGCGGCGGCAGAGGCTTTGTGCAGATCCTTTGAGAAAGCCCAATGCGACGTTACTGCAATGCACAGCCTTGCCGATGCGTTGAAGGGCGCTGACGTCATCCACACCACGACCGCCGCGCGCACCCCCTACCTGCAAGGTGGGATGTTGCAAGAGGGGCAGCATCTCAATCTCGTGGGGGCAAGCCTCGCGGACAGCCGTGAAATCGATGATGCCGCCGTTGCGCAGGTGTCGATGTTTACCGATGCGCTGGAAAGCTCGGACCGCGAGTCCGGCGAAATCATCGGCGCGAAGCAGGCAGGTGCCATCGGCGGCGACTATCCCGTGACCGAGATCGGCAATGTTCTGGACCAAACGAAAGAAGGACGCGGCGTACCCGAACAAATCACCGCATACAAGTCGCATGGGCTGATCGTTCAGGACCTGATTGCAGCTTTCGAAGTGTTTCGGCGTGTTACAGCGAAAGACGGCGATTGTGTTGGCTGACCTGACGTCCCGTGGTTGTTCCGGAGCGGCCTTTGGCGGTGCCTTGATATCAAGGCCCATTCGATAACCGAGCAAATATCAGTCGATCGGCACATAGGCCAATTCAACCGAGCTGATGCTAACTCATGTCTGTGCAGGTCATGACCGTGCCGTCCTTAATCTGCATTCGAGAACTTCGCGGATACGTTGCTGGCATTTCCCAGCTTAACCATCGAAGATCGCAAACTGGAAGCGGTAGTGCGGCTTGAACCAGGGCAAACGCAAGCCACGCGCGATACACTAATTCCGTTTCTGGATCCGAACCCTGAAGGGAAGCTTGCGTGAGAATGCCGAATCCAGAAAGCCAAATGGGCACCGGGCAATTTGCGGGGAAATTGGGTGTGTCATCTGAAAACGGCTGGCTTACCACGTTAGCTAAAGGCGTCCATGATCTTCGCGATGACCGCCGGGTCTTGCGCGGCAAAGACTGCCATTAGTCAACCCTGTGTCGTTGATCGGCAGGTAATCACGTCTGATCATCATGTCTCGCCCTCCGAAACATAATTGATCCTTAGGCGACACATGGAGGTCAGGGAAGCATGACTATCCGACCAGTGTCCTTTTCCAACTGCGAATTAAACGACCCACCAAGACAAAAGGCAAATCCAACCAAAATTTTGTGGTTAAAGCCTTTTTTCTGCGAGCTGCCGATTCGATGATTTGGGTTATATTACAGCGACATAATCGCTGCAGTTAATAAATTTGGCTGCGTCGGTGATCCTCGGAGACCCAAAGGCAGGTTTGTCCCGCACTCTGAAAATTCGGCCTCTGATCCTTGCTGCACTCTGCATGAATGGCTGGTTTTCCCGCTGAGCGGCAGGACCGAATTTAACACCGGCGCAGCATTCTCCACGCTGCGAGCGCACGCAGCACAAAATCAAAAGGTCTGGTGTGGGCTCAAACCAACCCTCCCCGAATACCACCCAGCCCGGAACAAGGCGTAGCCGCCGGGCCATCGTCTGCCCCCCGCTTGGGCAGGCGATTTCGATAGGCTGGGTGGGTCATTGAGAGGGCACGCATACACCGCACCATAAAGTGGCAGAGAAAGAAGGTCAGATCGCCTCCCCGGGGCAGACGATATCCCAGCGCACGTCGCGCAGGTGGTGGGGTGCAATGGCCTCACTCAAAACAAGTGCCATAACCCCCCAATCACCCAGCCGCCTTCAGCGCCAACCGTCGCGCATGCAGCACAGGCTCGGTGTACCCCGACGGCTGCCGCGTCCCCTCCAGCACCAGATCACAGGCCGCTTTGAACGCAATCCCGTCATACCCCGGCGCCATCGGACGATACGCCGGATCATCGGCATTCTGCCGGTCCACAACTTGTGCCATCTGCTGGAACACCTCCATCACCTCCGCCTCGGAGACGACACCGTGATGCAGCCAGTTGGCGATGTGCTGCGCGGAGATCCGGCAGGTCGCGCGGTCCTCCATCAACCCGACGTCATTGACGTCCGGCACTTTGGAACACCCCACGCCCTGATCAATCCACCGCACGACATAGCCCAGAATGCCCTGGGCGTTGTTCTCCACCTCGCGGCGGATCTGCGCCTTGGTCCACTTGCGATAGGTCGCCGTGGGGATCTCCAGCAGCGCATCCACATAGGCGCGCCGCCCGCCCTTGGCCAAGCCCGCCTGCACAGCGAACACATCCACCCGGTGGTAATGCAGCGCATGCAGCGTCGCCGCCGTCGGGCTGGGCACCCAGGCGCAATTGGCACCCGCCTTGGGATGCTCGATCTTCGCCTCCAGCATCGCCGCCATGTTGTCGGGCACCGCCCACATGCCCTTGCCGATCTGCGCGCGGCCCGACAGGCCGCATTCCAGACCGATATCGACGTTCTGGTTCTCATAGGCCGTGATCCAGCCCTTGCGTTTGATGAAATCCTTGCGGCTGAACGGTCCCGCCTCCATCGAGGTGTGGATCTCATCCCCCGTGCGGTCCAGAAAACCGGTATTGATGAAACACACCCGGTGTTTCGCGGCCCGGATACACTCCTTGAGATTGACCGACGTGCGCCGCTCCTCATCCATGATCCCCAGCTTCACCGTGTGTCGCGGCAGGCCCAGAACCTGCTCCACATGGCTGAAAATCTCGTCCGAGAACGCCACTTCCTCCGGCCCGTGCATCTTGGGTTTGACCACATAGACCGACCCGGTGGTGGAATTGCGCATGCCAGCGGTCTTTTGCAGATCGTGCATCGCAATCACCGTGGTGACGAGCGCATCCATCAGCCCTTCGAAAATCTCATTTCCCTCGCGGTCCAGGGCCGTGGGCGTGGTCATCAGATGCCCCACATTGCGCACCAGCAACAGCGCCCGGCCCTTGAGGCTCAGCGTGGATCCATCCGGCGCGACATAGCTGCGGTCCGCATGCAGGCTGCGGGTGACGGTCTGGCCGCCCTTCTCAAAGGTCTCCGCCAGATCGCCTTTCATCAGGCCCAGCCAGTTGGTGTAGGCCAGCACCTTGTCCTCGGCATCCACACAGGCCACGGAATCCTCACAATCGACAATGGCAGAGACCGCGGATTCCAGCACCACATCCGCAAGGCCGGAGGGCGATGTCTTGCCAATCGGATGATCCCGGTCAAACACCAAAACCACATGCAACCCGTTGTTCTGCAACACAATGGCCGTCGGCGCATCCGGTGTCCCGGCATAGCCCACGAATTTCTCCGGCTGCACCAGCCCGCTGCCATCCACCATCAGCGCGCCATCCACCACCGTGTAAGACGCCGCCTTGCCGTGGCTCGTCCCCGCCACGGTAAAGGCTTCATCCAGAAACACCGCCGCGCGCGACACCACCCGCGCCCCGCGCCCCGTATCGAATGGCCCCGCCGGGGCCGCCGTGCCCATCGCATCGGTGCCATAAAACCCATCATACAGGCTGCCCCAGCGCGCATTGGCGGCGTTCAGCACAAACCGCGCGTTGGTGACCGGCACAACCAGTTGCGGCCCCGCGATACTGGCGATCTCAGGGTCCACATTCTCCGTCTCAACCGCGAAATCTCCGCCCTCCGGCAACAGATAGCCGATCTCCTGCAAACACGCCTTGTAGGCAGCGGGGTTGTGCGGGCTTTCTTTGTGGCACCGGTGCCAGACGTCGATCTGCGCCTGCAAGGCCGCGCGCTTGTCCAGCAGCGCCCGGTTGCGGGGGCCAAAGTCATTCGCCAGCGTTGAGAGCCCGTCCCAGAACACCGCCGCATCCACGCCCGTGCCCGGCAGGGCCTGCTCTTCGATGAACTGCGCAAAAACGCGGTCCACCTTGATGGCCGATCTGTCGATATACTGTTGTGCTGCTGTGATGGCCATGGTCCGTCCCGACTTTCCCCGCCTTAAGGAACAAGGCGGTCCTGATGATGCAATTTCTGCGGCGATGCTACGCCAGACGCAGATAGGCATGTCAGGGCAAAATGGACCAGCCCTCCGATCAACACTTTCAAATTTTATCGAACAATCGCGCCTCAGCCACCGCTCATGATCATCCGGTAGCGCATCTGGTCAAAGATCACCGCAAGGATCAGCAGCGCCCCCAGCAGCACCATCTGCATGTAGGAACTGACCTGCGCCAGGTTCATGCCGTTCTGCACCAGCACGATAAAGAACGCCCCCAGCACCACATTCTCCACCCGGCCAATGCCGCCACGGAGCGAGACCCCCGCAATCACGCAGGCCGCAATGGATTCCAGCGCGATCGTGCCGCCCAGATTGGCCTCCCCCGATTCCACCCGCGCCGTCAGCAGCAGACCCGTCAGCGAGGCGATCAGCGCGCAGACGATGTAAGCCGTCATCAGCGTTTTCTTGGTATCTATCGCCGACAGATGTGCCGCCTTGATGTTACCGCCCACCGCATAGATCTGCGTGCCGACCCGCGTGCGGGACATGAAGACCCACATCAGCACGATACAGATCACCGCCACCACCACCGGCACCGGCACGCCCCACCATCTGCCGAAGCCAAACGTGTCCGCAAAGGCAAAGGGCATCCCGCTCACCGGCACGCCACCCGTCAGGAACAGCGCCAGACCCGCCGCGACCGACGACACGCCTAACGTCATGATAAACGGCGATACTTCGAAATACGCCACGCCCAAACCGTTCACCGCACCAATCAGCAACGCCGCGCCAAATCCCATCAGCGCCCCCAGCGCAATCGCCAGCCAGACCGCATCGGGGAACACGCCCACGGCCCAGACCATGCCAAGCGCCGACACCACCGATGTCACCGCAATCGCCGTGCCCACGGACAGGTCGAACCCGCCGGAGATCAGCACAATCATCTGCCCCATCGACACCAGCACCAGATAGACCGACTGCCGTGCGACGTTCATCAGATTCTGCATCGTCAGGAACTTGTCCGACAGGATGGTGAACAGCACCAAAGCAATCCCAAGGAAGAACGGCAGCACACCCACCCGCACAAACAGGTTGCGGATGGCACCGAACACGGGGTTGGATGTTGTCGCGTCACTCATGCGGTCGCTCCACTTTCGTCAAAGAAGTATTTCAGGACGGTGTCTTCGTTCATCTCGTCGCCGCTCAATTCTGCGGTGATCTTGCCATGGGCAAAGACCAGCATCCGGTGCGACAGGTTCAGCACCTCCGGCAGGTCGGATGAGATCATCACCACCGCCTTGCCCGCCTCCGCCAATTCCTTGATCAACAGATAGAGCGCCGCGCGGGTGCCCATATCCACACCCACTGTGGGTTCATCAAAGATATACACATCAATGTCCTGTCCGAAGGCCTTGCCAAACAACACCTTTTGCTGGTTACCCCCAGACAGTTGAGAGACCAGCTTGGTGCGGTATCCTGTGGACAGTTCCACCCGATCCGCGATGCTTTCGGTCTTATCCCCAATCGCCCGCCAGTTCACAAAGCCACGCAGCTTTTCCTCCAGCCGTGCCATCATCGGATTCACCCCAAGGTTGGCATTCGACGACTTGGCCAGATCCAACCCCTCGCTCTTGCGGTCCGGCGACAGGTAGTACACCCCCGCCTGAATGATCTCGCGCGTATGGGCTTGGCTGATGTCCCGGTCCCCCAGCGTGACCGTTCCCGCCAGCCGAGGGTTCAACCCCATCACCGACCGAAACAACCGTGACTTGCCCGATCCAACCAAACCCGCAACACCCAGCACTTCGCCTGCGCGCACTTCAAAGCTGCACGGCAGCGTCCCCGCCGTCCGCACCTCTGCGACGTCCAGAACAACCCCGCCGTCCTGCCGTTCGATGCGCGGATAGATCTCCGAAATCGCGCGGCCCGTCATCATCTCAACAAGGGCTGCATCATCCGTCTCCGCCATCGCCACGGTCCCGATCAACGCCCCGTCGCGCAGTACCGTGATCCGGTCCGCGATCCGCGAAAACTCCTGCATCCGGTGAGAGATGTAGACGATCCCCACCCCTTTGGCTTTCAAGGTCTCAATGAAATCAAATAGATGATCCACTTCCCGGTCCGTCAGCGAGGCGGTTGGCTCATCGAGGATCAACACCTTCATGTCGCCGTGAAAGGCCTTGGTGATCTCCACCATCTGCTGTTGTGCCCGGCTCAGCGTTGCGGTCACCGCTGAGGGATCAATCGGGAAATCCAGCTCCTCAAACATCTCCGCCGCACGCCGCCGCATCGCACGATGGTCAATGAAGGGCCCCTTCGTCGGCTCCCAGCCCAGAAAGATATTCTGCGCCACCGTCAGCGTCGGGATCAGCGAAAACTCCTGAAAGACGGTGTAGATCCCCTTGCCCTGCGCATCCGCGACAGAGCCAAAACGCACCGCTTCCCCCTCAACTTCAATCGTCCCGCTGCTGGGCGTATTCGCCCCCGCCAGCATCGAAATCAGCGTGGATTTGCCCGCACCATTCTCACCAAACAACACATGCACTTCACCCGGCACGAGGTCGAAATCGACCGCGTCCAGCGCCAGCACACCGGGGTATTGTTTGGAAAGACCAGTGGTTTTGATCAGGGGGGATGTCATGTCTGCTCCAAGGTTGGGCCGGGAGAGATCCCCCGGCCCACTTGTCTTTAGTTGACCGAAAAGACCGGCTTATACCCATCCGCAGGCAGGATATCTGTCTGTGGCACATCATTGATGTTGTCAGGGTCCACGACAAAGATCTTCGGGCCCACATGTTTGATGTAGTCCTTGCCTTCCAGAATGCGCACCGCCTGATCAATCGCGATCCGGCCCTGCACCACCATGGAATCCGCCGGTGCCGCCAGAATGAAACCGCGCTTGATGCCGGTATAGACACCCGGCGTCATATAGAACGCCAGCAGGTCAACTTCGCCCTGCAAACCACGTTCCCGGATCAGGCCCTGTGCCGCTTCCGCCGTCACAGCCGTACCCGCAAGATAGCGCACATCGGGGTTCGCCTGTAGCACGTCTTCGACCAGCTTGAGCTGCGTTTCCTTGCCCGTATCGCCAAAGCGCGGCTCCAGCACTTCAACGGCAGAGCCTTCGACAGCCGCCAGGAACCCGGAATGCGCCGCTTCGACCCAGCCAGCGCCAGCCGGACCGGGGAACCAGCCCACTTTCACCGGATCGCTGCCCGCCGGATGTTTCTCCGCCAGATAGCGGCCCGTTTCGGCACCCATCGTTGCAAAAGACACAAGCGATTTGGCAGAAATATCCGTTGAGGACACACCGTTGATCACGTCAATGACCGGAATGCCCTTGCCTGCAATCTCGGAGATCACGTTGTTCAACCCGTCAAAGGAAATCGCTCCAATAACAACGGCTTCCGCACCGCCGGCCACACAATCCTCGATCTGGCTGATCTGGTTGGCAAGCTCAGTATAGCCGCCCGCTTCGACGTTGTTCATCTTCACGCCCAACCGCTTGGCTTCTTCCGCCACGCCGTAGTTCACACCCAGCCAATAGGCGTCTTTCATATGCGGGAAGGACACGCAGATGTTCCACGCTTTCTCCGCCTTCTCCAGCGGCGTATAGGTCACCGGGTTCACCGCACCATCCGCTGCAAACGCGGGCGTCACTTCCTCCGCTTCATAGGGATACCACGCGTCCGCCGCCATGGCGATTGCCGGGATCGCTGTCGCCAGCGCCAGCGCTGTTGCTGTCTTCAGGACATAGTTCATCGTTCTGACCTCCTTGTCAGGTGTTGAAATGCGGTTTCCCGCGTCAGGTTGAGCGGCTCTTAAGCGAGCGCGTCTCGGATTTTCTGCAAACCTGCTTTGCGCTCTGCGCGCGCCGCAAGGGATTGTTCCATATCAACTTTCACGAAGTTGACAGGCGTGTTGGGCTGCAACTGGCCAATCAAATCCATATCAGCCGAGATGATCGCGCCGAGGGTGAAATACCCGCCCCCCGACACCGCATCGCGGTGCAGCACAATCGGCTCTGTCCCGCCCGGCACCTGAATGGAGCCATAGGAATAGCACCCATCCACGATGTTCGACGGATCCGCACCCGCCCCAAACGGCTGCTCACGGTCGACAAACTCCAGATGCCGCCCGCCCCGGAAACGGTATCCCATCCGGTCCGCTTCTGGTGCCACGGTCCAGGTATCCTCAAAGAACCCCTTGCCCGCAGCCTCCGTCAGACGGTTCCAATAGAGCCCCGGCAACACCCGCAATTGCGCCGGATTGCCCGGCCCGCGCCGCAACTCGGCTGGCACAGACCGCCCCGCCTTGCCCGCGCCGCCGCCAATCGGGATCACATCCCCTTCGGCAATGGGGCGTCCTTCGACACCGCCCAGCGATCCAATCGGATAGGTCGACCGGCTGCCCAGATCAGGCGGCGTGGCAATGCCGCCCGACACCGCGATATAGATCCGCGCCCCGGTCTTGAGGAACCCAAAGCTCAGCGTCTGGCCAGATTTCACGTCAAACGAGGTCCACGGCTCAACCGCCTCCCCGTCCACCATCATCGGCATATCTGCACCGCAGACAGCCACGGTGGCGTCTTCGGTAAACTCGATCTCGGGCCCCATGAACACAGCTTCAAGGCCCGCAGCCCCCTCGTCATTGCCCACCAGCATATTCGCGGCGCGCAGCGCATAGCGGTCCATCGCACCGCCAATCGGAATGCCCAGATGGAAATATCCGGGGCGGCCAAGGTCTTGAACTGACGTCGAAAGTCCGGGTTTGATGATTTTAAGCGGCATTGAGCGCCTCCATCAATTTGGCGTTGGTGCCTTCCATATCGGCGTTGAAGGCTTCCAGATCGAAATCCACCTCCGCGATGCGCGGGGCATAGCTGCCATCAGCAACCGCCGCTTCGATGCGGTCGTATTCCGCGCGGTCAATCGGTTTCCATTTCACGATGTCACCGGGCCGGAAGAACACCATGAAATCCTTGAGGTAACTGGTCTTCTGCTCAGGATCGTAGATCGGCATCGGGGTGATCCCGAACATCTGATACCCGCCCGCCCCGCGCACCGAATAGATGCAGGAGAAACAGCCGCCATAGCCAACCGTGTGCTTGGGCGTATCCGTCCGTGGGCTGAGGTACTTCGGCACTTCCAACTGCTTGTCGCGATCCACCAGCTGATAGAGAAACGGCAGACCCGCCACAAAGCCCACCATCGACACAAACCACGGCTGCGAATGATGCGCTTCGATAAACGCCTCAACGCTGTCATAGCCATTGATCCGCGCCGCATAGGACAGGTCCGTCCCCTCCGGGTCCTGATGCCGCTCACGGAACCGCATCACGCAGTCATGGGTCCAGGGGTCTTGATAATAGACCGGAATCTCGATGATCCGCGTGGTCATCCGCTTCTCGGCACTCTCTGCCTTGTGCTCCAACTCCTGCACACGGCGCAGCATCTCGTCAGGGTGGGTCACATCCGGGTCGAACTTGACCTGAAACGACGCATTCGCCGGGCAAATCTCCGTCACGCCGGGAATATCCGCCTCACGCACCGCGTTCGACATGGAGAGCGATTTGAAGAAGGCGTCCAGCGACATCTCCTCATCCATCTCCACGTAGATGTGCTCATCTCCGCCAAAGGTATAACGTGTCTTCAAGATGCACCTCCTGTGGGTAAATTGCCCGCGTCCAGCCATGGCTCCAGCCATTGCGTGTGGAAATTCCCGGCACGCACGTCCGGGTCATCGGCCAAAGCCAGATGCAGCGGGATGGTTGTCTTTAGCCCTTTAAGCTCAATGCCTTGCAGGGCTGTCTTCATCTTCTCAATCGCCTCATTGCGCGTCGGCGCATGGACAATCACCTTGCCCAGAAGCGAATCGTAGAACGGCGGGATCTGGTATCCCTCATAGAGGAAATGATCGAACCGGATGCCGTCCCCTTCGGGCACCGTCATCGCCTCCAGCTTCCCCGGCCAGGGCATGAACTGCATCGCGGGGTCTTCGGCGTTGATCCGCACTTCAATCGAATGGCCGTTCCGCACGATCTCATCCTGGCGGACGCTCAACGCTTCCCCGCCACAGACCCGGATCATCTCCTGCACCAGATCGACACCGGTGATCATCTCTGACACCGGATGCTCCACCTGAATGCGCGTGTTCATCTCGATAAAGAAAAACTCATTCGTCGCGGAATCGTAGAGATATTCCAACGTCCCCGCCCCGCGATAGTTTGTGGCCTTCGCCAATGCCACGGCTGAGGCGCACAGGGTCGCGCGTGTCTCATCATCCAGACAATCCGCGCCTGCTTCCTCCCAGACCTTCTGCCGCCGCCGCTGCAACGAACACTCCCGTTCAAAGCAATGCACCGCATCTGTGCCATCGCCCAATATCTGCACTTCAATGTGCCGGGGCGACCGGACAGCACGCTCCAGATACAGCCCGCCATCTCCGAACGCTGCCGCCGCTTCCTGCTGCGCCTGCGGCGCCAGCTTGCGCAATTCCTCTTCTGTATCCGCCACTCTGATCCCGCGCCCGCCGCCACCGGCAGCCGCCTTGATCATCACCGGATAGCCCACCTCAGCCGCCACGGCTGCTGCGTCATCCACCGAATCCACCCGACCTTTCGAGCCCGGCACAACAGGCACGCCCGCCGCTTCCGCCGCCTTGCGCGCTTCAACCTTGTCGCCCATCCGCTCAATCGTCGCCGCAGACGGCCCCACAAAGGTCACGCCTGCCGCTTCCACCGCCCGCACAAACGCGGGGCTTTCGGACAGAAACCCATAGCCCGGATGCACCGCATCGGCACCCGTCTGAGCAATCGCCGCCATCAGCGCGTCGATGTTCAGATAGCTCTCCTTCGCAGGTGCCGCCCCCACGCAGACCGCCTCATCCGCCAGCTTCACCGCCAGCATATCCGCATCCGCTTCTGAATGCGCCTGAATGGTGTGAATGCCCAAGCCCTTTGCCGCACGGATGATCCGCACCGCAATCTCGCCCCGGTTGGCAATGAAAAGACGTTTGATGGCCATCAGTCCAGCGTCGCCAGCACTTGGCCCGCCGTCACGGGAGAGGCATCATCCACGCTGTAGCCCGAAAAGCTGCCCGCGATTTCCGATTTCACTTCGATGAAGGTCTTCATCACTTCCACCAGCCCGATCACATCGCCCACGGCAACCGCGTCGCCTGCCGATTTGAACGCAGGCTCTTCAGGCGAAGGTTTGTGATAGAACGTGCCCGGAAGGGGGGATTGAATGTCTGCCATGTCTCTTAACCCTTTGCTTTAGCTGTTTTGTTCCAGAACCGTCTTGGCGGAGGCGATGGTGATGCCCGCCTCTGTCAGCCCGTTGCGGATGGCTTTGCCGATGTCCAGCGCGCCCGGCGTGTCGGAATGAAAGCAGATGGATTCAAACCCGATCTTGATCTCATCCCCCTCCACGGTCGTGACCATCCCGGTCTGACAGGCCTTCACACATTTGGCTGCAATCGCCGCCGGATCAGGCCGCCCGACCTGTCGCGCAAACACGATGGAGCCGGAATTGTCATAGTCGCGGTCCGCATAGAACTCCCGCACCACCGGCAAGCCCGATTGCTTGGCAATCCCATAGGTGAGCGAGCTTTCCATGCAGAACAGGATCGTCTCCCCGCTGGTCTTCACCAGCATATCGACAATCATCTGGCTCAACTCTTCGTTCACGGCCGCTTCCATATAAAGCGCGCCATGCGGCTTCACATGTTGCAGCGGAATGCCGTGCCGCCGCCCGAACTCCCGGATCGCGCCCACCTGATAGACGATGTCATTGACCAACTCTTCCGAGGACGTCTTGATATACCGCCGCCCGAACCCTTGCAGGTCATTATACCCCGGATGCGCCCCCAGCCCGACACCGTACGCCTGCGCCAGCTTGACCACCCGGTCCATGGAGTTCGGATCACCCGCATGAAAACCCGCCGCGATATTGGCAGAAGAGATCAGCGACATGATCTCTTCATCCGGCGCTTCGCCCAACACCCATTGGCCAAATCCTTCGCCCATGTCGCAGTTCAGGTCGATCAATGCGGTCATCTTCGCGCCCCCTCGTATGTTGGGTAAAGACTTGGGGCAATCGGCAAACATGTAAAATACGCATTTCAGAAACACCATTATCGGAAAATCAGATACCACCTATGGTAGGCATTCGCCCCATCTTCCGGAAATATTGGAAAGACCACGGCGGAATGGCGCGCAGCATTATCTGATTTTTCTATATACCACGCACAGTTTTCGGAATAACTTGGGCGCATGAACTTCCGTCACCTCAAATTCTTCGTCGCCACCGCCGAATCCGGACAGGTCAGCCGCGCCGCGAATGAGCTGTCGATCTCCCAATCCGCCGTGACCTCCGCGATCAAGGAACTCGAAGCCGAACTCGGCGCGCCGCTCTTCACCCGCTCCGCGCAAGGGATGGAGATGACCGAAGCAGGCCGCGACTTTCTCGCCTCCTCCCGTGAGATCCTCGAAAAGCTTGATCAGGCCCGGCGCGTCGCGCAGAAACAATCCCCGGTCAAGGGCACCATCTCCATCGCCGCCACCTATACGGTGATCGGCTACTTCCTGCCCTACCACCTCAACCGCCTCAAACAGCTCTACCCCAACCTCGAAATCCGGCTGAGCGAGCTGAACCGAGAAAGCATCGAAGAGGGCCTGCTGTCCAACCGCTTTGATCTGGCCGTGGTCCTGACCTCCAACCTCAACAATCCGGAGATTGAGACCCAGACCCTCCTGCGCTCCCCCCGCAGGCTCTGGGCCGCCAACGGGCACAGGTTCATCCGCCAGGGCACCGCCACGTTCGAGGAAATCTCCCGCGAGGACTACATCATGCTGACCGTGGATGAAGCCGCCCACACCACCATGCGGTATTGGAACCTCAACACCTACCAGCCCAACGTCACCCTGCGCACCGCCTCTGTGGAGGCCGTCCGCTCCATGGTGGCCAACGGTCAGGGCATCACGATCCTCTCCGACATGGTCTACCGCCCCTGGTCGCTGGAGGGCAAACGCATCGGCACCGCCGCCACCGATCAGGAGATCCCGTCGATGGACGTCGGCCTTGCCTGGCGCAAAGGCGCGGACCTGCCGCAATCCACCATCAAGATTGCGGATTACTTCCGCGAATCCTTCCTCTCTCCGGGGGCGGTTTAGGCCGACAGAAAATTTCCGACTATTTTAATCGGAGATGTGGACATGTTTCGAAAATCTGTTATCTGACTTAATCAGTAAGGAATTAACCTCCGGAGAGTCCGATGACAAAATCCCCCCGCATCACCGCCTTCACGCTGGCCGCCACAACCGCGCTGACAGCGGCTGGCATGGCCATGGCCGAAGGCGAATTGAACCTCTATTCCTCCCGCCACTACGACACCGATGAGCGCCTGTATTCCGACTTCACCGACGCCACCGGCATCACCATCAACCGCATCGAAGGCAAAGCCGATGAGCTGATCGCGCGGATGCAGGCCGAAGGCGCGAACTCCCCCGCTGACATCCTGCTGACCGTCGACACCTCACGTCTGGAACGCGCAAAGAACGCCGGTGTGCTGCAATCCATCGACAGCGCCGTGCTGGAGGAGAAAATCCCCGCCAACCTGCAAGACAGCGACAACCAGTGGTTCGGCTTCTCCCAACGCGCGCGGATCATCTTCTATGACAAGGCCGACGTGCCCAACCCGCCGATGGACTATGTCTCCCTCGCGGATCCGGCGTACAAAGGCATGGTCTGCCACCGCTCCTCCTCCAACGTCTACAGCCAGACCCTGCTGGCCGCTGTCATCGAAAACCACGGCGTTGAAGCAGCAACCGCATGGGCGCAAGGCGTGGCCGACAACTTCGCGCGTGAGCCCGAAGGCGGGGACACCGACCAGCTGCGCGGCATCGTATCCGGCCAATGCGACATCTCCATCGCCAACACCTACTACTTCGCGCGGGCTTTGCGCAAAGACGTCAGCGGGTTGAGCGCCGAGATCGACAGCATCGGCTGGATCTTCCCCGCGCAGGACGCCGAGGGCGCGCATATGAACCTCTCCGGTGGCGGTGTGGCCGCAAATGCCCCCAACCGCGAGAATGCCATCGCGTTTCTGGAGTATCTGGCGTCTGACCAAGCGCAGCAGTATTTCTCCGCAGGCAATGATGAGTTTCCGGCCGTTGAAGGGGCTGCCCTGAGCGAGAGTGTGGCGAAGCTGGGTGCGTTCAAGGCAGATGACGTGGATCTGTCGGTCGTGGCGAAAAACGTCCCCGAGGCGCAGAAAATCTTCAACCAGGTCGGCTGGAAGTAACCCCGTAGGGTGCGCATTTACTGCGCACCACCCACCCCAGCCAAACAAACCAGCGGTGCGCAGTAAATGCGCACCCTACACCCACGCTCAGTTGCAACCTGCGTCAATCCAGCTCTACAATCACCCATGGTTTTTGTTCTTTATTTGCTTTCCATCTTCATCGCTGCAGCAATTGTGATTGTCCGCATGAGACGTCGCGGAGATCAGGATCCACGTGGATTGGAACGGTTCTTCGTTTTAACCAAAGAAGAAGCGAAGGGCACTGATCGCACGAATTGGTATGCGGGTTTGATTTCCCTCCTATTTGTTATCGTGGTCTTGGCTGCCACGGCATTTGAATTCTACAGCAGGAGCTAAGACGCGCTACCGCAAAAACTCCGGCAAAAACAAAGCAATCTGCGGAAACGCGATCAACGCCATCGCCATCGCCAGCATCATCAGACAATACGGCACCGAGCCCAGCATCACCTCATTCAGATGCCCCGACTTCCGCGCCCCTTGCACCACATAGAGGTTCAGCCCCACCGGCGGCGTGATCAAGGCCATCTCGATCAGCACAATCATCAGGATCCCGAACCAGATCGGGTCGTATCCCAACTCCACCACAATCGGCACGATGATCGGGATCGTGACCACCATCAGCGACAGGGTTTCAATAAAGAACCCCAGCACGATGTAGATCAGCACAATCACCATGATCATCCCCAAGGGCGACAACCCAAGCCCGGTCAAAAACGCATCCAACTCACGCCCCAACCCGGCAGAGGCCAGCGTGAAATTCAGAAACGACGCGCCAATCACGATCAGCATGATCATCGACGTGACCTTCACCGTGCCCAGAATACTCTCCCCCAGCATCGACACCGACACACCGCCAAAGAACATCGCAATCACCAGCGCGCCACCAACGCCCACGGCGGCAGCTTCCGTCGGGGTGGCCCAGCCGTTGTAGATCGAGCCGATGATGACCGTGAACAGCAGAATGATCGGCAACAAATGCGCCAAGGCCCCGACCATCTCCTTCAACGGAAACACCCGCCGTTCGCCCCCCAGTGACGGCCGCACCATGCAGATGAGCGCCGTCATGATGATGAAGGCGAGCGCCAACCCCAGCCCCGGTATCAACCCGGCCAGAAACAACTGCGGAATGGAAGACTGCGTGAGGAAGCCATAGACGATCAGGTTGATCGACGGCGGGATCATGATCCCCAAGGTGCCACCAGCGGCAATTGCGCCGGAAAACAGCTTCGGATCATACCCCAACCGCTCCGCCTGTGGCATCGCAACCGTGGCCACGGTCGCCGCCGTCGCCACAGACGAACCCGAGGTCGCCGAAAACATCGTCGCGGTTGCCACATTGGCATGTACCAATCCACCGGGCAGCCACGACACCCATTTGTCCAACGCCGAATAGGTCCGCGCGGCCACGCCGCTGCGCACCAGTATCTCACCCAGCAACACAAAGAACGGGATCGCCACCAGCGTCGCCGAATTGGACGACGACCAGACCATGTTCCCCAACCCCTTCAACAAAGGAAACGAGCTGAAAAACTGGTCAATCCCGATGCCAAGCAGGAACAACACAATCCCCACCGGGATCGACAGGCTCAACAGACCCAACAGGCCAATGGCTACATAGGTAATCATATTGCTGAATCCTGCTCGCCAAAGGCGCCAATCGCCTGTTCCGACCTGTCAAATTGCCCCTTCAGGATCAGGCTCAACGCCGCCAGCGACAGCAAACACGCCATCACCGCAAACCACACCCATCCCAGAAACCACGGCCATTGGACCAAGACCAACGGCGTCTCCAACGGCGTATTCGCGGTCGAGCCGTTCTTGATCGACCGCGCCAGCACCGGCCAGCATTTCACCGCAATCAACACAATCACCCCGGAGGTCACCACCAGCGCCCCCAGATCGAACAACGCCCGCCCGCGCGGCCCCGGCCGCCGCCGCACCAGATCTATCCGCACATGGCCCAGCTCCAGCATCGTGTACGCCATGCCCCAGGACGTGGCGATCGCCATGACATAGCCGGAAATCTCATCCGTGCCGCCAAAGCTGGACCCCATCTGCCGCAGCACGATGTCGGCCAGCACAAAACCCGCACAGGCAAACAGCAGCACCCCCACCAGATAGGCAACGCCCCGGTTGATGCGCCGCAACAGGTCAATCAAGCGCTCGGCCATGGCAAACGTCCTTCACAAGAAAACGCAGGGCGCGGCCCAACACCGACCGCGCCCCGCAGGGAGATTACTCGATGGTCACACCCACGGCTTTGCCGACCGTGTCGTTCCACCGGGCAGTCCATTCGGGGCCTGCGCGCTCCGCCCATTCGGGCAGCACTTCGGCTTTCAGGATTTCGCTGGCACGCGCGATGTCAGTCTCGGAGGCTTCGACCAATGTCATGCCCCGCGCGTCACCCGCTGGGCACTCCCCGTTGCCTGTCAAACACGCGATGTCATTGACCAACGCACCCTGCGCCGAAGCCCAGGCCGGATCCTCAAAATCCGCCTTAATGGAAGCCATGATCGCCTCCTGCGTGCCCCCGTCCAGACCGTTCCACTTGTCCATGTTCATCGCTGTCACCACATGGTCCCAACCACCCAGCGGGATCGGCAGCAGGTGCGTGGACACTTCCCACCAACCCGCCGAGTATCCCGAACCAGCCCCGGTCACAGCACAATCCACAACACCCTTCTGAAGCGCGCCCGGCACTTCGGAGAAGGACACGTTGATCCCTTCCGCGCCCAGGGCCTCAAGGAATTTCGCCGTCATCCGACCCGACGCACGCACCTTCAGACCTTTCAGATCATCCAGCCCCGCAATCTCCGCATTGCAAAACACGACCTGCGGCGGATAGGGCGCAATCGCCAGCACCTTGGCGTTGAAACGGTTGGCGTAGATGTCATCCACCATGCCCCGCGCCGCATCGACCATCACGCGCGCCTCATCGGCTGTGGCCGCCATCATTGGCACGTCCAGCCCTTCCAGTTCGGGTGCATCAGACACGGCATAATCCGCCACCGTCATCGCCACGTCATAAACCCCCTGCCCCAGCAGCGGATAGATATCGCCCAGCCCCAGACCCATCTGGTTGTGCGTGGTCAATTCCACCGTCACATCCGCCTTGCCCGGCAGCGTCTCGCTCCAGAAGGGCGCTTCGTACTGCTTGTGCAACGGCAGGCCGGACCATGATCCCACCACCGACAGATTTTCCGCCGCCGCCGGTGCGACCATCGCGGTCGTGACGCCCAAAGCTATGATAAGGTTACGCATTTTGATACTCTCCTAGTTGGTTTTATCTTGAGTTGGATAGCGGGACAGCACGTTGGTGTCCGCCCTTTCCCCGGCATCCGCGATCAGCATACAGCCGGGTTTATGAGTGATGCACAGCGGCAATTGCGCCTGCAACAAGACATTCTGAGGGGTCACCCCGCAGGCCCAGAAGACGGGCACTTCGTCGTCGCGCACCTCCACAGGCTCGCCCCAGTCAGGCTGGTTCAAATCCGCAATCCCCACTTCGCCCGGATCGCCAATCGCCACGGGCGCGCCATGCGCTTGCGGAAACGCCGCAGAGATGCGCACGGCATCTGACACCCGCGACTTGTGAATGGGCCGCATGGTGATCACCATCGTGCCGCCAAACGGCCCCGCAGGCGTGAGCTCAAGCGAGGAGGAATACATCGGCACCGTCTTGTCCTCATCAATGTGGCGCACGGGAATCCCTGCCTCGATCAAGGCATTTTCAAAGGTGAACGAACAGCCCAGGGCGACTGTCACCAGATCATCGCGCCACAGGTCCTTGATATCACTGACTTCTGCCGCCAGATTGCCCTGCCTGTAGACCCGGTACTGCGGCACGTCGGTGCGAATGTCGATGTTGGAGCCCAGCGTGCGCAGGATCGGATCGCCCGTATCGCCCACGCCGACCACCGGACAGGGTTTGGGGTTGCGCTGACAAAACCGCATGAAGTCCAGCGCCACCTCTTCGGGCACAATCGCCAGATTGCACTGCAACTTCCCCGGCGCGAGCCCCGCCGTATGCCGCCTGTACCGGCCCGCGCGTATCTCCGCCCGCACCTCGGCTGCGCTCACCTCCCGCAGGGTCGCATATGGTGTCTCATGATCCAGCATTGACGCGCAGCCTTCCCCTTTGCGGCAAAGGTCACACGGAGGCCACCACAGTTCAAATTATTATTTCCGATCACAAGCGATAACCATAGGCTATCGCTCGCCCTGTGCCGCGTCCCATTCCAGCGCCACGTCCCGCGCCATCTGGGCGGCCTGTTCTGACAAGGCATCATAGGGCTCCGCCAGATAGGAGGCGGTAAACTCCAGTGGATTGGGCGTCAGCCCCGGATCAAAGGCCTCAATCTGCCCCGCCGCAATCAAAGGCCCGGCCAGCGCGCGCGGATAGGGCCCCACGGCCACCCCCGCCGCAATCATCCTGAGCGACGCCGACAAAGAGGCTGACGAAAACATCCGCACCCCCGGCCCCAACCGGCGGCGCAGGGCTGCCATCAACTCCCGGTAAGGCCGCGTATTGGCCGAAAAGGAAATCACCGGCACCCGGCCCAGATCCACCTCCCCCACACCCGCTGCTTTGTACCAGGTCAGCGGAAACTGCGGCAGCGCCACATTGCCGATGGTAAAATCCGACACCGGCCCCATCAGGAACGCCACATCCAACTGCCGCCCCACCAGCCCCTCCCGCAGATCACAGGAGATATCGACGGTCAGATCCACATCAATCCGCGGATAGGCGGCCGAGAACACCCGCAAGAACTCCGGCAACCAGCTTTGCGCCACCGTCTCCGAGGCGCCAATGCGAAACAGCCCCTCCATCTCCGCGGTATTGCTGACCCGCCGCCGGATCTCCTCCTGCACAAACAACATCTGCTCGGCATAGGCCATCAGACGCATGCCCTCGCGGGTCAGGGTCAGCGCCTTGTCTCCCCGCTCAAACAGGCTCACCCGCAAGGTGTCCTCCAATGTCGCCACCCGGTTTGACACCGCAGGCTGCGACAGGTTCAACTGCCCCGCCGCGCGCCGAAAGCCCCCCAGCTTGGCCACCCAGAAGAACGTCTTGATCTGATCCAGCGTCACGTGGCATCCCATCCCTTCTTGCAATCCGCCCAGCTTACCGCTTTGGTAAGGCATTGCCAGTCTTCAAGGAATACAGATGCACTTCGACACCGACACCGGCCCTCTGGACGCGCCCATCACCAACCTGATCATCGCAGGCTGGACCGGGCGGGATGCGGCTGCCGTGCAGCATCACATCAACGAACTGGTCGCACTTGGCATTCCCGCCCCCTCAAAGACACCGCTTTACTACCGAAACGGGGCCAGCCTTCTCACCCAATCCGACCGGATCGAAGTGCTGGGCAATGGCAGTTCCGGCGAAGCTGAACCGCTGGTCGTGCAGGCGCAGGGCAAACTCTGGCTCGGCCTCGGCTCGGACCACACCGATCGGGAGTTTGAAAAGACCTCCGTTGCCGCCTCCAAGCAGATGTGCCCCAAACCCGTGGGGACGCAGCTGTGGTCCTGGTCCAGCGTCGCGGACCGGCTGGACGATCTGGTGCTCAGCTCGGAGATATTCGAGAACGGCGCATGGGTGACCTACCAGAAAGGCGCGCTGGCCAAGATCCGCCCGCTGGAGAAACTGATTGAAGCCGCAGGCATGAAAGACGGCACCGCGATGATGTGCGGCACCCTGCCCGCCATCGGCGGCGTGCGCCCCTCCGCCCAGTTCCGCGCGCGGCTCTATGATGCGAAGATGGACCGGGAAATCACCCTGTCCTATGCCGCCACGCGCCTGCCCCTGATCACCTGAAACGGCCGCCATTAACCTTGTCCCCGCGGGGACAGAGTCACATCTCACCGTCAAGATTTACGCCATCTTAACCATGGCGCATTGCCCTCACCGCCCCTTCCAAATGGTTAAAAATACCCCCCCGGAGGGCTAAAATCTCTGCACCACCCAGGCCGCAGAGAGCAACGTCAGACCTTCAGGCGATCCACAATCGACTGCGCGGTGATCGTCCCGACAGCCGCCCCATCCTCCACCACTTCCAGCGATGCCACCTCATCGCTCAACCGCTCAATGATCTCCGCCACAGGGGTTTCCACCGCCACCGATCCGTCGGTCGCATATTTGTCCTGCGGCATCATCACATCGCGCGCCGTCAGCACTCCCAGCGGGTTCATATTCGCCACAAAATCAGCCACATAGTCAGATGCCGGGTTGGAGAAGATTTCGCGCGGCGTGCCCAGTTGCACAATCCGCCCGCCTTCCATGATGGCGATCCGCCCGCCCAGTTTGAACGCCTCGTCCAGATCGTGACTCACGAAAATGATCGTGCGTTTCAGATCGCGTTGCAGGTCCAGCAGTTCGTCCTGAAGCCGCGAGCGTATGAGCGGATCAAGGGCGGAGAACGGCTCATCCATCAACAGGATCGGCGCCTCGGTCACAAAGGCCCGTGCCAGCCCCACCCGCTGCTGCATGCCGCCTGAAAGCTCGCCCACCTTACGGTCCGCCCAATCGGACAGGCCGACCAATGCCAGCTGTTTATCCGCCCGCGTTAACCTTTGCGCTTTGGGAATATTGGCAAATTCCAGCGCCATCGCGACGTTGTCGCGCACCGTGCGCCAGGGCAGCAGGCCGAACTGCTGAAACACCATCGACACACATTCGCGCCGGATCTGGCGCAGGGACGCGGCGGAACAGCCCGGCGTGGTGGCGGACCAGCTACCATCGTTCACCGTGACCGCCCCGCGCACCACCGGGTTCAACCCGTTGACCGCGCGCAAAAGCGTGGATTTGCCCGAGCCCGAGAGGCCCATCAGCACAAGGATCTCCCCCGTCTCCACTTCAAGCGAGCAATTGTGCACGCCCAGCACCTGCCCGGTCTCGGATTCGATTTCAGAGCGGCTCTGCCCCTCATCCATCAGCGGCAGCGCCTTGGCGGGTTTGTCGCCGAAGACAATGGAGACGTTATCAAATTTGACAGCTGTGCTCATTTCTCACCCATCCAATTCTTAGCAACTCGATGGAATTTCTGGATGTCCGCACGCGCAAGAGATTTTTCTCTCTTTCGATCAACAGCCTTGGGAACTTGTTTAATAGTCGCGCAGGCTTCGCGAATGAGATGCCCCCTGTGATCGGGAAAGTGATGCGAACTAAGAATGATCGAAGCTATCACCGGCTTCAGTTCGGCCTTTGGCCCAGTCTCTGCTAATTCCAAAGCTCGATTTAGTCTGCCTACAATTTCTTCAGTCTCGTTGCTCATTTCTCACCCACCCGCAGCATCCGGTCGAGCATGATCGCCACGACCACAATGATCAGACCGCTTTCAAAGCCCAGCCCCGTGTTCACCTGATTGAGCGCCCGCACCACCGGCACGCCCAGACCATCCGCGCCCACAAGGGCCGCAATCACCACCATCGACAGCGACAGCATGATTGTCTGGTTCAGCCCGGTCATGATCTGCGGCAGCGCATAGGGCAATTCGATCTTCCACAAAGTCTGGCTGGGCGTCGCGCCAAAGGCTTCTGCCGCTTCGGTCAGCGCGCGCGGGGTGGAGGAAATCCCAAGTTGCGTCAGGCGGATCGGCGCGGGCAGCACGAAGATCACCGTTGCGATGAGGCCCGGCACCATGCCGATGCCGAAGAACACAATGGCGGGGATCAGGTAGACAAAGGTGGGCAGCGTCTGCATCAGATCCAACACAGGCCGCATGAAACGGTAGAGTTTCGGACGGTGCGCCGCCGCGATGCCAATCGGCACACCCAGCCCCATACAGACCACACAGGCCGACAGCACCAGCGTCAGGCTCTCGGTCGTTTCCTCCCAGTAGTCCTGATTGAGGATGAACAGGAACCCCAGCACCACGAAACCCACGGTTTTCCAGTTGCGCTGGATCAGCCATGTGAGGGCCGCGAATAATGCAATGATAATAAACGGATGCGGTGTTTGCAGCAGCCACAGGATCGCATCAATCAGCTGCTCCATCACCAGGGCGAGACCGTCAAAGAACCACTCTCCCTTGATTTGTAGAAAGTCGAAGGCGCCTTCGGCCCAATCGTCGATGGGGATCTTGTTCTCTGTCAGCCATTCCATGGGTGGGGTCCTTCGTGGCGCGCGCGGCGTCGTCATTGAGTGCGGGCGGCCTTTGTGTCAAAAGCCGCCCGCTGTGTGTATCGACAAGACGGGCAGGTTTACCCGCCGATTGCGCCCATCACAGCCGCCTTTGCGTCACCGCCGTCTTTGGTGGTCACACCATCGAGCCAGCCCGCCGCCGCATCGGTGTTGGCCGAGAGCCACGCGCGCGCGGCATCTGCCGGGTCTTCGCCATCGTCCAGGATCGCGCCCATGATCTCATTCTCCATGGCCAGCGTGAACTCCATGTTGCTCAGCAGTTTGCCAACGTTCGGACATTCCCCCACATAGCCTGCGCGGGTGTTGGTATAGACCGTCGCCCCGCCCAGATCGGGGCCGAAGAAATCATCGCCGCCTTCCAGATAGGTCAGCTCGAAATTGGCATTCATCGGATGCGGCTCCCAGCCGAGGAAGACAATCGGATCACCCTTGCGCGACAGGCGCTGGACCTGCGCCAGCATGCCTTGCTCGGAGCTTTCAACAACTTCGAAGCCCTTGAGATCAAAGGCATTGTCATCAATCATCGACTGGATCAGGCGGTTGCCGTCATTGCCGGGCTCAATGCCGTAGATCTTGCCATCCAGCGCATCGGCATTGGCGGCAATCGCCCCGAAGGAGGTGATGCCCAGATCGGCCGCGGCCTTGTTGACGGCCAGCGTGTACTTCGCCCCTTGAAGATTGGCGCGCACGGTGTCGACGGTGCCAGCCTCACGATAGGGGGCGATGTCAGCTTCCATTGTCGGCATCCAGTTGCCCAGGAACACGTCAATGTCGCCTGCGGCCATGGAGGTATAGGTGACCGGCACCGAGAGGATCTTGATCTCTGTTTCATATCCCAGCGCGTCCAGCACCACGGTCGCTGCGGCGGTGGTGGCGGTGATGTCGGTCCAGCCCACGTCCGAGAACGTGACCTTGTCGCAATTGGCCATGGCCGCGCTGCCGACTGTGAGAGCGAGCGCCGTAGTGGCGAGCAGTTTTTTCATGTGAGGTGTCTCCCTTTGGGATGCTTGAATTTGCGTCGTTAAGAAAATGCCATTCGGTCTTGCGATGCAACAGCTATTCCGGTGGGCCGGGCGCGCCGGAATGGCTCTTTTGCCTGGGTGCTGCGGGCAGTACGCTGCGCGCAAACCAGCGGAGAATCCCCATGAACGGCGCGACCAGCCTTGTGAAAACCATGCTCGACAGTGGCGTGGATACGGTTTTTGCCAATCCCGGCACGTCTGAGATGCACTTTGTCGCCGCGTTGGACGCCCATCCCGAAATGCGCTGTGTGCTGTGCCTGTTTGAGGGCGGCACCAGCGGCGCGGCGGACGGATACTTCCGCATGAAGCGCGATGTGGCAGGCACGCTGCTGCATTTGGCACCCGGCTTTGGCAATGCTTTTGCCAACATCCACAACGCCCGCAAGGCGGGCAGCGGCATGGTCAATGTGATGGGGGATCATGCGATCCACCATCTGCAATATGAAAGCCCGCTGAAGGGCGACACGGTCGGCATCAGCCAGACCGTCAGCCATTGGACCCGGATGTCACCGGATGCCGCCAGCGTCGCCCCCGACGGGGCCGACGCGATCCGAGCTGCACGAAGCCGCAACGGGCAAATCGCGACGCTGATCCTGCCTGCCGATACCGCATGGGACACAGCGGATGGCCCGGTCACCGCAGCCGCCCCGCCTGCCCTGCGACGGCCCGATGACGCATTGGTCGAAGCCATCGCGCAGCAGTTGCGCCAACCCGGCGCGGCACTGATGATCGGGGGCACCGCGCTGTTTGGCGCAGAGCGGGAGCTGGCGGGCCGGATCGCGGCCAGAACCGGATGCCGGTTGATCTGCGACACGCTGCTGGCGCGCATTGCCAAGGGGGCGGGCACCACGAAGGTGGAACAACTGGTCTATCCCGTCACGCCGAAGATTGCGCAGATGGCGGGGATCTCCACCCTGATCTTGCTGGGCACGGAACGGCCCGTGGCGTTCTTTGCCTACCCCGACAAGCCGAGCCTGCCCGAACCAGCCGGCTGCGCCGTCACGACGCTGTGCGGGCCGGAGGAGGATATTGGGTGGTCGCTACAGGCTTTGGCGGACGCGGTGGGAGCCTCCGACGCGGACGCGCCTGCACGTTTCCAGCTGGACCTGCCAGCGGTCGCCACGGGAGAGATGTCATTGGCCAAAGTGGGCCAGACGCTGGCCGCGCTGATCCCGGAGGATGCGATTGTCTGCAATGAGGCGATCACTTCCGGCCATCAGGTGTTGCCGCTGACCACCCAAGCACGCCCGCATGAGGTGCTGGGGGGCACAGGCGGCGCGATTGGCCTTGGCCTGCCTTGCGCGGTGGGGGCGGCGATTGCCTGCCCGGACCGCAAGGTCATTGCGCTGATCGGCGATGGCACGGCGATGTACACGCTGCAATCCCTGTGGACCATGGCCCGCGAAGGGCTGGACTTGACGGTGATCATCTTCGCCAACCGCGGCTATCAGATCCTGCGCGATGAGCTGAAGAACGTCGGCGTCAACAGCTACGGTGCCAATGCGCAGGCGATGTTTGATATTGAGCAGCCGGTGCTGGATTGGGTGGCGCTTGCCAAGGGGCATGGCGTGCCTGCCACGCGGGTCGAGGATGCGGATTTCTTTGCTGCCTCCCTGCGGGCGGGGCTGGAGAGCGACGGACCAGCGTTGATCGAAGTGGTCTGCGGGTGATGCGACCCCTCGCCCTTGGGCCCTACGGCCCTACCTTGAGGGCATGATGACACGATATGCGTTCTGCTTCGGCCTTGCCTGCGCCCTGCCTGCATTTGCTGAAACGCCGGTGCCTGATGCCGACACGCTGGCCGCGATGGCGCAGGCCGATGTGGTGCTGTTGGGAGAGATCCACGACAACGAGATGCACCACCGGGGGCAAGCGGCTGTAATTGCAGCGCTTTCCCCCACTGCGGTTGTGTTTGAGATGCTCAGCCCGGCGCAGGCGGCGCTGGTGAATGCAGCGGATGGCGATGCGGCGGGCCTTGGCGAACGGATCGGCTGGGAAGCGGCAGGCTGGCCGGATTTCGCGCTCTACCTGCCGATCTTTGAGGCTTTGGGGGACGCGGAGGTGATCGGCATGGCCCTGACCCGCGACCGCGTGCGCGCAGCCTTTACCGATGGTGCGGCGGCGATCTTTGGCGCGCGCGCCGCAGCCTATGGGTTGACCGAGCCGCTGCCGGAGGCGGAGCAGACCGCGCGGGAACAGATGCAGTTTGAGGCCCATTGCGAAGCGATGCCGCTTGAGATGATGTCCGGCATGGTCGAGGCGCAGCGCCTGCGCGATTCGCATTTTGCACGGGTGGCCTTGCAGGCGCTAAACGATCACGGTGCGCCGGTTGTGGTGATCGTCGGCAATGGCCATGTGCACACCGGGTGGGGGATGCCCGTCTATCTTGCCCGCGCGGCCCCGGATGTGACCAGCTATGCTTTTGCCTTTGTCGAAGGGCCGCAGAACGGCACCGCCTTTGACGGCACCCTGACCACCCCTGCCCCCACACGCGGCGACCCCTGTGCCGCCTTTTCCAACTGAAGGACCCCTGCGCATGTATCTTGCCATGAACCGTTTCCATGTGCCCACCGCCAATGCCGACGCTTTCGAGGCGCTTTGGCTGGGCCGCGACAGCCACCTCAAAGGGATGGAGGGGTTTGTGGAATTCCACATGCTCAAGGGCCCAGAGACCGATGGTCTGATCCTGTATGCCTCCCACACGGTCTGGCGGGATGAGGAGGCCTTTCGCGGCTGGACCCGGTCGGATGCCTTTCGCGCGGCGCACAGGAACGCGGGCAATCCCGATCAGAAGCTGCATGAAGGCACGCCGCAGTTCGAAGGGTTCTCGGCGATCCAGCATATCGCCTGAACCGCTTGCCCTTCGGGCCTGCCTGTCGTTACCTGCGACCAGCGGATAAAGGGAGCGGCGGATATGGCAATTGCATTGGATCATGTGCTGTGGGCGGTGCCCGATCTGGACGCGGGGTCAGCGCTGTTTGAACGGCTGACGGGTGTGGCCCCCATCATTGGCGGCAGGCATCCCGGTTTTGGCACGCGCAATGCGCTGAGCGGGCTGACCGCCACCACCTATGTTGAGATCATTGCCCCCGACCCCGAACAGGATCTGGCGGGCACCATGGGCGCGGGCATTGCCGCACTGCCGCAGCCGCAGATGCTGACCTTTGCGCTGGCCTGTGACGATCTGGCAGCGGTCCGCCGCCGTGCCGAGGACGGCGGCATCACGGTCGAGGACCCCATCCCGATGTCGCGCAAGACGCCTGAGGGGGTGCAGTTGAACTGGACGATCATGCGCCTTGCTGACCCGCGCTGGCCCGGACGTCTGCCGTTCTTCATCGACTGGGAAGGCTCCCCCCATCCGGCGGGCACCACGCCGGGGGGCACGACGCTGGAGCGTTTTGTGGCGCTCGACCCGGATGCGGCGGGATTGCAGGCGGTCTATGACACGATTGGTTGCCCGATTCCGGTGCAGGCGGGGGCGACGACGGGATTTGTCGGCACCTTTGCCACGCCGAACGGCACTGTTGTACTGACCTGACGGACCGGCAAACTGCCCCCGGCCACAGCGCCTGATTAATCATGGACTCCACGCGGCAAATGGGGTTCTGCTGGGGCATCGGCGGTCGAGGGACAGTCACGCCGATTCTGACGGAACGCGCTCTTGGGGGGCATCGCACGACATGACTGACACCGCACAAACCTCTTCTCACGCCATCCAGTTCATCCACGGCCTTGCTTCCGACCAAGTCGCAGGGTTCATCGCGGATCGGCAGAAAAACCGCGCGCTGACCGTCTTGGTCAAGCAGCTTAACACAACGCTGCTGAACGGGCCCGCAGAACAGCGCAAAGCGGCACGGATCGCCCTTGAAAAGCTGGGCTTCATCGACGTCTGACGCAGGCCGCCTGCGGCGTGCGGAACGGCTGTCGGGGTAAGGCCGCGGTCGCCGTCGGCTTGCGGGGATCGTACAGCGGAATTGTCCGAGATCTGCGCCACAATTCCGCCCATTTCCATCCGCGCGCGCGTTTCCCACCTGGCCCTGAATGCCGGAATACCGGGGAAACCCCCTATTTTCTTGATCCTTCCCGATCCGTTGGCGGTGGGATGCACTTTGCCTGAAGGTTTCGAAGAAACAGGGGTTTCTGCCCTAAAATGCGCCAATTTCTTTGGCACATTCTGACCATAACAGGCATCCGAAGAAAACTCGGTGACAGGCAGCATGCAAAACGAAGAAACAAACACTGCGGACCAGACAAAAACACCGTCTTTGACGTCGTCCCGTCAACGGCAGGTCGTGATCAGGATTGCCCTGTTTGCGTTCATTGCGGCTGTCATGTTTGTTCTGACCCACCGCATTGAGACGCTGACCTATCAGAACTACGTCCGCGATGTGAAGCTGACCTCAACCGTGCGCCTGATCGAAGTGCGCGAGCGGCTGCAATCGACCTTGTTCGAACGGATCATGGATCTGAACGAACTGGCCGCCGTCATCGGTGAGAACCCGCAAATCAACCAGACCGAATTCAACCTCAAGGCGGTTGATTTCATGCTGGAGAACCCGGAGGTCCGCAGCCTTGTCGCGGCCCCGAACCAGATCGCCACCATGGTTTTCCCCAGATCCGAACAGAAAGGTATTCTGGGCGTGGATTATCGGGTGCGCCGGGCGTTGAACAACCAGATCGAAGCCGCGCTGCGCGCGGACGAGGGGCTGATCAATGGGCCGGTCAACCTGGCCACCGGTGGGCGCGGCCTGATCCTGTCCAAACCGGTCTATGACAAGACCAGCCCCGGCCCCGGTCATCCCTGGGGAATGCTGTCGGTCGTGCTGGATTACGACAAGCTGATGAACAAGGTGGGTTTTCCGGAGTTCGAGACCAAATTCAACATGCTGATCAGCCAGGTGCAGCCCACCGGCCCGTTCAGTCAGCAGGTGCTGTTTGGCGACATTGCCGTTCTGGATCAAAACCCCATCCGGCTGAGCCTCAACCTGCCGTTTGGCCAGTGGCAACTGGCGGCCACGCCCGAAGGCGGCTGGCCCCTGCACCGCCCCAATCACATCACCCGCTGGGCCCTCCGGTCCCTCGCGATGGGCGCGTGCCTGTTGGCGCTGTGGTATGTGATGCGGTTGTTTGACACCCGCCGCCGCGCGGAAAAGCAGCTGTCAGTGGGGATCGAGGCACTGGATCATGGCTTTGTCATGTTTGACGCGGACCGCCGTCTGGTCGCCTTCAACAACAAGTACAAGCAACTGGCCGGCGGCTCCGGCATGGTGCGCGTCGGCGCGCGGTATGAGGACATCGTCAAAGCCAACCTGCGCAAGAAGCTGATCCCGGACGCCATCGGGCGCGAGGAAGAATGGTATGAGGAATGGTCCAAGCGGCTGCATATCAAATCCTCCGACAAGGAACAGATCCTGGCCGATGGCCGCTTGATCCGCGCCTATGACCGCCCCATGGAAGACGGCAGCGTCGTGGGTCTGCGCATCGACATCACCGATCTGAAGAAAGCGCAGATTGCGGCGGAAGCGGCCAACAAGGCCAAGACCGACTTTATGGGCGTGCTCAGCCACGAATTGCGCACACCGCTGACGGTCATTCTGGGCCATGCCAAGCTGGCCAAGAACATGCGCAGCCTGCCCAGCTATCGCAAGCTGATGGCCGAGATCGAGGAACATCCGGACCTCAAGGACGACATCCAGCCGAAGCTGGATGTCATGACCGATCAGGTCGCCAAGATGATGGAAACGCTGGAACGTTCGGGCAACCACCTGTTCACCCTGATCAGCGAGATTCTGGATTTTGCCAAGGTGGATTCAGGCACGTTGTCGATGGACATGGCCGACACCAATGCCGCCCGGATCGCCGAGCCGGTCATTGACCAGATGCGTCCGATGATTGAGGAAAAGGGCCTTACCCTTGAAGTCAGCACGCCGGATCTTGCGCTGAACGCGGATGACAAGCGGATCCAGCAGATCCTGATCAACCTGATTGGCAATGCCACGAAGTTCACCGATGAGGGCAAGATCACGCTGGATGTCTCCCAGACCGAGGAGAGTGTCCTTTTCCGCGTCACCGACAGCGGCATCGGCATCCCGGAAGAGCATCTGGGCCGCGTCTTTGAAGCCTTCCATCAGGTCGACAATTCTTCGGGCCGCAAATATGGCGGCACCGGTCTGGGTCTGGCGATTTCGCGCGATATTGCGCGGGCGCATGGTGGGGATCTGATTGCCACCAGTGTCGAAGGTCAGGGCAGCAGCTTTATCCTGTCGTTGCCGCTTCCCTCCGCGCAACCGGACGACGACACCGGGGAGGACGAGATCGAGGCGATGGTCGCCTGATCCACCTGTGCAATTCGCCCGTGGTCCTTCGCGCCGCTTCGAGTTAAGTCATGCGCCATGACCCCATTTTCCGCTCTTGTCTTCGACCTTGATGGCACGCTCATCCACAGCGCGCCGGACATTCACGCCGCCGCCAACGTCGCCTTGCAAAAGATGGGGCGGCAGACGCTGGATCTGCCCACCATCATCTCCTTTATCGGCAACGGCATCGGGGTGCTGACGGAGCATTGTCTGAACGCCACCGGCGGCAGCGATCCCGAGACATATGAAACCACGCTGGCCCATTTGCTGGAGGCCTATCAGCGCGACATGACGACGCTGACCCACCCTTATGAGGGCGTCATCGCGGCATTGGAGGCCTTTCAGGCCCGCGGCATCCCGATGGGGATCTGCACCAACAAACCGGATCAGCCTGCACAGGATCTTTGCGCGGCGCTGGATCTGACAGGTTATTTCGAGGTGATCGCAGGCGCGCAGGACGGCCAGCCGCGCAAGCCCGATGCGGCCCCCTTGCTGGCCTGTATCGAACGGATGGGTGCGGCTCCTGAAACGACGCTATATGTTGGCGACAGCAAGGTTGACCATGACACCGCGCAGAACGCGGGCGTGCCGTTTCGGCTGTTTGGCGGCGGGTATCTGAACCATCCCTTGCCTGATCTTGCCCCCTCCGACCGGTTTGAACGCTGGGTGGAGCACGGCATCACGACCGGCTGAGACAGCCGTTCCTGCGAGCGCAAACAATTCCCTTTATGTCCCCTGGACTACACGCTAGCGTGATCCAAAAACAAATGTCCAAAGGGAGCGAGAATATGACATTGAAATCAACATTACTAAGTGGTGCCGCCTTTGCGCTGGCGCTGGCTTTTGCCGGACCGGCTGCGGCCCAAGACTGCCCGCGCGGCGATCTGGATGAGCGGTTTTGCGATGTGGACGGCGATCTGATCGCGGACACGCCCACTGATCCTGCGGATCTGGTGGATCCGGACACGCTGATCTTTGCCTTTACGCCGGTGGAAGACCCTGCCGTCTACAAAGACGCCTGGTCGGACTTCCTGACCCACCTGGAAGCCGAGACCGGCAAGTCGATCGTTTTCTTCCCCGTCCAGAGCAACGCCGCCCAGATCGAGGCGATGCGCTCAGGCCGGTTGCATATTGCGGGTTTCAACACCGGGTCCAACCCGCTGGCAGTGAACTGCGCGGGCTTCAACCCCTTCACCATCATGGCCTCCACCGACGGCAGTTTCGGCTATGAGATGGAGATCATCACCTACCCCGGCTCGGGCATCGAAAAGGTCGAGGACATCAAGGGCAAGCAAATGGCTTTCACCTCGCCCACCTCGAATTCGGGCTTCAAGGCACCCAGCGCTATCCTGAAATCGGATTTCGACATGGTCCCGGAACGCGATTTTGAAGCGGTTTTTTCCGGCAAGCACGACAACTCGATCCTGGGCGTGGCCAACAAGGATTATCCGGCAGCCTCCATCGCCAATTCGGTCAAATTTCGTATGATCAGCCGCGATGTGATCGCCGAGGACGACGTGGTGACGATCTATACCTCGCAGACTTTCCCCACCACGGGCTACGGCACGGCACATAACCTCAAGCCTGAGTTGAAGGAAAAAATCCGCAATGCGTTCTTCAACTTCGAGTGGGAAGGCACGTCGCTTGAGAAGGAATTCGAGAAGTCCAACGAAGGCCAGTTCCTTGAGATGACCTACCAGGAGTACTGGGACGTGATCCGCAAGATTGATGCAGCCAACGGCGTCAGCTACAGCTGCGAGTAACACGGGCGGGCAGGTTTTCGGACCTGCCCTTTCGTTTGGGCAAGACGGGCGGTGACAGGGCCGCACGGGGGGATATGTATGCTGCGGCTTGATAAGCTGGTGAAGACCTACAAGACCGGGGATCAGGCCCTGAAAGCGGTGGAGCTTGAGGTGCCCGAAGGTCAGGTGCTGGCGCTGATCGGGCCATCCGGTGCGGGTAAATCCACGCTCATTCGCTGCATCAACCGCTTGGTGGAGCCAACATCGGGCAAGGTGCAGCTGGGCGATGTGGAATTGACCACGCTGTCCTCCAGCGGTCTGCGCCGCGAGCGGCGTCGGATCGGGATGATCTTTCAGGAATATGCGCTGGTCGAGCGTCTGACAGTGATGGAAAACGTCCTGTCGGGGCGGTTGGGTTATGTCGGCTTCTGGCGCAGCTTCCTGCGGCGGTTTCCGCAATCGGACGTCGACGAGGCGTTTCGCCTGCTGGACCGAGTGGGTCTGGCGCATATGGCGGACAAACGTGCGGATGAACTGTCTGGCGGGCAGCGCCAGCGGGTCGGCATCTGCCGCGCGCTCATTCAGAACCCGGCCTTGTTGCTGGTGGATGAGCCGACGGCCTCGCTTGATCCCAAGACATCGCGCCAGATCATGCGGCTGATTTGCGAGCTGTGCAAAGAGCGCGGTCTGGCGGCGATCATCAACATTCACGACGTCGCACTCGCGCAGATGTTTGTGCAGCGCGTCATCGGGCTGCGCTTTGGCGCGGTGGTCTATGACGGACCACCCGACGGGCTGACACCGGACAAGCTGACGGAGATCTACGGCGAGGAAGACTGGGAAGCGACCATCGAAGCCATCGGCGACGATGAAGACGAAGAGGTGGCCGCACAATGAGCGCGCCCGCCTTTGACGTGACCACACAGATCGGCAAACCGTGGAAGAAGCCGCCCTTTGTCCAGAACCCCTTGCTGCGTTGGGGATTGCTGGCCGGGTTCATCGCCTACCTGATCGCGGCCTATATGACCATCGACGTCAATTGGGCCCGCGTCTACGAAGGGTTGGAGCGGGGCAAACAGTTTGTGCTGGCCTTCACCAGTCCGGATTTCACCTCCCGCTCGGGCGACATTTATGACGGGATGCTGGAGAGTATCATCATGACCGTTGCGGCCTCCGTTGTGGGCATCGCGGTTTCCATCCCGATTGCGCTGGGGGCTGCGCGCAACGTGGCCCCCCTGCCCATCTACCTGATTTGCCGGGGCATCATCGCCATCAGCCGCGCGTTGCAGGAAATCATCGTGGCGATCCTGCTGGTGGCGATCTTTGGCTTTGGCCCGCTGGCAGGCTTCCTGACGCTGAGCTTTGCGACGATTGGCTTTTTGTCCAAGCTGCTGGCCGAGGACATCGAAAGCATGGACCGCGTGCAGGCTGAGGCGATCAAGGCGTCGGGTGCAAGCTGGACCCAGTGGATCAACTACGGCGTCCAGCCGCAGGTCATGCCGCGCCTGATTGGGCTGAGTATTTACCGTATTGATATCAACTTCCGCGAAAGCGCCATTCTGGGGCTTGTGGGGGCTGGCGGTATTGGGGCCACGCTGAACACCGCGTTTGATCGCTATGAATACGACACGGCGGCGGCGATCCTGATCCTGATCATCGTGATTGTCATGGCGCTGGAATATATCTCCGGCATTGTCCGCGCGAGGGTCCAGTAATGCCGGTGCGCGAGACGGGAAGCGTCAAGGAGTGGCAGCGCCGGACCGGTCGGGAGAGCCTGTTTCACTGGGTGTTGTGGCTGATCGGCATCGCGATTTTTGCCTATTGCTGGCAACGGATCTCTGAATCGACCACGTGGTTCTTCGTCTGGGACGCGCCGCGCATCGCCAATGACATATGGACCCGCGCCACCCCGCCGCGCTGGGAGTATATCACGCAGCTGGGCAAGCCGATCTGGGACACGCTGAACATCGCGACGCTGGGCACGATCTTTGCGCTGATCCTCGCGGTGCCGGTGGCGTTTCTGGCAGCGCGCAACACCACGCCGTCGGCCTATCTCATCCGGCCCATTGCGCTGTTGATCATCGTCTCCACCCGGTCGATCAACTCATTGATCTGGGCGCTGTTGTTGATCGCGATCATCGGGCCGGGCGTATTTGCGGGCGTGATTGCCATCGCCATCCGCTCCATCGGGTTTTGTGCCAAGCTGCTCTATGAGGCGATTGAGGAAATCGACACCACGCAGGTGGAGGCGATCACCGCCACGGGCGCGTCGCGCTGGCAGGTGATGGCTTACGGCATCGTGCCGCAGATCCTGCCTGCCTTTGCGGGCATTGCGGTTTTCCGTTGGGACATCAACATTCGCGAAAGCACGGTGCTGGGGCTGGTCGGTGCGGGCGGCATCGGGTTGCAATTGTCCTCCTCGCTCAATGTGCTGGCGTGGCCGCAGGTGTCGCTGATCCTGCTGGTGATCCTGGCGGCTGTGGTGATTTCCGAATGGGTGTCGGCCAAAGTCCGGGGTGCCATCATTTGAAGATGCCAGAGGCTTTTGCGGCCTATGAAGCCGTGCGCGCGCGCCTGCCGGCTGTCACGCGGGATGCCCCCTGCCGCGCCCTGCCCGATCTGGATGCGATTGCGGATGAGGTGGACACCTTCCTGCTGGACGCTTTCGGTGTGCTCAACATCGGAGAGACGGCGATTGAGGGCGTGCCGGAGCGGGTTGCAGGGCTTCAGGCGGCGGGCAAGCGGGTGCTGGTGGTGTCCAATGCCGCAGGCTTTCCCCACGCCAGACTGATGGAGAAATACGCGCGGCTTGGGTACGCCTTCGCGCCGGAGGATGTGATCACCAGCCGCAAGGCGGTGCTGGCGGGGCTTGCGGCGCAGCCAGACAGGCACTGGGGGCTGATGGCCAATCCGGCGCTGGGGCGGGCGGATCTGGACGGGCTGAACATCACCTTTCTGGAGGATGATCCCGCGGCCTATGCTGACGTGGATGGGTTTGTGATGATGGGCAGTGCGGTTTGGACCGAGGACAGACAGGCCCTGCTGGAACGCGCGGTGCAGGGTCATGCGCGCCCGGTATTCGTGGGCAACCCCGATATCGTCGCCCCGCGTGAGCAGGATTTCTCAACCGAACCGGGCAGCTATGCGCACAGGTTGGCGGATGCCACCGGGGTGGCACCGCAGTTTTACGGCAAACCCTTCGGGAATATCTTTGATCTGGCCTTCGCGCATCTGGGCACATTCGACCCCGCGCGCACGGTGATGGTGGGCGACAGCCTCCATACCGATATTCTGGGCGGACAGGCGGCCGGCGTGAAGACCGCGCTGATTTCAGGGTATGGGTTCTTTGCAGGCCATGACGTGGCACCGCGCATCGATAGCGCCGGGATCATGCCGGATTACATTCTGGCGCGGCCCTGACGGTCACACGCCGTAGACGTTCAAGGCCTCAGAAAACCCTTTGAACTGCACATCGGGCACGGTGGTGCAGGCCTGCCCCTCTTCCAGATTGCGGCGGGTTTCAGCGTCAAACAGGATGTCGCAGGCGGCTTCCTTTGTATGCGCTTCCAGCCGCGCGGCGAGGTTCACGGTCTTGCCGATGCAGGTATAGGTCGCGCGGGCGTCGGTGCCTGCATAGCCCGCCACAACCTCGCCCGTGGCGATGCCGAAACCGATCTTCAGGGCTGGCTCTCCCATGGCGGTGCGTTCCGCGTTGAAGACGGCCATCATGCTGCGCATGTCCTGTGCGGCGGAGACCGCAGATTGTGCGGAATTCTCAATCGGTTGCGGGGCACCAAAAAGCGCCATCAGGCCATCCCCCACCATCAGGCTGACCATGCCGCCATGGCTGTTCACCGCGTCAAACATCAGGGCATAGAAGGTGTTCAGCAGTTCAATGGTGGCTTCGGGCGGCATGTCCTCAGACAGGCTGGTGAAATCGCGGATGTCGCAGAACAGGACTGTCGCCGTAATCCGCCTGCCGCCGATGGCAAAGCCTGAATCCTGTAAATCCTGTGCCACTTCATCGGTGGCGAAGCGTTTCAGCAGGCGTTTTTGTTCATCCAGCAGACGCTTTTTCTCAAGGCTGGAACTGACCCGCGCGTTCAGCAGCGTCTTGTTGACCGGTTTGGGGATGTAATCCTCGGCCCCCAGTTCAATGCAGCGCACGATGTTGTCCAGACCTTCGACGGAGGACGTCACGATCACCGGGACGTCGCGCAGGTTCGGATCGCTCTTGAGCGCTTCGAGCACTTCGAAGCCGTCCATCTCCGGCATTTCGATATCGAGCAGCAGGACATCGAAGGTTTCCGCGCGCAGCATCTCCATCGCGACCTTGCCGTTCTCCGCCACGGACGCGCGGTAGCCCAGCAATTCCACGCTGCGCGACATCAGCAGGCGGTTGACCTTGTTGTCATCGACAACCAGCAGGTGGCCTTTGTGGTCACTCATCCAGAAGGCTCCTCAGCGCGGCGGCGGTCTGCTCAAACGTTGCTTCCAGCGCCGGGACCTGCACGGCGGCGTCAGACAGGCTGCCCAACTCCATGTCCCGCGCCTGATCGGCGAGCGCCTTTGCACCAAAGACCTGCGCGTTCGATTTGATCGAATGGGCCGCGCGGCGATAGCCGTCGGCGTCCTGATCAGCCGCGGCGGTCCTGAGGTCGGCAAACATGTTCGGCGCGTCCCCCAGAAAGGTGGTGACCAGTTCGGCGGCGAAGTCGTCCCCCATGGCATCGCAGAGGTCATCGAGCACGGCTTGGTCAATCAGGCTGTCGGTCATGGCTGTTCCTTACGGCGGGACGGTGCGTTCAAAAGCGCCTCGATCAGGCGGTCCACGCGGATGGGTTTGGCGATGTAGTCATCCATGCCGGCCGCAAGACACATCTCCCGGTCCCCCTGCATGGCGTTGGCGGTCATGGCGATGATCCGGGGGAGGTCGTCAGACTGGTCGGCGTTGATCCTGCGGGAAGCCTCAAGCCCGTCCATCTCAGGCATCTGCACGTCCATCAGCACCACATCGTAGGATTGGCGCGCGACGCTTTCCACGGCCTCCACCCCGTTGCTGGCCAGATCCGCGCGGTAGCCCATTTGCTCCAGCAGACGGATGGCGAGCTTCTGGTTCACCAGATTATCTTCTGCCAGCAGGATGCGCAGCGGGTGGCGTTTGGCCATTTCGGGATCGGTCTTGGGTTTCGCGGCGCGTTTTCTGGTCTTCACCGGTGCGGCAGGCGCAAAGAGCGTGACCAGCGTGTCAAAGAGTTGCGACTGGCGCAGGGGTTTGGCGAGATAGGCTTTGAACAGATCCTTCTCCGCCTCAAGATCGCGGATCCCCAGCGAACTGAACAGGATCATCGGCAAAGCCGGATTGATCTGCCCGATGGCCCTGGCCAGGGTCACGCCGTCCATCTGGGGCATGTGCATATCAAGGATCGCCAGATCGAAGGCATCGCCGTTCTTCAACGCCTCCAGCGCCTTGAGAGGATTGTCGAAGGCCGTTGTCTCCGTCCCCCATTTCTGGGTCTGGAGGGACAGGATTTTCAGATTGGTGTCGTTGTCATCCACCACCAGCAGGCGCTTGCCCATCAGTTCGGATTGCTCCCCAATCAGGCTGCGGGCTTTGGTTTTGGGCAGCTTGGCAGGCTGGGCGAGGATGGTGAAATGGAAGGTCGACCCCGTCCCTGCCCCGTCACTGGTGGCCCACATGGTGCCCCCCATCAATTCGGCCAGCCGTTTGGAAATCGCCAGCCCCAGCCCGGTGCCGCCGTATTTGCGGGTGGTGGAACTGTCAGCCTGGCTGAAGGATTGAAAGAGGCGGCTCATCCCGTCGTCGGTCAACCCGATACCGGTGTCGCGCACGGTGAAGGTGAGCGTGACGTGACCGCGTTCGGCAGGTTCTGAGGTGACGGACAACACCACCTCCCCCGCGTCGGTGAATTTGACCGCATTGGACAGAAGGTTCAGCAGGATCTGCCGCATCCGGGTCAGATCCGCACTGATCCCCGGCGGCACCGCGTCGTCGATCAGGTAGGCCACATCCAGATGTTTCTCTGCGGCGCGTCCGCCGACCAGATCCAAAGCGGATTCGATACAGTCGCGCAGATCGAAGGGGTGGTGTTCGATGTCCATCTGCCCCGCTTCGATCTTGGAGAAGTCGAGGATTTCATTGATGATCCCCAGAAGCGCATCGCCGCTGTCGCGGATGGTGCGGGCATAATCATGCTGCTCGGGGTTCAGCTCTGTGTCCATCATCAGCCCGCTCATCCCGATGACGGCGTTCATCGGCGTGCGGATCTCGTGGCTCATGGTGGCAAGGAAGGCGCTTTTGGCCTCATTGGCCTTTTCGGCCTCTTCGCGGGCGTCCTGCGCTTCCTGAAACAGGCGCACGTTTTCAATGGCGATCACCGCCTGATCGGCAAAGGATTCCGCCAGCTTGATTTCATCTTCGGTGAAACCCTTCTTTTCCTTGCGCAGGAAGGTGAAAGCCCCCAGGCATTCGTTCCCGCGCATCATCGGCACCAGGAGGGAGGCGCAATAGCCATGCTTGTCATGCAGCGCTTTTGAGTGCGGCGGCATGTCCAGCGCTGTCCAGTCCGGCACGTGCATGGTTTGTTTGCTCTGCAACATGCGGCTCATGAAATTCTTGTCCGGATCAATCGGGTGCCGGGTGCCCACGATCTCTGCCTCCAGACCGTTTTGCGTGGCCACCGCCACCTGCCACCACACCGCATCATCGCTGCGCGTGGCAGAGGCGACGTCGCAATCCACCAGCTTGGTGGCGGCCTGAACAATCGTCTCAAAGACCGGCGCGGTATCTGTTGGCGACTGGCTGATCACCCGCAGGATGTCCGCACTGGCCGTTTGCCGGGCGAGCGCTGTCTGCGTCTCATTGAAGAGCCGCACGTTTTCAATGGCGATCACCGCCTGATCGGCAAAGGATTCCGCCAGCTTGATCTCATCTTCGGTGAAACCCTTCTTCTCCTTGCGCAGGAAGGTGAAAGCCCCCACGCAGACCTTGCCGCGCATCATCGGCACGCCGAGAGAGGCGTGATACCCCCGCTCATCGCGCATCTTGTAGGTATAGGGCGGCAAGCCGTCCGCGCTCCAATCGGGCAGGTGCATTGTCTTGCCCGTCATGAGCACGCGTGATTGCAGGTTCATGTCCGGGTCCATCGGGTGCCGCGCGTCGCTGAACGTCTTGATCAGGCCGTCGGGATCGGCAAGCGCCATCTGCCACCAGTTTTCACTGTCGGACCGGGTCGCCACGGCCAGATCGCAGGACACCAGCCGGGTGGCGGCGGTGATGATGGCCTCAAACACCGGCGTAGTGTCGTTGGGCGATTGGCTGATCACGCGCAGGATGTCCGCACTTGCGGTCTGGCGGGCAAGTGCTGTCTGCGTTTCGTTGAACAGGCGCACGTTCTCAATCGCGATGACGGCCTGATCGCAAAAGGAATTCGCCAGTTCGATCTCTTCGGCGGAGAACGCCCGAGGCTCGTGCACCCGCGAGAAGGACAGCACGCCGACACATTCGTTGTCCCGCATCAGCGGCAGGAACAGGATGGTTCTGATGTCATACCGCTCCAGCACCTGCACATCCCCTGGCAATGCGCCGCCCTCTGCCACATCCGTGATATGGACCATGGATTTCGACAAAATCGCCTTGGAGGGAAGGTTCTGGGTGGCGTCAATCCGGACCGGATCGCTGCGCAGACCGTCAAGCGGCCCATCAGGCGTAGATCCGGCAACAGGGGTGAAACAATCACCGTCCCGCACCATGACCGACACATTGCCACAATCGAGCAGTCGAATGCCCGCTTCGGCAATGGCGCAGAACACCGGCAGGGCATCATCCTGCGCACCGCTGATGACGCGCAGGATATCCGCACTCGCTGTCTGGCGCGCCAGCGCCTCTTCCACCTCTGCCGTGCGCTGCTGTACTTCCTCAAACAGCCGCGTATTGCTCAGCGCGATGACCGCTTGTGCGGCAAAGGTCTCCACAAGCATGACCTGTTTCGACGAATAGGCAGACCGCTTTTCGTCGGCCAGCGCAATGACGCCCAGCACCACATCGTTCTTGATCATCGGCACAGCCAACGTCGTCAGGTACCCGCCGCGACGCGCGGCTTCCTTCCATTCATAGCTGTCGTCGTTTTCGGCGTCTTCGATGTAGACCGTCTTTCCCAGTAGGGCGGCCCGCCCCGTACTGCTGCCATGGACGGGGCGGATCGGGTTGTCTCTCAGGTAAACTTCGAAGTCATCGGCGACAGAATTGACCGCAGTGACATGATAAAGCCCATCATCCGGGTTCAGAAGCGCCACATAGCTGTATTGCGGGGCACAAAGGCGTTTCAAAACCTGCAAGACCGCCTCAAGGACAGGTTGCAGTTGATTAGGAGAGCGGGAGATGACGTCCAACACCTCGGACGTGGCAATCTGGTATTGCAACGCCTCTTCTACCTCTGCGGTGCGCTGCTGCACTTCATCAAAAAGCCGCGCGTTGCTGATCGCAATCACGGCTTGCGCGGCAAAGGTCTCCAGCAAGGCGATCTGCTTGTCCTTGAACGCGGCAGCCTCACTATGAGCCATGACGATCACCCCGACCGTCACGCCATTGCGCACCAAGGGCACGCCCAGCGTGGTCAGGTATTCGCCAATTTCCGCAGCCTCTTTCCACGTGTAGGACGGATCGTTGCGGGTGTCCTCGATATAGACCGTTTTGCCATGCAGCGCGGTGCGCCCGATGCAGCTGCCTTCCTCCGGCGTGATCGGGTTTTCCCTGAGATAATCCAGAAACGTCGAGGTGGTGTTGAGCGCTGACGCAACCCTGTAAAGGCCATCCACCGGGTCCAGCATCGCAAAAAACGCATACTCCGGCGTGCAGATGCGCGAGGCGACCTGCAAGATCGCGTCCAGCACCGGGTCCAGCTGATTGGGAGAGCGGGAGATGACATCGAGCACCTCAGACGTCGCGGTCTGGTATTCCAGCGCTTCCTGCGTTTCCCGAAACAGCCGCGCGTTCTCAATTGCGATGCTGGCCTGATCGGCAAAGGTTTCGACCAGTTCGATATGACCGTCCGTCGGCGCCTCCCCATCGGGCCAGGCCAGGATGATGCTCCCCCATGTGGCACCCCCAACGGAGATGGGGAAGCCAACAAGCTCTCTGAACCCGAATTCCCGCGCGGTGGCGTGATCGGAATACGATGGGTCCTGCCCATCCCGGACATGTTCGATCTGACCGCTGTCAAGCACCGCCCTGGTCAAAGACCCCGGCACTGGTGGTTTGGGCCATTGCTTGACGTAGTCGGCCATAAACGCAGGCTCAAACCCGGAATTGGCGCAGTGATGCACCATGCCATCGCCGTAGCGCCACATCATGCAGAACCGCGCACCGCACAGTTCCAGCGACGAGGTGACGATGCGGTCAAAGACCGGCTGCAATTCACCGGGGGTGCTGCTGATGCCCCGCAGGATGTGAGAGGTCGCTGTCTGGCGGGCGAGCGCATCCTGCGTTTCGACGAATTGCTGCGTGTTGTCGATGGCAATCACCGCCTGCGCGGCAAAGGTGCGGACAAGCGCGATCTCCCGGTCATTGAAGGGATCAACGTCTTGCCGGAAGAGCGTGATCAGGCCGATCGCACCGCCTTCCTTGACCAGAGGCACGAACAGAACGCTGTGGATGCCGCTGTCATCCACCATGGAGCGGACAACGGGGCTGCCCGCATGGTAGAGATCACTTTCCCCCATATCGGGCCAGGCAATCAACGTGGCGTCCACGATGCACTTGGCCGCGTAGGACAGTGTCGGGTCGACTTTCATCTGCCCGGTTTCAAACATCTCCACCGCTTTGGGATAGATGCCGATATGCGCGGCGAGCGTCTGGTGATCATCCTGCGCCGTGGCCAGGATCAGCCCTGCCATCGGCGCATTGCAGAGCGCTTTTGCATGTTCGAGGATTGCGGTGAAGACCGGCCCCTCATCATGGCGCGAGGCATTGATCGCCTGCATGATATCAGACATCGCCGCAAGCTGCGCCTGAACATCAGACCGGCTGAGGTTCACGTCCTGCATCGGATCAGGTCCGGACGGCGAAGAGGAGCGATCTGATTTATCCAAGTCTCAAAAGGGGCCTTGTCCAGCTGACGATACGGCAACTGAACACCAGATGACCCGCAATTGGCAATTGGGAATAGGGTTTCAGGGCCGCAAATGTGGAGGGGGCCAGCCCACTCCGCCCCTCAAGGGATCAGGCGACAGCGCGGCTGAGCGCGCATTGCGACCACAGACCCGACAGCGCCTCCACAAGATGTGCGATGTCCTGGGCGCTGTGCAGCGGCGACGGCGTGATGCGCAGCCGTTCGGTGCCTTTGGGAACGGTCGGATAGTTGATCGGCTGGACACAGATGCCGTGGTTTTCCAGCAGCGTGTCGCTGAGGAACTTGGCCTTGAACGGATCGCCCACCATGACCGGCACGATATGGCTGGGATTGGCGTGATGGGGGATGCGCAGGGCATCCAGCCGCGCGCGCAGGGCGGCCACATTGGCCTGCTGGCGGCGGCGTTCCAGATCGCTGCGGCGCAGGTGACGGATGGAGGTCAGCGCCCCGGCAGCTAGGGCCGGCGGCAAGGCGGTGGTAAAGATGAAGCCACTGGCAAAGGACCGGATGAAGTCGCACATCACAGCGGACCCGGAGACATATCCCCCCATCACCCCAAAGGCCTTGCCCAACGTGCCTTCGATCAGGGACACCCGATGCGCCAGCCCCTCCCGTTCTGCGATCCCGCCGCCCTGCGGGCCATAAAGGCCCACCGCGTGGACTTCATCAAGGTAGGTCATGGCATTGTGCGCTTCTGCCACATCGAGGATTTCGCGGATCGGCGCGATGTCACCGTCCATCGAATAGACCGATTCAAAGGCAACCACCTTGGCCCCGTTGCGCGGCAGTTCGGACAGCTTGCGGTTGAGGTCTTCGGGGTCATTGTGTTTCCAGATCACCTTGCGGCCGCGCCCGTGCCGGATACCTTCGATCATGCTGGCGTGGTTCATCTCGTCTGACAGGATCGTGCAATTGGGCAGCCGCGCCCCCAGCGTGCTGAGGCTGGCCCAGTTGGACACATAACCGGAGGTGAAGAGCAATGCCGCTTCCTTGCCATGCAGATCCGCGAGTTCGCGTTCGAGGGCCACATGCTGGGTCGCGGTGCCGGAGATGTTGCGGGTGCCCCCTGCCCCGGCGCCGTCCTGCAAAGCCGCGTCTGCAACCGCCTGACGGACGAAATCCGCCTTGCCCATCCCCAGATAGTCATTGGAACACCAGACCGTGACCGGGCGCGCGCCTGCGGCACTGTGAAGGCGCGCATTCGGGGCATCGCCTGCGTCCCGCTCCAGTTCGGCAAAGACGCGGTAATTCCCTTCCGCGCGCAATTGATCCAGTTGATCGGCGAAAAATGCGTCGTAGTTCATGCAGGTCTCTCCCCCAGGATTTCAGCCATCAAACAAGGCGCTGACCCGCCCGGCCTTGACCTTGGTCAAGTCCGCCCCTCGGCCTGATCCATCAGCCGGCGCACCCAGCGGCCGCAGGCCCATGTGGCCGGAATGCCCAGCGGGATGGACCATTTGAGCGCCGCAACCGGGCTGATCGGGTCGAACCCGATGACGGGCAGCACCAGACCGGCCAGAAAGAGGTTGATCGCCACCGCCCCTGCCGCGAAGGGATAAAGCAGCAGCGCCAGTTTCCACACCGGCCAGGGGCGCGCGTCGCTCATGCGGCCTGGGTGGCGAGCATGTTGCTGATGCAGGTCATCGCCAGAACCGGCGCTTCGGGCCAGAGGCCCACAGGATCGAGGACCGGACCGGTGAAGCCTGCCGCTTCAAGCTCCGCAGGCAGGTCTTGGGTGACGTGGCCAGCGCGCGCGGCGAAGAATGGCAGCACGATGGCCGGCCCCTCCACCCGCGCCGCATCGCGGATCGCTGGGGGTTCATCGACATAACAGGGCCGGATGGATTTGAACGGCATGTGCCGGGCCAGCGCTTCGGCTGCGCCCTGCGTCGCGCGGCGGGGCCGGTCGCTGGAGGGGGAGCCATGGGCGGCGAAGATCACGGTTGTGTCTTCAGCCCGCCAGCCTGTCGCAGCCAGCCGCGCCTGAATGCGGTCACGCAGCAGCCGGCCCATGCCGGGCATCAGGCCCATGGGCGGCGTGGCCTCCCACCGCGCCAACCCCGCCGCGCGCAGGCGTTTGGGCAGATGGGTGCCGACAAACCAACCGTCCGACATGAACCACGGGCACAGGATGGGGTTTTTCAACCCGTCCACCGCCCGCGCCAAGGCCCCCTTGGCCGCAAGGCTGGCCCCGCGCACTTGGGCGTCGGGCATCAGCGCATTGAGCCGACACGCCAGATCCCGCACCGCGATCTCCTGCACAATCGGCACGGAGGGCGCGCCATGGGTGACGACAAGGATGTCGCGGTCAATGGCTGGTGCCATCGGAAAAGGTGATCTTGTTAAAAACATTGTATTTCCCTGATGGTTTGCTCATGGGCAGGCGTTTGACTTCTTCCAGCGTCTGCGCGTCGTAGACGATGACCGCGCCGTCCTGTTCCCACAGGCTGACCAGCGCGTGACGCCCCGCGCGGTCGAATTCCACGTGGGCCGCGGTTTGACCCGGCGCAGGACGCAGGGTCTTGACGATCTCCAGCGTGTCCTTGTCGATGACGTGCATCACGTCGCGGTTGGGGCCGAAGAACACATCGGCCCAGAGGTATTGGGAGTTCTCATGGCTGCGCAGGAAGAACCCCGGCCCCATCGTGTCGATCTGGGAGATGACCTCCCAATTCTCGATGTCGATGACTGACAGCTTTGCTTCGCGCAGATGCGGTGTCGCCATCACCCGGCGACCCTCGTACATCCACGAGATGCCCGAACCGAGGTGCGGCAGGCCAGACAGCGGCAGCTCATGGGTTTCACGGCCTACGTTGAGGTTCACCACCACCCCCCGGTCGCTCTCGCGCGCCGCCCCGATGAGGAAGCGGTAGTCCGGCGTGAAGAAGAAATCATCCAGCGGCTCGGACACTTCGATGCGTTTGCGTGCAAAGAGTCCTTGGGAAGAAGGGATGCCCTCAACCATTCCCTTCTCACGGCTGTGCACGAAACCCTCATAGACAGGATCGGCGTTGGGATCGGTGGCAACCTCCCATATCTCGGGAATGTCCTTGAGCGCCAGAATGAAACTGTCGCGTTGCGGGGCCTGATAGACGGCAGAGACGCGCGATGTGACGCCGTCCTTGTCAGCCAAGTCAAAGATTTTCTCCACCGATAGGTCTGCCGTGGACAGGATGGTCAGCGTATGAGGCAGGTAGTTGGCCACGGCCAGATGTTTGCCGTCCTTGGAGATCGCGATGTTGCGGGCGTTCACGCCGGCGCGCAGGCGGGCAACCTCTTGCATCGCCCAGAGATCAATCTTCTGCACCCAGCCGTCGCGCGACATCACAAAGACGAAGCGCCCGTCGGGGGTGAACTTTGGCCCGCCATGCACGGCCAGCGGTGTGGGCAGACGCGCCAGCACTTTGAAACGGTCGCCATCGACGATGCTGATGTGGTGATCGCCGGTTTCGACCACGACGAAGATATTCAGTGGATCGGCGTCATGTTGCGGCGCGTCCGGGGCGGTGTAGTCGGGATTTACCTCCAGCGTGCTGGCAATGCGCGCGGTGTCCCAGACGGGGATTGCGGGCAAAGGCGTGTGGAGGAACGTGGCGAGTTCGGCAATCTCGGCGGGCGTGATTTGACCCGCGAAACCGGGCATCTGGGTGCTGACACGCCCCTGCCCGATGACGGCGGCCAGCTTGTCGCCTTTCAAGCGGCGCAGGCTTTCGGGGATCAACGCGGGACCAAGGCTGCCCAGACGGTCGTCGCCATGGCAAACCGCGCAATGGGTGGCGTAGGTGACGGCAGGGTCGGCCATTGCGGCCCCCGGCAGAAGCGCCAGCAGGCTAGCCGAAAGAATGTGCCGGATCATGGCGCCTCCCGGTGAATTTGCGCAAGGCAACGCGGGGCGCGTCTGCGTCCACGCCAATCTCTGCGTCGTTGAGGTAGCAGGCGGGGTCTTCCTCCCAGGGATCACCCGTGAGTTGCAGGGCGCGGATGCGGGTATTGCCGCCACAGACGGCCTGATGCGCGCAGGCCCCGCAGCGCCCTTTCAGCGGACGCGGACGGGTACGCAGAAGCGCCAGCATTTCGTCCTGGCCGGTCCAGAGGTCGGTAAAGGGCGTCTGTTTGACATTGCCGATGGTGTAGTCGGACCAATAAGTATCGGGGTGCACCTTGCCAGTGGGGTCGATGTTGGCGACCCCTACGCCTGATGAATTGCCGCCCCAAGCCTCAAGGTGTTCGGTCAGATGCGCGATTTTCTCTTCGGGAAACCGCTCCGACGCCCAATTCAGAAACCGCACTGCGTCGGCGTCGTTGTTGCCGGTGACCACTTCGAAATGCCGCCCGTCCTGCAAGGCGCGCCATGCGCAATCTATCAGCAGATCAACACAAGTGCGGGCCCGCGCGTGGCCTGCGTCTTCGCCCCGGTTCTTGTTGCCGCGCCCGGCGTAGACCAGATGGGACATATAGAATTTGTCGATACCTTCTGCTTCGCACAGGTCAAGGATTTCGGGGAGCTGTTCGGCGTTATCTTCAGTCGGCGTGAAACGCAGGCCGACCTTGATGCCATGGGCCTTGCAGAGTTTGGCCCCTGCGAGCGCTTCGTCAAAGGCCCCTTCCTGCCCCCGGAACCAATCATTCGTGGCCCCGACCCCGTCGATGCTGATGCCCACGTAGTTGAAGCCGATGTCCGCGATCTTTTGCACCGCCGCATCGTCGATCCGCGTGCCATTCGTGGACAGTGCCAGATAGCGCACTTTGCTGCGGGCGTATTGGGCCAGTTCAAACAGGTCAGGTCGGGACAGGGGTTCACCCCCAGACAGGATCAATGCGGGGATGTTGAAGCCTGCCAGATCGTCGATCACCCCCAGCGCCTGTTCGGTCGACAACTCACCGGGAAAGATGTTGTCCGACGAGGTGGTATAGCAATGGCGACACTTCAGGTTGCAGCGCCGGGTCAGGTTCCAGATCACCACGGGCCGCACGTCACCGCGCCGTTTGCGCGGCGGTGTGGGTGTCACCAGTTGTTCCATGTATTGCGTCAGTCGAAACATCAGTTCCCCCTCTTCGCGGCCAGCCGTAGGCCGGTTTTCTTCAGGATTTCAGTGGAATAGAGCACGTCGCAACTGCGCACCGCGTCACCCAGAAACCCCTTGAGGCGCTGGCGCTTGGCTTCGACCTCCTCCCGATCCGATCCGTGCAGCATGGCAAAAAGGTTGTAGGGCCAGACCGGCCGCGCGCGGGGGCGCAGGTAGCAATGGGTGACGTCCTCCATCGCGCCGACCAGCGCGCCCAGTTCCTCGGCCTGATCGTCGTCGATGTCCCAGACGGTCATGCCGTTGGCGACCATGCCCAGTTTGTAGTGATTGGGCGCGATGCCGATGCGGCGGATGATGCCTTGTCCCATCAACGCCTCAAGGCGGGACATCACCTGGGCCTCTTCCATGCCCAGCGCGTCGGCGATCTGGGCATAGGGTTCAGCCACGAAGGGCAGCCCGGCCTGACAGGCTTTGATCAGCGCGCGGTCTTCGGTTGAGATGCTCATGCCGCCACCCGGAAGCCCACGAAGAACTCCTTGAGTTTGGGGAACTGGTAGACAGGCAGGCCTGTTGCGGTTTCGATGCGGGCGGCGGTTTCTGCGATACCTTCAGGGGTCTCAGTGGCCAGAACGAACCACATGTTCAGGCGATGGTCGCGGGCGTAGTTGTGGGCGACCTCGTCAAAGGCGTTCACCTTCCGGGTCATGGCTTCAAAGTCCGCCGCCGGGATTTCCATCGCACAGAGGCAGAACGCCCCGCCCATGGCAGCTGCGTCCAGAAACGGGCCAAAACGGGTGATCACCCCGCCCTGTTTCATTGCGGACAGGCGGCGGATCAGGTCATCCTCGCTCAAACCCAGACGGTCGGCGGCAACGGCGAAGGGGCGCTGTGCAACCGGAAAGCCCGATTGCAGGGCGTTGATGATCGCGCGGTCTGTGGCGTCTAGGTCCATCCGGTCTCTTTCTTCGCTATGTCGATGAGGGCACCGCGCTGGCGGAAGCATTTGGTGCTGAACAGAACGCGGTATTCGTAAGGCACCAGCCCAGCCGCCACCCGCGCCTGACTGAGCACATCGAGCGTTTCCGACCGGCTGCGGCCGTGGATCATACAATAGAGCGTGTAGGGCCAGACGTCCGCTTCGGGCCTGCGCTCATAACACAGCGTCACCCCCTGCACCTTGGTGAGCGCCGCACCGCAGGCCTCGATCTCTTCGGGGGGCACGACGAAGACACACATCGCATTGGCCCGCCAGCCCAGCGCGCGGTGCCGCACAATCAGGCCGATGCGCGACAGGATGCCCGCCTCTGCCAGTGCCTTGATCCGGTCGAGCACCTCGGCTTCGGACAGGCCCAGTTGATCGGCGACCTCTGCGAAGGGGCAGATCGTCGGCGGCAGGCCTTCGGACAAGACCTGCATGACGGCGCGGTCTTTCTCCCCGACGTCGATGTCCTCCACCACCCTGCGCGGTGCGGGCAGCGCGTTGGACCCATCCAGCGCAAACCCCAGATCGACGTTGAAGGGACGGCGCAGGCGCAGGTCGAGCACACGCAAGCCGGTCTGATCACTGATCCGCCGCAGGATGTCGTCCACAAACGCGCGATCCGGCCCAGTCGCGACAAACCAGATGTTCCAGTCATTTTCACGCAGGTAGGAGTGGTTGACCCCTTCCTGCGCGTTGATAATCTGTGCCACCGCCTCGATCTGGTCTTCTGGCGCAGCCACTGCAGCCAAGGTGCTGGCTGCCAACGTGTTGGGCCTGCAAGTCGCGCCGACACGGCTGATCGCGCCACTGTTCAACAGGCCTTTCAGCCGCTCAATGATGCAGGCTTCTGAAGTGTCCAACTGATCCGCGATCACCTGAAAGGGGCGCGACACCAGCGGCAGCGCCCGCTGCCAGTCGTTCATCAGCCGCCAATCCAGCGCATCCAGCGTCATGTCGTTCCTTTCAAAGCCCAATGCGGTGGGCCCGTGCCGTAAAGAAGATGCCTGACGGCGTTTGCGCCGGAATCTCCCCCAGTTTTTCGAATGTCTGCGTGTCGTAGATGTCGATGCGGTTGGCATCGCGGACAGAGACCCAGACCTGATGCCCACGTGCGGTGAACTCCATATGCAGCACGGCGGGGCCGGGTTTGAGGCTGCGCAGCACTTCGCCTGATCGGGTGTCGATCACTTCGATCGTGTCATTGTTCGGATGGGCGTAATTCACCCAGACATGGCGTCCATCGGGGCGCGCCACGGCAAAGATCGGCTGGCCATGGGTTTTGGTGCGTCCCAGCTCAGTCAGCTTTTGAGCGTCCAGCCACAGGACTTCGTGACGCCCCACGGCGGGCAGCGCAAAGCGGTCCCCCGCCAGCGCCCAGCCTTCAAGGTGGGGCATTTTATAGACGGGCAGCGGGTCTTCACCACGGCCATAGTTCGGCAGGATGCGCTGCACTGTCGGGACGTTGGCCCACAGATCAATGGTGCTGAGGCCGTCTTCGCCGAACAACCCCACGATATAGCGGCGGCCATCACCGGTGATCAGCGCATCATAGGGGTTCGCGCCCATGCCGGTGATCTTGGTCAGTACAGGCGTCTCATCGGACAAATCGGCGATCCATGTCTCTCCATCGTCCCACAGCGAAAAGACGAACCGCCTGCCGGGGGCATCCACCAGCCCGATGGTTTTGGAACCTGTGGGAAAATCGGCAACCAGTGCCAGCGTGTCGGCATCAAAGACCCGCACGCCGCCCGGTTCATAATTGGACACAGCCACAAGTCGCCCGTCGTCCGAGATCGCCCCGCCAATGGCATTGCCCGCCTGAATGATACGGCCTGTGATCTGCTGCGTGACCAGATCAAGCTTGGTAAGACCACCATCACGGCCAAAGACATAGGCGTAGCGCTGATCGGGCGAGAAAACCGCACTGGCGTGGGACAGATCGCCAAACCCTTCCACCCGCGCCAGCATGTCCATATCAGATTGGTCAACGATCAGCACCGATCCGCTGGCCCGTTCGATCACGATCCCCATGTCCCCCGTGGCGTGCACCTTCGGCTCTGCCAGCGCAGCACCGGCAAGGGCCGCAAGGGTCATCAATGCCGCAAAGATCTGTCTCATCCGCGCACCTCCAGCAAATAGGCGGCGATCCATGCCGCTTCGTCTTCGGTCAGCAACGGCCGCCAGGGGGGCATCGCCGTGCCCGGAATACCGTCCAGAATGATCGCCTGAAGCCCTTCGAGGGTGTGACCTTCCAACGCCTCACGCGTGATTGGCCGACCCAATCCACCGGTCAGCCGCAAACCGTGGCAAGATCCGCAATCCTGTACGACCAAATGTTCCAGCCGGGATTGATCCGCGTCAGACAAAGCCACCTCTCCCAAGGCGGGAGAGGTCAAAAGCACTGCTGATATGAACGCGGTTTTACCCATGCAGCACCCGCTGCAATTCTGGTGATTGCAAGATGGCGTCGGTCTCAGGACCCGCCATTTCATCCAGCAAGCGGACCACCCGCCCGACAATGAACAGCACAGGACCGGGCACGGCAATTGTCGCGCGTTTGGTCTGCAACGCGCCCAGATGCGTGACCAGACGGGTTTCATTCGGGCGCGTGCCGTTCATGACCACCAACACAGGATGGTCCGCAGGCAAGCCGTGTGCCAACAACGCGCCCGCGATCTGCTGCATATTGGCGTGGCCCATGTAGACCACCAGCGTGGTGTCGGGATTGGCCAGCCCCGCCCAATCCAGATCAAGCGGCCTGTTGGCCTGACAATGGCCCGTCACGAAGCGCACGCCTGTGGCCAAACCGCGATGGGTCAGTGGCACCCCCGTGGCGGCCGACACACCCTGCGCTGCCGTGATGCCGGGGGCGAAAGAGACCGGGATGCCTGCCGCGCGCAGCACTGCCGCCTCTTCCGAGCCGCGGCCGAAAATCATCGGATCGCCCCCTTTGACCCGCGCCACCCGCTGTCCGCTTTGCGCCAACCGCAGCAACAGCGCGTTGATCTCCGCCTGCGGCACCGGATGATGATTGGGCTTTTTGCCGACATCGATCCGCTCAACCCCGTCGGGGATCAGATCAAGGATCGGTTGGGAGACAAGGCGGTCATGCACGACCACATCAGCCCCCTGGATCATCCGCAGCGCCTTGAGCGTCAGCAACTCAGGATCGCCCGGCCCTGTGCCGATCAAAAACACTTCACCGGTAATCGAACCATTCAACATATCGCGTCCTTGAATTCATGTCCCCGAAGGAACGGATGCAAAAAGTCAGGCGCGACCGGAGGGAGTGACCTGCCGCGCCTGTTGTGCGGCCTGCCTCAGTAGACGTCCGCGCGTGTGTTGAAGACGTTGAACTTGCCCGTAGGAGTGATCAGCCGCTCGTCCTTGATGACGTGCTTCATCTCAAGCGTCTTGTCGTTGACCACCACAATCGCGCTCTCAAGGCTGGCGGCGTTCCAGACGGAGAACCAGATTTCGTTGCCTTCCTTGTTGAACTCACCCTGAACCACACGCGGTTGCCCTTCGGCGATGCCTGCCCATTCAACAATCGGCAGCACGGTGTATTCCGGCTCCTCCTGGCTGAGTTCATCGATCTTGAAGACCGCGACAGAACCCGAAATTTCCGCATCCGGGTTCAGCGGCGCATCCACATAAAGGTGGTTCGACGTGGGGTGCGATTTGACAAAGAGCGACCCGCCGCCCAGCGAATAGAGCTGCTGCACCATTTTCCAGGCGTGATCGGGGTTGCCTTCGGGGTCTGTCCCGATAAGCGCAACCGTGTCATCGCCAAGGTGGGACGTGGCCCAGACCGGACCGTAGGTCGGGTGCATGATGTTGGCCCCGCGACCGGGGTGCGGGGTCTCCCCTTCGGATTCGATAACCGCAACCTTGGTGCTTTCCTTGGTGTCGATCACCACGATCTTGCCCCGCGCATTCGCCGCCGTCAGGAAATACCGCCGGGTGCTGTCCAGCCCGCCGTCGTGCAGGAAGCGTTCGGCGTTGATCTCGGTCACCTTCAGGGCGTCGATGTCGGAGTAATCCACCATCAGGATCTTGCCGGTCTCTTTGACGTTGACCAGAAACTCAGGCTTGTAGTGCGAGCCCAGGATCGCCGCGACGCGGGGTTCGGGGTGGAATTCCTGCTCGTCATAGGTCATGCCGCGTGTGGATTTGATCCGCAGCGGCTCCAGCGTGTCACCGTCCATGATCACGAACTGCGGCGGCCAGTAGGCGCCGGCGATGGCGTATTTGTCCTCGTATCCTTCGAATTTCGACGTCTCGACAGAGCGCGCTTCGGAGCCGACCTTGATCTCGGCCACGGCACCGGGTTCCTTCATCCACAGATCAATCATCACCACCTTGGCGTCCCGGCCAATCACGAACAGATACCGGCCAGAAGCCGAGATCCGGCTGATGTGCACGGCATAACCGGTGTCGATGATCGACTTGATCTCATAGCTGGCGCCATCAATCAGCGCGATCTGGCCCGCGTCCCGCAAGGTGACGGAGAAGAGGTTGTCGATGTCGATGTCGTTCATCTTCTCGGTCGGGCGATCCTCGGGGGCGACGACGACTTTCCAACTGTTGCGCATCTCAGCCATGCCCCATTCGGGCGGCGCGGCGGGGTCAAGCAAGAGGTACCGCGCCATGGCGTCGACCTGCTCTTCGGTCATCTCACCCGAGGTGCCCCAGTTGGGCATGCCTGCCGGGGAGCCGTAGGTGATGAAGTCACGCAGGTATTCATAGCCGTTTTCGCGGGTGATGTCGGTGGTCAGCGCCTTGCCCGTGGCACCGGCGCGCAACACGCCATGACAGCCCGCACAGCGCTGAAAGTAGATCTGGTTGGAGGATTGGTATTCGCTGGGTGTCATCACCGGATCGCCGGGTTTACGACCGGGAATTTCCACCTGGATCTGCCCCAGCGTGGTCAGCGACGGCTGATACGAAGCAGAGGCGTCATCGCCGTGATCGGCGGGTTTGTCCTGCGCATATGACAGGCTGGCAGAGAGGGACAACAAAGCCCCGGCGGCGACGGAACGGGTAAGGGAAGAAAGGGACATAGGCGTGGCTCCAGCTGCATGAAATCCGATGCCCTTAAGGCTGGGCGACACTGGCCACCCTCAGCCTTGACTTTGGTCAAGACGCGCAAACCCGGTGCGCGGCAAGGTCGGATCAGAGGTGGTGATGCGCTTGAAAACCTTGGCGATACTGACCGTTATCGCGTCCCTTTGGGGCGCGTCATTGGCGTGGGCGCAGGGCGCACCTGATGCGGCACAGGCCGCGCGATTGCTGGGGGTCAGCGGTACAGACGTGCTGTTGCAACAGGACGTCGATACGCCGGGTGAATGGCAGGTGCTGGACCCCGAAAGCCGCGATGTCATCGGTCAGATCGGATCCACCTGGGAGATGCTGCACGCGACAGGCTATTCCGGCAAGCCGCTGGACATTCTGGTCGCGGTCGACCCCTCGGGGACCATCACCGGAGCCGAGCTGATTGCGCATGCAGAGCCGATCCTGACGCTGGGCATCTCTGATCAGGACATCGCGGCTTATGTGGACGGATTTGCAGGGCTCCGCGCAGGCGAAGACACGCAATCCCAGGTGCCCGACATCATCAGCCGTGCGACCGTCTCCACCGGCGTGATCCGTGATGCGATCCTGCATACCGCGCGGCTGCTGGCCACGCCGGATCATGGCGGTTTGGACCGGGTCAGCTACACGCCCGCAAGCTGGGCCGGGTTGGAGCGGATGGGCGCCTTTGCCCATACCCGCGTCAGCCTGCGCGCAGCCGCCGTCGCCCTGCCCGACGCCAGACCACCGATCCCGGACAAGGACGGCACCTTTCTGGAGGTCTGGATCAGTGTTCTTGATCCCGCGACCATTGGCCAGAACCTGCTGGGTCCAGCCACCTTCCGCCGCGCCATTGCCGCCCTGCCCGCCGACCATGACGCACTGCTGATTGCCAGCCGTGGATTACACTCCCACCGCGGCACTGCATGGCGCAGGTCGGGTGTGTTTGACCGGGTCACGCTGGCGCAGGACGCTGTGTCCTTTGTTCCACTGGCTGAGGGGTATCAGCGGCTGGGCCAGTTCGACGCCGAGGGCGCGCCGCAGGTGAAAGAAGCCAGCCTTTTCGCCATCCCCCGCGACCGGATCGACATCGCGCGCCCTTTCACTGTGACCATCACGGCAACCCGCGATGCAGTCACCCTGCCGATCCCCCTGCCCTTCGCCCTTGGAGAGACATTCCTGCACCCCGCAGCCCCACCACCCGCGCCGCCGCCCGCGTGGCGCGCAGCCTGGGAGGCCAAGACTGTCCCGCTCATCACACTCGGGATCATGCTGGGCACGCTCTTTGTGATCCTGTTCTTTCAGGATGCCTTCGTCAAACGCCCGCGCCTGTGGCTGTGGGGGCGCACGGCATTTCTGCTCACCACGTTCCTGTGGCTCGGCATGGGCCTTGGGGCGCAGCTTTCGGTGGTGCAGGTGGTCGCGTTTTTCCATGCGTTGCTCAGCGGCTTTCGGTGGGAAGTGTTCCTGCTGGAGCCGCTGATCTTCTGCCTGTGGGGCTTTACCGCCCTTGGCCTGCTGTTCTGGGGGCGCGGGGTTTTCTGCGGATGGCTTTGCCCCTTTGGCGCGTTGCAGGAGCTGACCAATCAGGCCGCGCAGAAGCTGGGCATCAAGCAGATCGCGGTCCCCAATGCGGTGCATGAACGCCTGTGGGTGATCAAGTATACGCTGTTCCTTGCCATTCTGGCGCTGTCTTTCTATGCGATGAAAGACGCGCTGATCCTTGCCGAAGCGGAGCCGTTCAAAACCGCCATTTCGTTGCGGTTTGTCCGCGCCTGGCCCTTCTTGCTGTTTGTCGGTCTGATCCTGACCGTCGGTCTTTATGTGGAGCGTGCCTATTGCCGCTATCTCTGTCCGCTGGGGGCGGCGCTTGCGATCCCGGCCAAGCTCAAGATCTTCGACTGGCTGCGCCGCCGTCCGCAATGCGGGCGCGAATGCCGCTTGTGTGAGCAAAACTGCACGGTGGGCGCCATCGACCCGCTGGGCCGCATCAACCCGAACGAATGTATCCTCTGTCTTCGCTGTCAGATGATCTTCCACGAGCCGCACACCTGTACGGTTCTCAAACGCCGCAACCGCGCGGCCTGACGTCAACGAAAGGAAATCCCATGTTGAAAAAACTTTCCATCGGCCTGCTCACGCTGGCCCTCGCCGCGCCGGCCCTTGCAGAAGGCGATGCCGCCAAGGGCGAAAAGGTGTTTCGCAAGTGCAAAGCCTGCCATGCGGTTGGGGATGGTGCCAAGAACAAGGTGGGGCCGATGCTCAATGGGATCGTTGATGCCGCCGCTGGCGCAAACGCGGGTTTCAAATACTCCGACGCGCTGAAAGCCATGGCCGCCGATGGGTTGGTCTGGGACGAAGCCAGCCTCACCGCCTATCTGACCAAGCCGAAGGATTTCATGGATGGCACCAAGATGTCCTTCCCCGGCCTGCGCAAGGAGGCGGATATCGACAACGTCATTGCCTATCTCGCCACCTTCGAGTGAGCTTTCTTGACTTTCGTTAAGGCCGCCGCGCGCGGCCTTAACCATTCTATCTTCAGGGCCCCCAAATCCGGCCCCTAGAACAAGGAGGATAGGATGCGTGATGTTCTCACGACTTCCATGGCCCGCAACATTTTCTATGGCGGGTCACTGTTTTTCATACTCATCTTCATCGGACTGTCTGTCCATTCCCACCGCTATATCGTCACCACGTCCACGGACACCGCGGGCCTGACCGAAGAGGTCGCCCATGGCAAACGTGTCTGGGAACACAACGCCTGTATCAACTGTCACACCATCCTGGGAGAAGGCGCGTATTTCGCCCCTGAAGTGGGCAACGTGATGAAGCGTTGGGGCGTCGAAGACGATCCCGAAGCGGCGTTCGAGACGCTCAAGGCGTGGATGGACGCGATGCCCACCGGCATCGAGGGGCGGCGGCAGATGCCGAATTTCGATCTCACCGATGAAGAATACCGCGCGCTCAGTGAGTTTCTGCTCTGGACCAACCGGATCAGAAATCAGGACTGGCCGCCGAATGATGCAGGGTAAGGGGACACAGCCATGAAGTATCAATCTCAATCCATCGCGCTGGTCTATTTTTCCGCAGCCCTCGCGCTTTTTGCCATTCAGGTTCTGGGGGGACTGCTGGCCGGTTGGATCTATGTCAGCCCGAATTTTCTGTCGGAACTGCTGCCCTTCAACATCGTGCGGATGCTGCACACCAATTCGCTGATCGTCTGGCTTTTGCTGGGGTTCATGGGTGCTGCGTACTTCGTCCTGCCCGAGGAATGCGAATGCGAGATCCACTCCCCCACGCTGGCCTATATCCAGCTGCTGATCCTGGTGCTTGGCACATTGGGCGTTGTGGTGACCTATGTGTTCAACCTGTTTGAAGGCAACTGGCTGCTGGGCAAAGAGGGGCGCGAGTTCCTGGAGCAACCCTTGTGGGTCAAGCTGGGCATCGTGGTGGCCGCGCTCATCTTCATGTTCAACGTCACCATGACCGCCCTCAAGGGGCGCAAGACAGCCATCTCCAACGTGTTGTTGCTGGGCCTTTGGGGTCTGGTGCTGCTGTTTCTCTTTGCCTTCTACAACCCCTCCAACCTCGCACTGGACAAGCAGTACTGGTGGTATGTCGTGCACCTTTGGGTGGAAGGCACATGGGAGCTGATCATGGCCTCCATCCTCGCCTTTCTGATGCTCAAGCTGACGGGCGTGGACCGGGAGATCGTGGAAAAGTGGCTCTATCTGATCGTGGCCACCGCCCTTTTCTCCGGCATCCTTGGGACGGGTCACCACTACTATTGGATCGGCACGCCGGGGTACTGGCAGTGGATCGGGTCAATATTCTCCAGCCTCGAAGTGATCCCGTTCTTCGGCATGATGGCCTTTGCCTTTGTCATGGTGTGGAAAGGCCGCAAGGATCACCCGAACAAGGCGGCACTGCTGTGGTCATTGGGCTGTGCGACGCTGGCGTTCTTTGGCGCGGGTGTCTGGGGGTTCCTGCATACGCTGCACGGGATCAACTACTACACCCACGGCACGCAGATCACCGCCGCCCACGGGCATCTGGCGTTCTTTGGCGCCTATGTGTCGCTGAACCTTGCGATCTTCAGCTACGCCTTCCCGATCCTGCGCCAGCGTGATCCCTACAATCAGGTGCTGAACATGGCGTCCTTCTGGCTGATGGCCGGTGGCATGACCTTCATGACCTTTGTGCTGACCTTTGCGGGCACGGTGCAAACCCACGCGCAGCGGGTACAGGGGGAGTATTTCATGGACGTGCAGGATGCGCTGACCGTGTTCTACTGGATGCGCTTCGGCTCCGGCGTGGCCGTGGTGATTGGGGCGCTCTTGTTCATCTATGCGGTGGCCCTGCCCCGCAAGGAGATCATCAGCCCCGCTGACAAGCAACCGGTGGCGGCGGAATGAACCTTGCCCGGACACCAACGTCAGGGGGCGTGGCAGACGCCCCCTTTTACATGGCACAAGGGTCCGAATGTGACCTCTTTGAAGCGGCGTTTCGCAATGAAATGCCGCTTCTGCTCAAAGGGCCCACGGGCTGCGGCAAGACGCGGTTTGTGACCCACATGGCCGCGCGCCTGGGGCGGCCGCTCTATACGGTGGCGTGTCACGATGATCTGTCGGCTTCTGATCTGATCGGGCGTTATCTGCTGAAAGGCGGGGACACGGTCTGGGCCGATGGGCCGCTGACCCGCGCGGTGCGCGAGGGGGCGATCTGTTATCTGGATGAGGTGGTGGAGGCGCGCAAGGATGTGACCGTGGTGCTGCACCCGCTGACCGATGACCGCCGCATCCTGCCCATCGACCGGACCGGAGAGACGCTGGAAGCAGCACCCGGCTTCATGTTGGTGGCCTCCTACAACCCCGGCTATCAGAACATTCTCAAGACCTTGAAACCCTCAACCCGGCAGCGGTTCCTGTCCGCCACCTTCGATTTTCCGCCTCCCGATCAGGAGACGAAGATTGTCGCACAGGAGAGCGGGCTGGACCCGGCAAAGTGCAACAACCTTGTGCGGCTTGCGGGAAAGTTCCGGGCGTTAAAGGGACAAGACCTTGAGGAAGGCGTCTCCACCCGGTTGGTGATCTATACCGCGACGCTGATTGCCAAGGGCATGCCGATGCCGCAGGCGATCCATGCCGCGATGATTGAGCCTTTGTCGGATGACGCGGACGTGCAACAGGGCCTGACCGACATCGTCACCGCCATCTTCGGCTGAGGCGATGTCAGACGCCATCGAACCCTGGGAGCCGGAAGAAACCATCGGCAAGCTCTGGCACCGCTGGGCCAGCCATTTTGACGCGCCGGAGGCGCAATACCCCGAAGCAGCCGTGCATCTGGAGAACGAAACCGCGCGGCTTGCCGTCCTCTTCCGTGGCCTTGGCGGCCCCGCATCGGTGGAACTGCGCCCCGTCGCGGCGGAGACGAGCCACCACCGGTTGAGCTTTCGCCGCAAGCTGGGCACATGGGCCGAAACCGTGCCGCAAGCCAGCTTTGACGGCGGCATCCTGCGCCTGCCCGTGACGCTTGATCTGTTTGATGACGCCCCTCTGAACCGCAACCTTTACACATGGCTGACCGCCTGTGCTGCCGGGGTAGAGAAGATCCCGGCTTACTCAGACGATCCGCTTGCGGGCGACCTGACCTATATCCAATCCGCACAAGCCCTCACCCTGCACACGCTGACACATTGTCCCGGCCTCAGACCCCTCCACACGGCTTTGAAAAACGCCCATCTTGCCGCGCGCCCCCGCAACACCCTGCCGCGTACCGAAGCCGCGCTTGAGGCGCTCACCCGCTACACCCTTGGCGAAGGGGACGCGCCGCCTGCCCTGCCCGATACTGCGCCGCGCCACTACCGCCCAGTGCGCCCCGTGCCGCTGTGGCTACGGTTGATCCCGGCCGACGCAAGCCCCTTTCAGGCCAGTGATACGCCCCCGGAAGCCGAAGAAAACACAGAGCAGGAAACGCTGGACACGACCAAGAAGGGCACACGCAAAGCCGCCGATCAGACGGAGCGGCGGGACAGTCTGATCCTGCACAAGTTCGAGGCGATCTTGAGCTTCGCAGACTTTCTGAACCTCAACCGGCGCACCGATGATGATGATCTGGATGCCGCCAAGAAAGCGATGGATGATCTGGATGAACTGTCCCTGACAGACATCTCCAAAGCGCCTGCAACCAAGTTCAAACTGAACCTTGATCTGTCTGCCGCTGACGTGAACCGCGAAGCGATTGCGGGCCGACATACCTATGATGAGTGGGACGTGAAATCGCACAGCTACCTCAAGGATCATTGCTGTGTGTATGCCTCCGACATCGACCCGGCGGAGGCCCCCGCCCCGCAAGATGCCCGCGCCGCGCGCCGCATCCGCACCGTGCGCCGCCAGTTTGAGGCGTTCCGGCCGCGCCCCGTCACGTTGAAATCGCAGCCTGACAGCGACACACTGGACCTGTCATCGGTCATTCGCGCCCGTGCCGATCTGGCCGCCACCGGGTCCGCACAGGACCGGTTGTGGTGCCAGACCCGCCCGACGGCGCGTGATCTGGCGGTTTCCATCCTGATTGACACCTCCCGCAGCACTGAAAGTGCTGTGACGGGCCGTGCGGTCATCGACATTGAGCGCGAGGCGCTGACGGCGCTGGCCTGGGGGCTGCATGCCTGCGGCGATCCGCTGGCCATTCATGGGTTCTCCTCCCTGCGGCGGGACCGGGTCTATGTGGAGCGGTGCAAGGACTTCAGCGACCCCATGAGCGAAGCCATCGAATGCAAGCTGGCAGCCCTGCGGCCGGGGTTCTACACCCGGCTGGGGGCCGCGATCCGCCATGTCTCTGCTGACCTGTCCGGGACGCCGCAGACCTCCAAACTGCTGCTGGTCCTGACCGATGGCAAACCCAATGACATCGACCATTATGAAGGGCGGCACGGTATTGAAGACACCCGCAAAGCGGTGCTTGAGGCGCGCAGGCAGGGCCAGTCCGTGTTCGGCATCACGGTCGATCCGAAAGGACAAAGCTGGTTTCCGCGCCTGTTTGGGCCCGGCGGCTATGCCGTGATTGCGCAGCCCGAGCATCTGACCACCACCCTGCCCGCCCTCTACCGCCAACTGGTCGGAGACGGCGGATGAGCGTCACCCGCCGGGGACTGCCGGGTGAGGTGATGATGTGGGTCCTGATTTTCTCCGAACTGGCGGTCTTCGGGGCGGGATTGCTGGCCTTCATGGCGATGCGCCTGACCGACCCTGCGGGTTTTGCAGCCGCGCAGGCGCATCTGATGGTGGGTCTGGCAGGCGTCAACACGATCATCCTTGTCACCTCTGGCTATGCTGCCGCCCGTGCGGTGATCGCGCAGACCGTGACGGCCACGCGGCTGTGGCTGGCATTGGCCAGCCTTCTGGGTGTCGTGTTCCTGATCCTCAAAGCGGTGGAATACAGCAGTAAATCTGCGGCGGGCATCACCTTTGAGACGCATAGTTTTTTCATGTTCTACTACCTGCTGACCGGGTTTCATGCCGCCCATGTGGTCGCGGGCATCGTGATCCTTGCCCTTGTCGGTTGGTCGGCTGTGCCGCGCGTGGTCCAGACCGGGGCTGCGTTCTGGCATATGGTTGATCTGGTGTGGGTTCTGCTCTTCCCGGTGGTGTATCTGCTATGACGAAACACAATCTTGCGCGGGCATGGGTTCTTTTGGCAGCGCTGACCGTTGTGAGCACACTGCTGCATTTCAGCGATCTGCCTGCCGCGTTGATGGGGGTGATGATCCTGATCATCGCCGGGGCGAAGGCGCGTCTTATTCTGCTGGACTATCTGGAGCTGAGAGGCGTTATGGGTTGGCAAGGGGGTATCCTTGCCGGCCTTGCCGCGTTGATCTCTGTGATGCTGGTCCTGCTGCTGGCTGCGTGACGGCGTGTTACGCGGCGGCCTTGACCGCGACTGCAAGCTCACCCGGCAGATCAAACTCCGCCAGCACCCGTGTTCGGGCGTCGGCAGACATCTTGCGCGCCGTCTTGGCAACGATATCGAGCACCTTTTCCTGCGGATGTTTGGCGGCAAAGGGCCCGAAGTACCACTTCAGAAAGGTGAAACAGATCACATCCTCAAGCTGCTGCACCTCGGCATCCCGTTTGATCCCTTCCTTGCGCAGCAACACACCCACCCGCTCACACTCCTGCGCGTCATAGCCTGCGTCGGCCATCAAACCCGCCAACCGCGCACCGTGCGCACGCCCCTGATCGCGGCGCCAGGTCAGATAGCCTGTGCGCCCTTCGGGGTAGTTCGCCCGTTTGAGCAGCCAGCGTTCGATGTGCTGCCCCCGTGCGGCAATGCGCAGGACGTCGCTGGCCTGCGCCCCAAAAAGCCGGTCGAGTTCCGCAGTCATGCGCAGCCCGTAGAGATAAGCCTCAGGCTGGTCTGCGCCGTCGTCATCCTGCGCCACCTTCGGATCAGCACGGTTTGCGGCATCAATGGCGGCAAGGACGGTGTTCAGCTTGCTGGTCATCAGCGTGCGCTCCATGCTTCTGCGGGGTCTTCATCCGCGTATTGGGCCAGACGCTCCACCGAGGCGATGACGGCGTGGTCCTTCTTGATGGTCACACCATAGCTTCTGAGGCGCCGAAAGGCACGGCTGAGCGATTCCGGCTTCATGCCGAGCCATGCGGCAATCAGCACTTTGTCGTAGGGCAGAACAACAGTGCAATCGCCATGTTTCCCCTTGCAAAGGGACAGCAGAAAATCCGCGATCCGCTGGCCGCCGGTGTGAGACTTGAGCTGTTCGAGATGCTGGACAAGGCACCGGTTGTGTTCCATCGCGCCAGAGAGAACGGATTGGCAGAGTGCCAGATCATCCGCGAGAGCCTGCGCCAGGACATGCGCATCAATCTGCACGACCATGGCATCTGACACCGCTTCGGCACCGGCGACAAAGTCCTGATCGGCCAGTGCGGCCTCTTCTCCGAAGGTATCTGACTTGGTGTGAATCCCCACAACAGCTTCGTTGCCGCAGGGTGTCATGCGATAGGTTTTGACCCATCCGTCAAGGATGATGAAAAGACTATGCGCCCACTCCCCCTGCAGATAGATCGACGACCCGCGGTCAAGTCTGCGCAGGGCCGCGCGTTTTAACAGATCATCCACTCTTGCTGGCGGCACACGATTGAAAATCGCGGCCTCTCTGGCCGTCTCGATCATGGTTTCCATGTCGGTTCTTTCTATGTCCCTGTCGCGGTATGGCTGCACCACGTCGGCGGGTTTTTCCCGCATGGATGGAATATCCATCCTGTGCTCCACGATGGCTGCGGCGGGGCAAACTGTCCTTGAGGAATCTCAAATATGGAGTTCGGGGCTGAAAAAAGTGCCTGCGCTCCAGATCAGGTTTGAGTTCTTCCAACAGGGGCCCCATGCTACGACAGCTTATGATGCCTCAAGGGAGCACCACTATGGACGCGCCATTACTGAATGGTCAGGATCGTCACATCCTGAAAAAATCCGTACTGTGCGCCGCCATGACCGATGAGGAGATGTCCAGTCTTGTCACCAGAGGTTCCATCATCACTCTTGAACGCTCGGAATACCTGTTTGAGCGCGGCACCCGCGCCAAAAACCTGTTTCTGATCCTTGACGGCTGGGCGCAGATCACCAGAGAGGAACGGGATGGGAGTCAAACGCTGATTGCAACTTTTCGGACCGGAGAGAGCCTCGCTGAAGCGCCTGCCTTTCTGGGAAGACCTTACCCTGTCTCTGCCCAGGCAATGACACCGCTGCGGGTCCTCGCCATCAACGGCGAAATGATGCTCACTCTCATACAGGGTAACCGCGATGTGCTCGCTCAGACGCTGGCGTCGGTCTACGGCAAGCTGCATGAGCTGGTCGACAATGTCGAATGGCTCAAGTCGCGCACCCTTCGGGAGCGGCTGGCGAAATTCCTGCTGGAACAAGCCAAGGGCAACGACAAGCCGTCAACCTTCACTCTGCCTTTCAGCAAATCCCTCATCGCGGCCAAGCTGGGCACCAGCCCACAGCAGTTGTCCCGGACCTTTTCCGAATTGCAGAAATTCGGCGTTCAGATCGACGGACAAGTGGCGCAGATCGCGGACAAAGACCGTCTGCGCGAGATGTTACAAAAAGACTGACTCATCCCCGGTAGGCAAGCGCGGCACCGTCAAAATGGCGGAGCATCATTTGCGTGTCCTGGGCATTCAGACAGCAGGCCGCCGTTGAAAGCGCATCGGCAACGGCGGCACTGTCGTGCAGGACACTGACCGTCCCCCAGCGCGCCGTTGAACGCCCGGTGCGCGGGTCAAGGATATGTCCCTGTCCGTCTGGCAGAACGGTGCCTTCCGGCGAAGATGTGGCAAGCGCCCGGTCCCGCAGGGAAACCTGTGCCAGAACCGCTCCTGTCGGCGCGGCAATGCCGATCCGCCAGCCGCCGTCACCCGGCCGCATGCCCAGCGCGCGTTGCTCCCCCGCGTCGACAACCAGATCGCGCAGCCCCTGCCCGCGCAGCACAGCGGCGACACGGTCCGTGATGTACCCCTGTGCGATGCCATTGAGTGTCAACGCGGTCCTGGGCCGCAACACGATCTCATCCGCAGCAAGCCGCAGATCGCCGAAACCACCCTGAACCTTCGGGTCCGGCACCCCCATCGCGCGCGCCTGCCACAGCCTCTGTATGCTTGGATCAAAGGCCCCTTCCGAGGCCGACCAGACAGCCGCAGACAGGCTCAGCACTTCCAGCAGTTCGGGCGGTGGCTGCGTCAGACGGCCTGCGGCGTTCAGTTTTGAGAGCGCGGACCCGGTCTGATAGAGGCTGAAAATCGCCTCAAGGCGGGCAATCTCATCGCGGACCATGGCAAAGACCGGCCCTGCTTCATCCTGCGTCATCCCGGCCAGCACGATCTGCGCGGGCGCCCCAAGCGCCACACCTTGCCAATGTGCGGCTGGCGCTGCTGCGGCGGCCTGAGCGCTCAGCCCTGCCAAGGGGACGGCGGCTGATATCTGGAGCAGCCTGCGCCGGGTTACGGTTGCCTGTGTCATTGGGACTCCTCCTGCCGAAACACCAGTTCTACGGGTGCCAGAAAGGCTTCATCGGGGACCGCATCCATGCGGTAGATTGTGCCGCCATGGCGCGCCGCAAAGCTCTGCGCTGCGGCGGGATCAGAGAAGGGCACCAGTTCCGGCGCGCCCATGCCACCGACCTTGCCGGACCCGATCACGAAATGGGCGTCATTGGCGTGCATCCAGTTGTCCGCACCGGGCGTCTCCCAGGGGGCTTGCGCCATGTCATTCACGTAGATGGCCGCGATATAGCCTTCCTGCTCTGCGCTGGCGACATAGGTGAAGGCATCACGAACCTGCGCAAAGAAGATCGGATCGGGCATGCCATCGAGAAAGATCTGCGCCTTGGGACCGGGATGTTCGGAGATGTCCATCATGCAGTAATACGCCACGTTTTCAGCGGTCAGCGGTAAGGGATCGGGGGCTTCCGCGACCTCATCCTTGCAGGCCGCAAGCAGGGCCAGCGACAATACCAAAAGCACTCTCATGGAACCCTCCGTCCAAAAACCAGCCGCGCCAGCATCAAGCCGACCAAAGGCCATGCAAACAGCGACACCAGTGCGGCCCCCTGCGGCAAAGCCGCAACTGCCGAGCCCATGCCACTGACCAAGGCCTGATCGGCGGATGCCGTCACACTGAAGAGCCGCAGCGCATCGGCGGGGTTGGCGGCCAGCACCCAGGGGAACACCTGTCGGCTGAACGTGCCGCCATTGTCCCAGACCACCAACGCCAGCAGCACCAGATCATAGAGCACCACAAGGATCAGCCAGACGAACCCGGCGCCGCCTGCGGCCGCAGCAACTGATCTGCTGAAACTGGACACAACGTAGCCGAAAGCCAGAAACGCCGCCCCCAACAGGACCGAACCCGCCATCAGCCGCACCAGCGCCAGCCCGCTGTCCACGCCCGCCCCCCCAAGGGCGAAGGCCAGCACACCCGCCACGCCAAACCCCATCACCACCGCAATGGCCAAACCCGCCAGATGCGCGCTGAACTTGCCCAGCAACAGCGTTCCCCGCGACACCGGATAGGTCAGCACCAGCGCCAGCGATCCCCGTTCAGCGTCCCCCGCGATGGCTTCAAACGACATCAACAGCGCCACCAAGGGCACCAGATAGACCGCAAGCGTTGTCATCGACGCGACCGACACCGTCAGCAGATCAACGCCCAGCGCACCAGACGTCGTGGCCCCGGCCAGAGTCAGGGCAAGCGCAAAGACCGCCAGCAATGCCGTGGCGATCACCAGCCAGCGGTTGCGGCGCAGGATGCGGAACTCCACCCCGGCGATGGCAAGGATCATGCTCATGCGCTGCTCTCCTGTTGCGAATAGTGGCGGTAGAGGTCTTCGAGCGAGGGCGGAATGATTTCCATATCCGCGACTTCCGCGCCCAGCGCCGTTACTTCAGCCAGCCGCGCCATCTTTTTATCCGGGGTCACAGCAAATTCCACCCGCGCCCCATTGATCCGCTGCCCGCCAAACCGGGCAAAGAGCGCGCCTGCATCACCCGGCGCCTCAACCCGGATACGGATGGGCAACCCGGCGCGCGCAAAAAGCGTGGGCAAGGGCGCATCCGCCACCAGCGCACCCCTGCGCAGGATGGCAATGCGGTCGGTGCGGGCTTCAATCTCTGTCAGGGCATGGGAGGCGATCATGACGCCAGTGCCCTGCGCGGCCAACCCGTCGATCAGCGTGTAAAGATCATGCCGCGCAATCGGGTCCAGCCCGCTAGTCGGCTCATCCAGCAGCGCCAGTGCGGGTTTGCCCAGAAACACCTGCGCCATGCCAAGGCGCTGGCGCATGCCCTTGGAGTAGGTGCCGATGCGCCGGTCGGCGGCGTGGCCCAGCCCCACGTGATCCAGCAAATCATCCGCTTCCTTGCGGTGTACTCTGGCCAGCTTGGCAAAAAGCCGCAATTGCTCGCGTCCCGTCAGCGCGGGATGAAACGCCACCGCTTCGGGCAGATAGGCCACCGCCGCCCGCGCCGCTGCACTGCCGATCGCGTGCCCTGCAATCAGCACGCGGCCACGGTCAATCGGCAGCAGGCCGAGGATGCCTTTCATCAAGGTCGATTTGCCCGCGCCGTTGTGCCCCAGGAGCGCAACGCGCTCTCCTGCCTGAACAGTAAGCGACACATCTGACACACCGCCATCGCCTTTGAAGCGCCGGGTGAGGTTCGCCACCTCAAGAACGGATCTATCCACCATAGCCTGCCCCCCAGTCCGGCACGGAAATCTCCACCGGGCGCATCAAAGGTGCGCTGTCCATCACCCCGCCGGGGGTCAGCGCGGGAAACGCCGACTGCGCCCATTGCACCAGTTGCACCGCTGGCGATCCCAGCAAAAGCCGGGCGGCGGGTTGGCTCCACAAGACCTGATCAATGCTGTCATTGGGCCGGTAGGTGCCGTCGGCGATCCCGTTGCCATCCAGATCGGTTGCCACGAAATCGGACCAGTAGTTCCCCCGACCCTCTGTCGCCCAGTCGAGCCATTTGGTGGAGACGTATTTGACCTGCGTCCGGTTGCCGACAAAGGCGTTGCCGGTCACTGTGTTCCGCTCGGACCCGGCGGTGAAATGGATGCCGATGCCGCAGCGTTCGAACCGGTTGTCTTCAATCGTGTTCTTGTGGGCGTTGTAGACGAAGAGGCACTTCTTCGCGCCGTCCTGCACGTAGTTGCCGCGCACCTCGGACCGGTTGGTGAAGTTCAGCATCACCCCGTGGTCCCGGTCATTGATAGAGACATTGTCCAGCACCTTGACCCGTTTGGAATACATCACTGCAAAGCCGAGGTGGTTGCCCATCGAGAGGTTTCCGCTGACCTCGCTTTCGTTGGCATACATGTAGTGCACCGCAAACCGCAGGTCGCGGAACCGGTTGCCGCGAAAGATGTTGCGCTTGGAGGTATTGACGAAGATGCCATCCCGGCCCCAGCGCACATCGTTGCCTTCGACAATCGTACCCGGCGCATTCCAGACGTAGATGCCGTTGCCGCGCTGGTTCATCCGGTGGCCTTGGCGGCCTTCGATGACATTGCCGCGGATCACCGCATCCCGCGCGCCGTGCACATCAATGCCGTAGAGGTTCCCGTGCAGGACATTCCCCGCAATCACCGCGCCCATGGCGGCTTTCGTCAGGGTGATGCCAGCGTCCTTCGTTTCGTGATCATCACCCGATCCGCTGATCAGCAACCCCTCGACGACGACACCCGGCGCATCCACCGTCACGACCGAGCCTTGCCCGGTCCCGGTAACCCGGACCCCGTCCCCGCCGATCAGCTTTATGCCACGTGAGATATGCACCGGGCCTTCGTAAAGGCCCGGCGCCAGCCGCAACACCGCACCCGGTGGAGCGGCGTCCACCATGGGCTGCAAGGGCGTGCCGGTACCGGCCAGCGCAGGGACAGCGCCGATCAATACCAACAGGATCACCCTCAACAGACCCATCGCTTCAAGCCGACCGGGGTTCGACGAACATCCGGCCGCGCATCTCCATGTGGAGGGCATGGCAGAACCACTGGCAGTAGTACCAATGCACGCCCGGACGGTCCGCTGTGAACGTGACCGAAGACGTCTGCTGCGGTCCCACTTCCATCGCGATCCCGTGGTTGGACAGGCAGAAACCATGGGTCACATCGTCGATGTCATCCAGATTGGTGACATAGATCGTCACCTCATCCCCCTGCTGCACAGTGAACTTCTCAAGGCTGAACTCAGGCGCGATGGAGTACATGTAGACCCGCACCTTGTTGCCATCCCGGATGGGTTCGGGATGCCCGTCCTCAAGATCCACACCATCCGCTGCCGCCTGCCGACGCGCGGCTTCCCAGCCCGGATCATCGCGGCTGTAGATGTTGACCGGGTTCACCTTTGAGGCATGTACGATGATACTGTCATGCGGTTCGGCAAAAGTCGGGCCGTCATGCACCACCTTCATCTGATCGCTTGAGATGTCGATCAACTGCTCGTTCTCCGGCTTCAGCGGCCCTGTGTTCAGGAACCGGTCCTTGGAAAACTTGTTCATCGAGATCAGCCATTTGCCGTCGGCTTCCGCCGTCTCCCCCATAGAGGTGGAGTTGTGGCCCGGCTGGTAATGCACATCGACTTTGGAAATGATCGGATCCACATCCGCCCCACCGTAGGCCTCAATGGCTTTCGCCATGTTCCACTTGACCACCTGGCTATCAAGGAACAGCGTGGTAAAGCAGTTGCCTTTGCCGTCAAACGCCGTGTGAAGCGGGCCCAGACCCAGCTCAGGCTCCGCCACGATGGCAGACCGTGGGTCCGCGCCTTCAAACACCGCATCGACCTTTGTGACATCGATCACCGATACCGTGGGCGACAGTTTGCCGTTGATCACGATATGCTGCTTGTCGGGGGCCGCGTTACAGCCGTGCGGGCTGTTCGGGATCGGGATGTAGCGGGTGAGCTGGCTGCCCGCCGTCTTGCGCCCGTCGAGCACCCGCACGCCGTTCAGCATCTGACCTTCGCCAGCGGCGACCGCTGCTTCGATGGCCTTGATGTTGAAGACCACGCAGTGATCCGTCTCATTCGCCGTCATTTCGGCAAGGTTCATCCCCATCTCAGAGTTATAGGAGGTCGCAAAAGCGTATTTGCCCTGATAATCCGCATCGCAGTTATCAAGGTTGCCGCTGACGATCACCTGCCAGGCGACTTTCATCTCATCGCCATCAATGGCGGTGAAGATGTTCACGTATTCCTCTGGCTTGTCGAGCACTTTGCCATCGTTCACCAAGGGCACTTCGTGTTCGCCATTGGCAAAGATATATCCGGTGCGCGGATACTTTTGCGGCCGCATGCCGTGGATGTCCTGGGCATTGGGGATCTCAATGATCTTGTCGCATTTCATGATGTCACAACGGATACGCGCGACCCGCGTGTTCGCCTTGTCATTGGCGAAGATGTAACGACCATCATAGGTGCCGTCGGTGAACGACATATGCGGGTGGTGCAGATCGCCATTGTCGTAGGTTTTCATGCCGCGCTTGGCGAGCATTTCCTTGGTCTCTGGCAGCAGGCCTTCGGTCAGGACCTGAAGGCTCTCGTTGGTCTGACCCCAGCCGGTGGCGGAGCACCGGTTGAAGACCGGAATGCGCATCAACTCGCGCATGGACGGAAAGCCCAGGATACGCACTTCGCCCGTCTGACCAGACGACCAGAAGCCGTAGTATTCATCCAGCTCACCGGGCGCGAGGTTGAAGTTGCCTTCCGCCGCATGGGCGGGCGTTGCACTGCCCAGCAATCCTGCCCCGCCCGCAGCAGCCAATGCAGCCCCTCCGGCAGTTGCCCCCATCAATTGGCGGCGGTTCAATCGCATCTTTGACTTGCGTTCTTCTTCAGACATGGTGCGTCTCCTTCTTTATTGCGTTTCCAAAACAGGTGGTTTCTTGGTGAAGGCCTCCAGTGCCTCCGTGCTGGCCGCACTTTTGGCGCGGCGTCTGACTTGTTTGATGATCACCGGGCATTTGGCCTCGGACTGGTAGAGCACCTGACAATGCAGGCAGTTCACACATTCGTTCGGGTTGATCTCTCCGGTTGGGTGGATCGCCTGAACGGGGCATTCATTGGCGCAGGTGTGGCAAGGGTTGCCGCAGTCGCGGTAGCGTTTGAGCCAGTCGAACATGCGGATGCGCGCAGGGATCGCCAGCGCCGCCCCCAGCGGGCAGACGTAGCGGCAATAGAAACGCTCCACGAACAGCCCAATCGCCAGCATCCCCAGCGCAAAAACCACGAAAGGCCAGTCGCGGGCGAATTTCAGGATGATCGCGGTCTTGAACGGCTCCACCTCTGCCAGCGCTTCGGCGCGGGGCAATGAGGTGAGCGAAACGGCAAAGAGGCCGAGGAAGATCATGTACTTGGCAGGCCATAACCGCTCATGCAGGCCCCATGGCAGATCGAATTGCGGGATTTTCACCGCCCGCGCGATCTTGTTGGACAACTCCTGCAAGGCGCCGAAAGGACACAGCCAGCCGCAATAGGCCCCCCTGCCCCAGAACAGCAATGCGGCTGCAATCGCGAACCACTGGATGAACACCAGCGGGTCCAGCAGGAAAGCATCCCATGAGAACCCCGACCGCATCGCGCCACCCAGCGCCAGCAGGTTCACCACCGACAATTGCGCGTTCATCATCCAGCCAAGGAACACCAGCGTCACGGTCAGATAGCCAACCCGCAGCCAGTAGAAAAACCGGGCGTTGCGGGTGATCTGTTTCTGGAAAAAGAAGATGCCGGTCAGCACGCCCAGCATGGCAGCCAGAATGCCGATCTCAACCTGTTTGTCGCGCCACACCCGCTGCCAGAGCGCGGCTTTGGCGGCGGCCTCATCCTCTACCACGGGATGGGTGACAGGTGCCGCCTTGATGAAACGTTCCGGCAATTGGTAGCCCAGATCAGATGTCACAAACGCCTTGCTGACCGCGCCGGTGGCGCGCTGGACCAGCAGTTGCAGCCGCCACGGCGCCGCCGGATCAAACTCGGCATCGGCAGGGATCTTGAAAAGGTCCAGTTCGACAAAGGCAGGCGCATCTTCGGGGGCCAGACGGCCCAGCCGCTTGTGATCGCGGTCAAAGAACCGCACGGCGCGGTCGCCTTGAATAAGCTGAATACGGTCAAAGATGCCGCCCCGCACGTAACCCGAGCCCTTGAAGGAATACGTGCCCCGCCCGGTGACAAGGATCGCTTCTTCGCCCTCCTCCAGCCACTCCGTCAGGTTGGCGTATTCCGCTTCGCCCAGCAGGGTGCGGCCAATCTCGGGGATGCTGACAATCGCTGCCGTCATCTCGATAAAGGTGTCCTCTGCCGCGCCGGGTTCGGGGCGCGCGATGGCTTTTTCATCCCCGCCCTGTTCAAACGCGCGGTTGACCTGACCGATGTCCAGGGCCAGCTGCCGCACTGATCCATCGCCCGTCAGCGTCATCCAGTCCGCCGTTGCATCACTGGTGCGGTCAATCTCCCGACGGGGGACGGCCACTGACGGGGCAAGGCCCCCAAGTGCCAGCATCCGCGCCACCTTGATGCCTGCGCGCACGATGCTGTCGTCGATCACCATGATCGTGACCGTGGCACCAGAGATGATGTCCAGCTCATGCCCTGCGCCCCCCGTCTCAGCCTCAACTTTCAGGTCGAGGCCCCGATACCCTTCGGTAAGCGCCTTGATCTTGCGATCCGGGATGCCGATCAGCACGATGGGTTCGGAGTGTTTGACCAGATGCGCCGCCATCAGGTTGGCATCCGGGTCGATGCCCGCCACCACGTGGATGGGCTTGCCGGAATACCCCGTTGTGCCGACGAAGTCAGAGGTCAGGAAAACGTAGCCAACCGTCGCGCCACCCTTGAGAACAGCGGCGACTTTTGTGTCGGGGTCAATCGCGCCGAACCCATCAGCGCCCTCGGCGAAGTCGGCCGCGCTGAGGTTCGGCAGGAAGGTTGCCAATGTGTCGGCAGCACTGCTGCGCGCTGTGGCCAAAAGGCTCACCAGAAAAACGCAGCACACTGCGACAACAACCCTGAATGGAAACATGCGGAGGCTCCTCCGCGCGACTATTCAGGGAATGGGCGTCTTTATCCTTAACCAAAGTCAAGGCAACGCGGGCGCGAAACCGTCGGAAGCTCTGGACAGAAAGGGGCCGCGATTTGAGTGAGATCAAAGCCTTGCCCTGACCCTTCGGTGGATAAAGCAGTGTGTGGTGCGCCCGGATGCTTGGGGCGTACAGGAATGGTAGGACAACATATGGCCCGCACGGTCGAACAAATGCGCCACTGGCATGGTCCGGCATTGCTCAGCTACGGCTTTCGACCCTTCTTTCTTGGGGCGGCCCTGTGGGCGGTGATTGCGATGCTTTTGTGGGTGCCGATGATGACCGGTGGCGTGACCCTGCCCACGGCGTTTGACCCGGTGTCCTGGCACGCACATGCCTTCTTGTTTGGATACCTGCTGGCTGTCGTGGCAGGCTTTTTGCTGACAGCGGTCCCCAACTGGACCGGGCGCCTGCCGATTGTCGGCTGGCCGCTTGCGCTGCTGTTTGCGCTCTGGATCGCCGGACGCGCGGCGGTTGCCCTGTCATCTTACCTGCCCCCCTTTGCCACTGCCCTGATTGATCTGGCCATGCCCGTGGCCCTGACCGCAGTCATCGCCCGAGAGATCATCGCGGGCCGCAACTGGCGCAACCTGATGGTGCTGGGCATGCTGGTGCTCATCATGATCGGCGACGCAGTCTTTCACTGGGAAGCCGCCTCAGGCGCATATCCCGCTCAGGGCTATGGCCTGCGCATCGGCCTTGGCGCGGGTATTTTGATGATCAGCGTCATCGGCGGGCGGGTCGTCCCCTCCTTCACACGCAACTGGCTGGCCAAGCAGAACGCGACAACCCTGCCGGTTCCGCCGATGCAGCGCTTCGACAAGATCGCCTTGCTGGCGATGCTAGTGGCTTTGACCGGTTGGGTCGCGATGCCGGATGCCCGTTGGGTGGCTGCGCTGCTGGCGGTGGCCGGTGTGCTGCATATCCTGCGGCTGGCGCGCTGGGCCGGCAGATGGACGCTTGCCGAACCGCTGATCGCGGTGCTGCATGTTGCCTATGCCTTTGTCCCGCTCGGCGCGATGGCCCTTGCTTTGGAAATCCTGATCCCCGGCACGGCAGGTCGTGGAACGGTGCAGCACCTGTGGATGGCGGGCGCGATTGGGTTGATGACACTTGCGATTATGACCCGTGCAACGCTGGGTCACACTGGACAGCCGCTCACCGCGACCGGCGGGACGGTCATGATCTACGGCGCGCTGATCCTTGCCGTTGTCCTGCGCGTCTTTGCGGGCGTCTGGCCCGGCCTTGCGACCCCTTTTTACTGGGCCGCTGCGGTTCTCTGGGTCACGGCCTTTCTGGGTTTTGCCATACACTATGGACGGCTCTTGCTGCTGAGCCGTTCATCCGCTTCTGACTAGACATGTCTGAATCGCGATTCAGGACGTTCTGAATCGCGTCTCCGGGCGAAGATTGCGCGCCGGACCGCTTTGTTGGAGGTCGCCGCCCCGTCCGGGAGGCCGATATGACACCAACACAGGATTACACCATGTCTTTCCCAAACTTCATCAATCGAACCCTCGCCGTTTTTGCCTTTTGCGCATCAACAAACAGCCCGGCAACAGCCGATGTGCCCCACCCGACAGACGCCATTGCGACCCGGCATGCCGTTCAGACGAGCGCCGGGCATAGCATTCCGGTCGGCGCGTTCGGCTTTCTCATTGTGCCGCGCCCCCGCGAAGTCACGCTGTTGCAGCTGCGCGGCATCGCAGGCAGCGGCAGGGCTGTCCTGCGCACGGATGCGCCGGGCATTTGCCTGACTTTTCCCGTCCGTTTTGTTGCCGGCGATCTCAGCGGGGATCAGATTTCAGGCCATCTGTCCGAGCCGATCCATCTGGTGATCAAAAGCCGACGTGCCGCACGGGCGCTGGCCCATGGCCGCGATGTGGTAAGCGACAGTTTCGACGTCAGCACGCGGATGACCCCGCACACCGATATCCTCATGCAGTCCGGATTGGAGGAGAGCTTTGGGTTTGTCATCAACCCCGGTCGCAATATCCTGGGAGACATCTTCGGCGTCAGAACCCACCGCGTTTCCTGCCACAGCGTTTGATTGGCCGTGAAAGCAGACCGCAGGTGACCTATTCGGTTGCGGTCTGTTTTCGAAAGGCCGAGGGGGTCTGCCCCGTCACGCGGCGAAACTCTGTGTTGAAGTTGGATTTCGACAGAAAACCGGCTTCGAACATGATTTCCGTGACGGGCAGATCGGTGTCGCGCAAGGCGCAGGTCGCGTATTCGATACGGTAGCCGTTGATAAACCGCGAGAAATTCTGTGACGTGACCCGATTGATCGCACCTGAAAGGTCCCGCGCCGGGACCGACAGACGCTTTGCGCTCCGGGCCAGTGTCAGGTTGCTGTCGCGGAACAAGGCCTTGTCCTTCAGGATCGCGTCAAAGGCCTGCACCAGAGCTTTGTCCCCATCGGACGGCGCGGCAACACCTGCGCCAACACCCTGCGCGGTCTGCCAGATCAGCGGCACACCCGCCAAGGCCACAACAAGGACAAACCCGGCAAAAAGCCCCGACACTCCGGTGAGCAGCGTCATCAACTGCGCATCCCGCGCCACAAGGCTGATCGCAAACACCAGCGCATCTGCGGCCACCATCAGACCCAGCAGCGCAATGGTCACGTAGATGGCCATGCGCCACAGACCAACGGCATGCTGCGGCACCGATATGAACGCATCAGGTCGATATCCCAGCAGCCGGGCAAGACAGACGAGATAGATGCAGTTGATGGCAAGGATGAACACATCGGCGGAGACCTGAAACGGTGCCGCCAGCCCTGCCAGCCCAACCAGAACAACCCCACCATGGCGCACCAACGTCCGGCGCCAGCCTGCGGCCGTGTCCTCCATCAGTCCCGCAAACCCAAGATAGGCAAAAGGCGCCGCCAAGATCGCAGCATAGGGCTGCATCCGCGCAGGCCAGTTCCAGTCGAACGTAACCCGCATGCCCAGAAACACCGTGACACAGGTCAGACACAGCAGGAACAGGCAGAAAAAGACCCGCGACCGGCGTGGTATGCGTGTATTCCAAGCAAGCACATAGGCAGCGACACACAATGAGACGCTGACCAGCCATGCTATTGGGAATGCGGACATGCTCCGCACAGTAGTGAGAACCGCCACACCTTGACCAGCCCCTTTGCACGGCAGGGCATCTCCTTCGGATTTCAGAAGAGATCAGCCTCGGCCGCGCCAAAAAAAATCGGGAAATCCGTCAGGCAGACGCCCCATAGCCCTTGCCATTGGCGGAAAATCAGCGAAGTTTACAGGCTGTAAAAAAACAACAACACAGGGGATCTGAAAATGAAATCGACAACGGCACTGACAGTCGCGGCGATGCTGCTGACCACAGCCGCACCGCTGAGCGCGGAAACGCTACGCTGGGCGCGCTCTGGCGACGCGCTGACGCTTGACCCGCATTCGCAGAACGAAGGACCGACGCACACGATCCGGCACCAGATGTATGAGCCGCTGATCATCCGCGACGTGACTGGCGCGTTTGAACCTGCACTGGCGACCGATTGGGCACCAAAAGCCGACGATCCGAACGTCTGGGTGTTCAACCTGCGTCAGGGCGTGAAATTCCACGACGGTGCGGATTTCAATGCCGAAGACGTGGTGTTCAGCTTTGAGCGCGCCAAGCAGCCCAACTCGGATATGAAAGAGCTCATCGGCTCCATCGCCGAAGTGCGCGCGGTGGGCGATTATACTGTTGAGATCGTGACCGATGGTCCGAACCCGATCCTGCCCTCGAACCTGACAAACCTCTACATGATGGACAAAGGTTGGACGGAGGCGAACAACACCGTCAACGTGCAGGATTTCGAAGGCGGTGAGATCACTTTTGCCACCACCAATGTAAACGGCACCGGCCCTTACACGCTGGTCAGCCGCGAGCCCGACGTCAAAACCGTCATGGCGCGGAATGAAAACTACTGGGGCCGTGATCAGTTCCCGCTGGAAGTGAGCGAGATTGTCTACACCCCCATTCAGAACGCTGCGACCCGCGTGGCCGCGATGCTGTCAGGTGAGATCGACTTCCTTCAGGACATGCCGGTGCAGGACCTTGAGCGCGTGAATGCCGCTGACGGTCTGGTGGTCAAACAGGCCCCGCAGAACCGGGTGATCTTCTTTGGGATGAACCAGGGGGCCGATGACATCGAAGCCGACAACGTCGATGGGAAAAACCCATTGGCAGACGTGCGCGTGCGCAAGGCGATGTCCATGGCGATCAACCGCGATGCGATCCGTCAGGTTGTGATGCGCGGCCAAAGTGAGCCTGCGGGCATGATCGCACCGCCTTTCGTCAACGGATGGACGGCTGCGATGGACGGTGAATCCTCCACGGACATCGAAGGTGCCAAGGCGCTGATGGCCGAAGCGGGCTACGGCGATGGGTTCTCCATCCGGCTGGATTGCCCGAACGATCGTTACATCAACGACGAAGGCATCTGTCAGGCGGCCGTTGGCATGCTGGGCCAGATCGGCATCACCGTGAACCTTGATGCGATCCCCAAGGCGCAGCACTTCCCCAAGATCACCGATGGCAAGACCGACTTCTACATGCTGGGCTGGGGCGTGCCGACCTACGATTCCGAGTATATCTTCAACTTCCTCGTGCACGGCCGTGAATCCGATATCGGCACATGGAACGGTACCGGTTTTGACAATGACGACGTGGATGGCATGATCAAATCACTGGCCTCCAACACCGATCTGGAGGCGCGCAATGCCGACATCGCCAAGATCTGGCGGGTCGTGCAGGATGAGCAGCTGTACATCCCGATCCACCACCAGGTTCTGAACTGGGGCATGTCGGAAAAAGTCGGCATCGAAGTTGATCCCGAGGATCAGCCAAAGGTCAAATACTTCACCATGAAGTAACCTCAGACGCGGCGCGCCGGACATCCCGGCGCGCCGCTCTCTGTTTCACGCACCCGCAAAGCCATGGGCCTGGGCCCAGGGAAGGACCTCAGATGTTACGCACCCTCAGCTATGCAGCCCTCATTGCCGCGATGGCCCCTGCCGTGCAGGCAGCGGACTTCACATGGGCGGTCACGACCGATCCGCAGACGATGGACCCCCATGCCGTGAACTCCGCCCCGGTTCTGGGCTTTCTCAACAACGTCTACGAAGGGTTGGTCCGACGCGGGCAGGACATGGCAATTGAACCCGCGCTTGCCACAAGCTGGGAACCGATAGGTGCCGGCGCAGGCTGGCGTTTCAAACTGCGCGAGGGGGTGACCTTTCAAGACGGTGCGGCCTTCACCGCCGCCGACGTTCTGTTTTCGTATCAGCGCGCCTCAAGCGAGGAAGCCGATACCCGCAGCTGGTTCTCTCCGGTGTCGGACGTGATCGTGGTGGATGACTACACCGTTGATATCATGACCACCTCCCCCAACCCGATCTTCCCGGACAGCATTGCGAACTGGATGATCATGGACAGTGATTGGGCGGCGGCCAACGATGCCACGCGCCCGAACAAGGAAAGCGGCAATTACGCGACGCTGAACACCAACGGCACGGGCGCTTTTGCCATCACCAACCGGGAACCGGGCCTGCGCACCGTGCTGGAGCCACATGCAGGATGGTGGGGGGACGCCACACATAACATTACCCGCGCCGAACTGACGCCGATCCAGAATCCGGCGACCGCTTTGGCCGCATTGCTGTCGGGGGATGTGGATTTCATCAACCCCGTGCCGGTACAGGACGTCGCACGCCTGAAAAGCGACGCGAACGTGAAGGTCATTCAGGGGATCGAGGCGCGCGTGATCATGCTGGGCTTCCCGCATGAAGTGGATGCGCTGAAGTATTCTGCCGAAACCACGGATGCCAATCCCTTTGCCGATGCGCGCGTGCGCCGCGCGGTGGCCCATGCCATCAACGTGCCCGCGATCCTGCAAACCACGATGCGCGGCAATGCCAAAGCGGTGAACCAATTGGTCAGCCCTGCGATGCGCGGCTATTCCAAGGCGCTCAGCAATGATGCCGCCTATGATCCGGACGCCGCCCGCGCCCTGCTGGCCGAAGCTGGGTATGCTGATGGGTTCTCCTTCGGCCTCAAATGCCCCAACGATCGTTACCTCAACGACGAGGCGGTCTGTCAGGCGATCACCGGGATGCTGGCACAGGTCGGCATACGCGCCACGCTGGATGCGATGCCGGTGCAGAACTACTGGCCGGAACTGCGGGCTGACAACTTCGACATGTATCTTCTGGGCTGGTCCCCCGGCACCTTTGACGCCGAACACCCCATCCGTTTCCTCGCCTCGACCCCGAATGAGGAAAAACGTCTGGGCAGCTGGAACTTCGGTGGCTATTCAAACGCGCGCGTGGATGAGCTGCTGCCCATGATCCAGTCGGAAATTGATGAACCCAAACGTCAGGCGATGCTGGATGAGGTCGCACAGACCTTGCAGGATGAGACGGCCTACGTGCCGCTATACGTCCAGCCACTGGTCTGGGGGACACGCGCCAATATTGATTTGGTACAACGCCCGGATAACTTCTTTATCCTGCGCTGGGTCACTGTTAACTAAGTCCATCCGGAGGGCGCGTCAGCCCGCCGACCCTTGGGAAGTTCACCATCATGCTGGCCTATATCATTCGTCGCATTGTGCAGTCAGCACTTGTCCTGCTGATTGTCGGGCTGGTGGCCTTTGCGATGTTCCATTTTGTCGGCGATCCCATCGACAATATGCTGGGGCAGGAACGCACGCAGGAGGACATCGACCGGTTGCGCGCGCAGCTTGGCCTCGACCGGTCTTTCCCTGTGCAATACTACAAGTTCCTGCAGGAAGCCGTGCAGGGCAACTTCGGGGTCAGTTACCGGCAGGGACGTCCTGTGGCGGAAATCCTGCTGGAACGTGCCCCCGCGACACTGGAACTGGCTGCTGTCTCAGGCATCCTCGCCATTGTGTTTGGCATCGCCTTTGGCGTCTTTACCGCGATCCGGCGCGACGGTTTTGTGGCGAATTTCATCATGTCCGCCTCTCTCATTGGCGTATCGCTGCCGACCTTCCTGATCGGGATCCTGTTGATCTACATCTTCTCGGTTGAGCTGGGCTGGCTGCCCAGTTTCGGGCGCGGCGATACGGTGCAGGTGGGCAATTGGTCGACGGGATTGCTGACGGCATCCGGCCTCAAGGCGCTGATCCTGCCGTCCATCACGCTGGGCCTGTACCAGATGACCCTGATCATGCGGCTGGTCCGGTCCGAGATGCTGGAGGTGCTCCGGCAGGACTACATCCGCTTCGCCCGCGCGCGCGGCTTGCAGGAGCGCGCGATCAACTTCCGCCATGCGCTCAAGAACACGATGGTGCCGGTGATCACCGTCATTGGCCTGCAACTGGGCGCGATCATCGCCTTCGCGATCATCACAGAGACGGTGTTCCAATGGCCGGGCGTTGGATTGCTGTTCATCAACGCAGTGCAATTTGTCGATATCCCGGTGATGGCCGCCTATCTGATGCTGATTTCGGTGATGTTCGTGGGCATCAACCTGATCGTTGATATTCTTTACTTCTTCATCGACCCGCGTCTGCGCGTTGACCGTGCGGGAGGGCACTGATGACCGATATGCCTGCAAAAGAAATGCCTGCAAAACCGGTGGAGCAATCACGCCTGCGCGTGTTTCTCGACAGTGACATCTTCTACATGTTCAAACGCTCGCCTGTGGCGGTCGCCTCGACCGTCGTGGTGCTGATCCTTGTGCTGTCTGCGGTCTTTGCCCCGCTGATTGCCCCAACCAATCCGTTCGATCCCGCGTCGCTGAACCTGATGAACGGCTTCACGCCACCCATGGCACCCAACGCCTTTACCGGAGACAGCTTCTGGCTGGGCACCGATGATCAGGGACGCGATGTCTATTCGACCATCCTCTACGGCATGCGGGTCTCGCTCTTTGTCGGGGTGGCGGCGGTGCTCTTTGCGATGGTACTGGGCATCACGCTGGGGCTGATCTCCGGCTATGTGGGGGGCTGGACGGAAACGATCATCATGCGCACGGCAGACGTGCAGCTGACTTTCCCTTCGATCCTTGTGGCGATGTTGATCTTTGGCGTCGCCAAAGGGTTTACCCCCGTTGAATACCGCGACCAGATGGCGATCTGGGTGCTGATCCTCGCCATTGGCCTCAGCGATTGGGTGCAGTTCGCGCGTGTCGTGCGCGGGGCCACACTGGTTGAGAAACGCAAGGAATACGTCGAAGCGGCCCGCCTGATTGGCCGCACGCCTTATGCGATCATGCTGCGCCACATCCTGCCCAACGTGCTTTCCCCGGTGCTGGTGATCGCGACAATCTCGCTCGCGCTGGCGATCATTGCCGAAGCCACGCTCAGCTTTCTGGGCGTGGGGGCGCCGGCCACGCAGCCGTCGCTTGGCACTTTGATCCGCATCGGGCAAGGGTTCCTGTTCTCCGGCGAATGGTGGATCCTGCTTTTCCCCGCCTGCACGCTTTTGCTGCTGGCGCTCAGCGTCAACCTGCTGGGCGACTGGCTGCGCGATGCGCTGAACCCGAGGTTGCGCTGATGTCTGAGGTTGTTCTGTCGATCCGCGGGCTGTCCGTCGAAATCCCCACCCGTGCGGGCATTGTCAAACCCGTCGACGGGGTGAGCTATGACATCCGCGCGGGCGAAATTCTGGGCGTTGTGGGCGAAAGCGGCGCGGGCAAATCCATGGCGGGCAATGCCGTGATCGGCCTGCTCAGCCCGCCCGCCCATATTGCGGCGGGGGAAATCTGGCTCAATGGCGCGCGCATCGACGCGCTCAAGGGCGAAGACATGCGCCGCTTGCGTGGCAAGCACATCGGGATGGTGTTTCAGGACCCGCTGACTTCGCTCAACCCGCTGCTGACCGTCGGAGATCAACTGACCGAAACGATGCTGACCCACCTCGACATCAGCCGCGCGGAGGCGGACAAACGCGCTATCGCAGCCCTCGAAGAAGTTGGCATTCCGGGTGCGGCCGAACGGATCGACAGCTACCCGCATGAGTTCAGCGGCGGCATGCGGCAGCGTGTGGTGATCGCCCTTGCCCTCTGCGCTGAACCCTCGCTGATCATCGCGGATGAACCCACGACGGCGCTGGATGTCTCCGTTCAGGCGCAGATCATTGCGCTGCTGAAGCGGCTCTGCCGCGACCGGGGCACGGCAGTGATGCTGATCACCCACGACATGGGCGTGATTGCCGAAGCGGCGGACCGCGTGGCGGTGATGTACGCGGGACGACTGGCAGAACTGGGCGCGGTGCGCGATGTGCTGACTGCGCCACGCCATCCCTATACACACGGTCTGATGGCCTCTACCCCGCTGGCGTCCCAGGGCAAGGAACGGCTCCACCAGATCGAAGGTGCGATGCCCCGGCTCAACAAGGTGCCCGAAGGCTGCGCTTTCCACCCCCGCTGCGCCTACGCGCAGGCCAAGTGCAAGGGCGCCCCTGCCCCGCAAATCGCGGAAGGCCATGCCGCCTGCTGGTTCCCGATGGTCGCAGCAAAGGCATCGTAATGACTCTGATTTCCGTCAAATCTCTCACCCGCGTCTTTGACGTGTCCAAACCCTGGCTGAACCGCGTGATCGAGCGGCGGGCGAAGGCATTCCTGACAGCGGTGTCAGATGTGGATTTCGAGGTGGAGGAACGCAGCACCTACGCGCTTGTGGGGGAAAGCGGTTCCGGCAAATCCACCATCGGGCGCATGCTGGTCGGGTTGCTGACACCGACATCCGGCACGGTTGAGATCAACGGCGTGAACCTTGCCAGTGAAACAGACGCCAGCAAGGTGGATCTGATCCGCTCTGACATCCAGATGATCTTTCAGGACCCCTTTGCCTCTCTCAACCCGCGCTGGCGGGTGCGGGATATCATCGTCGAACCCGTTGTCGCGCGGGGTGGGGATGCCACGGGTCTGGCGGAAAAACTGCTGGAACAGGTCGGCCTGTCCGCCCTTGATGCAGGCAAGTTCCCGCATGAGTTCTCAGGCGGGCAGCGTCAGCGGATTTGTATCGCCCGCGCGCTGTCGTCGGAGCCAAAGCTGATTGTCTGCGATGAGCCGACATCGGCGCTCGACGTATCGGTACAGGCGCAGGTGCTTAACCTGATGAGCGACCTGAAGGACAACTTCGGCCTGACCTATGTGTTGATCAGCCATGACCTGACCGTCGTACAGCATATGGCGGACCGCATTGGCGTTCTCTATCTGGGCCGGTTGGTTGAAGAAGCCAGCCCCGAGGATCTGTTTGCCAACACCAAACACCCCTACACCAAGATGCTGCTGGAAGCCGCCCCGCGCATGGACGGGTTTGGCCGCGAAGCGGAATTGCCGGAGGGGGAGATCCCCGATCCCATCAATCCACCGACCGGCTGCGCCTTCCATCCGCGTTGCCCGATTGCGACCGACATCTGCAAGATGGAACGGCCCGTGATGCGCAAACTGAATGCGTCCCGCGTGGCCTGTCATCTGGCCGAATAGAGCCGCCGTCCTGCGGGACGCCCCTCCGTGACACCCTGCCCAAACCAGAGCTTTGACGCCCGCGTGCTGCGGTCCCCGCAGCCGTGCGATGCACACTGATTGAGCACGGGCAGAGACGGCTCTTTGCCCGCCTGTCCACGCCAGAATCTTTTTTTGAACCGTTTTCGAACCGGGTGCGACCAAGGGCATCTCGTTGATCAAAGGTGCGGGTGCCGGGTGCTTTGAAAGCCACGGCAATCGCCAACCGGGCAGCGGGGAGAAAACGAGTGAAATCAAGTTACAACTGGAGAAACCAAATGCCTTTTTTCAACTTTTACAATTTCCTCTTCGGCAACAACGTCAATGGCTCAGACAAGAGCGATCTGATCATCGGCACCTTCGGCAAGGATCACCTCAACGGGAACGGAGGCGACGACCTGATCTTTGGTCTGTTCGGCGATGACAAGATTTCAGGTGGTGACGGCGAAGATCATCTTGATGGTGGCTCCGGCAACGACGTCATTGTCGGCAACAAGGGCAACGACAAGATGTTTGGCGGGCACGGCAACGACCTGCTGGTGTGGAACAACGGCGACGGGTCAGACCTGATGGACGGCGGCAAGGGCTATGATGCGGTTCAGGTCAATTTCAACACGGACCTTGTGAACGACGATTTGCAGAACAAGGACGTCGCGGAATTCTCGTCCACGGAATACGGCGTGCAGTTCGCGCGCATTGAAGTGAACGACCAGACCGAACGTGGCCTCTTCCAGCTCGACATCCGCAACACCGAAACGCTGGAGACGAATTTCGGCGGTGGCGATGATACGGCCGTTCTCAAAGGGGATGTGCTGAACGACATCTATCTGGATCTGGATGGCGGCAAAGGTGTGGACACGCTGGACCTATCGCAGGTTGCAGACGGTGTTAACGTCAACCTCAAGGCCGGCAAGCTGGACGGTTCCACCGCGCAGAACTTCGAGAACGTCATCGGCACCGCGTATGATGACACCATCAAGGGGGACAATCAGGACAACGAAATCTCCGGTCTTGATGGCGCGGACAAGATCTTTGGTCGCTCGGGCGATGACACTCTTGTGGGCGGCAAAGGCGATGACATTGTCAAAGGCGGACAGGGCGATGATGACCTTGTCTGGAACAACGGCGATGGCTCTGACCTGATGGATGGTGGCAAGGGCAACGATCTGGTTCAGGTGAACTTTGACACGGACCTTGTGAATGATGATCTGCAAAACAAGGACGTCGCTGAATTCTCCGTCACCGACAAAGGCGTGGCATTTGCCCGCATCGAGGTCAACGACCAGACTGAGCGCGGGCTGTTCAACCTGGATGTGCGCAACACCGAGACGCTGGAGACCAACTTTGGCGGCGGTGAGGACACGGCCGTGCTGGTGGATAACATTCTCGACAAGATCGTTCTGGATCTGGATGGCGGTGCCGGCATTGATACGCTGGACTTCAGTCAGCTGTCCTCCGCCGTGGAGGTCGATCTGGCTGCGGGCACGATGGCCAGCGCGGGCGGCACAAAAACCTCAACCGCCGTCAATTTCGAGAACATCGAAGGCACTGCATTTGACGATACCATCACCGGTGACGATCAGGATAACGTCATCCGCGGCGGTGCTGGAAACGACGTGATGCAGGGCGGCGAAGGGGCCGATACCTTCGTGTTCTTTGAAGAAGACCAGGGCGTCGATGTCATCCTCGATTTCGAGTTGGGGGTCGACAGCCTCGCCTTCTTCACAACTGACCCGGACGTCACCACAGAGAACCTGTTGGGCAACATGACCCAAAACGGGGACCACGTGGATATGACCCTGAACAACAAGGTGGTCACCTTCGAAAACACGTCGATTGCCGATTTCAGCGCCGATGATTTTCTGATCATGTAATCTGCATTTTAGCAAAGGCGTTGGGCCCCGCCTGCATGTGGCTGGCGGGGTCAGTCCGTTTGATCCGGGGTGATGCGGCCTGTACTTTGCCGTCATGGCGCTGCGCAGAGGACCCAGCGGCCAAATTCAGCTCTCAATCCCCGCACAACCCGTCCGCCAGCGCCAGACCATATCCGAACATTGGATCGCGGCCTGCTGGCCCAAGCTCTGCACTGGTGCGGGAAAGCTGCCTGCGCACGGCGGCAACATCGCGGGTATTGCGCAGCGATGGATCAGCCGCCAGGCGTGCCGTGACAAAGGGTGTCGCGATGGACGTGCCTGTCACAAACCGCGCGCCGCTGCCTGACGGCACAAGGACCTCCACACCGGGGGCCGCAACGTCCACATGCGGACCCCGCACCGCATTCCGGTAAAGACGCCCGCTGACATCCACAGCCGTCACCGCAATGACCCGCTCGAACCCCGCGGGATAGAGCGGATCGACCTCCGGCCCCTCATTGCCGACTGCCGCCACAAGGATCAGCCCACGGGACGTCGCGCGCTCCACCGCCAGATCGAGCAGCTTGTTGTAAGGCCCCGCAAGCGCGAGGTTTACAAAATGCACATCCTCCTCGGCCAACCAGTCCAGCGCACGCACAAGCGCGTCGGCACCTGCCTTCGGGCCACGTCCGTCGCTTTGCCCAAAGACGTTCGCGCCATAAATCCGCGCATCCCGCAGCCGGTCCGGACCCACAAGGATGTGCGCGACGTCCGTACCATGTGACGTGGCGGCAGCAGGCCCGTCAAAAAAGCTGCGTGTCCGGATCTGAGCGCCCGCCAATGCAGGCGACGACGCATCAATGGCCGCATCAATCACCCCGATGGGCGCCAGAGCCCGGCAGCCGCCCGGTGTCCAACTCATCATCTCGGCGGCATAGTCCAGCGATCTGGCCGCGCTGGCCTGTTGCTGGAACCGGTAGGCATGGTTGATACCCACTGTTGAGGCCGGCACAGCACCCTCCAGCGCGGCAATTGCCTCTGGCCCTGTCACCCCATCGGCCATCCGAAAGGTCACCATTGTCAGATCAAGGGCGCGCAAACGGGTCACATCAAGCTCCCGGTACCCTTCCGCCCGCGCTGCCGCACGGATCTGCGTCACGCTGCGCGCATCCGGCAGCAACGCAATAACCTTGCGCGGGCCCACAACATCAGCAGCCCTGCTCCCTCCTGTCAAAGCCGTGTGCGACACCGGCGCGCAACTCAGCACCGCCAGCGAAAGGCTGATCACGAAAAAACTGCGCAAAAAACGGGCAACGTCGGGCACAAGAGGTCTCCTGTCAGGATTGGCGCGGATAAGGCAGAGGCACGCGGTACCCCATTCGTTTGTACAAATTTTCAGATCAGGAGAACGCAGTCAAAATAGCGTGTCCGCAATCATTTTGAACCTTCTGCCCGAAGTATGCGACAAAGGTCAGGACCTTGCAAACCGAAGGCAGGCAATCATGGACCGCGACGACAGGATAATGGACTACATGCAGAACCGCCTCTCTCCTGCGGAGCGGGCGCAGTTTGAGCAATCCATGGCAAAGGAACCGGCGCTGGCTGCTGAAGTCGAGCTGATGCGCGCGGTGCGTATGGACCTTGAAAACGGGCCCGTTCACAAGAAGGCTGATGCGGTCTGGGATCGGTTGTCCTCCGCGATGGAAGCAGCCCCCCTGCCCGCCAACGACAACCGCAGCCCCTGGCGACAGGTTCTGCAATACGCAGCCGTTGCCCTTGTCGCGGTGATGGGTTGGCATTTCGCCATCGTTCCCCAGATCACCGATCAACCCGGTGAGTTCGAGGCCGCGAGTGAGCAATCCGCCCTCCCGGCCCTTCAAATCCGCTTTGTCGATACGGCAACACTGGGCGACATCACGGCTCTGCTGACTTCGTTGGACGGCAGGATTACCGATGGTCCAAGCGCATTGGGGTTGGTGCAGGTGTCCTTTCCCGACGCGCAGCTTATGCAGGAAGCGCTGGCACTGCTGCGCACCCGCCCGGAGTTGGTCGAACTGGTTCAGGCGCAGTAATTCAGCGTCTCAGACTATTTTCCAGACAGCGCATCAATGCCTGTTTCGCGTGGAAAATCCGGGTCTTGATGGTGCCTAGGGGAACCGCCTCGACTTCCGCGATCTCCGGGTAGGTCATGTCCTCCAGAAAGGCCAGACGCACCGCAGAAAGATGCGTTTCGCTCAACTTCTGAAGGCAGGCGTGCAGTTGCGCCTTCTCGGCCGCCGCAATAGCCGCGGCTTCGGGGTTGGGTGCGGAATCCTCCACTTCCGGGACCTTCTCCACATAAGACACCTTGCTCCGCCTGCGAATCGCATCAACCAGCTTGTTCCGCGCAATCGAGAAGAGCCAGGTTTTGACACTGGATTTTCCCGCAAAACGGTCCGCTGTGCGCCACACATCCAGCATGGTGTCATGCACACAATCGGACGCCAGTTCCTCATTTCCGCAGCGCGACACGGCAAAGGCATAGACCGCGTTGTTATAGCGAAGATAGAGCGCCCGCATGGCACGTTTGTCGCCCGACGCCACGTCCCTTATCAGATCGCTGTCATCCATTGGTGCCATTCCGCTCCGCTTTCGGGATCGTCAGATGAGGCCCCTCATCCGGCCAGGGCGCGTTCAACTCTTAAGCGAAGCGGTTGGAGGGGTCAAAGTGATCCCGGCGATGGCAGCGCTAGTCCGACAAGGCCGATCACGATGGGACTTGAAAAGCAGGACCATTTTGAGCTGCGGGATCATACGGTTAGGATGGTCGATACTGGCGGAGGCTCAATGCGCAAAATTTCCCGCGCAGCATTCTGTTTCTGCTGTATAAATTCCGAAAGCAGAACCTTCATACCACCTCAACATCGAAGAACGCTCAACTCGACCCGTCAGTCCTTCAAGCACAGGGCAATCAGAGACTGACGAAGAACTGAATTATGACCGCATTTGCAAGATCGACGAAAACGCTGAAACGAGCGGCAGGAGAATGAATGCCAGCGGTGCCGGGCCATAGCGCTTTGTGACCGAGGACATGTTGGCGATTGCCGTGGGGGTCGCCCCAAGCGTGAAACCAGCGAAACCCGCGCTGAGGACGGCCCCTTGATAGTTGCGCCCCATGAGGCGGAAAAAGATCACCAGAATGAAGGCAACGGTCATCACCATTTGCAGCACAAGGACGGCCAGAATTGGCCCGCCCAGTTCGACCAACGTCCAGAGTTGAAGGCTCATCAACGACATCGCGAGAAAGACCGAGAGGCAATAGTCCGAGATGACCGCGAGCGATTTGGTGCGCGCAGGCCATGTGATCCTGGGGAGCAGGAAGGGCACCGTATTGGACATCGCGATCCCCACCAACAGACAGGGCACAAACAGCGGCAGTTTCACACCCGCCGCGATGATCCAAAGATGCAGCATGTACCCCAATTAGATCGCCACATGGACCGCAAGCATCCCGCGCATCAGACTGACGTGGTTGATCAGGTCGTCAGGGTTTTCCTTGTCCTCAAACTCAAGCCCGACAATCGGTGCCTCCATCTGTTCGGCCTTGAGGTCATTGCGGCCGATCAGCCGTTTCGCAGTCGGGCCGCCCAGCACCGCTGCAAGGATCAGCCCCAGCGTGGCAGCGGCAACCCCCATCTCGGGTGCGGCACCGAACCCGGTCAGCTCTTCGATCTGCGGACCCCACGCGATCGCCGTGCCATGCCCGCCGATCAGCGACGCAGAGCCGGCCAAAACGGATGTGGCCGCCGGCAATCCAAAGAGGCTCACCCCAACCAGACCAATGACGTTTTGCAACACCATGAACGTGAGCGTCAATGCCAGCAGGAGCACCAACAGACGCCCGCCTCTGAACAGATCAGATATGCGCGCGTTCAACCCGATGGTGGCAAAGAACACCACCAGAAGATAATCCCGCACTTCAAGATCAAAGGTGATCTGCCGGCCTGTGACTGCAAAGAACACCCAAGTCAGAACCGCAACGGCAAGACCCCCTGAGACAGGCTCGGGGATGTTATAGTCTCCCAAAAACGCAATCTTGCGGGTCAGGAAGACCCCAAGAAAGAACACGACGAAACCAAGTGTGACCGAGACAAATGCGGGTACGATGATCTCCGGCATGACGCCTCTCCCTCAGCCTCGATCCATAGGGTCTACCCTTCCGCCGTTTCCGACTGGTTCACTTTGAAGAACATCGTGTAGAGCGCGGGTACAACGATCAGGGTCAGGATGGTTGCAAAGCTCAGCCCGCAGATGATCACCACAGCAAGGGATTTGAAGAACGGGTCCCAAAGCAGCGGCACAACGCCAAGCACCGTGGTCAAGACACCCAAAGAGACAGGGCGCACACGGCTCACGGCCGCATCCACCACGGCGGACATGCGTGCCTTCCCATCCTTGATCTGGGAATCTGTCTCATCAATCAGAACGATGGCGTTCTTGATCAGCATCCCCGTCAGCGACAGAATGCCGAGGATGGCCATAAACTCCAGCGGCGTCTGTGTCCCGGCCAGACCGTAGATCACCCCGATCAACGCCAATGGCACCACCAGACAGATGATGATCGTCTGCCGCCATGCGTTGAACAGGAACAGAACCACGATGAACATCGCCCCAAATCCCAGCGGCATGGTGGATGCAAGCCCGGCGTTGGCTTCCTGACTGCTGCCGTACTCACCTTTCCATTCAAGGCTGTAGCCGGGCGGCAGTGTAATGTTCTCAATCGGTTCCTTGACCTTGTCGAACAGATCACCTGACAGGACACCCGGCGCATTGTCCGACTGCGCGGTGATGGCCAAAGCACGGTCAATGCGGCGCAGGTTGCCTGCTTCGAAAACAATGTCGAAGCTGTCCACAACCTGAGAAATCGGGATGTAGCCGCCGATCGCGGAACTATACACTTGGATGTCGCGCAGCTGAGCAATGTCGTCTCTGGCCTCTTCCACGGGGCGCATCACGATATCGCGCAATTCATCCTGTTCGCGATACACGCCCAGTGTTGTGCCTGTGAGATGACTGTAGATGGCGTTGGAAATCTCACCCTGTGTCAGCCCCAGACGGCGGGCGTTTTCGGTATCAATCACCGGACGCACCACCTGCACCTGTTCGCGCCAGTCGTCTTTCACGGCGACCGCACCGGCCTCAGACATGATCGTTTTGGCCTGCCCAGCAAGACCGCGCAGAACGGCGGGGTCAGCGCCGAAGAAACGCGCCTCAACCTTCGACCCGCCGCCCGGCCCAAGCACGAACTTCCATACCTTGGTGTTGGATTCCGGATATGTCTCATCGATATGCGTTTGCAGATCCGTACGCAGGTCATCGATGATGGAATAATCTTCCACATCGACCAGAACCTGCCCGTAGGCTGCATTGCCGTTTTCAGCCTCGTAGATCAGCATGAAACGCAGGTGACCGCCGCCGACAACCGTATTTGTCCCTGTCACACCCTCAAGACCACGCGCGTACTCTGCGATCTCTTTGAGGTCCGCTTCGGTGCGGGTGATGTCTGCGCCTTGCGGCAGGAAATAGTCGATCACGAATTGATCGCGAGTCGAAGACGGGAAGAAGCCCGGCGGCACAGCGCTGAACATCGCAACGGCGGATACGAAAAGCGCCACAGTAATCCCAACTGTGATCCAGCGGACCCGGATCGCAAGCGACAGCAAGGATCGATATGCTTTGAGGACCGGGTTCTCCCCGGCCTTACCATCCGTCTTGCCCTGCTTGAGCAGAACCGTGCAGTAGTATGGCGTCAGCCAGATCGCGACGAGCCATGAGAACAAGAGCGCAATGCCGATGGTCCAGAAAAGGCTGCCTGCGTATTCACCCGTGTTGTCGGGTGAAAAGCCGATGGGAGAAAACGCAAGGATGCCCACAACCGTCCCGCCCAACAAGGGCCACATGGTTTGCTTGACCACGGCGCGTGACGCTTTGCCCGCATCCTCTCCGCGTTGAACACGCACCAGAGTGCCTTCGACGACGACAATGGCGTTGTCCACCAACATCCCCAGCGCGATGATCAATGCCCCAAGAGAAATGCGTTGCATGTCCAAACCGTACATGTACATCCCAAAGAGCGTCCCGGCGATCGTGACCAGTAGAATGCCCCCCATCAGAATCCCGGAGCGCAATCCCATGAAGATCAGCAGGGTCCCCACAACAATGGCCAAAGCCAGCCCGACATTCACGACGAAATCATCCACGGAAACCTTCACGGCCGCCCCCTGATCCGAAATCGGCAGCACGTTGATCCCAATGGGTCGTTCATCCAGCAGTTCCGCGATCCGTTCTTTGACCGCGTTGCTCATGTTCACCACATTGCCGCCACGCGTGTTGGAAATGCCCAGCCCGATGGCGGGCTCCCCATTGCGGAAAAGCAGCGTGCTTGCAGGTTCCTTGAGCCCTCTTGAGACCGTAGCGATGTCACCCAGCCGGAAGGATGTTCCCGACTGCCCATTGCTGATCAACAGGTTCTTGATCGCGTCAATAGACCCGACCGCAGTTTCCGGCCTCACTGTCAGACGCGACATGCCTGCCACCACAGACCCCGCAGGTGTCACAAGGTTCTGACCTTCAAGAAGTTGCTGGATCTGTTGCGGCGACAGCCCCAGTTCGGTCAAGCGCGCAGGGGCGTATTCGACGTAGATCACCTCTTCCTGCACACCGTTCAGAACGACCTTTGACACCCCATCGACGGTCACCAGTTCGCGTTGCAGATCTTTGGCATATTCATAGAGGTCGGAGATCGTGAACCCCTCCCCCGTGATCGCGTAGTATTGCGCATAGACGTCACCAAAATCGTCAAAGACCCGGGACCCAAGCGCGTTGGGCGGCAACTGCGACTGCGCGTCAGAAACCTTCGCCCGCATCTTGGAAAACGTCTGATCAAGTTCGGTATATGTGGGCGTCTCGGCAATGGTGAATTCGACCGTGACCGTGCTTAATCCCGGTGCCGAAACCGATCTTACCTCATCAATGCCCGGCAGCTGTTGCAGGGCATTCTCCACCACGTCGGTGACTTCCTCGGCTACTTCTTCGGCTGAGGCACCTGGATAGGGTGTTACAATCTGCGCTTGGCGGATGACGAATTCAGGGTCTTCAAAACGCGGCAACGCCGTGTAGGCGAAGTATCCCGCCAAAAGGATCAGAACCGTCGCAACAGCGGAGATGAGGCGCTTTTCAAGCGCGAAACGAGCCAGATCCATTGTTTAGTTCCCGACTTGCGTGATCGGACGTATGGTCATGCCCTCGATGATTTCGCTGACCCCGGCAGAGACGATTGTATCACCATCGGAAAGCCCGTCTTCGATCACGACCATTGTGCCACGCGCCTCGCCAAGTGACACCATCGCAGCGGAGACCACGCCTGCATCATCAACCACCCAGACAAAGGGGGACCCATCAGCCTCCGATGCGATTGCGGACAGCGGTGCGGTAACCTGCACCGCGGCTCCTGGCGCCGAGGAAACCACGCTTGCCACCATTCCGGGCAAGATGAAGGCGTCTTCCGGCACTGTCACGGAGACCCGGCCCCGGTATGTCTGCGTCGCCCTGTCGGCCTGCACAGAGAATTCAACCAATTCCGTTTCGAATTCCTGCCCCGGTAAGGAGTCAAAAAACGCAAGGTTCTTTATCGTGCCTCGACCATTGCGGGTCAGTTCCGTGACATCAAGACTGGGGATGTCGAAGGCAAGATGGACCACGTCGAGCGCCTGTAGCAAGACGATGCTCTGGCCCGCCGAGACGTTGGAGAAATTCTCAATGTCGCGGCGCGCGATGATGCCATCGAAGGGGGCCTTTAGGGTGGCATCCGACAGGCTGTCTTGCGCGACCTTGATCTGCGCATCGATCCCCCTGAGCGCAGCCTCGGCGCCCGCAATCTCTTCCGGGCGGCCACCGATCTCACCGATCCGCAACTGCTCTTCCTGTGCGCGCAGATTGGCCTGTGCGACACGGGCATTGGCCTGCGCGCTTTCGACCTGCGCTCTGGTCGCGACGCCGCGCTCCAGCAGGGCCTCCGCCCGCACAAGTGCTTCATCGGCCTGCTCAACCTGTGCCTGAGCTGATTGCACCGCCGCTTCCAACGCTGCAATCTCTTCGGGCCGTGCCCCTGCGCGCAACGCGTCAAGCTGGGCAACCGCCTGTTCCCGACTGCTCTGAAGCTGGGTGATCTGGTTCTCAAAATCGCGGGTATCAATCTGGGCAATCGTATCGCCTGCGACAACTTCGGATGCGGCACGTACGGGCAGGTCAATGACCTGACCGGAAACCTTGAACGACAGCTCAATCTCGCGGGATGGCAGAACGACAGCCGGATACCGGCGTGACACAGTCTCCTCACTCGCTGTGACCTGCGTTACCTTGGCCGGGCGCGGCGTGCCCTCTTGCGCGGTCGCTCCAGCAGCGCTCAACACACCAATTAACCCAACGATACCTAGAATGCTGCATCGACCCATCGCGGTTGCTCCTGACTATTCTCTGTGTCTCTATCCCAATGACCAAAAGCCTAAACACAAAGCGGAAGACACACCATGGGTGCCATTCAGCAAATTCTCCTTGGCACCGCGTTTCTGACCTTCGGCGCAGTGTTCCATGTCGGCGCGATTGCGTGGAGCATCCCGTACTTCTCAACGCTGGCGCAATTCCTTGACATGGCCCGACACCCCAGATTGCGTTCCGCCCTGTTGCTGACGTTTGCCGTTTTTGTGCTGGTATCTGCGCATACGGTACAGGTTTGGACCTGGTCGGTCGCCTTCCTCTGGATCACCGATTTGCCTGACTTGGCGGCCAGTTTCTACTTTGCAACCGTTACCTATACGACACTTGGCTACGGCGACATTGTTCTGGATGCCGACTCCCGTATTGTCGCCACGTTTTGCGCGATCAACGGTCTGCTGACGTTCGGGATCAGCACGGCGCTGCTGGTCGGCGTCGTCGGTCGTATCCTGCCGGATGTCTCAGCGGGTTCCCCGAAGGGTTAAAACTCAGATGTGGTAGCCCTCTTCACACCGGAACAGCATTGCGATCCCCCATTGCCCGAAACACGTGGCAGGCCGCTTGATTGGAAGGAAAGCTTGCTGGCGGAGGCTCAGTCCGCCGAATAATTTGCATAAGCTACTAAATCTAAATATATCTGAAAAAGCATCTATTATATGTACCACAAATAATACCTCAGCACATCAGCAAACTCAGGCACATCAGTCGAGCTCGATTTGTCCAAATCTTTGAGTTTTGAGCACGACAGCACAATCGATCACCCTGTTAAAGGGCTATGAAACCTAGATGATCACTGATGAGATGACGAGCCAGATTTGCGCAGCTTCTTTCAAACGACGCAATTGAAATCAAGAAATGCGGAAACTCAATCAGTAGTTTCAAAGTGTTGTTCCCATTGCCCTATTCTGAGCTCCTCAACCGTCAGAACAACTGTATGTAGAAAACAGACCGTCAAAGGTATTCTAACCATCAAAGGCCAGACACGGGTTCAACGGCCAGCTTCAAGCTGCTAGGGTAGGCAAATGATTGAAACGAGGGCGTTGTGAGAATTCTGATAGCGGACGACCATGAACTTGTGCGCGAAACCATCGCGGCGTTTCTGGAAAGCGACGGCAGTTTCAAGGTTGTGCAATGCGCCGACTTGATGAGCGTTGAAAAGGCATTGGTTGCCCATGATCCCTTTGATCTGGTCCTTCTCGATTACGAGATGCCGGGTATGAACGGGCTTGAAGGGCTGGACAAAATTCTGGAGGCCACGCGCCCCAGACCTGTCGCCCTGATCTCTGGCTCTGCCAATAAGGCGATTGCCGAAGAAGTGTTGGAACGTGGTGCGGGCGGCTTTCTGCCCAAAACCATGGCCGCCAAGTCTTTAGTCAATGCCATCAAGTTCATGGCCATGGGTGAACAGTTCGCCCCAATCGACTTTATGACCAAGGAAGATGAAGAAACGGCGCATCCGTTGAAAGAGCTGCTGACCGCCCGGGAGCTTCAGGTCTTGTCCTGCCTGACCCGTGGCTTGGCCAACAAGGAGATCGCGCGCGAGATCGACCTGCAGGAAGTGACGATCAAGCTGCATGTCAAAACGCTGTGTCGCAAGCTGGACGCCAAGAACCGCACCCATGCGGCGATGATCGCGAAAGAGGCCGGTCTGTTCTGACCGGCCCCTGCGCAGGGTCAGAGGGCGATCCCATCCAGCACGTCATAGTAGAACTGTGATTGCAGGCCGGAATGGTCGTCCAGATCAATCCAGTGGTTTCCCAGATCAATCCGCACGCTGAAATCCGCGTTCTGGGTGACGTGCATCTCTAACCAAGTCTCGCGGCTCTCGCCGTTGCTCAGCACATCGAAGGCCCGCAGATCCAGACGGTCGTTCTCACCACCGGAATGGGTGTAATCGCGGATCGTGTCGGTGGTGCCATCCACGTCAGACGTTCGGAACACGAACCAGTCGGTATCCGCCCCGCCCCAGACCTCATCCGCGCCTGTGCCCATCAGGATCTTGTCGCGGCCGTCGCCCGCCATGATCGTATCATCGCCCCGACCCGCATTGATGTAGTCGCTGCCTGATCCACCGTCGATGAGGTCATTCCCATCACCGCCGTAAAGCTTGTCCTTGTCCGCGCCGCCGTGAAGGTGGTCATCCCCCGTGCCGCCTTTGAGGATGTCGCGTTGGCCGCCGCCGGACAGCCAGTCGTTCCCGGATCCGCCAATCAGCTGATCCACATCGGCCCCGCCGGTCAGGACATCGTCCCCGGACCCGCCATCAAGCGTGTTTTCCCCAAAAAGGTCGGTGAGCGTGTCATTGCCGGTGCTTCCTTCAAGTAGGTCGTCGCCCGTCCCGCCTTCCAGCGTATCGTCCCCGATCCCGCCGTTCAGCAGATCGTTGCCCTGCCCCCCTTGCAAAAGGTCCGCCCCTTCGCCGCCGCGGAGTGCGTCTGCGCCATCTCCACCTGCAAGGTCATCATCGCCTGTTCCGCCGACAAGATGGTCGTCCCCGTCCCCGCCAAACAGAACATCATCGCCAGCGCCAGAAGCCAGAACATCATTGCCCTGTCCACCGTCCAACGTGTCAAAACCCGAACCGCCATTGAGATCGTCATGTCCTGTGCCTCCGTCAAGATAGTCATGGCCTGAACCGCCATGCAGACTGTCATTTCCTTCGCCACCCTCAAGGCGGTCGTTCTCTTCGGGCATCAGATTGCCCAGTGGATCGTAGCGGTTGCCGTCGGCATCATATGTGTAGATCACCACGGGACCGGTTGGATTGGCGTTGCCGCCGAAAAGCGCATCGTCACCGCTGCCGCCCATCAGCGTGTCATTGCCGCTTTGTCCTGCCAGCGTGTCTTGCCCGAGGCCACCGTCCGCGAAATCCGCGCCTGCGCCGTTGCCAATGTCATCATCATAGCTGCGGTCGGCGTCTGCAGTCTGCACCACACCAAGGTTGCGGATCAGCACGGAGGCTGACGTGTCCACCTCTGTAAAGGGGTCCATCGCGCGCGGATCGGCGGTGCCATCATTGGAGTAAGAGCGCGGGCTGGAGGCCATCAACTCAAGCGTCACAGTGCCCACGTCAGGATCGCGCACAACCTTGTAGATACCGCCCGCGCTTCCCGTGGCGTCATTCATGTCATGATCGCCGCTGTTACCCGCTACATAGAGGTTGCCATCCGCGTCATGGATTGCCGCGCCGAAAGTGATGGCGGGCACTCCGGCCTGCATCACGCCGTCGATCAGCGTTCCGGTCACGGTGAAGGTCTCAAACACAGGCGCGCCGCCGGACGGCACCGCAGAAACATCGATCTGGTAAAGCGTGCTTGGCGCACCTTCGCTGGAAGGCCGCGTGACGCCGTAGAAGGACTCCGTTTCAGCGTCGTAAGCAACATCCCACAGCTGATCGGTGATCATCGACTTGGGGAACTTGAACGTCTGGGTAGCCATATTGCCATTGGCGTCCACGGCATCGACATCAATCATTGTGATCTGATCCATGCTGGACTGGAACGCCCAGAGATTGCCATCTGCATCAAAGTCACCCGTCCATGAGCGATAGGGCGTATGGCCCACCAGATAGCTGTCGCCTGCAGCATCCAGCATGACCAGATCGCTGCTGCTGACGGCATTGCCCTGACTGTCGACCCCATTGGAGACGGCCAGACCGTAGATCAGGTTGTCTTCAACATTGAAGCCAATGGCGTTAACAGTCACGGTCGCGTCGCTGCCCGCCTGGGTATAGGTGCCCTCCACCGGGTCAAAGACCTGCAGGGTGCCGTTGATGACCTGATAGATGTTGGACTGCCCTTCGGCGAAGGCCTTAACGGTCACATCAGCGCCGCCGATCTGCATGTCTTGGTCGTAGTGATAAATCGGGCCATCGGTATCGATGACCGGCCCCTGATCCGCCGTGCTGTCGATGGACCGGAAGGTCAGCGCGCCGGGGCCGCCGGTGCCGGTGAAATTCACGCTATGGGCAGAGAACTCAGCGCTGTTGGTGTCAAAACTGTCGATGACAACGCCGTTCCACAGCACCTCTACCGCGCCGCTGACCGATTGCGCGCCGTAGTTCGCGGCCAGATCAAAGCTAATGCCATAGGTCTCCCCGGCCAGCGTCTCAATGGATTGGGTCATGCTGGTGTGGCCGTCGCCTTGCGCGTCAATCGCCCAAGCGCCGGTTTCACCATATTGGGCAAAGCTGGTGGCGTTCTGTGTGCCGTCCAGCAAGTTCTCATTCGAGAAGTCACCATAGGTGCGGTCATCACCGTCGCCGGAGGTGATCGTATCATCCCCGGTCAGGCCAAAGATCGCGTCACTACCGTCAGAGCCGGTGAGCGTGTCGGCAAAATCTGTGCCAAGCACAGTTGGGTTTTGTGTAGATGTAGGCATGTGTTTACTCTTTCAAATACAGGGTTGGGGTGGAGTGCTGTGGCATCCGGCTACCAGCCGATGCCATTGATGTTGGGGGCGGCCGCCGCATCATCTTGGATGCGCACCAAATCGATCACTGGCACCGGGCCAGCATCGGCAATGGCCTGTAGGTAGAGCGGGTTGGCGTGCGTCACGATCAACGCCTCCGCATCTTTGGCCACTTCCGCAGGGGTCGACCGCAACATGCCGGGCAGATCAGCGGCCAAAGCCTGCAGCCCGCTGCTGCCGTGGCGCACATAGGCCAGCTGCCCCTCCAGCGGGGTCTGGGCGGTGATGGCCGGATCATGGACCACAACCTTCACGCCCTCTGCGTTGAGGACGGCAATCACCTCCAGAATCGGGCTTTCGCGCAAATCATCCGTGCCGGGTTTGAAGGCCAGACCAAAGACGCCAACGGTCTTTGCTCCGGTTGCCCGCACCATGCGGATCGCCTCTTCGACATGGGTCTCATTGGAGGTGGTGAGGCTTTCGATCAGCGGCAGGCTGACGCCTTGTTCCTTGGCGATATGCGCCACCGCACGGACTTCCTTGGGCAGGCAGGAGCCGCCAAAGGCAAAGCCGGGTTTGAGGTAATAGGGTGACAGGTTGAGCTTGGTGTCTTGCACAAAGACATCCATCACATCATGGCTGTCGACCCCCAATGGCTTGCACAAACGCCCCACTTCATTGGCAAAACACACTTTTGTCGCGTGCCAAATGTTGTCGACGTATTTGACCATCTCAGCCGTCTCAATGGAGGTGACGATGGGCGTGGGATCAACGGCTTCGAAGATGCGCGTCAGGATGGCAGCACTGCGTTGATCATTGGCGCCAATAACCGTCTTGGGCGGCGCATAGAAGTCTTCAATCGCCACGCCTTCGCGCAGGAATTCAGGATTGAAACAGACACCAAAGTCCTCGCCCAGTTTCAGGCCGCTGACTTCTTCAATGATCGGGGCCATGAACCCCATGGTCACCCCGGGCGGGATGGAGCACCGCATCACCACCACATGGTAGGCGTTCTTGCGCCGGAGCCCTGCCCCAATCGCGCGTGCCGCTGCATCAATATAGGAATGATCACAGCCGCCATCCGCGCTGGTGGGGGTGCCAACGGAGACGAAGGTCACATCGGTGTCCACGACCGCTTGCTCAAGATCCGTTGACGCCGTGACAAAGCCATCGGCGACGCCCGCTTGCAGCATCTCTTCGAGATCCTGTTCATGGATGGGCGAGCGCCCCTCCCCGATACAGGCGACCTTCGCGGGATCAATATCTACCCCGATGACGCGATGTCCCAGGCTGGACAAACAAGCCGTGGACACCGCGCCGACATAGCCCAGCCCGACAACAGAGATGGAGGGTTTCTCTTGGATCACCCGCAAAGGTACTGCGGTGGCAAGGGCGGCGTATTGGGGGTGGATATCAAACATTTACAGTCTCCTAATCAATCTCTGAAGACACCGTATCCACCTGTTTTATATAAATATATTTCGCCAAAGACTACTTGAAGCATCTTGGGTATGCCCCGCCTATGCTTTGGGATAGCGGCCCAAAAAGAATTGATCGGAGACAAAAAAAAACGGCGCCGGGGGGGACGCCGTTTGAGGTGGTGTGAGAGTGCTTATTGTTTTTGGTTTATGCAGCTTCATCGCGCGCGTAGATGTCTTCGTAGCGCACGATATCGTCTTCCCCGAGGTACGCGCCGGTCTGCACTTCAATGAGATGCAGTGGCACTTTGCCCGGATTTTCCAAACGGTGGATTTCACCAAGGGGAATGTAGACAGACTGGTTCTCCCCCAAGAGTTTCACGTCTTCGCCCACAGTCACACTGGCCGAACCCGCCACCACGACCCAATGCTCTGAGCGGTGCACGTGGCTTTGCAGGGACAGGGCCGCGCCGGGGTGGACCACGATCTGTTTTACCTGAAACCGTTTGCCCAGAGAGAGCGTTTCGAAATGCCCCCACGGGCGGTGATCTTTGGGGAACTGCTCGGCCTGTTTGACCTCTCGCGCCTTGAGGGTTTTCACCGCAGTTTTGACCGTCTCACTGCAGGACATATCCGCCACGAGCACCGCATCCCCCATCGCAATCGCGCTGATCCCGTTCAGCCCAATACCCACCAGTTCAACACCATCACTGTCAGACCGCAGCAACGTGTTTTCACACCCGATCGCCGTGGTGTTTCCAGTCTGAACAACGCCATGCGCGTCCGCCTCGCCCCGCTCCCAGACCGAAGACCAGCTGCCCATGTCAGACCAGCCGCAGGCCAGCGGCACGACGCTGAGGTTTCTGCTGTTTTCCATCACCGCAAAATCAATCGAGATGTCCTGGGCCGTCTGATACGGTGTTTCATCGAGACGGATGAAATCGAGATCGTGGCGTGCGCCATCAACTGCACGGCGACAGGGCATCATCAGACCTGGGCAATGGGCCTCAAATGCGGCGATGATGTCCTTGACGCGGAACATGAAGATGCCTGCGTTCCATAGATGGTGACCTGACTGGGCAAAGACAGAGGCCAGATCGGCGTTTGGCTTTTCAACGAAGGCTTTGAGCGGCACCACGCCATCTGTCTGCGCCACCACCTTAACTTCGGTTTCGAGATAGCCATATCCCGTTTCGGCGCGGGTCGGTGTGATGCCAAAGGTCACCAGATCACCCGCCTGCGCAGCCTGCTGGCCGGTGGCAACGGCGGCAAGGAAAGCTTCGGTGTCGTCAATCGCATGATCTGATGGCATGACCAGCATCATCGCGTCCGGCTCCTGCTGCAGGCTCAGGGCCGCGACCAGAACGGCAGGCGCGGTGTTCCGACCTTCGGGTTCGATCATGATGCGCGCGCCCTCGACGCCCTCAGCGCCCAATTGTTCGGCCACGATAAAGCGGTAATCCGCATTGGTGACGATCACCGGCTTGCCAAAGTTTGCGTGCTGAACACGCGCAACGGTTTGTTGAAACAGGCTGCGGTCAGCGTCCAAAGCCACAAACTGCTTTGGGTAGCTTTTGCGCGACAGTGGCCACAACCGGCTGCCGCTCCCACCGCATAGGATAACTGGGTAAATCATTGTTCGTCTCCTCTTACTCACACACTTAGAGAGCGCGGGCCAATCCCGCTTGATGGGAGTGTGGTACGCCCTGCCCGATTCAATTGCGCGGCCTCGCAAGGACAGAAGATCGCGCATCCGCAGAGCGGGGCTATCCGGAAGGATAGGATGGGCGAAAACCTCATAAGATGCTGTTTTCGAGTGAATATCAGAAAAGAGGTGCAGGCAGATGCAGCACACCGATGTAGACAGCCAAGCCGGTGACAAAGGCCACAACCGTAGTGATCATCTGCGACAGGGCCACCGCGTTTTTTACCCGGTCAATCAACGCAGTGCCGCCCCCCGCGCTTTGATTGCCCCGGTTGGACCATTTCTGCTTGCTCAGGTGAAAGATCATATAGACCTTCACGCTCGCGTTGATGATCTGGTTGAAATACAGAATGAACGGCCATGTCATGTCCGGCTTTCGGGCATAGCGGAACAGAAACAGGCACAGGATCAATCGGCTGAGCACGATCCAGATCAGGCAATTCAGCAGATAGATCGGAGCTACAAAGACCGACAGCACGGCCAGTGTCGGGCTGACCAGCATGGTCCACATCGCAATGCGCTGATCGACCAAACACCACCAAATGAAAGGAACAGCGACCCGAGGGCCAAGCGCGATGGCGCGCGATCCGTTGCGCAGCATGTTACCAGACCAGCGGCGGAAGTTCTGTACCATCCGGCCCGTGCCAGAGCCTTCGATCTGCTCAATCGTATAGACGCAGGCATCTGGCACGTAGGTCATCTTGGCGCGTTTGGACAAAAGGTAATACCAGGTGCTTTTGTCATCGCCGGACAGAAATCGGAACCGCCCCCAGAGCCAGTGATCCAGATGGTCGGCTTCAATGGTGCGGATGAACTTCTCATCGGTGATAAAACGCGCTCGGAAGACGGACATGCGCCCGGTTAGCGTCAGCACCCGCTTGGACAAAGCGTGGCTTTGCATCGCCAACCGCCGCTGGGCGAACCGCATGGACAGCCAGCTTTGGATCCAATCAGGGCCATAGCAGATGACCTCTTCATTGGTGGTTAGCGCATGCAGATCTGGATCTGCGCCAAACATCGAACAGGTTTTTTCCAGCACGTCGATGCCGTAAACCGCATCGCCATCCATAAAGATCACCAGATCATCCGGCCGCACGCCTGCGCGGTTCATCGCACGCAGGATCATCCCAATGGCCATGCGTTTGCCGGGTTGGTTCTGGCGCAAAAACACCAGATCCGCGTCCACATCCGCGCCATGGGTGCGCACGAATTCGGTAATGATCTCCTCGTCATAAGACGACCCTGTCCCAATCCACAGCGTGGTCGGAATGCCTTCGCGCCGGATCTGCCCAAGGATGGAGCCGATCACCCGCCGGGTGATGGCAGGTTCTTCATAATAGGTGGTCATCTGGATGTGCAAACGCCCCGGACGCCAGCCCGCTCGCCAGACCGCATCGGCCTCGCGGCGCATCTTGGGAAAGACAGCGCGGGCGAAAATCTCGGCTCGGACTGCATGGGTGAACCACCAGCCAAAGCGCCAGAAGCCCAATGCGCCCAGCGAGAACGTGATGAACATCAAGTCGGGATGAAAGAAGGTGTTGGGCAGGAACACCATGGCCGCAGCCAGAAGGGCAAACAGGATTACAGCTTGTGCAATGAAGTGTGGTCGCCATTTCTGTAGCCCCTTTGGCGCGGGGCCAGCAAGATCAGACAGCCAACCGTCCAGATGTTTTTCAAAGCCGTAGACCGTATCAGGGGCTTTCATCTGCGCCCCCAAACCATCCCGCGAACATGTCGCGTTTCAGGCGCAGCTGCGCCGGGGCATTGCGACGGAACCACTTGCGGCTGTTTTTAACGCCCGTGTCCTGGGCCTTGATCGTGACAACCAAGCCAAACCGGTCCGGCTGGGCGGTATGTGTGCCCGCCTGAAGATCACTCACGACGCCCAGCATGCGTTTAGATTGGCCGCGATGCATAAAGGCAACCTCAGCCTGCATGCCAACAAAGACCGATGCGGCCAAATCATCATCGACCCACCCCATGGCAAGTCGCGGCGCATTGTCTTCGACTTCAACAACCAAAGCGCCGCGGGCAACGTAGCTGCCTTTGACCGTATGCAGATGATGCACGGTGCCGTTGGACTTTGCCCGCACCACCAGCTCATCCGCGGCGGCCTTGCGGTGGCGCAGCTCGCGTTTCCAGCGGCGCAGTTCCAATTCGCGCTGGTGCGCGGCATCCTGCAGGGTCTGCACCATGTCGAGATGCATCAGCGCCTCCGCATCGCGTCCTCGGTCAAAGTTGTAGAGCGTCAGGCGTGCCGCTTCGATCTCAGCCGGATAGGTCTGCAGATGCGGATCATTGTGCTGCCACGGCCCCCACAGGACATCAAAGGCGCGCTGCAAAGCCGCCTTTTCGGCGGCCCGGCGGGCGATGTGGCGGGCCAAACGGTCCTGTGCCATGCGCAACTGTTGTTCGGCCAGCAAAATCTCGGCCCGGACTTCTTCGACGTCGCTTTGCCGGTCCGGGTCTTCCAGTCGCACAAGGATATCGCCTGCTTTGACCTGATCCCCAACCGCGACGGCGACTTTGCCCACATACCCTGCCTGCGGTGCCTCATAGGCCACAACGGGGGCGATGAACCTGCCATGATCGAGTGCGATATAGGATAGCCGCTGCCAGATTTGCGTGCCAAGAAAGGTCACCAGAAACAGGGCGATCAACACATAGCTGACTGCGTTCCACAAGATGCGTGCGCCGCGTGGTTTGGCCTTGGCCTCGCCTACGATTTGCTCTTCTTCGGTCTCTCCCATGGGAACAAGATCCACAGGCGTGTCCAGTGCCGTGATCATCTCCCCTGCAGAGACCATGCGACCGGCCAGCAGGCTTTGATGGAAAAGGCCCAATGTCTCCCGCTGGCGCACAGTCAGGTCTTGGAAAGCAAAAAATCCGGGCATATCGGTGGATGTGAGGGTGACCTGAAAAGAGACATCAACGCCTTGGAATGGCACAGACAGAAAAACGTCGCCTGTCATGTCGCCCGCGTCTTCATCGCACCACAGCCCTGCCAAAGACCAACGCTGCGCAACAAACTTGCGCCCATTGGCTTTGGTAACGGACAGCGGTGCCGTCACTGAAAAAGACAGATCGGGCAACGGACATTCGTGACGAATGTTCATTACATACTCCAGATTTTTTTACCGAAAATCGGCGACTCTCACCTGGGTTTTCTATCTGGGATGGTGTTTTCTGTCGGGTGCGCGACAGCGCAGAACAGCGCTATTGTGCATAGAGCACCCTATGCGGAAGCATAGGTCAGCTTCTGGGGGTCAGCACCCTTGCGCGCAAGGCGGCCTGCGTCTGTGGCCATGCGGTTTCTACGGCGGCCACCAGCCCGGGCAACTGCGGCTTCTGTCCTGATTTTGCAGCCGTTTCCAGATTGCGCAGGTCCTTTTGAAACATCTCCGCTCCGATCATGCCGGAAGACCCAATGCATTTGTGCACACATGCGGCAACCTCGCCCAGATCGTCCTGTTCCAGCAAGGCCGGGAGATGCGCGATCAAAGCATCCACTTCGCGCATGTAGTCGGCCACCACACGGTGCAGCCGCTCTGCCGGTAGCAGGTCTTCCAGACCCAAGATCGTTTCTTCTGCAAGCAGATCCACCGGCACCCCATCTGCATCAGGCGCTTGCGGTGCAGCGGCCCCCTGAACCACATCTAGAAGGGCATCGACCAGCATTTCCTGAGACACGGGCTTGTTCAGGCACCGGTCCATCCCCGCATCAAGGAAACGCGCCTGCTCCTCCGCCAAGGCATGCGCCGTCAGACCAATGATCCTGGTATGCTGGTTCGGACCTTGGGACCCGCGTATGGCGTGCGTTGCATCCACACCGTTCATCACCGGCATGCTGACATCCATCAAGATCGCCGCATACCTTTGCTGCGACGCCAGTTCGACCGCTTGCTGGCCATTGTGGGCCTCATGTACCACCAGCCCGTTGGAGCGCAGCATTTCATGCACGATCAGCCGGTTGATCTCATTGTCCTCCACCAGCAAAATCTCAACATCGCGCAAGGGGGACGCATCGAGGTTTGGCGCTGTCACGCTGTGGCTGTCATGGGGCGCAAGATCGGGTTCGAAGGGAACGGAAACCGAAAAGACGCTGCCCTTGGACGGGATACTCTTGAGGGTGATTTGCCCCCCCATCATTTCCACCAACTGTTTGCTAATGGACAAGCCCAGCCCAGCGCCGGAGGCGAAGCGATCATACGAGCGTTCTTGTGTGTAGAAGCGATCAAAAACATGCTGTTGTTCGTCTGGATGAATCCCGACGCCGGTGTCTTCCACATCAAAACGCAACCACCTCTCCCCCGTGTCGGTCTGATCGGTGGCGGCGCGGACTGTTACCTTTCCATCCTTGGTGAACTTCAGCGCATTGCTGATCAGGTTGTAGACGATCTGGCGCAGACGTTGTTCATCCATCATCACCCTTGACTCGGGCATGACCCCCAGTTGCAGTTCAAGCACGTTGCTTTGGGCGTCCGCTGTCGCCTCGTTGGTGGCAACGGCATCGCGAAAGAAAGCCTCCAGATCAATGCTGTCTTCGACCAGATCCATCTTGCCCGCGTCGATCCGGGACAGATCCAACACGTCGTTTACGTGGTGCAACAGGATGTCGCCCGACCGCTTGGCAATGTCGAGATAACCGCGCTGTTTGTCATCCACGTCAGAGTTCCCCAACAGCTCTAACGTGCCAAAGATTCCGTTCAACGGGGTGCGCATCTCATGGCTCATGACAGCCAGGAAATTCGATTTGGCCCGTTCTGCCGCCAAGGCTTCGTCACGCGCGGTTTTTAGGGAATCCTCCGCAGCCAGACGTTTGGTGATGTCGCGCAGGTAGGACACAAAGATTGTGCCGCGGTGATCAGTGGACATGCCGATGGAGATCTCGACGGGGAATTCCTCACCCGATTTGCGCAGGGCTGTCACCTCAATCCTGCCCTTGCCTACAAGATGCGGCTCTTTGGTGCGGTTGAACCGTTCCATCCCCGCCTTGTGCGCATCCCGCAGATGATGGGGGATGATCAGCTCGGACATCTCCTGCCCGATAGCTTCTTCGGAAGTGAACCCGAACACCTGTTCGGCGGCAGAATTGAACTCAAGAATAACGCCGTCATCATTGGCAACCACAATGGCGTCGAGAGAGACATCGAAGATGGATTTGATCCGAGCATTTGCTCGGTTCACCTCTTCAGTTGTTTCCTTGTGTTCATGATACTGACGCCGGATCACCAGCAGGACGAACACCAGAAAAAGGATCAGCGCCAGACTGGTAAAAGCCGCCGTCAGCAACAAGCCCGCGAGCGAGGCGCGTTCGGCATCCGAGTACTGCGACCGTAACCCGATCCCGGTCAGCGCGATGGCATGGGCATCTTCGCGGATGCGCAACAGCTCCTCCACCACCTCGGGCAGCCGCTGGACAAGGACATCATCCGGGCTGTCGATGATCACGGCGAGCTTTTCGAGGCACCTCTCAAGCGTTTCAAGCTGTGACAGGAAGGTTGGATCCTGCCGCATCTGCGCAAACACCGGCGCTTCGCGCAACGTGCTGGTCCGGCTGTAGAGGTTGTTAAACCGCCGCCGGATGTCAGCGGGATCGACCGTGTTGCGCTGTTGGGCAAGCAAGGTCTCATCCATCAGGACCAGCACGTCCACTTCAACCTGCGACAATGTCCAGGTCAGATTATCACCGGGCGCTTCGCGCAGCTCGGTCATGCGCTGTGTGATGACAAAGGCCAGCCCCGCCAGCAGGCAAATGCCCAAGATCATCACCGCAGGCGGTAGAAACTGGCGAAGCTTTGTTCTACGGTCCAACACCCGTGGCGCAATCCTTACGTCGAGAGGCCGCACCGCACGCGCCTCAGTCGGTTACTTCGATCCGGTCCAGCTGCCAGATGGATCGCGAAAAGACAACCTCTGACCGGTAGGCGGGATCCGCGTCATATGGATAAACAACCCAAAGCGGGCCTTTGCCCCGTGGTGACATTTCTTCACCATTCATCAGGTAGGCAACGATGGGCGCCTCTTCCGTGATCTCATCCACTGGAATCTCAACTTTATAATCGTTCAAGGCAATAGCGTTTATCGCCGTGCCCTCGGCCCCCGCAAGATCGAGCAGCGCGCTCAGGCTGACGCCGGTGAAGGTCACCTCGTCTTCCATCCAGATCGTAGAGGTTGTGAACTCCATGGTCTCCATCGCCTGCAACTGATCCAGATCGAGGCTGACAACGCCATTACCATTGTCCTGCGTGATCGCCCCTGAGATGCTGAGCAGTACCTCACCTTTGGGTGCCGTCAACGTCTCAGCAACAGCACTTCCGTAGGAAAGTCCGACGAGGATCAGGGCGCTTAGCGGGGTAAGAACGTTCATGATGTGCTCCAAGGCTTGAGGGTTTGGCTTCTCCTAGCAAGCCGTGGCGCAATTACATAACGGGTAAGGGTATAGCGAACTATACCAAAGTATAGCCCGCCCCTCGGTCAGCTTGTTTGATCGTAGAAAAACTTAATGGTTGCAGTGCTTTGTGACTTCACACCCGTCAGGCGCACTTTGATCCGCGCGATGTCCTTGATCGGCATATGGTCGGTTGCCATGGTCCAATTCGGTGATCTTGACGCGCTGTCGATACGATCCGACTTTGTCAGCCTGTTTCGGATCTTGGTGCCGTCACGGTCAATCAACTCGATCACCAATTTACCCGTATCGACACCTGGAGTCTCGACTTCTATGACCGAAACCTCTGACAAGGAAAACTCATGGTCCACAGTTGTCCACGTGTCATCCAACGTGAGTGTCCTGGTTTCCATCGCTGCCCCGACCGGGCGGTGCAAATTGCCCAGCACCTGTCGCAGACCGTCAACCTGTGTCAGAGGGGACGTGTAGGGAACCTCCCAGACGACGGTTTTGTACTCTGCCGTCGCAAGGCTTTCGGTGTTCAGGAAGGCTTCCAACGCCCCGGTCAATCCGCCGCCGGTGACTGCATAATTGTCGACTGGCCGATCCATAACAAAGGACAGCGCGTCAGCCACTTGATAGGCATCGCGTTGATAGCGGTCCGAAAAGCTTGTGCCGACAAGGGCGATTTTGTCCTGCGACATGTCATCCCCAAGCAGGGCCGCGGCACCGCCTTGCTGTACATAGGTGGCCGCAGGGACGGTTTCTGCCACAGGCCGCGCGCCACATGTCGCCTCCACCACAGCGGAGAGCGATCCTTTTTCGGTGTAGGTGCCTTCCGCCTCGATATCATCACCGGCCCCACGGTTTGTTTGCTCTCCCATGGCCCGTTTGAGGTGCACCACGGAGTGAAAGGCCCCCATGGGCGTCCAATGGGTGTCGCGGGCAAAGTAGTATTCATCAACCATGCTGTGAAAACCCGATAGATCGGGTGTCGCGATCCCCGCAGCATTCAACGCCGCGATGTAGTCCGAGAAATCCTGCTGCTGTTTCAATCGGTCATAGGTCGCAGGCAAAGCCATGTGCTCAGGTGCAAAAAGCGGACGTGGTGGTGCCGCCAGCACAACAAGCTGCGCCCCTCTTTCAGCAAAGGCCTCGCGGATGTCCCGCCACAGGGCGCTAGTTTCTGCTGTCACGGCAAAATCGCTTTTCAATTGATCCCGCCCGACAATCCAGCCACTTGTCGCATCAATATAGAATGGTCCCTTTTTCTGGTACTTTTTGGGCAGTTGATCTGCATCCCCCAGCGCAGCGCAATACGGATCTGCCGCAACCGGCAAGGCGACTGCAAGAGATAGGGCAACGCTCAGAGTTTTGAGAATAGATGTCATGGTTACAATTCCTTTGATGTATAGCGGGCCGGGATTTCCCAGATGACGAGTTTGGGGGGTTTGTCCCGCAGGGTGGCGGACGCCAGAAAAGACTGCATCGGCGCAAAGGGCCCCTGCCCTTCGCTGGCGAAATTGAGAAGATCGGCTTGAAGGCCTTGGCGCAAAAAACCGGCGAAATGCCATTCGTCTTTGGCGCTGAAACTGGTACCGACCAGTGCCACATCGACCTGCGCATCCCCGAACAGACCCGTATCTGACTGGAGCGTGGTTTCGAATCTTGCTAGGCGCTGTTGCGGCGGGCCGACAAGTGGGCGGAACATGCCGGTTGGCACATATCGCAAGAGGTCGCCGTCAAAGGAGGTTTCGCCCATCGGCTCTGTTGTGACCTGCGCCTTCGTGAGATTGAGAGGCATGGTGCCGGTCCGTTCGGCCACGGCCTCTGCCACCGCTTGACTGCCTGCTGGCGACCAATGCGTGTCGTCTTTCACAAAACTGGCAACGCCAACCTGCTCCAGCGCCGCTGTTGCATCCAGATAAGAGACATCCAGCGCTGCCAGATGTGCCAAGAAGGTCTTGTGCCGGGACGCGACGCGGGCATGCCGGGGCGTCTGCACGTATTGCGCAGCCACCTCTGCCTTGTCCGGCACAATGACAGGCAACAGGGAGATACCGCGCTGGGACAAAACATCTTTGACGCGGGCAATCTCCTGCGCGGACGCCATCAGGTTTTCCTCGAAACCGGCATGCACCTCGAATTCTTCTGCGGTGAAGAGCCAATTGTCTACGCCCCGAACGGCCCCTTGCGACACCTGTCCGAGGGCCGCCAGTTTTAACGCGCTGAAAGCATGGATCGCCAGGTCGTTCACGGGATTGGTGTCGGTAAAGCGTTCTTCGTAGAGCGTTTGATACGCCCCATCCGTGAAGCCCACCTTCGGGTCAGGCTGCTTCATGGACAGATGCGCGGACGCTCCAATGAGGGCCAGGGCGCTGACAAATCCCAGGCTGACCATCAGGTCACTGCGGTTTTGGTCGGGTGTCATGGTCCGTCTCCTAAAACTGGAAATACAAAAAAGGGGAGTGCGATTGCGCCATCAGCGCCGTGCAGGCCAAACCCATCAGGCTTGCAGTTCCGGCAAGACGGAAGCTGCGCGGGATCCGTAGGATTGCGACGGCCATCGGTTTGCCGCCAAGGGCGATCACACCACCGATCAACAGTGCAACACCCTCAGTCGGTTGAAACTGCCAGGCCATACCTTCGCCGATTACCCAGCCATTCAGACCAATCATGCCTGAATAGAGCGCAAAGGCTTCGCGCACCGTCGCGGCACGGAACATCACCCATCCCACAACAACCAGTGCCATTGTGAAGGGCCAAGCCATCACATGCGGCCAAACGGTACCCTTAGTTTTTGACCCCAGTGCGCGCTCCACGGCCAGCCAGAACCCGTGCCATGCCCCCCACAAAAGGAAGGTCCAGTTTGCACCGTGCCACAGCCCGCCCAGCACCATCGTCAGCGACAGGTTCAGATATGTCCGCAGCGGCCCCCGCCGGTTGCCCCCCAGCGGCAGATAGAGATAGTCGCGCAGCCACAATGACAGGCTGATATGCCAGCGACGCCAGAATTCCGTGATGGATCGGCTGGTGTAGGGCGCGTCGAAATTCTCGATAAACCGAAAGCCAATCATCAGCCCCAGACCAATGGCCATGGCGGAATATCCGGCAAAGTCAAAAAACAGCTGGATCGTATAGGCCAGCGCCCCCAGCCAAGCCTCGCCGCCCGTCGGGGTCGTCATTGCGAACACGCGGTCCACCACGGGTGCGACGTTGTCCGCAATCAGGACTTTCATCGCCAGGCCTTGTGCGAACCGGCCAATGCCTTCGACAAATTTCGCGGCTGTGTGGCTGCGGTCTGAGAATTGCTCCGCCAAATCCTTGTAGCGCAACACCGGACCCGCAATGAGCTGTGGAAATAGCGCACCGAAGGCCAGAAAATCTATCAGATTTCGTGCAGGCGGCGCATCCTTTCGCGCCACGTCGATGATGTAACTGATAGACTGGAATGTGTGGAACGAAATCCCGATCGGCAGGATGATGGCAGGCACAGCGATAGAAGCACCGCCAAAAGCCTGCGACAGATCGCTCAACCCGCCGAGCACAAACATCGTGTATTTGAAAAACCCCAAAACCAGCAGATCGACGGTCACCCCAACCCGTACCGCCCAGATCCGCGCCGTTTGGCTTTGAACGTTCGCCGCGACATGCGCTGCGAGAAAGCTGAACATCGAGATGCCAAAGACCACCGCCAGATAATCCAGCCGCCACCAGCCATAAAACGCGTAGCTGCCCAGCAGGATCATCAAGGAACGCGCCCGATGCGGCGCCAGATAATAGAGCGTCAGAAACAAAGGCAGAAACCCGAAGACGAAGAATACACTGGAAAAAATCATCTGCTTGATCCCGGAGGTCTGGACTTACTTCGCAACTGGCGCGAATTGATTTTCAATAAGACGGACGCTGCCTGCGTCCACGACGAAGCTGAGGTTCTGACCACGGTGCAGCGCCACATCGAAAACCGCCAGAGGCGCCTCTGCACTGTCGGAAAAGACCCCAAGCGAGATGGCAACAGGATTGACATCGCGCTGGGCGGCGCTGTTGGGGCCCACGTCTTCGACCACTGGAACGCTGCCATCGGCAAGCCGCAGATGCACAGGCGTATCGCCCGCGTTCACCATCAGCAGAGACACTTTGGACCGACTTGCGCGCGCCCCTTCGGTGATCGTCCGGATTTCACCATCTGCGCGGCGGAAAACAGAAACATAGCGGCCCGGCTCTGTGCCCTTCAAAAGGGCGGCGGACACGGGGATGTATGCCTCCCCAACATCGCCGTTTAGCGCAAAAGTAAAGCCGTCAAACTCCGCCTCGTTGGCACCATCGAACCCGATAAAGCGCACAAAGCTGGCATCCGCCGGCGCTGCCTCAGCATAGAGGCTGGTATCAGCCAGAACACATTGTGGGGCAGCAATAAGAAACAGGGTCGTAAGAAAGCTAAAACGTGTCATGTGATTATCCTCAGAAAGTTGTAGTCAGGCGGATGGAAACCCGGGTGACGTCAGAGCGGTCGGCAAACGCGCGGCCCGGTTTGAAACGCCCCACCCTAAAATCGACCTTAGAGCGTTTGTTGGGCCGCCATGCCCCGACAAGGCTGACTTCGGTCCCCACAAAACGGCTGTCCCCCGTCATCGCGCCAGAGAACCGTGCCACAGGCGCACTCCGTGATTTCTGGACCTGGCCGTAGACATGCAGCCCAAGATCGACAGAGAAGTTTCTGGAGGGCCGCAGCCCCACCGCAACAGTGCCGACAGCAAGGTTCGTCAGGTCCGGTTGAAACACATAGCCATAGCGGTGCACCTGCGTTTGCCCGCCATTGTAGGTCTTGTTGCTATGCACACCGGATTGGCGAAAATCAGCGGTGCCAGCGGCAAACCCAAGCAACACTTGCGGCTTGAGGCGGCTGGCGCCGAATTTATGTGTGGTCCGGACATCGAACGCCAAACCGGTGCCCGCCGCATCGCTCATCGTGGCGGCGACATTCGCTTCAAAGGAAGTTTGCTTTGACATTTGGCCAAGCGCATATCCCGACACCCTCAGGCGGCGGTCATTCGGCAGGTCTTCCAACAGCGCAATTGCACCGTACCGCAGTTTGTTCAGCACCCGGCCATGATGGACCATCACAAAACGACCCTCGTCGTCGCCGGTCGCGGCAAAGGCTGCAACTTCGGTAACCTGATCCGGGCTGCGATGGGCAAAATGAACACCGTCGACGGATGCATCCACGACCCAGCGGGTCAGGTCTGAAAATCGCATTCGCCCGACGGTTAACCGCTGCTTTGCAGACAGTTGGAAAGACACAAACGCTTCTTTCGTGATCCATTGCAGCGTCGGGTCATAATCTGTGGTGTGAGACTGTTTGCGCGTCCATTTCAACTGGCCATGCGCAAAGCCAATGGCACGGCGCCCCAGATCAACCCGCCCCACCAAACCAAGGTAGAGCGCCATCTCGTCCCGCCTGTCCAGGATCGCGTCATCCCGGCCCAGGTTCGTTTCCCCCTGTGCTTTGAACTGCGCATAGCCGCTATAGGAAAGCCGCTGGCCCCATTTGTTTCTCGTCGATTTGCGTTTTTCGGCATTGAAAACGGACGGCGCACTCAGCGGCTTATCCTTCTTGCTGCCTGCATCCGCCGGGAGCGGGGCCAATGCGATTGCCACCGCCAGGATGCTCACTAACGCGAACGCTTTGCTAATACTCTTTATCATCACCACAGTCCTCACACTGAAAGTTCTGGTGCCTGAATACGATTGAGGGGGTGTCGAACACAGACGGCCAAAGGGCTACCGGATGCGCGATTGGTCTAGCGGGGCTATGCAAAGGGATAGATTCGGGAAGATGGACATTGGTTCAGCAATTGCGGCCGCGTGATGCGCCGTTGCTGGAATTTGCGGTCTTCATGCTGTTGACCGCGCATACCTTTCAGATCTGAATTTGATCCGTCACCTTTTGTCGAATTGCTGTTTTGCCAGACTTGGCTGCCAGTTTCTTCTTCACGATCGTCAACTACTCGACACGTGCGCGCGGAGACATTGTGATCGAAGCGGGCTTCTGAACTATCGCGACCTTATGTACGAACGACGTTTGGGATCACCACTAAGTCGCTAGTAGGCATGGTCAGTCGTAGCTTGCCAGAAGTCTCGGGGCGCGCCCCAAGGACTGAAACAAAAATTGCGGCAGTCTCTATTAACACCGACAGAACTGCGGTCATGGAACGGGTCGGGAAGGAACAGGCTCAGCCTGCTGTTAATTGTGAGGAATCTTGCCTTGATCAAGCCCCTTGATTAGCTCACCCTGTTGTTGCGTAGAAACCGGCAGGTAGTTGGACACAGTCGTTGTAAATCTCTCATGTCCTAAGTTCTGTGACCACGCCTTTTGTGTTGCTAGAGGAAGGTTCCGGTCGCTGAGTTCTTGCCCCAGCGTCTTGCGGGCAGAGTGTGCGCCGTAAGGATGCATCTGGACCTGCTCAAAGGCTCCCCGAAACACCTCATTCACTTTTGCTCCGTTAGCGTAGTTTCTGCGGGAAAGCGTATCGAATGCGAACTTGCCGTTCACGAGCCGCCGCTCCGGTCGTGGGAACAATGCATCTTCCTGCCCAAACATTTTGTCATTCCGCAGAAAGGTCACCCAATTAGTGAAGCAGACCAAATACTGAGGATGCATAGGAAAAAACCAAGTCGTGATTGTCTTTCCCCCTTTGGTTTGAACCTCCCGCCCATCCTGATGAACCAACCCATCAACTAGATTGATATGCTTCAATCGCAGAGAAGCCACAGCGGCAACGCGCGCGCCTGTGATCATCACGAAGGCGAACATGGCCTTGTCACGCCGTTCCAGTTCCGTTCTGTCAACCATCGCCTGAAACGCGTGATAGGCCGCCTGTTTAGAAGGGAAGTGAACCGGGCGTTGGGCATGGGCTGCCCGTGCGTCTTTGCGGTTGTTGTTGAAGTATTCAACGTCCGCATAGCTCAGAACCTTCTTGAACCCTTGCTGGCCAGCCAGCCAGTGAAAGAACCCCTTAACCAACCGCAGGGTAGCGTCCGTCGTAGTGAGGCTTAAAGGCTTGCCTTTGGTGGTTTTGGCACGGCTCAATGCATCTTTGAATTGCCGCGCCTGATCAATACGGAATGCTCTAAAGGGCTTGAACTTGGTGCTTTCTTCGAACTTTACCAACGCGGCCCGGACCTTGTCGATTGACTTGTCATCCTGGCCTTTGGCTTCTCTAAGATATTGTTCGTAACAGCGCTTCAAGCGCTCATTTGCTGCATTGTATCTCCGCATGACTCAGCGTCCTTCCTGAAGTGCTAGTTTAAGAGGGAGTTGAAGGGTTCCTTTAGGGTCACGAACTGCTCCTGATTGCGACATCCAAAATTTTGAGGATGTTGGGCAGATCACGTGCGCTTATGTTCCGGTTGCAAGGGCACTCGCAAACCGCGCAGAAGGCCTTCAAACGCCCGCCTGTCGCACTTGTCTGCTCGTAGTCGGCCATCGCTCCAAGAGGCTCTCTGCGGTCCTTGCAGCGCATGCAAAAGAACTCGCCTTTGGCCATGGGGCGCTTTCCTTTGACCTTGCGGGTCTTGAGAAACTCGAGTGCTTGAAAGCCCATGATCATAGTAGGGCGCTGATCATCAACTTTCTGCATTCCGGCCTTGAGCCAATTGCGGACAGTTGGAATCGAAACACAGGCCGCATCTGCCAGCTCTGCGACCTCATAGGTCTTGTTGGCTTTGATGCTCTGCGTTTTAAAGCGCGACGCCATTACTGGCGCTCGGTGCCCGGCTCAACACGTTGTGCGTCTGCCCATGCGTTGAGATCAGCGCCGCTGTAGATAACCTTACGACCAAGCTTGTAGAAAGCTGGCCCGACGCCCTTGTGACGCCATTGCGCCAGCTTGTCGCGGTCGCCAATGAGGTCCAGTTCCGGGTCGCCCAGAGCATAGTTACGGTTTTGTTCAAAAAGTGCTTTCATTGATCCAATCCTCTTTGTTGGGACTGGAACCGTTTAAGCACCGTTGATTTGCCTTGAGAACAAGCGGGGAAAGCCGGAATGACAGCTTTGAAAAGGGCTAAGTACTCTGACCTTTTAACAAGGCCTCCACGATATCACACGTCGCATTATTCGAAGACTTTTTTGGCAATGGTGGATCGCCCGGAGAACCCAGCAGAGCCCCCAGCAACCCGCGCTGAGGCGGATTGATCTCGTCCTCTGTCAATTGCCCAATCGCCCACTCCGCGGCCCCGCGGACAGACGCTTTGATTTCCAAAGCTGCAAAAATCTGTTCCAGCGCACGACCAAATTCGGTCGAGGGATGATTCCCATCTCTCGCAATCCCAAACGTGGGCTTTGCTTGATGTGTTTTTGCGTATAGCCGCGCCAAACGAAGCGCGATTGTCCTAGCGTAATAGTTTGGCGGACGATGAGGCACACTCCAGAACTGTTTTTCCTGATCCTCGAGGTCTCTAAGCCTTATTTTGTAGCATTCCATCGTGTTAATGATGACAAACATTGACGACAAGAAGAAACCCGTTTCGGCAACGTTTCTTACAGCCAAATCCCTCGGTGTCTGAACGTTCGTTCTTCTCGAAGCAACAATGGCCGCCTCGTCTACAGCCGTCTCTAACCGGTCGCGCATCTTCGACCGTTCATGATCATCATTTTCATACACAAACTGGTCAATTATGCCCTCCAGGTGATGGATGACAGCCGCAACAACGTCCTTTTCCAACTGGAACTCACGCTTATTGTCATGGAAATTTGGCTTTGAGGTATCCAAGCGCGGCAAGCTATCGCCAGAGAAGGCGGGCGCAAGAGCGTTCTTTACTGGTTGCCCTATCAGGCCATCCAAAGCCAGTTCTATCAATTCGTCGGTTGATTTGTCTGTCATAAAGGGTGAGATGGCGAACCCCTTACCACATTTCAATACCAACCAGAACAAACCGAACCGAACCCGGCTTTTCTGAAAAGGTGTCGCTCAAAGGGCCTTTCCGCATTTACTCTCTTATGCCGTGAACCAACTCAATCACGTCACAGTTCGCTTCCGAAACATACCTCGACCAGCGATCCATCAAAATCCGCCGCTTTTCCAACAAGTCAGATCGCGCATAGGCGCGCTCAACATCAGAGCCAACTTGATGTGACAAGCTCAATTCGGCGACTTCGCGTGGCGCGTTCGCTACCTCAGAAGCCCAGTCGCGGAAAGTGGAACGAAAGCCATGTACAGTCACACCCGCAACATTCATTCGGCGCAACAGCATAAGCATCGACATGTTTGACAGCGGCTTGTTTCGTTTCTGACCTTCAAAAACGTAGTCCGAATTCAAAGCGCGAAGTGGCTCCATGATTCCCAGCATTTCATTCGTGAGCGGAACACGATGCTCTTCACCGGTCTTCATCCGTTCAGCAGGACATGTCCAAAGACGCGCCTCAACATCAATCTCTGCCCAACGCAGACCAAGTACCTCACCTGTCCTCGAACCCGTAAGGCAGGTAAACATCAATGCCTTTGCCGCCATCGCATTTCGCCCACGCAAACTAGCATAGAAATCGGGGACATCTTGCCATCGCATAGCCTTGTGGTGCTTCGGCTTTGCTTTGACCTTAGGCAAGGCCTGAGCGTCTTTGATTGCGGTTACGGGGTTTTCACCTGAACGAAAGCCCTTTGATCGCGCTACGTCCAGAACCGTTTTGATGCGTTGGGCGAGACGGCGGGCTGTCTCGTGCTTTTCGGTCCAGATTGGCGCAAGACACATCATCACTTCCGGCTGACCTATGCTGTCAACTGGCATTCGCCCAATCTTGGGGAAAGCATAATCGCGCAGGGTGTTGATCCACTGTTGCCCATGTTTGGCGTTCTTCCATGTAGGCATCCGGTCGATGTGGACCTGTTGCGCTACCTCTTCAAAGGTTGGCACCTCTTGACGTGCATTGAAGCGCGGATTCAGACCTTGCTTGGCCATCCTACGATACTCCAACGCCCGCTCACGCGCTTGGTTGAGCGTCACAACATCAGCACCGCCCAAACCAAAGTCAGTTCTAAGCGGTGCGCCATTTCTATTTTTCTGACCTTTGACCACCACACGCACAATCCATCGCCGCGCTCCCGATGGATCAACCACCAGATACAACCCACCCCCATCGCCATGCCGCCCAGCGCCAAGGTTCTCGACCAGATTCTTTGTCAGCTTACCAGTTAGGGCCATTGAGAATACCACACTCCATACCACTCAAGGAACGAATATAGGGATCATCGAAAGTAACTCAAGGAAAGTGATGCGGCGCGCTATAGCCAAATAAACAATAGAAAAATGCCACCAATGGCGATCCGTCCGAACTCAGATAAATGGTGGGCTGGCGGAGGCTCAGGGATTCGAACCCTGGGGACGCTTTCACGCCCGCCGGTTTTCAAGACCGGTGCATTCGACCACTCTGCCAAACCTCCGCAGCCCGCCCCTCCTACTGGCCCAATCGCGATTCGGCAAATGCACTTTGCACCGATCACAGCATCAAATCGCACCGGCAAACGCGGAGGGGAAAATTGCTTATCTCGGCAGGCTTGTCTTTTCAGGCCTTCCTTCACAGGTTATGCTGTCGACAAGATCCTCGTCAGGGGACAAACAGGCACGCTCAGACAGACGCAAAAGCGTTGCTTTGAGCCAGCAGGCAAGGACAACCACAGATGAGCAGCACCTCGACCAGCACCATGGACGCGACACACCGCCCTTTCCTGCGGGCAAGGCTCTGTGCGCTTGGCCTGGCCACCGCAGCCCTTCTGGCGGGATGTGATGATGCGGGCAACTTCAGCCTGTCGATGCCCAGTTTCGGCGGCGGCAACAGCACCGAAAGCGCCTCAGGCAGTGCCGCCCCCTCCGGCCAGACGGTGGAGCGTGATGTTGAGGCACCGGATGTCTTCAACGTCTCCGATCAGGGGCTTTGGGATGGCCGGCCCTCTCTGGGCGGGGTCTGGGTCGCGCACCCGGATGTGAAAGAGCCTGAGCGGGTGATCATCCGCAACGAAGCAAACGGTAAATTCGTGATCGGCGCTTTGTTCCGGCGCGAGCGTGATCTGCCCGGCCCACGGTTGCAGATCTCTTCTGACGCGGCGGCGTCTCTTGATATCCTTGCTGGTGCACCTGCCCCGTTGAACGTGACGGCCCTGCGCCGGGAAGAGGCGGAAGTGCCTGCTGCCGAAACAGCGCCTGAGGACATCACCACCGTGGCCGGTGTCGATGCCCCGGCTGAGGTGGCTGAAACCACCCTCGACCCCATTGCCTCCGCAGGCGCCGCAATCGAAGCCGCAGAACCAACCACCACCGAAACGGCTGCCGCAGCGCCCGCCCCTGCGCCGAAACCAGCGCCCAAACCCTCCAGTCTGGCCAAACCCTTCATCCAGATTGGCATTTTCAGTGTGGAAGCCAACGCCAACCGCGCCGCCAAACAAATGCAGAGCGCGGGCCTGCTGCCAACCGTCAAACGGTCCGAGATCAACGGCAAGGCTTTCTGGCGCGTTGTCGTCGGTCCCGCCAACACCAAATCCGAGTTGAACACGATCCTCAAAACCATCAAGGGCGAAGGATTTTCCGACGCCTATGCGGTGTCCAGCTGACACACGCCCCTGTGAAAAGGAGCCTGCCCCAGATGATGATGCGCCTGCTTTCTGCCAGCTTTGCGTTGATCCTGCTGGCTGTGCCCGCCTCCGCATTTGAGACCAATGCGACGGCGGCTTACGTGATTGACCAGACCACCGGCACGGTGCTGCTGGCCAAGGACGCCGACACGCCCCTGCCGCCTGCATCCATGTCCAAGCTGATGACGCTCTATATGGCGTTTGAGGCGGTGCAGCGCGGCAAGGCCGCTGGCGGGTTGGATCTGGTGGAGGAACTGCCCGTCTCCAAACACGCGATGTCCTACGGCGGCTCCACCATGTTTCTGGACACCACCGACCGGGTCAAGGTCGAGGACCTCCTGCGCGGGATCATCGTGCTCAGTGGCAATGACGCCTGCGCGGTGATTGCCGAAGCGCTGAGCCCTGACGGCACGGAGTATGGCTTTGCCCGGATGATGACCCAACGCGCGCAACAATTGGGCATGACCAATTCCACCTTCGCCAATTCCAATGGCTGGCCGCAGGCCGGACACCTGATGTCCGTGCGCGATCTGGCATTGATCGCGGGCCGCATCATCTCCGATTATCCGCAATTCTATCCGCTGTTTGCGGAGACTGAATTCCTGTTTGATGGCCGCGCGCCCCAGAACAAGTCCAACCGCAACCCGCTGCTGACGCTTGGCATTGGGGCAGATGGCCTCAAGACCGGGCACACACAAGAGGCGGGCTACGGCCTTGTCGGATCAGCCAAACAGGGCGACCGGCGGGTGATCTTTGTCATCACCGGGCTCGAAACAGCCGCTGCCCGCGCGCAGGAAGCGGAATCGATCGTCAACTGGGCCTTTCGCCAGTTCACCCAGCGGGATCTGGGCCGCGCAGGCAAACAATTGGCAGAAGCGCCCGTCGCCTTGGGGATGGTCCAGAGCGTTGGACTGGAACTGGCCGAAGACCTGTCTGTTCTCGCCCCTGTCACCGGTGACGGCGGCGTAAAGGGAGAGGTCATCTACAAAGGCCCCTTCCACGCCCCCATCACCAAGGGAGAGACACTGGCCGAACTGGTGATCAACCGCGATGAACTGCCCGAAATCCGCGTGCCCCTTGTCGCCTCCGACAGCGTCGCACCCGGTGGTTTCATGGTCAAACTGACCGCCGCAGCCACGCATCTGCTCGCGCGTCTGAACGCAGGACCGCAGGACGCTTCGTGAGCGACAAAGGTCTCTTTATCAGCTTCGAAGGCATTGACGGGTCGGGCAAGTCCACACAGGCCCGGCTGTTGGCCGATCACCTGCGCGACGCGGGCCGCGATGTGGTCCTGACCCGCGAACCCGGTGGTTCACCGGGGGCCGAGGAAATCCGCGCATTGGTCTTGCAGGGCGACCCTGACCGCTGGTCGGCAGAGACGGAGATTTTGCTCTTCACCGCGGCGCGCCGGGATCATCTGGAACGGACCATTCAGCCTGCTTTGAACGCCGGAAAAGTGGTGATCTGCGACCGTTTCGCCGACAGCACCCGCATGTACCAGGGCCTGTCGCGCGGCGATCTGCGCGGCACGGTGGACGCCCTGCATGATCTGATGATCGGGGTGGAGCCTGACCTGACCGTGCTCATCGACATGGACCCCAAGGAAGGGCTGAGCCGCGCCAAGGGCCGCCAGGGCAGCGAAGAACGGTTCGAGGATTTTGGCGAGAGCCTGCAAGCCGCCATGCGCACCGGTTTTCTCAACCTGGCCGAAGAATTCGCTGCCCGCTACGTGACCATCAATGGCGCGCGCGACATCAACGACGTTGCCGCAGACGTATCCGCCGCCGTCATGCCCCACCTGCCCTGACCCGGATCTTCAGCCCGAAGATCGCGCGCACCCCTTCTCAACCGGTGCCCGCAGTCTCAGCCCCAACATGCAACAGCCGTTGCCCGACCACCGCCCTGGCCCCTCTTTTCGGCCAAAAGTATCCCTGCACGCCATCTCCCCAATCACGACGCCCAAGATAGATCACGCAAACGCATTCATCCCCTATCTGCGCATAGGCACCTCATACCCGCGCTCTTCGGGTTCATCATCCACCAGCTCGGTCGGAAATCCCGGCGCCGTAATGCTCAACCCCGTGGCCTCCTCCAGCCGTTCAATCATCCGGTCCGACTGCGCCCGCACCCCATACCGCTCTTGCCCGTCACCCAGCATCTCGATCATCTTGGGTGACAGCTCCAGCGGCACCCCGTGATCATCCGCAAGCTTCTGAAACAGCCCCACATCCTTTTGCACCAGATCAAGCGTGAAATTCACATCCCGCGCGCCTGACAGGATCAGCTGGCTTTCCGTCTCATGCACAAAGGAATTGCCCGAGGAAGCCGCAATCGCCTCATAGGTCACGCCCAGATCCATACCTGCCGCTTTCATCACCGTCAGCGCCTCACACAGGGACAGCAGATTGATCGTCGCCAAGTAGTTGGTCATCACCTTCAACGTCGATGATGTCCCCACCTCCCCCACATGCAGGATCCGCCGCCCCATATGCGTCAGGATCGGCAGGACCCGCTCAAAGGTCGGCCGCGTGCAGCCTGCGTAGATGGATATATTACCCGTATCCGCCCGGTGGCACCCCCCCGACACCGGACAATCCACCGCTTCCCCGCCCGCGGCAATCACCGCTTCGGCGTGGCTCTTGATCTGGTCGGCATCGGTCGTCGACATCTCCATCCAGATCTTGCCGGGACCCACATGGGGCAACATCTCGGCCACCACCGCCGCACAGGCCGCAGGGCTGGGCAGGCAGGTGATCACCGCATCACAGCTTTGCATCAACTCTGCCGCCGATCCGCCCGCCCGCGCGCCGCGTGCTGCGAAATCCGCAACAAAACCAGCGTTCAGATCATAGACGCTCAGATCAACCCCATTGCGCAGCAATGACCCCGCCAGCTTGCCGCCCACATTGCCCAAGCCAATGAACCCAACTCTCATACCGCTCTCCTGTTTCGCGTTTTGCCCATCAGCCCTGCCCGCTTGCGACCTGTCGCGCTTGATTGCGACCCTTTGACAAATCACGGCGGACGCGGCCAGATACGCCCATGAATATCCGCAATGATCCCACCCATCCCGATGATGCCGCCGCAGGCATTGAAGTCACCCCGGAGTTTGAGCGTTTCACCCAACGCAATGACATTTTCACCCGCGCTTTCTGGGACGACAGCATCCGCAGCGCCAAAACCGATGCCTTCTTCGCCTCCTACCGCATGGAGGCCACCCCCCGCCGTGGCGATGGGTTCGGCCAGCGCGACTTTGCCCTGCGCAACGCCAGCTGGCTGATCAGTGATGTGATCACCAACCGGGGCGCCGAGGACGGCAAACGGGAGGGTTTTCAGGCCCCCATCGCCAATGACACCCCCGTGGCCCCCGAACAGGTCCCCGTCGACGATCCGACCGCCATGAGCGCGGAAGTCAAACGCATCGCGCAATTCTTTGGCGCGGATCTCTGCGGCATCACCGATCTCGACACCCGCTGGCTCTACGAATCCCGCGTGGACACCCGCGACCTCTCCGCCGCCCCCAATGATCTACCCGAAGGACTGACCCATGTGATCGTCTTGGGCCATGAAATGGAAGAAGATCTGGTTGCCACCTACCCGTCTGCCCTTGCCGGTGCCGCCACAGGCCGCGAATACAGCCATGAGGCCGCTGTGGTGATGCAACTGGCCGCCTATATCCGCAACCTCGGCTATGAAGCGACAGCTTCGATGAACGACACCGGCCTTGTGATCCCCTTCGCGGTCAAGGCAGGTCTTGGCGAATACGCGCGCAACCAGATGGTGATCACGCCCGAATTCGGACCCCGCCTGCGGTTCTCCAAGATTTTCACCAATCTGCCCCTGACCCATGATGCGCCCAAACCCCAAGGCGTGCGCGCCTTTTGCGACATCTGCACAAAATGCGCCGACGCCTGCCCGGTCAAAGCCCTGCCCTTTGGCCCACCGGAGGTCACCAACGACAGCCCGTCGTCAATCAAAGGCGTGCGCAAATGGACATCGGATGCCGCGAAATGCTTCGGCTTCTGGGCCAAACTCTCCTCTGACTGCGCGATCTGCATGCGGGTCTGCCCCTTCAACCGCGACTTTCGCAAATGGCAGCATCGGATGTGGCTGAAACTGGCCCTGTCGCCTGCCCGCAAGATCGCCCTCTGGATGGACCGCAAACGCGGCGGACGGGTGAAACCCGCGGCATGGTGGGCGCGCCAGGGCTGAGACCTGCGCATGCACGCACAGCCCCCGTTCGCGCGTGGTGCTTGCAGCGCAATACGTTCCGCCCCATCTCAGCGGCACCCCGATTGAAGGAGAACACAGATGTCCCTCAGACCCACACTCGAAACCCGCCGCGCCACCCCCACCATGGAAGGCGCCGGCGTCAAACTGCACCGCGCCTTCGGCTTTCAGGACCCCAGTGAGCTGGACCCGTTCCTGCTGTTTGACGACTTCCGCAACGACCACCCCGAAGATTTTGAGAAAGGCTTCCCCTGGCACCCCCACCGGGGGATTGAGACGATCACCTATGTGCTGGAAGGCACGGTGGATCATGGCGACAGCCTGGGCAACACCGGAACATTGGGCGCAGGCGACGTGCAATGGATGACCGCCGGTTCCGGCATTCTGCATCAGGAGATGCCCGCCGGAAACACCCGTGGCCAGATGCATGGGTTCCAATTGTGGGGCAACCTGCCTGCCGCGCAAAAGATGTGCGCGCCGCGTTACCAGGACGTGACCAGCGCCGACATTCCCGTGGTCACCGATGACGACGGCACCCGCGTGAAAGTCATCACAGGGGAATTCTGGGGCAAGACAGGCCCGGTCGATGGCATTGCCGCCGATCCGCAATACCTCGACATCTTCGTGCCCGCTGGCCTGAAAAAGACCTTCCGCATCGACACCTACCGCCGCGCCTTTGCCTATGTCTTTGAGGGTGCCGGCGCCTTCGCCGATGCCTCCGACCCCACCGGTGTCCTGCTGGAAAAGGAAGTCGCGGGCGAAGAACTCAACATCCGCGACCTGTCAGGCGACCGCACGCTGATCCGTTTCGGCACCGGGGATGAAGTAACCGTTCAGGCAGGCGAGGGCGGCATCCGCTTCCTGCTGATCTCCGGCGCGCCCATCGAGGAACCCGTCGCCTGGCACGGGCCCATCGTGATGAACACCCAGGCCGAACTGCAACAGGCCTTTGCCGACCTGCGCAACGGCCAGTTCATCAAACCCGCGCATTGAGACACAAGACGGTGATTCTCTTCGGGGTCAAGGATGCGGCACGCACCGCGCTTGCGCGGCTTGTCCTTGAGGCCGAAGAGAATCGCCACCCACCCTCGCACAGGTGACTTGAGGATCATCCTGATCCCTCAAGCACCTCTCAGCAAAACGGGCCACCATCCTCACAACACCCACCGGCAAATGACAGATGGGCTCACCCCCGCCCCAAACACCCGGAATGGAAATCGCGCTTTAGCGCGGCAATTCACCTGCACCCACAGCATTGCGCACCATATCCCAATACTGCGCAACCACCTCATCCAGCGACAGCCGCCCGCCCGCGCGGAACCAGGTGTTCACCCCGGTCAGCATCGCGATGATCGCCAGCGCCACGATCTTGGTATCGTGAATGCGAAACAGACCCGCCGCCCTGCCCGCCTGCAGGATATGCTCCAGCCGATCCTCATAGCTCCGGCGCAGCGCCTCGATCCGGGCGAAATTCTCATCCGACAGATTGCGCAATTCCATATAGGCGATGAACACCTCATCGGGACGCCCGGCATGGTATTGCAGGTGAAAGGTCACAAAAGCCTTGAGCGCCTCCAGCGGTTCCTGCCCATCCCCCTGGGGCATCTGGGCCAGCAGCACATCCATATGGCCTTGCATCAGATCAAAGAGCAGCGTCTGCTTGTCCGGCGTATAATTATAGAGCGCCCCCGCCTGCACGCCGACTTCCGCTGCAATCGCGCGCATCGACACCGCCGCATAGCCGTCTTGCGCAAAAAGCTTGAGCGCCGCCGCCCGCACCCGCGGGCCGGTAATGTCTGAATGGGATCCCGTTGTTCGTGCCATGTCACAGTGGTTAATGAACAATTGTTCAAAAGCAAAGCCCGCTTGCGCGAAACCAGATCGTGGTGCAGGAAGGGAGCATGATGCGGCTTGCCCTTTCAGCCCTTGCGCTCTGCGCACTCACCGCCTGCACCCAGTTCCCCGAACTGGACCAGACAGTATCGCCTGATCTGGAAAACGCGGATTTTCCTGCCCTCATACCGCTTGACCCGATCCTCGCAGGCACCCGCACCGCAACGCGCGACAACACCCAGACACAAGCCGTGCTGGAAGCCCGCGTTGCCAATCTGCGCGCCCGTGCCGCGCAGATCAGGGGATCGGTGCTGACAGGCCGCGAACGCCAGCGGCTGGCCGAAGGCCTGCAATAACCGCACCGCCGGTTCCTGACACAGTGTTTCCACGTCAAAGCTGCGTTGCGCAAACGGGCCGAACCCGCTACATCGCGGCGCAACACCTCAGGTCAAAAGGAAGATGCCATGACACCGACGAATACCGGCCCGCTGCGCCTTGGAATTGCCGGTCTGGGCACCGTGGGTGTGGGCGTGGTGCGCATCATCCGCCAGCAAGCCGCCCTGTTGAGCGCGCGCACAGGGCGGGAGATCACCATCTCCGCGGTCTCTGCCCGCTCCAGAGGCCGCGACCGGGGGGTGAACATCGACAGTTACGCCTGGGAAGACGATCCTGTGGCGCTCGCCACCCGCGACGATGTGGATGTCTTTGTCGAATTGATGGGCGGTGAAGACGGCCCCGCCAAAGCCGCGACCGAAGCCGCGATTGCCGCTGGCAAAGCCGTGATCACCGCCAACAAGGCGATGCTCGCCATCCACGGCCAAGCGCTGGCCGAAGCGGCGGAGGCCAAAGGCATCCCGCTGCGGTTTGAAGCGGCGGTTGCGGGCGGTATCCCGGTGATCAAGACCCTCATGGAGGGGCTGGCAGGCAATGAAATCACCCGCGTGATGGGCGTGATGAACGGTTCGTGCAACTACATCCTCACCCGGATGGAGAACGCCGGCGCCACCTATCAGGAGATTTTCGCCGAAGCCGATGGTTTGGGATACCTCGAAGCGGATCCACAGTTGGACGTGGGCGGCATTGATGCGGCGCATAAACTCGCGCTGATCAGTTCGATCGCTTTCGGCACGAAGGTGGATTTCGACGGGATCGACCTTGAAGGGATTGAACATATCACCATTGAGGACATCCGCGCCGCCGCCGACATGGGCTACAAGATCAAACTGCTGGGCGTCACCCAGATGACCGGCCGCGGGCTGGAGCAGCGCATGCAGCCCTGCCTTGTGCCGCAGACCTCCCCACTCGGCCAGCTTGAGGGTGGCACCAACATGGTCGTGCTCGAAGGCGATGCTGTGGGTCAGATCGTGCTGCGCGGTGCCGGTGCGGGCGAAGGCCCCACGGCCAGTGCCGTGATGGCCGATGTCTGCGACATCGCGCGCGGTTTGAATGGCCCGGTCTTCGGCCAGCCCGCCACCACGTTGAAAACGTCCAAAGCGGCGCAGTCGCAATTGCCCGCGCCCTATTACCTCCGCATGGCGCTGGTCGACAAACCCGGCGCATTGGCCAAGATCGCCACCGTGCTGGGTGAAGCAGGCGTCAGCATCAACCGCATGCGCCAGTATGAACATGCCGATGCCTCGGCCCCGGTGCTGATCGTGACGCATAAAACCACGCAGGCTGCCCTGACCACCGCATTGGCCGCGATGGACAGCACCGGCGTCATGGCAGGCGCGCCCGTTGCACTGCGCATCGAAGAGGTCTGACCCCACCGATGGACTGGCACGCGCCCGTTGACATCTATTGCGAACGCACCGACCCGTCGTTCTGGGCCGAGCCGCTGAACGCCGTCTCCAACCTGTCCTTTATCCTTGCAGCCCTTTGGGCGGGGGTGGAGGCGCGGCGACGCGCGCTCTACTGGCCGTCGATCTGGCTGCTGATCTGCCTTGCCGCGATGATCGGGATTGGATCGTTCCTGTTTCACACCCATGCGACCCGGTGGGCTGCCTTGACCGATGTTGTGCCGATCTGGCTCTTTGTGCTGTGCTACGCGCTGATCTCCATCGCGCATCTGGGCGGCGTTGCGCCCCGGCGCATTGCGGCTGGGCTCGCGGGGCTCATCGCTTTGGGTGTCGCGTTGTGGCTCATCTGGCCTGCCGCGGATCCCGCCGCGTCCGCACCTGCCGACAGCCCCAGCCGTTTCAACGGGTCAGAGCAATATCTGCCAGCCGTCATCGCCATGCTGATCTGGAGCGCGGTTGCCCTGTGGATGCGCCACCGGGTGCGCTGGTGGTTTGTTGCGGCAACCGCAACCTTTATTCTGTCGCTCACCCTACGCACCACTGACATGGCGCTCTGCGATGTCTGGCCCTATGGTACGCATCTGTTTTGGCATCTGCTGAATGGGACCATGATTGCCCTGCTGTTGCAGGCACTGATTAGAAATACCAACAAGGAAGTTGAACCATGACTGCCACCGCTGATTTTCAGGATCGTATGTTGTCGCTGGGCCTTGCCCGTGTGTCGGAGGCGGCAGCACTCGCCTCTGCCCGGCTGGTGGGGCACGGCGATGAGAAAGCCGCAGATCAGGTCGCGGTCAACGCCATGCGCGAGCAGCTCAACATGCTGGACATTGCAGGCGTGGTGGTGATTGGCGAAGGCGAACGGGACGAAGCGCCGATGCTGTTCATTGGCGAAGAGGTCGGCACCGGCAACGGGCCGGGCGTGGACATCGCACTGGACCCGCTTGAAGGCACCACGCTCACCGCCAAGGACATGCCCAATGCGCTCACGGTGATTGCAATGGGCCCACGCGGCTCCATGTTGCATGCGCCGGATGTCTACATGGACAAGCTGGCGATTGGTCCGGGGTTTGAAGCTGATGTGGTGACGCTGGACATGTCCCCCGGCGAACGGGTGACCGCGCTGGCCAAGGCGCGCGGCTGTGCGCCTGCGGACATCACGGTCTGTATTCTGGAACGCCCCCGCCATGAGGCGATGATTGCGGAAGTGCGCGCGACGGGCGCTGCCATCCGCCTGATCACCGATGGCGATGTGGCAGGCGTCATGCACTGCGCGGAACCCGGTACCGGCATCGACATGTATATGGGCGAAGGCGGCGCACCCGAAGGCGTGCTGGCGGCAGCAGCGCTCAAGTGCATGGGCGGGCAGATGTACGGGCGGCTCCTGTTCCGTAACGACGATGAGAAGAGCCGTGCGCGCAAAGCGGGTATTGAGGATCTCAACCGGATCTATTCCCGCGATGAAATGGTCACTGAGGATGTGATCTTTGCCGCCACCGGTGTGACCGGCGGCACGCTATTGCCCGGTGTGCAGCGCGAACCCGGCTGGATGACGACAGAGACGCTGATCATGCGGTCCAAGACGGGGTCCGTGCGGCGGATCAACTACCGCACCCCGGTCGATTCCGAGTAACGACAGCGCAGGCTGCGGGGACGGGACGCGCCGCGGGGGTTTTTTGAACCATTTGGAAGGGGCGGGATGTGAGCTTTCTCAATGTCGAGGCATCCTTGACCGGGCGGCGCTGGGTTGGTCCCGGTGTTGACGTGGCGCGCGCCACAGAGGTCCTGGTGCAGCGCGCTGGCCTGCCGCAACCGGTATGTCAGATCCTGGCGCGGCGTGGCGTGACAGCGCAGGAGGCAGAGGGGTTTCTGGCCCCTGCCCTGCGGGATCTCCTGCCTGATCCACGATCCCTCAAAGACATGGCAGCGGCAGCGGCGCGGTTTCTGGCGGCCTGGAAGGCGCGTCAGAAGATTGCAGTCTTTGCGGATTATGATGTGGATGGCGGGTCTTCTGCCGCATTGTTGCTCACGTGGTTGCGCGACATGGGGCATGGGGCGACGCTCTATGTGCCGGACCGGATTGATGAGGGCTATGGGCCCAACGATGAAGCGATGGCCGCATTGGCGCGGGATCATGATCTGATCATCTGCGTGGATTGCGGGACGCTGTCGCATGGGCCGGTTGCAGCAGCCGTGGGGGCGGATGTGGTGGTGCTGGACCATCACCTTGGCGGGGAAACGCTGCCTGATGCCCTCGCGGTGGTGAACCCCAACCGTCAGGATGAAGATGGCGCCTCTGCGCATCTTTGCGCCGCTGCGGTGGTGTTTCTGATGCTGGTGGAAGCCGGACGGCAGTTGCGCGAGGCGGGCAGCACGGGGCCGGACCTGATGGCAATGCTGGATCTGGTGGCCCTCGCCACAGTCGCGGATGTGGCCCCCCTGACCGGGGTGAACCGCGCCTTTGTGCGGCAAGGGCTGAAGGTGATGGCCCGGCGCGCCCGCGCGGGGCTGACGGCACTGGCAGATGTGGCGCGGTTGGAGACAGCGCCAACCGCCTATCATCTAGGATATGTTCTCGGGCCGCGCATCAATGCGGGCGGACGGATTGGCCAGGCCGATCTGGGTGCGCGGCTGTTATCAACCGCAGATCCCCATGAGGCCGCAGCGCTGGCAGAGCGGCTTGATACACTCAACACCGAACGGCGGGAGGTTGAAGCCAGCGTGCGCGCTTCCGCCATGGCACAGGCCGAAGAGCGCGGCTTTGACACGCCATTGGCATGGGCCGCTGGCCCCGGTTGGCATCCGGGTGTTGTGGGGATCGTTGCGTCGCGGCTCAAAGAAGCCTCGAACCGGCCCTCCATCGTGATCGGATTGGAAAACGGCATCGGCAAGGGGTCGGGCCGGTCCGTGAGCGGCATTGATCTGGGCGCGCCCATTCAACGGCTTGCCGCAGAGGGGCTGTTGATCAAGGGCGGCGGACACAAGATGGCCGCCGGGCTGACCGTGGCAGAGGACAAGCTGGACGCGGCGATGGCGCGGCTTGAGGAGCTGCTGGAGAAACAGGGCGCGCATCTGGCAGGGCCTTCAGATCTGCAGGTGACAGGTGTGTTGATGCCCGGTGCCGCAACGGTAGAACTGACAGAGCAGATCGAACACGCAGGCCCCTTCGGTGCCGCAGCCCCTGCCCCGCGATTTGTGTTTGCCGACATGCAGATCAGCTTTGCCAAGCGTGTGGGCGAAAACCACCTCAAGGTCAGTTTCGGCGACGGGCTGGGCGCGCGGATGGATGCGATTGCTTTTGGCGCCTATGACACCGCCCTTGGTCCCGCCCTTGAGCAGCATGGCGGTGCGCGGTTCCATCTGGCCGGGCGGCTAGACCTGAATGACTGGCAAGGCCGGCGCCGGGTTCAGCTGCGGTTGGAAGATGCAGCACCCGCCTAGAACGACCTGATGCGCTTTTTGGCAAAGGGGCTGCAATTTTCACTTGCGCCCCATGGTGCGATTGCCTAATGAACCGCTCACGACCTTAGTGTCCCGTTCGTCTATCGGTTAGGACGCCAGGTTTTCAACCTGGAAAGAGGGGTTCGATTCCCCTACGGGATGCCATTTTCCATTTTCATTGATGAAAGCTGCCGCCCACCGGAAATCGGTGGCATCGGCTTGTTTTTCAACAATGTACGGCCCATGCAGCGATTGTTTCGCAATCGTGGTCAATAAACACCCATTTCCAGAAACAATCCCAAGGCAATTCTGACATTGGATCAGAGGTCCAGGAAACAGAGTGTTTCGCATAAATAAGGCGAAAAATGGCCGAAAACTGGTATGGTGTGAACACAATCCACGACATGCCAAGGGCTTCTCCTGCAGCCTGCGGCGGAAATAGGGTTAAATTGTGACGAATTGATTGGTATAAGGGGTGCCGTGGGTTTCGTTTGGGGGTCGCAGCCTTGGGTATTGGCCAAGGCTGCGGGTCTCATTGCGCGGCGTATGTGAGTGACCGGACCGGCGATTTCAAGCCGGGATGGTGCGTTAAATGTAAAGTGACCCTTGGGGGGTTGTGATGAAGAAATTTTCAACGAATAGGCCGGGTTACGGTCTGTTCGATTTGCCTGTAGCCAGTGATACACTGAAAGCTGCCGTACCCTACGAAGATCTGTCTGGCACAGGTCCGGAAGCGCGGGAATACGTATGGGAAGCCGCACGGGCAGAGCGGGAATCGCCGTTCCGGCTATACCGCGATGCAGGCAAGCGCCTGATGGACATGACACTTGTCCTCCTGAGCCTGCCCATCGCCCTGCCCCTGATCGGGCTATGTGCGCTGGCGCTCTATCTGGAAGGGGGATCACCATTCTACACGCAAGACCGGCTCGGCCGTCGCGGACGCCGCTTCTCCATCCTGAAGCTCCGCACGATGGTCAGGAACGCCGATGAAGTTCTGGAAAACTACCTCGCGTCTGATCCCAAGCTCCGCACAGAGTGGGATCATCTGCAAAAACTGCGGGTCGATCCACGGGTCACGCGCATTGGCCGCATCCTGCGCGCAACTTCCCTTGATGAACTGCCACAGCTTTTCAACGTTCTGCGCGGCGATATGAGCATTGTCGGTCCCCGCCCCATGATGCCCGATCAACTGCCGATGTATGGCGATCCGGTATCCTACTTTGCATTGCGTCCCGGCATCACCGGCCTCTGGCAGGTGTCCGCCCGCAACAGCAACGGATTTTCCCACCGCAACGAAGTAGATGCGACGTACAACACCACGTTGAGCCTTGGCACCGATGTAAAGGTCCTGGTCAAAACCGTTGGTGTGGTATTGCGCCGCACAGGCTGCTGATCGCGTGACGGCGCTGTCGGACCGCCGCATAATTGCACATAAACGCCGTCGCTGCTGAAAGGAGGACGCAATGAGAGATACATATCAGAACAGCGACCTCGACGCAGGTCTGGACGCGGGACAGCACCTCAAGTCGCTGATCCTCGGCCACAGCATCCGCCCCCGCAGCACGGTCCTGGCGCGCGCCAAGCAGCGTGGCCTGACCCACGATGCGGCCCTCGTCGACAAGCAGATGCTCAGCGTCGATTTGCGGACCCCGCGCTGGCAGGACCTGTCGCTTGCCCTGCCCGGCCCCAAAAGCCGGTCAGCCTCGGCGATGCAGAAATCACTGGCCAAGGCAGACCGGGATCCGACGACCCGGCGCGCGTTTGACCAACTGCGCACCCGTCTGCGCCAGACGACGCTGAAGCACGGCTGGACCAATATCGGTGTGATGGCGCCCACCTCCGGGTGCGGCACGACCTTCACGGCTGTGAACCTCGCGCTCAGCCTTGCGCGGGTTCCCGGCTCACGCACCCTGCTGATGGACATGAACATGCGCAGCCCTGCGTTGGGGGATGCCTTCGATGTGGCCGTCGACGGGCCGATCGCCGGTTTCCTCAGCGGTCAGACCTCCATCGGCGCACATCTTGTGCGGCCCAGCGAAACGCTGGCGCTGGGGCTGAACGACGAAGTCGAAGACAACCCCGCCGAGATCCTTCAGGATGCAGCAACCGCGACCACGCTGGAACGGATGCGGGCGGCGATCCGGCCTGAGATGGTGCTCTATGACCTGCCGGGCATGTTGACCTATGATGATGCCACGGCCTTTCTGCCGCAATTGGATGCGGTACTGCTGGTATCTGATGGAACACAGACCATGGGGCGTGAGCTGAAGGAATGTGAGCGTTTGATCGACGGCAAGGCCCCGTTGCTGGGTGTTGTCCTGAACCGGGCGCGGGCCAATTCCATCACGCGGTACAGCTGAACGTCGGCTGCCGCATGCGGCCCCTGTCCGCTTGCCCGTGATCGCCCTATAATTGCCCGATTACTCTGTTTAATGACCAGCCTGAACGCGCGGCCTGCCCGCAACCTGACCTGTGTGAGAAAGACCTGAACGATGGGTACGATCTATTCCCTCGCTGATTTTGTCGACATGCTACGCCGTCGCGCATGGATGATCAGCATGATCACCATGCTGGGCTGTCTGGCGTCGGTGCTTTGGGCGCTGAGTACGCCGCATCTGTACAGCGCGTCCGAAGTCATCCAGATCGAACAGCCCAAGATTGACGATGAACTCGCCCCCAGCACGGTTGCGGGGTCTTCCGCACGCCGTTTGCAACTGATTGAACAGCAGTTGATGGCCCGCAACAGCCTACAGGAGATCATTGAGAAATACGACCTCTATGCAGATGCCGCTGATCTTGCCATGTGGGAAAAGGTCGATGTGCTGCGGCGGTCCGTCTTTATCAATGGGGTCGCTGCGGTGCGCGAAGGCTTTGCAGATGACGGCACAATTGCAGTGCTGACCATCAGCGCAGAGATGGAGACGCCCGAGCTTGCGCAGGCCGTCGCCCACGAATTTGCCGACCGCACCCGGTCCCTGTCAAGCGACCGCCGCAAGGAACAGGCCCGCGAAACGCTGGAGTTCTTTCAGCGGCAGGAAGACAACCTGATCCGCGACATCGCTGCACTTGAGGAAGAACTGACGGCATTTCGGGGCGAGAATGACCTCTCCATCGCAGGCAGCCTTGAGTTTCGCCGCGAAGAAATCGGCAGCCTGAACGCTTCTCTCCTGACGATTGACCGGGAGATCATCGACGTGGAACTGGCGCTCAGCCGGATTGACCGGTCCAACCGCGCGCCGACCGTCCAGCGCCAGCAAGCAGATCTGGAGACAGAGCTGACCAGCCTGCAAACCCAGCGTCGATTGCTGGATGAACGCCGCAACACACTGGCCGACAGCCTGAAGACGACACCCGAAGTTGAACGTGCGCTGGCCAATTATGACCGTCGGCTGGATCAGTTGCAGGGGCAGCTTGATGTGATTTCGACCCGCCGCAATGAAGCCGAAGTGGGCTTTACGCTGGAATCAGCTGCGCGCGGTGAGCGTCTGATCACCCTCGAAGAAGCGCAGATCCCCGACTATCCCGTCACCGCCAGTCGCAAGCGTCTTGCTGCGATGGGGGGTGTTGCTTCGGTCGGCATTGCGCTGATCCTGGCTTTTCTTCTGGACCTGCGCCGCCCCATCATCCGCACCGCGCGGCAGATGGAGCGGGAAACAGGTCTGATGCCTGTCGCCTCCGTCCCGCAGGCACCGGGCACAAACGCCCGGCGTGACAAATCCGTGGCACGCAAGCGGCGCCGGGATGCAGGCAAACGCGGCCGTGCTGCGCGCATGGCGCGCAAAGCAGAGATTGGCAAAGCCTGATCGCTCTTAACCCGCCGGGGTCGCTGCCATCAGCTCCATGATCCGCGGCCAATGCAGGCGGATCGCCACCGCAGTTGCAGCACTGCCTGCCACCATGAAAATGAGGTCATGGGCGGGGTCCCAGACCCGATGGGCCCGCGCGAGCCAGATCAGCACCAGATGCGCCAGCGCCATGGCCACACCCAGCCCTATGATCCCGCCGATCAAGCCTGCCTGCGTAACACCCAGCAAAAGCAGTGCCACCTGCAAGGCAGAGCGCGCGGCTGAATAGACAAAGAACCGTCGCGAATCTCCGGCTGCGAGTGCTGCCTGATCATAGGTCATGCCAACCGCCTGCGGGATCAACGCCAGCGCCACCAGCACCAGTATCGCACCCGACGCATAGTAGCGGTCATCATATAGCAGATCGACCACCCAGGGTCCCAGCAATGCCGCCAGCGTCAGCAACCCGATCACCCCCGTCGACAACCCATAGCGCATCCGTGAAATCCGCGCCGGTGCGGCCCCTTCGCGGTAAACCGGAATCATCACCCGCGCCGTCACACTCAGCCCCAGCAGCAAGGGAAAGCTCGCCAGAAAATAACCGATATTGTAGATGCCCAGCGTCTCCATCGACAGGAATTTGCCCAGCACCGCCCGGTCACCCTGACTGGCAAAAAAATAGCAAATGGTGGACAGGAATATCCACTTTCCAAACGTGACAAGCTCCCGCGCCGCGGCCCATTCCCAGCGAAAGCGGTTCGCGTCGCCCGGCAGGAAGCGCCATGTCAGCAGCAGCTTGAGCGTCACACCGATCACCCCGCCAATCACCAGCGCCATCACGGAATTCAACCACAGCGCCAGCCCAATGAGCAGCGCGATTTCCAGCACCTGGCTCAGCAAATCCAGCGCCGTCAGGCGCCCCATCAGCAAATGCCGGTGCGCCGTTTCAATCCGCGTGGGGTTGAACCCCGCCACCAGCAGCGAGAGTGCTGCAATCGGCAGATAGACCGCCAGATCAGGCTGGTCATAGAAAGCCGCAAGTGGATAGGCCAGAACGCTCGCCACGAGCCACAGGATAAAGCCGCGCATGACCTGTATCGTCCAGGCGGTGTTCAGAAAATCCGGGTCATCGCCCCGTTTGCTCTGCGCGATGGAAGGGGAAATGCCGACATCGGAAAACAGCGACAACCCGACCACCACAACTGTGATCAACGCCATCAGGCCAAAAGCCTCGGGAAACAACAACCGCGTCAGGATCAGGTTCGACGCCAACCGCAGCGCCTGTGACGCACCGTATCCCATCAGGATCCACGATGTGGACCGCAGCACGCGCGCCATCAGCCCACCGCCACTGAAAATATGTTTGGCCCGCGCCAGCACTCGTTCACGCCTCACTTTTGCCAAGCCCCAGGGGTAGAGCCTGCAAATCTCGTGTACCATTAGCCTATGCTAAGTTAAAAGTTCCAAAATTGCGGCGCTCAAGGACGGACCAGACGTGAAGATTGCCTACGTTCTCAACACCTACCCCCAACCCTCGCAGAGCTTCATCCGCCGCGAAATCCACGCGCTGGAGGCGCAGGGGCATGAGGTCACGCGGCTGGCGATGCGGGCGGGGGATGCGCCGCTGGTTGATCCCTTGGATCAGGGCGAAGCGACGCGAACTGCATACATCCTCAAATCAGGTGGTATGGGACTGGCGCGCGCCTGCCTGAAACAGTTTGCCAGCAGCCCCTCGCGGTTCCGGACCGCGTTCCGGCAAGCCATGGCGCTTGGTAAGGTGTCTGAGGTCGGGCGTCTGCGCCATCTGATCTACCTTGCCGAAGCCGCAGAAGTTGCCGCGCGCTGTCATGCTGCCGGAGTGGCCCATGTCCACGCGCATTTCGGCACCAACGCCGCCGCCGTTGCCCTCATGTCCCATACGCTGGGCGGCCCGAAGTTCAGCTTCACCGTACACGGTCCCGAAGAATTCGACGCCCCCCGCGCGCTGGCGCTTGGGGCCAAGATTGCGGCCTCGGATTTCACCGTTGCCATCAGCAGCTTTGGCCGCAGCCAGCTGTGCCGCTGGGCGGATGGCGCGGACTGGGACCGTATCAAGGTGGTGCATTGCGGCATTGAGCCCGCCCGTTTCGACGCCCCCGCCCCGCTTGCAGATGGCCCCCGCCGCGTGGTCGCCATTGGCCGCTTGGTGGAACAGAAAGGCCAGCTTGCGCTTGTCCAGGCGCTGGCAAAGACGCAGTCCGGCATCCACCTCACTCTTATCGGGGATGGTGAGATGCGCAGCCAGATCGAAGCCGCCATTGCCACCCACGGCCTCCAAGACCGCATCACCCTCACCGGCTGGGTGGGCGAAGAGCGTATCCGCGATGAGTTGGCCCGCGCGCATGCGCTGGTCATGCCCAGCTTTGCCGAAGGCTTGCCGATGGTGGTCATGGAAGCCATGGCCGCCGCCCGCCCCGTGATCGCGACCTATATCGCAGGCACGCCGGAGCTGGTGCAGCAGGACGTCACCGGATGGCTTGTCCCGGCAGGCGACACCGATGCACTGGCGCAGGCCATGGATCATCTCGCCCAAGCGCCGCTTGCCGATCTGCAAAAGATGGGCACACAAGGCCGCGCGCGGGTGCTGGAGCGGCACGATGTGGCAAACGAAGCCGCGAAACTCGCCCGCTACATGGGCGCAGATTAGCGCCCCCGCACCCAGCGATCCGCGGATCGCAACACCGGCAACCGGATTGTCACGCGCACCGCCGCGAAAGCCATAAAGGCCACCGGGTCCCGCAGGGCGCGTTTCCACACCGGCGCTGTCTGATCATGCGGATCGTCGTTCTGCATCAGCGCCGGGAACAGCGTCTCGACCTCAGCCACGCCGATGTCCTGCCGTCGCCGGACGCGCACCAGATTGGCAAAGCCTTCGATCATCGGCCAGTCATATGTCGCCGGAAGGGAATGGCGTTCCGCAGGCACAAAGTTCAGCCGCGCAAAGGTATCGTCGGAAATGATATCCGGCCATGCGCCCCAGCGCGCCCGCCCCGCCCGGTTCATCGCAAAAACGCCAAAACCCGGCACGCCATGCACCATGAAAGGCGTCGTCAGCCAAAAGCGCGTATAGGCGCGGGTCAGCGGGTCGGGGCCCACAGTGACATTCGGCCTGCCGCTGGCATAGGCAGGCGCATCCGTTGCCAGCACCCCGGCGATCTGCGCCACCAAAGGGGGGCTGACATGCACATCCGCATCAAGATAGAGCAGCGCCGCCCCTTGGGCTGCGGCCTCCCCCCTGTTCAGCGCGTTCAGTTTCCCGCCTTGGGCGATGTCCAGCACCGTCAACGCCCAACCCTTCGCCTCCGCCGCTGGCCGGAACCCTTCGGCAACTGCGGCAGTGTCATCGCTGCACCCATTGGCCATCACGACAACGTCGACCCCGCCCGGCACATCGTCAGAGCCCAAAAGCGCGGTCAGGCAAGCAGGCAGATAGGCCGCCTCATCATGCGCAGGGATCAGGACCGAGATCGCCGTCATTGAAACGCCCTGAGCGCATCCCAGCGCGGGTTTTTATCCCCCGGATGCCGCAACGCGCCCCAGGATCCCCATTTGGTCGGGGCATAGACATCCAGATAGGCGTTGAACAACTGGCCACCCTGCGCCTTCCACCCCTCCAGCATGGTCGCATAGAGCGCGCCCATCTCAGGGGTGTAGTTGAAATGCTGAAAGAAGGTTGTCAGCGCTGCGTCATCCACCAACGCGCCCAGCCCCACCACATGGCTGCCGCCTTCGTACATGATCAGATCAAGGCCGTATTCCTCGGCCTTGGCGGCATGGTAGGGCCAGACCTTGGTGATCAACCCCGCAACCGTGTCGGTCGGATCGCCCGTCACGCCACCATCGCGCAACTCGCGCCCCGCAAGCGCACTGGCATAGTCAAAGCGGTGCTTGGCCACATAGGCCGCAGCCGCCTCTCCGCTTAACCCTTCAGAGACAGCGGCTTCTTCCGCCTTGGCCAGACTGTCCGCCAACCACCTGGCCACCATCGACCTGCGCCCCTCGCTGCCCAGAATACCGCCAAAATATCCGGTGATAGCATAGGCATCAAAGGCGGTATGCGGCGCGGCGCCACCCTCGGCCACAACCAGCGGCGCGTCGAAAATGTCCTGCTCCAACCCCAGCCAGCCGGTCTGGGAGGAGATCACATTGACCAGCCGCGCCTCTGCCTCCGCCCCGAACACCTCCGTCCAGATCCGGGCCACCTCAGCCGCACGCAGGGCGTAGAACTGCACCCCGCTGTCCTTACGCCCCCACCGCGCCGTCGCCTGCGCATCGGCCCAGACGGTCTGTTCAAACTGCCAGTTCCAGACCTCATTGGAATACTCCACATGCGCTTTCAGCCCCGGATCAAGCCTGTCCCGCACCGTGGTGGCAAAGCGGCGCACGAAGGCATCATCGGCCAGATGCGGCAGCGTGAACCACGGGTCCGCCTGTAGCTCATTCGCAAGCTCTACCATCACCTCCACAGGCACACCGCGCGCATAGGTCATGTCAGCCGGCAAGGGTCTGTCCTCCCAGCGGGCAAGGGTGGCATCATTGGTCGCCATCCAGTCCATGAACCGCAGCCCGTCAAAGCCTTGCAACCGCGCGGTCCAGTCAGGATTGAAAACCGCGCCGTCGTTGAAAGCCGCTTCATGGTCCTGCTTCACAACCGACACCAGCCGCAAGGGATCGCTCTGGTGCATGCGCTGGATGCGAATGTCCACGCTGCCCGGTCCGGGGGTATAATCAAACGTCACCGTGCCGGGACCGTAGCGCACAGCCGTCGCCCGGCCCGTGACCTCGACCACGCCCTTGCCCGTGTAGCGCAGCACATAGCGCCCGGCGAGCGTCTGCGCCGCCTCCGGCAAATCGGTCAGTACCAGCGTTCCGATGCTGCCCACCGTGGTTGGCTTTTTGACCGGCACGCCATTGGCATCCAGATAGCCACCTGCGCGCAACGCCTCTTCCTCCATCCCGCCCCATTGGCCGGGGGTGTGCCCGACCCAGGGACGCGCACTCTTGAGCACGTTGAGGAAGGGTTGCTGCACGCTCCAATCCGCGACACCGGCCAGACCAATCGCCAACCGGTTCGTCCCCGGCACCGACGATGCTGGCAGGGCAGCGATGTCAAGCGGTGGCGCACGCGGTGTGGCAGGGTCAGCCTGCGCCTTGCGCGCAGGCGTCACTGGCGCGCGAGGCACGCGGGCCTGATACGCCACCACGGCGGCCCAAGCCAAGCGCTGCAAGTCCCGTGCCAGATCAGCCTCCGGCAAATCAAAGCCATTCCCATACCGATCAGAAAAGTCACGCGGCAGGCCCAGCGGGTTCTGCCCGGTGATCACGGCGTATTGCACCATGGTGACAAAATAATGCCCGGTGTCATTGAGGTGAATGTCATCCGAGAACAGCGCCGAGATATCGCTCAACCCCGGCACCGATCCCGCAGCGATCTCATCATGCAAAAGCGCCATCGCCTGCCCCGCCGGGATCAGGGTGATCCCGGCAGTGCTGTGCGCATTGCCAGCGGCCACCGCCGCCACGATCCCTTCCCACACCGGCAAATCGGCCTCAAGCCGGGCGCGCCAGGGCACATCGGCTCCGTCGTCATGGGCCACGGCAACGCCCGTGCCACTGTTCATACTGTGCCAGGTTTCCTGCACATAGACCTGCACATCGGGATTGGCGGCAGCAGCCAGCCCGAAAAACGCCTGCGCATAGACTTCGGAGTCTGACCAGGTCGTGTGATTCAGCAGCGGAATCGCTTCGGTCAGGATCAGATGATCCACCCCGCCTTCGGGCAGGACGGCCCGCGCATCGACACCTTCGGCGGTGTCGGAATTCTCCCAATTGAACTTGAGCGGTGCGCCATTGATGATCTGCGCCCGCACATCGCCGGCCCCCGTGCCTGCCCGCAACGCCTCTTGCAACATGTCCGGGCCGTCACTGCCAAAAAGGCTGTGCCCCACCATCAACACGGTCGTTGCAAGCGCTGCGGCGTTCATCCTGCCACCCCGGTCTGCGGCATCCTGCGCACCACGTCCCAGACCACCCGCTGCATCACTGCGGCCGCCTCGGCCCCCGGCGCAACTGCGGGCGTGCCATCGGCACGCATCAGCGCCTGTGGCAACCCTTCGGGAGAGCGGTGATAGAGCACCGCATAATGCGTCAGCGCCACGAGATAGGCACCTATATCGTTGAAATGTATGGTGTCCGGGGTTCCGTCGTCTTGCGTTGCAAACAGGTCCTGCACGGCTGAGATGCCATCAACGCCGCCCCTCTCCTCCACCGCCCGCACAAATGCCGCCATGACCTGCCCTGCCGGGATCAGATGGATCGCCGGTCCATCGGACCCAAGCGCGGGGTAGAGGATCTTGCCCAGCCATTGCGCCTCCAGATCCTCATCAATCCGCCGCAGCCACCCCTTGGGATCATCCGTGTGATGCCAGGTCTCATAAAGGTAGACCCGCGTCCCCTCCCGCGCACCCGCCGCCAGCGTCGCCCACCGGGCCGTGTAGGCCGCACTGTCGAAATAGGCGATGGCATCGGTGATCTCCACCATCTCTGTCAGCACCACCGCGTCATAATCGCCCGACCCCACCGCTTCCCGCGCATCCCGGTAGCGGGGGTGATCGTTGGAGGCCTCAAATCCGTTAACCTCGATGTCCGGCTCCCAATGGTCCTTGAGCGGTGCACCCCAGCCCAGCTGGCTTTCGTAGCCATGCCCCTCGCCCGCCAGTTGCGCCAGCATCGCGGGCATGTCCTGCCCCACCAGACTGTGCCCCAGATGATAGACCCTGAGCGGCCCGTCCGGCGCGTCCAGCGGTGTGGCGTAAAGGCTCTGCGCCCGCCGCGCGCCGGCATTCCGCGCCCACAGCCACATCCCTCCACCGAGGGCCGAAAGGCCAACAAGCCCCAGACCTGCAAGGAGAAACCGTCTGTTTGCCATCTGTCCGCTCCGCCTAGATCTGCTGCATTTCAGAGTGCCCAATCGTGACACCCGTGACAAGATGACCCTGCCCTTTGCAGAACCGACCAGTCAGGGTATCCCCCTTGGAAAATGGGCCCGTGTCCTGCGTGAAAGAGGCCTCAAACGCCTGCTCGTGCAGGTCCAGCCGCATCTCCAGCCGGTGAAAGCCAAAGACCTCACGGGTCAGCGGATATTGCGCCTTATACGCCGCTTCCTTGGCCGAGAAGATCAATTTGGCCAATTGCCCTTCCGCCGCCCCCGCAATCCGCGCGATTTCCGTGTCCGAACAGATCGTCGGGATCAAGTTCTGCGCCAGCGGCGTGTCTTCCTCCACGTCCAGCCCCAGCAGGGCACCGCTTTGACCCACCACCGCCAGACAGAGCGTTGATTTATGACTGATGCTGCCCTGCCAGCCCTCCGGCCAGATCGGCGCGCGGTCCTCTCCTGCAAGGATGGGCAGCGCCACCTCCGCGTTGGTGAGCATCGACATCGCCTGCCGCGCCGCGGCGCGACCTGCGGCAAACTCCCGCTGGCGCTTTTCGATCGCGCGGTGCAGATGGGCGGCTTCCTCGGCCAGCGGCGCCGGTTGCGGTGCTGTCGGGTCCGTCGCCGCCACAGCGACCGGTGCATCAAAAAGCGCGGTGATCGTGTCGCAGAGCCTCTGCACCGCTCACGCGCCTGTGCGGCTGCGGCGCATCATCCGGCGTTTGGACATCGTCTCGGACTTCGCGGGATCCGGTGCCGCCTCCGGCGCGGGCGGTGGTGGTGCACCAGTGCCCTTGTCCAGATGCCCGGCCAGCCCCGCCAGAGTCGGAAACCGGAAGATATCGGTGATCGACAGGCTGTCTGTGCCCAATGCCGTGCGAATGTCCCGGTGCGCCTGCACCGCCAGCAACGAATGCCCGCCAAGGGCAAAGAAGTTATCTTCCCCCCGGATATCCCCCACACCCAGCAGCCCTGACCAGACCTGCGCGATCACCGCCTGCGTGCCGCTGGCGGGTGCCGCGTCTTCGCTGCGCGCCGCTGCCCGGACTGTGGGCGCGGGCAAGGCCTTGCGGTCGATTTTCTTGTTGGGCGTCAGGGGCATGGCATCCAGCATGACAATCGCCGAAGGCACCATGATCTCCGGCAGATCTGCTGCCAATGCCGCTTTGGCATCCGCCTCCGCCACAGCAGCGCTTGTGGTGACATAGCCCACCAATTGCGCCCCACCGGGCGCATCGCGCGCGATCACCACCGCTTCGCGCACCTGCGGCAGGCTGGCAAGCCGTGCCTCGATCTCTCCCAACTCGATCCGGTGGCCACGGATCTTGACCTGTGCATCCGCGCGGCCCTGGAAATGCAGACACCCCTGCGCATCAAACGCCACCATGTCTCCGGTGCCATAGAGTTTTCCCGGACCAAACGGATTGTCGATGAACCGTTCCGCCGTCATCTCGGGGCGCTGCCAGTATCCTTGAGTGACGCCATCGCCACCGATCCACAACTCGCCTGCAACACCAATGGGTTGCACAGCTTTCTTCGCGTCCAGAACATAAACCTGCGTGTTCGCAATCGCTGTGCCGATGGGGGCGGTGTTGCCCGCATCCCCCTGCACTTTGTGCGTGGTCGACCAGATCGTCGTCTCCGTCGGGCCATACATGTTCTGGATATCGCCCCCCAGACAGGCCCGCAGCGCATCCACCAGCGCCCCCGGCAGCGCTTCGCCCCCCACCATCAGGTGTTTGACCCGGCCAAGCGCCATGCGCGCTTCATCATTGGCCACCAGCATCTGCGCCATCGACGGGGTGCATTGCAGGTGCGTCACCCCATGTCGGATAATCTGCGCGGCCAGCGAATGATCGTTTTCCGCCAGACCGCCCGCCTTGTTGGTCAGCGCCAGCACTTCGGCCAGTGGTTTCAGACCTTCCAACACCACCGACGGTTCAATGCCATAGTCAATCAGGCAAGCGACCTCATCCACGCCAATGCGTTTGAGCTGCTCCACCCGCGCCACACCATCTGCCACAGTGCCAAAGAGACCGCTGTCGTTGAAGTACCGCTGGAAGGCGAACTCAAGGATCGCGTCCAATTCCTCCTGCGACAGCCCTTCGAGGTCCAGATCAAAGGCGTTTGTCGTCCCTTCGGGCCGTTTGAACGCCGGAAACGCCCAGGCATATTGCTTGATCAGCGCGGCGGCAGCGTTGAGGTAATCCTTCATCGGACCGCGCGCGACCTCCTCGGCCTCAGCCCGCGTGTCCGCCAGATAGCTGTGCAGCATCAGCGTCACGGTAAAATCCGAGGGGTTGTGACCGGCATCCCGCAGGGCCTGTCGGTAGATCTTTATCTTGTCGGCAACCTCATCAATCGACTGGCCCAGAAGGTGGGTCAGCACATTCGCACCAATCTCTCCCGCTTCTTTCCAGGTCTGCGGGTTGCCTGCGGTGGTGACCCAGACCGGCAGTTCCTTGGACACCGGACGCGGCTGCGTCACGACGCCGTGCATCTCTCCATCCGCACGCGGGAATTCAACCGTTTCCCCGCGCCACAGCGCGCGCAGCTGGTCAATCGCTACATACATCGCAGGCTTGTTGTGGGGCGGTGTGTTTTCGGGCCGCAGGACAAAGTCATCAGGCTGCCAGCCGCTGGCAATCGCCAGCCCCACCCGCCCGTTGGTCAGATTGTCGATGACCGCCCATTCCTCCGCGATGCGCGCGGGATGATGCAGGGGTGCGACGCAAGACCCCGCGCGGACGGCCAGATTCTTCGTGACCGCCGCCACAGCAGCACCCGTCACCGACGGATTCGGATAGGGCCCGCCAAAGGCGTGGAAATGCCGCTCCGGCGTCCAGACCGCGTTGAACCCATGGGCATCGGCAAACTTCGCGCCTTCCAGCAACAACTCGTATTTCTTCGGACCAACCCCATCGTCATTGCCCCAATAGAACAGGTTGAAATCCATGTGCTTGCCGCTGTCGACAATCGGCCCGTTCGACACCAGCGTGCGGCTTTCATCCCCCGCCAGCACCAGTTTGAACCCGCGTGACAGCGTCCAGAACAATTCCAGCACGGAGATATCAAAGCTGAGAGACGTCACGGCCAACCAGACATCACCGGTCTTGTGATCAATCCGATCATCCATCCCGCCAAAGAAATTCGCCACATTGCCGTGGCTGACCATCACACCCTTGGGCGTCCCGGTAGAGCCGGACGTATAGATCAGATAGGCCAGATCATCCGGGCCAGAGACCGGATCGGGGTTGCTGTCCGGCGCGCCCGACTGGTCCGCGCTGCCAAGCGCCACAACCTGTGCCTGATGCACAGGCAATCCGCCCACCAGAGCGCGCTGCGTCACAATCACCGGGGCCGTACTGTCGCTGATGTAATGCGCAATGCGGTCCGCCGGATAGGCCGGGTCCAGCGGGACATAGGCCCCGCCCGCCTTCAGGATGCCCAGCGTCCCGATCAGCAGGTCAATGCCCCGCGCCGTATAGAGGCCCACAGGCGTGCCGGCCGTCACCCCCTTGCCGCGCAGCACATGAGCCAACTGGTTGGCCCGCGCATTCAGCGCGGCATAGGTCAGGCTGTCGCCTTCACACACCAAAGCCTCCGCATCCGGGGTTGCGGCAACCTTCGCCTCGAACGCTGCGTGGATGGTCGTGCGGTCATAGTCTCGGGCTGTCCCGTTCCACCCGGCCATCAGTGCAGCTTCGTTCTCCGGCACGGCCCAAAGCGCCCCGCAGGTCTGCGCATCCGCTGCAAACGCCGCATTCAACCGCGCGGCAATCAAACCAGCGCTGGCGGCATCCATCCGGCTGTCATGATGCAGAACCGCACCCTGATCTGTCAGACACACAGTCAAAGCCGCCCCGCCAAGCGGCGCATCCGTCAAACTGATCGCTACATCCGGTGCAGCATTGTCAATTTCCGGATCGCGGACCATCAGATCCAGCGCAAACCCCGTGCTCTCTGCCGCCTTTGTCAGTTGCCCGGCAATGGCGGCACAAACAGCCGCCACAGCCTTGTCAGCCGTCGCTTCAACACGCAAAGGCACCCAAGGCGCTGTGAACCCCGCACCCTCATGGGCCAAGGCAATCCGCCCTTCATCCATCCCCGCCGCCTGCAACACCGTCAGCGCGACCAGCGCCACAGCCCGGTCCTGCGCCGCAGGTGCGCTTTCCAACGGGATCTGGCCCGCCTCATCACCCGAAGACATCAACGGACAGGGCACAGGATCGGCGCTGCGCAACATCTTCCGCCAACGCGGTTCTTCCCCCGCACGCGGCATCTCAAGCCCGGCGGAGGACAGGAGCATCCCGCTGGTGAAGACCTCCGACAAATCAACGGGCAATCCATCCAGCCCCGTCACCCGCGACAACCGCACGGGCGTGCTGCCCGTGCCAATGGTCACCCGGTCCGCCGCAACCTCGCCCACCTGTCCCGCGTTCAAAGCGCCCTCAGCCGCGGTGATCCCGCCCACGCGCAAAACCTGCTCCCCCACCGTGAGCTTGGCAGTGGTCAGCGGGTTCCAGTAATCGCCGAAATCAAGCCCGCGCACCGTGGCAGACACGACATCCGCCCGCGCGCTGAAATCCAGAAATCCCCCACGCTCAGGCCGGTCGTCCCGCGCGAAATAGCTGCGTTGGTTCAGGTCCTGCGGCCTGCGCTCCACCGTGCCGCGCTCAAGCTGAGCCAGCACGTCGGCAAAGCTCTCCATACCGGCGGCATAACATTTGGAGTTGAGGCTGAACGCCGTCTCATCCTGCGCAATCTCAATGGTGCGGGTGGCGATCAGATCACCTTCGTCCACGCCGCCTTCCATCATGTGCCAGCTGATGCCGTGGGTGGGATGGCCGCGCAGGATCGCCCATGCGGGCGTGTTCAGACCCGCCATCTGCGGCAGGGGGCCATCGTGGAAATTCACCGCCCCCTTGCCCGCCAGCGCCAAGGCCGCATCCGGCACCATCGCAAGGTTGGCAATGCTCAAGAACCAATCCGCCTGCGCGCCCGCCGCCACCAGCGCCTTCGGCGTCTCATACACCGACAGCCCCTGCCCTTCAGCCCAGCCCTGCACCGTCGCATCGTCCGAGATCACCGCCGCAATCGAATGGCCACCCGCCAGCAGCATGTCCCCACAGGCAATCGTCAGCGATTCCTGCCCCATCAACAGGACAGAGAACGCAGCAGGGTTGAAAGGCGCAGTCATGGCGTATCCTCCGATACAGAACGTCGCGGGGTCAGGCCCAGACCATGGGCCACAAGATCCCGCAGAAAATGCGCTGGATCATCCGGCGCACGGCCCTTGAGCGCACAGCGCAGGCGGTGGATCATCCCCCCCGCCACATGCGCTGCCAGTGCCGCCGCAGCATAGAGCCGTCCGTGGTTTTTCACAAAGTAATGACGCCGCGACGCATACCAATAGGGCGGCATGCGCTGCCACTCCTTCATGCCCGTGGACACCGACCCGATATGCACAACTTTCGCATCCGGCAGATACCACCCCTGCCAGCCCGCGCGTGCGGCCCGTTTGCACAGATCGGTTTCCTCGAAATACAGAAAGAACGTCTCATCAAAAAGCCCGATCTCATCCAGCATTTCTGCGCGCATCAGCACGCTTGCGCCTGCAACCCAATCCATCCGCGTGGCGGTGGTGGGCAGTGGTGGTGCCACAATTGCGTCTCTGAACAGCCGCGAAAACACACCCGTCCGCGCCGCGCCTTCAAATTCCCCCAGAACAGAGGGGAAGCGAAAGGCCGTAACATGCGGCGCATCATCATCCCCGCGCACATGGCTGCCAACAAACCCGGCTTCAGGCGTCTGCTGCAAATGCGCAAGCAAGGTCTGAATACATCCGGGATCCGGAAAAGCGTCTGAATTCAAAAGGTAAAAGAACGCAGGATCACTGCCATCCGACATCCTGGCGCGCAGCCCGATGTTGTTGCCAGCCCCAAAACCGCCGTTCACCTCTGAACAGATCAACCGCACCCGGCTGTCCTTGTCCCAGCCGCGCGCGGCGATCTCCTGCGCCAGCACCTCGTCCGATCCGTCGCCGGAGGCATTGTCAATGATCACCATCTCCGCCCCTTCGGGCATATCCGCCAACCCCGCTTCAGCGGCGCGCAACGTCATCTGCGCAGTGCGGAAATTCAGCACGATGACCAACAAGCGGGGTGGCGTGGTCATTCTGCGGCCTGTGACCACGGGGTGGCATCACCACTGCCCAGCGCTGCGGCGATGATCTCACTCAATTCCTGCGCCAGCACGGTGACGTTTGGTGCCAGCACCATGCTCTCATGGTTGCCCGGCACCTCGACCACCTGCACCTGTGGCGCATAGCGCGTCCAGTCATTGTCGGGCAGAACATATTCCTTCTCTGCACTGACCCACGCGCCTTTGGACACTTTCCAGTGCCGATCCAGCGGTGGCCGGAACAGCGTCAGCGGCCCGTCCCAACCCTGTGTCTGATAGGCCCCCACCGCTTTCAGGAACGCGGCCTGAATCTTGAGGTTGTTGAATTCCGCCCCCGGTGCGGCTTCTGCGGCGCGGATGGCATCGGGGAAATTCCCGGTCTTCCACGCCCGCCGCGCGCGCCACCACTCCAGCAGGTACCCCGGCCCCTTGGCGCGGAACTCTGCCAGCTTGATCAACGCCTTGTCAGGTGCACTCAGCGATGGGCGCACCGGCAGTGGCGTGTCCAGCAGCGCCAGAACCGCCACCTCTTCCCCTGCCGCTTTCAATTGCTGCGCCATCTCATAAGCGGTGATCCCGCCCCCGGAATAGCCGGACAACAGATATGGCCCTTCCGGCTGCACCCGCTTGATCTCCACCAGATAATCCGCTGCCGCTGCCGCCACATCCTCATGCGGGATGGCCTCCCCGATCAACCCGCGCGCCTGCACGCCGTAGACCGGACGCTCCGCACTGAACGGCAGTGCCAGATGGCGCAGGTTGAGCACATTGCCAAACATGCCTGCGACAATGAAAAGGGGCGGCGCCTGCGTCTGATCGCTCTGGTTCAGCGGCACAAGGAACTCAAACGGCGCAGGCTGATCCGCCGCCGCTTCAGTGCCATCGCCAAGCCCGGCCACTTCGCCGGTCTGTGCCGCAATCAAGGCCGCACATTTCGCAATCGTCGGCGCTTCGAACAGGACGGAAATCGGGAATTCCACCTTGAAGTCCCGTTTCACACTGGCAAAGAGCCGCACCGCAATCAGCGAATGCCCCCCAAGGTCAAAGAAACTGTCCTCAACCCCAACCGGATGCACCCCCAGCAGGTTTTCCCACAGTGCCGCCAGCCGTTCCTCGATCCCGTTGCGCGGCGCCACGAAGGAGCCATCCAGATCGGGCCGCTCAAAGCTCTGCCCCGTGGACGCGGCCACCAGCGGCTGATCCGCATCCGCGATGAGCCCCTTCAAGGGAAGCGAAGAGACCATGACCTGCGGCACATCCAGCGCCAGCGCGCGGGCGAGCGCCTCCGGCCCTTCCTCGGCCCGGATGCCCTGGCTGACCAGATAGGCCAGCCGCTCTTCTGCCGGTGTCATCGTGGCCGTATCGCCCTGGGCGTCCTCAAACCGCACTTCTGCCGCGGTCAGCGGCGCGATGGCGGCAAAGCCGGCTTCAAGCCGTTTCATCGCAAAGTTCTGCACTTCCACCAGAACGCGCCCCTCTGCATCGCACAGGGTCACCTCGAACTGGGCAAATCCATCGCTTGCGTCACCGGGGGTCAATCGCACCCAGGACATCACCTCTGCCGGCAGGGGCGCATGGACGCGGATCGTCCCATATGACACCGGCACCCAGAGGTTGCGCGCCTCATACCCCGGCACCAATCCAATCGCCCAGCCGGTTGCAAGGTCCATCAGACCGGGGTGCAACAGGTGCCCCGCGTCCAGATCGCCCTGTGTTGCGGCGGGCAAGGCCAGCTTCGCCAGCCCTTCTCCCGCGCCGAACTGCTGTGCGCGCAATACGTGCCAGCGTGGGCCGAAGTTCAGATGCGCCTCTTGCGGAGATTTCAGGCGCCCGCCATCGGCCCCCGCTTCAACTGCACCACAACGCGCCGCAACAGCAGCCAGATCAACTGGTCCCGGTGCCGCAGCGCCCAGCGGCGCAATCTGCGCCTGCGCGTGCAACTGCCAGCCGGCTGCCCCGTTCAGCAGGCAATCACTGCGCATTTCTGCGCTATATCCCGCACCCTCGGGACGCAGGGTCACCTGCATGCTGCGCGCGTCGCCCTCATCGACCGGCATCGCCCGCAGGAAATACAGATCCGCAATTTCGAACCCGGATGTCATCCCCTGCGCCTGTGCCGCTTCTGCCAACGCCTCGATATACCCGGTGCCCGGCATCACGGCCTGCCCATCTTTGGTCCGGTGCTGATCCAGCAGCCAGTCCTGCGTGCTGAGCGCTGCGGAAAACACCGTCTCGCCCCCCGCATCGCCCGCCATATCGCGCAGCAGTGGGCTGTCCAGCTTGCGTGGCGGCAGCACATCGCTTGCCGCCGCGCCCAGCGCCGCAGCCGCCATGCCGACATCCGACCAGATGCCCCAGTTCACTGCCACAACCCGCGTCTGACCGCCCCGCCGCGCCTGTGCAAAGGCATTGAGCCAGGCATTTGCCGCCACATAATCCACCTGCCCCGCACCCCGCGTCGCGGTGGAGGTTGAGGAGAACAGCACCATCACCTCAACCGCCCCGTCCGGCAGGAGTTGATCCAGCACCCGCAATCCCTGCACTTTTGGAGCCAGCACCGCATCAATCGCCGCGTCGGATTTCGCCAGCATCGGTGCATCATCCAGCACGCCCGCCGCATGGATCACCCCGGTCAACCCGCCCGTGCGGGCCTGCAGATCATCCACAACCCGGCGCATCTGCGCCAGGTTCGCCACATCGCCATGCAGCACCGTGACAGAACCACCACCGCTTTTTGCCGCCGCTTCCAGCCGCATTACTGCCCCCATCCGCCGGGCCATCCTGTCCGTCGTGCCATGGGCCGCGACATAGGCCTGCCATTGCGCGCGCGGTGGCATCGCGTTCCGGCTCAGCAAGACAACATCCGCCCTATGCTGCGCGATCAGATCCGCCGCCAGTGTCTGTCCAATGCCGCCAAAGCCGCCCGTGATCAGATACCGCCCCCCTGCGCGGAACCCGGCGGCCGCATCGGCCTGCGGCAAAGGCATGCTGCGATAAGTCAGCTCAAACCGCTTGCCTGCGCGATGCGCGGCAATGGCGTTTGACGGTGCAGCAAGGATTTCCTCCAGCACCAGCGCCGTCCGGTCCACAGGCGTCACCTCGGGTTGCGGTGTCGCAAACCAGCCCTGCGTCCCTTCCGGCGTCTCAATCACATCCAGATCAACCTGCGCTGCCGTCATCCCCGGCAATTCCCGCGCCACAACACCCACAGGCCCCGCGATCAACGCCTTTTCAGGATGAACCAGCGCCGCCCCATCCGCTGCCGTCGCACCGGTGGTGAACACGCTCAGGTGCAGCGGCGCATCATTGCCCGCTTCGATCAAAGCCTGCGAGAGCCACGTCAGGCTCCAGAACCCCTGCTCAAGATTGCGGTCAAAGGTGCTGCTGCCCGGACGCGGCGCCGCCGCATCATCGGTCAGCCAGAAATGCGCGATCCGGTCGGGGAAGGCCCTGCCCTCTGCGCCAAGTGTTGCAATCAGCTGATCATATCCGCTGCGCCCCTGTTCCGGCGCAAGGGTGAATCTGTCCGCCCCCGTCTGCCCAAAGGCATCGCCCGCGATGACTTCAACAACCCGGTGTCCCGCATCCCGCAACCGCGTGATGACAGCGCCCGCCATGCCGGCCGTATCGGCAAACACCAGCCAGTTCAGCGGCACCTGATCCAAATCCGTCTCAACGTCCAGATCAACATCCGCATAGCGTGGTTTCCAGAACGGCTGCGCGCCCCAATCGGACATCTCATCCTGCCGGACCAGCGCGGGCGTCTCTGCCGTGGCCACCTTTTGCGTGCCCGGCTCGATGAAATACGCACTGCGCTGGAAGGCATAGGTCGGCAGCACCACCCGGTTGCGCCGCGCCTCGCCCCAGATCTGGGACCAGTCCGCCTCAACGCCGCAGGCCCAAAGCCGCCCGATCACACCGATGAAATAGGCATCATCAGCCACATTATGCTCCGGGTGCCGCAGGGTGGAGATCACCTGCACCGCCGCAACACCTTCAGCCATCTGCGCCAATGAACTCAGCGCGCGCCCCGGCCCGACTTCCAGAAACACCCGCTTGCGCGGCGCCGCCAGCGTGTCCATGCAATCGCCAAACCGCACGGTATTGCGCAGCTGCCCCACCCAGTAATCCGGGTCCGTCGCCTCTGCCGCCGTGATCAACTCCCCACTGCGGTTTGACACAAAGGGCATCTGCGGCGCTTGCAGGTTCAACCCCGCAAGGAAGCTGCGATACCTGTCCAGAATGGGGGCAAGCATCCGGCTGTGGGCGGCAATATCAATCGCCACCCGCTGGTATTCAATCTCTGCCCTGTCCAGCCGTGCTGCCATCGCTTCCAGCGCGTCCTGCGGGCCAGAGACAGCAATCAACTCAGGTGCGTTCACACTGGCAATGTCCAGATCATCGCCCAAGAGCGGCTCAATCGCGCTGAGCGGCGCAGAGATGCTCAGCATCCCGCCCGCTGGCACTTCGTCAAACAGACGTCCGCGCAGCAGCACCAGATCAATCAGGTTCTCAAACGTCATCACGCCGGCCAGACAGGCAGCGACGTTCTCGCCCATCGAATGACCGACCATGGCGGCGGGTTTCACCCCCCATGACATCCACAACCGCGCCAGTGCGTATTCCACAATCGCAATCAGCGGCAATTGCACCGATGGTTGCTTCAACCGCGCATCCGCTGCGGCTTCTGCCTCCGGTTCGGGCAGCCAGATCGCACGGATATCATAGTCAAGCTGCGGCTCCAGATGGGCGAGCCCCTTGTCCATCCACTCCGCAAACTCGGGCTCGGTCTCATAAAGGTCCCGCGCCATGCCCGCGAATTGCGCGCCGCCGCCGGGGAACATGAACACAACTTCCGGGTTTTCGCCCAAGGCCTCATGGGTGAACACCCGGCGGGTGTCGCCCTGCTCCAGCAACTCCGCCGCTTCCGCGTGGCTTTCAGCGACAACCACCCGGCGCTTGTCAAAACCGCGCCGCCCGTTCTTCAACGTAAAGGACACATCCGCCAGCGGCTGCTCTGGATGCGCGCGCAGATGTGCCGCCAGCGCAGCGGCATTGGCATCCAGCGCCGCTTTGCTGTGGCCAGACAGGCACAGCACATGAAACGGCCAATCGCTTTCCTCTGACGCCGCCCGTTCGGGGGCCTCTTCAAGGATCATATGCGCGTTTGTCCCGCCCACACCCAGCGCGTTCACTGCCGCGCGGCGGGGCGTGCCGCCCGCTGACCAATCGTGCAGGCTGTCATTCACCCGGAACGGGCTGCCTTCAAACGGGATCGCGGGATTGGGCGCTTCATAGCCCAGCGAGGGGGGGATCTGCTTGTGATGCAAGGCAAGCGTCGCCTTGGCCAACCCGGCAATGCCAGCGGCCGTGTCCAGATGCCCGATGTTGGTCTTCACCGATCCGATGCGGCAAAAGTCGCGCTCCGCCGTCTCGGCCCGGTAGGCTTCGGTCAGCGCGGCCACTTCAATCGGATCGCCCAGATAGGTGCCCGTGCCGTGGCATTCCACCATCCCGATGGAGCGTGCAGGCACATCCGCGTCTTTCAACGCCGCCGCAATCGCCGCCGTCTGCCCGTCCACGGATGGCGCAAGATACCCCGCCTTGGCCGCACCATCGTTGTTGACCGCTGACCCCTTGATCACGCCCCAGATCGGATCACCGTCCGCCAGCGCATCTTCCAGCCGACGCAAGGCCACGGCCCCCGCGCCGGACCCGAACACCGTCCCCTGCGCCCGGTGATCAAAGGCATGGCATTGGCCATCCGGCGACAGGATCTCGTTCTCCTTGAACAGATACCCCCGGCCCTGCGGCAGCTCAATCGTCACGCCCCCCGCCAGCGCCATATCAACCTCACCCGCGCGGAGCGCCGCGCAAGCGTAGTGGATCGCGACCAGAGACGTCGAACAGGCCGTCTGCATGTTGATCGACGGGCCTTTGAGATCGAACACATGGCTCACCCGCGTCGACAGAAAATCCTTGTCGTTGCCCGTATGGCGCAGCAGGAACATGCCCACATCGTCCACCAGATCGGGGTTGGAGCAGATATTGAAATAGAAATAGCTGCCCATCCCGCAGCCCGCATAGACACCAATCGGCCCCGCAACGCTCTCAGGCGGCCTCCCGGCCTGCTCCATCGCCTGCCAGGCGGTTTCCAGAAACTTGCGGTGTTGCGGATCAAGGATCGCGGCATCTTTGGGAGAAAAGCCAAAGAACTCCGCGTCGAAGGTCTCAAACCCGTCCAGCACGGCAGCGGCGGGCACGTAATTCCTGCGGGCGATGTTCTCAGGGCTTTCGCCAGCGGCCAGCAGCTCTTCCTCGGTCAACCGCCGAATGGACTCCACGCCGTCTTTGAGATTGGCCCAATAGGCCTCAAGGTCCTGCGCGCCGGGCACATTGACGGCCAGGCCGACAATCGCAATGTCCTCACCCGCGCCCCGGTGGTGTTCTGTCCTATCCATCGTCCTCAAATCGGGTCAAACCGCGCCAATACCTGCGGTGTGCTCCGTCCACTCATTCAACCATACGTATGCGACCTTCTTGAACAGGCCAATCATGGCAACAATGTGCCATTCCTAGAGGAAATTCGCAAATATCCGCATTTTTATCCTGAACTGTTTCGAGCGGCCTGACAATGCGGCAAACATCCCCTGTTTGTCAGGTGTTTCAGGTCAAAGCACACTGCCGCCCGCGCGGCCTGTGTCCTTATGCCCCATGACCGCTTTTCTAAGGTCATGGCGCGGCGGACGGGCCAGGCGTGGCATGCATTTCTCCGCATGGCCCAACACCGCGCCCGCGCAGAGCCACGTCATCGGCGTGAGCGTCGCGTTTAGCAGCATATCGATCATCGTCACCCCAAGGATCACACACAAGGGTGCCACATAGGGCGACAACGGCGCATCCGCGTTTCTGCGCACAAACCACCACATCAGCACCAGCGGCAACGCCAGCAGGCCAAATTCGCAGACATATCCCAGCCAGCCAAAGGTGCCAAAAACGATGATCCAGCGGCCATCCGGGATTGAGGTAATCACCCCGGTTTCAGGATCACGGATCAAACTGCGCCCCCAGCCGCCCCAGCCGAACCACGGCTTTTCAGCCGCCCGCGCCAGCAGGTTCTCCTCATTGTAGAACCGGAAGCCCAGCGAATGCGCGCGGTCGGCGGAATAGGCGCCCGCGTAGTCGACAAGCTCCCAGATCGGGACCAGCTCGAACTTACGCAACATCGGATAAACCACTGCGATCACGGCAAAAACCATCGACACCCGGATCAACGTCCGGAACGAGGCAAACAAGACCAGCGGCGTCAAGACAATGCCATACAGGATGGATGCCGCTGATTTGCACAGGATCAGCAGCACAAAGATGTAGGCAGCAAAAAGATACATCCGTTTCTTGTCCGGCGCATCCGCCACCCGCGCCAGCGCCGCCGTGGCAACCAGAGCGCAAAACACGAAAAGCGCAAGCCACAGGCTGTGCGGCAAAAACACAATCGGGCGGAACCCGCCCCCGCGCATGGTCTGCGCAAAGGAGTGCTGGAAAAATCCGTAGACCCAGGTGTTGATCTGCGGGCTGAGCCTGATCTCGATCAGGGACGGGATCGAATAGATCAGCCCGCCCACCATCAGCGCCAGCAGGATTTCCCGCAACCCTTCTTCGGACGCAAGGAACTGCCGCGCCAGCAGGAAAGGAACGATCATCAGGATTTGCCCGATCAGCACCGATCCGATGTCCCGCACCCCCTGCCCCGGCAGCGCATCGACCTGAAACAGGATCGGATCCGCATCGCGCAGGATCTCAAAGATGATCGGATCGCCATTGGTCAGCGTCGTGGGGATCGCACACAGGATCAGCCCTACAACAAGCCACTGCGCCACCCGCGATTCAGGCCACAGGTTCACCTTTTGCTTCATCGCGAAAATCAGGATCAGCAGCACGGTGACATTGGGGATGGTGACCTTGTCCATCCCCGGCACCAACGGCAGGTTGAACTCGGCCAGGGGCGGCAACAACAGATACCCGCCCAGGATCGACCAGATCAGCGCCCGCTCCAGCTTGAACCTGCGAAACAGGTACAAACAGACGAACGGCCAGATTGCCAGCATCAGATATGCAAGTCCGTTGGGCATGGTGGGGCTTTCAGGCGTCCTTTCGTCAAAACGTGTTTTTATCATCTGGCCTCATGCCTGTCATCCCGGTAGATTGGGCAGGCAAACGGTTTCCTGTGTAGCAAGTTTTTAGCAAGCCATTAATATGAATACATATTCTGCCAATATGCCTAGTGACATGTGGTCCGGCTACGCCGGGTCTGCACGGGGATAGCCATATGAATTTTGGCAAGGGCAGTGCCAGCATTGAGGTAAATATCGCCACACAGGCGGCATTGTTTCACGAAGTGACGCGGCGCCTGACGGCGGGCGAGGGATTCGCGCTTGCCACGCTCAACCTCGATCACCTGACCAAACTGCCCGTCGATCCCGTCTTTGCCGACGCCTACAAAGCCCATGATCTGGTGGTGGCGGACGGGCGGCCCATCGTCTGGCTGTCCCATCTGGCGCATCAGCCGCTGGAACTGATGCCCGGCTCGGACATGATCGTGCCCTTGTGCGAACTGGCCGCCCGATCAAACGTGCCCGTGGCCCTGATCGGCAGCAGTGACGAAGCTCTTGCCGGGGCCGCGACAGCGCTCTGCGCCCGGGTCGCTGACCTGCGCGTGGCGTTCACCCATGCGCCGCCCTACGGGTTTGATCCCTCCGGCGATGTGGCGGATGCGATCCTTGCCGAGCTTGCAGACAGCGGTGCAGGCCTGTGCTTCATCGCACTTGGCGCCCCCAAACAGGAGGTCTTTGCCGCCCGAGGCCGCAAGATCGCACCAAACGTCGGCTTTGCCTCCATCGGGGCGGGGCTGGATTTCCTCTCCGGCCATCAGGTCCGCGCACCGCGCCTGATGCGCATGCTGGCGCTGGAATGGCTGTGGCGTGCCGCGCAAAGCCCCAGACGCATGGTGCCGCGTTATGCCAAGTGTTTCGCGATCCTGCCGGGATTGTTCCTCGAGGCCCTGCAACGGCGCAGGTAACGCTACTTGTACTCGATCAGCTGCGCATCGCGGTTCCGCAACCGCCGCCAATGGAAGGTCAGCACCCCCGCGCATTCCGCGAATTTGCCAACCACCGAAAACAGGCCTTGGCGCCAGCCGTCGCGCCGCCCCAGCCGCAACACCTGTGCGGGGTAGATCAACAGCAAAAGCAAGGCGGCAGGTCCAGTCAGCAGTGCGGCCAGCAGGATCGCCAAAGGCAGAACACCGCCCCAGATCACGGCGCGCCGGGTTTCTTGCACCCAATGCCGTTCTGGCGGCGCACCATGCAGGGCCGCCCCTTCGGCAAAGGCATGGCCTGCCCGCTTGCTGCGGCGCCACCACTGCCCGAATCGGTGGATGTCCGCGTCATGCCAGGTCATCTCCGCATCCAGCCGCCAGATCTGCCAACCGGCCTGCCGCAGGCGCACACAAAGCTCCGGCTCTTCCCCGGCGATCAGGCTGTCGCGATACCCCCCGACCTGCCGCACGGCCTCGGCCCGCATCAGCGCATCGCCCCCGCAGGCTTTGGCCTCCCCCACGGGCGTATCCCACTCCGCATCAATCAACCCGTTATAAACAGAGGCCTCCGGCGCACGTTCGCGCCTGCGCCCACAGACCACAGCACCTTCCGGATGCGCATCAAGATGCGCGCGCGCCACGTCGATCCACCCGGCGCGCAGGGCACAATCGCCATCCAGAAACTGGATATAGGTCACATCCGCGCCCAGCGCCGCCACACCTGCATTCCGCGCACGGGCGGCGGTAAAGGGCTGCGTCATGTCCAGCGCAACCACTTCTGCCCCGGTCTGGCGCGCATGGGCCACCGATCCATCGTCCGAGCCGCTGTCGACATAGACCACCCGGTCCACCTGCCCCTCCAGCGCCTCAAGGCACGCAACCAGCCGCGCGCCCTCATTGCGGCCAATCACCACCGCCGCGATGCTCACGGCGCGCCCTCCTCCACAAAGCGGTCATAGGCCGCCGACCCCTGCAAGAACCCGGCCCGGCGCAGCAACGCCACCCGGTTCCATGGCCGCGCATCAAGAGAGAACAGCGTCAGCGCCGGATCCGCCCCCATCCGCGACGCGCGTTTCTCATCCTCCCCATGGCCCAATACCCCCCCTTGCAGCGATGCGGCATCCCGCCCGCGCGGATCATTGGCAAACTTGTAGTGCTTGAGAACAACCGTCAGGTCCGAACAGCGCACCCCCTTGGACAGATGCGGATGTGGTGCCGGCGTCACGCCGGGACCGTTAAAGATCAGCGGATGCTTGGTCAGACAACAATCCTCCCCAAACACCTTGCCCCGCACCCCGCCAAAACAGAAGGGGATGTCCGGGTTTGTCACCTCATTCTCTATCAGCAAATCCGCCAGCGGATTGTCCGGCGCATGATAGCCGTAGCGCGTCAGCGTGCTGATATCATAGTAGCTGAATTCTTCCTGAACCCGGTCGAAAGCCAGATCAGCGACCTCCGCCAGCGGCGCCTTGGGGAACATCTCCAACATCTGCGCCATCATGGCAGTATGGCCCTGTGCCGCCATGTACCGGGTCAGCGCCTGAATGCCATGCCTTTCGCGCCCCTCGAAATCGAGGATTTCGTCCATGTCCACATAGAGACACCAGCGGTTCTGCCCATAGGTCTGCGCCAGATACCCGCGCATCATGTGCTCATAAGCCCCCAGCGGCAGCGGACAATGGTCGATGACCGTGCCCGGCTCTGCCCGGATGCGGTCCAGCGTGTCATCGGTTGAACCGTTGTCGAGAAAGACAAAATGCTTCACCCCCATCGCGCGGTAATGGGCAAAGAAGGTATCAAGGTAATAGCTGCCGTTCTGCACAGGGGCGAGCAACACCACATCATCGGGGGCCACGTCCAATACCTGCGGCCCATGGATATGCGTGATGGACCGCCTGAAACGCGCCTCTTTCACAGGTTCCGTCACGCGGTATTTCAGACGTTGCCAAAGATGGGAAAGGCGTTTCATGCGCGCCTGATACGACAGTGCCGGACGTCCGTCCACTGTCTTGCCCGCTTGTGGCACGTCTTTGATGTCAGCGCATCTGCGAAACGGCGCAGGGTGTTTTCGACCTTGGGGTGTCAGGCGCGCGGAAGGCTGGTGCATTCAGCGCTTTGACAGATGCTCCCTTTCGCAAGACGCGCAGGATGTGGGGGCGCGGTCGCAGCCTGCGGGTCATGTCCATCGCAACCTGCCTCACCCTCCGCGCCGGCCAGGCGGCGGTTGTCTCAGATGCGGTTTGGACCGCAGTTCCGGCGTGTAGAGCGTCTGGCACGCCCGTCCTGCATGTTTGGAAGCGTAAAGCGCGACATCTGCATTCTCCAGCAGGTCGGGTATGCTGGGCCGTTCGCCATGCTCAATCCAGACCGTGCCGATGCTGGCCGATACCCGGCAGACGGCTTCGCCAAACGGGATGGGTTCGCACAATCGGTCGATGATCCGTTGGCCGACCCGCCGCAGGGTGTCTTCGTTGCTGACGTTGGGCAGCAGAATGGTGAACTCATCCCCGCCAACCCGTGCAACCACATCGCTTTCGCGGGTTTCCTCAATCATGATCCCGGCAGCGACCTGCAACACATGATCGCCCGCCGCATGCCCCAGCGTGTCATTGACCGCCTTGAAGAAATCCAGATCAATGTGCATCACCGCAAAAGGCGTGCGCCCTTCCACCAGCACGGTCAGGATCTGATCCATCGCCCGGCGGTTCTTCAACCCCGTCAGCGTGTCGGTCATCGCCGCCTCTTCCGCCAGCGTCTTGGCCCCCTGCAACCGCAGGTTCAGCTTGCGGGAGGCTTCCATCGCAGCACTTTTCGCCTCCATCAGATAGAGCATTTCGATCGCCAGATCGGTTGCGGCGAAATCCGCGTTCGACAGGGCAAAGTCCCGCACGCCATCCATGATCGAAATGCCGAAGGACAGGTTCACCACCAGATTTCCCGCCGCACCGTCCATCGGCACCACAACCCCTTTCAGCGCAGTCTGCGGGGGCTGGCGCACAACAAGATGCAGCTTCGTCCCTTCCGCAAGGCGCAGATCCGTGATCGCGGTGACGCCGCGCGGGCGTTGCAGATCAAATGTCTCCAGAAAGGGTTCCCCCACGACCCCCAGGCCTGCAAACATCTTGCGCAATGTCGGCCCCAGATGGATGACATCGCCCTCGGCATCCACGATCAGATGCATTGGACACAGCACATCCAGCACATGCGAGGTCAGCCCGCCATGCCGGCTCTTGTTGTGGTGAAGGGACGATCCACTGGGCGCGTTCATGCGATGGTTGCTCCCAGCTGAAACTGCCGGCCTTCGGCAAAATCTGTTTCGACCAGCTTGATGGTGATCGTCTCGACCCCCTGCGCGTGCCCGCAGTGCTCCAACACCACCAGCGCGCCATAGTCATCGGCCATCGCCCGCAGCACACCCAGCATCACATGCCCGTACCCCACCAGTGACGCTTCACAGATCAGATTGAAATGCCCTTCCCCCTCGGCATGCAATTCAACCGACGGCAGCACCAGATCCGGCAGCGCAAGACGGGCGCGGTCCGGCAGATCATCCAGCGAATGCAGGAAGTCTTCGAAATCCACACCGCCAAAGCGCAGCAACCGCCGCACGCTTTCCAGCCTTGGATGGGACACCAGATAGGTGCCCAGATCCTCCAGCATATCGCCACGCGGGCGCATCAACACCGCGCACATCGCATCCACGATGCGCGGTGTCAGCGGCGTCTTGTACATCAGCATGCCTTCGAAATCGATGAACCCCAGCCGCGCGTTCAACGCAACATCCACCCAGGACTGCCTGCCATAGCTGTCCGTGACAAAATTCTGAATGCTGCGGTTTATCAGACCGTGCATGAACGCACTCTCCCATCTTTCCCAATGGGGGACTGTGGCGCGCAGAAGTTAAGAAGTCGCTGACCTTCGAATTTTTGAAAAGTTGTTCAGAAGCAGCGCCCCCGGTCAGAAATCCGTCGGCGCGCCGCCTTCGGCTTTGCGGCGCGCCACAAACTCCGTCAGTTCATCGCGGATGGCGATGTCCATCTCTGGCGGCTCAAAACTCGCCACGATCTCCTTGAACATATGATGCGCACGCTCCGCCGTCCAAATGCCGCCAGCCACTTCCCAGCCCTCATAATTGCGCCAGTCCGACAGGAACGGCTGGTAGAACGCCGTGGTGTAGCGTTCCTGCGTGTGCTCAATGCCAAAGAAATGCCCCTGATTACCGACAGATTTAATCGCATCCAAGGCAATTTCATCCGGCCCCGTCGCGCAGATCGCCGGATCCATGTAGCGCTGGATCTGCTGGAGCACCTCACAATCCATGATGAACTTCTCGGGCGAGGCGATCAGCCCGCCCTCCAGCCATCCCGCCGCGTGATAAACCATGTTGGTCCCCGACTGCACTGCCGCCCAAAGGGAATTTGACGTCTCCCACATCGCCTGCCCGTCCGGCACATTGGCCGCACAAACGCCCGACGACCGCAGCGGCAGGTTGTAATACCGCGCCATCTGCCCGGTCATCTGCGTGGCGCGCATATATTCCGGCGTGCCAAAGGCCGGCGCGCCGGATTTCATATCGACGTTGGAGGTGAACGTGCCAATCGCGCAGGGACACCCCGGTCGGATGATCTGCGCCAGCACCACCGCAATCAGCGCCTCCGCAATGCTCTGCGCGACAGCGCCCGCCATCGTCACCGGGGCCATGGCGCCGGCCAGCGTGAAAGGCGTGACCACCAACCCCTGCCCCCGCCGCGCCAGCCGCATCCAGCCGTCCAGCATCGGAATATCGTGTTTCAGCGGCGAGGTGGAATTGATGTTGGTGTACATATGCGGCTTGGCGTCGAATTCGTCATGGCTCAGCCCGCCTGCAATGCGGACCATCTCCATCACGTCCTCCACCCGCTCGGTGCCGAGGCTATAGGCGTGCATGACCTTGTCGGTCAGCGTCAGCTTGTCGAACAGCACATCCAGATGCCGCACAGAAGCATGCACATCCACCGGTTCCACCGGATACCCCCCCGCAAAGTGGATACAGTTGAAATACTGCGTCAGCCGCAGCAGATCGCGGCACATCTCCCGCGTGCCGGGCACCTTCTTGCCCAGGTTCATATCCCAGTAGTTCGGCGGAGAGGACACATTCCCGAACACCAGATTGCGCCCGCCAATCGTGATCGCCCGGTCCGGGTTGCGCGGGGTCAGCACGAACTCCGAAGGGGCCTTGCCGATCCACTCCATGACAAAATCACGGCCCATGCGGATGTTGTCCCCATCTGCGGTGCAGCCTGCCTTTTTCAGGATTGCATGGGCTTCGGTATTGAGAATCTCGATCCCCACCTCTTCGAGGATGCGCATCGCCCCGTCGTGGATCGCCTCCACACCCTCTTCGCTCAAGGGCTCCGTCGGACGATCAATGTTCACGGGCGGTGCCCATGGCATCTGCTCAATCACCGCCGCCCCGCGCCGTGCCCGTGCGCCTGCGCGCCCACCGCCGCGTGTTTTGCGTGCTGCTCCATCCGCCATGACCGATCCCCTTCTGGTTCTTCGGTCAGTAGGACAGCGCCGCTGCGCGCGGGCCTTTCCATTCGCGACGACTTGTGTCGCTTTTGTTGCGCAGGCACCTTGGCGGGGTCAGGCCCCCTGCCCGGCCAGCCAATCCGGCAGACCGCCGATGTCGGGCATGACCACATCCGCATGGGGGGCCAGATCATCATGCCCTGCAATCCCGGTCAGCACGCCGACACAGGCCATGCCCGCCGCGCGCCCTGCATGCAGGTCATGGGCACTGTCACCCACCATCACGCAGACCTCCGGCGCAAGACCGGTATGGGCGGTAAACGCCAGCAATTGCCCCGGCGCGGGTTTGCCCCCATGGCCACTGTCAAATCCTGCGATGAAATCAAACAGCCCCGTCACCCCGGCCTGATCCAGATGCGCCCGCGCGGGCATCTCTGCATCATTGGTCGCCACGCCCAGATGATACCCAGCACCCCGCAAGCCTTGCAGAAACGGCACCAGCGGCACCGCAGGGGCCTGCACCGCCTTTGCCGCCTCATCGTTGATCACATCCAGCAAGGCCTCAGGCGCCCAGCCCGGCATCTGCGGCAGCATCGCGCTCACGATGTCACCGGGCGTGGCGGCAATCACCACGCTGTCGGGCGCGAATCTCCGGGCGTTATAGTCAAACCCGATGCTGGCCCCCAGCGCCGCTGCCGCCGCGCGGTCACCGTCACACAAGCGCGCCAGAAACCCCTGCGCCCAGACTTCCCAGGTCGAGGCGAAATCAAAGAGCGTTCCGTCCTTGTCAAACACGATCCCGCGAAAAGCACTCATGTCCAGTTCACCTGTTCCCCGCCCGGCAAGGCCGCCCGTGCGCCCATTACGCTCTCATAGGGCAACTGCGCATCATCGCAGAACCCGATCACCCAGGCGTCATCCATCATTAAGAAATCCAGAACCGACCCCAGAAACGTCGCATCCCCTGCCAGGTTGCGCACATCTGCCTCGCTGGCACCGGTATTGCCCAGGAAAACAGGCAATAAATCATCATTGGCCGCCAGCCATCCCAGCGCTTTGAGCGCCAGCGTCTCGGCGGATTCTTGCGTAAAGGTCATTTGCTCTGTCCACATTTAAGAAGGTTGGAAACGCTTTGTTAACCAATTCGCACAAGAACAGAGGCATGGAAACAGAATTAGCGCATGCAGACTTCAGCATAGGGACGCGCTGTCTGAAACGAATGCCACAGCGATGTGCGGGTTCAGGGCAGACACCGGTTTCTTCGCGGATACTGCGGGGGCGCAGCAGCGAAAGGTAACATCGTGCAGGGCAAAATCCTGATCGTCGACGCGATTGCCACCAATCGCATTGTTCTGAAGGTCAAACTGGCTTCGGCCTTTTACGAGGTGCTGCAAGCCGGCACGATGGCAGACGCGCTTGAGATCGCCCGGGACCGCACCCCGGATCTGATCCTCAGCGCGCTCTGCCTGCCGGATGGCTGCGCGGGCAAGCTCAGCGCGGCCCTGCGCGCGGCCCCCGATACCGAAGTTGTGCCGGTCATCGCCATCGCCGCCCACCCCGACAACGCCGCACGGCTCTCTGCGCTGCAACGGGGGGTGCAGGATGTGCTGCACAAGCCGGTGGACGATACGCTGTTGCTGGGCCGGGTCCGCAGCGTGATCCGCGCCCACAACGCGGCAGCCGAATGGCAGGTGCGCGGGGACGCCAGCCGCGTGCTTGGCCTTGCCGAACCCGAACAGGCGTTTGAACCCAAGGGCCACTGCATCCTTGTCGGACAGGACAGCGCGCTGTTGCAGAAATGGGCGGCCAGACTGCGCCCCACGCTGCGCGCCCGCCTCACCCTGGTCTCCACGGCGGAAGCGACGCGCCATGCCGCCGCGCAATCCGAAGTTGACGTTTTTGTGCTCGCTCTGCCCCGTGATCCCGCCATGGCGCTGAACCAGCTGCGGCTGATTGCAGAACTGCGCGCCCATGCCTCCACCCGGCATGCCGGGGTGCTGGTGCTGCAAACCCAGCCCGATCCGGCGCTGGGCGCGCAGGCGCTGGACCTCGGCGCCGATGATCTGATGAGCGAAGGCTTCGATGCCGCCGAACTGGCCCTGCGTTTTCGGGCCCTGCTGCGGGCCAAACGCATGCAGGCGCAATTGCGCGCTTCCGTCCGCACAGGGCTACAGGCGGCGGTCTTTGATCCGCTCACCGGCTTGCACAACCGCCGCTATGCGATGCCCCACCTCAATGAGATGGCCGAACACGCCGACAACACCGGGCACTCCTTTGCCGTGCTGGCCGCTGATCTGGATCACTTCAAACGGGTCAACGACCTCTATGGTCATGCCTCCGGTGATGCGGTGCTGGTTGAAGTCGCGGCCCGGCTGCGCGCCGCGCTGCGCAGCAGCGACATGGTCTCCCGCATCGGGGGGGAGGAATTCATGGTCGTGATGCCCGCCACCACCCTCAACGAAGCCCGCCGTGCCGCGATGCGCATCTGCGACGTGGTCGCGGCCCGCCCCATCCGGGTGCCCGGCCATCCCGATCCGATCAACGTGACCATCAGCATCGGCATGGCCTACGCCGATCCCGCAAATCCGGCCTCCGACAACGTCCCCCTGACCGGGGAAAGCCTGCTCGACCGTGCGGACAAGGCGCTCTATGCCGCCAAGGGACGCGGGCGCAATCAGGTCACGCTCGGCCGTCCCGCCGCCTAGGGAAACGATTCGCGCCGCCTTCGGCCCGGTTTCCCCCCGTGCCGCCACCCTGACCTCCCCCAACCGAGTTGGCCCGCGTTTGACCCGCCCCAAAACCGGCGATAAACCGCCGTCATGCCCACGATCTGCCCGCCTTTCGGCTTGGAAACGCGACTCCAGCGCAATTTATGCAACCTATCGTTGCACCCCCTCAGCCGAGGCTTTAGACACTTTCCATGACCAAAGACAAACCTCTGCTTGGCATTGCCCTGATGCTGGGATTTTGTATCGTCGCGCCAATTGGGGACGCGGTGGCCAAGCTGTTGGGCAACTCCGTCCCGCTGGGTCAGGTGGTGCTGCTGCGCTTCGCCTTGCAGGCAATAGTCCTCATTCCGCTGGTCTGGGCGACCGGGCGGATCTGGCGGACGCAGGGGCGCGTGTTCTGGCTGACGCTGCTGCGCACCATCCTCCACATCCTCGGCATTGGCGCGATGTTCACCGCATTGCGCTACCTGCCCCTTGCCGATGCCGTGGCGATTGTCTTTGTCATGCCGTTCTTCATGCTGCTGCTGGGCCGCTTTATCCTGAACGAAACCGTCGGCCATCGCCGCCTGCTGGCCTGCATCGCGGGCTTTGGCGGCACCCTGCTTGTGGTCCAGCCCAGCTTTGCCGAAGTCGGCTGGCCCGCCCTGCTGCCGGTCTTTGTCGCCGCCAATTTCTCCGTCTTTATGCTGATCACCCGCCAGATCGCCAAGGAAACCGACCCGATCAGCCTGCAAGCCGTCAGCGGTGTCATGGCCGTTGTGCTGATCACGCCTTTCCTCATCTGGGGCACCACCGCCAATATCCCGGTGATCGAAATGATCTCTCCCGACCCGGAGCAATGGGCGCTGCTCTTGTCCATCGGCGTGCTGGGCACCGGTGCGCATCTGTTGATGACATGGTCGCTGCGCTATGCACCCTCCGCCACGCTGGCGCCGATGCAATACCTCGAAATCCCCATTGCCGCCCTGCTGGGACTGGTAATCTTTGATGACCTGCCCAATACCCTTGCCGCCCTTGGCATGGTGATCACCATGGCCGCAGGCATCTACATCATCCTGCGCGAGCGGGCCACCGAGCGTCAGCAGGCAGCCGCGACACCTGCTGAATAAGCCGCCGCGGCAGCATCACCAGCATCCCCGGCCCGTCCATCTCCAGCGTCACCGGCCCGGTTGCGCGGTTTGATGTGCCTGCCCTGTGACCCGGCGCAAAATCAAGCCCGTCAATCGGCCATTCCAGCCCCGTGCTGCGCCCCGTCACCGCCTGCATCGGAAAGAGGGAGACAACATCCCCCGCCGCCATCTCCAGCCGCATCCGGGGCGGTGCATGAAAAACAATCTCATCCCCCCCCAGCAAGACGCACCGCTGATGCCCAAACACCACCAAGGTGTTCAGCGCCGCCAACTGGTGATCAATCCGCTGCCCCAGAAACCCGACACCCAGGATCAGCGGCGCCCGTATCCGCATGAGGCACTTGGCAAAATCCGTGCTGTCCTGTTCTGCCACCCTGTGCAGCCGGTCCTTCGGAATGGCCGCTGCCACCTCCGGCGGCAAGCTGTCAAAATCGCCAATCACCGCTTCCGGCATCTGCCCGGCGGCGAGCGCAAGCACCGCCCCCCCGTCCGCTGCAACGCAATGCGGGGCCAGCATTAACGCTTTGTGCAGGTCTTCTGACGTAGCCTCTCCCCCACCGATCAGGGTCACCGGCGCATCACGTTCAACAATCACTGGAATCATCCCGCATTCTTCGACTTTTGGAAACAGATCACAATCTCGCCTTGAAATGATACGCTAGCTGGCACAGATTCGGGCCGCTTTGGTCTTGGACATCGTGGTAAACGATAGGCTGCAAAACCGCAGAGGACGAGCATCCGATGATGAGTAACAATAAAATTTTAACGGTATCCTACGGTACTTTCTCGTGCACCCTGGAAGGTTTCGACGATTCCTTTGGCACGATGAAGGCGATTGCGGAGTATTTCCGCGATCTGGCTGCGGATGACCGCTACTTCGGTGCCGAGCCTCCGCAGCCTGACGCGGAAATGCTGGCGCGGATCGCCCAGAAAGAGATTTCGCGCCGTGTCGAAGCCCGTGAACACGATGGAAAAATCGTGTTGAGCGCGCTGGAAGACCAGACCGCCACAGCCCCAGAAGCAGCCCCGGCGCCCGACACGACAGCAGCCCTTGCGGCCGCGACCGTGGCGACCACCACTGCTGCTGCGCAACCGGTTGTTGAAGCCCCTGCCCCACCACCCCCTGTTGAGGCGGCACCGGCAACCGTGGCTGAAGAACCCGCCGCTCCTGCCGTCCAGCCGGACGCGCCCGTGGCAGAAGAAGCCGTGGCCGAAGACGCCCCCGCTGCCGCACCCGAAGCACCCGCCGCGATTGCCGGTCAGGACAGCTTTGAAGAAGACGAAAACGATATCGTCCCCGGCCAGCCCGATGCCGAGGTTGAGGCCTTCTTTGCCGAAAGCCCGACCGCTGATCTGGAAAACGACATGCTGGATGAGGATGAGGGTGCGGTCACCCCGCTGACCCTCGTGTCCTCGAACGAAGCAATGCAAGACGATGCACCCGTAGCAGAAGACGTGCCACCAGCGCCTGCGCCGGAACCCGACAGCATCGCCGCCAAGCTTGAGCGCATCCGCGCCGTTGTCGCCCGTCAAAGCGATGCGGAGGAGGATGACGATTACCTCGAAGACGAACATGCCGAGGTCGAAGCCGAGGCTGACGACGCAGTCCTGACAGACGACACCGTCGCCGCAGAGGTTGAAGATGAGGGCGAAGACCCCGACGACGGCGTGATTGCCCAGGCCCGCGCCGACATCGAAGACGCGCTGGAGGCAGATGACGCCGCAACGGCACAGGCCGACGCGGATGACGCCGGTGCCGAAGACGAACTGACCGCGATGCTGAGCCGCCTCGACGGCTCCGCCAGCGATGAAGACGCCGCAGACACCACCGCAGAGACGGAGGCGGACGCCGCCGCGGATACCACGGATGCGGAAATCAGCAGCGCGCTCGACAACCTCTTTGAGGCCGAAGGCGACACCGCCGAGGCCCCGGAGGCAGATGCCGAAGGCACACGTGCCCGCGTCATCAAGGTCAAACGCGCCGATCTGGAAGCCGCCATCGAAAAAGGCGATCTGGAAGAATACGATTCCGACAGCGCAGAAGAGGACACGACATCAGACGCGATCCCCGCGCTGGACGATGTGGCCCCCGCGAAAACCGCAAGCTCCTCCCTCTCTGCCGAGGAAGAAGCCGATCTGGTGCGCGAACTGGCAGAGCTTGAAGCCGACATCAAAGGCGAAGACCCAGATGAGGCGGCGATCCCAGAAGCCGAGGATCTGGTTGCTGAAGACGTCGACACGACCTTTGAGGAACCCGTCACCGCAGAGGTACAGGAGCTTGAAGCCGAGCCTGACGACAGCGCTGATGAGGCCACTGTTGAGGCCGCAGAAGAAGACCAGCCTGCCGCTGCTCGCAGCGTCCTGCCCAGCCTGGATGAGAGCGAAAACAGCGACATGAACCGCCTGATGGCGGAAACCGACAGCCAGATGGACGAGCCCGAAAGCGCCACGCGCCGCGACGCCTTTGCCCATCTGCGCGCGGCCGTTGCCGCCCGCAAGGCAGACGGCACCATGGAAGCCGATGACGCCGCCAAGAAAGACGCCAACGCCTATCGCAGCGATCTGGCCGACGTGGTTCGCCCCCGTCGCCCCGAAGCCCCCGGCGATGGCCGCCGCACCGCACGCCCCGGCGAAGGCCGCCCGGCACCTCTGAAACTGGTTGCAGAACAGCGTGTTGATATCGACCAGCCCAGCGATGCAGGCCCCGTGCGCCCGCGCCGCGTGTCTGCCGTGGCCGATGCCACACCGGAGCCGGGCGATGCCGACAGCTTTGCCGATTATGCCTCCGACCTCGGTGCGACCAAGCTGCCCGAGCTTCTCGAAGCCGCGGCCTCCTACATGTCATTCGTTGAGGGCCGCGAGGAATTCTCCCGCCCGCAGCTGATGACCAAAGTCCGTCAGGCAGGCCCCAGCGGCGAATTCAGCCGCGAAGATGGTTTGCGCTCTTTCGGCCAGCTTCTGCGCTCCGGCAAGATTGAGAAAATCAAAGGCGGACGTTTCACCGTCTCAGAGGACATCGGCTACCGCCCGGACGAACGCGCCGCAGGCTAAGCCCTTCACATCACGACAGAAAAGGCGGCAGGAAACTGTCGCCTTTTTGCTGTTTACGCGCCTGCAAACCCATCCGTCGCCACGCGAATACGGGCTGAGATCTCATCAGACAGCGCCGAATGGGCAGTGCCCCCCAGCACCTCCAGCCGTGCCGCAGGCCACATCTTGGCCAATGCCCAGGGTGCGCGCAGCGGGCAGGACGGATCAAACCGGCTGTGGATCATCACCCCCGGCAGATCGGCAATCCGCTGCATATCACGCTCAATCGCCTTGTCTTCCCGGAAGCAGCCGTTGCGAAAGTAATGCGTACACACCCGCGCAAACCCCACGCGGTACGCCGGATCCGCCCAGTTCCCACCTGCGCTCTCAAAATCCGCACCGAAAATCGCCAACTCCCAGGTGCACCAGGCATCCGCCGCCGCCTGCGCCCGCGCAGGATCACGCAGCGCGTCGCCATAGGCCGCAATCCGCGCCCAGACATCCCCGCCTCCGGCACAAAGGCGCAAAAGGCGTCATGCGCTTCGGGAAACATGTTCCCAATATCGTCGTACAACCACGCCAGATCCCGCCGCGCGGTTGTGGCCACGCCCGCCAGCACCAAAGCCGTCACATGCGCACCATACGCCTGCGCATAGAGCAAGCCCAAAGCAGACCCCCAGGAGCCGCCAAACACCAGCCACTTGTCCACACCAAGATGCGCCCGCAACGTCTCGATATCGCTCAACAAGTGATCGGTTGTATTCATGTCCAGCGCGGCGATATCCACAGCCGCCGACGGGATGCTCCGCCCGGCCCCGCGCTGGTCCATCAGCACCACCCGGTAGCGCGTCAGATCGAACAGATCATAATGCCCGTCCCGGCACCCCGACCCCGGCCCGCCATGCAGCACCACTGCCGGTATCCCCTGCGGATTGCCCGCCATTTCCCAGTAAATCTCATGCCCGCCGGAGACAGGCAAATGCCCCTGATCCAGCAGCGCCCGGCTCACCCCTCCGCGTCCGGGTCCGCTTGCCCCACGCCCTTGAACACGGCCTTCAACGGAAACACCCAGATCACGCCAAGCCCCACATAGACCAGCAGTTCCACCCAGAACGGGGGTCGGTCAAACAGCTGGATCACGTTCAGCGCCACGACAATATAGAGCGGCAGCGCCACCAACAGCACCACCAGCGACCAGCGCCTGCGGGCCTTGTAACTCATCGCCATGACGGCCTCCTCCTAGTCAGAGAACGGGTCTTTCACCAATATCGTGTCTTCCCGCTCCGGTGAGGTGGAAAGTAGCGCCACAGGACAGTCAATCAACTCCTCCACCCGGCGCACATATTTGATTGCTTCGGCTGGCAAATCCGCCCAGGACCGTGCCCCTTCGGTCGATTGCGACCACCCCGGCATTTCCTCATAAATCGGTGTGCAGCGCGCCTGCTGGTCAGCCGCCGTCGGCAGATAATCCACCTGCTGCCCGTCCAAGTCGTAGCCCACGCAGATCTTCAGCGTCTCAAACCCGTCCAAAACGTCGAGCTTTGTCAGCGAAATCCCCGTCACACCAGAGGTCACACAGGTCTGGCGCACTAAGGCCGCATCAAACCACCCACAACGCCGCTTGCGCCCGGTGGTTGTGCCAAACTCATGCCCCCGCTCGCCCAAGCGCTGGCCATCCGCGTCCAGCAATTCGCTTGGAAACGGCCCTTCGCCCACGCGTGTGGTATAGGCTTTCACAATGCCCAGCACATAATCAATGCCACCGGGTCCAATGCCCGTACCTGTCGCCGCCTGCCCCGCAATCACATTCGACGAGGTCACAAAGGGATAGGTGCCAAAATCAATGTCCAGCAGCGCGCCCTGCGCCCCTTCAAACAGGATGCGTTTGCCCGCTTTGCGCTTTTCGTTCAGCACCTTCCAAACCGGCGCCGCAAAGGGCAGGATCTCCACCGCGATCTCGCGCAGCGCCGTGATCAGCGCATCCCGGTCCACCGGTTCAATCCCCAGCCCCTTGCGCAGCGGATCATGGTGCTGCAACGCGCGGTCCACCCGCGCCTCCAGCGTGGCGTCATCGGCCAGATCAGCGACCCGCACAGACCGACGCCCCACTTTATCCTCATAGGCAGGCCCAATGCCCCGCCCGGTGGTGCCAATCTTGGTGCCCTTGCTGGCGGCTTCCTCGCGCGCCCGGTCCAACTCTCCGTGAATGGGCAGAATAAGCGGCGTGTTTTCGGCAATCATCAGCGTCTGGGGTGAAATCTCCACCCCCTGCGCGCGCACGGTCGCAATCTCTTTCATCAGATGCCAGGGGTCCAAGACCACGCCGTTGCCAATCACCGACAACTTCCCGCCCCGCACCACACCCGACGGCAGCGCATGCAGCTTGAACACAGCCCCATCAATTACCAGCGTATGGCCCGCGTTATGCCCGCCCTGAAACCGCGCAATCACATCCGCACGTTCAGACAGCCAATCCACGATCTTGCCTTTCCCCTCATCTCCCCACTGAGCACCGACAACAACGACATTGGCCATGGACTGTATCCTATCTGAGCAAACCCGCGTCCGTATAGCGGCACCGGGACGGGGGCGAAACTGGAAAAACGCAGCCCACCACCTGCCACATGGACAAAGCCACGGCTCCCCCGCTACAAAACCACAAAAACAAGGACCAAACAGATGGGTTTCATCCTCCGCTGGCCCTGCGCCTTCGCGCTCCTGGCAGCCACTTTCAACCCCACCCGGTACAACTACATCAACTGGGCCGCAGACTACGGCGGCATGAACCTCTCCATCGCCGTCCTGCTGGGCCTGCTGCTGCTCATCGGCTACATCATCTACCTGCGCGCCACCCTGCGCTCTATCGGCGCGTTCGGCATGCTCCTGGTGCTCGCCTTGGTTGGCGCAGGCCTCTGGGTGCTCTATGATCTGGGCGTGCTGCGGCTCGACAATTCCAGCTTCAATGTCTGGCTCGCGCTCATCGCGCTCAGCCTCGTGCTCGGCGTCGGCCTCAGCTGGAGCCACGTACGCCGCGCCCTTTCCGGCCAATCCGACATGGACGATGTCGACGACTAGGAGATAAAACATGCGCCAGCCCCCCAAACCCCAGAACTTCGAAAAATTCTACTTCGACAAAGTCGCCACCGGCGAAGGCTGCGGCTGCGCCGAACGCATCATCGACAATCACGAATTCAACCGCCTCGCAGGCACCACCCGTGAAATCACCTCATGGATCCCCCGCAAAGGCGCGCTGAAACGCTTCGCTCGCAAAGCAGGCCTCTACACCCGAAAATAGCCACCCAAGCCAGCCGCCCCTTCCAAATGGTTCAAAAAAAACCTGGGAGAGTTTGAGAGGGTAAAACCCTCTCATCAAAAAAATTAAATCAAATGCAGCTTTGCTGCTCAATGCCGTCAGACGCCGCAGACGACCACGCCAAAGGCTCACACATCCTCCCCCAAAGCCACCGGCGCCCCATGCGGCGTGCGCAGATACGCCGCCTCCCAGGCCCCGCGCAACCGTTCGACATCCGCCGCATCCGCCATCCCGATCTCTGCCAGAAACCCCTCCAGCGTCTCCAGCCAGGCGGCGAAATAATCCTCGCCTCCGTTCAAGTCCCGATCAACGCCGTGCCGCTTCAGCGTGGCCCCAAAGCGTGCCGCCCAGTCGCTCCAGCCAAAATGCCCCGCTTCATTCAGATGCACCGTCAGCGCAAAGACCTGCGCATGCCAGGGCGCTTCAAACACCGGCTCGGGACGCGCGCTCATGCAGGCGCCAGATAGCTCTGCCACAGATCCAGCACCACCTCGTCACCCGGATGCTCGGGATGCGCCCATAATTCGGACGCCGCAAACACCACCGCATAGAGCGGCTCGGGCGCTTCGCCTGCCCCGTGGGCATTGCTGTCGGGCAAGATATGCGCCCCATGCAGGCGCAGGATACGGCCCCGTGCCCCGGCCGCATAGGCAGGCAGGCGCGTGTGACCACCGGGAACAGCCATATTCTCCGCAAAGGCCCGCGTGACCACCGCATCACCGGGCGCAAAGACCGCGTCGACATTGCTTGGCCGATCCGCAGGCCCTCCGGCGGCAAGGATACCCGCAACCTTCTCAGCCGGCATCGCGCGTTCGGCCAGCGGGCTCGGCGCGGGGTCGACCTCCCCCGTCAACTCATCGCGCGTCACCACGCCCGTCTCAACCAGCAGATTGGCCAGCCCCGCCAGCCACTTCTCGTAATAGGAAAACCGCGCGTAATCCTTCGGCGGCAGCCCTTCGCGCGCGTGGCGCGACATATCAAGATTCCATTGCCCCAGCGGCCCCATCGCAACCGTGATCGCCAGGGCGCGCGGATGCCAATCGGCGTGAAAGATCACATCTTCCTCTTCCGGGATCACCGGGCCGTCACCAAACCGCCCGCCCATGTCGTGCACGCGCGTCATCTCCGTCGCGCCCCCGGGCGCGGCGCGGCCGAGGCAGCGCTTGCACCGCAAGCGCGTTCGGCCCCCGTTTGTGTTTTGCACACCATCACGGTTTCCCCGCCAATGCAGTCCCGATCATGGAATCCCGGCTCACAAGGTCCATCAACGCCGCCTCCTCCATCCCATCCGTGCCCTCGGGCCGTTTCGGGATCACCAGATAGCGCACCTCGGCCGTCGAATCCCACACCCGCACCGCCGTTTCCTCCGGCAAGGTCACGCCAAAATCCGCCAGCACCCTGCGCGGCTCCCTCACCGCCCGCGCGCGGTAGGCGTCCGATTTGTACCAGCCGGGGGGGATGCCCAATAACGGCCACGGATAACAACTGCACAGCGTGCACACGACCATGTTGTGCACCGCATCGGTGTTCTGAACCGCCACCATATGCTCGCCCTGACGCCCGTAATACCCCATGTCCGACACCACCGCCGTGGCATCCTCCATCAAGGCTGCATGAAACGCAGGGTCCATCCACGCCCGCGCCACCACCCGCGCACCATTCCGCGGCCCGATGCGGTTCTCATAGGTGTCAATGATCTCATCCAGCGCGGCCGGATCAACCAGCCCCTTGCGGGTCAACAGCGTCTCAAGCGCCTTCACGCGCAACGCTGGATCAGAGGGCAAAAGGCTGTGCGGGTCGTCGTGGTCGTGGTGATCATGGGGCATGCCCGCACCCTGCCCCAAGCCCCGGCCCTTGTCCATCTCCCAAGCCACCGCATTCCTCCCTTGCCCCACCCGGCAAAGACGCATAGATAGCCGCAAAGCCAACCACACGAGCACCCGTCCATGGAAAATGTCCTGTTGATCATCCACCTGTTTCTGGCCATGGGCCTGATCCTGGCCGTGCTCTTGCAGCGCTCTGAAGGTGGTGGTCTGGGCATTGGCGGCGGGGGCGGCGGCAACGCCGGCCGTGCCCCGCAAAGTGCAATGGGCAAACTGACGTGGCTGCTGGGTGCGGCGTTCATCGTCACCTCCATCTCGCTCACCATCATCGTGGCGCGCAACACCGCGGGCGCCTCCGTGATCGACCGGCTCAGCGACGCACCTGTGACAGCCCCCGTGGGCGACAGCAGCACACCCTCGGGCGAAAGCCTGCTGCCCCCAACAGCGGATGACAACGCACCGCTTGTCCCCGCAGGCGAATAATCCTGACCACACAAGACCTTGATGCAAGGCCGCAAAACGCAACATCATCTTGCGGTGCAGCCTTGCCAAGCCCCCCCGAATCCTGATACCCTTTAATCCCGTGGGCAGCGAAATGTCGCTGCGCTCTGGGCTGGGTGTTATCCAACCAAATCGACACTGACATCAGCCTGACCAAGGCACGGGAGACCTCTATCTATGGCGCGTTACATCTTCATCACCGGCGGTGTGGTCTCTTCGCTCGGCAAGGGCCTTGCCTCCGCCGCCCTTGGTGCATTGCTGCAAGCGCGCGGGTTCTCCGTCCGCCTGCGCAAACTCGATCCCTACCTGAACGTCGACCCCGGCACGATGTCACCCTTTGAACATGGCGAAGTCTTCGTGACCGATGACGGCGCGGAAACGGACCTCGATCTGGGCCACTACGAACGCTTCACCGGTGTGCCCGCCCGCATGACCGACAGCGTCTCTTCCGGGCGCATCTATTCCACCGTGCTGGAGAAAGAACGCCGCGGCGACTACCTGGGCAAGACCATTCAGGTCGTCCCCCACGTCACCAACGAAATCAAGGAATTCCTCAAGGTCGGCGACGATGAGGTCGACTTCATGCTCTGTGAAATCGGCGGCACCGTGGGTGACATCGAAGGCCTGCCGTTCTTCGAAGCCATCCGCCAGTTCTCCCACGACAAACCGCGCGGGCAGTGCATCTTCATGCACCTCACGCTGCTGCCCTACCTCGCCGCCTCAGGGGAGCTGAAAACCAAACCCACCCAGCACTCCGTCAAGGAACTGCAATCCATCGGCATCGCGCCCGACATCCTTGTGTGCCGGTCCGAACACCCGATCCCCGAAAAGGAACGCGGGAAGATCGCGCTTTTCTGCAACGTCCGCAAGGAAGCCGTGGTGGCCGCCTACGACCTCAAATCCATCTATGAAGCGCCCCTTGCCTACCACGCCCAGGGCCTCGATCAGGCCGTCCTCGACGCCTTCGACATCTCTCCCGCCCCGCGTCCCGACCTCAGCGTCTGGCACGATGTGGCCGACCGCATCCACAACCCCGAAGGCGAAGTGCGCGTGGCCATTGTCGGCAAATACACCCAGCTTGAAGACGCCTACAAATCCATCGCGGAGGCGCTGACCCACGGCGGCATGGCCAACCGCGTCAAGGTCCGCGTGGAATGGGTCGACGCTGAAATCTTCGACAAGGCCGACGACGTCGCGCCCCACCTCGAAGGCTACCACGCCATCCTCGTGCCCGGCGGCTTTGGCGAACGCGGCACCGAAGGCAAGATCAAAGCCGCGCAATATGCGCGGATGCACAACGTCCCCTATCTGGGCATCTGTCTGGGCATGCAAATGGCCGTCATCGAAGCCGCCCGCAACGTGGCAGGCCTGACCAGCGCAGGGTCCGAAGAGTTCGACCATGAGGCGGGCAAGAAACGCTTTGAACCCGTGGTCTATCACCTCAAGGAATGGGTGCAGGGCAATGCCAAAGTCTCCCGCAAGGTAGGCGACGACAAAGGCGGCACCATGCGTCTGGGCGCCTATGACGCCACCCTCACGCCCGGCTCCCGCGTGGCCGAAGCCTACGGCACCACCACCATCGACGAACGCCACCGCCACCGCTACGAGGTTGATATCGCCTACAAGGACCAGCTTGAAAAAGCAGGCCTCGCCTTTTCCGGCATGTCCCCCGACGGCAAACTGCCAGAGATCGTCGAATGGCCCGATCACCCGTGGTTCATCGGTGTGCAGTTCCACCCTGAGCTGAAATCGAAACCCTTCGCGCCCCATCCCCTGTTCAAGGACTTCGTCCGCGCCGCCAAAGAGAACTCACGCCTCGTCTAACGGCTCCCCGCGCGACTCCATCACCAGCCTGCGCAGCCACATGTGCCGCCCGGAATGTTCATACCGCCGGTGCCAGACAAGGTCATAGGTGATCGGCGACAAGTCAAACGGCGGGGCGCAATAGGCCAGCCCCGCATAGGCGTTGGTGATCAAGCGCCGGGGCATGGTTGCGACAACATCAGTGCCGCGGATCAAATCCCCCAGCATGGACGCGGTGGGCGCCACCAGCGTCACCTCCCGTTCCAGCCCCAGCCGGGCCAATGACTTTTCAACCTCACTCTTCACGCCGCCGCCGAATTTCACCGAACCATGGCGCGCTGCGGCAAATTCCTCGGGCGATGTGATCGGCCCGCGATGGTTGGGATCGTAAAACACCACGAACGCATCCTTGCCATAGATGCAGTGATTCAACGTCGCGGGATACTTGAACCCGGACACCGCTATCGCCAGTTCCGCCTCATCATGGCTCAGCATCTCCACAATCCGGTTGCGCGGCGCAAGGCGGCGGATTTCCAGCTTGGCATGTTTCGCCTCGTCACTGATCTTGGCCTGCAAGGTCTTCATATCATTCAGCAAAGCCGGGGTCGGTATGGCCACCACCACCGGTTTGCTGTCCAATGACGCCTCGTAATGCTCTGGTGCAATCAACCCTTCGATGTCCACAAGGATCTGCTGCACGCGCGGCAGCAGTGATATCGCCTTGACCGTGGGCGTGATCCCCCGGCCCGATTTCACGAACAACGGATCCCCCACGGCGGCCCGCATCTTCTCCAACGTATGGCTGATCGTGGACTGGTTCAGCGCAAACAGCGCCGCCGTCTGGCTGACCGACCCCGTTTCACAGACAGACACGAACACCCGCAGGGTGTGTCCGTCAATGCGGAAATGATCGAAATTTTTCATGGATTAACTCTTATTAATCGATTGATCCAACCTAACGAGTCGCTTTAAACTTTCAAGAGACAGAAAGCGCACATCGGTCAGGAGCCATAAATGCTATTGAAGCCCTTGGAAGAGAATGAAAAATTATGCGAGCTTCATGCGCTTTGTTCCATGCTGGATTACGCCGCGCTGCGCGCCTCAGAAATTGGCGCGGATGCACTGGTCGCCTCTATCGAAGCGTCAAAAGCGGTGGCGGAGCAGGAAATCAAGAATGCCCGCTTTCTGGTCTGAGCATCGGCGGTTCCAATTTTTCGATGTTTTTGCGATAACCGTTTTGTCCCCATGAGCCAGCGCCGGGAAGCATCTTTCACCGCCACACAGCATCTGGACCAGCCACGAAGCGCAGAAATCTCACGTCTACGAATGCGTCTACCGTGACGCAGCCATCCGCCCTGCCGTTTCTCCGTTAACACTTTGGCAGCAAACCCCACCGTACGCCCTGTTAACCAGAGACTGCCGAAAAAAACGGTGTACAGGTTGTGTACAGGTTGTGTACGCCCCGTGCACGCCGCAAACCCCATGAAACAAGGGCGTTAACCCGCATATCCCGGCATTTGGCCCAAACCGCCATTTTGCCCGTTGCGCGCAGCCCCCCATCCGGTACACCAACCCCATGTTGAGCTACCAACACAGCTACCACGCCGGCAACCTCGCGGATGTGCACAAACACAGCCTCTTGGCCGTGATGCTCGACTACCTGACCCGCAAGGACAAACCGCTCAGCTATATTGAGACCCACGCAGGCCGCGCGCTCTATGATCTCAACGATGCGGCAGCCCTCAAGACGGCCGAAGCCGCGCAGGGAATTGCGCGTGTTTTCAATTGGTTCGAGCCGGACCACCCCTACGCCCGCGTCCTCTCCCAAACCCGCGCTGAAAACGGCCCCCACAGCTATCCCGGCTCCCCCCTGATCGCGGCCACCCTGCTGCGCCCCACGGACCATATCCACCTTGCCGAATTACACCCCCGCGAACATGCGGCCCTGACCCTTGCGATGTCGCCCTACCCGGTCAAATGCCACCTGCGCGACGGGTTTGAGACGGCCCACGCCCTGACCCCGCCCATGCCCCGCCGGGGCCTGCTGCTGATTGATCCCAGCTATGAAATAAAGGACGATTACGTCCAGATCCCCCGCCATATCGCCAAGCTCAACAGGGCGTGGAACGTGGGCATCATTGCCCTGTGGTATCCCATCCTGACCAGCCGCGCCCATGCCCCCATGCTGGCCAGCATCATGCAGGCCCACCCGGCGGCGCTGCGCCACGAAGTCTCCTTCCCGCCTGCCCGTCCGGGGCATGGCATGGTCGGCTCCGGCATGGTCATTCTCAACCCGCCCTACGGGCTGGAGGATGCTACCAAGCATCTGACAAAGCAGTATAAAACCCTCTGAAAGGACACCCGATGCCGAAAGGATACTGGATCGCCCAAATGGACGTCCGCGACGCGCAGACCTATGACAGCTACCGCGCTGCCAACGCCGAACCCTTTGCCGCCTATGGCGCAAAATTCGTGGTCCGCGGCGGCGAACAAACCGTGCAGGAAGGCAACTGGCGCAGCCGCACTGTGGTCATCGAATTTCCCAGCTACGCCGACGCAAAAGCCTGCTACGAAAGCGACGCCTACCGGGCCGCCAAAGCCATCCGCCTGCCCGTCTCCGACGCTGACCTGATCATCATCGAAGGCTACGACGGCTAAGGTTTTCTTGCCACATGCGCCTGCCTCGTTTTAGGCTGGCGTCATGAAGCTGCTGCGCATTCTCGCCCTGACCCTGCTGCCCACCGGCGCATTGGCCTGTGGCGCGCCGGTCTGCCTTGTTGATCCCGACAGCCTCGCTCTGGTCCGGGTGATCACCTTTGAGGATGTGCAAAGCGGCTATGGTCCGGGGCGTGTGATTGATGACATCCTACCCCTCGACGGTGCCGTGTTCGGAGAGCGTTTTGCGGGCCAGTTCGTCGATACCAACGACACCCACGACCAGATTTCCGGCAACGCGCTGTCACCGCTCACCATGATGCCGGGGGACGCCGGGCAGAACCTCTCCGTGGTTCAGTTTTCCGGCAATACGGTGATCAACGGCTACGGCACCGCGGGCTTTCCCAAGCGCGAAGCGCAGGGCGAAGGCGCGATTGCGGTGCTGTTTGACAACGATCAGTCCGCGCTCGCCTTTGATCTGCGCGGCGGCGAGGCAGGGGTTGCCATCGTCACATTCCACCGCCGCGACGGCACCGTTATTCACAGCGTACCCATTGATCCTACAGGAGAATTCGCCGTCGGCTTTACCCGCTCGGATGGCGCAAGCGACATCGCCGGCTTTGTGATGACCAACACCGATCCGCAAGGTCTGGCGCTGGATACTTTACGCTTTGGCAAACCCGCAGATCTCAGCTAAACGCATTCCATGTTTGCACGTCTCTTCCCCTCCCGCACGCCGGACCCCAAGCCACTGCCCCAGCCTGACGCGCAGCTTGCGCTTGGCGCGCTGCTGGTCCGCGTGGCCTTCGCCGACCGCACCTACCGCGCCGAGGAAGTGGGCCAGATCGACCGTATTCTGGCGCGCACCTTTGACCTTGGTCCCATCGAGGCTGCCAAGCTGCGCGCCACCTGTGAAGCCCTTGAACGTGACGCCCCCGGCACACCCGAGTTTGCCGCCATTCTGCGCGACGAGGTCGACTATGCAGACCGCAAGGCACTGGGCGATGCGATGTGGTCTGTCGCCATGGCCGATGGTCACCGGCACGAGGACGAGGAAATCCAGCTTGAAGCCATCGAGCTTGCGCTCGGCCTGACCACCGACGACATCCAAAAAGCCCGCGCCGACGCGCTCAGGAAACTGTAGATTTGGACAGCACAACAAAGGCCCCTATATAGCTCATATGTTTGCAGATTTCCTCAAACGGCTGACCCAGCCTGATCCCGCCCCACTGCCCGACGCCGACGCGCGTCTTGCGCTTACCGCTCTGCTGGTCCGTGTCGCGCGGTCCGACCACGACTACACCACCGCAGAGGCGCAGCTGGTCGAAGACATCGCCATCGACCGCTACGGGCTGACCGCCCTTGAGGCCGCCGACCTGCGCGCGCAGGCCGAAGAATTGGAGAGCGAAGCCCCCGACACCGTCCGCTTCACCCGCGCCATCAAGGACGCCGTGCCCTACGACAACCGCCTCGCTGTGATTGAAGCCCTGTGGAAGATCGTGCTTGCCGATGGCACCCGTGCCAAGGAGGAAGACGCGCTGCTGCGGCTGGTCGCGAACCTCCTGGGGATTACCGACACCGACAGCGCCATGGCACGCCAGCGGGTGGCGAAACTCTAGACGCTTCCCCTAGGTCAATCACTGGAAACCGCCCAAAAAGCAGGCTTTTTATTGCGATTGCCGCCATTTTGCGGCCATATGACCCATCGAATCGTTAACGCATGGTGAAAAGTGTCCGACCACACACCGGTCATTCAGATCAAAGGCTTGCACAAGGCATATGGATCTTTGGAGGTCCTCAAGGGCGTGGATGTCACGGCACCAAGAGGCCATGTGATCTCGCTCATCGGGTCCTCTGGTTCCGGCAAATCCACATTGCTGCGGTGCTGCAACCTGCTCGAAGACAGCCAGCAGGGAGAGATCGAATTCAAGGGCGAACCGGTGCGCTGGAAAGGCGGCGGGCACGCCCGCCGTCCCGCTGATCCCAAACAGGTGCTGCGCATCCGCACGAACCTCAGCATGGTGTTCCAGCAGTTCAACCTCTGGGCGCATATGACGATTCTGCAAAACGTAATGGAGGCCCCGTTGACCGTACTGGGCCGGGACCGCGCGGAGGTGGAAAAGGCCGCCCGCGGATACCTTCAGAAAGTGGGGATCGGCGATAAATGCGACGTCTATCCCGCGCAGCTTTCTGGTGGTCAACAACAGCGGGCCGCGATCGCCCGCGCGCTCTGCATGGAGCCGGAGGCGCTCTTGTTTGATGAGCCCACCTCCGCGCTTGATCCAGAGTTGGAGCAAGAAGTTGTGAAGGTGATCAAGGACCTGGCCGTCGAGGGCCGGACCATGATCATCGTAACCCACGACATGAAGCTGGCCCATGATGTGTCCGACCACGTGGTCTTTCTGCATCAGGGGCTGATCGAAGAAGAAGGCCCGCCCGAGACGCTCTTTGGCGCGCCCAAATCGACACGACTGCGGGGGTTCCTTTCGGCAACACACGCAGCGTAAATCACCTGTAAATAATAAAATCTGTATGGGAGAGCATCAGATGAAATCCATCCTTACAACAACCGCAGCGCTTGCGCTGATGACCGGCGCCGCACTGGCTGACGGCCACGCCAAGACCATCCGCATGGGCACCGAAGGCGCCTACCCTCCGTATAACTTCCTCAACGACGATGGCGAAGTTGCAGGCTTTGAGCGGGACGTGGGCGATGAGCTTTGCGCGCGCGCTGAGCTGACCTGCGAGTGGGTCACAAACGAATGGGACAGCATCATCCCCAACCTCGTGTCCGGCAACTACGATGTGATCATCGCAGGCATGTCCATCACCGATGAGCGTGACGAAGTCATTGATTTCTCTGACCCTTACACGCAGCCTGACCCTTCGGCCTTTGTGGCGATGGGTGACATCGACATGTCTTCTGCCGTGATCGCGGCACAGTCCGGCACCATTCAGGCCAGCCACATCGCCTCCATGGACGGCGCGACACTGGTCGAATTCGCGACACCGGAAGAAACCATCGCCGCTGTGAAGAACGGCGAAGCCGATGCGGTTCTGGCCGACAAGGCCTTCCTTGAGCCCATCGCCGAAGCCGAACCTGATCTGAGCATCATCGGTGAAGACGTCCTGCTGGGCGGTGGCGTTGGCCTTGGCATCCGCGAAAGCGATGGCGAGCTGCGCGAGAAGTTCAACGCGGCGATCCAGTCCATGAAGGACGATGGCACCCTGAACAAACTGATCGAGCAGCACCTGCCCGGCTCAGCCTTGTTCTGATCCAAACCACAAGGGGAAGGCATCACGCCTTCCCCTTTCTTCTTGATCCCAAACATTTTTCACCACCCAAAGGTGCCCCATTTTCCAGTTCTGCGCCGATCCCGAGCAGCTTGAAACCTTCCGTTGGTTCGCCTGCTACCTGACCACCGGCAAGCACATGAACCTCTATTGGTCGGTGCTGACGGTGCTGACGCTGCTGGGCATCACAGCCCCCGTCGCGCTGGCCTTCGGCTTTGCGGGTGCCTCTGCGGCGCGGTCGGCCTTTGCGCCCTTGCGCTGGATCGGCAAGACCTACATCGCGATTGTGCGCGGCGTGCCGGACATCGCGTTTTTCCTGTTCTTCGTGATCGCGCTGGACCAGGCCATCGAATACCTGCGCCACCGCGCGCTTTGTCCCGACTGGTCCGAACCTGTGCGTCAGGGCAACGATTTTGTCGTCTGCCAGGCCGCCAAGATGCCCTTGGGCGAAGCCCCGCAATGGGTGCATGAAACCTACGGTTTCTCCATCGCCGTGCTGACATTCGCCATTGTTTACGGGGCCTTCGCCGCCAACGTCCTGTTCGGGGCCATGCGTGCCGTCCCCCATGCCCAGCTTGAGACCGCCGCTGCCTACGGCATGTCCACCCGCCAGACCTTCTGGCGCGTGCTGGTCCCGCAGATGTGGGTCTTTGCCCTGCCAGGCCTGTCGAACCTGTGGATGTTGCTGATCAAGGCCACACCCCTGCTGTTCCTGCTGGGCGTGGAAGACGTGGTGTATTGGGCCCGTGAACTGGGTGGCTCCAAAACGCCGCGCTTCACCGACTATCCCCATGGCGACTGGCGGATGTGGTACTTCCTTGCGCTGCTGGTGTTCTATCTGGCGTTCACGCGGGTGTCCGAGGTTGTGCTGGACCGCCTGATGGCGCGGCTGACACATGGTCAGGCCACTGCCGCAGGTGAAGCACAAAGGAAAGCGGCATGAGTTGCTGGCAGACCATCCAGGACTACGGCCTGCGCGCCGTCGGCTACGGCGAACGCCTGCTCCCGCGTGAGGATTTCACCCTCTGTGAGCAGTTCACCCTGATCGGCTCCGGCATGATCTGGAACGTCTATTTTGGCTTCTTTGCCCTGCTCGCCGGGTTCTTTCTGGCCACGGCAGTGGGCGTGGGCAAAGCCAGCTCCAACCGCCTGATCCGCAAGTCTGCCAGCTGGTTCATCTTCGTCTTTCGCGGCTCACCGTTGTTTATCCAGTTCTTCTTCGGCTACTTCCTGTTCCTCACGCTCAAATCGAACTACGCCTTCTTTGATCCGTTCACCGCCGCATGGCTTGGTGCGCTCATCGTGCTGTTCCTCAACACCTCCGCCTACGCCGGAGAGATCTTCTACGGCGCGCTGCAATCCATCCCAAAGGGCGATACCGAAGCGGCCGATGCCTACGGGCTGACAGGCTGGAAACGCTTCAAACGGGTGATCTGGCCCACGATGCTGCGCCTTGCATGGCCCGCCTACACGAATGAGGCGATTTTCCTCTTCCACTCCACCACACTGGTTTTCCTGACTGGTTTTCCAGCATGGCAACAACGGGGTGACGCGCTCTATTATGCGCAGTATTTTGCGGATAAAACCTTCAATCCCTTCATCCCCTACCCGATCCTTGCGGGCTATTTCATCGTGCTGACGCTGATCGTCATCAGCCTTTTCGGCCTGATCAACCGCCGCCTGAACCGCCATCTGCCACAGGGCCAGCGGCCAAAATTGCGCTTGCGTCCCAATCTGATCCGGTAGTATTCGTAATTTGATCAAATTATTTCGCGGCACCCATCGCCGCTGACTGCCACAGGTGCTTCATGCAGGACTGGCTTGCCAACAACCCTCACGTCCGCAACATTCGTGTCGCGGCGCCTGATCTCAATGGGCAGCCCCGTGGCAAACGCCTGCCGGTGCATGCGGCGGACAAGCTGGCGACCGACGGCGTGCGCTTTCCGTTCTCAGTGCTGAACCTCGACATCTGGGGCAATGATATTGAGGACAGCCCCTTGGTGCTGGCCAGCGGCGACCGCGACGCGGTGCTGCGCCCGACCGAACGCGGGTTCATGCCCGTCCCCTGGCTGGATACCCCTGCGGCCCTCCTGCCGATCTGGATGTTTGACGAGGATGGCGCGCCCTACATGGGCGATCCGCGCCATGCCCTGCGCGCCGTGCTGGAGCGATACGCAGCCCGCGGCCTGACGCCCGTTTGCGCGGTGGAGCTGGAATTTTTCCTGATTGATGACAGCGGGGAGACCTTTCAGGTCCCGCATTCCCCGCGTTCCGGCAAACGCTGCGTGGCCAGCGACATTCTGAGCATGCGCACACTGGATCAGTTCGATGGCTTCTTTTCCGATCTCTATGACGCCTGCGAGGCGATGGATATTCCCGCAGACACCGCCATCTCCGAAGGCGGGCTGGGCCAGTTTGAAATCAATCTGATGCACGGCGATGACGCCCTGCGTGCGGCGGATGATGCCTGGCTCTTCAAGATGCTGGTCAAAGGCATGGCGCGGCGGCACGGGTTTGCGGCTTCCTTCATGGCCAAGCCATACGATGATTATGCGGGCTCCGGCCTGCACATGCATTTCTCTGTGCTGGATGCGGCGGGCCAAAACGTCTTTGACAACGGGGCGGAGGACGGCAGTGACACCCTGCACCACGCCGTTGCCGGATGCCTTGCGGCCCTGCCCGCTTCAACGCTTGTGTTTGCGCCCCATGCCAACAGCTATGACCGTCTGGTGCCCAGCAGCCATGCGCCCACAAGCGTCTGCTGGGCCTATGAAAACCGCACCTCCGCGCTGCGCATCCCGTCAGGGCCCACCAAAGCGCGCCGGATCGAACACCGGGTCGCGGGGGGTGATGTGAACCCTTATCTGACCGTGGCCGCCATTCTGGGGGCCGCCATGAACGGGATCGAGGACCGCACAGCCCCGCCTGCCCCGATCACCGGCAACGCCTATCAATCCGACCTGCCCAAGATCCCGGACCGCTGGGAGACCGCCATCGACATGTTCGAAACCGACAGTCAGATCGCCCGCATCTTTGATGCCGAATTGATCCGTAATTTCGTGATGACCAAAAGGCAGGAACAGCGCGTCATGGCGGAGCTTTCCGTGCAGGCGCAACGCGATATCTACCTCGACACCGTTTGACCCGACCAAGGAGCGGCGCATGAAAATCGGCATTCTCATCACGGGCCACCCGCCTGAACCGCTCAGCCAGCACGGGCGCTATGACGCTTATTTCAAGCGGCTGCTGGGAGAGGAAACCTTCACCTACGCCAGTTGGGCCGTGGTGGATGGAGAGATCCCGGACAGCGTCACCGACGCTGACGGCTGGCTGATCACCGGGTCGCGCCACGGGGCCTACGAAGATCACGATTGGATCCCCCCGCTGGAGGATTTCATCCGCGCCTGCCACGCCGCGCGCCGCCCAATGGTGGGCATCTGCTTTGGCCACCAGATCATTGCACAAGCCATGGGCGGCAAGGTTGAGAAGTTCGAGGGCGGCTGGTCCGTGGGCCGGGTCGAATATGATCTGGAGGGGGAGATGGTCGCCATCAACGCATGGCACCAGGATCAGGTGGTGGAAAAGCCCGCAGGCGCGCAGGTCATTGGCGCGACGGACTTCTGCGCCAATGCGGCCCTTCTCTATGACGACATCTTCTGGACCCTCCAGCCGCACCCCGAATACCCCTCGGACTTCATCGAAGGTCTGATGGACACACGTGGCAAGGGGCTTGTTCCAGACCACTTGATGGAGGCTGCGCGCAAAGACCTTGCAGCGCCGCTCGATTCCGACCGTATTGCTGAACAAATGACCGCATTCTTCAAGAAAGAGAGGGCCTGATGGCCGATTGGATGACAAAACTCCCCGAGGCTGCACAGACCTATCTGGAAGGGCGGCGGCTGGACGAAGTCGAATGTATCGTCTCTGACCTGCCCGGCATCGCGCGCGGCAAAGCGGTGCCTGCGTCCAAGTTCAACCGGCAGGACTTCTTCCACCTGCCCGACAGCATCTTCTACCAGACCATCACGGGCGGCTGGGGCGAAGCGGCGGGCGCTGACGGGTTCATCGAAAAGGACATGATCCTCAAACCCGACATGGACACGGCCACCGCCGCGCCATGGACGGGCGACTGGACCTTGCAAGTGATCCACGACGCCTATGACCGCGACCATAACCCGGTGCCATTCAGCCCGCGTAACGTGCTGAAACGTGTGGTGGACCTCTACCGTGCCAAAGGGTGGGAGCCTGTGGTGGCCCCGGAGATGGAGTTCTATCTGGTCGCCCGCAACCTCGATCCGGGCCATGAGATCAAGCCGATGATCGGCCGTTCGGGGCGTCCCGCAGCGGCGCGGCAAGCCTACTCCATGACCGCCGTGGACGAATTCGGCCCGGTGATCGACGACATCTACGATTTTGCCGAGGCTCAGGGGTTTGAGATTGACGGCATCACCCAGGAAGGCGGCGCTGGCCAGTTGGAGATCAACCTGCGCCACGGCGATCCGGTCAAACTGGCCGATGAGGTGTTCTACTTCAAACGTCTGATCCGCGAAGCGGCGATGCGCCACGACTGCTATGCCACCTTCATGGCGAAACCTATCGCGGATGAGCCGGGATCCGCGATGCACATCCACCATTCGATCCTGGACACGACAACAGGTGACAACATCTTCTCCACCGCAGACGGCGCAGAGACGGAGGCGTTTTACCACTTCATCGCCGGCCTTCAGAACCACATGCCACAAGCACTGGCGGTGATCGCGCCCTATGTGAACAGCTACCGCCGCTACGTCAAAGACCACGCAGCACCCATCAACCTCGAATGGGGCCGCGACAACCGCACCACGGGCATCCGCGTGCCGCTGTCCAGCCCCAAGGCCCGCCGGGTGGAGAACCGTCTGGCCGGGATGGACTGCAACCCCTATCTGGGCATCGCCGCCTCACTGGCCTGCGGATATCTGGGCCTGACCGAAGGCAAGATGCCTGCCGAGGAATTCAAAGGCGACGCGTATGACGGCGATGGGGACATTCCGCAGGTGCTCGGCTCGGCCCTGACCCTCTTTGAAGAAGCCAGCGCATTGCACGATGTTCTGGGTGCTGATTTTGCCCGCGTCTACGGCATCGTGAAACGGGCGGAGTATGACGAGTTCCTTCAGGTGATCTCCCCGTGGGAGCGGGAACACCTGTTGCTGAACGTCTGAGCGAAGGCTGGCCTGCACATGAACCTGCTTTATGCCAACGACAAACGCGGCAGCTACCCTGAAAGCTGGTATGCCGCGACCGCCACACCGCTGGAGCGGTTTGCCCCGCTGAAAGGCGCGCAGACGGCGGACGTCTGCGTCATCGGCGGCGGCTACACGGGGCTGTCTGCGGCGCTGCATCTGGCGCAGGCCGGGCGCAAGGTGATCCTGCTGGAAGCACAGCGCGTCGGCTTTGGCGCGTCAGGTCGCAATGGCGGGCAATTGGGCAGCGGTCAGCGGGCCGATCAGGTGGCGCTGGAAAAGATGCTGGGCCCGGATCACGCCCGCAAGTTGTGGGACATGGCCGAAGAGACCAAGGATCTGGTGAAATCCCTGATCGCGGAACATGAGATCGACTGCCATCTGAAACCGGGGGTCGCGGAAACCGCCCGTGCTGCTGCGGACGTGGATGAGCTGCACCACTATGCCGATCATCTGTCCCGGACCTATGGCTATGACCAGGTCGACGTGCTGGACAAGGCGGCGTTGCAAGACGTGTGCCCCTCACCCGCCTACAAGGGTGGTATTCTTGATATGGGGGCCGCGCATCTGCATCCGCTGAACCTTGCGCTTGGATTGTCGCGGGCGGCGGCCGCGGCCGGTGTGGTGATCCACGAAGGGGCGGCAGTGCACAACATCGACAAGGGCACCAAGGCCAAGGTGCAGACCGACGCAGGCCATGTGATGGCGGATCACGTGATCCTTGCCTGCAACGGCTATCTGGGCGGGCTGGAGCGCAAGGTCGCTGCCCGCGTGATGCCCATCAACAACTTCATCGCAGCGACAGAGCCCTTGGGGGACCGGGTCGCCGATGTCCTGCCACGGGACGTGGCTGTGGCCGACGACCGCTTTGTGGTCAACTATTTCCGCCTGTCCCATGACAAACGGCTGCTGTTTGGGGGGGGCGAAAGCTATGGGTACCGTTTTCCCCGCAACATCGACGCCACGGTGCGCAAACCGATGGCGCAGGTCTTTCCACATCTCGCGGATGTCACGTTCGACTACACATGGGGCGGCACGCTGGCCATCACGATGAAGCGCCTGCCCTATCTGGCCCGTGTCGCCCCCAACATGCTGTCGGCGTCGGGCTATTCCGGTCACGGGGTCGGGAATGCGGTCCACGCAGGCAAACTGATGGCATTGGCCGTACAAGGGGACGGTGATGGCTTTGACACGATGGCGCGCATTCCGACACCTTCCTTCCCCGGCGGCGCTGCCCTGCGCAACCCGCTGCTGATCCTCGCGATGAGCTGGTATGCCACCCGCGACCGGCTGGGTATCTAGAACCTTCCCCGGCGGGGCCTTTACAAAAACTTCACAGGTGACACGAACGAAACCCTTGGTCCATGCGCGCAATTGTTTTATAAAATGCAAAACCATTATTTGGATTTTGCAAAATGCCCATACCAGACCTGCATCAAGCCGAAGCCATTCCCGCCGCTGCCCGTGCCGAGGTGGACGCCCTGCTGACCTCCGCTGATCTGTTTCGCTACACGGCACCGCAAGACGCACCCGTCAGCCTGCTGGAGCAAGACTTTGCCCGCATGATGGGCAGCACCTATGCGCTGGCTGTCTCAAGCTGTTCTGCGGCGTTGTTCCTGTCGCTCAAAGCGCTGGTTTTGCCACGGGATGCCAAGGTGTTGATCCCCGGCTTCACCTTTGCCGCCGTGCCGTCAGCGGTAATCCACGCCGATTGCCAGCCCATACTTTGCGAAGTAGGAGAGAACTACCGCATTGATCTGGATAATTTTTCAGCCAAGCTGCCCGATGTGGATGCCGTCATTGTCAGCCACATGCGCGGCCATACCTCCGACATGGATGCGATCATGGCGATGTGCGATGCCGCTGGCACCCCCGTGGTGGAAGACGCGGCCCATTCCCTTGGCACCCTATGGCACGGACGCAAGATCGGCACCCTTGGCAGGATCGGTTGCTTCTCCTTCCAATCCTACAAGATGGTGAACGCCGGCGAAGGCGGCATCCTGATCACAGATGACGCCGATCTGGTGGCGCGCGCCGTCATCATGTCCGGCGCCTATGAGCACAATTGGAAGAAACATCCCGCACTGCACGCGGCCTGCGCGCGCTGGCAAAACCAACTGCCGCTTTACAATCTGCGGATGTCCAACCTGTCTGCGGCGGTGATCCGGCCACAACTGCCGGAACTGCCGCGCCGGATTGCAGATGGGTTGCGCAATCACGATTACGTCGCAGATCGGCTCAGCCGCTCTCCGCTGGTCGAGGTCCCGGCGCCTCTGCCGGGGGAGACACGGGCACCGGATTCGATCCAGTTCAACCTGCGCGGGCTGTCTGACGCCCAGATCCGCCAGTTCGCGGATGCTGCATCGCAGGCAGGTGTGAAAGTTCAGGTCTTTGGCCAAAGCAGCGACAACGCGCGGGCGTTCTGGAACTGGCAGTTCATCAAGGACCTGCCGGATTTGCCCCGGACGCGCGCCATGCTGATGCGGGCCTGTGATGTGCGCCTGCCTGTGCAGCTCACGACAGATCAGCTTGATGCGGTCTGTGATGTGGTGATGGCGGCGTTGTCAGAAGTCGCACCGGCGCAGGCCGCCTGACAGCGCGGTCAACCAACAGCCGCAGGTCGGGTCGGGTCGGGGTTTTGCCCCGGCCTTCCTGTCTGGCCCACCGATCCAGTCCGTTACTTGATCTTGGAAAGCTTCGCCTGAAGGTCCGCAAGCTGCTGCTTGATGGCGTCCAGATCGTCGCCCTGTTCCGGCTCCTCGGCTTCGGGCTCCGGGCTTGGCATGGTGCTGCCGCCAGGCCATCCGCCTGTCATCGCCTTGAGGAACGCTTCTTGCTGCGCCTGCATTACTTCCATGCCGGGCATCTTGCTCATCGGGTTCATCGACGACATGTTTTCCATCATCTTCGCCTGCCCGTCCCGCAGCATGTCAAAGGAGGCTTGCAGGAACTGCGGCACCACCGAAACGTCACCGGACATATAGCTGCGCACGAGATCGTTCAGCACTTCAACCGGCAGCATGGATTCGCCCCGGCTTTCATGTTCTGCAATGATCTGAAGAAGATACTGGCGGGTCAGATCATCACCCGATTTCAGATCAACGATCTGCACCTCGCGCCCATCACGGATGAACCCGGCAATATCATCGAGGGTCACATAATCGCTTGTCTCCGTGTTGTAGAGACGCCGTGAGGCATACCGTTTGATCAACAAAGGCTTTTTCGTATCGGCCACTTCTGCCCTCCCAATGCACGCTGCAGTGCAGATTAGGGCAGTGCAGCACAAAAAGAAAGGGCAGGCTTTGTCAGCCTGCCCTTCCCCGCGAAGCCCCACAAAGAGGCGGCGGAAACATCACACTGGTTACACCGCTGTCACCCCCGGGCGACAGCAATTCCGGACCAGATTACTTCGCTGTGGCTTTCTTGGCCGCAGTCTGAACGTCGTCTGTGGCTTTCTTGACAGCAGCAGTTGCTTCTTCCTGCATGTCTTTGCCAGCCGCCATCATCAGCTCAACGGTGTCCATCTGCACTTTTTTCGCGATTTCAGCGAAAGCGGCCATATGCTCGGCAGCGGTTTCGGCGGAGGCAGAAGCGAAGTCGGTCATCGCTTTTGCATAATCAGCCGGGTCTGCTTTTGCCTTGGACATCTCAGCCATCTTGGCGACGGTTTCTTTTGTCCACTTGCTGGAAATCTCGGTGGATTTCTCAACAGCGGTCAGCGCCACGCCGGACAGCTTTTCGTTCAGCGTCGCGGTTGTCTTGAATGCGTCTTCCATTGCCGCTGTATCAACAGGGAATGAACCCATAACGTCTTTGAACATTGCGGTCATATCAGGTGTCTTAGCCATTGTATCGTCCTTTCAGTGCGGTGCGGGAAGACCCGCCCATTTCGCGGTCCATCCCGCTTTGCTTGACGATACGTTACTTACATGCTGCATCGCAGCATTTCAAGAACTTTCTGCACCGCAGCATAACAAAAGAGATAGCACCAAAAGCTCTTTCTTATCAGCGATTTGCCTTCACAGCGACGTAGGTACCCGGCGCATCGCCGAGAATTTCCTGACCGTTTTCTCCCGGTTTACGTGCAGAAACCTGCGGACCGGAGCGTTTCTTGAGCCACTTTTCCCACCGCGGCCACCAGGAACCTTCGTGGAAGGCCGCCCCATTCAGCCAATCGGTGTGATCCAGATCCAGATCCGTGTTGGCATAGTGACCATACTTCTTTTTGCTGGGTGGGTTGACGATGCCGGCAATGTGGCCGGACTGGGTCATAATGAACGTCTTGTTCTCTGACCCCATCTTCTGAATCCCGCGATAGCTGTCTTTCCAAGGCGCGATATGATCGGTCTCACAGGCAATTGCGCAAAGCGGTATATCAACATCGCCCAGTTCCAGATGGTGGCCCATCAGATCAAACCCCTGCTCTGCCAGCTCATTGCGCTGACACAGCCCGCGCAGGTACTGCATCGCCATTCTTGCGGGCAGATTGGCCCCGTCCCCGTTCCAATAAAGCAGATCAAAGGCCGGCGGGGTCTCTCCCAACATGTAGCTTTTGACCGCTGGGCCATAGACAAGGTCGTTGGACCGCAGGAACGAAAACGTCCGCGCCATGATCACGGAAGGCAGGATGCCCTTGTCTTTCGTCTCCGCTTCGATGCCGTCAATGAAGTCATCGGTCAGGAAGGGCTGGAATTCCCCCTGATCAGAAAAATCGGTGAGTGCGGTAAAGAAGGTCGCGGATTTGATTGATTTATCGCCGCGTTGCTTGAGCAGGGACAGCGTCAGCGACAGGGTCGTGCCGGCAATACAATACCCAACCGCATTGATCTGCTTGACGCCGCAGATCTCTTTCACCTTTTCGATGGCGGTCAGATAGCCGCTGTCGACATAATCTTCCATGCCGACCTCACGGTAGGACGAATCGGGGTTCACCCAAGACACCATGAACAGCGTGTATCCCTGATCCGTGACCCATTTCACCAATGAATTCTGAGCCTTGAGATCAAGGATGTAGAACTTGTTGATCCACGGCGGGAAGATCAGCAAAGGCGTTTCATGCACTTTCTTGGTTGTCGGGCTGTACTGGATCAGCTCAAACATGCGGTTGCGAAACACCACCTTGCCCGGTGTGGTCGCGATGTTGTGGCCCAGTTCGAACGCGCTCTCATCTGCCAGCCGGACGATGAGTTCGCCGTTGTTCGCTTCCAGATCAGAGATCAGATTCTCGACCCCCCGGATCAGGCTTTCGCCCTCCGTCTCAATCGCGCGTTCCAGCGCATCGGGGTTGGTGGCGAGGAAATTGGTCGGGCTCATCAGGTCAATGATCTGACGGCTGAAGTAGGCCAAACGCTGCTTTTCGCGCGGTTCCATGTCGGTGACAGCGTCAACCGCCTGCTCCAGCGCCTTGGCGTTGATGAGGTACTGTTGCTTGACGTAATTGAAGTACGGGTGGCTCTCCCACAATGGATTGGCAAAGCGGCGATCTTTGCCGGTGCGGTCCTCCGGCGCTTCGAACTTGCCCTTGGCCAGTGCCTGTTGGGCTTCCATGAAATGCGTGACGGTCTGGCTCCAGTATCCGATCTGATGTTCCATCAGCTTTGCCGGGTTCTGGATCGCTTCAGCCATGTAGGCCTGCGCTGCTTTCGCGAATAATTGTTGATTCGGTCCATCAAGTGCGGGCTGGTGCGTCGTCCGGTGCGCCATCACCTGACTGAGACGTTCCGTAAGCTGCTCCACTTTCTTAAGATTCTCAGCCATCCGTGCCATAGAAGCCTCAGTCGGGACTTCTGCATCCGTGGTTCTAGTTGTCATCTTAACAATTACCTCTTATCTTCGCAGGTGCAGCATTACGTCGTCCGAGCCGGGAGGGGAGCGACGGAGTACTCAGTTTCGGGCCCACATTAAGGAGACCCCACCCGTGCGCTATATGGTAACTTACGACCTGATGGAAACCGTCAGGAACACAAATCAATGGCTCGGCGCGTCAGCGCTCGCCATGGCATCTTACCCCGCTTTTTCGATGTTTCCAAACCCTGCCTTAAGCTGGATGGCAGCTTGGGGGGAGGTCACGGAACGCACGTTCTCGCGGATGGTGATGAAGCCAGACTGGAACATCCCCTCATTTGTTGGCAGCAACGGCACCGACCGTCTGGTCAGCGTGGAACATGTCATCAAACGCGACTTTGGCGATCTGATCCACTTCCGCGTCCAGGGCCGCACCGTTCCCAAACGCAAAGTGCTGCTGGTCGCCCCGATGTCGGGACATTATGCCACACTGCTCCGCTCTACGGTGATCAGTTTGCTGCCTGATTGCGACGTCTACATTACAGATTGGCACAACGCGCGCGATATTCCTGTCAGCGCGGGCAAGTTCGATGTGGAGGATTATACCCTCTACCTTGTCGACTTCATGAAACACCTCGGGCCGGACACCCATGTCATTGCAGTCTGCCAACCTGCCCCGCTGACACTGGCGGCAACGGCCTATCTGGCGGAAGAAGATCCTGACGCGCAGCCCAGCACGCTGACACTGATCGGCGGTCCGATTGACCCCAACGCGGCCCCGACCGAAGTGACTGATTTCGGGCATTCCGTGACCATGGGCCAGCTTCAGGAACTGATGATCCAGCGGGTCGGCTTCAAATATGCAGGCGTCGGCCGGAAAGTATATCCCGGTCTGCTGCAACTTTCGTCGTTCATTTCCATGAACAGCGAAACCCACACAAATGCCTTCCAGAACCAGATCAGCCGGGTGATGCGCGGCGAAGCGCATGAGCACGACAAGCACAACAAGTTCTATGACGAATACCTTGCTGTGATGGACATGCCCGCTGAATTCTACCTGTCTACGGTTGAACGGATCTTCAAAACCGGAGAGATCGCCTCGAACGCCTTCACGGTGAAGGGCAAACCGGTCGACATCGGCAAGATCACCAATGTCGCGGTCAAGACCGTCGAAGGGTCCAAGGATGACATCTCCGCGCCCGGCCAGTGTATAGCAGCGCTTGATCTGCTGACGGGCCTGCCTGACAACATGAAGGCAAGCCACGTTGAGGAAGGTGCCGGTCACTATGGTATCTTCGCGGGCAAAAGCTGGCGCAACAACATCCGTCCGCTTGTCCTCGACTTCATCGATGATAATGAACAGGCGACACCTCCCGGCTATCGCAAGAAGAAACCGGCCAACAAGAACGCGGCGGCATAAGCCATGGCGGGCGTCGATCTCCCCTTCGCCTGCACCTGCAACACCCTTCGGGGGAGGCTGATCGGCGTCTCCAGGTCAAACGGCACCCGCATTGAATGTTTCTGCACCGATTGTCGCGCCGCAGAAGTCTATGCGGGTCAGCCGGACCCTGCCCCAGGTGCCGTGCAATTGTATCAGACCACCCCTGACAAGGTCCGCATTGATGCGGGCGAAGATCAATTGGCGGTCTTTTCCTTCTCTCCCAAAGGGTTGCTGCGCTGGCAGGCCAAATGCTGCGGGGCGGTGTTGTTCAACACGGTGCGCACGGCCAAGGTGCCTTTTGCCTCCCTGCGCACGGACCATCTGGAAGATGACAGCGCGCTTGGCCCCGTCGTGGCGCAGGCATTCGTGAAGAAATCCGATGGCAAACAGGGTCACAAGGGCGGTGGGAAGCTCTTGATGACAATGGTCACCCGCGTGTTGCCCTGCCTGATCTCAGGCCGTTGGAAGCAGACACCGTTCTTTGACGTAGAGACGGGAAAACCCTCCCGCGAGGTCCGGCTGGTCAGCCGGGAAGACCGCGCCGCTGTGCCCCTGCCCTAGTAGAGCACGCCCCTAACGCAGCACCAAAGGCTGGCGCATCCAGTCGCGGAGGGCCGCAGTTGCCTCTTCCGGTGTCTCAAGCGTGGGCAGATGGCCCGCCCCTTCGATGACCCGCAATTCCGCGCCCGGAATGAGTTCGGCCATGAAACTATGGCGTTTGACCGGGCAGAGCGCATCATGCGCGCCGCACATCACCAATGTAGGCACGCGGCATTTGCGCAACGTCACCTGCTGATCGCGCCGCCGCTGCAAAGCGCGCGATTGCCGGATGAACACCTCCGGCCCCAACACCTCTGCCATGTCCATCACCAGCGCCAGCACATCCGCGCGCTGCGGCCCCGGCGCCAGATAATTCGGCTTCATTTCATCGCGCATCACTTCGATCAACCGACCCGAACGCACCTTGACGATCTGCGGCTCCCGATTGGCTGCAACCACGGGTGTCTCGGCCAGCGGATTGGTGTCCATCAACGCCAGACGGCTGACCCGATCGGGCGCGCGGCGCAGGATTTCCATCGCCACGATCCCGCCCATGCTGAGCCCGGCCAGCGCGAACCGCGCGGGTAAGGCGCCCAGCAGGTTTGACGCGATTTCCTCAATCCGCTCTCCTTGAGAGACAGGCGCGACCATCACTGGCATTTCGGAGGACAACTCAGCAATCTGCGGGCCAAACAGGCGCGCATCACACATCATGCCGGGCAGCAATACCAGCGGTTCAATCATCCGGCTCTCCACTCAGGCACCCCTTGGTCTTCATGCCGCGGGTGCGAAATCGGGCCACCTATAGCTGCGCCATCAGGGCGCTGCAACAGGCCGCATCGGCAGATCAATGCCACCTAGCGGCGGGAAGTCCGCATAGCGTTTCCGGCGCGCCGCCAGCGGCTCCTCCGGGGTCTCTCCTGCACGCAAGAGCATCCCGCGCGGCGCCATATAGCTTGAAATCGTGCGCTGCGGATTGGGCCGCCAGACCAGATTGAACGCCGCCAGTTTGGGGAAAAACCACATCTCCGAATAGGGCAGATGGTCATGCACCCACCACGCCAGATCGCGCCAGTCGCGTCCCTGATCGTATTGATCGGCAAACCACGGGATCACCACACTGGCCCCGGCAATGGCATCCGCGCCGGTCCCCCGGTCCCAGATGTGACACTCCAGCGGATGGTCATTGCGCGCGCAGTTCAGCCGGTTGTCATTGCCGTATCTGTTCAACGTGGCAGAGCGATAGCCAGAGCGCACCGCAACGCGACCAAAGGTTTCCTCCAACGGGTCCATCAATGCAGTGCAAAACGCGCGACCGTTCTCGATCACCAGATCAGGATTTTCCGGCACGTTCGGTATCCCGTGATAGCCCGAGATTTCCGAATACATGAAGTCGCGCATGAAGAAATGTCTGGACAGGCGGATGCGCCCGAAGGTCTCAAGGCTCCACATGCTGCGGGGAGCACGCATCAGCCGTAGCCGTTCCAGCGGAAAGCACCCGCGTCGCTCAGCGGAGAGAACGGGTTATGCGCCACTTCCCAAATATGTCCTTCGGGGTCGGCGAAATACCCGTGGTGCCCGCCCCAGAACACATCCGCTGCCGGTTTCAGCACGCGGCCCCCAGCAGCCTCAACGCGGTCGAGAATGGCCGCCACATCCGCCTTGTCGCGCACATTATACCCCAGCGTCACCGCACCCCGTCCCAGAGTGTCGACCGGCACACCGATGTCTTCTGCCAGCTTTTCAAGCGGATAGAGGCCAAGCGTCTGCCCGATCAGATCATAGGCCACCACACCATCCTGCGTTTCAACCCGCTGCCAGCCCAAAGCGTCATAGAACGCGGCCAGCACCGGCACGTCCTTTGCCCCCAATGTCACAAGCGAAATCCGTTGATCCATCACAACCCCCTGATCCATTCAAGCATGCGTTCTGCCGCGCTCTCCGTTTGTCCCGGTGACATGATGTCTCCGGCAATCACATGGGCGTCCGGATCATCCTCCGGGCCCAGATCGGGGTGCAGGATCACGGCCTCTCCGCCCCAGCGCGCGGCAACCTCTGCGGTCTTCTGGGGCAAAACCACGGTATCGTCCTTTGAGAACATGAACAACGCCGGGATTTCCGTCACGCTCAGATCCAGCCCGACCACTTCGCGCACAAGGGCTGCCATCGGCAGGGTCGCGACACTGGGGTAGCGCGTGGTCCAGAACACCCCCTGCTGCGCATTGTGCGGCTCAAAGCTGCGTTCGTGGCCCGCCAGCATCGGCAGCCAATAGCGCGCGGCAGGAAAGGTCAGCAACGGGGCAAGCGGGTTGTTGATCCCGAAATTGGGGGAGACAAAGACGATCCCGGCCACGTCCTGAGAGAGGCTTTCATCCACCGCCACCGCCGCGGCAAGCGTGCCTCCGGTGGAGGTTGAAATGATCACAACCCGCTCCCCCACCATCCGGGCGGCGGCCAACCCTTCGGCGACGTCCTTCATCCAGTCCGCAACACTTGCTTCGGCCAGCGCCTCTCCGGTCCGGCCATGACCTGCAAGCCGGGTGTAGACCAGATTGGCCCCCAGCCCATCCGCAACCAGATCGGGCACCGGGCGGATTTCCTGCGCGGTGGCGGAAAAGCCATGTAGGTAGAGCACCGCGATTTCCGTCCGCGCGTCTGGCACGTCATACCAGATCACACGTTTCTCCGTCCCCGGCGTGATGTCATCAAAGCGCGCCTCCTGCGTGGTGAGATACGCCGACACGCCCGCCTGCATCCCCGTGTCGTCAAAATCGGTGCTCAGATCACTGCTTTCGTAAGGACCGAAAAGGAACAGCGCCACAACCAGCACCATCAGCGCCAGGACGACATAAAGCAGTGTTTTGAGGAAAGATCTCATGCCCCCTCCCCCAGGGCATCGATAATGGCATCGGTGATCAGCCCCAGACAGGGGCCGTCGGAGAATCGATGGTCTGCATCCTTGATCAGGCTCAGCTGCATGTCTGGCCCCGTTGCATGCTCCAGAAGGCGCACCGCCGTATCCAGGCTGACGGCTGTATCGGCCGTGCCTTGCAGAAACCGCACCGGAAACGGCAGCGGCAGGGGCGCGCGCAGAACCAGTTGATCGCGCCCGTCCTCGATCATGCGTTTCGTGATGATGTAGGGCTCCATATAGTCCGAGGGCAGTTCAACCGACCCGTCGCGTTCAAGCTGCGTCTTCTGCTCAGGCGAGAATGTCGCCCAATAGCCGTCTTCGGTGAAATCCGGTGCTGCGGCGATGGTGACCAGACCGGCAATCCGTTCCGGCTGCGCCCGGCTGAGCAGCAGTGCCTGCCAGCCGCCCATCGATGACCCCACCGGGACAATCGGGCCTTCGGTCAATGCCGCCACCGCATCGCGGGTGTCTTCGGCCCAGTCGCCAATACATCCGTCGGTGAATGCCCCTGACGACTCACCATGGCCGGAATAGTCAAACCGCAGGTAAGCTCGCCCCTGCGCGCGGGCCCATTCTTCCAGATAGACCGCCTTGGTGCCCATCATGTCGGATTTCAAGCCGCCGAGGAAAACGATCCACGGCCCCCGCCCCCCGGTGCGATGATAGGCGATCTTACGCCCTGATTTTGTTTGCAAAAATGACGGATCAGCCATGCCACCTCCCTGCTTTGAAGCTGATCATGCGCCTGCACATCTGAGGGGGCAAGGATCAATTTATAAGTGACCATCTTGTCACGTGAGTATTTTGTCACCTATAAGTATTTCCATGGACGTCATTTTCAAAGCCCTTGCCGATCCGGCCCGCCGCACCTTGCTGGACGCTTTGCGCCAGCGCGATGGGCAGACGCTGCAAGAGCTGACGGAATTGCTCGACATGACCCGATTTGGCGTGATGAAACATCTCGCCGTGCTGGAAGAGGCAGGCCTCGTCATCCCGCACAAGAAGGGGCGTTTCAAACATCACTATCTGAACGCCCTGCCCCTCCAAGAGACGATTGACCGCTGGATTGAGCCTATGCGCCAGAAACCAGCGGCACGAGCGGTACTGAACTTCAAACAAGACCTCGAAAGGAAAACCACCGTGTCAAAACCAGATTTCATGATGCAAACCTTCATCCGTTGCAGCCAGGACGCGCTGTGGGACGCGCTGAGCGATCCAGACAGCATGGCCGCCTACCATTTCGCCTGTGACCGGGTCGAAGGGCGCGCGGGGGCGGCGGGTGACAAAGCCATCTTTATCCTGCCCGATGGCAGCAAGATGCTGGAGCAGGAGATCATTCAGATCGACCCCAAATCGAGGATCGAGACGACCTTTCAACCCCATTTCTTTGGCCCCGATGCCCCCGGTTCCCGCATGGCCTATCTGATTGAGCCGCAAGGCGAGGTCTGCAAACTGACGATTGAGCATTACGATCTGCCCGCAGGCCATGAAGGGGTGGCGGAAGGCTGGGCGCGGCTGGCCGCGTCGCTCAAGTCGTGGCTGGAAACCGGCACCGGCCTCAAGGCTGCGGGTTAAACGGTTGGAGTAAGGAGCAACACCATGGAAACTTTCCCGACAGAACTGGGCATCCTGACCTGCCTGATGATCCTCGCAGCCTCATTGTGGATCCCATATATCGTGGGTGTGAACACCGTCCCCGAAGGCTCTCTGCCCGCTGACGCACCCGATGGTTTCATTCGTCCACCCAACCCCACCTTGCACCGCCCATGGGTGCAACGGGCGTATCGGGCACATATGAACCTGCTGGAACAAGGTATCCCCTTTGCGGTGCTGGTCTTGCTGGTGGACCGGCTGGACGGCTTCACCGCGCTCACCTACTGGACCGCCATCGCGTTCTTCTGGCTGCGTGTGGCCCATGCGGTGGGCTACATCACCGCCTTTGCGCGTTTCCCGCTACGGCCTTTGATCTTCACGGCGGGATGGGTGTGCTGCCTGCTGATGGCCTATTCCGTCTTTACCGCGCGGGGGATCGTCTGAACCCTGCTCTCACGACAAAAGAAAACGCCCTGTCGCAGCGCTGCGACAGGGCGTTTTGCATGACGATCACGACGGCAGATCAGCCGCTGACATAAGTCTCCGCCTTGGGACGATAGAAGATCTTCTGATCATGCAGGCGGCCCAGCAATTCCTCGCCGGTGCGCTGATCCTGCTCCACCACGCGGATGGACTCCAGATCGGCTGGTGTATCATCGCTCAACGCGCGCCGCATCCGGCACAATTCACGGCCCCGTGCACGCAGCGCTTCCTCGATCAGTTCCACGTCGGCAATCGAAAGATCAAAACGGCGGTTAAAGCTCGGCATCTGGCACTCCTCAAAATTTGATTCTACCCGTCAGGGCGCTGTTGATGTCGAAAATAGACCCGGAAGTGTCGCAGTCAACGTATATCTAGGTATACATTCACCCTCAGCGCTAACATCTTGTGCATTTGCCTGATTGTCGGACACATCCGCACGGGCGTCAGGTCGCGAACGGCACCCCGGCGGTTCCGGTGTCCCGCATGTCCTTCGGCTCGGCCCATGTCTCGGGGTCAAGAATCAACGCCGCAATCGCCTGTGCGCTTGCGTCCAGCAAGGCTTCACCCTTTTCTGCGGTGGATTTCTCAGGCGTTCCCGACACCCCGTCAGAGGTGGTATGCGCGAACGGCCGCCAGCGGTACGACGCCTGCCCGGCTTTGAGAAAGCCCGGCCCCCCGTCGCCCGGCGTCCCGATGGCTGCCAGATCGCCGGTGTCCACCAGCCCCGGCTCACAGGCCAGCATCATGGAGGTTTCCGCCTCCCCCGCATGCTGCACGCCGTCCTGATCCTCCAGCAAGGTGCCGATCTGCGCAGCCCCCTCAATCGCATAAGTCGTCGCCACCAATGTGGCCGGACAGCTGGGTGACAGTTCATCACAAAGCTGCTGCATCGCCATGATGTTCCCACCATGCGAATTCGACAGCAGGACCTTGCGAAAGCCCAGCCGGGTGATTGCGGCAATCAGATCACTCAGCAAGGCCCGGAAGGTGGATGCGGACACGGTCAGGGTTCCGCCAAAGGGCATGTGATGCTCCGACAGGCCGGACCAGACAACCGGAGCGACGACGACAGGCTGGCTGCCCTGAACCTTGCGCGCGGCGCGAACGGCCACTTCATGGCCCAGCCGGGTGTCCGTCATTGTGGGCAGGTGTGGCCCGTGTTGTTCAATCGACGCAATCGGCAGAATCACCACCGCATCCTGCCCCGCCAAAACCCGCAACGCATGTGCGGGCATCTTCTGCCATTCTATCTCTGCCATGGGGCATTCCCTTCCATTGATGCGGACCACTAAGGCCGCCGGACGCCAGATTGGCAAGCGGGCCGAATAGCCACGCACGGGCCTTTCCCCACCGCCAAATCCGCAGCCCCCCTTGACGCATGTCCCCGACAGGATCAAAGAGGCGCGGCACATAACCCGCAACCGGGCGTCTCGTAGGCGCCAAACTGACGAGGAGCGCCCAAGATGGCACAGATCTCTCTCACCCTTCCCGATGGCAATGCACGATCCTACGACGCAGGTATCACTGCGGGCGAGGTCGCGGCGGACATTTCAAAATCCCTTGGCAAGAAAGCCATCTCGGCCACCGTGGGCGGCGCGCATTATGATCTGGCTTGGCCGATTGAGGCCGACGCCGAGATCGCCATTCACACCATGCAGGATGAAGAGCAGGCCAATGAACTGGTCCGCCACGACCTTGCCCACATCATGGCCCGCGCCGTGCAGGAAATCTGGCCCGACACCAAAGTGACCATCGGCCCGGTGATCAAGGACGGCTGGTATTATGACTTCGACCGCGCCGAGCCCTTCACGCCCGAGGACCTCGGCCTGATCGAGAAGAAGATGAAGGAAATCATCAACAAGCGCGATCCCGTCCGCACCGAAGTCTGGGACCGCGCGCGGGCCGTGAAATTCTATGAGGACAATGGTGAGCCCTATAAGGTCGAACTGATCGACGCCATTCCCGGCGACGAGCCTTTGCGCATGTACTGGCACGGCGAGTGGCAGGACCTCTGCCGGGGCCCGCATCTGCAACACACCGGACAAGTTCCGGGGGATGCCTTCAAGCTGATGTCCATTGCGGGTGCCTATTGGCGCGGCGATTCTGACCGAGCCATGTTGCAACGCATCTACGGCGTGGCGTTCACCGGCAAGGAAAAGCTGCGCGCGCATCTCAACATGCTCGAAGAAGCCGCCAAGCGCGACCATCGCAAGCTGGGCCGGGAAATGGACCTGTTCCACATGCAGGAAGAAGCACCTGGCCAGATCTTCTGGCACCCCAACGGCTGGAACGTCTACACGACTTTGCAGGACTACATGCGCCGCAAACAGCGCGCCGATGGCTACAAGGAGGTCAATACCCCGCAGGTTGTCGACCGCAAGCTGTGGGAGGCATCCGGCCACTGGGACAAATACCAGGAGCACATGTTCATCGTCGAAGTCGAAGAGGAACACGCCAAGGAAAAGGCGATCAACGCGCTCAAGCCGATGAACTGCCCCTGCCACGTGCAGATCTTCAATCAGGGCCTGAAGTCCTACCGCGACCTGCCCCTGCGTCTGGCGGAGTTCGGGTCGTGCAGCCGGTATGAGCCTTCCGGCGCGCTGCACGGGATCATGCGGGTACGCGGTTTCACCCAGGACGATGGCCACATCTTCTGCACCGAAGACCAGATCGAGGCGGAATGTGCCAAGTTCATCAACTACCTCGCCGGTGTCTATGACGATCTTGGCTTCACGAATTTCGAGATCAAATTCGCCACCCGTCCCGAACAGCGTGTTGGTTCCGATGAAAGCTGGGACCATGTCGAAGGCGCTCTGGAAGCTGCGATCAAGGCGACGGGGCGTGATTTCACACTTGAGCCGGGCGACGGCGCCTTCTATGGCCCCAAGCTCGACTTCTACCTGACCGATGCCATCGGCCGGGTCTGGCAATGTGGCACCTTTCAGGTGGACCCAAACCTGCCCGAACGGCTGGGCGCGACCTATATCGGCGAGGACGGCGCGAAACACCGGCCCTACATGCTGCACCGCGCCTGCCTTGGCTCGTTCGAGCGGTTCATCGGCATCCTGATCGAGGAACACGCAGGCAAGCTGCCCTTCTGGCTGGCCCCGCGTCAGGTCGTTGTCGCCTCCATCACCTCGGACGCGGATGACTACGTTGTCGAAGTGGTCGAAACCCTCAAAGCCGCAGGCGTGCGCGCCGAAGCGGACATGCGCAACGAGAAGATCAACTACAAGGTGCGTGAGCATTCCGTCGGCAAAGTGCCCGTCATTCTGGCCGTCGGCGGGCGTGAGGTGGAAGAGAAAACCGTCTCTGTGCGGCGGTTGGGGGATAAACAGACCTCTGTCCAGCCGCTTGCGGATGTTGCAAACGCACTGGGACTGGAAGCCACGCCACCCGATCTGCGCTGATCCCATGCGGGGGCATTGCCTGCCCCCGCTCGCCTGATCCGATTGTAACAATTCTCACGCAGGCCCCTACGCGCCATCGGCACAAAAGCGCGTTTGTAACAATTCCTCTCGAAATCCTTGTGCTCTCCGGCTGTTTCTTACCGAAATGGGCGGGTTTGCTGACAGGATCGTGACACACTCGCCTGTGACTGGTGTATGCTGCGTTTGAGTGTTCTATTCTGCCTACCAACCGAAGAACGCAGACAATCAAAGGAAGTTCATCATGTCCAACACAATGAAATCCATCGCCATCGCGGGTGCCGTTGCCGCCGCAATGACCGCCTCCACCACAACAACAGCCAACGCCGCTTCCAAAGAGAAGTGCTATGGCGTGTCCCTGGCAGGCGAAAACGACTGCGCCGCTGGCCCCGGCACCACCTGCGCGGGCACATCCGTGACCGATTATCAGGGCAACGCATGGACGCTTGTTGACGCCGGTACCTGCGAGAGCATCGATCTGCCCGCCATGGCCGACGGCACGGAGCGTAAAGGCTCCCTCGAAGCGCAGGACCGCGACCTGCCTGCATAAGCAATTCGTCTCAGGCGGCACTCCCGCCTGAGACACCCCTCCTGCCATATCGGAGCAACCCCATGCTCGACGCAGCAGTGCGTTTCCCATCCCTGCCCCTTGCCGCAGGCGTCGGGTACAAACCCCAGCATTTCAGCGCCTTGCAGGACGATCCCGGCCCCGTGGAATGGGTCGAGGTGCATGCGGAGAACTACATGGGCAACGGCGGACGACCGCTGGCACAGCTGGCGGCCCTGTCCGAACGCTTCGGCATTTCCATCCACGGCGTCGGCCTGTCCATTGGCGGCGAAGGCCCGCTGGACCGCGATCACCTGGCGCGGCTGAAAAAGCTCTGCGACTGGATCAAACCCGCCAGCTTTTCCGAACACCTCGCCTGGTCCACCCATGGCGCGGAGTTTCTGAACGATCTTTTGCCCCTGCCCTATACACCCAAAACACTGGCCCATGTCGCCGCGCATATCAACGAGGTGCAGGATGTTCTGGGCCGCCAGATGCTGCTGGAGAACCCCTCCAGCTACCTCGCATTCGAAGACTCAAGCTTGTCCGAAACGGACTTTCTCTCCGAGCTTACCCACAAGACCGGCTGTGGACTCTTGCTCGATGTCAATAACGTCTTCATTTCGGCCACAAACCTCGGTCTCAGCCCGCAAGCCTATATCGACGCCTACCCGACCGACCGCGTCGGGGAATTGCACGTTGGTGGACACGACGAAGACGCAGATGAACACGGCCATCCGTTGCTGATCGACAGTCACGGCAAACCCGTGGTCGATCCTGTCTGGTCCCTGCTCGATTACACGCTGGCGCAAACCGGCCCCAAGCCGGTGCTGGTGGAGTGGGACACCGATGTGCCCGACTGGCCCATATTGCGGGATGAAGCCTGCCGCGCCGAACAGGCGCTGGGTGCGCTTGTCGCGGTCCAATGACCGATCAGACGGCATTCCGCGCAGCCCTGCTGGACGCTTCTGCCCCTGTTCCCAAAGGGTTAATCGGCCGCGATGCCGCCCCTGCGGGCAAACGATACGCGGTCTACCGCAACAACGTCACCGTCTCCCTGATTGAGGCGATGCGCACCGCTTTTCCATTGGTGCGTAAACTGATCGGCGTGCAGAACTTCGACAATCTTGCCCCGCTCTATGTCCGCAATCATCCGCCGACTTCACCGCTGATGATGCACTACGGCGCTGATTTTCCGTCGTTTTTGGGGGCTTTTGAACCCTTGGCACATATCGGGTATCTTCCCGATGCCGCCGCCCTCGACCTCCAGATCCGGCGCGCCTACCACGCCGCCGACGCCCCGGCGTTTGATGCAAGCCGGTTGCAATCGCTGCCCCCCGACACCCTGATGGCGCAGCAGTTCAGCCTTGCCCCCAGCACCCGCATCCTGCGCTCCAGGTGGCCGCTGCATGACATCTGGCGTTACAACAACGAAGACGGTGCGCCCAAGCCGCGTGCCGTCGCCCAGGACGTTCTGATCACCCGGCCCGACTTTGACCCGATGCCCCACGCCCTGCCCCCCGGCGGCGCCGATTGGCTTGAGGCGCTGGCCAGCGGGACATCCTTCGGTGCAGCCCTCGACCACGTTTTACAGACCCACCCGGACTTCGACCTCGAAGCCAGCCTGACACTGGCACTGACCACGCAAGCATTTGCACAAGACCCCGCTAAGGAAATGAAATGAATACATTAATATCCGCCTATTCCGCGATCGCCTCCCGATTGGAGCGGGCCGATTGGCTTCTGCCAACCCTCGCACGTCTCGTCTTTGCCGGGGTCTTGCTGTTCTATTTCCTCAACTCCGGCATGACCAAACTGGGCGATGGTATCGCGGGCATCTGGACCCCATCCGTGGGCGCCTATGCCCAGATCTTCCCCAAGGCGATTGAAGCCGCAGGATATGACACCGAAGCACTGAGCCTGTTTCACACATTGGTGGTTTTGGGCGGCACCTGGGCCGAATTCATTCTGCCAGTGCTGATTGTGATCGGCCTGTTCACCCGCATCGCGGCTTTGGGCATGATCGGCTTCGTGGTTGTTCAAAGCCTGACAGACGTCTACGGTCACGGAGCGACGGATGCCATTGGCGCATGGTTCGACCGTTTCGCGGATGCGGCGATCCTGGATCAGCGGGCCTTCTGGGTCCTGATGTTCCTGATCCTGGTTTTCAAAGGCGCAGGCCCGCTGTCTGTTGACCGCGCATTAAAGCCAGCCACCTCACAATGACCCCGGAACGGTTGTTAAAGTGATGCTTTAACATCGGCTTCTACAGCACTGTTCCATCCAAGAAAAAGCTGGTTATCCACAGCGATCAAAGGCCGCTTCATCACCGATGGGGTGGCCTTTATCACTGCGAGCGGTGGCAGCCCGCGCGCCGCTTCATCCAACTGCCGCCAGGTGGTGGAACGGGTGTTCAGCAGCTTGTCACCAAAGGCTTCATAGGCCCGCGCCAGCACTTCGTCCGGCACACCCTCGGCACGGACGTCCACAAGAACCGCCCCCGGCAAAGCCTTCATTGCTTTTCGGCACGTATCACAATTCTTCAAACCGTATATCTGCATATCACCCTGCTACATTTCCGCGCAGCCCCCGTTCTGAGGGCGATTCTCACGAAAGATTTCACGCATCTTTCTTGATTTTTCAACCAAGAGGGCAATCTTTTCTGTGTGGGCCGCAGAGATCCCTGCGCCCCGCCCCGTCGCTGGCGGGACCACTGGAATGACAAGAAGGACGCAGACTATGCCGACAGGCACCGTCAAATGGTTCAACACCACCAAAGGCTATGGATTCATCGCGCCCGAAGGGGGCGGCAACGATATTTTTGTCCATATCTCAGCTGTAGAACGCTCTGGCCTCACCGGTCTGGCTGACAATCAAAAGGTCAGTTTCGAGCTTCAGGAAGGCCGTGACGGCCGCCAGATGGCAGCAGACATCACCCTGTTATAACACATGAAATCCGGCGCGCTGACGGCGCCGGGTCTCTCTGCCCGATGAGGGGTCAGTCGCAGCCCTTGTGGCCGGCCTTGCAATGGGCTGTGGCGGAATGCGACTGCGCCTTTGCCACGCGGTGGCGCTTGGCTGGATGGGCCTTGGCCTGTGCATAGCTGATGTGCTGGTTGGGTGTCCCGCAGCAGATCACGCCTGAGATCGTGATGGGCTGCAACCCTGCGGGGCAGTAGTTTGCGCCGTGATACGGGTAAATCTTGGCATCTGCGGCCGCCATCTGCGGTGCGACTGCGGCAAGCGTCAGGCCTGCGGCGGTGAGTGCTGCTGTTGTGAGACGCATTTTTCCCTCATCTTGTTATGGTATTCTGCTTGATGCGCAAATCTTGCCCCATCGCCTAGGGCCAAGTCCAGTTCTTTCTGGGTCAGCGCGTCTGTGCGGGAAGCGCTGCGTAGCCGTGAAAACGGATGCGACCGCCGCCAATGCGGGGAGATGTGAGCCGGTAGGCGGGGTAGCGCTTCAGGAACCGTTCCACGGCGATGCGCCCCTCCATCCGGGCGAGGGTCAGGCCGACGCAGACATGCGGCCCACCGGCAAAGGCAAGGTGACGGTTGGGTTTGCGGGCAATGTCAAATTCAGTGGGGTTATCAAAGGCTTCCGGGTCACGATTTGCCGCGCCGATGCACAGGTGCAGGTTGGTGCCCGCGGGAATGCGATGGCCTCCGATGTCAACCTCCTGCGCGGTTTCGCGGTTGCCGAACTGGTTGGGGGATCGGAAGCGGAGGACTTCCTCGATCGCCGTATTGATCAAGCCGGGATCCGCAATAAGTCGTTGTTTTTGATCAGGGAAATCATGGAGGAGCGCCAAAGCGGAGCCGATGAGATTGGTCGTGGTTTCATGGCCTGCGTTGAGGATGAAAATGCAGTTCTGGATGAGCTCAATCTCGGACAGTTGCGCGCCGTCGTCGCCGTTGATCAGCCGGGTCAGAACGTCGGTTTCGGGATCACCCGGATGCGCCCTGCGATGGGCGATAAGGCCTTGTAAATACGTTTTGAATTCCGACACTGCGGTATGACCTGCGGTGAGTTGATCCGCGCTCAGGCTCGGCTCCAGCGCGCCGAGGATGGCGAGGGACCAGTCGCGCAGGGGCGCGCGGTCCTCCATGGGGATGTCGAGCAGGTTCCCGATGATCTGAATGGGGATGGAGGAGGCGAAATTCTCAATCAGATCAGCATCTTGCGGCATTTCATCCAGCAGCGCGTCAACGGTCGCGATCAGCCCCGGCTCCATCCGTTGGAGCGCGCGCGGGGTCAGCGCGCTCGTCATGATGCGGCGCACGCGGGTATGGAGGGGCGGATCGTTGAAAACGAGGCTGGTGGTGTGGTGCTCAAACAGCGGCGAGCCGATACCGAATTTGGGCGCAAACACCTGTTTTTTATCGGAAATATACAGCTTCACATCGCGATAGATCGCACTGAGATCGGCATGCCGCGCAAACAGATATGAGCCATCAGGCTGGGGGCAAATGGGCGCCTCGGCCAGCAGACGGTCATAGTCGGGAAAGGGATTGTCGGTGAACCCTTCGGGCGGATTGGCGAGGTCAAACATGGGCCAAGTCTGGGCGCAAAACCGGGGGGGTGCAACGGGGGGATTTTAACCGGATCTTAACCGTCACATCCTATGCACAATCTGTACACAACCTGTACACCGGCAACGCACGGTGGTGTTGCGCGTTCAGGCGCGCATACACTCCAGACAGAGCGCAATTGCAGGATCGGCGGTGAGCCGCGCGGGCGCGATCTCCTCCCCGCAATCGGTGCAATAGCCGTATTCGCCGTCCTCGATGCGTTGCAGGGCGGCGTGGATTTTCTGCCGTTCGGCAGCGCGACGGCGGGCCTGCGCCTGGGCCATGGCCTGGTTCTGGAGGGCGTCCATCCGGGTGAGCCGCCCGGTGGATTGCTGATCGAGGGTGACGGGTTTCTGGGCGTCGGCGGTGGCCGTGTCCTCGGCGTCGAGGTTCGCGAGGCGATTGTTGAGAATGTCGCGCGGATTGGTCACGCCAGCCAGACGGCCTGTGCGGCGTCATCCCAGCCGAGGGTGAAGCGTGTGCCATCGGTGATGACGGGACGGGCCATCAGGGCGGGTTGATCCATGAGCTGCGCCTCCGCCTCGGATTCGCGCATCCATGCGTTGAGGTTGCGGTAGGTTTGGGATTTGCGGTCGACAAGGGTGTCGCCGAATTCAGCGATGAGGGGGGCCCACTCGGCTTCCGTCAGGCGATCCGCGCGGACGTCCCGGAAGGTGGGGTTGTGGCCTGCGTCTTCGAGGGCCTTGAGGGCTTTTTTGCATATCGTGCAGGTGGGGAGGCCGTAGAGGATCATTTGGGGGGCTTTCGGGTAGGATGGGTGATTTCACCCATCTGGTTTGGGACGGTTGCGTGATGGGTGCAAGCCCCCATCCTACGCGGCGGCGATGGCTTCGATGGAATCCGCCTTGCGCAAGATTGTTTCATCGCGGCGTGCGGTTTCAAGGTCATACCCGGTTTGCAGATTCAACCAGAACTCGGCTGAGGTATCAAACGCGGCGCTAAGCAGCAGCGCGGTATCGGCGGTCACGCTGGAATTGCCCGCGATGATGCGGGTGATGCGGTTGGCGGGCACACCGAGACGCTTGGCAAAGGCGGTGGCGCTGAGGCCATGGGGTTCGAGGAATTCCTCCTTGAGGATTTCGCCGGGGTGGATCGGGTCAATGGTAATCACAGATTTCGACATCGTAGGCATCTCCTTGGTCCCAGCGGAAACATATACGCCACTGGTCGTTGATACGGATTGAATATTGCCCTGCCCTGTCTCCGGAAAGTTTTTCCAAGCGGTTACCGGGTGGGCTGGTGAGGTCGCGTACGTCCGTGGCGGCGTTGAGCATGGCGAGTTTGCGTTTGGCTTGACGCGCGAAGGCGCGGTGTTGACGGGCGGGTTGCCCGGTCTGGTGGAGGGCTTGGGTGTGTTTGGTGGCGAAGGTTTTGAGCATGATGGTACGTGGTACGTGGTACGTATCATGGATTGGCGTTGATGTCAAGGTTTGGTGAATTGGATGGGTGATTTCACCCATTTTGGCTGGGGCAGTCGGGTGATGGGGGCGAGCACCCATCCTACGGGTGTTGCGGGCGCGTGGGTTTTACCCACCCTACGCTTGCTTGGTTTGGGACGGTTAAGTGATGGGTGCGAGCACCCATCCTACGAATGTTACAGTTTGCTACCGAGGACGAGGTTTGCCATTTTCATCCGCTCCAGTCCGTTTTGTTGGGATACTTGACGGCGGTGGTGGAGGTACCTGATCTTTTCCCATTTGCTATCATCCTACTTCTTTTTTGGAGGAACTACGCGCGTCTTCGCATTGCTGGTTTTTGGCTGTTTTGACTGCCTTGCAGTATTGTCACGCATAAACATTGTTCGTGAGCTATCAGCGCCAGAAGCTTTTCGCTTTGTAACAATGGTTGGTTTAGGCGCGGGAGGTTTTTTTTTGTCAGCCATGTTTACACCATGTTCGCTACAACCATAGTCCAAGGAATAATTTGGGCAGCACCAAAAATCAACGCAAGTTGAAGATTCCCCATCACACCGTGTATTACCTCTTCATTTTTTTCAAAGTCACCAACCAAATCTTCAACTAGTTGGGTTAACCCGCTATTGGCGTGATCATCCCATTTTGACCAATGTAACAAAGCCGTAGGGTTTGCTTCGAACGTTACGTCCTGCACCTTTGTCAATACTTGCATCGAAAAGAACAAGCTCAATACAAAAAGGCACACTGCACCAAGAAAGATGAAATTGACCCCGAGAAATGTGTGCCCGGAAAAGAGAGGTTCCAAGTCCTGACCCGCTATCATTGAAGCAAATACGGATGCGATAATACTGGAGACCGTCGCAGAGAATGCGGAATGTGATCTAACGTTTCTCAAGTCTTCTTTCTGTGAGCGCAGATTCGATATTGCCTCCATCAATGCAGCATTTAGCAACTCTTGCCTCACCCAATAACCCCCGAAAACTCCCGCCATTCCCCCTTGGACATGCCCGAAGTCTCCTGCGTCACCTCCTCACCATTCAACATACGCTTGATACAGTCCAGCGCTTTACCCGATAAAGTTGCACCCCCCAGCCGGTAATCCTCGAACGCGCCATAGGCCGCGGGGACCCAATCGGCCACGACCTTACAAATCGCATCCGCATACACCCGGATCTCATACTGCGCATGGGCGTCCGCCCGGAGCCGCAAAAAATGGAACAGGTTGTGCAAATCAACCTTCCAGTACCACTGGGTATAGACATTCGCGGGCAGGTTCATGCGGGCCAACTCGCGAGCCAAACCCTGTTGGCCGTCGTCTGAAATCATCGCCTCGTAGTTGTCATACGCGCGGTTGCTGTCGGCCTTCAAAATCTCCAGCACACGGGCGGCTTCTTCGCCCTCCAGCACCCCGCCCCGGCCCTGATTGTTCACCACCGATTGTGCGGCGACGTGTTCGGGCGCGGGGATGTAGAATTCGCGATCCAAGATCGAATACCGCGCGGAATATTCGTTCACGTTGGCGGTGCGGTGGCGGATCCATTGGCGGGCGACGAAAACGGGCAACTTCACGTGGAGTTTGATTTCGCACATCTCAAACGGGGTCGAATGCCAGTGGCGCATCAGGTAGCGGATGAGGCCTTCGTCGTTCTGCACGCTCTTGGTGCCTTTGCCGTAGGACACGCGGGCGGCCTGACAGATGGCGGCGTCGTCGCCCATGTAGTCGATGACGCGGATGAAGCCGTGGTCGAGCACGTCGTAGGCTTTGTAAAGATGCGCCTCCATCCCCGGCACGGTGGCGCGCAGGGTGGGCGTGGTCCGCGCGCGCAGGGTGTCGATTTCGGCCTGTTGCTCAGGGGTCAGGGGCATGGGGGCATCCTTGTGGTGGAAGTCACGAAATGATCGGCGTGAACCTGCCCATGAGGTGAGGGAGATTCGCTTCTTACTATATATGCGCAGATGGCCCATCGGAACCGCCATATACGGTATTGTTTTTCGGCTGCACCTTTGGGCCAAATCCGTCCGGGAGGGACGCGGTACGTTGACATTGCGGGGTCGGGATTTGAGGATGGCGGCAACAAGAATATTCGAGGGCAGATCATAGTGACACGTGTTTGGATGGGCCTTGCGCTCGGGTTTGGGCTGGCAGCTTGCGGGGGCGGTGCGCCTCCTTTTGGCGGTGATGCTGGCGGTGATGCGACGGAGCCCGGCGGGGATGAGCGGGTCGGCAGTGTGTTCGCGGACAACGAAGCGGAGTTCCTGCGCCTCAACAACATCGAGTACGACAGCGGCAGCGATACGCTGCGGCTTAACAACCTGCCCTTCGATGATGACAACAACGTCTATGTGCGTGTTCCGGGATCGGCGCTGGCCAACGGATGGGGCGCCTATGAGAGCTTGCAGGACGGGCCGGGCGAGATTGAGTATTTCGCGGTCTTCAGACGGTCGGATTCAGGCCAGACACAGGTGGCGGCGGCCCATACGACCCAGTATAACGAGTTCGGCTACGGCGGCGCGGGCGCACAGCGGATCGTCGGCGGCGCGCCCAACCTGCCCACAGACGGGGCGATCTACGTGTTCACCGGTTCTTATGCCGGGGTGCGGATCACGACCGATACGACCGGCGCCAATGATGCGAACTTCGTCACCGGCGATGCGCAGGTCACGGCGGACTTCGGAGACTTCGACGTCACCGGCGCGATCAACGGCAGGGTCACCAACCGTGTGATTTACGATGAGAACGGCGTTGCACTGGGCAGCCTTGGCACTCAGATCGTCCTTGAAGACACCACGATTAACCGTGACGACGGCACGATCGATGAAGCCGAAGCCTTTGAAATCGACGTCGCCACAGGCGATCAGGTGCGCGAAGGCGACTGGTCCGGTGTGGTTGCCGGCGCCGGAGGCACAGAGGTGGCCGCCTATATCGTTGTGCAAGATGGCAGCGGGACGACAGACGGCGAAGTTCGGGAAGTTGGTGGCTTCATCGCGGCGCGGTGATGCGACGGTTCGCCCTCCTGCTGGGCTTGGTGGCGTCGCTGGCAACAACCGGCGGCGCACAACAGCAAGCTGACCTGACCCCGGAGGAAGCCCGCATTGTGGCGGCCCGGTTGCTGACGTCCGGGCATCCGCAAGCCGCACTTGATGTGACGTCGGTTCTGATAAAGCGCGATCCGGACGATGGCCCCAGCCTGATTGTACAGGCGCAGGCCCTGCGGAGCCTCGGACGTTATGGCCCCGCTCAAAAGGCCGCACGACGGGCCTGGGCCGTGAGCCAATACCCGCTCGACAGATACGCCTCTGCCCTTGCGATGGCGCAGTCGCTGTCGGCGGATGGCAAGCGCACACGGGCGCAGCTGTGGCTGCGGCGGGCGGCGCAGGTTGCGCCCAATGCGCAGCTGAAAAAGAGGGTTGCGCAGGATTATGCGTATCTGCGCCGGACCAACCCCTGGTCGGTGAACCTCTCTTTCGGGATCCGGCCCAGCGACAACATCAACAACGCACCCCGTGACAACAAGATCCCGTACAACGACATCACCCTCACCGCCGCGGACCCGATCGCAGGTTTCGAGGTGCGCTCAGATGTCAGGCTGCGCTACAATTTTGCGGAGAAGTCGACCCAGCGGCACTTTTTTGCGTTTGGCTGGACGGAGAGCCTTGTCTATTTCACCGGCGATGACAGCACTGCGGTGCGGGATGAATCAGATCTGGCCTATCGACGTATTGAAGGCACCTTTGGCCGGGACTTCACCTCCGGACCGGACCGACCACGGCAAACCATCTCGCTGAGCCTTGGTCGCATCTGGTCGGGGAGCAATACGCTGGCCGATGAAGTGCGGGTCAACTGGCGCCAGAGTTTCAAGCGGCCTGAGGGGCGCAGGTTCAGCTGGAGCGCAACCCTTGGCTATGCTGATCGCAAGGACACGGATCTGGCATCTGGCTTTACCGGGACACTGGACGGAAGATGGAGCAAACCGTTAAAAAACGGGGGGCGACTGGGATGGAATGCAGGTCTGGTCCGGGTCGATACGGACAGCCCTGCCCTGACCCATTCACGGTTGAAACTTGGGGTGGATTATACCCACCCAAATGAGGTGTTTGGTGCCATTGCCCGGATAGGCATGCGCGCCGAGTTGCGACGGTATGACGATCCAACCTTCACAGCCGATCCAAGGCAAGACGAACGGGCGGTCCTGTCCGCCTCATTACTCTTTGTTGATTTTGACACCTACGGCTTTGCGCCTAAGTTGACACTCGAAGCGAGCCGGACGGATTCGAATGTGCCCGCCTTTGAAACACAAAACCTTGGCCTGCAGATCGGGTTCCAATCCTTGTTCTGAGCGCCCAAGCCCCCAAACCAACTGGCCGCAAAGGACCATACCCCCATGCCAATCAAATACCTGCACACGATGGTGCGTGTGAAAGACCTCGATGCTTCCATCGCATTTTACAAGCTGCTGGGGCTGGTGGAACGTCGCCGGATCGATCACGAAGGCGGGCGGTTTACGCTTGTTTTCCTCTGCCCGCCCGGCATGGATGACGGCCATGCGGACGTGGAGCTGACCTACAACTGGGACGGCGATGACGATCTGCCCAGTGACAGCCGCCATTTCGGGCACCTCGCCTATACGGTCGAGAATGTCTATGAGACCTGCCAGCACCTGATGGACAATGGCGTGACCATCAACCGCCCGCCCCGCGAAGGGCGGATGGCCTTTGTGCGCAGCCCCGACAACATCTCGATCGAGCTTTTGCAGGAAGGCGACAACCTGCCCGTCGCGGAGCCATGGGCCAGCATGGAAAACACAGGCCATTGGTAACGCGCGCAGCCCTTCTTGCGGGCTGCGTGATGGCCATGACTGCGACCACGACCGCCGCGGCGGAGTGCCGTCTGGCGCTGCTGCTGGGGCTGGACATCTCCAGCTCTGTTGATGTGGATGAAGACATCCTGCAACGCGGCGGCATGGCGGCGGCGTTGCGCGCGCCGGAGGTGGAAGCGGCGTTTTTCATGGCCGATCAAAAGGTTGCCCTGGCCGTTTATGAATGGTCCGGGCGATACAATCAGGAAATCGTGCTGGATTGGCTGGTGATCGACAGCCCCGCCACGCTGGCGCAGGCCGCGGATGTGGTGGGAGCAAGCAAGCGCAGCTATGCGGAGTTTCCCACGGCAATGGGCGAAGCGCTGGCCTTTGGCGCGGGCATGATGGGGCGGGCGCCGGGCTGTCTGCGCAAGACCATCGACATGGCCGGTGACGGGGAGAACAACGAAGGCCCCGGCCCTGCCATGGCCTATGCCCTGCCCGATTTTGGCGACATCACCGTGAACGGTCTGGTGGTCGCCAATGCGGCGGATTTTCAGACGGAGGACCGGCTGACCGCCTATTACCGCGATAATGTGCTGCATGGTCCGGGCGCGTTCATGGTGGTGGCCGACGGGTTCGACGATTACCTGCGTGCCATGCGGCAAAAGCTGGAACGGGAGCTGACCCCACCCGCCATTGGCGCGCTTGAACAGCGGGAGACAGCGGGATGATGCGACTGGCAGGCATTCTATTGGCGCTGTGTTGTGCGACACCGGCTGTGGCGGAATGCCGGTTGGCGCTGGTTCTGGCGTTGGATGTCAGCAGTTCGGTGGACCCGCGAGAGGATACGCTCCAACGCAGCGGCGTGGTTGCGGCACTGACGTCTCCGGAAGTGGAAGCTGCGTTTTTCGCTGCGGATCAGCATGTTGCGCTGGCGATCTATGAATGGTCAGGGCGCTATCAGCAGCAGCTTATTCTGGACTGGACGATGATCGACAGCCGCGCAGCGCTGGTCAGCGCCGCAGAGACGGTCGCGGCCAGCACGCGCAGCCATACCGAGTTTCCCACTGCGATGGGATATGCCTTGGGCTACGGCTCCCGCCTGCTGGAACGCGCGCCGCCCTGCCTGCGCAAGACGCTGGATATGGCCGGGGACGGGCAGAACAACGAAGGGTTCGGCCCCGAAGCCGCCTATCGCGAATTCCCCTTTGATGAGGTCACGGTGAACGGTCTGGTGGTCAATGCGGCAGATTTTGAGGGCGAAGTCGGGCTGTTGGCCTTTTATCAGGGGGAGGTGATCCGGGGGCCGGGCGCCTTCATGATCGTGGCCAACGGATTTGAGGATTACGAGCGCGCGATGCGGCGCAAGTTGGAGCGTGAGCTGTCTCCGCCCAGCATTGGGGCATTGCCGCGAGGTGCAGGACAGGACGACGCAGGATGATCCGCGCGGCCTGTTTTGCCTTATATGTCTGCGCCGCGTCGCAGGCTGCGGCGGACTGCAGGCAGGCGCTTGCGCTGGGGCTTGATGTGTCGGGATCGGTGGATGCGCGGGAGTATCGGTTGCAATTGGGCGGGCTGGCGGATGCGCTGAACCACCCCGAGGTGCGGCAAAAGCTGATGGCCATGCCGGAGGCGCCGGTGCGCATCACGGTCTATGAGTGGAGCGGGCCTGCGGATCAGGTGACACTGGTGCCCTGGTCCGAGATCGGCAGCCCCGCCGCGCTGGACATCGTGATCGAAACCCTGCGCCAGACCACGAGGCGAGACGCCACCCCCGGCACCGCGCTGGGGCGGGCCATGCAGAAAGGCGCGGGAGTGCTGGCGCAGCAGCCGGATTGCTGGAAACGGACGCTTGATCTGTCGGGAGACGGGAAATCCAACCTTGGCCCCCGCCCCCGTGATGTACGCGACGCGCTGGAAGCGGAGGGGATCACCATCAACGGTTTGGTGATCGGAGTCGATGATCCCAATATCGGGGACATTCGCCAGTCAGAGATTGGCGAGCTGTCCTCTTACTACCGGGCCGAGGTGATACTGGGCCCGGATGCCTTTGTGCAGACCGCCATCGGATTTGCCGATTACGCCGACGCCATGCGGCGCAAGCTGTTGCGGGAGCTGGACGGGCTGGTCTTTTCGCAGGCCGACCTGCCGCCCCTGCCCAGCGTGGATCAGTAGATGTAGCGGATCTGATCGGTCCAGTAGCGTTCCATCCGCTTGAGGGAGGTGGTGATTTCGGAAATCCCCTCCGGCCCCAGCACGCCCTTGTCCTCAAGACCGTCTGCGTGGCGGGCAAACAGCTCTCCCACGACGTTGCGGATGCCCCGGCCTTTTTCGGTCAGGCGCACACGGACCGAACGGCGGTCGATCTCACACCGCTGGTGGTGCATATAGCCCATCTCCACCAGCTTCTTGAGGTTGTAGCTGACATTGCTGCCCTGATAGTACCCGCGGCTTTTCAACTCGCCAGCGGTGACTTCGTTTTCACCGATGTTGAACAGAAGCAGCGCCTGCACGGCGTTGATTTCCAACACCCCGACCCGTTCAAATTCATCCTTGATCACGTCCAGCAGCAGACGGTGTAACCGCTCCACCAGTGATAGGGCCTCAAGGTATCCACTCATGAACCCCTTATCCAGCAGCGGCGCTGCGATCTTTTCCTGCACGCTCATCATTGCTCTCCAAAAACTGTTGACGGAGAGGACTTTGAACAAAAAACCAGAATATTTGGTTAAACCGTGCGGGCTGTTGAAATCTGGGCCTTTATGCGGTTGATCAGCCCCGCATAATCGGTCGGCGGGTCCACCTGCCCGGTGACCCATTGGTAGAGGTCATGGTCGTTCTCATTGAGCATCCGGTCATAGAGCGTGAGGCCTGCGTCATCCATGGACGCCAGATTGGCCTGCGCAAAAGCGGACAGGATCAGGTCCATTTCCTTGATCCCGCGCCGCATGGAGCGCATGGCGAGCCGTTTGACCCGGTGCTCTGCCGTTTCAGGCATGGGCGGGTTCCTGCACCATCCGACGCAGGCGCTTTTCCAGACGGCCCATCGCTTCGGCCTTTTCGTGCATTTCGCTGCGCAGGGCGCGCATTTCGGCCAGAACCGCGCTCAATTCAGCCGGTTGATTGCTGTCGGCAGACGGATCATCCAGCCCTTCACCTTCGCCGTTGATCAGCCACATCATGGAGACGTTCAACAGCCCCGCCAGCATCGACAGACGGTTCGCGCGCGGCTCTGACAGGTCTTCCTCCCAGGCGCGCAGGGTTGCCAGACGCACGCCCAACCGTTTGGCCAGTCCTGCCTGCGTCATCCCCGCCTGTTCACGGGCTGCCGCCATGCGGTCGCCGAATGTCGCGGCGTCGGGGCCGTACCAATCTGTGTGGTCTTCCATCTGTCTTCTCCTGAACCGGGTCCCAATGGACCGATGAAGCTTGAACGGTGCGAATGCGCCCCCTAGAAGGGCTCATGCACCTTTTGCCAAAATGAGGCCACCATGGACTTTCTCTCTGCGACACTTGCACGCGTCAAACCGTCCCCCACCATCGCGGTCACGACCAAAGCCACAGAGCTGAAGGCCGCAGGCCGGGATGTGATCGGCCTTGGCGCGGGCGAGCCTGACTTTCCCACACCCAGGAACATTCAGGACGCAGGCATCGCGGCCATCACCGCAGGCAAAACAAAATACACCGCTGTCGATGGCATACCAGAACTCAAACAGGCCATATGCGCAAAATTCAGCCGCGACAACGGGCTTTCCTATGAGCCCGCACAGGTCACTGTGTCCTCGGGAGGTAAACAAGTCCTTTACAACGCCCTGATGGCGACGCTGAACGACGGCGACGAAGTGGTCATTCCCGCCCCCTATTGGGTCAGCTATCCCGACATGGTGCTGCTGGCCGGTGGCACGCCGGTGATTGCGGAGGCGTCCATTCAGACAGGTTTCAAGCTGACCGCCGATCAGCTGGAAGCGGCCATCACGGACAAGACCAAATGGCTGATCTTCAACTCCCCCTCCAACCCGACGGGCGCGGGATACACGTGGGATGAGCTGAAAGAACTGACGGATGTTCTGATGCGCCATCCGCATGTCTGGGTGATGACGGACGACATGTACGAACACCTCGCCTATGACGATTTCAAGTTCTGCACCCCCGCAGAGGTCGAACCGCGCCTCTATGACCGCACGCTGACCGTCAATGGCGTCTCCAAAGCCTATGCCATGACCGGCTGGCGCATTGGCTATGCCGCAGGGCCAGAGCATCTGATCAAGGCGATGCGCAAGGTGCAGTCGCAATCCACGTCCAACCCCTGCTCCATCAGCCAATGGGCCGCCGTGGAGGCGCTGAACGGCACGCAGGATTTCCTGCCGGTGCATAACGAGATGTTCGTGCGCCGCCGCGATCTGGTGGTCAAGGCGCTGAATGCCATCGACGGGATCAGCTGTCTGACACCGGAAGGCGCCTTCTATGTCTACCCGTCAATTGCCGGGCTTATCGGCAAGACCACAGCAGCAGGCACCAAGATCACCGATGATGAGACCTTTGCCACGGCCCTGCTGGAGGAGACCGGCGTTGCGGTGGTCTTTGGCGCGGCCTTTGGCCTGTCGCCCAATTTCCGCGTCAGCTATGCCACCTCGGATGAAGCCCTGACGGAAGCCTGCGCGCGGATCACGACCTTCTGCGCAGGCATGACCTGACATGGCGGCGGACCGCATCACGGCCAACCTGCCCAGCCGGGACTTTGATGTGACCGAAGCCTTTTATGGGCAGTTGGGGTTTGATCGGGGCTACCTCGATGACGGATGGATGATCCTTCAGCGCGGCCCGCTTGAGGTTGAATTTTTCGCCCATCCCGAGCTGATCCCTGCCGAAAGCTGGTTCAGCGCCTGCATCCGGGTGGATGATTTCGACGATCTGCTGGCCACATGGCGGGCGCTGGACCTGCCCGATGACCCGATGGGTCGCCCCCGGACGTTTGAGACGGTCCCGGCCCCCGATGGCATCAGGATCTTTGCCTTGATTGACTGCGACGGCACGCTGCTGCGCTGCATTGACAACAGGAGCGTCTGAGATGCCTTCCGACCTGCCGGACTACTACTACCGCGTCAAAGACAACGGCGCCGCCGTCTTCCGCGTGGACACCGAGAACCGCCAGCGGCGGATCGAGATGGACCAGATCGCCGTGGTCAACATCCGCAACGGAGAGATCAAACCCCACGGCGACCGCACTTTGACGGAGACGGACCTGACCCACATCCGCGGCTGGATGGAAAACCGCCGCGAGGTGCTGGCGCACCGCGACATCGACGACATCTACCGCGCGGTGGATCATCTGAACCTGACCACCCAATGGGCGCAGTCCAAAGCCAGCGATGCCCAGCTTGAAGCGGTCACCGACGATCTGCTGCTGGCCATGCACGACCTGCGCAGCACCCTGGTGCGCAAAAAGGCCGACCGCCTGCTGAAGGACTGATCCCGCCCATTTCCGGCAAGCCGCTGCGCCAATTCCCGCGCAGCGCCGCACGCCGCCGGGACGCGCGGTTTTTCTCCGGTTTTATGGTGCCTTTGCGCCGGCCCGCGCACGGGTTCTTGCCGACCCAGTGGTGGCCGACAAAGCCCCTTTGCACAAACCCGAACACACTGCGCGAATGCCCTTCAGCCATAATCAAAAGCGATTCAACTGGAGGTTAAAGCCATGCCACAACGCCTTATTCCGGGCCTCAGCGCCATCGCCGATCTGGTCCGCGCCGAGCCCGGCCTGAAAGCCAACATATCCCCCGCCGACATCGAAGATGGTGCGGCGGCGGCAGAACTGATGAACGATGTGATCACCACTGCCATCACCGCCACCGGGGTCAACATTGACGGTCGCCTGACCCCGGATGATCTGCGCGCGATCTCTGATCATATCCGCGCCAACCCTGCGCTCTATGCCGATTTTGTCGACGGGCACGGCGATGACGAAGGCAACACGGAAACCGGGTTTCACCTTGTTCAGGGCGACGGCGGCGCGTTTCGTTTTCAGGGCCGCGATTTCATCGATACGGTTGCCGATGCGGTCTACCACGTGGGGTTTGAATACCGCGACGGACGGTTCCGCAACGAAGACGGCAACGCCAATGAAGAGGTGGATGATGTCGCAGGCTGGCTGAACTATTTCTTCAATGGGCAGAACATCCTCTACGGCACCAAGGGCGGCGAGGCGCTGCACTCGGGCCATTACAGTTTTGCCCTCGCCGATGCCGCCCATGAGATTTTCGACGCAGGCGGCGGCAACGACAGCATCTGGGCCGGTGCGGGCAACGACACCGTCATTGGCGGTGCGGGTGACGACAAATCCGGCGGGGATGAGGGCAATGACGTCATGTTTGGCGGTTTGGGCAATGACACGCTCTGGGGTCAGGACGGCAATGATCTGATGCTGGGCGAAGACGGCAACGACAACCTTGGCGGGGGTGCCGGCAATGACCGGGCTTTCGGCGGCATGGGCAGGGACACGATCTGGGGCGAAGACGGCAATGACATGATCAAGGGCGAGGAAGGCGAGGACCTTGCCGGCGGCGGTGCGGGCGATGATACGGTCAGCGGACAGGACGGCAACGACCGCCTGCACGGGGATGACGGCGATGATCTGGTCGATGGCGGCAATGGCGACGACTTCGTGGCTGGCGGCACGGGGCCGATACCCTGACCGGGGGCAAGGGCAACGACACGCTCTATGGCAACGAAGGCAACGACCTGATCAAGGGCTATGACGACAACGACAGGATCGGCGGCGGCACGGGTGATGATACCGTCGCGGGCGGCACCGGCGATGATACGCTCTATGGTGAGGATGGCCGCGACCTTGTCACCGGCGGCAGCGGCGCCGACACGGTCTCGGGCGGGGGCGGCAACGATACCGTTCTGGGCGGGGCGGACAATGACCGCGTCACCGGGGGCGATGGCAGGGACCTGTTGAAGGGGCAAGGCGGCAATGACGACCTGCACGGGCAGGACGGCAACGACCGGATGCAGGGCAACGGCGGCAACGACACAATGACCGGCGGCGAAGGGACCGACTGGATTGTGGGCGGGGCTGGGGCGGATCTGCTGCTGGATTGGGAAGACACCGATGCCGCGGACATCTTTGTCTTCCGCACCGGCGACACCGGTGTGGGCGCCGCTGCCCGCGACGAAGTGCGCGGCTTTGACAGCGGCATCGACAAGATCCACCTGGTCGACATGGGCGATCTGACCTTCCAGACGGGCAGCAGCTTTGCCGGTGGCGGTCAGGGCTCGTTCTTCTTTGCCGACAAGACCGTGCAGATCGATGCCGATGGCAACGGCGCCGTCGATGCAGAGATCCTGCTGACGTGGGTGAATGAGGTGGCCGAGAGCGACTTCATGCTCTGATGCCACCCCACCCGCGCGCCTCCGGGCCAGCCCCACGTCCCTCCTGCTGGTCCGGAGCCGCCCTTGCCTGCGCAAGATCGGCCAATGGGATGGCGCTTTGCCAAGATAAATCGCGGAGGGACCCGCCCTTCGCGGGAAACCGCTATTTGTCTTGGCAAAGGGGCAGCACAGTGGCAGAGCCTGCGGGGGCAAGGGGGGCACCGGACCTGCTGGTATGGAGAGCCCCGCAGCCCAGACCCGCTATCCTTCTGCCACATCGGCCTGCGTGGACATCCCCCGCACACCGCTGCGCCAGAACCGCCAGTTGAGCAGGATCGCCGCCACGCCAAGGCCGATCCCGAGGCCCGCCCAGATCCCGATCCCTTCAAAGCCAAAGACAAACCCCAACAGATACGAACAGGGCACCCCGATGACCCAATAGCTGAAAGCGGCGATCACCATGGGCACCTGCGTGTCCTGCATGCCGCGCAACAGACCCAGCGCAATCGCCTGTGTCCCGTCCACCAGCTGGAACAATCCGGCCATCACCAGCAGCCCCACGCCGACCTGCAAAATCTCGGCCCGCGCCGGTTCATCGCGCTGCATGAAGAGCGAAATCAACGGCTCCGGCCAGCCGACAAAGAGGCCAATGGTCAGCACCGCAAGGGTGACCGACATCACCGTCACCACCAGCGCCCCGCGCCGCAGATGCGCCGGATCGCGCCGCCCCATGGCGTTGCCCACCCGGATGGTGGCCACGTTGCTCAGCCCCAGATGCACCATGAAGGTCAGCGATGCCAGTTGCACCGCGATCCCATGGGCCGCCAGCGGCACCGTGCCCAGCCAGCCCATCATGAAGGCGGAGGCCGCAAACAGCCCCACCTCGCTCAGGATCGTCAGGCCAATGGGCCAGCCCAACTGGAACACCTGCACCAGCATCTGCCAGTCACTGCGCCACAGCCGGACGAAGAGTTGGTGCTGCGGCACCACGATGAGGATGTAGAGAACCACCGCAATGAGCGACACGATCTGCGTGCAGAGCGACGCCACCGCGGCCCCCACGGCCCCCAGCTCCGGCGCGCCCCAATTGCCGAAGATGAACGCGTAATTCGCCAGCACATTCACCCCCGCCGCAAGGATGGTGATCCAGAACACCACCTGCGTGCGCTCCAGCGCCGCCAGATAGGATTTCAGCACCATCACCAGAAGCGCCGGCAGGATGCCCCAGCCGGCCACCGCCAGATAGGCGCCCGCCGTCGTCGCCACGGCCTCCTCCTGCCCCAGAAGTCGCAGGATCGGTTCGGACCAGATCATCAGAGGCAATGTGGCGATGCCAAAAGCCGTGGACAGCCACAGCGCCATGCGCGTGGCGCGGCGGATGCTGACTTCATCCTCCTTGGCGGCAAAACTGGCAACCATCGGCATCACCGCCGCCGCAAAGCCCGAGCCGAAGATGAAGAACACAAAGAAATACGTGCTGGCAAGTGTCACCGCCGCCAGCGCCTCCACCGAATACCAGCCCAGCATGACCGTATCGGTCACCCCGATGGCCACCTGCCCCAGGTGCCCGCCAATCAGCGGCAGACCCAGCGTGAGAATCGCCCGCAAATGGCCCGGATATGTCATTGTGGAGGTGGTCATGCCTCCTCTCTACGCCCCGGCGCCGGGCTTTGGAAGCCACTGCGTGGCTGCGCTCCTCAAGGGACATCCGCATGACCATATGTAACGCTTGCACTGCCCCGCGCCCCACGTCACGCTGGCGGGCGGAGGACCTTATGACCCACTGCCGATCCGAAACCATTGATCTTGATGGCCACCCTTTTCACATCCGCCGCTGGGGCGATCCCAGCCTGCCGCGCTTGCTGTTGCTGCATGGGTTCCCCGAATACGGCGGCGCCTGGGGCGATCTTGCCCCGCTGCTGGCCGAGCGGTTTCACTGCATTGCGCCGGATCAGCGCGGTTACGGTCAAAGCTGGGCGCCCGAAGCAGTGTCAGATTATGCAGCGGGCAAGCTGGTGGGCGATATGGTGGCGCTGATCGGGGACGGGCCGGTCACGGTGCTGGGCCATGACTGGGGGGCCGCGGTGGCCTATGGGTTGGCGATGTTCCATCCGGCCCTTGTGGACCGTCTGATCATCATGAACGGCGTGCATCCGGTGCCCTTCCAGCGTGCGCTGGCAGCGGGCGGTGCGCAGACCGCGGCATCGCAGTATATTCACGTGCTGAGGGCGGAAGGATCCGAAGACCGCTTTGCCGCTGATGGATTTGCCAAGCTGCTGACGCTCTTTTCGGCCAATATGGATCTGTCCTGGCTCAGCGGAGAAACGCGGCAGGCCTATCTGACCGAATGGGCGCGGGAGGGACGGTTGCGCGGCATGATCAACTGGTACCGCGCCTCCCCCCTTGCGGTGGCCAAACCGGGAGAGCCGCTGGCGGGTCTCCCCGCATTGCCGGTCGACCGGTTGCAGGTGCGCTGTCCGCATCTGTTGATCTGGGGGACGGAGGACCGGGCGCTTTTGCCAGAGGCGACGGAAGGCCTGGAGGCGTTTGCCGCAGACCTCACACGGGTGGAGATTGCGGGTGCAGATCACTGGCTGCATCATCAAAAGCCAGCGGCGGTCGCGCAGGCGATTTTGGGGTGGTTCGACGCGCAGGGTTGAACGCGGCCCAAGGCGCGTGGGGCGCGCGGTGCACTGGGATATTTAAGGCCAAAAAGAGGGGCGGCTTGGGTGGTTTGTAACGGGCCCTGGGCCTGACGTCGGGTTGGGGACCCGTTTGGGGCAAAAGGCCGGCGGTCTGTAAGATACGTCGTGATTTGCTCAGCGGTGGTTCCAGTCGTCGGGATCATCGTTGTTGCCGGGGCTGAGGCCGATGTCATCGCCGTCGGTCGAGCAGCCAAGGCCCAGCACAGTGCGGTTGGCATAACAGAAGTAGGCGGTCACCTGATTGATCTCCAGAATTTCACCATCCTCCCAGCCGGCCATGCGCAGCGCTTCGACGTCGGATTGCGCCATATCGCCCGGTGATTGGGCGAGGTGTTGGGCGTAGCGCATGGCGGCGTGTTCGCGCGCGTCCAGCGGCATGGCGGCGATGTCCTGGGCTTTGATGGCGTTGAGCAGGGCGTCGCTGCGCGGATCGTCCTGGAGCAGGCGTTTCATACCGGCGAAGTGGTGTTCCACACAGTAATGGCAGCTGTTGAGCGCTGAAACCCAGACGCCGATGGCCTCCAGAAACCACTTGGGGATGGTGTTGTCGCGGTGGTGCAGGACGTATTTGTAGACCGCCATGTGCGCCTCCATCGTGTGAGGCCGCAGGGAGTGCATCATCATGATGTTGTCGACATTGTTGTTGGGGCCGGTGACGCGCTTGTAAAGGTCGCGCAGCTTGCCGGTGGCGGCGTCGAAGGGGATTGTCTTGATCCAGGCCATGAGGGTCATTTCCATGCGATAGGGTTTGGGTGAGGTATAACGGGCATTGAGACCGAACCCAACCGGGTTGCCAGCCCCGTGCAGGCCCTCTACTGCTGGGCGGGGGCACAGGTCCCTGCCTTTTGAGCCGAGTGCCCGCAGATGTTTTCCCGCCCTTCCCCAACCGTCACGGGTTTCGCTGCTGCGTGGAGCATCGTTCTGGTCTGGTCGTTCTGGCTGATCGTGAGCCGTGTGGCCGAAGACAGCGGGCTGACGGTTTATGATCTGGCCGCGATGCGCTATGGGCTTGCGGCCATCGTGGCGCTGCCGTTGTGTCTTTATTACAAGCCATGGCGGGGGATGGCGCTGCACAGGATCGCGGTTTTGGCCTTCGTTCTGGGGCCGATTTACATTCTCATCGTCTTTTCGGGATTTCTGTATGCCCCCGCCGCTCATGGCGGGATTTTCATGAACGGGGTGCTGCCCTTGATCAGTATCCTGTTCGGCATTGTCCTGTTTCGCCTGCGGCCCGGCGTACGACAGGTGATCGGCGCGGGGTTGATCCTTGTGGCGGCGGCGGTGCTGTCATGGGAAGGCAGCGCCAAGGCGGGGGCGGATGCGTGGATCGGGGACATTCTGTTTGTCATTGGCGCGATGTTCTTTGCCACCTTCATGATCCTGTCCGAACGCTGGGCGCTGGGCCCGATGCAGATCATCTTTTGCGGCACCATTGTGAACGCGGTTCTTTATCTGCCGGTCTGGGCGTTATGGCTGCCCTCCGGACTGGCGGAGGCGCCGATGGGGCCGCTTTTGGTGCAGGCGGTGTATCAGGGGTTTGTGCCGAACCTGATGGGGCTTTTGTTCATCGCCCATGCCTCGCGCGCGATTGGCAATGCCAACACCTCGTCCATTCTGGCGGCTGTGCCGGGGGGCGGCGCGTTGCTGGGGGCATTGATCCTGGGCGAAACGCTGAGCTGGGTTGGCGTTCTTGCGCTGGTTGTGCTGACCCTGGGGCTGCTGATTTCGGTGCGGCGGCGGAGGCCGACTCCGGCCGAGAGCAGCCGACCCAAAACCTGAGGCCCTCAGCCAAACAGAATTTTCCCAGGACCAAGCGTCGCGGCGCAGCCGGGGCCTTTCTGCGCAACTGAGTGCCTCAGGTTTTGGGTCGGCTGCTCTAGGTGGGGCGTTGGGGTTGCAGATTTGGCGGGGGTGTGTATATTGAAATACACATTATGGAGCACACCCCATGACACGCATTTTGACCAACCACATCGCCACCATGACCGAGATGCGCGAGCCGCATAAGGTGCTGGAACGTTCCGGCGGAAAACCGGTTGCGATCATGAAAAACTCCAGATGTGTGGGGTATTTTGTGCCGACGGAGGCGACATTGCAGGAAGAGCCACGCTACGCGACACTGGATGAGGTGATGGAGGCGATTGAAAGCCGCCGCCACATCAACCAGCCCGTGCTTGATTACCTCAAAGACAAATGACCTACGTTCTTTTGGATGCCGGGATGGTAGACGCCATTCACGACGCGGTTTTGAACCCCGGCGAATTGCAGGGCATGGCGGGAGACAAGTCATTGGACGGCGCGCTGGGGCGGGTCGACAATCGGCTTGTCTACGGCATGATTACAGATGTCTTTGATCTGGCGGCCGCCTACTGTGTGGCCATCGCCACCGGGCATGTCTTCAACGACGCCAACAAGCGCACAGCGCATCAGGCCATGGACGTTTGCCTTGCCTTGAACGGCGTCGAACTGGATCATGCGGCGGTTGAAGCCGGCGACCTGATCCGCGAAGTGGCACAGCGGCGCATGGACGAAGACGATCTGGCTGCCTGGCTGCGCCGAAAGGCCGCTGGCTGATCACTTCCGGCTGCGGGTAAACACCATCTTCTGATTGTGCAGATCGGCCTTGTCGCCGATCCACGCGTAAACCAGCAGCGCAGGCTCCCGGTCGCCCACGGTGATGCGGTGCAAATGATCGGGCGGGTTGAAGATCATCGAGCCGGGCACATAGACACCCTGATGGTTCTCTGACACCGCACCGGACATGCAGACATAGCTTTCGGTAATCCCCTTGTGCGCATGCGCGGGGTATGTACAGCCGGGGGCGAAAAGGACAACGCCAAGGATGATCTCATCACTGAGGATCGGGCCATTGGTGCCCGCGATCTCTGCATAGGCGAAGGTGTTTTGCAGGCCCTTGGGCACTTTCTCATACCCATACTGCCAGCTGAGGCAGGGCGCCACGGCATCGAGCGCCCGTACGGCAGGGGCCAACACCCCCTGCCGCCCCTCATCCAGCGCGCGGCGCAGATGGGCGGTGACAGGTTTCTCCGCACGCGGCTGCAAACGCACCTCGCCATTGCGCTTGAGCAGCCTGCTGATCGCTTCGCGCACCTTGCGCTGATGGCCCCTGATCCGGTCACTGCCACCTGCGGGCAGGTAGCGGTAAAGCTCATCACATTCCTGCAACATGTAGCGCCAGTTGGGCAGGCTGCGCAGGGTTTCAACGACGGGGGGCTGGGATTGATCGGTCATGGCGGCCTCATGCACATCTCATCGCGCTAGATACGCTGAAAGACGCAAAAGGAAAGCCCTTTTCGCCACCGATCTGCCCTTCCCCCACCCTGCCCGCTCTGGCATAGTCTGTGTCCAACAAAAGCAACAATGATGAGGCCATCGCGCATGAATGATCTGCTGTCAGGAGACGGTGCCGAGCCGCAGAAGTATGACGCCTCCTCCATCGAGGTATTGGAGGGGCTGGAGGCCGTGCGCCTGCGGCCGGGCATGTACATCGGCGGCACGGATGAGCGCGCGTTGCACCATATGGTGGCGGAGGTGCTGGACAACTCCATGGATGAGGCGGTGGCAGGTCATGCCACCCGGATCGAAGTGGAATTGCACGCTGACTACGCGATCACCATCCGCGACAACGGGCGTGGCATTCCGATTGATCCGCACCCGAAGTTTCCCGACAAATCCGCTTTGGAGGTGATCCTGTGTACGCTGCACGCAGGCGGCAAGTTTTCGGGCAAGGCCTATCAGACCTCCGGCGGTTTGAACGGGGTTGGATCGTCTGTGGTCAACGCATTGTCCGACAGCATGGTGGTGCAGGTTGCGCGCAACAAAGAGGTCTATGAACAGCGGTTTTCGCGTGGGGTGCCTTTGGGCAAGCTGGAGAAGGTGGGCGCGGCCCCGAACCGGCGGGGCACAACGGTGACCTTCCACGCGGATGAGGAGATCTTCGGCAGCCACCGCTTCCGGCCTGCGTTGCTCTATAAATCGGTGAAGTCGAAGGCCTATCTGTTCTCAGGCGTGGAAATCCGCTGGAAATCGGAGATTGCCGATGGGGATACGCCGCAGGAGGCGACGTTCCATTTTCCGGGCGGCTTGTCGGAGTATCTGACGGAGACGCTATCAGGGGCCACGACCTATTCGGAGGCGGCATTTTCCGGCTCGGTCGATTTTGGTGAGAAGTTTGGCGCGGCAGGCAAAGTGGAATGGGCGATCAACTGGACCCCCTCGCGGGACGGGTTCATCCAATCCTATTGTAACACCGTGCCCACGCCCGAAGGCGGCACCCATGTGGCCGGGTTCTGGGCGGCGATCCTCAAGGGCATCAAGGCGTATGGGGAGTTGGCGAACAACCGCAAGGCAGGGCAGATCACGCGGGAGGACCTGATGTCTGGCGGCTGTGCCTTGGTGTCCTGCTTCATCGCGGACCCGGCGTTTGTAGGGCAGACGAAGGATCGTTTGAGCACGGAATCCGCGCAGAAAATGACCGAAGGTGCGGTGCGCGACCACTTTGACAACTGGCTGGCGGCGGATACGAAATCCGCGGGAGCGATCCTCGATTTCCTTGTCCTGCGCGCGGAAGAGCGGATGCGCAGGCGGCAGGAGAAAGAAACCGCGCGCAAATCCGCCACCAAGAAGCTGCGCCTGCCCGGCAAGCTGACCGATTGCACCTCGAAGGACCGCGAAGGGACGGAGTTGTTCATCGTGGAGGGGGATTCTGCCGGTGGTTCTGGTAAAGGGGCACGCGACCGCAAGACCCAAGCCCTGTTGCCGCTGAAAGGCAAGATTTTGAACGTGCTGGGCGCGGCCTCGGGCAAGCTGAACACCAATGCGGAGATCAATGACCTGTGCGAGGCTTTGGGCTGTGGCATGGGCACGAAGTTCAATCTGGACGATCTGCGCTATGACAAGATCATCATCATGACAGACGCGGATGTGGACGGCGCGCATATCGCGTCCCTGCTGATGACATTCTTCTTTACGCAGATGCGGCCGTTGATTGACCACGGGCATCTCTATCTGGCCTGCCCGCCGCTGTTCCGGCTGACGCAGGGGGCCAAGCGGCTCTATGTGGCGGATGATGCGGAGAAGAATTACTGGCTGGAGAAGGGTCTGGGCGGCAAAGGCAAGATTGATTTGCAGCGGTTCAAAGGCTTGGGGGAGATGGATGCGAAGGACCTCAAGGAGACCACGATGGATCCTGCGACCCGGAAGTTGATCCGGGTGACGGTGGATGAGGACCTGCCGGGGGAGACCGGGGATCTGGTGGAGCGGCTGATGGGGAAGAAGCCGGAGCTGCGGTTTGCGTATATTCAGGAGAATGCGAAGTATGTGGAGGAGTTGGATGTTTGAGGGGTATATTTGAAACAATTGTTGGTTCAAGAGTATCTACATCTATTTCTCATGGCGGTTTACAGGTCCCAGCCAATAGTCTTGGTGAATACATCGAACGCTTTGCTGATCCGGCGATATTCAATGCACATGAATTGGAAGAATATGGACTTAGCAAATCCGGCTCGCTCACCCGTTGCAGATTTGGCGACAAGCATTTCGTGCTCACAAGCTTGCATCAGTCAAGAATTCCAGGCTACGGGTTCGATGAACTGATATTGACGGCAGAGTGTAGGAAGACCTTCATATCAAGCCACCGAGCAATATTTCCTGAAGAAACCTGTGGCACCGAGAGTAGTTTTGATTGCTTAGCTTATGAATTCACCGACCTCGTCATGGCTGGGAAACTAGCGAGATCGAATTGGTTTGAACTGACGAAGTTTGACATAGATGCTCCGACGCCAAAACCTGTTCTGGTCGCGGCTGTCGGATATCCAAGCCATCGAAACATCATTGACTATGATATGAACACATACGCGATTGGGCCAAATGTTGTTTGGGGTGTGGAAACTGAACCCTTACTTCGAGACCGACTTTCATTTATTCCAGAAGCCCCAATTGACTTCGATCCTAATGGGATGAGTGGTGGTCCTGTGTTTGCAATTGTCGAAAGTGTTGTCGGATTAGAGTTGCGTTTAGTTGGGATCCTTACGAACGCTTCGAGAACTGCGTTTAATTTCATTCCGCTTTCTCGATTATCTGCTCTCATTTACGAGATCGACTGATGGTACTAGAGATAAAACGCAGGTTAGAAGGTGCGCAATAAATGCGCACCCTACTCCTGCACCCCCTCCAAATACGCCACCAAATCCACAATCGCCCGGCTCGTCATGATCGGCTGCCCGGTCTCCGCCTTCAGCGCCGTATCGTCCCCCTCAAAGAAATCCCCATAGACCGGCATCGGCGAGCCATGGGCGACCAACGGATCGCGCCCGTCGATGCGTGTCACCACGCGCACCACGGGGAACACGCCATCATGGCGCGCCGTAAGCGTCCGCAGGTTCGGCGGTTGCAGGGTCAGGATCGGCGCCATGGGGCCGTTGCCTGTGGCTTCGATCCCGTGGCAGGCGGCGCAGTGGGTCTGGTAGAGGGCTTCGCCCACCTCCGCGTCCTGGGCCAGAGCCGCAAGAGGGGCGCAGATGAGGGCGAGGGTTGTGAGAATTTTCATGGGTCACTCCTGTGCATTGGGCTGCAAGAAGCCTGCACGCAGCAAAAAAGGCGCGCTCTGATCCAGATCAATCGGAGCGCGCCTTTTTCGGGAGGATGGTCGAAGGGTCACATCATGTAGGTCAGTGCGGTCAGGCACCAGACGGTCATCAAGGCGGCAAAACCAAAGGCGGTGGGGGCAAGTACACGGATCATAGCGTTTCCTTTCCAGGCAGCGGTGCCTCCGCTGCGGTGTGCGCCGCGGGAGCAGTTCGCCCCTGCGATCTGATAGAGATGGGGGCATTGGGGTGACACAAAAAGGGACCGAACGGTCACGAATTCACACGGAGACGTCAGAGGCGTGAAACATCGGGGGTGAGGTTTCGGGGTTGAGGTTGATGGGTGAAATCACCCATCCTACGAGGTGCAGCCCCCATCTTGCCCTTGCCGGAGCCCCCCATGACACCCCAAACCGCCCAAACCTTTCTGGAAGACAACTTCGCCCCCTGGGTGCTGGCCCTACAGCCCACCGTGATGGAGATCAGCGCAGACCGGACCGTTTTGACAATCCCGATCACCGACGCGCTGAACCGCACGGGCGGGATCGTCTCGGGCCAGGCGCTGACGGCTTTGGCGGACACGGCGATGGTGCTGGCCTGCGGCGGGCATTTTGGACAGATGGAACCGGTGGGCACGGTCACGCTGGACACGCAGTTCCTGCGTCCGGCCTCCGGTGACAGCATCACCGCCACGGCAGAAGTCACCCGCGCGGGCCGCAGCATGGTCTTCACCCGCTGCGCCCTGACCGCCCTGCCCGGCGGCAAACCAGTGGCCCTTGCAACAGCCACCTTTGCGCGCTGATTCCCCCTTGCGCCGCCGCGCGGCGCGCGCCTTACTGTGCCCATGACCCGTGTCCTTGTTCTTTTGCTGTCCTTCCTGTTGCTGACCGTCTGCGGTCGCCCCCTGACCCCCAATGAGCGCGCCTTTCTGGAGACAGTGCACGGGCCGAGCCTGAACCTTGACCGGATGCGGGTGAACGACGGCGCGCCGACGCGGTCGGTGACGTTTCGGCGCAAACCACGGCCCCGCACCACCTGTCGCGAGCTGATCCTGCCGCCCCAGACCGAAGCCATTGTCACCACCAAACCGGCGGCTGTTGCCTTGTTCAACACGGTGCTGTTCGACAAGGATTGGTATCTGGATGACTACATGCCTGCCTATCCTGAAAAGATCGGCCTGATTGCCGCGATGTTGCTGGCGCATGAGGCGACCCACGTCTGGCAGTGGCAGAACCGCAAGGTCACCGGCTATTCCCCCCTGCGCGCGGCCACGGAACACGGGTTTCAACGCGACCCCTATCTTTTTGATATTGAGGGCGATCCGAAGTTTCTGGATTTCGGGTTTGAGCAGCAAGGCTCCATCGTGGAGGAATACGTATGCTGCCGCGCGCTGGCTCCGGACGCGCCGCGCACCAAGCGGTTGCATGACCTGATCGCACAGGAAATGCCTGTCTCCACGCTCCCGCAGACCCGGACGTCAGATGTGCGCCTGCCCTGGGACGGGGTCGAACTGGAGGGGATTTGCGGATGAGGACGCTCTGATGGCCCAATATGCTTTCATCATGCTGCTGGCAGGCATCGGCATCCCGGTGCTGGCGGCCATGAATGCCGCCTTGGGCCGCACCATCGGTGCACCGGCGGCGGCCGCCACAGTGCTGTTCGTCGTGGCATTTCTGAGCTGTCTGGTTGTGGCTTTGGTCACGGGACCGCACCAATGGGGCAAGCTGGCGACCGCGCCCAGACACCTCTTTCTGGCAGGAGCGTTGATTGCTTTCTACGTCCTCACCATCACCTATATCGCGCCGCATTTCGGGCTGGGCAACGCGGTGTTTTTCGTGTTGTTGGGGCAGTTGCTGTCCGCCGCCGCGATTGATCACTTCGGCCTTTTCGGCGCGCAGGTCTCACCGCTCAGCCTGACACGGGCGGGTGGCATTGCGCTGATGGCAACGGGTGTCTGGCTGACGCAGCAGGTTTAACCCTTGGCCAGCGCCTCGATCGAGGCCCAGACGCTGTCTTCGACCGCCACCGGATCAGCTTTGACCTTGCCCTGCCCCGGCATACGTGCACCGTCGTCCTGCCCCACAGCCTCCGTGAGCGCGGCGAGCTTTTCGGCAAAATCCCCGGCGGTTGAGGGGTCAATGACCAGATAAAACTGCCCCAGATCATGGGGCGCGCCTTCGGGCGCCTTGAGCGGTTTGACATCGCGCGACAGGACAGAGCTGGTCAGCCCCGCCGCCAGCACTTCGGCCATCAGGCCAAAGCCCCAGCCCTTGTAGCCACCCGTGGAGATCAGCGAGCCCTTGATCGCGGCTTCGGGATCCGTGGTGGGGTTACCATCCGCATCCAGCGCCCAGCCTTCGGGGATCGACTGGCCCGCGGCCTTGGCCATGGTGATCTTGCCAAGCGCCACGGTGGTGGTGGATTGATCAAACTGCATCGCAATCCCGCCCTGCCCGTCAGGAACGGAGAACGCGATGGGGTTGGTGCCGATCACACGGGTCTTGCCACCGGGTGCGGCCACGATGGGAGAGGCATTGGTGAACCCCATGCCAATGAACCCCGCGCGGGCAATCTGTTCGGTAAAATATCCCAGCGATGTGCAGGTATGCGCGTGGCACACCGCCAGCGTGGCAACACCGGATTGCCGTGCGGCATCCAGCGCGATGGGCAGGCCATAGGCAAAGGCGGGTTGCGCAAAGCCAAAACCAGCGTCCACCTGCACCACAGCGGGGCGCGGTGTGTCCACGGTGGGGATCACATCCCCCTTCACCCGGCCCGAGCGCAACTGCTGGCAATAGCTTTCGACGTAGTACAGACCGCAGATCTTGTTCCCGACGGCTTCGGCTGCGGCCACGGCGCGCGCGACTTCGGCTGCGGGAAAGGCATCTGCCCCATGCGCCATCAGCGCGGCTTGCGTGGTGTCGTGGATAGTCTGGAGAGAGATCTGCGCCATGGCGTGCCTTTGTTACTGCGCCCTCATGGCGGGCTGTGGTGCACCTTTGCAAAGCCGCCGCACCGCCGTCAAGCACCCATTACACGAGGTGCAGGCGTCCGGCCTCCATCCGGACCTGTCGGTCCATGCGTGCCGCCAGATCAAGGTTGTGGGTTGCGATGACCGCAGACAAGCCAGTGTCCCGGACAAGATCCATCAGACGTGCGAAAACCTGATCCGAGGTGGACGGGTCCAGATTGCCGGTCGGCTCATCCGCCAGCAGCAGGCGCGGCGCATTGGCCAGCGCGCGGCAAAAGGCGACCCGCTGCTGTTCCCCCCCCGACAGGGCCGCGGGCCGGTGATCCGCCCGCGCGGCGATCCCCACCTTGTCGAGCAGGTCGCGCGCGCGGTCTTCGGCCGCACTCCGCGCGGTGCCATTGGCCAGCTGCGGCAACACGATGTTTTCCAGCGCGGTAAATTCAGGCAGCAGGTGATGGAACTGGTAGATAAAGCCGACATCCCCCCGCCGCACAGCCGTGCGCCGCCGGTCGCCCTGCCCCGTCATGTCGGTGCCTGCGATCTCCACCCGGCCGGCATCGGGCGCATCCAGCAGTCCCGCAATGTGCAGCAGAGTGGATTTTCCCGCACCCGAGGGCGCCACAAGGGCGACAACTTCGCCCGGTGCAACGCTCAGATCAATGCCGCGCAGCACGGTGACTTCGTTGGGTTTGCCGGTGTTATAGGCTTTGGTGATGCCGGTCAGGCGCAGCACAGGATCACTCATACCGCAAGGCCTCCACCGGGTTCATCCGTGCGGCACGGCGGGCGGGAAAGATGGTAACGATGAACGACAGCCCCAGCGACAGCGCCACGGCGGACAGGACATCGCCAAGCTGCAATTTGGCGGGCAGATAATAGATCCCGCGCACAGAGGCGTCCCAGGCGGTGCCACCGGAGAGGTAGTTCACAAAGGCAAAGATCTGATCGACATAAAGCGCAAAGAGACAGCCCAGGATCACCCCCAACGCCGTGCCGATGATCCCGGTGAACGCCCCGCAGATGAAGAACACCCGCAAAACCGACCCTTCGGTCAGCCCCATGGTGCGCAGAATGCCGATGTCACGCCCCTTGTTCTTGACCAGCATGATCAGGCCCGAGACGATGTTCATCGCCGCAATCAGGACCAGCACGCTCATGATCACGAACATCACGCGATCCTCGATATCCAGCGCGCTGAGGAACGACCCCGAAGCATCGCGCCAGGTCCAGACCTGCGCAGGGCCGCCCATCGCCTCCAACAAAGGATAGGTCAGGCTATCCACAGCTTCGGGATCTTCAACCATCACTTCAAGTTCGTCTGCGAACCCCTCTCGATTAAAGAAAGATTGCGCCTCCGTGATGGGCAGGTAAGCGCGGGTGCGGTCGATGTCGTACCGACCTGCCGAAAAGATATACACAACCTCGTACCCGTTCACACGGGGGGAGGTTCCAAAGGCCGTCTTCACCCCGTTGGGCGAAATCACCCGGATCGTGTCTCCCACCGTCACCTGCAAGGACCGCGCGACACCGCTGCCGATGGCGATCCCGTCCGCGAAACGGTCGATATCGCCCAAAGCTGTCTCCGGATTGGCAATGCGGGGAATGGTTTTGAGATCAACCGGTGCAATCCCGTAGACCTCGATCCCGGCGTTCTGCTGGCCCTTGTTGGCCATCACCTGCGAGCGAACCAGCGGTGCGACGCGGGTCACACCGGGCACGGCACGCACTTTTTCGGCCAGTTCCTCATACTCCGCGATGCGGCGGTCGAGCTGGCCGTTGGGCTGCACTTCGCCAAACTGGTAGACGGTGACATGGGCGTTTGCGCCCAGAATGGTGCCGACAAATTCCGCCCGGAAGCCCGAGCGCACAGAGAGCGTGGCGATCAAGGCAAACACCGCCAGCGTGATCCCGATCAGGCTGATCCATGTCATCACGCTGACACCGCCTTCGGCACGGCGCGCGCGCAGGTAGCGCCAGGCGATCATCCATTCAAACGGGGCAAAGGGTGCCGTGCGGGCGGTGGGGTTGGCCATGACGGCTCCTATGCGGTCTGGTTTCAGCGGGGTCAAGCCGCCTTGGCATCTTGTCCGGGGCGGCGGCGGAATGGCCATGACAGAAGGCGCAACACAAGGCCCAGCGCCCCTGCCCCTGCAACAAAACCAGCACCCGCAAACGTGACCCCGGCAAAGTTCAGCGGCAAGGCGGGTTGATAGGCGGCAAATGCCGCCTGCGCGATCTGGCCATCAGTCAGACGGCTGGCATGATAGGCGCGCATGAAAGGGCCTGCGTTCTGGATGGTCACCAGATCGTCTTGCAGCCGCGCGTGGCGGGCGAAGGTCGTCTGCATGTCGATGCGGCGACGGTCCAGAAAGGCGGTGCCGGTCATCTGCGCCAAGGCTTCATCCCGGCTTAACCCCACAGTTGCCGCTGAAGCATCAAAATCCGCCACGACTTCGGCCAGCGCATCCACCGCACCGCCCAGACGTTGGGTATACTGCTGGGAATACTCGGGAAATTGCGAAGACGCTGCCGCCCCCATCAATCCACCAGCCAGTGTCAATGCACGCAGGATCATTGGAGCACCGCCGCTGCCAGCACATTGTCGAGACGCACCATATCCTCCCACGGCAGGCAGCGGTCATAGAACACAACCACACGCCACTCCGTCATCCAACTGACCGCATAGGTCCCGACATTCATCCGCCCCGGAAAGCACAACGCGCCAAAGTGCCTGTAGTTCATGCTGCCCTGAAAGGCGCGCTGGGTCATGCCAACACCGTAGAACGCGCCACCCCCCATGTCGGCTTGGGGCCAGTCCTGCGGGGCGCTGCCGATCCTGCCCTCCGGGCCGTATGCCCAGTGCATCAGACGGGCGTAGTCCTGCACGCTCATCTTCCAGCCGCCCCAGCCTGCCATGCTGGCCGTGCGGTCAGAAGGCATCGCGGTTGTTGCGCCCGCCGCCGACAACACATTGTCTTTGCAGTAGGTGGTATGCGGTTCTCCGGTTTGTGCGCTGATCATCGCCGCCAGAATCGCATAGTTTTCGTTGTTATAGGCGTATGACCCGATCTTGGCCGTCTGGGGCGTGCGGGTCAGCGCGGTGGCGGCAGCATCGGCAGACCGGTCCGCCTGTGTATCCAGCCAGATCGGCATCTGACCTTGCGTGTCATCCGGCCCCAGCCCCGCGCTGTGTGTCATCAAAGCGCCAACCGAGAGCGCATCAGGACCATAGCCCAGAACAGACAGGCTGGTGGTTTCGGCCGTCCAATCGCCGGTCTCAATCAGATGTGCGGCACAAAGCGCCGTCACCGCTTTGCTGAGGCTGGCCAGTTCGACAGGGGCATTGGCCTCCATTCCGATCGCCACATCGCGGTGAAATTGCCCCTTTTGCCAGATGGTCATCACGGCGGCATCCGCCCCCACGTCGGCCACCCAGCCTTGAAAGGCTGCTTCCAGCTTCTCGGGGATGTCAGCCCATGCGGTTTGTGCCGCGCAACACAGCGCAGCGGCAAAGAGTTTGAAGGTCAAGGCACTGCTCCTGCCTGCGTGTTTTGCGCAGTCTAGCAGAAAGGCGCGCCCCAATCAAAAGGCGCGCCGCGCGGTCACAGCATCCCGGCGTAAATCTGCGTGAGCTTCACGACCGCATCTTCGGGCGGCAGTTCCTCGCTCTCGCCGGTGCGACGGGAAGTCAGTTCAACCACACCGTTCTTGAGCCCCCGTGGCCCCACGGTGATCCGCCACGGCAGACCGATGAGATCCATCGTGGCAAACTTCGCCCCGGCCCCGTCCTTGCGGTCGTCATAGAGCGGCTCCATCCCCAACGCGGAAATGCTGTCATAGAGCGCCTTGCAGGCCGCATCGGCTTCGTCATCGCCCTGCCGTAGGTTCACGATGCCGACATGGAACGGCGTGACCCCTTCGGGCCAGATGATGCCCTTGTCGTCATGGCTGGCTTCGATGATCGCGCCCAGAAGGCGGCTGACGCCAATGCCGTGGCTGCCCATGTGGACCGGCACGGGTTTCCCGTCCGAGCCCTGCACGGTTGCACCCAACGGGTCGGAATACTTGGTGCCGAAGTAGAAAATCTGTCCCACCTCGATACCCCGCGCGGTGCGGCGGCGCTCTTCCGGCACTTGATTGAAAAGCGCTTCGTCATGGGTCTCATCGGTGCGGGCATAGAGATGGGTGAACTCCTCCATCACAGCAGCGCAGTCCTCGACACTGTCATAGTCGATCTGGCGGTCGCCGAAAGTCAGATCGGTGACGGCGCTGTCATAGAAGACCTCCGATTCACCGGTTTCAGCCAGAACAAGGAATTCATGGGTGTCATCGCCGCCAATGGGCCCTGAATCCGCGCGCATCGGGATCGCTTGCAGGCCCATCCGCTCATAGGTGCGCAGGTAGCTGACCAGATGCCGGTTGTAGGCATGCAGCGCGTCTTCCTTGGTCAGATCGAAGTTGTAGCCGTCTTTCATCAGGAATTCACGGCCCCGCATCACCCCGAAACGGGGACGGATTTCATCGCGGAACTTCCACTGGATCTGGTACATCGTCAGCGGCAGGTCCTTGTAGCTGCTGACATGGGCGCGGAAGATGTCGGTGATCAGTTCCTCCGCCGTGGGCGTAAACAGCATGTCCCGCCCGCCCCGGTCGGTGATGCGCAGCATCTCCTCGCCATAGGCATCATACCGTCCGCTTTCCCGCCACAGGTCCGCCGACTGGATCGTGGGCATCTGCATCGCCAGATGGCCGGCCCGCGCCTGTTCTTCATGCACGATGTTCTCAATCTTGCGCAGCACCTTGAAGCCCAGCGGCAACCACGAATAGATCCCCGCGCTTGCTTGTTTGATCATCCCCGCGCGCAGCATCAACCGGTGGCTGACGATCTGCGCCTCGGCAGGGTTTTCCTTGAGCACAGGCAGGAAATAACGCGACAATCGCATGGGGCGGCTCCTTGATTTGGGTTGCACCTGATTAGGCCAAAGGTCTGACCGCCGCAACGGCAGAACCCGGCAATTCAAAGAGATCAAAAAACTTTTGATCCAGTTGGTGATCCGCCGCGTATCCCTCTCATATCAAGCGTGTGCAAAATGCACACGCAGTATGGAAAAGGACCTGGATATGAAAAACTTGCGTAAACTTACAGCCGTCGCTGCCACAGCCCTGACATTCGGCACCGCTGCATCGGCCAACTCGATTGTCGACATCGCCTCTGCGGATGAGCGTTTCTCCACTCTGGTGGCGGCTGTTTCTGCGGCAGGATTGGTTGAAACCCTGCAAGGTCCCGGCCCCTTCACCGTCTATGCCCCGGTCAACGACGCCTTTGCGGCCCTGCCCGAAGGCACCGTTGAGACACTGCTGAAGCCGGAAAACAAAGGCCAACTGACCGATGTGCTGCTGTACCACGTCGATGACCGGAAGCTGACAGCCGAGATGATCCCCAACGGATCCAACTACTTCAAGCCCGTGCTCGCCTCCGAGCGTCTGTGCATCACCAAAGGCAGTGCTGGCGTATCCATCGCGGATGGCACCGGTGAGACGGCCACCGTCGTGATCGCCAACATCATGGCCGATAACGGTGTGATCCACGTGGTCGACAAGGTGCTGCTGCCCGGCACCCGCCCCGCCTGCCACTAAAGCTCAGACATCCTCAAGCACCGAAAGGCCTCCTTCGCGGGGGCCTTTTACATATTCAACACAATCTTTCAGCCGGGGTGCCATAATTCGGCCATGTGCCCGTGTTCAACCTTACGTTGTTGAGGCCCATTATCCTTGGGCTCATGTTATAATTTTTGAAACAGTCCCGCCGGCGCATTCTCGCCGTTGCAGATGACAGAAGTTATTGAGTATTTGAGGACCGACATGACAGATTTCCCACCAGCATCCGAGATTGTGGATGACGTATTGAGCCGGACCGGTCAGGCCCTGATTGACGGCGACTTTGAAACCTTTCTGCCCCACTTTCTGCTGCCCCAGGTGATTGAGACCTTCGAGGGGCCGAAAAACGTAAAGACGGCTGATGACCTGAAGGCGCTGTTCCTTTCCGTGCGCACCTTTCACAAGAGCCAGGACGTGAACCGGCTGGTCCGGTCCTGCCGATATGCCGTCTACAAGGACGAAGACAACATTGAAGGCGTGTTCGATGCACTGCTCTTCAATGGGAACGAATTGGTGCACAATATGCCATCGACCTTTGTCATGCTGACCCGGCACGATGACGTCTGGAAGATCATCTACAACATGTATGGTGTGAACGACGATGACGGCTTTGGCAGAGCATTGATCCATGCGCCGGATCTGCCCGGGACGCCTGCCGATGGCGGTTTTTCGGCGCAGTTGAAGGCAAGCTGACCAGCACGGCGCCACCCGCGTCAGACATGCGTGGTGTGCAGGCATCGGGGTTCTTTTCCGCAACCTGCCCTTGAAAGACCGCGCCCCATGGGCGATGTGAAGTCCATCCAAAGATGGAGCATCCCATGGCCCTGCCAATCCGCGATCAACTGAAATACTGGGGCATTGCTGCCGCAGTGCTGATGATCACCTTGTGGTTCATGGGCGATGTTCTGTTGCCCTTCCTGTTGGGCGGGGCGATTGCCTATTTCCTCGATCCCGTGGCCGACAGGCTGGAGCGGTTGGGACTGAGCCGTGCACTGGCAACCGCCGTGATCACCATTGTGGCGGTATTGCTGTTTGTGATCATGGCGCTTTTGGTGATCCCGACATTGATCAGCCAGACCGTCAGCCTGTTTGAGACAGCCCCCCAACTGGCCCGCGATCTGGGCGGGTTCCTGACCGAACGTTTCCCGTCGCTGCTGGATGAAACCTCTACCTTGCGGACCTCGCTCAACTCTGTTGGCGTCGCGGTGCAGGAACGGGGTGGTCAATTGCTGGAAACGGCCCTGTCGTCCTTTGCCTCCGTGCTGAACGTGATTGTTCTGTTTGTCATTGTGCCTGTGGTGGGCGTTTATCTGCTGCTGGACTGGGACCGGATGGTGGCCAGCATCGACAAGCTGCTGCCACGGGACCATGCGCCGACCATCCGCCGGTTGGCAGGTGAGATTGACCAGACATTGGCGTCTTTCATCAGGGGCATGGGCACGGTTTGCCTGATCCTTGGGACCTATTACGCCATCGCGCTGATGATCGTCGGGCTGCAATTTGGTCTGGTGGTCGGGTTCATTGCAGGCCTTGTGACTTTCATCCCTTACCTGGGTGCCCTGCTGGGGGGCGCGCTGGCCATCGGGCTGGCGCTGTTTCAGTTCTGGGGGGACTGGGTGTCGATTGGTCTGGTGGCGGGCATCTTTGTGCTGGGTCAGACCATCGAAGGCAATGTGCTGACCCCGAAACTGGTGGGCAGTTCGATCGGGCTGCACCCTGTGTGGCTGATCCTTTCCCTGTCAGTCTTTGGCACGCTCTTCGGGTTTGTCGGCATGCTGGTTGCCGTGCCGCTGGCGGCGGCCCTTGGCGTGCTGATCCGTTTTGGCGTGAATCAATACCACGATAGCCTGCTGTACAAGGGCGTCGGCCACGACGCGGACCCCGAGTGACCAAACAACTTGGGCTTGACCTGCCAAGCCGTGCCGCATTGGAGCGAGAGGCGTTTTTTGCCGCCCCCTGTAACCATGTCGCGCTGGCGATGATTGACCGCTGGCCCGATTGGGCAGGCGGCAAACTGGTGTTGAGCGGGCCGACAGGGTCGGGCAAAACCCACCTCACCCATGTCTGGGCGGCGGCCTCCGGCGCGACGATCCTGCAAGCAACCGCGCTGACGGAGACGGAAGTCCCCACCCTCGCCCAAGGGCATGTGGCGGTCGAAGACGTGCCCCGCATCGCAGGCAATGCAGCGGCAGAGACGGCGCTTTTTCACCTGCACAATCTGGTGCTGGCCAATGGCCGGAACCTGCTGCTGACGGGCACCGGGCCGGTCGCGGCCTGGGGGTTGCGCCTGCCTGATCTGGTGAGCCGGCTTGAGGGCACAACGGCCATCACAATCGAGGAACCTGACGATGTCCTGCTGACGGTACTGCTGGCCAAACTGCTGGATGATCGCCAATTGCGCACATCTGCAAACCTGATCCCCTATCTTCTGCGCCGCATGGACCGTTCCTATGCCGCGGCAATTGCGCTGACCCAGGCACTGGATGCAGCCAGCCTTGCAGGCAAGCGGCCCGTGACCCGCGCATTGGCCGCCGATGTCTTTGACGCGCTGGACAATACCCCGCCAGCGGGCGATAATTGAGACTTCGTAAAACCGTTACACGTCAAAGGCATACCACTGCCATGTCTCACGCCGAATTTCTCAAGGCGCCGTTTCCGGTTGCCCGGGAGCTGCCCGATCTCGACTTCACCGGCCCCGGCCGGTTCTTCAATCGTGAACTAAGCTGGCTGGGGTTCAACTGGCGTGTGCTGGAAGAGGCGGAAAACCCCCGTGTGCCACTGCTGGAGCGGCTGCGGTTCCTGTCGATCTCTGCGGATAATCTTGATGAATTCTATACCGTTCGGGTCGCAGGCCTGCGCGAATTGGCACATGCAGGCAACACCACCCCTGCGGCCGATGGCCTGACGCCTGCCAACCAATTGGTGCTGATCAATGAAAACGCCCGCAGCCTGATGATGACCCAGCAGCGCGTGCTGGTCGATCTGCTGGCAGAGATGGACAACAACGGCATCATGGTGGAACGGCTTGCCGATCTGAACGACGATGACCGCGTCCATCTGGACGACGTGTTCCTCAATCAGGTGTTCGCGGTTCTCTCCCCCCTGGCCATTGACCCCGCGCACCCGTTTCCCTTTATCCCCAACACCGGCTTTGCGCTGGCGTTGCAGCTGGAACGCACCTCTGACAAACGCCCCCTGCAGGCCCTGCTGCCGATCCCCGCACAGATCGACCGCTTTGTCTCCCTCCCTGCGGAGCCCGGCACCTTGCGGTATCTGCCGCTTGAAGACCTGCTGGTGCTGCATATCCCTGCGCTCTTCCCCGGCTATCGGCTGAAATCCCACTTTGAATTCCGCGTGTTGCGCGACAGCGATCTGGAAGTGGAGGAAGAAGCCGAAGACCTTGTGCGCGAATTCGAAGTGGCCCTGAAGCGCCGACGCCGGGGCGAAGTGGTGCGGCTGACCATGTCGCCCGGTGCGCCGGAAAAGCTCAAGGCCGTGGTGATGGAAGAACTGGGCGTGCCCGACATCGACATCATCGAAATCGATGGCATGATCGGCATTGATGACCTGTCAGAGCTGGTGACAGATGCCCGCCCCGACCTGCTGTGGCCGCAGTTCACGCCCCGTGTGCCGGAACGGGTGACAGATCACGACGGCGACATGTTTGCGGCGATCCGGCAGAAAGACATGCTGCTGCATCATCCCTATGAAACCTTCGACATGGTTGTGCGGTTTCTGGCGCAGGCGGCGCGCGATCCGAATGTGGTGGCGATCAAACAGACACTCTACCGGACGTCGCGTGACAGCCCGATTGTGGAAGCGCTGTGTGAGGCCGCTGAAGACGGGAAATCCGTGACGGCGCTGGTAGAGTTGAAAGCGCGGTTTGACGAAGCGGCCAACATCCACCAGTCGCGGCGGCTGGAACGGGCGGGCGCGCATGTGGTCTACGGGTTCCTCGATCTGAAAACCCACGCCAAAATCTCCACCGTGGTGCGGCGCGAAGGCACGCAACTGGTGACCTACACGCATTACGGCACGGGCAATTACCACCCGATCACGGCGCGCATCTACACCGATCTGTCGCTCTTTACCTGTGATCAGCGGTTGGGACGTGATGCAACGAAGGTGTTCAACTACCTGTCAGGCTACGCGCAGCCACAAAGCCTTGATAACCTTGCCATCTCTCCCACCACGCTGAAACCACGCCTGCTGGAGCTCATCGCGGCGGAGGCTGGCCATGCGGCGGCAGGCAAACCGGCGGCGATCTGGGCCAAGATGAATTCGCTGATCGACAGTGAGGTGATCGACGCGCTTTATGCCGCCAGTCAAGCTGGCGTGCAGATCAGCCTTGTGGTGCGCGGCATCTGCGGTTTGCGCCCCGGCGTGGCGGGGCTGTCGGACAATATCCGCGTCAAATCCATCGTCGGCCGGTTTCTGGAGCATTCGCGCATCGTGTGCTTTGGCAATGGGTCTGGCTTGCCGCACAAAAAGGCGCGTGTGTTCATCTCCTCCGCCGATTGGATGGGCCGCAACCTCAACCGCCGGGTGGAGACGCTGGTGGAGATTGAGAACGCCACCGTCAAGGCACAGATCACCAATCAGATCATGGCAGCCAACCTTGCGGATGTGGCGCAAAGCTGGGTGATGACACCCGATGGCAAATTCGAACGCCCGCCCGTGGCCGAGGGGCAGTTTGCCTTCAGCTGCCACCGGTTCTTCATGGAGAACCCGTCCCTGTCAGGTCGCGGGTCTGCGGGGGCATCCGATGTGCCCAAGCTGACCCATACCGAGGATTCAGGCTACTGAGAGGTTAACAATTGACCCAAAGCCGCCCCTGCCCCATTTTGCCCCCGCACGCCCCATAGACCAAGGACCCGCTATGGACGATCACCCGCCTGTTTCTGCCCCCGTCCCGGTCCCCGAAACCGGGGTTGCTGATCTGGGGCTGTTTGGCAAACCGCTGTTTGAAGATCCCTCCGCCCGGCGGCTGTCGCGGGTTGGTGTGGTGGATGTCGGGTCCAACTCTGTCCGGCTGGTGGTGTTTGACGGCGCGGCGCGGTCGCCTGCTTACTTCTATAACGAAAAGATCATGTGCGCGCTGGGAGCAGGCATGGCCGAAACCGGGCACCTGTCCCCCAGTGGGCGCGAACGCGCATTGGCCGCGATGCACCGGTTCAAGAAACTGGCAGATGGCATGGGCCTGAGCGAGCTGACCTGCGTGGCCACGGCTGCGGTGCGCGATGCCACCGATGGTCCCGCATTCTGCAAGGAAGTGCGTGACCAGACCGGCCTGCGCATCTGGGTCATTGACGGTGAGGAAGAAGCCCGACTGTCAGCGCAAGGCGTGCTGCTGGGCTGGCCCGGTGCCTATGGTCTGGTCTGTGACATTGGCGGATCGTCGATGGAACTGGCGGAGATTTCCGGCGGGCGCGTGGGCCGCCGGGTGACGTCGGAACTTGGCCCGCTGAAACTGCGTGACCTCAAAGGCGGCGCCAAGGCGCGTGAGGCGCATGTCAAAGAGGTGATGAAAAAACTCGCCGACCGGATGGGCCCGCAACGGGATCGGCTGTTCCTTGTCGGTGGCTCCTGGCGGGCGATTGCACGGATTGACATGATGCGGCGTGGCTATCCGCTGCATGTGCTGCACGAATACCGCATGACGCCACGCGCCGTGAGCGCGACAGTCAAATTCATCAGAAAATCCAATATTGAGGAGCTGCGCCAGATTGCAGGCGTCTCCAGCGCGCGGATGGCCTTGGTGCCCTACGCCGCAACGGTCCTCAGCCGGTTGGTCAAGACCTTCCGCCCCAAGGACATCGCCGTTTCAAGCTACGGCATCCGCGAAGGGATGCTCTATGAACAGATGCCCCAGCGTCTGCGTGACCGTGACCCGCTGATCGAGGCCTGCCGCTTCGCCGAAGCCAAGGACGCGCGCACGCCCGGATTTGGCAAGATCCTGAACACCTTCATCCAACCGCTCTACAAATCTGCCCCGGCGCCCCGCAAACGGCTGATCAAGGCGGCGTGCCTCTTGCACGACGTCAGCTGGCGCGCGCATCCCGATTACCGGGCAGAGGTTTGTTTTGACAACGCCACCCGCGCCAATCTGGGCGGGCTGAAACACGCTGAACGGATCTTTCTGGGGCTGGCCCTGCTGCACCGCTACTCCAACAAGCGCGAGAACACCCGCTTCGAAGAACTCTATGAGATGATCGACGAAAAGACCCGGCACGAGGCGGAAATACTGGGCAAAGCCATGCGATTTGGCGCGATGCTGTGGATGAACAAGGATGAGGACCGGGGCGAACTGCGCTGGTTCCCCAAAAAGAAGATCCTGCAACTGGTGCTGACCAAGGACATGCTGCCCCTGTTTGGCGAAGTGGCGGAAGCGCGGCTGAATTCGCTGGCCGCATCCCTTGGTGCCGAGGTGGAGATCAAGACCCGCCGGAAGGCCCGCGCAGAGGCCTAGGGGCGGGACGCTAAAGCTCTACCTGCGGCATTTCTTCGGGCGTTTCCTTGGGCGCATCCGGCTTGCGGCGGATGATAATGTCCCCGTTGGGCAGGATTTCGGGCGCCTCATAAAGGCTCCAATCCTCCACCTCTTCCATCAAGGCCCCAAGGCGCGGTCCCATCTCTTCGGCGAAGTTCTTGAACGCGGGACCCATCTGGTCCGCCAGATCGCCAAAGTTATCAATGGCCGGTTCCATTTCCTTGAGAATGCCTTCCATGAACATCTGGGCGCCCCGCTCCATCAGCGTGAGCCCGCGGTGTTCCTCGGCCACGGCAAGACCCGGCAGCAGCATCAGGAAAAAGGCAAATGCGTGTTTCATGGTCAGAAGATAGGACATTTGCCGCGAAATTGCGAGGTCAGGCGTCAAAATCAAGCGTGACAGGGAAATGATCGGAGGCGGTGACAAGCGCGTCGCGCAGGTCAGCCCTTTGCCAGCAATCGGGATCATCCAGCGGATGCCAGATGCGCCAGCGCGGCGCGCGGGCGCGCAGGGGGTCGCTGACCATGATGTAGTCCAGAAGGGCTTGCAGATACCGTTTTTCATGGCGGATCCAGAACCGGGCGGAGGTCGGCATGGCCCCCAGCTTGCGCGACAACGCCTGCCGCGCATGAGGGTCAAAGAGCGCATTGTCCCGCCCATGCCCCAACACAATCTCAACCGAGGAGCGGCCAAAAAGGCTCTCGAATTCGTCCAGCCCCGGACCATCGTTCAGATCGCCCATAACGATAAGCGGGGTCTGCGCGGCAAGATGTTCCTCAATCCGCCCCCGCAGCCAGATCGCCTGCGCCAATTGTTTGCGCCGGTTCGCGACCTGTTTGCTCAGCACTTCGGCAGGCGTGGTGGCACCATGGGGGGATTTGGATTTCAGATGCGCGCCGATCAGGCAGAAGGCAAAGCCGGATGCAGTCTCAACCGCCAGTTCAAGCGGGGGTTTGGAAAAGACCACAAGGTCTTCGGTGGCATCAATATCCAGATCAATCCTGAGCGCCCCATCAAACCGGGGCGCGCCACTGGCCCCCTCCGGGCCGGTGAACACCCCTTGCGGATCATGGCGCACGCTCAGCTTTTCGGGATCATAGAGCAGCGCAATTTCCTGCTGCGTCTCGTTGGAGAAACCAACTGCGGCATGGGTTGTGCGCAGATCAAACCGCGCCGCGAAGGTCTCAAGCGCCTGCACGGTTGAGCGTTTCTTGCTGGTGTCAGGCGCCTCAATCACCAGGACCGCGTCGGCATCCATGGCTTGAAACACCACGCCAAGCGCCTGCGTCTGCTGGGCGCGGGTTACGTTATAGCGCGCAGACCAGCCGTCATCCTCAAACAATTGATTATCATCATCAAAAAGTGACGTGAACCATTCGGCATTGTAGGTCGCAAGCCGCATCAGGCGGCTTTGCCGGACAGGGTTTCCCAGGCGCGGTTGATGTCGATCATGCGTTTCTCGGCCAGACGGATCGCCTCTGGCGGCAGGCCACGGGCAATCAGCGCATCGGGGTGATTGGCGCGCACCAGCTTCTGCCATGCCTTGCGCGCGTCCGCCCGCGTGGCATCCGGCGGGATGCCCAGCACAGAATGCGGCAGAGGGGAGCTGTTGGGCACAAAGCGCGCCTTCAGCGTTGCAAAATCCGCCTCATCCAGACCGAAAATATCGCAAACCTCTTCCAGAAACGCGTTTTCATTGGGGTGATAGAACCCATCAGCCATCGCGATGTGGAAAAGCCCTTCCATCAGGTCGGTCAGCATCTGCGGCTGGCCTTCGAACATCGTGGCAATCCGCCGGGCGTAGTCGTCAAAACCGGTCACATCCTGCCGCGCAAGGTTGAACACTTTCGCCGCTTGCCCGGCGTCTGCCTCCGCAATCTGGAAGACCTCGCGAAAGGCGGTAACCTCATCCTTGGTGACCAGGCCATCCGCCTTGGCCATCTTCGCCCCCAGCGCAATCACCGCAATGGTGAAGGCGACAGAGCGTTCAGGCGGGGTGCGCAGACGGTCAAAGACCGCCGCCAGCCCTTCGCCAGACGTGAGCGCAGAAAGTGCTTCGGTGATGCGGGTCCAAATCGACATGAGCGCATCCTATCTGGCTGAAACAGGAAAGTCAGGGCAGATCGAGGGTCTTTGTCATCAAGATCAGGTCAAGCCAGCGGTCTTGTTTGCGGCCCACCTGCGGCAGGTGCCCGGTTTTGGCAAATCCCAGCCGGGTGTGAAAGGCCATGGCTGCGGTGTTTTCACCTGATATGGCAGCAACGAGGGTATGAATGCCCTGCCCCTTGGCCCGGATTTCAGCGGCCTGCATCAAGGCCTGCCCCACACCGCGCCCCTGCCGTGCCGTGATGATCGTGTGTTCCGCCGTGTGGGCATAGCCGGGGCCGCCGCGAAACGGCCCCCATGTGATGAACCCTTGCACCGCGCCCTCCCGCTCTGCCACCAAAAACGCATCCGCGCTGCGGGTCAGAAGCGCCTGCATGTCCGCATCGGTTTTCAGCACGGTCGTGAAGGTCGCGGTGGTGTCTGCAATCATCGCATTCCACAAGGCGCCGACAGCAGGCAGGTCCTGCTGTCGGGCGTCGCGGAGGATCAGATCAGCTGCGCGCGGCACGGATCAGCTTGAGGATATCCTGCGCCGCTGCCGGGATATTCGTACCCGGCCCGAAGATCGCCTTCACCCCAGCATCATAGAGGTATTGGTAGTCCTGCTGCGGAATAACGCCGCCGCAGATCACCAGAATATCCTCCGCACCCGCGTCCTTGAGCGCCTGCACCAGCTGCGGCGCAAGCGTCTTGTGCCCCGCCGCCTGAGAGGAAATGCCAATGACATGCACGTCGTTGTCCACCGCATCCTGTGCGGCTTCCGCAGGGGTCTGGAACAAGGGGCCCACATCCACGTCAAAACCGATGTCGGCAAAGGCGGTGGCAATCACTTTGGCGCCCCGGTCGTGCCCGTCCTGCCCCATCTTGACCACCAGCATGCGCGGGCGCCGACCTTCGTCTTCGGCAAAGTCATCAACCGCTTTCTGGATGTCCGCAAAGCCCGCATCACCCTCATATGCGGCCCCGTAAACCCCGGCGAGGGTTTTCACTTCTGCCCGGTGGCGGCCAAATTCGTTTTCCATAGCCATGCTGATTTCCCCCACAGTGGCCCGTGCCCGCGCTGCCGCAACAGCGCCTTCCAACAGATTGCCGCCGTCCCGTGCGCGGCGCGTCAGCTCTTCGAGCGCTGCGGTGCAGGCGCTCTCATCGCGGGTGGCGCGGATGGTCTTGAGCCGCGCGATTTGGCTGTCCCGGACAGCCATGTTGTCCACGTCGAGGATGTCGATCGGATCTTCCTCATCCCGGCGATATTTGTTCACACCCACAACAACTTCGTCGCCCCTGTCGATGTTGGCCTGTCGCTGCGCTGCCGCCTCTTCAATGCGCAGCTTGGGCATGCCGGAGGCAACGGCCTTGGTCATGCCGCCCATCTCCTCAACCTCTTCGATCAGCTTCCATGCGGCATCAGCCAGATCGGCGGTCAACTTCTCAACGTAGTAGGACCCGGCCAATGGATCGACCACATTGGTCACGCCGGTTTCTTCCTGCAAAATCAACTGTGTGTTCCGCGCAATGCGCGCCGAGTGATCCGTTGGCAGACCAATCGCCTCATCCAGCGAGTTGGTGTGGAGCGACTGCGTGCCGCCCAGAACCGCGCTCATCGCTTCATAGGCGGTGCGCACCACGTTGTTATAGGGATCCTGCTCCGCAAGGCTCACCCCAGAGGTCTGGCAATGGGTCCGCAGCATGGAGGATTTGGGGTTCTGCGGCTTGAATTCATCCATGATGCGGGACCACAGCAGGCGCGCGGCGCGCAGCTTGGCAGCTTCCATGAAGAAGTTCATGCCGATGCAGAAGAAGAACGACAGGCGCGGTGCGAATTTGTCCACGTCCATGCCTGCGGCAATCGCCGTGCGTACGTATTCGCGGCCATCGGCCAGCGTGAAGGCCAGCTCCTGCACAAGGTTCGCGCCCGCCTCCTGCATGTGGTAGCCGGAGATGGAGATGGAGTTGAACTTTGGCATCTCATTGGCGGTGTATTCGATGATATCCGCCACAATCCGCATCGAAGGTTCGGGGGGGTAGATATAGGTGTTGCGGACCATGAATTCCTTGAGGATGTCGTTCTGGATTGTGCCCGCCAGCACCGACCGGTCATGCCCCTGCTCTTCCCCTGCCACAATGAAACTGGCCAGAACCGGGATCACCGCGCCATTCATGGTCATGGAGACCGAGACCTTGTCGAGCGGGATACCATCGAAGAGGATCTTCATGTCCTCCACGCTGTCGATGGCCACACCGGCCTTGCCCACGTCCCCTTCAACGCGGGGGTGGTCGCTGTCATAGCCACGGTGGGTGGCCAGATCGAAGGCGACCGACACCCCCTGCTGACCCGCCGCCAGATTGCGGCGGTAGAAGGCGTTGGATTCCTCGGCTGTGGAGAAGCCGGCGTATTGCCGGATCGTCCAGGGACGGCCCGCGTACATCGTGGCTTTCACCCCGCGTGTGAATGGGGCCTGACCGGGGATGCCGCCCAAATGGTCCAATCCGGCCGTGTCCTCAGCCGTGTAAAGCGGCTGCACGGGGATGCCTTCCAGCGTGTGCCAGGTCAGGTCATCAGGGCTGCGCCCGCGCAGCTCACCCTCCGCCAGACTGCGCCAATTGTCCTTGTCGGTCGTCATATCCATGTCCTTTTGTCATCTGTCCGGGGTGTGGATGTGTCTCCACTTTGCGCCGGAGCGTGTCTTCTGTCAGGGTCGCCAGACCGTCTGCACCGGCAATGAGCCAATGCATGTCGTCGGCATAGTCTTCGGCCAGTCTGGCCTGTTGTTCAGGGGTGAACGGCTGCCACCTTCCATCCAGATCCGGCAGGTGGGTCAGATCGCCCGCCTGCTCTGCCACCAGCGCCCGCAGTTTGCGCAGATCCCAGGACGCATTCAGACGCGGCACCTTGTGGGCCTTGGCATAGGGAAGATCAAACCCCACAGCCGCGCTCAGCACCGCGTGGGGCCGGTTTGCGAAATGCTCAAATGGCAGCACGCAAATCTCCGCCTCCGGCACAGCGCAGGAGATGTCGGTGATCACGTCGCGCCATGTGCGCGCGCTGTTGCAGATTGCCGCGCGGCGCGCGGGCGTCGGCACCGGATGGCCCCGCTCCACCACCAGCGCCATCGCTGAGGCCCACCAGACATCCTGCGCCCGCACAGACAGAACAATCCGGTTGATCCGCCCCGCAAAAGCCGCAGAGACCCGCGCCATACGCTCCCCCGCTGCGGGATACAGCGCGCGGTGACGCAGGCTGTGCGCACAGCTGCCCAGCATGTTCTCATCACTGACGAGAAGCTGTTTGAGGCCGTCCTGCTCCGCACGGGCGGCAAGCATACGCGCGCGGCCCTGCGCGCGCAGGGCCGGGTTGCGTTTGCGCGGCGCGGTGGAATTCTGGAACAACCCCGGAAACACGGATTTGCGCGTCCGCTCAGGCCCCCAGACACCAATGCCGTGTTCATGCAGCGCCGCAAGATGCTGACGCACCCCATGTTGAAAGGTGGTCGTGCCGGTGCGGTGGGCACCAATATGCAAAGTCACATCCATTTGTGCGGATCCTGCCTGTCTTGGAACGGCCGCCCCGGTCGGCCGGATGCTGAGGGTTGGCCCCTTCATGCGACAAAACCTCTTACAGGTGACTTAATGAAAAAAAGCACATGTCTGTGCATCGCTTTTTGGCGCAACATGGCTATATCATGCACAACAGGAGTGATGATGAAACGCTTGATACCACTTGTTTTTAGTGCCCTCATGGGCGCGGCTGGCACCGCACAGGCCAGCGATGCCTCGCCCCCGGTCGCGCTGTTTATGCCCGCAGATATGAAAGATTTGAGCGAGTTCCGCTGGAAAAAGCGCCCTGTGGTTGTTTTTGCCGACAGCGAAAACGACCCCGCCTTTATTGAGCAGATGTCACTGTTGCAGGCCCGCGAAGATGATCTTCTGGAACGTGATGTGATTGTCCTGACCGATACGGATCCGGCAGCGCGCAGTGCGCTGAGGCTGAAAATGCGGCCCCGTGGGTTCATGCTGGTACTGGTGGGCAAGGATGGCGGCATCAAGCTGCGCAAACCCTTCCCGTGGTCCGTGCGGGAGATTTCGCGCAGCATTGACAAAATGCCCATGCGGCAACGCGAAATCCGCGACAGCAAGGAAGCTGCCGGGCAGTAGACCTTGTACCAAGGCACCGTCATCTCTATGTTATGAGATGAAAGAAGCCACCAACGGAGACCAGAAATGGACAAGGATACATACATCCCTATTCCCCTGACCGGTCGGACGGGCCCTCAGCCCGGCTATTGATCCGCGCTGCTTTTTCATCTGCCGCCGCTTTGCCGCCCCGTGAAAACGCATCTATCAGGGCATTTGCGTAGCGGCCAAAGGCCAGCAGTTGCACCTTCATCGCGATGTAATCCTGATACATGACAATGCGGCGTGCGGGTTCCATCGCCGCAAAAGCATCTGCACGCATATCCGCAGCCAATGCGGCCACTGACTTCAACTGCGAATAATAGATCACAATCGGGTCGATGGTCTGACGCGGCAGGATGTGAATATCTGCAATCAGCGCGTCAAAAACCGTGTCATGCCGCTCAATCGGGATGAAGGGCACAAAGGCCGGGTCGTCTTTCATCCGTTCAACCATCTGATCGCGGTAGCTTTCCAACTCCGCAGCGTCCCAGAGGTTGGCAAGATTGGCCCCGATCTCCGCATAGATCGCCCGGTGGTAGTCACGCAGTTTTTCCGCCCGCAAGGCAGCTGCCACGCGGCGGTTTTGCCAGCCGTTGACCAGCCACCCCGCCGCAAGGAAAGCGCCCGCAATGACCGCCTGCCAGATGCGGGCATCCACGCCGGAGGCCCAGGATATGACGCCGCTCTCGTTCACTCGAACTCGATGATCACATCGTCCACGGCAAGGCTGTCGCCTGCCTCGGCGTTGATCTTGGCGACAACGCCCTTCTTCTCGGCGCGCAGGATGTTTTCCATCTTCATCGCCTCGATGGTGCAGAGCGCCTGACCTTCCTGCACTTCGTCGCCCACAGCCACATCCATCTTCACCACCAGACCCGGCATCGGGCAAAGCAGCATCTTGGAGGTATCGGGCGCGACTTTCTCAGGCATCAGCCGGGCCAGTTCGGCCTGACGCGGCGTGCGCACATGCGCGCGCAGATCAGCGCCCCGCGTGCGGATGCGGAACCCGCCCGAGATCTTGCCGACCTTCATCACCAAAGGCGCATCTGCCACGGTCATCGTGGCCAGCTTGTCCCCCGGTGTCCAATCGCCTGCAACGCGCAGGCTGGAGCCGTCGTCAAAATGCACCGTCGCCCCGCCGGGGTCCGCTTCAATCACCACGTCAAAGGAATGGCCCTGCACCGCGACGTTCCAGTCGCTGCCCACTTTGCGTTCGTGGTTGTCCATCCGGCCCGAAACCCGCGCGCGGCGGATTTCACCCACGCGGTGCATCGCCGCTGTCGCCGCTGCGATCCGGCGCAATTCCGCTTCGGCCAGTTCAACCCCATCGAACCCGTCGGGGTATTGTTCTTCGATAAAGGCCGTGGTCATGGTGCCGTCGATGAAGATCTGGTGATCCATCACCGCGGACAGAAACGGCAGATTGTGCCCGATCCCCTCGACTTCAAAACTGTCGAGCGCCACGCGCATCTGCTCAATCGCCTCCGCCCGTGTGGGCGCCCAGGTGCAGAGCTTGGCAATCATCGGGTCGTAATACATGGAGATTTCACCGCCTTCGAAAACGCCGGTGTCATTGCGCACCGCCATCTCCGCCACAGGCGCGTCGTCGGCCCATTTGCCATTGTCGGACAATGGTCCCGCGGCCAGTTCCTGCGGCGGGCGATAGCGGGTCAGTCGGCCAATCGACGGCAGGAAGCCGCGATAGGGGTCTTCGGCGTAAAGACGGTTCTCAATCGCCCAGCCGGTGAGCGTGACGTCCTTCTGGCTGATGGTCAGCTTTTCGCCATTCGCCACCCGGATCATCTGTTCCACCAGATCGACGCCCGTGATCAGTTCGGTGACCGGGTGTTCCACCTGCAAACGGGTGTTCATCTCAAGGAAATAGAAGTTCTTGTCGCCATCCACGATGAATTCGACCGTCCCGGCAGAGGTATACCCCACCGCCTGCGCCAGTGCGACCGCCTGTTCGCCCATGGCCTTGCGGGTTGCTTCATCAAGGAAGGGGCTGGGCGCTTCTTCGACAACCTTCTGGTTGCGGCGCTGGATCGAACATTCACGTTCGCCCAGATAGATGCCGTTGCCATGGGCATCACACAGCACCTGAATTTCGATGTGGCGGGGTTGGGTCACAAATTTCTCAATGAAAATGCGGTCATCCCCGAAGGAGTTCGCCGCTTCGTTCTTGGACGACTGGAAGCCCTCACGCGCTTCTGCGTCGTTCCATGCGATCCGCATCCCCTTGCCGCCGCCCCCGGCAGAGGCCTTGAGCATCACCGGATAACCGATGTCATTGGAAATCTTGACCGCCTCATCCGCGTCTTCGATCAGGCCCATGTAGCCGGGCACCGTGCTGACACCGGCGTCCTGTGCAATTTTCTTGGAGGTGATCTTGTCCCCCATCTTTTCGATCGCACCAACAGGCGGGCCAACGAAGGCGACGCCAGCGGCCTCAAGAGCCTCCGCGAACTTGCTGTTTTCGCTTAGAAAACCATATCCCGGATGCACGGCCTCTGCCCCACTTTCCTTGATCGCGGCCATGACCTTGTCGATCACGATGTAGGACTGGTTCGCGGGGGGCGGGCCAATGTGGACGGCTTCATCGGCCATCTTGACGTGCAACGCATTTGCATCCGCGTCGGAATAGATCGCAACAGAGGCAATCCCCATCTTGCGCGCGGTCTTGATAACGCGACAGGCGATCTCGCCCCGGTTGGCGATCAGGATTTTATTGAACATGGGGTATCCTTCTGGGTCTTTGGATAAACGCGGAAAGCCCCGCTACAGGCATGCCTGTGCGGGGGTGTGAAACTGTATCGGGGCGGCGCGCAGTGGCGTCCGCCGACGGGGCTGTCAGATCAGCAGCGGCCGGGGTTAAGCTGACAATAGGCGATATTGCCTGCCGCACCAATGGCAGCGCCTTGCGCAAGGCTGCCGCTGGTGAGGGCTGCCGCACCGGCGCCGATGGCACCTCCGGCAAGCGCTTGTTCGCCCAGCGTGTCGCCACAGGCGGCAAGGCTGCCACAGGCAGCAATGGCGAGGATATATGTACGGATAGACATGGACCTGCTCCTTCAATGCTCTTCTGTACCGGATTAACGCAGGGCTTCTGGCCCGGTTCCGCGCCTCCGGTTTTTGTGACGCTACCGTAGCGCTTTCCCCATGCGCACACCAGCATGAAAGATGCGGGCAACGGCAGCGCGGCTGCGTGCCGCCGCCCGCCAGGGGAAGGGGTCTGGTCTCGTCTGAGCGACGCAGGCTGTGTGTTGCCCACATCCTGCACCGCAGCCCTATATCTGCGGCCCTTGGAGGCCCACGCCAAGGACTGACGTCGACGGGGCGCGAAATCGGCCAAGGCTCGCTCAACAGGTCGGAAGGCTGGCAGGAAGACGCCGATCATGATGGAAACGCCTCCGGGAATGCCGCCCGCGCTGCACCTTCGTCGATGACCAGCAGGGCTTCGTAATCCGCAGGGTCAAACGGGTCTGTTGCAGGCAGAACCTCACGGCCAAAGAGCCATGACAAACGCCCCGCATCCAGATTGCCCCGCTCAAACGGCTGATCGCCGAAGGCTTCCCACAAGGCCATCATAAAAGCCGTATCGGCGCGCCGGTCGGGCGGCTTGCGGTCGGAACGTCGCTCACGCCGGGTGATCGGGGTCACGCCGCGCGGATTGGGTCTGCGGATGGTAAACTGGAAATCGGTGCCGGGCAGACGGCCCGGAAACCCGCGATGTTTGAGCATATAGGCGGGCATCACGCGGCCTCCTTCACTGGGGCCTGCGTGGGGTTCAGGACAGGCGTCGCCGCCTGTCCTGATGGTAAATTACTTGTACTTACCGGTGTATGTTGGCTCAACCGTGATGGGCTCTGGCTCAACCACAACGTATTCTTCGTCGGTCTGGCCGCTGGAGCCGCACGCGGCCACGGTGGCGACAAAACCGAACATGGCCAGCAGTTTGATGCTCTTGGACATTGATGTCTCCTGTCAATTTTAATGAGATCCGACACTGCTACGCGCCTCGCGGACCCCGGGTTAGAGGTAAGGGATACACAGGTATGCCTTGGCGGCACAATATGTGAAAGTGCTGCACTTGCATATGGGGCAACGTGCAATCGGCAACGATGTGTCTCCCATGCACCATTGACCGCCGGGAAATCGGCCAATTGATCTATATGTTGTGGCGACATCACAGCGGCTCCCAAGAACATGTGGCGCCATCGGCCCTGTAGGCTTCGATGAATTGTGTCGCTGCTGGGTCAGGAATGCCAAATTCGGTGATCCGGTCGGCCAATGCGATGATTATGACGTCCGCCGTCAGCGCAAACTCGCCGATGTAGGGGATGGCAAGCTGCTCGCACAGGTGAGTCATATCGTCGGCAGCGACCTCATAGGCAACACTGCCGCCATCGCGTGAGATGTCTGGCGTGACAAAGCGGAAACGCACCCAGGCTTCGGTGCCGACTTCGTCGACCAGCACTTCGTGCAAGGTGACGGGCTGGCCGGAGGGCACATCCATAGCCAGCGCGGGGGAAGCCAAAATAAGGAGAGCCGTGAGGAGCGCTTTCACTTCAACGCTCCCCTGCCCCACAAGGTATTTGAGGACGTACAAAACACTGCCGGTCTCACAACGGAATGTTGTTGTGCTTTTTCCAAGGCGTCGTCGTCTTCTTGTTCCGCAGCGATGCAAACGCCCGCGCGATGCGCTTGCGCGTGGTGCGCGGTTGGATCACCTCGTCAATGAACCCGCGCTCTGCCGCGACAAACGGGTTGGCAAAGCGGTCTTCATAATGCGCGGTATGCGCTGCGATCTTCTCCGGATCGTCGCGGTCTGCACGGTGGATGATCTCCACCGCGCCCTTTGCGCCCATGACGGCAACCTCTGCCGTGGGCCAGGCATAGTTGAAATCCGCCTGCAAATGTTTGGAGGCCATCACCACATAAGCCCCCCCATAGGTCTTGCGCGTGGCCACGGTGACCATCGGCACGGTCGCCTCGCCATAGGCGAACAGCAGCTTCGCGCCGTGTTTGATCACGCCACCATACTCCTGCGTCGTGCCGGGCAGGAAGCCGGGCACATCCACCAGCGTTAGGATCGGGATTTCAAAGGCATCGCAGAAGCGCACAAACCGCGCGGCCTTGCGGGAGCTGTCGATGTCGAGCACGCCCGCCAAGACCATGGGCTGGTTCGCCACCACACCAACGGTGCGGCCTTCGATCCGAATAAACCCGGTGATGATGTTCTTCGCAAAGTCTTCCTGGATCTCATAGAAATCCCCCTCATCCCCCAGCTTCAGGATCAGTTCCTTCATGTCGTAGGGGGTGTTGGGATTGGCTGGCACCAGCGTGTCGAGGGAATCCTCGATCCGGTCAGGCTCATCAAAGAAGGGCCGCACAGGCGGCGCTTCGCGGTTGTTGGAGGGCAGGAAATCCACAAGGCGGCGCACTTCGGCCAGCGCTTCGACGTCGTTTTCAAACGCGCCATCGGCAACGGAAGATTTCTTGGTATGGGTCCCCGCCCCGCCCAATTCCTCCGCCGTTACCTGTTCGTTGGTTACGGTTTTCACCACGTCCGGGCCCGTCACAAACATGTACGAGCTGTCTTTGACCATGAAGATGAAGTCGGTCATCGCCGGTGAATAGACCGCACCGCCCGCGCAGGGGCCCATGATCACGCTGATCTGCGGCACCACGCCGGAGGCTTCGATGTTGCGTTGGAACACTTCGCCGTAGCCCGCAAGGCTGTCGACCCCTTCCTGAATACGCGCGCCACCGGAATCGTTGATGCCGATCACAGGCGCACCGTTTTGCATCGCCATATCCATGATCTTGCAGATCTTCTTGGCGTGGGTTTCCGACACCGATCCGCCCAGCACCGTGAAGTCCTGAGAAAACACATAGACCAGACGGCCATTGATCGTGCCCCAGCCGGTGACAACACCGTCGCCCGCAGGCCGCTGGTTTTCCATGCCGAAGTCCGTGCAGCGGTGACTGACGAACATGTCGAACTCTTCGAAACTGCCCTCGTCCAGCAGCAGATCGACCCGCTCCCGCGCGGTCAGCTTGCCGCGGCCATGCTGCGCATCAATCCGCTTTTGGCCGCCACCCATCCGGGCAACGTTGCGGCGCTGTTCGAGCTGTTCAAGAATGTCTTTCATCGGGAACCCCTGCATGCAATTTCCGCGCATACTAACGCCGCATGGCGGACAACCAAAGGGCATTCTCGCAAATTTGCAAAGTGTTTTCAGACAGCGGTTAGCTAATTGTAAATCTGCATAGTTCACACCTTTTGCGGCTTGCCCCATGGACAACCAAAACGGATCGGTTTAGTTGCATTTGCATGAATGAGAGCACCGGCAATGCGCCCGTGATCCGTTTTCTGGATCGCGGCACTGCCCCCCACATCACAACATTGATCCTGCTGGCAGGCATGTCCGCATTGGTGATGAATGTCTTCCTGCCCAGCCTGCCTGCGATGGCCGCGCATTTCGGCACGTCTTACGCGATCATTGGCCTGTCCGTGCCGCTTTACCTGTTCTGTAGCGCGATCCTGCAATTGTTCATCGGCCCCGCGTCAGACAACCTTGGCCGCAGGCGGGTGATGTTGTGGGGGCTGGCCCTGTTCGTGCTGGCCACACTTGGTTGCCTGATGGCCACAAACACCGGCATGTTCCTGTTTTTCCGCATCTCCCAGGCGATCATCGCCACGGCCATGGTCCTCAGCCGCGCCGTGATCCGTGACCTGTACAGCCAGGATCAATCCGCATCGGTCATCGGCTATGTCACCATGGGCATGGCGCTGGTGCCGATGGTCGCCCCTGCCGTCGGCGGCGGGTTGGAGCAGCTCTTTGGATGGCAGGCCAGTTTCTGGCTGATGGCGACGCTTGGATTGAGCCTGTTTGCGCTGGTGTATTTCGACATGGGAGAGACCGCCCAAATCTCGGATAAATCCATGCTGGCACAGTTTGCGGAGTATCCGGAACTGCTGCGCTCGCCCCGCTTCTGGGGCTATGCCATGGCCGCGGCATTCTGTTCCGGCGCGTTCTTTGCCTATCTGGGCGGTGCGCCGTTTGTGGGCAGTGTTGTGTTCGACCTCGACCCTTTCTGGCTGGGCATCTATTTCGGCTCCCCGGCGGTGGGATACTTCTTTGGCAACTTCCTCACGGGCCGATACGCCACGCGGTTTGGCGTGAACGCGATGGTGATGTGGGGCTGCTTTGCCAATGCGGTGGGTGGCACGGTGTCACTGATGATTTTCCTGTCGGGGTACGGCAGCGCGCTGACGTTCTTTGGCATGATGACGCTCGTGGGCCTTGGCAACGGCTTGTGCATCCCGAACGCGACGGCAGGCATGCTGTCGGTGCGCCCGCATCTGGCAGGCACAGCGGCAGGACTGGGCGGTGCGATCATGATCGGCGGCGGCGCGGGGTTGTCGGTTCTGGCAGGGGCGCTGCTGACACCCGAAACAGGCGCCTTCCCGCTGTTGTGGCTGATGCTGCTGACCGCCATCGCCGGATTGCTGTGTATCCTTGTGGTGATCCGGCGGGAGAAGGCATTGGGCCTGCGCCCGAACTGATCACGCAGGCTTGCAGCGCAGGCTTTGCAAAGGTAGACTGAAGCCCCTGCAAATCTGCTAAGAGCATACGATGGCCAGCCAAAAACTCTACGCCGGCGCGAAACTGCGCGAATTGCGCACGCGCCTTGGCCTGACGCAGAAAGACTTCGCAGCACGGCTGGGCATCTCCCTGCCCTATCTCAACCAGATGGAGAACAACAACCGCCCCGTCAGTACCACCGTTGTGCTGGCATTGGCGAGCGAGTTTGGCCTCGACGTCACCGAACTGAGCGCAGGCGATGGCGAACGCCTTGTCAGCGACATGCGCGAAGCCCTCGCCGATCCGGTCTTTGCCGACAACATGCCCCCCCTCGCCGATCTGCGTCTTGCGGCCTCCAACGCCCCCGGCCTTGCGCGCGCCTTCATCGAATTGCACCAACACTACCGCCAGACGCATGAGCGCCTCGCCTCCCTCGACGAAGCACTGGGCCGCGAGGATGCCCGCGCGCGTCCCTCCCCTTGGGAAGAGGTGCGCGACTTCTTCCACTATTGCGACAATTACATCGACGCGGTCGACCGCGCGGCAGAGCTGTTCGCCACCCGCGAAGGCGGACACCGCAACATGCGCGTTGCCGCCGTATCGGCCCTGTCAAACACAGGCGTCACCGTGCATTTCGCCGACCGCGACAGTCTGCGGCACTTCGATGCGGCGGAGAAGATCCTGTATCTGTCCAACCGCGCCCCACCTGAGACGCAGACCTTCCAGCTGCTGTTGCAAGTGGCCCTGACCCGTCAGGACAGCCTGCTCGAAGCCACGCTGGATCTGGCCCGCTTTCACAGCCCCGCCGCCCGCGACATCGCCAAGATCGGGCTGGCCAATTACTTCGCAGGCGCGGCGCTGATGCCCTACACGGCCTTCCACCAGATGGCGCAGGATTGCCGCCACGATCTGGAACTGCTGGCAGGCCACTTCGGCGCCTCCATCGAACAGGTGGCCCACCGCCTCTCCACACTGCAACGCCCCGGCACCAAAGGCGTGCCGTTTTTCTTTGTGCGTGTGGATCAGGCCGGCAACATCACCAAACGCCATTCTGCCACGCGGTTGCAATTTGCCCGCTTCGGCGGGGCCTGCCCTCTGTGGAACGTGCACCGCGCGTTTGAGACACCCGGCCGTTTCCTGCGGCAACTGGCCGAAACGCCGGACGGTGTCCGTTACATCAGCCTTGCGCGGGACATCTCCAAACCCGCAGGTCGCTTTGGCGCGCCTGTGCGGCGCTTTGCCATCGCGCTGGGGTGCGAGATGCGCCACGCCAGTGCGCTGGTCTATGCGGATGGTCTGGACATGACGCGGGCGGCAGCGTTTGAACCCATCGGCATCTCCTGCCGGATCTGCGACCGCCAGCATTGCCACCAACGTGCCGTGCCGCCGCTTGAGCGCAAACTGATCGTCGACCCGGACAATCGCGACATCCTGCCCTACCGGGTGGAGTGATCAGCGCCGCGCGGCGCGCCACCCCGCCGCCTGTGCCTCCGCTACGGAACAGAACCACCGCTCCCCCCGTTCGGGCCGGATGCCGGTGCGTTCATAGAAGGCCTGTCCCGGCTGGTGATAGATCTTGCCGCTGGCGCCGATGTTGCCCTTGATCGCACATGCGGGATCAGTCGGGATGCGGCCCACCGCCCGCGTCTGCCGATGCCAGGACGGCTGGGTCACCCGCAAGGCATGCAGCCCCCGGTCCACCGCCGCCGCAGCGGCTTGCTGCGCCACGTAATCGTCCCCGTATTGCACATAGGCAAAAGCCAAGCCCCGACGCACCAGCGCGGCCCCAAGATCCTCTCCGCCGACAAAGCAGCGGGCAACGACCCGGTCATAGTCATCCCGCTCCAGCGGCATACACCGCGCTGTGGCGCCGTCATAATCCTGCGCCACCACATGGCTGACCCAGGCCCCACACCCGGCCCAGGGCTGTCCATGTTCTGTCTCGCAGGGTTGATCGACCTCTGGCGCGTCAATGGCGTGCAGCCGGATGCGCTGTCCGGCGACATCAACGGTATCGGCATCCACGACGCGCAGGGTGCCCGTGATCTCGGCCTCAGCCGCCGCCACGGGGACCGCCATAAGCGTCCCGACAATAAGTAAACAAACCCTTAACACCCCTCGAAGGTGGGGGCGGTTCAGGCGTTAATCAACGGAAGATCTTAACATTAGTTAAGAAATGCCTAGGGTCTGTTGACATTCATCACAATTCACCAGTTTCAGTCCGAAATTGCTCAGGTCTAGGAACGTGAGCGCAGGAATAGCGGGTTATTTCAAGCTCACGTGACGCCGCCCTGGTCAATTTCGGCGAAACCGCTTCGCGGCGAGACAGATTTTGCCTCCAGCGTCGCTGATTTGCCCTTCCGATGGCCCGCATCGCTGCGGTCAAATCAGCGACGCTGGAGGCAAAATCTGTCTCGCGCTGGTGAACTGTGCTGAATGTCAACAGACCCTAGCGCTGAGAGCTCTGCCAATCCGGGTGTATCCAGGGCTCATCATTCGCCCGCGCCAGCGGATCGCGCCCCAACAGGTGGTCAGAGACTTTCTCTCCCACCATGATCGACGGCGCATTCAGGTTCCCGTTGGTGATGCGCGGAAAGACCGAACTGTCTGCCACCCGTAACCCCTCGACGCCGATTACACGGGCCTCCGGGTCCACCACGGCGCCCGGATCATCCGCCGCGCCCATCCGGCAGGTGCCGCAGGGGTGATAGGCGCTTTCCACATGCTCGCGGATGGCATCGTTCAACTGATCATCCGATTGCACATCCGGTCCGGGCTGTATCTCATGCTTCACAAAAGGCTTGAAAGCGTCCTGCCCGAAAATCTCCCGCGTGAGGCGGATGCAGGTGCGCCAATCCTCCCAATCCTCGGGATGGGACATGTAGTTGAACAGGATACGCGGATCATCTGCCGGATCGGCCGAGCGCAGCGTCACCGCCCCGCGCGACTTCGACCTCATCGGTCCCACATGGGCCTGAAACCCATGGCCCTCAGCCGCCGCCTTGCCGTCATACCGCACGGCAATCGGCAGGAAATGATACTGGATATCAGGGTATTCCACTCCTGCCCTGGACCGGATGAACGCAGCACTTTCAAACTGATTGGAGGCGCCCATGCCCCTTTTGCTGAACAGCCACTGCGCTCCGATCAATCCCTTGCTGATCAGGTTCCAGTACCGGTAGAGCGTCACCGGCTGGGAGGCGGCCATCTGCACATACATCTCCAGATGGTCCTGAAGGTTCTTGCCCACGCCTGCCCGGTCCGCGCTCACCTCGATCCCGTGGGATTTCAGTTCCGCCGCCGGGCCGATGCCCGACAACATCAACAGCTTTGGCGAATTGATGGAGGAGGCTGCCACGACAACCTCCCGTCCCGCTTCGATCACCTCCCGCGCGCCATTGCGCAACACCTGCACCCCCTGCGCGCAGCCGTCCCGGATCACGATCTTTTCTGCCAGAGCCTGCACCAGCGTCACATGGCCGGTCTTCATCGCTGGCCGCAAATAGGCATTCGCCGCCGACCAGCGCCGCCCCTGCCAGACGGTCTGCTCCATCGGGCCAAAGCCCTCCTGCTGCTGCCCGTTGTAATCGCCAGTGGTCTGATACCCCGCCTGCGCGCCGGCCTGCACAAAAGCCTCGAACAGCGGATTGTCCCGTGGCCCGCGGCTCACGTGCAGGGGGCCGTCAGTGCCGCGCCATGCAGGGTCGCCGCCATGCCCCCCGTCATGCCAGCTTTCCATGCGCCGGTAGTAGGGCAACACATCCGCGTAGGACCACCCCCGCGCGCCACTCTCCTCCCAATGATCAAAGTCGCGCGCATGACCGCGCACATAGACCATCCCGTTGATGGAGGACGAGCCGCCAATCACCTTGCCCCGCGGACAGGCCAGCTTGCGCCCGCCCAGATGCGGCTCCGGCTCGGACATGTAGCCCCAGTCGTACCGTTTCATGTTCATCGGATAGCTCAGCGCAGCAGGCATCTGGATGAAGGGCCCCGCGTCCGTACCCCCATGTTCAATCACAATCACATCGCGGCCCGCTTCGGCCAGCCGATACGCCATCGCGCACCCCGCGCTGCCCGCGCCCACAATCACAAATTCCGCCTTCATCTCAGTCACCTTCCGTGATTCCACACAGGGTCAAGGATCGCGCAGCGACCGGGCTTTGCCCGGCTTGTCCTTGAGGCTGTGGGGAATCGCACCTCACAATTGCAAAGGTGTCTTGAGCCACAGACTGTGGCCTCAAGCACCTCTCAGCACATTCCAAAACCCTCACAAGACGCACCATCGCCGCCCTTTGGAGCTCACGCCGCCACAGGCGCCCATAAAGGGAATGCGCGCCAGCGCGCCGGTTAACAGCACCCCCATCAGAACGGCGCCTCCAGATCGTCCATGCGCACAAACACCGACTTCAACTGGCTGTAATGCGCAATCGCCGCAGCTGCGTTCTCCCGTCCCACGCCAGAGGCTTTCATCCCGCCAAAAGGCGCTTCAACCGGCGCATCGTTGTAGCTGTTGATAAAGCAGGTCCCGGCCTCGAACGCGGCGGCAACGCGGTGGGCGCGGGTCAGGTCGCGGGTGAAGACCCCTGCGGCCAGCCCGAATTCGGTGTCATTGGCACGGGCCATGACCTCCGCTTCATCCTCGAAATCGAGCACGGCCATGACGGGGCCAAAAATCTCCTCGCGCGCGATGGTCATGTCATCGGTGACATCGGCAAAGACCGTGGGGCGCAGGAAGTATCCCGCGCCTTCCACCGCCGTCCCTCCTGTTACCAGCCGCGCGCCTTCGGCTTTGCCCTTTTCGATATAGCCCAGCACGACTTCCATCTGCCGTTTTGACACCATCGGACCAAAGCTGGTTCTGGGGTCCATCGGATCGCCAATGACCGCATTGCCGAGCCGCGCGCTCAGCCGGGCGAGAAAGGCGTCCTTGATCGCGGTATGCACAAAGACCCGCGTCCCGTTGGAGCAGACCTGACCGGAACTGTAGAAATTCCCAAGGATCGCGCCGGAGACGGCGTTTTCGATATCCGCGTCCTCGAACACGATCATCGGGGATTTGCCGCCCAATTCCATTGTCACATGTTTGATGCCCGCCGCAGCCGCCGCATAGACCGTGCGGCCCGTGGGCACCGACCCCGTCAGGGACACCTTGTCGACGCGCGGGTCCGTGACCAGCGCACCACCAACTTCGCCCATGCCCTGAATGACATTGTAGAGCCCCGCAGGCAGCCCCGCTTCATGTAGGATCTCCGCCACTTTCAAAGCACAAAGCGGCGTGGTTTCTGACGGTTTGAACACCATCGCATTGCCGCAGGCCAATGCCGGCGCACCTTTCCAGCAGGCGATCTGCGTGGGGTAGTTCCACGCCCCGATGCCGACGCACAGGCCCAGAGGTTCCCGCCGGGTGTAGACCCAGTTTTCCCCCAACTGGATATGGTCCCCGGTCAGGGTCGCAGCCATGCCGCCGAAATACTCCAGCGCATCTGCACCCGATGTTGCGTCCGCAACCGATGTCTCCTGATAGGGTTTGCCGGTGTCCCATGTTTCCAGCACGCTCAGATCGTGATTCCGCGCCCGGATCATGTCCGCCGCCCGGCGCAGGATGCGGCCCCGTTCCGTCCCGCTCATCGCCGCCCAGTTTTTCTGGGCGCTTTTCGCAGCATCCAGCGCCTGTTCGATGATGGCAGGGGTCGCGGCATAGACGGTTGCGATGACCTTGCCCGTCGCGGGATAGATCACGTCAATCGCCGTGCCGGCCTTGTCTTCAACATAGGCGCCATTGATGAAGTGGCTGGCGGGGGGCTGCGTGTCATATGCCATTGTGGGAAGACCTCTGCGGTAAAACGTTGAAAAGGTGTGACGGCTCAGTCACCCTTGGGCGCGCGTTTGCTGTCCTCAAGCACGTTGAGGTCCATGTGATTGCGCATGTATTGCTCGGACGCGCGGCGCAGCGGCTGGTAGTCCCAGGGGTAGTAGCCGCCCTGTCGCAACGCCTCATAAACGACCCAGCGGCGGGCCTGGGATTTGCGGATATCCGCGTCATAAGCCTCCAGATCCCAGCGGGCTTCAGACTTGGCGCGCAGGCTGGTCACCGTGCCCTGATGGTCGGGATGATCCGCCAGATTGGTCAGCTCATGGGGATCACCCTCCAGATCAAACAGCTGATCGGGGTCCAGCGCGCATCGGTTGTATTTCCACTTGCCATAGCGCAGCGAAACCAGCGGCGCATAGGAGGCCTCCGCCGCATATTCCATCGCCACCGGCTCGGTCCGCTCTATCCCCTGCCCCATGGGCACCAGCGATTGCCCGGTGGTCCAGGGGGCGACCTCTGCCATGCTGACCCCCGCCAGATCACAAAGCGTCGGACAGACGTCGATGGTGCTGACCGGCGTCGTTTGCACCCCCGGCGCCATACCCGGCGCGCTGATCATCAGCGGCACACGGGCGGAGCCTTCGTAGAAGGACATCTTGAACCACAATCCCCGCTCGCCCAGCATATCCCCGTGGTCGGAGACAAACATGACGATTGCCTCCTGTTTCGTGTCCTCCACAACCTGCAACAACTGCCCGATCTGATCGTCGAGATAGCTGATGTTGGCGAAATAGGCGCGGCGGGAATCGCGGATGTGCTGTTCGGTGATGTCGAAGCTGCGCCAGTCGTTGGCGTCAAAGATGCGCTGCGCATGCGGGTCGTGGTCCTCATAGGCCATCGCGGGGACCTCGGGCAGCAGATGGTCACAGTCTTCGTACAAATCCCAATACTTGCGCCGCGCCACGTAAGGGTCATGCGGGTGGGTGAAGCTGACGGTCACGCACCATGGACGCGCATCATTGCCCCGCGCCAGTTCGTAAAGCTTGGCGCGCGCGTTGAAGGCGACCTCATCGTCGTATTCCAACTGGTTCGACGTCTCCGCCACACCCGCCCCTGTCACGGACCCCATGTTGTGATACCACCAGTCAATCCGCTCCCCCGGCTTGCGGTAATCCGGCGTCCAGCCGAAATCGGCGGGGTAGATGTCTGTGGTCAGACGGTCCTCGAACCCGTGCATCTGGTCGGGGCCAACGAAGTGCATCTTGCCAGACAGGCACGTGTAATACCCCGCCCGGCGCAGGTGATGCGCGTAGGTGGGGATGGAGGAACAAAACTCCGCCGCGTTGTCATAAACCCCCGTTGCCGAAGGCAATTGCCCCGACATGAAAGCCGCCCGCCCCGGCGCGCAGAGGGGTGAGGCGGTGTAGGTATTGGCAAACCGTGTGGATCGCGCGGCCAGCTTCTTGAGGTTCGGCGCGTGCAGCCAATCGGCGGGGCCATCCGGGAACAGCGTCCCGTTCAGCTGGTCGACCATGAAGATCAGAATGTTCGGTTTGCTCATGCGGGACGCTCCAACAGCATTTCAAGCGTGCGCAGCGCACTGCTGCGGGCGGCATCCGGTGTGCCGCTGGGTGCAAGGGCTGCGCGCAGGTACAGCCCGTCAATGAGCGCGGCCAACGTATCGGCATCGGCCTCCGGCGTGGCACTCAGCGGCCGCAGCGCATGGGTCAGGTTCGACCGCAAACGGCGTTGATAGAGCGTCAGCAACTGGCGCGTGTCGGCGTGGGTCGGGGCCGCGGCATAAAGCGTCATCCACGCCGCCACGGTCGCCGGCGCGAAACAGGTCTCATCAAAACTGGCAATGATGATCGCCTCTGCCCGTGCGCGGGGCGTGCGGGCGCGCGCCAGATGGCGGCGCACTTCGGCGCCGTATGCGCTGAGGATATGGCGCATCGCTGCGAGGAAGATCTGGTCCTTGCCGCCAAAGTAGTGATGCGCCAGCGCACTGGACATGCCCGCACGCCGCGCAATCTGGCTGACGGTCACATCCAAGGTCCGCGCCGCCCCGATCTCTGCGATCGTGGCCTGGACGAGTGCGTTGCGGCGAATGGGTTCCATGCCGAGTTTGGGCATTATCTGTCCTCGGATTGTTACATCCGAAGACCTACTTTTTTCTTTATTGACTCGTCAATCAATAAAAACGCACGTGGTCTGCGCTAGAGTTTTGTGGCCGATGAATCCGGCGTGATCTGCCGTTTCAGCATCGCCTCGCGCCACATGATGAAAGTGACCGATGACAGGATCAGGAACCCGCCGATGATCACCCAGATGTCGACCGGCTCTGCAAACACCAGTGCGCCCAATGCGGTGGCCCAGACCAGTTGCAGGAACGTCACCGGCTGGGTGACCGTCACCGGGGCGGCGGCAAAGGCAAGGGTCATGGTGTAATGGCCTGCCGTCGCGAAGAAGGCGACGGCCGCCAGGATCAGCAGCTCCTGCGGCTGCGGCATGATCCAGACCGCAAGGGCAAAGGGCGCAAGGCCAATCGTCACAAAGATCGACAGCATGGAGACAACAACCGCCGGGCGCGCCTCATCCGCCATGATCTTGGCCAGCAGATAGGACCCGGCAAAAACAACCGCCGCAATCAGCATCGCCAGATGGCCGGGGCTGACTTCCCTGAACCCCGGACGCAGGATCACCACGGCCCCTGCCAGCCCCATGCAAACCGCCACGATCCGGCGCAGCGCCAGCTTTTCGCCCAGAAAAATCGCGGCACCCACAGTCACGTAGATCGGCGCCATATAATTCATTGCCGTAACTTCCGCGATGGGAATGCGCGTCATGGCGAAGAACCACAGAATCACGCCCAGCGCATGAAAGAACCCGCGCGCGGCAAAAAGCGACCATTGCCGCCCGGTCAGACGCGCGTCCCGCAGGGCGTTCCAGGCCGGGAACAACAGGACCAGTCCCATCGCATAGCGCAGGAAGGCCGCCTCCGGTGCCGGCAATCTGGGTCCCATGTATTTGACCAATGCCGTCACGGCGATGAAACAGACACCGGTTGTCAGCATCCACAGGATGCCTGTCACGGGTCGGTCTGAGTGTGGGCTGGTCATGGCCGCACATTCTGCGCATCGCCCACCAAGGGCAAGATCACATCAGCAAAAGTTTCAACGCGATGGCCCACATGGTCACCGCGATCACCGCATCCAAGACCTGCCAGCTGAACGGCTTGGAAAAAAACGGCGTCAGCAGGCGCGCGCCGTAGCCGAGGGAAAAGAAGAAGGTGAAGGAGCCCAGCACGGCCCCCACCCCAAACGCCAGCCGGTCCGGATACCCCGCAGAGATCGACCCCAGCAAAACCACCGTGTCCAGATAGACATGCGGGTTCAGCCAGGTCAGCGCCAGAAGCGTCAGGATCGTCCGACGCAGATTTCCCGCACTCTGCCCGCCCACTTCCAGCACATTGCCACCGCGCCAGGCCGAAAGCGCATTGCGCGCACCATACCAGATCAGGAACGCCGCCCCGCCATAGCGCATCACCGGTTCAAACCACGGCACCGCCTGCGCGAGAGAGCCGAACCCCGCCACCCCTGCTGCAATCAGCAGCGCGTCCGAGACCGCGCAGGTCAGGCAACACCAAAAGACATGCTCCTGCCGCAGCCCCTGCCGCAGGACAAAGGCGTTCTGTGCACCAATCGCGAGGATCAGCGTCAGGCTCAGAAGAAAACCGGGCAGCAAAGACGTCAGCATTTCAGTGTTCCGTTCACAACGGCTGCCCGTCTAACGGCAAGGCTCCGGGATTGCCATGGCAGAGTCCTGCGCAAACTCGTGTTTAGAAGAACATGAGGTCAAGACCAAAAACCTGAACAAAGCGGCCTACCATACTCTTGTTGTTGAGAATTTTCTAAACTATGTCGTTTAGAAATCACATCAGTGACACAAATGAGTGATCTGGGCTGCAACATGTGGCGTATACCCTTCACCGTACCTATGTGTTGTTCGAGTATTAGAGGCGAAAGCAATGTTTGAAAAAATGCAAAAGCTGGAAGTAAGCCAGGAAGAACTGGCAATTATCGAAGACGCGCTGCACACGCAGTCCCAGATCCTGAACGTCGAAGCGGGCGCGGGGGCCTCCGCCGCCCTGCAACGGCTGAACGGGGTCAAGCGGGTGCTCAGCATGCTGGATCAGCAAAAGCCGCCAGAAGAAAAGCCAGGCACGGCCGCCACGACAGGCTGGTTCGGAATGACGCGCATTCTGGATTGAACCGATCGCCCCCTGCGCCCGCGATCATGATACGTCAAACCGCCCCGAGGGGCGGTTTTTTGTTGCTGCCACTCACTCTGACAGCTGATCCATCACCTCGTCAGTGGCTTCAAAGTTGGTGGTCACCCGCTGCACGTCATCGTCATCTTCCAGCGCATCGACCAGCTTCATCAGCTTCTCCATACCCTCAAGATCCATCTCGGTGGTGGTGGTGGGTTTCCACACCAGCTTGGTGCTTTCACTTTCGCCCAGCTCTGCTTCCAAAGCGGTCGAGACGTCATTCAGATCCGTGTCCGCACACCAGATGACATGGCCGTCCTCCGTGCTCTCGACGTCCTCCGCCCCGGCTTCAATCGCGGCCATCATGACCGTATCGGCATCGCCCACCTCCGCCGGATAGGTGACTTCGCCCTTGCGGTCGAACATGAACCCGACACTGCCGGTTTCGCCCAGGTTGCCGCCGTTCTTGGTGAACGTGGACCGCACGGTCGACGCCGTCCGGTTGATGTTGTCCGTCATCGCCTCGACAATCACCGCGACGCCATTGGGGCCGTATCCTTCATAGCGGATTTCCTTGTAGTCATCCCCCTCCCCCGCAACGGATTTCTTGATCGCGCGGTCGATGTTGTCCTTGGGCATGGAGGCGGCCTTGGCTTCCTTCACAGCCAGCCGCAGGCGGGGGTTCTTGTCAGGGTCGGGATCGCCCATCTTGGCAGCAACGGTGATTTCCTTGCTGAACTTGGAAAACAGCTTGGCGCGGATCTTGTCCTGACGTCCCTTGCGGTGCTGGATGTTTGCCCATTTGGAATGGCCTGCCATGAAAGTTCCCTACCTGTCTGGATATGTCTGACGGTTGATTGTTCGGCGCGTGTATAATGCAGGGGGCGCGCGAGGGGCAAGGCTCACATCTGCGGCAGGGACCACGGCCTTAACCCGCACATGCCTGCCGGTCTCCACTCCCCTCTTGTGCTGAGCGGCCAATCCAAACATGGTGCCGGGATGACAACAGATCAGATTATACTCTTCACGCTCTTCGGCGCGGTCTTTGGCCTGCTGCTCTGGGGGCGGTTCCGCTATGATATTGTGGCCTTTGCTGCCCTGATGGCAGCCGTGGTGCTGGGCGTGGTGCCCAGCGACGCAGCCTTTGACGGCTTTGGGCACCCCGCCACGCTGGTTGTGGCACTGGTGCTGGTCGTCTCGGCCGGGCTGGTGCGTTCAGGCGCGGTGCTGCTGATCACCCGCACGCTTGTGGATGCCTCCCGTTCCTTAGGCGCGCATATCACGCTGATGGGCGCGGTCGGAGGTATCCTGTCGGCCTTCATGAACAACGTCGCGGCCCTTGCCCTGCTGATGCCCGTCGACATCCAGACCGCGCGCAAGGCAGGGCGCCAGCCCGGCCTCAGCCTGATGCCCTTGAGCTTTGCCACCATTCTGGGCGGCATGGTGACGCTGATCGGCACGCCGCCGAACATCATCATCGCCGCCATCCGCGAGGAATCGCTGGGCGCGCCTTTCCGAATGTTTGATTTCGCCCCCGTCGGTGGGGTTGCGGCCGTCGCGGGCCTGATCTTTGTGGCACTTATCGGCTGGCGGCTGATCCCCGCGCGCGAAGACGCCAGCCTGTCCTCCGAGGACATCGCACAATACATCGCAGAACTGACGGTGCCCGAAGGCAACAAGCAGATCGGCAAACGGCTGAGCGAACTGTCCGAGGTTGCCGACAAATCCGACGTGGCCATCCTTGGCCTGATGCGCAACGGCAAACGCCGCTATGGGACCGCGCGCAATATCCCGCTTGAGGCCGGCGATGCGCTGGTGCTTGAAGCGACACCCGACGCGCTTGATGAATTCCGCAGCACGCTGGACCTTGCGCTGGCCGACAGCGACCGGGAGGAGCGGCTGAAAGCAGGTGGCGAAGGGGTGGAGATCATCGAAGTGGTGGTCACCGAAACCTCCCGGCTCAGCGGGCGCACAACCCAGGCCGTCGGGCTGGCGTGGCGCCAACGCACCGTCCTGCTGGGCATCTCCCGTCAGGGCCGCAAGATCACGTCCCATCTGCGCACCACCCCCTTGCAGGCAGGCGACATCCTGTTGCTGCTGGTGCCGCGCGATACCGCAGCGGATGTCACGGACTGGCTGGGGGTCCTGCCTCTGGCCGACCGCGGCCTTGCAGTGACTGACAATGGCAAGGTCTGGCTCGCCATCGGCCTTTTCGGCGCGGCCGTGCTGGCGGCCAGTGTCGGCGTTATCTATCTGCCAATCGCGCTTGGCTTCGTGGTCATCGCCTATGTGCTGGCCAAGATCGTGCCGCTGTCGGAACTCTACACCCACATCGAATGGCCCGTGGTGGTCCTCCTCGGATCGATGATCCCCCTTGGTGCTGCCCTTGAAACATCCGGCGGCACCGAACTCATCGCGGGCGCCCTTGTCGGCCTGACCGACGGCCTCGCCCCCTGGATGGTGCTGACCGTGTTGATGGTGGTCACCATGACCCTGTCGGACGTGCTCAACAACACCGCCACCACGATTGTCGCCGCCCCCGTGGGCATCCAGATGGCGCAAAGCCTCAACGTCAACCCAGACCCCTTCCTCATGGCCGTCGCCGTCGCCGCCTCCAGTGCCTTCCTCACGCCCATCGGCCACAAGAACAACACGCTGATCCTCGGCCCCGGTGGCTACAGCTTCGGCGACTACTGGCGCATGGGCCTGCCGCTGGAAATCATCGTGGTCGCCGTCTCCATCCCCGCTATCCTCGTCTTCTGGCCCCTGTAAGCGCCCGCCCCCCTCTTTTCTCCTTAAATATCCTGAGGGTTTGGGAGCAAAGCTCCCATAGGGCCATTCTGGCCCTTCTCCTACACCGGCCACACAAGCGGAATGACGAGACTCGCCACAACCGACATCGACAGGTTCAACGGTATCCCCACCCGCATGAAATCCGTGAACCGATATCCACCGGGCCCGTACACAAGCGTGTTGGTCTGATAGCCGATCGGCGTGGCAAAGGCACAGGAGGCCGCAATCATCACCGCCACCACCAACGGCCGCGCATCCAGCCCCAATGCCGCCGCCAGCGAGATCGCGATGGGCGTCATGATCACCGCCACTGCGTTGTTCGACACGATCTCTGTCAGAATCGTGGTCAGCAGAAACACGCAGAAGATCACCAGCGTGGGCGGCATGACACCCAGCCCCGGTGCGATGGCATCCACCACCAACGCCACAGCACCCGAACTCTGCAACGCGGCCCCCACCGCCAGCATCGAGAAGATCAACGCCAGCAAACGCCCGTCCACGAAGGAAAACGCCTCCTCTGCATCAATGCAGCGTGTCACCAGCACCAGCGCCACCGCCAGCACCGCCAAAAGCAGGATCGGTGCCACATCCAGAGCTGCCAGCGTCACAATCCCAATCAACGCCGCAATCGCAATCGGCGCATGACCCCGGCGGTAGGCTCGCGCGGACGGGTGGCTGACATCGACCATCTCCATATCCGCCGCAAGACGCTGAATATCCTCTGCCGCCCCTTCCAGCAGCAGCGTATCCCCCACCTTGACAATCAGGTTATCCAGCTGCCGCCCGATGTTCTGGTTCCTGCGGTGCACCGCCAGCGGATAGACCCCGTAGCGCCGCCTGAGCCGCATCGACCCCAATGACCGACCGACCATGCGACAACCGGGGGTGATCAGCACCTCCACCGTACTCGTCTCCACCGCGGACAGCTGATCGACGCGTTTCAACTCCTTGTTACGCTGAAGGCTCAACAACTCCGTCATCTCCGTGCGCAGCACGATCCGGTCGCCCACCTGCAAGGCCACCCCCTTGAGGGCGCGGCGAAGAGACTGATCCCCCCGGATCACGTCGATGAGCCGCACGCCCTCGCGTTTGAACAGCTTCACATCCAGCACTTCCCGGCCAATCAGATTGCTGTCCGGCGGGATCACAGCTTCGGTGAAGAACTTCATCTTGGACCGATCCGACAGCATCATCGCCATGCTGTCACGGTCCGGCAGCAACCGCCGCCCTATCAGCGCCATATAGGTCAGCCCCCAGGCGCAGACGACCAAACCGATGGGCAGGATCTCGAAGATGCCGAAAGGCTCCAGCCCCTCTCCCCGTGCGACACCATCCACCAGCAGGTTGGTCGACGTGCCAAGCAAGGTCAGCGACCCGCCCATGATCGCGGCATAGCTCAAAGGGATCAGCAGTTTGGAGGCCTTGGTGCCCAGCGTCTTGCTCAATTGCACCACCACCGGGATCATCACCACGACCACAGGCGTGTTGTTCATAATCGCGGAGGCCCCCATCACCGACAGGATCACGCCGATCACCGCCATGCGGGGATTGGTGCGCGCCGCGCGGTCGGCAAACTGCGTCAGCACTTCCAACGCCCCTGTGCGCACCAGCGCGCCCATCACGATGAACATCGCCGCAATTGTCCAGGGGGCGGAATTCGACAGGACCGCCAGCGCGGTCTCGTAAGGCAGCACGCCCGTGGCCAACAGCACCGCCGCCCCCGCCAGCGCCACCACTTCGGTCGGAAAATACTCCCGCACGAACAGCACGAACATCACAAACACCACAGTCAGGGCGAGCACGGATTGCCCCAGCGGTGAAAGGGTCACCAGATCCATCAAGAGCATCCCCCGTTGTGCGCGCTCAGGATACAGTCTCCCCCATCGGGGAAGTGCCTGCAAGACGCGGGCGGGGCTGCACCAGATACATGCCCGCAAAGATCGCCGCCAGCGCCAGCCAGAGCGTGGGCGCATAGGCCTCTGACAGGATCAGATAGGCCCAGAGCAGGCCAAAGCCCGTCACCAGATAGCTGACCTGCGCGGTGAACACCGCCCCTGCCCGGCCCGCAAGCCACACATAGGTCGCATAGACAAACACATGCACGACAGAGGCACCGATCAGCGCCAGTTGCGGCACGGGCAGCGTTGTGTCAGGCGCAATGAACTGCCCCGTCGCCACTGCCACAGGCGCAATCCCGATCATCCCCATCAACGAAGCCCCAAGCATGACCTGAAACGGCCCCAGCCCCTCTGTCCCCCATTTAGCGATGTAATTGCCTTCAAACGCATAAAAGAGCCCCGTCACCAGATAGGCAATCGCCCAGAACACCGGAATGGACTGCCCCAGATCGACTGAAGGGACGATGATGATCAGCACCCCCACCAGCCCAAAACCCAGCCCCACAACGCGCCGCCATTGAAAGCTGTCATTGCCCAGCGCCAGTGCGATCACAAAGGCAAACATCGGGATCATGCTGAGCAGCAGCGACATGATCCCAGACGGCAGATGCACCGCCGCCTGATAGGAAATCGTGTTCGGAAGGATCGTGCCAATCAGCGCAAGGATCACATAAAGCCGCAGCGCCCGGCGATGCAGCGGCAGCCGCAATCCCCCGATCGTGCAGATGATCCCCATCAGCATCGCCCCCAACGCCATTTGCCAGAACACCAGCCCGAAGTGGCCGTAGCCTGTACTGACGGCGATCTTGGTCAAAGGCTGCGTCACGCCCCAGCCCGCACCCATCAGCACAAGACAGACGGTGTAGAACGCGGTCATGCGCCCGGTCATGGGGCGGCGGCCTGCAAGACACCTCCGTCACGCACCGGCACCACACGCACCGCACGGCCTGTGCGGTCGTCGGTCTCGACATAAACGCCCGACAGCGTTGCTTCTTCATTGGCGGGGGTAAACCGCTCTTTCGGCATGCCGGTGATAAAACGGCGCATCGGTTCGGTCTTTTCCATGCCGATGACGGAATGATAATCCCCGCACATGCCTGCATCGGTCAGATACGCCGTCCCACCGGGCAGGATCATCGCATCCGCTGTTGGCACATGGGTATGGGTACCCACCACAAGGCTTGCCCTGCCGTCGCACCAATGGCCCATCGCCATCTTCTCCGACGTGGCTTCGCAATGCATATCGACAATCACCGCAGATGCCATGCCGCCCAGCGGATGCGCCTTCAGCACCGGCTCCAACGCAGAGAACGGATCATCAAATGGCCGTTTCATGAATACTTGCCCCAGGGCCTGCGTCACCAGCACCTTGCGGCCGTTCCTGGCAACAAACACCCGCGCGCCCTTGCCCGGTGCGGTCTTGGAGAAGTTCAGCGGCCGGACAATGCGCGGCTCCTGTTCGATGAAGCTGAGCATGTCTTTCTGGTCGAACGCATGATCGCCCAACGTCAGACAATCAGCCCCCGCATCCAGCAACACCTTGGCATGCGCGCCGGAAAGGCCCATGCCACCGGTGGCATTCTCCCCATTCACCACGACAAAATCGAGCTTCCACGCTTCGCGCAGCTGCGGCAGCTTTTCCGTAATCGCCCGACGCCCCGCGCGGCCCATCACATCGCCAAGAAAGAGAATTTTCATCCCAGAAGCGTTAGGACCAGACGCCCCCAAGCGCAAGTGCTTGCGGCAGATCACAAGGGGCCGTATGGGCCGTGGCAATGGGCGCGCGGAACAGATGATCGACCGCGTTCTCTCCTGATCGCCCCCCTCACCCTGCACGCCCTGTGACAGGCCACGCTGCCGAGATCAGCGACCAAAATGCAAATTAAGGATTGTACTAATTATTGTTTCACGATAATTTTTGGAAATACTGACGGAGATTCCCAATCATGCCCTCTCTTCCCAAGACCGCAGACCGCCTTCAGACCACAGCCACCCTTGGCGTCTGGCTCACAACAGCAGTGCTGATCCTGCTGTCCGGCGTGATTGCCTTCTTCCTGTGGACCGCCCTCACTGACAGCGGCGAGGCCGCGCGCCTTCTGGCGGACCAATTGGGCATGAATGACCCAGCCCCCTTCCTGAGCATTCCGCAGGCCCTGCTGCTGACCCTGCTTTGGCTGATCAGCGATGTCGTCGCCTTTATCATGCTGTTGCAGATCCGGGCCCTTTTTGTGGGCATCCGTGCACGGGGCATCTTCACCACCCAAACAGCGGAGCGTCTGCGCCGCATTGGCTGGCTGGTGTTTATCATCGCGCCCGTGGGGGTGTTGGTGAACATGTGCGCATCGATGCTGTTGCATCACTGGCGCGATCCGACGGGGCTGCATGGTTCGATTTCCATGTCAGACGGTGATTTCTACGCCATGGTGATCGGGCTGGTGATCGTTGCCGTGGGCCATATCATGGTCGACGCCACCCGCCTTGATGCTGAAAATCGCGCTTTCGTCTAAGTGCGGCCGGACCTCAATTATGCCCATAATCGTTACGCTTGACGTTATGCTCGCCCGCCGCAAAATGCGATCCAAGGAACTGGCGGAACGGGTGGGCATCACCGTGCAGAACGTGTCCTTGCTCAAATCCGGCAAGGTCAAAGGTGTCCGGTTTGAAACGCTCGAAAAGATCTGTGAGGTGCTGGCGTGCACACCGGGCGACATTCTGAACTTTGAGCCTGAGGATTAGCGTTTGACCTCGATCACACCCGCTTCGGTCACGATCATGTCCAGCGGCTGGTCGGTCGGTTCTAGCGGCACATCTGTGCTTTCCTGCCCTGCAAAGGCAAAGCCGATGGCCAGTGTCGCGCGTTTGGCGCGCAGCCCTTCAAGCGTGCGGTCGTAGAAACCGCCGCCATAGCCCAGCCGCCCGCCCTGTCGGCTGAACGCCAACAGGGGCACAATCAGGATCTCGGGCTCCAAAAACTCGGGCGTGGCCGGGATGCGTGCCCCAAACGCCCCTGCCACCATCTCCGTCTCAGGTGTCCAGCGGGCAAACCGCAAAGGGTGGTCGGCTGCGTCAATCACCGGCACGCTGACCGGGCCGTGGGCTGAGGCCTCTGCCATGGCGGGCAGCGGGTCGATCTCTGTCCGGATGGGCATGAACCCCGACAGCGGCACACCCCGATACCCCGCAAGGACTTCGCTGAGGTATCCCGCCTGCGCGGGGCCTGCGTTATCGAACAGCGGTTTGCGCCGGGCAAAGGCCGCCTTGCGCGCGGCTGCTTTCACCTCCGCCAGGCTCACAACAGCACCGCCGCAGCCAGCCCGAGAAAGGCAAAGAACCCCACCACATCCGTCACTGTCGTGACAAAGGCGCCAGAGGCCAGCGCAGGGTCCACGCCGACCCGCTCCAGCAGGATCGGGATGCCCGTGCCCGCCAATCCGGCAACCACCATGTTGACCACCATCGCCGCTGCAATCACATAGCCCAGCGCCGGAGAGCCGAACCAGACAACACCGACAATGCCCATGACAACGGCAAAGATCACGCCATTGATCAGCCCCACCAGACATTCCCGCCGGATCACGCGCCAGATGTTCGATCCGGTCAAATCCTTGGTGGCTATTGCGCGCACCGCGACGGTGAGGCTCTGCGTGCCGGCGTTGCCCCCCATGGACGCGACAATGGGCATCAGAACCGCCAGCGCCACGATCTGTGCAATCGCCATCTCGAACTGCGCAATCACCATGGAGGCCGCAATCGACGTGACAAGGTTGACCGCCAGCCACGGCAGGCGCTGTCTGGTGGTTCCGATAACCCGGTCCGACAACGATCCCTCGCCAACACCGGCCAGACGCAGGATGTCTTCCTCGTGCTCTTCATCCAGCACGGCCATCGCGTCATCAATTGTGATCACCCCAATCAACCGCCCTTCCCCGTCAACCACCGGTGCAGAGATCAGGTGATACTGGTTGAAGGCATAGGCCACTTCCCCCTCGTCCTGATCGGCGGGGATGATCTGGAAGGTCTCCTCCAGAATATCCACCAGCCGTGTGTCGCGCTTGGACCGCATCAGCTTGCCCAGCGTGACATTCCCGACCGGATGCAAACGCGGGTCGACCATGACGATATGATAGAACTGGTCCGGCAGATCATCTTCTGGTGTGGCGCGCAGATGATCAATCGCCTGCCCCACGCTCCAATGCTGCGGTGCCATCACCACTTCGCGCTGCATCAGACGTCCGGCGGAGTATTCCGGCCAGGTCAGCGCCTGTTCCACCGCGACCCGGTCGCTGTCTTCCAGCGCCCCGAGAATCTGTTCCTGCTGTGCGTCCTCAAGGTCTTCGATCAGATCGACAACGTCATCGCTGTCCATGTCCCGGACCGCGTCCGTCAGCACCTGTGGTGTGAGGACCGCGATCACCTCCTCGCGGATGGATTCGTCCAGTTCAGACAGGATTTCCCCGTCAAATTCCCGATCATAGAGGCGGATCAACCGGCTCCGGTCATAGGCGTTGATCTGTTCCAGCAGGTCCGCGATGTCCGCTGCATGCAGCGGCTCCATCAGTTCAATCAGCTTGTCCCGGTCGTCGATATCAACCGCATAGAGAACCGAAGCGACCTGCTTGCGCTCCAGCTTGTAGTCGGCGCTGTCGCTGGCCTCCTCAAGGGGCTGTGCCAACTCTTCTATCTGATCCGACATTGGCTGGCCCTCCGTGACTGGCGCGACCATAGGCAAGCGTGGCAGGGGTTTCAATGGCGCGGGACCGGCCTGTCAGAAACCGCTTACGCCTGCCTTCAGGCTCGACTAAAAAGAGGGCATGACAGATGCAACTTTGATCATTGGCCCCGTCCTGCGCTTTGCGGGTGATCCGCTTGTCACCCCCTGGGAAGACGCCGTGTGGATCGACACAGAGGGTGCCGTGCTGGTGCAGGGGGACCGGATCGGCGCAGTGGGCACATCCGCCGCCCTGATCAAGGCGCATCCAAAGGCATCACAGGTCAGATACGGGCAGGATCACCTGATCTGTCCGGGGTTCGTGGACGCCCATGTGCACTATCCGCAGACAGCGATCATCGCGTCATGGGGCAAGCGGCTGATCGACTGGCTGAACACCTACACCTTTCCGGAGGAGATGCGGCTGGCGGATCCCGCATATGCCGGTGCCATCGCAGCGCGCTATCTGGATCTGACGCTTGCCCATGGCACCACAACGGTTGCCTCCTACTGCACGATCCACCCCCACAGCGTCGATGCCCTCTTTGAAGAAGCACATGCCCGCAATCAGCGCATTGTCGCGGGCAAGACCTGCATGGACCGCAACGCGCCGGATGGCCTGTGCGATGCGGCACAATCCGCCTATGACGACAGCAAGGCCCTGATCGACCGCTGGCACGGCACGGGCCGCGCGACATATGCGATCACACCGCGCTTCACGCCGACCTCCAGTCCAGAACAGCTTGCCGCGCTTGGCGCGCTCTGGGCAGAGCGGCCCGATTGCCTGATGCAGACGCATCTGAGCGAGCAGACGGATGAGATCGCATGGGTCCGCGCGCTCCACCCCGAGGCGCGGGATTATCTGGATACCTATGAGGCACACGGCCTGTTGAGCGCGCGCGGAATCTATGGCCATGCCATCCATCTTGAACCGCGTGAGATTGACCGTCTGGCAGAGACCGGTGCGGCGCTTGTCCATTGCCCGACCTCCAACACCTTCATCGGCTCAGGTCTGTTCGATACAGCCGGGCTGGCCGCGCGCGGCATCCGGCTGGGGCTGGCGACGGATACCGGTGGCGGGTCGTCCTTTTCGATGCTGCGCACCATGGCCGCAGCTTATGAAATCGGGCAGTTGCGCGGCACCCCCTTGCATGCCGCACAGCTGATGTGGCTGGCCACCGCCGGATCGGCGCACAGCCTGCATCTGGGCGACAAGATCGGAACGCTGGCCGAAGGGTTTGAGGCGGACATTTGCGTGCTCAACCTCGCCTCCACCCCTGCAATCGCGCAGCGGGTGGCACAGGCGTCGGACCTCTGGGAAGCCGCCTTTGCCACGCTGATGATGGGTGACGACCGCGCGGTGGCAGACGTCTGGGTGGCGGGTGTCCTTCAGCCGGCTGCCAGATCCAGCGCCATCTGACGCAACTGCGCGGTCGCGGCCCCCAGATCAATGGTCTGTACATGGCCATCCCGGACCACCTGCCGCCCCTCCACAAACAGATCCCGCACCGTGCGCGGCCCCGCCAGCAGCAGCGCCGAGGGGTCCCAGGACCCCGCTGATTCCACCCCGCTGATATCCCAGATCGCGATGTCGGCGCGTTTGCCCACTTCGATCCGCCCGCAATCCGGTCGGCCCAGCATGTCAGCGCCGCCACAGGTCGCAATCTCCAACGCTTCATCCGACGACATGGCATCAGCCCCCATGCTCACCCGTTGCAGCAGCATCGCCATCCGCGCCTCTGCCACCAGATTGGCGGCGTCATTGCTGGCGGACCCATCGACGCCCAACCCCAGCGGCACGCCTGCATCCCGCATGGCGCGGATCGGGGCAATCCCCGACCCCAACCTGCAATTGGAACATGGGCAATGCGCGACGCCTGTTCCGGTGCGGGCAAACAGATCAATCTCCGCCGCATCAAGTTTCACGCAATGGGCATGCCAGACATCGCGGCCCACCCAACCGAGGCTTTCAGCGTATTCCCCCGGACGGCAGCCGAACATGTCCTGCGAATAGGAGATATCCTCGTCATTTTCTGCCAGATGGGTGTGCATCATCACCCCCTTGTCCCGCGCCAGCACGGCCGTGTCGCGCATCAATTCGCGGCTGACGGAGAACGGCGAACACGGGGCCAATCCCACGCGACACATAGACCCTTCGCGGGCATCGTGAAACCCATCCACAAGACGGATGCAATCCTCCAGGATGGCCGCTTCATCCTCCACCAGATCATCGGGCGGCGTACCGCCCTTGCTTTGACCAATGCTCATTGAGCCGCGGGTGGGATAAAACCGCAATCCAACGGCGCGGGCGGCTTCAATCGTGTCTTCCATCCGCGTGCCGTTGGGATAAAGGTACAGATGATCGGTGCTGAGCGTGCAGCCCGACAGTGCCAGTTCTGCCAGCCCGACCTCAGCAGAGGCGCGGAAGTGATCCGGCGTCATCCGCGCCCATATGGGGTAGAGCGTGCCAAGCCAGCCAAAGAGCGTTGCATCCTGCGCCGCAGGCACCGCGCGGGTCAGGGTTTGGTAGAGGTGATGATGGGTGTTCACCAGGCCCGGCGTGACCAAACAGCCTGCCGCGTCCACCCGCTCCCCTGCGCTGGTAAGCCCCTGCCCGATATCGGCGATGACGCCATCCCGGATCAGTACATCTGCACCGGCAAGCTTGCGCCGCGCACCGTCCATGGTGACCACCATATCAGCGCGCTGGATGAGTATCTCTTTCATAGGTAAGCACCCTTTCTTGAAGGGTCTGTCTCAATGCTTGAGGAAACTGGCAGGGGGAAAACAGACGAAGACCCTGTCAGAGTTCAACCCTAGGTGTGCCTTTGTAAAACCGCAAGCGCCTCTGCGTGGAGGTCCGGGTTGGCCGCCGCAAGCGCGCGCCCCCCGTTGTGGGCAGGGCCGCCCTGCCAATCGGTCACAACGCCGCCTGCGGCCTGCACAACAGCGATGGGCGCCTGAATGTCATAGGGCGCCAGACCCGCCTCAATCACCAGATCCACCTGCCCTGCTGCAAGCAGGGCGTAGCCATAACAATCCATTCCGTACCGGGTCAGCCGGGTCCGGCCCGCAACGTCGTGGAACGCGCGGCCTTCGCCGGGCTCCCCCACTTCGGGAAACGTCGTCAGCACAGTCGCTTCCTGCAATGGCCGGGCTTTGCGGGTGCCGAGTGCCCTCACCCCTTGCGGGCCCGCCAGCACGGCGCCGTCCGGTGCCCCTTCAAATCGTTCTCCGATGTAGGGCTGATCAATGATGCCGTAAAACGGCCCCTGCCGATCGCTCACCGCGATCAGAACACCCCATGTCGGCGTGCCACTGATGAAGCCACGGGTGCCGTCAATCGGGTCCAACACCCAGGTCAGACCGGATGTGCCATCCTTGGCGCCGAATTCCTCACCGAGGATCGCATCGTCCGGCCGCGCATGGGCCAGGATCGCACGCATCGCTTCCTCCGCTGCGCGGTCGGCGATGGTGACGGGGTCAAAGCTGTCTTCGAGCTTGTTTTCCGCCCCCAACGACATATCGCGGAAGTACGGCAGGATGACCTGCCGCGCCGCATCTGCCAATTGATGCGCCACGCGGCGGATGTCTGGATCAAAGGTCGAAGGATGTCTCATGTGGCTGAAGTGACAGGTCAACCGCGACACTGCAAGACCGAAGGCCCGCAGCATGCTGCGGGTCCGGTTCACACATGCCCTCAGGCAGGTTTGCGCTTACGCAACGTCGCTCAGCACCCGCGCCAATTCAAAAAGGCGGCGGCGTTGGTCTTCGGGGATGGCGTAATAGGACCGGATCAGATCCATCGCTTCCTTGTCCCCCAAAACGTCAAGCGGAGCTTCCTTGCCTTCTCCACCAGATGCCGTTTCCTCTTCCAGACCTTCGAAGAAGTAAGCAACCTTGACCCCCAGCGCGTCAGCGATGTCCCACAAACGGGATGCACTGACCCGGTTGGTGCCGGTCTCATACTTCTGGATCTGCTGGAACTTGATCCCAACAAGCTCTGCAAGTGTTTGCTGCGTCATACCAGCCAGCCACCGCCGTTGCCGGATCCGCTTGCCCACGTGAACGTCGACTCTATGTGCCATCTTTCATACCTCCCTTACGGGCCTAACCTTAAAACTCACAGACACGAGTTACCGCTAAAACGCATCGATTTCAGAACCCCCGTCTCCATTGGTTGAGACCAATGGACAACGAACGCCAGATGTTGACCGTGCCTAACCGACACACATTCTGGCACCCGCACAACTTAGAGTATTCTAATTCGTTTATTCGTAGTCCGCACGCCGATAACAAAGCCCATATTTGACGCAATAGCAAAGTGTTTTCGTAGAGTATGCTTAAGACTTGGACATTTCCGCCCCACATGACGGCTCTACCTAAGGTAGATTTCTTTGACGTTTACACCTCAAGACGGCCAGAACCTCAAGAAATTGCAGAATGTGATGCTTGTTCGCGTCAGTTGGCGCGCCATCGGCTGATTCCCGCCGATCTGGCAAAAGTGTACTATACCGCCCGCAGTTTACCGGTGGCCCGCTCCTGAAAAGCGCCCTGCAACAGGGACACCAGCGCCTTGTGCACCTCCCCGTTCTGGCCGCTGTCGGCATACAGATTGATCTTCTGCGGGGTCAGAGGCGGCAGCGCGCCGCCATGCTCGATCCGCTCCAGGAACGGGGGCTGCGTCCCGTCAACCACCGCATGCACCGCAAGATCCGCGCTGACGGATGCTTCGACCGCCCGGTCGCTTTCGGTATCCACGTTCATTTCCCAGGGGATGTTCTGCTTATCCAGTTCAACCGTGATAGGGCCCCGGAACATGCAGAATTTACAAAAGGCCAGCTGCAAGGGCCGCTGGCGCCATGCTGTCCCGCCCGGCGCACCGACCCAGATCAGATCCTTGGTGCACAGCGTCTGCCCGCCCTGATCCAACCCCTGTTCTGTTGTCAGGATAATGTCACACGCCCCCCGCGCGAATTGGTCTTTCAGCGTCTTGGTGTAAGACGCTTCCAGATGCACCTTGACCCGCGGATAAAGCGCGTGGAACTGCTTTAACACCTGTGGGATCGCCGGATAGACGATGTCATGCGGCACACCCAGCGTCATTTCCCCTTCAAACGCCTGATCCGTCAGTCTTGAGATCACCTCGTCATTCAAAGCGACCATGCGCCGCGCATAGGCCAGCAATTGCTCTCCGGACGAGGTCAGCGCGATGGTGCGGCCGCTTCGATCAAAAAGCTGCATATCCAACATCTCTTCCAGACGCTTGAGCTGCATGGAGACGGCAGATTGCGTCAGGTGCAGAAAACCGGCGGCCCGCGTCACCCCCCCTGCATCAGCGACTGCCACGAACGAGCGCAGCGTGGTGATGTCCAAATTTCTCATATCACAGATCCTGATATCACAATTCACAAACATTCGTTTTCATTATGTTCGCAGATCACCGATATATCAAGCATCAAGATGCATCACCCGAAAGCATCACGAGAATCGAAGGAAACGACATGTTTGGTACATTGACCCGCCTCTTCCCCCTGACCTCCGGCATCGGACCCGGCCTTTGGGCGCGCATCCAGACGGCGCGCGCGCTTTATCGGTCGCGCCGCGCGCTTGGAAACCTCTCAGCGCATGAGCTTGCAGACATTGGGATTTCCGAGGCGGACGCCCAAAGAGAAGCGCGCCGCACCTCCTGGGATGCCCCGGCAAACTGGACTTGCTGACCCAAAGTTAACCAATACCTCAATTGATTGGCGATCTGCGGCGTCTCGCCGCATCAAAGCACTTGAAATAGATGCAAACACTCCCGATATTTGCCCCAATACCGTGCGAACCCTGCGTGGTACCGAAACCACTAGTCAATTGGAGGTCTTTAATGGCTGACGTGAATACAATCCGGACAACAGCCGGAGCCCGCGCCGCCGACATCGATGCGGGTCTGCGCGCACATATGAACAAGGTCTACGGCACAATGTCCGTGGGCATGCTGATCACCTTCGCCGCTGCATGGGCGATTTCCGGCCTTGCGGTCACATCGGATCCTGCCGCTGCGGTGGCCCAGATCGGGGAAGGCCAGTATCTGACGCAACTGGGCTACGTGCTCTATGGCTCCGCCTTCAAATACGTGGTGATGTTTGCACCGCTTGCCTTTGTCTTTGGCTTTGGCGCAGCAATCAACAAGATGTCCGCAGCAACGGCGCAGACGGTCTTCTATGTCTTCGCGGCTGTGATGGGTATCTCCATCAGCTCCATCTTCCTGGTGTTCACCGGCTATTCGATCGCTCAGATCTTCCTGATCACCTCGATTGCTTTCGCAGGTCTGTCCCTTTGGGGCTACACCACCCAGAAGGACATCTCCGGTTGGGGCAGCTTCCTGATCATGGGTGTGATTGGTCTGATCGTGGCGTCCGTCGCCAACATCTTCCTGCAGTCCGGCGCGTTGATGTTTGCGATTTCCTCTATCGGCGTCCTGATTTTCGCAGCGCTGACGGCGTATGACACGCAGCGCATCAAGACCGAATATCTGGCCCATGCGCATCACGGTGATACCGAATGGCTGGGCAAGGCCGCCATCATGGGCGCGCTGAGCCTGTACATCAACTTCATCAACATGTTCATGATGTTGCTGTCGTTGTTCGGTAACCGCGAATAAGCACACTTGGCAACCTAAACAGAAAAAGGCCGGTTCACATCGAACCGGCCTTTTTTCATTTCATTCAGGCGCAGTGCCGCGCCACAAATCCGCGCCTCTCAGTAGCGCCGCTTCTCGACCAGTGTCGGTCTGCCGCCAACGTAGACGATTGTCCCCGCTTGACCCGGTGCGACGCGGGGCGGCAGCTGGTGGCTGATACCGGTGAAGCCGACAGAGCTTGAATAGGTCCCTCCCTCAATCGGCGCAGGAGGGGGCCCGCCCAATTCGCCAGCACAGGCGGACAGAGTGGCTACGGTGATCGCGGCAGCGACCAGCTTCATGGTCATAACAGTCTTCCTTGGCAGCTTGCAGGCCCCGACTATCGCCTGTGCAGTGGCATCGCGCAAGGGAGGTTTTGGCGCGCGACTTATGGAAGGGTCGCGATGAAATCGCCAACTTCCTGCGGGCGCCTGAGATGCACAACCCGCGTGGCCCCTGCCTGCGCCTGCACCGCTTGCGCGATTTTTCCACGCGATCTATGGCGGGAGGTCCAGATAAACCAATAGAATGCCAGCGTTTCAGGGTGCAGCCGTTCGACACATCCTTTCGGCAGGTCTGGCCGCGCCACACCAAAATAGCGGAACAGACGCTTGGTCACCCGCCACAGGCGAAGCCCGACAGGCAGATCCAGCCAGATCACCAGATCCGCACGCCGGATGCGGTTGTCATACGTGGCCGAGGCGCCGCCTTCGAGGATCCAGCGGTCCTGCGCTTCGACAGCGCTGATCATCGGGATTTTCTCAGCCGTGGGGCGTTCGACCCAGTCTTCTTTCCAATGGAACTGATCCATATGAAAAACAGGCAGTCCCGTGCGCGCGCCCATCGCCCGCGCCAGAGTGGATTTGCCAGACCCCGGCCCGCCAACAATCATCACCCGCTGCATCAACACAGTACCTTCGACATGCGAATGGCTGGGAATGTGATCCCGGCGTCCAGTTGCACCTCGACTTCCTCATCTCCACGAAACCCTGCCCCCCTGTAGAACGGCACGGCTGTCCGGGTCGACAGGCAGGCAAGCGACTGCACCCCGGCCGCCACCGCCGTTTCAAACACCCGCTCCATCAGCGCGCGGCCAACCCCCTGCCGCACAGCGTCAACATCCGTGGCAAAGTGCCGGATATGGCCAAGCCGCGATGGCCCGCGCACACCGGTGCCGGGGGCACCGCCTGTCCAGCCGCCGCCCCCCAGCAAGACACCATCGCGCAGTGCAACGAAATAGGTCCCGCAGGTCACCAGCTTCGGCTGCGCCTTGACGATCCGTGGGATCGCGGTGACCAGCACGGAGGGCGGATAATCCTTGGCCAGCAGGCGCGGGTAGCTGCGCGCAAGAAGCGCGTCCAGCGGCGCTATATCCCCTGCCCGTCCCGGTCTGATGATCAGATCGCCCATGAATTTGCCCCTTTTGCCCGCGCATCACACACCACAAACGCAAAAAGCCGCGCACGGGGCGCGGCCTTGCAACACAAAGTCAGGTGATCTTACTTGATCTTGCCTTCTTTGTACTCAACGTGCTTGCGCGCAACAGGGTCGTATTTCCGAATGACCATCTTCTCGGTCATGGTGCGTGCGTTCTTTTTGGTGACGTAGAAATGGCCTGTGCCCGCGGACGAGTTCAGACGGATCTTGATCGTGGTTGGCTTCGCCATGTGTCTTCTCCTGCTGCGTCCTGTTCCCGGTGGAAAGGATGCGTGAATCCTGAAGCCCGGCTTGTAACGGCATAGGGTTCTGAGTCAACCGCAAAAGCACCGTTTATGTCAGGCTTATCCTGCCCGGATGTCGCGGCCCGTGCCCTGTGCACCTTGTCCCCGAAAAGACCGGCCCTAACAGGGACCGGCCAGGTCTTCATACGCGGTCTCAGGCCCTATGATGTGATGTCATACGCCCGCTCCCCGTGGGCGCTCAGATCAAGGCCCGCGACCTCGTCTTCCTTGTTCACCCGCAGCGGCGTGATCAGCCGCACAACACTGATGATTGCCACCGTGGTGACCAGTGTCCAGACGCCAACCACAGCCAAGCCGCCCAGTTGCGCCGTCCAGCTGGCGTGTCCCAGCAACGCCAGCATGATGATGCCGAACATCCCGCCAACACCATGCACCGCAAAGACATCAAGAGTGTCGTCGATCTTCAACGCGCCTTTGATCAGACCACAGCATTCCTGACACATCACGCCCGCAATCGCGCCAATCGCCAGCGCTTCGACAGGGCCAACAGACCCCGATGCAGGTGTGATGGACGCCAACCCGGCAATGGTTCCCGTCACCAGCCCCACCAGAGAGGCCTTGCCATAGCGGATTTTCTCCCACCCTGCCCAGGTGAGCGAGGCTGTCGCGGCTGAGATATGGGTCACGGTCAAGGCCATCGCCGCCCCGCCATCCGCCGCCAGTTGCGACCCGCCATTGAACCCGAACCACCCGACCCAGAGCATTGCCGCCCCGATCATCACCATGCCCGGATTGTGCGGCGGCACGCTCTTGTTGGACCGTGGTCCCAGCATCACCGCCAGCACCAGCGCCGCGATCCCCGCGGTCTGGTGCACCACGATGCCGCCGGCGAAATCATTCACCCCCTCTGCAAAGAGCGACCATTCCGCCCCGGCCAGCAGACCGCCGCCCCAGATCCAGTGGGCCACAGGCGCATAGCAGATCAACATCCACAGGCCCGAGAAAAGCATCACAAACCCATAGCCGATCCGCTCCACATAGGCGCCGACAATCAGGGCGGGGGTGATGATGGCAAAGGTCATCTGGAAGGCAAAGAACAGCACTTCGGGAATGGTGCCCGACACCGTGTCAGCATCAACGCCGTTCAGGAAGGCCTTTCCAAGGCCGCCCCAATAGGCGTTGCCGTCACCAAAGGCGATGGAATAGCCCGCCACAAGCCACAGGATGCTCATCAAACAGGCGATTGAAAAACACTGCATGAAGACGCTGAGCACGTTCCGCGCCCGCACCAATCCACCATAGAACAACGCCAGTCCCGGCAATGTCATGAATAATACCAACGCAGTGGCAACGATGATCCAGGCGGTATCCGCTCCGTTCATTTTCTTGATCCTTCCCTGATCCGGTTTTTTCCGTTCCGGTGAACCATGCAGGTGCTGGATAAAAGGGCACTTGGCTGAATACCCGCTGAAAACAGCGGCAGTTTTTCAATCGCCCTCTTTTTATGCAGATCAAGGATGCGCGCGCCGCTTTTTCTGGCAGAATCGAAATCACGCCTTCCCCGGCCGCGCAGGCTCTAAGCCGACAGGAGCGGATACGCGCGGAAGGTCTATAAGCCGGATCCTGTCCAGAGGTTGCCCCCTTGGATGATCATTCATCTGACCGCCGCATTGCTGCGACGGCTACAGCTGCCAACCCGGACCTGCTGGGGCAAAAGCAGCCCCGCCCCCAAACCCGAAGGCCGGCGGCACGCGGTCCCTATTTGGCATTGCTCCCGGTGGGGCTTGCCAGACCACCGATGTTGCCATCGGCGTGGTGGGCTCTTACCCCACCGTTTCACCCTTACCCCGGCGCACCGGGGCGGTCTGTTCTCTGTGGCGCTTTCCGTCGGGTTGCCCCGCCCGGGCGTTACCCGGCACCGTTGCTTTTTGGAGTCCGGACTTTCCTCTACGTCGCTTTTGCCCCGCAAAAGCGACGCTGCGGCAGTCGTGGCCAAAGCCACGATGAGAGCAGCACCGCCTCAGCGACGAAACAGTGACGCAGCGATCATCCAACCTTCCGCGCCCCGTCGCCCTATCGTGAGGGGGCAGCCCCGGTCAAGTCCAGAGCGCGGTATGACCCAAAGGGGTGTAGTCCTCTGCGCAAAGCGGGCCTGTCGCGTAAGGGCGATAGCGCAACCGCACAGCGGCCAGCAGCGTCGCGTCATCCACGTCGCTGGTGAACCCCGCATCGCGTGCAAGGCTGCGGAACGTCTCAGGACGTGGATCAATGGGGCCTGCGTCAACACCGGCCGGCGCTGCAAGACCCTGTCGCGCCAATCGCACCCAGTCAAAATGCGGCCCCGGATCAGCCTTTCGCCCCGGCGCCATATCCGAATGGCCAATGACCCCTGCTTCGCCAATGTCCCAGCGCGGCATGATCTGCCGCAGCAACGCTTCAAGGCTGTGCATCAGAGGTTCGGAAAACGGATGGTCCCCGCGATTGTCCAGCTCAATCCCGATGGAGCGGGAGTTGATGTCATCCTGCCCGGCCCATTGGCCCACACCGGCGTGCCAGGCCCGCTGATCCTCAGCCACCATCTGGAAAACCTGCCCGTTTCCGGCGATGAGGTAGTGCGCGGAAACCTCCGCCTCTGGATCACACAGGCGTGCCAGCGCCGCCTCCGCACTTTCCATCGCCGTGTAGTGGAGCACGATCAGATGCGGGGTCAGCCCATCCCGCCGTGGCCCGGAATTGGGCGACGGGTGGGGAATGGTCTCAGGGGACAAAAGGCTCAGCCCTGCTGCGCGGCCCGCCGGAATGGCGCAGGATCCCACGCGCAGGCGAAGCCGTCCCCATCGGGGTCCATGCCCTGACGGTCCCGCTCGGGTCCGCCCTGCGCCAGAAACGCGATCTGCGCTTCATCCGCCGTGGCAAACTGCGCACAGGCGCGTTGAAACTTTGCAGCCTTGTTCAACCCGATGCGGCGGTAAACCTGCGTGCCGCGCGCATGGCTGGTCTGCAAGGCATAGGCCACCACATTGGGGCCTGTGTTGGTGCGGCTCGGCAAGGCCTGCGGCTGGACAACTTCGTATTGCGCACGGTTGCGGGCCAGTCGGGCGGCGTCCCCTTCGATGCTGCGCTGGTTGGAGACCGCGTCAAAGTTGTTCTCCCGCGAGATCCCCGCAACGTTCACCAGTTCAGGTGCGGCGTTTGCGGGGCTGGCTTGCAGGGGTTCCTGACCGGAGTTGGTCCGCTGGTCATTGCCCAAGCCATTGCTGGCCCCGCTCAGCGCTGCTGTATTGGTGGTGCCCACGGGTGTGTTGCTTGCCCGCGTTGCGGCCAGCACACGCCGGGTTTCCGCAGCCGTCGCAGCAGCCGACCCCGCAGGGGCTGCGGCAGAAGAGCTTTCCAGCGGTTGCGCGGACACTGACGCGGGGGCTGGAATGCCGCCCTGCAACTGCGCATCCTGCTGGCGCTGGAGGTCTGCGAGGGTGCCATCAAACCCGACCCCGCGGCCGGACTCCGGAATGGTCGGCGCGCAAGCCGATACGAAAACGCCTGCGGCGAGGGAGAGGACAACCCGTTTCATCATGTGACCTGCTTGATCGTTTTGTTTTTTGCCTGACGCGCAGCTTACCACCATTTGTCCGGCTTTGCCACAAAACCAGCTGCCTGTTCGAGCGCATAGGCGGAAGACAGCAAATCTGCCTCCTCCCACGGACGCCCGATCAGTTGCAGGCCCAAGGGCAGCCCCTTGCGGTCCTGCCCCGTGGGCACTGCAATACCCGGCAGACCCGCAAGGTTCACCGTCACGGTAAAGACGTCGTTGAGGTACATCTGCACCGGATCGGCATCCGTCATCTCGCCCAGCCCGAAGGCGGCCGAGGGCGTCGCAGGTGTGAGGATACAGTCGATCCCCTGCGCGAAGACATCCTCGAAATCCTTCTTGATCAACGTCCGCACCCGGCGCGCGCGGTTGTAATAGGCGTCATAGAAACCAGCCGACAGCACATAGGTGCCGATCATCACCCGGCGCTGCACCTCGGGGCCGAAGCCTTCGGCGCGGGTTTTCTCATACATCTCGGTGATGCCATCGCCCTGCTCCAGCCTCGCGCGATGGCCATAGCGCACCCCGTCATAACGCGCGAGGTTTGAGGACGCCTCCGCAGGCGCGATCACATAGTAGGCAGGCAGCGCGTATTTCGTGTGCGGCAAGGAGATATCGACCATCTCCGCGCCCGCATCCTTCATCATCGCGATGCCGTCCTGCCAGAGCGTTTCGATCTCCTCCGGCATCCCGTCCATGCGGTATTCCTTCGGAATGCCGACTTTCTTGCCACGCACGTCGCCTGTCAGCGCGGCTTCGAAATTTGGCACGGCCAGATCGGCGCTTGTGCTGTCTTTGGCGTCATGCCCGCACATCGCTTCCAGCATGATCGCTGCATCGCGCACGGATTTGGTCATCGGTCCCGCCTGATCCAGAGAGGAGGCAAAGGCCACGATGCCCCACCGCGAACAGCGCCCATAGGTTGGCTTGATCCCGGTGATACCCGTGAACGCCGCAGGCTGACGGATGGAGCCGCCCGTATCAGTGCCCGTTGCGGCCAGACACAGATCCGCCGCAACCGCAGCGGCCGACCCGCCCGAGGACCCACCGGGCGTGAGCGCGGTATCTTCATTCCCGCGCCGCCATGGGTTTACCGCGTTGCCATAAACGGAAGTCTCATTGGAAGAGCCCATCGCAAATTCATCCATGTTGAGCTTGCCCAACATGACAGAGCCTGCGTCAAACAGGTTCTGGCTGACCGTGCTTTCATATTCGGGCTTGAACCCTTCCAGAATGCGGCTGCCAGCCTGTGACGGCACGCCCTTGGTGCAGAACAAATCCTTGATGCCAATTGGCAAGCCGCACATCGCGGGCGCGTCCTTGTCGGCTTTCAGCCGCGCATCCGCCGCATCCGCCTGCGCCAGGGCAATCTCAGGTGTATGATGGACAAAGGCGTTCAGCGCCCCCGCCCCTTCGATGGCGCTCAGACAGGCCTGGGTCAGTTCCTTGGAGCTTGTCTTGCCAGACCGCAGCGCGTCACGGGCTTCCGCCAGCCCCAGCTTGTTCAGATCAGACATTATTCCACCACCTTCGGCACGGCAAAGAAGCCCTCGCGCGCATCGGGCGCGTTGGCCAGCACCTTGTCCTGCTGGTCGCCGTCCGTCACCACGTCTTCGCGCCGCTTCAGACGTTGGGGCGTGACGGACGTCATCGGCTCCACCCCTTCAACATCCACTTCCTCAAGCTGCTCAATGAACCCCAGAATGGTGTTGAATTCCTGCGCCAGTGCAGGCAGCGCGTCGGGCTCCACCCGGATGCGCGCCAGCTTGGCCACGCGGGCGGCTGTGCTTGGATCAATTGACATGACGGCTCTCCATTTTCATGAGCGTCCGTCTACCCCTCCGCGCGCCGCCTCGCAAGGGTGCGGCCCCTTGTGGGGATCGTTTTTCAGGCGCCCTGCACAGGCTTTGCCCGCAACCGGCCGCAAGCCTTCTCGCCAAGGCGCGCAAAATGGGTATTCTTGGATCAACAACAGGGAGATCATAAATGAACATCATCTGGCTTGGCCACGGCTCATTCCGCATCGAAATCGAAGATCAGGTGGTGTTGATCGACCCATGGCTTACGGGCAATCCGATGCTGGCCGAGGATCAGCACGCTGCCGCGGTTGCCGGAGCCACGCATATCCTCGTCACCCACGGCCATTTCGACCACATCACCGATGTTGTGCAGATCTCCAAGGACACGGGCGCGCCGGTATCGGGCATGTATGAACTGGCCCAGCACCTGACGGCGCAAGGCGCTGTGGAGGGGATGGCATTCAACATGGGCGGCACGATTGGTATCGGCGACAAGGTCAGCGTCAGCATGGTGCCGGCCTCGCATTCCTCAAGCGCGGATATGGATGGCGCGCGGCCCTATATGGGCAACGAATCCGGCTTTGTGATCAAGGGCGACGGGCGGTGCCTCTATCACTCAGGCGATACGGGCATCATGGCCGACATGGACTGGATCGGGGATTTCTACAAACCTGACATCGGCATCCTGTCGGCGGGCGGGCATTTCACCATGGGCATGCGCGAGGCCGCCTATGCCGCCAAACGGTACTTCAATTTCAAGACCGTGATCCCCTGCCACTACCTCACTTTCCCACTGCTTGAGCAATCGGCGGAAGTGCTGGCGCAGGGCCTGCCGGGGGTGGATGTGGTTGAGCCGCAGGTGATGCAGGCGATTGTGCTTTAGCCTTAACGCCGTTCGGTAAAAAAATCTTTCAACAACGCCTCCGCCTGTGCCTCTCCCACACCATCGACCACTTCCGGCACGTGATGGCACTGGGGATGCGCAAAGACGCGCGCGCCCTGCGCTACACCGCCAGACTTGGGGTCGGACGCCCCATAGACCACCCGCGCCAGTCGCGCGGCGGTGATGGCGCCTGCACACATCGCGCAGGGCTCCAGCGTTACGTAGAGCACGTGGTCACCCAGCCGTTCGGACCCCGCCGCCGCACAAGCCGCGCGGATGGCAAGTATCTCAGCATGGGCGGTCGGGTCGTTCAGTTCCCGCGTCCGGTTGCCAGCCCGTGCAATTACGGCTCCTTCGCGGTCGATCACCACGGCACCCACTGGCACTTCGCCCCTTTGGCCGGCGGCCTGAGCCTCTTGCAGAGCGATATCCATATAGGTTTGCGAAGACATGACCGCATAGGGCCGCAAAGCGCGGGCTTTCGCAAGCAGATCAAACCGGGTAAGCGCAGGTCATGAATGACAGCACCCCAAAATCCACGCCGCAAGGCGACCGCATCGCCAAAGTCCTTGCCCGTGCCGGCGTTGCCTCCCGCCGGGAGGCGGAGCGGATGATCGAGGCAGGCCGCGTCAGTGTGAACGGCACAAAGATTGACAGCCCCGCCCTGAATGTCACCGACACAGATCAGATCGTTGTTGATGGCAAGCAAATCTCCGAACCCGAACCACCGCGCATGTGGCTCTATCACAAACCCACCGGGCTGGTGACGACCAACCGCGACGAGAAAGGGCGCGACACGATCTTTGATGCCCTGCCCGAGGATATGCCACGGGTGATGAGCGTCGGGCGGCTCGACATCAATTCGGAAGGGCTGCTGCTGCTGACCAATGACGGCGGCATCAAGCGCAAGCTGGAGTTGCCCAGCACCGGCTGGCTGCGGCGCTATCGCGTGCGGGTGAACGGGCGGCCAACCGATGACACGCTTGCGCCCTTGCGAAAGGGGATCACCGTGGAGGGCATGCGGTTTCAGGGGATGGACGTCGCTATTGACCGCCAGCAGGGCGCAAATGCCTGGCTGACGGTGGGGCTGCGCGAAGGCAAGAACCGCGAGATCCGCCGCGCGATGGAAGCGATTGGCCTGAACGTGAACCGCCTGATCCGCATCTCCTATGGACCGTTTCAGTTGGGGGAGCTCAAATCCGGCGCGGTCGAAGAACTCCGCCGTAAGGTCGTGCGCGATCAATTGGGGTTGACCTTGGAGGACGACAGCGGCGAAGCGCGGAAAAAACCGAAGGCCGTGCAACGCTCAGGCAAGCGCAGGCCGGCCAAACCACGGCGCTGAGCGGATCCGCAAGACGCCGGTAACGGGGCCAACTGCCTGCATTTTCCCCGCAATGCGGCGTTTCATTCCCTGCATCCGCGCCTTACCTTTACCGCGATGAGAGAGACCACCACATATTGCGCGCTGCCGCCCGGATACCCTTGCCGCACCACCGTCCCCTTCGCCCATGGGCCTGCGCCAAGTCACACTGGCGCACAGGCGGCGAAACGCTTATGTTAACGATCGAGAGACGAGCGGGCTTTGATTGTTTCCAATCCAGACGCGCGACGGCATTGCAGACGCAATTGTTGCGCAAAGCGAAACAAATGAGACCCAACGGGGACACAGCACCAAACAGCTTGAGCGCAGGCTGGTCAGGGAAGGCATGAAAACGCACAGCGGGTTTCGCAAGGCAGCTTACACGGCGCTGATCGTCGTCCTATTTGGTGTCAGCAGCGGCTGGCTGGGAGGGCGATAGCATGGCAACACGCTATGGCGGAAAATTCAGCCCCGAGGGGGGCGATGATGCACAAGCATCCGCAGCCCAGCCCCACAAACGCATTCAGGTCGAACCGGCAGGCGGCAGGGCGAATGTCCTGTTCGTACCGGCAATCGTGCTTGTGGCCACCACTTTCAGCGACGGCCCCCTGCCCCTGACTTTTGGATTGCTGGGTGCCGGTGCGCTGACGCTGGCTGCGATCCTGCTGCGCGAGGGGCTGAAAGCCGAAGCCGCTTTTGACGCCCGCAAAGTGGCGCGCAGGCCTGCGTGGCCGCGCAAGATGATGGCCAGCGCGTTGACCGGCGCAGGCGCGGGGCTGGCCGTTCTGGCACATCTGAACGACACCGCCGATGTCCTTGCGGCCGTGCTCTATGGGTTATGTGCGACAGGCCTGCATGTGGCGGCATTCGGCATTGACCCGCTGAAATCCAAGGGGGCGGAAGGCATCGACAGCCACCAGCAGGACCGTGTTGCCCGGGTGGTGGATGAAGCGGAAAAGCACCTCGCCGCGATGCGCGATGCGATGGCACGGGCAAACGACCGTGTGTCGGCGGCACGTCTGGATGATTTTCAGGACACCGCCCGGCAGCTCATTCGCACCGTTGAGGAAGACCCGCGTGATCTGACCGCAGCGCGCAAATATCTTGGCGTCTATCTGATGGGTGCCCGTGACGCGACCGCAAAGTTCGCAGACATTTACGCCCGCACCCGCGATCCGCAGGCACGCGCTGATTACCTTGCGCTGCTGGACGATCTGGATCAGAACTTCGCCGCCCGAAACCGCAAATCCCTGCTGGACGACCGCACTGACCTGACAGTCGAAATTGACGTGCTGCGCGACCGGCTGTCCCGCGAAGGGGTCCGGCTTGAGTGATGTCTGCCCCCAACTTTTCCCAGAAGAGAGTAAAGTATATGTCTGAAACTGTTCGTGAAAAAGCCGCTCAGGCCACTGCCATCGTTGAAGAGGTCAGCGCCATGGTCCTGCCTGAGCCGACAGACGCCAATGCCATTGTCCCGCTTGAGACCGCCGACAAGCCACAAAGCGCCGAGATCAAACGCCGGATGGCTGAGATCGACATGGAAGACACGCAGTCCATCGTCTCTTTTGGCTCTGCCGCGCAGGCGGAGTTACAGGAAATCAGCCAATCCATGTTGCAGGATGTGCGCAACAAGGACGTGGGCCCGGCGGGCGACAGCCTGCGCAGCATCGTCTCAGCGATCCGGGGCTTTTCCGTTTCTGAACTTGACGTGCGCCGCAAGCGCAGCTGGTGGGAGAAGCTGCTGGGCCGTGCTGCACCTTTCGCGAAATTCACCGCGAAGTTTGAAAAGGTCCAGAACCAGATCGACAAGATCACAGATAATCTGCTGAACCATGAACACACGCTGCTCAAGGACATCAAATCGCTCGACATGCTCTATGAGAAGACCTTGCAGTTCTATGACGAACTTGCCCTCTATATTGCTGCCGGTGAGGCCAAGCTGGCCGATCTTGATGCCACGGTGATCCCCGCCAAGGAGAAAGACGTCGAAGCCGCAGCCGAGAATGATCAGGTCATGGTGGCACAGGAATTGCGCGATCTGCGCGCCGCCCGCGATGATCTGGAACGCCGGGTGCATGACCTGAAACTGACCCGTCAGGTCACCATGCAGTCCCTGCCCTCCATCCGGTTGGTGCAGGAAAACGACAAGAGCCTTGTGACCAAGATCAACTCCACCCTCGTGAACACCGTGCCGCTGTGGGAGACGCAGCTGGCGCAGGCTGTGACGATCCAACGCTCGGCGGAGGCCGCGACTGCGGTGCGGGAGGCCAATGACCTGACCAACGAACTCCTGACCTCCAACGCCAAGAATCTGCGCGACAGCAACAAGATGATCCGCGAAGAGATGGAGCGCGGCGTGTTTGACATTGAAGCCGTCAAGCAAGCCAATGCCGATCTGATCGGCACCATTGAGGAAAGCCTGCAAATCGCCGACGAAGGCAAGGCCAAACGCGCCGCCGCCGAGAAGGAGTTGCAGGAGATGGAAGCCAAACTGCGCGACACGCTGGCCTCTGCCAAGGCCAAGAAGACCGGACTTGGCGAAACCGCCGGCGGCGCGGTTCCGGGCTAAGGGGCAACACGTGGGTCGCCAGCGTCTTATCCGAACCTGTTCAGCGCTGTCCTTTGCGGCAGCGCTGCTGGTCGGCTGCGACCTGCTGGACCCCAATGTGAATGCCTCCCTCAAACCGCAGGCCCGCCCGGCGGCGCCTGCGTCAGCCGCCCCCGTGGTGGCGCGGCCCACCTCCGAACGCAGTGCCAGCTTGCGCAGCTACTTTGCGCAAGTGGAGCAAGCCCAGCTGAGCCAGGGCTTGCTGCGCCAGGACGGTGGTGGGACGGACACGCCGTTCAACGCCGATACCCTTGTCCGCAACTTTGAGCGGATCGCGTTCTTCAACGAATATGACGGCAATTTTGCCGGTGTCGGAGGGGCCAGCCCGCTGAACCGCTGGGAAGGGCCTGTGCGGATGGAAGTCCTCTTTGGCGACAGCATCCCGCCCTCTCAACAACGCACAGACACGCAGGCCGTCGCCTCCTACGCCAAGCGCCTGAGCCGCGTCACAGGACATCCTGTCAGCATGAACGGCAGGCCGAATTTCATTGTTGTCATCGCAGGCGAAGATGACCGCGAGGAAATGCTTGCCAAGGCCGCTGCACGGGTGCCGGGGATTTCAAAAAGCAGCCTTGCCACCGTGCGCGAAATGCCGCGCGACACCTATTGTCTTGTCGCCGCTTACGCCACCGGGGCGGACCCGGATGTCTATACCGCTGCGCTGGCCATCGTGCGGGCGGAAAATCCTGACCTTCTCCGGCTGTCTTGTATTCACGAAGAGCTCGCCCAGGGCATGGGTTTGTCCAACGACAGCCCCGACGCCCGCCCGTCGATCTTCAACGATGATGACGAATTCGCCTTGCTGACGCGCCATGACGAGCTGTTGCTGAGGATGCTGTATGACCCGCGACTTGAGCCGGGGATGACAGCCGCACAAGCCGCCCCAATCGTGCGTACCATCGCGCGTGAGCTGACAGGTGGCCCGCAATGACCCCGCGACACGCAACCCGCTGAACTCCCAACCGCCGCCGTCGGCGCTGATCCAACCAACAAAAGGCACATCTCATGGGTATTTTCGATTTCCTCTCCGGTGAATTCATCGACGTCATCCATTGGGTCGATGACACCCGCGACACGATGGTCTGGCGGTTCGAACGTGAAGGCCATGAGATCAAATACGGCGCCAAACTGACCGTCCGCGAGGGGCAAGCGGCGGTGTTTGTGCACGAAGGGCAACTGGCCGATGTCTTTACCCCCGGTCTCTACATGCTTGAGACCAACAACATGCCGATCATGACGACCCTGCAACACTGGGACCACGGGTTCAAAAGCCCGTTCAAATCCGAGATCTATTTCGTCAACACCACCCGGTTCAATGACCTCAAATGGGGCACCAAGAACCCGGTCATCTGCCGCGATCCGGAATTCGGCCCCGTGCGCCTGCGCGCCTTCGGCACCTACAGCGTCAAGGTCAGCGAACCGGCGCGCTTTCTGTCCGAGATCGTCGGCACAGACGGTGAATTCACCATGGATGAGATCAGCTTCCAGATCCGCAACATCATCGTGCAGGAGTTTTCGCGCACCATCGCGCGCGCGGGCATTCCGGTGATGGACATGGCCGCCAACACCCGCGAGTTGGGCAAACTGGTCTCTCAGGAGATCGCCGCACAGATCGGTACCTATGGGTTGACCCTGCCTGAACTTTACATTGAAAACATCTCCCTGCCGCCCGCGGTGGAAGAGGTGATGGACAAACGCTCCTCCATGGGCGTGATTGGCAACCTGAACGAATACATGCAGTTTCAGGCGGCTGAGGCCCTTGGCAGCGATGGCGCAGGGGCCGCCGCGATCCAGGCGGGTCTGGGTGCCGGATTGGGCATGCAGATCGGCCAGCAGGCCGCGAATGCCCAGGGCCACTGGGGCGCCCGCACCGCGACCCCGGCCCAGATCGCCCCTCCGCCGCCACCTGTCGAACACGTCTGGCACATCGCTGAAAACGGAGAGACCTCCGGCCCCTTCTCCAAAGCGGCGATGGGCCGCAAAACCACCGACGGGGATCTGACCCGCGACACCTATGTCTGGACCCCCGGTCAGGACGGCTGGCAAAGGGCCGAGGATGTAGCGGAGCTGGCGCAGCTTTTCACCGTACTGCCCCCGCCGCCCCCCGGCGCGTAATCCAAACCGGGTCCGACGCCCCGCGCGCCGGGCCCTCCCCCCTTGTTGCATCCTGCCGGAGCCTGCATGCCCGACCCCGCCGCACCGCCGCCCGCCCCCGTGGCAGAGCATCGCTTTCCCTGCGACACCTGTGGTTCGGACCTGCGCTTTGATCCGGCGGCGGGCCTGCTCATCTGTGACCATTGCGGCAACCAGCAGGCGATCGAAGATGGCGGTCACCATCTGCACCCCATGGCCGAACTTGACCTCCGGAAAGGCCTTGCTGCGGACCTGCCTGCCGCGCAGATGGAGGAAACCCGCGTCACCTCCTGCCCCAATTGCGCGGCAGAGGTCGAATTCCGTAACGGCAAGCACGCCACCGAATGCCCCTTCTGCGCCACCCCCGTCGTGGTGGACACCGGCACCCACCGCCAGATCAAGCCGCGCGGTGTGCTGCCCTTTGCGCTGGGTCAGGAAACCGCCCGCGATGCGATGAAAGACTGGCTGGGCGGGTTGTGGTTCGCGCCCAACGGCCTGCAGGCCTATGCCCGCAAGGGCCGCCAGATGCAGGGCATCTATGTGCCCTACTGGACCTATGACGCCGACACCCGGTCCAGCTACCGTGGCCAGCGCGGCACGGTCTATTACGTCACCCGCACCGTGACCCGCAACGGCAAGCGGGTGCAGCAACAGGTCCCCAAGGTCCGCTGGAGCCCGGCATCGGGCCGCGTGCGGCGGTTCTTTGACGATGTGCTGGTGCTCGCGTCCACCTCCCTGCCCAAGCGCTTTACCGATGCGCTGGAACCCTGGGACCTCTCCGCGATGGAACCTTACCGCCCGGAATATCTGGCGGGCTTCCGTGCAGAAGCCTACCACGTCTCCCTGCAGGACGGCTTTGCGGAGGCGCGCGCCTATATGGACCGCATCATCGAACGGGACGTGAAATTTGACATCGGCGGCGACCGCCAGCGGGTACAGCACATCGACACCGATCTCAGCGATCTGACGTTCAAGCACATCCTGCTGCCCGTTTGGCTCGCGGCCTACAAATACCGTGGCAAAACCTACCGATTTGTGGTCAATGGCCGCACGGGCCGGGTGCAGGGCGAACGCCCCTATTCGACCTTGAAAATTACCTTTGCCGTGCTCGCGGGCCTCATCGTGGCAGGCCTCATCGGTTATGGAGTGGCCGTGAACCAATGACACAATCCTACGATACCCTGCACGACATCCTGACCGCGCGCCATTCCTGCCGCGCCTATCTGCCTGACCCGGTGCCGGACGCCGTGATCACCCGGATTGTCACCGCCGCCCGCCGCGCACCTTCATGGTGCAACGCCCAACCCTGGCAGTTGGAGATCACCCGCGGTGCAGCCACCGACAGCCTGCGCGCGGCCCTGACCGAGGCCGCACAAGGAACCGCACCGCAACCCGACCTCGACTGGCCCGCCAAATACACAGGCGCCTATGCCGACCGCCGCCGCACCTGCGGGTTTCAGCTCTATGATGCGGTGGGGATCGAGAAATCCGACCGTGCAGGCCGTCAGGCACAAATGCTGCGCAACTATGCGTTCTTCGACGCCCCCCATGTTGCGATCCTGCACGCCCCGGCGGAACTCGGCCCCTATGGCGCGATGGACTCGGGCGGCTTTGTCACCGCCTTCACGCTGGCCGCGACCTCGCTCGGCATCGGCACCATCGCGCAGGCCGCTGTCGCCGCCTTTGCCCCGCTGCTGCGCGAACGCCTTGGCATCGCGGAAGACCGCAACATCCTTTGCGGCATCTCCTTTGGGTATCCAGACCCCGACAACCCCGCCAACAGCTTCCGAACGGAACGGGCCGATGCGGATGACATCATCGGCTGGCACGACTGATGCGCGCACTTCTGCAACGGGTCAGTGCAGCCTCGGTCACCGTAGATGGCACAGAGATTGCCCGCATCGGGCCTGGCCTGCTCATCTTCGTCTGTGCCATGCCGGAGGATACATACGACACCGCCAAGGCGCTGGCCGCCAAGGTCGCCAAACTGCGGCTCTTCAAGGATGACGCCGGCAAGATGAACCTCAACATCGCCCAATCCCAGGGGGCGGCTCTTGTCGTCAGCCAATTCACCCTCGCTGCCGACACGTCGCGCGGCACGCGGCCCGGCTTCTCCTATGCCGCCAAACCCGACGTGGCCGAAACGCTCTATCTGCAATGCGCCCATGCCCTTAAAGCGCTCAACATCCCCACCCAAACGGGCAAGTTTGGCGCGGATATGTCCGTGGCGCTGACGAACGATGGGCCGGTGACCATCTGGCTCGACACCGCGCGCCCCTGACCGCCGATGATCCCCAACCTGCTGGTTTCGGAGCCGCCTTTGCCTGCCCCAAGTCGGACAGGGAGCGGCGCGCTTGCCAAGAGGAATCGCCGAGGGACCCGCTCTTCGCGGGAGACGGATATTCCTCTTGGCAAGGATGACGATCGCTGTCAGGCGCAAGGGGGTGGCAAAGGTGGGTCTGAAACCTGCTGGTTTTGGTGAGCCCTGCAGCCCCACCACCCGTTCCCACAACCACACCATCACGATTGACAAACCATACCATTCCCCCAACCCTTCCCTCATGAACAAAAACACCCTCCGCGACATCACCGAAACCCCCGATATGGGGATCACCCTTTCCGACGGCTGCCGCCTCTCCGCCCGTGTATGGATGCCAAAAGACGCAACTGACGATCCTGTCCCCGTAATCCTCGAATACCTGCCCTACCGCAAACGCGACGGCACCTGTGCGCGTGACGCGCTGACCCATCCCTACTTCGCGATGCGCGGCTATGCCTGCCTGCGGGTCGACATGCGCGGCAATGGCGACAGCGAAGGGCTGATGGAAGACGAATACACCGCCCAGGAACAGGCCGATGCGGTGGAGATCATCAATTGGGCCGCCGCCCAGCCATGGTGCAACGGCAAGGTGGGCATGATGGGCATCAGCTGGGGCGGGTTCAACGGGCTTCAGGTCGCGGCCCTCGGCCCTGACCCGCTCAAGGCTGTGATCACGCTCTGCTCCACCGTCGACCGCTTTGCCGATGACATCCACTACAAGGGCGGTTGCCTGCTGAACGAGAACCTCGGCTGGGGCGCGACGATGTGGTCCTATTCCTCCCGGGCACCGGACCCCGCCCTGCGCCCGGACGACTGGCGCGAGATGTGGCTGGAACGGCTGGAGAACGAACCCTTCCTGCCCGCCAAGTGGCTGCAACACCAACGCCGGGATGCCTATTGGCAGCACGGATCGGTCATCGAGGATTACGCCGCGATCAAGGCCAAGGTGCTGGCCATCGGCGGCTGGGGCGACGCGTACAAAAACGCCGTCCCGCAATTGGTCGAAGCCCTGCCCGGTGCCAAGGGCATCGTGGGGCCATGGGTGCACAAATACCCCCATTTCGCCGTGCCGGAACCGCGCATCGGTTTTCTGCAGGAAGCGCTGCGGTGGTGGGACCGCTGGCTCAAAGACATCGACACCGGGGTGGAGGACGACCCCGACTACCGCGCCTACCTGATGGACGGGTTGCGTCCTGCCGCGTGGTACGCAGAACGCCCCGGCCGCTGGATTGCCGAAGACACCGGCGCCACCAGCCATCTGGAGGCGGAAACACTGCACCTGACTGACCGGGGGTTGCGCGCCAATCCCGACCACCTCAACGCGACCATTTCCTCCCCCGCGCACTGCGGGGCGGAGGGGGGTGAGTATTGTGCGATCTGGCTGGGGCCGGAAATGCCGAGCGACCAGCGCAGCGATGATGCGCTGTCGACCACGTTCGATACCGCGCCGCTGGATTTCGACATGGACATTGTCGGCGCCCCCAGGATCACGTTGACTCTGGCCAGCGACCGGCCTCAGGCGCAGATTGCCGTGCGGCTGAACCATGTCCATCCCGATGGGGCAAGCAGCCGGATCACCTACGGTGTCCTCAACCTCAGCCACCGTAGATCCGCGTCCGCACCAGAGCCGATGATGCCCGGCACGGCGGAAGAGGTCACGCTGTCGTTGGATCACATTGCAACCCGCATACCCAAAGGCCACCGTTTGCGGGTGGCGATCTCGAATGCCTATTGGCCGCTGATCTGGCCTGCGCCGCATCAGTCCAGTTTGCACCTGACCGCAGGCCAGATTGCCCTGCCGCAACGTCCCAGCGGCACCAGCGACGAAGTGGCCTTTCCCCCACCCGATGCCGCAGCACCCTGGGAGACCGAAGAACTGCGCCAGGAAAACCACATCAGGCGCACTGAAACAGATCGCGTCACAGGTGCCGTGACCCTGTTCATCGAGGATGACTTTGGCATGATCAAAGACGCAGACCACGGTCTGATCACGGGCAGTATCGCCCGTGAGACATGGCGCATTCACCCCGATGACCCCTGTTGTGCCTATGGTGCTTGCCATTGGTCGGATACCCTGCAAAGGGGGGATATCGACCTGCGCACCGAAACCACCTGCGAGATGTGGTCAGACCCCGATACATTCTACCTCCGCGCACGGCTGGAAGCCTGGGAAGGAGAGACGCGCATCTACGAACGCGATGTCGAAGAGGCGGTCCCAAGGGATCACATATAACAAAAGCGTCACGCGATGACGGCTATTAACCCTTGCGAGCCCGCCTGAAATGGGCATTCTATTTACATAAACACGGCAAAGGCACGCCAAGTGCCAAGTTCCAAAGGGAGAACATCAATGAACGAACAACTCCAGTACCTGTCCAAGAAGGTGGCCGATGGCCATATGACCCGCCGCGAATTTGTCGGCCGTGCGGTCGCATTGGGCGTCACCGCTGCGGCGGCCAACATGATGGCCAGCCAGGCACAGGCCGATGGCCATGCCACCCCCAAACGCGGCGGCATGATGAAGATCGGCTCTTCGGGTGGTGAAAGCACGAACACACAGGATCCGGCACTGACCGCCTCCGAAGTGCCGCTGAACAACCTGCGCTCCTGGGGTGAGACGCTGGTTGAGGTGAACAAGGAAGGCGGGATCGAATTCCGCATGGCGGAAAGCGTCGAAGCCTCCGCCGATGCAAAACAGTGGGTTTTCAAGATCCGCAAAGGCGTGCCGTTCTCCAACGGCAAGGAAATGACCGCAGACGACGTGATGAAAACGATGGAGCGTCACTCCAACGAAGACAGCCAGTCCGGTGCTTTGGGCATCATGAAGGGCATCGCGGGCATGAAGGTGGACGGCGACAACTTCGTTGTCGATCTGGAAACACCCAACGCGGACCTGCCTTACCTGATGGCCGACTACCACCTGATGATCCAGCCCGGTGGCGGCATGGACAATCCAGGCGCCGGCATCGGCACCGGCCCCTACACCATCGAGATTGATGAGCCCGGTGTGCGTCACGCGTTCAAACGCCGCGAAGACTATTGGGACAGCGAAAACCGCGGCTGGGCCGATGAAGTCGAGCAGCTTGTGCTGAACGACGCCACCGCGCGGACCGCTGCCCTGCAATCGGGTCAGGTGCATGTGATCAACCGCGTTGATCCCAAGGTTGCTGCCCTGCTGGGTCGCGCGCCAAACCTGACGGTTGAATCCGTTGCGGGCCGTGGTCACTACGTCTTCATCATGCACATCGACACAGCGCCGTTTGACAACAACGAACTGCGTCTGGCGCTGAAATACGCGATCAACCGTGAGGAAATGGTCGACAAGATCCTGCGCGGCTACGGCTCCATCGGGAATGACATGCCGATCAACGCCTCCTACCCGCTGTTTGATGCAAGCATTCCACAGCGCGAGCATTCCATCGAGAAGGCCGCCGAGCACTACAAGAAGTCCGGCCATGATGGCTCCCCCATCATACTGCGCGTTGCCGATGGCGCCTTCCCCGGTGCGGTTGATGCGGCAGCTCTCTTCCAGCAGTCCGCGCAAGCCGCTGGTATTCCACTGGAAATCAAGCGCGAGCCAAACGACGGCTATTGGTCCGAAGTCTGGAACGTGCAGCCTTTCTGTGCCTCCTACTGGGGCGGTCGTCCGGTGCAGGACCAGATGTACTCCACCGCGTATCTGTCCACGGCAGACTGGAACGACACACGCTGGAAGCGGCCTGAGTTCGACGACATGCTCAACGCCGCCAAGGCAGAGCTGGATGAAGCCAAGCGCAAGGAAATCTATTCCAAGATGGGCCGGATGCTGCGCGAAGAAGGCGGCCTGATCCTGCCGATGTTCAACGACTTCGTGGCAGGTGTCTCCGACAAGATCGGTGGCTGGGAGAACGACCCGAACGGGCCGGTGATGAACAACTTCTCCCACGTGAAATGCTGGTTGAATGACGCCTAAGACAGGCGGATTGATCAGATGCACCCCATCCTGAAACTCGTTGCCCAGCGCTTGGCGCTGGGCATCCTTCTGCTTTTTGCAGCTTCCATCCTTATTTTCGGCGGCACGATGATGCTGCCCGGCGACGTGGCCCAGCAAATTCTTGGCCAGTCTGCAACGCCTCAGGCGCTTGAGAACCTGCGCGCAGAACTGGGTCTTAATGAACCACCGGTGAGCCGCTATTTCAGCTGGCTTGGTGGTATTCTCCAGGGCGATCTTGGCACCGCACTGACCAATGGTCGCGACATTGCCGAAAGCCTGTCGGGCCGTCTCAAAAACACGCTGTTCCTCGCCTTCTGGGCGGCCGTCATCTCGGTCCCGCTGGCGATTTTCCTCGGCCTGTTGGCCGTGCGCTACAAGGACCGCTGGCCCGACAAGCTGATCTCCGGGGTCACGCTGACCACCATCTCGATCCCTGAATTCATGATTGGTTACGTGCTGATCTACTGGATTTCGATCCAGTTGGGATGGTTCTCTTCCGTGGCGATCATCAATGATTCCATGAGCCTGGGACAGAAACTGAACGCGATTGCGATCCCTGTGATGGTGCTGACACTTGTGGTGCTGGCGCATATGATGCGCATGACCCGCGCCGCCATCCTGAACGTGATGCAATCGGCCTATATCGAAACCGCGGAGCTCAAGGGCATGGGGATGCTCAAGATCATCTCCAAACACGCCTTCCCCAACGCCATCGCGCCCATCGTCAACGTGGTGATGATCAATCTCGCTTATCTGGTGGTGGGCGTCGTCGTGGTCGAAGTGGTCTTCGCCTACCCCGGCATGGGGCAATACCTTGTGGACCACGTCACCAAGCGCGATGTGCCCGTGGTGCAGGCCTGTGGCCTGATCTTTGCGGCCGTTTACATCTGCCTGAACTTGATAGCTGACATCGTCTCTATCCTCGCCAACCCACGTCTGAGACATCCCAAATGAGAAATATCCCCCCCGCAGCCCTCTTCGGCCTGTTCTTCACCGGGCTTTATTTCCTCATGGCCATCTTTGCAGGCCTCATCGCCCCCTACGGCATGGCCGAAGTGGTTGGCGACGTCTGGGAACCACCTTCCAGCGAATTCCTGCTGGGCACGGACAGCATCGGTCGGGACCTGCTGACACGCCTGATCTACGGCGGACAGACAACGATCTTCATCGCCACAATGGCCACCCTGCTGAGTTTCACAACAGGTGCCACACTTGGCTTTTTCGCCGCCGTCACCGGGGGCTGGGTTGATCAGCTGATCAGCCGCTTTGTCGACCTGATCATGTCGATCCCCTCGCTGATCTTCGCACTGGTGGTCCTGTCGGTCATGCCCACAACGCTCACCATCCTGATCGTGTTGATGGGCCTTTTGGACAGCACCCGCGTCTACCGGTTGTCCCGCGCGGTCGCTGTGGACATCACGGTGATGGAATATGTCGAGGCCGCCCGTCTGCGGGGTGAGAAAACCGCCTGGATCATCTTCCGGGAAATCCTGCCCAACGCCCTTTCCCCGCTGGTCGCGGAGATGGGGCTGCGGTTCATCTTCATGGTGCTCTTCATCTCGACCCTGTCGTTCCTGGGCCTTGGCGTTCAGCCGCCGCAAGCAGACTGGGGCGGCATCGTGAAAGACAACAAGGAAGGCATCAACTACGGCATCGCCGCCGCGCTCTACCCTGCCTTCGCCATTGCGACGCTCTGCATCTCCATCAACCTCGTGGCGGACTGGATCCTGAACCGCACCACATCGCTCAAAGGGGGACGCGGCTGATGTCTGACACCTTGCTCAAGGTCCGTGGCCTCAAGATTGGTGCGACGATCTTCCCCCCCGGCGAACGGCCCCGCCCGATTGAGATTGTGCATGGTGTGGATTTCGATCTGGAAGCCGGCAAAGTGCTGGGCCTCATCGGGGAATCCGGCGCTGGCAAGTCCACCATCGGCCTTGCCGCCATGGCTTACGGCCGTGGCGGGGTTGAGATCACCGGTGGCGAAGTTACCGTCAGTGGTCGCGATATCCTCAAATCGGGCATGCGCGATGTGCGCAAACTGCGTGGAGGGGAAGTCACCTACGTCTCCCAATCCGCCGCCGCATCCTTCAACCCGGCCAAGCGGATCATGGAACAGGTGACCGAAGCCGCGATCCTGCAAGGTAAATTCTCCCGCAAGGAAGCCGAAGCACGCGCGGTGGAACTGTTCAAGAAACTCGGCCTGCCCGATCCCGAAAACATCGGCAACCGCTATCCGCATCAGGTCTCAGGCGGGCAATTGCAGCGCTGCATGACCGCACTTGCCCTCTGCCCGGAACCCGATCTGGTGGTGTTTGATGAGCCGACAACCGCGCTGGATGTGACCACGCAGATCGACGTGCTGGCCGCCATCAAGGAAGCGATCCGCGACACCGGCGTGGCGGCGATCTACATCACCCACGACCTCGCCGTCGTGGCGCAGGTCAGCGATCACATCATGGTGCTGCGCATGGGCAATACGGTCGAATACGGCACCACCGATCAGATCATCAACAACCCGCAGGAAGAGTACACGCAGGCGCTGGTGTCTGTCCGGTCCATCGCGCACGAAGAAAAAGTGCCGACGGACAATCCGCTGCTGCGGGTCGAAGGCATCACTGCCCGCTATCGCGGCACAGATTTCGATGTTCTGAAGGACGTGAATGTTGAACTTCATCCGGGGCAGACCCTTGCCATTGTGGGGGAATCGGGCTCAGGCAAGTCCACACTTGCGCGGGTGATCACCGGGCTGCTGCCGCCGTCACAGGGCAAGATCACCTTCGACGGACGCACCCTGACACCCGATCAGCCCAGCCGCCCCATCGACGATCTGCGCGAATTGCAGATGATCTACCAGATGGCCGACACCGCGATGAACCCGCGCCAGACCGTGGGCACGATCATTGGCCGCCCGCTGGAGTTCTACTTTGGTCTCAAAGGCAAAGCCAAACAGGAGCGCATTCAGGAGTTGCTGGATGAGATCGAACTGGGTGATGGCTTTCAGGACCGCTATCCAGCGGAACTGTCAGGCGGTCAGAAACAGCGTGTGTGTATCGCGCGCGCGCTGGCGGCAAAGCCCAAGCTGATCATCTGTGATGAGGTCACATCAGCCCTCGACCCGCTGGTGGCCGATGGCATTCTCAAACTGTTGTTGCAACTCCAGAAACGTGAGGACGTGTCATACCTCTTCATCACCCATGATCTGGCGACGGTGAAGGCCATCGCGGACAGCATTGCGGTGATGTATCAAGGTGCCGTCGTGCGGTACGGACCGAAATCGCAGGTTCTGTCACCACCTTTTGATGACTACACCGACCTGCTGCTCAGCTCTGTGCCAGAGATGAAACTGGGCTGGCTGGAAGAGGTCTTGGCGAACCGGAAAATGGAAAGCGCAGGGAATTAACTCTGCGCCCCATGCGCCGCGAAATGGCCTGCGAAGATCGTCCTGAGCTCTGCACTGTCGCGCATGCCCGTCACCACCTGCTGCACCTCGCCCGCGCCGTCAAACAGCACCAGCGTCACATGCGGGACATTGTGTTTGGCCTGAAAGGCAAAGCCCGCATCCTGTTTGATGTCCGCAATCAGGTACAGCATATCGCATTCGCCGAAGTCCCGCAGGGCGGCGCGGGCTTCTCCCTGCAAGGCGGTGCAGATCGTGCAGGTCGGGTCATGCACCTGCACGACCACGGGTTTGCCCTGCCCGATACGGGTCAGGTCATGTTCTGCCGCATAAGCCAGATACCAACCGCGCCCGACATACCCTGCCCCGCCCAAGGCCAGCACCCCAACCGCACCGCCCCCCGCCATCTTCAGGATGGCGCGGCGGTTCGGCACAGCAGCGGACACATCGGCTTGTTTCGCCACCTGCGCCTGTTTGCGCTTGTTGGTTCTGGATTTTTTGCTCATCTGGTCCCCCGGCCTTGATTTGCGGTGTTTCACCTTAACCGCCTGGCAACAGGGGCAAAGCAAACTGCCCATCACGTCCCCTCACATCCTTGCGAGCACAGCACCGCCGCCGTTAGAGTGAGGGACCAACAGTCAGGGTCCCGATGCGCGCAGCCACTCCCCAATCCGTCGTTCTGCTGGGGGCGACAGGCACCGCAGGACGCGCGGCAGCCATTGCCCTGAAAGAGGCAGGGCACACCGTCCTGGCCTATGGGCGGCGGGATCCGGGGATCGGGGGCGTTGCGTTCCATAGCGGGGAGATTGCCGATCCCGCCCCGCTGACGCAGGCGATGCGGGATCACAGGGCAACCGCCGTGGTCTCCTGCCTCGCCTCCCGGACCGGGGTGCCATCTGACGCATGGGCCATCGACCACCGCGCCAACAGCGCGGTTCTGGCCGCAGCGCAGGCTACCGGGGCGCGCCAGATGGTCCTGCTCTCCGCGATTTGCGTGCAGAAACCCCGGCTCGCCTTCCAGCACGCAAAGCGCGCCTTTGAAGAAGAACTGATGACCTCCGGTCTGACCTATTCGATCGTGCGTCCGACGGCCTTTTTCAAATCGCTCGCCGGGCAGGTCAAGCGGGTGCAATTGGGCAAACCGTACCTTCTGTTCGGCGACGGCCGACTGACAGCCTGCAAACCCATCAGTGATCGCGATCTGGGACGCTACATCAGCAACTGTCTCGATGATCCCGCCTTGCACAACCGCACCCTGCCCATCGGAGGCCCCGGCCCGGCACTCAGCCCCCGTGACATGGGCGACTACCTGTTTGAAGCGACAGGCAAACCGCCGAAGTTCCGGCATGTACCGCTTGGGCTTGTCAGCGGCATCGGCGGCGTGTTATCGGGCCTTGGGCGGATCAGCCCCAAGCTCGCCACCAAGGCGGAGCTTGCGCGGATCGGCCAGTATTACGCCAGCGAATCCATGCTGCTGTGGGACGAAGCGCGCCAGTGCTACGATGCCGATGCAACACCGGAATTCGGCGAAGACAGGCTGTTTGACTACTACGATGCGCTGATCTCTGGCCGGGCCGTCCTCGAACGCGGCGATCACGCGGTGTTCTGAGCATCTGGGGCCTTGCACTCCCCTTCATCCTCCCTCAGCGTGGCGGAAAAGGGAGGTGCATATGGACAAGAAACTGCTGCTGATCATTCTGGACGGCGTGCCCTATCGCAACTGGCGGCGTCTGTTCGGCAACCTCGAAGGCTGGGTCGATGCGGGTGATGCGCGTGTCTGGAAAATCCGGTCTGTGCTGCCGTCGATATCCGCCTCCTGCTATGCTTCCATCCACACCGGCGTTGTCCCGGCGGAGCACGGCTGCACCGGCAATGGCAATGTGTTCCGCCTCACACATCCGGATGTGTTTTCACAAGTGCGCCAGGGGGGCGGCGTCACCGGGGCTGTTGCGCATTCCTTCTGGTCGGAGTTCTTCAACCGCCACCCTTTCGATTTCGTCCGCGATGTCGAGTATGATGAGCCGGAGAGCGACACCATCAATCACGGCCGCTTTCACACGATGACGGGCTATGGTCAGGCCAACCAGATGACCCCGTCGGACGTGGACCTGTTCGGTACGCTGACGAACCTGTGTCTGCGGTTCGGGCTGAACTACGGCATGCTGCACACCTGCACGCTGGACAGCATGGGCCACCGCTTCTTCCACGAAAGCCAGGAAATGGATCACGCCTGTTTCGTGATGGATGAGATGCTGGCCCCCTTCATCCCCAAGTGGCGTGCTGCGGGATATGAAGTGATTGTGACGGCAGATCATGGACAGGACGCGCGCGGGCATCATGGCGGGCGTGATCCCTTGCAGCAGGAAGCGGCGCTTTATTATTTCGGCGATGCAGAGGGTCCGGCTGAGGATGTGGTGATTGACCAGTTGCAACTGGCCCCGACAATCCTGCACCGCCTTGGCGCGCCTGTCGCAGAGACCATGAAAGCAGGCAGCTTCCTTACTCCGTAGGGTGCGCCTTTACTGCGCACCGTGCTGACTTTTCCAACCGGGAAGGTGCGCAATAGATGCGCACCCTGCGGCCATCAATAGGGCCAGCGCCCCTGCCCCAAGGCATCCACCGCATCGACGATCTGATCAAAGAACGCCCCCGCCCGTACCGAGCAATGCCGCGCGCGCAGGCATCCATGCACCAGCCCCTTGCCGTTGATCCATTCCGCCTGCCCGCCCGCTGCGCGGACCGCGTCGCGGTAGGCCGGACCATTGCTGGCCAGCGGATCACATTCCACCGTCAGAATGACCGTCGACGGCAGGCCTGACAGATCCCTGTCTTGCAACGGAAAATAGCGCGGATCCCCTGCGGGCGGGTCCGCAACGCCAAAACGCAAGATCCTGTAAGCCACCACGTCAGCAGCTGTCAGTTCAGGGGCATGCGCGTGTTCTACGAAACTGCCCTTGTGCCTGTCTGCGCCAAGCTCGGGATAGATCAATACCTGCCCTATGACCCTTCCGTCAGGCCGCACTGCATGGGTTATGCCCGATGCCAGATTGCCGCCTGCACTGTCGCCCATCAACAGGATCGGCCCCGTAAATGCCGCGCGCACCCCGGTGTAGGCTGCAAGCGCATCGTTGTAGCACGCAGGGAACCGGTGCTCCGGTGCCAACGCATAGTCCACCGCCACAACCCGAAAACCCGTCCGCGCGCAAATCTCGGCGCAGACATCGTCGTGGCTCTCCAGCCCGCCCACGACAAACCCGCCGCCGTGGTAGTAGATCACCGTGATCTCCGAAGATTTTGCACCCTCATACAAGCGACACGGTACATTGCCATAGGCAAGATCACTGGCCCTCACTCCCTCGGGGCGCCCAGCATTAAACGCGTCGCACATGCGGTCATAAACCGCGCGCTGTTCGTCGATACTCAGCGATACAGTACCCGGCGGGTAGAAGGTCGCGGACCGCGCGATATACGCGCGGACCTCGTCATCGAGAAGTTGTTCGTAGTCCGCTTCGCTCACACAGCCTCCCAAGGGCGGGTGAAGGATCCAAGCACGGCGTTGACGTCCTGCTCAGAGGCACCGTTCATCACGATGCGCGCAACCAATCCGCGTTTCTTGTCTTCGATCACTTCTTCCACCCGTGCAGGCAGATCCGCTTTCGTCAGGGATCCGTCATAGATGCGAATGATCGCTTCCCGACGCAGGTCGGGTTTGAAGATTTTTCCGACGGCGGTTTTAGGCAATTCGTCCATGATGACCATGTGTTTGGGAAGGGCTGCACGTTCGGTGATGTGCTCCTTGCAGAAGGCCATCAGTTCGTCAGGAGTGGCAGATGCGCCTTCAACCAACTCAACATAGGCACATGGGACTTCGCCCGCGTGGGAATCTGGCTGACCAATGGCCCCGGCAAATCCGACCGCTTCGTGGCCCAGCAATGCCTCTTCGATCTCGGCAGGGTCAATGTTGTGGCCGCCTCGAATGATCAGATCCTTGGCGCGCCCCGTGATCCAAAGATATCCATCTTCATCAACACGGCCCAGATCGCCTGTGCGCAGGTGCGTATCGTTGTAGTAAAGCCCCTTGTTCTTGTCTTCCTCGGTATAGGTGTTCCCAACATAGACGCCGGGGTTGGCCACACAGATTTCACCGATCTCATCCACGCCCGCTTCGACGTCCCCGTCAGCGGAGCCTTTGACGATCTTGATGTCCGTATAGGGGAACGGGATACCGATGGAGCCGACCTTCTTGACGCCATCAATCGGGTTGCCTGACACAAGGCAGGTCGCCTCCGTCATGCCGTAGCCTTCGACAATGGTCATGCCGGTCGCATCTTCAAACCGTTTGAACAATTCCAGCGGCAGCGGTGCGGAGCCTGAGAAGGCCGTTTTGACAGAAGAGATGTCGGCATTGACCGGCACCTGCATGGTCGCCGCCAGCGCCGTGGGAACGGAGACGACGAACGTCACCTTGTAGCGTTCGACCAGTTTCCAGATGTTATCAAACACCCCCTCGCCCCGGTAGCCCTGCGGCGTGGGGAAAACAACATGCGCGCCAGAGGCCAGCGCCCCCATCACCATCACCTGACAGGCCATCACGTGGAAGAGCGGCAGCGGACACAGCAGGACGTCTTCCTCGCTCAGCAACGTCGTGGTGCCAACCCAGCCATTGTAGATCGACCCGGAATAGAGGTGCTGTGCGACTTTCGGCATCCCCGTGGTGCCACCGGTGTGGAAATAGAAGCCCACGCGGTCTTCCTGCACATCCTCGAAATCCAGCGTCGTTTTCTGCTTTGCGATCTCCGCGTTGAAATTCAGGTATTTGGCCTGATTGCCCACCTTCCCCTTGGGGCGAATGAACGGCACGATCCACGACTTGGGCGGTGTCAGATACCGCACCAGATCCACCTCAAGCACGGTATGCACGCCCGGCGCCATTTTCACGGCTTCGGCCGTCTTCTCAGCCACATCCGTTTTCGGGAACGGCCGCAGGGTGACAACCACCGACGCACCGGTTTCGCGAAGGATGGAAGCGATCTGATCCGCTTCAAGCAATGGGTTGATGGGATTGGCAATACCGGCCACGGCACCGCCCAACAGGGTCAGCAATGTCTCATTGCTGTTTGGCAGGACATAGGCCACCACATCCTTGGGTCCGATCCCAAGAGAGCGAAAAAGGTTCGCCGTCTGGGAAACCTTCTCATGCAGTTGCTTCCAGCTCAGCGTTTCTTTCTTGTCTGTCGCACCGGACAACAGCTGAAAACTCATCGCGTTTCGGTTTGGGAACTTTCCCGCCGTCTGGCTCAATTGGCCGTATAGCGTTACCGGTACATCCCGGTCCTTCCACGCCATTTCGCCTTCAATTGCATTGCGGTCGTCCAAACCGGCATATCCCATTGTCATCCTCCCCTGAGCGCCACTTTGCGGGCGTTGCTAAAATTAGCGCGCAGAATGCTTGGAATTCGCGCAATGCGCAAGCAAACCTGGTGGCGGAACCTTGCGTCAATTCCACGAAATCGCACCTGCGGGCCGCAAAAAGGGCGCGTACCGGTCTGGCACGCGCCCTGTTGTCACAAATTCAGGCGGTTTCAGGCCGCAGGAATGCGCAGCACCTGACCGGGATAGATCTTGTCCGGGTCAGACAGCATCGGCTTGTTGGCCTCAAAAATCTCCATGTACCGGGCACCGCTGCCCAGCGCCTTGGCTGATACGGCCCACAGGGTGTCGCCCTTTTCGACAGTGTGGAAGGTCGGCTCCCCGTCCCCGCCGGAAATGTCGTCTTCGACTTCGGCCACGCCTTCGACGTTGCCGACGGCAAGAATGACCTTCTCCCGCACTTCCTGACTTGCAGCGGAGCCGCTGATCTTGACCTTGTCCCCTTCCACAGAGATGTCGAGCCCTTCGGCATCGAGCCCGAGGTCTTTCAGTTCATCTTTTAATGCCGCACCACTGACTTCAGGCTCATCATCGCCGCCAAAGACCTTCTTGCCGGCACCTTTCACAAAACTCCACAAACCCATCACAATACTCCTTTTGATGTATTTCCGCTGGGGTCATGTTTGACGGCCCGCCCCCATCGCGCAAGGGGAAAACCCGCGAAAATCACTCCGCAGCGATACCGTCGGTGAACTGAAGCCGGGCCAGACGTGCGTAGAGACCGCCCTTTGCCACCAGTTCATCATGGGTTCCGATGGCCACGACGCGGCCTTCCTCCAGCACGACGATCCGGTCAGCTTTCTTCACAGTGGCCAGCCTATGGGCAACAATCAGTGTTGTGCGTCCCTTGCTCAGGTGGTCAACCGCCCCCTGCACGGCGCGTTCGCTTTCCGCATCCAGCGCGCTGGTCGCTTCATCCAGCAGCAGCACCGGCGCATCGCGCAGGATCGCGCGGGCAATGGCGATGCGCTGCTTTTGTCCGCCCGACAACATCACGCCGCGTTCGCCCAGAAAACTGTCATAGCCTTCGGGCAGCGCTGCAATGAACCCGTCCGCGGCGGCAGCCTTTGCCGCGGCCTCCACCTCGGCGTCGGTGGCATCGGGGCGGCCAAAGCGGATGTTTTCAGACGCAGATGTGGCAAAAATCACCGGGTCCTGCGGCACAAGCGCTATCGCCTGCCGGAAACGATCACGCGCCATCTCGCGCAGATCAATGCCATCCAGCATGATCTGACCAGACGCAGGGTCATAAAACCGCAGGATCAGTTGGATGATCGTTGTCTTGCCCGCACCGGACGGGCCGACAAACGCAACAGTCTCACCCGGATTGATGGTCAGATCGACGGCTTGCAAGGCTGGCGTATCGGGCCGCGCAGGATAGGTGAAATCGACCGCCTCAAAGGTAATTTGCCCGCGCACAGGCTCCGGCAGCGGCACCGCTTGGGCGGGGTCTTCGACAGCATCCTCGCTCTGCAACAGTTCCACCAGACGTTCCGTCGCCCCCGCAGCGCGCTGCAATTCGCCCCAGATTTCCGAGAGTGCGGCAACCGCGCCGGCAACCAGTACGGCATAGATCACGAATTGCACCAATGCGCCGGGGGTCATCGCCCCATTGCGCACGTCATGCGCCCCCACCCACAAGACGCCCACCACGCCCGCAAAAACGAGGAAGATCACAATCACTGTCATGGCGGCGCGCGTGCGAATGCGGCGACGTGCCACAAGGTAGGAGCTCTCGGTCATGTCGGCAAAAGCACCGCGGGTCACATCTTCATGTGTGAACGCCTGCACGGTTTGCACGGCACCCAGACTTTCTGACGCATTGCCGGAAGATGCCGCAATCCAGTCCTGATTTTCGCGGCTGATCACCCGCAAGCGCCGCCCCAGCGTCAGGATCGGCACGATCACGGCAGGCACAACCAGCAAGACCAACCCCGTCAGCTTGGCCGAGGTCAGCAGCATTAACACCAGCCCCCCCGCAAACACCAGAATGTTGCGCAGCGCGATGGAAACCGAAGAGCCGATGACCGACAGGATCAACGTGGTATCCGTGGTGATCCGGCTCAGCACTTCGCCAGTCATGATCCTTTCGTAAAACGCGGGGCTCATGCCGATCACCCGGTCAAACAAGGCGCGCCGGATGTCCGCCACAACCCGCTCTCCCAGCCGCGTGACAAGCGCATAACGCAGCCCGGTGCCCAGCGCCAACAGCGCGGCCACGCCGAAGGCAGCAAGAAAGTAGTAGTCCAGCAACGCCAGATCAGCCGCGCCGAAGTTATCCACCACCCGGCGCACCGCCAGCGGCAGGGTCAGTGACAACATCGCCGTCAGCACCAGCGCCAGCAGCGCCGCAGCCATCAACTTGCGATAGGGCAACACGAATGGCGCCAATGCGCGCAATGCGCCGATCTTTTTGGATTTGGCACGCTCTGGCTCCGCGGCGGAGCCGGGAGGTATCACAGGTGGTGTCGGTGTCGGAGTGCGAGCCATGCAACGTCCTTTTATTTCGTCGATTGGTCATGGCCCGCGGACACGCCGGGGTCAAGCGCCCCCGGTGTCGCATCCGAAAATTTGAACGTTGAACCAAAGGCAGAATGGCATTGGTCAGGTCGGGCTTATGCGCAGGCAATGCAGGATGGGATGTCTGGAGCGGGCGACGGGAATCGAACCCGTATCATCAGCTTGGAAGGCTGAGGTCTTACCATTACACAACGCCCGCTTACTCCGATGGGGTGTATTTCAGCGATCCCACATCGTCAAGCGAGCACTACCAAAAACACCCCGCGCCTTTGCCATTACCGGACCCCGGTTCGGCCGACCTTGTAAAATCGGACCTTCGCCGCGAGCGTGCACCAGTCCCACGGCGATGGCAAGATCCGCCATTTGGATCGCCAAAAATGGTGATCGATCTCCCCACTTCGGTCGTTGGTATTGCACATAACCGACGCAGGCCAAGCGACGCATGCAGAACTCTCAACCGTCGCGCACAATCGCTTCTACATCGACTTCCACTTTGTGCGCCCCGATCAACCCGGCGATGCGATAGAGGGTGTTCACGGGCTTGATGTCCCGAAAGACGCGCCCATGTGCTTCCGAGATATCAACCACATCGGCTTCGTCCGTGATGTAGACGCGCGTGCGCACCACGTCTTCTGCGCGGCCGCCAAGCGCCTCAATCGCCGCGATGATACGGTCGAGGATATAGACGGTTTGCGCGCCGGCATCATCGGGTGCCACGGCCCGGCTGTGGCCTGAAACGGCCGTGGTCCCGGCAACCAGAATACGGTCACCGATACGGCGCGCCCGGCAATACCCTGCAATATCCTCCCATTTCGACCCGGTCAGAACCCGTGTCTCTTCCGGACGCCCCGGTACCGCATGCGCCGTTTGCGGCGGAGGCATTTCGCTGAGGTGGTGTGACAGGTCCCCCGACGCGGTCAGAAAGGGTGGTTTTCGATATTCGTCCCCGCAATCGCCGGGGATGGGCTGTGTCGCCTCAAAGCTTTCTTCAAGAATGGCGCGGTCCTCCTCATCGAGGGTAAAGGAGAACAGACCAAGGTTGTCATCCGCGTGCATGTTCTCACCCAGGCGCGCGCCGATGATGACACCGGCGACATGCGATTGGTCCAGCACCCACCGGGTGGCGACATTGGACACTGAAACACCGTGTTTCGTGGCCACCATCTTTGCGGCTCTCAGGGTCGCCTGCAATGCGTCCCACCCCCCGGCGGCATCAATGAAACGTTTGTATTTCATCTTGGACCAATCGGCGATCTCAGCCGGTTCCGGCTGATCGACCCAGCGGTCTGAAAGAAACCCACCGCAAAGCGTGCCGTAGGCCAGCACATGGGCACCATGTTTGGCGCAGACCTTCGCCATCTCGCCCGCCGCGCGCCTGTCGATCAGCGAAAAGCTGATCTGGTTTGTGCGCAGTGGCACGCCGTCCGACAGTGCCAGATTGAAATGTGCGGCATCGAAATTGGTCACACCCAATTCGGCGATCAGGCCTTCGTCGCGCAGATGTGCCAAGGCATGCAGGCTCTCCAGCAAGGTATCGTCCAGATAATCCCAGCCATGGAATTGCAGCAGATCGACGCAGCTGGTGCCCAGCCGGTCCAGCCGCGCCTGCACCCCGGCGCGGATCGTATCTGCGTCCAATGGGCCGGGTGTCGGCACCCATTTCGTGAACGCCCGCGGCTTTGGGTCCGCTCCGCGCGACAACAACCGTCCGGTCAGGATTTCTGCGCTGCCGTAGTGATCGGCCATATCGAATGTATCAAACCCCGCATCCACGTAGGATTGCAGCGCATCAGCCCCCGCGTCGGGATCGATCTCGGTGCCATCTCGCTCCATATCGGCAACCTGCCAAAGACCGGTCAGGACCCGGCAGATTTCCATGCCGGGGGCGATCTCAATACGCTCGGGCCCTGGTGCTTGGGTCGCCATGTCGTTTCCTCCTACTTTCGATCATCATCCAACGTCGCTGCGCCAGATTGACGACAATTTCCGGAAGTGCAAACCTGATCCGAACTTTGGAGGCAGGATTGGCATGGCGGACAAATCCGAAGAGGCTGGTTTCTGGCTGTATGATCTGCGGGTAGAAACGGTGCTGGACGGCCGCACCCCGGTGTGCCGTCATGTGCAAGGAGAGAGCTTTCGCGTCGTCGGCGAGAACCTGATCTTCGGGGCGGAACAGAAGGTTTCGATGTATGCGCTGGCGGGGCTCTTGCCCCTGTTGCCAGCCAAGCAGCGCGACACGGCACCGGGCGACTGGATGTCGACCGATGCAGAGGTCGCTTGCCCCGATCCCCATTGTGGCGGACGGTTTCGGATTGTGCGCGAAGAGCGGCGCTGGTTCTCTCATGCGGAGACGACCGGCCTGCCGGATGCGCGCGGCACACCCTATTGGAAGGATCCCGAATGACGAAACCGGAAACCATGGACCTGCGTCCCGGACATACGATTTCGCGCGTCATCAAGGGCGGCTGGCAGTTGGCGGGCGATCATGGCGAGGTAGACCGCACCACCGCCATCGCCGACATGGAGGCCTTTGTGGACGCCGGGATCACGACGTTCGATTGCGCCGATATCTACACCGGTGTTGAAGAGATGATCGGTGCCTTTATCGCGGACCTGCGGCAACGACGCGGGGCAGAGGTCGCCAATCGGGTGGTTGTACAGACCAAGCTGGTGCCGGATTTGACCCGGCTCGAAGTCTTCTCGCAGGCGGATGTCGAAGCGATTGTTGACCGCTCCTTGCAGCGCCTGCAAATCGAACGCCTGCATCTGGTTCAGTTTTACTGGTGGGACATGAGCCGGGGTCACGCGCTGGATGCACTGGGAGCGCTGAAACGCTGTCAGGAGAAGGGCAAAGTCGCCAATCTCGGGGTGAACAACTGGGACGCGGATAGCATTGCCCACTTCACTGAAGCCGGGTTTGATATCGCCGCTGCTCAGGTGCAGTATTCGGTGCTGGATCGCCGCCCCGCACAAACGCTTGCGCCCTGGGCCGCAGAAAACGACGTGCATCTGCTCAGTTTTGGAACGCTCGCCGGTGGGTTCTTGACCGAGCGGTGGCTGGGCGAACCTGATCCGGGTTTTGCGTTTTCCAACCGCTCGCTGATCAAATACCGGCTGATCATTGATGAATTTGGCGACTGGGGCCTGTTTCAAACACTGCTTGAAACGCTGAACGCTGTCGGCGCGCGGCATGGCGTGCCGCTTAGTGCTGTGGCCGTGCGCTGGGTGCTGGATCAGCCGCAGGTCGCGGCGGCCATCGTTGGCGCGCGCTATGCCCGGCACCTGCCACAAACGCTGAAGATATTCGACTTTGCCCTGACCGACGCGGATCGGGCAGAGATTGGCGCTGTGCTGGCGCAATCAGGCGGGCCGAAGGGGCCGGTCTTTGGCCTTGAGAGCGACCGCAACGGCCGGCACGGGCGGATCATGAAATACAACCTCAACACCAATCCCGACGACCAGATCCACGCAGCCAAAGGGGACTGAACAGGTCAGACGCCCTGCCAGTATCGGTCTGCACGTGCCAGCTCAGTCAACAGCATCTGCGCCACCGGGTGCGGTCCTTCGGATGTCATGTCAAACCTGATGCTGCGCTCCCAGGTGATGCCATCCCCCTCCGCTTCGATCTCGATTTCATGCGGCGCATCTGCACCAGCGGCCTGCATGCTCAACATCGTTGCGGCCAGACCCGGCCCGTTCAACGCCGCCGCGACCGCCGTGTTGAGCCGATCCGGCCACTTGGCAACCGCCTGCGACAAGGGGCCGGTCCAGGACGTTTCGATTTCTGGTGCCCGCATGGTGATCCGCAAGCGCCAGGCCGTGAGCGGCATGTTCGCCATGCCACAGGCAAAGAGCCGCAAATGGTGGCCGGACCGTTCCGAGACGGAAGCGATGCGCACTTGGAATTCGGTCTCTGCCATGGCGACCGCGCCCACCGACCAGACCGGCGCATTGGTCAACGCCCTTGGTCCGAGAACGCGCAGCGCATCGGGGCCTGCCGCATCAATGATCAGATCGGATGGATGGGCGAGAAACACGTCCACGTCCTGCGTCTGCCCTGCAATGTCGCGCACCGGACGGCGGGTCAACACACGGCCCAACTGCCAGGCCTCCAGATCGGCGATACCGCGCACCAGCGCGCTGCCGATCTCCCCGTGTCCAATGACCGAGACAGTCCTCACGCGCCAATCACCTTCCCACCTGCCATTTGCTGGTCTAACGTAACGTGAACGATCGGTCAGAGAAATGGGGATGCGGTGCACGGACAGGATCAAGCCAGAATTTCCATTCGGTCTGTCGCGTGGCGCCGGAAATGAGCGACAACCAACCGATGCTGTCCACCAGCAACCTGACTTGCGCATTCGGCGTATTGCGGGCGGTCGACGGGGTCTCATTGGATATCCGGCCGGGGACGATGACAGGGCTGATCGGCCCCAATGGTGCAGGCAAGACCACCTTCTTCAACCTGCTTGCCGGGGCTTTGAAGCCCACCGAAGGACGTGTACATTTCAACGGTGTGGATGTGACCGGCATGAGCCCCGACAGGCTGTTTCACCTTGGACTTGCCCGGACATTCCAGATCCCGCGCCCTTTCCGGCGGTTGAGCGTGCTGGAAAACCTGCTTCTGGCACCACCAAAACAATCCGGCGAAACCCTGACAGGGGCGATTTTCCAGCGTGGTAGAATGGCGCGGGAAGAACGCGCACTGCGCGACAAGGCAATGGGAATTCTGGATTTCATGACCTTGGCTGACCTTGCCGACCAGCCAGCGGGCAAAATCTCCGGAGGGCAGACAAAATTGCTGGAACTGGCCCGCGCGTTGATGGGAGAGCCGTCGCTCATTCTGCTTGACGAACCTGCCGCTGGCGTGAACCCATCGCTTACCAACGTTCTGATCGACCGGATAAAGGAACTCAACCGGCAAGGCATGACGTTCTTCATCATCGAACATGATATGGATTTCGTGATGCGCCACTGTGCGCCGATCATTGCGCTTGCGGAAGGTCGGGTGGTCTTTGAAGGCACAGCCCAAGATGCGCAGGCGGATGCGGGATTGCTTGATGCGTATCTCGGGACCGGGGTCGCATGAGCGGCGATAGTATTCTGACCGTTGAGGGGGTTGAGGCGGGCTATGTCAAGGACCTGCCGATCCTGCGTGGGATTAACCTGGCGGTTCGGCGCAATGCGTTGACCGCCATCATCGGTCCGAACGGCGCTGGGAAATCCACACTGATCAAGGCCATAGCAGGTCTGGTGCCCGTTTCTGCCGGTACTGTCACATTGGATGGCACACAGATCACGGGCATCCGAGCGGATCGAATGGCCGATCTCGGCATGGCCTATGTGCCGCAGACCGACAACATCTTCAAAACCCTGACGATCCGCCAAAACCTCGCACTTGTCCTGCGCCTCAGCCGCAGGCGCGAGGCGCGGCTGGAAGAACTGTTCGCGCTTTTCCCGCCCCTGAAGGACAAGCAAGCCGATCCGGCGGCGTCCCTGTCGGGAGGTCAACGCCAGATGTTGGCCGTGGCAATGGCACTTGCGCGGGAACCGTCGCTGATCCTGATGGATGAGCCCTCCGCAGGGTTGGCACCCAAAGCAGCGGCTGAGGTGCTGGATCTTGCGCACCGATTGACCCGCGAAGGCGTGTCGATCCTGTTGGTGGAACAGAATGTAAAGCAGGCCCTCAGGGTGTCCGACCATTGCTATATCCTCGCGGAGGGCCGCAACCAGGTCGATGGCCCTGCTGCGGACATTCTGGCAGATCCCATTGTGGGTGAAATCTATCTGGGGCGGCGCAGGATGAACGACGCATGATTCAGAACCTCATGGACGGCATCCTGACCGGATCGATCATCTCGCTTGGGGCGATTGGCCTGACGATGGTGATGCACATGCTGCGCTTTGCCAATTTTGCCTATGCCGAACTGCTGGCCATCGGGGCCTATGCCGCATTGGTCTTTGACCGGCTCTTTGCCGCGCTGGTGCCGCTGACGGATCAGACCTTTGGTGGTCTGAGCCTCACCTGGTCGCTGACGCTGGCGACGCTTGCTGCGATGGCGGTCACGGGGGCCTCTGCCGTGCTGATCGACTGGGCGATTTTCAAACGTATCCGCGAAAAAGCCGATGCGCTGTCGATGGTTTTTGCCTCTTTCGGCGTAGCGCTGATCATCCGCAATGTGATCACCCTGATCTTTGGATTAAAGGCAGAGCTTTATTCAAACGATATTGCCTTTGCCATGGTGCTGAGCCGCGACCCACTGTTGCTGATAAAACCTGACCAGATTTTTGTCCTTGCGGCTGCGCTTGTCCTCATGGCGATTTTCCATCTTGTCTTGTCCCGGACGACCTTTGGTTTTGCCCTGCGCGCAGTGGCGGAGAACCCCGCTCTGGCGCAGGTGGCGGGCGTGCCGCTTGCGCGGATGGTTATTGTGGTGTGGTTGATCGGTGGCGCATTTTCTGCCGCCGCCGGTGTCTTTTACGCACTGACCAATCACCTGTCCCCGCTGATCGGGCACAACTTCCTGCTGCCGGTCTTTGCGGCCACTATCGTGGGCGGCATCGGTAGTGTGTATGGCGCACTTCTGGGCGGCTTCATCGTTGGCACGGCTTCGGGGCTGGCGCTGCAAATCATGCCGTCAGGCTATATTCCCGCCATGCCCTTCTTGATCATTCTCGCCGTGCTGCTGGTGCGCCCACACGGGCTGTTCGGAGAGCCGCAGACATGATCGGCGTGATCTCCTATCTGGCCTTTTTCGGCACCGTTGCGGCGATCCTCGCGATTGCGGTGCTGGGGCTCAATCTGCAATGGGGCAACACGGGGCTGTTCAACGGCGGTGTCGCCGCGTTCTTTGGCGCGGGCGCCTATGGTGCGATGATGCTGGGCGGCCCGGCAGACCCACAGCAGTTGGGTGGTTTTGCACTGCCCTATCCAATCGCCTTTGCCGGTGGCATCGGGCTGGCGGCACTCGTGGCCTGGGCCGTTGGCCTGCTGACCCTGCGGCTTCGACACGACTACCTTGCCATTGCCACCTTCGGTGTGGCCGTCGCACTTGAAGCGGTGGCCCGCAACGCCGAATGGCTGACCGGCGGGGCCAAGGGGATGCGCGGCTTTCCCCGCCCCTTTGAGGGGCTGTTTGCGGACCAGTTCACCTACAATCTGGCCTTTCTCGGCTTTGTCGTGATCATTCTGATTGCCGTCTATGCAGGCCTCGAACGCCTCGTCCGATCCCCCTATGGCCGCGTGTTGCGCGCCATCCGCGAGGATGAGGTCGCGGCACGCGCGCTCGGCAAGAACGCCACCAGATTGCGGCTCGAAGCCTTCGTTCTGGGGTCGGCGATCATCGGGGTGGCGGGGGTGCTCTATGTCAGTTTCTACGCCTTCATCAGCCCGCAGGACATGGCCCCGATCCTGACATTCCAGATATGGGCGATGCTTATCGTAGGTGGAGCGGGCAACAATCGGGGCGCTGTCCTCGGCGCATTCCTGATCTGGGGCGCGTGGACATCGAGCGGCTTTCTCTTGTCCAAGTTTGCGCCAACGGCCGTTCAAATCTACACTGGACCGATCCAGTACATCATGATCGGATCGGTCATCGTTGGCATGTTGCTCTGGCGCCCTCAGGGTTTGCTGCCGGAGCGTATTGAAAGAACCAAGACAGGGAACGAAGCGCCCGGTGAGAATGCTTCGCAAGGATAACCAGGGAGAGTATGATCCATGAAAACCAGATATCTCAGACAGCTTGCCGTTGCGGCGGCTTTGACGGTCGGCGGCGCAGGGGTCGCAGCGGCTGATTGCCCGGTCAAAGTCGGTGTCGCTTTGCCCACATCTGTCGATTGGGGCAAGCCGATCGCGGAAACCGCGCTTTGGGTCACGGACATGATCAATGAGGCGGGCGGCGTTGACGGCTGCCCGGTGGAAACCATCCTGCGCGACACACAAGTCGACGCCAAGGTGGGCGTAGATGCGGCCAAGGCGATGGTTGATCTGGACAAGGTGCAGCTGATGATGGGCGCTGTGTCTTCGGGTGTGACGCTGCCAATCCTGACGTCCGTGACCGTACCCGCAGGCGTGATGCAGATTTCCTGCTGTTCCTCCTCCACCCGGATCACGGGTCTGGCAGAAGAAGGCAGCACCAAGGGCCTGTGGTTCCGCACCTTTGCCACAAGCAACGTACAGTCGGCGGTCCTGACAAAGCTCGCCAAGGACGCGGGCTATGGCAAGGTCACCGTGTTTTACAAGAACGATGACTGGGGCCAGGACATGGCCAGCTTGCTGGACAATGCGCTCAAAGCGTCCGGCGTCGAAGTGGCTGCGTCCATCGCGATCACCGACAACCAGCCATCCTACCGCGCAGAAGTGACCGAAGCGCTGGGGGGCAACCCGGATGCGGTCATCCTCGCGCTCTATCCCAAGGAAGGCATCGCGGTGACCCGCGAATGGATTTCACTGGGGGGGACGACCAAGATGGTGGGCGCCAATTCCCTGCGGTCCGAGGAGTTCCGTGATGCGGTTGGCATGCAGTATCTTGGCGACTTCATCGGAGCTGATACGTCTTCGCCGCGTACAGCCTCGGCCTCGGCCTTTGTGGAGGCCTACAAGGCCAAATTCGGCGGCGAGCCGAGCGGCCCCGGCCTGCCCAACAGCTTTGACGCGGCAGCCATATCGTTGCTTGCCTATCACGCCGCTGGCAAGGACGCGACGGGCGCGGAAATTGCGGCCAAGGTGCCGATGGTAACCGACCCCTCGGGCGTGCCGGTCGATGCCAACGTGGAAGGTTTCAAGAAAGCCATGGCGCTGCTGAGCGAAGGCAAACCCGTGTCCTTCCAGGGTGGCACCGGTGCGGTAACCTTTGATGCAAATGGCGACGTTTCAGCCCCTGCGGTGTCCTGGGTGTTCACCGAAAGCGGCATTGACGAAAAGCAGTACATACCGCTGGAAGAGGTCAACGCCTTTATCCAGTCGTTGAACTAGCGCTTGAACAAAAGCCACCCCCGGCGCTCTGCGCCGGGGCGCGCGCATCAAGACAGATTGTCGGCTTACAGACATAAGCCTTACGAGCGGCAGCGCCAAACGATTGCAACAGAACGGTGTGGGCCAATCTGACTGGCAAGGGTAATAGTCAGCCCATGTCCCTGCCAGTCGTGCGCAATGATCTTGGCCTTGGACGTGCACGACCCGTTACCGCTTCTTCCTGTGAAGTGACATGGATCACAGGGCTTGCGCGCCATCAGTCCAGCCAAATCCTGGAAATGGACCCCCGGCTCATCGCCGGGGGTTTGGGATCATACGAACGATGCGCCGTTGTCGTTCATTGGCAGTGTCGCGATGCGCAGGTTGCTGGCAGCCGCAATTGCGTTGGCCAATGCCGGGGCGGCCGGTGGGGTGCCGGGCTCGCCAACGCCGGTTGGCGGTTCCGCCGATGGGACGATATGCACCTCGATCTCTTGAATATCGGAGATCCGCAACGGCTCGTAGTCGGGGAAGTTGAATTGATCAACGACACCTTCCGTAAGCGTGATCTTGTCCCGCATGTTGTGGCCGATGCCGTAGCCTATCGCACCCTCCATCTGCGCCTTGATCACGTCGGGGTTGACAGCGACACCACAATCCACGGCGCAGGTGACCTTTTCGATCTTTATGCCGTCTTCCGCGGTGCCTGAGATTTCGACCACTTCGGCAACATAGGAGTTGAAGGATTTGTGCACGGCGATGCCTTGCGACCGTCCTGCCGGGGCGTTGCCCCAGTTTGCCTTCTCTGCGGCCAGTTGCAGCACAGCGGCCTTGCGTTGCTGGTCCGGGCCATCCCCGTTCAGGTACGACAGACGGAAGTCGACCGGGTCGATGCCCACGGCCACGGCGGCCATATCCATCATGACTTCCATGACATAGGCGGTGTGGGTATGCCCCACTGCGCGCCACCAAAGCGTGCTCGTAGCCTTTTCGGTATCCGTAAGACCAAAGGAGGCCATCGGGATCTGGTAGGGACTGTCCACTGTGCCCTCGACCGAGGAATGGTCAATGCCGTTCTGCACCGCAAAGGCCTCAAACGGCGTGCCTTTCATGATAGATTGGCCCGCAACCCGATGTTCCCAGCCGACAATATTGCCGGATCCATCCAGACCGACGCGCACTTTGTGCCCAAAGGCCGGTCTGTAATAGCCCGAGCGCAGGTCATCCTCGCGAGACCAGACAAGGTGCACAGGGCGCGAGCGGTCGGTCAGCGTAAACGCCATGGCCGCCTCAACCTGATAGTCCGCCTGCGGCGTGGCACGGCGGCCGAATGACCCACCGGCAAGCACGGTCCTGATCTGTACTTTCTCAAAGGGGACACCAAATATCTCGGCCAGTGCGCCGTGGGGCAAGGTCGGAATTTGGCAGCCGTCGTGCATCAGGATGCCGCCATCTTCGGTCTGTTCGATCGTGCAGTTGAGCGGCTCCATCGGCGCGTGGGCCAGAAGGGGAAAGTAGAATGTTTCCTCGACAACCGTATCCGCCCCGTCAATGGCGGCCCGCACCGCCATTACGTCCGCATCGTTGACGTTGTAAGTCGGTTCGGCCTCAAGCGCTGCGCGGATTTCCGCTTCGATCTGGTCGGAACTGCGGGTCTCTGCGTTACTCGTATCCCATTCGACTGAGATGGCATTGCGCGCCTGCATCGCGGCCCAGGTACTTTCGGCAAAGACCGCAACGCCCGCCTTGTTGGGCAGGACGCCCGCACTGATAAAGCCTTTGATCCCCTCGGCTCCGCTGGCATCCACGCTGACGGCCGTGGCGCGCTGCTGTTCGGGCCGCGCGATCATTGCGATCATCTGATTGGGGCGCTGGATATCCATAGCGAACATCGCGGTTCCATTGCCCTTGGCGGCACTGTCAAGGCGGCGCACATCCGGATTTCCGATCAGGCGAAACTCGGACGGATCCTTGAGCCGCGGCTCGGCAGGCGCCTCCAGCGCGGCAGCCGCTTCGACAAAGTCACCGAGCGGTGCCGATTTACCCGCCCCCGAGATCATCCCGTCCGCAAACGAAAGGTCGCTGACATCGGCACCCCATGCCTGTGCTGCCGCTTGCAGCAACATATCGCGCGCGGCGGCACCGGCCTGACGGTATTGCAGATAGGAGTTGGCCATGGCTGTCGACCCGCCCGTGCCCTGCATCGGTCCAAAGAGCGTGTTGTTATAGATTTGAGGATTCGACGGCGCGAAATCATAGCCAATCTGGTCCATGGACAGGCCCATTTCCTCAGCTATGAGGGTCGACAGACCGGTGGCTGGCCCCTGCCCCATCTCGAAATGTTTGATGATGGCGGTAACGGACCCATCGCTGCCGATCTGCACAAATGGGGTCAGCATGGTCGGGTTGCCGGACGCGGCAAGCGCACCGTCGGGCCGAAGGCCCACGACCAGTACGGCACCAGTGGCGGCAGCACCCTTGAGAAATCCACGGCGGGATGTGTTAACATTCATGGTTAAGCCTCCAGAATTTCTGCGGCGCGCTGAATGCCCGCACGGATGCGTTGATACGTGGCGCAGCGGCAGGCGTTGCCATACATATAGTCATCGATTTCAGTCGCTGAGGGCGTCGGGTTCTCCCGCAACAGCCCCGCCGCCGACATGATTTGCCCGGACTGACAGTAACCACATTGCACAACGTCCAGCTCAACCCAGGCCTGCTGAAGTGCTGCGCCGATCTTGTCCTCGCTCATCGCTTCAATGGTGGTGATTTCGGCGCCTTCAACGTCGTCAATATATGTTTGACACGCGCGTACGGGTTCGCCGTTCAAATGCACCGTGCACGCGCCACACGATGCCACACCGCAGCCGAACTTTGTGCCTGTCATTTTTAGATCGTCGCGAATGACCCACAACAGCGGTGTGCCTGGATCTGCATCCACTTCCTGGGTCTTGCCATTGACTTTTAACGAAATTGACATGCCGAAATCTCCCTGATGAAGTTCTATTCCCAAGGATGTAGGTGCTGGCGGGCATTCGTCACCCTTCTAAGTTGAATTTCTTGCCGCCGAAGGTCGATTTCATAGGGCCGATTATGCAGCTGCTTTCCCTCATTCCTTTCCCCAGGGTCGTGACCTGACGTGGAGCGGATGGCTTCAAACTCTACGTCATCCGGTATCCTACATTGCGCAGCGTCACGATGCGCTGTCCTTCCTGACCGAGCTTTCGGCGCAGCCGCCCGACATAGACATCGACAACATTGGTCAAAGGGTCCGCATTCAGTCCCCAGACCGTATTCAGAATGCGCTCTCTGGACAAAACCCGCCCATTGCTGGTCAGGAAAAGTTGCAAGAGATCGCGCTCTTTCTTCGAGAGTTCAATCGGCCTTTCCGCCACATTGACCTCAAGGGAGGCACGGTCAAACGCAATCGCACCGCTGGTGATGATCGTGTCGCTCACATCTGTGACGTAGCCGGTGGCACGGCGGTGCAACGCCTCGACCCGCGCGACAAGTTCGTCAAAATCAAAAGGTTTGGGCAGGTAGTCATCCGCGCCGATTTTCAGACCTTCGACCTTTTCTTCGGGTCCGTCGAGCGCCGTCAGCATCATGATCGGCATCTTGGATTTGCGCGCGCGCAGCTTGCGGCAGACATCCTGCCCCTGAATGCCGGGCAACATCAAGTCTAGCAGCACGACGTCGTAACTGTTCTGCGCGGCAAGCTCCAGACCGTCTTCTCCGTTGGCGGCATGATCGACCGACCATCCTTCCGCCGCCAGCCCACGGCGGACAAAATCGGCAACCCGCCCCTCGTCTTCAATCAATAGAATGTTCATCGACAGTTTCCTTCCTCACGTCGCGCGGTCGCCCGCGCGCAAGACCAATTCGGTTCCCAGACAAATCTACGTTCAACCGGGCCCGACATCGGTTGGCACTGGTTGTTCACGCGGCTCTTTCGGGATCTTCATGACAACGCGCAGACCACCTGCGTCGGGATCTTCCAATTCAACCGTGCCGCCATGGGCAAGCACAATGGATTTCACCACCGGCAGGCCAAGGCCGCTGCCCTCGATCCCCTGCCCTGACGCGTTTGATCCGCGAAAGAACCGGTCAAAGGCCTTGGATTTCTCTTCCGCGCTCAGCCCCGGCCCATCGTCTTCCACCGCGATGATGTTGGCCGTCGCGCTCTGGCGCAGCGATACGGATATTGATGGGCCGCCATACCGCTTGGCATTGTGCAACAGTGCCAGCACGGATTGGCGCAGCCTGACCTCATCAACGCTCCCGACACTTCTGGCGGCCGAACTGTCCACGCGGACCGTGTCGGGGAACATGGACACCGCGTCGTGCACGATCTTCAGCAGGTCCACCTCCTTGCGATCGAGTCTGAGTTGCCCCGCCTCAAGGCGGGCGACGGTCAGCATGTCATCAACGATCTGGTTTGTGTGTTTGGCGGATTCGCGAATGCGGGCCAGCGCGTCCGACACGTCCACATCCAATTTGCGCTGGGTGCGCAGGGTCACATCAGCCTCGCCCAGGATGATCGCCAGCGGGGTGCGCAGTTCGTGACTGATGTCTGCCATCAGTTGCTTGCGGTTTTCCTCACCCGTTTCAAGCTTGTTGATCAGCTGCTGCAATTCTGCCGTGCGGGCATCGACCGTTTCTTCCAGCTGTTTCTTCTGCTCCGCCCGTGTCGCCTCTCGCACGGCAAGTCCTTCACCCATGTCCTGCAAGACCGTGCCGAGTTCGCGGAACTCAAGACTGCCGCCGAGTGCCACGGGTTTGGAATAGTCCGCCCCCCGCAACCGCTCGATTTCATTGCGCAGGCGGACGATAGGTTGCCGGATTTGTCCGTTGAAGGACAACAGAGCGACGATCAGCGTTCCGACCGCCAGTGCCACCAACACATAGACCAGCTTTTCATTTCGTGCCCGAAACGCGACAGCATCGGCCAGCACTTCTTCGGTTTCTTCAATTTCCTCTTCAAGAGCGGCGGCAATCTTGCGGTCCAGTTCCACGTCAATGCCACCGTCCAGAAGCGCGGCAAGGCGTTCTGCCTGGACGAAGGATTCCAGCGGATCATTGATGGTCGTCAGTGCCGCGACGGTGGCATTCAGGGAGCGAATGTCGGCTTCTATTTCAGCGAGCAGCTCAAGCTCCTCAAGCTCCTCCTCCCCGACCATCTCGATCTCCCGCTCGATTGTTTGGCGAATGTCCAGCAGGGTTTGATCAATCTTGGCGCGCAGTTCGCGTTCCGCTTCGCCCCCCTTGCTGCCCCCAAGCAGCAGCGCCCCACTATGTTGTTTGAACAAGCGATAGAGTTTCGTTTCCAGCTTCAGATGCAGCCCATGGGATTCCTGCGCCAGTTGCGTGCGGGCGTCCCACCAGCGGGATTTTTCGAGGTTGTAGAGCGTTAGACCCGCCAGACCGCCGATCAGGCCGATGACAACAACAGCATAGATGCCAAAAAGTGTGGTTGAGCGCATGTCAGGTCACCGTCGGTTTCTGTGTCGTAGAGCAGATATCTGAAGTCTCTGCCAAAAGCAGCGTCGCAGAGGCGTTTTCCAGCAAAGTCTTTTGCAGCGCATCTGTGTCTGGCGCGGCGGACCAGCGCAGCGATGCAATGACAATCACATCCGCCTTGCCCAGAACAGCCCGCACCAGATCAAGCCGGAGCGTCTGCGCCGCGCTCAACCCTTTGCCGTTTTCTGACAGACGCTGGTCCAGCCCGCCTGACGTCACCAGATCCTCAAGACCAAAGGCCTTCAAAACGGTGGTGATGCCTGTGTCGCGGGGACGCTTGCGGTTCATCATCGTGGCCGAGCGGCGCAGACTGCCCTGCAATCCGACGTGATCGTCACCGATGTAGGCGACATTGGGGCGGGTCGTCTTGCCTTCAAAGCGCACATCAAGGGTGTCAAAGCGATCAAGCCCGGCAATGGCACGTGCAAGTTGCCGACAGGTTGGCCCGCTCAAACGGGCGACGCTTCCGCCCGCCACGTCAAGAGCGATCTGTGTCTGCCCGATTTTTCCGGCGGCCGTCACAGAGACCGCTTCCTTTGCACGCCGCCGCGCTCTGCTTAGAGCTGGCTCGCTCAGCAGGTTCTGCGCCTTTTCGCGCGCAACGCGCCAGGCGCAATACTGGTCCCAGGCAGCGCTCAGATGTTGCAGCGGCAAGGCAATCAGCGCCATGACCGACAGGCTGGCGGCGACCGTGGCGGGCGCAACTCCCAGCGCGCTCGCGCTCCACAGCATTGCAAGGCCAGAGGCGACCGTTCCTGCCTGCAACAGGGATTGCAGACCGACCGTGCGTCCCCGGCGGGCAACGGCATCTTCACGCAGCTTTGCGCCTTGCGTGTCCAGACGGCGCAGTTCGGCGCTGGTGCGCCCCATCACGTCCAGTTCCGGCGCAATGGCGATACGTTCGATCATGGCAATGGCGATCCCGGCACGGCGTTTGCGCAACCGGCGGTGGCGTCGTTCAAGATGCCACGCGGCAGCAGCCATCACAACCAACGCCACTGCCAGCGGCGCCAGCCCCCGCGCCGCCAGATCCGGGCTCAGCGCATAGAGAATGCCGACGGCACCCGGCAGCACCACGCAGGCCGACAGCACTTCTGGAAGCCCACGCCCGAACCACAACCGCGCGGCAGACAGATCCCCCACAAACCGCAGCGACAAGGCCCCGACACGGCGTTCCTCGTGCCGCGTTTTGGGCAGGCGCGCGATCTGGGCGTAAAGCGCACGGCGCAAATCAATGGCGTAGCTTTGCCCAAGCCGTTCGGCGCGACACCCGGAGACGAACAGACACAACGCGGTCAGCGCACCGGCCAGCGCCAGTTCCAGCACTGTTGCCGTTGCAAGCGGGACACCGGCGTGCAGCGCGGCAAAGGCATCACGGGTGGCAAAGGCGGCTACAGCAAGGGCTGCGGCCTGCACGATCCCGCAGGATACGACGAGGACCGCGTCAAAGACGCGGTCCCTTGTGGCCACTGGGGGGAGAGGTGTCATGCGGCCACAGTCTGCGGGGCACGGCGCATCAGGGGGGCGACGTGCGACGCAATGGTATCAGGAGACCAGAGGTCTTCGCGGGTCAGGATCGGCAGGCCAGTAACCTCTGCCGCCTCGGAAGCAGCAAGCGGGGAACAACTCACCATGCCGCTGATGGCAAAGGCCCCAAGGTTCATTTTGTTCAGGACCGTTTCGCCCCCCAGCGCGCTGAGAGCATCGGGTGCGGCAAAGAGGATCCCGTCCAAACGGTCGCGGATTTTGGATGATTTGAGGATGGCACGGGTTTCCTGCTGGAACACCCCATCCGCGATCTCGACCACCACAACCTCTGCGCCGCGTGCCGCAGCGGTGGCGACCAGCGTGTCGAACCCCTCTTCGATCCGGTCCATTGGCATCCGGTAGGTGGTGGGCATCCCGACATCCGTGAAATCAAGCGCTGGTGCGCCGCCGTCCTCGAAGCTGTTGAAGTCGCCAAAGGCACCCGTTCCGGTCGCTTTGACACCGGCAACGGTGTAACCAGATTTCATCAGACCATGCGCAAGGCTGGATGCCGCTGTGGTTTTGCCCGAGTTCATTGAGGCACCAAAGACACCGATGACGGTCACCTCATTGTTCGGGGCTGTAAAGGGCAGTGCGTATGAAGCAATGTTCAATACCTGACCCTGCGCATCGGTCAAAAGGCCCAGCGGCTTCAGGCGGGTTGGCTCATCCATCCGGATATGCGCAACATCAACGCGGCCAGCGACACCACCACCGGCGACAAGGTCGATCAGATCGTCGTCGATGACGGCGGACGCCAGAAACTGATCCGGCGCATAACGATCACCCAGACACAGAACGACAAGATCGCCGGGGTAGCTGACTGACACGCGGCGCTCTGCCAGCTGGATTTTCTTGTGCTGCCCGATTTCAGCGATTTCGCAGAGGATCAGGTCACCGGCCTTGGCCGTGGCAAAGTTCGTGGAGAGTCCGCGCACATCGGTGCGGATGACGCGGCGGGTGGTAAAGGCCCATTTTGCGCTTGTGCAGAGTGCGGGGGAAAGTGATTTCATTTGGGTCATTGGTCGTCTCCGTTGTGAAGCATCTGTTGTGCCTCCTGTCTGACGCCTGGTGCTGACAGCTTTCCGGCAGATTGATGAACCTTTGCTCTCAAATCGGGTGAACGGGAGATGAACGGGGCGATTGGCATGCGATGGCCGCAGATCAGTCATCGCCACCATCTCCATCTCCATCACCGTCGCCGCCACCATCGCCGTCGCTGTCACCTTCTCCATCGCCGGCGCTGCCGTTGTCATCACCGCCCCCATCATCGTCGTCGCCGTCGTCCCTATCATTTCTGTCGGCGTCGCCCCCTTCCCCTCCGCTTCTGCTCCCTTGTCGCAACTCTTGGATTGTCAGCTTGCCGTCGCCGTTGGTGTCGGACTGTGACAGCAACCGTGCGGCACCACGTGCACCGAACGCAGTGACAAGTTCATCACGGCTCAGCACCCGGTCCGAATTGGTGTCCACGTTGCGAAAACTGGCGGATTGCGCGAAGGCGGGTGCCCAAAAGGTGCAGATCACGAGAACCGCACAGGCACCACCAACCCATGCGGCCCGTCGCGTCATGAGGTTTCTCGCTGCGCATCTTGCCGCCAATAGACTGTCCCGCACCTGTTCCAATCTCCAAACAAATCCTGCACCACGGGTCTGCATCCGTGGTCTCAAGCGCGTGAAGCTCGCACAGGCACATGAAGCGCGATCAAATACCAAATGAACGCAAGATGAACGCGGCCACGGGTCCAAAGGCCACGTCATTCATCGTCGCGCTGGTCAAAGCAACGCTCAAGTCGGTCGACGGCATCAAGATCACACTCGACAAGATCGAGCCCGACGCTTTGTCTGATCCCAACAAGATGCGCCGAGATCTTTCAGAACGCCTGGGCGTCGAAGTCATGAACTATCAGATCGTCGCCCTCAATTACATCACCGACATGGCGCAGATCAGCGTCTCTTATCGCAAGACGGGCAATCTCCGTGCTGTGCAACTCCTGCTTGGTCACATGAAGATCGACAGCCCAGTGCGTTACCTCGGGTTGCATTGGAAAATGCTCCAAGTCGTGGTGAAAGCGATGCGCGATCCCAAAGTTACCAATGCTGCACACCAACCGGTAGTCAGCCACGAACTTATCTCAGCATTTCTGAAACCATCTGCAACCTTCCTGAGGAAAGTCTAAATAGCCGCCTCATTCACGCGCTTGATCAACGCCTCGCCCGTTTCCTTGCGCTCACTGTAGCGCTCAACCAGATAATCGGAACGGCCCCGTGTCAGGAGCGTGAATTTCACCAACTCCTCCATGACATCGACCATACGGTCGTAGTTTGGGGAGGGCTTCATCCGGTCATTTTCATCAAACTCCAAGAACGCTTTGGGCGTCGAAGACTGGTTCGGAATTGTGAGCAGTCGCATCCAGCGTCCAAGGGTGCGCAGCTGATTTACCGTGTTAAAACTTTGCGAGCCGCCATTTACCTGCATGACGGCAAGCGTTTTTCCTTGAGTCGGACGAACCGCCCCCAAAACCAAAGGGATCCAGTCGATCTGGGACTTCATAATGCCGGTCATCGCTCCGTGACGTTCGGGAGAACACCAAACCATACCTTCGCTCCATGCCACCAGATCTCGCAATTCCCGAACCTTTGGATGGTCGGCATCCGTATCATCTGGCAAGGGCAACCCGCTGGGATCATACGTCTTCGTCTCCGCCCCGAAACGGATCAGCACCCGCGCGGCTTCTTGTGTCATCAACCGGCTGAAAGACCGATCCCGAAGCGAGCCGTAGAGCAACAGGATGCGCGGCGGATGGTCCAGACGGCCACCCGACAACAGACGGTCTTCGTCTATGTCCCGAAAGTGGTCGTCGTCGATATTGGGTGTGTCGGTCATCGTGATCCGTCTTTTGTTGTTGAAATTGCATGAACAAGGCGATCCAGCGCCTTTTCCAATCGCGCGCGCGGACACGCGATGTTTAGGCGCCCAAACCCTGCGCCACTGTCCCCGAAAGCGACACCGCGGGTTATGGCCCATCCGGCCTCTTTGCGCAGGAATTTGGTCAGGTCGTCCGGTTGCAGCCCCAGATTTCGAAAATCCAACCACAGCAAGAAGGTGCCTTCAGGTTCAATCAAAGAAACCTCTGGCATGTCAGCCAGACGCGCGCGCACCAACGACAGGTTGCCCTCGATGTATGCAAGGGCTGCATCCAACCACGGCCCGCCCTCCTCATAGGCCGCTTCCATCGCGACGCTGGCGAAAGCGTTGTTCTTGTTCACCGTCAGACGGCTGTTTTCTGTTCTAAGGGCGTCGCGTCGGGTCTTGTCGGGAACGACCGTGAAAGCGCTGCAACACGCCGCGATGTTAAAGCTCTTTGCCGGAGAAAGGCAGGTGATGCTGTTCAGCGCATCAGCTTCGGAGATGCTGGCGAACGGCGTATAGGCGTGTTCTTGAAACGTGATGTCCGCGTGGATTTCGTCCGACACCACGACGACCCCGTTTCTTCTGCAGATCGCCCCCAGTTTGGCCAGCTCGGCCTTATTCCAGACACGACCCACTGGATTATGCGGATTGCAAAGGAACAGCATCCTTGTGCGCGGATCAGCGGCGCAGGCTTCCAGACCGTCAAAATCCATCTCATAGCGCCCGGACGAAAGCACCAAGGGGTTTTCAACCATGCAGCGTCCGTTTTCCGCAATGATATCCGCGAAATCAAAGAATACGGGCGGTTGGACAATGATGCCATCGCCCGGCTCTGTAAACCGATTGGCGGACATAGACAGACTGTTCAACACATTGGGCGCACGCAGAATATGATTGGGGTTAAGGTCCCAGCCGTGCCGCTTTTTGACCCAGGCAACAAGCGCCGACAAAAGCCGATCAGGCACAGTCTCATAGCCAAAAACACCATGTTCCAACCGCCGCGCCATTGCGTCCAATACGGGTCCAGGGGCCCTGAAATCCATATCCGCGACACCGGCGGGAAACAGGTCCATTCCGTCAGCCCCAAGCACCATGCTGTGTACCTTAAGGGCCGGAACCTCGCGGCGGTCGATCCCCTCGTCAAAGTCAAAGAGGTCAGTCATTCGGCGTCTCTCTCAGAAGCCATCCAAAAAACCACGTCGCCAAGATGGCAGCGATCATCTGCACACCAACAAAAGCGGCGACATCAACTGGCGCGATCCCTGCAAAAGTATCCGAGAAACCGCGTGCGATCGTAACCGCGGGATTTGCAAATGACGTGGAGGACGTGAACCAATACGCGGCTGTAATATAAAGCCCGACAACCATCGGAACCGCAGAAGGCCGTGCCTTGATGCACGCAAGGATCGTGCCGACCAGGCCAAAGGTCGCGACAAACTCACCTGCCCATTGGCCAATGCCACTGCGTGATGTGGTGGAGGGGTCCAGCAGAGGATGTTCAAACATGACATGGGCTGCAAGCACACCGACGATGCCGCCAAGGATTTGGGCAACCACATATAGGACCGCATCGCGTCTACCGATTTCGCGCCGAAGTGCAAAGCTGAGTGTAACGGCCGGGTTGAAGTGCGCGCCTGAAATCGGTCCGAAGACTGTGATCAGCACAACAAGGATTGCGCCCGTTGGAATCGTATTGCCCAAAAGCGCAATGGCGACATTTCCGTCCGCCAACCGTTCGGCCATGATGCCAGAACCGATGACGGTCGCCAAAAGCGAAAATGTTCCCAGCCATTCGGCCATCAGGCGTCGTTCTAGTGTCATTCCATGTCTCCCGTGAGCGCCGCGCCCTGCGTGCGGTCGATATTGCCGCCAGTGATAAGGGTTGCGACTGTCTTGTTCTTTGTTGGGGCCTGCCCATTCAGAACTGCGGCAGGGCCAACAACCGCGCCCGCAAGTGAAGCCTGAGCAGAGTGAAAGTTGGTGAATGATACGGCAGGCTCGCTCATTCCTGATCTGTCCGGGGTTCGGCATCAGAAGCAATCTGATAAACGGCATCACCCGGCACGACCTGCGCAATGGCGCGTCTGCACAGGGCAATCCCTTGATAAGGTGACGTGATCCTGTCCGGTTCAGCTTCAGGCATGTCCGGATGATGGATCAAGCCGATAAGCTCGCCCAAGGCAACGTCCTCACCAATGGATTTCAGTGGCTCGAACAGACCTGCGGCGTAGGCGAAAACCGACCCCTTGGCGTTCAACTCGCGCGTGCCTCGCGTCTCGTCGGGTGTATAGTCTGGCAGCATCCCAAGACGATGCAGGATGCGGCGCAGGCCCCGTTCGGTGCGCTTGAGGATATCAGGCGTGACCTCACCTCCTCCGCCAAGCTCGGCCATGACGTTGATCACACCCTTCCGGTTGGCGGCCCCCATCGCCGTGCGCGCCGTGCTGCTGCGACCACCGCCACTGGTAAAAACCCAAGCATAAGGCAAATCAAACGCATCCTGGAGGTTGATCAGAGCCTCCGTCTCCTCAGCACTATGGCCGGTTCCGCGCAACAGCGTCGGCGGATAGAAAAGAGAGCTGCCACCCGAATGGAGATCAACCGCGTAGTCGGCCAATGGCATCAAGACCTCTTCAACGTAATGCGCGATCATTGCGGTCGGATTGCCACGCGCGTCGCCGGGAAACAGCCGGTTGAGGTTCCCGTCATCAACCGGCGATGTGCGCAATCCGGCCTGTGCCGCAGGGGCATTCACCATCGGCAGCAAGATCAGCCGCCCGCGAATGTCGGCAGCCTCCAGCTCCCGCGCGAGGTTCGATACCGCGATTTGGCCTTCGTACTCATCGCCATGATTTCCCGCCATCAAAACCAGCGTCGGACCGTCGCCGTTGTTGATGACGGTTATCGGAAGAGGAATCCAGCCATAGGCCGAGCGATGAACGGAGTGCGGAACGCGGAGAAACCCCGACTGCTTGCCGCAGACATCAAAATCAACTTCAGACGAAATCGATGTTCCAGACATCCAGATGTTTCCCCATATCAATTCGGCAAACACCGAAGTATTATTTGGCTAGATCAGAGGGGAAATCTTGTCAAGCTTCGTTAATTCGGGCAATAACGAATTATGGAACAAGCTAATGCCATTGAGGCCTTTGCGGCCCTTGCACAACCAACGCGCCTGGAAACGTTCCGCCTGCTGGTCAGGGTCGGCCCAAAAGGATTGCCGGCCTTGGAAATCTCGCGGCAGTTGGGCACGAAAGCATCAACACTTTCAGGCCATCTCTCAGTTCTCAGACGCGCTGGCGTCTTGACGGCAACACGCCATCAACGCGAAATCCACTACGCGGCAAATCTTTCAAGTGTGAATGCGCTCGTTCAGTTCTTGATAGCGGACTGCTGCGGCGGACAAATCAAAAACTGCTCAGAAATTGTCGCTTTGCTTGATAGCACGGAAACTTCTTAAAGCGGTCATTCATGGTGTGATCCGACGTAGCAACCTCGTCCCCTGCTCTGCCATCACACCCTCTTGCAGCGGTGATCCGCAGTGAGCCTGAACATCCAGACCGACGCGCTGCCGCGCGCGTCTAAAATGTCTAGTGTCCTGACTAGACAGGTTCATGATATTAGTTGCATTATACAACCATGAATCAGACCCTCACAACACACCGCATCGACAAGCTGCGCGCCGTTTCACGGCATATCGTGCGCGAGCTTGGGTTTATGGAGAAGGGACTGGCTGGCACCTCATTGTCCCCATCGGCAGTGCATACAATCATTGAGCTTGGATATGGCACAGTGACCAATGCAAGCGAACTCGGCGCAATGTTGCACCTGAAAAAGTCCAGTATCAGCCGCCTTGTTCAAAAGCTGGAAACCGACGGTCTGATCGAGGTGGGACCTGACCCTGTTGATAGACGATACCGCGTTCTTTTGTTAACGCAGGTTGGGAAAAACCTGCTCAGCGAAATCGAAGAGTTCGCGCGGCGGCAACTTCGCTCCGCTTTGGATGCCCTGTCAGCACCCGATATTGCGCAGATTGAAGCGGGTCTTTCGATGTTTGCCCAGTCTCTGAGCGGGGAAGGCGAACGGGTGACAGGTGGGGTGCCGGACATCGACGTGCGGGAAGGATACTGCACGGGCGTCATCGCGGCGGTGGCGCACTTGCACGCTTCCTTCTACGCACAGAACTATGGGTTTGGCGCCGTTTTCGAGCGGAAAGTCGCAACCGAAATGTCGGAGTTCATGGGGCGCATCGACAATCCTCTGAACACGACCTTTTCTGCCTATCTGGGCGCCGAACTGCTGGGGTCAGTCTCTCTCGACGGTGAGGATTTGGGCGAAGGGGCAAGTCATCTGCGGTGGTTCATTGTCAGCCCCCGTGCGCAGGGCATGGGCATCGGAAGCCTTCTGATCAAAAAAGCGATGTCCTTCGTGGACAACAACGCCTTTGATCGCACACGCCTGTGGACATTCAAGGGTCTGGAGGCTGCGAGACATCTATATGAAAAGCACGGCTTCACATTGGCCCATGAGACACCCGGCACACAGTGGGGTAAAGAAGTGATCGAGCAGGAATTTGTGCGGCTGCGCGGTTTATAGTGCACAGATGTCTCCCCTACGGTGCGGCATTCTTCGCGGCCCTACAGGCGAAGTCTGGTGGTCGCTGCGCGCCGGACATGGGTTTGGCGAATGGAACCAAAATGTCGGGAAAGCCTTGTTTGACGCATGCTGCAAGGTGCACGCAGGGCCATTGATCTAGACTGCGTTCAAGAACGCAGCGCGGATGGCTGCTTTCATCGCATTCCTCTGCGGGGTCTCCTGTGACCCCTGTGCCGCCATCACCAGCTTGGAGGCAGGCGTCCCCCCAAAGCCATGAGACTTGCCCATGACCGACAGGCCGACGTGCAACGAGGAGCGACCAAGCAGGCCAACAGCGATCCCGGCTTCAACTGCTGCGATGACGCCCGAGACGCTTTGGCTGGAATAGACGATGCGGTATGGCTTTCCACGGGCTGTCAGCGAAGCGATTGCGGCGTCACGCCACCAGCACGTGTGATCAAACAGAGCCACGGGCAGGCAACCAGAAGCAGGGAAATCCCGATGTGCAGACGACACCCAGCAGGTCGGATCCTCAATCAACACCTCTTCATGTTCTTTCGGAGTTTCCACCTCATAAATCGCAAGGTCCAGCACTCCCTTGTCCAGCGCATCGGGGAAATGTGTGCTTAAAGCGCAGGTCACATCCAACTCGACTTTGGGGTGGTGGCGGGTAAAGGACGCGAGGATGTCCGCCAGCTTGGCCCGGCCGTGATCGTCAGGAATACCCACACGTAATTTCCCCACTACAGTGTTTTGGGAGATGTCTCGCAACACGGTGTCAAGGCGTGCGGTAACCTCCAGTGCTACGGGCAGCAACTGTCGGCCCGCGTCGCTCAGGACAACGCCGCGCCCATGCCGTTCAAAGACGGGTTGCCCGATGATGCCTTCGAGACGTTTGATTTGAAGACTGGTGGCCGATTGGGACCGATGGATGCGCGCAGCACCATCTGTGACACTGCCTGCTTGAGTTACGGCGACGAACGTGCGCAGCAAATCGCTGTCCAGGTGGTCCATCAGTTTTTCCGATACCAAAAATTGAAACTATTCGTTTCACAGATGTCACGCTGATCGCTAATTTTCAAGGTCAGAGGAGTTTCCAATGTCCGATCAGGCAATTGCCCCCCGACGGTCCAACAAGACATATGTACTTTGGGGCATATGCATTTGCCTGATGACGGGTATCGGCTTTGCTTGGCCGGAACACGCATGGAATGCGGCGAATTTCGTTCTGTGGGGTTTGGTCGTCGTTGCGCCAATCGTCATTCCGGGCATTCTTCTGGCGGCGTGGATCATCGCCAGCGGCGCAGATGCCCACATCGCCGGCGCGTTCGAGGGCAAGACGCTGCGAACGGTGGTAGCCGCGTCTTTGATTGGCGCGATTACGCCCGTCTGTGGCGTAACGGTATTGCCATTGATGGCCGGGCTTTTGGCAGCGGGGGTTCCGCTGGCCCCGATTATGGCATTCTGGTTGTCATCCCCGATCACAGACCCAGCGATGCTTGCGACGACGGCCGCGACCCTTGGTCTGAGCTTTGCGATTGGCAAGACGCTCGCGGCTTTTGGTTTGGGTGTCTTTGGCGGCGCGATCACTGGATTGTTCGCCAAGACACATTGGGCGTTGAACGCGCTTCGTGACAACGGACTGGCGCGCCAGCTGAGTGCTGAACGCTGTGGCGCGGCTCAGACTTTCGACCCATGGGTTTGGAGAACGGCGGCGCGACGGCAGTCGTTCAGCGCACAATTCTGGGCAACGACGCGGCTGATCCTGATTTGCCTGATCCCTGCATTCACGGCCGAATATGCGCTGAATGCTGCGCTCACGCCGGGATCGCTCGCCGCATATGTCGGGGAGGATCAATGGTGGGCCATACCCGCAGCCGTTTTTGTCGGAGCACCCGCCTATATCGATGGATACGCCGCACTTCCCTTGACCCGCGGTCTGATTGAAAACGGGATGTCAGACGGTGCTGCCATGGCCTTTTTGATCTCAGGCGGTGTTGTCAGCATCTGGGGAGCCTTGGCAATTGCTCCGGTCCTGAAAGTGAAACCGTTCATCCTGTATCTCGTCTTGGCTGTTCTGGGTTCGCTGGCAGCGGGGTATCTGTTTGAGTGGCTGGTATAGAGAGCCTACGCTGCCAAGCGCGTGGTCTTCCCAATACCCGGCGCCCGCCATTGTAACGGCTTCTGCGCCTAGCTCTGAAAGTCCATAATCACCGCCGTTCCGGGAGGGGTCGGTCCGTGCATGGCACGCAACTCCGCGCTTGTCTGACTGAGCCGGACCTCCCTTGCCACCATTGGCCGGATATCAACCTCGCCGCGCTCGATCATGCCCAGCAGACGCGGGTACTTCCACGACGGCATGCCGCGTGTGCCGAAAAAGGCAAGCTGCTTTGCATAGATCGCCCGCATGTTGACCTCCATCCGGCCATCACCGGAGGGCATCCCCACCTGTACATGCCGACCGAGCGTTGCAAGGCACTCAACTGAGGCGTTTGTCGTCGCCTCGACCCCCAGCGCCTCAATGGAGACCTGCGCACCACCGCCGGTGATCTCGCGGATCGCGGCGGCCGCATCGACTTCGGCTGCGTTGACCGTGGCATCTGCCCCGTGCTGTTTTGCATGGCTCAGTTTTTCTTCGACGATGTCGACGACAACAACGCGCGCGCCCAGCATCTTGGCCAGCAGCAAGACCGACAGGCCGATGCCGCCCGTGCCATGCACCGCAACCCACTCTCCGGCTTTCACGTCAGCCCGGTCCGTCAGGGCATGCCATGCTGTCGTCACGCGACATCCGAGCCCTGCGGCCAATGCCGGGGACAGGGTGTCAGGCAGGTGCACAAGATTGTGGTCGAAGGGCACTGCAACAAACTCGGCATATGCCCCGGGCGTGCCAAATCCCGGAACGATCTGGTGAGCGCAGGTGTTTGAGACCCCCGTCTCGCACGCATCACAACGACCACAACCAAGGATAAATGGCGCGATCAGCCGATCACCGATTTTATGCCGTGCAAGCGGGCCGGCAGCAACCACCGTACCGCAGTATTCATGGCCAAGGATCGAGCCGTTCTGCACCTTGGGATGCGCGCCGGTCCATCCATGATAGTCTGACCGACACACCCCGCAGGCCTCGACCTCAAGCACAACGCCGTTGTCAGGACAGGACGGATCGGGGAGTGTTTCAATGGAAAGGTCTTGATTGAACTCTCTGACAACAGCTGCCCGCATGTTCTTGTTCCCTTAGCCCTGTGGCTTTCGATTGCGCCCGATGTAATGGACCGTTCAGACTGGCCGGTCGCCTTTGACAGTGACCCGCCTGCCCTTCCGCTCTGCTGGCCAATAGTCCCAGATTGCGCGATGCATGCAACAGCGGTTGTCCCAAAATGCCATGTCGTTCAGGGTCCATCGAAACCGGATCTGATAGGTGATCTGCTCTGCATGCTCAAAAAGCATGTTCAGTATGGCCTTACTCTCGCTGTCTGAAAGACCCAGAATCTTGGTTGTGAACGTGCGGTTGACGAACAGCGATTTACGGCCCGTCTCCGGATGCGTGCGCACGATTGGATGCACCGCCTGGGGGCAGTCAATATCGGCATCTTTCTGACCACGGTCGCTGTAGCGCCCTTTGTAGATATGCTCCGAGCTGTGAAGCGCCGACAGCCCACCAAGCATCTTCTTCAACGGCTCGGACAGATCATCATAGGCGGCATACATATCGCTGAACATCGTATCACCCCCACATGGCGGTGCGATATGGATCTGAAGCATGGTGCCAAGCGGCGGTGTCTCATCACATGAGACATCAGAATGCCAGAACTCCCCATTTGCGACTTTTGAATCCTTTGTCGCGTGGATTTCAAATATCTCAGGATAACCATCCATCGTGGGCGCCGCAGGGTGGGCGTGCAATGGCCCAAAGCGTTTGCCAAAGGCAATATGCTGTTCCGGTGGGATTTCCTTCTGATCCTTGAAGAACAGGACCTGATAGCGCGCAAAAGCATCCTTTATCTCGGCAAATTGGGCATCCGGCACGGGCTGGCTGAGATCGACCCCATACACCTCCGCCCCGAGATTTGGCGCAAAGGGTTTTGCGGCGATCAATTTGTAGTCGTTCGTCTTTGGCGCAACCATCAGGACCTCTGATCTTTCTGCTATCGCATTTCATGTCAGACCCCATGCTAATGGTAAAAAATATTCACTAAAAACGATAAATATTTGATCTATCATTCACAAAAATTTACCCCCTAAGATGGTCAGCAGGCCCCGATGGAAGAGAAAAGCTACAGAAAATGAGTATTCGCGCGTTCCGGACGCTGCTTGCTGTTCACCGCCACGGTAGCTTTCGCGCCGCGGCGGATGCTGTGAACCTCACACCTGCCGCCGTCAGCCAACAAATGCGACACCTCGAAGACACGTGGAACCTACAGCTTTTTGACCGCGCTCAACGAACGCCAAAACTGACAGAGACCGGCCTGTCCCTGGTTGATGAGGCGTTCGCGTTGCTGTCGCACTATGATGGCCTGCCGGACAAGCTCGGTGCGCAGGATGACATGTCAGGAGAGCTGGTTCTGGGCGCCGTGCCAACGACATTGACCGGGTTGGTGCCGCTTGCCCTGTCACGGCTCAAGATCCAGCATCCCGGCATCCGGGTACGCATTGTTCCCGGCCTCTCAAATCAACTGTTGTTGCAGCTTGAGCGCGGCCAGATCCACGCAGCAATCGTCTCTCGCCCACCGGTTCTGCCCAAAACGATGGCTTTCTCAAGCATTGCGAAAGAGGATCTTGTCCTGTTGGTGGCGGACGGTACGGAAGATCGGTCACCGCACGACCTGCTCCGCGACAACCCCTTCATCCGGTTCAACCGGGACGCTGTTGTCGGTCGGCAGATCGAGGCCTAGTTGCAGCACGAAGGGATCGTTGTAAACGACGCGATGGAGCTTGATGGACTGGAAGCGATTTCAAGCATGGTTGCAGCGCGGCTTGGCATTTCAATTGTCCCGCAAAGGTGCATCGTCGAACAAAGCAGCTTGCCGTTAAAAACGATCCCGCTTGGAGAAAACAGCCCGCGTCGCGTCGTCGGTCTGGTCAGCCGAGCGGACGGGCCAAAGGCCGGCCTTGTCCGCGCAACGCAAACCGCCTTGCTGGAAGCCGTGTCGATAGGCGTGTTTGCCTTCAAACCATGAGGGGGCTTTCGGGCAAGACCCGCGTGCCAGAAGTCTCCCAATCGTCCGGGTTGATGGTGCAGTCGCACCATCGGGTGGCTGTCTCAATCTGGCGCTTTCAACGTGGCGCCCGCCTGATAGGCGCGGTCCAGAAGTGCTTTGCGCCGCGCGTCAGAACCCTTGGAGCCGTTCAGTAAAATCAGCTCTCGGCTGGCAAACCCAAAGTAGCCGAAAGTGCCCGCAATCCACGCCGTCTCAAGCGCCGACGTATATCCCTTCTCGTCCATTTCATCCGAACGGGCACCGGCAGGCACCAGCAACACGCCTGTGCGCGGCTTCTGGAGCGATTTATTAGGGTCCTCCAACTGGTCATAGGCCCAGCCCCACGACCAGACACGATCCACCCATCCCTTTGTCATTGCAGGCATCCCCCACCAGAACAGCGGGAAAACAAACCCGATGGCATCCGCCCGCGCGATGCGGTCTTGCTCTGCCTTGATATCAGGTGGCACGCGCCCTGATGCGTCCCCTTCCACGTCCTCCATCGACCAGCGCGGATCAAAGCCTTCCGCATGCAAGTCAACCAGTTCGGTCGTATGCCCGAGGCTCTCCGCACCGGCACAAAACTGACCGGCAACGGCTGAACTGAAGGACTTGGGATCCGGATGATCAAGGATGGTGAGAACGTGCATTCCTGCTCCAACGCTTTATTGACGGTTCAATAGCATCTGCATGGTGGTTAGGCGCCCCCCGTCACCGCGCTTGAGCCCCCGCCCCTCCGGGGAAGAGCCTTCGCAGCGTGACATAGAATACCGGCGTAAGCAGCAGGCCCATCAGCGTCACCCCGGACATGCCGAAGAACACCGCCGTGCCAAGCGCTTGACGCATCTCCGATCCCGGACCAACCGAAATCATCAACGGCACCACGCCAAGGATAAACGCAAAGGCCGTCATCAGGATCGGGCGCAAGCGCAGGCGACTGGCCTCAATCGCGGCGTCCATCGGGGACAGGCCGCGTTCTTCCTGTGCTTGCTTGGCGAATTCCACCACGAGGATCGCGTTCTTTGCCGCAAGGCCCACGAGCACGATCAATCCAACCTGTGTGAGGATGTTGTTGTCCATGCCCCGAAACATGACCCCCAACAGTGCAGACAGGATTGCCATGGGCACGATCAATACGATGGCGAAGGGCAGCACGATGCTTTCATAAAGTGCGGCGAGGAAGAGAAAGGCGAGCAGAACCGACAGCGCGAAGATGTAGATTGCCGTGTTGCCCTGATTGCGTTCCTGCAACGCCAGCTCCGTCCACTCATAATCAACACCGGGAGGCATGACGCTTTCGGCAATCGCCTCCATCGCCAAAAGCGCCTCCCCTGTGGATACACCGGGTGCTGCGGAGCCCTGGAGCGGTACCGAGACTTTCTGATTATAGCGCTGGATCAGCGCAGGGCCTGCGGCGGGCTGTATCTCCACCAGCGTGCCCAACGGCACCAAATCCCCGCTGGCGGATCGCACGCGAAGCGCTGCGATGTCATCAGGCTCAAGCCGGAAACCCGCATCCGCCTGTGCGCGTACTTGAAACAGCCGCCCGAAAGCGTTGAAATCGTTGACATAGGCCGAGCCGAGATTGATCGCCAAAGCCTCGAATATCGCACCGATTGGCACGTTGAGCATCTGCGCCCGCACCCGGTCGATCTCCAGATAGATCTGCGGGGAACTGGCGGAGAATGTGGTGAAAACACCCTGAACCGCGTCATTCTGTGCCGCGGCCCCCATGATCGCATAGGCCGTCCCAAGCACCCGCCCGATGTCAGCGCCTTCGGTATCCACCATTTGCAGTTTGAAGCCACCGCCGTTGCCCACGCCTTGCACCGAGGGAGGCGCAATGGCGATGATGAAGGCTTCACGCAAGGCCTGCATCCGGCCAAAAAGCTCCCCCACGATGGCACCCGCAGGCTGTCCGGCTTCAAGCCGTTCGTCAAAGGGCGCGAAGGTGGTGAAGATCACCGCCTGATTGGTCTGGTTGGTAAAAGTCGCCCCGGAAAACCCCGCAAATGCCACGGCATTCGTCACGCCCGGTGTGCCGAGCACGATTTCGCTGGCGGCACGGGTCACTGCGTCGGTCCGCTCAAGTGAGGCACCGTCAGGCAGTTGCACCACCACGATGGCATAGCCTTGATCAGCATCCGGAATGAAGCCGGTGGGCACCTGTTGCGAGATATATGCCGTGGCGCCAAGCAATCCGGCAAAACCCAACAGGCAGACCGCCAGCATCGCCGTTGAGGAGACAAGAAACCGGATCAATCCACCGTAGGCGGCGCTGAGTGCATCAAAGCCGCGATTGAACCCCGCCGAGATCCGCGCCATCAGGCCACCGCTTTCGCTCTTGGGCCGCAGCAAGAGCGCGGCAAGCGCGGGCGAAAGGCTGAGGGAATTGAAGGTGGAGATCACCGTGGCGACCGATATCGTGACCGCGAATTGCTGGTAGAACTGCCCGGTGACACCCGGCACGAAAGCCGAGGGCACAAAGACTGCGATCAATACAAGTGTTGTGCCGATGATCGCATTCTGCACTTCGTCCATGGTGCGTGCAGAGGCATCGCGCGGGCTCATCCCGTTCGCGATGTTGCGCTCCACGTTCTCAACCACCACGATGGCGTCATCGACCACGATCCCGATGGCAAGGATCAGCCCGAAAAGCGTCAGCAGGTTCAGCGAATACCCCAGCACCAGCATCACCGCGAAGGTGCCCACCAGCGATACCGGGATCGCGAGCAGCGGCACCAGCGCACTGCGCCAGCTTTGCAGGAAGACAAGCACAACGGCGACCACCAGCAACACGGCCTCGAAAATCGTGTCATAGACCGCCGTGACGGAAGCCTCGATAAACTCTGTCGGATTGTAGACAACCCGGTACTCAAGGCCGTCGGGAAAATCTTCTGACAACTCTTCCATCACCGCAACGATTTCCTCGGCAGAGGCGAGCGCGTTGGAGCCGGGCCGCTGGAACACGCCGAGGGCGACAGCGGGTTTGTTGTTCAGATAGGAATTGGTCGTGTAGGACCGCGCACCGATCTCGACACGGGCCACGTCGCGCACGCGCACGACCCGTCCTTCATCAGTGGCACGCACGATGACATTGCCGAACTCACGCGCGGATTCCAGCCTGCCCTGGGTGGTGATGGCGACCTGAAAGGCGGAGCCCGTCGGGTTTGGCGGCGCGCCCAGCGATCCGCCTGAAACCTGCACGTTCTGCTCACGCAGCGCGCCCACAACGTCCCCTGCGGTCAACCCAAGCGAGCCAAGCTTGTCCGGGTCCATCCAGATCCGTGCGGAGAACTCCCGCTCCCCGAATATGGCCAGATCCCCTACCCCATCAAGCCGGATCAACCTGTCGCGCACCCGCGCACGGGCGTAGTTGGAGACATAGAGTTGATCGAACGTCTCATCCGGCGACAGCATGTGCACAACCATCATGAGGTTGGGCGAAGATTTTGCCGCCGTCACACCAAGCGCGCGCACCTCCTGCGGCAACCGCGCCTCGGCGATGGAAATGCGGTTCTGGACCAGCACCTGAGCGGCATCCAGATCTGTTCCAAGCTCGAACGTCACGGTCAGCGCCATCGCCCCATCCGCGGTGGAATAGGAGGACATGTAAAGCATGCCCTCGACGCCGTTGATCTCCTGCTCCAACGGGGTGGCGACCGTGGCCGCAACCGTAGCGGCATCGGCACCGGGATAGGCCGCGCTGACCACAATCGAGGGTGGCGCGATAGGGGGATATTGCTCAACCGGCAACAGGAAGTACGAGATCGCCCCGACAAGGGTCAGAATGATCGAGGCGACGGCGGCAAAGATAGGCCGATCAACAAAGAAACGACCCACCTCAGTTATCCGCAACCGGAGGAAGCTCGGTCGGTTCAGGCGTGACCGCGCTGCCGGGGCGCGCGCGCATCAACCCGTTGATCACCACTTGTTCAGACCCATCGAGCCCCTCGCGGATCACCCGGTAGCCATCGATCCGGGGCCCCGGACGCACTTCGCGCGGGACGACAATGCCGTCCGCATCCACGGTCATCACCAGCCTGCGGTTCTGGTCCGCCACGATGGCGCTGTCGGGCAGCAGGATACCTTCATAAGGCAGTGACCCCGGCACGTTCACACGTCCAAAAAGACCGGGTGTCAGGATGTTATCAGGATTGGCCACCACCGCCCGGATGCGCATGGTGCCGGTTTCGGCGTCGATACGGTTCTCAGAAAAGTCGAGCACGCCAGGCAGCGGCTCAATGCTCCTGTCCGAGAGGGTCACGCGCACATTGAGCCCGCCGCCGCCCTCCTGAAGCGACACGCCGCGCGCACGGGCATCACGTGAATAGGCCAGAAAATACCGCTCATCGATGTCGAAGTAGAAGTTTATCGGGTCGGAAGACACAATAGAGGTGAGCACGGATTCATTGGCAGACACCAGATTGCCGGGATCGATGCGGGTGCGGTCAATGCGCCCGGCCATGGGCGCACGGATCTGGGAGTATTCAAGGTCGAGCTCTGCCAGTTCCACAGCCGCGCGCGCCTGTTCCAGTGCCCCTTGCGCGGCGAGGTATTCCTCCCGCCGCTGGTCCACGGTGCTTTGCGGGATATTTCCGTTGGCAATGAGGTTTTCCGCGCGTTCAAGCTGTTCTTCGGCAAAATCGAAGGTCGCTTGCGCAACGCCGATCTGCGCCTGCGCCTGCCGCATGGCCGTGTCGAACTGACGCGGGTCGATGGTGAAGAGCAATTGCCCTTCCTCCACCAGACTACCGTCAGTGAAATGCACCGCATCAAGATACCCAGACACCCGCGCCCGCACGTTGACCTGAGCCACCGCATCAAATCGGCCAACGAACTCATCATCCTCCACGATTTTCTTTACCAGGGGGGTGGCAACCGTCACCGGTGGTGGCCCTTGCTGCGCAATCGCCTGTAGGGAGGATACACAAAGGAAAACGCAAGCAAGGCGCAACGCCTGAGATAGATGTAACACTCAAGGTGCCTCCCATGGTTGGTGTGCAACGAACTGTAACGTCATTTGCAGGGAAGGAAACGCTCAAGCGCTCGTTTGACGGGAAAACACTCGGTCATGCACAGGAAGCTGGCACGCAGGGTGTTGACCGGATCACGCCACCTCCACCGGTGGAACGGCGCGGCGGTATAGATGCCATGTCGTGTGCCCAAGGATCGGCAGGGTAAAGATCAGACCCAGAAACGCCGGCACCAGCGACAACAGCATCGTGACGGAGATAATCGCCGCCCAGGTGAGCATAACCACCGGATTCTCTGTCACGACGCGAACAGACGTCAGCATGGCAGTCACAAAGTCCGTCTCCCGGTCCAGCAACATCGGCATGGCGACGACCGTCACGGTGAAAAGGACAGCCGACAGCAAGGCCCCTGCACAGGTGCCCACGGCAAGGAACGTCCACCCCTGCGGTGTGAAGAACACGATGTTCAAAAACCCCTCGAAATCCGAAAAGGACGAGTCTTGCAGGATAATCGCCAGCCAAAGTCGAATCTGATAGCTCCATATCCAGAAAATGAACAGGGTGACGAACGCCATCCAACCCATCTCGCGTTTGCGTTGATTGGCCATGACAGTCAGGATGTCGAACCAGCCGAAGGGCGTATCGCTCTGCAACCGTCGGGACATCTCATAAAGCCCGGCAGCGGCGAAAGGAGCGACCAGCGGAAAGCCGACCATGGCGGGAATGATCATCCAGATCTTGCCGAGCCAGACCAGACACCAGACAAACAGGATCCCGAACACCGCATAGAACAGGCCGAAGAAGGCGCTCATGAAAGGACGTGCCAGAAAGTCGCCAAACCCTGCCTTGAGCGACGACGTGATATCTTCGGTCGTCACCTTGTTGACCTTGAGCATGGTTTGCCGCTGCGGCGACGGTTTGCCCGGAGGTGTGGATCCGGCGATCTTGGATGTCATGACACGCACCTCCCAACGCATGGCTCAGCCCCGGTGCGTTTGCCAGCAAACCCACAGGGGCGACCAATTTTCCTATCTTAGCACATATTTCTGACCATGTGAGGCGCAGGGTTGAGGTGCCGTCCATAATGCCGAGGCAGAGCCGGTTTGTCCCCGCCCTGCCGCTGCGTCCCTAAAACGTCAGGATGCCGGAAAGGCCAACGGCGGAGGATTGCTCTCCACCGACATCAAATCGCGCGAGCCCAAAGCTGACCTCGAACGTGTCGGTGACCGCGCGGTCCACCCCGATTGTGACCAGACTGTCCGTCGCCGCGCCCGAGTTGTCGATAACCGTCGCCGCCGCAGAGAAGGTCCAGTCGTCCAACCCATAGGCCGCCCCAACCGTCATGTAGGTCGCAGTATCCTCCGTTCCCCCGGCCCCATGGAAATGCGCGACTTCCCCGATGGCATCAAAGCCGTTGCCAAAATCATGGCGAAGCCCCGCGACCACACCAGTTTCGTCAGAGACGTCCCCCTCCCCGGCGGACAGATGGCGCGCGCCCACCCATGCGGTGGTATCGCCAAAGTCCTGCGTATACTGCAATGCGACGTTATCAAGCTTCCCGGTGTTGCCCACACCACCATCAGAAAGTGACGTCCGACCCCGTTTGGTTCCGACACTGTCACTCAGTCCGGTATCGTCTGCATAGAAGACGGCAAATGACACCGTGCCTGCACCCAGTGGTGTCTCTCCCGCAACACCGATCATCTCGCTCAGCTCATAGTCTTCCGCCAGCGACGTGCCAAAAAAGCCGGGTGCCGCATCCCATGCCACGGCAAACACCGGGCTGATCTTGCCGAGCGATACCTGTGTCTCCCCCATGCTGTAGCGCAGCCCAAGTTCGCTGAAGTAAAGACCGATATCGTCGAAGGTTCTGTCGTCCGTCGTATCCAGAACGGATTCGAGCGTCAAACCACCAAATGCGCTCAGCCGATCCGAAAGTGCGGCTTCAAAAGCAAGCTCAAGCGACAGATAGGTGTCCGTGATTTCCGCGGCCGGATCATCCGCATCAAAGGTGCTATCGACACCAATTTCGAGCTCCCCTTCCCAGGAAAAGCCGCTCTCTTGGGCGTAAACGTACTGCCCGGCCCCCAGAAGGAATGTTGATGCAGTGGTGATCACGAGTGTAGGTTTCATGCTGTGTCCAGTCAATGTTTGGAAGAACTGCTGGCGAAGCGCTGGCATGTCAGGAGGATATGAAGCCTCGGTGCACCTCCCGTCATAGGTGCGAGGCGTTGAGCGTGCGATCCAGAAAGCACCGTCGGCAACCCGCGTGATCCTGTGACCTGTCCGGCAGATCACAGCATGGCGCTCCCGCCAGAACACTGGATGGTTCGCTGGGCATTTATCTGATGGATTTACTCAGGTATGTCAATCAAGCCTTTCGCCAAAGGTCTTCGTTTTGACGCTGAGGGGAGTGGAACATGGCTTGGTTCGGTTTTGCATTGGCGTTTGTATTCTTCTTTGCCAGCCATTCCATACCGGTACGCCCGCCTGTCAAATCATGGTTGGTAGCCCGCTTGGGGCAGGCAGGGTTCACGACCTGCTGCGCCGCCCTGTCCCTTCTTGTTCTGGGCTGGCTGATCCATGCTGCACACGCAGCCCCATTTGTTGCGCTCTGGGCGTGGCCCCCCCTTGCTCAACCTTGTGCCATTGGCCGTGATGCTGCCGGTCTGTCTGATCGTGACCATGTCCCTCGGCCGTCCAAACCCGTTTTCCTTCGGTGGCAGCCGGAATGCGCAATTTGATCCGGCCCATCCCGGCTTGGTCCGTTTTATGCGGCACCCGCTGCTTGTTGCACTGGCTCTTTGGGGTCACGCCCTTGCCGTGAGCGGACCTGCCCCGTGCATCAAGGCAACCCTACCCTATCCATGCCCCCTTGCCCATTGGAACGTCATTCATCAACCACCAGCACCAGCCCGAAGCAGATTTCCCCCTATAGTTGGTAAGCCCATAGACCGGTGCCCTTTCATTCGCTAGCCTACCTTCAGGCACAAGGGAACCAAGCATTTTTAAGCAACTCCCAATTATCCAAGCCTAGTCAAAAGACTAAAAATAGGGACAAAACCATGAAGTTAGTTATTGGACTCGATGGTCAGAGCTCAGGGGAAAAAGCCCTTGAGTTCGCCAAGAGCATCGCAGCGCACGGCGACAATTGTGAATTGATCGTCGTCTATGTGATCGAATGGTCACCGTTTTCCTTCCAGACAGCAGAGGAAAACGCAGAGCGACACAAGCGGCGCGAAGAAGAGATTTCCATCGCGATGGAGCGGGTCGTCAACCCCGCTGTCGCCTCTCTCAAAGAGGCTGGCCATGACGCGCGTGCAATCGTGCGCCACGGCGATGTGGCGGACACAATCGACGATATCGCGCATTCTGAAGGTGCCTCCCAGATCATTGTCGCGCGTTCAAGCGCGGGTGGCCTGACATCACGCATCTTCGGAAGTTCAACCGCAAACCTCGTGATGAACGCGCGCGTTCCTGTCACTGTCGTCGCATAAGGATTGGTCCAAATGACAAGAATTCACTCAATGCTGCTGGCAGTCACGGCCTTTCTCGCCGTTGCAGTGCCCGCTCAGGCACAAGAAGCCGCAGCCTCGCTTGATGCGCGCGTCAATGAAGCATTCTCCAACGCCACCGGCTGGTTCGTGAACTTCATCTTCATGTCGATCCCCGGCACAAACTTTCCATGGATCGTGATGTGGCTGGTGATCGGGGCGACGGTCTTTACCGTCTACTTTGCCGCTGTACAGTTCCGCTTCTTCGGCCATGCCATCGGTCTGGTGAAGGGCGATTACTCTGACCCGAACGACGCGGGCGAAGTCAGCCACTTTCAAGCGCTTGCAACCGCCCTGTCGGGTACCGTTGGCCTTGGTAACATCGCCGGTGTTGCCGTGGCGGTCGGTATCGGCGGACCGGGTGCCACGTTCTGGATGATCCTTGCGGGTCTTCTGGGCATGGCGTCAAAGTTCACTGAATGTACGCTGGGTGTGAAATACCGCAACGAATATCCTGACGGCACCGTCTCAGGCGGGCCGATGTATTACATTTCAAAAGGGTTTGATGAATTGGGCCTGCCGGGGGGCAAGATCCTTGCGGTGCTGTTCTCCGTCTTCTGTATCCTTGGGGCCTTGGGCGGCGGGAACATGTTCCAGGCCAATCAGGCACATGCGCAGATCACCCAGATCACCGGGGAGTTTCCGGGCTGGATCACCGGTGTTGTCTTTGCAGCAGTGGTGTTTGCGGTCATCGTTGGCGGCATCAAATCCATCGCGAAAGTCACCGAAAAGGTCGTGCCCTTCATGGGGATCCTCTATGTCGGCGCGGCCTTCGTTGTCCTGATTGTGAACTACAACATGATCGGCTGGGCGTTTGGCCAGATCTTTGCAGGCGCCTTCACAGGGCTTGGGGTTGCCGGCGGTTTCGTCGGTGCGCTGATCCAGGGCTTCAAACGTGCGGCGTTCTCGAACGAGGCCGGCGTTGGGTCTGCGGCCATCGCACACTCAGCGGTGAAAACCAAAGAACCCATCACGGAAGGGTTCGTGTCCCTGCTTGAGCCGCTGATTGACACGGTTGTGATCTGTACGATGACCGCGCTGGTGATCATCATTTCACAGCAGTTGATCATTGATCAGGCAACAGGCAACTACATGCTCAACGAAGCTGGTTCTGCCATTGCAACGGTCGACGGCAACAGCGGTGTCGCGCTGACGTCTGCGGCATTCGGATCTGCGATCAGTTGGTTCCCGTTTGTACTGGCCATCGCGGTGATCCTGTTTGCGTTCTCCACCATGATCTCATGGTCCTACTACGGGCTGAAGGCATGGACCTATCTGTTCGGCGAGGGCAAAACGACTGAGCTTGTCTTCAAGATCATCTTCTGCGTCTTCATCGTCATTGGCGCAGCAGCGAGCCTCGGGCCGGTCATCGACTTCTCCGATGCGGCGATCTTTGCGATGGCGGTGGTCAATATCTTCTGCCTCTACTTCCTGATGAAAGTGGTGCGCAAAGAGCTGGACTCCTACAGTGCGCGTCTCAAGTCAGGCGAGATCAAGAAGTTCACGCACTGATTTACCTCAAACAGACCGGAAGAGGCCGGTGGCACATGCCCCGGCCTCTTTCTTTTTGAACGTACATGTCAGCCGCTATTGCTTGCCTTGAAAGACCGGCAGCGCGCCATTCTTACGCTTCTCGCGAACCCTGATCCGCACAACGATCAATCAGGTAGTAGGTTTCGATCCTGCCCTTGCCCTTGATGTCGATGGTTCCGCGTTTTTCAAATCTGTAGCCGCCAGACAGGACCGCATAGGTTTCCTGCGTCACCTGTATCCGGTTCGGTGTCCCATAGGATTCCAGCCGCGAGGCGGTGTTCACCGTGTCACCCCAGACGTCATAGAAGAACTTCCGCGTCCCGATGACACCCGCGACCGCAGGGCCAGTGTGTATCCCGATCCGCACCGCCAGCGTTTCGCCCATTTCTTCACCGATCCTCTTGGTGATCGCGAGCATCTCCAACGCCATATCCGCGACAGCAGACGCATGATCGGCGCGCGGCTCGGGCATCCCGCCCGCAACCATATAGGCGTCCCCAATCGTCTTGATCTTCTCCAGGTGATACACATCGGCAAGCGTATCGAATTCAGAAAACACCCGGTTGAGAAAGGACACCAGTTCCGCCGCCTGCATGCGGTTTGCGCGGGGGGTGAAATCAACGATATCGGCAAACAGGATCGTCACCTGCAACAGATCGTCCGCAATGATCTTGTTGGGTTCCTGTTTCAACCGCTCCGCAATCGGCGCAGGCAGGATGTTCTCCAACAGCCGCTCGGAACGCCCGAACTCATGCTCAATTTGCGCTTTCTGAACCAGAATGAGTTCTCTTGCCGCCTCCAGTTGCCGGTACCCCGAATAGATCAGGAAGTAGATGAAGAACACGCCGATGGTCATCGCCAGACTTTCACCCGTTTCCATGGGTTGCTTCAGCGGAGACTGAAAGAGCGATCCGGTCGGATTGGCCAGCGACTGGTTCACGACAAGCGAAATGTCGGGCAAGGCACTGTCAAAAAGCGGGACAAGGAACATCACAAGGATGCAGACGACAAACCAAGGCCGGGACCGGCCCGGCCCCAGCACAACCACAGCCGCCGCCGGGGTCACCAGAAACGGCAAGACATCCCCCTCGCGATTGCCATTCAGCAGCATGAAAACCAGCTGAACTGACAAGAAGGCGGGAAAGAACGCAAAGAACGTAGTTTCGACTTTGCGGGAGACATGAAGGACAAGCAGGCTTGTCGTCAGAATGCCCAACACAACAAAATCCAGCGCGCGGTAAAAGACAGACCTGTCCGGTTCCAGAAAGAACGCCAACGTCATACACATGATCACAAAGAAGATCACGGCGGACATCGATTTCATCCGGCGCAGGCTGAGCGGATCCTCCGGCGCGTGGCCAATGCGGATAAGGTCAACGATCATGCAGAAGAGGCCTGTGTGCCCGACACTGAAATCCGTTGAGGACGCAGGCGCGTGCCGATCCCGGTGGCACGCTGGTCTCAAGGTCACTCATGCTGTCTTCCATTGGGCGCAACGCAGCCACCTTCATTGCAGATAGTCCTGCCGCAACTGGCGCCGCAGCACCTTGCCGGACAACGTCACCGGCACTTCGTCCACAAACTGGATCAGCTTTGGGATCTTGTAGTTCGTCAGCCCCTTGCGACAGGCGGCCAGCACCGCCTCTTCGGTGACGCTGTCATCAGCGCGCACCACAAAAGCCGCAGGCACTTCGCCGGTTTTGTCATCCGGAATGCCGACCACGCCGACCTGCGCCACACCGGGCATTCTGGAGATCGTCTCCTCGATCTCATTCGGCGCCACGTTGAAGCCTGAGACCAGGATCATGTCTTTCTTCCGGTCAACAATCTCGATGAAACCATCCGCATCCATCACGCCAATGTCGCCTGAATGAAGCCAGCCCTCCACAATCGTTTCAGCCGTGGCATCGGGGCGGTTGAGGTATCCGTTCATCACGGTCGGGCCGCGGGCAATGACTTCGCCGGGCTGGCCCTGCCCCACGTCATCGCCCGCCTCATCGACGATCCGCACTTCCGTTCCCGGCACCGGCACACCGACAGAACCAAACCGGTTGTCGCCCGTCGGGTTGAGCGTCAGCACTCCGGCGCATTCGGTCATGCCATACCCCTGCCGGATCTCGATGCCGGTCATATCCTTGAACTTCTGCGCCACGCCGGTGGTCTGCGCCGCCCCGCCGGAGCCACAGAAATGCAGGTTCTCAACCATCTCCTTCTTGAACCAATCCTCTGTCAGAAGTGCAGCAAACAGAGTGTTGATCCCGGTGAACCACGTGACCGTGTGCTTTTCAAAAGCCGGTTTCAGATTTGTCAGGGGCCGCGGGCTGGGTGCCAGCACCCCATGCCCCCCCGTGCGCAGCCCCGCGATGAAAACCAGCGCGTATGCCGTGATGTGATAGAGCGGCAGGACCACAAGCGCCGTCTCCCCCTCCGGGTCTCTGAGGCCTGCGGTCATCAGCTCCGCCTGATAGGCATTGGCGAGCACGGCCAGATGGCTCAATTCCGCGCCCTTGCTCAGCCCGGTTGTCCCGCTGGTGTATTGATAAAGCGCCGTATCCGTCGGCTGAACATGGGCTGTATAGGCCGCCACATCCGCATCCCTCCTGCGCGCGCCGCCTGCTGCAAGAGCGGCGGCGAAAGTGACGTGCTCACGCCGCATCGCGGGAATGGCTTTCTTCACCCGCTTCAGCACAAACCCCAGAACGGCCCGTTTCAGCGGCACAAAGAACTCCAGCAACGACAGCGTCACGACCTGACGGACGTCCGTCTTGTCGATCACCTCATCCACCTTGTCACCAAACAGGTCGATGATCACCAGAACCTGCGCGTTGCTGTCGCTTAGCTGGTGCTGCAATTCGCGCGCGGTATAAAGCGGGTTCACATTTGTCGCGATACATCCCGCCTTGGCAATCCCCATGGAAGCCACGGCAAACCCGATGCAGTTGGGTGTCATCACTGCAACCGTTTCGCCAGCCTTCAGCCCAACCACCTCTCTGAGGTAGACCGCGAAATTCTCCGCTTCGCTGCGCAGCTCAGAGAAGGTGACAGAAGTCTCGGCACCTGATGGCAGGATCGTGGTCAGCGCCTTTCGCGGGCCGAATTGCCGGGCAGCCCTGTCCAGCATTTCCGGAAAGGTCTGTGCGCCCATGTTCGCCAGATCAAAGTTCTGCGCTTCTTCGGTGTAGTATTTCTTCCACGGCTGATCTGTCATTACGCACCCCTGATCCGTTGAAGGGCATGGTGCGGCGTCACACGACCCTCTTGCCCGGCTCCCGAAACGATAGGGCAAGGGGCGCGGTCGGTCCATCGGGTTGATCACGCAGACCTTGGCCCCAGGACCGGGTTCGAGCGCAACCACAAGCGGTGCAAAAAACCAGATGCGCACCCTCAACAGAGAAAGTTCAAGGACGCAGCCCGCCTCGACCCCAATTTCATCAGCGCATTTCCAGTTTGCGCCTTGCCAGTCCTCCCATTCGCGTGTCGGGTGGCGCCATGAAACTCTCCGGTGCCTATCTCTTCATTCTTGCGACCCTGATGATCGATGCCATCGGCATTGGCATTGTCTTTCCGATCATGCCTGATCTAATGGACCGGGTCGGTGCGGGCAGCACGGCGGAAGGCGCGTTTTGGGGCGGTGTGATGATGTCCGCCTATGCCGCTGCGATGTTCCTGTTCGGCCCGATCATCGGCAGCCTGTCTGATGCCTATGGCCGCAGGCCAATCCTGATCGCCGCCCTGCTGACGCTGACGGTGGACTACGTGATCATGGCGATGGCGGAAACCTATTGGGTGCTGCTGGTGGGCCGTGTCATCGCGGGGGTTGCAGGGGCCACCTATATCACCGCCACCGCCTATATCGCGGACATTGCCAAACCCGAAGAACGCGCCGCCAGCTTTGGGATGATCGGTGCAGCCTTTGGCATCGGGTTCGTGCTGGGTCCGGCGTTGGGCGGGCTGGCCTCCGGCTGGCACATCACAGCGCCTTTCTGGATCGCGGCAGGGCTGTCGGCGCTCAATGTCATCTTCGGCATCTTCGTCCTGCCTGAATCTCTCAAGGACGAGAACCGCCGCCCCTTTGGCAAACGCGACCTCAACCCGTTTGGCACCATTGCCCGCGCCTTTGCGACCCCCGGTCTGGCCATCCCGCTGATCTGCATTTTTGTCTTTGAATTTGCCAATATGGTCTACCCCACCCTCTGGGCATTCTGGGGCCGCGAGGTTTTTGGCTGGGACGGGTTCACCATCGGTCTTTCGCTGTCCGCCTACGGCATCTTGATTGCGGTGATCCAGGCCGGTGTGCTGCCCCAGCTGACCCGGCGCCTGGGTGATTTCAGAACGCTGATCATCGCCACCATCGCGGCTCTTGTAGGATTTATCGGGTTCGGCTTGGCCAACAGCGTGCTGATTGTTGCCATCGTCATGCCGGTCGCCGCCCTTGCGGACATGGCCCCACCGCTGATGACGGCCTTCGCGGCGAACCGGGTCGGGGAAGATCAACAGGGCCTCGTGCAGGGGGTGATCGCGTCGCTGTCGTCCATCGCAGCGGTGGCGGCCCCCCTGATGCTGACCGGCGTGTTCGAGCGTTTTGTCAACAGCGACGGCATCTACCTGCCCGGCGCACCTTTCTATGTCGCAGCACTCCTCTTGCTCGCGATTGTGCCGCTGATCCTGCGGCTCAGATCAGCGGAACCAAGGCGCGACAGCTGAGCGCCCTAAAAGGCAACCCGGTGGCGGTTGCGGGTCTGTGCCAAGGCCGCCACCCCCGCCGCTGCCAGCGTCCAGAACAGCAACAACACAAGGTATCCGCCGTCCCATGACGTTCCGTTGATCGCGGCCCAGCTCAATTCACCCATGGCGCGCGTCGGCGTCCATTGTGAAATCGCGTTGATCACCGAAGGCATCGCAATCGGCGGCACCCAAAGGCCCCCAAGATAGGCCAGTGGCAGATAGATGAGGTTCGCCAGTGGCACCGCCGCGCGGGCCGATGACAAGGACCCCAGCGCGATGCCCATCAAGGTCGCCGTCGCCACCGACATCAGGCACACCGCCCCAAGCCGCATCCACGCCCCGGCGTTGAGGCTGATCTCCGTCATCAGCAGCGCAACCCCGATGACCAGCAACACAGCCATCGTCACAAAGATCAACGACGCCAGCAACCGCGCGACCCACTGATAGGCGATGCTGCCCGGCAGGCTGCGCTGCCATGTCGCGAAGGTGCTTTCGCGGTCCTGCGCGACGCTCACACCGAACTGGAAGAACCCCACCCCCAGAACCGCATAGACCGTGAAGGACGCCATTGCATTCGCAGCCCACCGGCCTCCCCCGCTTTGCGCGCCGAAAAACGCATAGAGCATCGCGGGAAAGAGGATGGTCGGGATCCAGAACCCCGGCTGACGAAAGAGAATACGAAGGCTCAGGGCACATTCGGCCTGTAGGTGGCGGATCATTGGAGGATCTCCTCTTGGCGGACCCGGTCGATCAGGTCTTTGAGTTTCAAGGGCTCCAGGGTGAGCCCGGTGAACGGAACGCTGTCGCTGACCATCCGGCGCAACACGCCGTCGCTGTCTGCCGTTTCCACATGCCAACGCTGGCCATCGTGGGTAGCCTGCATCCATTCCGGCGGCACGGCACTCTCTGCCAAGGCAAAGCTGAGGCGGTTGATCGAAGTGCGCGCGCGGATGTCTTCAATACGGCCCGTCAGCACTGTCTCACCCTGATCAATCAGCGCAATGGTGCCGCAGATCTCTTCGATCTCTTCCCAATGGTGGGAAGTCAGAACAAGCGTGCCGCCGCCCTCCACATAGTCACGCGCCACCGCGCGGAACCCCTCCTGCGCAGCCGTGTCGAGGCCCGTGGTCGGCTCATCCAGAAACACCAGTTTCGGCTCCCCCACAAAGGCCAGTGCAAGCGCAACCCGCCGCATCTCGCCGCCCGAAAACCCTGCAACCCGTCTGTCGATCAGCTTTTCCAGCCCAAAACGTGCAACCAGATCATCGATCCGGGGCCGCCCGCCATACCGCGCTGCGGTATAGGTCAGGATCTCCCGCGGGGAGAGTTGATCGGGAAAGCCTGTGGATTGCGGCGTGGCCCCGGTCAACATGCGTGCCTGCGGGCTGCCCGCGGCATGACCGAAAAGCAACGCCTCCCCCGCGTCGGGGCGACGCAATCCCATCAGCATCGACAAGGTCGTCGATTTACCCGCCCCATTCGGCCCCAGCAAACCCAGCGCGTCGCCGCGTGCCACCTCCAGATCAATATGCGAAACGGCCTGAACACTGCCAAATCGCTTGGACAACCCACGGGCTGAAAGGGGGAGTGCATTTCTTTGGTCTGACATCGGACATCCTAAGACTTGTGTATTTGTGATCCCGACGTATTCATGGGGCCATGAACGAACCCAAGCCGGATTACGTTGCCGACATTCAAAACCACGCCAATGACACGCCAATGTCGTTGGCGCTTCGCCAACTGCAGGTCACAATCAGCGGCCCGGTCTATTGGATTATCAATGTTGCGGCGGTTTTACTGACCGCGATGGCAGGCCCCTACTTCACGTTGGAACGCATGACCTTTCCCGAGCGTCTGGTCTATTGGGGCTCCACGATCATCTTCTCCACCCTGCTGATGACCTTCCTGTCGATCTATGCCTACCGGGTCACAGAGGCGCGTCACTGGAACTGGATGCTGGTTTCTGTCGTGGCCGGCATTGCGGGCATTTTGCCGGTCGTGGGGTCGGTCTATCTGGCCGAAGGTCTGGCCACTGGGTTTGCCGATGGCTGGCTGGATCTGAGCGGATTTTTGCGGCTGACGATGTATGTGGCACCCACATTGATCGCGGTCACGACGGTGGTCCATCTGGTCAAGAACCTGCAACACCATGAACCGGTGACCGCCCCCGCGCCTCCAGTGGCGCCAGCGCACCCGGCCACTCCTTCGCCAACATTGTTGCAAAGCAAGCTGCCCCATCATCTGGGTCACGACATCATCGCGGTTCAAGCGCAGGATCACTATGTGGAGGTGACAACCACCAGGGGCAGCGCAATGGTCCTGATGCGGTTGCGCGATGTCGTGCAGGACCTTGAACCGCTGGGGGGCCTTCAGGTGCACCGATCATGGTGGGTAAACCTCTCCCATGTGGTGCGCACCGACAAAACCCCAAGCGGGCCGGAACTGGTTCTGACCTCTGACCAGAAAGTGCTGGTGGGCCGCAGCTTTCGCGCAAAACTGCGCGAGGTGATGGAGCGTTAAGGCAGGATCAAAGGTCTGGCCGAGCAACTCATGCCCCGCCCTCAGCACGCGGCGTGTCAGGGACCACCGCTCCGCTGAACATCTCCAAGTGCCAAAGGAAATGATCACCCGTGCTTGCCGCGCGATCATTTCCCTCATTGCACCACAGGCCACTCCGACAGCCGCATCAGAAGACGAAATGCGCCTCCGTCAGGTCAGCAACAGCGATGTTTTCGAGGACAACGGAAAACCCCAGCGCATCCGTGATGACCGCAAAACTGTCGGCGTCCTCAGACACAAAGCTCGCCATCAAGGTGGCAAAATCACCAATGCCCGATGCGCCACTCAGATCGACACTGTCCCCGCCTGCTGCACCGTCAAAATCGAGGACGCGGTTCTGACCGGCTGAAAAAACGAAAGTGTCAGCCCCCATACCGCCCAGCAGCATGTCATCGCCTTCCCGGCCATTGAGCACATCTGCACCCGCACGACCGGACAGAATGTTGTTCCCGCTGTCGCCAAGAAGCGTATCCGCATGGGCCGACCCAATAACGTTCTCAATGGAATCGAAACTGTCGCCTGTTGCCTCTCCCAAACCCCCAACAGTGCCCGACAGATCGACCCGCACGCCGCTGCTGGCGTTCAGATATCCCGCCCAGTCCTGCCCGGTGCCGCCAATCAGCACATCCGCATCCGCGCCGCCATTCAGCATGTCATTGCCGCCACCACCCGACAGCGTATCCTCGCCCTCGCGCCCCATCAGCACATCTTTGCCCGTGCGGCCCCAGAGGTTGTTGTCCCCCGCGTCCCCGCGCAGGATGTCCGCCCCCTTCGATCCGCCCAGATCTTCGATACTGTTGTAGGTATCGCCCGCGGCTTCACCAGTGTTCAGCGCGGCATTCATCAGATCGGCGGTCACACCGTCTCTGGCGAACATATACTCTGCACGGTCCTGACCCGCGCCACCGCGCAGATCATCTGCACCAGCACCGCCGTTCATCACATCATTGCCGTTGCCACCATGCACGGTGTCATCCCCACCACGCGCCACGATCCAGTCGTTGCCCGCCCGGCCCCAGATCACGTTGTCGCCGGCAGTACCACGCAGGTTGTCATTGAAAGCAGACCCGGCAAGGTCTTCGATGGAGGCGTAGATGTCCCCAGCCGCTTCACCCGTGTTCCGGCCCGCTGCTGCCAGATCCGCGAGGATCCCGGCACTGGCATGGACATATTCCGCCCGGTCGCGCCCGGCCCCGCCCACCAGCAGATCGCCGCCCAAGCCGCCGTTCAGCGCATCATCGCCGTTGCCGCCATACAGCGTGTCATCACCATCACGTGCAACAATCACATCGTTGCCATTGCGGCCCCAGATCACGTTGTCACCGGCATCGCCCCGCAGGCCGTCATTGGCGTTAGAACCCGCCAGATCCTCAATCGAACGATAGCTGTCACCGGCTGCCTCTCCCGTGCCGACATGGGCAAAGCCAAGGTCCGCGATGACACCCGCGGTGGCATGCATGTAATCCGCCCGGTCACGCCCGTCGTCGCCATGAAGCGCATCACGCCCCTCACCACCATTGAGAACATCGTCATCCTCTCCGCCCAACAACGTATCGTCACCGCCACGACCGATCAGCATGTCATCGCCTGCGCGGCCCTCCAGCACATTGGCACCGCTGTCTCCGCGCAGATTGTCGTCAAACTCCGTTCCCGCAAGCCCTTCGATCGACACGTAAGTGTCCCCTGCGGCTGCACCCGTTCCAAACTGGGCATAACCCAGATCAGCCAACACACCCGATTGGGCATTCTCATAATCCACCTGATCCTGCCCGGCACCGCCGTCCAGCACCTCAGCCGCCACTGTGCCCATCAACACGTCATCCGAACTGCCCAGCGTTCCGGGCGTGCCTGCCCCAAACCCCGCATCGCGCATCTGCTGCGCGGTGAGCGGCTCATCAAAGATCACGAATTCACTGATGGTGCCGTTGAAGTGGCTGTGGATCCGGTCCGTCGTGCCGGGTGTATTGCTCCACCCACTGGCGCCGACGATCAGCGCTTCGGTATTGGTTTCCAGATCAAAGACCAGATCAGCATCATAGGCGACACGGTTTCCGTTGATCGTCAGCTCCGCCCCGTCTTCACCGAAGGACAGTGCAAAATCATAGGACGTGCCCGTTTGCAGGCCAATCTGCGCCTTGAGGTAAAAGGACTCGTCCTGATCCTGGAGGCGCACAATCACATCCCCCGCCGCATCCAGATAGGCCGTCATGTGACCGCCAGCGCCATATCCCTTGGCATCCTTTGAGAACAACACCTGATGGTCGACCAATGTGTCGATTTCGAAGTTGAACGCGATTGTTCCCTGAACCAGATCAAACCGGTCATCATGGGCAAAGATCAAAGGCGCGCGATCATCGCCGCTGAAGGCATGGCTGCCCGCCACCGCAAAGGCCGCATCCGGCAGGCCGGGAATGTTCAGGTCCTCCGCATCCGGCAGGTCCGCAGGCGGTGCGATGGGTCCGGTATCGGCGGAGACGCTGACCGGGGCGATGGCCTC
>NZ_CANMQS010000004.1 GCF_947500075.1 uncultured Sulfitobacter sp. | reverse complement strand
CCGGCTTTGGTCGCTTGTTGGCCATGTGTCTCCTCCGTTTTCCTAAACATAGCGGAGGACCAATTCAGTGGGGGAGGATCAAAAGCCCCTACGCAGCCGTTCTACAAGGCCTACGACCGTGCAGCAGTGACACTGGCGAAGGAACTCAACATCACCCAGTTGGGCGCCAAGGCCATGATGAAGGACGCCTATCACCAGCAGCACGGCACCGATCTCTACGAGAAGGGAAAAGCCCTCGAAGAGAAATTCCATACGCCCGTGCGTGAAGCAGAGAAAGAAGCCCGTATCGCAGAGCGGACAACGTCTCGCACGCAATCACAGCAGCGCTAAAGGCGTCGCGCCGAAGCTGAAATAGGAAAATAATCCTTGCCAGAAAACAACTTACGTGATGTTATGTTCCTCTTTTGTTCTCAATAAGGAGGAGCAACACACCAACGAAAGGACCCGCATGAACACCACGCCCCCAACGCCACCGCCGCAAAAGTGCAGCATCCATCTCAACTGGCGCGACTGGCTTCCAGAGCTTGCTGAGATTGATGCAACCGAAGCTGAGAAACAGCACGCCATCGAAACGGTCTGGAACATCGCCATGAGCTTTGTCGATCTCGGTTGGGATCTCGATACAGCAGAAGAAAACAGTGGACAAAGCTTCGATCTCACCGCTGTTCTGCGCTCGGCTGTGGTACACTCGAAGGAAATCACTACGACAGAAAGGGAGGCCGTATGAGCAAACAGAAAGCCATCATTTATGCGCGCGTTAGCTCACGCACACAGCAAGAGATCGGGCATGGACTTGAGTCGCAAGAAATACGCTGCAGACAGTATGCAGAGGCCAAAGGGCTCAAAGTAGAAGCCGTCTTTCCCGATACATTCACAGGTGGTGGCGACTTCATGCGAAGGCCCGGTATGATCGCTCTTTTGGCGTTTATCGACGCGCAACCCAATGAGAAATTTATCATCCTCTTCGACGATCTGAAAAGACTCGCACGTGACCGCGACTACCACTTTCGGCTTCGTGAGGCTTTCCGCGACCGCGGCGCTCAAATTGAATGCTTGAACTATACATTCGACGAGACCCCGGAAGGAGAGTTCGTAGAGACAATTTTTGCGGCGCAGGGCCAGCTTGAACGCAAACAGAATGGGCGGCAGGTGGCTCAGAAGATGCGAGCGCGCATGGAGAACGGATTCTGGATTCACAATGCGCCAGTGGGATTCAGGTATAAGACGGAAAAATTTAAGGGGAAAGTTCTCGTCTTTGACCCGCCTTGGGACGGTGTTGTACGTGAAGCGTTCGAAGGGTACGCTTCTGGTCGATTTCAGACGCAGGCAGAAGTGAAGCGCTTTCTCGAAACCTTCCCGGACTTCCCGTTCAACAAGAACGGCCAAGTTAAACAGCAGCAGGTGACGCGTATGCTGACGCAACCTGTCTACACGGGCCACATTTGCTCCGAAAATTACGGCATCAACTGGTTGAAGGCACAGCATGAACCCATTGTCTCGCTGGAAGTCTTCGACAAAGTGCAGGAACGGCGCGCTGGCTTCGCTAAAGCGCCGAAGAGGAAAAACATCGGTGATGCGTTTGCCCTGCGCGGCATTGCGATCTGCGCGTGCTGTGACGTCCCGCTCCGGTCATCCTTCTCGCGAGGGAAGCTGGGCAAGCTCTATCCGTACATGCTGTGCCAAACCAAAGGATGCGACGCTTACGGGAAGTCAATCAAACGCGATCAGATTGAGAATGACGTTGGCGAGATCATCAAATCGCTTCAGCCGGATCAAAGTGTGATCCGCATGATGGCAAAGATGTTCCGCCACATTTGGGAAGCCCGTAAAGATCAGGCGAGCTCTATCTTAGCTGATGGAAAACGTAAGCTCACCTCAATCGATAAGGAGATCGATAAGCTCCTTGAACTCATCATGGCGTCAAGCAATACGACTGTCATCCAGAAATACGAAGAGAGGATCAGTCAGCATGAGCACGATAAGGCGCGACTGAGGGAAAAACTCGCTCATCAGGCCGAACCGAGTGGGACGTTTGAGGAAAAACTAGAACCCGCACTCGCGTTTCTCGCTAACCCATGGAAACTCTGGGAAACTTCCGGAAAATCGCAGGTGTTTTTGCGCCGAATAATTCTGAAATTGGCCTTCACGGACCGCATCAGATACTGCCGAAATGAGGGAGCTAGAACCCCGCAAATAGCGTTTCCGTTCAAGGCCTTGAGCGGTCTCGACACCCAATTGGTGTGTAGTGGTGCGGGTGAAGGGACTCGAACCCCCACGCCATAGGCGCCAGAACCTAAATCTGGTGCGTCTACCAATTCCGCCACACCCGCACATGCCGCTGTCGCAGCGTCCGCTGATTAACAAACCTCTACGCGATAGGCGAGAGCAAAAAAGGACAAGACATTAACACGATATTGTCTTAGTCTGTGGATAACCTGAGGCAGGTTTAACGAGAGAGATACGCCCATGAAACCGAATACGGTCGGGCGCGAGGGCGGCACGGACCGTCCAGCGGATCGATATACCCGATATGCCGTGATGGACACTGGTCTGATCACTGGCACCATTTTGCTGACAACCGATGGTGAAATCCCGGTCGAACACCTGAGCGTGGGCGACAAGGTCATCACCCGCGATACCGGCCTGTCCAAGGTCGAACATATCCAGCGCAGCACACGTGACATTCATACCATTGCCCTTGCGGCAGGATCGCTGGGCCATACGCGGCCCGAACGCGATGCGCTGCTGGCGGGGGACCAGATGGTGCTGATCCGGGATTGGCGGGCGCGCGCGCTTTTCAATTCCGATCGGGCGCTGGTCGCGGCGCGGGCTTTGGTGGATGACGAATTCATCACCGATCTGGGCGTGCGGGAGACGACGCTGTTCCAGATTTTCTGTGATGGCCCGCATATCCTCTATGCAGACGGGCTGGAGCTGGGCACGGCAGACGCCGCGCGGGCGCGCGGCTCTGTGTTGCACGCGGCCTAAAGCAACCGGCTGCGCCGCGGCGCTTGGTCTTGGGAAAATTCTGTTTGGCTGAGTGCCTCAGGTTTTGGGTCGGTTGCTCTAAAGGCCAAGGTTCCGGAAGACGGTTGGCAACTGCTCCGGCAGATCCTCGGCGATCAGGCCGGGACCGAAGGTGCGGGCGGCTTCGACGTGGAGGTAGGTGGCAAGGCCGGCAGCGCTGCGCATCGGCAGCCCCCGCGCCAACAGGCCACACAGGATCCCGGACAGCACATCCCCTGCCCCGGCTGTGGCCAGCCAGGGCGCGGCACGCGGTCCTGTGGCGTCATGCAGATCGCAGGCCCCGTCTGGTGCTGCGATCAGCGTTTGCGCCCCTTTCAGCAAGACCGTACATCCCGCGCGCTGCGCGGCCTGTCCTACAACTGCGGCGCGTCCGGTCAGATCCGCCCCGTCCAGCTTTGCGGAAAGATCCCCGAACAGACGGCTGAATTCCCCTCCATGGGGCGTGATGATGCAGGCCGGGTGCAAAGCGGCAAAAAGCCTATCGGACTGGCTGATCAGCGTGAGCGCATCGGCATCCAACACCGCAGGCAAGCCGCTCTTCAAAACGACCTGGATCAGGTCATGTTTTTCATCGTGCAGACCCAGCCCCGGCCCCAGACAAAGCGCTGTCAGCCGTGTGTCCGTCAGGACCTCCTGCAAGGCTGCGCCATCCGGTACGCGGGTCAGCATCACCGAAGTGATATGCCCGGCCACTTCCATCTGTGCCGCAGGCGGCACGCCGAGGGTCACAAGACCGGCCCCCACCCGCAGTGCTGCACGGGCAGCCAGCCGGGCCGCCCCCGTACGTCCCGCGCCTCCTGACAGGATCAGCGCGTGGCCGTGGGTGAATTTATGGCCCTGCGGCTTGTGCAGCGCCGCAATATCCAGCGTTTCGCGGGTCAGGGGGGTGGGAATTGAGATTTCAGGCCTCCGGCGGGGTTTTTGAACCATTTGGAAGCCTAGAGCAGCCGACCCAAAACCTGAAGCACTCAGCCAAACAGAATTTCCCCAATCCCGGCGCGTCGCGGCGCAGCCGGGGCCTTTCTGCGCAACTGAGCGCTTCAGGTTTTGGGTTGGCTGCTCTAAAGGCCAATGTCGGCAACAACAACCTTGCCACAGTGCCGGGCGCCATCGGCGGCAACATGCGCGGGCTTCAGCCGGTGAAAGGTAACGGTGAGGTCTGCTATGAACGCGGTCCCTGCTGTGCCCAGCGCGCGACCGGTATCGCTGTCCAGACCGCTGGGCAGATCAATGCTGACCACATGCCCGTGTGCTGTGTCGTTACAGGCCGCCACGATGTCGGCCAGGGGCGGGCCAATCGGACGGGTCAGCCCGATGCCGAAACAGGCATCGACAAAGAGCGGCGGCGGGGTGTCCGGGTCATCCTTGCAGCCGCGTTTTGCAAGTGCCTCCACAGTCTGGACCGGGTCAGAAGCCGCCCATCGCGCGTGGTTCACCTTGGCATCCGGCGGCAGTGTCTGCGCATCGCCGTAGAGATAGACAGCAACCTCCCAGCCCGCCTCCCGCAGCAACCGCGCCACCACGAATCCGTCACCGCCATTGTTGCCCGGCCCACAGAGCACAATCGCCCGGTGCGGCGCTTCGGCAAAGGCAGGCCACTGGGCCAGAATCGCATCCACCACCCCCTGCCCTGCACGCTCCATCAGCGTCAGTCCGGTGACAGTTCCACTGTCGATTGCAGCCTTTTCGACGGCGCGCATCTGCGCGGATGTCAGCAGTTCGGTCATCTATTCCCCACCATCGATTCACTTATGCCTAAAAATTGTGCGCATCGCCTAAAATGCGGGCGCGCACCTCCGCCAAATGCCGAAACCACAGGCACCATGGCGCAGCGTTTATGGATTCCCCCGCAGCGAAATGAAATGACGCAGATCAAAGGCACTTCTGCCTCCGGGAGGAACCATGAAAAAGATCGAAGCGATCATCAAACCCTTCAAGCTCGATGAAGTGAAAGAAGCCCTGCAAGACGTTGGGGTCCAGGGCCTGAGCGTGATCGAGGTCAAGGGCTTTGGCCGTCAGAAAGGGCACACGGAACTCTATCGTGGCGCGGAATACGTCGTGGATTTCCTGCCCAAGGTGAAGGTCGAGGTCATTCTGGACGACGATCAGGTCGATGCCGCCATCGAGGCCATCGTCAGCGCCGCCAAGACAGAAAAGATCGGGGACGGCAAGATTTTCGTCACCCCCGTTGAACAGACAATCCGCATCCGCACCGGTGAAACCGGCTCGGACGCGCTGTAACATCCCAAGAGAACCGAAAGGATCGCAGATACAATGAGCAATGTTGTCAAAATGATTGCGGACGAAGACATCGAATATGTCGACATCCGCTTTACCGACCCACGTGGCAAACTTCAGCACGTGACGGTGATGGCAGATCAGGTCGATGAAGACTTCCTGGAAGAAGGGTTCATGTTCGATGGCTCCTCGATCGCGGGCTGGAAAAGCATCGAAGCCTCCGACATGAAGCTGATGCCCGATCAGGACAGCGCCTATATTGATCCCTTCTATGCGGAAAAGACGCTCTGCGTGCATTGCTCCGTGGTGGAGCCGGACACAGGTGAAGCCTATGAGCGTGACCCGCGCGGCACGGCGGAAAAGGCCGAAGCGTATCTCAAGTCCTCCGGCATTGGCGATGTGGCCTACATGGGTCCGGAAGCGGAGTTCTTTCTGTTTGACGATGTGCGTTTTTCCAATTCGATCAACAAGGTATCCTACGAAGTTGATGCAACGGACGCATCCTGGAACACCGATACCGAGTATGAGATGGGCAACATGGGCCATCGTCCCGGCGTCAAGGGCGGCTATTTCCCTGTGAACCCCACGGACGAATCTCAGGATCTGCGCTCCGAGATGCTCTCGACCATGAAGCGTCTGGGCATGAAGGTCGACAAGCACCACCACGAGGTGGCGTCGTGCCAGCACGAGTTGGGTCTGATCTTTGACAGCCTGACCAAACAGGCCGATGAGCTGCAGAAGTACAAATACGTGATCCACAACGTCGCCGCCGCTTACGGCAAATCCGCAACCTTCATGCCCAAGCCCATCGCGGGCGACAACGGCACCGGCATGCATGTGAACATGTCCATCTGGAAAGACGGCAAGCCGTTGTTCGCAGGTGACAAATACGCGGATCTGAGCCAGGAAGCCCTGTGGTACATCGGCGGCATCCTCAAGCATGCCAAGGCGCTGAACGCCTTCACCAACCCGGCGACCAACAGCTACAAGCGTCTGATCCCCGGCTTTGAAGCGCCCGTGCTGCGCGCCTATTCCGCGCGGAACCGCTCGGGCTGTGTGCGGATCCCATGGACCGAAAGCCCCAAAGCCAAGCGCGTTGAGGCCCGTTTCCCCGATCCGGCGGCAAACCCCTACCTGTGCTTTGCAGCCCTCCTGATGGCCGGTCTTGACGGCATCAAGAACAAGATCGACCCCGGTGAGGCGATGGACAAGAACCTCTATGACCTGCCTGCCGAAGAGCTGGCGGATATCCCGACGGTCTGCGGCTCCCTGCGTGAAGCCATGGAAGAGCTTCAGGCGGACATGGACTTCCTGCTGGCCGGTGACGTGTTCACCCGCGATCAGATCGAAGGCTATATCGATCTGAAGATGGAAGAGATCGAAACATATGAACACACGCCGCACCCGGTTGAGTTCGGCATGTATTACAGCTGCTGATCTGATCCGGATCACAGTGGAAGGGCGGCCTTGCGGGGCCGCCCTTTTGCATTTGGGGCAGCCCCCCATGTTTCGTTGTTTTTCCCTAGAAGTTTCACAGCATCGACACAGTTCGGCATGACCTTGGCACATCTGAAAATCATGCGGAGTCTCTGTCGGACCATGGCAAAATCACCAAGCAGCTTTGAAGAACGGCTCGCCCGAATTGCGCAGAACCAAGACGCACCCGGCGGCGATACGACCCCGACCCCTTCCCCGGAACCGACATTGCCACGCGGCAGGCCGCCCTCCGACATGCCCCCATTGATGCGGTCCCTGCTGACAGTGGTGATGGTGCTGGCAGCCGTCGTCGGCTACTTGTTCCTGTCGTCTGAGGAAAATGTCGTGGCCAGCATGAGGGCCACCGCTCAGGCGGAACACGAAGGGCGCACGACCATTGGCACCCTGCTTTCTTCGGCAAATGACATGTTGCCGGATCTTGCCCTCGGCTATGCGAACAGCAAACGGGAAGATCTCATTCAGGCCAATATCGACAGTGGAGAATGGACGCCCGAACAGGCACAACGTGCGCGTGCGGCGCTCAAGGCGCAGCAAGGCAAGAGTTCCGTCGACATGGTTCGCGATTCAATCCGCAGCATGATTGTGTTTGAAGCACAGACAGCCGGTCAAGGCGCACTCGGGCAGGAATACGTTCAGAAACTCGACAACTGCCGGTCGATGGGCTGTGTGAGTGTGACAGAAACCCAGTTTAAGGTTGCCTTGCAGGCGGCCACTCAAGGTTAAGACGAGGTTAACCCAAGGTTGAGATAGGGTTAACGCGCGGTTAAGGCAGGTTTTTGGCAGGGCGACAGGCCCCAAGTAGGCACTTAAACGGCTGCCCAGCCGCACATAATCATATGTTTTTAAAATTTTTTTTAGAAAAACCCAGGGCGCGTCCCCGCCGATTTTCCAGACCCGCCATTGCTGCAATGCGGCGCCCAACTCGCGCCTCAATCGTTAACAAACCGCACGGTAATACCCCCCCACTGCCCCATTTTGAACACGCTCCTCACCCAAAACATCCTCATAGTAACCAGTGGAGCATGTGTACCATGCGCAGCCAAACAGACTTCGCTACCCGAATTGATCGTATCAATAAAGGTGCCGCCGCGACTGAAAAGCAGCGCAAGCGCAAGGGCCGCGGGTTTGGCTCCCTTATGGTGGTTCCTCTGATGATGTGTTCCTTTGTCTGCGGCGGTATCGTCTTCGCCTGGGACATGATGGACCGCCCCACCAACAATCCCTTTGCCGTGACCAGTGAACTGACCGCGCTCCTGCTGAGCGAATAAGCCCGGACCTCTCCCCCCGGTTTTTCTTTGCATGCGCCAATCCCACCGCTAGACTTTGCCCGAAGTTGCATTGTTTGAGGATTGTCATGCCTGCGTTCAAAACCACCTTTCTGTCCGCCGTTGTCGCCACCTGTCTTGCCGGTGGCGTTTTTGCTGCGGAGTGTATTACCAACAAAGGCAACTGGAATGCCTACAAGGCGACCCTTGCCAAACAGGCCGCAGCCCAGGGTGTGGGCCAGCGCGGCCAGCAGGCGCTGGCAGCGGCGAAACTGTCGGACATCACCTGGCGGTTCGAATCCAGACCCTCCAGCCAGACGGGCGTGTCCCAGGGCGACCCTGCCCGGTTCCTGGCCAAACGCTCCGGCAGTTCGGCGGCGAATTTCGTCAACCAGACCCGCAACAAGATTGCCCGCAATCCCAATACCTTCGCCTCGATCGAGAAACGCTTTGGTGTGCCTGCCAGCCTGCTGGCCACGATCTGGGGGCTGGAGACAAGCTGGGGCGGGTATCTGGGCAAGACGCCCATCGTATCGGGGGCGGTGACCCTGTCGTCCTACTGCCGCCGCCATCCCAAGTTTGAACCCCACGCGATTGCCGCCCTCAGCATGGCGGATCGCGGCATCATCTCCACCGACACCCGTGGCGGCCCGTCCGGCGAGCTGGGACATATGCAGTTCCTCGCCGGCAACTGGCTGCGCTACGGCGTGGATGGCAACGGCGACGGGCGTGCAGACCCCTACACTGCGGCCGATGCGCTGGCCTCTGCGGCCAACATGCTGCGCCAGAACGGCTGGCAGCCCGGCCAGCCCTTCGCCAATGGCACGCGCAACTTCCGGGTATTGTCCGTCTGGAATGACAGCGGCAACTACCAGCGCGCGATTGCCTATGCCGCGGGGCTTGTTGACGGCAACAGCTGAGCGGTCTGGCCATCACGGATGTGTCACCCGGAGCAGCCGCTGCGCAGGGATATTTATGGCCAAAAAGAGCGGCAAGGACGGTGTTTGAGAGGCGCGCGTCGCGCAAGAGGCACGCATGCAGGCACCGGGATTGAAGGGGGGTCTGTGTCTTGGCCGGTGTGACCGGTTCCTACCCTGCTGCAGGTCACAGATAGGCGGCCCCTTGCATTGCGAGGGGCCTTTGCTTATCTGCGCTTCAAGGGTCAGGCCCCTGCCGTCCGCATTCCGGTGAAGTCCTGTGCAACAATGATCTTCCTCAATCTCGCTGATTGAGGGGCAACGCGGACCCCCCTGATCCCTGTCTGGCGAGACGGAGTGTAAGATATGAACACCACCACCATCCCTCCCCGTGATGTGCTCAAGGCGCAGGCCAAGCGGCTGCGTGCTGATATGGCGTCCCGGGGTCAGACCATCAGCCATGCCGCCGCGCTTGAAACCGTAGCCCACCAGTGGGGCGCGCGGGACTGGAACACGCTGGCCGCGCAAGCAGCCAATCGCCACCCCGGCTGGGCCCCCGGCCAACGGGTGCGCGGTCACTATCTGGGTCATCCCTTCACCGGGAAAATCAAGGCCGCGCGGCAATCTGCCTCCGGCTTCTGGTCGCTGACCCTGCGGTTTGATGAAGCGATTGACGTTGTCACATCGGACATGTTCAGCGCCTTCCGCCGGCAGGTGAACACAACCGTGAACGCCGACGGCCGATCGCCGCAAAAGACCTCTGACGGGCAGCCCCATATGGTGCTGCATCCGGCATGGTAGGCGCAACACCAAAGACGCATACGGGCGGTCCGCTGCCCGTATGCCCTTCGAGGGGCCTTTGAAAAACGACATCTCAAAAGGTCGGTTTCCGGCAAACATCGCCTAAAAAACTGGCAAAAACTGACGTCACCTGTGCATCGAAGGTGGCCCATGAACCAACACTACCGCGACAACCGCAAGATCGACCCGACGCAGGGACGCACACTGCCCGACGGCACGCCAAATGATGCCGACCGGGTGGAAATCGGGCCGACACAGCTTGCCTTCGCCGAATGGCGCGCGGCGGGCCTGACGCTGCCGAACCTGCCCACGATGCGGGCATACCGCTGGAACCGCCTGACCAGCCATGTGGTCGAGCGGGACTATGGCGGCGTGCTGCTCTTTGACCCGCTGAACATCCGCTACGCCACCGACAGCACCAACATGCAGCTGTGGAACACCCACAACCCCTTCCGCGCGCTGCTGGTCTGTGCGGATGGCTATATGGTAATGTGGGATTACAAGAACTCGCCGTTCCTGAGTGAATTCAACCCGCTGGTGCGCGAACAACGCTCTGGCGCGGATCTGTTCTACTTTGATCGCGGCGACAAGGTGGATGTGGCCGCCGATACTTTCGCAAACGAAGTGCGCCTGCTGATCGACGCACATGGCGGCGGCAACAAACGCCTCGCGGTGGACAAGATCATGCTGCACGGGCTGCGCGCGCTGGAAGCGCAGGGGTTTGAGGTCATGGAAGGCGAAGAGCTGACCGAAAAGGCGCGCTCCGTCAAAGGCCCCGACGAAATCCTTGCCATGCGCTGCGCATCCCACGCCTGCGAAACCGCCGTCAAAGCCATGGAAGACTTCGCCCGCGCCAACACCCCACTGGGCAACACCTCCGAGGATGACATCTGGGCGGTGCTGCACGCAGAAAACATCAAACGCGGCGGCGAATGGATCGAAACCCGGCTCTTGGCCTCCGGCCCCCGCACAAACCCGTGGTTTCAGGAATGCGGGCCACGGCTCACCCGCCCGAATGAGATCATCTCCTTTGATACGGACCTTGTGGGCAGCTACGGCATCTGCGTCGACATCTCCCGCTCCTGGTGGATCGGCGAGGAAAAGCCCCGCCCCGACATGATCTATGCCATGCAGCACGGGGTTGAGCACATCATGACCAATATGCAGATGCTCAAACCCGGTGTGATGATCCCCGAACTCAGCGCCAACACCCACGTGCTCGACGACCAGTTCCAGAAACTCAAATACGGCTGCCTGATGCACGGCGTGGGCCTGTGTGATGAGTGGCCGCTGGTGGCCTATCCCGATCACGCCGTTGAAGGTGCATATGATTATCCGCTGGAACCCGGCATGGTGCTCTGTGTCGAAGCGCTGGTTGGTGCTGAGGGGGGGGATTTCTCCATCAAGCTGGAAGATCAGGTGCTGATCACCGAAGACGGGTTTGAGAACCTCACAACGTACCCCTTCGATCCCGCCCTGATGGGGGAATGACTGCGCGTTTCAGCCCCCCTTTCCAAATGGTTTTAAAGACCCCCGCGGAGCGTTAAAATCTCTTCTGGTGCGCCAAAAGAGATTTCATGCCTCCGGCGGGGTTTTTTGAACCATTTGGAAGCGGAAAACACTGCGCGACCCGGACCCTGGACATGCCTGTTTGTCTTCAATGCGGGATCAATCAACCCATTGAACACAATGTGTCATCAATGCGGCGTGGAAACAGAGTGTTTCGTAAAATTTGCCCTGTTTTTGCCCTGTTTTGCTGGCCCGCACCTTCACACAAAGGGGCGGGCTTGCTATCTGATCTCCTGTAACGAGTAGCCATGTTTCGACACTGGGAGGGGGTCCTTCCTTTTGAAGCGGGCAGAGTAACGATGGAGAACGGTAAGATGCGTCTGAAGAATTCCCTTATTGCTGCGCTGTTGGCGACCGGGCTGCTGGCCGGGGCCGCGCAAGCCTCGACCTTCCTGTCCAGCACCTTCGAAGTCACTGTCGCGAACTTTGACGCGGGCGGTGATCGGAACAACGCATTTGCCGGTCCGGCCAATCTGCTGCCCCGCATTGATGAGACCTTCACCTATACCGGTGCGCTGGATTTCAACCTTGGTTCCGGTGGATCTTCCACCACGACCATCTTCGATTTCCTGAACTCCGGTTCCGGGACGTTTTCAGGTCTGAGCACAGCGCTGGGCAATTCCATCCTCAGCACGCCAACCTGGGGCATGACCACCCTGTTCCGCTTCCGGGACTTCGATCTGGGCGGTTTCGCCGGGAACATCCGGCATGACGATGGCATCAAGTTCTTCGACAACGGCATGATCGAAACAGATTCGCCCGCGCCGACAACCGTGATCAACAGCGCGTTCGATTTCTCCGGTGGCAATTTCCAGCTGTTCTACGCAGCTGCCAACGGCAATCCTTCGGTGCTTGAGGTGACCGGCACACCCGCGCCGGTCCCCCTGCCTGCGGCCCTGCCGCTGTTGCTGGCGGGTCTGGGCGGTCTGGGCCTGATGCGCCGCCGCAAGAACAAGACGACCTAAATTATTTTCAGTACGCTATTTCAGCCAAGCCCCGGTCATTGCACCGGGGCTTTTTTTGTCTCTGCTATTGCCCCAGTGCCTGCGCCAGATCATCGCGCAGATCGCCCGCGTCCTCGATCCCGATCGACACGCGCAGGAGGCCTTCGGGGATGCCCGTATGTGGTTCGATCGTATGGCGATGCTCCACCAGACTTTCCACGCCGCCCAGCGATGTCGCACGATGGAACAGCTGCAACCGTCCTGCCGCCCGCAGCGCTGCCGTGCCCCCGCCCCTGACCACGAAGGACATCAAGCCGCCAAAACCATTTGGCATCTGCCGCGCTGCCAGCGCGTGGCCGGGGTGATCCGGCAAGCCGGGATACAGTACACGCTCCACCTGCGGGTGATCGTGCAGGAATTCTGCCAGCGCCTGGGCGGTCTTCGACATCCGCGTCATCCGCAACGGCAGCGTCCGCATGCCACGCAGCAACAGCCACGCGGCCTGCGGATCCAGCACCGCGCCGGCCGTATTGCGGTCCAGCACAATCGCCTGCCAGATCGGCGCCTCGGGGGTGCGCGTGGCCAGCGCCCCGGCCAGCACATCGGAATGCCCGTTGATGCCCTTGGTGGCCGAGTGCATGACGATATCGGCACCAAAGGCCAGTGGTTGGCTCAAGGCCGGGGTGGCTGCCGTACCATCCACCACCAGAAGCGCGCCGACCTCATGCGCCGCCTCTGCTGCAGCTGAGATGTCGGTGATCCGCAACCAGGGGTTCGACGGTGTCTCCACCCAGACGAGGGCCGGCAGATGCTCAACACAGGCCGCCGTCAAAGCGGCGGTGTCAGAAGCCTCGACCTCCACCAGCGCCATCCCCCGCCGGGCGCAGAAATCCGTGATCCACTGGGTCGTGCCCCAGTAGATCTGCCGCTGTACCAGAACTGTCGCCCCGTGCGGCAGGGTGCGAAAGACAGCCGCCACCGCCGCCATGCCCGAGGGGAACAGCAATGTCTCCGCCGCCCCTTCCAGCGCGCTCAGCACCGCTTCGGCCTGGCGCGCGTTCTCGTTATGGCTGCGCAGATAGATGTTGTCGGGGTTCAGCGGTGCATAGTCCGCGCCGCGGGCAAAGGTCGTGGCCCGGTGCACCGCCGGCACCACACCGCCGGTGTGATCATCCATTGCCCCACCCGCCTGTGCCGCAATGGTCGCCGGGTGCCGGGATGCGGGGGTTTTGTCAGCCATGATCTGCCCTTTCTCGCGCTGGTCGCTGTGCCTTGCTACACCGCTGCCGCGCGCACGCAACCCCCTCAAACCTGTCACGCCCGCGTGAAACGGCTGACACAGCCCTTGCACATGGGGGTCAACCACCCCACCCTAGGGTTCCTCAACACCCCCGGAGCCTGCCATGCCCACCGAAGCCATCACTTTCCCCGGCCACGCCGGAACGCCGCTTGCCGCGCGCCTTGATCTGCCCGACGGGCCGCATCTGGCCACGGCGCTTTTTGCGCATTGCTTTACCTGCGGCAAGGACATCCCGGCGGCCAAGCGCATCGCCTCCCGGCTGGCGGCGATGGGCATCGCGGTGCTGCGGTTTGATTTCACCGGTCTGGGCCATTCGGAGGGGGAGTTTGCCAATACCTCCTTCACCACCAATGTGGATGATCTGGTGGCGGCCGTAACTTACCTCAATGGCCGCGCCATGGCGCCTTCGCTGCTGATCGGCCATTCGCTGGGCGGGGCGGCGGTGCTGAAAGCTGCGGCTGATCTCGATCAGATCAAAGCCGTCGCCACCCTTGGCGCGCCCTTTGACCCCGGCCATGTGACCCACAACTTCGCGGATGCGCTGCCCCGGATCAAAGCCGACGGCGCGGCAGAGGTGAAACTGGGCGGGCGGCCCATCCGCATCGGTCAGGGCTTTGTCGAGGATGTCTCTCAAGCCGCGCTCACGCAGGCGCTTGGCAAGCTCAAAGCCGCCCTCCTGGTGCTCCACGCGCCCAAGGACGCCATTGTCGGGGTGGAGAACGCCAGTGCGATCTTCATGGCTGCAAAACACCCCAAAAGCTTTGTCACGCTGGATGATGCCGACCACCTGATCACCTCCAAGGATGACGCCTGCTATGCCGCAGATGTCATTGCCACCTGGGCCGGACGCTATCTGCCGCTGAACCCACCCGCCCCGCCCCCCGGCGCGCCGGAAGGCATCGTGCGCGTTTCTGAGGCCGACCCGGCAGGGTTCCTGCAAGACGTGCAATCCGGCCCCGGCCATCATATGCTGGCCGATGAACCCGAAGCCTATGGCGGCACCAACCGTGGCCTGACGCCCTACGGATTCCTGTCGGCAGGCCTTGGCGCCTGTACCTCCATGACGATCCGCATGTATGCCCGCCGCAAGGGCTGGCCGCTTGCCCATGTGCGGGTGGATGTGAGCCACAACAAGGTGCACGCACAGGACGCCGACACCGGGGCGGGCGACAAGATCGACACCTGGCGGCGCGCCATCCTGCTGGAAGGCGACCTGAGCGCGGAGCAGCGCCAGCGGCTGTTGGAGATTGCCGATAAATGCCCTGTTCACAGGACGTTGGAGCGCTCTTCTCATGTTGTGACTGAACTGATCTAGTCGCGATACCTGGCCTCGGTCACATCATCCGCACCGCTGCCGATGAAACGCAGCCGGTGCCCGCTGCGTTCCATGTCATAACAGGCCCACAGATCGGACGGCGGCCACATCGAACAATATCGGTCGCCCTCCACCCGCCAGTACCCCCAACTGTCGCGCCCGGCGTTGTAAAGCGTCCGGCCCGAAACCCGGAAATCCTGCCACGCGCTGTCGTATTGCAACACACGCCCCGTCAGCGCGTGAGCAATCTCCGCCCCGCTCATCGGCTGCCACGCCGCCTCTTCCCCCACCACAGGCGCTGCCGCCAGCAGCATCACCGCAGATATCAGACCTCGCATGGCACCCCTCACCTTGTCCTTCGCGCAGCGTCAGTCTATGCCGCGCGGGAGCCTGCCAACAGTCATGAAAAAGGTGTCCGCATGATCCCCCGCTATTCCCGCCCCGATATGGTTGCCATCTGGTCTCCGGAAACGAAATTCCGCATCTGGTTCGAGATCGAGGCCCATGCCTGCGACGCCATGGCCGATCTGGGCGTGATCCCGCGTGAGAATGCTGACGCCGTGTGGAAAGCCAAAGATGTCGAATTCGATGTGGCCCGCATTGATGAAATCGAAGCCGTCACCAAACACGACGTCATCGCCTTCCTCACGCATCTGGCCGAACACGTGGGCAGTGACGAGGCGCGTTTCGTGCATCAGGGCATGACCTCCTCAGATGTGCTCGACACCTGTTTCAACGTGCAACTCACCCGCGCCGCTGACCTGCTGATCGCGGATATGGAAGCGCTGCTCGCCGCCCTCAAACGCCGCGCGATGGAGCATAAAGACACCGTGCGCGTCGGCCGCAGCCACGGCATCCACGCCGAACCCACCACGATGGGCCTGACCTTCGCGCGTTTCTACGCGGAGATGGACCGAAACCTCACCCGCCTCAAAACCGCCCGCACGGAAATCGCCACTGGCGCCATTTCCGGCGCTGTCGGCACTTTCGCCAACATCGACCCGGCGGTCGAGGAACACGTCTGCGCGCAACTTGGCCTCACCCCTGAACCCATCAGCACCCAGGTCATCCCCCGCGACCGCCATGCGGCGTTCTTCGCCACCCTCGGCGTCATCGCCAGCTCCATTGAGAACGTCGCCACCGAAGTCCGCCACATGCAGCGCACCGAAGTGCTGGAAGGGGCGGAGTTCTTCTCGGCGGGGCAAAAAGGCTCGTCGGCCATGCCGCACAAGAAAAATCCGGTGCTGACCGAAAACCTCACCGGTCTGGCCCGCACCATCCGCATGGCGGTCATTCCAGCCATGGAAAACGTGGCCCTCTGGCACGAGCGTGACATCTCGCATTCCTCCGTGGAACGCGCCATCGGCCCCGATACCACCATCACGCTGGACTTCGCCCTGAACCGCCTCACCGGCGTGATCGACAAGATGCTGATCTACCCCGACAACATGCTGGCCAACATGAACAAATTCTCCGGTCTGGTGATGTCCCAGCGCGTGCTGCTGGCCCTGACCCAAGCAGGCGTCAGCCGCGAGGACAGCTACAAACTGGTGCAGCGCAACGCGATGAAGGTCTGGGAAGACGGCTCGGATTTCAAAACCGAGCTCCTTGGCGATGATGACGTCCTCGCCGCCCTGTCCCGCGAAGAGATCGAGGAAAAATTCGACCTCGGCTACCACACCAAACACGTCGACACGATCTTCAAACGCGTCTTCGGCGACTGACCCCAAACACAGGCGCGGGGGCCTCGGACACCGTCAAACCTTCTCAACCGGTGCCCGCCCCCGCCGCTGCACATGCAACAGCCGCCACCCGACCACCGCCCTGGCCCCTCTTTTTGGCCAAAAATATCCCTGCGCCCCCCTCCCCCCGAACGCACCGCTGGCCGGGACGCGCTGATCCGAAATGTCGCAGCCCCGCACGGCACGTTTGAAATCTTGCGCAAACGGTGTACCTTTACGCAATCAACCAAAAGGAGACGGACCATGAAGATCAAGACCCTTGCGATTGCCCTGGCCCTGACAGCGGCGCCAACGCTCAGCCTTGCGGCAGGCTGCAACTACGGCAAAGAGAAACAGGCGATGTCCTGTGCCGAAGGCACCAGCTATGACACCACCACCCACAGCTGCCTGCCTGTCAGCACCTAAGATACTGAACAAACACCAAAACGCGCTTCGATCCACATGGCGATCCGGGGCGCGTTTTGCGTTTTGAGCCAAAGAATTTGGCAAAAAGTGAAAAAATAACGCAGCTGTGACCAAATAAAACCCACTTCATGCGGGTTTTCTATTCAGAGACGCCTATGATCTCACCAATGCCGGGCAGCGCGCCCTTTGTTTTAGACAGGAGATACCGATGAAAGTTTTTGTTTTCGCCACCGCCCTCACCCTGCCCCTCGGGGCCACCTCCATGGCGCTGGCCGCCGGTGGCGGCAATGAAACCGCGCCAAGCAAGCCCAAGTGTGAGACCGGGCTGGTCTATGACAAAAAGACCAAGACCTGCGTGAATGCCCAGGAAAGCAATCTGGATGTGGATACGCTTTATGAAACAGTCCGGTCGCTGGCCTATGCAGGCCGCTATGATGATGCGCAAACCGTGCTGGCCGCGATGCCGCAGGAAGATGACCGCACGCTGACCTACATGGGCTTCACCAACCGCAAGATGGGCAACGTGGACAGGGCCATGGCCTTCTACACCCGCGCGATCGAAACCAATCCCGCCAACGTGCTGGCACGCTCCTACATGGGGCAGGGTCTGGTCGAGATGGGCAATATCACCGCCGCGATCAGGGAACTCAAGGCGATCCGCGCCCATGGCGGCACCGGCACCTGGGCCGAGGCGTCTCTGGCCAGGGCCATTGCCAGCGGAGAGACGTTTAACTACTGATTTCAGTCTTTTTTCATCCTTGCCTGTCACAAGGGCCGTGGGGCTTTTGGGGATAGGCTAGATGAACGACATTGTTCCGTTAACGAGTTTTGCGCCGCTGCCTTCCATGGGAGACAGTGGCGCAGGTTCGACAGCCCCGCTGGGGCCTGCGGCCAAGGCGGCCATCATCGTGCGGCTGTTGCTGAACGAAGGGGCGGAGCTGCCGCTGGAAGACCTGCCCGATGCGTTGCAGGTCAAACTGACCCAACAGATGAGCCGGATGCGCGTGGTGGACCGCGACACGCTGGCGGCGGTGATTTCCGAATTTGTCGACGAAGTGGAGCGGATCGGCCTCTCCTTCCCCGCAGGCATGGCCGGCGCGCTGGACGCATTGGACGGTGCCATCAGCCCGCAGACCGCCGCGCGGCTGCGCAAGGAAGCGGGCGTGCGGCAGGCGGGCGATCCGTGGAAACGCCTAAAGGAACTGGGAGCGGAGCGGTTGCTGCCGGTGCTGGAGAGCGAAAGCATCGAAGTGGCCGCCGTGATGCTGTCCAAACTGCCGGTGCCTCTGGCGGCGGAATTGCTGGGCAAGCTGCCCGGCCCGCAGGCGCGGCGGATTGCCTATGCGGTCTCCCAAACCTCCGAGGTGACCCCGGATGCGGTGGACCGGATCGGCCTGTCCCTGGCGATGCAGCTGGATGCGCAGCCGCTGCGCGCCTTTGACGAAGGGCCGGTGGAACGGGTGGGTGCGATCCTGAACTCCTCGCGCACCATCACCCGTGATGATGTGCTGACCGGGCTGGATGAAACCGATCAGGGCTTTGCCGATGCGGTGCGCAAGGCCATCTTCACCTTCGGCAACATCCCCACCCGCATCGCCCCGCGCGACATCCCGCGCATCCTGCGCGAAGTCGATCAGGCGGTGCTGGTCACCGCCCTTGCCGGGGCGGAAGACGCAGGCTTTGCCGAGGTGATCAGCTTCATTCTGGAAAACATGTCCGGCCGCATGGCCGACCAGCTGCGCGATGAGATGGCGGAGAAAGGCAAGGTCAAAGCCGATGACGTGGAAGAAGCCATGTCGGAAATCGTGACCACCATCCGCGCGATGGAACAATCGGGCGACATCCTGCTGGTGGTGGAAGACGACCCCGAAGACTGACCAGAGGTGCGGTGGGATGAGATCGGGCACCCTGCCCGCCCCGCCTCTTGTTGGCACCGGGTGCGCGCGGTATGTCTTGGGCCCCTGCGTCAAAGCGATGGTTCATGTCACCCCCCGCCCCGCCTCCTTCTTCTTTCGCCCGACGCGCGGGTCACTACCTGACCAACGGGTTGATCCTGGGCGTGATCCGGCTTGCCCTTGGCCTGCCTTACGGCCTGCGGCTGCGCTTTGTCGGTGGCCTTGTGCAATATGTGCTGGGCCCGCTGGCCGGGTACAAACGCCGCGCGCTGGACAACCTCGCGCTGATCTGGCCCGAGATGCCCGTCCCCCGGCGGCGCGAGATCGCTGCACGTTGCCTGAACAACGTGGGCCGCACATTTATCGAGAACTATTCCGCCCGCGACTTCCCGGCCCGGATGGCAAAGCTGACCCCGCGCGGACCGGGCGTGGCGGCACTGGAAGAGGCGGCGCAGAGCGGCAGGCCCGTGATTCTGGTAACCGGCCATTTCGGCAACTACGAGGCCACGCGCGCCGCATTGGTCGCGCGCGGCTACGACATCGGCGGCCTTTACCGCGATATGAAGAACCCCTATTTCAACGCCCATTACGTGAAAACGATGGAGGCTTTCGGCGGCCCCGTCTTCCCACAGGGACGGCGCGGCACAGCCGGATTTGTGCGCCACCTCAAAGATGGTGGGCAGCTGGTGCTGCTGTTTGACCAGCACGTGCAATACGCGCCTGTTCTGGATTTTATGGGCCAACCCGCCCGCACGGCCCTGTCGGCGGCAGAACTTGCCCTGCGCTATGACGCGCTGCTGATCCCGTTTTATGGCATCCGGCAGGCTGACGGGGTAAGTTTCGACGTCTTGCTGGAAGCCCCGGTGCCGCCCAGTGATGCGCAGACCATGACACAGGCGCTCAATGACAGCCTGTCCGCGCAGATCACCGCCCATCCCGAACAATGGTTCTGGGTCCATCGGCGGTGGCGCGCCCATGAGCCCTGAGGATCAGGACCCAAGGTCCCCCTGCATCGGACCTCCGCCCCTTCCAAATGGTTTAAAAAACCCCCGCGGAGCGTTAGAATCTCTTCTGGACCGCCAAAAGAGATTTCAAGCCTCCGGCGGGGTTTTTAAAACCATTTGGAAGGGGGCGTCAGCGCAGGCGTGCGGCGGCCTGAATGGGGCCCGCATTGCCGGACTGGATGATCACCACTGTGGGCAGATCACCTGTTGCCTGCGCGTCCAGCGCCAGCGGTGCGGCGCCATCCCACTTGCCCAGTACCTGCCAGCCCTGCACCACATTGGCGTATTTCAGCGTTTTGCCTGCGTTTTCGCCCCGTTTGATCTTGGTCGTCTGCATCGGGGTGTAACGCAGCAGGTGCACTGTCATCGGTCCGCTGGCCGCGCCCAGCATCTGCGCGCTGACCGTTACGGTGTCGCCGCTGCGCGCCAGCTCAAGCGCGATGCCTGGGGCACGGCGCGCGTGCATGGCAATCGCCTCGCTCAGCTTCATCGGTTTGGCCCCGACGATGTCGCTTTCCCCCTGCACGATCATTTCCGGCGTGTAGATCGACCGCCGCTGTCCTTGCCGCGCATAGGCGCGCTGGCGTTCGGCGTGGGCGGGATCCGCGAAGGGGTCTTTCCAGCCGATGTAATCCCAATAATCCACATGCAGCGCCAGCGCGATCACGTCGTCCCGGTCGGCCAGCTCATGCAGGATCTTGTCTGCGGGCGGGCAGCTTGAGCACCCCTGCGACGTATAAAGCTCCACCACCACAGGGTTCTGTTGCGCCACGGCTGGCTGGGCCAGTCCAAGGGTCGCGGCCAAAAGGGCTGTGGCAAAGTGTTTCATGTGATTCCAATTCTCGTCGTCGCGTCTCTCGGCATGTAACGGTGTTCGGTTGAAATAACCAATCAAGGTTTGTTGAGACGGACGTGTGCAGAACGTCAAATTTTGCTCAATTTCGGTACACCGTGGTATACAAAAATCACGAAACCCCATGAATAGTGGTTGAAACGCGCCCTCTAGAATGGCATTGAGGCCTCAATTCTCCGTAGCCACTTACCCCCGAAGGGAGCCACCATGACGATCCAAGTCGGTCAGGACACGAGCAACACCCGCAAGACAATCACCGCAGGCAGCCAATCCATCGCCTATTACTCCATCCCCGCCGCGCAAGAAGCCGGGCTTGGCGATTTCTCCAACCTGCCCGCCGCGTTGAAAGTGGTGCTGGAAAACATGCTGCGGTTCGAGGATGGCAAGACGGTGACCGTGGATGACATCAAGGCTTTCGCCGAATGGGGCGCCAAAGGCGGCAAGAACCCGCGGGAGATCGCCTATCGCCCGGCCCGCGTGTTGATGCAGGATTTCACCGGTGTGCCTGCCGTGGTGGATCTGGCCGCCATGCGCGATGGTCTAGTGGCTTTGGGTGGCGACGCGGAAAAGATCAACCCGCTGAACCCGGTCGATCTGGTCATCGACCACTCCGTCATGATCGACGAATTCGGCAACCCGCGCGCTTTCCAGATGAACGTCGACCGCGAGTATGAGCGCAACATGGAGCGCTATACCTTCCTCAAGTGGGGCCAGAAAGCGTTCAACAACTTCCGCGTGGTGCCCCCCGGCACCGGCATCTGCCATCAGGTGAACCTTGAGTATCTGGCGCAAACCGTCTGGACCGACAAAGACCAGCATGGCGAAGAGGTCGCCTACCCCGACACGCTCGTCGGCACGGATTCGCACACAACCATGGTCAACGGCATGGCCGTTCTGGGCTGGGGCGTTGGCGGGATCGAGGCCGAAGCCGCGATGCTGGGCCAGCCGATTTCCATGCTGATCCCTGAAGTCGTGGGTTTCGAGCTGACCGGGGCGATGATGGAAGGCACCACCGGCACCGATCTGGTGCTGAAGGTTGTGGAGATGCTGCGCGAAAAAGGCGTGGTTGGCAAATTTGTGGAATTCTACGGTGCGGGCCTTGATACCCTGCCGCTGGCAGACCGCGCGACCATCGCCAATATGGCGCCTGAGTATGGTGCCACCTGCGGCTTCTTCCCCATCGACGGTGAAACCCTGCGCTACATGCGCACCACGGGCCGGGATGAGGACCGCATCGCTTTGGTCGAAGCCTATGCCAAGGCCAACGGCATGTGGCGCGGCGATGATTACGCGCCCGTCTACACCGACACGCTGACGCTGGACATGGGCACCATCGTGCCGGCGATCTCCGGCCCCAAGCGGCCACAGGATTTCGTAGCGCTGACGGGGGCGAAAGAAGCCTTTGCAAATGAAATGGCCAACACCTTCAAACGCCCCATGGGCAAGGAAGTGGCTGTCGAAGGCGAGGATTATACCATGGAGAGCGGCAAGGTCGTGATCGCCTCGATCACGTCGTGCACCAACACCTCCAACCCCTATGTGATGATCGGCGCGGGATTGGTCGCGCGCAAAGCCGCTGCATTGGGTCTGGATCGCAAGCCATGGGTGAAAACTTCCCTCGCCCCCGGCTCTCAGGTCGTCAGCGCCTATCTGGAAGCCGCAGGCTTGCAGGACGATCTGGACAAGATCGGCTTCAACCTCGTCGGCTACGGCTGCACCACCTGCATCGGCAACTCCGGCCCCTTGCAGCCAGAGATCAGCAAAGCCATCCATGACGGTGATCTGGTGGCCACTTCCGTGTTGTCCGGCAACCGCAACTTCGAAGGCCGGATTTCGCCGGACGTCCGCGCCAACTACCTCGCCTCACCGCCGCTTGTGGTGGCCTATGCGCTGGCGGGCACGATGGACATCAATCTGGCCACAGACCCGATTGCCCAGACACCCGACGGCAAGGACGTCTACCTCAAGGACCTCTGGCCCACCACGCAGGAGGTTGCGGAACTGGTCGAACAGACGGTGACCCGTGAGGCCTTCCAGACCAAATATGCCGACGTCTTCAAAGGCGATGAGAAGTGGCAGGGCGTTGAAACGACTGAGGAAAAAACCTACGACTGGCCGCCTCAATCGACTTACGTGCAAAACCCGCCCTACTTTCAGGGCATGTCGCCAGAGCCCGGTGTGATCACCAACATCGAAGGCGCGAAAGTGCTCGCGGTGCTGGGCGATATGATCACCACGGACCACATCTCCCCCGCCGGGTCGTTCAAGGAAACCACCCCTGCCGGTCAGTATCTGACCGAACGGCAGGTCGCCCCACGGGAGTTCAACTCCTACGGCTCACGCCGGGGCAACCACGAGGTGATGATGCGCGGCACCTTCGCCAACATCCGCATCAAGAACGAGATGCTCGATGGGGTTGAGGGCGGCTATACCAAAGGCCCCGATGGTCAGCAGACCTCCATCTTTGATGCCGCGATGGCCTATCAGGAGGCGGGCACCCCGCTGGTGATCTTTGGCGGAGAGCAGTATGGTGCCGGATCGTCCCGCGATTGGGCGGCCAAGGGCACGGCGCTTCTGGGCGTGAAAGCCGTGATCGCCGAAAGCTTTGAACGGATCCACCGCTCCAACCTTGTCGGCATGGGCGTGATCCCGTTTGAGTTCACAAATGGCGACAGCCGCAAGTCACTGGGCCTGACGGGTGAGGAAACGGTGAGCATCTCCGGCCTCGACACCATCCAGCCGCTGCAGGAAGTGCCCTGCGCCATCACCATGGCCGACGGCACGGTGAAGGAGATCATGATCAAATGCCGGATCGATACGGCGATTGAGATTGAATACATCGAACACGGCGGCGTGCTGCATTACGTGCTGCGTGATCTGGCGAAAGAGGATGCGATTGCGGCGGAGTAGTGCTGTAACGGACGCGTAAAACGGAAGACCCTCGCCGCATGTGGCGGGGGTCTTTTTGTTTGTGGCATTGGGGGCAAGATCTGATGTCTGCTGTGCTGAGGTGCTTAACTTTCGAAACAAAAGCCGTGCATTGCCAGACCGCGGGGTGGCGATCCGACGTGGGTTCGGGGCAGTTTATGGCTGCCAAGTTATTGCTCCAACAGAAGGATGCGCTGGTGGCAGCCAAATCGCCAGCCCGGTGGGGCGGTCTGGCGATGCACGGCGGGCCAAGGCCCTTGATTCCGTGCTGGGTGCTCAAACAGGCGTCGTGCTTGAGCTCCAACCAGACCTTTAACCACACACACCGACGGTATAGCCTTCGCAAATGCAAAGCCACCCCACAGCAAAACCCACAGCCCTCATCACCGGCGGTGCCCGCGCCATTGGCCGCGCCATCGCGGACAACCTCGCCGCCGATCACGCCATCGCCGTGACCTACCACAGCACACCCCCCGATGACCTGCTGGCCGCCTACCCTGACGCGCTGGCCATCCACGCAGACCTGTCCGACGCCACGACAGCCCCCGACATCATTGCCCAAATCATCGCCCGCTTCGGCCGCCTCGACGTGATCGTCAACAACGCAGGTGCCATCGCGATGGACGATGCCGACCTCACCCACACCTTCGCGGTGAATGTCACCGCTCCCAAAGCGCTCTTGGACGCCGCTCTGCCACACCTGCAAAGCGGGGCGAGTGTGATCAACATCTCCTCCGTCAACGCCACCCTGCCCGCGATGGGGGCTGTGGGATATTCCGCCAGCAAAGCCGCGCTCAACACCTTCACCCGCGGCATGGCCAAAACGCTGGGGCCGCACGGCATCCGCGTGAATGGCATCGCGCCCGGTGCCATCGAACGGGTGGAGGCCCCGCGCCCGCCCGATCTGGTCCAGGCGTTCACCGACATGACCGCCCTCGGCCGCTCCGGCACACCGCAAGACATCGCAAAGGTCGCGCGCTTCCTTGCCTCGGATGCGTCGGCTTTCATCACCGGGGAAACGATCACCGTGTCGGGCGGCTACAGGCTCTAATGCGGCCCCGTTCAGAAACAGGTAACGCAGGGTAAATTTTCCCCACACAAGATGCCAGAAATGTGCTATTCTTGGCGTGTAGTGTTGTTAACCCGTAATCCTGTTGAGGCCCGTTATGGCAATCCGAACCATCCTTCCCGCCTTGTTTCTTGTCGCTGTTGTTGTCTATGGGGCGATCCCCTCTGACGCGGACGCACAGAAGACCACCGCCGACCCGGTCGCAATCGCGGATTAGAGCAGACCACCCCGCCCCTCTTTTTGGCCTTAAATATCCTAGAGCAGCCAACCCAAAACCTGAAGCACTCAGTTGCGCAGAAAGGCTCCGGATGCGGGTGTGTTCCGGCGCAGCGCGGGCTGGTTGCCCGGTCAAGCCGGAACCGCCCGGAGGCGGGGCCTTTCCGCGCAACCCGAAGGGCCAAACGGAATTTCCCCAATCCCGGCGCGTCGCGTCTTGCAGGGGCAACCAGCCCCGGCTGCGCCGCGACGCTTGGTCCTGGGAAAGTTCTGTTTGGCTGAGTGCCTCAGGTTTTGGGTTGGCTGCTCTAGTGTGCGCTTCGAACTGGGAGCAACAGAAGTGTTTTAGCGCCCCAGCGCCTCATTCAGCGCAGGCAGGAACCGCTGTTCGTAATCCGACCCGACCAGTGGCCCGGCGAACCGGAACAACACTTTGCCGTCGCCATCCAGAATGAACGTCTCCGGCGGTGCGGTCACGCCCCAGTCAATCGCCGTGCGCCCCTGCGGGTCAAAGCCCACCCCGACAAAGGGGTTCTCATCCTCCGTCAGATATTTGGCGGCTGTCCCCTGCTGATCCTTGAAGTTGACTCCGATGATCGGCATGCCCGCAGCCTGCATTTCCAACAGCTTGGGATGCTCCGCGCGGCAGGGCGGGCACCAGCTGGCCCAGAAGTTCACCAGCGTCACCTGACCGGAGGCCAGCATCTCCGACGTCGCAGGCGGGAAGCCTTCCAGCCCCCCCTCCGGCAGCCCCGGTGCCATTTTACCCACCAGCGTGGAGGGCAAGCCTTCGGGGTCTTCGCGGAACATGCCGATCCCGGCCATCACCACGAAGCCCGCGAAAATCAGCGGCGGGATCAGCATCATCGGGCGGAGTTTAGCCATCCTTGCCATTCTCCTGTTCCGCGTCCTGCAATTCGGCGCGCGCCGCGCGTCCGCGCCGCAGCGTCCAGAGCACCAGCACCCCCAGCAGCACCAGCGATGCGATATAGGCGGAGGTGACCTCGCCCGCGTATTTCCCCAGATCGGGCATCATGCCGCCCGCCCCGCGCGTGCCCGCAAGGCCGCGGCCCGCCGCAGGCGGATTTCCGTGCCCGTGCGATAAAGCACCAGCGCCAGGAACAGCAATCCAAACCCAACCATGCACATCAGGAGCGGGTAGAAAAACACATCCGCCACCGACCGCCCACCCGTCGCCACCGGGATCGAAGTGCCCTGATGTAGCCCCTGATTCCAGAACTGCACCGCATAGCGGCTGAGCACTGCAAAGACCGACCCGACAAGGCACAGGATCGAGGTCAGATCCGCCGCTGTGTCCGGGTCCTCCACCGCTTCCCAGAGCGCGATGTAGCCGAGGTAAAACAGGAACAGGATCAGGAACGACGTCAGGCGCGGGTCCCAGGCCCACCATGTCCCCCACATCGGCTGGCCCCAGATCGCACCCGTCACCAATGCGATCAGCGTCATCACCACGCCCACGGGGGCTGCGGCCTTGGCGGCCAATGCGCTCACGTGATGGCGGCGGATGAGCCAGATCAGGGAGGTGACCAGCATCATGAACCACGCATTGATCGCCATCAGGGCGGCGGGCACATGCAGGTAGATGATCTTGACGGTGGAGCCTTGGCGGAAGTCATCCGGCGTGCCGAAGAACCCCCAGATCAGCCCGCCCACCACACAGATGGCCGAGGCCCCCCAAAGGAACGGCTGCACTTTCGCGCTCAGGCCAAGAAACTTGACCGGGTTTGCATAGCTCCAGATCGACATGGATGTTATCTAATCTCCCAACCGCGCGGCCTCAATGCACAAAAATGCCAGCGACGCTTCATCGCAGCCCCATCCGCAGCACCGCAGCACTGGCAAAGGGCATCAGCGCGATCGTGGCCAGCGTGATCCCTGCAAGCAGCAGCAGCGATGTCGACGGGTCCTGCCCCAGCGCGCCGCGCCGCGCGGCCTCCGCGCCAAAGATCAGCGTCGGCACATAAAGCGGCAGCACCAGCAGCGACAACAACAGCCCGCCGCGTTTGATCCCCACCGTCAGCGCCGCGCCGAAGGTGCCGATCACCGACAGCGCAGGCGTGCCCAGCGCCAGCGACACCACCAGCCACAGATACCCCGGCCCCGGCAGGCTCAGGAGGATGCCCAGCACCGGGGCGGCCAGCACCAGCGGCAACCCCGTCGTCAGCCAATGGGCCAGCGCCTTGATGCTGAGGGCCGCTTCCAGTGGCAGCGGCGCGGTGGCCAGCAGATCCAGCGTGCCATCCTCGTAATCCAGCGCCAGCAGACGGTCGAGCGACAGCAGGCAGGCCAGCAGCGCGCCGATCCACAGGATGCCCGGTGCGATCACGCTCAGCGTGGCGGCCTGCGGGCCGACGCCAAAGGGCACCAGCACCGTCACGATCAGGAAAAACGCCAGCCCCAACCCGAACCCGCCGCCTGCCCGCAGGGCCAGCGTCAGGTCGCGGCGCAGCAGGGCGATCACAGGAAAGCCTCGTCGCTTGCGCCCACCAGCGCGCCATCCGCCGCGCGGAAGGGAGAGATGTCGAGGACATCCGCCTCGCTCAACCCCAGATCAATATGGGTGGCAATCAGGGCGGAACCGCCGCCTTCCAGATGCCCGCGCACCGCCGCGGCGAACATCGCAACCGCCTGCGCGTCGAGCGATACCGTCGGTTCATCCAGCACCCAGACGGGCCGCCCCGTGACCAAGAGCCGCGCCAGCCCCAGCCGGCGCTTTTGCCCTGCTGAAAGCGTGCCTGCCAAACGATCCTTTAAGGCATGCAAATCATAGGCTTCCAGCGCGACATTGATGTCGATCTGACCAAAGACCGAGGCCCAGAAGGTGAGGTTCTCCGTCACGCTCAGCATCGCTTTCAGCCCGTCGGCGTGGGCGGCATAGGCCACCCGGTCCTCCGCGCCCTCAATGGTTCCTGACAGCGGCGGCGCCAGCCCTGCAATCGTCCGCAAAAGCGTCGTCTTGCCCGACCCGTTCGGCCCCCGCAGGATCAGCGCGCGGCCCGGTTGCAGCGACAGCGACACGCCCGTCAGCACCGGTACGCCCCCGCGCGCAAGGGTCAGGTCATGAATGCTCAGCGGCAAAGGGGCAACTCAAACCGGCAACAGGGCCAGCGCGATGCGCCGCCCTTCGCTGAGCAGCACGTTGTAGGTGCGGCAGGCGGCGGGGGATGCCATCGCCTCCACCCCGATCCCTGCGGCGTCGAGCGCGCGTTGCAGATCATCGGGCAGATGTGCCACATCCGCGCCCGTGCCCACAAACAGCACATCCACCGCCCCCGCCATGGCCAGCAGCGGCTCGATATCCTCAAACCCGCCCCAGGGCCCGGTGCCCTCCGGCCCGACCAGCATCGCGCCGTTGATCACCTGACCGCCAATGCGGAAAAACCCCGGCCCGTAGCCTTCGACGGGTTTGGCATCGGTGAAGACAATCTCATTGAGGCGCATCGCTTATCCTTTCCACAGCGGCAGGCCCAATATAGCCGATGCAGCAATGACGATATAGGCCACCATGCGAAAAAGCCGCTCCGCGTCGGGATCAAAGAGCCGCGCGCCGATCACATTGGCGATCAGGTTGGGAATGCCCACCAACAGGCCCAGCAGGAAGGCAGGCCAGACCATGATCCCCGCGGCCCAGAGCACCGGGAAAAGCACGATGTCGATGGCCAGCAGATAGAGCAGGAAATTCGCGCGGATCACCGCAATCGGCAGGCGCGACGCCATGTAGAGCATGATCACCGGCGGGCCGGGAATGCCGGAGAACCCGGTCATGAAGCCGCCCAGCGCGCCAGTGCCCACCACCAAAGGCTGCGTCAGCCGCCCGGCGTAGCGCCAGCCGGTGACCAGCAGGATCAGCAGGAACAACACAATCACGGAGATCGCCCAGCCGAACATCAGCGGGTCCACCCGCGTCAGGCACCACAGCCCCACGGGCAGCGCCACGACCGCCCCCAGCATCAGCTTGCCCACCTCGCGCGGTTTGCCCACGCGCAGGGCCGACGGCAGGTTGGGCAGCGGCCCCAGCAGTTCTGCCGCGACCAGAAAGATCACCGCCTGCACCGGCTCCAGCACGGAGGAGGCCACCGGCATGATGATCATCGCAGAGCCGAAACCGGCAAAGCCGCGCACCAGCCCCGCCACAAACACCGCGCCGACCAGCCAGATCAGTCCGGAAACCGATCCGGTCAGGGCGATGAAATCAGGCATCAATGTTGGCGTATTGGTTCCCGGCGTTGGCGTCAGGTTTGGACCAGTCGCGCTTGACCCCGAAGTAGAGCAGGATCGCGGAAGCCACGAAGATCGACGAATAGGTCCCGATGATCACACCCCAGATCATCGCGAAGACGAAGCCCCGGATCACGTCGCCGCCCAGCACAAAGAGCGCGATCAGCGCCAGCAGCGTGGTGAAGGACGTCATGAAGGTCCGCGCCATCGTCTCATTGATCGACAGGTTCAGCACCTCGGCCAGCGGGCGTTTCTTGTACTTGCGCAGGTTCTCCCGCACCCGGTCGAACACCACCACGGTGTCGTTCAGCGAATAGCCCACGATGGTCAGCAGCGCCGCGATGATCGCCAGATCGAACCGGATCTGGAGTTCTGAAAAGATACCGATGGTCAACAGCACGTCATGCACCAGCGCCAGCACCGCGCCTGCCGCAAACTGCCATTCAAACCGCAGCCAGATGTAGATCAGGACGGCCCCAATGGCGAGGATCACGGCAATCGCCGCAGTCTGGATCAACTCGCCTGAAACCTTGGGGCCCACCGATTCCACCGAGACAAACTTGATGTCCGGGCGCACCGCTTTCAACGCGCCTTCCACGGCTTCGATGGTCTCCACCGTCACGGCTTCCTGATCGTCCTGCGCCTGAATGCGGATCATCGCGACGTTCTGATCTTCGCGGAAAGACGGATCGAACACTTCCGTAATGGTGATGTCGCCCAGTTCCAGCGCCTCCATCGCGGCGCGGTATTCGCCGATGTCGATGGTCTGCGTGCTTTCGGTGCGGATCGTGGTGCCGCCACGGAAGTCGATGCCGAAATTCAGGCCCTGCAACAGGAAGGACACCAGCGCCACCACCATCATCACGCCCGAAATGCCCAGCCATAGTTTCCAGCGGGAGAAATAGTCGAAGTTCGGTGCTTCTTTAAAGAGACGCAAACGCATGGATCAGACCTCAACCGTTTTGGGCCGCTTGGCCTCGAACCAGATCACCACCATCAGGCGGGTCACGAAAATCGCCGTAAAGACCGACGTGATGATGCCCAGCCCCAGCGTGATCGCAAAACCCCGCACCGGGCCGGAGCCCATGGCAAAGAGGATCGTTGCGGTGATCAGCGTGGTGATGTTGGCGTCGATGATCGCGCTCAGCGCTTTTTCATAGCCAAGGGAGATCGCGCGGGCGGGGCCTTTGGCGGTTTTGAGTTCCTCGCGAATACGCTCGAAAATCAGCACGTTGGCGTCCACGGCCATCCCCACCGTCAGCACGATCCCCGCAATGCCGGGCAGGGTCAGGGTCGCGCCGATGAGGCTCAGCAAGCCAAAGAGAAGGCCCACGTTGATGATCAGCGCGATGTTGGCGAAGATCCCGAAGAGGCCATAGCTGACGAACATGAAGAACAGCACCGCGACGAAGGCCACGATGGTCGCGACCTTGCCTGCGTCGATGCTGTCTTGGCCCAGTTCCGGGCCGATGGTGCGTTCTTCCAGAAAGTCGAGGCCCGCAGGCAAGGCACCCGCGCGCAGCAGCACGGCCAGATTGGTCGATTCCTCGACCGTGAAATTCCCGGTGATGATGCCGGACCCGCCCGGAATATGGCTCTGGATGGTGGGGGCGCTGATCACCTCGTCATCGAGCACGATGGCAAAGGGCGCGCCAATGTTCTCAGCCGTGTAGTCGCCGAATTTGCGCGCGCCGGAGGTGTTAAAGCGGAAGTTCACCGCAGGGGAGCCGTTCTGGTCAAAGGCAGGCTGTGCATCGACCAGTTCTTCACCTGTCACGACGGCAGCGGATTCGATGGTGTAGAACGCCCCCGGCTCATCAATCGACGGCACGATCTTGTTGCCGATGCCGGGATTGGCATTCTCATCCGTGCCGCGGCTGACCACCGGGTTGAAGGTCAGCTGCGCGGTGGTGCCAATGATCGCTTTCAACTCAGCGGCTGAGCCGACACCAGGCACCTGAATGAGGATCCGGTCCGCGCCCTGCCGTTGAATGGTGGGCTCCCGTGTGCCCACTTCGTCGATGCGGCGGCGGATGATCTCCAGCGATTGCTGCATCGTGCGTTCATCGGTGGAGGTGCGTTCGGCCTCTGACAGGGTGATGGTGATGATCCCATCCGCGCCGTTCACGTCAATGTCGTTTGCCGCGATGCCGGTGATGGACGGTACGGGCCGCGCCAAATCGCGTACAACAGCCAGCGCTTCGGCCATCTTGGTGGGGTCCTGCAAGCGCACGCGCAGCTCATCGGAGGGTGATTCCTGCCGCCGGACAGGGGAAATGCTGCGCAGGGCGTCGCGCACCTCGGGCCATTGCGCTTCCATGCGGGCAGCATAGACCTCCGCCAGCCGCACTTCGGCCAGCAGATGCGCACCGCCGCGCAGATCAAGGCCAAGGTTGACCAGACCCGACGGCATCCATTCCGGCCAGAGCGCCACCTGTGCTTCCAGTTCAGGCGTGGCACCTGACAGCTCAATCTCCTTTGCCGCGTCGTTGTGTTGCTCAACAGGTGTGTAAAAGAGGTTGGGCATCGCCAGCCACAGGCCCACGGCGCAGGTCAGGACAATGGCAATCCGTTTCCACAGGTCAATCTGAATCATCGGTCCGCCTTTTCAGCTTGCGGGTCGTCGCGGCGTGGGGCGGTGTGGCCCCGCGCGCTTATTTGGCGGGTTCGGTCTTGGACACCACGGTGGCGATGGTGGACTGGACCACGCGGACTTTGACACCGTCGGCGATTTCCACTTCGACTTCACCGTCATCCTTGACTTTGACAACCTTGCCAATCACCCCGCCCTGCGTGACCACCTGATCCCCCCGGCGCAGCGCGGCCACCATGGCGGCATGTTCCTTCACCTTCTTTTGCTGGGGCCGGATCAGCAGGAAGTACATGATCGCGAAAATCAGGATCAGCGGGATAAATTGCTCGATGCCTTGCATGGGGGTCCTCTTGTCTCAGGGCTGCGGCAGGTGGGGCTTGGCCCCCCGCTGCGTTTGGCAGAACCTATGCGCGGGCGCAGGCCAATGCAAGGCGATCCGGCGGGGTTTGAGTGGAGATATGATGGGGCCTTGGCAGGTCACCGGGAAAGAGGCAGTCTGCCCTTCGTGCGATGTCCGCCGGGGGGAGATCAGATGAACATGTGGCGCAACGCCCTGACGGCGCTGGCCCTGCTCTGCGCCCTGCCGCTGGGGGCGCAGACCGTTGAACCCCTGCGTCCTGCGGAAGCTGCGATGTTCGCCGCCGTGGGTGTGGTCAACAGCGAAGGGCCGCTGGGCGACAGGGGATGCACCGGCACGCTGATTGCGCCTGATCTGGTGCTGACGGCGGCGCATTGCGTTGGCGATGCGGTCGGCACGCGCTGGTTCATGCCCGGTGGGCTGGGACCGCGGGCGCGGGCCGCTGTGCCATCGCGCGCCATCCACATCCATCCCGCCTATGCCGAACGTGAGGGCATGGCGCGGTTTGCGGTGGATCTGGCATTGCTGCATCTGGCGCGCCCGCTGCCCGCCAGTGTCGTGCGCCCGCTTCCCTTGCTGGAGGGGGAGGCGCGCAATGCCACACAGTTTGCCACAATCGGCTTTCTGCGCAGCGGCACGCTGGCCCCTGTGGGCCACTTCGATTGCCCGCTCCGGCAGGGCCGCCTGAACCGGCAGATGGAGCTGGGCTGTCCTGTGGTGTCGGGCAATTCCGGCGGCCCGGCGCTGCTGCGCAGGCCCGCAGGCTGGCGGGTTGCGGGGGTGCTGGTGGCGCGGCTGGGCACGGGAGAGGAGACCACCGCCTTGACCGCCCCACCCGACCGCTGGCTGCGCGAGACGGTGGCGGCCCTGTCCGGCACCCCGCGCGGCGGTTGAGGGTTGCGGCAAATCTCTGCTGTCCCTTCCCGCAAGTTTCGCTAAAAGATGGGGCGACACAGCCCTTCAAGGAAGAAACCCATGCACGACATCCGCGCCATCCGCGAAAACCCTGACGCTCTGGACGCCGCACTCGCGCGCCGCGGGGATGCGCCGGTGTCCTCGGAGGTGCTGGCGCTCGACACGGCCCGCCGCGCCAAGATCGCCGCGGCTGAGGCGGCACAGGCCGAGCAGAACAAGGCCTCCAAATCTGTCGGGGCCGCCAAGGCCAGTGGCGATGAGGCGGAATTCGAACGCCTGCGCGCGCTGGTGTCCGAGAAAAAGGCCGAAGTGGCCGAGATGCAGGCGGAAGCCAAGGCGCTGGACGCGCAGCTGACGGACATGCTCGCCCGGCTGCCCAACAGCCCGGCCGAAGACGTGCCGCAGGGCGCTGATGAAAACGACAACGTCGAGGTGCGCACATGGGGCGGCAAACCCAACTTCGACTTTGATCCCGTTGAGCATTTCGAGATCAAGGGCGTGGCAGCGTCGATGGATTTCGAGACCGCTGCGAAGATTTCCGGCAGCCGCTTTGTGGTGCTGTCCGGTGCCGTGGCCCGCATCCACCGCGCGCTGGCGCAGTTCATGATCGACACCCATGTGGATGAAAACGGCCTGACGGAAGTGAACCCGCCCGTGCTGGTCACCGATGAGGCGATGTACGGCACCGACAAACTGCCCAAGTTCGGCGAAGACAGCTACCGCACCGAAGAGGGCATGTGGCTGGTGCCCACCTCCGAAGTGCCGCTGACCTATACGGCAGCCGATCAGGTGGTCGAGGCGGCCACCCTGCCCCGCCGCTACACCGCGCATACGCTCTGCTTCCGCTCCGAGGCGGGCAGCGCGGGGCGTGACACCGCTGGCATGCTGCGCCAGCACCAGTTCGAGAAGGTGGAGATGGTCTCCATCACCCATCCCGATGAGAGCGAGGCCGAACAGCAGCGCATGTTGCGCTGTGCCGAGGATATTCTGGAGCGGCTGGGCATTGCCTACCGCACGGTGATCCTGTGCACCGGCGACATGGGCTTTGGCGCGCGGCGGACGTTTGACATTGAAGCCTGGGTGCCGGGGCAGGCAACCTACCGGGAGATTTCCTCCGTCTCCACCACCGGGGATTTTCAGGCGCGGCGCATGAATGCGCGGTTCAAGCCTGCCGACGGCGGCAAGCCGCAGTTTGTGCATACGCTTAATGGCTCCGGTCTGGCGGTAGGGCGGTGCCTGATCGCGGTGCTGGAGAATGGCCAGCGCGCGGACGGGTCTGTGGTGTTGCCGGAGGTGCTGGGGCGCTATCTGGGCGGTAAGACGACGCTCAGCGCGGATGGGGTGCTGGTGTAGCACGCTACAGGTTTTGTCGCGCTGCTTGGCGGACGGGGCACTAGGATATTTTTGGCCAAAAAGAGGGGCCAGGGCGGTGGCAGGGTGTCTGACGTGGCCTCTGGCTGTTGCGTGGTGCCCGCAAGGGGAGAACGCGGGCACTACGGGTTCTTAGGGTGTTTTGGGTAGAACCCGTCCTCATCGCGATGACCGCAGGCGGGGCTTTCCACCCCGTCCGCACTTTAGGATAGAGGCCCCGTGACGGGGGCTCACGTTTGACGTTACACGTGCGGGGGACACCCTGCTCAGACATCCGAACGGCGGCGCCGCCTTTTTATCAACGGCCTTTCCGATAGACGCAGAACACGCAGGGATTGCCCTGACGTGGGTGCTGCGCGTTGCACTACGCGGCAAAGGTATCGTTTGGGCAATCAATATGCCATTGACGGGCCGCGCGCGGGTACTTTAAGCGACGGTGCAGGACGTTATAGGGGACAAGATGGCCCACAGATCCTTCGCTACCCGCGCTGCATACCTCGCACTTGCTGCATGTTCCTGCTTTGCTTTCGAGCATCACACTGCATCGGCTGCGGAGGCGGTTCCCAGTGTTGTCGTGTCCGTTCAACACCCTCCCCTCGGTTTCATCGAAGAACTCGAGACGCTTGGGAATGGACAGATCGAATTCAGTCAGAAGCATGAGACCTGGACTTCCTTCTTCGCGGCTGACGTCTGGATCTTCTTTGTCGCCGGAAAGTCCGAACTCAAGCAGTTGCCCGATGGTGTGCTTCAGGCGATACGGAGCCCTGCTGCAAAGACGCTTCGAGAGTCCACGCGTCTCGAAGCACTTACCAATCTGAAGATAGAGCTCAACGGTGAAAGAGACGTCGACATACAGATCTTCAACATGAGCCAATTCCGTGAAAATAGTCCTTTTGAAAGAGCCTGCCTGACCGCCAGTATGACGTTCTCGCAGCTCATAAATGCGGACACCGCAGCCAGCCAAAAAAGGGTTGCGCAATGTGCCGCCAATTAAGTGCGCGTCCATGAACGCATGAGACCAAGTACTACTCTTTGACATGGGGGGCGGGGCTGCTACCTGTTTGGCTGTACTGAACAAAAAGGTTCAACCATGTCTGCGCTGCTGCGCCCGGGCCTTGCCCTGCTTACCCTCCTGCTGGCCATCGCATTTGCCGTCTCCCCCTTCGTGGTGCTGGATTTTGACGGCTTTGATCCCAACCAGTTCCCCGTCCCGCAAGAGGACCCGCCGGTGCAGCCTGCGGGCTATGCGTTTTCGATCTGGGGGCTGATTTACCTTTGGCTGACGCTCGGCATGGCCTGGGGGATGCTGCGCGCGCCGCGCGATGGGCAGTGGCATGACATGCGCCTGCCGCTGTGTCTGTCGCTCGCCGTGGGCACGGTCTGGCTGGCTGTGGCGGTGGCCAGCCCGGTCTGGGCGTCGGTGCTGATCTGGGTGATGTTGCTGAGCGCGCTGGCCGCGCTGTTCATTGCGCCGCGCTATGATGTGGTCTGGGCCGCATGGCCAGTGGGGCTCTATGCCGGGTGGCTGTCAGCGGCGTCTTGTGTGTCGCTGGGATTGCTGGCAGCGGGCTATGGCGTGATGGATGAGGTCACGGCGGCGATGGTGTTTGTGGGCCTTGCGATTGTGCTGGCGGTGGTGGTGCAATCCGCGCTGCGCCGGGTGCCGACCTATGGCATCGCGGTGATCTGGGCGCTGGTGGCCGTGGTGGTGGAGAATTGGGGAGTGACCCCGCCGGTGGCCTATCTGGCCCTGGGCGGGGCGGTGTTCATGCTCTGGCCGACAGTGCGGGCCTATCAGCGGGCGTAATCGCTTCAGTCCTTGCGCCGCCCCTGCGTGTGTTTGCGCAGCTTCGAGGGCGCGGCTTTCTTGCGGCCCTTGTAGGGGTTGGCGTCATTCTGGCCGCGCATCCACAGCCGGATGGGCGTGCCCGGCATGTCAAAGTCGAGCCGTAAGCCATTGACAAGATAGCGGTTATAGCTGTCGGGCACTTTGTCAGGGTGGCTGCACATCACCACGAAACCGGGGGGGCGCGTCTTGGCCTGCGTCATGTAGCGCAGTTTGATGCGTTTGCCCTGCGGTGCGGGCGGCGGGTGCTGTTCCAGCATGCCGGTGAGCCAGCGGTTCAGCTGCGCGGTTGTGACCCGGCGGTTCCACACCTCATAGGCGCGCATCACCGCGTCGTGCAGGCGGTCCATGCCCCGGCCCGTCTTGGCCGACACCGTGATCAGCGGCGCGCCGCGCAGTTGCGGCAGCAGGCGTTCGAATGATTCTTTGAGGTCCTTGAGCTTGGCCTGACGGTCTTCCTCGATGTCCCATTTGTTCACCGCGACGACCACCGCGCGGCCTTCCCGTTCGGCCAGATCGGCGATGCGCAGGTCCTGTTGCTCAAAGGGGATTTCCGCGTCCAGCAGCACGATCACCACTTCGGCGAATTTCACCGCGCGCAGGCCGTCGCTGACGCTGAGCTTTTCCAGCTTCTCCTGCACCTTGGCTTTCTTGCGCATGCCTGCGGTGTCGAAAATCCGCATCGGCACACCCTGCCATTCCGTGCGCAGGGAGATGGCATCACGGGTGATCCCCGCTTCCGGTCCGGTCAGCAGGCGGTCCTCCCCAACGATCTGGTTGATCAGGGTGGATTTGCCAGCGTTCGGGCGGCCCACCACGGCCACCTGCAACGGTTTGGCGTTTGTGGGCTGCGGGACGGCAAATTCATCACCGTCTTCGTCGAGGTCCACGTCCGTTTCAGGCGCGTCGTCCTGCGCCTTCTCCGCAAAGGCATCTGCCAATGGCATCAAGACGTTATAGAGGTCTGTTAAACCTTCGCCGTGCTCTGCGGACAGGCTGATCGGATCGCCCAGACCCAGCGAATAGGCCTCCATCACGCCCGCTTCGGCCGCGCGGCCTTCGGCTTTGTTCGCGGCGAGGATCACCTGCTTGCTCCGCTTGCGGAGGATGTCGGCAAAGACCAGATCCGACGGCGTGATCCCCGTGCGGGCATCCACCATGAAAAGGCAAATGTCGCACATGTCCACCGCCCGTTCCGTCAAACGGCGCATGCGGCCCTGAAGGCTGTCGTCGGTCACCTCTTCCAATCCGGCGGTGTCGACCACGGTGAACCGCAGATCCGCCAGCCGTGCGGCGCCTTCGCGCAGGTCGCGCGTCACCCCCGGCTGGTCATCGACCAAAGCCAGACGTTTGCCCACAAGGCGGTTGAAGAGTGTGGATTTGCCCACATTCGGGCGGCCCACAATGGCGAGGGTAAAGGACATGACGGCTCACAGGGTTGGCGGCCCGGTATGGCCCGCTCAGACGCGCGCTATAGCCCCTTAGCGGAAGGCGTGCAATTGCCCCTTGGTGGAGACGACATAAAGCGTACCCCCTGCCACAACCGGTTGCGTGGTCGCGCCATGGGGGATTTCCACCGCCCCTACCAGCGCACCGCTGACCGGATCAAAGCTGCGCAGCACGCCGTTGTTGGAGGCGACGATCACCCGGCCTCCGGCCACGATGGGCCCGTGGTGGGCATAGACCTCGGACTGGCGCTTGGGCTTTTCCTTGACGAATTTCTCAAGCGGCACGCCCCAGATGCGGCTGCCGTCGCTGGCGTCCAGACGGACAAGTTCGTTCAGATCGGTGATCGCAAAGACGCTGCCACCCACGGGCCAGACCGGGCGCACCGCGCCGTCGCGGGCGGTCCAGCGGGCGTTGCCGCTGTCCACGTTCAGGGCGGCCAGACGGCCCGATTGGTTGCCGACATAGACGGTGTCGCCAGACACCACAGGCGCGCTGGTCACGTCAGAAAGCGAAGACAGCGCCCGGCCGGGGCGTTTGCCCACAACAGAAGCATCCCAGCGGGCCACGCCGCCCCGGCGGAACACGGCACGCACTTCGCCGGAGCCGAAGCCGAAGATGGCGAATTGATCGGTCACGGCAGGCGCAGGCGCGCCCAGCACGTTGGCATAGCTGGTGCTGGCACCCACCTGCCACTGCACCTTGCCATCGGATTTGCGCACAGCCCAGCCGGTGTCGTCCCCCCCGGTCAGATAGACCAGATCGCCCACGATCGTTGGCGTGCCGGAGCCGGAGGCATCCAGATCCTGCTGCCAGCGCAGGCCGCCCGTCTCCACGTCCAGTGCGGCAAGGATGCCGAAACCGACGGAGACATAGAGCGTGTTGCCTTCCACTGCGAGGCCCCCGCCGGACCCCTGCCCTTCGCTGTCGGCAGGCGGTGTCAGGTCGCGTGACCACAATGTCGCGCCAGAGGTCGAGGTTGCCGTCACCCGCGCGCCGGCATCCAGCGTGAACACGCGGCCCCCCGCCACAACGGGGGCCGCGGTGATGCGTTGCTTGCGGCTGTCGCCTGCGCCGATGTCCGCGCTCCACGCCAGTTGCGGGGCCGCGCGCAGGGCGGGATGGGCGGTGCGGAACTGCGCCGTGCCGGGGCTTTGCGCCCAGCTTGCGTTGTTTGCGGCGGCCGGCAGGGCAATCGGCTGGCTGGTGTTCTCGGCCTTCACTTCGCCTTCAAGCGGCGCGGCAAGTTGCGGGTCTTGCAGAACCGACCGCACGTTTTCGCGCAGGCCCGGCAGATATACCTGGTCCTCCGCACAGGCGGTCAGCAGCAGGGTGCCTCCCATCGCAGCGCCCAGAAGCGTCTTTTTGCCAAATCCAGAGTGCTGGTTCATCGTTCTGCCCATTCTGTCACGTGCCTGTGTCGTGGCCCTTGTTCTTGTTGCCCGTCTGCCCGGTGCGTCCTGTGGCCGTGGATCAGTTGTCTGTTCCTGTGGTCCCGGCGGCGCCAGCGTCGGGGTTGCCCCCCAGCGCCACAATCACCTGTAGGGCGCGTTGTTGCAAGTCCTGGGTGAGTTCGGCATCGACAAGGATCGCCTGATAGCGCTCAAGTGCGGCATCCGTGTCACCGGTCTCAACGTCGATCAGGGCCAGTTGCTCAACCGCCAGCAGGCGCAGCGGGTTGCCGGGCTGGGCCAGCGCCTCAAACGCGACGCGGCGGGTGGCGGCATCGGTGGTGCCGGCCTGAAGCGTCAGCGCCTTGAACTGCGCAATCTGGCGGTAGATGGCGGGCACATCGCCGTCCAGGGCAAGTGTTTCCAGCGTTGCGGCAGCCGCAGCGGGATCTCCCGCCTGCACCTGTTCGGCGGCCGTCATCAGCCGCAGAACAGCCGCCCCCTGCGGCGACGCGGCGGAGATATCCGCCAGCGCGCCTGCGCGCGTCGTGCTGTCATCCACCGACAAGGCCGCCAGCATCGCATCGCCCAGCGCCTCAGCCTCTGCGCGGGCCTGCGCCTTGCGCACCTCAAGCCAGGCCACGCCGCCGATGATCAGCGCCAGCACCAGCGCGGCAATCCAGCCATACCGGCGCAGCAGCATGTACAGCCGGTCGCGGCGCACCTCTTCGGTGACTTCATCAATAAAACTGTCGGTATTGCTCATCCGGCCTGCCCATAGGAGAGATTTTGCCCCTCATACCCCGCACACCGCGCCAAGCCAAGTCCTCCTTTGCCGCAGACACCGCAGGGTGTCGGCAGGAAAGGATCCTCTACCGCTGGCAGAAATTTGCAAAAAAACTGCGCATCTAAACTAGTCAGTTCACTTGTGATACACTACATACCACTTATGCCCCGACATTCTGCGCCGCGGCATGGATTCTGATCGAGGTTTCGACATGCGCATTTTCTCCATTCTCGCCGCAGCGGTTGTGATGCTGCTTTTGGCAATTTTCATCCTGGCCCGGCCTGAATTGACAGCCGCCATCGGCGGACAGCCTGACCCCGAAACGGTTGATGCCGCCCCGTCCGAGGCAGCGGAAGCGCCAGCCGCCAATCTGGTCAAGGTCGTGGCGCGCAAGGTGACCGCGCAGCAGGTCGACAGTGCCGTGATCCTGCGCGGGCAGACCGAAGCCGCGCGGCAGGTGGATGTGCGCTCTGAGACCTCTGCGGTGGTGGCGTCCGAACCGCTGCGCAAAGGCGCGCGGATCAGCGAAGGCGAAGTGATGTGCGAGCTCGACACCGGCACCCGCCAGGCCACGGTCGATGAATGGCGCGCCCGTCTGGAAGAGGCGAAGTTCCGCGTGCCGGAGGCGGAGGCCCGCGTGGAAGAAGCCCGTGCGCGGCTCGAAGAAGCGATGATCAACCAGAACGCGGCAGCCCGTCTCATCCAGGACGGTTTTGCCTCCCAGACTCGCGTGGCCACGGCAGACGCCAACGTCGCGGCGGCTCAGGCCGGTGTCACAACCGCCAGCTCCGGCCTGCGCGCAGCGCTGTCAGGGATTGAAGCGGCGACAGCCTCCCTGAACGCGGCGGAAAAGGAAATTGAGCGTCTGACCATCAAGGCCCCCTTCAGCGGCCTGCTGGAAAGCGACACGGCGGAGCTGGGCAGCCTGCTGCAACCCGGCGCGCTCTGTGCCACGATCATCCAGCTTGATCCGATCAAGCTGGTGGGATTTGTGCCGGAGACCGAAGTGAACCGTGTGACCCTTGGCGCGCGCGCAGGCGCACGGCTGGCCGCCGGTGGCAAACAGGTTGTCGGAGAGGTCAAGTTCCTCTCCCGCGCCGCCGATCCCGAGACCCGCACCTTCCGGGTGGAGATCGAGGTCGATAACGGTGATCTGTCGATCCGGGACGGCCAGACCGCCGAGATTGCCATCGCCTCTGCCGGGGTTGAGGCGCATATCATTCCGCAGTCCGCCCTGACCCTGAACGACGAAGGCACGCTGGGTGTGCGTCTTCTGGAGGAAGGGGACATCGTCGCCTTTGCGCCCGTCAGCATCATGCGGGACACCGCCGATGGGGTCTGGGTCACGGGTCTGCCGACAACGGCCAACATCATCACCGTGGGTCAGGAATACGTCACCGCCGGCGTCAAGGTCGCGCCGACCTTTGAGGAGCTCAGCCAATGACCGGCATCGTCGACTGGGCCGCCTCCCGCGCCCGCATGGTGCTGGCCTTTATCCTGCTCAGCCTCGTGGTGGGCGGGTATTCCTACACCACCCTGCCCAAGGAAGGGGAGCCGGACATTGAAATCCCGGCGCTCTTCGTTTCCGTGCAGTTCCCCGGCATCTCGGCCGCGGATTCCGAAACCCTGCTGGTCAAACCGATGGAGACGGAACTGTCCGATCTGGATGGGTTGAAAACCATGTCCGGCACCGCGGCGGAGAATTATGCCGGTGTGGCGCTGGAGTTTGAGTTCGGCTGGGACAAGACCAAGATCATCGCCGATGTCCGCGATGCGATGGGCAAGGCCGAGGCGCTCTTTCCCGATGGCGCTGAGACCTATTCGATCAACGAGATCAACTTTTCCGAATTCCCGATCATCATCGTGAACCTCACCGGCCCGGTGCCGGAACGCACCATGGCCCGCGTAGCCAAGGATTTGCAGGATGAACTTGAGGGCCTCGATGCCGTGCTGGAAGCCGCCCTTGCAGGCAACCGCGATGAGATGCTTGAAGTCCTGATCGATCCTTTGCGGCTGGAGGCCTACAACGTCACCGCCGGTGAACTGATCAATGTGGTGCAGAACAACAACCAGCTGATCGCGGCAGGTGAAGTGGAGACAGCCAACGGCACATTCGCGGTCAAGATCCCCTCCAGCTTTGACGAAGCGCGCGATGTCTATGCCCTGCCCGTCAAGACCAACGGCGACCGTGTGGTCACGCTGGGCGATCTGGCAGAGATCAACCTGACCTTCGAGGACCGCACCGGCACGGCCCGTTTCAACGGGGAGAAGACGCTGGCGCTACAGGTGGTCAAACGCAAGGGTTTCAACCTGATCGACACCTCCGCGCAGGTGAAAGAGATTGTCGAGGCACGCTCCGCCAGTTGGCCCGATGGGTTGCAGGCGGCGGTGACCGTGGGCACCTCGAATGACCAGAGCCGCATCGTGGATTCCATGGTGCAGCAGTTGCTGGGCTCGGTCTTTACCGCTGTGGCGCTGGTGATGATCGTGGTGCTGGCCGCCCTTGGCATCCGGGCTGCGTTGTTGGTGGGGTTTGCGATCCCCACGTCGTTTTTGTTGTGTTTCGCCTTTCTGGCGCTCATGGGCATTTCGATCTCGAACATCGTGATGTTTGGTCTGATCCTGGCCGTGGGGATGCTGGTGGATGGCGCGATTGTGGTGGTGGAATACGCCGACAAGCGCCAGCAAGAGGGCGCGGGCCCGATGCACGCCTATGTCGAGGCGGCGCAACGGATGTTCTGGCCCATCATCTCCTCCACCGCGACGACGCTTTGTGCGTTTTTGCCGATGCTGTTCTGGCCCGGTGTGCCGGGGGAGTTCATGGGTATGCTGCCGGTGACGCTGATCTTCGTTCTGTCGGCATCGCTGGTGGTGGCGCTGGTCTATCTGCCGGTGATGGGCGGTGTGACGGGGCGGTTGGAGAACCTGATCTCCAACATGATGGAGCGTTTCTCCAGACTGCCACTGTATCTACATCTGCCGCTGGCCCTTCCGGGACTCGCCGTATGGGCCGTTATCATTGTCGGGATCCTTGGCTTCATAACCAGCTTGATCACCGGGCCATCTGCAACCGCAGTTGCCGAACCAGATAGTCCAACCCCTTTCCCGTTCAGCTATATCAACAGCCTGTTTGACGCTATGGACGGCGCAAACATCGTCGGATCGGTTGCGCCAACCTTTCTGAAGGTGTTCTTAACCCTTGCTGCTACCTCTGCGGTGGTGGGCATCGTGTTGGGTATCGCCTTTGTCTGCGCTGTGGCCGCACTTGGGCTTTTGACGCGGCTGGGGCGGTTTGGGCGCTGGGTTCTGGCCAAGATCACCCCTGCCAGCCGTCAAGGCATCTCCGCAGGGTACAAACGCTCTCCCTTCGGGCGGGTCATTGCCTTTATTGCGGGCAACCCTATCATGCCGCTGGTCATGGCCGGCACCGTCTTTGTCTTTGTCGGCAGCGTGCTGATCTACTTCTCCAACAACTCCAAGGGCGTCGAGTTCTTCGTGGAATCCGAACCCGAACAGGCGATTGTCTATGTCCTTGCCCGTGGCAACCTCTCGCTTGAGGAGAAAGACCACCTGCTGGAGAAAGCCGAAGCCGTGGTCATGGCGCATCCGGGCGTGAAAACGGCCTTTGCCTTTGCCGGCGAAGGCGGTCTGGACAGCAACACCGGCGGTGCCATCGCCCCCAAGGACACCATCGGCCAGATCCAGTTTGAAACAATCGCCTGGGAAGACCGCCCCGTGCGCGAAACCCCGCTCTTTACCGTGCCTTTCGTGAACTTTGACGTGATGCGCGAAACATCCGATCCGGCCTTTGACGGCGACACCATCATTGATGAGTTGACGGCGTCCTTGCAGGACATCCCCGGCATCCGCGTCGAAATCCTCGCGCAGGACCGCGGCCCTGCCTCCGGCAAGCCGGTGCATCTGCGGCTCAAGTCCGACAGCTGGACCGACCTGCTGGCGGCCACTGAAATCGCGCGGGCGGAATATGACCGCACCCCCGGTCTGACCCTGATCGAAGACACCCGCCCCCTGCCCGGCATCGACTGGCAGATCGACGTGGATGTCGAGAAAGCCGGCCGCTATGGCGCGGATGTTGTGACCGTGGGCGCCATGGTGCAACTGGTCACGCGCGGACTGCTGCTCGATACGATGCGGGTCGATACCTCGGATGAAGAGATCGAGATCCGCGTGCGCCTGCCCGAAGAGGACCGCCTGCTGTCCACGCTGGACACGCTGAAGGTGCGCACCGCCGACGGTCTGGTGCCGCTGAGCAACTTCATCACCCGTACGCCGGTGGCCAAACTGGCTGAGATCAGCCGGGTTGATCAAAAGCGTCACCTCGATGTGAAGGCGGATGTGGCCGCAGGTCTGGTCAAAGCTGTGCGGCTGGAAAGCGGCGGCACGGATCGCACGCTGGGCATCAACCTGGCCACATTGCGGGAGACCGACGCGGAGGGTGATGTCACCGCTCCAGACGGCACAGCGTACAGGATCCTGCGCACAACCGATGCCGGTGCCCTGATCGATCTTGAACGCGCCGTGAGCGAGGGGGAGGTCAGCCTCATCCCCGTCAACGCCAACGAACGCATTGCCGAGATCACCAAATGGCTTGACACCAAACCTTTCCCCCTTGGTGTCACCTATGAATGGACCGGCGATCAGGACGACCAGGCCGAAAGCCAGGCTTTCCTCAGTTCCGCCTTCACCGCAGCACTTGGGCTGATGTTCATCATCCTGCTGGCGCAGTTCAACAGCTTCTACAACGCCATTCTGGTGCTGCTGGCGGTGGTCCTGTCCACCACGGGTGTGCTGATCGGCATGCTGGTGATGGATCAGACGTTCTCCATCATCATGACCGGGACGGGGATTGTGGCGCTTGCGGGCATTGTGGTGAACAACAACATCATCCTGATTGACACCTATCAGGAATATGAACGCTACATGCCCCGGATCGAGGCGATCATCCGCACCGCGCAGGCGCGTATCCGGCCCGTGCTGCTGACCACGATCACCACCATGGCGGGCCTTGCGCCGATGATGTTCGGCATCAGCCTGAACTTCGCCGACGGCGGCTATACCATCGACAGCCCCACGGCGCTGTGGTGGAAACAGCTGGCCACGGCTGTGGTGTTCGGCCTCGGCATCGCCACAGTCCTGACGCTGATGGTGACGCCCTCGATGCTGGCCATCCGGGTCTGGGCCACGACCTATGTGCGCTGGATCGCACGGCTGCTGGCGCGGATGTCGCTGGGCCGGGCCAGCCGCGCGGCACAGGACTGGTCTCTCGCGCGCGATGCGCGGCGCGCGCGCACGCAGGAGATCGTCTGGGATACCTCAGACCTGCCCCCCCATGCAGGCCCTGCGGGCTTCACCCCGGCGGAATGACACCGATCAAGCCATTGTGAGCGTGCAGCCCTTATGCTGCGCGCTCACCCTGCTACGCTCCGGCCATTGTTCAAAGGAGAGACCGATATGTCCCGCATGCCCACACGCCTGATGGCCGCCGCCGCTGTCACCGCCGCCATGGCCCTGCCCGCCGCAGCCGAGCTGATCCACAAGATGTCCCCCCATTCCGTGAGCGTTACCATGGACCGCCTCGCTGCTGCCGTCGAAGGCGCGGGGGCAACGGTCTTTGCCCGCGTCGATCACGCAGGCGGTGCGGCAAAGGTTGATATGGAACTGCGCCCCACCGAACTGCTGATCTTCGGCAACCCCAAACTGGGCACGCCCGCGATGCTGGACGGCCAGACCGCAGGCCTTGATCTGCCGCTGCGGGTGCTGGCCTATGCGGATGCCGACGGCATGGTGCATGTGACCTACCACAACCCCGCCACACTGGCCGCAACCCACGGCCTGCCCACAGACGCCAAATACATCCAGTTGATGACCGGCGCGCTGGACAAACTCACGTCCAAAGCCACCGCCGCCGACTAAAACAACCGCAGGCGCCGGGCCTCTCCCCTTCTCGGCCCGCGCCTGCCACACCTGCATCACAGCACAGCCCCCGCGACCCTATCGCTGCCCTGCCCCCTCTTTTTGGCCAAAAATATCCCGGCGCAACAGCACCCCAAAACGCAGCCCCCACGTTCAAGCGCTGCTAGGCTTCCTCGGATTGCTGACGATGCCACAACTGGGCATAGCGCCCGTCCTGCGCCAAAAGCGCGTCATGCGCGCCCTGCTCGACAATCTCGCCCTTCTCCAGCACGACGATCCTGTCGGCCTCCGCGATGGTCGACAGCCGGTGGGCAATGGTCAACACCGTGCGCCCCTGCCCGGCGCGGCTCAGGGCGTCCTGAATGTCGCTCTCCGTCTCTGAATCCAGCGCCGAGGTTGCCTCATCCAGCAGCAGGATCGGCGGGTCCTTCAACAGCGTGCGCGCAATGCCGACGCGCTGTTTCTCGCCACCTGACAGCTTCAACCCGCGCTCTCCCACCTGGGTGTCATAGCCCTGCGGCAGGGACTGGATGAAATCATGGATCTGTGCGTCCCGCGCGGCCTGTTCGACCTCAGCCTGTGTGGCCCCGTCGCGCCCGTAGGCGATGTTATAGCGCACGGTGTCGTTAAACAGCACCGTGTCCTGCGGCACCACGCCAATGGCGCGATGAAGGCTGGCCTGGGTCACATTCCTCAGGTCTTGTCCGTCGATCTTCAGGGCCCCGCCCTGCACGTCATAAAACCGGAAGAGCAGCCGCCCGATGGTCGATTTCCCCGACCCGGTGGAGCCGACAATCGCCACGGTTTCCCCCGGTTTGGCTTCCAGCGTCACCCCTTTGAGGATCTGCCGATCCGGGTTGTAGCCAAAGCTCAGGTTCTCCAGCGTGACATGACCGCCCGTTACCTTCAGGTCCGGCGCGTCTGGCTTGTCGGTGATCTCTGCGGGTTGCTCCAGCAGGCCGAACATCTCGCCCATGTCCACCAGCGCCTGCCGGATCTCCCGGTAAACGGTGCCAAGGAAATTCAGCGGCACGGTGATCTGGATCATATAGGCGTTGACCATGACGAAATCGCCCACCGTCAGCGTGCCATTCTGCACCCCGATGGCGGCCATCACCATCACGCCCACCAACCCTGCGGTGATGATCAGCGATTGGCCGAAGTTCAGAAAGGCGAGCGAGTAGCTGGTCTTGATCGCCGCTTCCTCATAGCCCGCCATGGCGGCATCATAGCGGCGGGCCTCACGTTCCTCGGCGGCGAAGTACTTGACCGTTTCGTAGTTCAGCAGGCTGTCGATGGCCTTCTGGTTTGCGTCGGTGTCCTGGTCGTTCATCTTGCGGCGCAGGCGCACGCGCCATTCGGTCACCGCAAAGGTGAACCAGACGTAGACCGCAATGGTCAGCGCCACGACCCCCAGATAGGACCAGTCAAAGAGCACCGTCAGGATCACCCCGATCATCACCAGTTCCAGGATCAGCGGTCCGATGCTGAACAGCATGAACCGCAACAGGAACTCCACGCCTTTCACGCCGCGTTCGATGATCCGGCTCAGCCCGCCGGTCTTGCGGGCGATGTGATAGCGCATGGACAGACGGTGGATGTGGGTGAAGGTTTCCAGCGCCAGCATCCGCAGGGCGCGCTGGCCCACGCGGGCAAAGATCGCATCGCGCAGCTGCTGGAAGCCGACATTCATCAACCGCGCCATGCCATAGGCCACGGTCAGCCCCACGGCCCCCAAGGCCAGCATCGGCGCCCCTTCGCCGGACAGCGCATCCACCGCATCGCGGTAAAACAGCGGCGTGGCGACCGAAATCAGCTTGGAGATGACCAGTGCCACCATCGCCCAGACCACCCGGCGCTTGACCCAGGGCATGTCGCGGGGCCACAGGTAGGGTACCACCTTGCGCAACACCAGCATGGCGGATTCGCGCTCTGCTGCGTCCGCCTGACGGGCCTCGGCTTCACGCTGCTCTTCGGTTTTGGGTGTATCGTCGGCGCTGGCGGTATCGGCTGGCATCTGGGGCTTTCCAAAGGTTGACCGTTACATAGCCCTCAGGACCCCGACTTGCCAGTGCCCGCATCGCTGCAACTCCGCCCTCTTCCAAATGGTTCAAAAAACCCGGGGTCTGGGGCTGGCCCCAGTCCCGTCCCATCCTCCCGCGCTGCCAGAGCCGATCCCGCACAGCCCCTTATGGCCTAGTCCGGCAAATCAAACACCTGTCCGGGATAGATCAGATCCGGATCCCGGATATCATCCGCATTGGCCTGAAACACCCGCACATAGAGCAGCCCATCGCCATAACGCTCCCGCGCAATCGCCCAGAGCGTGTTGCCGCGCTGCACGGTGATGCGTTTGAGCGGCCCGTCCTGATCGGCCGCCGCCTGCACCAGCACAGCGGGGTCTTCGCGTTTGAACGGTGTCTCCACCCGGCTGGTGACAGAGCCGTCCGCGGCCACCTCATCCACCCGCAGGGTATAGACCCCTTCGTCAATGTCCGGCAGATCACCGCGCCAGCGACCTGCTGCGTCCACCGCAAGGTCCGCGATGGGGGCGTTGTTAAGATAGACGCGCACGCTTTGGGTTTTCACCTGCGCACGGCCCGACAGCTGCACATTCCCCAGATCGGAATAGCTGATCGTGTCGAGTGCCACGCGTTTCATCACCTCAGGCGGCTGGGTGTTGAGCAGTTCCACCCCGTCAGAGGTGGATTTCAACACCACGGATGCCGTGGGCGCTGCGGGTGTGGGGCGCGCGGTTGCGCTGGGGGTGGCAGGCGGGTCGACCTGCGCGACGGCGACGTCCACCGGCTGCGCGGGCGGATCGTCAGCTGGCGGCTGGGGAGCAGATGTAGCGGTGTCGGTTGCAAGGGCCTGCGGTGCGGGCGTGGCAGGTGCGGTGGCGACTGTCGTCTGGGGGGGATCCGGCGCATCGGAGGGGGGTGCCGCCTCAGCGGTGGTGGTTTGCGTGCGCGGCACCTCAACCGCTTCTGCAACCACCTCGGCGGGGGGGGCTTCCTCTGTTGGCCGTTCTTCGGCGGCGACAGCGGGCGTCTCGGGGGCGGGTGCCGGCTCAGGGGTCGCTTCGGCAAGGGCGACGTCTTCTTGCGCAGTGTCCTCTGCCGGTGCTTTTGCAACAGCAATCGGCGCAAGGATGATCTGATCATCAGAGGCCAGCACCTGCCCGTCCACGATCTGCTCAAGGCTCAAAACATGGCCCTCGCCACTGGGCGGGATCATCAGGAAGGTGGCAAATTTACCGCTGCTGTCGGCAGTGACACGTGTCACCTCCACTCCGTTTTGCAGCACGCTCAGGACCGCACCGGGGGCGGCCCGACCGGCGATGATGGTCATCCCGTCGCCTTCGCGGCGGACCTCATCAAAGGCAGGCAGGATCGGGTCCGGGACTGGAGCTGGGGCGGAGCGGGCCATGTCTTCCGCAGGGCTCACATCCTCTGTGGCGGTGGTTTCGACAGGCGGCTCGGCTTCTGCCGATTCTTCACGCTCCACCACGGGGTCCGGGGCAGGCGCCGCTGCCACCGGGGGGGCCTGGGTCGGGACAAGAGCGGCTTGAGACACATCCGTGGACCGGCCCAAGCTGTACCACGCGGCACCGCCCACGATGACGACGCTGGCGCCCGCCGCCAGCCACAGGCCGGCCGCACCACTCAGACCTGATCCGCTTCCGCTCATGCCAACACCCCCCACAAGGTTGAGGCTTTCTATCAGCGGCGGTAACAGGGGTCAAAAGACCCGCTGCTCTCAGTCGATGATTTCTCCGTGAAAGGCGCTGTAATGACCCAACCTGCCCCCCAAAAATCGGTCTGCGTCTATTGCGGCTCGCGTCCCGGCGATGATCCGGCGTTCACCCGCGAGGCCGAAGCGCTGGGAGCCGGGCTGGCGGCGGCGGGGATGCGGCTGGTGTATGGGGCGGGCGATGTGGGTCTGATGGGGAGCGTGGCGCGGGCGGCGCAGACGGCGGGCGGGACCACCTTTGGCGTCATCCCGCAGCTTCTGGTGGATTGGGAAGTCGGCAAAACGGACCTGACCACCTATGTGGTGACCGAGACGATGCACGAGCGCAAGAAAGTCATGTTCATGAACTGCGACGCAGTGGTGGTCTTGCCGGGGGGTGCAGGGTCTTTGGACGAGTTGTTCGAAGCGCTGACATGGCGTCAACTGGGGCTGCACGAGAAACCTATTTTTATCGTGAATACAGATGGATACTGGACGCCTTTCATGCAGCTTCTGGCGCATGTGGTGGCGCGGGGCTTTGCCGATGCAAGCCTGTTGGGATTTGTGCGCGAAGTGCCGGATGCGGCTGCGACACTGACCGCTTTGAAAGCGCACTTTGGCTGAGGGGAGCGCAGAATTTTTCAAAAATTCTGACCGGAAACTTTCAAAGTTTCCGCCCCCCGTTGCAAAAAGGAAAGCGCCCCGCCGTGAGGCGAGACGCTTGATGTAGGCATCGAATTCTTCGAAGAATTCGGGCCGGAAATTTCGAAATTTCCGTGGCGTTGTTTACAGACGCGAAGCGACGTTTTCCCAGTTCACCCAGACTGCCACACAACGGCGGGCGTAGGTGACTGGGAGAGCAACGCTGGCCGTTACAGCCTCGAAGCGACGTTCTCCCAGTTCACCCAGACTGCCGCACAGCGGCGGGCGTAGGTGACTGGGAGCGCAACGCTGGCCGTTACAGACGGGAAGCGACGTTCTCCCAGTTCACCAGATTGTCCAGGAAGTTCGCCAGATACCCCGGCCGGGCATTGCGGAAATCAATGTAATAGGAATGCTCCCACACATCACAGCCCAGCAGCGCCGTCTGACCAAAGCACAGCGGGTTCACGCCGTTTTCAGTCTTGGTGACCTTCAGCCCGCCATCCGCGTCCTTGACCAGCCACGCCCAGCCAGAACCGAACTGGCCCGCGCCTGCGGCTTTGAAGTCATCCATCATCTTGTCGACAGAGCCAAAGCTCTCCACGATGGCTTTTTCCAGCTCACCGGGCATCTTGCTTTCACCGGGGCTCATCATCTCCCAGAACTGGTTGTGGTTCCACAACTGGCTGATGTTGTTGAAGATCCCGTTCTGTGCGACGGCAGAGGCGTCATAGGTGCCAACGATGATCTCTTCGAGGGATTTGCCAGCCCATTCGGTGCCTTCAATCGCCTTGTTCCCGTTGACCACATAGGCGTTGTGGTGCTTGTCGTGGTGGAATTCCAGCGTCTCCGCGCTCATGCCGTTGGCGGCAAGGGCGTCGTGGGCGTAGGGAAGATCGGGGAGTTCAAAAGCCATGGAGAGGGCCCTTTCGGTTATTTTGCATGTGCCTCACACATCGACCGAAACGGGCTGAAGTCAACCCCTGAGGAGACGATTCACCTCTTTATCAGAAAGGTTTTTGCGCAGTGCACAAGTGCCGTTGCCCCGCACCGACTCGCTATATCGCTGAGGCTTGCCGCGCACTTTGATCTTGCCTGTTTTGGTGTCCAATGTGCCCGAGAATATGAACGAGGGAATGGGGTTATCATAGACATCAGCCATCATCCCGTAAGACCAACGCAACTTGAGCGCATCCCCCTTTTGGCGCACACGGACAGGCCGGGGGGCGGCTTTATAGCCCCGCGTATGATCGTCGACGATTTTGGCACTGCCCTGTCCATCAAACACCATTGTCAAATCGCGGGGCACCCACCCGCCCGGTCCGGCGGTTTGCTTGATCGTGCAATTATAAGCCATCCCGCCCGCCAACGCTGGCGGAGCAAGCAAAATCCCCGATACGATGGTTGCGGCCGCGAGGCCGGGCATACGACTTTTCATCATTGCACTCCGATCAGGTTGTTACCGCCCCAGAACGCCGGGCATCCCGGCGCTTCAAGGCGTAAGGGTCGTCGCCAAACCGCCGAAGCGGTTTGTGTTAGCTGGTGCGCTTGCGGCAGGAGCCGGGGCTGCGCAGGCCCGTGTCGTAGTGGCCGGGGCGCAGGGTCAGCTCAATGCCGCCGCTCGATTTGGAGATCGAGGCGCGGTACTGAAAGTTGTTGAACGTCTGGCCACTGTCAGCGCGTGCATTGTTGATGGTCCAGGTGATCACCAGCCGTTTGTCATTCTCCCGGACGATCGTGCCGGGCAACGGCTCCTTGTTGAAATGGAGCGTGACAGCATCGACCACCTTTACGGTGCCGTCTCCGGGCAGGACAAAAGCGATCTTGGGGGATACCCAGCCCTTGCCCTGTTTCACATAAGTCATGTCACAATCGTACATGTAGCCGGGCGCGGCTTGGGCTGCGGAGGCGGTGAGGGCCAGAACGGCAGACAGCAAAATCTTTTTCATCAAACAAACTCTCAAAAACACACAAACTCAACACCAATGAACATAGAGCTCATTTGACGATCACACAACCAGACGGTGTAGACTTATCCGTAGTAATTGACCTCAGACCCCGGCATTGCGGAAACGTTGAGCAGGTCAAAGACGTATTGTGCCACGGATCGGAAACAGACGATGCGGAAGCAATCCTCCTGCGGCATCCAGAGTGCTGCCGCGACCTGGGCGAGTCGGGTGCGGCGGAACATGCCGGGGGTGAAGGCGCTTGGGTGCAGGTCGACCGGGGCGAGTTTGGCCATCACGTCGCGGGCGTGGGGGCCTTTGAGTTCAAACACCACGCGGGCGTCGGAGACGTTGACGGCCAGCGCGAACTGCCCCGCTACGGCCGCTGCCAGATCGGCGGTGCGGTCCTTGGCTTCCGCGTAGGGGCACAGGATCAGCAGCTCATCGGGGGACATCCACGCCATGCCGCGGTCGCCTTCGGTGTTGATGCGGCGTTGTTCAGGCAGGTTCACGCCGCCTGCGGCAACCGCGGCTTTGATCAGCGCCTTGTCCGCCAGATCGCCGCGCAGGGTGATCATACCAGCGGGGCCAACTTCGGAAATCTGAACGATTCCAGTGCTGTCCGAGGCGTTCTTGAGAGCAGATACAGGATCAGACATTCTGCTTCTCCCCTTCCTTGTCATAGAAAACCGGGTCAACGATGCGGGCCTGATAGGTCTTGCCATCGGTACCGGGGAAGTCGATCACCTCCCCCATGCGGTCCGGGCCATGCAGGACCAGCCCCATGGCAATGCCGCGGTCCAGCGTGGGGGAATGGTAGGTCGAGGTCACCCGCCCGATCATGTTGCGCTGGCCGTTCTCGTTGGTGCCCGCGCCCACCGCATAGGCCCCATCGGGCAATGTGCTGCCGTCCACGGTCTCAAGCCCGACCAGTTTCCAGCGGTTGGGATCAGCCATGTGGCTGCGCGCCTGCGCGCGTTTGCCAAGGTAGTCGTCTTTCTTTTTGCTGAGCGCCCAGTGCAGGCCCAGATCCTGCGGGATCACCGTGCCGTCGGTCTCATCCCCGATCATGATGAAGCCCTTCTCCGCCCGCAGGATGTGCAGGCATTCGGTGCCGTAAGGCATCACGCCCAGATCCGCACCAACGGCCATCAACGCATCCCAGAACGCCTGCCCATGGCTCGCCTCTACGGCGATCTCATACGACAACTCACCCGAGAAGGAGATGCGGTAGACGCGCACGGGAAAGCCGCCCAGCGTGCCGTCGGTCCACTCCATGAACCCCAGTGCCTCGCGTGAGACATCCATGCCGCCGAGGTTTTCCAACGCGGTGCGTGCGTTGGGGCCGACCACGGCGACCTGCGCGTATTGCTCGGTCAGGTTGGCGACGTGGACTTTCCAGTCCCACCATTCGGTTTGCAGCCATTCCTCCATATGGGCATGGATGCTGTCTGCACCGCCCGTGGTGGTGTGGCAGAGCCATGTGTCCTCATCAATCCGCGCGACAACGCCGTCGTCGATGAGGAAGCCGTTTTCGGAGCACATGAGGCCATAGCGGCATTTGCCGGGTTTCAGGGTCGACATCATGTTGGTGTAGAGCATGTCGAGGAACCGACCTGCGTCAGGGCCTTTGACCAGCAGTTTGCCCAGAGTGGAGGCGTCCAGAAGGCCCAGCTTCTCTCGGGTGTTCTTCACTTCGCGCATCACGGCGTCATGGGTGCTTTCGCCTGCGCGTTTGAAGGCATAGGGGCGGCGCCACTGGCCGACGGGTTCGAATTCCGCGCCGTTGGCTTCGTGCCAGTTGTGCAGGGGCGTGCGGCGGATGGGCTGGAACACATCGCCGCGCGCTTCGCCCCCGATGGCGGCCATGGCGATCGGGTGATAGGGCGGGCGGAAGGTGGTGGTGCCGACGCTTGGAATGTCCGTGTCCAAGGCACCCGCGAGGGTCGCCAGACCGTTGATGTTGCTCAGCTTGCCCTGATCAGTGGCCATGCCCAGCGTGGTGTAGCGTTTGGTGTGCTCAACCGAGACGAAGCCCTCCTGCGCGGCCAGCCGCACGTCGGAGACCTTCACGTCATTCTGATAGTCGAGCCAGGCCTTTTCGCGCAGTTTGACGGACGCGCCCTGGGGCATCATCCAGACAGGCATGAGCGGCGCTTCTTCGCGCCGGGTGGCTTTGGGGGCGCTGTCCCCCTTGGGCAGTTTGAAGTCGAGCGTGGTGGCCACGCCATCGCCCGCCGCATGGGCATCGCAGAGCACGTCATCCAGCGCAAAAACGCCGGAGGCCGAACCTGCGGTTGTCACAAACCCCATGCCGTCCGCGCCTTTGGGCGGGTTATCCACATCTGGGCTAAAACAGGCCTTTTCGGCGTTCCAGACCAACTTGCCGCCACAATGGGACCACAGGTGCACCACCGGGGACCAGCCGCCGGACATGGCGACGGCATCGCAGGGGATCTCTTCCAGCACCGCACCTTCGCCGGCCTGGCTGCAAATGGCGACACCGGTCACGCGCTTGGTGCCTTTGACGGATGAAATGGCGTGGCCCATCAGGATGCGGATGCCCAGCGCGCGGGCCTGTGCGACCAGTTCGCTGTCCTGCGGCAGGGCGCGGGTGTCAAGGATCGCAGGCACGTCGAGCCCAGCATGCTTGAGCGAAATTGCCGTTAGGTAAGCATTGTCGTTGTTGGTCACGACCACCGTGCGGTCGCCCGTAGAGACCCCGTAGTTGACCACATAGTCGCGCATAGCAGAGGCCAGCATGACACCGGGGATGTCGTTGCCCGCAAAGCTGAGGGGGCGCTCAAGCGCACCCGTTGCGGTTACCACATGTGCGGCGCGCACACGCCAGAGGCGATGCCGCGGCCCCGGCGTATCCGGCGCATGATCGCGCAGGCGTTCGTAACAGGTGACATATCCGTGGTCATAGACACCCGCGCCCATGGTGCGTGTGCGAAGCTGGACATTGTCCAGTGATTTCAACTCGGAGAGGATTTCTTCCACGAAGTTATCCACAGGCTTGCCGTCGATGCTGCCGCCGTCCACGGGGGCACGACCGCCCCAATGTTCGGTCTGTTCGACCAGCATGACCTGCGCCCCTGCCCGCGCCGCTGTCCGCGCCGCCGTGAGGCCCGCCACACCGCCGCCGATGACCAGCACATCGCAGAAGGCGTAGAAATGTTCATAGGTATCGTCATCGCGTGCCTGCGGCGCTTTTCCCAGGCCCGCGGATTTGCGGATGATCGGCTCATAGACGTGTTTCCACGCCGCTTGGGGGTACATGAACATCTTGTAATAGAACCCGGCGGGCAGGAAGCGGCTGAGCTTGGCGTTGATCGCACCGACGTCGAATTCGAGGCTGGGCCAGTGGTTCTGGCTTTCGGCTTTAAGCCCCTCGAAGAGTTCGGTGGTGGTGACCCGCGCGTTGGGTTCGAATTTCCCTTCGCTGCCGAGGTTGACCAGCCCGTTGGGTTCTTCCGCGCCTGAGGCCACCAGCCCGCGCGGGCGGTGATATTTGAACGAGCGGCCCACCATCATCTGGCCGTTGGCCAGAAGCGCAGAGGCAAGCGTGTCGCCTGCGTATCCGCGCATCTGTTTGCCGTTGAAGGTGAAATTCAGCGGCCTGTCGGTGTTCAACAGGCGACCGCCGTTGGCGAGGCGTGTGCTCATCTCAGCAGACCTTTCGCACGAAGGAAGACGGAGTGGATTGTGCGGGCAAGCCCGCGTTCGATTTTATGATTTTTGCTTTGGCAAAAATGGGCGAGACGCTGTCTCGCGCTCTGGGATATTTTTGGAGAAAAGAGGGGGGTGGTCATGGGTGTGGGTTCCAGTCCGGGCGGCGTGCGCGGATGCGGTCGAGGATGTCCTGTGGCGGCTCGGTGGTCTGGGCGCTGTAGGTGCCGAAGATTTCGAGGGTCATGGTGCAGCGGGCCATGTGGAACCACTTGCCGCAGCCGTTCTGGTGGCGCCAGCGTTCGAAGTGCACGCCTTTGGGGTTGGCGCGCATGAAGAGGTAGGATTCAAAATCGTCGTCGGACGCGCCGGGGCCGAAGCGGGTGAGATGCGCTTCGCCGTGGGCGTGGAATTCGGTTTCCTCGGCGGTGACGCCGCAGTTGGGGCAGTGGATGTTCAGCATGTCAGGCCTCCCTGCGGGGTTTGGAGCGGGTCGGTCATCAGTGTGCCACCCCCGCTGCCACGCTTTCATCGATGAAGCGGCCTTCGCGGAAGCGTTCCATCCCGAAGGCGTCGGTGAGCGGCGAGCGGCCTTTGGCCATCAGTTCGGCCATGGCCCAGCCGGAGCCGGGAATGGCTTTGAAACCGCCCGTGCCCCAGCCGCAGTTGATGAAGATGCCATCGACGGGGGTTTTGCTGAGGATCGGCGAGCGGTCACCGGTCACATCCACGATGCCGCCCCATTGGCGCAGCATTTTCAGGCGGGAGATCATCGGGAAGGTCTCGACCAGCGCGCGCACGGTTTCCTCGATGTGGTGGAAAGACCCGCGTTGGGTGTAGTTGTTGTAGCCATCCGTGCCGCCGCCGATGACCATTTCGCCCTTGTCGGACTGGCTCATGTAGCCGTGCACGGTGTTGGCCATCACGACGATGTCCATGCAGGGTTTGATGGGTTCAGAGACCAGTGCTTGCAGGGCAACGGATTCCACCGGCAGACGGAAGCCTGCCATGTCGGCCAGATGGCCGGAGTGGCCTGCGACCACCATGCCGAGTTTGTCGCAATCGATGTCGCCGCGGTTGGTGGAGACGCCGACGACTTTGCCACCCTCCGCGCGGATGCCGGTGACTTCGCATTTCTGGATCACGTCCATGCCCATGTCGGAACATGCCCGCGCATAGCCCCATGCGACAGCGTCATGCCGGGCGGTGCCGCCACGGGCCTGCCAGAGCCCCCCCAGTACCGGATAGCGCGGCCCGTCGATGTTCATGATCGGGCAGAGTTCCTTGACGCGCGCCGGGGTGATCCATTCGGTCGTCACACCTTGCAACGCATTGGCATGGGCCGTGCGTTTGTAGCCGCGCACTTCGTGTTCGGTCTGGGCCAGCATGATCACGCCGCGCGGCGAGAACATGACGTTGTAGTTCAGATCCTGGCTCATCGTTTCATAGAGAGAGCGGGATTTTTCGTAGATCGCCGCAGAGGGGTCCTGCAGGTAGTTGGAGCGGATGATCGTGGTGTTGCGTCCGGTGTTGCCGCCGCCGAGCCAGCCTTTCTCAAGGATCGCCACATTGGTGATGCCGAAGTTCTTGCCCAGATAATAGGCCGTGGCCAACCCATGGCCCCCTGCCCCGATGATGATCGCATCATAGCGTTTTTTCGGCTGCGCATCACGCCACGCCCGCGTCCAGCCGGTGTGGTGGCGCATCGCCTCACGGGCGACTGCAAAAACGGAATACTTCTTCATATGCGTCCCTGTGGCATGGCAAACGGGCGGATTCGGGGTGTGGTATGCCCCTGAACTCTTCTGAACGGATGCTCAGATAAGAGGATACTCCCCACGGCATTCCTTAGCAGTTTTGCGACATGGGCGGCAATTGAGCGGCGCAGATGGAGGGTGCGACACATTTGGCCCCTTTTGCAGCGGGCGCGCAGCGATTAGATACCGGGCAGGGAAAACCGAACGAAAAGGGCGCGAGCGCCGATGTTATTCTGGATCATCACCGTGGCGATGGGTTCCGCTGTCGCCTTCTTGCTGGCGCGCGCCATGATACGCGGTGCCGCAGACCCGGTGGAGGATGCCGCGGATTACGATTTGCGCGTCTACCGCGACCAGTTGGCAGGGGTCGAAAAGGATGTGGCGCGCGGCGTGATCTCGGCCGAGGATGCCGCACAGGCCAAGACAGAGATTTCCCGGCGCATTCTGGCAGCGGATGCTGCGGTGAAAGAGGCGGACGTGACCGGTGGCACGCCGCAGGGGTTGTTTGTTGCCGCCCTTGGTCTGGCTTTGGTGGGCGCGTCGGCGGGGCTTTATGCGGTGCTGGGTGCGCCGGGGTATGGCGACATGTCCCGCGCGGACCGGATCGCCTTTGCCGAAGAGCTGCGCGAAAACCGCCCCAGCCAGCAGGCCGCCGAAGACAGCCTGCCCGAGATGCCCAATGCGCCCGAACCGGCTGAGGAATTCATGGTGCTGGTCGAACAGCTGCGCACCGCCGTGGCCAACCGCCCTGACGATGTAGAGGGCCATATCCTGCTGGCCCAGACCGAAGCGCGCCTTGGCAATTTCGCCGCCGCTGCACGGGCGCAGGAACACTTGGTGCGCATGCGCGGGGAAGAGGTCACGGTCGCGGAACTGGGCGACTACGGGGAGCTTCTGGTGCTGGCGGCGGGGGGCTATGTCTCTCCGGAAGCGGAGCGGGTGTTTCGCGCCACGCTAGATCTGGATGAGACGGACGGGCGCGCGCGCTATTACATCGGGTTGATGCGCATCCAGACCGGGCGGCCGGATATTACGTTCCGCCTGTGGGATCAGCTTTTGCGCCGGGGGCCACCGGAGGCCGCGTGGATCGGCCCCATTCAGCAGCAGATCGGACAGGTCGCGGCTCTGGCCGGCGTGCGGTACGAGATCCCGGCGGTGGGCTCAGGTGCGCCCGGTCCGTCACAGGAGGACATTGATGCCGCAGGCGACATGAGCGTGGCGGAGCGGATGGAGATGATCGGCGCCATGGTCGAGGGCCTTGCCGACCGGCTGGCCAACGAAGGCGGGCCGCCCACCGATTGGGCGCGGCTGATCACCTCGCTTGGGGTGTTGGGCCAGCCCACGCAGGCGCGCGCGGTCTTTGACAATGCGATGGTGGTGTTTGACGGGGACGCGGGTGCGCTCGACATTATCCGCGATGCCGGATCGCAGGCCGGGGTGGCGGAATGATCCATGAGGAGGCCGCAGACTTCGCGGCCAGCCTGCCGCCGATGCAGGCGCTGATCGGGCTTGATCTGGGTGAAAAGACCATCGGCGTCGCGGTGAGCGACAGTTTCGGCCATGTGGCCACGCCATTGGAGACGATCAGGCGGCGCAAGTTCGGGCTGGATGCCGCCCGGCTGGTGGAGATCATTGGCGCGCGGTCCATTGGTGGGCTGGTGCTGGGCCTGCCGCGCAACATGGATGGCTCGGAAGGGCCGCGCTGCCAGTCCACGCGGGCCTTTGCGCGTAACTTCGACCAGCTGCATCCCCTGCCCATCACCTTCTGGGACGAACGCCTGTCCACGGTTGCGGCGGAGCGTGCGCTGCTGGAAGCGGACGCCTCACGCAAACGTCGGGCGGAGGTCATTGATCACGTGGCGGCGGGGTATATCTTACAAGGGCTGCTGGACCGTCTGGCAGTGCTGCGCAGTCAAGAGGTATCTGATGAGTGACGAGGTCTGGAAACGGCAGGAGATCGAAAGCCCCTGCGTGAAGATCTGCGTGATCCATCCCGAGACGCGGCTGTGTACGGGCTGCATGCGCTCGATTGATGAGATTGGCAGCTGGGGGCGGATGTCACCGGAGGTGCGCCGCGCCATCATGGATGAACTGCCCAGCCGTGCGGGTCTGCTGACCAAGCGCCGGGGGGGCCGTGCGGCACGTCTGGCGCGCAAGCCCTGAGCCTTGTTTGATGCGCTTAACGCGCGCCCGCGATGCTAAAAAGGAAATCGAGCCCCAGATCATGGGTGATCGCGCCGCCCAGCCCTTCGGGGGCGTAGTTGGCGTTGGCGGCATAGCCGGAAATCGTGGTGAAGCCGAGCATGTCAGGCTGGCGAAAATTGCCTTTCATGCCAAAGGCATGCTGCCCGCGCATGGGTGCGGTTGCGTTTGTATACATCACGTTGCCCTGCCCTGCGGTGTTCGGTCCCGTCATAACAATCATCATCGTTCAATACCCCGTCCCTACGGTTTGATACCCGTCCAAGTATCCGCGAAGAGATGGCAAGAATGGGGCACTGCGGGGGTCATGATGGGGAAATCAGGCGACAATGCGGGGGCAGACTTGGTCTTTGTCTGTGGATCAGAGCCAATCGGCGGCATGCGTCTGGGGACGGAAGTAGGCGATCATCCGGCCTTCGGGCGGTGCGGTCTCGTTGTCGGCCCAGGGGGCCACGCCATGCAGCAGGTGACGGTGGAGCAGGATCGACTGGCCCGGAGTGGCCTGGACGGGCTGCGGCGTGATTTGCGCGAAGACGTCGCGGCGGGCGGCCTGGTAGTCTTCGGTCAGGTCCACGGTTGCCGGATCCCGCGTGCCAATCGCCGCACGCAGGGCGTCGCCCATGATCCGCTGGCTGCCGGGCCAGACCATCAGCGGGGCGGCGGTGCAGGCATTCAGGGGCAGGCCGAGGATGAAGGCGTGTGGCTCCCGCAGAAACCGCCGCCGCGCGGGCCCTTCGGGCAGCAACCCGTCCACATGGGCCGCGTGCCGCGTGATGCGGTAGCGGTGGTTGGCGTCTGATTCCCCCACGTCCTGTCTGGGGTAACCGGGGTAGACAATCGACAGCTGTGCCGCGTGCCAGTGATCCGGCGCAGTGATGTGGTCCTGCCACGGGCCATGGAGCGGGACGCCGTTGATCGCCCCCGCGCCATCATTCGGCAAGGCATCGACGCCCACAAACCATGTCTCGCCATGGCGCAGGTTGGCCGCGCGGATCTGTGGATCAGACGACAGCGCCCTGCCCGCCTGCACCGCAGCCGCCGCCCAGCGGGCAACATCTGCTTCCGCCTCAAAGACGACAAAGCCGTCATCGCTCAGCCCCACAGCGCTTTTCTCAGCATGTTGAGCGCCACGGCGATCAGAAACACCGCAAAGACGCGCTTGAGCGGTTTGGGATCCATCGCATGGGCCAGCTTCACGCCCAAGGGGGCGGTGATCAGCGTCATCGCGATCACGATCCCAAAAGCCACCAGATTGACCGTGCCAATCGTCAGCGGCGGCTTGCCTGCCTGCATCTCGACAAAGAGAAACCCGATGACCGCAGGCACGGCAATCACCACGCCAAACCCCGCCGCCGTCGCCACGGCCCGGTGAATGGGCGTGTTGAACAGGCTCATCAACGGCACCCCAAAGCTGCCCCCGCCAATCCCCATCAGCACAGAGGCAAAGCCCACCGCAGGCGACAACGCCAGCCGCCCCGCGCCGCGCGGCATCCTTTGCCCCAGCCGCCATTCCGCGCGGCCAAAGCCCATGTAAAGCCCGACAATCAGCGCCAGAATGCCAAAGATCGCCTGCAAGGTCTGCGACCGCAATCCGGCCACCACGAACATGCCGATCACCGCCCCCACCGCGATCCCCGGTGCCCAGCCGCGCAGGATCTCCCAATCCACCGCACCTTTCCTGCTGTGCCCATGCACCGACCGCAGCGAGGTCACGATGATCGTCGCCAGTGAGGTCGCCAGACACATCTGCATCAGCTGCGGCCCGTCATAGCCCAGCGTCTGAAAGGCATAGAAAAACGCAGGCACCAGCACGATGCCGCCGCCCACGCCCAAGAGCCCCGCCAGCACGCCGGCAAACGCACCAATGGCGGCCAGCAGCAGGGCCATGCTGATCAAAAGCGTGGGATCGGGCATTCAATACGTCCTTCGTCAATCGCGCCGCTACATCTGCCCTGAACGCCACGCGGCCACAATGAAAAAGGGCCAGACCGCGATGATGAACCCAAAGACCGCCACCGGCCCCACAGGGATCCCCCCCTCAGCCCGCCCCAGCCAGATCGGGACGACCCACAGCAGCACAAAAAACGTCTTGTAGACCACCTGAAACAGCAGCACCGGCCAGAACCGCAGCGGATCCATCAGCGCAAGGGCCGACACCACCAACACGCCCGCCCAAAGCGACGCCACCAGCATCCGCAACGCCGGCGCATCCGCAATCCCGCCAAATGCGGCCAACGCCTCTCCCACCGGATGCCGGATCAACCCCGCCACCACAGGCACCAGGATCAGAATGTTCAGAACATATGGAATGTGATGCACTGCGCCCTCCTTTTAAAAGACCTACGCCAACCCCTCCCCATTGGATCAAACAGCAGGACAGGTCTCCCCCCTCTCCGCCCCTTCCAAATGGTTTAAAAACCCCCCCGGAGGGTTAAAATCTCTTCTGGTGCCCGCCTTCGGCTATTCCGCCGCCTGTTGCCGCCCCAAAGCCAAGACCTCCTCCAGTGCCGCCAGAACCAACTGGGGTCCCGCGCCCGGTTTCGCCACGCCTTCCGACAAGGTCCGCCGCCACACCCGCGCGCCGGGCCGCCCGGTGAAGAGCCCCAGCATGTGCCGGGTGACCTGATGGAGCCTGCCGCCCGCCACCAGATGCGCCTCGATATAGGGCAGCATCGCGCGCACAGCGTCTTCGGCGGTGGTATCCGTGCCCTGTCCGAAAATCCGCCGGTCGGCGGTGCTGAGGATCTCTGCGGGGCTGTGATAGGCTGCGCGGCCGATCATCACCCCGTCCAGACCCGCATCCAGCAGCGCCTCCGCCTGATCCAGCGTGGTGATGCCGCCATTGAGGGAGATGTGCAGATTGGGAAAATACTGCTTCATCTGCATCACCAGCGGATAATCCAGCGGGGGAATGTCGCGGTTTTCCTTGGGGCTGAGCCCCTGCAACCATGCCTTGCGCGCATGGATCGTCACGCGGGTGCAGCCTGCGGCGATGATCTGGGCCAGAAACTCCGGCAGGACCTCGGCAGGCTCCTGATCATCCACCCCGATGCGGCATTTCACGGTCACATCCACATCGACCGCCGCGCGCATCTCGGCCACGCAGGCGGCCACCAGCGCAGGACGTTCCATCAGCACCGCGCCAAAGCAGCCCGATTGCACCCGGTCTGACGGGCAGCCGACGTTGAGGTTGATCTCATCATAGCCCGCCGCTTCCCCCAGCTTTGCGGCTTGGGCCAGTTCCACCGGATCAGAGCCGCCCAGTTGCAGCGCCACAGGATGTTCCGCCTCGCCATGGTCCAGCAGATGCAGCGCCCCGCCCCGCACCAAGGCAGGGGCCGTGACCATCTCCGTATAGAGCAACGCCCGCCCGCTCAGCAGCCGGTGCAGATACCGGCAGTGGCGGTCGGTCCAATCCATCATCGGCGCCACAGACAGGCGGGCGGCCTGTTCAATTGCTGGGTTGGGCATCGGGACGTGTCCTTGGCGGGTTGGGTTTGGTTGGGCTGTTAGCAGCCTTGGGCGTTTTGGGAAAGGTGCCTGCGTTGACAGCGATTTGGGCGCTGCTTACGGTTTTGGCAGGCAGGAGGGACGATGTCAGCGCAATTGATCAGCGATTTCTGGGCGGCGATGGGGACCAATGATTTCGGTCATGCCAGCACGTTCTTGCATGCCCAATATGAGTATTTCATGCCGCAAACCGGGGAGTATCTGCGCGGGCGCGACGCCTTTGCCGCGCTCAACAGCGGGTTTCCGGCGGAGGGGCTGTGGCAGTTCAATGTCGTGCGTCTTGTGGCGGGGGACCATGACGCGGTGTCCGACGTGGAGGTCAGCGATGGCACGCGGCATGACCGGGCGGTGACGTTTCACACGATCGAAGACGGGCTGATCCGGCGGCAGGTGGAATACTGGCCCGACCCCTACCCGGCCCCTGCCTGGCGGGCGCCTTTTGTGACCGTGCTGGACAAGCCGCCATTCTAGTCTTCGTCGAGCGACCCGTGAATGGCGAATTGGTCCAGACCCGCATCGCGGGCCTCCACGATGCGCACGCTTTCCTTCACCCCGGCCTCTGTCAGCTCGCGTGAGATCAGCAGCAACGTGTTGGCAGGCTGGCCGTCACAGGTCTCCACCATGTGCATGAGTTCCTCGCGGGCCACGCCTTCGGCTTCCGCCACGGAGGGCGCGCCGTAGATGTCGACGAAGTGTTGGGCGAGCGCTGTCACGAGGGTGTCGAGTTCGGCCTGTTCGATCTGGGTGATCGCCACCACCGACACCCTGCCAAAGGTTTCCACCCCCAGCCAGCCGTTTGAAAACGCCTGCCGGGCCTTGCCGGTCAGGTCGGCCTCAGACCAGTTGGAGAATTCAAAGCCGCCCGAGATGCACCATTCCCCGGTGCGGGCGGGTTTGTGGAAGATGTTCATGTCACTTTCGTCAAAGTGGATCGCGCGGGCGAGCATCATGTCAGGACCCCTCCAATAGGGTGGTCAGGGGGATGAGGTGGGTGGTGTCACTGTCGCGCAGCAGCATGCCAAAATCTTCGTCGATGCCGAGGAAGGTGCCGCTCATCGCCCCCTGCGCGGCGTCTTCGCCGATGCCATAGGCCAGCGCGCGCCAGTCGCTGTGCAGCGTCGCGGGGCCTGCGTCCTGCCATGTGTTGATGCCCACAAGGGTGTGTTTGACCCAAGCCTCCAGCAGATCAACGGCATTCACATCCGCGCAACCTTCGGCATAGAGCGCTGTCTGGTCCGGGGTTTCGCCGGGGTTGTCGCTTTCGGGCCAGAGCGGCAGCGTCAGGCCAACAACCAGCCAGTCGGGTTCCGCTTTGGGATCATTGGTAGACGCAGCCACACGCAGCCCGCCGCAGGTGGCTCCATTGATGCGGATGCCGCCGTGCCAGTCGAGGTGTACGGCCACTTCCGGCGGTGCCAGCGCGCCGAGGGCGTTTTGGAACCCCACACCGCAGAGCGGCAGCATCGCCATCGCCTTGTCCAGCGTCACGTCAGGGGCGAAGACCAGAGCGGCGCGCAGGGCGTTGGCGCTGAGGTTGTGTACGACGAGGCCAGCATCACAGCCACGGGCGGCTTCCACGCAGGCCTTGTCGAAAGGATCCACATGACCTTCGACCGCCAAGCCGCTGAAAAGAGGGGGAAAGGTGGGCGTCGTCATGCCTTGCCCGCCGCGATCAGGGATTTGGCGACGTTGCGGAAGGCTTCGGCCTGTGCGCTCTCGGGTTTGGAGACCACGATGGGTGCGCCGCCGTCTGCGGCCACACGGATGTCGAGATGCAGGGGAATTTCAGCGAGAAGTGGCACGCCGAGTTTCTCCGCTTCCGCCTTCACGCCGCCATGGCCGAAGACGTGCTCTTCGTGCCCGCAGTTGGAGCAGATGTGGGTGGACATATTCTCGATCATGCCAATCACGGGCGTGCCCATCTGGTTGAACATGTCGATGCCCTTGCGCGCATCCAAGAGCGCCACGTCCTGCGGGGTGGAGACGATCAGCGCGCCGTCGAGTTGCGCCTTTTGCGCGAGCGTCATCTGCACGTCCCCGGTGCCCGGCGGCAGATCCACGATCAGCACGTCCAGCGCGCCCCATTGCACCTGTCCCAGCATCTGTTGCAGCGCGCCCATCAGCATCGGGCCGCGCCAGACCACAGCCTGATCTTCGTTTGTCATCAAGCCGATAGACATCATTGTTACACCAAAATTCCGCAGCGGCAGGATGATCTTGCCATCGGGACTTTGGGGCCTGCCGGAAACGCCCAGCATGCGCGGCTGGGACGGCCCGTAGACGTCTGCATCCAGCATCCCCACCCGGCGGCCTTCGGCAGCCAGCGCACAGGCGAGGTTGGCCGCAACGGTGGATTTGCCCACGCCGCCCTTGCCGGAGGCGACGGCGATGATGCGGTCGATGCCGGGGACTTTTTCGGGGCCTGCGGGTTCGGCCTTTCGGCCTGCTTTCAGATCGGGGGGTGGTTTGGGCGTGCTGTGCGCTGTCATCACGATGGAGACGGACGCAGCCCCAAGGGCGGCCAGTTTCTCTTCGGCCTCTGCCTTGGCGGGCAGGAAGGGATCGGGGGCGTCCACTTCCATCACGAACCGCACGGCGCCGGCGTCAACGCTAAGCGCGCGGACAAGACCCGCTTCGACCAGATCCACGCCGGAGGGGGCTTTGACCGTTTTCAAACAGGCCAGAACGTCTTCTCTTGAGATGCTCACTTATGCGCCTTCGATCTTGCCGGTGACTACATGCTCAAGGTCGATGCCGTCCACGGTCAGGACCATTTTTGCCTCAAAGCTGTTGCCGGCGGTGTCGCCTGCATTGCGCATGGCTTCTTCGATGGCCTGCTGGGAGGTCACGCCCACCTGCTTGAGAAATTTGCGCATCGACATGTTGAAGTCTTCGCTCATCTGATGGTCCTTTGTGGATTTGGAAAAGTTGACGGAAACACACTAACGCCCCTAGGCTGACGTGCAACCTGAGCCGGGTGTGAGAGGGGTGCAATGTTGAAGAAACTTATTGGTGTGGCGCTGCTTATGGCCAGCCCGGCGCTGGCGCAGGAGAAAGCCTTCACCCTGCAAGCCCCGCAAAGTCTGGTTGAGACCGGGTTGATGAAACACATGCTGCCGCGGTTTTCGTTGAAGACGGGGATACGGATCACCGTCAGCGAGGGGGCGGGTGACGCGGCCTTCGGGCCGGACGGCACGCCGGTGTTTCGGCAGGGCGATACCGTCTGGGCGCTGAGCAAGACGGACGGGCAATACACGGATGCGTTTGAAACATGGCTGCTGTCGGACGTGGGCAAACGCACGATTGAGGCTTTTGCGCCCGATGGGGAGGCAATGTTCAGCGCGGATGTCAGCGTGCAGGCCAAGGTGCAGGTGGCGGCGGTCACAGGCGATCTGGTGTTGGGCGAGGAATCGAGCCTCACCAAATGCGGACGCTGTCATGTGGTGAATGAGAAGAACCGGATGAACGCCATCGGCTCGACCCCGTCGTTCGCCCTGATGCGCACCTTCCCCGACTGGCAGGAGCGGTTCGAGACGTTTTTCATGCTGCGCCCCCATCCCGCCTTCACGCAGGTGGCGGAGATCACGGAGCCGTTTCCGGAAAACCTGCCCTCTCCCATTGCCCCGATTGAGGTCACATGGGAGGAGATTGAAGCAATCACGGCCTATGTCGGCTCCATCGCGCCTGCCGATCTGGGGGCAGCGTTGCAAACTCAGTGATCCTTGCGTTTGGAGAAGTAGTCCTCGGAGGTGCGCACGCGGGGGCGTTCGCCGCCCTGAAATGGGTTGTCGGTGGAATGGTACTGCGCCTGAATGCGGCAGTTCTCGCACATCTGGATCATTTTGGCCGCGTCTGAGGTGGCGAACATCGCGTGTTTGCCCGCGAGCTTTTCGGTGATCTTCGCAATGGTGGATTTGGAGCCGAAGAGGCTGCCGCATTCGATGCAGGCAAAGGGTTCCTCTTCGTTGATGACCTGCTGGGTGAAGGCGGCGTCGGTCAGATTCATCTGAGGTTTCAGGGTGATGGCGTCTTCGGGGCAGATGTTGCTGCACAGCCCGCATTGCAGGCAGGCGTCTTCCTGAAAGCGCAGTTGCGGAAGATCAGGGTTGTCGCCCAGCGCGCCGGAGGGGCAGAGGGAGACGCAGGAGAGGCAGAGCGTGCAGGCGTCTTTGTCCACCAAGATCGCGCCATAGGGCGCGTTTTCGGGGAGGTCGAGGATTTCGGCCTCCGGCTGTAGCGCCTTGGCGGCGAGGCGCGCGACCTGACGGCGGGTGCCCATCGGCAGGACCGGGGCGCAGGTGCGCGTTTCGGGTGTTGTGTCATAGAGCGTGTCGCACAGCGCATCCGGGTCAGCGGGGTACAGCAGGCGGACGGCCTCTGCCCCGGCCATGGCGGTGGTGAGGGCGGCTTGGATGTCCAGCACCTCCCTTTCGGTTTTGGGGGACATCAGGATATCGACATGCTCAAACCCGGCGGAGAGCGCGGCAAGCATTTCCGCGTGGCCGAAGCCCGACAAAGCATCCACTTCCAGCGGGATCACATGGGCGGGCAAGCCCCGGCTGAAACGGGCCGCGAGGGAGATCATTTCCACCCCATGTGTCGCGTCATGGACCAGCAAGTGCGGCGCGGTACCGCCCGATTTGCGGTAGGTAGACGCCAAAGTGGTGAGCCTGCGGAAGATCGCATCGACGGGCGGCGCGTCATAGCTGATGGCTCCGGAGGGGCAGACGGCGGAGCACGACCCGCAGCCTGCGCAGATCATCGGGTCGATGGCGACATGTTCCCCGGCGGAGGTGATGGCCCCCGTGGGGCAGACGTTGAGGCAGTTGGAACAGGCCGCTTGTTCCGCGCGGCTGTGAGCGCAGAGGCTGGGCTCCAAGCGCACGTAGAGGGGTTTCTCAAACGTGCCGACGAGTTGCGAGGCTTCCAACACGGCTTTGGCGATGGAGGGCGCGTGGGACGGATCGGCGCGCAGGTAGCCTTCGCGCTTGTCGGGGGCGGGGACGAGGGCGGAAGCGCCAGAAAGATCAAGGATGATGTCGCAGCCGGAGACCGCGCCGTTTTGGGGATCGCTCAGCGTGAAGGCCCCGCGCCCGCCGGGCTGGATCTGTTGCAGGGCGTCGAATTTGACGGTGAAATCACCCAATGCACCCGCGACGGTGCGGATGGTGCCGACGACGCAGTCGAAGGCGCGGCTGGCGGGGATCAGGTCGGGGTCGCTCAGCAAAACGGTGATGGCGAGGGTTTCGCTGAGGTCAGCGGCCGCGGCAAGGGCGGCCTCCCCCCCGATGATCAGGCAGGTGCCGTCAGAGACCACGTCCACGGATTTGCCAATCGGCAGGGCAAGGGCCGCTTCGGCGGCGAGGGCAGCCATCTTGGGCGCGGCATTGCCTTCGCCCCAGCCCGCGCGGTCGCGCAGGTCGACGAAACCGGGGGTGTCGATGTCGAGTTCAGCCGCGAGGTCTTCGAAGGTCTGGCGTTCCTGCTGGCAGGCGATGAGTGCCTCCCCCTGCCCCAGTTCCTTGGCCGCCTGTTCGATCTGCGTGGTACAGAGCGCGGTGTACACCCTGGAGCATGCCACCCCCGCACCTTCCGCGATGCCTTCTGCATTTACAGACTGGCTGCCTGCGCAGTCACATAGAATAAGCCGTTTGGCCATTTTTGCCCCTCGATCTGTCTGCTGCAGGTGCAGCGCGCCCGGTAGGCTAGCCGCGATTCACCCTCAGCGTAAACCACATTTCTGGCGGTGCGCACCCTGATCCGGCAATGCTGCATGTGCGAAGGAAAAATTTGTCCTGACACGTTGGCGCGCCCGGATCACGCATGGGTCAAGCCCTGTTGACCGAAACGAAATGCAAGCGCTTGCCGCGCCGCAGCACAATGGAATTTGACGGTCTGAGATGGCAAAAACTTCTTTGAAAATACCCCTGAATCAGACAATCATGGCAGCAGCCAACAGTTGACCTCGCCAACGCCAGACCCAGGGACACCTTGACCAGCCAAAGCCCCAAATCCATCTCGATGCCGCTGGGCGTTGTCATCCGCCGCGTACCGGGGGTGACCCGCTGGGCTGCGTATGTGTGGAAAGCGGTGGCTGTGCTGCCCGGCGCGGGCAAGGCGGACTGGAAAGAGCTGCGCACAGATGGCGACGCGGTGGAGTATCATGCCGCCACCCTGCCGCTGGAATTGTTCCGTACCGATACGGAGGCCTATCTGCATGGGTTGTCGGCCAAGGTGCCTGCCATTTACGTCGTGATGCGCCCGTCCGAGGGGGACAATCCGCTGGATGTGACGCTGGTCACGGCCTCTCCTTACGAGGCGCAGGATTATGCGGATACGGGCGAAGAGCTGGTGGAGAAAGTGCCGATGCCCGAAGGGCTGGTGGCCTGGATCCGGGATTATGTGGAACTGCATCACGAGGATGAGGTGTTTATAAAGCGCCGCCGTGACAAGAGCCGGGTCGACCGCAAGGAAGACGGCATTGGCGATGCGCGCATCCGGCAGGTGGCGGATGTGTACCGCGCGCCGTCGACCAAGGAGACGGTGCATTGACCGCGCGCGGTGATTTCTGGGCACGCCGCCGCGCCGGGGTCGTTGCAGAGGCGGAGGCCGAGAAGGCTGCCGTTCAAGCCGAGGCGCTGGCAGAAGAACACGCGGTCTATGAAGAGATGTCAGAGGCCGAAGTGCTGGAGGCGTTGGAACTGCCGGACCCGGACACGCTGGTGCAGGGCGATGATTTCAGCGTGTTCATGGCCAAGGCCGTGCCGGATCAGATCCGCCGCCGCGCGCTGCGCACCTTGTGGCGGTCGAACCCGGTGTTGGCAAACGTCGATATGCTGGTGGATTACGGTGAGGATTTCACCGACAGCGCCATGGTGGTGGAAAACATGCAGACCGCCTATCAGGTGGGCAAAGGCATGCTGAAACACGTAGAGGAAATGGCCCGTCAGGCGGAAAAAGCTGAAGCGGCCCCGGATGTGGAAGAGGCGCCGGAGGAGGCGCCGGTCGAGGAAGAGGTGCTGGTCGCCACGGCCGAGGAGACCGCGCCAGAGGTCGATGAGGCCCCCGCGCCGGAAGAGGAAGAGATGGCCTATGCCGCCCCTGCCCCGCGCCGGATGAAATTCGTAACTGAGGAAACCGCGTGAACGCTGCCGAAGATATCACTGTCGCCTCCGAGGACCGCCTGCGTGCGGACCTCTATAACTTTCTGGGGCTGATGTTGTCCGGCCCGCCGGATCAGCTGTTGCTGGATCAATGTGCGGGCCTGTCCGGCGATGAGAGTGAATTGGGCAAAGCCATTGCCGGTCTGGCGCGGGTCGCCAAAGCCAGCAAACCCAAGACTGTGGAAAGCGAGTTCAACGCGCTCTTCATCGGGTTGGGTCGGGGGGAGTTGCTGCCCTATGCGAGTTATTACCTGACCGGGTTCCTGAACGAAAAGCCGCTGGCGACGCTGCGCACAGACATGGCCGCGCGCAGCATGAGCCGTGCGCCCAATGTGTTTGAGCCCGAAGACAACATCGCCTCCCTGATGGAGATGATGGCGGGCATGATCGTGGGGCGGTTTGGGCAGGTTGCCACGCTGGACGACCAAAAGACGTTTTACAACAAGCACATCGCGCCCTGGGCCGGACATTTCTTTTCGGATCTGGAAGCGGCGAAGAATTCCATTCTCTATGCGTCATTGGGCGCTGTGGGGCGGGAGTTCATGGACATCGAACGCGAAGCATTTCGCATGACTGCTGCATAAGCGGCAGAAATCATCGGTGGGGATGCCCACCACAACAAGGGAGGGAGACATCCCCAATGACCAAGAAAGAGACAGGCACCAATCGCCGCGACTTTCTGAAACTGGCCGGGACCACCGCGCCGGTTGCTGCTGTGGCTCTGGCCGCCAGCACTGACACGGCTGAGGCCAACCCAGTCGATCCGACATCTGAAAAGATGCAGGACACCGCGCACACCCGCGCCTACCTCGACAGCGCCCGCTTCTAGGACGCCATCACAAGACGACACAACGATGACGATCCTGGGACGACTGGTTGCGTGACGCCCGACTGTCTGAGGACACAATCATAACCAAGCAAGCGAGGGGCTGGCCCCGAGCACGCAAGGGAGGAACTAAAATGCTTAGGAAAAAGACCAACGGGGTTGCGCGACGCCCCCAGCGGACCGGCATACTTTCAGACATCGCAGAAAAATCAGTAGACCGCCGGGCGTTCCTGCGCGGCTCGGGTCTGGCCATTGGTGGTCTGGCTGCGATTTCGGCCACGGGTGGCACGGTCACTCAGGCCTCTGCCGCAACGGCCGTGAATGGCGCGGTCGAAACGATCAAATCCGTCTGCACCCACTGTTCTGTGGGCTGTACGGTGGTGGCTGAGGTCGCCAATGGTGTCTGGACGGGTCAGGAACCCGGTTGGGACAGCCCCTTCAACCTTGGTGCCCATTGCGCCAAAGGGGCCGCTGTGCGCGAGCACGCCCATGGTGAACGCCGCCTCAAGTACCCGATGAAGAAAGAAAACGGGGAATGGAAGCGCATCTCATGGGATCAGGCGATCAATGAGATCGGCGACGGCATGATGAATATCCGCGAAGAAAGCGGACCGGATTCCGTCTACTGGCTCGGTTCTGCCAAGCATAACAACGAACAAGCCTATCTCTTCCGCAAGTTTGCTGCCTATTGGGGCACCAACAACGTGGATCACCAGGCGCGGATTTGTCACTCCACCACGGTGGCGGGTGTTGCCAACACCTGGGGCTATGGGGCGATGACCAATAGCTACAACGACATCCACAATTCCAAGGCGATCTTCATCATCGGCGGCAACCCGGCAGAGGCGCACCCCGTCTCGCTGTTGCACTTGCTGAAAGCCAAGGAGCAGAACAACGCACCCGTCATCGTCTGTGACCCGCGCTTTACCCGCACGGCGGCCCATGCGGATGAATATGTGCGTTTCCGTCCCGGCACCGACGTGGCGCTGGTCTGGGGTATCCTCTACCACATCTTCGAGAACGGCTGGGAGGACAAGGAGTTCATCCGCACCCGTGTCTGGGGCATGGACCAGATCAAGGAAGAAGTGGCCAAGTGGACACCTGAAGAAGTCGAGCGTGTGACCGGTGCGCCCGGTTCGCAGCTCAAGCGCGTGGCGCGGACCATGGCCAACAACCGTCCCGGCACCGTGATCTGGTGCATGGGCGGCACCCAGCACACCAACGGCAACAACAACACACGTGCCTATTGTGTGTTGCAGCTGGCGCTTGGCAACATGGGCACCTCCGGTGGCGGCACCAACATCTTCCGCGGCCACGACAACGTGCAGGGCGCGACGGACCTTGGTGTTCTCAGCCACACGCTGCCCGGTTACTACGGTCTGTCCGCAGGCGCATGGGCCCACTGGGGTCGCGTCTGGGAGGAAGATGCGGACTGGCTGAAAGCCCAGTTCGCGATGACCAAGGATGCCGAAGGCAAGGACAAGTCGTTGCAGAACCTCACCGGTATTCCGGTGTCGCGCTGGATTGACGGCGTGCTGGAAGACCCTGAAAACATGGACAATCCTGACAAGGTGCGCGCCATGGTGCTCTGGGGTCACGCGCCCAACTCACAGACCCGTATGAAGGAAATGAAGACCGCGATGGAGCAGCTTGATATGCTCGTGGTCATCGATCCTTATCCAACGGTGTCTGCGGTGCTGCATGACCGCACCGATGGCGTCTACCTGTTGCCTGCCTGTACGCAGTTTGAGACGCGCGGCTCTGTCACCGCCTCGAACCGGTCGTTGCAGTGGCGCGACAAGGTGGTCGATCCGCTGTTTGAAAGCCTCCCCGATGAGGTGATCATGGCGAAGTTTGCCAACAAGTTTGGCTGGGGCGACCGTCTGTTCCGCAACATTGAGATGGAAGATGCGGAAACACCCGTGGTCGAAAGCATCACGCGGGAGTTCAACCGCGGCATGTGGACCATCGGCTATACCGGTCAGAGCCCAGAGCGCATCAAGATGCACATGGCCAACCAGCACACGTTTGACCGCACCACGCTGCAAGCGGTGGGTGGCCCGGCGGATGGCGATTACTACGGTCTGCCATGGCCAAGCTGGGGCACGCCAGAGATGAACCACCCCGGCACGCCGAACCTTTACGACATGTCCAAGCGTGTCTCTGAAGGTGGCCTGACCTTCCGCGCCCGTTTCGGCGTGGAGCGGGATGGGGAGAACCTGCTGGCCGAAGGGGTCTACAGCCTGGGATCGGACATTCAGGATGGCTATCCCGAGTTCACGATGCAGATGCTGATGGACCTTGGTTGGGACAGCGAGCTGACGGCAGAGGAACGCGCCGCGATTGATGCGGTGGCGGGGCCCAAGACCAACTGGAAGACCGACCTGTCGGGCGGCATCCAGCGGGTTGCGATTGCGCATGAATGTGCGCCCTTTGGCAACGCCAAGGCCCGTGCGGTTGTCTGGACCTTCCCGGACCCGATCCCGGTTCACCGCGAGCCGCTGTACAGCAACCGTCGCGATCTGGTTGCGGATTACCCCACCTACGAGGACCGCAAGTTCTACCGCTTGCCGACCATGTATGCCTCTATCCAGAAGCAGGACTTCTCAAAGGATTATCCAATGATCCTGACGTCCGGTCGTCTGGTGGAATATGAAGGCGGCGGGGATGAGACACGCTCCAACCCGTGGCTCGCTGAGCTACAGCAGGACATGTTCGTTGAGATCAACACCCGCGACGCCAACAACCTTGGCATCCGGGATGGCGAACAGGTCTGGGTGGAAGGCCCCGAAGGCGGCAAGGTCAAAGTGATGGCCATGGTCACCCAACGGGTTGGCGAAGGCGTGGCCTTCATGCCGTTCCACTTCGGCGGGCATTTTGAGGGCGAAGACCAACGTCACAAATATCCCGACGGTGCGGACCCTTATGTGCTGGGCGAAAGTACCAACACCGCACAAACCTATGGCTACGATTCAGTCACCCAGATGCAAGAGACGAAAGCCACTCTTTGCAAAATCTGGGCAGCGTAAGGAGGACATAGACAATGGCCGCAAGAGCAAAGTTTCTCGTGGATGCCGAACGCTGCATTGAATGCAATGCCTGCGTGACAGCATGTAAGAACGAACATGAAGTGCCCTGGGGCATCAACCGCCGGAAGGTCGTCACCATCAATGACGGCTCTCCCGGAGAACGGTCGATTTCCGTGGCATGTATGCATTGTTCGGATGCCCCCTGTATGGCGGTCTGCCCGACAGACTGCTTTTACCAGAACGAGGAGGGGGTGGTGCTCCACTCCAAAGACCTCTGCATTGGCTGTGGATACTGTTTCTACGCGTGCCCTTTCGGCGCGCCGCAGTTCCCGCAGGCGGGCAATTTCGGATCCCGTGGCAAGATGGACAAATGTACCTTCTGCGCCGGTGGTCCGGAGGAGACCCATTCCACCGCGGAGTTCGCCAAATACGGCAAGAACCGCATCGCGGAAGGCAAGCTGCCGATCTGCGCTGAGATGTGCGCAACCAAGGCACTGCTGGCGGGTGACGGGGACGTTGTTTCCGGCATCTACCGCGAACGTGTGGTGGCGCGGGGCTTTGGCTCCGGTGCCTGGGGCTGGGGTTCAGCCTATGGTCAGCGCGACGGTTAAACCGCTCTGACGTGAGACACAAATCAGGGCGGCTCCCACGGGGGTCGCCCTTTTTCGCTGATATGAAATTCACAAGGATACCCCCATGCGCGCGCTGATCGCCCTGCTGCTGACCCTGACGTTTCTGACCACGGCCCATGCGCAAGAGGCGGAGGCCCCTGCCCCGGACCGGTCCGCGACCGGTGGTGCGCAGTCGCTGGAGGATATTCTGGCCCGCCAGCGGGGGGAGACGGTGGACAACAGCTTCCGCTCGGACGCGGTGGGCAATCCGGATTCGGCTGCTGGTATGGCCAATCAACTGGGCACTTTGGGCGGCTCATCGGACCCGGAGCTGTGGCGCGCATTGCGCTTTGGGTCTGCGGACATCACCTCCACCTATCGCGGGCCTGCGGCCACAACGCTGGTGCAGGACGGTGGCATGAAGTGGCTGACTTTCCGCGAAGGGCCGCTGTCGACCTATGGGGCCTATCTGATGGGTGGCACCTTGGTGCTGCTGGCGCTGTTTTATCTGCTGCGCGGGCGCATCCGCATCGACGGGGAGAAGACGGGCCGCCGGATTGAGCGGTTCAAGGCGATTGAGCGGTTTGGCCATTGGTTGCTGGCAGGGTCGTTCATCCTGCTGGGCATCACCGGGTTGATCACGCTATTCGGGCGCAAAGTCCTGATCCCGGCCTTTGGGCATGAGGCATTCTCCACCATCGCGATTGCATCGAAATGGGTGCACAACAACGTCTCATGGGCGTTTATGATCGCACTGGTGATGATCTTTGTGATGTGGGTCATTCACAACCTGCCGGACCGGACGGACATCAACTGGCTGCTGAAAGGCGGCGGGATTTTCACCAAAGGGCATCCACCTGCGAAGAAGTTCAATGCGGGGCAAAAACTGATCTTCTGGTCGGTCATCCTGCTGGGCGGGTCAATCTCTGTCTCCGGCCTTGCGCTGCTGTTCCCGTTCGAGATGAACATGTTTGCCGCGACCTTTGCCAAGATGAACGCCTGGGGCATATCGGGTGCGCTGGGGCTGGGTGAATTGCCCACGGTTCTGGCACCGCATCAGGAAATGCAGTTTGCCCAGCTGTGGCACGCCATTGTCAGCTTTGTGCTGATGGCGATTGTGCTGGCGCATATCTACATCGGATCGGTGGGCATGGAAGGCGCCTATGACGCCATGGGCTCCGGTCAGGTGGAAGAGCAATGGGCCAAGGAGCACCATTCGCTTTGGGTGGAAGAGGTGCAGGCCAAGCAAAAGGCCGCCCCTGAAAGCGCGACGCCCGCTGAGTGAATGCTGCGGGCGCTGGTCATAGCGGCGGTCTGCGCGGGGTCTGTGGTGGGGCCTGCGTCCGGGCAGGCGTTCTTCACGCTCAAGGGCCATGGCGGGCCGATCATGGATATTGCGGTGTCCCCTGCGGGCCAGATTGCCACGGCGAGTTTTGACAACTCGGTTGGCCTGTGGGACGGGACCGCGCCTGCGTGGTTTGAAGGGCACCGGGCGGCGGTGAACACGGTTGGGTTCTGGTCTGACGATGTGTTCGCCTCCGGCGGGGATGACTTCAAGGTTTGGCTGTGGTCGACGGCTGAGGGGGCGGGTCGGCCCGTGGCGGAACATACCGCCAAGGTCACGGATGTGGCCTTTGGCCCGGATGGGCAGACCATGGCGACCGCGTCCTGGGACACGACGATTGGATTGACGCTGGTGACCGGGCAAGATGGGCCGATGGCGGATTGGCAGGCCACCCGGCGCAAGCTCACGGGGCACAAGGCGGGCGTGAACGCGGTGACCTTCTCAGGCGATGGCAAGACGATCTATTCGGCCTCTGTCGACGGGACGATCCGGTCGTGGCGGTTTGACGGGCCGCAGGTGGTGTCAAACGTGATCGTCAAACATGGCTTCGGGGTGAACGAGCTGATCGTGAATGATGCCGCAGGCTGGCTGGCTTACGGGGCCACCGATGGCGGCACGCGGATCATTGATCTGGAGACCCGCGCGCAGATTGCCGATTTTACCTTGGGGCGGCGGCCCATTCTGGCGATGGCCTATAGTGATGTGACGCAGACCCTCGCGGTGGGGGACGGTCAGGGCTATATCATGCTGATCGACACCGAAGCACGCAAGATCACCCATGATTTCCGCGCCTCGCGTTCTGGCCCGGTGTGGGCGCTGGCGTTTTCGCCGGACGGGCGATCCATCCACGCGGGCGGGATTGAGGACATCATGTATTCCTGGCCCGTCGACACCATGAGCGCGCTGGAACCGATGGCCGGTGGCACGCGCAGTTTTCTGGAAAAGCCTGAGAGCCTGCCCAACGGGGAACGTCAGTTCAAACGCAAATGTTCGATCTGTCATACGTTGACGGCGGGGTCTGCGCGCAAGGCGGGGCCGAGCCTGCATGGGCTTTTCGGGCGCAAGGCGGGGACGGTGCCCGATTACAGCTACTCGCCCACGCTGGATACGTCGGAAATTGTCTGGTCAGCAGAGACGATCAATGGTTTGTTCGATCTGGGGCCGGATCACTTTATACCGGGGTCCAAGATGCCGATGCAGCGCATTGTGAAAAAGCAGGACCGGGACGACCTGATAGACTATCTGCGGGTCCACACGGCACAGGGAGAGGACTGATATGAAAGCCATGCTTGTTGCCTTTGTGGCGATTGCGGTCATCGCCGTGGGATCAAACGCGGTGCTGGATCAGGTGGGTTTCTCTGCGCAGGAGCGGACCTCCGGTCCTGCCGTGCGGTTGGACTAACGGGCGCGGCGCGGCGGTTAGGACAGATTTCCAATGAATGAGATTTGGGCCGGCATGCTGGAAGCCTTCCGGCTGATCGTCACGCTGGACGGGGATCTGGTGGAGATCACGCTGCGGTCCTTGCAGGTCAGCCTGTCGGCTTTGGTGATTGCTTGCGGTGTTGCCCTGCCCCTCGGCACATGGCTGGCGATCCGGCGGTTTCGCTACAGGCGGGCGGCGATTGCGACGCTGAATGCGCTGATGGGGCTGCCGCCGGTGGTGGTGGGGTTGATTGTCTATCTGCTGCTGTCGCGGTCGGGGCCGTTCGGGGTGCTGGGGCTGCTCTTCACGCCTACGGCGATGATCATCGCACAGGTGGTCATCATCACGCCGCTCATTGCCTCGATCACCCATCAGGCGATGCGGGAATTGTGGGCGGAGTATCATGATCTGTTGATCTCCCTCAACACGTCGAGCCGCCAGCGGGTGGTGACGCTGATCTGGGACGGGCGGCGGGCGTTGCTGACCGGCGCGCTGGCGGGGTTTGGCCGCGCGATTGGGGAAGTGGGGGCGATCATGATCGTGGGGGGCAATATTGATCACGCCACCCGCGTGCTGACCACGGCGATTGCACTGGAGACCGGCAAGGGGGATTTCGCGCTGGCGCTGGGATTGGGGTTTGTGCTGATCGCGCTGGCACTGATTGTGAACTTCGCCATCCACACCCTGTCCCGGACAGAGCGGGAGGGGACATGGTAGGGCCTTCTGTTGAGTTGAGAGAGGTGTGCGTGACGCGGCGGGGCAAGGCGATCCTTGGGCCGATCACCCTGACCTTGGGCGGCAGCGGTTTCACCATTGTGCTGGGGCCAAACGGCGCGGGCAAGACGACGCTATTGAAGGTGCTGCACGGGGTGGAGCGGGTGTCCTCGGGGACGGTGGCGTGGTCCAGCGGGGACGCGGCGGCACGGCAGGAGCAGGCCTATGTGTTTCAGCGCCCGATCATGCTGCGCCGGTCGGTGCGGCAGAACCTGGCTTACCCCTTGCAGTTGCTGGGCATGCCGAAGGCGGAGATTGCGGGCAAGGTTGTGGATTGGGCGGCGCGGATCGGGCTGGAAGAGATGCTCGACCGCCCTGCCCCGCGGCTGTCTGGCGGGGAGAAGCAGAAGCTGGCGTTGGGGCGGGCGCTCATCCGCGCGCCGCGTGTGCTGTTTCTGGATGAGCCCTGTGCGAACCTCGATGGGCGCTCAACACGGGAGATTGAAGCGGTGTTGCAGGCGGCCCATGCGGGCGGTACGCGGATCGTGATGACCACCCATGATCTGGGTCAGGCGCGGCGGCTGGCCACGGATGTGGTGTTTGTGCTGAACGGGCGGTTGCATGAGCAAGGCGGGGCACCCGGCGTGTTTGAAGGGCCGCAGACGGCGGAGGCTGCGGCGTTTTTTCAGGGCGATATTGTGGAGTAATCAGCGGGGCGTTTGGGGCTGCTGGGGTGCAAGGATATTTCTGGCCAAAAAGAGGGGCCAGGGCGGTGGCTTGGTGGCGACGGGCGCGCGGGATCTGCGCGCGGCAGGCACCGGGATTGAAGGGGTGAGGTTTGCCATGCCCGGCGTGAGGGGCGCGGGCATGGCGTTTGGGTTTTATCCGGCCAGTGACGGGAGCCAGAGCACGATGCCGGGGAAGGCCACCAGAAGGGCGATGGTGATGGCGTCGGCGATGAAGAAGGGGGTGACGCCCTTGAACACGTCCTGCACGTTGAGGTCATCCCGCACCCCTGCCACCACAAAGCAGTTGAGGCCGATGGGCGGGGTGATCAGGCAGAATTCGGCCATTTTGACCACAAGGATGCCGAACCAGATCGCGCACATGGGGCCCGACATGCCGAAGGCGCTGTCTGCGGCGGAGACCATCTCACCGCCGTTCAGGGCCATCACCGCCGGGTAGACCACGGGCAGGGTCAAGAGCAGCATGCCGATGGCGTCCATGAACATGCCCAGCACCGCATAGGCCAGCAGGATGCAGATCAGGATCGACAGCGGCGACATCTCCAGCGTGGTGATCCATGCGGCGAAAGCATCGGGGAGTTCGGCGAAGCCGAGGAACCGGACGTAGATCAGCACGCCCCAGATGATGGTGAAGATCATCACGGTGAGCTTGGCGGTTTCCAGAAGGGCTTCTTTCAGCTGGCCCCAGCGCATGCCTTTGTAGAGCGCCATCAGGAAGACGATGAAGGCGCCCACCGCGCCGCCTTCCGTGGGGGTGCCCCATGCGTCACCGAATGGGTTGTAGACGAAGAAGATGATGATCACGACCACCGCCACGATGGGCAAGGCGGGCGGCAGGGAGGCGAAGCGTTCGCCCCAGGTGAAGCCGCCCACCGGCGGGCCCACGGATTTGAAGACCATCGCGATGCCGATGATGATGGTGGCGTAGACGATGGCGGAGAACGCGCCGGGGATAAAGCCTGCGAGCAGGAGCATGCCGACGTCCTGTTCGACGATGATCGCGTAGATCACGAGGATGGCGGAGGGGGGGATCAGCGAGGCGAGCGTGCCGCCTGCGGCCACGACGCCTGCGGCGAATTGTTTGTTGTATCCGACTTTGAGCATTTCCGGGATGGCGATGCGGGCAAAGACGGCGGCGGTGGCGACGGAAGCGCCGGAAACGGCGGCGAAACCTGCGGTGGCGAAGACCGTGGCCACGGCGAGGCCACCGGGCACCCATGCGACCCAGCGTTTGGCCGCCTCAAACAGCGCCATCGTCAGTTTGGCGTGATAGGCCAGGTAGCCGATCATGATGAAGACGGGGATCAGGCTGAGCACCTGGGCGGAGACTTTGGAGTGCGGGGTGAGGCCTGCGATCTTGGTGCTGATCTCAACCGCTTTCCAGAAGCGGTCGGGGTCGTAGTCAAAGCCGTTCCAGCGCAGCCAGACGAGGCCTACGAAACCTGCCAGACCGGCGGCAAAGGCCACGCGCATGCCCAGCACCACCATCACCAGCATGCCGCCCGAGACCCAGAGGCCAATTTCAATCGGTTCCATCAGTCAGACCCTTCCAGCGCTTTGGCTTCGGCCATGGCCTGTTCTTCGATTGTCAGTGACAGCGGCACCGCCACGGGGCTTTCCAGCCCCAGCACCAGCGCGCGGCCAAAGCCCCAGGCCTGCAAGAGCAGCCGCAGCACCAGCACGGCGAAGGCGAAAGGCACCACCAGTTTGCTGGGCCAGATCGGCAGGCCGATGTCGATGGAACTGTCGCGGCTGCACAGCGGGCGGGCGCAGTCAAAGGAGCGGTCGAAGTGCTCCCACGCGCCCCAGGTGAGGAAGACGATCAGCAGCAGCATCAGCAGGACGGAAATGAGTTCAAACAGCCACAGCAGGCGGCCCTTGAGTTTGCCCACCAGCATGTCCATGCGGATGTGGGTGCCGTCACGCTGGACATAGGCCACGCCCATGATCGCGATGATCGGCATCGCGGCTTCGATGTAGTCCACGTAGCCTGCCAGCGGCGAGGCGAAGAATTTGCGGCCTGTCACGGAATAGGCGGCGAGGAACATCAGCGAGAAGGTCGCGAGGCCGGAGATCAGCGCGCAGAACCGCTCCAGCGGGAGAAGCGCGCGGTCGAGGCGGCTGAGGAGGCTTGAGTCCTCCAGGACTGCGGCGGAGCCTGCCATGGGTATGTCCTTTTACGTGGGTGCGATGGGTGCGAGCACCCATCCTACGGGGTGTGTCAGGTCGCAAAACGGGCGCGCGAGACCCGCGCACCCGTAGGATGGGTGATCTCACCCATCAATGCGATCATTCAGCTGCCGCTTTTTGCATCCGCGAGTGTCTTGGCCACCAGATCATAGAGCTCCTGACCCGGCAGGCCCTGTGCTTCCATGTCGGCAATCCACTTGTCGCGGATCGGATCGGCAGCCTTGGCGCGGAATTCGGCGATCACGTCATCGGCGATCTCGACTTTCTGCACGCCCTTCTCTTCCAGCACGCTGTCCCAGCGCTCCAGCAGTTCGGCGTAGTTGGCCAGATAGTGATCGAGCGCTTCGTCCACCGAGCTGTCGAGCGCCTCACGCTCCGCGTCCGACAGGCTCTCATAGGCGTCGATGTTCACCACCACGGGGCAGTTCACGGTGCCGGGGTTGAGGTTGGCGGTCCACCAGTCGGCTTCATTGATCGTGCCGAAGCTGAGGTGGGCGTGCTGGGCGAAGGCCACGGTGTCCACAACGCCGGATTCCATCGCCTGGAAGGCTTCGGTTGCGGTCACAGAAGTCGGCACGCCGCCAACGGCTTCGAACGCCTGACCCAGACCGCCCGTGGCGCGCACGCGCATGCCTTCGAAGTCAGCCAGATCATCGCGCGGCTCTCCGGTGCCGACAAGGTTGTACTGCGGCATGGGTGAGGTCATCAGCAGACGCGCATTCCACTGCGCCATCTCTTCGGTGGCGGCAGGGTGGGCGTAGACGGCTTTGGACACGGCCACTTCCTGCTCAAGGTTCTCAACACCGAGGAACGGCAGTTCCAGCACGGTGATCACGCGGTTCTTGTCGCGGTGGTAGCCGGCACAGAACTGCGCCATTTCAAACGCGCCGATGGAGATACCATCGAGGTTTTCGCGGTTCTTGGACAGGCCGCCGTAGCTGACGTTCATGGTGAATTCGCCGCCGGTTTTCTCCGACACCAGTTCCGCGATTTTCTCAACATGTTCGGTAAACGCACGGCGTTTGCCCCAGACGGAGACGTTCCATTCGGTGGCTGCGGCTTCGCTCACAAAAGCGAAGCTGATTGCGCAGACGGCGGCGCCGCTCAAATACTTGGTCATAGGTTTCTCCCTTATCAAAGTGCCATGGGGCACATCCAGTTTTGGCGCACGGTGGGTCTTTGTGCAGGGCGGCTTTATTGCCGCCTTCTGTGCCCGGAATCGCGCGCGTTACGTCGCCAAGGAAAGCCTGCGGCGCGAAGGGTTGCAAACATTTATCGGGAAATGCCTTATTGGATTGGATTTTTATTCTTTAACAGCGTGTTATGGCGCGACCTTAACCCACGTCGATTTGACCATCCACGATCACTGTGCGGAATTTCGCACAAATCCTGAGACATTCGTCGGTGTCGCAACCGGCTTCAGCCTGCTTCTGGCAGGACGACGATATTGCCGATATGGGCTTTGTCCATGAATGCCGTTTGCGCGGCGGGAAGCTCAGAGAGGGGGTAGGTGCCTGCGACCAGCGGTTTGATCTCTCCCCGTTCGATATACCCCAGCAGGTCGGTGAAGATATGTGGCGGCACCACGGTGGAGCCGTGGAAGGTCAGGTCGCGCAGGTAGAGCGTGCGCAGATCGAGCGTGACCATCGGGCCTGCGATGGCGCCAGAGCAGGCAAAACGCGCCCCGCGTGCCATCACCTCAATGATCTGCGGCCAGTCGTCGCCGCCAACCACGTCGCAGACCACATCGACGGTGGCCCGGCCCGTTGCAGCCTGCAGGGCGGCGGCAAGATCGGGCGGGGCGCGGTCCAGCGTGACATCTGCGCCAAGCGCCTTGAGCGCGTCCTGTTTCGCGGGGGATGACAAAGCGATGACAAAGGCGCCCCGCCGCTTGGCCAGTTGCACAAGCGCAGATCCCACGCCGCCCGAAGCGCCTGTGATCAGCACATGATCGCCCTGCCCGGCTTCGGCGCGCGCCAGCATGCCCTCGGCGGTGGAGTAGGAACAGCTGAAGGTGGCAAGCTCCGTATCGGTCATGGGGCTGTCGATTGCATGGGTGTTGCGGTAATCGGCCGTGGTGTACTGGGCAAAGCCACCGTCCCGTTCGGACCCGAAGTACCCGGTCTTGTCCCGGTTCAGCGGGTCGGACCAATCGCGTTGCCAGCAGTCCAGCATCACCCGCTTGCCCAGCAGATCCGAAGGCGCATTGGCCCCCAGCGCCACAACGCGGCCCACGGCGTCCGCGCCCTGAATGCGCGGGAACCGGATCGGGCTGCCGCCCCATGCGGGGTCGTCCTGCCCTTGCACTGTCTGCGCCGCAGCACCATCCGTCGCAGTCGTCACCGATTTGGAGTACCAGCCGGTGCGTGTATTGATGTCGGTGTTGTTGCACCCGCAGGCCCCCACCCTGATCAGCACATCATCCGGCCCCGGTTGCGGCACAGGCCAGTCGGTGTGGAACTGCTGGGCCTCCATGCCGCCATGCTGGTGAAGGACGAATGCAGCCATCGTTTGGGGCAGTTCGGTCATGGGAGGCTCCGGTTGTGGATAACGCCGCAGAGCCTGACGGGCGATGTGACAAAGGGCAAGAGCGACTTGTTCGCCGCTCCTCGCGCCATGGTTGAAAATTGGACTAAAACAACCATTTCCGGAGTGGCCCGCTTGCATGAAATGCCGAATCCATAGTATTTCTTGCGCTGCATGGGCGGTTCTGACCGTTCGACGGGTGGCTATGACCGGGCCGGGATTTCCGGATTTGTCGTTATTCTTGGGCTGAATTGCATGACGCAAGACATTGCTGCAGAGAGCGTGGCGGAGGAGATCCTGTACCTCACCGGCAAGGCGATTCTGGAGAATGACGACAGCATTTTCATCTCATGTGTCGCGCTGCCGCTGTTGATGGAGACCATCAACGGTCAGCGGGTGTTCGTGTCAGATCAGGAAATTCGCCAGTCGCTGGCCGGGGTGCGGCAGTACATGAAAGACAACGGTTTTGTCGATTTCGTGCGCACCGTGGTATCGTCGGAGTTTCTGGATGAAGGCACCATCGGCTCAACCCATGTCTGCCAGATGCTGCATCGCGATGGCACCGCGGAACGCGCGCCTTTCCCGGTTTATTCCATCTTCCGCCGCTATGGCGGGTCATGGAAAATGACCTCCTGCATCTATGCCATTCTCGACAGTCCGGAGCATAACAACGCGCTGCTGCCGGGACGTTTGCTGGGCGAGAAAACGACCTGAGCCTGGCACTGGCTTGGCCAGGCCATGCACCTTGTCCCTTATCGTCCGGCCCAACATGCAAACGCATCACCCCGATCCGGCAGGCAGAGGTCTTTACACCTTTTCGGCCTTGCGGAAAAAACTTTACAGAAGGTCTGCGCGGTCTTCGTGTTGCGTGTTCCCTTCATCCGCCGATGGCCATAAGCTTTGCCCAAACGACCGGAGCGCTGCGCAATCCAAGACGCAGGCCCACCACCGGAGGAGACCCGACCTATGTCCGATGCCAAGACCTACCCGCCCAGTGCTGACTTTGCGGCCAAAGCCCATGTGAATGCGGATCGCTACCGCCAGATGTATGACGCCTCTATCGCTGATCCCGATGCGTTCTGGGCGGATCAGGCGGGCCGCGTGGATTGGATCAAGCCGTTCACGCAGGTGAAAGACGTCGATTACACGCTGGGGAACGTGAAGATCAATTGGTACGCGGATGGGCAGTTGAACGTGGCGGCCAATTGCGTGGACCGTCACGCCGCCGCAACGCCGGACCGCACCGCGATTATCTGGGAGCCGGACAGCCCGCATGATGACGCGCTGCACATCACCTATGCGGAACTGCGCGGCCATGTCTGCAAGATGGCCAATGTGTTGAAAAACCTTGGTGTCGGTAAAGGCGACCGGGTGGTGATCTATATGCCGATGATCCCTGAGGCGGCCTATGCCATGCTGGCCTGCGCGCGGATCGGGGCCATTCATTCCATCGTGTTTGCGGGGTTCTCTCCGGATGCCCTTGGGGCACGGGTGAATGGCTGTGACGCGAAACTGGTGATCACCTCTGACGGTGCGCCGCGCGGCGGGCGGGTGACCAACCTGAAGGACAACGTCAATCAGGCGCTGCTGAATGACTTTGACGAAGTGAAGTGCCTTGTTGTCAAACGCACCGGCCAGCAGGTTGCGTGGCGCGGGGATCTGGATTTCTGGCTGCATGAGCAGTTGGAAGAAGTCAGCGACGACTGCCCTGCGGAGCCGATGAATGCTGAGGATCCGTTGTTTATCCTCTACACCTCCGGCTCCACCGGGCAGCCCAAGGGGGTGGTGCATACCACCGGCGGCTATCTGGTCTATGCGGCGATGACCCATGAGATCACCTTTGATTACCACGAGGGCGATATCTTCTGGTGCACGGCGGATGTGGGCTGGGTCACGGGGCACAGCTATATCGTCTATGGTCCGCTGGCCAATGGGGCCACGACGCTGATGTTCGAAGGGGTGCCGACCTATCCGGATGCGAGCCGGTTCTGGCAGGTGTGCGAGAAGCACAAGGTGAACCAGTTCTACACCGCGCCGACGGCCTTGCGGGCGTTGATGGGGCAAGGTGACGACTGGGTGAAAAAGGCCGATCTGAGCAGCCTGCGCCTGCTGGGCACCGTGGGGGAGCCGATCAACCCCGAAGCCTGGAACTGGTACAACGAGGTTGTCGGCGGCGGGCGGTGTCCCATCGTGGATACCTGGTGGCAGACCGAGACGGGTGGCCATCTGATGACCCCCCTGCCCGGTGCCCATGCCATGAAGCCCGGTGCGGCGATGAAGCCCTATTTCGGGATCAAGCCACTGGTGCTGGAGCCAACCTCGGCCGAGGTGCTGGACGGCAATCCGGCGGAGGGTGTGCTCGTCATTGCCGACAGCTGGCCCGGTCAGATGCGCACGGTCTGGGGCGATCACGAACGGTTCGAAAAGACCTATTTCAGCGACTATCCGGGGTATTACTTCACCGGCGATGGCTGCAAACGCGATGCGGATGGGGATTTCTGGATCACGGGCCGGGTGGATGACGTGATCAACGTCTCCGGCCACCGGATGGGCACGGCGGAGGTGGAATCCGCTCTGGTGGCCCATGCCACCGTCGCAGAGGCCGCGGTTGTGGGCTATCCGCATGACATCAAGGGTCAGGGCATCTACTGCTATGTGACGCTGATGGGGGGGCAGGAGCCGTCAGACGCCCTGCGCAAGGAGCTGGAGACCTGGGTGCGGACAGAAATCGGGCCGATTGCGAAGCCCGATCTGATCCAGTGGGCACCGGGGCTGCCCAAGACACGGTCGGGCAAGATCATGCGGCGTATTCTGCGCAAGATTGCGGAGAATGATTATGGCGCGCTGGGGGATACCTCAACGCTGGCGGATCCATCGGTGGTGGATGATCTGATTGAGAACCGGATGAACCGGGGATAGTCGCGCGCGTCTGGCCCTTCGGGACCGGTTTGACTGGTGCAGGTGGCAGCGGATTGGTAGGCGTCTCGGGATTGATATGCACCTAACCCCGGAGGGCTGAATGCGCTGCCTCGCGATCCTGAGTTTTTATCTTGTCTGGACCTGTTATGCGGTTGCTGATGGGACCGTCGGTGTACGGACGTTGATGATTGAGGGTGAGAGGCCGCTGTCATTGACACTCTGGTATCCGGCTGAGGGGGGCACCGCGCAAACCGTTGGGGGAAATGCCGTCTTTGAAGGGGTTCAGGGCGTGGTTGATGCGCCTCTCCCTGATGCTCTTTTGCCGGTGGTTCTTGTTTCACATGGAGGGCTGCGATCCGCGACAGACTCCGGTGCCTGGCTGAGTTCAGCACTGGCGCGCACAGGGTATCTTGCGATTGAGGTCAACGCCCCGCGTCCGGCAAATGCCACGCAGGCGATCGACGAAATCTGGCAACGGCCAAGGGATATCGTTCGGGCACTGGATGCCATCAGTGCGGCCCCCATTTGGCATGATGTGGCCGATATGACGGCAGTGTCAGCGGTGGGTTTCGCGCTTGGTGGGACGGCTGTTTTGTCCATCGCCGGAGGCAGGCTGTCCCGGGATCACGTGATGACCAGTTGCACAGGGCCAACCAAAGGCCCCGATTGCGCCTGGTTTGCAGCGCAAGGGGTCGGTTTGGACAGCATGGATGTCGATGCGCTTGCCAGCCTGCGGGGGGATCGGCGGATCAAGACGGTCATCGCCCTGTCGCCGGAGTATCTCAGCGCTTTCGGGCACCCCGTGTCTTCCATGTCCGCAGCAGCACATGTGCTGACGTTTGGACAGAAAGACGGGCCGTTTGCAGCGCTGACCCCCTTTGACGCCTTTGGCATCTGCACGCCCAAAGGCCCTGCAATTCTGGCCGAAGACGGTGGCCCGCCTGCGCTCTGCGGCACATCTGCACAGGGGCGCAGCGCCGCGCATGACGTCGTCCTCCAAAGGATACATCCTTTGTTGTCCGACAAGTGATGAAACAGCCTTTCATGTTCTACAAACGCCCTATCTCTGGACAATTCCCCGGCCCCATGGCACCGCTTGCCCCATGAACGCCCATGACGACATGATCCCCTTTGCGCCGGCCGAGAACGCCGAAGCCCTGCGCTCTGCCTTTGGGCGGTTTGGCACGGGCGTGATTGTTATCACAACGCAGAGCGAGATTGGCCCCATCGGCATGACGGCGAATTCGTTTACGTCCGTTTCGCTTGATCCGCCGCTGATCCTCTGGTGCGCTGCACTTCGGTCCAAGCGGCATGACGCCTTTGCCCAAACCGATCACTTTGCCATCCATGTGCTGGGCATGGACCAGCAGGGGGTCGCGCAGCATTTTGCGCGGCAGGGAGAAGGGTTGGACACGCTCGACTGGGCCGAAGGGCCCAGGGGTGCGCCGATGATTGGCGGGTGTCTGGCCGTGTTTCACTGCGACCGCTACGCGGTGCATCCGGGCGGGGATCATTCGCTGATTGTGGGTCGGGTGACCCATGCGGCGGAGCGGAAAGGCTCGGGCGCGGGGTTGCTGTTTGACCGGGGGCGGTTTGGGCATTTCAGCGCGGGCGCTGAGGGATAAGCGCAGGCCGGGCGTCCGGTTGCGCCGGGGTGCAGGATATTTACAGCCAAAAAGAGGGAGCGGGGGTGGTATGGTGGCTGCCGTCAGCACGCGATGCAGGCAGCGCATCTGTTTGGGGCAAAAGGCGGGCGCGCTGATGGAGGGCTGTGTGGGTGCGTCAGTAGTCTTTTTCGAAGAAAATCCCGATGCCGGTGTCACCGTCCGAGCCGAGCGTGGCTTTGCCTTTGAGGTTCGGCGTGAGGTCGATGTTCAGGGAGACATCCGCTGTACCATCTGACGCGGCGGTCACGTCGGAATAGATGTTTTCAGAGATGTATTTGCCCGCCCGCACCGCTGTGGCGCCATTGTCGGTGGTGGTCACATCCAGATCGTCCAGACCAAATCCGTCGCGCAGGTTGGAGATCACGCCGGCGCCGCCCCGCCCTGCTAGGGTTGCCACCGCACTGGCCAGTTGCAGCGCCTGAAAGGCGGAGATGTCGCCGATGTTGCGGCCAAACAGAAGCTGGGCGAGGACTTCGTCCTGCGGGGCTTCGGGGGTGGATTCAAAAGTGACTTCAGGCGCGTCAGCGGGGCCTTCGACGATCACGCGCACTTCGCCTGTCCGGGTGCCGGTGGCAGAGACAAAGCGGATGAAGGGGACCAGATCGCCCTGAAACTGGATGGCCCCTTCGGTCAGGTCGAACCGCTGGCCGAGGATGTCCAGCCGCCCGCGCAGCAGGGAGAACCGCCCGGCAGAGATCACCCTGTTGGTGCTGCCCGTCAGGGTCAGCCCGCCGCCCAGTTCCGCGTCCAGCCCGCGCCCGCGCACGAAGATGCGGTTGGGGGCATTGACGCGCAGATCAAGGCCGAAGCCCGGACCGCTGCTGCCGTTTGCGGCGTCGGCGCGGCTGGCTTCATCAACGCCTGCCTTGCGCCGGGTCGAGATCACCGGGCGCGTCGCACCGATATGGGTGATGGCGGGAATATCCCCGATGGAGGTGAGGCCGGTGGAGGGCACATTGACTTCCGTCTCACCCACCTCGATGGCACCGCTGATCCGCGCGCCGCCCGTGAGGGGCCCCGCCAGCCGCAGCGCGCCGTTGAGGGTGGTGGCGTAGAGTTTGGGGTCAATCAGCGCGAGGTTTTCCAGACCGATCTGGATGTCAGCAGGCAGCGATCCGGTCAGGGTCACAGCACCGCCCACGCGCAGCCTTCCGCCGGTCACGGCGTTGCCTGTGATGTCCAGTTCGGCCCGGTTGCGGGCCAGTTGGATGGTTGCGGCGATGCCGTTCAGCGCAACCCGCAGGTTCGGCGCAGACAGCGAGGCGCTGTCCGTGCGGATGGTGCCGGTGACGGAGGACAGGGCCGCAGGGCCGTTCACGCGGAGGTCAAAGCGCGCCTGCCCTTGCAGGCTGCGCGGCGCGATGAAAGGGGCGCTCAGCCCCAGCGGGGCGTTGCCTGCGATGTCGAGGTTCAGGGCGCCGCCGGGGTTCACGCTGCCCGCGATCTGGGCCTGCGTGCCCGAGGGGCCGTTTGCGCCGGTGTCGATGCGCCAGGCATCGCCCTGTTTGCGCGCTGTGCCATCCACGGCGAGGGGGCCGTTCAGACCGGGGACGAGGGCTGCGAGGTTGGGCATGTCGATGTCATAGGTCACATTGGCTTGCGGGCCGGTGACAACACCCGCGATGGCCGCCGTGCTGCGGTAGGGGCCGGTTGCGTCGGTCTCCACCGCGATGCCATCCGGAGTCTGGCGCACAACGCCCGTGGCGGCGAAGGGTCCGTTGATCCCCGGCGCCAGCGGGGCGACGTTGGGCAGGCTGGTGTCAAAACGCAGCCGCATCTTGGGTCCGGTGGCCAGCCCTTCGACAGCGGCGCGCAGGCCGTAGGGGCCTTGGGCTGTGGTGTCGATGACGAAGCCCTGATCTTCCTGACTGAGTGTCCCTTGAGCGCTGAGCGCGCCGGTGAATTGCGGCGCAAGCGGTTGGACGTCCGGCAGGGTCAGGTCGTAGGTGATGGCGATCCTGGGGGTGATCTGGCCTGCGACCGTCGCGCGGACGCGGTAGGGGCCGGTGGCCCGGGTGGCGATCTCAAGCCCGTTCTGGGTCTGGCGCAGGCGGCCTGTGGCGGCGAGCGGGCCGTTCACATGCGGCACCAGCGGGTTCACATCGGGGGCCGAGACATCAAAGGTGATGTCGAGCGGGGAGATCAGCCCTTCGATGGCGGCTTGGGTCTGGTAGGGACCGCTGGCGTCGGTGTCCACGCGCCAGCCGTCGGGGGTTTGGTGCAGGGTGCCGGTGGCGTTGACCGGGCCTCCGATCTGGTCGGCAAAAGGTTTCATTTCGGGCACATCGGCGGTGAAAGCGATGCGGGCGTTTGGCCCCGTGGCGAGGCCTTTGGCGGTGAGAGCCGCGTCGTAGGGGCCATCGGTGCGGGCATCCACGCGCCAGCCTGCCGCATCTTGAGTGGCGGTGGCGCTGACCGTGACGGGACCTTCGTACTGGGGCACGACGAGGGCGATGTCATTCAGTTTAAAGTCGGCGCGTACATCGCTGTTATCGCTGCGTAAAGCGGCTTCCCCGGTCAGGTTGAGTGCGGCATTCTGCAAGATCAGGTCGCGCAGGAAAGTACCTGTTTCATCACGCAGGGCTTGCAGGGAAACTGTGGTGCGCCCGGCCAGCACTGCGTCGGCCTGTGCGATGCCCAGCTTCAGATCATCGGTGCTGCCATCGGCGGTCAGGTCAAAGGCGCCATCCAGCGGCGTCACTGTACCGCGCAGGTCGAGGGCGGTGCGCCCGTCCATCTCCCGCCCGGCCAGTGCGGAAAAGCGGCTGAGGTCACGGGCTTCGAGCCGCGCGTCGAGTTCGGTGCGCAGGCTGTCTTCAATCCCCGCGATCACGGCGTTGCCGGTCAGGCCATAATCCGCGCCGGACAGGTCAAGGTTGCTGATCCGCGTCGGCTGCCCTTCGGTGTAGGCGATGGTGGCGCGGCCAGCGATCGCCTCCCCCAGCGCCTCTGACAGGGCCGTGTCGGTGAGGGCGAGGCCATTTGTGGCAAAGGTCACATCGCCTTCGAAAGCCCCGACCCTGCCCACGTCTCCCATAAGCGTACCATCAAGGCCCAGTTGCGTGCGGACGATGGCGACACCGGGCATGGCAAGGGCGGTGATGTCGAAATCCGCGTTCAGCGCATCGCCATCAGCCGCATCGTAGGCGATGCGCAGGTCCATGGCTTCGACGGTCTTCGCCTCCCCGCTGAGGGGCAGCAGCACGGGCGTGCCGTCCGGGCTGGTGATGGTGCCTGTGATGTCGATCAGGCTGGGCCATTTGTCCGCGTTCAGGGTAAGCGCGCCGGCAATCTGGGCGGATTGGGCGGTCAGGTCGAAGGTGCTGACTTCGACCGCGCCGTTGCTTTCCAGCAGTGTGTCGATGCGCAGGCGGACGTCATCGCCGAAGAAATCCTGAAACCGGGGGGCCAGAAGGGCCGTGACATCGCCGCCGATGTCGGCCTGAATACGGCGGTCCGGCTGGCTGTCGTTGCGGCGGGAGGGTTGCACGGAAAGCGTGACCTGCCCGCCCAGCCGTTCCTGCCCGTCGGTGGCCAGTTGCAGGTCCGTGACCAGATCGGTGAGCGGGCCTGCGCCCTTGATCGACAGGTCAACAGCGGGCTGATCGGGGATTTGCAGCAGGCGCGCAACCAGACCTTCCTGGCCTTCCGACAGGCGCAGGTCGAGGTCGAGCAGATCGTCGTCGCGTTTCAGGTCACCCTTGATGATGAACGCGCCCCGTTTGGCATCTGTGCGCGCGGCGGTGAGGTTGATGGTAAACCCCTCCCCGTCCAGACGCGCGCTGGCTTTGAGTTGCAGTTGCGCCGCCTCTCCGAGAAGCGGCGCGCCGAGGGTGATCTGATCAATGGCGAAATCGGCAAGGTTCACGGAAACCGGCAGGTCCGGCAGGCTGAAGGGGGTGGCTTCGGCGTCGGGCAGCTCCGCGCCTTCCTCTGCCTGCGGCAGGCGCGGCAGATCAAGACGGGCGGCGGTCAGGTGCTGGACTTCCAGCCGCCCGCGCAGCAGCGCGCCCCGGTCCCAATCCAGCAGGACGTCTTCCAGCGTCAGCCAGATGCCGTCGTCATCAGCGATGGTCATCCGTTCAAATGACGCGCGGGAGCTGAGCGCGCCGGCAAAGCCGTCGATGCTGACCGTGCGCCCTGCCCCGCTGAGTGCGTTCTGGATGGTGCGCGTGAGGAAGTCCTTGTCCGCGTCCTGGGCCATGGCAGCGGACAGGGAGAACGCCCACAGAAGGGCAACAGCGGCGATATGGATCAAGATCCGCATCAGAACGCCTGCCCGATGCCGATGTAGATCTGAAAGTTCTCGCCCGTGTCCGGGCCGGAGGTGGGCACGGCAAGGTCCAGTCGGATGGGACCAATCCCGGTGTCGTAGCGCAGGCCGAGACCCGCGCCGGAATGCCACTCACCGGACCCATCAATGAATTCCTCAGACCCGATGTAGCCTGCATCGGCAAAACCCACGATGCCGATGGCGTCGGTCATCTTCACCCGCGCTTCGGCTTGCAGGCCGACAAAGCTGCGCCCGCCCACGACGTTGCCGCCGCCCAGATCAACGCCCAGCGCCTGATAGGGCTGCCCGCGCACGGTACCACCGCCGCCGGAGTAGAAAAGGTAATCCGCTGGCGCCACGTTCAACGCGGGACCGATTACGGATCCCAGCTGTCCGCGCAGGGCAAAGGTCACAGGACGCTCCGTGCCAAAGGTGCGATAGACGCGGGCATCCACAAAGCTGCGCACGCCATTGTCGGCCCCATCGATGGCGAGGAAAGGCGTTGCGCTGACTTTCAGGAAGTATCCATCCGTGGGGTTCAGTTCCACGTCGCGGTAGTCAAACTCCGCCTCCAGCGGCAGGGTCAACAGGGTGTAGCGGTTGGTGCCAAAGGCATCCTCCGTCTCTGCTGTGCGCAGGCCGAGGCCCAGACGGTAGGTGCGGTTTTCATTGGCGATGCGTTCGATGCCTGCTTCGATGTCGAACTGGCGGGAGAAGAAATTCACCTCATCCAGCTGCGCCAATTCTGCCAGCGCGTAGAAATTGGTGTCTTCGTTGAAGGTGGCGGGGCGTTCAAACCGGGCGGAGAGGGTGTAATCCTCACCGCCTGAATTGCCGCCGATGCCGCCGATCTCTGCCTCCAGCCGCAGGCGTTCAGCCCCGCCCAACAGGTTGCGGTGCATCCAGAACGTGCTGACCGTCAGCCCTTCGAGCGATGAAAGCTCTGCCCCGAAGCCAAAGCGGCGCTGGGGCGCGTCGGTGAGTTGCGCGGTGATGGGCAGGGTATCATTCGGGCCGATCTGGTCCGCTTCGAGCAGGGCCACAGCGTTGAAGGCCCCCGTGCGGCGCAGGCGGGTCTGGGACAGCCGCAGTTCTTCGGGAGAGAACACCTGCCCGGTGGGCAGGCCTGCGATTTCGAGGATGCGTTCGGTGCGCACTTTGCTGTCACCCTTCACGCTGAGCGGGCCAAAGCGCAGCCGTTTGCCGGGGGCCAGTGTGATGTCCGCATCAATCGTCTGATCACGGTGGCGCGCGGTGAGGTCCTGACCTGCCAGCGTGGCTTTGGCGTAGCCTCGCGCCCGCCAGCCTTCGATCCCCGCCGCCGCCGTGTCTTTGAGCACGCTCAGGCTGGCGGTCTGCCCGGTGGCGAAACCTTCGGGCAGCTCGGTTTCGGGGGCGATGGGGCCGATGCGGGCCGTGCCAAAGCGGAACTGCGGACCGGTATCAACGGTGATGACCGCAGTGGAGATGCGGCTGGGGGGCTGCACGGGCGGAATCGTCGTGGCATCCCTGCCGTCCAGTGTGATCGTGATGACCGGGCCGAAGAACCCCTCATCATAAAGCACGGCCAGCAGCCGCCCGTAGTCCGCCTGTGCGGCGGCGACCAGTTCCTGCGTCGATGGGGTTGCGTCTTCGGCCGTTTGCTCTGCCAGAAGCGAGCCGCCCAGAAGCGTGGCATAGAGCGCACTGTCCGGATCAATGCCTTTCAGGCTGAGATCCGCAGCCAGCCCGATGGACCCTGTTGCACAGCCCATTGCGCAGGCAAGCGCCAGTTGCCTGACGCGGACCCCGATTGCTGCTCTTTTCACACCTATCCCCTGCACACCCATACACCACACAGTCAGACCGGTCGTTGCGATCTGGTTCTTTTTAGGTGATCTAACGTCTTTCGGGCGGAACCTGCAATGGAGCGTGGTGTTTTGGAAGGAATTGTGAACACGGCTGATCCGGATTTTAAGGGGGGCTGCGCCCCTCAAAGGTCGATTTCAACCACGCCGTCTTTGTCCAATGCGCGTGACTGGCACAGGATCAGGGCCGTTTCCCGTTGCGTTTTGGACAGCACGAAGTCGCGGTGCTCCACCTGTCCGGAGAGCAGACCGCATTTGCACACACCGCAGATGCCATCGCTGCATTTGACGTCCACCTGTATGCCGTTTTCGGCCAGCACGTCTGTTGCGGCCTTGTCGGCGGGCACGGTGAGCGATTTGCCCGACCGGGCCAGTTTCAGCGTGAAGGGGTGGTTTACATATTCCGGTTGCTCCGGGACGGAGAAATATTCCAGATGGCGGGCTTCCTCGGGGAAGCCCGCCTGTTCTGCCGCCGCCATGACCGAGGCCATGTAGCGGTCTGCCCCGCAGGTGTAGACATGGGTGCCGGGTTGATAGGTGCCGAGAACTTCCGTCAGATCGGCACGGCTGCCTTCGTCGGTGATGTGAAGCTGCACCTTGTCGGACCAGTCAAAGCCCGCGATGTCCTCCAGAAGCCCCATCGTCGCGCGGCTGCGGCCAGAGTAGTGCATGGCAAAGTCGCGCCCCTGCGCATGCAGGGTATGGGCCATGGCCACCATCGGCGTGATGCCGATGCCGCCGCCCAGCAGGATCGTTTTGCGGGCGGACGGCTCAAGCGGGAAATGATTGATCGGGTGAGAGATGAACACCCGCCGGCCTTGGGTGAATATGCGGTGCATCAACAGCGACCCACCCCGGCCTTCGTCCTCCCGCAGGACGGTGATCTGATACTTGGAGCGATCCGCCGGATCGCCGGACATGGAATATTGCCGCAGGAACTCAGGTGCGACCACGATATCCAGATGCGCGCCTGCCTCCCATGCGGGCAGATCGCCCCCCGCCACGGGTTCAAATTCATACTTCATCACGCCGGTCGCGGTTTCCTCGGCCTTGGTGACAGTGACCTGAATGACCGGGCTTTCGCTTTCGGGCAGGACGTTGTGGACAACGCTGGTGTCCCCCTGCGCCAGACGGCGCTGGTATTCCTCTGCCGTGACCATCTGCTGATATGCTTCGATCCCCGCTTCGCGGTCCATCGGGAAGGGATAGGGATAGGGGTGCGGGGCCAGCGGCGCGGGGTAGACGGCGAGGGTCTGGTCTTCGTACTTCAGATCAAGCTCCTTTTGCAGCCCCCGTTTGTTCACAGGTTGCTTGGTCGGGCGGTAGCCGCCATCTTCCTCAATCTCCAGATCCCACCACCACTTTTTGACCGGGTTCAGCGTGCCATTGTCGACCAGATCATCAAGTTTGGCCAAAGCCGGGGCCAGTTTCGGTACATTCATCGCTGCCCAGCGGAAGGGTCTCTCCTTGAAGATGCCCTCAAGGTTCCAGGGACAGGTTTTCATACAGCGCCCGCACATTGCACCGCCGGGGGTGGTGACACGGTAGGTGGCGCATTTCTGGCTGTCGGATTTCCAGATCTCATAGCCGTTGAACATCAGTTTGGGGCCCAGCGTGATCGCCCCTGACGGACATTCCCGCGCGCATTTGTTGCAGCTTTCGCAGAAGGTTTGCAGGCCAAAGTCAATCGGCTTGTCATGGGCCATGGGCAGGTCGGTGGTCACGGTGCCGGATTTGAGACGCGGGCCCAGATAGGGGTTCAGGATCACCTCTCCGATCCGGCTGACTTCGCCCAGACCGGACAGAAGCAGCAAGGGCGGCTGCAGGACCTCTCCGTCCATCACGGTGTGGGCTTTGGCGCTGTAGCCAAGGTTGCGGATCTGCCGTGCGATCACCCCGCCCAGCAGCGAAAAGCGCAGATAGGCGCGCATGGATTGGGCCACGGCAATCCAGTCGTCGCCGGACGATCCGTCCATCGTCTCATACCCCTGATCAATGATCATGTTGAGCGCCTGATCATGGGGCGGATCAATGACCTCTCCGCGTGCGTCGTGGCTGTACCATGCCCAGTCGGGGCAGCGCGAAATGCCAACGGCATCCGCGCCGAGGTAATAGCTGGTCGCTTTGACCAGTGCGGCCGCCTTACCTGGGTCGAGGGTTTGTTGTTCCGGGGCAGTCTCCCCGTCCTGAAGCAGCACAAAGGCACCCAAGGCCCGCCGTTGCGCCATCGAGGGGGCGGCCTTGCGCACGTAATGCCCGCCTTTGGCGGCGTCCTGCATTTTCTTGCCCATGTCACCGAATTGTGCCCGCGCAAACATGTCCGTGCGTTTGGGGACGCGGGCGACGTTGGGTTCATCAATGTAGGTCGTGGGTGTCTCCACCCGTTTGAGGTTCTCAAAGGGATGCGCGCCATCGACAAAGCGGCGCTTGGCATAGGGCAGCGCGTTCAGTGCGTTCTTGGCCGATGCGGTGCCCCAGGTCCAGGCGGCGCCGAAGGCGGATTTGGGTTGTTGCGCCATGGGGGCAAGGGGGTGGTCGGGGGCGACTTCGAATGTGGTGGTCACAGCCGCCAGACCAAAGCGCGCGCCGATGTAGGGGTGCGAGAGGGTCGCGCCTTCAACCGTGGCAAGGCCTGCGGCAACGGCCAGTCTGTTCAGATCGACATCCGCGCTGGAAACCGTGTGGCCGCGGGCATCATAGCCCAGCAGGCGCAGGTAGTTGGCCAGCACCACAGCGGTTTCGGCCGCCAGAAGCCCGGCCCGGTGGGCCTGCGCGTCCTTGATCCAATCGGTGCCTTCCTCCCCCGGCTCCGGATCGCGGGGGTTTTCATAGAGGAACACAAGCGCGTGGGTGTGGCCGTCAATCCCGGTGTCGGGTGCCTCCACCGATTCCTTGAGGTCCGCCATGATCATGTCGATGCCGGAAGCCAGCGTTTTGGTCTGCCGGGTTTGCAGGTCCTGCGCCAGCCGCGCCACATCCGGGTTGCGGTGTGGTGTGTCCAGCGCGGCAGCAGCGGGCAGCAGACAGGTCCCGACAAGGGCTGCATCGGAGAAATACCCAAACGCCTTGAGGTGGTTGGCGCGTTCCTGCGGGTCTGTCGGCGCCTGCGCCACGGCCTTGTTGATCAACCCATCCCGGATCGCATCCAGCATCGCCTGATGTTCGCGCATCGCATTGACGATGGAGCGCGGGTCAGAGGGCCTGTCGTAGGACAAATGCACGACAGGCGGTACGGAGGTGAGGTCAGGCACATCAGCAATCCGCGCCAGACGTTCGGTCGGGTAAGGCCCCATGTGGACAGGGCGTTTTGCGTCTGAAAAGAACCGTATTGTCATTGTTGCAAGGCCTCACTCCACGCCGTCACGGGTACAGGTAGATCAGATCAACACCCGGATAAACACAATCCACAACCCGCCCAGAATAAGTGCAACACGCAACACCCCATTCAGGTTTGAGATGATCCCGAGGGACAGACACCCCAACCCGGCAGCCATTTGCACAAAGGCCAGACCCGCCCCTGCGGCATTCAGCTTCAGCCGGATGATGTCCGGGTTTGCAATCATGCCCAGCGGAATGACGTAAAGCCCGATCCCCAGCGCCATCGCGCTGAGCGCGACGCGCAGCCAGTTCTCTCCGATCATACCGGCCGCGATGAAAACCGCGCCGCAGACCGGTGGCGTGATGGTGGACAAAAGCGCAAACCAGAACACAAAGAGATGCGCCTGCAAGGGCTCCAGCCCCAGATCAATCAGCGCAGGTCCCGCGACAGACACACAGATGACGTAGGCCGCCGTGGTGGGGACTTCCATCCCCAGCAGCAGGCAGGCCAATGCGGTCAGCAGCAAGGAGGGCCAGAGCAACCCGCCGGACCCCGAGACGATAAAGGAGGTCAGCTTGACCCCCAAACCGGTGATGCCCAAGACCCCGATCACAATCGACGCGCAGATGATGATCGATCCGATCATGGCGATCTGTTTGCCGGCATTCAGGCAGGCATCGCCCAGGCGGCTCAGACCCAGCGGGATGTCCAGTCCGGTCTTGCCATTGAACAGGAGCGCCACGAGGCCCACGAAAATCGCCAGTGCGGCGGCATATTGCGGGGTGTATTTGAGCGCGAACATCGCCAGCAGCAGCACGGTGAAGGGCACGGCAAAGAACAGTGACGTCACAACCACGTCGCGCCGCGCGGGGCGTTCGTGCGCTGGAATGCCCTTGAGTTCATACCGCGTGGCATAGGCGTCGATCCCGAACCAGACGGTGGTGAAGAACAAAATGGCGGGCAGCAGGGCCGCGAACATGATGTCGGTGTAGGGCACGCCGGTCAGTTCGACCATGACAAAGGCCCCTGCCCCCATCAGCGGCGGCATGATCTGCCCACCCGAAGACGCCACCGCCTCAACCGCGGCGGCCAGTTTCCTGGGGTATCCCAGCTTGGTCATTGCAGGCAGCGTGATCGCCCCGGTGGAAGCGACATTGGCCGAGGCCGAGCCGGAGATCGAGCCAAAGAGCGCCGAGGAGAGCACGGAGACCTTCGCCGCCCCGCCCCGCAACCGGCCGGCGGCGGCGGAGGCGACGTTCATAAAACCCTGCCCCGCTTCACCCGCATTCAGGACCGCGCCGAAGATCACAAAGACGGAGACGACGCCCACCGATACCCCTGTCAGACTGCCCCAGATGCCGCCTTCGGCAATCACCAGCGTACCCAGAAAGCTGCCCAGCGGGGTGCCGGAATGGCCGAACTCTCCGGGGATGTGTTGGCCGAAGAGGCCATAGGCCAGCATCAAAAGCGCCACCAGCGGCAGCGGCCAGCCGATCATCCGGCGTGCGCCTTCCATCACCAGCAGCAGCAGGAACACCGCCATGACGGTTTGCCCCTGCCCTTCGATAAATCCGTATTGATTGCGCAAGACTTGATGGTTCAGCGCAATCCACACGCAGCAGGCAATGCCGATAAGGGCCACAGCACCGCCCAGCACAGCGCGGGGCACGGACGAGGCGCCGAACACAAACACCCAGGGCAGGATCAACGCCAGATGCAGCGGCCGTGACACGAGGTTCGGCACCAGACCATAAAAGATCAACCCGAGGTGGGCCGCGATGGTCAGCAGTCCCAACGCGATCCACGGTGTCCGCATCTGTGTCATGTCAAAGCCCGATGGTCAGCGCCCCGGCCACAGGCTGGCGCGCTGATGTCCTTAGCGATGGGCGTCTGTCAGGGGCGCGCCCACTTCTTCGTAGTAGCGGATCGCACCGGGGTGGATCCGGGTGCTGATGTTGCCGATCATGCCTGCATCCACGCCGTTCCACCATGCCGCAGCTGAACCAAGGTTTTCCTTCTGCTCCCAATAGGTCTTGGTCAGCAGGTAGGCGGTGTCATCGCTCATCTTGTCGGTGGTGTAGGCCACCACGGGCAGCGATGTGGTGGAGATGTCCGCGTCCTGCCCGGCATAGGTGCCTGCCGGAATGGTCAGCGGCGTGCGCTTGGTCTTGGCCACCTGGTCATCGCTCAGTGACAGCACTTTGACACCGGTCGAGGCGGCGGCCTCGATCACATTGGGTGCAGGGAAAGATCCCGCCGTCACAAAGCCGTCAATCTGGCCGTTCTTGAGCGCGCCCACCGCGTTGGACAGTTCGGAATCCGCAAGGGTCACCTTGCCCTCAAGCCCGAAGAGCCCGAGGTATTTCGCCCCTTCCCGCGCCCCAAAGGACCCGGAACCGAGCAGGATCGTCTTGCCTTCCATTTCATCGAAGGAGGTGATCCCGCTCGCCTCTGACACGACAAAGTGCATGGTCAGGGACGGAATGGGGAAAAGCGCACGGATCGTGTCAAAGGCCGGATCGCCCTTGTCCTTGAACATCGCCTTGCCGTCCTGCGCCAGCCCGACCAGCGCAGGCGGCGTGGTAAAGACGTAATCGCCGCCACGGGCGCGGACTTCCATCACGTTCTGGACGGAGCCCTGGCTTTCTTCCACAGTCACCACAACATTGCCGTCCGTGCCTGCGCGCATCGCTTCGGCGATCTGCACGCCCATCTGGTAGTAGGACGACGTCGATTTGGCGGATTTATAGGTGATCCGGTCCTGCGCGGTGGCAGTGGTGGCCAGCAGCGCCAGTGTGGATGCTGCAACAAGCGATTTGATCAGTGTTTTCATTCGGTTTTCCCTCCCAAAGATACGGTCTGTTACGGGGACAGTATCAAGCGTGGCGGTGACGGCAAGGCGCGCTGTGCGACCTCTCCTTACGCGGGAAATCAGGGGGCACCAGACACGGTCAGATGACCACATCCGCCACCGGACGACGCAGGGACATTGGCAATGCCGGGGCATAGCCAAATCGCACAATCAGGTCTGGACGGATTGTGGCGTCCCCAAGCCAGCCTGCAAAGTCGCGGCGCAGTTCAGGCACCTCGATGGGCTGATTGATATGGGCGTTGCGAATGCCGAGCGCTGTGGATTGCAGCGCGAACCGCTGAAAGCTGCGCCCTACATTGATCCAGTGCGCTGCATCCTGTTGATCGGCCGTGAAGACGGCGATCCCGGCAGAGGATCTGATGTGCCGACGGTATTTGTCGTTCTCGCTCTCTTTCTGGAAGAACAGATCAAACAGACGCGCCGCCATCCATTCGGGTACGACCGGGTTGCCGCTGCACGCTGAAAAGAGCCCGTCCCCGGTGGCAATCGCCTGGTCCGGTGTGAACCGGATCCAGTCGCGCAATTCCTGAATGAACGCAGGGTTGTCCATCTGGACGCCGTTGCCCGCGACCACCAGATCTGCAATCGCATCCATGTCAGAAGGGTCTGTGACAAACCGAACCGACACGCCCTCCTGGGCTGCGGCCGCCGCCAGCGTGTTCAGGTCCTGTGTCGGCACCGCCCGCCCGTCATAGTCCGACCGGGTTGATTGCCGCAAGGGGATCGCCTGATAGAGGTAAGAGGCTTTCGCACCGGTGCTGTCGAGGTCGATGGAGATCGCGGTTTCCGCCCCGCGCACAACGGAAAGCGCCGGCTGCCATCCATGGGTGCGGGCCGCGATAGACAGGTTTTCAGCAGCACATCCCAGACTGATGTAGAGGTGATGATCCTCCGGATCGACAACAGCCGTGCGCCGGGTCAAATCCGGACGGATGATCACGCGGCGGTCTTCCAGTTGGAAGGTCCACGGCTGGGTGTTGTGGCTGTTGGCGGCCAGTGTGGACATGCGGATCAGATCCGCCCGTTCCGGGTCAGCTTCCATCAGCCGTCTTTGGCGGGCGACTTGTTCATTGTAGGCATCAAGGCGGGGCCACATGCTGTAGCCAACGGCGCAGAGAGCGGCGGCGGACAGACCCGTGGTCAGCAGTCGTCGACGTGACAGCATATCATCGTCCTTTCAGGCGCAGGTGGGTGTCGCCCCATCGCTACAGCGCTTTCGCCCGTCCCGCCTGATCTGGATCAATGCCGTTCCGCTTTCGCTGCCGGTCCCCGCTACACCCGCACAACCGCCCAATCGGCGATTGCCGGCAACACAGCATCAAGGATGGCCTGAAACGCGCCGACGATGGTCGCTGGCTGATCATCTGGAATCCGGGCGGTGTCCTGAAAGCGGCGCGATGCAACGACGGTCTGGTCCCGGTCGTTGAGGATCGTCAGGTCCATATCCACCGCAACAAGGTAGCCGCCGGCAGGTACCTCCTGAACTTCAAACGCATCTATACGGACAAGCATCGCCTTGTCCGGCACCGGGCCCGCATCACTGCGCCCCACATATCCGATGCGCCCGGTTTCAGAGATGCTGCGGATCAACAGGGACTGCACCACGGCAGGGAGTTCGTCCCCCCATCGCGCGTCCGGCAGGTAGGTGACGGTTGCGGGATCCGGTTTGACCAGAATGCGGTCTGTTGTCAGCACCGCGGTGGCTTGCGGGCGGGCGACCAGCAAGGTGCGCGCGGTCCGCCGCCCCTGTTTCGACCCGGAAGCCGGGGTCAGATCGTAGGTGTCCAGCACTTCACTTGCGCTGCTGAGCGCGCTGAGCGTACTGCATCCTCCGAGGGCGAAGAGCGCCCCTGACATGGCAACACGGCGGGTCAGATCGGGCATGGGACTACCTCCTGTATTCGGGCACGCGCCCGTCGAGAATGAAACGCGCGGGGTCACGCTCAATCCGGCGCACCAGATCACCAAGGGTTTTGACCAGCGTGCGTGCCTCAGCCGCAAGGCGCGTCATTTCCGGCAGGCCCCGGTTGGCAAAATCATTGATGCCGGGTCTGGACTGGGCGACGGTGCGCTGCACGTCCTGAACCACAGCGTCACTGCGCGCGATCAGGGCGCGCAGGTCTTCGGTCACGGCGGGCATGTCCGCGGTCACCTCCGTAATGGCCCGGCTGATCTGGTCAGATGCTGTGCGTAGATCGGTCATCATTGGTTCAAAATCCGTCTCCAGCACCCCTGTTGCGGCATCGAAGGTCGTCTGGGCAGCGCCCAGCGCGCCTTCTGCCACCTCCAGTGTCGTATCGAGGGTCGTCAGACTGCCTTGCGCCTTGGCAAACAACGTATTGGCAGAGGCAATCGCCTCTCGCATCTCATCGGTCATGGGGGCGAGATTGTTAGACACGCCGGTCAGGTTGGCGGCGACGTCATCAACGGCCTGCCGCGCGGTGCTGATCCCGTCGCGTATATCGGTCATGATCACGGGCACATCATCGCGCATGACCGTTTCGATTGTTGCGATCGCCGCCCTTGCGTCAGCAAGGACAACGCGGGCCTCCGCCACCAGTTGCGCGCCGTCCCCCACGACCAGCGTATCAAAGCTGTCTGAGGCACCGGTGACCGCCAGAAACGCGGTGTTGGCCTCTTGCAGCGTGACTTCGAGTTCCTTGAGGCGGCTGTTCAGCAGATCGGAGGTTTCGGTGAACCCCTCCAGTGTCGCGCCGGACCGCGCCTGTAGATCGGCAATCGCCGCGTTTGTCTGTGCTGCGGCCTGGGATATCTGCGCGAGGATGTCAGGCACCTGTTCCGCAAGGATAAGCTGCCCCTGATCAAAGACGCCTTCGGCGCTGTCTATTGCATCCACGGAACGGGTCAGCGCGGTTTGCGCTTCCTCAAAGGCGCCTCGTGCCGCGGTCAGCGTGCTGTCGGCCTGCTCAAGCGTGGTGGTGACCGAGGCGCCGATGGTATCAAGGCGGTCCGTGAAACCGCTGATCTGGGCGGTTGCATCGCGCACGGTGCCGGAGATTTCGGAGAAATCGTTCAGCGCCTGATCCAGACGCCCTGATGAGCGGTCCAGATTGCGCAGGATGTTGCTGACGTAGGCCTGGTTTTCCGGCCCCGTGAGCACCTGAAACTGTTCCAGCAGTTCGGTCGCTTCTTCCAGCAGGTTCGGGGCATCCTCCACAAGGGATTGCACGGTGGAGCGGCGGGAGGGGATGATCAGCCATCCGTTCTCATCCGCGACCAATGGCGGTGCGGAAAGTGTACCGCCAGACAGGGAGATAAATGCGACGCCTGTGACCCCCTGCGCCTGCAATTGCGCGATGGTGTCAGACCGCACCGGCGTGTCCGCTTCGATTTCGATGGTGGTGAAGACCTTGGAGGGATCCTGTTCCGCAATGCGCAGCCCGATCACGCGCCCCACCGAAATGCCGTTGAACAGCACGTCTCCCGACGGATCGAGGCCCGAGACGTCCTCAAGCAGGATGCCATAGGTCTGATATTGCTTGTTGATCTGCACGCTTGCCAGCCAGACAAAGAATGCCAGCGTGCCCAGAATGGACAACAGGGTGAATAGCCCGATCAGGATGAAATTCGCGCGGGTTTCCATTACCTTACCCCGTCAGGTTGGGCTGTTGACAAAGCCGCGCGGGCGCGCGGGCCGTGGAAATATTCGTGCACCCAGGGGTGATCTACTTTCAGCATGTCCTCCATCGTGCCCACTGCCAGCACCTTTTGATCCGCAAGGACCGCAATACGGTCGCAGATGGCATGCAGGCTATCGAGATCGTGGGTGACAAGAAAGACGGTGAGCCCAAGAGCGGCCTGAAGTTGCTTGATCAGGATATCAAACGCGGCCGCGCCGATGGGATCAAGGCCGGCGGTGGGTTCGTCCAGAAAGACGATCTCGGGGTCCATGGCGATGGCGCGGGCGAACCCTGCCCGTTTGCGCATGCCGCCGGACAGCTCAGAGGGGTATTTCTGCATCGCGTTTTCCGGCAGGCCGACCATGCGCACCTTGATCCCGGCAAGGGTTTCGCGCATGCGGTCGTCAAGCTGTAGCTGTTCGCGCATCGGCGCTTCGACGTTCTGGCGCACAGTCAGCGAGGAAAACAGCGCGCCATCCTGAAACATCACCCCCCAGCGGCGGCGCAGCGCGCGAAACTCCGCATCTGATGTGGCGCGCACGCTTTGTCCGAAGACCTCAATCTGGCCGGCCTGGGGTTCGAGCAGACCGACGATGGCGCGCAAAAGCACCGACTTGCCCGTGCCGGAGCCGCCGACCACGCCGACGATCTCTCCGCGTCTGACGTCCAGATCCAGCCCATCGTGCACGGTATGGGTGCCAAACCGCGTGACCAGCCCCCGCACCCGGATGATGGGGTCTTCTGCGGGGGCCATCACACACCCACCACGGCAAAGAAGATGGAAAACAGGGCGTCCATCACGATGACCAGAAAGATCGAGAGCACCACAGATGCGGAGGTAAGCCGCCCCAGCGATTCAGCGTTGCCGCCGACTTTCATACCTTCATAACATCCGATGATGCCAATGATCAGCGCAAAGAAAGGCGCTTTGATCATGCCAACGCCAAAGTGCCAGACGTCCGTGTTGCTGACCAGACGGGTCTGGAAGACCGCCGGTGACACGCCCAGTTCGATCCAGGACATCAGCATACCGCCGATCAGCCCCGATATGTTCGCGATGAACCCCAGCGCAGGCAGCATCAGCATCAGCGCCAGCACCCGCGGCACCACAAGGATTGTCACTGGATCAAGGCCAAGCGTGCGCATGGCGTCAATTTCCTCGCGCATTTTCATGGAGCCGATGGCGGCCGTGAAGGCCGACCCCGACCGCCCCGCCACGATGATAGAGGTCAACAGGATGCCCAGTTCCCGCAGGATCGAGATGGCGATCAGATCGACGACAAACACCTCTGCACCGAACTGCCGCAACTGCGCGGACCCCTGAAACGCGAGCACGACACCAATGAGAAACGCCATCAGTGCCACGATGGGCACCGCGCTCACACCGATTTCCTGACAGTGATGGACAACGGAGGTCAGGCGCAGTCGGCCGGGGTGCCGGACGATCCCGCCCAGCGTGGCGACCACCTGTCCCAGAAAAGACGTGAGTTCCAACATCATGCGGTAACCCCGCATGATTTTTTGGCCAAAGGCCTCCAGATGGTCGGCAAGGGACATCGGCCTGTCTGAGGGGCCGTCAGTGGGTGGCATATGGCGCCGCACGGTTTCAATGAGTTGTGCCTGCACATCCGTCGCGCCCGTGATCTGTGCGGGCGGCCCGCTCTGTGCTGTCCGGTTTTGCTGTTCGATCAGGAACCACGCACCCGCCGTGTCAATCTGAGACAAGCCGGAGACATCAATGGCAGACACGTTGTCATGGGGTATGGAAAGGATGTCCCGTGGCAGTTGGGTCAGGGTATCAATCAGCAGCGCCCCCGTGAGAACCAGTCGGCCCTCCTCGATGAACGTATTGATCGTCCTGTTGGAAATTGGCTGTGCGCGTACCACGTTGGACCACCCTGTTCACTGGACTCTGATCGCTAGGGGCCCGTCTACCCTCTTGGTCATTGCTATCCCTAGGAAGTAGGGAAATGACTACTTTGATTCAGATCAATTAGGAACCTCTCAGATCGTGAGAGCTTTGCAAGCAGGCGCCCGCCATGGTGCCCGTTGCGCCGCAATCCAGTCAGGCAGGAGAGAACCAGCAGAATGCAAATCCGGACTTCATTCAGTTTCCTTTTCGCGCTGACTGCCTTGGTCGCGTGTTCGGGCGCATTCACAGACGCTGAAACGGGCGCTGAAACGGGCGCAAAGCGGGGCCAGGTGATTTACGCCAAGGAATGCGCACAATGTCATGGCGCCGCAGGCGCAGGCGCGGGGCCTGCCTCACTGGGGATGGGGGTGCCAGCGCCGGATCTGACCGGCCTCAGCCAACGCAACGACGGGTATTTCCCGCGTGAGTTTGTCAGGCGGTTCGTGATGGGCCTGCTGGAGAAAGACGACCCCGATGCGGCGATGCCTGATTTTGCCTCCGTCGGGTTGCGGCATGTCTACCCGGAGGGAGGTGCCGATGGGGAAGTGCTGGAGGCCGATTTTGAAGACCTGCTGGATTATCTCGCCTCCATACAGCGTTAGTCCCCGCAATTTGCGACCTCCCGTGCAGCACCGGTTCCGCCTGACATGATTGACCCATTCGCCCTTCTGACCCTTGGTGTGCTCTTCGCCGTTGGTCTGGGCGCGGACCAGTTGGGGCGGCGGACACGTATCCCGCGTGTCACCCTGTTGCTGGTCTGTGGGGTGATTGCGGGCATGATGGGTTTGCTGCCGCAGAGCATGGCCGTGCTAACCGAGAACGTGACGGTTATGGCGCTGACGCTGGTTGCGATACTGCTGGGTGGGTCCCTGAAGGTTGCCACCCTCAAGGCCCATGGGCGCGAGATCCTCACAATTTCGATTGCGATTGTCCTGATCACGCTGGTCATCGTGACCGCCGGGCTGGCTCTGCTTGGTGTGGATTTTGCACTGGCGCTGGTTCTGGCCAGCATCGCCACGGCCACGGCCCCTGCCGCGACGCTGGATGTGCTGAGGCAAAGCGGGGTTTCCAACAGTTTCACCGAGATCATCAAGGGTATCGTTGCCCTTGATGATGCCTGGGGGCTGTTGGTTTTCAGCCTGTGTCTGACCCTGGCTGCGCTTTTGACGGGGAACGGTGAGCCCGTTGTGCTGCCCGCCCTATACGAGATCGCGGGCGCGCTTGGGCTGGGGCTGATGATCGGCTTGCCCGCGGCCTTTCTGACCGGCCGGATTGAACAGGGTGAGCCCTTGCAGATTGAGGCGCTGGCCATCGGGTTTCTGACGGCAGGCCTTGCGGTCTGGATGCATGTGTCATTCCTGCTGGCGGGCATGATGGCGGGGGCGTTGATCGTCAATCTGGCCCGCCATCACAGCCGCGCGTTTCATGAGATTGAGCATATCCAGTGGCCCTTCATGATCGTGTTTTTCATACTGGCGGGCGCATCGCTGGATCTGGGCACCTTGGGTGATCTGGGCTTTCTGGGGCTCACCTTTGTGCTGTTGCGGATTGCATCGCGCTTGCTGGGCGGATGGCTTGGTGCTGTTGCAGCGGGCAGTGCGCCGGGTGAGCGCCAGCTGTTTGGCCTTGCGCTTTTGCCCCAAGCCGGTGTTGCAATCGGGATGGCGTTGCTGGCAGGGCAAACCCTGCCACAGTGGCACGATCAGATCATGAGCCTGACCATCGGTGCCACCGTTATCTTTGAAGTGATCGGTCCGTTTGCCACCATGTGGGCCGTCCGGCGCAGCGCCTGAGACATGTTGCACCCCACATCATACGCGGCCTGTTTCAGCCACCCTGGGCGCAGGTCTTGCACAATGGCGCATACAGCACCGCTGCAAGCCGCGCATCGGAGATTGGCTCCTCGCATTTTTGGCAAATGCCGTAGGTGCCGTCTTCGATCCGGGCCAGTGCCAGGTTGAGCAAGGCGATCTCCTTTTGCGCAGCGGCACCCAGACTTTCCAGCACCTCATCATCTTCGATGTCGATGGCCTGCTCGTTCAAATCGGCTGACTTCGGCTCTGCCAGCTCATGGTCAACGTCGTGAACCCGCTCATCAAGCTCTCCGAGCCGCGCTTTGATCAGTGTTTCGTAGTGGGTGAGGTCTGGCATGGTCTGTCCTTCGTTGTGGATGGACAGAGCCTAGCCTGTTGCAGCGGCCCTCGCATTGACCGGGATCAATGACACGACAGCGTTCTGCGCTACTGCGCGGCGCTGGTCGGTGATTGCTGGCGCGCCAGTGCGGAGGAGACAAACCGCGTGGCGAGCATACCCGCGATCAGCGCCAGCACGAAGAGGATCACCTGCGTATTCAGCGTGCCCAGCGCCGGCAATGCCCCGCCGGGGCAAAAGCCCGCGATGCCCCATCCGACCCCGAAGATGCCAGCACCTGTCAGCAGGCGTGCATCAAGTGTGGTTTTCTGAGGGATATCAAAAGTCGGTTCATAGATCGGTGCCGCACGGCGCCAGACAAGGCGGTAGCCGATGAAGGCCGTCACCACCGCACCGCCCATGACAAAGGCAAGACTTGGATCCCACGTTCCTGCCACGTCAAAGAAGTTGATCACCTTTGCAGGGTTGGCCATGCCGGAAAAGGCGATACCTGTGCCGAAGATCACGCCAATGAAGAAGGTCCAGAGTGTACGCATGGTTCATGCTCCCCAAAGATGGCGCAGGGCGTAGACTGTCAGACCGGTGGTCAACATGAACATCGCCGTCGACGCAAATGACCGGGATGACAGCCGCGCCATCCCGCACACCCCATGGCCAGAGGTACAGCCGCTTCCCAGCGTCACCCCGACCCCGACCAGAAAGCCGCCGACCAGCAGCATCGGCGTGGCCGCAGGCACCTCGATCTGGGGCAATTGGCCCTGAAGGGCGAAAAAGACCCAGGGGCCTGCAAACATCCCGGCAAGCAACGCGGCCCGCCAGGTCCAGTCATAGCGGCTGGCAGGCAGCATCGCGCCTGCAAGCACACCGGTGGCGCCCATGATCCGCCCACGCAAGAGCATCAGGAGCACGGCCGCCAACCCAATCAACACCCCCCCGGCAAGGGAGGCAAATGGTGTGAATTCTGTTTCCATAGGTCAGAGCTTGCAGGTCGAGATGCCGAAGACCCGGTACAGCGGGCAAAACCGGAAAAGCGCGGTCAGGATCAGCACAAGGCCAACGCCCATGCTGCCATAGGCAAATGTGGCGCTGGACCAGATCGCAGGCAGGTTCAGTAGCGGCGCGAACAGCAGGATGAGGCCGACAGCGGCCCTGAACAGGCGGTCAAAGCTTCCCAGATTGGCAGACATGTCTTCTTCCTTTCACGGTTGTTGGTTTCAGTATGACCCGTATTTGCCGCGCGGTCTGTGATTTTGTCACACGGCACCGCGCGTGGGCCTATGGCAGTTTTGCCAGCCGATCGATGGCCGCCATGTCCTGCAATTCGATCTGGCCACGGCCAAGGGTCACCCACCCCCGACGCTCAAATTCCTTGAGTTGCCGGGAAATCACCTCCCGCGCGGTGCCAAGTTCCACCGCCAGTTGCTGGTGGGTGAGATGCAGGACACTGTCTGACCCTTTGAGTTCGATCAGCTTTTGCGCCACGCGGATGTCCATCCGTTTGAACGCAATCTCTTCGATGACCATGAACAGCTCCGTGATGCGCTTGGAGTAGGCTTCGAACACAAAGGCGCGGAATTCCTTGGAGACGGACATCATCTCATCAAAGGCGTCGCGGGGGATCAGGATCGCTTCGACATCGGTTTCGGCGATGCCTTCGGCGGAGTAATCCTCAAACGCCAGAAGGCAGGCGGTGGTCAGAACGCAGCTTTCCCCGGCATGGCCCCGGTAGAGCACGATCTCACGTCCCGCGTCGGACAGCTGTTGCACCCGCACCGTGCCGGACACCAGCAACAGCAGGTGTTGCGCGGGTTTGCCCGGTCCGAAGATCAGCGACCCCTTGGACAGGTGCGCGGATGTCGCCCGCCGGTCCAGCAGGTCGGAGACAGCATCCGACAGGCCGGTCAGTCCGGGAAACCGATCTCTCCATGGTGGGTTCTTGAGCATTGTTTGCATCCTCTTTGTGGTCTTTTAGGTCAGAAAACCCCCGCGCCTATTGATCTGTATCAACCCGGCTCTGCCTGTCCTGATAGATTTGCCTGCATATGCCAAGGGGACATGATCATGGATGCAAGGACTTCCCAAACCGCTGTCGTCTTCTATTCGCGCACGGGCCATTCAAGGCGACTGGCCGAACGTCTGGCCCAGCAGGTGCAGGGCCAGTTGCTGGAGATCGCGGCCCCCGCATACGGTGGCATCTTTGGCTACATGCGCGCGGGATACAACAGCCTGAAACAGAGTGCGGGCGCAGGGCGCGTCGCGCTGCCATCCCTTGCGGGATTTGACCGTGCGATTGTGTGCGGGCCGGTCTGGACGTCCTATCCAAGCGTGCCGCTGCGCAATCTGCTGCGCGCGATGCAGGATCACGCGGGGGGCGTCGCCCTGTTCCTGACGAGCGGCGCGCATTCCCCGCCGGACAAGGCGTTTGAAACAGGCGCGGCGGATCTGGGACGGGCATTTGTTGCCACGGCCTGCGTGCCGAACGGGGTCGAAGGCACGGATGAAGAGGACCGGATGGTCGGGGAATTCCTGCGACAGTTTCGCGCAAGTCAGCCTGCACATGCGCAGGATTGAGATTGATCAATCCCCCCCTGACCCCCGCGCCTAAAACGGGCCCAAGCAGGAGAGCGCCGTGGCCGACATCATCTTCAGAACCGAAGGCATCACCAAGGTCTATGAAACCGGTGAGGTGAAGGTCTATGCTCTGGCGGGCGTTGACCTTGCGCTTTACAAAAGTGAGCTGACCGTCCTGCTTGGCCCGTCGGGCAGCGGGAAATCGACGCTGCTGAACATACTTGGCGGGCTGGATCATGCCACGGACGGGCGTGTCTGGTTTGAGGACACAGAGCTGACGGATATGTCGGACCGGGGTTTGACGAAATATCGCCGGGACCACGTGGGGTTTGTCTTTCAGTTCTATAACCTTGTGCCCAGCCTGACCGCGCGGGAGAACGTGCAACTGGTCACGGATGTGGCCCCTGATCCGATGCCTGCCGAAGAAGCGCTGGATCTGGTGGGGCTGGGCAAACGCATGGATCACTTCCCTTCCGAGATGTCGGGGGGCGAGCAGCAGCGCGTGGCGATTGCGCGTGCCATCGCCAAGCGGCCGCAGATCCTGCTGTGTGATGAACCCACCGGTGCACTTGACAGCACCACAGGCGTACAGGTGCTGGAGGTGCTGCGCGACATCAACGAACGGTTCGGCACCACCACCGTTGTCATCACGCATAACGCCGAAATTCAGCGCATGGCGCATCGGGTCATTTTCTTTCAGGACGGCAAGATCAGCGAAACGCGGGAAAACAAGGACCGCCTCGCCCCGTCCGAGATCGTGTGGTGAGGCAGCATGCAGGCCATTGACCAGAAACTGCTGCGCGACTTCAAACGCCTCTGGGTGCAGGCCGTTGCCATTGCGCTGGTGCTGGCATGCGGTGTTGCGATCCTGCTGACCTCCGTTGGCATGTACAACGCCCTGTCCGAGACGCGGCTTGCCTATTACGAGCGGAACCGCTTTGCCGATGTCTTTGCCGAGACGACCCGCGCGCCGCTGTCGCTGTTGCCCGAGATTGCGCAGATCGACGGGGTGCAGAGCATCGAAGCGCGCATATCGGGGTTTGCCATTCTGGACATTCCCGGCCGAACGCGGACGGCAGTCGGGCATATCCTGTCCTATCCCGAAACCGCGGAGCCGGTTCTGAATGTGCCATTGCTGCTGTCGGGACGCTTTCCCGACCCGGCGAGCACCGATGAAGTTGTCGTCAACGCCCCCTTTGCGCAGGAGCACGGGTTTGCCCCCGGCGATACGTTCAGCGCCAATCTTGAAGGGCAGAAACGCGAGTTGGTCATCGTCGGCACGGTTCTGTCGCCTGAGTTCATCTACACCATCGGTCCGGGCGCCTTGATGCCGGACAATGCGGCCTTCGGGATCATCTGGATGTCCGAACGGGCCGCCGCTGCCGCCTTTGACATGACGGGGGCGTTCAACAATATCACCCTTTCGCTGACAGCGGGTTTCAGACCGGAACCGGTTATTGATGCGCTTGATACGTTGCTTGAACCCTTTGGCGGGCGGCGCGCCTATGATCGCGCCACGCAGGTGTCAGACGCTTTTCTGGATGCAGAGATCAACCAGTTGAAAGGCATGGCTGCCATCCTGCCGCCAATCTTCTTTGGCATATCGGGGTTTCTGGTCAGCATGGTGATGAGCCGGATCATCACGCTTGAACGCAGCGAGATCGGATTGCTGAAGGCCATCGGCTATTCCAACACCGAAATCTGCCTGCACTACCTGATGCTTGCCGGGTTGATCGCGGTTGTGGGGGTTGGACTTGGCTGGATTGCCGGGACGGCACTGGCCCAATCCACCGCACGGCAATATGCGGAGTTCTTTGATTTTCCGTATGTGATCTTCCGCGTTTCATACTGGGTCTATGCAGCAGCAGGTCTGGCGGGGATTGCCACCACCAGCCTTGGGGCCGCGCAGGCGGCGATGAAGGCGGCGCGGCTTGCCCCTGCGGTCGCGATGCAGCCCCCTGCCCCACCGCGGTTCAAGCGGTCCCTCATTGACGATGCAATGGCGCGGATGCGTCTGGCACAGTCCACGGTGATGATCCTGCGCTCGCTCCTGCGGTGGCCGTTGCGCAGTTTTCTGACCTCAATGGGGTTGGCGCTGGCTGTGGCGTCGGTGATTGCGGCGACCTTCATCAATGACGCACTGGATGAAATCGTCGAGCGGGCGTTCTTTCAGACCAACCGGCAGGATGCGATGCTGCTGTTTGCCGAAGACGTGCCCGAAGCGGTTCTTGAGGATGTGCGCAACCTGCCCGGTGTCCTGCAAGCCGAAAGCCAGCAGTTTCACGCAGCCATCCTGCGGCATGGCTACCTGAGCAAACGCTCCGCTGTCGAGGCGCGCCGCGCCGGGACGGATCTGAGCCGCGTGCTGGATTCCGACGGCCTTCCGGTCGATGTGCCGCCCGGTGGGATCGTCTTGTCCGACCGGCTGGCCGCCCACCTTGATGTCCAGCCCGGAGAGAAGATCGAAGTCGCGTTTCTGACGGGCAAGCGGGAGACCTTCGACATCACCGTGACAGAGCTGGTGGGACTGCACTTCGGCCTTGGTGCGTATATGGATTTTGAATACATGAACGCGCTCTTCCGGCAGGCGCCGCGTGTCTCAACCGTGAATGTGACACTGGACGAGAACGAGACGGACGCCCTGCATGCCGTCATCAAGGAAACGCCCCGCATCACCGGCATCGTTGAGATGAACGAGAACCGGCGGTCCTTTCAGGAGACGATTGAGGAAAACATTGTGGTGATGAATTCCATCTATATCGCCGTCGCGGTGCTGATCACGATTGGTGTGACCTACAACGCGGCCCGCATTCAGTTGTCGGAGCGCGCCCGCGAACTGGCCAGTCTGCGCATCCTGGGATTTGGGCGGGGGGAGGTTTCCTACATTCTGGTGGGGGAAATGATGCTGATCGCGCTGGTTGCACAGCCCTTCGGCTGGGCAATCGGAGCCTATATCGCCTTCCTGATGAGCAGCAATTTCACCAGTGACCTCTATCAGATCCCGCTGGTTTTGAACCCGGCGCGGTTCTCGTTCGCCAGCCTTGTGGTGCTGGGTGCAGCACTCGGCTCTGCACTGATCGTGCGGCGCAGGCTCGACCGGCTTGATCTGGTGGCTGTTATGAAAACAAGGGAGTAACCCAATGGCTTATTCAACCCGCACACTTGTCCTGATTGGCATTGGCGTAACGCTGGTGGCAGGGCTGTCCTACGTCAGCTTTCGCGCCGATCCGGTCGCAGTCGATCTGGCTGCGGTCCGCAGGGGTCCGCTGGAAGTGACAATCAACGCGGATGGCCAGACCGAGGTGCGCGAACTTTTTGAGGTGGCCTCCCCCATTTCGGGCACGGCATTGCGGTCGCCGGTGTCAGAGGGGGACGTCGTCGTGGCAGGCGAAACAATTGTCGCGATTGTGCAGCCTGCCTCTTCGGGATTGCTTGATGCGCGGTCGCAGTTGCAAGCGGAGGCGTCCTTGCAGGAGGCCATGGCCGCACGACACGTGGCACAGGCGGATCTCAAGCAGGCGCAGGAAACGGCCCGCTTTGCCCAATCCCAGTTCGACCGCACGCAGGCGCTTGTGTCCCGCGGGGTTGCGTCGATCACTCGGATGGAGGACGACACCCAGAGGCTTGCCGTGGCACAGGCCGCCATCGAAGCGGCACAGGCCCGGATCGAGATGGCCAATGGCACGATTGAACGGGCGCGCGCGACCTTGCTTGTCCCGACCGATGCGAACCCGACGCCCGACGGCTGCTGTGTTCAGGTCACCTCGCCCACGGATGGGGTGGTATTGTCGGTGGAGACGATCAGCGAGCGGCCGGTCACAATTGGCGCACCCCTGGTGAGCATTGGCGATCCCGGTCAGCTTGAGCTTGTGGCCGACATCCTGTCCAACGACGCTGTGCGCCTGTCGCCCGGCGCAAAGGCCTATGTGGAACGTTGGGGCGGCGATGAGGTGCTGGAGGCCCGGCTGGAGCGCATTGATCCCAAGGCCCGCACCAAGGTGTCGGCACTGGGGATCGAGGAGCAAAGGGTCGATGCCTATTTCACCCTTACCACCCCGGCAGAGGCGCGGCCCAGTCTGGGGGATGGATTTTCCGTCTTTCTGCGGATCATTGAATGGCGCGTTGAAGACGCGCTTCAAATCCCGTTGAGCGCCGTTTTTCGCCAAGGCAGTGAATGGGCGGTATTCGTTGCGATTGAGGGGCTTGCTGAGCGGCGTGTCGTCACGCTTGGCAAGCGCAATGACCGCATGGTCGAAGTCCTCAGCGGGCTGGAAGTGGACGAACGTGTCATCACCCATCCCAGCGATGCAATCGCGGCTGGTGTGCCGCTGGTCGAAAGATCTCAGTTATGAGCAGATCTGACCCTCCGAAACCCGGTGTGGACGCGCATTGGCATGCGGCCCTTGGGCGGCTGACCGCAGGGCTTTCGCCGACGGCCCTTGCAACGGCATATGTGGATTGGGCGATGCATCTGATGGGGTCACCGGAGAAACAGGCGACACTTGCCAAACGCGCATGGGCCGAAACGGTTGAACCGAAGGAACGGCATGATCGCCGGTTTGCCGACCCTGCGTGGGCCGCCTTTCCCTACAACGTGATGGCCCAGAGGTTTCTTGCAGCACAGGATTGGTGGGAGGCGGCGACAACTGGACTGGCGGGCGTTGATCCCAAACACGCGCAGGTCGTGAACTTCACCGCGCGTCAGTGGCTGGACATGTTCTCGCCCGCCAATTTCGCGCTGACGAACCCGCAAGTCCTTGACCGCACCCGCAAGACGGGCGGACAGAACCTGATGTTGGGTGCCCAATATTGGGTGGAAGACTTTGGTCGTTTGATGCGCAAGGAACCTCGCGCCTCGGGCACATTCAAAGTGGGAGAGACACTGGCTACGACACCCGGCGATGTGGTGATGCGCAATGAATTGGCCGAACTGATCCGCTACCGCCCGACAACGGATCGCATCCACCCTGAACCGATCCTCATCGTGCCCGCGTGGATCATGAAATTCTACATTCTCGACCTGACCGCCCAGCGTTCGCTGGTCGCGTATCTGCGCGATCAGGGGTTTGAGGTGTTTATCCTGTCGTGGAAAAACCCCGATGCCAGCGACGCGGACCTGTCGATGCAGGACTATGTCGATCTGGGCCCACGTGCTGCGATTGAGGCCATCAACTCAATGGGTCACGACCGGATCCACGCAGCCGGGTATTGCCTTGGCGGCACGTTGCTTTCCATCACGGCGGCCGCACTGGCGCGGGACGGGGATGAGACCTTTGCCAGCGTCAGCCTGCTGGCGGCGCAGGTCGATTTCTCCGAACCGGGGGAGTTGGGGCTGTTTATCAATGAAAGTCAGGTGGCCTTTCTTGAGGACATCATGGCCACCACCGGATACCTCAAGGCCGATCAGATGGCGGGCGCATTTCAACTGCTCCGCTCCAATGATCTGATCTGGAGCAGGGTCATCCGCCACTATCTGCTGGCAGAGCGTACCGCTGACAATCCGCTGCTGGCGTGGAATGCGGATACCACGCGGATGCCTGCGCGCATGCATGCCGAATACCTGCGCCGCCTGTTCTTGAAGAACGATCTGGCCAAGGGCCGGTTCAAGGTCGATGGAACCGCTGTCTCCCTGAGCGACATTCGGGCGGATGTGTATTGCGTGGCCACCGAGACCGACCACGTGTCACCGTGGGTTTCCGTCTACCGGCTGTCGCTGCTTACCGACACGGATGTGACGTTTGTGCTGACCAATGGCGGACACAATGGCGGTATCCTGTCTGAGCCCGGACATCCGGGCCGCCATTTTCGCAGCGCCCACAAGACCGAAGGTGACAAACACAAGACGGCAGCGGCGTGGATTGCAGAACATGCGCCACAGGACGGCTCGTGGTGGCCGCACTGGGCGGCATGGCTCAAGAAGCGCAGCGGTGCCCGGACCAAGCACACCCACGCCCTTGAGACCGTGATGGGCGCGGCACCGGGCCGCTACGTTCTGGGGTAACCTCAGCTGTCGGTTGTCTTTGGCGCAAAGGCCTTGCTTGTCATTTCGACCAGCTTGCCGGTTTCGGCCTGATACTGGTCAATCGCCTTTTGCATGAATTGCGCCTGAACATGCTGTAGTTCGGTCACGTTCTTGCAATGCAGGATCTCATGCTGGGTTTTGACATCCTCCTTGATCCGTTCCGCGACGAAACCGGCCACCTCTGCGCCCAGATCGCTGATGGCTTCGACCCATGCCGTCCCCATCCCCATCAGATTGCCCAGACCGGCCTCCTGAAGCTGGGTGAAAGGGTTGAATGCTTCTGCGTCGGGCTTGGCTGTACTGTCCTGCTTTTGTGGCGTGTTGGCCATTGTAGATCCTCCAATGTGTGAAGTTACCCGCAAAGAATAGGCGGCGCAGGGCGCGTTTGGGTTGATATTGCTCAATCACTGACTGTGTTTTCGCCTGATACCGACACAAACATTCAAAGGATGAGGGTGTCACGTGTCAGAGAATGTGCAGCAGGCTGGTTTGACGCCAGAGGAGGTCGAGAAGGCCCGTGAAGAACACGGCTGGAACGAGCTTCCTGCCATCAGGCAGACAAGCGCGCTGTGGGTGCTTTTGCGTCAGTTTTCCAGCTTTCTGGTCTTGATCCTGGTTGCGGCGGCGGCGGTCGCTGTGGCGCTGGGAGAGATGATGGATGCCGTCACCATCGCCCTTGTTGTGGTGCTGAACGCGGCCCTCGGCTTTGGTCAGGAATGGAAAGCAGAAACCGCGTTGACCGCGTTGCGCAACCTTCTGTCGCCGCAGGCAATGGTGCTGCGCGCGGGGCAAGAGCAGGTCATCCCCGCACGGGAAATTGTGCCCGGCGACATTTTGGTGCTGACCCCCGGCGCGAAGATCGCGGCGGATGCCGTGGTGCGGCGATCGGTTGAACTGGCGGTGGATGAAAGCGTCCTGACAGGGGAATCGGTGCCTGTCGCAAAGGATCGCGAGGAGGGCCGACTGGATGTCTTTGCCGGGACGTCTGTCACGGCGGGGCGCGCCGAAGCGGAAGTGACGGCAATTGGGGCCCGGACGGAGTTTGGCAAGATCGCTCATCTGACCGGGTCGGTGGGGACCAAGACGACAAACCTTCAGAAGAAGCTGGGGCAGCTTGCGCGCCAGCTTGGCATCGCAGCACTGCTGGTTGCGGCAGGGGTCGCCGGATTGGGGCTGTATCTGGGGCGTGACCTGACAGAGATGGTCATGACCGGGCTGTCCCTGTCGGTGGCCATGGTGCCCGAGGGGCTGCCCGCCGTTGTCACCATCACGCTGGCGCTGGGGGCCACGGCGATGGTACGGCAGAACGCTCTGGCGCGCCGGTTGCAGGCGGTTGAGACGCTGGGCGCGGCATCGGTGATCTGCACGGACAAGACCGGTACGCTGACCGAAAACAAGATGACCGCCACGCATGTCTGGACGCTTGACCGCCGCTATGACGTGACCGGCACAGGATATGACCCGGCCGGGCACATTGAACTGGATGGCAGCCGGATACGGGCCGCAGATGATGTGGTTCTGGACGCCTTGTTGAAGACCGGGCTCTATTGCAGCCATGCGCGTCTGAACCGCGAAGGCTCGGAGTGGCGCATGGTCGGCGCCCCCACCGAAGGCGCGTTGATCACGTTGGGGTACAAGGGCTGGTGCAGCCTGCCGGAAGAGCGCAACCTGCTTGCTGAAATCCCCTTCAGCAGTGCGCGCAAACGGATGAGCGTGTTGTATCAGGCGGACCGTGGGACTGTTGTGCTGACCAAAGGCGCACCTGAACAGGTGCTTGAGGTCTGTAGCCAGATCATGACTCAGGCCGGGGTGCGCCCTTTGCGTGCAGAAGTCCACGAAGAGATCACCCGCGCCTATACCCGCCTTGCCGCAGAAGGGCTGCGCGTGATGGCATTTGCCCACCGCGATGCGCCTGACAAGCAGATCATCGAACAGGACATGACCTTTGTCGGGCTGGTCGGCATCATTGATCCACCGCGCGCGGAAGTGCGCGATGCCATCCGCTCTGCCCGTGCGGCAGGCATCCGGGTGGTCATGATCACCGGCGACAGTCCGATTACCGCAGGCGCCATCGCAGCGCAGCTTTCACTGGACGTCACAGAGCATCTGACCGGTGCGGATCTTGATGCGCTTGACGACACGGCCCTTGCGGGCGTGCTGAAGGAGGATGTCCTTTTTGCCCGCACGAAACCTGCGCAGAAGATGCGCATTGTCTCTGCCTTGCAGGCACAGGGGCAGATCGTCGCGATGACCGGAGACGGGGTGAATGACGCCCCGGCCCTCAAACAGGCCGATATCGGGGTGTCCATGGGCATCCGCGGCACGGACGTGGCACGCGATGCCTCCGATCTGGTGCTCCTGGATGACAACTTTGCCACCATCGTGCGGGCCATCGGCGAGGGCCGCAGGCAATTCGCCAATGTGCAGAAATTCGTGCGCTACCTGCTGTCGTCCAACGCGGGTGAGGTGATTGCCCTTGTCGTGAACATCGCCATCGGCGGGCCGCTGGTCTTTCTGGCCACGCAGATCCTGTGGATGAACCTTGTCACAGACGGGGTAACGGCCGTCGCACTGGGGGTAGAGAAATCCGAGCCGGATCAGATGCAGAAGCCCCCCCGTGACAAACATACCGCCATATTGGGTCTGCATGGCATCCTCACAATCGTCCTGCTGGGCACCTACACCGGGTTGTCGAGCCTTTGGATCTTCTTTCACCTGATGGAGTCTGGTCTGGAACTGGCCCGCACCACTGCGTTCACCGCCATGGTGGTGTTTGAGAAAGTCAGCGTTTTCGCCTTCCGCTCCCTGCGGCTGACGGGGTGGCGGATTGGCTGGCTCAGCAATCCGTTCCTGCTGATCGCGCTTGCCGTGACGTTGGGTGCTCAGGTCGCGGCAGTCTATTGGCCGCCTTTGCAAGTCCTGTTGCGCACAGTGCCCATGGGTGTTGACCAATGGCTGATGATTGGCACCTTCGCCCTGCCCATCCTTGTTGTTCCAGAGGTTCTGAAGGCCGCAGTGCTGCGCTTTCAACGCGCGAAGTAATAGGCCGCGAGGCTCGCCATGAAAGTCAGCATCACCAGAATGGAATCAAGCCCGACATCCCCCACACGCGGTTTGCGCCGCACGATCAGACCGATCAGATAGATGGCCGTGACCGCCAGGCCGAAGGACAGCGCAAGGCTGACCGTGCGCGACGTGTCTCGCAGGATCGGGCCACTGCGAAACAGGATGTCCGCCGGGAACACCAGCACCAGCATGATCAGGTTGCTGCCGAAAATGTTGGAAATCGCCATCGTATAGGCCCCGATCCGCACCGCCGCGATGCTGGTGGTCAGTTCCGGCAGAGAGGTCGCCAGCGCCAGCAAGGTCACCCCGATGAACCCCGCACCAAGCCCCGATTGAACCGCAATGCGGTCCGCAGAGAAGACCAGCAGCAGGCCAAAGATCAAAATGGCGATGCAGGCTGCGGCGGCTTGGGCGATCAAAGCCCGGTTGCTCTTCACGGCCAGGCCGGTCGGGGCGGGAAAGGCCAGCGGGTCCGGATCGGGCAGATCAACCGGCACCCAGTCGCTGCTGTCATCATACCGGCGCAGCAGCCAGATCGCGCCACCATAGACCACAGCAATACACACGCTGCCCAGCCCCACCCCGGCAAAGACAAATGTTTCGCCCAGATTGGTGATGATCAACGCCACCGACAGCAACAGCACCAGCAACGTCGCCTCCAGCGCGTGATTGGCCTTGCGTGGATAATTCGTGATCGGCCCCCGCGCCCAGAAATCCGACATCGCCAGAATTGCCGTTTGCAGGGTGATGCCACCAAAGAGGTTGTTGAGCACCAGATCACGGGCCTGCCCAATGGCTGCACCCAGCGTTGTCGCCACCTCGGGCAAGGAGGTGGCAAGCGACAGGATCAGCAGCCCCATCAGCGATTTGGCGAGCTTGAACCGATCGGCAAGTGCGTCCGCCAGATAGGCAAGCCGGGCGCCTGCGATCCAGACACAGATGGCGCTGAACAAGAAGATCAGCGCGCTTTGCCCCAGCGTGGTTGCGGGAATATCCATGGGGTCCGCCTAACAAACCTTCCATGCCGTTTCTTGATCTGGCTCAATTACGAAGGGCAAAAAAAGCGGCAGACTTGCCGGATGACCCAGGAACACAGCCACAGCCCCCAGGACATCACCCGCCGCCTTTCGGAAGGACAAAAGCAGAGCCATCTCAAGGACATGATCTATGGCGGGATCGACGGTGCGGTCACCACCTTTGCTATTGTTGCGGGGGTTGAGGGTGCGGGACTGTCCCACACGATCATCGTTGCCCTTGGATTGGCGAACATTCTGGCCGATGGCTTTTCGATGGCGGCCAGCAACTACTCCGGCACCAAGGCAGAGCTGGATGACCGCAAGCGCATCATTCAAATCGAGGAGCGGCACATAGAAGAACACCCCGAAGGGGAGCGGGAAGAGTTGCGGCAAATTCTGGCAAGGCGCGGCTTGTCGGGGGATGTTCTGGAGCAGGCCACGCAGGCCATCACCCGGAACAAGCAGAACTGGATCGACCTGATGCTCAGCGATGAATACGGGCTTGCCCGCGAAGAGCCGAACCCGATGCGCGCGGCGCTGGCCACGTTTGCGGCGTTCATGGTTGCGGGTGCGGTGCCGCTTTTGCCGTTTTTGCTTGGCCTGCCCAATCCCTTCGCAACCTCGGTTCTGGCGACCTTGCTGACCTTCTTCCTGATCGGCACCGGAAAGAGCCGTTGGTCATTGGCGAAATGGTGGCGTTCCGGTCTGGAAACGCTCTTGATCGGGGGGGTCGCGGCCCTTCTGGCCTACGGTGTGGGCGGGCTTTTTCATCCCGCCTGACACGGCTTGCGGAAAATCAATTCGATCTGCAACGCCATTGCTATCCTTAGGGCAAAGATGGAGGGCGTATGTTCTCAAATGCCGTGAAAATATGCACCATTAACAATTTTGAGATCAGGGTTGATCCAAGCTGGCTGATCATCGCAGGGCTTGTCACCTGGAGCCTGTCGCAAGGGTATTTCCCGGATGCGCTGCCCGGCCGAACCGGTTCGGTCTATCTGGTCATGGCGGTTGTGGCGATGTTGGGATTGTTCGCCTCACTTCTGCTGCATGAGCTTGCCCATTCCGTTGTGGCGCGGCGGTTGGGTGTTCCGATCAAGACCATCACTCTGTTCCTGTTTGGCGGCGTGGCCGAGCTGGAGGCAGAGCCAAAATCCGCGCGCACAGAATTCTGGATCGCAATCGCGGGGCCTGTCATGTCTGCGGGCCTTGGCGTCGGGTTCTGGACCCTGAGCCTGATCGTAGCTTTCGGTGGCGCTGCGGCGGCAAGCGTTGCGGTGCTTTCCTATCTGGCGCTGGTCAACATTGTGCTGGCCTTGTTCAATCTGGTGCCGGCATTTCCGCTGGACGGCGGGCGCATCCTGCGTGCTTATCTTTGGCATCGGACGGGGGACGCTCTGGCTGCGACCAAAGCGGCCTCGCGATCGGGCGCGTTCTTTGGGTATCTGCTGATGGCTCTGGGTGTGTTGGCGTTGTTTCAGGGCAATGTGCTGGCGGGCATCTGGTACGTGCTGATCGGTGCGTTTGTACTGGTTGCTGCACGCTCCAGCTATGCGATGCAACGGGCGCAGGCGGCGTTTGAGGGCACATCGGTGGCCGCATTGATGTGCCGCACGCCAGTGACGGTCAGCCCGCAGGTGACGCTTTCAGAACTGCTTCATCAGGTCTTTCTGCCCCGCAACATCAGCTTTGCCCCGGTGATGGAAGACGGGGTTCTGCTGGGTCACATCGACCGATCTGTCTTGTCCCGGATTGATCAGGAAAACTGGGTCACGACGCGGGTCGGGGATGTGTTTGTCGGATTGAACGATCAGGTCATGATTGGTCCGGATGTGGGGATAGACGCCCTGTTCGAAACCATCCGCAAAACCAATCGCCGCAAGATCCTTGTGGTGCAGGACCATCACCTTCTTGGGGTCATCACCCTGTCGGACCTGACGCGGCACCTCAGCCTGACACCCCTCTCCCCATCCAGCGGTCCCAGGACGTCGTGAATCGCGCGCGGGATGCGGTCAACTGCCGTGCCAAAGACGCCGCTAGATGACGGAGAGACAGGCGCATTTTGCCAGATGGCTGATGCGGTGGGTCGTGCTGCCCAGAACGAGGCTGGAGATGCCGCTGAGGCCACGCCGCCCGGTGACGATCAGATCAGCGCCAATTTCATCGGCATGCAGGAGGATTTCGGTTGCCGCATCTCCATGCGGCATATGGGTCTTGATCCTTTCAAACCCCATGTCAGCGGCGATGATCAGCGCCTCATCCAGAACCTTCTGCCCTGCCCTTTCGATTTCATCGAAGGTGGGGCTGGTGAGGCCGGAATGATATCCTGCCATGGAATCAAGGACAAACGCGGCGGTTTCCGCGTGGGGGACGTGAATCAGCGTCACCTGCCCGGAGTAGTATCTGGCCAGGTCGATGCCAACATGTGCGCCCTTCCTGGCCTTCTCTGACCCATCAAGGCCCACGATGATTTGTCTGAACATGCCGTTTTCCTTCGGTACGCCGTCAGGCTGCGGTCAGATGGCGATCAATTCGCCAAGTTGTGCTTCGAGGCTGCTGAGCGGCTGGTTGGAGAAATCCTTGGGGATCTCTCCCAGCAAGGCCGCGCTCAGCGGGGTGTCGAGGTTCGTGCGCAGCAGCCCCAGCATATGAGGCCCGGCGACAAGGATCAGGCGGTCAAACGACTTGTCCAGATAGGCTTTGGACAAATGACCGATCACCTCCTTGGCAAACTGCGCATCGTTCAGATCCCGCAGGTGGGTCTGTTCAACAGCGCGAATGCCGGGACCTGCGATGCTGTGGCCAACCCCGGCCCTGTCACGGTGGGTGCGCAGCGGTGCTGCGTGCCAGGTCTTGCCTTGCCGCGCGGTCAGCCCCTTTCCGGGGCCTGCGTGTTCATACACCCGAGCCACGCGCGCGTTGGCCAGGACGACCCATGAAATGACTGCTTTCATTGCATGCTCCTGTGTCAATCACCACCAAAAGTGACAGATTGGGCCAGCCCACCGTTGATGCAAATCAATCGCCCCTTGCACTTGCGGTGCACCATTTGGCAGGCTGAACACAGGAGGACATGCGCATGACGGACATCCCAGCGGACAGCGCCATTCTGGACGCCGTTATGAAAGCGACGTCAGACGCTGTGATTGTGTCAGATGACGCAGGCAAGATCTTGCGCAGCAATGTCGTTGCGGAACGTTTCTTTCAGGCTGGAACCGGTCAACTGCTGGGGCAGGACATCAGCACGCTGATCCCCGGCGCACCGCAGCTCTTTCAATCGTTTGAGACGGCGGATCATCCGTCAGGCGCGGGGCGCAACGGAACCGGCAGGGACGTGGAAGGCCGACGGAAAGACGGCACGCTCCTGCCCCTGCACTTGTCCGTTGGAAAGACGCAGGCAGACGGCATTCAGGCCTATGTGGCGATCCTCCACGATCTGACACAGCGCAGAACAACCGAACAGGCCCTTGCGCGGTCGCAACGGATGGATGCGATTGGGCAGATGACTGGCGGGATTGCGCATGATTTCAACAACCTGCTGACTGTCATCATTGGCAATCTGGAACTGCTTGAAATGCGCGGTGCCGATGATCGGCAACTGCCGCTTATACAGGACGCGCTTGGGTCGGCGGAACTGGGGGCTGACCTGACCAGCCGCCTGATGGTCTTTGCCCGCCGCAGCGACCTCAAACCAGTGAGCGCGGATTTACGCGATCTTTGCGTGGATACGCTGAAACTGCTGGGCCGCACGCTGGGCTCGAGCTTTCGCATCAAGACGGATTTCGCGTCAGACGTTGATCCTGTGATGATTGATCCTTCGCAGTTCCAGTCTACGCTGATGAACCTAGCGCTGAACGCCCGCGACGCCATGGGCACCGGGGGAGAGCTGTTGGTTTCCATCGCCAATGTCACGATTGATGACACCTATATGGCGCAGGAGACAGACATCACGCCGGGCCGCTACGTCCGCCTGTCGGTCAGCGATGATGGTGCCGGGATGAGCCTTGAGGCACAGCGCCGCGCGTTTGAGCCGTTTTTCACCACCAAGGCAAAGAGCGGCGGCACGGGGCTGGGGTTGGCCATGGTCTATGGCTTTGTGCGTCAGTCCGGCGGGCATGTGACCCTCTATAGCGAGCTTGGTCTGGGCACCAGCTTCGGCCTGTACTTCCCCGCCCATCTGCAGGCAGGTGGACAGGATGATCCCGGCACAGCCCCCGCCGATGCTGCCAGGAACACACCGCTGGGCAATGGCGAAGTCATCCTGATCGTCGAAGACAACCCGATCGTGCGCAAACTCTCTATCGAGCGGATACGCGATCTTGGATTTGAGACATTGGAGGCGGAAAGTGGCGATCAGGCCTATCAGATGCTCAAGGACGGCGCTGAGGCGGATGTTGTCTTTTCCGATCTGGTGATGCCGGGGCGGCTGAACGGCTATGACCTTGCCGAACTCGTTCACAGAGAGTTTCCGAAGCTGAAGGTTCTGTTGACGTCCGGCTATGCGAGCGATGTTGTCACCGGATCAATGTCGCATGGGCAACCCTTTGATATCCTGCACAAACCTTACCGTCAGGCAGAGCTTGTGAAACGCCTTTCTGCACTGCTGGCAGAGGCGCCCGGCCCCTAAAGCACCTGCACCTCGCAGGCAAAGGTATAGCCCACGCCGCGCACGGTCTTGATCAGCTTGGGGTCTGCGGGGTCGCGTTCAATCTTCTTTCGAAGCCGGGCGACCTGATTATCGATGGTCCGGTCCAGCGGGCTCCATTCCATGCCGCCGGTCATGTTCATCAGCTGATCCCGTGAGAGAACACGTTTCGGGCGCTTCAGAAACACATCCAGTAGTTTGAAATCACCGCTTGTCAGCGCGCAGCTGACGCCTGCGCGGTCGATCAGTTCCATCTGATCGGGGATCGCGGTCATGCCATCAAAACAGAAATGCGCGCTTTCCCCATCTGTTGCGTCCGCAGGGCGCGTGCGATCCCTCTGCTTGGGGTCAAGAGATGCCCCATCGGCGCGGCGCAGCACGCTTCTGATCCGCGCCAGCACCTCGCGGACGTGGAAGGGTTTGGTGATGTAGTCATCCGCCCCCACTTCGAGGCCCACCACCCGGTCAATGACGTCATCCTTGCCGGACACCATGACAATCGGAACGGCAGAGGTGCTTCTGATCTGGCGTGCCAGGTCAATACCGTTTTCAGACCCCAGGTGCACATCCAGTGTGATCAGGCTGATCGGTGATGCCGCAAGGGCATCAAGGACGCCTACCACGGTTTCAGCCTCAAGCACGGCAAATCCATCATCCTCAAGAACGTTCCGCAGCAGGCTGCGGATCTTGGGATCATCATCGACGACGAGGATTGATTGGTGTTTCATACCTTCCTGTCCTGCCATTCAGCCAACAACCTGTGGTAGCGATTTGTATCAAATCCGGGGCGATGAAAAGAAGCGATACAAAATGATACAAGAGCGCGCAAATCTGTAACAACACGGGTTACGTTCCGGAGCCACAATAGCCTCTCCCAGCAATTGGAGGCCAGCCGAATGTATGTGACAATACCAACAGATCACCGCCGCTCCAACCCGATTACACCCCTAAAGAGCGTCATGACCAAAACGGCTGAAGCCCGTTTAAAACCAGGCTCTTACCTCTATTTCGAAGGGGATGAGGTCGAATGGCTGTATCAAGTGATGGTGGGTGTGCTGCGGCTGACCCGGTTGCTGGCGGATGGCCGCCGACAGGTGATTGCCTTTGCCTATCCCGGTGACATTGTCGGCTTTCCTGCCAATGGCTTGCATCACACCGATTGCGAAGCCCTGACGGACGCACGGCTACAGCCCTTCCGCCGGGCCGCTCTGGAGAACGGAGAGGGCGATGCAGAACTGCACGCGGCGCTGTTGCAATCCGCCTTGCGGGAGATCAGCGCAATGCAGGACCATTTCATGATGCTTGGGCGCAAGTCGGCTTGCGAGAAGCTGGCGTCGTTTCTTTGCGTCCTGACCGAACGGGTGGGCGAAGAGGTGGGCGGCTACATGCAGGTGAGCCTACCCATGAGCCGCTCTGACATTGCTGACTTTCTTGGCCTGACAACCGAAACCGTCAGCCGGACCTTCACGCAATTGCGCAAGAGCAATGTGATTGCCATCGACAATATTCATACGATTATCATTCGGCGCCCCACAGCGTTGCTGAGCCTGTCCCTGGGCGACGGCGACTAAAGGGGGCCGCCGTTTGTGGCGGGGCCGCGATTACCCTGCGCGGTCCCGTCTACGTTCCCAGGGTCTGTTGACATTCATCACAATTCACCAGTTTCAGTCCAAAATTGCTCAGGTCTAGGAACGGGAGCGCAGCAATAACGGGTTATTTCAAGCTCGCGTGACGACGCCCTGGGCAATTTCGGCGAAACCGCTTCGCGGCGCGGCAGATTTTGCCCCCAGCGTCGCAGATTTGCCCTACCGATGGCCCGCATCGCTGCGGTCAAATCAGCTCACTGAAGGCGAAATCCGTCTCGCGCTGGTGAACTGTGATGAATGTCAACAGACCCTATGGAGCGGGCCACATGTCACGCAGTTGTTCCGGCAGGCTGGCGCGCACATCTTCCACCTCTCCCCGGCTCAGCCGCCCGTTCAGCAGATCAAAGACGCATTTGATGTCATCGCGGCCACGGTATTCTTCGTTCTGGCCCATATGACTTGCGACAAAGGCAAGGAAATCAGCCGCGCTGCGTTCCTTGATCGGTGTCTTCTTGGGTACCCAGCCTTCAAAGAAGAACCCCCGGATCAGGATCGGCAGTTGCGCCGACAATTGCGCAAGCTCATCAGGCTGCAAGTGATCGCGGATGCGGTGGAGCACCACACGCAACAGACGCAAGGCGCTGCGTCTTGAGACATAGCCCAACCGATCCGCAAGCTCTCCGATCCATTCGTGGGCCAGATGTACGCTGTGATCGATCACTTCGAGACCTTGTGCAGACATCTTGTTTCTCCTTCTTCAGGGTCAGTCTTCAATGGGTTTCATATCAACGTCGAGGACCACGTCGGGGCTGCCGATCAACGACTGAAAAACCGCGCGGGTCATTGCGCCGATGCCCAGCAGAACAAGGGCGTAGTTCACCACCCACCCGACAAACGGGATGAAGTTCAGCAGTGCAACGCAAGTGATTGCCGCTGCAAGCACCATCAGGCGGATGCCATTGCTGGGGTCATCCGCGCCGCCCAGCCCCGTCCAGACGCGCATTGCAACGCTGTAGGCGCCCAAGGCGTAGCCAAGCGTCCAGGCAACCACGATTGCCAATATGACAATCAAGACAAATGGCAGCCCGACAATGGTCATCGCCGTGATCGGCACCATGCCAATCAACATCGACAGGCCGATCACCCCAAGAATAAGGGTCTGGCCGGGCGCCTCAGCAATGCTGCGCCGCATACGGCGCAACCGTTTGGGCATGAAGGCCAGCATGATCGCGCCCAGAACCAGAAAGAAAAACAGGGAGATGAGAAAACCGAAAAACATGGAGGCAAAGGTTGGAAAGACCGGCATGTCCTCACCAACGTTCTGCCACTCTTCCCAGACACGCCCACCGGAGAATTTCTCGAATTCGACCCGGTTCGCGGCTGCCACGCGCGTGGGCACAGACATCTTCTCTTCCGTGCTATAGGTCAGGGTGCCATTGACAACTGCGTCCGGCCCGAATGACAGGGTCTGGGCAAGCACACGCACATCTCCATTGATTTCGGCGTTCAGGATGACATCGCGCCCCATCACCGAAAGTGCGCCGCCGACAGGTCCCTCCACCGTGACCGAGTTGGCCATCAGACGGGCATTGCCTTGCGTCCGCGAGGTGCTCTCTGTCCGCAGGGAAAAGGCAGCGGCGGTCAGATCCTCTCCGACAGAGCCACGGATGACCACACTCGCCCCTGCCGCATAGAGATCTTCATTTGCATCCGCACTGACCGAGACATCAAACCCCGAGACATGCAGATCCCCCTGCGACGCACCGCTCACTTTCGCGGACCGGGCAGAGATGAACGTGTCCCCGCTGGTATTCACCGCCTGATTAACCTGCGCGCCGGCAAAGAAGGTATCGTCCCCGTTTTGCGCGGAAACCGTGTCCGCAAAGGATGCCTGGGCAACGCCGCAACATATCAAAACGGCAATGATCTTGGGTAGAATGGGCATCACGGTCCCCTTTCCTGAACAATTCCTGTTGGGGGCTGACCTACGCCAAACCGCGCGCATTCGATTGATCGGGATCAATCCGAACCCCCAGTGATTTGCTAGGCAGCAGAAGACACGCATTGGTGTCAGCTGTTCAGAAAGGAGACTTCAGATGTCACGCCACTCGCTTACGCCACGCCAAGGTAACGGAGGGGAAAGCGCCTTCTTTCCTTCCTTCCAGAGAGAGATGAACCGTCTGCTGGATCAATTCAAATCCGGCTTCCCTTTGTTGGACGATGACGCGCAATCGGTTTTCTCAGGTGCTGCCTTTCCCGCCATAGACGTCCGCGAAAACGACGATGTGTTTGAGGTCAGCGCGGAAGTGCCGGGTGTCAAAGAGGACGATCTGGACATCACGATTTCGGGTAAGACCCTGATCCTCAAAGGTGAGAAGAGCGCGGATCACGAGGAAAAGGAAGACGACTATCATCTGATTGAACGCCGCTACGGCAGTTTCCGCCGTCAGATCCCTCTTGGCTTTGCGCCAGAGGAAGGGGCCGTTGATGCACAGTTTGACGATGGAATTCTGAAACTGAAGATCACAAAGCCCGCTACGGCCAAAGAAGACGTGCAGAAAATCAGCATCAAGAAAGGCTGACCTGCGCCGGGGCACCTCCGGGTGCCCCGCAAGGATAGCAGTTGAAGGAATACGACCATGGCACCCAAGACCATTCTGGTTTGTCTGACCACACCCGAACATGCCGCAACATTGCTCAGGGTTGCGGTCCCGCTGGCGCGAAAGCACGGGGCGCATCTGATCGGGCTGCACACGGTTGAGGCGCTTGTCGTCTATCCCGGTATCGCGATGCACATTCCCGAACCGGCCTTTGCCGCCTTTAACGAAAGCCAGAAACAGGAATCCGAAGCCATCAAGGCGGTGTTCACAGATCACACTGCGCAGGAGGATTTCGTCAGCGAATTCCGTCTGGTCAAGGCAGAGGCGCAATCCGCCTCGGAGCGTATGATCGAAAGCGCGCGTGCGGCGGACCTGGTGATCATGGCGCATGAGGACAAGAACAGCGACCGGTATGACCAACGCCATGCACAGTCACAGGTGATCCGCGAAAGCGGGCGCCCTGTTGTTGTTGTGCCGCTGGACTACGACGGCCCGGAAATCGGCAATAACATCCTGCTGGGCTGGAGCGATACCCGCGAAGCCGCCCGCGCCGCCCATGACATGCTGAGCATCGCCTCGGAAGGAACCGAATTGACGGTGCTGCGCGTCGGCAGCAGCGGTCAGGATGCCTTCAAGGACGCTGATGCCATTGATATGGTTGAGATGTTCGCCCGCCATGGTCTCAAACCCACGCTGGAGCACCGCGATCCCATGGGCGACAGCATTGCGGATGTTCTCAATGAGGTGGCTTTTGAAAAGGGCGCTGACCTGATTGTTACGGGGGCCTTTGGCCATTCGCTGGCCTATGACTTCGTGATTGGCGCGACCACCTACGCGCTGCTGCGCGACCAGCGTTTTCCGGTGCTGTTCAGCAAGTAGCGGCGGGCACCGCGATGTCGGACCAGATTGGCAGATGGTCTGACGCCACGCGCGCCACTGCGCCCTGCTCAACCCCTGCGTCCCGCAGGTCCAGACCAAAGGACAGCGCAAACCGGTCAAGGGCCGCAACGGGCCGTCTGGCGTGAAACGATTGGCCGGGGCTGTGAATGTCGAACCGTTCCTGCAACGGCTCCGTGCCCTTTCGGTGCGACCATTCGTTGAAATCGCCCGCGATCACGCAATGTGCGTCTTTGGCTGTTGCCGCGTTCAATACGTCAAACTGCGCGCGGCGGTCACGGCGCATCAGACCCAGATGCGCCCCCACCACTGTCAGCCCGGCGCCGATGTTCAGCTTCACACGCACTGCGCCGCGTGGTTCCAGCCCCGGCAGGTCGAGCCTTTGTATGTCGTCAACCGCAATGCCCCTGCGCAGCAACACCGCATTGCCGTGCCATCCCAGACTGAGTTTGTTTTCCGACAGTTCCAGCAGCTCAAAATCACTCTCCTCCGCGATCATCGCCCGAGGCAGCGCGGGGCGGCGGGATCCAAGCCGCCTGTCGGCTTCCTGAAGCACGACGATATCTGCCTCAAGCCCGTTGATGACCTTCAAGATCCGCTCTGGCTTGCGCTGTTGATCAAGGCCGCGGGCCTTGCGCACGTTGTAACTGACAATACGTATCTGGTGATCCTTCATCCCTGTTATATAGGGACAGGACCGCTGGAATTTAACACGCGACCGGCAAAACAGATATGAGACTGATCAAGGAAAACGGCATCACCATGTTGGTGATCTGGGCACTGCTGCTGTCGACAGGGCTGGTGGCGCTTGGACTTGCGCGCTGGTCGCTTGCCTTTGTCAGCATCGCTACGCTGGCGCTGTCCCTGGTGCCGCCGCTGCTTGCTGCGCGTTGGTCACTGGCCCTGCCCCTGCCATTCCTGCTGTTCACCACATTGTTCTTTTTCGCCTCGATCTTTCTGGGGGAGGCGTTCGATTTCTATGAGCGTCTCTGGTGGTGGGATCTGGCCCTTCATGGCTCTTCCGCTATGGGGTTTGGGCTGATCGGGTTCCTGTTTGTCTTCATGCTGTTTGAAGGCGACCGGTTTGCGGCCCCGCCGTCCGCGATTGCCTTCATCAGCTTCTGTGTCGCCATGACGGTGGGCGCGACATGGGAGGTTTTTGAATTTGCGATGGATGTGTTTTTTGGCCTGAACATGCAGAAATCAGGGTTGGATGACACCATGGGAGACCTGATCGTGAATGCGGTTGGCGGGATGGTGGCAAGCGTGACCGGCTATTTCTATCTGCGGCGCAATTCCGCAGGAGTGCTGGGCCGGGGTCTGGAGCAGTTCATCCAGATGAACAAACGGCTCTACCTAAAATACAAGCAGCGGCTGAAAAAGTGACATTGCGATTGACCAATCTCAATCGCCGCTGAGCAAGACCGCCCATGATCCAGCGCAGAGCAATCTGACAGCAGGAGGGCTGACCGATGGTACTGCCACCGCAATACGGATCACCCGAGCCAGCCCCGAAACAGGGCTGGTTTCCAACCGCCTATACGATCCTGTTTGTCCTCGTCATCGTCATGGCCGCTTTGACATGGATTATCCCCGCTGGCGAATATGAGCGCGCGCCCAACAGCGCCCTGGGCAAGGATGTTCCCGTGCCCGGCACCTATGCGCAGGTCGAAGCCGCCCCGCAGGGGTTTGTCGAGGTGATGCTGGCGCCCATTGCGGGGTTCTATGACCCTGCGAGCTATAGCGCCAATGCGATTGATGTCTCTCTCTTTGTGCTGATCGTCGGGGGGTTTCTGGGGGTCGTGACGGCCACCGGTGCGATCAACACAGGGGTGGCGCAGGCCATGCGCAGGCTCGAAGGGCGGGAGAAATGGATGATCCCGATCATGATGGCGCTTTTTGCGGCGGGCGGAACGACCTACGGTATGGCGGAGGAAACGCTGGCCTTCTACGTGCTGCTGATCCCCATCATGATTGCGGCGGGCTATGACGCACTGACCGGGGTGGCGATCATCATGCTGGGTGCCGGTGTTGGCGTGATCGGTTCCACCATCAATCCGTTTTCGACGGCCATTGCGTCAAACGCCGCGGACATCCCCTTTACCGATGGCATGCCGCTGCGATTTGTGATCCTGGGCCTTTCATGGCTGGCCGCCGTCGCCTTTGTGATGCGCTACGCCGAACGGGTGCGGCTGGACCCCACCCGGTCGCTGGTGGCTGCGCTGAAGGAAGAGAACGAAGCGCATTTCCTGCAAAAACACGCCCCGGAAGCGGGCGCGCATCTGACGGCGATGCAGATTGTGATCCTGATCCTCTTTGCAGCAACCTTTGTTGTGATGGTTTGGGGCGTCTCGTCCCAGGGATGGTGGATGGCGGAAATGTCGGCGCTGTTCCTCACCTCCTCCATCCTGATCGGCACACTTGGGTGGCTGGGAGAGAAGGTGTTCACCAACGCCTTTGTCGAAGGAGCGCGTGATCTGCTGGGCGTGGCACTGGTGATCGGGTTGGCGCGGGGCATCGTGATCATCATGGATCAGGGCCGCATCACCGACACCTTTCTGCACACGTTTGAGGGATGGATCACCGGCATGTCGCAGGTTGCATTCGTGAACGCGCTTTTCGGGATCGAGGCCTTGATGAGCTTTCTGGTCCCGTCCACCTCCGGCCTTGCGGTATTGTCCATGCCGATCATGGCACCGCTTTCCGACTTTGCAGGCGTTGACCGGGATCTTGCGGTCACCGCCTTTCAAACCGCGATCGGGATCACCAATCTGGTGGCCCCCACCTATGCGGTGGTTGTCGGCGGTCTGGCCATCGGACGGGTGCCTTACAACACCTGGCTGCGGTTCATCTGGCCGCTGCTGCTGATCCTGACGGTGATGTCGATGGCGCTGCTCAGCGCGGCGGTGATGCTATGAACGCGCCCCTTGGTGTCCATTCTGAGGTTGGGAAACTGCGGAGCGTTATGGTCTCTCGCCCCGGTCTGGCGCATGAGCGCCTGACCCCCAGCAATTGCGACGCGCTGCTGTTTGACGATGTGTTCTGGGTTGACGAGGCGCGCAAGGATCACTTCGCCTTCTGCGACAAGATGCGCGACCGGGGGGTGGAGGTGCTGGAACAGCACGACCTGCTGACTGAAATTCTGGATCAGCCGGAGGCGCGCGCATGGCTTTTGGACCGCAAGATCACCGAAGACCACATTGGTGTTGGCATGATGGAGGACCTGCGCGGCTGGCTGAATGAACTGCCCTCCACCGCGCTTACCCGGTTTGTGACAGGCGGCATCACGGTGCAGGACCTGCCCTTTGCGCCGCACAGCATGTTTGGACGGTTCCTTGGGCCGGATGGGTTTGTGCTGCCGCCCTTGCCCAACCTGATTTTCACCCGCGATACCTCGTGCTGGATCTATGGAGGGGTGACGCTGAACCCGATGCACTGGCCCGCGCGCCAGCAGGAGACGCTGATTGCCGCTGCCATCTACCGGTTCCATCCCCGCTTTGCAGGCAAGACAAAGGTCTGGTGGGGCAACCCCGATCAGGACTTTGGCCCCGCGACCCTTGAGGGCGGCGATGTGATGCCCATCGGGCACGGCTGTGTTCTGGTGGGCATGGGTGAACGCACGACACCGCAGGCCGTGGGGCAATTGGCCGTCTCCCTGTTTGATCAGGGCGTGGCGGCGCGTGTCGTCGCCTGCCAGATGCCGGCCTCCCGCGCGGCGATGCACCTTGATACGGTGTTTTCCTTCTGCGCGCAGGACACTGTCACCAGCTTCACGCAGGTGGCTGATCAAATCAAATGCTACTCCCTTTATCCCGATGATAAACAGGCCCTGCGCGTGGTCGAGGACCCCGGCCACATCTTCGATGTGGTGCAGGAAGCGCTGAAAATCGACAGCCTCCACATCATCGGCACTGGCGGCGATGCCTTTGAGCAGGAGCGGGAGCAATGGGACGATGGCAACAATGTCGTCGCGTTGGAGCCCGGTGTGGTGCTGGCCTACGACCGCAACGTTCATACCAACACGCTGCTGCGCAAAGCAGGGATTGAGGTGATCACCATCCGGGGCGCGGAACTGGGCCGCGGCCGCGGCGGTGGGCACTGCATGACCTGCCCCATCTCACGCGATCCGGTGGAGTAACCGATGTCCTACAACCTCAAGAACCGCTCTTTCCTGTCCCTGCGCGACTTCACCCCGCAAGAGATCAGGTTCCTCCTGAAGCTCGCGGCTGATCTGAAGGCCGCCAAATACGCAGGCACCGAACAACAGAGCCTGAAAGGGCGGGAGATCGCCCTGATTTTCGAGAAGGATTCAACCCGCACACGCATCGGCTTTGAAGTCGCCGCCCATGATCAGGGCGCGCATGTCACCTACCTGGGCCCCTCAGGCAGTCACATCGGCAAGAAGGAAAGCGTCAAGGATACCGCGCGCGTGCTGGGCCGGGTTTATGACGCCATCGAATACCGTGGCTTTGGTCAGCAGATCGTGGAGACCCTCGCCGCGTGGTCAGGCGTGCCGGTCTACAACGGTCTGACGGATGAATTTCATCCCACGCAGATCCTCGCCGATGTGCTGACGATGCGCGAACATGTGGACAAACCACTGGGTCAGATCGCGTTCTGCTTTCTGGGCGATGTCGGCAACAACATGGGCGACAGCCTGCTCATCGGTGCGGCGAAACTCGGCATGGACGTGCGGCTGTGCGGCCCGAAAACGCTCTGGCCGGACAAGAAGATCGTGCATGCGGCACTTGCCGAAGCGAAAGCCACCGGCGCGCGCATCCTGCTGACCGAAGACGTGCAGCAGGGCGTTAGCGCATGTGATGTTGTCTACACCGATGTCTGGGTGTCCATGGGAGAGCCGGAGAACGTCTGGGCCGAGCGGATCAAACTGCTGATGCCCTATCAGGTGAATGCCGATGTCATGGCCATGACCGGCAATCCGCATGCCCGGTTCATGCACTGCCTGCCCGCGTTTCATAATACCGAAACAGAGGTGGGCACACATATCCGCGACACGTTTGGACTGGACGCGATGGAGGTGACGGAGGAGGTTTTTGAAAGCCCCGCCTCCATTGTCTTTGATCAGGCGGAGAACCGGATGCACACCATCAAGGCCGTTCTGGTCGCAACTTTGGGGTCCTGAATGCGCATTGTCGTTGCTTTGGGTGGAAACGCCTTGTCAAAACGGGGCGAAGCCCTGACCGCTGCGGGTCAACGCGCGAGTATTCGCGTTGCGGCCAAATCCCTCGCCACCCTGCTGGAGGCGGGCCATGAGGTGGTGATCACCCACGGCAACGGTCCGCAAGTGGGGTATCTGGCCTTGCAGGGCGGACCGTTCCCGCTTGATGTGCTGGGGGCAGAGACGGACGGCATGATCGGCTATGTCCTGCAACAGGAGCTGGACAACGCCTATGTGCCTGCGGCGAAATACGCGACCCTGCTGACCCAGATCGAAGTGGATCCGCGCGATCCGGCCTTCCGGACCCCGACCAAGTTCATCGGCCCGATCTATACCGAAGAAGAAGCCGTTCAGCTCAGCGCGGAGCGCGGCTGGACGATTGGCCGGGACGGTGCGCATTTTCGCCGCACGGTCCCCTCCCCCCGGCCGCAGCGCATCCTGGAGATCGACGTGATCAACCTGCTGTTGGATCAGGGGGTGATCGTGATCTGCGCAGGCGGGGGCGGCATTCCGGTTGTGCAGAAACCCGACGGGATGATGGTTGGCGTTGAGGCGGTGATCGACAAGGACCACGCCAGCGGCCATCTGGCGCGTGCGTTGAACGCCGATGCCTTCCTGATGCTGACGGATGTCGAAGGGGTCTTTGATGGATGGGGCACGCCGGACCAGCAGGTGATCCGTCACGCAACACCACAGGCGCTGAGCGAAAAGACCTTCCCCGCAGGCTCCATGGGGCCAAAGGTTGAAGCCGCCTGCGACTTTGCCCGCGCCACAGGTGGCTTTGCAGCCATCGGAAGGCTGGCGGATTGCATGGCATTGGTTGAGGGGACAACGGGCACGCGGGTCAGCATGGATACGCCAGCGGGGTGATCAATCCGCACAACGACGTGACCCAACCTTGGTGACCGGGCTGAGATTGAGCCATTTGACAAAGGCGTCACGCGCCCAATTGTCGCCAAGCACCTCGACCCGGTCGGTCTCCATCGCGCGGGACGGGGTGATATCGCCCCGGATGAGGTAGATTGCGTCCCGAAGCGTCGATGCCAGATAGAGGTTCACCTCGCCCCCCGGATCTTCGAGGCACAGCTCGCACCGGCCCTTCTGGTTAAGAAACCACCACCACCGTTTCGCCTCTGTCTGGTCGGTCAGTTCCAGCCGGACAAGGCAGCGCTTGCCAGCAAATGCGTTCGGGTCGGATGCGCTTTCCAGGCTCCAGACCAGCAGTCCCAGATCAACTTCATGCGCCTTGAGTTCCCTGCGGGTCCAGCGTTGCCCCCAGACGCCCAATGCCTCAACCAGCGGGACAAACTCCTGCCCCGCTTCGGTCAGCGCATAAGCCGGGTGCCGGTCTCCGACATCCTGGCGCGCGATGACCCCTTCCTCCACCAGCCACTTCAACCGGGAGGACAACAACGATGGGGACATGAGCGGCACGCCGCGCTGCAATTGAGAGAACCGGCGCGGCCCGGCCGCCAGATCCCGGACGATCAGTGCATTCCACCGTTCGCAAAAGACTTCTGCGGCTTTGGCGACGGGGCAAAACTGGCCGTAGGACTTCATACTAGACTTCCTCCGTATCGCTACAGATTTCGAACTATACCCGGCAATGGCTTTTGGGTCACGATCTGGCTGATCACAATTGAACAGACGGAGGATACCCATGAGCAAGGCAGCAGCAGACACCGGACAGGTTTCGGCCTCAGCCGCAGAAATCTATGATGATTTCTTTGTCCCCGCACTTTTTGGCGCATGGGCCGGGCCGCTTTGCGAGGCCGCAGAGGTGGGCGCGGGGCATGCCGTGCTTGACGTCGCCTGCGGGACCGGGGCAACGACCCGCGACGCGGCGCGGCGGGTTGGGCAGCAAGGGCATGTTGTCGGGCTCGACCTGAATGAGGGAATGCTGGATGTTGCCCGGTCCCGCGCGCCCGACATCGCATGGACCCAGGCACCGGCAGAGGCGCTGCCTTTTGCCGACGAGACGTTTGACCGGGTGCTGTGCCAATTCGGCCTGATGTTCTTTGATGACAGGTCAAAAGCATTGCGGGAGATGATCCGCGTGCTGCGTCCGGGGGGGCGGCTTGCCCTGAGCGTGTGGGATGATGCCGATACCTCTCCCGGATATGCGGCGATGATCGCGCTGATTGACAGTATGTTCGGGTCCGAAGCCGCAGATGCGCTGCGGGCCCCCTTTGTGCTGGGTGACAGGCAGACACTGCGCGGGGTGCTGGACGGCGGCGGGCTGGCAGAGGCGGACATTCAGACTGTGCAGGGCACCGCACGGTTTGCGTCGATCCGGGAATGGGTTCGGCTGGACGTGCGGGGCTGGACGCTGAGTGACTACATCGATGACGCAGGTTTCGAAGCCCTTGTCGCCGCTGCGGAAAGCCGATTGCAGCGCTTTGCGTCAGAGGACGGTGCGGTGGCCTTTCCAGCGCCTGCCCATCTTGCGGTCTGGCAGAAACCGGCCCCTTGATGGGGCACAGGTCGGATTGGCACTTACCGTGTCGAGGCGTTCCTCTCCATTCAGCTCAACCCATCATATTGCGCCAGCCGCCTCAGCACTGCGTCCCGCTCTTCCAGCAGTTCCAGCACCAGCGCCACACCTGCGGTGTTGATGCCCAAATCACGGTTCAGGCGGCGCGCTTTCTTGGCGCGCACGATGCTGCGGCCCATGAACTGCCAACTTTCCACGCTGTTGCCTTTGGGTTCCAGCACCCCGTGTTGCACCAGTTCCATCACCCAGGCTTCATCCGCCTGACAGAAGCGGCACAGGTCCTGTAGGGACAAGGCGGTCACAACCGTGCTGTGCGGTTTGGTCTTTTTCATCTCCTATCCTCCCAGATGGGCGCGCGGGTCAAAGGGCATCTCCTTTGACATCTTCTCGAAAAAGGCGCGCGCTTGCGCGGTTTCGACTTTCGGGTTCACAATCTTGAGTGTGGCATAGATGTCGCCTGCGGGCGTTCCCGGCAGGCCCTTGCCCTTCAGCCGCATCTTCTGACCGGTCCGCGCGTTCCTGGGGATGCGCAGATCCACCTTGCCTCCGGGGGTTGGCATCACGACATGCCCGCCCAACGCAGCTTCCCAAGGGGCGATCGGCAGATCCAGATGCAGGTCCCTGCCATCGGGGCGGTAGACCGGATGGGGGGCAAAGCTGACTTCGAGAAACAGATCACCCGCAGGTCCCTGACCAAATCCCGGCTCCCCCTGCCCTGCCAACCGGATATGCTGGCCTGCGCCAATGCCCTTCGGGATGGTCACAGCGATGGTCCGGTGCTTCAGCGTGACAGTGCCGTCAGGCCCGACCACGGGAGATCTGAGGCTCAGCTGCCGGGTCGCGCCGGTAAAGGCATCCTCCACCGCGACCTCGATCCGGCCATGGCTGTCGGCCCCGCGCGCGGCCCCCATGCCGCCCCTCGGGGCGCGGTCACGCCGGAACAGGGTTTCAAAGAACTCGCTGAATGCCGCATCGTCGTGCCCGCCGCTGTCTGAGAACGCAAAACCGCTGTCCCACCCCGGCGGCGGGCTGTAGCCCGCGCCCCCTTGCGGAGGCTCCTTGCCCAATTGGTCATAGGCCGCGCGGCGTTCGGGATCCTTGAGAACCTCATAGGCTTCATTCACATCCTTGAACTTCGCCTCCGCTTCAGCGCCCGTGTTGATGTCAGGGTGATAGGTCCGCGCCAGCTTGCGAAAGGCTTTCTTGATCTCTGCCGCATCCGCCCCGCGCGATACGCCAAGCACGTCATAATAATTTTTGAATTCCATCTGCCGAGGTCCGCGCCTTCCAGTTTCGCGCAGAATGGCACGCGGCCAGAGGGTCGCGATTGATCTGTATCAGTTGCTCCAACCGGGCGGTGTGACATCCTTGGCAGACGGCCCGGACGGCTATCCGGGTGAATGCTCAGCAAATGGAGACTGCGATGAACCGCCGGACGATACTCTTTGTGATGAACGCGGCCACCCCCGACGCCCAGATCAGCGATGCGGCAGAGGCGGCGGCACGGGATGATACCCATCTGACCTGCCTTGTTCTGGCGCTTGCACCGATTCTGCCCATGTATGCCTATGGTGTGCCGCCCTATGGGGGAATGAACATCCCTGACAATTGGTCTGAACTGGTGGCCGACGCGCAGAGCGCGCAGAAAGACCGGGTGAACGCAGTGGAACGGCTGCTGGCCAAAAGCAACACATCGGGCGCTGTCGTGTCAGCGCTGTGTGTCACGCAGGACATCAAGCACCACGTCGCACGGGCGGCGCGGGTCAGTGATGAGGCGTTCTTTGCCGCCAACCTGCGCGACACACCGGAATTCATGCGGGAAGCGGCGTCCGGTGTTCTGTTCCATTCCCCCATTGGCTTTCGCATCAACGGATCGCTGGCCAATGCAAACGAACGTATCTACATCGCATGGGACAGCAGCGACGCCGCAGCCGCAGCCACCCATGCCGCCCTGCCCCATCTGAAAGCGGCCAAGGAAGTGCTGATCGGCTGTATCGACCCGGTGATGACATCCGAACGGGATGGACAGGAACCCGGTGCTGATCTTGCGGCATGGCTCAGCCATCACGGCTGCACTGTCACCCTTTCCCAGTTTCCCAGCGGCGGGCGTGAGGTCGGCCAGTGCATTCAGGAGCGCGCACAGGAGTTTGGCGCCGATCTGGTCGTGATGGGTGCCTATGGCCATTCCCGCATGGTGCAGACCGTTCTGGGCGGCACCACCCGGTCAATGGTCGAGCAGACCGCGCTCCCGGTTCTTCTGAGCCACTAAACCCCTTTGATGCGACCCTGCTCAGGACGCCGGGGCGCATCCATTCCCATGCCAGACGTCAGGTTATCTGGAGTCCAACCAAATGGCGCTGAGGCGATCATACATCCACTCAGCTTCCCTTTCGGTCAGTCTGGCATGGTCCAGCAGAAAACGCTGTGTGTCAAAACCGGTGTAGCGCCCGATCAGAACACCGTCCCGCTGGATCAGGTTCAGCCGCACGAACGTGTAGGCCCTGCCGTGACAGGTGTAGCACCTGTCCTGGAAGAAACTCTCCGAACTCAGTTGGGTTTTGAAAGTATCAAGGAACAACGCGATTTCGGTGGTTGAAAGACCGCCCTGATGTCGCTCCAGAAAAGGGCGCAGATGCTGTTCCTCACCGCCAAGGACGTTCCCATCCTTCAGTGTCAGCATCCTGCGTGCAAAGTCGCCCGAATGCCCATGGCACTTCATGCAGCGCGCTTCGAAGGTCTGGTGAAAATCATCTGCGGAAGTGCCACCAGCCCAGAAAACGCTGAACAGAAATGCACGAACCACGGTCTTAACAGTCATGCTGTACTTCCTTCCATACTGCGGTCTATTGCGCCCACATTGCCCTCGGGGTCTACGTCCAAGTCCATGCCGGACAACGCCTTGAACGCTTCGAATTGGGACAGGAATACCTCCCCCGTAAGCCGATCCAAAAACGCGCTTTGCTTGAGCCTGTCCATCACCGGCCCCTTTACTTCTGACAGGGACAGATCAATCCCGATCTCCTTGAGCCGGATGTTGATCAACTCCAAGGTCTCAAGCGCGCTCAGATCGATCTCATTCACCGCAGAACACATCAGCACCACGTGTCTGCGGCCCTTGTCCTCGACCACACGGTCATAGATGTAATCCTCCAGAAACCGCGCGTTGGCGAAATAGAGGCTTTGATCAATGCGCAAGGTCAGGACCTGTGGGTCCGTTTTGACGGCATGGCGCAGGATATTGCGGAAGTGTTCTGAGCCGGCGACCTGCCCCACCTCCGCCACATGTGGGCGCGAAGTGTCATAGAGGAACAGCAGGATCGACAGGACCACGCCGGAGGTCACGCCGATCTCGACCCCGAAGGCGAGCGTCAGCACCATGGTCGCGGCCACCGCGCCAAAGTCGCGTTTGGAATAGGCCCAGCTGTGCCGCAGGGTCCGGAAATCGACCAGAGACAGCACCGCAACGATGATGGTCGCGGCCAGTGTTGCTTTGGGCAGAAAATAGATGAGTGGCGTCAGGTACAGCGCTGCGATGCCAAGCCCTGCGGCGGTGAAAGCCCCCGCCGCTGGCGTCTCAGCACCGGCATCGAAATTCACCACCGATCTTGAAAAACCCCCGGTGACGGGAAATCCCCCCGTCAAAGACGCGCCAATATTGGCCGCCCCCAGACCGATCAACTCCTGATCCGGGTCGATCCTCTGGCGTTTCCTAGTGGCAAGAGTTTGCGCCACGGAAATGGATTCAACAAACCCGATGATCGAGATCAGCACAGCAGGCACAAACAGCGCCGCGATCAGGTCCAGAGACAGATCCGGCCATGTCAGCGGCGGCAGGCTTTGCGGGACCGCTCCGACAATGTTGACGCCGCTTGCGTCCAGATCGAATTGCCAGACCGCAAGGGTTGTCGCCACAACGGCCAGCACCGGACCCGCTTTCGCCAGAAAATCCGCCGCACCGGGCCTGAGCCCCGCGCGGATCAGCACAGGCCTCAACCCCGTCCTCACCCAGAACAGAAACGCCGTTGCCGCCAGACCAATCGCGAGGGTCAGGCTGTTCACCGCATCCAGATGCGTCCAGAGCGATGCCAAAAGCGCCACGAGGGTATGACCCTCAGCCTCCACGCCCATGATATGTTTGAACTGGCTCACGGCGATCAGGATGCCGGAGGCTGTGATAAAACCCGATATCACCGGATGGGACAGGAAGTTGGCCACAAACCCAAGCCTCAGCACCCCCATGGCCAGCAGAATGCCGCCCGACAGACCCGCAAGGGTCAAGGCGGCAGTGGCGTACCCCACATCAATTGTGCGCGTCACCTCTCCAATTGCGGCGGCAGTCATGAGGGAAACGACAGCGACCGGGCCGACGGCCAGCGACCGACTGGTGCCAAACACGCTATAGAGCAGGATCGGCACGATGGAGGCGTAAAGCCCTGCTTCGGGGGGCAGTCCTGCCAGCATCGCATAGGCCAGTGACTGCGGGATAAGCATGATCGTCACGATCAGCGCCGCCGTCAGATCGTTGACCGCCGCCCCGCGATCATAAGCGCGGCCCCAGACGACAATCGGGAGGTACCGCGCCCATCCCCTCCGCTGCTGTGAACCCTGTTGCCCCGAGGTCATTGTACCGGTGTGCCGGCAATGGGGCCCAATGGCGTATCGCTGGCCCGGATCATGCCTCAGCGGCTCCGGTGAAAGATCGCAAGACCTCTATCATGTCATATCCGGCCTGCTGCGTTGCCCGCAGGATATCGGCCAAGGGCATCGCCTTGGCTTGCGCCAAAGACCACAGCGTGGCGGACGGGTGCCAGAGCGGCAGTAGGCAAGGATCGGTTTGGGCAGATCACCCAGCGCGTCTTTGAACAGCGCCACATCCGCATCCTGCACCGTCCCGCCGGAAACCGGGATGTGCCGCATGTGCAGCCCCAGATGTTTCGCGGTGACGGACATCTCCTCAAACGTGGGTTGATCGGCCTCCTCCCCATCCGGTCTGTTGCAAATCACCGACCGGATGCCCTTGGCCTTGACCAAGGCAAGATCGGCCTTGCTGATCTGAGGGGCGACCAGAAACTGGTCTGAAAGCATGCGAAGGTCCATCATGTCTCTCCAACGGGTGTCCATCACAGCGCATTGACGGGCAGCTTGAGCATCGGCTTGCCGTTGTCAGCTTTGGGAATGTCACCCGCGCGCATGTTGACCTGAAGCGAGGGCAGGATCAGCTTGGGCACATCCAATGTCGCATCCCGCGCCTCGCGGAATGCGATGAATTCCGCGCGGGTCTTGCCCTGGCCCACATGGATGTTGCTTTCCTTCTCAGCAGCGACCGTGGTTTCCCACATGATCTCACGCCCGCCGGGGCCGTAATCATGGCACATGAACAGCCGCATCTCATCGGGCAACGCCAGCACTTTCTGAATGGAATCGTACAATTCTCCTGCATCGCCACCGGGAAAATCCGCCCGCGCTGAACCGCCGTCCGGCATGAACAGCGTATCACCCACGAAGGCCGCGTTCCCGATCACATGCACCATACATGCCGGCGTATGACCCGGTGTGTGGATCGCAAACCCTTGCATTCCACCGATCTGGTAGGTGTCGCCGTCCTTGAACAACTGGTCAAACTGCGACCCGTCTCGCTGGAACTCGGTGCCTTCGTTGAACACCTTGCCGAAGGTATCCTGCACGATGGTGATCTTCTCCCCGATCCCGATCCTGCCGCCCAGCTTCGACTGGATGTAGGGCGCAGCCGACAGGTGGTCGGCATGGACATGGCTTTCGATCAGCCACTCAAGTTTCAGGCCCTGCGCCTCAATATGGGCGACGATCTCATCTGCGTGCTCATAGGTGATCCGCCCTGCCGCAACATCAATGTCCATGACGGAGTCGATCACCGCGCAGGCGGTCGAGTTGGGGTCTTTCACCACATAGCTGATTGTATTGGTCTGGGGATCAAAGAAAGGCGCGACGTCGGGATGAACATCCATGCGTATGGGATACTGTGTCATTTGGTTCTCCATTCTGAGGTTGGCCGCAGACATACGGCAGCCCACCGGACAGGTCAGTGACTTGGTCACATTGGTCCGGATCGCACGGAGGACCCTTGAGAAAAATCAATGAAGGCGCCTAGGTCAGTCGCGCAGGCCGCGCATCAGGGTGATCGCGCCGGAAATGAAATCTCATCCACCTCAGCGTGGTAGAATGCGAAATACTCATCCGTTCCAAAGAAGTTTCCGGCCGCCACCCGCGTCGGGAGCCGGTAACCCTGAAAGTCCTGAAATGCTGAAAAGGTCCCACCGAAAGGCTGGAATTGGTAGGTCTTTCTTGGGTTTGCATCGCTCCAGCGGTCGAAGACAATCTGGGTTGGCTGACCCTCCTTCGACACCGTCAGATCAACACTTTGCGTCAGATCAGCATGGTGGACTGTCACCCGCGCCGTGTCTTCATCAACCGCCTGCCATCTGACATTCGGGCCGGGCAGGACCGCAGCCGGAGACCAGAACACCGCCTCAGCCACATAGCGCCCAAAGGCCGCGCGCCTGTGGTCTGCATCCCCACCACGTCGTGCAACGGGCCAGATTGATCCAATCCAGAACCGGGTCCATTTGGCGCTGTCAGATCCTGACAGACGCATGACACCGGCGCCCGCTTTCACTTTCCAGATAAAACCCTCAGGTGCAGCCAGTATCTGGGTTGCCTGCATCGCCAAGTCGTTGGGCGCGTCCTTGTTGCCGATGCTGAACCGCCCGTGCATCCGTATGGTCACAACAGGCAAAAGCGGCGTGCCCTCGGCAATCGAAAACCGGAAAAACCGCTGTGCTGGTTCCGGCAAACCGGCAATCATGTCATATCTGAATGGTACAGGGTCTGAGGGTTGCAGCGCAGACAGACGCGCCATCTCGGCCCGGTCTGCCCGGTGGTTCCACGCCCGCCACAGCGCAAGCCCTGACACCACCGCAAAAATCAGGCCGGCACTCACGACAGCAAGGCGCATCATGCCTTCCTTTGCGCTTTCCCGCTACGCGGCACGCTAGACCGGGAAATTCCCGTCATCAAACGGATCGGGCGGCGGGTCTTCTGCTGGCGGTGTGGTCTGCGGGATTTCAGGCGTTTGGGGATCGCGGGTTGGATCCATCGGTTGCGGGCTTTCCGGAGCAAGCGGCGCTTCACCGGGATCAACCGGCATCGGCGCTTCCTGCGGGGTCTCTCCTGGCGGGTCGGCTGTGTCAGATGTTGCCATTGTCGGTCCTCGTGGCTGAGATGGCTCAGGCTACCGTTCACCAGCCCTGAGGGATTGATCCGCATCAATTGGTCAGCGCATGACCGTCGCCCGCCCTTTTCCGCCAATCGCCAGCGATAGATCCTCTGCCGCTGCCACAACGAAACGGCTCAACCGGTCAGTATCCTCTGCGCTGACGCGGCTGACCGGGCCGGACACGGAAATGCCTGCAACCGCCTCTCCGGCGACATCGAACACCGGGGCCGCGATACACCGCATGCCAAGGTTCTTTTCCTCACCGTCGATTGAGAATCCCCGCGCCCGCACGGCTGCCAGATCGTCGCGGAGCGCTGCGAAATCGGTGATCGTGTGGTCGGTGAAGGCTTCCAGCACCCGCCCTTCCAGCGTGCGCTGCAACCGTGCATCGTCCATCTCTGCCAGCAAGGCCTTGCCGATACCCGATGCGTGCATGGGCGACAGCGTACCGGGGGGAAAGAACGCGCGGATGGTGGCGTGGGTTTCCACCTGACTGAGAAACAGTACGAACCCTTCCTTCTCCACCCCCAGATTTGCTGTCTCTCCGGTCTGCTCCATCAGCTTGCGCATGACGGGGCGGGCGCGGTCCACGAGGCTGGTGCGGCGCAGGAACCGCGCGCCAATGACAAAGGCCTGCGGGCCGATGTGCCAGACTTGTTCAACAGGGTCGAACTCCACCAATCCCCGGCCTTCAAGCGTCACCAGAATACGGTAGACGGTCGCGGGGGACTGCTTCATCTCGGCGGCGATGGTGCTCAGCGCCTTGCCCTGCGCTTCGCTCAGGAACTCAAACACCTGCATCGCGCGGTCCAGCGATTTGATGGTGTTTTGCGCAGTCTTGTCGTCCCAGCCGCGGGGCCGGCCCCGCGCGCGGCGGGGGCTTTCGTCAGCGGTATCAGGTGATTCCATCGGAGTCCTCTAAACGTAAATGAAATATCAATTCACAATATGAAAAATATAAACCCATGACAATGCTATATTTTTCTACATTTCTCACTTCTGAAAAACGATTTCAAAAAAATATACAGCATAGGAACGGCCCCTTATACAGACCTCAACATCACCAAGGAGATGGATCATGAGCTTTCAGAACCCCGTTTTCATTCCGGGCCCCACCAACATCCCCGAGGCCCTGCGCAAAGCCTGCGACATGCCAACCATCGACCATCGCTCGCCTCTGTTTGGTCAGATCCTGCATCCGGCACGGGCGGGCGTTCAGGAGATCCTGAAAAGCGGCAGCGCGGAAGTGTTCATCTTCCCCTCCACCGGCACCGGCGGCTGGGAAACAGCGCTGACCAATTGCCTCAGCGCGGGTGACAAGATTTTGGCGGCCCGCAGCGGCATGTTCTCCCATCGTTGGATCGACATGTGCCAGCGTCACGCCTTGGACGTCGAAATCGTGGAAACCCCCTGGGGCGAAGGCCTGCCTGCGCACCGCTATGAGGAAATCCTGACCGCCGACAAAAGCCACCAGATCAAAGCGGTGCTGGCCACGCATAATGAAACCGCCACGGGCGTGAAATCCGACATCGCCGCCGTGCGTACCGCACTGGATGCCGCAGGCCACCCTGCCCTGCTGTTTGTCGATGGCGTGTCCTCCATCGGCTCCATGGACTTCCGTTTCGACGAGTGGGGCGTGGATGTTGCCGTGACCGGCTCTCAGAAGGGTTTTATGCTTTCTGCCGGGCTCGCCATCGTGGGCTTCAGCGACAAGGCGATGCAGGCCACCAAGACAGGCACCCTGCCCCGCACCTTCTTTGACGTGCACGACATGGCCAAGGGCTATGACAACAACGCCTACCCCTACACGCCTGCCGTGGGTCTGCTGAACGGGTTGAACATGGCTTGTGACATGCTGCTGAAGGAAGGGTTGGAGAACGTCTTCGCCCGCCACACCCGCATTGCCACAGGTGTACGCGCCGCTGTCGACGCCTGGGGGCTTGAGCTCTGCGCCGCCTCCCCTGAGGTCTATTCCGACACCGTCAGCGCGATCCGCACGCCCGATGGCTTCAACGCCACTGACATCGTCACCCACGCGGCCGAGACTTATGGCGTGGCCTTTGGCGTGGGTCTGGGTGAGGTTGCGGGCAAAGTCTTCCGTATCGGTCACCTTGGCAGCCTGACAGATGTGATGACGCTTTCGGGCATCGCCACAGCAGAGATGTGCATGGCTGATCTGGGTCTGGACATCAAACTCGGCTCCGGCGTGGCGGCGGCACAGGAGTTCTACCGTGCCAACCCCGCCACAACACTGAAGGATGCTGCATAATGCTCGGCAACCCGATGTATATCCCGACGTTTGACGACATGCTGGAAGCGCATGCGCGGATTGAACCCTATATCAACCGCACGCCTGTCCGGACCTCTGCCTACCTCAATGAACTGACGGGCGCAGAGCTGTTCTTCAAATGCGAGAACTTTCAGGAACCGGGTGCGTTCAAAGTGCGCGGGGCCACCAATGCGGTGTTCGGGCTCAGCGATGAGAAGGCCAAACTGGGTGTGGCCACGCATTCGTCGGGCAACCACGCCTCCTGCCTCAGCTACGCGGCCAGCCGCCGCGGCATTCCGTGCAACGTGGTCATGCCCACCACGGCCCCACAGGCCAAGAAGGACACCGTGCGGCGCTATGGCGGGCAAATCACCGAATGTGAGCCCTCCACCACCTCCCGCGAAGCGACTTTCGCCGAGGTACAGGCGCGCACGGGCGGTGATTTCGTGCACCCCTACAACGATCCGCGTGTGATCGCCGGCCAAGGCACTTGCGCGCGGGAGTTTATGGAACAGACAGACGGCCTCGACATCGTCATGGCCCCCATTGGCGGCGGCGGCATGATCTCCGGCACCTGCCTGACGCTCTCGCATCTGGCACCAGAGGCGCAGATCATCGCGGCAGAGCCGGAACAGGCCGATGACGCCTACCGCAGCTTCAAGGCGGGTTACATCATTGCCGATGACGCGCCCAAGACCATCGCGGACGGGTTGCTGGTGCCGCTCAAGGACCTGACATGGCATTTTGTTTCCAACCACGTGACGGACATCATCACCGCGTCTGAGGAAGAGATCATCGACGCGATGAAACTGACCTGGAAACACCTGCGCGTCGTGATGGAGGCCAGCTCCTCCGTCCCACTCGCCACGATTCTGAAAAACAAGGACCGGTTCGCAGGCAAGCGCGTCGGCATCATCATCACGGGCGGGAATGTCGACCTCGACAAACTGCCTTGGACTCTTTGAAGGGAGATAAGACCATGAACGTACAGTCAAAATTTGAAGGTCTCGAAGTCGGTTTCGACGTCCCTGCCCTGCCCGGCATGGACGAAGCGGATATCCAGACACCTTCCCTCGTGCTCGATCTGGACGCGCTGGAGCGCAACATCAAGAAGATGGGCGATTACGCCAAGGCCCACGGCATGCGCCACCGGGTGCATGGCAAGATGCACAAGTCCGTCGACGTGGCCAAGCTGCAGGTTGAGTTGGGCGGTGCCTGCGGCGTGTGCTGCCAGAAGGTGTCTGAAGCGGAGGTGTTCGCCCGTGGCGGCATCAAGGACGTTCTGGTCTCCAATCAGGTGCGTCAGCCCGAGAAAATCGACCGTCTGGCGCGGATGCCCAAGCTGGGCGCGCGGACGATCTGCTGTGTGGATGACGTGGCCAATGTGGCGGATCTGTCAGCTGCTGCGCAAAAGCACGGCACCCAGATCGAATGTCTGGTGGAGATCGACTGCGGCGCGGGCCGTTGCGGTGTGACCACCACGCCCGAGGTGGTCGAGATCGCCAAAGCCATCGACGCCGCTGAAGGTCTCAAGTTCGCCGGTCTGCAAGCCTATCAGGGCGCGATGCAGCACATGGACAGCTATGAGGACCGCAAAGCCAAGATCGACATCGCCATCGCCATGGTGCGTGACGCGGTGGACACGCTGGCAGCAGACGGCATTGAATGCGACATCGTCGGCGGCGGCGGCACGGGCTCCTATTACTTTGAAAGCAACTCCGGCGTGTTCAATGAGCTGCAGTGTGGCTCCTACGCCTTCATGGACGCGGATTATGGCCGCATCCTCGACAAGGACGGCAAGCGGATTGATCAGGGCGAGTGGGAGAACGCGTTCTTCCTGTTGACCTCCGTGATGTCCCACGCCAAGGCGGACAAGGCGATTGTGGATGCGGGCCTCAAGGCGCAATCCATCGACAGCGGTCTGCCGGTGATCTTTGGGCGCACGGATGTGGAATACGTCAAATGCTCGGATGAGCATGGTGTGGTCATGGACCCCGAAGGGGTGCTGAAGGTCAACGACAAGCTCAAGCTGGTGCCCGGTCACTGTGACCCCACCGCCAATGTGCACGATTGGTACGTCGGCGTGCGCGGCGGCAAGGTTGAGACGTTGTGGCCTGTGTCCGCCCGCGGCAAAGCGTATTAAAATCAACGTGGTGCGCGGTACACGCGCACCCTTCCCTCCAAACACCACATCGGAATCCCAAAATGTACATCGTCCCCGAACGCGAAATCGCTGACCTGATCACCCGTGAAGCCTCCTTTGACGCGGTCGAAAAGGTCTTTGCCGCCATGGCCGCCGGAGACGCCTACAACTTCCCCGTCATCCGCGAAGCCATTGGCCACGAAGATGCGCTGTATGGCTTCAAAGGCGGGTTCGATCAGGCGGGGCTGACCTTGGGTCTCAAGGCCGGGGGGTACTGGCCAAACAACCTCGAAAAGCGTGGCCTGATCAATCACCAGTCCACCGTGTTCCTGTTTGATCCCGACACCGGCATGGTCAAAGCCATGGTGGGTGGCAACCTTCTGACCGCCCTGCGCACCGCTGCGGCCTCGTCGGTTTCCATCAAACACCTCGCGCGTGACGACGCCAAGGTCATCGGCATGATCGGTGCCGGCCACCAGGCCACCTTCCAACTGAGCGCCGCTTTGGAGCAGCGCGATTTCGAAAAGGTGATCGGCTGGAACTATCACCCTGACATGCTGCCCAACATTGAGAAAGTCGCAACAGAGGCTGGCCTGCCGTTTGAGGCTGTCGACCTGCCCGGCATGGTAGAGGCAGACGTGATCATCTCAATCACCTCCGCCTTTGCGCCGTCGTTGATGGCTGACCATGTCTCCCCCGGCACCCACATCGCCTGCATGGGCACCGACACCAAAGGCAAGCAAGAGGTCGAGGCCGAACTGCTGGTTCGCGCAACTGTGTTCACCGATGAAGTCGCGCAATCCATCTCCATCGGCGAAGCGCAACACGCCATTGCCGCCGGGCTGATCAAGGAGACGGATGTGGCGCAACTGGGCGCTGTCATCAACGGCACCCATCCGGGTCGGACCTCTGCCGATCAGATCACGTTGTTTGATGGCACAGGTGTGGGTCTGCAAGACCTCGCCGTTGCGTCTGCTGTGGTCGATCTGGCCATCGAAACCGGCAAGGCGATTGAAGTGGATTTCTGAAGCACCCGCCCCTCTGCGCCTCCCTTCAGACCCGCACCGTGAACCCCCGCGACAGGTGGTTGCGGACAAACCAGATCATCACCAGCCCCGGTACCAGCGACAGGCTGGTCATGGCCATGACCAGCCCGATGTCGGTCTGAAACCCAAAGAGGCTGGAGATGGCTGTGGTGATCGGTTTGCCATCGGTGATGGTCAGCGTGCGGGCAAAGACGACTTCTACCCAGGAGAACATGAAGCAGAAGAAAGCCGCCGCGCCGATGCCCGGCGCAATCACCGGGATCAGGTGTTTGATGATGAAACCGGGCGTGGAATACCCATCAAGGAAGGCTGTTTCGTCCAGCTCTTTCGGCACGCCCCTGATGAAACTTTCGAGTATCCAGATGGCAATCGGCACGTTGAACACGCAATGGGCCAGTGCCACGCCGACGGGGGTGTTCAGCATGTCGATCTGCGCAAAAAGCAGGAAGGCCGGCAGCGACAGCACCACAGGTGGCGTGACGCGAAAGGCCAGCAGCGCAAAGAACGTCGCACGGGCGCCACGGAACGGGAACCGGGCGAAGGCATAGGCGGCAGGCAAGGCGACGATCAGCGTGAGGGCCACGTTGAGAGAGACGTAGATGGTGGAGTTGAGGAACGACGCCACCAGCCGGTCCGTGCGGAAGATGTTGGCGTAGTTCAGCAGCGTCAGGCTGCCTTTGGGAGCCGTCTCATGGTGCAGCGTAGACAGAAAGCTCAGCACGATCACCTGCACCAGCGGCAGCAGGATAAACACCGTCAGCGCCAGAAATCCAAAGGTCCCCAAGATGCGCTTGAGGGTCATCCCGCGTCCTCGCGCCGGGCGGAGAGCAACCGCCAGAAGGCGTGCACGATCAGCAGCGTGATGGCGAAATAGATCACCGACCGGGCAGCAGCGGGACCGTAGTTGAAGGCCTTGATCTCTTCCCCCAGATCAAGGGACAGGAAGGTGGTCGCCCCGCTTGGCCCGCCTGCATTGATGCCGAAGGCTTCGGTGTAGATCATGAAACTGTCCATGAACCGCAGCAGCAGCGCCATGGTCAGGGCCCCCGTGAGTTTGGGCAATTCAATGAACCGGAACACCTGCCAGCGGCTGGCACGGTCGATGGCGGCGGCCTGGTAGTAGGCAGGCGCGATGCCTGCAAGGCCAGAGCACGCAAGGATCGCCACCAGCCCGACCCAATGCCAGGTATCCATCACCACCAGCAGGAGCCATGTGTGCACCGGGTTGAACTTGTAATCAAAGGGGATGTCGAAGGCGGTGATCAGCTGACCGATGGCCCCTGTCTCAGGGTTGATCAGGCTCAGCCAGATGGCGGGGATCATGTTCCAGGGCACCACCAAGGGCACGGCCAACAGGATCAGCCCCAGCGACCGCACCCAGCCGCCGCGCGGCAGGGACAGGGCAATCAACAGCCCCAGCGGGAATTGCACGCAGATCACCACGGTTGAGAACAGCAGGCTGCGCATCAGGCTGTCGTAGAACCGCTCTGACGTCAGGATGCTGACATACCATTCGCCCCCCACCCAGAATTTGTTTTCGAGCGAGAAGATATCGAAGAACGAATGATAGGCGTTGATCGCCAGCGGGATGCCGCCAACCAACAGCAGCAATACAGCCGCCGGCGCGATGTAGAGCCATGCGCGTGCGTCGCTGGTCATTGCCCCTCCCCCGTTAGCTGGCGATCCAGTTGGCCACCTGGGCCTGTTCAGCCGCGCTCATCAAAACGCCATGTTTGGTGCGGCGCAACAGCATGTCGTCAGCGGTCTGCGCCCATTCCTGCGCGCGCAGCCATTCGGCTTCACGGGTGTAGAAAAGCCCGCCGAAACGGGGGCCGAGATCCTCCAGCGCCTCAGCGCCTTTCAACATCTCATCGGCTCGGGTGCCGTAACAGCGGGCGTAATGACGGGCCAGATCGGGCGGCAGCCACGGCCAGCGGGACTGGAACCCGGCAAACCATGTGTCAAAATCCGCATTCAGCAGATTACCGCCCGGCAAAGGCGCGTCCGCCGTCCAGGGTCGGCCCATTTGGGGAAAGGTAGTCTCCAGCTTGCGCAGTGCGGCTTCGGACAGCTTGCGATAGGTGGTCAGCTTGCCACCAAATGCCGACAGGATCGGCGCGCGGCCCGGCTGCCCGCCATCCAGCTCAAACGTGTAGTCCCGCGTGACCGCAGAAGCGCCTTTGGCCGCGTCATCGTCAAACAAGGGCCGCACACCGGAATAGGACCAGACCAGATCACCCGACGTCAGGTCGGTTTTGAAATGCGTGTTCAGGATGCCCAGCAGATAGTCGATCTCATGGTCTTCGATCTTCACCTCTTCCGGTGCGCCTTCGAAGGGGATGTCGGTGGTGCCGATCAGCGCCAGATCGTCCATATAGGGGTTCACGAAGATCAGCCGATTGTCAGGCGCTTGCAGGACATAGCCATGGTCGCCCTGCCACCAGCGCTTCATCACGATATGGCTGCCTTTGACCAGCCGGATGCGTTTGGTGGAATTGACGCCGGCGACATTGCCCAGCACCTGCTCCACCCACGGCCCAGCGGTGTTGACGATAGCGCGGGCATGGACCTCTCGCGCCGTGCCGTCAGACTGGGTCAGCTGCGCGACCCACAGATCGCCGTCACGCCGGGCGGAGGTGACGGCCGTGCGCGTCAGCACCTCGGCCCCCAGCCGTGCGGCATCCAGCGCGTTCAGCACCACCAGCCGCGCGTCATCGACCCAGACGTCGTAGTAGGCAAAGCCGTTGGGAAAGGTATCGCGCACCATCTGCCCTTCGGGGGCGCGGTCCAACCGCACGGGTTTCGTCGCGGGGATGCGTTTGCGCCCGCCCAGATGGTCATAGAGGAACAACCCAAGCCGGATCAGCCATCGGGGCCGCTGCGCAGGTGAATGCACCAGCATCAACCGCAGGGGCCACGCCAGATGCGGTGCGGCGGACAGCACAACCTCGCGTTCGATCAGCGCTTCGCGCACAAGACGGAATTCGTAGTACTCCAGATACCGCAGCCCGCCATGAATGTATTTGCCGGACCGCGAAGACGTCCCCTCCCCCAGATCATCCTTTTCGGCCAGCACCACAGACAGCCCCCGACCTGCCGCATCGCGGGCCACACCAACACCGTTGATGCCCCCACCGATGACCAGCAGATCAACAGGCGCTGCCATCACTCAGCCCTTCTTGCCGGATGTGCCTGCGGCGACATCCTTGTAGTCGTCCTGCACGCCGTAGGATCCGAACCCCGCCATGGTCTGGGCGATCTCATCCTCATTCAGCAACACAGGACCACCGATGCACAGCGACAGGTAATACTGCCGGGCAATTGTCTCCAGTTCGACCGCGCGCCACATGGCTTTGTCCAGATCCTCTCCCATCGCGATGGAGCCGTGATTGGCCAGCAGGCAGGCGGTGCGGTCTTGCAGCGCCTCAATCGCCAGTTCGGACAGGGCCGCAGTGCCATAGCAGGCAAAGGGCGCGCAGCGCACGTGGGAGCCGCCGAAAACCGCGATCATGTAATGTGCGGCGGGGATCTCCTTGCGGGCCATGGCCAGCGCCGTGCAATAGGTCGGATGGGCATGCACCACCGCCGTCATATCCGTGCGGTTCTTGAGAATATCAAAGTGAAACCGCCATTCGGTGGAGGGTTTCAGCGGCCCGTCCCAGGATCCGTATTCCCCGTCAAAGGGCATCGACGCGATCATCTCCGGCGTCAGTTGGTCATAGGGTGTGGCGGAGGGGGAAATCAGCATCCGGTCCTTGTAACGGGCCGAGATATTGCCCGATGTCCCCTGATTAAGCCCAGAGGAATTCATGAACCTGCATTGGTCGATGATCGCCTGTCTGAGATCTTTTTCTGCTTTGTCCATGGGGGCTCCTGTCAGCAAGGGTTAAGCGGTGGCGCGCCGTCAAGCCAGCGCTGGACTTCTGCTGCGACCTTGGCCGCAGCAATGCGAATGGTGGTACGCGACGCGCCGGCGATATGCGGCGTCAGCGTCACGTTGGGCAGTTTAAGCAGGGGCAGGTTCGCCGGCGTCGGCTCCACCGCGAAAGTCTCCAGCATGGCACCGCGCAGATGGCCTGCGCTCAACGCGTGATAGAGCGCATCATAGTCCATCAGCGGGCCACGCGCAGTGTTGATCAGAATGGCATCGGGTTTCATCGCCGCGATGGCATCCGCGTTGATCAAATGGCGCGTCTCTTCGGTCACGCGCGGGTGGAGGGAGACAACGTCAGACGTGGTCAAAAGCGTCTCCAGGGTACATTGGGTGATGTCCGGATCGGTGGCATGCTCTGCCGACAGTTCAACGTAAGGATCCGTGACAAGGACGCGGGTGCCAAAAGCGCGCAGCAACTGCACCACCCGGCGGCCGATATCGCCGTAACCGATCACGCCCACGGTCATCTCTGACAGTTCATCCCCCGCCATATCCGCGCGGTACAGATCACCACGGTAGACCCCACGCCGCAGCGCATCATGACCACGGGTGATGTTGCGCGTCTCGGCCAGAATGGCCCCGATGGTGAATTCCGCCACGGCAGAGGCATTGCGTCCGGGTGCGTTCACCACTTTGACACCGTGATCGGCGGCGGCTGTCATGTCGATATTGACCGGCCCACCCCGCGCGACAGCAACCAGCTTCAGCGCGGGCATGGCGTCGAACATGGTGCGGGACAGAGGGGCAAGGTGCGTCACCAACACAGGGGCGGTGCCCACGTGGGCGATCACATCCTCTGGCACGCCCATGTATTCGTGTAGGCCCGCCAGATCAGCACGCCCGGCCTTGTGTGCCATGGGCTCATCCGGCCACCCCAGATCAAGGGTCCGGCACGCCACCCGGTCGCCGCATGCCGCCTGCACAGCGTCCACAAAGAAATCCGACCGCATGAAGCGGTCCCCGATGATTGCAACCTCGGTTGTCATGTCAGTTTTTCCCGCATCTGCGCCTGCGCCGCCCAGACGGGGGACAGGGCCGCGCGTGTGGTGGTGTAGGCTTCAAAGAGGGTTTCAAACGTGTCGGCAAGCGCCGCGTCGGGAGGCTCGGGAGCCTGCAACAGCGGGCTGATCCAAGCCTCTGTTGCGGCCTGCGCATCCTCAAACACGCCCAGCGCAATCCCGGCGATCATCACAGCGCCTGCGGCTCCTGCCTCTTCCTGCGCCACCGTGCGCACGGGCACGCCCAGCGCCGCTGCCAGCATCTGTCGCAACGCAGTGGACCGCGCGCCACCGCCGCTCAGCCGGACTTCGGCAGGCATTGGACCCATTGCGGCGTAGCAATCGCGCGTTGCAAGGGCGAGGCTCTCGAACACCGCGCGCATCATCCCGCCCCAGCTTGTGGTCGCATCCAGCCCGGTGAAGCTGGCCCGCGCGGATGTGTCGGTGAAGGGTCCCCGCTCTCCCGCCGCAGAGATATAGGGGTGGTACATCGCAGCACCGGCGGGCGCGGCCATCACCTGCGCATCCAGCCCGGCCAGTATGGCATCCCGCGCCGGTTCAATGCCCTGCGCACGCATCATGTCGGCGGCAAGCCCCAGCATCCAGTCGATGTTCAGCGTTGCCGCCATGTTGGTCTGAAACTGCGCCAAAGCGCCACCGGGCATCGCCAGCGTGTAGCCCGTGCGCTCCGGGTTCAGCGTGACGCCTGCGACATCCCGCACAAACCGCAGATGCGCACCGGTGGAGCCCAGCACCGAGACGCCCGCCTGCACCTGTGGATCATAAAGCCCAGCCCCCAGCCCCGTGCAGGCAATGTCCACATAACCCAAGGAAACGGGCAACCCTTCAGGCAGGCCCGTGGCAGCGGAGGCCTCTGCCGACAGCGGATGGGTCTGCGCCGAACCATCCAGAATGGGCGGGAGAAGATGGCGCTGTTTCTCCAGACCCAAGGCTTCGAGAACGGCGCCCGAATAGTCCCGCGTGCGAAAGTCGCCGAAGGTGAAGACCCCTTCGGTCGGGTCAGTGGCGCGCACATTGGTCAGTTTGAAATGCAGCCAGTCCTTGCAATGAAACGCCGTTGCCGCGCGGTCCAGCAAGTCAGGCGCATGGGTTTGCATCCACTTGAGGTGGCTGCGCATCTGGCAGACGTTCACGCCAGTTCCCGTGGCCTGATAAATCGTGTCTTTGCCCGGTCCGCTGGCAATCTGCGCCGCTTCATCGGCCGCCCGCGCATCCAGCCACAACCAGCCGTCATGCACCGGATCGCCCGCATCATCGATCAGCCAGGTCCCGTCCCCCTGTCCGGTCACACCAATGCCGATCACGCGGCTGCTGAGGTTGGGCACCTCCTTCACCAGATCGGCCAAGACCGACGCTGTGTCGGCCCAGGTGCGCTGCATGTCCTGCTCCACCCCGCCCCCCGGCAGGGTTGTGTAGCTGTTGCGCCGTGTTGCGATGCCTGCCCGCGTGCCATCAAGCTGAAAGGCAACCGCCTTGATCACAGAAGTGCCCGCATCAATGCCAATGAGGATGTCCTTGCTCATCCCGCTGCATCCTCATCCAGCGCTCTTGCTGTGGCTTCATCCGTGATCAGCCCGGTCAGCAGACCACTGCGCAGCGCGCCCCGGATGGCTTGGTGCTTGGACGTCCCGCCGGCAATTGCCACCACCTCCCTGCCGCGCAGCGCGCTCAACGGATGCGCCATGACCCGACGATCAAACGGCGTCTCAACCGGGCGGCCATCGGCTTGCAGGAACTGCCCCAGCACTTCGGCGACGGCCCCCGCTTCGGCAAGCGTTTTGCAAGCCGCGGCCCCATCCTCCATCGCGGATATCGCGCCATAGCCGCTTTCCAGATCGCCGATGCCGACAACCGCAAGGGTGGCCTGCGCCATCCGCTCTGAAATCTCCCGCAGCATGGTCTGGGACATCATCACGGTGCGGTCTGCCTCACTGTCCACATAGAGCGGCACCGGCATCAGCCAGGCATCCGCGCCCGTGCGTTGGGACAGCATATGTATCACGTCGTAGGGGGCCGCCGCGAAGGACCGGGTCAGCCCGCCAAGCAGCGACACGAAACTGGTGCGGGTTGCCCGCTCCCGATCAGCCAAAGCATCCACCGTCGCAGCCAGCGTCCGCCCCTGACCGATGCCAATGACCTGATGCGCGCCCCGGTCAAGCACCTTGGCAAACCAGTCTGACCCGGCAGACGCCAATGCGCGCAGCGGCAAGGCCTCCTGCCCCGGTATGTCCATTGCAACGCGGCAGGTCGACAGATTGAACCGTTCTGCCAGACGGCTCTCAAGAGCAAGGCAACCGGTTTCCGCGACATCCACGGTGATCCGCACCATGCCCAGCGTCTGTGCGCGGGCGATGTGACGATGGGCGCGCGTGGTCGGCACGCCAAGACGCTTTGCAACTTCGTTCTGGGTCAACCCACCAACAAAGTGCATCCAGGCGGCACGTGCGACAATGTCGGCATCCTCCGCTCTGTTCTGCTTGACACTGGCCTGAGACATCGCTCCCCCACCCGACACTCAACCGCTCTGATTGGCGGGATTGAAATAAATTTCACCAATGGATTATTTTTCAATTTGGAGGTTCTGTCAACAACCCATCAGGACGAGTTGGACACCACGAACCGCAGACGCGCCCGGTCACTGAGGTAATGCGCCTGATAATATTCGATGGGGATCTGCGTGTCGTTCGACCCCACCGACTCGATACAAAGCGCGGCCTTGCCCTCCTCCACGCCCAGCAATTCGGCATCTTCGGCCGACAGTGACACCGCCTCAATCCAGCGCTCCGCCTGCACCAGCCGGATGCCATACTGGCGGGAGATCGTATCATAGAGCGACCGATTGCTCATCCGCAGCCCCACCAGACCCGGCACCATCCGCTCCAGCATCGCCCAGCGCACAATCGCGCGCGGCGCACCATCCACGCTGAGCACGCGGTCGATGATCACCACCGGCTCGCTTGAGCCGATCTTCAGAAACCGTTGCATCCGGTGGGTGGGCAGGATCACCTGCTGGCGCAGGATGCGCCGTGTGACATCATGCCTTTTCTCCGCCAATTCGCCGCTGAACCCCACGGTGGACCCGACAAAGCTCTGAACTTCGCGACGTCCACGCACAAACGCGCCCTTGCCCTGATGGCGATAGATCAGTTCTTCGTTGACCATCTGCGCGAGCGCTTCGCGCACCACCGTGCGGGAGACGCCGAATTGCTTGCACAGCGTTGCCTCGGATGGCAGGCGATCGTGGTCGGCAAGCCCTTTGTCCCGGATCATCGCGGACAGGTACTGTTTGACCTGAAGCCAGAGCGGCACGGCACCTGTGCGGTCCATCCTGTGTGGCGCGGCCCCTTCGTTGACCTCGTGCTTGTCCGCGACCGGCTCGTCTGGAGTGGCTGGTGGTTTCATAGCCCCGGCACCATATGTGTGTCCTTCAGGGTGGAGATGACGCTTTGCACCTCACTGTCGCGCCTGTCGTCAGACCATTTCAACGCATCTGCGGCGACGGCCGCGACGTCTTCCAGAGCGGCGCGGCTGGTGCGGCCCTCGAACCCCATCAGGGTCCGCCGCAAAACGATATCCTCAAGACGCGACACCCGTTCGGTTTGGCAGATCAGACCGATCTCCGCCGGGGTATACCCGTCCAGCGCCTCAAACCGGCGGTTGTCGCCTGCTTCAGCTTTTGCAAAAGCCTGCGCGCCGCTGCCATAGCGCGCAACCAGATCACCGCAGCGCGCCGGACTAACGCCCGTTTCCGCGGCCAGCGCCCTTGTCCATTCCGCACGTTTTGAAGGGGGTGTGGGCAGGTCTTTTGCCCCGCCTATAGGAGTATCCCCTGTGCCTTTGACACGCGGCTTACCCAGATGTTTGAGCACATCATCCACCGCTTCTTCCGCCAGCGCCCGGTAGGTGGTCCATTTCCCCCCGACCAGCGTGAAGGTCTCAAACGGGCGATCTGTTGTCCGGGCAAAATGGTCAATCCGGTGATCGCGGCTGATCGCACCTGCGGCCCCCACCTTGTTGTCCTGAAACGGCAACGGCCGAATGCCCGCCATGACAAAGACGACATCTTCCCGCCGCCACAGAACCTTGGGCAAAACAGGCCGCAGGACATCAAAGATGTAGTCGACCTCAGCTTCCGTGTATCGCGTGTCATCGGGATCATCCGTGCGAATATCCGTGGTGCCGACATAAACGTGGTCTGCATCCAGCGGCAGGGCCAGACAGGCGCGGAAATCCTTCGTCTCAAAGTACAGCATCCGGCCCTTGAGTTCCGCCAGAAGGGCAGGATTGCCGATGACCAAATGCGTGCCCCGCGTGCCCCCCATGAGCCTGCCGGAAAAGCCAAGGCCGGATTGCACCTGATCGACCCATGCACCCGCAGCATTTACGACGATCTTCGGCGTGACGGTGATCTCTTCTCCCCGCTCCCGGTCGGTCAGGGTCAACGTGCCGCCCGATTGCTTACCGGCTGCAAGATAGGGCAACGCCATGGCATCCGGGCAGTCCGCCTCCGCGTCGGCGATCAGCTCCAGCACCAGCCGTTCGGGATGACTGATCCGGGCGTCATGGAACTCCCCCACCATGATGACATCGGGTGCAAGGCTTGGCATGGCCGCCCGCGCCTTTGCGGCAGAGATGATCCGGTGCTTTGGCATCACCCGCGTTTTGCGCCCGAAGATATCGTAAAAGCGCAGCCCGAGCGCGACGGGCAAAGCCCCTTTTCGCCCCGGCGTCTTCTTCAGCTTGAAGAACCGCAAAGCTGCATCAAACGACCCGGCAAGGTAGCTTTTCAAGGGAATCCACACCGGTTGCGGGTAAACCATGTGGCGCGCGTTGTGCAGCAATCGGTCGCGTTCCAGCAACGATTCCCGCACCAGCGCGGTCTCTCCGGTTTCAAGATACCGCAGCCCGCCGTGGATCAATCGTGAGGGCGCTGCACTGGTGCCGGAGGAAAAATCACCCGCATCAACCAGTAGCGCAGGAATGCCTTGAGCAGCCAGATCCCGGTAGATCCCAACCCCGTTTATGCCGCCACCGATGATCACAATATCGGGTGCGCCACGCGCCCGCAGGCGTGTCAGCAGCTCAGACCTAGTACGCATCCCACCTTCCTTTTGACCAGCCGGACAGATCAGAACGCAGCGCCTGACCTGCCCGGCTGAGGCCTCTCTACTTGTAATGATAAGTTGTCTAACGGCAAGAGAATGTTATGCCGCGCCGCAGCGCAAATGCTTTATTTCCAAGGGCCCGATTCTGTTGCTTGACATGTTGTCGCAGTTCCTTACGCTCACTCGTAATGACAAGTTGTGGGCCGCTTTGCGACTCAACAACGGGGGGAGGAAGCCATGGGAGAGTGCGTGATCGGCATTGATGCCGGTGGCACAATGACAAAGGCCGCACTTTTCGACCTCACCGGGGCCGAGAAAGCCTGCGCCCGCAGCCGCAACGTGACATACTTTCCCACCCTCGGCTGGACCGAACGCGACCCCGATGCCATGTGGCGCGCGGCTGCCGAAGCGATCTCCACCGTTCTGCAACACTCCGGCACCGATCCGGGGGATGTTCTGGCGATCAGCGTATCGGGATATGGCAGTGGATTGTACCTTCTGGACAGTGACAACAACCCCACCCGGCCGGGTATCGTATCCACCGACGGGCGCGCTGCGGAGATGGTGGGGCAATGGGCGGTGGATGGCCGTGCTCAGGAACTCGCAATGCTCGTGAACCAGGTGCCATGGCCGGGGCAAAGCGCTGCATTGATCGCGTGGCTTCAGGACAATGAGCCTGAGGTGATGGCGAAGACGCAGACCATCACGTTCTGCAAGGACTACCTGCGCGCGCAGCTTTGTGGTGACCGCTCCACCGATTTTACCGATGCAGGTTCTGCGGCGCTGATCGACGTGGCCAAGGGCTCCTATTCAGAAGACATGTTGCGCCTTTTGGGGCTGGAACAGATGATGCCCAAACTGCCTGACATTGGCCCCTCGGACGACGTCGCAGGGTATGTCACCGCCGAGGCTGCCGCCCTGACCGGCCTCAAGCAAGGCACGCCCGTGGTACGCGGCACGGTTGATATGTCGGCTTCCGCGATGGCGTCTATGGTCACCCGGCCTGATCAGATGAGCATGGTCGCGGGCACGTTTTCCATCGCGGCAACCCTGCATGATCAAGCCCCCAAGATGGACGCGGTCCCGATGCTGCAATTCGCCTATCCGCTGGGCGGTTGGCTGGCGGTGCAGGGCTCCCCCACCTCGGCGTCCAACCTTGAATGGGTCGTGAAAACGCTGCTGCTGCACGACGACACGCTGGAAGGCATGGACAACATTTACGACACGGTCAACGCCGCCGTCGCGCGGGCCAGGGGGCAGCACACCAATGCGATGTTCTTCCCCTACCTTTTTGGCGGTCCGGAAGGCGCCCCCGCAGGACTGGTCGGGATGAGCGCGCGCACCGATCTCGACAAGACCCTGCTCGCGGTGTTCGAGGGTATCGTATTCTCACACAAGGCTGATCTGGACATCGCCCTGACGGGCAAAGACGCCGCACGGCCCGAAGTCATCCGCATGACGGGTGGTGCCACGCAAAGCCCGCTCTGGACGGAGATGTTTGCCGACATTCTGGGATTGCCGATTGAAGTGCCCAGGGGTTCAGAGTTTGGCGCGCTTGGGACCGCGATGTGTGCGGCCTCCGGTGTGGGCGCGTTTGACACGCTGTCAGATGCCGTGACTGGCATGGGCGGCATCGCCCGCCGCCACGACACCAACGCAGAGCGCGGCGCGGTCCATCTGGCCAAATACCCCCGCTACGCTGCCCTGCGCGACGCGATGGCATCAGCCATGATCGCCACCCAAGACACCGCCCCTGCCCCCGAACTGGAGATGGACCATGCTTGAACTGCGCGATGTCTCCATGAAGGTGCGCGGACGCACGCATATCTACAACACCGATCTGAAGCTGGAACCGGGCACGATGAACGTGCTGTTGGGTCCAACGCTGGCGGGCAAGACCACGCTGATGCGGCTGATGGCAGGCCTGGACAAGCCCACCACCGGGCAAGTGCTGGCCCATGGCAAGGACGTCACTGGTATGCGGGTACAGGACCGCAAGGTGGCGATGGTCTATCAGCAGTTCATCAACTACCCGTCGATGACCGTCTTTGATAACATCGCCTCTCCGCTGAAACTGATGGGCAAGAGCAAGGCAGAGATTGACGCCGCCGTGCGCAAATCAGCAGAGATGCTGCGCCTCACGGAAATGCTCGACCGCAAGCCGCTGGAACTGTCCGGCGGGCAGCAGCAACGCTGCGCGCTGGCCCGTGCCTTGGTCAAGGAAAGCGATCTGGTGCTGCTGGATGAGCCGCTGGCGAACCTTGATTACAAACTGCGCGAGGAACTGCGCGCTGAAATTCCGCGCATCTTCCGCGACAGTGGCGCGATCTTTGTCTATGCCACAACAGAACCTGAAGAGGCACTGCTGCTGGGTGGCAATACCGCAACCCTGTTCGAAGGGCGCATCACCCAATTTGGCCCCGCGACAGATGTCTACCGCCACCCCAAGGACGCCACCACCGCGCGTGTCTATTCCGATCCGCCGATGAACTTCACGCCTTGCCGCAAGGAGGGCGGGCAGCTGATCATGGCGGATGGCACCTCTGCCCCCGTGGGCGGGGCGTTTGCTGATCTGGCAGACGGGGACTATCGCGCAGGCTTCCGGCCCAACCACCTGAACCTGAACGCTGAATCCGACCAATCCATGGCGCTGACCTGCACCCTTGGCATTGCAGAGATCACAGGCTCTGAAACCTTCCTGCACCTCCATCACGGCGACGACAAATGGGTCGCGCTGGTCCACGGTGTGCATGACTTTGAGGCAGGCAGCGACATCACGCTCTGGCTCGACCCGAAACACATCTATCTTTTTGACGCAGACGGTCAGCTGGCATTGCCTGCGGCCTATGCTGCCGCTGCCTGAGGCGTCCATGGCTCGTATTGAACTCAAAGACCTTGCCCACAGCTACCTGCCCAAACCGGGCGGGGAGGACGACTTTGCCCTCAAGACCATTGATCTGGATTGGGACGATGGCGGGGCCTATGCGCTGCTGGGCGCATCGGGTTGTGGCAAATCCACGCTATTGAACATCATCTCCGGCCTGCTGGAGCCCACCCGCGGGCAGATCCTGTTTGACGGCGCGGACATGACCCACGCGCCGACCACCGCGCGTAACATCGCGCAGGTGTTTCAGTTTCCGGTGGTCTACGACACGATGACCGTGCGCGATAACCTGGCCTTTCCGCTGCGCAACCGCGGGATGCAGGCCAGCTACATCAAGGACCGTGTGCAGCAGATTGCTCAGATGATCGGCATGGACAGCCAGCTTTCGCGCAAGGCGCGCGGGCTGACGGCGGATGAAAAGCAGAAAATCTCCCTCGGACGCGGCATGGTGCGCGAGGATGTGAATGCCATCCTCTTTGATGAGCCGCTGACGGTGATCGACCCGCACATGAAGTGGGAGCTGCGCACCCAACTCAAGCAGCTGCACCGCGAGTTCGGGCACACGATGATCTACGTCACCCACGACCAGACAGAGGCGCTGACTTTTGCCGACAAAGTGGTGGTCATGCACGACGGCCGTGTGGTGCAACTGGGCACGCCGGAAGAGCTGTTTGAACGGCCTGAGCATACCTTTGTGGGCTATTTCATCGGCTCGCCGGGCATGAACCTTCTGGATGCCAAGATCGACGGGAACATGGCGACCATCGGCAGCCATCAGATTCCCCTGGGTGCCGGATACAAATCGCCCGAAGGCCACACGCAGATCGGCATCCGGCCGGAATTTGTCACCTTCACCACAGATGCCAGCGGCCTGCCCGTGCAGGTCACGCAAGTAGAAGACGTGGGCCGCCACCGGATCGTCCGCGTCGGGTTCGAGGGCAACACGCTCTGCGCGGTGCTGCCCGAAGGCACACCCCTGCCGGAGGGCACACAGCACATCGCCTTCATGCCCGAACAGATCGGCGTCTTTGCAAACGACTGGCGCGTAACGCCGCAAACCGGGGGAGCTTCCTGATGGATAAGCCACAGAACAACCGCGCATGGTTCATGGTGCTGCCCGTGCTGCTGCTGGTCGCGTTTTCCGCGATCATCCCGCTGATGACGGTGGTGAACTATGCGTTCAACGACACCTTCGGGAACAATGCGTTTTTCTGGGTCGGGGTGGAGTGGTTCAAGGAAACCCTGGAATCCGACCGCATGTGGGGCGCGCTGCAACGGCAGCTGATCTTCTCTTTCACCATCCTCGCCATCGAAGTGCCGTTGGGCATTGCAGTTGCTTTGGCCATGCCGAAGAAGGGCGTCTGGGCCTCGGTCTGTCTGGTGCTCTTTGCCCTGCCGCTGCTGATCCCGTGGAACGTGGTGGGCACGATCTGGCAGGTGTTCGCGCGCATCGACATCGGCCTGCTGGGTTATTCGCTGGGGCTGATCGGGATTGACTTCAATCTGGGTCAGAACGCCAGTGCGGCTTGGGTGTCAGTGATCATGATGGATGTCTGGCACTGGACGTCGCTGGTGGTGCTGCTGGCCTATGCCGGCCTGCAATCCATTCCGGATGCCTATTACCAAGCCGCCAAGATCGACCAGGCCAGCCGCTGGGCCGTCTTCCGTTATGTGGAGTTGCCCAAGCTGAAAGGCGTGCTGTTGATTGCGGTGCTGCTGCGCTTCATGGACAGTTTCATGATCTACACCGAACCTTTCGTCGTCACCGGCGGCGGGCCGGGTTCTGCCACGACGTTCCTGTCGATTGATCTGGTGAAAATGGCCTTGGGGCAGTTCGACCTTGGACCTGCGGCGGCGTTCTCCATCATGTACTTTCTGGTGATCCTGCTGGTCAGTTGGGCGTTCTACACGATCATGGTCAATCTTGACCGCGAAGAGGAGCGCAACGAATGAGCACCTCAACCGTACAACCCACCGACAAGGCAGGCCTGCGCCGTCTGGCCTCCTACGCGATGCTGATCGTGTACCTGCTGTTCCTGATCCTGCCGATCTACTGGCTGGTGAACATGAGCTTCAAACCCAACGTGGAGATCCTCAACCAGCTGACGCTGATCCCGCAGAACCCCACGTTGGGCAATTACGCCAACATCCTCACCGACCCCACGTGGTACATGGGCTACGTGCATTCCCTGACCTATGTGATCCTGAACACGGTGATCAGCGTGACGGTTGCACTGCCCGCCGCTTACGCATTTTCACGCTACAGCTTCATCGGCGACAAACACCTGTTCTTCTGGCTGCTGACCAACCGGATGGCGCCACCTGCGGTGTTTGTGCTGCCGTTCTTCCAGCTTTATTCCTCCATCGGCCTGTTTGATACGCACCTTGCGGTCGCACTGGCGCATTGTCTGTTCAATGTCCCCCTCGCCGTGTGGATCCTTGAAGGGTTCATGCGCGGCGTGCCCAAGGAGATTGATGAGACCGCCTATATCGACGGCTATTCGTGGTTCCGCTTCTTCACGCGGATCTTCATGCCGCTGATCTCTTCCGGCATCGGGGTGGCGGCGTTCTTCTGCTTCATGTTCTCATGGGTCGATCTGCTGATCTCCCGCACGCTGACGTCAACAGAAGTGAAGACCATCGGTGTTGCGATGACCCGTACATCATCGGCCACCGGCCTTGATTACGGCACATTGGCGGCGGCAGGTGTACTGACGATCATTCCGGGCGCGCTCGTGATCTGGTTTGTCCGCAACTACATCGCCAAGGGCTTCGCCCTGGGGAGGGTGTGATCATGACCAAGACCAACTGGACCCCCATCTACCTCGGCGCAGTTGCGGTGCTGGGCATTGCGCTTGGCCTGCTGATCATGGCTGTGCCGCGGGATGGCAGCGAATTTCTGTGGACCGATCAAATGGTGCAAGGCGGCTGGATGGCGTGGTCCTTCCCCGTGGCATTGTTCTTTTGGTGCATCGCGGCGTTGCTGACGTTCTTTACCATCCTCGCCATCCGTTTCCCTGAAACCCCGCGTGTCGGCATCCTCGGGATTGAAACCACACGCGGCGATCGGCTGTTTATCACGCTCCTCGGCTCTGCCTTTATCAACATCGCCTGGCTGGGGCTGGAATACGGCCCGCAACCCTGGGCGCTGGCCATCTGCGCGGCCTATGCCGCACTCGTTTTCTGGAAGGTCTGACACGCATCTGACCTTCCCCCATCCATTCAAGAGGCACTCGTCGGCCACTCGCACAAGAACGACGCACGTCGACGCCTGCAAAACCCGTAGTTTCACTTTTAGGGAGGACCAAAATGAAACGACTACTCAGTACAACAGCAGCGCTCTCGCTCCTGCTGAGCGGACCGGCGTTCGCGGATATGGAGGCGGCGAATGCGTTTCTCGACAACGAGATCGCCGGCCTGTCCACGCTGTCGCGCGCCGAACAGGAGGCGGAGATGCAGTTCTTCGTCGATGCTGCCAAACCGTTCGAAGGGATGGAGATCAAGGTGGTCTCCGAAACCATCACCACCCACGAATACGAAAGTCAGGTGCTGGCACCCGCCTTCACCGCCATCACCGGCATCAAGGTCACCCATGACCTGATTGGCGAAGGTGACGTGGTGGAACGTCTGCAAACGCAGATGCAGTCGGGCGAGAATATCTATGACGCCTACATCAACGACTCCGATCTGATCGGCACACACTGGCGCTATCAGCAGGCGCGCAACCTGACCGACTGGATGGCCGGCGAAGGCGCGGATGTGACCTTGTCCACGCTGGATCTGGATGACTTTATCGGGACGTCGTTTACCACTGGCCCGGATGGCAAGCTCTACCAGCTGCCCGACCAGCAGTTCGCGAACCTCTACTGGTTCCGCTACGATTGGTTCACGGATGAGAAGAACATGGCCGACTTCAAGGCGCAGTTCGGCTACGACCTTGGTGTGCCCGTGAACTGGTCCGCTTACGAGGACATCGCCGAATTCTTCACCGGTCGTGATCTCAGCCACCTTGGCCATGACGGTGACGTCTGGGGCAACATGGACTACGGCAAGAAGGACCCGTCGCTCGGTTGGCGGTACACCGATGCGTGGATGTCCATGGCAGGCATGGGAGACAAAGGTGAGCCCAACGGTCTGCCTGTCGATGAATGGGGCATCCGTGTGAACGAGAACAGCCAGCCCACGGGCTCCTGTGTCGCGCGCGGTGGTGCAACCAACTCTCCCGCGGCGGTCTATGCGATCACCAAAGCGGCGGAATGGCTTGCCAACTACTCGCCTCCTGCGGCGGCTGGCATGAACTTTGCCGAAGCGGGCGCATTGCCCAGCCAAGGCACCGTGGCCCAGCAGATGTTCTGGTACACGGCGTTCACCGCATCCATGGTGGATCCTGATCTGCCGGTGATGAACGAGGACGGCACGCCCAAGTGGCGCATGGCCCCCTCCCCGCACGGTGTGTATTGGGAAGAAGGCACCAAGATCGGCTATCAGGATGCCGGTTCCTGGACATTGATGAAATCCACTCCCGTGGACCGTGCCAAGGCCGCATGGCTCTATGCACAATTTGTCGTGTCCAAGACGGTGGACCTGAAAAAGTCCGACGTCGGTCTGACCTTCATCCGCGAGTCGACCATCGACAGCGAGCATTTCACCGAGCGCGCACCGCGTCTGGGTGGTCTGATCGAATTCTACCGCTCTCCTGCGCGTCTGCAGTGGTCGCCTACGGGCACCAACGTGCCAGACTATCCAAAGCTGGCGCAGCTGTGGTGGCAGAACATCGGTGATGCACTGTCCGGCGACAAGACCGCTCAGGAAGCCCTCGATTCCCTGTGCTCCGAGCAGGAGAAAGTGCTCTCCCGTCTGGAGCGTGCAGGCATCATGGGTGACATCGGTCCAAAGCTGAACGATGAACAGGACCCCGAGTACTGGCTCAGCCAGCCCGGTTCCCCAAAGGCCAAACTGGCCAATGAGGATGAAGAACCTGTCACCGTCGCCTATGACGAGCTGATCAAATCCTGGAACAACTGATCCGGGACGTTTGAAACCAAAAGCATTGGCGGCCTGTGTCGCCAATGCTCCCCAGAATTTCCAGCTGCCGCTGACCCTGCCCTGCACCCCGATTGATCCACCCGACAGGACCTTCCCGTCGCAGGTGCGTGGGACCGGCATGCCAATCGACCCTATTGTAGCCCCGCCGCGCGGGACACCCGACGAAACAGGAGAACAGGACCATGCCCAACCTTCACGCAGGCGACCTTCTGGTCCAGATGCTGATCGAATATGGCGTCGAGCGCATCTACGGCATGCCAGGTGGGCAAACCACCGCCCTGCATGACGCGATTTCCCGGAACGAAGGCAAAATCCGTCACATCCTGATGCGCGATGAACGCAACGCTGCTTATGCTGCGGATGGCTATGCGCGGGTGACCGGCAAGGTGGGGGTCTGTGACGTGACCGTCGGCCCCGGCACCAACCTGCTGCCTGCGGGGTTTCTGGAGGCGATGAACGCCTCGATCCCGATGCTGGGCATTGTGGGGGATGTACCGCTCGACTGGCTGTCGCTGAAGCAGAAAGGCATTGCGAGCCAAGGCTTCGATCAGGTCGCCTTCCTCAAGACCTGCTGCAAGGATGCGTTTCAGGTGCCGTCGCTCACCGCTTTCCCCGAACTCATCCGCACTGCGTTCCGCATCGCCACGGCGCCGCGCCCCGGTCCGGTGGCACTGGTCATCCCGCATGAGATTTTCGATGCCGATTGGGACCCCGATACACTGAAGGCTGTCACTGACAACCGGACGGTGCACATGCCCTACCTGCGGTCCGTCGCACCGCCCACAGGCATTCAGCAAGCCGCCGATCTGATCGCCAAGGCCAAACGGCCTGCGCTGGTCTGTGGCGGCGGCGTACATGGCTCGGATGCTGCCGCTGAAGTCACCGCTTTCGCCGACCGTCTGGGCGCGCTGGTGGCGACATCGCTGTCGGGCAAAGGGTCGGTGCCGGAAACCCGCGACTACCACGCGGGCGTTCTGAACCCGCTGGGTTCCGAAGCGGCGCTGAAGCTGGTGCCGGAGGCGGATCTGATCATCTGGTGCGGCTCCAAGGTCAGCCAGAACACCGGGCTGAACTGGACCCTGCCCACCGCCGAGCAGGCCACCATCACCATCGACATCGACCCGCTGGAACACGGCCGCACCTTCCGGCCCACCGTGCCGTTGCTGGGGGATGTGCGCGAAACCATTCTGGCCCTCGATGCCGCAATGGGCGACAGCCGCGTAGACACCAACCCCGACTGGCACAAGCGCATCGCAGAGGTGAAAGCCGACTGCACCGCCACCCGCGAAACTGAAATGGCATCTGACCAGATCCCCATCCAGCCGCCCCGCGTGATGGCAGAGATCGCCAAACGCCTGCGCGCAGATGACGTGATGGTCTCTGACGCGTCCTTCTCGGCGGGCTGGATATCGGGTTACCTGCTGGCGCAAAAGCCCGGTCGGCAATTCGTGTTTGCCCGCGGGCAAGGTGGTCTGGGGTATTCCGTCCCCGGTGCCATTGGCGCCGCCGAAGTGATCCCGAAAGGGGCCAAGGTCGTCACACTGGCCGGTGACGGCGCGTTTTCCTATACTGTGGGCGAACTGGCAACGCAGGCGCAGTACAACCAGCCCATCATCAACGTGGTCATCAACAACGGCAAACTGGGCTGGATCAACATGTGGCAAAAGCTCTACTTCGACAAAACCGTGTCGGTTGATCTGGAGCGACAAGGCAGCGTGCCCGGCTATGCGGATGCAGCCAGCGCGCTTGGGCTCAAAGGCATCTACGTCGACAAACCCGATCAGATCGGCGCGGCATTGGACGAAGCCTTTGCCCATGACGGCCCCTGTGTGGTCGAGGTCCGCATCGATGAAGACGCCACCCCGATCCATTCCTTCAAACGCCGCTTCTCTGAACCCTCCGACACCAAGCGCGCGCGGCCCGGCACCGTTTACAAGCTGCGCGAGTGGAAAGTATCACCGGACCTATGACGCCCTTTTCCCTCACCCTGCCCCCTCGTCTGCGTTTCGGCCGGGGGGAGGCCCTGGCAGCCGTGCCGGACATCCTGTCCTTTGGCACCCGGTTTGTCTTTGTCACTGGGCGCAGCCAGACACGTGCCGGGCCGCTGATGGAAGCGCTAAAGGCACAGGGCGCGACCTTGCATCATGAAACCTGCGCAGGTGAACCCGATCTGGACATGTTGGTGGCAGCATTGGCCCGCGCCCGCGACATGCAGCCTGACGCGGTGATTGCGATGGGCGGCGGTGCGGCGGTTGATCTGGGCAAAGCGCTTGCCGCCCTGATCCCCGCGCCCGATCCCGATCCGCTGGAACACCTTGAAGTGGTCGGCAAGGGCCTGCCGCTCACTGCCGCGCCGCTGCCCTGTGTTGCCTTGCCCACGACCTCCGGCACCGGATCGGAAGCCACCAAGAACGCCGTGATCAGCGTGCCTGCCGAAGGCCGCAAGGTCAGCCTGCGCGATGCCGCGATGGTGCCATCGCTTGCCATCATCGATCCTAGCCTGACCGATGGCACGCCACGCGCAGTGACGATGGCCAGCGGCATGGACGCGGTCACCCAGGTGATTGAGCCCTATCTCTCCGCCCGTGCAAACCCGGTGACAGACGCCTTGTGCCGGGACGCCATCCCAAGGGGGTTTACGGCGCTCGCAACGCTTGCAACTGCCGAGGACCCCGATGCCCGCGACACGCTTGCGCTGGTTGCGCATCTCAGCGGCATTGCCTTGGCCAATGCAGGGTTGGGGGCCGTTCACGGGATCGCCGGTGTTCTGGGCGGCCAGACAGGCGCGCCCCATGGTGCCATTTGCGGCCAGCTGCTGGCCCCGATCCTGCGCGCGGTCCGCGCTGCCGCGCAACCAGACAGCACAACGGCCCGCCGCATCGCAGAGATTGACGGCTGGTGCCTTGCCGCCCTTGGCTGCGATATCGACGGGCTGGGCACCTGGGCGCGTGACTACGGCCTGCCCGAGCCGGAGGCGCCGCTCTCTCCCGCGCTGCTGCTTGAGATCGCGGAAAGCTCCGCTGCGAGTTCATCAATGAAATCAAGCCCCGTCGCCCTGCCCGCCGCTACGCTGGTAGACGCGCTGCGCGAAGCGGGCTGGGGGTGATCCCAACGGGTTGGCGCTGCTGCATCTACGAAATGACTTCGGGGTCAGTCGTCAGGCCATGCCTCCCCCTTCTCCCGGCAGACGGCATCGTTGGCATGGATCTGCGTTCACCGCGCACCCCATGACGCCCCAATCTCAACCGCAAGGCATCTGCCACCAGGCCAACCTGTGGTGCCCGGTTGTGCGCCTGATGCACGGAGATGACGACCTCTGACAGCGCAGGAAATCCCGTCTGCCCGTCGATGACCTTGAGGCTGGCGGGAATGACCGATGCCTCCATCACCGAAACGGATGGCATTTCAAGCATCGCCTGCTCCATCAACCCGATGCTGCGGGTGGAATAGGCGATGCGCCAGGGCCGGTCGATCTGCTTGAGAGCGTCCAGCGCAATGTCCCGGCACACACAGCCTGTTGGAAACAGCACCATCGCCAATTCCGCATCCGGATCATCCACATAGGTCGGAGCGGCCACCCAATGCAACGGCTCATGCCGCGCGATCTGGCCCAGGGCTGCATCCGCGTGGTGCGTGGCAACCACCACGTCCAGATCGTCACTGTCCAGTCGTTTCAGAAGGTCCACGGCATTGTCACATGTCACCTCGAATTGCAGGCGTGGATGGTCTTTGGCGATAGCGGACAGTATGGGCGGCAACAGGTAGGTGGCATAATCATCCGGCGCGCCAATGCGCACGCGGCCTTCGGCCTCTGGCCGCTGGATGTGAGAGAGTGCCGCATCATTGGCAGCCAGAATGCGGTGGGCATAGACCAGCAGGCTCTCCCCTGCATGGGTGATGGAAACCGATTGTCTGCTGCGGTCAAAGAGCCGCTTGCCCACGATCTCTTCCAACCGCTTGATCTGGAGACTGACCGCCGATTGTGTGCGCCCCACATCGCGCGCGGCGTGGGTGAAATTCTGGTGTGCTGCAACCGCAACGAAAGCGCGCAGCAGGTCGATCTCAAGATCCCGTTTCATGGCCATACATTAGATTTTCTCATCACGTTGAACAATATAATTCGTTTCTGAAATATATAGAAACCCTCTATCCAAGGGGTGGAGGTACGTCCCATGCTCACTCTTCTGGCCCGCTCGATGTTTGAAGCCACCCGGATTAAACCCATTGGAGGGGTTGCAGCGCATACCTGCGCAGCTGCCCCGCTTCACCACCCACTCCCTCGGAAGGAACGGACAATCATGCCCCCAGACCAGCACGCCTCCAGGCGGACCTTGTTCCGGCGAATGCACAAGGGTCCGCAGGCTCTTGTGATGCCAAACGCCTGGGACGCCGGGACCGCCCGCATTCTGGCAGGGCTGGGGTTCAGCGCATTGGCGACCACCAGTGCAGGCCTCGCCTTTTCCATGGGGCTGCGCGATTCCAGTGGGTCCCTGTCTCGGGAACAGGTGCTGGATAATGCCAGATCCATTGTGGAGGCGACCGTATTGCCCGTTTCTGCCGATCTGGAAAACGGGTTTGGGGCATCCCCCGACGCCTGCGCGCAGACCGTCAAAGAGGCCGGAGACATCGGCCTGTGCGGTGGCGCGATCGAGGATGCAACCGGCGATCCAGACACCCCGATCTACGGCTTTGACCACGCCGTTGACCGCATTGCCGCTGCCGTGGCGGCAAAGACATCACCCGACTTTCTGGTGACTGCGCGGGCAGAGAATTTCCTCTATGGCCGCCCGGATCTGGACGACACGATCCGTCGGCTTCAGGCCTTTGAAGCGGTTGGCGCGGACGTCGTCTATGCCCCCGGCCTGCCGGATCTGGAAAGCATCCGCCGAGTGTGCCAATCCGTTTCCGTTCCGGTCAACGTGGTGGTCGGGCTGACAGCGGGAACCGCATCGGTGGCCGACCTCTCTGCCGCGGGTGTCCGGCGGATCAGCACGGGGGGCTCTCTTGCCCGTGCCGCCTTGGGCGAAATGGTCCGCGCCGCCACAGAGCTTCGAACAGAGGGCACATACGGATACGCGGAGCGGGCCATTTCAGATGCGGATGCCGCGCGCCACATGCGGATCAAGCCAGCAAGCTGAGGGCGCAGGCCTTACTCAAACAGCGCATCTTCGGGGTATTGGATGCTGCAAGCGGCCCCCGTGGCCCCTTGCGCCGCATCGAGCCTCTTGCGCTCAGGTTTCTTGACATCAAAGATCCCAATCCATGAAGACGACAGATCATCACCCTTGGGCATGCGCGCCGCGCCAAGTCAGCCTGCGCGTGGAGCAAGTCACCCCTAACGCTTTGATCAGAAGACAGAGCAGATCGTCGCTGCCTTGCCCGTCACCTTCGGGCTGAGATGCCGGAGGAATGGCTGGCCCAGCTGGAAAACCGGTTCACCCGGCAGCCGCCGTTGACCTACAGCACTCAGAAGCCGGAGATCTGGGACGGCATCAGCGCCTGCATGAAATGCCTTGAGCGTCCCTTACCCCTCCACCGGCGGCTGCATCATCTGCGCCACTTCCCCCTGAACAAGCTTTACAAACGCGCTGGCCATGCCGGCAAAGGGCCTGTGCGGTTTCTTCTTTTCCATAAGCCGCGCGATGGCCCGGTCGGCGGTTGCCTTGAAGCGGCGGCGGGCATCTTCATCCTCAACCTCGATCCAGTTGTTGATGGCGGCGATGATATCATTGCGGTCTTCGCGCATCTCCAGCAGATGAATGCGCCTGTCTTCCTCCAGCCAGCGGCGGTTCAGGCCCAGAATGCTGCGCGTCGCCTCCCCTTCGGGGCTGTTGTTTCTGGCCCGCACGGTGGAGGCGCCTTTGAACAGCACCCATTCAAGATGGTCCTCCGGCGTGTCATCCACCGGGTTCAGGATCAGCGGTTTTTCGTCCCTTAAATCCCCGTCCGGGGTCGTGACCCAGACATTACCCTGTGTTGGAAAGGCGTTCTTCTTTCCTGCCCGGCTTTCCGGCGCGCGCATGAGAAACTCCCTGAATTCCTCCTCCGTCTCCAGATCATCGGGGATAATCACGAGGGTGGAGCGCATCTGATTGCAATGCATGCACGACAGCACAAGGTTTTCCCAGACCATCGCAAGCCACCAATAGCCCTCATGGGCGATCCCGGCCTTGTCGGCCTCGGTCACCCCTTTCTTGGGGCGGTAGTGTTCCACATCCGTGTCCTGCGACCCTGCGATCTTGCTCTCGCAATAAACGCATTTGCCAAAGCTCATTTCCCGCAGCGCCTCGCGCACATCGGGATGGCGGTAGGCCCGGAAATCATCCCCCAGCAGCTTTTCGCCCCGCGCCATCTTGTCGGTCACCTTGCGCAGCTCGGTGGGGCCGATCTGATTGTGCATCGCCGGGTTCAGCTGGTCGGGGCATCTGGTGCGTTCGACCTTGATCATGGCTGCGGATCCGTCTCAAACAGGCTGGCAAATTCTGTCTTCAGATCCGCGCGGCGGGGCGAGCGCGCCTTTGTCGGGCGGACCTGCCGCTGCGCGTTACGCTCCTTCAGGGCTTCGGCATAGGCCTGTTCGCGCAAGGTAGAGCCCAGCACCATGCCGTCGTCCAATTCTGCGCGCAAACGCTCCAGTTCCCGCCGCTCGGTCTCTGACAGCGTTTCAATCTGTGCGGCCAGATGATTATAGCGCGCCAGCCGTGCATCGGTTTCCGGGTCCGTGGATCCCAGTCCGAAGAATTCAGACGTCAGGATCTGTTCCGCCCGCATGCCGCGGATCGACGGCAGATCACTGACCGGTTCCACATGGTCCGTCTCCGGTGCGCGGTGCAGCACGAAAACCTCCCCGTCGTACATGCCTTGCAGGCACAGGGGGTCATGGGTGGTGACGATGAACTGCACCTTGGGGAACGCGCGGCGCAGCAGGGTCATGATGCGCATCTTCCAGCGCGGATGCAGGTGCGTCTCGATCTCATCGACGAAAACCACACCGCTGGCAAATTCCAGATTGTCGAAGTGATAGAGCATCTCGCGGATGATATCAGTGACCATCGCAATGACGGATTTGAACCCGACGGAGAGGTCCTTCATCGCCACCCGCTGGCCATTCTGCGAGATGTAGATCTGGCCGGGCGTATCGGGATCATCATCGCGCTCAAAATCGTCCTCATCATCCAGCATCAGCACCTCCCGCAAGGCGCGGGCCGCGGCGAAGAATTCCGGGTCCTTGAGCGTGGTCAGCCAGTGGATCGGGTTTGCGATCATGTCCATCGGATCAAACAGGGACCGCACCCTGTAGGCGGGCGCGCGCAGACGGCGGGTCTTGCGCGAGGTGAAATAGCGGCGCGGGCCGTAGGCCAGCACAACCTTGGCGCAGTCCTGACTGCCTGAAAAAGCCGCATCACCCGCTTTGGCGTCGAGGCTGACATCAGCCGTCGAATCCAGAAACCCAAGCTGGACACACATGCTGTCCGCCGTCTGGTCCCAGAAATAGGGATCAGGCCGGTGGATCAACCCCATGGGCGAGATATCCTCGTCCTTCAACGCCTGATCCAGTTCTCCGGCTTCCCGCGCGCCAATCACGGCCAGCGCCATCGCCTCCAGCACAGATGACTTGCCCATGGCGTTTTCCCCCAGCAGCAACATGCAGGGAGACTGCTCTGTATCCGGCACCTTGTCAGGCAAGGCAAAGGCAATGCTCCGCAGGGCCTTGAAGTTGTCGATCTTGACCCGCGTGATGGGTTTGAGCGCGTTGGGCAGGGTTTGGACGTTTGGGGTGCGATTATGCTTTTTGAATTGGCCTGTTGCTTTCCCCACCCCAACCTTAGAGCGAATCCCCGAACTGCTAGTCTTGTAGCTCACAGGCTCACTGGTTTCTTTTTCATCGTGAGGCGTCCAGAGGATCGTTTGATCCTTCAGATCGTTGACGAAGGCGGTTCGTCCGTCCGTGCCAAGTTCCTCAAAGGCTGTCAGGAACCCCACAACTCCATCAAAAACCATGGACCGGTTGGCAGCGAATTCGAAAATGGCCCATGTTGCGGCCCCTGAGTGCGGCGGCAGTGGGTCCGGTGTATCCGGATCCCGCAGCGCCCCTGCCAGCGTATCACTTTCTCCGTGCCACGACGTCAGATCAGCAAGCTGTTGGGCCACATCCCTGACCGCATCACGCCGCCGATAGAAAAGCTCGCTCCGGTTCAGCTCAAGCGTATCCATCGTCGCGCGCCCGCTGCTTGTCTTCCACGAGATCGCGCCGCCAACATTGAAAATCAGATGCTGCTGCGGGTGATAGAAACACGGGTCCAGCATCAGCTCGCCTTCGGTCTCGCGCAGAACCGCGACTGGCATTGAGGGTTCCCCGCGCGTGTTCTCAACGTAAAAGAGGTTGCCCTTGCGGCGCGCGCACTCCGGGCAGAGCCACAGCAGGTTCTCCCAATCATACATCAGCCAGGCATAGGCCAGCAGTTCCGTGTTCCCTTTCTCATCCTGCGCCAAGGCCTGCGGCCGGTGCCGGCCAATCACCCCGCCAGAGCCGTCCGGGTCAAACGGCGCCTCACTTTCGCAATAGGCACATTGATGATGAAACTGCGCGGCCATCGCCTGCTGAAATTCGGCGTCGTCATCCAGCCAATAGGGCTCCGGGGCGCGGCGTGTGCCGCCTTTGGAGTAGGTCTGCTCAATGAAGGCCTGCACATCCATCCGCGCCTGCTCCGCACGGTCACCAAACAGGATTTCCGGCGGTGTCAGAGCCTCACGTTCAATAAATCGCATCCCCGCCCCCTACTGCAAAATCCGCAACGCCCGGCGCAGCTCTGAGATATGATGCGGCACCTCCACGCGGCCCGTTTCCGTGCCCTTGTCCAGCGCCCAATAATTGTTGTGCGAAAAGAAGCTGCGTTTGTGCCCTGCGGCGACCCCGCCCTGCCCGTCCAGCTTGGGCAGGACCGCAATGTCGCGCACCCCTTGCAGGGTCGTGCCGTCCATTTCCAGCCCGAACACATCCGCCACCGGGCCTGAGATCAGATCCCCGGTCAGAATCGCTTTCTCCTCGGAGTACAGGTTCGTCCAGCGCGTATAGGCAAAAAGCGCTGCATGATGCGGCACGCGGCGCTCTTCGGGTGTGCGGTCCTTGTGCCCCGCGTAGGTGAAATGCCGCAGCTTGGTGGTCCCGTCGTATTCCAGCACCGGGGGGCAGGTCGGCAGCAGACGGGCCTCCTGCCGCGCGCGCAGGTCGTCGTGGCTTTCGGCGGTCAGGAATTCCGCATGAGCCAGCGGCGCGCCGAGGGTGACAAAATCGCTGATGATCCACGTGCTGCCCTGCGATTTCGCTTCGGCCAATGCCTTGCCCTGCTGCGCCTGATACGCGTCCAGATCAAGGCCTCCTCCACCTGCGGCGGCCGCGCGGATCATCTCCTCCAGCGCATGGCGTTCCGGCTGGCGCATGTCCTTGGGCGTGCCGTCATCCAGCACGCGGTTGTGCTGCGCATAGAGCATCGCAAGGATGTCATAGGCCACGATGGTCCCCAGCGAATGCGCCACGACGACGATGCGCTCGTAATCGCCGGATGTGATCAGCCGGTCCAGCAGATCAACACCGGTCTGCCGTATCCTATGCCGCTTTTCCACATTCGGCGGCAGCGCTTTGACATAGCGTGCAACATCACCGAACCGCCGGATCAGAACCGCCGACACAAAAGCGGAGGCCACCGCCCCCAGCAGCGCCGAAACAACCGCAACCCACGGCTTGGGATCCTCTGCCTTCGGCCACAGCCCCCAAAGGGTCAGGCCCCCGATCACCAGCGTCAGGAACCACAACACCACCCAGGCATGAAAGACCCGCTTCGGCACCCGTGTCGCTGGATTGCGAAACAGCAGATCCTTGATCCAGGTCTGCACATGCTCCCAGGTGGTGCCTTCCATCATGTGGGCCCAGTAGTATTCGTAGAAATCCGTGTAGTTCCCGGCGTTGTCCCGCTCCGTCGTGATGCGCCGGAGTTCGGTTGAGGAATTGCGGCTGTCGGGTTTGGCCCAGGACACATTCCCCCGTCGCGCCCCGCCGGTATTGGGGTCTGGTCTGGCCGGGTCAATCAGGCTGGTGTCCGTGGTCCAGACAGAGGTGACAAAGGAATTCAGGGTCTGCATGGGGATCTGTTCCCCCATGCCATGCAAGATCACAACGGCTTGCTTCATTGCATGCCTCCATGGAAAATCGCTTAAAAATATGCACGCAATGGTAGCAACGGGGCGAATTGGCGCAAGGTTTTTTGCGATTGCAGCGGGGTCACGCCCACAAATCGGTGGAAACAGAGTGTTTCTGGTGAAGGTGCAGCGCCGTTATCGCGGTTCACAAGACCTGGAGCCGCCTGAAACACCATTTGCACCTGTCGCACGTGCAGCATACCTTCCGCACCATGACCACTTCCCTCCCCCGCGTCCTGATCACCGGCACCGCTGGCTTTATCGGTTTCCACCTGGCCAAGCTCCTGCTCGCCGAAGGGTTCCGCGTGCAGGGCTATGACGGCATGACGGACTACTACGACGTCACGCTGAAACAGCGCCGCCATGCGATGTTGCTGCAAGACCCCAACTTCTCAGCCGAAGAAGGGATGCTGGAGGATCAGGAACAGCTCGACCGGTTGATGGATGACTTCAAACCGGAAGTCATCGTGCATCTGGCAGGACAAGCCGGTGTCCGCTACAGCCTTGAAAACCCACGCGCTTATCTGGATTCCAACGTCATCGGCACCTTCAACGTCATGGAAGCCGCCCGGCGGCTGGAGGTCAAACACCTGCTGATGGCGTCCACCTCCTCCGTCTATGGCGCCAACACCGATATGCCGTTCAGCGAACAGGACAAAGCCGACACCCAGCTGACCATCTACGCCGCCACCAAGAAGGCCAATGAGAGCATGGCCCATGCCTATGCCCATCTGTGGCACCTGCCCACCACGATGTTCCGGTTTTTCACCGTCTACGGCACCTGGGGTCGGCCTGATCTCGCGCTTTACAAGTTCGTCGATGCGATCCTCGATGATCGGCCCATCGACATCTACAACCACGGCGACATGTACCGCGATTTTACCTATGTGGACGATCTGGTGCGCGGCATCCGGTTGCTGATGGATGCGGTGCCGGAGCGGCCTGCCGCGCCCGAGGATATCCCCGAATGGGACAATCTTTCTCCCGCCGCACCCTACCGGGTGGTGAACATCGGCAATTCCGACAAGGTGCGGTTGCTGGACTTTGTCGATGCGATTGAAGACGCTTTGGGCAAAAAGGCAGATCGCAACTACATGGAGATGCAGATGGGCGATGTGCCTGCCACATGGGCGGATGCGACGCTGTTGCAGGAATTGACAGGCTACCGGCCCCAGACCGACTTCAAAGACGGGATTGAACAGTTTGTTGCGTGGTTCCGGGAGTATTATCGGAAATGACCCTGTCCGCTGTCAAAGGGAAGATCGCCATCATCGGGCTGGGGTATGTGGGCCTGCCGCTGGCTGTTGAATTTGGCAAGCAACGCACGACCGTGGGCTTTGACATCAGCGCGGCCCGCATTGCTGAGCTGCAAGAGGGCGCGGACCGCACGCAGGAGACCACAGCGGCGGAACTGACAGAGGCCACGCATCTCAGCTATACCACCGATCTGGCTGACATCGCCGATTGCACCATCTACATCGTCACGGTCCCCACGCCCATCGACGCCTACAAACGTCCGGACCTGACGCCGCTGATCAAGGCGTCAGAGACCGTGGGAGCGGTGCTGAAGCAGGGCGATATCGTCATCTATGAAAGCACCGTCTATCCCGGCGCCACGGAAGACGATTGCGTGCCGGTGCTGGAGCGCGCCTCGGGCCTCAGGTTCAACACCGACTTCTTCTGTGGCTACAGCCCCGAGCGGATCAATCCCGGCGATACCGCGCACCGGTTGCCGAATATCCTGAAGGTCACCTCCGGCTCCACGCCGGACATCGCGGCTCAGGTTGATGCGCTTTATGCCCAGATCATCACCGCGGGCACCTACAAGGCGCAAAGCATCCGTGTGGCTGAGGCCGCCAAGGTGATCGAGAACACCCAGCGTGATCTCAACATCGCGTTGATCAACGAGTTGGCGATCATCTTCAACAAGATGGATATCGACACGCAAGCCGTGCTGGACGCGGCAGGCACCAAGTGGAACTTCCTGCCCTTCCGCCCCGGTCTGGTGGGCGGTCACTGTATCGGTGTGGACCCCTACTACCTGACGCACAAGGCCGAGGCGATGGGCTACAACCCGCAGGTCATCCTCGCCGGGCGGCGGATCAATGACGGCATGGGCGCCTATGTGGCGGGACGGATGATCAAGGCGATGCTGCGCCACCGGATCGAGGTCGCCGGCGCGCGCATTCTGGTGCTGGGGCTGGCGTTCAAGGAGAACTGCCCCGACCTGCGCAACACCCGCGTGGTGGATGTGGTGGCTGAGTTGCAGGAGTACGGCGTGCAGGTGGATGTGCACGACCCTTGGGTTGATGCAGCAGAGGCGCGGGAGGAGTACGGGCTGGCGCTGGTGGATGCGCCTTCAGAAGGGTCCTACGACGGCGTTGTGCTTGCCGTGGCCCATGACACGTTCCGAACAGGTGGTGCAGCACGTCTCCGGGCGTTCGGGAAGCAGACCCATGTATTTTGCGATCTGAAGTCCGTGTTTGGGGTGGAAGAAAGCGAGTTGCGGTTGTGAGGGAGTTGGAACGCACGTCGCAATTCCCGCATGTTGATGCACGCGGCGGGGAACAACATAAACCACTCTAAGCTCTCATCGCTTCTTCAAAACGACTGCCGCCCAATGCTGTCCGATGAAACCTGCGGTCGCTCCTTGCATATTTCAGATACAGAATGGTCAGGCCCCCTTAATCTCGGACCGCTGGCGTCAAAACCGCAAAGGTTCAATGGCGTGAGGCATGCAGCGACGAACGGGTTCATTGCAAATGGCTCACGCCATTGAAATGAAGCGGTTTTGTCGTCCTTTCCTCGCCCGGCAACACATGCAGAGCATGTGTGAGAGGGGATTTGACGGATTTTCCCCGTGATCCACTGCCCCGCAGGGTATTGCGCAGCGATGTCCCGAGAGGGGGCGTTATATCCGCCTGAAATTCAACAAGAGTTCCTGCGCGCATGTGCCTTGTCACGAGAAAGTCTGTCAAACCAGTGGTACGAGATCAAGGGGTCCTGACCGCTATGTCTTTTTCCGCCGCCATAGGCGAAACTATTTTCCAAAAGGAACACCACTGCAAATGGATATGCCTTGTTCAAGGTTAGACCGCTGTCAACAGATACGCGGTAGCTGTTCTCCCACCAAGGTATCCACCAAACGCTGGCCGCCAAAGAGAGTTTTCATGATCACCCGCGCTGGTGGTCCTGAGGTCGCGCGCCCGATCACGGTTGCATCACATCCCTCCGGCATGGCCCGCATAGCAGCCAACGCCGCATCGACCTCGTCTTCTGGCACGAACATCACAAGCGTGCCTTCGTTGGCAAGGTAAAGCGGATCAAGGCCCAGCACCTCGCAAACACCTTTAACTTCCGCACGCAATGGCAAGGCGGTTTCTTCGATCACAATCCCGACCTTTGCTGCCGCTGCCATCTCGTTCAAACAAGACGCGACACCACCCCGTGTAGCGTCGCGGGCAGCACGGGTATTTGGTGCAACAGCCAGCACCGCTTCCATCAAACCATTCAAGCTCTGACAATCCGAGGTAATGTCCGTATTCAACGCCATATCCCCGCGTGCCGCCAAGATCGTGGCCCCATGATCCCCAAGTACACCGTTGACGATGGCGACATCACCGGGCCGGATTTGATCTGCGGCCAGATGGCGGTCCGCAGGGATGACACCAACGCCCGAGGTCGTCACAAAAACCTTGTCCGCGGCACCGCGCTCAACCACCTTGGTATCGCCGGTCACAATGCGCACGCCTGCTTTGTCCGCTTCCGCCTGCATGGAGGCTACAACCTGACGCAGCAGGTCAAATTCGCACCCTTCCTCAATGATGAACGCCGCCGAGAGCCAAAGGGGCTTGGCACCGCCCACGGCGAGATCATTGACCGTGCCGCAGACCGCGATCTTGCCAATGTCACCGCCGGGAAACACCGGCGGGGAGACCACAAAGCTGTCCGTGGTGAAGGCGAGTTGCGCACCTGCCTCGCGCAACGCATCCGACGTCAGCCGCGCCTGATCCTCATCACCCGCAGGCTGAAACACATCCGTAAAGATCTCTTCGATCAGATCGCGCATGGCCTTGCCACCGCCACCATGCGCGAGGGTGACCCGTTCGCCGCGCAGGCGCGTGGCTTTGATGGGTGCTGTCATGTTCATTCCGCCGCCTCCAACACGTCATCGGCCGCGCTGTATTGATAATACGCCGCACAGGCCCCTTCGGAGCTGACCATCAGCGCACCAAGTGGCATTTCCGGCGTGCACCCGGTGCCGTACTGAGGGCATTGCAAAGGTTTGATGCGGCCCGTCATGACCTGACCGCAAGCACAGCCTTCCGGCTCTGTCACCAGACGCGGACCGGCACCATAGCCAACAGAGAATTTCTCCTCCGCATCATAGGCTTGGTACGCGTGGCGGATGCGCAGACCACTGGCGTCAATTTCCCCCAGCCCGCGCCATTCAAACGTCGGGCGTGGCTCATAAACATCTTCAATCGCTGCAATGGAAATCGGATTGCCATGCTCCGGCACCACGCGGGCATACTGGTTTTCGACCTCCGCCCGGCCATCGCGGATCTGACGCAGCACCATCAGCACCGATTGCAGCAAATCCAGCGGCTCAAAACCGGCAACGACGATGGGCTTGCAATAATCGTCGGCGATGAAATCATAGGGATGCGTGCCGATCACCATTGACACATGGCCCGGCCCCACAAAGCCGTCGAGCATCATGTAAGGGTCATCCAACAGCGCCTTGATCGGCGGCGGCACCCTGATGTGATTGCAAAAGACACTGAAATTCCCCAGTTTCTCTCGTGCTGCCTGCTGAATCGACAGCGCTGTGGACGGGGTCGTCGTCTCAAACCCCAAGCCAAAGAACACCACTTGGCGCTCAGGATTGCGGCGTGCCAGCTCCAGCGCATCCAGCGGGGAATAGACCATGCGAATATCCGCCCCATCGGCCTTCGCCTGCATCAGCGACTTGCGCGTTCCCGGCACGCGCATGGCATCGCCAAAGGTCGCAAAGATCACCTCTGACCGTTCAGCAATCTCGACACATTCGTCGATCCGGCTCATGGGCAGGACACAGACCGGACAGCCGGGGCCGTGGATAAACTCGATCCCATCAGGTGTCAGCCGGTCGAGGCCATAACGAAAGATCGCATGTGTGTGCCCGCCGCAGATCTCCATGATGTGTACCGGTTTCTCCTTGGTCGCCCCAATCTCGGTGACAACATCCTTGATCGCGCGCAGCACATCTTGCGCGGCAACCGGATCGCGAAATTCTTCTACATATCTCATGACATCACCTCTGTTACGGGGCTTTCAGCAAGCGCGGCATCGCCCTGCGCCATCGCCTCCAGCGTTTCCTGCGCCTCGCCCAACCCGCGCAGCGCTTCCAGCGTTTTTTCCGCCTCATCTGCGTCGATAATGCTCATTGCAAAACCCACATGAATCAGCGCCCACTCACCGACCAGATCAGACAATGCTGCTGGGGCTACACAGGCCACGGACACCTCGCGCCGCACGCCTGAAACATCGGCCATGGCCATCAGACGGTCCGCGTCCGTGATTTCGACAATCTGTCCCGGTATGCCCAGACACATGGTTTACTCCTCCTGCGAATTGTTTTGTTTGCTTGGTTGTTCGACACCGTAACGGTCGAGTTTTGAACGCAGCCCCACGCGGCTGAGACCAAGCTCCTCCGCGGCACGGCTCTTGTTCCATTTCAGCCGCGTGAGGGTCTCACGCAGGATCCGCGCTTCCATCACCTCGATACGGTCTTTCAGGGTGCCTTCGGCGGCCATCACGTCCGCAGCTGCCGGATCGGGCCGCGCGCTGACGGATGGATCCGCCTGCAAGATGTGACGCGAAATCAGCTCTGGTCCCAGACGTGCGTCCTTCGAACGGATCAACATCCGCGTCAGCTCATTCGACAGTTCCGGCAGATTCCCGGGCCAATCGTAGTTGCCCAGAAACTCCAGCGCGAGGTCGGTCAGGCCTTCGATGGGTTTGCTGTGTTCTTCGGCCAACGCGCTGAGCCGATGATTTGCGAGGATGGCCAGGTCCTCCACACGGGCGTGCAGGGGATGCAGGGTCAGTTCTGTTGTGGCAAGCGCGTAGTAGAGATCTTGACGAAAGTCCCCAGCCGCCACGACGGCGGCCAGATCACTGTGGCTGCCGGTCATCAGGCGCACATTTGTGGTCAATGTCTCTGACCCACCGACCGGTTCAAAACTGCCTTCGGTGGCGACCCGGAGCAACGTCAATTGCATCTGCGGGCTGAGCGTATCAATCCCGTTCAGGAACACGGTGCCCCGCGATGCCTTTTGCAGCAATCCAATCTTGTTGTTGCGCGTGCCGGGGATAACGCCCTTTTTGGCCCCCAACAGCTCTATCTTCAAAAGGTCATCCGGCAGGCCCGCACAATTCAATTCGTAAAACGAATGTTCCGACCGCAGCGACGCATAATGCATGGCGCGCGCCATCGCGTCCTTACCTGTCCCGGCCTCGCCCGAGATCAGGACCGGCACATCAAAGCTCGCAAACTGTCGTGCCAGTTCGACCGTGGCGTTCATCGGAGAATTTGCCGCCCTCAGAATTTTCTCAAACCCAAAACCTTCGCGCAGCGTGCGGCGGCGGGCCTCCACCTTGTTCTCTGCCGTCTTGCCCATGAAACGCATTTCCAGCGAAAGCCGGTCGTGATCACGGCTCAGCTGAAACAACTGTGCTGCATTCTTGGCGGCAATCACCAATTGATCCGGGTGCCAGGGTTTGGTCACAAACTGATAGATGCCCGCATCGTTGATCGCGGCAATCATATCGTTGGCTTCAGTGTAACCGGTGATGATGATCCGTACCGTTTCAGGCCAGCGGGCACGCACATCGGCCAAAAACTCAACACCCGTGCGCCCCGGCATGCGGTGATCGCAAAAGATCGCCTGAACGTAGTTTTCCTCCATCAGGCGCATCGCCTCATCCGCGTTGAGCGCGGTCAGACAATCAAAGTCATCCTCCAGCGCCATGCGCATCGCGGCGAGGGAATGTTCCTCGTCATCAACCAGCAAAAGCGTTGGAAGGTGGGTCATTGTGCCGCCTCTGGCACCACCTTGTCGGCAAGATGCGCGCGGAGCCAAGCGAGCCAGTCGGCCATCCCCTCACCAGTGCGCGCGGACAGGCGGATGATCTCAATGCCCGGATTGACCCGGCGCAGGTTGGTTTCATAGAGATCCAGATCGACGTCACAGTGCGGCGCCAGATCGATCTTGTTCAGGATCGCCAGACGCGCGGCAGTGAACATATCGGGGTATTTCAGCGGCTTGTCCTCCCCTTCCGTGACGGACAGGATCGCGACTTTGCCATCTTCGCCCAGATCAAAGGCGGCAGGACACACCAGATTGCCCACATTTTCGATGAACAGCATCGCGCCATCCGGAAGATCAAGATGCTCCATCGCGTGGCCCACCATGTGACCATCCAGATGACACCCTTTGCCGGTATTCACCTGTACCGCTGGGGCACCCGTCGCCCGAATGCGGTCAGCGTCATTTTCGGTCTGTTGGTCCCCTTCGATCACGCCAAGCGGCATATCACCCAACGCCTCAATGGTTTTGCACAGCAGCGTCGTTTTGCCTGATCCGGGGGAGGATACGAGGTTGACCGCAAATACCCCTTTCCCCGCCAGCACCGCGCGGTTGGCATGGGCATAGCTGTCGTTCTTGCTGAGGATGTCGGTTTCAATCTCGATCAACCGCTCTTGTGACATGCCAGGCACCTCGACGCCTGCGGGTCCGTGGCCGTAATGGTGATGCCCATCAACGTCATGATGGTGGTGGTCATGATGGTGTGCATGACCATGGCTGTGGCCCGCGCCATGCACTTTGGTTTCACCATCGCTACATCCACAAACAGTACACATTTTAAGCGACCTCCAAGTCTTTGATTCTCATTTCATCGCCGCCCTGCGGCATCAGCTTGCCACCACCACAGGTCGGACAGGGATCCAGCCTGTCGGCGATCTCCACCTCTTTCATACAGTCGTAGCACAGCGCCCGACCGGGCAGTTCCAGCGTCACCAGTTCGGCCCCTTCAGCGGGCGAGCCGCGCATGACCACATCAAACGCGAAATGCAGCGCATTGATCTCAACCCCGGCAAAGCGGCCCACTTCGACGCGCACCCGTTTGATCCGGCTGACGTTGTGCTGGCGGGCCTGATCCTCGATCACACCGCGCATCCCTTCGCAAAGCGACATCTCATGCATGTGCGGCCTCCTCCCTGCCCAATGAGGCGAGCGTTACCGGAAAACAGGGGTCGAGAATAGACAGAAGCACGGACGCGTGCGTATCCGAATGTGCTTCGGGCAGAGACGCTAATGCGTGATCCAGCACGCCATTTGGCATCAGCAAATGATCTGTAGGTGTGATGCGGTCAAACGCGGTCACAACACCATTTTCGACCTGCGCCTTGACCCCATAAAACCCGCGCGCCGCAGGGACCACAGCACGGCCCGCGCTGAAGTCTGGCGCGGGCAAGCGGTGATCCAGACAGGCGTCTACATCGCAGGCCAAACCCACCGCCGACCACAGTGGACCACGGCCCCAGACCTCTTCAATGCCGACCATCACAGGATGCTGCGCGTGACGCGCCGCAACCGAGTTTTCCTGCGGTCCGGCGTCGAACATCGTCTGCGCGGTCACCAGCGGCAACGCCGGGCGCACCGCCTCAGAGGGGCCAAAGGATTGGCTGATCGCCCGCAGAACCGGTGCGATACCGCTGTCAGAGCGTAGAAAGGCGCTGAATGCTTCGAACGATACCGGCATCTCGCCCTGTGACCCAAACAAGGCTTCGCGCAGGTTCGGGCCACCCGCGCTCCAGTCACGTGGCAAGGTCACCGGCAGCGCGGACACCTGACCCGGCCACCGGAGACACAGCTTGAACACGTGTTCCTTGAGGATCTCAAGGCGCAGCGCATCCTGCCACCCGTCCTCTTGCGCGACACCGAATGCCGCGCGGGCGGCGATCCCCTGAGCCACACGGCACAGGTTAAACAGGCGCGGCAAAAGCGCTGCGGCCTCTTCAGCCGGTTGGCCTATGACCATCTGGGCCACGGGCAACCCTTCAACCGGGAGTGCCCTAAGATCTGAGGATATGCGCGCAGACGCCATCGCTTTAGTCCTGCTCTGCCAAGCCAGCGGTGATCACGGCGCGGCGCGATGGTTCATCCGACAGGGCTGGTGGCTCAGGCTCTGGCGGTGCAAGCGCCGCTTCTCGTGCGGCTTTAATGTCTGCCGCGCGGTCGGTCTCCGCCTGATTTTCCGCATCAAAAAGCGCGACCATCACAGCGGCGGCAACTTCTTGTGCCTGCATCTGCGACTTAAATTCACCCATCGGCGAAAACAGCGAACAGGCTTTGTAGCCGCCAATCATCTCGCGCGTGTTGTGAATGAACTCGTACTCCCCAGACGGAAAGGCAATCAATTCCTTGGCCCCGGGTTCAAGCGCTGACCAATCCTCGTCCGCAGCGGGCAACTGTACCAAGTTCATGAACCAAGGCGAGATCAGAACACCCAAAGGGCGGCCATCAATCATCTCAAACCCGACCGCCTCAACCGTCAGCAGTTTGTTGACCATCGGCACATCGCGCATCTTGGAATGCCAGATTTCCCGGAAATCCGCGACCAGCCGCGCGGTAACATCTTCAATTTCTGCCGCCTCGACTGCCGCGGTGGAACCCGGATCCTCAAGCACCATGAATTGTTCTTTGGGCGCGCTGCAATTGGGGCAGGACCAATCGTGCGGCAGGTCCATGAACGCGGTGCCCGGCTCAACCTGGCGATAGTCATCCCCCTCCGCCGGATCATAGGGCGACCAGCAGATCTTGCATTCCATAATGGCCTGTGCGCTGATTTTGTCAGTGGCCCCCAGAAAGCTGCCTTCAAAGCGGTTTGTCACCTCGTTCATCGGATTGCCTCCAGCACGCTGAGCAAACGCTTGCCGCTGTCGGCCAAATCCTCGCGTGCGGCGATGGCAACTTCGGGCACGGTGGTCACTTCGAAGGTGTCGAGGATCAGCGTGTCCATGGAGTTAAAGAACTGCACGCGCCAGACATGGGGCATGGCCGTCGCGGTGATCCGGCAGTTGCCATAGCCACGCGACAGGATCGTCACAGCCCCCTCGCCCACGGCCTGATCGAGCCAGACAAGGTCCTCTTCGGTATGAGGCAAGAGCGACAGGTTGATCACATGCAACGGCGCGGCGGGGTCAAAGTCAGCGGATTTATCGCGCAACTCGATCAGCATCGGGGGCGCATTGATCACACCCGGCATCAATGGAGCCGTCTCCCCCATCGCGGCGCGCTTGGGGGCAAAGGCGTCTTGGGACACGCACGCCGGGATTTCGGCCACTTCGATCAGTTCACCCGCGCTGCTGTTCAGGGTCCAGATGCCGGCGAACACGCTTTCCTGCACAGCAACGGCGGGAATGCTGCGCACTTTTGCTGCGACCTCTCCACTGCCCAGTGTCTCGGCAATCAGATCACGGTTCGTCTTGTCGAGCGTCCCCAGATCAAACTGGCGCGTTCCGCCACTCTTCGCGATCTCTTGTGCCGCCGCAGCAACTTCGCTCAGTAAAGCCAATGCAGGCGCAATCTCCGTCTGATCAAGATCGTCCACTTCGGGCAGACGGGGCGAATATGTACGCATATCCTGCGGCAGCGGCATATATTCCAGCTTTTCGTCATTGGTATCAAGCGGTTGTGAACCGGGGCCAAAGCCCGTGGGGGGCATCATGAAAGGGTTGGTCATGGTCTAGGTCCTTATTCAGCCGCCATCGGCAGGGCGAGGATTTGGGTGATGCGTTCGATGTATTCTGACCAGTCGCGCACCTTTGGAATGCCGCCGATCATCTCCCCCTCGTGGTAGAAAATGACACTCGGTGTTTTGCGCACTTTGGTTGTCTCGCGCAGCTCTTCTTCGACACTGTCCGATGCGACAGCGCAATCAAACCGACCTTGAAACGCCTGACGCAGCTCAGGGAGAATGACCGCCACATCAGGAGTCTCAAGGTTGCGGGCAATGTCGCCCGGGACAAAGATCGCGTGATATCCGGCCCCTTCTGTAAACGCGGCGACATCGCACATGGTGTGCAATTCGCGGTAGCCAAATTCCGTCGTCAAACGGGTGATCAATGGATGTGTCATGTCTGTCCTCAACCTGTTGTCGCACCGGCATCGAGGGCCGCTTGCAAATGGGCGGGCAACTGCGGCCCGGCGTTTTCGAGATCGGCAAAGGCGTCGCCCAGATCGCCGCCCTCCATCAGAGACTGCAGTCCCGCAAGTGCAGCACCGATCTTTTGTGCCTCATCCGCTGTGATGATCTCGCGCGCTGCACCAAGAAACGTGAGCAGCCAGTCGCCGACTTCAGCATCGGGAGTAAGCGACAGATCAATCAGTTCGACATGCCGACCGTTGGTCGTCGTCGCCGCGATGCCATCAATGCCCGTGATCTGCATGGGGATACCGACGCACATGGACTATTCCGCCGCCGGAAAGAAACGGTCATCACCAGTGCGGCAGGCGTCTTCTTCTGACGGACGTCCAGCTTCATACGCATGGTGCATGATGGATGCGTCGGCCAGAAATTCGCTATGGGTCCGGCCCGGTTTGGCCACAACGCCCATCTGCGCCAGCTTGGTGATTGCCACTTTGATCGCCGGCTCGATCTGGGCTGCAACCACATCGCGCAGGCCGCCACCGTAGTCTTCCAACTCCTCCGGCTGGCATCCGATCAGCAGCAAAGTCTCAGGACAGTAGCCCATCAGCTGCGCGGTCGCGATCACGTCCTGAAATCCGGTTTGGTGTAGGGACATCTTCTTGGCCCCCATGAAACGCGGCACCTCATCGCCTTCGACAATCTTCATGGTGCCGGGGGTAAGCCCGTAATCAACGGCGTCAAAGACGACAAGAATATCTGCTTCTTCCAAGAACGGCAGCAGGTAGAGCCCCTGCGTCCCGCCATCCAAAAGCGTGACACCTTCAGGCAGCGCCCAGGTCTGCGCCAGTTGCTCCACACAACGGACGCCAAATCCCTCGTCCGCCCACAGGACATTCCCGATCCCAAGGACCAGCACCCTATCCGACATTGATACCCCTCCCTAAAGAGCGGTTATTTGGCTTCCAATCCGCTCTGAAAACGAGGTTATCTTGGCAATTCATTCAAAGGCAGAATTTTGTACACTTTTTCGATGATCGCTTAAATATTTGTTTTAATTACTTATTATTGAATACCGTAGTATGCTATACGCATCTCGCCGATCAATCATATTGCATCTAACCCCAAAAATGGATAGTAACTATCCAACAGAAAAAGCGGGCGCATTGCACCCGCTTTTCCTCAAGTCTCTGAAGCCAGTAATCAGTTCGGATCGTCATCCTTGAACGTCCGGGTCCCCGAGATCATCGTCGACACCACCGACTGACGCGACATGATATCTTCGCGCACGGCGGCGTAGATGTGGATGATGATGAACACTACGATCGCCCACATGCCAAGGTGATGGATCGAATGCATCGCTTGACTGCCGCCGACAAAATCAAGCGCTGGCCCGAATATCGTATCGAGAATGCCGTCCCGCCCGACCCCTTCGGAATAGAGCGCGAAACCGGTCACGATCATAAAGCTCATGCCCACGGTCATGAAAAAGAACATCGCGATCTGCGCGAGCGGATTGTGCCCGACGTACTTCTTGGGTTTCTTTTCCATAAACATATACCACTTCGCCTCGCCCCAGACTTCGCGCCACCACTTCCCATTCAATAGCGGCAGTTTGAACATCTGGCGCGCATGTGAATTGCCAACGAATGCCCAATAGATCCGGCCAAAAAAGCCAACCGTCATGATCATGCCTGCCGCGAAATGGGCAAAGCGGATGTAGCCGAACACAAACTGATGCGTGGCCTCCGCAATGATCATCGTGGGCGGCGGCGATCCGATCAGGTAACCCGTGACACAAAGCACCAAAATCGCCAGCGCATTGATCCAGTGCCACAGCCGCACAGGGGCTTCATAGACATAAACCGACGAATTGCGTGTGATCGTCGCCAGGTCCGCGTCCGTGGCATCGCCGGTCAGCGACGGCCCGGATGCTGTGTCAGGATCGACCGCGCTCACGACGCCCACCGCTGATAGAGCACCGCACCAAGCACGACAGAGATCAACGCGAGCCCCAAAAGAGGGCCTGTGTGGCTCACCGCGTGCAGGCTTTCAGGGACTGGAGCATGACCACCGTGAGCCAGGCTCATACTCGGGAGAAGTGCCAAAAGTGTTGCGATCTTTTTCATGTTTTTCCCTTTCTCAGCGGACTTTGACAGTGGTCAATTCGTCACCGTCTGGTGACATTACATGGGTGGAACAGGCCAGACAGGGATCGAAACTGTGCAACGTGCGCAGGATCTCGACTGGCTCTTCCGGGCGCTCCATCTTGGTGTTCATCAGGCTTGCCTCGAAGGCACCGATGTTGCCCTGACTGTCGCGCGGTGATCCGTTCCAGGTGGTCGGCACGACGCATTGGTAGTTCTCAATGCGTCCGTCCTTGATCCGAACCCAATGCCCCAGCGCGCCGCGCGGTGCTTCAGTCATGCCAACACCTTTGGCTTCCTTCGGCCAGGTCTTGGGGTCCCATTTGGCAACATTCGCGGTGCTCTCGTCGCCGTTCTTGATGTTGGTCATCAGCTTGTCAAAGAAGTGCTTTTGCAACCGCCCGCAATACTCGCTTTCCAACGCCCGTGCCGCCGTGCGCCCCAACGTTGAGAACAGCGCTTCTACCGGCAAATCCATCGTGCGGAGCAATCCATCGACCTGATCCTTGATCTCTTCATGCCCCTTGGCGTAGCCCACGATGTAACGGGCCAGTGGACCCACCTCCATCGCGTGACCCTTCCAACGTGGTGCCTTGATCCAGCTGTATTTCGCCCCTTCATCAATCTGTTTGATGTTGGTGCGCGTGCCTTTAAGGTTCGGGCCCAGTTCAAACTTGGCTTCTGTTTCTCCATCCCAAGGATGCAGACCTTTGCCCTTTTCGGCGTATTCATACCAAGAGTGATCGACAAATTCCTGAATCTGCTCAGGATCGCGGACGTCCACATCGTGAACAGTCGTCATATCCCCATTCACGATCGCACCACGCGGCAGATACATCTGCTCGGGCGAGAAATCGTTCGGGTTCTCAGGGATATCGCCATAGGCAAGGCACGCCTGCGACGACAACCCGCCGCCATAAAGCCAGTTCTTGTAGAACCCGCCAATCGCAATCACATCCGGCAGATAGACGTTGCGGTTGAACTCCGCTGTCTTGTCGATGATCGAGCTGACAAGGTTCAGCCGCTCCATGTTGATCGCCCCGGTGGCCCCGGTCGAATGCACGTTGATCGGGCACGGCACGCCGCCCACCAGCCAGTTTGGGTGCGGGTTCTTGCCGCCAAAGATCGTGTGAACTTTGACGATCTCCTTTTGCAGATCGAGCGCCTCAAGGTAATGGGTCGTCGCCATCAGATCCGCTTCGGGCGGCAAAAGATAGGCGGGATTGTCCCAATAGCCGTTCTTGAACAGCCCCAGCTGACCACTTTCCACAAACTGTTTCAGCCGGTTCTGGACGTCCCGGAAGTATCCCGGTGAAGACAGCGGATGACTTGGCGATACCGATTGCTGCAACTCGCTCGTGGCTTTCGGATCGGCACGCAGCGCGTTGATCGGGTTCACCCAATCCAGCGCATGTAGGTGGTAGAAATGCACAACATGGTCATGAATTTCGAGGTTCAGCTGCATCATGTTGCGGATGGAATTCGCGTTGTCGGGAATCGTGATGCCGAGCGCATCTTCAACCGCGCGCACAGAGGTCAGCGCGTGTGTCCCGGTGCAAACGCCGCAAATGCGTTCGGTAAAGGCCCAGGCATCGCGTGGGTCGCGCCCCTTGAGGATGACTTCAAGCCCGCGCCACATTGTGCCAGTGGACACAGCATTGCGGATATAGCCGTCTTCATCGACATTCACTTCGCAGCGCATGTGGCCTTCGATCCGGGTCACCGGGTCAACGACGATGCGCTGTCCCGTGTCGTCAAGATTGAAGCCGTTGGGTGTCTGGACAACCATTATCAGGCCTCCTCATTTGTCGGGGTTGGTTTCTTTTGAGCTTTGTTCTGAGCAGATTTGAGGGCGGAGACGGCTGCGTGAGCGGCCACGCCTGCCCCGACAACGCCAGCAGCGGCAAACCCGATCTGATCCGCGTTCGCCTCCACCCCGAATTGGGTCAGGTCCGTCACCCGGTCATAGAAGGTGCCCTGATCCCAGAACCCGTCTTCGGAACAGCCGATGCAGCCGTGACCTGATTGAATGGGGAAACTGACGCCCTCATTCCAGCGGATCGTGGAACAGGCATTGTAGGTGGTCGGCCCTTTGCAGCCCATTTTGTAAAGGCAATAGCCCTTGCGCGCGCCGTCATCGTCCCATTCCTCAACAAACTGGCCTGCATCAAAATGCGGACGGCGGTAGCATTTGTCGTGAATGCGCTGCCCATAGAACATCGCGGGGCGGCCCTGACGGTCCAGCTCCGGCATACGGTCAAACGTCAGCATGTAGGTGATCACCCCAGTCATCACTTCGGCAATCGGCGGACAGCCGGGCACCTTGATGATCGGCTTGTCGGTGATGACCTTGTGCACCGGTGTCGCCTGCGTCGGGTTCGGCTTGGCCGCCTGCACACATCCATAGGACGCGCAGGCGCCCCAACTGATCACAGCTTTTGCATCCTTTGCCGCCATCTTGAGCTTTTCGACAAAGGGCTTGCCACCCGAAATACAGAACATGCCGTCCTCGTTCAGCGGCGGGTTGCCTTCAACGGCCAGAATGTACTGTCCTTTGTATTTCTCAATCGTCTCCATCATCGCGGCTTCGGCCGCGTGCCCGGCGGCCGCCATCAGCGTGTCGTCGTAATCCAGACTGATCATCGACAGCACAACATCCTTGGCCAGCGGATGCGCGGAGCGGATGAAGCTTTCCGAACAACAGGTGCACTCAAGGCCATGCACCCAGATTACCGGCGTGCGTGGCTTGGTCTCCATCGCATGGGCAATCTGCGGCACGAAGGCCGGGCCAAGGCCCAGTGCCGACGCCGTCAGCGAACAGTATTTCATGAAACTGCGGCGGGTGATCCCCTGCGACCGCATCACGTCGTAAAATGTTTCTATGTCAGCCAAGGCCAGCTCCCTTCTTGCCAGTGTCACACCGGTCAACGGCACGACGGAGGTTGTCCACCGCAGTATGCGAAGAGATGTTGTGGGAGCGCCAAGGAATAGGGCGCATTCAGGAGTTTTAATTTTTCAGCATATAAATCAACGCACTAAATGCGTTATTGCGCCATCGCAGAACCGATCAACTGACTGCCAATTGACCGTTGGCACGGCAAGGTGGCCAGTCGCTTACCGGTCCGCTAACGCTTGTGCTGCGGCAATCACGGCCTGTCCCAAGGCCAATCCACCATCGTTTGCAGGCACCTTTTGATGGATCAAGACCGGCACATCACCCAACGCCCGGATCGTGAAATCCAACAGCAAAGCGTTCTGAAAACACCCGCCTGACAGCGCAACCGATTTGGCCGAACCGCTTTCGACCAAAGCACGTGCAGGCGCCGCAAACGCTTCTGCCACCCCCGCATGAAACCGCGCGGACATAATCGCTGGATCACGCCCCGCCGCGACGTCCGCCGCAATCGCCTGAAACAAGGGCGCGGTGCTCAGGTCTGCACCAAAAGGATAGGGATCGTCAAACGGACCGGACGCCATTGCTTCCATCCGCATTGCCGCCTCGCCCTCGAAACTCTGCGCGCCCGCTTGCACCCCAATGACCGCCGCCACCGCATCAAACAAACGCCCTGCCGAGGAAGACGCCACGGTGTTGATCCCCGCCTGCGCGGCCTGACGCAGGATCCCGACCGGTTGGTCCGCAAAAAGGTGATCCGCAACCGCAGACAATCCCGCGAGATCCAGCCGCGCGACTGCATTGCGCCACGGTTCGCGCTGTGCCGCATCCCCGCCGACCAAGGGAGCCGCCTCCAGATGCGCCACCCGCTCATATCCGACATAACTCCCAAGCAGCAGCTCCCCGCCCCAGATCGTCCCATCGGACCCAAGGCCCAAACCATCCAGAATGATGCCCGCCACCGGCCCGTCATCGCGCGCCCAATTGTTCTCGGCCAGACAGGCCGCCAGATGCGCGTGGTGATGCTGAACTTCGACAAGCTGACCCTCTATCGCACGGGATCGCGCATGTTCGGACGACCGATACCCCTCGTGCAGATCACAGGCAAAAACCTCGGGCGCATGATCAAACAACCCCGCATAATCCGCATCCGCCTTGATAAACTCATCCCAGGTCAGCGCATCGTCCAGATCCCCGAGATGATGTGACAGCAGCGCCTGCCCGTTCTTGATCAGGCAGATCGCAGACTTCAGATGCGCGCCAAAGGCCAGAACCTGTGGCGGATCTTCGAACCCAGTGGGCAGCGGCAGTGTTTCAGGCACCTGTCCCCGCGCGCGGCGCAGGACTATGGGCCCGTGATCCGTGTTGCGCATCACGCTATCGTCCAACCGGCGCGCGATGTCGCGGTCGTGCATGAGATAGCCATCCACAAGCGGAGCCAATTTCTCCCGCGCCTCATCATTGCCGATCACCTGCGGCTCGCCAGACAGGTTCCCCGATGTCATCACCAAAGGCCGGTCCATCGCATCGAGCACAAGATGGTGCAGCGGCGTATAGGGCAGCATCCACCCCAAAAGCGCCTGCCCCGGTGCCAGGGCTTCAGGGAGCGCTGCTCGCTTTTTCAAAAGTACAATGGGGGCTGCCGCCGCGCGCAGCGACTCCCAATCCGCCTCACTGGGCGCGGCAAATTTCTCCACCTGTGCGTCGGTGCCCATCAAGGCGAGCGGCTTGCCGGGCCGATGCTTGCGCGCGCGCAACACTTCAATGGCCTCCGCATTTGTCGCGTCACAACACAGGTGGAAACCGCCCAAGCCTTTGATCGCCAGAATGCCCCCCTGCCGCACACAAGCTGCCGCCTCAGCGATGGCATCCTCACGCCGCGCCCCAGCGTTTTCGAACCAAACCTGCGGACCGCAGGTGGCACAGGCCACCGGCTGCGCATGAAACCGGCGATCTGCCGGGTCGGCATATTCTGCGGCGCAGGCCGGGCACATCTCAAAACCGGCCATCGTCGTCTGCGCCCGGTCATAGGGCAGCCCGTGCAGGATCGTGAAGCGTGGCCCGCAATGGGTGCAATTCGTAAACGCATACCCCCGTCTACGCGGATCATCGGCCCGGATATCTGCAAGACAGGCATCACAGGTCGCCGCGTCTGGTGCCACGCGTGTCTCGGCGCCACGACCCTGGCTTTGTACAATCTCAAAACCCGTCGGCAGGGTGTCAAAGACGAACGGCTCAACCTCCACTGCATCCACCCGCGCAAGCGGTGGTGCCTCATCCCGTATCGACGCAACAAAGGGATCAGGATGAGCAATCAAAGCATGGATCAACACGCCTTCTGGATCGTTCAGCACCTCACCGACGGCGTCAAACCGCTGTGCCAACTGCCAGATAAACGGGCGGAACCCCACGCCCTGCACCTGACCGCGCACCCGAATGCGCAGCCCCTTGTTCAATGGACTGTGCAGACCATGCAGGGATCAAAACTGCGCACGATGTGTTGCACGCTCAGCGGGGTGTCTTCCTCCGCGCCTACCTCGGCTCCGACCAAGGCGGCTTCCACCGGGCCGGGGGTTCCATGGGCGTCGCGCGGGCTGAAATTCCATGTGGTTGGCGCGATGATCTGATAGCTCGCGATCTTGCCCGCCTCAATGCGGATCCAATGCCCCAGGGATCCGCGCGCCGCCTCGACCAGCCCTTCACCTTGGCCTTCACGCGGCACCGGCACATCATCCATGAAAGAGGCCTCTGGCCTGATCTGTGCCACCCACTCTTCCATCATCATCTGAGTGCGCGCCACTTCCAGCAGCCGCCCCGCCACCCGTGCCAAGACGTTTGACCCGTCTACCGCCAGATCCAAAGCCGCCGGATGCCCATCCACGACCTGGCGCGCAAAGGCACCCGTTTCCATCGTCTGCCCCGCCATGCGCGGGGCCTTGCACCAGCTATAGGCGGGGTCGCGCATGTCTTCATCTGGTGTCGTCTGCCCCTGACGCGGATGGGCGTCGTCCCCCAGCATCCACGCGTGGCTGAGGTCCTCGCGGATGCGGTCGGTATCCATCGGTGACAGCGTACCGTTTTCCCACACACCGGGACCAAAGCTGCGCCCTTCAGGCAGCGGATAAGCCCCAAACGACAGATACCGCCCCGGCCCCTGCCCCGTCTCGCTCAAGCGCAGGTCAGAGGCGATTTCCATGAACAGCCCCGCATCACCGCGTGACCAACCGGTGATTGCCTCCGCCGTCGACAGCGCTGCGAACGCCTCAACAGGTGCGCCAAACAATACCGTTTCCAGATAGCGCCGAAACGCTGCAAGGGTCGAGCTCATGCGGATGCGGTCGCGCACCGTTGGCGCGCGGGTGACGCCGCCGGGCTGGATCGCCAACGTATGTGGCCACTTGCCCCCCAGTAACCCAACGATGTGCAACAACTGCGCCCGCGCCTCGATGCAGGACCGCACGGCGGAGCCCTCCATCGCCGTGAACCGCGTCACGGCCCGGTCATGCCAATCGCGCCCAGCATAGGCCGGACGTGCGAAATCAGCACAAAAGAACAGGTTGAAATGCGTGAGATGATCACAGACATTTTCGATCCCGTGCATGATTGCCGCGACCAGAGCGCCCTGCGGCGCGGGCGCGAGGCCTGCCGCCGACCCAAGCGCTGCGGCCGCCGCCGAGGATTGGCTGATCGAACAAATCCCGCAGATGCGGGGTGTGATGGTCAGCGCATCAATCGGGGCCTTGCCCAGCATCATCGGCTCAAACCCACGATACATCGGTGAATTGGCATAGGCGCTGGTGACCTTTCCCTCCTCGACCTCCAGCCGAATTTCGAGATCGCCCTCAACCCGGTTGAACGGACCGACCAGCAAATTGCGCGTGTTCATTGTTTTCCTGACTTGATACTTGGCACGACCTTGACCCGGTCTGCGACCGCGTTCTCCGCCAACCGCTTGGGTGTCGCGGCCTTCGACAAGGAGGCGAGAGCCATGAACCATGCTTTGGGCATGTCGGACGGCAACCCGATGGGAATACCTGCAAACTTGGGCGTCTGCGTGAAAGGATGGTTCGGCTCTTCAAACTCCGGTGCGGTGCAATTGATGCAGGGGTATCCCGCCCGCGTGCAGGACCCACCCCCATTCCAGCCTCTGATGTTGCAATCGCCCGAGGCTTGCGTGCCGACACAGCCCAGATGCTCCATCATGCAGCCCATCTGGCTCAGCTCTTCAGCACTCGCCTTGTATTCATAAAATTCGTTTTTGGGACAAGCGTGGTGCACCAGATTTTCAGCGTAAAACAACGGTCGCGCCAATGCATCCAGATCAGTCTCTGCCAACTCTCCTGCGGCCAACAACAGCAGCGTTTCCGTCACCCAATCGGGATGCGTCGGACAGCCCGCAACATTCACCACCGGCAGCCCGCTCTTGGACCGGAAACGCGCTGGCAAGGCCCCGCCCGGTTGATGCCCGTCATATTGCACACCAATCGCGCCAGCTGGATTACCGCCCGCCGATGTCACCCCGCCATAGGTGGCACACGTCCCGACCGCGACCACATGATTTGCGCGTGGCGCAAGGCTTAGCACCCAATCGAGCATCGACCGCCCCGTGCCCGACAGCATCTGAAACTTCCCCGTGCCCTTAGGCCCCGTCAGGATCGACCCTTCGACACAGAGCACATCCAGCGGCAGCGCACCGCTCTCCACATCCGCCAAAATCCGGCGCACTTCGCTGCCGGTTTCCTGAGACAAGGCCGGGTGCCACAAAAACGAAATCCCCGCCCCCTTCAGCAGGTCAAATACCCCGGGGCCCTCGGCACAAAGCAGTGACATCGTGCACCCGCCACATCCCGCCGACTGCAACCACAACACGTTCAAGTCGCACCTCCTGCGGGCAGGGTCAGCTCAAAACACGTCCCCTCAGGCCCCGTATCGAAGAGGATCAGCGCCCCGCCATGTTCCTCTGCAATCTTGTGGGAAATCGAGAGGCCCAGCCCCGTGCCCTTGCCCACTGGCTTGGTGGTAAAGAACGGATCAAAAACCGATGGCACTGCCTCTGTCGGCACGCCGGGACCGTTGTCCGCCACATGCAACAGGACCGTATCGTCCTGCTCAAACACCAGCAGGTGGATCTGCGCGTCTTCCTTCTCCGCCAGCACGTCCACCGCATTCTGCACAAGGTTCATGACGATCTGCTGAACATGACCGGGATTGCCCAATGCAAGCCGCGTCGCTCCACCTTCAAAGGAGACTTTCACCGGCGTCTTTGTCCCCCGGATCACCCAATCCGCTGCCGTGCGCGCCGTCGTCATCAGATCAAAGCTCACCGTTTCGCCAGATCCTTCCGCACTCAGCCTGCGCAGGTCCTCAACGATATCGCGCACCCGTTCGGCACCATCCTTGGCCCCGTCAATCGCACCGCGCAAGTTCTTGAGCGTCCGGTCCAGCTTCAGCTCTTCGCGCAGCGCAATCAGCGCGTTGCGGTCCGCCCCCGATTGCACCGCTTCAAAATACGTCTCGAAGCGTGAAGTGTATTTCTCAAGCGCATGCGTGTTGGCGTAGACAAAGCTGATCGGGTTGTTCAACTCATGCGCCACACCGGCGACCAGACGCCCTAGTGACGCGAGCTTTTCGTTGCGCACCAGATGGCCCTGCGCTTCTTTCAGCGCCGCATGGCTCGCCTCCAGATCGGAATAGGCACTGCGCAACTCACCGACCGGGCGCCCGACCAGCACCGCACCGCGACTGCGGCCCCGTTCATCCAACCGCGGCCCCACGCTCAGCTCCAGTGGCGTCGGACCCGCATCTGTCATCACGTCAATCTCGAGCGTGACGGCCTCTTGTGAGGCAATCACCTGATCAATCACACAGCGCAATTTTTCGCGCATCTCATCGACCACAAGATCGTCCACCATCGCACCGGGGTGCGCCAGGTGTTTGGGCCCCAGCACGCGGTCAATCGCTCCGCCCGTGCGCTCAATGACATACTCTTGGTCCACCACCACCAACAGATCAGACACCGATGACAGCACCGACGCCATAAACCGCCGCAATTCATCAAGCTCTGCGTTTTGGGCCTCCAACTGTTCCTGATAGGCCACCAACTCGGAGTAGGTGCGATCGACAGCGCTGATCACGTCGCTCCATGCGGCATCACTGAAAGTCCCTGTCCGATCATGTGCTTCTGGTATCATCTGGATGCCCAACCTTTGATTTAACCGTAAGCGAAATTGCGCTATCTAGGCAATCATTCCATTGCTCTGAAACTCAAAGGCCGCCCGCAGCGAAAAACTGATGGAACGCATTATGCAGGCAGAGAGCGAGACCATGACCCCGATTTACGAATGGTGAAATCGTAGCACTCGAGCGTGGAAAAGCCGTCTTGACCGAACAACTGGCAAAACAGGCAGAGCCGCAGGGGAGTTTTGAGGAAAAACCAGAACCTGCGCTGACGTTCCTCGCAAACCCTTGGAAACTATGGGAAACAGGTCATGTTGCCCTGCGACGCACGGTACTACGTTATGCACTAACGGGCCCCCTCACATACTGTCGAAATACAGGGGCTAGAACTCCGGAATATTCCTTGCCGTTCAAAGCCTTAGGGGGACTTCAGAAGGGGGAAGTCTTTTGTGGTGCGGGCGGTGGGACTCGAACCCACACGGGGCTACGCCCCAACAGATTTTAAGTCTGGTATGTCTACCATTCCATCACGCCCGCATGGGCTGCACCATAGCCCAAGCGCGGGTGGTGTAAATGCTCAGATGTCCTTGCCCTTCGGCCCCAGCGGCGCGCCTTCGGCCAGCAGGGCTTTTTCGGAGAGCCAGGGATTGTTTTCAACCGCGATCAGCATCTGTTCGCGGGCCTCTTCGATGCGGCCCAGGTTCATCAGGGTCAGCGCCCTGCCCGCTTGTGCCGCGATATGCAGGGGCTGAAGCGACAGCGCGATATCCAGATCGACCAGCGCCTTGTCATGCTGACCGCTGAGGAAATACAAATACGCGCGCTGGTTGAACCCTTCGGCATAGGTCGGACAATACGCCGCCAGCCGGTCAAACTCCCGCAGCGCCCCCACGAAGTCCGACACTTCGCGCCTGCGCATGCCTGCATCCAGCGCCTGTTGCGCCCGTTCATCAGGCGCTTGCAGCCACAGTTCCCACATCTCGGCCGACACGCGCCTGCCTTCGGTGAAATTCGGCGCGGCCTGTGATTTGGCAATCAGGTTGAGCATGTCGCGCTGGGTGTCTTTCGGCTCCGGACAGGCGGCAAATGCGGGTATGGCGAGGGTGGCCAGCACGGCAGAGAAGATGAGATGTCGCATGCCCCAAAGGATGGCACGCAAGCGGCTCAGGTCAAGCCTCCACCCCTAGGACAGTTTCCTTGACCGCTTCCATCGCAACATAGGTTGAAGTGCTGGCAACATGCGGCAGGGTCGAAATCGTCTCTCCCAGAAACCGGCGGTAGGTGGTCATATTCTGGGTGCGCACCTTGAGCAGATAGTCGAAATTTCCTGCGATCATATGGGCTTGCTCGATCTCCGGCTGCCGCGCGACCGCCGCGTTGAAAGCGCGCAGCGCGGCCTCTCGCGTGTCGCTCAACCGGACTTCGACAAAGGCGACGTGGTCCAGCCCCAACCGGATCGGGTCCAGCAGCGCGCGGTAGCCCAGAATAACGCCGGTTTGCTCCAACCGCCGCAGGCGCGCCTGGGTGGGCGATTTGGACAGACCGATGCGGCGGGCCAGATCCGCCACCGTGATCCGCGCGTCTTCCGCCAGCACCTGTAGAATCGCCCGGTCAAAGCGGTCGAAGTTCCGCAGGTCATTTGGGACCTCTTCCATCCATATTTCCGATCAAACGCCTAATTATTTGTCGATGTTAAGGCCAAATGGCTTTCATGGATAGTGTAATCTAACCATATCACCCATCGGAGGAAGCCATGCCCCGCGACACAGCCCACGACCTGCGCCACCAGATTGATACCTTGACCTATGCCGATCCGGAGGCGGTTCTGGCGGATCTGATCGACACAGCTGCCCTCACGACCGACGACAGAGCCGCGATTTCGGCCTCTGCCGCTGATCTGGTGCGCCAGATCCGGTCCAGCACTGCGCCGGGGCTGATGGAAGTCTTCCTCGCCGAATATGGCCTGTCCACCGACGAAGGCGTTGCGTTGATGTGTCTGGCGGAGGCGCTTTTGAGGGTGCCGGATGCCGACACGATGGATGCGCTGATTGAGGACAAGATCGCGCCGTCCGATTGGGGCCGCCATCTGGGCCATTCCACGTCAAGCCTCGTCAACGCCTCGACCTGGGGGTTGATGCTGACAGGCCGGGTGCTGGACGATGATCAACCCGGTCCTGTCCGCCATCTGCGCGCCGCCATCAAACGGCTGGGGGAGCCTGTGATCCGCACAGCAGTGTCGCGTGCGATGAAGGAAATGGGGCGGCAGTTCGTCCTGGGAGAGGACATTAACGCCGCCATGCAACGTGCGGAAGGCATGGAGAAAATTGGTTTTACCTATTCCTACGACATGTTGGGCGAAGCCGCGCGGACTGAAGCCGACGCAAAACGCTATCACCTGAGCTATTCCCGCGCGATCTCCGCCATCGCGACGGCGTGCACCCACAAGGACATCCGCCAGAATCCCGGCATCTCAGTGAAGCTCTCCGCGCTGCATCCACGGTACGAAGTCGCGCAGGAAGAGGCCGCGATGACCGATCTGGTGCCCCGCCTGCGGGCACTTGCCCTGCTGGCGAAATCAGCGGGCATGGGTCTGAACGTCGATGCCGAAGAGGCGGACCGGTTGTCGCTGTCGCTCGACGTGATTGACCGGGTGATGTCGGAGCCTGCGCTGGCCGGTTGGGACGGGTTTGGTGTGGTCGTGCAGGCCTATGGCCCCCGCGCCGGGGCGGTGATCGACGCGCTTTATGAGATGGCGCAACGCCATGATCGCAAGATCATGGTGCGGCTGGTCAAGGGCGCCTATTGGGATACGGAGATCAAACGCGCCCAGGTCGAAGGCATTGATGGCTTCCCGGTCTTTACCCGCAAGCCTGCAACGGACGTGTCCTACATCGCCAACGCACGGCGGCTTTTGGGCATGACGGACCGTATCTATCCGCAGTTTGCCACCCATAACGCCCACACGGTCGCCGCCATTCTTCACATGAAGGCTGACCCGCAAGCCTATGAATTCCAACGGCTTCACGGAATGGGGGAGACGTTGCACAAACTGGTGATGGCACAGCACAAGACCCGCTGCCGCATCTATGCGCCGGTTGGTGCGCACAAGGATCTGCTGGCCTATCTGGTCCGCCGCCTGCTGGAAAACGGCGCGAACTCCAGCTTTGTGAACCAGATCGTGGATGAGGACGTGCCGCCGGAGGTTGTCGCGGAGGATCCGTTTGCCAAACTGCAAGACGCCGCCATCACCATCCCCAAAGGTCCGGAGGTCTTCAAACCGCAACGCGCCAATGCGCGCGGTTTCGATCTGACCCATGCGCCGACGCTGACGCGCATTGACACCGCCCGTGCGCCGTTCAAGGACCAGCTATGGGAGGCAGCACCCCTGCTGGCCAAAGGCGATGCGCATCCCGAAGCCGCAGAATCAGTGGCAAACCCCTTCCGGCCCGACCATCCGGTCGGCACCGTCCATCCTGCCTCACTCATGGATGTGGCCGATGCCTTTGACGCGGCCCAGCCATGGGATGCCCCGCTGAAAGAGCGCCGCGACGTGTTGCTGAAAGCGGCAGATCTGCTCGAAGACGCCTATGGGGAGATCTTTGCCCTGCTGGCGCGCGAAGCGGGCAAAGGCCTGATGGATTGCGTAGCCGAACTGCGCGAAGGTGTTGATTTTCTGCGCTACTACGCCGCGCAAGCCACCAACGCGCCCGCGGCGGGCATCTTCACCTGCATCTCACCCTGGAACTTCCCCATGGCGATCTTTACCGGCCAGATCTCTGCTGCTTTGGCTGCGGGCAACGCTGTGCTTGCGAAACCTGCCGAACAGACTCCGCTGATTGCGGATCTGACGGTGCGGCTGCTGCATGAGGCGGGCGTACCCCGCAGCGCGCTGCAACTGTTGCCGGGTGGCGGCGCGGTCGGTGCAGCCCTCACAGGCGATCCGCGTCTGGGCGGCGTGGCTTTCACCGGCTCGACCGCTACTGCGTTGAAAATCCGCACCCAGATGGCCAAGCACTGCGCCCCCGGCACACCGCTGATTGCGGAAACCGGCGGGCTGAACGCGATGATTGTCGACAGCACAGCGCTGCCTGAGCAGGCCGTGCAGGCGATTGTCGAAAGCGCCTTTCAGTCTGCGGGGCAGCGTTGCTCTGCCCTGCGCTGCCTCTATGTGCAGGAAGACATTGCCGACACCCTGACAGAGATGCTGGTGGGCGCGATGGACGCCTTGCGGATGGGGAACCCCTGGCATCTGTCCACTGATGTGGGCCCGGTGATTGACGAAACCGCCCGCAGCGGCATCGCCGCTCACATTGAAACCGCCCGGTCGGAGGGCCGCATCATCGCCGAACTGCCAACGCCGAATGGCGGCACCTTCATCGCACCCACGCTGATTTCGATCCAGAGCATTGGCGATCTGGAGCGGGAGATTTTCGGCCCGGTCCTGCATCTGGCGACCTTCAAATCCTCCGAGTTGGACAAGGTGATCCACGACATCAACGCCACCGGTTATGGCCTCACCTTTGGGCTGCACACGCGCATTGATGACCGGGTGCAGTATGTCTCTGAACGGATCGAAGCCGGGAACATCTACATCAACCGCAACCAGATTGGCGCCATCGTCGGCAGTCAGCCGTTTGGCGGTGAAGGTCTGTCCGGCACGGGGCCGAAGGCAGGCGGGCCGAACTATCTCCCACGCTTCAGCGCACCAGATGAACAAACGGCTACAACAGCTTGGTCAGAAACACAAAAAACGCTTCCGTTCCTGCCGCCACACAACGCGGAGACGCCGATTGAAACCCTCTCGATGCCTGGCCCGACGGGGGAATCAAACCGCCTCTCCACATTGCCCCGCGCGGCCCTGTTGTGCATGGGGCCGGGCCCTGAAGCGGCCGCTGCCCAAGCGCGCGCCGTCGAGGCGCTCGGCGGGCATGCGATCAAGGCCACCGGTCAGATTGACCCCGCGTTGCTGACGGATGCACCCGACTATGGCGGCATCCTGTGGTGGGGCGACACCGACACCGCCCGCGCCATCGAACAGGCACTGGCCCGGCGCCACGGTCCCATCCTGCCCCTGATCTGCGGCTTGCCCGACATGGCCCGCGTCCGGGCTGAGCGGCACGTCTGCGTGGATACAACAGCCTCCGGTGGCAACGCCGCACTCTTGGGGGCTGCGACCTAGAGTAACCAACCCAAAACCTGAGGCACTCAGGATTTGGGTTGGCTGCTCTAACAGACCTTGACGCTGGGTGAGCAATCACCCAGCGTGCGCCCATGTTTCCGATCCGCGATCACAACCCGTCCGGGCGCACGCCCTATGTTACCTATGTCCTGATGGCGCTGAACATCGGCATTTTCCTGAGCTATCTCGCCCTGCTGTCCGACCCGCGTGCGATTGGCGCATTCTACTACGAATGGGCGCTTTTCCCCGCGCGGGTCAGCAGCGGTCAGGGGTTCGAGGGGCTGTTCACGTCGATGTTCCTGCATGGCGGCTGGATGCATCTGGCGGGTAACATGCTGTTTTTATACATCTATGGCGATAACGTGGAAGATGAGATGGGGCATATCCCCTATCTTATCTTCTACCTTCTGGCAGGGGTTGCCGCAGGTCTTGCCCAGGTGGTGTTTGAACCTTCCTCCATGGTGCCCATGGTCGGCGCATCCGGCGCGATTGCCGGGGTCATGGGGGCCTATCTGCTGCTCTACCCCAAGGCCAAGGTCGATATTCTGATCATCTTCATCGTGTTCTTCCGCATCTTCCCAATCCCTGCGTGGATCATGCTGATGCTTTGGTTCGGGATGCAGTTCATCGGAGGCATCGGGGCGAACCCGGACGAAGGCGGGGTCGCCTATTGGGCCCATGCGGGGGGCTTTGTTGCGGGTATCCTGCTGGCGCTGCCTCTCTGGCTCAAACGCGGCGGGCCTGCGTTCTGGGAGCGTACCGAAGGACACCCGCCCCACCCCGAAGCCACCTATGACGCGATCGAAAGCCGCATACCAAGGATCAAACGCCGATGACTGATGCCACGGATATCACTGCCCGCTGCCATTGTGGCGCGGTTGTACTGTATGCCCACCTGCCCCGCGGGCTGGGCGATGTCAGCCGCTGCACCTGCTCGTTCTGTGCCCGCCGTCAGGCCGGTGCCGTGATGGCCACCGCCACAACCGTAATAGTGGTGGAAGGGGCGGACAACCTCACTCTCTACACCTGGGGCACCCATGCGGCGCAGCACTACTTCTGCAAGACCTGCGGCATCTACACCCACCACCAGCGCCGCTCAGACCCCAGTGAATGCGGGATCAACATCGGCTGCATTGACGGTGTGAACACTTGGGAGCATGAGCCCATTCGCTGGACCGACGGCGTCAACCACCCGTCAGATCAGTGACTTAGCCACGCACCAGCTTCGCAAGCGCCCCGAACATCGGCTCATTCGCGCAGATGATAGAGCCGTCTTCGAGCACGTCATCGCCCTTGTCCAGCCCCTCAACCATGCCGCCCGCTTCCTTGACGATCAACATGCCTGCCGCCAGATCCCAGGCGTTCAACCGACGCTCCCAAAACCCATCAAACCGGCCCGCCGCAACCCACGCCAGATCAAGCGAGGCGCAGCCAAGCCGCCGCACCCCAGCGGACCCCGGCAGGACGCGGCCCAATTCGTGGAAGGTCTGCGGCAGATCAGAGCGGCCCGCGAAGGGCAACCCGGTGGCAAACACACACTCCAGCATCCGCGTGCGCCCGGACACCCGCAACCGCGTCTCGTTCATGAAGGCACCTGCGCCTTTTTCCGCAAAGAACAGCTCATCCTTGGTGGGATCATAAACGACCCCCGCCACCACCTGCCCCTTATGCTCCAACGCGATGGAAACGGACCAGTGGGGCATCCCGTGCAGAAAATTCGTCGTGCCATCCAGCGGATCGACAATCCAGCGGCGCGTGGGGTCTTCGCCGTCCTCGGCACCGCCCTCTTCGGCCAGCCAGCCATAGGAGGGACGCGCGCGCTGCAACTCTTCCTTGATCATCTTTTCGGCGGTCAAATCGGCCTTGGAGACAAAATCCCCCGCGCCCTTGACCGACACCTGAAGGTTCTCCACCTCGCGAAAGTCCTTGAGCAACCCCCGCCCTGCCTTGCGCGCGGTTTTCATCATCACGTTGAGGTTAGCGCTGCCGACCATGGGGAGTGTCCTTTGCTGGGTTTAGAGGGGGCGTATAGGCCCGACAGCACCGATTGCCAAGGGGCGCGTGCCTGCTCAGACCGCTTGCAGTTTGCGCGCCTCATCTCCTGCCAGTTTCAGCAACTCGTCCATGAAGGGTTTGCCCAGATCGTCCTCCCGCACCGCCGCATACAGCCGCCGGGTGATGCCCTGCGCGGTCAAGGGCCGCGTGACGTAGTCAGAGGAGTATTTCACCTCCCGCACCACCCAATCGGGCAGGACCGACACCCCGCGATTGGAGGCCACCAGCAACAGGATCACAGCCGTCAGTTCCACTTGCCGAATGGCAGCCGGTTCCACTTTGGCCGGGATCAGCAACTGGCTGAACACATCCAGCCGCGCGCGGTCCACCGGGTAGGTGATCAGCGTCTCCCCGCGAAAATCCGCCGCCTCAACATGGGGTTTCTCCGCCAGGGGATGGGTGCTCGCGGCGACAAAAACCGCCTGGTAATCAAACAACTCAACGAATTTCACCCCCGGCAGCTCCTCCGGATCAGACGACACCACCAAATCCACCTCTTCACGCAACAGCGCAGGCAAGGCGTCAAACGCCAGACCCGGCCGAATGTCCACATCCACATCCGGCCAGCTTCGCCGGAATTGCTCCAACACCGGAAACAACCACTCAAAACAGGCGTGGCATTCAATGGCGATGTGCATCCGGCCCGTGCTGCCTTCCCGCAGGCCTGAGAATTCATCCTGCAACGCCTGCACCTGCGGCAACACCTGCTGCGCCAGCTTCAGCAACCGCTGCCCTGCGGGCGACAGTTTCAACGGTTTGGAGCGGCGCACAAACAGCTCAACCCCCGCCTGATCTTCCAACCCTTTGACCTGATGGGACAAAGCGGATTGGGTGATGTTCATCTGCTCGGCCGCCCGCGCCAACCCGCCTGCTTCATGGATCGCCTGAATGGTGCGCAAATGGCGGAACTCAATGTGCATGTGAGGTGATCCTCATGTTAAAGATGAAAGTTATGAATTTGTCTCACATCAGCAATCGTGAGACAAGAGGGCATCGCAAGTCAAAGGATGCCGCCATGACCACGCCCGCTGTCTCGTTCGAAGTCTTCCCACCCCGGTCGGTTGGCGCGGCTTTCACTCTGTGGGACACAGCGCAGACACTGGCCCCGCTGGCGCCGCGCTTCTTTTCGGTGACCTATGGCGCCGGCGGCTCCACCCGCGATCTGACCCATGACGCGGCCCACGTGCTGCGCCGCACCTCCGGCCTGCCGGTGGCGGCACATCTGACCTGCGTCGGCGCCAGCAAGGACGAGACGATGGCCGTCGCCCACGGATATGCCAAGGCTGGCGTGACCGACATCGTCGCCCTGCGCGGCGACCCGGCGGCAGGCGACGCGCAGTTCACCCCGCACCCCGACGGGTTCAAAGACAGCTGTGAACTGATCACCGCCATTGCGGAGACCGGCACCTTCAACATCCGCGTGGGGGCCTACCCCGATCCGCACCCCGATGCGGCCAGCCCACAAGCCAACATCGACTGGCTCAAACGCAAGTTCGATGCAGGCGCGGATGAAGCAATCACCCAGTTCTTCTTTGAGCCGGATACTTTTCTGCGGTTCCGCGACGCCTGTGCGGCCGCAGGCATCGACAAACCCATCACGCCCGGCATCATGCCGATTGTGAACTGGACATCCGCGCGCAACTTCGCCCAGCGCTGCGGCGCGGTGGTGCCGGACTGGCTGGATCAGGCCTTCGAGGCCGCACTGCGGGACAACCGTCACGACCTGCTGGCAACAGCGCTCTGCACGGAACTGTGCAGTGACCTGGTCGATGAAGGCGTGGAAGCGCTGCATTTCTACACGCTCAACCGGGCCGAACTGACCCGCGATGTCTGCCGCGCGCTGGGGGTCACACCACAAGCCACGCTGGAAGACGTCGCGTAAGACTTGCCCCCGCAGCCCCAGCCAGTAGCCTCCCCCGGACATGTCACTTGCCGGAGGCCCCATGCCGCGTATCGCCGAAACCCCCGAAGACCTGCTCAGCCAATCCGAAGCCCTGAAACTGTCGGGCCTTGAGTTCATGCAGAAGATCCTCGATGGCACCAACCCCGGCCCGCCCATCGCCGCAACCATGGGATACATCCTGCGCGAAGTGGCAGAGGGACGCGCGGTCTTTCGCGGCGCGCCATCGTTCAGTGTCACCAATCCGATGGGCACCGTTCATGGCGGCTGGTACGGCACGCTCCTCGATTCAGCGATGGCCTGCGCGGTGATGACCCATGTGCCGCGCGGATCGGTCTACACAACGCTGGAATACAAGATCAACATCCTGCGCGGCATCCCGCTTGGCATGGAAATCGACTGCATCGGCACGACAACCCACGCAGGCCGCTCCACCGGCGTCGCAACGGGCGAGATCCGCGGCGTGGCAGACGGCAAACTCTATGCCACAGGGTCCACCACCTGCCTGATCATGAAAATCGCCTGACCTCTGCCCCCAAGAGTACTGCCGCCCGACGCCCCTTCCAAATGGTTCTAAAAACCCCCTCGGAGAGCTAAAATCTCTTCTGGTGCTCCAAAAGAGATTTCAGGCCTCTGGCAGGGTTTTTTGAACCATTTGGAAGCAGGGTCAGGCGGTCCACCTCAGACGAAGTTGTTCAATCAGACCGGGTTTGTCGGCCTTGGCATTCCTGCGCTGCTCGATGCTTTCATGCAAACGTTCGGAGGCATCAAAGCCGACCTTGCGTTTGCGGCGTGTCATGAACACCCGGCCATAGCCGCGGAAGGTGCCGACGGAAGGGGCCAGCGGATCGGTGGGATAGCGCAGCGCCCAGCCCTGCGGCAGCGGCAGGCCGCTTTCCTGGGCGCGGCTCAGGAGCCAGATCAGGGGGATGTTAGCCAGAGGACGGGCGATGTTGTGGCCGCCCAGTTGCCCGCCGACATCGCCATGGGTGCCGGGGAACCAGACCTGTTCGACACGGCCCGCATAGGCGTCATGGGTTTCCCACAGCACCGGTTTATAGGCCACACGGGTTTCATTATGGGCCAGCGCGTGAAAGCCGTTCTTCACGATGCCGCTCAGATCCGGGGTGTGGAAGGAATGGCGTTCCTCGCTCAACCGCCACAGGATGGGAGCGTTGATGCCGAGCGATTTGACCGTGTCCCAGACGCCGATCATCTCGATCTCGACCCGGTCATGGCATTTGCTGCGGGCAAAAGCGCGGGCGGCGTTTGAAGTTGGGTCGCATTCATAGTGGCGGTAGGCGTCGCGCACGTTGCTTTCCGTGGCATGGGTTTCGCGCAACAACCCCACCCGGTCAATCACGCCTGCAAGGCTGCGCACCGCATATGCGCCGCGTGAATAGCCCAGCAAATAGATGCGATCGCCCACGCGGTAGCGCGATGCCAGATAGCCGTAGGCACGGCGTATCTGCCGGTTGATGCCCCGCCCCATCATCACATCCACCGCCGAGCGCCAGTCGCGCCATTGCAGACCCGGCTCGTAGTAGATCGACAGCGCCCCGCCCATCTCGCGGGCCAGCATATAGGCGCGGCCTGCGTTGGTCTGGCAATCGGGGTGCAGCGACGACATCGTCCCGTCCAGAATGATCAGATGCGTGACCGGGCCGCGACGCGGGCCGAAGTCCGTCTCAGGCCTGCGCCAGATCCGCCCCAGCAGGCGGTTCAGCAGCGTTTCCTGCGATCCTTCATTCAGCGGCGATTTTCTCACCCTGCAACATCTCCCAAACGCGGTGCGGCGTGAACGGCATATCCGCCTGTCGCACACCCTGATCCCACACCGCATCTTGCACGGCATTTGCAATTGCCGCCAGTGCGCCGACGGTCCCTGCTTCGCCGCAGCCTTTCATGCCCATGATATTGGCCGTCGAAGGCACCGGCTCTGAGGTAAAGGAGATATGGGGAATGTCGCCCGCCCGTGGCAAGGCGTAATCCATGAACGTTGCCGTGAGCAACTGTCCGTCCTCGTCATAGACCACCCGCTCCTGCACCGCCTGACCAATGCCCTGCACAACACCGCCATGCACCTGCCCTTCGGCCAGCATTGGATTGATAAGATTGCCAAAATCATCCACCACCGTGTAGCGATCCGTGGTCACAACGCCGGTATCGGGATCAATCACCACTTCCGCCACATGCGCCCCATTGGGGAAGCTGCGGCCCGGAAGTGTCGCGCGTTCGTGATGGCTCAGGAGGTCATCGCGGCCCTTGGTGCGGGCCATCTCCGCCACTTCCAGCATCGTGGGCGTCAGGTTTGAGCCGTCAGCGCGGAAGCGTTCGTCGTCAAAGCTGATCTCAGCCGCAGGCACGCCCATTTCCTCTGCCAGAAAGGCGGTGAAGCTCTCTTTGATCGTCTCTACCGTCGCCAGGGTGGCCGTGTTCTGCGTCGTCACGGAGCGCGAACCGCCCGTGCCGCCGCCTTGGGCGATCAGGTCGCTGTCGCCCTGCACCACCCGGATCAGATGCGCGGGGATACCCGTCTGGTCTGACAGGAACTGCGCATAGACTGTCTCATGCCCCTGTCCGTTGCTTTGTGTGCCGACGTAGATCGTCGCGGTGCCGTCGTCCTCAAAATCCACCATCGCGCCTTCGGAGGGATCGCCCAGGATGCTCTCGATATAGTAACACAAACCGATGCCCCGCAGCAGGCCGCGCTGCGCATCCGCAGCCTTGCGGGAAGCAAACCCGGCGGTGTCCGCCTCACGCATCACCCTGTCCAGCACGAGGTTGAAATCCCCCACGTCGTAGGTCTCCCCCGTGGCGGTGGTGTAGGGAAATTGCGCGGGTTTGATGAAATTCACGCGCCGCAGGTCCCAAGGATCCACGCCCAGCTCGCGCGCCGCGCGGTCGATCAGGCGCTCCAACACATAGATCGCCTCGGGCCGCCCGGCCCCGCGGTAGGCATCCACCGGCGTGGTGTTGGTGTAATACCCCTCGACCTGAAGCCATGTGGTCTGCACGTCATAGACCCCCATCAACACGCGGCTGAACAGCATCGTCTGAATTGCCTGCGCGAACTGCGAGTTATAGGCACCGAGGTTGCAGCGCGTGCTGACCCGGTAGGCGGTGATCCTGTTGTCCGCATCAAAGGCAAATTCCGCCAGCGAGGTCAGATCCCGCCCGCCATTGTCGCTGAGCATCGCCTCCGTGCGCTCCGACATCCAGCGCACCGGGCGGCCGGTGACGCGCGCGGCCTGTGCCGCGCAGAAATACTCCGGATAGGCCATCGCCTTCATCCCGAAGCCGCCGCCGGTGTCGGGATTGGTCACGCGCACGTCCGCTTCATCCAGATCAAACGCCTTGCTCAGATAGCCCTTGTGCGCCCAGACCCCCTGCCCGTTGTTGGCCACATGCAGCCGGCCCTCGACCCATTCGGCATAACACCCGCGCGGCTCCATCGAGTTCACGATGATCCGGTTGTCCTCCACATCCAGCGCCACGGTCCGGGCCGCTGCATCAAAGGCCGCCTGCGTGGCGGCTTCGTCCCCCATGCCCCAGTCAAAGGCTTTGTTGTCTGGGGCCTCGGCATGCAAGGTCTCCCCGCCTGCGGCCACATCCACCTTGGCAGGCAGGTCATCTACATCAAACAGGATCATCTCAGCCGCATCGCGCGCCTGAGCCATGGTCTCCGCCACGATCAGCGCAATCGGCTCCCCCACATAGCGCACCCGATCCTTGGCCAGCAGCGGGCGCAGTGGCCCTGCCCCCTTGCTGCCATCGCGGTTCTGCACCTGCGTGCCGGGCATCGACACATCAATCCCCGCCGCTTCAAGATCCGCACAGGTCAGCACCGCATGCACCCCCTCCGCCGCTGCCGCGTCAGACACATCCAGTTCCGTGATCACCCCATGGGCCTGAGAGGAGCGGAAGAAGAACCCGTGCAGCGCGCCCGCAGGTGCGATGTCATCCACATACCGCCCCGCGCCGGTCAGAAACCGCACATCCTCAGTCCGGATGACCGATTGACTCTTTCCGAATTTTTCCATGCTGTGCTGCCTCTGATTGGTGCCAATTCTCCAAGCGGACATTAGCTTGGGAATGTGCAGTGTCCAGTGCGGCCTCTTTACCCGCAACCCTTTCGCGCCATAGGGTTGCACCACGACCCAACTGCGCCGCAAGACAAAAGGATATTGCCCGATGGACCGTGTGAAATTCACCCAGATGAAAGACGGCACTGCCGAAGACTACGCCTTTCTGACCGCCCATGAGGTCGCCTATACCAAAGGCACCGCCGACCGCCTGCTCAATGCGCTTGTCGATCTGGACGAAGGGCTGTCGGGCTACCAGATCACCCGGCTGGGCCATTCGCTGCAATCGGCCACGCGGGCCGAACGCGATGGGGCAGACATCGACTGGATCGTCTCGGCGCTGCTGCATGACATCGGAGACATCTATGCGCCCTACAACCACGATGAATACGCCGCCACCATCCTGCGCCCCTTCGTGCGCGAGCAATGCAGCTGGTGTGTGCAGACCCACGGGGATTTCCAGATGATCTACTACGGGCATCACGTGGGCGCGGACCCGCACAAACGCGACCGCCATGCCGGGCACATCTATTTCGACGATTGCGTGACCTTCTGCGAACGCTGGGACCAATCGAGTTTTGATCCCGCCTATGACACCCTGCCGCTGGACCACTTCCGGCCCATGGTGCATGAGGTTTTCGCCCGCACGCCCTATGATCCGGAGGTGATCCGCCCCGGCGCCCGCGAACCGCTCACGGCCTGACCCCGGCGGGGCTGCGCCCCCCGCAGGCGCGCGCCCCCGCTGGCACCCTTTTCCTTCCCGCGATCCTCGGCTAGACCCGCATCAACTGCATACGGGAAAGATGACATGGCCCTCGACAAGACATTCAACGCCGCCGACGCCGAAGAGCGCCTCTACGCCGCCTGGGACCGCGCCGGTGCCTTTGCCGCAGGCGCCAACGCCAAGCCGGGGGCGGAGACGTTCTCCATCATGATCCCGCCGCCCAATGTGACGGGCGTGCTGCACATGGGCCATGCGTTCAACAACACGTTGCAGGACACGCTGATCCGCTGGCACCGGATGCGCGGGTTCGATACGCTCTGGCAGCCCGGACAGGACCACGCGGGCATCGCCACGCAGATGGTGGTGGAACGTCAGCTGGCCGAAACCCAGCAGCCGGGCCGGCGCGAATTGGGACGTGAGGCGTTTCTCGACAAGGTCTGGGAATGGAAGAAGGAATCCGGCGGCACGATCATCGAGCAATTGAAACGCCTCGGGGCCTCCTGCGACTGGGACCGCAACGCCTTCACCATGTCCGGTGCGCCAAATGCGCCCGAAGGCGAGGAAGGTAATTTCCACGACGCCGTGATCAAAGTCTTCGTCGACATGTACAACAAGGGCCTGATCTACCGCGGCAAACGCCTCGTGAACTGGGACCCGCATTTTGAAACCGCTATTTCCGATCTCGAAGTCGAAAACACCGAAGTCGACGGTCACATGTGGCACTTCAAATACCCGCTCGCCGGCGGCGCGACCTATACCTATGTGGAGAAAGACGAAGACGGCAACGTCACCCTGACCGAGGAACGCGACTACATCTCCATCGCCACCACGCGGCCTGAAACCATGCTGGGCGACGGCGCGGTTGCGGTGCACCCCTCCGATGAACGCTACGCGCCCATCGTGGGCCAGCTGTGTGAAATCCCGGTTGGTCCGAAAGAGCACCGCCGTCTGATCCCGATCATCACCGACGACTACCCCGATCCCGATTTCGGTTCGGGCGCGGTGAAGATCACGGGTGCCCATGACTTCAACGACTACGAAGTCGCCAAACGCGGCAATATCCCGATGTATAACCTGATGGACACAAAAGGTGCGATGCGCGCAGACGGTCGGCCCTACGCCGAGGAAGCAGCGGTGGCCCAGCGCATCGCCAACGGTGAAGAGACGTTTGACGAAGCGAAGATCGCCGCGATGAACCTCGTCCCCGAAGCCTACCGTGGCCTTGACCGTTTCGAGGCCCGCAAGGCCGTTGTCGCCGACATCACCGCCGAAGGCCTCGCCGTGATGACCACAGACGACGATCCGCGCCTCGGCCGTAGGATGGGTGGTTCTGCGTCGGAAGACGAAGGTTCACCCATCGCCACCCCCCTCGTCGAGGCCAAGAAGATCATGCAACCCTTCGGCGACCGCTCCAAAGTCGTCATCGAGCCGATGCTCACCGACCAATGGTTTGTGGCCACCGACAAGATCGTCGGCCCCGCACTGGACGCCGTGCGCAATGGCGATGTGCAGATCCTGCCGGAGCAGGACAAGAAGGTGTATTTCCATTGGCTGGAGAATATCGAGCCTTGGTGTATCTCCCGGCAGTTGTGGTGGGGACATCAGATACCGGTTTGGTATGGGCCCCATCCTGACGTTGTTGCTGACCCCAATGGCTTTCCCGGAAAAAGAGTGGCTTTCTGCGCAGCGTCAGCAAATGAAGCCTTCGAGAAGGCCCGCAAATTCTATCAAGAATTCGCTCCAAAATCGGAGCTGGAATTTGAAGAAAGAAATTGGGAAGACGGCACCTTCACGATGCACGGCTGTGAAGACGGAAACAGCATTGTTGAAATTGGTCTCGTTCGCGACCCGGACGTCCTCGACACATGGTTCTCCTCCGGCCTCTGGCCCATCGGCACCCTCGGCTGGCCCGAACAAACCGGAGCGCTCGACAAATACTTCCCCACCTCGGTCCTGATCACCGGGTTTGACATCATCTTCTTCTGGGTCGCCCGGATGATGATGATGCAATACGCTGTGGTGGAACAAAAACCCTTCGACACGGTCTATGTCCACGCCCTCGTCCGCGACGAGAAGGGCAAGAAAATGTCGAAATCCCTCGGCAACGTCCTCGACCCGCTGGAACTGATCGACGAATACGGCGCCGACGCCGTGCGCTTCACGCTGGCCTCCATGGCCGCCATGGGCCGCGACCTGAAACTCTCGACCCAGCGCATCCAGGGCTACCGAAATTTCGGCACAAAACTCTGGAACGCCCACCGCTTTGCAGAGATGAACGGCGTCTTTGACGGTGAGGCGGCGCAAAAACGGTGTACAGGTTGTGTACAGGTTGTGACTCCCGCTGCCACCCTCAACAAATGGATCGTCGGAGAGACGGCGCGGGTGCGGGAAGAGGTCGATCAGGCCCTCTCAAACTACCGTTTCAACGATGCTGCCAGCGCGCTTTATGCCTTTGTCTGGGGAAAGGTCTGTGACTGGTACGTGGAACTGTCCAAACCGCTGCTGCAAGACGACGCACCAGAGGCGGAAGAAACAAGGGAAACAATGGCTTGGGTGCTGGATCAATGCCTGATCCTGCTGCACCCCATCATGCCGTTCATCACCGAAGAACTGTGGCAAACCACCGCAAAACGCGAAAAAATGCTGATCCACGCCGATTGGCCCACATATAGGCTCGCCGACCATCTGGACGAGGCCGCTGACCGCGAGCTCAACTGGGTGATCACGCTGATTGAAAACATCCGCTCTGCGCGCGCCCAAATGCACGTCCCCGCAGGCCTCAAAGTGCCCCTGCTGATGACCGACATCGACGCCGCTGGGCAGGCCGCATGGGCGCGCAACGAGACGATGATCAAACGCCTCGCCCGCGTGGAAAGCCTTGATAAAGTGGATACTTTCCCCAAAGGCACCGCCTCCATCCCCGCGCCGGGTGCGACCTTCGGCCTGCCGCTCGAAGGTCTGATCGACATCGACGCGGAGAAGGCCCGCCTGCAAAAATCGCTCGACAAATTGAACAAGGAAATCGGCGGTCTGAACGGGCGTCTGAACAACCCCAAATTCGCCGCCTCCGCGCCCGAAGATGTGGTTGCTGAGGCCCGCCAAAACCTCGCCGAGCGCCAATCAGAGGCCGATCAGCTACAAGCCGCCCTGGATCGTTTGGCAGAAATGGCCTAACCGCTTCTTCCAAATGGTTAAAAAAACCCCCGCGGAGCGTTAAAATCTTTTCTGGACCGCCAAAAGAGATTTTGTGCCTCCGGCGGGGTTTTTTTAACCATTTGGAAGGGAATAGGTCGTATTAACCTTAATGCGGTCCTAGTTGTGGTGACGAAGATCGTCCATTTGGAAGGCCCCGTCTGGAGACAGATGGGGCTAACCTTTGGTCGGATTACTTGAAGACAGCCGCGCGTTTGCCGAATTCAGCAGCAACCACTTCCATTTGGTGGGGTTTGCCCATCAGGTCTGCCTGTTCGCGGGATTCCGCGAGCAACACCTCGGTGTCGTTCGCACCGGATTCAGCAAGCGCAATCAAGCGCTTGGCGGCGGGAATGGCAGATGGGCTTTTGCCTGCGATGGTCGCGGCCAGCGCATTTGCAGCCGCCAGCGGGTCGTCGGCCAGTTCCGTGATCAGACCCCAGCGTTCAGCCTGATCGGCAAGAATGGGTTCAGCCGTGTAGGTCAGCCGCCGCAGTACGTCCGACCGCACAAGGCGCGGCAACAGCACCATGCCGCCCATGTCCGGCACGATGCCCCATTTCATTTCCATCACCGCCAGCTTCGTGCCCGGTGCGGCAATGCGGATGTCAGCGCCCAGCGCCAGCTGCATCCCCGCGCCATAGACCACGCCGTGCAGGGCGGCGATCACGGGCACCTCCAGCCGGTGCCAGATCATCGCCACTTCCTGCCATTGGTTGGTGGTGCCGTCACCGTGGGTGCGGGGCATCAGAAGCTCGGACGGGTCCTTGCCGATCATTTGGCTCAGGCCGCTCACATCGATGCCCGCACAGAACCCCTTGCCGTCGCCTGACAGGACCACAACGCGGACGTTGGAAGCGGCAACCTCTTGACCTGCCGCGATAATCGCGTCGATCATGTCCTGATCTACGGCGTTCATCTTGTCCGCACGGGTCAGGCGGACCTGGGCGATGTGGTTCTCGATTGTGACGCTGACGCGGGTCATGGCATTCTCCCTTTATCTGCGCAGACTAGACCCCAATGGCCGCGCGTTGGCGAGGGGGAACGTTACGGCACAAGCCGGTCGATGGCGCGCATCATGCCCAGCTTCTTGTCATAGACAAGTGTGAGGATCCGGCGTGCGGCGGGTCTGCTTGCGACCATCGGGATCGCCCGTACCGCACTGGCAGCAACTGTGGCCGCGATGAAGCCGCGTCGGGTGAAATGGGGCATAGGGCCTCCTTTCTTGCGAACGTTTCTCATCTAGGCATGTCAGCCGCCGGTTTCAATGCACTTGCAAGGCGCCATCCCGGATCGTACCACCAAGATATGACCCAATATCGCCTCACCCCGCTTGCCGCTGATCTGCCTGCAACCGTCCCCTTCGTGGGCCCCGAAGCGCAGGAACGTGCAGCGGGCCGTGCATTTGATGCCCGGTTGGGGGCGAACGAGAACGTCTTTGGCCCCTCCCCCAAAGCCGTCACCGCCATGGCGGCCAGCGGGCAGTGGATGTATGGCGATCCCGAAAGCCATGATTTGAGGCAGGCTCTGGCCGCGCATCACGGCACGACACCTGCGCATATCATTGTGGGCGAAGGCATCGACGGCTTGCTGGGATATCTGGTGCGGCTCTTTGTGGGTCCGGGCGATGCGGTTGTGACCTCTGACGGGGCCTATCCCACATTCAACTACCATGTCGCGGGCTTTGGCGGGGTGTTGCACAAGGTGCCGTACCGCGATGACCATGAGGATCCGGGCCGCCTTTTTGCCAAGGCGGCGGAGGTGGATGCCAAGCTGGTATATCTGGCCAATCCGGACAATCCGATGGGGTCCTGGCATCAAGGCAGTGATCTGGCTGCCGCCATGGAGGCGCTGCCCGAAGGCACGCTGCTGGTGCTGGATGAAGCCTATATCGAAACCGCGCCAGAGGGCACGGCGTTGCCGCTGCCAGCCGATGACCCGCGTTTCATTCGGTTGCGCACCTTCTCAAAGGCTTACGGGATGGCGGGCGCGCGGGTTGGCTACGGCATCGGCCATCCGGATCTGATCACGGCCTTCCACAAGGTCCGCAATCACTTTGGCATGAACCGGTCCGCGCAGGAGGGTGCGGTGGCCGCATTGCAGGACGACGCCTGGCTCGCCCATGTCCAATCCGAGGTGACACGCGCGCGGGAACGGATTTCAGAGATTGCGCAGGCCCATGGGCTGGTCCCGCTGCCGTCGGCCACCAACTTTGTCACCATTGATTGCGGGCAGGACGGCGACTTTGCCCGCAAGGTGCTTGCCGGGCTGGTGGCACGGGGCATCTTTGTCCGTATGCCCTTTGTTGCCCCGCAAGACCGCTGCATCCGCGTCAGTTGCGGCACACCTGCGGATCTTGACGCGTTCGCACGCGCTCTGACACCTGCGTTAGAGGACGCAAAAAGGGGCTGACGCGCAGACAGGCTGCGTTATATTCTTGTTGAGAGATGCCTGATATGAGCCCGTTTCATGCGCGACAACAACGACCGACCCTCTGCACCTGATTTCACCGTGGCCTGCATTGTCATGTTCGGTGTCAACCTGACATGGATGTTGATGGTGATCTGGGTGGTCTGGGGATTGATTGCCGCCGCAGCGACCGGCTGGGCCGTGAACAAGGTCATCAACCGCATAGAAGCCGCGCGCAGTTAGGCCCGGTACCCGGCGGCAATCACGGCAGTTGCGGCATCCAGCGCACCTGCGCCATGTGGGATGTCCAGCGCGCTCAGCCCGCTTTCGATCCCGCCGAGCATGCCCATGATCATCTGACCGTTGATGTGCCCCATATGCCCCAGCCGGAAGAACCCGTGCCATGCGGGGTCATCAGGTGCGGCCATCCCCAGCCCGATACCAAGGGTCAGCCCGAGGTTCTGTTCCGTCCAGGTGCGCAGATCCGTCGCCTTCGGGGCGTCCAGCCGCAGCGCGGTCACGGCCGTGCTGCGGTGGGCGCGGTCGGTGACGTTCATCGCAAAACTGCCCGCGCTGCTCCACGCTTCGCAGGCGGCCCAGATCGCCTGCGCCAGGGTCGTATGGCGGGTCCAGATCGCCTCCATCCCTTCGGCGTGGATCAGGTCGAGCGCGACACGCAAACCGTAGAGGTGATGGGTGGGCGCGGTGCCGCCGAAATATTCAAAGAAATGATCTGGAAAGGCGCGCGGGGTCCAGTCCCAGTATCTGCTGACGCGGGGCATCTGCTGGCGCACCGCATAGGCGCGGTCGTTGAAGTAGACAAAGCTGACACCCGGCGGCACCATCAGCCCCTTTTGACAGCCTGTGACCATCACGTCGACGCCCCAGGCGTCCATCTCAAACCGGTCACAGCCCAGTGAGGCGATGCAATCGGCCATCAAGAGCGCGGGATGGCCCAGATCATCCAGCACGGCCCGCAGTGCCGGAATGTCGTTGAGGATGGACGAGGACGTATCCACATGCACCGCAAGCACCGCTTTGATCTGGTGGTCTGTGTCGGCGCGCAGGGCGTCCGCGATCCGGTCCATATCCATCGGCGTGTTCAGCCCGAAGTCGATCAGGTCAACCTCGGCGCCGATGCCTGTTGCCATCTCTCCCCAGCCGATGCCGAAACGGCCCGTGGCCGGCACCAGCACGCGGTCACCGGGGGAGATCACATTGGCAAGGGCAGCCTCCCATGCGGCGTGACCGTTGCCGATGTAGATCGCCACATGGCCGTCCGTGCGCGCCACCCGCTTGAGGTCTGTCACCAGCGCGGGCATCATGTCCACCAACTCGCCTGCATAGATATTCGGGGCCGCGCGGTGCATGGCCTGCAAGACGGCATCCGGCATCACCGAAGGGCCGGGAATGGCCAGATAGGACCGGCCGGGTGCAGGCATGGGGGTATGGGTCATCGGACACCTCTTGCTGTAACTTCGCGGAACCTACGCTTCCGCCCCGTGGCGTCAACCACTCTGCATGGTTGCCAGATGCTTGCCCTGTGTGCCCGCCTTGCGTAAACCATTGAAATTCCCTTTGCCGCTCGGAGGCTGGCGCGGACATGAACGACCAAACCTATACCTCCCGGCAGTTGCTGGCGTGGCTTTGGCGCGACTATCTGAAGAAACACGTCGGGCTGATGAGCGTGGCGGTGGTCTTCATGATCATCGAAGGCAGCACGCTGGGCGCGCTTGCGCGGCTGATGGAGCCAATGTTCGACCGTGTCTTTGTTGCGGGACAAGAGGATGCTCTGATCTGGGTGGGCCTGCTGCTGATCGGCATATTCGTGCTGCGGGCCATTGCCGGGGTGGCGCAGAAGGTGCTGCTGACGCGGGTAGCGCAGGCAACGGCGGCGGATATGCGGCTGGATCTGCTCGCCCGGATGATGAAGCAGGACGGTGCGTTTCACCAGACACATCCGCCGGGGTTCCTGATCCAGCGGGTGCAGAGTGATGTGAACGCGGTGGGCGACGTCTGGCGCGCGGTGATCACCGGTGCGGGGCGTGATTTCATTGGCCTGCTGGTTCTGCTGGGCGTGGCGATTTCCATTGATCCGATCTGGGCCTTGCTGGCCTGTGTGGGCATCCCGATCATGGTGCTGCCAGCCGCTGCCGCGCAGCGCTTTGTCCGCCGCCGGTCACGTGAAGCGCGTGATCTGGGTGCGGATCTGGCAACCCGGCTGGACGAGGTGTTTCACGGGCTGGTGCAGATCAAACTGAACGCGCTGGAGGACTATCAAGCCGGGCAATACCGTGATCTGACGGGTAAATTCATCAAGACCGAAGTGCGCGCAGCCTTTGGCAACTCGGCTATTCCGGGGCTGATCGACATCATTTCCGGCCTCGGGTTCGCCGCCGTGATCCTCTATGGCGGGTCGGAGATCATCTCAGGCGACAAGACCATTGGTCAGTTCATGACGTTCTTTACCGCGATGGGCTTTGCTTTCAGCCCGTTGCGGCGGCTGGGCGGGATCAGCGGGCTGTGGCAGATCGCGGCGGCGGCGCTGGAGCGGATCAAGGAGTTGATGGATGCGCCGCTGCATCTGGAGAACCCCAAATCGCCGATCGCCCTGCCCGAGGGCAAGACGGACATCACACTTGAGGACGTTGACCTTTTTTATGGCGACACGCAGGTGCTGGATCAGCTGTCCCTGAGTGCCGCAGCGGGCCAGACGACCGCGTTGGTCGGGGCCTCTGGCGCGGGGAAATCCACGATCTTCAACCTGCTGACCCGGCTGATCGACCCCAAGAACGGCCATGTGCGCATCGGCGGGGCGGCCACGACGGAACTGGCGATTGCCGATCTGCGCAGCCTCTTTTCTGTCGTGACGCAGGAAGCCTTGTTGTTTGATGAAACCCTGCGCGAGAACATCGTGCTGGGGCGGAAAGATGTCTCTGACACCCGCCTCAAGGAAGTGCTGGATGCCGCCCATGTGAGTGACTTCCTGCCCCAGTTGGAAAAGGGGTTGGAAACGCGGGTCGGCCCGCGCGGATCAGCCCTGTCAGGCGGGCAACGGCAACGGATCGTGATTGCGCGCGCCTTGCTGCGCGACACGCCCATTCTGCTGCTGGATGAGGCGACAAGCGCACTGGATGCGCAGTCCGAAAAGCTGGTGCAGGCGGCGATTGACAAACTCTCCGAAGGGCGCACCACCATTGTCATCGCCCACAGGCTTGCGACCATTCGGAGCGCGGACAAGATCATCGTGATGGATCGGGGCAAAGTGATGGACCAGGGCACCCATGATGAGCTGCTGGCGCGCGGCGGGATCTATGCGAACCTCTATCGTTTGCAGTTTCAGGACGGCAAGGAAGTGACCGACACCCGCAGGCTGGATGCCCGCAGCAAGAGCGTGCGCCGCGACGATGACCGCCCGCCCAGCCTGTTTGCCCGGATCAGCGAACGCCTGTTTGGCTAAGCTCAGCGGCGATAACTGCGGGCCAGCGTTTCAACATCCTGCCCGGCCAGATAGCGCAGCAGGGTCAGCAGATTGCGCGCCCCGCGCCGGAGCCATCCCTGACGGCGATACTTTGCGGCTGAGGTAACAGCGATCATATCCAGCCCCACAAGCTGCCCTTTGAGCGCGCGGGCAAGCCGCACGTCCTCCATCAACGGCTGGTCCGGATAGCCCCCTGCCCTTTGATAGAGCGCCTTGGAGAGCAGCAGCGCCTGATCGCCGTAAGGCAACCCCAGACGGCTGCGCAGGTTCGCCCAGCCGGCCACAAGGGCTGCTGCGATACCGCCTTGATCAAACGCCAACCGCCCCCACCCTGCCTTTTCCGGCTGGCTGAGATGCGCAAGTGCGGCTTTTGACCAACCGGGCGACAGCACCGTATCTGCATGGACCACCAGCAACCAGTCGCCTTTCGCAGCCGCGCAACCGCGCCGCAACTGCCCGCCGCGCGACGGCGCGCCGTGCAGCACCTCGGCGCCCCAGGCCTGTGCGGTGGCGCCCGTTGCATCGGTTGAGCCGCCATCGCTCACGATCAATTCGCGGATCAGTCCCGCCTCAATCCCCTCCATCAGGGCAGCCAGACAGGCAGGCAGGGGCTCTGCCGCGTTCAGCGTCGGGATGATGACAGAAACAGGCGCGCGCATGCTTGCCCCTTTTGGATGGCGGTCGATGCCTATATGTCACCTTGGAACAGCAAAGGACAGAAGATGACCAACCGACGCATCCTGCGCCTGACCGGCACTGACAGCCACAGCTTCCTGCAAGGCCTGATCACCAATGACGTGGACAAGCTGGCCCACGGTCCGATCTATGCCGCGATCCTGACGCCACAGGGCAAATACATCGCCGACTTCTTTGTTGTCGCGCGGGACGGCGGTATCCTGATTGATGTGGCCGAGACGCTGGGCGATATGCTGACGCAACGGTTGAGCATGTATAAATTACGCGCGGATGTGGTGATTGAAACGCTTGATCTGCATCTCCATCGCGGGTTGGGCGCGGCCCCTGAGGGCGCCTACACCGATCCGCGCAATCCGGCGTTGGGCTGGCGCGCGTACCGGGACATGCCGCAGGCTGATGATGGCACCGATTGGGATGCCCTGCGCGTGGCTCATATGGTGCCGGAAACCGGGATTGAGCTGACCTCGGACAGTTTCATCCTTGAGATGGGGTTTGAGCGTCTGAACGGCGTGGATTTCCGTAAAGGCTGCTACGTCGGTCAGGAAGTGACCGCACGGATGAAGCACAAGACATCGCTGCGCAAAGGATTGGCGCGGGTCCGTCTGGATGGAGACGCCCCGACAGGCACGGAACTGACAGCGAATGGCAAACCTGCGGGCACGGTATTCACCCAGGCAGAGGGGCAAGGGCTGGCGTATCTGCGCTTTGACCGGGCCAAAGGCCCCCTGCACGCCGGGGATGTTGCGGTCACCTGGACCGAAAATTCGGACAATTAGAAACAAAAAACCCCGGATCAGGTCCGGGGTTTGCTGCACCGCAGCACATGACGTGGCGTCAAGCTGCGTCAACTTACGGATAAGAAATCACGCCCGTTCGACGTATTCCATCGTCTCCGTGTTCACCACAATGTCTTCATCCTGACCGACAAACGGGGGCACGGACACTTTGACGCCATTGTCCAGAACAGCCGGTTTGAATGAATTCGCAGCCGTCTGACCTTTGACCACAGGCTCCGTTTCGACCACCTTGCAGACGACCTTTTGCGGCAGCGAAGCGTTCAATGCTTCCTCCTCGTGGTACTCCACCACGATCATCATGCCGTCCTGCAAGAAGGGGCGGCGCTCTCCCAAAAGCTCGGAGGACAGTTGCACCTGATCGTAGGTTTCCGTGTCCATCAAAACCAGCATCCCACTGTCTTCATACAAGAATTGCTGATCCTTCTGTTCCAGCCGGACTTTTTCAACCTTGTCCGCGGACCGGAAACGTTCGTTCAGTTTGGAGCCGTTGCGCAGGTTGCGCAGCTCGACCTGAGCAAAAGCGCCCCCCTTGCCAGGTTTCACATGGTCGACTTTGACCGCCGCCCAAAGGCCGCCGTTATGCTCCAGCACGTTGCCGGGGCGAATTTCATTTCCGTTAATCTTTGGCATGGTCCAAAACCCCGTACAAAGGTTGATGTGAAGTTAACCCAGCCTATATCCAGAGGAGGAATAGCATGCAAGCAAGGCTCCGCTCATGCCGCACCTGCGAGATGATATGCAACCAACGCATGGGAGACATGCGATATAGTTGTATCCGAATCGAACTGGATGCGTCATAAGAGGCGTCACGCCAGAATGACAAGAGCAAGAATAACGGAAAGGACGACGAGATGAGAGATTTCGTTGACGGCACCGCTTTCAATAACGAACAGGGCAATCGTGCCCGCAAATTGTTTGCTGCAGTGGTGCTCGCGGCTCTCGATGACGCGATTGCTGACGACAAGAAATATGGCAATGGCCCAGAACAGATCGCTCGCTGGGCCCGCTCCCGCGATGGCCGCGAAGTGTTGAGCTGTGCCGGCATTGACCCTAACGAACGCGTGGTTTCTGGCCTCATGGATTTCGTCGGCAAAGGCGTGCGCACATCTGTCGCGCTGTCGCGCGAAGAGTCAGAGCGCAGGAATGCAGCTTTGCAGGCCGAAGCGGCCTGATCGCACACAGAGTTTGATTTTATGAACGCAGCCTACGGGCTGCGTTTTTTTGTGCAAGATGGGCTGCATTCAACTGTCCTGGAAGACAAACAGCCACGTCCGCGCCACGTTCAGTTCGGCCAGCAGCAGCAGCGCAAACACCACTGACAGGACCATGCCCGGACGCTTTACCCACAAGGTGATCGCGGCAACGACGCAGGCGAAAGCCTCAAGAGGGGCAATCAGATTAGCCCCCTGCCTGCGGTCCCAATAGCTGAACGGACTTTCAAAAACCCAGCCCGTGAGCGGCCAGAAATGCGGCCGACCATCGTCATGGTGCAGCGGGAAGTCGAGCGCCAGATGCAGCAGCGCCGCCCCTGTCAGCGCAATCCCCCAAGCGCTGCGTTTCCACAAGGCGATGGCCAGCAGGACGCCCCAGACAAGGAACGAATTGTCGATCGCAAAGATCCGTTGCCAAGTGTCAGAGAAATACAGCTCATTAAAGACGATGTTGGGCGGGATGTTGTAGATCGTCAAAGCCGCGCCTGCGAGCAGATACAGCGACAGATCAGGTAACAAGGCCCCCACCAACGCCGCCCAAAGCACCTTGCGCGGCATCGGATTGGCAGCCCCCTGCCGGCTGGGTGCCATGACGGCCGCGCCGATCAGCAAATGCGCCGGTGTGTTCATCGCTTGCCTCTTCCCCCTGCCCCGAATTTGCGCCAGTTTGACCGAAAACCAGCAGAGCCACCACATGACAAAAGCCATCATGATACAAGGCACCGGCAGCAATGTCGGGAAGTCGATGATCGTCGCCGGGTTGATCCGGGCCGCGGTGCGGCGCGGCGTGGAGACACGGCCGTTCAAGCCGCAGAACATGTCGAACAACGCAGCCGTCACGGAAGATGGTGGGGAAATCGGCCGCGCGCAGGCATTGCAGGCGCGGGCGGCAGGGGTGGCACCCCATACGGATATGAACCCCATCCTGTTGAAGCCGCAGTCGGCAACAGGCGCACAGGTGATCGTGCAGGGCCAGATTGCAGGCCATCAGGAGGCCGCAGCCTTTGGCAAGAACAAGGCCACTCTGATGCCAGCGGTTCTACAGTCATTTCATAGGCTTGCAGACACATGTGATCTGATCATCGTTGAAGGCGCAGGCAGCCCGGCAGAGACAAATCTGCGGTCTGGCGATATTGCCAATATGGGATTTGCACGGGCGGCAGAGGTTCCGGTAATCCTGATGGGCGACATCGACCGGGGCGGCGTGATTGCGCAGATTGTCGGCACGCAGGCCGTTCTGGAACCCGAAGATCAGGCGATGATCAAAGGGTTTTCAGTGAACAAATTTCGCGGTGACCGCAGCCTGTTTGATGCAGGCCGCGATGACATTGCCGCGCGGACAGGGTGGCCGTCCCTCGGCGTGATCCCGTGGTTTGATCAGGCGCATCGCTTGCCCGCCGAAGACGTGATGGACCTGCCTGCCCGCAGCCAGTCGGGCGGAGCGGGCTGTGTGATCGCTGTGCCGCGTCTGCCGCGAATCTCCAATTTCGATGACCTTGATCCGCTGTCGGCGGAACCGGGTGTCGATCTGCGCGTGATTGAGCCGGGCCACCCCCTGCCCGGTGATGCTGATCTGGTGCTGCTGGTGGGCAGCAAGGCGACGATCTCTGACCTCGCAGCGCTGCGCGCGGAAGGCTGGGACGTTGATATCAAAGCACATCTGCGGCGGGGTGGCAGGGTGCTGGGTCTGTGTGGGGGGTATCAGATGCTGGGCCGGACCATCGCCGACCCGCATGGGATCGAGGGTATGCCGGGAACGGTTGAGGGTCTGGGCCATCTGGAGGTCGATACCGTGATGGAGCCGATCAAACATCTGTCGCTGAAACAGGGGACCCACCCGGCAAGCGGCACGTCCTTGCAGGGGTATGAGATCCATATTGGCGAAACCACGGGCTCGGATTGTGCACGCGGTTGGCTGGTGTTTGAGGGACAGCGTGCGGGTGCGACGCGCCCGGATGGACAGGTCGCAGGGTGCTATCTACACGGCATTTTTAACAGCGACGGGTTCAGAAAGGCCTATCTGCAAGGCTTTGGCGTCACATCAACATTGGCCTTCGACGCAGGTGTAGATGCCGCGCTGGATGCACTGGCGGACCATGTGGAACGGTACATGGATGTGGGTCTGTTTCTGTCGCTCGCCGCGGGCGTACAGAGACCCTAGGTGTTTATTCCAGTTCCTGCGCGGTCAGGGCGCGGTGGATTTCACGGCGGACCAGCTTGCGCACGTTCCGGGTGATCCGTTCACCCAAAGCGCCTTGCAGCTCTGCGCGGACGATCTCACTGACGATGTCGCGCAGGGCTTCTTCATCCAGCAACTGGCTGTCGTCTACGTCGTCGAGGCCATCCTCTGCGGTGGAAGAGGTTTCGGCCGCGGTGTGTTCAATCGGCGTCTGGCGCGCCGTTACCGCGGTGCGGGCATCGGCTTCTGCCTGGGCGCGGGCTTCCTCGCGCTGCGCTGCTGCGCGTTTGTCAGCAGCGACACGTTCGGCGGCGGCGGCGCGGGCCGCTGCAATGGCACGGTCCCTTGCTGCCTGATCTTCGGCAGCGATGTCCCGTGTCCGGGCCTCACGCGCCTCCCCTTCTGACCGCATCTCTGCGGCACGCTCTTCCTGAGCGGCGGCGGCGGCCGCAGCACGGGCTGTGCCGATCATCACCACATCCGGGTGCGCTTCCTGCCAGGCGGCCTGCGCCGCTTCGGAGCGCAGAGGCAAACCTGTCGCATCATGCGAGACGTCGTCCTCCCAGGCCATCGCAGGCTGGTCGGTGCCGGAATAATCATCTGTGCCGGGGGTATCAGGCTCCCAGGTGTCAGCGATATTGCCAATGGCGGTTTCCAATGCGGCGATCTTCGCGCTCAAGGTTGCCGCTTTGCTGGCGGCAACCATACCGGCCTGGCGATCCTCGTCCGGTGCGTCGGCGCTGCTTTGAGGTGCTTCTGGCTCGTGCAGGTCCTGATCCCTCGCAGCGGCTTCCTGACCGCGCTTGGCCAGCATATCAAAGTCAAACATATCGTTCTCCCCTGATGCTTCCTCTTCTGGTTCAGCTTCTCCTTCAGCCTCGGCCTCGGCTTCAAACGTGTCGTCATCTGCCTCCGCCTCTTCCTCAGCGGCATCAAGGTCGCCTTCCGCCACATGCGGCGGGTCTTCACTGACCGTGGCAGGAGGATGCGCGCTCACATCATCCGCTTCGCCGGTCTCTTCCTCATCATCGCTGAAGCCATAGGGGTCTTCGCTGTAGTCGTCTGCATGGTCATCGTGTCTGAACATCGGCATTTTCGATGGGTCAGCGGAACTGGTGGCTTCTTCGCCGTTCTCATTGGCAACCAGATCATCAAAAAGCGCTTCGTCCTCGCCCGACCAGCCGAAATCTGCGCCGATACGGCGGTTGTAGACATCTGACGGCATATCATCAGAGGGGTCGAACAGCTGTTTGGCCGTCTCCCCCACGGTGTCTTGGTATGTGTTCTGGGGATCTGCCTGCGGAATGCTCTCGTTCTTCTCAACCGTCTCTTCGTCTTCCACACGCAAGGCCGGGGTCAGCACCAGACGATCTGCGGCGTCTTGGGATTGGGCCGTTTGTTTGGGGCGTTTCTCTTCCGAGACCAGACGTCGGATCGAAGACAACACATCTTCGACCTCGGCATTTGTGACGGGATCAGACATAGGATTCTACCACTCTTTCCTCAGCCCTCATGGTAACGATCTTCGCGATTCCTGCAACGGGACCGCGAGAATTGTCAGTCTTTTTGCAGCGCCCGCAAAACACGGTCGAGCTTTCTGCCCTGCTCGGATTTCTTAGCAGGTGCATCCTTAACAAGATTGTAATAGCCCTCCGGATCATAGAGCTGAACAGGCAGGCGCAGGTCCTTGGCCGTCAGACGGCCCGTGGCGGACAGCACGGAATACGCCGCAACATAGAGGTTCGCCCGCGCCGTCACGCGGGATGTTTCCGCGTCCAGCAACGACTGCTCTGCATCCAGAACATCCAGTGTTGTCCGCGCGCCCAGCGTTGCTTCTTCGCGCACACCCTGGAAGGCGATACGTGCGGCACGGATCTGGCGATCCGTCGCTTCAAGCTGCGCACGCGCTGCCAGAAGATCCGCATAGGCGTTGCCCACCAATTGCTCCAGATCGTGTTTCACAATGTGCAGTTCTGCCCGCTGGGCATCGCGCTGTGCCATGTTGCGACGAATGGCCGAGGACAACCGCCCGCCCTGATAGATCGTCTGGTTGGCCTGCACACCAATGCTGGCGATGTTGCTGCGCGCAGAGGAGTTCATATCACGGCTGATCCGCGCATTGCCCTGTAGCGTGACACGTGGGTTCAGATCGGCAGTGCTGGCGCTGGTCAGCAGATCGGCTGCCTTGGCCTGAAACTGCGCCGTGAGCATCCGGGGATGCTGCCGCACGGCAAGCGCTTTGGCCGCCCTTACGTCATTGCCCACATTGGGCAAGGCGGGTGGCTGGGCCAGATTGCCGGGCGTGCGACCGACCGCATTGCGATACGCTTCAATCGCCTGCAACAGGTCCCCTTCTGCGCCCGCCAGTCCGCTGCGCGCCTGAGCGAGCTGCGCTTCAGCCAGCGCCACATCCGTCCGCGTCACTTCGCCAACCTCGAAACGGTCTTTCGCTGCCCGCAGTTCCTGGGTCAGCAAACGCTGGTTGTTCTTTCTGAGCGCCACAAATTCAGAAGCTTCGAGCACCCCGAAATAGGCTGCAACAGCCGAGAGCAAGACCTGTTGTTCGATGTTGCGCAGCACCTCACGGGTGGCAAGTACGGTTTCCTTGGTTGCTGCCACGCGCAATTTGCTCGCGCCGGAATCATACAGGAGCAGTTCAGCCGTCAGGTTAGCGGCAAGTGTCAGATCCTCGTTTGCCTGACGGACGCCCCCACTGGTGGAGAATCGCGAGCTGCCGAAGTCTTGGGTTGCTTCCGCCGACCAGCGCAGTACCGGCTTGAGCGTCGAGACCGCCGCGGCGACATCCTCGTCCGCTGCGCGCAGCAACGCCCGGTTCTGTTCAATCAATCCAGAGTGCTTGTAGGCGCCCACCAGGGCATCTGCCAAGGTTTCTGCCTGGGCCTGAACGGCCACCACATTTGCTGCCACGACGACGCAAAACGCGCGCCCAAATGACATCACACGGCTCCTGGCCACCATCACCAAAACTCCTGTCTAACGAATTCTCTGCCTGTTCGGACGCATTCTCGTCCTTTATATCCCTAAAGGGTAAACACAGAATCCTTTTCAAATCCACGTATTACAGGGGCAGAGGCGTTAAATACCATGCGCCAACTGACAATTCCGTCACGCTTGTGGCCTAAACGCACCTCTCCCAGGGCGCCATCCATGAAGAGACAGGCAATCCGCCCTCCTTCTTTCAACTGATCCGTGAGCGTTGACGGCACCTGCTGCACCCCGCCCTGAATGATAATCACATCATAGGGACCGTGTTTTGCGGCACCGTTGCCCAAGGGGCCCTGATGGACCACAGCATTGTCCGCACCCGCTGCCACCAGCGCTTCCTGCGCCTCTCGCGCCATGGCTTCGTCTTCTTCCACGGCCACGACGGCTTCGGCCATATGGGCAATCACCGCTGCCGAATATCCCATCGCACAGCCCAGATCGAGCACCATCTCGGTGTTGCTGATGGCCAGCGCGTCCAGCATCTTTGCCAAGGTGCGCGGCTCCAGCAGCACCCGCCCCTGACCAAGATCGAGGTTTTCGCCCATATAGGCCGCCTCCCGCTGCGCTGAAGGTACGAAATCTTCACGCGGGACGGTTAACATTGCGTCAATGATCGGAAATTTAGTCACATCCGAGGGGCGGACCTGTGTGTCTACCATCATCGTCCGTCGGTTTGCGAAATCGCGCATCTGCATCTCTCATGGGGTCAATTGCGTTGGCGAAGATGTGCCATATCGCGCGCAGCACAGCAACTGCCCCCGTGCGATCCCCGTACGATTTGCGTCATATGGCATCTTGCAGCACCCGCATTGATCCGCTAGCAGTGCGCGAGACCACAGGCGGCGAGTTGGCGGAGTGGTTACGCAGCGGATTGCAAATCCGTGTACACCGGTTCGATTCCGGTACTCGCCTCCACATCCCTCCGCACGCCTCCTCCCCCCGTCACCAAGGCAAGACATGCGCCCCCAGAACGGCGTAGTCGAAGCCGTCCGCACGGCCGCCCAGATGTGTCGCCAGAAAACGCTCCATGCGGCGGTGGGCGATGATGCGGGTCTTCCACCCCCAGGCGCTGAACTGATGGCCCGCGCCTTTAAGCAGCATGTAGTCCACTTCTTTTCCAGCCTCTTCAAGGGCTTGCACCATGCGGTCGGCCTGGTCCTGGATCACACGCACGTCGTTGGAGCCCTGGATGATCAGCAGTGGCGCTTCCACCGCCGCGGCGTTGTAGAGCGGGGAACGGTCCCGGATGTCAGCGAGGTCCTCGGGATCTTCCGGATCACCGATGTATTTGAGATACCAGCTTGGCCAGCCCTGCCAGTAGGCGGGCACCTCCTGCAACATGGTGGAGATGTCAGAGATGCCGTTGATGTTGATCCCGGCCGCAAAGAGGTCAGGGCTTTCCGTCAGAGCCGTCAAGACCTTGAGGCCGCCGAAACTCCCCCCAAGCACGCCCACTTTTTCAGGGTCGGCCAACCCTTCTGCCACGGCCCAGGCGCGTGCATCCACGATGTCGAGGTGCATTTTGCGGCTGACTTCGCCCACTGCGGCCTCCCGGAAGGCGCGGCCGAATCCGCCGCTGCCGCGGTAGTTTACGTCCAGAACGACGTAGCCACGGTTGGCCAGCCAGCTGTGAAAGCCGTTGAACCCCCAGCCGCTGCGGGTGACGGGCCCACCATGGATCAGGATCACCATCGGCGCGGCCTGCGTTACCCCTTTGGGTCGGGTAAGCGTGGCATGCAGCGTCAGCCCGTCGCGGGCTGGAAAACTGACCGGCTCCATTTCCGACATATGTTGTGCAAAGGCGGCGATGGGTGGCGTGGCAATTGTCGTGACCTCGTCCCTTTCGGCATCAATCAGAAATTTGGACCAGCCTTTTGTGCTGTGTTCCGTCTCAACAATCATCTTAGACATGTCGTTAGTGCTGGAGACACGGTGCAAGGCCACCTGCCCTTCCTGCGGGATGGCGCCCAACATCGCTTGATAGGCGGGATCAAAATACGCGCGACGCTGATAGTCAGGATAGGAAACCGCGCTCAACGGTGCGCCGGTGGCCGGATGCGTCTCCACCCAGCTGAGGTCGACCGTCTCATCTTCGAACAGGATTTCCTGCGTCCTGGTGGCCGGATCAAAACGGATCAGCGCTGACGTGTCTCTGCCCAGTGTTGAGACGGCGAGGATCTCTCCATTCTCATCCGGTTCGGCAAGAACGCTGAACCAATCTTCCAAGCCGCCTTCGGCAATCTGCATCCAACTGCCATCGGGCTGGAGAAGTTCTGTACGCCAGTCATCCGGCGTCTCGAACACTGTCTTTGCATAGATGTCGCCACGGCGGTTCACCCGCCATTGCACGCCCAGCTCGGAGACCTGTTCAAGGGGTGTTGTCTCCCCACTGTCGAGATTGAGGCGAAACAGGTCAAATTTGCGCGCGTCACGGGCGTTGTGGGCCACCAGAATGTCCGCGCCGCTTTCGGCAGGGACCGCATGGATCCAGCTTTTGACGTCGCGACCAAAATCGTAGCTGCGCGGTTCCGCACCGGGTTGGGTGACGTCGATGGACACGATGACATCGTTTTCCCAGCCATCGCGATCGGCCTGATACAAAAGGTATCGGCCATCGGCGGACCATTGGTACCAGCGCACTTCGTCGGAGGTGTGAAAGATCTCTGTCGCCTCGCCCTCAAGGGGCCGGACCCAGAGCGCAGGTTTGAGATACTTGGATTCGAGCCATGCCAGATACTTGCCGTCCGGCGACAGCCGGTAGCGCCAGCTTGAGTCCGCGTTGGCATAATAATGCCGCAGGGCAACCAGATCGGGAAGTCCTGCTTGTAACGCCGGATGGGTCGCCGGGATTGGACGGAAGACCCAGAAGACCACTGCCGCCGTTGCCGCAATCAAGACCAGAACGCTGATGAAAATCTTACGCAACATGGGGTATCTCCATGGGATCAAATGAAATTTTGGCGCGTGTCACGCCATTGAATCATGCGCGGAAACGTAAGGACATGCTCACATGTCGCGGGCATCCGCGCAATCGGCATAGTCCTCATCTCGGCAATGAAATGCCAATGGTCTGCAAGATTGCATCTGCCGCGCGGCGTGATCCGGAACGGGCTTTCATCGCCGATGAAATCTGCCCCAGGTGATCCCGCATGTGCCGATCCGCCAACAGGGTCGACATCGTGTCGTGCAGCATCTGCGGCGACCAGCGGTCGCGCTGAAAATGAACGCCGGTGCCGGTTTGCGCCGCACGAAGGCCGTTGTCATGGCCGTCCCAGCAGTAGGGCATGACCAGCGACGGCACGCCGAAATACAAGGCTTCGCAATAGCTGTTGTTGCCGCCGTGATGGATGAACAGATCCGTTTGCGCAACGATGGAGGGCTGGGGAAACCAGCTGCCCAGATAGACGTTGTCCGGCACCCGGCTGTAGCTTTCCAGAAACCCGCCGACGTTGACATAAAACCGGGCGGGAAACGTGGCGAAGGTGTCGATCATCCGGCTGATCAGGTCCGTATCAATCGCGCCCAGACTGCCAAAACTGAGGTAGATGATCGGCCCTTCGTTGACCGGCAGGGGCGGCGGGTCAAAACGCGCCTCTTTGCGCACGCAGCCTTCCAGAAATACGAAGCGTTCAGCCGGTAGCGGTGCTGCCCGGTCATGGCGAATGGCAGAGGGGGCGAGGATCAGATTGAGGTGCGGCGACGCCTCAAGGTATTGGCCGTCCGGAAGCGGCGGCAGGCCGCAGGTTTTGCGAAACCGATTGTACCGCTGATGCGATGCAGCGGTCACGTCAAGGTAGGCGCGTTCAAAGCCGGGGCGCGCTGGATCGTCGGCGGCCATGCCGGACAGATAGGGTGGCACGTTTGCATCCGGCAGCTCTGTCTCGGCGCAGGAAACCACCCGGATCCATGGCACACCGGCATTTGCGATGGCGGGAAACATGATCACATTGTCCAGCACAATACCGTCAGGTTTGATGCGCTTGAGCAGCGTTTGCAGCCCCTCCTCCACCTGCATGGCCGTATCGACAATCGCATCCCATGTCGGCGCCACATAGGTTTCAAGCTGTTCGGTCGGGGTCTGGTTGAAGTGCACCAGATGCGCTGTAACAAAGGCCTGCCAGGTCTCTTCCGTCTGCTGTTTGGCGGAGGGCGAAGCGGGCAGTTGATATTCCTTGAAGCCATATTCGGTGAACACCCCGTTAAAGCCGGGATGGCACAGGAAGACCGGCGTTGCCCCTTGGCGCTGCAACTGCTGCGCAATGCCCACGCAGTTCAGCGCGGAGCCAAAGCTTGCTTCGGGGAACAGGGCGATGACGGGTTTGCTCATCCAACGGCACCACGCATTCTTGGCAATATCCCCCGATTGACGGTTTGCGGCCTGCGGATCTGGCTGCGGCGCAGGTGCAGGATCATCTGATCCGCCGCCAATTGGTGTTGGGACCGCTCAAGACTGTCCAGGATATCAAGATGTTCTTCAAGGGACTGGCGCAGCCTGAAATCCGGGATGGTGTGGTCTTTCTGCGTGGTCAGGCGCAGACGGTGGTGGGCCAGCAACGCCCCCTTGGCAAAACGGTTGCCAGAGCTTTCGGCGATGAAGCTGTGGAACGCACAATCAAGGTGCAGAAACGCCACTGCGCTCATGCTGCCGTCACTGCTTTGAAGGAACGTCTCCATCTGTTGACGCAGAAGACCGGTCTTTTGACTGTCCATCTTGAACCCCGGCGCAGTGATGGCCTGTGCCTCCAGCGCGAGGCGGAAGGCGAGGCTTTCATCTATGGCGTTGGGCGTATCAAGTATAGGTTGAAAGGCCCATGAACGGCCGGGAAGTTGGGTCACCACGCCATCAGCGCTTAGTATTTTTAGCGCATTTAGTACAGCAGAGCGCGGCACATCATATCGACGCACCAGCGCGCTGATCGATTGCACATCAGTTATCCGCCGCTCCGCCCGGTCATTGAGAATGCGTGCCGCAAGAGAGGCTTCAACTTCCTCCAGACGCGCCAACCCATCAACGGCGATCTTCTCCGGCGCGAGGCTGACGAAATAGCCGCCTTCGGCCCGGCGCTGAACAATCTCCTCATTTTCAAGGACTTTCAGCGCGGAACGCACGGGTGTTCGGGAGACTCCACAGGCTTCGGACAAGCGCGATTCCGGCAGATGATCCCCCTCCGTCAGGCCCTGCTCCGCGATAAAATCGACGATCTGCCGCGCCAATTTGAGATGGTTCTGCCGTGTGTTGCTGCGCACTTTCTGCATGACCGCACCTTCGTGGCACCCAAACGGCAACCAGTTCCCTGATCATTTCACCTGAACCGAAAAAGACAGCAAAAACAAATTGACGTATCTTTTGCACGATTAATACTGACCCTATCGCGACAATTGAGAATCGCAACAGAAATCGGTCGGCCCCTGCCGACGCGCCAACAGACCACATTCTTGGAGGTACTACACAATGTCCCGACACATCCTGCGCAATGGCACGGGCCTGATCGCGCTTCTGGCAGCCTTCGCCACACCCGCCTTTGCAGACGGCCTGACCGTCTCCAACTGGGACGGTTATATGGCCGCCGACGCCATCGACAACTTCAACTCAGAAACCGGCAACACCGCAGAACTGGTCCTGCACGCCACGAACGAAGAGATCATGGGCAAGCTCATCGCTTCCAAAGGGGTTGGATATGACGTTGTCTTCGTCTCCTCCCCCTTTGCGGAGGTGCTGAACAATCTGGGGCTGGCCGAAACGCTGGACCATGCAAAGATCCCCAACATCGGCAATCTCTATACCGAAGCGACGACGCTGTCCCATGATCCGGGCAACACCTTCTCCCTGCCCTATGCCTGGGGCACGACGGGGCTGTGCTATCGCTCTGACCTTGTTGACACACCAACATCCTGGAACGATCTACTGAAACCCGCCGAAAGCGTCTCCGGCAAGACCACCATGCTCGCCACGGACCGGTGGTTGCTGGCGGCAGGGCAGTTGAGCCTTGGATACTCCGTGAATGAAACCGACGCGGACAAAATGGCCGAAGTGCGCGACTTGCTGATCGACGCCAAAGGCACCTTGCTGGCTTACGATGACACGACCTTCTACGCCAAGCTGGTGTCGGGTGAGGCCGAACTGGTGCAGGCCTGGGACGGCTGGTGCAACTACGGCATCGGTGAAAACGCGGACATCAAATATGTGATCCCCGAAGAAGGGTCTGACCTGTGGGTCGACACGATGGTGATCATGAAAGCGTCCGAGAACAAGGACGCGGCCTATGAGTTCGTGAACTACATTCTGGACGCGGACAACCACCGTTGGGCGGCGGAAAACATCCTCTACAAAGTCCCGAATGAGGCGGCGATGTCTGGTGTTGACGGTGGCTTGATTGAGACCTTCCCCAACATGGGCATGGCCCCCGCAGACATGCTGAAGTTTGAGCAGCTGCGCGACGTGGGCGCGGCCCAGCGCGACTATTCCCGTCTCGTGTCGGAAATCAAAGCCGCAAACTAACGCTCCCTGACCTCCGGGCGCTCTGGTGCGTCCGGGGGACATTTGTCTGAAAAACCGGTGCAGGCACCGGTGAATGGTTTCCTCATGTCCACTGACCGCAGACCCATGCTTTTGATGACCCCGGCGCTGCTGTGGTTGTTTGGGCTGATGGTGGTGCCTTGCCTGCTGATCCTTGTCCTCGCCTTCTTCCGGCGCGGGATCTATGGCGGGATCGAATACACATGGACGTTTGAGAACATCGCGCTGGTCTTTGACCCGCTGTATTTTCAGATCTTCATGAAGTCTGCGGGCATTGCGGGCCTCTCTGCCGCCATCGCCTGCGTCTTGGGCTATGCCGCCGCCTACGCGATTGCCGCGATGCCCCGGCGGCATCAGCCGCTGCTGCTGTTCTTTGCCGTGCTGCCGTTCTGGTCGAACTATCTGGTGCGCACCTATGCGTGGATTGTACTGCTGAACCGTGAAGGTCTGATCGTGAACCTTGCGCGTTGGATTGGGTATGAGGGCGAATTGCCCAGCATGCTCTATACCGAACAGGCCGTGGTGATCGGGTTGGTCTACAACTACCTGCCGTTTGTGATCCTCAGTTGCTACGCGCCGCTGTCGCGCCTCAGCCCTGAGATTGCGGAGGCCTCCCGCGATCTGGGCGGATCGGCGTGGACGACCTTCCGGCGTGTGACCCTGCCCATGACGGTGCCAGGCATTGCGACGGGGTTTGTCTTTGTCTTCGTGCTGTCCATCGGCAATTTCGTGACCCCTGCCCTGTTGGGCGGTGGTCAGTTCCAGATGATCGGCAATCTGGTTTACGCGCAGTTCCTGACCGCCAATGACTGGCCCTTTGGTGCGGCCCTGTCGATGGTGCTGATCGCGGTGATGCTGGGGCTGTTGATGGGACAGGCTGTGGTGGCCGAGCGTGCCTCTGGCGGAAAGCGGGCCCCCGATGGCTGATCGCAATACCTTCCGGCTGATGCTGCTGATCCTTGGGGTGGTCTTTGCCTTCCTCTATATCCCGATTTCGGTGCTGGTCGGCCTGTCCTTCAACGAAGGGGGGCTGCCGACCGCCTGGACCGGGTTTTCGACCAAATGGTACGGCGCGCTGCTGGAGAATGACGACATCCTGAAGGCGGCAGGCAACACGTTGATTGTGGCGGTGTTTTCGACACTGCTGTCGACCATCCTCGGCACGCTGCTGGCCGTGGGCGTGGAGATCAGACGCCGCAACGGCAAATGGCTGGAAACGGTGATCTTTGCCCCGATGATCATCCCCGACATCGTGCTGGCGATTGCGCTTTTGAGCATGTTCTCCCTGATGGGCGTCAAGATGGGTCTGCATACGATCATCGTGAGCCATGTGGTGTTCAACCTCGCCTTTGTCTGCGCCGTGGTGCGGGCACGGTTGAAAAGTTTTGACTGGTCGATTGTCGAAGCGTCTGCTGATCTGGGCGGCTCCACCTTGAACACGCTCAGACGGGTCGTGATCCCCGTGCTGATGCCTGCGATCATCGCAGGCGCGCTGCTGGCCTTTACGCTGTCGGTGGATGAATTCATCATCGCGTTCTTTACAGCCGGAGCGGGTCGCTCCTCCATCACGCTGCCCATGCAGATCTTCGCGATGATCCGCTTTGGGGTCACGCCAGAGATCAACGCGCTGGCGACGCTGGTGATGTCCGTTTCTGTTGTCGCGCTGGCGCTGTCGCAGCGGCTGAACAAAGGAGGGCTTCCGGGTCAATGAGTGACGCTTTCCTGAGCATCAAGGATGTTAACAAGACCTTCGGCTCCGTTCACGCCGTTGATGGCGTGTCGCTGGACATCCATGAGAACGAATTCTTCGCCCTGCTCGGCGCATCCGGCAGCGGCAAGACCACCCTGCTGCGGATGCTGGCGGGGTTCGAAGACCTCAGCGGCGGGGATGTGGTGCTGGAGGGGGCCTCCATCGCCGCCCTGCCCCCCAACCGGCGTCCGGTGAACCTGATGTTCCAATCCTACGCGCTGTTTCCGCATATGACCGTGGCGCAGAACATCGCCTACGGGTTGGAGATGGACAGATTGCCGCGCGCTGAGATCACGTCGCGGGTGGCGGAGATTCTGGAAGTGATCCAGTTGGGCCATCTGGCAAAACGCAAGCCCGACCAGTTGTCCGGTGGGCAGAAACAACGGGTGGCTTTGGCGCGGGCATTGGTGAAACGGCCCAAGGTGCTGCTGCTGGATGAACCCTTGGGCGCGCTCGACAAGAAGCTGCGGTCAGAGATGCAGTTGGAACTGAAACGCCTTCAGCATGAGTTTGGCATCACCTTCATTGTCGTCACCCACGATCAGGAAGAGGCGCTGGTCATGGCAGACCGCATCGCCATCATGCGCGACGGCGGGCTGCTGCAAGTCGGCACGCCGCAGGATATCTACGAAGCCCCTGAGACCCGGTTTGCCGCCGATTTCATCGGGGTGATGAATTTTCTGCCTGTCACGGCGGGGGATCAGGGTTTTGTCGCCCGCGATGGCAGCGTGATCCTGGCCGACCGGGTGAATGGCACAGGCGGTGCCATTGCCGCTGTGCGCCCCGAACGGCTGGTGCTGGGCGACCGGGGGCAGAACACCCTGCGGGGTACCGTGACCAACACTGCGTATCACGGGCTGGATTTGCTTTTGCACATCACCACGCGGCTCTCCGACACCCCTGTCATTGCCCGGATGACGGCAGAGATGGCCGATCACCTACGCCCTGAGATGGGGCAGGAGATCACCCTCAGCTGGTCCGCCAAGGACACCCATATTTTCCCGGCCTGACGGGCCACACCGACACCGATAAAGGAGACACCATGGAACAGAAAACCTTCGCCTTCTTCCCCGAAGCCGCCTTCGGCCCCGCCCTGAACTCGGTCGGGATCGCGCAAGCCATCACCGCGATGGGTCACAAGGCTGTCTTCCTGTCCGACCCCGGCTTTGTCGAGATCTACGAGGGCTACGGCTTTGAAGCGCATCCCGTTGCGTTGTCCGAGCCAATGGAACCTGAGCAGATGGCCAAGTTCTGGGAAGACTTCATCAACGGCCACATCCCCAACTTCCGCAAAGCGCCGATTGATCAGATCGACAACTACGTCAAGGAATGCTGGGAAGCGATTGTCGACAGCGCCAAATGGGCGGAGAAGGATTTGCCTGCCGTGCTGGCCAAGATCAAACCCGATGTGATCGCCGTGGACAACGTGATCCTTTTCCCCGCGATCAAGCAATACGGCGTGCCTTGGGTGCGGATCATCTCTTGTTCCGAGAATGAGATCGAAGACCCGAAAATCCCGCCACATCTGTCCGGCATGGCATCGGATGACACCGCAGGCCACGCCGCGTTCCGCGCAAAGTTCGAGGAGGTGATCAAACCGATCCATGAGGATTTCAACGCCTTCCTGGAGACCTGCGGCGAGGCGCCCTACAAGCTGGGCGAGTTCTTTGAGGCCTCCCCCCACATGAACATGATGCTCTATCCAGAGCCGCTGACCTATGAGCGGCAGCACCCGCTGGACCCCGCCCAGTTCCAGTACCTCGAAGGCTGCGTGCGCAAGGATGAGGATTACGAGGTGCCGACCTTTGCGGCTAACAACGACGGGCCGCTCTTGTATATCTCCTTCGGCTCGCTGGGCGCTGGCGATACCGACCTGCTCAAACGCCTGATCACGCTGGTTGGCAAGTCCCGCTACCGCGCCTTGGTGAACGTCGGCGACTATGAGGGCGAATACTCTGATATCCCGCCCAACGTCGTCATCCAAAGCTGGTATCCGCAGCCCTCTGTCATCCCGCAGGTCGATGCGGTGATCCATCACGGGGGCAACAACTCCTTCACGGAATGCCTGTTCTTCGGCAAGCCTGCGGTCATCATGCCTTATGTCTGGGACGGCCATGACAATGCGATGCGGGTGCAGGAAACCGGGTATGGGTTCCGATCCGACCGCTATGACTGGACCGATGAGGAGATGATCGCCAAGATCGAAACCTGCCTCACGGATGCTGACATGCACGCGCGGCTTGCGAAAATCTCGGCCCATATGCAAAGCGGCGAAGGGCCTGTTAAGGCGGCAAAACTGCTGGCGGGTCTGGTCGAATGACCAACCTCGCCTCCTCTGCCCCGCATATCCACGGGGCCTGTGATTTCGATGATCTGGTGGATTGGGGCCCGCAGCCGGATGCGCTGGCGGGGGCCTCGCATTCCACCGGGCGGCTGTTGCACAAGGGGCCGGATAACATCCCCGAAAGCGGCATCTGGGACTGCACGCCGGGGCGCTGGCGTCTCAGCCTGCCGCGCGATGAGTTCTGCCATTTCGTCAAAGGGCGTGCGACCTATCGCTCAGACGATGGAGATGTGATTGAAGTCACGCCGGGAACCTGCGTTCTGTTCCCCCAAGGCTGGACCGGAGAGGCCGAAGTCCATGAAACCATCCGCAACATATACATGCTGAGCTGAGGCAGACCGATGAAAGCACCCGTACTTCACAAACCTTTGGAAGTGACCGAAACCGTCGATTGGGGGCCCATCGACACCATGATCGAAGGGCAGTCTCATACCAGCGGCGTGTTGCTGCACAAGGGACCGGAGGGGCAGTCCGAATGTGGGCTGTGGATTTGCACCCCCGGCACGTGGAACTGCCACGTTACCCGCGATGAGTTTTGCCATTTTCTGGAAGGGCGCTGCACCTATGTGCATGAAAGTGGCGACATCATCGAGGTCACGCCAGACACCGCCGCCTTTTTTCCACAGGATTGGAAAGGGGTCTGCACCGTGCATGAGACAGTCAAGAAGGTCTACATGATCCGATGAACGCCGCCACCATCCTGCCGCCATTGGACCGCCCGATTGTGACGTTTCTGGCCCGTCATGGGCTGAGCGATGCTGCGATCGAACGCCTGCCCAGCGATGCCTCCCCCCGGCGGTACTACCGCCTGACCGGAGAGGGCAAGCTGCTGATGGAAGACCGCACGGACCCGGTTGGCTTTGCCGCCTTCATCCGGCTCGCGCGGCATCTGGGGGGGCTGGGGTTGAGCGTTCCGCGTGTGCACGGGGCTGATCCGGCTGTCGGGTTGGCGCTGATCGAGGATTTCGGGACCGGCACCTACGGCGCGCTGCTGGCGCAGGGACGTGATGAGAATGCGCTCTATGCACTGGCGATCGATGCGCTTGTGCATCTGCACAGCCATGCCAATGCCGCGGATGTCACCGCACCTGTTTATGACACCGATACCCTGCTGGACGAGGTCTCCCGCTTTTCGCATTGGTTTGTGCCGACTTTTGCGCCGCAAGTGGATGTCGAAGCCTTCGATGCATCGTTCCGCCTGCTATGGGAGAATGCGTTTGAGAGGTTGAAGATCGCGCCGCAAACACTTGTTCTTAGGGACTTTCACATCGACAACCTGATGCTTCTGGAAGGTCGGACAGGGGTTGCCGCCTGCGGCCTTCTGGACTTCCAGGATGGCGTGCTGGGACCTGCGGAGTATGACCTCATGTCGCTGTTGCAGGATGCCCGCCGGGATCTGGCACCGGGGCTGGAGCAGGCCATGCTCGACCGCTATCTGGCGGCCGTGCCCGCGTCCTGTTGCCCGTCGGAGGAGATATTGCACCGCTACCATCTGCTGGCTGCCCAACGCCACACGCGGCTGGCCGGGCAATTCCTGCGGCTGCACCAACGCGATGGGAAACCCGGCTACCTGCGCTTCATGCCGCGTGTGATGTGGCAGATGCAGACCGCGCTCAAAGACGCCGGATTGATTGAGATTGCGCAATTGCTCGACACCACCCTGCCCGGTTGGCGCGATGCGGGGGCCGCACTTTCGAAACCCGTGGAGAGGGACAGGTGATGTTGGACATTCAGAAACCCTGCTATTTCGTAACGCCGCGCTTTGTCGGTGCTGCGGGCGCAGGCCAACCCGTGATAGATCCCGCAACGCTGCAAGCCGTTGGCACCCGTGCGCAAGTCACCGCGGCTGAGATCGACGCGGCGCTCGCACAGGTCACCGCCGCGCAAGCCGAATGGAAACATATCGACGCCAAATCGCGCGCCAAAGTCCTCCATACCCTTGCCAACCGCATTGACGCGGCGGACTTCACCGATTGCGCCATCCTGATGAGCCGGGAAATGGGCAAACCCTATCCCGAGGCCATCGGAGAGATTGCCAATTGTGCGCCCATCTTCCGCTATTTCGCCGAAATGGCCCGTGATGAAGCAGGCAAGGTTGCGGGCACCACGCAATTGGGGTCCTTGCAGTTCGCCAAATATGAGCCGCTGGGCGTTTCCGTGCACATCATGCCGTTCAACTTCCCGATCCTGCTAATGTGCTGGACGGTGGCCGCGTCACTGGCGGCGGGGAACGGCTGTGTGGTCAAGCCTGCCGAAGCCACAACCCTGTGCACGTTGGAGTTCATGCAGGTCTTTGCCGATCTACCCGAGGGTTTGATCGCCTGCCTGCCCGGCGGGGCGGAGGTGGGCAAGGCGCTGGTCGACAGCCCGCGCACCCATGCGGTGGCCTTCACCGGCTCTGTGGCCGCTGGACAGGCGGTCGCCGCCGCTGCGGGGGCCAGGATGAAACCCGCTGTGATCGAAGCAGGTGGCTCTGACCCGATGATCATCACCGCCCATGCGCCGCTGGATATTGCCGCCGCCGGTGCCGTCACGGGCGCGTTCCACATGTCCGGGCAGGTTTGCACCTCAACCGAGCGGCTTTATGTTGTCGACAGCGTGCACGACGAGTTTGTTGCCGCTTTCAAAGCCGAAACAGCACGCCTGCGCGTCGGGAACGGTCTGGACACATCAGAGATCGGCCCGCTGGTCAGCAAAGCCGCGCGGGACAAGGTGGAACGTCTGGTGGCGGATGCGGTGGCCAAGGGGGCACGGGTCGTCTGCGGCGGGCGCATCCCGCCGGATCACCAGACAGGGTGGTTCTATGAACCAACAATCCTGACGGAATGCACAGCCGAGATGGACCTGCTGCATCAGGAATGTTTTGGCCCTGTCGTCGCCATCGTCAAAGTCCCGGACTTCGAAGCCGCCATTGCGGGTGCCAATGCCTCGGATTTCGGGTTGGGCGCCTGCGTCTTTACCACCTCGCTGGAAGAGGCGCATGCGGCGCATGAACAGTTGGAGGCCGGGATGGTCTGGATCAACAATCCCATGATCGACAACGATGCACTGCCTTTTGGCGGCTGGAAAAACTCCGGCATCGGGCGGGAGTTGGGGCGCATGGGGCTTGATACCTTCCGGCGCTCCAAGATGGTCATTCTGGATCACAAACCCATCCGCCACGACTGGTGGTATCCCTATCCGGACGATTGGTTTCTGGATGCAGGCGGACGGAAGATGTCGTGACGCAGGGCTTTCGCCATGCGGGATGATGGCCCATCCGGTGCGCCCCTCTGGGCTAGGGCCAGTCCGGAGCCGTTCTGGCACAGCACTGTTGCCGCCGCGCCTCCCTGCCCACCGCTGACATCGGACAGCACATGCGACCTTGCCATCGTTGGCGGAGGTTTCACCGGGTTGTGGACGGCCCTGAAGGCCCGTGCGCGTTGGCCGGACGCAAGGATTGTGCTGTTGGAAGGGGGCCGCTGCGGGCAGGATGCCAGCGGGCGCACCGGCGGGTTTTGTGCACCGTCGATCTCTCATGGCGTGTCCAACGCGCTGGCGCGCTTCCCGGCAGAGGCAGCGGAGTTGATCCGGCTGGGACGCCAAAACCTTGATGACTATGTGCAGGATCTCAGCGACTACAAGATGGAAACCGGGTTCCAGCGCTGCGGCAAACTGAACGTTGCAGCGACACCGTGGCAAGCCGACGGTCTGGACCGCATGGCGCGCCACTATCAGCGCTTCGGGATCGACTGCACACTCCTGACGGGGGACGCCCTGCGCGCCAAGCTGGACAGCCCCGCCTATACCGCAGGCCTTTATGAGCCGAATTATGGCTTGATCAATCCCGCCCGCACCGTGTCGGAGCTCCGCCGGGTCTGCGTTGAGCAAGACATTGTTATACATGAGCAAAGCACAGTCACAGCGCTGTCCAAGACAGGCTCCCATGTGGCGCTGAAGACGCCAAAGGCGCAGCTTTCGGCCAAACAGGTCGTTCTGGCCACCAATGCCCGCGTTCCGCTCCTCAAACGCCTGCGCGCCGCCTTCATCCCGATTTACGACTACTCTCTGGTGACCGAACCGCTGAGCGAGGATCAATGGGCCAGCATCGGCTGGAGCGGGCCGCATGGCATTGCGGACAGCGGCAATCAGTTCCACTATTTCCGCAAGACGCCCGACAACCGGATGCTGTGGGCGGGCTATGACGCAATCTATCACTATGGCAGCAACCGCGACGCCGGGAACCTGCAACGGCCAGAGAGCTTTGCCCGGCTTGCCGCGCAGTTTGCTAAGGCCTTTCCCCCACTGGCCCACGTCCGGTTCAGCCATGCCTGGGGCGGGATCATCGACACCTCTGCCCGCACCACCTTCTTCGTAGGGCGCGCCTGGGGTGGACGGGTGGCCTATGCAATGGGGTTCACCGGACAGGGGGTCTCCGCCAGCCGGTTTGCCGCCCTCACCATGCTTGATCTGCTGGAAGGCGCTGACACCGAACGCACGCGCCTGCGCATGCCCCGCCGCTGGCCCGTGCCCTTCCCGCCAGAGCCGTTTCGGTCCATGGCAGTGCGGCGGGCGCAACGGGATCTGGCCCGTGAAGATAGAACCGGGCATCGCTCAACCTTTTTGCGGACACTGGATCGCTTCGGGATAGGATTTGATTCCTGACGCCCGGACAGCTAGACTTTCCCACAGGTCCAACACGTACAAGGGAGGGCACAAGCTGAGCATGCGCATCATCCGCCGACTTCAGCACGGTCCCCGCTGCGCCCTGTAAATCCGTTTGCAGGGCTGGCCCGGGAACACCGCCCCACATAGGTCTGCCCCAAGCCGCGCTGCGGCACCTCTTGCTATGACCTGAGACTTCTATGACACTTCTGAATACCAACGGCCTGGGCGTGACGCTCAGCAATCCGCTTTTTACAGACCTCAACCTCACCATATCCAAAGGCGACCGCATCGGGCTTGTGGCCGCCAATGGCCGTGGGAAATCCACACTGCTTGATGTGCTTGCCGGAACCGGCGAGGCCACGATCGGAGAGATCACCTGCGCCCGTGGCCTGCGGATCAGCCAGGTCACCCAGAACGTGCCGCCAGACGCGCTGCCGCTGACCATCCACGCGCTTGTGCTTGCCGCTTTGCCGCATGAGCAGGCCGAATACGAAAGCTGGCGGGTGGATGTCGTGCTGGATGACCTCAAGGTGCCCTATGATCTGCAACACAAACCGCTGAGCGATCTCAGCGGCGGGTGGCAGCGCACGGCGATGTTGGCAGCAGCCTGGGTGAGCGAACCCGACATGCTGCTGCTGGATGAACCGACCAACCATCTGGACCTGCACCGCATTAGCCTGTTGCAGGACTGGCTGGGCGCCTTGCCCCGCGAACTACCCGTGGTGATCACCTCCCACGACCGCGCCTTTCTGGATGCCACGACCAACAAGACGCTCTTTTTGCGGGCCGAAAGGTCGCGGATCTTTCCGCTGCCCTTCACCCCTGCCCGCGCCGCACTTGAAGAAGCGGATGCCGCTGACGAACGGCGCTTTGCCAATGATCTGAACAAGGCCCAGCAATTGCGCAAGCAGGCCGCAAAGCTGAAGAACATCGGGATCAACTCCGGCTCGGACTTGCTGGTGGTCAAGACCAAACAACTGTCCGAACGTGCAGAGAAGATAGAAGCCGCCGCCAGACCCGCGCATCAGGAGCGCCCGGCAGGGGACATCAAGCTGGTCAACAGCGGCACCCACGCCAAGGCTTTGATTACGCTGGAGGACGTGCAGGTCGAGACGCCAGATGGCAAACCGCTTTATACCACGGGGCAGAAATGGATTCTGCCCGGTGACCGGATTGTCCTGTTGGGCAGCAACGGCACTGGAAAGACCCAGCTTGTGCAGGCCATCCAACGCGCGCTGATCGGGGAAAACAGCGCCATCAAATGCGCCCCTTCGGTCGTTTCCGCCTTTTCGGATCAGCATCTGGGCCAATTGGATGATGCCGACACACCCATGACAGCGGTGGCGGGGCAATTCGACGTTGGGGATCAACGCGCACGTGGATTGCTGGCCGGTGCCGGGGTTGAGATCCGGATGCAGGACACGCGGATCGGCGCACTCTCCGGCGGGCAAAAGGCGCGGCTGGCCATGTTGGTGCTGCGTCTGAAGAACCCGAACTTCTATCTGCTGGATGAGCCGACAAACCATCTGGACATCGAAGGACAGGAAGCGCTTGAGCGCGAATTGGTCGGCCATGGTGCCGCATGTTTGCTGGTCAGCCACGACCGCAGCTTTCTGCGCAATGTCGGCAACCGCTTTTGGTGGATTGACCGAAAGAAACTGGTCGAGGTCGACAGCCCGGAGCCCTTCCTGACCAAGGAAATGCAGCGGTCCTGAAACGCGCGACCGAAGACACTGATTGGCCGGTCATCGCCCCTTTGATCGGCCAAATAGATGTTACCTCGCGGCCGGCCTCTGGCCATCTGGTGCATCAGTGCCTATCTGTTGATCATTCGCGCAAGAAGCAGGCACCTCGCTTCTTGCCAGCACCAAGATCGAATTTGAACGCTATGAAACACTCCCTCCCAAGTCGCAGAGATCCCTACAAGATGTTGGAGGATGCGTTGGACCAGGGATGGCATCCGATTGATACCGTGCCCTTGCGGGCTGAAGGCGCGTTTATGGTGCTGACCCTGTCGGGCCTGACCCGATTGGCGCGCAACCGCAAAGCCTTTCGCAATCCGCGGCCAGCGGATGGCTATGGACCCAGACGCATGACGGTCAGTTCGGTCGAGACGGGCAACTACCTTGCTGCAATCGCGTGGAAGTGGCCCGACTAGAGCAGCCGACCCAAAACCCGAAGCACTCAGTTGCGCAGAAAGGCCCCGGATGCTCTTGGGCCAGTCAGACAGCCGCAGGGGCGAGGCCCAGAATATCCCGCGTCTGCGCAAAACTGGCCACAGGGCGTTCGTATTTCTCACACAGCTCAGCCGCACGCGCGATCAGTGCCGCGTTGGATGGCGCAAGTCGCGCGCGGTCCAGCCGCATGTTGTCTTCCAACCCTGCCCGCGTGTTCCCGCCTGCGGCGATGGCCCATTCGTTGACCTCGATCTGCGCAGGCCCGATGCCAGCGGCGCACCACGGTGCCTCCGGCGCGCGGGCGCGCATGGTTTCAACGTAGAAGTCAAACACCGCCTTGTCCGCAGGCATCGCGTTCTTCACCCCCATCACGAACTGCACATAGAGCCTGCCGGGCAGCACCCCGGCCTTGTGCATCGCAATCGCCTGCAAGATATGGCTCAGATCAAAGGCTTCGATCTCAGGCGTGATGCCATATGTGGTCATTTCTGACGCCAGCCACGCGACCAGATCAGGTGGGTTTTCATACACGCGGGTCGGAAAATTGTTTGAGCCGACAGAGAGCGACGCCATGTCAGGCCGCAATGGCAACATGCCGCCCCGCTCCTGCCCCGCTCCGGACCGTCCTCCGGTTGAGAACTGGATCACCACACCGGGGCAGTGTTTCTCCAACCCTTCTTTCAAGGCGGCGAACTTCTCCGGGTCAGACGACGGTGTCTCATCCGCGTTGCGCACATGCGCGTGGATGATCGACGCCCCCGCTTCCACCGCCGCGTGGCTGCTTTCGATCTGCTCGGAAACCGAAATGGGCACGGCTGGGTTGTTGGCTTTGGTGGGCACGGATCCGGTGATCGCGCAACACAGGATACATGGGTTTTCAGACATCGAAGAATACCGTTTCTTTCGGACCTTGCAGGTGAATGTCCAGATGATACCCGCCTTCAACGGCCCTTGCCACAAGCGTCTGCGCTCGCGATCCAGCGCGCTGATACACCGGATCGCTGCTGTTGTCCTCATCCGCAAAATAGGCGCGTGTTGTCAGGCCAAGGCCGATCCCCCGCGCCACGATCCACACCAGGATATGCGGCGCCTGCGCCCCCATGGCGCCGGGTTTCAGCGTCTCGAACCGGAATGCGCCCTGCGCGTCGGCGGGCTGGCGTCCCCAGCTGGTGAACCCCTCGGGTGAAAAGGTCCCATCCGGAGCGGCTTGCCAGATCTCGACCATCGCGTCGGTTACCGGTGCCCCTTCGCCGTCATAGACCGCGCCGATGAAGCTGATGCGCGTGCCCGCGACCTCTCCCGTGATCATCTCGGCCCCCAGATCCTGCCCGTCGTACATGCCGCGCAGGCCCGCAAACCGGGGCACACAGCCAATGTGGACGTAAGGCCCCGCAGTTTGAGAAGGCGTTTCCTTCATGTGCCGTCCTTGAAGTTCTCAAAATAGGTGGCATCGCGCCCGCGCAGAGTGATGTCAAAGCGGTAGGCGCGGATGTCCATCGGCACAGTCTGTCCCATGTCCAGCCGCGCCACCAGCGTGTCGATGCCCTTGGGGTCCGGAATGGACTGCACAATCGGGCAAAGCGCGATATGCGGATCACCTTCGAAATACATCTGCGTGATCAGCCGCTGGGCAAACCCGTCTCCAAAGACAGAGAAATGAATATGTGCGGGCCGCCAATCGTTGCCGCCATTGGGCCAGGGATAGGGGCCAGGCTGTATGGTGCGAAAGCTGTAGGTCCCGTCAGGCCCCGTCACACACCGCCCGCAGCCGCCGAAGTTCGGGTCAAGCGGCGCAAGGTAGCCGTCCTTCTTGTGACGATAGCGCCCGCCTGCGTTGGCCTGCCAGACCTCGATCAGCTTGCCCGGCATCGGCCTTGCGTCCTGATCGCGCAAAACCCCATGCACAAGGATACGCGGCCCCAATGCCGCTTGCCCCGCTGCGGCGTAGTTGACGATCAGATCGTCATCATCCGCCCCCAGCATGCCTTGCCCGAAGACCGGCCCGGCCATCTCTGTCGCGGTTGGCGCGTAGTGCAGCAAGGCATGCGACGGCGCGCGAAAATGGGTTGAGCGATAGTCCGGATAGAACGGCGGCGGATGCGCCCCCAGATCGCGTGGTTTGAACGGTGCCTCAGCCATCACCACTCTCCCTCATCTCTGCCAAGGTCTGCTTGGCCAGTTTCAGCGCATGGTTTGCCCGCGGAACACCCGCATATACCGCAACATGTTGAAAAACCTCACGCAAATCACTCTCCCCCGCGCCGGTGCGGGCAGTTGCGCGCACGTGCATGGGGATTTCATCAAAATTCCCCAAGGCTGCCAGCAGCGCCAGGGTCAGCATTGACCGCTCGCGCAGCGATATCGCGTCACTGGCCCAGACCGTGCCCCATGCGCCTTCGGTGATCAGGGTTTGAAAGGCATCATCAAAGGCGGTGCGCGCGCCCTCTGCCCGGTCAACATGGGCATCCCCCAACACCGCGCGGCGCACGGCCATACCGGCCTCCTGCCGGGTCTGTGCGGGTGCTGTCCGGTCGATCATATCCCGGATGACCTGCGCCACAGCATCCGGAGCATCAAGACAGGGCAAATGCCCCACACCTTCCAAAGTGATGTGCCGCGCCCCCGCAATGCGCCCGGCAAGATCGGCAACCTGTGCCGGCGTCACCGATCCATCCGCACTGCCCGACACGCAAGTGGTGGGCAGCATGATCCCGGCAGTTTCCGATGTCAGATCCGCGTCGCGCAACGCGGCGCAGGCCTGCACATAGGCGTCCGGATCGTTACGTTGCAGCATTGCCTTGTGCCCCGCCCAAGCCTCTGGTGCCGCGTTTTTGAAGGCGGGGGGAAACCATTGCGCCAGAATGTCGTCAGCAAGTGCAGCCAGCCCCTGCGCCCGCACCGCTGCAATGCGCGCTTCCCACCGCTCAACCGTGCCAATGCGCGGGGCCGTGTTGCACAAGACCAGCCCCCGCAGCAGATCAGGACGCACCGCCGCCACATACTGCGCCACCATGCCCCCAATCGACACACCGCAGAGGATCACCTGTTGCAGCCCAAGCGCCTCAAGCAGCGCAATCAGATCCCCGCCCAGCGTCTGGATGGTGAGCCCATCCGGCCCACAGTCCCACCCACTGGCACCATGGCCCCGCAAATCATAGGTCAACCGCGCCTGCGTCGGTCCGAGCGCCAGTAGCGCATTGTCCCAGATGCTCTGATCACATCCCAGCGCATGGGCGCAGACCACAACCGGCCCACTGCCCTGTTGATGGCGATAGGCAATCAGGGTCTCGTTGCACGTCTTGAAGTCCAAAAGCCTCTCCGCCCCTGCGCCGGATCACTCCAGCGGCAGGCCTACGTAATTCTCTGCAATTGTCTTCGATGCGGCTTCCGATTGCACGAGGTAATCGAACTCAGCCCGCTGCATCCGCTTTTCAAACGCCGAATGCTCGGGAAACTGGTGCATCAGGTTGGACAGCTGCCATGAGAACCGCTCCACCTTCCAGACGCGGGCCAGAACGATCTGTGAATAGCTGCCGATATGCTCGGTCGTGCCGGTGCGATAGCGTTCGATCAAGGCGCGCGACAGCAAACGCACATCTGCCACGGCCAGATTGAGCCCCTTCGCCCCTGTCGGCGGAACAATATGCGCCGCATCCCCCGCAAGAAACAGGTTTCCATACCGCATCGGCTCCGCCACGAAGGACCGCAGCGGTGCGATGGATTTCTCAATCGATGGGCCGGTTTGCAAATCTGCGGCAGAGGCTTCACCGATGCGGCGGGCCAGTTCTTCCCAGAACCGGGTGTCGGACCAATTGGCCACATCATCCCCGGCTTCACACTGGAGGTAGTATCGACTGCGGGTCTGCGACCGCATGGAACACAAGGCAAATCCGCGCGCGTGATTGGCATAGATCAATTCGTCACTCACCGGCGGGCGTTCGGTCAAAAGCCCAAGCCAACCAAAGGGATAGACACGCTCAAAGGTGTTGAGCACATCCCGGGGGATAGCCCGGCGCGACACGCCGTGAAAGCCATCACAGCCCGCGATGTAGTCACATGTCACCGTCATCGCCGTGCCGTTTTGGGTAAAACTGACCGTGGGTTGATCCGTTTTCATCCCTTCGGGCGTGACGTCTTCGGCATTGAAGAAAAAACGTGCGCCTTCGGCGGTTCGCTTGTCGAACAGGTCCTTCGTCACTTCAGTCTGGCCGTACACCAGCACCGATGCGCCCGTGTGCGCCGCGATATCAATGCGGTGGCGCTCCCCGTCAAAGGCCAGCTCGAAACCTTCATGCACCAGCCCCTCTTGGTGCATCCTGTCGCCCACACCCGCCTCCGTCAGCGCGTCAACGGTGCCACGCTCCAGGACACCGGCCCGAATACGCCCTTCGATGTAGCTGCGGTCACGGCGATCAATCACGATGCTGTCCACACCGGCATTGGCCAACAGTTGCGATAACAACAATCCGGCAGGTCCCGCGCCAATGATGCAGACCGATGTACGATGGGATTTGGACATTAAGACACTCGCCGAACGGAACCTGAGGTTGAGACTAGGCAGAATGCCCGTCCGGTCTCAAGGGACCATTGCCGTTAATACTTGCACTATCCGATCTTTTGGCTACCACAGGGAACAAAAACGACCGGGGAATTATCTTTTGCTTCAAAAACCCATCCCGACCTATGCGCTCTATGGCGAATTCCTGTCTGCCACGGAATCTGATCCGGTCCACCATGAGACCATCCGTGAGCGCAGCAGCAAACATGGGTGGGACATCAAACTGCACCGCCACGAAGCCCTTTCGCAGTTCTTTCTGTTCGAAACACCCGGTGTGCAGGTGCAAGCCGGAGAGGTCGCGTTTCGCACCACGGGGCCGACGATCCTTTGTGTGCCGCCCATGGTCACTCATGGTTTTCAGTTTCCCAAGGACATTGTGGGCGACGTGCTGAGTTTTCCGCTGGAGCAGTTGGAAGACACCGCGCGCAACCGTCTGAGCGTCTTTACGCAGGGCAAGCCACGGGTCATGACACCGACCCCCACGCTGAACTTTGACGGGGTGCGACAGATCACCCGGCACCTTGCCCGCGCCTTTCACGCTTTTGAAGCCGACCGAACCGAATTGTTGCAGCATCTGATCCAGACCTTGCTGATCTACCTGACCGCCGGGCAGCCACAGCACATCGCCCCCGCCACCGGTGGCATCGATCTGACCAAACACGAACAACAGTGCCAGACGTTCTGCAAACTGATCGAACAGAAATACACCAGTGACGCCGCTGTTGGGTGGTATGCCCATGCGCTTGGGGTTTCGCCCCCGCATCTCACCCGGATCAGCAAACGCATCCTGGGTGCCACCCCAAACGATCTGATCACCCGCAGACGCATGATCGAAGCGGAGCGTCTGCTGAAGTTCACCCTGCATCCCATCGCGGATATTGCACTGCGCGTCGGGTATCGCGATGCGCCCTATTTCAACAGAGCCTTCAAGCGTTGGCATGGAGTCTCACCAGGAGTTTTTCGGAGAACCCAATCGGTGTGAAGGGTGCTTAATCGAGATTAGGATCATCCCTTAACTATTTGATATTTAATTTGAAATTCAGAATCTATATATAGTTCACCACTCCAGAACACCGCTCGCAAACGACGATTGATCACCCAAGCGCGCGCACCCGAATTTCTCTGTTGATTCAGATGTTTGATTACGTTTCAGCCAAAATCAAACCGCGTTCTGATGCCCCTCGTCTACATTTCGCGATTTAAGACATCTGTATGCTCACCATTGTGAGCGCTCATTGAGCAATTCAACCAAGTCGTTGAGAACCCTATATAAAACAGACCTCAAACGCTCTGCTTTGTCAGCACGCCAATGCCAGGGCGGCACTTCATCCATGTAACTCCGCTGAGCCAGTTCCAGCCGCATCGCATGGAGGTTGCGTGCCGGACGCCCGTGTTTGAGCACAGACCATCCGCCGCTGGTGCCGGGACTGAGCGCCGTATCGTAGTCTTGGGCCGCATAACAGCGCGTCAGAACAGAACGTTCCATCGAAGGTGTACAGGATTTGGATAAATTGGTCCAAATGTTGAAAGTTGGAAAGTCATGCAGGACATCCTGTGGATTAAATGATCCAATTGAATGACAATCGAACAGTAACGCAGTGCCATGGAGCTCCTTGAGGCGCTGCATTTCGACCGAAATCGCATCGTGATAGGGCAAATGATACCGTTCTATCCGCGCAGCCATTTCTGCCGCGTCTGGCGCGGCATTTTCACGGTAAATCGCGGCACCTTCACGGTCTGTAAGGGGAAAAAGCCCCGAGGCAGAGAGCCAGGGAAAGGTCTTCGAGGTTTCCGGCGCATGATCAACGTCCAGAACGTAGCGGTGAATGGGCGTTTGAATCACGCTAAGATCCATCCCCAAGCCGTTGTAAAGACGGTCAATATGCCAATCCGTCTCGGCGAGCGCCCTGCCTGTGTCACTGAAGGTTTCAAAGATATCCACAGGCACTTCCGTACCCGAATGAGGGATGCCGAGCACGATAGGCAGACTGCCTTGCGTCACCTCGATCATAACCCCTCCCCGATCCCGCCTCAGCCTTGATGCTGGGCCCGGACATACTCCATCACCGCGCCGCGTACAGACATCTCTCCGCGGTCTCTGGCATCGTGAATGACCTGTCGCACCTCATCCAGCGCGCAGCGCCGCAGCAGGCTCTTGACCGGCCCGATTGACGCAGGACGCATGGAGAGCGTCCGAAACCCGATGGCAGCAAAGCACAAAGCCTCAACCGGGCGCCCCGCATCTTCACCACAGAACGACAGCGCCGTGTCGGTAACCCGACACCGGTCCGCGATCCCTTCGAGAAAGGTCAGGAAACTGACGTTCAGCGTATCATAGCGCCGGCGCACCCGCTCATTCTCACGATCTGCGGCGAAGAAGAACTGCTTGAGGTCATTGCCACCAATCGACAGAAACTCCACCTCTTCAAAGAACTTCTGCGGCGCAAAAGCGAGGCTGGGCGTCTCCAGCATCGCCCCCACCTCAATCCGTTCCGGCAGCACGTGGCCCAGCCGATCTTCGCGGGCAAGTGCCTTGTCCATTTCCGCCCGCGCGGCGCGGAATTCCTCAAACTGCGCCACAAAGGGGAACATCACCGTCAGCGGCCGCCCGTTTGCCGCACGGATCAACGCCTGCAACTGCATGCGCATCACCCCCGGTTTATCAAGCCCAACCCGGATCGCGCGCCAGCCCAGCGCCGGGTTCGGCTCATCGTTGGGTTTCATGTAGGGCAGCACCTTGTCCGACCCGATGTCGAGCGTGCGAAACACCACCCGCTTGCCCTGTGCCGCATCCAGAACGCGGCTGTAGAGCGCTGACAGCTCAGACCGCCGGGGCATCTTGTTGCGCACCAGAAACTGGAGTTCCGTCCGGAACAGGCCCACACCTTCCGCGCCGGAATTGCCGAGCGAAGGCAGGTCCGCCATCAGGCCCGCGTTCATATGCAGGCCAATTGTATTGCCGCACCGGGTCATGGCCGGCAGATCCCTAATCGAGGAATATCGTTCCTGCGCAGCCGCTTGCATGGCGATCTTGTCGCGAAATGCCGCCGCAACCGTATCCTCGGGACGCAGGTGCACAATGCCCTGCTCCCCGTCCACCATGATATGATCGCCATTCAGCGCTTCATTGGTGATCCGGCTTGCATGCACCACCAGCGGGATCGCCAGCGCCCGCGCGACAATCGCCGCATGGCTGCCCACCGATCCACCTTCCAGCACGATCCCCTTGAGCTTGCGGCCATACTCCAGCAACTCCGCCGGTCCAATGTTACGCGCAACAAGGATCGGATCGCGGGGTAATTCGGCGCCGGTATCCGCGCCCTGCCCGGTCAGAATGCGCAGCAACCGATTGCTGAGATCATCCAGATCGCTCAACCGCTCCCGCAGATAGGCGTCTGTGATCTCGCTCATCCGGGCGCGGGCCTGCGATTGTTCCTTTTCCACAGCCGCTTCGGCAGACAGGCCGTTCTGGATGTCCTGCGTCATCCGCCGCATCCAGCCCTTGGAATTGGCAAACATGCGGTAGGCTTCGATGACCTGCTGCTGATCCTTGTCCCCTGCCGCCATCGACAGCATCTGATCCACGCTCAGCCGCAGCTGATCCACCGCTTCGGTCAGCCGCTCCGTCTCGCGGACCGGATCATCGGCAATCGGGTTTGACACCACCACGCGCGGCTCATGCAGCCAGACATGCCCTTCGGCCACGCCCTCCTGCCCCACGGTGCCGCGGGTCATCACCGGCTGGCTGTGGCGCGCGGACATCGCGGCCCCTTCGCCCACAAATGCACCCAGCTCCGTCATCTCAGCCAGCACCATGGCGACCACTTCAAGCGCGTAAATCTCATCAGCGGAGAATTCCCGCGCCGTTTTCGATTGCACCACGAGAACGCCCAACGGCTCTCCCAAGCGCTGCACCGGCACGCCGAGGAAGGAGGAATAGATCTCTTCCCCCGTCTCCGGCATGAAGCGAAACCCCGGCGCTTGCGGGGCATTTGGCGTGTTGACCACCTTGCGCCGCTTGGCCACCCGGCCCACCAGACCTTCGCCCAGCTTCATCCGCGTTTCATGCACCGCTGCCGCATTCAACCCTTCGGTCGCACAGAGCTCCAGCGTATCCTGGTCGCGGAACAGGTAGATGGAGCAGACTTCGCAGCCCATCGACGTGGCAATCAGATGCGTGATCTTGTTCAGCCGCGCCTGACCCGCGTCATCGCCTGCCATGGCGTCGCGCAAGCGACCCAGCAGTTTTCGGCTTTCCGTTTCAAAGCGCTCTGGCATTCCCGCGCGCCTCCCCCCGTGATTAAGCGGCTTAGACCACAGTTCAACAGAGAGGAAAAGTGCGCCCGTTGTCCAGCCTCTGCGTAGCGATCAGACACGCAGGGCCTTGCGACCGCGCCTCCAGATGCCCAAATCAAAGGCAAGGGAGGCTTTCACATGCTGTTTATCGGACTTCTGATCCTGTCCATCGCCGGTGCCTGGTGGACTTACCGTGACGCCACATCCCGCGGCATGCGCGGTCAGGGGTGGGCGCTCTTCATGGTGCTGACCAGCTGCCTTGGGCTGCCGGTCTATCTGATGATCCGCAAACGCCGCGTGGCCTAAACGCGCCTCAAGCTGCTTTGTCCAGCTCAAAAGCGTCATGCAGCGCTTGGACGGCCAGTTCCATGTATTTGCGGTCAATCAGAACGGATATCTTGATCTCTGACGTGGTGATCACCTTGATATTGATGCCTTCGGCGGACAGACACTGGAACATCTTTGCGGCCACGCCCGTGTGGCTGCGCATCCCGATCCCCACGACGGATACTTTGGCCACATCATTGTCAACGATCAACTCTTGATAGTTGAACACCCCGTCGGTCGCCGCCTGCGCCATCGCCTTTTCGGCGCGCGCCACCTGATCGACCGGACAGGACCAGGTCATATCCGTGCGCCCCTCCTCCGAGATGTTCTGAACGATCATATCCACATTCACCCCCGCATCGCTGAGCGTGCTGAAGATCGTGGCCGCAATCCCCGGACGGTCCGCGACGGAGACAAGGGTCATCTTCGCTTCATCCCGGCTGAAGGCGACGCCTGCGACAACATTGCTTTCCATGATTTCCTCCTCATCACAGACCAGCGTGCCTGCGTCATCTGATTGTTCTTCAAAGCTCGACAACACGCGCAGCTTCACCTTGTAGCGCATCGCCAGCTCGACCGAGCGTGTCTGCAAGACCTTCGCGCCAAGCGATGCCAGCTCCAGCATCTCCTCGAAGGATATCCGGTCCAGCTTGCGCGCCTTCGCCTCAACCCGTGGATCGGTGGTATAGACCCCATCGACATCGGTATAGATATCACAGCGTTCCGCCTCGAACGCCGCCGCAAAAGCCACCGCCGTGGTATCCGACCCACCGCGCCCCAGCGTGGTGATCCGCCCCTCCGGGCTCACGCCCTGAAAGCCCGCCACCACAGCAACCTTCATGCCTTCGCCGAACTTGGCCAAGATGTTGTCGCTGGGAATTTCCTCGATCCGCGCAGCCGAATGGGCCGACGACGTCCGCACCGGCACCTGCCAGCCCTGCCAGGACCGCGCGGGCACATCCATCTCCTGCAAGGTCAGGGCCATCAGCCCCGCCGTCACATTCTCGCCTGAAGACACCACCGCATCATACTCACGCGCATCATAAAGCGGTGACGTCTCATTCACCCAGCCCACCAGCTCATTGGTCTTGCCTGACATGGCCGAGACGATGACGATCACATCATAGCCCTTGGCCACCTCAACCCCCACACGTTTTGCCGCGCGGCGGATACGGTCCAATGTGGCCACCGACGTGCCACCGAATTTCATCACCAGAACAGGCATGATCCCTCGCCTTCAAACTCTGCGGCTCTCTACGCGCTCAGCCCTCCAAGGGCAAGTCAGGCCCCGCCCCTCTTTTCTCTACAAATATCCCGGAGCACGAGGCAGAGCCTCGTTCCCGATTTGGCGAAGACAAATCCATAAAATCGCATGCGGGCTTGCCCGCTCCTGTCTGAGGGTGCCGCTCAGAACGGACAGGCATCTCCGTCCCACATCTCAAAACAACCCGTCGTCTCCACGCTCAGCGCCTCAAACCGCGCGACAAGCCCCGCAACGGATTCCGTCACGCTGATCGCGGCTGCATCACTGCCCATGTCGGTGCGCACCCACCCCGGATGGTAGACCCCTACGGCAATCCCCTCAGGCTTGAGATCCAGCGCAAGGTTCCGCCCCAGGTTCAGCACGGCCCCCTTGGAGGCCCGGTAGATATAGCTGCCGCCGCCCGCACGGGTGTCCGAGCCCATCTGCGAGCCGATGATGGCGATCTTTGCGCCCCCGGCCCGGCGCAGGTGTGGCAACAGGTGCTGAATGGTCAAGAACACCCCCGTCACATTGGCCGCAAAGGTCTGCGCCCAGAGATCCGCGCCAAAACCGTCTTCCAGCGCATGCCCCTTGTCCAGATAGACACCCGCATTGCACACCAGCAGATCAATCGCGCGATCCCCCAGCGCTTCGGCCATTTCGGCATGTGACCGGGGCTGGGTGACATCCAGCATCATCTGCGCGCCCGCACTGCGGCCGGTGCCAATCACCTCTTGGCCTGCTGCCGTGTAATGGGCCGCCAGCCCTGCGCCGATGCCTCGGGTTGCGCCGGTAATCAGAATTGTCATGATCGTCCTTTCAGCTCAGCTGAGTTTCTTTTTCGGCTTGAAGGGCAGCGGCATCACCGGCACCCCGTCGTCCACAAGCGCCTTTGCCTGCTGCAAATTCGCCTCGCCATAGATCGACCGTTCCGGCGCGTCACCAAGATGCATCGCGCGGGCCTCATCGGCGAACTTGTCACCAACGTAGTCGGAGTTTTCCTCAACTTTCTGACGCATTTCCGCCAAGGCTCTTTCCGCGTCCGACCCCGGTGCGCTCAGCGCCATGGGGGCCGCGTCTGTCTCCCCGCCTTTGGTGATGCGTGGTGCCATCACGGCTTTGCCCACCGTCGCGGAGCCGCACACCGCACAGGACAGATGCCCCGCCTTCTCAAGCGCGTCATAGGCGGAAGCGGACTGGAACCAACTGTCAAAGTCATGTCCCTGATCACATCTGAGCGTGTAGCTGATCATGCTGGCCTGCGTTGTTGCTGCGCCAACAGATGGGGCAGCGGCCCGCATGCGTCAAGCATGACAGCCCCTGTTTACCGGGATTTACCACTGGGGCGCGGGTCAAAATCCTTGATCAGCTGCGCCAGTTCCGGCTCCGTCACCAATCGTGCGGCTTTCTTGCGCGACACCCAGCGGCGGCGGCGCTGCCCGTATTCGGGAAAACGTTTGGCCAAGGCTTTGACCGCCACGGGATAGAGCATCGCAAGGCACTGCAAATCATCCGTTTCGAGCCGTCCCTTCGCGTAGGAATAGACGCCCAGACACGGCCCATCAGCCCGCCCGCGCACCCCGGCTTCTTCCCATGCCTCCTGCAACGCAGAGGCCGCGGGCGTGCGCCCTTCCATCGGCCAGCCTTTGGGCACGATCCAGCGCTTGGTGCGGCGGGAGGTCACCAGCAGCACCTGCACCTTGCCGCGTTTGATCCGATAACACAGCGCAGCAAACTGCGTGCGCACATCTCTTTTGGCTGCACCATGCAGGGAAATGGGCAATTGCTTGATCATGCGCACCCCATCGTTCAGCGCAGAAATACTGTCGGTCCAATCATAGAACCGGGATTAGGCGAAGGCCAGCGGGCGTGCAAGGCTTGTACCCCAAGGGGCCATGTTCAATAGTGCCCCCGATGATACGTACCTTCCTTTTCCTTTCAGCGCTTTGGAGCGGGACTGCCGCCTTGGCCGATCCGCCCCCCGTGACCGTTTTTGCCGCCGCCAGCCTGCGCGGCGTGCTGGAAGACGTGACCGAAAGCTATGACAGCACGCTCAGCCTGTCCTATGGCGGGTCCGGCACCATGGCCCGGCAAGTGGCCGCAGGGGCACCGGCGGATCTGGTGATCCTCGCCAATACCGACTGGATGGACTGGCTGGTGGATCAGGGCGTGGTCGCCGGTGAAAGCACGCAAGCCGTCGCCGGCAACAGGCTGGTGGTGATTGGCCCTGCCGGCACAATGCCGCTGGGGGAGCCGGGTTTGCTGCCCGTGCAACTGGGCAACGGGCGCCTCGCCATGGGGCAACGGGATGCGGTGCCCGCAGGCATCTACGCGCGCCAATGGCTGGCGGCATCAGGCCTCTGGGACAGCCTTCAGATCCAGCTTGCGGAAACGGACAACGTCCGCGCCGCCCTTGCGCTGGTGGCCCGCGCCGATGCGCCTTTCGGGATTGTCTATGCCAGCGACGCCGCAGCGGAAGCCCGCGTCGATGTGGTCTTTGCCATTCCCCCCGACACCCATGATCCCATCACCTATCCCGCCACCGCCCTCAGCCCCGCAGGGGCAGACCTGCTGGCCTTCCTGATGTCCCCCGCCACCCAATCCCGCTTTGCCGTCCACGGCTTTGCGCCGCCGCCCTCATGAGCGTGGACGCCGCCGCATGGGACGCCCTGCGCCTGTCGCTCTGGGTTGCCTGCTGGGCTACTGTGCTGGCCATCCCGCTGGCGCTTTGGGTGGCTTGGCTGCTGGCGCGGCGGTCCTTTCGGGGCAAAGGCCTGCTGAATGCGCTGGTGCATCTGCCGCTGGTCCTGCCGCCGGTGGTGACAGGGTATCTGCTGCTGATCGCCTTTGGACGCACAGCGCCAATGGGCCGATTGCTGGAAAGCCTCGGCCTCGGTCTTGCGTTTCACTGGTCGGGTGCGGTGCTGGCTGCGATCATCATGGGATTTCCGCTGATGGTGCGCGCCATGCGGCTGGCGATTGAAGCTGTCGATCCCAAGCTGGAAGAAGCCGCCGCGACCCTTGGTGCGCCCCGCATGGCCATATTTGCCCGCGTGACCCTGCCGCTCATTGCCCCCGGCATCCTTGCCGGCGCGGTGATGGGCTTTGCCAAAGCCATGGGCGAATTCGGCGCCACCATCACCTTTGTCGCCAATATCCCCGGCCAGACGCAAACCCTGCCCAGCGCGATCTGGACCGCCCTGCAAATCCCCGGCGGGGAAAGCCAGGCCGCCGTGATGGTGGTCATGGCCTGCATCGTCGCCCTCGCCGCTGTTGCGCTGTCAGAAGCGCTGGCGCGGCGCGTCGCGGCACGGATCGCTGGCCTGTGAGCCTGACCGTCGACATACGCCACCGGTTCGCGGGGTTCGCGCTCGATGTCAGCTTTGACGCGGGGCCGGGGATTACGGCCCTCTTTGGCCGCTCTGGCGCGGGCAAGACCACAATCATCAACGCTGTTGCCGGGTTGCTGCGCCCGGATGAGGGCCGGATCGCGCGGGGCAAAGATGTGCTCTTTGACGCCGCAAGCGGCACAGATGTGCGGCCGCAGGCCCGTGGTCTGGGCTATGTCTTTCAGGATGCACGCCTTTTTTCCCATCTCAGCGTCACCGAGAACCTGATGTTTGGCAGCCGCTATGCGCCGCGCGACCGTCCCGGTCCAACGCTGGACGATGTGGTGGCGTTGTTGGGGCTTGATGCGGTGCTGACCCGCGCCCCCGGCACCCTGTCGGGCGGAGAGAAACAACGCGTCGCCCTTGGCCGCGCGCTCTTGAGCCGCCCGCGCATGCTGCTGATGGACGAACCGCTTGCCAGCCTCGATGGCCCGCGCAAGCAGGACATCCTGCCCTATCTTGAGCGATTGCGCGACGGGCCGCTGGGCCTGCCCATTCTCTATGTCAGCCATGCGGTCGACGAAATCGCCCGTCTCGCAGACCGGCTTGTTCTGCTTCAGGACGGGCGCGTCGCGCGTCAGGGTCCTTTGTTTGAGGTAATGGCCGATCCCGCCGCCGTGCCGCTGCTGGGGGTGCGCGAAGCCGGTGCCGTCATCGAAGCGCAGGTGCTGGCCCATGCAGACGACGGGCTGTCCACCCTTGCGATCAGCGCAGGCCAGCTGGAATTGCCCGGTGTCCGGGCAGAGATTGGCGCAAGGGTGCGTCTGCGGGTGCTGGCGCAGGATGTGATCCTGTCGAAGGATCAACCGCGCGGGCTGTCATCCGTCAACGTGCTGCCCGTCACGGTGGAGGATGTGCACCCAGGTGATGGTCCGGGGGCAGCCATCGCCCTGAAAGCCGGGGCGGACCGCCTGCTGGCCCGTGTCACAGCGCGGGCAGTGGATGAGATGGGGCTGGCCCCGGGTATGGCCTGCCATGCGATCCTGAAGGCCACCACGGTCGCACCGGGCAGCATCGGGCGCTGAGCTCAGACCTCGCGCACCGGCACGCGGCCCATTTTCAGCGCCAGACGGGCGACCAGCTGGTCATGTGGCACATCGCCATCAATGGCGAGCTTGCGCATGGCAAAATGCACATGCGCCATGTCCTGATAATAGCTGGTGAAGGCGTAATTCGTCGCCGCTCCGGCCACGGCACCCAGCACCGGCACCGCCTGTGCCGCCAGTTTCTGGCCCAGCACGACCGCCAGCTGTGGTGCCACGCGCGCGATGACCGCCTGCATCGCCTTGCCCGTCAGCGCCAGTCGGGCGGACAGAAAGCCCAGATCAACGCCATCGTCATCCGACAAAGGCCCTGCGGCGGCAAAAACCTGTACGCAATCGAACTGCACACTTTCCGACGCCGGATCAAACCCGTGTTCAACCGCGACTCCCTGAATGACCCGCAACAACAACGTTGTTGTGACCGGCAATTCTGCCAAAGCCGTGGGCAAGCCGCCTGCCCCGCCAGCCGCGCCCATCGCGGCGCTGACGGCCTGATTGAGCCAGTCTTTCTGGTCCGGCACATACGTCCGGCTGGTGTGCGCGGCTTTCATCGCCTGCTCCAGCGCTTTGGTCGTGGCCCCTTCCAGATTGCGGCGCACAGGCGCGGGCAATCGGTCCAGCAAACCATCCGCAGACCCGCCAATCAGGTTCAGCACATGGATCCCGACCCCACCCGCAGCCTGGTAACGTGCTGCGATCTGGTCAAGCTGCGCTTCCACATCGACGGTGGCGGGCAAAGTGTCGGTGATATCCATTCGGTGTCCTTTCACCCCTAGATGTGGGGCATGCGCACCGCGATTTCAATCCGACCAGCGCCGGACTGGCCCCCGGACCCCGTCCCAGGCGTCAGGGCTCAGGTCCCGGCCCAGGACGCGGTCAGGGTTGGTGGGGGGCGGCATCTCTACGCCCTCCAACCGGGTAAAACCAAAGCGTTGGTAGTATGGCGCATCGCCCACCAGCATGACCCGGTCCCATCCCGACGGCTGCGCCAGACGCAGGCTTTCCTCGATCAGGGCATGTCCCAACCCTTCGCCCTGCCGGGTCGGGTGCACGGCAACCGGTCCCAGCAGCAATGCTGGCGTCGCGGCAATACGCACCGGCCAATACCGGATCGCGCCGCCCAGAATGCCGCCTGAGTCGCGCGCCACAAGGCTCAGCCCCGGCACCGCTGGCACGTCATCGCGCAGACGGTAGGACGACAGCGCCTCCCGACCCGGCGCAAAACAGGTGTCATAGAGCGCTTCAACCTCCCAGTCGTCGGCGGCGGTTTCGGGAGACAAGGTATACAACGCGGCGGGCCTTCTGGGTTTGCGGTGGCCTTGCCCCTAGCATGACGCTAGGCAGGGGTGCAAACCAAGGAGACCCGGATGTTCTACCGCCCCCAAGACGGCCACGGCCTGCCCCACAACCCTTTCAATGCCATCGTCACACCACGGCCCATCGGCTGGATCTCCAGCCGGGACAGCGCGGGACGGGACAATCTGGCGCCGTATTCCTTCTTCAATGCTGTGGCTTACGTGCCGCCACAGGTCATGTTTGCCTCTACCGGGGCCAAGGAAGATCGGGACGGCACCAAGGATTCGGTGGCCAATATCCGGGAAACAGGCGTGTTCTGCGCCAATGTGGTGGAACTGGCCGCGCAGGACGTGATGAATGTCTCTTCCGCGACACTGCCCCATGAGGTGGATGAATTTCAGCATGCCGGGATCGATAAAGTGGAGTGCACGGAAATTCCCTGCGCGCGCGTCGCCAACGCCCCTGCCGCGCTGGAATGTCGGGTGACCCAGATCGTCAAGATCGAAGGTGACGTGAACTATGTGGTGTTCGGAGAGGTCGTGGGCGTGCACCTGCGCGACGATTGTCTGGTCGACGGAAAGTTTGACGCGACGACCTATACCCCGCTCAGCCGGATGGGGTATCGCGATTACACCACCGTCACGGATGTGTTTGAACTGTTGCGCCCGGACGAATGACGGGTCCGCACGATGCGGACGCCTGAGAAGAGATTTCAGACCTCCGGTGGGGTTTTTGAACCATTTGGAAGGGGGCGGCTGCGCGAAAGGTGTGGATGTGGGGCGGGGTGTCAATGCCCGCCCAGAATGCCGGTGCGCACCTGGTAATCCACTGCCAGCTGGTAATCGGGATCGTCATCACTGTCGACCACCAGATGCCCCGCCTTTGACAGCAGCCGGTGACAATCCCGGCTGAGGTGGCGCAGCTCAATCCGCTTTCCGGCCGTTTCATATTTGCCGGCAATCGCCTCGATCGCCTGCAACGCGGATTGGTCCACCACGCGGCTGTCGGCAAAGTCGACGATCACCCGGCTTGGGTCCGCGTCCACATCGAAAAGCTCCATGAACCCATCGGAGGAGCCGAAAAACAGCGGTCCCTGCACCTGATAGACCTGCGCGCCTTCCGGGGTCACATAGGTCTTGGCATGGATCCGCCGCGCGTTGTTCCAGGCGTAGGCCAGCGCGGATACGATCACGCCCACGACCACCGCCACGGCAAGGTCTTCCATCACGGTCACGACGGTCACCAAGAGGATCACAAACGCATCCGTCAGGGGCACCTTGCGCAGGATCGTCAGGGAGTTCCACGCGAAGGTCCCGATCACGACCATGAACATCACACCCACCAAAGCGGCCAGCGGGATTTGCTCGATCAGCGGCGCGCCGACAAGGATGAACAGCAACAGGAAGATGGCCGCCGCAATGCCCGCGACGCGGGTGCGGCCGCCGGATTTCACGTTGATCATCGACTGGCCAATCATTGCGCACCCGCCCATGCCGCCAAAAAAGCCGGTTACGGTGTTGGAGATGCCTTGGGCGATACACTCCTGGCTCGCCCCGCCACGGGTGTTGGTCATGTCCCCCACAAGGTTCAGCGTCAGCAGAGATTCGATCAGACCGATGGCCGCAAGGATCACCGCGTAGGGCAGGATGATGTAGAGCGTCTCAAGCGTGAACGGGGCCAGCGCCGTGCCATAAAGCCCCGTGCCCTCTCCAAAGGGGTTGTGCGGCATGGGAAAGCCCCCCTCGATCGAGGCCAGATCTCCCACGCGCGGCACATCCATGCCGGTGGCAATCACCACGACAGCGACGATACCAATGCCTGCAAGCGGTGCCGGGATCGCCTTGGTGATGCGCGGCATCACCCAGATGATCGCCATCGTTGCGGCCACCAGTGCCAGCATCAAGAAAAGCGGCTGGCCGGTCAGCCATTCACCGCCACTCATGCCGTGGCCTGTGTTCTCCATCGTGCCGGGCACTTTGAACTGCCCCAGCTGCGCCAGGAAAATCACAATCGCCAATCCATTGACGAAGCCCAGCATCACCGGATGCGGGACCAGCCGGATGAACTTACCCCACTGCATAACCCCTGCAAAAACCTGCAAAAAACCCATCAGGATCACGGTCGCAAAAAGGTATTCCACCCCGTGCTGCGCCACCAAAGCCACCATCACAACCGCAAGCGCGCCCGTCGCACCTGAAATCATCCCCGGACGTCCGCCAATCAGCGCGGTGATCAACCCCACCAGAAACGCAGCATAAAGACCCACCAGCGGATGCACGCCTGCGACAAAGGCAAAGGCAACCGCTTCGGGCACCAGTGCCAATGCAACCGTCAGCCCGGACAGCAGCTCAATGCGCAGCCGTGAGGGGGAGAACCCATCCTCCGGCATCCAGCGCAGATCAGTGACCTGCAAGTTCTTTGTAAAACTACGGAAGGTGGAACGCACCATTGGGCGACCTCATCAGGGAATTGTCACGGGAAACTGCGGCCCCCCTAGCGCGTCTGTTGCGCGATGGAAACCCTTTGAACACGCTTTCTTACCTACCTCGGACGAAGTGTAGACAATCCCACACGGGTCCTGCATCCTGTTCACAAATTCGAAACGGGTGAGGCTGAAATGGCGAGATTGTTTCTGGTACTGGTGATGTTGGCGTTCGGGCAGACCGCGACAGCCGGCTCTGTGACGCTGACTTTTGATGACTTCCAATGCGGTGGCGCGCCAGCAACCAGCGGCAGTCAGGGCGGTGTTTCCTACACAAACCCCAACAATGGCTTCATCGGCGTTTGCGGTCCCGAGGTCGTGCTGGGGGACGATGGTCTGTCCCAGCAGATGAAGATCCTCGCCGATCCCGGTGTGCGGTTCGATCTTGTGTCCTTCGACGTGGACGCGAACTATGAGGTGTTCAAGATCGCGCGGAACCTGTTCAACGCGGGGCGCGATGAAGAGGTGATCGAACGCGGCGGCAACCTGATTGAGGAATCGTTCTTTTGGGATGTGGGCCCGCAGGGTGAGCTGGCCGAAGCCGCCCGCCCGCAGAGATCAGACAGCCATCCTTTCCTCGCCATCACGGGCCTGCGCGACGGGGAGATCATCGCCCGCACGCGGATCGACCCGAACGGGCGGTCCAGCTACCAGCCCAGCTCCGAATTCGCCGATCTGGATGAGGTCCGGCTTGCGGTCACCGCCAACAGCCGGTCGATCTGGTCGAGCGATCGCTTCCTGTTTGGCTGCGGCAACCAATGTGGCAAAGCCACCATTGATAACGTGGTGTTGAACGTACAGGTGGCGGCCGTGCCCCTGCCCGCCTCGGTCTGGCTGATGGGCCTTGGCCTGCTGGCCCTCTGGCCCCTGCGCCGGATGCGCGCAGGCGGCTGACGCGGACACATCCATGTGACGACCAACGCGGCAGGGCTTGTAAAGGCGCTGCCGTTTTTGCATGTCTGAACACCATCACCCCCGCCCCCAACACATGAGGTTTCCATGAGCGCTCCCAAGATTGCCGTCATCGGTGGTTCCGGCATCTATGACATCGACGGATTGCAGGACGCGACCTGGACCAGCGTGGAGACCCCTTGGGGCGCGCCGTCAGATCAGCTTTTGACGGGACGTTTGAATGGCACTGAGATGGTGTTCCTGCCCCGCCACGGGCGCGGCCATGTGCATTCCCCCACCACTGTGCCCTACCGTGCCAACATTGACGCTTTGAAGCGGCTGGGGTGTACGGATGTGATTTCTGTCTCTGCCTGCGGGTCGTTTCGGGATGAAATGGCACCGGGTGATTTTGTCATTGTAGATCAGTTCATTGACCGCACCTTCGCGCGGGAGAAGAGCTTCTTCGGCACCGGTTGCGTGGCCCATGTGAGCGTTGCGCATCCCACCTGCCCACGGTTGGGCGCGGCTTGTCTTGAGGCGGCGCGGGGCGCCGGCATCACCGTCCATGACGGTGGCACCTATCTGGCGATGGAAGGGCCGCAGTTCTCGACACTGGCGGAATCGAAGATGTACCGGGAAAGCTGGGGCGCGGATGTGATCGGCATGACCAACATGCCGGAGGCGAAACTCGCCCGTGAAGCGGAGCTGTGTTACGCCTCCGTCGCGATGATCACGGATTATGACAGCTGGCATCCCGATCATGGGGAGGTCGATGTGACCGAGATCATCAAGACCCTGATGGGCAATGCCGACAAGGGCCGCGATCTGGTTTCCCGGCTGCCGGCACTTCTGGGTACTGAGCGCGCGCCCTGCCCCCATGGCTGTGACCGCGCGCTGGAGTTTGCGATCCTCACCCAGCCAGATGCCCGTGATCCCGCACTGATGGCCAAGCTGGACGCGGTGGCGGGCCGGGTGATCTAACAGGCGGGTGCAGCCGCTTTCTCCAGCGCGATCAGGGCTTTGAGCTCCCGTGCGGAAAGCCCGCCTGCCACGATCGTACGGCCCACCACCATCCCCGGCGTGCCCTGAAAGCCGAAGATGCGGAACAGGGCGCGGCTTTCGGACAAGGCTGCATCCGTCTCAGAGGCGGCCATCTTTTCGATCAATGCCTCCCCATCCAGCCCTTCTTCCTCGGCAATACTGCGCAAATAGGCGGGGTTGGGGACGAAACTGGTGCGCATCAACCGCGCCCGAAACGCAGCCCCCGCTCCCTGCGCCGCAGCCGCGATTGCGGCCCGGGCGGCCATCTGCGACGGTCGGCCCAGCAACGGCACCTCATGGCGCACCAACGTGATATCGACGTCCTGTGCGGCGATGCCTTCCACCTCAGGATCCAGAATACGGCAATAGGGGCAAAAGTAGTCAGAGAAGACCGCAACCGCCACGCGACCTGACGCCATCTGCGCCCCCTGAAAGGTACGCGCACAGAGCGCTGCGGCTGCGACTGGTGCCTGAGGCGGAAGCAGCCCCACCCCCATGACAGCCGCAGATATGCCAACATCGGGCCGGATCAGACGGCGAAAGCCCGGTGGCACCCCCTTGGTGTCAAACGCCAGCCGGGGTGCGGGCCACAGCGCGGCTGCCGCTGCCGCCACCCCCACGGCGCCAGCGCCCAACAGCACACCACGTCTTGTCCTGACGGTCATTTCCGCTCCACTTGGCCCGGCGGGGTTTACATCCTCCCGCACATCGCTCTTTCATGATGATCTGAACTCAGGAAAGTCGCTATCATGCCGCTCGACCTCTGGCTTGCATTTCTCGCCGCCTCCACGGCTTTGTTACTGATCCCCGGCCCCACCGTCCTTCTGGTGCTGAGCTATGCGCTCAGCAAAGGCCGCTCCGTCGCCGTGGCCTCTGCTGCTGGCGTGGCCTTCGGTGATCTGGTGGCAATGACGGCCTCTCTGCTGGGCCTTGGCGCGCTTGTGCTGGCCTCTGCGACCCTGTTTACCGCGCTGAAATGGGTCGGGGCAGCCTATCTGATCTGGCTCGGCATCAAGCTCATCCGCTCCGCCCCCTCCGGTGGCCTGGCCCCGCCAGCGGTTGAAGATGTCACTGCCACGCAGGTCTTTCGCCACACCGCAGCGGTCACAGCACTGAACCCCAAATCCATCGCCTTCTTCATCGCCTTCGTGCCGCAGTTCATCACCCCCGGCACGCCCCTGCTGCCGCAGTTCGCCATCCTGATCGCCACCTTCGTTGGTCTCGCCGCGATCAACGCCTTCGCCTACGCCCTGCTGGCCGACCGCCTGCGCCGCGTCATCAAACGCCCTTCCGTGCTGACATGGATCACCCGCGCGGGTGGCGGCGCGCTTGTCACCATGGGCCTTCTCACCGCCACCCTGCGCCGGAGCACCGCATGAAAAAGATCGAAGACTACATCCGCACCATTGTCGACTTCCCCCATGAAGGGATCATGTTCCGCGATGTGACCACCCTGTTCGCCGACCCGCGCGGGTTCCGCATGGCCATCGACCAGATGCTGCACCCCTATGCGGGGATGGAGATCGACAAGGTGGTGGGGCTGGAAGCGCGCGGTTTCATCCTTGGCGGTGCCATCGCGCATCAGCTGTCGGTGGGGTTTGTCCCGATCCGCAAGAAAGGCAAATTGCCCGGCACGGTGATCTCCCAGGACTACAAGCTGGAATACGGCGAGGCGATTGTGGAAATCCACGATGACGCCATTCAGGCCGGGGAAAAGGTGCTGGTGGTCGATGACCTGCTGGCCACCGGCGGCACGGCCGAAGCCGGGATCAAACTGCTGGAGCGGCTGGGCGGAGAGATCGTGTCGACTGCCTTCATCATCGACCTGCCGGAACTGGGTGGCCGGGCAAAGCTCGAAGCGATGGGCATGGACGTCCACGCGCTTTGTGCCTTCGACGGCCTGTGACGCAGCAACCGCGATTCTTGGCGCTGTCAAGGATCGCAAAGCGACCGCGCCCTTGCGCGGCTTGTCCTTTACAGCGGCACGAATCGTGACCACCCTTGATCAGGTCTGTTCAGGACGCACCGCGCCCTGAACGACCTCTCAGCAGAAATTCAAAACCCACAGACGCGCACCACCATTGCACGGAATCACCGCACCCCCTACGCTCATCCCATGAAACATGTCCCCAAACCCACCACCGATGACGCGCTCATTCAGGAATTCCTGAACAAAGGCGGCACCGTCAGCAAAGGCAAAACCAAACCGATGAAGCCCGAATTGGGCCTAAGCAACAATGTTTGGAACAACAAGCTGACCAAGGAAGAGAAAGCCGCCCGCGATAAAAGCGCGCAAAAGAAGTAACCGCGCTCAGCCGCGCAGGATCGCCCCCGGATTCATGATCCCCTGCGGATCAAGGGCGGCTTTGATGGCGCGCATCGCGGACAGTTTCGCCGGATCGCCGTAGCGCTCAAGATCACCGACTTTCAGCCGCCCGATCCCATGCTCCGCGCTGATCGATCCGCCCATTTCATCCACCAGATCATGCACCGCGCGTTTGATCACATCGCGCTGGTTCTCGTGATCTGCCCGCGTGCGCCCCGGCTGCGGAAAGACGTTGTAATGCAGGTTGCCATCGCCCACATGTCCGAAGCAGTTGATGCGGAAATCTCCAATCTTTCCAATAATCTCCGCGCCGTTCTTAATGAACGCCGGGATGGCTCCCAAAGGCACGGAAATGTCATGACTCGACACCGATCCAATGCGCCGGTTGGCCTCGGGGATCATCTCGCGGATATGCCAGAAATCCCGCGCCTGTGTGCTGCTCTGTGCGATGAGCCCGTCCCGCACAACGCCTGCTTCAAGCGCTGCGGCGAAGAGCGCCTCAAGCGCTGCATTCGGATCAACCGCGCCGCTCATGCCCACTTCAATCAACACACACCAATCGGGCGGCTCGGCAAAGGGATGCCGCACCTCCGGCAGGGTCTCTGCCAGAAAATCAAAGCCCTGACGGTGGATCAGTTCAAAGGCGCTGACCGTCTCCCCCATTTGCCCCCGCGCCAGTGACAACAACGCCAACGCCGCGCGCGGATCGTCTACAACCAGCAACGCCGTGCCGACGGCCGTTGGCCGGGGGAACAGCTTCAGCGCCGCTGCCGTGATCACCCCCAGCGTGCCTTCCGCCCCAATCAGCAAATGCCGCAGATCATAGCCCGTGTTGTTCTTCCTCAACCGCGTCAGCCCGTGCCAGATCTGCCCGTCGGGCAAGACCGCTTCCAGCCCCAGGCACAGATCGCGCGCGTTGCCATAGCGCAGCACGCCCGTGCCGCCTGCATTTGTGGCCAGATTGCCGCCAATCCGTGCGGAACCCTCCGCCGCCAGCGACAGGGGAAACAACCGATCCACAGCTTCTGCTGCCGCCTGAACATCAGCCAAAATCACACCGGCCTCCGCCACCAGCACATTCTCATCCGGCAACACATCGCGCACCCGGTTCATCCGCTCCAGCGACAGGATCAGCGGCGTGGGTCCTTCGGCGGCAACCTGCCCGCCGACAAGCCCCGTCCCGCCGCCATACGGCACCACACCCACATGTGCCTCTCCCGCCAGCCGAATGAGCGTCGCCACTTCATGCACATCACGCGGCCGCGCCAACAACGCCTGTCGGCCCGCGTAGCGCCCGCGCGGCTCTTCCAGATGGCGCGCTTCGGCCTCTCCCATCACCTCATCGGGCAGGACGGCAGCAAGGCGGGCGCGAAAATTCTGATCGGCGGGGTTCAATGTCATGCGCCTTTGATCCCCGTTGCCGGGGTCAGATGCAAGGCGCTATCTTGGCACATTCAGATAGGCCGGGCGCAGCACCATGATCGTAGGCCGCGACGGCAACCGGCTGCGGGACACAACCAATGACGGCTCGCCCACCTGCACCACTGAAAACTCCCCTTCCATCCCGCGCAGGAAGGCACCGAGCGCCAGGTCCGAAAACCAGTGCATCGGGATCACAATCGACGAGCGCAGCCTTTTGATCACCGTGATCATCTCCGGCAGGCTCAGCGTGTATCCCCCGTCTACCGGTGCCATCACCACATCCAGCCGCCCAAGGGCCGCAAACTGCTCGGCGTCCGGCACGTGATGCAGATGCCCCAGATGGCCGATGCACAGCCCCGCCATTTCGAACACGAAAATCGAATTGCCCTTGTCCTCCACCCCGGACCATTGCGAGCGGATGTCTGTGGAGACATTGCGCACCAGCACCTCCCCCAGTTCAACCTTATGCTCAATGCCTTCGCCAAATTCGCCCCAACCGGGCAGGACATGGGGGATGGCCGGGTCCGGGAAGGCGGTCCAATGGGTGTCATGGGCCTTGTTCATCGTCACCACGTCCGGGATGAACGGCAGCGTGCCGGTGAAGCCGGTGTAATCGGTCACCATGTTCAGGCCCCGGTGGCTGCGGATCAGAAAAGACGCATGGGCCACGTAGTGGAGATACACCTCCTCCTCCGCGACATCAGGCAGGCTGGCATAATGCAGCCCCGGCACACCTTGCGTCAGCGCGATGCAATGGCTTGGCGTGCGGTCGGGCTCTTGCTGCGCGTTCACACCCAGCGGGAAAAGGATCAGGGACAGGGCAATGAGGCTTCGGATCATGGCGGGCGCTCCTTTATGCCTAGGAGTTTAGCGCAGACCCGCGTCATTTCTACCGGGATCACACCCATGCGAGAGCAGCCATGCGGGCCTTGCACAGAAATCAGGCAGCGTTTAGCCCGCTTCCGTCCGTCCGCGCCGGTCACTGCGCAGCGCGGCATAGAGCACATGGGTTCGCCAGCGCCCGTTGATCTGCAAATAGCTTTGGGCCACGCCTTCGTACTTAAATCCGGATTTCTCCAACAGCCCGCGGGAGGCCTTGTTGCTGGGCAGGCACGCCGCCTCAATCCGGCTCAGATCCAGCCGGTTGAACGCCTGATGCACCACCGCTTCAATCGCCTCGCGCATGTATCCCATCCGCGCAAAGGGCTGACCCGTCCAATAGCCCAGCGTCCCCGCCTGAGCCGGACCCCGCCGGATGTTGTCCAGCGTGATTGCGCCCAACAGCGTGTCATCGGACCGCCGGATCAGGAACAACGGCAGCGCCGTGCCGCCGTTGATCGACCGCTGCGCCCAATAGACACGGTTGGTAAAGGCCTTACGGCTCAGATGGTCCTCTGCCCATGCGGGTTCCCATTGGGTCAGGTAGTCGCGGCTGGCCACGCGCAGGGCGGACCAACTGCGAAAATCGCCATGCTGCGGGGTGCGCAGCGTCATGCGCTCCGTTTCAATCCGTATCTTGCGCCGCAAGAGCATCATCAGGCAGCGCGCCGGGCCTGCATGTCCGCCAGTGAGGGCGCGGCAACCACTGGGCCATAAAGCGCCAATGCCGCCGGGGCCGCTTCTGCCATATGCTGGGCCAGATCGCGCACATCGCCCGTGGTGACGGCGTCAATCTTCTCCACCGTTTCCGACAGCGGCGGCACCCGATCCCAGATCTGCACCAGACGCGCCAGCCGTTCGGCGCGGTTGGACGGGCTTTCCAGCCCCATCAGCAACCCGGCTTTCATCTGCGCACGCGCCCGCGCCACCTCCGCCGGAGAGATATCGCCGGCCGCGCGTTTCATCTCATCAATGGTGATCTGCGCCAGTTCCGGCAGCTGTGCCGCCGATGTGCCCGCGTAGATCGTGGTCATGCCGGTATCGGCATAGGCCCCGGCCTGGGCAAAGATCGTGTAACACAGGCCCCGGTTCTCGCGGATTTCCTGAAACAGACGCGACGACATGCCGCCGCCCAAAGCAGAGGCATAGATCTGCGCCACATAGATATCATCCGCACGGTAGCCGGGGGATTCAAAGCCGAGCGCAAAATGCGCCTGTTCCAGATCTTTCACATGGCGCGTCTCTCCGCCGCCGAACCGGGCCTGATCCATCGACATCAGAGGTTTTGCAGGCATATCGCCAAACAATTCTTCGGCCAGTTTCACAATTGCGTCGTGGTCCACTGCGCCTGCGGCGGCGAGGATCATCTGCTCCGGCCCGTAGTGCTCTGCGATAAAGCCTTGCAGATCGTCGCGGCTGAAATTCGACACACGCTCGCCGGGGCCAAGAATGGTGCGGCCCAGCGGCTGGTCGGGATAGGCCTGTTCCTGCAACCAGTCGAAAATCACATCATCGGGTGTGTCCAGCGCCTGCCCGATCTCTTGCAGGATCACACCACGCTCCGTCTCGATCTCATGGGGATCAAGGATGGGATTGCGCAGGATGTCGGCGATCACATCCAGACCCAGCGGCACATCGTTTTCCAACACACGCACGTAGTAGGCGGTCACCTCACGGCTGGTATAGGCGTTGATATAGCCGCCCACATCTTCGATGGCTTCTGCGATCTGCAAGGCAGAGCGGCGTTTGGTGCCTTTGAAAGCCATATGCTCCAGAAAATGCGCGATGCCGTTCTGTGCCGGGCGTTCGTGCCGCCCGCCAGCGCTGACCCAGACGCCGATGGAGGCGGAGGCAAGGCCGGGCATGTTTTCGGTGACAATGCGAAACCCGTTGGGCAAGCGGTGTTGGTGCAGGCTCACGCGGAGAGGTTCCTTTCGATATGCGCTTTCAGCGCTTCGAGGTCATTGGCCACGCGGGTCAGGCGTTCGGGCCGGTCAAAGAGGTCAGCCATGCGCGCAGGCAGCGGCGGGCGGATGCCCGTGGCGGCCTCAACCGCGTCGGGGAATTTGGCCGGGTGTGCGGTGGCCAGCGTGATCATCGGGGTCGCCTCTTCGCGCTGCTCCTCGGCCACTTTCACGCCAATGGCGGAGTGCGGGCACAAAAGCTCACCCATGGTGGCAAGGGCGTGGGTGATAGTCGTCGTGGTTTCACCCTCCGACGCACGGCCGGAGCGATAGTGCCCCTGAAGCACCTCCATCGCGCCCTGGCTTACATCGAAACCACCCTCTCCCAGTTCCGTCATCAGCTGCGCCACAGCGCCACCATCGCGGTCATAGGCATCAAACAAAGCACGTTCGAAATTGGAGCTGACCTGAATGTCCATCGACGGGCTGATGGAGGGATGCACCGACCCCTTGTGATAGCCCTGCCCCTTCAGGCAGCGATCCAGAATATCGTTCTGATTGGTCGCCACCACCAGATCCTTGATCGGCAACCCCATGCGTTTGGCGATATAGCCCGCGAAGATATCCCCGAAATTGCCCGTGGGCACGGTGAAACTCACCTCCCGCTCCGGTGCGCCGAGGCTCACAGCGGAGGAGAAGTAATAAACCACCTGCGCCAGCACCCGGCCCCAGTTGATCGAATTGACACCCGCCAGCTTCACCCCATCACGGAAGGCAAAGTCGTTGAACATATCCTTCAGCCGCGCCTGACAGTCGTCAAAATCGCCATCGACGGCCAGCGCGTGCACATTGCTTTCCACCGGTGTGGTCATCTGGCGGCGCTGCACTTCGGACACGCGGCCATGGGGGTAGAGGATGAACACATCCACATTGTCCAACCCCCGGAACGCCTCAATCGCGGCAGACCCTGTATCGCCGGACGTCGCACCCACAATCGTCACCCGGTCGCCTTTGCGGCCCAGCGCCTTCTGGAACATCTGGCCAATGAGCTGCATGGCGAAGTCCTTGAACGCCAGCGTGGGCCCATGGAACAACTCCAACAGGAAATGGTTCGGCGCCAATTGCACCAGCGGCGCGCGGACGTTGTGGCCGAACCCCGCGTAGGCGCTGGCGATCAGCTCCCGGAATTCCTCATCCGTGAAGGTATCGCCGATAAACGGGCGCATGACTGTGAAGGCCACGTCTTCGTAACTCTGCCCTTCCATCGCCGCGATCTGCGCAGTGGTGAGGGTGGGTATCTCCGCAGGCACATAGAGGCCCCCGTCGCGGGCAAGGCCGGTCAGCATCGCCTCCTCGAAACTCAGGTCAGGCGCGGTGCCACGGGTTGAGATATAGCGCATGGGTCAGCTTTCCGGTCGGGGCGCACGGCGGCGCGAGATGAAATAGAATGACATCGCCACCCAGATCGCCGCGAGGGAGAACCAGGTGATCGCATATTGCAAGTGATCGTTGGGGATGCGGCTGGTGTCTACGGGCAGCGGCGTCACAACCGGATCATCCTGCGACACGGCGTTGGCCACAATCAGGATTGGCCGGGTTTCCAGCGCCTCAGCCAGAAGCGGCACATCACGGGCAAACCAGATGTTGTTATCGAGGTCGGGCGCGGGCGTGTAGCTGTCAGTCTCCTGCGGCCATTGCAGGTTGCCCTGCACAGTGACGGAGACATTGGGCGTGGCGATGCCCTTGTCGTCTACCGCGACAAAGCCACGGTCGATGAGGACCCGGCCTGCGTCGCTGTCCATGGCCGTGATCAGCCTGTAGCCTGCCCCAACCTCTTTTTGCGAGACAAGCACCCGCAGGGTGTCCCCTGCAAACATCCCCGTGATCACCACAGGCAGATAGGAATCACGCTCCGGATCGGGGTCGGCGGGCAATGCGACAGGATCGTCGGCAATGCGGCTGTTGATTTCGGCAATCATGCCCTCTTTCTCTGCCAGCCGCTGAACCTGCCAGATGCCCAACGCCAGCAGGATGGTAGCGCCGCCAAGGCCAATTATCACCAAAAAGAGCGCAGAACGCATAACGGGTCTCATCCGGAATGGAAAAGCGCACGAGGCGGGCCCGCGCGCTTTGGTGTTTGACAGGATCAGGGGCGCAGATGCAACCCCGCGTGCCGTCTCTTAGCCGGGAACGCCCCAGATATAGACAGCGAAGAACAGGAACAGCCACACCACGTCCACGAAGTGCCAGTACCAGGCCGCCGCCTCAAAGCCGACGTGCTTCTCCGGGGTGAAGTCGCCCCGCATGGCACGTATCAGGCAGACCGCCAGGAAGATCGTCCCGATGATCACATGCGCGCCGTGGAAGCCCGTGGCCATGAAGAAGTTGGAGAAGAACTTGTCGCCGCCGAACTCCCAGCCTTTGTAGAGCAGGTAGGAATACTCATAGGCCTGCAACGCCGTGAAGGCGATGCCCAGCACGATGGAGATTGCCAGACCGGCAACCAGATCACGGCGGTTGTTCTCATGCACCAGCGCATGGTGCGCCCAGGTCACGGCACAGCCCGACAGCAGCAGGATCAGCGTGTTGATCAGCGGCAGGTGGAAGGCGTCGACCTGATAGATCTCCGGCGGGATGTATTCAGAACCCACATATTCGTTCATCGGATAGATGGCGTGTTTGAAGAACGACCAGAACCACGCGGCAAAGAACATCACTTCGGACATGATGAACAGGATGAAGCCGTAGCGCAGGCCAAGGCGGACAACGCCGGTATGATCGCCCACGCGGCTTTCGATGACCACATCGCGCCACCAGCCGAACATGGTGTAGAGCACGGCGACAAAACCGATCCAGAACAGGAACGGCGTGACGTCGTGCATCCAGAGGACTGCGCCAAACAGCATGACAAAGCCCGCAAGCGCGCCAATCAATGGCCAGCTTGACGGTGCTAGAATGTGATAATCGTGATTTTTTGCATGGGCCATGGCTGCGGGTCCCTCACCTTTTCTTAATTCAGGTCTGTCTGTGACTGCACATCGAGGGCGGCATACCCTTCAGGCAGGTCAATTTCGTAGAATGTATAGGACAGCGTGATGGTGTGTACATACTTGCCGTCACGGTCCTCGACGATTTCTGGGTCAACGTAGAAGCTGACCGGCATCTGCACGGTCTCACCGGGGGCGAGGACCTGTTCCTCAAAGCAGAAACAGTCGATCTTGTCGAAGAAGGCACCCGCTGTGTAGGGCGTCACGTTATAGCTGGCCTGCCCCGCAATGGGGCGGCTTGTGGGGTTGTGCGCCTCGTAAAACGCCAGACCGGTCTCTCCGATGCGGATTTCCATCTCGCGCACAACGGGTTTGAACTCCCACGCCATACCGCTGTTCAGCGTGCCGTCAAACCGTACGGTGATGGTCTGGTCAAGAATATCGGCGTCGTTTACCGTCACCTGCTCCGGCACACCGCCAAAGCCGGTGACGCGACAGAACCAGTCGTAGAAGGGCACTGACGCCCAGGCGAGGCCGCCCATGAAAACCACAAGCGATACGGTCTGCACCACGGTCCTTGTCGGGCCATCAAGGTTCTTGAGAAACATCAGTCCGTGACCTCCGTCCCGCTTGCCGGGCCCACAGTGCCGGGCGCGTTTGCGAAATCGATCTGGGTGATCTTCACAAAGGTCAGCGCCATGATCAGCACGACAAACCCCGCCAGCATGATGCCGACGCCCACATTGCGGCCCTTGCGGCGGCCATGGATCTCATGCTCGGTCCGGATGCTCATGACCAGCCTCCCAGACCCCATGGTTTCAGCGCCGCTTCCAACAGGATCGCGCCGAAGTGGGCAAAGAGGTAATAGAGCGACAGGCGGAAGAACTTGCGCTCCACCAGATAGTTGTCTTCCTCCGCGTCTTCCTCATCCCGGTGCCAGATGCGCCATGCGCCCATCAGGAACAAGACGTTCAGCACCACAGCGACAGCCAGATAGATGGGCCCGCCGATGGCGGTGAAGCCTGTGCCGACGGCAAGAATGGCCAGCAGCACGGTATAGGCGATGATGTGACGGCGGGTGGCGGGGCGGCCATGGGTCACGGTCAGCATCGGCACATTCGCGTCGTCGTAATCCGACCGCATGAACAGCGCCAGCGCCCAGAAATGGGGCGGCGTCCACATGAAGATCAGCGCAAACATCAGCCACGCCTCGACCGAGAAGGTGCCGGTTGCAATGATCCAGCCGATCACAGGTGGGAAGGCCCCTGCCGCACCACCGATCACGATGTTCTGCGGCGTCGCCCGCTTGAGCCACATCGAGTAGACCACCGCATAAAAGAAGATCGTGAAAGCCAGCATGAAGGCCGCCAGCAGGTTGGCTGACAGCGCCAGCATCATCACCGACAGGCCCGACAGCGCTACACCAAGGCTCATCGCCTCACCGGGCGTGACCTTACCCGCGGGTATGGGGCGTTTGGAGGTCCGGCGCATCACCGCATCAATATCCGCATCCCACCACATGTTCAGCGCGCCAGAGGCACCAGCCCCGATCGCCACAAACAGGATGGAGGCAAACCCAATCAGCGGATGCACGGATACAGGGGCCGCCAGCATGCCAACGACGGCTGTAAAGACCACAAGCTGCATCACGCGCGGCTTCATGAGGGCAAAGTAATCGCCCAGTTCCGCTTCGTTCTGCTGTACTGGCGTATTGGTAACGTCAGTCATCAAGCACCTTTTCTCTGGCCGGGTGGGCAGCGTCGCACCGCCACCTGCCTTTGCATCAAGAACAAGGGCGGACACGCGGCCCGCCCCCCATCGGCGTTAGTTGTTGTTGGAGGCAACCGTCAGAAGTGGCGGCAGGCCAGCGTATTCCTCACGGGCTGCGTTCAGCCAGTCCTCATAGGCCTCTTCAGAGACCACTTTGACCGTGATCGGCATATAGGCATGCGCCTGACCGCACAGTTCGGAACACTGACCGAAATACACACCCTCTTTTTCAGCCTCGAACCACAGCTCCGCCAGACGGCCGGGTACGCCATCCTGCTTCACTCCGAAAGCCGGGATGGTCCAGGCGTGGATCACATCGGCCGCAGTCACCTGCATCACGATGGTCTTGCCCACGGGCACGACGACGGCGGTATCTGTTGCCAGCAGCCATTCATCGCGGGAATACCCGGCGTCGATCAGCTTTTGCTCCATCACCGGGCCAAGCTGGTTGGCAATCGCGCCCGCTTCTTCCTCTTCCGAGGTCAGCGTTGCTGGGGCGCCGATCATGTAGCTCTCAAATTCAAACCCATGATCCACGTATTCATAGGTCCAGTACCACTGGTTGCCGACAACCTTGATGGTCACATCCGCAGGCGGAATTTCCTGCTGCCGGAACAGGATCGGCAGGGAATAGGCACCAATCAGCACCAGAATGACAATCGGACCAACGGTCCATGCAATCTCCACCGGGGTGTGGTGGGTGAATGTCGCAGGCTCCGGATTGCGCTTGGCGTTAAAGCGGACGATGACCCAGCCGATAAGGGCCGTCACGAACAGGGTAATCACGGTGATGATCACCAGAATCAGGTAATCGAGATCATGGATGTCCTGAGCGAGTTCCGTAACAGCGGGCTGGAACCCCATTTCGCCGTCCACCGGAGCGCCAATGACCTCCAGACCGTCAATGCGCAATGCGTCCTGCGCCCATGCTGGGAAGGCTGCACATGTGGCCATAAGCCCGCTCAATGTGAGAAGATGTTTCATAAGTCGTCCTGATCTTTTGACCAACAATGGCTACGGTTCTTTGTCGCGGCGGTCGCTTGGTCAGAGCCTCGCCGTTGTATTCGCCTAGCTTACAATCATATTCTGAGGACGAGATAAAGACTTTCGATTGCGTCAAACAGACGCTCACCGCGATTTTCATCGCTAATTCAGGACGAAATAGATATGAGCCAGACGCCCTTCGCGCCGCTTGAGACCCAATTCGACCGCGAAACCGCGCTCAGCATCCTGCGTGCAGCCACCAAAGGCGCCGATGACGGGGAGCTGTTTTTGGAACGCCGACGGTCGGAAGCGCTGATGTTTGATGACGGGCGCCTCAAGACCGCGAATTATGACGCCTCCGAAGGATTCGGGTTGCGCGCCGTGCGGGGCGAAGTGGCGGGATATGCCCATTCGACTGAAATGACGGAAGCCGCCCTGCGCCGCGCGGCAGAGACGACGCAGCTTGCCGTGGGCGACGGCGGCGGCACCTGGGCGGATGCGCCCGAAGGCACCAATACCAAACTCTATACGGATGATGATCCCATCGCCGGCGCCAGTTTCCCGGTGAAGGTCGAAACCCTGCGCGAGATTGATGATTTTCTCCGTGCGCTGGACCCCCGCGTCATTCAGGTCAGCGCCAGCATCGCCGCCAGCCTGCAAGAGGTTGAGATCCTGCGCCCCGAAGGCACCTCCGTGCGGGACGTGCGGCCGATGACACGCATCGGCATTTCAGTGATCGTCGAGCAGGACGGCCGCCGCGAAAGCGGCTCTTCGGGGGGCGGTGGACGGATCGGGCTGGATGGGCTGATTGACCCCGCCGATTGGCAGGACCGCGCGCGCGAAGCCCTGCGGATCGCCTGTGTGAACCTCGAAGCGGTGCCCGCGCCTGCGGGGGTGATGGACGTGGTCCTCGGCCCCGGCTGGCCGGGCATCCTGCTGCACGAAGCCATCGGCCATGGGCTTGAAGGGGATTTCAACCGCAAGGGCTCTTCCGCCTTTGCCGGCCTGATGGGGCAGCAGATCGCCTCCAGGGGTGTGACGGTGCTGGACGATGGTACAATCCCCGACCGGCGCGGCTCGATCAGCGTCGATGACGAAGGCACGCCTTCCGCCAAAAACGTGCTGATCGAGGATGGCACTCTGGTGGGCTACATGCAGGACCGCCAGAACGGGCGGCTGACGGGTGGCGCCTCCACCGGGAACGGGCGGCGGCAGTCCTATGCGCATATCCCGATGCCGCGGATGACCAACACCTACATGCTCGGCGGCGACAGCGCGCCCGAGGATATCGTGGCCGACCTCAAGGATGGCATCTATGCTGTGGGGTTCGGCGGCGGGCAGGTCGATATCACCAATGGCAAATTCGTGTTCTCCTGCACCGAAGCCTACCGGGTGGAGAACGGCAAGGTCGGCGCGCCGGTCAAAGGGGCGACGCTGATCGGGGACGGTGCGACGGCCCTCAAGCAGATCCGCGCGGTGGGCAATGACCCCGCACTGGACCCCGGCATCGGCAATTGCGGCAAACAGGGGCAATGGGTGCCGGTGGGTGTGGGCCAGCCGACGCTGATGATCGGCGGGCTGACGGTGGGCGGGTCGGCAACCTAAGACATATTGGCCCGAAATGATTCACACCCTGTTAACCAACGCGGCCTATACCTGATTCTAGCAACAGACGGAGCCACGGGATGACTGACAAGGACCACCATCCTTCTTCCACTCACCCCCCACTCCCACCCACCCCGGAAGACGAACAGTTTGCCCGTCTCCGTCTGCTGCGCTCGCGCCGGGTTGGCATATCGACGTACAACCGTTTGCTGACTGAATACGGCACTGCGCAAAACGCGCTGGCCGCGCTGCCCCAGGTGGCGCGTGCCGCGGGCGTTTCAGGCTATCAGATTTGCCCCGAAGGGGTTGTGGCGGCCGAATTGCGCGCCGCCCGTGCTGCCGGCGCGCACCTGCTGGTGAAGGGTGACGCGCCCTACCCGGCCCTGCTCGCCACACTCGACGACGCCCCGCCCTTTATGTGGATGATCGGAGACGCGCACCTGCTGTCGCGCCCGATGATTGCACTTGTGGGTGCGCGCAACGCCTCCTCTCTCGGCACCCGCATGGCCCGCGCCTTGGCCGACGAACTGGGGGCCGCCGGGTTTACCATCGTGTCCGGACTGGCGCGCGGCGTGGATGCCGCCGCCCATCTGGCCAGCCTGACCAGCGGTACCATTGCCGTTCAGGCAGGCGGCGTGGACACCATTTACCCGACCGAAAACACAAAACTCGCGGAAGACATCGCCGCGCAGGGGCTGCGCCTGTCCGAACAACCCATGGGCCTGCAACCGATGGCCCGTCATTTTCCCCGCCGCAACCGGATCATATCGGGCCTTGCGCAGGCAACCGTGGTTGTGGAAGCCGCCGCGAAATCCGGCAGCCTGATCACCGCGCGCGACGCGCTGGATCAGGGGCGGGAGGTGCTGGCCGTGCCCGGCCACCCGATGGACGCGCGCGCTGCGGGCTGCAACATGCTGATCCGCGATGGGGCTGTGCTGGTCCGCAATGCCGCCGATGTCATCAGCGCGCTCAGCGTTCAACCAGCCGTCCCCATTCCCCCGAAACGCCCCGCGCCCCCCAAACGCACCCTGCGCAAGACAGCCGCCCTGCACCAGCAGATCCTCGCCCGGCTCGGCCCTTCCCCGCTGGCAGAAGACCAATTGATCCGCGATCTCAAAGCCGCCCCGTCAGAAGTGGCGCCAGCACTGGTGGATCTGGAACTGGAAGGCGAAATCGCCCGTCGTCCCGGTGGGCTGCTGACCCGCGCGGTCTGACTGCCCCGCGCCCCGGACATGGCTGACGGCCACCGGCCACCACATAAATTTTGCCCCCCTTAACACAGGCAGTGTCAGACCATGATTACAGCACCATAGCGTGTATCCCACAGCCTGACCTGAATGCGCTTGCGCCATCCGGCGCATTGACAATCCCCCCCCTGATCCCACATGAGACTGCGCGAGCGGTGCGCATTCATTAGATGTAAGGTCCTTAAATACATGCCAGTTGTTGTTGTCGAATCCCCTGCCAAGGCCAAAACGATCAACAAGTATCTGGGGGACAATTATACCGTTCTGGCCTCTTACGGCCACGTGCGCGACCTGCCGCCCAAAGATGGATCGGTCGACACCGACAACGAATTCGACATGAAATGGGAAGTGGCCAGCGACAGCAAAAAGCATGTCAAAGCCATCGCCGACGCGCTTGCCAATGACAACGCGCTGATCCTCGCCACGGACCCCGACCGCGAAGGCGAAGCGATCAGCTGGCACCTGCAAGAGGCGCTGACCAAGCGCAAGTCGATCAAGAAAGACACGCCCGTCAGCCGCGTGGTCTTCAACCAGATCACCAAAAAGGCCGTGACGGAGGCGATGGAAAATCCCCGCCAGGTCGACATGCCATTGGTGGAGGCATACCTCGCCCGCCGCGCACTTGACTACCTTGTGGGCTTCAACCTGTCGCCCGTTCTGTGGCGCAAACTGCCCGGCGCGAAATCCGCAGGCCGCGTGCAATCCGTGACGCTCCGCCTGATCACCGAGCGTGAAATGGAAATCGAAGCCTTCCGCGCGCGGGAATACTGGAGCGTCAAGGCCCTGCTCGCCACGCCCCGCGGTCAGGAGTTCGAAGCACGCCTGACCACATTGGCAGGCAAAAAGGTCGAAAAATTCGATCTGGCCAATGGCACGCAGGCCGAACTGGCCGTGCAGGCGATCACCTCACGCGATCTGTCCGTGCATTCGGTTGAGGCGAAACCCGCCACCCGAAACCCTTCTGCGCCGTTCATGACCTCGACCCTGCAACAGGAAGCCAGCCGCAAGTTCGGCATGGGCGCGAAACAGACCATGTCCACCGCCCAGCGGCTCTATGAAGCCGGCCACATTACCTACATGCGGACCGACGGCATCGACATGGCGCCCGAAGCTGTTGTCATGGCCCGCGACGCGATCAAGGACCGCTATGGTGCCGATTACGTCCCCGCCGATCCGCGCATGTACAAAAACAAAGCCAAGAACGCGCAGGAAGCGCACGAATGTATCCGCCCCACGGATATGGCCAAGGCCGCCGCCGATCTGAAACTCGAATCCGATCAGCAGAAGCTCTATGATCTGATCTGGAAGCGCACACTGGCCTGCCAGATGGCCAGCGCCCGGTTGGAACGCACCACGGTTGAGGTTGGCAGCGCCGATGGTCAGGTGGGCCTGCGCGCCTCGGGTCAGGTGGTGCTGTTTGACGGGTTCCTGCGCGTCTATGAAGAAGGCCGCGACGATGTGGTCGATGAGGACGACAAGCGTCTGCCGCAGATCACCCAGGGCGACAAGACCGACAAGCGCAGCGTCACGCCGGAGCAGCATTTCACCCAACCGCCGCCCCGCTATACCGAGGCGACATTGGTCAAACGGATGGAAGAGCTCGGCATCGGGCGTCCCTCGACCTACGCGAGCATCGTCACGACCATTCAGGACCGCGGCTATGTGCGCCGCGAAGGCCAGCGTCTGATCCCCGAAGACAAGGGGCGGCTGGTCACGGCATTCCTTGAGAATTATTTCCGCCGCTACATCGGCTACGATTTCACCGCCGATCTGGAAAACCAGCTTGATCAGGTCAGCGCGGGGGACGCGGAGTACAAGAAAGTCCTGACCCAGTTCTGGACCGATTTTTCCGCCGCCATCGCCGAAACCGCCGATCTGCGCATCACCGAGGTGCTGGAAAAGATCAACGAGGTGCTGGAACCCCATCTCTTCCCGCCGCTTGAAGACGGCGGCGACCCGCGCCTGTGCCCCCATTGCGGTGCCGGGCGGCTGTCGATGCGCACCGCGCGGTCGGGCGGGGCCTTCATCGGCTGCTCCAATTACCCAGAATGCCGCTACACCCGCCCCTTCGGTCCGCCGGATCCGGAGGCGGAGGCCAGCGCCATCCCCCCCGATGGCAAACTGCTGGGCACCGATCAGGGCGACGAAATCCGCGTGTTCAAAGGCCGCTTTGGCCCCTACGTGCAGCGCGGTGAGGTGACCGAAGAGAACAAGAAACCCCCGCGCCAGTCGATCCCCAAGGAGTGGGAGCCGGAAGAACTGGAACTCGAACGCGCCGTCATGCTGCTGTCCCTGCCGCGCGAAATCGGGCCGCATCCGGAGGACGGCGTGACCGTCTGGGCCAACATCGGGCGCTATGGGCCGTATCTGAAACACGCCGAAAGCACCTCGCACCGGGGGGGCACGAACGCCAACCTTGATGGCATTGATGAGGTCTGGACCGTGGGCATGAACCGCGCCGTGCAATTGCTCGCCGAAAAGGTCGCCAGCCGGGGTGGACGTGGTCAGGCGGCCAAGCCGTTGCGTGAATTGGGTGAACATCCTGAAGTGGGCGGTCCGGTCAATGTGATGAAGGGCAAGTATGGGCCTTACGTGAAGTGGGAGAAGATCAACGCCACGATCCCCGACACGATTGATCCAGAAGAGATGACCATGGCGCAGGCCGTGCACTTGATTGATGAACGCGCGGCGAAGTCGGGCAAGAAGGTCGCCAAGAAGAAGGCACCGGCCAAGAAAAAAGCGCCCGCGAAGAAGAAGGCGCCGGCCAAGAAACCGGCTGCGAAAAAAGCCTGATCCACCACGGCGCGGATTTTGACCCAAAATCCGGTCGGAAAATTTCGAATTTTCCGGCCCCTGTTGCGCGGTCGGCCCGCCTCACGCCCGGAATTTCCGCGAAATTCCGACCGTTTTCCGCGTCGGAAAACGCCCCTGCCTGCAACCACCCCGCGAACGAATTGACTTTGCCGCGACGCGGCGTCAGATACGAAGACAACAGTCTGACATCAAAGGGAGCACCCCCATGCAAAAGATCTATGGTTCCGCCGCTGAGGCGCTGGATGGGGTCCTCTCAGATGGGATGCTGATCGCTGCGGGTGGCTTTGGCCTGTGCGGCATCCCCGAACTCCTGCTGCAAGCGATCAAGGACGCAGGCACCAAAAACCTCACGTTTGCGTCCAACAACGCAGGCGTCGATGATTTCGGCATCGGCATCCTGTTGCAGACCAAACAGGTGAAGAAAATGATCTCCTCCTATGTCGGGGAAAACGCTGAATTCATGCGCCAGTATCTGTCGGGTGAGCTGGAGCTGGAATTCAATCCACAGGGCACGCTGGCCGAACGCATGCGGGCGGGCGGTTGCGGCATTCCGGGCTTTTACACCAAGACCGGCGTCGGCACCGTGATCGCCGACGGCAAGGAACACAAAGACTTCAACGGCGAAACCTACATCATGGAGGAAGGCATCTTTGCCGATCTCTCCATCGTGAAAGCGTGGAAAGCCGATGAGACCGGCAATCTGGTCTTCCGCAAGACCGCACGCAACTTCAACCCGCCTGCCGCCATGTGCGGCAAGGTCTGCGTGGCCGAGGTTGAGGAAATCGTCCCAACCGGCAGCCTTGATCCCGATATGATCCACCTGCCTGGCATCTATGTGACCCGCCTCATTCAGGGCACCCATGAAAAACGCATCGAACAGCGCACTGTGCGTCAGGCCTGAAGGCCGCGCCGATGTCTGATCCAGACGCAGACGGTCCCCCGGTCAGCCCTTACGAAGGGCTGGAGGACCGTGCGTTCTGGCGCAGCGGTGTGGTTGAGGCAGGCTATCCCCCGACCGGCCTCTATACACCCAAATTCCCAATCACCCGCGAGGTGCCAATCTTCACCGCCGGCAGCTGCTTTGCCCAGCATGTGGGCCGGACCCTGCGCGACAACGGCTATCACGTGATCGACGCCGAACCCGCCCCCGCCAAAGTGCCGGAGGCGCTGGCCCAGCGGCATGGCTACCGGCTTTATGCCGCGCGGTTCGGCAATATTTATACAGTGCGTCAGTTTCTTCAGCTGATGCTTGAGTGTTTTGACGAACATCAGCCCGCCGATGCGGTCTGGGAACGGGAGGGGCGGTTCTTCGATGCCCTGCGCCCCGGTGTCACGCCGCGCGGTCTGGCCAGCCCGGAAGAGGTGCGGACCTCACGTGCCCAACACCTCAATGCCGTGCGGGAAGCTGCACGGCAGACCGGTCTGGTGGTCTTTACCCTTGGCCTTACCGAAACCTGGGAACATGCGCCAAGTGGTACGATCTATCCCACCGCCCCCGGCACCATCGCCGGCGCTTTCGATCCACAGCTGCACCGTTTCGTGAATTTCCGCGCCGATGCGATCAAGGCTGACTTTCTGGCACTCCGCGCGCTCTTTCAGACGTTTAACAAGGACGTGCGGTTCCTGCTGACCGTCTCTCCGGTGCCGCTGACGGCCACGGCAAGTGGCGGGCATGTGCTGCCCGCAACGATCTATTCCAAGTCGGTCCTGCGCACCGCCGCAGGGGAGCTGGCCGAAGACCACGACGACATCGACTATTTCCCCAGCTATGAGATCGTCTCCTCCCACCCCTCCGGCGGACGGCTGTTTGAAGCCAACATGCGGTCCGTGCATCCGCGCGGGGTCCGAAAGGTGATGAAGACTTTTCTGGCGGCCCACGACAGCGCCGATGATCAGACCCCGCGCCAGATCAGACGCGCCCGCCGTCTGGCCCGGCTGGCCGCGGCCGAAGCCGCGCAGCGCCAGAAGGACGACGCCGCCCATGAAGTGATCTGCGAAGAGCAATTGCTGGAGGCGTTTCGCAAATGACCCGCCTGCTGATCATCGGCTCGTCCCATGTCGGCGCGCTCAAGAACGCGGAAGAAACGTTTCTTGCAGGCCGCCCGGACCTCGCGCTTGATTTCTTCGGCCTGCGCGCCCCCGCGTTTCTCAAAAGCCGGATGGATGCGGAGGGCGTTTTTCACCCGCCTGAGCAGGATGAAGACGGCCGGGACCTGATTCTGAAGGCCAACGGCGCGCTCACCGTGGCAACCGCCGGCTATGATCATGTCATGTTGATCGGCTACCGCTTTGGCTTTCCCGAAGTCGCGTCGCTGCTGGAACGGTACGACATTCTGGGCCTGACAGATGCAGGCCACCCGGCCACAATTGATCTGGTGTTGGTCGAAGACATGATCGACACGATGATCAGCGCCTCTCTTGATGACGTGCTCGCCGCACTTGCCCCTGCCAACCGCAGCCTCACCCTGTGCCTTGCACCCTACCCCTCCAAAAGCATCGCCAGCCGCGCGCCCCGGATGGAACTTGCGCGCGAACTGGTGGCGTTCTGGGATCATCCCGGCGCGAGCCACGTGTTTGAGATGTGGCTTAGCCGCCTGCGCAGCCAGATCGAAGCGGCAGGTCACACGCTGCTGGAACAACCCTACCGGACGGTCGCGGGCCCCTTCGCGACAAAACCAATGTTCGCCCGCGCGCCCGACAACTTCGATGGCAGCGCGATGAAAGGCACCGATCATCGCCATATGAACGCAGAGTTTGGGCTGACGGTGTTGACCAGCTTCGCCCGAATGATCAAAAACACAAGCGAGGCGCCCCGCCCCGCAGAAACACCTATCAAAGAGAGGATCTGACGATGCCCTGGGATCGCAACCAAATGGCCGCACGCGCCGCGGAAGAGCTTGAAGACGGCATGTATGTAAACCTTGGCATCGGCATTCCGACGCTGGTGGCGAACTATGTGGGCGACAAGGACATCACCCTGCAATCCGAAAACGGCATGCTGGGTATGGGCCCTTTCCCGATCGAAGGGGAAGAAGACCCTGATCTGATCAACGCAGGCAAGCAGACCATCACCGAACTGCGCCGCACGGCGTATTTCGACAGTGCCACCTCCTTTGGCATGATCCGGGGCGGCAAGATCGCGGCGGCGATCCTTGGCGCGATGGAAGTGGCCGAAAACGGCGATCTGGCAAACTGGATGATTCCGGGCAAGCTGGTCAAGGGCATGGGGGGTGCCATGGACCTTGTGGCCGGCGTGGGCCGCGTGATCGTTGTGATGGATCACACCAGCAAACATGGCGACAGCAAATTGCTCAAGTCATGCACCCTGCCGCTGACCGGCCAGGGGGTAGTGGACCGGATCATCACCAACCTTGGCGTGCTGGATGTGGTTGACGGGGGTCTGCGCATCGTGGAATGCGCCGATGGCGTCTCCGAGGAAGAGCTGCGGGCCGCGACCGAAGCCACCATCGTCTAGGCCGAAAACGGCGCTCTATATATACAGTATATAATGTATGGTGAAACACGCGCGGTCCTTGGGCCGCGCGTTTCTAGTTCATGGACGCAAAGACACAGCCGTCGGTGATCAGTTCCGGCGGGGTCAGGCACAGCCCCTTGGCCACCTGAAACGCCGCCAGCACCTTGGGCACGTAATCCCGTGTCTCCGCAAAGGGCGGCACACCTTCATGCTTGCGCACAGATCCCTCCCCTGCATTGTACCCCGCCAGCACAAGGATCGGGTCGCGTTCGAATTCATCCATCAGCCAGTTGAGGTATTTCACCCCTCCGGCAATGTTCTGCGGCGGCTGCATGCTGTCTTCCACGCCAAAGCGCGCCGCTGTATCGGGCATCAGCTGCATCAAGCCTTGCGCCCCTGCCCCACTCACCGCGTCAGTCTGGCCGGAGGATTCAACCGCAATCACCGCCAGCACCAGCGCGGGCGAAACCTGTGTGCCCACCGTGGCGCGCAGAATGTCGATGCCATGCCCCGATGCGATGTCCTGCATCTGCTGCATCCGCGGGGCGTTCACCTTGGCGGTGGCGCCGGCCAGCGTGCTCATCGCCACATCCAGCCTGCCCGGCCCGCTCATCGCCATCTCGGGAGAGACCTTGGCCCAGAACCAACCATAACGCCCCGGAGAGGCCGGAGCAGCGCCGCTCTCTGCCGTGGGCGGTGGTGGTGATTGCAAGGCAGCGCTCTGCTCTGCCGGATCAATCTGGATATCAATGACCGGTTTGCTGCCCGCTTTGGGGGCTTTGATCCGTTTGGCGCTGAAATCCGCGAACGGCGCAGGCTGTTCCGCCCCGACCGGGCTCACGGCAAGGCTCATCAGCGCCAATAACGCACTTATGCTTCGGATCATGCCTGTCTGCTTCGCTGTTTCAGTTTGTTTTGCGCAGATCATCACACGGAATGGCCCGCAAAACCAGTTAATCAAGGCACAGATCATGGCGATTTCGCCCCAATTGCAGGGGAAAAGGCACAAATTGGAACGAAAACACGACGTTGTTAACAAATTCATCATTCAAAAACAGATGGATAAAAGAAATCTATGAAGAATTCGTGCAGCAGATGTAAATGTCACATTTGCCGCCAAATTAGTGCCCCATTTACCCGGCTATATATCGGCATACCAAGTCGGACAGGCATTGATTGAGAGAAACAGCGCCACCAACGGACGGCAAGGTAGTAACTTAGTAATTAAATGATCCTTGGAGGGACATACCATGATGAACTTTATCAAAAACTTCCGCAAAGACGAAGACGGTGCTGTGACAGTTGACTGGGTCGTGCTGACCGCTGCTGTTGTTGGCCTGGCAATCGCTGCTTACTCTTCCATCGAAGGCGGCGCGTCTGACCTGACATCCAACACTTCCACCTACCTGGACACACGGAACCCAGCCACTGTGATCTCTTCCGAGTAATTGATCACTTTGGCCTGAGAAGGCTTCGATTTGCCTGACTAGGTTTCTGGGGCCGCGTTCTCTCCGCAGAATGCGGCCCCTTTTCTATAAAGTGATGATGCGCAGTAGCGCGCCGCACTCAGACCGTATCCCAGGAATTATCATGCTGAATTCAATTAAGACCTTCATGAAAGCCGAGGACGGCGCCGTCACCGTTGACTGGGTGGTGCTGACGGCCGCTGTATGTGGGCTGGCTGTTGTGACAGTTGTCGCAATCCTCAGCGGTACAGACAACGTTGGCACAGATGTGGGCAATTGGCTCACCGCCCGCGAAATAGGCGAATAACCAAACCAAGTGATCAGATCTGACCGATACATTTTTCAGTCAGCTTTTTGTCCTAGACACGTCTGGGATCAGCCCCGCGGAGAATCCGACGGGGCGTCACGCCGAATTCTTGCGCCCGGCTTATAATCGCCACAATGGTCGCGCAATCTAAAGACCATGAATAAAGGCGCCGGGGCCAACCCGGTAGTTTGAGTAGAACGAGGTACACGATATGCGAATGATTTTCGGATTGGTTTTATTGGTCGGCATCGCGCTGGCGGGTGGGGCTGTATACTTGGCCAAAGATCGGATTGCGCAATATCAACAAGCCAACGCGCGCGCCCAGCAGGCGCTGGCGCAGGTGGTGCCGACCGTTCCCGTCTATGTCGCGACAAAATCGCTCAAATACGGTCAAAAGCTCACCCAGGAAGATGTGCGCGAAGTGCTCTGGCCTGAAAACGCGATCCCCGAAGGCACCTTCACCGAGCTGACAGCGCTTTTCCCTGAGCGTACCGATGAATTGCGCGTCGTGCTGCGCGCCATCGAAAAGGACGAAGCGATCATGGCCGTCAAAGTCACCGAACCTGGTGAAGACACCGGCCTGACCTCACGGCTGGAGCGTGGCATGCGCGCCTTCACCCTGCGTGTTGACGTGTCCAGCGGTGTATCGGGTTTCCTGCGCCCCGGTGACCGGGTCGATGTCTACTGGACTGGTCGCGTGAACCTCGCGGGGCGCGGTGCAGACAACGGGGATGTCACCAAGCTGATCCAGGCAGGCGTTCAACTGATCGCCATTGACCAGATCGCGGGTGGCAACGTGAATGAAACCACCATCGCCCGCACCGTAACAGTGGCCGTCAGCCCGCAGGAAGTGGCCGGACTGGCGCAGGCGCAATCCACCGGGAAGCTTTCCCTGTCTCTTGTCGGCGCAGAGGATGACACCGTTGCCAGCGCAATTGAGGTCGACCAGCGGTCGCTTTTGGGAATTGAGACGCAGGAAATCAAAGCCGAAGTCGAAAAGGAAAAGGTCTGTACCATCCGGACGCGTCGTGGCGCCGAAGTGGTCAACCTGCCCATTCCCTGCACGAACTGATCTGAAAACATCACAAAACCAACTGGTTGAATCGGCGCCGCCTGCCCGCGGCGCCTTTTCCCGTTTATGGGGATGTTGCCATTTGTCCACATAAGCTGTGCCTGCGAAACCATTGATTATTGCAAAAAAAACTAAACTAACGCAGAGTTATCCAAACGACGGGCGACAAGACCCTTCCCGAGGCGTGATCAAAAAGGCAGGTCACATGAAAATTGACAGAATGATCAAGGCAGCCCTTCTGGGGCTGACGATGAGCGTTGGCGCAGTGGCGCTCACCGCTCCGACGATGACCTACGCCGACACCCTCCGCGTGGTCAAAAAAGGAACCAATGCTGCACTCAACGTGCCCATGAACAGGGCCGTGGTGGTGGAAAGCGAAATCCCCTTCGCCGAGCTCAGCATCGCCAACCCCGGAATCGCGGATATCTCCTCGCTCTCGGACCGGACCATCTATGTGTTGGGCAAATCGCCCGGCCTGACCACGCTGACCTTGCTTGATGCAAGTGGCCAGCTGATCACCAACGTGAATGTCCGTGTCGCTGCGGATGTGACGGAGTTCAAAGAGCGCCTGCGCCAGATCCTGCCCGGTGAACGCATCGAAGTGCGCACCGCCAATGACGGGATTGTCCTATCCGGCGTCGTCTCTTCCGCGCAGCGGCTGCAACGCGCGCTTGATCTTGCCGAACGCTACGCACCGGAGCGTGTCTCCAACCTGATGAGCGTCGGTGGCATTCAGCAGGTGATGATGAAAGTGCGTTTTGCCGAAATGCAGCGCAACGTGTCCAAATCCCTCAGCTCGTCCCTCGCCCTCAATGGCGCGATCGACAGCACCGGCATCAACGCCGGTTCCGGGACAACCAACACATCCGGCGGCGTGGCCGGCTCACTGGGCGGCAACATTCCGGGCGTCAACCAGAACGCAGGCGCGATCCTGTTCGGGTTCAACGCAGGCTCTGTCCAGGTCGGGCTTCTGCTGGAAGCGCTTGAGCAGAAAGGCGTTGTACGGTTCCTGGCAGAACCGAACCTTGTCGCGCTTTCCGGGCAGGAAGCCTCCTTCCTTGCGGGGGGCGAATACCCTGTGCCCATCGCGCAGACAGACGACAGGATTACCATTGAATTCAAACCCTTCGGTGTTGAACTCAACTTCATCCCACGGGTCGTGGACAAGGACATCATCAATCTTGAGATGAACGCCGCTGTCTCCGCAATCGACCCTTCCAACAGCCTGTCACTGGGCAACGGTCTGGAAATCGCGGCCTTCACCCGCCGTGAGACACAGACCACCGTGGAAATGCGCGACGGCGAAAGTTTTGCCATCGCGGGGCTGTTGACCGATGACTTCACCGACAACTCCAGCCAGTTGCCATGGATCGGCGATGTGCCCATCCTCGGCTCGCTGTTCCGCTCCGCTGAGTATCAGCGCAGCCAGACAGAGCTGGTCATCATTGTCACGGCCCATCTGGTCACCCCAACCCGTGGCGAGGCGCTGGCCCTGCCCACCGACCGGATCAAACCTCCCACCGAAAAGGATCTGTTCCTCTACGGTCGCACCGCAGAAAGCAGCAATACCCCCAGACAGGGTGCTGCCGGCGAAGTGGCCAAGCAGGACTTTAGCGGCTCCTATGGATATGTATTGGACTAAGCTGATGAAAAGCGTGATGGCCAAAAAGATGCGAACCCTTGGCGCTGGTGCAGGCCTTGTGGCCCTGATGGGCTGCGCTGCCACCGATCCCGTCTACACCCAGTTCTATCAGGAATCCGGTGCGATCGTGGATACCGGCACTTTCGGGAACGCCACCCTGAACAATCGGCTGATCCAGACGGGTGAGAAAGACTACACCATCGACCTTGCCCGACGTTTTGCAGCCGAAGTTCCCTCTACGGTGACGTTTGCGTTCAATTCAGCACAGCTTGATGCCAACGCCCAGGCCACATTGCGCCATCAGGCCGACTGGATCCGTCAATTCCCCGAGGTGCGCTTCAAGGTCTTCGGCCACACCGACAAGGTGGGCAGTGCCGCTTACAACCGCCGTCTGGGCAAACGCCGCGCCATTGCAGTTGTGGCCTACCTGACATCGCTGGGCATCAGCCGCAGCCGTTTGCAGGCCGTCGTCTCCTTCGGAGAGACCCAGCCGCTGATCCTGACAGACAACCGGGAACGCCGGAATCGGCGTACCGTGACGGAAGTCAGCGGATTCGTGGGCCGCAACCCAACGGTGCTTGACGGCAAATACGCAGCAATTGTGAACCGTGAATATGTGGCAAGCGCCACCTATCGCACCACCCTCTCCCAGACAGAGCTGGGTCAGGCGACACAATAAGCCTAACGCATTGAAATCAAAGGCCGCGCCCTGCTCCGGGCGCGGCCTTTTTGTGTTCTGGGGGCCCTGTCGCAGGACGATCTAATCCCGTGCAATTGACGGGATCGTTTCAACAAACCCAACAATAGAAACTTTTTAGCCCCAATCTCGCCTAACTTCACTGCGATAGATTCCCCAATGGACGAATGTGTCTGTGCAAAATGCCAGGCATGGGCGACGTTGGGGCAAGGATCTGCTGTACGGGCAGGTCACCGCTCTGCCGCGCCCTTGGAATAGAGGATGAAGGCTATGAGCAGCAGTATGCCACAACCCGAAGCGGCGGCCATCGTAGCCTGCACTGTCAGCCGTGACGTGCAGAATTTCGATTTGCTGATTGAGGATATGGAAGCGACCCTTGGCGAAAGCTGGGGCGATCTCGGCTTTGCCGAGGCTTTGGCATTCTTTGGTCAACCCGAAGCCGACACGATGGAGTTTATCGCACTGGCGCTTGATGAAACGGACGAGGACAACCTCGTTCTGATGTCCGAGATCATTACCCGCGCAAAGGCGCGCAACATCAAAGTGATACTTATCGCAGAGGACGTCACCCCCGCCGCATTGCATTCGCTGTTGCGGCAGGGCGCGGATGAATTTGTCCCCTACCCTCTGCCCGAAGGTGAACTGGCGCAGGCCATCGCCCGCGTGCGCGCCCCCGACGCCCCGGTTGAAGCCGAAGTGGCGAACGCCCCGCAGTTGAAAGCAGGCCGTCAAAAGGATGGCGCCCTTATCGTGGTCCAGGGCCTTGCAGGGGGCACCGGCTCCACCACCACGGCCGTGAACCTCGCGTGGGAACTGGCCACCGTGGACAAGAAAGCCCCGCCCACCGTCTGCCTGATTGATTTCGATCTGCAATACGGCGCTGTGGCGACGTTCCTCGACCTGCCCCGCCGTGAGGTGGTCTATGAGATGCTGTCAGACACCGACAACATGGACGAAGAGATTTTTGGCCAATCGCTGCTGACCTATGAGGAACGCATGCACGTGCTGACCGCGCCATCGGACATGCTGCCGCTGGATATTGTCACATCCGAAGACATTGACCGCGTGCTCGACATGGCGTGTGCGCAGTTCGACTATGTCGTGGTCGATATGCCCTCCACGCTGGTGCAATGGTCTGAAACCGTGCTGAACAAGGCGCATATCTACTTTGCCATGCTTGAGCTCGACATGCGCTGCGCCCAGAACGCCCTGCGCTTCAAACGCGCGTTGCAGTCCGAAGAACTGCCCGTGGAAAAGCTGCGCTACGTGATGAACCGCGCGCCCAAGTTCACTGATCTGAACGGCAAGGGCCGCGTCAAGCGCATGGCGGAATCGCTGAGCATTTCCATCGACGTGCAACTGCCAGATGGCGGCAAACCCATTACGCAGGCCAACGACCACGGTCTGCCTCTGGCCAATTCGGCCCCCAAAAGCCCCCTGCGGCGTGAGCTGGCAAAGCTGGCCGCCTCTATCCATGACCTCAAGGGGGATCAGGCCGAAGCTGCCTGATCCTGCCGTGACCTGAAAGAGCGCTGAGATGTTTTCGAAGTACAAAAAGCCAAGCAAACCGACCGAGGTTGTTCTGGACGCACCAGATGCGTCCAATGTTACACCAATGAAGACCTCCAGTGCCGCACCCGCCCCCGAAGCGGCCAAGGCATCCATGCGCAAGGCAGCCCAACCCGCCGCCCCCGTGACCGAGGACAAGGAACTCAAGCGCAAGAAGCGCATGAGCGAGATCAAACTCGAACTTCACCGCTCCCTGCTGGACAACCTGAACCTCGCCGCACTCGAACATGCGACGGAACAGGATCTGCGTCAGGAAATCAATGAAATCTCGGCAGAAATCCTGTCCGAGAAATCCATCGTTCTGAACCGCGAAGACCGCATGACGCTCAATTCCGAGCTGTTTGACGAGGTCACAGGTCTGGGTCCGCTGGAAACACTGCTCAAGGACGAAACCGTCAACGATATTCTCGTGAACGGCCCGCAGCAGATCTTTGTGGAACGTGCGGGTAAGCTGGAATTGACGGACGTCACGTTCAAGGATGAAAAGCACCTGCTGCGGATCATCGACAAGATCGTGTCGGCCGTGGGACGTCGCGTGGACGAATCCAACCCTTACGTGGACGCCCGCCTGAAAGACGGCTCGCGTTTCAACGCGATGGTGCCGCCGGTGGCCGTGGACGGCTCCCTCGTCTCCATTCGTAAATTCAAAAAAGACAAGCTCGGCATCGACGATCTGGTCGAATTTGGTGCCTTTACCGAAGAAATGGCCGCCTATTTGCAGGCCGCCGTTGCCACACGTCTCAACGTGATCGTGTCGGGTGGTACGGGTTCGGGTAAAACGACAACGCTCAACGCGCTCTCATCCTTCATCGACAACGCCGAACGCATCCTGACGATCGAGGATACCGCGGAACTCCAGCTGCAACAGACCCACGTGGGCCGGATGGAAAGCCGCCCGCCGAACGTCGAAGGCAAGGGGGAGGTTTCCCCCCGCGACTGTCTGAAAAACGCCCTGCGGATGCGTCCAGACCGGATCATCGTGGGGGAAACCCGTGGTGAAGAAGTTATCGACATGCTCCAGGCCATGAACACCGGCCACGACGGCTCGATGACCACGATCCACGCGAACTCCGCCCGTGATGGCGTGTCGCGTCTGGAAAACATGATCGCCATGGCCGGCATTGAAATGCCGCTGAAAGCCGTGCGCTCCCAGATCTCCTCCGCTGTGAACCTCATCGTGCAGGCCTCCCGTCTGCAAGACGGCTCCCGCCGCATGACGTCGATCACCGAGATCACCGGCATGGAAGGCGAGGTGATCTCCATGCAGGAAATCTTTCGGTATCAGCGGGTTGGCCTGACACCCGACAACAAGATCATCGGTCACTTCACCGCCACCGGCGTGCGCAGCCACTACGCGGAGCGTTTCCGCATGTGGGGCTATGACCTGCCATCCTCCATCTATGAACCAGTAGCAGCCGAGTAAGGAAACCGGGACATGAGCGCAGAACCCATTATCTATGGTCTGATCTTCATCGGCGTGCTGGTGTTGGTCGAAGGCCTCTATCTGGTTGCTTTCGGCAAGTCGATCAGCCTCAACAGCCGCGTGAACCGCCGGCTGGAAATGCTGGAAAAAGGCACACGCCGCGAAGAGGTGTTGGAAAAGCTCCGCAAGGAGATGGAACAACACATGAGCGCGAAGACCATTCCGCTCTACTCCCTGCTGTCTGAAAAGGCACAGAAGGCCGCGATTGCCTTTACGCCCAAACAATTGCTGATGATCATGGGCGGTGTCAGCGCGGGCGCCTTCATGGCGCTGACCGTGGGCACGGAAACCGAACCGCCCGTGCGCGCCTTGCTGTCCGTCGGCATCGGCGTGGGTGCGGTGTATTTCTGGATCTCCTCCAAAGCCAACAAGCGGATGGGGATGATCGAAGAACAGCTCCCAGATGCGGTGGAACTGATGGTCCGCTCCCTGCGCGTTGGCCACCCGTTCACCAATGCGATCTCCATCGTGTCAAAGGAAATTCAGGACCCGCTGGCGTCCGAATTCGGCGTCATCGCTGACGAGTCCGCCTATGGCCGTGACGTGGGCGAAGCGCTCAAGGATATGGCCGAACGTCTGGACATGCAGGATTTGCGCTTCCTCGCGGTGGCCGTGACGATCCAGCAGCAATCTGGTGGTAACCTCGCGGAAATTCTGGCCGGTCTGGCCAAGGTGATCCGCGCCCGTTTCCGCCTGTTCCGCCGGGTGAAAGCCATCACGGCGGAGGCGAAATGGTCCGGGAAATTCCTGTCCGGCTTCCCCATCATGGCGCTGATCGTCATCAACATCGGCGATCCGCACTACTACGACGAAGTGCGCGACCACGCGATGTTCATTCCTGCCTGTTTCCTTGTGGGCATCTTCCTGGCGCTGAACCTGTTTGTGATGCGCATTCTCACTGACATCAAAGTGTAAGGAGCAGAACCATGGATTCCTTCACTGCGATAGAAGAGCAGATCAATGGTGTTCTTGGCCCAATGGGGTTGATCATCATCGCCGGTGTGCTCGGGTTGATGCTCGTGGCAATCACCGTTGTGCTGATGCTGCGCCAACCCGAAGACCCGCTGGACAAGCTCAAGCGGAATGCAACAGGGAGCGGCAAGGCGGCCGAAAAGCAGGCGCAGAAATTGCGCCAGACCGGCCAGAACGCCCAGCTTCAGAAATTCGCCAAGTTCCTCGAACCCGAGGACGTTAATGAACTCAGCGCGAAACAACTCCAATTGCGTCAGGCGGGTTATGCCACGCGCGATGCGGTGCGGATCTTCTACTTTGCGCAATTCTCACTTGGGCTCCTGGGTCTGCTTGCCGGCGTGATCTACGTGAACTTTCTGGGGGGCGGCGAAGGCATGACCACGCAGAAAACCATGATGTGGACCATCGGTCCGGGTGCTATTGGGTACTATCTGCCCAAGTACTGGGTCACCCGCCGCGTTGGCGCACGGCAGGAAGAGATCACCCAAGGCTTCCCCGATGCGCTTGATATGATGCTGGTTTGTGTGGAAGCGGGCCAGTCGCTTGATCAATGTATCGTCCGTGTGGCCAAGGAACTGCGCGCGTCCTACCGTGCGTTGTCCGAAGAATTCGAAGTGGTCGCCTATGAGATGAAAGCGGGCAAGGACAAGATCAACGTTCTCAACGACATGGGCGAACGCTGCGGTGTGCAGGACGTGAGTTCCTTTGTGACCGTGCTGGTGCAATCGGCGGCCTTTGGTACATCCATCTCCGATGCGCTCCGGGTCTATGCGGCGGAAATGCGTGACAAACGCGTGATGCGCGCCGAAGAGGCCGCAAACAAGTTGCCAACCAAGATGACCCTTGCCACTATGATGCTGACCGTGCCACCGCTGCTGATCATTCTGGTCGGCCCGTCGGTCCACGGCATCACAGAATTGGGCAGCATGACCGGCCCAGGCGGGAATTGATGGTTTCACTTTTCAGGCGTTGCCTGACCTCGGTCGCGGGATGTGGCATTGCATTTGGATTGACCGCCTGTACCGCAGGCGGTTTTTCCGCGTCTGACGATCAGGTCTTTGCCCCCGGCGTCGATCAGCGCGCCGTCGCCGAAGACGGTGTCGAAGTCGGCCACCGCCTGATCGCTGCCGGACAATTCGAACTCGCCTTGCGGGCCTTCAACCGGGCCGCCCTTGATCAGGGCGGACTGGATGCGGATATCCTCTCCGGCATGGGCTCTGCCAATCTGGGGCTCGGCCGTCTGGGGCAGGCAGAAGAACTGTTGCGCCGCGCCGTGCGCGAGGACGAAGCCCTGCCCGAGACATGGAACAACCTTGGCGTGGTGCTCATGGAACGCGGCAAGACCGTCGAGGCCGAGCAGATTTTCCGCAAGGCCTTCGCGCTCGATAATGGCGAAAGTGACGCAATCCGCGACAATCTTCGCCTGGCCCTCGCAAAATCCGACAATTCTGATACTTTAAGTCTTGACGATGAAGAATTTAAATTGGTGCGACGCGGCGGCGGAAACATTCTACTCCGGCCTGCGATCTAAAAGACACCACATCGAGGCAGAGCAGTAAAAGGACGCACAACATGCGCCACCCTATCCTTTTGACCGCCGTTCTGGCGGCAGCAACAGCCGTGGCAGGCTGTGCAGAGAAAGACGCAAACGCGACCGTCGAACGCGCTTTCAAAGACGTCAATGTCATTGATGAGACAAACCTTTCCGAGGTCATGCTCACCGTCAGCGACCCCAATGAAGCCGTCAGCTACTTTGAGCGCGCGCTTTCACAGGACCCTGACCGCATCGACCACCAGCGTGGGCTCGCGTCCTCGCTGGTTCGGGCCAAGCGCGTGATCGAAGGCACGTCCGCCTGGAGCAAAGTGGTCAAGATGGACGGTGCCACCCCCGCAGACAGCGTCGAATATGCCGATGCGCTGATCCGTTCGGGGGATTGGGCCAAGGCCGAAACGGTTCTGGATGGCATCCCGCCCACCCATGAGACCTTCGCGCGCTACCGGTTGGAAGCGCTGGTCGCGGACAGCAAGCAGGAATGGAAGAAAGCCGACAGTTTCTATGAAATTGCCGCAGGTCTGACCACCACCCCCGGCTCCGTCATGAACAACTGGGGCTATTCCAAGCTGACCCGTGGCGACTACGCCGAAGCGGAACGGCTGTTCGGCGAAGCCGTCCGGCAGGATCCCGGCCTGTTTACCGCCAAGAACAACCTCGTCCTCGCCCGTGCCGCGCAGCGTGACTATGTGCTGCCCGTCGTGCCGATGGACCAGACAGAGCGGGCGCAGCTTTTGCACACCATGGCGCTCTCGGCAATCAAACAAGGAGACGTGGAGACGGGCAAAGGATTGCTGCGTGAAGCCATCGACACCCATCCACAGCACTTTGAAGCGGCGGTGCGGGCTCTGCGCGCTCTTGATCGCACCTGAACGGCACCGCTCCGATGTCGATCACTGCCCTGACCGCCCTGTGGTTTCTGCCACTGGTCCTGCCGATCTGCTTCTATGTCGCCTATACCGACATGGCGCAAATGCGGATCACCAATCAGGCCGTGATCGCGCTGGCATTGGTGTTTGTGGTGATGGGGGTCTTCCTGCTGCCGTTTGACGTCTACCTGTGGCGGCTTGCCGCGATGGTCCTTGTTCTGATCGTTGGCGTCATCCTGAACGCGGCAGGTGCCTTTGGCGCAGGCGATGCCAAGTTCTGTGCGGCCGCCGCGCCCTACATTGCCCTGGGGGACCTGCGGTTTCTCATGGCGATGTTCATGGTGGTCCTGCTGGCCGCCGCCGCGACGCACCGCGGGGTCAAATACACGCCCCTGCGCAAACTCGCCCCCGATTGGGCCAGCTGGGATCAGGGCAAGAAATTCCCCATGGGCTTTGCGCTTGGCTTCACACTTGCCCTCTATTTGATCCTTGGTGCCCTTTATGGCGCCTGATTAACGCCATATTCGACAGGTAGATCAGCGTGTAACGCAACCTCTCCTTTGGCAGAAGGATCACCGCAATGAACATGCAATCCAATTCCGTGATGGCCCCGCCGCCCCCCAAACGGCTGGAGGACATGCGCCTGCCCATCGTGATGATGCGCGACATCCTGATCAAGACGATCTTCCGCAAGAACATCGACATGGTCAGCGAACTGGCTGCTGCCGTCTGCCTGCCCATCCCGGTGACGCAAGAGCTGGTGGACATGGCCCGCGAACAGCGGCTGATCGAAGCGACAGGTACCCTGAACGCCAACAATGGCAATGAAATGGGCTACCAGCTGACCGATGCGGGCAAAGCCCGCGCGCTCGACGCGCTGGCGCAGTCCGAATACTTCGGCCCCATGCCCGTGCCGCTGGAAGTGTACCGCGAACAGGTCAAACGCCAGTCGATCCGCAACATTCAGGTCAGCCGCACGCAGCTCACCGGTGCGATGGGTCACCTCATCCTGCCCGACAGCCTGCTTGACCACCTTGGCCCTGCTGTCTCTGCCGGTCGTTCCATTCTGATGTACGGCCCGCCTGGCAACGGTAAATCCTCGATCTCCAACGGCATCCGCGACGCGCTTGGCGACAGGGTCTATGTGCCGCGCGCCATCGAATACGCCAGCCAGGTGATCACGGTCTATGATCCCATCGTGCACGCTGCCGTGGCGGAAGAAGTGCAGGACCCCACGTCCCTGCGCCGCGTGACGCGCTTTGACACCCGTTACGTCTGCTGCGAACGTCCCACGGTTGTGACCGGTGGTGAACTCAGCCTCGACATGCTCGATCTGGTCTACAACCCCACCGCCCGAACCTATCAGGCCCCGCTGCAATTGAAATCCACCGGCGGCATCTTCATCGTCGATGACCTTGGCCGCCAGAAAGAGCCTCCTCAATCCATCGTCAACCGCTGGATCGTGCCGCTGGAAGAAAGCAAGGACATCCTCGCCCTGCAATCGGGTGAGAAATTCGAAGTGCCGTTTGACACGCTCGTGATCTTCTCCACCAACTTCCACCCCAATGAGATCTTCGACCAGGCCGCCCTGCGCCGGATCTTCTTCAAGATCAAGATCGACGGCCCGGACCAGCAGAACTACCTCAAGATCTTTGCCATGGTCGCCAAGAAAAAGGGCATGCAGCTGGATGAAGCCAGCCTCGTGCATCTGTTGAAGGTGAAATACCCGACGATCGACAACATCTACGCCAACTATCAGCCGAACTTCCTGATCGACCAGATGATCGCGATTTGTGACTTTGAAGGCATCCCCTACAAGATGGCCCCCGACCTCATTGATCGCGCCTGGGCAAACATGTTCGTCAAGGACGAGAAAATCGTAAAGTAGAGGCTGTTATTGATTTTTCTAACGGGTCGGGATTGCGCTTTTCTCAGCGATACTGTCTTCGGACATATTCTTCCAAAAGTTGACGCCATCAGAATTGTGACAAGGATGGTCACGACCATCAAAGCGGTCACCAGCAAGCGATATCTGTTGTCAGACATGTATCCCTCCCCTCAAAGATCCGCCTTCACTGCCGACGAAATTCCGCCTGCCTTGTGTTAAATTAACTTCAACAACCACCCGTAACCTGCTGTTCTCACGACAGTAACAGAAGGTTAACACCTGTCCCCGCGGGGACAAACACCCCTTTTTCACTCCAAGCCCACCCCCATCTCTCTTTCCAAATGGTTCAAAAAACCCGGGGGTATGGGGGCTGGCCCCCATTTGACGGCGCGTATGGGGGCTGGCCCCCAGTACAACAGTGCGTCTGGGGGCTGGCCCCCATTTGACAGCACGTATGGGGCTGGCCCCCATTGCAACACCTGCTACATCTCCGCCATGACCGCATTGCCCGCAACATTCCAAAACTGGTTCCACAGCAAAGGCTGGTCCATCCACCCGCACCAGCAAGACATGCTCGACCGCGCCGACGCCCCCTCCCTTCTCCTGATCGCACCCACGGGCGGCGGCAAAACCCTCTCCGGTTTCCTGCCCACGCTGATCGACCTTGCGGATGGCACGCATGAGGGCATGCACACGCTCTACATCTCCCCGCTGAAAGCGCTGGCGGCGGACATTAAACGCAACCTCACCACCCCGGTCGAGGAGATGGGATTGCCAATCACAATCGACGAGCGGACAGGCGACACGCCTGCCACCCGCCGCAAACGCCAGCGCGCCGATCCCCCCAATATCTTCCTAACCACCCCTGAATCCCTTGCCCTGCTGGTCAGCTACGAAGACGCGCCGCGGATGTTCAAAGGTCTCAAGCGGGTGGTGATTGATGAGATCCACGCCCTGGCAGAATCCAAACGCGGCGATCAGATGATGCTGGCGCTGGCGCGGCTGCAAACCATCTGCCCGGACCTGAAACGTGTCGGGCTTTCGGCCACGGTTGAGGACCCCGCCGCCATCGCCCATCTGATGGCGCGACACCCTGATCCTTGCGAGATCCTGCTGGCCGATCCCGGCCCGGCCCCCGACATCCAGATGCTGCGCACCGAAGAAGCGCCGCCTTGGTCCGGGGGCGGTGCCGCCTATGCCATTCCCGCCGTGCTGGAGGAAGTGCGCAGACACAACACCACGCTGATCTTTCACAACACCCGCGCGCAGGCAGAGATTTTCTTCCACAACCTGTGGCTGGCCAATGACGACAGCCTGCCCATCGGCATCCACCACGGCTCCCTTGACCGGGAACAGCGCGCGCGGGTCGAAGCCGCCATGGTGCGCGGCGACCTGCGTGCGATTGTCTGCACCGGCAGCCTCGATCTCGGCATTGACTGGGGCGATGTGGATCTTGTCATCCAGATTGGCGCGCCGAAGAACGTCAAACGGCTGGTGCAGCGCATTGGCCGCGCCAACCACCGCTACAACGCGCCCTCCAAGGCGCTGCTGGTGCCTGCGAACCGCTTTGAAGTCGTTGAATGCGTGGCCGCCCTTGAGGCGGTGCTGGAGGGCACGCTGGACGGCGATCCGCGAGGACAGGGGCCGCGCGATGTCCTGTGCCAGCATATCCTGATCACCGCCTGCGCAGGCCCGTTCGACGAAGACGTGCTGTATCGGGAATTCAAGACCGCCGGAGCCTATACCAGCCTCACCCGCGCGCAATTCGATGCCTGTCTCGATTTCTGCGCCACGGGGGGCTACGCGCTGCGCGCCTATGACCGCTGGCAGCGGCTGATCCAGCGGCCTGACGGGCACTGGCAGTTGCGCGATCCGCGCGCGGCACAGCGCATCCGCATGAACATCGGCACCATTCAGGACACCGATACGCTCAAGGTCCGCATGCGCCGCAACCGGGGTGGCAAGCCGCTGGGCGAAATCGAAGAGGGCTTTGCCGCAACCCTCACGCCCGGCGATACATTCCTGATCGGCGGGCAGATCGTGAAATACGAAGGACTGCGGGACATGACCGTGGAGGTCAGCCGCGATTCCGCGAAAAAACCCAAGGTGGCCACCTTCATGGGCACGAAATTCGCCACCTCGACGCAATTGTCGGACCGTGTGCAGCAGATGTTCACCCAGGACAGCTGGCCGGAGTTGCCCCCTCACACCGCAGAGTGGCTGCGCCTTCAACGCGAGGTCAGCCAGTTGCCCCTGCCGGGACGGCTGCTGATCGAGAGTTTCCCGCATGACGGACGGGCGCAGACGGCCATTTACGGCTTTGCCGGCCGGAACGGGATGCAGACGCTGGGGCTGCTGCTGACCAAACGGATGGAGGAACTGGGGCTCAACCCACTGGGGTTTCTGGCCACGGATTACGCCACGCTGATCTGGGGGCTGGATCAGATCGACGACCCCGCGCCGCTGTTTGACCGCGCAGCGATCGAGAAGGGCCTTGAGACCTGGCTGGGTGGCAACGCGGTGATGAAACGCACCTTCCGCGCTTCGGCGACCATCGCAGGGCTGATCGAACGCAACAGCCCGCAGGCGCGCAAGTCGGGGCGGCAGGCGACCTTCTCCAGCGACATCCTCTATGACACGCTTTACAAATATGACCCTGAGCATCTGATGCTGGACGTGACCCGCGAAGAAGCCATGCGCGGGCTGGTGGACTTTGGCCGGATTGAGGAAATGCTGGACCGGGTCGAAGACCGGATCGACCACCGGGTGCTGAGCCGCGTCAGCCCGCTGGCCGCGCCCCTGATGCTGGAAATGGGCCGGGTGCCGGTGAAGGGCGCGGCAGAGGAGAAGCTGCTCGCGGATGAAGCGGCGCGGTTGATGGAAACCTCCGGCCTTGCGCAGATCACGCCCGCGCCGTCGCATAAACCGAAGTGGCGGGTCGGCTACTAGAGGCTTGCACCGCAGGCCATTTTCAAACATGAACAAAGGATGAACGGATGTGAGTTCTCCTTGCAGGGCGCGCGGCTGAGCGCGCTTGGCTCTGGCGCGCTGTGGTGGCCGGAGGAAGCGCTGCTGTGCGTCAGTGATCTGCATCTGGGCAAGTCGGAACGCATGGTGCGGCGCGGGGGGGCGGCACTGCCCCCCTATGAGACCCGCGACACGCTGGAGCGGTTGGAAGCGGTGATCAACGCCTGCCAGCCTGCCACAGTGGTCTGTCTGGGCGACAGCTTTGATGATCTTGGTGCAGCGCTGGCCCTTGGGCAGGAGGATCGCTTATGGATCAATCGCTTGCAGGCGGGGCGGCGCTGGGTCTGGATCGAGGGCAACCATGATCCCGGCCCCGTGGATCTGGGCGGCAGCCATCTGGCGGCCCTGCACATCGGGCCGCTGGCCTTTACCCATATCGCGCAGGCGACGGCGGTGGGCGAAGTCTCAGGCCACTACCACCCCAAAGCCGCATTGCACGCACGCGGTCGCACCATTTCGCGGCCCGCGTTCCTGATCGACACGGCCCGCGTGATCATGCCCGCTTTTGGTACGTATACCGGCGGGCTGCGCAGTGAGACGGATGTGCTCAACCGCTTGATGCAGCCGGCTGCGCAGGCCATCATGACCGGCAAGACGCCTGTGGCGTTGCCAATGCCCCGATAGGATTGCCCATGGACCAGGATGCACGTGACCGGATTGCAGAGAGTTTTGCCGCACAGACCATGATGGCCACCCTGGGGGCCGAATTGGCAGAGGTGGCAGAGGGGGCGGTGACCATCACCGCGCCCATTCTGCCGGGCACCCGCCAGCAGCAGGGGTTTGGGCACGCGGGGCTGACGTTTTCGATTGGGGATTCATCGGCAGGCTATGCGGCTTTGACGATGCTGCCGTTGGACCAGGAGGTTGTCACCGCCGAGATCAAGATCAACTTGCTGGCGCCTGCGCGGGGGGAGGTGCTGAAAGCAAAAGGCCGGGTGGTGAAACCCGGCCGTCGCCTGTGTGTTGTCACCTCAGAGGTTTTTGCGGTGGATCAGGGCGTTGAGACCCTGATCGCCATTTTGCAAGGCACGATGGTGCCGGTCCCCCGGTCTTGAGGGGTCAGGCGGTCAGCCCTTCGGGCTCTTCCAGACCATTGGCGCGGCAGCAGGCCGTTACGGTGTTGGCCAGCAGGCAGGCGATGGTCATCGGGCCCACGCCACCGGGGACGGGCGTGATGGCCCCGGCGCGGGCGGCACAGCTTTCAAAGTGAACGTCACCGACCAGCTTGGTCTTGACGGTGCCGTCTTCCTTGAGGCCCTTTTCCGGCGCGTCCAGGCGGTTGATGCCGACGTCAATGACGGTCGCGCCTTCCTTGATCCAGTCGCCGGGGATCATCTCGGGACGGCCCACGGCGGCCACCACGATGTCCGCGCGGCGGACCACATCGGCCAGATCCTTGGTGCGGCTGTGCGCGATGGTGACAGTGGCGCTGTCGTTCAGCAGCAGTTGCGCCATGGGTTTGCCCACGATGTTGGAGCGGCCCACAACCACCGCGTCCATGCCGGAGATGGAGCCATGGTGATCGCGCAGCATCATCAGGCAGCCCAGCGGGGTGCAGGGGACCATGGATTTCTGGCCCGTGCCCAGAAGGCCCACGTTGGAAATGTGGAAACCGTCGACGTCTTTGGCCGGGCTGATCGAGTTGATCACAAGGTCTTCGTCCAGATGCTTGGGCAGCGGTAATTGCACAAGGATTCCATGGATTTCCGGGTCGTTGTTCAACTGGTCAATGAGGGCCAGAAGGTCCGCCTCAGACGTCTCCACGTCCAGCTTATGCTCAACCGATTTCATGCCCACCTCAACCGTCATCTTGCCTTTGGAGCGGACGTAGACCTGAGAAGCGGGATCCTCGCCCACCAGCACCACCGCAAGGCCGGGCGTGATGTTGTGGTCGGCTTTCAGGCGGGTGACGTGATCGCCGACTTGGGCGCGGACGCGGGCGGCGAATTCCTTGCCGTCGATGAGGGTGGCTGTCATGTGAATCTTCCTGTTATCTTTCGAAGTGAACCCGATGGGTCCATGTTTTACCGTCGGTGATGAGCAGTTCGTCGAATGCCATCAGTTGAAGCAGATCATAAAAGGTTGCGACATCCTGTAGGTTTTGCTGCTGAAAGAATCCGCCCTTGCGCACCGACACTGTCAACTGGGCCATGATGGCGCGGGCGCGGTACAGGGTTGCGAACACCTCGTCATCCAGTGCGGTCAGGATCAGGGTCGTGGCGCCCTCTCCCTTGCTGAAAAACACAAAACGGGGATTGGCGGGGGCCTCCAGCTGGGCTGTGGTCAGGACGTTTATGAAGTCGATGCGGACCGCTTTGGGTGTCGGCGGAGGGGTGCGGATCACGCGGTCGAATGTCTCTTCCGAGGTGATCTGCGGATAGTAGTAGTCGACATAGCGATCGTTGGCCGAAGCGACAGGGGCGAGCAGGAGAGCGCAGAGAAGTCCGGCATATCTGATCATGAGCTGTCCTTTGGCGGGGGGGTGGAAGGTGCGCAATGAATGCGCACCTTACGTTCGGGTTGTCGGGTGCGCATTAACTGCGCACCGCAACTGTTTGACTTAAAACAAACCTTCGACTTCACCAGCGTCGTTGAGCATGATGCTTTCCGCCGAGGGCACGCGCGGCAGGCCGGGCATGGTCATGATCTCACCGCAAATGGCGACGACAAAACCGGCACCCGCGCTCAGGCGGACTTCACGCACGGGGATGTCGAAGCCGGTGGGCGCGCCGCGCTGGTTGGGATCGGTGGTGAAGCTGTACTGGGTTTTCGCCATGCAGACCGGCAGATTGCCGTAGCCCTGATCTTCCCAATCTTTCAACTGGTTGAGGATCTTCTGATCCATCGTGGCCTGATCGGCGCGGTAGATCTTGGTGGCAATCGTGTTGATCTTTTCGGCCAGTGGCATGTCGTCGGGATAGATCGGTGCGAAGTTGCCTTCGCCCTTCTCGATGGTCTCAACCACTTTGGTTGCCAGATCTGCGGAGCCTTCGGAGCCGAGTTCCCAGTGGCGGCTGAGGACAGCCTCAGAACCTTGGGAAGCGACGTAGTCCTTGACCGCCTGCACTTCGGCGTCGGTGTCGGTGACGAAGTGGTTGATCGCCACAACCACGGGCACGCCGAAGGATTTGACGTTTTCGATGTGACGGCCGAGGTTCGCGCAGCCGTTCTTGACCGCATCGACGTTTTCTTCGCCAAGGTCCGCTTTGGCGACACCGCCGTTCATCTTCATCGCGCGCACGGTGGCGACAACGACGACTGCGGAAGGTGCCAGACCCGCTTTGCGGCATTTGATGTTGAGGAATTTCTCAGCGCCAAGGTCCGCGCCGAAGCCCGCTTCGGTCACGACATAATCGGCCAGTTTCAGGGCCGTCGTGGTGGCGATGACGGAGTTACAGCCGTGGGCGATGTTGGCGAAAGGACCGCCGTGCACAAAGGCGGGGTTGTTTTCCAGCGTTTGCACGATGTTGGGCTGCATGGCGTCTTTCAGCAGGACGGTCATCGCGCCGTCGGCTTTGATGTCGCGGGCGAAGATCGGTTTTCGCTCGCGGGTGTAGGCGACGATCATGTCGCCCAGACGCTTTTGCAGGTCAGAGAGGTTCTTGGACAGGCAGAGGATCGCCATGACTTCGGACGCCACGGTGATGTCGAAACCCGCCTCGCGCGGGAAGCCGTTGGCCACGCCACCCAAGGAGGCGGTGATCTGGCGCAGGGCGCGGTCGTTCATGTCAACCACACGGCGCCAGACAACGCGGCGGGTGTCTATCTCAAGGGCGTTGCCCCAGTAGATGTGGTTGTCGATCATCGCGGACAGCAGCGAATGCGCGGAGGTGATCGCGTGGAAGTCACCGGTGAAGTGGAGGTTCATCTCCTCCATCGGGACAACCTGCGCGTAGCCACCGCCAGCGGCCCCGCCCTTCATGCCGAAGTTTGGTCCAAGCGAGGCTTCGCGGATGCAGACGCAGGCTTTCTTGCCAATGCGGTTCAGGCCATCGCCCAGTCCCACGGTGGTGGTTGTCTTGCCTTCGCCCGCGGGCGTGGGGTTGATCGCGGTCACGAGGATCAGCTTGCCGTCAGGGCGGTCCTGAACGGAATTGATGAAGGACTGGCTGACCTTGGCCTTGTCGTGGCCGTAGGGCAGCAGATCGGCGGAGGCGATGCCCAGCTTTTCACCAATTTCCTGAATGGGGCGCTTTTGCGCTTCGCGGGCGATTTCGATGTCGCTTTTGTAAGACATGGGGTGGCCTTCCTGATGCCGGAGTGATCTTTCGACCTGTCTTACAGGGCCAGAGGGCAGAATCGAGGGGGCGTTTCCGACATTTCCGGCACGTGATGCGGCCCGATGTCGCAGAATCGTTTCTGATCGGAAACGCCGAGGCTGATTGGGGGCTACCCTTCTGGTGCCCAGGCGCGTTGGCCGGGGACATGCAGGCGCATCTTGTCACCCACGCGCAATTCGCCCTGGCGTTCGACCCAGCCACAGACCCCGCGTCGGCCCCGTGCGGCGGGTACGAAGCCTTTGCCGTGGCCGGGGTGTTCCTTTTCGATCTCGCGCGCGGGGTATTGGCAGGGCGCGTTGAGCATGTCGACCACGATGGTCGTGCCGTTTTCGGCCTGCAAGCGGGAGGATGGGGGGACATGGGTGAAGTCGGGGATGCCCGAAAGGACGATGGAAGCGCCGACCAGCAGGGGGTCGATGGCGTCGATGTCGATTTCCTGTGCAATTGCGTTCAGTTCCTCGGCAGAGAGGATGGAGAACTGGCGGACGTTACGGATTTCAGTGCCTTCGGGGTGTTGGGATTTCACGCGCACGCAGGAGGCGCGGGTGAGCCCTGCGTGAAATTCGCCGTCGAAGCCTTCGTAGCTGGCGTAGGCGCTTTGGATCGCTTCGGCGCGGATGTTGTCGCGATTTTGGGGAACGCGGCCCAGAAAGGTGATGGTGGCGACATGGTCGGTCGGGACGAGTTCGGGCATGTGGGTCTCCTTGCGGTTGACCCACCCTTGCTGCGTTGCGGGGAAAAGAAAAGGCCCCGACGATGCGGGGCCTCATTCTATTTTGTGACGTCGCCATCACCCGAATTGATCAGGCGGAGGGTTCAGGCTCCATCCCGCCTTCGGAGGGTGGGGTTTTCTTGACCTTGCCCTTGGCTTTGGGGATCGCGGTGACGCTGGGCGCGTTGCCTTCGTCAGAGCCGCTGTCGTCGTTGTCCTCTTCGGTCGGCGGATTGCCGGCCATGACACGTTTGATTTCGTCCCCGGTGAGGGTTTCGTACTCAAGCAGGCCCTGGGCCAGACGCTCAAACTCTTCCGCGTTCTCTTCGATCAGCTTGTAGGCCAGGTCGTAGCCTTCATCGATGATGCGCTTGACCTCTTCCTCGATCAGTTCCTTCGTCGCGGCAGAGACGGAGAAACCGCCTGCCCCGCCATTGGCCTGATAGCCCGCCGCCGCTTCCTGATAGTCGATGTTGCCGACCTTGTCGGACATGCCGTAGCGCATGACCATCGCACGGGCCAGTTGGCTGGCCTGCATGATGTCACCGACCGGGCCGGAGGAGACGCTTGCCGCGCCGTATTTGAAGATTTCAGCCGCCTTGCCTGCCATGGTCATGGCGATCCGCTCTTCGGCTTCGTCCTTGAACATTTGCAGTTTGTCCATTTCCGGCAGGCTCATCACCATGCCAAGGGCACCGCCACGCGGGATGATGGTGGCTTTGTAGACCGGATCGCACTTGGGCAGCTTGATGCCAACGATGGCGTGGCCTGCTTCGTGGTAGGCGGTTTTTTCCTTCTGGTCCTGCGTCAGCACCATGGAGCGGCGTTCCGCACCCATCATGATCTTGTCCTTGGCCTGCTCAAAGTCGAGCATGGCCACGAAACGGCGGCCCACACGGGCGGCGGTCAGCGCTGCTTCGTTCACCAGGTTGGCCAGATCGGCGCCGGAGAAACCGGGTGTGCCGCGCGCGATGATGCGCAGATCGACATCCGGGCCCAGCGGTGTCTTGCGGGCGTGCACGCCGAGGATTTTCTCCCGACCCTTGATGTCGGGGTTGCCCACGGTGACCTGACGGTCAAAACGACCGGGGCGCAGCAGCGCAGGGTCCAGCACGTCCTTGCGGTTGGTGGCGGCGATGATGATCACGCCTTCGTTGGCTTCAAAGCCGTCCATTTCGACCAGCAGCTGGTTCAGCGTCTGTTCGCGTTCGTCATTGCCCCCGCCGTAACCGGCACCACGGTGACGGCCCACGGCGTCAATTTCGTCGATGAACACGATGCAGGGCGCGTTTTTCTTGGCTTGTTCGAACATGTCGCGGACACGGGATGCACCCACGCCAACAAACATTTCCACAAAGTCGGAACCGGAGATGGTGAAGAAGGGCACGCCCGCCTCCCCCGCGATGGCGCGGGCCAGCAGGGTTTTACCGGTACCGGGAGGGCCTTCGAGCAGCGCGCCTTTGGGGATCTTGCCTCCAAGGCGGGAGAATTTCTGCGGGTTGCGGAGAAATTCAACGATTTCCTCAAGCTCTTCCTTGGCTTCATCGATGCCTGCGACATCATCGAAGGTCACGCGGCCATGCTTTTCGGTCAGCATCTTGGCTTTGGATTTGCCAAAGCCCATCGCGCCGCCTTTGCCGCCGCCCTGCATGCGGTTCATGAAATAGATCCATACACCGATCAGCAGAAGGATGGGCAGCAGGGACATCAGGAAGGTCTGGAAACCCGACTGCTGCTGCGGTTTGGCCGACAGCGGCACGTTGTTGTCGATCAGCAACGAGGTGATTTCCGCGTCACCCGGTTTGATGGACACCAGTTCCACCCCGTCGGTGTTGCGGAAACGGACCTGTTCACCGTCCAGAGTGACCGCCCGGACCTGTCCCTGCTCAACCGCGTCGACAAATTCGGAATACGTTACCTCATTGGTCTGCATGTTGCCGCCAGACCCGGTAAACAGGTTGAAAACGGCCAGCATGAGAAGCAGCAAAATGGCCCAGAAGGCGAGGTTGCGCATATTGCCCAAGGGAATTCTCCTATATCACGAGGGATGCGATATCGCATGACCCACAGTGTCCTACCATGACGGCACGACCTTTGGGGTTAAGATAGACAGCATTTCCCCGCATTCAATGCGTAAGTAGTGCGGCAAAAAAGGTCTCATCACCGCCATCCACCTCCGCATGCCAGTTTTGGCCTGTCCCGGCAAGGGGGGCGGAAAGCAACTCATCCTTGTGCCAGATGGACGGGGTGGAGAGCAAAACCGGGTGCGGACGGCCGCAGGAGCGCCAGTCGGGGCATTGCGCCAGCCCCTCCTCACCAAGCGCGCGGACCTCAAGATCGGAGGCCAATGCGCCGGGGTCGGAGGAGGTGATGCGCCAGCGCCCGTCCCAAAGCACATCCACCGTGGAGCGGACATTGGCCACGGCGTTGAATTCCCGGAATATCCAGACGGCGCCGCCGACGCGGCGGGCGTGACATCCTTCGGCTGTCCCGGCCTGCCCACGCCGCAACCCTTTGAGCACGGACATCACCGCTTGCCTGCGGGCGGGATAGGCCTCCCCGGAGATCCAGTTCATGGCGCGCACCAGCAGGCGGCGCTGCACCTCGTCCGGCATCAGCCGCATCTTGCGGTCGTCCACGACCACCGCGCCGCCATTGACGTAGATACTGTCACGCGCGGCCAGAAACGTTTGCCATTCCAGTGCCTTGCGGGCCTCAAGCATATTGTCGGCCACTTCGGCAAGCCCGCAAACGGTGATGCCCAATGGCTCCAGCGCCTCAAGCACCTTGCGCGCCCGGATGCGTTCGAAGTTTTCGTTTTTGTTGCTGGGGTCTTCGATCCAGGGCACATCGCTTTGGATCAGGTAGTCGCGCAGGTCAGAGCGGCTGGCCCCCAGCAAGGGGCGCACCCATGTCATGCCCTCCATCACCAGCCGTCGCTTCATGCCTGAAAGGCCGTCTACGCCAGACCGGCGGGCCAGGCGCATCAGGACCGTTTCGGCCTGGTCATCCGCCGAATGGCCAACCGCGATCGCCTCCACGTCATGGCGGCGCCCCCAATCGGCCATCATGCCATACCGCGCCCGACGTGCAGCGTCTTGCAGGTTCCCCGATCCGTCCCAGCCTTCCCAGTGCAGAACATCATGCAGAAGGCCCAGCTTGCTGCAGACATCGGCGACCATCTGCGCCTCTGACGCGGCTTCCGGCCGCAGCCCGTGGTCCACGGTGACCACCCGCAACCGCGTGCCGTGCAGGGTACATAATTTGTGCAGCAGATGGAGCAGCGCCATGGAATCGCCCCCACCGGAGACTGCCACCCCCAAAACAGCGGGTGGCCGCGGAAGGAAGGCATCGGCAACCTGTTGTGTGAGGCGGTTTTGCGGCATCAGATCAGTTTGAACAACTCAGGGCGCGTTGTTCAGCCTCGGCGCGGGCGACTTCGGGGCTGGCGGGAAAGCGGATTGCAACCTCGCTCAGGGTGACGCAGGCCTCCTGGGTTTGGCCAAGTACGCCCAGGGCACGGCCGAGTTCGGTAAGGGATGTGGGGGCCAGCGGGCCTTCGGGTGACGCGCTGAAGCTGGCCAGAAAGGCGCGCGCCGCTTCGCGGGTGTCGCCCAGCCCGACCAGCGCTTCACCGCGCCGCAGTTCGGCTTCGGGGGCTAGCGGTCCGCCCGGATAGGTCTGATTGAAGGTCGCAAAGAGGTCCGCGGCGGTACGAAAGTCACCTGTGGCGAGCACCTCCTTGGCCCGGTCGAAATCGGCAGCCTCGCTCACGGCCAGCGACGAGGTATCGACGCCGCCGGTCTGCGGTGACGTTGGTGCCGGGGTGGGCGCGGCCACAACAGGGGTTTCCGTCGGGCCGCCCAAAGTGGTTGTTTCACCCAGAGCCGCCACATCGCCGCCTTCAAGCTCCACCAGACGGAATTCCAGATCACCGATGCGGTTGGTGCCGTCCGCGACGATGCGGTTGACGCGGTTTTCCAGTTCCTCGGTCTTGGACGTCAGCCGTTGCAGTTCGCTTTCCATCGCGGTCATGCGTTCCAGCACGGTGGTGCCTGCGGTGTTCACGCTGGCGCCCCCCGTTGTGGACAGCTCCCGACGGAGTTTTTGCACTTCGACAAACAGCACGTTCAATTCTTGCCGGATGTCGGCAAGGGTCTGCTCGTCCTGGGCCTGTGCCGGCCCGAGGGACAGGTTCAGCGCCAGAACGGCCCCTGCAATGATGCGCAATGTTCTCATGGCTATCCTTAACTGGCCTTAGCTGGTCAGCCCTCCGGCCAGCACCGTGACGGCGCGGCGGTTCTTGGCATAACAGCTTTCCTCCGAGCAGATCTCAATCGGGCGTTCCTTGCCGTAGCTGACAACACGCATGCGGCTGCCGGGCACGCCTTTGGAGACCATGTATTCGCGTACTGCATTGGCGCGGCGTGCGCCAAGGGCGACGTTGTATTCTCGCGTGCCCTGCTCATCCGCGTGACCTTCGATCACGGCCTGATAATCCGGGTTGGACAACAGCCACTGGGCCTGCCCGTCCAGCGTGATCTGCCCTTCGGGCGTCAGGTTGGACTGGTCCACTGCGAACAACACCCGGTCGCCGATGGTCTGCTGGAAATACGCAGGCGATGTGGGATCGCTGGCGCTGCCGGGGACGATGCCGCCGTTCAGGGCGTTTGCTGATCCCGCGCCTGCTCCGGTGCCATCCGCGCCAAAGCGCGCAGGGTCGGTACAGGCCGCCAGGCCAAGTGTTGCGATCAGGAGAGGGACTGTCAAAATCCGGTTCATGCTACTGCCTCGTTTCCGATATTTTTTATTGAGACCTGATTAGCAGGTCCGCCGCGTTTTGGGAACATAACTCGGACCTGCGGGTGTTTACTTTTGCAAAGGCGACCAGGAGGGGTCCGATCCACCCTCGGGTGTGGGCACGGGGCGCAGATTGCGGCCCGAGATGTCCACGGAATAAAGCGTGGACGACCCGCCTGCCCCTTGGGTTTCACGGGCGAACATGATCACCCGGCCATTGGGCGCCCAGGTGGGGCCCTCATCGAGGAACGAGGCGGTCAACAGCCGTTCTTCGGAGCCATCAAGACGCATCACCCCGATGTGGAAGCGCCCGGCGTTCTGCTTGGTGAAGGCCACCAGATCCCCGCGCGGGGACCAGACAGGTGTGCCGTACCGCCCCTGTCCGAAGGAAATTCTTGTGGCTTCTCCGCCAGTTGCGGGCATCACGTAAAGCTGCTGTGTGCCGGATCGGTCGCTTTCAAAGACGATCTTGCTGCCATCGGGAGAGAAGCTGGGCGCGGTTTCGATGGACGGCGTATTGGTCAGGCGCACCGATTGGCCTGAGTTGATGTCCATCGTGTAGATGTCCGTATTGCCGCCCTGCGTCAGTGAAAAGACCACCGTCTGACCGGAGGGAGAGAAGCGCGGCGCAAAGCTCATCGTGCCATCGGCACTTTCCAGCACGCGCCGCTGCACCGACCCGATATCGAGCACATAGATACGCGGAAATCCGCTTTCGTAGCTGGTGTAGAGCACGCGATCACCAGAAGGTGAAAAGCGCGGCGCCAGCACAATGGCGCTGGAATCGGTCAGGAACTGCACGTTCGCGCCGTCATAATCCATGATCGCCAGCCGCTTTTTGCGCGCGTCCTTTGGCCCGGTTTCGGAGACATAGACAACCCGGCTGTCGAAATAGCCGCTCTCGCCCGTAATCCGGCTGTAGACCGCATCGGCCACCTTATGCGCCATGCGCCGCCAGCCATCGGTCGTGCCGGAGAATTGCAACCCATCCCCCAGTTCCGCCCCGGAGAACACGTCATAGAGGCGGAACTTCACCGTCAGGTTGTTGCCAGAGACATTGACCGCGCCGGTGACCAGTGCCTGCGCATTGATCGCTTTCCAGTCGGCGTATTGCACCTCGGCGTTGAAGTCGCTCACCGTGGAAATGAAGGCACTGGCGGGGATTTCCCGGAACAGACCGGTGCCGATCAGATCCTGCGCGACCACGCGCGCCAGATCATTGGCAAGCTGTCCGGCTTCGGCGCTTTCAGGCTGAAAGCTGGGCACGGCAAAGGGCAAGGGTTCGATCACACCTTCGGTGATCTCGATCCGCAGAGGGCCTTGCTGGGCCTGCACCTGACCTGCAACGGCAACAATCATCGCCAGACAGAGGGTTAAAATCCTGATACTCATATTACCTGCATCCTTTCGGGACTGAACCGGGTCATAGTATTATGGGACATTCGGGAAGTTCGAGGGGAAGTTTGCCAATGTTACAGCCCCCGGCAGGGGATTGCCGGTCATCTGCCATATAAGGCGCGCGCATCATCTGCGCCGCATCTCTTCTGGGTTGAATGTGATCTCGATCTCTTTCCACTGTTCGTATTTCTCTGACGGCAGTTGATAGCCGCGCGCCCCACAGCGGATAATCGCACGTCGGGCGGCTTCAAACGCCTGCCGCGCGCCCGCCTCGGATCCGCCGTCGCGCCCTTCCAGCGTGATGGAGCCGGTGATCGGCGTGCCGTCCGGGTTCATCGACACGCTGACAATCACGGTGGTGCTGAGCGCATCGGAAGACAGGGAGCCCACGTTCCAGCATTGGGAGACCGCCACCCGCAGACTGTCCCGCTCTCCTGCGGACAACGGCGGACCGCTTGGGGCGGCGGGCGTGTCTTCTGCCGTTTCGGTCTGCGCTGCGGCCACAGCGGCGGCAATTGCGGCGGCATCGACGTCTGTTTCTTCCTCTGTCGGGGCTTCAGTCTCAGCAACCTGCGGTGCGGGGGCTGCGGGCCGATCCGGGCGGCGGCCCGGTGGGCGGATGGAGGCGGCGGGTGCCGCGGTGGCTTCGGTGACAATCTCTGTCGTGGCCGCTTCGGGGGCGGTGGCTTCCTGCGGCTCCTGCTCCACCGCTTCGCCTTGCGCGTCCGGGGCGACGGCCTCCTGCGCCACCGGGTCGGGCGTTGCATCGGGGTCTGGCTGGGCCACGGGCTCTGGGGCCACCCGCTCCACATCTTCGGGTGCGGCTTCTTCGGCGACATTGGGCACCAACACGGCCTGATCGCCGATGGGTTCCGACAGATCAGGCGGCGTGTCTTCCACTTCCGCTTCGGGCGGCAGGGCGGCTTGTTCGGTCACATCAGGGGCAGGATCGGGGGGCAGCGTTTCGGCCTGCAAGGGTTCGGGCTGTTCTATCACCTCATCCGGTGTGGCGGTCAGATCGGGTTGTTCTTCCTCCACCACGGGCTGCACAGGCTGCGCCACATCGGTGGTGGAACTGGGCGGCTTCTGCGCGGCCAGCAGCGCCTCGAACTCAGCACCCGAGACCATGGAGACCGATTGCGCCTCAAACGGTGGCGGTTCAGAGGCGAAGATATCGCCCAGCAAAAGCCAGCCGATCAGCAGCGTATGCCCCGCACCAGAGATGACATGCCCGGTACCCACCGATCATTCCCCTGTTGTCGGACGGCCATCCAGTGCAGGCCCGCCGATGTCCGTCACAAGTCCGATGTTGGAAAAGCCGCCCGCGTTGAGCGCGCCCATCACTTCCATGACCTGCGCATAGGGAACGGCCCCATCCGCACGCAGGAACACCCGGTCGCTGGTGCGCTCCGCGGCAATGGCGCGCAGGCGAACGACCAGTTGATCGCGCGCCACCGGGGTTGTCTGGATCTGCACGGCGCCGTCGGCGGTGACAGTCACGGCCAGGGGTTCTTCCTGATCGGCAGGCAGGGCGCCTGCGGCGGTACGCGGCAGCTCCACCGGCACGCCTACGGTCAGCAGGGGGGCGGCGACCATGAAGATGATCAACAACACCAGCATGACGTCCACGAATGGTGTGACGTTAATCTCGGACATCGGCGCGCTGCGCCGTCTGCGCCGACGGCGTTTGCCGCCGCCGCTGTCGGATTTGACCACTCCGGCACCCACGGCTCAGCTGTCCAACTGGCGGCTGAGGATGGTGGCGAATTCGTCCGAGAACGCCTCATGCTGGGTCAGGATGCGGTCGCTGTCTGCCGTCAGCTTGTTGTAGAAAATCACCGCCGGGATCGCGGCCAACAGGCCCAGACCTGTGGCCAGCAGAGCCTCCGCAATACCCGGTGCCACAACGGCAAGGTTGGTGTTCTGCTGCTCTGCAATCTCGATAAACGCATTCATGATGCCGATCACGGTACCGAACAGCCCGATAAACGGCGCAGAGGATCCAACCGTGGCCAGCACTGTCAGCCCCTTCTGCAAGCTCTCGGCCTCCTTGGAGATCGCCACATCCATGGAGCGGTCGATCCGCGCGGTGGCACCGGGGATCAACCCGCCATCCTCGCGGTGCGAGCGCCGCCATTCGGTCATGCCTGCGGCAAAGACCTTCTCTGACGGCCCATCGGGAGAGGCGCCAATGGTGTCAAACAAGCCATCCAGCGGCTCCCCGGACCAGAACGCCTGATCAAAGGCTTCCGCTTCGGCCCGTGCGGCGCGGTATTGCAGCATCTTCTGAACGATGATGGCCCAGGACCAGAAGGAGGCGAGGATCAGCATGATCATCACCAGTTTCACGGTCAGTGTCGCGCGGGCAAACAGCCCCCACATGGAGAAATCGACCTCATGCGCGAGGGCGAGCGCCTCTGTTTCCATTATTCCCACTCTTTCCTGTGCCTGCCGTTGGTCTGGCAGCCTGCCGCCTCGGCCCTGATTTTCGGGCTCAATTTGGGCGCAATGTAGCGAGAAACAAGGGGATTGGCTAGACGTCGTCGCGTACTAACCGGTCACATCGAGGTGTGAGCGAACTCTTGCTGGAAGGCGCACGGGTTTTCCTTCCGTCGACATCGACACTGCGGTGACCTTGGAGCGGAACAAAACCGTGTCGTCGCGCCAGACTTCTTGATCAAACATCCAGCGCACAGCGCCCTTGGCATAATGCGTGGTGCGCACTTCCAGCCGATCCCCAAAGCGCGCAGGCGTGATGTAATCCGCCTCCACCCGCGTGATGGCAAAGACGATGCCTTCCGCGCGCATGCTGCGCTGATCCAGCCCCATCTGTTCGACAATGTCCGACCGGGCGCGTTCGATATAGCGCAGATAATTGGCGTAATAGACGATGCCCGCCATATCGGTGTCTTCATAGAAGATGCGGATCGGGAAGGTGTGGCTCATTGCGGGGCCTCCATGCGGGCGGCAAGGCGCAGGGCGAAGGATGGATCCTGCGCGGCCACGGGCAAGACCGGATCATAGGCCGCGCGCAACAGGCTGGCGATATTGGGGCGCAACACCGTTGTCTCCCCCGCCACCATCAAGGCGGAGCGGTCCTGAAACGCGGTGTCAGACCACAGCACCATCGACTGCACAATCTGGCTCAGCGCCAATGTCTGGGCCGGCACATCGCTCAGGTGCTGATCCATGCGCAGAAACACGAAACAGGCCTTGATGGCCCCTGCGGGATCAAACCGGAAAAAGCGGTACTGGTTCGCCTCCGCCTTCTCCAGCCGCGCCACCAATGGCCCCAGATCCGGCACCAGCTTGTCCATGCCCGGCACCTCGATCAATTCCTGCCAGTCGGAAAAGAAGAAGACCATCAGGTTGCTGCCCAGTTCGGCGTCCATCTCGCCCATCTCGTGCCCCGCAAGCTCACAGGTCGCCTCAATCGCGCCTTTCACAACCGCCAGAGTCGCGTCGTCGACACCAAAGACCACCGGGCAGATCGGCCGCCCCCAGCGCGCAAAGGCAAACTGCCCATCCCCGCGCGTAAACAGCGCCTCTATCTCAGCCACATCCATCGCATCTTCCAAATGGTTCAAAAAACCTCCCCGAAGGGCTAAAATCTCTTGTCTTCGGTCTCAACCAAAAAGATCACTCTGCCCCTTGGGCGCGGCCATCCCCAAATGCGTCCAGGCCTTCGCGGCCAGCATCCGCCCGCGCGGCGTGCGCTGGATCAGACCCTGCTGCAACAGGAACGGCTCAATCACCTCTTCCAGCGCATCCCGGCTCTCGCTCAGAGCCGCCGACAGGGTCTCGATCCCCACGGGGCCGCCCTGATAATTCTCTGCGATCAGCTTCAGATACCGCCGGTCCGCGCCATCAAGGCCCAGCTTGTCCACACCCAACCGGGTCAGGGCCATATCAGCCAGCGCTTGCGTCACCCGCCCGTCGCCTTCGACCAGCGCAAAATCCACGACCCGGCGCAACAGCCGTCCGGCAATGCGTGGCGTGCCGCGCCCGCGTTTGGCAATCTCGCGCGCGCCCGCTTCATCGGCCGGGGCGCCCAGCTTGCGGGCGTTGCGTTCGACAATGATGAACAGCTCATCCTCGGAATAGAATTCCAGCCGTGTGGGGATGCCAAAGCGGTCGCGCAGCGGGGTGGTGAGCAACCCCATGCGCGTTGTGGCACCGACCAGGGTGAAGGGCTGCAATTCGATCCGCACGGTGCGCGCAGCGGGGCCTTCGCCGATCACCAGATCCAGCTCGAAATCTTCCAGTGCCGGATACAACACTTCCTCCACCGCCGGGTTCAGGCGATGAATTTCGTCAATGAAGAGCACATCGCGCGCTTCCAGATTGGTCAGGATCGCCGCGAGGTCCCCGGCTTTGGCCAGCACCGGGCCGGAGGTCATGCGGAACCCCACACCCAGTTCGCGCGCCATGATCTGCGCCAGCGTTGTCTTGCCCAGACCGGGCGGGCCGTGGAACAGCGTGTGGTCCATGGCTTCTTCGCGCTGGCGGGCGGATTGGATGAACACCTTGAGGTTCGCGCGCGCTTCTGCCTGCCCGACGAATTCGTCCAGCATCTGCGGACGCAGGGCGCGGTCGAAGTCCTCAGGCAGCGGGTCGGGGCGCACGGTGGGGTCGATCTCGGTCATTAGCAGCTTCCCGTAGGATGGGTGGTTCTTGCACCGCAAGGTTCACCCATCATCCCTACCCCTTTGGCGCCAGGAGTTTCAACGCCGCGCGGATCAGGGCGGGCGTCTCGGCGCCCGCGTTTTCGCCCGCGGCTTGCGCAACGGCCCCTGCGGCATCGCCGGGGCTGTAGCCGAGGTTGCCCAAAGCCGACAAGGCTTCAGCCTGCGCGCTGCTGGTGGGGGCGGCTGCCACGGGGGGCGGTGCGGCGGTTTCAATCACCTCGACCTGTTCTTCCCCCTGCGCCTGCGCCAGCGATCCGGCCATCGCCATCACGCCCGGCGCCTTGTCCTTGAGGTCAAGCACCACGCGCTGCGCGATCTTGGGGCCCACGCCCTTGGCCGCTTTCACCGCGTTCCAGTCGCCCAGCGCAATCGCGCGGCTGACCCCATCGGGGCCAAGTGTGCCGAGGATCGCCAGCGACGCCTTGGCCCCCACCCCCTGCACCGAGGTCAGCAGGCGGTGCCATTCCTTTTCCGCCAGCGTCTGAAAGCCGAATAGCTGCAAAACATCTTCCCGCACCAGCAGATCGGTATAGAGCGCCACGACCTCTCCCACACCGGGCAGTGCCGCCATGGTCCGTTCCGAGCAATAGACCAGATACCCCACGCCCCGCACGTCGATCAGCACGTGATCCACAGTCCGGTAGTCGATCCGTCCGGTGATCTTGCCAATCATGCGCTGGCCCTCATCACGGCCGCCGCCAGCCCGCCTGCGGGGCCGTGGTGGGCGTGGCAGATCGCGATGGCCAGTGCGTCGGCGGCATCGGGGCCGGTGATCTCGGCTCCCGGCAATTGCATCTGCACCATATGTGCCACCTGTGTCTTGTCCGCGTGGCCCACGCCCACGACGGTCTTCTTGATCTTGTTGGGCGCGTATTCGCCCACGCTCAGCCCTGCCTGTGCGGGCACCAGCATCGCGATGCCCCGCGCCTGTCCCAGCTTGAGCGTGCCTGCGCCATCCTTGTTGACAAAGGTCTGTTCCACCGCCGCCGCCTGCGGCTGGAACCGGGCAAACACATCCGTGAGTTGCCCATGCAGAGACAGCAGCCGCGCGGCCAGATCATCGCCCTGAGACTGGCAGACCCCGTTCGCGACGTGAATCAGTTTGCTGCCCGCCACGTCGATGACGCCCCATCCGAGGTTGCGCAGCCCCGGATCTATGCCGATCACTCTGATCATCTGCCCACCCTGCCCAGATTTGTTGCTTTTTTGATGCACTAGCACGAAAGGCGAACATCCGACAAACAAAAAGGCGTGGAAACTGTTTTGAGCGAATTGCGACATCGCCCATGTCGCAAATGCTGCACATGCAACATCCGCGCCTTCGAAAGCGCTAAAAACGACATTCATTGTGGCCAATAAGTGTATAATTTACGGCAGGTTAACTCTTTTTTTCAGCCATGCAGAAATTGCATATCACATTTGCAATTCGGGCCATTGCCGAACGGTCCGATGCCCCCTATCTGCCCATCACGACGTTGGACAGACCAACACCACACTCAAACAGAAGGACGGCTCACATGGCAGCTTTTGACACCACCCGCACCACATACGGCTCCGCAAGTGCCGTATCCAAATTCGGCTCTTTCCTGGCCTCGCTCGTCACCGCAGTTGTGGCATGGCGCGACGCCGCGATGACCCGTAAGGCCCTCAACAGCCTCACAGACCGTGAGCTGGAAGACATCGGCCTGCTGCGCAGCGACGTAGACAACGTCGCCAAGTCGCACTTTATCCGCTAACCCTGCGGATCGCCCCTGGCAGAAGCCGGGGGCACAGGCACAAAGCCGGGGGCAAGACACAGCAAAAGCCGCGCCTGAGAGATCAGAGCGCGGCTTTCTCATGTCCGTGTCCGGACATGCTTGGGCGTCAGACCTCCCCCCAGAGGTCCGACAGGGAGAACTTATCGCAGGATCGGGCCTGCCAGATCGGCCAGCTTCTGGGTGATCGGATCAACACCCAGAACAAATGCCCCGGCCTGTTCAATCACGGTGCCCTCTTTCATGCCAGCAAGGCGATCGCCGTATGCGTCGGGGCCGGATGCCGCCAGCATGAAGGCTTTGAAAGCGAAAAAGCCAAGTGCCACCAGCAAAAGGAATGTAATTCCGGAGGTGCTGCGGGCGCGGCGTGCTTTTGGTGTGACGGTGATCAGGCCGTCTTTGCCCACTTTCGTGGTATACCCATGAGTCATTTGCTCATGTTTGCGCCCCAGCTTGCCCAGGCGCTTGGTAAAGTGATCGTGTGTCTCAACCATGACAGACTCTCGTAACAAACGGCCCCCACCGCTGTTGAGCCTTGTTTGGAACACAAATGTGGCAATTTCTGGGCAAATGCCTCAAATAGACCTTAAAAGCCCTTCAAATCAGGTATTTCTTTGCAGGGCGAGTGTCGTCCAGTCGACAATGCTTTCCCGGTGCACAAGATTGATGCCAGATCGTGCATAAACCTCCACCACATTGTCGGCTTGTTCGTTGAGAATCCCTGATAGAATCGCATAACCGCCCGGTTGCAGGGCCTGCGCCATGTCCGGTGCAAGGGCCACAAGCGGTCCTTTGAGGATATTGGCAAAGACCAGATCAAAGGGGGCGGCCTGCGCCAGCGTTGGGTGGTCAAAGCCTGCGGCTTCGACACAGGTCACCCTTCCGTCCAGCGCATTGGCGGTCACGTTGGCTTTTGCAACGTCCACAGCCACCTCATCAATGTCGCTGGCCAGCACCGGAGCGTCCCAGATGCGCGCGGCGGCCATGGCCAGCACCGCGGTGCCACAGCCGATGTCGACAACCCTGCGGCCAATGAAGCCGTCCGTGGCCAGCCGGTCCAGCGCGCGCAGGCACCCCAGCGTCGTGCCGTGGTGCCCGGTGCCAAAGGCCATGGCGGCTTCGATCAGCAGGGGTTCGGCATCTGCGGGGACTTTGTCGGCATCATGGCTGCCGTAGACAAAGAACCGACCCGCAGCCACCGGTGACAATTCGCGGCGCACGTGAGCGACCCAGTCGGTTTCGGGCAGTTCGGACACGGTGAAGGGTTTGGCCCCCATCGCGGCGGCCAGCAGCGCCAGTGCGCCGACGTCGGGGCTTTCCTCAAAATACCCGCCGACTTCCCACAGGCCGGAGCCGTCTTCCATCTCGAACACGCCGATGCCGGTGGGGGGTGGGTCCATCCGCTCCATCGCGTCGCCGAGTTTGTAGGCGGGGTCGCGCCCCTCAAGGGTGGTGAGAGCGGTGAAAGTGGGCATCAGCGTATCCTGTGTCTGTCGGGGTTCGGGTAGGGCCGTGGGCGGTCAGGGTCAAGCGTGACCGGCGGGGTGGCGCGCAGCCCTGCCACATAGGACCAACCCCAGAGTGCGGCCAGCGTGCCCATCAGCGCGCCTGCCAGTGCCTGACCGTAGATCACGCCGGTTGCACCAAAGATCGGCGCAAGCCAGACCGCAGCGGGCCAGCTTACCGCCGCATCCTTGAGCCAGTTCACCAGGGTCGACCGTCCCGGCTTGCCCAGATTGTTGAACGCCGCGTTGGAGACAAAGAGCGCGCCCACGAAGATAAAACCGCCCACACCGACAAGGGTGAAGGCGCGCAGCACCTCTGCCCCTTGCGGCGGCAGTCCGAAGATCTGAATGATGAAGGGTGTTGCCAGCAACAGCAGCCCCCATGCCACAACGGTATAGACCCCGCAGAACACCAGCGCATCACGGTAGGTGCTGCGCACCCGGTCGATCTGGCCCGCGCCGAAGTTCTGGCCGAAGATCCCGCCAATAGCGCCCGACAGCGCAAAGATGCCGCCAAAGACCACCACGGTCAGCCGCCCGACGACGGCCCAAGCCGCCACCGCCTCATCCCCGAATGCCGCCATCACGCCCGTCAGCAGGTAGTTCCCCACAGGTGTGGACATCTGGGTGGCGATGGCGGGGCCTGCCACGGCCATGAAGGGCCACAGGATGCGGCGGAAGGTGCGCAGGCGGGGGCGTTCGACCAGCTGCATCTGGATGATGGCGAAATAGATGCCCAAGCCCATCAGCGCAAAGCGGAACAGCACCAGCCCGATGGCCGCGCCGTCCAGCCCCCAGCCGAACCCGAAGATCAGAATGGGGTCTATGATCAGCAGCACCAGACCGGACAGGAGCGTGATGTACATCGCCTTCGCGCCATAGCCATCCGCCCGCAGCGCGCCGGAACAGAGCATCCCGCAGGACATCACCACCAGCGAAGGGATCGTGATTGCCAGATACCGTGCGGCAAGGCGCGCGGTTTCGCCCGTGGCGCCTGCCATTTCCACAAGATCATGTCGGAAGCTCACGATCAGCAGCGCCACGACCGCCTGAATGGAGGCCGCAATCACAATCCCTGCCCCGGCTTGCCTGCGGGCCATTGCCCGCTCTCCCTGCCCGATGCTGCGGGAGATCAGGGCGGTCGCGGCAATCATCAGACCCACGCCGACGGAAACCGAAAAGAACTGGATCGCATAGGCAAAGCCGATGGCGGCCACAAGCTGCGGGTCGCCCAGTTGTGCAATCCACAGAAGGTTCGCGGCATCGACCAGAAAGACGAAGGTGATCCCCATGGCCCCTGTCGCGGTCATCCGCACCACATGTCCCATGGTGCTGCCGGTCAGGAACCTGCCCTCTGCCACCGGGCTATTCCGCGGCCTGGGGGATGGGTCTGGCGAAGATCGTCTCATTCCCCGGCGCGGGATGGCGGGGGATCATCATGGCAAGGCAGAAGGAGGTGGCAGCCATGGCGGCGGCCAGCAGGAACACCGCCGCCGGAGATGCCAGCCACAACAACCCCAGCCCAAACGGCAAAAACACTGCCGCGATATGGTTGATGGTGAAGGCCACCGCGGCAGTCGGCGCAATGTCCGCCGGATCAGCGATTTTCTGGAAGTAGGTTTTCAGCGCGAGGGCCAGGGCGAAAAAGATATGGTCTAGGATATAAAGCGCCGATCCGACCAATACTCCCCAGCTCATATAATAAACGCCACCGTAGCATAGGAACACGACAACCAGCCCAATGTACTCAAACCCCAGCGCGCGGCGTTCGCCAAAATAACTGACCGCGCGACCCATCAGCGGCGCACAGATGATGTTGGCCACTAGTGTAATGAGAAGAAGCGCCGTGATCTCATCCACCTCAAACCCAAACTTTTCCACCATCATGAAAGCTGCAAAAACCACAAAAATCTGTCGCCGCGCCCCCGCCATGAACTGCATCGCATAATAAAGCCAGTAGCGGCGGCGCAGGATCATACGTTTGTTCTGTGGTGTAGGTGCTTCGAATTGCGGATAGGCGACCATCGCAAAAAGCGCGATCAGCACTGTTGTGCCGCCCGCCATCAGATAGACGAGGTTATAGGACAGATCGAAGGCCTTCCATGTGCCGATAATCAAGATGTAGGCCAGCATCGTCGCCAGCGACCCTGCCGCCATCAGCCAGCCGATCATACGCGGGGCGTCCTCAATCTTCAGCCATTGCAGTTGCAGGGACTGGTTGACCGTCTCGTAATAGTGAAAGCCGATGGAGCTGAGCATCGTCAGCGTCAGAATACCGCCCATTTGCGGAAACCATGCAGTGATTGCCGTGGCCGCCCCCAGCAGAACAAGCGACACCAGCCCCAGCACCTGCTCACGCATAAACATGAGGATAGCGATCACGCCAATGGCCAAGAAACCAGGAATCTCGCGGATTGTGTGCAGCAAGCCGATATCGGACCCATCGAAATCCGCCATTTCCGTCACGAAGTTGTTCAGCAAAGCCGACCAGACGTTGAAAGCAATCGGCATCGCCATTGCCATCAGGAACAGCAAAGCAACCGGACGGCGCCAGAAGGGGAGGCTTTTTGCCTCTTCAAGAGTAACGAATTGAGCCATGCCCCAGCCTTACGCCTGTGCCATGCAAAAGACGAGGGCCGAGGTGCACATTGGTCTGCGCGTTTTTGCAGGGGTTGCGGTCAGGGCAATCCGGGGCGGCTGCGAGAGAGGGCTTGGGGCGTGACACCTTCGGCGGCGATGTCGTCGGGCAGTGGTTCGCCCCGTACCAAGGCGGCAGCGGCGCGGGCCAGAGCCGGGGCGGTCTGGATGCCGTAACCGCCCTGTCCTGCCAGCCAGAAGAACCCCTCAGCCTGCGGGTCAAAACCGGCCAGCGGGTCGCCATCGGGCAGGAAACTGCGCAGGCCCGCCCATTTGTGGTCGATGCGGCGGATGGGCAGATCGAAGGCGGTTTCGATCCGGTCGACGCAGATCGCCACGTCCATTTCCTCCGGCTGGGCATCGCAGGGGGCAGAGGGTGTGGCATCCGCCGGAGAGATCAGCAGCTGGCCTGCTTCGGGTTTGAGGTAGAAGGATTCCTCGGCGTCCACGACCAGCGGGAGGGAGGCGACGTCGGTGCCCTTTGGGGGTGCCACGATCAGGGCGGTGCGGCGTTTGGGGGTGAGGTCAGCGGGGGGCAGGCCTGCTTTGATGGCGATGGTGTCAGCCCATGCGCCTGCTGCGTTGATGATGGTGGGGGCGGTGAATGTGCCCTGGGGCGTGGTGACCTGCCAGTTTCCCCCATGCTGGTTGAGGGCGGTCACCTCTGCCTTGCAGTGCAACACACCACCCTGTGCGCGCAGGCCCGCAAGGAAGTGCTGGTGCAGGCGTCCGACGTCGATGTCAGCGGCGGTGGCGTCGTGCAGGCCTGCGGCGCAATAGCCGGGGCGGAGGAGCGGGACAGCCTCTTCCACCGCATCGGTGGTCATCGGCGTGACGGCGGTGCCGAGGTCTGTTTGCAGCGCAGTGAGTGCCTGGGTCTGGTCATCGCGGGCGACAAAGACAACGCCACGGGGGGAGAGGAAGCTGTCTGTGCCATCTGGTGGTTGATTGAAGAACGCGCCCGAGGCCCGCGTCAGGGCACGGATCACGGGCGGGCCGTAGGCGATGGTATAGAGCGCGGCGGAGCGCCCTGTCGTGTGGTAGCCCGGCTGCGCTTCGCGCTCCAGCAGCAGCACGCGGCGGTGGGGGGCGAGTTCCGCTGCGACAGAGGCCCCGGCGATGCCTGCGCCGATCACGATGATGTCGTATGGTGTGTCTGTCATGGCCGCCCCTTTTGGCGCGACAGTATCAAAGCAGAAACCGTTGGAAAGGGGCTCGTTTGCGTTTGCCCTGCTCTGTCAGTTTGTTAGCGTCGGGGCGATGAAATGGATGCTCTCCCTCTTTGCGGCGCTGGCGCTGCCACTGGCGGTATTGGCCGATCCCCTGCCCGCGCCGTTGACGGATGCGGATTTCCTGCCTGTGGACCCGGAGGAAGCCGCATTGGGGCGGCTGTTGTTTTACGATCCGATCCTGTCGGGCAACCGCACTGTGTCCTGCGCGACCTGCCACCATCCGGCGTTTGGGACCGGGGATGGTGTGTCACTGTCGATCGGGGATGGCGGCATTGGCATGGGGCTTGCGCGGCGTCCTGATCCGGAGAACCCGCCCGAGAAGCGCATTCCGCGCAACGCACCTGCGCTGTTCAATCTGGGCGCGCGGCAGATGACGGTGCTGTTTCACGACGGGCGGCTGGAAGTTGATCCGGCACAACCCGGCGGCATCCGTACGCCGATGGATGCGGATATGGTGAGCGGTTTTGCCTCTGCCCTGTCGGCGCAGACGATGTTTCCGGTGCTGAGCCGGGATGAGATGGCGGGGTCCTGGAAGGAGAACGACGTGGCACGGGCGGTGCGGCAGGGAGTGATCACCGGGCCCGGTGGCGCCTGGGATTTGCTGTCCCGGCGGGTGGCAGGCGTGCCTGCCTATGCGCAGGCGTTTGAAGCCACCTATGATCATGTGCGCGGGCCAGAGGACATTGCGTTTACCGATATCTCCAACGCGATTGCGGCGTTTATGGCGTTTGAATGGCGCTCTGACACGGCGCCCTTTGATGCGGTGTTGCGCGGGGAGGCAACGCTGGACGGCGAAGCGGCCCGTGGCATGGCGTTGTTCTATGGGGATGCGGGATGCAGCGGCTGCCACAGCGGGGCGCTTTTGACCGACAACAGCTTTCACGCGATGGGCGCGCCACAGATCGGGCCGGGGAAAGCAGCGACGTTTGAGACGCACCAGCGCGACACGGGACGGTTTCGGGTGACGGGTGATCCGGCGGATCTGTTTGCCTTTCGCACGCCCTCTTTGCGCAATGTCGCAGTGACGGGGCCGTATGGGCATGCGGGTGCGCATCGGGACTTGGCGCGGTTTGTGGCCGATCATGCGGCCCCTCGGGCCGGGTTGGCGGCATATGATCCGGCGCAGGCTGTCCTGGCAGGCGCCATGGCGGCGGATTTTGCGGTGATGCGCGACAGGACGGAGGTTGCGGCGATTGCGGCGGCGATTGGTCGGGTGGACCAGCCGCTTGCGGCGGATGAGGTGGCCGCAATCGTGGCGTTTCTGGAGACACTGACGGATCCGGCGAGCGTGGCGGGGCGGCTTGGTGTGCCTGAGACCGTGCCGAGTGGGCTGGTTGTGGAGAAGGTGCCTTAGGCGGCGCGTTTGTGGCGTCTGAGGTGCAGGGATATTTTTGGCCAAAAAGAGGGGGCGGACGGTGACCTTGTGGCTTGTGCTGGTGTGTGAGGGGAGCGGTGCAGGCAACGGGTGGAGAAGGGGTGAGCGTTACTCGGGCTACGGCTTTTGCAGGAGACGGGTTTGATTGGCCCGGATGTTGTGGGTGGAGAGGCTGCCATCTGGCCAGGTGACTGTAATCTCTGCTGCGGGGGCTGCGCCGAGGCCGATGTGCAGGGGCAGAAGGTGGCCACCCGCATGGCCGCCGCCGATGATGCGTTGCAGGGTTTGGGTGTGCTGTGCGGTCGTGACAGTGATGGTGGCGCCGATGGCGTCGCGGTTGCCGCCCGGCTGGCGCAGGCCAACCTTGAGCCAGTTGCCGGTGTCTTGCGTCACATTGCGGTAGAGCATCAGCGGCGCGCGGCGGTTGGTCACGATCAGGTCGAGGCGTCCGTCGCCATCGAAATCCGCGAGCGCTGCGCCACGTGACCGCTCCATTGCCGCGACGCCTGCGCTGGCGGCGCGTTCGACAAAGAGGCCATCGGGGGTTTGCATCAGCAGGTTGTTGGGGTCACGGGTGGCCATGCCGGGCATCTGGTCCACGTTGCCTTTGGCGATGAAGAGATCGGCGCGGCCGTCGTTGTCGATGTCGCCAAATTCCGCGTGCCAGCCGGTGGAGGGGCGGCCATCGCCGCCCACATGCGGGCGTTGGGCGTAGGTGCCGATGCTGAAAGGCGCGCCTGTATATGTGCCGTCGGGCCCTGCGATCTGCAACAGCTGGTCGCCCATGGAGGTCAGCATCACTTCATCCCGGCCATCGCCGGTGATGTCGCGGCTGGCGATGCCCATGCCCCAGAGGGAGACGTTTTGCCAGCCGTCCTGCGCGCCAAGAAAACGGCGGCTGGCGATGTCCCACATCTGTTCATGCCCGCCGGAGACATAGTAGTGGCGGTCGTTCGACAGGCGCAGGCGCCGGGTGCCGGAGGCATCACGCGCAGCGAGGATCGACAGGGCGCAATAGCCGGGGGTGAGGGGCTGGGCGGTGTAGCTTTCCCCTGTGGGGCGCAGGATCACGTTGTGATCACAGGCTTCAAAGGGGCCGTCCGGGTCATCGCGGTCGACATAGTTGCCCACGGCCATGACGGGGCGGGCATCGTCCTCCCACCAGGCGGTGAAAGCGGTGCTCCACTGGTCGTGCCGGGGCAGGCCCCAGGAGGCGGTGGCGTCCTCAAACCGGCAGTCGCCGGTGCCACGCAAGACCACGTTTGGGCCGACCCGCAGGACAAAGAGGTCACGATGGCCATCGGCATCCATGTCGATCGGATAGGCGCCTGTGACCCCGATCAACAGCGGGAGGGGCACTTGGGTAAAGGCGAAATCACCGTCGTTGCGGATCATGCGGGCAGGTGCGCTGCCGCCGGCGGCGAAGATGTCCGGGCGCGCGTCCCCGTTGCAGTCAAACACCGCCACACCGCCGCCGACAAAATGGGTCCAGCCGCCTTCGTACTGGTGCAGCGGCAGCGCCTGCGACATGTCCTGAAACATCGGATCAGCCGCAGTGTTGCTTCCCACAAGGCAAGCCAGAAGCGCGCAAAACCGCCTCACGCAGAAGACGCCTCTCCTGCCAGCAGGGTGTCGGTGAGGGCGGACAAGGCCAGCGCGGTGGCACCGCGCGCCCAGACCAGATCGCCACAGGGATGGATCGCGACTTCGCAGGGTTTGCGCCCTTCGGAGAGGGTCATTTCCTGCATCTCTTCCATGATCTCGGAGGCAAAGAGATTGCCGTGCTGCATCCGTTCGCCCGACAGGATGATCAGTTCGGGATCAAAGAGTTGCACCACATTCGACAGGCCCAGCGACAGATACCGCCCCGCCCGGCGGAAGATGGTGCGCGCTGCGGTCTGGCCTGCTTCGGCTTCGGCCAGCAGCACCTCAAGCACGTCCTGACGGCTGTGGCTTTCGTCAAAGGCAAAATCCAGCGCGGTGGCGGCTTCGCGGGTGAGGGCGTAATCGGCCAGATAGGCTTCCAGACACCCGCGCTGGCCACAGCGGCAGAGCGCGCCGTCCAGTTGCACCTTGGTATGGCCCAGTTCCAACCCCATGCCATGGGCCCCGCGGTAGAGGCAATTGTCCAGCACCAGCCCCATGCCGACCCCGTTTTCGATGGTCACAACGGCAAAGTCGGACATCGCGCGGCCGGCACCAAACCACAGTTCTGCCAGGGTCAGCATGTTGGCGTCGTTGTCGATGTAGACAGGTATGTTCAGCGCCTCAGCAAAGGCCCCGACCAGATTTTCGTCGCGGTTTTGCAGGAGCGAGGACCACATCACCAGTCCGGAGACGGGATCAATGATCCCAGGCATGCCGATCCCGACCGCCTGGACCTGATGGCGTTCCATATCGTTCTGCCACAGCAAACGGTCGATCAGCGCCACGATTTCGGACATCAGATCCGGCAGGGACAGGCGTTTGTCGGACGCTGGCAGGGAAAGATCGGCAATCATTTCTCCGGCAAAGTTGGTCAGCACGGCGGTGTGGGTCTTGTAGGACAGTTTGAGGCCGATCACATGTGCGGCTTCCGGCACCACGGCCAAGGCAACGGGCGGGCGGCCCCTGCCCTGCTCGCGCGGTGTGCCGACGACTTCGCGCAGGAAACCTGCCGCGATCAGATCCGCCGTCAGCGTGGTGGCGGACCCCGCAGAGATGTCGAGCGCGCGGGTGATGTCCGCCCGCGCGGCTTGTCCATTGGCGCGGACGTATTCGAACACCCGTTGGCGGAGTCCCCCCTTGCCTGCACGCGGTGCTTGCAAAAGCGGGCCGTAGCCTTCAGCCTGCGCGGGTGGTGTTGGAGCCGTACCGTCCAAATTATTTAATCCCTAAATTAAAAATCATGGATTTCATCGTGATTTCCGGTTTCATGGTAGGTTATGGGCGGAATTTCCACCTGACCAGAGAAATATTTGGCCATTTCTGATTTTTTTATTTTGACAACTGAAAAAAATAGAGCAGATTGGGTGCATGAGTCCACATGACTCGCCCCGGCACGCAGAGGTCGGGCTTATCCAGGGAGGATCTTATGTATAAGAATCTATTCGCAGCCGCCGCGACGGCTGTCAGCGTCGGCTTTGGCTCCATCGCCATGGCAGATGGCCATTCCGTTTCCGTCGGCGTCAGTTGGTCCAACTTTCAGGAAGAGCGTTGGAAGACAGATGAAGCGGCGATCAAGGCCGCGTTGGAAGCCGCAGGTGCGACCTATGTGTCGGCGGATGCGCAGTCTTCTTCGGCCAAGCAGTTGTCAGATGTTGAAAGCCTGATTGCACAGGGTGTTGATGCGCTGATCATCCTCGCGCAGGACAGTGCCGCGATTGGCCCGGCTGTGGATGCGGCGGCTGCCGAAGGTATTCCGGTTGTGGGCTATGACCGCCTGATCGAAGACAACCGCGCGTTCTACCTGACGTTCGACAACGTCGAAGTGGGCCGGATGCAGGCGCGTGCCGTGTTGGCCGCCCAGCCCACCGGCAACTACGTGATGATCAAAGGCTCCCCCACCGACCCGAACGCAGATTTCCTGCGCGGTGGTCAGCAGGAAGTGTTGCAGGCGGCGATTGACGCGGGCGACATCACCATCGTGGACGAAGCCTATACCGATGGCTGGCTGCCTGCGAATGCGCAGCGCAACATGGAGCAGATCCTGACCGCCAACGACAACAAGGTCGATGCGGTTGTGGCCTCCAACGACGGTACGGCAGGTGGCGCGGTTGCGGCACTGACCGCACAGGGCATGGAAGGCATCCCGGTCTCCGGTCAGGACGGCGATCACGCCGCACTGAACCGTGTCGCATTGGGCACGCAGACTGTATCCGTGTGGAAAGACGCACGGGAATTGGGCAAGGCGGCGGGCGAGATTGCCGTTGCCATGGCCAAGAACGATGGCGATATGTCCGCTGTTGAGGGCGCGCAGTCCTGGACCTCCCCTGCGGGGACGGAAATGACAGCTGTGTTCCTGGCCCCCGTGCCTGTCACCAAAGACAATCTGACGGCTGTGGTCGATGCAGGTTGGATCACCCAAGAGAAACTGTGCCAGGGCGTGACCAACGGTCCCGCGCCTTGTAACTGATTTCCTCCCTGCTCCGGCCTGCTGTTGTGCGGGCCGGAGCGCTTTTTCCTTGTACGCACGCGGCATTGCCGCCTCACGCTTCCCTCGCGAGGACACCCCCCATGTCAGACACATCCACCGCTACAGACGCCCCAGCTGCGCGCCGCAGCTTCTGGCAGGCGCTTGATCTGGACACCCGCCTGCTGGGCATGATCGGTGCCTTTGTGCTGGTGGCGCTGGTGTTCAACGTGCTGACCGACGGGCGTTTTCTGACCCCGCGGAACATCTTTAACCTGACGATCCAGACCGTATCCGTGGCCATCATGGCCACCGGCATGGTGTTTGTGATCGTGACCCGCCATATCGACCTGTCCGTGGGCGCGCTGCTGGCGACCTGCACTGCCGTGATGGCGATGACGCAGACATCCTTTTTGCCGAATGTACTTGGGTTGGAGCTGGGCCATCCGATGATCCCGTGGATCACCATGCTCGTGGGCCTTGTAACCGGCGCGATCATCGGGGGATTTCAGGGCTATCTGATCGGCTATCAGGCGATCCCGGCCTTTATCGTGACCCTTGGCGGGTTGCTGATCTGGCGCAACGTGGCCTGGCACCTGACCGATGGGCAGACGATCGGACCACTGAACGAAACCTACATGCTGCTGGGTGGCATCAACGGCACGCTGGGGGTGTTCTGGAGCTGGGCGTTGGGGCTGGCAGCCGCCGTGGCCGCAGCCGTGGGTCTGATGTCCGCCCGGCGCACCAAGGTCAGCCACGGCTTTCCGGTGAAACCCCTCTGGGCCGAAGGCGCGATCATTGCGATTGTGGTCGCGGCCATCCTTGGGTTCGTGGCAATTCTCAACGCCTATGCTGTCCCCGAACGTGTTGTCGCGCGGGACTTTGAGCGTTGGGGCTGCGACGCGGCAGAAGGTTGCACGGCAGCCTATGGTATCCCCTATTCCGTGCTGCTGTTGATCGCTGTGGCCATCATCATGACTGTCATTGCCCAACGGACGCGGCTGGGGCGCTATATCTTTGCGACGGGCGGCAACCCGGATGCGGCGGAATTGTCAGGCGTGAACACCAAGCTGCTGACGGTAAAGATTTTCGCCATGGTGGGTATGCTCTGTGCGCTGGGGGGCATCGTGGCCTCTGCCCGGCTGGGGTATCACACAAACGACATTGGCGTGCTGGACGAATTGCGGGTGATCGCGGCTGCGGTGATTGGTGGGACGGCATTGTCCGGGGGCATCGGCACGATCTATGGCGCGATCTTCGGGGCGCTGATCATGCAGTCGCTGCAATCGGGCATGGCGATGGTGGGGGTCGATGCGCCTTATCAGAACATCGTGGTGGGTCTTGTGCTGGTTCTGGCCGTGTGGATCGACATTCAGTATAGAAAACTGACAGGAGCGAAGTGATGAACACCGGAACCCCTCTTGTTGAGATGAAGGACGTCTCCATCGCCTTTGGTGGCGTGAAGGCCGTCGATCACGTGAGTATTGAGCTTTACCCCGGTGAAGTTGTTGGCCTTCTGGGCCACAACGGTGCGGGCAAATCGACACTGATCAAGATGCTCTCGGGTGCTTATAAGATGGACAGCGGGCAGATCCTGATCAACGGGAAAGAGGCGCGGATCACCACGCCACGTGACGCGCGCGACCATAACATTGAGACGATCTATCAGACGCTGGCGTTGGCCGATAACCTTGATGCGGCCTCGAACCTGTTTTTGGGCCGGGAGTTGACCACGCGGCTCGGCTTCGTGGATGATGCCACGATGGAGGCGGAGACGCGCAAGATCATGGCGCGGCTGAACCCGAACTTCAAAAAGCTGAAAGAGCCGGTGTCGGCCCTGTCAGGGGGGCAGCGGCAATCGGTGGCGATTGCGCGGGCGGTCTATTTCAACGCGCAGATCCTGATCATGGATGAACCCACAGCGGCGCTGGGGGTGCATGAGACCGCGATGGTGGCGGAGCTCATTCAGGAGTTGAAAAAGCAGGGCCTTGGCATCTTCCTGATCAGCCATGACACGCGCGAGATGATGGACCTGTGTGACCGGGTGGCCGTCATGAAAAACGGCAAGATGGTCGGTTCGGAACGGGTCGAAGACGTGACGGAGGATGACATTCTGTCGATGATCATTCTGGGCAAGAACCCCAAGGCCGCCGCGTGAGTTTTATCGGGCTGGATCTGGGGACATCGTCGCTCAAGGCGATTGTTCTGGATGACGCCCAAAACGTGCTGGCGGAACACCGCGTGGCGTTGACGGTGCAGCGGCCCCATGATGGGTGGTCCGAACAGGACCCGCAAAGCTGGTGCGATGCCACGATGGAGGCGCTGCGGGCGCTGGCGGCACAGGTGGACATCGCAGCGATCGAAGGGATCGGGCTGGCAGGCCATCAGCATGGCGCGACGCTGATTGGCGTAGATGACAGGCCGCTCAGACCGTGCATGTTGTGGAATGACACGCGGGCGCATGCAGAGGCTGCGGCCATGGACGCGATGGCGGATTTTCGTCAGATCACGGGCAATATCATCTTTGCAGGCTTCACCGCACCCAAGGTCGAATGGGTGCGGCTGAATGAGCCTGATGTGTTTGAGAAAACAGCCAAAATCCTGCTGCCCAAGGATTATCTGCGGCTGTTCCTGAGCGGGGAACATGTGTCGGAGATGTCTGATGCCTCCGGCAAAGGCTGGTTGGACATCGGGGCGCGGGACTGGTCGGACAGGTTGCTGGCGCATAGTCATCTGAGCCGGGATCATATGCCAAGATTGGTAGAGGGCAGTGCCGTATCGGCCATGCTGCGCGCCGATCTGGCGGCTGAGCTGGGGATGCGGCAGGTGCCGATTGCGGGGGGTGCGGGCGACAATGCGGCGGCGGCCATGGGTGCGGGTGTGGTGACCGATGGCACGGCGTTTCTGTCGCTGGGCACGTCAGGGGTCCTTTTTGCCTCCAACGCCAGCTTTCGCCCGCAGGCGGAGACGGCGGTGCATACCTTCTGTCATGCGGCACCGAATACGTGGCACCAGATGGGTGTGATCCTTGCGGCGACGGACGCCCTGGAGTGGCTGGCGCGGCTGACGGGCCAGACGGCGGCGGCGCTGACGGCGGATCTGGGCGAGGTCACGGCCCCGCAGCGGACGTTGTTCCTCCCCTATCTGGGAGGGGAACGCACGCCGATCAACGATCCCAGGATGCGCGGGCAGTTCCTGCATCTGGATCATGCGACCGACGCCAAGGCGGCGGCGCGGGCGGTGATGCAGGGGGTGTGTTTTGCCTTTGCCGATTGCCGCGATGCGTTGGCGGCAACGGGCACGACGATTGAGACGGCGCTGGCCTTGGGTGGCGGGTCACAGTCAGCCCATTGGCTGTCGATGATGGCCAGCACGCTGGGGATCACGCTGACGGTGCCAAAGGCCGGGGATTATGGTGCAGCGCTGGGTGCAGCGCGGTTGGGGATGCTGGCGGCGACGGGTGCGGCGGTTGCAGATGTCGCAACGCCGCCACCCGTGGCCCATGCACACGCCCCCGACGCTGCCCTGCGCGCAGCGATGGAGGCGGGCCATGCCCGTTATCGCGCGGCCTATCAGGCGTTGAAAAACATGTAACCTGCGGCGTGCTGTCCCTTTGACATTGCGCGGGTGCGGGCCCACTTCCTTGGTGATTGTTTGCAGGATTCACCCCCATGCCCAAGACGCCAAGCCCTTGTATTGACGTGTGTAAATACAAACGCGAGGGCCATTGTATTGGCTGCGCGATGACCAAGGCGCAAAAGCAGATTTTCAAATCCCTGAAAAAGGAAAGCCACAGGCAGGGATTTGTGCAGATGCTGACGGCACAGCAGGCGCAACTGGGCAAATACGACCATTGGACCCGCGCCTATCTCAAGAAGCTGAAAAAGCGCAAGATTGTGCCGTTTGATTTCTTGCAGGATTAGGGTCTGTTGACGCAAAAGACCCGCCGTTTCGGGCGGGCCTCTATTGAGCCGTAGCGCGTTGCGTTACGCCAGATGCGACCGCAGGAACCACGCGAATTTCTCATGCTCCTGCCCGCGCGCGATGCACAGGTCTTCGGTCAGGGTATCGCCATGTACGGCGGCAATCTCTCCCGCGCCCGCAAGGGTCGCGGCGAGGGTTTCCTGCGCGACCATCATCGCCTTGATCATCTCCTGATCCTTGGCGTGGCCGTCATGCTCGCTCACTTTGGAGCGTGCGATCATGCCTGCCAACGTGCCTTCGGCATGGCCTTGCAACGCCTTGATACGTTCGGCCAGATCGTCCTGGGCGATAAAGTGATCCTCATAGATCTTCTGGAACAGGTCATGCAGCGGGCCGAAGGCCATGCCGGTCACGTTCCAGTGGAAATTCTGCGCCAGCATGGTGGTCACGGCGGTTTCTGCGACGGATTGGTTCAGCGCCTCAACAATCTGGGTCTGGGCGTCAGTGGAAAGGGCGGCGGCGGTCTGAGTCATCGTATGCTCTCCTTTAAAAGTGAATGCTGGCTGGCTGAGAACGTGCTGGCTTGCACGCAATACATAAGGCACCGATCAGATTTGCCAAGATGTTTTTAGAATAATTCTAAAAGCTCTATCTGCGCATCAAACCGCGCGCCAGAAACCCGATGGCGCGGCGGTGTTCGAAGGGGACGCGGCTGTTGATGAGGAAAGTGAAGCTGGCATCATCCTCCGCCTGCGCGGCCCGCAAGGCGGAGGTGAGCCAGGCTTCGTCGAACGACAGTTCAGGCACGCCCGGTCGGAAGAATACCGGCGCTGCGCCCCATGCCTGTGTCAGGCACCGCACGAAGGCGTCGGCAAAGACCGGTCGCGTCTCTTTCGGGGTGGTCGACAGCAGCGCGCAGGCTTTGAACACATCCGTGCGCGCCGCAGACCGGCACGAGAGGGCGGCCATGCGCACGTCCGCAAGGATGTCCAACATCTGCGCGGGCACCTGTTGGGTTGGGCGCGGGCGGGACAGAGGGGTTTGGCGGAGGGCTGAGAGCATGAAAAGGCCATTGGCTTGGGTACCTGACAATATTAATCAGGAAATACGGTCTTTTCAAGTCTGTGATCTGCGGTTTGGCCCCTGCCTCTATGCGCCGTAAGGCACCCAGATGCTTTTGGTCTGGGTGGCGGCGCGCAGGTATACCTCGCCTTCGGCCACGGCGTTGTTGTGCCAGTCCACCTGCCGACCATAATCCACAAAGCAGCGTTTGAGATTGCCGATGGAGTGTTCCTCCACCAGTGTTGACAATTCCGGCGCGCCAAAGGCCCAGACCGCGTCGACGTCGTTGTGTTTGGCAAGGGTGTCGGCCAGCGACATGGCATCCCCGGTCACGATGTTCAGCACCCCGGCGGGCACGTCGGAGGTTTCCATGACCTGGTAAAAATCCGTCGCCGACAGCGGATGCGCGGCACTTGGGACCGCCACCACCCGGTTGCCCGTGGCGATCAGCGGGGCGACCATACTGACGAAGCCCAGCAAGGGCGCTTCATCCGGGCAGATCACGCCGACCACACCCAGCGCTTCGGGGATCGCCAGTGCCACGCCCTGCATGGGGGGCAGATGCACGGCACCTTCCCATTTGTCAGCCCAAGCGCCGTAGGTGAAGAAACGGTCGATAGCGGAGTCGACTTCGGCGCGTGCCTTGGCAGCGCTTGCGCCTGTCATCTCCCTGATCCGGCTGGCGAATTCGTCTGCGCGGCCTGAGAGGTTTTCACCCAGATAGTAGAGGATCTGCGCGCGGTTATGGGCGGTCTTCTGGCCCCAGCTTTTGGCACCGCGCGCCGCTTCAACCGCGTTGCGGATGTCCTTGCGGTTGCCGTCGCCAACTTCGCCCAGCTTGTCGCCTTTGGGGGACTGGACGGGGATGGAGTAGTTCCCATCGGGACGCGCTTGTTTGCCGCCGATAAACAGCTTCGGCGTGCGGTCGATTGCTTCCAGTTTCAACCCGCCGGAGGGTGTCGGCCGCGTCAGCGGCTTGCGCATGGGCAGCTTGGCCCACGCTTTGGGTTTGAGGTAGCCGTAGCAGCCTTCCTTCCCCCCTTCCCGGCCATAGCCGCTTTCCTTCACGCCGCCAAAGCCCACGGCGGCGTCCATCACGTTGGTGGTGTTGACCCAGACGATCCCGGCTTCCACAGAGGCGGCGACATCCATCGCCTGAGAGATCGTCTCGCTCCAGATACTTGCGGACAGGCCGTAGCGGGAGTGATTGGCCAGTTGCACCGCTTCATCAAAGGTGCGGAAGGTCATGGAGACGACGACGGGGCCGAACACCTCATCACAGGCGACTTCGGCTGTGGGTTGCACGTCGGTGAGCAGCGTTGGCGGGTAGAAGCTGCCGCCCTCGGGCATGTCCATGTCGGGCTGGAACAGGGTCGCGCCTGCCTTGACGGCGGCGTCGACCATGCCGCTGACGCGGGCGTGTTGATCGGGGGACACGAGGCTGCCCAGATCAATGCACTTGTCCATCGGGTTGCCCATCCGCAGTTTGGCCATGCGGGCGCGCAGGCGGGTGTGGAAATCCTCCGCCACGCCTTCCTGCACCAGAATGCGGGAGCCTGCGCAACAGACCTGCCCCTGGTTGAACCAGATCGCATCGACCACCCCTTCGACAGCGGCATCCAGATCAGCGTCGTCGAAGACGATGAAGGGCGATTTGCCCCCCAGTTCCAGCGTCAGCGATTTGCCGGAGCCTGCGGTGGCTTTGCGGATCTCCTTGCCCACGGCCGTCGAGCCAGTGAAGGCGACCTTGTCGATGCCGTCATGTTCCACGATGAGCGCGCCGGTTTTGCCGTCGCCGGTGACGATGTTCAGCACGCCATCAGGCAGTCCTGCGGCCTGCGCCAGTTCCGCGAAGAGGAGTGCGGTGACGCTGGTGTTTTCAGCAGGTTTCAGCACCACCGTATTGCCCAGTGCCAATGCAGGCGCAAGTTTCCATGACAGCATCAGGAAGGGGAAGTTCCAGGGGATCACCTGACCGACAACGCCCAGGGGGTCATGGTCGGGGAAGGTCGTTTCCTGAAGCTGCGCCCAGCCTGCGTGGTGGTAGAAATGGCGCGCGGCCAGTGGGATATCAATGTCGCGGGTTTCACGAATGGGTTTGCCGTTGTCCAGCGCCTCCACCACCGCGATCAGGCGCGCGTTGCGTTGGATCAGACGGGCAAGCGCGTAGAGTTTGCGGGCGCGCGCAGGACCGCCCATCGCCGCCCATGCCGGTTGCGCTTTGGCAGCGGCCTTCACGGCGGCATCCACATCCGCCTTGCCGCCTTGGGACACTTTGCCCAGCAGCGCCCCTGTGGCGGGCTCCACGCTGTCGAACAGCTTCGCGGGTTTGGTGAAACCGCCGTTGATGTAATGCCCAAACCCCTTGGCGTGGGTTCTCAGCCATGCGCGGGCCTCTGCATCACTCTCTGGGGCGGGGCCATAGTCCATGGTGTCGAAATACTCTGATACGCTCATGGGTTTATCCAATCGGGTGGCGGTTGAGGGCGCTGTAGGCACCGTCGAGGTGGTGTTCGAGCTGGCGTTCGATGTCCGCCAGCAGGCTGGAGGCGCCGAAGCGGAACCAGTCAGGATTGAGCCATGCGTCGCCGAGTTCTTCTTTCAGCAAGGCCAGATACATCACCGCGTCCTTGGCTTTGGAGACCCCGCCGGCAGGCTTGTATCCCACCATCTGCCCGGTCAGCTGGTGGTACTGCCGGATCGCGCGCAGCATCACCAGCGTGATGGGCAGCGTCGCGTTGACGGCTTCCTTGCCGGTCGAGGTCTTGATGAAATCCGCGCCGGCCATCATGCAGATCAGACTGGCGCGGGCAACGTTGCGCAGGGTCTTGAGGTCTCCGGTCGCGAGGATCGCCTTGACGTGCGCCTCCCCGCAGGCCTCGCGGTAGGCGCGCATTTCATCGTAGAGCGCTTGCCAGTTGCCCGTCAGCACGTGTTCGCGGGTGATGACGATGTCAATCTCCTGCGCCCCATCGGCGACAGAGGCTTCGATTTCGCGGAGTTTGGTTTCCATCGGTGCAAGCCCTGCGGGAAAGCCCGTGGAGACGGCGGCAACCGGGATGCCCGTACCCTTCAGCGCTTCGACAGCGGTGGCGACATAGCGGTGATACACACAGATCGCCCCTGTGGTGATCCCCCGGTCTGCCATGCCCAGCCGTTCGAGAATATCCGCCCGGACCGGTTGCGCGGCCTTGGCGCACAGCCGCTTCACCCGCCCCGGCGTGTCGTCCCCGTTCAAGGTCGTCAGATCAATGCAGGTCACCGCCTTCAGGAGCCATGCCGCCTGCGCGTCCTTCTTCACCGATCGCCGTCCCGGCAGGGAGGCCGCGCGGCGTTCGGCGGCGGCGCGGTTCACACGGGCCGCTGCAACCAGCCCCAGATCCAGCGGCATGCCTGCGTTGCGGGCGTGTGGGGGGGCGGTGTCCTGAACTTCTCTCAGACGGGTCATGGGTCCTCCATCGCGCGGGCGGCGCGTTTGGTTAGGGGCATAGCATCCGCCAGAGGGGCGTCAAAGTAAACATGGGCGTTGCGGCGGCTATGGGACGTGTTGGGGGGACTTTACGTCAAGCGGGCTTTGGCGCAGAACTGAAAGCCAGCGACAGACAGGAAGACCGATGGCCAATCCCCTTTACGACACCCTTTATGGGTCGCACGCCGGCAAACAGGACGTGTTTTTGCATCTGCCGGATGGGCGCACCGTGACCTATGCCGCGTTTCTGGATCAGACCGCGCAAGTGGCCCATGCGCTGACCGGTATGGGGGTGCAGGCCGGGGACAGGATCGCTGTGCAGGTGGAGAAATCCGCCGAGGCGCTCGCGCTCTGCGCCGCCTGTGCGCAGGCGGGGCTGATCTTTCTGCCGCTCAACACCGCCTACACGGTGGAAGAGCTGACCTATTTCATTGAGAACTCCGGGGCAGCGCTGGTGATCTGTGATGGCGCGCGGGAGGGGGATCTGACCCCTGTGGCTGAGCGGCTTGGGGCGAAGACCGCGACGCTGAACGCGGATGGCTCTGGCAGCTTGATGGCACAGGCCGCGTCACAGCCAACCACGTTTGAAACGGTTGCCCGCAGCAAGGATGATCTGGCGGCGTTTCTCTATACCTCCGGCACCACGGGGCGGTCCAAAGGCGCGATGCTGACGCAGGAGAACTTGCTGTCCAACGCGCAGACCCTGACGCAGGAGTGGCGATTTACCGATCAGGATGTGCTGCTGCATGCCCTGCCGATATTCCACACCCACGGTCTGTTTGTAGCGATCAACATCACGTTGATGGTGGGCGGCAGCATGATCTTTCTGCCCAAGTTCGATGTGGATGCGGTGATTGCAGGTCTGCCACAGGCGACATCGATGATGGGCGTGCCGACCTTTTACACCCGGCTGCTGGATGACCCACGCTTCACGGGCGAATTGACCGCGCATATGCGGCTCTTCGTCTCCGGCTCCGCCCCGCTGTTGGCCGACACCCATGTGGCGTTTGAAGCCCGCACGGGCCACCGGATTCTGGAACGTTACGGGATGACGGAAACGAACATGAACACCTCAAACCCTTATGACGGGGATCGGCGTGCGGGCACCGTGGGACTGCCTTTGCCGGGGGTGGAGCTGAAGATCACCAACGCAGAGACCGGGGAGACGTTGCCCGATGGCGAGGTTGGCCAGATCGAGGTGCGCGGGGCGAACGTGTTTAAAGGCTATTGGCAGATGCCGGAGAAAACCGCAGCCGAACTGCGCGACGATGGGTTCTTCATCACCGGCGATCTGGGGGTGATTGATGCGGATGGCTATGTGAGCATCGTGGGGCGCAACAAGGATCTGATCATCTCAGGCGGGTACAACATTTACCCCAAGGAGGTGGAGTTGGTGCTGGACGCGCAGCCCGGTGTGCTGGAAAGCGCCGTTATCGGCGTGCCACACCCGGATTTTGGCGAAACGGTGCTGGGTATTCTGGTGGCGGAACCGGGGGCTTCGATTGATGAAGGCGCGGTGATGGCAGCTGTGAAAGACGGGCTGGCGCGTTTCAAACATCCGCGTGCGCTGATCGCGGTGGACGCGCTGCCGCGCAACACGATGGGCAAGGTGCAAAAGAACGTGCTGCGCGACGCATACGGCACGATGTTCACTTAGCGTTCGTCGTCGTCCAGCAGGATGCGCGCGGCATTGCCTTGCGCGTCATCATATTGATCTGACCGCACGGTCCACAGGAACGCCACAAGGCCGATGCCGCCCAATATCAAGGAAACCGGGATCAGGATTACAAGTACGTTCATTTCACCCTCCGCATCCGTTGGGAATTCAGCAGCACTGTAATGGACGAGATCGACATCGCCAAGGCGGCGGCCAGTGGTGTGGCGAAACCCGCCAGCGCCAGCGGGATGGAAAACAGGTTGTAGATCGTGGCGATGTTGAAGTTCTGCTTGGACAGATCGCGGGTCGCGCGGGCAACCTTCAGGACCAGTGGCAGGGCCGCGAAGTCTTCTTTCAGGATCACCACATCCGCTGCATTCCGCGAGGCTTCCAGCGCCACGGCAGGCGCGATGGAGGCATGGGCGGAGGCAAGGGCTGCGGTATCGTTAAGGCCGTCGCCAATCATCAGGACACGTTCGCCCTGGGCGGCCAGCGCGTCGAGGCGGGCGAGTTTGTCTTCGGGGCGGGCCTGTGCCGTGACAGGCAGCGCGAGTTGTTTGGCCAGCGCTTGGGCGGGGCCTTCGCTGTCCCCGGTCAGGACTTCGCACGGCAAGTCGATCTGGGCGAGCGCGTCGGCCACACCATCGCGCAGGGTTTCGGGGGCTTCGATCTGGTGGGCCGTGTCGGTGCCGATGCGCAGGCCGAGGCCGTCGAATGAAGCCTCCAGCCAGTGACCACGGCCCAGACGCACGGGCGTGTCCCCCCACATGCCTTCGACGCCCTGCCCGGCCACTTCGCGAATATCGCTGAGGGGCGCGACAGTGGTGTCGGTCAGCTGTTCCAGCAGCGCACGCGACAGCGGGTGGTGGGAGGCTTGGGCCAGCGCCTTGGCCACCCCGCGTTCGCCTGCGGTCATCGCCTCGGGCACCATGGCGGCGGGGCGGGTCAGCGTGCCGGTTTTGTCGAGGACCACATGCGTGACTTCCGCAAGCCGTTCCAGCGCGCTGGCGTGTTTGACAAGGAACCCTTCGGAGAAAAGGCGGCTGATCGCGGCGGTGGACACCGCAGGTACGGCAAGGCCCAGTGCGCAGGGGCATGTGATGATCAGCACGGCGATGGCCACGTTGATCGCATGGCGCAGGTCGCCGTCAATGAACATCCACATCACGAAGGCGAAGAGCGCCAGCAGATGCACGGCCGGCGCATAGAATTGCGCGGCCTTGTCGGCCATGCGGGTATAGCTGTTGCGGCTGTTTTCGGCGGTTTCCACGAGGGCCGCGATGCGGCGCAGGGTGGTGTCTTCGCCAACCGCGGTGGCTTCAAGTGTGAAGGGCGCGGCGAGGTTGATTTCACCGGCTTGCAGCAGATCGCCTGCGGCCACGGGCACGGCGGCACTTTCCCCGGTGAGGAAGGAGCGGTCCATCAACCCTTTGCCGGAGGTCAATGTGCCGTCCACGGGGACACGTGCACCCGATGGCACCAGGACCCTGTCACCGACGGCAAGGTTGGAAACGGGGGTCGTTTCGGTGCCATTGTCGGTGACCTTTTCGGCGGTATGCACCTCAAGCGCGGTCAGTTCCTTCGCGGCGGAGCGCGCGGCACTGCGGGTTTGATGGTCCATGTAGCGACCGATCAGCAGGAAGAAGGTCAGCGCGACGGCGGCGTCAAAATAGGCGTGTTCGCCGCTGTTGAGCGTTTCAAACAGCGACATGCCCGCCGCCAGCGCAATCGCGAGCGAGATTGGCACATCCATGTTCAGCCGCCCGACCTGCAAGGCAGACCAGGCGTTCTTGTAGAACGGCTGCCCCGCATAGGCGACGACCGGCAGGGTGATCAGCGCGGATATCAGGTGGAACAGGTCGCGGGTTGCGTCCTCTGCCCCGGACCAGACAGCCACGGAGAGCAGCATGACGTTCATCATTGCAAAGCCTGCAACCGCCATGCGGGTCAGCAACTTGCGGCCTTCGTCGTCGCGGGTGTTGGTGAGGGCTGCCATGTCCAGCGGGTAGGCCTCAAACCCCAGATCGGTCAGGGCAGCCTGCACACGGGTTGCGTCAACGTGCCCTTCAACCGACAGGCGTTTGAGCGACAGGTTCACACGGACGTGTCCGATCCCCGGCATGCGCGCAAGGCCGCGTTCGATCTTGCTGATGCAGGCGGCGCAATGGATCGTCGGCAGGGAGAACTGCAACGCAGGGGCGCTGACCACATCCTCAACCGGGGGCATTGCAGCACAGGCAGGACAGGCGGCTGTCATGACCCGTTGCCGACAATCACACGCTGCTGGAACAGGGTGCCATCCGCACTGCGCGCCTTGAGCCGCAGGTTCCAGTTGCCATCAGGCGCGCTGACTTCGGCCACCAGCGCCGAGCCGTCAAAAGTGAACGCAGGGGTCTGATCCTGTGCAACGCTGGTTGCGCGGCCGAAGGTGGCGCTTTCGATCCGGGGCGAAATAGCGGTGCCGTTTTCAAGGATCACCAGACGCAGCTCGTTGTTCTCAACCGTGGCTGACACGTCCCAGCCCAGCGCCAGTTGTGCGGCCCGGTCTTTGTCGAATGCCTGACTTGCGACGTAGGAGTTTTTTACCTCAAGGCCGGGAAAGGTTTTCACGGCGTTGAAGGCCAGCGTCAGGTTCACCGCGATGATGATGCTGAAGGCTGCGGCGAAACCGGCAAAGACATGCCATCCTTTGATTTCAGTAATCATTCGCTTTTCCCATTGAAAGAGGTGTCGCGGCTGGCGCGTTCACCGGTTGCAATATCTTCGACCCACAGGCGCAGATCGACACTGTCCATGGATGCGGCTGGGTCCTGGGGCCGTGCGGTGACATAGACCCGTTGCAGCACGGTCCGGTCGGCGGGCACATCGACGACCAGTTGGCCCTGTTGCCCTTCCAGCTCAATGCGCAGCACTTCGTCACTGGTCAGGCTGAGGTGGAATTCGCGCGCTTCTCCGGTCTTGTTGCGCAGGCGCACGTCATAAATGTTCCGGATGGAGCCATCCGACTGCATCACGAAAGTCGGATTGCGCTCCGGGCTGACAGTCAGTTCGATGTCGGTGCGGATAAACAGGGCATAGACCAGCCCGAGCCCGATCAGGGACCACATCGCGGTATAAAGGATCGTGCGCGGCCGCAGAACGTGGCGCCAGATCGGTTTGGCAGGCGCCCCCGCCGCTTCCGCAGGCTCATCCGCCAGCGACAGGTAGTCCACCAAACCGCGTGGCTTGCCGATCTTGGCCATGATGTCATCACAGGCGTCGATGCACAGACCACAGGTGATACATTCCATCTGCTGGCCGTCGCGGATGTCGATGCCCATGGGACAGACGTTCACGCAGGCCATGCAGTCGATGCAATCGCCCATCGGCTCACCGGTTTTGACGGCTTCGGAATGTTTGCGCGGCTCTCCGCGCCAGCCGCGGTAGCCGATGGTGATCGTGTCGACATCGACCATGGCGGCCTGAATGCGGGGCCAGGGACACATGTAGATGCAGACCTGTTCGCGCATGAAGCCGCCAAAGACAAAGGTGGTCAGTGTCAGGATGGCGATGGTGATATAGGCCACCGGATGCGCAGAGAGCGTGACCAGATTGGTCAGCAATGTCGGGGCATCGGCAAAATAGAACACCCAGGCCCCGCCGGTTGCGAGGCCGATCAGCAGCCAGACCGCCCATTTAGTGACCCGAAGCCGCCATTTGCGGATATCCCATTTGCCCCGGTGCAGACGCAGGCGCGCGTTGCGGTCGCCTTCGATCCAGCGTTCCACCAGAATGAAAAGATCGGTCCAGACGGTCTGCGGGCAGGCATAGCCACACCAGACCCGGCCAAGGGCGGAGGTAAACAGGAACAACCCCAGCCCCGCCATGATCAACAGGCCCGCGACGAAGTAGAACTCGTGGGGCCAGATCTCGATCCAGAAGAAATAGAAACGGCGGCTGGCAATATCGACCAACACGGCCTGATCGGGCAGGTTCGGGCCACGGTCCCATCTGATCCAGGGGGTCAGATAGTAGATGCCAAGCGTGAAGATCATGATCCCCCACTTGAACCGCCGGAAGAAGCCGGTGACCCGGCGTGGGAAGATCGGCTCACGCGCCGCATAAAGGGAGGGAGGAGTTGTTGTCATATCTGGTTTCCTGTTCGCATCCCCGGTCTAGAGCGCGGGTCGAATCGTGGCCTTGATCTGGATCAAAAAGCCCCTCGAAACAGCAGCGTTGTGCGAACAGGGCCGTTTCGAGGGACGGCCGCGCGCGCCAGGCGCGCGGCCTCAGGACCGGTTAAGTTGTCAACCCGGTCCAAAGCTGTCTACTCGCCTCCTCCCAGGCTGTGGACGTAGACAGAAACAGCGCGGACGTCTTCGTCCGACAGGCGCTGGCCCCAAGCGGGCATCACGCCATAGCGTGAGTAGCGCACGGTTTCCTCAAGCGTGGCGCGGTCCCCTCCATAGAGCCAGATGGCATCTGCGAGGTTCGGCGCGCCCTGCTCATAATCACCCAGTGCAGTGTCGCCATGGCAGGCCGCGCAATTGTCGGCATAGATTTCCGCCCCCTGCCCTGCCAGCCCTGCGTCATGCTCGGTCGAGGACAGGCTGACGACGTATTCGACAACCGCGACGATTTCCTCGTCCTCAAGGATTTCGCCAAAGGCGGGCATTTCGGAATACCGCGCGTCATCGTCCGTTTCGTTGCGGACGCCATGGGCAATCGTCAGCGAGATGTTCTCGATGTCGCCGCCCCAGAGCCAGTCATTGTCCAGCAGGTTGGGATAGCCCTTGGCTCCCGCCGCGCCAGAGCCGTGGCACTGGCTGCACTGGGCGCTGAACACAGACCGTCCCCGTGCCACCGCGTAGCGATGAAGGTCATCACCCGGTGCCAGTGTGGGCAAATCGGCGCTGTTCAAAGACGCAACCAGCGTTGCGTTTTCTGCTTCGTGCTCAGCTATTTGGGTCGCGACTTCGCCGCGGGTCGAATAGCCCATCACACCCGCCGTTGCGCCGGAAATCAGCGGCCAGGCCGGGAAGGCAATGGTATAGCCGATCCCCCAGACAATCGTGGCATAGAACGTCCACAGCCACCACCGCGGCAGGGGATTGTTCAACTCTCTGATACCGTCCCAGGTGTGGCCTGTGGTCTCAACACCGGTTGCTTCGTCAATTTGGTTTTCATCAGACATCAGACTGCCCTTTCAACTTCGGCGACAGGCTGTCGCTGCCTTGGGGTCCTGCGGATGCGGCAGGGCCTTGTTCGTTACGAAACGGGATCATGCTGGCATCTTCGCGGGCCTTGCGCTGACTGGGCAGGAACGCCCAGACCGCAGTGCCCAGAAAGAACACGAACATGGCCAGAAGAACCCAACTGTCTGCGATTTCGCGCAGGAGTGAATATGTTTCCATGTCAGGGCCCTCCTATCGGCTTGCATCAGGGGTGAAGGTGTCAAAGTCGACCATCGTCCCCAGGATTTGCAGATAGGCGATCAGCGCATCCATCTCGGTCAACTCTGGCTGACCATCGAAGTTGGACACAACGGCGCCGGGATACCGCTCTACCAGACCGTCCCAATCGCCATCAGGGTCGCCCTGAACCTTGAAGTCGGCGCTGGCAGAGGTGATCTGCTCATCCGTGTAGGGCACGCCGACGAAACGGTGCGTCTTCAGCAGCGCTTCGATATGCTCTCCGTCGATGGGTGTATCGGCGAGGAAGGCATACTTGGGCATGATGCTTTCGGGCACAACGGACTGCGGATCCATCAGGTGGTCCACGTGCCATGCGTCCGAATAGCGTCCACCGACCCGCGCCAGATCAGGCCCGGTGCGTTTGGAGCCCCATTGGTGCGGGTGGTCGTACATCGACTCCGCCGCCAGTGAGTAGTGGCCATAGCGCTCCACCTCGTCCCGCATGGGGCGGATCATCTGGGAGTGACAGACATAGCAGCCCTCCCGGATGTAGATGTCGCGCCCGGCCAGTTCCAGCGGGGCGTAGGGGCGCACGCCCTCCACTTCCTCGATGGTGTTCTCCAGCCAGAAGAGCGGCGCGATTTCCACCAATCCCCCTACGGTCACAACCAGAAGGGACGATACCAGAAGGAGCGTCGGGCTCTTTTCAAGGATGGCGTGTTTATCAAGAATTGCCATTGGTCAGATCCTATTCTGCAGGTGTTGCGGCTGCGCTGGCACGGGGAAGTGCCGCGTTTGCAGGGGTGGCACCGCGGATGGTCATGAACATGTTCCAGACCATCACCAGGGCACCAGAGAGGAACAGAACCCCACCCAGACCGCGTACGATGTACATCGGGAACTTGGCACTGACGGTGTCAGCGAAGGAGTTCACCAGGAAGCCCTGATCATCCACTTCACGCCACATCAGGCCTTCCATGATCCCGGTCACCCACATGGACGCCGCGTAAAGGACGATGCCAAGCGTGGCGAGCCAGAAGTGCCAGTTGATCGCGGACATCGAATACATTTCCTTCCGGCCCCAGAGTTTGGGTGTGAGGAAGTAGATGCAGGCAAAGGTGATCATGCCGTTCCAGCCAAGGGCGCCGGAGTGTACGTGCCCAATGGTCCAGTCGGTGTAGTGCGACAGGGAGTTCACGGCGCGGATCGACATCATCGGTCCCTCGAACGTGGACATGCCGTAAAAACCGAGCGACAGGACAAACATCCGCATGATCGGATCGGTGCGCAACTTGTCCCAGGCGCCTTGCAGCGTCATCAGACCGTTGATCATACCGCCCCAGCTGGGCATCCACAGCACGATGGAGAACACCATGCCAAGCGTGGACGCCCAGTCAGGGAGAGCGGTGTAATGAAGGTGGTGCGGACCAGCCCAGATATACAGGAAGATCAGCGCCCAGAAGTGAATGATCGACAGTTTGTAGCTGTAGACAGGACGTTCGGCCTGCTTGGGCACGAAGTAGTACATCATGCCAAGGAAACCCGCTGTCAGGAAGAAGCCCACGGCGTTGTGGCCGTACCACCACTGCGTCATCGCATCCTGCACGCCGGAGAAGACCTGCACGGATTTGCTGCCCAGAAGGCTGACGGGGATGGAGATGTTGTTGACCACATGGAGCATCGCCACGGTGATGATGAAGCTCAGGAAGAACCAGTTGGCGACGTAGATGTGCTTTTCTTTGCGCTTGAAGATCGTGCCCAGAAAGACCGCCAGATAGGCAAGCCAGACAATGGTGAGCCAGATATCAATGTACCACTCGGGTTCGGCGTATTCCTTGGACTGTGTCCCGCCCAGCAGATAACCGGTCGCGGCCAGCACGATAAAGAGCTGATAGCCCCAGAACACAAACCAGGCCGTCTTGCCGCCCCAAAGGCGGACACCGCTGGTGCGTTGAACCACATAAAGTGAGGTTGCGATCAGGGCGTTGCCCCCGAATGCGAAAATCACCGCAGATGTATGCAGTGGGCGCAGTCGGCCAAAGTTGGTGAAAGGCTGCCCCCAATCGAAATTGAGTGCCGGGAAAGCAAGTTGGAAGGCGATGAAGGTGCCCACCAGAAATCCTGCAATGCCCCAGAAAGCCGTTGCGATCACCCCGGCGCGGATGACGCCGTCGGAATAGATGCCATCAGGTTCCGCAGGTCCAGCGGGCTCATCGGTGTGCCGCAGCACATAGATGAACATGCCAACGGCAATCGCCATAATCAGAAAGGCGTGTACCTGATACGCCAAATCGTGGCCCCAACTGCTGGCGATCGCCGCCAACACCGCAATGGCGCCCAATAGTACAAGTTTTACATAGTCCATGTTGTTCCTCGCAGTCAAAAAGAGCACCCGAGGACGCTCCTGTTCGCGAGGTTGTTTTAGGAAGCTGTAAAAATCTGCACTTTGATCTGAATCAAGAACATCATCATTTCAGCCGGGTGTCAGGACAAAACACCACCATCTGCGTCGTCACCGGTCGCTTCGTTCAGGGCGATGATATCCTTGACCTCGAACTGATGGCGGTTCTTGAAGTCAATAATGCCCTCTTTTTTCAGGGCGTTGAATTGACGGCTTACCGTCTCCAGCGTGAGCCCAAGATAATTTGCAATCTGGTCGCGGGTCATCGGCAATTCGGATTGCGCGGTCAGGTTGGATGTATTGCTGCGCCCGCGCCGGGCCAGCATTTCGATGAAGGTCGCGATCTTTTCACGGGCGGTTTTCCGGCCCAGCAAAAGCATCCAGTCGCGCGCCGCGTCCAGTTCATCAAGCGCCAGTTCCATCAGACGCTGCGCGACATGCGGGGTCTCGTCAACCAGGCGCTCAAACGGCACGCGGTCAAAGCAGCACAGCGTCACATCGGAGGTTGCAGTCACGTCAAATTCGATCTGCTTGCGTCCCGGCCTGCCAATGAAATCGGACGGCAGCAAAAGGCCCACCATCTGCGTGCGCCCGTCTTCAAGGGTCTTGGAAAGGGAGGCGACGCCCTGCACCATGGATGCAACGAACTCCAGCGGTTCCCCCCGCCAGAGAATCACATCCCCCGCTTTGAACGAGCGGTAGGACTTCATGCCTTCAAGAATCTCCAGTTCATCCTGATCGCACCGGGCACAGACGGCACGGTGACGGATAGGGCAATCGCCGCACTTTACGGCATCAATTTTCAAATTCGGCATTTAGTTGATCTGAATCAAAGTTGTTGGTTACGCGTTAAGGTTAAACGGCATCATGGAAAAGATCGACTCCCTTCGACACCATGGACTCTTTGACGCAAGGGTTCCCCGGTATACGAGCTATCCGCCAGCCAATCACTTTGAGCAGGGCATCGGCACCCGGCACCAGACAGAATGGCTCAAGGCGGTTCCCGATGGCAGTGAGGTTTCCGTCTATATTCATATCCCCTTTTGCAAACGGTTGTGCTGGTTCTGTGCCTGCCGAACGCAAGGGACCAAGACCATGCGCCCGGTGGATGCCTACGTGGATATCCTGCGTCAGGAAATTGAAACCGTGCGCGAAAACGTGCCGGCAGATGTGCGTATGGCACGGCTTCATCTGGGGGGCGGGACACCGACCATCCTGAGCCCGGAGACCATGACCCTGCTGCTGGAGACGGTGTTTGCCGCCTTTGAGCGGGCGGAGGAATTCGAATTCTCTGTTGAGATTGATCCGACCGAGGCATCAGATGCGTTGCTGGATACCCTGATCATCTTTGGAATGAACCGCGCGTCCATCGGGGTGCAGGATTTTGCCCCCAGGGTGCAGGACGCCATCGGGCGGCTGCAATCGCTTGAACAGACCCAGCATGTGATCGGCTTCCTGCGGGAGCGGCATGTTCGCAGCCTGAACCTTGATCTGCTTTATGGTCTGCCGCACCAGACACCGGAGAGTTTTGCGCAGACCCTGTCCCATGTTGCCAAGATGGCGCCGGACAGGCTCGCCATTTACGGCTATGCGCATGTGCCTTGGATGTCCAAACGACAGGTGATGATCAAGCAGGACGACCTGCCAGATGCCGAAGCGCGCTTTCATCTGGCCGAAATGGCTCAGGAAGTCTTCTTGAGAGAAGGCTACAACGCCATCGGTATTGACCACTTTGCGCTGCCGACAGACAGTCTTTCGGACGCGGCCGAGCGCGGACGTCTGCGCCGGAATTTTCAGGGCTACACCGATGACCAGAGCGAAACGCTGATCGGGTTCGGTGCCTCTGCGATCTCCCGGTTCCAGCAGGGGTATCTTCAGAACGCAACGGCCACCTCCGCCTATCAGGACCGCATCAACACCAGCGGGTTTTCAGGCCACAAGGGTTACCGGATGGAGATGCAGGATCAAATGATCGCGCAGGCGGTCGAGGATCTGATGTGCCGGTTTGTTTATAGCGAACAAGCGCTCAGCGCTGCTTACCCGGACTTTGCAGATGTCATTCGCCAGACAACCGTGCGGTTGATGGCCAGATTTCCGGATGTTTTCTACATCAGTGAAGGCGGGTTGGAGATGCGCGAAGCTGCCCATCCGCTTGTACGGGTTATCGCAAGCTTCATTGACCAGTTTGCCAGCAAGGACGTGGCGCACTCCGCTGCGATCTAGGGACAGGATGTCGGCGGAGGTTCCCGCCGACATCCTTTTTCTTGGCCATCAGAAGATGAAGTCTTCTTCGGTCAGGTTCAGCGTGCGGCTGTCGATCACAATGGACTGGTCTTCACCCAGGTCAAGCGTGGCTGTGCCATCTTCATTCATGATCATCGGGGCAAGGGCATCATAGCTGTCAAACCCGGTGCCGGAGAGGTCGATCTTGTCGATCCCTGTCTGGAACCCGAGGAATACGTCATTGCCATCGCCGGTGTTAAAGACAAAGACGTCCGCACCGCGCCCCCCAACGAGGAAGTCGTCCCCGGCACCGCCGACCAGAAGGTCTTCGCCGCGGCCCCCACGGATCACATCCGTGCCGTCGCCGCCCACGCCAACATCATTGCCGATGCCAAGGATGATCACGTCATCCCCACCGTTACCATCCACGAAATCGTTGTCACGCCCGGTGAAGAAAACGTTCCGTTTCTCGCCACCGATCTTGAAGTCGACGCCGTTGGAGCCGTCCGACACAAGCAGGTCAGCAGGCAACAGCACACCGTCCAGCACATGCGCAACGCCGTTGGAGGCAAAGAGGTTGGTCGCGATCAGATTGGGGTTCCCCACATCCGGATCCGCATCCACCAGGCTTGCGCCATCCACGGTCAATGTCCCGCCCTGCAACGTGGCGATACCGTCAGAGCTCAGGACCGCATCAGCGTCCAGCGCTTCGGGCGCGACATGGTATGTCAGCACAGTGGTCAACAGCGGGATCGGATCGCCGCCGCCACTGAGCAGTGACAGGGATTCCACCAGATAGTTGAACGCGGCCTGTTCGCCGTGGCCCTGAAAGCCCAAAGTTGCTGCCAGACCTTTAAACGCAGCATCGTTGGGGGCAAAGACCGTCAGATCAGCTTCTGGATCGTCCAGCGCGCCGACAAGACCGGCGGCCTGAACAGCGTTCAGAAGAATGTCAAAGTCCTCTCCGTTCTTGTCGAACACGCCTTCACTTGCGCCCACCAAACCGGCCAGCGTTGGCAGTTCAGGTTCGTTGCCGGGAACATCCAGCGGCAGCAGCACCCGGTCGATGCCCTGTATGGTCCCGTTGGAAGCAGGCACGTCCGGCACAACGATGTTCGGGTTGTCGATGTCGGGTTCATTGTCGATCAGTTCCGTGCCCTCGGAGCCGAATGTTGCGCCTTCGAGGAAGGTGGAAACCGCGTCTGCCGCATCGACTTCGGCGGCCGTTTTCGCCCCTGCCGAGACGTGATAGAGCAGGATATCCGTGAGCAGCGGGATCGGGTCGCCATCGGGCGCCAGACCAGCCAGCGCATCGGCGATAAAGCCAAAGACCGCGTCTTCGTCCGACGTGTCACCATCAAAGCCCAGATCAGTCGCCAATTGCGTAAACGCCGCATCTGTGGGCGCAAAGACCGTGATGTCATTCAGGTTTTGCACCGTTTCAACCAACCCGGCAGCGCCCAGCGCTTTGACCAGAATGTTGAAATCATCCGACCCGCCTGCGATGTCCACGATGTTGGGCAGCGGCGTGTTGCCGGGAATATCCAGTGGCAAGAGCACCCGGTCGATGCCCTGAATGGTCCCGTTGGAGGCAGGCACGTCCGGGACAACGATGTTCGGGTTGTCGATGTCGGGTTCATTGTCGATCAGTTCCGTACCCTCGGAGCCGAAGGTCGCGCCTTCGAGGAAAGTGGAAACCGCGTCTGCCGCATCGACTTCAGCCGCCGTTTTCGCCCCTGCCGAGACGTGATAGAGCAGGATATCCGTGAGCAGCGGAATAGGGTCGCCATCGGGCGCCAGCCCCGCCAGCGCATCGGCGATGAAGCCAAAGACCGCGTCTTCGTCCGACGTGTCACCATCAAAGCCCAGATCGGTCGCCAATTGCGTAAACGCCGCATCTGTGGGCGCGAAGACCGTGATGTCATTCAGGTTCTGAACCGTTTCAACCAACCCGGCAGCGCTCAGCGCTTTGACCAGAATGTTGAAGTCATCCGAACCACCTGCGATGTCTACGATGTTGGGCAGCGCGGCCGCACCTGCGGACAAATCTGCGTATTCCAGCCCGGACCCCGAAACGTTCACGCGACCTCCAACGGTCAGCATCACGCCTGCCGGGGGCACCTCACCCAGAAACGTGAAGCTGTCTGGCCGTTCGCCCGGCTGTTCCAGCTCAACCAGGCGATAGGTTTTGCCGTCATCGCCGGAGACATGCCAGACCTGCTCTGCATAGAGCCGCCCGCCGGTGCCGACGTCGACACCATCGCGCAAAAGCGTCGCGGTCTGCTGTGTATGGTCATCGCCCCGTTCGTTGAAGTGCGCGTCCCCTGACAAGTGGCTGTCATCATCGGTGACGTTGATTTCCAGCGTCGCGCCCGCTGGCATGGTGAAGGTCGCATGGGAGAAGATGCCATGCGGGCCAAAAAGATCGGAGGCTTCGAAGCCAGAGAAAGTGAAAAATGACATGAGATCATCCTACTCTTTGAGGGAATTACGGAAGAAGAACGCTGTCGATCACGTGGATCACACCGTTTGATGCGGGAATGTCGGCCTGAATGACGGTGGCGTTTTCAACTTTCACGCCGTTGCGCCCATCGACATGGACGGCCTTGCCATTCACGGTTGTCGGGCTCAGACGTTTGCCTGCGATATCGGCCGCCATCACTTTGCCGGGCAGCACGTGGTAGGTCAGGATCGCGGTCAGCTGATCCTTGTTCTCGGGCTTCAACAACGTCTCGACGGTGCCAGCGGGAAGGGCCGCAAAGGCCGCATCGGTTGGGGCGAAGACGGTGAAAGGTCCGTCGCTTTGCAGGGTGCTCACCAGATCGGCTGCCGATACGGCAGCGACAAGTGTTTCAAAAGTGCCTGCGGACTGGGCGACCTCGACAATATCAGGCTCCCCCATGGTTTCGGCACAGCCCGCAAGGGCGAGCGTGGCAGCAAGAGCGGCAGCTTTGGCGACGTTGGACAGTTTCATTTCTGGACCTCCTTGAAGTTCTTGTGTGCAAAATACACACGGTATTCGCTTCAAATTGTCTCATGGATCCGTTTTGGCAAGTTTTTTGTGGAATTTTTTCACACACGGCGTCATCTTGCCTGTCATGGCAGTGCAAGATCCCTTCTCCAAATCCAGTTTGTTCGAACAGGCTGTGCGGCGGCTCGTCCGTCCGTTGGTGCGTGCGTTGATCGCGCAGGGCGTGACGGCACCCGCCCTCTACCGCATTGTAAAACAAACATATGTTCAGGTTGCCGAAGAAGAACTGAAGGACAGCGCCACGGACAGCCGGATCTCTGTCATGACGGGTGTGCACCGCCGGGACGTGAAGGAATTCCGCTCTCTCAGCAGGGGTGAGGACAAGGCGGTTGGACAGAAAGTCAGTATTCTGGCGACGGTTGTCGGGCGCTGGTTGTCTGACAAATCCTTCGTGGATGCGGACGAAAACCCCGCCCCCCTGCCCCGTACGGCAGCCGAAGGGGCGAGTTTTGACGCCCTCGTCCAGTCGGTCAGCCGCGATATCCGCCCGCGCACGGTGCTGGACGAATTGGAACGCCAGAAGATCGTTGCCGTGGAAGACAACATGGTCACGCTCTTGCTGGAAGGGTTGTTCGGTTCAGCTGACATGGATCAGAAGCTGCATTTCTTTGCCCACAACGTCGGCGATCACATGCAGGCGGCGGTAGAGAACCTCATCTCCGAAGGGGCGCCGCATTTCGAGCGGGCCGTTTTTTACAACTACCTTTCGGAAGCCTCGGTGGCGGAGATCGAAACAGAAGCCCGCAGGTTGAGCATGGATGCTCTCCAGAAGGTGAACGCACTTGCCTCAGCGCGGCAGGATGCCGACAAGGAAGATGCTGCCGCACGACACAGATTCAGGTTCGGCCACTTCTTTTTCAAGCAAGATGAGACGGGTCAAGCACAAGGGATCCACGATGAAGACGCCTAAATTCTCCCGCCGCCTCTTTTTGGGACTGGGTGCTGCCGCTCTTGTCGTGCCCCATATGGGTCTGGCGCAGACCGCACGCCCCGATGCGGAAGGCGGTATCGGAGGAACGGGTATCGTGGGGCTTCTGACCGATTTCGGCAGCCTGATCGTCGCAGGCAACTATGTGCGGACCGATGCCGCGACCCGGTACATTGATGGGTTTGGCGCATTGCGCAAAGGGGATTTGAAGGTTGGGGACAGCCTGACGGTCGAAGCCGCAGGCCCGGCAAACGGGCTGGTTGCCAGACGTGTGCATGTCACACATCCGCTGGTTGGCACCATCACGCAGGTGTCCGGAGGCGGCAGGCAGATCACGGTCAACGGTGTTGACGTCCGTCTGGACGGGCGGCTCAGCGGGTTCGGCATTGGCGACCGCGTGGCGGTTTCGGGTGTGTGGCGGGGCCGGGTTGTGCAGGCCAGCCGCTTGGCACCTGCCCGTGCGGCCCGCGATCTGGTGGCCGGAGATGTGACACGAAGTGGCGGCAGCGCCCGCGTTGGCGCCGTTCCCGTGCGCGGTCCCGGCACCGGCAGCCCCGCAAGCGGTTCTTTTGCCAGTGTTGTCGGACAATTTGATCCGCAAACAGGCGTGTTGCGCGCACGCCGCGTCGAAACACAGCGGTTCACAGGGGCTGCCGGACCTTTGGTGCGGTTGAGCGTGGAAGGGTATCTTGACCCCACCTCCAACGCGCCCGGCTACAGGCTGGCGGGGTTGGGGCACAGCTTTGAACGCAACCTCAAGCTGGACAGCTTCGCGGGATCGCGGGTCTTGCTGAATGGCGACTATACCGGGCGTTTTGCAGCGCGGAGAGCTGTGGTCCTGCCCGAAGGGTTCGGCGCGCAGCGTCGTGTGCTGCGCCGCATCTCGGACCAGTCACGGTGACGACGCGGCGCGTTTGGCGTGCTTAATGCAAGGTGTGGAATTCGGTTTGCCGCGGCTGGTTTACAGCCCGCGGTGTCCGCAGCCGCATGCGTTTCAGCGCAAGCCCCACGTCGATCGCCAGAGCCACAAGGACAGGCGCCATGTCCACCCGCACAAGCAGCGTTGCCATCAGCATTGCATCGTCCCGCTCCCCTTCTGCCGCGGTGGCGATGAAATGGGCAAAGCAGGCTTCGTCTGCGCCAAGGCATGTGCACCCGATGCCATGACGCATCAAAGGCCGGCGTCCGTGGGTGGCACAAAGGGTGCAGAGATCCTCAAAAGCGTGCATCGCGCGCGCGCCCTGATCCACGCCGAGCATCGATGAAAACGCGCACTGCATATGGGCCTGTGCGTCTCCCCCGTCACTCCACAGCCGCAGATAGATGACACTGGCCGCTTCAAGCGCGTCCAGCTCTGCCAGATGGCCGATGGGCGCGGCACCACGTTTGTCCGGGGCCGCTGTCATTTTGTGAGGATCAGTTTGCCCGCACGGGTAATGCGCAGCGTGTAGACCTGCTCTCCGAGGACGATCTGGGCCAGATCGCCGTGTTCGGTCAGATCCCTGGCCGCATAGGTGGGCAGCGTTTTGGCCGTGGTCTGTTTGGGCGGTGTCGCGTGATAGGTCATTGGCCACGCCCCACGGGGGGCTGCACACGGTCCAGCATGCGTTCAAGGCTGAAATCTGCACAGGGGGAAAGCTCGGCGAATGCGGTGATCAGGTCGACACGGTTCACTTTCTGGGGCTCGGACGGGCTGCGTGCACCCTGCCCGATCAAATCGCTCTGGCTCATTCTCAACATCCTCGCATCTGTTGGGGTCGGGCTGGCCCAGTGCGTGCATGGGGTTGGCTTGACGATGATTTATTTCTGAGTGATTTCGTTTGTTATGTCAATCCGACAATTTTAGTAAGAATTAAATCGCCGACGGTCATACCCCATGAAACGCATCTTCCAGCGCAAGTTGCGCGCGACATCTCCGCACCAAATTCTGATTTTTCATCATATTCCCGCACCGTATTGAAAAAATACGCCAAATTCGCGGGCATCCCGCGCAATGCTCCTGATATTCAGGCCAGATCAGCAATCAACGGGGGCACCCATGGGCCAACATCTAAACGTCTATCAATCCATCGCACGCGCGACCCATGAGCATGGCGTCGAAACGATGTTTGGATTGATGGGGGATGCCAATCTGTTCATGGTCGACAGCTTCGTCCGGGAATTTGGTGGCCGCTTTGTGCCCGCAGCCCATGAAGGAAGCTCTGTCCTGATGGCGCTGGCCTATGCGCATGTTTCGGGCAAAGTGGGCGTTGCCACAGTGACCCATGGCCCGGCCCTGACCAATTGTGTGACTGCCCTGACAGAAGCGGCGCGCGGGCATATGCCAGTTGTCGTACTTGCGGGCGACACCCCGGTTGACAACCCGCGCCATCTGCAAAGCATCGACCAGCGCGAGTTGGTCAAGGCCACCGGCGCAGGGTTTGAACAGTTGCGCACACCCGAAACAGTCGTGATGGACGTGGCGCGCGCCTTTTACCGCGCGCAGGTGGAACGCCGCCCGATTGTGCTGAACATGCCTGCCGATTTCATGTGGCAGGAGGTCAGCCACGCGCCCCATGTGCTGGACGTGTTTACCGCACCCGGCGGGGTGGCGCAGGGCGATATTCTGGATCAGGCCATCGGCATGATTGCCTCTGCCCGTCGTCCGTTGATCCTTGCCGGCGCCGGCGCGGTGGACGCGCGGGAGCAGTTGATCAAGCTGGCAGACCGGCTGGAAGCCCCCCTTGCAACGACGCTGAAAGCGAAGGGGTTGTTCAACGACCACCCTTACAACATCGACATTTTCGGCACGCTGTCGACGCCAGCAGCTTACGATCTGATCGCGCAGTCTGATTGCATCGTCTGCTTTGGCACCGCCTTGCACGATTTCACAACGGATCGTGGCAAGCTGATGAAAAACAAGCGCATCGTGCAGATTGACGTTGAATCCACAGCCATCGGCGGCGGTCTGCACCCCGACGCCGCGCTAGTGGCCGATGCGGGCCTGACGGCTGAAACCATCCTCTACTGGCTGGATGAGGCCGAGGTGCCGCCAAGCGGTTTCACCCGCGAACTGGACACCGCAACCCTGACCGCGCATCCCACTGGTGCAGACAAAAGCGGCGAGGGTTTTGTGAACTACGTGCAGGCGCTGGAAACGCTCGAAGCTGCCCTGCCTCAAGACCGTATTCTGGTCACCGATGGAGGGCGTTTCATGACCGAAGTCTGGTGTCGCATCTCCGCGCCGAACCCCAAGAGCTTTGTGGGAACGGTCAATTTCGGGGCCATCGGGCTGGGCCTTCAGGAAGCGATTGGGGCGGGCCTTGCCGCACCCGACCGGCCGGTCGTGCTGTTCAGCGGCGATGGCGGGTTCATGATGGGCGGCATCAACGAATTCAACACGGCTGTGCGCCTTGGCATCGACCTGATTGTCATTGTTGCCAACGATTCCGCCTATGGGGCGGAGCATATCCAGTTCATTGACCGCAAGATGGATCCCAGCCTGACGGAATTCCACTGGCCCTCTTTTGCCGAATCCGCCAAATCTCTGGGCGGCGACGGTGTGGAAGTCCGATCAATGGCCGAACTTGACGCTGCGCTCGTCGCGCTCAAAGACCGCAAGGGTCCGTTCCTGATTGATCTTCGCCTTGACCCCCATGATGTGCCGCGCATGCGGATCTGATGCGGGCCGCGACTGTGGTTTTTGAAGGAGCGCTCCGCCTGAGGCCATAGGTGGATCAGAATCACAGGCGGACTGAGGGCTTGTGCCTTCCACGGTTCTGCCCTTTCACTGCATAGAGCGTGCAGCAGATGTCAGGACAGATCATGAGACCACAGCCCTATCTTGAACCGATGCCCCTGCGCGGCCGGATCAGCCGCGCGCAGCCTCTGGGGTTGCCGATTGTGAATGTGGGCTTCAATGAACTGCCCTATCCGCCTTTGCCGTCCGTCCTGACGGCCTTGCACAACACAACCGCGCAGGCGCAATCCTACGGGAGCCCCCATTGTGATGCGCTGCGGGATGCGCTTGCCGCGCAAAACGGGCTGGATGCGGAGCAGATCGTCTGCGGCAATGGGTCAGAGGAACTGCTGGATGTGATTGCGCGGTGCTTCGCGCGACCGGGGGATGCTATCCTGATCTCTCAATTCGGGTACATCCAGTTTGCCCTGACCGCGAACCGGGTGGGCGCGACCCTGATCAAGGCACCGGAGGCGGCCTTCACCACAGATGTGGATGCGCTTCTGGGGGCTGTGACAGACCAGACGCGGCTTGTCTTTCTGGCCAACCCAAACAATCCCACGGGCACGATGGTGCCGCTGGAAGCGCTGCGCAGGTTGGCACGCGACCTGCGCCCCGACATCGTTCTGGTGCTCGATCTGGCTTATGGCGAGTTTGCGGAAGCTGGATACTGCGACGCGGTGCACAAGCTGGTGGCCACACATGAGAACGTGATTGTCACGCGGACCTTTTCCAAAGCCTACGGCCTTGCCGGGTTGCGGGTAGGATGGTGCCATGCCGCCCCCTGGATGATCCCGGTGATCTATGCCGCGCGGGGAATGGGGACGGTGAATGCTGCCGCACAAGCGGGCGCGGTGGCTGCATTGGGGGAACAGGCCGGGATTGACAAGCAGGTAGCAGAGATCAAATCCGAACGGGCGCGGATTGCCGGTGCTCTGGGGCAATTGGGGTTGGAAGTGATCCCCAGCCACACCAATTTCATGATGGCCCGGTTTCGGGATGGGTCCGCCGACCTTACAGAAAAGCTGGTGGAGCACCTCTTTGATCAGGGTGGGTTCATCGTGAACCGCACGCGGGAGCCGGGGCTGGAAGATTTCTTTCGCTTCTCCCTGCATCTGCCGGACAACAATGACCGGCTTGTGGCGTGTATCCGCCGCTTCGCCGCAGAGGCGCGTTAACCCTTCACCGGCATCTTGTCCAAATGGCGCAGCATTTCCGCAAAGGCGCCGATGCGTTGCTTTTGGTAGGCGGGCACGTCCATACCGTCGTAATTCATGAACCCTTCGCCATCGCGCAACCCGTTCCGGCCCTGCGCCATGTTGTCCTGCACGATCCGGGGAGCCTGAAACCGGTCCTCCCCCGTGGCATCGGCCATGTAGCGGCTGGCATAATACAGGATGTCACCCCCGCCCCAGTCGATGAACTCCAAAAGGCCCAGAACAGCAAACCGGAAGCCGAAGCCGTATTTCGTCGCCTTGTCGATGTCTTCTGCGCTGGCAACCCCCTCTTCGACCAACCGCGCGGCTTCATTCATGGCCAAGGCCTGAATGCGCGGCACGATGTAGCCGGGGCTGGCGGTGCAGACCACGGGCACCTTGCCGATCCGTTCAAGCAGTTCTTTCAAACGCGCGGTCGTCTCCGGAGCGGTTTCATCACCGGGAGAGAGTTCGACCAATGGCACCAGATACGCGGGGTTCAGCCAATGGGCATTGAGGAAGCGTTCCGGTGCGTCCACGAACCCTTGCAGGTCGTTCGACAGAATGGTGGAGGTGGTGGAGGCGACGATGGCATCCACATCCGCGCACCGCGATACGGCTTCGAATGCGTCGCGCTTGGCTTCCAGCGTTTCGGGCACCCCTTCAAAGATCACCGGCACGGAGGCGAGTGCCGCCTCCATCTGATCCAGCGGGAAACAGGTCACGCGGGCGCAGACAGTTTCCACTTCATCAGCCTCCAGCAGTCCAAAGCCCGCCAGCATTGCGAGTGTCGCCTTGATCTCCTCCATTGCTGCCTGTTGCAGCGTGGCAAAGTCATCCGCACTTCGGGGTTTGGCGTCGATCAGCCGAACCGCGTGACCGGCATAGGCAAAGGCGATCGCGATGCCACGGCCCATGCGGCCCGCGCCAACGGCGGCGATGGTTTCCTTGTCGATCATGTTATGCGCCTGCTTTCAGTTTTGACTGTAGGTCATCAACGGACAGCCCTGACAGCCCGAGGTTTTCGAGTGTCCGGCCCGTCTGACGGAAATCATCGTCACAAATGGCGGACCCCAGCGCGAGCAACCCGGTGGCCGTTGGCGCAGGCACACCAGCCCAGTCGGCGACGGACACCAGCACAGCAAGACCCACCGCCACATCCTCGCGCATGTACCGATGTTCTGTCAGGATCAGGTTTTCGCGCCAGTCGCCACTGTCTGTCAGCTTTTCGTGGGCCGCGTTGCCGTACATCCATTCCTCCCCTTCGGGGTCGTAGTGATCCGCCAGCGGGAAATGCGGCGCAGCGTAGCCCAGCGCTTCGCGCACCGCCATGCGTTCCGCATCGAGCCGTGAGGTCACGCGGCGGATGGCAGGCTGGGTCCCTTCGTTGTGGATGTCCCAATGGTCAAAATGCTCAATGGGTCCGGCGTTCATGGTGATGAGCGGAGGATGGATGATCGGGCCTGCGTTCATCAAGGCGCCCGACAGCGCATCGCCTGCGGGTTCAACGGACGGATAGGCTCGCGCCAGAATGCGGTGGGCATGATCGGCGTTGCGCAGGGGATAAACACCGCTTGGCAACCGGGTTGCACGTGTGGTGATGGCGATTGTGTCTGCGCCGTGCAGGCGGGTCAGATAGGGCAGCGTGCCGGCCTCCGCCCAGGACACATCAGCGGTATTCCCGGACGCCCGCACAGCCTGCGCCATGATCCAGCTGCCAAAGCTGCCCGGCGGCAGGAAGACGACCTGACCGTCCGCCAGATGTGGCCCCAGAGCGGCGGCGATATCCGCCTGCGCGGTGGCAGGCGTTGGGCAGACGATCAGCTCCGCGCCCTGCACAGCCTCCCCGATGTCAGATGTGACCACCGCGATCTGAACCGGCCGCGTCCCGGCAAAATCCTTCAGCGTGAGGGTATTGTCAGCCGCCTGCAACACCTCCTGAGCCTGCGCGTTGCGCCGCCAGAATCGAACCCGGTGGCCTTGTTCCGTCAGATCGACTGCCGCCGCGATGGACCCGTTACCGCCCCCTAAAACCGCAATCTCCATGAATTCTGCCCCCGAATTTCAGCGTTGTTGCATATTTAAAATGTTTTCATTGCAAACCTTCGCCGGTCAAGGCTTTATACATGTAAACGCATGCAAGTTGATCTGCGCCAGCATACACCGCCTCAGAAGCGGGGTGTTGCGCGAGGAGTCAGGCGTTTGATGATATAATAGGGAGACGACCGATGACTTTTTTCAACCGGCTTTCACAAAAGGCCACAATGACACTGGCTGCGGCTGGCATGGCCGTGGCAATGGCCCCCACTCTGGCGCAGGCCGAAGACCGCGTCAGCGCTGTCCACGCCTTCCCCGATTTTCTGGTTTACACCAAGACCTTCCTGGCGATGGTGGATGACATCAACGCGCGCGGCGAAGGCATCGTGCAGATTGACGTGCGCGGTGGGCCCGAAGCGATCGGCATGTTCCAGCAGCCCGCAGCCGTGCGGGACGGTGTTGTCGACATGGTCCACACACCGGGCAGCTTTTATGGTGCAAACGTGCCGGAGATCGACGCAATGGTCGCCTCCCGCGTGACACCGATGGAGGCCCGCGCGAACGGCGGTGCCGCCTTGATGGATCAGGCGCATCAGGACCGGTTCGGCGTCAAGCATCTGGGCTGGATCGACGGTGGGATCAAATTCCACATCTACATGAATTCAGAGCCCAAGTTTAACGAGGACGGTGTTCTCGACCTCACCGGCGTCAAGCTGCGCGACAACCCGATTTACCACGCTTTCTTTGAGGCGATGAACGCCACGACAGCCTCCATGCCTGCAACAGAAGTCTATGCGGGTCTGGAAAAGGGCGTTGTCGATGCGGCCGCATGGACAGAGATCGGCATTCCGCAGCTGAAGTGGAATGAGTTCCTGAAGTACCGTGTCGATCCAACGTTCTACAACACGGACATTGGCGTGATCTTCAACGCGGAAGCCTGGAATGCGCTGTCGGCGGAATCGCAGGAACTGATCCAGTCTGTTGTGATCGAGTGGGAAGCGAAATCCTATGCCGACCGTCAGACCGAAGTGGCGGCGGATGCCAAGGTGCTCGCGGATGGCGGCATGACCTTTGTCAGCCATTCCGAAGAAGCCGGTGCAGCCTACCAGAAGATGGCGGATGATGCGGCCTGGGCGCGGATGTATGAGCGCATTGACGGCGGTGGTGCAGGTGCAGAGATGTACAAGGCACTGCGCAAGCACTACGCGGGTGAGTAACCCAGAGATGCCTATTGGCCCACCGTGCAGCATGTCTGCGCGGTGGTGCCTGAAAGTGGTTTTCCTGACATGATGCGCGTGATCGACCGGCTGTGTGATCTGCTGGCCATATTTGCCGGTGTTTACCTGATGGCGATCATGATGGGCATCGTCGTGAGCGCGCTGGCCCGCACCTTTGACATGTCCGGCGCCTGGTCGAGCCATATCTTCACCTTCGCAGAATTCGGTCTGCTGTATATCGTGATGGCCGCCTCGCCCTGGCTGGTCCGGCACCGGGGTCATGTTTTCATTGAACTGGTGACAGCCGCCCTGCCGCGGTCGCTCCAGCGTCCGTTCAGCCGCGCGGTGTCCGGTCTGTGCGTGCTCATCTGTCTGGTACTGGTCTGGTACACTTTCGGCGCGACCTACCGGGCGTGGGAGTTTGGCGATGCAGAGATGCGCAGCCTCGATATGCCCAAGTACCTGCTGCTGGGCGCGATGCCCATCGGATTTGGCCTGATGGGCGTGCAGTTCTCCCGCTTTGTCTTTGGCCCCGTAACATTGCACACCGGCGAAGCAGGCGTGCACGAATGACCCTCTCGAACGACGATCGGATGTTTCATGGAGTGGTTTGAAGCGCTCTTTTTCCTTTTGGGCATGATCCTGTTTTTCATGGCCATCGGCGTGCCCGTGGCCCTTGCCTTTCTTGCCGCAAATGTCATTGGCGCTGCCTATTTCATGGGCGGACGGGGGGACATCTTTGACCAGATGTCACGCGGGATCGGGCAGTTGGCGAACAATGCCATCCCGACGATCACCAGTTTCAATCTGATGCCTGTACCGATGTTCCTGCTGATGGGAGAGATCTTCTTTTTTACCGGCCTTGCAACGCGCATGTTTGGCGCGGTGGACAGCCTGATGGGCAAACTGCCTGCACGCCTGTCCTTCGTGACGGTCGCGGGCGGCACGGCTTTTGCCACGCTCTCTGGCTCTTCCATGGGCTCCACAGCGCTGCTCGGCTCGCTGATGGTGCCGGAGATGGAGAAACGCGGATACAAGAAACACATGGCCATTGGTCCCATTCTGGGAACCGGCGGACTTGCCATGCTGATCCCGCCGTCTGCCCTTGCGGTGTTGCTGGCCACGCTGGCGGAATTGGACATCGGCGCGTTGCTGATTGCGGGCATCATGCCCGGCATCATGCTTGCCATCTTCTATGCCATCATGATCCTTGGCATGGCCCTTTATGACCCTGATGCGGCCCCGGCCTATGAGCTGGACCCGACAACGGGCTTGCAGAAACTCAAACTTCTGTTTGTCGATATCCTGCCGATGGTGTCGGTTGTGATCGGGGTGATCCTTGTGATCATGTTCGGCATCGCCACCCCGTCAGAAAGTGCCGCGTTTGGCTGTCTGGGGGTGATCCTGCTGGCCGCCCTCTACCGTTCCCTCACGTGGGACGGGATGGTCAAATCGGTGATTGGTGCATTGAAGGTGACGACAATGGCGCTGCTGATCATCTTCGGCTCTGCCACCTTCTCGGCTTTGCTTGCGTTCTCCGGTGCGTCCTCGGGGTTGATCCGCTGGGCCACGGGGTTTGAGCTGGACCCGATCACCATGTTGCTGATCATGTTTGCGATCCTGCTGGTGCTGGGCATGTTCATGGATCAGCTGTCGATGATGCTGCTCACGGTGCCGATCTTCTTTCCACTGGCGCAGACACTTGGATTTGACCTGATCTGGTTCGGCGTGATCGTCCTGCTGGCGCTTGAGATCAGCTTTACCACGCCGCCCTTCGGGTTGCTGTTGTTCGTGATGAAAGGGGTTTCCGCTCCGGGTACGAAGATGCGGGATATCTACATCGCGGCCCTGCCGTTTATCGCCTGTTCGATGTTGCTGGTGGCGTTGCTGATCCTTTTCCCCGGCATTGCGACGTGGCTTCCAAGCCTTGGGCAATAGCAAGATGGGCTGGAGGGTATGAGCTTCACGTGGTTCGCGACTTTTCAGAACGACACCGGGCCGGGTGCGGAGATTGCGCAGGCTGAACTTGAGGCAGTCAATGCGATTGTCGCGGGCACGCCGGGGCTGAGCAGCGGGTTGATTTACACGCCATGGGCTGTTGACGGGCTGCCTTTTGATGATGGACCGCCGCCAAGGCTTCAGCTGCAACTGTATTTTGAGCACATTGAAGATCTGGAAAACGCCCTCCGCGCGGGCGGGCCCCTTCAGGCGTTGGCCGATCCGGATGCCCTGCCATCCCTCGCCAAAGGCCCAGTCACAGAGCAGGCAATGCTGGCCCGCGACTTTGCCGGTTCCCAAGGCCCGGATGTGAGCGGCACATTCTGCACCTTTCTGGTGCATTATCCGGGCCCGGCGGAGGATCTCAACCATTGGCTTCAACACTATATCGCCCACCACACCCCCGTGATGCGCCGCTTCCCCGGCATTCGCGGGGTGGAGGTATGCTCCAGACTGGATTGGTGCAGTGCGCTGCCGTGGGAGCGCGTGCATCATATGCAACGCAACAAGGTGGTGTTTGACGACGCGGAGGCGCTCAAGGCGGCGCTCGCCTCCCCGGTGCTGGCAGAAATGCGGGCGGATTCAGGCAGTTTCCCGGCCTATGCCGGTGGCAACGCGCATTATCCCATGCGGACTGTCCATGTTCATGGGACAACACCAAGAACGCCCTGAAGGAAGGATCAAAAATGCGGATTTTCTGGCAGAGCTTTGTGGATGCTGAGATCGCAGGCGCATACCTTGAAACCCTGCAATCCTACCTCAATGGCATCGCGGCAGCGGGTACCGAAGTCGAGGTCTTTGGCATGGTGCCCCCCGACCGCGATTTCGGTCGGCTGAGCGAACTGCGGTGCGGCATACAGGCGATTGATGCGGGGATCGGGGCCGAAGAGGATGGATACGATTGTTTTGTGATGGGGCACTTTCAGGATCCCTGTCTTTATGACCTGCGCGCCACCCTTTCGATCCCGGTCATCGGCGCGGGAGAGGCCAGTTTGCTGGCGGCGTCGCAGTTGGGCCGACGGATCGGGCTGGTGACACTGGACCCCGCGTTCGAGGTGATCCACCGCGAACAGGCTGACCTCTATGGTCTGGGCAACCGCGTGACCCATGTCACCGGGTTGGGTCTGACGCCCGGCGACTTCAATGCGGCCTTTGCAGGGGATGAGAGCAAGCGCGCGGATCTGTTGGCCGGATTTTCCGATTGCGCGATGCCGATGGTCGAGGACGGCGCGGACGTCATCGTTCCCGCAGGCATTCTGCCGGGGCTGCTGATCGGTGGGGAGCGTGGCTACAAAGTGGGAACCGCCCCGGTGGTGAATTGCGCCGCCGCAGCGCTCAAATCCGCGGAGATGTGGGTGCAGTTGCGCGCGCTGAGCGATCTGGAACCGAACCGTGGGACCAGTTTTGTGCCGTCCAACGCGCGGGCGAAGAAGGACTTTCGGACGCTGATGGCCCGGGGACAAGCTGCGTTGAAATCCGAGTAGGAAACGCAGCGCGGTTTAGGCCGCTTTCAGGACCGCTTGCGGGGCACTGTCCAGGGTGACGTTTCGGCATAGCGTTCTCTGAAAGCGTCGATCGCCATCGCATGTTGCTGTGTCAGGTCGATATCATCCCAGCCATTCATCAGCTTGATGCGCCAGTTTTCATCCAGCGTGAATGGCACGTCATGGTTCCCGAACGTCGCGCGGCAGGTGCCCAGATCAATCTGCACCTTGCAAGGGAAACCAACCAACATCTCGGCCAGTGCGTCGCTTGTGTCTGCATCGATCCGGGCAGGCAAGAGACCGTTGTTCACCGCATTGCTGGCAAAGATATCCCCGAAGCTGGGGGCGAAGACAACCCGGAACCCTGCGTCGACCAGAGCATAAACCGCCGCCTCCCGCGACGACCCGCTGCCAAAGTTCGCGCCCGCGACCAGCACGCTTGCCTGATCCACGGTGTTGAGCGGAAAATCCCGCCGCATCACGCCGCTCTCATCGCGCCGCAGATCGTGCAGCAAGTACCTGCCATAGCCTTCTGCGCGGGGAACCGACATGAACCGGGCCGGGATCAGCTGATCCGTGTCGACATTGGCCAGCGGCAAACGCACGGCCTGCCCCTCATGTCTACGCCACCCGGCCATTACGGGGTCCGCCCTGCAAGCAGGGGACGGACATCGGCGATGGTCCCGGTGACCGCCGCTGCCGCGACCATTGCGGGCGACATCAGATGGGTGCGCGCACCGCGTCCCTGTCTGCCGCGAAAATTGCGGTTGGTGGAGGACGCGCAGCGTTTGCCGCTCTCCACCAGATCGCCGTTCATGCCCACACACATCGAACAGCCCGACGCGGCCCATTCCAGCCCCGCCTCGGTAAACACCCGGTCCAGCCCTTCTTCCTCCGCCTGTGCCTTGACCCGTTGCGATCCGGGAGAGACCAGACCGGGCACTTTAGCGCGCCGCCCCGACAGCACCGCTGCCGCCGCGCGCAAATCCTCTATCCGGCCGTTTGTGCAGGACCCGATAAAGACCTGATCGACCGGTGTCCCGGCCAGATGCTGTCCCGCGGCCAATCCCATGTAATCAAGCGCAGCTGCCGCGGCTTCCGCCTTGGCGGGTGTCAGCGCCGCTGGGTCAGGCAAGGCCGCATCAATGGGCAAAGCCTGTTCCGGGCTGGTGCCCCATGTCACAGTGGGCGCGATGTCGGCCGCGTTTATCACGACCTCCCTGTCAAACGCCGCGCCTGCGTCGGAGACGAGGGAGCGCCACTCCTCCACAGCGGCAGTCCATGCCGGACCGTCAGGCGCATAAGGCCGCCCCTTGATATAGGCGAAGGTGGTCTCATCCGGTGCGACCATTCCGAACCGCGCGCCCCCTTCGATGGAAAGGTTACATAGCGTCATGCGTCCCTCCATCGACAGGTCCTGAATGGTACTGCCAGCGTATTCCACCGCATGGCCCTGCGCGCCGCCGGTGCCCAGCCGGGCAATCCAATTGAGCGCGATGTCCTTCGCTGTCACTCCCGGCCCAAGCGGACCTTCAACCGAAATCCGCATGGCTTTGGGCTTTTTCTGCCAGACGGTCTGCGTTGCCAGCACATGTGCCACTTCCGTGGCGCCGATGCCAAAGGCGAGCGCGCCGAAGGCGCCATGGGTTGAGGTATGACTGTCCCCGCAGTTGATCAGCAGTCCGGGCAATGTCAGCCCCTGTTCCGGCCCCACCACATGCACGATGCCCTGCGACGGGTCATCCAGATCAAACAGGCGCAGATCATGGCGCCCTGCGTTCTGGCGCAAGGTGTCAATCATCCGCGCGATCTGTGGGTCCGCAATCCGGCCGCGCCCGCGTGTCGGGGCGTAGTGGTCAACGACCGCAAAGGTCTGTTCCGGCACCGCCACGGCCGCACCGCGCGACGCGAGTTTTGCAAAGGCATGGTGCGACCCTTCGTGCACCAGATGCCGGTCCACCCACAAAAGGGAAACGCCATCCTCGCGCTGCAAGACCTCATGCGCGCGCCAGAGTTTGTCCAGAAGGGTCCGGGGCTGGCTCATACCGCCCCCTGCTCTGCCTGACCGATGGCGGGTTCCCAGTGGCGCCCCACACCGTCACCCACCCGCGCCAAGGGCATCTCAAGGCTGAACATGTCAGGCCGGTAAAGACCTGACAGATACTCCACCCCATTGCCCTCCACATCCCGGACTATGCGTTTAAGCGACAACAGCGCGGAGCCGACAGCAACCTCAAGCGCTTCGGCCACCTCAGGGCCAGCAAGGGTGGCTGAGACGGATTGGTGCGCCGCGTCAATCTGCACGCCGCTGCGCTCAAGCAGTTTGAAAAGCGGCGTGGTCGCGAGATCATTCTCTGAGTAGTTCTGCGCGATGGCGGTTGGGACATAGGTTGTCAGGTGGGAAAACGGCACCCCATCGGCAAGCCTGACCCGTGTCGCGATCTGCGCCTTCTGGGCCGGCGGCAACCCCATCGCCTGCGCCACGTAATCTGGGGGCTGGCTGTAGGAAAACGACAGCAGCCGCGCGGTGGTCGATTGCCCCATCTCCACCAGTTGCGGCATCAGCGTGTTGAAATTCATCGCCGTGCGTTTGTCCATCAAGGACTTGCTGCGCACGGTGGTCCCGCTACCAGCACGCTTTTCGACAAGACCTGTTTCGCGCAGCACATCCAGCGCGCGGCGCACGGTCACGCGGGAGACGCCATAGGTCTGTGCCAGCCGTTGCTCACCGGGCAGCGTTTCCCCATCGCACAACCGGCCATCGGCGATCTGGTCGCGCAGGGACAGATAGACGCGTCTGGCTTTGGCGCCTTCCGGCAGCGGGGTTGCGCGGTCGGGTTCCAAGGGTGGGTTTCCTCCACAGGGCTGATGGCTCGCCTTCCAGAAGGCCAAGGGTCGGGCGATTTTGCAAGTAAAACTTGACTTAAGCAAAATACACAAGATGTATTACAGATAATACAGATTTTGAAGGGAGGGTCAGATGCCTGTTGTCGAACTGCATGTTCTGGAAGGCTATGACGCGGATGCCAAACAGCGGTTGGGCGCAGCGTTGACGGATGCGGTTCGGCTGGTCGTGCCTGCGCACCCCGATCTGGTGACGATCATGATCCACGACCTGCCCGCCACGGATTACTACCGAGGCCGCAGCACGCGCACGCCCGCTCCCGCAAAACCCGATCCTGCCGGTATTGTGCGCCAATTCCTGACCGCGATGGAAGCCCGCGACCTGACCCTTGCAAAGTCTTTTCTGGCCGAAGGGTTCGAGATGCAGTTTCCCGGCACTGGTCCCCTGCACGCGCTGGAGGATCTGATCGCCTGGGCGCAACCCCGCTACCGCTTTGTCACCAAGGCCTACAACGGTTTTGACGTGATGCAGAGCCCGTCGGATGCCGCAATTGTCTATTGTCGCGGAACGTTGTCGGGTGAATGGCCCGATGGCACCGCGTTTGAGGGTATCCGCTTTATCGACCGCTTCGAAGTCGTGGACGGCACGCTCACCAAACAAGCTGTCTGGAACGACATCGCTGAAACAAGGGCTGGCTCATGACCGAAATTGACCCGATCACCCTGTCCGTTCTGGCAGGCCGGATGGAGCAGATCGCCGATGAGATGGACGCCACGCTGTTCCGCGCGGCGTTCAATCCGATCATCGCGGAAGCCCATGACGCGAGCCATGGGCTCTATCATGCGGCCTCTGGCGATACGCTGGTGCAGGGCAAATCAGGGCTGCCGATCTTCGTGGGGGTGATGTCCTTCGCCGTAAAGGCCGTCATTGAGAAAGCCGCCAAGGACGGTGATCTGGCGGATGGCGATATCTATATCTTCAACGACGCGCATATTGGCGGCACACATCTGAGCGACATGCGGCTGGTGCGGCCCTACTTCCGGGATGGAAAGCTCTTTTGCTATCTGGCCTCTGTCGGCCATTGGCATGACGTCGGCGGTGCCGTGCCGGGGAACTACAACCCGGCGGCGACGGATGTGTTTCAGGAGGCCTTTGTGCTGCCGCCGGTGAAACTGGCGCGTGGGGGTGAGGTCAATCAGGACATCATCGACATCCTGCTGCGCAACACCCGCCTGCCGCAGTCCGCCATGGGGGATCTGAACGGCCAGCTGGGCGCGCTTGATCTGGGCATCAAGCGGATGGATGAACTGCTGGATGAATACGGGAGCGAGACGATTGCCGCCGCACTGGACGCGCTGGGGCATCGTGCCGAAGCGCTGATGCGGTCGGAGTTGCAGGACCTGCCCGATGGCAGGTGGGAAGCGGAGGATTTCCTCGACAATGATGGGATCACCGACGACCCACTGGCCATCCGGGTCGCGCTGGAGATCAAAGAGGACCGTATGACGCTCGATTTCACCGGCTCTGCCCCGCAATGCGCGGGCCCTGTGAACATTGCGCTGCCGACAACCGTGGCGACGGCCTACGTGGCCATCAAGCACATCTTCCCGGCCCTGCCTGCCAACGCCGGTGTGATGCGCCCGATTGAGGTCGTGGTGCCGGAAGGATCGCTGCTGTCGGCGGAATTTCCTGCACCAACGGGCGGGTATACCGAAACGATCCTGCGGATGATCGACGTTGTCTTCTCCGCCTTTGCCAAGGCTGCACCGGGCCGGGTGGTGGCCAACGCATATGGCACGATCAACGCGCTGTCGATTGCGGGCAAACGCGCCAATGGGCAGCCTTGGGTGATGTTCAGCTTTTACGGTGGCGGGCATGGCGGGTCGATTGAGACGGATGGCTTGAACCACGGCAATGCGCCGATCTCAACCGCGACGATCCCGCCGATGGAGATCCTGGAAGCCGCCTATCCGGTGATGTTCCGGACATGGGCGCTGCGTCCGGACAGCGCGGGTGCAGGCACGCACCGTGGCGGGGTCGGTGCGGTGTATGAGATTGAAGTGCTGGAGGAAAATGGGGCGGAGGCATTTCTGTTCGGCGAACGTGGCCGCTTTGCACCCAAGGGCATCGCCAATGGCGCGGATGGTGCGATGAACGTCTTTTCCTTTGAGCAGGACGATGGGTGGGCGACGCCGCCGCTCGCTTCCAAAATGCGCGGGATCAAGCTGCGTCAGGGACAGGCCGTGCGGTTGGAGACACCCGGCGGCGGGGGGTACGGCCCCGCTGAGGATCGCGCGCCCGCGCATATCGCGCGGGATGTGGCGCGGGGGTTGGTCACTGCGGACCGGGCTGACGCACTTTACGGGCCTGCATGGCGGGAGGTCACGCCATGAGCAAGCGCATGATCGGTGTCGACGTGGGCGGCACCTTCACGGATGTTTTTGTACTGAACGAAGCGGAAGGCACTGCCACGGTCGCCAAGGTTCCGACAACCCGGCCCGACCAATCGGGTGGTTTTCTGGACGGGATCGGGCGGGACGTCAGTGACCTGTCGGAGATTGCGGTTGTCGTGCATGGCACCACCGCAGGCACCAATGCCCTACTGGAACGCAAGGGCGCCAAAACCGGCGTGATCTGCACGCAAGGCTTGCGCGACGTGCTGGAGATGCGGCGGCGCGACCGGCCCCGCACGTGGGGATTGCGCGGGGACTTTGAACCCGTCGTGGACCGTCGCAACCGTCTTGAAGTGCCCGAACGCACGCTGGCGGATGGGACAATCCGCACCGCCGTCGATCTGGACGCCGTGCGCGCAGCAGCGAGGCAGTTGCAGGAAGACGGCTGCGAAGCCGCCGCGATCCTCTTTGCCAATGCCTACGCCAATCCGGCGAATGAAGCCGCTGCGGTTTCAGTCCTGCGGGAGGTCTGGCCGAATGCCCATGTCTCTGCCTCTCACGAAATCCTGCCGGAAATACGGGAGTTTGAACGGTTTTCTACCACCGCGCTCAATGCCTATCTTCAGCCCGAAGTCTCGGGCTATCTGGGCCGACTTGAGAACGCTCTGCGGAACGGTGGCTTTGACGGGGAGTTCATGATCGTGCAATCCAATGGCGGGGTGATGGCGGTTGATACCGCCTGTCGTTTGCCGGTGCGGACAGCGCTCTCCGGCCCGGCGGCGGGGGTGATTGCAGCGGGGTACATCGCAGGCTCCGCCGGGTTTGAGAATGTCATCACGGGCGATATGGGCGGGACCAGCTTTGATGTCTCCCTGATCTCCGAAGGGCAGTCGATGCTGTCGCCCCAGACCTCCATCGACTTTGGCATGGTCGTGCGCACCCCGATGATCGAGATCACAACCATTGGGGCTGGCGGTGGCTCCATCGCATGGGTCGACAAGGGCGGATTGCTGAACATCGGGCCGGAAAGTGCGGGGTCGAACCCCGGTCCCGTGGCCTATGGTCTGGGCAATGATCGCCCGACGGTTACGGATGCCAATGTGGTGCTGGGGCGGATCGACCCGGACAACCCCATTGGTGGGAAACTGGAGCGGCTGGACGTCGATGCCGCGGCGCAGGCGATTGAAACGTATGTGGCGCAGCCGCTGGGTCTGAGCATGCTGGAAGCGGCAGAGGCGATCCTAACCGTGGCGAACAGCCGCATGGCCGGGGCGATCCGGCTTGTGGGGATTGAACGGGGATTTGATCCCAAACGATTTGCCTTCATGCCTTTCGGCGGCGGCGGTGCGCTGCATGCAGGCGCAATGCTGGCAGAGACGGGTATCGCGCGGGCGATTGTGCCGCGCTATCCCGGCGTGACCTCCGCCATGGGCTGCGTGATTGCAGACATGCGGCAGGATTTCGTGCAGACGATCAACACCCTCGTCAGCACACTGGATGAGACAGCGTTGGCGGGGTTCATGCAGGCCCATGCGGACGAGGGAATGGCATTGCTTGATGCCTCCCGCACCCGTTTCGAGGCGCGGGAGCTGAGTTTCGAGCTTGATATGGCCTATATCGGCCAGACCCATACAGTATCCGTGCCCATCGCCGTCGAAGTGAATGACGGCACCGTTCAGCCCCCCACGCAAGCTCAGATTGAAAGCGCCTTTGACACCGCTTATGGCGCGACCTTCGGACGCTTGCTGAGCAACGGCGTGCGGCGCATCCTGAACCTGCGCAGCGCGGTCACCGGCAAACGGCCCAAGTTCGATCTGGCCACCCTGGCACCATCGACAAGCGGCGTGGCGGCCCCGATTGCAATGCGGCCCGTCCACTTTGGCGATGCGTGGCACGACACCGCCATCTATGACCGGTTGTCCTTGCCGGTGGGCAGTGTGATCACCGGGCCTGCGATCCTCACCCAGCCTGACACAACCGTGTTGATCGAACCCGACCTGCAAGGACGTGTTGATGCCTTTGGCAACACGATCATCGAACCACAGGAGACACCCGCATGAGCGACCCCAGAACTTGGGACCTGTCCCGCACGGCGCTGCTGACGATTGATCTGCAAAATGACTTCATTCACCCCGAAGGGGCCTATGGGCGCGCCGGACAATCCGCCGAAGCCATTGCCGCCCTGCCGGATCGGGTAGCGCCCCTTGTCGCCGCCCTGCGCGCGCAGGGCGGGCGCTATGTCTCGGCGCAGTTCACGCTGGTGCCTGACAGCGATGGCACGCCCCTGATTGCCCCGCATCTAAAGGAGCTTCGCCCCTTTCTGGACAAGGGCGATTTCGCGCCGGGGTCCTTTGGACATACGGTGGTCGATGTCCTGCATCCTGCTGATTTCGTGATCGAAAAGGTCGCCTATTCCGCCTTTTACCAGACCCGGCTTGAATACATCATGCGCGCAGTGGGCATTGATCATCTGATCGTCGGGGGAATTGTCACCAACGGCGGTGTCGCCTCTACCCTGCGGGACGCACATCTGCGCAACATCGAAACAGTCATGTTGAGCGATGGGTGCGCGGCTTTCAAACATGAGGTGCACGACGCGACGCTGCTGTCGCTTGGGACCGTGACCCATCAGATGACCTGTGCAGAAGCCCGGACATGGCTGGAGGGCGCGGCATGACCCTCAAATCCCGCCTGCAAAGTGACCGCATTCTGGTTGCTCCCGGTGTCTATGACGGTCTGACCGCCGCACTGGCTACTGACGCGGGGTTCGAGGCGCTCTACCTCAGTGGGGCTGCTGTCGCCTACACCCGCCTGGGGCGCCCTGACATTGGCCTGAGCACAGCAAGTGAAATGGCCGACACCATGGCGTTGATCGCGGACCGCACGCCGCTGCCGGTGATCATCGACGCGGATACCGGTTTCGGCAATGCGCTCAACGCGCAACGCACCATGCGGGTCTATGAACGTGCCGGTGCCGCGGCCTTGCAACTGGAGGATCAAAGCTACCCCAAACGGTGCGGGCATCTGGCGGACAAGTCCCTGATCCCGGCGGCTGAAATGGCCGGCAAAATCGCTGCCATGGCCGACGCGCGGGCACGTGCGGACACGTTGATCATCGCCCGGACCGATGCCATCGCGGTTGAGGGGTTCTCCGCCGCGCTGGACCGGGCAGAAACCTATCTGACGGCCGGGGCTGACGTCCTTTTCATCGAAGCACCCCAGACCCGCAGCCAATTGCAGACGATTGGCCAGCAGTTTGCCGGGCGCATCCCGCTTCTGGCGAACATGGTCGAAGGCGGGGAAACACCGATGACCGGTGCGGATGATCTGGAGCAACAGGGTTTCTCCATCGTCATCTTTCCCGGTGGCATTGTCCGGGCGCTGGGGCGCACCGCGCAGGCGTACTACCAAAGCCTGCATAGCAATGGCAGCAACACCCCCTTTGCGGATCGCATGTTCGACTTTGCCGGTCTGAACAAGGTGATCGGCACGCAGGAACAGTTGGACAAAGGGGCGCGCTATGACGCCAAAGGCTGAGGTTCTGCCGCCCCCGGATGCCTATGACCTTAGCTGTGAGACCCTGATCATCGGGGCCGGCGCCTGCGGGATGGTGGCTGCCCTGTCGGCCCATGAGGCGGGGCAGCAGGTTCTGGTGATCGAAGCCGACGCCGTGCCCAGCGGATCAACCGCGCTGTCCGCAGGATTGATCCCGGCAGCGGGGACGCGGGCTCAACAGGCGGCGGGGATCGCGGATTCCGCCGCACGCTTCGCAGCCGACATTCAGGCCAAAGCCAAGGGCCAGAACGATGCCGCGCTTGTGGATCTGTTGGCCGGACAGGCCGCTGAGGTCATCGAATGGCTGACAGAGGCCCATGGTCTGCCCTTCTCCGTCGTGACGGACTTTGACTACCCCGGCCACACAAGCCGGCGCATGCACGGGCTGCCGACGCGCTCAGGCGCGGAGTTGATCGACGCCCTGCGCAGCCGCTGCGAAGCGCTTGAGATCGACATTGTCTGCGAACGCCGTGCTGCGACACTGTTCCACGCGGATGGCGCGATCACAGGGGTGGCAGTCACATTGCCCGACGGCGGGCAGGAAACCATCGGATGTGACCGCCTGATCCTCGCCTGCAACGGTTTTGGCGGCAACCGCGCCCTGGTGGCCCAGCACATGCCAGAGATTACAGAGGCGGTGTGGTTCGGCCATGATGGGAACCGCGGCGAAGCCGTTCTGTGGGCCGATGCAATCGGTGCCCAAACCATGCACCTGGGTGCGTATCAGGGGCATGGCAACGTCGCCCACCCCCACGGCATCCTGATCACATGGGCAGTGATCACCGAAGGGGGTTTTCAGGTGAACCGGGACGGCCGACGGTTTTGGGATGAAACACAAGGGTACTCCGAAGCCGCCCGCGCGGTGCTGTCGCAGCCAGGACAGCAGGCCTATGCGATCTTTGATGCCCGCATCGCGGCAATTGCCCGCCAGTTCGAGGATTTCAAACGTGCCGAAGCAACGGGCGCGGTGCAGACAAGCGATACAATCACGGGTCTGGCAGAAGGGCTGGGCCTGCCTGCGGATCAGCTGCATCAGACCGTTGAGGGGATACCGCTCGGCGGCACCGACGCCTTTGGCCGGGCGTTCACAGACACCCCACTCTCCCCGCCCTTCTGCGGCGTGAAAGTGACGGGGGCCCTGTTCCACACCCAGGGCGGATTGAAGGTGAACACGGCCGCACAGGTTCTGCGGATGGATGGCACCGCGTTCGGGACACTCTACGCCGGCGGCGGCGCGGCATGTGGTGTCTCCGGCAGCGGTGACAGCGGGTATCTGTCGGGCAACGGACTGCTGAGTGCGGTGGTGCTGGGGCGGCAGGCGGGGATGGCAGGTTCCGCGTGAGCGCGGCGGTTCGTTGCCTGCGCACTGCGCCGGGACGGCGGATGGTGTGCGAGAGGTGTGGCGGAGACGAAGGGAGAATGTTCCACTTTGATCGCCGTATTGTTTTCCAAGAGGTTACACTGTGCCCAGCCCCCAGGGTGTTTGAAAACTGTAGCAGGTACCTGAGCAGTGTGAAACAGAAAGCCGCCACCCATGCGAAGGATTGATCGAACTTTTCGTGTGCTCGATCCGTTCTGGTGCAGTTGCGTGGATTGGACCATAGAGATCACATGAAGGACAATCTCGGCTTGGGAAACGACAATACCCACTTTAACAGGATCAATATCAGAACGGCGTGGAGAGCCGTTTAACGCAGACTGCCAGATCAAAAAACTGTCTCCTTGGAGCAATTTCTGACTGCGGTTTCGGCAACCGCGGAACGAAGTTGCTAGAATGAAATAGCTACAGCCATGTGTTCGAGATGCAATTCGGAATACGACAGCACATCATGGTTAACGAGGTAATTTGCCAAGTACTTAAGAACCTTCGCCTACGTGAACGTCGCAGCATTACCAAGGCTTCCTTCAGGTCTGCATAACTCAAGGTACCTGCTAGGTGTTTTCAATTGCAGTTAACTGCAAGGTCAACAGTTCTCGCACTCATCATTAGAAAGACGGGGTTCACGATCCGACTTTGACGGGTTCCAGCAAAAATTCTCCCAATTCGTTCATTTTGGTGGCTAGCGACCCTAGCCTCTTCGTTATCTGCCGAAGTCCACAGCAGTTTCAATCGAACGAAATCAGTGTGAAACTGTGGCGGTCAGTCTCGAGATCATAATGCGTTTTGACTGCGTATATGTTCTGAACGTAGCCACCAAAGCCGTTCTTCGCCCTGATCGAACCAACGACCAAAAAACTGCACTGGCCGAGCCAACCTACACGGATAGGGCTGGACGGTGCAATTGCACTCTCTGGCTCCCGCAAACTTCGTTTGATAAAGGATTGTGCACGAACATATGCTGAGCCTGCTGCTCGATCAGTGTCTCCACAATATTTTTCTTTGTTACTTGGCGTTGGAACCATGAGAAAGAATGCCACCAGAAGCATGACAACTACAAGAAGCCACCGGATCGGCCGCAAAGCTTCTTTGAGCTCTTTAGTCGACTTTTTGAAGTCTTCAACATTCTTGCGGTGCGCCTCCTCCAGCCGCTTCATCTTTTCATCTCCTTCAGAGTTCTTGCTCATAAGGACCTCCAATCTGCTGTGATCTACTCGAGAGGAACAAAACGGTCTGAATGCTCCCCACAAATAGTTCATAGCGCATCGTGAAATTCCAGAACAAAACGTTCCTATGGATGTATTTTGTAGGAGTTTGAGGAGCCGCGCGAAAGCACTGGGTATATCCAACGCAGAAGCCGCAAGGCGTTGCGGGCTTAGTGAGCGTCGCTACGCACACTACGTTAGCGGGGATCGTGAACCTGATCTTGGTACACTTGTTCGGATAGCGACCGCTCTCGGCACCACCCCCAACCAGCTTCTCGGTCTTGGTGAGATTCAAGACACATCTTCGCGTGATATTCTGTTTCAGCGCATTCAGTCTGCGGTTCAGGTCATTTCTGATGAAGCTCTTGAGATCGCAACGGTGCAAATGGAAGCACTGGCAGCAAAACGCCTCTAGCGCATACGGTGAGGGCTTCACTATCATAGCAATGATGCGGCTGCATTTCCGTCGAACAACTCGCCATCACGAATGTAACGCTCGAGCATCGCATCGGATTTGTGCCCAGTTTGTTGCCGGATCTTGTAAGCCGCAACCCCGGCCTTGGCTGCGCTGGTTGCGAATCCTGCACGAAGCGAATGACCCGAAAACCCGGTTGGATCAAGACCTGCTTCTCTCATCCGTCCCCGAATGATGTAAGGGACCGCATCCCCTGAAAGACGCTGTTCTTGAATGCGATCCATCCGATCGACTGGTCTGAAAAGGGCTTTACCTGTATCGTGTGATGCTTCTCGCCAGAAATTCAGCGCACGGACCGGACAATGCCTAGTTCGCCCCAGAGGGATGCCGACTTTGCGGCCGTTTCCGGCCTGATCCGTCTTAGATCGACGTAGGTTAATTACCACTCCCTCTCTCACTTCGTGCACATCGTCCCAATCTAGACCTATCAACTCGGACCGCCTAAAACCTCCTGCGAAACCGGTCAGAAGCAACGCTCTGTCCCTTTTGTCTTTGAGTGTCCCAGCCATACAATCAAGAACAAGAAACAGGTCTTCCCGGCATAACGGTTTTGCTTGTTTTGGGGAACTTTCTTTCAGCCGTTGTAAACCCCGCATCGCGGACCGCACCAATTCTGACTTGCAGGGGCTCTGCCACCCGTTGGCCTTATGAACTTTGCTGATGGTAGCCAGTCGGCGAGTCAACGTCGATACAGCCAAATCGTCAGAAAAGCGCGACAGGTACACGGCGACCATTTCCGGTGTGGCGGGGATCTGCCCACCAGCGTCGATGAAGTGAGATAAGTCAGCCATGTAGGCGCGGCGGGTGTTCGAGGAGAGGCTTGCGGAAACCAACTCTTGCAAACGTCTAAGAACCCCTGGATTGCAGTTAACTGCAATTGAAGTTGAGACTGTTCGAGTGTTGTTTTGAGCCTCTGATAAATGGATATTATCCGAGGTTTGGCCCAAATTATCCATTGGATGCATCCCACACAACTTGCCGTCTCAGACTGTTGAGAAGCTCCAAATTTGAACTCGTCAGCCGAAGGACTTCACGCGCTTGGTGAGGGTGAATGCCCATGCACTCCAATTCCATGATTTGCCGAAGTTGTTGACCGAGCGCTCCATCTTGACGTTTTCGCAAGAGGCCGCCTTCGACCCGGAATATCGCTTCGCCTAGGAGCTGCGTTCGCCCCGCACTTGGGAAGCTACGCCTGATGTACTGCGACAATGCGTTGTCGTGTGCGAGAAGCCGCCTGATCGCGGCCTTTCCTTCTCGGGTAAACATGTCGAGTGCCCAGCCGGGCATGCCTGCGAATTCAATTTCTGCAGGTAGAACGTCATCGGGATTGGGCGAACGCAGACCATTTTGAAGTGTCAGCAGTGCGACCAAAAATGGGAGATCATTGCGAACACGTGCTTTGCCTTGCACGAATAGAGCGATCGCCGCTGGCGCGGCCCCCGCATTTTCCAGAAGCTCAACCTCAACTGAAATATGGGGTTTTGGGGATCTGGCCGCGATAATCTTCGCTGCTGATGCCTGCGCCAGGACCTCCGGGCACCCAACGAAGATTGATCTTAGACGCTCTGTTGGGATGCGTTGAAATTCGTGCTGCATATCTCGCGCATCAGGATGCTGGTCCCGTATGCACAGGAGATCATCCGCACTTCGATTCTTAGCAGAATTTGCGAGACACTGCGCCAAAGCCATCGCCACGCGGGTATCGCCACCGAATTCTCCGCGAACCCGTTTCCCAGCCAAGGCTGCAGTCACAGCATACACGAGCGGAAGGTTCGATACACCCACGTCCTCGAACGCGATGACGCCCAGACGCCGCCAAAACCTCTCTGCATCTAGATTAAGAAGCGTCGAGGTTGCTACAGCGGTACGATGACTGTCGTTCCTCCGAATAGCCTTTTGAAGCATGCTCATAGCCTGCCAAACGCTGATCGATAGTTTAGGTGCTAGGGGCTGTGGATCGACGTCGAGGATTTGTTGTGCAAGTAATTGCAAAGATTTCGTAGATGGATCGGTCCTATTCATTCTGCTCCTCCTTGAGCAAAGGGAGCAGAAACATTCAAACCCACGTTAAGCGTAGCTGAGAGGGGTTTGCAGGGAAGCAAAAAACGATGCCGTCGGTGCCTCTTAGACTTCTGCCGTTCGACTAAATACACTCATTGGCGCTACGAAAAGCACCGACGGCGGAAAGCCGTCATTCGCTGCATCAGCGTGGAAACCAAGGCCGCGACAAGAAGCGGCCGTTTAGTTCATCGATACTAGTTGCTTATGGTCGGTGTGCAGCGTTCCTTCTGGCTGTAACGCCAAGATTGTTTCCTGTTAGAAATTGCATATTAAGGTTGATTTCCAATGGGGCCTGTTTAGCGTCTGACGACGGGCTTTTTCATTCAGATCATTGATACCAACTCAAGGGGAGCGTCCCAAACGAAATGAAGACAGAAGACATCGCCAAGTTTGCGCAAACCTGTTTCCAAGGATCCCCCACAATTGTCCTTGGAAGTGGCGCCTCTATGCCACATGGATTGCCAAGTATGGGAGCACTGAGCGACTACCTGCGTGACAAGCTGGAAACAGCGGGCCAAGCCGAAGAGGACGCTTGGCTGTTGGTCCGGGCAGCCTTGGCAAACGGTGATCATCTTGAAGCTGCGTTGGAGGGCAAGGCTCTGCCGGATACCCTGCTCGCGAAGATTGTCGGCTTGACTTGGCAATGTGTCAACGAGAAGGATACAGCGCTCTTGAGCCTTGCAGCGTCAAATGGCCAGGAATTCGCCCTTGGGCATTTACTGTCCGGGATGTTCAACAGCACGTTGAAAGAGATCCATGTTGTCACCACCAACTATGATCGTGTTGCAGAGTTTGCTTGCAATTCCAAAGGGGTGCTTTTTCAGACCGGCTTCGCTCCAGGCTATGTCCAGAAGTGGGAAAGCACCGGCGGCGTCAAATTCCGACATGGGGCTAAAGCTTCGCGGGTCGTCAAGATCTGGAAGGTCCATGGCTCGCTAGACTGGTTCCGCACTGCAGATGAGCGAACCGTCGGACTGCCGGTTTTTGAATTGCCTCCAGCCGAATACGCTCCTCTGATCGTTACCCCTGGGTTCAACAAATACGAGACAACCTCCCAAGACCCGTTCAGGACGATAATTAATGGTGCAGATGACGCACTGAAGACAGCCTCGGCGTTTCTTTGTATTGGATTTGGCTTCCGCGATCTACACATCCACCCAAAAATCATCGAGCGATGTCAGGAAAAAAACGTGCCAATCGTTGTGCTAGCCAGAACGCTGACCGACGAAGCCAAAGATTTTCTCAAGAGCAAAGCCGGTGCGAACTACATGGGAATCGAGAGGTCCGGTGACGGAAGCTTGGTCTACCGTCCTGAGGCACCCGATGGTGTCGAGGTGGCGACTGCCGATTTGTGGTCGCTTTCAGGTTTCAACAATTTAGTCCTCTAGGTAATGCACATGTCCATTTTTGATTTCGCAGACAATGAAGCCCTCGGCAGCGTGATTTCAGTAGATACCGCCGCAGCGACTATCCGCGTCGATGACCTCGACCGGCTCAAGCGCCTTCAGGTGAACCGTTTGGTGGTTCTCCAAAGCAGCAAACCTGGGCAACACTTGATCGGTGTCGTGGTGCGGATCACCAGGAAACCCGACAACCGCGATTTGGACGAGGCTGACTTGACCGACGTAGAGTTGATCCCGAACGAGAATAACCTCGTCAAGATCACACTTATCGGCACTTTGCTCGACAAAGTAGGGGAAGATGAGAACGTTTTCCGCCGTACGCTAGAAACCGTGCCGGAAATCGACGCCAATTGCTTCTCTCTGGAGGGCGAACGCCTCACCAATTTCATGCAGGTCATTTCCAACGTGAAAACGGACGGCCCAAAGCTGTCTTTGGGAAACTTCACGCTTGATGATGAGGCTGTTGCCTATTTGAATGGCAACAAGCTGTTCCAACGTCACGCGGTGATCGTCGGGAGTACTGGATCGGGCAAGTCCTGGACTACGGCTCGATTGCTGGATCAGATCGCGGAATTGCCACAGGCGAATGTGGTCTTGTTCGATATCCATGGTGAGTATCGCCCGCTGAAAGGCGAGGCGTTCAAGCACCTGAGGATTGCGGGGCCTTCAGACATCGAGCACAAGCGCGGCTTGGATGACGGGGTATTGCATCTACCATACTGGTTGTTGGGCTATGAGGCGCTGGTGTCCATGTTCGTTGACCGCAGTGACCAGAACGCACCAAACCAATCGATGATCATGACGCGCACTATCGTCGACGCAAAAAAGGGCACCCTAGATCCGGTCAAGCATAAAGAAATATTGGAGAATTTCACGATCGACAGCCCGGTGCCTTTCGACATCAATTCAGTGCTGCAGAACCTCAAAGACCTAGATGAAGAAATGGTGCCAGGCGCGAGGGGCGAAAAGCAGGGCCCATATCATGGCAAGCTGAGCAGGTTGATCGGTCGCCTAGAAGCAAAAAGGCATGATCGTCGTCTAGCATTCCTGTTTCAGCCTCCCAACGAATGCATGGACATGAAGTGGTTGGAACGAATGGTTCATGCCATTTCAACCGGTCGCGGGGCTCAGGATGGCAATGAAGGCGGCATCAAGATTATAGACTTCTCAGAAGTGCCATCTGACGTACTGCCCTTGATGGTAAGTCTCTTGGCTCAAATTGTTTTCTCTACGAGCCTCTGGACGAAATCTGACCAGCGGCATCCTATCGCAATCATGTGTGATGAGGCCCATCTGTACATACCAGAACGGATGAATGCCGACAGTTCTGACGCTGTTGCCGTTGAGATTTTTGAGCGGATCGCAAAAGAGGGCCGGAAACATGGAATAGGCCTTGTGGTTATCAGCCAGCGGCCATCCGAAGTAAACCGGACTGTTCTGAGCCAGTGCAACAATGTTGTTGCCATGCGTCTGACCAATGGTGACGATCAGAGCGTGATAAAGCGTCTTCTTCCTGACAGCCTTGGAAGTTTTGGTGACCTATTGCCTGTCTTGGATATCGGAGAAGCTCTGGTTGTCGGCGACGCGAGCCTTTTGCCAACGCGTGTTCGCATAGCAGAACCCAAGATGAAGCCAGACAGCCAGACTGTTGCCTTCTGGGATCGGTGGAATGATGCAGAGCCAAAATCAGACACACCTAACTCCATCCGTTCTTGGCGGCGACAGAGCATGAACTGACAATACTGGCAAGAAGGATGAGACGAGTTGAAATGCTATTTGGGCAAATCACAAATGGTTCGCCGAACTGCAAAGCGGCGGTAAGTCCTGCTGGAGCACATGACAGTTCTGTCTTGCATTGCGGATCTCCAAAAGCTATCGGTTTCGTATTCACGGCGAATGACGGCAATGCGTGCTGCTACCGCCAAATCAATTATTGGTTAGTGAATGTCGGCAATGGGCCGGGCCTACTGCCGGGAACAGCAGAGAACCTCGTGCTCCCAACGCAGTGTCGCGCTCTAAAAGCTGCAATGCGTAAACTTCAGTCGCTCCGAATGAAACTGTTTCAATAAACGAACAGACGGAGATAGCGTTTGGTATGGCGCAGCGCCAACTAACACCAGTAGCTAAAGAAAGGGGATACTACACTTGGTGCGGATGTACTAATGAGAATGCGCAGGTGATGGAGAAATGGTTTAAGGGCGATCAACGTGACAAAAATGTCGCCTATTCTGATTCTGAGGATTGGTATGCGGTGGAGTAGATTACTTTCGATAGGTGGCGTGCTGGGCGGTATTATCGCATTTATTGCGACAGTTGGACCCTCACTATTTGACCGCTTCGGTGTGTTTCTGTTCCCTGACGCCTTTATCTCGATGGAGAATCGAGTGGCAACAGATGTTGGAACGCTGTTTCACCGAAGGCATCCAATGTTCGAAGTTCCAATGGTAGAATCCGGCTTTCATTCACTGCTTCTCATGTACAACCAATCAACACGACCAGTAACTGTATACGATTTAACCATTTCGATAACCGCTACTGACTTAGAACCCCTTCAATACGATGATTTCGACTATTTCTCAGTTTATGAAGGTGGAATGCAGAATGACTACAATTCTCTGTACATCCGTGTCTCTTGCAGGGAACTGTCCCTGAAACCAAACGTAGTCATCCCTGTCGTGAACGTTAATAACCTTCCAAAAAGGTTTGACATCTCTCCAAACACTACAGCAATCCTTAGCGTATATGTGGATGGTAACTCTGACTGTGATGCGACCGATAGCTTCAAGGGTGCAGCTAAAATCTCATACGATGCGAAGTTCGTCGGAGCTGGCTTTTCTTCGAGCCTTGATGCGGATAGCCCTCTGTCCATAGAGTTTGGCCTTTCGACCCCACCAAAAGACACACGGTGGCGTGATCTTGTTGCGGAATCATCCCCAATACCTGAGCTTGCCAGATGGTCGGGAGTATGGCTTGGACGAAGCATTTATGAGCTGGAGCTCTGCTTGAAAGAAGGAAAAGCTGAATGTGAAATACATGAGGATGATATTCAGTCTAGGTACCCGAATTTGACCTCGAAACAGCAGTTCTATCCGACAGACAGATGACGCGGTCAATCAAGCAGGATCTTGAGCGCCGCAGACAACTCTTTCGGGAGCTAGAAAAGGAGTAGAATCCCGAGGTTCGATCGTCTGGGCCACTGAAGTGCTGCATTGCGTCAAGGTCGGCTTCCGGGAGCCCGGTCAGCTCGGTTTCTGAAGTGATGAATGTCGGCAATGGGCCGGTCACGCTCGGCAAGAATGGGTGCTTCCAAAGGAGCGTTTGGCATCTGTTCTCATTGGAAAATTTTCTCGCCACGGCCGCGCCATTCAGCAAGACTGGGTTGATACATCCAACGGAGCAAGATGAATCGTCATGAAAGTCTACATCGCCAATTTCGGGCGCCAGAACTATGAATGGCCAATCTGTCGGGAACGCGGAACAGTCGCGACCATGAACGCCGTTGACGCCCAGAAATACTGGGAAGCAAACGATCGCGAGGGTTATGTGTCCACCCGCATGGCCAATGACACCACTGCGGCAGGAAAGAAACCAACCAAGGCGACCGCTTCTCGCTGGTTCAACTTGATGACTACTGTCGCTGAGACTGTTGGCGATATTTGGGTTCACAAGGACGGAGACGAGCTTTGGTGGACGACCTCTCGAAGTGGCGCACCTTCTTTCGAAAGGAAGATGGAACCCATCGAGCATGGGCGTGACGTGGTAATTTGCCATAAGCACTGTGCACCTTGGTCGAATGAGTCAAAGAAGGGCGTTCCACTGAGGTGGAACGAACTACATCCCAAGGCGAAAGACTTCTTGTCTACTGAAGCCACGCTACAGTCTCTCAGTCCTTTGTACCGAGACTACACATTGGCGCTGATCGCCGGAGATGACCTAGGTCAGTGGCACGATACTCCACTATGGGCGAAGCGCAGCGAAACCGCCAAGAAGGGGTATGCGCCGATTAAGTACGGGTCGCAGGCGGACAAGATTGCGTACCAACGAGCTTCAGAGCTTTTCGAAGCGGCAGATGCCGCTGAACGCATGGCCCGAACAGCCGTCTCCACCACCAATTCAGCGAATGGTCAGACAGCGGAGCGTGTAGTGAAAAGGAAGGACCTCCGGTTCCCGTCCGCAGCAGCACTTCAGGACTACATCACCGAACTCATGGGGGCTCAGGAATATTGCTGCGAACTGACGGGCCTTCCGCTGGAAATGGATGAAGTAAACGGCGATCCTGCGATGTTCGCTTCCTTGGATCGCATCGACAGTAGCGGTCATTATGAACCCGACAATCTTCAGGTTGTTTGCCGTTTCGCAAACTTCTGGAAAGGCGCGTCTGATGACACAGAGTTTCGACGTTTGGTCGGAGTTCTTCGATCATCTGCGAGCGCTTAGTCAGTATGCAACTGGACGAATGTCAGCAATGCGGGCTGCAGCCGCAGCATATTCGGCTCGTGCCCAACGACTGGAATTCGCCAATCACGTCTCGCCTGAAAGCTCCAGTGCTTCAATTGCGTAGTCGAGCGCATCTGCAGTGGTTGAAGTGATCGTATGAAAATCATCCATCGAGGATGCAGGTATAAGATAACGTTTTCCCCTTTGCCCTGCTGAAATGTGTCCCAAAAATTGATCCATACCTTCAAGGCTGATCAATGCATTCAGGACAACATCAACCTCACCCAATTCTAGCAGGCCAAGCTCAGATGCTAGGTCTTCCGAGAACAGCCTATCAATCTTTCCAACTGAGAGATGGTCGTCTTTTACTTCGTTAGCTTCGAGGTTCGCCTTGAGCGCACGTGTGTAATTTCGAAACTCAGCGGCCAAGATACGCCGCAAAGTCATCCGCCGAGTGTTAGTTTGCCTCCGATACTCTTCCTTCGAATGTTTGGCATTGGTTCGTAGTGTCCAAATGACACCTGCAAAACCAACGATACCAACTAGCAGGGTTTGAAAGCGCTCGATAAGGTCAAGTATTTCAGAATCAATCAATGGTTTGCTCTTTCTGGGGGTGCAAGCAAGAAGATGCGATGGGTTCATCGTTGAGACAAGAACCAAAGTAAGACCGATAAAAGAGTTCTGGCATTGAAGAAGCGCTTTCCGGAAACTCCCAACAGGAAACCGTCGCTAGGTGCAACATTTTTGGACACAGTCCGCCAATTTCGCGTAGGGATGTCCGGTATGCAGAAAATTAGTCTCGCTCACGCTCCGCAGTGCCACCTTCGGCGAACGTGTACTTTCAGGAATACACGCCGCTAGCTTGGGTCCAACGGAACGCTGGTCTCAATCTCTTGCGGCCGAACTCGAACCACGAGTTAAGGGAATTCGTGGAGGAGCCAGCACAAAAAAGTTCTCCGCGAAAACCGCCGTTAAGTGCGACTTGTTGAGCCTACGAGTTCGAGACGACTTCGAAATTCCCGAAACGTCCGTTATCGGGACTGATATTGTCCCCATTCAGCCTGCGTTGGGCAGCGGCGTGGCAGCTTAGGTTTTGACTGTTAGCTGATGTTTAGCAGGCAGTGCATGCATCACTGAATGCCTAAAGTCCGAAACTGATAGTCCTTTGTCTTTCTTTGGAAATGGGCTGAATTTACATTGCTCTCCCCCGAAATTGTAATTTTGGTACAAGTAATTGCACGGAACTGGTATTGTCTTTGGAACTGTCGCAGAGACAAACGTATTAACTTACTTCCAATAGCTTGGGTCACTCAGCTTTAGTTCCTTCAAGACCCCTGGCCACGCAAACCAGATTATGTCGGGGAGCCACCACTGGTGCTTGTGAGTGGCGATGTGCTTTCGGTAAGCCGAGCGCTTGTTCTGAGGTAGTAGTTTAAGAGCAGGATCTAGTCCACGATAAGCAACTGCCTCCACGAATAGCTCCCAGATGTAGGTTTTCTTCTCATTTGGTGGAGGTACGGGCGGGATAGCAACAAATTCTACGTGCGAAAATGGATTCTTCAGTTTAGCCAATTCATACACCTTCAAGTTCAAGTTACTCTTTTTCCTTTCTATTCTCGTGCATATTCCTGCTTTGAACTCCTGCCCCTTCTGCTTTCTTTTTGCGCCCCTGTCATAGATTATTGTCTGGTTACTCTTGGATTTTCCAAGATAAACGGTTTCAAATTTTTGCCCTGACTTATAGACAGACACCGTTTTTGCCTGTCCGGGAAGAATATTTACAGAGTTGAGCGAGATACCCTCTAAGTCGATGGAAACTTCGATCTGAGTGACTTTTGCCTCACTAGAGAAATCACCCCAGCCATCGTCGGTGAACATTCCAAGAATGCTGTGTAGCTCTTCGAAACCTTGCAATCCCATGTCTCTAGGATGAAGCGTCAAGCGCATCCATTGAGCTTGATGGTTTGCATATCTGTAGACGAAATGAGGATAGTGCTTTGAGTTTTCGAGGCTCTCTATTACCATATTCCGCTGAATCTCAACGCCATTTCCTGGCTTATTGCCAATGAAGCACTCGGGATCATCGAACAAGGGGAATAGCGCTGAGTGAGTATTGGAGGCGCTATCATTTGGCAAGAAATCAAGTTTTACAACTAGACGATCTATAAAGAGGTGAGGGCTATGGCCTTTCCCATACTTAATCTTAATCATTTTTGAATAGGGTTTGGATCTTGTTAAAGAGTCTCACGAGTATGAACTTAGCATCGCCCAAGTTAACATCCCTTGTAGTCGATTGCTGCCTCACGTTCAATCAAACAATTCAACATAGGTGAATCATATCGAACCTTGTCAACATACGATTGGCGAATTTTGAGATTTGCCCCATGGCCGTAGTTCGCAGTAATACTCTTGTCAGAATGTCCAAGGATAGACTTCAGGACATAGTCTGGTGCTTCAAGGTCCCTCAAGGCATCGGTGAACAGATGCCGAAAGGAGTGAAATACTCTGCGCTGTCCATGAAATCCAAATTTCCTGCCGTATCTTCCCCACCATTTTGAGAAATTGTGCGAAAAATAACCATCCTTGCCCACCTCCAAGTCCTCAAATAGCCGCTCGCCTGGCAGTGTACTCTCAAGCATCTTAAGCAAACCAAGGTCAATCAGGGTTCGGTGGACTGGAACTTGCCGAATGCTCGTATCAGTCTTAACCTTCTTACTCTCGTCTTCTCCACGATTAATGTCGAATACCCATACATCATCGTCGATGAGTAAGTCAGTTCTTTGAAGTTGTACAATCTCACCAAGGCGCATCCCTGAAAACAGGCCGATCAGAGGAACCCAAAACTTGCCGTCTTTGAAGACGTGCTCTCCGGGAGTGCCATTTCGTGCTAGACTAGCTCTCCCGGTATAGATTGGGGTTGCAAAAATCAGTTCCAAGTCCTTTTTCGTATAGGGGCCGCCGGTGCTCCCCTTTTTCTTTGTAACGGCCACGGAGACTTTCTTACCCGGTACTTTGTCAATGTATCCTTCCCCTTCAGCCCAATTGAGCATTGCGCGCAAAAACCTGAGTCGTTTTTCCTGTGTTGTATCTGCTAAAAAAGGGCCAGTTTCGTTTTCTTTTGCAAGTTGCGAGAACGACTTTCCAGCTGCGCCCTTAACCTTAAGCGCATTTGGAGGTATTCGTTTCAGCAAGTCTCTCACGCCCCGAATATCCGCATCATCTATCGTCGCGATCTGTTTGTTGGCCGGTATCACCTCATATGCGATCCGCATTGTCACATCGAAGTCGGCAATCGTTTTCTTTGCGTCACCAACTTCTTCCTTGTGAGAACGATACCGGTTTGCAATTAGTTTCAGTGTTTCGCCTTCCTGATCAGCCACCTCACTTTCGGACAAAGGTGGATATCCATTTGCAACCATACCGGCAAACCGCGGGTCACCTTGGCCAAGCGCACTGTAATCTCCTATCAGGTCGCCAATTAGGCGCCTGTACTGCTCCATCCTTGCAAGCGAAATTCCCCTACAAGCGTGCTTAATCGCACTAAGATCGGCTTTTTCACCGGCTGGTAGTAAGGGTCCGAGCAATTCGTTAGCCTCGCTGTGAACCAAGCTGTTGAACTTACCGGACTTGAGTTGGTTTTGGTATTCGCTGATCAACACTGGCAGCCCTGCAGCCTCGTCTGCGGCGTCAAGAAAAGGATCTTCCATGAATACTTCCGAGAACTCCAACGACCAGTTGAGCGCTTTTTGGAAGTACAGCTTTATCTGAGTGTCGATCTCCTCAATGGTCGGCCTGTCTGTCATAGATAGCTCCTGGAAAAACAGATCCATCGAGTTGCTTAAGTAGCGGCACCTTAGCGTCGCTTCTTTACGGTGAACAGTTCTCATAGACGTCGAAATCTCTGTTCGACCGACCTTATTAACAAGGTGCCGGGGCACGGTCCTTCGGAAATAGTAGATCGTGCCACGCAGCACGAGATGCGGAGTAATGCCCATCCTTGGCGCTCCCACTGTAGCAGTATTCTGTAGCAGGAGGCGGATTTACTAGTCTAGCTCTTGGAAAACAGTCGATTGACCAGTGGGTTACTGGTCAAGTGGCGGAGACGAAGGGATTCGAACCCTCGAGACGATTCCTCGCCTACTCCCTTAGCAGGGGAGCGCCTTCGACCACTCGGCCACGTCTCCACCTGCCGCTATACAAGGGGCATTTGCGGGTAAACAAGAGCAAAACCGCCAAAAGGGGAAAAAACCGTGATCCGTGGGCTGCGGGAGATGTGGGCGGCATGGGCTGAAGGGTGGCATGGTCGGACGGGAGACCTTGCGCGGCAGGTGAACATCGACGGGGCCTTGAAACCTGTCTCATGAAATGTCCGTGGGACGGGGTTGAGACGGTGCGGCCCAGGCGAAGTTCCTGGGAGATACAACGGATGGTTTGTGATGCGTGCGTTTCATGGGGCTCACTTGAAAACCCATAACCAATTATAATTAAACAATTTTCACACCCAAAGAAGGCGCACTGACCACCCACCCACAGCAGAGAACACGGTGAGGTGATGCAGCGTGCGTTGAGTGTGTGCCGAAGGATCCCCATCTCGGTTTCATTACGCACCAGGGTGCAGTTGCGCACCGCTCACGCACAAAGGAAACGCCATGAAACTTGCTCTGACAACACTGCTCGCCGCTGGCCTTGCGACCTCCGCATTTGCCGCCTCAACTGCTGGCTCCTCCGATCAGGGGAGCAATGCACCCCCCCTCAGCGTCAGCCAGAACAGCACGAATATCGCGACGGGGGAGGTCAAACAGCCGAGGATTTCGACACGCAACGCCTCCAAGAAGGCACCACCCTATGCCTACAGCAATCCGCTGGGTGTCGGGCCGAACAACGACAGCCGCTGACGGGACGGACAGCACGGTGAAGGACCCGGTCGAGAGGCCGGGTTTTTTGCGTTTGCCGGGTCCGGGAGGGTGCGATTTTGCGTGCGTTTCAGAGGTCCCGATTGGGGGTTTGGCGGGGCGCACGACCGGTGCACAGGCTGTACACAACCTGTACACCGGCAACGCGCGCCGGGGTGGGCGTTTGCGCAACAGCGGTCACAGCAACCAGAGCGTCGCGTGCAGCGCGAAGGTCAGCGCGAGGCAGAGCGGGACCGGCGCGCGCAGGAGGGCGGCGAGCGCAATGAGGGCCGTGGCCGCGTGGGGGCCTGCGGGGGAGTGCAGGAAGGTTGCTGTTTGAGACAGCAGGGTGATGAGGTCGATAGGTGTCATGTCTCGTCTCCTTGACGGGGAAGTTGAGACTGGCCAGTCGGCGGCCTGTTGACCGCGTGTGTCTAAGATGGTGGATTAGCGCCAAAGAGGTGGAGCCATATTGTTTCACCCGCAGACCGATAGTGATGGTGGGTGACACATGGTTACATCTGACGATCTGAAAGCCTTCGGGGCGCAGGTCCGCGCGGCTCGTTCTGCGGCGGGGTGGACCCTGGCCCAGTTGGCGGAGGAAGCCTTCAGGAACCCTGACCGCAAGGGGTACGTTTCCCAGATCGAGCACGGGCGGAAACAGATCACCGCGCTGACGGTGGGCAAGTTAGCCGAAGCGCTGGATTTGCCGGAAAGCGTGACCGCGCCGATGTATGCTAACCATCCTCCCAATCAGGAAGCGGGTGACGAGATCGACTCGCGGGTACAAGAACTATTGTCCGCCATCGAACGCGAAGACGTCGACGAATTGCCGGAGGCGCTGGTGCACGGACTAGCACAAGAATACGCCAAGGGCGAGGTGGTTGACATAGGCGCGGCTTATCGCAGCCTTCAGGCAGCTTTGAAAACGGCACGGGAGATGAAAGCACGTGATCATCTACCAGAAAGTTTAGAAGAAAAGCTCGTAGCGATACGCAAAGAGGTACTACAACCGAATACGATGGAAACGTATGAGACGGAGCGGCCTCCATCAGATACAGTAGTTTCTGATATGATTGCATATCTAAAAGATAACCCAAGCTCAGCTTATGCAGCGCGGGAGCCAAGTCTTCGCTTACAGGAATTCATTAATGACTTTGAAGGCAGTATTTCGTTCGAAGTATTAACACGCGTTCACGAGAAGTGGTTAGACGGTTCCAGAAATTCATATCTCACCTACGATGGGAAAATTGCGATCGGCCTTGCAGAACTGCTTTCGAATTTCGCGGAAAGCCCGCTTGAATTAGCCAGAGCACATAACTGTCAGGGCGACGCTTATGCAGATTTTGCAAGAAAGGATATTGGAACCCAAAATATGGAGATAGCGGTGGCTTGTTATGAGTCCGCTCTAAAGGTCTTTTCGCCTCACGACCACACTATGCGGTGGCTAGCAACACAGTACAATCTTGGTCTGGCGTTGAAATTTATAGGTGAGCGTGAAAACCAAAGAGAAACCTTAGAACTTGCAGCAAACGCATTCGAAGCAATGTTAAGTCAAACTGAAGAGGACGAGAGTATTGGTGAGTTGCAGTTAGCACACACAGAACTAGCGCGGATAATTGAATTGATTCAGCAAATAGAGGGTAGTAAAAATGGGTCCCCTCTAGCGCAAGCAAGCTTGGTGGACTTTGACTTTGACCGTGCGAAGCAATGGCTTCACGCGGTCGGTTTTAGTGATGACATTACTCACCTACGAGACCACAGGCGCATTAAGGTTTTTTTAGAGGACGTCATAGAATTAAGAGACAGTTTGCAGGACTTTACTGATTACGCGTCTGATATTCGAATGGAAGGAAACCACGGACTACTAATTGCACGCTCAGCAAAAAAACTTCTAGAAGAACTAGAAGATGTCAAAGTGAATGATCACCTCCGACCGCGCCGCCTTATTGAATTGGGAAGTTACTTTAGAGGCTTCAGCCTCGAAGAGATGCAGAGATCCCATATGGGCGCGAGCCTATCCACAATGGCGGATGATCTAGTTGACAGGCTACAAGCAGTATTCACCAAGCATTTTGGGCCAAGCTTAGAGAAACTAAACGCCTTGAACGATTTATCTCTTGAAGATCAAAATATTGATGTGCTTCTGGATAGTTTAGAACGCGCCTTTGAAGTCGCAAAAAATGCTGATGGCACTGAACTCGTGAAACTAAGTCCGGAATCCTTGGCGATATTGGAGCAAATGATTCAGGATGTTGATCAGGTACGGGGGCAATTAGGGGAAGCAAAGTCCTCTGAACAAAAGCAGGTATTGCGAAATCGAATAGCGAAGAGCGCGGGCCTTACTGCCGTGACACTTGGTCAATACGTTAAAAAAGCAAAAGAATATTCTTCGACACCTACAGACTGGGTCGATAACGTTCTAAAGCAATTCAAACGTGTGAAGGGAGTGTCAGACTTGATCGAGTTCCTTCAAAATTTCTTTCAGGCCGGAAGCTAACCGCCCCTAAGTATTAAACAAGAAATGCAAAACATCCCCGTCCTTCACCACATACCCCTTCCCTTCCGCCCGCATCTTGCCCGCTTCCTTCGCGGGCCCCTCGCCCCCCAATGACACAAAATCATCGTAGGCAATCGTCTCCGCGCGAATGAAACCCTTTTCGAAATCACCGTGGATCACGCCAGCGGCCTTCGGCGCGGAGGTGCCGGTTTTGATGGTCCAGGCGCGGGCCTCTTTGGGGCCTACGGTGAAATAGGTCTCCAAGTGCAAAAGGTCGTAGCCTGCGCGGATCAACCGATCCAACCCGGCTTCTTCCAGGCCCATCTCGGAGAGGAACATTTCGGCTTCGTCTGGCTCCAACTGGCTGATCTCTTCCTCGATCTGGGCGGAGATGATGACGTGGGCGTTGCCTTGGGACGCGGCCATCTCGGCGACGGAGGCGGAGAAGGCGTTGCCCTCGGCGGCCTCAGACTCGCCCACGTTGCAGACGTAGAGGACGGGCTTGGTTGTCAGCAGTTGCAGCATGCGCCAGGCTTTGGCGTCTTCCTCGTCCACCTCGACCACGCGGGCGGGATTGCCTGCTTCGAGTGCCTCTAGGGCCATGCGCATCAGGCGCTCTTGCTGGACGGCTTCCTTGTCGCCGCCACGGACTTTGCGCACGATGTTTTGCAGGCGTTTTTCGATGCTTTCGATATCGGCGAGCATCAGTTCGGTGTCGATGGTTTCGGCGTCGGCCACGGGGTCGACGCGGCCTTCGACGTGGGTGACGTCGCCATCCTCAAAACAGCGCAACACGTGGGCGATGGCGTCCACCTCGCGGATGTTGGCGAGGAACTGGTTGCCGAGGCCTTCGCCTTTGGAGGCCCCCTTCACCAGACCGGCGATGTCCACAAAGGTCATGCGCGTGGGGATGATGGATTTCGACGCGGCGATGGCGGCGAGTTTGTCGAGGCGGTCGTCGGGCACGGCAACTTCGCCCACGTTGGGCTCAATCGTGCAGAAGGGGAAGTTCGCGGCCTGCGCGGCAGCGGTGCGGGTGAGTGCGTTGAAGAGGGTGGATTTGCCCACGTTCGGCAAGCCCACGATGCCCATTTTGAAACCCATGATATGTCCGCCCCGTCTGTCTGTGGAAGATGCTGGGCTGCACCTGCCATATGCGGGCGGGCAAAACAACATCTGTCGTTGTGTCAGGCCCGCAGGCCATTGATTTTGCCCCGCGGAATGGTGCATGGGGGAAGCCAAGCAGAAGGACGCGCCCCATGACCCGTATTGATGACACGTTTGCGAAATTGAAATCCGAAGGGCGCAAGGCCTTTGTGGCCTACGTGATGGCGGGTGATCCGGATTATGAGACCTCATTGGAGGTGGTCAAAGGGCTACCGGGGGCGGGCGTGGATGTGATCGAGCTGGGGCTGCCGTTTACCGATCCGATGGCGGATGGGCCGACGATCCAGCTGGCAGGGCAGCGCGCGCTTGAGGGCGGGATGACGCTGAACAAGACGCTGGATCTGGCGCGGGCTTTCCGGGTTGAGGATGATGCGACACCGATTGTGTTGATGGGGTATTACAACCCGATCTATTCGATGGGGGTGGATGCGTTTCTGGCAGCCGCGAAAGACGCGGGTGTGGATGGGTTGATCATTGTCGATCTGCCGCCTGAGGAAGATGCGGAGTTGTGTGTGCCGGCACAGGCGGCCGGGATGAACTTCATCCGGCTGGCGACGCCGACGACGGATGATGCGCGCCTGCCTGCGGTGGTGCAGAACACCTCGGGTTTCGTGTATTACGTGTCGATCACCGGGATCACCGGATCGGCGGAAGCGGAAGCGGGTGATGTGGCGCCTGAGGTCACGCGGATACAGGCCGCGTCAGGCCTGCCGGTTGTGGTGGGCTTTGGTGTGAACACGCCAGAGAAGGCGCGGGCCATTGCATCCGTGGCGGACGGGGTTGTTGTGGGATCGGCGATTGTGTCGAAGATCGGTGCGGGCGAGCCGGTGGCCGATGTGCTGGCGTTTGTGAAGTCGCTGTCGGATGGGGCGCATTCGGCGTGATCTAGGGTCTGTTGACATTCATCACAGTTCACCAGCGCGAGACAGATTTTGCCCCCAGCATCGCTGATTTGCCCTGCCGATGGCCCGCATCGCTGCGGTCAAATCAGCTCACTGGAGGCAAAATCTGCCGCGCCGCGAAGCGGTTTCGCCGAAATTGCCCAGGGCGGCGTCACGTGAGCTTGAAATAACCTGCTATTCCTGCGCTCCCGTTCCTGGACCTGAGCATTTTCGGACTGAAACTGGTGAATTGTGCTGAATGTCAACAGACCCTAGGGATCGCGGGCGGCGTCCATGATTTCGCGCAGTTCGGACAGGACGGGGATGAGTGCGGTCAGCTTGGCCGCGTCCATCTTGCTGAGCACGGAGCCCATGGCTGGCCCCAGGTTTTCAATCGTCTGGTAAAACAGCGCCCTGCCCTTGTCCGTCATCCAGACGGTCTTGGACCGTTTGTCTTCCGGGTTTGGCCGGATCTCAATGTACCCGCCTTTCTCAAGCCCTTTCAGCGTGTGGGTCATGGAGGTCTTGGGCACCTGAAAGGCGCGGGCCATGGTGATGGGCACCGCACCATCGCCCCGGTTGATGAGGTGGCTGAGCACGGCGAAGTGAGGCGCGATCAGCCCGTCGGGGAGATGCGCCTCTAGCTGGGTGCGGCTGAGCTGTTCGATGATCCCGATTTCCCTGAACAGGGCGAACAGGGTGCGGGGATCGGGCTCAGGCATTGATCAACTTCTGCTCCAGAGGCCAGCGCGGCGTGCGCGGGATGGTCGGACCATAGCCGAGCCGCCCGAGCATTTGAACCGTGTGTCCCATGGGGGCCAGCATGTCATGGGCCTGCGCATAATGTGGCGCCATTTCAGGGTATTCCTGCAAGGCCTGACTGACCGGGTGCAGCGCCAGTCCCATGGATGTGGTGGCAAGGTTGAGGCGCAGCCAGCGGCGGCCTGCGTCGATGTGATCAACACGGGTGTTGGTGGGGCTGGTCAGCGCGGCATAGGCGGGCGTGGCGTGCAGCATCTCATTGTACATTTTCACACCTTCCTGGAAGCCACGGCTGCTGGGGTCGCTTTGCACGTCACGGCTGAGGATGCCTGCGACCATCAGGCTTTCCAGAAACGGGCCGCCCAGATCAATGCCATCGGGGTTCGCGTTGATCTCAGCCTTGCCAAAGCGCATCAGATCGACGCTTTCCTGCATGGTGTGCGGCGTGAGGGCTTCGACTTCCCAGGCTTTCCAAGTCAGGTCCTTGAGGGCCGCGACAGAGGCGGCATCCGTGTAGATGTCTGCGTAATCCTCCAGTTGGTTGGCAAGGACGGCGGGCACGGCGCGGTCTTCAAACGGTTCCTTGCAGGAACGGCGGTCGAGGATGTGCGCGCTGAGCGGGTCGGGTGTGCCGCCGTCGCGGAAGGTGGCGTGGGCGATGGCACCGTCGTCGCCCTCGGGGAAGAGCGTGAGGTCCACGGCCTGCCCCCCTGCCCCGGCGGCGAGCACCATTTGCTCCACAAAGCAGCCCATGCCGATCATGATCTGGCGGTCAAAGGGGTCTGTTGCAGGCAGGCGGCGGCTGCGGTCGTGGTGCAGGGTCAGTGCGTCATCGCCTTCCAGCGCGACCTGCCAGGGTTGCAGGTTGTGCGGGTTTGGCGCGAGCAGCGCGAAGCTGAGCGCATTCAGGCGCGGATCGTCGTAGCTGCCGGCAAGCGTCCAGGGGCGCTGCGCATCATGGGGCGTGCGGGTGGTCAGAAAGCCAGCGGCAGAGGCGCTGGCGGCGAAGATGGTGCCACCGCCAATCAGGGCGAGTGTCTTGCGTCGGGACAGGGTCATGGGTTTCTCCATTTAGTGCGATATTGCACCATTATATATTGGTACGATATCGCACCAGTCAAGGCGAAATTCATGATTGACGGATGATTCACATATTGGTAAAGAAACTTTACCAATATGGAAGGTTGAGAAAATGGCTGCGATTACCAACATTGACGATCTCAAGCGCATCTATGCACGCCGGACCCCGCGCATGTTTTACGACTATTGCGAATCCGGCAGTTGGACGGAGCAGACCTTCCGCGAGAACACCTCGGACTTTGACAAGATCCGCCTGCGGCAGCGCGTGGCCGTGGACATGACCGGGCGCAGCACGGCCAGCCAGATGGTCGGGCAGGATGTGTCGATGCCGATGGCGCTGGCGCCGGTGGGGCTGACGGGGATGCAGCACGCGGATGGAGAGATCAAGGCCGCACAGGCGGCGGCGGACTTCGGCGTGCCCTTCACCCTGTCGACCATGTCGATCTGTTCGATCGAGGACGTGGCAGAGAACACCGACAAGCCGTTCTGGTTTCAGGTCTACACCCTGAAAGACGATGATTTCATGAAACGGCTGATTGCCCGCGCGGCAGATGCCAAGTGCAGCGCGCTGGTCATCACGCTGGATCTGCAAATCATGGGTCAGCGTCACAAGGACATCAAGAACGGCCTCTCCGCCCCGCCCAAACCCACGTTGGTCAACATGATGAACCTTGCCACCAAAGTGCAGTGGGGGCTGGGGATGCTCCAGACCAAGCGGCGGTTCTTTGGCAATATCGTCGGCCATGCGGCGGGGGTCACGGACCCTGCGTCCCTGACCACCTGGACGGCGGAGGCGTTCGATCATTCGCTGGACTGGGAGCGGGTGAAAGAGTTGCGCAGCTGGTGGAAGGGCCCGGTGATCCTGAAAGGCATTCTGGATGCCGAGGACGCCAAGATGGCGCTGAACGTGGGTGCGGATGCCATTGTTGTGTCCAACCACGGAGGGCGTCAGCTGGATGGGGCGATGAGCTCCATCGCGTCGCTGCCTGCCATTCTGGATGCGGTGGGTGACAAGATCGAAGTGCACCTCGACAGTGGCATCCGGTCCGGGCAGGACGTGCTCAAAGCGCTGGCGATGGGGGCCAAAGGCACCTATGCGGGGCGCGCATTTGTCTACGGGCTGGGTGCGATGGGTCAGAAGGGTGTCACAACCGCGCTGGAGGTCATGCACAAGGAGCTCGACACCACCATGGCGCTGTGTGGGGAGACCGATGTCAACAACCTGGGGCGGCATAACCTGCTCATTCCGAAGGACTTTAGCGGCGATTGGCAGGCCTGATCACAGGCTGTGAGCAAGGCGCGTTTTCCTGCTGACATCTGCGGCGCAGGGAGGCATAAACGCGCCATGCTGATCTTTCTTCCCCCCAAGCTGGCGTTTCTGGCCACCCCCAAGACGGGGACCACCGCCGTGGAACTGGCATTGAAGGCTCATGCAGAGATCATCTTTGCCAATACCCGCAAACACACTCCGGCAAGGCGTTTCCGGCGCAGGGTGGTGCCTTTTGTCGAGGAGACATTCGGGGCGCGGCTTGAAGGCGTGGCGGTGATGCGTGATCCCGTTGAGCAGATCAAAAGCTGGTTTCGCTATCGCAACGCAGCGCGCCTGGAAGGCTCCGAGCTGAGCACCGAGGGGTTGAGCTTTGAGCAGTTCGTGATGGAGGTCATCGACGATGACCCGCCACCCCGCGCCCGGATCGGCAGCCAGTTTGCCTTTCTGACCGGGGATGAGGGCGAGGTGCTGGTGGATCACATCTTTGCCTATGAAAGCCAGCCTGCGTTTCGCACGTTCATGACGGATCGGCTGGGCCGGAAGATCAAGTTGAAGGTGAAGAATGTCTCTCCCTCCGTTCGGACGGATTTGAGCGGTCAAGCCACGCGGCGGTTGCAGGCCGCGCGGGAGGGCGAGTTTGCATTGTACGAGCGGTTGATGGCGGCGAAGGGGTATTTGCACTCTGCGCAGGTGTGAGACTGGCGGCGTTTCGTTTGGGGGTGCTGTGGTGCAAGGATATTTTTGGCCAAAAAGAGGGGCCAGGGCGGTGGTAGGGTCGCTTTTGGTGTGTGGCTTTGCGGATGGTGCGGGGACCGGCTTTGAAGGGGTGAGATCTGTTTGAAGGGGGGCGTTTGGGGTCAGCTGCGGCGCATCTGGCGGCTGAGCAGGGGAATCAGTACGAGGGCGGTCGCGGCCAGCAGAGCGGCCACCAGCATGAAGGCTGCGCCGAGGCCGACGCCCTGGGCCACGAGGCCCATCAGTGGCGGGCCGAGGAAGAACGCCCCGTATCCCATGACCGAAACCCGGCTGATCGCCGTGAGCCGCGCGGCCGGATCCGCCACCCGGCGCCCGACCAGCGCCAGGGCCAGCGGGGCCACCACGGAGATGCCAAGCCCCCCGAGCGCAAAGCCCATCAGCGCCACGGACACATCGCTTGCATTGCCGGCAATCGCCAGCCCGACGGCTGAGACCAGTGTGGCCAGCAGCATCAGGTGCGTGTCGCGGATGTAACGGGCAAGGCCGTGTCCAAAGAGCCGCCCGATGCCCATGGTCAGCCCCATCAGCGCGGGGCCCAGCGCCCCCTGCGCGGCAGTACCGCTGAGCGTGCGCTCCAGATGCAGGGCGGACCAGCCTTCCGTCACCGCCTCTGACAGGAAGGCGACAAAGACGGTCAGACCGGCAAGGAAGACCAGCAGGGTCGGCACGGATGCGGGCGGGGCATCGGCAGTGGTGTCGGCGTCTGGTTCAACAACGGCGTCTTCGCGTGCGGCATAGGCCAGACCGGCGAGCAGCACACTGAGGCCGATAAAGATCGGCAGCGGGCCGATTTCTGCGCTGCGCAGGACACCGGTGGCCAGCGCCCCGCCTGCGTAGGCGAAAGAATAGAGCGCGTGGTTGAGGTTCATCAGCGTGCGCCCGCTGTGGGTTTCGGCATGGGAGACACGGTCATTGACCAGCACGTCCACAATGCCCGACCCTGCTGACGCCAGCATCATCGCAAACGTCAGCGCGACAACCGTTCCGGAAACGCCCGCCGTCAGCATGCCAAGCGCCACCGTTGCAATCCCCAGCGGCATCGCCATTCCGCCTGCCAGCCGCTGGGCTGTCGGTGCCAGCCACATCGCCGCAAGCGACCCGAAAGCAGACACCAGCAGGGCAATCCCGTACACCGCGTCGGACGCGCCCACATTGGCCTTGATCACCGGCATCTGCGCAAAATACACCGACCAAGAGACACCGATGGCAAAGAACCCTGCCAGCGGCTTGCGGGAGAGATAAAGGTCGCGGCGCAGGCTCATGGTGCTGGCTTCGCACGGGCCTACGTGAAAGCCAAGGCTGCGGGTGCAGAATCCCTCTTTTCACATGGGGCAAACCTGTATAGAGGAAGCGCTTCACGCAGGAATACAGCCTTGGAGGATTCCTGCCCTAACATATTGGAGATTAAAATGGCCGGAGAGATTCCAGATCTTGAAGCCCAGGAACGGACGGGGACAGGCAAGGGCGCCGCTCGTCAGGCACGCCGTGATGGCATGGTTCCGGGGATTGTTTTCGGGGGCGACGCTGATCCGCTTCCCATCAACATCCCGTTCAACAAACTGCTGACAATGCTGCGCAAAGGCCGGTTCAAGTCCACCCTGTTCAACATGAAGGTCGAGGGCCATGACGACGTGCGCGTCATCTGCCGCGACGTGCAGCGCCACGTGGTCAAGGACCTGCCCACACACGTGGATTTCATGCGTCTCAAGCGGACCACGAAGATCAACCTGTTCATCAACGTGGAAGTTGCGGGCGAAGAAGACTGCCCCGGCCTGCGCAAGGGTGGCGTTCTGACGCTGGTGCGTCCGGAAGTTGAGCTGATCGTGACGGCGGCAGACATTCCCGAAAGCCTGGTGATCGACATCTCCGCATTGGAGATTGGCGACAACCTGACCATTTCGGACGTCAAACTGCCTGAAGGCGCAAAGCCCACCATCGACCGTGATTTTGTCATCGCACAGGTGTCCGCACCTTCCGCACTGGCAGCCCAGTCCGATGATGAGGACGAAGGTGACGGCGAAGAGGGTGATGCACCCGAGGCCGCAGCCGAAGAGGGTGGCGAAGAATAAGCATTCGCCGTTTGGTGATGTGGAAAGGGCTGCGCTGAGGTGCGGCCCTTTTTGTTTGAGGCCTTACTTGGCCAGCAGAAGGTCGCAGGGCGGCTTGCGGATCAACCCGGCAGAGAAGCCCCCCAGAATGTAGCGCCCTGCGTTTGAACGGGTGTGCGCGCCGATGGCCAGCAGATCGTAGGTTCTGTCCTCCATCATGTCATCCAGCGCATCGCGGGCCGTGGCCTCGATAAAGGTCGGGCGTGGCAGGTTTTTGGGCAGGGCGTACATGGCTTTCCAGGTCTCGTAGTCCTGCTCCGCTTCGGTCCGGAACGAAATTTCATGGGCGTGGAACAGGGTCAGTTCCGCCTCCGGCGCGACCATCGCGATCTTGTGGAGCGCGGAGGCACAGACGCGGGACAGGTCCACACCGCTGAGCACGCGGGCATAGGGGTCATCGGCAGGTGCCATGGCAAGCAGGACAGGCACTCGGCTGGACCGGACGAGGTGTTCCATGGTGGTTTCGCGCACGTGATCAAAGAACGTGCGGCGGCGGTGGATCCCCAGAACCAGAAGATCCGCGTCGGTTTCTTCGACGATGCGCTTGACCGCCTCCATCGGGTCACCGGTTGCGACATGGACGTCCGTATCAAGCTCTCGGCCCGCCATCTGCGCCGCGATCTGGTCGGACAGCAGCGTTTTCGCCCCAGCCTTCAATTGATCAGAAAGGTCCGGCGGCATGGAATCGTCGACAACATGGACCACAGTCAGCCGCGCACCGCTGGCGGCGGCCAGATGGATGGCACGCTGGACAGATGGTTTGGACCGTTCGGACAGATCGCTTGCCGCAACTATGTTTTTCACTGGTCTGCATTCTCCTGTATTCGGGTTTCTGGTGTCCTGTTGAGATAGGAAGCCTTGGGACTGTCACAAGATGTTGACAGCTGTGTTTCGGTCGATATCGGCGGGCGCACCGGGATGGACGCTGCCCCGGCCTCTGTGCGATGCTTTGGATGCCCAAATTCTGGAGACACCCATGGAATACCTGCGCACCCCGGACGACAGATTTGCCGATCTGGCTGATTTCCCCTACCCGCCCCGCTACACCCATGTGGACGACACGGAAGGCGGCACATTGCGGGTGCATTACGTGGATGAGGGAGCAGCGGACGCAGCCCCCGTTCTGATGATGCACGGGGAGCCGACGTGGTCTTACCTCTATCGCAAGATGATCCCGGTGTTTGTGGATGCCGGGCATCGGGCGCTGGCCCCAGATCTGATTGGTTTCGGACGGTCCGACAAACCAACACAGCGCAGCGATTACACCTATCAGCGGCATGTGGACTGGATGTCGGATTGGGTTCGGCAGCTTGATCTCAAAGGTATCACGCTGGTCTGTCAGGACTGGGGCGGTTTGATCGGATTGCGTCTGGTCGCGGCCATGCCGGAGCGGTTCGCGCGGGTGGTGGTGGCGAACACGGCTTTGCCGACGGGGGATCAACCGATGGGGCCGGCCTTTGAAGCCTGGCGTGCCTATTCGCAGGATGCGCCGGTTTTTGACGCCGGGCGCATCGTCTACGGCGGGACAACCGGCAAGATCACCGAGGCGGAGATTGCCGCCTATAACGCCCCCTACCCCGATGAGACCTATCAGGCGGGTGCGCGTCAGTTCCCGATGCTGGTACCCGCCACGCCAGACGACCCGGCCCGCGACGCCAACCGGGCCGCATGGGAGGTCTTGAGGGGTCTGGACACGCCGTTCCTGACGGCCTTCGGCGCGGACGACAAGATCATGGCAGGTGTGGACAAGGGATTTCAGAAGCTTCTGCCCGGTGCGCAGGGGCAAAAGCACACCATTCTGCCGGATGCGGGGCATTTCCTGCAAGAGGACGTGGGGCCGGAACTGGCCGCCTTGACTGTCGCGTTCATGGCGCGGGCCTGAGGACCTCAGAATGCGCATTTCCCTCCCCCGCGGCGGCGGGTAGACTGCGCGCAACGCAGGAGGCAACGTATGAAACTGATCGTAGGTCTGGGAAATCCCGGCGCGAAATACGCGCGCAACCGGCATAACATCGGTTTCATGGCGCTGGACCAGATTGCAGGCGACCATAGCTTCGGCCCGTGGAAGGGCAAACACCAGGGCAGCATCAGCGACGGGCGCTTTGGCGCGGACCGGGCGGTGTTGCTGAAACCTGAAACCTTCATGAACAACTCTGGCCAGTCGGTGCAGGCGGCGATGCGGTTCTACAAGCTGGAGCCAGCAGATGTGATTGTATTCCATGACGAAATCGATCTTGCACCGGGGAAGGTCAAGTGCAAGACGGGCGGTGGTCATGCGGGCCACAACGGGCTGCGGTCGATCCATGCGCATATCGGTCCCGACTATGACCGGGTGCGGTTGGGTGTCGGCCATCCGGGGCATAAGGATGCGGTGCCGGGCTATGTGCTGCGGGACTTCTCCAAGGCGGATGAGGGGTGGCTTGATGACGTGTTGCGCGGGATTGGCGATGGGGCTGCGTATCTGGCGGCCGGGGATACGGCGAAGTTTCTCAATGCGGTGGCTTTGCGGGTCTCTCCGCCCCGGTCGGGGACGGGAACCAAAGGCGGGGCGCAACAGCCCAAAGCTACGCCACCTGAGCCTGAACCAGCGCCAGAGGAGAGCAAGTCGCCCCTGCAACGTCTTGTGGCGAAGTTCCGATGAATCTCTCTGAGGCTTTTGCAGCACAGGCCGGAACTTGCGCGCAGATGGGGTCCCCCTTCATGGGGCAGTTGCTGGGTATTCTGGCACAGGATTGGCCGGCAGATACCGCATTGGGCCGCAAATTCGCGGCATTTGAGGGGGATATCGGGCCTGCGGGGCATTCGCTGCCTTTGCGGATCGCAGGCGGGCTGCATGCGCTGGTGTTGTCGAATGCGGCACCTGAGTTGGCAAAGCTCTACCCGCCGGTGCAGACCTCTGACGCGGAACTGCGCGCTGGCGTTCTGGCCGCTTTGGCGGCGCATGAGCCCTTCCTGCTGGATTGGACCGACAGCCCGCCCCAGACAAACGAAGTGCGCCGGTCCGGGGTGCTGATCGCGGGTGCACGGGTCGCGGCGGCGGCATTCGATCTGCCGATCTGGTTGAGTGAGCTGGGCGCAAGCGGTGGATTGAACCTGATGTGGGACCACTACGCGCTGGAGATTGACGGTGCCCGCTTTGGCCCGGATGTGCCGACGGTGATCCTGACGCCCGACTGGAAAGGCGCGCCGCCCCCGCGCAAGGCGCCGGTGATTGCGGATCGGGCGGGCGTGGATCTGAACCCGCTCAATCCCAAGGATGGTGAAGACCAGTTGCGCCTGATTGCCTACCTCTGGCCCGACCAGCCGCAGCGGTTGACGATGACGCGCGCGGCGGCGTCTGTGGCGCAGGGGCGGGTCGCAAAAGGCGATGCCATTGAATGGTTGGGGCCGCGGCTGCATGCGGCACCGGAGGGGCATTTGCACCTGATCCAGCATACGGTCGCCTGGCAATATTTCCCGGCGGAAGCCCGCGCGAAGGGCCGGGCGCTGATCGAAGCGGTCGGCGCGCAGGCCACTGCGACACGGCCGCTGGCATGGCTGTCGATGGAAAGCGATGGCGACACAACGGGCAAGGTGGGCGCTGCGGTGGTGCTGCGTCTGTGGCCGGGTGACATCACGGTTGAACTGGGGCGCGCAGATTTCCACGGGCGCTGGATCGACTGGCAATTCAAGGAATAGGTATGCGGCGTGTGTTGAAGTGGGCCTTGCGGCTGGTGCTGGTTCTGGTGTTGGCCATCGGGGCCGTGGGCATCTGGAAACAGGAAGAGATCAAACGGCTTTGGGCGGTGCGCACGTTGTTTTTCGAAGACAACATCGTGGGCAATTTCTCCAACATGCGGGCGGCGTTTCTGACCGTGGGCGTGCCGCGCGGCGATGGGCCGACGGTGGAGCTCCCCTATGGGCCGGAGACCGAATTGCCCGTCAGTGTGGGGGCCTGGGTCGAAGACCGTGATGTGACTGCGTTGGTGGTGCTCAAGGACGGGGAGATCGTTTTTGAGGAGTATTACAAAGGCACGGGCGCGGATGATCTGCGGATCAGCTGGTCCATGGCAAAGAGCTTTCTGTCCGTACTGGTGGGGCAGTTGGTGGCAGACGGCACGATTGAGAGCCTCGACGTCCCGGTCACGCAATATGCGCCTGCGCTGAAAGGCGGCGCCTATGACGGCGCGACCCTGCGCAATGTGTTGCAGATGACAAGCGGGGTTCTCTTTGACGAGGACTACCTTGATCAGAACTCGGACATCAACCGCATGGGCCGTGTCTTGGCTTTGGGCGGCAAGATGGATGAATTTGCAGCCGGTCTGACCGCCTCCTTCGCGGCACCGGGAGAGACATGGAAATACGTCTCCATCGACACGCATGTGGTGGGCATGGTGGTGCGCGGGGCCAGCGGACGGCCCATTGCCGACTTGCTCAGCGAAAAGGTCATTGCGCCGCTGGGGTTGGAGCACACGCCCTATTACCTGACAGACGGGGTTGGAACCGCCTTTGTGCTGGGCGGGCTGAACCTGAGCACGCGGGATTATGCGCGCTTTGGCCAGATGATTGCGCAAGGCGGGCAGTGGCAGGGGCAGCAGATCGTGCCTGCGGATTGGATCGACGCGTCAACCCTGCCCAGCGCGCCGACCCCGGAGGGGGCTGTTGGATATGGGTATCAGTGGTGGATCCCCGTGGGGGCCGCACCCGGAGAATTCATGGCGCGTGGCATCTACGGGCAGTACATCTATATCGACCGCGCGCGGGGCGTGGTGATTGCCACCAACGCGGCAGACCGCAAATTCCGCGACGCGGGCGTGGCGGATCAGAACGTGGCGATCTTCCGCGAGATCGCGCAGAACCTGTGACAGGAGGGCGAAAGCCGATGGAACCGGATGAGAGTGTGAACGTGCTGGGTGAGCCGCTGGCCTTGTGCGGGATGGATCCGGTGACGGGGTTTTTCCGCGACGGGCATTGCAACACCTGTGCTGCCGATCAGGGCAGCCATACGGTCTGTGCCGTGATGACGGCGGAGTTTCTGGCGTTCTCCAAATATGTGGGGAATGACCTGAGCACGCCGAACCCCGCGTTTGGGTTTGCCGGTTTGAAACCGGGTGATCCCTGGTGCCTGTGTGCGGGACGGTTCTTGCAGGCAGCGGAGGAAGGGTGTGGGCCGAAGGTGCATCTGGCGGCAACACACCGCCGCGCGCTGGAGGTGGTGCCGTTGGAGGTTTTGGAGCGGCATGGGGTGGATGCAGAGTGACGGGTGTTGGTGCTTGTGGTGCAGTGAATGCGCACCCTACGGGGTGAGGCGCAAGGGCGGTGCGGCAGGGCGGGTTTGAGTCTGTAGTGTCCGACGCCGCATGTTTCACCAACGGCAGCTTTTCAGATTGCCTAGGTAGAACTGTCTGACTACGCTAATCATCAGAGGAGAAGACCATGACCGTTAAATTCGTCGTCGTAGTAAGCAAGAGGTACATGGTCCGATAAGGGTTTCCCATATCTGTTTCCATGTGCCCCCGAAATCTTCGGGGGCTTTTTTGTTTCTAGAGCTGAGAACATTCAAAATGTACCGCCCAAAAACACCACCGCATTTGATCACACTGATCCTCCTGACTGGGTTCTCGCCTATGTCTCTCAATATGTTCTTGCCTTCGCTAGCGAACATCGCCGTCGATCTCGAAACAGACTATGGAACGGTGAGCTGGGCGGTCTCTGGGTATCTAGCGATAACTGCCATAATCCAACTGGTCATTGGCCCGCTGTCAGACCGGATTGGCAGACGGCCAGTCCTATTGGGAGCGTTGCTGGTCTTTGCATTTGCATCGGTGGGCTGCGCTCTTGCTCAACGCGTTGAGGTGTTTTTGTTTTTCCGGATGCTTCAAGGCGGGATAATCGGCGGATACGCCCTGTCTCTCGCCATCGTCCGGGACACGAGATCAGAGCGAGAGGCCGTGAGTTTGATCGGTTACATCGGCATGGCCATGGCAATCGCCCCGATGGTTGGTCCGATGTTAGGAGGTGTGTTGGACACCTTTCTGGGATGGCGATCCATCTTTATGTTCTATGCCGCGTGCGGGTTTGGTCTGCTTATTTTATGTTGGCTGGACTTGGGCGAGACCAAGCGGGACCGGGACAGCGATCCTGGCACGCCGGTGCCTGGCACGACATCCCTTTTGCGCGAGCCGCAGTTCTGGGCTTACGCACTCTGCGGCACGTTCTCGGTTGGTGCGTTCTACATCTTCCTAACGGGCGCTCCGCTTGTCGCTCAAACCGTCTTTGAAATTTCGACGGCGGAGCTTGGATTCTACATAGGAACAATAACGGTCGGGTTCATGTTGGGCGGCTTCATTGCCGGGCGTTTTGGCAAAGGCTTTGAGCCGACAACCATGATGATTGCGGGCCGGATCATAGCCTGCATCGGTCTTGTTGGAGGTCTGCTCGTCTTGGCTTTGGGCAATACATCGCCACAAATCTTCTTTGCGAGCACGATATTCGTGGGCCTCGGAAATGGGATCACAATGCCCGGTAGCAATGCTGGCGCGATGTCCGTGCGACCGGAACTTGCGGGCAGTGCCGCAGGGCTAAGTGGCGCGTTGATCGTTGCTGGAGGTGCCATTTTGACTGCGGTGACAGGCACATCCGTGACCGAAAGCAATGGCGCGCAAACGCTCCTTACATTGATGCTCGCCGCATCCGGCTTGGGCTTGGGTTTCGCCATCTGGGCATCGTGGCTCAGGCAAACCGCGACACAAGGGGCGACTGATTAAAGCGGTCGTTCGTGCGGTCGCAGCGAAAGCTCACTTCGTCCCGCACAACAGACCTTGCCGCTTCCCCTCCTCCATCATGCATCTACAAAAAAGCCGCCCCCAACCGGGAGCGGCTTTCTCATTTCAAACCCTACAGATCAAGCCGCCGCAGCAACCGCCCGTTTGGTCAGCACGCCCACCAGATGCGCGCGGTACTCGGCCGTGCCGTGCAGGTCGCTGATCATGTCGCCAGACGCCGCAAGACCGTCGAGCGCGCTTGCGGAGAAGTTGGACGACAGGGCCGCTTCGGCCTCTGCCCAGCGGAAGACACCGTCGTTGGAAGCACCCGTCACGGCCACGCGGACGCCGTCGGCGTATTTGGCGACGAAGACGCCGACCAATGCGAAACGCGACGCGGGCTGGACGAACTTTTGGTAGTTGGCCTTTTCCGGGATCGGGAAGGTGACAGCCGTGATGATCTCACCTTCGTCCAGTGCGGTGGTGAACATGCCCTGAAAGTAGTCATCCGCCGCGATGTCGCGGGTGTTGGTGGTGATCGTCGCGCCAGACCCAAGCGCCGCCGCAGGGTAGCAGGCGGAGGGGTCGTTGTTGGCCAGTGACCCACCGATGGTGCCGCGGTTGCGGACTGCCGGGTCGCCGATGTGGCTGGCGGTTTCGGCGAGGGCGGGATAGCTGCCTGCCTCTGCCGCGACGGTGGCGTGGGTTGTGGCCCCGCCGATCTTGATCGCGCCACCGCTGGCGGAGACGCCTTTCATGTCGGCAATGCCGGTGAGGCTGACCAGCTTGGACGGGCTGGCCAGACGCTGTTTCAGCGTCGGGATCATCGTCTGCCCGCCGCCCAGCGCCTGCGCGTCTTCCGCGCCCAGTGCGGCCACGGCGTCAGCAACGCTGGAGGGTTTTTCGAAGTCGAAGTTATACATCAGTTGTTCCTTTCATCTCCCTGCCTGCATCCCGTTGTGGAAGGGGGACAGGGCGAAATATCATTCTGTGCCCTGCCCCGCGCCCGGTGTGGCGCGCGGGGCAGATCAGCAAGCTCAGCCCTTTTGCATCGCCGCCCAAACGCGGGACGGAGACACGGGCATGTCGATGTGGTCCACCTTGTGACCACCTGAATACATCGCATCCAGCACCGCGTTCACCACTGTGGGGGTGGAGCCGATGGCACCCGCCTCCCCACAGCCTTTCACGCCCAGCGGGTTGTGCGTACAGGGCGTCCCGTTGGTGTGATCGACGGTGAAGTTCGGCACATCCGCCGCGCGCGGCATCGCGTAATCCATGTAGGACGCGCTGAGCAGTTGGCCGTTCTCATCGTAGGCTGCGTTTTCCATCAACGCCTGACCGATGCCCTGGGTCAGACCGCCGTGGACCTGCCCCTCAACGATCATCGGGTTCACGACGTTGCCGAAGTCATCGGCTGTGGTGAACTTGGCGATGGTGACTTTACCGGTGTCGGGATCGACTTCCACTTCGCAGGCATAGGCACCGGCAGGATAGGTGAAGTTGGCGGGATCGTAGAATGCCGTTTCCTCCAGACCCGGTTCGATGTCTTCGAGCGGATAGTTGTGCGGAACGTAAGCTGCCAGTGTCACATCGCCCCAGGCAACCGACTTGTCCGTGCCTGCAACGCTGAAGGCGCCGTCTTTCAACTCAATATCCGCCTCAGAAGCCTCCATCAGGTGAGCCGCGATCTTCTTGGCCTTGTTGATGATCTTTTCCGTGGCACGGACCATGGCAGGACCGCCCACCGCGATGGAGCGGGAGCCATAGGTGCCCATGCCCATCGGTGTGTTGGCGGTGTCGCCGTGCACAATTTCCACCATGCTTTCGTCAATGCCGATCATCTCGGAGATCACCTGCGGGAAGACCGTCTCGTGACCCTGACCGTGGCTGTGGCTGCCGGTCATGACGACGATGCCGCCTGTGGCATTGACCCGCACGGTAGCGGATTCATAAAGACCCGCGCGCGCGCCGAGTTGCCCCACGAGGTTGGACGGCGCGATGCCGCAGGCCTCGATAAAGCAGTTGACGCCGAGGCCGCGCAGCAGCCCCTTCTTTTCGCTTTCCGCGCGACGTGCGGCGAAACCGCCGAAATCCGCGCTCTTTTCCAGTTTGTCCACCAGCCGGTGGAAGTCACCGGAATCATACTCAACCGCCACAGGGGTCTGGTAGGGGAATTCGGTGACGAAGTTCTGACGCCGCAGTTCGAACGGATCAACGCCCAGCTCACGCGCTGCCTTGTCGATGACACGCTCCAGCTGATAGGTCGCTTCGGGCCGTCCGGCCCCGCGGTAAGCATCCACCGGCACGGTGTTGGTAAACACCGCACGGACGTTCACGTAGACCAGCGGCGTCTTGTAGTTGCCTGCCATCAGCGTGCCGTGCAGCCATGTGGGAATGCTTGGCGCGAAGGTCGACAGGTACGCGCCCATGTTGGCCAGCGTGTTGGTGCGCACAGCGGTGAAGTTGTTGTCCGCATCCAGCGCCAGTTCGATCTTGGTCACGTGGTCACGCGCATGAGCGTCCGACATGAACGCTTCGGTCCGGGTTGAGACCCATTTGACCGGGCGTTTGAGCGTTTTGGCGGCGAAGGTACACAGGGCCTCTTCGGCGTAGTGGTAGATCTTGGAGCCGAAACCACCGCCTACGTCGGGGGCCACGACACGCAGCTTGTGCTCTGGAATGCCGAGCACGAAAGCGCCCATCAGAAGGCGGATCACATGCGGGTTCTGCGAGGTGGTGTAGAGCGTGGACATGTCGCCCGCGCGGTCATATTCACCAATCGCCACCCGTGCTTCCATGGGGTTCGGCACCAGACGGTTGTTGATCAGTTCCACGGTTGTCACATGGGCGGCGTTCTTGATCGCCTCGTCCACGGCTTCCTTGTTTTCCTCAACAAAACCCCAGTCATAGCAGAGGTTGTCGCCCAGTTCGTCATGCACGGTGGCGGACCCGCTTTCGAGCGCATCGGCCATGTTGATCACGGCGGGCAGTTCTTCGAGGTCAAGCTCAATGGCTTCTGCGGCATCGCGGGCTTCGGCCAGCGTTTCGGCCACAATCGCGCAGATCGGGTCGCCCACGTGGCGGACCTTGCCATGGGCCAGAACGGGGTGCTTGGGTTCTTTCATCACTTCGCCGAAACGGTCGGTGACCTGCCAGCCGCAGGGGATGCCGCCGATGGCTTCAAAGTCATCACCGGTGAAGATGTGGATCACGCCGGGCATGGCCATTGCCGCAGCGGTGTCGATGTTCTTGATGCGGGCATGCGCCATGTCGGAGCGCAGCACGTGCATATAGGCCTGACCGGGGCGGTTGATGTCATCGGTGTAATTGCCGACACCGGTCAGGAACCGGATGTCTTCGCGGCGCTTGGGTGATGCGCCGATGCCTGAATCTTTGGGCATTGTATTCCTCCATTTGCGGCACACCCGTGGTGCACCTGTTGGGTTGATTTGGGCCCCTGGATCAGCCTGTGCGGCTGCCGGTCCCTATTCTTGATCTTGATGCAGTCCGAACCGCACACCGCGCGGATCGATACAGGTTGCAAAGCGGCCAAAGCCGGGGGCATCTGCGATTTCCCCCATCAGGCTGCCGCCTGCGGATTTCACACGTGCGACCATGACTTCGATGTTGTCGACGGACAGATAGGGCACCATGCAGGGCGTGCCTTCTTCGTGCATGCCGACCTTGCGGGTGCCATCGGTGAAGTAGCCACCCTGCCCCGCGCCCATGTCGGTCCACTCCCAATCCATCACGGACGTAAAGAACGCCGTGGTGCTGGCGGGATCATCCGTGCCGATTTCAATGAAGTCCGGGCCTGCCACGCCTATTCCGCAGCGATCGCGCCGACGTCCTGACCGGATGCGGCCATGATCGACTTGACGATGTTATGATAGCCCGTGCAGCGGCAGATGTTGCCTTCAAGGTAGTCGCGCACTTCCTGCTCTGTCGGCTTGGGATTTTCCTTGAGCAGCGCCGCTGCGGACATCACCATGCCGGGGGTGCAGAAACCGCACTGGAGGCCGTGGTGATCCTGAAAGGCCTGCTGGATCACGTTCAGGGATCCGTCGGCATTCGCCTGACCTTCGATTGTGCTGATCTCGGCACCGTCGGCTTCGCTGGCGAACATCGCGCAGGATTTTACGGCAACGCCGTTGACGTGCACCACGCAGGCACCGCACTGGCTGGTGTCGCAGCCGATGTGCGTGCCGGTCAGGCCCAGATCATCGCGCAGAAACCCTGACAGCAGGGTGCGGCCTTCGACGTCGCCAGACATCTCCTTGCCGTTTACGGTCATTGTGACCTTGGTCATTGGTATCTTCCTCCCGTTACTTTTCTTCTAAGTGTTTTCAACCGGATACGATCTTCTTGAACCACCCTTTCTTGGGGGCGTCTTCGGATGTATCCGCGTTGTCTTCCGCGTCAGCAGGCCCTTCGATGGCCTGCTGGAATTTCTCAAAGAACTGGTCTGCCATCTTGCGGGCAAAGCCGTCGATGATCCGGCTGCCCAGCTGAGCGAGCTTGCCGCCGACCTTTGCATCGACGTTGTATTCAAGCAAAGTGCCGCCTTCGTCCTCGCTCAGGGTGACCTTGGCGGCCCCTTTGGCAAAGCCAGCCGCCCCGCCTTTGCCTTCACCGCTCAGCGTGAGGCTGTCGGGGGGCAGACGGTCTTGCAGCGTGACCACACCTTTGAACGTCGCTTTGACCGGGCCGACCTTTTGCACCACCGTTGCAGTGAACCCGTCATCGGCGGAGCCTTCCAGCGACTGGCACCCCGGCACACATTCTTTCAGGACGTCGGGGCTTAACAAAGCCGCCCAAACCGTATCGCGGTCGGCTGCGATCACGCGGGAGCCTGTCATTTCCATAGGTTGAATCCCTCCAAAGGTGTATCTGCCTGGCGTCAGTCTGCAACATTAGACTGCCGTGATCAAATGCCAGATCACCCTAGAATGGAATGAAAAAATGTGCGGGCCGCGCGGCAAACTGCCGCGATGGCCCTTGTATGGGAGTGTTCAATTATGGCGCGACTGATTGCGCAAACAGTCCCGAACCCCAACGCGCTATACCGCAAAGCGGGTTGCGGTGGGTCAGGCGAATTCGCCCATTTCAAAGCCAAGCGCTTTGGCGACGGTAAAGATATCTTTATCGCCACGGCCACACATGTTCATGCAGATGATGTGGTCCTTGGGCAGATCGGGCGCAATTTTCATCACATGGGCCAGCGCGTGGGAGGGTTCAAGCGCGGGAATGATTCCCTCCAGCTCACAACATTTCTGGAAAGCGGCCAGCGCCTCGACATCCGTGATGGAGACATATTGCGCGCGGCCGATCTCATGCAGCCATGCGTGTTCCGGCCCGATGCCGGGGTAGTCGAGGCCTGCGGAGATGGAGAACCCTTCGAGGATCTGACCATCGTCGTCCTGCAACAGATACGTGCGGTTGCCATGCAGCACGCCGGGGCGGCCACCGGTCAGGGAGGCGCAATGCTCCATCTTGGCGTTCACGCCTTTGCCGCCTGCCTCAACCCCGATGATGCCAACCTCCGCGTCATCAAGGAAGGGGAAGAAGAGGCCCATCGCATTCGAGCCGCCCCCGATGGCAGCAATGACCGTGTCAGGCAGACGCCCTTCAGCGGCAGTCATCTGCTCGCGGACTTCCTTGCCGATGATGGCCTGAAAATCGCGCACCATCGCGGGGTACGGATGCGGGCCGGCAACGGTGCCGATGCAATAAAACGTGTCGCGCACGTTGGTGACCCAGTCGCGCAGGGCGTCGTTCATTGCGTCTTTCAGCGTGCCCCGACCGGATGTGACCGGCACAATTTCAGCGCCCAGCAGGCGCATGCGGAAAACGTTCGGGGCCTGACGCTCGACGTCATGCGCGCCCATGTAAACCACGCATTTCAGGCCAAACTTGGCACAGACGGTCGCCGTGGCGACGCCGTGCTGCCCCGCGCCTGTCTCTGCGATGATGCGTTTCTTGCCCATGCGGCGGGCAAGGATGATCTGCCCCAGCACGTTGTTGATCTTATGCGCGCCGGTGTGGTTCAGCTCATCGCGCTTCATATAGACCTTGGCGCCGCCCAGTTCTTCGGTCAGACGCTCCGCATGATAGAGCGGGCTGGGGCGGCCCACGTAATGGGTCCACAGGTCGTTCATCTCCGCCCAGAAACTGTCGTCGGTCTTGGCCTTCTCATACTGCTCTTCCAGCTCAAGGATCAGCGGCATCAGCGTCTCGGACACGAACCGTCCGCCGAAATCACCAAAGCGGCCGTTTTCATCCGGGCCGGTCATGAAGCTGTTAAAAAGATCGTTGGCCATGGGGCGTCTCCTGAAAGTCTGATGTGCGTCTTAGCGCAGGCAGGCGAGGCGTTAAAGCGCCCATTGCCGTGGCGGTTGCGCGCAGGGGTCAGTCAAAGATCTTGAACAGTTCGCGTTTGAGTTTGTCTTCGACGCTGTCCTTCACGGCATCTTCAACCGATTGTCCCTCTTGCCGTTGCAGACCGAGTTCCTCTTGCAGCTTTTCCTCGATCTTGGCTTTGGCCCGCGTCTCGGCCGCTTTGCGCTCTGCGGCGAAGTTCAGATCCACCGCGGCGGAGAGGTCCGGTTTCACGCTTGGACCCGCCCAGGGGCCGCTGATGCGCACCGGGACCGCAAGGCCACGGTCCCCATTCACGCGCAGGGCCTTGGGCACCACCGTGTAGTCCAGCGTTTGCGCACCGAGGTTAATCTGCCCTGATCCGGTGGTGTTGAAGTTCGGCAAGAGCATCAGCAGATCGTCATTGCGCAGAATACCGCCCGCGATGGTGTAGCTGGCATTGACGCTGTCAAAGACGGTTGTGCCGCCTTTGACGTCGAAGGACCCCAGCAACTGGTCCAGATCAATCCCTTCGATGCTGCCCCGCCCCAGCGTGATCGCGCCATCGCCTTTGAGGGACCGCATGATCTGATCCACCGTGTTGCCCACGCCCAGAAAGGAGAGCCGCGCGTCGCCGGTGCCGGTGAACCGCGTCAGATCCGCCAGATCACTGAGCAGCGGATTGATCTGCACGCCTGCGGCAGTCAGCTTGCCGCCCACGGACAGCCCGTTGCCGTTGTTCATCACGAACTCCCCGCTCAGCCCGCCGCCATAGGCCGCCACTTCACGCAGGCCAAAGACCATGCGGGAGCGGTCGTTGGTGAGGTTGAAGCGGCTTTTGCCCAGGGTCAGCGCGCCCAGATCAATGCTGTCGGCACTCAGGCCGATGGAGCCGTTGAACGCGGCAAGGCCGGAGGCATCAATGCGGTCGGTGGGCCAACCTGTACCCGCGGCGGCGGCGGTATCCCCGCCGCCGTTGCTTTCGGCGTCCTCCGATCCTGTGAGGCTGCGCAGGTCCAGCGCGCCAGCGCTCAGTTGCGCGGTGATTTGCGGGGTGCCGTTGAGTTCCATATCCACACCGCCCCGCAGGGTGTTGCCACCCAGATCCGCCACCAGATCGCGCAGGGTCAGTTTGCGGTCCGGGGTCAGGGTCATCTTGGCGGTGACATTCGTGGTACGCCCCAACCCTTGCGGCAGGTCAACCGGCCCTGCCCCCAAAGCGTTGAGAAAGGCGCTGGTGCTGTCGGTCTTGAGCGTCATATCCGCTGCAATTGCCCCTTGCAGCGTGCCCCGCCCCGCGACCAGCAGGCTGCCACCGGGGGCCGCGATCTGCGCCCGCAGGGGGGAGATTTCGCCGGTCAGGAAGGTGGCAAAGCGTTCGATCCGCGCGTCCAGCGTGACGGGTTCGCCGTTCGGGTGCAGGCGCGCTGCGATGTCGGCCGCGCCGTTGATGTCCGGCCAGTCAAGCGACAGATCCACCCCTTCGTAGAAGACCCGGTCCGCGCCTTCGGCATCATAAATGAGCGTGGCATCGGTGATCGAAAGCCGTTGCAGGCTGATGGGTTGCGCGGTGCGTTCGGGGGCTGTCTCCGTCTCGATGGTGGCGGTGCCTGCGGCGTCAGAGAAGGACCAGCTGGTGCGGCCATCCGCGCGGCTTTCAAGGCGGATCGTGGGGCTTTGCGCCTCAATATTGGTGATGCGGATTTCTCCGCGCAGCAGGGCGCTGGCGTCCACACCGATCGCGGCAGACCTGGTGGACAGCATCGCGCCCTCTTTGGCCCAATCGGCATTGCCGACCTCCAGCCCTTCGGCGCTGACGCCCAGCACCGGCCAGAAGGTCATGCCCACATCACCGCTGATCGTCACCTCGCGGCCTGTGACCTTGCGCAACTGGTCCGTCGCGATCTGTGCGATCTTGTCCGCAGGCAGCATCAAAATGCCAACAACCGCGACGACAACCAGCAACACCAGCACGCCGATGATCCGTACAATCCACTTCATACCCATACTCTCCTCACCACGGGGACCTTTCGCCGCCCCTTTGAGTGCACTATAGCCCACAACATGAGCACAAACCCACCCGATCTGCGCCCCGACCTTGCCCCCACTGCCCAATTGCGCGACAGCCGCCGCGCGGGGCAACCTTCAATCGGCATGGTGTCGCTGGGATGCCCCAAGGCCCTGGTTGACAGTGAGCGCATCCTGACGCGGCTGCGCGCCGAAGGCTATGGGGTTTCGCCGGATTACGCTGGGGCGGATGCGGTGATTGTGAACACCTGCGGGTTTCTGGATTCGGCCAAGGCGGAATCGCTGGAAGCGATTGGCGAAGCGCTGGATGAGAATGGCCGGGTGATTGTGACCGGCTGTCTGGGGGCAGACCCGGAGTACATCACCGGGGCGCATCCGAAGGTGTTGGCCGTGACCGGGCCGCATCAGTACGAACAGGTGCTGGATGCGGTGCATGCAGCCGTGCCACCCAGCCCCGATCCCTTCGTTGATCTGCTGCCTGCAAGCGGTGTTAGCCTGACACCAAGACACTATAGTTATCTCAAGATTTCAGAGGGTTGCAACCACAAGTGCAAGTTCTGCATCATCCCGGACATGCGGGGGCGCCTGCAATCACGCCCTGCCCATGCGGTGCTGCGGGAAGCGGAAAAGCTTGTGGATAACTCTGTGCGTGAATTGTTGGTTATCTCGCAGGACACCTCCGCCTATGGTGTGGACATCAAACATGCCGAAGACCGGGGGCACCGGGCGCATATCACCGATCTGGCGCGGGATCTGGGCAGTCTGGGGGCCTGGGTGCGGTTGCACTACGTCTACCCCTACCCGCATGTGCGCCAGTTGATCCCGCTGATGGCGGATGGATTGGTGCTGCCCTATCTTGATATCCCCTTCCAGCACGCCCATCCGGATGTTCTTAAGCGCATGGCGCGGCCAGCGGCAGCGTCCAAGACCCTGGAAGAAATAGCCGCCTGGCGGGATGTTTGTCCTGACATCACACTGCGCTCCACCTTTATTGTCGGATATCCGGGCGAGACGGAAGAAGAGTTCCAGACGCTGCTGGATTGGATGGACGAAGCGCAACTGGACCGCGTGGGGTGCTTCCAATACGAAAACGTCGATGGCGCGCGGTCGAATGCGTTGCCGGATCATGTCCCTGCCGAGATCAAGCAAGACCGCTGGGACCGCTTCATGGCAAAGGCGCAGGCAATCTCGGAAGCAAAGCTGGCCGCGAAGGTGGGTCAGGTTGTGGATGTTATTGTGGATGAAATTGACGAGGACGCCGCGACCTGCCGCACCAAGGCCGACGCGCCTGAGATTGACGGGAACCTGTTTATCGATGAAGGGTTTGCAGATTTGTCCGTTGGGGACATTGTTCAGGTCGAGGTGGATGAAGCTGGGGAATATGACCTGTGGGGGCGTTTGGCCAAATCCTGATGGCGATCCTTTATATCCATTAAAACAGAATGTTATCCGCATTACTTAAAGTCACAAAACCCCTGTGGATAATTTTATCCACAGGGGTTTTGATCTACCTTCTCTGCAAGCCTCTTGATTTAGATTCGGATATGTTCTACTTATGTTCTCCCTTCAGACAGAGGAGAACGCGCATGTCTTTGCAACCGCAGTTTCCAGGTATTTTCGCCCCCGGCAAAGGGGCCGTTCCGGTGCAGGACGATCTGCCTTTGCCGCAGCCTGTGGCGGCGACGGACAAACAGGTCAGCTATGCCCGCGTGCTTGCGGCACGGTCGGGCACGCGGATGCCAGCGGGGATCGAGGGTGATCGTGCTGCCCTGTCCAAGTGGATTGACCGGCAGAAAGCCGCGCCTGTGGGGAAATTCGGCAATTACCCCTCCTCCAAGCAGGTGGCTTTTGCCGAACGGATCGCACGGCTGAAACGCGCGGACGTTCCGCCGGAGTGTTTCCGCGACCGCACCCTGATGTCGCGCTGGATCGACAGCAACAAGCCACGCTAGGGGCGTGGCGAAGTGTCCGGGGTGACTTGGCCCTGCGCGCCCCTATCTCCGGCTCATGAGCAAAGAAACCGAAGTCCTTTACAACGCCGCCTGCCCCGTCTGCCGACGGGAAATCGAACATTACGAGAAGATCACAACGCGGGACGCCCTGCCGATCCGGTATGACGATCTGGGCGATGTGGAGACCCTGAACCGCTGGGGCATTGATTCCGACGCAGCCGCCCGGCGTCTGCATGTTCGCAAAGAGGGGCAGACCTACGCGGGCATACCGGCCTTTGTGGTGCTGTGGCAGGAAATCCCGCAATGGCGGTGGTTGGCACGGCTGGTCGCGCTGCCGGGCATCTATTGGGTGGCCAACAAGGTCTACGATCACGTGCTGGCGCCTGCGCTTTACCGGTGGCACGTGGCACGGCAGCGCAGGATGGGTAACTTGAGGTAAACACCAAATCTTAACAACCCGGTGCTAAGCTATTGATATGGCTTACCCGAACTCCCCTTCAGAGACGCTGGCAGATGGTGCTGTGCATTGCGCGGGGCTGATGATGTCGATCCCGGCCTGCGCGGTGTTGATCCACCATCTGATGCAGCAAGGGGCACCGGTGACGCCCGCGGCGCTTTATGCAGGCTGCCTGATAGTCGCTTTTGGGGCCTCTGCCCTTTACCACCTGTCGCCCAATGACCGCATCCGCCCGGTGCTGCACCGGATTGACCACGCAGCGATTTACCTCAAGATTGCGGGGACTTACACGCCTCTGGTCGGAGTGATCGGCACGGGGTTTGCCTATGGCGTGCTCGGGTTGATCTGGGTCCTTGCCGGGGTCGGGGCGCTGGCGAAACTGTGGTTCTGGCGGCCCAATGCAAGGGGGTCTCTGGCGCTTTATCTGGCGATGGGATAGCTGGCGGTACTGCTGATCTGGCCGATGTCGCAGGTGGTGCCGGGGATGGCTTTGGTCCTGATGGTGGCAGGTGGTCTGATCTATTCCGCTGGCACCTGGGTCTTCGCCCATCCGGGCATGCGGTTTCAGAACGCGATCTGGCATGGTTTTGTGTTGACCGCGTCAAGCTGCTTTTTCGCCGCCATCGCATTGAGCCTGTGACGCCTTACCAGTGGTGCGGCGCGTCTGCCTCCGCATGATGTCAATGTGTTACAGCGCCTCGAGATAGGCGCTGACACAGGTCTGCACATGTCGAAACCGGTCCCCGCCCAGATGCTTGCCACCGTACCAACGGGTCACGATGATCAGGTGATCTGACAGGCCTTCCCGCTCCAGCATGCGCAGGATCACCATCCCAGCACCGGATTCGCCATCATCGCCTTTCAGTGGCCCGCCCTCAGAAAGCTGCACGCCCCAAGTGTTATGCGTGGCCTTGGCGTAGGATTTTTCCCGCTTGAGCGTTTTCAATGCCGCGTCCACACCCGCGCGGTCCAGCACCGGCCCGCCGGACACGGCATATTTTGAGCCGCGGTCGCTCAATACCTGGCCCAGCTGGATCAGCACGCAGAGACCTTAAAGGCCCGCAGCCGTGCGGCGGACGATGTCGATCCGGGCGGCGTTGGGCGGATGGGTGCCCAGAAAGCGATCGCCGGGATCGGGGATGCGGGTAAAGAACTGCGCGCCTTTGACCGGATCATAGCCCGCGCGTGCCGTGATGATCGTGCCCAGCGCGTCTGCCTCCAGCTCAAATTCCTTGGAGAAACTACGCGCGCCCACCTGAGCCCCCACCTGTTGGGCCGTGCGGATGGCAGAGGCATCGCCGCCGCTGAGCGTGGCCAACCCCGCAGAAATCACGGCACCCACAACCGCGTTCTGCTGCTGACGCCCGATATGACCGGCGATGTGGTGGGCGGTTTCATGGCCAAGCACGAAGGCCAGTTCATCTTCGTTCCGCGCGTCAGCGATCAGCGCGAGGGTGAAGGCGACAATCGGGCGGCCCTGCGCGTCCAGCGTCTGGAATGCGTTGGCGGGCTGGCCGGGGCGGTCATCGACCACGATGTTGAAATCGCAATTCACCCCAGACGTCCGCGCCCGGCATTCCCGTTCCGCCACAGGTTCGACCGTGCGTACCACCCGCACAAAGCTGCGCGCGGCTTGCGATGCGCTCAGGCTGCGGCTGGCGGTACTGGCTTGTGCAGGTGCCTCTGCGGGCGGTGCGGTTTCGATCGGTTGCACGTCGCAGGCCGCAAGGGCGGCGGCAACGAAAAGGGCAATGGCGGCGTTCTTGAACATGGGGCGGTCCTTTGCCACGGGTAGCGGCGGAAATCGGTGGGGTCACTGGGCGTTGTTTTATCACGCTGCTGGCGCAGGGCCACCCCGTTCACGTCACTTTGAAAGCCGCGCTTGCAAAGCGGTGCGGAAAGCCGCAGGTTTCGGGCATGTTTACCATTGAACACGAATTCGACGCCACTGTGATCACGCTGGTGGATGAGGGCGCCACCCCGCTGCGCGAGGACATCACCGTGCAGGCATTCGACAGCGAAATCACCTTTGAACAATGGGATCCGCGCACCGATCAGGTGGCCAAGATTACCCTGTCGCCAGAGCAGTTGCGGGACCTCACGGCCGCGCTGAACCTGCCCGAAGGCATCTATCGCAGCGCCCCCGGTTCATAATCCCGCCAGTTGAGGAGCACCCATGGCTACCGGCACAAACATCAAGACCTATTACAACGGCGCATGGCATGACGGCGACCAGATGATCATGACGGCCGCCGACCACGGCGCATGGCTGGGCACAACCGTATTTGACGGCGCACGCCTGTTTGACGGGCTCGCCCCGGATGTGGAGGCGCATTGCGCGCGGATCAACCGCTCGGCCCGCGCGTTGATGATCACGCCGACGGTTGAGACGGAGGATATGATCGAGATCGTGCGCGAAGGTCTCAAGAGCTACGGCAAGGATCAGGCGGTCTATATCCGGCCGATGTATTGGGCGCTGGCGGGGGATGAGTTGGGGATTGTCCCACGGGAGGGCGCGACGGGGTTTGCGGTCTGTCTGGAAGAGATCCCGATGGCGCCGCCGGAGGCTGCAACGACGCTCACCCGCACACGGTTCCGGCGTCCGGTGCTGGAGGACAATGTGGTAAATGCCAAGGCGGGCTGTCTCTATCCCAACAACGCCCGGATGATGGTGGAGGCACGCAGCAAGGGCTTTGGCAACGCGCTGGTGGCGGATGCGATGGGGAATGTGGCCGAAAGTGCCTCGGCCAACGTGTTCATGGTCAAGGATGGAGAGGTCTTTACCCCCATACCCAACGGCACGTTTCTGGCCGGGATCACCCGCGCGCGGCACATGTCGAACATGGCGCAGGACGGGATCAAGGTGCATGAAACCGTGCTGAGTTTTGACGATTTCCACGACGCGGATGAGGTTTTCCTGTCGGGCAACATGATGAAAGTCACCCCCGTCAAAGCCTTTGATGACACCACATATGGCGTAGGCGACAACCAAAACCCCATCACCCGGCGTGTGCGGGAGATGTATTGGGACTGGGCCGCGTCGCAACAGGCCTGATCCGGCGCAGCATAGGTCCAGTTTCATTTCGAGATTGCGCGAGGGCTTCTTGCGCGCCATGATCGCCGCCAAGGGAGAAGATCATGCGCAAGTTCCTCGTTGTGTTGGATGACAGCCAAGAATGCCTGAACGCCATGCGCTTTGCCGCGCTGCGCGCCGCCCACACGGGTGGCGGGGTGGAAGTCCTGGCCGTCATTCCGCCGGAAGAGTTCAATCACTGGATCGGTGTCGGTGACATTATGCGGGAGGAAGCGCGGGAGCGTATCGAGGTGCATTTTGAGGTTTTTGCCAAGTGGATGCGCGACAAGCAGGGGGTTGATCCTGAATTGGTCATCCGGGAAGGCGAGGCGGTAAAGGAAATCACCCAGCAGATCGCGGACGATGGAGAGATCGGCGTGTTGGTCCTGGGTGCCAGTTCCGACACCAAGAAAGGCCCCGGTCCGCTGGTCACGCAGATGTCGCGCAGCGCGGGATCGCTGTCCGTGCCGATCACGATTGTGCCCGGCGATCTGAGCAAGGAACGGCTTGAGGCGATTACCTAGCCCGAACCACGTTTTAGAATCATTCCAAAGTCTTGACTCTCAGGGTTGCAGTCCGCATATCTGAGGGTAAGCAATGAAGGGCGCGCCATGTTCATCCAGACAGAATCCACACCTAACCCTGCAACCCTGAAATTCCTGCCCGGTCAGGCCGTGCTGGAAATGGGAACGGCTGATTTTCCGACGTCGGATACAGCCGATGGCTCTCCGCTGGCGACGCGCATTTTTGGGGTGTCGGGGGTTGAGGGGGTGTTCTTTGGCACCGACTTCGTCACCGTAACCAAAGCCGAGAATGTAGAATGGGATCACATCAAGCCCGCCCTGCTGGGCGCGATCATGGAGCATTTCCAGTCCGGTGAGCCTGTGATGGCAGCGGACCACACGCCCACCTCCGGTCATGCGGCGCATGAGGGTGAGGATGGTGAGGTTGTCGGCCAGATCAAGGAGTTGCTGGACAGTCGGGTGCGCCCGGCTGTGGCCCAGGATGGCGGTGACATCACGTTCCACGGTTTTGATCGTGGGATTGTTTATCTGCACATGCAGGGTGCCTGTGCGGGCTGCCCGTCCTCGACCCTGACGCTGAAGATGGGTATCGAGAACCTGCTGCGCCACTACATCCCAGAGGTGACAGAGGTGCGCCCGATTGCCTGACACGGGCTTCGTCGACGGCAAGAAGAAATGGCCAAAGGTCCTGACGTTCGACACGTCCGGGCCTTTTGTTTCTGTGGGCTGGTCTACGGAAAGCTATTCCGGCGGCACCGTTCATGACATGGCGCGCGGTCAGGCTGAGGCGCTGTTTCCCCTGCTTGAGACGCAACTGGCCGCCTTTCGCTGGACCTGGGAAGATGTCGACGTGATTGGCGTGGCGGTGGGGCCGGGGAATTTTACCGGCATCCGGATTGGTGTGTCAGCGGCACGGGGGCTTGGGTTGGCGCTCGGCCTCCCCGTTTTTGCGATCAACCAGTTTGAATTGGTGCATGGGCATTCTCCCCTGCCTGCCGGAACGCTGATCTCTGTCCCTGCGCCGCGTGACATGAGTTTCGTTCAGGGGGCAGACATGGGCGGCGCCCTGATCAGCGAGGGTGGGCGTTTGATTGATCCTGCCGACCCGCCTGCGGATTTGCAGCTTTCAGGTGGGATGGAGGTTGTCGGACACCGCGCAACGGAGATTGCGTCCCATTTCGAAGCGACCGGTTTTGACGAAACCTACGCCCCCGATCCGGGCCGCATGGCTGAAATGGCCGAATTCAAATACCTTGACGCTACCGCGTTTCCGCCGCGCCCCGCGCCGCAATACGTCAAAGCCCCAGACGCCGCCCCGGCACGCGATCCGGGTCCTGCGATCCTGGCGTGACAGAACCTGACGCGCTTGCGCGCCTGCACCGGGCCGCGTTTACCGTCAGCCGCCCGTGGCACGCGGCAGAGATTGCAGATCTGCTCAACGCCCCCCACGTCACGCTGTTCCGCGATCCCCATGGTTTTGCCCTGACCCGTCTGGTCGCGGGGGAGGCCGAGTTGCTCACCATTGCCGTGGACCCGGCGCATCACCGGCAGGGAATCGCGGAAACGCTGTTGCGGGACTGGCTTGCATCGCTGGAAGGCCGCGCTCAAACCGCTTTCCTTGAGGTGGCCGCAGACAACGCAGCGGCCCAATCGCTCTACGCCAAAATCGGGTTTGGCGAAGTGGCCCGCCGCGCAGGCTATTACGCGCGCGCCAATGCGACAGATGTTGACGCCGTGATCATGCGACTGGCCTTAACCAAAGGTTAATCACGCTTATCCACAGGATCGCTGATAAAAGCGGTTGACCCTGCCCCCTCCCTGCGCCCTAAATTGCTGCGATCTTTTGATCCTGGGCGGGAGGCCCTTTGGACCCTGCCCCAACACATGATAACTGGGAGACGACACATGACCCTTATGACCAAATTTATGGGCGCCGCTGCCGCACTTGCCCTGAGTGCCGGTGCCGCCCTTGCTGAGCCTGCGATCATTTTTGATCTTGGCGGAAAGTTCGACAAATCCTTCAACGAAGCCGCTTTCAATGGCGCGCAGCGTTGGGCAGAAGAGACCGGCGGCGAATTCCGTGAGATCGAACTGCAATCCGCCGCCCAGCGGGAGCAAGCGCTGCGGCGTTTTGCGGAATCCGGTTCCAACCCGGTTGTGATGGCCGGCTTTGCCTTTGGTGACGCGCTGGGTCAGGTGGCGGATGATTATCCTGACACGGACTTTGTCATCATCGACATGGTTGTCGACAAGCCCAACGTGCGCTCCGTTGTGTTTAACGAACATGAAGGTTCATACCTTGTGGGCATGATGGCGGCCAAAGCCTCCAAATCCGGCACAGTCAGCTTCATCGGCGGCATGGATATCCCGCTGATCCGCAAGTTCGCCTGTGGCTATGCGCAGGGCGCTATGGCGGCCAATCCTGACGTCAAAGTCATTGCCAACATGACAGGCACCACGCCGTCCGCATGGAACGACCCGGTAAAAGGCTCTGAGTTGACCAAAGCGCAGATCAGCCAAGGCGCAGATGTGGTTTATGCAGCGGCAGGTGGCACCGGTGTTGGTGTGCTGCAAACCGCCGCAGACGAAGGCATCCTGTCCATCGGTGTGGACAGCAACCAGAACTACCTGCATCCGGGCAAGGTCCTGACCTCCATGATGAAGCGCGTAGACAACGCGGTGTATCAGGCGTTCAAAGACGGCCCCGGCATGGAAAAAGGCTTTAGTGTCATGGGCATCGCCAATGGTGGTGTGGGCTATGCGATGGATGAATTCAACGCACCACTGGTCAGCGACGAGATGAAAGCAGCCGTGGATGAGGCTGCGGGCAAGATCGCCGACGGCTCGCTTGCCGTGCACGACTACATGTCTGATGACAGCTGTCCTGCCCTGAGCTTCTAAGTGGCAGATCAAACGACAGCGGTGCGGCAGGAGACTGCCGCACCCGCAATCGAGTTGAAGGGCATTTCCAAAGCCTTCGGCCCGGTACAGGCCAACAAAGACATCTCCATCCGCGTCATGCCCGGCACGATCCATGGGATCATCGGGGAAAACGGCGCGGGCAAATCGACGCTGATGTCGATCCTTTACGGGTTCTACAAGGCCGACAAGGGCGAGGTGTTCATTGGCGGCAAGAAGACCAACATCACCGACAGTCAGGCCGCGATTGCCGCAGGCATCGGTATGGTGTTCCAGCACTTCAAGCTGGTTGAGAACTTCACCGTTCTGGAAAATATCATCCTTGGTGCGGAAGACGGCGCGATGCTGCGCCCGTCGCTGGCCAAGGCCCGCAAGACATTGATTGAACTGGCCGAAGATTACGGCCTGAACGTTGACCCCGACGCGCTGGTGCAGGACATCGGCGTTGGCATGCAGCAACGGGTGGAGATCCTCAAGGCGCTCTACCGGCAGGCGGATATTCTCATTCTGGATGAGCCCACGGGCGTGCTGACACCGGCGGAAGCGGATCAGCTCTTTCGCATTCTGGGGCGGCTCAAATCCGAAGGGAAAACCATCATCCTGATCACCCACAAACTGCGGGAGATCATGGACACCACGGACACCGTCAGCGTGATGCGGCGGGGGGAAATGACGGCGACTGTGAAAACGGCAGAGACGTCTCCGGCGGAACTGGCTGAATTGATGGTGGGCCGTAAGGTCTTGTTGCGCGTAGATAAAGTGCCCGCGCAACCGGGCGATGTCGTGCTGGATGTCAAAGGTCTGAGGGTGTTCGATGACAAGAAAGTCGAACGGCTGCGTGGCATTGATTTACAAGTCCGCGCGGGCGAGGTTCTGGGCATCGCGGGTGTTGCTGGCAACGGGCAGTCGGAACTGCTCGAGGTGCTGGGCGGCTATGCGATTGGCACGGGCGACATCACCCTGAACGGCACCCCGCTGGATTTGTCGGGCCGCGAGGCCGACGGCAAGACAAGGCGCGCGCGCGGGATCAGCCATGTGCCAGAGGATCGCCAGCGCGAAGGTCTGATCATGGAGTATCAGGCCTGGGAAAACACCGCCTTCGGCTATCACGACGCGCCGGAATACCGCGCAGGGCTGTTGATGAACAACGCAGCCATCCGCGCCGACACCATTGAAAAGATGGCGCGTTTTGATGTGCGCCCGCCTGATCCGACACTGGCCGCCAAGAATTTCTCGGGCGGGAACCAGCAAAAGATCGTGTTGGCCCGCGAGATTGAGCGCAACCCGGACCTGCTGCTGATCGGCCAGCCCACACGCGGCGTGGACATTGGTGCGATTGAGTTCATCCATCAGCAAATCGTCGCGCTGCGCGATCAGGGCAAGGCGATCCTGCTGGTGAGTGTGGAGTTGGATGAGATCATGGCATTGTCGGATCGCATCGCGGTCATGTTCGACGGTCAGATCATGGGAGAGCGGTTGCCCGCTGAGACGGATGAGAAGGAATTGGGGCTATTGATGGCCGGGATCACCGACACGGACAGGCCGCATTCGATTGAAGAAGTCGAAGCGAATTTGGCGCATGCAGGCGCCCCGGAGAAGAGTGTTTAGGATGTCTGTTTACCCATCGTTAATTGAAAAAGTGCCAACATGAGTGTATATTTCAACAGCAACGCATTGGAGCATGCTCGAAATGACCATGGAAGAGCGCGAACAGCTCAACCGCAGGATGGACGCGGAAATCGGCAAGCTGATTGCCGAGACCGCGAAGATAAACAGCGAAAACCGCTGGTATCCCTTCGTGGTGGGCTCTGGTGTGACTTTGGCTATCGTCGCGATCGCGAAACTCTTCCTCTGACCTCCCACGCATGGGGGCATTCCCCATGGACGTGATGCCAAAATGGGCCGAGGTTATCCTCGTCCCGCTTATCTCCCTGCTGCTCGCGGCTTTCATATCCGCGCTCGTCATCCTTGCCATCGGCGAAGACCCCATTGCTGCGGCTGCCTTGATGATCGAAGGCGCGCTCGGCTCGGTCCGGGGTTGGGGATATACGCTGTATTATGCGACGAACTTCATCTTCACCGGGCTGGCGGTGTCGGTCGCCTTTCACGCGCGCCTGTTCAACATCGGGGGCGAGGGACAGGCGATGCTGGGCGGGCTTGGAGTGGCCTATGCCCTGCTCTACATTGCTTGGCCGCATTGGAGCATTGGCCTGATTGCCGCCACCGCGATGGCCGCACTCTTCGGGGCGGCATGGGCCGCGATCCCGGCCTACCTGCAAGCAAAACGCGGCAGTCATATCGTGATCACCACGATCATGTTCAACTTCATCGCCTCTGCCTTGCTGATCTACCTGATCAACGAATTCCTCAAGCCTGTGGGTCAATCCGACCCCTCCAGCGCGCGGTTTGCAGAACATCTGGATCTGCCGACGCTGAATTCCGTCCTGACGGGCATGGGCATCAAGGCCTCCAAGGATGACAGTGTGAACGTCACGTTCCTCATCGCGCTCGCCTGTGCGGTGGGCGTTTGGGTGCTGATGTGGAAAACCCGGTTGGGATATGAAATCCGTGCCTTTGGCCATTCCGAACAGGGTGCCAAATATGCCGGCATCAATCCGGTGAAGATCACCGTGATCACGATGATCATCTCGGGCGGGCTTGCTGGTCTGATGGCGATCAACACCGTCATGGGCGAAAGCGAGAAGCTGATCCTGAACTCCACTGAGGGGGCGGGGTTCATCGGGATCGCTGTGGCGCTGATGGGGCGGAGCCATCCGTTGGGCGTGGTGATTGCCGCGATCCTTTTCGGGTTCCTCTACCAGGGCGGGGCCGAGATTGCGCTCTGGACCTCGATCCCGCGCGAATTGATCGTGGTCATTCAGGCGCTGGTGATCCTGTTCACCGGGGCATTGGACAATATGGTGCGTATGCCACTGGAGCGGATATTCCTCGCCGTGCGCCGCAACAAGGCAGCGGGGCCAGCGGAATAATGGATTTTGACACGCTGATCCAACTGCTCGATTCAACCGTGCGTCTGGCCACGCCGTTGTTGCTGGCCTGCCTTGCAGGGTTGTTCAGCGAACGGGCCGGGATTTTCGATATTGGGCTGGAGGGCAAGATGCTGGCCGCGGCGTTCTTCTCCGCTGCACTTGCCGCGATGACGGGATCGGTCTGGCTGGGTCTTTTGGCGGGCATCGGGGCGTCACTGGTATTGAGCGCGCTGCACGGGGTGGCGTCGATCACCTTTAGGGGCAACCAGCTGATATCGGGCGTGGCCATCAACTTTCTGGCGGCGGGCATGACAGTGCTGATTGCGCAGGACTGGTTCCGGCAAGGCGGGCGCACGCCCTCGCTGATGGGTGGTGCACGGTTTGAGCCGGTCACCCTGCCGGGAGCAGAGGCCATGGCCGATGTGCCGTTTCTGGGTCCGATCTATGCGGAGCTGATCTCCGGCCATTCGATACTGGTTTACATGGCGTTTGCAGCGGTGCCGCTGACCTGGTGGATCCTGTTCCGCACGCGCTTTGGCCTGCGGCTGCGCGCGGTGGGGGAAAACCCGGCGGCGGTGGATACGGCAGGTGTGTCTGTCGTGGGCCTGCGCTTTGCCGCTGTGGGCATCTGCGGCGTGCTGTGTGGTCTGGCGGGTGCGTATCTGAGCACGGCGTTGCAGGCGGGTTTTGTCAAAGATATGTCTGCGGGTCGCGGGTTTATCGCGCTGGCGGCGTTAATCTTTGCCAAATGGCGGCCGTGGTATGCCCTTTGGGCGACGCTGTTGTTTGGGCTGTTCGGCGCGCTGGAAACGCGGCCTGACGTGATCGAGGCGGTCATCGGCATCAAGGTGCAAAGTGCGCTGTTGGGCGCCCTGCCCTATGTGATGACGGTGATTATTCTGGCGGGCTTTGTCGGCAAGGCCATTCCGCCCCGCGCGGGCGGAGAGCCTTATGTAAAGGAAAGATAGGCCCGCGGACATGAGTCCAGTTTCTGTGTTGTCGCAGTCCGACTTGCTGCGCAGCAGCGACGGCAGTTGATTTGACGCCCAGAGTTACGCTAAGGGATGCCATGCAAATCTACCTCCCCATCGCCGAAGTGTCGGTCAATGCGTTCCTCCTGTTGGGACTGGGCGGGCTTGTAGGTGTGCTTTCCGGCATGTTCGGCGTCGGCGGGGGCTTTTTGATGACGCCCCTGTTGTTCTTTATCGGCATCCCCCCTGCGGTGGCCGTGGCGACCGAAGCGAACCAGATCGTGGCCTCCTCCTTCTCCGGCGTTTTGGCGCATTTCAAGAGAAAGACGGTGGACCTCAGGATGGGCACGGTGCTGCTGATCGGGGGGCTGATCGGCGCGGCACTGGGGGTTGTGGTCTTTAACTACCTCAAGGCGCAGGGCCAGGTCGATCTGCTGGTCAAGCTTTGCTATGTCGTCTTCCTTGGCGTCATTGGCGGGCTGATGTTCTTTGAAAGCCTGCGCGCCATCCGCAACACCAAGAAGGGCGCGCCGCCCAAGCGCAAGAAACACAACTGGATCCACGGCTTGCCGTTCAAGATGCGGTTCCGGGTGTCGGGGCTCTATATCTCGGTCATTCCGCCGCTGGTTGTGGGGGTTGCTGTGGGTATTCTGGCCGCGATCATGGGTGTCGGCGGCGGGTTCATCATGGTACCTGCGATGATCTATCTGCTGGGTATGCCCACCAAGGTGGTGGTCGGCACATCGCTGTTCCAGATCATCTTTGTGACTGCCTTCACCACGATGCTGCACGCCACCACGAACTACACCGTTGACGTCGTGCTGGCTGTCTTGCTGCTGGTTGGCGGCGTGATCGGCGCGCAGATCGGCACCCGCATCGGGGTGAAGATGAAAGCCGAACAGCTGCGCATCCTGCTGGCGCTGATGGTGCTGGCGGTCTGCGGCAAGCTGGCGCTGGATCTGCTGCTGCAACCTTCCGAGCTTTACTCGCTCGGCGCGGCGGGGGGCCACTGATGCGCGCCCTGATCCTCGCGCTGGCGCTTCTGACGGCCCTGCCTGCGATGGCCGAAGAGGTTGTGCTGGGGTTGTCGAGCGATCAGGTCTCCATCAACACCAGCTTTGACGGGTCCGAGATCCTGATCTTCGGAGCGGTCAAACGGGAAGAGGCCATTGTGGATGAGCCGCGCCTGCAGGTGATCATCACCGTGTCAGGCCCGTCCGAGCCGATCACCGTGCGCCGCAAGGAAAAACGCTTCGGCATCTGGGTCAACACCGATGCGCTTGAGATCGACAGTGCGCCCAGCTTTTATGCTGTCTCCACCAGCACCTTGCTGGGCCTGTCGCTGAGCGAAACCGAAGATGTGCGCCACCGTGTCTCCATCCCAAGGGCGATCCGGTCTGTCGATGCCCCCGACACGATCTCTGACAGCGAAAGCTTCACCGAAGCGCTGATCCGAATCAAATCGAAGTCGAACCAGTACCAGCTCAACGAAGGCACCATCAGCGTGGACGAACAAACCCTGTTCCGCACCGCGATTGAGCTGCCTGCTGCATTGACCGAAGGGGACTATCAGACCCGCATTTTCCTGACGCGGGGCGGGGCCGTTGTCTCCCAATACGAAACCAGCATCTTTGTGCGCAAAGTTGGTCTTGAGCGGTGGCTGTTCACCCTGTCCCGCGAGAACGCGTTTCTTTATGGTCTGATGTCGCTGGCGATTGCTATTGCAGCGGGCTGGGGGGCTTCTGCGGTCTTCAGCGCTTTCCGGCGCTGAGACCTGGGGTTAGGACCCTAGCCGCGTCCGATGTAGGGCATGTTGGTGGCCATCACCGTCAGGAACTGCACGTTGGCGCCGTCGGGCATGTCCGCCATGTGCAGCACGGATCTGGCTGCATTTCCAACATCCATGGTGTCCATATCCGGATTGGCCTCTTTAAGTGCTGTGACAATCGCGCTTTCCGCGTTGCCAATGTCGATCTGACCGCAGGCGATGCCAAAGGGACGCCCGTCCAGTGACAGCGACCGTGTCAGCCCGGTAATTGCGTGTTTGGTCGTGGTGTAGCAGACTGAGCCGGGGCGCGGCACATGGGCCGACAGTGAGCCGTTGTTGATGATCCGCCCACCGCCCTGCGCCCGCATCCGGCCGAAGGCGAGCCGCGCGGCAATGAACATGCCATTGAGGTTGACCGACAGGACCTGCGCCCAGTCGTCCAGAGGAACCTCATCAATCGGTGCGGAAGGGCCAAAAAGGCCTGCGTTGTTGAACAGCACATCCAGATGGCCGAAGGTGTCAAACGCCGCTTCCATGGCTTGGGGGTCCGTCACATCTGCGGGCAAGGCGACAGCGTTTTCATGGGTATCAGCGATCTCATGCAGCAGCGCCGCCCGACGGGCGATCAGGCCCACGCGCCAGCCTTCGGACAGGAATAGCTCAGCCGTGGCGCGGCCAATGCCGGAACTGGCCCCGGTGATGATAATGCTCTTCATAGAAAGTCCTCCGGCTCAGGCGCATCAAGGGTCAGGGGGGCCGGGGCCGCGCTGCGCAGATCGTCCACCACCAGCGGCCCGCCCGGTTTCGCCAAACGGTTGCGCACCACCCAAATCAGACGCTCCTGCGCGCGGGTGATGGCGACATAGGCAAGGCGCTTCCACAGGGGCTGTCCGGCCTCCGAGCGGCCCATGCGGGCAGCGGCATAGAGGTCAGGGGCAAAGACCTGCACGTTCTCCCACTGGCTGCCCTGCGCCTTGTGGATCGTCACCGCAGCCCCATGCAGGAACGTGGCGCCCATGCGGGCAGCGAAGGGGATGAACGGTTCTTCTTCATCCGGCTTTTCGATCTTCACAATCGACGCGGCGGAAACCTGCGGGTCTTCGGCCCCCATCACATGCAGACGGCTGAAGCCGGGCTTGCGCCCTTCCCCCAGAAAAATCACCTGCGCGCCCTTGATCAGTCCACGGGCTTCCAGATCCAGCCGCTTCTTGCGGTGCTTCAAAGGCAGCTCGATCCCGTCACAGATCAGCGGCTCCCCGGCCAGCAAAGCGTCCTCTGGCGCGCCGTGCACAGCGCGGAAGGCGTTGATCAACCGGATGCGCGTCGCATTGCGCCAGACCAGCACCGGGGAGCGCGCCATCAGGTCCACCTCCACCCGTTGCCCCCAGACGACGCGGTCGTCCTTCGCGGCGGCTTCCTCGATCATCCGCTCGAACTGTTCAAACCCCAATGCGGGGTCGGCCAGCGCGTGGGCCAGATCAAGGATCGGGTTGTCCGCATCCTGCCTGTGGATCCGGTTCAGGCTCAGCACCCGTTTTTCGGGCAGTTTTTCGAAGACCATCGTGCCGGATTGGTTCACAGGCGCCAGCTGCGCCGGATCACCGAACAACAGCAGGGTCGGGAAGATCTCCTTGAGGTCCTCGAACTGCTTGTCATCCAACATGGAGGCTTCATCGACAAAACCGATGTCCAGCGGTTCTTCGCGGCGTTTCCAGCCGGTGATGAAATCACTGCCGCGCAGGCCCGCAGCGGCCAGGGCGCCGGGAATGGATTTGTTGTTCTGGTAAAATCCGAACGCCCGGTCGAGCGAGATTTCAGTCAGCCCTTCGATCTCCGGCCGTTCGCCGTTGCCCGCCAGCCATTCGGCGATACGTTCGTATTCCGGGTCATAGACCGGCGTATAGAGAATGCGGTGGATCGTGGTCGCCGGCACCCCGCGCAGACGCAGCACGCTGGCGGCTTTGTTGGTCGGCGCAAGGATGGCGAGCGTGCGCTTGTCCTTGCGCTTTTTGCTTTCATAGTCGCCGGAGACGACCTCAACCCCTGCCCCTTCCAGCGCCTTGTAAAGCTCGGCCAGCAGCAGGGTCTTGCCCGAACCGGCCTTGCCCGTCACCGCCATCACCTGATCGGTGTTGTCCCGTGGCGGCATAAGCAGGCTGTCCTCCAGATCAATGCCCGCGCTGCGCAGCATGTCGGCGACGCTATCGTGGGCGGCCGCCTGATCGTCGGAGTAGGAAATCGGGGTGGTGTTCATGGCGCGACATTAGGGGAGCCGCACGGGAGGGGCCAGCGCGATCAGCCGGTTTTGGCAAAGGGAAGAACCGGTGTCTGGCCAAACGCATGGGCGAACCAGCCGTGTGAGCGTGTCGGGCTGATCCCGGCGCGGGTGGCGACGCGGGATTGCGCGGCTGCGTCAAACGCCCAGAGGCCCACGCTGATCTTCTCCCGGCCTGTGCCCTGCGCGCCCATAACCTTTGGTGAGCTGCCGATCATCCGGTAAATCCGCACCATGCGGGCATCAAAAACCCCCACGAAATGCTTCACCCCAAAGCCCTGCATGATCTCACCGCCCCCCAGCATCAGCGCGGCCGCAACATGCGCCTCAGCACCGCGCGCCAGACAAAAGCGGGTGCATTCCCAGATAAGCGGGCTTCTGATCGGACCGTCCAGCAGATGGCCGAAGTGATCATTCACCATCACCGGTCCGGTGGTGGGCAAAAACCGCATGGAACCGCCGTGGCCACCCTCAGGTGTCTCCCAGATGACGTAGAGCGGGTTGAGCGCATCATAGGCGTCGCGTTCCTCTCCGGCGGCATCGACATCCACCTCCCAGCCCAGACGGGTTTTGAACTGGTCCGCCCGATCCCGGAACATGGCGCGGGCAAGGGCGGAATGGCGGTGCAACTGGTCGGCATAAAGGTAACGCAACATCGAAGGTCTCCGGCAAGGACAATGGAGGTCCCAGCCAAACCTTAACACGTTTAAGGATATCAGAACGTCGCGCGCGCGGATCAGCGGAAATGCGCAACATCCAGCCCCCAATCCGCCGAACGCACCGCCATGCTGGCCGCTTTCAAACGACGATCAAACCCTGCGACAACGCGCGCGCGACCGCGTGGGTTGTATTGAGTGCGCCCAGTTTGAAACGTGCGGATTCGATATAGACGCGCAACGTATGCTCGGAAATGGACAGCTGATTGGCCACCTGCGCGCGGCTGTAGCCGATGGCCAGATAGGTCATGGCGTCGACCTCTCGGGGGGAGAGCGCTTGCGCAGTTTTCTGGGCGCGGTTGGGGTCCAGTTCCAGCGCCTTTTCATTCATCAGATGGGCAAACAGGATCATGTCCCTGCGATGGGCGTCGATGTAGCGGGTCCAGACAAGATCACTGCACGTGTCATTGGCCGTGAAAAGGGCGAATTGCCCATTCGGACCGCGCACCGGGACGGAATACCCTTGCGTGCCAATACCATGCGCCGCCGCATCGGCGGCAAAGGCGCGAACGGCCTTGGAGGACCAGTCCAGCTGCTTCCACTCGACGGGATGAAACCTTTGGAAACAACCGCTTATCACGGGATCTATACGCAGATATTCCTGTTCGACATAGCGCTGTTGCCAGGTCAGCGAATAGGTCCCGCACCCGGCCTGATCGCCTTTGCTGTCGACCCAATGATAGGCGATATGTTGGATCTGGTAGAAATCCCGCAACGCCTCGGTCACGAGCTGTAGTCCGATCAATGCGTCAGCTTGCTCCAATGCCTCCAGGATAGATTCCAGTTGATGTTTCTGCGCCATCTTTTTGCCCCTGCAACCTCTCATCCTGAGAGGCGATTTCTGTCAGCGCGACCAGTGCTGCATCATCAAGGTGTTCTGCCAGTTGCGGCAGGTCACTTGATAAGGCGTAGGTTCTCAAATCAGACAGGACGTCCAATATCCACTCACTGCGCATGCCCAGCCTCTCCCTCAAATGGTTAATGATTGGTTAACACAACCTTAGCATGTGTGGACTTGTTCCATAAATTCACCGCTTTTCAGTCCCCTGATCTGGTGGGAGCCGTTTTCGCAAGTGATTGTTTTTATTCGTTGGTGGATTCTTGCAACAAAAAAGGGCCGCGAACCAGAGATTGATTCGCGGCCCTTTTGCGGTCGTGGTGTGGGTTAAAGGTTAGCTGCGGGCAGCAAGTGCATCCTCAAGCGTGCGCAAACCAGTTGTTGGTGCCTGCACAAGAACGGACATGTTGCCGGGCTTATGCTCGTTCCGCATCATCTTCATGTGGGCCTCCGGCAGGTCCGACCAGGTAAAGACTTCGGACATGCACGGATCAAGGCGCCGCTCCAGCATCAGCTTGTTGGCGGCTGCGGCCTGCTTGAGGTGGGCAAAGTGGCTGCCCTGCAAGCGCTTCTGGTGCATCCACATGTAACGCACGTCGAAGGTACAGTTGAACCCGGTGGTGCCCGCGCAGATCACAACCATGCCGCCTTTCTTCACCACGAAGGAGGAAACCGGGAAGGTCGTCTCGCCGGGGTGTTCGAAGACCATGTCGACGTTCACACCTTTGCCGGTGATGTCCCAGATCGCTTTGCCGAACTTGCGAGTTTCCTTGAACCACTCCGCATATTCGGGCGTGTTCACGGTGGGCAATTGCCCCCAGCAGTTGAAATCCTTGCGGTTCAGCACGCCCTTGGCACCCAGATCCATCACAAACTGACGTTTGCTTTCGTCGGAGATCACCCCGATGGCGTTTGCGCCGGCGGTATTGATCAGCTGGATCGCATAGGAGCCGAGGCCACCTGACGCGCCCCACACCAGCACGTTCTGGCCGGGCTTGAGGTCATGTGGCTCGTGACCGAAGAGCATCCGGTAGGCGGTGGCGAGTGTCAGCGTGTAGCACGCCGCCTCTTCCCATGTCAGGTGCTTGGGACGTGGCATCAGCTGCTGTGACTGCACGCGGGTGAATTGGCTGAACGACCCGTCCGGTGTTTCATAGCCCCAGATCCGCTGCGTGGGGGAATACATCGGGTCGCCGCCGTTACATTCCTCATCATCACCGTCGTCCTGGTTGCAGTGGATCACCACTTCGTCGCCGACTTTCCAGCGCGTCACGCGGTCGCCCACGGCCCAGACGATGCCCGCCGCGTCGGAGCCTGCGATGTGATAGGGCTGTTTGTGACCGTCAAAGGGGCTGATCGGCTGACCCAGCGCGGCCCACACACCATTGTAGTTCACGCCTGCCGCCATCACGAGGACAAGCACGTCCTGGCTGTCCAACTCCGGCACGTCCACGACTTCTTGCAGCATGGCGCTGTCAGGTTCGCCATGGCGTTCCCGGCGGATGGCCCAAGCGTACATCTGCTTTGGCACATGACCCATCGGGGGCATTTCGCCGACCTCATACAGGTCCTTTTCGGGTGCGTCGTACTGCGCAATGGTCGTGTCGAGTGCCATTGGGGCCTCCTGTGAACGTGATCTTGTGCTTTGTGCCGCGATGCAGAATCGGATCGCTTGCTTTCCAATATGTGTCAGTACGAAATAATGCAACACCCAGAGGGTCAATTTTGTAACTTTATGACCCAGCAGGTGCAGAAAGTTGCTTTGCGCCCGCAGCATTTGAAGGATTATGTCCCGAGGGTAAAAAATGCGCGATGGAGTTGGCATAGAACTGCACAGCGTCCTGTTCGCCCTCCATGACATGCCATGTGCCGTCGCGGTCCTCGATCAGGCCATGCTGCATCATATGGCGACAGGCGCGCGTGACCTCTTTGCTGATTGCGCCCGTGTCGATGGCGACGTTTTGTGCAGGCATCAGGGGGATCAGTTTTGCCACCGCCGCTTCCAGATCGGTTGCGGCAAGGGGCCCCTCCGCCATCAACGCTGTCGCGGTCAACGGAACGCCCAGCACGGGCATCACCGCCTCAATCCGCCCCATGAGCTCGCCGGACAATTGATCCACGTCCTCCACCTTGCCATATCCGCGCATGCTCACCGGTTCACCGAACGCGACGGCTGCGGTGCCGAACCGCGTGTCCGTCCCCCGCAGGCGTTGCCAGAATTTCCGCAGGATAAACGCCACCACCACGGATATCCGCGCGCCAAAGCGGCGATCCCCCCGTGCGTGCGCCGCGATCAGCACGCGGTCCTCCAGCACCCGGTCATAGTTGATTGCAACCGGCACAAAGACGATATCGCGTTCACCTTCCGGGTCGAACCCGTCCACCAGATAGCTGAGCAGCCCGACTTTGGGCGGTTGCAGCTTGCCCGTCAGGCTCAACCCTCCTTCGGGGTAGAACGCCTGCGTGTCGCCGCCATTGGTCGCCATCTGCACGTAGCGCGACAGGACCTTGCGGTAGAGCGCGCCCCGTGACCGGCGCCGGATAAAATACGCCCCCCAGAGCCGGATCAGCGAAGAGAGCGGCCAGACCCGCGCCCATTCGCCGACCGCATAGCTGAGCGTGGACGTCTTGGACGCCAGATACGTGACCAGCACATAATCCATGTTGCTGCGGTGGTTCATCACAAAGACCGCAGTGGAATCCTTGGGGATGGAGGCGAAAACGTCGTCATTCTGATCGGCTGTGCGAATACGATAGACAGCTTCGGCCAGAATCTTTGCCACCCGCATGGCAAAACTGAAATAGGCAAATGCCGAAAAGCTGGGCACGATTTCACGGGCGTATTCGGCGGCCTTTTGAAAGGCGACGTTCTCCGGCACCTCATTTTCGCGCGCGTAATTCGCAATCTCTGCCGATACCTCGGGATCGTAGATCAGCCGCTGCACCATGTCATAGCGCCGGGCCAGCTTGAACGGCTGGATGGGCCGCTTGAGCCGCTTGTTCAAACGCTCAACCGCGCGTTCGAACCGGCGGCGGAAGAACCAGCGCACAGAAGGCAGCAAAAAGTGGCTGAGGGCCGTCACAGCTGCAAACAGCACGATCAGGATAAAGAGCCACAATGGCAATTGAACGGTCTGCGTCATGACGCGCACCCTTGCAGTGCAGCAGGGCAAGGACAATATCAAAGTGGAGAATTACAAAGGACCGCAGCGCTGGAACATCACATCTCTCAAGGGTTTACGGATGCGGAGCGGCCGATTGTGGCAGAGCTCTACTGGGCTGCCTTCGCCGCGAAACTGCGTATTCCGCTGGGGCCAAGGAAAAAGGCGCTCGCGTTCTTTACAGAGAACATCAATCCAGCGTTTGCGCTTGTGGCCCGCGACGCAGGTGGCACGGTCCTTGGCGTGGCCGGGTTCAAGACCAGCAGAGGCGCGCTGACCGGTGGCGACCTGCGCGCCCTGGCCCGACACTATGGTTGGCTCTCTACCCTGTGGCGCGCGCCCCTGTTGGCATTGGTGGAACGGGATCTGGCCGATGACGTTCTGCTGATGGATGGCATCTGTGTGGCTGAAGCTGCGCGTGGCATGGGATTGGGCACCGCCTTGCTTGATGCGGTGAAAGAGACGGCGCGCGCCAAAGGGCTCAATTCGGTCCGGCTGGATGTGATCGACAGCAATCCGCGCGCGCGGGCGCTTTATGAACGTGAGGGGTTTGTCCCGATGGGCGAGGAGGACCTTGGCCCGCTCCGGCACATCTTTGGCTTTCAAAGCAGCACCAAGATGCTGTGCACCCTGGCGTAAGCCGCCGGTGCCGATATGGCGCTCTGCCACAGGTTCATGTATCGTCAGGATGCCGCGTTGCAGCGAATTGACACTTGCATAAAGTTTCGCCTAAAAACGCCAAAACGAAATATTGTTACGCAACCGATTCATGGAGAGCCCGATGTCCCAGCCAAACAAAGACCGCCCCTGGTTGATCCGGACCTATGCGGGCCACTCCACCGCTGAGGCGTCGAATGCGCTCTATCGTTCGAACCTTGCCAAGGGGCAGACCGGGCTTTCCGTGGCCTTCGATCTGCCCACGCAGACAGGGTACGACAGTGATCACGTGCTGGCGCGGGGCGAAGTGGGCAAGGTTGGCGTGCCGGTCAGCCATCTGGGCGACATGCGGATGCTGTTCAAGGACATCCCGCTGGAGCAGATGAACACGTCCATGACGATCAACGCCACGGCACCCTGGCTGCTGTCCCTGTATATCGCTGTGGCCGAAGAACAGGGCGCGGATGTGTCTGCCCTGCAAGGCACGGTGCAGAATGATCTGATCAAGGAATACCTCAGCCGGGGGACCTATATCTGCCCGCCCGCCCCGTCGCTCAAGATGATCGCGGATGTGGCGGAGTATTGTTATACCTCCGTGCCGAAATGGAATCCGATGAACGTCTGTTCCTATCACCTGCAAGAGGCCGGTGCGACGCCGGAGCAGGAATTGGCCTTTGCGCTGGCGACCGCAACCGCCGTTCTGGATCAATTGCGCCCGCGCGTGGATGAAAAGGATTTCCCGGCGCTGGTGGGCCGCATCTCGTTCTTTGTGAACGCGGGTATTCGATTTGTGACCGAGATGTGCAAAATGCGCGCCTTTGTCGATCTCTGGGACGAGATTTGCGCAGAACGGTATGGCGTAGAAGATCCCAAGTACCGCCGTTTCCGCTATGGCGTGCAGGTCAATTCATTGGGCCTGACCGAACAGCAGCCGGAAAACAACGTCTACCGCATCCTGATTGAAATGCTGGCTGTCACCCTGTCGAAAAAGGCCCGCGCCCGCGCCGTGCAATTGCCCGCGTGGAATGAAGCGCTCGGCCTGCCGCGCCCCTGGGATCAACAGTGGTCGATGCGCATGCAGCAAATTCTGGCCTATGAAACGGACCTGCTGGAATTCGATGATCTGTTTGATGGCAACCCGGCGGTTGATGCCAAGGTCGAGGAATTGAAAGAAGGCGCGCGCGCGGAATTGGCCCTGCTGGATGGCATGGGCGGCGCAATTGACGCGATTGACTATATGAAAGGCCGTCTGGTTGAGAGCAATTCGGACCGGCTGGGCCGTATTGAGGCGGGGGAAACCGTCGTGGTTGGCGTGAATAAATGGCAACAGGGCGAACCATCACCGCTGATGACCGGGGATGGGGGCATCATGGTCGTGGATCCCGCCGTGGAAGCGGAACAGATTGACCGTTTGAATGCCTGGCGGGCGGAGCGGAACGAGGCTGACGTCAAAGCAGCACTTGCCGATTTGCGTGCGGCCGCCGCCGACGGGCGCAATGTCATGCCAGCATCAATCGTGGCTGCGAAAGTGGGCGTCACAACCGGTGAATGGGCAGCGCAGATGCGCGCCGTGCACGGCGAATACCGCGGCCCGACAGGCGTTGGCAAAGGCCAGTCCAACAAGACCGAAGGATTGGACGAATTGCGCGACGCGGTTGATATGGTCAGCGACAAGCTGGGCCGCCGTTTGAAATTCCTTGTCGGCAAACCCGGTCTTGATGGACATTCCAACGGCGCCGAACAAATCGCTGTGCGCGCGCGTGATTGCGGGATGGATATCGCCTATGAGGGAATTCGCCTGACGCCTGCCGAGATTGTTGAAGCAGCCCGTCGCGATGAAGCGCATGTTGTCGGACTTTCCATTCTTTCGGGTTCTCATATACCGCTGGTTGAAGATTTGATTTCTCAAATGCGAAATGAAGGATTGGGGCATATTCCCGTAATCGTCGGTGGTATTATTCCCGATGATGACGCGGAAAGGTTGAAAGCAATGGGCGTTTCGCGCGTCTATACGCCCAAGGATTTTGAGTTGAATACAATCATGCAGGATATTGTAACGCTCGCTGATCCCGCTGCGGTTGCGGCGGAATAGGACGTAAACCAAACTACTTCTACAAACCTGTTTAAAACGGATTCTTTTTCTTGTAAGGGCCATTCAATGGCACCGGAAGAGGAGGTAATCCATTGACCCAAGATCTTAAATCAATGTCTGCAAAAGAGCTGGAAAAGCTGCTGTCAGACGTCAAGAAAGCACTGTTAAATGTGCAGGCGCGCGACCGCCGTCAGGCCCGCAAAGCTGCCGAAAGAGCAGCTGCTGAGTTTGGCTTTTCCCTTGAGGATTTGTCGGATGAAAAGCCCAAGGCAAAGGCAAAACGCGTGGCCAAAAAACCCACGAAGAAATCAAAGCCGCAATTTGCCAACCCGGATGACAAAGCGATTACCTGGACGGGTAAGGGCCGTCAGCCGAATTGGTATCGCGCAGCGGTTGAAAAAGGTGTTTCACCCGATACGATGCGTATTTGAATAAAATACTGGTATTCAATTACACGTTCGAAGAGGCGGGTCTCTATTGACCCGCCAATTCAATCCTTCCCGTCACACGCCCCCAAACCGCAGCGGAGTTTTCCATGACAGTACATATCGGCGCAAAGCCCGGTGAGATTGCTGAAACCGTTTTGATGCCCGGCGATCCTTATCGCGCCAAATGGGCGGCAGAGACGTTTTTGGAAGACGCGCAACTGGTGAACAACGTGCGCGGCATGCTTGGCTTCACCGGCACATGGCGCGGCAATCGGGTGAGCATTCAGGGCTCGGGCATGGGGATGCCGTCCCTGTCCATTTACGCCAATGAACTCATCAGCGAATACGGCGCGCAGACGCTTATTCGCATTGGCTCCTGCGGCGGCATGCAGAAACATGTCGGCATTCGGGATGTGATCATTGCGATGACAGCCACGACCATCACCTCGCCGTCCTCGGGCATCTTTAGAGAAGTGAACTATGCGCCCTGTGCCGACTGGTCGCTGTTGAAAGCCGCCGTTGCTGCGGCGGAGGCCAAAGGCACCACCACCCATGTCGGCGGGATCTATTCCTCTGACGTCTTTTATGCCGAACGCCCTGATCTGGATGAGCAGATGGTCCGCCATGGCATTCTGGGTGTTGAGATGGAAGCAGCGGAGCTTTATACGCTTGCCGCCCGCCATGGGCGCCGCGCACTGGCCGTGCTGACCGTCTCCGACCACTTGCAGACCGGTGAAGCCCTGCCGTCAGAGGACCGTGAGCGGACCTTTGGCGACATGGTTGAAATCGCCCTTCAGGCCGCTTTCCCTGACGCTTAACGTCCGTGTGTGCCGTCATAGCCATTGGCGGCAGGTGGCACCCATCCGTCCAACGCACCGCCCTCGGGTTTGAACACCTCCACCAGCAGGGGGTGACAGGCCGCCGCGTCTGACGAATGCTCGGACGAACAATCGCCGCCCGGACAGGCGCTGAGCGCGCCCAGCAGATCGACCTCGGCAAAGAACTCGATGTAATCTCCGGGGCGGACGGGGCTCGCCTTCATGAAGTATTGCCCTGTGTCGCGGGTGAACCCTGTGCACATGAAGACGTTCAGCACATCATGGACATGGGGCTCCGCTTGCGCCAACGGCACGCCCAGATGGTCCGCCAAAGCGCGGGTCAGGTTGGAGTGACAGCAATGATGGTAGTGCCCGCCTTTGAGCAGATTATGCGTGTAGGGATCACAGCGGGTGCCGATCACGTCATGGACCGACCCGCCATAGCGGTCGATCCCGTACCAGCCCAGCGTGTCGTGGGTGATCGTCGCCATGGGCCGCAGATGCGGAAAAGCGGACCACATCTGCTGGCCCGTGGTCAGATGGGTGCCATGCAGGGCGCGGGTTTTGCCGGTGTAGAACCGCTCGCTCAGATCATCCGCGTGCCACAGGTTCAAATCGCCCACCTGCGGCCCTTCGACGGAAACGATCCGAAAGAAATGACCCGCAGGCACATGGAATGTCGCCGCATCCCGCGGGGCCACCAGAACCTCTTCGGTCTTGGTCAGCCGGTCCCGCGCGCGGGTGTAGAGCCCCATGTCAGGCTGCGGCAGGGTCTCCACGGGGTAACAGATCACCGGCGGCACATCGCGGCGGGTTTCGGCATCTTCGGGACGTGTGGTCATTGGCGGCTCCTTTGCCTGAGCAAAGTGGCGGAGCGTTGGCGCGCTGTAAAGCGGGTCAGAGCTTGCTTGCCCCACCCTGCCCCGACATGCAGCGGTCCGGTATGCCGGTGCTGCGGAACGCTTCCGCGCCGCAGGTGATACAGTTGTACTTGATCAGCGCGCCTTTGCTGCCCGCGCGGTCTTCGCGCCAACGGCATGCCCGCGTGCCCGTATTGCGGCGGGCATAGATGGCGACAACCACCACAGCGATGATGAAAGCGATCAGTAGCGGCATCATGACCTCCGCCACCGCCCCGAGGCACCGGGCACGGTGGCACCTTCGGCATCAAACGGTGCGTTCGACCATCAGCTTCTTGATCTGGGCAATCGCTTGTGCGGGGTTCAGACCTTTCGGGCAGGTCTTGGCACAGTTCATGATCGTGTGGCAGCGATAGAGCTTGAAGGGGTCTTCCAGATCATCCAGCCGCTCGCCTGTGGCTTCATCGCGGCTGTCAATGATCCAGCGGTAGGCATGCAGCAATGCCGCTGGCCCGAGGTAGCGATCCCCGTTCCACCAGTAGCTGGGGCAGGAGGTGGAGCAGCAGGCGCACATGATACACTCATAGAGCCCATCCAGCTTCTCACGATCATCGGTGGATTGCTTCCATTCCTTCGCAGGTGCGGGCGTATCCGTTTCCAGCCAGGGCTGGATGCTGGCGTGCTGGGCGTAGAAATGCGTCAGATCCGGGATCAGGTCCTTGATCACCGGCATATGCGGCAGCGGATAGATTTTCACCGCGCCCTTCACTTCAGCCACGCCATAGGTACAGGCCAGCGTGTTGATCCCGTCGATGTTCATCGCACAAGACCCGCAAATCCCTTCGCGGCAGGACCGGCGGAAGGTCAGCGTCGGGTCGATCTCATTCTTGATCTTGATCAGACCGTCGAGGATCATCGGCCCGCAGCTGTCCATATCGACGAAATAGGTGTCGATGGAGGGGTTTTTGCCATCATCAGGGTTCCAGCGGTAGATCTGGAATTCCTTGAGATTGGTCGCGCCCTCCGGCTTCGGCCATGTCTTGCCCCGCGTCATGCGAGAGTTCTTGGGGAGCGTCAGCTGTACCATTTCGCGTCTCCTGTGTTGGTGGCGATGCGCCACCTGTCCCATTTACGACCCCCGGCTAAGGGGCCTTGTTTCGTTACGCTCCACCCGTCCGGGTAAAGAGCGTGTTTCCATCGGCTTCCAACGTCACGTCAAAGCCCAGATCCAGTATCTTCGCCACAAGATCGACCTCCCAGTCGGCCTTGTGTACGGTCTCAATCAGCATCGCATCGGGCAGCCAACCGCCTGCGTCCAACAGCGGGCCAAGGGCTGCGACTTCTGCCCCCTCTACGTCGATCTTCAGCACGGACAGATCATGGCCCTGTGCTTCAGCAACAAAGTCCATCAGGGGCCGGATCGGCACCAACGTGCCGCCATCCCGCATCCGCGGCCGGATCGGCATCAGCGAAGCCTGCCCGAAATTGCGCGAGCGGAAGTTCAGTATCGCTTCACCCGAAGCCGCACCCAGCGCACATCCCTCGACCCGGATCACATCACCCAGCCCGTTCAGCGTGATGTTGTGGCCCAGACGGCCAATCATCGCCGGGTTCGGCTCAAACGCCACAACGCGGCTGCCTTCTCCGGCAGCCAGCCCCAGCGGCACGGCAAAGGCGCCGCAATTGGCCCCGATGTCCAGCACAAAGGCGTTGCGCCCTTCGATCAATTCGACCAGCGCCATGAGCGAAGCCATTTCAGGTGGTTGACCATCCAGCCAGATGCGCCTGTCGGTGTAATTGTCGCGCGGATCGACATAGAGCCGCACCCCCGCAAACTCCACCACGCCCGGTGGCAGGATCGGGACCAGTTTCTGGCGCGTCGGTTTGTCCGCATCCTGAAACACCGCGCGCAGGGCGGCGGCATTCGCCTCCGGGTCAATCGGTGTGGTATGCGACATGGCCAGCGCGGTCATTGGTCAGATCAACCCGCTGCTCAAGGCGTTGGATTGCAGGCATTGCACCGTTTCAGGGCGCGACAACACGTTACGCACCGTGGTGACGGTGTTTTCATCCACGCCAACGATGGAGGCGCGGGCGAACTCCTGGATTTCCACGGCCTTTGCGTTGTCGATCACGCAATCGGTGAAGGGTGTGATCAGTTCCTTGGGCACCTGCGGGAACCGGGTGGCCAGCGTCTGCGCCACCACACCCTTGGCCCCTTGCCGCGCCGTATTGTCGACGGCCTGCTGCACTTCCACACAGCCCGTGAGCATCAGCGCGCCACAGATCAAACCCACAAAGCGCATCAGATCAATACACCCGTGCCTTGGGGGCAATCTTTTTCAGGTCGATGCCGCCTTCGTTGTGGCTGGTCAGTGGCTTGAGGTGCACGCCACGGAAGCCCAATGAGGCTTCGTTGCCTTTGAACCAGATCAGGCTGTGCTTGCGCCAGTTCTCATCGTCGCGGTCCGGGTAATCCTCATGCGCATGTGCGCCGCGGCTTTCCTTGCGGGCCGCCGCTGCGGTGATTGTCGCGACCGCATTGGGCATCAGGTTGGTCAGTTCCAGCGTCTCCATCAGATCGGAGTTCCACACCAGTGAGGTGTCGGTGACGCTCAGATCATCGAGCTTGCCTGCCACATCGACCATCTTCTCCCGGCCTTCTTCCAGCGTCTTGTCGGTGCGGAAGACGGCGGCATCGGCCTGCATGGTCTGCTGCATCTCAAGGCGCAGTTCGGCAGTGGGCACGTGGCCCTTGGCATAGCGCAAACCGTCAAAGCGGCTGAACGCAGCTTCGATGGAACGCTTGCTTGGCGTCGGCACAGGGGCTTCGGCGTCCACCACATCCTTCGCGCGGATCGCCGCGGCCCTGCCGAAGACGACAAGGTCGATGAGGGAGTTTGATCCCAGACGGTTCGCCCCATGCACAGAAGCGCAACCCGCCTCCCCCACAGCCATCAGACCGGGCGAGACATTGTCGGGGTTGTCCTTGGTCGGGGCAAGCACCTCACCCCAATAGTTCGTCGGAATGCCGCCCATGTTGTAGTGCACGGTCGGCAGAACCGGGATCGGTTCCTTGGTCAGATCCACCCCCGCGAAGATGCGCGCGGATTCAGAAATCCCCGGCAGGCGCAGGTCCAGCGTTTCTGGCGGCAGGTGGTTGAGGTGCAGGTGGATGTGATCCCCCTTGTCCCCCACACCGCGCCCTTCGCGGATTTCCATCGTCATGCAGCGGCTGACAACATCGCGTGACGCAAGGTCCTTGTAGGTCGGCGCATAGCGCTCCATGAACCGCTCGCCTTCGGAGTTGGTGAGGTATCCGCCCTCACCCCGCGCGCCTTCGGTGATCAGGCAGCCCGCACCATAGATACCCGTCGGGTGGAACTGCACGAATTCCATGTCCTGCAACGGCAGGCCCGCGCGGGCGGTCATGCCGCCACCGTCGCCGGTGCAGGTATGCGCAGAAGTGGCCGAGAAATACGCACGGCCATAGCCACCCGTCGCCAGCACCACCATCTTGGCGCTGAAGAGGTGCATGGTGCCGTCATCCAGTTTCCAGCAGAGCACGCCCTGACAAACGCCGTCCTCAGACATGATCAGATCAATCGCGAAGTATTCGATAAAGAACTCCGCCTTCTGCTTGAGGCTTTGGCCATAAAGCGTGTGCAGGATCGCGTGACCGGTCCGGTCCGCCGCGGCACAGGTCCGCTGCACGGGGGGGCCTTCGCCAAATTCGGTGGTGTGGCCGCCGAAAGGACGCTGGTAAATCTTGCCTTCTTCGGTGCGAGAGAACGGCACGCCATAATGTTCCAGCTCATAGACCGCCTTGGGGGCTTCGCGGGCGAGGTATTCCATCGCATCCGTGTCACCCAGCCAATCCGAGCCTTTCACCGTGTCGTACATGTGCCACTGCCAGTTGTCGGGGCCCATGTTGCTCAAACTGGCGGCGATGCCGCCCTGTGCCGCAACCGTGTGCGAGCGGGTCGGAAACACCTTCGAGATACAGGCGGTGCGCAACCCCTGCTCTGCCATGCCCAGCGTGGCGCGCAGACCTGCGCCGCCTGCACCAACAACAACCACGTCATATTCGTGGGTTTCATACTCATATGCGGCCATATTTACTCTCCCCGTGGGAATGAATGGTAGTTAGAGCGCCAGGCGCGCGATGGCAAAAACGCCAATTGCCGCAGCACCATAGCTCAGACAGGTCATCAGGATGATCGCGACCTTGTTGGCAGTGCCGTGCACATAGTCCTCGATCAGTGTCTGCACACCGTCATTGAAGTGTTTGAACCCCACCACCAGCGTCAATGCCGCGACAATCGCAGGCCAGGGACGGCTGTAGTAGGCGAGGATTTCCTCATAGGTCCCGCCCAGCGCAGGGCCAAAGGTAAAAACGAAAAGCGGGATCAGGATCAGCAGCGCAACGGAGCTGACCTTCATCGACCAGAAATGTGCGGTGCCCGTCTTTGCGGAGCCAAGCCCGAGGGCGCGTTTGCGGTCTGTCAGATATGCCATGTGTCAGCCCCCCTTATACAATCAGCGCGGTGAGGATGGTCAACACAACCGACCCGCCAATGCAGGCCCAGCCGAGTTTCTCTGCCGTGGGGATGTCCATCGCGATGGCGTTGTCCCAGATCAGGTGCCGGATGCCTGCCAGCGTATGATACCAAAGACCAAGGACAGAGAAGAACATGATCAGATCGCCAAACCAGCTGGTGACGAAACCATTGACCGCGTTGAAATACCCCTCCGACGTGGCGGCGGCGAGGAACCACCAGACGATCAGCAGGGCGGCGATCAACATCGCGTTGCCGGTGATCCGCGTCAGGATGGATGTCATTGAGGTCAGCTGCGGGCGGTAGATCGTCAAATGCGGTGACAAGGGGCGGTTACCCCGATTCACATCGGCCATACTTAGGGTCCTTTGGCTACGCGTTGCTACACGGGCGTTTCGTCTGTTGGCTGGGTACAAGTGATACCACTTTTTCCAGCCATGTCACGGGCCGCACCTGTGCGCAGGCGCGGTTTGTTGGCGCATCTGTGCAGAAAATATCATCAATTGGCAAGAACCGGCCTGCTTGTGATCACAGGGCTTTCTGGCGTGATCACAAATCAGCGAAATGTCAGCGCGCTGAGCTGCTTTGTGGTTTCGCGCTGCAATTTCCGTCTGATTTTATCGGGATAGTCTTCAAAGCCATTTGCCGTAACCACAAAGGCGCCTTCCCCATGGATGAGATTTTCAAAGAAATAGCCGGTCAGGTCGGTGTCATCCGTTTCAATCGCCAATGCGTTCACAATGATACCCTGGGCAGACAAGGCGGCGCGTTGCGTTTGTGGCTCAGCCCCTTCGTTCGACAGGCCATCGCCGGACACATCAATCACTTTGCGCCCGCAGGGGACGGCGTTTAACAGGTCAATTGACAGCGCAAGCGCTTCCCCGATGGCCGTGGAATAGTTGCGCCAGATGCGCGGGTCCGCCGCGATCGCATCCGACAGATCCGCCACATCCTGCGCCGAGGTGATGGCGGTCCAGGGCACCGTCTGGATTTGGCGGGACAGGCCGGACCACTGCACTAATGTCACCCGCGCCTGCTGCGACATCAGGGCTTCGGTGACGATCCCGTCGCGCAGCGCTGCTGCCAGCCCATCCATCTGCACCCGGTATTCATGCCGGTCAACAGAGCCGGACACATCAACCGCCAGCACCAGCGCCAGATCGCATGCAAACACACGGCTGGGCAAAAGGCAGATCAAAAGGGCAAACAGGCGCATGGGGGCAGCCTAGCGCATCTTTGTCACAGCCTGCATCAGTTTAAGGCTGTGGACAGGGTAGAAGTCACCGTCTTGTGTAAGTTTGGGTGATGGCAAGGCAGGCGCATCATCCTGGGCGGCCCGCGTGGGGCCTGGGCTGCGCTGGGATATTTAAGGCCAAAAAGAGGGGCCACGGCGGTGGGCAAACGAGGCCGACGTGGATGTGGAGGCCATGGAAAAAGGCGCGCCCGGCAAGGGACGCGCCTGCGTTCATCGGTCTGAAAAGGGGATCAGCTGAGGCTGCCGTCGATGCCCTTGCAGGCTTCCACCAGACCTTTGACCGCCTTGACAGAGTTGTCGAACATGGACTGCTCATCCTTGTTCATGGAAATTTCCACAACCCTTTCGATCCCGCCGGCACCGATCACCGTCGGCACACCGACATAGAATCCGTTCAAACCATAGGCACCGTCCACATAGGCCGCACAGGGCAACACGCGTTTCTGGTCCTTGAGGTAGCTTTCCGCCATCTCAATCGCTGAGGTTGCGGGGGCATAGAAGGCCGAACCGGTTTTCAACAGGCCCACAATCTCCGCCCCGCCATCACGGGTACGCTGCACGATGGCGTCCAGTTTTTCCTGGCTGGTCCAGCCCATTTTCACCAGATCGGGCAGCGGGATACCTGCAACGGTGGAATACCGCACCAGCGGCACCATCGTGTCACCATGGCCACCCAGCACGAATGCGGTGACGTCTTTCATGGACACGTTGAACTCGGACGCCAGGAAATGACGGAAGCGCGCCGAATCAAGCACACCCGCCATGCCGCAGACTTTCTCATGCGGCAGGCCGGAGAATTCGCGCAGCGCCCAGACCATCGCATCCAGCGGATTGGTGATGCAGATCACAAACGCATCTGGCGCGTGTTTGGCGATGCCTTCGCCCACGGATTTCATGACTTTGAGGTTGATGCCCAGCAGGTCGTCCCGGCTCATCCCCGGTTTGCGGGCCACACCCGCCGTCACGATGCAGACGTCTGCGCCCGCGATATCTGCATAATCCTGCGTGCCCGACATGGTCGCGTCGAACTTGGCCGAGGGGCCGGATTCCGCGATGTCCAGCGCTTTGCCTTCCGGTATGCCTTCGGCAATGTCGAACAGAACAACGTCGCCCAGTTCTTTCAGCGCGGCGAGATGCGCAAGCGTGCCGCCAATCTGCCCTGCACCGATCAATGCGATCTTGGGTCTGGCCATGATTTGTCTCCATCAGAGTTACGTTGGCGCCCGGATAGCGAATTGCGGGTCAGCCTGCAAGTTGTGTGGACCGCGCAGGCCCAGAAGTGATCTGGCGGCTGGACAAGCACCGTCTGTGCCGCTCAACTGCGCGCGACTTCTGGAGGCAGCCTTGTGACGCTGGATCTGTTCTTTTTCTGCGTTGCCGGGCCAGCGGTGGTCTTTGCGGGCATTTCCAAAGGGGGATTTGGATCTGGTGCGGCTTTTGCCGCCGCCTCCATCCTGGCGGTGGTGGTGGAACCGGGGCTGGCGCTGGGGGTGATGTTGCCACTGCTGATGCTGATCGACGCCTCCTCGCTCAAACCCTACTGGGGCAAATGGTCTTTGCCTGATGTCAAACTGTTGGCCCTGGGCGGCATTCCGGGCGTGGCGCTGGGTGCCGCGCTCTACACGGTGGCCTCTCCGGATGTCTTTCGGGTGCTGATCGGGGGCGTGTCTGTGGCGTTTGTCCTGTGGCAGCTTGCACAGGCTTCAGGGGTGTTGCGCATGGCCGCGCGGCGGATGCCGGATTGGGCGGGGCCGCTTGTGGGCGTCACTGTGGGCTTCACCACCTTTGTCAGCCATGCCGGCGGGCCGCCTGCCGCGCTGTTCCTGCTGACCCGTGGCCTCAGCAAGACGCAGTATCAGGCCAGCACGGTCTTGCTGTTCTGGCTGCTGAACATCGTGAAATTCGTGCCTTACGCCTTTTTGGGCATGTTCACCGCGCAGACGTTCATGGCGAATCTGGTGCTGGCGCCCTTTGCGCTGATTGGCACGTGGCTGGGCGTGCGCGCCCATGCGCTGGTGCCGGAGCGGCTGTTCTTCGGGCTGACCTACGTGTTGCTGATGGTCACGGGGACCAAGCTGATCTGGGACGGGCTGACCTGATTGCTTTGGCCACAAACAAGAAGACGGGCCGAAGCCCGCCCTCTCTGGAGTGTTCTATGTCGGGCCGACGGGCGTTTCAGGCGTCGTTGCCATCTGCCGGAAGCACCTCTGCCACTTTCTCAAACGACTGGCCGGAGGCCACGAGGCAGGTCAGCCCGCCGGGTGCTGTCACGGTGATGGACCATGTGCCCGTCTCGTCGGAGGCAAATACCTCCACCACCGCGTTGTTGGCCCCAAGCCCAATGGATTGCCGCGTCTCGCCATAGCCTTCCGCCAGCCGTTCAACCACGGCCGCGCGCGGGGCGCAGTTGCGGCTGCCCTGGGCGTGGCCTTGGGCAGCGATGGTCATCAGAACGGCGGTGGCAGCACCAAGGGCCGTCAGGTGGAGTGTATCAATCTTGCGTTTCATGCGTTTGCCTTCGCTCAAAGGCGGCGCTCAGATCCTCTGGCCAATCCGGGATTCTCCCGGTGGGGCCTGGGCGGCCTTGGTTACTCATAGGCTGCACGCCCGAACCGCATTATCGGCGGCCTGCCGATCCGGTCCTCCCCAAGGGATGCAACGTCAGCAAATGTGCAGCGCAGGGTTGAAATAAAGGTTAATCAACCGCGCGCAGGCCTGTTGCATTTGAAATTTGCTGCAACGCGGCACGATTTGCCTTGAACTTTTCAGCCAGAAATGCACCTGTGCGCGCAACTTTATGTCGCCGGTATACCATTGTTCACAGGGCGTACCGGCCCGCCATCTGCTTTGAGAGCCTAAGGAGGCTGAGTTTATGTCAAAGATCTCCCGACCGCTGCGGTCCGCCTTGTACATTCCGGGATCCAAACCACGGGCGCTGGACAAGGCGCGCACATTGGCCTGTGACGCAATCCTGTTTGACCTTGAGGATGCCGTGACCCCTGATGAAAAAGTCACCGCCCGCGCAACGCTGGCAGAGGCGCTGGAGACAGGGGGATACGGTGCGCGGCTTCGGGTGATCCGGATCAACGGGCTTGATACCGCCTGGGGTGCAGAGGACGCGGCAGCCGCTGTGGCAATGCAACCGGACGCGGTGCTGCTGCCCAAGGTCAGCACGCCGCAAGATCTTGATGCGCTTGCAGAAATCACCGGTGATCTGCCGCTTTGGGCGATGATGGAGACCCCCGCAGGCATGCTGAACGCCCCGGCAATCGCCGCGCATCCGCTGCTGCAAACCCTGGTGATGGGCACCAACGATCTGGCCAAGGACCTGCAAACCCGCTTCCGCCCGGACCGTCTGCCGCTGATGTCGGGTTTGGGGCTGTGCGTGCTGGCAGCAAAGGCGCATGGCTGCGCGATCATTGATGGTGTCTACAACGCCTTCAAGGACGACGAAGGGCTGCGCGCCGAATGTGAACAGGGGCGCGACATGGGCTTTGATGGCAAAACCCTGATCCACCCTGCGCAGCTTGAGGTTGCCAATACGGCTTTCTCCCCTTCCGGCGAAGAAGCCGAGACCGCCCGCCGCCAGATCGCGGCCTTTGAGGAAGCCGAAGCCGCAGGTCAGGGCGTGGCGGTTGTGGATGGCAAAATCGTGGAAAACCTGCATGTTGAAACCGCACGCGAAACACTGGCAAAAGTAGAGGCAATCGCAGCCCTCTCATCGGAGTAGCCCCATGTTCATGCTCATCCTCGGTCTGATCCTCTGGATCGGTGCACATTATTTCAAGCGTCTGGCACCAGACGCGCGGGCGCGACTGGGTGATCCGGGCAAAGGCCTTGTGGCCCTGCTGATTGTCGCATCGCTGGTCCTGATGATCCTGGGCTACCGGGCGGCGGATTTCATCTCTGTCTGGTATCCGCCCAGCTTCATGGTGCACATCAACAACCTGCTGATGTTGCTGGCACTTTGGGTCTATGGCTCCTCCGCGGCCAAGGGCGCAAAGGCCTGGCCTGCCTATAAAACCCGCCACCCGCAATTGCTGGGCTTCAAGATCTGGGCCTTCGCGCATCTGCTGGTGAATGGCGATCTGGCGTCGATCATTCTGTTCGGCGGGTTGCTGGGCTGGGCTGTGGTCAGCGTGATCCTGATCAACCGGGCAGAGCCTGACTGGACCCCGCCTGCGCCTGCGGGCCGCGCCACCTACATCCGCCTTGCGGTGATCAGCCTCGTGCTTTTTGCCGTGATCACGGGCATCCACATCTGGCTCGGCGTCTCTCCGTTCCCGTCATAAGGACACCCCATGATACTCTACCGTTTCCTGTCAGAAGAGGACACCTCCGCCTTCTGCCACAAAGTGACTGACGCGCTGAACAAGGGCTGGCAGTTGCACGGCACGCCCACGCAGACGTGGGATCATGCGGCAGGTGTGATGCGCTGCGGACAGGCCGTCACCAAAGAGGTTGAGGGCACCTACACACCCGAGACAAAGCTGGGGGCACATTGATGGCCAAGACCAACGCCGGACGTTTCTTTGAAGACTACACCGTGGGTGAAACCATCCGCCACGCCGTCCCGCGCACCGTGAAGATGGGCGAACGCGCGCTTTATCACATGCTCTATCCGGCGCGCCATGCGCTCTATTCCTCGGACCAGTTTGCGCAAAGCTGCGGCCTGCCGTTCAGCCCGCTGGACGATATGATCGCCTTTCATGTGGTGTTCGGCAAAACCGTGCCGGATGTGTCGCTGAACGCGGTGGCCAATCTGGGGTACGCGCAGGGCCGATGGCTGGCGCCGGTCTGGCCCGGTGACACCCTGCGCAGCCAGTCTGAAGTCATTGGTTTGAAACAGAACTCCAACGGCCGCACGGGTGTCGTATACGTCCGCACCACGGGGCTGAACCAACATGACGAAGCCGTGCTGGAATACGTCCGCTGGGTGATGGTGCGCAAACGCGACACCGATGCACCCGCGCCGGAAATCGTTGTGCCCGACCTGCCCAAGGCCCTGAGCGCAGATGAATTGGTGATCCCCAAAGGCCTCGATTTCACCGATTACGACTTCACCCTGGCCGGAGAGCCGCACAGCTGGGGCGACTACGCGGTCGGAGAGAAGATCGACCACGTCGATGGTGTCACCATCGAAGAAGCCGAACACATGATGGCCACGCGGCTGTGGCAGAACACCGCGAAAGTGCATTTTGACACCTCCGCCCGCCCGGACGGCTCGCGGCTGATCTATGGCGGGCATGTGATCTCCATGGCGCGGGCGCTGTCGTTCAACGGGCTGGCCAATGCGCAGATGGTGGTGGGCCTGAACGGTGGGGCGCATGCGAACCCGTGTCTGGCGGGCGATACAGTGCGCGCATGGTCCGAGGTGCTGGACAAGGCCGAGACCGCCGCGCCCGGCGTCGGCGCCCTGCGGCTGCGCCTTGTTGCCACCAAGGGCGGAGCGGCGTTCGCCCTGCGTGGCGAGGATGGCAAATACCTGCCCGAAGTGCTGCTGGATCTGGACTACTGGGCGCTTGTGCCGCTCTGATCCCAGGCAACCTCCAAGTATATCAGGCTGAACTCCGCTCTGCGTTGATCCCCGTCAACGCATACCTGTTGGCCGAATGCTACGTTCTCCCCATTCAATCGAGGAGGATGAAACGACATGTTTAACACAATCCTGTTGGCCTATGACGGCTCTGACCACGCCCAGAATGCGCTCAAGACAGCGGCAGGTCTGGCCAAGACCCACGGGGCGGCCTTGCATCTGGTGCACACCCCCCAGATCGACACGCCCCATATCGTCATCGGTGCTTTCGTAAGCCAGATCGAGCATCCTCCCACAGCCGATCAGATCGAAGAGGCAGGCAAACACATCACCGACAAGGCCGTGAGCGAAGCCAAAGCCGAAGGCGTCGAAGTGACAGAGGTCCACATCAGCAATGACAGCCCCGCCCCCTTCATTCTGGCCACGGCGGAGAAGACCGGCGCGGATCTGATTGTTCTGGGTCGACGCGGGCTTGGCGCGGTTGGGGCACTGGCCTTGGGATCGGTCAGCCAGGCGGTTGCGCACAGTGCGAAATGCGCTTGCCTGACAGTGGTTTAAGCACGCCTGCATGGACCAAAGACCCGTTCAGCGATATGCTCTGCCCGACTTTCCATCGGGAGGAGCAGTGTTGTGCCATTCTCAAAGACCCTTCCGGCGCTGTTGCTTGCAGCCGCGCTGCTCCCCGCACCTGCGCGGGCGCAGGACGACGCCGAAACTGCCTATGTCGTCTCCAACCTGCTGTCGGTGTTTTATCACGAGCTTGGCCATGCCCTGATCGACGTGGCTGCTCTGCCCGTCTTCGGTCAGGAAGAAGATGCCGCCGACACCGCCTCCATCCTGCTGATCGACGCCATTTTTGAAGAGGAAACCGCCAGTGAGATCGCCCTCGACGCCGCCCTCGGCTTTGCGGCCGAAGCGGAACTGGTGGGGGATGACGTCCCGTTCTGGTCGGAGCATGGAGCGGACATGCAGCGGTATTTCAATCTGGTTTGCCTGTTTTATGGCGCGGATCCTGAGCAGCGCGTTGATTTTGCACAGGATCTTGGCCTTCCCGATGAACGGGCTGAAACCTGCCCGGACGAATTTGATCTGGCCTTGGCCAGTTGGGGTCCGGTGCTGGATGCACTGGTCGATACGGGCGGCGGGGACACCATCGCACTGGACATTGAAGGCGCGGGTCTGACCCAGGATGTGATCGGGGAGGAGGTACGCGCCCTCAATGCCGAAATGCGGCTGCCTGCGGCGATCACCGTCGCGGTCGAAAGCTGTGGGGAGGCGAACGGTTTTTACGATCCCGACGATCGGCGCATTACAATTTGCACTGAATTTGAGGTGCATTTGCGCGAAATTGCGCCCTGATTCCTCAGCAAACACAGCGATTCGGGCTTTCCTGTGCACATTTGTGATCACACTTTTTTGACGTGTGATCACAAATGTCGCTTTTATCTGGCGAAACGAAAATCCTTGGGCCAAGGATGTTCAGAACGATGTAGCGTCGGGCGTATATCACGACCGAACAGAACCAGATACGGGACCGTTTCCACATGAACATCCACGAATACCAAGCCAAAGCCCTTTTGCGCAGCTACGGGGCTCCCGTCTCGGACGGCCGCGTTGTCCTCAAGGCGGAAGATGCCAAGAACGCCGCAGGCGAGATGGACGGCCCCCTGTGGGTGGTGAAGGCGCAAATCCACGCAGGCGGACGGGGTAAAGGCAAGTTCAAGGAAGCAGACGCTGGCGATGCAGGCGGTGTGCGCCTCGCCAAATCCGTCGAAGAGGCGTCGCAGGAAGCCAAGAAGATGCTCGGCCGCACACTGGTCACCCACCAGACCGGGCCCGCAGGCAAACAGGTCAACCGCATCTATATCGAAGACGGCTCCGGCATTGAGACAGAACTCTATCTGGCGCTGCTGGTGGATCGTCAGACGTCCCGCGTGAGCTTTGTCTGCTCCACCGAAGGCGGCATGGACATTGAAGAGGTCGCCGCCTCCACTCCTGAAAAAATCCTCAGCTTCTCCGTCGATCCGGCAACGGGCTATCAGGCGTTCCACGGCCGCCGCATCGCCTTTGCGCTGGGTCTGGAAGGCAAGCAGGTCAAACAATGCGTGGGCCTGATGGGGCTGCTGTACAAAGCCTTCATGGAAAAAGACATGGAGATGCTTGAGATCAACCCACTGATCGTCACGGACGGCGGTGATCTGAAAGTGCTCGACGCCAAAGTGGCTTTCGATGGCAACGCGATCTACCGCCACGCCGATATCGCGGAACTGCGCGACACCACCGAAGAAGACCCCAAGGAGCTGGAAGCCTCCAAGTACGACCTCAACTACATCGCACTGGATGGTGAGATCGGCTGCATGGTCAACGGTGCGGGTCTGGCGATGGCAACGATGGACATCATCAAACTCTACGGGGCGGAGCCTGCCAACTTCCTCGACGTGGGCGGCGGCGCGACCAAGGAAAAGGTGACGGAAGCGTTCAAGATCATCACCTCCGACCCGCAGGTCAAAGGCATTCTGGTGAACATCTTCGGCGGCATCATGCGCTGTGACGTGATCGCCGAAGGCGTTGTTGCTGCCGTGAAAGAAGTCGGCTTGCAGGTGCCGCTGGTCGTGCGTCTGGAAGGGACGAACGTGCAGCAGGGCAAGGACATCATCAACAATTCGGATGTGGATGTGATTGCCGCGGATGATCTGAAGGATGGTGCGCAGAAGATTGTGGCGGCGGTTAAGGGGTGAGAACCAAGGCCATGACGACATGGTATGGGCTGTTGCGCACGGGGACGCAGGCGACCGCACTGGGACTGGCAGGCCTAATGGCACTGCCCACGCCTGCTGCCGCCACGCAGATCCAACGCGAAACAATCGTGGAACTCTGGACCACTTTCTTTGAGATTTGTGGGCCTGTTGCCTCCGACCCTTTGGGCACGATCGCGAACCCAACAGTGCTGGATGGGTATAGCCACACACTCGTGGTGCAAAACGAAGCCGGAAACCGGGTTTTTGTCTCGCATGTAGCGAATGATGACGGTCTGGGCATTGCCTCTGAATACAGCGTGCTCAATACCGGGCAGATGGCGGCGCTGGATTGCACCGTCAGCTACAACGTGCAAGCGAACCTTGACGTCGCTCAAGTTCGCGAAGTGGCGCGCAGCCTGATTGAGGCGGAAGGCACCATGAAACTGGTCGGCGGCCCAAACCGCATCCAGACCGCCAGTGGTTTCTTCAGTCAGGGCGGGCTGGAAAATGTCTCCGACAGTTTTATCATCGAAGGCGCAGTTCCCGGTACAGACCTTGCGGTGGTCGCTAATTTTGAGACGGTGACATTCCTTTTCGCCATCGTCGGCAGCATGGAGTTGCCTTCGTGATTGCGCAGGTCTTCTTTGCCCTGATCCGTAGGATGGGTGCTTGCACCCATCTCCCCCGCGCAAGATGGGTGCAAGCACCCATCCTACTTGCCCTGCTCTGCGGCCCTGCCGCCGCCAACACGCACCCTGCCATCGACGCGTTCAACACATGGTGCTTCAAAGCAGGCCAGACCGAGACGCAGGCCCGCTCAAACATGAACGCCGATACCGCCCCCTTCACGCTGACCTTCTGGGACGACAGTCTTGAGCCGCGCCCCGCAGATGCACCGCGCGGGGTCGAGCGGCGCTGCGAAGTGGCCTTCGACGGCGATCACACTGAAACTGCCATCACCGCCCTGCGGGCACAGATGGCCACGCCTCCCGTCTTCGGCACCGGCATCCCGCTGCCTGATACGCACAAAGCCACCGCGACCACCGCCCTGATCGAAGGCCGCGCACTGCTGCGGGGCCGCGTCGCGGTGGTGCATGTGGGCACCCGCAATAACAACACCGAAACCTTTATGGCTGTGGACCGGCTCTATGCCGGGCTGGGCCTGCCAAACTGACAACAAGGGACACTTTACCATGACCTTCCTGCGCGCCTCTTCCGCTCTTGCCTTCACGCTCACCCTCGCAGCCTGCGGTGGCGGTGAGGTGCCCGTGCGCGATGGCCCGCAAGCCGTCCATCCCAGTCCCTCCACCTTGGCACAGGGCACCGCAACACCCGCCTGCCACAGCCACAGCGGTGAAGGCTGCCATGGCCACGCCCATGACGGCTCCGCCCCGATCATCGACTAACTGAACACCTGAATATCAAAGGAGACGCCACCCATGGCCGTACTCGTAGACGAAAACACCAAAGTCATCTGTCAGGGCCTCACCGGCTCCCAAGGGACGTTCCACACCGAACAGGCGATTGCCTATGGCACCAAGATGGTCGGCGGCGTGACGCCCGGCAAGGGCGGTCAGACGCATCTGGACCTGCCGGTCTTCAACTCCGTGCATGAGGCGCGCCATGTGACGGGGGCCAATGCCTCCGTGATCTACGTGCCGCCCCCCTTCGCGGCGGATTCGATCCTTGAAGCGATTGATGCCGAAATGGAACTGATCGTCTGCATCACCGAGGGCATCCCGGTGCTGGACATGATGAAGGTGCAGCGCAGCCTTGAGGGGTCCAAATCCCGCCTCGTCGGCCCCAACTGCCCCGGCGTGATCACGCCCGACGCCTGCAAAATCGGCATCATGCCCGGCCATATCCACAAGCGCGGCTCCTGCGGCGTGGTCTCCCGCTCCGGCACGCTGACCTATGAGGCGGTGAAGCAGACGACCGATCTGGGCTACGGCCAATCCTCCGCCGTGGGCATCGGCGGCGATCCCATCAAAGGGACTGAACACATCGACGTGCTGGAAATGTTCCTCGCCGATGATGAGACGCAGTCGATCATCATGATCGGTGAGATTGGTGGTTCGGCTGAAGAAGAAGCCGCCCAGTTCCTTGCTGACGAGCGCAAGAAAGGCCGCTGGAAGCCCACCGCTGGCTTCATCGCCGGCCGCACGGCCCCTCCGGGCCGCCGCATGGGCCACGCTGGCGCGATTGTTGCCGGCGGCAAAGGTGGTGCCGAGGACAAGATCGAAGCCATGCGCGCCGCTGGCATTGTGGTGGCCGAGAGCCCCGCGACGCTGGGTGAAGCGGTGAAGGAAGCGATTGAAGGCTAATGCCAAAGGTCGGCTCATACGCTCAAAGGGTATCCTCTGACCGCGGGTGGGGGAGTATCCCCCGCCTGTGGGGGCGGTCGGGGGATGCCCGGCGTTGCCACCGGCCAAGACGCCACTTCTTAGTCCTGTTGCTTGCTGTTTGGGTCGCTGCAAGCGGATCAGCCGCCATCGCAAACGACGAGATCACTGCTGCGGCCATGGCCGCAATAGACAGCTGCCTCACCGGCGAAGGAACGCTGAATTCGTTGCCTTTGTATGAAGGTTGGGTGCCAATCCCACGCAAAGGACCACTCACAAGCCGCTTCTCTGCTTTAGAGACCGAAGGAACTGACATTGGCAATCAGCATGCTGTCAAACGCGACGCTCGGGAATTTGAAAACAGAACACTTTTCCTGACGCGAAAATTGATGATTTACGAGGAAAATGGCGACGCAGTTTCCTTTGCCGGGTCCGACGCCCCCGGCGAAGTCCGGCTTTGCTTTCTGACCTTCACCTATGCCTCCCCTTTTGAACAAATCGTAGAAAAATATGCGGACCAGTTTCCCAAACGGAGAGACGAGAATGAAACGAACATCTATTTCTACGATAATCATGGATCGGTGTCGTGGCCCACATCTGTTTCTGTCACGATGATGCCCGACAGGTCTTCGAGGCCCATTTCGGGCGCGATGCTCCAGGTTTCCACCTCAGTGCCTCTGAAAAAATGAGATTTAGCAAATGACCGAACAACCCGCCAACGACCACTTCCACGCCTCTTCCTTCATGGAAGGCGACAACGCCGAGTACCTCGAACAGATGTACGCGCGGTATGCCTCTGACCCCTCCTCGGTCGACGAAGCATGGCACGTCTTCTTCAAAGCCTTGGGCGATGAACGCAAAGAGGTTGAAGCCGAAGCCGCAGGCCCCTCATGGGCGCGCCGCGATTGGCCCCCTGCCCCGGCAGGCGATGTGATGGGCGCGCTCACGGGCATCTGGCCGGAACCGGCAGAAGGCGAAGCGGCGGGCCAGAAAATCCAAGCCAAGGCGGCGGAAAAAGGCGTCTCGCTCAGCGACGATCAGGTCAAACAGGCGGTGCTGGATTCCATCCGCGCGCTGATGCTGATCCGCGCTTACCGCATCCGGGGCCATCTGGCAGCAGACCTCGACCCGCTGAACATGCGCGAGCAGACCGCCCATCCAGAACTTGATCCCAAGGCCTATGGCTTCACCGATGCGGACATGGACCGGCCAATCTTCATCGACAACGTGCTGGGACTTGAGATCGCGACGATGAAACAGATCGTCGATATCGTGAAAGCCACCTATTGCGGCACTTTCGCGCTGCAATACATGCACATCTCCGATCCTGAACAGGCCGGCTGGCTGAAGGAACGCATCGAAGGCTACGGTAAGGAAATCGCCTTCACCAAGAACGGGCGCAAGGCGATCCTGTCCAAGCTGGTTGAGGCGGAGGGGTTCGAGAAGTTCCTGCACGTCAAATACATGGGCACCAAGCGGTTCGGCCTTGATGGCGGCGAAAGCCTGGTCCCCGCGATGGAGCAGATCATCAAGCGCGGCGGCGCGCTGGGGGTCAAGGACATCGTGATCGGCATGCCCCACCGTGGCCGCCTGAGCGTGCTGGCCAATGTGATGGCCAAACCCTATCGCGCGATCTTCAACGAATTTCAGGGCGGCAGCTTCAAACCCGAAGATGTCGACGGCTCTGGCGATGTGAAATACCACCTTGGTGCCTCCTCGGATCGGGAGTTTGACGGCAATTCAGTGCACCTCAGCCTCACGGCAAACCCCTCGCACCTTGAGGCGGTGAACCCTGTGGTGCTGGGCAAGGCGCGCGCCAAGCAGGACCAGAACGGCGATGACGACCGCACGACGGTCATGCCGATCCTGCTGCACGGCGATGCGGCCTTTGCCGGTCAGGGTGTGGTGGCTGAGTGTTTCGCCCTGTCCGGACTGCGCGGGCACAAGACAGGCGGGACGATGCACATCGTGGTGAACAACCAGATCGGGTTCACAACCGCACCACACTTCTCCCGCTCCTCCCCCTATCCCACCGACAACGCGCTGGTGGTCGAGGCGCCGATTTTCCACGTGAACGGGGACGATCCGGAGGCAGTCGTGCACGCCGCCCGCGTCGCCACGGAATTCCGCCAGAAGTTCCACAAGGACGTGGTGATCGACCTCATTTGCTACCGTCGGTTTGGCCACAACGAAGGCGATGAGCCGATGTTCACCAACCCGATGATGTACAAGAAGATCAAGGGCCACAAGACCACCCTCAGCCTCTATTCCGAACGTCTAGTGAAAGACGGTCTGGTGCCGGAAGGCGAGATTGAGGACATGAAAGCCGACTTCCAGAAATTCATGAATGATGAGTTTGAAGCCGGCAAAGACTACCGCCCCAACAAGGCGGATTGGCTCGATGGCAAATGGTCCCACCTCGACAAACGCGGAGAGAAGTACCAGCGCGGCAAGACAGCGATTGCCAAGGCAACCTTTGACGAAGTGGGCCGTGCGCTGGTCAAGGCGCCCGATGACTTCCCACTGCACAAAACCGTGGCCCGCCTGCTGGAAACCAAAGCCAAGATGTTTGAAACCGGCGAGGGCTTTGACTGGGCCACGGCGGAGGCACTGGCCTTTGGGTCCCTGCTCACCGAAGGCTACAAGGTGCGTCTGGCCGGTCAGGACAGCACCCGCGGCACGTTCAGCCAACGCCACTCCGGCCTGATCAATCAGGAAACGGAAGAACGCTATTACCCGCTCAACAACATCAAAGAGGGTCAGGCGCAGTACGAAGTCATCGACTCGATGCTGTCAGAATATGCGGTGCTGGGGTTCGAGTATGGCTACTCGCTGGCCGAACCCAACGCGCTGACCCTGTGGGAGGCGCAATTTGGCGATTTCGCCAATGGCGCGCAGATCATGTTCGATCAGTTCATCTCAAGTGGTGAATCGAAATGGCTGCGCATGTCCGGTCTCGTCTGCCTGATGCCCCATGGATACGAAGGGCAAGGCCCCGAACACTCCTCCGCGCGACTGGAGCGTTTCCTGACCATGTGCGGCGGCGACAACTGGATCGTGGCCAATTGCACCACGCCCGCCAACTACTTCCACCTGCTGCGCCGTCAGCTGCACCGCAGCTACCGCAAGCCGCTGATGCTGATGACCCCCAAGTCGCTGCTGCGCCACAAGCTGGCCGTCAGCAAGGCAGAGGAATTCACCACCGGCTCCAGCTTCCACCGGATCGTCTGGGACGACGCGCAATACGGCAATTCCGAAACCAAACTGGTGGCAGATAGCAAGATCAAGCGCGTGGTGATGTGCTCGGGCAAGGTCTACTACGACCTGCTGGAAGAACGCGATGCGCGCGGCATTGATGACGTCTATCTGCTCCGGTTTGAGCAGTTCTACCCCTTCCCCGCGCAATCCGCCGTGAAGGAGCTGGAGCGGTTCAAGAACGCCGAAATGGTCTGGTGCCAGGAAGAGCCGAAGAACCAGGGCGCCTGGACCTTTATGGAGCCCAACATCGAATGGGTGCTGGGCCGCATCAAAGCCAAGCACAAACGCCCGATCTATGCCGGCCGCGTCACCGCCGCCTCACCCGCGACCGGTCTGGCAAGCCAACACAAAGCACAACAAGCAGCCCTCGTTGACGATGCGCTGACCCTCGAAGGAAAATAATCATGACTGAAGTACGTGTGCCAACCCTTGGCGAATCCGTGACCGAAGCCACCGTCGCCACATGGTTCAAGAAACCCGGCGATGCTGTTGCCGTCGATGAAATGCTGTGTGAACTGGAAACGGACAAAGTGACCGTCGAAGTACCCAGCCCCGTCGCAGGCACCCTGAGCGAGATTGTCGCCGCCGAAGGCGACACCGTTGGCGTGGATGCCCTTCTGGCCAACATCACCGAAGGCGCAGGTGCCGCTGCTGCCCCCGCCGCTGCCGCCGCCCCTGCTCAAGCCGCCGCGCCTGCCGCTGGCGGTGCCAACGTCGATGTGATGGTCCCCACTCTTGGGGAATCCGTGACCGAAGCGACCGTGGCCACCTGGTTCAAGAAAGTCGGCGATGCTGTCGCGCAGGATGAGATGCTATGTGAGCTGGAAACCGACAAGGTCAGCGTCGAAGTCCCCAGCCCTGCCGCAGGCACATTGAGCGAAATCCTCGCCGCCGAAGGCAGCACCGTGGAGGCCAGCGCCAAACTCGCCGTTATCGCCTCAGGCTCTGGTGCCGCTGCCGCAGCCCCCGCTGCTGCACCCGCGCCCGCCGCTGCTGCCCCCGCCTCTGGTGGCAAAGACGTCGAAGACGCGCCTGCCGCCAAGAAAGCCATGGCCGAAGCGGGTCTTTCCGGCGATCAGGTCACCGGTTCCGGCCGTGATGGCCGCGTGATGAAAGAAGACGTCGCACGCGCCATTGCCGCAGGCGCCACTGCTGCGCCCGCCACACCCGCAGCTGCTGCCGCGCCCCCCCGCGCCCCCTCTGCCGCCGACGATGCTTCCCGCGAAGAGCGCGTCCGCATGACGCGCCTGAAGCAAACCATGGCCCGCCGCCTCAAGGAAGCGCAGAACACCGCCGCGATCCTCACTACTTTCAACGAGGTCGACATGACCGAGGTGATGGCGATCCGGAATGCCTACAAGGCTGATTTTGAAAAGAAACACGGCGTGCGCATGGGCTTCATGTCCTTCTTCACCAAGGCCTGCTGCCATGCTTTGAAGGAAATCCCCGAGGTCAACGCAGAGATCGACGGCACGGATGTGATCTACAAGAACTACGTGCACATGGGCGTCGCCGCAGGCACGCCCACGGGCCTCGTCGTGCCCGTGATCCGCGACGTGGACAGCATGTCCTTTTCGGAGATCGAAAAAGGCATCAACGTGATGGGCCGCAAAGCCCGTGACGGCAAACTGACCATGGCCGACATGACCGGTGGCACCTTCACCATCTCCAACGGCGGCGTCTACGGCTCCCTGATGACCGCCCCGATCCTGAACCCACCGCAGTCGGGCATCCTCGGCATGGCGAAAATCCAGGACCGCCCGATGGCGATTGGCGGCGAGGTTGTCATCCGCCCGATGATGTACATCTCGCTCAGCTATGACCACCGGATCATCGACGGCAAAGGGGCGGTGACCTTCCTTGTGCGGGTGAAAGAGATGCTGGAAGATCCGCGGCGGTTGTTGATGGATTTGTAGACAGGACCGTCAAAGCCTCGATGCAAGACACCCCACCACCCCCATATGACTGGGATTCGGAAAAGGCACGCCAGAACCTTGAGAAGCATGGTGTTGCCTTTTCCATAGTCACACAATTTGACTGGGCTGGCGCAATCGAGGCCGAAGACACGCGATACGACTACGGTGAGACACGAATGCAGGCTCTTGGAAAAATCGGCGACCGGTATCATGTTCTGGTATATGCTATCCGTGCGGATACGATCCGTATCATCTCCCTGCGCAAAGCGAACAAGAGAGAAACACCATGAAAGCCCGCCAAAAGCCACCTGCCGCTTTCGACGAAAACCCGCCCCTCGACGCGGATTTCTTCGCGCGTGCCAAACCCGCCGCACCGGGCGAAGTCGCGCGGCTCAAAGCCGCGCTCGAACGGATCATCGCAGCCCATGACGATGGCCGGCCGCTCGACAATGCCATCGCCAACGCCAAGACAACGCTGCACGCCGCCGAATGACCCCCGAACTCACCGCCCTCACCCTCGCCGCCCTCCTGCAAGTCGTGCAATTCGCGGCCTATGCGATCCCTGCCAACCGCGACCTTGGCATGGGCTACACCATGTCCGCCCGCGACCGGGAACCCTCGCGCGAGATGTCCGAAACCACCGCCCGCCTGGGCCGCGCCTTTGCCAACCATTTCGAAAGCCTGGCCCTCTTCACCATCGCCGTGCTGGTCATCCAACTGTCAGGCCAAAACACGCCTTTCACCGCCGCTTGCGCCTGGACCTACCTTGCCGCGCGCGTCGCATACGTCCCCGCATATGCCCTTGGCCTGAAACCCTGGCGCTCCCTCATCTGGTTCGCCGGTTTCGGCTCCATCACCCTGATGCTGATCGCCGCCCTCACCTGAACCCTTCCAAATGGTCCCAAAAACCCGGGGGACGGCGCTTGCGCCGGGGGGCTGGCCCCCCTACCCTCATCTGCAACACGAAATACCGCCCAAGGAGTCTCCCCCATGTCCAGCTATGATGTCATCGTGATCGGCTCCGGCCCCGGCGGCTATGTCTGCGCCATTCGCTGCGCACAACTGGGCCTCAAGGTGGCCTGTGTTGAAGGCCGCGACACGCTGGGCGGCACATGCCTGAACGTGGGCTGCATCCCCTCCAAGGCGCTGCTGCACGCGTCCCACATGCTGCACGAGGCCGAACACAACTTTGCCGAAATGGGCCTCAAGGGCAAATCGCCTTCCGTCGACTGGCCGCAGATGCAGAAATACAAAACCTCTACCATCGACACCAACACCAAGGGCATCGAATTTCTGTTCAAAAAGAACAAGATCGACTGGCTCAAGGGCTGGGGCTCCATCCCGGAAGCCGGCAAGGTCAAAGTGGGCGATGAGCTGCATGAAGCGAAGAGCATCATCATCGCTTCCGGGTCAGAGCCTTCCAGCCTGCCGGGTGTGGAGGTGGATGAAAAAACCGTCGTGACCTCAACCGGCGCGCTGGAGTTGGGCAAGGTGCCGCGCTCCATGGCCGTCATCGGTGCGGGCGTGATTGGGCTGGAACTCGGCAGCGTCTACGCGCGGCTGGGGGCCGAAGTGACCGTGATCGAATACCTCGACGCCATCACGCCCGGCATGGACCCCGAGGTGCAAAAGGTCTTCCAGCGGACGCTCAAGAAACAGGGTCTGAAGTTCGTCATGGGTGCCGCCGTTCAGGGCACGGAGGCGATGAAAACCAAAGCCAAGGTGACCTACAAACTGCGCAAGGACGACAGCGAACATGTGCTTGATGCGGATGTTGTCCTCGTGGCCACAGGGCGCAAACCCTATACCGATGGGCTTGGTCTGGACACCTTGGGCATTGAGATGACCAAGCGCGGCCAGATCGCCGTCAACGCCCATTGGGAGACAAACGTCAAAGGCATCTACGCCATCGGCGACGTGATCGAAGGCCCGATGCTGGCCCACAAGGCCGAAGACGAAGGCATGGCCGCGGCGGAGGTGATCGCGGGCAAACATGGCCACGTGAACTATGGCGTGATCCCCGGCGTGATTTACACCCATCCCGAGGTCGCCAACGTGGGCGAAACCGAAGCGACGCTCAAGGAAGCGGGACGCGCCTACAAGGTTGGCAAATTCTCCTTCATGGGCAATGCACGGGCCAAAGCCAATTTCGCGGGCGACGGCTTTGTGAAAATCCTTGCCGACAAGGAAACGGACCGCATTCTGGGAGCCCATATCATCGGCCCTGCGGCAGGTGATCTGATCCATGAGGTCTGCGTCGCGATGGAATTCGGCGCCTCCGCGCAGGATCTGGCGATGACCTGCCACGCGCATCCGACCTATTCCGAAGCCGTACGGGAAGCCGCATTGGCCTGCGGGGATGGTCCTATTCACATGTAGGGTGGCTCCGCCCCCTATGACACCGGGGCGAGCCAGGCTTTCAGGTAGCGGGCAAACCGCTTATCAAAGCGCTGCGTCTGATGCAATGCGCAGAATTGCAGCGCCATGGCCTGCACCGCAAAGGCCTGCACACCCTCAGCCAGCAGATCAGCGCTGACGTCCTTGCGGTAATCGCCCAAGGGCATCCAGCCAGTGACCAGCTCAATGTACCGTCCGAACGTCATCGCAATGGGCCCGATCTCTGCCACCGCAGCAGCACCTGAGTATCGCAAGATCAGGTCGAAGACATAGCGCTCACAGGTCACGAAACTGTGCAACGGGTGCAGCCGTGAGATGATCTGCTCCACGTCCGTAGGCCCCGCCCCTGCGGCGGCCTGATCCAGAAGCGCATCCATCTCAGCCCCGATGAGGATCTCCATCAGGGCATCCTTGTCCCGGAAATGCGCAAAGAAGGTGCCCTTTGCCACACCTGCGCCCGCCACCACGTCTTCGACCCGCAGCGCCTCATACCCGGCTTCCTGAATGCATGCCTTTGCCTGTGCAATCAGCTTGGCGCGGGTTTCCAGCGTGCGCTTTTGTTTTGGCTTGATCATGGGGCGTTTTCTCCAATTAATTGACCGTGGTCAAATTTTATATTGACCACGGTCACTTTACCTATCAATAAATGACCATAGTCAATTTAAGGAGAATCAACATGACTGCCAAGAAGATCTTTGTCCTCAACGGTCACCCCGGTGCCACCAGCCTGTCGCGGGCCTTTGCCGAACGGTATGAAACTGCTGCCACACGTGCAGGCCATGATGTCCGCGTTACCCATCTGTCTGACCTCGACTTCGATGACGACTTCGGCCAGGGCACCTACACGGATTTCAAACCGCTCGAACCTGCCCTTCAGAAGCTGATGGCGGATATCGCGTGGAGCGATCATCTGGTGCTGACAACACCGATGTGGTGGGGCGGGTTGCCTGCCCGGCTGAAAGGGTTGATCGACCGCGCTTTTGTGCCGGGTCTGGCCTTTGATCCCAGAACCCCCAAGCTGGGCGGCATGCCCTCACCGATGCTCACGGGGCGTTCCGCGCGGGTGATCCTGACGTCAGATACACCGGGCTGGATCATGCGGCTGTTGTATCGGCGGGCGCTGATCTGGCAGATGCGCGGCCAGATCCTCGGCTTTGTCGGTTTCAAACCGACGCGGTTTACCTATTTTGCCGGTGCAAGCCATCCCAAAGCCGGGCTTGTGGACCGCTGGATCAAAAAGGTCGAAAGGATCGGCGCTGCGGCCGCGTGAGCGCTGCTACCACATCGTCTTGGCGGCCCGAGGTCCCCAGTCCTGATCATAGGCCGCGCCGCCTTCCTCACCGCTGGTCATTTCGGCAAGGATCTCACCCACCGTGGGCAAAGCACCGCTTTCATCCACGCCCGCCCATGTGCCTGCGCGCATCAAGGCGCGGGCGCATTGGGTGTAGATCTCCGCAATCTCGATCACGATCACCGTTGCGGGCTGGCGGCCCTTCTTTTCAAACCGGGCGCGCAGATCCGCGTCATCGGTCAGGAATGCGGTGCCATTCACCCGCACCACCGTGTTAGATCCCGGCACCATGAACATCAGCGACACCCGCCCGTCCGCCACAATGTTCCGCAGGCTGTCCAGCCGGTTGTTGCCCCGCCAATCCGGCATCGCCAGCCTCGATGGGTCCAGTTCCAGCACCACAGGGCCATCGTCACCACGCGGGCTGCCATCGGTGCCCGCAGGTCCAACGGTACTGAGCACGCAAAGCTTGGACGCCATGATCCAGTCCCGATAGAGCGGTGTCAGCTGCCGCGCGACCTTGCGCAGCGCAGGCGCACCGGGCACGCCATAGAGCGCTTCCAGTGCCGGGATGTCGCTAATCCGACGCATGGCCGGCCTTCGCTTCCGCCAAAAGGGCGTCAGAAGCGGCTTCAACCCGCTCTTCCAACAGGGCCATGAAGGGCTCACGGGTCATGCCCGCCGGGATCGGCTCCAGAAACTCAACCACCGCAACCCCCGGCCTGCGATACAATCCCCGGCGGGGCCAGAAGTAGCCTGCATTGGTCGCCACCGGCACGCAGGTCTGATCCAGCTGTTCATAAAGGACAGCGGTGCCCACCTTATAGGGGGCCTTTACGCCCGGTGCGACGCGGGTGCCTTGGGAATAGATGATCAACTGTCCCGGCTCCATCTGACCGGCCTTGACGTCTTCGACCATCTTGGCAATCGCCTTGCCGCGTTTGCCCCGGTCCACTGAGATCATCTGCATGCGTTTGGCATATTGGCCAATCACCGGCGTCCACAGGATTTCCCGTTTCATGATGAACTTGGCCAAAGGCAGCGCGTGAAAAATCAACATGATGTCCAGAAAAGACTGGTGCTTCGCCGCGATCAGCACCGCGCCCTCCGGCGGCGTGCCGCGCACTTCGCAGCGCAGCCCGATGATCCAGCCTGCGGTCCACACGCACCAGGCGGAATAGGCGTGACACGCGCCATAGGCGCCGCGTTTGGAGAACATCGCCCAGGGCGCGTAGATCAGGCCGATCACCGGCATGGCCACCGTCGCCTGAACAATGAAGAGGATCGAACGTATCCACTGGAGCATCAGGTCAACCCTCGCAAAGTGCGCCGGGCAGCGGCGCGGGTGGCCGCAAAAGCCACGCCAGCGGCCAGCAGCGGGATCACAATCGGCAGCAGCCAATGGGCACCCTGAAAGCCAAGCCCGGTCAGGAAACCGCCCACATCCGAAGCGCTTGGCAGCAGGGCAACCGCCAGCACGCCCAACAGCGTGCCCACCGCCGCACCCGCCAGCGTGCGCAGGGTAAAGCGGCGGATAAAGGCCTGAGCGATGTAGTCATCCTGCGCGCCCACCAGACGCAGCACCGCAATCACCTGCGCATTGGCCGCAAGGGCCGCACTGGCCGCAAGCGTGACCATTGCGGCCACCGCCGCGCCAATCAGCACAATCGACAGCCACCCCAGCAGGCGCAGCCGGTCTGCCGCCTGCACCAAAGGCGCGCGCCAGCGGCCATGATCATCCAACACCGCACCGGGCACCTCCGCCGACAGGCGCAGCCGCAGGCCGACAGGGTCAATGCCATCGCCTTCCTCAATCACTTCGATCAGACGCGGCACCGGCAGCGTGTCCAGCGCCAGATCCGGTCCGAACCAGGGCGCCAGCAGGGCCTGTTGTTCTTCATCGGTCAGTGCGCGCGCCGTGGCCACGCCTGCGGTGGTCTCCAAAATGCGCAACGCGGCCTCCGTCTGGGCCTGCCGCTGGTCCAGCGGGGCGACAATCCGGATCGTGGCCGACTGCGCCAACTCGTCCCCCCAACGCTCCGCCAGCCTGCCGGCCGCCAGTGACAGCGCCAGCGCAAAGACCGCCAGAAAGGCCATCGCACCCGCCACAAAGACCGTCAGCTGCGCGGTAAAGCCCGATGGCGGCACAACGCGGTCCGCCTGCCGGTCTCCCGCAACCAGGGCGCGCAGATGTTGCAGGATGCCGCCACCCAGCTTCACAGGTCCGCCCCCGCCAATTGAATGCGCCGATTGGCGATGCGCAGCACGCGGGCCTGCACATGGGCCTTGGTGGCGCGAATGAGGCTCAGGTCATGGGTGGCGATCAGCACGGTCTTGCCCATCTTGTTGAGCTCAATCAGCAGCCGCAGCAAGCGTTGGGACATCTCCCAGTCAATGTTCCCCGTCGGCTCATCCGCCAGCACCACATCAGGTGACATGATCACCGCGCGGGCCACCGCGGCGCGCTGCCGTTCGCCGCCGGACAATTCAGGCGGCATCGCGTCAGCACGGTTGGTCAATCCGACCCAGGACAACAGCTCCCCCAGATCATTGCCCGCCGCATCATCCTGTCGGCCTGACACCATCAGGGGCAATGACACGTTGTCCGAGACGCTCAGATGATCCAGAAACTGCACGTCCTGATGCACAACCCCGACCCGCCGCCGGACCGCTGCGATGTCATCCCGGTCCAACCCGCGCACATCCGCATCAAACAGCCGCACATAGCCCGCCGTGGGCAGCAACGCGCCATAACATAGCTTGAGAAGTGTCGTCTTTCCCGCGCCCGACGGGCCGGTCAAAAAGTGAAACGAGCCCGGTGCCAGTTTCAGCGAAATATCCGACAGTAATTCGCCCCCGCCGTAGCTGTAGGCCACATTTTCCAGCTCGATCACGGAACCACCCTGTTTTCTTGGGACTGTTGTGCCTCAGCACCGCTGAGGATTCAATCCGTCACTTGGCCACTCTGAGCGGCATTATCGCTTTTCTAGTCGAATTCTTAACCATATGCTGCTGTTCAAAACCAATATGTGGCCATGATCGAACAACGGAACACAACATGCGGCTGACCTGCCCCAATTGCGACGCCCAGTACGAAGTCCCCGATGAGGTGGTTCCGACGTCCGGCCGGGACGTCCAGTGCTCCAATTGCGGACAGACGTGGTTCCAGCATCATCCCGATTACATGCCCGACGAAGATCCCGAAACGCTGGAGGAATTGGGCACAACAGAGGACATCCCCGACGAGGATGAGGAGGTCGCCCCGCCACCGCCCCCCACCCCGCCGGGGGGGCCGGAACCCGCGCGGCGGCAGTTGGACCCCGCCGTTGCGGACATCCTGCGGCAAGAGGCCGAGGCGGAGCATGAAGCCCGCAGAAAGCGCCAGCAAGCGGATCAGGATCCATTGGAAAGCCAGCCTGACCTTGGGTTGCAGCAGGCGGAAGACCCTCCCGGCGAAGACCTGTCGGATGCAGATCTGCAAACCGCCGAACCTTCAGATGATGCCGACACCCGCACCGTTCAGGCCCGCAGCCGGATGGCCCGCATGCGTGGTGAACCGGTGACCGAAGCGGCCATGGGTGCCGTGGGCGCAACCTCCCGCCGTGAATTGCTCCCCGATATCGAAGAAATCAATTCGACCCTGCGCAGTGACGATCACGGGCATGGCGGCGCAACAGCCGACGAAAGCTATGAAGAAACCACTCCACCGAAACGCAGAGGGTTTCGCATGGGCTTTTTGCTGATTGTCCTGCTGTTCGTGCTGATGGCGCTCATCTATGTCTTTGCACCGCAGCTGGCGGAAGCCGTGCCGCAACTTGATCCCTTCCTGACAAGCTTTGTCACCTGGGTCGACGGGTTGCGCGGGTGGCTCGATGTGCAGGTGCAATCCATGGCCAGCTGGCTTGACGACAAGGCGGCGCAGTCCTCCAACTGAAACGCTGCTGCTGCGCCTGATCCCGGCTCAGAACCGCTCCAACAACCGGTTGAGGTAGTCGCGTTCCAACTCCGGCCGCTCGGTTTCGCCTGAGCGGCGACGGATCTCATCCAGCAACCGCCGTGCGCGTTCGGACCCACCCGGTCCTTGCGCCAGCGGTGCGTCGGTGCTGTTTGCGCCATTGCCGCCCTGTTCCCGGCCCAGAGGGTCGCGGTTGTCTGCGCGGCGATCGGATTCTGCTGTGCCCTGTCCGGGCTGGCGGTTCTGTTCCTGCTGGGCCATCGCATCGCCCAAGGCCCGCATGCCCTCGCGCAGGGCTTCCATCGCCTGGCTCTGGTTGTCGATGGCATCTGCCAGATTGTCGTTGCGCAACGCCTCTTCTGCGTCATCCATGGCGCGGCCAGCCCGGTCCAGCGCGTCCCGCGCGGCGTCGCCTTCCGGCGTGCCCTGCCCCGGCAGGTTCTGCTGCTGGCGGCGCAACTCATTGCGCAGCGCTTCCTGACGTTGGGCCAGTCCCTCTTCGCCCTGTTCCCCGCCTTCGGGCGTGGTCTGCTGGCCGTTTTGACCCTGCCGCTGCTGGCCCGGCTGCTGACCGCTGCCCTGACCCTGCCCTTGCTGGCCTTCATGGCTTTGGCCCCGGCCCTGACCGCCGTTGCGGCCCTCGTTGCCTTCGGATTCACCCGCTTGCGCGCCGGGATTGAACTGCTCCTGAAGATCACGGAAGGCCTGATCGCTGAGACCTTGCTGCTGACGCAAGGTGTCCGCCAGCCCCTCCATCGCCTGCTCTCCGGGCGATTGCCCGCCCTGACCCTGCTGACCTTCGGTGATGCGCATGTTCTCCATCATCTCCTGGAGTTCCTTGAGCGCCTGTTCGGCTTCGGCCATGCGGCCCTGCTCCATCAGCTCCTGAATGTGATCCATCATGCGTTGCAGGTCATCCTGCGTCATCTGCATGCTTTCGCCCTGCTGCTGTTGCTGGCCCTGCTGGTCGCCGTTCTGCTCCCGCTCCTGCGCCTGCTGGCGCTGAAGTTGCTGCATGTATTCCTCGGTTGCGCGGCGCAGCTCGTCCATCAGCTCCGCGATTTCCTCATCGCTGGCGCCGTTCTTCATCGCCTCCTGCAACCGCTCCTGCGCGCGGCGCATCCGTTCCAGCGCATCGGCCAGCACACCTTCTTCCAGCTCGATCGCCAGATCCCACAGATCATCGGCCAGTTCTTCCTGAATGTCATCGCTGAGGCCGTAATTGGCGTGCAGTTCCAGCCGTTTGATCACCCCCTTGAGACGCAACGCCGTCGTCTGGGAGCGGAACGCATCTTCGGGTTTGTAACTGACCGCACGCAATACCTGTGCGATGCGCGGCGTATTGGCCTTGGACCACAGCAAATCGCGGCGCATCTCGATCACCGCCGCCGCCGCAGGCGCAAAAAAGCGCCGTCCCGGCAGGACCAGTGCACTGGGGTCGGTCTGGCCTGCCTGTTCGGCGGCATCCAGCACGCTCAGGCTGATCTGCACCGGCAGGTTCGCCCAAGGGTGTTTCGAGAAATCCTCGATCATGTTTTCTTCAAACGATGCGCGGTCCCCTGAGATCGGCATCGGCAGGGGCACAACGATATCTTCCCGCGGATCAGGGTCGATGGTCAGCCCGTAGCGCCGCGTGACCGCATCAAGGTCAAGCGCAATGCGCGCCTCCCCCGCTTCCACGCCATAGTCGTCACTGGCAGAGAACGGCAGGCGCATCTCGCCCAAGGCGGCCACGTCCGGCGCGCCCAAAAGCTCCACTTCCGGCGCGATGTCCGGGCGCAGGGTCACATCCCAGCTGCGCCCACCAGGTCCCGAAATCGCAAAACTGCCGTCTTGCAACACCGTGAAATCCTGTGCGGGGTCAGATGCCGCAGGCAAGTCGCCCGTGCGCCCCGAGACGGTTTCGGCCAGCGTCAGCGCCCCGACGTCGCCGTAGAACCGCAAGGTGATCAGCGTCCCTTCGGGCAATTCCAGCGCACCTTCGGCCAGATCGTTCAGATAAAGTGTGGGCAACCCGGTATAGCGCGGGGGCTCCGCCCAGCCTTCCCAGACCGGCCCCGCCGCTTGTGCAGTGCCGCCGGGCACCATGTCCGTGACCGATCCCACCCGCCAGATAGAGCCGAACAGCAATGCCATGGCAAAAGCCAGCACCGCCACATAGCGTAGTGCAAAAGGATCACGTTTGGACACCCGCAAATCGCCCGGCACCGCGCGCGCCATTGCTGCGCGTTCCGCCATCCGCGCCTTGTGGGCCCGCCAGACCGCGACAGAGGCGTCGTCACTGTCACCAATCGCCTGATCGTCCAGCATTGCCTGAATGGGCCGTCCCGGCAGGCTGGCATCCAGCCGCGCCATCGCCTCCCCCCTGGTGGGCAGTCGGAATTGACGCAGGGCATAGACCAATGCGGCCACCCCTCCCAACGCGGCCAGCACGACACCGGCCCAGACCAGTTCGATCATCACAACGTCCTGCATGCCCAGCATCAGGGCAGCCAGAACCAGCAAACAGATGCTCATCAGCGGCCAAAGCGTCTGGACCAGACGCTCCACCAGCATCCCCGCCCAGGTCAGACGCAACGGCCAGCGCAATCGGCTGAGCGCATGGCGCAGGTCATTTGGCGTGAATGAGGTCATGCGTTTGCCCTTTTCAAGCGGCTTATCCAGACGACCCCGCACGCCCGGATCAGGGCTGCGCGGTCAAAACCATGGGGGAATGGTATCGCGGTTTATCATTTCGTCAAAGGTCGGACGTGCGCGAATAACCGCAAATTGATCTTCATGCACCAGAACTTCGGGGATCAGCGGGCGTGAGTTATACTCGCTCGCCATCACCGCACCATAGGCGCCCGCGGACCGGAAGGCCGCCAGATCACCGGATTTCATCGGCGGCATCAGGCGTTGCTTGGCAAAGGTATCCCCGGATTCGCAGACCGGCCCGACGATGTCGATCGGCTGCGGCTCTACCCCCGGTGCAGGTTCTATGACCGGGATGATATCGTGGTGCGCCTCATACATAGCGGGCCGGATAAGGTCATTCATTGCCCCGTCAATAATCAGAAAATCCCGGCCCTCGCCGGATTTGACGTAGATCACTTCGCTGACCATCAGGCCTGCATTCCCCGCGATCAGACGCCCCGGCTCAATCTCGATCTCGCACCCCAGATGGCCCAACTCCTCACGCACCACCAGCCCGTAGTCAGACGGCAGCGGCGGGTCGGCATTGCTCCGCTCATAGGGGATGCCAAGGCCGCCCCCAAGGTCCAGCCGCATGATGCCATGCCCATCCGCGCGCAGCTGTTCGGTGAGTTCCGCCACTTTGCGGTAGGCCAGCCGGTAGGGCTCAAGATCGGTCAACTGGCTGCCGATGTGCACGTCGATGCCGATGACTTCCAGCCCCGGCATGGTGGCCGCCATCGCATAGACCTCCCGCGCGCGGGAAATCGGGATGCCGAACTTGTTCTCTGACTTGCCCGTTGCGATCTTGGCGTGTGTCTTGGCATCCACATCCGGGTTCACCCGCACGGTGATCGGCGCGCGCAGACCCAGCGCCTGTGCTTCGGCGTCCAGCACCGCCATTTCCGGCTCGCTTTCCACATTGAACTGCCGGATGCCGCCTTCCAGCGCCAGCCGGATCTCTTCGCGGGTCTTGCCTACGCCGGAAAAGACAATCCGGTCGCCCGGCACACCAGCCGCCCGCGCGCGGCGGTATTCCCCGCCCGAAACCACATCCATTCCCGCGCCCGCCTGCGCCAGCGTCCGCAGCACCGCCTGATTGGAATTGGCCTTCATCGCATAGCAGACCAGATGGTCCATGCCCGCCAGCGCTTCATCAAACAGCCGGAAATGCCGGAGCAGCGTCGCTGTGGAATAAACGTAGAACGGCGTGCCCACGGCTGCCGCAATCTCGGAAATAGCGACATCCTCGGCATACAGCGCGCCGTCGCGATAAAGGAAATGGTCCATACTCTTTTTGGCCTTAAATATCCCAGCGCCAGACTACCGACCTGGCGCTGACCTCAGAAAGAGGTACAGCGGCAAGCCACAAGACACCCCGATGCAAAACGTCGCAGGAATGGCGATCAAACCGATCCAGTTCCGGCGCCTGGCCACCTCTGCGATGATCCAGACAGTCAGCGTAACGGCGGCAATGGTCAGATCCCAGACCAAACCACTGCCTGCCGCATTCACATGCCACGCGTCAACCATCGCCATGATGTCATAGCCGTTCTCATTGAACCAACGGATGAAGTAATACATCGGATGGATCGCGCCCCAGATCGCAAGGGCGAGGAAGATCAGGCGCAGCGGGGACATGCCTAGAGGTTGCTCACAACACCAACCCGGATATCGCCGTGAATGCTCACGCCGGGGTCAGACCCAACTTTGCCATGGCGCAGATGAACCCGCTCATCCTGATCCGGCGGCGGTCCGCCACAGGCGCCAAGCGCGATGAGCAAACCTGCGAAGAGTACCAGTTTTTTCACAATCCAACTCCTAGACCAAAGGTGACAGGCCCACGGCGCACCGCCACGTTCGTTTGCCCATCAATGCCGTGGTTGGACAGCGTGATCGTGCTGTTCATGGTGGGCTGTGTAGGCTCCCCATCCGCACCGCAGGCGACAAGGGCGGTCAGCGCCATCAGCGCGACAAGCGTTTTCATCCCAAAATCTCCTTCCAGCGTGCGATCTGGCGGCGCACCTGTTCCGGTGCGGTACCTCCATATGACATACGTGAGTTTACCGAGTTTTCCACACCCAGCACACCAAATACATCCGCCGTAATCCCGCTATGCACCTGCTGCATATCTGCGAGCGTCAGATCCGGCAGGTCACAGCCCGCCTTCTCCGCCATGCCCACAAGGCTGCCCGTGATGTGATGCGCATCGCGGAACGGCAGACCCAGCACCCGCACCAGCCAATCGGCAAGGTCCGTGGCCGTCGAAAAACCGCTCCCCGCCGCAGCGGCAAGGCTTTCGCGGTTGGCATTCATGTCCCGCACCATGCCCTCCATCGCCGCCAACGCCAGCATCAGGTTGTCAGCGGCGTCAAAGACCTGTTCCTTGTCTTCCTGCATGTCCTTGGAATAGGTCAGCGGCAGCCCCTTCATCACCATCATCAACGCTGTCTGCGCGCCAAAGATGCGCCCGACCTTCGCCCGGATCAGTTCCGCCGCATCCGGGTTCTTCTTCTGCGGCATGATGCTGGAACCTGTAGAGAACCGATCCGACAGCACCACAAACCGGAACTGCGCCGACGACCAGATCACCAACTCCTCCGCAAAACGGCTCAGGTGCATGGCGCAAATGCTGGCGCAGGACAGGAACTCCAACGCAAAATCCCGGTCGCTCACCGCATCCAGAGAATTCGCCGTCGGCCGGTCAAATCCCAGCGCCTTCGCGGTCATCTCCCGATCAATCGGGAAAGATGTGCCCGCCAGCGCCGCCGCCCCCAGGGGGCTTTCGTTCATCCGCACCCGCGCATCCCGCACGCGGCTCAGGTCCCGCCCGAACATCTCCACATAGGCCATCATGTGATGCCCCCATGTGACGGGCTGCGCCGTCTGCAAATGGGTGAACCCCGGCATGACCCAATCGGCCCCGGCCTCCGCCTGCCTGATGAGCGCCTTGATCAACGCCAGCAAGCCGCTGTCAAACGCATCCAGCTGATCGCGCACCCAGAGTTTGAAATCCGTCGCCACCTGATCATTGCGGCTCCGCGCGGTGTGCAAACGCCCCGCAGGCTCCCCGATCAAATCCTTCAGCCGCGCCTCCACGTTCATGTGGATGTCTTCGAGCGCGGTCGAGAAGGCAAAATCGCCCCCTTCAATCTCTGACAAGATCGTGAGCAAGCCTTCCCTCATCGCATCCGCATCGCTACCCTCAACGATGCCCGTGGCCGCAAGCATGGCGGCATGGGCGCGTGAACCTGCAATGTCTTGTGCAGCCATACGCTTGTCGAACCCGATGGAGGCATTAATTGCCTCCATGATCGCATCGGGTCCGGCGGCGAACCGGCCGCCCCACATCTTGTTTGCGTCTTTGTCGCTCATCGTGCTGCCTTCGGAGGAAAGAATGAAAAAACTGCTGCTGGCCTTCGTGTATACGGCCCTTCTCGTGGGTGCAAACCCTGCCTTTGCCGGGGGCGCGGACATCCTCAGCCTACGGACAGGCGACATGAAAAAACTGGTGGTGCATGACACACCCGTGGCCACGTCCAACGCAGCTTTTGATCTGGCCGATGGCGCAGGCAAAGGCACGCTGGAAGACTACCGCGGCCAATGGGTGCTGCTGAACTTCTGGGCCACATGGTGCGCGCCCTGCCGCAAGGAAATGCCTGAGCTGAACGCCCTGCAAAAAGAGCTGGGCGGCGATGACTTTCAGGTCGTGACCATCGCATCAGGCCGCAATTCCCCCGAAGGCATCAAGAAGTTCTTCGCCGAAGCAGGCGTCGACAGCCTGCCCCGCCATCAGGACCCCAAACAGACCCTGGCCAGCCAGATGGGGGTCTTTGGCCTGCCGATTACGGTGATTATTGATCCCGAAGGTCAGGAGATCGCGCGGATGCGGGGGGACGCCAATTGGCACAGCGAGAGTGCTGTGGCGATTATTAAGGCGTTGATTGGGAGTGCGGGGGAGAGTTGAGGGGGCTACTCAACTCCGTGATACCACTTCGCTTGCTAATTGACACGGCCACAGCGGCCCTCACCAAACACCCGAGAGTAATACTCCCGTGAGACCCCTGAGAGGCTGGCGCTCAAAGTATCGAGCCGGATGCTGAGCTTATAATCGACAATACCGCCTGTGATGGCCGTCTCCGATCCCTTATACGACAGTCCTGTCAACTTCCAACGCACAGAGATTTTCTGGGGGCTCGCCGTGGTAATCGTTGCGTAGATCGGCTCTGGGAACAATTGCCTTGTGAATACATCCTGTACCTGCACAGTGTTTCGCGATCTATCGACAATCACATCAATCACTTCTGGCACCGGTCCTCGATTTGAACGCTGCGTCAGCGTGCACTCAAACCGCTCTTGAGCGGCCAGTACGGCGGTGGTCCAGCCCGAATAGGAAAGCATGGCAACGGCACTGAAAAGGTACAATTTCTTTCGCATCAAACACTCGCTCAAATAGGGTTAACTTCAGGTTTTACGACGTAAAGCATTGCAAAGCGGCAAAAATACGGCGATCTACCATTGGGAGATTCAGGGACCCCCAAAACAACCTTACAATAGTATGCTCAAGATCTCTACCCCAGGAGTGCATTCTGCGGTATCGGCAATGTCTTAAAGTGCCGGTCCTTAAACTGAGCCTAGATCAGAGCACGCCCAGCAATTGTGAACCTGATCACAAATAGTGACTACCGGTAGCAACCCGGCAATCCAATTTCGGCCGACAGTCGTCTGAGCACGTCATTTTGACTAGAGACTTCCCAAAGCCAGAAACCCTGTGAACTTGACCAACAACAGTACTGGCTATCCGTTCCCGCGCAGCCGCGACAACCGAGCTGAAGCAAACTCTGACAAGACGTGCTATGAAATCGCACCCGTTTTGACCGCTACTGTTGTAGCGGCCACATTAATGCACGGCGGGGTGTGAGGCTCGCCTGGGAGACCCCCCCCCCCTCAAGCCGCATGCTGCAAAATCGCCGCCTCTGACGTCGACAGGTTCCGCCGCGCATAGCTCCCGTAGGTATGCGGATCATAGGCCACCTCCGGATGCGCCGCCAAAAGCTGCGCGCGGTCCGCATCGTCCAGCGCACTCAAAGACGCCGACGCCGGGTGGAAGCTCTCCGTCTCCATCCCATTGGCCCACAGCACCTGATGGTGATCCAGCAGCAAGTGCACATAGGTCACCTCCCGCATCTTCAGATCCACCGTGATCGAAGTCCCGTTGATCATATCCTTCGCCGCCACCAAAACCTCCGGCGTGTTGAACAGGTCCTGCGCGGCAGCCCCCTTGAACAACATCCGGTGGTCGGGAGAGACAACCAGATCGTGATCCGGCATGTCCTCACACATCGCGCCCGCCTGAATGCGCACGGGGCGCAAATGCGGCATCGCAAACAGCCGCGCGCCGGTCATCCGTCTGCTGCCGACCCAACGGATCGGCTGCACGCCGTTGTCCTTGGTCTGCACCAGATCGCCTTCGCGCAGATCCTCGATCAGCGACAACCCATGCGGCGTGCGCACCCGTGTGCCGGGGGTGAAACAAATCACGCTCGCCTGACCCGATGCCATGTCATCCTTCGGCGCCACGCCCAGCGTGTGATGCACCACCCAAAGGTCGGTGTTGCGCGGCGGAATGGCATCAAGGAACATCAGCAAAGGCTGGCTGCCACCGCCGACTTCGATCAGCGTCACGGTATAGCTTTTGCTGCCATCGGTGACGACAAAACTGTTGTCCATCAAAGGGATATCACCAGACGCCTTGCGCAGGAACGGCCGCGGCCTGTCCCCTTCCAGGGCGGCGCCGACCAAGCGGTGCACCATACGTGCTGCGCGTTTGCGAAGTTCTTCTGCACCGTCCGCCTGATCCAGCCGCAACACATCGCTCGGACCATCTACCCGGATGGCATCCCCCCGCCACGCCCATGCCGCCCCTATGGAAAGGTTCTGCACCGGTGCGGCATCAAGACCGTCGATTTCTGTTTGCGACCAGCTGATGACAAACGTGCCCTTAAAGCCCGTCTTCATAACTGTACCACTGCCTCAATCTTTTTTTATTACCCCGAAAGTAGCAAAACACCCCTATTGGGGGAAGCGCTTTATCGCTGGATTCCAATGTCTTGCAGGCGTCTCTTGACAGATGTGTCGCAACTTGAGGCGCGCAATCAACATGTAGGCAGGGAACAGGCTCGAACATCTACATGTTGATAAATTCCCGTATAGGTGCTGTTTCATTGATACCACACCCAACATCTCCGCCCCGCCCAGCTTCCGCCGCAATCGCACTCGCCCTGCACATACCGACAAATATTCTTGCAATTTGACGGTAAATCACTAGCGTTTTATCCACAGAAAAGCGGAGCAGACATGGCCGATCCCACAGAAACCCCGCCCGACAAACCCCTGCCCGAGCGGCGGATCGTCTCTTCCCGGCACCTTGCCGAAGGGGAAGGCTGGGAAGCCTCTGAACTCGAATACGGCATGATCATCGCCTGCAATGCCTTCAACCGCTGGATGCAGCGCTGCATGGCGGCGGCAGGCAATGCAGATCTGACGGCACTGGAAATCCTCGTTCTGCACAACACCAACAGCCGCAGCCGCGAAAAACGGCTGGGGGACATCTGTTTCCTGCTGAACATCGAAGACACGCATACGGTCAACTACGCCCTGCGCAAGCTGCTGAAATCCGGCTTGCTGGCGTCAGAACGGCGCGGCAAGGAAGTGTTCTACCGCACCTCTGCCGAGGGTGCAGCACTTTGTGCAGCCTACCGCAAGGTGCGCCAGTCTTGTTTCCTCGACGGGCTGTCCCACATGGGCATCAGCGGCACCGAACTGCGCCAGATCGCCGCCAGCCTGCGGGCGATGTCAGGGCAATACGACCAGGCCAGCCGCGCTGCGACCTCGCTCTAGGGTCTATTGACATTCATAACAATTCACCAGTTTCAGTCCGAAATTGCTCAGGTCTAGGAACGGGAGCGCAGCAATAACGGGTTATTTCAAGCTCACGTGACGACGCCCTGGGCAATTTCGGCGAAACCGCTTCGCGGCGCGGCAGATTTTGCCCTCAGCGTCGCAGATTTGCCCTACCGATGGCCCGCATCGCTGCGGTCAAATCAGCGCACTGGAGGCAAAATCTGTCTCGCGCTGGTGAACTGTTATGAATGTCAACAGACCCTAGCACCCCGCGCACTGGCAGGCCGCCCCCCTTCTCAACCGGTGCCTGCCACGTCCCATCCTCGGAACGGGTGATGGCACACCACCAACGCCTCTTCTCTTTTTGGCCAAAAATATCCCGACACAACGCCCGCACAAACGATACGCCTGTTAGCGCATCAATCCCGCCATCACGCGGGCTGTGTCGTTCATCCGGCACGAAAAACCCCATTCGTTGTCATACCAGCTGACCACACGCATCATGCCGCCATCAGTCATCTTGGTCTGCGCCGGGGCAAAGCAGGACGAATGCGGATCATGGTTGAAATCAATCGACACCATCGGATCGGGTTCATAGGACAACACGCCTTTCAGCGGACCTTCTGACGCCGTTTTCAGCGCCGCATTCACCGCTTCAACGGAGGTGGCGCGGGCAGGCATGAAGCTCAGGTCCACCATCGACACGTTCAGCGTCGGCACCCGCACGGCAGAACCTTCCAGCTTGCCTTTCAGTGCCGGCAGCACCAGTGAAATCGCCGCCGCCGCCCCCGTGGATGTGGGCACCATGGAGGCCGAAGCCGCGCGGCCCCGATACGGGTCGCGGTGCGCGCTGTCATGGCTGGGCTGATCGCCTGTGAAGGCGTGGATCGTGGTCATGTATCCGGTTTCAATCCCGCAGGTTTGCTCCAGCACCATCGCCAGCGGCGCCAGACAATTCGTCGTGCAGGAGGCGTTGGAAACGATCACATCCTTCGCCGTCAGGTCTCCATGGTTCACGCCGTACACCACCGTGCGGTCCGCGCCTTTGCCGGGGGCGGAAATCAGAACCCGTTTGCTGCCGTTCTCCAGATGTTTCGCCGCCGCATCGCGCGCGGTGAAATGGCCGGTGCATTCGTACACGATGTCCACATCGCCCCAGGGCAGCTTGGTCGGATCGCGCTCTTCGGTCAGCCGCGCGGTGTGGGGGCCGACGTGCATCACATTCCCCTCCACACGCGCATCCGTGGTCAGACGCCCATGCACGCTGTCGTATTTGAGCAGATGCAGCAGTGTCTCGTTCGGGGCCAGGTCGTTGATCGCCACCACCTCGATATCGGTACTGCCGTCTTCCAGCAGCGCGCGCAGCACGCAGCGCCCGATCCGGCCAAATCCGTTGATTGCAATCTTGATGGACATGAGGCTTTTCCTTTTGTTGAGGACGTGCATCTTTTGTTGCAATGACTGTTAGCGCTAACTAATCCTGTTTTCAACCCGGTTGGTCCTGTTGCACTGCACCGCCCATGAAGTAGGATGCGCGGCAAGCGGTTGGATCGGTCCACCCTTTGAGCCAAGGAAGACGGATGTCAGCAGCACAAAACAGGGTCATCGTGGCCGTTGACGGAGGCGGGACCGGCTGCCGTGCAGCTGTCGGGACGCTGGCGGCTGGCATCCTTGCGCAGGCCACGGGAAAATCCGCCAATGTCGCCACGGGATATGAAGCGGCACTCACGAATATGACCGACGCTGTGGCCGATGCCCTGGCGACAGCGGGGCTCAACGGAACGCCGCTCGACCAGATCACCGCCCATGTGGGCGTGGCCGGGGCCAACTCCCAAGCCGCTGTGGACCGCGTTGCTGCGGCCCTGCCCTACGGCCAGACCAGCGCCACGGCGGATCGCGAAACCACCGTGATCGGCGCCTTGGGCGAAGCCGATGGCTATGTCCTCGCCCTTGGCACCGGGCCGATCATTGCCTGTCAGCAGCAGGGCACCATCCGCCATGTCGCGGGCTGGGGGTTCAAACTGTCGGACCAAGCCGCAGGCGCCTGGCTGGGGCGTCGGTTGCTGGAGGAGGTCTTGCTCGCCCACGACACCATGCGTCCTCACAGCCCGCTCAGCCGCGCGATGCTGGACCAGCACGGCGGGTTGCACGGCGTGATCGCCTTTGGCGCGGATGCGGTGCCGGGGGATTATGCGAAACTCGCGCTCGACATCGTTCCTGCGGCTGAGGCGGGCGATGCCATCGCGGTTGGTCTGATGCAGGAAGGCGTGCGGTTTCTCCAAAGCGGGCTGGACGCGCTTGGGTTTGCCGAAGGGGATACGCTCAGCCTCGCCGGGGGCCTTGGCCCCAAATACGAAAGCTGGCTTGCGCCCACCTACACCCACGCCCTGACGCCGCCATTGGGCACAGCCCTGCAAGGCGCGTTTGAGATGGCCTGCAAAGCCGTTCGCGTGACCGCCTAACCCGCCCGGTGCCTGCGCCGCACCGAGGCAGGCCGCCCCGGCAGGCTCAACTGCGCCTCATTGCGCGCCTGCCGCGCGATCACCTTGCCCTTGGCAATCACACACAACCGATCCGGCCTGAGCCGCAGCGCCTCCACCGCGCTGCCCGCATCCAGCACCACCATCGATGCCTTCGCGCCGACCCGCAGCCCATAATCCTGCAACCCCATGATCTGCGCATTCCCCGTCGTGACCATGTCAAAGCACCGCTGCATCTCTGCCGGAGAGGTCATCTGCGCCACGTGCATCCCCATGAAAGCCACATCCAGCATGTCGCCCGTGCCCAGCGAATACCACGGGTCCAGCACGCAATCCTGACCCCAGCCCACGGTGATGCCATGGGCCTGCATCTCCTTCACCCGCGTGAGGCCCCGGCGTTTCGGATAGGTATCATGCCGCCCCTGAAGAACGATGTTAATCAACGGATTAGGGATCGCCGCCACCTCGGCCTCCGCCATCAGTGGCAGCAGTTTGGAGACATAGTAGTTGTCCATCGAATGCATCGAGGTCAGGTGCGATCCCGCCACCCGGCCCTGCAATCCCAGACGTGTGGTCTCAAAGGCCAGTGTTTCGATATGCCGCGACATCGGGTCGTCGGTTTCATCGCAGTGCATGTCGACCATCAAGCCGCGTTCCGCCGCGATCTCGCACAGGGCGGTCACTGACCGCGCGCCATCCGCCATCGTGCGTTCAAAATGCGGAATGCCACCCACCACGTCGACGCCCATATCCAGCGCGCGGATCGTGTTCTCATATGCCGTCGGATCCCGGTAGAGGCCATCCTGCGGGAAGGCCACGAGTTGCAGGTCGATGTACTCCGCAACCTCCTTCTGCACCTCCAGCAACACCTCCACCCCCATCAGGCTGTCGTGGCAGGTGTCCACATGGGACCGGATCGCCAGCAGCCCCAATGAGGCCGCCCAGTCACAATAGGTCAGCGCGCGGGCCTTGACCTCATCGGCTTTCATCACTTCTTTGAGTTCACCCCACAGGCCAATCCCCTCCAGCAAAGTGCCTGAGGCATTGATGCGCGGGATGCCGTAGCTCATCGTGGCGTCCATATGGAAATGCGGATCGACCAGCGGCGGGCTGACCAGATCGCCGGTGGCGTCGATGATTTCCCCGGCTTGCGCGTCCAGCGGCTCCATCGCGGCGATGAGGCCGTCCTTGATGCCGATGTCAGTGGTGGTGCCATCGGGCAGCGTGCCGCCTTTTACGATGAGATCGAACATCAGCGTTCTCCTTTATTGAAAGGCACCATGAGGGCAGCGGGGACTTGCGCCCGCCGCGACATCACAACCAGCGCAAGGATGGACAGAACATAAGGTGCCATCAGGAAAATCTGGTACGGTACATCCGCGCCCAGCGGCGTCTGCTGCACCCGGATTTGCAGCGCATCAAACGCCGCAAACAGCACCGCGCCCAACAGCGTTTTCCACGGCATCCACGATCCGAAGACGACCAGTGCGATACAGATCCAGCCCCGCCCGTTCACCATCTCGAAAAAGAACGAATTGAACGCGCTCATGGTCAGGAACGCCCCGCCTACGGCCATCAACCCGCTGCCGACCATCACCGCGCCCATCCGGATGGCGGTGACGCTGAGGCCCTGCGCCTCCACCGCCGCAGGGTTTTCGCCCGCCGCGCGCAGGGCGAGGCCCAGCGGTGTCCGGTACAGCGTGAAGCTGACCACGCCCACGAGGATAAAGGCGAGGTAGGTCAGCGGGGTTTGGGAGAACAGCGCCGGGCCGATCAGGGGCAGGTCTGAAAGGAACGGGATTTCATAAGGCTGAAACGCTTCGATCTTTGGGGGCGACGTGACCTCCGGCAGGGCCAGACGGTAGCAATAGTAGGTCAGCGATGTGGCCAGTAGCGTGATGCCAAGGCCGACCACGTGCTGGCTCAACCCAAACGGCACTGTCAGCGTCCCGTGCAGCAGCCCGAACAGCATCCCCGATGCCATCGCCACAGCCACGCCAAACCACAGCCCGCCGCCCAGATAGACCGCCATCCAACCTGCGAAAGCGCCCACCACCATGATCCCTTCGATCCCGAGGTTCAGCACCCCTGCCCGCTCGCAGATCAGCTCGCCCAGCGCGGCAAAGATCAGGGGCGACGCAATGCGGATCGCAGCGGTCCAGAAACTGGCGGAGAGGAGAATGTCGATAATATCCATCAATCGCGCCTCACTCGGAACTTGGTGAGCATGATCGCCAGCACCATGAGGAGCAGTGACAGCGCCAGCATGATATCGGCCAGATAGGTCGGCACGCCTGCTGCGCGGCTCATGCTGTCTGCCCCCACAAAGATGCCCGCGACAAAGAGTGCCGCGACCACCACGCCCAGCGGGTTCAGAAGCGCCAGCATCGCCACGATGATGCCCGTGTAGCCAAATCCGGGGGAGATATCCAAGGTCAGGCTGCCTTTCAGCCCCGCCACTTCGGAGAAGCCTGCAAGGGCCGCCAAGCCCCCGGACAGCAACGCGGTTTTGATCAGCACCGCGTTCACCGGGATGCCTGCGAATTTCGCGGCTTCCGCGTTCAGTCCCACCGCGCGCATCTCATAGCCGAGCGTCGTGCGGCGCTGGATCACCCAGACGACGAGCGCAGCGATCAGCGCCAAGGCAAACCCCCAATGCAACCGCAGCCCGTCAAAGATGCGCGGCAGGCGGGCCTCTGCAATCAAACGCGCGGATTTGGGCCAGCCCAGCCCCATCGGGTCTTTCAGCGCGCCTTCCAGCAGCATCGAAACCCACAGCAGGACGACGAAGTTCAACAAGAGCGTGGTAACAACTTCATCCACGCCGAAACGGGTTTTCAAAAAGGTCGGGACCAGCAGCACCAGCGCACCCGCACAAATCGCCGCCACCGCCATCGCAGGCAGCAGTGCGAAGGCAGGCCATGCCAAAGCGCCCGTGCCCAGCACCACCGTCACGACCGCGCCGACATAGAGCTGCGCCTCCGCCCCGATGTTCCACAGCTTGGCGCGGAAAGCGACGGCCACGGCCAGTCCGGTGAAGATCAGCGGGGTCGCGCGGTTCAGCGTCTCCAGCAGGGCAAATTTCGATCCGAACGCGCCTTTGATGATCAGGCCCAGCACCGAAAATGGATTTGCGCCTGCGATCATCGCCAGCAGTGACGCGGCCACGACCGTGGCCACCATCGCCAGCGCGGGCAGGCCCAAGGTGCGGCTGAGCGGCGGGTTGGCGATGGGTTCAAGCCGCATCTGCGCCCTCCTCAAACCCGTGACCGGCCATCCAGACGCCCAGTTCGGTGGTGGTCTTCGTCCCGCGCGCAAAACCGGGGGAGAGACGCCCTTCGGAAATCACATGGATCACATCCGACAGTTGCATGATTTCATCCAGATCTTCGGAGATCAGCAACACCGCCGCCCCGCGATCCCGCGCGGCCAGCAGCTGTTCGTGCACATAGGTCAGCGCGCCGATGTCCAGCCCGCGCACGGGTTGATTGGCGAGGATCACCTGCGGCTCTGTCTCCAGCACCCGGCCGAGGATCAGCTTTTGCATGTTCCCGCCGGACAGCAGGCGAATGGGCGTCTCCGGGCCGGGGCAGCGCACGTCATAGCCTGCGATCACCTCTTGCGTGAAGCCGCGTGCGGCGCGCCAGTCCATCCAGCCGCGATTGCTGAAAGGGGGCTTGGCGTAAAGCTCTAGCACGGCGTTTTCGGTCAGGTCGAAATCCGCGATGGTGCCGGTCTTGTGGCGGTCTTCGGGGATGCGCGCGATACCTGCGGCGAGGGCTGCGCGGGGGGACCAGTTTGTCGGGGCGGTGTCGCCCACGTCCAACGTTCCCGAAGCGGGGGCGATCAGCCCGCCGATGAGGTCCGCCAGCGCGGCTTGTCCATTGCCCGAAACGCCCGCCAATCCGGTGATCTGGCCAGCGCACAACTCAAAGTTGACAGCTGTCAACTTTTGCGCCTGCCCGCGCGGCGGTGTTGAGACATCTTTTAGCGTGATCAATGCCTTACCCGGTGTTGCGTCAGAAACGTCCGGTGGGGCGACTTCGGCGCCAACCATCATTTGCGCCATCTGGTGGCGGTCCACATCTGCGGTGCGGGCTTCTGCCACCAGCTTGCCATGGCGCAGCACCACCACGCGGGAGGAAATCGCCGTGACCTCATGCAATTTGTGGCTGATGAAGATCACAGACAGGCCCAACGCCACGGCTTTGCGCATGGTGGCAAACAGATCATCGGTTTCCTGCGGGGTCAGCACGGCGGTGGGTTCATCCAGGATCAGGATCCGCGCATCGCGGTAGAGCGCCTTGAGGATCTCCACCCGCTGCCGTTCGCCCACCGTGAGGCTGCCGACCATCGCATCGGGGTCCACCGCCAGACCGTAGTCCGCCACCAGTTGCACGATCTTGCGCCGCGCGGCACCCTTGCCAAAACCCAGCCGCCACAGGGGCGCTGTGCCCAGCACGATATTCTCCAGCACGCTCATGTTGTCGGCCAGCGTGAAATGCTGGTGCACCATACCGACGCCCGCGTTCAGCGCTGCGGCAGGTGTGCCGGGGGGGAGCGTGTTGCCAAAGACCTCCACCGATCCTTCATCCGCCGTGTAATGGCCGAAGAGGATGTTCATCAGCGTCGTCTTGCCCGCGCCATTTTCCCCAAGCAGCGCAATCACTTCGCCCTGATGCAGGGAGAAGCTGATGGCGTCATTGGCCACCAGATTGCCAAAGCGTTTGGTGATGGTGTCGAGGCGCAGAACAACCTGCGCCCCGTCTTCATGGGTCATTTAGCTGGACTTCGGCTCTTCATCGTTGATCGTCACGACGTAGGAGCCATCCATGATGGCCGCCGTCCGCTCTTCCACCAGTTTCATCGCCGCTTCGGGCACTTTGCCCTCAAACGTGCCGAGGGGCGCGAGGGAGCAGCCGCCTTCCTTCATGAAGGAGTAAACGCCGTAGTCCTTGGCGGTGAATGTGCCCGCCTGCACGGCCGCAATCGCCGCATCCAATGTCGGTTCAAAGTGCCAGATGGCGGAAGCCACAACCGTGTCGGGATATTCGGCTTGGGTGTCGATCACGTTGCCGATGGCGAGGATGCCTTTCTCCTTCGCGGCATCCGACACACCGAAGCGTTCGGCATAGAGCAGGTCCGCGCCGTTTTCGATCATCGCGAATGCGGTTTCCTTGGCTTTGGGCGGATCGAACCACGAGCCAATGAAGCTGACCTGGAAGGAAATATCCGGCTTCATCTCTGCCGCGCCAGCCATGAAGGCGTGCATCAGGCGGTTCACTTCCGGGATGGGGAAGCCGCCGACCATGCCGATGTTGCCGGTTTGTGTCATGGCGCCTGCGATGATGCCCGACAGATACGCCGCGTCCTGAATGTAGTTGTCAAAGACGGAGAAGTTGGGGAGTGCGGGGTCTTCCTTGAACGACGAGCCCATGAGGAAAGCCACGTTGGGATATTCGGCGGCGACTTCACGCGCCTCTTGTTCCGCGCCAAAAACCTCACCGATGATCAATGTGTTACCGGCTTCGGCGTATTCGCGCATGACGCGGGCGTAATCGGTGTTGGCGGTGTTTTCGGTGAAAGTGTATTCGATGTCGCCCCGCGTCTGTGCCGTCTCGGCGGCCAGGTGGATGCGGCTGACCCATTGCTGTTCCACCGGCACGGTATAGATGCCCGCAACCTTGATCGGGTCCGCGGCCCATGCGCGTTTCGGCAGGATCGCAGCAGCACCCGCAAGGGCGGCAGCAGAGCCCAGCAGGTGGCGGCGGGTGATGGATGTGGTCTGTCGTGAAGTCATGTAGCGTTCCCCCAATTGGAATTTCTGCCCGCAGCGTTTGCGCAAACACCGGGAGGGTCAAGGGCAGATGTGGCTGGACGGGGGCATAACTGCCAAAAAATGAGGCAGTGCCTTCTGCTTTGGCAGGATCTAAAATAGAAGATCAGAGCAATGTACTACCTCAGATGGAGATGACCCATGAGCCACGTCCTGCGCCGTGTTTTGACCGGAGATCAGCCCGTGATTGTCAAAGGCGAAGGGGCGTTCCTTATTGATGCGACCGGCAAGAGGTATCTGGACGCCTGCGGTGGCGCGGCAGTGTCCAGCCTCGGCCATGACAACAAGGCGGTGCGGGCCGCAGTGGCCCGGCAGATGGAAACGCTGAGTTTTGCGCATACGGGGCTGTTCACCAACCAACCGGCAGAGGATCTGGCCGACTACCTGATCGCCCGCGCGCCAGAGGGGACCGGCGAAGGTCGGGTGATGTATCTGGGCAGCGGGTCGGAAGCGATGGAAGCGGCGCTGAAGCTGGCGCGGCAGTACCATCTGGAAAATGGCCAACCGGAGCGCGCGCGGATCATCGCGCGGATGCCAAGCTATCATGGCAACACGCTGGGCGCTTTGGCCGTCAGCGGCCACGCGGGCCGCCGTGCGCCCTTTGCGCCGCTGTTGGTGGATGTTGAACACATCGACGCCGCCTATGCCTACCGTTTTCAACACGCAGGGGAGAGCGAGGCCGCCTTCGCCCTGCGCATGGCCAACCAGCTGGAGGAGCGCATCCTGACGCTGGGCCCCGATACTGTCGCTGCCTTTGTGGCGGAGCCTGTGGTCGGCGCGTCGCTGGGATCGCAACCCGCCCCGGCAGGGTATTTCAAGCGGATCAGGGAGATCTGCGACACCTACGGCGTGCTCTATATCGCGGATGAGGTGATGTGCGGCATGGGGCGCACGGGCAGTCTGTTTGCGCTGGAGCAGGAAGGAATTGCCGCAGACATCACCACAATGGCAAAAGGGCTGGGTGCCGGATACCAGCCGATTGCGGCGGTGATGGCGGCGGAGAAGGTCATGGCGCCCATTCTGGCAGGCAGCGGCAAGCTGTGGAACGGGCATACCTACATGTCACATGCGGTGGCCACCGCAGGGGCCATGGCGGTGATGAAGGAAATCGACGACCGCAACCTGCTGGCCGATGTGTGCAGCCTTGGCGCGCAACTGGAAACCGGGTTGCGCGATGCGTTGCAGGATCATCCCCATGTGGGTGACATTCGCGGGCGGGGATTGTTCTGGACCGTGGAAATGGTTGCGGACCGCGCGACCAAGGCCCCCTTCGATGCCGCGCGCAATCTGGCCGGTCGGGTGTTGAAGGCGGCAATGGAGGCCGGCGTGATCTGCTACCCCTCGCAGGGCTGCGCGGATGGAGCCGCAGGCGATCACGTTCTGCTTGCGCCCTGTTTCACCTCCACGCCGGAGGAGATCGATCAGATCGTCGCAACCCTTGCTCAGACCGTTGATGCGGAAACCAAGGCGGCATGACGTCCCGCGGTTCTCTGGGACCTTAACGACTCGCTCATCTACTTTTTCAATTTTTAGAGAAATAATCGTTGAGTTTTCTGCGCCTTCGTTCTTATGTCGACGCATAAAAATACCATAGGGCGAGCAGGCCCCATTTAGATCAATCATCTGAGGCTCAGGATGTCTCCCGTTTTCGCGGGCCCTTTCCTCGCGTTTTGACCACGCCTGTAACGTTCTCATTCTTACAGCTCTGACAGATGTCAGACATTAATGGAGACAACGATATGTTGCAAAATGGCGATTCCGGAAACAACACGCTGACAGGCGGCGCCGATCAGGACACTCTTAACGGCTTTGGCGGCAATGACACCCTGATTGGCAATGGCAATGACGATGTGCTGAATGGCAATGGCGGCAGTGATGAGCTTTTTGGCGGTCTGGGGAATGACACGCTGATTGCGGGAACCGGTAATGATTATCTAGAAGGCGGTGAGGGCGATGACCTTTACATCCTGCGCGGTGATCTGTTTGAGGATTTCGTTCGTGTCGGGCTTGGAGACGACACCATCGATGCGCGGCAGGCCAGCTCATCCGGGGGCTTTTTGGGCGTTGATCTCGATTCCTCTGTCGAAAGCGCGCTTTTCCTGATCGACGGCGTTGAGAATTTCGCGGCCATCGTGAGCGATCTGGGGTCGGGCAATTTCGGCTTCACCGACATCCTTGGTCTGAACGGATACATGGAGTTTAACGAAGTCAACACCAATGGCGGCGCTGGCTTTACCGGAACGTCTGGCGATGACCTGTTCCTTGTAGATGCAGGTGACAGCGGCTGGGTCAGCATTCGTCCCGGTGAGGGCGATGATGAAATTCGGATTGAGGGAAATGGGACCGTCAGGCTTGACTATGCCGACGCCAGCGCCGGCATTTTCGCAAACCTCCATTTTGGGATCGTTGCGGATGCAACGCCGGGATTTGGGCTGGATCGGATCACCGGCAGCGGTGGCGTGCGCGAGCTGCGTGGCAGTGACTTCGATGATGAGATTTTTGGTTCTGATGCGGATGAGCGTTTCATTCTGCGCCAAGGCGATGATTTCGTTGCCGGGCGCGGCGGCACCGATACGGTCCGCTATGACCGCAGCAATGTCGGTCCGATTGACGTTGACCTGACACAGAACACGGCCACCGGCACATGGAGCGGCAACGCCTTCACCCATACCCTGCTCAGCATCGAGAACATCCGCGGGTCCCGCGACGGGGCCGATGACATCACCGGCAACGGCAAGGACAACCAGCTTGAAGGGCGCGGTGGCAACGACACGATTGATGGCCACGGCGGGTCAGATGTGGTGTTGGGCCAAGATGGCAATGACCGGCTGGATGGCGGCATCGGCGACGATTACCTCGAAGGCGGCAGCGGTTTTGACCGGTTCATCTTCCGGGATAATTCCGGCAACGATTTCATTGGTGACTTTGACACCAATGCGTTTGAGGACATCGTGTTGCGGGAAGTCACCGCGATTACGGATTTCACGGACCTTCAGACCAACCACCTGAGCGAAGGGCTGCGGACGCATAATGACGTGGAGGCGTTGAGCTCCATCATCTCCGATGGTGCGGGTATGACGATCACGATTTATGGCGTGACGAACGCAGAGCTTGCGGCGGACGATTTCATCTTCTGACCCAGCTTTCTATCATGACGAAAAGGGCGCGCGACTTGCGCGCCCTTTTTCCAATCCGTCGGGGAGAGAGGCATTCAGTCTTCCCAAGCGGCGTCCTTACAGCCGGGAACAAGAAGCGACTGCACGGCAAAGCGCCGTTCACTTGATCCAGACATGATCAAAGGCCTGTCCGGTTTTCACGGGCTGATGCTTGGCAGCATGGCAGTCCCTGCTGCGTTTTTCTTTCACTCTGACATCCGTCAGATACTCAGGAGGCAGCGGCATGTTGCAAAATGGCGATTCCGGAAACAACACGCTGACCGGCGGTCCGGATCAGGACACCCTCAACGGGCTTGGCGGCAACGACACGTTGATTGGCAATGACAACAACGATGTGCTGAATGGCAACGGCGGCAACGATCAGTTGTTTGGTGGTCTGGGGGATGACACGCTGATCGCAGGAACCGGGGAAGATTACCTTGAAGGGGGCGAGGGCGATGATCTGTACATCCTGCGGGGTGAGCAGTTTTACGACGAAGTGCGCGTTGGTCTCGGAGACGATACAGTTGACGCACGGCAAGTCGACAGCAGCGGGGGCTTTCTGGGTGTTTTCCTAGATACTTCCGCGATCGGCGCCCTTGTTCTGGTTGATGGCGTTGAGAATTTCGCGACCATCGTTACCGACTTTGGCCAAGGCAATTTCGGGTTCACGGATTTCCTCGGCATCAACAGCTATATTGCGATTGATGAGGTGAACTTTGACGGCGGTGCCACTTTTGAGGGCACCTCCGCGAATGACCTATTTCTGGTTGATCCGGGGGACAGAGGATGGGTTAACATCCGTCCCGGTGAGGGATCTGATGAGATCCGGGTCGAAGGCGATGGTTTCGTGAGGCTGGATTACTCCGACGCAACAGCAGGGATTTCCGCCAACCTTTACTTCGGGATCATCGCGGATGCGACCGCTGGAATCGCCTTGGATGAGATCACGGGCAATGGCCGTGTGAATGAGCTGCGCGGCAGTGATTTCGATGATGAGATCTTTGGCTCCAATCAGGATGACCGTTTCATTCTGCGTCAGGGCGATGATTTCGTCGCTGGTCGTGGTGGCAATGACCTTGTGCGGTATGACCGCAGCGACGTTGGTCCGGTTACCGTCGATCTGACACAGAATGTCGCCACAGGCACGTGGGGTGGCAACGCATTCACTCACGCGCTTTTCAGCATTGAGAACATTTCAGGCTCACGCGACGGTGCGGACGACATCACTGGAAACGGCAAAGACAACCTCCTTCGGGGTCGCGGTGGCAATGACACCATCGACGGCCACGGCGGGTCTGACAATGTCCTTGGCGAGGATGGCAATGACCGGCTGGATGGCGGCCTTGGCGATGATGTCCTGATTGGTGGAGCAGGTTTTGACCGGTTCATTTTCCGTGACACCTCCGGAAATGACCTCATTACCGACTTCGACACCAACGCTTTTGAAGACATCGTTCTTCGGGATGTGACCGCAATCACCGACTTTGCAGACCTGCAAGCCAACCACCTGTCCCAAACAACCCTGAACATGGGCAATGGCGACATCCTCAGTTCGGTTATCTCTGACGGGGCGGGCATGACGATTACGCTGTTTGGTGTCACCAACGCCGAACTGGCTGACGACGATTTTATCTTCTGATCGCCGGTCGGAAAAAACGTCAGGGGCGCGCGACTTGCGCGCCCCTTATTCCTCAAAAAGACTGGTACAGTCTGCGCATATGACAGCCTCTGAAACCGATCTGCTGACAGAACTGCACACCTGCGAGACGCGCGTGTGGGATGCGCTGGTGCGGGGTGATATGCAGGCGGACAGTGCCGCGTTGGATGCGGGGTTTCTGGGGGTCTACCCGGATGGTTTTGCCGGAAAAGACGCGCATGTGGCGCAGCTTGCCGACGGTCCGACCATCGCGCGCTTCGATCTTTCCGATGCTCGGGTCAAGGCCTTGGGCAGGGATTTCGCCGTCTTTTCCTACAGGGCGGATTACGTCAGGACCGGCCAGACAGCGCCAGAAACCATGTACGTCAGCTCGATCTGGCAGCGGCATGGCGCGGGCTGGATCAACGTTTTCAGTCAGGACACACCGGCCCGCGGGTGAACGCCGGGCCGGTTGATGCCGCTGCTGGCACAGCCGCGCTAGCCGCATTTGCTGTGCCCGCAAGACCCGCAGGTCATGCAGCCCTCCACCATGCGAAGGTCATATTGTCCACATGAGGGGCAGGCCTTACCGCGCTGTTCCCCAACGGCAATCACCTGCGCCTGTGGATCACTCTTCAGCCCCATGCCTTCGCCCTCGATGAAACCGGTGGCGATCATGTGTTTCTCGATCACGCCGCCGATGGCCGCCAGAATGGAGGGGATGTATTTGCCTTCCATCCACGCGCCCCCGCGCGGATCGAAGACCGCTTTCAGCTCTTCCACCACAAAGGACACATCGCCGCCCCGCCGGAACACGGCAGAGATCATCCGGGTCAGCGCAACCGTCCAGGCAAAATGCTCCATGTTCTTGGAGTTGATGAAAACCTCGAACGGGCGGCGGTGGCCGTTCAACACGATGTCGTTGATGGTGATGTAAATGGCATGTTCACTGTCGGGCCATTTGACCTTGTAGGTGTTCCCTTCCAACTCTACCGGGCGGTCAAGCGGTTCGGACATGTAGATCACATCGCCGCCTTCCTCCACCAGTTGAGGGCCGTCAGCCGGGGCCTTTTCAGTGGATTCCGACACGCTAAGCACGGAGCCGGTGACCGCGTTGGGGCGGTAGGTGGTGCAGCCTTTGCAGCCGGTGTCCCAAGCTTCCATGTAGACGTCCTTGAAGGCATCAAAGCTGATGTCTTCCGGGCAGTTGATGGTTTTGGAGATGGAGCTGTCGACCCACTTTTGTGCGGCCGCCTGCATCTTGACGTGATCAAGCGGCGGCAAGGTCTGCGCGTTGACGAAATAGTCCGGCAGGGGCGCATCACCTTTCAGGTCACGCCACAGTTGCACTGCGTAATCAACGACTTCTTCTTCGGTGCGGCTGCCGTCTTTTTGCAGCACCTTGCGGGTGTAGGCATAGGCGAACACCGGCTCGATCCCCGAGGACACGTTGCCCGCATAGAGGCTGATCGTGCCGGTTGGCGCGATGGAGGTCAGCAGGGCGTTGCGAATGCCGTGCGTGCGGATGGCCTCGCGCACATCGTCGTCCATCATCTCCATCGTGCCGGATTTCAGGTAGGCGTCGGCGTCAAACAGTGGAAACGCGCCCTTTTCCTTGGCCAGTTCAACAGAGGCGAGATAGGACGCCCGCGCAATGGCCTTGAGCCATTCCTCGGTCTGGGCGGCCGCCTCATCACTGCCATAGCGCTGGCCGAGCATCAGCAGCGCATCCGCCAGCCCCGTCACGCCAAGGCCGATCCGCCGTTTCGCCTGCGCTTCGCGCGCCTGTGCGTCGAGCGGAAATTTGGAGACATCCACGACATTGTCCATCATCCGCACAGCTGTGGCGACCAGTTCGTTCAGCGCGTCGATGTTCAGTTCCGCGTTGGCCTCAAACGGATCGCTGACCAACCGCGCAAGGTTGATGGACCCCAGCAGACACGCGCCATAGGGCGGCAGAGGCTGTTCGCCGCAAGGGTTGGTGGCGGCAATCGTCTCACAATAGTTGAGGTTGTTGGCCTGATTGATCCGGTCGATGAAGATCACACCCGGTTCGGCGTAATCATAGGTCGCCTGCATGATCCGGTTCCACAGATCGCGCGCCTGCACCGTGCGGTAGACCTTGCCGTCAAAGACCAGATCCCAGGGACCATCGGCCTTGACCGCTTCCATGAAGGGATCGGTGATCAGCACGGACATGTTGAACATCCGCAGGCGCGCGGAATCGGATTTGGCGGCGATGAAATCCTCCACATCCGGGTGATCGCAGCGCATGGTCGCCATCATCGCGCCCCGGCGGGAGCCTGCGGACATGATCGTGCGGCACATCGCGTCCCAGACGTCCATGAAGCTGAGGGGGCCTGAAGCATCCGCCGAAACGCCTTTCACATCCGCGCCCTTGGGCCGGATGGTGGAGAAATCATAGCCGATCCCCCCGCCCTGCTGCATGGTGAGGGCTGCCTCTTTCAGCATGTCAAAGATGCCGCCCATGCTGTCGGGCACGGTGCCCATGACAAAGCAGTTGAACAGCGTGACCTTGCGCGCGGTGCCGGCGCCCGCGGTGATCCGGCCGGCGGGCAGGTATTTGAAATCTTCCAAGGCGCTGTAAAACTTGTCTTCCCAGCCCTGCGCGTCGTCTTCAACCTGCGCCAGATCGCGCGCGATACGCCGCCAGGTGTCTTCAACCGTGACGTCCTTCGCGGTCCCATCGGGGGCTTTGAAGCGGTACTTCATATCCCAGATCTGTTCAGCGATGGGGGCGGCGAAACGTGTCATGGTGAGGCTTTCCTAGTCAGGGTTCAGTTGGGTGTCTTGGCACAGGGGCATGTCAGTGCAGAGGTAGCGGTCCGTCGCAGCAATCAAGGAATCAGATGTCCTTTCCTCGATCACTCCGAGGACGAGAAAACACTATATGTTGTGGATTATACGCGATCAACAACAATATTTGCCCGATTTCCAATATGTCGCACTTGCAGCCCGCAGCGTTACCTGTAATTTTAGCACGTATGACCCATGTGCACCTTATCAAACTCTCCGTTGGTACGGAGACCGTCGATGACCTGATCGCCTGGCAGGCGACAAAACGTGCGCAGGCCCCCGATGGCTGCCCGCGTCACGTCACACGCATGTGGCCGCGGCGGGAAGCGGAGGTGCTCAACGGCGGGTCGATTTTCTGGGTGATCAAGGGCGTGATCCAATGCCGTCAGGTGATCAAGCGGCTGGATGAATACATCGGCTCAGACGGCATCCGGCGCTGCGCCATTGTGCTGGAGCCCGAAATCATCCGCACCCAGACCAGCCTCAAGCGGCCTTTTCAGGGCTGGCGGTACTTGCAGCCTGCGGATGCGCCACCGGACCTGCCGGAAGGGCGCGATCACGAAGAGCCACTGCCGGTGGAGTTGAACAAGGCCTTGGCGGAGATTGGTGTTTTGTAGGCGCGTTCGATGGGTGCAAGCACCCATCCTACGGAGGAGCGGGTGGCGTAGGATGGGTGCTTGCACCCATCGCCCCCTTATCCGTAAAGCGCTTCAATCTGCGCCGCGTAAATCTCGTAAATCTTCGCGCGCGGCACCTTCATCCCGGCCAGTCCGAAGTGGCCTTCTCTGATGAAGCCTCTGGTAGATCTCGCGCGGGTCGCGGCAACCCAACCTTACCAGCAGTATGTGGAAGCAATCCCGGTCGATCTGACCATCTGACGCCGCGTCAGACCGCCTTTGCCAGAAAGGCGGCAAGCGTGTCGCGGGCGGTGTCGTCCATCTGAGCCACCCGGCTGCGCCACAGCGTGGCCTGCGATTTCAGGATCAACCCGTCGGACAGGATTTTCAAATGGTTCGCGCGCAGCGTCTCTCCGCTTGAGGTGATGTCGGCGATCATCTCTGCGGTTTCATTCTTCACCGTGCCTTCGGTGGCGCCCTGGCTGTCCACCAGCGCGTAGTCGGCAACCCCGTGCAACCGCAGGAAGTCACGGACCAAACGATGGTATTTGGTGGCAATCCGCATCCGGTCGCCATGTACCGCCCGAAACGCCGCCGCCGCGCCATCCAGATCATCCAGCGTATCCACATCCACCCAGACCTGCGGCACGGCGAGGATCAGATCGGCGTGGCCAAAGCCCAGCTCTTCGACCGGGTCGACCAATTGTTCCCACAGGGCGAGTTTTTCATGCACCAGATCCGTGCCGGTGACGCCAAGGTGAATGCGGCCCGACGCCAGTTCGCGGGGAATCTCCCCTGCCGACAGCAGCACCAGCTCAACGCCCTCAATACCCTCAACCCGGCCTGCATATTCACGGTCCGATGTGCTGCGGCTCAGCCGGATGCCCCGCGCGCCGAACCAGTCAAAGGTCTTTTCCATCAGCCGCCCCTTGGACGGCACGCCCAGCTTGATCATCACGGCGCGCCCTCCAGTTCCAGCATCATATCGGGGCGCATCACGCCGCCCACGGCGGGGATTTCCACGCCGTTGCCCAATTGCCGAGTCAGCGCGTCATAGCGCCCGCCGGAGGCGATGTTGGGCAGGTCGGGCCGTGTTGTGGCACGGAAGCCAAAGACAAACCCATCATAATATTCCATCGACACCCGGCCATAGCTGGCTTCGAAAACAAGCGCTTCGGTGTCGACCCCGCGTTTGGCCAGCGCATCCTCGCGCTCCGACACACGGGCGACCGCAGCGGCGATTTCGGGCATATCCACCGCCAGATCATGCAACCGGCTGAGCGCATGGGGCATGGTTTCACGCACGTCCAGCAGGGCTTCGATCAGGGCAACCTGCCCGTCGGACAGCGGGGGTTCTGCCGCATCGGCGCGCAGCACATCAATACGCGCATCAATCTCTGCCTGGGTGCGCCTGCCGATCAGCGGGGCATCCGACGCAGCCTGTCCCGCCAAAAGGGCCGCCCGTGTTGCAGGCACCGGCACCCGGCCTGCATAACGCTCCAGCAACGCGCGGAACCGACGGGGCCGCCAGATGTGCCGCCGCAGGGCAGCCTTGCGCGCATCGGAGGTTTCCAATCCATCCACTGCCGCCATCAGAACGCCGATGTCCCCGGTCACAGGGTCCACCGGCAACCCGGCCAGCGCGTCCGCAATGAGGGCAAAGACCTCCGCATCCGCCGCGGCAGGGTCTGCGCGGTCAAACACCTCATAGCCGACCTGCATGTATTCATTCGCCCGGTCGGGGTCCTGCTCCTGCCGCCGAAAGACCTCTCCGGCGTAGGTGTAGCGCGCAGGCTCCGCCCCATGGGCCATGTGCATTTCCACAACCGGCACGGTGAAATCGGGGCGCAGCATCTGCTCTCCGCGCAGCGCGTCGGAGGTCACATAGGCCCGCCCGCGAATGTCTTCGCCGTAAAGGTCCAGCAGCGTGGCGGCAGGCTGCAACAAGGGCACTTCGGCCACCATCGCCCCCTGCGCTTCGAACGCAGCGCGCAAGGCGGCTGCCTTGGCGCGAATGTCAGCGCGTTCGGACATCAGCCGTGCAGGTCCAGGATCTCACGCACCTTCGCCACCAGTTGGTCGCGCGGCACTTCGTACTGGCTGGGACGGTCTTTCCATTCCTCCAGCGTGGCGTTTTCCGCGATCTGGGCGCCCAGGATCAGGTCCTTGATCTGCACCACCCCGCGTGCCTGCTCATCCCCGCCTTCAATGACCGCCACAGGGCTGCTGCGTTTGTCCGCGTATTTCAGCTGGTTGCCGAAGTTCTTGGGATTGCCGAGGTACACCTCCGCCCGGATGCCCGCCTGCCTCAGTTCCGCGACCATGGCTTGGTAGTCGGCCATGCGATCCCGGTCCATGACCGTGACCACCACAGGCCCACGCGCCGTGTCTTCCAGCCGCCCCTTGGCATGCAGCGCGGCCAGCAGGCGATCCACGCCGATCGACACACCCGTTGCAGGCACCGCCTGCCCGGTGAAACGTTTGACCAGATCGTCATAGCGCCCGCCACCCGCGACGGAGCCGAAATTTCGGGGGCGGCCTTTCTCGTCTTTGATTTCAAAGGTGAGTTCAGCTTCGAACACCGGGCCGGTGTAATAGCCGAGGCCGCGGACAACGGAAGGGTCGATGACGATGCGGTCGGGGCCGTAGCCGCCTGCTGCCAGCAGATCAGCGATGGTTTCCAGTTCATCGACACCCTCTCTTCCGACCTGAGAGTTTTCAACAACTCGATGCAGTTGCATGATCGTTTTTTTATTCGTGGCACCCTTTGCGTTCAAGAACGCGAGGAAACCTTCAATAATGTAGCTAGGAAGGCCCAGCCCCTCGATAAACGCCCCAGACTGATCTTTCCTGCCGTTTCCGAGTAACTCTGCCACTCCAATGTCACCAACTTTGTCATGCTTATCCAAGGTCCTAAGAACATCGTCGGTAAGAGCGTTCATGCGCTCCCGCAAAACGTCGCCACTTTGCAGGCCTTGTTTGGAGATACCATCTGGGAACGCATTGTTCAGCTGGTTTTCGAACATACTTTCGATAATCCCGTTCAACACCTTGCGGTTGTTGACCCGCACCACATAGTCATTCCGCTCGATCCCGACCTCTTCCAGACAATCGGCCAGCATCGCGCAAATCTCTGCATCCGCCGCGACCGAAGGCGCGCCAACAGTATCCGCATCACACTGATAAAACTGCCGAAACCGCCCCGGACCGGGCTTTTCATTGCGCCACACAGGACCCATGGCATAGCGCCTGTAAGGGTTGGGCAGATCATTGCGGTGCTGGGCATAAACCCGCGCCAGGGGGGCGGTCAGATCATAGCGCAACGCCAGCCAATCGCCGGGCTTGTCCAGATCGGCATCCTCCTGCCAGGCAAAGACACCTTCGTTGGGGCGGTCCACATCCGGCAGGAACTTGCCCAGCGCCTCTACCGTCTCCACCCCGGAGCTTTCCAGCGCATCAAAGCCATAACGCTCATAAACGGCAGCAATCTTGCGCAACATGCCTGCCCGATGGGTCACCTCCGCCCCGAAATAGTCGCGAAACCCTTTCGGCGTTTCCGCGCGGGGGCGCGGGGTCTTTTTCGGCTTGGCCATTGGAGGCATCCTCATGTGCAATTATGCGCCCGCAGATAGCCCAGCCGCATGTTAATCGCAACCGGCACGCCGCCCGCGCCTGCTTCTCTTTTTGGCCTTAAATATCCATGCGCAGGTGCCTATGCGGGCGCAGCTTCCCGTGTTATGCGGCACGCAGCCAAGAGGACCCGATGGAAAAGCTTGAAGAACAGATCGCGCACCTGACCCGGACAGTGGAAGAACTGTCCGATATCGTGGCCACGCAGGCCGAAGAGATCGTGACCCTCAACCGCCGGGTGCACATGCTGATGCAGCGTGAAGGGGAGCGGGAGGCGCAGGGGGGCGGTTCGGTGGTCATTGGGGATGAGCGTCCGCCGCATTATTGAACGCAACAGATGCCGCAGCGATCGTTTTCTGAATCAGAAAACGGCCGGAATTTTTTAAAAATTCCGCGCCCTGCCTCAGCCGCCGGACTTCATCGCCGTCGCCAGCACTTTGCCGTCGTGGATCAGGGCTTCTGACCAACGGCTCGCATTGCCGAAGCTGTCATAGGCATTCACAAAAAACGTGGTGCGCTCCAGCCGTTTGATCTTGCTGCCGCAGGGCTTCTTGCGCGCCACACCGCAGACCCGCGCCTTCACCTTTTCATAGGCCTTGTCGGTCGCCCCATAGGGCAAGTCCTGCGCCGCTGGGCCATAATGCAACATGTCATAGAGCGCAGGCGCGCCGATCAGCACGTTCGCAGCTGTTAACTGTCGCGGGCAACCATCTGAAAAGCCAGTGATATAATAGGTTCGCGCTGCGACAGAACCGGGCGCGGAATCATAGACTGCAAAGCCCTTCGCCGGGCCTTTGAGGACCTTTTGCCCCATCTCCTTGCCCCGCGCCTCACAGACGCGGGCAATCACGCCGTAGGGAACCATAGTGCCAAACGCCACATCGTTGGCCTGTGCGCTGGTGGCGGATGCACCACCGCCCAACAGGCTCCAGCCGCCTGTACGCGCAGCCGGTGTGGGTGCGTCAGGCTCGGCTGGCAACGCGGCCAGCGTGGCCTCATCCGCGTCGCCCTGGGCGCCCAGCGCTTCGCTTTGCCCGTCTTCGGCTTCAACACGGGCCGCTGCCACAGCCACATTTTCGCGCGCGCGGGTGAACAGCCCCAGCAATCCGGGGCGCGGTGTGGGTTCTGGAAGGGTCACGTCGGGCGTCGTTTCCGCAGCGGATTGCGTGCCGAGAAAGCCCTCGCGTTCCTGCTCGGCTTGTGTCGGCAGCGCCTGAGCGCTCACAACGCCATCGGCCAATGCCACATCAGAAATCCGGTCAAAATCCTCGAGCGGGTCACCACAACCCGCCACAAGGACAAGCGCCCCCAGCGCCAACGTCCGTCTTATCATTGCCATCCCCAGCATTAAGAACGCAACGTAAGTAGCTGAAAATCAGGGCCAAGTCGAATCTGGCTGACGGAAGGGCACTTATCCCCAAAGCGCCACCAGATGTTGTGGATTAAATTTCCTCAACCTCAAGGACACCGCCCAAAGACCGAATCGCTCCCTTGATCTGCGGGGTCACCGGGAACTCCATGCCAAGGTCTACTTCGACCTCTCCGGGCAAGGCCGGGTCCATCAGGCAGAACTGCACCGGACCGCGCGCCGCAGTCTTGGCAGCCGACCGCGCGCCTTCCAGCACCTGGCTGACCGCGCTGATCGCTTCGGGGGCGTCGATGAAAACCTTCAGGCCGATGGAACTGACGTCCGCCACGGCCATATCCACCGGTGCCACCGAACGGCCCAGCAGCTTGAGCTGTTCGGCTTCCATCGTCGCCTCAACCGTGACAACAACCTTCGAGCCCACTTCCAGATGATCCCGCGCCGCTTCCAGCGTGTCAGAAAACAGCGTGACCTCGTATCCGCCCGAGGGATCAGACATCTGTGCAAAGGCAAAGCGGTTGCCCCGTGCTGACTTGCGCTCCTGCCGCCCGGCCACAACACCCGCAAGCCGCGCATTCATCGCGCCGCGGTCGGCGACCTTGTCGTTCAGCTCATCCAGCGTCAGGAAAGGCACGCCCCGGTCATTGCCCCACTTGCGTTTGAGCTGCCCCATGTAATCGTCCAGCGGATGGCCGGAGAGGTAGAAACCGATGGCCTTGAACTCCTCCGCCAGCCGTTCGGCAGGCAGCCAGTCATCGCAGGGCATCATGCGCGGTTCGGGAAGATCATCGCCTGCCTCCCCGAACAGGGACACCTGATTGGAGGACTTTTGTTCATGGATTGCAGCTGAGTATCCCACCAACGCATCCAGCGCCTGAAACACCCGCCGCCGGTTGGGGTCCAGCGCGTCAAACGCGCCAGAGCGGGCCAGCATCTCCAACGGTCGCTTGCCCACGCGCTTCAGATCCACCCGCCGCGCCAGATCAAACAGGGTCGCAAAGGGTTTGTCCTGCTCCTCAACCCGGCGCCCATCGGTGATCAGCTTCATCGCCTCAATCCCGACGTTCTTGAGCGCGCCCAGCGCATAGACCAGCGCGCCGTCCGTGACCTTGAAGGTCGCATCAGAGCGGTTCACGCAAGGCGGCACGTAAGGAAGCTCAAGCCGTTTGCGCACCTCCTCGAAATAGACCGCCAGCTTGTCCGTCAGGTGGATGTCGCAGTTCATCACCCCGGCCATGAATTCGACCGGGTGGTTGGCCTTCAGCCATGCGGTCTGATAGCTGACCACGGCATAGGCTGCGGCGTGGGATTTATTGAACCCGTAGTTGGCGAATTTCTCAAGAAGGTCAAAGACTTCCGAGGCCTTCTTCTTGTCGACCCCATTCTCCATCGCGCCCTTTTCGAACTTGGGGCGCTCCTTGGCCATTTCCTCGGCGATCTTTTTGCCCATCGCCCGTCTGAGCAGGTCGGCACCGCCCAGACTATAACCCGCCATGACCTGCGCGATCTGCATCACCTGTTCCTGATAAACGATGATGCCTTGGGTTTCCTCCAGAATATCGTCAATCAGCGGATGGATGGATTCGCGTTTCTTCAGCCCGTTTTTCACTTCGCAATAGGTCGGGATATTCTCCATCGGGCCGGGACGGTAGAGCGCCACGAGTGCCACGATATCCTCGATACAAGTGGGTTTCATCCGCTTGAGGGCATCCATCATGCCCGAGCTTTCCACCTGGAACACCGCAACCGTCTTGGCGCTGGCATAGAGTTTGTAGGAGGCCTCATCATCCAGGGGGATCGTGGCGATATCGTCGATAAGCTCTTCCGGGGGCACGAATAATTCGGTGCCATCCGCCGCGATATGCAGATGCCGCCCGCTGGCCTTGATCTGATCCACGGCGTTCTGGATCACCGTCAGCGTCTTCAGTCCGAGGAAATCGAATTTGACGAGGCCCGCCTGTTCGACCCATTTCATGTTGAACTGCGTCGCAGGCATGTCGGAGCGCGGATCCTGATAGAGCGGCACCAGCGCATCCAGTGGACGGTCGCCAATCACCACCCCCGCCGCGTGGGTCGAGGCATTTCTGAGCAACCCCTCCACCTGCTGACCGTATTCCAGCAGCCGCGCGACCACCTCTTCGTTCTTCGCTTCTTCCCGCAGGCGGGGTTCATCCGCCAGCGCCTTTTCGATGGAGACAGGCTTGACCCCTTCGACCGGGATCATCTTGCTCAGCCGGTCCACCTGACCGTAGGGCATCTGCAGGACCCGGCCAATGTCACGCACGGCCGCTTTTGACAAAAGCGCACCAAAAGTGATGATTTGCCCCACTTTATCACGCCCATACTTCTCCTGAACGTACTTGATAACCTCTTCCCGGCGGTCCATGCAGAAGTCGATATCGAAGTCCGGCATCGACACCCGTTCCGGGTTCAGGAAGCGTTCAAACAGCAGCGAATAGCGCAGCGGGTCCAGATCGGTGATCAACAGCGCATAGGCCACCAAAGACCCCGCACCGGAGCCACGCCCCGGTCCCACGGGAATATCCTCATCCTTGGCCCATTTGATGAAGTCGGCAACGATCAGGAAATAGCCGGGGAACCCCATGCCTTCGATGATCCCCAGCTCGAATTCCAACCGCTTCTCGTATTCCTCAACCGGAGCGGCCGGATCAATGATCGACAGGCGGTGTTTCAGCCCCTCTTGCGCCTGTCTGCGCAGTTCGGCGACCTCATCATCGGCAAACTTGGGCAGGATCGGATCGCGCCGGTAGGCCATGAAGGCACAGCGCCGTGCGATCTCCACCGTGTTCTCCAACGCCTCCGGCAGATCAGCGAAAAGCGTCGCCATTTCCTCGGGGCTTTTGAAGTAATGCTGCGCGGTCAAACGTCTGCGGTCCTGTTGCTGATCCACATAAGCGCCGTCGGCGATGCAGATCAGCGCATCATGGGCCTCGTACATCTTGGCATCGGGGAAGTAGACGTCGTTCGTGGCAACCAAAGGCAGGTCCATGGCATAGGCCATTTCGACCAGCCCCTGCTCCGTCAGCCGCTCTGCTTCCGGCGCGCCGTCTTCGCCGGGATGGCGTTGCAGTTCCACATAGAGACGGTCGCCAAAGGCCCCTGCAAGCCGAGTCATCAGCGCCTCCGCCGCAGGGCGCTGGCCGTTCCGCAACAGCAGCCCCACCGGGCCGCCGGGCCCACCCGTCAGACAGATCAGACCGCCGGCATGGGTTTCCAGTTCGGCCAGCGTCACTTGCGGGAGCTGACCACCCTTGTCCACGTAGAGACAGGAGTTCAGCTTCATCAGGTCCTCATAACCCGCTTCGCTTTGTGCCAGCAGAACCACCGGCGCAGGATCGCGCGGTTTCTCTCCGGGGGCGGTTTCGACATAGGCCAGATCGACCTGACAGCCGATGATCGGCTGCACGCCAGCCCCCGCCATCGTGACGGAAAACTCCAGCGCGGCGAACATGTTGTTGGTATCCGTCAGCGCCAGCGCCGGCATGCCCTTGTCGCGGCACATCTGCGGCAGTTTTTTCAACCGCAACGCCCCTTCCAGAAGGGAGTATTCGGAGTGGGTGCGCAGGTGAATGAATCGGGGGGATGTGCTCATCCGGGCAGATTACGACCGCCGATCCCTGGCTGCCAGAGGGTCTCGGGCACCAGATGCTGCAAATCGGGGCATCTCACCCCATCCATCTGGTATCATTAAGGTTTTTTTAACACAAAATTGCCCATGGGCAATTATTCACTTTCCCGCTTGATACCACCGTCAGGATTCTTCTTGCCAAAACGCGCAATCGCCCGCTAGCCTGCTTTTCAACGCCTGCTCATCTCTCTACGCCGCATCGAGCGATGGCATTCCGACAAGGCCCTTTCCGGTACCGCGGTTGAGACCTCACATGGACATCTCGTTTCTTCTCAATGGAGAACCCGTGTCCCTAAGGGACGTCCGCCCCACAGCAACTTTGCTTGACTGGCTGCGCGATACGCGGGGTTTGACCGGCACCAAGGAGGGCTGCAATGAAGGCGATTGCGGCGCCTGCACGGTGATGGTCAGTGATAACACGGGCACACGCACGCTGAACGCCTGCATTCTGTTCCTGCCCCAGCTTCAAGGCCTGCACGTCACCACCGTAGAGGGGCTCAGCGCGCCGGATGGCACGTTGCACCCGGTGCAGCAGGCATTGATCGATCACCACGGCAGCCAATGCGGGTTTTGCACGCCCGGCTTTGCGGTTTCCATGGCTTGCGCGCATTTGCAGGGGGCGACGGATGACGACACGCAACTGGCGGGAAATCTGTGCCGCTGCACGGGCTACGCCCCCATCGCCCGCGCGGCAGAGACAGCACGGAACCAGGCGGTGCCGCCGCACCTGCGGTCTTTGGCCAAGACCCTGCCAGCGCCGCCAAAATCCCAGAAACCCGATCTGACGTTATCCACATTCCGCCCGGCCACCGCTGACGCCCTTGCCGCGTGGTATGCCGCCAATCCAGACGCCACGCTGATCGCCGGGGCCACGGATGTGGGACTGTGGATAACCAAGGATTTCCGCGCCTTGGGAAAGGTTGCTTTCTTGAATGGGTGCAGTGATTTGCAAGGCGTTGTTGAGGGCGAAAAAGATATCCACATCGGCAGCATGACCACGATCGCGGCTGTCGAATCCGCCCTGCGCCCGCATCATCCACATCTGTCGGATATGCTTCTGCGCTACGGCTCGACTCAGGTGCGCAATGCCGCGACCCTTGGTGGGAACATCGCCAACGGCTCTCCCATCGGGGACAGCCCGCCTGCGCTGATCGCGCTGAACGCAACGCTGCACCTGCGCCATGGCGATACCCGCCGCAGCCTGCCTTTGGAGGATTTCTTTATCGCCTACGGCAAACAGGACCGTGCGCCGGGGGAGTTTGTGGAGGCCATCACCCTTCCGCGCCAACTTGACACGCTGCGCTGTTACAAGCTGTCGAAGCGGTTCGATCAGGATATCTCCGCTGTTTGTGGGTGCATGGCGATCACCCGGGACGGAGATACTATCACCGATGCCCGCATTGCGTTTGGCGGTATGGCAGGCACGCCCGCGCGGGCGGCCCATGCAGAAGCAAAGCTGGTCGGTCAACCGTTTGACGCCTCCAGTTTCGCTGCGGCTGCTGCCGCACTGCCGCAGGATTTCACGCCGATGACGGACATGCGCGCCTCTGCTGCGTACCGGATGCAGGCGGCGCAGAACATGATCCTGCGGTATTTCCACGAAGCAGACGGTGCAATGACAGATTTGCGGCAGGTGACGGCATGAGCGTGGCCAAACCCCTGCCCCATGATGCCGCTGCCCTGCATGTGACGGGTGCGGCGCGCTATGTGGATGATATTCCAACCCCCGCAGGGTGCCTGCATCTGGCCTTTGGTCTGAGCGCGCAGGCGGCGGGAGAGATCACCAAGCTGGATGTGACGGCGGTGCGCAAGGCGCCGGGTGTTGTGGAGGTGCTCACGGCAGATGAGCTTGAGCGGGACGCGGATTGCTCTCCCTCCAATCACGATGAACCGCTGTTGGCGGTGAAGAACGTGCATTATGCAGGCCAGCCGCTGTTCATGGTGATTGCCAAATCCCATCACGCGGCGCGCTTTGCTGCGCGGCAGGCGGTGGTGGAGATTGCAGCGACAACGCCGATCCTGACGGTTGAAGCTGCATTGGCCGCTGACAGCCGTTTCGAGGACGGTCCGCGCATTTACACCAAGGGCGATCCTGACAGGGCGCTGCCGGATGCGCCTCACCGTTTGCAGGGGCAGATCACGCTGGGCGGGCAGGAGCATTTCTATCTCGAGGGGCAAGCCGCGCTGTCGCTCCCGCAGGAGGGGGGCGATATGGTGGTGCATAGCTCCACCCAGCATCCCACTGAAATACAACACAAAGTCGCGCATGCCTTGGGTGCACCCATGCACGCGGTCCGGGTAGAAACACGGCGGATGGGCGGCGGGTTTGGCGGCAAGGAAAGTCAGGGCAACGCATTGGCCATTGCCACGGCGCTGGCGGCGGCACGGACGGGGCGCCCCTGCAAGATGCGGTATGACCGGGACGACGACATGATCGTGACCGGGAAACGGCATGATTTTCGCATAGATTACGATGTGGGCTTTGACGGCACCGGGCGCATCACGGCGCTTGAATTCACCCATTACACCCGGTGCGGCTGGGCGATGGATTTGTCGCTGCCGGTGGCGGATCGGGCGATGCTTCATGCGGACAACGCCTACCATCTGGAGCACATCCGCATCACCTCGCACCGGCTGCGGACCAACATGCAATCGGCCACAGCCTTTCGCGGGTTTGGCGGTCCGCAGGGGATGATGGGGATTGAACGGGTGATGGATCACATCGCGCAAGCCCTTGGCTGTGATCCGCTGGCCGTGCGACGCGCGAACTATTATGCCGATGGGGATAAATCACAGACAACGCCTTATGCGCAGCCAGTCAAAGACTGCATTATCAACGCACTGACGGATAAACTTGAACAATCCACAGGGTATGCGGAAAGGCGGGCGGCCATCGCGGAATGGAACGCGGGCCAGCCCATCCTCAAACGCGGCATCGCGCTAACGCCGGTGAAATTCGGGATTTCCTTCACGCTGACGCATCTCAATCAGGCGGGTGCTTTGGTGCATGTCTATCAGGACGGATCGGTGCATCTGAACCACGGGGGGACGGAGATGGGACAGGGGTTGTTCCAGAAAGTCGCACAGATTGCGGCGGATCGGTTCGGGGTGCCGGTTGAGGCCATAAAGATCACGGCGACGGATACGGGTAAGGTGCCCAACACCTCCGCCACGGCGGCGTCTTCCGGTACGGATCTGAACGGCATGGCGGTGCAGATCGCCTGTGATGAGATCAGGGAGCGGATCACAGCACATCTGGGGGAGCGGTATCAGACGCGGGACATCACCTTTGCGGAGGGTAAGGTGCAGGTGGGTGGCGAGGTGCTGAGCTTTGCCGAAGCGGCGCAATCGGCCTATGAGAACCGCATTTCCCTGTCGGCCGCGGGCTTTTATAAAACGCCTGATATTCAATGGGATAGGATCAAGGGGGCGGGGCAGCCGTTCTTCTATTTCGCCTATGGCGCGGCCTGTACGGAGGTGGTGATCGACACGCTCACGGGGGAAAACCGCATTTTGCGCACGGATATCCTGCATGATGCGGGGGCGTCGCTGAACCCAGCGATTGATATTGGCCAGATCGAAGGCGGCTATGTGCAGGGCGCGGGCTGGCTGACGACGGAGGAGTTGGTCTGGGATGATGCGGGCGTTTTGAGGACCCATGCGCCCTCGACCTACAAGATCCCTGCCTTTTCGGACCGACCGCCGGTGTTCAACGTCGCCCTCTGGGACAAGCCGAACCCGGCACAGACGGTGTACCGTTCCAAAGCGGTGGGGGAGCCGCCGTTCATGCTGGGCATATCAGCATTCATGGCGCTGTCTGATGCGGTGTCTGCCTGCGGGCCGGGCTGGGGCGATTTGCAGGCCCCTGCCACGGCGGAAGCGGTGCTGGCTGCGGTGCAGAGGGCGCGGGCATGAGCGCGATTTATGTAGAGATTACAGGCACACGCGGGTCCGCGCCACGGGACGCAGGAACGGTGATGAAGGTCACGGGCGACGGGATTGAAGGGACGATTGGTGGCGGTGCGCTGGAGCATCGCGCGATTGCAACCGCACGGCGGTTGATGGCGCAGGGCGGTGCGGTCCATGAGGAAACGATCCCCCTGGGTCCGTCGCTGGGGCAATGCTGTGGCGGATCGGTGAGGCTGCGGTATGGCGGCGCGGCAAAGGGGATTGATCCGCCACCCGCTCCGCTGGAAGGTCTGAGGGTCACAGACCACGCTCCTGTACCGCTCTGGATCTGGGGCGCGGGACATGTGGGGCGGGCGGTTGTGGCCGCAGCGCCCCCGCAAGCCTTTGATATCACTTGGATCGACAGCGCAGTTGAGCGGTTTCCACGTGAGATTCCCGCACATGTGAACGCCCTGCCTGCGGCAGATATGCCGCTGCTGGCGGCACGTGCGCCGCAAGACGCACACCACCTGATTTTCACCTATTCCCATGAGATTGACTTCGCGCTCTGCGCCGCGCTGTTGAAGCGCGAGAAGGCGAGCATCGGGTTGATCGGTTCGGACACCAAGTGGGCGCGGTTCCGCAAGCGGCTTATCGCGCTGTCGCTGGACCCAGCCCCCATTACCTGCCCCATCGGCGATAAATCCCTTGGCAAAGCCCCCGCGCAGATTGCAAATGGCGTGGTGCGGGCGCTGCTGCCTGTCCCAGCGAAGGCCCCTGCATGACCCAGACCCCTCTTCTTTCCCTGTCCGGACTGACCAAAGCTTATCCCGGCGTGGTGGCCAATGATGATGTATCGCTCCAGATTGCGCCCGGTGAGGTGCACGCGCTGCTGGGGGAGAATGGCGCGGGCAAGTCGACACTGGTGAAGATGATTTACGGGCTTGTGAAACCGGATGCGGGCAGCATGCAGATGAACGGCGCGGCCTTTGCCCCGTCCGAGCCACGCGCCGCGCGGGCGGCGGGTGTGGGGATGGTGTTTCAGCATTTCTCGCTCTTTGATGCGTTAAGCGTGGCGGAGAATATCGCCTTGGGGATGGAGCAGGCGCCGAAGATGTCGGATTTGTCTGCGCAGATCACATCCGTGTCGGACGCCTATGGTCTGCCTTTGGCTCCGGACCGGGTGGTGGGTGACCTGTCTGCCGGGGAACGGCAGCGGGTGGAGATCATCCGCTGTCTGTTGCAGGAACCAAAGCTCTTGATCATGGATGAGCCGACAAGCGTGCTGACGCCGCAAGAGGTCGAAATCCTGTTCAAAACACTGCGCAAGCTGAGTGCTGAGGGGACGGCGATCCTGTATATCTCCCACAAGCTGGAGGAAATTCGCAGCCTTTGCGATGCGGCCACGGTGCTGCGGCTGGGCAAGGTTGTGGGGGAATGCACGCCGTCTGAAACCTCCGCCCGTGACATGGCAGAGATGATGGTGGGCAGCACCCTGCGCACCCCCAAACGCGCGGAGGGAGAGACCGGGGAGGTTGTACTGGCGCTGAAAGGTTTAAGTGCGGCGTCGCCCAGCGCGTTTGGTATGCCGCTGCGCGATGTGTCGCTGGACGTGCGCGCGGGCGAGGTGCTGGGCATCGGAGGGGTCGCGGGCAATGGGCAGGATGAGCTTCTGGCGGCCCTGTCCGGGGAGATGCGGGTGCAGGCGGATATGGTGGCGGTCAAAGGCGTGGCCGTGGGTGCGCTGGGCCCGACGCCCCGGCGGGCGATGGGGATTTTGACAGCCCCCGAGGAACGTCTGGGCCATGCGGCGGTGCCCGATATGTCCTTGACGGAAAACGCAATGCTGACCGGGATGGCACGGGAAGGGCTGGCGCAAAACGGGTTGCTGAACTGGACCGCTGCGAAAGATTTTGCGGAGCGGATCATTCTGAAATTCGACGTGCGCACACCGGGCCCTGCCAACGCGGCGCGGTCCCTGTCGGGCGGGAATTTGCAGAAGTTCGTGATTGGACGTGAGGTGATGCAGCGGCCGGAGTTGCTGGTGGTGAACCAGCCGACCTGGGGCGTGGATGCAGCAGCCGCAGCAGCGATCCGGCAGGCGTTGATGGATCTGGCAGCCGGAGGGGCTGCTGTGGTGGTGATTTCGCAGGATCTGGAAGAGTTGATGGAGATATCGGACCGGTTTGCGGCCTTGAATGAGGGGCGGTTGTCCGCGCCGGAGCCAACGGCGGATCTGAGTGTGGAGCGGATTGGTCTGATGTTGGGTGGCGCGCATGGGATGGAGGTGGCGCATGTTTGAGGCGTTGGTCCAGAAGAGATTTCAGGCCTCTGGCAGGGTTTCTTTAACCATTTGGAAGACAGGTGGTGCGTTTTGATCCGGCTTGAGAAGAGGCCCCAGCCAAGCCGGGCGATGTCACTGGCGACGCCGTTGTTGGCGGTGGTGGCGACGATGGTGTTTGGCGGCGCGTTGTTTGCGGTGCTGGGTAAGGATCCTGTACAGGCCATCGCAACGATTTTCTGGGAACCGCTGTTCGGGGAGTTTGCGTTTTTCTACCGGCCGCAGTTGCTGATCAAGGGCGCGCCTTTGGTGCTGATCGCGATTGGGTTGTCGTTGGGGTTCAAGGCGGGGATCTGGAACATTGGCGCTGAGGGGCAGTACATCATGGGGGCGCTCTTTGGTGCCGGTGTGGGGCTGGCGTTTTATCCGATGGAATCTGCTTTTATCTTTCCGTTGATGGTGTTGGCGGGGGCTTTTGGCGGGTGGCTGTGGGCGATGATCCCGGCGATTTTGAAGGTGAAGTTCGGGACAAATGAGATTTTGGTGTCCTTGATGCTGGTCTATGTGGCGGAGCAGTTTCTGGCGTCGATGTCATTGGGGTTGTTGAAGAACCCCGAGGGGTTTGGCTTTCCAGGGAGCCGGAATTTGCAGCAATACGCCAGCGCGCATAATGCGGAGCTGATTACGGGGACGGGGATGCATTGGGGTATTGTGGCGGCATTGGTCGCAGTGATCTTTGCCTATGTGTTGCTGGCGCGGCATCAGCTTGGGTTTGCCATTCGGGTGACGGGAGAAGCGCCGCGTGCGGCACGGTTTTCCGGGGTCAATCCGACGCGGCTGGTGTTGTTCTGTCTGGGAATGTCGGGGGTGTTGGCGGGGCTGGCGGGGATGTTCGAGGTGTCAGGGCCTGCGGGGCAGGTGACGATTGATTTCAACGTGGGCTATGGGTTTACGGCGATTATCGTGGCGTTTCTGGGGCGCTTGCATCCGGTGGGGATTTTGCTGGCGGGGCTGTTGATGGCGCTGACGTATATTGGCGGGGACATTGCGCAGAGCCAGTTGGGGCTGCCTGCCGCGGCCATTCAGGTGTTTCAGGGGATGTTGTTGTTCTTTCTGTTGGCGCTGGATGTGTTGACGAATTATCGGCTGCGCTTTGGCGCGGGAGAGGTGGTGTAATGGATCTGTCGGCAATCAATCCAATTCTCTTTGTTGCAGGCTTCCTGATCGCCGCGACGCCGCTGATCTTTGCCGCCATCGGGGAGTTGGTGGTGGAGAAATCCGGCTCGCTCAACCTTGGCGTGGAAGGCATGATGATCGTCGGCGCAATCTGCGGGTTTGCGACGGCAGTGGAGACGGGTTCGCCCCTGCTCGGGTTTGCGGCGGCGGCTGTGGGTGGCGCATTGCTGAGCCTGTTGTTTGCCTTTCTCACGCAGGTGGCGCTGGCCAATCAGGTGGCCTCGGGGCTTGCGTTGACGCTTTTTGGCCTCGGCCTGTCAGCGCTGTTGGGGCAGAGTTATGTGGGGATCAAACCGCCAAGGTTGGGGGATATCAACTGGGGACCGCTCGCGGATATTCCGGTGATCGGACCCATTCTGTTTACCCATGACATCATCCTCTACCTTGGGCTTGTGCTGGTCATCGCGGTCTGGGCGATGCTGAAATACAGCCGCATGGGGCTGGTGTTGCGCGCGGTGGGCGAAAGCCATGATGCGGCGCATGCGCTGGGGTATAAGGTCAAGCGCATCCGCACGGCTGCGATCATGTTCGGCGGGGCCTGCGCGGGCATTGGCGGGGCCTACATCAGCCTCATCCGCGTGCCACAATGGACCGAAGGGATGACCGCCGGTGTGGGCTGGATCGCGCTGGCGCTGGTGGTCTTTGCCAGCTGGAAACCGGCGCGATTGCTGCTGGGTGCCTATCTTTTTGGCGGGATCACCCAGTTGCAGTTGAATCTGCAGGGCGCAGGCGTTGCCATTCCGGTGGAGTATCTGGCAATGTCGCCTTACGTGATTACGATCGTGGTTCTGGTGATCCTGAGCCGCGATAAATCTGCTGCGCCGGCCTCGCTTGGTCGGACATTCCACGCCTCAAGCTGAGGCCAAAACGAAACCCTTAATGGGAACAACTGGGGAAAACACATGAAACTCACATCACTTCTGACAAGTGCCGCATTGGCGCTGGGTCTGGCCACGACGGCCATGGCCGATGACAAGACCAAGGTTGGCTTTGTCTATGTCGGCCCTGTCGGCGACGGCGGCTGGACCTATGAGCATGACAAGGGCCGTCAGGCGGTCGAAGCGCACTTTGGTGACAAGGTCGAAACCGTGTTCGTCGAAAGCGTGGCCGAGGGTCCGGATTCAGAGCGCGTGATGACGCAGATGGCGCTGGACGGGGCGGACCTGATCTTTACCACTTCCTTTGGTTATATGGACCCGACGAACAACGTCGCGGCAAAGTTTCCGAACGTGAAGTTCGAGCACGCCACGGGCTACAAACGCCTGCATCCGAATGTGTCCACATATTCGGCGCGTTTCTACGAAGGCCGCGCCATTCAGGGCCACATCGCGGGCAAGATGACCAAGTCGAACATCATCGGCTACATCGCTTCTTATCCGATCCCCGAAGTGATCCGGGGCATCAACTCCGCCTATATCCACGCCAGCAAGGTGAACCCGGATGTGGAGTTCAAGATCATCTGGGCCTACACATGGTTCGATCCCGCCAAGGAAGCAGACGCAGCCAAGGCGCTGATTGATCAGGGCGCGGATGTGATCCTGCAACACACGGATTCCACTGCCCCGCAGGCGGCGGCTCAGGAAGCGGGCAATGTGGTGACCTTTGGTCAGGCCTCTGACATGGGGCAGTATGCGCCCTTCCCGCGCGTGTCCTCGATCATTGACGACTGGGCACCATACTACATCGCGCGCACGCAGGCCGTGATGGATGGCACATGGGAAAGCATGGACACATGGGACGGCATCGGCCCTGGCATGGTTGGCATTGGCGAAATTTCCGATGCGGTGCCAGCGGACGTCAAGGCAGAGGCGCTGGCGATGAAAGCCGCACTTGCGGATGGGTCATACCATGCGTTCACCGGGCCGCTGAACAAGCAGGACGGCACGCCGTTTCTGGCGGATGGTGAAACCGCTGACGATGGCACGCTGGCGGGCATGAACTTCTACGTCGAAGGGATCGACGCGGAAATTCCCCAGTAAGCGGGACCACTTGAAGACAGGAAAGGCCCCGTTGATCGACGGGGCCTTTTTTCGTGGGTTGGGTTGTGGGGCAATGATCCCTCACGCCTCTGGTGCGGTATAGCTGCCGTCTGGCCCGTGCACCTCATCGCCTTCCAGCGCCGGGGAGAAGACACAGATCAGATGCAGGGGCGTGTCGCCGTCGGGGACGTGGATCTCATGTTTATCATGGGCGTTTGGGGCATAGAGGATACCGGGTTTGATGGTGTGGCGCATGCCTGTGGCGGCTTCGATCACGGTGCCTTCGCCGGCGATGCAATAACAGGCCTCCACGTGGTGCTTGTATTCGAGCTTGAGCACGGCACCGGGCAGAACATGGGTTTCGGTCATCGAAAACCCCATGCCGTCTGACCGGACCAGCAGCCGCAGCGATGTCCACCCCGGCCCTGCTGCATCGCGGGCTGTGTGCCGCAGCTGTGCCCTGTCCTGAATGATCATGCTCTTTCCTTTCATTTGTCACCCGGTAGAGTGGCACAAACCCTTGAATGAAAGCCATGCAAGATGATCCATCTTCACCACCTCAACCGATCGCGGTCGCACCGCATCCTGTGGCTGCTGGAGGAGTTGGAGGTCGCCTATGACGTGACCGCTTATGCCCGTGATCCCGAGACGAACCTCGCCCCTGATGCGCTGCGCGCGGTGCATCCCTTGGGCAAATCACCCATGGTTGAGATCGACGGGCGGTTGGTCACGGAAAGCGCGGCGATTGTTGAGGTGCTGTGCCAGCGATATGCGCCCGAGATGATCCCGGAGGTGGGGCGTGATGCCCATATCACCCATCTGGAGCTGATACATTTTGCCGAAGGCTCCGCCATGACACCGATCCTGCTGAACCTCTACACAGGGCGATTGGGGGAGGCAGCGGCCCCTTTGCAGCCGCGCATCAAGGCGGAATTGAGCAGTCATTTCAGCTATATGGATGGGATGTTGCGGGCTTCGGGGCATTTTGTGCAGGACAGCCTGTCGGCGGCTGACATCATGTTGAGCTTTCCTGCGGAAGTGGCGATGCGCATGGGGTACGCAGAGGCCTGCCCGGCGCTGGCGGATTTCGTGGCAAAGATGCAGGCACGGCCTGCCTACGTGCGTGCGACGGCAAAGGGCCTCGGCTGAGGTGGCCAAACGGGATGCCATTCTGGAACGGCTCGCGGCTTTCATCCTTGACGAAGGGCTGGAGGCGGCCACGCTGCGCGCGATGGCCAAGGCGGCGGATCAAAGCGACAGGATGCTGCTCTATTACTTTGCCGACAAGGAAGAGATCATTGGCGCCGCGATGGCGCTGCTGGCGCAGCAATTGACGGAGATCCTTGAGGCCAATCGGGTGCCGCAGAAGATGCGCAAGGAGCCGCTGCATGCGCATCTGGATGAAGTGGTCTTGTCAGATGCGGTCTGGCCGTATCTGCGGCTGTGGCTTGATCTGGCCGCGCGGGCAGCGCGGCATGATCCGCATCTGGCGGAGGTCGGACAGGCGATTGGGCGGGGGTTTCACCAGTGGATCGAGGGGCAGCTTGCCACCGCTGATCCTGATCTGCGCCGCAAGGAAGCGACGCATATCATGATCGGGCTGGAAGGGATTGTTGTGCTGCGCGCGGTGGGCATGCAGGATCTGGTGCGGGAGTTGCTGTAGGTCAATTGGCTGTGCTGGGCCCTTTGTCCATCACCAAAGCCAGCACGATGCCCACGCCGACACCCCACAGGATGGTCCCGCCTGCCCCCGCGTGCAGGTCAACGGATGCACCATAAAGCGTGGGAAACCACGCCAGTGCCACCCCATCACACAGGGTCGCGATGCCGGAACTCAGGGCGAAACCGGGGTAGAGCTGCCCCGGCCGAGCCGCCGCAAGCTTTCCGGCCAGCCAGACCACCGGCACTGTGCCCGGAATGATCAGCGCATAAACCAGCACCCGCAGCCCTCCTTCATAGATGCCGGTTGGGCCAAGCACACGCAGGAGCAGCGCGGCAGTGAGCCAGCCAGCAACGCCGTATAGAACAAAGACGAACAGCTGTTTCGCGGTGAGGTTTTGGAAGGTCTGGGTCATGGCGTCCTCATGAATGTAGCGTGTACTACATTTCTATATCTATTTTCTGTAGTGTTTGCTACATTTTTCTTTTCACTCGAATTTCACATGCTCCGGATTGCGCCCGAAAGCGCCGCGTGGCACCACTTCTGCCATGAAACAGACACTCACCAGCCCGAACGGCACCCCTGCCAGCCGCCTTGCCTTTGGTACGATGCAGTTTGGCGGGCGGGCGGATGAAACCGCTTCCCGCGCGATGTTTGAGGCTTGCCTTGCCGGCGGGATCAACCATTTCGATACCGCGCATGTCTATACCGATGGCGCGTCCGAGACGCTGCTGGGCCGCTTTGCCTGTGATCACCGGGATGACCTGATCATCGCAACCAAAGCGGGCTACACTGGCGGGTCAGGGGCTGAGAACATTCTGACCAGCAGCGCGGAATCGCGTCAACGGCTGGGGATGGACACGCTGGACGTTCTCTACCTGCATCGGTTCGATCCTGATACCGATCCGCGGGAGACCTTTGACACTTTTGCGACACTGAAAGCGCGCGGGCATGTGCGCCACATTGGTCTGTCCAACTATGCCGCGTGGCAGGTGGTCAAAGCCGCAGGGGTTGCGGCAGAATTTGATCTGGACATTGCCGTCATCCAACCGATGTACAACCTCGCCAAACGTCAGGCGGAGGTTGAGATCCTGCCGATGGCGGATGATCTGGGCATTCTGGTCGCGCCCTATTCGCCGTTAGGCGGTGGATTGCTGACCGGGAAATATGCAGCGGGCGGCACGGGACGGTTGACCGAAGACCACCGCTATGCCGCGCGGTATGACCAGCAGGCCATGCGCGATGCGGCTGCGGGGCTGTCTGCGCTGGCACGTGAGATGGGTGTGGATGCCGCGACATTGGCCGTGGCGTGGGTTGCTGCCCATCCCACAGGGCCCAGCCCGATTATCTCTGCCCGGTCGGCGGCGCAGCTGGCCCCTTCCCTTGCGGCAAAGTCTTACACGATGGACGCGGAGACCTACGCGCGCGTCAGCGCCCTGTCGCCCACCCCGCCTCCGGCAACGGACCGACTGGAAGAGCAGACGTGACCGGCCGCCTGCCCCCCACCGCAAGTGTTGCGGAGGCGACCGAAGGCATGAAACTGAACGCGCCTTCGGCTTTGCGCAATGTCGATGCCCTGACCAACCTTTTGTTGGAAGTGGCACCGACCACAGGCACCGCGCTGGAATTGGCCAGCGGCACCGGGCAGCATATCGTCGCCTTTGCCCAAGCCCTGCCCGGCCTGACATGGCACCCCAGCGATCTGGCCGCGGACCGCCGAGCGAGCATTGATGCCTACCGGATGGAGAGCGCATGCGCCAACATCGCGCCCGTCCGCGCGCTGAATGCCTGCGCATCAGGGTGGAGCCGGGACATGCCTGCCCAAGACCTGATCGTTTGCATCAACCTGCTGCATCTGGTGTCAGATGCCGCCGCACAGACCCTCGTGCTGGAGGCCGGACAGGCGTTGGCTCCGGGCGGCACGCTGATGCTCTATGGGCCGTTCAAGCGGGATGGCCAGTTGACCAGCGAAGGCGATGCGCGGTTTGACGCGCAGTTGCGTGCTGCGGATGCCGCAATCGGGTATAAGGACGACAGCACCGTTTCGGGCTGGCTGGCGCAGGCCGGTCTGGCAAGCGCAGCACCTGTCCCGATGCCCGCAAACAACCTCGCCTTTGTCGGCAGAAAGCCCCGCTGATGACACCGATGACCCGCCGCCTTGCCCTGTTGGGGTTGACCAGCCTTGCCGCCTGCGGCGCCGCGCCGCGCAGCGCGCCACCGGGCCCGCCGGGCATGCTGTTCCGTCAGAGGTTCGATGACGCCGACCCGGTTGATTTTGCCACCCCCCGACCTGCGCAGTTCCCCGTACACGGGATTGACGCAGCGCGGTTCCAAACCCGCATCGACTGGAACACCGCGCGTGCAAACGGGGCGAATTTCGCCTTCATCAAAGCGACCGAAGGCGGCGACCTGCTGGATCCGTCGTTCAAAGACCACTGGCGCGGTGCAGGCCGGTCCGGCATGTGGCGCGGGGCCTATCACTTTTACTATTTCTGCACCGAACCGGAGGTGCAGGCCCGCTGGTTCATCCGCAATGTGCCACGGCGCGCAGGTGATCTGCCGCCCGTGCTGGATATGGAGTGGAACCCCCAATCGCCCACTTGTGCAACGGTACGCCCCCCGGCTGCGGAAGTGCAGGACCAGATGCGCCGCTGGCTGGCCATCGTCACGGCCCATTACGGGACGCGCCCGATCATCTATACGACGCCGGGATTCTACGAAGACGCCAACCTGCGCAGCTTCACGGGGTATGATTTCTGGCTCCGCACCACCGCAAAAACCCCGGCCGAGGCCTATCCCGGTCAGCCCTGGCGGTTCTGGCAGTACTCCGCCACGGGGCTTATTGACGGCGTCGCAGGCGAAGTGGACCTGAACGCCTTCAATGGCAGTCAGGACGCTTGGCAAGCCTGGGTGGCGGCGCGGGCGATTGCTTAACCGTCCACCCGAATGCGTGCGTTCCCTGGATCATAAGGGCTGTCCTCGGTGATCTCCGCATCCCAAAGCTGATCGAACATCTTGACCTTCAATTTGGTGCCGGGTGCGGCATGTTCAGGCTTCACATATCCCATGCCGATGGATTTGCCGAAGGCCACCGAATAGCCGCCAGAGGTCAGACGTCCGGTGCGCTCATCCCCCGCATAGAGCACCTCACGCCCCCAGGGGTCCGCATCCGCAGGGCCGTCGATCAGCACGGTCACGCATTTTGCATTGATCCCGTGATCCACCATGCGCTGCTTGCCGTGGAAGTCTTTGTTCAGATCCACAAACCGAGGCAGATCCGCCTCAAGCGGCGTGGCATCCCGACCCAGTTCCGTGCCAAACGCGCGATAGGATTTCTCCTGCCGAAGCCAGTTCTGCGCCCGCGCACCGACCAACTTCATGCCGTGCTTCTCCCCCGCCTTCTCAAGCTGATCAAAGAGGTAGTTCTGCATCTCGATCGGGTGATGAAGCTCCCAGCCCAACTCCCCGGTATAGGCCACGCGGATCGCCCGCACGGGCGCCATACCCAGCTCGATGTTGCGCATGGTCAGCCAGGGGAAACGCTTGTTGCTGAGCACGGTATCGGGGTCTGCATCCTTCACGATCTCCCGCAGCACATCGCGCGATTTCGGGCCCGCGATGGCGAAAACACCCCACTGCGTCGTGACATCGTGGCACTCGATATAGCCGAACTCGGGCGCCTTGTCCTCAATCGCCTTGCGCAGGTAATCGCTGTCATAGGCCGTCCAGGCGCCCGCAGACACGAGGTAGTACTCATCCTGCGCCAAGCGCACGATGGTGTATTCCGTGCGCGTCGTCCCTGCGCCGGTCAGCGCGTAAGTCAGGTTGATCCGCCCGACCGAGGGCAGTTTGTTGCAGGTGAACCAATCCAGAAACGCCGTTGCGCCGGGGCCTTTGACCACATGTTTGGTAAAGGCCGTCGCATCAATCAGGCCCACGCCTTCGCGGATGGCCTTTGCCTCCTCCACGGCATACTGCCACCAGCCGCCACGCCGGAAACTGCGGCTGTCGTGGTCGCTGAACCCTTCCGGGGCATAGTAATTCGGCCGCTCCCAGCCATTCACCCAGCCAAACTGCGCGCCCCGTGCCGCCTGCCGGTCATAGGCTGGCGAGGTCCGCAAAGGCCGACAGGCGGGCCGCTCCTCATCCGGGTGGTGCAGGATATAGACGTGTTCATAGGCTTCTTCATTCTTGCGCGCGGCAAATTCCGTCGTCATCCAATCGCCGTAGCGTTTGGGATCAAGCGACGCCATGTCGATCTCCGCCTCGCCGTCGACCATCAGTTGCGCCAGGTAATACCCCGTGCCGCCCGCCGCCGTGATGCCGAAGGAGAACCCTTCGGCAAGCCACATGTTGCGCAGACCAGGTGCGGGCCCGACCAGCGGATTGCCGTCGGGCGTGTAACAGATCGGCCCGTTGAAATCATCCTTCAGCCCACATTCTTCGGTCGTCGGAATGCGGTGGTTCATCGCCATGTATTGATCTTCGATCCGGTCCAGATCCAGCTGGAACAGATCCGCGCGGAAGCTGTCCGGCACGCCGTATTCAAACCGGGCGGGCGCGTCGCGCTCATACACACCCAGGATCCAGCCACCGCGCTCTTCGCGCACATAAGACTGGGCATCGGCATCGCGGATCACCGGATGCTCCACATTGCCACCTTCACGGAATTTCACCAGTTCCGGGTCCTGATCCATCACGATGAACTGATGCTCCACCGGAATGGCGGGCATCTTGATGCCCAGCATCTTCGCGGTGCGCTGCGCATGGTTGCCGCTCGCCGTCACCACATGCTCCGCCGTGATGACAATCTGCTGGCCCGAGGGCACCAGATTGCCGCCCTTTTCCACCATCTTGGTCGCGGTCACTTCCCAAGCTTCGCCGTTCCAGTGAAACGCATCCGCCTGCCACTTCCGCTCGATCATCACCCCACGCTGCCGCGCGCCCTTGGCCATCGCCATGGTCACATCGGCCGGGTTGATATAGCCGTCCGTATGGTGATAAATCGCGCCCTTCAGATCGTCCGTGCGAATGAGCGGCCATTTGGCCTTGATCTCATCAGGGGTCATCCACTGATAGGGCACCCCGCAGGTCTCCGCGGTGGAGGCATAGAGCATATACTCATCCATCCGCTCTTGCGTCTGCGCCATGCGCAGGTTGCCGACCACCGCAAAACCCGCATTCAGCCCGGTCTCTTCTTCCAGCGTCTTGTAGAACTTGATGGAGTAGTCATGAATATGCGTGGTCGCATAAGACATGTTGAAATAGGGCAGCAGCCCCGCCGCATGCCATGTGGAACCGGAGGTCAACTCGTCGCGCTCCAGCAGCATCACATCGTCCCATCCCGCCTTCGCCAGATGATAGGCAATCGCGGTGCCCACGGCACCACCACCCACAACCAATGCTTTCACTTGCGTTTTCATGGACCGACTCCTTCACAGCACGCTTCCGCCCCTGTTTTAGGGCCCCATACCCCCAAAACGCGCGCAGCAGCCGACCCAAATCCGCAAAAATACGACCTCCCCACCGCGCAAGGCCCCTCAGGCGCGCCCCTCTTTTCTCCATAAATATCCCAGAGCGCGAGACAGCGTCTCGCACCCCGATTTTTCGGAGGAAAATCAATAAATCAAATGCGGGCTTGCCCGCTCCTTTTGGAAAACCCCTACGGCAGGATTTTCCCCGGGTTCATGATGTTGTCCGGGTCCAGCGCATGTTTGATCATCCCCATCACATCCACCGTATCCGCCCCCAATTCCCGCACCAGATAGGGCCGCTTCCCCTGCCCGATGCCGTGCTCGCCAGTGCAGGTGCCGTCCATGCCAATCGCCATGTCATTGAGCCAGCTGACAAAGGCTTTCGCCCGCGCCACTTCCGCCGCATCCTCCATATTCACCAAGAGCGAAGCATGAAAATTGCCGTCCCCCGCATGCCCCACCACGGGCGCAAACAGGTCCATTTCCGCCGCCTTCGCCTCCGAGGCCGCCACCGCTTCGGCAAAGCGCGAAATCGGCACACAGACATCCGTCGCCACCGCCCCGCATCCGGGCTTGAGCGCCAGCATCGCCCAATAGGCATCGTGACGCGCCTGCCAGAGCTTCGTGCGTTCCTCCAATGTGGCCGTGGCGGTATAGCCGCTACCGCCTTCCTCCTCCGCAAGCATCCCAAAGGTCTCCGCCTGCTCCTTGACCGCGGCGTCCGAGCCGTGGAATTCCAGCAGCAACATCGGCTCTTCAGGCATATCCAGCCCGGAATAGCTGTTGAGCGCTTTCACCAGCCATTTGTCCAGCAGCTCAATCCGCGCCACCGGCAAGCCGTATTGAATAACCGCCATCACCGTCTTTGCCGCCGCTTCCACGGAAGGAAACGAACAGCGCGCGGCGGATATCGCCTCCGGTATCCCCTGCAAGCGCAAGGTAATCTCCGTGATCAGCCCAAGCGTGCCTTCCGAACCCACCATCAACCGCGTCAGGTCATAGCCTGCAGAGGTCTTGCGCGCGCGCTGTGCAGTGCGGATCACCCGGCCATCCGCCATCACCGCCTCCACGCTCAGCACATTGTCCTTCATCGTGCCATAGCGCACCGCATTGGTGCCCGAGGCCCGCGTCGCCGTCATCCCCCCAAGGGAGGCATTGGCACCGGGATCAATCGGGAAAAACAACCCCTGATCGCGCAGATAGGTATTCAGCGCCTCCCGCGTCACCCCCGGCTGCACCCGGCAATCCAGATCCCCCGCATTGACCTCCAGCACCTTGTCCATCTGCATCAGATCCACACAAATGCCGCCTGCCGGCGCATTCACATGCCCCTCCAGCGAAGTGCCTGTGCCATAGGCAATGATCGGCACCTTATGGGCGGCACATACCTTCACGATCTCCGACACCTCCTGCGTGGATTGCGCAAAGATCACCGCATCGGGCTTCTGGTTCTCGATCCAGGTGGTGGTATGCCCATGCTGTTCGCGCATCGCTTCCCCGGTCTGGCACCGCTCCCCAAACTGTTGTTTGAGGATCCCCAGAGCCGTTTCAATCCCCGCCGCATTGCGGGGCAAGCTGCCACCATCTGCCATCGTCTCTCTCCCTATTGACCCAGCGCGATGCCTTCGCGGCGCGGGTCCGCGCCGCCCTGCACCCCATCGCCAATCGCGATCAGATGCAGGCCCGACGTCAGCGCCCGCGTGTTCACTTCAAACCCCAGTGCCGTCAGCCCGTCCGCAAGCCCCACCGCGGCGGTGCCTTCTTCCAGATCATAGGTGCCAAAGCGGTTCACGGCATGAGGAATGCTCGCCGCCTGTTGTACATCCATGCCCCAGTCGATCACACCGATGATCGCCTGGGCGGTATAGCCAATGATCCGGCTGCCACCGGGCGATCCCACCACCAACACCGGCGCGCCGTCCTTCAGGACAATCGTGGGCGACATCGACGAACGCGGCCGCTTGCCCGGCTCCACCCGGTTGGCAATCGGCACACCCTCGCGGTGGCTGCGAAAGGAAAAATCCGTGAGCTCATTGTTCAACAGAAACCCGCCAACCATCAGACGGCTGCCAAAGCCATTCTCGATCGTCGTGGTCATGCTGGCCACATTGCCCGCCGCATCCACGATGGAGATATGAGAAGTCGACGGCAGTTCAATCGACACATCATCCGCCCAGTTCAACGCATGATCAAACGCCGGATTGCCCGGTGCAACCTCAGGCAGGGCTGCATCGGTGTTCAACACCTGCGCCCGCTCCGCCATATAGGCGGGATCCAGCAGCCCCGCCACCGGCACCGGCACATAATCACTGTCGGCCAGATAACGCCCGCGATCCGCGAACGCCAACCGCGCGGCATCTCCCATCAACCGCCGCACGTCCACGTCCTGCGGTCCGGCGCTCAGATCAAACCCTTCCAGCGCCCCCAGAATCTGCCCCACGGCCACCGCCCCCGAGGAGGGCGGCCCCATCCCGCAAACCTGATGCGCGCGGTAAGGGGCACAGACCGCCGGGCGTTCCTTGATCCGGTAGATGGCCATATCCACCTCCGACAGCACACCGGGCTTAGCCGCCCCCTGCACCGTTGCCACGACATCGCGGCCAATCTGCCCGCCATAAAAGGCATCCGCCCCCTGCGCTGCAAAGGCATCAAGCGTCGCGGCATACGCTTCGTTCTTCAACAGATCGCCCGCCGCAACAGGCGTCCCACCGGGCAGGAAATAGGCCGCCGTCACGTCCGAGGACGCCAGCCGCTCCGCATCCCCGGCAACCAGCCCCGCCAGACGCGAAGACACGGAAAACCCCTCCAGCGCCAAATCACGGGCGGGTGCCAACAAGGACGCCCAGTCCTGCGTCCCCCAGCGCGCATGCACCTCAGCCAGCAACGCAGGTGTACCGGGCGTGCCCACGGACAAACCGCCCACAACCGCATCAAAAAACTTCAACGGCGCGCCTGCATCATCCTGAAACAACTGCGGCGTCGCCGCCAGGGGGGCGGTTTCGCGCCCGTCCAGCGTCGTCACTTCGCCACTTGCCGCATCATACCAGACCAGAAACGCCCCGCCGCCCAGACCCGAGCTTTGCGGCTCCACCAGACCCAGCATCACCTGCACCGCCACCAGCGCATCCGCCGCCGTGCCGCCGCGCGCCAGCACATCTGCCCCTGCCTGCACCGCATGAGGATTGGCGGCCGCAACCATCCAGTCCGACGCGACAACCGGCACGCCAGACGCCTTGGCCGCCAGCGCCTCGGCCACCGCCGGTGAGATCGCTTCAAAAGCCCCTGCTGTGGCGGCTTCAGGGTCCACCGCATCCGCCGCCTGCTGCGCGGCGACTGCCACACCCCAGGCCGCCATTACACCTGTCATCAAAGTCAAACGCATCGCATCTTTCCTCTCTTTTCTCCCCAAATATCCCGGAGCGCGAGGCAGAGCCTCGCCAAATTTGGCCCTGCCAAATTCATAAAATCGCGTGCGGCGCATGCCGCTCAATGGGGTCAACGCTGCTAAAGCATCGAGGGGACAACCTGATCAGGAGGACGGTGGCCATCATCAAAGGTCTTGATGTTGATGATCACCTTTTCGCCCATCTCGATCCGGCCCTCCAGCGTGGCGGACCCCATATGCGGCAAGAGTACCACATTTTCCAGATCGCGCAGACGTGGATTGATCTCCGTGCCATGTTCATAGACATCAAGGCCTGCACCGGCGATTTCGCCCGCACGCAGCATCCGGGTGAGCGCATTTTCATCAATCACCTCCCCACGCGACGTGTTCACGATCACCGCGTCGGGCTTCATCAGTTTCAGCCGCCGCGCGTTCATCAGATGGAACGTCGTTGGTGTGTGGGGGCAGTTGACGCTGATCACATCCATCCGCGCAACCATCTGATCAAGGCTCTCCCAATAGGTGGCCTCGAAACTCTCTTCGATCTGGTCATGCAGGCGGCGGCGGTTGTGGTAATGGATCTGCATGCCAAAGGCCCGCGCGCGGTGTGCGACCGCCTGGCCGATGCGCCCCATGCCCAGAATGCCCAACCGGCAGCCCGACACCCTGCGTCCCATCAAGGCGGTGGGGGCCCAGCCATCCCAGGTGTCCTGCTGGATCACCGACATCCCGGCGGGCATCCGCCGGGTGACGGCCAGGATCAGCGCCATGGTCATATCCGCGGTATCATCGGTCAGCACACCGGGCGTGTTGGAGACAAGGACCCCCCGCTGCCGTGCGGTTGAGACGTCGATATGGTCCACACCCGCGCCATAGTTCGCAATCAGCTTCAGGCGGTCCCCCGCCTGCCCGATCAATGCGCCGTCAATCTCATCGGTGAGCGTGGGCACCAGCACATCCGCCCCTTTGACAGCCTCGATCAACTCGGCACGGGTCATGGGTGTGTCGTCTTCCCGCAGGCGGACATCGAACAATTCCGACAGGCGGGTTTCCACCGCTTCCGGTAACCGTCGCGTCACTACAACACTCAACCGTTTCTTTGACATTGCGTCCTCCCCGAGACTTGGCCTGCGCGTCTTTGGTTGTCATGGTGTCTCATGCAGCGACGGGGCACAAGAACCCTGCGTGGCAAAATGAGCAGACCGAACCTCCAAGACAGTGCAGGCAGCACCCATTTTATGCGACGTCTTTTTATCTTTACCCTCCAGGTACTGATCATAACGAGTCTCATGGTTACGTCACCCGCTTCGGCGGGTGACGTTGGTCCTGTGACGAAACTGCCTATGCCACGGTACGTGTCGCTGAAGGCGGCAGAAAGCAACGTGCGGCGCGGCCCCTCGTTGACCCACAGAATCGACTGGGTGTTCAAGCGCCGCGACATGCCGCTCAGGATCACCGCAGAGCATGGCCACTGGCGCCGGGTCGAGGACCGCGACGGCATGGGGGGCTGGGTGCATTATTCCCTGTTGTCCGGTGTGCGCACGGTTCTGGTTGAGCAGGACATGCTGTCCCTGCACGCCCGTCCCGACCCCAAAGCGCCGGTGACGGCCGCGCTGGAACTGGGCGTTGTGGCGCGTCTGGGCGATTGCGACGTGGAATGGTGTGAATTGCGCACCGGTGGCTATCGTGGCTGGGCGCCCAAGGCGCGTATCTGGGGCGTCGCGCCGGGAGAGATTCGCGACTGATCCGCCGGGCACCGGCCAATTGCATCCCGGCGCTGTTTGACCCAAAGTGACGCCTGCTTTCCCTCTCTCCAAGGATCCTCCATGCAGGCCATCACCTATGACCGCTTCGGCGCCGCCCGCGACGTCCTGACCCTGTCAGACATTCCAAGCCCCGCTCCCGGCGCAGGCGAGGTGCGCGTCACCCTTGCCTATTCCGGCGTCAACCCGTCAGACGTGAAATCCCGCGCAGGCACGCGCCCCGGCGTGACAAAACCCGCCTTCCCCCTGATCGTCCCCCACAGCGACGGCGCCGGAGAGATCGTGGCCGTGGGCACCGGCGTGGACAGCGCGCGCATCGGTCAGAAGGTCTGGATCTGGAACGGCCAGTGGCAACGCAGCCATGGCACCGCCGCGCAGGAGATCACCCTGCCCGCCGCGCAGGCCGTGCCCCTGCCCGATGGCACCTCCCTTGAGACAGGCGCCACCCTTGGCATTCCGGGGCTCACCGCCTGCCACGCCGTTTTCGGCGGTGGCGATATCCGCGGCAAGACCCTGCTGATCCAGGGCGGCGGCGGCAGCGTGGGATACCTTGCCGTACAGTTCGCCAGATGGGGCGGGGCCAGGGTCATCGCCACCTGCAGCGCGCGCGACCGCGACCGGGTTGCGGCAGCGGGTGCAGATGTGGTGCTGGACTACCGCGCCCCTGATCTGGCCGCAGAAGTTCTGGCGGCAAACGGCGATGCACCCGTCGACAGTGTGGTTGAGGTCGAATTCGGACGCAACATTACCGTGGATGCAGAGGTGATTGCCCCCAATGGCCGCCTGGCGGCCTATGGCTCCGCTGCGGAGATGTCGCCAACGCTGCCGTTTGGCCCGCTGCTGTTCAAAGCCGCAACCATCGACATCATATTGATTTACCTGCTGCCCGCGCCCGAACGGACGCTGGCCATTGAAAAGCTGCATGCCGCTCTTGATGCCGGAGCGCTGGACAGCCCGATTGACGCGGTGTTCCCGCTGGCCGAAACCGCCGCTGCCCATGAAGCGGTAGAAGCCGCCGGGCGCGTAGGGGCGACGTTGATCGCCTGTCAAAGCTGAATTGCAAAAGGCCACCCGACTGCCCTAGGGTCGGGTGCATTGCAATGATGAGATTTCCGATGCGCCTGATCACACTTGTTCTGTTGACCTTTGCTTTTGCCCTGCCGCTTGCCGCACAGACAAACCAACCCAGCGGCACCATCACGGTTGAGGACAGTGCGGCCGCAGATGCCGCCATCGCCAACCGCATCCGCGACATTCTGGGAGAGCTGGACGGGTATGATGACATCACGGTCACCGTTTCTTCGGGGATCGTGACACTGCGGGGCACCACACTGGACATGCCTGCTGCCGCGCGGCTGTCAGAACTGGTGGGACGGGTCGAAGGCGTGGTCGCCATCGAGAACGACGTGGCCGAGACCACGGATGTCGCACGCCGTCTGAACCCGGCGGTGGAGCGGTTCCGCGACCGCATGAAACAGGCAATTGCCTTCCTGCCGCTTGCACTGATTGCGGTGACGGTCTTTGTCCTGATCATCCTCTTTGGCTTTTTCATTGCCCGGCTGCGCCAGCCCTGGGAGCGGCTTTCCCCCAATGCTTTCATCGCAGATATCTACCGGCAGATCATACGGTTGCTGTTCATCGTCGGCGGGCTTGTCGTGGCACTGGATATTGTCGGTGCAACGGCCCTGCTGTCGGGCATCCTGGGGGCTGCCGGGATCGTTGGCCTCGCCATCGGATTTGCCGTGCGCGACACGGTGGAGAACTTCATCGCCTCCATCATGCTGTCGATCCGGCAGCCTTTTCGCCCCAATGACACGGTGGAGATCGAAGGCGATGTCGGCAAGGTGATCCGCCTGACGTCCCGCGCGACCATCCTGCTCAGCTTTGATGGCAACCACATCCGCATCCCCAACGCGACAGTCTTCAAAAGCCGCATCGTGAACTTCTCCCGCAATGCGGAGCGTCGGTTTACCTTTGCGCTGTGCGTGGCATCGGATGCCGATCTGGACGCAGCGCGTCAGCTGGCCGAGGACAGGCTGCGGGGCTTGCCGTTTGTGCTGGACACGCCCGAGGCGTCCGCCTGGATCGCCTCTGTCGACGATTTCTGGATCACGCTGGAGATGGCCGCCTGGATCAACCAGAACGACACCTCCATTGTGCTGGCCCGATCCGAAGCGATCCGCCTGACCCAGGCCGCCTTTGACGCCGCCGGGATTTCCGCCCCCCTGCCCACCTACCGGATCGACGGCCTGCCCGCGATGGCCGGTCACCCCCCAGCCCCAAAACGCGCCCCCGCCCCCTCCCCCGTGGCCGCACCGGTGCAGGACGTTGAGGCGACCGAGGAGAAAGAGCTGGAGAAAATCGTCGATCTTGAACGTGCAGAGCTCGCCCGTGATGACCTGCTGAGAGAGAATGCACAGGAAGAATAGGCCGATTTTTCCCAAAACGGGTCTTGCACTAGCCGCCTGACAGCCTTAATTAGCCCCTCACGTTGGGATGTAGCCAAGTGGTAAGGCAACTGTTTTTGGTACAGTGTACCGTAGGTTCGAATCCTACCATCCCAGCCACACACACTTCCGACTGCAAACGATACGAGGTTGGCGTCGCTTAGTGGCGTAAATTCAGAGGCTTGCCTGCTCTGCCTCATCCTGCAGACTGATATAGCCCGGCGACTACGGACCAAAAACCCCAGAAGTCTGAGGTCGGCATTTCCGCGATACGAGTTTGGGGTGTTTCGGATTAGAGCGCCGCGGTCAGCTGGCGCTGTTCTGACCAGTCGGACGGAATCTCATGGCGCAGGCACCAGTCGGAGCTCAGTCCGATTGGTTGTTTGCCTTCAATGACGTCGCGCAAGATGTCGGGTGCCAAGAATGCTAGGTCGATCATCTGCTGGATGCGGCGCTTTGATGTCGTCTCGGTGGCGGCGATATCTGAGAAGGTTTCGCCTGCCTTGATCCGCTCATACCAGACATGCGCCTTGGCGATGTTCTTGATCAAGGTCTCATCCCGGTCGCCTGGTTGATCAGCAAGGATCAGTTTGGTCTCGACGCCGCGTTTCCTCAGTTGGAATGGTGCTGTGATGGCAAGATCATCCTGCGGAGTGTCATTGATATCTAGCTCAAGCAGTGCACCCAGCCTTTCTGTATCGAGGGTAATGCTGAGCTGGCCAAGGCCAAGATCGATGCGCTCGATGAGATCCAGCGATGGAACGATGGCTTTCCTAGCGCAGACCGTTTGAGCCTTGGATTTGGCTGTCGCGATTTCGCTGGCCGTGGCATTTCGCGCAACCCTACCAATGAACGAGGGGCTGTTGATACCTTGCTGCAAGACATGCGCAACTTTCTGTTCCAGTTCCTCCCCCGGCAAGCGCCAGCCATCTTTACTGGCCTCACCGCTGTGTTTGATCAACCTATGCGAGACGTAGTATCGCAACCGCGCACCCTTACGGGTCTTGGTATGTGATGGCGTCAGGCGATCCCCTGTCTCATCAAAGACCTTGCCACAGAGCAGGGATCGTTGCTTAGCGGTCTTGCGCGTCCTGCCCTTTGCTGCGCCGTCCTGTAGTTGGCGTTGGATGCAATCCCAGCGCTCGGGGTCGATGATCGCCGGGTGTTGACCGTCAAAAACCTTCTCCCGATGGCGAATGCGCCCGGCGTAGATCGGATTGGTCAGGATGTGATGGATGTGGCCCCGGTCGAAGGGGTTGAAACCGGTCATGGTGCCATCTGAGGCTGTACGCTGGCGGCTCCTCAGACCAAGCACATCAGCCTGCGCCTTTACTTCGCGGACCGTCCCGTATTGTTCGTAGAGATCGTAAAGCGTTCTGATCGTCTTTTCTTCAACTCCGTTGATCGTCAGTGTCCGCCCATCCGGATCATATCCCAGCGGCACACTACCGCCCATCCACAGCCCCTTCCGCTTGGATGCCGCGATCTTGTCTCGGATGCGTTCTGCTGTCACTTCGCGTTCAAACTGAGCAAATGAAAGGAGCATGTTCAGCGTCAAGCGCCCCATGCTGGTGGCCGTATTGAACGATTGGGTTACGGAAACGAACGACGCTTCGGCAGCATCCAGTGTGTCCACAATCTTGGAGAAGTCCGCGAGGGAGCGCGTAAGCCGGTCGATCTTGTAGACGACGATCTGGTCAACGAGCCCGTCTGCGATGTCCTGCAGTAGATGCTTCAGCGCAGGCCGCTCCAGCGAGCCGCCCGACAACCCACCATCACCGTAATGTTGCGGCAACAGCACCCAGCCTTCATGCTTCTGACTGGAGATGTAGGCAGCACAGGCTTCCCTTTGCGCATCCAACGAGTTGAACTCTTGCTCAAGGCCATCTTCCGAGGACTTGCGGGTGTAAATGGCGCAGCGGATCTTCTTCATGCCCCGCCCCCTGCTCCTGCTGTCAGTCCAAAGAAGCGAGGACCAGACCAGGTTGCCCCGGTGATGTGTTTGGCGATGGCGGTGAGCGAGCGCCAAGTTTTGCCATCCATCTCAAAGCCCGCATCCGTGACCTGCACTTGATAGGTGCGCCCATTCCATTCCCGAACAAGATGCGCCCCCGTGCTCAGCTTGGGCGGCGCCGCATTGGTAACGTCTTCTCCTGCTGCGATTTGCCGTAAGGAGCGCCGTGTCTTGGCTGTTAACCCGCCCATCGCCTCGCACTGGGCCTCATACGCCAGCGCCTTTTGCATGAACGGCACAGACAAATAGAGCGGCGGAGGCGATCCAAAGACCGCCTCCCATCGTGCTAGCGTCGCGGGCCGCGCCCGGTCTGGTTCACGCCGCATTGGCTGCCTCCAAGGGCCGTGCGGAACTCTCTGGCTGCGGTGTTGCCAGGATCCGATACTTCGAGATCCCGCCCTTCGCTGGCTTCTCCCCTGCGATCTCATAACCCGCCTTGCGCAACCCTGTCAGCGCCGCCCGTGTCGTATGCTGCTGCCAACCCAGCTTCTCACTCAATACTTTGACATCAACGCCCGTCTTGTGGCTCAGCAATTTGATCAACCGATCCTTCTTGGTCACGCGCCCAGCCGCGTGTGTCTTCTTGCTCGTTTTCTTGGTCATATCCGTCTCCTCAGATGATCAGCGGTGAATTCCGCTGCTACTGAGCAAAGCCCGGCGTTCCCGAGCTGCGCCTCCGAACAGGGCCTGGCGCGTGGACACTACCGCTCCAATTACCGCGGTAGTCCAGTCTTATCTGCACGCATTGGAATGTCCGTTTGGAACCGCCGCGACCTGCTGGAAGGGCGTATTCCGTTGAAAAACTCTTGTTGATTTGAGGTGCTGTCGCTGATTCAATTCTCGCTAGGATGTGGGGGGATGCGGCGATGTTGGGACCGAAGCAGGAAGCACAAGCGGCGCTGTTTTACGAGTTCTCGCTGGAAGACCATGTCCCTCAAGATCACCTGCTGCGGTCGATTGATCGGTTCGTCGATCTGAGCGACATCCGCCCGTATCTGGCCGATTTCTACAGCCATACTGGTCGTCCATCGGTCGATCCAGAGCTACTGATCCGCATGCTTTTGGTGGGATACTGCTTTGGCATCCGTTCTGAGCGACGTCTGTGTGAAGAGGTGCATCTGAACCTGGCGTATCGCTGGTTTTGCCGCCTTGATCTGAGCGAACGCATCCCTGACCATTCCACCTTCTCAAAGAACAGGCATGGCCGTTTCCGCGATAGTGAGCTATTGCGCCATCTGTTCGAGACAACCGTTGCGAGATGCATCACCGAAGGTTTGGTGAGCGGACAGCGTATGGCTGTTGATGCCAGCTTGATCGAAGCCGACGCGAACCGGCAGTACTCTGCTCCAAAGGAAGAATGGGACCCGGCGCGCGTTGATGTGGGCACTGCACCACGGGCTGTTCGCGAGTATCTCGACACGCTGGATGAGGCCGCGTTTGGTGCTGCGAGTGAAGTACAGCCGAAGTTCACATCCTTTTCCGACCCTGCCAGCCAATGGACTGCTGCGCGCAAAGGCCCTGCATTCTTTAGCTATTCCGACAACTATCTGATCGACACGGATCACGGTGTAATCGTCGATGTCGAAGCGACCAGATCGATCCGACAGGCCGAGGTGGGATCGACGAAGACCATGCTAACGCGGGTTAAAGACAAGTTCGACCTGCACCCGGAACGTCTGATTGCGGACACCGCCTACGGCTCCGGCCCGATGCTGGACTGGCTGGTGAAGCGCAAGATCGCACCGCACATCCCGGTCATCGACAAGGCTGGCCGGACGGACGGCACATGGTCCCGCGCTGACTTCGAATGGGACGCCGAGAACAATCAATACATCTGTCCCGAAGGTGAAGCGCTCAAGCAGTTCCGCCGGAACTATTCCGATCCGAATCGTGGCCCGACCGGTAAAGGTGTTGCCAAGTACCAAGCTCTCAAACACACCTGTCAGGCGTGCCCCTCAAAGATGAAGTGCTGCCCGAAAGCAGACGCACGCAAGATCACCCGCGAAGAACATGAAGATGCCAGGGACGTCGCTCGCGCCATCAGAAAAACACGTCAGTACAAAGTCTCGTCCAAGCTCCGCAAGAAGGTCGAGATGCTCTTCGCCCACCTCAAACGCATCCTCGGCCTCGGGCGCCTTCGATTACGCGGTCCATGCGGCGCAAGCGACGAATTCCTCCTCGCAGATACCGCCCAGAATCTCCGGAAACTGGCCAAGATCTTTCCTGCACCGCAGCAACCACGCAAAGCCTAGTCAGAAAGGCGCCCGCGCACTGTTCATGCCGCTAATTTCTGCGCTCGCAACACGTTGTTTTTCAACAGAATGGGCGGGAAGCGGAAGTTCGCTGCGCGCGCTAAGTGGTCCAAATAGCCTCTGGAAAGCGGACTTTGACTTCCGGCGTGTTCAAGCGAAATGGCGGTTCATGCGCCACATGTTTCTGACAAATCATTTGAGTTATTTGGCGTGAGCTTCTCGACGCTATTCGGAGTAAGGCCAAGGTATCAGACCGTGGCACAGAGACGGGATGCTTGACTGTTGGGAATTCCAACATTATGTTAGCTCCATGTTGGAAAGGTTCGACTAGTGGCGCTGACTACACAAACTGAACAAATATCGACCGATACGTTTCAGGCAGCTGCCATCGAAGCGGCGTTGCGAGATGCGTTGATATCGAACGTTCAGGATCAAGCGACACTTTACGGTGTAGAATTGCCGGAGTCGCTCTCGGACGTTTCAAAGCAGTCAGTATCCATCGACTCCCTGATTGTCGTTGAAATCCTGTGCGCGGTGGAACCATTAGTTGGCAGTGAGTTGCCGCAAAAACTTGTGAAGGAAGGAGGGTACGCTTCTGTCGATCAGGCGGTTGAGAATCTGATGCCTAAGATCGAGAAGGTTTGGCAGAAAAATCAAAAAGGAAAGGCGAAAGCATGAGCGAAGTTCAGACAAAATCGGCAACCGACAAACAGGAGAGAATTCTGATCGGCCAACGTCTGCAGGATGCGCGGAAGTATCTTGGCTTCACGCAAGAGGAGGTCGCGGAATATCTCACTGTCACACGGACAGCGCTCGTCGAGATCGAGAAGGGCAACCGAAAAATCGAAGCGCTAGAACTCAAGAAGCTTGCACAGCTCTATAAACAACCGATCACGCATTTCACAGGTGAAGATGCTGCCACGTCCGCGCTACCTGCTGATGTCGCACATCTTGCTCGAAAGGCAGCGGCCCTATCCGGCAACGATCGCGAAGAACTCACGCGCTTCGCGGATTATCTTCAAAACAGGTCGAATTAGAGACATCCAAAATGGCAAGTTCGACTTCGGAAGCAATCCGCAATGGTGTCGCGAAGGCTGCCAGGCTGCATGAGCAACTGGGCAGCCAGACCGATATGGTGGCTCAACTTGGCAGTATCGATGTCTTCGACACGATCAGCCAACTCGACATTACGCTCTTGCTCCGCCCCCTCAATGGTCTCTTGGGTGCCTATTTGCGCGAACCTGCGCCGGGTATACTGATAACGACTCAACGGCCCTTAAGCATTCAGCGGTTCACCGCGGCGCACGAGCTGGGGCATTTCTATCTGGAGCATAAACCGAGTCTCGATGATGAGCAGGTACTGCGGCGTTCACCATTTCAAAACAGAGGTCTGCCGGATCTTCAGGAACTCGAAGCAAACACGTTTGCGGCCGCTTTCTTGATGCCAAGGTGGCTTGTAATGCAACACTGCCGCCAGCGCGGCTGGACGGCGGTTGACTTGCAGGACCCTGACAAGGTGTACCAACTCGCGCTGCGGCTGGGCACAAGCTACGCAGCAACCTGCTACACACTGCAACGATACAATGTAATCGATCCGTCTGTTGCCAAAGAGTTGCTGGCGGCTGAAGTGCGGACGCGCAAGCAGCGTTTGCTGGGAGATTTCGTCCCCGAGAATTACTTCGGCGACACCTGGCTCTTAACGGAGGCAGATCAGGGCACAAGCATATCCGGCAGCCGGAACGACTTGTTCGTCATTCGTCTCAAAGAGCATAGCTCCGGAGGATATGTGTGGAACTTAGACCAGCTGGTGGAGAGCGGGTTTCTTATCGTTCAGGACACAAGAGAAGCGCTGGATGAACAGGGCGTCGGCAATCCTGTGTTCCGCAACATCACTGCCCATCTCGAAGACAGCAACTACGGACGGGTCGATCTCACCGAACAAAGACCCTGGCAACCTCAAGAGCCCCTAAGCAAACTCTCCTTTGATTTCGATCTATCCGGACCCGAACTCGAAGGTTTGTCGAGAGCGGACAAGAAAAAGGCGTTGCTGGCCGCATGACTCTGGTAATCCCGACAGTCGACTTGCGCGGCCAGTTTGCACCGATCCGCGATCAGGGCAGCCGACCGACTTGCCTCGCCTTCGCAGCAAGTGACGCGCATGGCGCTTTGCTTGATCCAGACACTGAACTTTCTTGCGAATTCCTTTACTACCATGCCCAGAAGATTGGGGGGCGGGATGCCACCTCCGGTGCCACTGTTCCCGATGTATTGGCGGCGCTCAAGTCCGAAGGTCAGCCAATCGAAGCCGACTGGCCCTACATCCAGAAAAAGCCGGATCAGGTTATGAAATCCTGGACCCCACCGACCGACTTCGGTGATATCTACAAGCGCAATGGCGATCGGTGCGGTCAACTCGCAAACGACGTCGTCCAGTATCTGAATGCCGGATTGCCGGTTATTTCCTTGATTTTTCTTTGCGACTCGTTTTTCGCGGCGCAGAGGGGAAGAATTATCGAGACATCGCCCGCATCGACGCCAAACATCAATATGCGACACGCAGTGGTTGCGGTCGGCTACGGCACGGCTTCGTCAGGGCGCTGTTTTCTTATTCGGAACAGTTGGGGCAATGGCTGGGGCGACGATGGCTATGCCTGGATCGCCGAAGATCTCTTCGACGCCAGTCTGTATGACATTGCCGTATTGAAGGAGGGATCACATGTATCTGGCAACAAAGCCGCAGCCTGATGCTGCGCGCGCCTGGCTCGAGGCAACACAGCAAGTCTTCGCGCAGCCACAGCACGAAGCCTACAACGTCATTGTGGACCTTAAGGAACCGGTAATCTGCGATGCGACCAGTCTTGCGATCATCCAGCGCGTCGACGGGTTTCTGAGACCTCGATCCAAGCCGCTGATGACCGTCGCTAACACGATCTTCCCAAACGCACTCTATAAAAAACACGGAATCGAAGGGCTCTATGAAACCTTCCATGATGTCTTGCTTCCAAAAATTCGGAAAGACTGCAACTGGACAGGTTACTATTTTGAGCGAATGACCAAGGTCATCTCGGCCGAGGGCAGAGTTATCAATCCTCTCCAAGACGTCATTCGCCGGATCAGCGACCCCAGCATCACTGCGAAGAATAAGTTCGAGATCGCCATCTTTGATCCCTTCAGGGACCTCAGCGACTCCCCGTACGGGGGGCAATGCATGAGCCATCTCAGTTTCAAGCTTGCCGGCAAAGCAGAGAAGAAACTGATGCTGACTGTGACCTACCGCAATCACTATTACATCGAGAAGCTGCTAGGAAATCTCATGGGACTTGCTCAGTTGCTCTCTTTCGTATCCAAGGAAGCCGGTGTGCAGCCGGGTTCACTCACCATTCTATCGACACATGCAACAACGACTCAGCAATGCAAAGCAAACGTCGGAGACATAAAAAATCTGATCGACGAATGTGCGGTAGCAGTTGATCTGGCGGAGGCCGCTTAAGCAAAGAACTTCATAGTTTCTTGCTTTGCTGCCAATGGCACGTCGACCTTGTAAAAGTCCGCCAGTGTTTCGTTGAATTCGCGTTGTCCGCCATAGCTCGGGTGCCGGACATTAATCACCGGTATTGGTGAATCTTCCAGTGCTGCCTGTGCGTCGCGTCCGATAGCTACGAGCTGCTTCGGCTTCAGAAACTCGATCAGATACCACAAGAATGGCAAAGTCAGTTCGCGCTCTTTTGCTGTATGGCATCTGTTAGTCATCGGTTTTGCTTCTTCATGTGGATGAAACGGAAAGACGTTCCAAAGCATCACCGGCCGTCCAATAGTACCCAGGAGTTTCCAAATCACGGCAGCGGTACGCTCGGCAACGATTTCGCCTTGGGTGGCGCGAACGAGCGATCCAGTGCCAAACAGACGTTCGACCGTGTTCAAATGAACCTCATCGGTCAGTGGCACACCCGTTCGGCGTCCTCCGCGATAACCCAGGTCCCTAGCAACCCAGATTGTGTCCACGCCGGAGGCATGTACGGCTTCAAGAAGGTTTTTGAGGTTACCAGACCTCGTGGCCGCGGCGTCAGCGCGGTCCCAATCTGGGCACACATCGCGATATGGATTGAAGACCCGCTCTGCCGAAAAGGACTGGAGTTCACAGATGAATTCACTCGCGCTCATAATTTTAAAGCCTCAATGTCGATGCTTCGCTTTTTCAGGTCGAGGATCAACCTGCCCTGCCGATGCTGCTTGAGATACCGGAAGCACCTGAAACCTTCGAGGATTGCTTCCTCCCATAGCCACAATGGGCATCGTTCCGCCTCATAGCCGGAGGAGAATTGATGGACGGTTTTCAGCATGTCATAACTGAGCTTTCCTTGCTCTACGCCGGCAAAGAAATCCTGCTTCATGGCCCGGTTGAATATCCAGGTTGAAATTCCTTCCTCCACGAGATTCGCGCGGGCACCATCCTGGTTTTCGTCTTTCACGGGGTCTGATTTTCGTTTCAGCTTGAATAGCGCGCGCATCACTGGCGACCAGCCCAGAATCGCAGCGTAGGCGTAGTGGAAGACATCGTGGAATCGGTAGTCATCAGCGTCTTCTTTATTGTCGGTCAGCGGGTCTCCGATGTTCAATCCATTGCATCGCTGGAACACGAGAACGTTGCCGCCCCGCTCGCGCTCGAAAATCTCGATTTCGAGACGTCTCGGCAACTGCTCGGCGGGATCGTCATCTTCGTCGAAGAGGGCAGGGTATTCCTTCTGATGAGGCCAACGGCTGAAAATCTTGTAGAGGTTCTGGCGGGCCGCGTCTTCAAGTTCTACTTCGGCTGCATCCGCGGCTTCGATTATCGCGCGGAAAATCTCGACAAGGTGCCCAGCCAGTTTGTCGCGATTTGATGAGAATGCACCGGAATGGAGATCGTTCATCAAATCGCCGACACGTCCTGCTAGCTGCACTACCCGTCCCGAAAACTCCTCATTCGAGATCGGCTCTTTGTGGATGTGCTGAATGTCACCGAAGATACCGTTTTCGTCGGCCATCACCTCGTCCCAATCCGACATGTCACGGAAGGCACGCTGCGCTATTACACTGAGATCAAGATTTGCCCGTGCTGCAATCCGAGTGAAGTACCACAGAACGTCGCCCAGCTCCTCGACAACCGCTTCGTCATAGCTCTGCTCGTAAGACTGATCACGTTGCTTCTTCTTCAAGGCGCTGAGAAGCCCGCCAACTTCACCAAAAAGTCCCAGGATTGGCAGATCGATCTCGGTACTTCCGAATTTATCTGTCAGCTCTGTGACCCTTTGATAAGCGTTCATCCCGATCCTCGACGCATCCCCGATTTCCTCGGGGAGTTGGACGGAAGGCCACAATCGATTGAAGACGCTCGGTGAATGCATTTTTTTAGGTCCTGTAAAATATTGTTTAATTGAATCATGTGCTTGACGACCCGTCAACAACTCAATGAGCGAATTCGATTCTTAATGGACCCGCCTGATTGCCACCTTTCTGCCGGTCGCTTCTTACTATTCGAGGTTGCGTACAGATGGTGTTGCGCGTGAGAGCTGTTTCGAAAAACTTGCCTGCGTAAATTTGGCTGCGCTATCTGCTCAACCCCAAGCTTCATTAGCCCTCTTGGGCGTTTGGCCACAGCTCTAGCGCATAGATTAGGACAGAGTTCGCTTTGGTGAAGTTGTCATATTGGTCCGCAAAATTGTAACTAGCTTTCTCACCATGCAAAAAGTTGTTTCGCAGCCGGTTCGCTACTAGTAGCAGGGCGAGAAGTGTATCGCGGTTCGTCCGGTTTTCACCTGCCAATCCATGTCGCACCGTCTCGACAAACTCGGCCCTTACACGAAGATGATACCAGTGCTCGGTGTACCCATTGCCGATTAGGTACCTCTCTGCGAAGTACGCCCTCGCAGTTTCAGAATGATTGTTAGTCGGAACTTGTTCCAAATCGTTCACAGCTCGAATGATATTTTCTGGCGTGGCATTCGGCCGACCATACCGCCAAGTCGAATTCAACTCGAAGAACGACCACAAAACAGCGAAGTCGCGTATCGCCTTCTTTTCCTTGACTTCAAGGTTTCGCCATCCTGGGATCTTGGCATTTAGCCATCGGGCAGGGTCCGGCATGTTTACTCCAAATTCCAGATAGAGCACTCAGGATAGAGCAAAGATAACGCTCGAGTATCAAGATATGCATTTGGCAGGTCCGCGGACCGTGAGTTCATGCAGCCTCGAATTTTGCCATCGCAGCGAATGGCCGCTACGCGGGCAGCAACTGCAGCATCCCTACAATGTGTTCAAGGTCCGCAAAGGGCCGCCCGTGAAGACGGCCCGATTGCGTCAGATTTCGATGGCCTCAGCGATCGCCAGTGCATCTTCAAGTTCAACGCCAAGGTATCGCACCGTGCTGTCCATCTTCGTGTGTCCGACGAGAAGCTGAACAGCACGCAGGTTGCCTGTCTTCTTGTAGATCTGGGTCACCTTTGTGCGCCGCATCGAATGCGTGCCATATGCGCTCGCCTCAAGACCGATCGACGTGACCCACTCACGGACCATCCGCGCATACTGGCGTGTCGAGATGTGCAGGCGTTCGTGAAAGCGGCCCGGCCAAAGGTACTCCGAGCCGACCATGAGCTCATCTTCCATCCACTCTTCGACCGAGGCGCGTGTACCTTCGGATATTTCGAATCTCACAGGTTTCTGTGTCTTGCTTTGCAGCACCGATGCTCGTTCCTTGATCTGACCGGAAGCCATCACATCTACGACCTTCATCTTGACCAGATCGCAACCGCGCAGCTTGCTGTCGACTGCCATGTTGAACAGCGCGAGGTCGCGATGGTTCTCGGCCAATTCAAGTCGAACGCGGATTGCCCAGACGTGTTTCGGTTTCAGAGGGCGCTTCTGGCCGACGATACGGCCTTTGTTCCATGCTGGGCGAAGTGCGCGAATGGCTGGTAAGTTTGGTGTTTCCATGACTGATCCTCCGATCCGCCATGCCCTCCACAACGACAACCCGACGTTGACAAGGCAACATACCACAGGATTGCTGCGCTGCCTCTGAGGTCGGCTTGGAGCCCAAAGTGTTGAATGCTGCACATTGTTCGAAGGGCTGCTTTGTGGAATAAGTATTATCAGTCGTTGGTGCATTCTACACCGACTGAACTACAGGATTTTGCGAAAAGGTGCGTTTAGAGAATTGGCACGAAGTACTAGCAGTCCACCCCAAGTGAGCATGCCGCGAAAAGGTGAGCTTCCAACTTGGTGGTCAGAAATTATCGGCATTCGATGCCCAAAATGTGGTCGCCCCCAATCTCCTCGAAAGATGGGTTCAACCAACCCGCATCGCGGTCATAATCGTACGGACTTCCACATGTGTGGCGGCTGTGGAAACCTACTCTATTTGACCGGTGAGCGGCGTTTACGGCGGTTTTTCCTGCTTGATTTGCCAGTATTTTTCGGAGTTGGCCTATCAGGATTTTCCATCCTCAGACACATTGATGGCCTAAACATCTATCGTGAAGCTCGGGAAGCATTTGAACCGAACTTCTTTGGGTTCCTTCTGATCTGCGCTGCGATCTACGTTAGTTTGAGTATGCTGGCACGATTTGAAATCGTCGGAATTGCACAGCCATCAGAAGTTGATGACAGACAAGCTGGCTCCAATACATGAGTCTTGAATTAGCACTGACTAACAAGCCACTGCTATCTATCGTCTTTTGTTCCGGTGCCTGAACGCATTGCCGACCTTCGCGCAAGTGCAGCGAAATGGTGCTTTGTCCGCCGAGCCGACCATTGTTGCTTTCCAAGGCGAAGCGAGACCCATTAAAAACCTCAGATGGCCGGTTTGAGCCCGGAGTGACAAATGCTGCGTTTTGCAGGAATGTCCGCTTGTTAAACTGAAGCCAAAGCCTTGGCAAAACCAAAGAGAGTTTTGCGAGGGCTATTGGCAGGCGAAGGGTGCTCTCACCGCTGTGCAAGGCCCATACTTGGCGCTCGTCGAATATTGCTATCGCGAAATCGTTTGGATCGCGGCATCTCAATTGTCCGTCATCAAATGAAGTGGTCCGATTGAGCTGACTGTGTTGAGGACGGACAGTAGAGGGCAACAATGGCCTCAGCGCTCCGGTCTGGGACCATATTTCGAAAATCGAGGGATTCAGCAAACACTGAAAGCCATTCGTAGCCTTCGTTTGCTTCTACCCAGCTCAGTCATTGGCTCATTTCCGATAGCTGAGACCGCAAAGAGATGACCGTCAAACTCAATATGGGTCGTGAACCAACATCGGTGTCGCCTTTCGAACAGACACGCAAAGAGCACTGCGTACTTTTCCAGCCATACTTTTAGGCCCGTTAGAGATGTTTGAGCGTCGAATCCCTGAATGGCTACGTCATGCACCTGCACCATCAGTGCGGGGTTTTGCGACCCTTGCCGCATTTGAGGCAGTTGCGCGTGGCATCCTGATTTCCGTCTTTCCGGTTGCGATGTACGACGCGCTCCAGGACGCGGTTCTGATCAGTTCGATTTACTTCGTGATCGGTATCATCTCATTGCTGACTGGGCTTCTCGTTCCCTTTCTCAATCGCTGGATAGCGAGGCGATGGATGTATGGCATCGGGGCGATGGCGTTCGTCATTGGATCGGGCCTTGCAACCTTGGGCTCTCCAGAGATGATCGTTCTGGGGCTTGTCCTGAATTCGCTTGCCACGGTCGTAACCTTTGTGTGTTTCAACGCCTATGTGCTGGATTACATCACGCGGGTCGAGTTGGGGAAATGCGAAACGCTGCGCATGTTCTATTCGGCCCTTGGATGGACCGTTGGCCCCATGCTGGGCGTGCTGTTGTGGGAATGGTGGAAGCCCGCCCCGTTCGTGATTTCGGGCGTGGCGGCGGCAGCCATGCTGGGAGCGTTTATCTTTCTGCGGCTGGGGAACGGCAAACAGATCACCCGGGCGCAGAGTGCACCTGTCAATCCGCTGGCATTTCTAGGGCGTTTCTTGCGCCAACCCCGCCTGATCGCTGGTTGGCTCTTTGCGGTGATCCGCTCCTGCGGTTGGTGGGCCTATGTTGTCTATCTGCCCATATTCGCAGTCGAGAATGGTCTAGGAGAAACGCTGGGCGGCACGCTCTTGTCGATCACAAATGCTGGATTGTTCTTGTCGCCGGTGATGCTGAGATGGATGCAGAAAAACTCCGTGCGCAGCTCGGTTCAAACCGGCTTCATGGCTTTCGCATGTCTGTTCTGTACCGCCAGTTTGGTTTCAGCAGCCCCGTCTGCAACAGTATTCGTTCTCTTTGTCGGCAGTTTCTTTCTGATCCTTTTGGATATTTGTGCCGGATTGCCGTTCCTGATGGCCGTCAAACCATCGGAACGCACCGAAATGTCGGCAGTCTACTCATCCTATCGGGATGTGTCCGGCATCCTGACACCGGGTGTGGCCTGGCTGATCCTTTTGGTGGCACCGATATCCGGCATTTTTGCCGCCGCCGGAGCGGCAAGCCTGCTGGCCTGGGGAATTGCCGGGCGGCTGCATCCGCGTCTGGGCGAAAATCGTTTGAAGCCTGTTCCACCATTGCAAGTAGAGCGGCAGGTACCTTTTCCCGAGACCTGAGGTCAGTCACCAACTGACCCCATTTCCCCGTACCGGTGTATCGGCACGATGACCTATGCTTGGTCTCCCGCGCGTATTTGATCGCCAGTACCAGAGTGATCGCACCCTTCGACTTAAGATGTCGGGTTCAAGAGCAGAGTGGGCGGCAAAACGCTCATGTTGGAATGTGGACGACACCAAAATTACCTTGACAAGGCGAGGGTTCTGGGAACTCTCATTCAGGTAAGTCTTCCAAGGTGGTGAAAGCCAAATGCAGGTCAGTGTTCGCGACAACAACGTCGATCAAGCTCTTCGGGTCTTGAAGAAAAAGCTGCAACGCGAAGGCGTATTTCAAGAAATGAAGCTTAAGCAACATTTCGAGAAACCCTCTGAGAAAAAGGCACGAGAGAAAGCTGAAGCAATCCGCCGTGCCCGCAAACTGGCGCGGAAAAAACTGGAACGCGAAACGTAACTCTACGTTCTTCTATCTACCGAAACTTAGGGCCGTGCGCCCAGACGGTTAAAGAATGTCGGGTCCCTCGTGACACAGGCTTCACTTGATGCAGATGAAAACTTGGGAAAATAGTGATGGAGCCCTGCGTCCGGTTTGCGGCGATGATATGCGCGCCCGGCATAACTTCCAGATCACCGCCATCATAGCTTGCGGGCTTGGAAAGCTGCGCGACCAACGTCAGTTTTCGTTTTTGTGCGATTGGGCCATCACCGATGTCGGAATGCCATGTAAAATGACCGCCATCCGTGGCATCGTAGCTGGCAACCTGTGGGCTCTCGGCAAATTCTCTGAGATCAAAGTCGAACCAGTTTCGGTTTGAGGTTCTCACAACGTCGATAAGTCGCTCCATGACCCACGCCATGCCGTCTATCTCATCCAGCCAAACGAGCTTAGCGCGGCGCAGATTATGATCCCGGTTCTGGCCGACAAGCAAAGCTTCTCTCGCTGGAGCTGATGCCACGGCGTTGACGATTGCGCTGCATTCGGCAGGCGTAAATCCATCGTCAATAGAACGTACGTTCACCTGCTAAGTCCCTTGTCCTGAATTGTACTCGACAATGCAGGTCATTTTGCACGCCATGCTTATCCATTTTCGACCAAAGCGGGGGAATACGACCTAAATCCAAAGCAGTACCCTGCTCTTTGAGTGGGTAGAGATTGCTGGCGGCTGAAGAGGTGACTGCGGTCTGGAGCGGCTGCAGAGATCAATGGTCGGGCGCGCCCAATTCTGTGCTAGGCCCTAAAAAATTTACGACTAGTCTATTGTAGCCAACCTCAACGATAGCCATCTCAGTCGTATTGGCACTCTGGTGTGGCGAGTGCCAATGGGTTTCTAAGCACGCCATCCACCCCCGTAAATCTTGAAAGGCAGCATACCTATGTTGTTTACTCCGCTCCACGACCGCGTTCTGGTTCGTCGCATTGAAAGTGACGAAAAGACATCAGGCGGTCTGATCATTCCCGATACCGCCAAGGAAAAACCACAAGAAGGCGAAGTGGTATCTGTTGGCGCAGGTGCAAAGGACGATGCTGGCGCGCGTATCGCCATGGACGTCAAAGCTGGCGACAAAATTCTGTTCGGCAAATGGTCGGGCACTGAAATCAAGATCGACAGTGAAGAGCTGATGATCATGAAGGAGAGCGACATCTTGGGCATAATGGCCTGAACGACGCTGAACCCTCCCCCATTTTTCATTTAGGAATACCGACATGTCTGCAAAAGACGTCAAATTCGGCACGGACTCCCGTGACCGCATGTTCAAGGGCATCAATACGCTCGCCAACGCCGTAAAGGTTACGCTTGGACCCAAGGGCCGCAATGTAGTCATCGACAAGTCCTATGGTGCGCCACGTATCACCAAGGACGGTGTTACGGTCGCCAAGGAAATCGAACTCTCGGATGCGTTCGAAAATATGGGCGCCCAGCTTGTCAAAGACGTAGCGTCCCGCACCAATGACGAGGCTGGCGACGGCACAACAACCGCCACGGTTCTCGCTCAGGCCATCGTCAAAGAAGGTATGAAGTCAGTTGCCGCTGGCATGAACCCGATGGACCTCAAACGCGGTATCGACAAGGCGGTTACCGCCGTTGTTGCCGAGGTCAAGGCAATGTCGCGGCCAGTGGGCGATACGGCCGAGATCGCCAAAGTCGGCACCATCTCGGCAAACGGCGAAGCTGCAATCGGCCAACAGATCGCGGACGCCATGGGACGCGTCGGTAACGAGGGCGTCATCACCGTCGAAGAGAACAAAGGGCTGGAGACCGAGACCGAAGTGGTCGAAGGCATGCAATTTGATCGTGGTTACCTCAGCCCGTACTTCGTTACGGACCCAACCAAGATGACCGCAAACCTTGAAGATTGCGTCGTTCTGCTTCATGAGAAAAAGTTGACATCATTGGCTCCTATGGTTCCTTTGCTTGAGGCTGTCGTGCAGGCAGATAAGCAGCTCTTGGTTATCGCTGAAGACATTGATGGCGAAGCACTCGCGACGCTTGTGGTGAACAAACTTCGGGGTGGCCTCAAAGTAGCCGGTGTCAAAGCACCTGGGTTTGGGGATCGCCGCAAAGCGATTCTGGAAGATCTTGCCGTCCTGACGGGCGGACAAGTGATTTCCGAGGAACTGGGCATCAAGCTCGAAAACGTCACGATGGACATGCTTGGCGACGCCAAGAAGATTACAATCACCAAGGACACTACAACTGTGATCGACGGCGCAGGCGACAAAAAAGCTATCGCTTCGCGTGTCACTCAAATCCGTGCACAAATCGAAGAGACCACCTCGGACTACGACAAGGAAAAATTGCAGGAGCGGCTGGCCAAACTGGCGGGCGGTGTTGCGGTGATAAAAGTTGGTGGTGCGACCGAGATCGAAGTGAAAGAGCGCAAGGATCGGGTTGATGACGCCTTGAATGCAACGCGTGCGGCCATCCAGGAAGGCGTCGTACCAGGCGGTGGCGTCGCACTTGTCCATGCGGGCAAGGTTCTGGAAGGGCTCAAAGGAGACAACGCGGATCAGGATGCGGGTATCAAGATCATCCGCAAATCCCTTCAGGCACCGTTGCGCCAGATCGCAGAAAACGCCGGAGTTGATGGCTCGGTCGTGGCTGGAAAAATACTTGAGAACACCAGCAAGACGTTCGGCTATGATGCGCAGCTGGATCAGTACGGCGATATGTTGAAGGCCGGTGTCATTGATCCAACAAAGGTCGTTCGGATCGCGCTGGAATATGCCGCATCAGTTGCCGGCCTGCTGGTCACCACTGAAGCGATGGTGGCGGACAAACCCGCCAAGCCGAACCGCCACGGCATACCCGACATGGAGGGTATGGAAGGCATGATGTAAATCGCGAACCACTGGCCTGCAGGCAAATGCTTGTGGGCCAACCTGTGTTCTTCAACGCACGCGCGATTTTGCAGTCACTCCTGCTCCGGAACAGACCCAAGTCTCACTAAAAATGTAGGGTCTCCTACTTCGCCACTACTGCTGTCTTCTGTCACCATATAGGCATCGGCACCGACGCAATTTTCCGCGCGAAATTCCCGTTCTGCCCGCTCTTCAGCTTCACGCGGCGTAGAATACTGCAACTGTTTGTCGATTTTCAGGGGGCCTTGCTGCCCCCGCGCAGTCGTCTTGGCGATGTATGTCTGGCAGACATAGTGAACCTTTGTGCCGGACTCTTCTTTTTCGCTCATCGGGCTTTCCAAATCTAAATAATAGGCGTTTTGGGACAAGTCTCGGATGTCGCCCGTGCCAAGGTGCGCAACTAAACCAAGCTGAATACCTCCGACGGACGAAATCCGAAACGTTCTGGCTACTTTATCTTTTTACCGCCAATTGCAAGCGCGGGTTTTCCATCCTGCGAATTGGCCGTCGCAGAAACCTTTGGTTTCTCTTGCTTGGGTTTTTTGGCTTCTTTGTTGCCACGCTTGCTCTTGTTGCCTTTGGCCATGAGAGGTCCTTTCAAATGCAGCGATCCTGTGCCGGGATGGCAAGGGCATCACTGCGCTGTAAACCGCGCACCAGATTTCCGGCGCAGGGCAGTAAGTGCATCAGACGTGCGTCTGTGTGGCCGCGTCTTCCGCAGCCTCGTCCAGCACCTTTTGCTGGCTACGGGATATGGTGGTGACAGGGCTGCCAAACATCGCATTTGCAGCGGCAAAGTCTTTGGCTGTGTCGATCTCAGTCCAATCCAGGCCGCTGATATCAAGAGCATGGAACTGCGTACCTTTGTCGACCAATTGCGCGTAAGCCGCCTCGTAATACGCCTGAAGTTTTTCGCGACTCTCCATCATTTCCGAAAGCTCTGCGAACAGCAGCGCACCCGTTCCGGCGCTGATCTTCTCAACGCCGATAGATTCACCCAACGCCCGCTTCGGATCGACGGACTTGCCAACCTCAAGAACCTGCATCTGATCGTTTGCGATAACCTTAACTTCTTCGTCCTCAAGCGCGATGTTGCGGTCGATACACAAGACGTTTGCGTGGTCACTGTCCAAAAGCTGGCGCAGGATTTTGACATCGAACACGACGTCCGCATCGAATTTCACAAACTCAGCTGTGCCAATCGCTTTGGCGGCCAGCATCAGGGAGTAGCCTGTGTTCGTCTCGCGGTATCGGTCGTTGATCACATAGGTGGCGCGGATGCCGCGAAACGTCTTGTCTACAAAATTCTTGATCTCATCAGCCCGGTGACCCAGAACCAGAACGAATTGCGACATTCCGCAGCTCAGGCAATTCCGGATCATGCGTTCCAGAATGACAGACCCGCCCACCGACAGAAGGCTTTTTGGGCAATTGTCGGTCAGCGGGCTGAGGCGAGAGCCAATGCCAGCGGCCAGAATGACGGCAATCGGTGCACGGTGTTTTTCGTTTTTCATTTTGTTTGAACCCTAAATGAGCCGTATTGAAGCAGGCTATTTTTGCGTTGGAACCTTCAGATTTTCGTCGATGTGTTTTCCGCGCAGCCACGATTTGTAGAGACCCCAGAACACCTGGCTTGCCGCAAACACCCAAAGCATCGGTGTGAGTTGGTCAAAGATGAGCGCCGCAGAGAGCATGAAGATGAAGACGCCTTCATCAAAGGCGAGCACCTTGCTTTGTTCACGCCCGAACCACGCTAGATTTGCCTTCAGACCGAATCCTGGACCCGCGGTGGTCTGTACCTGTTTCATTTGCGCGATCTGAGCAGGGTAATCCGGGTTGCGTCCCGTTTCGATCTCCAACGCCACGTATTTGGCGTATCCGCGTAACCCGTAGAACGCGATACCGAATAGCGACAGAAAAACTGGTATGACGCTGTTTGTCTGCGCAAATGCAGCAAAGCCTGCCGCCCCGAACCATAACGTGACCTGCACTTGATCCGTGATACGGTCGTAATAGCTGCCAACAGGGGACGAAACCTTTCTGTAGCGCGCCAACTGGCCATCCATGCAATCCAGGACATGGCTGATATGGATCAGGATGGCCGCTTCGATGAAACACGCAGTTCCCCCGATCAGAATTGCAAAGGTTGCCACGATAGCCGCAAGGAACGATGCCGCTGTGATCCGGTTCGGTGTAATCCAGGGGATGTCGACAGCGCCATAATTGGCAGCGATAGCCAGCGGTGCCGTGACAAAAGACGACCACCATTCGTCATCGCGGGTCTTGGTCGCCCAGAGGCGTTTCAGCTTATCGTTCATGACACCACCCGCAGATCTGCGGGCACTGGCGACACGGCGGAGGGCTCTTGCTTTTGCCTGACCGGAATTACAAGGTCTGCCGCATCTGCCTGAAGCGTCAGCAACACGTCCTTGAGGGTGGACAGGAAATACCGGATGTCGTCATCCGAGAGCTCCCCGATATTACCGACCTGAAAAACCTTGCCTGCAAAGCATCCCTTACCTTCATAGATGATGATGGACTTTTCACGTAGACGCGCACGCAGATCCTGCACGGATACTGATGCCGGAATGTGGACCGTGGTCAGAATCGAACACATGTCCGCCTCATCAACCAAAAAGTCGAGGTTGAGCCTGCGCATGCCGTTGCGCAGCAGATCAGCCCGTGCCTTGATGCGGGCATGTCGCTTAAGGACGCCCTCGTTCAGAATATCCGTTAGCGCTTGGTCCAGTGCAAAAAACAACGGTACGGCGGGTGTGTTTGGCGTCTGGCTGTGGGTCTTGAGGAATGCGTAGAACGTCGCGAGGTTCAGGTAAGTGGTCTTGGCTGCATGGTGTTTGAGCCGTTTGAACTGTTTCTTGCGACCCACGACAAAAGACAGGCCGGGATATGAACCCAAGGCCTTGGAGCTGGAACTGGACACAAACGCGATGTTACACGCCTCCATGTCGATCACCTCTGCGCCAACCGAGCTGACCCCATCCACCACAAAGAGTGCACCGCTGGCTTTTGCCAGGGCTCCGATCTGGGCCAGCGGGTTGAGCATGCCGGAACACGTCTCGTGGTGGACCATGGCCACCACATCGATCTTGTGTGTCGCGAGGTAAGTTGAGATCTGCGGTATGTCGAAGGCGATGCCCCAGGGCATTTCGATCAGATGGGTCTTCTTGTTGTGGATCACCGATGTCTTGTGCAGTCGACCGCCAAACTCTCCGTTCGACAGGATCAGAACGGCACCATCTCCGACAACTGAGGACAGTATCGCCTCATTCGCCGCTGTCCCGGAGCCGGTGATCACCACCGCGCGGTAGCGTTCTCTTTTTCTTATCTGAAAAAGTGAAAGTAATTTGTGCTCAATACCTGCAAGCAGGGCATCAAAATCAGTTTCCCGATGGCAGATATCCTGTTTGCAAATCGCGGTACGCAGGGTCTCGGCCACATTCACAGGGCCGGGGGTGAAAAGCAGATGTTTGTCCAAATTCAGGTCATGCTCCAACGACGCTGCAACCCCTTGGTTTCAGCGCCGGTACGCCCATGATGTGCCCCTGAGCGCGAACCGCGCAGAGACGTCGAGAGGGCACAAATCGAGTTCGAAAACACAGCCCAATTCGGGGCCGTCGTCGTGCCGTCCGAAAATTGGACGGGTATGGAAAAAATATGGAATACCTGATCCTGCCAAGGTGAGCGGACCAGAAGCGCCTCAGGTGCTGCTTGGCAGCATCTTGGCAACGGTATCGTAGGTTCGAACAGAAATGGTCGTTAGCTATGCGGCCAATTGATCGTCATCTGACCAGCGTCGCCCGGGTGCAAATGCTTGGGTCAATGCAGGACGATAAGGTGAGCGATCAGGATTGGCCGAAAAAAATACTGTCGCACGCCAAACTGGTGCTCCATGAGCCGTAGGGCCAAAGTCGCGCAATAGCAACACAAATATCGGAACCCCAAGTGCAACACCCATCATGTGCACTTGGACCGGATCACACATGCAACGCACCCACCCACGGCAGCTCCATCAGGAACAGGTTGTCCCCAATCCCCTAAGGTGAGGTGATCGGCGGCGGCTTGCGTCGCTTGCCTGACAGAGCGTTTCCAGCGATGGCCGCAAGCAAAACTGCGCCTCCAGTCAATGTGTTCAGCGTGGCCGTTTCGCCGATAAACAACCAGACCCATAACGGGCCAAGCAGAACTTCAGCCAGTGACAACAGCGCAAGTTCCGCAGCAGGAAGGCTGCGAGACCCCAGAGTATACAGGATCAACCCTGCGCCGACCTGAAACACACCCATGCCCATTGCTATGCCGCCATCCCGGACTGACAGCACTAGAGACAATTCCAAAAACAGGCATATGCCGGACGTCACGATAATGCCGAATAATCCGGACAGAAAAACCGACGGCAGCATTTCACCTGATTTTCCCCACCGAAGCGCCACAGTGAAGACCGCAAACCCAAAGGCGGACCCCAAAGCCGCAAGGCTGCCCGTCAAGGCAACGCCCCCAGATTTATCGGCGACCATGATCGCGATACCGGCAATGGCAACGGCGATGGCCACCCAGGTGGCAGGGCGTACAGGTTCGCGCAAAACGATCCACCCCAGAACTGCCGCCATGAAGGGTGCTGTTGCAAACAAAAGCATGGCGTTTGCCACGGATGTCGACTGGATCGCATATATCCCGCCGGAATAGGCAGCAACCAGCGACAGCCCCGCGATCACCGCTGGAAACCCGGTGCGGCGGATCTGGGCAAAGGGGGTTTCTGCGGACCGAATGCGAATGAACACGTATAGAAGAAGTGACAGGCTGACCGAACGGTAAAGCAATACCTGCCACACAACCGCGTCTTCGATCAGCCGTATTCCAAGCCCGACGGTCGACCAAAGCACACCAGCGGCAAAGACAAACAGGACACCAAAACGATGCCCGTCCGTGCTGTTTGACGGTTGGCTTATGACAGTCATTTGCGCTCCGTAAGGCATTTCTGTCTCATTGCTAGCGATATGGCTGTCGCATTAGCCTTCCGTTTGCGACACCGAAACAGTTCGTGGCACATAGATGCCAAGGAATGACCTCAGACCGAGCGATTGCTGCCGACGCCCCTACAGACCAGTACAAACATGCCTACGGATTTAGCACCAGGCAACCGATGGAGGAGTGGACAGACCTTCCGTCTGATTCAATGTCGTAGCCACTGTAGGTGTGCAACTTGTGTGCAGTCCAAAGTGAAGGTCCGCAAAGCGCGAGAAAGCAGCCTCCTGCGCAAACGCAGAAGCTCACACTTTGTCCGCATCTTACCAGTTCAAGCGTGGTGCAGCGAGTGTCGAAAATGCCCAATGATACGATTCCGCACCCAGCCCGAGCAGACCCCACCAAGATTGATCAAAACATCCCCAGTATCGGGGTCGAGTGCGGCTGAGTGCAAAATCCCCCTTTAAACGACAAGATAAACGAGGGCCCTGCCTTCAAAGGTCATCTACCCGACGAGGCAGGCTTCACCCCAACCAAAGGGGACCGGGCCATCCAGTCGGGTGCCGTATTTGTCAGATGCCTTGGCCCGTCCAAAAAGACTGACTTGGCTTCGACAGCCTCGCGCACGCCCATATCCCCCAACCAAAGCGCTACTAGATTTGCGAGCGTGGCCGTGAGGTACACGTCCACATCATGACCAGGGTCTGTGGGGCACAGATCAACGGAGTCACTGTTTGCAATTACCCACCACATATTAAGATCTGTACGGTCGGAAATTTGCACAAGGATCACCGTTTCCCCGTCCGGCAAGCCTTCGGTACTCAGTGTGCGATGGAAATCCCACATGAACCCACCAACATCGCAATCCTGCGCCGCGATACTGCGTTTGCGCCACCGCATTCCCCAGATGGCCATGTTTTCGACAATTGGTCCAAGTTCTCGCCCCGAACGCGTCAGCTTGTAGTCCGCAGCTTGGCTGGTCGGCGCGGATTTGCGGATGATGATCTCTGCCGCTTCCAATGTTTTGAGCCGTTTGCTCAGGATCGAAGGAGACATGCGCGGGATCGCTTTTTGAAAACCGCCAAAGCGCGTCGTGCCCAGAAACATTTCGCGCAGTAGTAACAGCGTCCATTTGTCCCCCAGGATGTCGGCAGAGGCCATCGCGGGACATAAGCTGCCCGATATATTTTTTGTGTTGCTGTCCATCAGCCATGCCTACAGCAACCAAGGGCCGCGTGACTACTACGGATTCCGTAGTGGTTTAGTACGGATTGCGAAGTATCCCCCGATGCACGCCGCGCGCACCATATGACCAAATCCGGATTCTCGGGTGATTTTCTGTTGAAAGGGGTTTGGCATGGGCCGCTCAATTACATTTATCTACGGCATCGCCGTCTACGTCGCTTTTCTGGTGACTTTCCTCTATTCCATCGGGTTTGTCGGGAATGTGCTGGTGCCAAAATCCATCGATTCCGGCGCGCAAGGACCAATCGTCGCTTCTCTGGTTATCAATCTGGTGTTGCTGTCCGTCTTTGCTCTTCAGCACAGCATCATGGCGCGTCCAGCATTCAAACGTGTCTGGACCAAAGTTATTCCCCAAGCTGCCGAACGCAGCACGTATATTCTTATGACATGCGTTGCCCTGATCCTGATTTTCGTGTTCTGGCAACCGCTTCCGATGGTTTTATGGGACGTCAGCAACACGGTCCTCGGCACAGCATTGATCGTTCTGTTTTGGACCGGCTGGCTGGTTGTTTTGGCCTCAACCTTCATGATTGATCACTTTGATCTGTTTGGCCTGAAACAAATTTACGCAAATCTTAAAAGGCGCCGAACAATCCAACTGGGATTTTTGAAAGTCGGGCTTTATCGACTGGTGCGCCATCCAATCATGACCGGATTTATGATCGCCTTTTGGGCCGCGCCGACCATGACCGCTGGGCATCTTTTGTTTGCGTTGGTGACCACAGGATACATCGTCATCGCTGTGCTACGGCTCGAAGAAAAGGACCTGATTGCCCAGATCGGTGATGACTACATCACGTATCAAAACGAAGTTCCCGCATTTATTCCCAGTATTGGGCGGGGGGCGGCAAAATGACACTGGACCCCAAACATCTGCACCATATTCAGTCTTTCACAGATACAAAACCGCCCAGCATTCTCGACCGGCAACTCCCCTTGCGAAAGCGTTATCATGGCACGCCTGACGCAGCATGGGTGTACGATCACGCAAAAACCGTTGATGCCCAAGCTCCCGCAAACCATCCTCTCCACGGGCATGTGGTCTGCGGCGAAGGCATCCCAGTGGACATTCCAATATCCGTTCACAAAGCTGTAGGTGGCGAAAGTGACTTTCCATGTCCAGGCGAAATTCTGGCCGCAGCTTTGGCCAGCTGCCTTGATACGGCCATTCGCATGATTGCCAATCTCAAGGGTATTGAACTGAGCCACCTTGAAGTGCAGGTCAGCTTAGGAGCCGACGTTCGCGGAGCGTTGATGACAGGCGACAATGTGCCCGTCGGGTTTCAAACTGCGCACATGAAGGTTGAACTGAAAACAGGGTGTGACATGTCAACGCCGCACCTAAACGCGCTGATCGATGCGGCGGAGCGAAGCTGTGTCATCCTGCAAACACTGCGCGCTCCTCCCACTGTGGAAATTGAACGCAGCTTTGGTGATCTTGGCAACCTAGGGACGTCCTGAGAACAGGATATGGATTCCTCAACATCGGACCTTTAGATTTGATAGTTGAACGGCAGAAATGTCCCGCAGACTGTCAGTTCGAATGCCGCCAGATTTTGCTGTCGCAGCGAAAGTCCGGTTCGGTGAAGCTGAACCGTGGCGCGGACTAACCAGGCGAAGGTCCGCAATGGGCCGTGTGCGATTGCTCATGCGCGTGAATATAGGATAGGCATCGCCGTCGTTGCATTTGCTGAAAAATTGGCGAGCACGAATGTGTGAAAGCTGCGCTTGAACAGCAACGATGGCAGGATGTCGGAAAGACTGTCCCATCTGCAGTGATTGATAACAGTGTGATCTGTTTGAACTGGCGCAGGGATCAGAAGTGTAGAGTTGTTAAGCCCTGTCTGATCCTCGAACCAACCTGCTGTGTATTCCCAAATGCTGAGGTTCCGCTCCAATTCATCCGCAACGAAGAAGTTGAAAAGAAAGATACCATCCTTGCTGTGATCAACTGACCCAATCCGTCGGGCATTGGTTGCTTCGATCGAAAGCGTTCGACGCGCTATCTGCTCAATCGTAGTTTCGAGATCCTGCCAAGTTTGAGAGGCTTCAAAAGCCGCCGCGCTAGCTGGGGTGTCAAACTCGAGTAGGAACACCAGGTCAAATCTTGCCGGGGCCATGGCTTGCCACGTCTTGCGAATGGGCTTGCGACCGGGTGGCAACAGAAGTGCTCTAAATACATTTGCATCTATCAGGCCGGGTGCATTCCGGGACTCACTTGCTGCGGCCTTGAGGATGGATTTCGCTTTGCGCTTTTTTGAGCTTTCCAAACCAAACATGAAGGGTGGTCTGTGGTCGACTTCTGCAGCAAGTAAAAGGTAACCAGATTTCGTCGGCTCAACTAAGGTCACTTTCGGGAATCGTCCTCTGTCACCGACGATAGTCAGCCCCTCAAGCGATTCCGTTTGCCCTTGATGGGTCATGGGGAACGTCCTATTGTTAAGGTGTATTAAACACTATGTGTATACTACACATAAAAGTCAAGAACGCCGATGACCTTCGAATACGAAACCAAACTGCATCACTGGGTAAATCGTGTGGCCTTTCAAATTCGCGCTGAAATGCAGAAGCGGATCAAGGAAAGCGGCCTTGATATCTCTGTCGAGGAATGGGCCATGCTCATGATCCTTTGGGAAGATGGCGCCACACCGATGAACAACCTCGCGGAGAAGACCCTGCGGGATCGAACAACCGTCACCAGATTAATTGACCGCCTTGTTACAAAGGGTCTCGTCGAACGCGTTGCTGCGCCGGAAGATCGCAGACTGGTTGTTGTTGAGACGACAGATCGGTCGAATGACATCCGGGGAGCGCTTATCAGTAGCGCTCTCTCTCTCATTGACGAAACAACAGAAAGTGTTTCGTCGGAAGACCTCGCCACAACGCTTCAAACACTTAGGCAGATCAGCAATCGAATTAGTGCGATTCAGTCGAACAAATGATGTTTCGAGCAAACCAACTATGATGAGCGTATTATTCCGGAACGTGCATCCAAGAAATATCGAATTAGGGTTAGCGGCGGATGTCTGCAATGCGGGCTACGGCCGCAGCACACTGACTTACCGTCGGATGTCGGCTTTGAGCCGGAGCCTTTTTGCATCAGGCATCGGTCATATGCTGGACCAATGAAGTCAACTGTCTGTCGCCGTAGCCATCGTCCCAGGCCGCCTTAGTGCGGTCATGCATCAACCGGATGAAATCAGCGGGAGCATTAAGTGAGAGATAGGTCTTCAACGCATCCTCTTGCGCCATCGCGTAAACTTTCAGAGAGGCTTCCGCACCGTCGTAATCCTGGGTCGGAACAGTTCTGGCAAAGAGATCATGGTAGTCATTAACCAATTTGATCGTGGCAGGGAGTTGGTCGGCATAAATCTGCATCGGGATGCCCGCTTTCTGGCAAACAAGTGCACCGTAGATCATTCCAAACATAAACCCCTGCCGAACCGTGAAGAGGCCGGCAAAGAGCGCGGCAAGTGCCGCTGGTTTCTCTCCAACATGGGCGGACTTTCCACCCAGTTCTCTAATGATGCTACCATAACGGTCCCAGGTTCCGGCACTGCCCACCGTCAGGATTGTGGTTTCGTCACCGCCAATGCCGGAAGGGTAGGCATTGATCATGCCCAGCATGTAGCCAGTTCCCTGTTTCTCAAGGATGGTGACCAGTTTATCGGCATCCCAGGTATCGCCGGTGCTCATGTCGCAGATGGTCTTACCCTCTAGCGAAACACTCAGCCCGTTGACCAGTTCAACAGTTTCCTTATGGCTCTTGATACAGATGATGACAAAATCAGACGCCGCAATGGCATCATCCGGTGAAGAGCAGATTGTGGCTCCAGCCTCAGCAAGAACCTCTGCCTTTTTTTTTGTGCGGTTCCAAACGCTGACATCATGGCCTGCCTTGAGCAGGCAATGCGCCAGCGCTGAACCCATATTGCCCAGTCCCAATACTGCAAGTTCCATAGTGTTTGCCTCCTGTGTCCGCCAATGGATTCCTGCGCCAGCATGCGCCGGCATCGAGGGATCGCATAGTTGTAAATTTTTCTATATTGTTAGATGATCTAACTTATGGATTGGCGCACGCTTCCCTCGTTGACATCTCTCAGAGCCTTCGCTGCCGCTGCCGAGTTGCGAAATCTGACCCGGGCGGCAGAGGCGCTGAACGTGACCCATTCCGCTGTCAGCCAGCAAATCCGCGGGCTCGAACTACATCTCGGCACCCGGCTTATCACTCGTACGCAGCACGGCATTTCTCTGACATCGCAAGGCGAATTCCTGTCGGCTGGCCTGCTTGAAGCCTTCGCTGAAATGGCTTCCGTGACCGAGAGCGTGTCGAGTGCAGAGTCGGTTCGGCCGTTGGTGGTCAGCGCGACTCCTATGTTTTCAAGTGCGTTCCTCATGCCACGTCTGTCGACGTTTATTGACGAATTCCCCAATATCGAATTGAGGATCGATTCAACGATTCAGGCTGTCGACCTCAAGCCGGGAGGAATTGATATGGCCATCCGATACGGAACAAGTCGCTGGCCAGGGCTTGTTTCGCAGATGCTGCTACCAGGTTGTCTGACGGTCGTCGCGTCCCGCGAACTAATCGGAAACCGGGTGCTCTCGAATCCTGCAGAATTGCTTGATTTCACTCTTCTTCAGGAACAAGCGTCAGTCGAGTTTGATCTGTGGTTGGAAAAGGTTGGAATTCCGCCCGACGCTGACCGGAGAGTTGTCCGCATGCCGGGTAACATGCTGCTGGATGGCATCCGCCGAGGTGACGGTATCGGGGCGACGGTACCGGCCTTTATCTCTGACGAGTTGAAGTCCGGACAACTCGTGGCGCTGTTTGATGATCCAATACCGCAGATCGGCTATTACCTTGTCACGCTGCCCGGTCCGGTTCGGCCAGCGGCAAAGCTGTTCATGCAGTGGCTTTCGAAATCAATCACTGAATAGGAAAAAGCCTGTTTCGATGGACGCCCGCTCACTTGTTTTAGGCGGTAAAGTGCGCCGGCTAGAGCTAAATGGGGTCTGATCTTGCAAGCTAACGACCCGATAATGCTGCGCTAAATATGAAGGTCCGGGGTGGGGATGCAGCACCGCGGCGTTAATGGCAGGGGTGAAGGTCCGGTGTGGGCCGACATCGGTTAGCCTGGCATGTCAAACTCCGCATTCATCCTCTGTGTGGAGAGCCTATTCCGGTATCCAGATAACGCTTAAGGCTGCCGAGAAAGAACAGGTCCCAACCTGCCTCGCAAATGTCGTAGCAGAGCAGTTGTGGAGTAAGGCCTGCATGTTGTAACTCGATCTGTGTGCCGTCGACGTGCCCGCGGATGTCCCACAAGACCTTGGTGTCGAGCCACTCCGCCTCGATCTCTTTTGGCTGACCTTCGTGAATATGCAGGGCGTCGACGCAGGTCCACTCGACCTGCGATGGCTCATCCATTCCGGTCAGCTCGAATGTCCAGTAAGACACGCCCGGAGGAAATGTGAACTTCGCGCGATCGCCCAAACGGACCAAAGGTTGGTCTGGACGTGTCCACCAATGCTCGACCCCTCGGGTCACCGCCTCGAAGGCGGTGGCGGGACTTGCAGCGACTTCGATGGATTTCTTGTAGCTTTGCGTGGTCATCTTGGAGGTCCTCAAGTGGCTTCAACCCAGTGGGGCGGGAAGGTTTGCGCGACATTAGGCAGGGCCTCGACCCGTCGCACCCAGTCGGCGATCTCGGGAGAAAACACGGCCAGATCGGACAAGCCTAGGTCTTGCATGATCTGCGGTTTCGTCTCCATTGCCCGTTGGATGAGACGGACATGGGGAAAAGCGACGGCGTCTGCTGCGCCCGGACGGGCACCTGATAGGAAAGAGTCATCGATCAGGATTTTGGCCAGACGGGCAAGTTCGGACCGCAAAGTATTACTGGCCGCAATTAGATCATCCGTTGCCTTGTCTGCGGCTTCGAAGAAGATTGGGGACAGGACACCGCTGGTTGCGCGCGGCAGATAGTCGAAAATCTCCATTGTGCGCTGCCAAATCATGCCTGCCTCCAGTGCGGTCTTTCCGAACAAGGGCGGCGCGGGATATTCCCTGTCGAGCCATGCCAAGATCGCGATGGATTGGCCAAGGGTCACGTCACCCTCCTTCAAGGTCGGGACCGTGCCCCTGCCGTTAATGACGAGGTAGGCATCCGACTTATGCTCCTCCTGCTGGGCAGAGAGCATGTGGACGTCATAATCCAGCCCCTTGAAAGCCATTCCAAGTTCTGCGCGCCACGGGCTGGGCGCGCCACTTACTGTCCAAAATTCCAAGGTCATGTTGAAAGCCCTCCATCGTTCTCTGTTTACAGAGGCTTACCCGGGGCAGTACGATCCGAAAAGTAGGCAGTATTTTTTGATATACTATCAAAAATCATACTATTGGGAGAAACTAGATGTCCGAGACCCTTACCGCCGCCCCAGTTGAAACGCTTATTGCGGATGAATCTCCATGCCCGGCGCCCCGGGTGATCGGGATGATTGGCGGTAAATGGAAGCTTTTGATTCTGCAGATCCTGATCTTTCAGGGCACCAAGAGATTTGGTGAGCTGCGCAAGTCTATCGATGGGATTACCCAGACAATGTTGACCAACCAGCTTCGGGCTTTGGAGGCCGACGGACTGGTCACGCGCAAGGTCTATGCCGAGGTACCGCCTCGTGTCGAATACTCGGCGAGCGCAGATGGGATGGCGTTGGAGCCAGTGTTTACGTCGATGCATGACTGGTGGGTCAATCGCTCAGCTGGCGAGTAGCGCCTGATCCACCCAGATGAAAAAGCTGCGAAGCAACGTCCGCTTCGAGGATTCTGCACTGCGGCGCATTGGCCTGCTTCGGAAGGCTGCTTTGGGCCGCTTCGAAGAGCGACCCTTACTGCTCGCTGCAATTTCATTGCCGCATCCTCTAGGCTCAACCGGTGTGCATTTGCCTTGCCGGTGCCGGTGACCGTGGCAATGGGATCAGAGTTTCCACTCGAATCCGACAGCTTTTTCAGACTCATTCCAAAGCCTTGTCATGACAGCTTTGTCATGGGCGTGGGCGTTCAGTGTACCCTTGCCGACCGGGCCGACCGCTTCCATGCGGCCCGTCGGACCGTAGAGGGCGCGTTGCTCAGTCAGAGCCTCTTCGGTTGCACACATGACCTCGGGGTATGAGCCTTGTTCCGCAGTCTGGACCATCGGCGTCTTGGTCATCAGCCACCAGATGAAACGCATCGTGCGGCTGCCGCTGGTGGAGATCAGCGATGTAGCCGACGAGCCCGGATGACAAACGTAAACCTCGACATCTTTGCGCCCTGCTGCAGCCAGCCGGTCCTGCAATTCATAGGCAAACATCATCTGCGCCAGCTTGCTTTGCGAATAGGCAGTGTTCGCGCCGTAGCCATCATCCCAATTCATATCGTCGAACTTGATGGTCTTGAGACCCATGTTGTAGCCGAGGCTCGCGACCACGACGATCCGACCCTTGCTTTCCGCAATACGATCAAAGAGCAGACCATTGAGCAGAAAATGCCCGTAGTGGTTGGTGCCAAGCTGGCTTTCGAACCCATCGACAGTCAGCTTGCGCGTTGGTACCTGAGCGATGGCCGCGTTGTTGATCAGCGCGTCGATCCGAGGCACCGTTTTCAAGACTTCTTCGGCAGCCTTGCGCACGCTGTCCAAAACGGACAGGTCCATGCGGATGAAGCTTACGTCGGCTTTCGAGCCGAATTCCTGTCTCAGGTCCGCGATTGCCGCCTCGGATTTCTCGGCCGAGCGGTTCAACATCACCACCCTGGCGTTCTTCTTCAGCAAGATACGCGCGGCTTGAAAGCCCGCCCCAGCATTGGCGCCAGTGATGATGTAGGTCCTACCTGACTGGTCGTCGAGGCGCTCGGATGTCCAGCCTTTGGGTCCGAATGTCGTATCTGCCATGTTCTGTCTCCTGCCAGCGCAGGCTGGCGGTTTGCGGTTTCATTGTCTGAAAGCACAGATAGAACTCGGCAGGATGCAGAAACAGGCGATATCCTCTCGATTACTTGCCCAATCGTCTCAACCCCATTGCAAAGATGAAAGTCCTCTGCCAGCTAGAGTGCATGAGCAAAGACCAGATCAAAAACCTTATCGAGCGCCGTCTGCCAGAGGCAGGCCTCGTCGACACCGCGTTGAAAGGCGTCCAGCTATTCCGGGTGACCGAGGCCATGCCCTGCGTGCCTGCTGTGTACGAGCCCACGGTGGTGGCTATTCTCAGTGGCACCAAGGAAGCTGTTCTGGACGGTGAGCACCACGTCTATGGCAGCGATAAATACTTGCTGTGCCCCATGACTTTACCGGTGGAGGCAGGCACGCCCTTGGCGTCCAAGGACGATCCTCTGCTTGGCGTGGTGATTGCGCTGGAGCCACGGAAGATGCTCGAGCTGACCATGGAGGTTGAGACCGCCGCCGGTGGCAACAGACAATCGCGGGATGGCGTGCCATCGGCTTTGGCATTGGCGGCTTGGGATACGGGCTTCACGCAGGCTTTGTTACGGCTCCTTGAGTTGCTCGATAATCCAGTTGATCTGGAGGTGCTCGGACAGGGGCGACTGCGCGAATTATATTATGCAGTGCTCAGGGGTGAGGCCGGGGCCGCGGCAAGACGGGCTTTTGGCGTTGGCAACGAAATCGCGCGCACCATCGATTATCTCTCGAACCACCTGAACGAACAGGTCACCATCGACGACATGGCCGACCACGTCGGTATGAGTCGGGCGGTCTTCCATCGGCGCTTTAAGGAAGCGACGACCATGTCCCCGATACAGTTCGTGAAATCCATGCGGCTGAACCACGCCGCGATGAAGATCGCCGAAGGGAAGACCGTGTCGGAAGCAGCCTGGGACGTGGGTTATCAAAGCTCCTCTCAATTCAGCCGTGAGTTCAAACGGATGTACGGCCAGTCGCCCCGGCAATGGAGCAATGCCGCGCAGGTGCCTCAACTATTGAACTAAGGGACACCTTTCACTGCCGGCTTGCAGCGAATGTCCGGAAAGCGGGCTGCGACTGCAGCAATCCAATACATGGTTGAGTGACCGGTATGGGCCGACACCTCATGTACACCCAACGCTCGGCATGGCGGCCTACCACAGAATGTTTAACGGACAGCGCTTGAGAGGCCAGCACCCATCATCAGGTGAGCTTCTACGAATGCACTGACCAGTATAAGGACGGATGCTTCTTAACCTCGATGTCACTGACCCGAGAGAGCCAACCTGCGTTTATGGCAGGATCCCTCAGAAGAGCAGACTGAAAGTGTCTCCAAATTGCCAACTTACAATGACCTTCACCGGAAGGCTCAGTCAACTGCGGGTACACTGACATCGCTGGAATCGCCTGCGTCATCGACCGTAGTAAACACATTGGCTAAAAATACCGCGCCCGCGAAAACTGCGACGACCGCGATCCCAATCAAGGCGGGTAGATGTCGTTTCTTCTGTTTCGAGATATTTGTGTCGGGTGCGGACATAGCCAGGCTTCCTTTCCTAATGGTTCAAGGACTGAACACCTAGCCCACATATTCGTTCCAAATCGATGCATTCAGTTATTGAAACAACAATCCCTGCTCTGCAGTGAGTAACCTCGACTAGTCGAGATCACAAAGCGTACGATCGAGAGTTAACTGTTTTTGCATCAGGTTAGAAATCATGGGACGTTGAGGAATTCACCGATTATCCACAAGCGGTTTTGCAGAACCGTTCAGTTAGGCTCGGCATACCAAAGCCGCCATCGTCTTCAGCTAGAACAATAGCGCAAGCGCTTCAGTCACTCATTTTGGGCAGGATTGCACGGCCTCAATGAGTTGTACCTTAACAAGAGAATTACGCCCGACTTGACAGAACGAGACACATTTCCTGCACGCTGTTACGGCGCACAGCGAATTATGCCGACTGTGGCTGCGTTATAGTGTTTATTGCTGCATCTGGGCGGGCAGAAGATCCACCCCTGCCTGCCCCTCTGAAAGTCACCGATCTCAGGTCATTTCTGAGCGGAAAGCTTGGACTTCAGTTTCGCCGCTTCTTCATCAGTTAACTTTTCCCAATCGCCGTCCTTCGATGCATGATCGGAATCGCCATGCTCGCCTGGGTTATCTTTGAGATCGTGGTGTTGCTCCGAACCCTCGAGGTCGGGGTATTTTACGTTCAGTTTGTGCCGTTCCATGGTTCTCTCCTTTTCTTGATGGCTACATAATGGATTGAGTTACTCGGCTGCATGCCGACTGTCCGTCTCTTCGTCATCCTGCACAGGCTGTAGAAACGGCTTCTCAGGGACGAGCGTGCGTGTGGGAAATGGAATGTCGATCGCCGCCGCATCCAGCGCTTCCTTTACCAAACGCTTCATGTCCGCCTGATACTGAAAATATACTTCGCTGTCGCACCAGACACGGACAAGAAAATCCACGCTACTGCTGTTGAGGTTATTCACCTGAAAAAACGGTTCGGGCTCTTGGTGGGATCGGCTATCTGCCATGATAGTATCGCGGATCACGCGTTCGGCATCGGCAAGGTTGGCGCCATAACCCACCCCGAAAGTCCATTCGGCACGACGTGTTGGGTACTCCGAGTAGTTTCTGATCTTATTGCCCCAAACTTCTGAGTTGGGAACGGTGACCTTCACGTTCGAGAGGTCGGCGATCTCGGTATAGTTCAGGGTGATGGACTTGACCGTGCCCGTTGTTCCATCAACTTCGACGAAATCACCGAGTTTGAGGGGGCGAAACAGCACAAGCATGATGCCCGCAGCGACGTTGGAGAGTGTTCCTTGTAGCGCAAGACCGATGGCCAAACCGGCGGCACCGATTACGGCAATGACAGATGTTGTTTGCACACCAAAGGTGTTCAGGACAAACAATGCCGTGAACGCCAAGATTACGTACCGCGCGATATTTCCCAAGAAACTGAAGAGTGTCTTGTCGAGGCTAGCGTGATCTTGACCGATCCGTTGAATCCTGCGGCTGGCGAACCCTGCGATGGTGAAACCGACAAAGATGATCAGTGTCGCTGCCACTGTACTCCCAACGACTGCAACCATAGCGTCGAGGGTAAGATAGTCAGCGAAGGACTTTCCATCGTAAATTTCCGTAGTGAAAATTTGCTGAAACCAATCAGTAAGTGCGTCCATGTTGGGACCTTTATTCTACGTATGTCTCGCGTATACAGCTTGGTCGGTCTGGAATGAGGATCGCTCTAGTCCAAGCTTAACCGACCATCCGTTGCGAATTGTCGGACTACTAACTGACCAACGCGCAAATGGTTCCAACTTGGGGAAACGGATCATCAAACTGCGACCTTTACGAAGCAAAGTGGGTCGTGTTGCGCGTGGTAGATCTCTTCGTGGGGTCAGCTCGCGGATGTCAGAATGTCGATCTCATCTTGAATGCGTGGCCTGTTTTCTTCTCGAACGTGCACCACTAGAGCGCGCAGCAAAGACAATACGTGCTCCAGCGTGATCGCGTCTGGTTTTATGTATTGGCGGCACAAGGGGAAGGTTGCTGCGAAAAGCCGGTCAAACGTTAAGTAAGAAAAAGCGATCCGTTCATATGCTGGGTTTTTCAAGCCTTGTTTGTAAGTGCCTGCTACCATCAGCGCAGCACTGAGCCGGTTCAGGCAATCAATCGCTGTGTAGGGATCATTCACTCCTGGCGACAGAGCGCGTGCTACCATTTCCACCAATTGCTCTGCCAGAAATGTCGGGTTCTGATTTTCAGTTCGGCTTGCGCCGACCGCAAAGCATCCATGAAGCTGCGAACGAGCTTCTGAGCTGATCGGATCTTGAGACCAGATTTTAAAGACTGGTGTTTCGCAGGTCACGAATGCACCGATCGACGACACCATTTCAATGTACCACTCGTTGTTTTCCGCGAGGCTATTCAGCTGACCAAAGTTGACCGTCTGAATGTAGCCTGAAATCTTCGAGGAAATGAACTCGTTTGGGTCGCGCTCGGGCATCTCGGGTGCAGATTGCGCATCCTCATGTGCGTCAATGAGTTGCCGGACCTGCAATTCAAGCGACGTGCCAATGCCTGCTGATATGCGCGACACATTGATCGTCTCAGGGACGTGATGAACGAAGTAGATGAGGGTGAAGATACAGACAAGCGTGAGCAGTAGCGCTACCAACAATGAAAAATGCGGGACATATTGCACGACATCCCCATCATTGCCGTCTTGGACGGTGCGCAGCACCGCAAGGGCGTATACGAAGGTAGCAATCAAGATGCCAAGGCTCAGTTGGTTGCCCCGATCACGCATGAAATTTCCGATCAGACGGGGTCCGAAGTTGCCTGACGCAAAGGACACAGCGACCAAGGTCATGGAGAACATCACCCCCGTAACGCCAATGATGGACTGTGCTATGACAGCCAGGGTCGAACGTGCACCATCAGCCTGGGTGTCCAGCAAACTAGGCGGAAGACTGAAAGGCAAAGTCGTCGCGTGACGATCTACCCAACCCATGAATGTCGCAAGGATCAAACCCAAGCAAACTAGGACCATAGGAAGGAACCAATAACTCGCCCGGATATCCTGAAGAAGCTTGAATAGATATGCACGCTTGCCCATCCGGTCGTCCTTTCAAAAATTCCCTCGGGGCCACTAGTTGCCACCAAACGCACATTTAACCGTAACGCACAGGGAACCAAGTCAGTTCCAAAGGCGTTCACTGTCGACACTTTTTTCAGGATGATCCCCATGACCAATGACAGCCAAGCTAAAACGACCGATGAGGATATCGTTGTACAATCCGAAAACTTGGCATCCAAGCACATCTTCGAGATCATCCGAAGAGAAGGAGAAGAGGAATTGGAGCGACCAAACGCCTCGCTCTTTTGGTCCGGGGTTGCGGCCGGGTTGATGATCTCCCTCTCTGTTCTTGGCGAAGCGATTTTCCGGACATATCTGCCGGAAACCGATTGGGCATATTTGCTGGAAAACCTAGGTTACAGCCTTGGATTTCTCGTGGTTATCCTAGGCCGGATGCAGCTCTTTACCGAAAATACCATTACAACTGTGCTGCCTGTGATGAACAATCCGGTAAAGTCGATGTTTCTCAGACTGGCAACGCTCTGGGCGATCGTGTTGTTTGCGAATGTGATCGGCGCATTTATCGTGGGGAGCGCGTTTGCCTACGGGAGCTTCATTCCAGAGGTTCTACGCCCTGCAATCACGGAGCTCTCGCAACATGCCACGGGCTTTGCACCGTTCGAAGGCTTTCAGCGTGCGATCCCGGCCGGCATCCTGGTGGCTGCGATTGTCTGGATGCTCCCTGAATCAGAAGGATTCGGCTTTTTTGTTATCCTGACCTTTACCTGGCTCATCGCTGCGGGGGATTTTACCCACATCGTCGCGGGCAGCGTGGAGATGGCATATCTCATGGTGCAGGGTCTATTGCCTGTCGGAGATGCTATGTTCGGGTTCTTCCTACCGGTGTTAGCAGGCAACATTCTCGGTGGAACGGCTATCTTCGCGCTGCTTGCGTTTGGCCAGGTCCGCAGAGAGCTCCCTTAACAACCTCCAAACTAATTGGGAACGAATTTATGGTTCCCGTGTTGGGTCAGTGAACTTTTCAACTGGAGGACACAGACAATGGAATATGCAGGTATCGGTGGACTGATCGTTTTGGCCCTGAACATTTGGGCAATCATTTCGATCTTCGGATCTGGTGCATCCACAGGCAGCAAAGTGCTTTGGACTTTGCTGGTTCTGGTGCTGCCAGTGATCGGCTTCGTCATTTGGCTTGTAGCCGGGCCACGCGCCGCAGCAAGCACAGTATAATTGACAGATAAGGGGCGCATGTTGCTGCATGCGCCCTTTTCGTTTCGTAGGTTTATAAGTGGCAAAATCGGATCAATCCTCAGCCAACGGGTCGGCAGCGCAACGCACTGATTGGGCCGAAGACCGAACCATCCTTGCCAATGAGCGCACGTTTGCGTCATGGATGCGTACCGGAATGGGCTGTGTGGGTGTCGCCTTGGGCTTGAAGGCAGTGTTCGGGTCGACCGCGCACCCTCTGGCCGCCAAGGCAGTGGCAGAACTATTTATTATTGCGGCGGTGATAATCTTCATATCTGCTGCCAAACGCTGCAATGAAGCGCAACGCCGTATCGACGACCATGACACCAACGCGCAATCACATCACGGCATGATTATCATTTCTGCCGCTTTGACGGTTGGTGCGATTGCGGCAGGAATTATCCTTTGGCTGTTGTAATCTCCAACGCCGCAGGCAGAAGGCGGGTCATCGCACCGCGCTTGGACAGTCTCAAAAAAATGGATGCCAGGGCATGAGCTTGATCTATCAGCCGTGGCGACCAGCGTCAGCAGACGGGTCAGCACAATGAACGCGTCCATTAACACTTTTTGTCTTGTGATCTTGGCAGCCATAGTTGTCCTCGTCACATTGCAGCAAGCGCAGGACATCCTTGCACCTATTGTTGCTGCTTTCTTGCTCGGCGTTGTCATGACGCCATTGTCAGACCTTTGGGAAAAGCTCCGTCTTCCGAAGGCTGTTGCAGCGTTTCTGTCGGTGTTGCTTGCGCTCGCAATGATCCTTTTGATCCTCTTGCTATTGGAGCCCTACATCTCACTTGCGATCAGCCAAGCGCCAGTGATCCGCGATGAACTGCGCGCTTCCATTCGGGAACTTCGAGCTTTGCTTAGCGGGCTTGAGCAGCTGTCAGACGACATGGTAGCAGCTATTGAACTGAACGGTTCAACTGGGTCCGGCGACGGTGCGTCGGAGCTCCCTTCCCTCACAGACGCACTTTTCTACGCCCCGCAATTCGCTGCCCAGTTTCTGATTTTTACTGGCACCCTGTATTTCTTCTTGCTTGCCCGTGACTCCGTCTATGACTGGTTGAGCCGCCGCATCGCGCCATTACAGAAATCTGATCTGCACCTCGCCGCCAAGCAGGTAGCAAGGTATGTTCTGACCATCTCAGCCATAAATTTCGGTTTCGGGACATTGGTCGTGGTCGTCATGCATTTGATCGGGATGCCCTACCCTGTCATCTGGGGCTTGCTCGCGTTTCTGCTGAATTTTGTCCTTTACCTTGGGCCAGCGGCACTAGTGGCCATGCTTACCGTCACAGGAATGGTTGCCTTCGACGGCGCGGCCAGCTTTGTGCCACCTGCACTCTATCTCGCAATGAATGCAACAGAGGCCCAATTTGTTACCCCAACGCTCGTGGGTAAGAGCTTGGCAGTCAACCCGCTGCTGATCTTTTTATCTCTCATTTTCTGGCTTTGGCTTTGGGGACCGATAGGTGGAATCATTGCTATCCCGCTGCTGATCTGGACCTGGACGGTTTTCCGTGGATTTGGTGATCAAGCCATCTCAGGCGGAACACCCGGCAAAAACTGAGCATCCTCTTTTGCTGCCTGCACGTTGTAAGGCACGACAAGACCCTGACGTTCCTCCGGCACACATCGCGTGTTGGTTGCTGCCAGCGTGCTCCACGCCTGCAACGCGGTCCTTGGGTTGTAGAATTCTTGCCGGAAACCATCCTGCAACCAATGCTTGAAACAGCGCCTTTTCAGTTGCGCAACTTCTGCGCCAGTTTGCGTCGCGACACCCGCTTCTGTATCCCAGCTCATGCTGCGACCATTCAGATTTGCCGAAGATACGATGCCAGTATGGTCGTCGAAAACGGAGACCTTGGCGTGCAGATAGATAATCGGCGCATCAAAGTGAGTGTCGCGCCCTTTCGTAACCTTCGTGCGTTTCTGAACAGGTGATCCAATAAACAAACGTTCAGCAAAAGCTTCCTGCAAAATACTGACACATTTTGTCTGCAGGTGCTCGCCAAAAGCTGCGTCGGGGCCCCAAGTGTCTGTAAAAGCGATGTCTTCCGGCGCCGCAGGCAACATCATGATCAGATCCAAGTCAGGTATTTCACGCGCTCTGGCGGCCAGACATTGCGCCAGCGCTTCGTCCCGAAAAAACTGTGTTTCAAAGTAAATTAACTGTTTGGATTTACCGATCGCTGTACGGTGTGCATCGGCGATCTCGCTGAAGACCGGTTTGGGAGACATATAGGGCAACTGAAATTTGCGCTTGGCAGAGAGTGTGCGAAGCAGTTTTTCTGGTCGCGTCACTTTGTGTCCGTGGAATGCCTGATCCATAGTCAACAAGTGGTTCCGTGCTTCGCGCGCAATTTGTCCAGTCACAAGAACTTGGATGTCATGCCAGGTTTCTGGCCCATCTCTCTGGTGCTCTGGGGTATCGAAGCGCCGATCATTCAAATCCAAGCCCCCGATGTAGAGCCGCGTTTCATCAAAAACTGCTAGTTTCTGATGATGCGACACTGGCACCAGGGCGGGGGGGGGAAACAAGCGTGGCTTCAGTTGACCTGCTACTCTTCTGGTGAGGCGTTTGATCTGAGGTGCCGTCTCCAAAAGGTCCTCAACGCGGACCCTTTTTGCAAGCTGATGCAGTTGGTTGCGGATCTCCTTCACAGATCGCATCCAAAGAACTGTGCGCGGTAGCAAACCCAGTCTTGCCGGATGCAGGCCCGTATCAACCGATAGATTTTCTGGTTGATCTGAAGCCTCACCGGCAGCAATCAAGCCATGATGGCACTGCCAAGCGTAATAATGCATGTCCATGCGCACGACTGGATCAAAGTCGGTTGTGAATATCTTGATCCTGACACCCCTGTTCAGGGTATGGGTTATAAGGTCTGCCCAGATTTCTCCCACATCCCTAGCTTCGTCCGAGTACAAAGTTGTCTCAGGATCAAAGATGCGGAACCCAGCTACGATTTCTTGCTTGGCTTTGAGAAACTCGGTCTCCAGACGCGGATAGGCCTCCGATGCGGTGACAAGGACGTCAAACTCACGATGGGCGTCTTCGGCGTTCAATAGTTTCGGACCTCTGGTTCGAACTCAAGCGCTTCAAAGCAGAGCTCCATTACATAGCGCTGATCATCCCGGTGGATTTCTAGTTCACCTCCCAGTTGCTGAGCAAAGGCATCCATCAACGTTCCACCCAATCCAGTGCTATCTGTTGAAACAGTGTCGCCAATCGAGTTGGCAAAGACCAGCTTCCATTTCGCTCCCGATTGCCGCAAGCGAACCTCAATCGACGCGTGGTCATCATTGTCGCTACCAACATATTTCATTGCATTCGTTGCTGCTTCTGCGACCAGCATTGAAAGCGGAACAGCTTGATCAGGGAACAACCGCAGGTCATCAATCTCTGTGTCGACCGTAATACGACTCCCTTCAGAGATCGCCATTTCAGCTGATTTATCGACGATTTCGCGGACCAAACCAGCCGCGTCCACAAGTCCACCGTCTTGTGATTGATAAAGATCGCGATGGATTGTCGCAAGGCTGAGAACGCGGTCTTGAAGTCGGCGCAGGACGTCCTTCGTTTCGCGATGTTGCGCCGAGCGGATCTGGATGTTCATGACAGAGGAAATTAGTTGAAGGTTGTTCTTCACTCGATGATGGATCTCCTTGATCAAGACCTCCTTCTCTAGCAATGAACTCTCAAGGTTAGCTTCATCTTCTAGGATTTCTTTGCTCATCCGGGCAAAATTGTCAGAGAGCTTTTCAATCTCTAAAGGCAACAGGACGATGTCTTCACGGTAGTGCTGCACGGTTCGGTCATCGGCGAATTTGTCCATGTCCCGTCCGATGCGTTGCAGATGCCGCAAAACAAGCGTGTGCATGGCGAGCATCGCGACGCCGAGACTGGAAAACATCATCAAAACTGGAAAAATCGATGCTGGAATGTGATCGCTTTCGTCCCCAGATAACGCCGGGTTAAGCGACCAAACGGCCAGAATTGTCGCGGGTGTCCCTGCAATCGGGACCACACTGTACCGCCGCTCTACCCCGTCACGGTTTTCCGATCGGAATGATCTAGAGCGATCCGTTGGTAGATTCCTCAGATCCCTGTCAATTGGAAGTTCGTTGGCTGCAGCAGATACCCCCTCGCGAGTGGTTAGAACCAAACCATCCTCATTAAAGGTGATCAAATCTATAAGTCCTAGATTTTGCAAACTTTCCCGCGTTTCCGGTAGGTTTCGATGCGGGATCGACACCGACACCAAGCCGGCAAAGCTGCCCTTCACCTTGAAGGGTTCCGATACCACAAAGACGGACTCACCAGAGGTTGGTGCGACCCGGTTCACAACGATCGTTGGCGTCTGTTTTGACATCGTCGCCTCGAAGTTGGGCATGTCCCTAAAATCGACCGCATTGTTTACTGATGAACACTCGACGATACCCGTCGGCGGTATCACTCCGACAAAACTGTAGTCCGGGTTTGCGGCGACAAAGCGCGACAGCACAGGCTTGCAACTCCCAGGCTCACGCAACAAATCCGCTGCGATTAGTCCGAAAAAGCGCGCAGCACCGACAGCGCGCTCAATGAGGGCTTCTTCTCGCCTTGCGGCGCGTTCAGTCAATGCCAAGAGCGCGAGGTTTGCGTTTTCATCTGCTGTGAGAGCAACGCGGTTAGTCTGGTAAATCGCGACGGATCCAAGAGGCAAGAGTGCCAGTAAAAGGAAAGCGACCAATTGGACATTCAGCCGCTTGAAATGCTGTTTTCCAATCATGAAGGAATGTTCGGACTGCCCACAACGGACAATGTTTCAACGTCAGTGAGCTCCAGTACATCGTCTTCATCTAGATGAAGCATCTCCGTCAGCTTGGCGCGTGCTCTGTTTACGCGGCTCTTCATTGTGCCCGGCGCAACACCACACATCTCTGCTGCGTCATCGTAGGAAAATCCAGACGCACCCACCAAGATCAGCGCTTCGCGATGTTCATCTTTTAGTTGATCGAAGGCGACCTTGAAATCTGACATTTGTAGCCTCCCATCGTGATCGGGTTTCACGGCGAGCCTGTCAGAATAAGTATTATCCACATCAGCAACTTCACGATTAAGCTTGCGCCGCGAGGAGTAGAAATTGTTGCGTAAAATTGTGAACAGCCATGCCCGCATGTTCGTGCCTGGCGTGAACTTGTCCATGTTAGTCCAGGCTTTCAGTACGGTGTCCTGCATCATGTCGTCGGCAACAGTTCGGTTGCGGGTTAGACTAAGCGCGAAAGCACGTACGGCAGGCAAGTGCGTCACCAATTCATCTCTTGGATCCATCACACTCATTTCTTGTCCTTCATCTGCTCATCCTGAGCTCGAAGAACCATCAGCAGATCCGTGATCTCGTCCGGCATCTCGTCTTCTGCCAGATCGGCCAAGATCGTCTTGAGATTGTTGTTAATATACTGATTTATCCGCTCCTGCTTTGAAGCCTCTTCGTCTGTCATTGCGCTGCGCTGCCTTAAGGAAAAAGTAACACTTATACGGAACGAACTGCGACGTAGGGTGTTCGTTCCATAGAAAATTAAAAAAGGCGCGAACAATGAACGACACAATGCGGGATAAGACGTTCTCCGAACAGCTCACTGCAGAGATGCCATACCTAAGGAGGTACGCTAGAGGCCTCACCGGTTCCCAATCGCGCGGGGACAAAATTACGGTCGCAACGCTGAAGACGATTTTGGATGACAGGAGCCCCTTTGAGAATTCTGATCCAATCAAAGTTAACCTCTTTAAGTGCTTTCACAGAATATGGTCTTTGTCGGGTGTGTCGCCGTCTGCGCCTGAAGACGCGTTGCGGGGCCGCACTCACGCGTTGTTAGCGAAGCTGACAGTGAATTCCCGAGAAGCGCTATTGCTACGTACAATCGAGGAGTTCAGCGTTGATCATATCGCTAAGATTATGGACGTGAACTCTTCAGAAGTACGCCATCTGATTGAAACGGCCAACACTGAGCTGGCCGAAAGCACCCAAGGCCGGGTGATGATCATCGAAGATGAACCGATCATCGCCGCTGACCTTTCCGCAATCGTACAATCGCTTGGACATGATGTAACGGGTGTTTCTCGAACCCACACAGAGGCCCTTGATCACGGAAGGACTTCGCAACCAGATCTCATTCTTGCCGATATTCAGCTGGCTGATAACTCCTCCGGCATCGACGCCGTGAACGACCTGCTGGGACTGATGGACGTGCCTGTAATCTTTATCACAGCGTTCCCCGAAAGAATGCTGACCGGAGACAAGCCGGAACCTGCATTCTTGATCTCGAAGCCATTTCAGGAGGAACAGGTGCGATCCGCTGTCAGCCAAGCCATGTTCTTTGCGTCAACCGTCACTTTGAAGGGCTAAGGCGCAGGCACGATGCATAGTTCGGACCCTACCCAGACGGGGCTGACGCGCACAACCGCGAAGATCGCGTCGCCCGCGCCGTCGCTAGTCGAAATTATCGACCAAGTCGTGCACGCGGCGGCAGCGAAGCGAGTTTCCGTTCGCGAGATTCTTCGCGCTATCGGTGGTGCTGGGTTTGCCGCAATACTCCTCATGCCTGCCCTTGCCGTCACGACGCCATTGAGCGGGATCCCAATGCTATCTACTGTTATGGGCACCATCATCTTCCTTGTGGCATTGCAGATGCTTACAGGCCGAGAAAACTTATGGCTACCGAGATGGATTCTAAACCAGCAGGTCAACGGCGATCTCGTCGCTCGTGCATTTAATTATGTCAGACGGCCTGCCGCATGGCTTGATGACCGGACCAACAAGCGTCTGGTGCTCTTCGCGCGCAAACCATTGGTTTCTCTTCCACAACTCGTTTGTCTTTGCTCAGGTGCAGTGATGCCGCTTCTGGAGTTTGTTCCGTTTTCATCATCCATCGTAGGCTTTAGCGTTGCACTGTTTGCGTTGGGGATGCTCGCACGGGATGGCATGATCATCCTTCTGGGGTTTCTGCCGCTTGGATTCACCCTTGCCCTTCTTTCAACTGCGTTTTCCCAGTCTTAAGCACCAACTTTTTGAAAGCCGCAGAGCGGCGCTAGCAATGAGGTGTTGTCAAGATTTCATCAACCGCAGGATCAGCACACCAATGAACAATACTAGGAAGACAAAGAATAAGATCTGCGCGATTCCAGCAGACGCAGAAGCAATCCCTCCAAACCCAAAGATAGCGGCAATGATTGCGACGATCAAAAATGCCAAGGCATAATTCAACACTTCTTTTCCTCCTCTCAACAAGTCAAACAACACAATCCATTGAGGATCGCTGAGTATAAAACTGATAGATTAGGAAACCGTTCCATTTGATTTCTTTGAAACCAAGTGTGCACCGTTGCTTTCTGGTACTGCACAAAACGTGTAAAGATTTGGACTGGCCGGGAGGGAGAGAACTACACGCCTATACTAGATCGTTTGATCAAAGCCGAAAGTTTCGCTCAAGCCTTAGCGTCCGAGGACATCGCTTGAACTACCATTTCGGTGGTAAATGGAACTTCGACACCGCGGAACGAAGGAGGTAGCCCATCAACCTGTCCAAGTGTCACAATTCGGGACCCAACGGCCGCAGCTTCCCGGATGATTTCGTCCAAACCATCGTGTTTGATCAACCAACTAGCTTTGACAAACACTGTCGTGTCAGCCTCAGCGCCTTGAAGAAGCGCGGTCGCGGTAGCGGGCTCGCTAGCGACGACAACTTCATGGTCCGGAAAGGTATCTTTCAACGTCCCTTCCAAGTCGATGCAAACGATAGGATCAGGTTCAACTATGATGATGCGATGCGGCATAAGTTTCCTCTCAGACCGCCACGCTCTATCAACATCCCACCGACCCATCATTAATCTATGACATAGGGAGAACAGAAAAATTGGCGACTAAATGTGAAAATTGTCCTTTGCGTCAACGCGACCTTTTTGTGCCGATGACCCGCGACGAAGTCTCTGTCATGCAGCGATTCAAGGTCGGTGAACTGATTGTGGATGCAGGGGCGCCCATCCTGATGGAGGGGTCTAACAGCCCGCAGTTGTTCACAGCCCTCTACGGTATGGGCCTGCGTTATAGAATATTGAAAAATGGCAAGCGGCAGGTCGTGAATCTAATCATGCCGGGTGATTTCATTGGCCTTCAGGCCGGTGTCATGGGCGAAATGGGGCACTCGGTTGAAGCGACGACTAAAATGACACTCTGCGTGTTTGACCGATCTGCCTTCTGGAGTTTTTTCCGCGACAATCCCGAGCGGGCTTTCTCTATAACCTGGCTGGCGGCGGTGGAGGAGCATTTTTTAGGTGAAGCGCTGACCACGCTCGGTCAACGCACCGCACTCCAGTCCGTTGCTTGGGCGTTATGCAAGATATTCATGCGTGGTCAAAGCCTCAGAATGGTCAACAACGGACAGATGCCCCTACCCTTCCGCCAACAGGACATCGCCGACGCTTTGGGCCTGTCACTTGTTCACACGAACAAAATGCTCGCCACACTGCGTCGTCGCCAGTTGGCACACTGGGCTGACGGAACGCTCAGCATCACTGACACAGATGCACTGGCGGAAGTTGCGCTGTTGGACGACACCGAAGTCGTACAACGCCCGATCATGTAGAAACCAAAATAATCAGACGCAAGATGGGAACGGTTCAAGCTGACATCCGTTACTTCACCGTAACCTGAACGAAGGGAGTAATATTATGAAAATTGCATTTGGTATTGGGATCGTCGGAGCAATCGCCGCTTTGGCCGTCGGATCATACATGATCGACATTAACCAGACGGAAGAGGCAAGTTTCCCAGACGTCGACGTAAGTGTCGAAGGCGGCAATCTGCCCGAGTACGAAGCAGAAGTTGGTGAAATCAACGTTGGTACAGAAGAAGTTACCATGGAGATCCCAACAGTCGAGATCGAAGCTCCCGGTGAGACATCGCAAAGCGACAGCTAGGGCCATCACGTCTTCGAGATTTTTGGATAAGGAGAGAGACACATGACACATTCCGCAGCATCTGACACGAGCCAACCAAACGGCAAAGACAAGTCAGCCAAGGGACTGGCGAGCGAGATGGCAGGCAGGATTGAGGATACCGTTGAAGCAACGCAGGAGACTGTGATGCAGGCCGCCGATGAAGCCTCCGCGGAAATCCGCAAAATGGCCGACAGCGGCACCAAGTTTGTCCGGGACAATCCAGGCGTAGCAATCGCAGGCGCAGTCGGAGTGGGCATCTTGGTGGGCCTTGCCCTGCGCGGGCGCGACTAAAACCAAAGCCTGAAATTATGAATAGGCCGCCGTGATCTTGTCACGGCGGCCTATTTGTTAGATCTTAAGTAGTAGTGCTGAATTGGAAGGTACCTGAGCCCGCTCGCCGATAGAGCGTTTCATCAGCCAATATGAGCCTTTCCACAGCTCCAACTTCAGCCAAAGAGTTCGTCCAACTCCTTTTCCACTTCAAACTTTGCCTTGCCGTACTTTTCACTGATCATTCCGATCAGTTGGTCACGTTCACCTTTGGCTTGTTCCATTTCGTCGTCGGTCAGTTCACCGTATTTCTCACGAAGCTGACCTTTCGCCTGGGTCCAGTTGCCTTTGATTTCATCCCAATTCATTGTGATCTCCTTTTCAGTTTTTTAGTGGCGTGCGGGTATTCTGATCCTTTCATTCCGTCGGGCTGCACCCTGGAACCTTCTGGAATGGCCTAACCGCTGCTTGCGGGGGAGCGACCTGGATCAATCGAGGTTTTTGCGACCGAACTCTCGGCGCAAAATAACTGCATTCTTTGAGTGGCTTTTGAAGGCGACGTCGAAAAGGTCGCCGACGAGCGGCACGGCACCGACAGCAAGGTCTAGCCCAGTATTGAGCACCATGTTTGCCATCGCGCTTTTGCGTATCCCAGCGCGGTAGCCCGCATGAAGCATAGCAGCTGAAGGTACGACGGTGATCGCGTCGCCGACGCCAGGGATCAGACCCAGGATCGAATCCCAGCCAATGCGTAAGCCAAGTATGCTGAACTGTGAGTCCAGCAGCCCAGCCCATCGGTCAAATTTGTCCAGCTGGGCCCGCGCCTCAGCGCCGTGCAATGATGTAGACCGCATGTACGATCCCCGGAATATAGCCGAGTAACGTCAAGAGGACGTTGAGCCAGAACTGGCGCGACAAACCGACCTCAAGGAAGGTGCCGAGCGGCGGCAAAATGATTGCGCAGATGATCCTTACGATATCCATGAGGGTGGTTCTCCATTGCTGAATAATCACCCCGATAACGCCGTCGGCGGTAGTTCGTTCCAATGAAAGTTTGGGGAACGTTTTGCAGGTGCTTGCGTTGATTGGCCGAACGGAATGGAAGCAAGGGAGAATAGAAATGTCACAGACTTCCGATCTCAATACTGCCGCAAAGCGCCACGCAAACGAACTTGCGGCGCAGGCAAAGGACACGATTGAACAGGAAGCAGTCGCGCAGGCGGACACAGCTAAAACCGCAGTGGCCGACAATGTTCAAAGCGCCGCTGACGCGACAACGGCTGCGGCCAGTGAACTTGACCCATCGTCTCCGCAAGCACAGGCGATTCAACAGGTTGCAGACCAGATCGAGGAGGTTGCAGCAAAACTCCGTCATGCGGACGTACGCCAGTTGGCGACCCAAACGACCGAGGTTGCGCGCCAGAACCCACTGCTTTTCATCGGAGGTGCGGCACTTCTCGGCTTTGCCGCTGCGCGTTTTCTAAAGGCCCGTGACCCCAAGCCAATGAGTACGACGTTCAAAGCTGATCCTTGGGCTGAGCCTGCGGGACCTGCGCACACTCACAGATCTGCCGGGGGCTTTTCCAATGGCTAAGCAAAAACTCGAAGAAGCACCCTCTATGTTGGTCGATACGCTGCGCCAGTTCACGTCGCTGATCCAAGGCGAGATCAAGTTGGCACGCGCCGAAGTGTCCAGCATCGCGACACGCGCTACAGTCGGCATCGCATTCCTGGCGGTTGCGTTCTTGCTTGCGCTGGTCGCACTGAACGTTCTGGCATCAGCCGCCGTAGCCTATGTCGCGGCAAATGGCCTGTCCGTTGGTACCGGGGCACTGCTCGTTGGCGGGATCCTACTGTTTGTCGCGGTTGGGTTTGTTCTCGCCGGGAAATCGCGCCTATCGGCCGATGCCCTCACCCCGCAGCGGACGGCTGCAAACGTCCGTCGTGATATTATGACTCTTAAGGAGGCCTCCAATGTCTGACATTGACAAGATTTCGCAAGAGGTTGCGGCGGGACGCGCCCGCCTCGCCACCACGCTGGATGATCTTACAGACACCGTAAATCCGCAGAAACTCGCCCATGACGTGACGCAGAGTGCCCAAAAGATTGGTGGCGATCTGGTGAACATGGCGTGGGGGTCGTTGCGTGAGCAGCCTGTAGGCGGGTTGCTGGTAACCATTGGCCTTGGTTTGCTGGCGTCCGGCGCACAGCGTGGGTCGGTGAAACGCACTACGCCGCAACCGACTCACGCGGTCGACCCAGAAGTCGCGATGATGGGGTTTGAAGAACGCGTCGCCGCAGCGGATGCTGAAATGCGCGCAGAAATGAGCGGTGAGATGGAACCTGCGCCGAATGCGTCGGCGCTGCGTTCTGCACTCAATAGCGGGCTCGACCAGTTGCCACCGAAAGCGCGCGCGCGCATCACCCAGGCCCGAAAGGCTGCAATCGAAGCGCAAGAAAGGGTTGAAGTAAAAGCGAAGAAAGCCACTCGGGCGTCGAAGGGCTTTGTGCAAGAACAGCCGCTTGCAGCTGGCGCGCTCGCGCTTGGCTTTGGTGCATTGTTCGCCACACTGCTCCCGGCAACACGCCGCGAAGATGCTCTGCTGGGTGCGCGCCGGGATGCGCTGATGGCTGAAGCGCGACAAGCGCTTAATGATGAAATGCGCAAGGCCAAGCTGAAGGCTGAGACAATCATCAAGCAGCAGAGTGACACTGCAGGCGGCCAGTTAGGCATCTGAAACCTACAATGATCGGGTGAAGGGCGGCGCGCAGCCGCCCTTGTTGCTGCTCAATGAAAGCTAAGTTTCAAGCTCAGCGAGCAGATCCCGAAAATCGTGCCCCACCGATACCGGCACCCCTTTCGCTTTAATCCGCGAAATGTCATCCGCCACACTCTTTGGCAGATCCGCATCGGTCGGGCGACGCAGAACCACTCGGTCAAACCGGCTCGGTGATTGCTCCACGGCCGCTCTGTAGATGTGCGGGTCATGCTGCCCGGTGTCACCAATCAGCGTGAATTTCAGATGGGGGTTGGCGTCCAATACTGTATTGATTGCAGCCGTTTTATGATCACCATGGGTTCCGGTAATGAATTTTGTTTCCGAAACGCCGAGATCACGCAGGAAGAATGGACCAAGTGGCAGGCCTGTGCGCACAAAAATTGATTGTAGATACTGAAAGAGGTTCCACGGTGACGAACTTACGAAAAAGAAAGATGTATCTTGTTCATCGAATTTCTGGAGCAGTTCAGCCGCATCATCAAAGATTTTTCGCTGATGTACATTGCCTGTCGCGGAGGTCCATAGGTTGCGGACAAGCGAATGCGCGCCAGTGAGAAGAAGCGTATCGTCGATGTCAGAGATCACGCCGCCCACCGCGTCCACGCTTGAATAGACAGGTATCATGTGTTCTTCGTCAGAGCCTTCCAGTTGAACGGCAACCTGATGCGGTGGAGGTGCGTCACCAACTGGCCAAGCCAGCGTGAAGAAGCCTTCTTCGTCCGTCACGGTCTGCGCATTTCCATCCGCCGTCGTCACGTGCAATTCGGACAGTTCGTCAGTGCAGAAAAGCCTGACAAAATCGACAAAGTTGCGCCACTGCGACTGATTACCCGGCTCGCTAATGCGCCGCGGTGTTGCAAGTACGCGGCCCCGAAGGATGACCAAATCCTTGGCTGTGTAACCGCCTTAACAATCTACGATCGGGTTGTCGCGTGCAGGGCCGCGGGTCAGGTTCTCCAGTCCCCGCTCAACGCCGTGTGCGATGCGCGCTAGCAAGATTTTTGCATTCATTTGAAGGTGTCAGACATCAGCTGGCTTACCGTGAGATGACTTGTCCGCAGCCAAGGTTGATTTCGGCGCGCTGTCATCCTGCATCCGCTTCTCGGTCTTTCGCTTGCTGATCAATGCAAGAACGATGAAGACCAAAAGTGTAAACAGTGCCAGCAGTGGCACGATAAAGCCGGGTTCCATAGATTTCTCCTTTTCGAGTTGGTTCTGGCAAATAACCCTCAAAATGCTGTTGCGTTCCAATCTGAAAAAAATGGAACGAATATAGAAAACCTGCGTTGCTTCACCGATCAAAGTTAAAAAACGAGAGGAGAACCAGGATGACAATGACCAACCTTAAGGACGTCTACCACGATCAGCTGCAGGATCTTTGGAGCGCGAACACCCAAGCCATCAACATCGTAGCGAAGCTCGGCGAGGCTGCAGGCAACAAAGATTTGTCCGAAGCACTGATTGCTGGTGTGAATGGCATGAACGACGGCATCGCGAAGATCGAAGAGATCTGCAACGCGCATGACATCGCCCCGTCCGGCGAGCACTGCAAAGGGATGGAAGGTCTGGTCTCCGAAGCCCAGGCCCACGCGTTGGATGCGAACTTCGACGATCCAGCAGTTCGCGATGCCATGATCATCACGCAGTATCAGCGCATGGTCCATTACGCATTGGCGGGTTATGGCTGCTTGGTCGCCTTTGCCAATCGCTTGGGTCACGACTCCGATGGCGCCCTACTGCAGGAATGCCTCGACAGCACCTATGATGGTGACCGCACCATGACGTCGATCGCGACCGGTGGCATCAACAAAGCAGCCGCTTGATCTGACGCCCACAATCGCCAGGAGCCCGATTATATGGAACATGGACGCCATGCCACCGCCCCCGTCGACATACCCGCAAAAGGGTGGAAAGACATCGCATTTTGCCTGAAAGACGAGGTGAGCGAAGACCGGGTCGGCTTGATTGCAGCAGGTGTCGCCTTCTATGGGCTTCTGGCACTTTTCCCGGCGATTACCGCTATCCTGGCCATCGGCGGGCTTCTCGTTGATCCAGTGCAGATCATTGGTCAATTGGAAACACTGTCTGGTATCGTACCGGCAGCGGCAATGGATATCGTCGAAACACAAGCAACGGCAGTCGCTGGCTCGCGTGAAGGTGGGCTGGGTCTAGCTGCAATTTTTGGTATCGGGCTTGCGATCTACTCAGCTTCTAAAGGGATGGGCAGCCTGATCGAAGGAATGAACGTTGCTTATGACGAGCAAGAAGAGCGCGGCTTTCTACGACTGAAGCTGGAGACGCTTGCGTTGACAGTTCTGCTAATTATCGCTGTCCTCGTGGGCTTTTTCATCATGACTGGGTTGCCCATTTTGCTTCGCATCTTGTCGCTTGGCTTTTTGACCGAAGTCGTTGGTACTGCAACCATACTCGCTTTGCTTGTCACCCTCACAATTCTGGGCCTTGGAGTGCTTTATCGTTACGGACCGTCCCGTGATCCGGCGGAAGTGAAGTGGGTGACACCCGGTGCAATCGCTGCCAGCGCCCTTTGGCTCGTGGGTTCAGCTATGTTCGCATTCTATGTAGCGAATTTCGGGTCCTACAATGAGAGTTTCGGCACCTTGGGTGGTGTGATTGTCTTACTGATGTGGCTTTGGATTTCGGCCTACGTAATCATCCTTGGCGCTGAGCTGAACGCCGAAATGGAGGCACAAACCCGCCACGACACCACTGTTGGCTGCGACCGGCCCATGGGTCACCGCGACGCTGAAAAAGCTGACCAGCTTGGCGAGTTGTCGACATGAATGAGTGTCATGATGCAGTCTGTGCCCCGGACCGACGAAATGGACAGCTAAGTGAGCCGTCATGATCTTAAACATTGGTCATTGTAACCCGAAACTCCACCTCAAATGTCAACAAACGAAAGAAGTAATATGAATCGCATTATCTATATCATCGGATTGATCGTCGTGATCCTTGCCATCCTGTCATTCTTCGGGCTGCGCTGACAGACCGCCTGAAGAAGGCGGAAAGTATTGCTGATACACGCTAGATCGACTTAGCGATCCTAGACATCAACATTGACCGTGGGCAAACCAGCATCGCACTTGGAAAAGAGCTCGCAGCATCCGGCACGAAATTTATTTTCGCCTCTGGCAACAGCGGCGATGCGCCTGCTCTCGAAGCGGAAGGCTTTGGGTTCTTGGACAAACCGTTCTCGCTCTCTGCGCTGACACGAAAGATCGAGGCATCGATCGCCTGCAATCATGCGGGCGAAACTTGAGCGATCAAGCTTGATCAGCGGCGTAGGGCGCACGCGATTGGTTGACCAACAAAGGCCGCTCATCTGCAGACCATAAACAAAGCAAGCTGCAAGCCTATCGTTGACCCTGACCACGTCAAATCTGTAGCACTACGTTTGGTTCTCCAATGTCTTTATCGATCGAAAATCGATCGAAAACATCCCCGTCTTCTTGACAGCATACAAGGCTGCGAGCGCGCCGATGATATTCGCAAGCGCGGCAGCGAAGACCACACCAGAATAGCCAAAGAGCATAGCGCCTGCCCAAGCGGCCGGCAGATAGACAACAAAAACCCTTCCCAAACTCAGTGACATAGACCAAACTGCTTTGTCCCGCGCATTCATTGCGGAGTTTGCAATGACAACAATACCGTACCCAAACATCGTCAACCCGACGATACGAAGGTACCGTGCCGCATATTCCAAATCGTTCTCACCCGCCGCAATCAATCCGGCGATCGGTGTCGCGAAGAGTACAAGCGCTGTTCCGATTAGCGCACCATAGCCGCAGCTGAACGCAAATGCCCAACCGGTGGCTGACTGCGCTCTTGCCTTTTCCTCGGCACCCCAGTTTTGACCGACGACAGGGCCTATCCCTGCGGACAACGCCATCAGAGGGACGAGCAAAATGGACTGGATACGCCCTGCCGCTCCAAAGCCCGCGACGGCATCATCGCCCACCGTGGCAACCGCAGCCGTGACCAACGCCATACCAGCAGGGTTGATTGCATTTGAGACTGACGCAGGCACGCCGACATTGAGGATTTTCCGGCAGCTTCGAAAAACCCCTGAAAACATGCTGCCGCATACCCCCAGCAGCCCCCGCCGCCACGCAATCCAAAGTGCGACAGACATCGCAACAACCCGGCCGATCAACGTTGATAATGCGGCACCCGCAGTCGACATTTCGGGGATCAGGCCCCAGCCAAAGATAAATATTGGGTTCAGCGCGATGCCGAAAAACGCAGCAACAACCATTATCGCAGCTGAGGTTGCCCCGTCGCCATGTGCGCGAAAAACTGAGTTTGTGATCATCATCGTCACCAGAAAGGGAAACGAAATTGCCCAGAGGGGCATGTAAGCAGCGATTTCGTCAGCCACATCGGACTTTGCACCCAGCGCGCTGAACAGAAAGGGAAAAGCAAAAATCAGCAAAGCCGCAAGAATAAGCGACAGCACACAACCCAGCCCGATCGCATGAAGTCCCAGCCGCTGTGTGTCATCCTCCGATCCTCCGGCACCGATCTTTTGTGACACTGCCGCATTTGCTCCCGCGCTCAACCCAATGGAAAGAGAGGTGATCGCGGTGATGACTGGATAAATAAATCCCACCGCGGCAAGGGCTGCGCCACTCACCTGTCCTAGGAAATAGGCATCCGCCAGCCCCACAGCAATCACCGAAAAGATCCCAAAACTCATGGGTGCGGACATCACGGCGAGGGCTTTCCATACCGGACCTGCAGTGAGGTCGCGTTTGTTGTCTTCTGACATTTGGCCTCTCCGGGAAAGGATGTCGTTACTGCGCGGTGAGAAAGCCGAGCAGTCGTTGCTCGCCAACCCGCAATCCAGAACGGTTTTGAGGTTTGCACGTAACACTTCCCGCGCCTGCCAGATCAACAACAGCAGGGTGAATATAGCTGTTTCGCGCAACAGTTGGCGTGTTGTGTAATCTGTCCGCAGCCGCCATGGACATCTGTTTGATCGTCACGGGCCCGTCTTCTGCCACGGCGAAGGCTGCAAGTGTGCCAGCCCAGGTCCTGAAGGTCTTTGCCGTAACCGCATCATCCTTAGCAGCTTTGGCGAGATACCCGTTCAGCTGCTCCGACGAAAGGCTTTGCGGAGCGCCTGCATCGTCCAGCCAACTCAGCAGCCTCGCCCCGGGAACGTCGTTGACCCGCTGCAATGAGCTATGAAGTTTCCGGTCCGTTACAACCTTACGCACCTTCTGCCCGCCCTTAGCGGTAAACCTAAGCATAAGCGCACCATCCTTCATGCTCAGATGCCGTCTTCGCAGCGTCAAAGCGCCATAACTGCCGTTTTGTTCCGAATACTCCGGATGCCCTACCCGTAACGCTGCCCGATCGATTATGTCGACGGCAGCTGCCAGCGCAAACTCCAGATCGCCCGGATCTGTTTGCAAGTCTCGCAGCACTCTGCGTCGAATGGCAGGGAGCCGCTGGCCAAACGCAACAAGATTGTCGAATTTCGTCTCTGAACGCATAGCTGTCCAGTCAGGATGATACTGGTATTGCTTTCGGTTTCGCGAGTCGCGACCAGTGGCTTGCAAATGGCCGTTTTCTTGGGCGCAAATCCAGACATCCTCATAAGCCGGTGGTACCGCAAGCGCCTCAATTCGCTCACGAATAGGCCCCCGAGCGATCACTGTTCCATCCGGTGCAGCATACGAAAATCCCCTACCCCGTCGCCGCCGGGAAATACCCGGATCTGCATCAGTCACATAGACGATATCGGAAGTCATGCAGCATCAACTTCTGATGCCAGTTTCAAGACGCTGTCGCCGTCGTCCTGCTTTATGTAAAGCGCCGGGTTGTCTTTCGTCCCGTTGCGCGTGACTTCATTACCTTTAGTTTTCCGCGTGGTTTTTTCGTGGAAAACAGACAGAACAGTGCCTTCGGCCCGCCCCTCGCCCCAACGCCATGATACCTTAGTGCCTTCACTAACCGTTGACATCATTCCCTCCTCTGGATTGGTGTGACGTTCAACAACTATCAGATCAGCAATTCGTTCCCTCGCGTAAGAAAGTGCAACTTAAGCGACACCAATCATGTTGCTTCACGTCCAACGGTCCAGAGCAACCACGCCAGGGGGATCGTCCAAAGCTGTGTTGCGATGACTGCGGCCTTCTCAAGTGCGCCATCAATGCCATTCGGGGCGAGTTTGAAGGCTGTCGCGAGGAATGCCCAGAGCACTGCAGCTGTGATGAAGAGCCATGTATAACCACGACCCAGCGGCCCTGCTCCACCCAACATTAAGAGCGGTCCGAACAAGTACAGGGGACCAAGGAAAAATGTCAGTTTCGTGTGAACTGACATGTCAGTAGGACCCCCGAACTTGTCCCAGACGCCGATCAAAACAGTGACAAAAGCTGTACCAGCAAGCACGAAAATACCCAAAGACCACCCCAAACGACCAAGATGGGCGTGCGCAGAACCAATCGCCAAGGCCAGTAAGCCAAAGGCGTTGATGTAGAATCCGTAGTCCATGATCCATTTATGTGGGCCTCGGCCAAGGTCGCTGATGGTGTCGGCAACAAAATCATGCTCGGCAACACCAGCGGCAATCACATTCAGCACGATAGGTGCGACAGATCCAACGATGCCGGAAAGGGCGCAAACGAGGAGAAGCTCTGAGCGATGCCCGCCCCAGGTGACTTCGTCGCAACCAAAGCGATCACTCTTAGGGAAGTTGGTCATAGGTGTTGTCCTCGAAAAGGTAGGCTGTCCGAAACCGCGAGACTGGCAGCTGAAGGGATGCCATTGCATCGAGCCTCCCCCGAACAACGCAATGTGGTGTTTCAAGCATCGCCTGCCTTACAAAATTACTACGTCAAGCAGAATTGTTACGCTGGATGCAGACGACCACATTGGCTGGTCTTCGGCCTCTTTTAACGTGGATACCAGCTTGCGCCATTTTCATGGCGTACGCTGGTACAATGGCGTTCATCGGCTCTGTGACTCGCACATGAGCCCGCTGACAGCTTTTTGGATGTTGCTACGGATCAGAACAAGGTCACGTCGACCCGGTCGGAAGATCCGCGAGAACCGGCGGCGTTCACCTTGAGCATCAACTCGTCAAAGGAGGTTTCCAGAATGATCCGGTTTTCGGCGACCATGATGTTGCCGGGCTGGATCGTCACCACCATTTTGTCCGCACCGACTGACGCATCATCGAGCACGTCGATGACGAGCTCTGGGTTGCCCTGTGCGTTATACATGACGTCCTCGATCACACCGATTTCAGACCCTTCGTTGGTTTTCAGCATCTCACCTTCAGCTGCAGCCAGCGCCATAATCTTGTCGGTAGAGAAACCAGCAGCCAACATGTCTGCTTCAGCTTCACCATTTGTGATCCGCGGTGAGTTGGTGTCGTAAGTGTGCCCGGTTTCGGACGCGACCTCATTGCTCGTGTCGGTCGACACCTGCGGGGATTCAGCAAATGCCATAGAAGCTGCCAGAGTGCTGATCAGGGCTGTTGCGCTGAGTTTTGCAAGACGTGTCATTGTGTTTCCTTTCTATCCTCGGCGAGACGACCGCGTTCGCCGTTCAGATGAGTGAACAGGCCGACCCGCAATCTGTTCCAAAAATTCGTGGAAAAATGCACAGGAACGATTTGGAAACGAGAGCGTTTCGCACGGAAGCAAAAATCAAGAACGCAGGCAATGCCGCCTCGCCTGCAACCAGAAATCCAAGTGGCAAAGAACTACCTTCCAGGTTCCGTCCGAAACTCGAAGACTGACATCGGCAATGGCCTTTCCGCTGGCTATTAGCCCACATTCGACGATCAGAAACCGCCTCGCTAGGCGTCCGCGAAGCAACCTTTCTCTGAGCTTGGCGAGAATGTCAGCTCTTGATCCAACGCGGCCCAGACACCGCGACACTGCATCTCAATATCCAATCTTTTCAAGCATTGGATCAATGATAGCGAGGAGTTTCTCAGCCTGCGCTTTATCATCCTCCAACAGCTTGCGGATGTCTGGATCCGCCTCTGACCGCAGATGCTCTTCGATGTCCTGCAACTCCGCGATCCAGTCATCGCGTCGTTTCTTCCAATCCTCCAGCTCCTGGCGATCCTCCTTGGTCATCGGGCCTCGAACACGCGCGGTGCCGGCATTCATGTCGATGATCACCTGATCAGGGTGCGGCAACGGTTGCGGCAAGTTGGTGATACTAAGCGCTTCGCGACGCTGCAATTCGCGCTCCCATTCCACTTTGTACTCGATCGCTGTCCGCAACCACTCATCAGCCAGAGCCTTGTTCTGGCGTTCTGTGGAGGAGAGCATCTCTGCAAATAGCCGCTGTGCCCGGTGCTGGCCCTTGGCGGCGTTGACCGCAAGCGCGCGCACGATTGCCTGCGCCATCGGCACCGAGACGTTGCGGTCACCGTCACGAACCGTGATCTCGCGGTATGCCTCATCTAGAATGATGCTTTTGAGTCGCTCATCATTCAAAGCAGGGCGCTTGTTCTTCGCACCTTTCGGCCGCCCCTTGGGATTACCGGATTGCCCCGGCTTGAAGCGGCTGCCGGTTGGCGGCTTGGCATAGCCAACATCGTAGTCGGCTTGGGATGGAACGGCTGGAAGTTTTGCAGGCTTTGGTGCGCTCATTCCGCCGCCTCCAGAAGTGCATCTTGCCGCGGCCAACCGCAGACCAGTTGCGCCGCATCATCTCTGGCAAAGGCCTCCCACCGCGCGAGGATACGATCGCAGTAGGTCGTGTCTAACTCACAGATGAAGGCGCGCCGCCCGGTCTTTTCCGCCGCAATCAGCGTGGAGCCAGAGCCGCCGAAGGTGTCAAGAACAATGTCCCTGCGCCCCGAGACATCCCGGATGGCATCTGCAATCATCTGCACTGGCTTCACCGTCGGATGCAGCGCAAGCTCTTCCATCCTCCCTGCACGCATCGTGTTGACACCCCGGTACTGCCAAACATTGGTGCGGTACCGCCCGTGCTGTCCCAACTCAAAGGTGTTGATGTGCGGCGCATTGCCTTTCTTGAAGGCAAAGATCAACTCATGACGAGAGCGATAGAACGTTCCCATGCCACCATTGTCTTTGGCCCAGACAATGAGGTTCTTCAACTCGGTATAGACCCCCTGCCCGGCCTCCAGCAGCTCGGACATGTGACGCCAGTCCATGCAGAGGAAGTGGATCGATCCATCAACGCTGTGATCCGCCAAGTTGCGCATGGCCTTGGTCAGGAAGTCCGTGAACTGGGCAGGCGTCATCTCACCTGATGCCATTGCGAACTCGCGGTGCTGGATCTTACCGGAGTTGCCGACATGCCCTTCGATTGGGACGTTGTACGGCGGATCAGCAAACACCATCCGGGCCATTTCGCCGTTCATCAGATCGTCAACCACACCGCCATCCAGGGCGTCTCCACAGACAAGTCGATGCCGACCCAACTGCCACAGATCACCTGGACGCACCCGCGCTGGCACCACGTCTGGAACTCTGTCATCCGCCGGATCATCCGGCTCCTCCGGTGCTACCGTCTCCATCAAGCTGTCGATCTCGGGAATCGAGAAGCCAATCACACCAACATCAAAATCCAGATCCTCCGACATCAGCGCGCCAAGCTCCGCCGCCAATAGGTCATCGTCCCAGCCCGCATTCAGCGCCAGCTTGTTGTCCGCCAGCACATAGGCCCGCTTCTCCGCTTCGCTCATGTGGTCGAGGTGAAGGCATGGCACCTCTGTCATCCCTAAGAGCTCCGCCGCAGCGACCCGACCGTGCCCGGCCAAAATCGTGCGGTGCTCGTCAATCAGCACCGGATTGGTGAACCCAAAAGTCTCGATGCTGTCAGCGATCTGGCGAACCTGTTTTCTGGAGTGCGTCCGCGCATTACGCGCCCAGGACTTGAGGTCGCGGATCGCAATCATCTCGATATTTCTCGAGGCCATTTAGGCTCTCCTTTTCTGGTGCTCGGCCGAATCTGTCTGATCAGCCCTCTTCGTATGATGTATCTTACGACTGGCATGTCGTCAATCTTACGCGTATAGCTTCGTCAGACAAACCGAACGGGAGAGACAAGATGGACATCGGAGAACGTCTGTTCAGCCTGCGCCAGAAGACCGAAGAGTCTTTGCAGGACGTTGCTGACAAGGTTGGCGCATCAAAGGCGCATGTTTGGGAGTTGGAGAAAGGACGGAGCAAGAACCCCTCCTTTGATCTGGTCCGGAAGCTGGCAAAGCACTTTGGCGTTAGCATTGAGGTGATGACTGGTGAGGCCGAAGAGCCCGGTCAGAAGGATGTGAAGATCGCTCAGATGAACCGCAACCTAGAGGCACTTAGCGAACGGGACAGAGCTGTCGTGGAGCAGATGATTAAGACGATGGCGTCTAAACCCAGCAGGAGCCGCTAACATCCCTGTGCTCAACCGCATTGATTTGGCTGACATTCATGCACCCAAGCGACTTGCGGGCATGGTGTTGGATATGCTCGGACCGCTGGATGGCGCTGTTCCAGTGGTCCAGGTTGCGGAAGCATTGGATATCTCCGCGGTGCGCATCGATCGGTTCGACGGTTTTGAAGGCATGCTGCTCACAGACAGAAGGCGCACGGATGGCGTGATCCTGGCAAATACACGGCGCGGAGATCGCCGTGCGAGGTTTACGGTAGCCCATGAACTTGGTCACTTCTTGATGGAACGACACGTGCCATCGGATGAAGGGGGTTTCCGGTGCATGGCTTTTGACATGCGTGAGAGACGCAAGGCAGAGTGGCACTACCGGCAGGAAGCGGAAGCCAATCGATTTGCGATCGAACTGCTGGCTCCGGCGCACCTTGCCGTACCCCTACTTGTAGATCCACCTGACCTTCGCCAAGCGCTTTCAATGCGCGATCTGCTGGACCTTAGTTTAGAGGCCTGCGTTAGGCGGCAGATTGAGCTTGCGGACCAAACTCTCGCGGCGATTTGGTCACACGAAGGCCGGGTTAGGTACCCGGTCAGGTCCAGGGCATTCCCGTTTCTAACCTGCCAAAAAGGGCACGCGCTTCCAAAAGGAACGGCTGGGTTTCGAGCCATCCAAAAAGGGGAACGGGGCATCACACGTATGACCGAGACCTCCGCTATTGCTTGGACGAACAACCCTGAGATCGAAATTTGGGAGCAAACCCGGATCGGCAAGAATGGACATGCAGTTACGCTGCTTTGGGCTGACATGCCCGACGAGGGCGACGATAATGGTGACAGTCATCGCGAACTCGGTATGCCGACCTTCCGGTAGTCAGCACTGGGCGCACGTTCCTGTAATGCGATCCCCCTTCCCTGTTCTTCGTCGATCTTTCCCTGTTGCACAGCGCTAGATTCCCTGTTCCACAAAGAACAGGGAAATGGCCTCCAAACCACTGTTATGTCGACATGAACCAGGCCCCAAACCGGCCAGGATGGGTCAAATGCATGCGGAAAACTCCGGATATCCCTGTAAATTCCCTGTTAATCGGCCAACTCAGCGAGACTGGATAGCCGCAGACTGGCCGCACAGCCACACACCTTCTTGATTGCAGACGATGCGAGATTGGCGTCACTTAGTGGCGTAAATTCAGAGGCTTGCCTGCTCTGCCTCGTCCTGCAGACTGATATGGCCCGGCGACTACGGACCAAAAACCCCAGAAGTCTGGGGTCGGCATTTCCGCGATACGAGTTTGGGGTGTTTCGGATTAGAGCGCCGCGATCAGCTGGCGCTGTTCTGACCAGTCGGACGGAATCTCATGGCGCAGGCACCAGTCGGAGCTCAGTCCGATTGGTTGTTTGCCTTCAATGACGTCGCGCAAGATGTCGGGTGCCAAGAATGCCAGGTCGATCATCTGCTGGATGCGGCGCTTTGATGTCGTCTCGGTGGCGGCGATATCTGAGAAGGTTTCGCCTGCCTTGATCCGCTCATACCAGACATGCGCCTTGGCGATGTTCTTGATCAGGGTCTCATCCCGGTCGCCTGGTTCATTGATCAGCCCCACTTGAGTGGTCCAATTTGATTGTTAGTGCATGATCGGCCTTTGGTCCATCTGGACAATGGTTTCT
>NZ_CANMQS010000003.1 GCF_947500075.1 uncultured Sulfitobacter sp. | reverse complement strand
GAAACCATTGTCCAGATGGACCAAAGGCCGATCATGCACTAACAATCAAATTGGACCACTCAAGTGGGGCTGATCAGTTCCAAGTTTGCGTTACTGCTCAAGGAAAACACAGCCTATGGGTTTCGGCGGAACCTGTACGGTCTGAAATCTGCAGGCTTTGCATTGCTAGTCGGGTGCTTTTGTTTTGTGGCATACAATTCGCGTGACGTTCTTCTCTCGGGGGAACTTCCAAAGCCGCCCGCGATCTACCTGTTGATTGCTTATCTCGTGTCTGGAGGTTTGTGGCTGACTTTGGTCACAGCGAGCAGTGTAAGGGACGCGGCAGATGAATATGCGAGGCAACTGCTCACTAGCCTTGAAGTGCTTTAGCACCGTCAATTTGGAGATTCCCGGTTTGATGGACGGTTAGGAGCATTTAGATTGTAACGCTTCAGTGGCAATCCATAGTTTTTGCGCTTTCGGCGAAATTCCGGTCTGACGGGCCGCACTGCAACAAAAGTGATCAATGTCGAACGACTGCAACGGGCCGCTCGTGCAGCCAGCCAAAGCTAAGACTGACCAGATGCTACGCCGCATCCCATGGCCGGAGTGAGCCCCAAAGTTCCGGATGCTGCGGTTCGCACAAATGGCCGCATATCAAGGCACAGTAAACACATGAAAGAATCAATGTCGGTTCTGTCAAGAATTTGTGTCACATGTATCTTCGATGGATTTGGCGAGCAGGCTATCAGTGAAAAGACAACCGTTTAAGTCACAGGATTAGTAGCTTCTTTTATTTGGCCGATAATTCAATCGTAACATAAATCGAAAAAAGTGCTATAATTCACAAATATTTATCTTTAGGAGAGAATTATGACATTTAGAGCAATTGATTCAAAAGTTTACGGAGCAAATGTACGAAGTGCGCCAAGCTTCGGCGACAACATTGCAGGTTATCTAAATCAATGTGATTCCGTAGAAATTGTTGGTCCGAAGCAAGGTGATCGCTGGATGCCGTGTAAGGCTGAAGGCCACACAGACGAAGTTTTTGTCTCTGAAAACGTTCTCCGCAACCAGGTCTCCGAACCCAAGGAGCGACTAGTTAGAGAATGTGTTAAGCAGTGGCTACGTTTCGATAAAGAAGCAGGAAAAGAGCACATTAGTCCTTACCATAACTATGTCGGTGAATTCTGGGATAGCATCAATCTCGGCCATCTCGATGGCACCGACAGAGACACTCCGTGGTCAGCAGCATTCATTTCATTTTGCGTAAGAGCTGCGGGGGGCTATGACGGGTTTAGATATGCTGCCGCACATTCGAAATATACCCACCAAGCAATTCGCAGCAAACTAGATAACGAAAGTGGTCCGTTTTGGGGATACAAAATTTCCGACCACAAACCTCAGATAGGTGACATGGTGTGTAGACGGAGAACTTCCGCTAACATCACATATGATTTCGCATCCACACATGATGCCTTTAAAAGTCATTGTGATATTGTAATCAGCATCAGAGATGATCACGTTTCCACTATTGGCGGCAACATCAGCCATACCGTTGCAAGAGTGAACTACCCAATTGATGCAAGCGGGCACCTCTCAGACTCCGGTCGAGTATACGCAGTGATGAAGAATATGCTTTGAAAACAATCCTCTTGGTCACATCAGCTCTCATTTTGACCACTGCAGCAGTGTTCCAGTTCGTCTTAGCTCGGCCTGTGTATGTTGACGTTAGCGGACTGGATGATGCATGTGGTGCGGTTGCCATTATCACCAAAGAGCAATCCGTGCTCCTTAATCGTCCAAGCAGGTTTTCACGATCTCTTGGTGAACTGGAAGTAGGGTTGGCTGTGTCACTGTGCAGCGAAGTAAAAGAATGGTATGGGATCGTGGTCCACCAGAATGGTGTCGATTGCCTTAATGGAGCTTCAGGGGGAAAATACCCTGGCCCATGCTCTTTTGGCTGGGTTCACAATAGCAACGTTGAGTTTCTCGCTGGATAGCTATATGTGACAATTGGCATTCAGGTCGGATTGATCTGCCCGCCCAAAAGCTGTTGCCGCACTTGGCACGGGTAAGGAGGTGCTGTGTTGGTTGCCCAGCATTGCACCGGAAGGCAAACCTTCTCTAGATTTTCTAGAGTACCAACGTTTTTCGTAAGGACGTAGTAGGACAGAAAATCACGGCGGCAGGTATTGTGGGAGAAGCTTTTGTAGCGTTCCCACAGCCCATTGTTCAAACGATCGCCCGCCTCAATAATTTGCTCGCAGAATAGGTTGCGAAACCCTTCGATCTCAGGAAACATCCCGGAACATGTGACGTTCCGGTTGCAAATACCGTCTGCAACACAGTTCAGAATCTCCACATGCGATGCCACAATCTTGGTAAAAGCATCAGCCGCTCCGTCTTCCTCGATACTCGCATTAATATACGCACGTGCTGCCTCCAACTTTTTCTGTGTCGGCTCGGATGCGGATTCCGCGAGCTCTTCGAACCCATCTGTCGTAAGTGCCCAACTAGCCCCAAGAAGATTCCTTGCAGAAACAGTCTCTTGATTCGCAAATTTATATTGATCTATCAAGCGCTTCGCTTCGATCTCACCATCATCAACGGTTAGACTCGCCGGAGTGAAGAAGTAAAGGATGACAAATACAGCGAACGCAGCAGCCGCCTTGATATACCCGGTACGAAATATCGGAAACTGAACTTGGAGGTGTCCTGTGAGTGCAACTGCAAAGCCAGCGCCTCCAAGAGCAATAACTATTCTATAGATGACAAACTGGGTAGGTGTTGGGTCCTCTCCGAAGGCCACAATGCCAAGGATGAGGAGTAAGAATACTGAACCCACGATAAAGGGCCAAAGAAGAGATATTCCTTCCGGCCTTGTAGGATCATCAATCGGATCAGGGTTATCAACCATCTTCATTCTGTCCCTTCAGTACAGCAGCCGCACATCTGACAGAAGTTTGGAAAGAACGTATCCTTAGGGCCACCCCCCGTGACCGAAAAAATGTCACCCGCTTCATCCTTGTAAGGTTCCCAAAGCAACCTTTGACCAATACCAGACAGTTCCTGATGTGTTTCCGCATTTGATGAGCGTAAAAACAGATACAGATAGTCACTTTCTAAGCCTGACAAATCACCATAAGAATGAGGTATCCGTTCCTTCGGAATTTTGATGGTCATTGTGTTACCATGATCAGCGGTTGGGCACGAGGCAAGCCCGATATCACTCATGCTCTTTGCAGAAACAGCAAGGGCTGCATCAGACGCAGATATATCGTTACACCAAACCGAAACCGCACGATCTGAAGTGTCGGTATATGCCCGAACTGCCTCCGTCCAATCCATGTCTTGTCCGAAGTTCGCAAACTGCCCTGTATTCAATTGAATGTCTGACGTTGGAAACACAACAAAATTGGTGCTATCCTGGGCAGCAATCACGCTGGGATACGCCAGGCTTAAAATTTGCAAACTAATATAGCGTAGAAGGTTTCTATGCATTGTTGTTCTCCTAGGTACTTCCTCTGACAATCTAAAGGATCAAATCCCGATTGCGTCGAACGCCGAACTCACAAATAAGCTGATCAATCCTGTTCGAAATCTCTCAAGTCGCGCTTGAGATACACCAATCGCTTTCAAAGCATGCATCTTGGCCAATTCTTTCTGCCCGCCGACCAAGTATTCAAAATCGTCCTTGGTGATTTTTCCTTGAGCAAGCGCGTCACCCCAACGACGAAGCGCGTCTTCGCTGTCCTTCAAGAACGCCTTAGCATCTGCTTCGGCTTGGTCTAGCGCTTCTTGCACTGTGTTCTTTGCGAGCGTCTTCAAGCCATCTTGAACCGCTTCAATGAAATCTTCCCAACTTCCTGATAATGACATCTCTCTATTCCTTAAAATTAGTTCTCACAAACGGAAACCTCTCGCTTATTAACTTCAACACAAATGATAGTGTCGAATGCTTCTCCTACCTGGGCGGCAACCTCTTCTCTAAAGAACGGGCCAAGCTGTCCAGAGCGACGCCAACGGTTAGCAAATCCTCCCAGTAGGTTCCCATCCGGGTTACGCAGAATATCCCATTGTTTCGAAACTACATCATTCTTTGGCAACCCATCCGCGTACTCATAAGCGGCATCAACATCAACTAAGAGCTTCTCCAACGCTGCTCGATGCGTGCTGTAAGGTTCTCCAGACTTGGTAATCAGCGCCAAACTTTGAGCTTTCAGCGTTGTAGCATTCTTATAAGCTTGTTCTTGGAATGGGCTAATTAGTGGGTCACAAGCAGCAAGGGTAACAAGCAGAGAAATTAGAATGGCGGCCCTTCTATAAAAAACGTACAGCATAAAGAATCCTCCGAATACTCGATCAGGATAGAACGAAATCCATTTCAACCAAGAAAGTTTCAGAACCTCACGTTGAACCTGTCACTCTCTCGTGCCGCTCCGATCACTCACTTATGCGGCATAACTCTCCCTTTTTGTTACACACTATGCTCCGAAAGGTAGTTTTGCCCCAAGGTTTTTGCCGCTGGCAGCAACGAACGTTTTTGCGACCCTCAATTTCCCGAAGCAGCCATTCAGTTGGCCGCAGCGAAATGGCGCATTGTGCCGCAGACTGTGAGTTCGACCGTAACTAAATCTTGCGTGCGCAGCGAGTGTTCGGAAAGGGGGCTGCGACTGCAGCATTGCGATATCGTGCCCAATATCAGCAAAGGACCGTCCAAGTTAGGGACTTTCGGTGCATTGCCTGAACATGCTGAGATCGTTCTAACGACGCCAGAGAGGCCAGACTAACCGATGTTGCATCGCGCTCGAAGGACTGCTTTTGTGGGCTTAGGAAAAACCGTTCGCGGCATTGCAAATCGGGCGCACCTAAGCGCCTTGGAACCCGAGTTGCCCGCCTGCGTCGAGCGGTTGGTGACGGCCTCAGAGGCCTCTGCGAAGGATTTGACCGCCTTGGAGGCATGCTGGACGGGCAGGATCGAGAAGGAACTTGCTGGCTTGAAAGACTGCTTGGCCTTGCTCATTGGTTCAGATGCCATCTTCGACCATCCGTTTGGAAACTGTCTCGCGCGAGACCCTGAAGCCATGATGCGTGGTCAGCATCTCAGAGGCCAAGGTAGGCACAATGTCGCATAGCTTTCTGGATTCTGAAGGGTCGTTGCGACGGATTCCGCTATCTCAGTTACATTAGTTCAGCATTGAATGCGCGTTAGACTTCGCCGCTAGATACGATGTGTTGCTCGACAACCATTCCTGCCTGATCGGTAGCCATCTGTGAACCAGCGTGCTGGGCGTTTTCCGACGGGTCACTGCATGTTCACTTCTGACAGTAGCGTTTGAGGTACCTGGGTCCGCATCTCGGAAAGAAGCATACGTCCGCGTGTGTCCGTTCCGCTGCATTTGTTACATCCCTTAACACGGGCCTTTATGCCTTGGACCTGATCAGACAGACTTGCCGTGAATTTCGGTAAGTATATCGATCGGAATATCCGACAGGCTCAGACTGTGCGTCTGGGCACTGGCTGCGATACCGCGGATCATTGTCTCGACTGACCGGGCCCCATGCTTCGGAGACCAACCCCAAAGTAACCAATTAACCAACTCTTTTGACACAGCGGCCGGTTTACCTTCGGGCGCGATGTCTGGTAGTAACTCCTCCATCTTGACACGGGTCAAGATCGCCCTGTGCAACAGCCGCACCACCTTGGCATTTCTCCCTACTCCGGTTACCCCATTTTCTGGGTCCGATATTCCTGACACATTCAGGTACCCGCTCAGCCTCGACACGAAGTCAGGGATTTTCGCCTGGACGGGATCAACCTTATCCTGCCCGGCGTATTGCTTGCCCTTGAAATCCGCAAAGTCCTGAAACGACTCTGCTGTCCCGCCTGCAAAGGCAAAAATTCCGCGTCCAACGGGGCGGATCTCATCACCGTCCCGATACTCACCATCCTGCATGGGTGACAGGAAATACTTCACCAGCCCGCAATTGGATGAATCGAATTCATCAAAGAAGCATAACGGTGTTTTGCCCTTAAGATTGGCATCCCGAATGTGTTGAAAGAACACTGGCAAGTCAGACTCGCGCGCTTGGCTGAGATTAATCTCAAGCACCGGATTGACGTCCTTGTCGACTAACTGTTTTACGCCAAAGGACTTGCCTGCGCCGGGCTGTCCAAAAATGGCAATCGACATTGGTTTGGACCGGGCAAAATCCTCATTATAATCGTTGATCAACGTCCGGATGCCGCGCAGCGCTTCGATCTCTTTCGCATTCAGCGTGCACAGCTTGCCGAACCGCCCGTGCGGAAGATCCTTCAACTGACCATCGATCCCACATTTCACAATAGCCTGCGCTATGTCCTTACAAATCTGCTCCAAAGACTTGTCCTTTGACGCGGCTTTGGCCTGCAGGCATTCGACCAACAGGTCAGGCCCGCTGGCTTGATCAAGCGCAATTGCGAGATAACTCGGTACCTCCGCCCCCAATTGCCCGTCTGGGGCCGCCTCAAGCTTGGTCAACGTATCACACCTGCCCGCGTCCTGCACGCGGCGCAAAGTTGGACTGCACAAATGAAACACATCTTTGTCGTCCGTCTTACAGTTATAGGCGGACTGGCCAAAGGCCCGCATCGTCATCATTGCCCGCTGGGTGGCTTCGGCCAAATTGTCCGATTTATGCATGTATTCCGCCGTAAAAGCCGACAAAAAGGCGTTCATATACCCGACCATCGAGCCCGGGAGGCTCTGTTCGGTCTGTCCTTCCTGTGCGGCGGGATCGCAAATCAGGTGCAGCGCCTGATCGGTATTATTCGCTTGCGGGGTAAACGCCACAGCGCCTTCGATCCCGAATAGAACAATGACGGACAGCCCCGGTCGCAGCAAATCGTTCAGGCCTGTGCCAACGGCCGCGTCGCGCAGATCCTGCACGACCATGTCCCATGATGGGCACCGCGCAATCGGGACCCCGTGCCTGCGCAGATCATCTGCCTGCACAACGACGATCTTGTCACCTTTCGTATCCTTACCGCAAAAGGCCTCCCAGGCAGCGCCTTTACAAAGCGGCAAATGCATTTTGAGAATCTTCGGGACCGAAGTCCCCTTCAGGGCCCTCTTCATAAAATCTGTCGCATCCCCACTTATACGAAGATTGTTGCCCGCATCACTGATAACCAGCATCTTGTGAGGAGGGATCTCAGGCGGGACGTCAAAACCGGAGATATCCAGCCGACCATTGGTTTTTCGATAGCCGAGGTTCTCCTCGATCCGCAGCTTCAGTTCGGCGGGATCATGACCGACCAGGGTAACCACCTTTTTCTTTGGCAACGCCGTCGCACCGTCCGCTTTGATGCTTGTCAGCCTGGCCAAGGACTGCAGCATGTCGCCTTGCGCAGCTACCGAGCGGACATTTAGCTCGATGCCCTGCATCATGCTATCTGCCATCGCGACACCGCCCTTCTCGTCGAAACGAAACCACTGGTTCTGGTTTTCCCAATCTAGCTCTTTCTCCTGCGCGCCGGTATTGCGACGGGGCAGATACAGCCTATCCTGGATCATGTCCCCAATCAGAAGGACGTCGCATTCATTTTCCGCATTACCATTAGATGCCATTTAATCATTTCCCCACAGACAATCGTCCCTAGGTTTTTTGATTTCTTGCGCGCTGACAAGAAATTTCTTTCCACAGGACGAAAAAAACCGGTATCCTAAGAGCAATTAGTAGTTGTATTTTGATTTCGGAATAAGTGGGGTCTTTTTTTTGACCAAGAAAACCTCTGACAGCGCCAATGCGGATCAGCATTTCTCTAAGGTGCGTGAACAGCTTCGGAATTGGCCGTATACAATTCACCAGATCGACGACACCCTTGATATCTCGTTGATCGAGGGGCGCGGAAAACAACTGCTGTTTCGTGCTATTCAGGCACGCAACCTATCTGCTTTTGCGGGGACAGGGCTATCGATCGGCTATGGCCGGTTGGGGTGGACTGAATGGGAACAAGAGCAACAGAAAATCGCGCGCGCAAACGCGCGTGCGTTTATTGATCTGGTTGACGTGGCGCTGAAGCGGATCGGGCGACTTCAGGAAATTGTCCGCCCGATAGAAGACCTCGATCTGCATGGCGAGACTCCGCAATATACCGATCTGCGTAATGATCTGCACCCGGACGAAAACGGGAAAGAACCCGAGCCCTTTGACGTCGGAACCCAAGCTGGCAAAAAAGAAAAATGGGGCCAACCCCATCGCCATAACGTCTGGCGCTGGCTGCGCAGCCGCCGCGCTGCGTTGCAATATGCCCGCCGTCAGATCACCGGATTGAACCAGACTTTCGTCCAAACCCAGGAAATCGATGGCAGCTTTCCTGGAGGTGAAGAAATGCCCGTCAAATTTGAGGTTGCGCAACAATTGCATCAAGAGCTTCAGCGCCATGTCGCTTTGTTCCTGCCCCCGCGAAAGCAGAAGGACGAAATTGGCAAGATCGAAGAAAAGGCATGGTTTGGTGCCCGGCAGACCAGCGAAAACGCCGCCCCTGAAGAAGCGTTGGAAGCACTTAGAGGTTATCTGAAAGACGAAGACCAAGACGAAAAATACACAACTGCTATTACTAATTTCGCAGATCGTATGGCCCGCCCCGAGGCCCGCTTCAACTTCGACACGCTGGCCAAAGTACTGTTAGTTGACGAATGCCCGCATGCACTACTGCTTCTGCGCAAAGGTATCTTTGGCGGCCGCGACCCTGATGACAAAGAGGCGTCCAAAGATACGGATCTGACGGATAGGTGGAATGCTTGGCGAGCGGTAGAGGAAGATGAGAAAAATCCGCTTGATGTCTTTAACCGCAGCAACCTCAAACGCGATATTGACGGCATACGCGAAAACAAAAAACGCTACCGCGTGCTGTCGCCATTCAAGATTGACGCGTTCAGGCAGCTTTTGGTCAAACTCCGTCCAAGCCTGAGAGAAGGCGAGCAACCAGAAGAAACCGATCCCTGGGTCAGCATCGACCGCTTCATGTACGACCATCTTACCGGCTATGTGGAAGAGACGCCGGGCCGGACTTACCTATCCCCCGCAATGCGTTTCGTCGTCACGGTGTTGCTTAGCCGTCTGGACAACCCAAGTCAGTGGCTGGCGGAAAACGGACATCTTGACCCCCCTCATCCGTCAGATTTCTCAAATAGGACGTCGATCATTGATCCCCGGTTCGACCCGATGCAACGAACCGTGGGTCAACTAGGTATCCGCCGATACGTGACGACCAACTATGATTTTGAGATCGAACGCTTCTTCATGGATGCGGGCTATCGGCACTTCAAGACCTCGGACGCCGCGGCCAATGGTCGGGACATCGACGGCCGACGGGATGATTTCCGCACCGACGATATCGGTGGCATCTTGCGCGATCAGACGTTTGAACAGGATACCGCCGCCGACATGGTCACCTTTGCTATCGGTGACGATAACCAGGACGCGGCCGTTTATCACCTTCACGGTCGTGCCAGCAAGAATGGCAAGCTGGTGATTACGGAACGCGACTACATGGAGCTTTACCTGTCGTCGGGCCCAAACCGCGCCACGGCAGATGAAGGTATCTCGCTCATTTTTTCCGGTGCACCGCTGATTTTCCTTGGGTTAGGCATGAAAGAAACCGACCTGCTGCGGCCCCTGCGGCAGTTCATCTCGAATCGGGATCGGACGATAGGTTACACGTCCATCGCGCTCTTGCCTGCCGACGGCGGCATCGCAGCCCGCACCAAATTCGCCTCGGGGCTGTATCTGCGCTACGGTGTCCACACGATCTTTTATGGCAGCGGGCAGGTTACGCTGCGCGATCCTGACGCGGCTGAAACGCAGGGGCTTCCGCGCGGCATTGACTGGCTGCACCGGGTTTTGAAACTGACCTCAGTTCTGAAGGAAATTACGGAAGCCTACCTATCAGACGAAGACAAACTCGACGACGGACTGCGTGAAAAGAAGTTGTGGGACCGCCGCGAAATCATCGACCATATCGAAACTAAACTTGGGACCATCGAAGACGATTTAGCCGTCGACGGCTACCCTGCTGCGACGCCAGCCTTATGGGTCCTACTCGGGCTTCACTATCCGGTGGCGTCTACCGAACCCACCAGCAAAGAAGAAATAGAAAAGCTGTTGGCCCGGCGCAAAGCCGCTCTTGAAAGTTGTATAGATAGTTTAGGCAAGAACGCCGGGATTCAGCATTGCGAGTTTACGCCAACCAGACCGCGGCCCGATGGCAACCCGCATTCAGACACGGATACCCCCGTTTCAAGCAAGGACTTTCTTGAGGTCGAGATCCGCACGCTGACCGAGCTTTTGAAAATGACGCTCAAATTGCCCGAGACACGAAAGGGTTTCAGGGATAAAGGACTAAAACCTTGGCAGAACCGCGACCTGCGATCGCGCATCCTCTTCCTTGATGGGCTAAATGGCGCCATCCGCACCGGGGCCATGAACGCCGGTATCGAAGCCATCGTGCGTGAACAGCGTCAGTGGTGGAGTCGTTTCCAGCAAAGCCCGCCACACAGGCTGGCCCGTTTTCAGATGGACCTGATCGGCGATACCCACCCGACCCGTCGCTATATTCGCCACCGCGTGGACAGTGTCATTACCGATCTTGATCGGCTTAACACTGTGCCGGCTACGTTTGATGCCAAGCCGATCCGCCAAGCCAAGGAGCCTAAGCGGATCGACCGGGAAATCAGGACACGCATCCGCGCCTTTGATACGTTTATCGTCGCTGCAGATACACGGTTCGAAACGGTTGAGTTGGACACGTCACGGCGGCTTTTGATAACGGTAGCGGCCCATCGCGGCATCGGCAAGGGCACATTCCTTTCTGCCTTCTCCTCTGCGCGGGGGTTAGCACTATATCAACGCGCGGTCTGGCGGAACAGGGACCGGGTCAAGTTTGCCGGGGCAATCCATATAAATCTTAGTTTTTCGGCCGAAGTCGCATCCGTCCTCGATATGCTGATTGAAGCGATCCAAAAGGAAACCATTCACCAACAACGGGGCCCCTCATCGACTGAAGAGGACCAAGACTTTCGCGACGCATTGAAAGAAGTCAAGGAAACCGACAACTCGGTGTCGCGCATGACCCGTCTGAAACTTGCACTCAACCGGTTCCGCGATGCCACCCGCCCGGCCAGCCGATCACGCTGGCTGTGGCAGCATCCGCATCCACGGCTGCTGATTACACTCAATGCAACTGAATTGCTGTTCGATAGTCGGCGGCATGCCAAAAATATGGAACTCGAACATTTCATAGCTATCCTGACCGGGCCGGACCACGCCGATTGCCCGGTTGATATCGTTTTTGTCGGGTCCGAACGGGGCTTGGGTCACCCTTGGACATGCCCTCGGGATGAGGCGCGCGCGACCGGCCAGCCGCTGCATGTCCAACTCAACCGCCCTGATCTTCCAGCCGACGCAAGAGAGTTGATTGACCGCCGCCGGGATCAAAGCGGCATCACAATCGATGACGACCCGCCCAAACCGTCTGATAGAAGCAGACCATCCCACTTCATCCACTTTGCACGTCCGGTCAGCCCAACAGCGTTTTTGGTCGATAATTTCCCGACCTTGGCGACCGCACTGTTTTTGGCGGAACCCCCTGTGGTGAAGCCCCAACCGGAGGGTGTCGAAAACACCATCAAGAAAGCAAGGCAGATGTTCAACACGGTTGTGAAAGAGGCGGTGGTGGTCTCTGATGATCGGCTGAAGTCACTTTGGGCCAGTTCAGAAGTCCCGACACGCGATGATCTGCACTGCGCAAGAAACACGGTGCGTCATGCAGTATGCCTTAAAGAAGAGAACGAACCCAATACGCCAAGTTTTACAAAACCCTCAGAACGGTTGCGCAACGCTGCAGCCGACCTAGACAAGCACATCGTCGAAATATCTGATATCTGCAATCTTGAACTCAACAGCAGCGGCAAGATCAAGAAACTGCGCCACGCCCTCAGCGCGCGGGTCCGGTCAGAACCGCATCGCGAACAATGGAAAAACGTGCGCAGACGGCTCGGTGACAGCCGCTTTGCAATGACCATCCTGATCGCCTTGGCCGAACACAAGGTGGTGCACGCGCGTGACCCCGCCCAAGCGGGGACCGACGCTGGGCAGTTCATTCTCTCTACCGTCGAACAAGGAAGGAATTTTGGCCGTGTCCGGCATGACGAATTCCTGCTGGAAACTGTGCTATCGGGATATCGGACCTACCACAAAGTAGGCGACCCGGACAACGATTGCGACCTGCATCAGCTGATCCTACGCCATCTGGGTGCAGTCGGTACGCCGCTTGGCTCTGCCGTTCTGGTACGGTTGCCCGAAATACGCGACTACTTCGCCCGCATCAATATCGAACTGCCCTATTCGCGCCGACGGTTCCTTGTTCGGGCGCTGACAACGCTGGCCTATCGCGGTCTGGTGTTCCGCCTTGATCCGCACCCAAGGCTCAAGACGCTTCAGAAAGAGGAAGAAGCGAAAAAAGAAGCCCGGATCGAAGCGCTGCGAGCGGAGGCCCGTGATCTAAGCAGTCGTGGTTCGGAAGATGCCGCTAAAGAAAAAGAGACCAAGGCCAACGGAATCGAGAATAGCAAAGCTCCCTGGCCCGCCGACCGCGAACATCGCTACGCGCTCCATCGCCTTGTACAGCGCTTTGCCGTCAACAAATTAAACATCGGCGCAGAAAACCCCCTGCGGGCTAATTCGTTCTCGCCCACACTCCACGCCGCGATGCCATCCGCGGGGCCCAGCCTGTCATCGGAACCCTACAGCTTCCTGCGGAATCTTCTGCTAGGCCTCAGCCAGTACCCCGACATATCCAACCGCGACCAGAGTACGACACCTTGGCTGTTCACAACCGAGGAAAAAGAGGTGCGTGTTCAGGCGCTGCGCGCTGCCTTGTGTCTGGCCCGCACAAACCTCTCCGTAGCCATCGTATCGCGTCTCAGTGAAAATGAGTTTGCATCTGTCGGCCTTCAAAAACGCGGCTATCTGGAGACGTATAAGGTCCGGTTACGCTGGATCATCCGATTAGCGTGGGAGCTCATGGACAGCGATCAGTTAGGGAGGCGCTATCAACCGGATGCTGAATTCAAGCAGGTGAACTCGCTTTACCGCGATGAGATTGTTTGGATCTATAACGAGCTGGGGGTGGTGTCGCTTGCCCAGGGCGCATTGTCCGACGCTCTGGGGTTCCTGCGTCAGGCAGCCGAATTCAACGAACATATTGAAGGCCGCGCGCCAGGTGGGCCAAACTACAAACACATCAGCCTCAACCACGCCGTTGTCCAACTCGAAAGGGGCCGCCTGCAGTCGGCACGCACCCGGCTAGACGACATCGTCAAAGGGACCCAGGAACGTAAATGCGTTCTACATCAGACAGCCCAAGGCTATTTGTGCGTGCTTGACCATATTACCGGTCGGCACGAGGATCTGCAAAAGCGGTTCGAAACAGTCACGCACGCCCTGCAAGAGCTCCCTGCGCCCCGCGCTTCGGCGATCATCCTTAGCCACCGGGCGCGCTTCTTGATGCTGCGCGACTCCGACGGCGCACGCGAAGCAATCAACCGTGCCGCCGTTCTTGCGGAAACCGGCGGCCATGAAGATATCCGCCACCATTGCAATCTCATTGAAACCCGTATCACGCATTCGCGCGCAGACCATGGGGAACGCATCATTCAAGACCGGTCGCTGTCGGTTCTGCGCGATGTCGACAGCTATGCGGAACGCATGTCGATCTGGAGCCTGCAATGCGAAGGCCTTATGCATCGGGCGGCCTTGTTGTTGGAAGAGGGCGAGACAACCACCGCCGGGCGGCTTCTGATGCGCGCGATCGCAATCGCAAGGCGCCATTCGATGGGGCTGAGGCTCAACCGTGCGATGACACTTTATGCCATGACGCTGCTACGGCGCGGCGACCGGCGCGGGGCAGCACGGCTGGCCACCGCTTCGCTTGATCGGGCGAAAGCCTATGGCTACAACCTCGAAACCTCGCGCGCGCAACAAATCCTGACCGAAAGCGAATCCGAAAACGCGACGCTCAGCAATCTGGCCGAGCCGCGAAACATCTTGTTCTAGGACGTTTTTGGCAGCACCTCGGCAGCGCCATATGCCTCAGTTTCTTGAGGATATTGGACTAATGGGATGAACGGCCTTCCCGCCAAACCGCAGCTATTGTTGCGGGCATAGGTGGAGAGAGGAGCATTCTGAAGGATATCGAAGTTTTGGGTATTGACCTGAGCAAGACTGTTTGCAGCCTTGCGGGATTGGATGCGAATGGCGGAGTTGTATTTCGCAAGCGGCTTCAGCGGTATCGGTTGCTGAACTTCCTTGGCAGCCTGCCGACCTGCGTTGTGGCGATTGAGGCTTGTGGAGTTGCGCATCATATCGGTCGTTTTTTGCCTTGAGCTTGGACACGAACCGCGGCTGATGTCACCGCTTTATGTTCGGCCCTACGTCAAGGTCCACAAGAACGACGACCGTGATGCGGAAGCGATCGCCGAGGGGCGACACGCCCGACAATGTCGTTTGTCGCGATCAAATCGGAAGAGCAGCTCGATCTTCAAGCCCTGCACCGCGCCCGTTAGCGGCTGGTGACCGAGAGGACGCGCCTCATCAATCAGGCGCGGGGTTTCCTCATGGAGCGCGTAATTCGGGTCAGGACGGGTCGCCACGTCTTCCAGAAAGAATTGGCGAGATTGGCTGCAGAAGGCACCGCCGATTTGTCGCACCGTATCCTATTGATGTTGTCGGACATGGCAGCAGAACTGGCCACGATCAACGGTCGGGTCGAAGTGATCGACGCCGAGATCAAGGCTCTGGCCAAAGCAGACGCTGACATGCAGCGATTGATGGAAATCCCCGGTGTGGGTCCGACCATTGCCAGCGCGCTTGTGGCCGCCGTTGGGACCGGCAGCAGCTTTGCCAAGGGGCGCGATCTTGCCGCATGGCTTGGCCTGGTGCCACAGCAGATCACCACAGGTGGAAAAGCAAAGCTAGTCGGCATCTCGAAGCACGGCAATCGTTACCTGCGCAAGCTGTTCATCCGTGGGGCGCAGACGGTTCTGCATCTCGTGCGCGACAGGTCGTCACCGATCACGCGATGGGCGGACGGGCTGAAAGAGCGGGCACATGTGAATGTGGCTGCCGTGGCAATGGCCAACAAGATGGCGCGGATCGCCTGAGCGGTTCTGACGAAGGGCGAGCGATATCGCCCCAACGCGCTTGTCGGCACGTAGACGCACTGGGATGTGACGAGAAATATAGGAATCTGCGAGCGAGGAGAAGATGGACCAACGACCAAACGGCGTCTTGTCAGTCTGACGGGGAGCAGGTCACCACCAAGACGCCGGAAAATGTGAAGCAGCCCATCGCGGTATCTAAACTAAGAATTTAAGCCGCACGTTAAAACTGCCAGAACAGCAAACTTGAGCTTTCGCTGACTAGCCCTTATTCTATCCTAAGGACATCGATGCTTCGTACACATAGATCAAACATTGCTGGGCTGTTCTGGTATACCTCCAAAACGACTGACCTTTTCTAGTTTACTATATTTGAGGCCTAATCAGATAGGCTTCCTCTAACTCACCAAACTCCCTGATTAAGTCTCTCAAACGACGCGCTTCAGTGAAATTCAGCCAATTTCCAACAAAGATGTATCCACTGTTTTTTGATGTTTCTTGGACACCTAGATATGATGGATCAGGTACTATCGCTGAACCGTCGATATCTAGCGTGCAAGTACCGGTTTGATCTCCATTTACCAAGATAGATGTTGCATTAATTGACTCAACTGCACTCTTGGCAGTTTCAAGTAGTTCGCCCTTCGAAAGAAAAGAAAACCGAATATCCTCACCTCTAAAGTGCCCAAGTACAACGCGATAGTCTGAGTTTTTGAAACGTAGAAGTTGAGCTGAAAGGTCAAAGAGACTCTTGTGACCTTCAGGAGCACTGAGAACACGGCAAGTAAACAAGGACAGTTGAATTGGGTTGAAAAACCTTCGAACTTGCGAATTCTTGCGTTCGTTAGGCTCAAATGTGGCGGATTGACGCTCCGGCTTACAGGCAGGTGCTTCGGCCCTTGGTTGATTTGCGGTTTCAGATATCAGCGGTGTCACGAGAAAGTTGTGTACGTAGATATGATCGACTGCCTTTAACGAAGTGAACTGTTCGTCGACCGAGCTGTAGCTGGCGAGTGTTTCGAGGTCGAGTTCCCACTGAACGTCACCCACAATGTACTTCATCAATACAATTTGATAACGAAAATCCAAAGCAATGTTTCGGCTGTAGACGCCGCTAGCAAATTCCTTTTCAAAGAAATTAGAGAGTTCGGCTAGGTAGTCGATTGACAAGTTCAATTTCGACCGCACGCCAAACAGGCCGTCCGCTGTGATGTCTATTGCACGGACTTGCGTTGGCTGTAGAGGTACGCTGGCACCAAACGCATCCAGATCGGAGTACGCTAACTCTGATAAAAAGCTGGCTATGGTTAACTTGATCTGAGCGACATAAAATCTGTTAGGCGTATTCAGAGACTCGTTTATTGATATCAGCTTTTCCAGCGCTGAAACGACGTCAGGTGCATTTTCTCTTTGGGAGAACAAGATATGTCTAACTTCACCGTGAGCAGCAGCTACCGCTTCAGCAAGGGCGGGTTGCAGCTCAGCTTTTACGCCTCCGAGTTTTGCGAGTGCTTCCAAACTGCGGCGTTGATCGGTGCTTTTCCAAAACTGCTCCCGGGAAAGCACTTCGATTCCGTCTGCTATTTCTGTGAGTGGAGCGTTGGCGTCAGCGGCACGTTCTAACGCAAATACCAAATCTGTTATACTCTGTTGGCTAGCGCGGCACGTTGCATCACGTGATTTATCAACTTGCTGAATTGCTGTTGAGATGCTTTGAGCTTCAGCTTCGCTCGAAATTGCGAGCATGACGAAGACAACGAGGAGAAAACTACGTGCTTGAACAAACATCTGCGACCGCTTGCAAATTGAGTTCGGCTTGGATAAGTGGGCGGCCTTTTTCTTGGGTGGCATCGCTTTTCCCGTCCACAGTTAGGGTTAGAACTTTCGTGGATGATGGCTTCTGAGAAGGTTGATTACTGCCGCTGGTAGTGGATTTGTTATCATCCGCCATATGAAAGGTGATCCTGTCTCTGGCTGCAAAGACAACATGTGGGATCATGAAGACCACGAGATTTCCTTCATCGATTACAGGTTCGAGAATGATGTCTCTATCTGGATTTCCGACATGCCTAAACCTGTTCAAACGGTCTGCTTCACTGAGCAGAATCGCGGGCTGATCGTTTGGAACGAGATGGGTTTCTTGGTATGCTCTTATTGCAGACGTAATTGACGAAACACGATCAGGCACGCCAGCAATGGTCACGATTGGTTTTCTGGCTTGATCTAAACCAACGTGAAAACTCTGTTGATCACACTTGACGGATAGCTCTAGATCCCGTGGGTAGAACTCTGATACGTCCACTTCAAAATCAAACACTGTGGAACGCGCAATAAGCATGAACAGATAGAGCGCAGCGAGAGTTCCAACAAAGGCTATGCCCGCGATCTTTGCTCCGTACCGCTCAGCGAATACCTGGGTTAGCATCAGGGCCAGCCCAGTCCCGAAGAACAACAAGCCAAATAGACCGACTTGACTTCTAGCGCTTGCAACTGGGACTATGATATTGTCTAGGAAAGGTGTGTTTAGGAACTGTTGAGTTGAGACAAGGATGCCAACGACCATCATCGCAGCACCGGTGATGTAAGCTAATAATCTAATCATTTCACTTCCAGCAGCTGCATCGTGTCCAGCACCCCCACTGTCCGCAACAATATCCACTAACGCACGTAGAATTTGCCTGCAAAATAACCCTTTGGTGATCACTGATGTTACAAGTCATAGTGATGGATGCTGGCGACAGAAACGCCAGAAGTATCAAGGTAGATATTTTCATACCGCGTTCACTCCAAATAGCTTCAGCTTTAAGATGCAAGTATACAGCCAAAGGCTATCAATCCGCGAACAAAAAGCAATCGAGAGTTTTGCTTTTGCTTTCTGAGTTGCTTCTGGAATTTTTCTCAAGTTTATACGGCGTCTTAATAAGGACTCATAACCAATAGACGACTGTGCTTCCAGCGTGGTTGCCCAGGTAAATCCCTTCGGACATCATAGAGCGATAATTCAAAGGTCAACGCCTGACATGCAGCGCCCTTTTTGAGCCCTAAAGCAGCGCAGAAGCGGTCACTGGGCGAATTTACAGAAAGTCCGCGTTTTGATTGTCAGAACGCGATGTAGCGAAAGCGCGGTTTCGGTTCCGGACAAAGCGAAGCCCATGAATGACCGGAACGGCTACGGGCGCTGCGTTGCAACAACACATGCGCCGCGACTGCGAACAAATGCTGCGTCAGCGAGGGCGAAGAATCCTAGGTCTGCAAAGTCCGGAGGCTGTGTGGAAACTGTCTGGGATTACACCACTTCTCCTGGGTTAGGTTTTTTACGCGTGTTTCGCCGATTGATCTTTTATGACCGCTCGGTTTTGGGCTGAATGGCTTTCTTGGGGCATTCTAAGGCGATCTGGCCGCGCTGAGACGCTGTTTTCTGGTCAAGCCGTTGCTATTAAGGCCCTCATCGCGGCGATCAAGGCGGGGATACCCATGATCTTTATCACGCGGGTCATATTGTAGGCGAGGACATGTAAAGCCATCTCGGTGGCGACGTTTTTCAACCGCCTCATCTTGAAGTGCGTGGCACCCATCCAGGACTTGATCGTGCCGTAGGGATGCTCGACCGTCATGCTGCGCACGGCAAGTTGGGTGGGGTCCTTGTCCAACCGCTGCTGTGCGCGTTCCAGAACGTCTTCATGTTCCCATCTGCGGATGCGGCGATGCTTGCTGGTCGTGCATCTGTCTTTGATGACGCAGTCGGCACAGTTGCTCGATCAATAGACCCTGATGGCTTTACCATCCTGGGGGCCCGTGAACCGGTAGATCAGTGTCTCGCCAGCCGGGCAGATGTAGATGTCAGCCTCTGCATCATAGGCAAAGTCAGCTTTGTCGAACTGCCCCCGCGCAGCGGCATTCGAAGCTTGAGGCTTGGGGACAACGACGTCTATACCGGCTTCTTCGCATGCAAGGATTTCCTCGCTCTTGTAGTATCCCTTGTCCGCGATGGCCTCGATCCGATCCGCAGCCATCGCCTCGCGCGGCCACCGCCATCATCGACAAGGCGTCCCGGTCATAGCCATGCATCGTGACTTCATGGGCGACGATCAGGTGGTTCTCGGCTTCAACCGCTGTCTGCACATTGTAACCAACGACGCGCGGCATGCGCGGCGTCGTGGCCATGGATCGCGCGTCGGGATCGCTCAGCGACACCTGCGTCTCGCCGGTTTCATCCATGCGTTTCTCGATCGATCTGTAGCGCGCCGCTTCTTTGCGCAGATGTTCCAGCTTTCTCAGCGTGCGTTCCATTCGCGCCTCGGGCAACACCGTTCCGGTCTGTTCAAACACGTCATCTGCGCGATCCAACTCATTCAGATAACGCTCAATGGCCTTGTCGATCTCACCCAGCTTCTGGCGCAGCTTGCCGCGCGTGTAGTTCTTGGCCTTGGCGTTCACCGCCTTGAACCGGCTGCCATCAATGGCGACCAGATTTGCGTCCAGTAGATTGATGTCGCGGCATAGCGCGACAAACTGTTGGCAGACCTTCCGGATCGCCGGGCCGTTGTCCTTGCGGAAGTCAGCAATCGTCTTGAATTCCGGCTTCAAACGTCCCGTCAGCCAAATGAGTTCCAGGTTGCGACCGCATTCGCGCTCCAGTCGCCGTGATGACTGGATCTGGTTCAAATATCCGTAAACGTAAATGCGGAGCATCAACCCGGGATGATAACCGGGTCGCCCAGTCGCGGCGGGCGAGGATCGGAACCCTTGTCCAGCCAAATCGAGCATGTCGATGAACGCATCAATCGCGCACACGGGGCTGTCTTCGCCCACGTAATCTTCCAGACATTCAGGCAGCAGCATCGCCTGATGTCGATCCACGCCTTCGATAAACTGCCCCATGGAATGCCTCCGCATCGAATGCGGAAATCATACCATCTCTCAGGAAACAGCGGCAGTTTTCACACAGCCTCTCCGCGTTGCAGTCAACCAACGGCTCGACGATTTTGCTGTTTCGGCAGACATTTTGTTTGGATAGCTCCTGCATAGCAAGTCATTTTTGAAGTAATTTCGCACTGGTCAGAAGCAGACGTGTGTCCGGCCTGTTTGCGCGGCACTCGTAACCGCTGGCCCTGATGGTTTCCGCGACCAAGTCCCAAACGGCTTATCGGACAACAGAGTGTCCCAGACATTCGACGGGGTGTCTTGGTTGGCGGGCTGACTGTGCGCCATCAATTCAAAGGTCTTGCTGTCTCGGGTGTTCCTTTTGTTAGATTGTGTGAGGCCGATAGTATTCGTTCTTGGTCAGCACCGCCCAGACTATTCGTGCGGTCTTGTTCGCCATTGCGACGGTCGCCAGTCGAGCAGGCTTGCGCTCAAGAAGACCGATGGCCCATGGATCGACGCGGTCAGGGTTCACTTTCATTTGTCGCAATCGCGCCGTCATGCCGGTCACCAAAAGACGCCGGATGTAACAGTCGCCCGTTTTTGTAATCCGCCCTCATCTTACTTTTCCTCCGCGGGATAAGTTCAAGGGTGTCAAACCTAACCATGCCGCAAATTATCGGCCATTCTTGAACTGCTTAGCGTCGCCGACTGTGGCAACAATGGCTGAAGCGGTGACAGGCCCAACGCCTGGGATCGTGCGCAACAGCATAACGCGTTTGTCCAGTTTCGAATGAAGCCGCATGCGCATCTCATACCAACGGAACCGGAGATGCATTGCTACAAGTTGGTGGCTGAGTTGTCTCAGAACATCTACTGCGATCTGCGGTAGCGCGGGCTTCTCTCCTTCGAGAACACCTTTGGCGTATTTGACCGCAGTCCCAGTGCCTTGCGGAATGATGACACCAAACTCGGCGAGCAGGCTGCGAAGCATGTTGCTAAGCTGCGTTCGCTGCCTGACGATCAAATCGCGCGCACGATGCAGGAACAAGACGGCTTGCTGTTCCTCGGACTTGGGCGCAACAAACCGCATCGTCGGGCGTCGCACAGCTTCGCAGATCGCTTCGGCATCGGCAGCATCGGTCTTGCCGCGCTTCACATAGGGTTTGACATAGGCTGCTGGCATCAGCCGGACGTCATGGGCAAGTTCGCGCAATTTGCGTCCACAGTGATGGGATGATCCGCAAGCCTCCATGCCCACAACGCATCGCGGCAGCGTCTCGAAGAAGGCAAGCAACCTCGCGCACCTGATCTTCTTGTTAATGATCTTGCGTCCTGTAACCGAAAATCAGTTGAAAAACATCCTTGGCCAAATCCAGGCCTATGGTCTCTACTGTCATTGGGTGGCTCCTTTCCTAGCAGTCGATGACAACTGCACTTTGGCACGTTCGATACCGGTGGAGCAGGAGCCATCCACCTCATCCGGACTGGGCCGTCCTCCCCTCCTACTGTTTGAACGGGACGACGTTTGATCCGCCGTTTGCAAAAGCTACTGCGCCCTCTCTACGAATGGTGTTAAGCGCCTCTTCGAATGCCGCTCTGTCGTCTTCAAAGAGATCGTCCCAAACAATGGATGTTCCGTCTTCGGTCAGTACTTCTAGCGACCAACCGCCCCCCCCTTCCAGCTTGTAGATATCTACTTTGAATGGAACCCCATCCTCAACGATGCGCTGCGAGGCACCGGATATGACAAGGTTGGGTTCGGGTTTCATGTCAATACCTCGCTGATTTCAAAGATATGATAGAAGCATTGATCAGAGAAGCCAATGTCCACAACGCAGGCTGCTGTCGCAGCATCTTGTCTGGTTGATGAAAGGCAGCAATGGGCCGTCTCTGACGAAGTTGGGTGACCAGATAGTGCACACCTGATCACCCACGCTCCTTTTCAGGAGTGTCAGTTTGGTTGTTCACGTCGCGCAAGTCGTACTTCGAGCCAATCTAGCACTTCACGCTCCACCCAACCCACTCGGTTCGGGCCCAACTGTACCCGCTTAGGGAATAAGCCTGCCTTCTCCAGTCGAGCTATGTGTTGCGGTGAGTACAAGACCATCTCCTTGACCTGGCGTTTTGAAAGTAACCTCATCACGATCTCTCCTTGAATGAAGAGCATCGCGATGCTCGGGTTTAGACAAATCTCCCGAGAAGGTTGCATATTAGCTGCTTGGTCATGTGGATCAAGCCACCGATTGCGGGTGGCTGTGAGCACGCAGAGATTGAGCTGAGAGACTGGTTCTGGTATGTTCAGGTAAGGCGATAAGTGCTGATTTGATGAGTCCTTGTTCCGCACCCGAACCTCCAAACGCTACTGCCTTTGTGGGTATCAATGGGGGTATCGAGCAAAACCTCATGCGGCTTAAGAATTTGAAATCAAAGAATTAAGCCGCGCATGCCGGTCCTCTCCTGGCACCACAGTCGCTCTTTAAAGAGCGACAACCGTCTTCACCGAAAAGCACTGGGCGGCAGTCGTTCTGAAAGAACGATGGGAGCTTGGTAGATTTTAGGATGTTCCCCTTCGGTGCACCAATTTATCCAAACATATTCAATCAGCCCAGGCCGCACGCGGCCCTCGCGGAGGGCATATACGCCGGAACCGTCACCTGTCCTCAACGCTTGTGAACTTTAACCATGCGTTAATCAGAATAAACTTTGCCAATCCTTCGAAACATGATTCTTTAGCCGCAAAACAACGATAAAAAACGTTGGCAGGCAAAATGACAGTTACTTTTTCAGCAGCGCGTCAAGCGAAGCTGCTGGATCTCGATGATGAACGTATGCTCATCGAAAGATGGCAAAAGCGCAGGGATTCAGCTGCGCTTGAGACTCTCGTTTTGTCACATGCCCGGATGGCATTTCAGTTTGCACATCGGTTGGGCAAGGACAGGACAGAACAGGAAGAACTGGTTTCCGAAGGATTGCTGGCCTTGGTGCGTGCTGCTGACATGTTCGATCTGAAGCACGAGGTGCGGTTTTCGACCTATGCACGCTGGTGGGTCAAGAATGGCGCGATGAAAGCTCTGTCGAGCCTGCGTGCCGTCGTCGAAGTTCCCGCGGGCGCCCGGGCGGGCATGCCATGGCCCAAGACCCAGACCCTCGAAGAAGAAGACCTTCAGCGCGCCGGGATGGCGCAACTGAACCCCGAAGAACAACTGATCGAAAAATCCAGTCACGACGCCATGCGCAGTCGCGTCGCGTCGTCCATTGCGGGTCTCGATCCGATTGACCGTGAAGTGGTGTTGTGCCGGTCGATGAAGTCCCCGCCCGAAGACATCGCGGCCCTTGCAGGCAGGCTCGGCTTCACTGTCGAAAAACTGCGGCAGCTTGAACGACGCGCCATGATGCGGTTGCGCTATGGGTTGGTTGCGGGCGGTGCCCAGGCCAGCTGGGTCGAATAGATGCAGAACCTTCAAACACATCCTCTGCTGGACAGCATCAGCCCCAAGGCCGCCGCCGTGAACAAGACCGTACTGCAAGGTGAAGGCAGCGGCACGACGAAACGGTTCAATCAATTGCTCGATGCAGTGCAGGCCGCATCCTCAGAAGGGACGTCCCCAGCTGACACGACCGGTGCAGAGGGTGCAGCCGACCCCGCTACGCTCCAGCTTCTGACCGAAGAGCCTGTAACACCCGGCGTGGTGACAGGCGGAGAGGGAGCAGCGCAATCCATTGACCTCCAGGCCACACCTGCCACATCCAACACCCTGACCACGCTTGTAGCGATTGGGGAAAATGCCCCCGACGGACAGGTGAGCGCCGAAGGCTCAGCCGCTGCGATCCTCCAGCCCGCCGCCAACGCTGCGACCGATACGACACCTGCGCCACAGATCGTATCAGGATATTCCGGATCGTCCCCGGCACCTGTTGTTGACCAGCCTGCCACATCCCAATCGGCAGCCCTGCGCACATCGCCGGATACACAAACCGTTCTGCCTTCCGCAGCATCGCAAGCGCCATCAGCAAACGCACCGACAACCGCCGCGCCCGCGCAAGCCACGACGGCCGCTCACACCTTGGAACAGCAATCTGCTCAAGGCGTGACAGCCGCAAAAGACTCACTGGCCACGCCAACACAATCGTCGCCAACCACCGCTGCGAATGCCGTTGCCGCCGCAACCGGACAAGATCTCGCAACCCCCGGACAGCCAGCGCAGCAGAGCGCCAACACCTCATCCGCAGTGGCCGAGAAACTGCGGGCAGCCAACCTGACCCCCCAGGCCCAGACCACAACGCCACAGGCGGCTGTGACACTGGGGGCCGCCGCCCCTGTTGCGGCCCCTCTCCCCGATGGGCAGCGCCCGCAGGCCACCACCACCAAACCATCCACTGGCGTCATCCAGACTGCCGGACAAGCCACCACGGTCGACCAGCCAGTTCCCACCCTTCGCCCGGCGCAACCAAGTGAAGGTCAGCAAAACACTCTGCCCGGCGCACTGAACGCAACCGTCGCGACCGAGGCAGAGACGCCCACCGCACCCAAATCCGTCTGGCAAGCCACCCAGGATGCCCAGCCGACCTTCCTGACCAAACCAGACGCACCGGTTCTGACACATGCGCCGGAAGCCAGTGTTGTGAATGATCTGCAGGACACCCTGTCCCGCTTGCCGGCAGAGGCTCTTCAACCAGTATCAACCGCCAATAAAGACCTGACATCGGTGTCCCCGGTACAAGCCGCCGTCAGCAAAGCGCCGGTGTCAAAACCCTTTTCCGAAGCATTGATGATGCAGGTCAAGGCAGCGGAAGTGGTGGATGGCCGGACCTCAGTGCATCTGCACCCGCGCGGCCTTGGCAACATCGATGTTGAGATCATCGCCGGTGACAAGGACCTCGCCTCAAAGGTAATTGTGCGGGTGGAAAACCCGATGATCCTGCAACATCTTCGCGACGACCGGCATCTTTTGGCGCAGACGATTGGTGTCTCTGACGGCACTGTTTTCGAATTCCATGAACGCGGCGCTGAACAGCAGGGCGGCCAGTCAAACGGCGGGCAGACCGCATTCTCCGATACATCGCTGGAAGGGGCTGAGCCCGCAGCACCCGTTCAACACGCTGATATTCTCGCCGATGACCGCATCGACATTCTGACCTAGAAGGGACCGACCATGCTGACCAGCCCTGCCTTGCTGAACAACGCGACGGATCAAGTGACGGGTGCGAATTCCCTTTCGCAGTTGGGGGAGGATTATACCAATTTCCTCAATCTGTTGACGGCGCAGGTCAGCAATCAGGACCCGCTTGAACCCGTCGATGCCTCACAGTTTGTCACGCAGCTTGCCCAGCTTTCGCAGGTGGAACAGACCGTCCGCACAAACACCCAGCTTGAGACCCTGACCGCCCAGATCAGCGGCTTGCTGAACGTGGGTGGTACGGACCTGCTTGGCCGTTCGGTCTCTGTCAATTCAGACAAGCTGATGTTGGAGAACGGCACAGCGGCAACGTCATATGAATTGAGCAGTGCAGCACAGGACGTCACCGCGCGGGTGATTGACCCGCTCGGGCGTGTTGTGCGGACGGTGCAGGGACTTTCGGGGCAAAGTGGCGTTGAGACACCCCTGATCTGGGACGGTACTGATGATTTCGGCAACCCGATGCTCGCTGGTGAATACCAGATCCTGATCACGGCAACCGACGACAACGGTGATGCGATCCCTGTCAACACCTACCGCGACGCCACCGTGCAGGAAGTGCGGTTTCAGGAAGGCCAGTTGTTGTTCGAAGTGACCGGGGGCGAAACAGTGTCGTCAATCTCTGTCAAATCGGCAAGCTGACGGATCACTTGATCTTGTCGATCTTCACGACAAAGCTGTTGACCCGTGCCGTGCGAACCTCTGGAAACCGAACGTAGAGTTTGCGCACCACCTTCTCTGCGAGCGCGGTCTTTCCCCTGTCATCAAGAACCACCTCGGCAAGGCCGACCTCACGCTCGGCCATTTCGGCCATTGCGGTGACCGTCGCATCCCGCAACCGGGCGCGCCCCAATGCCCCGTTGATGTTCTGAAACGCCACCGCGCCCATGATGTAGACATCAATGTCAAAGACCAGCTGCACCACCTCCGGGCCTTTGGGAAGTTTGACGGTAAAGCGGCCCAACGGCATCTTGAACAGCAGTTCTTTTTCGTCCTTCAGCCGGTCCATCGGCTTGGCCGTCTCCACAGGTCTCAGGAACCGCTCTCCGAAAAAGCCAGCGGCCCCCGCCCCCAGAACAAGCGTGACGAGGATGAGGATCTTGATCATTGTGCTACCGCATCAGTACGGCAGCACGATCTCAAGCAAATCGTCGCCGTAGCGCGGTTTTTGCACGTTTGAGATCTGGCCACGGCCACCGTAGGTGATCCGCGCTTCTGCGATTTTGTCGTAGTCGACAGTGTTATCCACGTTGATGTCCGCCTGCCGGATGATGCCGGCAATCCGCAGCTCACGCAGCTCTGCATTGACTTTGACCTCTTGCCTGCCAGCCAGGACAAAGTTCCCATTGGGCAGCACCCGGATGATCAGAGCGGCAACCCGCAGGCGAATGCTCTCATTGCGCTGGATGGAGCCTTCACCGCTGCTGGTGGAATCGCTTTCCAATCCCAGCAGGGAACCGGAATCCGTTTGTACGTCGAAGTTGAGGATGTCGGGATCCTTGACCTCGCGACTGTTGCTGCGGCTGCGTTCAGATGCGTTCTGCAAACGCGCACGGTCGTTGATGTCGATCAGCACCGTAACCAGATCGCCCACTTTCGCGGCCCGCCGATCCCGGAAAAAGCTGGTGGACCCGCTGTCCCACAGGCTCGATGCTTCGGCGCGTTGTGGGGCGGCGGGTGCCTGTTCAAGCGGCATGGGCACGCGGATGCTGTTGACTTCCGTCATCTGGTTGGGGTCCAGCACCAGATTGCTGACGGTTGGATCCCGCATCTCATCAATTTCGGCACAGGCAACAAGCAAAGCCATCGCGCAAAATGCACCAACCGCCTGCAAGAGGCGGCGGCAGGACGTGCGGGAAGTTTCGGATGTGTTCATTGATCGACCTCTACAACGCCATGCGATCTGGCAATTGCTGAAATTGTTTTGTTGCTGCTCAGATTGACCACCCTGATTTCCTGATCCAGATGCGCATCCGCCAGGGCGCGCCCCTTGGCGGTCAGGCGCAGCCCGCCCTGATTGAGGACGATCTTCACCTTCTCACCACGTGTCACCAGTTTTGGCGGGATCACGGATTGGCGCGGGACGGGTCTGCCCACGGACAGCATCCTGCGCACCTGCTTGCCGATCACGTCATCCTTGGCGCGCACGGCAAAAGTGCCCAGCCGCTGCAACGGCATTTCCACTGTCGTGATGTCGCTGACCTGAATGATCTCATCGGGCAGGATTTGTCGCGTGGGCACGGGGACTTCGATTGTAACCACAGCCACACCCCAGACCCGCTGCGGCACGCCGTATTCGGTCATCACATTGGCAATGAACTGACCCGTCTTCGGGTCCATCCAGAATTCCTGAATAAAATCACCATTCTGAATCGACCCCGCCGCCAGCCGGATCTCGATCCGGCTGTTGTTGGGCAAGGTCGGCCCCAACTCAACCGCGGCCCGTTCTTCGATCATCATCGCGACACTGTCCTGAGACGCCTGGGCAAAGTCGCTCCAGAAGGTGAGGCCCAGCAGCAGAACCAGTATGACGGCGATCCATTCGACGATGCGTCGTGTCATCAGGCGGATCATCTCAGGCCCTCCTATTTGATCTGATTGGTCGTGGTCATGATCTGATCTGCGGTTTCAATCGCCTTTGAGCTCATCTCATACGCCCGCTGGGCAGAGATCAGATCGGTGATCTGCTGGATGATGTTGACGTTAGAATTCTCCAGATACCCTTGGCGGGTCACCCCAATACCGGGCGAGCCGGGCGTTGCCTCAACCGCTTCACCGGATGCGGTTGTCGCCTCCAGCAGGTTGTCCCCGATGGGTTTGAGGCCCGCGTCATTCACGAAAGTGGCCAGCGTGAGTTGACCCAGTTCGGTGGGTTCGGTCTCATTCTCGACATAGGCCATCACCACACCGAACTGGTTGATCTCAACCTGCCGGGTCAATTCCGGCACCACGATGGCCGGCTCGATATCAAAGCCGTTGATCGCCACCATCTGCCCCTCGGCGCTGAGCTGGAATGTCCCGGCGCGCGTGTAGGCCTGTGTCCCGTCCGGACGGTTGACGACAAAGTAACCGCGCCCGTCGATGGCAAGATCAAGCTGGTTCTCCGTCTGCACCAAGCCGCCCTGGGTGTTATGCCGGATCACACCAGAGGCCTGCACACCCAGACCGATATCCGTTCCCACAGGCCGCGCGGTGCCTTCCTCTGAGGTCAGCGTGCCCGCGCTGCGGACATTTTGGTAAATCAAATCCTGAAACGCCGCCCGGCCGCTTTTAAAGCCCGTCGTATTGGCGTTGGCAATGTTGTTCGCGATGACGTCGACGTTCGTCTGCTGTGCCAGCATGCCTGTTGCTGCAATTCCCAAAGCCTTCATGTCACGGTCTCCTTATTGATTACCGGCTTGGGCCAAGTCTTTCGACGGCGCTGCGGGTCAGTTTGTCATCTTCGTTCATCAGCGTGATGGCATTCTCATAGGCACGCTGAATGTCGATAAGGCGGGTCATTTCCACGACAGCCTGCACATTGCTGGTCTCGACAAAGCCCTGCATGATGCCGGGGACCTCGGAGGGTTCGGGCACAGGCGTGTCTGGCGGCAAGGCATAGGTGCCGCCACCAAGCGGCGTCATGTCCGCGCCGCCCGGAATGTCAAAAACACCAACGGTGCCCAATACCGCGCCGCCCTCATCCACGATTGTCCCGTCCGAAGCGATGGAAACGTTCGATCCAGCTTCTGCCGGCAAGACAATCGGACCGCCACCGGCATCCAGCAACGTATGTCCCGCAGAGGTTCTGACCTGCCCTTCGGCATCAACTGCCAGCTGACCATGCCGGCCATACCCGGTGCCGCCTTGCACAAGCTGGAAGGAGAACCACCCCTCTCCGGCAATCGCCAGATCAAGCGGATTGCCCGTGGGCAACAAGGTCCCCTTGCTCATGTCGAGATATGACCCGCTGTCATTCACAAAGCTGACGTTCTCACCCTGGCTCGGGCTGTCGACGGTTTCCAGCAGCGGCTTCATGGATTTGTACCCGGAGGTAGATGAGTTGGCCAGATTATGCGCCGTCATGTTCATGCTGCGTTCAAGCGCAGTTGCTTTTGACAACGACACATAGCTTACGGAACCCATCTACCTCACCCTGCGCTGCTCTACCTGAAAGCGGATCTTTTTATTCTTAAGTTGCAAAATTAAATAGTCACAAATACAAGAATAGAGCAAGTATAAATCTACATCGGACAAAACACTCAATGGCAGATTACCGTTTAGCCTTGCTTGCTCTTGCTGTTCTTGGACAGTCGCCAAGCATGGCAACTGCCGCATCAGAGGCAAAGGAAGAAAAAGCCGAAAAACAGCCAATGTTTGTCGTGCCCCAACCGCCTGTCCCCACACAACGCAAAGCCGCCTGGTCAGAGGTGCTCGACCTGCGCCACTGGCCTGCAAGTACGTTTCACAGGGACCTCAAGAAGAGCATCGAAACACTGGGCGCCGCCCATGGCCCGGAAAAACAAAGCGTCATGTTGGATCTGGTGGAGCTCTACCTGACGCACATGCTTGTTTTCGAAGCGACATCCTTGCTGGATGGCATCGCACCGGAAAGCCCCCCCCAAGAATGGCGGCATGCCGCGCTGACCCATGCGACGCAACTTCTGGAAGGGATCCCGGTTGAAGATTTTGAAACCTCTCCGCTGGTTGATCCCGACCGCCCCGATACCGCGTTCTGGCGGACATTGCAGGCAATCGCGGTTGGGGACCTCGAAGGTCTGAACGCCAACATCGAACCAAGTTTCCGCGCGCTCCAGCACCAATCCCGCGCCATGCTGGAAGACATGCTGCCGCTTTTCATCGAAGCCGCAATTGAAACGGATCATCTGGATCATGCAGATGGCGCGATCCAACTGATCGAGGAAATGCCACGTTACAAGGATACGCCGACACGCCATTTCCTGCGCGGCAGCGAGGAAGAGCGGCGGGGCAATGAATCTTCCGCGCTGGATGCCTATATGATCGCGGCCCAGGGCTGGGACCGGTATGCGGCACGCGCGCGGTTGAACATCGCCAATATGGCCCTGCGCAATGGCAGTGAAGGGGCCCTGCTGGCGGCGCAGGCTGTTCTGGATGCAGGGCAGGAGGACTGGCGCGGCGGCCAGCTTGAACTGCAACTGCTGCGCAAACAGGCGGAGGTCAGCGTCCTTCTTGGGAATGCGGCGGAAAGCCTTCTGAGCCTGGGAAAGGTCATCACCCGCTTCCCTAAGTCGGGCGAACGCACACAGGCAGAGGAGCAAGCCTCCGACCTGCTGGAACGCGTCTACGCACATGGAGAGAGCGGCAGGACGTCACTGTCCAACTGGATGTCCTTTCATCTGCGCATCGTCCCAATCTATTCAAACCTCAGCGGATTTGCCCAATACCCCGAACGCCTTGGCGACAAGGTGCTTGAGATGGGCGCCACGGACCTCGCCATGCGCGAATTCGATCGCGCCAAACAGATCGTGCTCGACAGTCCGGAGGGCGAGGACACGGCGGCAACGCTGTTTCGCCTGAACTTGAAACTGGCCTCCGCCCAGCACCGTGCGGGTCTTTTTCCTGCCGCGCGGGCAACATTGGCCGAAGCCGGACCTGCCCCGGATGATGAGATGAAAGAACGCCATCTGAGGCTAAAGGCAGATGTTCTTGCCGACGGAGGACAGAACACCGCGTTTCTTGAAACCAAAGTGTCATCGCCCACGCTCGCTCAGATGAGAAAACGCACACGTGTCCTTGTAGATGAAGAACAGTGGCATGAAGCGAAGATGGATCTGGACGCCTTGTGGGAACAGCACCCGCAGAAATTTGATGTCAAGGACGCGACGTACCTGCTGATCGCCGCCAAGAAAACCAATGATGATGAAACAATTCAAGATGTTGTGCGTGCCTTTCCCAGTCTGACAAGCTCAGAAAACCTCATCGCGCTTGCGAAAAGTCTGAGCGAAGAACGCGAAGCGGTCTTGCCGCTGCGCGCAGATGAAGCCGAAAGGCGGCTCAAGGGACTTCAAACCGCCTTTGAGAAGATCAAGAATGCGGGGATCTCTCCTTAGGATCCATGGATAGGTGTGACATTTGTCTTACACCATTTCTAAACATCCGCCAAAATGGAAGGATTTCCCAACAATTCACAAAGCGTTAACCCGGCTTAAACCCCGGCTGTGTAAATACTTAAAATCAAAAGCGAACAAAAATAATATGCAGGTGGATTGATGAGCATTTCGAGCGCGCTTCAGACGGGCGTCAGTGGGCTGCAGGCAAACTCTCGGGCGGTGGGCAACATTTCCGAGAATATCGCAAATGCGAACACAGTTGGCTACAAGCGCGGGTTTGCCCAGATGGTGACAACGACCTCCTCTGGCAGCAGCGGGTCAGGCGTTCTGTCTGTATCGGCTGTGGGGCAGCTGGACATGCAGACCGCAGGTGGATTGATCTCCACCACCTCCGCAACCGATCTGGCAATTGGGGGCAACGGCTTCTTCGTCGTCAGCCTTAATCCAAACGAAACCGCGCAGAGCAATTACATGCTGACCCGCGCCGGGTCGTTCCTGCCGGATGAAGACGGCAACTTGAAGAACTCTGCGGGGTTCTATCTGGCAGGCTATCGCTACAATCTCGACGGCGAACTCGGCTCGGTTGATCGCAGCAACTTCTCCCAGATGGAAACCGTGAACGTCGGCAACATCAGTGTGTCTGCCGCGGGCACCACGCAGATGTCCACCTTTGGCAATCTGCCATCTCAGGACACGGGCACCGCGACACCCGGCGCGCCATTTGCATCCTCCTCCGAAGTCTTTACCAGCCTTGGCGCCAGCCAGCGCGTGGGTTTCTCCTGGCAACCAACAACCAGCGCAAATGTGTGGGAACTGTCCCTATCTGATCAAAACGGCGACCCTCTGGGCAGCGTAGAGATCGAATACAACGATTCCGGCGCGATGGCCGGGTCTCCGCTGGCCTACAGCAATGCCACATCCGCTGCGATTTCGCCTGCGGCCTTCTCCTTTGATACGGCAACCGGCACCGCCACAATCACCCTTAACAACGGTGTGTCTCCTCAAACCGTCTCAATCGATCTGGGCGCACCGGGCACCTTTACAGGTGTCACGCAATTCGCCGGGGATTTCAGTCTGGCGTTTGAGCGGGACGGTACAAGCGTCGGTGAGCTGGTCCGTACCGAGATCAACGAAGAAGGCACGCTGTTCGGCGTTTTTGACAACGGGTTGCGCACAGCGATCTTTGATATTCCGGTCGCCACCGTTGCCAACGCCAACGGCCTGATTGAGCGCAAGGGGAATGCCTATGCGCTGTCTGGTGAATCCGGCGCGTTCTTTGCGGGCCGCGCGAACACATCCAACACAGGTGCGATAAACGCGCAGGCGCTTGAGGGCTCCAACGTGGATATCGCGCAGGAAATGACTGATTTGATCCGCGCCCAGCGGGCGTTTTCCACCAACGCGCGGGTCATTACGACCGTTGACGACATGATGGATGAAACCACACGGCTGAAACGATAAACGACAGCTGAGCCGGAGTAAGACATGAACCTTACCGGTGCCCTGAATTCCGCGACAAGCGGCCTCTCCACGACGCAGAGCCTGTCGCGGGTGGCGGCGGACAATGTCGCCAACGCATCGACGCCGGGATATGTCCGGCGGCGGGCGGAACTGGTGACGTCTGGTCCCGGTCAGGGCGGCGCGCGCGTCAGCGAAATCCGCCGGGAGGTTGATGACACGCTGGCCAAGCTGGCGCGGCTGGAAAACGGCAAGATGGCCCGCCACCAGGCTGTCACCGAGGGTTTGAAAAGCTATACCGTGTTTCTGGGTCAGCCCGGCGATGGCATCTCACCAGCCGACAAGTTCTCAGACTTTCAGAACAGCCTGACAACGCTGGTCAACATGCCCTCTTCCACAGGAGCGCAGACCGGTGCCGTATTGGCTGCGGAACAAGTGGCAAAATCTGTGCGCAGTGCCGCAACGACGCTGGGCACCACCCGCAACGAAGTGGATATGGAGATCCGATATGAGGTCGCCGACCTCAATCAAGCGCTCTATACCCTGCGGGATCTGAACCAGCAGCAGCGCAACTTTCAGGCCGGATCGCTGGAATCAGCACAGCTGGATGAGCGCATCGACGGCCTGCTGGACCAGATTTCCGGCACCATCGACATGCGGGTCACTGTTTCCTCGGCAGGGTCGATCAGCCTCTATACAATTGGCGGCGCTGCATTGATGGAAGGCGATCTGATACAGGATGTGTCCTACAATCCATCCGACGGAACACTGATGGCAGGTGCTCAGGATATCACGCCTTTCAAGGATAACGTGCGCGGCCTTCAGCACGGCAGCCTTGTGGGTCTGTCCGAACTCAAACGCGATGTCATTCCCCGTTTCAGCAGCCAGTTGGATGAATACGCACGCGGATTGATTGAGAGCTTTCAGAATGCGGATGCCAGTCTTGCCCCCGGTCAGCCGGGCCTGTTCACCGACAACGGCATGGCCTTTGATCCAGCCAATACCGAAGGGATCGCCAGCCGTATCGCCTTGAACGACAGCATCTCCCTGTCGGGTGGCGCGGAAGTCTGGCGCATTCGCGACGGTCTGGGCGCGGCAGCACCGGGCAATGCGTCGGATCCCGCACAAATCTCCGCCTTTATTGACGGCCTGAACACACCCGTTGGCGCCGACCCCGCCACGGGCATCCCCGCCTTTGTCACTGTGTCCGATTTCGCTGCTGAATTTGTCACCGCTCAGGCCACCGCACGCGCACGCGCGGAAAGCAGCTTCGACGCCGCCGCCTCTGCCGCTGAACTGGTGATGGCTGCGCGGCGTAACTCCGAAGGGGTCAGCATTGATGACGAGATGCAGCAATTGCTGCTTATCGAACAAAGCTACGCCGCCAACGCCCGTGTCCTGAGCGCCGTGTCAGAGATGATCGACACGCTGATCGCAGCGGTGTGAGAGGGATGTCATGAACTGGTCCATCCGCACAAACTCCAGCTTTCAGCTTAACCTCTTCAGCCGTCAGAACGTGGAACGCACAGCACAAGCCTTGCAAAAGGCCGGGCAGGAAGTCGCGACTGGTCGCAAGGCGGACATATACACGGAATTGGGGTCACGCTCTGCCTCTGTGATGAAGTTGCGCATTCGCGAAGAAGACACGCAGACCTATATGCAGTCGAACAAGCTGATCGCGAACAAGCTGCAATTGACCATCAACTCCATGGACAAGCTCCGCGACACGATCCAATCGGTGGTGGAGACGACGTTCTTTGACACGTCACAGGCAGGTTCCGGCGCGTCACTGTTGCAAACTCAGGCCCGCGCCGCTTTGGATGAGCTCATCGGGACAATGAACACCAACTTCAACGGCGAACATGTCTTCGCCGGGCTTGCGTCCGAAGTCAGCCCGCTCACACGGTACACGCAGGCCAATCCTGACACAGGTTTATCGCCGGAAGATGTCATCAACAGCATCGTCGGCACCGGCCCCACAAATGTAGCCGAAGTCAGCACGATTTCCGCGGCACTGGACGTTGTTTTCAACTCAGCTGACACCGGCACCCCTGCCCGCAACTATGAAGAGACATTCTTTAACGGCACGAAGGAATTTGATGCGGGCGGCAATGAAAACCGCCGCATCACCGCATGGGTCGCAGCCGGTCAGGAGCTGGAATACGGCGTTCAGGCCAATGATGAAGCAATCCGCCAGACCTACAAGGGGCTGACAATGCTGATTGCGGCAGACACGACAAACATGGACACCGCCACGTACCGCGCCTGGGTGGCTGAGGTAAGCGACACGCTTGCGAAAGGCCAGGAAGGGTTGCTCCAGATTTCGGCTCGTACCGGTTTCAATCAGGAGGTGGTTGAAAAGGCCCAGACCCAGCTCAGGGACCTCTCGCTCGTCCAGCGGAACATGATCACTGACTATGAGAACGTCGATCCTTACGAAGCGATTACCCGGATGACGAACATGGAACGTCAGCTCGAAGCGACCTATCAGGTGACAGCCCGTCTGTCCGGCCTGTCAATTCTGGGGTTTCTTCGCTAGCGCGTTTACTTACTCCGGCGTGGTAAGCTTGTAACCACGGCCATGCACCGTTTCGATATACTGCCACCCACTGTCCGCCGCCTGGGCGAACTTCTTGCGCAATTTGCAGATGTAGACGTCGATCACCTTGTCGAAGGGTTGATCAATACTTGCGCCGTAAATCGCGTCGTAAATTGCGTCTTTCGAAATCACCTTGTTCGAGTTCAGCGCAAGGTGCTGAAATACCGAATGCTCCCGCTTGGACAGTTTGATGCGGCTGCCTGACACGATCGGGTCGCTGCCATCAAAGAAAGCGGTCAACTCACCCACGACAACGCTGTCTGCCGCATGTCCATAGAGCCTGCGAATGATGGAATTCACCCGTGAGTGCACCTCCGCGCCCCGAATGGGGCTGACTATCACATCATCGGCGCCCATGTTCAGAAGCTCCGCCGTGCCTTGCGCATTCCGGAAGTCCTTGAGAACGATCAGGGGGTTGGCGCAGCCCCTTTGGCGCAGCGCGCGAATGTGGCGTTGTACTTCGGGATATTCGCCCAACAAGATCGCACGTGTATCGATCTTTGCCTCTGAATGCCCCCCCAGACCGGATGAGAAGAAATCTTCCGTGATCATCTGGGGCTCTATCCCGCTGCTGCGCAGCTCAACGATCAGGCCGGCCCGACGTTCTTCTCGCGGCTCAAACACAAAAACCCGCATCATTCTGCCTCGCTTCGCTTTTCTATTCTTCGTTCTAAGGATTAAATTTGCACTTATCAATAATAAATGTAGATTAGAACTTGTATCATTCATTTAATGTGAAAGATATACAAGTACAGTTTTGTAATACTTGCAAATTGAGGAACAATGGATGCCGGTGACATGCGCCCTATGATGATACGCGTTTCAGCCCTCCTTGTTGTCCTGATGACGCAGGTCGGCACAGCCAGCGCAGATGTGCGGATCAAGGACATCGCCACATTTGAAGGCGTCCGTGAAAACCACCTGATCGGCTATGGCCTGGTCGTTGGCCTGCAAGGCACTGGTGACAAGCTGAACTCCAGCCCGTTCACCAGAGAATCCATTCGTGGCATGCTGGAGCGTCTCGGCGTGGCCAATCTTGAAGGCAATTCTCTGAACACCAAGAACACCGCTGCCGTGATGGTCACGGCGAAACTGCCGCCCTTCGCGCGGCGCGGCTCTCCGATTGACGTCACTGTATCGTCGCTCGGGGATGCGACCAGCCTGCGCGGCGGAACACTGCTGGTCAGTCCGCTGACCGGCGCTGATGGTGCCGTGTTCGCTGTTGCGCAGGGGCCCATCGTGTCATCGGGCTTTGCAGTTGAAGGCAACGCGGCAAGCGTGACCGAAGGCGTGCCAACAATTGCCAAGATTGAAAATGGCGCGATTGTAGAGCGTGAGGTTGATTTCAACCTTGTCCAGCTCAACAGCGTGCGCATTGCCCTTCGGGATCCCGATTTCACCACCGCCACCCGCATCCGCGACGTGATCGCGGACAAGCTTGGTGCCAGTTCGGTTGAAGTGCTGGATCCCGGCACGGTCGAACTCTGGATTGGCGACAAAAGCGATGTTCCTGCCACCATGGCAGCGGTCGAGAACCTGACAGTGCAGCCCGACGCCATCGCCCGCGTGGTCGTGGATGAAAAGACCGGCACCATTGTAATGGGTGCAAATGTACGCATCGCTCAGGTCGCCATCAGCCAGGGCGGGTTGACCGTGCGCATTCAGGAAAACTACCGCGTCAGCCAACCCGGTCCGGTCAGTATCGGTGGTTCAACGGGTGTCATCACCGGTGCCCCGATCCAGATCGGCGGGAACACCGTCGTCGTGCCGGAGACAGAGATCGACATCAGCGACGAAGAACAAAAGTTCACCATCCTCAATGGTGACGTCAGCCTGCAAGAACTGGTGAATGGGCTGAACGCCATCGGCGTGGGCGCGCGCCAGACGATTTCCATCCTTCAGGCAATCAAGGCGGTTGGCGCGCTCCATGCAGATCTGGAGATTATCTGATGCAGAACGTTCAAAACACACCACCAAACGTCGCCGCTCTTTTGCAGCAGACCAGAGCCGCAACTGAGGATAGCAAATCTGCCGAAGCCTCAAAGGAGTTTGAAGCTGTGTTTCTGGGGCAATTCGTTGATGAGATGATGAAAACCGCAGGGGCCACCGCCTTCGGGGATGAACATCAGGCAGAGATGTGGCGATCGTTCATGTCGGAGGCCGTCGCGAAACATCTGGTGGAGCAAGGGGGCGTTGGGCTGTCTGGCAGTGTCAGCCAGATGATTGGCGCCTACACCGACACCGCATCCGACAAGACATGAAGAACAGCGGAGAGACGATGACATGATCGCGCCCAAGAAGTTCCGCTTCGGTGAACGCCAACCCCTTCCGACTGTAGACGGGACCCCTGCCCCTCTTGTCCTGACAGCAGAGGACGAGGCGAACCTCGACACCTATGTGGTCAAGATTGGCGAAACCATCGAAATCCTGCGTCAGGAAATCGCCGCGATCAAGAAAGGGGAGCTGAAAACCATCACCAACCTGTTCGACGACAAATCAAAAAGCCTCAAATGGCTGGAACTGCACACCCCGCTGATTGAGCCTTTCCTGGATCATGCCGCCGCCAAACAGCGGGATTTGCGCACACATATGGCCAATCTCAAGGAAAGCATCGAAGAAAATGGTGCATTACTGTCACGCATGGCCATTACCGTTAAGACAATTCTGCGAGAACACGAAAAAATCCTTAACCGCAACGGTTTAGGTGGCGTATACGCAAAGACAGGAGAGAAGGTCTCTGTCAATCAGGGACCGGAAATGAAGATAGACCGGGAATTCTAATCCGCAGAATGCGATAAATGCCCGTTTCATTAACCGCGCTTTAACTCTGGCGATTATCTCTCTCATGCTGGGTCGAACCAGCACCTCAGTCAGAAGACTGAACTTCATGAGAAAACAGGAGTACATTAAATGTCATCCATTCTCAACAATACCTCCGCAATGAATGCCCTTTCCACCCTGAAGATGGTGAACCGCGGGCTCAATGAAACTCAGGACCGTGTCTCCACAGGTCTGGCCATTCGTTCCGGTAAGGAAAACGCCGCCTACTTCGCCTTGTCTGAAACAATGGCAAGCGATAGTGGCATGTACAAAGCCATCAACGAAGGCATGACAGCGACGAAGAACTCTGTCTCCACTGCCCGTCTTGGTGCTGAAACCGTCACAGACCTGACCGGCCAGTTCATCGAACGGGTTGCATTTGCACAGACCGAAGGCATCGACCGTGCCGACGTTCAGGCCGAACTTGTGGGTCTGGCAAGCCAGATCCAGGGTGTGATCGATCAGTCCACCTTCAACGGCAACGACCTTGTTGGCGGCCCCGCTGCGACAACAACCGTGACCACGGGTATCACCCGTTCCGGCGGTACATTCGCAACGACCTCCATCTCGTTCCAGTCTGTTGACCTTCAGGCCATCCACGATGCGCTTGTGGCCATTGATGTGACTGATACCGGCACAACCATGGGTGCCAAGCTTGCTGTTGCAGAAGCCGAATTGGGCAATGCGATCAACGCGGCAACATCCCTTGGTGTGACGGAAAAGACGCTGGAAGGGCAGATGCAGTTCCTTGACAGCCTGACCGACACGCTGGATTCCGGCGTCAGCTCCCTTGTGGACGCGGACATGGAAGAAGAAGCAGCACGTTTGCAGGCCTACCAGGTACAACAGCAGCTGGCGACTCAGTCGCTGTCGATTGCAAACCAGTCACCTCAGAACATCTTGAGCCTGTTCCGTTAAGTCGGACAACGTTGAGTTGAAAACACGTATCGCCCAGTCCCAGGATTGGGCGATACACTGACTGTCCCTCCAAAACACGCAGTCCTTTATCGCGCGGCTTGCTCCAGTTCCGGCACAGCCTCTTCCTTTTCAAAGAACACACGCAGGGGGTCTTCAATCCCCGCCTCCAGGATCATCCGGTACATTTCCGCAAAGCTCTCGCTTGTCGGGCACATTTCCCCGCGCCGTTGCGACAGGAAGGGGCTGGATGCCTTGAAAAACTCGATGGCTTCATCCGTTTCCGCGTCAGATCCGGGCTTGTACGCGCCCAGCCGGATCAGGTCTTCCATGTCTGTATAGCGGCCAAAGGCCTTTCGGGCGGTCTTGATAATCGCGAACTCCTCAGGGGAATGACAATCCGGCAGCATCCGCGACAGCGATCGTTGCAGATCAATCGCCGGAAACCGGCCCTGCTCCGCGATGCGACGGTCCAGCACCATATGCCCATCCACAATTCCGCGCACGGCATCTGCAATCGGCTCGTTCATATCATCCCCATCGACAAGCACGGTATAGAGGCCGGTAATATCCCCCTCACCTTCCGGCCCCGGCCCCGCGCGCTCCAACAGATGCGGCAATTCTGAAAAGACGGAGGGCGGATAGCCACGCAGCGTCGGCGGCTCCCCGCGCGCCAGACCAATTTCCCGCTGCGCCATCGCAAAGCGGGTCACACTGTCCAGAAGAACGAGCACCTGTTTACCCTTCTTGCGAAAATGCTCGGCAATAGCCGTGGTTGTCAGCGCCGCCTGCTTGCGCATGAGCGGCGCTTCATCCCCCGTCGACACGACGACAACCGCACGCGCCATCCCTTCTTCGCCCAGATCTTCCTGAATGAACTGCTGCACTTCGCGGCCGCGTTCGCCGATCAGCCCAATGACAATCAGATCCGCATCCGTATTGCGGGCGAGCATGGCCATCATCGTCGATTTACCAACCCCGGATCCCGCGAACACCCCCATGCGCTGGCCCTGACACAGCGGGGTAAACAGATCGATACATTTGATCTGCGTTTCCAGACGCCTTCCGACCGGCTTGCGATCAAAGGCACGCGGCGGCTGGGGCTTGAAAGACTTTCGCCGATGCGCACGGGGGGCGGAGCGATATTTGGACAGCGGCCGCCCCAATCCATCAATCACTGTACCGATCCAGCTGTCATCGGGATGGATCAGGTCATCAAAGAAGATCAGCTCCACCTCATCCCCTACCGCAACGCCATCCCATTCCCCGAAGGGCAAAATACATAGGTCATGGCCCTGCAGTCCCACGACCTCTCCGGCAACCGCGCCTTTCCGGCTCTGCACTTCGCACCGGCTACCTATGCCTGCCAGCGTCTCCAACCCGCCGACAGTCAGGTTGAGACCAACAATGGACTTCACACTGCCGACAACCCGCGTGCTGCGTGCTGAATACATCTGTTCTTGAAGGTTAGAATAGATAGACATGATTTTTTAATCCTTCACTAACCATTTTATACTTGATATAAGGCAAGAACAAAACACGAGTCCATTATGAACACAGAACCAACATCACTTTTTGATCTTGCGCCCAAACGGCTTCAGTGGCTCGCCAGCCGACAAAAGGCCGTGTCAGAGAACATCGCCAACTCAGACGTAGCCAGCTACCGCGCGAAAGAGGTGGAGAGCTTTGCCAGCTACCTCAACAACGCCAAGGCCTCCGGCTCTCTTCAGGAAGCAAAGACGCAGGAAGCCAAGGTCAGTTGGTCCGAAGACCTGACCGGCAACAACGTCGTTCTTGAAGAGCAATTGATGGAAGCCAGCAGCGCCGCCGGTCAGTTCCGGATCGCCGCAGGGCTCTACCGCAAGGCGTATGAGATGATCGGCGCTGTGGCTGGACGCAGATAACAACGTGCCGGATAGGAGGGCGACATGGATCCACTCAGCTTGATATCAAAGACAGCCGCCAGCGGCATGCGCGCGCAGGGTGAACGCCTGCGTGTGGTGTCTGAGAACGTGGCCAACGCCAATTCGACGTCCAGCAAACCCGGTGGGGACCCGTATCAGCGCAAGATTATCAATTTCGAAAATGGCGTAGATCCCAGCACAGGTGCTGCAATCGTCCAGCTTGGCGAGGTCGAGACTGACAAATCCAGCTTTGTGCTGCGCTTTGATCCCTCGCACCCATCCGCAGACGCAGACGGCTACATCAAGCTGCCAAACGTGAACCCCCTGATCGAGATGAGCAACATGCGCGAAGCCGCGCGGAGCTATGAGGCCAATCTGTCGATGATGGAAAACGCCCGCTCCATGCGGCGTCTTCTGGTCGATCTGCTGAGCTGAGGAGGAAGACATGACAGATTTTTCAACAATCCGCTCAACCTACATTGAAAGCGCCTATGCCAAGTCGGCGCGTTCAAACACCGCAGAGAGCCTCCCGCCCAAGGAGCAGACCGAAGACTTCTCAAAAATGGTGTCGGATGCCGCAGCACAGGCTGTGGACACCGTGCGCACAGGAGACAGCACCGCGATCGCCGCCTTGAATGGGCAGGCCGGGCTGCAACAGGTGGTTGAGGCAACCATGGCCATGGAAAGCACTGTCCAAGTGGCTGTCGCCCTGCGTGACAAGATGGTCGATGCCTATCAGGAAGTGATGCGGATGCCGATCTGACGCCGAATTTGAACAAGGGTTGCCCGTGGACGAGATTACAACATATGAGATCATTCGCCAAACCATCATGGCAGTCCTGATCGGCTCCGGGCCAGTCTTGATCGTCGCGCTTGGTGTTGGTCTTGTGATCGCGTTCTTTCAGGCGCTCACTCAAATCCAGGAAATGACCCTCACTTTCGTTCCGAAGATTGCGGCGATCTTCCTGACGCTCGCGATCTCTCTCCCGTTTGTTTTCTCAACGCTTGTGCGCCTCTCTGACCGGGTCTTCGATCTGATCGTCAGCGGAGGGGTCTGACATGGATCCCAAGATCTTCTGGATCGCGGGCGCCTTGGCGGTTGGGTCGTGGGTCATGTATGCACCTGCCGACGCAACTGAACCGGTGTCATGGAAAGGGTTCTACAGTCTTTCGACCCGACCTGCCCCGGCACAGGATACACCCGAACGCCCCGAAAGGCAGAATGTCCCAATCTCGCAAACGGACTGCGTAACCGCGATCCTGGCCGCACAGGCCCGCTACAACATCCCCAACAACCTGCTGCTGGCCATCGGGGTGCAGGAAGCCGGGCGACAAGTGGATGGCGCGCTGACCATCTGGCCGTGGACCGGCAACTACCACGGCAACGGCGCGTTCTTCCGCAGCAAGGTCGCGCTGGAAAACTGGGTGCGCGGCAAACAGGCGCAAGGGATCAGTTCCATTGATGTGGGCTGCATGCAGGTGAACCAGAAATGGCATGCGCAGGAGTTTGCTTCGCTCGAACAGGCGACAGACCCGATGGCAAACGCAGACTATGCCGCGCGGTTTCTGCGCAGGCTCTACCGCGAAACAGGTGACTGGTGGGAGGCCGCAGGCCGCTATCATTCCTCAAGCCCCAAGTTCAAGGAAATCTACCTGACCAAGCTGACCCGCAATCAGCAGGTCGCCAACGCGATAATGGCAAATGGCATCGCTCCGGCTGCAATTGACCCGCGAAAGGCATCTGCCCCTGCGCATGGGTCCAGCAGACCTGCCCCCATCATCGGATGGAGCGCCGATATGACCGGCGCCGCGCAAGGCCGCCGTTTCAACCAGATTTCGATCTACTCCAACGCGCCGTTGCAGCCCTTGCTGACCCAGAACGCAGAAAACAATTGATCCATGAGCAGCCCTGACACCAACCTCCGCAGCCGTCCGATTGTCGGATTTGCCAAGTTAGGCCAGAACAACCGCGACATCGGGTTTGCGATTGCTGTGATGCTGATCCTGTCGGTGCTGTTTTTACCGCTGCCGTCGTTTTTTCTGGACATCGGGTTTGCGATCTCCCTGTCGCTCGCCGTGCTGATCCTTATGGTAGCGCTTTGGATCGGGGCACCGTTGGAGTTCAACTCCTTCCCCACGCTGTTGCTGGTTGTCACGATGTTGCGGCTCGCCCTTAACGTCGCATCAACCAGACTGATCCTGTCGGAAGGCCATACCGGACCCGGTGCTGCGGGCGACGTCATCGAAGGGTTTTCGCAATTCATGGTGGGCGGTGATTTCATCATCGGAATCATCGTCTTTGCCATCCTTGTGATCATCAACTTCATCGTGATCACCAAAGGCTCCACCCGGATTGCCGAGGTTGCGGCGCGGTTCTCACTTGATGCGATGCCGGGCAAACAGATGGCGATTGATGCAGATCTGGCTGCGGGCGTGATCAATGACGAGGAAGCCAAACACCGCCGCAAGACGCTGGAGGAGGAGAGCTCCTTCTTTGGCGCGATGGATGGTGCATCGAAATTCGTGCGGGGCGATGCGGTCGCGGGGCTGATCATCACCCTGATCAACGTCTTTGGCGGCATCATGATCGGCATGATCAGCCACGGTTTGAGCATTGGCCAAGCCGCGAACAACTACACGGTCCTGACAATCGGCGATGGTCTGGTCACGCAGATCCCTGCACTGATCGTCTCCCTCTCCGCCGGCCTGCTGGTGACAAAAGGCGGCACCAAGGGCGCCACGAACGAAGCGGTCCTTGGACAGCTCAGCAACTTCCCCAAGGCGCTCTACATGGCGGCAGGGTTGACCTTCTGCATGGGTATGCTGCCCGGCTTTCCGTTGCTGATCTTTATGCCCCTGTCCATCGGGACGGCGATCTTTGGCAACTTGATGCAACGGCAGCTTGCGGCGCGCGAAGCGATGCAACATGCCGCTGAGGTTGAGGAGGTTAACGCCGGCAAGGAGGTCGAAGACCCGATCTCGGAAATGCTGCGTGTGGATGATGTGCGCCTTGATATGGGCGCGGGTCTGGTCCCGATGATCAACTCCGTCAACGCGGCACTGCCGGGCAAGGTCAAAAGCCTGCGGTCGCTGTTCATCAAGGACTACGGATTTGTTCTGCCCCCGGTGCGGATCAAGGACGATGGCGCACTGCCAACGAATTCCTACGCGATCATTCTGCAAGGTGTCGAAGTTGCGCGCGGCGAAGTGCAGCCGATGATGTCCATGGTCATCAACCCCACCGGAGAAGAGCTGGACCTGCACGGCAAGCGCACCAAGGAACCCACCTTTGGCCTGGACGCGATCTGGGTGGATGAAGCCCGCGCGTCAGAAGCAGAATTGATGGGCATGACCGTGGTCGATCCCGAAAGCGTGGTCACCACGCACCTGACCGAAGTGATCAAGGAGCACATGCCGGAAATCCTGACCTTCTCGGCAACGCAGGAGCTGATCGAAGGTCTGGATAAAGACTACCAGAAGCTGCTCTCCGACAGCGCGACAAACAGCCCGGCCGTGATGTTGCAGCACGTGTTGCAGTCGTTGCTGTCTGAACGTGTTTCCATCCGCAACCTGCCCAAGATCGTGGAAGCCGTCGCCGAAGCCACTGCCACCACCAAGAACATTCGTGCCGTGATCGAACACGCCCGTGGCAAGCTGTCCAAACAGATTTGCCAGTCGCTCGTCGATGAAAAGGGTTTTGTGCCCGTGATCACACTTGGCGCGGATTGGGATCGCGAACTGACCAGCACAATCAGCACCAACAACGGGGAAGAGACGTTCTTGATGCAGCCCTCCCGCGTGCAGGATTTTGTCCTAGCGGTGCGGCAGGAGATCCAGAAATACTCCGCCGTCGATGAATGGCCCGCCATTCTGGTGGCACCACAGGTCCGGCCCTATGTCCGCTCCATCCTTGAGCGTGTCAGCCCGATGACCCAGGTCATTTCCCACAACGAAGTGCACCGGAAAGTCGCATTGCGCACTGTTGGCAGCGTCGGGCAATAGCCGGTGTCGCTGGAAACCTACGTCACCTCCCTGTTCTTTTCCTACTTCGTTGTCTTTGCCCGTCTGGGAACCGCGCTGATCTTCATGCCCGCCTTTGGGGAGACGCAGATCCCCGTGCGTGTTCGTCTGTCCTTCGCCCTTGTCTTGTGCGCCGCGCTGATGCCCGCCACGCCTGTGCGGGATGTACTGCCCGGCGACCCGTTGACCATTGCGCTGATGGTCGGGACCGAAGCCACCATCGGCCTCTGGATCGGGCTCACCGCCCGGATCCTTCTGGCTGCCTTGCAGTTCGCAGGTTATCAGGTTGGGCAAGTGTCCGGTCTGGCGAATGCCTTCGGCCCGTCGTTTGGCGCGTTCGAAGGGGCCACAATGGTCGCGACCTTGATGTTGGTCAGCGCGGTGGCGATGATATTTGTCACAGACACACACCACATCATCCTGCGCGCCCTGCTGTCGAGTTATGAGCTTTTCATCCCCGGTCAACCGTTGATGGTTGAGGATATGGCACAGCAGATCATCAAAGCCGGCTCAAAGAGCCTGTATATCGGGACAGCCATTTCAGCCCCCTTCTTTGTCATGGGAGTTGTCCTGAACCTTGGCATGGGTCTGGCAAACAGAATGATGCCGCAACTGCCCGTCTTCTTTGTCGCCGCATCCCTTCTGATCGCAGCGGGCCTTTACATCCTTGCAGTTGCCATCCCGTCGAGCCTTGATTTCTATATCATGGAGACGCGGGAATGGCTGATGATGTTTAGGTTCTGAGCATGGCAGAGGACAACGACAGCACCGAAAAGACGCTAGAACCAACTGAAAAGAAGTTGGCCGACGCGCGCAAGAAAGGAGACACACCGTCTTCCAAGGAAGCCGGCACGATGGTGGTTGTCATCAGCATGCTGGCCATCGTCGCTTTTGTCCTGCCCCTGCAAGCGCCCAAGATCGCCAATGCCCTCGCCGCGTTGATTGACCATGCGGGCGAGATGAACGTGGCCACAGGCAACCCCGGCCTGACCCGATTGGGGCAGATCATCAACGAATTTATCATCAGCACTGTCGTCGCCATCGCACCGATCTTCGGTGCGCTTTTGCTGGGCGGGCTGATCGGGGCGGTGCTTCAGGGCGAAACCGTCATCGCCTTCGAGCGGATCAAACCGAAACTGTCCAAAATCTCGCTCAAGGAAGGGTTCAAACGCCTGTTCTCCGCCAATTCGGTGGTGGAGTTCGTCAAGAGCATCATCAAGGTCTTCGCCATCGGCGCGCTAGCCGTCTGGTTCACCAAAGTCGCTGTTGAGGCGATATGGCAGACCACGGGTTTCCTGCCGGAGGCACTGCCGGAATATCTCGTAAGCTCCGCCAACAGATTGCTGATCGCAGCCTCGATCTTTGTTGTCCCCATCGCAATCGCCGACATCCTGTGGCGTCGGTTCGAATGGCGCAAAAAACTGCGGATGAGCCAGAAAGACATCCGCGATGAACAGAAGGAAAGCGAAGGTTCCCCCGAGATACGCGGCAAACGGGCGCAGCGGCGGCGTGAACTGTCCCAGCAACGCACCATTGCCGTGGTGCCGATCGCCGATGTGATCCTGACCAACCCGTCCCATTTTGCCATCGCGCTGAAGTATGACCCGGAGAAAGACATGGCTCCGGTCTGCATCGCCAAAGGTGTCGACGAAGTGGCCCGCCGCATTCGGGAGATCGCCTTTGAACATGAGGTGCCGGTGATTGAGAACAAGCCGCTCACACGGCTGCTTTATGATCTGGTGGAGGTTGATCAGATTGTTCCCGGCGAACATTGGGAAATTATCGCCGAGATCATCAGCTTCGTCTTCGACCTGAAGAACAACAAACTGCGTCAGGCCCCGAAGGGATCCGTCCTGCGGACCGAATTGGATTGATCCACGTTACTTCAGCTTGATCCCCACCAGATCCTGATCGCCGGGCAGCTGCGAGCGTTCAAAGATGATCTTTGACACAGCCCTTGCCCTTACCGGTGAAATCTTGGCGAGGATCGGTGCCGCGGTGCGAGGGTTCATCGTGCCAAAGATCATGATCGTCGTCTCAATATCCAGATCGTCCATGATCCGCGCCGCGTCGGCTGGCTTCATGTTGCTGTAGAAATCAATCAGCCGATCAAGGTCTTCCGTCTGCGCGGCTTCCACACGCGCCAACATGTCCTCAATGGAACTGTAGAGTTCGGTGAGAGAGGCTCTTTCCACATCCAGACGTTCACGTGCCAGAGCGATCTCCGCCTTGCGCTCTTCCAGTTCCTGTTGCTGCTGGTAGACCAGATCACGTTCCCGGACCAAGGACCGCAAAACATCTTCCGGGGCCTCACATTGCCCGATAATCTCTGGCAGACCAGCGACCAGCGGGGGGATCTCTTCGGGCTCTTCTTCCTTTTCCTTGGGCTTTGTATCTGCGGCCTGAACGATCATCGCATCCTGCGGTGTCTCCGGATCATTGAACAACGGCAAGATGGGCAGGGACATGGCCGCCTTGGTGAAGACGGTCAAAGCCAACCCACCCAGGATCACTTTGCTGCTGAGCAATTTGATCACGGATCAGACCCTCGATGTCGCGGGAGAGTTGTCAAAAAACTTGCGCACCAGATCTTCCTTGTCGCGCATCACCACAAGACCGGGTCGTTCAGCAAAGTGATCCGGCGCAGACCGAGCTGCCGCCGCCGGGCGACGCCCCGAGGAAAACGCCGCCTGTAGTGCCTGTTCTTCCTCCTGCTGACGCTGCTTCTGCGGCAGGGTCTCAGCCACTTTGATGTTTTCGCGCATCTGGTAAACCGAATGCTCCGACTTCTCCACCGCGCTGGAGAACTGGACCACAAGTGTTTCCATGTCCTGCAAAGCGTTCATCAGGTAGCGAACCTTGCGGGAGACCGTGTAGCCATAGCCAATGCTGCCGATCAGCAGCACAATAATCACGACGTCAATCAGTGTTGTCAGCATCTTCACCCACCTCCAGGTCCTGTAGTTTTTCCGTTATCTGAATGGCCACATAGCCGTTCGTGCGTTTGCCCAAGGCCGCTTTGAACATCGGCTTGTCCGCGCCCATCACCGTGGCATCCGCACCCTCTTCGATGCACAGATCCACGATGTCACCGACCGACCAGCCCATGATGGTCTGGATCGGCACTTCGATCTCGTTCAGCACCACCTCAAGATCCATGTGGGCCATTTCGATCTGATCGGTGAGCAGATCCTTCCACCCATTGGACCCTTCGCCCCGGTCCCCGAAGTAGATCTTGCCAAGGTGCGGGCGGATCGGTTCCAGCGCATCGTAAGGAATGACCACTTCCAACGCGCAGGACTGCCCCGCAATCGCGACAGAGAACCGCATCCGCGCACAAAGACTGTTGCTGTTGGCGACACTTGCGGCATCGGGATCCGTCTCTACCCTGTCCAGTTCCAGTTCGGCGGAGCCAACGACAGACAGGCTGCGCTGCAATTCGAACAGGGCAGCCTCCGCCAGACGCTGGCCGAACCGAAGCTCGATGGACGTGAATTCATCGGCCTCTTCAATGGTCAGCTGATTGGCTTTTCCACCCAACATCAATTCCATCACGGTGACGACCAACGGCCTGTCGATGACCAGCAGGATTTCCCCATCAAAGGGATGACCTGTCGCCACAGCCAGAACTGCCGGAGAGGGAAGCCCCTCGATCACCTGCGCCATGGGTAGGTAATCCAACTGCTGAAACGAGGCCTCACAGACCGCGTAGGTCATGTCAGGCAGCATCACGGACATGTTGGCCACCAACCGTTCTCCGATGATGTCGAGCATCGGCAGGCGATCAAAAGTGAAATCCGACAGCCGAATGATCTCATCAATCAAACTGACGTTTTCGGGACTGATACTCTGAGCAGAGAGGCGCTTGTTCACAACATCAATCCCTATTGCAAAATCAGTTCTTTGATCAGGATCTCCTGCGGCAGGTCATTCCCGACCGCAGCGCGTGCGCGTTTCAGCAGTTCCGCCTTGATGTAGAGGATGCCCGCCATCCCCTGCACATCAGACGCCGTCAAACCGCGCAGATAGGCATTGAACAGATCCCGCATAAATGGCTCGCGCTGCTCGATCAGCTCACTTGCGCCGGGTTCGGTCCGGTAGGCCATGACGATGTTCACCTTGAGGAAGGATTTGACCGGCCTGCCGAAACTGTCAAAACCGTCCACGTTTGTGATCAGGTCGCCGAACTCCATCAACCCTTTCTCACCATCATTCTTGCCCTTGGCCTTGTCGTCCTTTTTGCCGTGACCATCATCCTTGTCCGCCTTGGCGTGGTCATCCCCGCCGCCATGGCCATCATCGGCGTAGTCGTCCTTGGCCTTGTCCTTGCCACCGTGGTCATCACCGTGACCGTCATCGGCCATCTTCTCCGTCTGCTCTTCACCGTCCTTGTATTCGACCTCGAACGCTTCGCTGTCTTCGACGTAAGCCATACGCGCCAGAAAAAAGCCGCCGCCAAGGGAAGCGATGCACAGGCCAACTGCCATCAGGATCATCTTGCGGGAGCCGCCGGATTTCTTCTCCGCGTCGCCGCCGTCGTCCTTCTTGGGCTTTGGATTCTCTTTGGGTTTCTTGGCCATATCTCTTCCGAGGTGATCACTTAAGAATAATCCGCAAAAAAGTAAGAAAACACAAGATTAGTTTTGATCAATACTTGCGTTTCTTCTTCCGAATGTGATGTATTGAGTCAAATATCGGAGAACATGGTGCAAGAACTGTTTGAGAACTTCAAGAATCTTGGGCGGCAAAGGTTACTTATCCTTGGCGGCACAACATTTGGGGTGCTTCTGGCGATGCTGCTGGGGATTGGCGCGGTGACGCGCCCGGACTATGCGCCGATCTATTCCAACCTCTCCGTCTCGTCCGCATCCTCGATTGAAGCCGCGCTGACCTCTGCCGGGTTCAACGTTCAGGTGGGGCCCGACGGCACCACCATCTCTGTCCCGCAATCCGACAAGGCGCGCGCGCGCATGGTTCTGGCGGAAACCGGAATGCCCATTGATGGCGATCCGGGTTGGGAGCTGTTTGACCAGCAAGGTGGGATGGCGATGAATTCCTTCCTGCAAAAGATCAACCGGGTCCGGGCCATGGAAGGCGAGCTTGCCCGGTCGATCCAGACACTGGACGGGATCGCCTCTGCGCGGGTGCATCTGGTCCTGCCGGATCGGGAGCCCTTCACCCGCGAAGCACCGACCCCCCGCGCATCCGTCATCCTGCGCCCGCAGGCCGGTCGCGCCGTCAGCCGCAAGGAAGCGATTGCTGTGCGCAATCTGGTCGCCTCAGCCGTTGCTGAGCTGGACCTGACCCGTGTGACCGTCTTGTCCGCCAGCGGTGAAACGATCCTGTCCGAAGACCCCGGCGGGCCGGGTCAGGGCAACATGCAAACCGCCAAATCCGCAATCGAAGACCGCCTCTCCCGCGAGATCGAGAATATCCTGACCGCCCGCGTCGGGGCGGGGAACGCGCGGGTACACGTGAACGTCGAACTGACCACACAGCGCGAAGTGATTGTTGAGCAGTCCTATAACCCCGATCAGCAGGTTGTCCGCTCCACCGAAACCAAGACCGAGGATCAGACCGACACAGGTGAACAAGGCAATGTGGGCGTCGAAAACAACATTCCCGCAGCACTTGCCGACCCGGAAGGTGGATCAACGTCAAACCGCAGTGAAGCGGATGAAATCGTCCAGTATGAGATTGGCAACACCCGCCGGGAGATTGTCCGCGAAGCCGGTGAAGTGCGCCGCATGACCGTCGCTGTCCTGGTGAACGGGATCTACGCCGTCGAAGACACCGCCGTGAACTATTCAGAGCGCACACCAGAAGAAATGGATCGACTTGCTGAACTGGTGAAATCCGCGGTGGGCTTTCAGGAAGCGCGCGGTGATACCATCTCTGTCGATAGCATGCGGTTCATGGATTACTCCATGGATCTGGGCAGCCCGATTGAACAGAGCATGACAGACCGGCTGGCAGAAAGCGCCGTGCCCATCATCCGTGGCCTGCTGGCGCTGCTGATTGTGGGTCTGGTGATGATCCTGGGCGTGCGCCCCCTGCTGAAGCGTTTGAGCGAACCTGCCGCCATCGCGCAAGACGATGAAGCACCCGTACCGGCCCTGCCCGATGGCGAAACGCCATCTGCCATCCCGCAACCATTGGGCCAGCAACCGAACCCCATGCCCGCACCCGTCCCCGCAAGCACCTTTGCTCCGAACCAGCCCCCGATGTTCGAGGCGGAAGAAGTTGAGTACATCCAGAAGCAGGGCATTCGCGGCAATCTCCACAAGCGCAAGATCGACAACATCCAAAAACTTGCGGATGACAAGCCGGACGAAGTTCTGCGCGTCCTGCGGTCATGGTTGCGGGTTGAGGCCGAAGCATGACCGATCTGTTTCAACGCAATTTCGACGCAGAGATGAACGGCCTTGTCAGTCACGCCGATACCCCCTCTGCACGCTCGGATATTGAGCTCCAGCTGTTGATCGAAGAAGCCCGCCGCGAAGGGGTGGAGATCGGCAAAGCCGAAGGACGCCGGGAGGCCGAAGCCGCCTTTCAGCAAACACTCGCGGCAAGCGCATCCCAGGAACGCGCCGCCATTCAGGAACAGCTGAAAATCCTGCTGAGCAAGGAAACACACACCCGCGCCCAGATGGAACGCGACATCATTGAGATGTTCCTTGGCATCTCGGAACGTCTGATCCCCGAACTGCTGGACCGCTACGGCCCCGATCTGGCGGTTGAGACCATCCGCCAGAGCATCGAACGCACGCGCAGCGCACAGGTTCTTACCGTGCGCGCCAGTCCTGAGGTCACAGACGTTCTGGCACGGGAGAAAGTCGATTGGCTCTATGAGGACGCGCGCGGCGTCGACATCAACATCGTCAGCGACACCAGCATGGTTCGCGGCGCCGTGGAGGTCGCATGGGATGGTGGGCGCCTTGAGTACAACCTTGAAGCCGCCTGCGATGCCATTTTCGCAGCCCTCCAGGATGCGGCTGACGCTTTGAACGAAACCCACAGTGAGGCGAAATAGATGGACGAACCAGAACATGACGTCGCGGACGCTGATCAGGAACAGATGATCCCAGCAGGCAGCGAGCCTGTGCCGAAAGACCCAAAGCAAAAGGCAGCAGCCGACACCGACGCAAAGAGCATGGATGCGATCTTTGGCGTCAAACTCAATGTGCGCGTGGTGCTGGGTACAAGCCGGATGCAGATCTCTGAACTGCTGAACCTGACCAAAGGGTCGGTGATTGAGCTGGACCGCCGCGTCGGCGAACCCGTTGAGATTATGATCAACGACCGTACCGTCGCCCGTGGCGATCTTGTGCGCGTTCAGGAAGACATGCTGGGCGTTGCCCTGCGCGAAATCATCAAAGACTTCGTCTCCGAAAGCTGAACCAGAATGCTGCGCCGTCCCCCTTTCCGGTTTGCGGTATGGCTGCCTGCCCTTGCAGGGGTGTTGGTGCTGATCGCACAACCCGGCGCAGCGCAGGACCTGGATGTTGGCGGGCTGATCCGGGATCTGTCCACCCAGTTTGGCGATGTAGAACCCGGAAGCGACCAAAGCGCGACCCTCTCCAGCCGTCTGATCCAGCTTTTTGCGATCATCACACTGCTTGGTGTGGCGCCGGGATTGCTGGTGGTGATGACCAGCTTCACCCGCTTTGTCATCGTCTTTTCCATGCTTCGCCTTGCATTGGGCCTGAACCAGACGCCGCCCAACATCGTGCTCAACGCGATGGCGATCTTCATGACGTTTTTTGTCATGCAGCCGGTGTTTGAGGATGCGTGGGATTCTGGTGTGAAACCGTTGATGGACAATTCCATCACCGAAGAGCAGGCCGTCACGGCAATCTCAGAACCCTTCCGGACATTCATGTTGGTCAACACACGCGACAAGGACCTGCAATTGTTTCAGGACATAGCCGCAGAAACCGATGCGGCCCCGGCCGATGTGGATGCCGAACCCAGCTGGCGCGTGCTGGTGCCTGCTTTCATGATTTCCGAACTTCGCCGGGCTTTCACCATCGGGTTCCTGATCTACCTGCCCTTTGTTGCGATCGATCTGATCGTCGCATCCGTTTTGATGAGCGCCGGTATGATGATGTTGCCACCTGTTCTGGTGTCTTTGCCCTTCAAGGTGATCTTCTTTGTGTTGATCGACGGCTGGTACATGCTGGCCGGGTCGCTCATTCAATCCTATCTTTCGGGATAAAGATCAAAATGTCGATATTCTTGTATTAACACAGCTTAAAACCATCTATCCTTGCTACCATAGACCAACAGGCAAATCACACCGCAATCCATGAACCAATTCGTTCCCTTCAAGAAGAACCGCCGCCTGACCGGGGCGCAGAAGTCAGCGATCCTGTTTCTGTGTATCGGGGAAGAGCGCGGCGGTGCGCTGATGCAGCAGCTGGACGTTGCGGAAATTCGCAAAATTACCTCTGCCATCACCACCATGGGCGAAATTGACGCCAAGGTTGTCGAAGACATCATGGAAGAATTCGACATCAAGGTAAATTCACCCAGCGGCGTTTTCGGCAACATCGAAGCCGCGAAGGGGCTGCTCCAGAAGTTTCTGCCAGAGGAACGGGTGACAGAAATCCTTGCGGAGATTGACGGTCATACCACCGACAACGTCTGGGACGACGTCTCGAAGCTGGATGAAAAGCAACTGACTGAAATCCTGCGCAAGGAACGCAATCAGACCGTCGCGGTGATCCTCACGCGCATCAGTTCCGACGCAGCCGCAAAGGTGCTCCCGCTTTTGGGTCCTGAACGTGCAGCCGAAGTTGTGGCGCGGGTGATGGAGATTGACAGCCTGCCGACAGACGCGATCAACAACATCGAAAACTCCCTGCGGGACGATGTCCTTGGCAAAGTCGGACGCGGGTCCGAAGGGCGCGTTGAAGGGCAGTTGGTTTCGATCTTCAACAAGTTGGATGAGGATCTGTTCAGCAGCATTTCCCGCGATCTGGAACAACGCGATCCGGAACGGTTCGGGGCGATCAAGCAAAAGATGTTCGTCTTTGATGATCTGATGAAGTTCAAGGAAAACATGCTTGCCAAGATTATGCGCGAAGTCGGCGGTACAACCCTGCCGCTCGCATTGAGAGGCGCAAAAAAGGAAGTGCGGGAGCATTTCCTCGGCTCCCTCCCCTCCCGTTCCCGCGACATGTTGCAGGAAGAGATGGATCAGATGGGACCGGTCCGGTCAAAGGACGTCAGACAAGCGCAATCCGAATTGGTCGAGGCCGCATTGCGGCTGCTTGCAGATGGCACTGTTGAATTGCCTCTGGAAGATGAGGATCTGCTTGAAGATTAGGGTCAGGACCCATTAATCCTGCACCACTGGTTTGACAGATTTTTCTCGTGACGAGGCGCGGCTGCGCAGGAACTCTTGTTGAATTTCAAGCAGATGCAACGAAGCTCACGGGGAAAATCCGTCAAATCCTACGGACGACAAAACCGCTTCATTTCAGAGGCTTGAGCCATTTGCAATTAACCCGTTAGTCGCTGCATGTCTCAAACCACTGAACTTTCGCGGTTTTGACGCCAGTGGCGCAGGATTAAAGGGTCCTGACCCCAGGTCAGCGGTACAGCGATGCCGCTGAAAATGTGACCGAGGGCACGTTCAATGCAATCGGCACGAACTGGGCACCGAAACTTGCAGAACTCAGGATGTTCAGCGCCGCACTTGATGCCAGCGCCTGTTGCGGGTTCTGGACCTCGGACAGCGCGATAAACCGGGAGACGAGGTCTTCACGCACTGCCGGATCGGACAGTGTTTCAAGGTCGAACTTCTCTGACATGCGGCGTTGCTGAACTTCGACATCCAGACCCGACAAAGCCGACGGCAACCCAAGGGCAATCTGGAAAAACTGCGTCAATTCAGGGTTCCGCAGAACCTGGAACCAGTTCTCAAGATCTTCCGCAGCATCCCGAAACTCCAGAACGCGACCCACGGCCACGTTCTCTGCCTCATATCCGGAAATGAACTGTCTGTTGTAGAACCGATTAACGATGTCTTCGGCAAACTCTTCGGTCGTGAAATCAGGCGTCTGCGGGCCCTCTGTTGTGGTGAAACCCAGGGCCAGGTGCATCTCTCGAAACCGGATATCCGTCAGCCGGTTCAGCAAGGACGATGGTTCTTCCGGATCGCTTTCAAGGATTTTCCGGATCATGCCCTTGCCGAATATCTGGTCCTCAAGATCAAAAGCCCGCATCACGAAGCTGTAGACTTCGAAATCAGCGATCAGTTCTTCGGGCGTGGTGATGCCGCCAATCCGCTCGCGGAAGGCTTCCTCACCACGCTGGTTCTGTGCATCACTGCGCAACAGCTCCATCTGGCGGTCCCGCGTTGCATCCACAACGCGCAACGCAATTTGCCCACCAAGTCCCGATACACTGATCATCGTCCTGCTCCCTACTCCGCAGCCGTCACGACCTGCCGACTGTTGAGCATGTCAAAAAGCTTGGCTTCATAGTCCATCAGCGGCCGCAGAGCGCGCATCGCCTTGTAGAAGTCTTCATGCGACACATGCGACGCCGCTTCAAAGATGTGCTGAGACATTTCATCATGAAAAACGGGAACAAGCTGCCCCAGTTTCTTTTGGATGATCGGCACAAGCTTCTCTCTGACGCCACTGTCCAGAAGGGCTGTCTGAATGAAGAAATAGACTTCCTTAACAGGGGTACGGGCCTCTGAATCGTTCAGAAGATCGCGCTGCCGCACGATATCACCTTGGCTTTCGATCAGAATGGTCTGGCGTCGATCTGAATTTCGGATCACACACCCGTTGATCAAAACCACTTCGTTGGGTTTTAGGGTAAGATTAAGTGGCATATCGAACTACTCCACCGCGCTGTAGGCTTGACCAGCAAGCCCATCAATGATGCTCCGGTTGACGTCGATCAGCGGGCGGATGTTCTTGCCCCCTGACATGACACCTTGCGAGTGGTTCTCCACCCAGAATGCCAAAGACACCAGCGCACCGCGCAGTGTTTCAGGCAAGCCATTCTCCTTTTCAAGGAGATCGGATTTGAAGGTCATCCAGACCATCTGGTTTTTCCAGACAGTATGGCGCAGACCATTCGCCAAAAGCTCCAGCCGCTCAATCCGGCGGTCGCTTTTGTCAAAATCTTCGAACTTCTGTTCTAGTTCGGCCGTCACTTGCACAAGAATACGACGCTCAATCTGTCTTGGCGCCTCTGTGTGCGAGATCGTCCGCTTGTACGCGGTTACGCTCATTCTCGTCACCTGTATGTTTTTTCTGCCTCGCAACAGACATTACAGAGACCCGGTTAACGCCCGTTTAACGATTTTTAATAAGTGGATAATGAGAGAAAATTTGGTCGCTTCACACGCAACAGTTGCCAAAGCGCAACAAGTATCAGGAGCAGATCAGATTATAACACTCTGATCTTACTAAATATTACAGATGCCGATTCTCTTGAAACAATTACGTCAGTTGATGGGGGTTTGCTGTAGCGCGCGCCCTGTTGATGTCGCAGAAATCAGGGGTTTCGGAAGGTCAGCAGGCGCTTTGGCCCCTGAATCCATCATCGAAAGCTCAAGCAGGATACGGCCAACGGTACGTCCCAGCTCTTCTGTTGATCCACGGGTCTCACCGGGGCTGCTAATGCGTTCAACCAACACCACGGTCGTCTCGTCGATCTCGATTCCCATTTCTTCCAGAAGCACGTCAGCCAGACTGGCGCCAGGGAGGATTTCATACCCGCCATAGCTGACAAAGGGCTCGGATCGCGCGGTTGAGGACGTATCAACCAGAGACAGTACCGGAGCTGCAAGCAAAGACGTCAACAGATACGAAATCGGGGACCCGTTCAGGTTGGTCCGCTCTTCCAAAGCGTCGCTCCATATCTGCTCAAGTAGGGTATCCATTATCTGATAGTCCTTGCTTCTTTTTTTGTTTCTCAGCGCGCGAACAGCCCACCCGCTACAATCACAGGTTAGTAATTGGTTAAGCTAAGGGAAACGAAAGAATTGTTAATTATTGGATTCTCTCCAATGGGTGCAAGGACAGGACTCTGCATAGCTTTTGCGGACGGCACCCGACAACTCTCTCGATAACTTCCCGGTATTTATGTCATTTTTGGGGCAACATGTTGTGGCACGTTAAACCAATCTTCCACCATATGGTCACTCGCCCGAAATATGGGGGCACTTATCCACCGGACGCGTTTACAAATCTTCCCTTCAGGTTAAAGAATGGGGCAAAGCGCGTTTTGACGACCCAACGTCAGCCTGACTGCAATCACAGGTAGTTGGTCGATCTGCCGAAAGTTTGGATCAGTCATCCACGGAAGAGAACAGGTTGGAACCGTTGGTCGACAGCCGATATCCACGCGACCGAATGGTTGCAACCGTCAGGTTTGACCCAAACGCCGCAAGCAGTTTCTTGCGAATCTTCGCCATGTGGACATCAAATTTTCGGTCGCCATGTCGCCAGGGACGCGCGTCCAACGCCAAGCTCAACTCATCCCGCGTCACGATACGGCCGTCCTTCGCCATCAGGATCCGGACAATCTGCGCTTCAGCCGTCGTCAAATCCGCGAGGTCCGCCACATAAGACTCAGCCTCCCAATCGGCAGACAAATCAATTGTCCTGGATGGATCCCACTTATGTCCAAGATGGTGTCGCAACCTCAGCGCGATCTCTTTCAGGTCGGCCGGCCAATGTACAACGTCCGCGGCGCCAGCCTCGTACATCTGCGCGCCCAGGTCTGGAAGATCCTTGAGCACCGCAATGACGAGTGTCGGCATCCCTTTGTCCCGCACAGCTGACACTTGCGACAACGCAGACTGGTTGTGAGGATCAGCATAGGCAAAAAACACATCTGGCGCGGGTGCGAAATACGGTTCTAGATCCACAAACGCATCGTCCGTTTCCGTGACGACCTTGCAGTCACACTGCAACACCACCCGCAACAGGTAGCCCAGCGACGTCACAACCGCCGGATCATGCGACAGAATCACACAAGAACAACTACAAGGATTCACTGACATAATGCTGGCCAAACGAGGAGGCTTTTCTCCGAAACAATCGAAGATGAGCCATTCAGAACCAAAGCATATCCATGTTTACAATGGTTAACAACTGGTTCAAGATGATAAAATTATTGGGAAATATCCAGCATTTCTCTCGCCTTACCCACGAACTCTCACAAAAAACCACACCTCAGCCCATTCATTTACAATAATTTAAACTTGGCTGACTATCTATGGTTTTGAGTTAAGCAGAAAGCTTGACCAAGTATAAGTTGAGTTAGCAGGCAAGATGGCATCTACAAACCACCCGAACACATCACGAAATATCGCCTTTGAGGCGGCAGTTCGGCTCGATTCGCTCGTGCGTCAGGACGCACTCGATCCCTACTCCCGTGCCATTTTGGAAAGCGCCCATTCTTTCCTTCAGGAACAGGATTTCATCCAACAGCCCCGACCAGACGACGACAAGGACAAGATGACAAACGACCAGTTGTGCAAACTTCTGTCGTGACAAAACCAGGGGCACGTCCAACACGGGAACCACCAATCTTGTCAAAAGTAAGCGCTTTTTCGCTAACCATGCGCGCCATGGTCGAAATTTCGCCGATACAACAACTAACAGACCTTTCTTCTTGTCATTGAGGATTTTCGTCTCAATAGTCGCTCCAGATCATGAATAGTGCATATCTCATGACGCCTCTGTTTATGTTTCGCACTTGTAGTTGAACGAGGAAGTAAAGATGAAGAATGTTGCTCAGTCAGCGATGTCAGAAGCGATGATACGCATCGTATCAGCCTATGCGTCTCGGGAAAGCGCGACGGTCAAGGATATCCTTGAACTCATCCGAAGCCTCGATGGTCATGTTGAACAGGATCTCGGCAGTGCCACCTTGATCGACATGGCCGCAGGGTCACAATCTGCGAAACCGCTTACCATTACACCCGCTGTTCCGATCGAAGACTCAGTCACAGACGAAACCGTGGTCTGCCTGTGCTGTGGTCGGTCATTCACCATGTTGAAACGGCACCTGAAAGCGGAACATGGGCTCACCGAAGAGCAGTATCGTCTCAAGCTCGGCCTTCCCGAAGACCATCCGCTTGTTGCGCCCAACTATTCTGTGCGTAAGGCAGAATATGCCAAGCGTATTGGTCTGGGCCGCTACACACGCGCTGCTGGCGTGACCGAAGCGGACAGCTCGTCCGCCTGAAAACTGCGTCACACTAAAATCACAATCCAGCCCTCCAGCAAACGCAATCCATCGCAATAACTTGCCTAAACCGGTGCTGCAGAAGCGCGCCGAATGAACGATCGATAGATTCGACGGACATGAGGCAGAGCAGATGGCAGCAGCAGAGCAGCCGAAGATTTTCAAGAAGGTCGAAGTCATTGAGGGCGGCGGTCACCATGGTGGTGGCTGGAAAGTTGCCTATGCGGACTTCATGACCGCGATGATGGCGTTCTTCCTCTTGATGTGGATCCTGGCCAGCTCTGACGAGCAGGCGCTTAAGGGGATCGCACAATACTTTACAGATGCAACGCTTCCAGGCGGAAGTGGTGTCCTTGATGGCGCAACCATCGGACCGCCAGGCACCCTGTCTGCGTCAAATGGATCAATCGTTGCGCGCGGCTCAGAGCTGGGCGCGATTGACGATCCGACGCCCGCAACCTGGGAAATCCGGGATGTCACACCAAATGACGAGCCAAATGAAGCCGCGGCGACCAGCCATGATGGCGTGAAACAGGCGCCCTCCGCTGGCAGCACGCAGGAAACAGACCAAAAGATGGAAGATGCGGTTGAAGGCATGTCAGGTGCCGCCGCAGGCCAGTCGGAAGACAGCATAGACGGTGCTGAATCGCTGCATGCCGCCGATGACGCCAAATTCGAAGAGCTTCAGAACGAGATCTTGCAAGCCATTCAAGCCAGTCCTGAGCTGGATCAGTTGCAGCAAAGCGTGATTTTCGAGGAAACCCCCGAAGGCCTGCACATCCAGATCATCGATCAGGAAGGGCAACCAATGTTCCAGAGCGGGCGCGCCGAAATGATTGGCAGCACAGAAGTACTGATGACCAACCTTGGTGAGTCGCTTGCCGATCTGCCGAACAAGATCGTCATTTCAGGCCATACGGATGCTGTGCCCTTCGCCGACAGCACTGCCTATGACAACTGGGATCTGTCGTCGGACCGCGCAAATGCGACGCGGCGGGTATTTCTGGGGACGGGCGTCACGCAAGACCGCATCGTGCGCGTGTCTGGCCTTGCCGATACTGATTTGCTTGTACCGGATGACCCAAAGGACCCATCAAACCGCCGCATCTCCATCATGGTGCAGTACAACACATCCGCAAACAGCGGCCCGGTGGCTGAAGACACGGCGATGGCAACGGAAGAACCCGCAACTGAGGCACAAGCTGTTGATATAAAAACGGAAAAGACAGTCTCGACTGAAACTGAAGTGAAAATCGAAACCGCTCCGGCTGTCGTGCCAACCGCTGACAAGGAGGTCTTCAACAACCTCCGCAACGCGCTCCGCTAAGCGAAAGGTTATCCAGTCAATGCTGCAAAACCCACCTTCCGCACCGATGCGAACTTCGCCCGCTTTGCATTCTCGGCAGAGCGGCGCAGGAAATCCGGCACAACCGGTCGTCGACCGGTCTTGGTCAACACTTCCTGAACTTCATCGCTCAGCGGGGCGTCCTCCGAAGGCGCGTCGTGGCCAAGCATCCGCAGCGGATCCAACCCTTCCTCCAGCGCATAGGTGTAGTTCACCGCGTAGTCATGCGCCTCTTCCAGGATATCGGGATTGCAGCTTACCAAAGCCATCAACCGCCGTTCGTCGGAATAGAGGAACTGCCGCGTTTCAAATCCATCAACGCGGGGGACAAAGAGCGTCTCCTCCGTTGGCCAGCCAAGCACCGCAATCAGATGCCTGGCAATGGCGGGACGCTCCTGCCGGTGAAACACCACCATGGAGCAATCGCCGGACGGGTCCAGACAGACAGCAAGGCAGATATCCTGGGGCCAGGACGCGAAGATGTGCTTCACGTCCGTCCCATCCACCAAAACAACAAGTCTACTGCCTGACTTATCCATGTTGTCACATCCCCAAATCAACAACTGATTGCATTTTAGTCCCAAACCCCAAAATTAGAAGCGGTTTTTCATTTGTAAGTTGATTTTTATACTTCACCTACACAGAATTACCGAAAAACGAGCACAAAAAGCAAGAGCAGCAGGAAACACCGAAAATGACGATTCTTATTGGATTTGCCGTCGTAATGGGCATGGTTTTTGGCGGCTATATGCTGTCAGGCGGCGAGATGGGCATCATCATGCACGCCTTGCCTTTCGAAGGCATGATGATCGGCGGCGCCGCCCTTGGCTCCTTCATCGCGGCAAACTCATTTGCCAATATTCTGGGCGCTGGCAAGTCGTTGCTGAAGGCCTTCAAAGGCCCCAAGTGGAAGAGCAAAGACTACATCGATCTGTTGAACCTGATGTTCACTCTGGCAAAGATCTACCGGACAGATGGCATGCTTGCCTTGGATGAACACATTGAAAATCCGACGGAAAGCTCGATTTTCTCGGAATACCCGAAGATTCAGAAGGATCACTTTGCAATCGATCTGATCACCGATAGCTTCCGTTTGCTGGCCTTGCAGTTTGACGACCCCTACCAGTTCGAAGATGTCATCAACCGCAAGCTCAAAAAGCACCATCACGAAGCGCTGGTCGCACCGCATGGTCTGACCGTTGTCGGTGACGCGCTTCCGGCGATCGGGATTGTTGCGGCCGTTTTGGGCGTGATCAAAACGATGGCCTCCATTGATAAACCCCCTGCCGTTCTGGGCCTGATGATCGGGGGCGCGCTTGTGGGTACTTTCCTTGGCGTTTTCCTTGCCTATCTTTTTGTCGCACCCATTGCGAACCGGCTGGAAGCCATTGAAGAGCAGGACGGCATCTTCTACGCTGTGATCCGCGACATCTTCATCGCGATCCTGCACAATCATTCGCCCACAATCTGCACAGAGATCGGGCGTGGCTCTATCCCGACGCTGTTGCAGCCTTCCTTCTATGAGATGGAAGAAGCGCGGCAGTCCATCCCTCAGGCGGCGTAACCTATGTCTTCAACCCGGCGGCTCGCATCTCTCAATCTGGTCCACCGGGTGAAGACCCATACGCTTGAAACCATTGGCGCCGAATTGTCCGAACTGCGTGCGCAGCAGGCGGATATCACGGCAGAACAATCCGCCTTGTCAGAACAGGTGGCATTCGAGGCGGCAAACACCACCTCGGACAGCTACGCCTTCCTGTCCGGCTACCTCCAGTCAGCGGACCGTCGCCAGCAACACCTGGCAGCACAGCTCGCTGAGCTGGAGGACAGGGCAAGCGCGATAGAGGGACAGCTGCTTGAGGCGTTCAGAGACGTCAAGACGAATGAAGCGGTGAAGGGCCAGACCGTTCAGGAGATCAAGCAACACGCAGAGCGGAGCGAAGTTCAGGAATTGGATGACGCCAACCGCGCGCTCTATCTGCTTAAGAAGTCCGGCAAGACCTGAAGCACCTGACCCGCGACAGAGCCATCACATCCTCCAGCGTATTTTTGAACATGCCGTTGTGGGATGGTGAAGCAGCATCTTTGTCCAACCTCTGGCGTCAGGACGCACGGCGCGCGCTGCGTCCTCCTCCACTTGAGAATTTTGATACCACGCCGGCCGCGGATTTCGCAGCTTCATGGCGTTGAACAAATACGGTCAGCGGCCAGCTTTCCGGGAAACCACGGCCTTTGATCGGAGCAAGCAGCGTGACAGACGCATCATTCATCAGGCCATATTTTGCGATGGCATCACCCTTCTTGGCCATGCCGGTATCCTTTGAAAAGACATGGTTTGCCACCGCAGGTTTGTTCTGCTTTTTCAGGATTTCCGCGAGTTCATAGTCATCTGTGACGCTGAGCACGGATATCTTTTCAGCGCTCTTGCGCACGATCAGATCGTCACAATCCGCGATCCAGGCTCCAAGCGTATCAGACGCGGTGACAAACGCCCCCTTTGGCCCGTTGGGATTGGAGAACTCCACAATCGCAATTTCGCAATTCTCCATGTCGCCGTTTTCAAGCAGTTGGGACAAGAGCCCCCGATCCTGCATGTTGATCCAGTTGAGCACGGTGGAATTGCCCATCACACCTTTCCCGTTGGCGACCTGCTGCGCGGTAATGTGGTTCTGCTCTACCTTAACGTCGTCGGCTGCATCACCGAGCCTTGCAACCAGACGTTCAATCGCTGTCTTCGGAATGGTGGAAGCCGCAGAGACAACCTCAGGCACCATCTGAATTGCATTTGCGGACGGCAGGACATCCCCGTTGGCTGTGCGTGGGATCGGGATTACCTCTTCGCCTTCAACCTTTGGCAGATCCACAAAGAACTCGGTGCCTTCACCTTCGACACTGTTGAAATGCACATCCCCCTGATGGCTCTCAACAATCAGTTTGACGATGGACAGACCCAGACCGGTACCGCCTTTTGCCCGCGTGTCAGAGCTGTCTGCCTGCGTGAACTTGTCGAAGATCTGTGCCTGCGCCGCTTCCGGAATGCCGCTGCCTGTGTCGCGGATGCTGATCCGCAACCGGTCGTCCATCTCCTCTAGCCCCACGTGGACAACTTCGCCCTTTTCAGAGAATTTTGCGGCGTTCGACATCAGATTGTCCATCACCTGCGTCAGACGCATCCGGTCCCCGAACGTCATGTAGTTCGTCCCACCGGGTTTTTCTTCGCGCGCAACAGTGACGCCAAGTGTGTCCGCATAATACTGGTTGGATTCCAGCGCCGTTTCCACAAGTTCGTTCAGGTCAAAATTGGACATCGTGAATGTCATCTTGCCCGCTTCGATCTTTTCAAGGTCGAGAATGTCATTGATCAGCGTGATCAAGCGGTCGCAGTTTGTGGATGCAATGCCCACCAGCCCTTTCATCTTTTCCGGCACATCCCCGACCATGCCAGAGGTCACCAGACCAAAGGCGCCTTTCATGGAGGTCAGCGGCGTGCGCAATTCATGGCTGATGGTCGCAATGAACTCCGTCTTGGCTTTCTCGATCAACTTCCGCTCAGAGATGTCGCGATAGATCGCAATCAACCGGGGCTCATCATCCTCCGGCTGCACGTATTCAAGGCTGATCTCAAACGTGACGTCGTTCTTGGCTTCCGCTTCCCATGTCACGCGCCGCTGCGGCCCTTCGATCACCGCTTCACAACAAAGTTTCAGCGAGTCGTAGTCTTCCTCAGTGATGAAGTCTTTCGCGGTCTTGCCCTTCCAATCCTTCCCGAACCGGTTCCAGAACAAGGTGTTGGATGCTGCGACATTTGCATAGAGGATATCAAGCGTCTCCGGCCGCAGAACAACAACCTGATCTTCCGACAGCTCCAGCGCATTGTTGAAACGTTCCTCCGAAACACCTGAACGGGTTTCCGTCACATCGGAGGCAACGATTGCAATCTCGCTCAGTTTGTCAGAGGCGCTGGTGACGGGAATAAACGTACATTGAACCCAAGCCGCGCTGCCATCCCCCTTGGTTAGCTGCAATGCCCCTTGCCATGGGACGCAGGAATTCATGGATTTCATGATTTCCTGCTCAAGCTGCTCATGCTCTGTATCCCGCAGGATTTCCGTCAGGGGGCGTTTCACCAGCCCCGTCCGATCCCGGCCCAGCGTATCCAGCATCCGCTGATTGACGTGTGAAATATTACCGTCCTGCGTCAGCATGCAGAACACCGTGTGGTCCTCAACCGCATTGCGGTAGAACTGCTTTGAGCGAACCTCGGACTTCAGAACATCCTTGCGCGCTTCGGCCAGTTTGGCGTTGCGGCGCAGCTCAAACACCAGGAAAACCAATGAGAAAAAGAGCACGGCACCAAGGCCAATGAACGGCCATCTGTAGGCGTTGAAAATCCGCGCCGCGGCCTGGCGCAGATAGTTTTCATAAGGACGTGCACGCAATGAGATCAGCAATTCATGCACCGCCTGATAGTTCTGCGGGGCTTGCCAGACTTTCCCGCCCGTCGCCTGCACTTCAGGGCTTGTGACATCCAGATCAAGGTAGGCGTTGATGACAAGGGCCAAAGCCTCATCCGGCACATTTGGCATCGCGGCCAAGGCCCAATCGGGGTAAAGCGGTGTGCTGACCATGAACGGAAAATCGACATGCGACATCGGCGCGACAGCACGGAATTCCGCGAGGTCGACAACACCGGCTACCGCGAGCCGTTCCAGCAGACCTGCGCGGACCACGCCTGCATCCACCAAGCCTTCCTGCACGGCATAAACAACTTCCCGCTGGTTCCCGCCAGAAAACATGAGATCTGACAGAGCGCTTGACGGCTCCATCCGGTACTTGCGAAATTCCTGTTTGGCGACTTTCCACCCTGTCAGTTCATTCTCATCAACGGCCATCAAACTTTTGCCACGCAGGTCTTCGATGGACCGGATGGCACTGTCAGCGCGGGTAAAGATCAGCGCACCGGTCTGATCATAGCTCCGCCCTTCCCACATGTGTGCCATCGACAGAATGGCCCGCGCCCCTTCTTCGACCTCAGCAGCGACAAAGGATGCCGGATCACCCACGAAGATATCAATCCGGCCATCCGACAGATGTTGCAAAAACGCGGTATCCGCGATCGGTGTCATGCTGAAGCGATAAGGCACACCTTGGGCGGCGGCATTTTCATTCAGGACCGCCACCATGGGCGACCAATCCTCCAGCGTGCGGGTCACACCTTCCTCGGACATGATGCCGAACTGAATGTTCTCGACCGTTTGCGTCTCAGCGGTCTGGGCCATCGGCAACGTCACAAAGAACGCTGTCGCGACAACCTGCAAAAGCAATCGCGGCAACCACTCTGTCGAGGTACTTATGAAGGACCGGAACGCCATTTCAGATCAGGCAGCCGCCAGTCTTTCCTCGATCTGGTCGAGGAGAAGCACAAGGTAGGCTTCGACGTTTTCAGTATCCAGCGGGCCCTGGGCCTCGATCACCAGATCTGCCTGCTCCTCAAGCTTGGCCGCGATCTGCCCAAGCTCCGCAAACCCAAAACAACCGGCCTGACCATGCAGCTTATGCGCAATATTGCGGATGCCGGTCACGGGCTCTTTGAAGTCCTCATTCTCGTACAGATCATCCAGCAAACCATCAAGCTCTGACACACGTTCGGGAAGCTGCGCAATGAACCTGTCACGGATGCGCGCGATACCGGCTTCAAAGGAATGCGCCGCTTCGTCACTCTTGGTGAATTCACTCATTTTCGTCTCCAACCTCTTGTCTTTAGTTTTTAAGCCGTTGTCCCGGCCTTTTTCTTTTTGAATTTCCTGCGTCAGGGGGTTTGGCGTTTCGCCAGCCTCCCCTTACCGCCGCGTGTCGTCGGCGCCTGTATCCTCTGCCAAAGCCCGCGTCGCTTGCTCTGCGTCGAAGGGGTCTGGGGGGGATTGCTGAACTGCATCACAAACAGTTTCGACAGCTTGGCTGATCTCTCACCATGCTGCTGTTTCATCTTTTTCAGGGCGCGGTCGGCGAATTGCGGGTCCCCTGCCAGCGAGCGGGGCTTTGGCGTCTCATAGGGATGGACCACAACAAGACGATCACGGCGCAGATCCTGCTGCCAGTGCCGATCCCCCATGCGCAGCGCATCTGCCAGCTCACTTTGCAAGTCCTCAGGCGCAAGGGTCCGTTCGGCGTCACACAGGCACAGGAATTGCCCGTCCCCGACGTAAGAGACAACAGCCTGCGTCCCGATCAGGGATTCAAAAAGGATCTCCGCAACATCGCCCAGCGCCGTTTCAAATTCCGCTGGCGTTAGCCGATCAAACAGATCGCGCAAAGCGCCTACCGTGATCGCCACAGCGACCGCCGAAAACGCCCCTTGGGACTGTACCACTCTGGCGTAGTTCAGCAGGGCCTGCCGGTCGACAAACCCGCTGATCTTGCGGTTGAGGATCTTGGGGTCTCCGAATGTTGCCGCGACGGGCACAGGCACCTTGCCAGTGGTGGGAAGCACCGTGGCAGGCTGTTCTGCACGGCGCACTTGCGCGATAAGCGCGCGAACATCAAAGGGTTTGGTCGTGTAGTCGGTCGCACCCGCGACAAACGCAGCTTCGATGTATGTCATGTCGGTCATGGCGGTGATCATGATGATCGGCGTCTTCGCATACCCCGGCAGACCACGCACCTGGCGACACAGCTCAATCCCGTCCAGCACAGGCATCTGTATATCCAGCAGCAGGAAATCAAACCGCTGCGGGCTTTTCTCAATCGCGCGCAGGGCTTCTGCACCATTGGACGTCAGGACAATATCTTCGAAGCCATAGGCCACGAAAATCTCAACCAACAGATCAAGAATGATCGGATCGTCGTCAGCGATCAGCAGTTTCATGGATGCTCCGGCCTCTTGCCGAAAATACCCCTTCCGAAAGCTGTGGTGGGGTATGTTACGTTCGCCTTCTGGCGAAAGTGCCGCAGCACAAAAGCAGCGGACTTCGGATTTTTCCAACCTCATGGCTACGCGACCAATTGGAATTGTTCAACAAATCCTTCCGGATGCCTGTGTTTTGTTTCCCAGATGCAGACAATGCTGCAACACTTGGTATCGAAGGTCCCTTGAATAAAGGTCTTTCAGGTCTTGCTAAACCTTCAAGACCTTGATCATTTTCTTGGCCGCCTTGCGCCCGCTGTTCAGGGCCCCATCCACCAATGCAGACCGCGATCCGCCCATCGCCTCACCTGCGAAAAAGACTTTCTCTGCGATCGGCCTTGCCAGTTTCTTCCGCACCCCATGGGTGCCGGGACGGATCGCAGCATAGGCGCCATGGGTCAGCGGGTTCGTCGCCCAATCCGTGGCCAACCCTTTGACAAAGTGCTTGCGCACAGCGCTGCCAAGCTGTTTTTCCATCTCTTCCAGCGCGAAGGCAACTGTGGCGTCCGGTCCTTCCCGCGACAATTCCCAGCCGAAGGCACCCCCGATATTGCCAAAGACATAATCATACCCGAAGGGCCAGGAGATCAGGAAACACGCCCGTGTCGGAGACGTATCCGGGATGTCATAGCTCATCCACTCGTTCTCCTTCAGCCCAAGGCGTGCGCCATCAAAAAGCAGGGGCACTTTTACCAGCAATCCCATCGGCAGATCATGAACCGCCTGTTGTTTCTCGACCGGCAGTTCAGGAATGAAACTGATCCCCCCTGCGGCCAAGACACCGGTGGAAACAGTCACCAGACACGCCCGCGCCCGGATCGTGCCCTTGCTGGTTTCAACCGAAACGCCCGATCCACTGTAGTCCACCCTATGCACTTTTGAATTCAAGGCGATCGGGATGCCCTCCGCCAATGTCGCAACGACAGTTCCAAGCCCCTCTGCCACGATGTAGCTGGGCTGATCATTGGCGGACAGGTAGTCATCGAGGGTTGAGATATCCTCAAAATCCATGCCGTAATCCATCGGCCCCATCCACGCTTTTGCCGCACCAAGAAAGGGCAGACCTTTGGGGAGCACGGTGCTTCCGGGCACGTCATGCCCCTTCTTGCCGGCCTTGTTCATCGCCTTTTCGACCTGTTCACCTGCGCGCTCATAAGCGTAAAGTTCCGCCGGCGTGGCCTTCCTGCCCTCTATGAAAAGCGCCGTGTCCGCTTCCGTATGATCAACCAGACTAAATCCACGGTTCCGGGCGATTTTGGTGAATTTGTTCTTATTAGAGCCTGATATCCAGGAACACCCCATGTCCACGGGAACACCGAAACTGTCCGATTGCGTCCATGCACGCCCGCCCACCCGGTTTGCCGCTTCAACGATCAGAACGGAGTGACCGCCTTTCATCAGACGCCGTGCCGCGCCAAGTCCGGCCGCACCTGCACCAATGATGACGACGTCGGGATTTGACGGGAAAGGGGGCTGTGTGGTCATGGTAATCTCCGAACCGTGGGATCAAGCGGCGGGCGGCCGACAGGAAGACACCAAAAGCCGCGTGCCAGCGCTGACCGACCACGAAAGGCTGTGTCCCGGCGACAGATAAAAGCTCTCACCTGCCACAAACCTGTGCGCAGGATCGTCAGAGAACGCCACATCACCTGCCACCACATGCACGATCTGACGATCGGCAGACGGCGCTGGCCCCTGCGAACCTTTCGGGAAAGTCTCTGTATAGACAGACATTCTGGCGTCATGGTTCAGAAAGTGCACCTCCCGCGATGACACCGCAGGTGTTGCTGTGCGCGCTGTGTCGGTCAGATCTTCTTTGGTCAGCTTCGTAATGCGCGACAGGGAGGGGTTGTTGGCCGTGCCGGGTGCCGCGCCATCAAGGATCATGAAGATCTTGCGCACGGTTTCGGGCATCTTCCACTGACACTCAAACCCTTTGGGAATAACAAATGCCTCACCAGCGGAAACGACAACCTCTTCCCCCTCCGGCATGACCATCACAACCGTCCCTTCGAGAAGCAGCATGAATTCATCGACAGAGTAGGGCCCCGGCTTGTCATCAAACGCGGTGCAATCCCAGACACCGGCAGAGTAGTCCTCTCCCGCATCTTCGTCATATAGATGCCCTTTCTGAACCGGCGCACCAGCGGCCAGGTCAGCAGGGTTCATTTCGGGCCATAGGGTGAGCCCATGACCCTCCGGCCCATTCGTTTCGATTCGTTTCAGGGCAGAAAAATCGCTCATTCTGATGGCTCCTTAAAGTTTGCTTTGCTATCCAGCAAGTAGTTTCCAGACTTTTAATACTTACCATTCAATATCTTAGAGGAAATCAGGACATCCACGGCCTGCAGATTTCTGAAGAACACATTGGCAGGAGCTTGACGTGCAAAGCGACCATGCGCAATTGTGAATGAATGCTTGTTCAGCGGATTTCTTGTCTTAACGTCGATGTCACACGGCAAGGTGCCGATGTGCTTGACCGATTGGTATGGCTGACATGGCGCGACGACTCTCCTATCATCCCTAAAAATGACTAGGAGAATACAATGAGCGCGCAGCAAGCCCAGAAACAACCCCGCACAGCGCCAAAGGAAGTACGTCAACAGCAACTGATCGATGCCACGATCAACGTCCTTGCGGAAAAGAGCATTTCAGGCACGACCATGGCAGACGTCACCGGTCATGCAGGCTTGTCGATGGGGATTGTCAGCCTGCACTTCAAATCCAAGGACAACCTGCTGACGTCCTCGCTCAGACACCTTGCAATGGAATTGCGGGACGCCTGGCTCGTGATCTTTCGCGATCCAACACTGACCGTCCCGCAAAAGCTGATGGGCATCGCGACCGCCAGCTTCGATCCCGAGATTTGCTCGCCCAAGAAAATAGCCGTCTGGTTCGCCTTCTTCGGCGAAGCCAGATACCGCAAAGTCTACCGCGAAATGGCTGAAGAGTTTGATGACGAACGCTCAGACGCCCTCGAAGAACTCTGCACGGCGCTGATTGAGGAAGGCGGATACACGGATGTCCGCGCCGAAGATCTCGCCACCACCATGGAATGCCTCTGCGATGGGATGTGGCTGAACATGATCCTCTATCCTGAATGGATCACGCCGGACTATGCCGAGGCGCAGATGACCAATCTGCTGGTTCGGCATTTCCCCAAACACTTCGACGCGCCCCGGCATCTGCCAAAACCGTGTGGGCCGACATGAACCACAGAAAACCCTGGCGGCACGACGTTCTGGCGGACATGACCGCAACACGTGCATCATCCCGCAAAACACAAGCAGGCCCCCTTGGCGACCGCGTGGCACGCGGTCTGAACGACGCATTGTGCAACGCAAGGCATCAAGACAAACGCAAGGTTGACCCATGACAAAACAAGACAGCAGCATCCGCCCCGGCGCGCGCGATCCCCGTTATGATGTGCTGTTTGAACCTGTCAAAATCGGCCCTGTTACGGCCCGAAACCGCTTTTATCAGGTGCCCCACTGCAACGGCATGGGCCATCAATACCCGTCTTCGATGGCGGAAATGCGCGGGGTCAAAGCCGAAGGCGGCTGGGGTGTGGTCTGCACCGAACAGGTAGAGATCCACCATTCGTCCGAGCTGAGCCCCGTGATCGAAGGCCGCCTCTGGGACGACGCTGATCTGCCCACATTCCAGCGCATGACCGACAAGATCCACGAACACGGCGGTCTGGCCGGGATCGAACCCTGCTATGACGGCCTCGCCACGCCCAACCGCTACAGCCGCGAGATCCCCATGGCGCCTTCCGCGCGCCCGGTCGCCTATATGGACCCGGTGCAGGCCCGCGTCATGGACAAGACCGACATCCGCAATGTGCGTCGGTGGTACGTTAACGCTGCCAAACGCGCAAAACAGGCTGGGTTCGACATCATTTATGTCTATGCCGGACATGACCTGAACGCCCTGTCCCACTTCCTCTCCCGCCGCTGGAACACCCGTGGCGATGAATACGGCGGCAGCCTTGAGAACCGCGTGCGCCTGCTGCGCGAAGTGCTGATCGACACCAAGGAAGCCGTTGGCGACACCTGCGGCATCGCGATCCGCTTTGGCGTTGAGGAACTGCAAGGCAAGGACGGCCTGACGTCCGACGGAGAGGGCCGCGACGTGGTCGAAATGCTCGCCGACATCCCCGACCTCTGGGATGTGAACGTCAGCGATTGGGACAACGATTCCATGACGTCCCGCTTCGCCGATGAGGGATTTCAGGACAGCCATGTCGCCTTTGTCAAAAAGGTTACGAACAAACCCGTGGTTGGCGTGGGCCGCTACACCTCTCCCGACAACATGGTGCGGCTGATCAAATCCGGGCAGCTGGATCTCATCGGCGCCGCGCGTCCCTCCATCGCGGATCCCTTCCTGCCCAAGAAGATCGAGGAAGGCCGCATTGAGGACATCCGCGAGTGCATCGGCTGCAACATCTGCGTCACCGCCGATTTCACCATGACCCCCCTGCGCTGCACGCAGAACCCGACGATGGGAGAGGAATGGCGCAAGGGCTGGCATCCTGAGCGGATCGACGCGAAACACGCCGATGAAAGCGTGCTGATCGTCGGCGCAGGCCCTGCCGGGCTGGAAGCCGCCCGCGCCTTGGGTCAACGCGGCTATGACGTGACACTGGCGGAAGCGACCGGCGCAGTCGGTGGACGTGTGGCCCGCGAAGGCGCGCTGCCCGGCCTCGCTGCATGGCGGCGTGTGGCTGACTACCGCAGCTATCAAATCAGCCAAATGCCCAATGTAGAGACGTATCTGGAAAGCAATCTGACCGCCGATCAGGTGCTGGAATTCGGCGCCGATCACGTGGTTATCGCCACGGGCGCCACATGGTGCGACAGCGGCGTCGGCCGCGAGAACTTCGCGCCAATCCCCCGCGACAAAGGCGCGCCCGTGATGACCGTCGACGGCATCATGGCCGGGGAAGAAACCAAAGGCCCCGTTGTCATCTTCGACGACGATCATTTCTACATGGGTGGTGTGCTGGCGGAGCTGATCCGCGGCAAAGGCCATTACGTGACCCTTGTCACCCCTGCCGCTGACGTCTCCCATTGGACCCACAACACCCTTGAACAGACCCGCATTCAAAAACGCCTGATGGAGATGGACGTCAAGATTGTGCCCCTGCACAACGTCAGTCATATCGGCACGGACAGTGTCACGCTTGAGTGCGGCTACACTGAGCGCGAACATGACATCCCCTGCGGCACCTTCATTCCCGTCACCATGCGGCAGACCGTTGATGGCCTTTTCCATGGCGTGCAGAAGCTGATCACCGACACCGGCCCCAGTCTCACCCGCATCGGCGATTGCTTCGGCCCGGGCACCATCGCCGCCGCTGTCTACGCCGGGCACCGTTACGCCCGTGAGCTGGGCACTGAACCCACCGACGCCACCCCGTTCCGCCGCGAACTGCCGCAACTTGCCCCGCGTTAGAGCCTGTTTGGAGACCCCTGAATGACCCGCGATCCCCGCTACGACATCCTGTTCGACCCTGTCAAAATCGGCCCCGTAACAGCAAAGAACCGGTTCTTTCAGGTCCCCCACTGCACTGGCATGGGCTATCTGCGGCCCAACACCCTTGCCGCCATGCGCGGGGTCAAGGCAGAGGGCGGTTGGGGCGTGGTCTGTACCGAATACAACTCCATCCACCCCACGTCCGACGACGCACCCGGCGTGCACGCCACCCTCTGGGATGAAAGTGACATCCGTGCAAATCGCCTGATGACCGACAAGGTCCACGAACACGGCGCGCTTGCGGGTGCCGAACTCTGGTACGGCGGCGCGCGCAGCCCAAACCTCTATTCCCGCATGCCCGCGATGGACCTGGGCCACCTGCCCAACCTCGCCGGACACCCGTTCCAGACGCGCGCCATGGACAAGACCGACATCCGCAACCTACGCCGCTGGCACCGCAACGCCGCGATCCGCGCAAAGAAGGCCGGGTTCGACGTGGTCTATGTCTATGCGACCCACGGCTACCTCCTCGCCAATTTTCTCGATCCCACGATCAATACCAGAACTGACGAATACGGCGGCAGTCTGGAAAACCGCACGCGGCTGGTGCGGGAATTGATCGAGGAAACCAAAGAAGCCGTGGGCGACACATGCGCTGTCGCCGTGCGCTTCAAGGCGGATGAGACCATCGGCGAAGACGGTGTGCCTGAACATGGCGAGCGGCGTGAGATGTTCGAGATGATGGCGAACATGCCAGACCTCTGGGACATCAACATTGCCGATTACACACTTGAAATGGGCATGTCCCGTTTCGTCAAAGAAGCCGCGTTAGAGCCTTATATGAGCTGGGTGAAGTCCGTCACCGACGTGCCTGTCGTCACCGTTGGCCGCTTCACGTCGCCCGACACAATGGTCAGCCAGATCAAACGCGGCATCACTGATTTCATCGGTGCCGCCCGCCCCTCCATCGCCGACCCCTACATTCCCAACAAGATCATGGAAGGCCGCCCCGAGGACATCCGCGAGTGTATCGGCTGCAACATCTGCTACTCTGGCGATAGTCTTGGCGTGCCGATCCGCTGCACCCAGAACCCGACAATGGGAGAAGAATGGCGCAAGGGCTGGCATCCGGAGAAGGTCGCTGAAAACGGCTCTGACACGCGCGTTCTGATCGTTGGCGCTGGCCCTTCCGGCTTGGAAGCCGCCCGTGCAGCAGGGCGCCGCGGTTATGACGTCATGCTCGCCGAGGCCACCCGCGAATTGGGCGGTCGCGTCACCCGCGAAGCAACCCTGCCGGGGATGAGCGAATACATCCGCGTGCGCGACTACCGCGAAGGCCAGTTGCACAAACTACCCAACGTGGAGGTTTTCCGCGAAAGCAGGCTCACTGCCGAAGATGTCTTTGCCACCGAAGCCGATCACGTCGCCATCGCGACCGGGGCCACATGGAAGCGCGAGCGGTTTGACGGCAAAACATTCGTGCCCGTGACCACCGGGAACGCAACCGTGCTGACCCCCGATGACATCATGTCAGGCGATCTGCCCACCGGGTCCTGCGTCGTCTTTGACGGGGACAACTACTACATGGGTGGGCTGATGGCCGAAACGCTGGCGGATGCCGGATGCGACGTCACCTATGTCACGGAGGAAGACAGTGTCTCCGCCTGGGCCGGCAACACCTCAGAACGCTGGCGCATCCGCACGCAGATGATGGAAAAGGGCGTGAAGATCATCACCGCACACGCCCTGACCGCCTTTGACGGCACGACGGCAACGCTTACATGCAGCTACACAGGTCAAACGCAGGACATCGTCTCTAACAACGCTGTTCTGGCCACCCAGCGCACCCCGAACGATGGGCTCTACCACGATATCCTCGCCACTGTTGACGGTGATGCCAGCAAACTGCCTTTCACCCTGACCCGCATCGGCGATTGCGAAGCCCCCTCCATCGTTGCGGCCGCCGTCTATGCCGGTCACCTCTACGCGACGGAGATCGACGAAGCGCAGACCAAGGATCTTGATGAACCGCTGACATTCGACCGCATGGACGTTGGTGCCGCTCTGCCCGTGACCTTCACCATGGAGGATCCTGCAAATCAGGCGCAGCCCGATCCCGCATATCTCAAAACCCTGCTGGACTACTATGAAGAGGAAATCGGCGGTGTCGCCTATTACGAAGCGCTGGCCGATCTTTGCACAACGCCCGAACACAAGGAAAAGATGATCCTGCTGGCCCGTGTCGAACAACACACCGCCGACATCGTCAAACCGCTGATCGACCGCTACGGCATGACACCGCGCGATGCCGATATCCTCTGCGCCGAAGGGATCGCCGTCGCCCGCAAGGGACCGCAGGACTACGATGGCATGATCGCCGAAATGCGCCGCATTTTCCCCGGCTACATCGCCGATTTTGAACGGCTTGAACGCATGGCCCCGCCGCAAGACATGCCGATCCTCAAACGCATGACCGAACATGAGGTGGTCGCCGTGGCCTTCCTCGAACTCGAAGCAAAGGGCGATTCTGACGCGTTAGAGCCGCTTTATCGTTTCCTCGCCGCACCTGCGGCCACCACACAGGCCGCCTGACGCTGATGATCCAGAACGAACGCAAACCCCTTGCTGACAGCCTCTGGATCGCGACGGCAAACCCATCACCCGTGCGCCCTGCGCTCTCCGGGCAAGCAGAAGCCGACACCGTCATCATCGGTGGCGGGTTTACCGGCCTGTCCGCTGCCGTGCATCTGGCCGAAACCGGGCAATCCGTCATCCTGCTCGAAGCTGAAACCCCCGGCTGGGGTGCATCCGGGCGCAACGGCGGGCAAGTCAATCCCGGCCTCAAGGCCAACCCCGAAGAGACCGAAGCACGCTTCGGCGATGATCTGGGCAAACGCATGGTGGCCCTGTCGGGTGGTGCGGGCAAACTGGTTTTCGATCTGATCGCCAAGCACAACATCCAGTGCGATGCCGCGAACTGCGGCTGGATCCGGTCAGCCACCAACGCCAAGACCCTGCGCGACTTGCAGATCATCGGCCGCCAGTGGCGCGCCCGCGATCATGCGGTGGATGAGGTCAGCGCCGAGGAAATGGCGCATCTGCTGGGATATGACGGATACGTCGGCGGCCTCATCGACCGGCGCGGCGGTAACATCCATCCGCTGAACTTCGCCCTGGGTCTTGCGGCTGCCGCCGAAAAGGCGGGCGCGCGCATCCATGGCAACAGCCGCGTTACAGGTGTCGATGCAACGCCGGACCATGTCACTGTTTCAACCATGGGCGGACAGGTCACGGCCAGGCGCGCGATGATCTGCACCAACGCCTACACCGGCGATCTGGAGAACCCGCTGGGCAAGACGGTTGTACCCGTCACCTCAGTTCAGGTGGCAACAGAACCGCTTTCTCAAAACGTCGCGAAATCCATTCTGCCCGAAGGCCATTCCCCCACAGACACCCGCCGCCTGATCTTTTACTTCCGCAAAGACGCCGCAGGCCGATTCATCATGGGCGGGCGTGGTGCGATGGGCGACGGTGGTATCCTCAAACGGCAGGCGGGCCTGCGCGCGGCGGCGCGCAAAATCTACCCTCAGATCGGCGATGCCGCATGGACCCACGCCTGGGGTGGCAATGTCGCCATGACCCGTGACCATGCGCCGGGCCTGCACCAGATCGCACCCAATGTCGTCGCCGCCCTTGGCTACAACGGGCGCGGGGTGGGGATGGCCACCGCCATGGGCACCGTTCTGGCCAAATCGGCCGACGGCTGTCCCGAGGCAGAGCTTGATTTCCCCATGACGCCCGCCACACCAATCCCGTTCCACCGCTTCCGCAACCTTGGCGTTGGCACCACGGTGGCAACCTTCCGGGTACTGGATCGTCTGGGCCTCTGACCCCGCCGGCACCAGATTGTGCCAATGACCCTGCGTCGCTTTGCGGCTCAAAGGGCTTGCGCCATTGGCACGCCCCGCATTCCTGCTACTCTGCCCCCAACACAAAAATCGGGAGCACGCGATGAGCACGGAAAACACCCCCATGGAAATGAACAACCTCCAGATGTCGGAAAAGGCGCGCCCCCTTCTGGCGGCTGTCATCAAACACATCCGGGAAAACGTCGATCCCATCACCGATGAATTCTACGCCCTCGGCGAAGGCCGGGAGGATCGGTGGTCCTATGCCCCCGGTCAATTGGAACTGCTGGACGGCGCCAAACAGAAGGCACGTGATGCGGGTCTGTGGAACTTCTTCCTGCCCAATGCGGAAACCGGCGAAGGGCTGGCGAACCTCGACTACGCCTATATCGCCGCCGAGCTGGGCAAGAACCCTTTGGCGTCTGAAACGCTGAACTGCTCCGCCCCCGACACCGGCAACATGGAAGTTCTCGAACGGATCGGCACGCCAGAGCAGAAGGAGCAATGGCTCAAACCCCTGCTGGCTGGTGAAATTCGTTCCGCTTTCGCCATGACAGAGCCTGATGTGGCCTCTTCCGACGCCAAGAACATCTCCACTTCCGCCGTTCTGGAAAACGGCGAATGGGTCATCAACGGTGAGAAATTCTATATCTCCGGCGCGGGTGACCCACGTTGCAAGATCATGATCGTGATGGTCAAAACCTCCCCCGAGGCGGAATCCTTCCGCCAGCAAAGCCAGATCCTTGTCCCCATGGACGCACCGGGTGTCGAAATCCTCGGCCCCATGCACGTCTTCGGCCACGACGACGCCCCGCATGGCCACATGCACATCCGTTTCACAGATGTCCGCGTGCCCGAAAGCAACATCCTCTGGGGCGAAGGGCGCGGGTTCGAGATCAGCCAGGTTCGCCTTGGACCGGGGCGCATCCATCACTGCATGCGCTCCATCGGGCAGGCGGAAAAGGCGCTGGACCTGATGATCGAACGCGGGTTGGAGCGTGAAGCCTTCGGCAAGAAGATCGTTGCCTTGGGCAAGAACATGGAAACGATCAGCCGCGCCAAGATCGAGATCGAAGCGATGCGCCTGATGGTCCTGAAGGCCGCCAAAGCCATGGATGTGCTGGGCAACAAGGAGGCGCGCATCTGGGTCAGCATGATCAAGGCCAAAGTGCCGGAGCAGGTGTGCAACATCATCGATGACGCGATGCAGATCTTTGGCGCTGCCGGCATCAGCCAATGGTCGCCCCTCTCGGGTATGTATACCGCCCAGCGCACCCTGCGTTATGCCGATGGCCCGGATGAAGTGCACCACCACGTCATTGCCCGCGCCGAAGTGCAGGCGTTTCAGGCGTCCAACACCCGTGGATCAAAATCCGGCACCGCAGGCAAACCGCGCGGTGGGCAATGAGCCTGTTTGATCTGACTGGCAAAACCGCGCTGCTGACCGGGGCGTCGCGCGGCATGGGCCTCGCCATGGCCACGGCGCTGGCTGATCACGGCGCAACCGTTGTGATCTCCGCCCGTGGGCAGGACGCGCTGGATGAGGCTGCCGCTGGCATCAACGCACGCGGCAAGGGCAAGGCCTATGCCTTTGCCGCCAACGTCGGCGAGAAGGCACAATTGGAAGAACTGGTGACGAAGGCCCGCAACCATGCAGGCCCCATCGACATCCTGTTCGGCAACGCGGGCGTCAATCCGCACTACGGCCCCACGATGGAAATCCCCGACGCGGCGTATGAGAAAACCATGTCCGCCAACGTGCAATCCAATCTCTGGCTCGCGCGGCTCTGTGCGCCTGATATGGCAGAACGGGGCGGTGGGTCGATGGTGTTCACCTCCTCCATCGGGGCCTTCAAATCCACCGAAGTGCTGGGCACCTACGGGGTCTCGAAACTCGCTCTGATCGGGCTGGTCCGCAACCTTGCCACTGAACTGGGACCATCAGGCATCCGCGTCAATGCGCTCTGCCCCGGTCTGGTGCGCACCGAATTCGCCCGCGCCCTGTGGGACAACCCCGAAGCCGAAGCCCGCGCAAAGAAGGACATCCCCCTGCGCCGTCTGGGCGAAGCGGATGACTTCGAAGGCATCGCCGTGTTCCTTGCCTCCGGCGCAAGCACATACATGACTGGGCAGGCTTTGACCGTCTGCGGTGGCTCCAGCATGTGGGCCTGACTGACCCATCCCACTTGCCCGAATGGCGCCGCAGATGAACCAACATTCCGCCGCAGTTCCATGCCAAGCCCGTTTGTATGGAACAGAACGCAGATCCTTTCATGCAAGGCGCGCCGCAACTCTTCAATAAATGGGGGTTCTGGGCATTGCTCTTCGGTGCCACGGCGCTGATCCTCGTCTTCGCGCAGATGGCCCTTCCGATGTTTGAGGCAAAACCCTCAGCCGGAGCGCAGATCGGTGAGATCGCCGGAGACATCAAACGCTCCGCCTGGCGCACCTTCCTTGGACTGCCCAAACCGGAACCTGAGGTCGTCGCAACACCGATCTGGGCCTATCTCGCGATGGCCGCGCCGGTGATGGGCATCCTCGCCATTTGCCTTTCTGTGATCTCTGCGATCCTGCGGGAAAACTGGCGCTTTGCCACCTATGCAACGTCATTTGGCGTCGCAGCCATCGTGTTCCAGATGTTCTGGTGGGTCGCACTTTTGATCGCGGGTGTCGCACTGCTTGTCTCCATCATTGAGAACATGGGCGACATCTTCAGCTTTTAGGTCAACGCCCCGTGCACCAGCGCCTTGAGCTGCGGACGGTTGGGATAGGAGCTGCTGGGCGATAGCTGTGTGAAGAACACCACGCTCAAGTCTTCCACCGGATCAACCCAGAAAAACGTCGATGCCATCCCGCCCCAGCCGAAATCGCCCACCGACCCCGGACAGCGCGCAATCGCCGGGTCCAGCACCACCGCACCGCCAATGCCAAACCCCATCCCGTCCATCGGCAGTTCGGCAAAGCTGCTTGGCCCCATGGAGGCGATGTCCCCCGGCAGATGGTTGCGCATCATGAACGAAAGCGTTGAGGGCGATACCAGCCCCGCGCCGCCTGACCGCAGCGCCTCGGCAAACTTCATGTAGTCGTCGATTGTACCCACCAGACCACCGCCGCCTGAGTGCATCTGCGTGGTCAGAAAAGGCGACGTGCCCGGCGCATCATCCAGCCGCAGGGTGTCATCGCCAAACCCGGTGCCGTTCAAATCAAACGAGTTACCGGCCAGCGGTGTATAAAGCGCCGCAAACCGATCCCGCGCGCCCTCCGGCACGGCAAAGTGTATGTCGTCCATCCCCAAAGGCCCGAGGATCTCATCAACCAGAAACGCCTCCAGCGTCTTGCCTGACGCCACCTCGATCACCCGCCCGATCACGTCGATCCCGACGGAATACTCCCACCGCTCTCCCGGCGCGAAGGCCAGCGGCAGCGCCGCCACCTGATCCACCTGATCGGCCAACACCCGCTTGCCCGGTCCGAACACCAACCGCTGCTCCGCCATCGCGGCGCCCAGCACGCCGGGATTGAACGGATAGCTCAAACCGGAAGTATGGGTCAGCAGCTGGTGCAACGTCGGCACTGCACAGGGCGCGGTCTGCGTAATGTCCTCCGCCCCCGGCACCAGACAGCGCGCATCGGCAAAGCCGGGGATGAACGCGGAAACAGGCGTGTCCAAATGGAACAGCCCCCGCTCCACCAGCATCATCAACGCAAGCGAGGTGATGGGTTTGGTCATGGAATAGATCCGCGCCACCGTATCGCGCTCCCACGGCGCACCCGTCGCCAGATCCCGCAAGCCGCACTGCTGGTAGTAAACCTCAGTCCCGCCCTGCCGGATCAGCGTCGCACAGCCCGCAAAACGCCGCGCTTCGATATGGCTTTCCATCCATGTCGTGATCCGTTTCAGGCGGTCGTTGTCCATGTCTCAGCCCCTTTTCAGGGCGTCCAGCCCGTGCTGCGCAAAAACAGGCACGTACTGCCCCAACTGCTTCGCACGCTCAGGGTTGGAGGCATTGCCATCCAGCGCCCGTTTCAACACCCCCTGAATGATCGCCGCCATGCGGAAGAAACAGAACGCCAGATAATAGCCGAAGTGGTCAATCTCGCTCAGCCCCCGCCGCGCGCAATAAGCCTCGATAAAGGCGCGGTCACTGGGCAATCCCAGCGCCTCACGGTCCAGCCCTCCCATGCCGCGCCCTTCGTCCCCCGCAGGCATCTGCCACTGCATGATCACCGCAGCCAGATCGGCAAAGGGATGGCCCGTGGTCGACAATTCCCAGTCCAACACCGCCCGGCACGCCGTGCTTTCCGCGTCAAAGATCATGTTGTCGATCCGGTAATCCCCATGCACCAGCGTGCGCTGCCCGTCATCCTCAGGCCGCTCCGCCACCAGCGCCTCCATCAGCTTGTCCATCGCCGGGATCGAAACCGTTTCCGACGCGCGATACTGTTTGGACCAGCGCCCGACCTGCCGCTCGAAATAATTCCCTTCCGGCCCGTAATCGGACAGGCCGACAGCGCCGATATCGACACTATGCAAGGCCGCGAGCACACGGTTCATCTCATCAATCACCGCACCCCGGTCAGCGGGGGTCAAACCCGGCATCGACGGATCACCAAAATTCCGCCCCGGCACATGGTCCATGACATAGAACATCGACCCGATCACATCGTCGTCTTCACACAACAGGTGCATCTTGGCGACAGGCACGTCACTCCCCGCCAGTGCGCTTTGCACCCGAAATTCGCGATCCACCGCATGAGCAGATTTCAGCAACACACCGGGTGGCTTGCGCCGGAGCACGTAGGCATGCGTGGGAGTCTTCAGCAGAAACGTCGGATTCGACTGCCCCGTCTGGAACTTGGTGACCTCCATCGGGCCTTCAAACCCCGGCAGATGTGTTTCTAAATAGGCGGATACCGCCGCTTCATCCAGTGTCTGTGTATCCGCGCTCATGCCATCACCTCACGAAAATTCAGCGGCCAGTTTTCGACCAGCGGCCAGATATTCCTTCTCCATCCGGTCCACGATGGCTCCCGCTGGCCCTACGGACTTCACCGCGCCAATGCCCTGACCAGAGCCCCAGATCGTCTTCCACGCCTTCGGCTTTGACGACCCGTCCGAGAAGTTCATCGACGACGCATCCGCCTGCGGCAGGTTATCCGGGTCCATCCCCGCATTGCGCACCGACCCTTTCAGGTAGTTGCCCCAAACCCCGGTGAACAGCGAGGAATAGACGATGTCATCCGCCCCGCTCTCCACGATCATGTCCTTGTACCCCTGATCCGCGTTCGCCTCGTCCGTCGCGATGAAGGGCGAGCCGGTATAGCCCAGATCAGCCCCCATCGCGCGCGCGGCCAGCAAGGCCTCTCCTGTGGCAATCGACCCGGATAGGGCAATCGGCCCGTCGAACCATTCGCGGATTTCACCGACCAGAGCAAAAGGCGACTGCTGCCCCGCATGCCCGCCTGCACCGGCAGCCACGGCCACCAGCCCATCGGCACCCTTTTCGATCGCCTTTCGGGCGAATGTGTTGTTGATGATGTCGTGCAGCACGATGCCCCCGCAAGAATGCGCCGCTTCGTTCACCTCCACCCGCGCACCCAGCGAGGTGATCCAGATCGGCACCTCATGTTTCACGCAAATTTCCAGATCCCGCTCCAGCCGTCCATTCGACCGATGCACAATCTGGTTCACCGCGAAAGGTGCGGCAGGGCGGTCCGGGTGAGCCTGATTGTGGCGATCAAGCTCTTCCTTGATCTGGGTCAGCCAGGTGTCCAGCAGCGGATGCTCCCCTTCACCCTCCCGCGCATTCAACGCAGGAAATGAGCCGACAATCCCCGCCTTGCACTGCGCAATGACCAATTCAGGCACGGATATGATGAAGAGAGGAGAAGCAATCATCGGCAGGCGCAAACCCTGAAGGGCCGATGGAAGATGGCTGTCGTCGCGCATGAAACGTCCTTTTGTCTGTGTTTGGCTCGTGGAGGCTTACCCCATGGCGCCTTCGAAGATATTGGGTGCCGCGACCACGTTCAGGCCACCCGACACCGGAATCACGGCCCCGGTCACATAGGCCCCGCCGCGCCCGCTCAGAAACAGCACGCAGCCCGCGATATCCTCATCCCGGCCCACCCGTTTCAGCGGCACATGTTTGGCCACTTGTTCCCGGTTGTCCTCCGCATGGGTGGCAAAAGCGGTCATCCGCGACACAAACGGTCCCGGCGCCAGCGCATTGACGGTCACATGATGCCCGGCCAATTCCTTACCCATGATCTTGCTCAGATGGATCACCGCCGCCTTGGACGCGGAATAGCTATAGGCCCCATCACCAATCTCCCGCTCTCCCATCAGGGAAGCGACATTGATCACCCGCGCGGGATCATCCACCGTCCCGCCCGCGACCAGCATCGGTAACAGCTTCTGCGTCAGGTCAAACAGCCCCGCCACATTCACGTCCATCACCTTCTGCCAGGCCTCGAAGGGAAACTTGCCCATCGGCGCGCCCCAGGTGGTGCCCGCATTGTTCATCAGGATATCGAGCCTGTCGGTATGTTCCCTGACCGACGCCACCAGCGCATCGACGCCGGCCTCCGTCCCCACATCTCCGGCAAACCCGGTCGCACGCCCCGACGCGCCCAGCGCGTTCAACTCTGCCGCGACCGCTTCACAAGCCTCGCCCTTGCGGCTGGCCAGCAGTACATGCGCACCGGCGCGCACAAGCGCCTCTGCCGCCATGCGCCCAATCCCGGTTGCTCCGCCTGTGACCAGCGCCACCTTGCCTTCAAGCCCGAAAAGCGTCTCTAAATCCATCAAAAGCCCCTGTATCTGGCCACTTGTTCGGCGTGATAGCTGTAGTCCCCCAGCCATTCCGCCCCGACCCGCGCGCGTTTCATGTAGAACCCCATGTCATAGGCATCCGTCATGCCGATCCCGCCGTGCATCTGCACACCTTCCTGCACCGCCAGTTGCGCCGTCTGCGTGGCTTTCGCCTTGGCCAGCGACACCGCCATCGCGGCATCTTCGAGTGCGCTGTCCAACAGCCGCCCTGCATTGAGGATCGCCGAAGACGTCACCTCAACCTCGCACCACAAATGCGCCGCGCGGTGTTGCAGCGCCTGAAAGCGGCCAATCTCAACTCCGAACTGCTTGCGTTCTTTCAGATAATCGACAGTCATCGCAAAAGCGCCTGCGGCCAGCCCTGTCATCTCCGCCGCCAGCGCCGCCTGTCCGGCTTGCAAAGCGGGCCGCAGCACGTCCATCGCATGATCCACCTGTCCCAGCACATCGGCACCCGTGGCCTCCACATCCTCAAACGTGATCCTCGCGGCATCCCGCGCGTCGATCATCGCCCGCGCGTCACGGCTGACCCCGGCGGCGCCTGCATCCAGGTCAAACAGCGTCAGACCCTCCGCCGTCCGCGCCAACACCAGCAACCGATCCGCCAACGCACCATCGACAACAAACTGCTTCGTGCCGTTCAGCCGAAACCCGTTTCCATCCGCCTCAGCCGTCATTTCCACCTTGTTAGGGTCGAATTTCGCACTCTCATCAACCGCCAACGCATAGGTCACCTCACCGCCGGCAATTCGCGCCAACGCTGCCTCCGCCCGCGCATCTCCAATCTGCCGCAAGGCCGTCGCTGCAATCACAGCCGTCGACAGGAACGGAGAAGTCACTAGCGTCTTGCCCATCTCCTGCGCAATCACATTTGCCGCTGCATACCCCATGTCAGAGCCGCCTTGCGCCTCAAGCACCAGCACCCCGGCCCAGCCCATGCGTGCCATCTCAGCCCACAGGGCCGGGTCATGCGTCTCTCCCGCATCCCGCAGGGCGCGCAAATGCGATACCGGGGCTGCATCATCCAAAAACCCGCGCGCCATATCGGCGAGCATGACTTCCTCTTCGGCCTGAACCAGCTTCACACTCATGCCGGCAACCCCAGCACACGGCGCGAGATGATCGACAGCATCACCTCACTTGTGCCCCCTTCGATGGAATTCGCCTTGGTCCGAAGCCAGTCCGCCGGGCGGTCGCCCCACTCCAGCGCGTCCGATCCGTCGGCCATCATCATCAACTCATGCCGCTGCTTGTTCAGCTCTGTACCGAGATACTTCAGCATGGCGGAGGCATCGCCAGCCCCCTGCCCGGCTTCCGCCATGTCCCGGTAGCGCTCCAGCGTCAGACCCATCGCCAGCTGATCCACCTCGCACCGCATCGCCGCCGCTCGCAGCGTCGCATCCTCCAGCCCCGCGTCGCCTTCGGCCAGCACCGCGCCCAAGGGCCGCCCACCCGCCTGCAACATGCCAGAGCCGGAGATCATCTCCCGCTCATGGGTCAGCAGATACTTCGCCACATCCCAGCCCCGGTTCACATCGCCCACAATCTGCTCTTTGGGCACTTTCACATCCGTGAAAAACGTCTCGCAAAACGGCGACGCGCCAGAGATCAACTTGATCGGCCGTGTGTCAACACCGGGATCGTTCATATCGATCAGCAGAAAGGAAATACCCTTGTGCTTGGGCGCTTCCCGATCCGTGCGCACCAATGCGAAAATCCAGTCGGCCTTATCCGCATAAGACGTCCAGATTTTCTGCCCGTTCACGACCCAATGATCGCCCGCATCCGCACCAAAGGTCTGAACGGAGGCCAGATCAGACCCTGCACCGGGCTCTGAATACCCCTGACACCACCGCACCTCACCGCGCGCAATGGGCGGCAGATAATGCAGTTTCTGCTCATGTGTCCCGAAATGCAGCAAGGCTGGCCCCAGCATCCAGATGCCGAAACTCTGCAACGGGAACCGTGCGCCGATCCGCGCAATCTCCTCGTCGAAAATCTTCTGTTGATCCCGGTTCAGCCCCGCACCACCGTATTCTTTCGGCCATGTCGGCACAGTGTAGCCTTCGGCAACGCAGGCATTCAGCCATTCACGCTGCGCGTCACTGCTGAAAACCCAATCCTTGCCGCCCCAGCAAATTGTCTCCTCCGAGGCAGCCCCATCGCGCATTTCGGCGGGGCAATACGCTTCCAGCCAATCGCGCAGGTCTTTGCGAAAATCTGTCATGGTGTCAGTCACAGCCCATCCTCCCCCGATTGACCAGCGGGACGCTGCGTCACCCCGCGAAAGGCAAGGATTGCACGGCACTATGGCGTTGACAATGCCGCCCCGCACACCGCCCTATCAGGATCACACAGACAGGAGAAACCCCGTGAAAGCCATGCTCAGCGAAGCCCCCGGCGGCCCCGAAACCCTTGTGCTCAAGGATCACACCCTGCCCGAGCCGAACAAGCGGCAGGTGCGCATCCGAGTGCGGGCTGCGGGGCTGAACTTTCCCGACACGCTGATCATCCGTGACATGTACCAGATGCGCCCGCCGCGCCCCTTTGCCCCCGGTGGCGAGGTGGCTGGAGAGATTGAAGCCGTTGGTGAAGGCGTCACCGGCTTCGCCATTGGCGACCGCGTGCTGGCTTTGACGGGTTTCGGCGGTTTCGCCACCCATGTGCTCGCTGACGCCACCAGCACCAGCAAGATCCCCGACGCGATGCCCTATGAGGACGCGGCCTGTTTCATCTTCACCTACGGCACGTCGCATCATGCGCTCAAAGACCGGGCGAAACTGCAACCCGGCGAAAGCGTGCTGGTCCTTGGCGCCGCTGGCGGCGTGGGTGTTGCTGCAATCGAACTTGCCAAAGCGGCAGGTGCCAAGGTGATCGCTGCCGTATCGTCCGACGAAAAAGCAGCCTTCTGCAAAGACTGCGGCGCGGACGAAACAATAGTCTATCCAAGGGAAATGGACCGCGACGCGCAGAAAGAGTTCTCTGCCCAGATCAAGAAACTGGCAGGTGGTCAGGGCGTGAATGTGGTCTATGACTCGGTCGGCGGCGACTACGCCGAACCCACCCTGCGTGCCATGGCGTGGGAGGGACGCTTCCTCGTCGTCGGTTTCCCTGCTGGCATCCCCAAAATCCCGCTGAACCTCACCCTGCTGAAAGGCAGCCAGATCGTCGGTGTTTTCTGGGGCGCCTCCGTCATGCGTGACCCTGCGGGCCATGCGGCGAACATGGGCGAGTTGTTCGACATGTACGCCAACGGCCAGATCAAACCGCGTATCTCCGCCCGCTTCCCGCTGGAAGACGCGCCCAAGGCCCTGAAATTGATGCAGGACCGCAAGGTGCTGGGCAAGGTTGTGCTGAACGTAGACTAGGGCAGATGCGCCACGTCATTGAAGCCACGCAAAATCATGCGGTCCCGCGCCACCACCAACCGGCTGATCGACCCGTTGTTGGCCCCGTTGAACGCAAAGGGGCGCGACCCGGTTGCCAGCGCCATGGCCGCGCCGACAACACCACCATGCACCACGACCGCGACCATCTGATCCGCATGGGCCGCCGCAATGCGCCACAGACCGAGCGAGACCCGTTTGTGCAAAGCTGCGGTCGTCTCTGCACCGGGGATTTCGCCCCATTCCTCGCGCTCCCGTGCACGCACAAACGCGGGGTCATTGGCGGCAGCGCGGAAGCGGTACTCGCCGCCGTCCCAGTCCCCCAGAAACACCTCTCGCAGATCGGGCTCAATCCGGGGTGCATGCCCCAAAGCCGCCGCCAAAGGTCTGGCGGTTTGATGGGTCCGCTGCATGGTTGTCACGTAAATCGCCGCAATAGGCTCTGTTTTCAGCCGCTCCGCCACAGCCAGCGCCTGCGCTTCCCCTTCGGCCCGCAACGGCGGGTCGCCCTGCCCGTCCACCATGGGAAACATCTCTCCGCGCACGGCGGCCTGCGTCTCTCCATGCCGGATCAGCAGGATGTCACACGCCCCTTGCGGCAGCTTGAACCGATGCTGTCGCGCTTCATCTTTCATGCCATTCCCTTCCCCTGACAGGAGCCCCCATGACCAACCGCCAGATTGTCATCGCAGAACTGCCCACCGCCGCCCTGACGCCAGCGCATTTCAACCTCATCGAAACACCCATGCCCGAGCCGGGCGATGGAGAGCTTCTCCTGCGAGTGATCCTCATGTCGATTGATGCCGCAAACCGGTCCTGGATGAAAGGTGCGACCTACCGTGCTGCGGTGAATGCCGGTGATCCGATGCCCACCTACGCCATCTGCGAAGTGATGACCTCCCACAGTCCAGGATTCTCCCCCGGCGACATTGTCGCGGCAGAAGCAACATGGTCAGACCACATCATCATCCCCGCCCACCGGGTGATGAAACTCCCCAAGATAGAGCCGCTATCCCATCATATGTCCGTCTACGGCATTGCCGGAAAGACCGCCTATCACGGCCTGATGACCATCGGCCAGCCGATGCCGGGGGAAACAGTGCTCGTCTCTGCTGCGGCGGGATCCGTGGGGGGCTATGTCGGCCAGATCGCCCGCGCCATGGGTTGCCGTGTTGTTGGCATCGCAGGCGGGCCCGAAAAATGCGCTTGGGTCACTGAAACGATGGGGTTTGATGCCTGCCTTGACTACCGCGATCCGGGCTTTGGCAAGGCCCTCGCTGCCGCCTGCCCGGATGGGGTGGACGTCTATTTCGACAACGTCGGCGGCCGTATCCTTGAACGCGCATTGAACCTGATGAACGAACGCGGCCGCGTGGTGTGCTGTGGCGCGATCAGCCAATACGACACTGACAACGTCACCGGGCCACGCAACTTGCCGGGGGTGGTCGTGGTCAAGCGCCTGCGCATGGAAGGCTTCATCGTCACCGATCATACCCGCGACGACCCCCGCGCGCTGCGTGCACTGCGCCATTGGGTCAATGCAGGCCAGATCGTTGTGACCGAAGACATCGTGGAAGGGTTGGAGAACGCCCCCCATGCCTTGATCGGGCTGCTGTCGGGTGACAACAAAGGCAAACGTATGGTGCGGGTCAGCGCTGATCCCGGCTGATGTGGCGATACATCAGGTGTTAATGCTTTGCTGCGACGTTCTGATCAAACTTTGATCCGGAGAATCGCACGTGTCTATTGTAAAACGCATCTATCTTGGGATGGGCGCCATGATCGCCTTGATCGTGATCGCAGGGTCCTATTCGATCTATCAGGCCACGCGGATTTCGCAGAATTTTTCTGAGTTTAAGGAAATCTCCACAACCGCAGCCATTGCTGATTCCATGACGTCGAGCCTTATTGACGCGCGGTTGGCTTCGTTTCAGTTCCGGACCGGATCAGGTACCGAAGCCGCGGATATTCTCATTGCCTCCTTCGACGACATCTTTGCCAAAAAGATCCTCTTGTCCGACCGTTTGAAAGGCACCTCCCTGAATGACACGATCACCGACGCCGTCGATCAATTGCAGATATACAAGGCAATCGTTGAGGAGCTTGTCACGCTCAGGCTTGCAATCGATGAAGAGCTGCTGGAACTCCGGGCGCTGGGTACACAGGCCCGCCAAAGCCTGTCACGGGCATCCGAATCTGCTTACGAACAACAGCAGTACAACGCAACATTTCGTGCCGCCCAGTCAAACGTGAATCTTCTGCTGAGCAGAGCCTACTTCGAGCGCTTCTTGCTCACCAACAACTTAGAGTATTACGAGCGTGCAAAAAAGGAAACCGAAGGCGCGTTGCTGAAAATGACCTGGCTGGAAGGCTCGGTGGAAGGAACCGAAACCGGCGCGCTGGTATCAGATGCAATCGCCGCGCTGAATTCGTTTGCCGATCTTCAAACAAAAGCCAGCCAAGATTGGAACGCCAAATTGGCCAGATATGCCGAGATGGACAGGCTCGACCCTGACATCATGAGCAAAATCGTACAGATCTCCAACGCCCTCGACCAAGGCCGGGCCGCAACCGGGGAAGCGGGATCAGCGGTCGCCGAATACGCCATCCGGATTGTCAGTTTGATCGTTGCCTTCGGCGTGCTCATTGGGGCCACCTTGGCTTTCGTCACCGGCCGCAGCGTATCCCGCAGCCTGACAAAAGCCACCGGTACGATGCGTACATTGGCCACCGGCGATCTGGATGTCGAGATTGAGAAAAGCGATGCGGAAACCGAAGTTGCCCAGATCAACAATGCTCTCATCGTCTTCCGCGACAATGCCCTCTCGGCCCGGAAAATGGATGCGGAGATAAAGGAAAAGCAGGCGCTTGAAACCGCGCGGGAAGCAAAGGAACAGGAAGACAAGGCACAGCGGGAAGCGGAAGAGCGTAAACGGCAAGCGGCCGAACGCGCGGCAGAGCAGGAACGCCTCGAAACGCTGGTCGGCTTTCAAAGAAACGTCGAAGAGGTTCTGGATGCAGCCGCCTCGGGGAATTTCTCAAACCGGATGCCGACCAATCAGGATGATCCCAGCCTCAAAGGCCTGTCCGACATCATCAACCGTCTTCTTGTTGCAACTGAAAACAACATCAACGACATGATGACCAGCATTGGCGAGTTGTCCAATGGCAACCTCCAGGTCCGGATTGAGGGGGAAAGACTGGGCGCATTCAACCGCATGCAGGAGGATTTCAACACCGCGCTGCAATCGGTCGAAGACACCATTTCATCCGTCGTGCAAAGCGGACAAAGCGTCAGCGCAACCTCTTCCGAACTGGAAACCTCCTCACACGGGATGGCCAAACGCGCGGAGACAAGTGCCGCGTCTATCGAAGAAACCTCCGCCGCGGTGGAGGAGATTACCGCCAGCATCCGCCAGGTTGTCGCCAGCGCAAAAAGCGCCGAAGACGCGACGCTGCGGGTGCGCGACAGCGCTTACAAGACCCAGGAAGCCGCGAATGAGACCGAAGCCTCGATCAACCAGATGACCGAAGCCTCTGCCGAGATCAACCGCGTCATCAACGTGATCGAAGACATCGCCTTTCAGATCAACCTGCTCGCTCTGAATGCCGGCGTCGAAGCGGCCCGCGCAGGCGAAGCCGGGCGCGGCTTTTCCGTCGTCGCGTCCGAAGTCCGCGCGCTTGCCCAGCGGTCCAAGGACGCCGTGCAGGAGATCAACGATGTGATCCAGCGCAACAACAAGACCGTCGAAGAAGGCGTCACCAAGGTCACGCAGTCGCGCACCGCCGTTGAAGGGATCATTTCAGAGGTGGAAGTTGTATCTGGCCAGATATCGGAAATCGCCCTTGCCGTCGAACAGCAATCCCATGGCATCGAGGAAGTGAATACCGCCATCCAATCCATCGATTCCGCCTCGCAGGTCAACGCCGCAACTCTGGAGGAAATGACCGCCGCCAGCGTATCACTCAGCGGCGAAGCAAAGTCCCTGGATGAAGCGCTGAGCCATTTCCACACAAGCGCTCGCGCCGCGCACCACGGTCACATTGACCATGATGCAGAGGCTGCGGCATGACATGTTACGAATAAGAGGACCGCGTGAACAATCAGTAACATTTAGCTTGTCACACCCCTGATCATTGCCTATTCTGACCCCTCAAAGGGAGTTCAGAACATGCAGGCATTCATCTGTGACGCGCAGCGCACAGCCATTGGGAGATTTGGCGGTGCTCTGGCCTCCGTGCGCGCCGATGATCTGGCTGCGGCACCCATTGCCGCCTTGATGGCGCGTCACCCGGATCTGGATTGGGCCCGCGTGGATGATGTGTTCATGGGCTGCGCCAATCAGGCTGGCGAAGACAATCGCAACGTCGCGCGAATGGCGGCTTTGCTGGCCGGTCTTCCGGTGGATGTGCCCGGCATGACCATCAACCGCCTCTGCGCCTCTGGCATGGATGCGGTGGGCGCGGCCGCCCGCGCGATCCGCGCCGGTGACATGGATCTGGCCATCGCAGGCGGTGTCGAAAGCATGACCCGCGCCCCTTTCGTGATGCCAAAGGCTGAAGCGGCCTTCTCCCGCGCCAATGCGGTTTACGACACCACCATCGGCTGGCGGTTCGTGAATCCCAAGATGAAGGCGCAATACGGCACCGATTCCATGCCAGAAACAGCCGACAACGTGGCCGAGGATCACGACGTCAACCGCGCAGATCAGGACGCCTTCGCCCAGCGCAGCCAATACCGCTGGGCCGCTGCACAGGCCGCTGGCATCTTCAAAGACGAAATCGCCCCGGTCACCATTCCGCAGCGCAAGGGCGATCCGATCATCGTCGACACGGATGAACACCCCCGTCCAAGCACCACCGCAGAACAACTCGCCAAATTGCGCCCGATCAACGGCCCTGACCTGACCGTGACTGCCGGCAATGCCTCCGGCGTGAACGACGGTGCAGCCGCCATGCTGATTGCCTCTGAACAGGCCGCCACCGAACATAACCTCACCCCCATCGCCCGTGTCGTCGGCATCGCCGCCGCAGGCGTCGAACCCCGCGTCATGGGCATCGGCCCTGTGCCCGCCACGCAAAAGGTGCTGGCCCGCGCGGGTCTGACCATCGACCAGATGGATGTGATCGAACTAAACGAAGCCTTCGCCGCTCAGGGCATCGCCACCCTGCGCGCGCTCGGCGTCCCGGACGACGCGCCCCACGTCAACGCCAACGGTGGCGCCATTGCCATCGGGCATCCGCTGGGCATGTCTGGCGCACGGCTGGTGATGACCGCAGCACTACAACTCAAACGCACCTCCGGCCGCTACGCGCTTTGCACCATGTGTGTCGGCGTTGGGCAGGGTGTCGCACTCATTCTTGAAAGGACCTGAACCATGTATGCACAGATGATCAAGTCTACCGGTCAGGGCGTCAAATCCCTGGATGAAATGGACCCCGACGAACGCGCCTTTCAGGAGCGGATCAACGCAGGCGGCAAGATTGAGCCAAAGGACTGGATGCCGGACGGCTACCGAAAGAACCTGATCCGCCAGATCGGCCAGCACGCCCATTCTGAAATCGTCGGTCAGCTGCCCGAAGGCAACTGGATCACCCGCGCCCCCACGCTGGAGCGTAAGGCGATCCTGCTGGCCAAAGTGCAGGACGAAGCGGGCCATGGCCTCTACCTCTACTGCGCCGCCGAAACCCTCGGCGTGACCCGCGATGATCTGACCCGCGACCTGCTGTCGGGCAAGATGAAATACTCCTCCATCTTCAATTATCCGACCCTGACATGGGCAGACATGGGGGCCGTCGGCTGGCTGGTCGATGGGGCCGCGATCATGAACCAGGTGCCGTTGCAGCGCACCTCCTACGGCCCCTACGCCCGCGCAATGGTGCGTATCTGCAAGGAAGAGTCCTTCCACCAGCGTCAGGGCTTCGACATCATGATGAAGATGGCCAACGGGACGGAGGCCCAGCGCAAAATGGCGCAGGATGCGCTCAACCGCTTCTGGTATCCGTCGCTGATGATGTTCGGCCCCTCCGACAAGGAATCCGTGCATTCCGCCCAATCCATGGCGTGGAAGATAAAAATGAACACCAACGATGAACTGCGTCAGAAGTTCGTCGATCAGACCGTACCGCAGGCTGAATACCTCGGCCTGACGGTGCCCGATGAGCACCTCAAGTGGAACGAAGAAACCGGCCACTACGACTTCTCCGAACCCGATTGGGAGGAGTTCTTTGACGTGCTCAAAGGCAACGGCCCCTGCAACACCGAACGGTTGGAAGCCCGCAACAAGGCCTGGGACGAAGGCCGCTGGGTGCGCGAAGGGCTGCTGGCCAATGCCCAGAAGAAACAAGCGGCCAAACTCGCGGCGGAGTGACCAAATTCCTTCGAAGGAATTTGCCAAGAGTTTTCAAAACTTTTGCACCCCCCAGCACAGACGGAGAGACACATGAGCAGCCCTGAATCCAGCCCTTACAAAGACAGCCAGGCCAGCGAGCATACCGAAACCCGCGCCACCGAATGGCCCCTGTGGGAAATCTTCATCCGCGGTCAACACGGGCTCAGCCACCGCCATGTCGGATCGCTCCATGCGCCAGACGCTGAAATGGCGATCAAAAACGCCCGCGATGTCTATACCCGCCGCAACGAAGGCGTCAGCATCTGGGCCGTCGAAGCCCACCACATCGCCGCGTCTTCTCCGGAAGAAAAGGGATCGCTTTATGAGCCGTCCAACGACAAGGTCTATCGCCATCCAACCTTCTTCGACATTCCTGACGAAGTAGGTGCGATGTGAGCGATCCGCTGTTCGAATACCTCTGCCGGTTGGGCGACAACACGCTGGTCTTGGGCCACCGCGTTTCCGAATGGTGCGGCGTCGCCCCGGTGATTGAAGAAGACATCGCGCTCGCCAACACCGCACTTGACCTCATTGGGCAAACGCAACTCTGGCTCGGCCTCGCCGGTGAGGTCGAAGGCAAGGGTCGCGATGCGGACAAGCTCGCCTATCACCGCGACGTCTGGGATTTCCGCAATCTGTTGCTGTGTGAACAGCCCAACGGCGACTTCGGCCAGACCATGATGCGGCAGTTCCTGTTCGACAGCTGGCACGTGATGCACCTCAAGGGGCTGATGGCGTCTTCCAACGACCAGATTGCCGCGATCGCGGAAAAATCGGTGAAGGAAGTGACCTACCACGTTGAACGCTCCACCGACACGGTGATCGGCCTTGGCGATGGCACCGAAGAAAGCCACAGCCGGATGCAGAACGGACTGAACAAACTCTACCCATTTGTGGGAGAGATGTTCCTGTCCGACGATGTGGACACGGCGATGGCCGATGCGGGCATCGCCCCCGATCCCGCCAGTCACCGCGCCGGATATGACGCACATCTGGACGACGTGTTGACCGAAGCGACCCTGACCAAACCCGAAGACGATTTTGCGCACAAGGGCGGGAAATCAGGCACGCGGCACACCGAACATCTGGGGCACATGCTGACCCAGATGCAGTGGCTGCAACGCGCCTATCCTGATGCGACATGGTAAGACCTGCGCCACAACCTGTTCCGGGCGTGGTGCGCGCACCGCATGTCCCGGCTGAGAAATCGGCGGGAAAGCCCAGGTTAGAGACGGTTTGGGAATGGCTTTCCGCCATCCCCGATCCTGAAATCCCGGTGATCACCCTCACCGATCTGGGCATCATCCGCGATGTGCAATGGCAAGGCGACACGCTCGAAGTCACGGTCACGCCCACCTATTCCGGTTGCCCGGCGACCAGCATCATCAACCTCGACATCGAAACCGCCCTGCGCGGCCACGGGATCGAGAAGCTGACGCTGAAACGCCAACTCTCCCCCGCCTGGACAACCGACTGGCTGACCGACGCGGGCCGCGCGAAGCTCGAAGAATACGGCATCGCCCCGCCCCAACCCGCAGGTGGCCCACAGCACTGTCCGCACTGCAAATCCACCCAGGTGGAGAAAATCAGCCAGTTCGGCTCGACCCCCTGCAAGGCACAATGGCGCTGCCAATCCTGCCGTGAACCCTTCGACTATTTCAAATGTATCTGAGGCCCAGATGAGCCAGTTTCACCTCCTCACCGTGACCGACATCCACCACACCATCCGCGACGCGGTGGTGCTGACGCTGGAACCGGACAATCCCGATGCCTTCGACTTCACGCAGGGCCAATATCTGACCTTCAAGCAGGACTTCGACGGGACGGAGTTGCGCCGCAACTACTCGATCTGCGCAGGGCTTGATGACGGCAAACTGCAAGTCGGCATCAAACGGGTCGATGGCGGCGCATTCTCCACCTTCGCCAACACGGAACTGCAAGTCGGCGACACGCTGCACGCCATGCCTCCGCAGGGCAAATTCTTCACCCCGCTGGAGCCGGAACGCGCCAAGAATTACCTTGGGTTTGCAGGCGGCTCCGGCATCACGCCCGTGCTGTCGATCCTCAAAACCGTGCTGAAACGCGAACCCGCGTCCACCTTCACCCTCGTCTACGCCAACCGCGCCGTGAACACGATCATGTTCCGCGAGGAGCTGGAGGATCTGAAAAACACCTACATGGGCCGCGTGACGATCATCCATATGCTCGAATCCGGTCAGGACATCGACCTGTTCACCGGCCGTGTCGATCAGGAGAAATGCGCACAGCTTTTCTCCAACTGGATCGACATCAAATCCATCGACACCGCGTTCATCTGCGGGCCGGAACCGATGATGCTCGCCATCTCTGACAGCCTCAAAACCCACGGGTTAGAGCCTGATCAGATCAAATTCGAACTCTTCAGCGAAAGCCAGCAAGGCCAGCTTGCCAAACAGGAAATGGCCAAGCGGAGCGAAGGACAAGCCGGCACCGAAGTGACCGTGATCATCGACGGCGCCCAGCGCACTTTTGAGATGCCCAAGGGCCAATCGGTGCTGGAAGCAGCGCTGGAGGCCGGACAGGACGCCCCCTTTGCCTGCAAGGCCGGGGTCTGCTCCACCTGCATGTGCAAGGTGCTCGAAGGCGAGGTCGAGATGATCTCGAACCACGCGCTTGAAGACTACGAAGTCGAACGTGGCTATGTCCTGTCGTGCCAGTCCTACCCGCTCACCGATAAACTCGTCATCGACTACGACACACATTAAGGAAGCCCCATGATCGACGTCCAAAGTTTCGCCGCCGGTCAATGGACCAATCCCGGCGCCGGCGCCCGCAACATCGCCAGCGCGATTACCGGAGAGGTGATTGCACAGGCCGGCAACGACGCGCTGGATGTGCAAGCGATGCTCTCCTACGCCCGCGACATTGGCGGCCCCGCCTTACGCAAGCTCACGTTCCATGACCGCGCGCGGATGCTGAAAGCGGTAGCGCTCCATCTGATGGAGCATAAGCAAACGCTCTACGACCTCAGCTATGACACCGGCGCGACCCTCAGCGATCACAAGATCGACGTCGACGGCGGGATCGGCACAATGCTGGTCTTCGCCTCCAAAGGGCGTCGTGAGATGCCGGATGGGCATGCCTACCTGGACGGCGCGCCAGAACAACTGGGCCGCGACGGACAGTTCCTGGGCCGTCACATCTGCACGCCCTTGCTTGGCGTCGCCGTCCACATCAACGCTTTCAACTTCCCCGTTTGGGGGATGCTCGAAAAACTCGCCCCCACCCTGCTGGCGGGCGTCCCGGCGATCGTCAAACCCGCGACCGCAACCTGCTATGTGACAGAGGCTTGCGTGCGTCTGATGCTGCAATCCGGCCTCCTGCCTGACGGCGCGGTGCAACTGGTGTCCGGCGGGCTCGGCGACATGCTCGACCATCTCGACTGTCAGGATGCCGTGGCCTTTACCGGCTCTGCCGACACTGCGCTGAAACTCCGCAGCAATCCGCTGCTGCTGGAACGCTCCGTCCGTTTTGCATCTGAGCAAGACAGCCTCAACGCCTCCCTCCTTGGCCCCGACGCGACACCCGGCACGCCGGAATTCGACCTCTTCATCAAAGAAGTCAGCCGTGAAATGACCGCCAAAGCCGGTCAGAAATGCACCGCCATCCGCCGTATCATGGTGCCGGAACCGCAAATCGACGCGGTGTTCGACGCGCTGTCCAACCGCTTGGCCAAAACCACCATCGGCGATCCTCGGCTGGAAACCACCCGCATGGGCGCGGTGGTTTCCGCCAGCCAGAAACGCGATGTGCTGGAAAAAGCGGCTCTAATAGGGGCAGAAGCGGAACGCGTCTTCGGCAATCCGGATGATTTCACCGTGGAGGGTGCTGACAAGAACAAGGGCGCATTCGTCCCCCCGATGCTCTTTCATTGCGCCGCGCCCGATCTGGCAGAGCGTGTGCACGACACCGAAGCCTTCGGCCCCGTCTCCACCCTCATGCCCTACCGTGACCTGCCTCATGCGGTAAAGCTGCTGAACAAGGGCAACGGATCGCTTGTCGCCTCCGTCATCACCAACGATCCCGACACCGCCCGCGAAATCACCTTTGGTGCCGCTGCCTTCCACGGACGCCTCTACTTCAATAACCGCCAAAGCATGGCCGAAGCCACGGGCCACGGCTCGCCACTGCCCCACATGGTCCACGGCGGACCGGGCCGCGCGGGCGGGGGCGAGGAGCTTGGCGGTATCCGCGGCGTCATGCACTACATGCAGCGGACCGCCGTGCAAGGCAGCCCCGACATCCTCAGCGCCATCAGCCAACAATGGGTCCCCGGCAGCGACACGATCACCGATCGCGCGCACCCCTTCACCCGCACCTTCACGGAAGTCGCGCTGGGCGAAACCTTCCACTCCCCCGCCCGCGAAGTGACGTTGGAAGACATCGAAACCTTCGCCCATTTCACCGGTGACACCTTCTACGCCCACATGGACGAAGAAGCCGCCAAGGCGAACCCCTTCTTCCCCGGTCGCGTCGCCCACGGCTATCTGCTGCTCAGCTTCGCTGCGGGCCTCTTCGTCCAACCCGACCCCGGCCCCGTCCTTGCCAACACCGGCCTTGATAACCTGCGCTTCATGGAACACGTGGTCGCCGGTGACAGCATCAAGGTGCGCCTCACGGTCAAACACAAAACCCCGCGCAATGACGAATATGGCGAGGTCCGCTGGCACGTCACCCTCACCAACCAAAACGATCAGGCTGTGGCTGAATATGAGCTACTGACGATGAATGCCCTCTGAACTGGACTTCACTCAAGCCACCGCCGGACTGCGCACGCTGGGCGGGCAGCGGGTGTGGTCACTGATGGTGTCGCTGTTCGGGGATCTTGCGCAGGACGAAGGGCAGGCCATCGACGGTCCGGTTCTCTCTGCGATGATGGCCCTCTTGCAGGTCAAACCCGAAGCCACCCGTGTCGCCCTGCACCGCCTGCGCAACGACGGCTGGATCGCCAGCCAGAAGAGCGGCCGCATCAGCCGTCACAGCCTGACGGCGCAGGGCCGCGCCGAAACCGTCGCCGCCAGCCCGCGCATCTACGCAAACCCGGACAGCGGTCCTGCCGACTGGCAGCTGATCCTGCTGGAAAAACCCGGCCGCAATCTGGAGCAGTTGGGCTTCGTTCAGGTCCAGCCGCGCCTCTACGTTGGGGGCGGCGACCTGCATCCGCCCGAAGGCGCGATGCCGCTGACCGCCGAAACCGCGCCCGACTGGCTCAAGGCCCAAGCCGCGCCGGAAGACCTGCGCGTGCCTTATACCGCCCTTTTGGCCACGTTAGAGACACTTGAAAGCGCCCTTCCCCGCGACACCCGCCTCTCCCCACTGGAAACCGCCGTGCTGCGCGGGCTGATCGTGCACAACTGGCGCAGACTGGTCCTGAAACACCCTGCCCTGCCCCAGCCGCTCATTGCCCAAGACTGGCCCGGGCGCCGCTGTCACCATCATATCGCGGCCCTGCTCACCCGCTTCCCCCGCCCCGCGCTGAGCGAGATTGAGCCGCCCCGCGCCGCCGCCTGAACATCGTCGTAATTCCTGCGCTTTCCGAACACCATCAAGCGCGATATAGAGGCGGCTATGACAAACCACGTATATCAAAATGACCTGCCCGACGGCCTCGATCTGGGCCCGATGGTTGCCATCGACTGTGAAACCATGGGCCTGCATCCGCACCGCGACCGGCTCTGCGTCGTGCAGCTCTCAGGTGGGGACGGGAACGCCCATCTGGTGCAAATCGCCAAGGGCCAGACAGCGGCACCGAACCTCTGCGCGCTTCTGGAAAACCCGCATGTGCTGAAGCTCTTCCACTTTGGCCGCTTTGACATCGCCGCGATGCTGAACGCCTTTGGCGCGGTCACCGCACCCGTCTATTGCACCAAGATCGCCAGCCGCCTGATCCGCACCTACACGGACCGCCACGGGTTGGCGAAGCTGCTTCAAGAACTCCTGCAAATCGACATTTCCAAACAACAGCAATCCAGCGATTGGGGCGCGGAAACGTTGACCGATGCACAGGTGGAATATGCCGCCTCTGACGTGCTCTACCTGCACAAGTTGCGCGACAAGCTGAACCAGATGCTGATCCGCGAGGGCCGCATGGAAATGGCGCAGGCCTGTTTTGATTTCCTGCCCATGCGCGCGCAGCTTGACCTTGCCGGCTGGCCCGACACTGACATTTTCGCCCATTCATGAGCACACCTTTCCTCGATACCGCGCGCCGGGTGATTGAAACCGAAGCCGACGCCCTGCGTGCCCTCGCCGCCAGCCTTGATGACAGCTTTCGTGCCGCCATCGACCTGATGCGGGACACCAAGGGCCGCGTGATCATAACCGGCATCGGCAAATCCGGCCACATCGCCAACAAGATCGCCGCGACCCTGGCCAGCACCGGCACGCCCGCGCAATTCGTGCACCCGGCAGAGGCGTCTCACGGCGATCTCGGCATGATCACCGCCAGCGACGTGGTGCTCGCCATCTCCAACTCCGGCGAAGCGCCGGAACTGGCCAACCTCATCGCCTATTCCCGGCGCTTTGACATTCCCCTGATCGGAATGACCAGCCGCCCCGACAGCAGCCTTGGCAGCCAGTCTGACGTCATCCTCACCCTGCCCGCCCTTGGCGAAGCCTGCGGCACCGGCATTGTGCCGACCTCTTCCACAACAATGACACTGGCCATGGGCGACGCCCTCGCCGTCGCATTGATGGAGCATCGCGCCTTTACCCCCGAACATTTCCGCAACTTCCACCCCGGCGGCAAGCTGGGCGCAAAGCTGAGCCATGTCAGCGACCTGATGCACACCGGCGATGCCATCCCCATGGTGCACACCGATGCCGCCATGTCCGATGCGCTGTCTCAGATCGGTGAGAAAGGGTTCGGCGTCACCATCGTCACCGACGATCAGGGCGTCATGGCCGGCATCATCACAAACGGTGACATCAGCCGCCATATGGACGGCCTTGCCACGCTCAGCGCCCGCGACGTGATGACCACTGGCCCCGTGACCATCGAACCCGATGCGCTGGCCGAAAAGGCCGTGGGCATCATGAACGCCCGCAAAATCACCTGCCTTGTGGTGGTTGACCCGGCTGGCCCCGCCAAACCCGCAGGCCTTCTGCACATCCACGACTGCCTGCGCGTCGGGCTGGGATGACGCGAGGTGGAGACAGACCGTTATACCCGCATGGTGTTCTGGCTGAAGATCCTCTTCCCGCTCAGCTCGCTCGGTATCCTCTCGACCCTTTTCCTGCTGTCCCGCTCCGTCGATCCTGAAACGGCGATCCCTTTTGCCGATAAGGAAGTGCAGGACCGCCTGCGCGATCAACAGGTGACCGGCCCGTTCTTTTCCGGCGCTACAGCGGACGGGGATGAGATTTCATTCTCCGCCGATGTGCTGGTCACGCCCCAAGGCGAAACCGGCGCCAACCGCGCCGAAGAGGTCAAGGTCGCCATGGATCTGGCCAGCGGCGGGCGCATCACGATGGACGCGGATGAGGCTCAATTGAACCTTTCAGAGAACTTCGCCGAACTCACCGGAGAGGTGACGATTATCACCTCCACAGGCTACCGTATTGAAAGCGATATGTTGCGCGCAACCCTGACAGAGATTGAGATTTCTTCCCCCGGACCGGTCCATGCGACCGGCCCCGGCGGCACGCTGGACGCAGGCGCAATGGACATCCTTGCACAAGATGGCGAGAACCCGACCCAATTGGTTTTCAAAAATGGCGTGAAACTGATATATGACCCCAAACAAATTGAAGAGCGACCTGAAGAGTGACGTACCTGACCCCTTTGCGATCCCTTTTGCTGTGCCTGATCCTGGTCCTGCCCGTCACACCTGCCTTTGCCCAGGGCACCAACGTGGCGTTTGGCACGATCCGTCAGGACACCAATCAACCTGTTGAAGTCACGGCAGATAATCTTGCCGTGGATCAGGATTCCGGCACCGCGGTCTTTACCGGCAACGTTATGATCGGTCAGGGAGAGATGCGCCTGTCTGCTGCGCGGGTGCTGGTGGTGTACCGCGCAGAAAACAAGGGCATCGCGCGGCTTGAGGCAACCGGCGGCGTGACACTTGTCTCCGGCCCCGACGCGGCAGAGGCGGAGCGGGCCGATTACAACATCGACGATGGCACCATCGTGATGACCGGCAACGTCCTGCTGGCGCAGGGTGCCAGCGCCCTTTCCGCCGACCGGATGAGCGTGCGTTTGTCTGATGGCACGGCTCAGATGTCAGGCCGGGTGAAAACAATCCTGCAAACAGGCAACGACAACTGATGGCCAAACCTCATTTGAAGGTCGCAGAGGGCTCTGCCGGGCTGGTCATCGACCATCTGCGCAAATCCTACCGCAAGAAAACCGTGATCCGCGATTTCTCCATGGAATTGGGACGGGGTGAAGTTGTGGCCCTGCTTGGCCCGAACGGGTCGGGCAAAACCACCACCTTCTATGCCGTGGCTGGCCTGGTGACCCCAGAAGGCGGCACCGTCAAAGTCGACGGCAAGGATGTGACAACCCTGCCCATGTACCGCCGTGCGCAACTGGGCATCGGATACCTGCCGCAGGAGATGAGCATTTTTCGCGGCCTCAGCGTGCAGGACAACATCAGCGCCATCCTCGACATCACCCTCGATGACCGCCACAAACGGCGCGAGCGGCTCGAAGAGCTGCTGTCGGAATTCTCCATCGAACATCTGCGCCGCGCGCCCGCCATGGCGCTGTCAGGTGGGGAGCGTCGCCGGGTGGAGATCGCCCGCTGCCTTGCCGCCGATCCCAAATACCTGCTGCTGGATGAACCCTTTGCCGGGGTTGATCCCATCTCTGTGGGCGACATCCGGCATCTTGTGGCGGACCTCAAGAACCGCGGCATCGGCGTGCTGATCACCGACCATAACGTGCGGGAAACACTTGAGATCGTGGACCGCGCGTACATCCTGCACGAAGGCAAGGTGCTCATGTCCGGCACCCCGGATGAGGTTATCCAGAATGAAAACGTGCGCCGCGTCTACCTGGGTGACAATTTCCGTATTTCCTAAAATGCGGTAAATTTGTGCCGGGTTTTTCTGGTGCCAAACGCCCTCCCAACCATTGACTTTGAACCGTTTTTTGGGCGTCATAGGGGTATGGTGACACCACGTTCCCAACGGAGACTGCATCGGCCTATCCGCCAGGGCATTTTCCAGTTCAATCCGAACACTTCCGGGAACGTCGTCACCGCATTCCGCATCTAGCACGCCTGCCAGCCACACCCTGTGGCGCAATGGGCCTGCCCGATGACACATGACAAGGAGAAAGCATGCGGTATCAAATCAGCGGTAAACAGATCGACATTGGCGACGCCCTTCAGACCCACGTGAAGACAGAACTGGATGTATCCGTTCAGAAATACGCCGAACGCCCGACGGACGCTCAGGTCGTGTTTTCCAAGTCAGGGCATGAATTTGTCTGCGAAGCCACAGTTCATCTGTCCACCGGTCTGACCGCATCCGCCAAGGCCCATAACCCTGAGATTTACGCCGCTTTCGACTCCTGCGCTGAGAAGATGGAAAAGCAGCTGCGCCGCTACAAGCGACGGTTGAAAGATCATCACAAAGATCGGGCCGAACCGGTTGAATTGTTCGGTGCCTCCTCGTATATCCTCGCCTCAGAAAGCGATTCTGACGCGCAGGAACCTGAAACTCTCCAACCCATGATCATCGCGGAAATGCAGACAAAGATTGCCACCTTGTCTGTCGGCGAAGCGGTCATGCAAATGGAACTGGCAGGCGCCCCCGTGTTGGTGTTTCGTAACGAAGGCAAGGAAGGGTTGAACGTGGTGTATCGCCGGGATGACGGCAACATCGGCTGGATCGATCCTTAAGGGACAAGCTGCGGACACCCATCCGCGTAAAAGCAGAGCGTTAAAAATGGAATTTGCGAGACTTCTCAAGCCTGAGGCTGTGAAAGTTGTGACCGCCGCGTCCAGCAAGAAACGCCTGATGCAGGCTTTTGGTGAATTGGCGCAATCCGCCTATGATCTGGATGCCGACAAGGTTGTCGACGCGCTGACCGAACGCGAATCTCTGGGACCAACGGGTGTGGGCCACGGCGTGGCCCTGCCCCATGCCCGCCTTGAGGGTCTGGATGAAGTTGTGGGCGCCTTTGTCCTGATGGAAAAACCGATTGATTTTTCCTCTGTTGACCGCCAGCCCGTAGATCTGGCCTTTGCGCTCTTTGCGCCCATTGATGCCGGCGTGGAACACCTCAAGGCGCTGGCATTGGTCGCGCGTACCCTGCGTGACCCCTCCTTTTGCACAAAACTGCGCGCCAACCGCGACCCCGGCACGTTGTTCACGATCCTGACCGAAGGCCGGTCGGATCAGGCCGCCTGAGCCCGCTCACCCCCAGTCAGAAAACCCAAAGCTCATGTAATCGCGCTGATACGCATCGCGCGCCAGCTTCTCAATCTCACCATCGTAGATGTCCGCTAGGGCAAAGGGCGCATCCTCTGCCCCGCCCTCTGGCACAGCCGGGGCGCCGTCACATCCCGCAGCGCGCGCCAACGTGGGCAAAGCCGCTGCCATCTCATCTTCACGGACCAGCTGATCGGGCAGGGACAATTCGCCAAATCCCGTGATCGCCTGCGATTGCGTGCACCATGACGGATCCACCCGGATCGCCGTCTGCCCTTGCAGATTCCCTTTCAGAAACACCAGAAACGCACCAAAGGCCTTCCGGTGCGCCGCCGGATCATACCCCGCATCCGGGCCATCCTCTGGCAGCGGCATCGCATAGCGCCGCATCAGAGTCTTGCGCAGTTGCAGATAGCTGCCCTTGCCCGTGCTCAGGATATGCCTGCAAAACGCATCATGCGCCCGTGCCACCGGATGCCTCAGCACGGTAAAGCTCCGATGCCCCGGATGCTGCCGTTTCCACTGGCGCAGGTCTTTCTGGTTCATCTTGGTCAGCAGCGCATCTTCGTCCACACCATCCACCGCTGCCATCCACGCCGTCACCTGCGCCATCGGACCCGACCGCAACGGCAAATACAACAGCCCCGATTTTGCCGCCGCCACATAGGACGGCACATTCGGCCCCCGGCGTGGCTCGAAATTCGGCGTGCGGGTCAGGTCAAACCGGTCCAGCCGGCCCAGCGCCATCAACATCTCTTCATAGTTGCTGACCTTGGCCGAGATCGGGCTGGGGTTTTGCTTTTTCAGCTTCTGATCCAACCCTTCCAGGGTCGCATCGACACCCAGATACCGCGCCAGACCGTTCATCACCTCAACGCTTTGCAGGTCTTCATAGGCCACATAAAATGCGGTCTGCCCGGCGGTCTGCAACCGGTTCAGCAAGGTGATCTGAAACTGCTGCAAGTCATCCAGATGCCGCTCGAACTCCCGCGCATTGAACCGCGCCTGCGCAGCCTTGTGCGCCTTCATGTCTGTCAGCTTCCACTGCCCGGTTTCCTTGGCGATCTTCCAGCTAACATAGCTTTCCACCGGATTGCGGGTCAGCACGATCTTGGCGCAGCTGCGATCCTCTATGATCGCGTCAAACACCCGTGGATCATGGTCGTGGAAATACCGAAACCCGCTCAACTGCATCGCATCCTCCTGCACGGCCCGCAACAGCGCAAGCGGGTCCTTGTCCCGCGTCGCCAGATCCACACCAAGGATCGGTTCGTTGTTCGGGTACCCAATGAAATGCGGGTTGAACGCCTCCCCATGGCAGGCAATGCCGTCAAAGGCATTCAGGTTGGTTTCAAGAAAATTGGAGCCCGTGCGCATCTCCGCAAAGACCACGAAGCTTTGAAAAGCGCCGGTCATGTCATCTCACCAAATAGGGTTTACGGGGTTTTTCCTGCGGCGTCTCAAAGCCGTGCTCAACCGGGAAATCGCCCATCATATAGGGGTGCATCCCCTGGTTCTTGAGGTTCTGCAAGAACTGACCAAAGCCCGACAGATCCACCATGCGCGGCGCTTCTGACAGGCGGCGCAGCTTGGTGCGGCCAATCTCATCCAGAATGCCCTGCAACGGCTCCATCGGCGCTTCGATAAATTCCGCCATGGTCCAGATGCGAATGCGCGCCTTGGCATAGGTTGAGCGCAGCACATCCATGTGGTCGCTTTCGTTCTTCTGAAGCTGCGCCGCGATAGAACGGATGTCAGCAAAGTTGAAATTCGACTTGAACAGCGGAATGGCCCAGGCCCCGGTGATCACCGAAATCTGCGCGTTGGGATCCTTGGCCACCCGCCAGTTGATGCGCTGATTGTCATCCGGGCCAAACTGAAAACACTGCCGCTCCCCGCGTGTGTTCCAGATGAGGTTGGTCAGAAACGCCTCCGGGTTATAATCGCGCAAGGTCGGGCTGTCGGACAATGCCCCGTTGATCGCACTCTGCCCCTCGGCAAACTCCACCCGGTCGGGCGCAAAAAGATGCCCGTGCACACGCGCACCTGTTGCCCGCGCCAGCCATGTCTCGAAATCCTCAAACAGCTCGGTAAAGCCCTGAAACATCGAATAAGGCGCCGCTGTCACGCCGTTCTCCCAATCCTCATTGGGAAAGCGGCTCTGCATATACAGGCCCGCACGGCCCCTGATGCGCCGCTCCACCGCCTTGGAGAAGATCCGGTCGATTTTCCCCGGATTAGGCTCTGTTTTCTTCATCGCGCCCGCGGCATCGGTCAGAAACGCCTCATAGAGCCGGTCCGCATGGGGCCAGATCTTGCGCGCGACGAAACAATCCGACCGGCGCAGAAGCTGCAAATGATCATCATAGAAAATATGCGGCTTGCCCTGAAAATCGAACTTCGACAGGGTCAGCGACCGGCTCTCGATCTTGACGGCATATTGCCGCGACAACGTCTGGAAATAGGATTCGTCCGGGATCCACACCCGCTTGAAATACCGCTCATAGACCATCCGGTCCGGGTCTTTCAGGATCGACGACAGGGTGCGCCGGGACAGGCACCACCATTGCGACCCCATATGCGGTTCCAGATCGTTGGGCACCTTGCGTTTGACCTTAAGCCTGCGCTGCAAGGCCACGTATCTGTCAAACAGATACCTGTTGCGCCGCCACGAAAACGGGAAGCGCAGCGTGAACCGCTCCATATCCAGACCACCCACGGTCCAGGGCACTTCGGAGGTGGTCGCACTTTCGATGAAATCGACATTCGGGCGGTCCGCAAGATACTCAATCAGTTCCTCAACCGGCCGCAACGGCAGACAGGACCCGGAGGCCAGATAGACATGCTGAACATCCGCGAAACTGTTCAACATCAACTCTGACGCGGCTTGTGACGCCGCCACAATCCCCCAGGTTCCCCATTCGCAGCGATACCGTTTGCTGAACTTGAGGTCCGGCACATCCGCCAAAGCGGCAACGAAAGCGTCATACCTGACACGCGGCACGGCCTTGTCGACGTGGATCACGACAGGGCATCCCGCCGCTGCCCAATGCCGTGCTGATTGTTCGGCACGGCCAAAGGCCGTGTGCACCAGCATGACAATGCCAACGCTCACGCCCAGTTCCCTTTGGACATCAGCCCCAGAATCTCCAGCTGCCGCCAGTTGATGTAGCGTTCAGACCACTTGCACCAGATCTCAGGATTTTCCTTCAGCTGGGTCGCATAGGCCTTGTACTCAGCCGACGCCGCATAATGCTGGCTCCGCGCCAGCTCCTCCTGCGCCTTCGCCCCGAAGGTATCGAGAAACTTCGCGTGCATCAGAATGCCCGATGCTTTCTCTCCGCCCCATTCGTCGTAAACCAGGTTCAACCCGCGCGGCAGCAACATATGGGTCGAATTCACATAAGTGTAGCGCCGGTCCCATTTCACCAAGGGCACCTTGTTCAACGCAGGTGCGCGCTCCGGCTGATCGGGAAAGAAGACGCGGCTGCGGCATCCCCCCTGTATCCACAGGTTCCAGTGATGGTAGTTCCGCGAGATGGTGTAATTGCCACTGTCAAACCAACTGGCGATCTCAAACGGGTTCTGCCCCGCGACATAGGGCTGATCGTTCAATCCGCCCTTGGGGTACATGTCCAGCAACATCGCGGAGAACGCCCGGATCGAACAACTGTCCAGCCAGTCGGTCAGCGCACGCAGGGGCCGGGTGTCACAGAACGGGTACAGCAGGAATTCATCAGGATCGACCACCACGCACCAATGCCCATGGGCATATTTGCTTTGCAGATGGTTCAGCCAATCCACCCCGAACCGTGACCGCTTGTAGCTGCCCTTGGTGTGCCACAGCGACACATCGGGCTGGTCCATCAGGTAATCCTGGGTGTCATCATCGCTGTCGTTGTCCACGATGAAAAAATGAGTCACGCCCATATCGCGGTAGTATTGCAGGAAATAGGGCAACCGGATCTGCTCATTCCGCTGTGTTGAGAACAGCAGCAGATCGCCTTCCTTGACCTGCGATGTGCGGTCAACAACACAACGCAGTTGCAGACTTTTGCGATACGCACGCACACGCAGACGCTTGCGCGCCAATCGCATACGGTAAGATCCCAAAACGCCCAATCGTCTGCCTTTCCTGTCCGCCTTCCGGAAAGCTGCATCGGGTCATCCCCGGACATCTCCCCCACAAAACGGCCCGTTGTTCTGCTTATATGCAGATTATTGATATTTTATTGCTCAAATAGGGCGATGCCGCAAATAATTAAAGAAATATTAAAGGGGACGGTGCGTAACGGACTCACCATCCACCGCGCGACATCAAACGCAACGCCTCCAATTGTTTCCACCCTGTGTACAATGTGGAGTTTGTGCACCAAAGATCAGGGTTCTCCGCCAGCGCGGTATAGTAACCATCATAGAGATCCGCATTGTAAAAATGCTCCCGCCTGCCGTGCTCCATTCTGGCCCGATCAGCGGTGCCGGGCAGGAACTTCGTGTGCAGTAAAACACCGTTCACCTTCTCCACCCCGCCTTCGTCAAACGTGGCGTTCAACCAGGCAGGCAAGGCGTTATGCGTTGAATTGACGTAAGCATAACTGCGGTGCCATTTGACCAGCGGGATCTTGTTCAACGTCGGTGCCCGGTCTGGTTCATCCGCAAAGAAACACCGCGCGCGCGGCCCGCCCTGAAGCCACAGGTTCCCCATCTTCGGCTGCCGCTGCACCCAATATCCATAGGCATCAAACCATTGCAGCACCTCGCAGGGGTCTTGGCCCGCGTGATACTCCTGATCATCCGGCGGGCCCTTGGGATACATGTCCAACATGAACGCCCCCATCATCACCTGCCCGCGCTGGTCCATCCAGGCGGTCAGCTCCCGCAGATCTCGGGTATCATGATCGGGGTACACCAACAGCTCATCCGCATCCGCCGTCACCGTCCAGTGCCCATGCCCGTATCTGCGCAACAACCACGTCAGCCAATCCATCCCGAACCGCGATGCCTTGTAGCTGGCAGGCGTGGTCCACAGCGATACGTCCGTCGCATCCGCCAGCATCTCGCGGGTGCCATCGTCACTGTCATTTTCAACAATCAAAAACTGCGACACACCCAGCGCCCGATAATACTCCAGAAAATACGGCAGGCGCAGCGCCTCGTTCCGCAGGCAGGCAAACAGCAGAATTTCACCGGGTTTGATCGCCGCTGTCCGGTTCGCCACCTCCGTCAGTGCACGCCTGCTGCGAAACCCCCGCCACAGCATCCGCTTGCGCCGCAGGCGCAGCTTGTAGCGGGCCAGTGGGCTGGCGTTGGTCATGCGAAACCCCCCGTGTCAGGCTCTGTTATCTGTCGTAATGGCCGTTCTGGTGCCACCGCCACGCATCCGTGATCATCTGCCGCAGGGTCGACCGATGCGGTTGCCAACCCAACTCATCCACGGCGCGCTGGGATCCCGACACCAGCTTGGTGCAATCCCCCGCACGCCTCGACCCTTCCACATGCGGCACGGGCTTGTTCGTCACCTCACGGCTGTGATCCAGCACTTCGCGCACGGAGAACCCACTGCCCGTGCCCAGGTTGAACACCCGGCTGGCCTTGCCATCTGCCAGCCACTTCAGCCCCAGCACATGCGCATCCACCAGATCGCAGACATGCACATAATCGCGGATGCAGGTGCCATCCGGCGTGTCGTAATCTGTGCCGTAAATCGTCAGCGCATCGCGCTTGCCCTCAATCGCATCCAGCATCAGCGGCACCAGATGCGTCTCCGGCTGGTGGAACTCCCCCACCTCGCCTTCGGGGTCCGCACCCGCGACGTTGAAATACCGGAAAATCACATGCCGCAGGCCGTGGGCCGCTTCAAAGTCGCGCAGAATGTCTTCGATGGCGCGTTTGGAGGCGCCATAGGCATTGATCGGATGCTGCTCTGACGTCTCATCCAGCACCACATTGTCCTGATCGCCATAGGTCGCGCAGGTGGAGGAAAAGACGAACTGCATGCACCCCGCCGCCACTGCCGCTTCAATCAGCGTCAGCGACCCCTGCACGTTGTTGCGCCAGTAGAGCCCCGGCTCCGCCATGCTCTCCCCAACCTGGGAAAGTGCTGCAAAGTGCATCACCGCAACCGGCTGATATTGCGCAAACACGTCATCCAGCCGCGCGCGGTCCAACAGGTCGCCCTGCTCAAACGGGCCGAACTTCACCGCGTCCTGCCAGCCGGTCACCAGATTGTCGAATGTGACGGGCACAAACCCCGCCGCTGCCAACGCCTTGCAGGCATGCGAACCGATATAGCCCGCGCCACCTGTCACCAAAACATGTTGCATAGGCGTTGATTCCAAAAACGTTACTGCGCCGCTTTACTCGCCGGAGAGATGCTCTCCAGATAGGCGCTCAGATCATCCCGCAGGTCCGGACGCGCCAGACCAAAGGCCACAGTCGCCTGCAAAAACCCTGATTTAGAGCCGCAATCGAACCGCTGCCCTTCAAACCGGTAGCCATAGACATTGCGATCCTGCTCAATCTCATTGGCAATCGCATCGGTCAGCTGGATCTCCCCGCCGGACCCGGATTTGATCTGGTTGAGGTTCTGCAAAACCGTCGGCGCCAGAATGTACCGCCCGATCACCGCCAGATTGGAAGGCGCGTCTTCGGACTTCGGCTTTTCCACCATGCCCTTCACCTTGACCATCTGGCCCATATTCTCTGCCACATCCAGCATCCCGTAAGAGGACGCTTTCTCCGCTGGCACTTCCATCGCGGCGACCATGTTGCCGCCGGTTTCGCTGTAGGCTTCGACCATCTGCTGCAAACAGGGCTTCTCCGCTGCGATCACGTCATCGGGCAGGATCACCGCAAACGGCTCATTCGCGATCAGCCGCCGGGCACACCAGACCGCATGGCCCAGCCCCAGCGCGCGATGCTGCCGGATATAGGCAATCGCGCCACTTTCCATGTTGGTGTTCCGCAGGGTCTCCAGCAGCTCGGTCTTGCCCTTCTTGCGCAATTCCTGCTCCAGCGTGGGCGCGTGATCAAAGTAATCCTCCAACGCCCCCTTCCCGCGTGAGGTGACAAAGATGAACTCCTTGATACCTGCCGCGCGGGCTTCATCAATGGCATATTGGATCAAAGGACGATCAACCAACGTCATGATTTCCTTTGGCACCGATTTGGTCGCAGGCAAGAACCGCGTCCCCATTCCGGCCACCGGAAAAATCGCTTTTGTCACTTTCTTAGGCATGGTCTTCCTTCGCTCACTCAAATCGCCCCGGTCACGCGTTACAAACACACTGCATACTAGCACAGCTTCATGAATAATTGGCTCTGCTGAACCTTATACCGGCGGCTTTCGCACAAAACTACGTTTCACTCAATCCGCACTGTTGGACAGCGCGGTCACATTCGGCCCCGATCCGCCCTCCGGACACGGTGGAGCGCGGATGCCGCCGATCAGCCTTGCAAGACCTTCGACCCTCCCCCCCACAGCACCCAATTCCCAATCGAATCAAACACCTCACAAACAGGGATAGCAGGGGTCGGACCCCACAACAGGGTGACAATTGCGCGATTTTTCACCCTTTTTGTGGCAGCTTCATGATCACCGGCACATTGCACAGAAATGCGAGCGGTAACCTGCCTGTGGACAAGGGGTTACGCCAATCCCATCTGCTGCATCATCGCCTCGATCTTCGGCACGTCTTCGGGGTTGTTGAGCTCCCAGAACGCCCGGCCACGTGCTTCGACCTCGACACACAGCACGTTCCGCCCGTTCTCCATGAACCGCAACTGCTCCAACCCTTCCAGCGTTTCCAACGGTCCCGTGGGCCAGCTTGTGTAAGCCGCAAGGGCATCTGGACGGTAGGCATAGACCCCGACATGGTGAAACACCGGCGTTGCATCGCCATCGCCATAAACCTCGGAGGTAAAGGGCACGACCTCCTTGGAGAAATACATCGCATGATGATCCACATCGAACACCGCCGTGGTGCCGCCCACACGGCCCGCCTTTCGATCCGCCAGCAAGCCGTTCAACGCCGCACCATCACAGCGCAGCACCGGTGTCGCGATCTCCGCCTTCGGGGCCGCGCGCAACCCCTCCACCAAACCCTCCACAAACCAATGCGGGGTCAGCGGCGCATCCCCTTGCAGGTTCACAACAATCTCATACCCGCCGCCCAACACCTCATGCGCCTCTGCACAACGCTCGGTCCCATTCCGGCAGGTGGTTGAGGTCATCACAACCTCCGCCCCAAACGCCTCCGACGCCTCCTTGATGCGATTGTCGTCAGTCGCCACCACAACCCGGTCCACACCCTGCACGTCGCTGGCCGCAAGCCAGGACCGTTCGATCAAACTGCGCGCCACACCGCTGGACCCGGTCAGTGCCGCCAAAGGCTTGCCGGGATAGCGCGACGACGCATAGCGGGCGGGGATGACAATCAGAACCGACATCAGGCGGACTTCAACGCAACGCTGGGCGCATGGGCGATAAAGAACGGATTGGCAAAATCCGCCTTCCCGTAGGTGAGGGGGCTGTGATCATCAAACCGGACCACGGCCCCTCCCGCACCGTTCAACACCGCATGCCCGGCTGCCGTGTCCCACTCCATCGTGCGGCCCAGACGGGGGTACAAATCCGCCTCCCCCGTCGCCACCAGACAGAACTTCAGCGACGACCCCGCGCTGGTCATATCCTTGACACCATACTTGCCAATGTAGTCATCCGTCGCCTGATCCCGATGCGATTTGGAGGCCACAACCATCAGCGCATCATTCTCCGCCTCCGCAACCCGGATCTGAGAACACGCACCCAATTGGTCCTTGTCAAACGGGCCCGCTTCCTCAACCGATGCACCATCCGCGCGGGTGAAGAACATCCGGTCCTTGGCCGGCGCATAAACAATCCCCCGTGTCGGCACGCCCCCTTCGACCAGCGCAATGTTCACCGTGAAATCACCCCGCCGGTGAATGAACTCCTTGGTGCCGTCGAGCGGATCGACAATCAGAAAGGTATCGCCGCGGGCCTCATGGGTGGCCGATTGCTCCTCCGTCACCAGCATCACCTCGGGAAACGCCGCCCGCAACCCGGCTGAAATGATCTCATCTGCCGCCTTGTCCGCAGCCGTCACCGGACTGTCATCCGACTTGGATGTGACCTCAAAATCATCGCGGCCATAGATCTCCATGATCTTGTCGCCTGCTTCCAGCGACAACCGCCGCATCACACTCACCAGTTTTTCATAGTCCATCGTGCCCGTGATCCTTGCCTTTTGTTGATTGCGCAACTTCTTCCCCTTATGCTTGCGTGAAAACGGATCAGCAAGAATTCCGTTATAGGCAGAGATTTCGCAGCATAAGGCAGCCGCCATGTTCCAAGCGACCCCAAGACGGCGAGGCCCACTTTCCTCCGCCATGACCATGTTTGAGCTGATCTACCACAACGTGGTCCGCTCAATCCGCAGCCAGCACCGGAACGCCCTTGTGGCGATCCTGCTGAATATGTTGCAGGCCGTCATGTTCGTGGCGGCCTTCTATGCAATGTTCAGCCTTCTGGGCGCCCGCAGCGCAGGCCTGCGCGGGGATTTCCTGATCTACCTGATGTCCGGCGTGTTCCTCTACATGACCCACATCAAGGCGCTGGGCGCTGTTGCCGGGTCCGAAGGCCCCTCCAGCCCGATGATGCAGCACGCGCCGATGAACACCATCATCTCCATCTGCTCGGCCGCGCTTGGCTGCCTCTACGTACAGACGCTGTCGCTGTTCGTGATCCTGTTCATCTACCACGTCGCCTGGAACCCGGTAGAGATCGAACAACCCATTCAAGCCTATTCCATGCTGCTGCTGGCCTGGGGCACGGGCTGCGCGCTGGGACTGGTGATGCTGGCGCTGAAACCCTGGTTCCCTGCGGTGGTCGGTATCTTCCAGACGGTCTACCAGCGGGCGAACATGATCGCCTCGGGCAAGATGTTCGTGGCCAACACCCTGCCCAGCTTCATGCTGAACATGTTCGACTGGAACCCGCTGTTCCACTGCATCGACCAGGCCCGCGGGTTTGCGTTCATCAACTACGTGCCGAAGTATTCGTCTTGGGAATATGCGTTCTGGCTGGGCGCGGTGTTTATTATGCTGGGGCTGATGGGGGAGTTCTATACGCGCAAGCATGCGTCGCTCAGCTGGAATGCGCGGCGGTAGGTTGAAGCGCCAGTTGGTGGATTGACGCCGTGCAAACGAAGGCGCGCTGGATCTCCTTTGCGTCTGATGACAGCTGTCAGCCTGAAGGAGATATTCGTTGTGTATCTCGATTGAACGTACAAGGGCTTATGCGTGATCTGGTCAAGGCAAGGCCATAGTAGTGGTATAAGCGACCCGCCGCACCCCAATTTGTTGTAGGTTATTCAATATCAGGTATTGACAGTTTACGTAAACTGTCAATAAATGTCCCCCAAAGCGGGAGAACACTCATGTCGATAGAAAAATCTGCCTTTGCCCGAAAATTTGAGGATTTGGCTCGTGATCGCCGTATGACCTTCAAGGTGATTGCAGAACAGATGCAGGTATCAGCAGCTCTAATAGCAAGGGTGCTTAATGGAAGCCGTCCGCCAACCTCGGAGTTTGTGGACAAATCAATCCAAACATTCGGTTTGTCCGAACGTGATGCCGAGCAACTGCGGTTCTTTAGCGATATTAGCCAAAGTAAGATCACAATTCGCCCACGGAACGAAGAAGAAGCACGCAAAGTTGTGGCCTTTAAAAGAAGCTTGCAGAAGGGATAAGAAATCTTGCTGCAACCATTTCCAACACTGCCTTATCAAGGGCTTAGGGATGATCGTCCTAAGCGAATCTCAGACCACAACACGTTGGTTGAGATAGTCGATTCCGCTAGTGAACTTCGATCACGGGTTTCTTGTTCGGACGCCCCAGTATGCTTGTCGAGCATATTGCAGTTTGAGCTTCCGAAATACGGAAACTGGACTGCAGACGACCGGCACTTCCTCGACTTGCAGGGAAAACCGATTGACGGCAGTCTTGAAGCCTTTTGCGACTTTAGAGAAGGCCGCGAAATATTCCTGCGTGAATGGGTTTTTGAGGCGATCGTTGAAGGCCACGCGGCTCACGGGGAAGATTTCTTCAGAGCGTCAGAAAGCCTCGGCCACGAATTTGGCCACGTCTTCAGACAAAACCATAAATTGAGAATTGCCGCGCGAAACCGAGGCTGTGAAGGCAGTACAAACAAGCGTGTTGCGCACAATCGTGGGGTTGATCGTGCCAAGGACTGGTCAAAGGTCAACACCGAGAACGCTGACTTGGAGGAAGAAGCGGACATGTTTTGCTATGCTCTACATGTTCCAGTTTCAAAGCTCCGGAAGTCTCCTGAAATTCTAGAAGTATCTGAGAAATATAATATAAATTCAGAGATGGCACATCAATGTGCGCTTTTGGCTAAAGACTACTATCGAGCAAAGGCAGTTTTATCAGTATGACAAACGAGAGAAGGCTCAGGTTGCACCCTGAGCCTCCAAACGAATTCTGTATCGTGCTAACCGGGGCTTGACGATGCAGAGCCTCCCGAAAGCCAAATCAGTCTCCTAACAAGGCTGCGTTTAGCGGATTTTGGGTCATAAAGCAACATACGCCCCGACGGAGGACGGTGAAATGACAAGACGTTCGTTCACCCCACCGCCCGGATATCGGTACGTTTTTCGCCCTTGGCGGACGTGCCCGAAATCTGGCAACCGGCTCTACGCGAAAGCGTTTGGGCTGCGTGCGTGGCCCATTCTGGTACCAGAGTAGGCTAACACAAAATTGAGAAACAGACGGGCGACATGTCGCCCCTCGACCTGAACTTCATGCCTACGAGGAAATCACCATGGCTAAGAAATCTTTCAAAGTTGGCCGCAGTGCCAGAACCGGTCGTTTCACCACTGTTAAGAAAGCACAGACGAAAAAGTCTACGCATGTGGTCGAGACAATCAAACGGAAGTAAGCTGCGCGTCGGACAATTGCTTTGGCAGTTTGTCCGACGTTTCCCAAAAATGGTGCACAAATCCGGTGCGATTTCTGGATTGGATGGGAGCTGGCCGCGCGACTCTGCAAAATCCACTCCCTGCGCTTTGCCGCCACTCACGCAAGGCCCGGCATCCAGAATACTTAACCTCCAACCACCCCCCCCACCTACCCCACCACCCGCAGCGTCAAATTAATCCGCCCCCCCTTTTCCAGCACCCGCGACGACCCCGCGCGCACCCGGTCCACCCCATGATACGTCAACCGAGCCGCCCCGCCCATCACCACCACGTCCCCTGACTGCAACCACACACTCTCCGTCTTGCCGCCGCGCGTGGTGTTCCCGATCCGAAACAGCGCATCATCCCCCAGCGAGATTGACACAACCGGCCACTGGAAATCCGCCTCGTCGCGGTCCTGATGCAGCCCCATCTTCGCGCCCTCCCCGTAGTAGTTGATCAAACAACACTCCGGCCTTCGCGCCAGCCCCGTGACCCGGTCCCACACCGCCAACACCTCCGGCGGGATCGCGGGCCAGGGCCGCCCGCTGGGATGCGCCGCCACATAGCGATAGCCCTTCCGATCCGAATACCACCCATACTGCCCCGCCGCCGTCAGCCGCACCGACATCGGCTTCCCATAGGGCGTATCCGGCTGAAACAGCGGTGCCACGCGCACCACCTCACGGACCGCCGCAACCATCTGCGCCTGCGCCGCCCCGTCCAGCAAACCCTTGTAAACGTCGAATCCCCTGACCTTCAAAACCGCCATAGCGTGATATTCTTCCCCCGGATCGGCAAAATCCTCACAGATTCCCTGTTTTGCCCCCCTCCGACAGGTTGCAGGGGCCATATCCGCTCCTTATATACCCGACGAACCGCCGAACAGCAGCCGCTTTCGGCCTCACCCAATCGGAGCCTTGGTGCCAAAACGGGCCACAGCTTCGTGACATCGCCTTAAGATAAAAGAGGGATCGAAATTATGTCCAAAGTAATCGGCATTGACCTTGGTACGACAAACTCCTGTATCGCCATCATGGACGGCAGCCAGCCGCGCGTGATTGAGAACGCCGAAGGCGCGCGTACCACACCATCCATCGTGGCCTTCACCGATGACGAGCGCCTTGTAGGCCAGCCGGCAAAACGCCAGGCCGTCACCAACCCCGACAACACCATCTTCGGCGTCAAGCGCCTGATCGGCCGTCGCAATGACGATGCGGATCTGGCCAAGGACAAGAAGAACCTGCCCTTCAACGTGATTGACGGCGGCAACGGCGACGCATGGGTCGAAGCCAAGGGTGAGAAATACTCGCCCAGCCAAATCTCCGCCTTCATCCTCGGCAAGATGAAAGAAACCGCTGAAAGCTACCTTGGCGAAGAAGTGACCCAAGCGGTCATCACCGTCCCCGCCTACTTCAACGACGCCCAGCGTCAGGCGACCAAGGACGCGGGCAAGATCGCGGGCCTCGAAGTGCTCCGCATCATCAACGAACCAACCGCGGCGGCCCTCGCCTATGGCCTCGACAAGGAAAACACGCAAACCATCGCGGTCTATGACCTTGGCGGCGGTACATTCGACGTGACCATTCTTGAGATCGACGATGGCCTCTTCGAAGTGAAATCCACCAACGGTGACACGTTCCTGGGTGGTGAAGACTTCGACATGCGCATCGTCAACTACCTCGGGGATGAGTTCAAGAAAGAGCATGGCGTCGATCTGACCAAAGACAAGATGGCCCTCCAGCGCCTCAAGGAAGCCGCTGAAAAAGCCAAGATCGAACTGTCCTCCTCCACCCAGACAGAGATCAACCAGCCGTTTATCTCCATGGGCAAGGACGGCTCGCCGCTGCACATGGTGATGAAGCTGACCCGCGCCAAGCTGGAAAGCCTCGTCGGTGACCTGATCAAAGCCTCCATGAAGCCCTGCGCGGCTGCCCTGAAGGATGCAGGCCTCTCCGCTTCCGACATCGACGAAGTCGTGTTGGTCGGCGGTATGACCCGTATGCCCAAAGTGATCGAGGAAGTGACCAAATTCTTCGGCAAGGAACCCCACAAGGGTGTGAACCCTGACGAAGTTGTGGCCCTCGGTGCCGCGATCCAGGCCGGTGTTCTGCAAGGCGACGTCAAGGACGTGGTCCTCTTGGACGTGACACCGCTTTCCTTGGGCATCGAAACCCTTGGCGGCGTGTTCACACGCCTGATCGACCGCAACACCACGATCCCCACAAAGAAGTCTCAGGTCTTCTCAACTGCCGAAGACAACCAGAACGCGGTAACCATCCGGGTCTTCCAGGGGGAGCGTGAGATGGCGACCGACAACAAGATCCTCGGTGCCTTCAACCTCGAAAACATCCCGCCTGCCCCCCGTGGCATGCCCCAGATCGAAGTGACCTTCGACATCGACGCCAACGGCATCGTGTCTGTCGGCGCCTTGGACAAAGGCACCGGCAAGGAGCAGAAGATCACCATCCAGGCGTCCGGCGGTCTGTCGGACGAGGACATCGAAAAGATGGTCAAGGACGCCGAGGAGAACGCCGAGGCGGACAAGGAGCGTCGCGAATTGGTCGATGCCCGCAACCAGGCCGAAAGCCTTATCCACTCCACGGAGAAATCCATGGAAGAGCATAAGGACAAGGTCGATCCGACCACGATCGAAGCCATCGAACTGGCCATCGCGGCCCTCAACGATGATCTGGAAACAGACAACGCCGAGAAGATCAAATCCGGCATCCAGAACGTGACCGAAGCGGCCATGAAACTGGGTGAGGCGATCTACAAGGCCTCCGCCGAGGAAAGCGAAGACATGGCCGAAGCCACAGACGCCCCTCAGGACGCCGGTGGCCCGGACGACGACATCGTCGATGCCGAGTTCGAAGATCTGGACGACGACAAGCGCGCCTAAGCGCGCATGCGGAACCCTGATTGGGCCGGCCTGAAAAACGGGCCGGCCCTTCACGTTCCCGCAAGAGGGTAAGTGTATGGCAAAACGTGACTATTATGAGATCCTTGGCGTCGCCAAAGGGGCCTCAGCGGATGAGATCAAGAAAGCCTATCGCGGCAAGGCGAAAGAGCTTCACCCCGACCGCAACGCCGACAATCCCAAAGCCGAAGCTCAGTTCAAGGAAGCCAACGAGGCCTACGAGGTGCTCAAGGACGGCGACAAGAAAGCCGCCTACGACCGCTATGGTCATGCCGCCTTTGAAGGTGGCATGGGCGGCGGACGTCCCGGCGGTGGTTTTGGCGGCGGACAGGGGGACTTCTCCTCTGCCTTCTCCGACGTCTTCGACGACCTGTTTGGTGACTTCATGGGCCAGCGCGGTGGTGGGCAGGGCGGTGGACGCCGTGCCGCACGTGGCTCTGACCTGCGCTACAACCTGCGCATTTCGCTTGAGGAAGCCTACGCTGGACTGCAAAAATCCATCAACGTCCCCACCTCCATCGCCTGCGGCAGCTGCTCTGGCACCGGGGCCGAAGGCGGTGCGGAACCCACCACATGCCCGACCTGTTCCGGCATGGGCAAAGTGCGTGCACAACAGGGTTTCTTCACGGTTGAACGCACCTGCCCCACCTGTTCGGGTCTGGGTCAGACGGTCAAGAACCCCTGCAACACCTGCCGGGGTGCGGGCCGCGTGGATAAAGACCGCGCGCTCAGCGTGAACATTCCCCAAGGGGTCGAAACCGGCACCCGCATCCGTCTCGCGGGCGAAGGCGAAGCGGGCATGCGCGGCGGTCCCTCCGGTGATCTCTACATCTTCATCGAAGTGGCCGATCACGAACTCTTCGACCGCGACGGTCCGAACCTTTTCTGCCGCGTGCCCGTCTCCATGAGCACCGCAGCGCTGGGCGGCACCATCGAAGTGCCCACCATCGACGGTGGCCGTGGCCGCGTGCAAATCCCCGGCGGCAGCCAATCCGGCCGCCAGATGCGCCTGCGCGGCAAAGGCATGCCACCCCTGCGTGGCGGTGGCATTGGTGACATGATCATCGAACTGGCCGTTGAGACGCCCGTGAACCTGACGTCAAAGCAAAAAGAACTGCTGCGCGAATTTGAAGAGCTGTCCTCGGAGAACAATCCAGAGAGCAAGGATTTCTTCTCCAGCGTGAAGAGTTTCTGGGATTCGATGAAGGGGTGAATTGCTGTCCCGGCTTTGCCGGGCAAATGCTCCAGTGGCGCATTTGTGCAATTCACGGGCGGAGCCCCGGCAAGACGACTGACCGGGCTTTGCCCGGCAAAACCTCCAGTGGAGGTTTTGTGTCGTTCACGGGCGGAGCCCCGGTAAGACGACTCACCGGGAGGCGCCCCGGAAATCACACAACCCAACACCCAAAAGGCGACGCACCCCCGCGTCGCCTTTTTCATGCTTTGTTAACCGTTAACCCCCGTTGCCACCCCAACGCGCGCTGCCGGTGTACAGGTTGTGTACAGCCTGTGCACAGGTAACAACCCACCTGGCATCCCCCTTTTCACGTCCCACCCGAAATCTGTTAACCCTTCCGTAACCACGATCCACCACCCTCATCCCATGAGCACCTTCAGCGATTCCGCCCTCCCCTTCTTGCTGGATGAAGCCCCGCACGCAGCACCGATCCCGGACAAACAGCCGTCCTACATCAAGGACCACCGCCAACGTCTGCGCGCCCGTTTCATGGCCGGCGGGGCGGCGGCCATGCCTGACTATGAACTCCTCGAACTCGTCCTTTTCCGCGCCATCCCCCGCCGCGATGTGAAGCCTCTGGCGCGCGCCCTGATGGACCGCTTCGGCGATTTCAACCGCGTGATTTCCGCATCAGAAGCCCGCCTGCGTGACCTCTCCGGCGTGGGCGATGCTGTTGTTATTGAACTCAAAATTGTTGAGGCCGCCGCCCAGCGCATGGCCCGCGCCCGCGTCATGCAGCAGCACGTCGTCTCCAGCTGGGACGCGCTGATCGACTATTGCCACACCGCCATGGCCCATCGGGAGACGGAGTGCTTTCGCGTGCTCTACCTCGACCGTAAGAACGTCCTCATCGCGGACGAAGAACAGGCCAAAGGCACCGTCGACCACGTCCCCGTCTACCCGCGCGAGGTCGCCAAACGCGCGCTTGAATTGAACGCCAGTGCGTTGATTTTAGTACACAATCACCCTTCCGGTGATCCCACCCCGTCGCAGGCCGACATCGACATGACCCACCAGATCGCCGCCGCCTGCGACGCGCTTGGCCTCACCCTGCATGACCATCTGATCATCGGAAAATCGACCGAACTCAGCTTCCGCGCGGATGGGTTTATCTGACCCAAACCTCAACCCGCCGGTTCACCTGACGGCCCCATGCGGTGTCATCACAGGCCATCGGCATCGCCTCTCCAAAGGCGTCCACCCGCACATCGACCCGCTCCATATTCGCGGTCACCGCCGCCGCACTCACCGCGCGCTGCACGGCTTGTGCCCGCCGCAACGCGATGTCCCGGTTGGCCTTCGCCGCCCCCTCGCCATCGCTGAACCCCACGAACATCAACTGCCGCGCGTCGTACTGCCCCTGTTCCAACGCACGGGCCAATTGCTGCACGTTCGACCGGGACTGCGCATCCAGCCGGATCGACCCGGTCTCAAACCGGTAACTGGTTGTCAGCCGCGCCATCGGGGTCAGCGTCGCCGTCATCCGTTGCAATTCCTCAAGGGAGGTTTCGCCCCCCGCCACCGTGATTGCATTGGCAAACCGATTGCCCTGTTCGTCCACCGGAATCTCCTCCGGCGTCTGGTCCACGAACCCCGCCCGCCGGATCACATTCTGCGCCGCAGGCTCTCGCGTGAAGGCCAAAAATTCCCTTGCAATCAAGGGCAAACGCCGTGCCGGCACATAAAGAAACATCGGTGCGGTCAGTGGATAATCTTCCGTCTTGATGGTCCGCCGTGCGGCATCCAGAAAGAACCCGCAGGTCCCGCCCAGCGTCAAAACCTGCGTCCCGCGCCGCTCCGCATAGGACGTGATGCCCAGCGCAAATGTGTCCCGTGCCACGGCTTCCGCGATCTGCGCGGGCAAGGCGTGGCGGGTGATCCCTTCGGCAAAGTCCAGCTTCGCCGGGGTCATCACCTGATCCACAATCGCCTGGGACAGCCCGCTGGAAGGGGTCGGCAAATGCAGATCAATCGGCGCATCCGGCCCGCCCAGATCCTGCCAATTGGTGACCAGCCCCGCAAACACACGCGCCAGATCAAGCGGAGAGATCGCCTTGATCGGATTGCTCGCCGATACCACCGGCACCACTGCATCCAGCGCCAGCACGCGGCTGCGGTTGGCCCCGGTCAGATCCCCCATCCCGGCATCGCGCGCATTGATCCGTTCCTCGCGCCGGACCTCTCTCAAAGCCAGCACAATATCCGCCTCATCCGCCAGCAGATCGGCAAAGCCTTCGTCGGTATTGGTGGCACGGAAATCAAAGCGGGCGGCGGTCTTGCCCGTATCCGCCCGGGTCAGCACATAGGCAAACTGGGTCGCGTCATAGGTCTCACGGCTGACCTTGTATCCATTGCGCAGCGCAAAGGCATCGATCAGCGCGGGCATCAACACCGCCCCCATTGTGGCAGAGCCGGACAGCATCACCTCCGCCACAAAATCCTGTAGATTCGGGCAGCCGGGTCCCTCGCAATTCACGCCAGAACCATCAACGGTGAGTTCGCCATACTCCGTCTGCAAGCGGTAGAATTCGCCATCAAACCCCAGAAGCGTGCCGATCAATTCGACCTTGCCATCGCGGGACGTCAGCGTGACATCCTGCGCCAGTGCGTGCAGACCTGTAATAACAAAAAGTGCGGCGAAGATCGCCGCACGTTTCAGGTTACCCATATGACCCCGACCGTTGCGTTACCTTGATGCGACTTTCAGGTCTTGCAGCAGATTATTCAACACAAGAAAGCTGCCAACCGCATCACAAGCGGGAACCGGCAAGGTCAGATTCTGGGTTTTGATCTGCCCGTCCTGCTGGACTTCCAGTGATTGGGCTTCAATTTCAACGCCGCAGTTGGCTTGGGTCACTTCGGTTTCCACGCTCAATGCAATGTCCCCCGACAGCCCTTCTGCATCACGCGGGAAGGTATATACTTCTGCGAGGAATGGATCCGCTGCTTCCTGATCGCCATGCTGGGTCAGCACGCCCCCCTTGCCGGACACAGCCGTGGAGATGTCGCCCGGTGCGCCATGCCACAGGTGGCCCGGTTCACCATAGTCCGCGCCAAATTCGCGGGCATGGATTTCAAACCCGGCATTGCCTTTCCACTGCAATACCGCACGGTCATACCCGTTCAGCTCTTCCACAGTGGTCTGTGCAACGGCGCCATCCCCATTGGAGAAGGCAAAGATGAACACGGCATCCTCGGACAGCGCTGGCACTGTCAGGGAGACCACACCCGCGTCAGAGGTGGTTTCAGTAAAGATCATCCCGTTGTGGTGCACGGTCACACGCTCGTTCGGGAAACACGCAGCCGTCATCTGCAAATCCACCATGGCGGCGGCCACAGGACGGGCATTGACCGTGATCTCACAAGCCGGTTTCACAGGATCCACAGTCTGCGCCAGCGCCGGCACATCAAGCTCGCTCAGCTGGCTTTGCGGTGCGCTTGCGGTGGTCACCTCTGCGTCGGGCTCGGGCAGTTTGGGAGCTGCGGCGATCTCAGCTGAAGTCAGCTTGATCTCTTGCACATCAAGGATCGCGTCGGAAACGGATGCACCGATGACCGCCCCAGTCTCTTCCGTAGTTTTGCCATATCGCTTTTCCGCAACATCGGAATTCTGCATGACGAAACCAATGCCCGCAGCACATGCAAGTGTGCCCGCTACAGTCAGTATTTCCCTTGTCCGTGCCATCGGTTTGTCCCTTCCGCGGAATCAATTACCGCCTTGATGCAGGACAATCTGGGCTTGGATATGACGGATCAGAGGACGGAATATGGCGAAAGGGCGGCGACCTGCCGGTCAATCGCCCTTTCCAAACGTCAAAAGCTGCCGTGTCAGCGGGGGTTAGACCAGCCGCCCGTGGCAGTGTTTGAATTTCTTTCCTGAGCCGCAAGGACAGGGATCATTGCGTCCGGGGTTGCCCCATGTGCTCGGATCATCCTCAACAAAGCCTTCAGCCGCATCGGCCGTGGGGGCCGGAGCAGGTGCTGCCGCATCATCGATGGCCTGTTGCATCGCGGCCTGACGGGCGGCGATTTCCTCCATCATGGCTTTACGCTCTTCCTCGGTCATCGGCTGCGCCTGACCCAGTTTCTGCGTCACATCCTGCCGCAAACTGTCAAGCATGACCTCAAACAGCTGGAAGCTCTCGTTCTTGTATTCGTTCAGTGGATCGCGTTGCGCATAACCACGGAAGCCGACGACGGATCGCAGATGCTCCAGCGTGACAAGGTGTTCACGCCACTTGGCGTCGATGGTCTGCAACAGCAGCTGCTTTTCGATCAGCCGCATGTTCTCCGGGCCAAAGCCTTCGACCTTCTCGGCCATCATCTTGTCGGTCGCCTCAATCAGACGTTCGCGGATAATCTCATCATCCACACCGTCCTCTTCACACCAGGCAATGACCGGCACGTCGATGTTCAACTGCTCGATCACTGCGGCATAGAAACCCTGCGTGTCCCATTGGTCGGCATAGGTCTTGGGCGGCATGTAGGTGTCGATCAGATCGTCGATCACCTGATGGCGCATGTCAGTGATGATCTCGCTCAGGTCCTCGGCTTCCATGATGTCGCGGCGTTGCCCAAAGATAACTTTGCGCTGCTCGTTCATCACGTCGTCGTATTTCAGAAGCTGTTTGCGGATGTCGAAGTTGCGGCCTTCGACTTTCGCCTGTGCCCGCTCCAGCGATTTGTTCACCCACGGGTGCACAATCGCTTCGCCTTCCTTCAGACCAAGGGTCTTGAGCACTTTTTCAAGCCGTTCAGACCCGAAAATCCGCATCAGATCGTCTTCGAGCGACAAGAAGAAAGAGGTTCGCCCCGGATCCCCCTGACGGCCTGAACGGCCGCGCAGCTGGTTGTCGATCCGGCGGCTTTCGTGACGTTCGGAGGCGAGGACATACAAGCCGCCTGCCGCCAGAACCTGCTTCTTTTCATCGGCGTGTTCTGCTTCGATGCGGGCGCGTACTTCCGCAGGGTCCGCTTCGGGATCGGCGCTGATCGCCTCAAGCACTTTCATCTCGACATTGCCGCCCAGCTGAATGTCTGTCCCCCGGCCCGCCATGTTGGTCGCGATGGTGACCGCGCCCAGCTTGCCCGCGTCCGCGATGATCTGCGCTTCTTTCTCGTGCTGGCGGGCGTTCAGGACGTTGTGTGTGATGCCCGCTGTCGTCAGCATCTGGCTCAGCTGCTCGGACTTCTCAATGGATGTGGTCCCGACAAGGCAGGGCTGACCCTTCTCATGGGCCTCCGCCACCTTTTCGATCATCGCATCGTATTTCTCACCCGCCGTGCGGTAGACCGCGTCGTCTTCGTCTTCACGCGCGATCGGCAGGTTTGTCGGCACTTCGACAACACCCAGACCGTAGATCTGCATGAATTCCTCAGCCTCTGTCAGCGCGGTGCCGGTCATGCCGGCCAGCTTGTCATAAAGACGGAAGTAGTTCTGGAAAGTGACGGAGGCGAGCGTGACGTTCTCCGGCTGGATCTTCACGCCTTCCTTGGCCTCAATCGCCTGATGCAACCCGTCCGACAAACGACGGCCCTGCATCATGCGGCCAGTGAATTCGTCGATCAGCATGATCTCACCGTCGCGGACAATGTAATCCTTGTCCTTGGTAAACAGCTTGTGCGCGCGCAGGCCCTGATTGACGTGGTGCACGATGGTCGTGCTTTCAGGATCATAGAGCGACTGACCCTCTTCGATCATCTCACGGGCGCGCAGCTGCTCTTCCAGAAACTCGTTCCCGTCATCTGTGAAGGTCACATTGCGGGTCTTTTCGTCCAGCTCAAAATGATCGTCCTGCAAGGAGGGGATCAGTTTGTCGATGGTCAGATACATGTCCGAGCGGTCCTGCGCGGGGCCCGAGATGATCAGCGGCGTCCGCGCCTCATCAATCAGGATGCTGTCCACTTCGTCCACGATGGCGAAGTTGTGGTGCTTTTGCAGGATCTCACCCAGGTTCGACTTCATGTTGTCGCGCAGATAGTCGAACCCAAGCTCGTTGTTGGTGGCATAGGTGATGTCACACTCATAGGCCGCGCGCTTTTCCTCTTCCGGCATCATTGAGATGGCCGCACCGGTGGTCATGCCAAGCGCTGCAAACACCTTGCCCATCCAATCCGCGTCCCGTTGCACGAGGTATTCGTTCACGGTGACGATATGAACGCCTTTGCCGGTCAGGGCATTGAGATAGGCCGCAAGTGCGGCGGTCAGCGTCTTGCCCTCACCCGTTTTCTGTTCAGAGATGTTGCCCTGATGCAGAAAGATCGCCGCCAGCATCTGCGTGTCAAAAGCGCGAATGCCCAGCGTCCGCCGCGCCGCTTCGCGACAGGCGGCAAAGGCCTCTGGCAGCAGATCATCAAGGCTGGTGCCGCTTTGAGCGCGCTGTTTCAGATCGGCGGTTTTTTCTTTCAGCCCTTCGTCGGACAGCTTTTCGATCTCCGGCTCCAGCGCGTTGATCTTTGCCACCAGCGGGCGCGTGGCTTTGATTTTTCGGTCGTTGGCTGTGCCAAATACCTTTTTGGCGATTGTTCCGATACCCAGCATGTACTCTCCAGCCGAATGTGTTTGTTCCGACGCCGATCTGCTTGCCGAGCGCGGTGTCACCCCATAGATAGAGGGGGATTGCGCGGTTCTTCCGCGCCTTGCAGCCGATGTAGGCGCCGCAAGAAACACTGTCAATGTAGCAGCCCCCGAGCAGGGTGAACGATAGGACAATCCATGCAAAAACCCCTCACTTTTCTCGCCTCTGTTGTCATTTCAGCGGCGTTGAGCCTGCCTGCGACCGCGCAGGACAAACCATCCATTGATCAGGTTGTCGCAATTGTGAACGACACGGAGATTACCCTCGGCCACATGATCATCGCGCGCGCCAGCCTGCCCGAACAATACCGCCAACTGCCTGACGAAGTGTTGTTCACCGGTATTCTGGATCAGCTGGTCCAGCAGGCGGCGCTCGCTGACAGCTATGAGGGCGATCTGCCCGCCCGCGTCAGCCTGTCGATTGAGAATGAACTGCGCTCCCTGACGGCCGGCGAAGTGATTGAACGGAACATGGCCTCTCCCCTGTCCGAAGACGACGTTCAGGCGGCCTACGACGAACAATACGCCAATGCCGAAGCCGGTGAGGAATACAACGCATCCCACATTCTGGTGGAGACAGAGGAAGCCGCAATTGCCCTGAAAGAGGAACTTGACAGTGGTGCCGATTTCGCAGCCCTCGCACGGGAGAAATCCACTGGCCCTTCCGGCCCCGGTGGCGGGTCGCTGGGGTGGTTTGGCAAGGGCATGATGGTCCCCTCATTTGAAGCAGCCGTCGTCGCGATGGAGCCGGGTGCCGTCTCTGATCCCGTACAGACACAGTTTGGCTGGCATGTGATCAAACTGAACGAGACCCGCAAAACCGAAGCGCCTTCGCTTGAAAGCGTGCGGGAGGAACTGGAACTTCAATTGCGCCAGACCCGCGTCCAGACCACCATTGAGGACGTCACCGCCGCCGCAGACGTGGACCGCAGCGGTGCCGAAGGGCTCGACCCCGCGATCCTCAAAGACCTCGAACTGCTGGAGTAACCTTCCTTGGCGACAATCACCAAAGTCTCTCCGCTGGCCCCGGCGGCCTTTCCAGACCTGCCCGTCATTGATGGCGTGACCTTTGCCACCATGGCGGCGGGGGTGAAGTATCAAGGGCGCACCGATGTGATGCTGGCGCTTCTGGCACCCGGCACGACAGTGGCTGGGGTATTCACCAAGTCATCCACCCGCGCAGCACCCGTTCTTGATTGTCAGGCCAAACTTGGCGGCCCGTCGGACGGCGCTGCGGCGATCCTTGTGAACTCTGGCAACGCAAATGCCTTCACCGGCAAAGGCGGCGTTGCGGCGGTGGAGGCGATTACGGCTGCGGTTGCCCAAACATGCGGTGTGGAACAGGGGCGGGTCTTCACCTCCTCCACCGGCGTGATCGGAGAACCGCTTCCCGCAGAGCGCATCACCGCAGTGCTGGACAGGCTTCACCAGGATCAAAACCCCGATCAAATCGAGGCGGCCGCCCAGGCGATCATGACCACCGATACCTTCCCCAAAGGCGCGATGGCGCTGGTGGAAATTGATGGCAAAACAGTCTCTATCGCCGGGATTGCAAAGGGGTCGGGCATGATCGCGCCGAATATGGCGACGATGCTGGTCTATATCTTCACCGACGCCGTCGCATCCCAGAACGCGCTGCAAGCCATGGTGACACGTCACGCGGATCGCACGTTCAACAGCATCACGGTGGACAGTGACACCTCAACCTCCGACACGTTGCTGGTTGCAGCCACCGGCGCATCCGGCGTTTCGGTTGACGGCAATGCCGCATTTGAGGCCGCCCTTCATGGCGTCATGCAGAACCTCGCCCATCAGGTTGTCAAAGACGGCGAAGGTGCGACAAAATTCGTTGAGATCAACGTGACCGGTGCCACTACAAACGCAGATGCAAAGACCCACGCCATGGCCATTGCAAACTCGCCCCTGATCAAAACGGCCATCGCCGGCGAAGACCCAAATTGGGGCCGCGTGGTCATGGCTGTCGGGAAGTCCGGCGCACCTGCTGACCGCGACCTGCTGTCGATCCGGTTCGGCGATATTGAAGTCGCGACCAAGGGCTTCGTCAGCCCCGGCTATGCCGAGGCGGATGCAGCCGCGCATATGAAAGGCACCGACATCCGCATCGGTGTCGATCTGGGCATGGGCACGGGCGCGTCGACCGTCTGGACCTGCGATCTGACCCATGGCTACATCGAAATCAACGCGGACTATCGGTCATGAAGATGGTGCTTGTGTCAGCCGTTGCGCTGATCGACGTGGATGGCCGCGTCCTGCTGGCGCAGCGCCCCGAAGGGAAATCCATGGCGGGCCTGTGGGAATTCCCTGGCGGTAAAGTCGAGGACGGTGAAACCCCCGAAGCCGCACTCATCCGGGAATTGCAGGAAGAGCTGGGGATCGATACCTGGGAAAGCTGCCTTGCCCCTCTGACCTTCGCCAGCCACAGCTATGATGATTTCCACCTGCTGATGCCGCTTTTTGCATGTCGCAAATGGGAAGGCTCGCCGATGTCCAACGAAGGTCAGCAGTTGAAATGGGTGCGTGCAAACGACCTCAAGACCTATCCCATGCCCGAAGCTGACATCCCGTTGATCCCGATCCTGCGCGACTGGCTGTGAAAACAGGGCACCGACTGTTTCCATTTCGGTATTTATTGTCAACTTGAGGTTAACAATTTACTGGAAATTCCAAATCCAGCGACTAATGTTGTCATATCTTTCTGGGGGGAGAGCATATGCTGCGCACAATCACACTCGGGTCCTGCATTTCTGTACAGGGAACCTTTGTCAAAACGATGCCCGACGGGCGCGTTGTCGTCAAAGTGGATGACACCGTGTTTTCAGGCAAACCTGTCGTTCGCCAGAACTGAGCGAGGTTCACCACAGGTCAGACCGCAGGCATCGCGTCGATATCTGCGGTTCTGGGCTCATGTGGATGATCCAGAACACCAAAGACCGACCGCAATGAAAAAAGAGCAGCCCGTTGAGGCTGCTCTTTCAATTTCATCAACCGCGTGGTGCGGATCAGGTCAACGTGCGGGTCACTTCCTCGCGCTCGAAAATCTCGATCACATCCTCTGGGCGGATATCATCGTAGTTCTCAAACGCCATGCCGCATTCCTGACCGGACTGCACTTCCGGCACTTCATCCTTGAAACGCTTGAGCGTTTTCAGCGTGCCTTCGTGGATCACCACGTTGTCGCGCAGCAGGCGGACACCGGCAGACCGCCGCGCCACACCTTCGGTAACAAGACAACCGGCAACCTTGCCCACACCCGTGACCTTAAAGACCTCTTTGATACTTGCGTATCCGATGAAGTTCTCTTTGATCTCCGCGCTGAGCAGACCGGAGGCGGCGGCTTTCACGTCATCCACAAGGTCGTAGATGACCGAGTAATAGCGGATCTCCACACCCTTCTGGTTCGCCGTGTTCCGTGCAGAAGCATTCGCCCGGACGTTAAAGCCAAGGATCGGCGCGCCGGAGGCTTCGGCCAGACCAACGTCCGTTTCCGTGATCGCACCCACACCGTGGTGCAGCACGCGCACGCGCACTTCGTCATTGCCGATTTTCTCCATCGCCTGAACGATGGCTTCGGCAGACCCCTGCACGTCGGCTTTCAACAGGATGGGCAGTTCGCTCACGTTCTCATCAGCCTTGGCATTCGCCATCAGCTGTTCCAGCGTGGTCGCCGCACCCGCAGCGGCGCGTTTGTCCTTGGCCGCTTTCTCGCGATACTCCGCAATCTCGCGCGCCTGCGCTTCGGTGTCGGTCACGTTCAGAACGTCACCCGCTTCGGGTGTGCCGTTCAGACCCAGCACTTCGACGGGTACGGATGGTCCGGCTTCCTTGACGCGGTTGCCCGTATCATCGACCAGCGCCCGCACCTTGCCGTACTGCTCACCCACAACAAAGATATCACCCTGACGCAGCGTACCGTTCTGAACCAGAACCGTCGCGACCGGGCCGCGACCCACGTCAAGCTGCGCCTCGATCACGGCACCAACGGCGGCACGATCAGGGTTCGCTTTCAGCTCAAGGATTTCCGCCTGAAGCGCGATGGCTTCCAGCAGTTTGTCCAGACCTTCGCCGGTGATGGCAGAGACTTCGACATCCTGCACATCGCCTGACATCTTCTCCACGATCACTTCGTGCTGAAGCAGATCGGTCCTTACCTTGTCGGGGTTCGCCGCAGGCCGGTCGATCTTGTTGATCGCCACGATCATCGGCACGTCAGCCGCCTTGGCGTGGTTGATCGCTTCAATGGTCTGCGGCATCACGGCGTCATCCGCCGCAACAACCAGCACAACGATATCTGTCACCTGCGCCCCACGGGACCGCATTGACGTAAACGCCGCGTGACCCGGTGTATCGAGGAAGGACAGAACCGCACCAGTGTCGGTTGTCACCTGATAGGCACCGATATGCTGCGTGATCCCGCCCGCTTCGCCGGCCACAACCCGCGCATTGCGGATCGCATCCAGAAGCGATGTCTTGCCGTGATCGACGTGACCCATGATCGTAATGACCGGGGGCCGGGACTTGAGATCCTTGTCGTCGTCCTCAATCTCCTTGATCACGTCCTCAACGTCGGCATCCGACACGCGGACAACCTTGTGGCCAAATTCCTCGATGATCAGTTCGGCGGTATCGGCGTCAATCGTCTGGGTTTGCGTGACCATCATGCCGTTGGTCATCAGCGCCTTCACGACGTCAGCAACCTTTTCGGACATGCGGTTGGCCAGTTCGGAAACCACAATCGCCTCGGGCAACTGCACATCACGCACAACCTTTTCACGCTCAACCGAACCACCCATGGCTTTCTGACGGGCGCGCTCCTGCTGGCGCTTCATCTGCGCCATGGACCGCTGGCGGCCACCTTCGCCGCCGCGCAACGCCTGGTTCAGCGTCAGCTTGCCGGAACGGCGGCTGTCGTCGCCCTGACGGTTTTTCTTGTTGGTGTCTTCGCGGTCGCGGTCCGTTTTCCGCTGCGCGTTACCGGGCGCGGGTGCCGATTTGTTGGGCTGGCGCGCAACAACAGGTTCTGCGGGTGCCGCAGCGGCCTGCGCCGCAGCTTCGGCTTCTTTCTTGCGGCGTTCGTCCTCTTCGGCTTTCGCCTTGAGGTTTTCCTCACGCTCACGCTCCGCCTGTTCCTTGGCTTCCTGCTCCGCACGGCGGCGCTCACGATCTTCAGCGCGCGCTTTTTCCTCCGCTTGCCGGGCAGCGGCTTCTTCCGTCTCGCGGGCCTTTGCAGCCTGAACGGCCTTCAGGCGACGCTCCATCTCCGCATCGGTAATGCCCGCAGGACGCTTGGATGGATTGCCCACAGGCGCACCGCCCGACCCTGTCTTTGCGGCACCCGGCTTGGGCACCACAACGCGCTTGCGCTTGGTTTCGACCACGACGTTCTTGGTCCGCCCATGGCTAAAGCTTTGCTTTACGTTGCCAGGCCGCGGAGCAGCTCCGCGCAGACCCAATGTTTTCTTGCCGTCACTATCGCTCATGTAGCTCGTCTATCCTTCCGACTGGCCCTTGCCAGTCTTATTTTCGCGCAGTCCGCGCAACCGTTGGGCTTCCTCTACAACACGTGAGGTGAGTCCACCAGAGGCCAGCGCCCCATGTATCACAGTTTGGCGTCCGAATGCCAAACCCAATTCATCTGCCGTCAGCCAGCCGATGTAATGTCCGTAATGCGGCGTGCTCAGCTTTGACTTGCCACGCCCGGACCCATCAGAGGCCTGTATCAGCACTTCGGCTTCTTCCGTTTGAAGCCAACCCTTTACCTTCTCATAGCCTGCCACGGCCCGACCGCCCTTACGCTGGAGCGAGATCAGATCGACCACGCGCCGCGCCAGCTGCCGTTCGACCTCTGCCACAAGGTCCTCCGGCACGCTGACCTGTGCCTTTGCCCCGCGCGAGAACAGCTTCTTCTTCGCCGCTTGCGCGATCATGTCGCGATCCGCAGTGACATACATGCCCCGACCGGGCAGCTTGCCCAGTACATCCGGCACAACCTGCCCCTCCGGCCCCACAACGAAACGCACCAAACCTTGCTTTGGATGCACCTCGCCCGTGACAAGGCACTTGCGTTCAGGACCGTCGCTTCGGTCTTTGGTCGCGCCACCGCGTCCCATCCCGGTAACCCGAGGCCTGCGATCAGGCCTCGGCCTCCTGACCTTCTTCGGCTTCTTCGCCCTCTTCGGCTTCGGCCTGTGCTTCCAACTCCGCCGGATCAACCCAGCCCAGAAGCACACGTGCGGTCATGATCAACTGCTGCGCTTCTTCAAGGGAGACATCGAACGGTTCAAGAACACCGTCATCCTTCACACGCTCCCCATCCACGGTTGTCCAGCCACCGGCCAGTTCCCAATCCGCACATGTCGCAAAATCTTCGAGGGTTTTGACGTCATCATTCGCCAATGCCTCAATCATCTGGGGTGTCAGACCCTCAAATTCAATAAGGCTGTCCTCAACACCCAATGCACGGGCCGCATCCAGCGCCGCTTTGTTCTTGGCTTCAATCACGTCACGGGCACGCGCCTGCAACTCGTTCGCGGTGTCTTCGTCCACACCGTCAATGACCAGCAGTTCGTCCACTTCGACGTAAGCCACTTCTTCAAGGTTGGTGAACCCTTCGGAAACCAGCAACTGGGCAAAGAACTCGTCCAGATCGAGCGTGTCCATGAAGAGCTTCGTGCGCAGCTCAAACTCCGCCTGACGGCGCGCGCTTTCCTGCTCTTCTGTCATGATGTCGATGTCGAGGTTGGTCAGCTGCGATGCCAGACGCACGTTCTGACCACGACGGCCAATCGCAAGGCTCAACTGTTCTTCCGGCACGACAACTTCGATCTTGCCCGCTTCTTCGTCCAGAACCACCTTGGAGACCTCGGCAGGCTGAAGCGCGTTCACAAGGAACGTTGGCTGGTCTTCATTCCATGGAATGATGTCGATCTTTTCGCCCTGCAATTCGTTCACAACGGCCTGCACGCGCGAACCCCGCATACCCACACAGGCACCAACAGGATCAATCGAACCATCATAGGAAATCACGGCAATCTTCGCACGTGAACCGGGATCACGGGCAACGGCTTTGATCTCGATGATACCGTCGTAAATCTCTGGCACTTCCATTTTGAACAGTTCCGCCATGAATTCAGGCGCTGTCCGGCTGAGGAAAATCTGCGGCCCACGCTGCTCCCGACGCACATCCTTGATATAGACGCGGATGCGGTCATTGGGGCGGTAGGATTCGCGGCCGATCTTCTCGTTCCGGCGCAGGATCGCTTCGCCGGCACCCACGTCGACGATGACGTTGCCGTACTCTTCCCGCTTGACCAGACCGTTGATAATCGTGCCCGCGCGGTCCTTGAATTCCTCGTACTGGCGATCCCGCTCGGCTTCGCGCACCTTTTGCAGGATCACCTGCTTTGCAGATTGCGCGGCAATGCGGCCCATCTCAACCGGGGGAACCTCTTCGATGAATTCCTGCCCGACCTCGGGGTTTTCCATGTATTGCTTGGCCTGCTCAACGGTGAATTCCGCCTGATAGTTCTCAAGCTCTTCTTCCTCGACCACGGTGCGCACGCGGGTGAATGTCGCCCGACCCGTCTTCCGGTCGATGCTCACGCGAATGTCCATCTCCGCGCCGTAGCGCGACTTCGCCGCACGGGCGAGCGATTCTTCCATCGCCTCGACGACCAGACCGGGGTCGATCATCTTCTCCCGCGCGACCGCCTCAGCGGTTTGCAGCAGTTCAAGCTGGTTGGCAGATGTAATGGCCATTCAAGTGTCTCCCTCGGCTTTTTCGTCCGGTGTTTCGTCTTCAGAAATCTCGTCAAACTTCGTTTCGTCGATCGCGCCCGACGCTTTGCGTTGGCGCAGCATTTCGGCAATCAGCTCATCGGTCAGGACCAGTTTGGCGTCCGACAGCCAATCGAATTTCAGCCCCAGCGTGCCTTCGGCCACGTTGATCAGCACCTCATCGCCCTCAACCCCTGCCAGTTCACCCTTGAACCGGCGGCGGCCCTCGATCAACTCAAGCGTTTCCAGTTTGGCCTCATACCCTTCAAACTGCTCAAAATCCTTGAGCCGCGTGAGGGGACGGTCGATGCCGGGGGATGAAACCTCAAGCGTGTATTCGTCGAGAATAGGATCTTCCACGTCCAGCACTGCACCCACGGATTGGGTGATGACGCTCAGATCATCCACTTCGATGCCACCTTCAGGCTTGTCAGCCATGATCTGCAACGTGGTGTTCTTGCCCGACATCAACCGCACGCGCACCAGTTCAAACCCGAGATCCTCGATCACGGGTGTGATGATCTCCGCCATGCGGCGGTCAATGGCAGCTTTTGCAATCAGGTCGTTGGACATTGCGGGGCGGAGCCTTTCAGGCACAAAAAAACGGGCGCGCGGCCCGTTTGTGTCGGTCGGTGGAGCGTTTGGTTTGGACCCGAACGTGCCGCTGTTATGGGTCATATACGGAGGAGGGCCGCGAACTGCAAGCATAGATACCTAATTATCGAAGTCCCAGCTTTCGGGTCTATGAATTTTCACGCCACCTTGTCCCAGAACTGTCTTTGGAAACTGCGATCGGCGGAGCATACCATCCGAAATATTTCTTACCGCTGAAACTGCTTGCCGATGTTTCTTGCCCGGTTGGGGGTTTTCAAACCACGCCAGAACGACTGTCTTTTGTAATTCTTGAGTAACCATCCTCAATGGTTCTAATAGATCTGTGTCTTGAGAAAATACGAGAGCAACATCAAAAGACTCGCTAAACGCATCCATCAAGAGATGCGAAGCAAGATTTACATCAGATCCCTTCTCTTCAGTGTCGTGCACCGTAACCATCGTCACACCATCTTTGACAAGCGGACGGGTAATTGTCTTTGTCAAAAACTTGCCCTTGTGAATTGTAAGTTCCGGAATGGTCTTTAGTGCACGAAAGTAGGTTTCTTGGCGATGTGGCGCGCTCGGATCTCCCGCACGCGGACTCACATCTGCTGTAAAATACCTAATACAATCAATAATATCACCTTCTGATAAAACCTCGTATGAGAGCTTTTTGAGGTCTGTCCATTTGGTTTTGGATTTCTTCAAGCGACGGTAGTAGAAATTGAAACCATCAATGTAAACGCGAGCTCTCATAATAGAACGCTATCTATACTTGTAAAATACAGCAAGGGCTGCGCCACTCTCGTGATCACAGCCCTTGAACTAACAGACCTGCTGTTAGCCGGTATGTCTTACAGGTAGACACCGAATCGACGCTCGTCAAGTCTGCTGCAATTAATTTTTCGCCGAGTCAAGCACAAGATACTAACGCGCCCACTCTCAGACAAACCACCACCGCTCCGCCGCGCGCAGATCATCAAGCGGGCGCAGCGCGCTGACCCGCGCGGGTTGTGCAACGCTTGTGGAAACCGCCTGCATCACGTCCCGCGCATCGGGCGACAGCATCACATCGGGCAGCGCTCTCACACCATCGACATCTCGCGTATCCACCGCGTCTACCAGATAGCCGCCCAGCGCTTCACCCCGAACCTGCTCGGACGGGATAGAGGTCAGTTCCACCTCATCAAACCAGCCGGCAGCGCCGTCCTTGTAATGCGCCTCAACCCGCACCGTCAGCAGTTGCCGACCGGGGATAAAGCGTTTCACACGGTAAAGGCCCGTGCCAATCCCATCCTCAAACGCATGGGCAGGACGGATGATATATTCAGGTTCCGCCAGCAGCAGCGGCAACGAGGCACTGGGCTGGTCCAGGGTCACACGCAGGGTCAGCGGATCAACCGCTTCCACTCTTGCGCCGCGCAACGCTGCAAGGCTGGCCACAGCGTCTTTCGCGGTAAACGGCTGACCATCATGGAAAAACACGCCTGCCCGCAGGTCGAACTGCCAGACCCGACCGCCATCGGAGGAGGACCAACCCGTCGCCAGTTCCCCCCGCAGCACGCCGTCCGCTGCGCGTTCGGTCAATGTATCAAACACCATCCCCTGCCGCGCCACCTGCATGAACAGCCCATCGCCCGCCATCCAACTGTCGCCCCGCGCGCCGCCCGACAGCGCCATCCGCATCCGTCCGCCCCGCTGCGGCGCACCCGCAGCCGACACGCCGGACGCCGCCAGCAACGCCATCGCGGCGGCTGAGGTAAACAGCGCACGTCTGTCGATATGCGAACGGCGGGTTGTCATTGGGCGGCGATCCTATCCATGGCGCGCACCAATTCTGCCGATATTCCCGGCTCTGACAAGGCGTGGCCTGCATTGCGGACCATTTTCAACTCACAGGCAGGCCAGCGTTCTGACAACTCATAGGCGCTGGATGGCGGACAGATCATGTCATAGCGGCCCTGGACAATCACACCGGGGATGTCCTTGATCCGGTTCATATGGGCAAGGATCTGCCCATCGAACTCAAGAAAGCCCGCATTGGTGAAATAGTGATTCTCCAGCCGTGAGAACGCCCGTGCGTATTCCGCAGGCCCTTCGTGCACGGCACCGGCCGAATGGATTGATGCCAGTGCGTTTTCCCAAGCCGCCCACGCCTTGCCAAACCGCTGCTCCATCGGAATATCGCCCGAAAACAGCCGCCGGTGATAGGCCGCGATCAGATCGTCCTGCTCATCCTCGGGAATGATGCTGGTAAACCGCTTCCACACTTCCGGCCAGAACCGCCCAGCGCCGCCGCCATAGAACCAATCCAGTTCGGCCTTTGTCATCAGGAACACACCGCGCAAAACCAGATTGCGCACCGCGTCCGGGTGGGTCTGCGCATAGATCAGCGAAAGTGTCGCACCCCAGGAGCCGCCAAAGACGATCCATTGATCAATCCCCAGCTCTGCCCGAATCATTTCGATGTCCGCCACCAGATGCCAGGTGGTGTTGTCCGTCACTGACGCATGGGGCCGCGACCGCCCGCATCCGCGCTGGTCAAACAGGATAACCCTATATTTTGCAGGATCAAAATAGCGCCGCATTGACGGGCTGCACCCGCCACCGGGACCGCCGTGCAGCACCAGAACCGGGATGCCGCCGGGGTTGCCACATTGCTCCACATAGACCTGATGGCCCTGCCCGACGGCCAGCATGCGCTGATCAAACGGGTCAACAGGCGGATACAGATACTGAACTGCGCGCTTTTGATCGGGAAACTTATCCATCACTGCCCTATATACCCCACAAGACGCCAAAGAACATAGGAGTGCGGTATGCAATCCACACAAACAACAGTCGATCCCGGTGAGATCGCCAAATTCGAAGCCATGGCCGCCGAGTGGTGGGATGTGAACGGCAAATTCAAGCCGCTGCACATGCTCAACCCGTGTCGGCTGGACTATATCACCAGCCAGATTGCCGGGGAGTTTGACCGGGATCTGAAGGCAGACAAACCCTTTGCCGGGTTGCGCATTCTCGACATCGGCTGCGGTGGCGGGCTACTGGCCGAACCCATGGCGCGGCTGGGCGCCGATGTGGTGGGTGCTGATGCGGCAGAGCGGAACATTCCCGTGGCGCAAGTCCATGCCGAACAATCCGGGCTCACCATTGATTACCGCCATACGACTGCCGAAGACATGGCGGCCGCGGGCGAGAAATTCGACGCTGTGCTGAACATGGAAGTGGTCGAACATGTCGCTTCTCCCATCGATTACCTGCGCGCCTGCCATGACCTGTTGAAACCGGGTGGCCTGCATGTCTGCTCCACCATCAACCGCAATCCAAAATCGTATATGATGGCGATCATCGGGGCGGAGCATGTGATGCGCTGGCTGCCCAAAGGCACCCATGAATGGTCGAAATTCATCACCCCGGATGAGCTGTTTGACCTGATGTCGCAGGCTGGGTTGGAGCCGGTGGACCGCAAGGGGTTCGTGTTCAACCCGATCTCCTGGTCATGGAAGCTGTCAGACCGCGACTTGTCTGTAAACTACGTCACCGCGAGCCTGCGCCCCGCGTAGGATGGGTGCTTGCACCCATCACCAACCAACAAAGATGGTGCAAGCACCCCTCACGTCAGCCGTTTGCGCAACTCCCGCAGGATCGGGAGCGCGGCGCGCACATTATCCTCGCCCAAATCCTCGACAACCTGATCAATCATCGGCGTCAGCGCATTCAGCGCAGCGTCCCGCGCCCGCCGTCCCGCCGGGCTGATCGCCACCATCTTGCGGCGCGCATCATCCCAATCGGGCCGGATGTGCACGTAGCCTGACCATTCCAGCTTGTTGAGCGTGTTGGTCATCGCCCCGCGCGTGACATTGAACTTCTCTGCCAGACGGGCGGGGCTGCTTTCATCCCCGCTCCACGCAAGATGGTTCAGCACCGAAAAATGCGAAATCTCCATCCCCTTGGGCAAGACACGGGTGAGGCGCGCCCGCACGGATTGATCCGCCGCCAGCATTTCACTGAAGAGCATGATCGCCAGCGTTGTCCCGTCTTCGTTCATGTCAAAGCCCCGTTCAGGGTCCTTCAAAAGGGCGGCGGTGGGCCATGCTTGGCACACGCTGCCGCGTCTGGGCTACTTTTCCCATATCCAGTTCGAACTTGTAAACGCCCGGCACCGTCCCTGCGTCCAAAAGCACCTCTCCCCAGGGAGAGATGACCAGAGAATGCCCATATGTGTCGCGGGTCTTGTGCGCGGCACTGGCATGCGTGCCCGTCTGTGCAGGCGCAATGACATAGCACCCCGTCTCAATCGCGCGGGCGCGCAGCAAGGCGTGCCAATGCGCAGCTCCGGTCACAGGTGAAAACGCCGCAGGCACCGTGATGATCTGCGCGCCCGCATCGGTCAGAGCCTGATGCAACATGGGAAAACGCACGTCGTAACAGATGCTCAGACCCACTTTGCCAAAGGGTGTCTCTGCCACGACAGCCTGCTGACCGGGGCGATAGGCATCCGATTCGCGCCAAGTCTCTTCTGGGCTGATCTCCACATCAAACATGTGGATCTTGTCGTATTTCGCCACGACCGCGCCGTCCGGCCCGATCAGGAAACACCGATTGGCAAAACGCCCGTCCGCATCCCCGGTCTTCAACCCCAGCGAACCGATCATCAGCCAGATGCCGGATGCCTTGGCCTCCGCACGCAGCGCAGCAAAGGTGATGTCATCCGCTTCCGCCTGCAAAACATCGCGTTGATGCGTGCCGCTTGTGGAAATGCAATTCGTAACCTCCGGTGTGAGGACACATTCAGCACCGCCCGCCACAGCCGCGCGGAGGAACCCCAACGTCGTCTCAAGGTTCGCAACCGGATCGTCCGTCACGTTCAGCTGAAGGATCGCACCCCGCATCACGCGGCCAAAAGGGCGTCGAGTTTCCCTGCCCGCTCCAGCGCGTGCAGCTCATCACAGCCACCGACATGATCGTCGCCAATGAAAATCTGCGGCACCGTCCGGCTGCCGCCTGCCCGCTGGATCATCTCAGGCTTGCGGTCTGGATTGGCCAGCACATCCACCTCGTCAAAGCGCACACCCTTTTGGGTCAGCAAGCGTTTGGCGGCATGGCAAAACCCGCACAGAGGCGAGGTATAGATTTCCACAGGTTTCATGACCCGGTCCTTTCAACGTCGTTGTTAAGGACTGGATTTAGGTGTCTTTGTCCCCGCGCGCCAGTGTCATCCGGTCAACGCGCGCAAGGGTGACGACTTTTACGGGACCCGCGCCCGCCTCCAGACACGCCCGTGTACAGGCGGCAAGTGTTGCGCCTGAGGTCATCACATCGTCCACCAACACAACCGGGCGCGCCGCAATCCGGTGGCGACGTCGCGGATGCACCCGGATCGCATCGGCCAGAACATCCGCCCGTTGAACCCGGTTGAGCCCGTCAAGCGACGGCGTTGGCCGGACGCGCTGCAACACATCCGGCGCCCAGGACAGACCAAGCCTTGTCGCCAGTGCCTTGGCCAGCAATGCGGATTGGTTGTACCGCCTCTTGATCATGCGCTGCCAATGCAGCGGCACCGGCAGGATCAACGCCTCTTCCGCAACAACATCGCGTACCGCATTCGCCATCCAGAGCCCGGCCGGCTGCGCAATCTCCTGTCGGTCCCCGTGTTTGAGTGCCAGCACCAGCTTGCGCCCCGTATCGCCATATATCAGCGCCGCCCGACCCTGAGTCCAGGGCGGTGGTTCTTTCATGCATTGGTCACAGCGCAACCTCTGACCCTGATCAGAGGCATCCCCCGGCAGCGGCGTGCCACAGCAATCGCAGATCAGGCCGCCAATGAACGCAGTATCCCGCCAGCACGGCCCACAAAGACCATAATCACTGTCCACCACATCGCCGCATCCCAGACAGCGCGCGGGGTACAGCGTGTCCAACCCGATTTGAAGTCCGCTCAATATCGACATATCAGATGCCCATGACCCATCCGCCCCAATTGACCGACCTTGCCGCACTTGCCCGCAACAGATCCCGCGCCACGGCGCAGGGACTGTTCCTGCATGACGCCGCTGCGGATGAAATTGAGGATCGGCTGGCAGTGGTTAACAAGTCGTTTACAGACGCGGCTTTGGTCTCCGGCTTTGTGGAGCCATGGCAAAGCCGTTTCTCTCCCCAAACTGCAATTGAAGCGGCGGAGACCATCGCGCTGTCCGAGCAAAGCCATGATCTGGTGATCCACGCGATGGCTCTGCATTGGGCGAATGATCCGGTTGGGCAATTGATCCAGTGTCGGCGCGCACTGCGCGCGGATGGACTTTTGTTGACCGTCTCGCTGGGTGGTCAGACCCTGACCGAATTGCGGGCCTGTCTGGGTCAGGCAGAAAGCACCGTCACCGGCGGGCTGTCGCCGCGCGTGGCCCCGATGGCGGATCTGCGCGATCAGGGGGCGCTGCTGCAACGCGCCGGATTTGCTTTACCGGTGGCCGATGCCATGCCGCTGACGGTCGAATATGCGGACGCTTGGCATCTGATGCGCGATCTGCGGGCGATGGGCGAAACCAATGCGCTGGCCGCCCGCCTGCGCCAACCAACACGCCGCGCGGTGTTTGAAACGGCGGCAGAGCTCTATCAAACCCACTTCGGCACGGGGGCGGGCCGCATCACGGCAACCTTTGAACTGGTGTTCCTGACCGGTTGGGCACCCGACGCCAGCCAACCCCAACCCCTGCGCCCCGGCAGCGCCAAAAAGAGCCTTGCAGACGCGCTTGGGACAAATGAGACAAAGTTGCGCAATTGACCCTGCGCGATTACTGGCTATGTGACACGACATGAATATGCTCAAGGACATCCAAATGCAGGCCGCCCGCCCGGAACACGCCAGCGCCGACCATCCGGTCGTGCCCCAGCAAAAAGTGGGCATCCTGCTCGCCAATCTCGGGACACCGGACAATTATGACTACTGGTCGATGCGCCGGTATCTGGGCGAATTCCTGTCTGACCGCCGCGTGATCGACTACAGCCCCTGGCTCTGGCAGCCGCTGTTGCAGTTGATCATCCTCAGCAAACGCCCCTTCACAAGTGGTGCAGCCTACAAATCCATCTGGAATGAGGAAGAGGGCGAAAGCCCGCTGATGACGATCACCAAGGCACAGACAGCCAAGATCAAGAAAGCGATGCAGGAGCGCTATGGCGACAATGTCGTTGTGGATTTCTGTATGCGCTACGGCAATCCATCCACCCAGTCCAAGGTTGAAGCGCTGACGAAAGCGGGATGTTCAAAGATCCTGTTCTTCCCTCTCTACCCGCACTACGCTGGTGCGACCTCCGCCACGGCCTGCGACAAGTTCTTTGAAGCGCTGGGGAAAGAGAAATGGCAGCCCATTTCCCGCGTGGTAGAGCCCTATTTTGACCGCCCGGACTATATCGAAGCCTTGGCTCAATCCATTGAAAAAGCCTATGCGGCGGCAGAGAAGAAACCGGATATCCTGATCTGTTCCTACCACGGTGTGCCGATCCGCTACCTGATGGAGGGCGACCCGTACCACTGCCAATGCCAGAAAACGACACGCCTATTGAAGGAACGGCTGGGGTGGGATGACACCCAGATCATGACCACTTTCCAGTCCAAGTTCGGCCCCGAGGAATGGCTGCAACCCTACACGGTGGAAGAGGTCGCGCGGCAAGCCGAAGCAGGCAAGAAGAGCATCGCTGTCTGTGCCCCGGCCTTCTCGGCCGATTGCATCGAGACGTTGGAAGAGATCAACGAAGAGATCAAAGAGAGCTTTGAAGAAGCGGGCGGCGAGGAGTTTCTGTATATCCCCTGCCTGAACGACGATGACGCGCATATCCGCGCACTGTCAAACGCAATTGAAGACAACCTGCGTGGCTGGCTGGACTGATACCTCATCAGCAATTTCTGGGTTTCAAAACCGGTTCAGGCATAAAAAAAGGCGGTGCAAAGACACCGCCTTTTTTAATGTAATGGTCGAGCCTGACTTAGTCAGAAGCGACAGCAGCGGCGAGCAGTGCCAGCAGAACCAGCGGCAGCACGATACCATTGGAGGAAGAAGATGCTTCTTCAACAATGACAGGTGCTTCGATGATTGGATCTGCAAGGGAGCCAGCGGAAGCAGCAGAAGCTGCACCAGCGAATGCGGCTGCGAGAACGAGTTTTTTCATAACATAACCTCCAGTATTGGCGTGTACACATGGGTGCAAACACGCGCCCAAGACTTACCTCGTAGTTTCGTCTAAATAGTATTCCCCGAGAATTGGAAAGATGGATTCAGCAGGACATCCCCAAATGCGGGGTAATGTCGTCAAATAAGCAACACCTGCGTGCCTACACTGGCCATCTCATACAGCTCTTCGATATGCTCATTATAGAGCCCAATACAGCCGTTGGAAGACTTGCGGCCGATCTTGCGCGTGTCGTGTGTGCCGTGAATCCGGTAGTAAGTCCAGCTCAGGTGCAGCGACCTTGTGCCCAGCGGATTGTCCGGACCCGGCCCGATGTAGGGGGGCCATTCCGGGTTACGCTTCAACATCGACGGTGTCGGACGCCAGGACGGCTCTGGATCTTTCAGGATCACCCGTGTCCGACCGCGCCGCGTCAGATCATCCGTCAGCGGGACAGAGGAAGGATAGAGCTTGTAGACACTTTGATCTTCAGACCAGTAGTGCACCGCGCGGCTGTCGATATCGACAAGGATCGCACCCTTGCGCAGATTGTCGAAGTAGGGCTGCCAATCCAGCGTGCGGAAGCTGGAGATGTTACGGCGCACCACTTCGTTGATATCACGCTCATTTTGGGTTGTTGCAGCGGAATTCACACCGGATGTGTCTTGCGCCACCGCAGGTGCCGCCACCATCGCAGCGGAGCCTGCAAGAAACGCACGGCGGCTGGGTGTCTTGAAAATCTTGTCGGACATGATCTGTCTCCATCAGAAATCGATTAGTTCCGGGATATATTGCCACAAAGTCGCATTTTCAAATCAAACCCGCGTCATCTGGCATGGTAACGCCGATGTGCGTTTGAACTGCCACGCGTCCCACTGTAGGAGAATCGAAACCCGATTATGTGGAGCGTCACGATGATCCGTCTGATTACTATCTTCTCTGCCCTGGCCCTTGCGATCGCCGCCTGTGTGCCAGTCGATGATACCGGCGGCGGCAATTCTGGTGTGCAAACATATCGCATCCGGGCCGGGGACACCGGTAAAATCCAGTTCCGCATGCTTGATTCCGTGAATGCACTGCGCAGCGCAGCCGGGGCTTCGCAGGTTCAGCTCAACCCGAACCTGAACGCTGCCGCTGCGACCCACGCCAAAGACATGTCGCGTCAAAACCGGCCCTGGCACTTTGGCTCTGACGGCTCCTCCCCCATCGACCGGATCCGCCGCGTTGGCTACACTGGACAGCTGGTCGGGGAAACGATCTCGGAAACCTACGAATCCGAACTTGAAACGCTGGCCGCCTGGATGGAACAGCCGGACACGCGGCGTGTTCTGATGTCACCCGATGCCATCAACATGGGGTTTGCTTGGCATCAGGAAAGCAATGGCAAGATCTGGTGGACGCTGGTGATGGGCAAGTAACCACCACGAGCGTGTCCCGGTGGTTCAGGCGTTGATCAGGATCGGCGTGCCATCCCGCACCATGGCATAAACGTCTTCCATCTCTTTGTTGGTCACCGCGATGCAGCCCCAGGTCCAGTCACCCTTGTCTTTCTTGAAGGGCACCTTCTGACCGTGGATAAAGATATCGCCACCGGGTGACTTGCCAATGGCTTCGGCCCTGGCGAGGTCATGTGCGCGGGGGTAATCAATGCCCAGCGACAGATGGAAAGCGGAGTTCGGATTGCGTCGGTCGATCATGTAATGACCTTCGGGCGTACGCCCGTCGCCTTCGATTTCCTTGTGGCCGACAGGCGCGAACCCCAAGCGGATGTCATAATCCTCAAGCACCTTGTCGTGATGCAGAAGATACATCCGCCGGGCCCCCTTGTTCACCACGACATAGGTCACTTCGGGACCGTTGTAGCGCTTGAACTTGCTGCTGCTACAGGCGCCGAGAGCCACCAATGCGGTGCCGCCAAGGATGACTGATCTGCGTTTCATGTGGTTCTGTCCCGTACCTCACCGCTGGTCCCGTCCCGGACCTTTGTTCCGAGCTACCACACTCCATAGCGAATCGCATTCAAAATTGAGTGAACAGGGGCCGTTCGATCAACCTAACCTTCGCGCGATAGCTGCGCGGCAAGCTCGATATGCGCGGACCACCGAAACTGATCGACCACCTGAACCCAATCCAGCCGGTATCCCGCCGCAACCAGCACCGCCACGTCCCGCGCAAAGGTCACCGGGTTGCACGATACATAGGCCAAAACTGCCACCTTTGCCTGCGCAAGCTCCGCAATCTGGCGTTCGGCTCCCGCCCTTGGCGGATCAAGCACAACCGCATCGAATTTTGACAACTCGTCCGGCAACAGCGGGCGTCGATAAAGATCACGCGCTTCAACTGTTAGCGGTTTGAGCCCTTGTGCCCCTCGCCACCCCTGATCAAGGGCTTGTGTCATCGCGCGGTCCCCTTCCACCGCATGCACAGCCGCCGTCTCCGACAAGGGCAGCGCAAAGGTGCCGCAGCCTGCAAAGAGATCGGCCACTGCCGATGCGGAGCCGACAGCCTCACGCACCGCAGCAAGCAGGGACGCTTCGCCATGTGTGGTGGCCTGCAAAAACGCTGCAGGGGGTGGCGTAACCTGCGCCTTGCCAAAACGCTGAACGGGGGCAAGCCGTGTGGCAATCACCTCATCCTCCCAGGACAGGCGGGCAAGGCCCAACTTCTCTGCCGCCTGCGCCAGCACCATGCGCAACGGTCCATCCAGCGGTTTGCCCTGTGCCACCGCCACGTCCAGACCATTGGCCGACAGCGTGATCGTCACCGCCAGAACCGCCTTGCGGCTTGCGCCAACCAACGCCAGTTCCTCCGCCACCGCGCGCCCGGCCAACAGGTCGGGGTGCAAAAGCGTACAGCCCGGAGTTTCAACGATCACGCCAGACGCCCTACCGAAAAATCCCGCCATGGCCCCATTCTTGGTGCGCTTTGCGGCGAAGGTCGCCCGTCTGCGCGACTGCGCAGGGGAGGTCACGATTTCGCGCAAAACAGTCTCTAACCCTTGCGCTTGCAGCGCATGACGCACCACATCAACCTTCCATTCTGCCACCAGCGGATCCGCCGCATGTTGCAACTGACACCCCCCGCAGGCCTTGAAGTGCCGGCACGGCGGGCTGACACGCTGGTCAGAGGGTTCAAGGATACGCACATCGCACAATGTCTGGCCGTCCAACACACCGCTGACCCTTTCACCGGGCAACGTGCCGGGGGCATAGACTGGCCCCGCAGCTATCCCATCACCGTGATGGCCCAACCGTTCTATCGTAAATTCATCCATGGCCCGACATAGCCTGCGCGGCCAGACAACCCAAGCCGTCTATTCCGCTGCTTCCAGATTAAGAAAACCACCCGACTGGCGTTGCCAGTAACGGGCATAGAGCCCTTCTTGCGCCAACAACACCTCATGGGTGCCACTTTCCACGATCCGCCCGCGATCCATGACGATGATCCGGTCCATTTCCGTCAACGTCGACAATCGGTGCGCGATGGCAAGCACGGTCTTGCCTTCCATCACCCGCGTCAGCGCGGTCTGGATCGACGCCTCAACCTCACTGTCCAGCGCACTTGTCGCCTCATCCAGCACAAGAATCGGCGCGTCTTTGACAATCGCGCGCGCCAGGGCAATCCGCTGCCTTTGTCCGCCCGACAGCTTCACACCCCGTTCGCCCAGATGCGCGTCATACCCCTGCCGCCCCTTGTGGTCTTGCAGTTCAAGGATGAAGTCATGCGCTTCGGCCTGTTTGGCAGAGGCAATCATCTCCGCCTCTGTTGCATCGGGCCGCCCGTACAAAATGTTCTCCCGCGCAGAACGATTGAACATCGCGGTTTCCTGCGTGACCATGCCGATGTTGCGCCGCAGGCTTTGTTGCGTGACCTGTCGGATGTCGACGCCATCAATCTCTATCCGGCCCTTTTCTGCTTCATAGAGCCGCATAATCAGTGAAACCAGCGTTGATTTGCCCGCGCCGGACGCACCTACAATGCCGAGTTTCTCACCCGGGTTAACGGCAAGGCTGATCCCCTCGATACCGCCTGTATCACGCCCATAGCCAAAGCTGACATCGCGCAGCACCAAGGCGCCATGAGGCACCTCCAAAGTGACGGCATCTGCTGCATCTTCGACCCTAACACGGGGCGTCAGGGTCCTCATGCCGTCTTCGATCTCTCCAATGTTGGCGTAGATTGCCATCAGCGTGAAGCTGACCCAGCCGGTCATCTGCGCAATGCGGATCGCCACAGCACCCGCAGCAACGATGTCCCCCTCGCTCGCCATCCCGCGTTGCCACAACAGGATCGTCCCGCCCAGCAAAAGCACCGGCAAAAGCCCCGCAAGGCTCATCAACGCCAGCCGAAACCCGGCGGCAAGATAGCCGAATTCCAAAGCCCGCTGGCGAAACGTCTCCATCGCGCCAAGGGCGGCACGGTCTTCGTGATCGGCATGGGCGAAAAGCTTGACCGTCTTGATGTTGGTGATCGTATCCACCACCTGCCCGGACACCATGGCCCGCGCACCCGCACGGCCAGCCGACCGTTTCCGCACCCGTGGCAGGAACCAGTTGATCAACGCAAAATAGGCCACCAGCCAGACCGCAAACCCAATCGCCACGCGCCAGTCAATCGCCACCAGCAACACCACCGACCCGACCAGCGACGCCAGTGCGAAGGCAACCACATTGATCACCTCGGTTGCCACATCAGTCACAGCCCGCGCCGCCTGCATCTGTTTTTGGGCAATCCGACCAGCAAAATCATCGTCAAAGAAACCCACCGTCTGACCTAAGGTCCAACGGTGCAGACGCGACAAAACCAACGGATTCACATTCGGCTGCACCATGATCGCATTGGACGCCGACGACAGCCCAAACAACACTGGCCGTGCAATCAGGAAGAACCCCAGCGCCAAGCCAATCAGCCCAAAATTTGTCGGCGTGAAGAACGCCAATGGCCCCGCCGTGATCGCCGCATCAATGACCCGGCCCAATATCCACGCCGTCCCCGCTTCCATCGCGCCAGCAAGAGCGGACAGAATTGCAGCCAGCCACAAGACAGGCCAAGATCCCGACAGGCACCAGCGCATGAACGCGCCCAGCGTCTGTGGCGGCGGCCCGTTTGCAGGCCGAAACGGATTGATCCAATCTGATATGCTCACGCGTCTTCATCTTCCAGTTTCAGGAAACCGCCAGACTGGCGGCCCCAGAAATCTGCATATAGCCCGTCCTGCGCCAAAAGCGCGTCATGTGTCCCTTCTTCAACGATATGTCCCTGATCCAGCACAACAATCCGGTCCATCTGGGCAATTGTGGACAACCGGTGGGCAATCGCGATGACGGTCTTGCCGGCCATCATGCCATACAGCGTCTGCTGGATCGCCGCTTCAACCTCACTGTCCAAAGCGCTTGTCGCCTCGTCCAGCAACAGGATCGGCGCGTCTTTCAGGATCACCCGCGCCAGCGTGATCCGCTGACGCTGACCGCCAGACAGTTTCACGCCCCGTTCCCCGACACGCGCGTCATAGCCGCTGCGCCCTTCGGGATCGGTCAGATCAAGGATGAACTCATGCGCCTGTGCCTGTTTCGCGGCGGCGATCATCTCCGCCTCTGACGCGCCGGGCTTGCCGTACAGGATGTTGTCCCGCACCGACCGATGCAGCAGCGAACTGTCCTGCTGCACCATGCCAATGGCCTGCCGCAAACTGTCCTGCGTCACATGCCGAATGGCCTGCCCGTCAATCTCGATCCGGCCATCCTCCGCCTCATAAAACCGCAAAAGCAGCTTTACGAGGGTCGATTTTCCCGCGCCGGAACGCCCGACCAGACCAATCCGCTCACCCGGCTTGATGGTCAGGTTCAGACCCTGCAACCCTCCCGACGCACGCCCGTAGTGATGGGTCAGGCCCGTCATCTCAATCCGGCCATCGCTCAGCGCAAGCGGCTTGGCGTCTGCCTCATCCACCAGTTCAATCGGCTGGGCAATTGTTTCCATCCCTTCGGCCACAACGCCAAGCTCCCGAAAGAACGACGACAGCGCCCACATGATCCACCCGGTCATGGAATTCAGCCGCAGCGTCAGCGCAGCCGCCGCCGCAACCACGCCTACGCTCGCCTCTCCCACCGTCCAAAGCGCCAGCGCCCAACCAACAACGCCGATGATCAGCACACCATTCAGCGCGACCAGCACCACATCCATCACCGTGAAAATCCGCATCTCTCTCTGGAACGTCGCGCGCGCGTTCTCAATCGCTTCCTTGGCGAAATCAGTTTCCAGATCGTGATGGGCAAACATCTTGACCGAATGAATGTTGGTATAGGAATCAACGACGCGCCCGGTCACCTCGGACCGTGCATCTGACGCCGCCTGAGACGCCGGGCCCACCCGCTTCACCGTCCACCGCACCAGCGCACCATAGAGCACAAACCATATGAGCAGCGGCAGCATCAGCCGCCAGTCAGAAGTGCTGAGCAGGATCGCCGCACCAATCATATAGGCCAGCGAATAGGAAATCGCGTCAAAGACCTGAAATACCACCTCTCCCGCCGCTGGAGGGGTCTGCATGATGCGGTTGGCAATACGCCCGGCAAAGTCGTTCTCAAACCACCCAACCGATTGCCGCAGCACCTGCCGGTGCGCCCGCCAGCGGATCAGGGTGCCGACATTCGGCATGATCGCATTGTTCAGCAACAACACATCAAGGCCCTGCAACGCAGGCCGGATCAGCAGGATGAACAGACCAACAAGGATCATTTCTGTCCCATAATCCGTCCACATCTTGCTGGGGTCGGTGCCCAGCAGATCCACCAGACGGCCCATGTAATAGATCAGCCAGATCTCAATCGCCGCAACGACAATGGACATCAGACCGGTGATCCAGAACACCGTTTTGAACGGCCCCATATAGGCTTTCAGAAACGGCCAAAGAGTCCGCGGTGGGCGGTTGGTTTCAGGATAATCAACATAGGGATCAACAAGGTTTTCAAAGAAGCGGAACATGGGCGGAAGCCTTTGGAGAGTGTCGTGCAAAATGATCAGGCGCTGCGGTCACGCAGGCCATCAGGGGACGGTCTGTTATGCCGACTTTAGGTCAGCCAGATCCCACGATACATTTTGCACCCTCCTTCTTTGAGCTTTCTGCTTACGCCGAATCCGGGCGGGAGTCGACCCGTCAGAGGCGAGACAACAACGCCTCCTTGCTCAACCCAAAGTCCGAATTGATCCAAAGCTGCTCCAGCTCTACCAATTTCGCGCCCAGCGCAGGGCCGCTGAACGTCGGCATCAGATCTCCTGCCTTGAGGGGGAATTGTGCTTCTGATCCGGTCAATATCGTCTCTAACACGGACGGATTGGGCATTTGCTCCGCCATCGCTGATCTGAGCAGCATGGCTTGGGTCGCCAGGGTTTTGCCGTGACGATAGGCAACTTCACCCAAGGGCGGACCAGCAAACGCGACATCGCGCAACGTGCTGAGAAACCGGGCATCTGTCTTGCTCAGCCGCAAACGCTCGGCGGTCTCCTGCCCACCAAGAGCGGCGAGCCTGCCACGCCAGTCCGGGGTGAGGGCAAAGTGCCCCTCAAGATGCACCATCGGACCAACCCACCGATCGTCCGCAGCGGGCAGCACCGTCTGCAAGACATTCACCTGACGCATGACAGCCAAGGCGGGCGCGGGGTCGGGTGCTGCAAGGAGTTTTGTCATCTCCTGCCCGATCCGTTCTGCCGACAGACCCGTCAGACCATCAAGGTTTTCCGCAATCGCCGACAGCGCAACAGGGTCATATCCTTCCGCAACATCAGCATAATAGGCGTTGAACCGAAAGAACCGCAGCACCCGCAGGTAATCCTCACGAATACGCGCCTGTGCGTCTTCGATGAACCGAACGCGCCGGGCGCGCAGATCAGGCAAACCGCCCAGCGGGTCAATCACCCGCCCGTCAGGTGCTGCATAAAGCGCGTTCATCGTGAAATCGCGCCGCCGCGCATCATCCGCAATGTCAGTGGAAAACGCCACAACGGCGCGACGCCCGTCGGTTGCAACATCGCGCCGAAAGGTCGTGACCTCAAACGGCTCCCCCTCCGACACGACCGTGATTGTCCCGTGATCAATCCCGGTTGGCACGGGTTTCAGCCCCGCACGCTCTGCCAGCGTCATCACTTGCTCTGGCAGCGCGTCGGTGGACATGTCCACATCGCTGCCCGGCACGCCCAGCAACGCATTGCGCACGCAGCCCCCCACAAAGTAGACCGCATACCCGCCTTTCGTGATCGCATCACAAACGGCCCGCGCACGCGGGTCCACCAGCCAGCTGGTATCGGCAGGGATCAGAGGCTCATCCGTTCGGTCCATGCCCGCAACATACGCGCGGTGGCGCCCCAAATGTAATAGGGCCCGTAAGGCACGGTGAAATAATGGCGACGTGTGCCGCGCCAGCGACGGGAATGAATGATGTAATTCGCCGGGTCGAGCACATGATCAAGTGGCACGGCGAACACTTCTTCCACCTCCCCAGGCTCGGGTTTGATGTCAAAAGCGTCTCTGACAAAGCCAATAACAGGGGTCACGTTGAACTGTGTCACCGTCTCATGCGCCGGCAATGTTCCCAGCACATCCACATTCTCAGGCGGCAGGCCAATCTCTTCCCAGGCTTCCCGGAGTGCCGCGGCGATCACATCCGCGTCGCCTTCGTCCTGCTTGCCACCCGGAAACGCGATCTGGCCCGGATGATGTTTTAACGCCGATGACCGCTTGGTCAGCAACAGGTGCAGCCGTCCATTCTGCTCAACAATCGGTGCCAGAACGCCTGCTGGCCGCAGAACGCGGTCGGCCCCCAGAACCACGTCCGGGTTCAGGTCAAAGTCCGACGTGGCAACACCCGTCTTTGCAAGGATGGACCGAAAGCGCTCTATTTCTACGAACATAGGGTCAAGTTTCAGCCTCAAACCCGACGGACGCGGGATCAAGATCGTAATGCGCCCCGCAGAACTGGCAATCCGCCGTGACCCGGCCGTCATCTGTGGTCATCTTTTCAATGTCCTTCGCGGAGTAGATCGACAGGCTTTGCCGGACACGGTCTTCCGAACAGGTACACCCGAACCGGACCGCTTGCGCATCATAGACGCGCGGCCCTTCCTCATGAAACAGGCGTAACAACAGATCGGTCGGCGCGACACTGGGGCCAATCAGTTCCAACTCTTCCACCGTATCAAGCAAGATGTTTGCACGGTTCCAGTTCTCAGCCTCATCGCCGCTGACCAGATCAGCCGCCTGAAGCACATCCCCTGACCCTTCTCCCTGCGCCACAAGGGGCGATGCTTTCGGCATGTGTTGCAACATAACGCCACCTGCACGCCAATGCTCAGGCGTATCCCCATCAGAGGACCGCCCGAACGTCAGGGAGAACCTTGTTGGCAATTGCTCGGACTGTGCAAAATAAGCTTCTGCACATGCAGCAAGCGATCCGTCTTCCAACGGGGTAATCCCCTGGTAAGGGGTCATGCCTTTGCCCTGATCGATCATAATGGCGAAATACCCTTCGCCGACCTGATCAAACGGGGCGCCATCGGTCAAACGGTCCGCATCATAGCTGGCGTAGGCGCGGATCTGTGCGGGTTTCCCGTCTTCCTCCGGACCATAATAGTCGGTGGAGATCATCCGCACGGGGCCTTTGGACTGAACCTGTAGTTGCAACTTCCAGCGCAACTTGATCGTCTGGCCGATCAACGCGGTCAGCAGTGCCATTTCCGCCACCAGCGCTTCGACCACGGGCGGATAGTTGTGCTGGTTCAGAATACCTTCCAACACACCATCCAGACGCGCCACACGGCCCCGGATGTCAGAGGCATCCAGTTGGAACGGCAATACACTATCGTCCCAGGCAATCTGTTGTCCTGGCAGAGAAGAGAGACTCATGGGGTTTCCTTATCGCGGGGCGCTTGGCATACCGCGACTATATAGGCGAGGCAAGCGGTCAAAAAAGGGGTGCCACAATGATCAGACGTGTCGGAGAGCCGCCCCTGCCCGATCAGAAATACATCCTTCGCCCCGGCGCCTACGCGATCCTGCCGCTACAGGGACGGTTCCTGATGACCGCAGAGGTGGAACCAACGCCCGACATCCAACTGCCCGGCGGTGGCATTGATCCGGGTGAATCCCCCCTGCAAGCATTGCACCGCGAAGTGATGGAAGAAGTCGGTTGGCGCATCGCCCATCCGCGCCGGTTGGGGGCTTTCCGTCGGTTTACCTTCATGCCGGAATACGATCTGTGGGCAGAAAAGCTGTGCCATGTCTATGTGGCACGACCAACGCGACAGATCGCAGATCCCATTGAACCCAATCACCGCACCTTGATTCTGTCAGGGGAAGAGGCCGTGAACGTGCTTGGCAACGATGGGGATCGGGCGTTCATGCGGCGCTATGTGCTGGCAGGCGGTCCCGTATACTCAAAAAGGTTGGCAGACACATCATCGGGAAAATCCTGAACGCCCGCGTATTCCGACAACCGCCAGACCAAACCTTCAAGCAGACCATTCCCTTCCATGCCATCAAGGCTGCGCAACAGGGCATCCAACCCTTCTTCCCCCAACAGCTCTCCCTGCTCATTCGGGCATTCCGTTACGCCATCTGACAGGATCAAAAGGCGATCTCCGGGGTTCAGCTGCACGTCGAACTGATCGAATTCAGCCGTGGACAAAAGACCAACCGGGAAGCCACCATTGCCGACCTGCTCAATCCTGCCGCAGGCACGCAGGATCGCCGGATGGGGATGCCCGGCCTGGGTGATCTGGGTCAACCCGGTGTTCAGATCCACAATTGCAAGCAGCAGCGTGAAGTAATGCTCCGTCTCCATCTCATTGAGCACAAGCGCGTTCAGGCTCGCCACCGTCTGCGCAGGGGGACGCGCGCGGAAGGCATCTGCGTCAACCCGCTCAAGCGCCACATTTTGCTCAGGCGCGCTGCCTGACAGATACCCGGCCAATCGCGCCGTCATCAACGCGGAACTGACCCCGTGACCGGAAACATCAATGCCAAACAGGCCCAGTCGATCTTCACCGGCATTGAAGAAGCCAACCAGATCGCCACCAACATGGCCGCTGGAACGCAGAAGCAGTGATATGTGACCCTGATCAAGGGTTTTCTGCCGTTCACGCAGCAAGGATTGTTGCAGCTCCTTCGCTTCTCTGAGGTCCTTGTCGAGTGAATCGTAAACCCGTTGCAGTTCTTCCAGCGTGGTCGACATCAACCTGTTGGTTTCCGACAATTCACGCTGCATGTCGACAATACGCTCCCCCACGGTGATGCGGGCGCGCAATTCGTCGTTGTTGACCGGCTTGACCAGAAAATCATCTGCCCCCGCACCCAGACCACGGGCGACTTCTGCCTTCTCGGACTTCGACGTCAGCAGGATGAAATAGGAATAATCCTCCCCCGACAATTCCCTGAAGATGCGACAAAACTCGATCCCCGACATGCCGGGCATCACCCAATCGCTCAGAACAAGGTCAGGTCGCTGATCCCGGCATTTCTCAAGCGCTTCTTCGGCAGTCGCTGCTTCTGTCACGTCATACCCCCAGCGTTTGAGGGATGCTGCCAGGATACGCCGTTGCAGACGACTGTCGTCCACGACCAAGGCATTCTTGCGCGTGCGCGCCGCGGCAGGCGGCAAATCGGGATGAAAAGGAACAGGAGCACGCGCCATAGATGCCCCTTAGGCTGCAAAACTGAATCACCGGTGAATGCTAAAATCCACAGCATCTGTCGCGCCGCCAGAACGAAATCTAAACGAAGCAACATTAAACACGCCCAGAGTTTAGGGGAGCCGCAACGTGATTGACTGGCAACGTGTCGCAGAGCTGCGTGATGAAATCGGGGAAGAGGATTTTGATGATGTCGTCGGGATCTTCCTCGAAGAGGTAGAAGAAACCCTGAACCGGATTCGTGACGCTGAAGGTCCCGCGGCAACCGCGGAAGACATGCACTTTCTCAAAGGCAGCGCGCTGAACATGGGGTTCAAGGCACTCACCGCGGTGTGCGAGCAGGGGGAGGCGTTGTCTGAGCAGAGTTTGGCGCACACCATCGACGTTGCCATGGTTGAGGAATGCTACCTCATCTCCAAAAAATCATTTCTGGCGGAATTGCCAAAGGCCTTTGCTGGCTAGCTCGTGCTGACATTCAGCACGACCTGGGATCAAACCAGCTTGTACAGATTTGTTGCAGCGGCAGAGCCGAAAACCTCCGTCGCCTTCGCGCGCAGCATCTGCATGCCCTGCACCCAGCGATCATGGTCCTGCGCCCGCTGCAAGGTATACTGCCCAACCTGAGGATGGGACAGGATCAGGAAACGGTTCGTTTCCACACCGTCAACAATAGCTGCCGCCACATCGTCAGCGGTCAGCAGCGTCTCCCGCTTGGCCGCATCCGTATCATCCAGCCCCAGCAATGGCGTCGCGACATACTGCGGGCAGACAACTGAAACGCCGATCCCGTCAGGCCCATGTGTGATCGCAAGCGATTCCGCAAAACTGACAGCGGCATGTTTCGTCGCCGAATAGGCCGCATCGCCGATCTGGTTCAGCAAACCGGCAGCAGAGGCGACATTCACCAGATGCCCGGACCCACGCGCCATCATCTGCGGCAGCAGCGCGCGGCTGGCATATACATGCGCCATCACATGCACCTGCCAGTTCAGCATCCAATCCTCATCCGGCTGCGACGCCGCATGAGAAGGATCACCGCGCCCAAGCCCCGCGTTAGAGACGAAAATGTCGACTGGTCCCTGCGCCATACCTGCCTGTTCAATCAGGCTCTGAACGGCGCTTTCATCCCGCACATCGCACTGCACGGCCATGCCGCCGATCTCTGCCGCGACAGCCTGCGCCTTGGCGGCATCAAGGTCTGACACGCATACCTTTGCCCCCTTTGCTGCTGCTGCCCGCGCGGTCGCCGCTCCGATCCCGCTGCCCGCGCCCGTGATCACAACTGAACTATTGTTAAACTGCATATCTCTTCCTCAGATGACGAACTGCGCCAATGTCTCATCATTGGTGATGTCGGTGTATGTGAACCCGGCGCTTTCGATCCGCTCAAACATAGCGGGAAAATTCTCCGGCGCGTCCGTTTCAATCCCGATCAGGACAGATCCAAAGTTGCGCGCAGATTTCTTCATGTATTCAAACCGGGTGATGTTGTCGTGTGGCCCCAGCATATCAAGAAAATCACGCAGCGCGCCGGGACGTTGCGGCAACCTGAGGATAAAATACTTCTTCAGCCCTGCATACCGCTGCGCGCGCTCCTTCACCTCTGGCAGACGTTCGAAATCAAAGTTGCCGCCGGAAGCAATACATACCACGGTCTTGCCCTTGATCTGATCGGCCACTTCGCCGAGCGCCTCAATCGCCATGGCGCCGGCAGGTTCCAGAACGATCCCTTCGACATTCAGCATCTCTGTGATGGTGCAGCAGATGCGGTCCTCATCCAGCGTGATCACGTCATCCGGGTTCACACCCTTGAGCCGCGCAAACGTCCGCGCCCCGATCTTGGCCACCGCCGCGCCATCCACAAAGGCGTCGATGGGCGATACATCGACCGGCGCACCGTCTTGCAGCGCGCGGGCCAGACTTGGCGCGCCAGTAGGCTCTACCAAGGTGTAATTGCAGGTTTCACCAAAGTAGCTGCGCGTGCCCGCAGACAACCCCCCGCCGCCCACAGGCAGGATGATATGATCCGGCACGCGACCCAGTTCCTGTTCAATCTCCACCGCGACAGAGGCCTGACCTTCGATCACATCCTCATCGTCAAAGGGCGACAGGAAATGCCCACCTTCCGCAGCACAGAATTCCTGCGCCGCATGCAGGGAGGCATCGAAATAATCACCAATCAACCGCACTTCGACATGTTCACCACCAAACATCCGCGTCTTGAGAATCTTTTGCTCTGGCGTGGTCACGGGCATGAACACCACACCCTGCACCCCGAAATGTTTGCACATGAAGGCCACCCCCTGCGCGTGATTGCCCGCCGAAGCACAGACAAACAGTGACTTCTCCGGGATGACCTTGCGCATCGCATTGAACGCACCGCGCAGCTTGTAAGACCGCACCGGGCTCAAATCCTCGCGTTTGAGCCAGACATCAGCCTCATACCGTTCCGACAGCAGAGCGTTGCGCATCAATGGCGTGGCGGGAAAGACCGGGCGCATTTTGGCGGCTGCCAAGGTGGCCATCGCCTGAAAATTCTCTGTCACTCTACCTGTCTCCCATACGCATCTCACTTCGATAGGGCCGCGTGACCTACAGGTCAACGCAAGCGGCAATCTTGCCCGCACCGGCAAAACCCGCTACCTCGCGGAGCGTAAGAGAAGGAAACCTCAGATGTCCGCGCCCAAGAAAGTTGTGCTCGCCTATTCCGGCGGGCTTGATACCTCCATCATCCTGAAATGGCTGCAAACCGAATACGGTTGTGAAGTGGTCACCTTCACCGCCGATCTCGGCCAGGGGGAGGAGCTGGAGCCCGCCCGCGCCAAAGCCGAAATGATGGGCGCGTCCCAAATCTATATCGAGGATATCCGAGAGGAATTCGTGCGCGACTTCGTCTTCCCCATGTTCCGCGCAAATGCGGTCTATGAGGGTCTGTATCTGCTGGGCACCTCCATTGCCCGGCCACTGATCTCCAAACGTCTGGTAGAGATCGCGGAGGAAACCGGTGCTGATGCGGTGGCCCATGGTGCCACTGGCAAAGGCAACGATCAGGTCCGCTTCGAACTGGCCGCCTATGCGCTGAACCCTGACATCAAGGTCATCGCACCCTGGCGTGAATGGGACCTGTCCAGCCGCACCAAGCTGCTGGAGTTTGCGGAGATGAACCAAATCCCCGTCGCCAAGGACAAGCGCGGCGAAGCGCCCTTCAGCGTGGACGCGAACCTGCTGCACACCTCCTCTGAGGGTAAAGTGTTGGAAGACCCGGCGGAGGAAGCGCCCGACTACGTCTATCAGCGCACGGTGCATCCCGAAGATGCGCCCGATACGCCGGAATATGTGGAAATCGGGTTCGAGCGGGGCGATGCTGTCTCCATCAATGGCGAAGCAATGTCTCCCGCAACGATCCTGACAAAGCTGAACGCGTTGGGCGGCAAACACGGCTGCGGTCGGCTTGATCTGGTTGAAGGGCGCTTTGTTGGCATGAAGTCGCGCGGCATCTATGAAACGCCCGGCGGCACACTGCTGCTGGAGGCGCACCGGGGGATCGAATCGATCACCCTGGATCGCGGCGCGATGCACCTCAAGGATGAGCTGATGCCGCGCTATGCCGAACTGATCTACAACGGTTTCTGGTACAGCCCCGAACGCACGATGTTGCAGGCGGCGATTGACGCGAGCCAGACCCATGTCACCGGCACCGTGCGGCTGAAACTCTACAAAGGCAGCGCGCAGACGGTGGGGCGCTGGTCCGATCATTCGCTCTATTCAGAGGCGCATGTAACCTTTGAGGATGACGCCGGTGCTTACGATCAGAAAGACGCCGCAGGTTTCATCCAGCTCAACGCGCTGCGGCTGAAGCTGCTCGCTGCGCGGGACAAACGCCTGAAGGGCTGAGTTAAAAATGGCCCGAACCGTATGGGTTCGGGCCTTATACTCACCACACAACACTCGCTAAAGACATACCAGATGAGGCCGGTGGCAGCAGACTTGTGAAGGTCCACTCTGTTGGGATCTCTACGGTGAAACGAGTGATACGCGGTGAAGGTTTCAAAATTCCTAAAATGAAGTGCTAAAGGCGGATCTTCCAAAGGCGCTCATAATACGGCATCGCTGCCTCTACCAGCTTGGTCTGCGCGTCTGTCAGCGCGGGCAAGGCACCCTCCGCGCCGGCAAAACCCGTGCTGGCATGCACTGCCCCATACCAATGTCTGGCCCAAACCCCGTCTGCCGGATGGCCCCCCGCTGGCCAACGCAGCATTTCCGGATCCCAACGCACCCCGATCGCGGCGCAGAGCCGTTGCAGCATCTCCTCAGGGTTGGCGCGAATGTCCGTACTGTCGATCACCACGCCGCCAAGGGAATCGTAAATCCGATCTTGCTGCACGAACCCGATGTCGTCCAACGTCGGCGCATCCCGCTTGGCCGCATAGCTGGCAATCACCCGCGCCGGGTGGCGGATCAGATGCACGTGCACACAGTCCTGCGCCCAGTCCATTGGAAAATCCGGCAACATGTGATGGGGCATATGTTTCATGTAGAGATGCGGCGTGCCTTCACGCTGACACAGGGTTGAGACCTGCGCGGGATCGCTTTCATGCGCGGCGATAATCTCTGCGGCCATTGGATGATCAGAACCGGTTGCCTTCAGATATGCCGCATAAAACGGCTCATCCATAACGTCAAAATCAGACCGCGCACCGAAACTGTACATCATGGCCGTACTCAAGTTGCGCGGCCCGGACCAAATTGCAAAACGCATGCTCTTTCTCCCTCAGACATTAGAAATGTTACCAATCACACAACGGCGGTAAACATCAATCACCTGCCCGTGACTTCCCTGCTCTGGCGCTTGCGCATCGCGCCCAACAGGCGCAGCCTTGGCCAAACACAGGAGGTCACGATGAACCAGCTACGTATGATCAAGACCATGACCCTCGCTGCACTGATTGCCGTGGGGCTTGTTGCACAATCAGGTGGTGCGCGCGCCGCCGGGACAGAGACGCTGACCGTCGCCGGTGGCTGTTTCTGGTGCGTGGAATCAGATTTCGAATCCGTTCGTGGTGTGAAGGAGGTCGTGTCAGGCTTTGCAGGCGGCACTGTCGCCAATCCCACGTACAAGCAGGTCGTCGCTGGCGGAACCGGACACTATGAAGCGGTTCAGATCCAGTTCGATTCAGGCGTCATCAGCCGCGATCAGATCCTGTCGATGTTCCTGCGCTCCATTGATCCTACAGATGCCGGCGGTCAGTTCTGCGACCGCGGACCCACCTACCGCACAGCGATCTTTGCCAATGGCGGTGCGCAAAAGGCCGCTGCCGAAAAAGCCATTGCGGATGCACAGGCAGCCCTTGGGCAAACCATCGTGACGCCCATTCTTGGCGCAACAAAATTCTATCCGGCCGACGCCTATCACCAGGACTACTACAAAAGCAGCGATCGCCTCGCGCTCAGCACCGTAGGCTTGGGTGTGAAGAAATCCGTCGCCTACAAGCGCTACCGCGCGCGGTGCGGCCGGGATGCGCGCGTCAAACAGCTTTGGGGCAGTGCGGCACCCTTTGCCAAGTAAGCTCAGCTGAAATCGTGATCCTGGATGTCCTTGAGATCCGGGATCACATCCGCTGTCCCCTGCCGCGTCACCATCAAAGCCCCAGCCCGCATCGCCAGATCAATCGCTTCTGCCATCGGCAAACCGCGATCCAGCGATGCAACAAGATACCCGGTAAACGTATCCCCGGCGCCGGTTGTATCAACAGGATCAACCTTGAATGCCGGAAAGCTCTGGGTCGAATTACCCTTGTTAGAGACCCATTTGCATCCCTCGGACCCCAACGTGACCACAATGTCATCCACGGGCACGTCTTCCAGCGCCTGCCCGGTTCCTTCAAGCAATTGCGTGGCCTCGACCTCGTTGAGGACAAGCAGGTCAATCTTGCCCATCAACGCCATCACCGCGTCGGTTGAGAAGGGTGCAGCGGCATAAACAACGCGAAGGCCAAGCGTCTTTGCCGTCTCCGCCGCAAAGACCTGTCCGTTGGTTTCATTCTGCATCAACAGGAAATCGCCAGGGCTGGCTTCGGTCAACGCTTTGCCAATCATCTGTTCCGTGATGGCGTGATTGGCACCGGGAAACAGGACAATGCTGTTTTCACCTTCAGCATCCACACAGATAATCGCATGTCCCGTCGGTTCATCCATGACTGCAATGTGCTGCGTCTCGACCCCATACTCCAACAACCGTGTTTCAGCCCAGCGCCCGTCATCGCCGATCCCACCGATATGCGAGACCCTCGCGGCTGCCCGTGCGGCCGCAACGGACATGTTGGCCCCTTTGCCCCCCAGCCCTTTGGCGAAGGACGTCGCCGCCAATGTCTCTCCCGCATCGGGGAGATGCGGAACGCCATAGAAGAAATCCGCGTTGATGGAGCCGAGGTTCCAGATCATTCGCCAACCTTGCAGGCCGCAAGGATCGCCATGTTGAGGATGTCATTCGCCGTCGCCGTGGTCGAACAGATCTGAATGGATTTATCCAAACCCGTCAGAATCGGCCCAATCACCGTCGCGCCCGCCATTTCCTGCATCAGCTTCACGGAAATGCTGGCCGAATGTCGCGCAGGCACCACCAGAATATTGGCAGGGCCGGTCAGGCGCGAAAACGGATATTGCGCTTGCGCGGCGGCATTCATCGCCACGTCCACGGTCATCTCACCTTCATACTCAAAATCAACCCCACGGGCATCAAGCACCCTGGGCGCGCCGCTCATCTTCTCGGCCCGTTCCGATACCGGATAGCCAAAGGTGGAGAAGCTCACGAATGCCACACGCGGCTCAAGACCCAGATGCCGCGCCACCCGCGCGCCGCTGACGGCGATATTGGCCAGATCCTCTTCATCGGGCCATTCGTGCACCAGCGTGTCAGCAATAAACACGATCCGCCCCTTGTTCAGAATCGCCGTGAAGCCTGCCGCGCCATGCTCCGCATCCGCATCGAACACATGGTTGATCCGGTCCAGCACATGGGCGGATTTGCGGGTCGCACCTGAAATCATGCCATCCGCATGCCCATGCGCCAACATCAGCGACGCGAACACATGCCGGTCCCGCGCGGCAAGACGGTGAATGTCCTTGTGATCGAACCCCCGCCGCTGAAGCCGGTCATAGAGCGAATTCTTGTAGACATCCAAATGCGTGGTGTTGGCCGCATTCACGATGTCCAATTCCCGCGCCGCATCCCCAAGACCTGTTTCCTGCAACTTCTCCTGCACCTCGTCCGGGCGCCCCACAACCAGCGCCTTTCCAAACCCGGAGCGCTGGTACAACACCGCCGCCCGCAACACCCGCGGATCATCGCCTTCGGCAAAGATCATCCGCGACTGGTTGGCGCGCGCACGGGCGTTGATGCCGCGCAGGATGTTCGCGGTCGGATCCATCCGGGATTTGAGCGTCAGCTCATAGGCATCCATGTCGATGATCGGACGGCGCGCGGCACCGGTATCCATGCCGGCCTTCGCAACAGCGGGCGGTATGCGGTGGATCAGACGGGGATCAAACGGTGTGGGAATGATGTAGTCCCGCCCGAAACTCAGCGTCTTGCCATAGGCCATCGCCACTTCGTCCGGCACGTCCTCCCGCGCGAGATTGGCAAGCGCATGGGCGCAGGCGATCTTCATCTCGTCATTGATCGCCCGTGCATTAATGTCGAGCGCCCCGCGGAACAGGTAGGGGAAGCCCAACACGTTGTTCACCTGATTGGGGTAATCGCTTCGCCCGGTGGCGACGATGGCATCCATCCGCACCGCATGTGCTTCTTCCGGTGTGATTTCCGGATCGGGATTGGCCATGGCGAAAATCACCGGATTGTCTGCCATGCTGGCAACCATGTCCTGCGTCACCGCCCCTTTGACAGACACACCCAGGAACACATCCGCTCCGCTCATCGCCTCCTCCAGCGTGCGCAGTTCCGTGGTTGCGGCATGGGCCGACTTCCACTGGTTCATCCCCTCCGTCCGACCCTGATAGATCACGCCCTTGGTGTCGCACATGATGCAATTGTTGTGCCTGGCGCCCATGGACTTGAGCAACTCCAGGCATGCAATGCCCGCCGCCCCTGCCCCATTCAGGACAATCCGCACATCTTCGATCTTCTTGCCGGAAATATGCAGCGCATTGATCAATCCCGCCGCGCAGATCACCGCCGTGCCATGCTGATCATCATGGAAGACAGGAATATCCATCTCCTCTTTCAGACGCTGTTCGATGATGAAACATTCCGGCGCTTTGATGTCTTCAAGGTTGATGCCCCCGAACGTCGGCCCCATCAGCTTGCAGGCGTTAATGAAGGCATCCGTGTCTTCGGTATCCAGCTCAATATCGATGGAGTTCACATCCGCGAACCGTTTGAACAGGACGGATTTACCCTCCATCACAGGCTTGGACGCCAGCGCCCCAAGGTTGCCCAGACCCAAAACGGCCGTCCCGTTGGAAATCACAGCCACAAGGTTGCCCTTGTTGGTGTAATCATAAGCCGTTTGGGGATTGGCCGCGATCGCTTCGCAGGGCACCGCAACACCGGGGGAATAGGCGAGGCTGAGATCCCGTTGGGTCGTCATCGGCACGGTTGCCGTAATCTCGAACTTGCCGGGAGTGGGTTCAAGATGGAAGGCAAGCGCCTCTTCGTTGGTAATGCGGGTATTGCTCACGGAAATCGGCCTTTTGCTGTTTGCGAAAGTCATAGCTTTCAATGCGCAGGCTTACAATCAACACGCCCATCAGGCGACAAAGCGGACCCATTCGTGGTTGCCGACAAAGGCACTGTGCCGTTCGGGAAAATCATTCTCCAGCCGCGCCAACGCCCAGCGTATCACCTGCGGCCGTTCACACCTGTTGGCGCACCAGATCATCCGCACCAATGTCTGCCAGCGTGTCGGGTCGGCCTTGTACGCGTGATCAAGCGCGACAAGCTCTGATCGCGTCTCCCCCAACTCCTTGTGGCAATCCGCGCGGAGCAATGACAGCGCCCCATTGCCCTGCACCATCTCCTCATGCGCCTCAAACAGCGCCAGCACCTGCGGCAGGGCATCTGCCGCCAGCAATTGCCGCGCCAGAGAGGCGAGCGTCGGTGCCCTGGTCAGCGTTGGCACATGCCCCAGAACGGTTACGACAAACGCCATCACTTCGCCCACGGCCTCTTCGGACAAGGACACCGGCACAAGGCCGTCTGTCTTGAAATCAGGCTCTGACAAAGGGTTTTCCTGCTTATAATCGCCAAAGAAGCTGATGTATTTGCACCTTGCGGCATGGGCCACTGGCCAGAAATCCGCCCACCTGTGCTGCGCTGTCTGATGGGTTCCAATCTCAATCACGTAGGTCTGCGGCCCCGCAAACAGCATATTGGCAAACCCGGCCCCATGGTATGACACCATCATCTCCGCGCGCGCCATCACGGCGATTTGCTCAAGCGGCGGCATGTTCTCAAAAACGACGTACTCAAACCCGAACATCTGTAAATGCTCAAACAGCAGTTCTTCGCCAGCCATATGGCGCTCGCGGCTAAGCCGGTTATCCCGGCCCACGAAAATCCGCTTGGGCAAATGGCCAAAATCCTGCACCTCAATCGCCGCCAGCGCCCGCTCCCTCAATGCGCGGAGCGGGCCCGGCACGGAGTTCATCGTCAACATCGGCAAGGCATTGATCGTGTGCAAGGCTGCGTTCTCTCGTTTCTCTCCCGGCAGCAACGCCCCGATCCCGCGCTGCACAGAGGGCGGCATATGCAAATGACCCCCCATCACATCATACCCGGTGATCGCCTGATGATAGGACTTCGGCGCGCGTTCAAAGTGCAACCGGCCCTTGAACTCAGGAAACAGCGTCTCCGCAAAAGCCTGTGCAAAGGGGCGCTGCTTCTCAGGTGCATTGGGGAAATGAAAAAAGATCTCTCCCTGAAAGTCCAATCCATCCAGCAAGGTCAGTTGCGGCAGGGATTCCGTGAGGAAGTGATAATAATTAAACGTGTTCCGGCAGGGCACAACAAACGGCGTATCAGGCTCTAATCCGCCTGAAATCACCGGCAATGACATCCCTTCATTCTGCCACTGCATCTGCTGGAAGTAGAGGTTCAACAGAACATCAGGCGCCCCGACTTCCGTGTTTTCCCAACGGAACCTGTTCAGCAACCGCGACCCCGCAGCGCCACTCAGCAAAAACTGCCCGCCTGCGGCGACAAAGGACTTGTGGCACGTCACATCGCTCAACAGCGCAGGCACGCTTGTTGTCTCAATCGGCTGGGCAAAGCGTTTCTGGGACATCGTCCGCCGGATGGTGCCCCGCATCCGTTCGCGCATCTTGGGATGTGCCGTGATCGGAAACCCTTCGATCACCGCCCCGTCCGTGGGCTGCCAAACTGTCTCTACGTGCTGCAACGCCTGCATCCGCGTGTCACGCCATGGGTTCAGAAACAGGTCTTCAGGCGGCAATGTCATATCGTTCATGTCCCGCACTGAGCCGCCCTCTCCTCTTGGGGTTTAGATTAGGTTAAAAAATATCACTTTTGTGGAAACCGTCCACAAACATCCCCGTGTCAGTCGCCCTTTCCCTCGCAACCGTGGTTTTGTACATACACCTGACGTGGATCAGGGGGTGCGGGTGAGCCAGGACAAAGTCACGCCAATGATGGCGCAGTATCTTGAGCTGAAGGCGCAATACGCCGACGCGCTGTTGTTCTACCGCATGGGCGACTTTTACGAGATGTTCTTTGACGACGCTGTCGCGGCGGCCGAAGCGCTGGACATCGCCCTGACCAAACGCGGCAAACACGAAGGCAACGACATCCCCATGTGCGGTGTACCGGTCCATGCCGCTGAAGGATACCTGCTGACGCTGATCCGCAAGGGGTTCCGCGTTGCTGTCTGTGAACAGATGGAAAGCCCGGCGGAGGCAAAGAAACGCGGCTACAAGTCGGTCGTCAAACGTGATGTTGTCCGGCTGGTCACCCCCGGCACCCTGACCGAAGAAGCCCTTCTGGAAGCGCGCCGTCACAACTTCCTCGCCGCCTATGCAGAGGTCCGCGATGAAGCAGCGCTCGCCTGGGTCGATATCTCCACCGGTGCGTTCCATGTGATGCCCCTCTCGCCTGTGCGGCTCAGCCCCGAGCTTGCGCGCCTTTCCCCGTCCGAGCTTATCGTTTCTGAAGCAAAAGAGCCTGAACTGTACGACTTAGTCTCTGATTTCAATCTGTCGCTCACCGGCATGCCCCGCGCCGCCTTTGACAGCACGGGGGCGGAAAACCGGCTCTGCACGCTCTTCAACATTGCCACGCTCGATGCCTTCGGCACTTTCACGCGCAGCGAAGTTTCCGCCATGGGTGCGCTGATCGACTATCTGGAAATCACGCAGAAGGGCAAACTCCCCCTCCTCCGCCCCCCGCAGAGAGAGAGCGAAGCACGCACTGTCCAGATCGACGCGGCCACCCGGCGCAACCTTGAACTTACCCATGCCATGACCGGCGGGCGCGCAGGCTCACTGCTCGCCATCATGGACCGCACCTGCACCGCCGCCGGCGCCCGCCTGCTTGAACGGCGTATTTCCAGCCCCTCTCGCGTCCTTGAAACGGTACATGCCCGTCTGGATGCCGCCACATTCGGCTATGACAATGCCCGCCTTACCCAGGACTTGCGGGATAGCTTGCGCAAAGTGCCGGATCTGGACCGCGCCCTGTCCCGCCTGTCGCTGGACCGGGGCGGACCCCGCGATCTGGCCGCCATCCGAAATGGCCTGACCCAGGCCGAAGCGCTGAGCCAGACACTCGGCACCCTCGACCTCCCCGATCTTTTGCGGGAGGCGACCACCGGCCTTGCGGGCCACGACGGGTTGATCGACCTCCTCGACCACGCGCTCGTGGCCGAACCCCCGCTGCTTGCCCGTGACGGCGGCTTCATCGCAGAAGGCTACGACGGCCCGCTAGATGAAGCCCGCAAACTGCGGGACGAAGGCCGCAGTGTCATCGCCAGCATGCAGCAGGACTTCATCGCCCAGACCGGCATCAACACGCTGAAGATCAAACACAACAACGTGCTGGGCTATTTCATCGAAACCACCGCCACCCATGCGGAAAAGATGCTCTCCGCCCCGCTGTCAGACACCTTCATCCATCGCCAGACGACCGCAAATCAGGTGCGGTTCACCACCGTAGAACTGTCAGAAATGGAAACCCGCATCCTGAACGCAGGCAACGAAGCACTGGAGATCGAAAAGCGGCTCTATGAAAGCCTGAAAGGCCGGATACTTGAGCGCGCGGGCGAAATTGCGGTGACATCAAACGGGCTGGCAGAGATTGATCTTGCGCTCAGCCTTGCAAACCTCGCCGAGGAAGAAAACTGGACGAAACCTACAGTCGACAACAGCCGCGCCTTTCGCATTGAAGGGGGCCGACATCCTGTCGTGGAACGTGCGCTGCAACAGCAATCCGGGGAACCCTTCATCGCAAATGACTGCGATCTGAGCGCCGACGGCACCGCGGCCGCTGTCTGGCTGCTGACCGGCCCGAACATGGCTGGCAAATCGACTTTCCTGCGACAGAACGCATTGATTGCCCTGATGGCACAAATGGGCAGCTACGTCCCGGCAACACAGGCCCACATCGGCCTGATCAGCCAGCTCTTCAGCCGCGTCGGAGCCTCAGACGATCTTGCCCGTGGACGCTCCACCTTCATGGTCGAAATGGTCGAAACCGCCGCGATCCTCAATCAGGCCGACGATCGTGCGCTGGTGATTCTGGATGAGATTGGCCGCGGCACGGCAACCTATGACGGTCTCTCCATCGCCTGGGCCACACTGGAACACCTGCACGACGTCAATCGCGCCCGCGCCCTGTTTGCCACCCACTACCATGAAATGACCGCCCTTTCCGCCAAACTCCACGGTGTTGAGAATGCGACCGTCGCCGTGAAAGAATGGGAAGGCGAGGTCATCTTCCTGCATGAAGTCCGCAAGGGCGCCGCAGATCGATCCTACGGTGTTCAGGTCGCCCAGCTCGCTGGCCTGCCTGACAGCGTCATCGCCCGTGCACGGGTGGTGCTGGACGCGCTGGAAAAAGGCGAACGCGAAGGCGGGGCAAAACAAAAAACCCTGATCGACGATCTCCCGCTTTTCTCCGTCAGCGCGACCCCGCCGCCACAGCTCCAAAAACCCTCAAAGGTCGAAGACGCCCTGAAAAACGTGCTGCCGGACGAACTCACCCCCCGCGAAGCCCTCGACATCCTCTACAAACTGAAAGAAGCGGCCAAGCCCTGACCGCCTCTTCCAAATGGTTTTAAAAACCCCCGCGGAGCGTTGAAATCTCTTATCCCGCAGGTTGCGACGAAACCCCAACCTGCGCGGGACGCAACAACCGATCATGCAGCATGAACCCTTCGGCGGCAACTTGAATGATATCGCCTGCCTTGGTGCCCGGCACAGGTGCCTCGAACATCGCCTGATGGTTTTGGGGATCAAACCTGTCACCAACCTCTGGCGCGATGATCTCAATCCCGTGTTTCTTGAAGACGTTCAGCAGCTCCCGCATGGTCAGTTCAACCCCTTCAAGCAGGGGCCCGGACACATCACGTTGCTCATCCGTTGCGGCTTCCAGCGCGCGCTTCATGTTGTCATAGACCGGCAGCATATCCCGCGCGAGCTTTGAACCGCCATAGTTCTCAGCCTCCCGCCGATCCTTGTCAGACCGCTTGCGCGCATTCTCCGCATCGGCAAGCGCACGCATGAAGCGGTCTTTCAGCTGGTCCCGCTCCGCTCTGAGCTGATCCAGTTCCAGCGCTTCGTCATCAATCTCTTCTTCCTCGGCGGCATAGACTTCCGCCTCTGCCGCATCCAGATCGTCTAAAAATTCATTTTCTCTCGGGTCAGCCATTCTTCACCTCTAGCTGCGGTCGGAGACCATCTTTCCGACCAGCTGCGCCGTGTAATTCACAATCGGCACAATACGTCCATAATTCAGGCGCGTGGGGCCGATCACACCGACCGCACCGATCACCTTTCGATCAGCGTTCATATAAGGGGAAACCACCAGAGAGGAACCCGAAAGTGAGAAAAGTTTGTTCTCAGAGCCAATAAAGATGCGCACACCGTCACCACCTTCGGCAAGTTCCAGAAATTCAGCGATATCGCGCTTGCGCTCAAGGTCATCAAACAGCTGTCTCACCCGCTCCAGATCTTCGGCTTCTGCGTCCCCGTCCAGCAGGTTCGCGCGGCCCCGCACGATCAGGCGTTCCGAATGTTCCCCTTCGCCTTCCCAAAGGACCGCACCGCTTTCAACAAGTTCCTGCGCAAGCGCGTCAATTTCGGACCGGCGCTGCGCAATCTGCTGTTTGATGCTGCGCTGCAATTCGCTGATGGTCTTGCCTTCCACCAAAGCGTTGAGGAAATTCGCAGCCTCCCGCATGGAACTGGGGGTTTGTCCGGGCGGCGGTGTGAACAGCCGGTTCTCCACATGACCGTCGGAAAAGACCAGAACCACCAGCGCGCGGTCCGGGGACAGGGACACAAACTCGATATGCTTGATCGGGGCTTCGTGCTTGGGGGTCAGCACCAGCGATGCGCCATGGGTCACACCGGACAAGGCCGATCCCACGCGGTCCAGCAGGTTGCCCACGTCTGACGCATCCTGCCCCATCGTCGCGTCGATCTTTTCACGATCCTTGTCCGAAGGATCACCCACCTCGATCATCCCATCGACAAACATCCGCAACCCAAGCTGCGTGGGGATACGCCCGGCGCTGATGTGCGGGGAGCCAAGCACACCGATATGTTCAAGATCCTGCATCACATTGCGGATCGTGGCGGCACTGACCTTCTCACTAAAATCCCGCGTCAGCGTGCGGGAACCAACCGGGTCACCTGTATCCAGATATCCTTCAACCACACGGCGAAACACTTCGCGGGAGCGATCATTCATTTCCTTCAGCAGCTTGACAGTCTCTGACATTCACTCACCTCTGGTGCCAATAAAGGGAGGCAGAGCGCAAACGTCAATCTTGCTTGCATAACAGGCGCGTGGGGCGGTATCCCCGAAGCCAAATCAAAAAGGATATCCCATGCGCCCTTCTGGCCGGAAACTTGACGAAATGCGCCCTGTCTCTGTTGAGGTCGGGTTTACCAAACACGCTGAAGGATCGGCGCTGATCAAGGTGGGTGACACCCATGTCCTGTGCACCGCAACGGTCGAAGACCGCGTGCCGCCGTTCATCAAGGGGTCCGGATTGGGCTGGGTGACAGCGGAATACGGGATGCTGCCCCGCGCGACCAACACCCGCATGCGGCGGGAAGCGGCGATGGGCAAACAAGGCGGGCGCACGGTGGAAATTCAGCGTCTCATCGGTCGATCGCTGCGCGCCGGCGTGGACCGGGTTGCTTTGGGCGAGCGCCAGATTTCAATCGACTGTGATGTCTTGCAGGCAGACGGCGGCACACGCTGCGCCTCCATCACCGGCGGCTGGATTGCCCTGCGTCTTGCGGTGAACAAGCTGATGAAGGCCGGTGACATCATCTCCGACCCTTTGGAAGATCCAGTTTCGGCAGTAAGCTGCGGCATCTACGCGGGCCAGCCCGTGCTTGATCTGGACTACCCGGAGGATTCCGAAGCCGGCGTTGATGGCAATTTCATCATGACCGCAACCGGCAAGCTGATCGAAGTGCAGATGAGCGCCGAAGGTTCCACCTATTCCCGCGATCAGATGAATGAACTGATGGATCTGGCGGAAAAAGGTGTGGCGGAATTGGCGTCGATCCAGAAAGACGTCACTGCGTGACACGCAAGTTCACCTCCGACCGTATCCTGATCGCGACCCACAACGCGGGCAAGCTCGAAGAAATGGCGCAGCTCTTTGCGCCCCGCGGGGTGCAGGTTGTCGGCGCGGCGGAACTGGGCCTGCCTGAACCGGAAGAGACGGAAACCACCTTTGTCGGCAATGCCCGGATCAAGGCGCATGCGGCGGCAAAGGCAACCGGGATGCCAGCACTGGCCGACGATTCGGGAATTGAGGTCGACGCGCTGGACGGCGCGCCCGGTGTCTATACCGCAGATTGGGCGGAAACACCGGATGGCCGGGATTTCGTGATGGCGATGACCAAGACCCACAGGCTGCTGGAAGAGAAGAGCGCGCCCCATCCCCGACATGCACGTTTTTGCGCGACATTGGTACTGGCCTGGCCTGATGGCCATGACGAAGTCTATGCAGGAACGGTGGAGGGCACGCTTGTCTGGCCGATGCGGGGCAAGCTGGGCCATGGATATGATCCTGTGTTTCAACCCGACGGCCATGACATCACCTTTGCCGAAATGGATGCTGATCAGAAAAACGCAATCAGCCACAGGGCAGATGCCTTTACCAAGCTGATCAAGGGTTGTTTTGACTGAGGACTGGCGAGAGGGGGGCTTTGGCCTCTATATCCATTGGCCGTTTTGCGAGGCGAAATGTCCCTATTGCGATTTCAACAGCCACGTTTCGCGCAACATTGATCAGAATGCTTGGCGCAACGCCTACATCGCCGAGCTTTCACGCGCTGCGGCTGAAACACCGGACCGGGTTTTGAACGCCGTTTTCTTTGGGGGTGGCACACCCAGCCTGATGGATCCCGATGTGGTCTCAGATCTCATCGCCGCGATCCGCACCCATTGGCCCGTTGCGAATGATCTGGAAATCACACTGGAGGCAAACCCAAGTTCTGTTGAAGCCGGCCGTTTTACAGCCTATCGGGAAGCCGGGGTGAACAGGATTTCGATGGGCATTCAGGCGCTCAATCATACCGACCTGCGCCGGTTGGGGCGCATTCACACTGCCACAGAAGCCATGACAGCCTTCGACATCGCGCGGAACACCTTTGATCGGGTCAGTTTCGATCTGATCTACGGGCGGCAGGATCAGAGCCTTGCCGATTGGGAAGTAGAGCTGAAACAGGCTCTAACATTGGCCCTTGATCACTTGTCGCTGTACCAACTGACCATTGAACAAGGCACTGCATTCGGCGACCGCTACAACCGCGGGGGTTTGCGGGGATTACCGGATGAGGATCTGGGCGCGGACATGTACACGCGCACACAGGAGATTTGTGAAGACATGGGCATGCCCGCCTACGAAGTCTCAAATCATGCGCGGGACGGCGCCGCCTCACGGCACAACTTGATCTACTGGCGGTATGGAGACTACATCGGCATCGGTCCCGGCGCACATGGCCGATTGACGCTGGGCGGACAAAAACGGGCCACCGAAGCCTTCAGCAATCCCAAACGATGGCTGGAGGGTGCAATGCAGGGCATGACGGAGAAGCAGCGCGGTACTTTGTCTGCTATGGATCAGGCACAGGAATTCCTGCTGATGGGCCTGCGCCTGAAAGAAGGCATCGACCTGCGGCGATACGAGAGCATTGCCGGGGCATCCCTGCCCAGCGAGAAGGTAGCGGAGCTTGCCGATCTGGGTATGGTTCGTGTTTCAGATCGCCGTTTAATCGTTACGGATCAAGGGTTTATGGTTCTTAATGCCGTAATAGAAGCCCTGCTGCCGGATTAACCGCCGCCGAGGACACGGCACAGTTCATCCAGCTCTTCCAATGTCCGATAGTGAAGCGTCAGCTTGCCGCTTTCCTGCCCATCCTTGTGGTCCAAAGACACTTTCATCCCAATCGCCGCCGCAAGATCCCGCTCCAACGCGACGGTATCGGCATCCTTTTCCTGCGCGGGGGATTTGGCGGTGAGTTTTGACGCAGGACCACTGGCTTCCTTCTTGACCAAAGCCTCAGCCGCGCGGACGGACAGGCCGCCTTTGATGATCTGCTGCGCAAGCTTCAGCGGGTCCTGGGCCGGGATCAACGCGCGCGCATGTCCGGCACTGAGGGCACCGGTGCGCACCATCTCTACCACCCCATCCGGGAGGTTGAGCAGACGCAGCAGGTTGGCAATATGGCTCCTGCTCTTGCCAAGCGCTTCGGCCATTTTCTCCTGCGTGTGACCAAAGCGGTCCATCAGTTGACGGTATCCTGCGGCTTCTTCAATCGGGTTCAGATCAGCACGCTGAATGTTCTCAATGATCGCAACTTCGAGCACTTCAACATCGGTAAATTCACGCACAATGACTGGCAGTTCGTGCAGTTGCGCCATCTGCGACGCGCGCCAGCGGCGTTCGCCGGCAACGATTTCAAAACTGTCATCGGGACGGGCGCGGACGATCAAGGGCTGGATAACACCTTTCTCCTTGATCGACGCCGCGAGGTCTTCAAGATCTTCGGACGCGAAGCGTTTCCTCGGCTGGTCTGGGTTGGGAGAGATCTGCTCAATCGGGATCAGACGCTCAGCCGCACCCGGTCCTTTGGCGGCGGTGTTTTCGGACTCTGTCACGTCGGCCATCAATGCCGACAGCCCACGACCCAAACCCCGCTTGCGTTCCTGCTTCTCTGCCATTTCGACCCCCTTAGTTTTGATTGTTTTCCAGTATTTCCTGCGCCAAAGCCCGGTATGCCATCGCCCCTTTGGACTGGCTGTCGTAAGACAGCACCGGCAAAGCAAAGCTGGGCGCTTCGCTGACCCGGACGTTCCGGGGGATCATGGTTTTGAACACAACATCGCCCAATGTATCGCGCGCATCCTGCTCCACTTGTTGGGACAGGTTGTTGCGCCGGTCGTACATGGTCAAGACCACCCCCTCGATCCGAAGATCCTTGTTTCCGCTCTGCCGCACTTCCCGCACGGTCATCATCAGCTGAGAAAGACCTTCGAGGGCAAAAAATTCACTTTGAAGCGGCACCAGAATGGAATGTGCAGCAATCATTGCGTTCACTGTCAAAAGGTTCAGCGACGGCGGGCAATCAATCAGGATGTAATCCAGCGCAAAATCATCCATCTGAAGCTGCCGCAGCGCATCATGCAGAAGGAAGCTCCGCTTTTCATTCGAAATGAGTTCAATATCAGCAGAACTCAGATCGACAGTGGCAGGGATGACATACAGGCCGTCGTGGTTGGTTTGCTGCACCAGGCGATCCAGTGCGATATCCTCAAGCAGCAGCTCATAAGTGGTAAATTCACGGTCATCCAGCGCGATCCCAAACCCCGTGGAGGCATTTCCCTGCGGATCAAGATCAACCACCAGCACACGCTTTCCCGCCTCCACCAGGGCAGCGGCAAGGTTGATTGTCGTGGTCGTCTTGCCAACGCCGCCTTTTTGGTTTGCCACAGCGATAATCTTGGGCCCTTGTGGCCGCGTGGGGTCAGACACGTCGAATATCCTCAATTCTCAACACAGCTGCAGCAGGGTTTGTGATGCTTGTAATGGCTTCACAGCGGTATGACCACCGTTCTTGGGCGGCCGCATGCTCTTTCTGCCAGTTTTCTCCTTTTGGGAAAATGGCTGTTCCCGTCGGGGCCATATGTCGGCTTGCAAACCCCATCAGCGCGTCCAGATCAGACAAGGCGCGGGCACTGATCACATCGGCATTTTGGGGGGCAAGCGCCTCAATACGTTCGGAACGCACCACACCGTTCAGGGAGAGTTCCCGTATGGCACCTCTCAGGAAGGCTGATTTCCGTTGGTCGCTTTCAACAAGGGTGAACTTTGTGTCCGGGCTTTGTTCAACCGCGATGATCGCCACGACAATGCCCGGAAAACCGCCGCCGCTGCCCAGATCAAGCCAATGCGCGCAGGCTGGCGCAATATCGAAGATCTGAACGGAATCGCGAATATGGCGGTCCCAGATGTGCGGAATACTGGCCTTGGAGATCAGGTTGATCTTTACCGTCCACTTTTCGACCAGCTTAACGAAGGCTTCCAGCCGTTCCAATGTTTCACGTGAAACATTCAGTCCGTGATCTGTTGTCATGCTGTCTTCTTACGCGCATTTCGTTTCAACCGCGTCAGCAGCAACGTCAACGCCGCCGGCGTCATCCCGTCAATCCGCCCCGCCTGAGCCAGTGTTTCAGGTTGCGCCGCCATCAACTTAGCCTTCAACTCATTTGACAGCCCTTCCAGCGCCCCATAATCGAAACCCTCCGGAATCCGATGTGCTTCATCTTTTTGCAGCACATCTATATCACGTTGCTGGCGGTCCAGGTAATTCGCATAGAGCGCGTCCCGTTCAATTTGCTGACGGATGCCATCGGGCACGTCATCAAGCTCCGGCAGCAGTGGAATCAGATCGTCAAACCCAACATCGGGAAACGACAGGAGCTGAAACGCAGAGCGGCGGTTTCCATCCTGGCTCACCTTGATCCCGGATTGCGTTGCCTCCTTCGGCGTAAAGGTATGATCCGATAGCTGTTGCTTCGTCTTCCGCAACTGCGCTGACTTTTCGCTAAAAAGCGCCGCGCGCGCCTCCCCCACACATCCCAGCACCATCGCCAATGGCGTCAGGCGTTGATCTGCGTTGTCCGCCCTCAGGGACAGCCGAAACTCCGCCCGAGAGGTGAACATGCGATAGGGCTCTGTCACGCCGCGCGTTGTCAGATCATCCACCATCACACCGATATAGCTCTCAGACCGACTGAAGAGGACTGGATCGCCTTGTTTTGCCGCCCGCGCCGCGTTCAACCCCGCCACAAGCCCTTGCGCTGCCGCCTCCTCATACCCTGTGGTTCCATTGATCTGCCCAGCCAGGTACAATCCCGGCACCGACCGCAGCTCCAACGTGGCCCGCAAAGCGCGCGGATCGACATAGTCATATTCAATGGCATAGCCCGGTTGCAGGATCACTGCATTCTCAAGGCCAGCAATCGAACTGACATAGGCTTCTTGCACCTCCACAGGCAATGACGTCGATATCCCGTTCGGATAAATCGTATGGTCATCCGCCCCCTCTGGTTCCAGGAAGATCTGGTGAGACGTCTTGTCCGCAAACCTCACCACCTTATCTTCAATCGACGGGCAATACCGCGGACCAACCCCGTCAATGTGACCGCCGTACATGGCGGAGCGTTCGAGGTTCTGCGCAATGATCTCATGCGTCGCAGCGTTCGTATGCGTGATCCCGCAGGTAATCTGCGGCGCACTCACGCCCGTCGACATAAACGAAAAGAGGGTTGGCTCATCATCTCCCGGCTGTTGTTCCAACCCTGACCAGCCGATTGTCCGGCCATCAAGGCGTGGTGGCGTGCCCGTTTTCAAACGGCCCATTGGAAGTTCAAAGCTATCCATCCGAAGGGCGAGTTGCTCCGTCGCCTTGTCGCCCATCCGCCCACCGGAACGGCTGACATCGCCGATATGTATCACACCGCGCAGGAATGTTCCGGTGGTCAGGATAACGGCAGAGGCAGTGATCTGCTCACCCGACGCCAGAACGACACCCGCAACGGCAGCGCCATTCATGACAAAATCAACAACCTCCCCCTCAATAATCTCAAGGTTTGGCTGTTGTTCTGTCTCCGCCAGCATCTCGCGCTTGTAGATCTTTCGATCCGCTTGCGCTCTTGGCCCCTGAACTGCCGGTCCCTTTCTGCGGTTCAACAACCGAAACTGTATGCCCGCCTTGTCCGCAACCCGCGCCATGACACCGTCCATGGCATCAATCTCTCGCACCAGATGGCCTTTGCCCAAGCCTCCAATCGCCGGATTACAAGACATGACCCCGATGCCATCTCTGGACATCGTGACCAACGCCGTTTCCGCACCCATCCGCGCAGCAGCATGCGCCGCTTCGGATCCGGCATGACCACCGCCAATGACAATCACCTCAAAATGTTTCACGTGAAACACTCCATCACTTGCCCAAACAAAAACTGGAGAAGATCTCATCCAGCAGGGATTCAACGTCAACCCGACCGATCAGCGCTTCCAGGCACCTTATCACATGCCGCAACTCTTCAGCAGCAAGTTCATAGCGATCAGGACCCGACACCAGAATTGCATCTGTCTGCGTCAATCCCGCCAAGGCCTCTGTCAGAACAGACCGATGACGCGCATGTGTCGCGATACCCACCAAAGCAGCTCGCCCTGCCAAAGCCTCCCGCACCTGATCAATCAGCTCATCCACACCCTGCCCCGTCAGTCCAGAGACACCCTCACCATCTCCCCGCAAGTCTGCCTTCGGCGCAATAACGATATCACCCTCCACCGGCGTCAGCTTCAATTGCACATTTTCTTCAGACAGAAAGACCCTCAGGTCAGCACCCCGCGCCCGCTCAATCGCACGATCAATACCAATCACTTCGACCACATCTTCGCTGTCCCGCAATCCCGCCGTATCCAAAAGCGTCACCGGCAGACCGCCAAGGTCCATACGCACCTCAATCACATCCCGTGTCGTCCCGGCAATGTCCGAGGTAATCGCTGCTTCCCGCCCAGCCAGGGCATTCAGCAACGTCGATTTCCCAGCATTCGGCGCACCCAAAATCGCGACCTCAAACCCGGATCTGATACGTTCTGCAACCTGACTCCCATCAATCTCCGCTTCAACCTCAGACCGGACGGCCCGAAGCAGATCGTTCACCTCTGGCGTGACATCAACCGGGACATCTTCATCTGCAAAATCAATTGTCGCTTCCAGCAAGGCCGCCGCCCGGATCAACCGCGACCGCCATCCATCCACCAGTGTGCCCAGATGGCCCGAAAGCACACGCAGGGCCTGCTTTCGTTGCGCTTCGGTTTCCGCATCAATCAGGTCTGCCAACCCCTCAACCTGCACCAGGTCGAGCCGCTCGTTGTCCAGCGCACGGCGGGTGAACTCCCCCGGCTCCGCCAGCCGCGTGGCGTCAAATCCAGACAGGACATCAAAGAACGCCTTCACCACCGCGATACTGCCATGGAGATGAAATTCAACAACGTCTTCGCCGGTGAAACTATGGGGTCCTGCAAAGGCGAGGATCAACGCCGTATCAATCCGGGCGCCATCCGCCCCCCGCACAGCCCGTACAGCAGCCTGCCGCACGGGAGGCAGTGGCCCTGCAACCTGTTCGGCAATCTCAAACGCCCACGCACCCGACAACCGGACCACGCAAACACCTGCGCGGCCCATCGCCGTAGCTTGGGCATAAATCGTCTCCATTTCACATAACCTATTGTTATTATGAAATATTCTAGGTGTTCATCGAATCGAAGAAGTCTGAGTTCGTCTTGGTCTGCTTCAGCTTCCCGATCAGGAACTCAATCGCATCCGTGGTCCCCATCGGGTTCAGGATACGGCGCAGCACAAAGGTCTTCTGGAGATCAATCTTGTCGACCAGCAGATCCTCTTTCCGCGTCCCGGACTTCAGAATGTCTATCGCCGGGAACACGCGCTTGTCTGCGATCTTGCGATCCAGCACGATTTCAGAGTTACCCGTGCCTTTGAATTCCTCAAAGATCACCTCATCCATCCGCGACCCGGTATCAATCAGCGCAGTTGCGATGATGGTCAGCGAACCGCCTTCTTCAATGTTGCGTGCCGCACCAAAGAACCGCTTGGGCCGTTGCAGTGCGTTGGCATCCACACCACCGGTCAGAACCTTGCCGGAGGACGGCACAACCGTGTTGAATGCACGGCCAAGGCGCGTGATGGAATCGAGCAGGATCACCACATCACGTTTGTGTTCCACCAGCCGCTTGGCTTTCTCGATCACCATATCGGAGACAGCCACGTGACGGGTCGCAGGTTCATCAAAGGTCGAGGATACAACTTCCCCTTTCACTGACCGCTGCATGTCCGTCACTTCCTCGGGCCGTTCATCAATGAGCAACACAATCAGATAACACTCGGGATGATTCTTCTCGATCGAGTTGGCGATGTTCTGCAACAGAACCGTCTTACCCGTGCGCGGCGGCGCCACGATCAGGGACCGCTGCCCCTTCCCGATGGGAGAGACCAGGTCAATGATCCGGGCAGAGCGGTCTTTGACCGTCGGATCGTCCACTTCCATGGTCATCCGTTCATCCGGATAAAGCGGTGTCAGGTTTTCAAAGGCAACCTTGTGACGGGCCTTCTCAGGCTCTTCAAAGTTGATCTTTGTGACCTCTGTCAGGGCAAAGTAGCGCTCATTGTCGTCCGGGGCCTTGATCAGCCCCTGAATGGTGTCTCCGGTCCGCAAAGACCACTGTCTGATCATGTCGGGCGACACATAGATATCATCTGGACCCGGCAGATAGTTGGCCTCCGGAGAGCGCAGGAATCCAAACCCGTCCTGAAGCACTTCCAGAACCCCATCGCCGGAGATTTCCCATCCCTCATCCGCGCGCTCACGCAGGATCTGGAACATCATCTCGCCCTTGCGCATGGTGGAGGCGTTCTCAATCTCCAGCTCTTCGGCCATCGCCAGAAGGTTCTTCGGCGTCTGGGCCTTCAGATCGGCCAGATTCAGCGTATCAGTGGTCATGGAATATCCTTTGCAGCCGTCACGCAGGTTCACGCGGCTGGTCGTCACAGAATGGGAAGCAAAAACATCACCCGGACGGGCAACGCTGCCATATAGGCGCCGACCCCCGTCAGAGTCAATCAGATCAGAACTTCAGCACCACAGAAAACACGATCACGATCATCAGCACCGTCGGCACTTCGTTCATCATCCGGTACTGTTTGCCTGTCAGCGTGTTCTCTCCCGCTTCAAACCCTCGGACACGCCGCATCAACCAGATGTGGAACGCTGTCATTCCCAGAATGCCAAACAGCTTCGTCCAGGGCCAGACATAGGACCAATCGACAATCCCCGGTGTGGCCACCAGCAAAATCCCAAAACCCCAGGTCGCCATCATCGCAGGGTTCATGATCACTTTCGCCAGTTTACCTTCCATCATGGTAAACAGCGCATGGGTCTCCCCACTCAACCCCACCCGTTCCGTATGATGCACCATCAGGCGCGGCAGATAGAACAGGGCGGCCATCCATGAAATCACGGAGATGATGTGAAACGCTTTGACCCACAGATAGGCTGAGGCAAGAATGTCAGACATAGGACCCTCCGTTCCCCGCCTTTCATATATAAATAAAGAAAAGAAGAAAGATGATGATGTAAGTAGGGTGCCCGATTTCTGTGGATTATTGGTTTGCCCCCGATCTTTTTCACAACGGATAAGTCGATCCGCGCTTCCGGGGATAAACGGTCAGCAAGACAATTTTGTGAGGGAAAATCAGCGCAGGCATGCACCCCGCTTGGCCACCGTCCTGTGGATAGAAAACCTGGACCATGTGTATGGCCCCGATTCCCCCACGGATCAGGCTTATCCTCACACACAGGTGCGGGAATCGTTATGAAACCCATGACGAAGCCGTCAAGCATTTCTGTTTCTCGATCTGCCTAGATATTGTGGGGAAAACCCTTAAGAAGTCCTTAAGATTTCGCACAGGATATCCACATGTCTCATCCTCTCATTCTTGCGTCAGGATCGCAGATCAGGTCCCAGCTTCTGACGCAGGCCTGCGTTGCGCATGAGGTGATCCGTCCGCTTATTGACGAGGACATGATCAAACACGCCCTTCTGGCGGAGGAGGCCAAGCCCCGCGATATCGCTGATACCCTCGCTGAAATGAAAGCCCGCAAAGTCAGTGAAAAACACCCTGACGCTTTGGTTCTGGGATGTGACCAGGTGCTTGACCACAAAGGCACGCTCCTGTCGAAAGCCCCCGATCCGGACGCTGCACTGGCGCAGCTCAAGTCACTGCGCGGCAGCCAGCACATGTTGCTTTCCGCGGCCGTGATCTGTGAAGGGGGTAAACCGATCTGGCGTCATATCGGGCAGGTTCGCCTGCGCATGCGGGCGGCAAGTGACAGCTACCTTGAGGATTATGTTGCCCGGAATTGGGACAGCATCCGCCACGCCGTCGGCTGTTATTTGCTGGAAGAAGAAGGGGTCCGCCTGTTCTCTCACGTGCAGGGGGATTACTTTCATGTCCTGGGTATGCCACTTCTTGAGCTGCTTAACTATCTGACCCTGCGCGGAGACCTTGCCACATGACGCCCTCCAGAATTCCTCTTGCCGGTGTAATCGGCTCTCCGATTGCGCATTCGAAGTCGCCACAACTGCATGGCCATTGGCTCAAGACCTACGGCATTCCGGGTCACTATATCCCGATGGACATCGCCTCGGACGATCTGGCCGAGACCATTCGCATGTTGCCGCGGATGGGATTTGTCGGGGTGAACATCACGATCCCCCACAAGGAAGCGGTGCTATCAATCGCGGATCTGATCACGGACCGCGCCATTCTGATCGGGGCGGCGAACACGCTGATCTTCCGCAAAGATGGAAAGATTCACGCCGATAATACAGATGGCTATGGCTTCATGGAAAACCTCAAGACCGGCGCGCCGGGTTGGGATCCCCGATCCGGCCCGGCTGCGGTGTTGGGTGCCGGGGGCGCTGCGCGTGCTGTCATCGCATCGCTATTGGATGCCGGCGTTCCTGAAATCCTGCTGTCCAACCGCACTCGGGTCCGGGCGGATAAACTCAAAGCCGACTTCGGCAGCCGGTTGCAGGTCTATGACTGGGTCCAAGCGGGCAACATGTTTGATCACGCAGCACTCGTGGTGAACACGACCTCCCTTGGGATGATCGGCAAGAACGAAATGCGCGTGCCGCTTGACGGTTTGCAGAAAGGCGCCGTCGTAACAGATCTGGTTTATGCGCCGCTCAAGACACAACTCCTTGAAACCGCAGAACAAATGGGCTGCATAACTGTGGACGGCCTCGGCATGTTGCTGCATCAGGCTGTGCCTGCGTTTGAACGCTGGTTCGGCACCCGGCCCGCTGTTGATAGTGCCGCGCGCGCGGCGGCCTTGCGCTGATGTTTCTTTTGGGTCTGACCGGTTCCATCGGCATGGGCAAATCCACGACCGCGCAGATGTTTGCCGCCGAAGGATGTGCCGTCTGGGATGCAGATGCTGCGGTGCACCGACTCTACAGCAAAGGTGGCGCGGCTGTCGCACCCATGGCCGTAGCTTTACCCGCCGCCGTCGAAGAGGGCGCGGTGTCCCGTACACAGTTGAAGGCGATCATCGGGCAAGATCCGACAGCCTTGACCAGAATCGAAGCCATCGTGCATCCCCTTGTCGCCAAAGACCGCGCCGATTTCATCGCTGCGGCCAAATCAGACGTGATCGTTCTTGATATCCCGCTCTTGTTTGAGACGGGCGGGGACGCAAAAATGGACGCAACAGCCTGTGTCAGGGTCGATTCAGATACGCAGAAGGCCCGCGTGATGGATCGGGGCACAATGACCGAAGCGCAATTTGAAACCATCCTGTCCAAGCAGATGCCGATTGACGAAAAATGCGCCCGCGCGGACTATGTGATAGAGACAGATACACTTGACCATGCCCGCACGCAGGTGCGCGCGGTGTTGGCAGACATTCGGGAAAAAATTGCACATGCGTGAAATCGTATTGGACACGGAAACCACTGGTTTCGACCCTGAAACCGGCGACCGCATTGTCGAGATCGGCGCGGTTGAACTGATGGGCCATGTCGCCACCGGCAAGACCTACCACCAATACATCAACCCCGAACGCGCAATGCCGGATGAGGCCTTTCAGGTTCATGGTCTGGGGGATGATTTCTTGCGCGACAAGCCGAAGTTCGCGCAGATCGGGCAGGCGTTTCTTGATTTCATCGGTGACGCCAAGCTGGTCATCCACAACGCGGCTTTCGACATCAAATTCCTGAATGCCGAATTGAAATGGATGAACCTACCCCAAATCCCATGGGAGCAGGCGATTGATACCCTCGCCATTGCCCGAAAGCGGTTTCCCGGCTCTCCCGCGTCACTGGACGCGCTCTGCCGTCGGTTTGGCATCAACAATGACGCCCGCACCTTGCACGGCGCGCTTTTGGACAGTGAAATTCTGGCCGAAGTGTATCTTGAGCTGATTGGCGGCCGTCAGCCGGACTTTGCGCTGTCCCAACAGCCCGCGCAAACGGCGGAAAGCACGGCCACGGTGTGGAAACCGAAGCCACGTCCAACGCCCCTGCCCGCGCGGGTGACGCCGGATGAAGCCGCCGCCCATGCTGAGTTCATCAGCAAACTGGGCGACGATCCCATGTGGGTAAAGACTTAAGCGTCTGCTTTTGGTGGGTTTTCGGCCTGACGGCGCGCGATTTCGTTCCGGTACAGTGACAGGAAGTCGATGTTTTCCAGGTTCAGCGGTGGGAAGCCACCGTCGCGGGTGATGTCGCTGACAACACGGCGCAGGAACGGGAAAATCATGCGTGGACATTCGATCAGCAGGAACGGATGGATCTGGTCATCCGGCACGTTCTCAATATGGAAAATGCCGACATAGTCAATTTCCAGCACGAACAGCGTGGTGTCGCCTTCTTTCGCCTTGGAGGTCACGTTCAGCTTGATGGCGGATTCGTACTGATTGTCCGTGGTGCGTTTCTTGGCATCCAGATTGACCTGCACCTGCACGTCAGGCTGCACATCAGCGGAGGCACCCTTTTGGGCCATGATGTTCTCAAAAGACATGTCGCGGATGTATTGGCCCAGCACACGCATCTGCGGTGCGACGGGTTGTGTGGCTTCGTTCTCTGCCATTGGATGTTCCTTGTGGTGAATTCAGGTTGGCGGCGGCTTATCAGGTTGATGCCCTGCCCTCAATGCCCCTGGCTCTAATGCTTGGTCCAGCCGGAGGGACCGTCTGGTTTGCGGTCCTCCCCCTCGATTTCGTGAAATTCACCGTCGATGACATCCCCGCCCGTAGGGCCGCGCCGACCGGATGGGTCGTGTGGTTGGCCAGGCTGGTGCCCATGTGGTGTCCCGAAACTGTGGACCTGAACCCGTTCCCGCAGCATCTTGTATGCCGCTTGCCGGAAACCGGGGATCAACAAGGCAAAGCCGAGCGCATCTGTAAAAAACCCCGGCGTCAGCAGCAAAGCGCCGGCAAAAAGGATCATCGCGCCATGCACCAAAGGTTCCGTCGGGTCGCGCAGATCGTTGAAGGATGTCCGCAGCTGGCCCAAGGCCATTGCGCCCTGCGTGCGGACCAAAAACGTCCCTAACACAGCGGTGATCAGCACGATCAGCAGGGTCGGCCACAGGCCAATTGCACCTCCAACCTGAATGAAAAGCGCGATTTCAATCAGCGGTACGGCGATAAATGCGATCAAAAGCCACATGACGGCATTGTCCTTATCTGGGGCGCGGAGTGGACTCACCCCGCTCATGCACCTACATAAGACCAGAACTCCGATGTTTCCATGTTTTGCCTGATGAGGTTTCGATGAACTCTCCTATGCTACAGCTTCTGGTTCTTGCCGGTATTGCTGTTTTTCTGATCCTGCGCCTGCGTAATGTGCTGGGCACCCGCGAAGGGTTTGAAAAGCCCCCCGTCGTGGATCAGGCACCGGCGCGCCGTGAAGGTCCGGCTTTTGAGGTGATCGAAGGCGGGCCGGATCTGGACATCACCGATCACTTCCCGGAGGACAGCGATCAGGGCAAGGCGCTGGCAGGAATGAAACGGCTAGAGCCATCCTTCAACGTCGGTGATTTTCTGGGTGGTGCCCGTGGCGCCTATGAGATGATTGTCATGGGCTATGAGCATGGCGAACTGGCGGAAATCCAGCCCTTCCTGTCCGAAGAGATTTACGAAAGCTTCGTTGACGGCGTCGCCGCGCGGGAGGACCAAGGCCTGACAATCGAAGCCAACTTCATCGGTGTGCGGGAGCTTGAGTTGGAAGACGTCACGCTTGATCCTGACACCAACGAAGCCGAGGTGACCATGCGTTTCGTGGCAGAGCTGAATTCCGCGGTGCGCGACAAGGCGGGTGACATCATCGAAGGCTCCCTCACTGAGGTGAAAAAGCAAAAAGACACTTGGGTGTTTGCCCGCATCATGGGTTCGGATGATCCAAATTGGTTGCTGGTTTCTACAGACGGGTAAGACATGCGATCTTTGCATTGGCTGCGGTTGGGGCTTCGTTCGTGACCCCCGCGGCAGCCACGGATGTGTCTTACAGCGTTCTTGAATTTGATCAGCTGGATGGCTGGGACAAGGACGACCACGCCGCCGCCTTTGATGTGTTCCTGAGCACCTGCGGTGACATGAAGCCTTCTGACTGGCGAGCGGTATGTGCCTACGCCCGACAAAACCCCGATCCTCGGCAGTTCTTTGAACTATTCTTTCGGCCGGTCCTGATCGAGGACGGCCAGGACCCGCTCTTTACCGGCTACTTTGAGCCGGAACTTGAGGGCGACAAATACCGCTCCAACCGCTACCGCTTCCCGGTCTATGCGATGCCGAACGAGGCAAAGCAGAATTCGCCCTGGCTGACCCGTCGCCAAATCCTGACAAGCGGCGTGATGGATGGCCGCGGCCTTGAAATTGCGTGGGTCGATGACCCGGTTGAGCTTTTCTTCCTTCAAATTCAAGGGTCCGGGCGTATCCGTCTGCCAGATGGATCCTACATCCGCGTCGGCTATCGCGGGGCCAATGGGCATCCCTACCGGTCCATCGGGGTCGAACTGGTTCAGCGTGGCATCTACCAACCCCATCAGGTCAGCGCCGAGGTGATCAAGAACTGGGTCCGCCGCAACCCGGATGCAGGACGGGAGCTTTTGTTCCACAATCCGTCCTATGTGTTCTTCCGCGAAGTCAATCGTGTCCCCGCAGACAAAGGGCCGCTGGGGGCAATGAACCGGTCTGTGACCACGCTCCGCTCCATTGCTGTTGATCCCGCCTATGTCACGCTCGGCTCTCCGGTCTGGGTTGAGAAGGACGGTGCCGATCCGCTGCGGCGGCTGATGATCGCGCAGGATACCGGCTCCGCGATCAAGGGCGCGCAACGGGCGGATGTGTTCTTTGGCACCGGCGATGACGCAGGGCGCGCGGCCGGCAAGCTGCGTGATCCCGGACGGATGCTTGTGCTGATGCCCATTCAACGCGCCTATGCCCTGCTGCCTGAAAGCGCGATATGAAACGGCGCGGATTGGACAAGGACGACCTTGAGCTTTGGCGCAGGGTCACGGAGCGGACGGAAAAGCTTGACCTGAAATCGCTGTTTACGCCCGAGATTGACACCCCCTCCCCCTCCGTTCCGGCGATCCGAAAAGCCAAGACCATTGTGCTGGGCAAACCAAACCCCAAACCCCGGCGCAACACCCATGACTTGTCACCCGCCCTGCCCGATCAGATGAATGCCGCCCCGGTGCAGATGGATCAAAAGGCCTTTGGCAAGATGAAGCGCGGCAAGATCAAACCAGAAGGGCGGATCGACCTGCATGGCATGACGCTGGACCGTGCCCATCCCGCGCTCAGCCGGTTTATCCTGTCGGCGCATAAGAACGGAAAACGGCTGGTGTTGGTCATCACTGGCAAAGGCAAAGTGCGCGACGAAGGTGGGCCGATTCCGGTGCGGCACGGTGTTCTGCGCCATCAGGTGCCGCAATGGTTGGGTATGGCGCCACTGTCATCCGTGGTTTTGCAGGTGACACAAGCGCATGTCAGCCACGGCGGTGGCGGTGCATATTACGTCTATCTGCGGCGTCAGCGTTAGCGGCCCAGCGCGGGTCTGTACTTGAAAATCCCGAATGCCGCCAACCCGGCTGCACCGAAATAGAACAGCGCGATCGGCAACATCTGCGCCTGAAAATCCACGCCCCAGTCGATCAGCGCGCCGGTCACACCCGGGCCGATGGCGGAGCCGAAAACCATCAACGCCGCCGCCGCCGATTTGATCGCGCCAATGTGCCGTGTGCCGAAATATTCAGCCCAGAAGGTCGATGCACCCGTCGCCTGCATCCCCTGCCCGATGCCAAAGATCACCAACCCCACGCCGGCCATGAAAATAGTCTCTGCAAAGGCCAAAACGACAAAAGAGAATGCAAAAGGCAACATTTGAACAGGCACGATCCTGCTGACCCCGAAGCGGTCAATTGCCCAGCCCGATGCGAACGTCGCCGTGATCGCGGACAAGGTATAAATCGGCATCAATGCCACGTAATTCACCAGTGCCCAGCCCTTTGTCTCCACCAGATGCACCTGATGGAAGAACAACGCGGTGCCCCATGCCGCGGGCCCAGCAATCATCGGGATCATCAGGAAGAAGAGCGGGGAGCGCAGGGTCTCAGGCCGGGTCCAGTGCCGCCCGTGCATCCCGGCAATCTGCGCCTCTGCGGCCATGCTTTGCGGGGTGCGTTCCTGGCGGAGCAACACAAGAACAGCCGGGATCGTCAAAAGAACCATGCCAGTGGCCAATACCCAAAGGCTACGCCAGTGCATGACAGCAAAAAGCGCGACGAAAGCGATGGGCAAGATGGCCTGCCCCACGGCATATCCCATCGAGGACAGCGAAAGCGCTTTGCCCCGCGTCGCTTCGAACCAGCGCACCATTGCCACCGATCCCAGTTGCGACATCATACCCTGCCCGGTGAGCCTGAGCGCAAAGATCACCGCAATCAGCAGCACCCATGAGGTATTCACCGACATCGCCAGACAGGCCAGCGCCAGCGCGATCATCACACCAAGCGCCAGCGCCCGAATGCGGAACCTGTCTGTCAGCACGCCAACCCAGATCATCGCAATTGCTGATGCGGTGGTGCCAAGGGTGTAGATCCCACCCCATTGACCGTCGGTTAACCCGAAGTCGGCCTTAATCTCTCCAGCGAAGAGAGAGATGAAATAGGTCTGCCCATAGGACGACGTGAAGGTGAGCAGAAAGCCCGCCAGCAGAAACAGCCAGTTGGTGCGCAGGAAGTGGAGATAATCCATGCCCCTACATCAGATGTGCAGGGGCAAATGGAAAGGATTAAAGCACGTAACGGCTCAGATCAGCGGACCTCGTGAGCGCGCCGAGGTTCTCTTCCACAAAGGCTTCGTTCACCTCAATCACATCCCCGGACCGGTCCGGCGCGGTGAACGACAACTCCTCAAACACCCGCTCCATCACGGTGTAGAGACGGCGCGCACCAATATTTTCAACTGATTGGTTCACGTCCGCCGCGATCTTGGCCAGCGCGGCAATCCCTTCGGGGGTGAAGCTGACAGTGACCTCTTCAGTGCCCATCAGGGCGGTGTATTGCAGGGTCAGCGCGTTATCTGTTTCCGTCAGGATGCGCACGAAATCTTCTTCCGTCAGGGCCCGCAGTTCGACCCGAATGGGCAGACGCCCCTGCAATTCCGGCAACAAATCGGACGGCTTGGCGATATGGAATGCACCCGACGCAATGAACAGCACGTGATCGGTCTTCACCGGCCCGTGTTTGGTGCTGACAGTTGTGCCTTCGATCAAGGGCAGCAAATCACGCTGTACCCCCTCGCGGCTGACATCGCCACCGCGTGCATCTGACCGGGCGCAGACCTTGTCGATTTCGTCCAGAAAGACGATCCCGTTCTGCTCCACCGCATCAATGGCAGCGCGGGTGACGGTTTCGTCGTCCAGCAGCTTGTCCGCCTCTTCGCCGATCAGCACTTCATAGCTTTCAGCGACGGTGAGCCGCTTGCGTGTGGTGCGACCGCCCATGGCTTTGCCAAACAGATCGCCAAGGTTCATCATTCCCGCCCCGGCACCCGGCTGGCCCGGAATATCCATCATCTGAAAGGGGTTGGAGGTGTCTGATACCTCCAGATCAATCATCGTATCGTCCAGCTGCCCATCTTTCAGCTTCTTGCGGAACATGTCCCGTGTCCCCTCGCGCGCATCGGGCCCTGCAATGGCATCAATCACCCGCTCTTCCGCGGCCTTGTGGGCGTTGGCCTTCACGTCTTCGCGCATATGCTCGCGCGTCATCGCGATGGAGGCATCGACCAGATCGCGAATGATCTGCTCCACATCCCGGCCGACATAGCCGACTTCGGTGAACTTCGTGGCCTCGACTTTCAGGAACGGCGCGCGGGCCAGTTTGGCCAAACGGCGGCTGATCTCTGTCTTGCCGACGCCGGTGGGGCCGATCATCAGGATGTTCTTGGGATACACCTCATCGCGCAGATCGTCGGCCAATTGCTTGCGCCGCCAGCGGTTGCGCAGCGCCACGGCGACAGCACGTTTGGCGTCCTTTTGGCCAATGATGAAACGGTCAAGCTCTGAGACAATCTCGCGCGGGGTCAGGTCGGTCATTTGGAAATTTTCTCCACGGTCAGATTGCCGTTTGTGTAGACACAGATGTCAGATGCAATTGCCATGGCATCCCGCGCCACCGCTTCTGCATCGCGGTCGCTGTCAATCAGCCCACGCGCAGCGGCCAGTGCGAAGTTACCCCCCGACCCAATCGCTGCCACGTTATGCTCAGGTTCCAGCACGTCGCCGGCACCGGTGATGATCAGCAGTTCCGTGCCATCCGTCACGATCAGCATCGCTTCGAGCTTTTGCAGGTATTTGTCAGTCCGCCAATCCTTTGCCAGCTCAACCGATGCCCGCGCCAACTGGCCGGGTGTCGCCTCCAGCTTGACCTCCAGCCGCTCCAGCAGTGTGAAGGCATCGGCCGTCGATCCGGCAAAGCCCGCGACCACGTCAAACCCACCGGGCGAAAGCCTGCGCACCTTGCGGGCCGTGCCCTTGATCACCGTCTGACCCAGGCTGACCTGACCATCACCGGCGATGACAACTTCATCACCCTTCTTGACGCCAATGATCGTGGTGCCGTGCCATCCGGGGAAAGCGTGTTCTGACATAAAGTTCTCCGTTTCAACGGGTTCTATATGACCCCCCGGCGCAGGTCGCACAAGGGTGTGCGGGCTTGTCGGCCACCCGAAGCGCCGCTAGCGTCCGGGTCATGACTGATGATCTTCCGCTTCGTTTCTATCTGCATGACGCGCTGCGCCGACGCGCTGAGGCTGGTGGTCATAACTTCATCAATCTGATCTGTGAAATAGCTGAAAGTGCACGGTTTAGGGTCGAATTTCACACGACCCCGCTGCCGTTGAGGGTGCCCGATGTCCATTCCCTCTATCATATGGAGCCGCCGGCGAACGCCCGTGGATTGGTCTTTCGCAAGGTGTATCACTACCCTTTCTGGCAGATCGATCAGACATCGGAACGCTGGCATTGGGATGTGGCCAAGGCGCAGTTTGACCCCACAACCGTGTCAAATGACGCAGAACGGTTTTACCGCTTCTGGCAAAAACGCCTGTTTGAGGCAGCCCCGCAAGACACCCGGCGGGATGGCTTTGTCTATGTCCCGCTGCAAGGGCGTCTGACCCGCCATCGGTCCTTTCAGAAATGCAGCCCGCTCGACATGATCCGCCATTGCCTGATCCACCTGCCGGATCGCAAGATCATCGCCACTCTGCATCCGAAAGAGGAATATACCGCATCAGAACGTGCCAAACTTGATGCACTGGCCCGCAAGCACCCCAATCTGGAGATCGCCACGGGCGACATGGTGCACTACCTGCAAACCTGCGACTTTGTCGTGACCGAGAATTCAAGCGCTGCTTTCAACGGCTTCTTCTTTGGAAAGCCTGCGTTGCTTTTTGCGGGGATTGATTTCCATCACATCGCGGTAAAGGCGGATATGGATGACCTGCAAACAAGTTTCGACCAGGTCGCAGGGCATGCACCTGACTATGCCGCCTATGTCTGGTGGTTTTGGCAAAGCCAGAGCATCAACGCTGGCAAGGACGACGCACGAGATAAAATCGCGGCCCGCCTGCGCCGGTTTGGCTGGCCGATAGAATAAAGGGCGCCCCGACAGGACGCCCTTTCAGATTACCGAGGATCAGAAAGATCAGAGTGAATCTTCGATCCAGCTTTGCAGCGCCGCTTTGGGTTTGGCGCCGGCCATGTTGGACACAACCTGACCATCCTTGAACATGAACAATGCCGGGATCCCGCGCACACCCATCTGGGCGGGGGAATTCGGGTTCTCGTCCACGTTGACTTTGACGATCTTCACTTTTCCGTCCATCTCAGCGGAGAGTTCCTCCAAAGATGGGCCGATCTGTTTGCACGGGCCACACCATTCGGCCCAGAAATCCACCACAACGGGGATATCGGAATTCTTCACTTCGGCGTCGAAGGTGTCATCGGTGACTGCGACGGTGGCCATTTTGCTCTCTCCTGACAGCGGATGTTGTTGAGGTGTGAACCTATGAACGGGGAGGGGGCGCGTCAAGATATGGTGACCCAGACAGCGCCGATATCACGTCGTCGTGTGGCAGTACCATGAGCGCACGTGTCGCTGTCCATAAAACAGCCGTCTCGACCATCTTGTCTGGATAGATCTGCCCAAGCATGAGCGCATAGGCCCCCATTTGGCGCAGGATTCCATCCGGGCAGGCGGCGGCGGAGGCCGGCGCGGTTTGGTTGGACTTGAAATCAATCGCCATCACGCGGGTGTCCTCCACCACCAAGCGGTCAATGATGCCGTGCAGACGGGCGTTCCCGATCTGCGCGGTGACGGGGACTTCGGCCAATGTGTCGGGCGTAAAGAGATGTGCGAGTTTGGGATCATCCAGAACCGCCAGAGCCTGTTCAACAGCGCGCCCGGCGTCCTGGGGGAGTTCTCTCTGTGCAATGCGCGTCGCTGCTGTCCGCCGGGATGGTGCAGGCAGGGCGGGTAGGACTTCGAGCAAATGGTGCACCATCGAGCCAAAAGCCATCGCGGCATCACGGTCCGTTTCGCTTTCACCCCCAAGGGTTTTTGTACCCCCCAGATCGGATGGTGAAAGGGCAGGGGTTTCCAACGCGAATATCGGCAATTGCGCGTTGAAAACAGTGTCTAACTTGGGGTTCTGGGCGGTTCTTGGCGGCGATACGTCAACCTCCAGCCCGTCCCAATCACCTTCTTCAAAGCGCAGCGTTGCACCCCCGTCCACTTCAACGGCGTTCATGTGGTCCAGCGTTTCCTGCATGATCTTGTACCACCCGCTGTCCTTGGACGACATCTTCCCGGCGGCGGCGACGATCAGCCATTTCTCTGCCCGGGTCATGGCAACATACAAAAGCCGCAACCGCTCTTCGTGCTGGGCTGCGATCATCTCTTCCAGCCGCAGGCGGATCGCGGTGGGCTGTTCGTCCTTGTTCGGTTTCCATACGGGCAATGCACCCAGTGACACGATCTGATCCTTGACCGAGGCGGTTCGCGCCATCGTATCCGGCAGGATCACAATCGGCGCTTCCAACCCTTTGGCGCCATGCACTGTCATCACCCTGATCTGATCCGACGCACTGTCGATCTTGCGTTTGATTTCCAGATCATCTGTCCGCAGCCATTCGATGAACCCCGTCAGGCTGGGAACCTCCGTGCGTTCATAGGCCAGCGCCTGCGCCAGCATCGCGTCAATGCCGTCTTCCGCCTCTGCGCCCAGCCTTGCAAGCAAGCGGGCGCGGCCCTGATGGCGGGTGAGAATGCGTTCGATCAGATCATAGGGGCGCAGAAAGTCGACCTGCCCGCGCAAATCAGACAGTATCGCAAGCGTCTCGGGATGTGTTTCCTCTTGATGCCGCAGGCGTTGCCACAAGACCTGCCCTTTGGGCCGCCCCTGCGCCAGCGTATAGAGCGCCTGTTCATCCCACCCCAACAGTGGCGATTTCAGCGCCGTGGCCAGCGCCAGATCATCGTCCGGCGTAGTGAGGAAGTACAGCAAAGCGGCCAGATCCTTCACGGCCAGTTCTGCGCCCACTTTCAAACGGTCCGCGCCGGCAATGGGCAAATTCCGCGCTTTGCAGGCGCGGATGATCTCTGCGAACAATTGTTTGCGCTGCTGAACAAGGATCAGGAAATCACCCGCCGTGATGCGCCGTTTAATGGGCGTTTGCTGGCCCTTCTTCTCATCCGGAATGTAGTTTTCACCCTGTATCAGGGTCGCAATTTGATCGGCGATCTTCTCTGCCAGGATCACATGGTGATGACGCGGGCTGAGCCGGTCGACAGGGTCTGTCCAGGGCGTGTCTTCCTCCGCGGGAGACGGGTCAATCAGCGGCCAGAGGTCCACGCGCCCCGGCAATTGATCCTTGAACGCCCTGTGCAGCGAATCCCGGTCAAACCCGTCCCGCCTGCGCGGATCAAAAGCAGTGTCTACACAGCGCAGAATCGCGCTTGAGGAGCGGAATGAATACTCAAGACTGCGGCGCTGGAAGATCTTGCTGGCCCCGGTGAACTTCTCTTCGAAATAGGCAGCCTTGTGGTCAAACTCCCTCGGATCCGCACCCTGAAAGGAATAGATCGACTGCTTCTTGTCGCCCACCACAAACATCGTGCGATCGACATCGGCACGCATGCCTTCGCCACTGTGGAACTCTGCTGTCAAAGCCTTGATCACATCCCACTGCCGTGGCGATGTATCCTGGGCTTCGTCCACCAGAACATGGCTGATCCCGCCGTCAATCCGGTAAAGCACCCAGGCCGCAGTTGCAGGATCGGTCAGCAAGGCGCGGGCCTTGAGGATCAGGTCATCGAAATCCAGCCACCCGCGCGCCTGTTTCGCCGTGGCGTAGCGGTGCAGGAAAGCATGTGCAAACCTGTGCAAAGCGACAGTGTTCCGCGCCGATACCAGCGCAATCCGCGCATCACGCGCGTCCTCAACCCGCTGCATGAACCCGTGCAGTGCGTCGAGGTCATCCGCGATGACCTTCTGTGTGGGTTTTGTCGGGAAGGTTGAAAACTTGGCAGTGTAGGGTGCCGCACCGCTTTTGGTCAGAAAGACGGATTCCAGCAGGGGCAGGGTGGTCAGATCGCACCTCCCAACCTCCCGCAGGACATCCGCCGCTTTTCCGTCGTTCCCGCCTTTTGCCGTCAGATGCGGCAGGATACGGCTGATCAGTGCCTGTTCCCCGCCAACAAATGCCATGTCTGCAACGGCGTCGTCAGTCAGCGTGGCGGGATGGCCCAGCGTTGTCAGGACGTCTTCAAAACGCAGATCACCCTCAAACTGATCGCGTTTGCCGGTGATCGCCTGCGTGAGCCTGCTGAAATCCTCACCACTGTTGATGCGGGCCATATCGCGGATCAAACCCGCCTCCGGTCCCTCTGCCATCTGATCGACAATCTCTGCGCGCAACAACTCTGCGGCGCGGTCCTCAATCTCCGTGAATTGAGGGGAGACGCCTGCCTCCAGCGGGAACCGCCGTAACAGCGCCGCGCAGAAGGAGTGGATGGTCTGGATCTTCAACCCACCCGGCGCTTCAATCGCCAATGCAAACAGGGTACGGGCCTGCCGCAGGACGGGCGGGGACAGTTCTGTTTCGATGCCAAGCTCAACAAGCGCTTTGCGCAGTTTCGCGTCGTCCAGCATCGCCCACGCCCCCAGCCGCTGGAACAAGCGGTTCTGCATCTCTGACGCCGCGGCGGTGGTATAGGTCAGGCACAGAATATGCTGGGGCGACACCCCGTCGAGCAGCAGACGCGCCACCCGATCTGTCAAAACCCGTGTCTTCCCAGACCCGGCATTGGCCGCCAGCCACGTCGAGGCATCCGGGCGCGCGGCCTCAATCTGGGCGCGGGTGGCGTCATCGAAGATCATGTCAGATCCTCCGGCACGGGCAGGTCGGTGCCATCCCATTCCCCATATCGGGCAAGTTGATCAAACTCACCCTGCGCGCCTTCAGTCTGTACGATCCTGCGGGACAGAAACCCGCGATCCGGCGCAAGATAGGCCGTGAGCAGCGCGTGCAAACCGGCGAGCACCCTGGCAGGTGGTTCATCGTCCAATGGCGCGCTGATTTCATCTGGATTCGACCCTAATCCAATGTAAATTGCCGCCGCAACGGGGGTAGGGGGAAGGCCAGCAAAGGCGCCTTCTTCGACCATCGCAGCCTCGATCAATAATTGCTTGTCGAAATACGTCTGCTCTTTCTTCGTAGGTGGCGCACCGGTCTTGTAGTCGTAGATGAGCGCATCTCCGTTGTCGGTCATGTCAATCCGATCGGCGAAGCCGATGATCTCAAAACCGATGTCTTTGAAAAGGTAACTGCCGCGCGCCCCCTCTTCAAACGCGACGGGACGCGAGTATCGTTGCCGGGCGCTCTCATGGTCGATGAACCACTCGGCAATCCGCTCAACCCGCGCCAGCCACATCGCGCGGGTTGCGGGCCAGGGTACTTCGCGGGTCAATACGGCTTCGGCATGTTCCATCAGATGGGCGGTGGTCAGCAGCGTGATGTCATCCGCGACAGATTTGATGAACTCTTCCATGATCTTGTGCACGACGATCCCGCGCATCGGCGCATCCGGGGCGGGCACAAGCGGATCAATCGCACGCAACCCCAGGACGTGGCGCGCATAGATCGCATAAGGGTCACGGATCAGTTTCTTGATCTCCGTCACCGACAGTTTGCGCGGACGGGCGCCGGCGGGAGGACGGGGCGCGGGGCGGGACGCTCCAGCGGTTGGCGTGATCTGTTCCAGCGCCGCCGTCTGCGCCAGCCAATCCTCCCCCCGTTCGCGCATCGCATCCCATGCGGCGCGCCCACCGGCATCCGGCAACCCGGTCAACAGATTGCCCAAACGGTTGAGCCAGCGTGACGGTACGGTCTCTGCCTCATCCGAGCGGATCGCGCGGGTCAGCCAAACCTCGGGTGCGGCAATCGCCTGCTGGTAGTCATGGGCAGACAATCCGATGCGGCGTTCGGGCAACAACAGCCCTGCATCCTTGCGCATTGTCCGGTTGAGCCAGGGATCAGGCGGCGGTGCTTCGGGCCATGTGCCGTCGTTCAGCCCGCCAAGGATCACCAGATCCGCGCCCTGCACGCGCGCCTCCAGCGTGCCCCAGATCATGATCCTGGGATGCGGCGCGTCGCGGTCGCGGACCTCCGCCGCAGACAGCAGCGCCCCCACAAGATCGGTGTAATCCGCAGCGGACATCTGACCGCCGTGATCTGCATGGGCCGCCAGATCATCCATGACCTCGCGCGCCTTGCGCCCCGCATGTTTGTGCCAAAGCGGGTCTGGATTGGCAGATTTAGAGCCTGATGCGATCCGTTCTGCACGTTCCAGATGCCGTGTCACCCACTCTGAAAGATCATCTGTCCTGACACCATCCTGCCCGCAGAACACATCCGAAACCCATGTGGTCCACCGCTGGAAATCATCAGGCGCATCAAGTTTGCGCGCCGCCCGGCTGGCGATCCGCTCCAGCCCTCCCGCGTCAGGATAGGGCAGCCCATCCCGTCTGATCTGCATCTCCAACCGCTGGGTGTGCAGCTGGTGGAGGTTCCGGTCTGCACCGGCGTGGGTCAGCGGGTGTTTCAAAAGCGTCAGCAGCGTCTCCGCATCCAGCTGCGCACGGAACAACCCGGCGACATGGCGCAGAAAACGACCGGGCGGTGACAGGTGCAAAGGCGTGCCAGCACTGTCATCGGGCAGAATGTTCCACCGATCCAGCGCTGCGGTGACCTGCCGCGTGAGCATCCGGTCCGGCGTGATCAGGGCGGCGGTCTGCCCCTCCTGCGCGGCCTTGCGCAGCCGCAATGCAATGGTCAGCGCTTCCTGCCGCGGGCTGGTGGCCTCAACCAGCGTCATGTCTTTCGTCGCCGCCTCAAGACCGGAAAGCTGTGGACCTTCGCTCAACCAGGCGTGGGTGACCGGGGCGGGGCGCAGCGACAATGACACAAGTTTGTTGCGCATCGCCGACGGGGGCGGCGTGTCATGCCAGGGCAGGATGCTGTCCTTGGGCAGGTCAAGCGCGGTCATCAGGTGCCGGAACCGATATTGCGGATGATCCTCGGACAGCAGGGCATCCTCCAGATCCGCCCAAACGGCAGTTGGCATGTCAAAATCAAAACCGGGCAGCACCACAGCCCCTTGTGGCAACCGCGCGACGGCCTGCATCAAAAGCGCCGTTGTGCCACGCGATCCGGTAGACCCTGCCAGGAGGACGGGGTGCTGAGGCGGGTGTGCGTCCCACCCGGCGATCAGGGCCTGCGTCAGTTGCCGCTGACGGGCCTCGGCATCTGGCGCGCTGCCGGTCTGGCCAAGGTATTGTTGCGCTATGCCAAAGAACTGCTTGGCCCGTTCCCAATGCCCCGACTGGTCTGTCACATCAAGCGCTGCGATGTCCGCGGGCGAGACACCTTCGCCCTGCATCTCATCGATCAGCTTGGCAAGACTGTCTGACAGATCGTAAAGCGACGTGCGCGGTGCCAGCCGTCCATCAGCATCCAGCAGGGTCGAGACGAGTTGTATCAGATCAAGCCGCCGCCGCAGAGGCGGGGAGGGGGGCGGCAGATCCGCGTGCGGGATCAGCGCATCGAGGCTGGTCAGAAGATGAATGCGCGGCAGGAAACCGGCAGGGCCCGCATCAAAGATATCGCGCAAACGGCGGGCCATGCGCCGGGTGTTCACGATCAGATCAATCCGCGCGATCTGTTCCGGCGGCCCCCCGTCAAGACGGGTACGCAGCCCCGCAATCAGGGTCGCTGGAAAGTCCAGACCGGGTGCGATGCCAAACACACGGGGGTGCGCGCCGTGTTCAAACATGGCGGCCCGCCAGCAGGTCTTCGGCAAGGGTGATGCCTTCGGGGTGGCCGACATCACACCAATGTCCGGGGTAGGATGTGCCAAACAGGCGGTCCTGGCGCAGCATCACGTCCCACAGGCGGTTGAGCGAGAATGCCCCGGGCGGCATCTGCGACATGAGATCGGTCTTGATGATCTGAAGGCCGCCATAGACCAGCCCGCTCCCACGTTGCAGCCTGCCAGCGGGATCGGCAGCGAAATCGTCAGGTCCGTTCCGGCCGACAGCGCGATCAGAAGGCACGCACATCAAGAGCGCGTCCATGACCTCCGGCTGCCATGCGGCCATCAGCAACGGCAGCGGATTGGGCCCGGCCCAGAACGCGTCAGAGTTCATGGTGATAACGGTCGTTGCCCCCAGCGTCGGAAGCGCATTGCGCAGCCCGCCGCCGGTGTCCAGGATGTCGGGCGTTTCCAGAATGCAGGTGACATTGCGCCCTTCAAGATGGCTGCGCAGCGCGTCGGGCTTGTAATGCAGATTGGCAACCACGCGCCCGGTCTGCGCCGTTTCAATCAGACCCAGCGCATGGTCGATCATCGGTCGGCCTGCCACCTTTACCATGGGCTTGGGTGTGTCTTTTGTCAGCGCGCCCATCCGGGTGCCAAAGCCAGCAGCGAAGAGCATGACGGGGAACGGGGTTTCAGGCATCTCGTCTTCGACCTTGCAAGGAGTTGAGCGGGTGACCTGCGTGGGAAGGTCCACCATTGGGCGGTGTCGGCCATAGGGGAGATATGTCAAACGCGATAGTGCAACTCATGTCAGCCATGCCTTTACCCGCGCGTCCCATCTGTCGCTATCCCACCTGCAAGTCAGTCGCCGCGCATCCTGTTGCCCAGCCTGCGCCAGCGTCAGATCAAGCGCATCCTCCGGGCGGAGATCCCCCAACCGGTCGGGCCATTCGATCAGGCAGATCGCGCTCTCAAAGGCGTCTGAAAGGCCAAGCTCCTCAATCTCTGCCGTGCTGGTCAGGCGATACAGATCGGCATGCCAGATTTCCCCCTTCGAGGTGTCATAGGTCTGTACAAGCGTGAACGTGGGGGAGGGGACGTCTTCGGGTTCAACAAGCAGGGACTGGATCAAAGCGCGGGCAAAATGGGTCTTCCCCGCGCCGACATCACCGGTCAGCAAAATGACGTCTCCCGGCACCAGCACAGCACCCAGACGCGCGGCGCTTTGGGCGGTTTCCTCAGCCGAGTGGAAGGAGCATGTGGTGAGAGGCGCGGACATTGCCCTATCGTGGCGGTGCCGGTCCGGGGCTTCAAGGGCAAAGCGCGGTCAGACGCTCAGCGTCGCTTCATTTTCAAGCGCCAGCTGTGCGGGCGGATCACTGCGATCAAAGCGGATCAGTCTTGCGCCGGTTGCGATCACATGCATCCGGCAGCGCAGCGTGGTGGCATCCTTGAGCGGCAAAGTGACTTCCTTATGTTGATGATGCTCTGCACCGCTGACGAAATCGGCAATCACAGGCCATGGCGCGTCAGCCGCGGCTCTGTCCTGCCAGGCGCTGATGGCATCCGCGATGGTGACATCTGCAAACGCGCCATCGGGGTTCTGGTCCCACATGATGCGGTAGGCATCATTGCTGAAGGTCAGCACACCCGCAGGAGAGAAGACAACAAGCGCTTCTTCAAAACTGTCGAACAGCGCCTGACCCAGTTCAAGCTCCGCCCGGAAGTTCCGGGTCAGCTGAACCTCTGCGCTGATATCCTCAATCAGGAAGGCGGTGGCCCCGTCCGGGTGCGGACGTCCCTGCACACTGAACGTCTGCCCGCCTTCAAGGCTCCATGTTTCCTGATAACGGCCATCGGCAGCAGCGAGGATCATATCGGCGATCTCTTCCCGCCAGCTGGCATAATTCTTCGGCTCCGGCATGCGCCTGTGTTCGCGCAGCTGATCAAAGAAGGAAATCATCGTGGGCCGTCCGGACAGGAACACGGCCGACAGGCCCGTCAGATCAACCAGCGCCGGGTTGAACAACGCCAGCTGTCCATTCCTGTCAAATATGGCAAGGCCAGTCGGCAGATGTGCGAAGGTCTTGCTGAGGGTCTGGACAAAGGTGCGTTTGGCCTCTTCTGCCTGACATTGCGCGGTTACGCATTTGGCATGCAGATAGGTCACATCACCCACAGGTTCGCAGGTCACTTCATACCATTCGGTGGGGGATCCATCCGGTGGCAAGAGCTGGGTGCGCACCGGATCAGAGCCGGGATCAGGCGTTTCAAAAGGCGAGAAGGATTGTTGTGCCTCATCCGGAAAGAGCCGTTGGATCAGCGCGCAATAGGCCCCGTTTTGCCAGATCACGTTGCCGTCGCCATCAACCGCCCATGCAGCATGGGGAGAGCTGGCGGCGGCATTTCCCAGATGTCCGATAGCGGCGCGCTGGGCTGGTGTATGTGCCTGTTCCGGCGGGACGGAAGACAGCGATACCCAACACAGATCACCCCGCCAGCGGATGCGGACCTGTTCGGGGTCCTGCCCGTCCACCGCATCCAGGGTCTGGCTGCCCCGCGACCCGCTGTGGGCCATGCGGGGGAAGTTGGGGAATCTGCCAACCAGCGTATCCCAAAGATCCTCCCAGTCATGGGTGCCCGGTTCCATCTCAAGCGTGTGGGCGGCGGTCTGGGTGGCGTGATGCAGGATGCCGTTTTCAAACAGCAGCGCGACCGCCTCCGGCCCCGCTGAACCGTTCTGCTGCGCAACAGGGCGCGCCGGAATGCGCTGAATGGACCAAAGGGCAAGCGCCGCTGTCAAAACAGAAATGCCGCTTACCAGAAGTATGTCTGTCAAGATCTGCACCATCGAACCCTAAAACCGTATTACGTTCAAAATGCGGTCTCATGGTTAATAGGCTCTTAATAACGCCGGAATTTCTTACAGATTGAACTGTGGGTTATGGCCCAGCGCCTGCCTGTTTTCGCTTGTTTCAACGACCAGCGCCGCTCTTGGCCATGTCACTTCTACCACTGCGCCGGTCCGGTTGGGCTGGGGGCTGTCTTCGGGACCATTGGCAAATCTCAGCTGCGCGCCGGAGCGTTCAAGCAGCGTCTTGGCGATGAACAGACCCAGCCCCATCCCCTCGTATTCGGGTCTGCTGCCTTCGGACTGCGCGCGGCTGCGCTGACGCACAAACGGATCGCCAATCCGGCCCAGCACCTGCCAGGGAAAACCCGGCCCGTCATCGACGATGCGCAGGGAAATCTCCGTCTCTGACCAGCGGGTTTCGATCCAGACCTCGCTTGCCGCGAAATCGACAGCGTTTTGCACAAGGTTGCGCAACCCGTGCACGATCTCCGGCTTGCGCAGCACGATGGGCTGTTCCTTGCGGGTCTGCGGGTCCATCCCGATGTCCATCAGGACGGTCTTGCCCCGATCCATATGCGGCTCCGCCGCCTCGATCACCACCGCTTCAAAAGGGGCCTGACGCAACAGCACGTCGTCCTTGCCCGCGCGCCCCATGTTATGAAGAATGACCCGGCACCGGTCCGCCTGATCGCGGATCAGGGCCGCGTCTTCTGCCAGATCAGGTTGGTCCTTGAGATCATTGAGCAGCTCTGCACTGGCGAGTTTGATCGTCGCGAGCGGTGTGCCCAACTCATGCGCCGCAGCCGCTACAACGCCGCCCAGATCGGTCAGCTTCTGTTCCCGCGCCAGCGCCATCTGCGTGGCGGCCAATGCGTCACCCATGGTGTGGATCTCGGTCGTGACGCGCCATGAATAGGCGCTGGTAAACAGGATCGCGATGATCAGACCGACCCAGTGACCGAAGACAAACAATCCCGGAATGCGCAACACCTCACCGCTTTGGGTGGTCAGTGGAATATGCGCGACGGCCAGAATGGAAACGATCACCATTGTTGTGGTGCACAGCACAATCGTCGATCGCAGGCTGAGCGCGGAAGCGGTGATCGTCACCGGCCCCAGAAGCAACAGCGCGAAAGGATTGTGCAGCCCGCCCGTGAGGAACAGCAAGACACCCAGCTGGACGACATCAAAGAACACCAGAGAGGCATTTTCCCGCTCCGACAATCGCTTGTTCTCGGGAAACACAAAGGTGGCCACAAGGTTCGCCACCACGGATGCGCCAACGGCCAGGTAACACAGCCCCAGTTCAAGCTGTAGACCGTAGATCAGCTGTGCCACGGTGATCGCCACAAGCTGCCCGGTGATCGCGACCCAGCGCAGGACAATCATGGTCCGCAGACGGATCCAGTTGGCCCGCTTCCGCCCGGACAGGGGCCGGATATTCGCCTGCGTCATCTGCGCACCTTTTGTTTATTCGGCATTACACCAACCGTGATGTAGCGTAAGGGTGCCATATCGCCCGTACAAGGGCACGTCCACGCAAGGAGAGACCATGAAAATCATTGCCATAGCCGCCGCTGCTGTCGCCGTCGTATTTCTGGGTGTCATTGGTTGGATGACCCTTGGGGGGCAGGGGGATGACAAGTACGCCCAATGCCGTTCGTCCACCGTTGCCGGTGAACTGGGCGGGCCGTTTGAACTGGTCAACGGCGCCGGGGAGACGGTGACGGACAAGGATGTCATCACTGAACCGACGTTGATCTATTTCGGCTATACCTATTGCCCGGATGTCTGCCCGCTGGACGTTGACCGCAACGCCGCCGCGGTGGAGATCATGGAGGAGCGCGGGCAAAGCGTGACGCCGGTCTTTATCAGCATCGACCCCAAGCGGGACACGCCGGACGTGGTCGGGGAATTCGCGGAAGTCATGCACCCGAGGATGATCGGGCTGACCGGCACACCAGAACAGGTGAAGGCGGCCAGCCAGGCGTATCGTACATATTACAAGGCACATCCGGACGTGGATGGCGAATATCTGGTGGATCATTCGACCTTCAGCTACCTCGTGATGCCCGACGAGGGCTTTGTCGAATACTTCCGCCGCGAAGTGCCGCCGCAGGAGTTGGCGGACAAGATCGGGTGCTTTGTGGATAACGTCTGACAGCGCGGCATTTGACCCGGACCCCTACTGCACCATATCAGGGTAAGTATCCGCATGGATCAAAGACATAGGGACGAAGAATGATGGCTGAAATGGCGGAGATGGGCGCGGATCGCTCGCTGCTTCTGGTGGATGATGATGAGCCGTTTCTGCGGCGTCTGGCCAAGGCCATGGAGAAACGCGGATTTGAAGTGGAAACCGCGGACAGCGTCGCGGCGGGAAGCGCCATCGCGACGGCCCGGCCACCCGCCTATGCGGTAATTGATCTGCGGCTTGAAGACGGCAACGGCCTCGACGTGGTGGAGGTGTTGCGGGAGAAGCGGGAGGACGCGCGGGTCGTTGTGCTGACCGGGTACGGCGCCATTGCAACGGCAGTGGCGGCGGTCAAGATCGGGGCCACGGATTACCTGTCCAAACCTGCGGATGCCAACGACATCACCAACGCGCTTTTGGCCAATGGCGATGACCTGCCACCACCCCCCGAAAACCCGATGAGCGCGGACCGGGTGCGGTGGGAACACATCCAGCGGGTCTATGAATTGTGCGACCGGAATGTATCGGAAACCGCGCGGCGGCTGAACATGCACCGGCGGACATTGCAGCGGATTCTGGCGAAGCGGTCGCCACGGTAAATTGCCGGAAATCGGGGGTCACGGGCTGTACACAACCTGTACACCGTTAACGCGCGGTGCGTTCATGGGATGCTTGGAAAGATTACCAAAACCTAAAGCCAAGACCTACAGATCGTAGCGCTTGAGACATTTGTCGACGATCTGACCATTCGCCATCTCGTAGCCTTCGATCCGGCCGTAATCCTGAAATCCGCGACTTTGATAGTAGATCAGCCCGCCCTCATTGTCGGCACGGATGTTGGCGTTGATCCAGACATACCGCATCGCTTTGGCGGCTTTGCGGGTCGCATCGAACAGCTTTGAACCAATGCCGAGCCCGGTCTGGCCTATCTGCACGAAGGTGGCAATGTTGGCGGCCTCGGCAGGCAGGCTGTCTTCGGGTTCGATCCACTGAAAGCCCACGACCTTTTCCTGCGCATCGACCGCGACGTGCCACGCATTGCGGTCAGCGCAGAACTGCATCCACTCCGCCAGATCATCGCCCGTCACCGGACGGGTCAGGGCAGTGGTGCCGCCTTCGGCGATGATCTCATTCAACAGCCGTGCCATGTCGGGCAGATCAAGCGGGATGGGACGGCGGACGGTGATCATGTGCAGGCCTCCAGCAGATCAGCATGACGGGCGGTGAAGGCAGTGCGGGTCTCAACCGGGGGGCGCAGGACGATGGAGAGACCTTCCATCACGGATGGATCCGGCGCGCCGAAAAACTTGGTCGCTTCAGCCTCTTCAAAGCCGGCGATCTGGATGGCTTCCATCCAGGCGCTGATCCGGTCGGCTTTCTTGATCTGACGCTTGATCTTCACAGGCAGTGCTGCGGGCAGGCCGAACCGGATGTGGATGGCCGATGTCAGCCGATCATCCAGCGCCCCATACCCCGGCCCGACAGCGGCCTTCACCGGAGAGATCATATCCCCGATCACATACTCCGGCGCGTCATGCAGAAGGGCCGCCAGCTGCCACTTGGCGGGCGCTTTGGGTTCCAGCCTGCTGAACAGGGTTTCCACCAGCAAAGAATGCTCCGCCACGGAATAGGCATAGTCGCCATGGGTCTGACCATTCCACCGGGCGACAAAGGCAAGGCCATGGGCAATGTCCTCAACCTCCACATCCATGGGCGTGGGGTCCAGTAGGTCCAGTCTGCGCCCTGATAACATGCGCTGCCAGGCACGTGGTTGTTTGGCCATGAAGCCCCTCCCGAAAATTTAACCAAAAATAGATTGAACCATTTCTGAACCCACACGAACACATACATATTGAGACGATACGATCTGTGTAACGAGTACCTTTTTTATTGAGTTTAGTAATGAGTTAGGAGTTTGACATGAAGCGCGTTTTTTTATCGCTGCTTACAGTCGGCACCCTTATGAGTACGGCCACAGCTGCTATGGCCAATGACGTTTGTATGCCAGGCCCTGAGTTAAGAGCATCGTTGATTGATTGGTACGGGGAAGAGCCCGTTGCTGCACCGAACAAGGCGCAGCAGCAGATATGGGCCTCTCCCCGGACCGGCACCTGGACCAAGGTCCATTTTGACGCCAACGGCGTGGCCTGCGTTCTGGCGCAGGGCGATGACTGGCTGGTGGGTGCGGCCCGTGAGGCGCTGTTGGCGTCGCTAGCGGATTAACACCCCGAAACCACGTACCGACTGTCGCATTGAGGCTTTAACACAAAGGTGTTAGAGGCGCGCAAACACTTCTTGAAAGGTGCGCGTCATGGCCAACGACTATATCGTAAAAGACATCAACCTTGCTGCTTTTGGCCGCAAGGAACTGGATATTGCTGAAACCGAAATGCCCGGCCTGATGGCCCTGCGCGCCGAATACGGCGAAGCGCAGCCGCTGAAAGGCGCGCGCATTGTCGGATCGCTGCATATGACGATCCAGACAGCGGTTCTGATTGAAACGCTGGTGGCGCTGGGCGCAGATGTGCGCTGGGCGTCGTGCAACATCTTCTCCACCCAGGACCACGCGGCGGCGGTGATTGCGGAAGCGGGCATTCCGGTATTCGCGATCAAAGGCCAGTCGCTGGAAGAGCATTGGGATTATCTGGACAAGTCGTTCATGTTTGATGACGGCCCGAACCTGATCCTCGACGATGGTGGGGATGCGACCCTCTACATCCTGTTGGGTGCACGTGCTGAAGCGGGCGAAGATGTGATTGCTGTGCCGTCTTCCGAGGAAGAAGTCGCGATCAAGGCCCAGATCAAGAAGCGCATGGAAGCCAGCCCCGGTTGGTTCACCAAGATGCGCGATCAGATCAAAGGTGTGTCCGAGGAAACCACCACGGGCGTGCACCGGCTCTATGAACTGGTGAAACAGGGCCAGCTGCCGTTCCCTGCGATCAACGTGAATGATTCCGTGACCAAGTCGAAGTTCGACAACAAATACGGCTGCAAGGAATCGCTGGTGGACGGCATCCGCCGCGCGACAGACACCATGATGGCTGGCAAGGTTGCGGTTGTGATGGGCTATGGCGATGTGGGCAAAGGATCGGCCGCGTCGCTGGCCGGTGCGGGTGCACGGGTGAAAGTCACCGAAGTGGACCCGATTTGCGCGTTGCAGGCGGCGATGGACGGGTTTGAAGTTGTGCTGCTGGAAGACGTGGTTGGCACGGCTGACATCTTCATCACCACCACCGGCAACAAGGACGTGATCCGCATCGAGCACATGCGTGAGATGAAGGACATGGCGATTGTCGGCAACATCGGCCACTTCGACAATGAGATCCAGGTCGCCAGCCTGAAGAACCACAAATGGACCAACATCAAAGAGCAGGTGGACATGATCGAGATGCCGAATGGCAATCGTCTGATCCTGCTGTCTGAGGGGCGTTTGCTGAACCTTGGTAATGCCACCGGCCACCCGTCGTTTGTGATGTCCGCCTCCTTCACCAATCAGGTGCTGGCGCAGATGGAACTGTGGACCAAGGGCGATGAGTACAAGAACGACGTCTACATCCTGCCCAAGCATCTGGATGAAAAGGTCGCGCGGCTGCATCTGGACCGGATCGGCGTGAAGCTGACCAAGATGGACCCGGAGCAGGCGGCCTATATCGGCGTGTCCCCGGACGGTCCGTTCAAGCCGGAACACTACCGCTACTGATTGCGCATGACGCCCGAACCGAACAGAAAACGCCGCCCCGTCCTGCGCTGGGCGGCGTTTTTCGTGGTGCTGGGCGTGGGCATCTGGCAGGCGCTGGTGCATCCGCGCAGCCCACTGCCGGAAGCGTGGAATCCTTTGGTCGGGTTTGATCTGTCCCAGCCGGAGACGCTGTTGACCCGGTGGAAAATGGCGCGGGCGCTGGCCGATCCGCAGGCTTGTTTGGCTGCGTTAGAGACGGGTGCGATCTTTGAGAAGGTTGCGGATCTGGAGGAAAGCGCGCAGTGCCATATCCGCCCGCAGGTCATTTTGCAGAGCACGGCAACCGCGCGCATGCAGCCGTTGAACACGCGCTGTCAGACCGCGCTGAGGCTGGCGGCATGGGACCGCTATGGCATACAACCTGCCGCGCGCGAACACCTGGGCACTGGCGTGCGCCGGATCAATCATCTGTCCAGCTACAATTGCCGGGCCATGCGGACGACCGGGTCAGGCGCGCCAAGGATGAGCACCCATGCCACCGCCGATGCCGTGGATATTGCCGGCGTCACGCTGGATGATGGGCGGCAGATCCGGCTGATTGAACACTGGACAGGGCAAGACGCGCGCGCAGCTTTCCTGCGGGACATCCGGGACAGTTCCTGCACGTGGTTTCGGGTAACACTGGGGCCGGAGTATAACCGGCTGCATGCGGATCATTTTCATCTACAGCATACCGGCTGGGGCCTGTGCCGTTGACCTGAGCGGCCGTCAAAGGACGAACCCCAAAAGCAGCAGCGAACTGAGCGTGCTGGCTTCGATCACGGTCTTGAACACGCCCGCAGGTTGCGGCGGCGGCATGCTGAGTTCACGCTCCACCGTGGTCATGGGCCGGACGGCCCGGTTCTTGGCACAGCGCGGCGTGACGGCTGTTGTCATGTGAAGGCGCGCAAGGCGCTCCTCGAAGGTTGGTTTGTAGTGGGACATTATAAATCCTCTATCTGCTCTGGGTCCCATAACAGGTAAGCTCTGGGTCGTTTTTGTGGCGTATTATGTGAAATTGCGGGGCATCCTCGTGGCCTGTCTGCGGTGAAGAGACCCGGTTTATGGCGCGGATTTGCCGTGCGGGGAGAACGCGGCAAATTTTCCCTTTGTGGTGATCCCGTTTCTGACTAGGCTGCGGCGCAGCTAAGAAAGCTGAACAAGAGACATAACCAAGCTGGGAGACTTCCAATGGGCAAACGTGACGAGTGGATCGAAAAATACGCAGACGATCTGAAGAACAAGTGTGGCATGACACCTGACATGGACCTGCTGACCAAGGTCACCATCGGGTGCGGTCCGTCGATCTACAACGCCGACGCCTCAACCGTGGCAGGCAGCCAGGAATCGGAACTGGAGACAGTGAAGAACAACTTCCTCATCAAGAAACTGGGCCTGGCCGACGGTCCCAACCTGATGGAAGCGATCAACAGCGTGATCGAAACCTATGGCAAATCCGAGCGGAACAAGTACCGCGCCGTGGTTTACTACATGCTGACCAAGCACTTCGGCAAAGAATCCGTTTACGGCTGATCACAGTCCCAGAGGACCACAGACGCCCGCTTCATCAAGCGGGCGTTTTGCTTTTGTGTTTCTTTTGAAGCATTGATTTCTTTGAGAATTCGGTTGTTCGGGGTAAGACCATGCTCCGGCCAGAAGGCCAGAACGGATTTCGAGACGTGTGTGGGATCTTGGGAGCACACGGGGTGAGAGAGGGTTCTGGCGGCGTGTCAGGACCCTCTTTTTTTCAGAAGCGGACGCCTAGAACAGCGTCAGCACCAGCCCGATGATCGCGCAGCCAAACGTTGCATAACCGGCATCAATCAGCGTCAGCTTGAAGGGCCTGCCCCCATAGCCGTTGTTGATCATGATCCACGGGCTGATGAAAAACAGCCCCACGCCCAGACCGGACAGGAACCCTTTGCCGATCGTCTCAATCCCCGACAGAGCAAAGGTGTGCCGCATCATGCCGGCAACCACGATCATCGCCACACCCGCCATGATATAGGGCAGGGGAGAGTCGTTCTCCGGCCGCCCGTCCGGGCCTGCCTTGATCCCTGCGGCTTCCATCCATGGACCGGCCAGCATCATGTACCAGACCGCCCCGAACGCAAATCCGGCGATGGCGGCCACCAGCACTGCAAGAATACCCATCCTGTGTTCCTCCTTCATCTTCCCGTATTATGGGTCGATGTGTCGGACTTGCCTATGGTTTTGTTTGGCCCATCGCGCAGACGGTTTCCCACTCCTCAGCCGTGACAGGCTGCACGGACAGGCGGGAATTCTTGACCAGCACCATCTCTTCCAGGCGCGGATCGGCTTTGATTTCGTCCAGCGAAACAGGCTCTATAAAAGGCCGAACGGCCTTGATGTCCACGCATTCCCAACGCGGATCATCGGTGGTGCTGTCGGGATGCGCCTGTGCAATGACCTCGACAATGCCGACGACGGATTTCTCTTTCATCGAGTGATAGAAGAACCCCAGATCGCCGGGTTTCATCGCGCGCATGAAGTTGCGCGCCTGATAGTTGCGCACGCCGTCCCATTCCTCACCCGCCTCGCCCTTGGCGACCTGATCGTCCCAGCTCCAGGTGTTGGGCTCTGATTTGAACAACCAATAGGCCATCAGCCAATGACCCTTTTCCACGGGCGCAATGTGACCGACGCAAAAAGCCCGGCTTTGGCATAGGGGTCTGCGGCGGCCCAGTTTTCGGCGGCGGCCATGTCGGGCACATCCATGATGATCAGCGACCCGATCATGCCACCGTCATCGTCCAGCAGCGGGCCTGCCTGCGCGATCATCTCGGGCTGTGATCCCAGATGCGCCAGATGGGCGTCACGGTTGGCCGCGCGGAGGTCCTGCGCGCCGGGTTTGTCATGGGCGATCAAGGCAACAAGCATATCATTCTTCCTTTAGAGGCCGCGCCAGAAGGGATTTCATCGCGGTCGTTACATCTAAGCGCCGATCCAGCAGACCTGCAACGGCAGCGGTGATGGGCATGTCGAGGGTGTGTTTTTGAGCAAGGGCATGCACCGCCTGCGCTGTCGCGGCCCCTTCTACGGTGATTTTGGGGTCAAACGCTTCGCCCCGCCCCAGTGACAGGCCGAGGCGATAGTTGCGGGATTGATCGGATGTGCAGGTCAGCGTCAGATCGCCAAAGCCGCTGAGACCCGAAAGGGTGGAGGGGTCTGCGCCCAGATGCGCCGCGAGCCGCTGCATTTCCGCGTAGCCACGGGTCATCAGTGCAGCACGCGCGCTTTCGCCCAGACCCGCGCCCATGGCCGTACCGCAGGCGATGGCGATGACGTTCTTCAGCGCCCCGCCCAGTTCCGCGCCCACCGTATCTGTTGTGCGGTAGAGACGCAGGTTCTGCGTGGTGAGCTGTTCCTGAAGCGCTGTGCCGGTCTTTTCATCCGCACAGGCCAGTGTCAGCGCGGTGGGCAAGCCACGGGCGATGTCGGCGGCAAAGCTGGGGCCGGTCAGGATCGCAGGCTGGGCGCTGGGCAGGCAGGAGGCGATTACCGCGACGGGCCCCAGACCGGTGATCCGTTCAACACCTTTGCAGCAGGCAACAAGCGGTTTGCCGTCGAGCAGGGCGGCGTTTTCGGTGATGAAGCCGCGCAGTTGCTGCATGGGCACGGCGAGCAGCAGGGCATCGGCCTTTGTTGCCTGCGCCAGATCGCCGGTCACGGTGAGCGCATCGGGGAAGGGGCATCCGGGCAGCCGCGCGGTATTCTCCCGCTGTGTCTGCATGTCCGCCGGGGCCCGCGCCCAGAGCGTGACGGGACCGTTGCCTGCCAGTGAAATCGCCAGCGCAGTGCCAAAGGCACCCGCACCCAGTACCGCGACGCTCATGCCTTGGCCCCTTTCTTGCCGGAGCCCAGCATGCCCGGTTGCCGCTTGTCCAACGGCCAGCGCGGGCGGGCGGAGAGGGTCATGTCATCAGGCTCGCGCAATGTGGCCTGTTCGGCTGCGGCATAGGCGATCATCGCGGCGTTGTCCGTGCACAAGCCAAGGGGTGGGGCGAGGAAAGTGACGTTTGCGTCTTGAGAAACAGTCTCTAACACAGTGCGAATGGCCTTGTTTGCAGCGACACCGCCGGCAACGCAGATGGTTTGTACGTCCGCCACTTCAGCCAGCGCGCGGCGGGTTTTTCCGGCCAGGACATCGACAACGGCGGCTTGAAAGCCGGCAGCAAGGTCGGCCTGATCCTGCTGAGTGAGGCCGCTTTGCGCCGAGACCAGCGTGTCGCGGGCGCGCAGGACGGCGGTTTTCAGGCCGGAGAAGGACATGTCACATCCCGCACGATCCATCAGCGGGCGTGGGAAGGCAAAGCGGGCGGGATCACCGCTCAATGCCGCCTGCTCAATCGCGGGGCCACCGGGTTGGGACAGGCTGATCAGGCGGGCGACTTTGTCAAAGGCTTCGCCGGGTGCATCGTCAATCGTGCCGCCAAGCCGGGTGAAATCATCAGGGCCAGAGACCAGCAAAAACTGGCAATGCCCGCCGGAGACGAGCAGCATCAGGTAGGGATAGGGCACATTGTCGGTCAGGCGTGGGGTCAGCGCATGGCCCGCCAGATGGTTGACGCCATAGAGCGGTTTGCCCGTCGCCGCCGCCAGACCCTTGGCGCACATCACGCCGGAGACGACCCCGCCGATCAGCCCCGGACCTGCGGTCACGGCGATGGCGTCCACCTCAGAAAGCTGCATTTTGGCCTGTGTCAGAGCCTGTTCGACGCAGTGATCGAGCTTTTCCGCATGGGCGCGGGCGGCGATTTCGGGCACGACGCCGCCGAAAGCCGCGTGCAGATCGTTCTGCCCCACCACCACGGAGGACAGCACCGCCCCCGTCCCATCCGGCAAACGGCGGACCACGGCGGCGGCGGTATCGTCGCAGCTGCTTTCCAGTCCCAGAATGGTTTCGGGTGCGCGCATCACGGTCTTCTCTTGGTTGTGCCCGGCTTGCATGGGCCTCCACTGGCAGGTAACACCGCAGGCCATGGCAAACAATGCGCACCCTTCATCGCTGTTGCTGACCCGGACGCAGGCGGATGCGGCGCGGTTTGTGGCGCAACTGGATGCTGGGCTGCTGGCAACCACCGATATTGTCATCGCTCCGCTGTTGCGGATCGAAGGGGTGGAGGGTGCGGTCGATCTGGATGGCGCGTCTGCCGTGATCTTTTCCTCCGCCAAGGCTGTGGGGTTTGCGCCGGTTGGCGCGGGGCGTCGGGCGTACTGTGTGGGCGCTGTGACCGCAGAGGCGGCAGAGGCCAAGGGCTGGCGCGTGCAGCAGGTGGCGCAGACGGCCGATGATCTGGTGGCTGCGTTGGATGCGGCGGGTCCGTTGGTTCATCTGTCCGGCCGGCATCAGCGCGGTGACATTGCAGAACGGCTAACAGCACGGGGCATCCCATGCACGCGGCAGGTGCTGTATGATCAGCCGCTCCAACCGCTGGACCCTGCGGCGCAGCGCGTGCTGGAGGGGGACAAACCGGTGATCGTTCCCCTTTTTTCGCCCCGCATCGCCGGGCAGTTTGCCAAAGAGGCGCGCGATTTGACGCAGGCGCATGTGCTGGCGATCAGCCCGGCTGTTGCCGAAGCGTTTGAAGCAGGCAGGCCTGCAGCACTGCGCATTGCTGCTGAACCAACGGGCATTGAGATGCGCCGGGGTGTTGAAAAGCTGTTGCGGGAGACCAGCTTGCCTTGAAGCCCGCCTGTGTTGGCGGGTAAGATCGTGCAGTCAATCCGGCCTGTGGGTCAGAATCGGAAAGGTGGGGATCGTGGCGAAACCAAAAAAACCAGCATCCAAGGCGTCGGATATGGCTGGAGCGTCCAAGGCAAGTGCTGCTGAGACGAAGCCCGATCCTGTGGCACAGGCTGTTGCCAGCACGAAAGCCGTGGCCGAAAGCGCGAAACCTGCGCCTGAGAAATCGCCCGAGAAACCAGCGGCAAAAACGCCAGGCGCTGCGGCGACAGCCACCAGCAAAGCCTCCGAGGCTGCAAAGCCTGCCAGCACCGCAGAGAAGAAACCTGCAACGGCTGACAAACCCAAGGAAGCCGCACCCGCAAAACCAGCAGAGGCGAGGCCGAAGGACGCAGCTGCAAAGAGCCCCGCCAAGCCTGAGGCGGCAAAACCGGCTGAGGTGTCCAAACCAAAGCCGCAACCAACCCCTGCGCCGACACCCCCCGCACCTGCGCCGCAGAAGAGCGCGAGCCCCTGGCCGCTGGTTTTGGGTGGTGTGGCGGCCGGTGTGATTGGATTTATCGCGGCAGAGATGAACGCCTTTGGCCTGCGCGCCAACAACGACACATTGCAATCGGCGATCAGCGCCCAATCCGACCGGATTGCGGAACTGGAAACAGCACTTGCCGATGCGGCCGCACCCGAGATGCCTGATATTGCGCCCCTACAGGAGGAACTTGGCGGGTTGAGCGGCACGGTTGCATCGCTGGATGAGCGGGTGACAGAGCTGGTGAACCGGCCCATCGTGACCACCACCGGTGAGGTGGATGTTTCGGCCTATGAGAACCAGCTTGCCGATCTCCAGTCCTCTGTTGTGGCCCAGAAGGAAGAACTGGACCGGCTGCTTGAAAACGCCCTGAGTGTTGAGCAGGCCACCGCGGAAGCCGCGCGGCTGGCGGTGGTGCAGGGCGCGCTGACAGACCTGTCTGCGGCGATCACCGAAGGGGTGCCGTTTGAAGGCGCACTGGCCGTGCTGGCCGAGAATGGCGTGAGCGATATTCCCGCTGCCCTGGCGGACGCGGCTGCTGATGGGGTGCCGACGCTGTCGGGTCTGCAATCAGGGTTCACCGAATCCGCCCGCGCTGCCCTTGGCGCCGCGCGCGCGTCCGGTGAACAGGCAGGCGAAGACGGCTTTGTCGGCTTTCTGAACCGCTCCCTCGGGGCGCGGTCGGTGGCGCCACGGGAAGGGTCGGACCCGGATGCGGTCCTGTCCCGCGCCGAAGCTGCGATACGCGAAGGTGCGTTGGATACGGCATTGAGCGAACTTGATACACTGCCTGCGGCAGCGCAGGATGCGATGGGGGCGTGGCTCTCAGATGCGAAGGCACGGGCGACGGCGCGCGCGGCGGCCCAAGACCTGTCTGAACGCCTGACGGCAAACTGAGGAACCCGGATTTATGTTGTGGTCATTGATCAAGATTATTGTGTTTGTCGGCGTTGTTGCAGCGGCGGCATGGGGTGCCGGGTATCTGCTGGAAAGTCAGGGCGGTGTGCAGATCACCGTGATGGGCACGGAATACAGTTTCGGCCCGTTGCAGTCGGTCATTGGCGTCGTGGTGCTGCTGGTTGCGGTGTGGATCCTGCTGAAGCTGATCTCCCTGCTGTTTGCGACGTTGAAGTTCATCAACGGGGATGAGACGGCCCTGTCGCGCTATTTCGACCGCAACCGCGAACGCAAGGGGTTCGAGGCGCTGTCAGAGGGTCTGATGGCGCTGGCCAGTGGCGAGGGCCGCGTGGCGATGGCGAAGGCGGCGAAGGCGGACAAGTACCTCAACAAACCTGCGCTGACCAACCTGCTGACCGCACAGGCGGCTGAACTGGCTGGTGACCGGCGCAAGGCCGAGGAAACCTATCGCAAGCTGGTCGAGGATGATCAGACCCGCTTTGTCGGTGTGCGCGGGATCATGAAACAGAAGCTGGCGGACGGGGACACGGATACCGCGCTGAAGCTGGCGGAGAAGGCCTTTGCGCTGAAGCCCAAGCATGAGGAAACCGGTGACGTCCTGCTGCGCCTTCAGGCGGAGAAGGAAGACTGGTCTGGTGCCCGCCAAACGCTGAGCGCCAAGTTAAAGAACGGTGTGCTGCCGCGTGACGTGCACAAACGCCGGGATGCGGTGCTGGCGCTGTCCGAAGCGCGTGACGTCTTTGCCGAAGGCAACGACATTGCTGCGCGGGAAGCCGCGATTGAGGCGAATCGGCTGTCGCCTGACCTGATCCCCGCTGCGGTGATGGCCGCGCAGGGGTATATTGAGCAGAACAAACCCCGCTATGCCACGCGGTTGCTGACCAAAGCCTGGGGCGTGCAACCGCATCCCGATCTGGCGGCTGCCTTTGCTGCGATTGCCCCGGATGAGAAACCCGCCGCGCGGATCAAACGCTTTGCTGGCTTGACCAAGGCGAAAGCCGATCATCCCGAAACCAAGATGCTGCTGTCTGAACTGCACATCGCGAACGAGGATTTCCCGCAGGCGCGCCGCGCGCTGGGCGATCTGGTTGAAACCGATCCCACCGCGCGGTCGGTCACCCTGATGGCCGCGATTGAGCGGGGCGAGGGCGCGTCTGACACGGTGGTGAAAGGCTGGCTGGCCAAGGCGCTGACGGTGTCGCGCGGTCCGCAGTGGGTTTGCGACAATTGCCAGCACATCCATGCCACATGGCACCCGATCTGCGTCAACTGCTCCAGCTTCGACACGCTGGCGTGGACGACGCCGCCCACGGCAGAGGTGGCGATGCCCGGCGGGGTTCAGATGCTGCCGCTGATTGTTGGCGCGATCGAGGATAAATCGGACGAAGCGGCTGACACGACGGGCAAAGAGCCGGATGCCTCCGTCATCGAAGATGTGGAGCTTGTGGAGGATGCCGTGGTGGAGACGGCAGAAAAGACCGACAAGCCACAACCCGCGACCTGACAGCCGACCCGCGCCTGACCAGAAAGAAAGCGGACTGCCCGATCAGGGGCGGTCTGTTTGTGCATTTGAGGCCAGCCTCGCGTCCAGTAGTGCATTTGCATCATAGACAGTCCTGACGCCGCCAACGTCTAATTCCCTGCAAAACAGGGAGATGACAATGTTTACATTATCCAAGCGAAACCTCGTTCTGGGGGCCGCAAGTGCCGTCGTTGCCAGTTGCATGACCGTGATGGCCGCCTCGGCCGAGAATATCATCATCGGTGTGCCCGCCGCGCAGTCCGGTCCCGTGGGAGTTGCCGATCATCAGGACTGGACCAACGGTCTGATGATGGCGATTGAAGAGATCAACGCGGACGGTGGTGTGCTGGGCCGGCAGTTGGAAGCCAAGATCATTGATCTGGATATGCTGACGCCCGAGGGCAACGTTGCGGGTATCCAGACCCTGATCGAAGGGGGCAGCCACGCAATTGCCTCTGCCTTCACGATCATTCCGCCCCCTGCGATGGACACAGCAGCGCCGTCTGGCATCCCTTATCTGCACGGCAATACCTCGTCGTTGAACGTTGATTTGTTTCAGGGCGATCCGGAGAAGTACAAGAATATCTTCCAGCTGGATGTGCCTGAGAAATACTATGGCTCCGGCTATGTGAAGTTTTTGCAGGACATGGTCGCCTCCGGCCAGTGGGAACCGAAGAACAACAAGATCCATATCGTGCAGGGGCAGATCAGCTATACGCAGCTGATCTCTCAGGCCACGCAGGAGGCCGCCGCTGCCACCAATGGCGAATGGGAGATTGCGGCGATCACCGACATTCAGTTCCCGGTACAGGACTGGGCGCCGGTCATCCGCGCGTTGCAGGATACCGATGCCGCCGCGATCATGATCGACCACTGGGTGGCCGCCGAACTGGCTGCCTTTGCCCAGCAATATGCCTTTGATCCGGTGCCCGATTCGCTGGTCTATCTGCAGTATGGCCCGTCGCAGCCGGAATTTCTGGACCTTGCGCAGGGCGCGGGGGAAGGCATGATCTGGGGCACGGTCTATGGTGTCTATGCCGATGAAATGGGCGCGGCCTTTCGCGAAAAGTACCGCGCGAAGTATCCCGGCACGATGGGCATGGTTTACACCGGTGGCGGCTATGACGCGGTACAGATCCTCAAACAGGCGTGGGAACAGGTGGGCGACCCGGATGATTTTGCCGCCGTGGGCGACGCCATCCGCGCGATTGAGTATCGGGGCGTGAACGGGTTCTACACGTTCGACCCGGAGACGAATTCCGGCATCTCCTATCCCAACATGACCGACGATCCCGAAGCGGGTCAGGCGCATCTGTTCTTCCAGGTTCAGGACAATGAGCACCGCATCATCGCGCCATCGCCCTTTGCCGAAGTCGACTTTGTCGCGCCGCCCTGGTGGTAAGTCAGAGGGACCGCAATGCTGTTCGGATGTGAAGGGATCAACCTGTCGCTGGGCGGCAGGCACATCTTGAAAGATGTCGCACTGACCGCCCAGCCCGGAGAGATCCTCGGGCTGGTGGGGCCGAACGGGGCGGGGAAAACCTCCCTTTTTGAGGTGCTGTGTGGGCGCTATGTGGCGGATACCGGCAAGGTGATGCTGGATGGCCGCGATGTGACGGCGCTGCCCTTTCACAAACGCACGCGGCTGGGGTTGGGGCGGACATATCAAAGCCCTGTCGTGCCTGCGTCCCTCACTGTCGGAGAGACGTTTCGTGCCGCGCGCAAAGCCTATGCCCCGGCCTTAAGCAAACATGATGCCGAATGGGCCGCGCGGCTGGTGCATCTGCACGTGCCATGGGGCACCCCGGCTGCGTCTCTGGGCGCGTTTGAGCGGCGCAAGCTGCTGCTGGCCTGTCTAATGATGCGCGGGCCGAAGGTGATCCTGATGGACGAACCCGCCTCCGGCCTGATCAACGCGGAGATTGATGAGCTGGACCTGATCATGCGCACCTTGGTCGATGAATACGACATCGCGCTGGTGTTGATCGAGCATCGGCTGGAGTTGCTGTCGGCGGTGGCGGACACCTGCATCGTACTGGATCTGGGCGAGGTAATTGCCAGCGGGGCACCGGGCAATGTCTTCGAAAACCCCCGCGTCAGAGCCGCATATTTCGAGGGACAGGATGCCTGAACTGTTGGAAATCGAGAAGCTGTCGGCGGGCTATGGTCCGCTCCGCGTGCTGCATGAGATCGACATGACAGTGCGCGCGGGCGAACGGCTGGGGCTGGTGGGCCTGAACGGGCACGGCAAGACGACGCTGATCCGGGCGCTGACCCATATGTCGGGCTGGCAGCAGGGGTCGATCAAACTGGACGGCAAGGAGATCGGCGGCGCGCGGTCGCTGGGAGCCGGACGTCGCACGCCGGGGCTGGTGCGCATGGGGATCGGTGTGGCGCCGCAGGGCGATGCGATCTTTCCGGGATTATCAGTGCGCAAACATCTGGAGTGTGGCGCGTTCTCAAAGCTTGCGTGGCGGGAGCGGAAGGGGCGGATCGACCGGATCTTTGACATTTTCCCGCCCCTGCGTCCGTTGGAACATGCGCTGGTCGGCAAGTTGTCGGGTGGTGAACGGCGCATGGTGTCGATTGGCCGGATGCTGATGACCGAAGCGCGGCTTTATCTGATTGATGAGCCGTCGCTGGGGTTGGCACCGAAGATTTCCCATCGGGTGATGGAAGCGCTGTGGGACCTGCCGGTGGAGGGTGCGATGATCATTGCGGAGCAGAACGTGGCACTGCTGACGGGCCGTGCGGACCGGATGATCGGCATGCACGCAGGCCGTTTGCGCGGCGACGTTGGCCATGTGGCGCTGAACTGATGGACCTGGGTCTGATCATATACGCGCTGAACCTGTCGGCGATCTACGCGCTGATGGCGATTGGCATTTCGATCCTGTGGTCGTCGGTGGGCATCATCAACATGGCGCATGGGGCGACCTTTGCGGTGTCGGGCTATGCCGCGTGGCTGGTCACGGGCGTGATGAAACCGGTGATTGCGGATATTCTGGGCAATGGCGGTCTGGCGACCTTTGCGATGGCGGGGACGCTTGTCGGGTCTGCGCTGGTTGCGGGGGCCTTGTGCGGGGTGGTGATTTACCTGCTGGCGTTCCTGCCGATCCACGACAAACCGAACTTTCAGGTGCGCGCGCTGATCGTGACGCTGGGCCTGAACATTGCTGCGGTGCAGGGGCTGCTGTGGACGTTTGGGCCGCGCAATCAAGGGCTGCCGAAGATCTTCGGCTTTGGCCGGTGGGAGGTCTGGGGCACCAAGATCAGATACGATCAGGCAGGCACGATCATCGGGGCCGCGATCATCATGACATTGACGCTGGCGTGGCTGCGCTATTCCCGGCGCGGGCTGGAAGTGCGCGCGATGATGCAGAACGCGGAAGGGGCGGCATACTCCGGCATTTCGCGACAAGTAACGGCACTGCCTGTGTTGATGCTGACAGGCGCATTGGCTGGCATGGCGGCGGCGCTCCTCAGTCAGACGATTTTCGTCAGCCCCACGGCAGGGGTGATCCCCCTGGTCAAAGGCCTGACAATCGCCCTATTGGGCGGATTAGGCTCTGTTCCCGGCGCGATGATCGGCGCGCTGCTGGTGGGGTTCCTTGAAGCCATTGTCGGCGCAATTCCCTTCCTCGGCCAGCGCTATGTCATGTTCGCCACTTTCCTCTTTATCATTGCCGTCCTGATCATCCGCCCGCGCGGCATCGGCGGCCTGTTGGATGACACCCGCGAATGAGTGAGAAACGTTTTCATAAAGTCGGACGCAGGCCCTATGAGCTACGGCTGACCCCCGATGGCAGTGCCGAGCGTGCGCGCGGTCGGCTGCCCGGCACCAAGCGGCACTGGCTGCAATGGCGTGACGTGCACAACCCCAAGACGCTGAGGCGTGAGCGGGTGCTGGTGGACAAAAAGCCACTGTGGTGGGTGATTGGCCTCAGTTTTCTGGTGATCATAACGCCGTTCCTGCCGAACTCACTGATTTCGGTTGTGTCGATCTTTTGTGTCTATGCCTCGATCAATGTGCTGTGGACGCTGATCATCGGGACGGCGGGTATCTTCTCGCTGGCGACTTTGGCCGTGGTCGGGGCGTCGGGGTATATCGCCGCTGCCGCCAATGTCTATCTGGGCGTGCCATGGCCCTTCATGTTGCTGATCGGGCCGCTGGCCGGGCTGGTGTTTGGCGCGGTGCTTGCAGCACCCTCGACGCGGCTTGATGGTCTCTATTACGCGCTTCTGACCATGGGTGTGGCTGAGATTTGCCGGGTGTTCGTCATGCAATTGCGCCCCCTGACCGCAAGCGGTGGCGCGATCACCAATGTGGACAGTTTCATCCCCGAAGACTGGTTCCTGCAACGCCCCGGCCTGCTGCTGGGGTTCGCGGGGGCGTTCCTTTTGCTGCTGGGTGCGCTGCTGGTCTGGCGGCTGGTGAATTCCGAACGGCTGGGGATGCTGTTGCGGGTGGCCAAAACCAGCCGGGAGGACGAAGCCTTTGCCGAAGCCATCGGCATTGATTTCCGCCGCGCGCGACTGCTGGTGTTTGTGATCTCATCGGCGGCGCTGGGCGTCGTGGGAGCGTTCTATGCGATGTATTTCCGCTCCATCTCGCCGCAGATTTTCTCGCTCGATCAACTGCTGCTCTTGTTCGCGATGATGGTGATTGGCGGGCTGGGCCGGGCCGAAGGGGCGGTGATTGGCGCGGCAGTGGTGACGATCATCGACAAGGGGCTGATCACGCTGGGGCCGCCGCGGATCATTCTGGTGGCGCTCATCATGATTGGCGTCACGATTTTTGCCCGCGAAGGGCTGACCGGCGCCCGCGACCAATTCCGCGATTTCCGCAAGCGCAAAGCCGGGGAGCGGCGCGCGGGACGGACCGACAAGGGAGGTGAAGCCATGCCTGAAGAAGCCACCGACGTGCACGACAAGCAGGAGCTGTACTATCGCCGCTTCAACAAACGACTGCGGGACCGGTTGAAAGAGCTGATCACGCCGGAGCTGATCGAAGAGCACAAGCGCGATCCGCTGGGCCACCATTCCGATGCCCTGTCGCGGGTGCTGAACTACTTCCGGCGGGGGGAAATGGCGGACAAATACGTGATCCACCGCATGATCCCGGCGGAGGAGAAGTTTCGCATCATGGCGGTCTCCGGCCAGCGTGGGATGCCGCCGCGTGTGGTGGATGACCGTGAGTATACCGACATCAAGGACGCCTATCATGCGGTGTTCCTGCTGCGTGTGAATGACCTTTTGGAAAGCTGACCCATGACGGACGTAAGACTATTCGGGTATTCGGACCCGCTTGCCGCACAGGCGGGCAAACCGATTGATTTCATGGTTTCGGCTGAGGGGACAACGCAGGCCAGGGCGGAACTGGTGCGGCTGGTGCATGGGGATTTCAACCCGGATGGTCCGGGGTTCATCGAGGAAGTGGTGCAGGCGGATATTCCCGGCACGCTGGATGTGCAGCGGCAGTACACGCAGAACGGGTCGTTTGCGCGGGTGGATGATCCGGGGGATGTGCTGGCGCCGGAGGGGGCGTTTACGGTGCATGCCTTCATCTGGCCGTCGATGCCGATGGCGGGGCGGCAGACGATCATGGGGCGCTGGTCGGTGCATGAGGCGACGGGATATGCGCTGGGCATCAATGCCGAAGGCAAGCTGGAATTCTGGGTGGGCGACGGCGCCAAGGTGGATCAGGTGGTGGCTGATGCGCCGCTGGTGCCGAAGGTCTGGGTGCTGGCCGTGGCGAGTTTTGATCCCGCGACGGGTGAAGCGCGGTTGCGGCAGATTGATGTGCAGAACGCGTGGAATTCGCACATCGGACCGGTGGTGCCCTATGACCATAACGCCCATGTGGTGGAGACATTACGGGTGAAGCCCACCCACGCCGATGCGCCTTTCCTGATTGCCGGCGCGCATGAGCATAACGCCAAGCGCGGGGCCTTTGTTTCGACCCTGTATAACGGGAAAATCGACCGCTGCGGGGTTGTCGGGCGGGTATTGAGCGCCGATGAAATGGCGCAGATTGCCGAAGGCGAGGTGCCTGCGGACCCGCTGACCTATTGGGATACGACCGCCGGATACACCGACCGTGGCATATCGCCGGATATTCAGGACACAGGCCCGAACGGGCTGCATGCGGTGGGCGTGAACCGGCCCATTCGCGGGATGACCGGTTGGAACTGGCAGGGGCGCGATGATTGTTATCGATTGAACCCCGCGCAGTTTGGCGGCGTGGCTTTCCATGACGACGCGCTGACCGATTGTGGGTGGTCCCCGACGGTCAACTGGACACCGCCTGCGGATTTCCGGTCGGGCGTCTACGCGCTCAAGATCACCGCCGGTGACGCGGTGGAGCGGATCCCGGTGATCATCCGGCCTGACAAACCGCGCGCCAAAATCGCGGTGCTGATGTCGACCTTTACCTATCTGGCCTACGCCAACGAACACCTCAGTTTCGAGGCGCAGATCGCCCAGGCAATCGTCGCGCATACGCCCGTCATCTCGGGCGAGGATCTGGAGTACAACAAGCTACAGGAATTCGGGTTGTCGACCTATGACCATCATACTGATGGGGCGGGCGTGTGTTACTCAAGCTGGAAGCGGCCGATCATCAACATCCGTCCGGGGTATCGCATGGCGGGGATGAACTTCCCCTGGGCGCTGCCTGCGGATCTGTCACTAACGTGGTGGCTGGAGCATGCGGGATACGAGTATGACCTGATCACCGACCACGATCTGGACCGCGAAGGGGAGGCGGCATTCGCGCCCTACAAGACGATCATCAACGTGACCCACCCGGAGTATTATTCCGAAACCATGCTGGACGGGACGGAGGCCTATCTGAAGAGCGGGGGCCGTGTGATGTATCTGGGCGGCAATGGGTATTACTGGGTGACGGCCTCCTGCCCGGATGATCCGGCGTGCATTGAAGTGCGCAAGCTCGATGTGGGATCGCGCGCCTGGCAGGCGGAAGCGGGGGAGGGGTATCTGGCCTCTACCGGGGAACGGTCAGGGCTTTGGCGCTCACGCGGGCGGCCGCCGCAGAAACTGGTGGGTCTGGGGTTCACAGCGGAAGGGATGGACCGGGCGGAACCGTTTGAGCGGATGCCGGACAGTTTCCACAAACGCGCGGCCTGGATTTTTGACGGGATCGGAGATGAGGAGCTGATCGGTGATTTCGGTCTTGCGCTGGGTGGCGCGGCGGGGGTCGAATTGGACCGCTATGATCTGGCACTTGGCACACCGCCGCACACGCTGCTGGTGGGATCGTCGATCAACCACACGGACAATTATCCGCTGGTGTCCGAAGAAATCACCTATGCCTTTCCGGGGCGCGGCGGCTCGCAGGACCCGCAGGTACGGGGCGATATGATCTACTTCACCACCGCCAATGACGGCGCGGTTTTTGCCGCGGGTTCCATCAGCTGGAGTCAGGCGCTGCCCTGCCATGGCGGTGAAAACAACGTCGGGACCATCATGCGCAATCTGCTGGACGCTTTCACAAAAGATGGCGCTTTGCCCGGTTCCGCATATACTGGAGAGGAGAAACACTGGAGGTAGTAGCCTTTCTGGGGGGCATCCAATGTACACCAACATGAGCGAACTGTCGGCGTTTGTGGTGAAACTGAACGCACGGGCGCAGCAATCCGGCATGACCGATCTGGTCAATTGGGCAGTGTCCAATCTTGCGGATGTGCTGGGATATGACTGCGCGTGGTACGGCTGGGCGCATGTGCAGCAACGCGGCACGACCATCCACGCCAGTTCTGTCTACAACCTGCCCAAGCATTATTACGACACATGGACCGGGGTCGCGCATCAGGACCTTCTGGTCGAACAATTCATCGAAGACCCGACCTGCGTGCCGACCTATGATCGGTACGGCAACGCGCAAACGGATGGGATGGAGACGCTGTCCGATACCTTTGGCCTGCGCAAGATGGCCACCGCGATGTGTCTGCGCCGGGACCGGACCGCATCCTTTTATATCTCCGCTTATCGCGGCGGGCAGCACACCGGGGGGTGGACGCGGGGCGATTGTGAATTCCTGCAATGTGCGGTGGACAACATCTCTGCCGCTGCCCGGATTGCCGCCAAGAATGACCTGCCGGCAAGTGATGCGCAGACCGCCGCGGTTTTCCTGAGCCGCCATGGTGCGACGATTGTCGGCCTTGATACGATGCGCGACCGTTTTGGCCATCTGTGGACCCGCAGCGATGGGGACCGGGTGCCCAAGTGGTTGGCCGATTACGTGGATCAACCCGGAGAGCATATCCTGATTGATCAGGAACTGGTTGCCACCTGTGAGCCGCGGATGTCGCGGGAGGGGTTGTCGTTGCAGAAGGTGTCTTTGCGCCCCCTGCGTAAGTTCGACCTGTTGACCGGGCGCGAACGGGACGTGGCGCATGTGCTGGCCAGTGGCAAAAGCCACAAGGAAACCGCACGGATCCTTGGGGTGGCCCCATCGACCATCCGCAACCAGACCCAATCCATCTATGGCAAGCTGGGCATCGACAACCGCGCCAGTCTGGCCAAACACGTGCCTGTCTGACCTTCGCCGTTGACCTTTGGTCTGCCAGAGGATTGAGTCCCCCGATGTTTTGAGGACGCATTGATGGACAGCACCCTATTCCTTGCTTTCATGGCCGCCACGCTGGCGATTGTCGTCACCCCCGGCCCGTCTTGCGCGCTGGCCTCCAGTCAGGCGCTGAAATACGGGCCAAAGGCCGCGCTGGTGACGGTGATGGGTGATGCGCTGGGATCGGTGGTGCATATCGTGATCGCGGTGATCAGCCTTCAGGCGTTGTTGAGCGTTGCCGGACAGGTCCTGCCGGTGCTTCAGGTGCTGGGCGGGATGTATATCCTCTATCTTGCCTATAAGTCCTTCACCGATGTGCCCCATGCCGCGGTGGGAGCGGGCCAGATGCGGGGCTATGGGCATGCTTTTCTGAGCGGTTTCTTCGCCTGCGTCAGCAACCCCAAGGCCATCGTCTTTTTCGCGGCACTCTTTCCCGGCTTCATCGCGCCCGATCTGGATGTCGTGTTCCAGTCACTCGTCTATGGCGCGATTTTCGTGCTGCTGGATGCGGCGTCGATCATTGGATATGCGATGCTGGCAGTGATGGCCGTGAACTCACGCTATGGTCAGCGGATCAATATCAACAAGCTGAGCGGTTTTGGATTGTTTGGCGTCGGTGTGCTGCTCCTTTTCAAGGGCGTGCGTGATATACGAACGGCCTGAGCATTGCACCAACACCATCGCAGAGAGCACCACGCGCCATGACATCATTAAGCCTCGGCCTGATTGCTGCTTTGTGCTGGGGTCTGCACGATATCACCATCCGCTACCTGAGCCGCACGGTGCCTTTGATGGCAGCACTTCTGGTGGTGCTGACCGTGGGGGCCGTGTTCCAGACCGGCGTGTTCCTGAGCCGGGGGGAGGGGTTTGCCGTCAGCAGTGCCGCTGCGGGATATGCGGTTGGCGCCGGACTGGCGTTTCTGGCGGCGAGCGTGGGGCTCTATTTTGCTTTTGAACGCGGGCCGGTGCGGTTGGTTGCGCCGATCATTGCGGGCTTTCCGATCCTGTCGATTACCTTTGCCGTTCTGGGGGGCAGCACCATCTCCCTGCTGCAAGCCGCAGCGGTTCTGGCGATTGTGTTCGGTGTCGGGATTGTCGCGGCCCTGTCCGATCACAGTGACGAAGCGATCCCGCCCATCGGTCCGACCATTGCGCTGGCTGCGTTTTCGGCTGCGGGTTTCGCCAGCACGTTCAAGCTGGGTCATATCGCCGCCGAACTGTCGGGAGAATTGCCAACCACCCTTGTCACCCGTTTGACCGCACTGGGCGTGTTGCTGGCCTTTCTGCTGGCGCGCCGGATGCCGCTGTGGCCGGGACGCACCGCAATGGTGCCGTTGTGCGCGATGGGGTTGCTGGACGGCGTCGCGCTGCTGTCGATCATGTCCGCTGCGGCTTTGCCGCATCCGGAATACGCTTCTGTGGCGTCATCCCTGTTCGGAATGCTGACGATTCTGCTGGCGTGGATTCTGCTGAAGGAGCGGATGACCATGTCCCAATGGGGTGGTTGTCTGATCGCGTTTGCCGGTGTCGGCTATCTGGCATCATAACGCAGGGTAGAAATTTCGGCAGAATCCTGACGCCACGGCAGATGGTGAGCAAATATCCGCCATTTGCTGAGCAATACACCGCCGAAAACCATCCCCTTGCGATCCGGACCGGCATGTCCGTTCGATTTTTTCGATAGCATAACCATATGATTTATATCCTTTTTATGGAATATTTTGATTTTTCTCCAAAATACATGTGAATATTCTGAACCTTTTCCCCCGTGCAGCCGACGTACTATTGTAACGAGTGCAAGATGTTGCCGGGGGATCTCTTTTTGGCCAGTGGGCGTGTATGTGCTCGCTGGCCTTGTTTCCCCGGTTATCTTTGAAGTCGCGTGGGGCGGCTGCGTTATTACTGGGGTACACGAACGGGCTATGGACCGGCTGATCCAGATGGAAGCGTTCGCGCAAGTGGTCGATCAGGGAGGGTTCTCTGATGCCGCTAAAAAGATGGGTATCTCCAAGTCCGCCGTCTCCAAACATATCTCCTGTCTTGAGGCCCGTCTGGGCGCGCGTCTGTTGAACCGGACCACCCGCCGCGTCAGCCCGACGGAGATCGGCACAGCCTATTACCGCCGCGCCCGTCAGGTTCTGAGTGATGCAGATCAGGCGGATGCGCTGGTGTCCTCCATGCAGTTCGAACCGACGGGTCTGTTGCGCATCAGCGTGGCCAGCGATCTGGGCCGCAGCCATCTGATGTGCGTGCTGGAACGGTTTCTGGCCGCCTATCCACAGGTAAACATTGAACTTGAGCTGAGCGTGGGAGACGTGCCGCTGATCTCTGGCCACTTTGATCTGGCGATCCGCACCGGTGCGATGCAGGACAGCACGCTGCTGACGCGCAAGCTGGCCACGGCCAGCATGCGGGTTCTCGCCAGTCCGGCCTATCTTGAGCAACACGGACGACCTGAAACGATCGATGCGCTGAGCAATCATATCCTGCTGACCCATATCGGCCATCAGGACGTGGGCGGCTGGAAACTGCACCCGCTCAAAGGCAAGACCATCCATGTGCCGCCCAAGGGCTCGCTTGCGATCAACGACGGTCAGACGCTGCTGGATGCGGCGATCAATGGCTTGGGGATTGCGTATCTGCCGAGCTACGTCTTTGCCGATGCGCTGGCGGCCGAACGGGTGGTTGATATTTTCCCCGATCTGGCGCTGAAACCGCAGGACATTCATGTGCTATATCCGTCAGGCCAATTCATGCAGCCGAAAGTGCGCGCGTTCATCGATGCGCTGGCCGCGGCGTTCACTGACAAGGGACCTGACACGTGGTGAGGGAATTTCCCCGCTGTCACAAACTTGCGATTCGCGTGTAAATACCGCAACCTCTTGATATACGACTTTTTTTGAACAGTATTTTGACGGCAAATTGGAATGAGCGCAGACCACGGATTTCTCATGCGCCAGATCGCCACTGGTGATCAGGCAGCCTTTGCTGCGCTGTATCAGGCGCTCGAAGGGCCGACGCTCAGATTTATTCGGTCAAAAATGAACGATCCGCATGAAGCCAACGACATACTTCATGAAGTGTTTATGGAAGTCTGGCGATCAGCTGGGAAATTTGAGGGGCGCTCCATGGTCAGGACCTGGGTCTTTGGCATTGCCTACCGCAAGACGGTAGACGCTTTCCGCAAGCGCGGGAAGGTGGAGACGCGCGACGAATTACCCGAACAGATCGATCCGGCAGATGCCGCAGACATGACGTTGAATGCCCGGCAGGAAGCTGTGCATTTGAAGTCATGCCTGAACGGGCTTTCTGAGGAACAGAGGCTGGCCATATCGCTCGCCTACTTCGAGGACATGACCTATGATGAGATCGCCGAAGTGGCAGGCGTGCCTGCCGGGACGGTTAAATCAAGGGTCTTTCACGCCAAGAAACTGTTGGCTGCCTGCATGCGCAGCCGGATCGAGAGAGCCGCAACATGACCCTGCTGGACCAAGAAGAAATTGACGCGCTGCTGGTGTTTCACGCCAATGGCACCCTGAACACCCAAGAGAGGGAGAAGGTGGAAACCGCACTGGCGCGGGATCCTGACCTGTCAGATGACCTGTCGCTCCTTCAGGCCCTGCGTGCCGAGATGCAGGAGGAGGCGCTGCCCTCTGCCGGGATGCTGGCGCAGCAGCGGCTGATGGCGGCCGTGAAACGCACATCGCAGGATGTTCCGGCCCCGGTTATGGAACCACAGGCGCGCAAGACCTCATGGCCGATTGCCCGTATGGTCGCCGTTCTGGCGGTTGCAGCACTGGTTGGTCAAAGCGTATTTGTCTGGCGCGGGGCAGAGGCGCCGGGCTATGAACTTGCATCCAGTGGTGCAGTAGGCGACCTTCTGGTCGCGTTTCAGCCAGGTGCGACGGAAGAAATGATTCGCGAGACGCTGCTGTCATTGGACCTGCAGATTGTCTCTGGCCCGTCTTCTTTGGGGCTGTACCGTCTGAGCAGCGGTGAAGAACAGATTGGCGTGCAGGCGCTGGCCGCCCGGAATGACGTTTTTGAAAGCGTGGAGAATGCGAGCGAATAAGGCCAACATAAGCACGGCGGCGGCCCTTGGGTCCTGTCTGTCGGTCCTGACATTTTTGTCAGGGCCGTTTTTGCTGTTTGGCTCTACGGCTGCGTCCGCACAGTTTTCGAGTGAAGAACCCCTTGTGATTCTCGCCAGCGTCTCCGTCGGTGGGGGTGACAACGGCGGCGGTTCTGGTGGGGATGGCACTGGCGGTTCTGGCGATGGGACTGGCGGCACTGGTGGTAACGGAGATGGCACCGGTGGAACTGGCGGTAGCGGCGATGGCACCGGTGGAACTGGCGGTAGCGGTGACGGCACCGGTGGAACTGGTGGCAATGGAGATGGCACTGGCGGAACTGGCGGCAATGGTGATGGCACCGGCGGGACTGGTGGTAACGGTGATGGTACCGGCGGGACTGGTGGTAACGGTGACGGCACTAGCGGCACGGGCGGTAACGGAGATGGTACCGGAGGCACAGGTGGCAACGGTGATGGCACCGGCGGCACGGGTGGTAACGGAGATGGCACCGGCGGCACGGGTGACAACGGTGATGGTACCGGTGGCACTGGCGGTAACGGCGATGGCACCGGCGGCACGGGTGACAACGGTGATGGTACCGGTGGCACTGGCGGTAACGGCGATGGCACCGGTGGGACTGGCGGCAATGGTGATGGCACCGGCGGAACTGGCGGTAGCGGTGACGGCACCGGCGGCACGGGTGGTAACGGCGATGGCACTGGTGGTAACGGAGATGGCACCGGCGGCACGGGTGGCAGCGGTGATGGCACTGGTGGAACTGGTGGCAACGGTGACGGTACTGGTGGCAATGGCGATGGCACTGGCGGGACTATTGGTGACGGCGTCGGAGTCGGCGGAAATGGCAACGGCACCGATGGAAATGGCACCGGCGGCAATGGCAGCGGCACCGGCGGCAACGGGGGGCAAGAGCCGGAAGGTGAAGGCCCCGACGGGCATGATCAGGGGCAAGGGCAGGGTGTGCTTTCTGCCGGCGGTGGACCGGACGCAAATGAAAACCCAACACCCCGTCCTGGCCGTGTAGAAGGTGCAGCACCGTCTCAGGTGGACCGTGGCACGCGCTCCCGCACGCGCAGCGAAACGGGTGGCCCCGTTGTCACCGTGCGCGGCAGCGGAAACCCGGAAGTTGTGGTCATCGGCCCCGCGCGGCAGGCACAGGCGGCCGTAGATGCGCTTGCGCAAGTTGGCGCGCGGTTCCTGCGGACCCAGCGTCTGGGCAGCATGGGGTTGCAGGTGTTGGTCTTCGAATACCCACGGGGCCGACAGATTGCCGCGATCAACGCGGCCCTGAATGCCGCAGCGCCTGACATGGATGCGGCCTATCACAACATCTACGAATTTGCACAATTCGCCCCGCGCACCTATGCGCCTGCGCTTGTGGCGCCCGGCGCGACAAACGGGTGCCGTCTGCCCCGATCCGTCCGGATCGGGATGATCGACGGCCCTGTAAACACCAACCACCCGGCGCTGGCAGGGGCAAAGGTTCGGACCCATTCCCTGCTTGATGCGCGCGAACGGTCGGTCGGTACCGCCCATGGCACCGGCGTTGCGGCGCTGATGGTCGGCGAAGACCCGCGCGGCTATTTCTCTGGCTTCGCGCAGGGGGCTGAGCTGTTCTCTGTCGCGATCTTCACCAGCCGGCTGGGGGCGGAGCGGACGAGCGTTGAACGCATCGCAGGGGCGCTGGACTATCTGCTGGCCCGTGACGTGCGGCTGATCAACATGTCCTTCACCGGCCCCAACAACAACGTTCTGCGCATCGTGCTGGAAGCCGCCTCTTCTGCCGGGGCTGTGATGGTCGCAGCGGTCGGGACGGACAATCTGCCCGGTGGCTCCCTGCCTGCGGCCTCCGAGTTCGTGATTGGTGTCACCGCCATTGATTCCCGCCTGCGCAGGTTCAGCGCGGCCAACCGCGGCCCACAGGTGGAATTCGCCGCCCCTGGTGTGGACCTTTATGTGGCGAAGGGCCGGCGCGGTGGCTATGCGACAGGCACCTCTTTTGCGGCACCCATCGTCACGGCACTCATCGCTGACATGGTTGCACGCGGGACCCGCGGCCTGACACAGGTGCGTGCCCGCCTGCGGGCCAACGCGCAGGATCTGGGCGACCGGGGCCGCGACAACAGCTTTGGTCACGGCCTTGTCCGCGCCTCCAACTGCTGATCGGCGCTTTCACAAAACTTTCGCAAATTTGATACGTTTCTGAAATTGCACCCTGCGACACCCCGGCCAGACATCAGGGGGTGCAGGCATGCTGACGATCACGGAACTGACCAAGACCTACGGCACCAAAGATGCCGTGCAGCGCGCCAGCCTGCAGGTCGACAAGCCCACGATGATCGGCATCATCGGGCGTTCGGGCGCAGGGAAATCCACCCTGCTGCGCATGCTCAACCGGCTGACCGATGCCACATCGGGCGCGGTGACCTTTGAAGGCCGCCCGATCACCGCGCTGACTGGTGCAGACCGCCGCAAATGGCAATCCGAATGCGCGATGATCTTCCAGCAGTTCAATCTTGTGCCGCGCATGGATGTCGTCTCAAACGTGCTGCATGGCACGCTGAACAAACGCTCCACCCTTGCGACGCTGTTCAATCTCTACCCCGACGCAGACGTGCACCGCGCCATTGATATCCTCGACCGTCTGGGCATTGCCGAACACGCCCCCAAACGCGCCGAAGCGCTGTCAGGTGGCCAACAGCAGCGCGTCGCCATCGCGCGCGCGCTGATGCAGAACCCCAAGATCATCCTTGCCGATGAACCCATCGCCTCGCTCGACCCGATGAACGCGCAGGTGGTCATGCAGTCCCTCCGCCGCATCCACGAAGAGGATGGCCGCATGGTCATCGCCAACCTGCACACGCTGGATACCGCGCGCCGCTATTGCGACCGCGTGGTCGGCATGCGGGACGGGCGAATCGTCTTTGACGGCACCCCTGAACAACTCACCACCGGTGTGGCGCGCGACATCTACGGCGCGGACGCCTCCTTCTCCGAAGCCGCGACATCAACCCAGATCGACACGCTGGAGCGTGAGACGGCCTGACCGGAAAATTCGACCCTAAACAAGCAAAAGAGAGACGACATGAAACAGATCCTTGCGGCCGCATTGGCCACAACCGCCCTGACTGGCACCGCATTCGCCGCTGATATCACCGAATTCCGCATCGGTATCCTGGGTGGTGAAAACGCGCAGGACCGGATGAACTCCTATGAATGCCTGCGCGCCTACACCGAAGACGCACTGGGGGTTGAGGCCAAACTCTTCGCCCCGGCCGATTACAACGGTGTCATTCAGGGCCTGCTCGGCGGCACGCTGGACATGGCATGGATGGGCGCGTCTTCCTACGCTGCCGTGCATATCCAGAACCCCGACGCGGTGGAGCCTGTGCTGGTCAAGATCAACCTTGATGGTTCCTACGGCTACCACTCCATCGGGTTCGCGCGCAAAGACAGCGGCATCACCTCGCTGGAGGCCATGCAGGGCAAGGTCTTTGGCTTTGGTGATCCGAACTCCACCTCCGGCTATCTGATCCCGTCGATTGAGATCCCCCAGACCACGGGCGCCAGCATGGACAGCGGCGACTACTTTGGTGAGGTGAAGTTCACCGGCGGGCATGAACAGACCATCGTTGCGGTGAACAACGGTGACGTTGATGGCGGCGTGACATGGGCCGATGGGCAGGGCGCATGGGAAGACGGCTACAACTCCGGCGCGCTGCGTAAGGCGGTGGATGCGGGTCTGGTCGACATGAACGATCTGGTGGAAATCTGGCGCTCCAAACCGATCCCCGAAGGGCCAGTGGTGCTGCGCACCGAACTGCCAACTGAGGTAAAGGCCAAGATGACCGCGCTGGTGGACGGCCTCTATGAAGCCGACCCCGATTGCGCCTACGGCGTCGCGGCAGGGGACAGCCTTGGTTTCGACCCGATCACCCATGACGCCTATGTTTCCATCGTCGAAGCCCGCAAAGCCAAGTCGAACTGAACCATTTCAATAACGTGTCGCAGGTCCCGGTGCGCCGGGGCCTGCAATTTGTATTCGGGGGCACCATGGCAGAACTGACAGCAACCGGCGACAGCCGACAGGGGATCGAGGCTGCCTATATGGCCCAGATGCGCCACAAGCGCATATTGAACCTCATTGGCATTCTGATCTTCGCGGCATTGCTGATCGGGGGCTTTCAGGCCGCTGACAATCGAAACGCCGGCGGTTTCTGGGATGGGTTGCCCAATGTCCTCGACTTCCCCGGTGATGTTCTGAGCGAAGCCTGGGAGCGGTCCCAACTGCTGCCGGGTTACTTCATCAAGTACCTGCCGTCCCTGTTAGAGACGATAAACATCGCCGCCGCTGCCACGCTGATCGGCGCGCTGATCGCATTTTGTATGGCTCTTCTGGCCACACGCGGCCTTGCCCCCGCCCCATGGCTCATCGCCCCGGTCCGCCGCACGCTCGACATCCTGCGCGCGGTGCCGGAGATCGTGATCGCCCTTGTGCTGATCTTTCTGCTGGGGGGCGGTCCGGTGCCTGCGATGATCGCCATCGCGCTGCACACCATCGGCGCGCTGGGCAAGCTGTTTTCCGAAGTGAATGAAAACGCCTCACTGCAACCGGTGGAAGGGCTGCAATCCACTGGTGCCAGTTGGATGCAGCGGATGCTGCTGGGCGTTGTGCCACAGGTCGCGCCCAACTACCTGTCCTACGCGCTCCTCCGTTTTGAGATTAACATCCGCGCCTCCGCCATCCTCGGTTTTGTGGGGGCAGGCGGCATTGGCTATGACCTGCGCAACACCATGTCCTGGGGACAGGGGAAATTCGACGAAGCCGCCGCGATCTTCCTGCTGCTCTTTGCGACCATCGTGATTGTCGACCAGCTGTCTGGCGTTGCGCGCAACCGACTGACCCATGGCAAGGCCTTTGCCGACAAGGGGGCCGTGATATGACCACTGCCGTGCTGAAATCTGACACCACCGCGCTGTTCCGACGCAAGCGGCTGGGCACGCTGGCATGGCCGGTGCTGATCGCTGCTTACATCGTCTACGTCTTCTTCGCCTTCGACGTGCCCGGTCTGGCTGACCGCATCAGCGTCAAGAACATGCAGACGCTGGTGGCCGACAGCTACAGCTACAAAACCCACGTCACCCGCGACAACCGCTCTGCCGAGGTGTCCATCGCCATCGAAGGGGAGCGCAAAGGCGCATACGCCCCCGGCACATCGCCCGATTGGGTGGCTTTGGGAGAGGAGACGGTGATTGATCTGGGAGAGGGCCATATCGTGACCTTCGGGCCCGACACGGTCAGCTACAACATCCCCGATTACGGCCTGATCACCGCGCAACCGGGCAGCAGCGGTGTCAACGCAACGCTGCCCACGGGTCAGACCCCCGACTGGATCAGCGCCTCCAAGAACCGCATGGCGATCACCACGGATGCGGGCCGTCTGACCATCACCCGGAACCGCTCCGAAGTGTTCAAGTACTCCGGTGGTTGGGAACTGTTCTTCTTCACCCTCGACAGCCCCTACCACGGGATGTCCTTCGGCCAGTTGGTCGGAACGGGTGAATACGCCGCGATCTGGCAGGACTTCTGGCGCAACAAGATGTGGCGGCACTACGATGTGGCATGGGCGCTGTTCGAGACGTTGCTGATGGCGTTCCTCGGCACCTTTGGCGCTGCCCTCATCGCCTTGCCGCTGGGCTTCGTCGCGGCCCGCAACTTCAGCCCGCTCGGCAGTCTGCGTTTCGCTGCGCGTCGCCTGTTCGATTTGCTGCGTGGGGTGGATGGGTTGATCTGGACCATTGTCCTCAGCCGCGCGTTTGGTCCCGGACCGCTGACCGGGGCGCTGGCCATTCTGCTCACGGACACCGGCACTTTCGGCAAGATCTTCTCCGAAGCGTTGGAGAACGTCGACGGCAAGCAGATCGAAGGGATCACCTCCACCGGGGCCAAACCCCTGCAACGCTACCGCTTTGGCGTCATCCCGCAGATCACCCCGATCCTGCTGAGCCAGGTGCTCTACTACCTCGAATCCAACACCCGTTCCGCCACGATCATCGGCGCGATCACCGGGGGTGGTATCGGTCTGCTGCTGACGCAGGCCATCGCCACGCAGAAGGATTGGGAGGAGGTCAGCTACTATATCATCCTCATCATCCTGATGGTGATGGCGATGGATACCCTCTCCGGCTGGCTGCGCCGTCGGTTGATCAAAGGCACGTAATGCCCCGTCTTAGAGCCGAAACACCCTTTCTCCACCCCGATTGCGACGTGACGGAGGACTGCACCTTCGGCGCTTATGTCGAACTGGGTCGGGGCACGCGCATGGCGCACAACAGTATGGGCGACTACGCCTATTGCGACCGCTACGCTGACATCGCAAACGCTGAGATAGGCAAATTCGCCAACATCGCCAGCTATGTGCGCATCGGCGCCACAGACCACCCGATGGACAAGGCCAGCCAGCACCACTTCCATTACCGGTCCGCAGATTACTTCGATGACGCAGAGCGTGACGCCGCGTGGTTCGCCCACCGCCGCAGCCGCCGCGCGCGGATCGGGCATGACACGTGGCTGGGCCACGGCGCGCAGGTGCGGCCGGAGATCACCATCGGCCATGGCGCCGTTGTTGCGGGAGGTGCCATCGTGACCAAGGACGTGCCGCCTTACATGATCGTTGCTGGCATCCCCGCAACACCCCTGCGGGCGCGGTATGACGACAAGACCGCCGAGCGCATGATGGCGCTTGCGTGGTGGGACTGGCCGCACGCCAGGCTGCGCACAGCCCTTGAGGATTTCCGCACCCTCAAGGCCGAGGCGTTTGTGGAGAAATACGCCGGCTAGTCCTCGCTCAGCGTCAGCGTGACCCGGTCCCCGGCAAACCAAGTATGGCCCAACTCCACCGGGATGCCATCCAGATCCACGTTCACACCGACCGACCGCAGGATCGGTGCGCCCTGCGGGATGCGCAGATGCAGGGCCTGCATGGGCCCCGCGAGTTTCGCAGTGAGCCGCGTTGACGCGCGCGTGTAATCCTCAACCCCGGACAGCGCCAAAGCCGCCGTGACAGACCGCGTTTCGCGCAGATACGCAGGCAGGTTGGGGAAGGGGGCGGCGGGGAACACGCTGCGAAAGACCGCCATCGGCGCGCCATCCGCCAGCGACAGGCCTTCAAGCACGTGTACCTGCATATCAGGCTCTAACTTGAGCAGTTTACGTTCCTTGCCGCCAGCGGCCCGTGTTTCAAGGGACAGGATCTCCTTGGCGGGTGTGCGCCCTGCGGCCAGCACGTTCTGATGAAACCGCACCCGTGATCCGATGGGATAATCCGTGGGCCTGGTGGCCACAAACACGCCCGCACCGCGCCGGGCATGCACCAGCCCGGCCTCCGCCATCTGTCCCAGCGCGCGCCGGACGGTGTGCCTGTTCACCCCAAACCGCGCGGCCAAAGCAGCCTCCGTCGGCAACTGGTCTCCGGGCGCATATTCGCCCCCGGCGATCTGCTTGGTCAGGATGGCTTCAATGGATTTCCAGATTGGCGTGCGGGGCATCTGTTACAAAAATTTCATCTGCAAAAGGATTGCGTTTCGGCGGGCGCTCCGCCATGATTTGTCTAGTTGTATAGAATGCTAGACAAGTCTGCAAGGTGTCTAATGTCGCAAACACAAATTGATCCCGCCGCCCGCAAAGCCTGGATGAGCCTGCTGGCCAAGGCACCGGCCAAACGTCTTGCCGATCTGTGGGCGCAGAACGGTCCGTCGCCTGAACATCAGTTCCTGCGCGCACCCGAAGTGGGTGCCGTCATGGTCCGGGGCCGCGCGGGCGCAAAGGGGGCGGCCTTCAATCTCGGAGAGATGACCGTGACCCGCTGCTCTGTCCGCCTGTCCACGGGCGCGGATGGCCACGCTTACGTGCAGGGGCGCGACAAGGACAAAGCCACACAGGCCGCCTTGATCGACGCACTGATGCAGACGGATCAGGCAGAGACGATCCAGACCCGCATCATCGACCCGTTGGAGACTGAAATGAAGGCAGGCAAAGCCACCCGCGCCGCCAAGGCTGCGGCCACCAAGGTGGATTTCTTCACCATGGTCAGAGGAGAGGATTGATGGACACGCAAGCCCTTGAAGGCGGATATGCCAACGCCCCCGTCGATGCTGCACAGGCCTTCCGTGCGATCATGCGCGTGATGGCCCGCCCCGGCACGATCGAGGACATCACCGGCACCGCCCCACCCGCGCCCCTGTCGGTTGCCGCCGGCGCCGTGCTGCTGACCCTCTGCGATCCGGAGACGCCAGTGCATCTGGCAGGCGGCCATGACACCGCTTCTATCCGTGACTGGATCACTTTCCACACCGGTGCGCCGCTGGTCGCCCCTGACAAAGCCGCTTTCGCTGTTGGCACATGGGATGACTTGCCGCTGCCCGCGTTCCCGCTGGGCACTTCGGAATACCCCGACCGCTCCACCACATTGATCATTGAGCGTGACGCGTTCAGCCAGCAGGGCGCTACGCTGCAAGGGCCGGGGATCAAGGACGCAGCGCGCCTGTCCCTGCCGGAAACGGAAGCCTTCCAGGCCAACCGCCGTCATTTCCCATTGGGTCTCGACTTCATCTTCACCAGTGGCAGCCGCATCGCGGCCCTGCCCCGCAGCACGAGGGTCAGCTGATGTATGTGGCCGTAAAGGGTGGCGAACGCGCCATCGACAATGCCCACGCATGGCTGGCGGAGGAACGGCGCGGGGATACGTCCATCGCTGAACTCTCCATCGCGCAGATCCGCGAGCAGCTCAGCCTCGCCGTGAACCGCGTGATGGCCGAAGGGTCGCTCTATGACCCCGACCTTGCCGCGCTGGCGATCAAACAGGCGCGCGGGGACATGATCGAGGCGATCTTTCTGCTGCGCGCCTACCGCACCACGCTGCCCCGTTTCGGTGGGTCAGAGCCGGTCGAGACGGAGCAGATGGCCTGCGACCGCCGCGTGTCTGCCACGTTCAAGGATGCACCGGGCGGGCAGGTGCTGGGCCCGACGTTCGACTACACCCACCGCCTGCTGGATTTCAAACTGGCCGCCGAAGGGGAGGTCGACCCGGCTCCCGAAGCACCCGCACCCGATGCCGCGACGCCTCACATCATGGATTTCCTCAACCGTGAGGACCTGATCCAGCCTGAACCCACAGGGGAGGACATCCCCCCCGACCTGACCCGCACGCCACTGGAGCTGCCAGCGGACCGGGCGCTGCGGCTACAGTCCCTAACGCGGGGCGATGAGGGTTTTATCCTTGGCATGGCCTATTCTACCCAGCGCGGCTACGCCCGCAATCACGCCTTCGTGGCGGAGCTGCGCATCGGCACCGTGCCGGTTGAGATGGAGATCCCCGAACTGGGATTTTCGATTGAGATCGGAGAGGTCGAATTGACCGAATGCGAGACCGTGAACCAGTTTCAGGGCTCAAAAACCGAACCGCCTCAGTTCACCCGTGGCTATGGTCTTGTCTTTGGGCTGTCAGAGCGCAAGGCGATCTCCATGGCGCTGGTGGACCGGGCCTTGCGCTGGAAAGAGCTTGGCGAAGACGACCTCGGCGCGCCGGCGCAGGATGAGGAATTTGTCCTCTACCACGCGGACAACATTCAGGCGACCGGGTTCCTGGAGCACATCAAATTGCCCCACTATGTGGATTTCCAATCTGAACTGGAACTGATCCGCAAGCTGCGCCGCGAGGCGATGGGCCAGGCGCAGGAGGCCGCCGAATGACCCGCTCAATCGCCGCCGCCATCCCCGCCACAACTGTCGCTGCCGCCCATGACGCCACCGCCGTCCCCCTTGCTGTGCGCGCGGTTCAGCCAGTGTTTCTGCGGCAACCTGTGCCAGGCAACTTCCCTTACCACGAGCGAGACAACCAGAAACGCGATCATCGCGTAGGCAATCCATTCCATTCCCTTCAGCCTTTCCATCAGATGCGGTCGGCCCCACCGTCGCGCACAAATAGGGCCGCACCATGACCGATTACAACTTTGCCTACCTTGATGAGCAAACCAAACGCATGATCCGCCGCGCGATCCTCAAAGGGTTGGCAGTGCCGGGCTATCAGGTGCCTTTTGCCAGCCGGGAAATGCCGATGCCCTATGGCTGGGGCACGGGAGGCGTGCAGGTATCTGCTGCTGTTCTGACCCCGGATGACACCTTCAAGGTGATTGATCAGGGGGCGGATGACACCACCAATGCAGTCTCTATCAGGCGGTTTTTTGAGAAAACCGCTGGCGTGGCCGTAACCGAGAAGACCGCCAAGGCCTCCGTCATCCAGACCCGCCACCGCATTCCCGAAACGGACCTGACCGAGGATCAGATCCTCGTCTACCAGGTCCCAATTCCCGAACCCCTGCGCTTTCTGGAGCCGTCGGAGGTGGAGACCCGCAAGATGCACGCGCTTGAGGAATACGGGTTGATGCACGTCAAACTCTACGAAGACATCAGCCAGCATGGCGCCATCGCCACCGCCTATGCCTATCCGGTGAAGGTCGAAGGGCGCTATGTCATGGACCCCTCCCCGATCCCCAAGTTCGACAACCCCAAGCTCAACATGGCTGGGATCCAGCTGTTTGGCGCAGGCCGTGAACAACGCATCTACGCGGTGCCGCCCTACACGCAGGTGGTCAGCCTTGATTTTGAGGATCACCCGTTTGAAGCCAGCAAGGCCGACCACGCCTGTGACCTGTGTGGCTCAACCACAAGCTATCTGGACGAACTGATTGTCGATGATGAAGGCGGGCGCATGTTCATGTGCTCCGACACCGACTTTTGCGCAGCCCGCAGGGAGGACGCCGCATGACCCCCTTGTTGCAAGTCGAGAATATCGCCAAATTTTACGGCCCCCGGATCGGGTGCACGGATGTTACCTTTGACCTTTATCCCGGCGAAGTCATGGGGATCGTTGGTGAAAGCGGATCCGGCAAATCGACACTGTTGAACTGCCTTGCAGGGCATCTGCCCCCCGACCGGGGCGCAGTCAAATTCGACACCCGCACCGACGGGCTGCGCGACACTGTCACCATGTCCGAACCGGAACGCCGGATGCTGGGCCGCACCGATTGGGCCTTTGTCCACCAACACGCGCGGGATGGTCTGCGGATGAATGTCAGCGCGGGTGGCAATGTGGGCGAACGCCTGATGGCCGTGGGCGCGCGCCACTACGGCGATATCCGCAGCACCGCCACGGATTGGCTGGGCCGGGTGGAGATTGACGCCGACCGCATCGACGACCGCCCCACCGCCTTTTCCGGCGGGATGCAGCAACGCCTGCAAATCGCCCGCAATCTGGTGACGGGCCCGCGGCTGGTGTTCATGGACGAACCCACCGGCGGGCTGGATGTCAGCGTGCAGGCGCGTCTGCTGGACCTGCTCCGCGGGCTGGTGCGTGAGATGGGGTTGAGCGCGATCATCGTCACCCATGACCTTGCCGTGGTGCGCCTGCTGGCGGACCGGCTGATGGTGATGAAATCGGGCCATGTGGTGGAAAACGGGCTGACCGATCAGGTGCTGGATGATCCCCAGCACGCCTATACGCAACTCCTCGTGTCCTCTGTTTTGCAGGTGTAAGGAATGACCATGATCGCGATTGAAAACGTCTCCAAGACCTTCACGCTGCACAATCAGGGCGCTGCGGTGATCAAGGTGATGCAGGATGCGCAGCTGCATGTCGAACCCGGCGAATGTGTCGCCCTGACGGGTGCCTCTGGCGCAGGGAAATCGACCCTGATGCGGATGATTTACGGCAACTACCTTGCTGCCTCGGGTCGCATCTTTGTGGGCGACACCGATGTCGCGCAGGCTGATCCCCGCCAGATTCTCGATCTGCGCCGCCATACGCTGGGCTACGTCAGCCAGTTTCTGCGGGTGGTCCCCCGTGTGCCCACGCTGAACGTCGTGGCAGACCCATTGCTCAGCACCGGCACAACGGAAGCTGAGGCGCTCCAGACCGCCGGTGACCTGCTGGCCCGCCTGAACATCCCTGAACGGCTTTGGATGCTCAGCCCCACGACCTTCTCTGGTGGGGAGCAACAGCGCGTCAACATCGCCCGTGGCTTTGCCTACCCTTACCCCGCGCTGCTGCTGGATGAACCCACTGCCAGCCTCGATGCCACCAACCGCGACACTGTGCTGACCCTGATCGAGGAAGCGAAGGCGCGCGGTGCGGCCATCCTGGGCATCTTCCATGACACGGCCGCCCGCGACCGCATCTGCGACCGGGTGGTCGATGTCACCTGTTTCACCCCCGGCGCGCAAAGCGTCCCGGCATGACGGGCCGTCTGATCGCTGTTGTCGGCCCTTCGGGCGTGGGCAAGGATTCCGTGATGCGGGCGCTGGTGGCCGCGCGCCCTGACATGCGGCTGGCGCGGCGCGTCGTGACCCGACCCAGTGATGCGGGGGGGGAGGATTTTGACGGCGTCACGCCAGAGACCTTCGCGCAGATGGAGGCCAGCGGCGCCTTCGCGCTCAACTGGTTCGCCCATGGCCTGCACTACGGCATTCCCGCGACTGTCAGGGCGGACCTGAATGCAGGCCATGACGTGCTGGCCAACCTGTCGCGCGGGATGCTTGGCAAGGCGCAGGAGGTTTTTCCGGGTATGATCACCCTCAACCTGACTGCCGAGCGCGAGGTTCTGGCCCAGCGTCTGACCGCGCGGGGCCGCGAATCCATCGCGGATATCGCCGCGCGGCTGGAACGTGCAGATCAACCTCTGCCAGCGGACATATCGGCTCTAACACAGGATAATTCTGGCCCATTGAGCCAGACGATCACCGACATTCTCAACCACCTCTACCCGGCAAGGGCGTAGCGATGGATTTCCTCGAACATCCCATCGGCGCGCTGCCCGGCCAGCGTCAGACTGCCAATCTCAAACGGCACACCCAGATGCGGCGCGAAAAGCGGCGTGATGGCCTGCCGAACCTGTGTGACCTGCGCCTTCGGCAATTTCGAACTCAGCGTGATGTGAAACCGGAACTGGTCCAGCACATAGGGGTAACCCCAGCGCACCAGATGCGCGTCCTGTGCGGGCGTCAGATTGGCCTGCCTGCGGCGCGCCAGCTCTGCCTCCGAGGGCATGGCCCGAAACCCATCCAGTTGCTGCACAACCTCTCCGGCCAAAGCTGCCAGCGCGGATTGATCGCCAACGGGCACCAGCGCCAGAAACCGTCCCAGCGCAGCCAGTTCCAGCCCGTCCAGCGTGACGGGCGCAAGGGTCCGGCACAAGGCATCTGTCTGCGCCATCAAGGCGTCCGCCGTCATGCCCTCTGCCAGGACAAACGGCGGTTTGATCGTCCCATGCAGCCCGTACTTGCGCGGCGTCTGCGTGATCGCAGCCACATCCAGACCACCCACATCCGGATGCGTGACGGCACGCCCCTGTGCCACATCCCAACCCAGCCAAGCCGCCCCCAGGGCGGCCAGGTCGCCCTGGGGCGTGAAATAGATCGCATATCGGTCGTACATTCTTCCCTCCGCCACCTCTTTGGTGGCCCAAAAGCGTGACAGTGACATGACAAAAGAAACGATCCTCGCCAATGCCAAACTGGTTCTGCCGGATGACGTGGTCACAGGGGCGGTGGTGATCCGCGACGGCGTGATCACACATGTCGATGGTGGTGGCGCAGTGCCCCCCGGTGCGGTGGATTGCGAAGGGGACTACCTGTCTCCCGGTTTGATCGAACTGCACACCGACAACCTTGAACGCCACATGAAACCGCGCCCCAATGTGGACTGGCCCCACCGCGCCGCCATTGTCGCCCATGATCGGGAGCTTGCAGGCACCGGGATCACCACGGTCTTCGATGCCATCCGTGTCGGGTCCATCCACTCCCACGCGCTGAAACGGTACAACAAATACGCACGTGGCATGGCGGATGAAATCCTTGAGATGCGCAGTGCCGGCCATCTGAAAATCAGCCACCATATCCACCTTCGGGCGGAGGTCTGTTCCGAAACCCTTGTCGAAGAGATTGACGAATTTGGTCCCGATGACCGCGTCGGCATCGTCTCCCTGATGGATCACACGCCGGGGCAGCGACAATTCCGCGACCTGAAAAAGTTCGAAGACTACGTCTGCACCAAGAACAACATGCCGCGCGACGGTTTTGCCGAGTACTGCGATTTCCTGCGCGGGCTGCAAACGACATACGGCGTGGCGAATGAGAAGGCCGCCGTCAAGGCCGCCGCGCGCTTCGGTGCGGTGCTGGCCAGCCATGATGACACCACCGCAAATCAGGTCGCCCAAAGCCATGCCTACGGCATCAAGCTGGCTGAATTCCCGACCACTGTTGAGGCGGCAGAGGCCTGCGCCGACAAACACATTGCCACGATCATGGGCGCGCCCAATCTGGTGCGGGGTGGGTCACACTCCGGCAATGTCGCCGCCTCCGAACTGGCGCAGTTTGATCTGCTGGATGTGCTGTCGTCTGACTATGTGCCCGCGTCACTGCTGATGGGGGCCTTGTTGCTGGCCGATCAATGGGACGACATGGCGCGGGGCATGGCCACGGTCACATCCGCGCCCGCGCAGCACGCCGGCCTGACGGACCGGGGCACTCTGCGCGAAGGTCAGCGTGCCGATCTGGTCCGTTTTGGCCGCATGGGCCGCGCCCCGCTGGTGCGGGGTGTCTGGTCGGCGGGCAATCAGGTGGCGTGATGCGGCTCTATTGCAGGGTTTAGTGCCACTTCGCGACAGGCGGCAGGCTCATCAGGACAGCTTCCGGATCATGCCCGGTTTCCAGCCCGAATTTGGTGCCCCGGTCGTAGACAAGGTTGTACTCCGCATAAAGCCCGCGATGGCGCAATTGCGTTTCCTTGTCCTCTTCTGACCATTCGGTCGGGTGGCGTTTGTCCACCAGAGGCACATAAGACGGCAGGAAGGCCGATCCCACATCGCGGGTCAGCGCGAAATCCGCCGCCCAATCGCCGGTGTTGCGGTCATCATAGAAAATCCCGCCCACACCCCGCGCGCGTTTGCGGTGCGGGATATAGAAATACTCATCCGCCCAGGCCTTCAGCTCATCATAAAGCGTATCGCCATGCGGATCACACGCACCTTTCATCTCCCCATGAAAATGCGCGGTGTCTTCGTCATATTCGATACAGGGATTCAGATCCGCCCCGCCGCCAAACCACCAGGCATGGGGGGTCCAGAACATGCGCGTGTTCATATGCACCGCCGGCGCATGGGGGTTCTGCATATGCGCCACCAGGGAGATGCCCGAGGCCCAGAACCGCGGATCATCCGCCATCCCGGGTATCCCCTTGCGCGCTGCCATCGCCGCCTGCGCGCGCGGGGCCAGCGTGCCAAACACGGTGGATATATTGACCCCCACCTTCTCAAACACCCGACCGCCGCGCATCACGCTCATCTCTCCGCCGCCCGCATCGGATCCGTCATCCGAGGTGCGGCTGGTCTTGCGCACTTCAAACCGTCCCGCAGGCGCATCAGCGGCATGACGGTCTTCCAACGCATGGAAACCGGCCACGATGTCGTCGCGCAGTTGCCGGAACCAGTTTGAGGCTTGGGATTTTTCAGTGTCGAAGTTGGTGGTCATCGGAATCTCGGACATTGTTGTTCGCGCCGACCCTACCGTGGTGATGCCGGAGATAAAGCAAAAACGAACAGGTCAGCTGTCCGCCACTTGGACATCACAGCAGGTTCAGCGCATCTCCGGGCGCGATCCGCCCCCCTTGAACCACTTCCGCGTAAATCCCCATGTCCTTGTGACCATAATGCTGCCGCAACGCACCGGGCAGGTCGATGTCACGTGCCCCGGTTTCAAGGTTCACCTCCGTCGCCGGGCACCGCTGGGTCCGCAGCAGCACGCGCAACCGGGCCTCCCCGATGCGGACCTCCCGCCCTTCCCAGTTCAGTTCGTCAAAGGGGGCGGTGCCGGAAAACAGGATATTGCCGCGAAACCGCGCCGGGCTGATGTCCATCTTCACCTTCTGGGCAAAATCGGCAACGCTGTCGACATTGATCAACGATACCGCGTTCATCATCGCCTCTGACACCACCGACACATCCGTGAATTTGTGTGGCCCCGCAGAGTGCAAGGTGGGCTGCATATCCGCCTCGTACCCCAGATGCGCGGCAATCGCCGCCGCCGCGCCCTCGCGCCCCTCGGGTGTCCGGGTGTCAAAACCTGCCTCCCCGATATGCAGCATCTGCGTGCCGTCATCATACCGTGTCTCCAGCAGCGCCAACCCCGCATCCCGCGCCAGCACAACGAACTTTCCCTTCGGCAAGGGCCTGGGGTTTTCGGGGTCAAACCCGCTGCCCCGCCGGGCAAATCCGAACGCGCGGTCCAAGGGAAACCCCTGACCGGGCGACAGCGTGACGTGGTCCAGCCTCTGCGCACTCAACCCCTTCACCGGGTAATGGCAGAGCATTTCAATCTTGGCGGTCATGCGGGCATCCTGACAACAATGCGGGTGGAAAACATGCGGTGACGTTCGCAGCAAATCCACCGGAATGCAAAGACCGGATATGACTTCAGCCAAGACCGTCAAATTGCACGCGCAGACATTTCATACCAAAAAATAACAATGTAAATCAGCGTATTATACCCCAATTCGCCAGATATGAGGTACGCACCTCAAAAAATGCCTAGACGTGAGGTGCGTACCTCAAATAGCGTGGCACATGTGAAAACGACGAATCGGCACCCCGAGTAAAAAGCCGATTGCACATTGGGAGGAAAATCCATGAAGAATTTGAAACTGGCATCTGTCAGTGCCCTTAGCATTGCCGCGGCATCCTTCGCGCAAAGCGCGGCTGCCGAAGATCTGACACTCTGCTGGGCCGCCTGGGACCCTGCAAACGCATTGGTCGAGTTGAGCAAGGAATTTGAAGCGCAATCCGGCCACAACATGAGCTTTGAGTTCATCCCCTGGCCCAACTTCGCCGACCGGATGCTGAACGAACTGAACTCCGGCGGGAAGCTGTGTGATCTGCTGATCGGCGACAGCCAGTGGATCGGTGGTGGCGCGGAAAACGGTCACTACGTCAAGCTGAACGACTTCTTCGACAGCGAAGGCATCTCCATGGATGATTTCGCCGAAGCGACGGTCTATGCCTATTCCACATGGCCCAAAGGCACGCCAAACTACTACGCGCTGCCCGCAATGGGGGACGCAAACGGCTGGTTCTACCGCAAAGACTGGTTTGAGCGGGACGACATCAAAGCCGCTTTCAAAGAGGCAACAGGCCGCGATCTGGCAGAGCCGAAATCCCAGAAAGAACTGCTCGAAATCGCGCAATTCTTCCAGGAACGTGAGATCGACGGCAAGACCGTCTACGGCGCCTCCATCTTTACCGAGCGTGGGTCCGAAGGCATCACCATGGGCGTGACATCCGCGCTCTATCCATGGGGCTTCAAATACGAGAACACACCCGGTTCCTACGACATGGACGGTGCGGTGAACTCTCCCGAAGCTGTGGAAGCCCTTGAATTCTATAAAGAGTTTTATGAGACAGCGACCCCTCCGGGCTACACCAACTCCTACATGGGTGAATCGCTTGATGCGTTCAAATCCGGTCAGGTCGCCATGGCGATGAACTGGTTCGCCTTCTTCCCCGGCCTCTACGCCGATCCCAACACAGGCGGTGACAAGATCGACTTCTTCGTGAACCCACCCCAGAACCAGGCAGGTTCAACACTGGGCGGGCAGGGCATTTCTGTTGTCGCCTACTCCGACAAGCAGGACGCCGCCCTTGAGTACATCAAATGGTTCGCCAACCCCGACGTGCAGGCCAAATGGTGGGAGCTGGGCGGCTATTCCGCGCATAACTCCGTGCTGAACGATCCGGGCTTCAAGGACAGCGCACCCTTCGCCGGTGACTTCCTCGAAGCGATGGGCTCGGTGCAGGACTTCTGGCAGGAGCCTGCCTACGCTGAACTGCTGCTGGCCATGCAGAAACGCCTGCATGACTACATCGTGGCCGATCAGGGCACAGCCCAGGAAGCACTCGACAAGCTGGTCGAGGATTGGACCGAAGTCTTCGAAGACGAAGGCAAGCTGTAAAAGACCCGTAGGGTGCGCATGCACGGCGCACCCTACCCCCACCAAAACCCTGCCTGACCCGCCACCATCCACCGCGCCCGCGCGACCGGAGACGTCATGTCCAAAACACCAATCACCCGCGCAGCCGCCGCCACCCCCGTCCGGGTCGCGCGCAAGGTCAGAGGTCTCAGCGACCGTGCCATCGCGTGGATCTTCGTGGGCCCCACGATCTTCCTGTTGCTGGCCATCAACATCTTCCCGCTGATCTGGACGATCCGCCTCAGCTTCACCAACTTCAAGGCCAACCGCCTGAACCGCGAACCCGAATGGGTCGGGTTGCGCAATTACGAACGCATCCTGACCGACAGCGACATCTGGCTGAACATGCAGGCCACCGCGCACTTTCTGTTCTGGACGATCTTCTTTCAGGTGCTCATCGGCTTTACGCTGGCCTACCTGATCAACAAGAAATTCAAAGGCAACGACCTGTGGACGACGATCATCGTCCTGCCGATGATGCTCAGCCCGGCGGTGGTCGGCAACTTCTGGAAATTCCTCTATCAGCCACAAATCGGTCTCTTCAACTACATCGTCGCCTTCTTCACCGGCAAAGACCCCTCCAGCTTTGAAATGCTCGGCTCCGTCGATCTCGCCCCGTGGTCCATCGTGATTGTGGACACATGGATGTGGACGCCCTTCGTGATGCTGATCTGCCTTGCCGGCCTCCGAAGTATCCCCGACTACATCTATGAAGCTGCCGAGGTCGACCGCGCCTCAAAACTGCGGCAGTTCTTCACCATCACCATCCCCATGGTGCTGCCCTTCCTGATGCTCGCCGTCCTCTTCCGGGGTATCGAAAACTTCAAGATGTTCGATCTGGTTGTCCAGCTCACCGGTGGCGGCCCCGGCTCCACAACCGAACTCACCTCCATCAACCTCAAGCGTGAGGCCTTTGAGAAATGGCGCACCGGTTATGCCTCGGCCTATGCGATCATCCTCTTCGTCACCGTGTTCGGCCTCGCCTCGATCTACGTCAAAGCCCTCAACAAGGTAAAAGAAAGATGACCCCCGCCCCATCCACCCCCCTCTTTTCTCCAGAAATATCCTCGGGGGGAGGCGTCAGCCGGGGGGCAGACAGCCCCCCTCCGACGGCGCAATCCAGTACTGGTGCCCGATCATGAGCTTCTCCGTCACAGAGCCAAGCAAACGTTCCAAATGGTTCGCAGGCACCATGGTCATCCTCTACGCGCTGATCACCATGGTGCCGCTTGTGTGGATCATGCTCACCGGCTTCAAATCCCCTTCCGATGCCATCAGCTATCCGCCGAAAGTCCTGTTTGAGCCGACCCTCGAAGGCTACGTGAACCTTTTCACCACCCGCACCCGCCAGACGGATGACTTCCTCGCCGCCAACCCGCCGCAGACCTGGTATGATGAGATCGTGCGCGAATACGACATGGTCATCGCGGGCCCCTCGAAATTCGGCGAACGTTTCCTCAACTCGGTGATCATCGGTTTCGGCTCCACCTTCCTCAGCATCGTGCTGGGGACGCTGGCCGCCTATGCCTTCAGCCGTTTCAAAATCCCGCTGGCCGATGATCTGCTCTTCTTCATCCTCAGCACCCGCATGATGCCGCCCATCGCCGTGGCGATCCCGATCTTCCTGATGTACCGACAACTGGGATTGTCCGATACGCACCTCGGCATGATCCTGCTCTATACGGCGGTAAACATCTCGCTGGCCGTCTGGCTGCTCAAAGGCTTCATCGACGAAATCCCGCGCGAGTATGAAGAGGCGGCCCTCATCGACGGTTACACAAGGTTTCAGGCTTTCTACAAGGTTGTCCTGCCGCAGGCCGCCACAGGCATCGCCTCCACCGCGATCTTCTGCCTGATCTTCGCGTGGAACGAATACGCCTTCGCAGTCCTCCTGACCTCCGGCACGGCCCAGACCGCCCCGCCGTTCATCCCCACAATCATCGGCGTCGGCGGCCTCGACTGGCCAGCGGTTGCGGCAGGCGCGACGATCTTCCTTCTGCCTGTGATGATCTTCACCATCCTGCTGCGCAAACACCTGCTGCGCGGCATCACTTTCGGAGCGGTGCGGAAATGATCCCAACGCGCCTCATCCAGATGCTGCACCGCGGCGGTGTACAGGTTGTGTACAGCTTGTGCACAGACCTTGACCCCCAACCGGAGGCCCTGACATGACCAATTTCCTCTCCGGCCTCCTCCGCCTCAAACGCGGCCCATGGGAGATGCTCGCAACCATCCTCATCGGCCTGGGGGTCTTCATGTTGATGCAGCCCTTCGCGCTGTGGCTTTATACCTATTCCTTCATCGTCACGCTGGTGGGCACCGTCATGTTCATCGTCGTTTCCCACTTCAAGGACTGACCGCCGTGGCCCAGATCCAGATCAAGAACATCCGCAAGGAATTCGGTGATTTCACCGCGGTGAAGGAATCCAGCTTCACCATCGAAGACGGTGAATTCTTCATGCTCCTCGGCCCCTCCGGCTGCGGCAAAACCACCACCCTGCGGATGATCGCCGGCCTCGAACTGCCGACGAGCGGCGAGATTTATCTCGACGGCGAGGAGATCAGCCAACTACCTCCCAGCCAGCGTGACATCGCCTTCGTCTTTCAGATGTTCGCGCTCTACCCGCATATGAACGTGCGCAAGAACCTCAGCTATCCTCTGGTCAGTCAGGGCATGCCACGTGCCCAGGTCAAGGCGAAGGTGGAGGAAGTGGCGAACATCCTCGGCATTCAGGACATGCTCAACAAACCCGTCGGTGGTCTCTCCGGCGGCGACCGCCAGCGCGTCGCGCTGGGCCGCGCCATCGTCCGCGATCCCAAAGCCTTCATGATGGACGAGCCCCTCGGCGCGCTCGATGCGGAATTCCGCGAGCACATGGCCGAAGAGCTACGCGCGCTGCATGACCGCATGAACGCCACCACCGTCTACGTCACCCACGATCAGCTTGAAGCGATGCAGATGGGCGACAAGATCGTCGTGATGAACAACGCCGTGGTTGAGCAATTCGGCACCCCGCAGGAGGTCTATGACAAACCCGCGACGATGTTCGTGGCGGATTTCATCGGCTCGCCGTCGATGAATTTCCTGCCCTTTGAAGGCGCCGTGAGCGAAGGCGCCACGAGCGTTACCCTCAACGGTCAAACACTTGGAATTCCACAGCAAAGACAAGGTGCAAGTGGCAAGCTTGTCTACGGTGTCCGTCCCGAACACATCAAGCTCAGCGACACGGGCGACTACCGGGGCGAGGTGATCACCACCGAATACCTCGGCACCACCCAGATCATCACCCTCGACACGCCAAATGGAGAATTGAAGGCCCGCGTGGACAGCGCGCAGGTTGCCACAGTTGGAGAGAAAGTCGGCCTCAGTTTCGAGGCCCCCAAGATCACGCTCTTCGACGAAGCAACAGGTGCCGCGCTGATCTCCGAACTGAACGAAAAGGTGCTCGCCCATGGCTGAGGTCATCCTGAAAAACCTGTCCAAATCCTACGGCGATCAGGTCGGCATCGCGGATGTGTCGCTCACCATTCCTGACGGATCGTTCGTCGTTCTGCTTGGCCCCACCGGAGCGGGCAAAACCACCACGCTGCGCCTGATTTCCGGCCTCGACAAGGCTGATCAGGGGGAGGTCTGGATCGGTGGCCGCCAGGTCGACAATGAAATGCCGGCCCAACGCGACGTGGCGATGGTGTTCCAGCAATACTCGCTCTATCCGCATCTTACGGTGCGCGAAAACCTTGCCTTCCCGCTCAAATCCCCGGTGCTGAAAACCTCCCCGGATGAGATCGAGCGCAAGGTCAATGACGTGGCCAGCGTCCTCCAGATCAGCCACAAGCTCGACAACAAGGCGACGGCCCTATCAGGGGGGGAGATGCAGCGCGTCTCCATCGGCCGTGCCCTTGTACGCGACCCCGCGATCTTCCTCATGGACGAACCGCTCAGCTCGCTCGACGCCAAGCTGCGCACGGATCTACGGGTAGAGCTGAAACGCATCCATGCCAGCCTCGGCGCCACGCTCCTCTACGTGACCCACGACCAGATCGAAGCGATGACCATGGCCACCCATATCGGTGTGCTGGATCACGGGCGTCTCGCGCAATTCGGCTCCCCCCGCGACATCTATGAGAACCCCAATTCGCTCTATGTCGCGGGCCGTCTGGGTCAGCCCCGCATCAACATCCTGCCCGCTGACCTCTTCGGCGGGATGCCCCAAGGCACCACGCAGATCGGCATGCGCCCGGAGCACATCACCCAGGGCGAAGGCGTCGAGGCGCAGGTGCAGCGCGTCGAACATCTGGGCGATCAGAACCGCCTGCACCTGAACCTGCAAGGCCATGACGTGATCACCATCGCCGATCCTGCCACGGACTACGAACCCGGTGCCGTGCTGAAAATCGCCCCCAACAACCCGCTGTGCTTTGACGCCACGGGTGCCCGCATTCGCTGAAGGAGACCGACCATGCCGCAATTCATCAACGCCAAGGAAACGCTTGTCACCGATGCCATCGACGGGCTGCTGCTGACCTCCGGTGGCGCGCTTACCCGGCTGGATGGCTATCCGCATATCAAGGTGGTGTGCCGCACCGATTGGGACAAATCCAAGGTCGCGCTGATCTCCGGCGGCGGGTCGGGACATGAACCAGCCCATGCCGGGTTTGTCGGTCGCGGTATGCTGACCGCCGCAGTCTGCGGAGAGGTCTTTGCCTCCCCTTCTGTCGATGCCGTTCTGGCCGGGATACTGGCGGTGACGGGTGAGGCAGGGTGCCTGCTGATCGTGAAGAACTACACCGGCGACCGCTTGAACTTCGGCCTTGCGGCAGAACGTGCGCGGGCGTTTGGGTTGAAGGTCTCCATGGTGATCGTAGATGATGACATCGCCCTGCCTGATCTGCCGCAACCGCGTGGCGTGGCGGGGACGTTGTTCGTGCACAAGATCGTCGGCGCCATGGCCGAAGGCGGCGGGGATCTTGATGCGATAACAGCCGCAGCGGAGAACGCGATTGGTGCCATGGCTTCCATCGGGACATCGCTGGATACCTGCACCGTGCCGGGCTCAACCAAGGAAGACCGGATCGCGCCGGGCATGGCCGAACTCGGCCTGGGCATCCACGGCGAAGCAGGGGTGGAGCAGGTGGCGTTGAAGGACGCCAAACATGCGATGCACATGGTGCTGGAAAAACTCACGCCGATGATTGGCGACGACCCGCATGTGGCGCTGCTCAACAATCTCGGCTCCACCACGCCGCTTGAGATGAGCGTGCTGGCGCAGGAACTGGCCACGGCGGAGAGTGCGGCGAATATCAAATTCATCATCGGGCCTGCGCCGATGATGACCTCCCTCGATATGCACGGTTTTTCCGTCTCCGTCCTGCCGGTGACGCCTGGCAATCAGGCGCATCTGGAAATGCCCGTGGACCTGCCTGCGTGGCCCGGCATGGTGGCCCTGGGTGCCACCGACCCGCGCCCCTTGCCCGATGGTCTGAGCCCGATCAAACCGATCCCCTCTGCCCATCCCAGAACGCATGCCCTGCTGGATCATTGCTGCGACCTGCTTATTGCGGCGGAGGCAGATTTGAATGCGCTTGACGCCAAATCCGGCGATGGCGACACCGGCAGCACGCTGGCCACGGCGGGGCGCGCGATGAAAGATGCGCTGGACCGCCTGCCGCTTGCCGATCCGACGCAGCTGTTCCGGGCGGTCGGTGACGAGCTGAGCCAAACGATGGGAGGGTCCTCCGGCGTGATCCTCGCGATCTTCTTCGGGGCGGCGGGCGATGCCTGCGCCAGCGGGCATCCCGTGCCGCAGGCGTTGCTGGCCGGTCTCAAACGGATCAGCGAAGTCGGCGGTGCCGCCAAAGGCGACCGCACGATGATCGACGCGCTTGAACCCGCGCTCACGGCGCTGCCGCAAGGCATGGGTGCCGCCGCCGCTGCCGCCCGCGCAGGTGCCGATGCGACCGCCAGGATGGGCAAAGCCAAAGCAGGACGCGCGTCTTACGTGCCGGAGGAAAACCTGATCGGCCACAATGACCCCGGCGCCGAAGCGGTGGCGCGGCTTTTCGAAGGGTTGTCTGAAACCTGATGTCAAAAGCCCGCACATAAGATGAAAGAGGCCCCGAATATCCCTGCGGCCCCGACGATCAACGACATTGCCCGTGTCGCTGAGGTCAGCCTTGCGACCGTCGACCGCGTGCTGAATGCGCGCCCCGGTGTGCGGGAAAAGACCGTGCGCAAGGTACATGAGGCCATCGATACGCTGGGGTATGTCCGGGACACGGCTGCCGCCAATCTGGCACGGGGGCGGGTCTATAACTTCGTCTTCATCCTGCCATCGAACAGCAACGAATTTCTGTCTTCCCTTGTGGCAGAGATCGACCGCCTGGGCCGTCGCCTGCGCCATGAGCGCACCCGCCTCTCGTTTGTGCAGGTGGCCGCCTTTGATCCGGTCGCCCTTGCCCGCGCGATGGATGGCATTGATGCCGAGACGGTTGACGGCGTTGCGATCTTCGGTCCGGAAACCCCATCGGTGCGCGACAGTGTGGCGCACCTCAAGGCCAATGGGGTGACGGTGGTATCGCTTGTTGCCGACATACCAAGTTCCGAGAGGGACCACTACATCGGTGTCGACAACATCGCCGCAGGCCGGACCGCGGGGCAACTGCTTGGTCGTTTTCTCGGTGGGCGGCAGGGCAAGATCCTTGTGCTGACCGGGTCGATGCTCGCCCGCGATCATCTCGAACGCCGCTTGGGATTTGACGAAGTGATGGCCCGCGATTTCCCGCAGCTTGAAGTGCTGGCCTCTCTCGAAGGCCGCGATGATCCGGCACTGATTGCCCGCCTGCTGCCGCAGACGCTGGAACAGCACCCCGGCATCATCGGCATCTATTCCTCTGCCGCGGGCAACGAGGGGCTGCTGGAATACTTCAACACGCACCAGCCCGCCATCAAGCCCATCGTCATCGCACATGAACTCACCAGCCTGTCCCGCCACGCGCTCAGTGCGGGGTTTTTTGATGCGGTGATCAGCCAGGACAGCGGCCATCTGGTCCGCTCTGCCGTGCGCATCATGCGGGCCAAAAGCGACCAGACCCCGATCAACACAGCGCAGGAACGCATCCGGATCGATGTGTATCTGAAAGAGAACATGCTGCCGGAAAACGAGACCGACTAGGGAGGATACGACATGAAAACCATTCAGGGCCCCGCGCTGTTTCTGGCGCAATTCGCAGGCGACGATGCCCCGTTCAATTCATGGGATGCCATCACCAGATGGGCCTCCGATTGCGGGTACAAAGGCGTGCAGGTGCCAAGCTGGGACGCGCGCCTGTTCGATCTGGCCAAAGCGGCGGAGAGCAAGGATTACTGTGATACCTTCAAGGGCCAGGCTGCGGAGAATGGCGTGGCGGTCACGGAGCTCTCCACCCACCTGCAAGGCCAACTTGTCGCCGTGCACCCCGCCTATGACACCGCCTTTGATGGCTTTGCCGATCCATCCGTGCACGGCAACCCCAAGGCGCGGCAGGAATGGGCCGTCGATCAGGTGATGAAAGCAATCAGCGCTTCCGCGAATATGGGCATCAGGAACCACGTCACATTCTCCGGCGCGCTGGCCTGGCCCTATGTTTACCCCTGGCCCCAGCGCCCCGCCGGATTGGTCGAAACCGCCTTTGACGAGCTCGCCAAACGCTGGCGTCCGATCCTTGATCATGCAGAGGACAACGACGTCAACATCTGCTACGAAATCCACCCCGGTGAAGACCTGCACGATGGCGTAACCTTCGAGATGTTTCTTGAGCGTGTCGACAACCACACCCGCTGCAACATGCTCTACGATCCGTCGCATTATGTGCTGCAATGCCTCGACTACCTCTACAACATCGACATCTACAAAGACCGGATCAAGATGTTCCACGTCAAGGACGCGGAGTTCAATCCAACGGGCCGCCAGGGTGTCTACTCCGGATACCAGCCCTGGGTCGACCGCGCAGGCCGCTTCCGATCACTGGGCGATGGTCAGGTCGATTTTGGCGCGGTGTTCTCAAAGATGGCCGCCAATGATTTCGACGGCTGGGCGGTGGTCGAATGGGAATGTTGCCTCAAACACCCCGAGGACGGCGCACGCGAGGGAGCGCAGTTTGTCTCCGATCACATCATCCGCGTGACGGAACGTGCTTTCGATGATTTCGCGGACGGTGGCACCGATGAAGCGGCAAACCGCAAGATGCTCGGGATCGAAACATAAATAACCGTGCTCCGGGGTGCAGCTGTCGCGCTGCCTCCGGCGGGGATATTTGAGGAGAAAAGATGACAGACCGCCGCGATCAAGAACCCGCGTGGATCCCGAATGTGCCGTCCCTGGTATCTTTTCTCTACAAATATCCCCGCCGGAGGCTCCCATCCTCGAAAAAAGCGGATCGGTTAATGTTGTGTTCATACATTTCCGACAAATTGATACATGCGGTACAGGCAGGGATTGCCGATGACCGTGAGAGAAGATGCACCTCGTTCTGTTTACAGAACGGGGTGTTTCCATTTCTGAAAGGAACCCTCAGATGACGAATAGAATTCGACTGGGCATGGTCGGCGGTGGCAACGATGCGTTTATCGGTGGGGTGCACCGTATCGCGTCCCGTATTGACGACCGGTATGAGTTGGTGGCGGGTGCCCTGTCCTCCACCCCGGAAAAGGCGCGTGCGAGTGGTGAGGCACTGGGCCTGCCACGTATCTATGATGACTACAAACAGATGGCGATCCGCGAGGCGCGGCGGAAAGACGGGATCGAGGCGGTCTCCATCGTGACGCCCAATCACGCACACTACGCCGCTGCGCGGGAATTCTTGAAGCGCGGGATTCATGTGATTTGCGACAAGCCTCTGACCTCCACCCTTGCGGACGCGAAAAAGCTTGTCAAAGCGGCTGAGCAATCGGGTGCGCTGTTTATTCTCACGCACAACTACACCGGCTACCCGATGGTGCGGCAGGCGCGGGAAATGGTGGCAAAGGGTGACATCGGCACAATCCGCGTGGTGCAGGTGGAATACCCGCAGGATTGGCTGAGTGAGGAACAGGATTTCAAACAGGCGGAGTGGCGTACCGATCCTGCGCGCTCCGGCGCAGGTGGGTCGACCGGGGACATCGGCACCCATGCGCACAATCTGGCGTGCTTCATCTCTGGCCTGGAGGTTGAGGCGCTGGCTGCTGACCTCGATGCCTTCGTGCCGGGGCGGCAGGTGGATGACAATGCCCACGTCATGCTGCGGTTCAAGGGCGGTGCGAAGGGGATGCTGTGGTCTTCCCAGGTGGCCCCCGGAAATGAGAACGCTTTGCGCATCCGCGTCTATGGTGAAAAGGGCGGGCTGGAATGGGCGCAGGAGGATCCGAATTACCTGTGGGTCACTCCGCTGGGCGAGCCCAAGCGCCTGATCACCCGCAACGGGGCCGGGGCAGGGGAGGCTGCCGCGCGGATGTCTCGTGTGCCGCCGGGCCACCCTGAGGGGTATCTCGAAGGGTTCGCCAACATCTATTCCGAAGCGGCCGAGGCCATTCGCGCGCATCAGGCGGGCACCACTCCAGACGCTGCCGTATTGTACCCCACGGTCCAGGACGGGCTGCGCGGTGTGCAATTCGTGGATGCCTGCGTGCGCTCCTCCAAGCGCAATGCGGCCTGGGTCAGCATGGACTGAGCTTGCTCCCGACGGGCGTTGGCATAAGGTGGTTTTGCAATCAAAGGACCGCTCATGCCCAAACTCGCCCGCCGGATCACAGATACCTCGCCCAAGAACTTTGGCATGTTCGCCAAGGCTGTTGCGATGGAGGGGGACCTGATTCACCTTGAACTTGGCATGCCGGTGCATGACACGCCCACACATATCAAGGAAGCGGCCATTGATGCTCTGCGCAGGGGCGAGGTGCACTACAGTGATCTGCAAGGCATTGCACCGCTGCGGGAGGCGATGGCGGCAAAGCTGAGGGATGTGAACAGCCTCAGGGTTGATCCGTCCGAGATCATCGTCACCAACGGTTTGACACAGGCCTCATACGCCGCCTTCATGGCGTGGCTTGATGAAGGGGATGAGGCGATCCTGCTTGACCCCTACTACCCCCAACATATCGGCAAGATCGAACTGGCAGGGGCCAAAGCCGTCATTGCGCCGCTGGATGCCAAGGATAACTTCCGCATCAAGCGCAACCTGATCGCGCCCCACATCACATCAGCCACCAAGATGATCTGCCTCGTGAACCCCTGCAATCCAACGGGGCGTATCTATGACCGGGAGGAGCTTCAAATCCTCGCGGACCTCGCCATCGAGCACGATCTGATCGTCCTCTCCGATGAAGTCTATGAGCAGATCACCTACGGCGGCCAACACATTTCGATCGCCAGTCTGCCGGGGATGCAGCAGCGGACGATTACAACCTTCGCCTTTACCAAGGCCTATGCCATGGACGGCTGGCGGTTGGGCTATCTGGTGGCGGATGCTGCGATGATCGGGCCGCTGATGAAGATCACCACAAACGAAGTGACCCATGTGAACACCTTCATCCAGCACGGGGCGTTGGCCGCGCTTACGGGACCGCCGGACGTGCTTGCCGAAATGGTTGCGGACGACAAGCGCCGCCGTGATCTGGTGGTGGCGCGGCTGAACCAGATGCCCGGTGTGCGCTGTCCCGAACCCGAAGGGACGATCTACGCCTTCCCTGAGATTACCGGCACTGGCCTCACCGCGCAGGACGCGGCGGATCGGCTGTTGCAAGAAGCGCAGGTCGTGGTTGAGGCGGGCAGCTTTTACGGCGCGCAGGGGGAGGGGCATCTTCGCGTCTGCTTTGGTTCGCAAACCGCCGAAAGGCTGGAAGAAGCGATGGACCGGATGAGCCGGTTCTTCAACGCACTGGAGAACGGGAATGTGTGAAGCGACGGGCACTGCAATCGGCATCGTTCAGGTCGAGAACGACGAAATCCGCGTCACCCGCTGGGACTTCCCGCACAAAGGGGCGAACACGGGATGGCACAAGCATGCGTATGACTATGTTGTTGTCCCCGTCGTGGATGGAACGCTGTCGATCACCGGACCTGATGGCACCGTGTCAGAGGTACCGCTCAAGGCCGGTGTCTCATACGCCCGCGAAGCGGGGGTCGAGCATGACGTGGCCAACGGGCTGGACACGCCGATGGCCTTTGTCGAAATCGAATTGCTGAAATCGGGTTAGCGGCCTTTCCAGACCGGATCGCGTTTTTCGGCAAAGGCCTTCGCGCCCTCCAGCTGATCCTCAGAGCTGTAGAGCACATCCACCGTGCGCAGCTTCCTTTGTGTGATCCGGCTCATCGCATCCTGAAACTTGCTGTCTTCCGCATCGCGCACGACCTCTTTGATCGCCGCGTAGACCAAAGGCGGGCCGGAGGCGAGCAGGCGCGCTAATTCCCCGGCGCGGTCCATCAGCTGATCCGCCGGGATCACCTCGTTGATCAGACCCCAGCCCTTGCCTTCGTTTGCGTCAAACCAACGCCCGGTCAGCAGTAGTTCCATCGCAACGTGGTAAGGAATGCGTTTGGGCAGCTTCACCGACGCCGCATCCGCCACCGTACCTGACCGTATCTCAGGCAATGCAAAGGTCGCGTGATCGGCGGCCAATATCATGTCACCGCTCAATGCCAGTTCAAGTCCACCACCACAGCAGATCCCGTTCACCGCCATGATCACCGGCTTGTTCATATCGCGCAGTTCCTGCAAGCCGCCAAAGCCACCCACACCGTAGTCGCCATCCACCGCATCGCCATCGGCGGCGGCTTTCAAATCCCAGCCGGGGCAGAAAAACTTCTCTCCCGCGCCGGTCACAATCGCGACGCGCAATTCAGGATCATCTCGGAAGTCGGCGAAGATATCGCCCATGATCCGGGAGGTCTGGAGGTCGATTGCATTCGCCTTCCCCCGCGCCAGTGTCACTTCAAGGATCGCACCTTCGCGGCGGGTCTGGATCGGGTTCTCTGTCATTGAAACGTCCTTCTATTCAGAGCGGCGCAGCAGCGCGTCGGCGGCAATGGCGTCGCTCTTTGTGCATATCAGCGGGTTGATTTCAATCTCGGCCAAGCCACAGGCATGGGCAAGCACATAGTCCTGCACAGCGCGCACGGCCCTCAGGATGGCCGGGATATCCGCAGGGGGCGCACCGCGGTGTCCATCCAATAGGGGCGCGGTGCGCAAGGATCGTAGCGCGGTTTCGACGCTGGCATCGGTTGCGGGGATCAGCAGGCTGGCACTGTCCTGCCAGATCTCCGTCAGCGTCCCCCCCGCCGCAAGGGTCAGCACAAAGCCGTGGGCGGGGTCACAGACTACGCCGATCAGCAATTCCACCACGCCGCCAGTGATCATTTCTTCGATCAGATAGCCTTGTGTGGCCATGGTTTTGGCGGCCTCCATGGTTTGCCCAACCGATGAAAGGTTCAACCGCACCGCCCCGGCTTCGGTCTTATGCGCAACGCCTTCGCCTTTGAGAACTTGCGGAAAACCGACACCCTCAGACGCGGCAGCAACCTCTGCCATATCAGCACAGCGCGCGGCACGTGGAACCCGCAAGCCATGGTTCGCCAGGATCGCCTTCGCCTCCGCCTCGGCAATCAACTGTGGGTCATTCGCAGGGGCGGGCAGCAGCAGTGGGGCAGCAGTATCCGATGACACCCGCGCGGCAATCGCGCAAGCCTCCAACGCCTCCTCCAGCCCGCAGAACGGCACGACACCGGCGTCCATCAACCGGGCGGCAACGTCCTCCGGCATCAGTTCCGGCAGGCTGGCAACCATCCCGTACCGCGCCCCGGTTTGTGCCGCCGCCGCGATGGTCGCGGCAATGGCGCAGTCCCAATCGGCGGGATCACAACGGTCCGGACGCGGGAAATCCGCGATCAGCAACACCATGCCAAGCCCCGGATCGGCCATCGCGGCAAAGGCGGCGGTCATCGCCGGGACATCGCGCCAGATATAGGTGTGGTAATCCAGCGGATTGGCCAGCGCGACCAGCGGCCCAAGGGCCGCGCGCAGGTCGGATTTCTGGCGTGGGGTCAGTGGCGGAAAAACCAGATCACGGTCGACGACCGAATCCGCTGCAAGGCTCGCCTCCCCTCCGGAACAGCTGATCGACCCCAGCGTTTTCTGCGTCAGCCGCCCGCCCACATGCAGCAGCTTCAGCGTCTCCAGAAAGGTCGTCAGATCATGCACCCGCAACATGCCCAACCTGTCGAGCAGGGCCGCCGCGCCCGCATCCCCACCGGCAAGGGACGCCGTGTGTGACAGCGCGGCCTTCTGGGCCTGATCAGAGCGGCCCATCTTGAGAACCACGACCTCCTTGCCCAGCGCCCGCGCCCGTTCCGCCAAAGTCTCAAACGCGCGCAGATCACCAATCCCCTCGATGTGCAGGCCCAGCGCTGTGACGCGCGGGTCTTCCAGCAACGCCTGCCCGATCTCCGACACACCACATTGCGCCTGATTGCCGGCCGTCGCCACATAGGCGACGGGCAAGCCGCGTTTCTGCATGGTCATGTTGATCGCAATGTTGGAGCTTTGCAGCACCAGCGCCACGCCGCGCGCGCACCGTTGCCCGCCATGCTGATCCGGCCAGAGCAATGCGCCATCCAGATAGTTGATCACCCCATAGCAGTTCGGCCCGAGGATCGGCATGTCGCCCGCTGCCGCCAGAAGCTGCGTTTGCAAATCAGCCGCGCCCGCATCCTCCGCCTGCGCCTCCAGAAAACCGGAAGCGAAACAGACCGCGCCCCCTGCACCCATGACAGACAGGGCCGCAACAATGTCGATGGTCAGGTTGCGGTTCACCCCGATGAAGGTCGCATCGGGCGCGTGGGGCAGGGCATCAACGGAGGCAAAGGCAGGCAATCCCTCAATCTCTGTCGCCGTGGGGTGCACCGGCCAGATATCTCCGCCAAAGCCCATCTTCGCGGACTGCCGCACCACCTGACGACACCACGCACCGCCACCCACCACGGCAATCGACCGTGGCCGCAAGAGCCGCCCCAGATCGCCGGTCATTAGGCCCCCAACGGGCGCAGCAGATCGCGCGAGATGATGTGCCGCTGAATTTCCGAGGTGCCGTCCCAGATGCGCTCCACCCGCGCATCGCGCCAGAAGCGTTCAATGGGGAAGTCATCCATCAACCCCATGCCGCCAAAAATCTGCAAAGTGGTATCGGTGACCTTCGCCAGACATTCAGAGGCATAGACCTTCGCGCTCGCAATCTCCCGATTGGCGGGCAGATTTTCATCCAGCCGCCACGCCGCGGCCAGCGTCAGCCAATCGGCGGCGTCGATTTCGGTGATCATGTCGGCAATCTGAAACGACACGCCCTGAAACTTACCGATCTGCTGGCCGAACTGCTTACGCTCGGCCGCATAGTTCAACGCATAGTCAAAGCACCGCCGCGCGCGCCCGACGCTGAACGCGGCAACGGTCAGGCGTGTCGCATAGAGCCATTCGTTCATCACCGCAAAGCCGCCATCAACCTCGCCCAACACTTGCGCATCGGGCAGACGGCAGTTGTCGAAATAGAGGATGCAGTTCTTGTATCCCTTGTGACTGACCGAGTTGTACCCATCGCGCACTTCAAACCCCGGCGTGCCGCGATCCACCAGAAAGGTGGTGATCCGTTTCTTCGGGCCTTTGGGTGTTTCATCTACGCCCGTGGCGATGAACACGATGAAGAAATCCGCATGTTCCGCGCCCGAAATGAAATGCTTGGAGCCATTCACCACCCAATCACCACCATCGCGCACGGCGGAGCATTTCATGCCGCGCACGTCCGAACCGGCATCAGGTTCCGTCATCGCCAGCGCATCCATCCGCTCCCCGCGCACGGCAGGCAGCAGATAGCGTTCGCGCTGTTCATTGTTGCAGGCCATCAGGATATTCTGCGGCCGCCCGAAGAAATGCGTCAGCGCCATCGACCCGCGCCCCAACTCCCGCTCCACCAGCGTGAAATCCACATGGCTTAGGCCAGCGCCGCCAACTTCTTCGGGGAAGTTGCAGGCGTAGAACCCCAGATCAATGGTCTTCTGCTTGATCGCTTCGCCCAATTCATGGGGCACCTGCCCGGTACGCTCCACTTCAGCCTCATGTGGATAGATCTCTTTCTCCACAAAACTGCGCACGGTGGAGACGATCATCTCCTGCTCTTCACTAAGGCCGAAATTCATCCGATGTCTCCACTGTCCTACAATCCGGAGACTAGCCAGATTCTACAGCAACACCAGTGCCATACGCGACAGGTTTTTGGCGCGAACAGACCTAACCCTTGGCCCCTTGCCCGCGCGCATAGACATCCTCATAGCGGGTGATGTCATCCTCCCCCAGATAGCTGCCGGTTTGCACTTCAATGAGCTCCATCGGGACCTTGCCGGGGTTCTCCATCCGGTGAATGGCGCCGAGCGGGATGTAGACACTCTCGTTCTCACACACCAATTGCTCCTTGTCGTCGATGGTGACCTTGGCGGTGCCTGCGACAACGATCCAATGCTCTGACCGGTGCACATGGCTTTGCAAACTCAACGCCGCACCGGGGTTCACCACGATGCGTTTGACCTGAAAGCGGCCGCTCAGGATCAGCGTCTCAAAGAAGCCCCAAGGGCGGTGATCCTTGGGGAAGGTATCGGCCTGCGCAATCTTCGCGCGGCGCATGTCCTTGACCACATCACCCAGTTCCGCCACCCGGCTACGGTCCGCGACCAATACGGCATCCGCCATCGCCACGGCCACCACATCTTTCAGCCCCAGCCCGACCAGCTGCACCGCATCATTGTCCGACCGCAGGAGGCTGTTCTGACAGTCCACCGCATAGGCAGGTCCCTGCAAGGCAACACCATCGGCATCGCGCGTGGCATGGTCATACACCGCATTCCAACCGCCCAGATCAGACCAATCCCCCTGATGCGCGACCACGCTGAGGTTATCCACCTTCTCCATGATCGCAAAATCAACCGAGATGTCATCGCATTTCGCCCAGGCCGCCGGGTCCAGCCGCAGGAACCCCAGATCGGGCTGTGCGGCATCCACCGCCGCCTGCACCTGCGCCAGCATGTCAGGGGCATGGGTGGCAAAGGCGTCGATCATCACCTGTGCTTTGTACATGAAGATACCCGCGTTCCACAGGTATCCTCCGGCGGCCAGCATCCGTTCCGCCTCCGCCAATACCGGCTTTTCCACGAACCGTTTCAAAGGCACTGCGCCATGCGCTTCTCCAGCGCCGAGTTCCAAGTAACCATACCCTGTCTCTGGTTTGTCAGGCAAAATCCCGAAGGTCACGATCTGTCCTGCGCGCGCGGCTGGCACACCGCGCTGCAAGCTGTCGCGGAACACATCCGCCTGGGTGATGTAGTGGTCCGACGGCGCGGCCAGCATCAAAGCGCCTGCGTCCGTCTGCGCCTGCACCAACGCGGCGGCCAGCAATGCGGGTGCGGTGTTGCGCGCCTGTGGCTCTATCAAAACTGCACCGGGATCAATCCCTGCATCCCCCAATTGCTGTGTTGCCGTGAAACGGAAATCGGAATTCGTCACGACCAGAGGCGCTGCAAACCCGATACCGGACATGCGCTGTGCCGATTGCTGAAACAGGCTCCCCTCTCCGATCAGATCGATAAACTGCTTGGGAAAGCTCTTGCGCGACACCGGCCACAGCCGCGTGCCCGACCCGCCGCAAAGGATCACCGGTGTAATATCGGGAGAGGTCATGTGATGTCCTTCTATACTCACTGCGCAACCGCACGGGGGTGTTTTTGACCTACGCCGCGCCTGCCCTTCGTTTCAAGGATGAATGCCAAAAGCGGCGCGTGCCTGTGGCCTTCACTGGGAATTTTGTTGACAATGTTGCCACAAACACCGGTCACTGTCCGCATTGTGCAAGTATTTCGATAGGTTGATTATGGACGAAGTGAATTTGAATGCGGTCTCGCTGGAGGCAATTCGGAGCCGCAGTGAGGAGTTACGCCACGCTATTCGCCGCACACCTGTTGTGCCCCTGGAAGGGCCGGTGATCACCTCAGCACTGGGGATCGACCACGTCGCACTCAAGCTGGAATGTTTTCAGCATACCGGTACTTTCAAGGCACGCGGGGCATTTTCGAACGTGCGCAGCCTGTCGGAGGATCAGTGTCGTGCCGGTATCACTGCCGCAAGTGCGGGCAACCATGCCATCGCGGCCGCCTGGGCTGCCCGTGCGGCCGGTGTCTCTGCCAAAGTCGTGATGCAGAACAACGCCAACCCCTTTCGCATCGCCCGCGCCCGTGCCGAAGGGGCGGAGGTGATCCTGCGCGATCCCGGTCCCGCCACCTTTGGTGAGGCTGAGCGTCTGGCCCGAGACGAGGGGCGGACTTTCGTGCACCCTTTTGACGGGACAGAGACGGTGCTCGGCACGGCTGCCATCGGATTGGAACTGATGCAGGACCTGCCCGATCTTGAGGCGGTAGTGGTCTCCGTCGGGGGCGGGGGGTTGATTTCCGGCGTGGCGGCGGCGGTCAAGCAGATGAACCCCAATTGTCAGGTCTACGGGGTGGAGCCCACAGGGGCAGACAGCATGTCCCGCTCCCTTGCCGCCGGGCATCCCGTGACACTGGACAAGGTGGCGACCATCGCAGACAGCCTCGGCCCGCCGATGGCGCTGCCATTGGGTCATGCGCTCTGTGCGGCTTATGTCGATGACATGGTCACGGTGACGGATGATCAGATCTGCGCGGCCATGATCACCTTTGCGGAGGAAGCCAAGCTCGCCGTTGAACCCGCCGCTGCGGCTGCACTTGCGGGGCTTCTGCAACCCTTGCGCAGGCGGTTGCAGGGCAAGAGCGTCGGGATCATCGTCTGCGGTGCGAACATCGACGCTGGCACCTATCAAAGCCAGCTTGTCCGGGGCCGCGATCACATTGAGGCGCTGGTGTCTTTCTGACCCCTTGACCTTCCAGTGACTGGAAGGCTTATGTCGCCTGTGAAGGAGTCGCTTATGACCGTCACTGCGCCTGTTATCCTGCCTGTCTCAAACATGAACTGCGGTGCGTGTGTCGGGCGCGTGTCCAAGGTGCTGGCGTCTGTTCCCGGTGCGCAGGAGGTGAACGTGAACCTCGCCAATGAAACAGCGCAGTTTCAGGCCACCGAACCTGACACCCTGTCCCGCGCGATGGAGGCATTGGCCAAAGCAGGCTATCCCGCACGCGCCCAGACGAAGAATGCAGCCGAAGCGGAAGCGGGCCGCGAAGAGACCCTCCACGACTTGCGCCGCCGTTTCATTTTTGCCGCGATCTTCACCCTGCCCGTGTTCATCCTTGAGATGGGCAGTCACATGATCCCGGCGCTGCATCACCTGGTCATGCGCACCATCGGGATGGAGGCCAGCTGGGGGCTGCAATTCGCCTTCACCACGCTTGTGCTGATTGGGCCGGGGCGGGAGATCCTGACCCGTGGCATGCGCGCACTGGCCCGCCGTGCGCCAGACATGAACAGCCTCGTCGCACTTGGCGCGGGTGCCGCGTGGAGCTATTCAACGGTGGCGTTGATGGCGCCTGATCTGCTCCCTGCTGCATCCCGTGTTGTCTATTTCGAAGCGGCTGCCGTGATTGTCACGCTGATCCTCATGGGCCGCTGGTTCGAAGCCCGCGCCAAGGGCCGGACCGGAGCCGCCTTGCGTGCGCTCATTGGCCTGCAACCGGACACCGCAACCGTGAAACGCGATGGTGATTGGGTCACCCTGCCCATTGCTGATCTGACCCCCGGCGATGTCATCCGCATTCCGCCGGGTGCGCGCATCCCGACCGATGCAATCCTGACCAGTGGCAGCAGCGCCGTTGATGAAAGTATGCTGACAGGCGAACCAATGGCGGTGACCAAAACGCAGGGCGACCCGCTGACCGGTGGCACGATCAACGGCAATGGCGCATTGGAGGCCGAAGTGCGTGCCGTCGGCGCTGACACCGCCTTGGCCCGCATCATCGAGATGGTGAAACAGGCACAAGGTGCGCGCCTGCCCATTCAGGGCCTCGTCGACCAGATCACGCTTTGGTTCGTCCCGGCCGTACTGGCGCTGGCCGCGCTGACCGTGATCGTCTGGCTTCTGCTCGGGCCCGGTATCGCCCCCGCACTGGTTGCGGGTGTATCGGTCCTCATCATCGCCTGTCCCTGCGCCATGGGATTGGCCACGCCGACCTCCATCATGGTAGGCACCGGTGCGGCAGCAGAGCGTGGTGTGCTCTTTCGGCAGGGCGACGCTTTGCAGGGATTGAGCGATGTGGATGTCGTCGCCTTCGACAAAACCGGCACCCTGACCGAAGGCCGTCCGACCCTCACCACACTGCGCATGGCCGATGGGGTGACGCGCGGCAAAGCTCTGTCCCTGATCGCAGGGATAGAGACGCATTCAGAGCATTCCATCGCCCGCGCCATCGTCGATGCGGCCCTGGCCGAAGGGGTCACGCCGTCACCAACCACGGGGTTCACCGCCGTGCCGGGGCAGGGGGCACATGCTCTGATCTCCGGTGAAGTCATTCTGATCGGAAACGCGACCCTGATGGCGGCAAATAGTGTTGATATCAGCGCCTTCGCGGCAGAAGCAGAAACCCTTTCTCTGATGGGTCAATCGGTGTTCTTTGCCGCCTACAAGGGGGCGCCCCTTGCCCTGTTGGCCGTTTCCGATCCGATCCGTGATACTGCGCGCACGACCATCGAAACACTCACCGCCCAAGGCATCAAAGTGGCGATGATCACCGGCGACAGCGCCCCTACCGCGCAAGCGGTGGCAGAGGCGTTGGGCATTCCACATGTGATGGCGGGCCTGTCGCCGGAAGGAAAGCAAACCGCCCTCGACAGTTTAAGGAGCGATGGGCGGCTGGCCTTTGTCGGCGACGGCATCAATGACGCGCCTGTGCTTGCACGGGCGGATGTGGGGGTGGCCATTGGGACCGGAACAGATGTGGCGATTGAAACCGCCGATGTGGTGCTGATGTCTGGGGACCCCAAGGGGGTGCTGACCGCTTTGGAGGTCTCCCGCGCAACCCTGCGCAACATCCGTCAGAACCTCTGCTGGGCCTTTGGGTATAACGTGCTGCTCATCCCGGTGGCCGCCGGAGCGCTCTACCCTGCTTACGGTCTGCTCCTGTCGCCGATCCTCGCTGCGGCAGCGATGGCGTTCTCTTCGGTCTTCGTTCTGGGGAATGCCCTGCGCCTGCGTCGGTTGGGGGCGCGGTTATGAACATCGCCGAAGTCAGCCGCGCAACCGGCCTGCCCGCCAAAACGATCCGGTATTACGAAGACATCGGGCTCATCACACCTGCGCGACAGGAAAACGGGTACCGGGTGTTTCGCGACACCGATCAGCACAAGCTCGCCTTCCTCGCCCGCGCGCGGTCATTGGGCTTCGGGATCGACGCCTGCCGCGACTTGCTGACGCTCTATACCGATCAGGACCGTGCCAGCGCCGATGTGAAAGCCATCGCGCAGGAGCATCTGTCGGAGATCGACAGCAAGATCGCCGCCCTGCAATCCATGCGCGATACCTTGGGAGAGTTGGTGGATGCCTGCGCCGGGGATAACCGCCCGGATTGTCCGATCCTCAAGGATCTGGCGCGGCAATAGTCTCTACACCTGCGCCAAAGCCTTCACCGCCTCGTCCAGCGGATAGTGATGGTTTCCCACAAAGAGCCCATTCGTATCGATGTAATCCGCGTGTCGCAGGGTGTCGTGAATGTCGAAATCGAAGTACTGCATCACCTCGTTTTTGGCGAAGTTCCCCGCGACAATCGGTCGACACTCAAAGCCTGCCGCTGTCAGGTCCTTCACCACTTGCGCCCGCGTCCCTGCGTATTCTTCCCGCAGCACCAGCGAAAATCCGAACCAGCTTGATTTGCCAATCTCCTGCTGGATCATGAAGCGCGGATGATCCGCCAGATGCTCTTGTACCAAGGCGCCATTCGCCCGCCGTCCCTCTATCAGCCCCGGCAGCTTCTTGATCTGCTCCCGCCCCAGCGCGCCTGACATTTCCAAAGGCCGAAGGTTGTAGCCGGGCAGGACAAAGCGAAAGCTCTCCTCAAAGGGATCATCGCTTTTCTCCCCCGTCACATGGTTGAACTTCGGCAGGTTCCGCGTCCAGCCGTGCGCGCGCAAGCTGAGCATGACGTGATAAATCTCCTCATCATCCGTCACCACAACCCCGCCCTCCATGGTGGAGATATGGTGCGAGAAGAAACACGAATACGTGCCCATCACCCCAAAGGTCCCCGCCTGCTTGCCGCCAAAGGTCGCGCCCATGGATTCGCAATTGTCCTCGATCATCACGATCCCGCGCGGCTCGGTCAGGCGTTTCAGCGCATCAAAATCATTGGGGTTCCCGAGCAGATTCACGACCATCAGCGCCTTGGTTTTGTCCGTGATCGCCGCCTCCAACGCCTCCAGATCGTAGTTCAGCGTTTCCCGGTCGATATCGACAAATTTCATCCGCAACCCGTACTGCCCCAGCGGGTAATAGGTCGTGGACCAACTGACCGCAGGCACGATGATCTCATCACCGCGTTCCAGCTTCAGATCGGGGTTCTTGGTGAAAAACAGCGCCGCCGTCATCAGCAGGTTGGCCGAGGATCCTGAGTTCACCATCACCGCAAATTTCGATCCGAACAGCGCTGCGAATTCTTCCTCAAACGCCCGCACCTCCGGCCCCATGGAGAACATGTCGGACTTGATCACCCGGTCCAAAGCGTCGAATTCGGCCTGATCCCAGGAGGACGTGGCGAGGGGGTAGGTAAAGCTCATGTCGCGTGATGCTCCAGATAGAATTGATAGGTCTGTGCGATGCCATCCCTTAGCGATGTGGGCGCTTGCCAGCCCCATGCGGTTTGCCGCTCTGTGCTGCACAGTTTCTGTTTCATGCCAACGGGCCGGGTCAGGTCATGGGTAAACGTACCCTCCCATCCAATCACCTCCGCCACGGTGGCGTAATAGTCATTGATCGAATGGTCATGCCCCAGCCCAACGTTCATCGCACCGGGCACATCCTTCGTATTAGAAACTGCTTTCCACACCGCATCCGCCAGATCAGGGGCATACATGAACTCCCGCCGAGCGGTGCCGTCCCCCCAGATTTCCACCGTGTCAGAGCCGCTTTTCATCGCCTCATCCACCTTGCGGATGATCGCGGGCAGCAGGTGTGAGTTTTTCGGATCGAACTTGTCGTAAGGCCCATAAAGATTGCAGGGGATCAGCGTTTTGTACTGCGCGTCCGGGTCTTCGGACCGGATGTAGTCACACAGCTTCATCGCCATGATCTTGGCAATGGCATAGCCCTCATTCGTCGGCTCCAGCGGTCCCGTCAGGATGGTTTCTTCCCGCAGCGGGTTCTCCCCCTCACGCGGATACATGCACGTCGACGCCAGATTGATCAGTGTTGGCACACCCGCCTTGTGCGCGCCCATGATCACGTTTCGCCCGATGGCGATGTTCTCTTCCAGAAAAGCGACCGGGTTGGCCATATTCGCCTGAATGCCCCCCACACGCCCGGCGGCATGCACCACCACTTCCGGCTTGTTAGAGATTAGGTAGGCATCCACCGCCGCCGCATCCGTCAGGTCCAATTCCGCCGACCGGGGTGCCAGAATATCCCACGCACCCGCCGCGTCATGTGCGCGGATATTGCGCCCGACCATGCCGCCGCCGCCGGTGAGGAACAGCCGCAAAGCCATCAGTCTTCCCGCGACAGCTGGGTCTCGTACCCATGCTCATTCAGCACCCGGTCCCGCTTGGCCGCACGCAGATCATTGGCAACCATCTCGGCACACATTTCCTGCACGGTGATCTGCGGCTCCCAGCCCAGCTTCGCCTTCGCCTTGGATGGATCACCCAGCAGGGTCTCTACCTCCGCCGGGCGGAAATAGCGCGGATCAATCCGCACGATCACATCGCCTTCCTTCATGCCCGGCGCATCATCACCCGTGATCTTGTCGACGACCCCGACTTCTTCCAGCCCGCTACCCTCAAACCGTAGGGTCACACCCAGTTCCGCCGCCGACCATTCGATAAACTGCCGCACGGAATACTGCACACCCGTCGCAATCACGAAGTCATCCGGTGTGTCCTCTTGCAGCATCATCCACTGCATCCGCACGTAATCTTTGGTGTGCCCCCAATCGCGTAAAGCGTCGATATTGCCCATATAGAGACAGGTATCGAGCCCCTGCGCGATGTTGCTAATCCCCCGCGTGATCTTGCGGGTCACAAAGGTTTCGCCGCGCCGCGGGCTCTCATGGTTGAACAGGATGCCGTTGCAGGCGAACATGCCATAGGCTTCGCGGTAGTTCACCGTGATCCAATAGGCGTACATCTTGGCAACCGCGTAGGGGGAGCGTGGATGGAACGGCGTCGTTTCCGTCTGCGGCGTTTCCTGCACCAAACCGTACAATTCCGACGTCGACGCCTGATAAAACCGCGTCTTCTGGTCCATCTTCAAAAACCGGATCGCTTCCAGCAGCCGCAACGCGCCAATCGCATCCACATCCGCCGTATACTCCGGCGCTTCGAAACTCACCGCCACATGGCTCTGCGCGCCAAGGTTATAAACCTCATCTGGCTGCACTTCAGACAGGATGCGCGTCAGGTTCGACGTATCTGTCAGATCCCCATAATGCAGTTTGAAATTCACGTCCCGCTCATGCGGATCCTGAAAGATATGGTCGATCCGTTGGGTGTTGAACAGCGACGCGCGCCGTTTGATCCCATGCACCTCATAGCCTTTTTCCAGCAGCAGTTCCGCCAGATATGACCCGTCCTGCCCCGTGACCCCGGTGATCAGCGCTTTTTTCATCGTTTGTGTCCTGTCATCGCTTTGCCCCTTCATATGACATTGCGCAGGCAGGGCCAACAGAGGTTGCGAGGGGCGGCGGAATGGGCCACTCAGGAAAGATCAAATCGAAGGAACCCGCGTATGTACGTCTTCACGCCCCCCGCCCAGGCCAGCCTTGCCGTTGCCGGAACGTCAGACCGCTTCCCCGTGCGGCGCATCTTCTGCGTGGGCCGCAACTACGCCGCACATGCCCGCGAGATGGGCAAAGACCCGGATCGTGAAGCCCCGTTTTTCTTCACCAAACCCGCTGATGCCGCTTTGGATACCCCCTGCACCGTGCCCTATCCGCCCTTGACCGAAGACCTTCATTACGAGATCGAACTGGTCATCGCCATTGGCAAAGGTGGCTCTAACGTGAGCGAAAACGACGTGATGGAGCATGTCTGGGGCGCCTCCGTCGGCGTCGATCTGACCCGCCGTGACCTGCAAGCGGAGGCCAAGGAGGCAGGCCGTCCGTGGGATTGGGCAAAGGCCTTTGACAAATCCGCGCCCATCGCGCCCATCGTACCGATTTCAGATGTCACGAGTGTGGAGCAAGGCCGCATCTGGCTCGCTGTGAATGGCGAGACCCGGCAGGACGCGGACCTGTCTGATCTCATCTGGTCCGTGCGCGAACATGTCTCGATCCTGTCGCAGGCAATGGAGCTGGCGCCCGGTGATATCATCATGACAGGCACCCCGGCGGGGGTCGGCGCGGTCAGCCCCGGTGACGTGATTACCGGCGGTGTCGACGGGATCGGCACGCTTGAGGTGAAAATCGGCCCTAAATAGGATGTTTGGCGGTGAACGTGGTCACATGGTGCGCGACGTCCTCTGTCGCGTCCCAAACCACAGAATGACCCGCACCTTTTAACCAATGCTCCGTCAGGTTGGGCAGCGGTGCGAACCCCGGTTGCGCGGCGGCGGGTGGGACAAGCACGTCTTCCTCACCGTAGAGCACCTGCACCGGCAGCGTGAGCGTCGTCAGATCCGCCACCAGCCGCATGCCTTTGAACATCGCGATCTGGTGCTTCATTGCCGCAAGGCTTTGCGCATGCGGGTAGGCCAACGCGGCTTCAACCGTCAAAGCTGCCGTCTCGGGCGCTTCAAAGAACGCCGATCCGAAGATCCATGGATAGAGCGCGCGCAGCCAAAGCGTCTCTCCCTCCGGCCCCTCACGCACGGCGGTCAAAGCGTCGAAAACGCCCGCAATCCGGGGCATCCGCACACGGCCCGATGCCATGATCGACAGCGTCGCCACGCGCGCGGGTGCAACCCCTGCAATCTCCAGCCCCATTAGGCCGCCCATCGAATGTCCGGCGATGTGAAACCGGTCAAACCCCAGATGATCCATCACCGCCAGCGCATCCGCCACCATCACAGCCATATCCACCGGCGCATCCCACGGCACCGTGCGCCCGGTGGCTCGATTATCGACCCTAACAACAGTATAGTTGGGTAAGAGAGGCACCAACGGCGCCCATGTCGCACTGTCACTCAGCATCCCCGCCAGCAACAGGACAGGTGGCCCGTTCCCCTCGATCTCATAGTGCAGGGATACACCGTCGCGCACCAGGTCAGGCATTCAGCTCACTCCATGTTTGCAAAAGATCTCCCGCCGCCGGGGTTGCGGCATAGACTCCCCGTGCAATCGCCCGGCTCAGACACAGAGCGGCAGCATGACCGATTAACGTTACATCACCCGCATTGTGCCGCGCCGTCGTTGCCGCAAACACCAGATCGCCGTCATGGGGCGTATGCGCAGGCACCGTCGCGCGACCAATCCCGTCATGCGCGGCGACCGCGACGCGTTGGCATTCGGCCTTGGTCAGGGTGGCATCGGTGGCAACGATCGCAATGGTCGTATTCTCCCGCATCGACATCGCATCGCGCTTGCGGTTCTCCGTGCTCAACCCCAGACCGCTGGCGGTGTCCGGTCCGAATCCGCCAAATTCATCGCCCATCTCGAATGGAGCTGCGTAGAAATGCCTGTCTCCCGGCGTGGTGACAGACCCCACCGGATTGACCCCGACCAGCGCCCCTACTGTGCTGCCATCCGGCAAGGTCAGAGAGGCGGAGCCAAGCCCACCTTTCATCATCGCCGTCATCGCCCCGGTGCCGGCACCGACGCTGCCAATCTCAAACACCTCCGCCGCCGCATCAAACGCCGCCCGCCCAAGCGCGCGGTACGGGTTGTGATCCCAGCCCTTGTCCCCGCCATTGAGCAAATCGAACAAGATCGCCCCTGGAACCAGCGGGATCTGCGCAGGGCCAACCGCAAATCCCCGCCCCGTCGCGCGCAAGCCATCGACAACGCCAGAGCAGGCATCCAGCCCAAAGGCCGATCCGCCGGACAACACCAACGCATCAACCGCCGCCACGCTTTTATCCGGCGCCAGCAAATCCGTCTCCCGTGTGCCAGGGGCACCCCCCATGACATGTACCGAGGCGGTGAAGGGCGCGTCGGAGGTCAGCACCGTGCTCCCCGATTTCAACAGGGCATCCTGTGCATTGCCCACCAGAATACCCGGCACATCGGTGATCAAATTGCGTGCTCCCGGTCCCATTTCAGAGCCTCGGCTTGGCGGCGGCGGTTGCCGGATCGCCTGTATTAGGCTCTCCTTTCGGCTCTATCAGCAGGACTTCGCATTCCTGATCGGCACGTGGTCGGTGGGTCACGCCACGCGGCACGACGAACACCTCTCCGGCTTTCACCGGATGCGACGCTCCTTCCAGATCCATCATCATCTCCCCCTTCAACACGAGGAAGAAATCATCGGTGTCCTCATGCAGATGAAAGGGGAATTCCCCCTGAAACTTCACCACCATCACATCGTTGTCGTTGTAGTCAGCCACCACATGCGGGTCCCAAAGGGTGCTGATCTGGCTCAGCTTCTGCGCGAGGTTGATGGGGGTCATGGCGGCTCCTTCCAGCATTCAACGCCACTCTGCTGTGCCCCCGCCCGGTTGGCAATTCCCGATCCGCGCTTTACCTCCCTTGCCATGTCCAAACCCCGTTTCATCGGTCATGAGATTTTCCGCCATTCCAGCTATGGCCGCTGGCACCCCCTACGGGTGCCGCGGGTGTCGACGGTGATGGACCTCTCCCGTGCGTTGGGCTGGTTACCGTCAGAGCAGTTCATCACCTCCCCCCGTGCCAAGCCGAATGCGCTGCGCAACTGGCACACGCCTGCGTATCTGGATGCGCTGCAACGGGTGGAGCAGACGCAAACCGCGACTGATATCGACAGGCAAAGGCACGACATCGGCAGTGTCACGAACCCGGTCTATCCTGAGATTTTCAGCCGTCCTGCCACCGCTGCCGGCGGGTCGATCCTTGCCGGGGAGCTGCTGCGCGACGGTGGCGTGATCTACAATCCGCCCGGTGGCACGCACCATGGCATGCCTGACCGGGCAAACGGGTTTTGCTATCTCAATGATCCTGTGCTGGCGATGCTCAGCCTGCGCCATCAGGGTGTGCAGCGGATCGCTTACGTGGATATTGACGCGCATCATCCTGACGGGGTGGAGGAAGGGTTCGGCGGTGATCCCGATTGCCTGATGATTTCAACCCACCAGGCAGGGCTATGGCCGCGCACGGGCGTGCTGGAGGACGATGGCGGCGGAAATGCGTTCAACCTGCCGGTGCCGCGTGGCCTGAACGACAGCGAAATGGCCTTTATCAGAGACGAGTTGATCCTTCCCCAGGTTCAGAGATTTGCACCTGACGCGATTGTTTTGCTGTGCGGTGCAGACGCGGTTGAAGAGGACCCACTATCCCGTTTGTCGCTCTCCAACAACGCCCATTGGGATGTGTTGCGGGGGTTGATGGGCTTGGCGCCACGTCTGTTGGTGTTGGGCGGCGGGGGGTACAATCCTTGGTCTGTGGGCCGGCTTTGGACGGGGGTGTGGGGCATCCTGAACGGGCATGAAGCGCCCGACCATTTGCCTTCCGCCGCCGAAGCGGTGCTGCGCGCCTTGCGGTTTGATGGCAACCGACGGGGCAAAAACCCGCCGGAACACTGGTTCACCACCCTGCGTGATGCCCCGCGCGAGGGGCCTGTGCGGCATGAGGTGCAGGCCGGTGTCCGATACCTGAACGCCCGCCAAATGCGTCTGTCGTAGCACTTCCACGATTGATCCCTGCGGCAACCCGCGCTATCTCCGCGCCTTTCGGCAAGGGAGTGGTGGTATGGGACAGGTTCTGGGCATTGATTTCGGCACGTCCAATTCCGCCGTCGGGGTCAGCGTGGATGGCAAACCCCACCTGATAGAAATGGAGTCGGGCCAGCAAACCCTACCCACTGCCGTGTTCTTTGATTTTGAGGAACAGCGGGTGATCTATGGCACCGCCGCGCAGCGGGCCTTGATTGACGGGGAGGAGGGGCGGTACATGCGCGCGCTGAAGTCCTTGTTAGGGACTGGTTTGATGCGCGAAAGCCGTCTGTTGCTGGGGAAGCGCACGGATTTCATCGGCATCGTCGGCACCTTCCTTGCAGAACTGAAACGCCGCGCGGAAGCGGCGACGGGCGAGACGTTTGACCGTGCCCTGTCGGGGCGCCCGGTGTTGTTCCACAGCGCTGATGAAAAGCGCAACGCGCAGGCGTTGATCGATCTCAAGGATTGTTACGCCGCCGCGGGGTTTGACGATGTCCGCTTCCTTCCCGAACCCGAAGCCGCCGCTTTGGCCGCACGTGCGGCTCTCACGCCCGGAGATCTGGGGTTGGTCGTGGACATCGGCGGCGGTACGTCAGATTTCACGCTCTTCCGTCAAAAGGGTGCGCGCCAGATCGAGATTCTGCGCAGCAACGGTTTGCGGCTGGGGGGCACTGATTTCGACAAGGAACTCAGCCTTGCGCATGTCATGCCGCATCTGGGCCGTGGCACGCCGATCCGGCATGAATTTGGCGATCAGACCCATATCGCACCGAACAAGATTTTTGCCGATCTTGCGACCTGGCAGAAAATCCCCTTTCTCTATGCCGCAGATACCCGCCGCGCGGCAAAGGACCTGGCCCAGTATGCGGTTGAGGCGAACCGCTTGCAGCGGTTGGTAAAGGTGCTGGAGGACGAATTGGGCCATGATCTGGCCTTTGCGGTGGAAGCAGGCAAGATGATGGCCAACAATCCCGCCGCGACCGCGCCGCCGGAGATCAACCTGGGGATTCTTGAAAAGGGCATCCGGCTGCCCTTGCCTGCACCGATGATGGCCGCGACACTTGCGCAGGGTGCAGCGCAGATCGCCCAGACCGCAGAAGAAACCGTGGTGCAGGCCGGGTTGAAACAGAACGACGTGACCAAGCTGGTGTTCGTTGGAGGGTCCAGCCTGATGGCAGTTGTGGGCGATGCGTTGAAACGGCAGTTTCCGGATGCAGAGATACACCGTACTTCCGCGCTCACCGGTGTGGTGGATGGTCTGGCGCTGGCGGCAGAACACGCCTTTGCATAGACCCTATTCAGGGGTTTTGGGCAGCAGAAGCGTTTCTAACGCGGCACCCATGACACAGGCGGAATCCACCATATCGTCGATCCCGATGTACTCATCCGGTTTATGCGCCAGTTCCAGGATGCCGGGGCCATAGGCGATGCAGTTCTTCAGCTTTCCGATCCGGTCGATGTGCTTTTGATCGTAGGAACCGGGGGAGGCCACATATTCTGGCGGCTTGCCGATCACGTCTTCGATGGCCCGGTGCACCGTCTGCACCACGGGCGCGGCCTTGTCTGTCATCGACGGCAGAACCGAATTGAGCTCCGTCAGCTCATACTCGAAATCCGGGCGCGTCTCGCGCAGCCCTTCGAGCAAACCGGTCACCTCCGCGCGCACATCTTCCAGTGATTCCTCCACCAGAAACCGCCGATCAATCGTGATGCGGCAACTGTCTGGCACGCAGTGGGCAGGCAATCCGTCAAAATCCTCATGTTGTTCCCTTTGCCCGCCGTGGATCGAGTTGATGTTCATCGTCGATTGCCGCGCACCTTCAGGCACCACAGGCATTTCGGTGAAGCGTGTCGCCATTGCGGGGTAGAGTTTGTCTTCAAATTCCGACAACACCGCCCCCATATGCCGGACCGCGCAGTCACCAAGGAAGGGCATTGAGCCGTGGGCGATCTCTCCCTTTGTCTCAATTTCAGCCCACCAGCCGCCCCGGTGGCCCAGACAAATGCGATCCTTGTTCAGGGGTTCGGGGATGATGACATGCTGCACGCGGGCAGGGTCGAAAAAGCCCTGCTCCGCCAGATAGGCAACCCCGCCATAGCCACCGGATTCCTCATCCGCCGTACCGGAGATTTCAATACTGCCTGCGAAGGCCGAATGCGTCTCTAAAAAGGCTTCAGCGGCAATGATGGATGCGGCGAGCCCGCCTTTCATGTCGCAGGTGCCGCGGCCGTAGATCTTGCCGTCCGACACGGCTGCACCGAAAGGATCAAACGTCCAGCCGGCGCCAACCTCAACCACATCCGTATGGCTGTTGAAATGCACGCATTCGCCGGGCTGGGTCCCGTCCCGGCGGGCCACAATGTTCCAGCGCGGGAACTTCTCACTGTCGCCGGGCGTTCCATGGGCACGGATCAACTGCGTCTCAAACCCGTGAGCGCGGAACCTTTTGTCGAGGTATTCGCAGATCAGACGATAATCCTGACCGGGCGGGTTCAACGTCGGGATGCGGATCAGGTCTTGCGTCAAAGCAATCAGATCATCGCGTTTCGCAGCGATGGCGCGGGAGAGAGATGTTGTCATGCGCGCCATTTTGTCTAAGGCAGGGTGTATTGCAAGGTATGGATTGGTGCATCACCCTGTTGCGTGATGCGCCCCTTGGACGGCAGACGGCTTAAGAAGATATACGACCGTTGGAACGAGTAGAAAAGGCAACCCATGCACACTCCGCCCCCACAGACCTACGTTGCGCAATACTGGCAAGCGTTGAAATCCACGGTCACCCATATTTCTGACAACAACATTTCGCTGGTGTCTGCGGGGGTTGCGTTCTTTGTGATGCTGTCCCTGTTTCCCGCATTGGCTGCGTTCATTGCCCTGCTTGGTCTGATCCTTGATCCGGTGGTTGTCCTCGCCCAGTTGGAAGAACTGCGCGGCCTGTTGCCAGCAGACGTGTATGACATCATCAACACCCAGATCACCAGTCTGGTGACGGCACGCAGTGACACGCTCGGGTGGGCAGGTGCACTGTCGATCCTGTTTGCCCTGTGGTCTGCGCGGGCCGGGGTGGGTGCATTGATGGTTGGGCTGAACGAAGTCTACAACACCAAGAACCGCAGTGCCGCATATCACTATCTGCGGGCCTTGATGTTGACGATCATTCTGGTGGTGGTTGGCATCGTTGCCCTGATCACGCAAGTGGTCACGCCGGTCTTGCTTGCGTTCTTCCCGCTTGGCACCTTCAGCACGCTGATCATTGATGTGCTGCGGTGGGGGATCACCATTGCCGTTTTGCTGGGCGCGACGGGGATGCTTTACCGCTACGGGGCGAACCGGCGGGGACAGGCGTTCCAATGGCTTTCGCCCGGTGCCCTTCTTGCGATTGGCCTTTGGGTCGTCGTCTCCATCGGGTTTTCTTATTACGTGGCCAACTTCGGCAATTACAACGAAGTCTATGGGTCCATCGGCGCAGTGATTGCGATGCTGATCTGGCTCTGGATCAGCAGCTTTCTCGTTCTGATCGGGGGGTCGCTGAACGCGCAGCTTGATCTGCAACGGTCAAAAGCGCGTTCTGCGCAAGACAATCAGCCATGAAATAGGGCTTCGGAAAATGCGCCGAAGCCCCTTGATAGAGCCTAAGTGAGTCTCAGGCGTTCAAGGTTTCGGTAGATGAAAAGAACATTGCCTGGGATACAGAGGACATCACCTGATCAACCGAATAGGGCTTGGAGATCAGGAATGCGGGTTCTGGTTTGTCCCCGGTCAGCAAACGTTCAGGGAAAGCGGTGATAAAGATCACGGGCCGCCCGCCGTGCTCTGACAGAATGTCGTTCACGGCATCAATGCCGGATGAATTGTCAGCCAGCTGAATGTCCGCCAGCACCAGATCCGGGACATCGGACCGCGCCAATTCGACCGCTTCTGCGCGGGTGCGCGCGACGCCGGTGATGCGATGACCCATCTCGGCCACGATGGATTCCAGATCCATTGCGATGATCGCTTCATCTTCGATGATAAGGACGGATCCGGCGGTGTTCTCGCTCATCTCGCGGCGGGCAACGGCCACCAGTTCTTCCGCTTCCGCTTGGGTGACGCCGATGATGGTTGCGATCTCGGTGAAGGAGAACCCTTCGACCGTGTGCAACAGCAGCGCTTCGCGGCTGTTGTTGGTCAGGCTCGCCAACCGACGCTGCGCTTTGGCGCGCGCGCCGCTTTCGCCCGCTTCAACAGGCGCACCGGCGCTCGCCCAGATCCCGTAGAGCACCTTGAAGAGCCCGGTTCGTGGATCAACCCCGTCCAGGACAGACCGATCCGCCAGGATCGCCTCAAGGGACGCCGCAGCGAAGGTGTCACCACTCTGCTGGCTTCCGGTCATTGCCCGCGCAAATCGGCGCAGATAGGGTATATTCTCTCCCAATGCGTCGCTGATATTATTGTGTTCAGAGCCGTCACTCATCAGAGGTGTCCTTTTTTTCTGATCTTGGGAACTAAACCCTGTGTGACAGCGTTTAGTTCCAAACCGTGCTCAATTATTTGTGCAGATCGACCTGACCTTAGAAGGTGAACTGGTGAAGAACGCAAACAAGATAAATCAGGATCGCGTGATCGAAGAGAACCTCAAGCGGGTCTTTGATGAAACGCTGGAAGAAGGCATTCCAGATCGGTTCAAGAGCCTTCTGAGCCAGCTCAAGCAACAGGATGCTGAGCAAGGCTCCTCCAAATGAGTGATCTGGATCCACGCGACGAACTGGTGGATCACCTGCCCGCCATGCGTGCCTTTGCCATCAGCCTGACCCGAAACGCTGCCACCGCTGACGATATGGTGCAGGACACACTTGTCAAAGCCTGGACGAATATCGAAAAGTTCGAGGTTGGGACAAACATGCGCGCGTGGCTGTTCACCATTCTGCGCAACACATATTATTCCTCACGCCGCAAATCCAAACGGGAAGTCGCTGACGTCGATGGCACCTTCACGGAGAATGTGGCGGAAAAACCGGCGCATGACGGGCACATGCAGATGGCCGATTTCCGAAAGGCGCTGGGCACCCTTCCCGATGAGCAGCGCGAGGCATTGCTGTTGGTTGGGGCTTCGGGCTTTTCTTATGAAGAAGCGGCACAGATGTGTGGCGTCGCCGTTGGCACGATCAAAAGCCGCACCAACCGGGCGCGGGCGCAACTTGCTGAACTGTTGGGGCACACGGATGACGACACGATGGAACTGACAGACGATGCAACGATGTCTGTCCTCTCTGCATCAAAAGTGGCGTCCTTCTGATTTATGACACGCGGTTTTTTCCCCGGCGCCTTGTTCCGTGGGCTGGCCCTGCGGGTCCTGTTTTTTCTGTCCTTGGCTTTGTTGCCCATCGGATTGATCGCAATTGTCCAGACGCAGCAGTTGTCCCAGCAGACCCAGACCAATGCCGAACTGTCGCTTTTGGCAGTGACGGAACAGGCTTCCTTTGCCGAGACAGAGATCTTGCAGGAGGCTTTTGGCGCGGCTGAGACCTTGGGCCCTGTGGTCAAACTGATGCACGACGACCCAGAGCGCTGTTCCGAGTTTCTGGGTGCCTACAAAGAAGCCTCCGCCATCTACAGCCTTGTCGGGTTCATTGCCGCCGACGGCATCATGACCTGTTCGTCTGCGGATGCGCCGTTTGATTTCTCATCTGATCCCGAATTCCTGGCGATGAAGGAAAACCCCCGGCGGCAGGCAAGCTCGACCAGCAATGGGTCGCTTTCCCGCCGCCCTGTCACCGTGGTCAGCTTGCCGGTTTTCAAGGCGCGGGAATTCGTCGGCGCGGTTTTCATCTCTATCCCGTTCACGGCATTCGACAATCTGGACAAGCCGGAACTGCCCCGCAATCCCGTGGCGCTGCTCACGTTCAATCAACGCGGAGAGATTCTGACATCCGATCATGCGCTGGACATCAACGAAGCCGAAGTGCCGCCTGACATTGCCTTGTCGCTGTTCACCGGGGATCAGCGGATCGTTTTTCGGGCAGCGAACAAGAACGGCATTGAGCGCGCTTACGCCATCCAGCCGATCGTGCGCGACGTGGCCTATGCGATGAGCGTCTGGCCAACGGACACGCCGTTTCTACAAACCGACCTCACCGCACGGGCCGCAGCGATGCTGCCGATTGTGATGTGGGCGGCCAGTCTGGTGGTGGCCTTTTGGGCGCTGAACCGTCTGGCGATCCGCCACATCCGCAAACTGGGCCGCCAGATGCGGCGCTTTGCCCTGAACCGGACCCTGCCGAGCAAGACACTGGGGTACGGCGTGCCAACCGAACTGGTTGATATGGAATCCGCCTTCATCGAGATGGGCGAATCCATCTTGCGCGATGAAGCAACGCTCGAAGACAGTTTGCGGGAAAAGAACATCCTGCTTAAGGAAGTGCATCACCGGGTGAAGAACAACCTGCAACTGATTTCATCCATCATGAACATGCAGATCAGACAGGCGAAAACAGCCGACGCCAGCTTTGTGTTGCGCCGTTTGCAGGACCGCATTCTCAGCCTCGCAACGGTGCACAAGAACCTCTACCAGAACGACAACCTTGAACGGGTTGAGGCAAAGGCCCTGCTACAGGAAATTGTCGGGCAATTGCTGTCAGTGGGGCTCGCACCCGGCTCTAACGTGGCCATTTCGCAGGATTATGCCACGGTCAGCCTGGACGCGGATGACGCCGCCCCGCTGACGCTTCTGGTGTCTGAGGCGCTGACAAATGCGTTGAAGTACATTCCGCAGAATCCCGAAACGCCCAAGAAGATTTCGATCCAACTGACATCAAGTGCCCCGGAACTGGCTGAACTGACAATCGTCAACACCGTTGGTGGCGCGCCGGTGGAAGAGGGAACCGGACTTGGCTCAAAGCTGATCCTTGCCTTTGCCCGCCAGTTGAACGGACAGGTCGATGTCAATGACGACGGAGAGCTTTACACCCTGCGCATCGTCTTTCCCGTGCCACTGCAACGCAAGCAAATCCTCGATTATTGATGCGGCACTATGGCGTCGGTGCCGCACCTTCAGATTTATTCGAATTTTTTTGATGTCACGTGGAACTGACAGGTTGTTGCGTGTGTTGACACATTGAATGGCGACAACGAAAGGACGCCCCATGCCCGTCGAAATCTTTCTTGGGGGCTTGGCCAGTCTGACCTTGGCAGCGATACTCATCGTTGTCTTGACGTCCTCGCGGCGGGAGAGCTTTCCCGAAAGTCGCGGTACGAAAAAGGACAGTGCGTCAAAACGCAAAAGGTCGGATCGCTAGGTCCACCCCGATACAGCCTGATCCTGAAACGGGTCAGGCTGTTTCATTTTCAGAAGGTCGGCGGGGTGCAGGCGCTCACCACCACACAGGTTTCGTCAGAAGTGTTGCGAAACCGATGGGGCAGGCGGCTGTCAAAAAGGTAGCCGTCCCCGGCATTCAGGGTAGAGGTTTGCCCATCCACGGTCACATCGATTGCGCCGCGCACGACAATACCGGCTTCCTCGCCCTCATGGCTGATGGCTTCGGGGCCGGTGTCTGCACCGGGGGGATAGGTTTCATGCAGCACCTGTAGCGCATGATGTTCGGCTTTGCCCAATTGCCGAAGGGATACCGCGCCATCCCCGCCTGGGGTGATTTCAGTGAATTCATGGGCCTTGTAAAAGACCTTGGGTGTTTCCGTGTCTTCAAACGTTGAAAAGAACTCAGCCATGCTGATCGGAATCGCATCCAGCAAGGATTTCAACGAAGCGACAGAGGGGCTTGTGCGGTTCGCCTCAATCAGGGAGATGGTGCCGTTGGTCAAACCGGCCTTCGCAGCCAGTTCACGCTGCGACAATCCACGTTCCTTGCGGATGGATTTCAGCTTCGCTCCGATATCCAAGTCCTTACTCCCGCCAAAAACCGCGTTCTTCCGTATCTGTGATCCCGTTGAAGGAAAAAGACAATCCTGATGGCGTAACGCTGTGTTTCGCTTACAACGCAAAATCGCAATTGACAATTATATTAAACGCCATGATAGGATTTTAAACGCGCCCTTTGTGCGCCCTTATCGCATTGGTCTTAAAGGAACCCCTCAGATGTCCAATACCGTGAAAAAACCGCGCCGCAAGGCCGCCCCGAAGAAAACCGCTGCCAAAACGCAGGCGGCTGTCGAAACGCTCGCCTCTGTTGCCGCCACCGCTGCGGATCAAACCAACGCACAACTGATCGCCCGCCGGGAGGCCGCCGTGCCCCGCGGTGTCGCTTCTGCTGCACCGATCTATGCCAAATACGCCGAAAACGCTGAGATGTGGGATGTCGAAGGCAACCGCTACATCGATTTCTGCGGCGGCATCGGCGTGCTGAACACCGGCCACCGTCACCCCAAGGTGATCGAAGCGGCCAAGGCGCAGGAAGATCACTACACCCACACCTCCTTTCAGGTTGTGCCCTATGCGCCCTACATCGAGCTGGCTGAGCGCCTGAATGCGCTGGCCCCCGGTGATGCGGCCAAAAAGACGCTGCTGGTGACAACCGGTGCCGAAGCGGTGGAAAACGCGGTGAAGATCGCCCGCGCCGCCACCGGCCGCCCTGGTGTGATCGCCTTCACAGGCGGCTATCACGGCCGGACGCTGCTGACGCTGGGCATGACGGGCAAGGTTTCTCCCTACAAGAAGGGCGTTGGCCCCTTCCCGGCGGATGTCTTCCGTGCGCCGTTCCCCTCCACCCGCGATGGGATCACTGTGGAGGACGCGATCACCGGCCTGAAGAACCTGTTCCTGACGGATGCCGAACCCTCCCGCATCGCCTGCATGATTATTGAACCCGTGCTGGGCGAGGGTGGCTACACCCCTGTGCCATTCGAGATGATGCAGCAATTGCGCGCCATCTGTGATGAACACGGCATTCTGTTGATTGCGGATGAAGTGCAGGCAGGTTTTGGCCGCACCGGCAAGTGGTTCGCGGTTGAACACTCCGGCGTGGTGCCGGACCTGATTACCGTGGCGAAGTCCATGGCGGGCGGCTACCCCCTCGCTGGCGTGATTGGCCGCGCGGATGTGATGGACGCGATGGACCCCGGCGGTCTGGGCGGCACCTATGGCGGCAATCCCGTTGCTTGCGCCGCAGCGCTCGCTGCCATCGACGCGATTGAAGACGAAGCCTTGCTGGCCCGTTCCACCGCAATGGGGGAGATGCTGAAAACGCGCTTCGCTGAGATTGGCGCACGGTCCGCCCCGTTCCGCTTCTGGGACATTCGCGGTCTGGGTGCGATGGTCGCGGTTGAGTTTGTGACCGACTTTGACAGCGCCACGCCCGATGCGGCGTTTACCAAGCGGGTGATTGCCAATGCGCTCAAGCGCGGTCTGTTGCTGCTGAGCTGTGGCATGCACGGCAACGCGCTGCGGGTGATGGTGCCGCTGACCGCGTCGGACGCGATTGTCGAAGAGGGCATGGCCATTTTCGAGGCCGCCGTGGTGGAGGCTGTTGCCGAAGGCGCGTAAGCGTTCCACCCACAAAGACAGGAAAAAGGGCGCGCCAATCTTGGTGCGCCCTTTCTTTTTGCTCGTTTTCTTTCAAAGAAAACGGTCGGAAACTTTCAAAGTTTCCGAGACTTTAATCCACGCGGTCAAACGTCTCTGCCCGCGCGCGCTCCCAACGCAACTTGTTCCCGCGATGATCCCCTGCCTTCGGGTCCAGCAGATACCCCTCCGGCAGATACTCATAGACGTCGTTCCCCTCCGCCATCGACTTGTCGCCCTGCCGCAGCATCAGGTGATAGGGCAGGAACCCATTCGGGTGATCCAGACCTGCCGCTCCGGTCATCTCTCCCAAAGCCTCCATCGTGTTCTTGTGGAACCGCGCCACCCGCTGGCTTTTGTGGTCCGGATCCAGCGCGCGCATGCGCAGCGGGTCCTGCGTGGCCACGCCCACTGGGCAATGGTTGGTATGGCAGGCCTGCGCCTGAATGCAGCCAATGGCAAACATGAACCCGCGCGCCGAATTGCACCAATCCGCGCCCAGCGCCAGCGCCCGCGCGATGTCAAAGGCCGACACGATCTTGCCCGCTGCCCCCACTTTCACTTCATCGCGCAGCCCAGCGCCGCGCAGGGTGTTGTGCACGAAGGTCAGCCCTTCGATCATCGGCATGCCGACGTGGTTGGAGAACTCCACCGGTGCCGCACCCGTGCCCCCTTCGGCGCCGTCCACCACGATGAAATCGGGGGTGATACCGGTCTCCAACATGGCTTTGACCATGCACATGAACTCCCGCCGGTGGCCGATGCACAGCTTGAACCCCACCGGTTTGCCGCCAGACAATTCCCGCAGCTGGCCGATGAATTGCATCATCTCGATCGGCGTGGAAAATGCCGGATGTGCCGCGGGAGAGACGCAATCAATCCCCATCGGAACGCCGCGCGCTTCTGCAATCTCCGGCGTGATCTTCGACGCAGGCAGCATCCCCCCATGCCCCGGCTTCGCGCCCTGCGACAGCTTCAGCTCAATCATCTTCACCTGATCCAGTGTCGCGGTTGCCTTGAACTTTTCCGGATCAAATGACCCATCCGCCGCCCTTGCGCCGAAATAGCCCGAGGCCAGCTGATAAATCAGATCCCCGCCGCCCGCCTTGTGGTACCGGCTGACAGACCCTTCGCCGGTGTCATGGGCAAAACCGCCCAGCTTGGCCCCGGTGTTCAGGGCTAGAATGGCGTTGGCCGACAGCGACCCAAAGCTCATCGCAGAGATGTTGTACAACGATGCGGAATAGGGCTGCTTGCAGGCCGAGCCGCCAATCGTGGTGCGAAAATCGCAATCCTCGATATGCACGGGCCGCACCGAATGCGTGACCCAGGAATATCCCGCATCATAGACCCGCGCCCGCGTCCCGAAAGGCCGCGCGTCTTCCTGCCCCTTGGCGCGCTGGTAGACGAGCGACCGATGATCGCGGCTGAACGGTTCTTCGTCCTGATCCGATTCGATCAGGTATTGCCGGATTTCGGGCCGGATGCCTTCAAAGAAAAACCGCATGTGCCCCAGCACCGGATAATTGCGCAAGATCGAATGGTGGGTCTGTGTGACATCATAGACCCCCATCCCGGTCAGCACGGCAAAAACAGCCAAAGGTATCACGAACCACCACGACCAGACGAGCATCAACACGAAACTGACCAGTGTCAGAACAGCCACCCCCGCAAAGGTGGTGAATCGGGTCAGTTCATTCAGATCGCGCATGGGCGTCTCCATTGGGTCAGGCGTGACAAAAACATCGCTCCAGTTTGACTTTATTCGCGCCCCACGCAAGCACTAGCATTGACCGGAACGTGCCTGTTCACCATCAATTGAAAGTTGAAAATGGGACCATCCGTCTCACTGAGGCGGGCGAGAAAGTATCCGTGTTTCAGGGATTTAGCCGCTCAAACACAACTCCAAAGTGTTTGGTTGTACAACGCTGGAAAACCTGCCTAACCTGTTGAGGATTCCCCGACGTCTGGGCCTGCCAAGGTCTCATACCTGAGGGGAAGAGGGTGGCGCGGATACCATTCGAAGTCCTTTGGGTGATCCCCCTCGCCCCCGAACGACAATGAGCCTTGGCTTGGGAAAAGCCGGGGTTCGTTCATAAAAAGGGAGAAACCTAATGAAGATATTCAAGACACTTGCACTTGCAGGCGCCCTGACAGCGGGCACCATGGCAACGGCGCAGGAAAAGTTCATCACAATCGGCACAGGCGGTCAGACCGGTGTTTACTTCGTCGTCGGTCAGTCCATCTGCCGTCTGGTCAATCGTGGCTCTGCCGATCACGGGTTGAAGTGCACGGCACCGTCCACCGGTGGATCCATTGCAAACATCAATGCGATCAAAGCGGGTGACATGGACATGGGCGTGGCCCAGTCCGACTGGCAGTTCCACGCCTTCAACGGCACCTCCAAGTTCGAAGGTGCACAATTTGACAACCTGCGTGCCGTTTTCTCTGTCCATGGGGAGCCGTTCAACGTGATTGCCCGCAAGGATAGCGGCATCAAGTCCTTTGACGATCTCAAGGGCAAGCGCGTCAACATCGGCAACCCCGGCTCCGGGCAACGTGCCACGATGGAAGTCGTGATGGACGCCAAGGGCTGGACACTGGACGACTTCGCACTGGCGTCAGAGCTGAAACCAGCAGAGCAAGCCGCCGCATTGGGTGACAACAAAGTCGATGCGATCATCTATACTGTCGGCCACCCCAACGGTTCCATCCAGGAAGCCGTGTCGACCATTGACGCGGAGCTTGTGCCTGTCACCGGTGACGCCATCGACGGTCTGATCAACGACAACCCCTACTACGCAGCCGCAACCATTCCGGGCGGCATGTACAAGGGCACGGATGCTGACGTGAACACCTTCGGTGTTAAAGCAACGTTCGTGACATCCGCAGATGTGGACGAAGATACGATCTATCAGGTGGTGAAAGCTGTCTTTGACAACTTTGACCGTTTCAAGCGCCTGCACCCCGCGTTCGAGAACCTGACCGAGGAAGAGATGATCTCCGGCGGTCTGTCAGCGCCTCTGCATGCAGGTGCCGCGAAGTACTACAAAGAGCGTGGCTGGATCGAATAAGGCTGCCACGGTCTGAGACATTGATGGGGGCGGCACCAATCCGCCCCCACGACCAAGGCCGCAAAAGCGGTTCTGACGCACCTGCGCAAACGCGGGGCCACAGGGGGACAAACCATGACGAACAAAGATCAACAGCAAGCTGCTGCCGTTGAAGCCGAAGCGGCTGGACGTGGCGGATTGGATCAGGCGGAACTCGACGAACTGGTTGCGTCCTCTGATACGGGCGGACGCGATGTAGGCGGGCCGGTCGGGCTTCTGCTGATGCTGACCGCGCTGGCTTGGTCATTGTTCCAGCTCTATATCGCGTCGCCCTTTGGTCTGTTCAATGACACGCTGGCGCGCTCCATTCACCTTGGCTTTGCGGTCTTCCTCGGCATCCTCGCCTTCCCTGCCGCGCGCACAACTTTCCAACTGGCGCTGGGCGTCATTGTCCCGCTGGCGCTGGCCGGATTGTTCATGGTTGCTGCGAAAGACGGTGTGGCCATCTGGTGGATCCCCTTACCCGCCATTGCGGTGGCGGCCACCGTGATCCTTGGCTCTCCCAAGGACCGCATACCGATCTGGGAATGGGTATTGGCCATCGGCGGCTCCCTTGCTGCCCTCTATCTGTTTTTCTTCTACCGGGACATCGCGGATCGGGTCGGCGCGCCGATCATGCAGGACTTTGTAGTGGCCGTGATCGGTATCATGATCCTGCTGGAAGCAACCCGCCGCGCGCTGGGGCCCGCCCTGATGATCGTGGCGTCCGTCTTCCTGCTCTACACCGTGCTGGGGCCAAACATGCCCAGCATCATCGCGCACAAAGGCAACTCCCTGTCAGAGATCGTGAACCACCAGTGGATCACGACTGAGGGCGTCTTTGGCATCGCACTGGGCGTGTCGACCTCATTCGTGTTCCTCTTCGTCTTGTTTGGATCGCTTCTGGATCGGGCGGGGGCCGGGAACTACTTCATTCAGGTCGCGTTCAGCCTGATGGGGCATATGAAAGGCGGGCCTGCGAAGGCGGCGGTTGTGTCCTCGGCTATGACCGGCCTGATCTCCGGTTCCTCAATCGCGAACGTGGTGACGACGGGCACCTTTACCATTCCGCTGATGAAGAAGGTGGGTTTCAATTCTGAAAAGGCCGGCGCGGTCGAAGTTGCGTCATCGGTGAACGGCCAGATCATGCCACCCGTGATGGGTGCAGCGGCCTTCCTGATGGTGGAATATGTCGGCATTCCCTATCCGGAGGTGGTCAAACACGCCTTCCTGCCTGCAACGATTTCCTACATCGCGCTTGTCTACATCGTGCACCTCGAAGCGTTGAAAGCCGGCATGGAAGGCCTGCCCCGCCCGGTGGAACCCAAGCCATGGGTCGCCTGGCTGATGAGCCTGGCCTTCACAGTCGCAGCCATTTGCGCGCTGAGCTATGCGGTGAGTTTCTTCATGGGCTGGATCAGACCTGCCTTCCCCGAGACGGCAGGATACATCATCTTCGTCTTCCTGACGGCGGTTTATTTCGGATTGCTCTTCATCGCTTCGCGTGAGCCGCCGCTGAAACTGGATGATCCCAATGCGCCGGTCACGCGGTTGCCCATTCCGGGGCCAACCATCCGCTCCGGCCTGCATTTCATCCTGCCGATTGTGGTGCTGGTCTGGGCGCTGATGGTGGATCGTCTGTCCCCCGGCCTCTCGGCCTTCTGGGCGACTGCTTACATGATCTTCATCCTTGTCACCCAACGTCCGCTGATGGCGATCTTCCGGGGTGAAAGCAAACTGGGATCGGACATCAAAGACGGGTTCATGGACCTGATCGATGGTCTGGTTACGGGTGCGCGCAACATGATCGGGATCGGGATCGCCACGGCGACCGCCGGTATCATCGTGGGCGCGGTCAGCCAGACGGGTGTCGGCGCGGCACTTGCCGATGTGGTTGAGGTCATGTCTGGGGGTAACATCCTCGCCATTCTGGTCCTGACGGCGATCCTGTCGCTGATCCTTGGGATGGGCCTGCCGACCACGGCAAACTACATCGTGGTGTCTGCCCTGCTCGCGCCAGTGATCGTTACGCTTGGCCAGCAGAACGGATTGATCGTACCGCTGATCGCGGTGCACCTGTTTGTCTTCTACTTCGGCATCATGGCCGATGTGACGCCGCCTGTGGGTCTGGCCAGCTTTGCTGCCGCCGCCGTGTCTGGTGGTGATCCGATCAAGACGGGTGTGGTTGCGTTCTTCTACAGCCTGCGCACCGCAGCATTGCCGTTCCTGTTCATCTTCAACACCGAACTGCTGTTGATCGGCGTCGGATGGGGGCAGGGGATATTTGTCTTCATTGTCTCTACCATCGCGATGCTGCTGTTTGCGGCTGCGACGCAGGGCTGGTTCTTTGCCAAGAACCGCATCTTCGAATCGATCGCTCTGCTGCTGATCGCTTTCACGCTGTTCCGTCCGGGGTTCTGGATGGACATGGTCTCCCCTCCTTACGATGAGGTGCCACCGGCTGAGATCGTGCAAGCGGCTGACGCGACGCCGACAGGCGAATACCTGCGCCTGCGTGTGTCTGGCCTCAATGATCTGGGTGATCCGATCTCCTTTGTCGCGATCCTGCCGATTGGTGAGGGCGCGACCGGTGAGGAAAAACTGGAGAACGCAGGTCTTCTGTTCCGGGGGGATGGCGACAAGATGATCATCGACGACGTGTCCTTTGACAGCCCCGCGCAGGAGGCCGGTCTGGATTGGGATCAGGAGGTGGTGCGTGTCCTTCAGCCCGTGCCACAGCCCAGCAAATACCTGATGTTCATTCCGGCATTGCTGATACTTGGACTGATCATTTTCATGCAAAGGGGGCGTGCCGGACGGATGACCCCCCAGAAAGCGGCGGCATAGGGATCATCTTTCGTCAGATGGCATATCGACGGTACGTCGCGACCTTAAACACCGGTTCCCCTTCCGGTGCCAAAGGCGTAGGGAACGCTCAAATTTGTGCGCTGGGCGGCCGTCGCCCCATGCGCTCTGTCTGGAGTGACCTGTGATGACCCCTTTTGCGATTGCCGGCGTGCAGATGTACGTCAATGCCCTGCAACCCAACGTCGATGGTATGATCCAGCGACTTGATATCCTGATGGCGCGGTTTCCCTGGACCCAGATGGTGCTGTTCTCTGAACTGGCGGCCTACGGTCCGCTGGATCGTTTTGCCCTGCCGCCGGAAAATGAAGCGATTGAGAAGTTTCAGGCTGCCGCCGCCAAGCACCGCGTCTGGCTGATCCCCGGTTCGATGTTCCTCAAAGACCCGCAGGATGGCCGCGTCTACAACACCGCCATCGTGATCAACCCCGAAGGGGAAGTGATCCGCCGCTATGCCAAGATGTTCCCCTTCCGGCCCTATGAAACCGGGATCGCCGCAGGTACGGAATTCTGCGTCTTTGACGTGCCGGATGTGGGCCGCTTTGGCCTGTCGATCTGCTATGACATGTGGTTCCCCGAAACCACGCGGCAGCTGACCAGCCAAGGGGTGGAGGTGCTGCTGCATCCCGTTCTCACAGGCACCACTGACCGCGATGCGGAACTGGCCATTGCCCGCGCAACCGCCGCGCAATTCCAGTGCTACATCTTTGACGTCAACGGTCTGGGTGCGGGCGGTGTGGGCAAGTCCTGCGTCGTTGATCCCACCTCGATGGTGCTGCACCAATCCGCAGGGCAGGAGGACATGTTCCCCATCGAAGTGGACCTTTCCGTCGTCCGCCGTCAGCGGGAGACAGGCATGAAAGGTCTCGGGCAGGTGCTGAAATCCTTCCGCGACCGTTCCACCGATTTCCCTGTCTATGACCGTGCCAGCGGTACGGATGCCTATCTGCACACCCTCGGCCCGCTCGAAATCCCCCAGCAGGGCACACGTGCCGGTTTGCATGTCGATGTCCCCGCCCAGCGCGTGCCGGATGCACCCACTTTCAAAGGGCAGGAAGAACATCCTGCCATGTCCCATACACCGGGCGGCTTCCCGCCTGAACCGATGCCAAACCCGACCGCAGGAACCGCCGCAGGGGGTGCGACACCAATGCCCCCCAAACCCGGCGTTCTGACCGGAACAAAAAACCCATCCAGCGGTTAACGCCCTGCAGACCTCAAGAGGCCGAGCTGGCCCCTACCGGAATGCAGACGTGACACCGCCCAACGGAGGAACACAATGCATTCCATGAACGAATATTCGTCAGCGATCCAATTGCGGTCTGACAGATGGAGTGCCCTGCGCGAAGCCACTGCCGCCCTGAACCGCGATCCTGTTGCCCGCGAACAGAAAGCGCTGATCAAGAAGATCGATGCCCTGCTGCAATCGCTGTCGATCATTGAACCCTATTGGGCCTTCCCCGGCATGGCAGCCTTTGACCACATGCGCCGCCAGATGGACCACGGCAGCTTTGAGGATCTGGCCTTTGCCGTGGGCCGCGTCACGCGCGCGCTGACCACAGGGGCCTACCGCCGCCGCCACATCCCGCTGGAACGCGACAGTATCGACCATGAAGAAGACGATGAGGCGATGCTGTCCCCCGAAGCGCGGGCATTGTCCAAGCCGTACTTCGAAGTGCTGATCGTCGACAATGTCAACGAACAGCAAGACCGCTGGCTGCGCACCAACATGACCCGTATGCGGCGGTCCGAAGATCCGTTTGTCTATGAACCCGTCGTCGTACCCAGCATAGAAGACGCGCTGATCGCGGTGCTGTTCAACCACAACATTCAGGCCATCGTTGTGCGCCCTGGCCTGACGCTGAAGTCCAAAACCGATCAGGACATCCTGACGCGCTATCTGGCGCGCGCCGGCGGTCGGGATGAGATCGACGCCCTCTCTCCAGAAACCTATGGGCCTGAACTGTGCCGGATGGTTGCCAAGGTCCGCCCGGAACTGGACGCCTATCTGATCACTGAACGGTCGGTTGAGGACATCGCAGGCCATGATCTGGGGATCTGCCGGAGGGTTTTCTACAATCAGGAAGACTTTCTTGAGTTGCACCTCAACATCCTGCGCGGCGTACAGGCGCGCAATAAAACGCCGTTTTTCAACGCGCTGGTCGAATACTCCAAACAGCCCACGGGCGTCTTCCACGCGATGCCGATCAGCCGGGGCAAATCCATCTCCCGCTCGCATTGGATTCAGGACATGGGCGCGTTTTATGGCCCGAACATATTCCTTGCAGAAACCTCTGCCACGTCGGGCGGCCTCGACAGTTTGTTGGAACCTCATGGCCCGATCAAAGAGGCGCAGGAACTTGCTGCACGTGCCTTCGGGGCGAAGCAAACCTTCTTCGCGACCAACGGCACATCGACCTGTAACAAGATCGTGGTGCAGGCGCTGATCAAACCCGGTGACATCGTGCTGGTCGACCGCGATTGCCACAAATCGCATCACTACGGCATGGTGCTGGCGGGCGCACAGGTCAGCTACCTCGACAGCTATCCGCTGAATGAATATTCGATGTATGGTGCCGTGCCCCTGCGGGAGATCAAGAAACAACTGCTGGATCTGAAAGCGGCGGGCAAGCTGGATCAGGTGCGGATGCTTTTGCTGACCAACTGCACCTTCGATGGCCTCGTCTACAACGTCGAACGGGTGATGGAGGAATGCCTGGCCATCAAGCCTGATCTGATCTTCCTGTGGGATGAAGCATGGTTTGCCTTTGCCCGCTTCAGCCCCACCTACCGCCAGCGTACCGCGATGAACGCGGCCAATGTGTTGCGGGCGCGCCTGAAGTCAGAACCCCACGCGCGGATGTACGATGCCCAGCAAAGCCTGCTCAAGGACGCGGATGAAGAGACGTTGCTGAACACCCGCCTGATCCCACCGCCATCGGCGCGCGTGCGGGTCTACGGCACGCAATCCACGCATAAAACGCTGACGTCATTGCGGCAGGGGTCGATGATCCACGTGCATGATCAGGATTTCAAAGGTGAGGTCGAGCAGAGCTTTCACGAAGCCTATATGACCCACACCTCCACCTCGCCCAATTACCAGATCATCGCATCATTGGATGTCGGCCGCAGGCAAGTCGAATTGGAAGGGTTCGAATTTGTCCAGCGGCAGGTTGAAGCCGCGATGTCGATGCGGCGTGCGATTTCGGATCATCCGCTGTTGCAGAAGTATTTCAAGGTGCTGACCGCAGGCGACATGATTCCCGAAGAACACCGCGAAAGCGGGCTGACCAGCTACTACGACACCGAACAGGGCTGGACGGACATGTGGGACTGTTATGAGCAGGATGAATTCGCGCTCGACCCCACGCGTGTGACCTTGTCGGTGGGTGGCACGGGTTGGGATGGCGATACGTTCAAGACCGAAATCCTGATGGATAAATACGGCATCCAGATCAACAAGACCTCCCGCAATACGGTGCTGTTCATGACAAACATCGGCACCACGCGGTCTTCGGTTGCCTATCTGATCGAAGTGCTGGTGGAGATCGCCAAATCGTTGGACGAACGCCTTGACGATGCCAGCCGGATGGAGCGTCTGGGGTTTGAAAAGCGCGTCACCAACCTGATGGAAAACTACCCGCCGTTGCCTGATTTCAGCCGCTTCCACGATGCGTTCAAAGCGCATGATACGCCCGACGGTGACATTCGCACGGCCTATTACCTCAGCTATGACGACGACAATTGCGACTATCTGGAATTGAACGGATCGCTGAAAGACGCGATGGATGCCGGGGAAACGCTGGTCTCGGCCAGCTTCATCATCCCTTACCCTCCCGGCTTTCCGATCCTGGTGCCGGGGCAGGTGATCAGTACCGAAATCCTCGAGTTCATGCGCGCGCTGGATGTCAGCGAAATCCACGGCTACCGCCCCGATCTGGGGTTGCGGGTGTTCACGCAAGAGGCCCTTGATAGGGTCATTGCCGACAAGACCAAAGAAAAGACCTAACAGGAAGGACCACGACCATGGCTACAATTCTCAAGAATATCTCGGAAATCCGCCGGTTCTTTCATCGAAACGAAGACCCGGTCTATTTCATCTCTGCCACCAATTTTAACCTGTTGGGGCTGGATGAATGGGTGAAGAATTTCAAGTATATCTGCTACATTGACTGCTACGGCGGCAAGCACCCGAACGTGTTCTGCCCCTCTGAACAGCCCCATGCCGAATTCCAGTCCATCGAGGACATCAACAACTACCTGTTGCAGCATAAGGAAGTCATCGACTTCATCAAGCGGCGCGGGGGCAAGCCGAAGTTTGTCTTCCTAATGTTCGATGAGGAGACCGAACGGTTGTCCAAGGAATTGGGCGCGAGCGTGTGGTTCCCCAAGGCGAAGCTGCGCACGGCAATGGACAACAAGATCGAAACCGTGCGCATCGGCAACAAGGCTGGCGTCCCATCGGTGCCGAATGCGCTGTCAGTGGTCAAGGACTACGACCACCTGCGAAAGGTCTGTGAGAAGAACGATCTGGGCCATGATCTGGTGCTGCAATCTGCCTTTGGCGATAGCGGCCACACCACGTTCTTCATCAAGAACGAAGCCGACTTCCGCCGCCACGAGAGCGAGATCGTCGGTGAGGGTGAGATCAAGATCATGAAGCGCATCAATTGCCGGGGTGCGGCGATTGAAGCCTGTGCCACCAAGGAAGGGACGATTGTCGGGCCTTTGATGACCGAACTGGTGGGCTTCAAAGAATTGACCCCCTATCGCGGCGGTTGGTGCGGGAATGAGATCCTTGCCACGGCCTTCCCGCCCAAGGTCCGCCAAAAGGCGCGTGATCTGACGTTCCAATTTGGCGAACAGCTGCGCAAGGAGGGATATCGTGGGTATTTTGAGCTGGATTTCCTGATCGACAAAAAGACGGGTGATCTGTGGCTGGGGGAATTGAACCCGCGCATCACGGGCGCGTCTTCGATGACCAACCACGCGGCGTTCGCCCATGCGGATGCGCCCTTGTTCCTGTTCCACTTGCTGGAGTTTTCCAAGAAGAAGTTCGATCTGGATGTGGATGAGCTGAACGCGCGCTGGGCGGACCCTGCCAACATCGACAGCTGGAGCCAGATGGTGATCAAACATACCGACGACAGCGTCGATATCTGTACGAACTGTCCTGAGACGGGCATCTATCGGATGCTGGAGGATGGCTCGGTTGTCTATGACCGGTTCGACTATCACCGCCGCGCGGTAGAGAGCGAGAACGAAGCGTTCTTCCTGCGCATCCTTCAGCCGGGGGATTACCGGTATGAAGGGGCCGACATTGGCATTCTGGTAACACGCGGGCGGTCAATGACCAAAGGGTTCAAGCTGAACGACCGGGCGCAGAAGTGGATCCATGGGATCAAGCAAGCGGTGGAAGGTCAGCCGTTGCCAACAGCGACGGCGGGACCTGAATTGGCGGATCCGGCGTTCAAGATCCTGTAGTTCTTGAACTCCAGCCCGGCGCGCGTTGTGCGGATGGAAACTTTAGGCGATAAGCAACGACATGTACTGGCGCGCCCTCCAAGAAGAGACGCCCGGACCGAAATGGGCCGGGCTTTTCGCTGAATACTGGCCTGACTACCGCATATGGTGGCTCAAGGAAGGCGAGGCCGCGCGCCCGACCTATGCCCAGGGTCTGCGTGCGCTCAAAGACCACATGCCCGAACTGCTCCCGCTCTACGAAGAACTCTGCGCCCTTGCAGGGGGTGGCGATCTGGCGGCACGGTTCCTCAGTTTCTACAACCCGCCTCCCTATCTTTCAGGCTGTAGCCAGGCGATCTGGGCCGGCAAGGAACCCGTCATGGTACGCAACTATGACTACAACCCAAACGCTTTTGACCAACTCGTGCTGCACACCGGCTGGCAAGGGCGGCAGGTGTTGGGCACCTCTGACGGCCTTTGGGGCTTGGTGGACGGGGTGAACGACGCGGGCCTTGCGATCTCGCTCACCTTTGGCGGGCGGCGTGTGGTGGGGCAGGGGTTCGGCGTGCCGCTGATCCTGCGCTATGTCCTGCAAACCTGTGAAACGGTGGACCAAGCCACCGCCGTGCTGGCGCGTGTGCCGACGCATATGAGCTATAACGTCACCGTGCTCGACCGCAAACGCAGCTATGCCACGGCGATGATGGGGCCGGACCGCACAACGCAGATCACCCATGCCGCCGTCGCCACGAACCATCAGGAAAACGTCGAATGGGTCAGCCACGCGCGCTTCACGGCCACGGTTGAGCGCGAACGCTATCTGCTGCAACGCCTGCGCCTGCACCGCGACCCGGAGGAGAAATTCATCAACGCCTTCCTGAAGCCCCCGCTCTACTCCACCGCGTTTTCCCAAGGGTTTGGAACGCTTTACACCGCTGTCTATCGACCCCGAAAGCGCGAGATGGAGCTGCGGTGGCCGGGGACCATCTGGCCGCTGTCCATCGACAATTTCGTTGAAGGCGCACGTGAAGTGCTGGTGCCGGGGGCCGCATGAGCAAGGGACCGTTGAGCAGCCTGAAAGTGGTGGAATTTGCCGGATTGGGCCCTGCGCCATTGGCCGGGCAATTGTTGGCCGATCTGGGCGCGGAAGTGGTGGTGATCGACCGCAAAGCGGGACCAGCGGACAAGACGGATGTGAATGGGCGGGGCAAACGCTCCATCGTTTTGAACCTGAAATCCGAGGCTGGATTGCACGCCGCACGCAAGGTGATTGCCACCAGCGACGTGCTGATCGAAGGCTTCCGGCCCGGCGTGATGGAGCGGCTGGGGTTGGGACCCGATACCTGCCCTGAAAGGCTGATCTACGCCCGGATGACCGGCTGGGGGCAGGAGGGGCCATGGTCCCATACGGCAGGACATGACATCAATTATCTGGCACTGACCGGTGCGCTGCATGCGATGGGCGCGGGGGATCAACCGCCTCTGCCGCCGCTGAACCTTGTCGCGGATTACGGCGGGGGTACGATGTTTCTGCTGTTTGGGATATTGGCGGCGGTGTTTGAGCGGGGCGTGTCCGGCAAAGGCCAAGTGGTGGACGCCGCGATGGTGGATGGTGTGCCTGCGATGATGGGCCTGATCCATGGGATGCTGGCGCGGGGCGACTGGCGCCAGACGCGGGCAAGCAATTGGCTGGACGGCGCGTCCCCCTTCTATCGCTGCTACACCTGCGCGGATGGCAAATTCATCGCTGTCGGCGCGTTGGAACCGCAGTTCTATGCGCTGCTGCTGGAGAAGCTGGATCTGCCCGATGACTACCGCGCCGATCAGCATGATCCGCAGACATGGCCCGCGCGCATCGCGGAATTTGAGCGGGTTTTTGCCAGCCGGACGCGGGATGACTGGGCTGCTCACTTCGAAGGGTCGGACGCCTGCGTGGCCCCCGTGCTGAGCTTTGCCGAAGCAGCGACCCATCCGCATATGGCCGCGCGTGGCACGTTGCAAAACCCGGCAGACGTGGTGCAATCGGCCCCTGCCCCCCGCTTTTCCCGCACCCCCGCCGCAGCCCTGCAACCCACCCGTGCAAAAGGCGCAGACACCGCGGAGATTTTGCGTGCCGCAGGCCTGTCAGACGCCGAAATCGCTGCGTTAGACACCTGATCACACTCATATCCAAGGGGATGCCTTCCCGCACGGTTTCGTCTATTTATGAGGGAATGCGAGATTTTCCGCCCGATAGACTGGCCTCTGGCCTCGATCACCTGATCATCTGCCCGCGTTGCGACGCGGCCTATCAGCTTGAGCGCCCGAAGAATGGCGAGCGCGCGGTGTGCCAGCGGTGCCATAAGACCCTGATCGCCCCACGGCGTAACGCGGGGCTGCGGATCATCGCTGTGGCTGTGGCGGTGCTGGTCCTGATCATGGGTGCTGCGGTGTTGCCGTTCCTGACAATCGACGCAGCGGGTAACAAGAACGCCGTTTCGATCCTTGACGCCGCACTGGCGTTCTCAGGCGGGCCAATGATCTTCCTCGCGCTTGTCACGGCAGCCCTGATCATCTTTATCCCGATGCTGCGGGTGATCCTGACCATCTATGTGTTGGTCCCCGTGGTGCTGGACCGCCCGCCCGCGCGCCATGCCATCCCTGCTTTCCGCCTGTCAGAGGCCCTGCGCCCCTGGTCGATGGCGGAGATTTTCGCCATCGGCTGTGCGGTTGCACTGGTGAAAGTGGCCGATCTGGCGCAGGTGGGTTTCGGACCGGCGTTCTGGATGTTCGGCGCGCTGGTCGTGCTGGTCGTGGCGCAGGACAGTTATATGTGTAAATGGTCAGTATGGAACTCACTGGAACATCCAAAGAAATCCTGAGCGCGCGGGAAAAGGGCATCGTTGCCTGCACCCGCTGCACCAAGGCCTGGCCCATGGGCACGCAGGTCTGCGGGCGCTGTGGTCACAAGCTGGATTCGCGCGATCTGCTGAGCCTGCAAAGGGTCTGGGCCTATTGGGTGCTGGGCGTGCTCTGCTACATCCCGGCGAACATTTATCCGATGCTCAAGACCAAGACGCTGTTTCAGTACGACGAGAGCACCATCATCGGTGGCGCGGTCGAGCTGGCACATCATGGCAACTTCGGCATTGCCGCGATCATTCTGTTCGCTTCGGTGGTGATCCCGCTGGGTAAATTCTGGGCCGTGGCGCTGCTGGCGATCAGCGTGCGCCATACCAGCAACCTGTCGAACAAACGGCGCCTGATCATGTTCGAAGTGGTTGAATACATCGGGCGCTGGTCAATGATCGACATCTTTGTTGTTGCGATTTTGTCGTCGCTGGTGCAACTCAGGACACTGGCAACGATCAATCCCGGCGCGGCTGCCATTTTCTTCGCGCTGTCGGTGATCTTTACGATGTTGTCGGCACAGGCGTTTGACCCCCGGTTGATCTGGGACAAGCGCGAGGGGCGGGGGCCTGAGAAAACATGAACGACGACCTGCCAAAGGTGTCTGTTTCGCCTGTTCGCAAGGCCTTTCTGAGTGGTGCCGCCATCATCTGGCTGGTGCCCCTGCTGGCACTTGTCGCGGCGCTTTTTGTTGCCTGGCAGAACTTCAACGACCGGGGCCCCTTGATTGTCGTTGAGTTCGAAAAGGGCGCAGGCATCACCGCAGGAGAGACCGAACTGCGCTACCGTGATGTAACTGTCGGTACGGTGGAGAAAGTGGGCTTCACCCAAAATCTGGGAAAGGTCACGGCGGAAATCCGATTGGACAAGGAAGTTGCCCCGTTTGTCGATACATCCGCCGTTTTCTGGGTGGTTGAGCCGGAAGTCAGCGCCCAGGGCATAACGGGCCTGTCGACGGTCTTGAGCGGTGTCTACATCGAAGGGTCCTGGGACGATCAGATAGGCTCACCTGCGACGCGCTTTCAGGGGGCGTCTGACACACCATTGATCCGGCCGGGCCAGGGCGGCCTTGAGATTGCCTTCCGTACGGTCGCCAACGGCCAACTGACAGACAATGCGCCGATCCTGTACAAAGGGATCGAAGTGGGTCGGGTGGGCCGCGCCAGCATTCCGCCCCGTGGTAATTTCGCCATCGTTGAAGCACTGATTTTTGATGAGCACCGGACACTGGTCAATGAAAGCACCCGCTTCTGGGATGCGTCCGGGTTCAGCGTGAACATCGGGCCTGCGGGTGCCGAAATCGATTTCTCCTCTCTTGCGACGCTTGTCGGTGGCGGGATCACGTTTGACACATTCATTTCCGGGGGACGCCCGGTTCCCGATGGCACTGTTTTTGAGATTTACCCCGACAAGGAATCCGCCCGCAATTCGCTGTTCAATGCGTCGGAAGTGGAACCACTGAAGCTGTCGGTGATCTTTGACGACAACATTTCCGGCCTGATCGTGGGTGCCCCGGTTGAATTGAGCGGCCTCAAGATCGGTGAGGTGGAAGCGCTGTCGGGCATTGTTGATTCCGATCAGTTCGGGGACAGCCGCGTGCGTCTGAATGTGAACCTGTCGATCCAGCCCGCGCGCCTTGGCTTGGCGGATGATGTGGATGCGGAGGCCGCGCTGGCGTTCCTGCAAGAGCGCGTCGAAAACGGCCTGCGGGCGCGGCTCGCATCGGCCAGTCTGCTGACGGGCGGGCTGAAGGTCGAACTCCTTGTGGTCGAAGATGCCCCGCCCGGACGTCTGCAAAGCATGGATGGCGGCCCACCGATCTTTCCCACAACCCGCAGCGAAACCTCTGACGCAGCAGCAACCGTTGAAGGGGTCTTTACCCGGATCAACAACTTGCCAATCGAAGAGCTTCTCAACAGTGCCATCAATTTCCTTGATAGCGCCGAGGCCTTTGTATCTGACGAAGACCTGCGTGAAACGCCGCAGGATTTGCGGCTGCTTCTGGGAGAGTTGCAGGGCTTGGTATCCTCTGAAGACATGCAGAACATTCCCGTTGCCCTGAACAACACGTTGGAGCGGGTCGAAGGGCTGGTGACCGAACTGGAAGAGAACCAGATCGCAGACAGGCTTCTGGCGGCGGTCGACAGCGCAGCCGAGGCCGCGGAATCGGTGAACTCGTCCGTGGCGGGTGTCCCGCAGTTGATTGAGCAGATCCAGGGCCTCGCCTCCAAGGCAGAAGCCCTGGCGTTTGATGAACTGCTGGCGGAGCTTACCGATCTGACACGTTCTGCGGATGCGGTGGTGGGCGCGCCCGAAGCGGCCGCCTTGCCCGGTTCGCTGAAACGCGCATTGGATGAGGTGAACTACACCCTTCAGGAACTGCGCGAGGGCGGCGCGATTGAGAACGTGAACCAGACGCTCGTATCGGCCCGCAATGCGGCTGACAGTATCGCTTTGTCATCCAAGGATCTGCCGCAGATCGTGGACCGGCTGACCCAGCTCTTTTCGCAGGCGAGCCGCACCATCGAAGGCTACAACAAGGGTGACGAGTTAAGCCGAACCGCGCAGGATACCCTGCGGGACATTCAAAAAGCGGCTGATGCACTGGCCTCCCTTGCGCGAACAATTGAACGTAACCCCAATTCGCTTTTGCTGGGACGATAGATGATGATGACACGGACACCTGCTCTGCTTCTTGGCCTTGGCCTGCTTCTGGCTGCATGTGGATCACCGGAACGATTTGCTGTCAGCGCGCCCGCGATCACCGAAAAGCAACGGATCAGTTTTGGCTCTGTTGAAGTGCGCGACGTCTCCCTGCCCAGCTATGCTGCGGCGGATGAGATTTCGATCCAGTCGGCAGATGGCACGCTTGTCAGCTCATCAGGCGTGCTTTGGGCAGACGCGCCGGAACGTGCGGTCGCACTGGAGTTAAGCCAGAACCTCGCACGATTGACGGACCGCCGTGTTGCATCGGAACCTTGGCCGTTTGAGGCGTTCCCCGATGCCCGGCTCGACGTGCGGTTTTCAGAGTTGGTTGCCCGCGACAGCGGCGTCTTTCGCGCATCAGGGCAGTACTTCGTGGCCGTCGAAGACGGGCGGCGGGAGCGGTCCGGGTTGTTTGATCTGGAGGTTCCATTTGACCCCGCAGGTGGGCCAAACGCCATTGCAGCCGCGCGCGGTCAGCTGATCCTTGATCTGTCGCGCTTCATTGCGCGCGAAGGGCTGCGGTAGGCACCCCGTCCGGCAGGAGTGCGGTGATCCAACCGGACCACCGCACATTCCCTAGAAATCCAGATTCTCCACACTCAGCGCGTTTTGCTGAATAAACTCGCGGCGCGGCTCAACCACATCGCCCATAAGCTTGGTAAAGAGGTCATCCGCCTCCGCCATATCCTCCACCTTGACCTGCAACAGCGTGCGCGCGTCTGGGTCCAGCGTGGTTTCCCACAGCTGATCGGGGTTCATCTCACCCAGACCCTTGTAACGCTGAAGCGACAGGCCCTTTTCCCCTTCGGCCAAAATGGCGTCCAGCAGGTCTATCGGTCCGTGGATCAATTGCGAGCGGTCCTTGCGCACCAGCGTCGCGGGCAGGCCATAGACGTCTTGCAGATGCTCGGTGAAAGTGCCGGATTTCTTCGCTTCGCCGGAGCGGAGCATCTTGCCATCCAGCGTGCGCACTTCTTCCACACCCCGCAGGATACGGGCCAGCTTGATGCCGTGGTCCTGCGTGATCCGTCCCTGCCAGCCGCGTTCGTATTCAAGCGCAATCAGGTCGAGCCGCTTGGCAACCTTGTCGGCCACACCCTGCAAGTCACGGTCCACCGCGCCAGCCACGAACGCACCCGCGATGGCGGCTTGTTCGAGGATGTGACGTGGGTAGAGCGTCGGAAAGGCGTCCAGCACGCGGCGCATCTGCCGGGCATGTTCAACGACGCGCACAAGGTCCTGGCCGCTGATTTCTTCACCATTGCCCTGGCGCAGAATTGCGCCGTCGATGCCCTGATTGATCAGATACTCCTCCATCGCGGCCTGGTCTTTGAGGTACACCTCGGACTTGCCGCGCGACACTTTGTAAAGCGGCGGCTGCGCGATGTAGAGATGGCCGTGCTCAATAAGCTGGGGCATTTGACGGTAGAAGAACGTCAGCAAGAGCGTCCGGATGTGCGCGCCATCCACGTCCGCGTCGGTCATGATGACGATCTTGTGGTAGCGGAGTTTTTCGATGTTGAATTCGTCGCGCCCGATCCCGGTGCCCAGTGCCATGACAAGGTTGCCGATTTCCTGAGAACCCAGCATCCGGTCAAAGCGCGCGCGTTCGACGTTGAGGATCTTACCTTTGAGCGGCAGGATCGCTTGCGTCTGACGGTCACGACCTGTCTGGGCGGAACCACCCGCTGAATCCCCCTCCACCAGAAAGACTTCGGTTTTGGACGGGTCTTTTTCAGAGCAATCCTTGAGCTTGCCGGCAAGGAAGTTCACATCCATTGCCGTTTTGCGCCGCGTCAGATCGCGCGCCTTGCGCGCCGCTTCGCGGGCGTGGGCGGCTTCGATGATCTTGCTCACCACGATCCGCGCCTCGGTCGGATTTTCCTCGAACCACTCGGCGAGTTTCTCGTTCATCAGGCCTTCAACGGCGGGGCGTACCTCGGAGGAGACCAGTTTGTCCTTGGTCTGGGAGGAGAACTTCGGATCGGGCACTTTCACGGACAGCACGCATGTCAGACCCTCGCGGGCGTCGTCACCGGTAAACGTCACCTTTTCCTTCTTCGCAATCCCGCTGGTCTGCGCGTAGTTGTTGATGGTCCGGGTCAGCGCGCCGCGAAAGCCCGCCATATGGGTGCCGCCGTCGCGTTGGGGGATGTTGTTGGTGAAGGGCAGGACGTTCTCGTGATAGCTGTCGTTCCACCACATCGCCACTTCGACGCCGATGTCGTCCTTTTCGCCCTGCACAAAAATCGGCTCAGGCATGACGGAGGATTTGTGCCGGTCGAGGTATTTGACGAATTCCTTCACCCCGCCTTCGTAGAAGAGTTCGGTGCGCAGATGTTCCACCGGGCGTTGGTCGGTCAGGATGATCCGCACGCCTGAGTTCAGGAACGCCAGTTCGCGCAGGCGTTTCTCCAGCGTCTCGAAAGAATATTCGAGGTTGGAGAAAGTATCGGTGGAGGCCATGAAGCGCACTTCGGTGCCGGTGCGGTCCGTGTCGCCAACGACTTCGAGGTGTTTGGTGGTAAAACCGCCCTCAAACCGGGCGACGTGTTCCTTGCCTTCGCGCCAGATGCGCAGTTCCAGCCAGTCGGAAAGCGCGTTCACAACCGATACGCCCACGCCGTGCAGACCGCCCGAGACCTTGTAGGAATTGCTGTCGAATTTACCGCCCGCGTGCAGTTGGGTCATGATGACCTCGGCGGCCGATACGCCCTCTTCCTCATGGATACCCACGGGAATGCCACGGCCGTTATCGCTCACGGAAATGGAGTGATCTTCGTGGATTGTGACGTTCACGGCGTCGGCGTGACCGGCCAGAGCCTCATCAATACCGTTGTCGACAACCTCATAGACCATGTGGTGCAGACCCGAGCCATCGTCGGTGTCACCGATGTACATGCCGGGGCGTTTGCGAACCGCCTCCAACCCCTTGAGAACCTTGATAGAATCAGCACCGTATTCTTCGGGCTTCTGCTCGTTTTCGGACATGTGGATAAACCTTGTTCTTTTGCCCGAAATATAGTCTTTTTACCGTGCGTTGTCACGCATTTGACACAAGATTTTGTGCCTTGGCCCAGCGGGTTAGGCGATCTGGGTGACCTGTGATTCTCCACCCGCCTCGGTGACCTCCAGCCGCTGTGCGCGATCGCCCAGAACGGCGAACATTTCGGGGCCGGTGCCAGTCATCCAGGCCTGTGCGCCAAGGGCGGTGATTTCGTCGTAAAGTGCCGCTTGCCGATCCGCATCGAGATGCGCGGCCACCTCATCCAGCAGCAGAAGCGGCGGCGCGCCGAAGTCTGCCGCCAGCGCGCGGGCATTGGCGAGGATGAGAGAGACAAGCAGCGCTTTCTGCTCTCCGGTTGAGCAATCCCTGGCAGGAACGTCCTTGTCTGCGTACACACCAAAGAGATCAGCGCGATGCGGACCGATCAGGGTACGCCCGGCCGCAAGATCGCGCATCCGATTGTCCGCCAATGCCGCGCGCAACCCTTCCGCATCCGCTGGCATTTCACACTGCAGTTCAAGCGTTGCGGCAGGGAATGCCGTTTCTGCCTGTGCCTGCGCCCCTGCGATGGCGCTGAGGGCGGTCAGGCGGTTGGCGTGAAGCGCAGCCCCCGCTTCGGCCATCTGCCCTTCCAGCGCGCCGTACCATGCGGGCTCACGCACCATGTCTTTCAGCAGGCGATTGCGTTCACGCATGGCTTTTTCATAAGCCAGCGCGTGTTCCGCATGATCCGGCACAAAGCTGAGCGTCATCCGGTCCAGAAACCGCCGCCGCCCTTCGGCGCCTTCGATCCACAGCCGATCCATTGCAGGGATCAACCACAACACCCGCGCGATGCGGCCCAACGCGGTCTGCGGGGCGGGTTTGCCATCGATGCGCACCTGACGGGCAGCGCCTTGTTCGGAAGTGATGTCAATTTCGTAGGTTTGATGCAGGGAGTGCAGCAACGCGGTGATCTTCCAGCCCAGCGCCTCCGGTCGCCGCGCCATGTCCTGTGCGCTGGAGCGTCTCAGCCCCCGGCCGGGAGAGAGGAGCGAGACCGCTTCGATGATGTTGGTTTTGCCCGCGCCATTGGGGCCAAATATGGCGATGGGCCGGGCATCACAGTCGATGACCGCGCGTTTGTGCGAGCGGAAATGGGACAGGGTGAGGGTGGAAAGGGAGAGACCGGGCATCACGGATGTTCGATTTTTTCGAAAAAATCGGATCGGACTTTCTGAAAAGTCCGGGGTCTCAGCGATGGGTTTAGGTCACATCGCCAGCGGGGAACGTCGTTTTCTTTGAAAGAAAACGGGCGGAAATTTTGAAAATTTCCGATCCCTTCAGACACGCATCGGCATGACGACATAGACCGCCGATTGATCATTCCCCTCACGCATCAGCGTCGGATCACCAGAGGAGTTGAACAGGAACACTGCATTCTCCCGATCAACCTGGCTGGCGATCTCCAGCAGATATTTCGCGTTGAAACCAATCTCCAGCTTGTCGTCGCCATAAGCCACGGCCAGCTCTTCTTCCGCCGCACCGCTATCTGGTGCGTTCACCGACAGGATCAGACGATCCTCGTCGAGTTGCAGCTTCACCGCGCGCGAGCGTTCGGAACTGACGGTCGCAACCCGGTCCACAGCTTTAGCGAAATCGGCGGCATCGACTTCCATCTTGCGGGTATTCCCTTGCGGGATCACGCGGGTGTAGTCGGGGAAGGTACCGTCAATCACCTTGGAGGTCAGCGTGATATCCGGCGTGGCAAAACGCACCTTCGTCTCCGACACAGAGACCGCGATCTTCATCTCGTCATCTTCCAAGAGTTTGCGCAGTTCCCCAACGGTTTTGCGCGGAACAATCACACCGGGCATGTCTGCGGCCCCCTCAGGCAGGTCCGCATCAATCCGCGCCAGCCGATGGCCATCAGTTGCCACACACCGCAGCACCTTGCCGCCTTCGGCCTCCGACACATGCATGTAGACACCGTTCAGATAATACCGTGTCTCTTCGGTTGAGATTGCAAATTTCGACTTATCAAACAGCCGCCGCAAGACCGGGGCGGGTGCGCTGAAGTTCGAGGCATATTCAGACGACGCCATCACCGGGAAATCTTCACGTGGCAAGGTGGCGAGGGAAAAGTTCGACCGTCCCGCCTCGACCGTCAACCGCCCCGCAGCGGTATCGGCGTTCAACACCACCTGCGCCCCATCCGGCAGTTTGCGCACAATCTCATGCAGCAGGGTCGCGGAAACCGTTGTCGCACCCGCGCGTTCAACCATTGCAGGCGCCTTGTCGACCACTTCAATATCCAGATCGGTTGCCCGGAAGGATACATCGCTGCCTTCGGCTTCGATCAACACGTTCGCAAGGATCGGAATGGTGTTGCGCCGCTCCACCACCGATTGGGCCTGACTGACCGCCTTGAGAAGGGCTGCGCGTTCGATGCTGATTTTCATGTGCCTTCTCCATGATAGGGGTGGGATGGGCACGTTACCCGACCTGCCCTCATGCACAAGACTTTTGTTGGTTTGTCCCTACGATTGCAAGAGGGGGCAGCGCCCCCTCTGATCCACATCCGGCATGTGGTCGGAAAGGCACGCTGCCGGTGCCCGTGAATATGAGCTTACTTGTCCAACGCCCGGCGCAGCAGACGCAGATCCTCGGCAATCTGCTCGTCAGATTGTTCAAGCTCTTCGATCCGGCGCACGCCGTGCATCACAGTCGTATGGTCGCGCCCGCCAAACCGCCGCCCAATCTCGGGGAGGGAGCGGCTGGTGAACTGCTTGCACAGATACATCGCCACCTGACGCGGCCGGGCAAAGCTGCGCAGACGCTTTGGCCCCAGCATATCGCTGAGACGGATGTTGTAATGCTCGCTCACGGTGCGCTGAATTTCCTCAACAGAGATCTTCCGCTCGGATTCGCGCAGCACGTCTGACAGGCAATCCATCGTCAGCGCCATGTCGATCTCACGCCCAACGAGGGAGGCAAAGGCAAAAAGCCGCGTCAGCGCGCCTTCCAGTACACGCACGTTGGCGGTGATCCGGTGGGCCAGAAATTCCAGCACCCCTTCACCCACATCGAGGCCAGGATAGGTCGCGCGCTGCACTTCCAGTTTGCTTTGCAGGATGCCAAGGCGCAGCTCGTAGTCGGTTGGGTGCATGTCAACAACCAGACCACATTGCAGTCGAGACTTCACACGGTCTTCAAGGTCCTTGATGTCACCGGGCGCACGATCCGCGGACAGGATGATCTGCTTGCGTTGATCCACCAGGGAATTGAACGTGTGAAAGAACTCTTCCTGGGTGCTGTCCTTGCCCGCGATGAACTGCACATCATCCACGATCAAAACATCAACGGAGCGGAAGATTTCCTTGAAATCCAGCATCTTGCGGTCCCGCAAGGCCTGGACAAAACGGTACATGAACTGCTCTGCCGACAGATAAAGCACGTTCATCTGCGGCTTGTTGCGTTGCAGCTCATGGGCGATGGCGTGCATCAGGTGGGTCTTACCAAGACCGACACCACCATAGAGGAACAGCGGATTGAACACGACAGGCCCGCCTTCGGCCACCCGGCGCGCAGCGGCATGGGCCAGCTCGTTGGGCTTGCCCACGACAAAAGTGTCGAAGGTGAACTTGGGATCAAGCGGCGCAGTATGCAGAACGTTTCCTCCAGCCGCTTTCTGCCCCGTTGCCGATCGGGATGCGCCGTCAGCGGACCCATTCTGCGGCTTTGTTTTCTGGACCTGCGGACGCATCGCCTGCCTGGGGGGCAGCGCAAAGGACAGCCGTGATGCCTCGATCCCTTCTGCGACGATCTCATGCAGGATCAGGTCGGCAAAGTTCTGGCTGACGTAATTGCCGAAAAAGTTCGTCGGTACATAGAGTGTTGCCAGACCGTCTTCGATGGGTCCCGGCACCAGCGGCTCTATCCATGTTGTGAAGTTGTTCTGCCCTACCGTTTTCAACAGCCGCTGGCTGATCTCAGCCCAGTCCGAATGGATCATGCTCTTTTTCGCCCCAGTTTTTTCTCGCCCGACCTCTCCCAAAAGGCCGGACATTGCCAACCCGCAGAAAGCAAATTCCTATTCCGGGACCAGCAGTGGCCCGGTTGCGTCCTGTGGACTTATAACAGAATGGTCTTCCCAATTTCCTGACGCGTCCCAAACTGCGTCAAGATCCGGTTAAACCGTCCTCGCTCTCACCTGACAGGTCACGCATGTTCCCATGCAGCCACTTTTGACCAGACGTCTTGGCGTCTGTTGCAGTGTCCCCAAAAGCAGACCGGACGTTGCGCCGTGCCCTGCATCCTGGGGCCTGTCCCCCCGTGCGACGTGAATCGCTAGAATTGATTAGCAAGCTGGAAGGGGGGGCATCAACATATCTTCATTCTTGACTCTGACATTTGCCGGCGAAGAATCCCAAGCGCATTTTTGAGACCCTGCCCCAAGAAAAAAGGCACCGCCGAGCAGTGCCTTTTTAATCAAGCCATTAGCCCGATTCGCTATAATTCATTGGGGCTGGTTACCCCAGCGACTTGACCCGTGACGCCAGACGCGACATTTTTCTGGAAGCGGTGTTCTTATGATACACCCCCTTGGTGACGCCGCGCATCAGCTCAGGCTGAGCGACTTTCAAAGCTGCCGTGGCGGCAGCCTGATCACCTGATTCAATCGCCTCTTCAACCTTGCGCAGGTAGGTGCGGATGCGCGAACGGCGCGCTTTGTTGAAGGCGAAGCGCTTTTCGTTCTGACGTGCGCGTTTCTTGGACTGTGGTGTGTTTGCCATGCTGATCGACCTTTGGGTTCATATAGATTTCTGGAGCGCGCGACACGCCAACCCAAGTCCCGTTCAAACGGGCGGTGATTCTAGCCTGAGCGGGCTGCACGCGCATGTATCGGGCGGCTATAGAAGGGTTTGGGGTGCGTTGTAAAGGGTGAGCGTCGCAGCTTGTATGGGCTTCGGTAGAAAGTTCATTTCTTGCGCGATCAGGAATGAGCGCGGCCATCAATCCATGCCCGGCCCGCAGGAGTGCGCAGACTTCTGGCTGGTTAGCGTCTCCAACCTAGATGGATACTGTCACACCACATGCTCCTTGGTCTTTACGAAACTGTCTCCACAGGCGAAACGCACACAGTTACTCAATCAGATGCCCGGAACTGATCCATGAGCCACTCTTCCACAGCGAGCAGGGCAGTTGTTGTTTCATGGTTTTTGGGTCGCACAAACCAATATGAGTGACTTGCGTCGAGCGATACAGAGAACGGCGCAATCAGACGCTCGGCCGCGATGTCATCTGCCACCAAAAGCGACCGCCCAAGTGCCACGCCCTGATGTTCTGAGGCCGCTTGCAGTATTGCGCCGTCATCCCCAAGACGTGGCCCCATAGGTGGCTTGATACCGCAATCGGCAGCTTCGAACCAAGAAAGCCAATCTTCGGGGATGTCACCATGGAGCAACGTCGCTCGGTTCAGATCGTCTGGCACCTTCAAGCCATGCTCCTTGGCGTATCTCGGTGAACAAACGGGCTGCACTGTTTCGTTCCCGAGTTTGACCATAGTCAGGTTGCCAGAAGGCGATGGACTGTAGCGAAGTGCTGCATCGACCCCTTCAGAGACAAAATCAACGAGATGTCGTGAAGCAGTGATGCGAAGGTCGATGTCCGGATTTGCTTTCAGAAAACTGCCAAGCCTGGGGGCAAACCAGCGGGTCGCGACTGAAGGTAGCATCGACAGAGTGACGACTTGATCGGATCGCTTTACATCTGCGACTGCTGACCAAGTGCGAGAAAAAGCATCAGCCAACTGGGCTGCCAAACGCTCACCCGCTGGGGTGACATGAAGCCTTGCGCCACGGCGAACAAACAAGGCGACACCTAATATACCCTCGAGATCTGAAACCTGTCGGGATACCCCGCTTTGCGTGATGCCAAGTTCCTCTCCGGCGGCCGTGAAACTTCCGCAGCGCACAGCTGCCTCGAACACTTGAAGCGACCGTAAGGGCGGTCTGATATGAGTAAGGCTCATCCTGAAGCCCATCTTTTCTCATTACGGCATGGCGATGACATGAAATAGCATGAGTTTGAGTCACGCAAAACACAAGGTTCAAAATGACAGATGCATCGGCCGCCGTCCCTACCAGTTCAACCCTGAGGCGCATTCTGCCAGATTGGCCCTTGGTTATCTGGATGTTTTTTCTGACTCTGGCTCTTGGCTTGCTAAGCGGGATGCAAGTCCCAGACATGATCCACGAATTCAATTCCGGGTTCGGGCGCGCTCTCGGCGAGTTTGCGTTGATTTTGTTACCCTCCTTCACGCTGGCTGCCACGCTGTCGCGACAGAACGTTACGTCTGAGGCCGCAGGCAGAACATCGGCGTTGGCGTCGCCCATTGCTGGCGCAGGTATGATTTGCCCTGACACCGCTTACGCAGCGATTTCTCCTGCAGCGGGACGTTATAAGCTGGATGCCGCCTTTGGGGCATATGCCGGTTTCAAGCTGCTCTATCCGGCGGGCCCCTTGATTGTGGCGACTGGCCTCGGTGCAACTGGAACGAATGGGGTCGAACCTGTCATGCTGCTTTTGTATGGCATCGCACTGATGGTGCCCGTCTGGGCAATTGGTGTGATCTGGGGACGTTTTTCACTGGGTGTCCGCCCGATCACTGATGCACCGGAAAGTGCAGGAGCAAGCGGTCATTTGCTCATCACCTTCGCCCCCTTTTTGCTCTTAGCAAGCTTGCTCACAATTGGAGGTGTCGTCGGGCATATTGGGGTTGTTGCATTAGACTTTCTCTTTACGCCCAAAGGAGCTCTGATCGCTGCTGCAACCCTTGCATTGCTCCAGACCCCTTCAGATGAGCGGCGGGGCTGTTTGGACAGCGCGGTTCGCCGGACAGGGTCGCTGCTGTTGCTTATCGGTGCCGCGAGCGCTTTTGGTGCAGTTTTGACGAGTCTGCTGGAACTGGATCGCTTTGTCCCGCAAGGAAACGGTGTACTGACCCTGATTGGCCTCTTCGGATTGACCGTTCTATTCAAGCTGGTTCAGGGCTCATCGATGGCAACCTTTGCGGCAATCGCACCAATAGCAGCACCCATTGTGATCGCTAGCGGCGTCGACACGGTAACCGCCGTCTTTGCAATCTGTCTTGGTTCCTTCGTCGCGATCTTACCCAATGACAGTTACTACTGGTTGGTACGCCAGGATTTACTGGAAGGAGCAAAAGGCGAGGGGCGCTTCTTACGCATCATTTCTTGCGGAGCGACACTACAGGGCCTGGCGGGTATGGCACTATTGTTAGCGTTCGTGATCCTATGGCAGGTTTAGTCGAACGGATCATTTTTGATAGTGATGGCGTTTTGATCGACAGTGAACGCATTGTCTGTTCCGTGGACGCCCAAGCGTTCTCAGCGGGATACCAAGTGACTTGCGAAGACATCATAGAATGCTGTGCGGGTGTTCCGTCAGAAACCATGTACGAAACATTGGAAGCGCAGCTTGATCACCCTCTTCCGGAAAACTTCGACATGCAGGTTGAGGAGTTCGTCATTGAGACGTATCGATCTGAGTTGAGCACAATCGATGGCGCTTCTGAGGTTATCTCTACGTTAGCAGTAAAGAAGTGCGTGGCATCAAGCTCGTCGCCTGCAAAACTGGCCCTCGGCCTGATTGAAGCTGGCCTCTTCGAACTCTTATCCCCACAAATCTTTTCGACATCATTGATGCCACGTGGGAAACCGCATCCCGACTTGTTTCTATTGTCTGCGAACATCACGGACGCCGAACCGTCCAAATGCGCTGTCGCAAAGGACTGCGTGGCCGGTGTTGGCGCGGCCCGCGCCGCAGGTATGCGACCTGTTGGTTTTGTCGGGGGTCACACTGCGGAGCAACACCACGAAATCTAAACGCACCACTCTGAACCTTATTGCTGGGGAGAAAACATGCCAGAATTTGAAGCTCCGAACCCAAACTTTGAGAAGAATGTGACGCAGGTTGTGGGTTCAATGCCAGCGGCCCGCTATATTGGCTTCGAGTTCGCCAAAGTTGAACCGGGGTTGGTGCAACTGAACCTCAGCTCCCGAGCGGAACTCCTCGAGCATCAGGGGAGCTTTCAAGGCGGTATCATCGGCGCATTGATTGATTTTGCCGGTGCTGCGGCCAATGGTACTTTGCTTCCACAAAATCATATGCTGGTGACACTCGATTACTCAGTGAAGCTCCACATACCGGCCAAAGCCGCAACTCTCATTGCAATTGGGCATGTTTTGAGCGCCGGTCGTTCAATCTCTACGGCTACGGTGTCCATCTGGAATGAAAGCGAAGATGGCTTGCTCTGCGCTTCCGGACTGGTTACAACCAAGAGTTCGAAAATCTCATGACCCGACTAACCTGATGCTATGCGAGGCCATCGGCAGCAGGTGCTATCCGTGTATCTTCGTGCGGATGTCTCCCGCACAGCGCAGCGAATTTTTTGACCTGAATTCTGGCGAACACTGACGTGACCGATGCGCAGTTCCGTTTTGAATGGCCGGTCTCACGAAATCGGCTGCAACACGACCTAATGGCTGCCGCAACAGTTGCCGCCCAGCACTGGTGCTTCAACACCACTGTGATTGCAGCAGCCGCCCTTCCACCAGTCGGCCCCGGGGCCATGGCAGTACTTGTTGTCCGCGCCTACCATTTTCATGAACATCGGGTGATAATTACGGCATATCTCCAGTTCGGATTTCACCCAATGGAGAGGGTCGCGCGCGTAATGGTCCCAATAGTTGCCATCCATGTTGATCCCCGGCACCGCCGGATTCCAGCTTTCATCGAGCCACATGTCCGGATCGCCATACTTGGCCGCGATCTTGCGGATTGCAGGATCATCCAGCGCACCCAGTCGGCCATTTTCGATGATAGTCTCGTTGTCTCCACCCATCTCGGCCTCGTAGGTGGGGAAGTAGAGATGCAGGTGCCAATGGCCGACCAGGTGCCCCATCCGCGCCGCTTCACGTTCGGCCATGGATGAGATGATCGTGCCAAAGCCCATGTGAATGACGCCGGATCGCACCCGCTCATAGAGGCAGTTCACAAAGCCCGCGGGGAAATCTTTGCGGGGGCGGTGGATATGCGGGTTGGTCCCGATAGAGGCTTCCCACCAGTGCATGATGCCCTTGTCGGGGAAGGTCGGATACTGGATGTCCTTGGTCCGCTCCATCACGTCGCGCAGCTTGTCGCCAAACGCGCCGCCTTCGCGGATTTCGGTGATCTTGGAGCGTTCGACGATCAGTTGGGTCCAGTCCACTGCCGCGATGTGGTTCGTCGTCCCGGCGATCACGCCTTCGCCATCCTCCTTGGTGGGGTGGAACATCCAGGGCCGTCCGGTCACGTGTCCGGGCAGATAGGTTTTGCCGAAATGCTCATTCCCCGTCCAGGTCGCTGCCGTCAGGTCCGGGTCGTAGAACTTGCGCTCACTGTCCCAGTATGCGTCGTGGTTGGTGAAACTGAGGTCCGTGCCTTCAGGGTCCGTAATGCGGCATCTCTTGGCTGCCCGGATACGTTCCCAGGTCCACATGTCCATCGCATTGAGCACCTCGATGGGCATGGCATGGGCGGGAGAGGCCAGGATTTCCGGTGTGATAAAGGGCATGCGCTGGATCTTGATGAGCCGCTCGGCAAGCACCGGCCCGCCGTAGCCCATCAGGATCTTGTCGTAGGCCTGGTTCTTTTCCTCTTCTTCCCACATGTCCATCCATTCGGCCAATTCCTTGGTCCGGAACAGATAGTATTCGACCTCATCCGCCCCGACCCACTGGGGGATCGGGCCCCGGTCGATGTACTTGATGTCGTATTTCACCTGATACTTTTCGAGTATCTTCTTGCAGGCTTCGATGGTCAGTTCGGAATGCCAATTGTCCACCCGCAGCATCACGCGCTCGCCCGGCTGAAGGTCCCAGCAGGCATTGAGCCCGTGGTTGTAGGGCCGTTGCGCCACGTGTTCGAGATAGGGCAACAGTTGATCGCTGTTCGTGATCTCGACGAAGGGAGGACAGCGCGGGGGGCGGGCAGATTGCAGGGGCGGCGTGTCAAAGCTGGGCAGGCCCTGCGGCCTGATCAATCCGCTGCGATCCACCTCGGGTGAGGTGGACATGTTGTTGGGCGACCGTTCTGACGCGATTCTGGTGAAATCCTCGGGCACGATGCTTCCTTCTCAGCTATTGAGGTCCGCCAGCATGAACTCTACCTGCTGTTCCTCGATTTCCTGAAAGCCAATGAATGTCTTGAAGTCCGCCATGCTCATCACCGGGTGAGGCAAGCGCGCCGTGCCCTTGTCAGACAGAAGTTTCGCATAGTTGTCCTGCATGGCCTGGGCCGCCGTCATCAGTCCGACCAGCGGGTAGCAGGCAACGCCTGCCACCTCGGCCATCTGCGCCTGCGTCAGGTCCTTTTCCAACCAGCCGAGGATCTGCAGTGACAGGGGAACCCCCACCGCCGCGCGCATCCGCTTGAGGCCATCGAAATCGGTGAAGGTCCGGCTGATCGGCTGGATCAGGTCCGCGCCCGCTTCGGCGTACATCTTGGCCCGGTCGATCGCCTCGTCCTGCGTCATGGCATCGGTGCGCGCGATGATCAGCGTGTCTGGATCGCGCCGCGCCTGCACCGCCGCACGGATCTTGCCCGCATGTTCGTAGGCCGAGATGATCTCCAGCTGGTTCGCCGCTGCCGCGCAGCGTTTGGGGGCCACCTGATCTTCGAAGATCATCGCGCAGACGCCCGCCTGCTCGAACTCGCGAACGGTGCGCATGACGTTCATAGCGTTGCCGTATCCGGTGTCCGTATCTGCCACCACCGGCACATCGACGGCATTCGCGATGTTACGCACCACGTTGAGGTTTTCAGTCATTGTATAGAGCTCGACATCGGGAAAGCCGAGGTGGCTGGCGGAAACGGCGAAACCCGAGGTCATGACCGCCTGAGCCCCGCCCTTGACCGCCATCATCGCCGACATAGCGTCATAGCACCCCGGTGCGATCTGCATCTCTCCGGCCCGCAGAGCGGCGGCGAAATCCTTTTTCTGTTGCTGGCTGATCATGCGATACGTTCCTCTTTATCGCGCGCGTGCAGATACCCTACCAATCCCCCCGCCTCGAGCATCAGGCGGTCACCGTCGCTCAGCGGTTCAACAGGCAGGGTCGCGCCGGTGGTGTGGTTGTGAAAGGTGCTGCTGGCCCAGTCGATCTCGATCTCGTCCCAACGGCTGACCGCCGCAAGAATCCCGGTGCATTCTACCTGTGGAAATCCCATCGCGATCTCGCCGCGCCAATACCCTGGCGAAAAACTTTCGGCGATGACACCACCGATGCCAAGCTGTCTCATGCCGATCATCGGCGGGTAATGCGGATGGCCATAGCCAAAATTATGGTTCCCGATCAGCAGATCGCCGGGGCGCACCTTGTCGGCGAATTCCGGATCCTCGGCGCGCATCGCCAGTTTTCCCAGCTCAACCGGGTCCTTGATCTTGATGTTCTTCACCCCGACGATCTGATCGACGTCGAAGTCTTCTTGCTCGAAAATCCAGGCGACACGGCCTTTGAGGTTGTCCAGCGCCATGGCTCAATCCTTCAGGTAGGGGCGCGGATCGGCGATGCGCCCTTCGATGGCCGAGGCAGCAACCGCAGCGGCATTGACGATGTAGATTTCGCTGTCGGGCGACCCCATGCGTCCGCGCACGTTCAATGTGCCGGTTGAAACGGCCCGCTGGCCTGCGCGCATGACGCCCATGCGACCGAAACAATAATCGCAGGAGGATGAGCTGATGAAGGCCCCGGCGTTGATCAGGCGCGTGATGATGCCCCGTTCGGCGGCGACTTCCATGATCTCCTTGCTGGTCGGAATGACATTGAGCTGAAAGCCGTCCTTGACCTTGTGGCCTTCCAGCACGTCCGCCGCGATTTCCAGATCCTCGACCCGGCCCGAAGCGCAGGAGCCGAGATATCCGACCTGCACTTCGGTGCCGGTGACTTCGCTCAGATTGCGGGTGTCAGCAGGGCTGGGCGGGACGACGACGATGGGTTCCAGCGCGCCCACGTCGATTTCGTGCCGGGCGGCATAGGTGCAATCGGGGTCCGAGAAAAGCGGCTCTATGTCGAGCCGCTGGCGCGGTTTCATATAGTCGAGCGCCTTTTGATCGGGGTTCATCAGCGCGGTGATCGCCCCGGTGAACATCGCAAGGCAGTTGATCGACTGGCGCCCTTCGAGGCTCATGTTGTCGATGGTATCGCCGCCCAGCTCCATCACCTGACCACGGCAGCCGCGCGGGCCCAGCACGCGGACGATATGGTGAAAGACGTCACGCGCCGTCACACCGCGTTGAAGCGTGCCGGTCAGGTCGATCCGCGTGGTTTCCGGCACCTTGAACTTGATGCGTTCCTTGACGAAAGCCTCCAGCAAGTGCCGGCGCACGCCGATGGCGAGCGTGCCGAAGGTGCCCAGTTGCGAGATATGCCCGTCGAAATGCACGACGAAAGCACCCGGCGTCGCATAGCCGAGTTCGGCCGCCACCTGATGGCCGATCCCCTTGCGCTCATAGACCGGGACCTTGTTCTTTTCGCCCCAGTCGCGGGTCAGCTGGTGCAGCTCTTCTTCCTGTGTGGTGGTGGCGGGCACCATATGGTCGATGAAAAGGGCATAGCGATCCGGCTCCGCCACCTTGTCGATGCCGAAATCCTCTTCCATCTGCTTGAAGATCACATCCGTATAGCCTGGGAAATCGTACGCAATGACGAAGTCGGGCTTGGCCAGAACCTCGTCACCCGCGCGCACGCCCGCCTTTTCGGAAACCCGCGCCAAGATTTTTTCGGCAAGTGTGTAGCCCATTGTCGTCCTCCCAACGCAACAGTTCTATCAAGCATTTGCCGAATCGAGATATTAGTCAACCAATAACTATAATTTCATATGATGAAATCACTCAATGAAACCGCGCAGTTTCTCGACCATCTCGGCCGAGGCTTTCGTCATCAGCTTTTGCATCTCGGACCGCTCGGCACCCTTGTACCTTGGGCTCAGTCCACCGGTGGATATGGCGCCAAGAACGTTTCCCTTGTGATCCAGCAGGGGCACGGCCATCGCGGAAAGTCCCGTCGCGATTTCGTCGTGCTTGACGATCACGCCAGTCTCACGGATTTCATCCAGTTCGGCTCTGAGATCCGCCACCTGCTCGGGCTTCAGCGCCAGGATATCCCGCATCACCGCTTCCCGGCGTTCCTCCGGTTGATAAGCCAGCAGCACGCGCGGGCCGGTGCCCTTGTTGAAGGCGCGATGCTCTCCCACCGCCCACCAGCGCACCTCGATCGCGCGTCCTCCGTTGTGGCGCGCGGTGCAAAGCACAGTGTCGCCACTCACCGTCGACAGATAGACCGTCGTCTGAGTATCCTCTGCCAGTTGTTTTATGCGATCCTCGACCAAGGAAGTCAGCGACAGGGATTCAGGGACCGCCCGGCTCAGTTCCAGCAGTCCGATAGAGGCGCTGTAAAGGCCGCTTGCCGTATCCTGCCGCACCAGCCCCTCGTCGCGCAGGGTCACGAGGAGGCGTCTGGTTGTGCCGGCGTCCAGACCGGTAATCTTGACGATTTCACCCAGTGCAAGGTTGGGCCGCCCGAGTGTAAAGGCCCGCAGGATCGACACGGCCCGTGTGACAGCCCTGACACGAGGCAGGCTGCTACCGTCGCGCACCGATGATTTCATTTCCACATTCTCAACCCTCATAATTTCACCTGTTGAAATGTAAATTACTTGTTGACAAAAAGCAACGCAATTGTGCGATAGTTGGGGCTCTGGACGTAGTTCCAGGCAAGGGAGGATTACCAATGAAAACGCTTATCAAGGGAATACTGCTGCCGGCACTGATGACGGCAGGCATCCTTACTTTCACCGCACCCACGAGCGCCGAGGCGCAGATGCGCGAGCTACGCTTTGCCGAGTTCGGCCCCAATCGCGGCACCCGTGCCGCCGCACTCGAATGGCTAAACGAGGAAATGCGCGAGCGCTCCGGCGGCACGCTGGGTCTCGACATCACTTGGGGCGGCGCTCTTCTGGGAGCCAAGACGGCTGCACAGGGTCTGTCAGACGGTGTCGCCGATATGGCTTCGATCGTTCCGGTTTACGCACCGGGCCAGCTGGTCGCCTATGAGGTAACCGATACGATCCAGTTCGGTGACGAATGGGTCGGTATGATGGCCGCCTACGATTTCATGACAACGAACGAAGCCGCTTTGGACGAACAGAAAAAGTCCAATATCAAGTACTTCGGCAACTACACGACAGGCCCCACGCAGTTGCTGACAAAGGATACCCCCGTCACCAGCGCGGCGGACCTTGAGGGCATGACAATCCGCGCGACGGGTGCTTTCGTACCCGCACTGGAGGCCAAGGGCGCCTCTACCGTGTCCGTGTCACAGCCGCAGGTCTATGAATCCCTGTCCGCAGGCGCTGTCGGCGGGTCGACGACTTACTACTATGTGGTCAAAGCCTACAAACAATACGAGGTCGCCAAGTACATCACCGAGCTTAACATGGGTCAGACCCTGGCCTTTGGCATCGGGATGAACATGAACACCTACATGAGCCTGTCTCCCGAACAGCAGACGCTGATCGACGATCTGGGTCTCGAATTCACCCAGTATGTCGCCGAGAAGATGTACGCTTCGCGCACCGAGGTGAGGGCAGAGCTTGAGGCAGGGATCGACGGCCACAAGATCGAGGTCGTGGAACCGACCGAAGAGCTGCGCACCTCCCTTGTTCAGATCGCGAATGACGATGTCGCCTCCTGGAAGTCGAAGGCATCGGACAAGGGCCTGGACGCCGATGGGGTCTATGGCGCTTTCGAAGAACTGGTCGCGAAATACACCGCTGAGCGGGACGACAAGGGATATCCTTGGGATCGTTGATCTGCCAAAGTTCTGATCCGCGCCTTTTTCAGGCGCGGATCGCCACCTGAACGGAACCTACTGGCAGGGCGACAATGCGACTGATCACCTACATCGAAAACTTGGCCCTCTGGATCGGCTGCGCGGCTTTGCTCTTGATGGGCCTGATTGTGACCGGCTCGGTGATCGGGCGGGGAATGTTCAACCACCCCGTCCCCGATGATCTGCTGCTCATCGGCTTGCTGATGGTCTGCGTTATCGTCCTGCCGCTGGCCTATGTGGAGCGTCAGAAGGGGCACATCGCAGTCACTGTTATCGCCAACCTTTTGCCCCTGCGCGTTCAGGCCATCCTCGCGGCTTTCGGAAATCTGCTCTTCGGTCTCTTTCTCGGGACGATGGGTGTTGTCGTGGCCAAGAAGGTGCCTTCCGAGATTGCCCAGAACCTCTATTACGACGGCCAGCTCGACGTGCCAACCTGGCCGATGAAGTGCATCTTCGCCTTCGGCGTCGCTGCCTTCCTGCTGAGGCTCACCATGAACACCTACGAAAGTCTGCGTGAGGCCTACCGCCCCGGCGGGCAGGACAACTAAGGCATGGATCCGCTCACAGTAGGTATCATCGGCCTCGTCGCCAGTCTCTTGCTGCTCGCCCTGCGGGTGCCGATCGCCGCATCCCTCGGTGTTGTGTCCTCCGTGGGGATCTTCATCATCTTCGCCTGGCGGCCCGGAGCGGAATTCGCCCCCCAATGGGCCTGGCAGCCGACCTTTTCATTGATGGCGAACAATCCTTACGCCTTCATCACCAGTTCGACGCTTTCGACCATCCCGCTTTTCATCTTCATGGGCCACCTCGCCTACGAGTCCGGCTTCACCACCGACATCTACCGCGCCGCCAGACTGTGGCTGGCCAAGCTGCCCGGTGGCGTGGCCATGGCATCCGTCATGGGCTGTGGCGGTTTCGCGGCGATCACAGGGTCGTCCGTGGCCTGCGCCGCCGCCATGGGCCGCATCGCCATCCCCGAGATGCTGAGCTTTGGCTATGCCAAATCATTGGCGGCAGGCTCGGTCGCCATCGGCGGCACGCTTGGGTCGCTGATACCGCCCAGCGTGCTTTTCATCCTTTACGGTATCTTCGCCGAGCAATCGATCGCCAAACTATTCATTGCCGCCATTATCCCCGGTCTGATCTCGCTCGCCGCCTATATGCTGGTCATCTACATCTGGGTGCGCATGCGTCCGCAGGATGCGCCCGTCCCGAACGAGGAAATCACCCGCCCGGCCCGCATGCGTGCGCTGCGCGATTGCTGGGCGATCATCGCGATCTTCGTTGTCGTGGTGGGCGGCATCTACATCGGACTTTTCACGCCGACAGAGGCCGCGGGCATCGGTGCTGCGGCAACTCTCTTTCTCGGGGTGATCCTAGGGCGCCTGAAACTGAACGGCATCTATGCCGCCCTGAAAGAAAGCGTCTTTCAATCCTCGATGATTTTTGTCATCGCGATTGGCGGCAAACTCTTTGTCAACTTTATCGCCCTCACCGGAATGGCCGCCGACATCACCGCATGGATCGAAACCTCCGGCGTTTCGCTCGTCATGGTGATGGCACTGATCGTATTGCTCTACATCTTCCTTGGCATGTTTCTCGATTCCATCGGTATCATTCTGCTGACCCTGCCCCTGACGATCCCTATCGTGGAATCGTTTGACCTCTCGCTGATCTGGTTCGGTGTCGTTGTAATCAAGCTGCTCGAAATCGGACTGGTGACACCGCCCATCGGGCTGAACGTCTTTGTGATCAAGTCCATCGTCAATGACCGCATATCGCTCGAAGCCATCTTCGGCGGTGTCTCCTGGTTCCTGTTGGCGGAAGTATTCGTCCTCGGTGCCATTCTGTTGATCCCAGCCCTGTCGCTGTACCTCACAACCTTTGTTTAAGAGGCGGGGCGACCGACGCAGGGGCATGCCAGAAACGCAGATTGTTGCGGTGAATTTCATGTCTTCGTCAGCAAACGCGCAATTGACCTGCACTGCCTTGATCTATCGCCTGCAGGGCAGAACTTGCAGGATTCGAGGATGAGCTCGGCAGTGATTGTTGATCCCGGCATTGCCCGCACGCTGATCGAGGACAGCCTGAGCGAGATCGCCATCCCGATGCTGCTGATCAACCTCCGCGAAGAAGGGACAATTACCGCCGATGTGTATGCGGGCAGTGCGGCATCCCCGGTTCCGCAGTAGCAATATGGTCTGGTTCCGGATGCCACGCATTTCAACTGACTGGCTGCGTGTAAGCCAGCCGGACCGCGTATCCGTGAGAATGAAGGAGAAATGGACCCGTTGTGTGAGGATGCAGGTGCACGCTCGCGCGCGACCTTTCACGCCAAGCTTTCGGATATGATCGTCAGCCATCTTCGTGATGAAGCTTCATCGACCAGCGGTCATCGGGAGGCATGCAACCAATGATCGTTTTGCCCCGCAAAGCACACGTCTCCGGCTGCAACCTCACCGATCCCGGAACTGCGCCTCACGCTTCTCCACAAAGGCCGACATGCCTTCTTTCTGGTCTTCCGTCGCGAACAGCGAATGGAATACCCGGCGTTCAAACAGCAGACCTTCGCGCAAAGGCACTTCATAGGCGCGGTTCACCGCCTCTTTCACCACCATCACCGTGATCATGGATTTCTCCGCGATCTTGCCTGCGGCACCCATCGCTTCATCCATCAGCTTTTTCACCGGCACCACGCGGGACACCAGCCCAGACTGCTCTGCCTCTTCAGCATCCATGAAACGGCCGGTCAGGTTCATATCCATCGCTTTGGATTTGCCGATCAGTCGCGTCAGGCGCTGCGTGCCGCCGATGCCGGCAACCACGCCCAGATTAATCTCGGGCTGGCCAAATTTCGCCGTCTCCGACGCAATGATAAAGTCGCACATCATTGCCAATTCGCACCCGCCACCCAGCGCATAGCCGGAGACCGCCGCGATGATCGGCTTGCGCACGCGCATGATCTGATCCGTCTCAGCCGTGAAAAGATCACCCGAGAAGACATCGACAAAGCTCTTGTCCTTCATCATCGCAATGTCGGCCCCGGCGGCGAAGGCCTTCTCCGAGCCGGTGATCACGATGCAGCGCACCTTGTCGTTTTCCTGGCACCCGTTCAGCGCATCCGCCAGCTCTCCCAACAACACATCGTTGAGCGCGTTCATCGCGTCGGGTCGGTTCAGGGTGATCAGGGCAATATGGTTGTCTACGTCAAGATTGATCGTTTCATAAGCCATCAAGAATGCTCTTTGGTTGTTGCTCAGACCATCGTGCATATCACGGGGGGGGCGTGGTTCAAGCTATCTTTGACAGGTTGGGCAATAGAAGGACGACCGGCCTGACTGCACAATCCGCCTGATGGGCTGGCTGCAATCGGGGGTGCGGCAGGGTGCACCTTCGCGGCCATAGACATCAAAGTTGTGTTGGAAATACCCCAGTTCCCCATCGGCTTGCCGGAAATCGCGCAGCGATGATCCGCCTGCCTCAATCGCCTCTGCCAGCACCTGCCGGATGATCGGCACCAGCGCCGCGATGCGGGGTTTTGAGATGCGCCCGGTTTTGCGCGCGGGGTGGATGCGTCCCCGGTAAAGCGCCTCGCAGACATAGATATTGCCCAGCCCGGCCACGATTTTCTGATCCAGCAGCGCCGATTTTACAGGCATCATGCGGCCTTTCAGAGCAGCAATCAGATGCGTTTCGTGAAAATCATTCCCCAGCGGTTCCGGCCCCAGCACGGCGAGCAGCTTGTGGCTGGCGGCGGTCGCCGTCTCCATCAGGTCCATCGCGCCAAAGCGGCGGGGGTCGTTGAAGGTGATCCGCGCGCCGTTGTCCATGTGCAACACAACATGGTCGTGTTTCTCCGGCGCGGGGTGGTTGTGCGCAAACTGCCCCAGCGGATCGCCTGACACCAGCATCCGCCCCGACATACCAAGATGGATCAGAAGCGATTCCCCCGACGCCAGATCCGCAAGGATGTATTTCGACCGACGGCGCAGTTGCAGGACCTTTTGCCCGCTTAGCCGCGCAGACATATCCACCGGGAACGGCCAGCGCAGATCGGGCCGGTTCACGTCCGCCTGCGCGATCACCGCACCCGTCATGGCGGGGGCCAGACCACGCATAACAGTCTCTACTTCGGGAAGTTCGGGCACTATTTCTGCGCCTCCATTTGGCGGGTGGCGAGGGTCATCATCAGGCGTAGCTTGGGATCCTCCACCGCGAGATGGTCAAGCAGTTGGCGGTATCCGGTCATGCGCGCCGGAATTTTGAGCCGCTGCCCGTCGTTGAAAGTCAGCGTGACCCCTCCGAGGATCGTCTTTGACAAAGGCGCAACCGACGTGAGGGTCGAAAGCGGCGCGGAGACGCGGCGGGCAAAAAGCCTTGTCCGTTCGATTCGGCCATCATAGATGCGGATGCGGTCAAACGAGCGGATAAAAAGGACAACTGCAAGCAGGGCGAAGACGGCGCTGATCGCAACGCTGGCCTTGTCCCTTAAGGTCAGCGGCGCGTTGCGGGTCGCCAGGAACAGCGCACCGCCGCCAAAAAACACAAAGGTCCAGACAGAAACCCAGAGCATCTTGGCAGGTTTCATCACCAGCACAGATGTGGTTCCCACTCCGGTTTCGTGTGTTTTGGTGCCCGCCTTGGCGTCGGTGGTCCATCCGGCGTAATTGTCGCGCGCCGCGCGGCGCATACCCTTGCCCAGCACACGCCATTTTAGCCAGATCAGAATCAGGCCAACGACAAAGATCGGAAAAAACACCTCTGGCGCGGTGCGCGCGGCCTCGACCACCGCCAATGCCTTTTGCCAAATCGCTTCGAATATCCACATCTGGTCTAACCGGCCTGCGTCAAAAGGAAGTTTGTATCTGCCCATCTGAGGCTATATCCCCGCTTTAGCAAGGCAGAGGCAAGACCATGACCGACAAAACCACCCATTTCGGTGCCCGTGAAGTCCCCGAGGACGAGAAGGCGGGCATGGTCCGCGACCTGTTCTCGGACGTGGCCAACAAATACGACATCATGAATGATGTGATGAGCGTGGGCATCCACCGCATCTGGAAAGAGGCGATGATGGATTGGCTGGCACCGCGCGCGGGGCAGAAGCTGCTGGATGTAGCGGGGGGTACGGGCGATGTGTCGTTCAAATTCCTCAAACGCGCGGGGCATGGGCATGCAACGGTCTGCGACCTGACCGAAGGGATGCTGATCGAAGGCCGCAAGAGGGCGGAAGCCGCTGCAATGGCGGACAGCCTTGATTGGGTGGTGGGCGATGCGATGGCATTGCCGTTCGAGGACAATACCTTTGACGTCTACACCATCAGTTTCGGCATCCGGAATGTGACCCGGCCCCAGGAAGCGCTGAATGAAGCGTTCCGTGTGCTGCGCCCCGGTGGCCGCCTGATGGTGCTGGAGTTCAGCCAACTGCCCAATCCGATGATGCAAAAGGCCTATGACCTCTACAGTTTCAACGTGATCCCGCGCATGGGACAGCTGATCGCCAATGACCGCGACAGCTATCAGTATCTGGTGGAATCGATCCGCAACTTCCCCGATCAGGAGACATTTCTGGACATGGTCCGCACCGCCGGGTTTGAGAACGCAAGCTATCGCAACCTGACAATGGGCATTGCAGCCCTGCATTCGGGGTGGAAAATCTGATGTTCTGTCAACTGGTTGTGGTTAACGCTGCATTAAGCACAACTGTCCCCGCGGGGACAGCCTGATGCGCGGTCCACACAACATCTGGCGGCTCATTCGCACCGGCGCCACGTTGGAGCGCACAGGCGCGATGAATGTGGTGCTCGATGCGTTTGAGGCGCCGCCCGCCCTGCGGTTTGTCGCCCGCGCGTTGGGTCTGCCGTTCAAGTTCCTCGGCCTGAAGGGGGATCCGACGATGCCGCCTGCGACCCGTGCGCTGACGGCGCTGGGCCCGGCCTACATCAAGTTCGGTCAGGTCTTGTCGACCCGGCCCGATGTGGTGGGGGATGAGCTGGCGGTGCAGCTGCGCGTGTTGCAGGACAAATTGCCGCCTTTCTCCATCGCGGAGGCCAAGGCAGAAGTGCAGCGGGAACTTGGTCTGCCGGTGGATGAGTTATTCTCGGAATTCAGCGAACCTGTGGCAGCGGCGTCGATTGCGCAGGTCCACAAGGCGCGGCTGGCGGACAACAGCGAAGAAGTAGCGGTCAAAGTGCTGCGGCCGGGGATCGAGAAGGCGTTTCGCAAGGATGTGGACGCCTTTTATCTGGCCGCCCGCATGGTAGAGATTTTCGCCCCCGGCGCACGTCGGCTGCGCCCGATGGAAGTGATCGAACATTTCGACGGCGTGGTACGGGGGGAGTTGGATCTGCGTCTGGAAAGTGCCGCTGCGTCCGAGTTTGCGGCGAATACGGAGAAAGACGACGGGTTCCAACTGCCTCAGATCAAGTGGAACCTGTCGGCCCGCCGGGTGATGACGCTTGGCTGGGCAGATGGCGCACCGATGGGCGACAATGACGCGATTGACGCCGCAGGCCATGACCGTGTGGCGCTGGGCAACCGGGTGTTGCAGTTGTTTTTGAACCACGCCCTGCGCGACGGGTATTTCCACGCGGACATGCACCAGGGCAACCTGAAGGTCGCGCCCAACGGGGACATCATCGCCTATGATTTCGGGATCATGGGCTATCTGGATGAGTATACGCGGCGGGTCTATGCAGAGATCCTCTATGGCTTTATCCGGCGCGATTACAAACGGGTGGCGAAGGTGCATTTTGAAGCGGGTTATGTGCCTGCGGACAAGGATGTTGATGAATTCGCCCGCGCCCTGCGCGCTGTGGGAGAGCCGATTTTCGGCATGGATGCCACGCGCATCTCCATGGCGCGACTGCTGACCTATCTGTTTGAAGTGACAGAGCGTTTCGGGATGGAGACACGGACCGAGCTGATCTTGTTGCAGCGCACCATGGTGGTTGTCGAAGGCGTTGCCCGGTCGTTGAACCCGCATATCAACATCTGGGAAGTCGCAAGTCCGATTGTCACCGATTACATCACCAAATCCATCGGGCCACGCGCGGCATTGAATGATCTGGCCAGCACGGCGATGGTGTTGGCGCGCTTTGGCCCCCGTTTGCCACAGCTGGTGGAGGATGCCTTGCTCCGCGCCAATGAAGAGACGCCGCCACGGCCGACGTTCTGGCGGTGGATTGTTTTGGCCGGGGCAGGCGGTCTGGTTGGTGGGGCCGTCGTGTTCTGGCTGTTGGATCGGGTCTTTTAGAGTCTTCTATGAGGGGCTCTGCCCCATCGGCCCGAAGGGGGCCGATTCCCCGGGTTTTTTGAACCATTTGGAAGGGGCGGTCGGCGTAGCGCTATGGGGTCAGGGCAATGCGGCCTTTGGGTGTGAGCGTCCAGCAGTCTTTGCCTTCAAAGACGGCGGTGGTCAGGGGTTTGCCGTAACCCGCGCCGCTGTCGAGATTGACCCGGTTGCCGTAGTGCTGTGCGCGTTCCACCGGCGTGTGGCCGTGCACGATGATCTTGGGATGGGGGTAGCGGACGGCGTGGAATTCCTTGCGGATCCACAGCAGGTCTTCGATGTCTTGCTCGTCCAGCGGCACACCGGGGCGGATGCCTGCGTGGGCGAAGAAGAGGTCATCGGTTTCATAAAAGGGCGTGAGGCTGTTGAGCAGATCGACGTGGGATTGCGGCACGGCAGCGCGTGCTTGGGCGTGTACGTCGAGTTGGCGGTTTCGTTCCGAGAAGTCAATGCCATAGGAGGCCAGAGTCGTGTCCCCGCCGAGCCGCGGGTGCAGCCAGTAGAGGTCGATGGGCAGATAGGCGTCGTGCAATGGGTATTCGTGCATGAACCAAGCAAACATCCGGTCGTGGTTGCCGCGCAGAAGGGTCCAGTTGCGGTCGTCCGCGCGGCCCTGCACCAGCAGATCGAGCACGCCTTTGCTGTCCGGACCGCGGTCGGTGTAATCGCCAAGGAAGACGACATGCGCGTCAGGCCCACCGTCGGCTTTGATGAGGTCGAGCGCGGCGTGCAGGGCGTCAAGCTGGCCGTGGATGTCGCCAATGGCGTAGAGCGGTGTTGTCATGGGCGCAGGCATAGGCTGCGTGGCAGCAGATGAAAAGGGCGGGCCTTGTGTGACCCGCCCTGTATCTGTTCAGGCGACGTCGAATTGCAGGGGTTTCACTTGCGTGAACATGCCGGTTGCTTCGAGCTTCCTGATCACCGGGGCGGGCACGGGTTCATCGACATAGAGAAGTGCGATCGCCTCGCCTTTCACCTCCGCCCGGCCAAGGGTAAAGTTCGCGATGTTCACGCCGTTTTCGCCCATGGTCTGACCCAGGGTGCCGATGATGCCCGGCACGTCTTCATTGGTGGTGTAGATCATATGCGCGCCGATTTCGGCATCGATCTGGATGCCTTTGATCTGGATGAAGCGCGGTTTGCCGTCGGAGAACACGGTGCCCGCAACGGAACGCTCGCGTTTGTCGGTGACGACAGTGACTTTGATATAGCCGTCGAAGACACCGGATTTGTCCTGATTGGTGGTGCTGATCTGGATACCCTTTTCACGCGCGACCACCGGGGCGGAGACCATGTTCACGTCCGGATTGGCGCGTTTCATGATGCCCGCGACGACGCCGCAGTTGAGCGCTTCGAGGTTCATTTCAGCAACGGAGCCATCATAAAGGATGTTGATGGCTTTGATCGGCTCGTCCGTCATCTGGCCGATGAAGGCACCAAGGTGACCGGCGAGGTTGATCCACGGGGTCATCACTTTGGCTTCTTCCGCCGTCACCGAGGGCATGTTCAGCGCGTTGGTTACGGCACCCGTGAGCAGATAGTCGGACATCTGTTCGGCCACTTGCAGGGCGACGTTTTCCTGCGCCTCGGTCGTCGCGGCACCGAGGTGTGGGGTGCAGACCACGTTGGGCAGGTTGAAGAGCGGGTTTTCGGTAGCGGGTTCGACCTTGAACACGTCAAAGGCCGCGCCTGCGACATGGCCGGATTTCAGCAGATCGGCCAGCGCCTCTTCATCCACCAGACCGCCACGGGCGCAGTTGATGATGCGCACGCCTTTCTTGGTTTTCTCAAGGTTCTCGCGGCTGAGGATATTCGCCGTCTGATCGGTGAAGGGTACGTGCAGGGTGATGAAGTCAGCGCGTTTGAGGAGTTCGTCCAGTTCGACTTTCTCGACGCCCATCTTTTCGGCCTTTTCTTCTCCGAGGAAGGGATCGTAGGCCACGACCTTCATCTTCAAACCGCGCGCGCGGTCGCAGACGATGCCGCCGATGTTGCCCGCACCGATGACGCCCAGCGTTTTGCCGGTCAGCTCCACACCCATGAACTTGGATTTCTCCCACTTGCCCGCGTGAGTGGAGGCGGAGGCTTCGGGAACTTGCCGCGCGACAGCGAACATCATCGCGATGGCGTGTTCGGCGGTGGTGATCATGTTGCCGAAAGGCGTGTTCATCACGATCACGCCTTTCTTGGAAGACGCGTCCTTGTCGATGTTGTCGGTGCCGATGCCCGCGCGGCCGATGACCTTGAGGTTGGGCGCATTGGCGAGGATTTTCTCGGTGACCTTGGTGGCGGAGCGAATGGCGAGGCCGTCATAATTGCCGATGACTTCGGCCAGTTTGTCCTTGTCCTTGCCCAGATCGGGCTGGAAATCGACGTCGATGCCGCGGTCGCGGAAGATTTGCACGGCGGCGTCGGAGAGTTTGTCGGAGATGAGTACTTTGGGGGCCATGGGAGCGGTCCTTTTGTTGAATGGGGTGCGCGTGGGTTTCACCCACCCTACCGGCGTAGGGTGGGTGAAACCCACCGTTGATTATGCGTTGATTTCGGCCTCGAAGGCCCAGGCGAGCCAGGGCAGCATCGCGGCGATGTCGGATGTTTCCACCGTGCCACCACACCAGATGCGCAGGCCCGGAGGGGCATCGCGGTAAGCGCCGATGTCGAGCGCGACGTTTTCATCCGCGAGACGCTTGGCGACAGCTTTTGCGAAGGCGGCACCATCGGTGATGCGGTCGTCGGTGAACTTCAGACACACCGAGGTGTTGGAGCGCGTCGCGGGGTCACTGGCGAGGAAGTCGATCCAGTCATGTGCGGCAACGAAATCCGCAATCGCGCCGGCATTGGCATCGGCGCGGGCGATCAAACCTTGCAGGCCGCCGACTGATTTCGCCCATGTTAGAGCCTGAATATAGTCCTCGACGCAGAGCATGGAGGGCGTGTTGATGGTCTCGCCCCGGAAGATGCCTTCGTTCAGCTTGCCGCCTTTGGTGAGGCGGAAGATTTTCGGCAGGGGCCATGGCGGTGTGTAAGACTCCAGCCGTTCCACCGCGCGGGGGGACAGGATCAGCATGCCGTGGGCGGCTTCACCGCCCAGCACCTTCTGCCAGGAGAAGGTGGTCACATCGAGCTTGTCCCACGGCAGGTCCATCGCGAAGGCAGCAGAGGTCGCGTCGCAAAGCGTTAGGCCCGCGCGGTCGGCCGGGATCACATCGCCGGATGCCACACGCACGCCGGAGGTGGTGCCATTCCACGTAAAGCAGACGTCATGGTCGTAGTTGAGCGCCGCCATATCAACGATCTCGCCATAGTCAGCCGTATGCGTGGTCGCTTCGATCTTGAGCTGCTTGACCACATCGGTGACCCAGCCTGCGCCGAAGCTTTCCCATGCGACCATTTCCGCAGGGCGCTGACCCAGCATGGTCCACATGGCCATCTCAAATGCGCCGGTGTCGGACGCAGGCACGATGCCGATCTTGTAGTCGGCAGGCACGCCGAGGATCTCGCGCGTGGTCTCGATCGCTTCCAGCAGCTTGGCCTTGCCGGGGGCCGCACGGTGGCTGCGGCCCAGCGGTGCGCCGGACAGCGATTGAAGCGTGAATGTCGGGGGTTTGGCACAGGGGCCGGATGAAAAACGCGGGTTTGCCGGCCGCGTGGCCGGTTGTTGAATAGTCATTCCTGTTATCCTCACAGATATGCGCCCTTCGTTGGGGAAGGGTGTCCCACGGACCGAATTACGGCGGGGTGGGCACTGGCACAAGGCGCTAAATCACGCTAGAGCGCCGGAAACAGACTATTTCTGCCCGCGAATGTCGCGGATCGGAAACTTTACCCGGAGAACCAGATGTTTACAGCTGTTCTGTTGACTGCGCCCAACCCCGTTGCACCGCTGGCACCTGAGATGGTGACCGCGTTGCGCAATGCCTGGGGGGGCAGTGATCTGCGGTGGTTGGCGCCGGGGGAGGCGGTCGAGTTTGATATGCCGGGGGCACCAGGCAACCGCTGGGATGTCTGGGCGGATGTGCAGGGGCAGGGTGTGGACCTGGTGGTGATACCGACCGCAGGGCGGCGCAAGAAGATGCTCCTGGCGGATATGGACAGCACCATGATCCAGCAGGAATGTATTGATGAACTGGCCGATGAAGCGGGCGTAGGCGCGCGGGTGAAGGACATCACTGCGCGGGCCATGAATGGCGAATTGGATTTCGACGGGGCGCTGCGGGAGCGGGTTGGGTTGTTGCGGGGGCTGAACGCGGCTGTGATTGATCAGGTTCTGGCGCAGCGCATCACCTACATGCCCGGCGGCAAGACCCTGCTGGCGACGATGAAGGCGCGGGGCGGGCATGCGGCGCTGGTATCGGGCGGGTTCACCGCCTTTACCTCTGCCGTTGCTGCGCATCTGGGGTTTGATGAGAATCGCGCCAATACGCTGCTGATTGAAGATGGGAAGCTGACCGGAGAAGTCGGGGTGCCGATCCTTGGGCGACAGGCCAAGGTCGATGCCTTGGAGCAGATCACCACGCGGTTGGGGATTGCCGAAGATGATGTGATTGCTGTGGGGGACGGGGCCAATGATCTGGGCATGCTGGACCGTGCCGGGCTGGGTGTGGCGCTGCACGCCAAGCCAAGCGTGGCGGCGGAATGCGAGGTCCGGATCAACCACGGGGATCTGACCGCGCTCCTGTATGTGCAGGGCTATGCGAAGGCGGATTTCGTCGGCTGAGCGCAGGGCGCGTCGCGAAAGAGGGCAAAATCTGATATACTCCCCCCTTCAACACCAAGGGGGAGAGAACAGATGCCTGATTTCATGCTGGCCTATCACGGTGGCAAGATGCCGGAGACTCCGGAAGAAGGAGCCAAGGCGATGGCGGCTTGGGAGGCCTGGTACAAGGACATCGGAGAGAACGTCGTGCATCCGGGCAATCCGGTGGGCATGTCCAAGACGATCAGTGCCACGGGTGTGGCGGACAACGGCGGTGCAAACCCGCTGTCGGGGTTCACGATCATCCGGGCGGACGACATTGACGCAGCCTGCAAAGTGGCTGCGGCCTGCCCAATGGTGGCGGATGGCAGCGGCACCGCCGAGGTCGCGCCAATTGTAGAGATGTAGATCAGATCAGGCCGGGTGCTGCTTTCATGGTTCCGGTTCTGATCCCGCGCCAGTTTTCAATCGGCGCGTTCATCCGTTTGATCGCGGCAGGGTGGTTGGCGTCCAGCACCCCCAGCCGCACCAGCAGCGCGGCGATCCCACATTCTGCCGCCCGCGTTGTGCCGCAGGCCGCTTTGAGCGCGATGCCCATGTGTTGTTCCGGCAGAATGGCGATGAAGTAGCCTTCGGCACCCGTCTTCAACGCGACCTTGCCGTCCGTTGCGCGCATCAACTCCGTGCAGGCGCGCCCCTCTCCTGCGACCAGTTCGGGATGCAGGCGCATGGCTTGGTGCAGGCGCGCTTCGGCAGATCCATCGGGGGCCGCAGCAAAATGGGCCATGGCACGGGCCATTCCTGTCATGGTGCAGGCAAAGTTCGGGGCCGAACACCCGTCGATCCCGTATCCGGGCGAGGATTCATCGGTCACACGCTCAAAGGCTTCAAGGCAGGCCTGTTGGACGGGATGGTCAATCTCGACGTACTCCGGGCCTGCGCCCAGATGCTGTGTCAGCGTCAGAAATCCTGCGTGTTTGCCGGAGCAATTGTTGTGACACTGGCAAGGGGCCTCATCAGCGCGGATCAACGCGTCCCGCGCGGTTTTGTCCGCGGGGGTTTGCGGTCCGCACCGCAGCGCATCATCGGTCAGATCACGCGCCGCAAGCCATGCGTTCACAAGATCCGTATGGATCGCAGCCCCCTGATGGGAGGCGCAGGCAACGGCAAGGTGCCGTGTGGTCAGACCCGCCGCCTCAGCCGCGCCGGATTGGATCAGCGGCAGGGCCTGGATCATCTTGGACGAGGACCGTGGCAGCATCATCGCATCCGGATCGCCCCAGCTTTCCACGACCTGACCCTTGTCACCGCAGATCACCGCATGCCCTGAATGGACGCTTTCAAGGAAATCACCACGCCAGATTTCCGCGAATGGCGCTGGGTTGCTCATGAATTTGTGTCCTTTTTCTTGGCAAAAAGCCGCCAATGGGCTCTTTCGCCTGTCGCCTCTTTTACGTTAGTATGTTTGATGAACAAAAGAGAACAGTCCCGTGATGGAGAGCGGCGCAAAACCCGCCAAAGGGTCTGCATGTATTGAGGTTTGGGAAGTCTGGAGGCTGAACAGATGAAATTTTTGAAGACGATTGCCGTGGGTGCGGGTCTGGCCTGTGTGCTGACAACGGGTGCATTTGCACAGGACCAAAGCACCAACCGTGTCGCTGCCAAGACCGACTGGAGCGTGTTTGTTGAGGACAACCCGACAGAGTGCTGGGGCGTGTCCACACCGAAGGAGACAGTGAATTCCCGCGATGGCCGCGTTGTGGCGGTGAACCGGGGTCAGACCTTGCTGATGGTCTTTTATCGTCCGTCCGCAGGTGCCAAGGGTCAGGTGGCTTTCACGGGCGGTTATCCTTTTGCGGATGGATCCACGGTGAACCTGAACATCTCTGGCAACGCGTTTGAATTGTTCACCGAAGGGGAGTGGGCATGGCCGGCCACCACAGAGGATGACGCGCGGATCATCACGGCGATGAAACGCGGTGCGGATGCGGTTGTCACGGGTGTGTCCGGGCGTGGGACCAACACCAAGGACACGTTTTCCCTGCTGGGCTTTACCGCAGCGGTCGAGGATGCGGCAAAGCGCTGCGGCGGGTAAACCGCAGCGCTGGTATCAGGCAACCCGCATCATCAGGACCATCGCCAGCAGGGCAAAGCCGATCCCTGCGATCTCACGCGGATAAAGCACCTCTCCGAAATATGCGACACCGATGGCGCAGAGCGCGAGAAGCGTCAGCATGGAATAGGCCACACCTGCTTGCGACAGCGTGACGTGATGCAGGGCGTAGAACCACATCAGGGCGGATACGGCGTATAGAATGCATCCCGACATCACCAGTCCCGACATAACGCCGTGACCCCGGTCTGCTGCAATCTTGATCAGGTAGTCGCCGAAAATCACCAGTGCGGCGGTGCAAAATGTAAAAATCAAACCTAGAGTGATAGGCATAATCGTCTTCCTCTCTATAGCATTGCGCATTGCCCCTTTGAGTTTGCCTGTCATCCCAAAAATTTGGACAACCGGCGAAGGGCGCTGCTTTTTAAAAATTGGTCTTAAGAATGGGGAACACTCTGGCCTTTGCACCTTTGAAGCGCAAGTAGGGCATCCCTTACCTTGCAGTCCCTTTTTGCAAATCCCGCGCGACCCTATATATCAGGCGCTTCACCCCTAACCCGTGAGTCGTCCCCATGTCAGCCACCGCACCGATCACTCAAGACGTTCATACCATCCCGCGCAAACTGCCCGAAGGGCCGCAGAACCTTGTGGGTCTGACGCGCGCGGCCATGCGCGATGTGCTGATTGCCAATGGCACGCCGGAAAAGCAGGCGAAGATGCGGGTGGGGCAGATCTGGCAGTGGATCTATCAGTGGGGCGTGCGCGATTTTGCGGAGATGACGAACCTTGCCAAAGCCTACCGGGCGGAACTGGCAGAGAAGTTCGTGATCGAGGTACCAGAGGTGGTCACCAAGCAGGTCAGCGAAGACGGCACGCGCAAGTATCTGGTGCGCATCGCCGGCGGGCATGAAGTTGAGGTTGTCTATATCCCGGAAGAGGGGCGCGGCACGCTTTGTGTGTCCTCTCAGGTCGGGTGCACGTTGACCTGTTCGTTCTGCCATACTGGCACCCAGAAGCTGGTGCGCAACCTGACAGCGGCAGAGATCATAGGGCAGGTGATGGTCGCCCGCGATGATCTGGGCGAATGGCCGGAGATCGGCGCGCCGAAGGATGAGACGCGATTGCTCAGCAATATTGTGCTGATGGGCATGGGTGAACCGCTTTACAACTTCGAGAACGTGCGCGACGCGATGAAAATCGCGATGGATGAAGAGGGCATTCAACTGTCCCGCCGTCGCATCACCCTGTCCACCTCCGGCGTGGTGCCGGAGATTGAGCGGACGGCGGATGAGATCGGCTGCCAACTGGCGGTCAGTTTCCATGCGACCACGGATGAAGTGCGCAACACGCTCGTGCCAATCAACAAGCGCTGGAACATTGAGGAGCTGCTGGCCTCCCTGCGCACCTATCCGCGCGGCCGCAACTCAGAGCGGATTACGTTTGAATACGTGATGCTGGACGGGGTGAACGACAGTGACGAAGACGCGCACCGCCTGATCAAACTGATCGAAGGCATCCCGGCCAAGATCAACCTGATCCCCTTCAACGAATGGCCCGGTGCACCCTACAAGCGGTCGTCCAACAACCGCATCCGGCGCTTTGCGGACATCATCTACAAGGCCGGTTATGCTTCTCCGATCCGGACGCCACGGGGGGAGGACATCATGGCCGCTTGTGGCCAGTTGAAGTCCGCCACGGAGCGGGCGCGCAAGTCGCGCAAGCAGATCGAGGCAGAAGCCGGTCTGGGCAGCGCAGGCTGACCCGAGGTCATTGGTTAAAATCTGTTTGCTGCTGGAATGTGGCAGTGTGTTGGGCTGGAAATCTCGCGCAGGATTTCGTTCATACCGTTGATTTACAGTGATAGTTTCGCTTTGACGGTATGCTGTCTCAAAATCGCAGGCATCACGAAATGACCTTCTTTCTGCCAAAAACGTGAACGATTTTCGCCACGACCCCCCCGCAGTCTCTCTTCATTGCAAAAAGCGATTAGGAGACTTCAGATGTCTGCACCGTCTACCAAAGACCCCTTTATCATCGCCCAGGTGATGGAACTTGTGATCCGCGAGCGCGAACATGCTTTGTCGCCTCGTGAATGGCAGCACCGCCTTGCGGGCTATGGCTATGCCGTGCGCGAAACGGACGAGGGCCATGTGGTTGAAACACTGCCACACCACATTGAAATCGGTCTTTTGCCCGAAGAAGCGCCCGCCGCAGCCCACTAAGTCGAACGGCCCGGCACTTTCTGCCGCGCGGGGGCGCGTTCCCATTTGGCAATTTCCGCCATGGCGTCCTCTGCCGTTTCGACAAATTTGAACAGATTGAGATCTTCAGCTGAAATCGTCCCGGCGTCTGCCAACGCCTCCCAGTTGATGATCTTTTTCCAGAAATCAGTGCCGAACAGCAGGAAGGGCAACGGCTCCATCCTGCCGGTCTGAATGAGCGTGAGCGATTCAAACAGCTCATCCATCGTTCCAAACCCACCGGGAAAGACGCAAATCGCCTTCGCGCGCATCAAGAAGTGCATCTTGCGGATGGCGAAGTAGTGGAAGTTGAAACACAGCTCAGGCGTGACATATTCGTTCGGTGCCTGCTCAAACGGCAGCACGATGTTCAGACCGATAGACCGCCCGCCTGCATCCAGCGCGCCAAGGTTTCCGGCTTCCATCACACCGGGGCCGCCGCCGGTGACAATCACATCTTCGGCGCCACCGCTTTCCATCGACTTCAGCGTCATCAGCCGCGAGAACTCCCGCGTCTCTTCATAGAACCGTGACAGATCGGCCAATGTCTCCGTCCGGGCAGAAGCCTTGTTTTCCGGCGATGGAATACGCGCGCCACCAAACAGCACGATGGTCGATTGAATCCCTTCCTCATCCAGCATCATCTGCGGTTTCAGCAGTTCCAGTTGCAAACGCACCGGCCGCAGTTCTTCGCGCAGCATGAAGTCATTGTCGGTGAACGCCAGTTGGTAGGCGGATGCGCGCGTTTGCGGCGTATCTGGCGTGACCTGTACGGCCTGCCGGTCTTCAATCGCGTCCCGCAGGGGATGGCGGCGGTTCTCTCGTGTCATCGTGGTCTCCGGATGATGCTGGCAAGGCGTTGCCAGACGTCAGAATGCACGGCACGCGAACAATTGACCACCGTCTTCTGCGGCTTCACTATGAGCCGTGTGTTTGACGGGGAGAAACATCACCATGTTACTTGAATCCAGGATTTGCGATTTTGACTGGCCTGCGCCCGATTTTGATCTGGCCACACCCGAAGGGGTGCGCCACAGCCGTGACAGCGTGATGGGGGATAAGGGGCTGTTGGTGGCGTTCATCTGCAACCACTGCCCCTATGTGATTGCCCTGATCGACCGTCTGGCAAAAGACATGCAGGCGTTGGAAGAGATCGGGGTCGGCTGCGTGGCGATCATGTCCAACGATTACAACGATTACCCCGCTGATGCACCGGACCGTATGACCGCCTTTGCAAAGGCACATGGCCTGCAAGCGCCCTATCTGGTGGATGAGGATCAATCGGTGGGCCGCGCGTATGGGGCCGTTTGCACACCAGACTTCTTTGGGTTCGATGCCAAGGGTGGGCTGCAATACCGCGGCAGGCTGGATGACATTGGCATGCGTGATGACCCGGCAAACCGCGTGCCGGAATTGCTGAATGCGATGACCCAAGTGGCGCAGACGGGACGTGGTCCGGAGGACCAGACCGCCTCCATGGGCTGTTCGATCAAATGGCGCTGACAGATTGCGCAGGTCCGCGCGCACAGGTATAGCCCGCCAAACCTTTTCATTCAGGAGCGCCCCTATGTCGAATGCCCAACTTGAGACCGCCATTGAAGCTGCATGGGACACCCGTGATCAGATCACCTCTGCCACCACCGGTGAGACGCGCGATGCCATTGAGGAAACGCTGAACGCATTGGACAGCGGAAAGCTCCGCGTCGCGGAGAAGATGGAGAGCGGCGATTGGCATGTGAACCAATGGGCCAAGAAAGCCGTGCTGCTGGGCTTTCGGATCAAGGACATGGAGCATCAGGAAGGCGGCCCGCAGGGTGCCGGCTGGTGGGACAAGGTCGACAGCAAGTTCAAGGGCTGGGGCGATGCGCAGTGGACCGAAGCCGGTTTCCGCGCTGTGCCCAACTGCGTGGTGCGCCGGTCGGCGTTCATCGCGCCCGGTGTGGTGCTGATGCCGTCGTTTGTGAACATCGGGGCCTATGTTGATTCAGGCACCATGGTCGACACATGGGCCACGGTCGGCTCCTGCGCGCAGATCGGCAAGAACGTGCACCTGTCGGGTGGCGTGGGCATCGGCGGCGTGTTGGAACCGATGCAGGCCGGACCGACCATTATCGAAGACAACTGCTTTATCGGCGCGCGCTCCGAAGTGGTCGAAGGCTGCATCGTGCGCGAAGGATCCGTGCTGGGCATGGGCGTTTTCATTGGCCAATCCACCAAGATCGTGGATCGCGAAACCGGCGAAGTGATGTACGGTGAAGTGCCATCGGGGTCCGTGGTCGTGGCTGGTTCCATGCCGTCCAAGAACGGTGTGAACCTCTATTGTGCGGTGATTGTGAAGCGGGTGGATGAGCGTACACGCTCCAAAACGTCGATCAACGAGCTGCTGCGCGACTGATCGCGACACTTCCCAAACCAACCTGATCACGCTAGGGCTGCCTTTCATACCAAAGGCGGCCCTTTTCATGTCAGACAAGAAGAAACCCAAAAAGCCCTCCCGCCAGCAGGTCTTTACCTTGCTGGTGCAGATCGGGCGCAAGGAAGGCGACGGCTTGCCCGACAAGGCAACCGGGGCGGCGTTGATGTGTTTTGCGTCAGGTGTGGACGAAGCGGAAGCGGTACGGGAGACGGTGGCCATCCTCAAGCAGGCGGATACTGCACCTTTGGATGTGACCGGGTATGGCACCTTGGCGGAGCGCGAAGCGGACGGTCAGGAGATCGACGATGAGGAACGCGCGCTGATGGCCCGTGCCCTGGCGGAGAATGCAGTGATCGTCGCGCAGATGACACCGTTCTTTGATTGATCAGGTGCGACGTACAGCCGCCCCCAAATTCGAGACTAAGGCCCTGTTTAGAGCCTGTTCAGGTCAGCGCCCGCCGCAAAAACGGCAGCCGTGACAGGATCAGGCTGTCCAGTGCCAACACCGTCAGCAGCGCCAGCCCTGCCATCGGAAATGCCATCGACACGGCCAATCCAACCAGCACCGCACCCTGCCACAGGGGCAATTCGCGCGGCATGGGCGGTGCGGCCAGACGTCCCGCGCCGACGGGGCGGCGTTTCCACCACAGCACCACGGAGCTGACACACAGGAACATCACCGCAAGACAGACGATTGTATTGGCCAGCACGCTCCATAATCCCATGGTCCCCATGTGCAGCGCGATGCCCACTGCCATGGCTTTGCCTGCCCATGTGTAATCCTCATACCGCACATCGGCGAGGATGTTGCCGGTGTATTGATCGACATGGACCGTGCGGTCTGACATCGGATCGGTGCTGTCCGTGTTCATCGAATCCCGGCTGAGGGTCCACACACCGGCATCGCCGCTGGGCAGGTTCATCTGGTAGCGGGCATCGAACCCGATCTCCCGCGCCAAGGCATCAACGCTGCCCATATTGACCAGCGGTGCCGTCACCCCCGGCACCCCGGCATCGCTGCCTGATGCTGGCATCGGTGTCAGTTCCAGCGCCCAGGGCACCTCGCGGCGGGCGTGGTTCATGTTGGCGTGGGTCACATCAGACAGCGGGACGGCGTCCCATTTCTCGGCCGGGAATTGGCTCCACGCCTGCACCATCTTGCCCCCCCAGATGCCTGCCCAGGACAGACCAGAGATCAGGAAGAATACCAGAATGATGGAAACCCAGATGCCCACAACCCCGTGCAGGGATTTCCACAAGGATCGCCCCGTCGCGAGTGTTGGCACCAGCGCGCGCCGCCAGCCGTCACCGCGGGGCCACCACATGTAAAGGCCCGTTGCCACCAGCACCATCGCAAGCGAAGCGGCTGTTTCCAGCATCCGGTCGCCGGTTACGCCCAGCATCAAATCACTGTGGATGCCGTCGGCAAAGTCATACCAGCCGCTGCGCCGGGGGAAGGTTTCGATCACCTGCCCGGTATAGGGATCAACCGCCACCATGGTTGCATCCCCTTCGTGGTCAACGCGGAACAGCGCTGCTACTTCTGGTGTGCGCGGGGCTACATATTGCTTCAGCTCACCGCCCGGAATGGCCGCAACCGCTGCCTCTGCCTGAATGGAGATTTGCATCGCTGTATCCTGCGGCACGACAGGTGTGCGTTCGCCGTCACGGCCATCGACCCATGCGATCCACAGCATGGCCATGCCGGTGACGGCAAGGATCATGAGGAACGGGATCACAAAAAGGCCTGCATAAAAGTGCCAGCGCCACGCGGCACGGTAGAGTTTGGTCGCACCGGTATCGCCGGGTGCGTTGATATCAAGAGTCGTCATTGGAATGCTCCAGCATAGAAGGTCCGCCAAGGGGCGGATATTGATCAAGGAAATGAAACGTTGATCAGATCTGGGGCGGTGCGCGGCTGAGACGGGTGGCATCCAGCGGCTTGGCATGATGGCGTGCTTGCGCGCAGCGCTGCATCTGCTGGGTCTGGAGCCGGAACTGAATATGCACGACTTGCGCGTCGGATGGTCTGGAGAGCGTATCAATCAGACGACAGGCCTCACAATCCTGCGTCATCCCTTCGCCGCTCTCTCCAAAGCTGCCGCAAAGCTCTGCCAGCGTGCCGCCGGCTTGCAGGAACGCAAGCATATCGCCATCAGGCACCTGCACGCTGGTACGGTGAGCAAGAGTCATCGTGGTCATCGCGCATCCAAACACAAAGACCAAAGCCAGACGCAGGAATGATGAAACGACTGCGCGCATACATCATAGCTAAGCCAACCTCGCGAACACGGCCAGCGCATTCATCAAGCGGAGCGAAAATATTATGCGGCGCGTCGCCGCGCCAGATGAATGGCGTCATACCACCGCAGCACGTGATGCGCCGGACGCGCATGTTCCGGCAACAAGGACCGTTCCAGATGGTGCAGGACCGAACTGTTCAGTTTCTGCCCATCGCGGCGAATGCGCCCGATATAGAGACTTTCCAGTGCCGTACCGGCGGCCATCACTGTCTCATGTTCAGGCAGCAACACCTGACCGTAGGTGATCACCGGCCCGCAGGGTTCCTCGATCGCGGCGAACTCATTCACCAGATGGCGCGCAGGCACCAGCACGGCTTCCTGACTGAAGAGGTATTCCACCTCTGGCCCGTCGATGATCAGCCGTTGTTCGGGGGAAACAATGATGTCCTGCTGCAAGCCAAAGTAAGGTGCGCGCAGCCGGATGGGGCGAAAGCTGCCACGGGCGGGGACGGTGCGCCCGATCCGGTGCAGGACGGGCACTGTGCCACTGTCACGGGTCAGGACTGTATCACCACGCCGCAGATCCCGCATCGGACGGTATCCCCATGGTGTCGCCAAAGGCGTGTTGGGCAGCAGCGTTGGCAATGGTCCGACAGCTTCGATCTGATCGGACAGTGCGGCGAAAATCATGTCTTGCGCAAAGGTCTGGTCCCCATGTCCCAGCATCAACTCGCGGATGTCTGTCAGGGAAAGGGGCGATGGGTTGTCGATATAGACGGAAGTGACTTCCGTCTCTTCAGGCTGTTCCAGTGACATGCGGGCCCATTTCATTTCGCTGTCCCAGGAGTAGGTGATCCGTGCGACATCTGTGCGGCCGGCATCTTCGCGTTTTATCGCGGCGTGACTGATCGTGCTGCCCTGGACCTGTACCATGGCGATCCCGCCGCCGGGGATGGCCTGAAAGGTCAGGCTGCGCATTTCCGGGTGGGTGTTCTTGTGGGCAAAGAGCTTCTGGGGACGCCCGTCAGGTGACAGCCGCGTCTCAAACATCACCGTGCCGCGCGTCAGCAGGGTCTGCGGATCGTCCACCAGCAGGGGCATGTCTTTCTTGTCGGTCCCCAGGCCCCGCAGGGACAGACGGCGGTTGTCGTGATCACACAAGGCGAGCCATGTCATATCAGGCCACCTTTCCGGCGCGCAGCAGATCCGCTTCAAACCGCTTCAGGGTGCGCCGGGCGGCCGGGGAATACCCGGTGCCGGTTTCCGCATCCAATTCGGGAAAGATCGCACAGATTTCCTCTACGATTTCAGGCTCAAGGCTCTTGGTGGTTTGCGGGCCGGGAAGGAAGCTTTCCGTCTCTAACCCTTCGGAAAACACCACCTGATGCCGATCAAAAAGCAGATGAACATACGTGACTTCACCTCCTTCGCACCGCCGCACGGAGCGGTCATTGACCAGATCACGGGCGGCGACCAGAACCTCCGGTTCACCAAACAGCAGTTCTGCCATGTTGTCCCGGATCAGCACCCGATGCAGCGGGGACACCAGCAAATCGCGATGGGTCCCGAAGGTGTTTGCGCGGATGTGGATCGGCGCAAATTTCCCCTCAGCCGCCACTTGCCGCGTGCCAATCCAGCGCAGTGGTTGCGGGCCGTCGTCCTGCGTCAGCACCAGATCGCCGGGCTGCAACGCCTCCGCTGCGCGTTCGCCGTCAGGGGTTGCGATCATCGTGCCGGCGACAAAGCAGGGTACGCCGGTTGCGTTGACAAACCCCACATCGGAATCGAGGCCGTTGTCGATGGTATAGGTGAAGTTGAAGTTCTCGACATCGCCATCACCCGTCACGGTGAATGTGCCGTCTGCATTCAGCTTTACCGTCTGGCCGGTCGGCAACGTAATGATGTCCCCGGCAATCACATCCAGGCCGTTGATCTGTGTAATGGTCAGCGTGCCGGGACCATCGTTGAGATCATTGGCAAGAACGTCGATGACTTTTTCACCATCGGGAAACAGATCTACGTCGTCGGACACAGCAATGATGTCGGTCTGGACAGAGTCAGCCGCAATCAGCACGTTTGAATCGTAACTGGAATCCGACACATCCGCGATGGCCACGCGCATGGAGTTCACGACACCGGGGTTGACGTTCATGGTCAATGTCAGGGTAATCGTGAAGCCGTCCATCTCGGTGTTGTGGTCGTCGTTCTGGTTGTCGACGAACATATTGATGTTGTTCGTGGTGTTGACGTTGCCCGGATCGGTGTCGCCATTGCCGACATCCATCGGCACCAGTGTGCCGTTGATCCAGACCCCGAAGAAATCCTGATAGATGGAGTTCTGGAACTCAGGATATTCTTCCGAGGAGAAGATGAACTTCATCGTCATCTTGTCGGAATCCGGGATGAAATCGACGTCCAGTGTTGCCGCGTCATAGGTGCGCGCGCCCGCCACCGCGTTGTACTGGGAAGTGTTGTTCTGCCCGGACGTATTGGTGGACGTGTTATTGTTCTGGTTGGCTTGTCCGCTTGAGTTGGTGAAATCCTCTGCATCGCCCGTTGACAGGATGATCCCGGCATCGCCGGGTGTCACGCCGGGGGATGTGCTGTCCCCGCCTGAGTATGTCCCGGCACTGTCCCGATCTCCGCGAAACGAAGCGCCGGTGACCGTCGCCCCGTTCCCGAAAATGGTCTGCGCCATATCAAGGGCAGACGTGCCCTCGCGCACTGTTTCGATTTGCAGTTCTGACGCGGGTACTGGCATGGGTCGTCTCACCTTTTTATCCAAAGGCGGACAGCACAGCCGGGCCAAGGGCACATGCCCTTTTTCGGATGGTAAGATGCAGAACAGGCCCTGTTTTCAGGTGCTCAACTCTGCGATACTGCTGCGAATGCCCTGCCTCGGGTCATATTATTAACTCAAAGTTAACACGGAAAACGCGAAACTGTTAAGCGTTTCTTGCCATACCCCCCTTCACACCGCGCTTTTTTCGCCACAAGAAAGGCAACGTTGCCCTCAGGTACTGCGAAGGAGCCCGCCATGTCTGGCCTTGACCCTGTCGAACTGACCGCGCGTCTGGTGCGTTGCCCCTCTGTCACGCCTGCGGATGCCGGTGCATTGGATGTGCTGCATGACGTTCTGACCAACGCGGGTTTTGACTGCACCTGGGCGGATCGGGAGGGGATCAGAAACCTCTATGCGCGCTGGGGTGACAAGGGTCATGCACGTAGCTTTGGTTTCAACGGCCACACGGATGTGGTGCCCATCGGAGAAGAGGTGAATTGGTCCATGCCTCCCTTCGGGGCAGAGATCAGGGACGGGGTCATGTACGGGCGGGGCAGCACGGATATGAAATCAGGCGTCGCGGCCTTTGCAGCGGCAGCCGTCGACTTTGTTCAGACCACGCCGCCGGACGGCGCGATCATCCTTGCCATCACCGGGGACGAAGAAGGGGTGGCCGATCATGGCACCCGCGCGCTGCTGGATCACATGGCGGTGCAGGGAGAGCAGATGGATGTCTGCCTTGTGGGGGAACCGACTTGTCCCGAAACCATGGGCGACATGATCAAGATCGGCAGGCGCGGCTCCATGAATGCGCAGGTCAAGGTAACGGGCACCCAGGGCCACGCGGCCTATCCCCATCGTGCCAACAATCCACTGCCTGCAATGCTGCGTCTGATGGACAGACTGGCCAGTCACACGCTGGATGAGGGGAGCGATCACTTTGATGCCTCCACGCTGGCGGTTGTCACAGTGGACACGGGCAACCCGGCTACGAATGTGATCCCCACCGCATGTTCCGCTGCATTGAACATCCGGTTCAACGATCACCACTCCGGAGCGAGCCTGACCGCGTGGCTGGAAGAGGAGGTCGCGCAGGTGCGTGCCGCATTTGGCGTTGAGATTGATCTGAGCGTGCGCATATCAGGCGAAAGCTTCATCACCCGGCCCGGCCGTTTGTCGGATCTTGTTGCACAGGCCGTCGTGGCGGAAACGGGGGTCACGCCGGTCCTGTCCACCAGCGGTGGCACATCGGATGCGCGGTTCATGAAAGCGCATTGCCCGGTGGTCGAATTTGGGCTGGTCGGCCAATCGATGCACCAGGTCGATGAGCACGTCCGCGTCGAACATATTCACCAGCTCAAGGCCATCTACAGCCGTATCCTGCGCGACTACTTTGCATGAGTGTCACGATCACGCTGACCGATGATCTGGACACCTGCCTTGCCTTGCGGCGGGTGGTCTTTATCGAAGAGCAGAACGTGCCGGAACCTGATGAGATTGACGGCCTTGATCCCGATTGCCTGCATCTGTTGGCCGTCGATGGCGCGACCCCTGTCGGCACAGCGCGCATTCTGATCGAAGGGGATATGGCCAAGATTGGGCGGGTCTGCGTGCTGAAATCGCATCGCGGAACGGGGCTTGGTGCCGCACTGATCCGAGCGGCTCTTGGTGCGGCGCAGGGGCAGGCAACGCAGGCAATGCTTGGCGCCCAGATCCATGCGCTGGGGTTTTACGAGAAGCTGGGGTTTATGGCGACCGGGCCGGTCTATGATGACGCGGGGATCCCGCACCGTGACATGGTGCGCCCGTTGTGAGACGGACCCTGATCGTCATGCTGAAAGTGCCGCAGGCAGGCCGGGTGAAGACCCGTCTTGGCCGTGACATCGGGATGACAGATGCGGCATGGTGGTTTCGCCACCAGACCCGTCGTCTGCTCCGTCGAATGCAGGATCCCCGTTGGGAAATTGTGCTGGCCGTCGCCCCGGATATAGCCGGGCTTCAAAGCCGTGTTTGGCCTGCACATCTGCCCCGCATCCCGCAGGGACCGGGACATCTGGGCGACCGCATGGCGCGGATGTTGGGGGCTGCGGGACCCGGCCCCTCTTGCCTGATCGGCGGTGACATTCCCGGCGTCACGCCTGCACATATCCATCGCGCGTTTCAGGCGCTGGGCGATCACGACGCTGTCTTTGGTCCGGCGGAAGACGGGGGATATTGGCTGATCGGTCTCAAACATCCGGCCCGACAGCCACATGGCTTCCTGCAAAACGTGCGCTGGTCTACCGAACACGCGCTGGCGGACAGCCGCGCCACCTTGCCCGGACAGCGCATCGCTACAGCCGACACCCTGCGCGACGTGGACACTGCCGACGATTTGCCATGACGCGGGCCGGGGTGCGTGCTACCTCCCCTTTATGAGCAAAATCCCCAGCAAATCAGAAATCCTCGACTGGATCAGCGAGAATCCGACCCAGACCGCCAAGCGCGACATTGCGCGCGCTTTTGGCATCAAGGGTGCCGCGCGGATCGACCTCAAGCGTGTGTTGAAAGAGCTTGAGGCAGAAGGACATCTGGAGAAACGCAAGCGCAGCTACCGCGATCCTGACCGTTTGCCGCCCGTGTCCGTTTTGGTGGTGACAGGGCCGGACAGTGACGGCGATTTGTTTGCCAAACCGATGGAGTGGCAAGGCGAAGGTGTTGAGCCCTTGGTGCTGGTGCTGCCCCGCGCTTCTGACCCCGCGCTGGGAGAGGGCGACCGCATTCTGGCGCGTCTGACCGAGGTGAAGGGAGACGACCACCACTACGAAGCGCGCCTGATCCGGCGGATTGGAACAAATCCGCGCCGGGTGATCGGCATCTTCCGCAAGAAAGCGGAGGGCGGGCGCATATTGCCGATCGACAAGGGGTCGGACAAGGAATGGGTCGTGGGCAGCGATGCCACGCATGGCGCGAAAGATGGTGAGCTGGTGGAGGCGGAACAAGCCGGACCAAAGGGCCGGATGGGCCTGCCGCGCGCCCGTATCGTGGCGCGGTTGGGGGACCCTTCCGCCCCGCGCGCCGTCTCGCTGATTGCGATCCACCAGCACGGGATTCCCGATGATTTCCCCGACGATGTGATTGCCGAAGCGGATGCGGCGAAACCGCTTGGGCTGAAGGGTCGCGAAGACCTGCGCGACATGCCGCTGATTACCATCGACCCTTCCGATGCGCGCGACCATGATGATGCCTGTTACGCCCACGCGGATGAGGACCCAAAAAACGAAGGGGGTCACGTCATCTGGGTCGCGATTGCGGATGTGGCGGCCTATGTCACGCCGGGTTCTGCATTGGACCGCGAGGCGCGCAAACGAGGGAACTCAACCTATTTCCCCGACCGCGTGGTGTCGATGTTGCCGGACCGATTGTCGGGCGATCTGTGCTCGCTCCACGAAGGGGTGCCGCGCGCCTGCATTGCGGTGCGCATGGTGCTGAACGCCAAGGGCACAAAGATCAGCCACAGCTTCCATCGCGGTCTGATGCGCTCACCCGCCTCCCTGCATTACGAAGAGGTGCAGGCGGCGATTGATGGGCAGCCGAATGACCGGACAGAACAGTTTCTAACCCCGGTGTTAGAGCCGCTTTATTCGGCTTATAGCGCCCTCAAGAAAGCGCGCGCGGAACGTCAGCCGCTGGATCTGGACCTGCCGGAACGGCGGGTGGAACTGGCCGACGATGGCACAGTGAAATCGGTCAATTTCAAAGACCGTCTGGACGCCCATCGCCTGATCGAAGAATTCATGGTGCTCGCCAACGTCGCCGCCGCAGAGACGCTTCTTGCAAAACGCGTGCCACAGCTGTTCCGCATCCATGAAGAGCCCACGAAAGAGAAACTTGATAGCCTGCGCGAGACCGCCCAAGCGGCAGGGCTAACGCTGGCAAAGGGACAGGTGCTGAAAACATCGCACCTCAACCGTTTGCTGAACGATGCGGCGGGAACGGAAGATGCAGAGCTGATCAACCTGTCGACTCTGCGGTCGATGACGCAGGCCTATTATGGTCCTCAGCATATCGGTCACTTCGGGCTGGCGCTGCAATCCTATGCGCATTTCACCTCCCCCATCCGGCGGTATGCGGATCTGATCGTGCACCGTGCCCTGATCACCGCGCATGGTTGGGGGAAGGATGGCTTGCCAATCGAGGACATCGACCGGCTGGAACAGATCGGCGCACATATCTCGGATACGGAACGTCGATCAATGACGGCAGAGCGGGACACGACGGATCGGTACTTGGCCTCCTATCTGTCAGAACGTGTGGGGAACAGCTTCACCGGACGGATCAGCGGGATCGCGCGGTTTGGCGTGTTCGTGAAGCTGGACGAGACGGGCGCGGACGGCCTGCTGCCGATGCGAACGCTGGGGAACGAGTATTTCCACTACGACCGCGACAGCCAGACATTGATGGGCGCGGACACGGGCATCGTGATCAGCATTGGCCAACGCGTCACCGTCCGGCTGACAGAAGCGGTGCCCGTAACAGGTGGCATCGCGCTGGAACTTCTGGAGATCGACGATCAGAAGGTCGCCCAGGGGCGGCAATCGCCCGCAGGGCGCAGTGGGCACCGCGGGAAATCGCAAAAGGCAAAACGCAAGAAGGGGAAGCTCAAGCGCAAAGTCTCACGGGCGCGCCGGTAGCACCACCCATCGCGTTGATGCAGCGGTCGATGTAGCGGCACAGGATCTCATCCTCCGCGATGCGGGTTTTGAGCAGTGTCTTGCCGGGTGTTGCCCGCATGGTGGCGAGCATCGCCCCGACAGAGGCATCCGCCGCTGTAGGCCGCTCCCCAAACAGATAAGGCCCATGCCACAACCGTGTTGTGATGGCGACGAGGTCGGGTTCCAGACGCTCCAGCCGTTCTTCGGGGGTGAAACGTCCCAAACCCTGACGGTCCATGCCTTGCAGGCAGGCTTTGCGTAACCTGTTGGTCACAAATCCACGCAAAACCCCCGGAATAGTGTCGAAGTATGTGTCACGAATGATCGGCCAGACGGTATCGTCGCCCCAGCGATCAAGGACGATATGGAAGTACATATGCTCCTCCGCCATGCGAATGAACGCATGTGACGTGCTCTTCTCCAGATCAGACAGCCCTTGATCGAAGTCCACGCCTTCGGTTTCCAGGTGCTGGCGAATGTTCTCACTGTCCGGAATGATCTGGCCGCCCACACGAATGGCAGGCAGTTTCTGCTTGGGCATTTTCCGGGGGTCTGCGATGTCCTCCCGCTGCCACGGTTGGCCGGAGAGGTTCAGCAGCCAGATGGCCTTGACGCAAAACGGGCTTGCAGCGGGTTGGCCAAAGGCAGGGGCGAAAGTGATGAGGGTGATCATATGGGCTCCTTTCAGGGTTGCCGTGAGATACCATGCGATCCTGTCAATTTTTGTCAGTATCAGCTATGAAATGTCCATGACCCGTACCCACCGCCTGTTCCAGATGATGACCACGCTGCGCCAGTTGCCCGCGCCTGTGCGCGCCGTGCAACTGGCCGATGCGTTGCAAATCTCCCTCCGCACGGTCTACCGCGATATTGATGCGCTGCGCGGCCTTGGCGCGGTGATCGACGGAGAGGCCGGGTTTGGCTATACGCTGATCGAAGATGCGGCGTTGCCCCCGCTGGGGTTTGAGGATGATGAGCTGGAGGCTCTGGTGCTGGGCCTGCGGGACGTTGCGGTGATTGGCGATCCCGCGCTGGCCAAAGCGGCAACCAGTGCTTTGGCCAAGATCACCGCACGCGTGCCGCCCCGGCAGGCACATCGCTTGCAGCATGCGATACTGGATGCGCGCCGGTTTTTTCGACCCGAACCGCCCCGCATTGATGTGGCTGCCCTGCGCGCGGCGACCTGGGCCGAAGATACAATCGCGTTTTCCTACACGGATGGTCAGGGCGCCCGCACCACCAGACAGGTTGATCCCTTGGGGATCATCTACATGCAGGACACCAATATGCTGATGGCGTGGTGTCACCTGCGGCAGGACTTCCGCGTGTTTCGGCTGGATCGTATGGACGATCTGCGCACCACCGGAGAGAGCTTTCGCCCGCGGCGCGTGCCCATGTTGCGCGACTACACCGCCATTTTGCGCGAAGAGGCGCGCGAACGGGCAAAAGACCGCGCGCCGTAGGGACTGTCCCTTTATCAGTGCTGATTTCACGGCTACGCTGATCTGAAAAAACAAGGCGCAGTGTGACATGAAACAGGTTCTGATCTTGGCGTTGATGGGGTGGCTGATGCCCACCCAAGGCGCATGGGCAACAGGTCCGGATGCCTCACCCCGGCCACCGGAGCGCATCGTGCTGGCCGCAGCACAAGCCAATGAAGGGACTGCCGCAGGTTTTCAGAAGTGGATCACCGAATTTCGGACGCGGGCGTTGTCGCAGGGGATCACCGCAAAGATCTTTGACGCGGCCATGACGGGCCTGACATTTGATGAGGACGTCATCCGGCGCGACCGCAATCAATCCGAGTTTACCAAAACGATCTGGGATTATCTGGACACCGCTGCGTCCGACCTGAGGGTCAGCAACGGCAAAGCGGCACTGAAGAAATGGGATGGGGTTCTAAGCCGGATCGAAGCCGAATATGGCGTCGAAAAGGAAGTTGTGACCGCGATCTGGGGGCTGGAAAGCGCCTATGGCACCTTCAAGGGGGGCGACAGTGTGATCAACTCCCTCGCGACGCTGGCCTATGACGCGCGGCGGGCCGCGTTCTTTGAAGGTGAGTTGCTGCATGCGCTGCGCATTGTGCAAAGCGGGGACACGACGCCAGCGCAGATGCGCGGCAGCTGGGCCGGTGCAATGGGGCATACGCAGTTCATGCCCTCGTCGTTCCAGCTCTATGCGGTTGACCAGACAGGTGATGGCAAGCGGGACATCTGGGGTGAGGATCCCACAGATGCGCTTGCCTCCACGGCGGCCTACCTCAAGCATTTTGGCTGGACGGCGGGCCAACCCTGGGGTGTGGAGGTGCGCCTGCCCGAGGGGTTCGATTACCTGCTGGCGAAGCGAGATTTGTTGAAGTCACCCTCCGAGTGGGCGGCGCTGGGCATTCTGGACATGCAGGGAAGTCCCGTACCGGATCACGGTCCCGCAGCGATCCTGTTGCCCGGTGGCGCGCAGGGGGCCGCGTTTATGATTTTCGACAATTTCGAGGTGATCGAACGCTACAACACCGCTGACGCCTATGTGATCGGGGTGGGCCACCTGAGCGACCGGATCAGGGGCGCGGGCCCGATTGAAGGGGCATGGCCCCGTGGCGACAGGGCGTTGAGCTTTGATGAGCGGATTGAGTTGCAGGAACGCCTAACCGCCGCCGGTTTCGACACCGAGAAGATCGATGCCAAAATCGGACCGCTGACGATCAACGCAGTGCGCAGGTTTCAAACGGCACAGAATATCGTGCCGGATGGCTATGCGTCCCTGCGGCTGCTGGAGCGTCTGCGGGAGCTGTAGGAAAAGAGATTTCAGACCTCCGGTGGGGTTTTTTGAACCATTTGGAAGGGCAGGTCGCGCCTATGACGCGGCCTTGAGCATATCCTTTTCCTTGAGATCCTTGTACGTGGCGTCCAGCGCCAGCTTGGCGCGGGTCGCGAAGATCTCAATTTCCTCAGGCGTAATCACCAATGGGGGGGAGATGATCATGCGGTCCCCCACATGGCGCATGACCAGATTGTTCGCAAAGCAGTGCTCGCGGCAGGTGTAGCCGACGGCACCTGCGTCACCGGCGAATTTCGCGCGGCTTTCCTTGTGCGGGGTCAGCGGCAGTGAGGCCATCATGCCGGAGATGTTCACCGTGCCCACCAGCGGGTGATCTGCCAGCCCATCCAGAGCCGCTTTCAACGCAGGTGCTGCGACCTTGCGGACATGGGTGAGGATGTCTTCCTCCTGCATGATGCGCAGGTTCTCTTCGGCCACAGCCGCGCAGACCGGGTGGCCGGAGTAGGTGTAGCCATGGTTGAACTCGCAGGCGTTGATCACTTCGGCAATTGCGTCGGAGACGATTGATCCGCCAATCGGCGCATAGCCTGAGCTGAGGCCCTTGGCGATGGTCATGATGTCGGGCGTGATATCCATGGTTTCGGAGCCGAACCAATTGCCGGTCCGGCCGAAGCCGCAGATGACCTCATCCGCGATCAGCAGGATGTCGTATTTCTTGCAGATGCGCTGGATTTCCGGCCAGTAGGTGGCGGGCGGCACGATCACGCCGCCGGCGCCCTGCACCGGTTCCCCGATGAACGCCGCGACGTTTTCAGCGCCGAGTTCGAGGATTTTTGCCTCCAGTTCCTGCGCGCGGGCAAGGCCGAAGTCTTCGGGAGTGTGATCCCCGCCTTCGGCCCACCAATCCGGTTGGCCAATGTGATGAATGCCGGGGATGGGCATGCCGCCCTGTGCGTGCATATAGGTCATCCCACCCAGCGAGCCCGACCCGATTGAGGAGCCGTGATAGGCGTTCTTGCGGCTGATCACGTGGCTTTTCTGCGGCTGGCCTTTTTCAGCCCAATAGGTGCGGACCATGCGCAAATTGGTATCGTTTGCCTCTGATCCCGACCCGGCAAAGAACACGTGGTTGAGGTGGGCAGGGGCCAGATCCGCCAGTGTCTTGGCCAGGGCAATGCCGGGGACATGGGTCGTCTGGAAGAAGGTGTTGTAATAGGGCAGCTCAGACATCTGCCGCTTGGCCACTTCACCCAATTCGGGGCGGCCATAGCCAAGGTTCACGCACCAAAGACCGGCCATCGCATCAAGGATTTCATTCCCGTCACTGTCGGTCAGATAGATGCCCTTGGCGCGGGTGATGACACGCGCGCCCTTAGCGGCAAGCTCATCGCCGGTCGTAAAGGGGTGCATGTGGTGCGCGGCATCCAGTGCCTGTAGTTCCGCCGTGGGCAAGTGGTTGGTGATCGAAGCCATGGTGCCGCGCCTTTTCAATGCAGGAAAAATGAAGTGGCGTCAGAATATGATCAAAAGTTGCAAAGTCAATCGGTCAACGCGTTTCCCTGCGTCTCTGCGAGCGCGGCGCGGACCTGCCGCATGCCTTGTGCCACGTCTTCTGCCATGGCCTGGGCAGCGGCGGGTGCATCGCGCCGCGTCAGTGCGTCCAGGAGTTCTGCGTGTTTGTCGGGCAGGTTGCTGGTCCCGAAACGCCCGCAGACCACGCGCAGGGAAGGGCCAAAGCGCAGCCACAGGCGGTCAACTGTGGCGGTCATAATCGGGGCATTCGCACCGTCATAGATCATCTTGTGAAAGCGGTAATTGTGGGTCAGATAGCCGCCGACATCACCCGTGCTGATGGCCAGGTTGAGATCATCATCGCAGGACGTCAGAGCCTGAATGTCGTCGTCCTTCATGTTCAGAACGGCACGTCGGGTCAGTTCCGGCTCAAGGGTTTCACGCATAAAACCAAGCTCTTCCACGCCTTGTGCGTCAAGTTCCGGCACGCTGACCCTGCGATTGCCCTGATGGGTCAGCGCCCCCTGGGCGATCAAACGGCGCAGCGCTTCGCGGACGGGGGTCATGCCTGCGTTCAGTTCCTCTACCAGACCCTGAATGGTGATGGCCTGACCGGGCGCGAGGTCACCAAAAAGAATCTTGTCGCGCAGTTGCTCATAGACCCGCTGATGCGCAGGGGTCTTTCCGGGTGTATCCCCGGATGGGGTGGCACGCTGCGATCTCACATCGATGTTCATAGAAGCATACCTTTCGTGTGGTCGGTGCCGTCTGGCCGTTTCGTCAAGATTTGTCTGCACAGCATAAGGTATCTTGTCGCGTGAGGCAAAATTTGATCAAATCAGGATACTATTGTTCAGCGCAAACCGGGGTCGACATTGGCACATAAGGCAATACTGCCCAACCGAGGGCTGACGCAATCAACTTACGCAGTACCTGTTTGTCCATGAAACGGATTTATCCAGAATTTGCCTATGGCGATGGTCCGAGAGCGGGGTGTTGGTGGGATCAGACCATCGATGCCCCGGACCGGCCTACCCTGATGGAGGATCACCACTGCGAGGTTGCTGTCATCGGGGGCGGGTACACGGGGGTCTCTGCCGCACTGCACCTGGCGGAAGCCGGTGTTTCGGTATCGGTGTTTGAGCAGCAGTATGTCGGGTTTGGCGCTTCGGGTCGCAATGGCGGTTTTTGCTGTCTGGGTGGCGGGATGCTGAACGATACACAACTGGATGCCTTGGTGGGGCGGGACGGGCGGTTGGCCTGGCGGCATGCGGAACGCGATGCGATTGCGTTGGTTGAGGGGTTGCTGCGCAAACACGCCATCGACGTGGATCGACACTCTGACGGGGAGACGCAGCTTGCCCACCGTCCGCGCGATTTCGATGCAATGCAGCGCGACGTGGCGGATTATGAAGAGAACTACGGTCTCGAAGTCCGGCTTACGCCGCCGGATGCGTTAGAGGACGAAGGGCTAAACGCCGGGTTTCATGGCGCGATTTCCATCCCCAGTGGATTTGGTCTGAACCCCCGCAAGTACATCTTGGGGTTGGCGCAGGCCGCATCGGACGCGGGTGCACAGATCTTTCACAACTCTGGTGTGACAGAGATCACGCGTAGGCCAGCTGGTTTCGTCTTACAAACGGCACAGGGCCGGGTTTTTGCAGACAAGGTCATCATCGGCACCAACGGATATTCCTCAGAAGATCTACCGGACTGGCTTGCGGGCCGCTATATGCCCACCCAATCCAGCATCATCGTCTCGCGCCCTTTGACCCAATCAGAGCTTGGTGCGCAGGGCTGGACAAGCGGACAGGCCTGTTATGACACGCGCCATCTGCTGCATTACTTTCGACTGATGCCGGACAACCGCATGCTGTTTGGCGTCCGGGGCGGATTGTTGGCGACGCCCGCCTCAGAAGCCCGCGCACTGAAACGCGCGCGCGCGGATTTTGAGCAGATGTTCCCGGCATGGCGGGATGTAGAGACACCAAATGGCTGGTCCGGTCTGGTCTGTATTGCGCGCAGCAGGATGCCTTTTGTCGGAGAAGTGCCCGACCAGCCCGGCATGTTCGCGGCGCTGTGTTACCACGGCAACGGCGTTGCCATGGCAAGCTATTCAGGCGTGCTGCTGGCAGACCTGGTGCAGGGAAAGACGCCACGGGTGGGATATCCGGAAGTGATGAAACGTCCCCTGGCAAAGTTTGAACTGGGCCGATACCGTCGGGCGGTTATGCCGATTGCCTACGCCGGGTTTGCCTTGTCAGACTGGTGAATCGGTAGGCGCGCGCAGACCGGTCACCGCCTGCGTCGTCAACGTGCCACCACCTTCGGTAATCAAAACGGTCTCGCCCTGCTCAATCCGCGCTTCAGTGATGCGATTGTAGGTCTGGGCAGCGGTTGTGCCGATCACCTCTCCCAACAGGCGGCTTTCGACGGAAAAGCTGTATTGACCGGTGGGAAAGGGTGTTCCGTCAGATGAAACGCCTGCCCAGACGACGTCTTGTGCAGCCAGAGGCAGGGCGTTGCGCTGCACCTCCGCGCCGCGTGCGTCTTTGACCACCAGCACGGCTTCATCCGCATTCGGCGCAGGCTTTGACGTGACGCTTATGGGATTGCCATCAAAGAACGCAGGCGTCGTGCTGCGCGCTTCCATGCCGATCCAACTGGCCAGCTGCGCCATGTTGCCCGCCCCCAGCTGACTGCTGAGTGCTGTAAGCAGGTCATTTGATTTGACCTGCTGTTCCACCATGGAGAACTGGGCAAGCTGGGCGGCGTATTCGGTGGCGTCGATCGGTTCCAGCGGATCCTGATTCTCTGCCTGTGTGGTGAGCAGTTTGATGAACGTGTCAAAGTCAGAAGACAGGTTGATGCCGGTATCGCGCGTATTGGCCGCGGCCGCAGGTGCTGCCGCGTTTGCCGTGGGGGTTTGGGTAACTTCCATCAGATGTCCTTCGCGTTAGAGCCGCAGATCGACGCCAGCAGAACTGCCGGTCGAAAGCGCGACATGGAGCGGCGCAGTGTCGGTTTCCTCTGCCACCGGAGCGGTGGCCGGATTGTCGGCCGCCTGATCGCCATTCGTCTGGGCATCACCGCCACCCGAGAAGGAGAATGCGATGTTTTCATATCCCAGCGATTCGAATTGAGCGCCCAATTGTCCGATGTGGCGACGTAAAAGGTCAGCGGTTTCCGGGCGCTCGGCGGCAACGTTCAGGATGATGCCGGACTCATGTGTAGAGACAGACAGACGGACGCGCCCCAGCTCTTCCGGGCTCAAGGTGATTTCCACCGGGCGCGCCGGCAAATGGTGGGCAACATCGGCAATCTGGCGGGCGACATGCCCCGCCAGCTCACTGCGTTGCACAGCTTGAGGCGTGGTGGTCGTTTGCAGGGACCCAGGACCATCACTGCGGCCGAGGGTGAAGGGCTCAAGAGGCGCGCTGGTTGATGTGTCCCGCTTTTCCTGAGCCATGCCTGACGTCACCTGCGAAATGATCAATGGCATGGTCTGTGGTGCCGGGGCGCTGGACAGCCTTGGTGCTGGTGTCGGAGCCGACACCAAGGGTGGCGTGACCGGCTCTGCACGGTTGGCTGTGGGGGCAGGGATACCATCAGATGCGATGCTTGGCGGTGGTGCTCCGTGTGGTTTTCCAAACGCCGGGCGCACCGATGCCGCGCTGGCATTCTGAAGCACCGGATCTGCGGCGATTACCTTGGGGCGGACTGCATCAACGCCGGTTCGCTGCACATCAGGTGTTGGGGGCAAAGCTGTTACCGGTTGAGGGGACGCTGGAGCCGCAGGGCTTTGTTGAAGGGTGGTCCTGCTCTCGCTCACCGTGATTTCAGTCTGATGAACTGCCGCCAACTTCGGTTCTGGATTTTCAACTTCAACCACTTGCGGTTCGCGCGAAGGCGTAATGCCATCTTTCGTGAGCTGCGCGGTCTCAGGTGATTGCTGTCGCGGAAGCAGGTCGGGACGATCGACAGATTCCGCAGGAGGAAGACGAAGCGCCTCCCCGTCCTCTGCCGTGATGCTCTTTTCCGGGTCCGTTAATTGTATTTCCTCGTCCGTCACCTGTGGAATCGCTTTGTCAGCAAGGATCACCAGTTCCTCTTCGGAAAAGACGTCTGCAAATTCTGGCGGTGACGGGTCACGCGACACCTGCGGTCCGACGCCGGTGTTCCCCCTGATCGGCGGGACAACAGATGGGGTGCTGGCAGTCGTGCTGGCAGCGAGCGGCAGGGCGGTTGGTTGCATCGGGTCCTCCGTGCGGTTTTGGCCGTTGGAGGGCTTATCGGCGTTCAGCCTTACCACTTGTTTACCGCCTTGGGCGCATGCTGCGCAAAATAGGCTGCAATTTAAGGACCTCCCCCATGGATGTGACCCCTGTCCTGGCTCCACCCCCCGATCAGGCCGCGAAAGACGCGGCACTCAGACGTGCGGCGCAAGCACTTGAAGCCAGCTTTCTCACTGAAATGCTCAGTGCAGCAGGGCTTGGCATGGCCCGTGAGGGGCTGGGAAGTGGTGGCGCCGGGGAGGATCATTTTGCCTCCTTTCTGGTCCACGAACACGCCCGGATCATGGTGGAGGCAGGCGGCATCGGACTGAGCGAATCGATTTTCAATGCACTCAAGGAGCAAGCAAATGACACCTGAACAGACATCGAAACCGCAACAATCGGGCGTTGAGGCCCTCAACACCCTGCTGGACGCGGAACGTGCGGCCTTGCTGGAGGGCGATCTGGAGAGCATTGCAGAAATGCTGCCCGCGAAGGAGGCCCTGATCGAAGATATGAACGGTGCACCGCCCATCGACATTGAGGCGGTGCATGCGCTCGGGGGCAAGGTACGCCGCAACCAGCTTTTGCTGGATGGCGCGCTTGAAGGAATCCGCGCCGCTGTCGCCCGCATGTCAGCGTTGCGTGAGCTGCGGGTCGGTCTGGAGACCTACGGCGCAGATGGCCAGAAACACCGGATCGCGATGGAGACGGATAATTCAGTCGAAAAACGCGCCTGACGCTTTGATTAAAATCCGGGTCAAGGCGAATGCTCAGATTTACGTGCTGTTAAGAAAATTCGGAGCAGTGTGCCCCTGCATCCGAGGTCGGATGGCGCACCGCTTGGCACTCCGGGCGTACGCAATGGTCAGAATGGCATTTCCGTCCACCCTCAAAGGGGTAGGGCAAAACGGGCGTAAAGCGCCCATGACTAAAGGAACATGCTTATGTCGAGCATTCTCACAAACAACAGCGCAATGGTTGCGTTGCAGACCCTCAAATCCATCAATGCAAATCTGGCAGGGACGCAGAACGAAATCTCTACCGGTAAGTCCATTGCCAGTGCGAAGGACAACTCCACCGTCTGGATCACCTTCGCGTTCGACGAATAGGCCCGCTGTGTCTGGATCATGGAGGTCAGCTCCCCCGCGACATCGGTGGCGGATTCCTCAAGGGAGAATGCGACAATGTCCCCGGTCGGCCCGTCAGAGGCATCCCACAGGAAGAAGGAACCGCTCTCGACCGAAGGCAGGTAGATCTGTTGATCCAGCGCGACCATGCCATTGGGGTTGGGCAGATCGACCAGCGGCACCTGATAGATTGTGCGCGTGATGCCTGTGTCGAAGTAGGCGTAGACATAGCCGTTCGGGTCCACCTCCACCGAGGTCATATTGCCAACCGGGGAACCGTCCTTGGAAATGGACACCGGCGCAAAGTTGTCCGACAGCTGGGTGATCCCATCGCTGTCACCGATGCGGCCGATGTCGATCTCAATGGGGCCGCCGGCGACGTCCACGATGATCTGGCCGGTCGCAGGATCATACGTGCCACCCGGCGCACCAGCCGCCTGAGACACAGTCAGCATGGTGCCACCCGCAGTCCGGTTGTCTGCGAAGGTGACGGTGTATTCCCCGATGGTCACGCCCGGACTGGCGCTGTCTGTCATGGTCAGAGTCCATTCGTTCGACGACCCGGTTGCCGGCACGGTGGGAGAGAACACGATGTTGATGTTTTCCGACGTGCCGAGGTTGTCGTAGTATTCAACCGACAATTCCTGCGTATCCCCGTCAGAGCCTGCATCCGTCTCTGTCGCGGGCAGATTCACGCCCAGCGTCATGCTGGTTGTCGGCTCCCCCGAGAATTGGTTTACGTTGATCTGCACGGGCACAAGGCCGTCTGCCGTGTCGCGCGGGAAGGATGGAATGGACCCATCCGGCTGCGCAGGCCATCCCAGCAGCACAAGGCCGGAGGAGGTACGCAGATAGCCTTCGGCATCGGTGCGGAACGATCCCGTCGTGGTCAGGAACATCTGTGTGTCGCCGTTGGCGACCTCCACGTCCGTGGCCTGGGAGACGGGCAGGAACCCGCGCCCGCGCACCGCCAGATCCGTGGCATTCGCGGTGGAGACAAGCGGCCCCCGTTCATCAATCAGGCGATGCGAGGTCGCCCGCACACCCCCCGCGGAATAGGTCCCCCCTTGCGAAGAGATCACCAGCGAATGAAAATCCGCATCCACCCGCTTGTACCCGTAAGTTGATGAATTTGCGATGTTATCGGAAATTGTCGCGAGCCGTGTGGCATTGGCCTGAAGCCCCGCCACCCCGGCGTTGAGCGAAGAAGAAATTGTCATTGATAGGCCTTTCTGCTGTATCAACTGTCCCGTCTATCGGCATACCGTCTGTCAGCTTAAGGTCGGGCTAACAGATAAAATGCCCGCTATTCCGTGGCCCCTTTTTGCGGCCGGGTTCTCAGTTTCGGGGCACGTCGCGCAGCAGGATGACCTCCAGCCGGTTGTTCCGCGCGCCCATCGGATTGCGCACCACCGGTTTGCGGTCCGCATGGCCGGTGACACGCTGGATGCGCAGCGGCGGTATCCCCGTGCCCTCCAGCAAAAGCCGCATCGCTGTCGCCCGCGCGGCAGAGAGTTCCCACACCGGGCTGCGGGCCAGAACAACGGGGTTGGCGCGCACATGGCCGCCGATGGCAATGTCATTGGTGACGCTGCGTGTGGCCTGCGCGATGACCGCAGCCAGATCACGCAGCAACTGAACAGGCTCCGCGGTTTCGCCTTCAAAAAGAGGAATGTTCTCAAGATCATAGATCTCGATCACCAGCCCTTCGTCGGTGATCCGGGTCACGATATGACGCATGGCGTTTTCCATGACGTCACTCTCTCCGCCACGGCCCAGAAGCATTTCCTCAAGCGATTCCAGCGCGGCCTGTTCCTGTGCAGCACCGGTGTTTGTGCTGATCCCGCCGGTGCCGTTCTGGGGCAGGTTTTCCTCAGCAAAGATGCTGTCCCCGCCAAAGGCACCATCGCCGCCGCCCGACACCCGGTTGATCGGAATGGTCGGCGTGAAATAGTCCGCGATCCCCTTGCGTTGTTGCTCTGTCGTTGCGTTCAGCAGCCACATCAACATAAAGAAAGCCATCATCGCGGTCACGAAATCCGCATAGGCAACTTTCCAGGCACCACCATGGTGCCCGCCGCCGCCGACGACCTTCTTACGTTTGATGATGACTGGCGCCGCATTGGCTTGCGCACCCATCTCCACCACCTCTTTTCTCACCCGGAGGCAGGTGTATCCGCGCAGGTCTTGCGCTTGCCTTAACAGATCGATTTGTCCGTAATTTCCCGCCCCTGCGCGGCTTTGCATTGCGCCTGGAGGCCGATTGCCCCCAGATACCTGCATGACAGATCCAACCCTTGAGACCGACAGCCCCTACGCCTGGGGACGGCTGGTGATGACGCTGCTGGTGGCGCTGATCGCCAATGCAGGGATGTGGTCAATCATCGTGATCATGCCCGTGGTGGAAGTGGAGTTCGGCACGGATCGTGCTGCCTCTTCAATGCCTTACACGCTGACGATGATCGGCTTTGCGGTGGGTAATTTCGCGCTGGGGCAAGCGGTGGACCGCTTTGGCGTGGTGCGGTCACTGGTGCTGGCAGCGCTGGCGCTGACGGCGGGTTTCGGGCTGGCGATCCTGTCCACGTCGATGCTGATGCTGTCGCTGGCGCAGCTGATCATCGGGCTGGCATCTGCCGTAGGGTTTGGGCCGCTCATCGCGGATATCTCACATTGGTTTGTGCGCAAGCGCGGCATCGCGGTGGCGCTGGTGGCCAGTGGCAACTACCTGAGCGGCGCCTTCTGGCCGCTGGTGCTGGCAGGCGTGCTGGAGGACAGCGGCTGGCGGGCCTGCTACACCATTCTGGCCGCAGCGACGTTTTGTGGTGTGATTCCAATGGCTTTCACCCTGCGCCGGAAGGTGTCAGAGGCGAGCAGGGACGCCGCACAGGCGGCTTCAACGCTGAATGCGCAATCCGCAGGGATCAGCCCGCGCACCCTGCAAATCCTGCTGGGCGCGGCAGGGATCGGGTGCTGTGTGGCGATGTCGATGCCGCAGGTGCATATCGTGGCGCTCTGCGTGGACATGGGGTTTGGCCCGGCCGTCGGCGCCGAAATGCTGGCGCTGATGCTGCTGGGCGGCGCTGCCTCACGGGTGGTGTCGGGGCTGGTCGCAGACCAGCTGGGCGGGGTGCGGACGTTGCTGATTGGGTCGATATTACAATGCGTTGCGCTGTTTTTGTACCTGCCTGCGGGCGGCCTGGTCTCGCTCTATGTGGTGAGCCTTGTGTTCGGGTTGAGCCAGGGCGGCATCGTGCCGTCCTATGCGCTGATCGTGCGGGAATACCTGCCTGCCCGCGAAGCCGGAGCGCGGGTGGGTGTGGTGCTGATGGCGACGATCCTGGGCATGGCACTGGGCGGCTGGATGTCGGGATGGATTTACGACGTGAGCGGGTCCTATCAGCTGGCCTTCGTGAACGGGATTGTCTGGAACGGGTTCAACATCGCGTTAATGATCTGGCTGTTGCTGCGCAGCCGACCGCGCGGCGGGGCGGCAACGGGGGCAACGGCTGTGACGTGAGAATCCCGGTTAATACCATGTTTTGAAGGGAAAAGGGCGGGGCACAGCCCGTACACAGTCTGTGCACAACCTGTACACCGTTTGTGCACCGCAGGCGTGGTTAACTGGGCGTACCCTAGGTGTGAGCGGGTAAGGTTGGTTAACAAAGTGACGGGTGGGGTGCTGTGCTGGCTGTTTCGCGGTGTGGGTTTTAGCGGCGGCGGATTTGGTGTTGTTTTGGGGTCATCAGGAGAAGATTGGACGGCGGCTTGGCGGGACAAAGCTGCCGGTTGCTGCAATCCCACCAATGGCTGCCTTCGCCTGGACTTGACCTCAATTCATCCGGAAAAACTCCCTAAATCCAACATATTGTCGAGCTTTACTTAAGACTTCTGTAGTCGCACTCGTGCAAGTTGCCCCGAACCCAACTTGCTTGGATAGCACCTAAGATGCCCACCGTTACGACATCAACATTGTTCTACATCGGAAATTTTGCCGATATGGATACCAATGAATCTGATAATGATAACGAGAATCCCGGGGTCGTACTGGGCCTTCATGACACTTTGTCGCTGGTCGATGTTACCAACCATGACCAAAATGATAACGGCATGATGCATGACAACGATACAGCGAACAATTCCCCTGATTTTATCAGCTATGATACAGGCAGCGGACCAGTCAGTGCCGCAGTAGATTCCACTTCGGTCTATAATGCGGTGGTCACCTTGGGTGACGGGTCAACGTTGAACATACAGGTGATCGTCGTGCAGTCCGCGAATGGAGATGTGTTTTTCGCAGATTTTACCACCGAACTCGACAATTCGAATGTGCAATCCATCAATCTGACCAGCCTTCAGAACTCTAATTATTCCGGCTATCTTCCCAGCATGACTGTCCAGAATGCATCGGTTGTCTGTTTCGTTCAGGGCACCTTGATCGCAACGCCGGACGGTGAGGTGCCGGTTGAAACGCTCAAACCCGGCGATCTGGTGACTACGCTGGATCACGGGCCACAGGAAATCACATGGGTCAATGCCGTGACGAGCCTGAACCCTGGTCACAATGCGCCGATCATACTTCCTGCGGGAAGTCTGGGGAATGGGTTGCCAAAAACACCGCTGCGCGTCTCGCCACAGCACCGCATAATGCTGCGCTCCAGGATCGCAAACCGGATGTTTGGAAGCGACGAAGTTCTGCTCCCTGCAAAATTCTTGCAGAGCGTCCATGGGATCATACAGGTCTTGCGTTTTTTGCCCGTCACCTACCACCATTTTGCCTGCCGCCGACATGAGATCGTATTTGCAAATGGCGCTGAGGTAGAGAGCTTTTTCCCCGGTCCAGAGGCGCTCAAGACACTCTCGGACAAGGCAAGGTCAACTCTGCCCGTTGACATCCATCAGACCTTGCCCGCCCGGCCATTTGTGCGTGGCAAGGCGGCACAGAAATTGCTTTGGCGTCATGCAAGGAACGAGCTTCCACTTTGCGAAAACCATTCCATGGCCTGATGATATGCGCTGCTGGCATGTGCGCTGATTGCAGCATCCGGTAACATGGAGCCCTTCCTGCTATCCACTGCATTGCAAATCGAATGCCGCAAAACGGGCAGCGGTTCATTGGCGTCAGCCTTCAAACCTCTCCGCGTTCCGCCGCCAGCCTGATCTGCTTCTGCCGCTCGCGGAACCGCGCCTTGTCTTCATCCGACGTGCGTTCAAAACACTTGTGGCAGGACACGCCCTGCTCATACTCGGGGAGGTCCATATCCTCTGGCAGGATCGGCTGGCGGCAGCCGTGGCACAAGAGGTGCGGGCCTTCGCGCAGCCCGTGGCCGACGCTGACGCGGGCGTCGAAGACGAAACAATCGCCCTGCCATGTGCTGTCTTCCTTTGGCACCTCTTCGAGGTACTTCAGGATGCCGCCCTTGAGGTGGAAGACATCCTCCACCCCCTGACCGAGCAGGTAGTTGGTGGATTTCTCACACCGGATGCCACCGGTGCAGAACATGGCGATCTTCTTGTTGTGGAAGCGGTCCTTGTTCGCCTCCCACCACGCGGGAAACTCACCGAAGCTGGCGGTATGCGGGTCGATGGCGCCGTCGAAGGTGCCGATTTCGACCTCGTAATCGTTGCGGGTGTCGATCACGGCCACATCGGGCCGGGCGATCAGATCGTTCCAGTCCGCGGGGGCGACGTAGTGGCCGGTGCCTGCAAGCGGGTCGACATCGGGCTGGCCCATGGTGACGATTTCGCGCTTGAGGCGGACTTTCATGCGGTGGAAGGGCGGGGTGTCGGACGTGGCCTCCTTCCATTCGAGGGCGGCGCAGCCGGGCAGGGCGCGCAGGTGCGCGATCACGGCGTCAATGCCGCTGCGGCTGCCTGCGATGGTGCCGTTCACGCCTTCCTGCGCCAAGAGCAGCGTGCCTTTGACGCCCTGTTGCTGGCACAGGTCCAGCAACGGCGGTTTGAGCGCGATGGGATCGTCGAAACGGGTGAAGTGGTAGAGGGCAGCGATGGTATACATGGAAGGCGACATAGGATGGCGGAGGCCGGGTGCGCAAGAGGGGGCTTTCGCGTTTGCGGTCAGCGGCGGATTTGAGTTTACTGGCCAAATGAAGCCGGGGCCGGGTGCGCCCCTTTGAAGGAGACTGGCGATGCAGGCGTTGATCGTAATTGATGTGCAGAATGATTTCTGTCCCGGCGGCGCGTTGGCGGTGCCGGGCGGGGATGAGATTGTAGCGGGGATCAACGCGCTGATGGCGGACGCCGATGCGGTGATCCTGACGCAGGATTGGCACCCGGCGGGGCATGCGTCCTTTGCCGCGTCCCATACGGGACACAGCCCCTATGATCTGATCGAGATGCCTTACGGGCCGCAGGTGCTGTGGCCGGATCATTGTGTGCAGGGCACGCAGGGGGCGGCGTTCCACGCCGGGCTGGAGGCGGACCGGGCGGATCTGATCATCCGCAAGGGATACCGGCCCGCCATCGACAGCTATTCGGCGTTTTTCGAGAATGATCACCAGACGCCGACGGGGTTGGAGGGATATCTGCGCACGCGGGGCATCACGCGGCTGACCTGCGTGGGATTGGCGCTGGATTTCTGTGTGCAGTATTCGGCGGTGGACGCGGCCCGGCTGGGCTTTGGCGTGGACGTGCGGCAGGATCTGTGCCGGGCGATTGATATGGATGGGTCGCTGGATGCGGCGAAGGTGCGGATGGGGGAAGCGGGGGTTGGGTTGGTTTAGAAGCCTTCAAACACCACTTTGCCGTTCGCGACGACTCCCCTGATCCGTTTGACGCCCTTGGCCTGCTTCGCGCGGTCGCCGAAGCGGTCGTTGGAGACGATGGGCAGGCCTTCGGTGCGGGCGTATTTGATCAGGAATTCATCCGCTTCGGTCCCGGCGGGACAGATGGTGATTTGATGCGCCTTCAGGCCCAGCGCGCGGGCGAACCCTTTGGCGTTGAGGTCTTTGTCGTTCAGGTGATGCCGGGTTGAGGCATCGAGAAAGACGATCGGCTCCAGCTTGCGTTTGACGAGGGCGTCCACTGCAAGGCGCAGGCTGTGCAGGGAGGGGCTGCCGTCCCAGTACATGACATTGGTGCCATCCACGACGATGCGGTTGGGGTTGGATTTGGCGGCGGATGTTGAGGAAGCGGGCCGGGTGGTCCAGAACGGGCGCGCGCACCAGAGTGCGGCAAGGACGAGCACCAGCGCGCCGACCCAGTAAAGCGCTGTTTCCGCAGTGGGCGGTGTGCCGGACCAGAGCCAGCCTGCCAATACAACCGTGCCGCCCAGTGTGACCCAGCGCGCCCAGACAAGGCAGGTCACATATCCCAAAAACGCCAAACCGCAGCCCAATACCACAAGCACATCATAATCGGTCATTCGGCTTCCTTTTGCGCGTCAGGGCCGTGCTGCGCTTTGGTCTTGCCCCGGTGGGCCAGTCTTTGCCACAAGGGTGCGGCTGAATTAAGGAATGCCCCATGGTCGATATCGCCGCCCGCGTCTGGAACCACAAGTGGAAGATCGACCCGATTGTGCGGTCTCTGATCGACACGGATTTCTATAAGCTGTTGATGTGTCAGTCTATTTTTCGCAACAAGCCGGACACGCAGGTGACCTTCAGCCTGATCAACCGCTCCACCCATGTGCCCCTGGCGAAGTTGATTGATGAGGGCGAATTGCGCGAGCAGCTGGATCATGTGCGCTCGCTCAGCCTCAGCCGGGGGGAATCGACCTGGCTGCGGGGGAACACGTTCTATGGCAAGCGGCAGATGTTCCGGCCCGATTTCATGGAGTGGTTCGAAGGCCTGCGCCTGCCGCCCTACCATCTAGAGCGGAAGGGCGATCAGTATGAGCTGACGTTCGAGGGCAAGTGGCATGAAGTCATGCTGTGGGAGATCCCTGCACTGGCCATCCTGATGGAGCTGCGCGGCCGCGCGGTGCTGGACCGGATGGGCAAGTTCGAATTGCAGGTGCTCTATGCGCGCGCGATGACGCGGGTCTGGGAGAAGGTTGAAGCGCTGCGCGATTTGCCGGACCTGTCGATTGCGGATTTCGGCACCCGGCGGCGGCATTCGTTTTTATGGCAGGACTGGTGCGTGCAGGCGATGAACGAAGGCCTGCGCGGCGGGTTTACCGGCACCTCCAATTGCAAGATCGCGATGAACCGCGAGGTGGAGGCGATTGGCACCAACGCCCATGAACTGCCGATGGTCTATGCGGCCTTGGCGGAGGATGACGCGGCTTTGGCGCAGGCGCCCTATGACGTGTTGGAGGACTGGCACGAGGAACATGAAGGCAATCTGCGGATCATCCTGCCGGATACCTATGGCACCAAGGGGTTTCTGGACAATGCGCCTGATTGGCTGGCCGGGTGGACGGGCATCCGGGTGGATTCAGGCGATCCGGCCACAGCGGCGAACATCGCCATCGACTGGTGGCGGGCGCGGGGAGAGGACCCGACGGAAAAGCGCGTGATCTTCAGCGACGGGCTGGACGTGAACAAGATCCGCGACCTGCATGAGGCTTTTGCGGGAAAGGTGAAGACCTCCTTCGGGTGGGGCACGCTGCTGACCAATGATTTCCGCGGGCTGGTGCCGGAGGATGCTTTGGCGCCGTTCTCCCTGGTGTGCAAAGCGGTAGAGGCGAATGGCCGTGCGACGGTGAAACTGTCGGATAATCCCCGGAAGGCGATGGGGCCGGAGGATCAGATCACGCGGTACAAGCGGGTGTTTGGTGTGGGGGAACAGGTGGCAGAGGAAGTGGTGGTTTGAGGGGGGCTAGTCCTGTGACTGAACCACCATATCGGGACGGTTGGAGAACAGATCAACCAGTCGCGTGTTGATGTAGTAGTTTTCCCGTCCAATCTTGATTTTGTCGACCAGACCACCCCGTGCCAAAGAATCCAGATGTCGGGCAGCGGTCTGTCGCCCGACGCCGGTTTCGGAAATCACATAGTCCAGCTTTGTGTAGGGATGGCGGAACAGGGTGTTGAGCAGCTCATGCGAGTAGATCTTGGCGTGTTCGCGACGCAGGTTTTGTTTGTATTCGATCAGGAGCGCGTTAATGCCTTGTAGCAGTTTGGTCGTCTCATCTGCGGTCGCGGTGACTCCGTTGATCATATAGAGCAGCCATTCCTCCCACGTCTGGGTGTCCCGGACCTGCTGGAGCAGGCGGTAATAGTCTGACTTGCTTTGGGTGATGTAACGGCTGAGGTAGAGGATCGGAATGTCCAGCAGCCCCTGCTGAACAAGATAGAGGACGTTCAGGATACGTCCAATCCTGCCGTTGCCATCGGGAAAGGGGTGAATGCTCTCGAATTGATGATGGATGACAGCCATTTTTATCAGGGGGTCCCAGTCGCTGAGCGCCGGTGTGTTTATGAATTTCTCCAGCGCCGACATGTGTCTTTCTATATCGACAGTGGATTGTGGCGGGACATAAACCACGTCTTGTGTGGTCTCGTTTTTCAGGACGGTTCCGGGCCCTGATCGAAAGCTGCCGTCGACCTGTTTGAGTTCTTTGAAAATGGCGATGATCGTGTTGGCTGTCAGCAGTCCGTCGGACGTGACCAGACCCTGATGCCCAACCGAAAGGGACGCCCTGTAACGGGCGACCTCCTTTTGATTTGGGGAGAGCGCCTGAATCTTCCTTGGGTCAATTCGAAACAATTCGTCCTGCGTTGTGACGTAGCTTTCTATCTCTGACGAGGCTTGGGCTTCCTGAAGTGTAAGCGTGTCGATCAGGATGGCTTGATTGGGCACACGGGCTGCTTCGCGCCGGAGGCTGGAGAGGGCCCTTGTTGCGGTCAGGCATGCTTTGAGGACCGGTTTGGTTTCGATCTCCTGATCGAGGGGCAGATCAGGAATGTCGTAGGTGCATTTGAGCATGGGGACCAACGTGATTCAATTATCAGGCTTTTGCGACACGTTATGAAAACGTGTTACAAAAATCGTAAAATTACAACACGTTTTTGAGAAAGCTGGTCGCTTTAGCCCACCAACCCCGCCATTTTCGCAAAGGGATCGCGCCCCGCTTCCTTGTGCCATTCATATTCGGTGCCGCGTGCGATCCGGTCGGCCATCTCCATCCCGAAGAGGTCGGCCATCACGGCCAGCGCCATGTCCATGCCAGCGGAGACGCCGGAGGAGGTGTAGAATTTGCCGTCCACCACCCAGCGCGCTTCCTTGACCCAATCGACGTTGGGGGCGAGCGGGACGGTGGCGGTGAAATCCATCTTGTTTGTCGTCGCCCGGCGACCATCGAGGACGCCGGTCATGCCCAGAAGGACCGTGCCGGTGCAGACCGCCATCACCCGTTCGGCGTTGGCGCTGACGGTGCGGATCCAATCCATCAGGGCGGGGTCCTTTGCGGCTTCCAGCGCGGTGTCGCCGCCGGGGATGAGCAGCAGGTCGTAGTGGTCCGTCTCTGAAATGGCGCGGTCGGGGAGGATCCGCTGGCCGTGCACGCTGGTGACGGGATCAAGGGTCCGGGCGACGGTGAATAGCTGCGTTTCCTGCCCATATCCGCCCAGCATTTCGATGGGGCCGAAGTAGTCGAGCGTTTCAAAGCCGGGGAAGACGAGGGCGGCGAGGGTTTTCATGAGGGTGTCCTAACGGGGGATCAGAGGTCAGCGCAGGCGGCGTGCGCTTTGGTAAAGCGCTCGGTCGAGGCGGGGAATTTGGCAAGCATCGCGGCAGGCCGGATGGGGCGGCGGATCAGCTCTCCGCCGCAGTTGGGGCAGGTGTTGTCGAAGCGTGTTTCTGCGCAGTCTTTGCAGAAGGTGCATTCAAAAGAGCAGCTGCGCGCCGCGGTGCTGTCGGGCGGCAAATCGACATCACAGCATTCGCAATTGGGTTTGAGGATCAGCATCGGTTTTCCTTTGTGACTGGCGTTGAAGGCACCATAGCTGCTATGGCTGTGGCATGAATGACAAGATACCCTCTTTTTACGCCAATGCCTCGACCGGGAAACCGCAGGAGGCGGCAGACAAGAAGAATGTGCTGTTTGTGGTTTACCCAAACATCGTGTTGCTGGACCTTGTCGGGCCGTTGCAGGTGTTCACCCAAGCGCAGTGGAATGCCCCCGATGGCCCGCCGTATCAGACCTTTGTGGCGTCCTTTGCGGGAGGACGCACCAAAACCAACACGATTGTGGAGATCGACAGCGACCCGCTGGGCGATTGGCAGACGGTGCACCGGCACCGGCCGATCCATACGCTGATTGTCATTGGCGGCGATGGCGCCGGGCCTGCATCGGGGAACCCGGCGTTTGTGGATCTGCTGCGCCATCTGGCGCGGCGCGCGAAACGGGTGTGTTCGGTATGCTCGGGCGCGTTGATCCTGGCAGAGGCGGGGCTGCTGGACGGGCGGCGGGCCGTGACCCATTGGGAGGATTGCGATCATCTGGCGGAGACCTATCCGGCGGTCGATGTGGAGGTTGATCCGATCTACATCAAGGACGGGAAATACTGGACCTCTGCCGGGATCACGGCGGGCATCGACATGGCGCTGGCGATCATCGAAGAGGATCTGGGCAAGGCGGCGGCGATGGAGATGGCGCGGTCGCTGGTCACGCCAATGGTCCGCTCCGGCGGGCAGTCGCAGTTCAGCGGGGCGCTGGACCGGCAGACGCGCGACACCGGGGAGCGGTTTGGCGCCCTGCATGACTGGATCGCGGACAACATGCAGGCGCGCATTTCGGTCGAGGACATGGCGCGGGAATGCGGGATGAGCCCGCGCAATTTCTCAAGGCGGTACACGGAGACGATGGGCGTTCCCCCGGCAAAGGCGGTCGAAGTGCTGCGGGTGGATGCGGCGCGGGAACTGCTGGCGACGACGGATCAGCCCATCAAATCGGTCGCTGCCGCTTGCGGGTTTCTGGACGACGAGCGGATGCGGCGGGCCTTTTTGCGCAACATCAACACCACCCCCTCGGCGTACCGCAAGCAGTTTCAGGTCTCCTGAACGCCCGCGCTCCGCGCTGCGGCCTTGAGCCGCCGCTCCCGCCAGATGATGAGCAACCCGCCTGCGATGATCAGCAGCGCACCGGGGAACAGTTCATTCCAGGGGGCCTCATCAAAGAACACCCAGCCCAGCACAAAGGCGATGGGAATGCCGAAATAGTTGAACGGCGCCAGATCGCTTTGTTCAGCCATGCGGAAGGCGGTGATCAGCACCAGCACCGCGCAGCCCCCCAGCGTGCCCATGGCCGCGATCCAAAAAAGGTCAGTGGGGGCGGTGATGGGCGAGAAACCGGTGGTCGCAAGGGTGAGGATCAGCGCGCCAAGGGCGGCGACGGCGGAGGAATAGAGGTTGATCAGCGCCGTGGGCACATCGCTGTCAATCAGGCGGGAGGTGACGCCAATGAGCGCGTAGCAGAACGCGGCCACCAGCGGCAGCAGGGCGGCAGGCGTGAAGGTATCGCGCCCCGGTCCGGTCACGAGGATCACGCCGACAAAGCCTACCAGCACCGCCATCCAGCGCACGCGGCCCACCTTTTCACCCAGAAGCGGCACGGCGAGGGCGACCATGAACAGCGCGTTGGCGTAGGTGATCGTGGCCGCTGTGGCAAAGCTGAGGATGCCCAGCGAGAGATAGAAGAAATACTGCGCGAAGGTCAGCACCACTCCGCGCGCCAGCCCCAGACGCCATTGGCGCATCCCAAGTTGGCGGCCCTTTGCGTGCCAGTCGGCTGAGCGCCAGAGCACGATGAAACTGGGGATGAGGCCCACGACATTGCGGTAGGCAGACAGTTCAGCCGCGCCATATCGGGGGGTAAGGTGTTTGATGATCAGGCCCATGCCATCAAAGAGGGTAATTGCCAGCAACAGATAGAGAATCGCCAGGGTCGTTGGGCTGAAGGGCATCTGCGCTCCGGATGGGGAAGGCCCGGTCGGATGATCGGCCTGTCATTGATCTATGCACGGAAATGGCAAACTAGGCCAGCGATAGCGCGTTTCCAGCCCGCACTGCGTCGCAAATCAACCTTGTGCTGCGCAGGGCAAAGTGCGACAAAGTCGGGGCTTGGTGTTCCCATCAGCGCCCCGGCTTTGGGGTGTGGAACCTAACAGGGAATTTCGTGCAGGCCGCAAGGCCCCAATCGGAAGCCGCCCCCGCGACTGTAAGCGGAGAGCCTGCGCCCAAATTGCCACTTGACCACACGCGGTCAGGGAAGGCGGGCAAAGGCATCGACCCGTGAGCCAGGAGACCTGCCAGGCGCCTGAAACTGTACAATGCCGTCGGGTGTGACGGTGAGGAGACCAAAGATGACAACACTGACCAAGACACGCGCACTGTCGCGCAGCCGCTTTGCCCCCGCTCTGTTTGCAGCGATTCTGGGTGTGGCGGTGATCTCCCTGACCGGGCACGTTCAGGCAGCAGCGCTGCATGATGCGGCACATGATGTGCGTCACGCCACGGGATTTCCCTGCCACTAACGGCCTGGAATTTCTGCGGGTGAGGGGGGCGCTGTCAGCATAGGCAGCCTTCGGCATCGGCGCATCCTGCGCCACTGATACCATCCCCCAGAGCGCCCTACATCATCATCTTCCGCCTTTCACGCGCTGCCGGACCCCGGTGGCGCGCCTTGTTGTGGCGGTGTTTCACATTTGATCGGCCCGGACGCTTTCTGCGCGGGCCATGCGAGGAGATAGACAATGACCTCTCGTTTTCTGATTTCTGCCCTGTTTGCCGGCGCCTGCGCCGGGGTGATTGCCGCATTGCTGCAATATGTGTTTGTCCAACCGGTGCTGCTGCATGCGGAATTGTATGAAGGCGGGGAGCTGGTGCATTTTGGCGCAGAGCCTGTGTCTGCCCATCCCGAGTTGCCCGGTTTTGATGCTGTCCGCGACGGTTTGTCGATTGTGTTCACCATGCTGATCTACACCGGCTACGCGCTGATGATGGTTGCCGCCATGGGGCTGGCAGAGGAGCGCGGCGCGCAGATCAACGCGCGCACAGGCATCGTCTGGGGCGTGGCGGGTTTTGTCGCCTTCCATCTGGCCCCCGGATTTACCCTTGCCCCCGAAGTGCCCGGTGTGGCCGCCGCAGACGTGGGCGCGCGGCAGATCTGGTGGTTTGCCACCGTGGGCACGGCGGCTGTTGCGATGTGGCTGGTCGCCTTTGGTCAGAACTGGATGGCCTGGGGCATTGCCGCGATCCTGCTGGCCGCACCGCATGTGATTGGCGCACCGGAGCCGGACACCTTCACCGGCCCTGTCCCGACCGAGATTGCAGCCCTTTATGCCGCGCGCGCGCTGGGCGTCGGGCTGGCGGCCTGGGTGCTGCTGGGCATGTTTGCCGGGTATTTCTGGCAGCGTGAAGGTGTGCATGAAGCCGCCGCCGCCAAGGCGTGAGGGGCTGAGCGATGGACCGGACACTCGGGCTCTTCATCATCGGCCTTGTTTTCGGGGGCGGCATCGGGTTTGCCCTTGCCGCTGCCAATGGCGTGACCTTTGACGGCCACGATCACAGCGATCCCGCGCAGCATGGCGCGGGCATGGATCACGCCGCGATGGGCCATGGCAACGGGGATCATGCCATGATGCACGACACGCCGTTGGAGGTCACAGGCGTGCCAGCGCCGACGCTTGCCATCATGGTCAGCGCCGATCCCATGGCCGGCTACAATCTGCATGTGATGGTCGAAAATTTCGCCTTCTCCCCGCAGAACGCCAGTGGCGCGGATGTCCCCGGAGAGGGTCATGCACATGTCTATGTGAATGGTGAAAAACTGGGGCGGCTTTATGGGGCGTGGTATCACATTGACGCGCTGCCCAAGGGCGCGCACACGGTCGCGGTCACACTGAACAGCAACAATCACCAGCCCCTGTCCGTGGATGGCGTGCTGGTTGAAGCCAGTACCAAGGTGGTCGTCGAATGAGCACAACTTTGTATGTTTGCACCACCTGCAAGGCGGATGAGGTGCACGAGGATGACAGCCAGCGCCCCGGTGCCCGTCTGCACCGCGCATTGACCGCAGCAGGGGCACCGGAGGGTGTCGAGATTGTCGGTGTCGAGTGTCTGTCCGCCTGCAAGCAGGGTGCGGCGGTCGCTTTGTCCGAGCCGGGCAAATGGACCTATGTTTATGGCCGGCTGAGCGCTGACGATGTGCCTGACATCCTGCAAGGTGCGGCGGCCTACGCCGCCACCGACGATGGTCTTGTCACATGGCGCGAGCGCCCTGTGATCTTCCGCAAGCAGAGCCTTGCGCGTATCCCCCCTTTCACTTTGCCCAAGGAGCCTGCGGCATGAACGATCTGAGCAAAATCCCCGTCACGGTCATCACCGGTTTTCTGGGCGCGGGCAAAACCACGCTGATCCGGCATTTGATGAGCAATGCAGGCGGGCGCAAGCTGGCTGTGTTGGTCAATGAGTTTGGGACTGTGGGGGTGGATGGGGACATCCTCAAATCCTGCGCGATCCCGGATTGCCCGGCGGAGAATATTGTGGAACTGGCCAATGGCTGCATCTGTTGCACGGTGGCGGATGATTTCATCCCGACGATTGAAGCGCTGATGGATCTGCCGACGCGGCCTGATCATATCCTGATCGAGACCTCGGGGTTGGCACTGCCCAAGCCATTGTTGAAGGCGTTTGACTGGCCCGCGATCCGGTCCAAGATCACTGTGGATGGGGTGATTGCGCTTGCCGATGCGGAGGCTGTCGCCGCGGGGCGCTTTGCCGCGGATGAACATGCGGTCGATGAGCAGCGCAAGGCGGATGAGAGTCTGGACCACGAGACGCCGCTGTCTGAGGTGTTCGAGGATCAGATTTCCTGCGCGGATATTGTGTTGATGTCCAAGGCCGATCTTGCCGGGGAAGAAGGATTGGTGAGGGCGCGCGGCGTGATTGAGGCGGAAAGCCCCCGGTCGGTGCCGATCCTGCCGATGTCCGAAGGGGTGATTGATGTGAATGTGGTGCTGGGGCTGAATGCAGCAGCGGAGGATGATCTGGACGCGCGGCCCTCGCATCATGACGGCCATGACGATCACGAGCATGATGATTTCGAGACGATTGTGGTGCCGATGCCGGAGGTGGATGACGTGGACGCTTTGGTTGCGGCGATTGAGACCATGGCGCGGGAGCAGCATATCCTGCGGGTCAAAGGCTATGTCGCCGTGACGGGCAAGCCCATGCGCCTGCTGGTGCAGGCGGTTGGCGCGCGGGTGCGGCATCAGTTTGACCGGCCGTGGGGCGATACCCCGCGTCAGGGGCATCTGGTGGTGATTGCGGAGCATGATCACATCGACACCGCCGCAATCCGGGTCGCTTTGGGGGCCTGAGCAGATGCACGTCGTCTTTCGCGAAAGCCACGGGCTGGAGGATAACGAGGCACCGTTTGATCCGGGGCAAACGCCCGCTGATCTGGTGGTGCTGTCGTTCTCTGACAGTGATCTGGGCGCTTTCGCGGCGGGCTGGCATCGCGGTGGCGGCAAGGAGGGCAAGCTGCCGTCGTTGCGGTTGTGCAATCTGGTGGCGCTCAGGCATCCGGCGTCGGTGGACAACTATGTTGAGCAGACGCTGACGGGTGCGAAAGGCATTCTGATCCGGCTCATTGGCGGCGAGAATTACTGGCCTTACGGGATCATGCAGGTGCAGGATTTCGCACGGCGGCATGACATTGCTTTGGCAGTTCTGCCGGCGGATGGGCGCGAAGACCCGGCGTTGGATCAGCATTCGACCTTGCCGGTGTCCACGCTGCGGCGGTTGTCGCATTTGTGTGATGCGGGCGGCGCGGTGGCCGCTCAGGCGGCTTTGGCGCAGCTTGCCTTGGCGGCGGGGTTTTATGCAGGGCCGGTGACGGGCATGAAGACAGTGCCGACCTGTGGGTATTATGACCCTGACAAGGGCGTGATGTTGGATGCGGGAGCGGACGGGCCATGCGTGGCGGTGACGTTTTACCGGAGCTATTTGACGGCGGCTGATACCGCACCCGTGGATGCCTTGATCCGGCGGTTGCGGGCGCGTGGGTTTGCGGCTGTGGGTCTGTTCGTGCCCTCACTGAAAGCCGAAGCGGGCCGTGCGTTTCTGAACGAAGCACTCGCCCATCTCAAGCCTGCTGCGATCATCAATGCCACGGCGTTTTCGGGGCGCGGGGGCGATGGGGTGTCGCCTCTGGATGCGCCGGGCTGTCCGGTTTTTCAGGTGGCACTGTCCACCGCGCGGCGCCGCGAATGGGCCGAAGCGGAGCGGGGATTGTCGCCTGCGGACCTCGCTATGCACGTGGTGCTGCCGGAGGTGGACGGGCGGATTTTTACCGGTGTGGTGAGTTTCAAAGCGCCGGAGAAGAAAGACCCCGACCTGCAATTCTCCCGCTTTTCGCACCGTCCGGCGGCGGACCGGGTTGAGGCCGTGATTGACCGGGTCGAGGGATGGTACGCGCTGGGTCAGACGCCAGTGGCGGAACGGTCGCTGGCTTTGGTGCTGTCCACCTATCCGGGGCGTGCGGATCAGATGGCCCATGCGGTGGGGCTGGATGCGTTGGCTTCGGCGGAAGGGATGTTGGAGGCTCTTGGCGCAGCAGGATATGATGTGAGCAAGGCCGAGGGTCTGGCCGGAGCGCTGGCGTCTCAGACCGTGCCGTTTGATCTGGCGGCGTACCACGACATGCTGCGCAGGTTGCCGCAGGACATGCAGGACGATCTGCACACCGCATGGGGTGCAGCGGAGGACGATCCGCTGTGCGTGGAAGGCGCGTTTCAATTCCCTACGGTAGCGTATGGAAAAGCACTGGTAACCCTGCAACCCGAGCGTGGCAGCATTGATGCGCGCGACACCGACTATCACGATCTGGCCCGCATCCCCCGTCATTCCTATGTCGCGTTTTACCTGTGGCTGCGGGCGCAGGGCATCGACGCGATGGTGCATATTGGCGCGCATGGGACGCTGGAATGGCTGCCGGGCAAGGCGGTTGCCTTGTCTGGCGATTGCTGGCCCGAGGTGCTCACGGGTGCGATGCCGGTGATCTATCCGTTCATTGTCAACGATCCGGGTGAAGCGGCGCAGGCAAAACGGCGCATCGGCGCGCTGACACTCGGCCATCTGCCGCCGCCGTTGAAAGAGGGCGCAACGCCGGACGGGTTGGTGCGGCTGGAACGGCTGCTGGATGAATACTCCACTGCTGACGGGCTGGACCCGGCGCGGCGGGATCGGCTGATCGAGACGATCCGCGATGAGGCGCAAGCGGCGGGCGTGGAGGACGATCTGGGCCTGACGCCCGATGCCTGCCCGGCGGAGGCGATCACCCGGATTGACCGCTTTGTCTGCGACATCAAGGAAAGCCAGTATGGCGATGGCTTGCACATCTTCGGCGCGGGTGCGGGGGAGATGGACGGGCTGCTGCGTGCGCTGGAGGGCAAGCGGGTGGACGCGGGGCCAAGCGGGTCGCCCTATCGCGGGCGGACGGATGTGCTGCCGACGGGGCGGAACCTCTTTGCCGTTGATCCGCGCAGCGTTCCGACCCGCTCTGCCCATGCGCAGGGCGTGAAGCTGGCGGAGGAATTGATCCGGCGGCATTTGCAGGACGAAGGGGATTATCCGCGCGGGCTGGTGGTGGACCTTTGGGGGTCGGCCACGATGCGCACGGCGGGTGAAGAGATCGCCATGGCGCTGCATCTGGCGGGGTTGGCCCCGATCTGGGATGAAGGCAGCGAACGGGTGTCGGGCGTGGAGGTGGTGCCGCTGACGCTGTTGAACCGCCCGCGCATCGATGTGACGCTGCGGGTGTCGGGCCTGTTCCGCGATGTCTTCCCCGGATTGGCGCAACTGTTTGAGACGGGTGCGGCGGCGCTGGCTGAACGGGAAGAAGCGGCGGACATGAACCCCTACAAGACCCGGACACCGCGTGTCTTTGGGCCCAAGCCGGGGCTTTATGGGATGAACATGGAAGCCGCGATGCTGGATTACTCTGACGCAGGGCGTGCGGCGGCGGGGGAGGCGTGGTTGCGCGCCTCGGAATGGGCGATTGATGCGAAGGGTGAGGTGCATCAGGACCGCGCGGCGCTGGAAGCGCGGCTGGGGCAGACCGATGGCTTTGCCCATGTGCAGGACCTGATGGAAAGCGATGTTTTGCTGTCCTCGGATTATGCCAGCCACGAGGGCGGTTTTGCCGCTGCGATGGCGCATCTGGGAGCGGCGACACCGGCGCTTTACCATATCGACAGCGCCACACCGGACCGGCCACGGGCGCGGTCGATGGCGGAGGAGATCGCCCGTGTGGTGCGGGGGCGTGCAGCCAACCCCGATTGGGCCAGTGGCATGATGCGGCACGGGTTCCGAGGGGCGGCAGAGGTGGCGGCGACGCTGGATAATCTTGCGGCCTTTGCGCATCTGACACGGGACGTGCCGGGGCATCTGTTTGACCTCTATTTCGACGCGACACTGGGCCGGGCCGATCTGGTGGCGTTCATGGAGCGGGAGAACCCCGAAGCGCTGGCCGCAATGCGGGACCGGTTTGCGGCGGTCCGCGATGCGGGGCTTTGGGTGACGCGGCGCAATTCGATATTGTCCCAGATGGCGGCAGCGGAATGAACGCGCCGTTGGTCAAAGGGTACTGCCCCGGAGCGCTGCGCCCGATGATGTCGGGCGATGGTTTGGTGGTGCGGGTGCGCCCTTTTGGCGGGCGGCTGAGGCGTGCGCAGGCGGACGGGATTGCCACGCTGGCGGCGGCGCACGGGAACGGGCGGATTGATCTGTCAAGCCGGGGGAATGTGCAGATCCGGGGTGTGCGGGAAGATACCTTGGCGCCGCTGATCGAGGGATTGCGCGGTCTGGGTTTGCTTGATGACAGCGTGGAGGCTGAGGGACGGCGCAATGTTCTGGTGACACCGTTCTGGCGTGCCGGGGATGAGACCGAAACGCTGATGGCGGAACTGACCGATGCGCTGGTGGCGGTGGATGCGCCGGACCTGCCGGTGAAGTTTGGCTTTGCTGTGGACACGGGGCGCGTACCTGTTTTGCAGGGCGCGTCGGCGGACATTCGGCTGGAGCGGGATGCGGGCGGCGGCTTGATACTGGTGGCGGATGGCGCTGAGACGGGCAAGCTTGTGACTTCGGGTACCGCTGTGACCGAAGCGATTGCCCTGGCGGATTGGTTTGTGCAGCAACGCGGGTCGCACAAGCGGATGTCAAAGTTGCTGCGCTCCGGTGCGGCACTTCCAGCTGGGTTTATCGTGCCGCGCAATACGCAGGCGTATGTTCCGGTGCCGGGGCCGACGCCTCAAGGCATTATGGTCGGCCTCGCCTTTGGACAGATGCGTGTTGAGACCTTGTCGGGGATCGCGAAACATGGCGGATTGCGCATGACCCCCTGGCGCATGCTGCTGGTCGAGAACGCGCGGGACATTCCCGGCGTGGACGGTTTGATCACCGATCCGGACGATCCGCTGCTGTGGGTGGTGGCCTGCACCGGGGCACCTGATTGCACCCAAGGCCTCGCTGAAACGCGCCCGCTTGCGCGCAGCCTTGCGCCGCATGTGGCGCAGGGGCAAATGCTCCACGTCTCAGGCTGTGCGAAAGGCTGCGCGCATCCTCAAGCCACCCGCACCGTCACGGCGACCAAAGACGGCTTCGCCCTTGTTCATAACGGCAAGGCGGGCGATACGCCGGACCTGCGCATCACGTCCCCTCAAGACATTATCAAGGCCCTCTGAATGCCCCATACCTACATTACCGATGGCGCGGAGATCTACCGCCAGTCCTTTGCCACGATCCGATCTGAGGCCGCGCTGGCGCGGTTCACACCGGAAGAAGAGATCGTCGCTGTGCGGATGATCCATGCGGCGGGCATGGTGGGGTTGGAGGAGCATGTGCGGTTCTCTGACGGCATGGCGATTGCGGCAAGGGCGGCATTGGAGGACGGCGCGCCAATCCTGTGCGACGCCTATATGGTGAGCGAGGGGATCACCCGCAAACGGCTGCCGCGCGAGAATGAGGTGATCTGCACCCTGCGTGACCCCCGCGTGCCGGGGATGGCGGCTCAGATGGCGAACACACGCTCGGCGGCGGCGCTGGAGTTGTGGCGGCCCCATCTGGCGGGTGCCTTGGTGGCGATTGGCAACGCGCCGACGGCTTTGTTTCATTTGCTGAACATGCTGGAAGACCCCGATTGCCCGCGCCCGGCGGCGATTATCGGGTGTCCTGTTGGGTTCATTGGGGCGGCGGAGAGCAAGGATGCGCTGATGCAGGATCTGCCTGTGCCGTCGATGATCGTGCAGGGGCGGCTGGGCGGATCGGCCATCACGGTGGCGGCGGTGAATGCGCTGGCGAGCAGGGTTGAATGACATGGGCAAGGTGATCTGCGCAGGACTGGGGCCCGGTGATCCGGAGTTGATGAGCGTGAAGTCCGACCGGGTGATCCGGGCGGCGCGGCATCTGGCGTTTTTCCGCAAGAAGGGGCGCGCGGGGCAGGCGCGGAGTATCGTCAAGGACATGCTGCGGGACGACGTGGTGGAGTATCCGATGGAGTATCCGGTCACGACCGAGCTGCGCTTTGACAGTCCGGAATATCGTCAGCTGATGGTCGATTTCTATGCGGAATGGGCGGACAGGCTGGCCGATCTGGCGACACGGGAAGACGTGGTTGTGCTCTGCGAGGGCGATCCGTTTTTCTATGGCTCGTTCATGCACCTGCACACGCGGTTGCAGGGGCGGGCGGAGGTTGAGGTGCTGCCCGCTATCCCCGGTATGGTGGGGTGCTGGAACGCGTTGGATACGCCGTTCACCTGGGGTGATGACGTGGTCACGGTGCTGATGGGCACCTTGCCGGAGGCGGATCTGGTGGATCATATGACGCGCGCCGATGCGCTGGTGGTGATGAAGACAGGGCGCAACCTGCCTGCGGTGAAACGGGCATTGGCGCAGGCGGGGCGTTTGGATGACGCCTGGCTGGTGGAGAAAGGGACGATGCCCGGAGAGCGGATCGTGAAACTGGCGGAGACGGGTGAGGACGACTGCCCTTATTTCGCGATTGTGCTGGTCCACGGACAGGGCCGCAGGCCGGAGGCGTCGGAATGAGCGGTTGGATTGCCGTTGCGGGCCTCGGGCCGGGGGATGACGCGATGGTCACGCCTCAGGTTCGGGATGTGCTGGCGCAGGCGACGGATGTGATCGGGTATATTCCCTATGTGGCGCGGGTGGCCCCTCGGGAGGGGTTGACCCTGCATCCGACTGACAACCGGGTGGAGTTGGACCGGGCGCTGCATGCGTTGCAATTGGCGGCTTCGGGCGCGCGAGTTGTGATTGTCTCGTCCGGTGATCCGGGGGTTTTTGCGATGGCGTCGGCCTTGTTCGAAGCGGTTGAGGCGCATCCGGAGTATATCGAGACGGAGATTTCTGTGCTGCCGGGGATCACGGCGATGCTGGCGGCAGCGGCAGCAGCAGGCGCGCCTCTGGGGCATGATTTCTGCGCGATCAATCTGAGTGACAACCTCAAGCCATGGGAAATGGTGGAGAAGCGTTTGCGGCTGGCGGCGCAGGCGGATTTTGCCATGGCGTTTTACAACCCCCGCTCCAAATCCCGGCCGCATCAGTTTGGGCGGACGCTGGAGATCTTGCGCGAGGAGCAGGGGCCGGATGTGCTGATCACCTTCGCGCGGGCGGTCAGTACGAAGGACGAGGTTTTGAAAACGGTGACATTGGGCGAAGCCACGCCGGAGATGGCGGATATGAGGACGGTTGTCCTCGTCGGAAATTCCGCCACGCGGCGGGTGGGGCGGTATGTCTATACGCCCCGGTCAGCCTCGTGAGTGAGCCAGTGCATCACCTCCTCGGCAGTGCCGGCGGTATGCGCTTTTGGCAGGGCGGGGCGGTCCGCAAGGATCACCGTGAGGCCCAACGCGCGCGCGGCGGTCAGCTTGGCCTGCGCACCGATGCCGCCAGCATTCTTGGCAATGATGTGGGTGATGTTGTGCTTCTGAAGCAGCGCCGTGTCGCCCGCCACGTCGAAGGGACCACGGGCCAGCGTGACGGTGTGGTGCGGCAGCGGGATCGGAGCCTCGGGCGGGTCGACAAGACGAAGCACATAGTGGTGCTGGGGCTTGGCCGCGAAGAGGTCGAGTTGCTGTTTGCCGATGGCGAGGAAGACATTTGTGGGGCTATCGGGCAGCGCTGCGGGGAGGTCCTCCATGCGCGGGACGGTTTGCCATGTGTCGCCGGGTTGCACAGCCCATGGGGGGCGTTCGAGGCGGATGAGCGGGATATCAAGGGCCTGCGTTGCGGCATGGGCATTGCGGCTCATCTGGGCGGCGAAAGGGTGCGTGGCGTCGATGACGCGGGTGATGGCGTGGTCGGTCAGATAGGTTTGCAACCCCGCGATGCCGCCGAAGCCGCCGATGCGCAGGGGCAGCGGTTGATCCACGGGCGTGGCCGTGCGTCCCGCGTAGGAGAAGGTTGCGTTCAGACCCGCATCAGCGAGGGCGCGGGCCATCTGGCTCGCCTCGGTCGTGCCGCCGAGCAGGAGGATATGCGTCATGTCTGAGCCTTGGCTGACCATCGTTGGAATGCCGGACGATAGCCTGTCTGCTTTGCCGCCCGCAAGCATCGCCGCGATCGAGGCCGCAGAGGTGATTTTCGGCGGGCCACGGCATTTGGACCGGGTCGGCGCGGGGACGCGAGGGCAGGCGTGGCCAGTGCCGTTTTCAGTGGCGCCGGTGTTGGCGGCGCGGGGCAAGCGGGTTGTTGTGCTGGCGTCAGGTGATCCGTTCTGGTTCGGCGTGGGTGGCAGTTTGGCAGCTGTGTTGCAGCCCTCGGAGTGGTCGGTTTTTGCAGCACCCTCGACGTTCTCGCTTGTGGCGGCGGCGCTGGGCTGGCGGTTGGAAGAGGTGACATGTCACGGGCTGCATGCGGCGCCCTTTGCGCAGTTGCGCGGGGTGCTGGCGCCGAAGGGGCGGATGATCTGTTTGGTGCGGGACGGGGATGCGCCGGCTGCTTTGGCGGCTTGGTTGACGGGGCAGGGTGCGAGTGCAGCGCGGTTGACGGTCTGTGAGGCCATGGGCGGTGTGCGGCAGCGGATCCGGGAAACTGGGGCGGAGGCGTTTGATCTCGAGGATGTCGCAGCACCTGTGGCGGTGGCTGTTCAATTGCCGGATGGTGTGGGCCATACGCAGGCGTCTGGTTTGCCGGATGAGATGTTTGCCAGTGACGGCCAGATCACCAAGCGGCCCGTGCGGGCCTTGACGCTGAGCGCGCTTGCCCCCCGTGCGGGGGAGCTGCTGTGGGACATTGGCGCGGGGTCTGGTTCGGTCTCGGTCGAGTGGTGTCTGGCAGGCGGGCGTGCGCTGGCGTTTGAACAGCACGCCGCGCGGGTGGCGAACATCGCGCGGAACATTGAGGATTTCGGGCTGGGCCACCGGATGGAGGTCAGGCAGGGCGATGCGGCGGTCAGCATCCCGGACGCACCCCTGCCGGATGCGGTGTTTATCGGCGGCGGTGGCTCGCAAGACTTGCTGGATCAGCTTTACGCGGTGCTGCCAGTTGGCACGCGGCTCGTCGCGAATGGGGTGACGTTGGAGACTGAAGCGCTCCTCGCCCTTGCGCAGAAGGAACGCGGGGGTGCGCTGCTGAGGATCGAACTGGCGCAGGCGGCACCTTTGGGCGGGATGCGCGGATGGCAGCCGAGCCGCCCGGTGGTGCAGTGGAGTGTTGTGCTGTGAGGGTCGTCGGGTTCGGGTTTCGCGGCAGTGCGGATATGGCGTCGTTGCAGGATGCGCTGACGCGGGTTCTGGATCAGGCGGGCGGCAGCATTGACGCCATTGTGACGGAGAGCGGCAAATCCCGCGCCGCCGCTTTTCGCGATCTGGCGCAGGCGTTGAAACTGCCGGGGCTGGGGATCAAGGCGGAGGATCTGGCGCAGATGATCACGCCGACGCAGTCGGAGCGGGTGATCGACAAGTTTGGCACGGGATCGCTGTGTGAAGCGGCGGCATTGGCGGCGGCAGGGCCGCAGGCGCGGCTGGTTGCAGGGCGTGTGGTCTCAGGCGATGGTAAAGCCACCGCCGCATTGGCGGAGAGTTGAGGGATTTATGACGGTTCATTTTATTGGCGCGGGGCCGGGTGCGCCCGATCTGATTACGCTGCGCGGGCGCGACCTGATCGCGGCTTGTCCGGTGTGTTTGTACGCGGGGTCTTTGGTGCCTGAGGCGTTGCTGTCCCATTGCCCGGAGGGGGCGAAGGTGGTGAACACCGCGCGGATGTCGCTGGATGAGATCATGGCGGAGATTTCCGCAGCCCACGCTGAAGGCCATGACGTGGCGCGACTGCATTCGGGGGACCTGTCGGTCTGGTCTGCGATGGGAGAGCAGTTGCGGCGGTTGCGTGCCTTGGACATCCCCTATGATGTGACACCCGGCGTGCCGTCTTTTGCGGCGGCGGCGGCGACCTTGGGGGCGGAGCTGACCCTGCCGGGGGTTGTGCAATCGGTGGTGTTGACGCGAACCTCCGGTCGCGCGACGGCGATGCCGGAGGGGGAGACGCTGGCGAATTTCGCAGCCACGGGGGCAACGTTGGCCATTCATCTGAGCGTGCATGTGTTGGAGAAGGTTGTTGACGAATTGACCCCGCATTACGGCGCGGATTGCCCGGTGGCCGTCGTCTGGCGGGCAAGTTGGCCGGATGAGCGGGTGGTGCGGGCGACGCTTGCGACGTTGCAGACGGCGATTGGGGCAGAGATGGAGCGGACGGCTTTGATCCTCGTCGGCCATGCAATTGGGGCCGAGGAGTTTGGAGAGAGCCGGTTGTACGCTGGCGACTATGACCGACGGTTCCGGCCTGTGGGCACGGACCCGCGTTTTCCGGAGACAGCAGAATGATCCCCCCCGGTTTGATGATCTCCGCCCCGGCTTCGGGCACGGGCAAGACGACGCTGATGTTGGGCCTGCTCGCGGCATTTCGGGCGCAGGGCGTGGCGGTGCAGCCGTTCAAAAGCGGCCCGGATTATATCGATCCGGCATTCCATACGGCAGCGTCTGGTCGGGCCTCGTTCAATCTGGACAGCTGGTCGATGCAGCGGGCGCGGATTGACGGGTTGTTGGGCAATGCGGCGGGGGCGGATCTGATCCTTGCGGAAGGGTCCATGGGGCTGTTTGACGGTGTGGCAATCCCCGGCGGCTGCGGCAATGGGGCGAGCGCGGATATCGCCACGCTGATGGGCTGGCCGGTGGTGCTGGTTCTGGATGTGTCGGGTGCGGCGCAATCGGTGGCGGCGACGGCACTGGGGTTTTCCAGGATGCGGCCGGAGATGCCATTCGCAGGCGTGGTGCTGAACCGCGTCGCCTCCCCCCGGCATGAGACGCTGGTACGCGTGGGGATGGATGCGGTTGGGGTGAAGGTTCTGGGATCACTGCCCCGACGCAGCGAGATTGAACTGCCGGAGCGACATCTTGGCTTGGTGCAGGCGGGGGAGCAGGAGAACCTGCCGGAGTTGCTGGCGGATGCGGCGGCGTTTGTCTCGGAGCATGTGGATCTTGATGCCTTGCGCGCGGCGGCAGGGGGGGCTGTGCCAAGTGCGCCGGCACCTGTGAAAGTCACGCCGCCGGGGCAGCGGATTGCACTGGCACAGGACAAGGCGTTTGCTTTTGTTTACCCGCACCTGCTGGCTGGGTGGCGCGCGGCGGGGGCTGAGGTTTTGCCGTTTTCCCCACTCGCGGATGAAGCCCCCGATGACAGCGCCGATGTGTGCTGGTTGCCGGGCGGATACCCTGAGCTGCACGCGGGGACGCTTGCAGCGGCAGAGACGTTCCGGTTGGGCATTCAGAATTTCGCACAAACGCGGCCCGTGCATGGCGAGTGCGGCGGCTACATGGCGATGGGCGCGGGTCTGATCGACAAGGACGGCACGCGGCACCAGATGGCGGGGCTGCTGGGGGTTGAGACGTCCTTTGCCAAGCGCAAATTCCACCTCGGTTATCGCAAGGCGGAGTTGAACGCGGGCCTGCCGGGGCAGGCGGCGGGGTCAAAGCTGACCGGGCATGAGTTTCACTACGCGACGATTTTGGAGGAACCCGACGATCCGCTGGCCCATGTGACCGACAGCAATGACGTGGCGGTGCCAGAGACCGGATCGGTGCGCCGCTACGAAGGCGGCGGCGTGGCGACAGGCACGTTCTTTCACATGATTGCGGAGGCGTCGTGACAGGGTTCGTTTCCTTTGTCTCCTCCGGGCCGGGTGATCCGGAGTTGCTGACCGTGAAAGCCGTGGACCGCTTGCAGCGGGCGGAGGTCGTGTTGTTCGATGATCTGAGCGCAGGCCCGATATTGGAACACGCAGGTCCGGACGCGGATCTGATTGGGGTTGGCAAACGCGCCGGGCGTGCCTCTCCCAAGCAGCATCACGTGAGCCAGTTGCTGGTGGATCATGCGCAAACAGGGCTGCGGGTGGTGCGGTTGAAGTCCGGCGACAGCGGCATGTTTGGACGATTGGAGGAAGAGACCACCGCCTTGCAGGAGGCGGGGATCGGGTTTGAGATCATCCCCGGTGTCACCTCGGCTTCCGCAGCGGCGGCGGCGGTCGGCATCCCGCTGACCCGCAGGCTGACGGCGCGCCGGGTGCAGTTCATCACCGGTGCGGATGTCACGGGCGGATTGCCGGAAGACGTGAACATGACTGCCCTTGCCGATCCGCTGGCGACAACTGTGGTCTACATGGGCAAACGCACCTTTCCGGTGCTGGCGGAGCGGTTGATGGCCCATGGCCTGCCCGGCGATACGCCCGCGATGCTGGCCGAAGCTGTCTCGACTCCCGCGCAAAAGGTGACACCGTTTACGGTTGAGAGTTTGGCGGCACATCTGAGCGACGTGACCACCAGCACGCCCGCGTTGATTTTCTACGGCGCATTGGCGGAGATGGTGGAGTGAAGGTGTTCGTCTGCACCACCTGCACCGAAGACGGGACCTTTCTGGACGTTGTGCGGGACGGGCTACCGGGCTGCGCGGTCGAAGGGATCGACTGCATGTCAGGCTGCACGCGGGCGCAAACGGTGGCCTTCCGCGCGCCGGGAAAAGTGGCCTATCTCTTTGGCGACATCACAGTCGATGACCTGAACGATTTGCAGAAATTCGCTACGCTCTATGCCGAATCCCAGGGCGGAACCTTTGCAGATGCCCGCGTGTTGGGCGATTTGCGCACCAAAGCCATCGCGCGGATACCGGCATGATCCTGAGTTTGATTGGCATTGGCACTGGCAACCCGGATCATCTGACCCTGCAAGCGGTGAAAGCGATCAATGCGCAGGATATGATCCTGATCCCGCGCAAGGGGGAAGGCAAAGCCGATCTGGCGGAGCTGCGGCGGGAGATTTTGGCGCAAGTGCTGACCAATGACACCACGCAGGTGGTGGAGTTTGATTTGCCCGTCCGCGATGAGGCCACGGCGGACTACCAGCAGCGGGTGCAGGACTGGCATGATGCGATTGCGGAGGCCTGGGTCACCGCAATGGGGGATGCGACAGGCCGCGTGGGGCTGCTGGTCTGGGGCGATCCGTCGCTTTATGACAGCACGCTTCGGATCGCCGCGCGGCTGGACCCTGCGCCGCAGATTGAGGTGGTGCCGGGGATCACGTCGCTGCAGGCGCTGACGGCGGCGCATGGCATTCCGATCAACGATATTGGTGCGCCTTATGTGGTGACCACGGGGCGGCAATTGCGCGATCATGGCTGGCCTGCGGGCGCGGCCCGCGTTGCGGTCATGCTGGACGGTGCTTGTGCGTTTCAGACGCTGGACCCGGAGGGGCTGCACATCTGGTGGGGGGGCTATGTGGGCATGGCTGAACAGATCATCTGCGCGGGACCGGTGGCTGAGGTGACCGCGCAGATCATCGAGATGCGGGCGGAGGCGCGCAACGCCCATGGCTGGATCATGGACATCTATCTGCTCTCCCGCAGCTGATCTGCAAACCACCGTTTCAGACACAAAAAAACCCGGCCCAAAGGCCGGGTTTTGAGTTTCAGGCTGAAGAGAGGATCAGCCTTTGGAGAACTCTGGGTAGGCTTCCATGCCCAATTCGGACATGTCCAGACCGTTGATCTCATCCTCTTCGCTGACGCGGATGCCGATGGTGGCTTTCAGGATGAACCAGATGATCAGGGAGGCCACGAAGGTGAACACACCGTAAGCCACGATACCGGTCAGCTGTGTCATCAGGTTTGCGTCTTCATTGTAGAAGATCACCGCAATGGTGCCCCAGATGCCTGCCAGCAGGTGAACCGGGATCGCACCGACCACGTCGTCGATCTTGAACTTGTCCAGCATCGGAATGGTGAAGACCACGATCACACCACCGATGGCACCAATCCAAAGCGCCCCAAAGAGCGTTGGCGCAAGCGGCTCAGCCGTGATGGACACAAGACCCGCCAGCGCGCCGTTCAGCACCATGGTCAAGTCAGGCTTCTTGTAGAGAACCTGTGACAAGATCAGAGCGGTAACGGCACCGGCTGCGGCGGCCATGTTGGTGTTGGCAAAGATGCGGGACACGTCAGAGACATCGCCCACGGTGCCCATCGCCAGCTGCGAACCACCGTTGAAGCCAAACCAGCCAAGCCACAGGATGAACGTCCCCAGTGTCGCCAGCGCGAGGTTTGAGCCGGGCATCGGGTTGACGCGGCCGTCCTTGTATTTGCCCAAACGGGGGCCCAGCACGATGGCACCTGCCAAAGCAGCCCAGCCACCCACGGAGTGTACCACTGTGGAACCCGCGAAGTCCTGAAAGCCCATCGCGTCGAGCCAGCCTGCGCCCCACTTCCAGGAGCCGGAAATTGGGTACATGAAACCAGTAAGAATGATCACAAAGATCAGGAAGGGCCAGAGCTTGATCCGCTCCGCCAAAGCACCTGAGACGATGGAGGCCGTTGCCGCCACAAACACCAGCTGGAAGAAGAAGTCAGACCCGACGGATGCATAATCAAGGGCCGCATCCGCAGCCGCCACACCCACAGGGTCCAGAACTGTCTGACCGCCAAGGGCGAAGTAGCCGTTGAAGTCGCCGGGATACATCGTGTTGAAACCAACCAGCCAGTACATGATCGCCGCGATCGAGAAGAGCGCGATGTTCTTGGTCATCTGCATGGTCACGTTCTTGGAGCGCACCAGCCCGCCTTCGAGCATCGCAAAGCCCGCAGCCATGAAGAACACCAGAAAACCAGCCATGCAGAACAGCAGGGTGGTCATGATATAGGGGCCGATTTCGTCAAAGCTGGGGGTCGCCGCGTCTTGGGCAAACCCCAGCGTCGGCAGCAGGGTCGCTGCGACGGCCAATGGAATAAGATATGTCTTTTTCATCGTTCTATCCTTGGATTAGATGGCGTCTTCGCCGGTTTCGCCGGTGCGCACGCGCACCGCTTGTTCGACGTCGAGGACGAAGATCTTGCCGTCACCGATCTTGCCGGTCTGGGCTGTGCGCGAGATCGTCTCGACCATCTGGTCGGCAACGGCATCGGCCACCACGAGCTCCAGTTTTACCTTGGGCACGAAGTTCACGACGTACTCTGCACCGCGGTAGATTTCTGTATGGCCCGACTGTGCGCCGAAGCCTTTGATTTCGGTTACCATCAGGCCGCGGACACCCGCTTCGGTCAGCGCTTCGCGCACTTCCTCAAGCTTGAATGGTTTGATTGTTGCAATGATGAGTTTCACCGATTTTCCCTCTTCCGGTTGTCAGGGCAGCCCTGAATGCAGGTGCAGAAAATCGGCAAAAGGGGGGCAGGTGGAAGATTGGAGCGCCGAATGGAGGGGGAAAGACAGGCTGTTGCGATGAAAAATTAGGCGGCGCGTGCAAAGTGCACAATAATTGCGCATCTATTTGACAGGCTTTGCGGCTCTCGGTGCTAAACAATCCGGTGCAACAGGCGTATGATGCAGAAAAAACCAGAGCCGGGCAGGCAGTATTTATGAGTGATTCATCCGGGCGAAAGCCATTGGTGGCCGACAAGCGGTATCCGTCGAAAGGCAAGGCAGCAGCGCCCCAGAAGGCCAAGCCAGCCGCGCGCAAGCCAGCACCCAGGAAACGCAAGGCCCGCAAGCCCGCGCGCCCCCGCCGTGGCGGGATCATCGGCTTTTTCTCAAGCATTATCCGTTGGATCCTGCGCCTGATCTGGAAGATCACCTGGCGCGTTACAGCACTGGGCGTGCTGCTGTTGGGTCTTGCGGTTGGATACTTCTACACCACACTGCCGCCGTTGGAGGCGCTGCTGGATGGTCGTGCCCGTGGGTCGGTCACGCTGATGGACCGGGAGGGGGAGGTGTTCGCCTGGCGCGGGGACCAGTTTGGCGGGGTGGTCACGGCGCAAAGCGTGTCCAAACACCTGCGCCACGCGGTCATTGCCACAGAAGACAAACGGTTCTACCGCCATTTCGGCGTAAGTCCGCGCGGCATCGCCTCGGCCGTGCGCATCAACCTGCGCGAAGGGCGCGGGCCACTGTCCGGGCATGGCGGCTCCACCATCACGCAGCAGGTGGCCAAGCTGATCTGTCTGGGGGAGCCTTATGATGCCTCCTCCGGCATGACGGAGCGGGAGTATGAAGCGGGCTGTCGTGCAGGCAACGTGCAGCGCAAGGCCAAGGAAGCGCTCTATGCGATGGCGATGGAGCTGAAGTATTCCAAGGACGATATCCTCTCTATCTATCTCAACCGCGCCTACATGGGGGGCGGTGCATACGGGGCGGAGGCCGCAGCGCAGCGGTTCTTTGCCAAACCAGCCGCAGCGGTGAGTGCGGCAGAGGGTGCCATGCTGGCCGGGCTGCTCACGGCACCCAGCAGCCTGTCGCCCACGTCAAACCTCAGCCGGTCACAAAACCGCGCGGCAACCGTGGTGCGGTTGATGCGCGATCAGGGGTATCTGTCGGCGGAAGAAGCGCAGGCGGCACAAGACAACCCGGCAGAGCTGTCGCAAGCGGCGGAAGCGCGGGCGGGTGGCTATTTCGCAGATTGGGTGATGTCGACGGGACCCGAGTTCTTCACCCGCAACACCACCGAAGACGTGATCATCAAGACCACGCTTGATCAGCGGATACAGAAGGCCGCAGAGGATGGTCTGAAGTGGGTCTTTGACAACAAGGTCCGCGAAGGGTCAGAGGCGCAGGCGGCGATCATCGTAATGTCTGCGGACGGCGCTGTACGCGCCATGGTTGGCGGTCGCAAGACCAAGGTGGCGGGCGCGTTCAACCGCGCGACACAGGCACTGCGGCAGACGGGCTCCGCCTTCAAGCCGTTCGTCTTCGCGGCGGCACTTGAGCTGGGCTATTCGCCCAATGACCTGATCGAGGATTCGCCATACTGCCTGAACATCCCCGGATCGGGAGAGTGGTGCCCCAAGAACTACACCAACTCTTTCAAGGGGATGGTCACGCTGACAACCGCATTGGCGCAATCGCTGAACATCCCGGCGGTGAAAGTGTCTGAAAGCGTGGGGCGCGCGGCCGTTAATCAGGTGGCAACGCAGTTTGGCATCAAGAATGATCTGGCTGCGGGACCGGCGTTGGCGCTGGGCGCCTCCGAAAGCACGTTGATCGAGATGACGGGCGCCTATGCGGGCATCCTGAACGGCGGATCGTCGGTGACGCCCTACGGATTAATTGATCTGCGGCTGTTGGGCGACGATCAGCCGTTGATGGGCACCGGCGGCGGGATTGGCGAACGGGTCATTCAGGAAGGGGCCGCGCGGCAGCTTGTCTATATGATGGAGAAGGTGATCTCCGAAGGGACAGGCGCGCGGGGGCAGTTTGGCGGGCGACAGTTGGCCGGCAAGACCGGCACAACGTCAGCGGCCAAGGACGCATGGTTCATCGGGTTCTCTGCTGATTATGTGGCCGGGGTCTGGATGGGGTACGATGACAACACCCCGCTGCGTGGCGTGACGGGGGGTGGGTTGCCCACAGATATCTGGCGCGAAACCATGAGCCGCGTGCACGAAGGGTTGCCCCTGCGCGACTTGCCGATGGATGTGCCTGCACCGCCAAGCGGTTTGGGAGAGGAAAACGATCAGGGTATCCCCATTCCGGTGGACGGAGAGATCGCCAACGGCAGTGGCAATATCATTGATCAGGTGCTGAACGAGATCTTTGGTGGCGGCGGCAGTGGCGGCAGCGGTCCCGGCAACAGCGGTGGGGACCGTTAACGTCGGCGGCTGCTGACTTCGTCGCGACGGCGCTGCAGGTATTCGGCGCGGGCGGCCTCATAGGTTGCCGGTTTTACCTTTTTGCTGCCCTGCACCACGTTGTCCGCCAGACCGATGCCGGTGACCCAATACCGCTCCCGTTCGGGCAGGCGGTAGGACAGCGGATCGGTAAAGAGGTCAACAACACGACCCGCAATGTCGCGCTGGGTTGTTGGGCCGAGGAGGGGCAGCATCACAAACGCGCCTTCCCCGACACCCCAGACATGCAGGGTTTCGCCAAAGTCCGTGTCATGTTCCGGCACACCAAATTCACTGGCCGCGTCAACAAGTCCCCCGATCCCCACAACTGAATTCACGGAGAAACGGTGCAAGGCAAGCCCGGTGCCGCGCAGATCACCTTGCAGCAGGCTGTTCACGGCGACCTGGGGCATTGAGAGGTTTTCCGAAAAGTTATGCAGCAGATCCTGAAATTCGACCGGGATCGCCGAAGCCACACCGCCGCCTGAGCGGCCAGACGTCAGCTTCTGGTTCACCGCAAAGGTCTTGCGGTTCTGCGCCTCATAGGGATCATAGGCCGCTTCGGGCCCTTTCAAGGGGTGGCTTTGCTGGGCGCAGGCCCCCAGAATGCAAAGGCCAAGCATGGCAGAAATGGCGCGTAGGCGGACAGGTGCGTCAAGAAAAACAGACAATGGCAATTCCTTGTAAAACTGGCTATGGCATGATCCGAAATTGGCCCGCAGCAGGCCGGGGTCAAGCGCCTCGTTGTCAGTTGATTGCAGGGCTCTACCAAGAGGCATAGCAGAAAGAACGCCATGCGCAACGATGTGACCACCCGTGGATTTCAGGAACTGCGCGATGTGCGCAAGCGAAGCCGTGGCCTGTATTGGGCTGTGGCATTGTTCAGCCTGTTCGCCAATCTGCTGATGCTGACCGGGCCGATGTACATGCTACAGGTCTATGACCGGGTGCTGGGGTCAGGGTCAGAGGAGACGCTGATCGCGCTCTCGCTGCTGGTGGTGTTCCTTTATGCCACAATGGGCATTCTGGATTACACGCGCGGGCGGATCATGGCGCGGGTGGGCGCGCGGTTTCAGGCCGATCTGGACAGGCGTGTGTTTGATGCCGTGGTGCGCAAATCCTCCGTTCTGCCGGACACCAAGACCAATGGCAGCCTTGCCGATCTTGAGGCGGTGCAGCGGTTGATGACTTCACCGGTGCTGATGGCCGGTTTCGATATTCCCTGGACGCCAATTTTCTTTGCCGCGATCTTCCTGTTTCACCCTTGGCTGGGTTGGTTGGCGGTTGGCGGTGCAGCGGTTTTGATCGCGATCACTGTGGCGAACCAGCTGTTGTCCCGGCATGCGCAGGCCCGCGCCAGCGTCACCGGGCAGACTGCCACCGCGATCTCTGACCAGATCCGGACAGAGGCGGAGATGGTGCAGGCGATGGGCATGCGGGATGCCGCCTTTGGCCGCTGGCAGAATGCCCGCGGTGCGGCACTGACCTCGCAACTGCGCGCGACGGATGTGGGTGGCACATTCACCTCGTTGACCAAGACGCTGCGGCTGTTTTTGCAATCCGCCATGCTGGGGCTGGGCGCCTATCTGGTGCTGCAAAACCAGATGACAGCCGGTGCGATGATTGCCGGGTCGATCCTGCTGGGCCGGGCGCTGGCGCCGGTTGAGATGGCATTGAACCAGTGGCCGATCGTCCAGCGTGGCCGCACGGGCTGGGTTAATCTGGCAGAGTTGCTGGGTGCTGTGAGTGTGGAGCCACCGCATACCGCACTGCCTCAGCCTGCGGCGAAACTGGTTGCCAAGGGGCTGACTGTCGTACCTCCGGGCGACAAACAGGCAGCCCTCAAATCCGTGAATTTCGTGGTGGAGCCGGGACAGGCCGTGGGTGTGATTGGCCCGTCCGGTGCCGGTAAATCGACACTGGCGCGCACGCTGACCGGTGTCTGGCCGCCCGCAGGCGGCTCGATCCGGCTGGATGGCGCGGCATTGGAGCACTATGGCACCGAAACGCTGGGCCGGCACATCGGTTATCTGCCGCAGCGGGTGCAACTGTTTGACGGCACGATTGCAGAGAACATCGCGCGTCTCAGTCAGTCGCCGGACGACGCCAAGGTGGTGGCCGCCGCACAGAAAGCTGCCGCGCATGAGATGATTCTGGAACTGCCCGATGGCTATGACACGCGGATTTCCACCGGGCAGGTGCGCCTGTCAGGCGGGCAGATGCAGCGCATTGGTCTGGCCCGCGCGCTCTATGATGATCCGGTGATCGTGGTGCTGGATGAGCCGAATTCGAACCTCGACAATGTGGGTTCGCAAGCGCTGAACCAGGCCATCCGCAACATGAAGAGCGAGGGACGGTCAGTGATGATCATGGCGCACCGGCCCAACGCCATTCAGGAATGCGACACATTGCTGGTGCTGGATGGCGGCATGCGCATGGCCTTTGGCCCCAAGGATGAGGTGTTGGCCGGCATGGTCAAGAACGCCCGCGAAATTCAGTCAGCGCCCAGCAACTCCGGAGGTGTGACATGACACCAGACGACACCAACAAATGGTCCGCCAAACGCCCGGTGATCATTGGCTTCATCGGTCTGTTGATCCTGTTCGGCGGGTTCGGGTTCTGGGCCGTGACCAGCAATATCGCCGGCGCGGTGATCTCCTCTGGCCGGATCGAAGTCGACCGCAACCGACAGATCGTGCAGCACCAGACCGGCGGGGTGGTTGCGAAAATTCTGGTGGACGAAGGCGATACCGTTGCGGCAGGGGATCTGTTGTTTCAACTCGATCCGCGCTCGCTTGTGTCGCAATTGGCGATTGTCGAAGGGCAGCTGTTTGAACTGATGGCCCGGCGCGGCAGGCTGGAAGCGGAACGGGATGAGACAGAAGTTGCGACCTTTGAGGACGAGCTGGTTGAGATCGCGGCGCAGAACCCTGATCTGAACGAATTGATGGAAGGCCAGAAGCGTCTGTTTGAAGCGCGCCGTGCCTCGGTCGTGAAAGAGATTGAGCAGCTGACCAAGCGTCGCAACCAGATCGGTGCGCAGATCGGCGGCGTGGAGGCGCAGGAGGAGTCCCTGTCCCGGCAATTGGCGCTGATTGAGGAAGAACTGGGGAACCAGCAGTCCTTGCTGGAACGCGGCTTGGCGCAGGCCACGACGGTGCTGACGCTGCAACGCGAACAGGCGCGGTTGCAGGGGCAGATTGGCGAACTCACCGCCTCCAAAGCGCAGGCGGCAGAGCGGGTGACGGAGATTGACATCGAGATCCTGAAGCTGGGCACAGCGGGGCGGGAAGAAGCGATTACGCGGTTGCGTGACCTGCGCTACCGCGAGTTGGAACTGGCCGAACAGCGCCGTGCCCTTCGGGATGAAATGGAAAGCCTGGACATCCGCGCGCCGGTGTCGGGGATCGTCTATAACCTGCAAGTGCAAACGCCCCGATCCGTGGTGCGCCCGGCAGAGCCGCTGCTGTTCCTCATCCCGCAGGACCGCCCGCTGGTCATCGCGGCACAGGTGGAACCCATCCACATTGATCAGGTGATCGTCGGTCAGTTGGTGAACCTGCGCATGTCCGCGCTGGATCAACGCACCACGCCGGAACTGATCGGACGTGTGATGCAAATCTCTGCCGATGCGATTGAGAATGAAGCGACGGGTGCGCCGTTTTTCCGGGCAGAGATTGCCCTGAACCCCGGCGAGATGGAGAAACTGCCCGAAGGCACGATCCTGCTGCCCGGTATGCCGGTTGAGGCGTTCATCCGCACCGGGGATCGCTCTCCGATGGCGTATTTGATCAAGCCGATGGCAGATTATTTCGCCCGCGCCTTCCGCGAAAGCTAGAGCACGTTGCGTTTGATCGGAAACAGAAAAAGCTGCCTCTTGCTATGCTCTAACGCGTTTTCTGTTGCTGGATTGAATTTGATAAACGCAACATGCTGTAATGGGGGGTTTCGGCGGGCCCTGATCCCCGCTAGCGTCGCGCGCAAATGCAACAGCCGCGCAAAGGAACCGCATCATGAGCATTACCGCACGTTTGTCTGAACTGGGCGTCACCCTGCCCGACGCCCCGGCCCCGGCGGCGAATTATGTGCCCTTTGTCCAGACCGGGAACACGGTCTACGTCTCTGGTCAGGTTCCGATGAACGCGGATGGTTTCATTGTTGGCAAACTGGGTGCGGACATGGATGTGGAGGCAGGTGCGGCTGCGGCAAAGGCCTGCGCGATTGGCCTTTTGGCACAGCTGAAAGCGGCCTGTGACGGCGACATTGAGCGGCTGGTACGGGTGGTCAAGCTGGTGGGTTTCGTGAATTCAACGGCTGATTTCGCCGATCAGTCCAAGGTGATCAACGGCGCGTCCGACTTTCTGGTTGAAGCGCTGGGCGACAAGGGCCGCCACGCGCGGTCTGCTGTCTCTGCCGCGTCATTGCCGTTTGGTGTTGCGGTGGAAATCGAAGGCATCTTCGAGATCAGCTGATGCTGCCGGAGTGTTTTGCCAGCCTGCCCTTTGCCCATCGCGCCTTGCATGATGTGGCGAGGGGACTGCCCGAGAACAGCCGCGCCGCCATCGAGGCGGCAATCGCGGCAGGCTACGGTATTGAGATTGATGTACAGCTCAGCGCAGATGGCGCGGCGATGGTGTTCCATGACTATGCGCTGGACCGGTTGACCGGCGCCAAGGGCGCTGTGCGGCTGTGTGATCAGGCCACGCTGGAAGGGACGGCATTGACGGGCAGTGCGGAGGGCATTCCGGGCCTGCCGGAGGTCTTGGCCCTCGTTGCCGGCCGTGTGCCGCTGCTGGTGGAGATCAAGGATCAGGACGGTGGCATGGGGCCGCGCATCGGCCCGTTGGAAGAAGCCGTGGCGCGGGACATTGAAGGCTATGCAGGCCCGCTGGCGGTGATGTCCTTCAACCCCCATGCGGTGGCAAAAATGCAGGACCTGTGCCCCGATGTTCCGCGCGGTCTGGTGACAAGCGCGTACCGCAAGGAAGATTGGCCGCTGTCTCAGGCCACCTGCGACCATCTGCGGGGCATCCCCGATTATGACCGGGTTGGTGCCAGCTTTCTCAGCCATGAGGTCGATGATCTGGACCGTCCCCGTGTGGCAGCGCTGAAAGCGCAAGGCGCGATGATCTGCTGCTGGACGGTCCGATCTGCGCAGCAGGAAGCGCAAGCGCGCGCGATTGCCGATAATATCACCTTCGAAGGCTATATGGCCGAACTGCCGGCTTGATCCGCCCTCGCCGTGCCACACATTACCCGTAGGGCCAGACGAGCGAGTGATGAGCGAACATTCCGTTGAAATCAGAGTGGTGTCCCGGCTGGCCGACATTGGTCAGGCCGCGTGGGATGCCTGCGCGTGTCCCGAGGTGGAAGCCGACGTGCCTGCGACCGATCCGTTCACCACGTATCGTTTCATGTCCGCTCTGGAAGAGAGCGGCAGCATCGGCCCCGGCACCGGGTGGCAGCCGCAGTATCTGACGGCAACGCTGGCCGGGCAGGTGATCGCGGTGGCCCCGATGTATGCCAAATCCCATTCGCAGGGCGAATACGTGTTCGACCACAGCTGGGCCCATGCCTTGGAGCGTGCAGGCGGGCGGTACTATCCCAAATTGCAGATCGCCGTGCCGCATACACCCGCCACAGGGCGGCGGTTCCTGATCCGTCCGGGGTTTGAGGATGCCGGGTTTTCGGCACTGGTGCAGGGGGCGGTACAGCTCACGCAGAACAACCAGCTGTCGTCGCTGCACATCACCTTCTGCACCGAAGAGGAGGCAGAACGGGGACGACAGGTGGGTTTGCTGGTGCGCAAGGCGCAGCAATTTCACTGGTGCAACAATGGCTATGGCAACTTCGACGATTTCCTGGCCAGTCTGAACTCCCGCAAGCGCAAGAACCTGCGGAAGGAACGGGCCCAGGCCCAGAGCTTTGGCGGCACGATCCACACCTTCACGGGCGATGACCTGCGGCCCGAACACTGGGATGCCTTCTGGACCTTTTACCAGGACACGGGCGCGCGCAAATGGGGCACGCCCTATCTGACGCGGGCGTTTTTCGACATCGCACAGGAAACGCTGCGCGACGACATGGCGCTGGTGCTGGCCGCGCGCGATGGGCGTTGGGTGGCAGGGGCGCTGAACTTCATTGGCGCGGACGCGCTCTATGGCCGCTATTGGGGCTGTGTGGAACACCACCCCTGCCTGCATTTCGAACTGTGCTATTATCAGGCCATTGATCTGGCTATCGCGCGCGGGTTGTCCACGGTCGAGGCCGGGGCGCAGGGCGAGCACAAGCTGGCGCGCGGGTATCTGCCGACGGCGACATGGTCCCTGCATTATATGCGCGACGCCGGGTTCGCGGATGCGGTAGAGGAATACCTGAACGCCGAACGCGATGCGGTGGATCAGGAGATCGAGATTCTGACAGACTACGGACCTTTCAAACGGGTCCAGGTGGAGGAACAGGAATGAATGAGAAACTGAGCGATGAAGCCCGCAAGACCGTTCTGGCGCCGCTGTTCGACAGCGGCTGGGAAATGGTCGATGGGCGCGATGCGATCCACAAGACGTTTGTCTTTGCGGATTTCGTGGAAGCCTTCGGCTGGATGACCCGCGCGGCGATCTTTGCGGAGAAGTGGAACCATCATCCGGAGTGGGACAATGTCTACAAGACCGTGAATGTCACCCTGACGACCCATGATGTGGATGGGTTGAGCGCGCTGGATGCGAAGCTGGCGCGGAAGATGGATGGATTGTTTTCTGCGTGAGAGAGGGTCGCTTTCTTTGAAAGAGTTTCAAGGATCAGGAAAGGCCCCAGTGGGGCGTTTCCCCGCAGAAACGGTCGGAAATTTTGAAAATTTCCGAGACTAGGCTGATGGGCTGAGCCTTCGATGAAAGCTCAGCCCTATTTACTTAAAGGTTTTCCAACAGCGCTTCACCGCCGGATGTCTCACACACACCGGGGTTCTCTTCGGCCTGCAGAACAGACACCTTGCCGTCATCCACAATCATCGCATACCGCTTGGACCGCGCGACCAGACCCGCGGGCGGTGCGTCAAAATCCATGCCGATGGCCTTGGTGAACTCCGATGACGCATCTGCCAGCATGGTGATGCCCGCAGCCTCCGCCCCGGTTGCTTCGCCCCATGCTTTCATCACAAACGGGTCGTTGCAGGACACGCAGATGATCTCATCCACGCCCTTGTTCATGAACTGATCCTTGGTGCGCACGAAACTGGGTACATGGGCGGAGTGGCATGTCGGTGTGAACGCGCCGGGCACGGCGAAAACCACCACTTTGCGGCCTTTGAGCTTGTCCGCCATCTGCACGGGCGCGGGGCCTTCGGCACCCATCTGGACCAGTGTTGCGTCGGGCAGAGTGTCGCCTTGGGAAATTGTCATATCATGCGCCTTTCATGTGATTGCGTTTGCCGTTGGCCACCATATAGGGTCGCCTTCAGGTCAAGACCAGTGAATAGGGGATCGGCATATGGTGCATGTGGTTGTGATTGGCGCAGGGCAGGCGGGATCATCCTGCGTCGCGCGGTTGCGCAACACCGGATTTGAAGGCCCGGTCACGCTGATCGGCGCGGAACCGCAGCCGCCCTACCAGCGCCCCCCCCTGAGCAAAGCCTACCTTATGGGCGACATGGCGCTGGAGCGGCTCTACCTGCGGCCTGAGAGTTTTTATGCCGAGCATGATATTGATCTGCGGCTGGGCACGCAGGTGCACGCCATTGATACCGCTGCACAGACCGTTGATCTGGGGGGCGAGGTGCTGAGCTATGACGATCTGGTGCTGACCACCGGGTCGGAGCCAAACCGCTTGCCAGCCGCGATTGGCGGGGCGTTGGACGGCGTGCACGTGGTGCGTGATCTGGCGGATGTGGACGCGATGTCCCCACGCTTTACCGAAGGCGCACGGGTGCTGATTGTCGGGGGCGGCTACATCGGGCTGGAAGCGGCGGCGGTGGCGTCAAAGCTGGGGTTGAACGTGACGCTGGTGGAGATGTCAGAGCGCATCCTGCAACGTGTCGCAGCGCCGGAGACGAGCGACTTTTTCCGCGCCCTGCACAAGGCGCATGGCGTCGACATCCGCGAAGGCGTGGGGCTGGAGACGCTGTTGGGTGAGGGGGCTGTCACCGGGGCCCGGCTCAGCGACGGGTCCGAAGTGGCCGTTGATTTCGTCATCGTCGGCGTGGGCATCCGTCCCGGCACCGCACTGGCAGAGGCCGCGGGGATCACTCTGGAAAATGGCATCAGGGTCGATGCGCAGGGCCGCACCAATGCGCCGCATGTCTGGGCGGCGGGGGATTGTGCCTCTTTCCCCTATCGCGGCACGCGCATCCGGCTGGAATCCGTGCCGAATGCCATTGATCAGGCGGAATGTGTGGCGGACAATATCATGGGCGCGGGGACCGACTACGTGGCCAAGCCGTGGTTCTGGTCGGATCAATATGACGTCAAACTGCAAATCGCGGGGTTGAACACCGGGTATGACCGCGTGGTCACACGGCAGGTCGACGCAGATTCCGTTGGGTTCTGGTACTACCAGGGTGACACGCTTCTGGCTGTGGACGCGATGAACGACCCGCGCGGCTACATGGTCGGCAAACGCCTGATCGAGGGCGGTAAGTCACCGGATCCCGCGCTGATCGCCGATCCCGAAACCGACCTCAAAGCGCTGCTGCGCGGGTGAGGATCATCGCGGGCACCCACCGCGGCACGGCGCTGGCATCCGTGGGCAAAGGCGATGCCGGCGCGCATCTTCGGCCCACGTCAGATCGGGTGCGCGAGAGCCTGTTTTCGATGCTGACCCACCGTGATGTCATCGACGGGGCGCGGGTGCTTGATCTGTTTGCCGGCACCGGTGCGCTGGGGCTTGAGGCCCTGTCGCGCGGCGCGGTGGAGGCGTTGTTTGTTGAGAGCGGGCGCGTGGGCCAACGGCTGCTGGCAGAGAACATCGCCAAGCTGCGGATGGAGGACCGCGCCAAGGTGATGCGCAATGACGCAACGCGGCTGGGGGCCTGGCCGATGGCCCCCTTTGATCTGGTGTTTCTCGATCCACCTTATGGCAAGGGGATGGGGGAGAAGGCGCTCTTGGCGGCCTTGGACGGCGGCTGGATTGCGGAAGACGCGCTGATTGTCTGGGAGGAAAACGCGCCGCAACAGGCCCCTGAGGGGTTCGCCCGTGTGGATGCGCGCAAATACGGCGACACCCATGTGACGCTGCTGGAGCGGTGTTAAACCGCCCGGATCGCAGCACCCAGACGTTTGATGCCTTCGGCAATCTGTGCGTCATCTGCCAGTGAAAAACTCAACCGCAGCGCATTTGCCCCGGACCGATCCGCAAAGAACGCCTGACCGGGAACAAAGGCGACGCGCTGGTGTTTGACCGCTTGCTCCAGCAAGGTCGCGCCATCCATATCGCGCGGCAGGGTCAGCCAGATGAACATGCCCCCTTCGGGTTTTGTCCATGTCACCCCTTCGGGCATATACGTTTCAAGCGCGGCCAGCATCGCATCACGGCGCGCGGCATAAACCTCACGCAGGTTGGCGGTATGGGCATCAAAACCCTGTGCAGCGACCTCTGCCACGGCGATCTGGTTCAGCGTGGCGGTATGCAGGTCTGACGCCTGTTTCATCAGCACCAGCCGCCCGATCACGTCTTGCGCCGCACAGACCCAGCCCAACCGCAAGCCTGGCGCAAGCGTCTTGGAGAAACTGCCGCAATAGAGCGTACGGCAGTCTTCGATGCTGCCCTTGCGGGCAATCTCCAGCGCCAGCATCGGCGGGATCGGATCGCCGTCATAGCGCAACGCCTGATAGGCGGCATCTTCGATCACCGCGATGTCGAGCCTGTCGGCCAGATCAAGGATGTTCTCGCGTGCTGTCCGGTCCAGCGTGCGCCCCGTCGGGTTGGCAAAATCAACGGAGGCATAGGCGAATTTCACCCGGCCGCCGTTTGCCTTGGCGGTCTGGGCATAATCCTCAGCAGTGCGGTTGCTGCCGGGATCAAGGCGGTCAAAGTTGGGTTCATAGGCGTTGAACGCGCCAAGCGCGCCCAGATATGTCGGCCATCCCACCAAAGCTGTGTCATTGGGGGAAAGCATCAATTTACCCAGATAATCCAGCGCCTGTTGGGAGCCGGAGGTGATCAGGATGTTGTCACGGTCACAGGGCACGCCGATTTTGGCCATCTGGCCCGCGATCCAGTCCCGCAGCGGTGCGTAACCTTCGGAGACGGAATATTGCAATGCCGTCGCCTGCCGCTCCGGCGACAGCGCGTCGGACATTGCATCCCGGAACGCCTGTGCGGGAAACAACGCAGGATCTGGGATGCCGCCGGCAAAGGAAATGATATCGGGCTGCTCCAGCAGCTTCAAAAGCTCGCGAATCTCGCTCGCTTTCATCCGGTCCATGCGGGTTGCGAAAATATCGTGCCAATCCATAGGTCAACCTCCCTGACGTATTAGGGAAAACACGATTCGCAAATTATGGCAAACATTCTTACCTATTCAGGGTGAAAAAATTCAGAATGTTACAGGCGGCGCTTCAAAGTGGCCAATGCTCAATCCGCTGTTTGGACTTGGACATCAGCGCAATCACCGGCGACATCAGGGTCACCATCCGCCCGCTGAACGCAGGCTTGCCCGTCTCGGCCACCGCTTTGATGTTCTTGGCGATATAGCCCTGCGCGCCCACCATTTCCTTGTGCAACTTGCTGCCCGCAACCGCATCGCCGATGATCAGGCTGAATTCCGTGCCGCCGTCTTTCTCCACCAGTTCATAGGTCACAACGCAGGGCGGTTCATCAATGTTGGTCATCTGAAACGTATGCGCGTAGCGGTGGGGCGGTTCAAAGGTCAGGACCTCCCCCACGACCATGGCGATCTTGCCGTTGGGGTGGACCATGCGCATTTTGGCGCCGGGTTTCAGGCCATCGGTCGTATCACAGACCGCGCCAAAGAAGAACGGCAGCGGTTTGTCGGTGGCCACCAGTGTGGCCCAGACGGTTTCGATGGGAGCTTCGATAAAGGTGCGCTGGATGGATTTTGGGGCAGGTGTCATCAGGTCTTTCCGCTTTTTTGAGCGACCGCTTCCGCGGTCTGTTTGATCAGGCTCATCCGGTCGAGCCAATGGGCGGAGTAGCTGTCAATCCACCGCTCATAGATCAGCTGAAGGGGCATGGCATTGAGGTACAGCCGCCGCGTGCGCCCGTCTTTCTGGCTGGTGATCAGGCCCGCGTTTGTCAGCACCGTCAGGTGGTTCATCACTGCAATGCGCGTGACGTCAAAGCTGGCCGCCAATTCACCCACCGCCAGCCCCGGCTTGTCGCGCAACCGGTCAAGGATCGCACGCCGGGTTTCATGGGCGAGGGCCTGAAATACCGAATCCATATCTTCATTGGTAAACATGTAATTACATTATTACATAATGAACGCCTGTCAATGTGTTTTGTAAAATCGCCAGCGGGGTATATCACTTGGGCATGACCGATGCCTCTTACATCGCCATTCCGCGCATTGCGCGCAGCCGCCCCGCGCCGTCGGTGCCATTGCCCAAACCGCAGCCCTTTGGCGCGCCGGTTTTGATCTCCGACTGCGTCACCCCGTTGGGCGGTGAGACGGTCTTGTCACTGCTGATGAAACGGATGATGCAAGCGGCACCGAAAGAGGGTGATCAGCTGCCGTAGGTCGGGTGGAACTTGCCCGCGGGCGACAGCGTGAAAATCTCCACCCCGTCTTCGGTCACGCCGACGGAATGCTCATACTGGGCGGACAGGGATTTGTCGCGGGTCACGGCGGTCCAGTCGTCAGACAGGGTTTTCGTCTCAGCCCGACCAAGGTTCACCATGGGCTCAATCGTGAAAAACATCCCCGGTTCCAACACCGCGCCCACACCCGGTTTGCCGTAGTGCAGTACGTTGGGTGGTGCGTGGAACACGCGGCCCAGACCATGCCCGCAGAAGTCGGTGACGACTGACATGCGGTGGCTTTCCACAAAGCTCTGGATGGCGTGCCCGATGTCGCCAAAGGTATTGCCGGGTTTCACCGCTGCAATCCCGCGCATCAGGCTGTCGTGGGTCACCTCAATCAACCGCTCCGCCTTGCGGGCGAGCTTGCCTGCGACATACATCCGCGAGGTATCGCCGTACCAGCCATCGACGATCACGGTCACGTCGATATTCAGGATGTCCCCATCCTTGAGTTTCTTGTCGCTGGGAATGCCGTGGCAGACCACGTGGTTCACGGAAATACAGGAGGCATGTTTGTACCCCTTGTACCCGATGGTGGCCGACTTTGCGCCAGCGGCGTTCACCTGATCTTCGATCATCTGGTCAAGCGCGCCGGTGGTCACGCCGGGCACCACATGAGGCGCGACCTCATCGAGGATGGTCGCGGCAAGCCGACCGGCGGCGTGCATCCCGGCAAAATCAGCCGGGTCATAAATGCGGATACCATCCTTCGTGGTGCGGGCGGGGTGCAGATCGTTCACCGGGTTCTCCATCGTTCGTTGGCCTTCTTTACCGCGCCGGGCGCCCAAGGGCCAGTGGGGCTGCAATGCGTATCTCCTGCGGGGTGATCGTCGTGCCAAGGCACAATGTCTCCACGCCCGCTGCGGTCGCAGCGTCATGCGCGTCAGCATAGGCGGGGTCGATGTCGCGCGCCATCACCACATGGGTACAATCTGTCCGCTGTACAAGATAAAGCAGCACCGCGCGGTGCCCTGCCTGAGCCATCTGCGCCAATGCGCCCAGATGTTTCGCCCCCCGGGCCGTGACACTGTCGGGGAATTCGGCCAGACCGGGCTGGCGTGACAGCGTGACGCTTTTGACCTCAACATAGGCGTCCGGCTGGCCGTCCGCGCTCAGCAGAAAGTCGATGCGCGAGGTCTCGGCATATTTTACCTCTGCCCGCACCTGATCATAGGCGGCCAGCAAATCAATCTGCCGCGCTTCAAGCGCGGCCCGGACGGCCCGGTTCGGCAATGCCGTATCAACGCCGGTGAAATGCCCGTTCTCATGGTCCACCAACCGCCAGCCGTATTTCAGCTTTTTCTTCGGATCATCATTCGGCTCCAGCCAGATCTTGCTGCCTTCCAGAGCCAGCCCCATCATCGAACCGGGATTGGCGCAATGGGCAACCACTTCCCGGCCATCCTCCAGCGTGCAATCGGCCAGAAAGCGTTTGTAGCGGCGGATCAGGCGGGCGGGCACAAGTTCGGTTTGAAAGCGCATGGGTCCCGGCCTATACCCAAGACTGCCCGTGCTCAAGGAGAGACCCATGCCAAATCCCACTGCCGCCATGCTTGTGATCGGGGATGAGATCCTGTCAGGGCGCACGCGGGATTCCAACACCAACCATCTGGCCAAATCCCTGACGGCTGCCGGGATTGATCTGAAAGAAGCGCGTGTGGTGGGGGACGAGAAGGCGACGATCATCGCTGCGGTGCAGGCGCTGGCAAAGGCCTATGACAATGTGTTCACCAGCGGCGGCATTGGCCCGACACATGATGACATCACCGCCGATTGCATTGCTGCGGCCTTTGGGCGGTCCATTGACGTGCGCGAAGACGCCCGCGCCATTCTGGCTGCGCATTACGACAAAGCCGGGACCGAGCTGAACGCGGCGCGTCTTCGCATGGCGCGGATCCCCGATGGTGCCGCATTGATCGACAATCCGGTTTCCGCAGCACCGGGCTTCACCCTGGACAACGTGCATGTCATGGCAGGCGTGCCTGCGGTATTTGAGGCGATGGTTGCGTCCATCCTGCCGACGCTTACCGGGGGCGATCCCCTGATCAGCGACACCCTGCGCGTTGAACGCGGCGAGGGCGATCTGGCCGGACCGCTGGGCGTGGTCGCAGAGCGGTATCCGCTGCTGTCGCTGGGGTCCTATCCCTTTCAGAAAGACGGCATCTACGGCGCCAATCTGGTGGTGCGCGGTCAGGACGCGGGAATGGTCGAAGCGGCCATGGCCGATCTGCGGGCGTCATTCGCGTGACCCCAGATCGCATCCTGCGCGCGATGGAGGCAACATGGCCCCCGGCGTCGGCCCGCGATGCAGACGGTTTCCGGCTGCGCGAAGGGCAGGGCGGAGGGCAACGGGTATCCTCGGCCACCGCGCTTGGCCCGGTAACACAGGCGCAGATCGACGCGGCCGAGCAGGCGATGCGTCACATGGATCAGACGCCCTTGTTTCAGCTGCGTCCCGGTGATGATGCGTTCGACGCGATGCTGGAGGCCCGCGGCTACATCCGGCGGGATGAAACGGTGATGTATCATCTGCCGATCGCCGCATTGACGGACAAACCTATCCCCAGCGTCACGGCCTTCACCATCTGGGAGCCGCTGGCGATCATGAACGATATCTGGGCCACCGATGGGATCGGTCCAGGCCGCCACGCGGTGATGGCGCGGGCCCATATCAAGGTCGGTGTCTTTGGCCGCTGGAATGACAAGCCCGCCGGCGCCGCCTTTGCGGCTGTCGATCAGGAAGTCTGCATGGTGCATGGTCTTGTGGTCCTGCCGGATCAACGGCGGCAGGGTGTCGCGGAGTGGATCATGCGCCGCGCGGCGTTCTGGGCACAGGAACAGGGTGCCACGGTGATGACCGTTCTGTGTGTGGCGGACAACGCGCCTGCCAATGCCCTCTATCGCGCGCTGGGCTTTGCCGAAGTCGGACGGTATCATTACCGGGCGTTAACCCAAACTTGAGGAAGCCCTGATGGCCCATGACATGCCTACCGCCTTGAACTTGCCACAGGTAGATCCACTGCCTGAAGCGACGCAGAAGTATTTTGACGTCTGTCAGGACAAGCTGGGCATGATCCCCAATGTGCTGCGCGCCTATGCGTTTGATGTTGAAAAGCTGAACGCCTTCACCGCGATGTATAACGACCTGATGCTGAGCGACAGCGCGCTGACCAAGCTGGAGCGGGAGATGATCGCCGTCGCGGTGTCGTCGCACAACAAGTGTTACTACTGCCTTGTTGCCCATGGTGCGGCGGTCCGGCAACTCTCAGGCAACCCGGCGTTGGGGGAGGCGCTGGTGATGAATTACAAAGTTGCGCCCATCGACGCGCGCCAGATGGCGATGCTGGACTATGCGCTGAAGCTGACCCGCGAAAGCGCCAGCGTGGTGGAAGCGGACCGCGAAGTGTTGCGCGCGCATGGGTTCAGTGACCGTGACATCTGGGACATTGCCAGTGTGACGGGATTTTTCAACATGACCAACCGGGTGGCCAGCGGCACTGACATGCGGCCCAACCCTGAATACCACGCACAGGCGCGATGATCCGCGCGGGTGCCGCGCTTGGAGTGTTGATGGCTGCCACACCGCTGGCTGCACTTGAACTGTCGTTGCCTGCCCCGGCTCTGCTGTTGGCGGAGCGCAACACCGATCTGGACCGCTACGCCGCGCCGGTCAGCCCCTTTGCAGAAGGCGCTGTGGAGACGTTGAGCGTTGAAGGCGCAGTGCGCCGGGCCGCATGGCGGCTGGATGCGCCGGGACAAACCCCGCTGCAAGTGCTCGCCCCGCTGCGGGAGCAATTGCAGGCTGCCGGGTTCGAAGTGCTGCTGGATTGCACCGCAGACGCCTGCGGCGGGTTTGATTTTCGCTTCGCGACCGAGGTGCTGCCCGCACCGAATATGTATGTCAATATCCGCGCCTACCACGTCATCACGGCCCGGCAGGGTGTGGGGGATGTGGTCAGCATCATTGCCAGCACATCTGCCGGGGTGGCCTATGTGCAGATCATTCATGCGGGGGCTGATGGTAACGGCGCGGCCACAACGGTCACGGCCTCCCCGACCACACCTTCCGGCGCGCCACTGTCCTCAGGCAATCTGGGGCAGACGCTGCTGGCGCGGGGCCATGTGGTGCTGGAGGCGCTGGATTTCGAAACCGGTGCTGCCGCATTGGGGCAGGGACCGTTTGAGACGCTGGACCGCCTGTCTGATTTCCTCAAGTCCCGTCCGGACCTGACCGTTGCGCTGGTAGGGCACACCGACAGCGTTGGCAGTCTTGAGGGCAACATCAGCCTGTCCCGTCGACGCGCGCAGGCCGTGCGGCAGCATCTGATTGAAGTCTATGGCGTCCCGCCCGCACAGATGGAAGCCGAAGGTATGGGGTATCTTGCCCCCCTTGCCAGTAATCTGGACGCCGCAGGCCGCGATGCCAACCGCCGGGTTGAGGTCGTCATTCTCCGCACCACTGAATAAAAAGTGCCCGACATCTGGGGGGATGCCGGGCAAGCGGGTCAAGAACAATGACCCGGACCATGGGGGAATACACTCGTTACCAGTCGCTGGGTCCCTTGTCCGCAAAGGCGTGGACCAGAAAGTCGATAAAGGCGCGTACCTTGGGCTGGGTGAACCGGCCCGGTGGATAGACGGCATAGATGCCTTGGGTCTCAAGCGGCAGATCGGGGATCGCATCCTCGACAAGCCCGTTTTCCATTGCTTCGGCGTAGAGGAAGCTGGGCAGGTAAGCGATGCCAAGGCCAGAGATGGCCGCGTTCAGCAAAGATTGCCCGTCATTCACGGAAAGCCAACCGGCGGTACGGACCTGACGTTTCTCACCCGAGGGTGCCGTCAGTTTCCACACGTTGCCGCTGGATTGGTTGGAATAGTGCAGAAGTTTGTGATCGTTCAGATCGTCGATCTTCTCAGGCCGACCGTATTCTTCGAAATACTTCGGGCTGGCGATCATGCGTTTGGTTGTCTCAGTCAGCTTACGGGCGCGCAGGGTGCTGTCTTCCAGCTCCCCGATGCGCACAGCCATGTCAAACCCTTCCGAGATCAATTCAACATAGCGGTTGTTCAGGACCATGTTGACGGTGATGTCGGGGAAGTCGCTCAGGAAGTCTGACAGCGCGGGGGACAGGTGGTTGACCCCGAAATCCGTCGCCACAGAGATGCGCAGCAACCCTGACGGGGCTGATTGCATCGACGTGACCAGCGCATCGGCTTCGCCTGCGTCATTCAACACACGGCGAGCGCGGTCGTAATAGGCCAGACCAATCTCTGTCGGAGACACCCGGCGGGTGGTCCGGTTCAGCAGGCGCGCACCAAGACGGGCTTCGAGCGACGACACGTGCTTGGACACGGCAGATTTCGAGATACCCATCTTCTTGGCGGCATCCGTAAACCCACCCTGATCCACCACAGTGGCGAATGCTTCCATTTCCGTAAGGCGGTCCATACTTGGTCCCTTCACAACTTTGTTCGAGGATCGGTATCGCGGCCAAATCAGGCAGGAAGGGGGCACGTCTAAGACAGTTGCAAGGTAATTACGGGGATCGTTCATGGCATGGAAACATGGGAACGGTGTGTTTCCATGGGTTTAGCGGGCCTCACCCTTTCGGACATGCACCAACGTCCCCGGCAACGCGGTTTTGTTGCCGGGTTGAGAACACCGGTTTGCCATTACGGCAGAAAATTGCGGCAGATGGTGCGGCAAGATGCGGCCCGCCTCAGGGGCAGCCCGCAGGGTTTGTTACAGCGTTGCCGCCAGCCGTGTGCCCTGATCAATCGCGCGTTTGGCGTCCAGCTCGGCTGCCACATCGGCACCGCCGATCACATGGCAGGTCTTGCCCTTGGCTTCCAGCGCATCGGCGAGCGAACGGTCAGAGAGTTGGCCAGCGCAGAGCACAATCGTGTCCGCTTCGATCAGCGTGGGGTTCTCTTTCGTGTCCCCAAAGGAGATGTGCAGCCCCTCTGCGTCGATCTTCTCATAGTTCACGCCCGCGATCATCTTGACGTTCTTCATCGTCAGCGACGCGCGGTGAATCCAGCCGGTTGTCTTGCCCAGCCCCTTGCCGACCTTGGAGGTCTTGCGCTGCAACATCGTGATCTCACGCGCAGGCGCATGGGGTTGCGGCCCTTCGGGGGCCAGACCCGCGCGGTGTTCCTCCGGATCAGAAACGCCCCATTCCTTCATCCACTCGGGCAGGTTCAACGTGGTGCTGTCGCCGTCATGGACCAGATGTTCGGACACATCAAAACCAATGCCGCCCGCGCCGATGACCGCCACACGCTGGCCTACGTCAGCCGTGCCATTGAGCACATCAATATAGCTGACGACGTTGCCCGTGTTCTGACCGGGTATCTGCGGATCACGGGGCACAACGCCGGTGGCAATGATCACCTCGTCAAAGCCATCCAGATCATTGGCTGACACTTCGGTGTTCAGCTTCACGGTCACACCCATTTCCGCGACCATGGTGCGATACCAATCGACAAAGCCCCAGAATTCTTCCTTGCCCGCAACCTGTTTGGCGAGGTTCAGCTGACCGCCAATCTCTGACGCGCGGTCAAAGACGGTGACGGTATGGCCCCGCTCCGCAGCGGCCAAAGCCATGGACAGCCCCGCAGGGCCCGCACCGACAACCGCAATTGTTTTGGCCACTGCCACAGGCTCCAGCGTCAGCTCTGTTTCATAACAGGCACGCGGGTTCACCAGGCAACTAGAGATCTTGCCCCCAAATGTATGATCAAGACAGGCCTGATTGCAGGCAATACAGGGCGCGATCTGCTTGGACTTGCCTTCCATCGCCTTCTTGACGAAATCCGCATCCGCCAACATGGGCCGGGCAAGGCTGACCATATCGGCGCAGCCATCGGCCAATACTTCTTCTGCCACTTCGGGTGTATTGATCCGGTTCGAGGTGATCAGCGGAATGCCCACCTTGCCCATCAGCTTCTTGGTGACCCAGCTAAACGCCGCGCGCGGCACGGAAGTCGCAATCGTCGGAATGCGCGCCTCATGCCAGCCAATGCCGGTGTTGATGATCGTGGCCCCTGCCTTTTCAATCTCCACCGCCAGTTGCGCGACCTCGTCATAGGTCGACCCATTGGGCACCAGATCAATCATCGACAAACGGTAGATGATGATGAAATCTTCGCCCACGGCCGCGCGCACACGTTTGACGATCTCAATCGGCAGGCGCATCCGGTTCTCATAAGACCCGCCCCAGCGATCGGTGCGTTTGTTGGTATGGGTGACAAGGAACTGATTGATGAAATACCCTTCCGACCCCATCACCTCGACCCCGTCATAGCCCGCCTGCTTGGCGCGGCTGGCACAGGCAACGATATCCGTGATCTGCTTTTCGATGCCTTCTTCGTCCAGTTCCTTGGGGGCAAACATCGAGATGGGCGATTTGATCGCAGAGGGCGCGACGCACTCAGGCGAAAACGCATAGCGGCCCGCATGCAGGATCTGCATCGCGATCTTGCCGCCCGCTTCATGCACACGGGATGTGATGACCGCATGGTTCTCCACATCCGTGTCGCTGACCATCATCGCGGCCCCATGCGCCACCGACCCTTCCGGGTTCGGCCCGATGCCACCCGTGACCATCAAACCGACTTCGCCCCGCGCTCGGGTCGCATAAAATTCTGCCACCCGGTTCCAGTCCTGTGTTTCTTCCAGCCCGGTGTGCATCGACCCCATCAACACACGGTTCTTCAATGTGGTGAAGCCCAGATCCAGCGGGGCGAGCATATGGGGATAGGTGGACATGATGGGGTTTCCTTGTCTGCCGAAAATCAGTTGCGGGACCACACCGCAGGTCGCAGGGTAAGTCACGCGAAACGCCGCGTCACCTCGGTTCTGAGCGCCAAGATAACGCGCCCCCGGCGCACGACCACCTTTTGAGCGGCAGGCTTTCGTGCTAGGGCGCTCCAGCCGCAGCAAAGGAGCCGCCTCATGACCCCCGAAGAGATCGCCAAACTCCCCTACCGCCCCTGCGTTGGCGTGATGGTGCTGAACGCCGAAGGCGAGGTCTTTGTCGGTCAGCGGACCGATCGCAACTACGACGCCTGGCAGATGCCGCAGGGCGGTGTTGATCCCGGTGAAACGCCTGTGCAGGCCGCCCTGCGGGAGTTGGGAGAGGAAACCGGCATCAGCCCCGATCTGGTAGAAGTCGTGGCCGAGACCGAGCAATGGCTGCCCTATGATCTGCCGCATGATCTGGTGGCCAAGTTGTGGAAAGGCCGCTTCCGCGGGCAGGAGCAGAAATGGTTCCTGCTGCGCTTCAACGGGACCGACGATCAGGTCAATATCGAAACCGAGCATCAGGAGTTCTCCACCTGGCGCTGGATGCCGGTGTATGAGCTGGTTGAGAACATCGTCCCCTTCAAGCGCGACGTCTATGTCGCGGTGCTCAAGGCTTTCGAGGAAGAACTGGCCTAACCTTCAAGCAGTGGGATATGGGATCCCACATCACGGGGCAGCACGCCCGTCAGGCGCGGATCGTCTTCGATCTCAACCTGTTGTTTGTAGGGGGTGAAGCCGCTGCGGATGTAGAAGGCCAGCGCCTGCTGACTGTCGAAGGTGCAGGTGTGCACATGAAAGCGGGTGATGTCCTGCGCCCAGGCCAGCCTGATCGCGTGATCCATCAGATATCGCCCCGCGCCCGTCCCGATCAGCGCAGGGGTCAGGCCGAAATAGGCAAGCTCGCATTCACCGCTCTGGCGGAAATCAAGTTCCAGCAGCGCCTCGTCCCGCCCGTCCATGCGCAGCGTATAGAGGGCCACCCGGGGATCGGACAGGATCGCCAGCAAATCCCCGTCCGACAGCACCCGCCGCCCGAACCACATCCAGGGCCGGCCCACGCGGTCAAAAACATCGCGGTACCATGAGACATCCCGCGCCCCGTCCTCAAATGTGATCCCGTCAGGGGCGGGATGGCCGCGCGTTGGCGCCGGAGCCGTCATCTCAAGATGCGTCACGATTGTGGGCACTTTGCCTTTGGGCAGGTCATGCAGGCCGTTGGTCAGCATCGGCTAGATCAGGCCTTCGGCCTTGAACGCCGCCAGCATGTTCTTCTTTGGCCGCGGCCCGATATGGCCAATGACTTCGCCTGCGCACAGATTGCCCATCCGCCCGCAGGTCTCCAGATCCGCACCGTGCGACAAACCATAGAGGAAACCGGCGGCGAATTGATCCCCTGCGCCGGTGGCATCCACCGGCGTGACCGGGGTCACCGGCACATGAACACGTGCGCCATCGCGGATCAGGATCACCCCGTCGCCAGAGCGGGTGCAGACCACGATAGGACAGATGTCCGCCGTCCTCGACAACGCGGCCTCAAGATCGTCAGTCTCGAACAGCGATTTCACCTCCGCCTCGTTCCCGATGACATAGCCAAGGTCGTTCTTGATCAGCGACAGGAAATCATCCCGGTGCCGCTCCACACAAAATGGATCGGAAATGGCAATGCCGGCAATGCCTCCCCCCGCCGTCGCCGCCCGCGCGGCTTCCCGAAACGCGGTTTTGCCTGCGTCCTGATCAAACAGATATCCTTCAAGGAACATCAGCTTGGCATTGGAAGCCACTTCCTGCGACACATCCGCAGAGCTCAGTCCCGTCGACACCCCCAGATAGGTGTTCATCGACCGCTCCCCATCGGGAGTGACAAAGATCATACTGCGCGAAGTCGGCAAATCCGCCTCCGCGACAGGCGCGTTCGGAAAGCCAATGCCATGATCCGTCATCGCATCCGCGTAAAACCGCCCCAGTGCATCATCGCGCACCCGCCCAATGAACGCCGCTTCCATCCCCAGGGCGCCTGCCCCCGCAATGGTATTGGCCACAGCCCCGCCCGGCGTCTGCACCCGGTCGTTCATTGCGGCATAAAGCGTCTCACCCCGATCCTGCTCGATCAGCTGCATGATGCCTTTCTCGATCCCCATCAGATCCAGGAAACTGTCGTCACACTGGGTAATCACATCGACAACAGCGTTGCCGATGCCAACAAGGTCATAGGTTTTGGTCATTAGGTCTTTTCCTCAAAAGGGCAGAGATCGTTTATAATGCAAGTCTTGCACAAAGGTTTGCGCGCCTTGCAGTGATAGCGGCCGTGCAGGATCAGCCAGTGATGCGCATGCAGCTGGAAATCGGCCGGAATGTTGTCCTCAATGGCCCGCTCCACGGCGTCCACGGTCTTGCCGGGGGCAATCCCCGTCCGGTTGCCGACACGGAAGATATGCGTGTCCACCGCCTGCGCCGGCTGCTGCCACCACATGTTCAACACCACGTTGGCCGTCTTGCGCCCCACACCGGGCAGCGATTGCAAGGCCGCCCGCGAGTTGGGCACAACCCCGCCATAGTCATCCACCAGAATCTGGCTCAACTTCATCACGTTCTTGGCCTTTTGACGGAAGAGACCAATCGTCTTGATATGCTCCGTCAGCCCTTCAAGTCCCAGATCGAGCATCTTCTGTGGTGTATCGGCCACCTGAAACAACGCCCGCGTGGCCTTGTTCACCCCTGCGTCCGTCGCCTGCGCACTCAGGGCAACAGCAACAACCAGCGTATACACATTCACATGTTCCAATTCTCCCTTCGGTTCAGGGTCCGCCGCATGAAACCGGGTAAAGATCTCTCGAATGGTATGATAATCGCGTTGCTTTGCCATGATCCGGGTATGCGCAACTTGGCCCCAAGGGGCAAGACCCCCTCCGCCGCATGCCCAAACCGTCACAACAAAACACCGCCCCTCACAATCCCCTTCCAAATGGGTCTAAAAACCTCGGGAGTATGAGGGCAGACAGCCCTCATCCCGCCGCCCCCCGTGGCGGCGGCTTCGCCTGCCACACACACTAACCCAAAACAAAAGGCGCAAGTTTCGGGTCGCCTGCCCCCCCTTGGCTGCCTAGATTGCCCCCATGACACACAACGCTCCCATCCCCGAAAGCGACGGCTATCACTACGCCGTCATGCGCCGCGCGATTGACCTGCTGGACCATGCCGAAGACCCCATGACGCTGGAGGACATCGCCCGGCACATGGACATGTCGCCTGCGCATTTCCAACGCCTGTTCAGCCGCTGGGTCGGCGTTTCTCCCAAACGCTACCAGCAGTATCTGATGCTGGGGCAGGCCAAGGACATGCTGTCCAAAAGCGCCACAACGCTGGAAGCCGCCCACGAAGTGGGGCTGTCAGGCACCGGCCGCCTGCATGATCTTTTCCTGCGGTGGGAAGCGATGAGCCCCGGCAGTTACGCCCAGAAAGGCGCCGGGCTGACGATCTACTGGGGCTGGTTTGAAAGCCCCTTTGGACCTGCATTGGTGATGGGCACCGAAAAAGGCATCTGCGGCCTGGCTTTGGCCGCTGAAACGGGCGAAGACGCCGCGATGGCGGATTTGCACAATCGCTGGCCGGAGGCAGACTACGTCGAAGACCCGATGATGCTGCGCCCCTGGGTGCTGACCGCTTTTGGCGCGCAGGACGGCGCGCTGGACAAGGCACCTCTCTACCTGATTGGGGCGCCGTTCCAGATCAAGGTCTGGGAAGCGCTTTTGCGCATCCCGTCAGGGCAGGTGACCACCTATTCCGACATCGCCACCGCCATCGGCAGCCCCAAGGCCGTGCGGGCCGTGGGCACCGCTGTGGGCCGCAACCCGGTCAGCTGGCTGATCCCCTGCCACCGCGCCTTGCGCAAGTCAGGCGCTTTGGGAGGCTATCACTGGGGTCTGCCCGTCAAACGCGCGATGCTCGCGTTCGAGGCCGCCCGCGCCGAGGCCTGACAGAAACAGGCAAGATGTTGCCGATGTGATTTTCCCCGTGAAACTTCCGGACGCGTGCATATATACGTCTGTGCAGTAAGACGCCTCGCCCGAACGGGGCCACATCCATGAAGGCAGAGCTATGATTTCTTCCAAACTGACACTGGCGGTTCTGACCGCTGGCGCGCTGAGCCTCAGCGCATGCACCGATCCCGGCCAGCTGGTCGCACAGCCCGGTGATCCGAACCAGAAAACCAAGAACGGCGCGTTGATTGGCGCGGGTGCGGGTGCGCTGTTGGGCGCGCTGACCTCCAGCGATGGCGACCGGGGCGATGGCGCTTTGAAAGGTGCTGTGCTCGGGGGCGCATTGGGTGCCGGCGTTGGCTATTCGCTGGACCGGCAGGAAGCCGATCTGCGTCGCCAGCTCGACAGTGACGTCACGATCACCAACACCGGCGACCGTCTGATTGTCAGCCTGCCGCAGAACATCACCTTTGCCACCGACAGCACCACCGTGCAGCCCAGCATCCGTGACGATTTGCAGGCGCTGGCAAACAACGTGCAGGTCTACGCCAATTCCACGTTGCAGATCGTCGGCCACACCGACAGCGACGGTGATGCGGCCTATAACCAGCAGTTGTCCGAAGAGCGCGCCTTTGTCGTCTCAAATATCCTGGTTGCCAACGGCGTGCCCCAAAGCCGCCTGCAAGCCATCGGCCGCGGTGAAAGCCAGCCTGTTGCAACCAACCTGACGCCGGAAGGCAAGGCGCAGAACCGGCGTGTGGATATCGTGATCCTGCCCAACGCAGCCTGATCCGAGCCGGACAATCCCTTGAAGAAGCCCCTGCCAATCGGTGGGGGTTTCTTGCTTTTTGACCAATGCGACCGACTTTATGGGCAGATCAACCAAGGATGGACCCCCAGACATGAGCACTCCCAAACTCGTCGGTATCTCCGGCTCCCTGCGCAGCGGCGCAACCAATACGATGCTGCTGGCAGAGGCAGCGCGGCTTTTCGGTGACTGCGACTACACCCTCGCGGACATCAATTTCCCGCTCTACAACGGCGACGATGAAGCGGTCTCTGGCGTGCCTGCTGCGGTGACAGCGGCCGCGCAACTGATCGCGGATGCGGATGCGGTGATCATCTCCACCCCGGAGTACAACAAAGGCCCGTCTGGGGCTTTGAAAAACGCGCTCGACTGGATCAGCAGGGCGGATGTGAAACCCTGGGGCGGCAAGCCTGTTGCCGTAATGTCCGCCGCCGCAGGCCGGGCAGGAGGGGAGCGCGCGCAGATGGTGCTGCGCGGTTTCATGGTGCCGTTTCGCCCGGTGATCCTGCAAGGGCCCGAGATCCATCTGGCGGGCAGCGGCAGCGCCTTTGATGACAACGGCCATCTCACGGGTGAGATCTACGTCAAGGAACTTACCGCATTGATGCAGGATCTGCGAGGGCTGATCTAACCGGCGATACTGATTTCGATCAGATTCTGATCCGGGTCGCGGATGTAGAGAGACATCAGCGGTCCGGAGGCACCCGTTCGCAGAACCGGGCCTTCCTCGATGGCGACGTTGAAAGAGGCCAGCTTTTTCTCCCATTTGTTCAATGGTGACCGCGTCAGAAAACACAAATCCGCGCTGCCAGGTGTGGGATGGGCCGCCTTGGGCTCAAATTCCCGACCCTGCTGGTGCAGGTTGATCTTGGAGTGTCCAAACCGCAGGGCTTGCCGTATTTCACCCGTTGCGGTGGTGAAGGCTTCGGGCTGCAAGCCGAGGATATTCTCATAGAATTGTACGGTGGTCGGAATATCCGCCACGGTCAGTACAAAATGGTCAAGTGCGAACACCGCAGGCACAGAGATATCTTGCGGCATCTGTCTCTCCTCCGTTATCTCAACGCTATGGACAATGCCGCCCCCGTTGAAGAGTGTCAAAGCGACCCCCTTGATGTCGCCCGCGCCAATGCGCTGTTGGTCAGTCTGGGGCGCCCGCCCACCCTGACAGAGGGCAGTACGCTGCCGCCTTTCTTCCACCACCTCTTTTTCTGGACACCGCATCCGCCTGACAAACTGGGACGTGATGGCCACCCCAAGGTCGGCGGGTTGATCCCCGATCTGGGATTGCCCCGGCGCATGTGGGCAGGTGGGCGGCTTGCCTTTCATGCACCGTTGCGCGCAGGTACACCGGCGATCAAACGCAGCATTTGCGCGCGCCACATCCGCAAGGAGGGCCGCACCGGCCCGCTGGCGTTTGTCACCCTGCGCCACCACATCACGCAAGGCGACACCCTGTGCCTGACGGAGCATCAGGATCTTGTCTACCGCGCTGACCCGGACGTGGATGCGCCCCGTCCCATTGCGCCAAAGGTCACCCTCGACGCCAGAGAACGGCGCGAAATGCGGTTCAACCAGACCTTGCTGTTTCGGTATTCCGCGCTGACCTTCAATGGGCACCGCATTCATTATGATGAAGCCTACGCCCGCGATGTTGAAGGCTACAACGGGCTGATCGTGCATGGGCCGCTGCTGGCGCAATGGTTGATGATCATGGCAACCGAAAACCTCGGAACACTCAGTGCTTTCAGCTTTCGGGCGACGGCACCCGTGATGCACCATGAAACCGTCTGGCTGTGTCAGGACGGCACTGATCTGTGGGTCGAAGGGCCGGAGGAGCGGCTGTGCATGACGGCAACGGCGGAGGTGATGTAAGGCCCTGAGGCTAGACGTTGTCCTCGACCTGAAACCCATTCGGGATGGCATCGCGCCCCTCCAGCATCAGGTCTGCCATCACCTGTGCCACCTTGGGTGCCATGCCAAAGCCGATCTTGAAGCCCCCGTTGGCAATGAAATGATCGGGCCGGTCCGGCCATGCACCCAGCATCGGGGCACGGCTACGCGCGCGGGGGCGCACGCCTGCCCAGCGGGCAAGGACGGGCGCACCCCTTAGTGCGGGCACAGCGGCGCAGGCTTTCGCAATCACATCGTCAAGCTGGGCGTCGGTGGTATCTGGTGCGTCAAAGTCCCGTTCTGATGTGGAGCCGACGCCGACCGTGCCATCCAGATGCGGGATGATGTGCACGCCACCTGCAAAAATCTGCGCCGCACCGGCTGCATCAAACTGCAACAAAGCCGCTTGGCCCTTGACCCCGTTTCCCATGCTACGGTGGTGATTGGCGCTCAACGCGGTCAGACCTGCCACACCCGTTGCCCAAAGCGTCCTGCCCCGTTCAGGGGCATCCGGCACCACCTCAATACCCTGTGCAGCCAAGGCGCGCACCAGCGCGTCGCAGGCCTGACGGGGGTGGATCAACGCGCTGAGCGTATCGCGGATCAGCATCCCTGTGGGAGAGGGCGGTTGCCATGGGGAATTGTCGGCGGGAACCACTTCCCAGATCGCAGGGGCGGCCCAAAGGGCCTGCGCGGTATCTTCCCGGCCCCGCGCCAGTCCCAATGCCGCTTCATCGGCAATCGGCTGCAAACGACCGCTGCGCATGTAGCCGCTGCGCCCCCCGCCTGCGGCTTCGACATCACGCCAGAACCCTTCGGCCATCAGCAGGCTGTCCAGTTGAAAGGCCTTCTTGGCGTTCCAGTTCTCCGGCACATGCGGGGCCAGCGCGCCGACGACGCCGCCGCTGCTGCCTGCTGCTGGACCGTGTGGATCCACCACCTGCACAGCCGCCCCGCGCTGCGCGCAGGCCCAGGCGACCGACAGCCCGAATATCCCCGCCCCGCGCACTGTGATTTCGACCATTGCCAAGCGCCTTTCCATTGCGCAGTTTGTGCCAACTTCCCTACAAGGTGCGCCGGTGCAGGACCAGACAGAACAGATCGAATGGCGGGCCGGTGATGTGCCCGTCTCCACTCGGTTTGATGACCCGTTTTTCAGCCTCGATAACGGCGTGGCTGAGACGGAGCATGTGTTTCTGGCGGGCAATGACCTGCCCGCCCGGTTTGCACCGGGGTTTCACATTGCAGAGCTGGGGTTTGGCACCGGGTTGAACCTGTTGGTGGTCTGGGATGCGTGGATGCAGGCCGGGATCACGGGGCCGCTGCGCTTCACCTCGTTCGAAGCCTTTCCGCTGAGCAGGGCCGAGATGGCCCGCGCCCATCAGGCTTTTCCAGCCTTCGAAGGACGCCGGGATCTGCTGGGGGCCGCATGGAGCCCCGAAGGTGGCCGGATCAGCCTGCCGGGGGTGGAGATCGAGGTGATCATCGGCGATGCCCGTCAGACCCTTCCCGCCTGGCAGGGCGGTGCCGATGCGTGGTTTCTGGATGGATTTGCCCCGGCCAAGAACCCCGAACTGTGGTCGCCAGACCTGATGGCGCAGGTCGGCAGCCATACTGCCCCCGATGGCACCGTCGCGACCTACACGGCGGCGGGTGATGTGCGGCGCGGTCTGGCTGCTGCCGGGTTCGAGGTCACCCGCATCCCCGGCTATGGCCGCAAACGCCACATGACCCGTGCAGTGCGCACCCCATGAACCAATCCAACAACATCCCGCTGGGCATCCTGTTGATGGTGCTGACGACCTTTGTATTCGCGGTGCAGGACGGGTTGTCGCGCCATCTGGCGGGCGAATACAACGTGCTGATGGTGGTGATGATCCGCTATTGGTTCTTTGCGGCATTTGTGATCGCGCTGGCACGCAGGCATGCAGGCGGCATCCGCGCAGCGGCCCGCACCAACCAACCTGTCCTGCAAGCGTTTCGCGGATTGCTGCTGGCGGCGGAGATCTGCGTGATGGTCGCTGCATTCACCCTTCTGGGGCTGGTTGAGAGCCACGCGGTCTTTACCTGCTACCCGCTACTGGTTGCCGCCCTGTCCGGCCCGGTATTGGGCGAACGTGTCGGCTGGCGACGCTGGGCGGCGATTGGTGTGGGGTTCATCGGCGTGCTGGTGATCCTGCAACCGGGGCTTGCCGTCTTTGATCCCGCAGCGGCGATCCCGCTGTTGGCGGCCGCGATGTTTGCCGTCTATGGCCTGCTGACCCGCTTTGTCGCCCGTCAGGACACCACCGCCACCAGCTTCTTCTGGACCGGCACGATGGGCGCTGTCGCCATGACCGCAACCGGCCTGTGGTTCTGGGAGCCGATGAGCGGGGCAGACTGGATCTACATGGCCTGCCTCTGCGTGACAGGTGTCACGGGGCACTGGCTGCTGATCCGTTGTTACGAGGTGGCCGAAGCCAGCGCGGTTCAGCCCTTTGCGTATCTGCAACTGGTCTTTGCCGCGATCATCGGGATGAGCATCTTTGGCGAGACGATCCAGACCAATGTGGCGATCGGCGCTGCCATGATCGTCGCGGCGGGACTATTCACCTTTTGGCGCGAACGCCTTCAGCGTGTCGCCGACTAGCTCTTCGCTGAAGGGGATTGGCAGCGGGTCCTTGCCCAGCCGCGCGCGGTAGACGGGCAGGCTTTCGGTCACCCGCATGACGTAGTTCTGGGTCTCCCGGAAGGGGATCATCTCTATCCAGTCCACAATGTCGATGTCGCCTGCACGCGGATCGCCATAGGTTTCCATCCAGCGAATGGGGCGGCTTGGACCGGCGTTGTAGGCCGCCGCCATCATGGAAACATTGCCCCTGAACCGCGCGGCCATCTGCGACAGATACGCTGCCCCAAGCTGCGCGTTATATTCCGGGTCTGCCGTCAGCCGCGCGTCGCTGTGCAAGGGACGCACGCCCAGATCGCTGGCCATATCCCGCGCTGTGCCGGGCATGAGCTGCATCAGCCCCAATGCCCCGGCACCACTGCGCACCACCGGGTCGAATTCGCTTTCCCGCCGTGCGATGGAAAGGTTCATCTCGGGCGCCATGGGCAGATCAGCTTCCGCAAGCGGGTGCAGCGCATAGTAAGGTGCGGCAATCGTCAGCCCCCGGCGCGCGGCGCGTTTGCCGATCATCACCGCCAGATGGGGCTGGCCTGCATCAATTGCAGCCTGCCCCAGCAGGGCCAGATCGTCTGATACCAGTTGGTCGGCCAGATGAGTCCAGAACCGTTCGGCCAAAGACAGCTCACCCGAGGCCTGCAACAACATGCCCGCCTCAAACAGCGGCGCCATGGCCAAGGGGGAGAACCGCCAGTCCTGTTCCGGCACGTTCCCGGCAAGGGAGGCATCGAACGGCAGACCCGCGCGTTCAGCGGCCAGCAGACCATAGAACGACGTCTGGTATCCCGCTCCCATCGCGTAAGCCTTTGCCGCCTCGTCCTCGTTCCCCATCGCCTCCAGCGCACGGCCCTGCCAATATCCGGCGCGCCCTTGAGAGATCGGCGATTGCACCGCGCTGTCATGGTTCAAAAAGTGCTGATACGCCGCCTTGGGGTCCTTGAGAAAGCGCAGCGCGATATAGCCCGACAGCCATTCCAGATCCGCGTAATGCGACCCGCCCTCCAGAAAGTGCTGCGAAGCCATCTGATAGGCGCGTTCCTTGTTGCCGGACCGCATCTCTCCCCGTGCCAGCCCGCGCCTTCGGTTGGCCCAGGCCTCTGGTCGGCCAAGGGCTTCGGCAGACAGCGAACGGTCAAGAAGCAGGGTCTTGGCGTCAGCCACAAGGTTGCTGCGAATGCGCCATTCAAAGCGGTCATGCTGCAAGCCGGGGCTGGCGGCTTTGGCGGCGGGCAGTGCTTTGATCAGAGCGTTCACGTTGCCTGCACGGCGTTGCAGGGCGATCCGCGCCTCGGCCAGCTGGATCTCATCCTTGTCCACCAGCGCGAACATCTGCTGCGCCGCGCTGTGCGCGCGTTCCCACAACATCGCATCCAGCCGGGCGACATGATGCGGTTTCAGCAGATCACCATGTTCTGCCAGAAACAGCGCCTGCATCGTCTCGTCCATCGGCTCTGTCCGCCAGAAAAGCACGACATTCGCCTGCGCTTCACCCGCCTCACCGGCGCGGGTCAGGGCGGCGGCATGGGCCAGCACCCCGCGCGGGGTCTGCGGGTCCATCTGCGCAAAGAAGGTAAGGATGTCAGTGTCATCTTGGGTGATCACCAGCTCTTCGGCCTGTTTGCGCAGGTAGGCCTCTCCCGGCCAATCCTGTCGACGGTCCAGAAAGGCACGCACATCGGCAAATGTCCCACGGCCCGCCCGTAACCGGTGCCATTCGATCACATCGGCGGCGACCGGTCCGTCCCGCTCAGCAATGCGTGCGGCACTTGCCCAGTTTCCGGCCCGCATCGCGTCCAGCGCCCAGCCCAGCGGGCGCGGCCGTTCCGCCGACGCAGGCAGGGCCAGTGCAAAAACCACAACCAGCGCGGTCAGAATCCGTGTGATCGCTTGCATTTCCCATCCCTCAGAGGCTAGAGCCTCTCAACATACGGCGCATGGATGGGGATTCAATTCACAACTGCGCGCCGCAGTCTCACAGTCCGGCATTCCGCCGGCCAGCACAATAAAGGAGCGTGCATATGTTCAATGGCTCGATGCCTGCACTCGTCACGCCGTTTCAGGGCGGCGAGCTGGATCTGGAGACACTGAAAAAACTTGTCGAATGGCATATTGGCGAAGGCAGCAATGGCTTTGTCCCCGTGGGGACAACGGGCGAATCTCCAACCCTCACCCACCGCGAACATGAGATCGTGGTTGAGGAAGTGGTCAAGGCAGCCGCAGGCCGGGTGCCTGTTATCGCCGGTGCCGGATCCAACAACACCGTTGAGGCAATCCGCCTTGCGCGCCACGCCGAAAAAGTGGGCGCAGATGCGATTTTGGTCGTCACGCCGTATTACAACAAACCCACACAACGTGGGATGATCGCACATTTCACGGCCGTTCATGACGCCTGTGACCTGCCGATCGTCATCTACAACATCCCGCCCCGGTCCGTCGTCGACATGACGCCGGAAACCATGGGCGAACTGGCCAAACTGCCCCGGATTGTCGGTGTCAAGGATGCCACCGCTGACCTCAGCCGCGTCTCCGCACAGCGGATCACCTGTGGCAAGGACTTCATCCAACTCTCTGGCGAAGACCCGACGGCCCATGGCTTCAACGCGCAGGGGGGTGTCGGCTGTATCTCTGTCACGGCGAATGTCGCGCCGAAGCTGCTGAGCCAGATGCAGGCCCATTGTGGGGCCGGCGATTATGCCGCCGCGCTGGAGATTCAGGACCGTCTGATGCCGCTGCACCGCGCGATCTTTACCGAACCCGGTCTGGTGGGGGTCAAATACGCGATGTCCCGGCTTGACCTGTGCTCGGACGAGGTGCGGCTGCCGTTGTCGGGGCTGTCTGATGCCACCAAGGCGCTGGTGGATGATGGCCTGCGCCATGCCGGTCTGCTGAACTGATACGCTTCGGTTTCTGCTTGCGGTAAGGTGGGGTTCGCCCCACCTTACGCGCAACGCACAAAACCGGAGACCACCCCATGAACATCCTGCCCACCATCGCCGAAAGCAAAGATGAGCTTGAGGCGATCTTTCGTGATCTGCATGCCCATCCGGAGATCGGTTTCACCGAAACCCGCACCAGCGGCATCGTTGCCGAGAAGCTGCGCGAATACGGCGTGGATGAGGTCCATACAGGGCTGGGCAGAACCGGCGTTGTTGCGCTGATCAAGGGCAAGGGTCAGGGCAACCGCCGCGTGGGGCTGCGCGCCGATATGGACGCGCTGCCCATCGCTGAGGCTACGGGGCTCGACTATGCCTCCACCAATCCCGGCGTGATGCACGCCTGTGGGCATGACAGCCACACCACCATGCTGCTGGGGGCTGCGAAACATCTGGCCGCCACCCGCGATTTCGATGGCACTGCGGTGATCGTTTTCCAACCTGCCGAAGAAGGGCTGGGCGGCGCACGCCAGATGCTGGAAGACGGGTTGTTCCAGCAGTTCCCCTGTGATGAGATTTTCGGCATGCACAACATGCCCAACGGCAAACCCGGCACGGTCGCCATCTGCAAGGGACCGGCCATGGCGGGGGCGGCGTTCTTTGACATCCACGTCAAAGGGCGGGGCAGCCACGCCGCGCGCCCCTCTGACAGCAAGGATGCGCTGATCATCGCCTCATCGCTTGCGACCGAATTGCAGACGATCCTCAGCCGCAACATTCCCGCGCAGGACGTGCTGGTGCTGTCGGTGACGCAGATCCACGCCGGTTCGGCCTACAACGTGGTGCCGGAGACGGCGCATCTGGCGGGTACGGTGCGATATTTTAGTGATGACATGTACAAGCTGGCTGCTGAACGCATGCAGGCCATTTGCGATGGCATGGCGATGATGCACGGGGTGGAGGTCACGCTGGACCTGCGCAACGTCTTTGACGTGCTGGTCAATGATGATGAACTGTCGGATGCCTATATGCAGGCGGCGGGAGATATCGTCGGGCAGGAGAACCTTGATCCTGACGCACAGGCGGTCACCGGGTCAGAGGATTTTGCCGACATGCTGCGGGTTGTACCCGGTGCCTATTGCACCGTAGGACATGGGGGCACGATGCCGCTGCACAATCCTGAATACACGCTGGATCCGTCGATCCTGCCAGTCGGGGCGTCTGTGATGGCGCGGGTGGTCGAACGGCGGCTGCCGCTAGAGGGTTAGGGCCATCTGCGGCAACACCCTTCCGGGGATCGAACCGGAGGGCGCTTCGCCCACAACTTCGAACCCCATCGCGCGGTAGAATGGCACGGCTGCGGGGTCTGCCTCGAGGGTCAGACGAGCGATCCCCTCGGTCTTTGCTGTCTTCAACAGGTGCGTCCACAACAGGCGGCCAATGCCCCGGCGTTTGTGATCGGGGTGGATGAAGAAAGCCTCGATCGCTCCGGTTGAGGTCAGGCAGGCGCAGCCCCGCGGCACGCCGGGTGTGTCTTCGGCCAGCAGGAAATCGGTTTGCGCGATCCTGTCCGCCGTCACCCGAAGCTCATCCGCGCAGGCAGCCATAAAGGCATCGTCATAGCCGTTGGATTGCTTGGAGAGGTAGACAAGTGCGGTGAGCGCGGGCGCGTCTTCGCCCCGCGCGCGCCGGACGATCATCGTTTGCCGTAATAGAGGCCCACCACATGTTCTGCCTGCGCAAAGAACAGCCAGCGGGTGCAGATCACCCCGGCGATATGGGCAATCACGGCAATCACCGCGACCCAATGGGCAAAGGGCAGCATCAGCAGAATCACAGGCAGGGCGGTCATCAGACCCAGCGCGATCATGCGCAGCTTGTCGGCATGTTTGCGGCCCACCACATGGACAAATTCGCGCAGCAGATAGTTGGTCCCGGTATGGGGTGGCTCAAAGGCGCGGACCTGCCCGATGCCGCCCAATTGGGTGGCGCTGGCCATGTCTGTGCCGCTTTCCGCCAGCCGGCTGTCGCCGACTTTCCAGGTGAAGAACTGGATCACCCCGGCGATCAGCAACAGGATCACGGCAGTGCCCACCTGCCCGGCCAGCAGTGCCCCGCCCGCAATGCTGAGCGACAGGAAGTTGGCGGGCGTCAATGGCATGTTCCAGCGCGGAATGGTCTTGAGCTGGGTGTAGATCATCGAGGTGGTGAACACCGTGGCAAGGCTGAAGAGCGCGCCCAGAATGCCCAGAATGCTCCAGCGTGTTTCAAGAAACACAAGGCCCGCTCCGTAGAGCGCCATCAGGATCAAGGCGACAACCGCGCAGATCCCTTCCCGGCTGAGCCAGCTGGAACGCCATTGCCTGAACGCCTTCATCGCCCGTTCGGGATGGCCGAGGTGGAAGGTGGAGGCAATCAGCCCGCCCACCGCCATCACGTAAGCGATGGTGAAAAAGGCAAAGGCCGTCCAGCCGGTGACCGCCGGAAGGCCAAACCCGAGCCAGACCAGCAGGCCAAAACCCAGCCCACTGAAGGTTGTGAAGATGATAACAGAAGGAGCGGGATGCATCAGAGTTTCTCCAGCGCTTTGTCGAGCCAGCTGATGAAGCCTTTCGGCTCCGCCACCACGGGCTCAAGATAGGGGGCCAGCACGTCAATCTCAGGCATGGCGTCTTTGGGACGGGGCGGCAGGTATTTGTTCACCGGCTTGGTGCCCTGTTCGGGCATCAGATCGACGCCACCACGTTCAGCGGTCAGTCTGGACACATTGCTGTCGGGATCAGCGAAGTCACCAAAGTGGCGCGCACCCGCAGGACAGGTGCGCACGCAGGCGGGTTCGCGGTCTTCTTCGGGCAGGTTCTCGTTATAGATCCGGTCGACGCAGAGGGTGCATTTCTTCATCACCTTCTCTTCGGCGTCCATCTCCCGCGCGCCGTAGGGGCAGGCCCAGGCGCAGAGCCCGCAGCCGATACAGTCGCTTTCATTCACCAAGACGATGCCGTCTTCGACCCGCTTGTAGCTGGCACCTGTCGGGCAGACAGTCACACAAGGCGCGTCCTCGCAGTGCAGGCAGGATTTGGGGAAGTGGATGAGCTGGGCCGCCCCTTCGGCGGGTTGCACTTCGTAGGAGTGGACGCGGTTGAGGAAGGTGCCGGAGGGGTTCGCGCCATAGGCGTCCTGATCTGACAAAGGCGCGCCGTAGTTTTCGGTGTTCCAGCCTTTGCAGGAGATCACGCAGGCATGGCAGCCGACACAGGTGTCCAGGTCGATGACCAGGCCGAGTTTCTTTTGGGTTGATGTGGGTAGCGTAGTCATACGTTGGCGCTCCTTGTGAGTGCCGGACTGGGGCGCTGCCCCAGACCCCGGGATATTTTTGGAGAAAAGATGGGGGTCATTTGCCCACCTTCCATGCAAGGTCTTTTGGGCCCTGTGGGACAGGGGTTTTGAGGGGCGGCATGGCAGGTTGGGATTCCGCGGGGGCGGTTGCCTTTTCGATTTTGACTTTCAGGTCGAACCAAGCGGCTTGGCCGGTGATCGGATCGGAATTGGCCCAGCGCATGCCGTCGCCTTTGGGCGGCATCAATTCGTGGATGAGGTGGTTCAAGAGGAAGCCTTGCGTGGCCTCCGGCGCGTCCTTGTCCAGCGCCCATGCGCCTTTGCGTTTGCCGATGGCGTTCCATGTCCAGACCGTGTTGTGGTTCAGGGCGGCCATCTCCATCACGGGAACAGTGATTTCGCCATGGGGGGAACTGACCCGCGCCCAATTGCCGTCGCTGAGGTCATGTTCGCGCATGAGTTTCGTGGGCAGGTAAAGGGGGTTGCGCCCGTGCAATTGACGCAGCCATGCGTTCTGGCTGCCCCAGGAGTGGTACATGGCCATCGGGCGCTGGGTGAGGGCGTTGACGGTATAGCCTTCGTTGCCTTGCTGATCGGTCTCGTACCAGATCGGCAGGGGTGACATCGTGTGTTTGATCCGGTCACGCAGATGGTCTGGCGGCTGGCGGTCGCCGTGGCCTTCGGCGGCGAGTTGGAATTTGCGCATGGGTTCGACGTAGAGCGAGAACAGATAGGGTTGTGGGCTGTCGTAGAGACCCATACCCACGGCCCAATCCTGATAGGCGCGGTTCCATGGTTTGTAGTAGTTCGCACCATCGGGGATGTGCTCAACAAAGAAGCCGCCGTTGTTGATGTAGCTTTGCAGCTGCCCTTCGTTCACATCGCCGCGCCCGTGTTGCAGGCCGTTTTCCCCCATGCGCCAGCCTGCAAGTGGGCCGATGCCCGGACGGCGTTGGTGGTTGGTGATGTAATCAGCGTAGTCGGCGTATTTCTGGCTGCCGTCGTCATTGACGAAACCGGGAAGGCCAAGTTTCGCGCCCAGATCACACAGCGCGGATTGGAAGCCTTTGACGTTGCGGTCTGGTTCGACCACGGGCCAGCGGATGGCATCTGCTGCCGCGTCCGCTTCGCAGATCGGACGGTCGAGCAGGGAGATGCAATCGTGGCGTTCAAGATACGTGGTGTCGGGCAGGATCAGATCGGAATAGGCGACCATTTCAGAGCTATAGGCATCCGAGTAGATGATATGCGGGATAACGTAATCGCCGTTTTCGTCCGTATCGGTCAGCATCTCCATCACGCCGCCGGTGTTCATCGATGAATTCCACGACATGTTTGCCATATACATGAACAGCGTGTCGATCTTGTAGGGGTCCCCTGCGTGGGCGTTGGAGATGACCATGTGCATCAAGCCGTGGCTGGACATCGGGTTTTCCCATGTGAACGCCTTGTCGATGCGCGCGGGCGTGCCGTCTTCTTTCAATGCCAGATCGTCAGGGCCGTGGACGAACCCAAGATGCGGGCCGTTCAAAGGCGCGCCGGGGGTCATGCCGACATGCGGTTTGGGATGGGCGGTGGCGGGTTTGGGATAGGGTGGTTTGAAACGGAAGCCGCCGGGGACTTCGACGGTGCCGAGGATGATCTGCAAGGTGTGCAGCGCCCGGCAGGTCTGGAAGCCATTGGCATGCGCCGAAATCCCGCGCATGGCGTGGAAGGAGACTGGGCGACCGATCATCTTGTCGTGTTTCTCACCACGGAAGTCGGTCCATGCGTGGTCCAGCTCAAACGCCTCATCAAAGGCCACGCGGGCCAGTTCGGCGGCGATGGCACGGATACGCCGGGCGGGGATGCCGCAGCGGTCGGCAACGGCCTCGGGCGCGTATTCCTCGCTGAGGTACATTTCCGCCATCTTGTGGAACACAGGACGATGCGTGAACCCCTTGGCCCGGTGGCTGGCGGCGAGGTCTGGTTTGACGCCCGGTTTGTCGAAGGGCGTGAGCTTGCCCGTGACCCGGTCGATGACCAGCTGCTTGCCGTCCTCATCGCGCAGGTAGAGGCCATATTCGGGGGAGTTTTCGTCCCCGTTCACCAACACCGGCGCGTCGGTGTATTGCGCCAGATAGTTCAGGTCCATCTTGCCCGCTTTCATCAGGCAATGGATCATCGACAGGATGAACAGACCGTCCGTCCCCGGCGTGATTCCGACCCAATCGTCGGCCACGGCGTTGTAGCCTGTGCGGATGGGGTTCACGCCAATCACACGCGCGCCGCGGGCCTTGATCTTGCCGATGCCCATCTTGATCGGGTTGCTGTCGTGATCCTCGGCCACGCCGAACAGCATGAACAGCTTGGTGTGATCCCAATCGGGCTGGCCAAATTCCCAGAACGCGCCGCCCATCGTATAGATTCCAGCGGCGGCCATGTTCACCGAACAGAACCCGCCGTGTGCTGCGTAGTTGGGCGTGCCAAAGGCCTGCGCCCAGAGGGATGTGAAGGATTGCGACTGATCGCGGCCGGTGAAGAACGCCAGTTTCTCAGGGTTTTCGCGGCGGATGGGGTCCAGCCAGTCAGCGGCGATCTGGTAGGCTTCGTCCCAGCTGATCTCTTCAAACTCTCCCGACCCGCGCGGGCCCACACGTTTCAGAGGGCTGCGCAGCCGCGAGGGCGCGTTGTGCTGCATGATGCCCGCAGAGCCTTTGGCGCAGAGCACGCCCTTGTTGACCGGGTGATCCCGGTTGCCTTCGATATAGGCCACGCGCATCTCACCATCGTCGCCCTTTTTCATATGCACGTTGATGCCGCAGCGACAGGCGCACATGTAACAGGTGGTCTTTCGGATCTCGTCCGACACCTTGGGGCTGAGGTCGAGTGTGGGTTGCGAAGCGGCCATATCCTACGTTCCTTTGTTCGAAAAAGTCATCCCGCCAGCGCCAGACGCAGCAGGCCAAACGCGGCCAGACCGATCAGCAGACACAGACAAAATGGCCGATAATAAGGTTCCCATCGGGGGCTGAATGCCTGGGTGCCCAGCCAAACGCCGATTAACGTCACGGGGATCAAAAAGATCCCTCGTATCAATGCAGTCTGCGTCATAACGCCAAAGACTGCGAGATAAATCAGCGACCCGAAGGAGCCGACAAAGAGGTAAAGCACCAGCGTCCCGCGCATGGACCGTGCGGCGCCGTCCTGACTGAGCACGAAGAGCGCCACAACCATGCCGCCCACATGCGCAAGACCCGATGCGATGCCCGCCACAAATCCCGACACCAGCGTGCCCAACCGCGTGTGCAAACCCGGGATGCGCAGACGCACCAGTTGCAAGACGGCGAGGGCGAGGATGATCACAAGCGCGGTAAGGCTGGATGAGGACGTCGGCAATGCCGTGGTCAGCGCCAGCCCCACGGGCCAGCCGGTCCAGTTGCCTGCCACCAGCAATGCGGTTGTGCCCCGGTCCGCGTCCCGCCAGCCGCCGCGCGCCATCACCAGGCTGGCGGCCATTTCCTGAAACCACAGCATCGGGATCAGCTCGACGGGGGGCACCACGGTGGCAGCTGTCGCCATCACGAGCGCCGATTGCGCAAACCCCGCGAAGCCCCGCACGATCGCGGCGCAGAACATGACGAAGGTCAGCACCAAAGCCTGCGCGGGCGTGAAAGCGAGCATCTGCCATAGATCAGCCATCTCCGGCCTGAAGCACAGTGACAGCGATCATGTTCGTGACATCCTGCGCGGTGCAGCCGCGCGACAGATCGTTGGCTGGTTTGGCAAGGCCTTGCAGAACAGGGCCAATCGCGTCACAGCCGCCGATGCGCTGCGCGATCTTGTAGCCGATGTTGCCTGCATCAAGGTTGGGAAAGATCATCACATTGGCATGGCCTGCGACGGTTGAACCCGACGCCTTGGAAGCCCCGACAGAGGGCACGAAAGCGGCATCGAACTGCAATTCGCCATCCGCATCAAGGGTCGGATGGTTGGCTTTCAGCAGCGCAACCGCATCGCTCACCTTTGTGACCGCAGCATGTTTGGCGCTGCCCATGGTGGAGAACGACAGCATCGCAACCTTGGCCGCGTCCCCTGTCAGCTGCGTGTAGGATGCCGCCGATGCGACAGCGATGGCGGCCAGTTCATCCGCGTCGGGATCAATGACCAGACCGCAGTCGCCAAACACCATGGCGCTGCGGCCGGAGGGGTGATCCGCGGGCAGCGCCATCAGAAAAAAGCTGGAGACAATCGGTGCGTCCTTGGCTTTGCCAATCACCTGCAGCGCGGCGCGCACGGTGTCGGACGTGGTGGCCACTGCACCGCCCACAGTGCCATCGGCATGGCCCTGCCGGACCATCATGGCGGCAAAGACAAGCGGGTTCAGCACGGCGGAGGCGGCACCCTCAACGCTCATGCCCTTGTGCTTGCGCAAGTCATAGAACGCGTCGGCAAACGCTGCGGTCAAGGCAGAGGAGGCGGGGTCCTGAATTGAAATCCGGGGGGTCTCTGCGGCACCGGCTTCAACCAGTTGCGCAGTGACGTCGGCATGGGGGCCGACAAGCGTGACTTGGGCAAACCCTGCTGTCACGGCGTCGAGAGCGCCGGCCACGATCCTGGGATCGTGGCCTTCGCTCATCACGATATGGGCAGGCCGGGCCGCTGCGCGGGTGCGTAACTCTTGCAGCATGATCGGCCTGCTCCTCTTACTTAGGCTGTTATCTGCTCGCGCATGTCGTCGCGGTTGATGCCAGCCACAGAGACGGGCTTTTTCATCGCGTCGCGACGGAAAGGTTCACCCAACTCTTGGTTCAGCACCACTTCGATGAAGGTGGTCACGCCATCATTCATCTGCTCTTTGACGGCAGTGTCGAGTGCGGCTGTCAGCTCTTCCATGCCCATGCACTGCACACCTTTCAGGCCGCAGCCCTTGGCGATTTCCGCATAGTTCACCCCTTCGTTCAATTCGGTACCGACAAAGTTGTCTTCGAACCACAGCGTGGTGTTCCGCTTCTCAGCGCCCCACTGGTAGTTGCGGAAGATGATCATGGTGATCGCAGGCCAGTCACCCCGGCCACAGGCTGTCATCTCGTTCATGGAGATGCCGAAGGCGCCGTCACCGGCAAAGCCAACCACAGGCACATCGGGGCAACCGATCTTGGCACCGAGGATCGCAGGCAGGCCGTAACCGCAGGGACCAAAGAGACCCGGCGCGAGGTATTTGCGGCCCTTGTCGAATGACGGGTAGGCGTTGCCGATGGCGCAGTTGTTGCCGATGTCGGACGAAATGATCGCGTCCTTTGGCAGCGCGGACATGATTGCACGCCATGCCTGACGCGGCGCCATGTGATCGGGCTTGGCTTTGCGCGCCCGCTCGTTCCAGTCGATGCCCTCGTCCGTATCGTCCTCGTGATCCATGGAGGACAGCTCTTGCGCCCAGCGGGATTTCGTCAGCGCGATCAGGTCTTTACGCTCCTGACGGCCCTTGTCGCCAGCACCTGCGCCCAAGTTCTCAAGCAGCTGCTCTGCCACGCGCTTGGCATCGCCTTGAATGGCCACGTCAACTTTCTTGGTCAGGCCGATACGGTCGGAGTTGATGTCGACCTGAATGATCTTCGCATCTGTTGGCCAGTAGTTGATGCCATAGCCGGGCAGGGTCGAGAAGGGGTTCAGACGGTTGCCGAGAGCCAGAACAACGTCGGCTTTCTGGATGATCTCCATCGCGGCTTTGGAGCCGTTGTAGCCCAGCGGACCAACGCCCAGCGGATGGGAGCCGGGGAACGCATCGTTGTGCTGGTAGTTACATGCAACAGGCGCATCCAGCGCTTCGGCCAGCTTGGCGGAGGCGTCGATGGCGCCGGACAGAACCACGCCAGCACCGTTCAGGATGACGGGGAATTCCGCTTCAGACAGCAGCTTGGCTGCGCCTTTGACGGCCTGTTCACCCCCCTGCGGGCGCTCCAGCCGGATGATCTGCGGCAGCTCGATGTCGATGACCTGCGTCCAGTAGTCACGTGGGATGTTGATCTGTGCGGGCGCGGAGCCACGGTGCGCTTTTTCGATCACGCGGTTGAGGACTTCGGCCATGCGCGAAGGATCGCGGACCTCTTCCTGATAGCAGACCATGTCTTCGAACAGTTTCATCTGTTCGATTTCCTGGAAACCACCCTGACCGATGGTCTTGTTTGCCGCCTGCGGTGTGACCAGCAGCAGCGGGGTGTGGTTCCAGTACGCCGTCTTGATCGGCGTCACGAAGTTGGTGATGCCGGGACCGTTTTGCGCGATGGCCATGGACATCTTGCCTGTCGCACGGGTGTAGCCGTCCGCGATCATGCCGCCGGACGTCTCATGCGCGCAGTCCCAGAATTTGATCCCTGCCTGCGGGAACAAGTCAGAGATCGGCATCATGGCAGAACCGATGATCCCGAAGGCGTTGTCGATGCCGTGCATCTGCAGGACTTTTACAAAGGCCTCTTCGGTCGTCATTTTCATAGCAGGGTATCCTTGAATAGGTGAAGAATTTGCGAATCTAGCGTGCGTTGCGCGGAACCTAGGGGGTGAATTCGGGTAGGGTTAGGGCCAAAAGGGAAAACCGCTTAGTGCCAGTCATGCGGCAACCGCGAGTTCGTCGGCGATCAGGCCCACGCCGTCGGCGATGCGGCTGGTGGGAATGGAGGAATAGGCGAGGCGGTAGTAATTTGCGGCCCGCGCGTCATCGGCGAAGAACGCGCGGCCGGGTTCGATGAGCACGCCGCGGCTTTGCAAGCGGCGGGCCAGATCGTCGGTGTCCACGGACGCGGGCGCGCGCATCCAGAAGGACGAACCGCCGAAAGTGCCGCGTCCGGACACGGTCAGCGCGTGGTCCGCCAGCGCGGCCTCCATCACCTCGCGACGGTCCTGCAAGGCGGTGCCCATGCGGCGGATCAGGGCGTCATAATGGCCAAGGGACAGAAAATACGCCGCCGTGCGCTGGATGTGACCGGGCGGATGGCGCAGGACGGAGGCGCGCAGCGCGCGGGCCTCCCGAATGAAAGGTTCGGAGCCGACCAGATACCCCAACCGCAGGCCGGGGAAGAGCGATTTGGAGAAGCTGCCCACATAGATCACCCGCCCCTCTGCATCGAGAGACTTGAGCGCGGGCGAGGGCGATTTGAGGAACGACATCTCGAACTCGTAATCGTCTTCGACGATCAGCATATCCATCTCCCGCGCGCGGTCCAGCAGGGCGCGGCGGCGGTTCATGGGCATGGTGGCATTGGTCGGGCACTGATGGCTGGGCGTGGTGAAGACCACGTCGGTGCCGGGGGGGATCGCTTCGGGTGGCAGGCCGTCCGCGTCAACGCGCACAGGGGTTACGTGACACCGCGACTGCGAAAGAATGTCACGCAGCGCAGGATAGCAGGGGTCTTCCAAGGCGGCACTCCGGCGTTGGGTCAGCAGCACCTGCGTGGTCAGCCACAGCGCATTCTGCGCGCCCAGTGTGATCAGGATCTGCTCTGGCCGGGCGGAGATGCCACGGCGCGGCAGCGTGTGCCGCGCGATGAATTCCACCAGCTGCGGATCGTCCTGATCGAAGTAATCGGTGGTCAGCGCGGTAAAGTCCCGCTGCCCCAATGCCTGTAGCGCGCAAAGCCGCCAGTTGGCGTGATCAAAGAGCGTCTGATCTGCCTGACCATAGATAAACGGATAGCGAAAACGCGCCCAGTCATGCGGCTTGTGAAACGCCGCGCCGCCACTGAAGCGCTGCCCGATGGCGCGGTTCCAATCGACACAATCCTGTTCCTCATGCGCGGGGGTAAAGCTGGGCGGCGCGGGTGCATTTTCGGAGACGTAATAGCCCGAGCGGCCCTTGGAGATCAGGTAATCATTGGCCAGCAATTCGGTATAGGCGATGGTCACCGTGATCCGGCTGACGCCGAGGTGCATCGCGAGTTTGCGGGTGGAGGGAAGTTTCTCCCCCTGCTGGAACCGCCCGGACAGAATGCCCTGGGCAATCATCTGCTGGATCTGCTGTTGCAGGGTGCCCTGCGCCTCCGGATGGAGGAAGAAGGTTTCGACAGGAAGGGCCATCCCTACTCCATATACTGGACTTAGGTGGATATCAAACTGGATTTATAGAATGCTGAAATGGCGATTTCCAACAAGATTAACATGCCCGAGATTCGGCAAGATGTAAACAAAAATGAGACCGCCGGTATCAAAAATGCGCAGTTTCCCAAAACCGAAATGGCACAGCCTGTACACACCCTGTACACCGCACGGTGCCATTTCAGGATGTTAACCCCTTTGGAGCACTCTTAACGTTCTCGCAATAAAGGAGGCTGAGATGCGCCAGAAAGAGGCTCAGACCCGTATGATGGTCGAACTGGAACGGCTGCAACAGGAAATTGAAGACAAGTGGATCGATCAAAGTCTGCCGGAAGGGTGGCAGGGGTTGGACTATGACGACCCGGTCAGACCGGCAACCACACGCGTGACCCTGCGGCTGGATGCCGATCTGGTGAAATGGTTCAGGAAAATGGGGCCGGGGTATTCCACCCGGATCAACAAGGTGCTGCGGGTCTATTATCATGCGCTGCTGGCGGGCCAGATCCATGGCTATCCGAATGACAACCCGTTGCCCCGGATCCGCATCGAGGCTCTGGACCTGATCGAACGGATTGAGCAACGCCGCCGTGACCGCGAAGGCGGGTAAGCGCGGCCTTGCCTTGAACGGGCCGGTTTGAAACACAGGCAGGTGCGCGCAGTTCCAGCGGCACATAAGGAGACGCCGATGTTTGAAATCACCACTGCACAGGAGGCCACAAACGCCGCTTTGTCCTCCGCCATGGCCGATGCGTTTTCGGATTATGCCATCCCGATGCAACTGGATGAGGCGACGTTTGCCTTCATGATGCAGCAGCGGGGGCTGGACAGGGCAGCCTCCCGCATTGCCGTGATTGACGGGGAGATCGCAGCGATCTGGCTGGTGTCGATCCGGGACACTTTTGGCTATCTGATTTCAAGCGGCACACGGCCACCGTTTCGGTCCCGTGGGATGGCGCGGGCCATGGCGGTATCCTGTCTGGAGGGCCTGCGGGCGCAGGGGGTGACCGGGTTTCAGACCGAGGTCCTGCGCACAAACGAGACAGCAGCGGGGTTGTACCGGTCGCTGGGCATGACGGTTGCACGGGAACTGGATTGTTACGTGTTGAGCGATGCTGTGGAGGCGGGCGCGGCAGCGGTGGAGGGTGTGCCGTGGTCCCGCATTGCGGCGCAGGTGCCTGCGCTGCGCGATTGGCGGCCCTCCTGGCAGAACGATGATCCGTCGCTCGCGGCGATTGCCGAGGATGTGCTGTGTCTGGCGTTCTTTGATGACGCGGGATTGGCGGGCTATGGCGCTGCGAACCCGGCAACGGCGACGTTCTATCAGGTGGCGGTGCGCAAGGATCTGCGGCGGCAGGGCGTGGGGCGGGCGCTGTTGAGCGGGATGCAGTCAGAACTGTCGGGCAGGCCATTGCGGTTCATCAACATCGCGCAGGAGGATGCCGGGTTTCGGGCGTTCATGCGCGCCTGTGGTGCGCAGGACATCGCAGGACAACATGAGCTTGCCATGGAGCTGTAACGGAAAAGGCCCCCGTCCGGGGGCCTTTCCATCTTGTCATGTCCCGATCAGGGGCAGGCGGCGCGATAGCGCTGTCCAGCTGAATTCTGATAGATACACTGGCCGGACTGCGTGCGCCCGAGGTAGTTGCCCGCAGCGGCACCCGCGGCCCCGCCGATCAGGGCTCCTGCAACGCGGTCGTCGCCACCCGACACAGCGGCACCGGCAGCAGCACCCAGAGCGGCACCGGTCAGTGCGCTCTGATTTGGGCCGCCTTCAGTGCAGGCGGCAAGGGCGGCAATCAGTGGAACGGCAATCAATAGCTTTTTCATAGTGGTCTTCCCTTCTTGTCTTGGGTGAAAACGTCGGAGCCTGTGGTTTGTTCCGATGGTTTTCAGCCGTAGGCGGCCCTTTGCCGATGGCAGTGGGCGTGAAGTGTCATGTTCGGGCAAGACGGGAACAGGGGACGCGCAATCGGACCAAGTGTCAAGGTGCGGGGGCGTTTGTGTGAGGGGGGCGCTTTGCGTGGAAGTGCGGGCGGTGGATGCGGAAGCTCAGCGCAACGCAAGCCGATAGACGTTGTTCAGGTAGCCTTTGTCGTCAATGCGAAAGTCTGTTTCGCCCACGTGCTCAAATCCCTTTGCAAGATAGAACGCAATTGCGGGATCGTTTTCTGCGTTCGTTGTGAGCCAGACAGAAGCAGCCCCAGCTTCACGGCAATGGTCAATCGCCGCAGACAGGAGGCGTTTCCCAATGCCCTTTCCATGATGGCGGGGCTGTACGTAGAACGTGGCAATCTCCATATCAGAACAGCCATCAACGGGCGCGGGGCTTTTGGCGGAAACCTGGATGAAGCCATCGATCCCCTCAGCGTTTTCTGAGACCATTATGAACTGGTCGGGGTCGGCAATGGTGGTTGCGGTCTTCTCGGCTGTGAACGCTTGCAGGGCATACTCTGCGAAGAATGCGGTGACGCCCTTCTTGAGGTATGTGCCGATCCACACTTCGATAGATATGGCCGCGATGCTTGATGCGTCCGAGAGATGTGCTGCGCGCAGTACCATGTCTGTTCGGATGCCAGTTTTTCCAGATCAGCGAAAGCGGTTTTCTTCTGTTGGATCGTGCGGACAACGAAAAAGGGCGGACCCGCAGGCCCGCCCCTTTTTGTCATTGGTTTGTGTCGGCGTGTTAACCGAACACACGCCCCAGTGCCCCGTCCACCGCCGCGACGATCTGATTGATGTCGTCTTTGGTGGCGATCAGCGCGGGCGAGAAGCACAGCGTGTTGTTCTTGCCGGGTACGGAGCGGTTGGTGGCCCCGATGATCACGCCCTGGCTCATGCAGTCGGCAACGACCTGACCGACGATTTTCTCGTGGACCGGTTCCTTGGTCGCGCGGTCTGTCACCAGTTCGGCACCCAGGAACAGGCCCTTGCCCCGGACCTGCCCGATGACGGCGTGTTTGTCCTGAAGGGCGGCCAGCTGGTCGAGCATGTAGTCGCCCATGGCGACGGTGTTTGCCAGCAGGTCTTCTTCCTCGATGATGCGCATGTTTTCGATCGCGGCCGCCGGCCCTGCCGTGCAACCCCCGAAGGTGGAGATGTCACGGAAGTAGTTCAGGTGGTCGGAGGCGTCGTCCTTGAACATGTCGAAGACCTTTTCGGTCGTCACACAGCAGGAGATCGCCGCATAGCCGGAGGCGACGCCTTTGGCCATGGTCACGATGTCGGGCTGGATGCCGTAGTGCTGGTAGCCGAACCACGTGCCGGTGCGCCCCACGCCGCAGACGACTTCGTCGATGTGCAGCAGGATGTCGTACTGATCGCAAATCTCGCGGATGCGCTCCCAATAGCCCGTCGGCGGGGTGATGACGCCGCCGCCTGCCGTCACCGGCTCAAGGCAGAGCGATCCGATGGTGTCGGGGCCTTCGCGCAGGATCACTTCCTCGATCTGGTTGGCGGCCCAGACGCCGTAGTTTTCGTCCGGCGCGCCGTCCTGCTCGTGCTTGCGGTACTCAAGGCAATGGGGGACGCGCACGAAGCCTTCGGGGAAGGGGCCGTATTGCACGTTGCGCTCATCCTGGCCACCTGCTGCCATGGTGGCGATGGTGCCGCCGTGGTAATCGCGGTCGCGGTAGAGGACCTTGTTCTTCTTGCCGCCGTAGCGCTTGTGCGCGATCTGGCGGACCATCTTGAAGCCCTTCTCGTTCGCTTCAGATCCGGAGGAAGCATAATAGACGCGGGACATCCCGGGCATCTTGTCGATCAGCATCTCGGAGAAGATCGAACCGGGGATGGAGCCTGCGGTGCCGCCGAAAAAGTTCAGCTTGACCAATTGGTCGCGCACAGCGTTGGCGATGCGTTCGCGGCCGTAGCCCACGTTAACGGTCCAGACGCCACCGGCGACGGCGTCGATGTGTTCCTTGCCCTTCTGGTCCCAGACACGCAGGCCCTTGCCTTCGACGATGATGCGGGGATCGACCTGGGCGTCCTTGTCATCGTTCATGTATTGCTTGTGCTGGCTCAGGTGGTGCCAGACGTGCGCGCGGTCTGCTTCGACAACGCGGGAGAGATCGTTTTCATTGAAATTGCCGTCCATCATGTCAGACCTTTCGTCGCTGCGTGTTGAGTGAAATCGAGGTGCTTTTTATACCGTTATCGCCAACATCTGCTGGTAATTCGCAGAATCAAGTAGGGCCAGAGCTTGATCATCGGTAGCGCCAGAATCAAGACCTCTTGCCGCGCATCCCGACTTTATGCGGTCGTCTGTGGGACTCATGATGCCACAAAAAGCGGCATTTGTGCGCAACATCGCGCCAAAGCCACGGCACAGGGCACCCAAAGCCGATCACCCGATCCGCCATTGGCCCACCGGCGGCAGACGAACAACAGCGGCTTTTTGCCAAACTGGACTCACGGGCGCAGCCAAATTGGACGTTTATTCTTTGCAGGCTTGGCCCTCACTTTGCGCCACTGCGCAGCGCTGTGACCGATTTCAATTTCGTGAAACAGAGTTGTACAAACACCGTTGAAATAAGCTGCAAAATGGCCGCTTGAGGCCTTCTGACGCATCTGCCAGTCTACGGTGGTACGAATGACCGACAACAAGTGTCGGCGGAGTATCTTAATACCGGGCCGCAGGTCCGGCATAATGATCAACAGGGAGAATGTTATGATCAAGAAAACAGCAACAGGTTTTGTCGCCGGTGTCGTTATGGCGATGTCCAGCCAAGCTGCAATGGCTGACGGCCATGGTGAAATCACCGTTGGTTACTTCCTCGAATGGCCCATGCCATTCTTGGCCGCTAAAGCCTCCGGTGCCTACGACGAAGCGCTGGGCATGAAAGTGAACTGGGTGTCCTTCGAGACCGGCACAGCAATGTCCGCCGCGATGGCATCCGGCGACGTGCAGATTTCCGTCTCTCAGGGTGTGCCCCCCTTCGTTGTGGCGGCATCCGGTGGTCAGGACATCCAGGTCGTTGACGTGGCCGTGTCCTATTCCGAGAACGACAACTGCGTTGTGAAAGCAGATCTGGAGATCGACAAGAGCTCCGCAGGCGAACTGGCCGGCAAGAAAGTGGCCGTGCCACTGGGCACAGCCGCGCACTACGGCTTCCTGCGTCAGATGGACCACTTCGGCGTGGACGTCGCATCCTTGCAGATCGTTGACATGGCGCCACCAGAAGGTGCGGCGGCCCTGTCTCAGGGTGCGGTTGACTTTGCCTGCGGTTGGGGCGGTGGCCTTGCGCGTATGAAAGAATACGGCAACATCCTTCTGACCGGTGCTGAAAAGCAGGAACTGGGCATTCTGGTGTTTGACGTGACATCCGCGCCTGCGGCCTTCATCGCAGAGAACGGCGACACGATGGCGAAGTTCGTCAAGGTGACGGCGGACGCAAACGCGGAGTGGGCAGCCAACCAGAGCGATGAGATGCTCGCGGTGATCGCACAGGAATCCGGCATGGACGTTGACGCGACCAAAGCGTCCATCTCCACCTTCGAATTCCCCACCATCGAAGAGCAGCTGTCTTCCGCATGGTTCGGCGGCAACGCAGCACCCTTCATGAAGGGCGTGGCGGACGTGTTCGTGGAATCCGGTTCCATCGACAGCGCGCTGGACAGCTATGAAGGCACTGTGAACACAGGCCCACTGGAAGCTGCCAAAGGCATGTAAACCATTACGGCGGCGCGGCTGTTACAGGCCGCGCCGTTTGTGCCCTCGGGTTTCAAGATCACAGAGGCGGGGATAACCCGGCCCAGTTTCTCCTGACAGGGAGAGGAAGTAGCCAAATGACCGGACTTTCCATTGACAATCTATCCATGCGTTTTGACCTGCCCGATGGGGGGCATGTTCAGGCGTTGCAGGATGTTTCGCTTGACCTGAAGGCGGGCGAATTGCTGAGCGTGCTGGGCCCGTCGGGCTGCGGCAAGACGACACTTTTGAACATCGTGGCAGGCTTTCTGGCCCCCACGGGCGGCGTGATGACACTGAACGGACACCAGATCACCGGACCCGATGCCGAACGCGGCATGGTGTTCCAGCAAGGTGCGCTGTTTGAGTGGATGTCCGTGCGTGAGAATGTGGGCTTTGGCCCTTCGATGAAGGGCATGCCCAAGAACGACAAGGCAGAGATCGTGGATCATCTGCTGGATGTTGTGGGCTTGCAGGACTTCAAGGAAAAGGCCGTCTACGAATTGTCCGGCGGGATGCAGCAGCGTGTGGCACTGGCCCGCTGTCTGGCCAATGACCCGGATGTTATTCTGATGGACGAACCGCTGGGCGCGCTGGACGCGCTGACGCGCGAGAAGATGCAGAGCCTTGTGCTGAAGCTGTGGAAAGAGACGGGCAAGACGATCATTCTGATCACCCACTCCGTTGAAGAGGCGTTGCTGTTGGGGGAGCGTCTGATCGTGATGGCGCCGCGACCGGGACGCATACACAAGGAGTACCGGCTGCCGTTTGCAGAACTGGGCGTGAACGCGGATCTGCGTGAAGTGAAAAAGCACGAGGATTTCGGGCCCAAGCGTGAAGAGATCCTGAACATGATCTGGGACATGGAAGAAGAGATTATGGGCACCAAGGAGGACGCGGCATGATCCCTCTTTTGATGTACATCCTGATCTTCGTTGCGGCGTTCTTTATCGTGACCAAGGTGGTACGGGGCGCAGGCATTTCTGATTACACGTCCCTTAAGACGGTGACGTTTGGGGATGAAAGCGCGGTACGGCCCAACCGGGCTGCTGGTATCATCTCCATTCTGACGATCTTTTTGATGTGGGGTGTCTTTACCGGGTCCACGCTGCTGCCGGGGTTCCTGCATGCACCGGGACCGTTCAAGGGCGACACGACCTTTACCTATACTGCGCAGGCAGATGGGGCGACGGATGACGCGACCGTGTCGATTGTCGTCTTCCCCCGCGAAGAGCCGACCGAAGCGCCGGAAGTTGATCCCGGCGATGGGTTTGCCAAGAACGATTCAGTTGCGATTGCCCAGTGGCGCAGCGGTCTGGTGCGCGTTGATGGCAACGATGACATCAAGAAGTCCGAAGGTGCGCAGGTGATTGCGATCAACGGGCAGCGCATTGCACCCGGTGAGACTGTTTCGGTTGAGAACGGAACGGTGACATTGTCGGACAAGGGCACGCCGAACTTTGCGCCGACACGCGGGTGGCAGATGGAGCCGCTGTATCTGCCCGCGCCGGAAGAGGTTTTCACCCGGACCCTTCAGATTGCAAGTGAGGGTTTCCGCAACTTCACGCTGCTGGAGCATTTGGGGTTCTCCCTGTTCCGGGTTGTGCTGGGTTTCCTTCTGGGCGCTCTGGTGGGGATCCCGCTGGGCTATGCCATGGGGCTGAGCGATTGGTTCCGCGGCTGGTTTGATCCCATCGTGGAGTTCATGCGCCCGGTGCCACCGCTGGCCCTGATCCCGCTGGTGATCATCTGGGCGGGTATTGGCGAGGCAGGCAAGATCATCCTGCTGTTCCTTGCGGCCCTGTGGATCATGGCGATTGCGGCCAGGTCGGGTGTGTCGGGGGTCAAGATCTCCAAGGTGCACGCGGCCTATTCGCTGGGTGCCAGCAAGTGGCAGATCATGCGTCACGTCATTGTACCCAACTCCCTGCCGGAGATTTTCACCGGTGCGCGGGTTGCGATGGGTGTGTGCTGGGGCACGGTTGTGGCTGCTGAACTGGTGGCGGCGGAGCAGGGGGCGGGCATGATGATCATGACGGCCTCCAAGTTCCAGAACACCGATATCGTGATCATGGGTATCATCCTGATCGGCGTCATCGGCTTTGGCATCGACATGCTGATGCGCTGGGCGGAGCGGATTCTGGTGCCCTGGAAGGGCAAAGGCTGACGGCAGCCGCAGGCCGATACGGATTGGAAAAGCGCTGGCTCTGTCCGGCGCTTTTTTTTGGCTTTTGCGCAGCCGGATTGCCGCGCGTGCAGGGGGGATCGAAAACTATGGATGTCATAAACTGAAACGGGTATTCTTCGCGTAAAGGTATTTTGATGACGAATGAGAAGATAGACATGATCGACGCGGCGCCGGTGACGTCCAGGCATCCTGAAGTGACGTCCATCGAAGATGTGATCACATTTCGGTTGCAGCGGCTGGTGAGTATTAATGAGCGTGCCGGCCATCAATGGTCCGAGCGGATGTTTGATGTCAGCCTGAACGAGTGGCGGCTGTTGGCGCTGATCGTGGCGCGCGCGCCCACCCGCGCCGGTGACATGTCGGACGCGCTGTTGATGGACAAATCGCAGCTGAGCCGGGTCATCAAATCGCTGCTGAAGAAAGCCCTTATCCGCAACATGACGGACCCGAACGACGGACGCGCCATTGCTTTGCAGCCGACCTCCAAGGGCATTGCCCTGCATGAGAAGATGATGGTTGAGGTACTGCGCAGCAACGAACGGGTTCTTGCCCCGCTCGACCCCAAGGAGGTCGAGGCGCTGACCACGATCCTCGACAAGCTGCTGGACCATACGCAAGAACTGCTGAGCGCCCGGCTTGAGCGCGAAAGACGCGGACTGGCGTAGGCCGTTTCTACCTTTCGGCAGCGACAGCGTCGGCCCAGGGCGTCATGATTTCTGTTGCACCCGCATTGATCCCGGCCAGCCGCGACACGGCGGAGGGGCAGGCGAAATGCAGCGGGAAGATCGTGCGCGGCGCAGGGATCACCGGATGCGGCAAGGCGGCCTCCAGCGCGGAGAGCACCTCCGGCGCGAGGCTGTCGTCGGCGATGGTTTGCTCCGCCAGGCTCATGTCCAGACGCGGGGTGTGCAGGGCGGTGTCCAGATCCATGCCATAATCCAGCACCATGGAGATCAACTGCGCCACGGACGGCATGATCTTGCGCCCACCCGAGGCACCAAGTGCAAACACCGCCCCATCGCTGCGCTCCACCACGGTGGGGCACATGTTCGCCAGACAGCGTTTGTCAGGCCCCAGAGAGTTCGGCTTGCCGGGTTCGGGATCGAACCACATGATGCCGTTGTTCATCAAGATGCCACTGCCCGGCAGCATCAGGCGGGAGCCGAAGATCGACAGCAGGGTTTGGGTGACAGCCACCATGGTGCCCTCGGCATCGACCACGCTGAAGTGGCTGGTGCAACTGGGGTCTGGCTCGTTCTCAATGTCGCCCATGGTCTCATACCGTTCGATATTGGCCTGCCGGATCGCGGCGTCATAGGCGGCATAGGCGGTCGCATCGGGGGTGGTGCCACGTGGGTGCCAATTGGCCGCCATCAGATCCAGCGCACGGGCAAGGGTGGGCCCTGCGGTCAGCGTGGGTGTGCCCAGCACGGTATGGCCGCGGTAGGCATCTGCGGAGGCATCCACCAGCGTGGCACGGTAGGTGGAGAGGTCTTCCAGCCTGTGCCGCCCACCTGCGGCGCGCAGATCAGCGATGATGCTGTCGGCCAGCGGGCCGGTGTAGAACCCCGGCGCGCCTTGGGCCGCGACAACGCGCAGGGAGGCGGCCAGGCGGCTGAGGCCGCAACGGGTTTCGCCCAAGGCGGTCCAGCCGGAGGATTTGGGAAAGCCCGCATCGTCAAGGAAGGTTTCTCGCGAGGCGTCAAAGGGATGTAGATCGCGGGCGGAGCCGCCGATGATCAGCTGTGCAAACCAATCCACGGGGAGGCCATCATCGGCCAATGAGATGGCTGGCGCTAGCAGATCAGCCCAGGGTTTGGTGGCAAAGGTCTTATGCGCAAGCGCCATGCCTGCGACCTGTCCGGGGATGGCCACGGCGGTGGCGCCGAACACGTTGCGATCGTCCTGCACGGCGGGCCATGGGAAGAGGTCATTCGCCTTGCCACCGACGATTGGATAATCCTCCGTGCGCAGCCCTTTGGGCGCGCGCATGCCGAATTCGACCACTTTCGCAGGCCCATTTGCGGGGCGCACCACCATGTAGCCGCCGCCGCCCATGCCGCTCATCCATGGCTCAGCCGCCCCCAGAGCGAATGACGTGGCAATCGCGGCATCCACCGCATTGCCGCCCTCCGCCATGATCTTCGCCCCGACGGTGGCTGCCACACGGGACTGGCTGGCGACGATGCCATGGCGGCTGGTGACGGCGGGTTTGGTGATCTGCCACGAGGCGTTTTGCTGGCGTGTCATGGGGGGCTCCTGTTGTTGGGGCCATCCAAGCCTGTTGCCACGGGTTTTGCAAATCATTGCAGGAAGGGGGTCGATTCTGGTGCTCTTTTCAAATAGAACAAAAAGTGAACAAATGGAGAGATGCATGAATGCCGATTCGCCAATCGGACAGGTGATATCCCTGTCTGCCAAACGTCTGGTTCAGGATGTGCCCGCGCCGCAGCACGGCGATGCGGTGCTGCGCGACGTGTTGTCGGGCGGGCCATTCGATGCGGCGGTGACGGGATTTGTGCTGGCCTGTTTGCCCGAAGGGGACAAGCCCGTGCTCTGGGTCAGCGACCGTATGTCGCGGCGGGAGAACGGGCGTTTGTATGGCGCGGCTTTGGGGCATTTCGGCTTTGCTGGCAAGGTCTTGCGGGTGGAGGTGAGCAACCCGCGCGATGTGCTTTGGGCGATGGAAGAGGGCGCGGCCTGTGCCGGGTTGGCAGCGGTGGTGGGGGAGATCCACGGCGCGCCGGAGGTGTTGAGCTTTACCGCGACCAAGCGGCTGGCGCTGCGCGCGGAGGCGGCGAAAGTGCCGGTGTGGCTTATTCGGTCGGGGGACCATGGGGCGTTGTCAGCCGCCCGCGAACGCTGGCGGTTAAGCTCTCTGCCGTCGCGCAGGCATCCCTACAATCCGGCCGCCCCCGGTCCGCCCCTGTGGGAGGCGGAATTGTTCCGCGCACGCGGGCGCAGCCCGGGTGTCTGGCAGGCGGCTTATGATGGAGCAGGTCAGCCCAAACGCAGCAAGGATCGTCTCCGCCTGCTTTCCCGATCTGGCGATGGACCGCTGGCGGCGGATCACCGCACAGCAGCGGACCTTGCCGGGGGATGACGTGCCGGTGGTGCTGTCGGTGCAGGGCACCCATGGGCCGGTGATCCACGCGGTGAGTGCTGCGGCGCGCAAACGGGGAATCCTGACGGGGGCCCGCGTCGTGGATGTGCAGGCGATCCACCCCGATCTGCACGTGGAACCGGGGGAGCCTGCGCGCGAGGTGAAGCTGCTGGATCAGATCGCCCTCTGGGCGCGGCGGTGGTGCCCGTGGACGGTGCGCGATGGGGTGGATGGCATTGTGCTGGATATCAGCGGCGCGGCGCATCTGTTTGGTGGCGAAGCGGCGCTGTTGCGCGATATGGCCACGCGGTTTCGCATGCAGGGATTAGGCGCACGTCTGGCGGTGGCACCCACGCGCGGTGCGGCGCATATGCTGGCGCGGTATGGGCCTGCGGGGTGTATCTGCGGGCCAGAGGATATGGAGGTGGCGCTGGCTCCGTTGCCGGTGGCGGCACTGGGGGTCGAGGACAAGACCGTGCAGCTGTTGCAGCGCTTGGGGCTGAAGACGCTGGGCGCGCTGATGCAGGTGCCGCGCGTCGCGCTGATGCGGCGGTTTGACCGGGTGGCGGCAGAGTTGAACCCGCTGGTGTTGCTGGATCGGGCGCTGGGGCGCGAAGGGGCGCCGCTGGATGCGCCGCCTGAGCCCCCGCGCTGGCTGGCCCGCGCGCGGCTGGCAGAGCCGGTGATTGATCCGGTGCCGCATCTGGAAGGGTTGGCGCGGGATCTGTCGGGGCAATTGGCCAAGGCGGAACAGGGCGCGCGGCGGTTGCGGTTGACGATCTACCGGGTGGACGGGGAATGGCGGTCGCGCGATGTGGCGCTGGCGCAACCAAGCCGGGAGCCTGCGCATTTGCTGCGGTTGATGGAAGGCAAGCTGGAGGGGATTGATCCGGGGTTTGGCTTTGATTTGCTGACGCTGGAGGCTTTGGTGGCCGAGCCGCTGGCGCTGCATCAGGACCATCTGGACGGGGCGCGGGATGCCGGGCGCGATGTGGCGGCTTTGCTGGACCGGCTGACGGCGCGGTTGGGGCCTCAGAAGGTGACATGGTCGGCCTGGGTCGAGAGCCACCTGCCCGAACGGGTGGAGCGTCGGCAGCCTGCGTTGCGGGGCGAAGGTGAAGCGGTGCCGGTGCTGGTGCGGGAGCGGCCTTTGCGGTTGCTGGAACCTGCGGAGGAGGTGGCGGTTTTATATGCCGTGCCTGAAGGGCCACCTGCGCAGTTTCGCTGGCGGCGCGTGGCGTTTCGGATGGTGCGGCATGAGGGGCCCGAGCGGATCGCGCCCGAATGGTGGCGCGACAAGGCGGGCACAAGGTTGCGGGATTATTACAAGGTGGAGGTTGTCGATGGGCGGCGGTTCTGGCTGTTTCGCGAAGGGATTTTGGGCGACGGACGCGGCGGCGATCCGCGCTGGTTTGTGCACGGGATTTTTGCGTGAGCCGGTCGGCGCGCGCGTGCCGCGACGCCCCGCCCGCCCTCCCGTTTGCGTTTTAACGCCAGTGGTGTGTGGGGGGAGAGGGCAGCTCTGGGATACTTATGGCCAAAAAGAGGGGGGACCTGCGTTCATGGATCAGGTGTCGTCTGTGTAGATGCCGCAGCAGGAGGGGTTCAAGCGGCGCACGTTGGAGGGGGATGATCCGTTTCAGTGGCATCCGCCCAGTGCTTATGTGGAGCTGGGGCTGGCGAGTTGTTTTTCGTTTTTGCGCGCGGCGTCGGATGCGGTTGATCTGACGGCGACGGCCAATGTGCTGGGCTATGACGCGATGGGGGTGGCGGATCACAACACGCTGGCGGGTGTGGTGCGGGTGCATGTGGAAGCGGGCAAGGCCTGTGTGCGACCGGTGATCGGCGCGCGGTTGGTGTTGCTGTGCGGGACGCAGGTGCTGGCCTATCCGAGGGACAGGGAGGCCTATGCACGGCTGTCGGTATTGCTGAGCAAGGGCAAGATGGCGGATGTGGACGGGGGCTGGCAGGAGAAGGGGGAGACCCATCTGACGCTGGAGATGCTGGCGGCGCAGGCGGACGGGCTGGAGTTGATCGTGATGCCGCCCGCGCGGCTGGAGGTGTTTGAGGCGGGGTTGCCGAGGTTGGTGAAGGCGCTGCCGGGGATGCGGTATGTGGGGGCGGCGTATCTCTATCGCGGGGATGATGTGGCGCGGATCGCGCGGCTGGATGCGTTGGCACGGGCGCAGGGGTTGTCGATTTTGGCGACGAATGATGTGCTTTATCACGCGCCGGAGCGACGGCCCTTGCAGGATGTGATGACCTGTATTCGGGAGGGCTGCACCATTGAGAACGCGGGCTTTGCCTTGGAGGCGAATGCGGAGCGGTATCTGAAATCGCCGGCGGAGATGTGCCGCTTGTTCAGTGCGTGGCCGCATGCGATTGCGGCGACACGGGTGGTGGCAGATCGGTGTCGGTTTTCATTGGCGGATCTGAAGTATGAATATCCGCATGAGATCGAACCGGAGGGGCGCACGGCACAGGAGGAATTGGAGCGGCTGACCTGGGCGGGGGCGGCGTGGCGCTATCCGGATGGCGTGTCGGAGCGGATCAGGGGGATCATCGAGAAGGAATTTGCGCTCATTCGTTCCAAGAAGATCGCGCGGTATTTTCTGACGATCAACGACATCGTGCGGTTCGCGCGTCAGGACGCCAGCCCGCCCATCTTATGTCAGGGGCGGGGGTCGGCGGCGAATTCAGCGGTGTGTTTCTGTCTTGGGATCACCGCGGTGGATCCGGAAGAGCATGACGTGTTGTTTGAGCGGTTCTTATCCGAGGAACGGGATGAGCCACCGGATATCGACGTGGATTTCGAGCATGAGCGGCGCGAGGAAGTCATCCAGTACATGTATGAAAAATACGGCCGGGAGCGGGCCGGGCTCTGTGCAACGGTCATTCATTATCGGCCCCGGTCGGCCATCCGGGAGGTGGGCAAGGCGATGGGGCTGAGTGAGGATGTGACCTCGAAACTCGCCGGGACGGTTTGGGGCAGCTTTGAAGGGGAGATGAAGGAGAAGCGCGTCAGTGAAGCGGGGTTGGATTTGAGCGATCCTTATCTGCGGCGGGTGTTAAAATTGGCGCAGCAGATGACCGGGATGCCGCGTCATCTGAGCCAGCATGTGGGCGGGTTTATCCTGACGGAGCGGCCTTTGACGGAGATTGTGCCCATCGGCAATGGTGCCATGCCGGAGCGGTCGTTTATCGAGTGGGACAAGGACGACATCGACGCGCTGGGGATTTTCAAGGTGGATATTCTGGCGCTGGGGATGCTGACCTGTATCGCCAAGGGGTTTGACCTGATGCGGGCGCATTACGGGGCGGATTTTGATCTGGCAACGGTGCCTGCGGAGGATGCGGCGACCTATGACATGCTCTGTGCGGGGGATTCGCTGGGGGTGTTTCAGGTGGAAAGCCGTGCGCAGATGGCAATGTTGCCCAAGCTCAGGCCGCGCACGTTTTATGATCTGGTGATCGAAGTGGCGATTGTGCGGCCCGGACCCATTCAGGGGGACATGGTGCATCCGTTTTTGCGGCGGCGGCAGGGGATTGAGGGGGTCAGCTACCCGGCACCGGGGGCGGAACATCCGCAGGATGAGTTGCTCAAGATACTGGGGAGAACGCTGGGCGTGCCGATCTTTCAGGAGCAGGCGATGAAGATTGCCATTGATGCGGCGAAGTTTTCGCCTGCGGAGGCCAATGAGTTGCGCAAGGCGATGGCGACCTTTCGGTCCCGTGGGACGATCGAGACCTTGCAACAGAAGATGGTCGGGCGGATGACAGAGCGCGGCTATGACGCCGATTTTGCGCAACGGTGTTTTGATCAGATCAAGGGGTTCGGGGAATATGGTTTCCCTGAGAGCCATGCGGCGAGCTTTGCCAAGCTGGTCTATGTGTCGTCGTGGATGAAGTGTCATTACCCGGCGGTTTTTGCCTGCGCGCTGCTCAATTCCCAGCCCATGGGGTTCTATGCGCCTGCGCAGATTGTGCGGGATGCGCGCGAGCATGGGGTGGAGGTACGCGGGGTGGATGTGGATTTCTCCGATTGGGATTGCACCCTGGAGCCTTGCGGCGAAGGTTTCGCGCTGCGCCTTGGGTTCCGGCAGGTGGATGGGATGCGGGAGGATGCAGGACGGCGGATCATGGCAGCGCGGGATGCGCCGTTTGCCGATGTGGCGGATTTGAAGGTCCGTGCAAAGCTGGATCGTGGATCAGTGCGCAGGCTGGCGGCGGCGGATGCGATGCGGGGGATGGGGCTCGATCGGCGCGCCGCGCTCTGGCAGGCGCAGGGGCTGAAGGATGCGCCGGATCTGCCGATTTTTTCCTATGTGGCGGCGAAGGATGAGGGGGCGGAGCCTTTTGTTGCGCTTCCGGCCATGCCCAAGGCGGAACATGTGGTGGCGGATTATCAGACGCTGCGGTTGTCCCTGAAGGCGCATCCGATGTCGTTCTACCGGCAAAGTCTGCGGGGGCAGGGGTTTGATTGCACCGATGCGCTGCCGGGGATGCGGCATGGGCAGCGGGTGTCGCTGGCGGGGCTGGTGTTGGTGCGGCAGAAACCGGGGAGTGCCAAAGGCGTGTGTTTCATCACGCTGGAGGACGAGGTCGGGGTGGCCAATCTGGTGATCTGGCCTACGCTGTTTGAGCAGTTTCGGCCCATCATCATGTCGGCGCGCCTGTTGGTGGTGCATGGGCGCATCCAGAGCGATGGCAAGGTCATTCATGTGGTGGCGGACCGGTTGGAAAACCGGACGGACAGGCTCGATGCGCTGTCTCATGAGAGGGTGCCGGAGACCTATGCGCGCGGGGATGAGGTGAAACACCCTGTGCCGGGGCAGGTTGGCGGGCGCACACATCCGCGCGATGTGCGGGTGATCCCGAAGTCGCGGGATTTTCATTAGCGGGTGTCTGGCTGGGCTGTTAGGAAAAGGAGCGGGCAGAGCCCGCATTCGATTTTATTCTTATTGAGGCTCTGCCTCAAACTCCGGGATATTTAGGGAGAAAAGAGGGTGGAGCGGTGCTGAGTGATGTGCCCCTGACGCGGGATCTGGTGATGGTAGGGGGCGGGCATGCCCATGCTTTGGTGTTGCGCGCCTGGGGGATGAAACCGCTGCCCGGCGCACGGCTGACGGTGATCAATCCCGGCCCGACAGCGCCTTATACGGGCATGTTGCCGGGCTATGTTGCGGGACATTATGGGCGGGACGATCTGGAGATCGATCTGGTGCGGCTGTGCCGGCATGCGGGGGCGGCGCTGATCCTGGGAGAAGTGGATGCGATAGATCGAGAGGCGCGGAGCGTGCATGTCGCGGGGCGCGGTGATGTGGGATATGACGTGGCCTCGATCGATATCGGGATCACGGCGGCGATGGATCTGCCGGGGTTTGCCGCGCATGGGATCGGGGCGAAGCCGCTGGCGGCCTATGCGGCACGCTGGTCGGCGTTTCTGGATCAGGTGGCGGCGGGAGAGGTTGCACCGGAGGTTGCCGTGATTGGTGGTGGCGTGGCGGGCTGTGAGCTGGCGATGGCGATGGCGCATGCGATGGCCATGACGGGTGTGGTGCCGCAGGTGACGGTGATCGAGGCGGGGCCGGGTATATCGGGCATGGGCGACGGGGCACGGCGCAGGGTGGACGCGGCGATGGCGGGTCTTGGGGTGACTGTGCGCTGCGGCGTGACGGTGGCGGAGGTTGCGCCGGGTGCTGTGCGGCTGGAGCGGGGTGGCGAGGTGCCAGCGCAGCTGTGTGTCGGGGCTGCGGGGGCGTTTCCCCATGGGTGGCTGGCGCAGACGGATCTGCCTTTGGTGGCGGGGTTCATTGACGTGCGGCCCGATTTGCGGGTGCGCGGGGATGATGCGCTGTTTGCGGTAGGCGATTGTGCGCATATGTCCCATGCGCCGAGGCCCAAGGCGGGGGTGTTTGCGGTACGGGCGGCCCCTGTGTTGAAACACAATCTGCGGGTGGCTTTGGCAGGCGGGGCGATGCGGCATTTCAAGCCGCAGAAGCATTACCTCAAGCTGGTGTCACTGGGTGGCAAACGCGCTTTGGCGGAGAAGTTTGGTGTGGCTGTTGAAGGGGCCGCGCTGTGGCAGTGGAAGGACCGGATTGACCGGGCGTTCATGGATCGGTTGTCGGATCTGCCGGTGATGCAGGTACCGCAGCCCAAGGGGCAGGTGGCGAAGGGGTATGACGTAGAGGCCAAGCCGATGTGTGCGGGATGTGGGGCGAAGGTGGGGTCCGGCGTCTTGAGGGACGCGCTGGGCGGGCTGGGGCCTGCGACCGGCGATGTGCTGACCACGGCGGGGGATGATGCGGCGGTGCTGCGCCAGACAGGCGGCGGGTTTCAGGTGATCTCCACCGATCATCTGCGGGGCTTTGTCGCCGATCCTGTGGTGATGACGCGGATTGCGGCGGTGCATGCGCTGGGCGATGTCTGGGCGATGGGCGCGCAGCCGCAGGTGGCATTGGCGTCTGTTGTGTTGCCGCAGATGTCGCCCGCTTTACAGGCGCGGCAGATGGCGGAAATCACGCAGGCTGCCACGGAGGTGTTGGGTGATGCGGGCGCGCAACTGGTCGGCGGGCATACCACCATGGGTGCGGAGATGACGATCGGGTTTACCGTGACCGGGACCAGGGACACCGCGCCGATCACGGTGGCAGGCGCGCAGGCGGGCGATGTGCTGGTGCTGACGCGGCCCATTGGCAGTGGTGTGATCCTGGCGGGAGAGATGCAGGGCAAAGCCGCAGGGCGGGACGTGACCGGCCTGTTGGCGCAGATGGCGGCGCCGCAGGGGGAAACCGCAGGGGCGCTGGCAAAGGCCCGTGCGATGACGGATGTGACGGGCTTTGGGCTGGCCGGGCATGTGGCCGCGATCGCGCGGGCCTCAGCGATGGAGGCGGTGCTGTGGCAGGATCAGATCCCGGTCTATGCAGGGGCGCGGGCGCTTTCGGCGGCGGGCGTGGCGTCCTCCCTGATGCGGGCCAACCGGGCGGATGCGCCGGTTGCGGGGGTGGAGGATCCGCTGCTCCATGACCCGCAGACGGCAGGGGGCCTACTGGCAGCGATGTCGGCGCAGGATGCGGCGGCGGCGCTGGCCGAGATCGGGCCTGCTGCGCGGATCATCGGGACATTGCGTGCCGGAATGCCGGGGCAGATCACGCTTGAGGCGTCTCGCTGATCAGGCGGCGGGCCGTAGCGGCAAGCGTTTCGTCTTCCAGATCGTCAAGCGACAGAGGCGTGACAGGCACGTCGGACCGCGCAGCGGATTTCGCGTAGCGGGGGTCATAATGCGCGGTGATCAGGCCTGCGGCCAGAGCCTCCCACGCGCCGTCTGTGGCCTGCTGGTGCCAGCCTTCCACCACATCGGCGGGGTGATAGGGTCTGAGCTGGTTGATCTGTTCCCCCAGACGCACGGCATCCGTGGTCAGGTCACTGTAGGCGCGGGTCAAAAAGCGCGCGCGGGCGGCAACGGGCGCCTGCAACCGCAGGCGCGGGGCGGTTTGCATCAAGGCCCACAAGGCAGGCGGGACAAGGCGTTCACCGATCTTGCTGCTTTCCGCCTCTACCCAGGTGATGTGCGAAGGGTCGAGGGCACAAAGCCCCTCCGCCAGCCGGGATTCAAACATCTTCTGACCAGGCTGCGGCCCTGCGGTGCCTCCAAAGAGCGAGCCGCGGTGATTGGCGAGGTCTTCGAGGTCGAGCACCTGACCACCCGCTTCGCGGAGATGGTCCAGCAGACGTGTCTTTGCCGTGCCCGTGCCACCGTCGATGAGCCGGATGCGATGTGGCAGTGTCTGTTCATACAAGAGTTGCACCACCAGCCGACGGTAGCTGCGGTAACCGCCTTTGAGCAGATGTACCCGCCAGCCAACCTGATCGAGGATCGTCGCGAAGGCACCGGAGCGTTGCCCCCCGCGCCAGCAATAGACCAGCGGTTGCCAGCTGCCTTCGTGCTGCGCCAGCGGGCCCTGCAAATGCTGTGCGGTGTTCTGCGCCACGAGGGCACCACCGATCTTGCGGGCGTTGAAGGGGCTGTCCTGAACATAGATCGTGCCAACCTCGGCCCGCTGTGCATCGGTAAGCACGGGCATGTTGAGCGCGCCGGGAATGTGGTCTTCTGCAAATTCCGACGGCGCGCGCACGTCGATGATGCTGTCCACGGACAGGGTCTTGAGGTCGTGCAGGGTGGTGAGGGTCAAGGGGGTCACCTGCCCCTTCTACAGGCTGGGCCGTTGGGGTCCAGTGGGGCCGGGGGCGCGGCGGTCCTGGTTGTCCTTCATCGCGATGGCCTGAACCTTGACCTTTGCACCGAAGGGAAGTTTTGCGGCCTCATAGACGGTACGCGCGGGATAGTCCAAAAAACGCCGGACGCAGACCGCGTTCACCGCAGCCAGATCGTGTTCAATGTCCGCAAAGGCGATGTCGATATAGACGATCTCATCGGACGTGAACCCTGCGGCATCGGCCACTTTGAACACCAGATCAAAAGCGCGCTCTGCCTCCTCTTCGGCAGTGCCGGGGCGGTAGCCGTCTTCGTAAACGGCAAGCTGGCCGGAGATGTGACAGGTCTGCCCAACCACCACCGCGTTGGAGATCGGTGAGGGCGAGGCAGGCACGCCGGGGACGTCGGTGATGAAGGTACGTGGCATGTCAGCGGGCTTTCCTTGGGACCGGTTGACAGCAGCTTATGGGACATGCGCATTGTCTGATATGTCCACAAACAATCAAAATCAGACAAAGCGCCCTCATCGCGTAACCATCTTGGGCTTTGATGATGTCCTGCTGATGGATGTCGCGGGCCCGGCACAGGTGTTTGGCTCTGCCAACAAGGTTTTGGGATGGGCCGCCTATGGTCTGGAGACGGTGACCCAAGACGGTTGTGATTTCCGAACCGACACTGGGCTGATCCTGCGGTCCAACACCTCATTTGGTCATTGGGCCGGTGCGGAGGATATGATCGTTCCGGGCGGGCCGGGGGTGGATGACCGTCTGGAGAATCCGGCGCTACTGCGTTTCCTGCGTCGGGCAGAACCTGATGTGCGGCGGTTTGTGTCCATCTGCTCTGGCAGTTTGCTGACGGCGGCGGCCGGGTTGCTGGGCGGCAGGGTCGCAACGACCCATTGGGAACGCCATGATCTTGCGCTTGGCCGGTTTGGAGAGGTCGCATGGCACATGGATGAGATTTTCACGCAAGATGGCAAATTCCACTGCTCCGCCGGGGTCACAACTGGTATCGATCTTGCCCTGTCGCTGGTTGAGGCGGATCACGGGCGGCGCGTAGCCTTGAGTGTGGCGCGTGAAATGGTTGTGTTCATGCAGCGGGACGGCGGACAGTCGCAGTATTCCGCGCCGCTCAGGGCGCAGGCCGTTTCGAGCAAGCGTCTTGCTGATCTTTACACGCGCATCGAAGAAGACCCGGCAGCCGGGTGGAGTGTGCAGATGATGGCCCGGCATGCAGGTACGACAGAACGCACGCTGCTCCGCGAGTTCATGCGCGATTTCGGTCAGAGCCCATCGCGGTTCCTTGAAGAGCGAAGGTTGGTGATGGCGCGGCGCTATCTGGAGCGGAGCCGGAAGCCCATGAAGGAGATTGCGGCACTGTCCGGGTTCGGATCTGAACAAAAGATGCGGCGGAGTTTTGTGAAGCGGGTTGGAATTTTGCCCACCGCATATCGGGAGCGGTTCGGGGAGGTATGAGGACCATGGCACGCTCAAACCGTTCATGCGGGGGCAAGCGCAACCCTGAACTGCATGGTCTGATGCCCGCCGAGCGCCTTGTCGGCGGTATAGGTTTTCACCAGCACGCCGCCCGCCTTTTCGATGACCCGGACAGACGCCGGATTGTCCGGGCTGGTTGTGATTTCGACATATCTTAATCCAAGCGCTGCTGCCTCTGGCAGGAGGGCGATCAACGCCGCGGTAGCCCGCCCCTCCCCCTGCCGCCACGGCACAACGGCATAGCCGATGTGGCCGGAACAGGTTGGTGGCAGGGCTTCGGTGCCGGGTTGCCATCGCAGGCTGATGTGGCCGCAGAAGTCGCTATCCCAGATCCAGCGGCGAATGCTTGGCAGGCGCGGCACCATGGAGCCGTCGGGCAGCTTGACAGGGCCTGCCCTGGCCGTCGGGTCATCAAGGTTTGAAACGAAGGTGATTGGGTCTTTTGACATACGGACCAGATGCTCTTGCGCGGCTTCGGGGCGCAGGTTGTCTGGTGACCATCCTTTTTGCAGGGCGTCACGATAGGCGGGGAGGTGGTCGAGGCTTGGCTTGAGCAATTGCATTTTGGGTCCCCTCGGCGCGGACGGGCGCCCGTCAGCCGTGCAAAGAACCTAATGTCATGGAGATGGGAAGGGAATGGTGGAGCATAGCGGGATCGAACCGCTGACCTCCTGCATGCCATGCAGGCGCTCTCCCAGCTGAGCTAATGCCCCAAATCGGCGTGTGGCCGTTGGTTCCGCGTGATTAGTGCCAAGCGGGGGCGGGATCAAGAGGAAAATCCGACCCGCCCCGATGCCTGGGTTCTAATCAGCTGTCGTCGTCCTCGGATGCGACATCGGCGATGTCTTCCAGTGGTACAGTGTCATCATCGGCGTCGTCGTCGTCCAGGATATCGTCATCCAGATCGACATCAACGTCGTCCTCATCGTCCAGAATATCTTCTTCTTCCGCGACCTCGGCCTTTTTGGCTTTTGTGGTCGCCGCATCTTCGGCGTCCGCCGCGATCATGCGGGACTTGGAAGCGTCTACTTCCAGAACTTCGCCCGTGTAGGGGCTGACGATGGGATCCTTGTTGAGGTCATAGAAACGCTTGCCCGTTGTCGGGCACAGGCGTTTGGTTCCCCATTCTTCATTGGGCATGAAATACCCCCTTGGTCATTTGCGGTTGCGTGTAGATGATTGCGGGCAAGTGCCATATGAGGGAGGGACTGTCAAAGGCTTTAGCCCCAAGGTCCCGAGAAGAGCCTGATCCATGCCCGACCACGTCCTGCCCGGCGATCCGCCGATCCCTCTGATCCTGCGCCGTTCTGCCCGCGCCAAGCGGATATCGCTGCGCATCAGCCAACTGGATGGCAGGGTGACGCTGACCCTGCCCAAGCGGCTGGCAGAGCGGGAAGCGCTGGCTTTTGCCCGGCAGAAAGAGCCATGGATTCGCGGCCATCTTGAGGCGCGCCAGGAGGATGTTTTTGTGGGGCACGGGGCGCAATTGCCCATTGGGGGCAAGATGTTGCAGGTCGTGCCGGGTGCCGGACGCCGGATTGAGATTGCCGTCAACCACATCGTAGTGCCCGGCCCGCCAGAGCGCGCGGGGCGGCGGCTGGGCGCATGGCTGAAGGAAATGGCGCGCGACAGGCTTGCCGGTGCCTGTGACGACTATGCGGCGGTGTTGGGCAAACCCTATGCCCGAATCACCTTGCGCGATACCCGGTCGCGCTGGGGATCCTGCACGTCTGACGCAGGCCTGATGTTTTCCTGGCGGCTGATCATGGCACCACCTGAAGTGCTTGATTACGTCGCGGCGCATGAGGTCGCGCATCTGGCGCAGATGAACCACTCACCCGCCTTCTGGGCCGAGGTGACGCGGCTTTATGGCGCATACGATTCGCCCCGCCGCTGGCTGCGCCGGGAAGGCAATGCGCTGCATCGCTACAAGTTCACCTGAGCGGCGGTCTTGACCTGTGGCATGGATGTGATCACAAAAGACCCATGAACCTGTCCCCCCGCCCGATCGAAGCCACCCCACTGGCCCATGACCGCGTCTACCGCCGGTTGCGCAGCCGGGTGATGTATGGCGATCTGCCGCCGGGCAAGGCGCTGACGCTGCGGGGGATCGGGAAGGAATACGAAGTCTCCATGACGCCCGCGCGCGAAGCGGTGCGGCGGTTGGTGGCGGAAGGCGCATTCACGATGTCGGCCTCCGGCCGGATCAGCACACCGGAGCTGAGCAACGAACGGATCGAGGAACTGGCGGCCCTGCGCGCCCTGATCGAAGTGGAACTGGCCAGCCGTGCCTTGCCACGTGCGCATCTTGCGCTGATTGAACGGCTGCAAACGATCAACAACGCCGTGGCCGAAGCCGTCAGCCAGCGGGACGCGGTCAACTACATCCGGACCAATCTGGAGTTCCACCGCACGCTTTATCTGCGCGCACAGGCCCCTGCGATGCTGGCGATGGCCGAAACGGTCTGGTTGCAGATGGGGCCCACGATGCGCGCGCTTTACGGACGGCTCAGACGGACAGAACCGCCGCAGTTTCACCGGCTGATCATTGCGGCGCTGCGCGCAGGCGATGAACCGGGCCTGCGGTTGGCCGTGCGGTCAGATGTGACCCAGGGCCTGCGGATGCTGGCGGGATAAGACGCTTGACCGATGGCAGTGCAGCGGTCACAAGCAAAGGCATGATGACGTTGCTCAACAATACCGTCTATTATCGCCGCTTCCTCTGAACGCGGCCCGTTTCCCCTTTTTCAAACCCACCGGCCGCCAGTTGTGCGGCCTATCCTCATGCTGGCGGATCAAAGGAGACTGACATGTCCCGGATCACCACTCGTCCCGCTGTTTCAGATGACCTTCCCGCTGTTGTGGAGATGGCCCACGGCCTTGCGGCCTTTCATGGCGACGCCGCCACGCTGACCGTTGAAACGCTGACCCGTGATGCGCTGGGCGCACCGCCGTGGATCACGTTGCTGGTGGCAGAGGCTAAGGGGGGCTTGATTGGCTATGCCGCGCTGTGCCCTTTGGTTCAGGTGCAATACGGCGTGCGGGGGATGGACATGCACCACCTGTTCGTGCGCGCAGAGGCGCGGGGCACCGGTGCAGGTCATGCCTTGATCGCGGCCAGTGCGCAGGTGTCAAAAGCGCAGGGGTGCCGTTACCTTGCGGTGGGCACACATCCCGACAACACCGCCGCGCAAGAGTTCTATGAACGCGCAGGTTTCAGCCGCACCACTGGCGGTCCACGTTTTCGTCTCAAGCTCGACGAGGCGAATTAGGCAGCCAGCCCCTTGCCGCCCATATCCAGATACTTGCGCCGCCGGTCCGCGATAAGCGCCTTGGCGGACTTGCCACTCAGCTCTTCCAGCATGCCGGCGATGTTCAGGCGCACGGCGGCAAGGGTCTTGGCCGGGTCGCGGTGCGCGCCGCCCATGGGTTCCAGAATGATCCGGTCGGTCACCCCCAGACGCCGCAGATCATCCGCCGTGAGCCGCATCGCTTCTGCCGCCTCCCGCATCTTTTCGGAGTCTTTCCACAGGATCGACGCGCAGCCTTCCGGCGTGATCACGGAATAGACCGAATGTTCCAGCATCGCCACGCGGTTCGCCGTCGCAAAAGCAACCGCACCGCCGGACCCGCCTTCACCAATGATGACGGAAATCAGCGGCACACCGATTTGCAGGCACTTCTCGGTCGAACGGGCGATGGCCTCTGACTGGCCACGCTCTTCTGCTCCCTTGCCGGGATAGGCACCAGGGGTATCAACGAGGGTGATCACCGGCAGGTTGAACCGGCCCGCAAGATCCATCAACCGAACGGCCTTGCGATAGCCTTCGGGACGGGCCATGCCGAAATTACGCTCAATCCGGGATTTGGTGTCGGTGCCTTTTTCATGGCCGATGACCATGACCGGCTTGTCATCAAACCGCGCCAGACCGCCCATGACGGCCATATCGTCTGCAAAGTTCCGGTCGCCGGCAAGCGGCGTGTAATCGGTGAACAAGGCTTCGATGTAGTCCTTGCAATGCGGCCGCTCGGGATGACGCGCGACCTGACACTTTCGCCATGGCGTGAGGCTGCCATAAAGCTCTTTCAGCATCGCCTCGGCCTTGACATCAAGGGCGGCTGCCTCATCGGAGATGTCCATCTCCTCGTTCGCCCGAGCCAGCGCGCGCAACTCTTCCGCCTTGCCTTCAATCTCTGCCAGGGGTTTTTCGAAATCGAGGTACTGGGTCATCGGATCCTCCGCGGTCATTTATCGTTATATGGCTTGCAATTGAATGGTTTGCAACGCGCGGGAATAAAGGTAGCGTGCCGGTGGGGGCTGTCTCGGAACAAAGGGAAGAGCCATGAATTCACGGTGGAGCGTCGTAGCAGTGTTGTACATGCTACCCCTCTGTCTGTCCGCGCAGGAGATCAACTTCGGCGATGACGCCAGTGAATGGGCGTTGGACGGGGCCTGTGATGACCGCCGTTTTCGGGGATCCGCCATGGCAGCAGGACTGGACCGTGAGGATCTGGGCCATGATGCCAGCGATTGCCGGACAGGTTTCGCCAATGGGGATCTACAGCTTTTTGATCTGGATGCCGCATTGGAATCGACCCAATGCGAGGCCGTTGATTTTGGCGTCGATGCGTCGGAATGGATGAACGACGGGCTGTGCGATGACTACCGGTTTGAAGGGCCGGGGTCTGATTTCGTGCTGCTGCGCGAGGATACGGGAAAAGACGCCACGGATTGCCGCCGCCTGTGTGAACGTGGCGACATCGCGTTGCGCGACTACTGAAACCCCTTGAGAACGGGGTAGAGCGAGACCACCAGCAGGGCGGCCATGCTCCAGTTGAACAGGCGCAAGCGCACGGGATTGGTCAGAAAACGCGCCATTTGCTGACCCATGACCGTCCACATCGAGACGGACGGCAGGTTCACAAGCGCAAACACGAGGGCGGCGAGGGCAAGCATGGCCGTCCCCCCATCCGCCACATGCACCGTGATTGCCGTAAGCGCCATGGTCCAGGCTTTTGGATTGACCCATTGAAACGCGGCTGCTTGCAGGAAGGTCATCGGATTGCCCCTGGCCGCCTGTGCCTGCGCGGGCACCGCATTGGCGATCTTCCAGGCGAGCCACAGCAGGTAAGCCACACTGGCCACCAGCAACAGGGTGTAGACCACCGGAAAGCGGTCGAAGATCTGCACAAGCCCGATGCCTGCGCCCAGCATCAACACCAGAAAACCGACAGAAATCCCCAGCATATGAGGCACGGTGCGGCGAAAGCCGAAATTCGCGCCGGAGGCCATCAGCATCAGGTTGTTGGGCCCCGGCGTGGCGGAACTGACAAAAGCGAACAGAGCGAGGGCGGCAAAGGTATCCAGGGTCATGACACAAGGATTGACATGAATGCGCCGGCGATAAATTGTGAATATGCGAAATTCGCAGGAGTATGCACAACAAATGACTGAATTTGACCGCATATCGGAGCAAATATTGCAAGAGCTCTCCCGCGACGGCCGGATCAGCAACATAGAACTTGCCGAACGTGTCGGGCTGTCCCCCTCGGCCTGCCTGCGGCGCGTGCAGGAACTGGAGCGGCGCGGCATCATCAAAGGATACCGCGCGGTGCTTGATCGATCCGCCTTGGGAAGTGGATTTGCCGCCTACGTTGGTGTTGGCCTGTCAGACCATTCCAAAGCAAGCCAGGAAGCCTTTGAGAAAGCCATCAGCCGCGCGCCCGAGGTTGTGGAGTGCCACAATATCACCGGGACCATCGAATACCTGCTGCGCGTCGAATGCGCCGACCTGCGCGCCTATAAGCACTTCCACACGGACATGCTGGGCGCCTTGCCCCAGGTCAACAGCATTACATCCTATGTGGTAATGGGGTCGCCAAAAGATGAGCGGGCCTGATATCTGAACCCTGTCTTCCAAATGGTTCAAAAAACCCTGCCAGAGGCCTGAAATCTCTTCTGGAGCTCCAGAAGAGATTTTAGCGCTCCGCGGGGGTTTTTTAGACCATTTGGAAGGGGCGTTTAGCCGTTGATCATTTCGGATTGGCGCACAATCACTTCGGCCTGTTTGATGCTGGCGATGTCCACCAGACGGCCTTTGTAGACAGTGGCGCCTTCCCCGTTCGCCTTGGCCTCTTCCATCGCGGCGAGGATTTCGCGGGCCTCTGTCACGGCTTCTTCAGAGGGGGTGAACACCTCGTTCGAGAGGACGACCTGCTTGGGGTGGATGGCCCATTTGCCCACCATGCCCAGCGTTGCGGAGCGGCGGGCCTGCGCGCGGAAACCTTCGTCATCGGAAAAGTCTCCGAAGGGGCCGTCGACGGGCAACACGCCATGGGTGCGGCAGGCAGCGACGATGGCGGCTTGCGCCCAGTGCCAGGGGTCGGACCAGTGTTTCTGGCCCTCGTGCATCATGTAATAGTTTTCCTGGGTGCCGCCGATGCCGGTGGTCTGCATGCCCATGGAGGCCGCGAAGTCTGCGGCACCCAGGCTCATCGCTTCAAGGCGCGGGGAGGCGGCGGCGATTTCTTCGACATGGGCGATGCCCGCCGCGCTTTCGATGATCACCTCGAATGCGATCTTCTTGGTGCGGCCCTTTGCGGCTTCGATGGAGGTCACCAGCGCATCCACTGCGTAGATGTCTGCGGCACAGCCCACTTTCGGGATCATGATCTGATCGAGCCGCTCGGGAGCTTGTTCCAGCAGGTCCACCACATCGCGATACCAATAGGGGCTGTCGAGGCCGTTGATTCGCACGGACAGTGTCTTGCTGCCCCAATCCACATCGCCGATGGCTTTGATCACGTTTTCGCGTGCGCTGTCCTTGTCCGAGGGGGCCACGCTGTCTTCAAGGTCAAGGTTGATCACGTCCGCAGCCGAGCTCGCCATTTTCTCGAAAATTGCCGGACGCGAGCCAGGGCCAAACAGCTGGCAGCGGTTGGGGCGGGCAGGCGGTGTGGGTTGCAGGCGGAAAGACATGGGCAGGTTCCTTGAATAGGCGTAATTTTATTGCGGATACTCTGCCGCAAGCTGGTATTAAATTGCGCAAAGCGGTGCAAGCGGCATTTCGCAGGTGCAGCATGCGCCCAATGTGACGCAAGAATTTTGCGCGATTGCCCTAAACGGCGGGAAAATATCGACGCCCAATGCGATCTGCCACTGGAAAAGCAATAGGTTTGCGGGATAGATCGCGCAAGATGCGCCAAACATTCTGCCGGAGATTCTGCCATGATCGAGACCCCCTATCTGCTGTTCCTGGGCGATGCGCCTGACCAACTTGCCGCAAAGGTGGCTCAGGGCATCAAGGATTGGCGCCCGGATAATGCCGTCGGCCAGTACCGGATGCCCGGATGTGGGGCGGATGTCGGTCTGCAAGACATGACGCTGGAGCAGGCGAAGGCCGCCGGAGCCAAGACGCTGGTGATTGGCGTGGCCAACCGGGGCGGCGTGATCTCTCAGGCGTGGAAGGATATTTTGATCGAAGCGCTGGGCATGGGCTATGACCTTGCCTCTGGCCTGCACAACCTGCTGGCAAACGAAGGTGATCTGGTTGCGGCCTCTCAGGTCAATGGTGGCACCTTGCATGATGTGCGGGTGCCGAATGTGGAATACCCCATTGCCAACGGTGTGAAGCGTTCCGGCAAGCGGGTGCTGGCCGTCGGCACGGATTGCTCTGTTGGCAAGATGTACACCGCATTGGCGCTGGATGAGGCGATGCGCGAGAAGGGCATGAAGAGCACCTTCCGCGCGACGGGCCAGACCGGCATTCTGATCACCGGCTCCGGCGTGCCGCTGGATGCGGTGATTGCAGATTTCATGGCCGGTGCAGTGGAGTATCTTACGCCCGACAATGACGAAGATCACTGGGACATCATCGAGGGGCAGGGCAGCCTGTTCCACGTGTCCTACTCCGGGGTGACGCTGGCGTTGATCCATGGCGGGCAGCCTGATGCGCTAATCATCTGTCATGAACCCACACGCCCGCATATGCGCGGGTTGCCCGACTACACCCCGCCGTCCATGCAGGCGGTGAGCGATATGGCACTGGCGCTGGCCAAGGTCGCGAACCCGGCATGCAAGGTCATTGGCGTTTCGGTCAACACGCAGCATCTATCGCAGGAAGAAGCGGAGGCCTATCTGGCCAAGGTCGAAGCGGAGATGGGTCTGCCTGCGGTCGACCCCTTCCGTCAGGGCGCGGAGCGGTTGGCCGAGGCCATCAAAAACATCTGACCGTCGCACCGGGTGCGGGCGCGGAATTGAGTTTTGAGGCCAAATGAAGGTGGGACGATGCGTATTGAAGTGACAGCGGACGTCTTTCGTCTGGCGCAGGTGTTTACCATTTCGCGCGGGTCGCGGACGGAAGCCAAGGTGCTGACCGTGCGGCTGAGCGAAGGGGGAGTCACGGGCTGGGGCGAATGTGTGCCCTATGCGCGGTATGATGAGACACTGGAATCTGTCACGGCGCAGATTGAGGGGCTTGAGGGGGAGATCACCCACGACAGCCTTTATGATCTGTTGCCTGCGGGGGCGGCCCGCAATGCGGTGGATTGCGCGCTGTGGGATCTGGAAGCCAAACGTGCGGGAAAGCGGGTTTGGGACCTGATCGGCTTGCCCGCGCCCAAGCCGCAGATCACAGCATATACCTTGTCCCTGGATGACCCTGAGAAGATGCAGGCGCAGGCGGCAGAGAATGCCTTTCGCCCGCTTTTGAAAATCAAGCTGGGCACGCCGGATGACATGCCCCGGCTGGAAGCGGTGCGTGCAGGTGCGCCGCAATCGACCATCATCATTGACGCAAACGAAGGCTGGTCGGCTGAGGTCTATTCCGATCTGGCGCCGCATCTGCTGCGGCTGGGCGTCAAACTGGTGGAGCAGCCACTACCTGCGGGGGATGATGAAGCACTCGTCGGGATGGACCGGCCCGTGCCCGTCTGCGCGGACGAAAGCGCCCATGACACCGCGAGCCTGCCCGACCTCAAAGGCAAGTACGACATGGTCAATATCAAGATCGACAAGACCGGTGGTCTGACCGAAGCGCTGCGCCTGCGACAAGCGGCGCTGGCGAAGGGGTATGATGTGTTTGTCGGCTGCATGGTGGGGTCATCGCTGGCCATGGCCCCTGCGACACTTGTGGCGCAAGGTGTCTCTTTTGTTGATCTGGATGGCCCCCTTTTGTTAGGCGAGGATCGAAAGACACCTTTGGTCTTTGATGAAAACGGGGTGCATCCGCCTGCACCGGAACTATGGGGATAGACATGCGAACAGTTTACGTGAACGGCGACTACATGCCGGAGAATGAAGCGACCATTTCGATCTTTGATCGGGGGTTTCTGATGGCGGATGGGGTGTATGAAGTGACCTCTGTACTGGATGGCAAATTGATTGACTTTGATGGCCATGCGGTGCGCCTGTCCCGGTCATTGAACGAGCTGGAAATGCGCAATCCGATCAGCAAGGACGATCTGTTGGAAGTGCACCGTGAGTTGGTGCGCGCCAATGAGATTGAAGAAGGGCTGATTTACCTGCAGATCACCCGTGGATCCGACGGCGACCGGGATTTTGCTTTCCCCGACCCCGAAACAACCGAGCCCTCCATCGTGCTGTTCACCCAGAATAAACCCGGAATGGCGAACAGCCCTGCGGCCAAGAAGGGTGCCAAGATCATATCAATCGAAGACATCCGCTGGGGGCGGCGCGACATCAAGACGGTGCAGCTGCTCTATCCGTCGATGGGCAAGATGATGGCCAAGAAGGCAGGGTGCGATGATGCCTGGATGGTCGAGGACGGGTTTGTCACGGAAGGGACGTCCAACAACGCCTATATCGTGAAGGGCAACAAGATCATCACCCGCGCGCTGAGCAATGACATCCTGCACGGGATCACCCGCGCCGCCGTGCTGCGGCTGGCGAAAGAGGCGCAGATGGTGGTGGAAGAACGCAACTTTACCATTGATGAGGCGATGCAGGCGGATGAGGCCTTCACCACCTCGGCCAGTGCGTTTGTCATGCCAGTGGTGGAGATTGACGGCGCGCAACTGGGCGATGGCACACCCGGCAGCGTGGCGACACGGCTGCGGGAGATTTATCTGGACGAGATGCGCAAGAAAGCCGTTTGAGCCGCCAGACTGGTGCAAGACAAGAAAAAGCAGCCCGCGTCATGCGTGGGCTGTTTTTTCGTTTCGGCCTCTGAAAGGGTCAGACCCGTACCAGAGGCTCATCCGGCGCAGTGATCGCGGCAGAGAGGGAGGGCAGCGTGTCTTCGTCCAACCCACGCAGGATCGCGACTGTCCGCCCTTCATAGATCGCGTTGACCGCCCCTTCGTCCTCATCAAATTCGAACAGCACCTCGCTGTCTTCATCCGCAGGTTCAGTGATCAGGATGTTCAACACGTCCTCTTCGGGGTCGAAGTCGGTGATCACGACCGCGTCTTGTGTCGGTCTGCTGAGATCATTGATGGAAATGAACTCATCCGCGCCGGCACCGCCGGTCATCACGTCCCCATCATCGCCCGCCAGCGTGTCATCGCCAAAACCACCCGACAGGGTGTCGGTGGTGCCGAATTCCGCAGGTTCGGTGAAGTCTTCATCCCCAAGACCATCCGCCGCCAGCAACACGTCATTCCCCAGATCACCAAACAGGGTGTTAGATCCGCGCACGTCGGAAATCAGATCGTCTCCGGCGCCGCCGCGCACCAGATCGTCACCTGCGTCATAGCGGTCTTCGTCATCGGAGGCGTAGGCATCATCGCCATCGCCCAGAAACACGCTGTCCTCGCCAGCACCGCCGACGGCGAAATCACTGCCATTCCCGCCATAAACCGTGTCATTGCCTGCGCCGCCATCAATGGCGTCCCCGCCACCAAGGCCGAGCAGGATGTCGTCGCCGCCTTCGCCCAGCATTTCATTTGCCAAAGCATTGCCAATGGCGCGTTCCGGCGCGTCGGTGCCTTCGAAGGTTTCGTCGTCTTCGTCCAGTTCGACGGTCTGACGTTCTTCAGACTCCGCATCATCATCGTCATCAATCAGCAACGCGAGCAGCCCAATACCCAACAGCACCGGAATGGCATAAACAGCAAGCATGGTGGTCCCCCTGACCTAATTGGATACCCAAGGGCTAAGGGACGTGGCATTTTCTTGTCAAATTTTGCCTAAATTTGTCATTTAGGCGTCGTCAGTTGCGATATGCGACCGGGTATTGTTCCTGTTTCAAGAACAGAATTGCCCCATTTCGGGGGCTATTCCTTGTTTCCGACATTCTCTGCAAAGGCGGTTTTAAAGGCATCCTGCTGTGCTGGGGACGCATCTGCCTGATAGTTTGCCTTCCAGTCTGCCATAGTCATGCCATAGAATAACGCGCGGGCTTCTTCTTTCCCCATTTCGATGCCGCGTGCGTTTGCGGCTTCCTGATACCAGCGGCTGAGGCAATTGCGGCAGAACCCGGTAAGGTTCATCATATCGATGTTCTGCACGTCGGTGCGATCCTGCATCAAATGCTGCTGCAAACGGCGGAAGGCAGCGGCCTGAAGCTCAATCTCGGTCTGGGTGGGGCTTTGATCTGACATGGTCTCTCCTTTGCCTCAGGAGGTGGGGGTTTCAGGGCAACTGTCAAGGAGCCGGATCAGATCAGCGGTGGTCGTGTTGTCACAATTATGAAACTGTCTGACGCGATAGAGGGGACGCGAGGCTGGCGGTGACGCATTGTTATCGCTAACATGCGCGGAAGCCCAGATACCTAGATACGAAGGAACACAGATGAGACGCTCGCGGAATGTGAAGATCGTGGCGACCCTTGGTCCGGCATCCGAAACCTATGAGATGATCGAGGCACTGCACACCACAGGCGCTGACGTGTTCCGGCTGAACATGAGCCACGGCACCCATGACGAGATTCGCCAGAAACACCGCGTCATCCGTGAGGTTGAAGAGAACCTCGGCAGTACCATCGGCATTCTGGCAGACCTTCAGGGGCCAAAACTGCGGGTCGGCGTCTTTGCGCAAGAAAGCGAGGAACTGACCGAAGGTGCGCAGTTCCGGCTCGACCTTGATCCGACGGAAGGGGACGCATCGCGTGTCTGCTTGCCCCATCCGGAGATTTTTGCCGCCCTTGAGCCGGGTGCATCCCTGTTGGTCAATGACGGCAAGATCAGGTTGAAGGTTCTTGAGTGCAGCGCGGAACACGCAAATTGCGAAGTTGTCATTGGCGGCACGATCTCCAACCGCAAAGGCGTGAACGTGCCGGATGTGGTGCTGCCGCTGGCGGCGCTGTCGGACAAGGACCGCGCCGATCTGGAGTTTGCTTGCGAGCTGGGTGTGGATTGGCTGGCGCTGAGCTTTGTGCAGCGTCCCGAAGACGTGGAAGAGGCGCGCAGGCTGGCCAAAGGCCGCGCGGCCCTTTTGTCGAAGATCGAGAAGCCCTCCGCCGTCGAGCGCTTTGATGACATTTTGGCTGTCAGTGACGGGATCATGGTCGCGCGTGGGGATCTGGGTGTGGAACTGCCCGTGCAAAACGTGCCGCCTATTCAGAAACGTCTGGTGCGCAAGTGCCGGGCAGCAGGCAAGCCGGTGATCGTGGCCACGCAAATGCTGGAAAGCATGATCGAAAGCCCAATGCCGACCCGTGCTGAGGTTTCTGACGTGGCGACGGCAATCTATGAAGGCGCCGATGCCGTGATGCTCAGTGCGGAATCAGCGGCTGGCAGCTATCCGCTGGAAGCGGTCAAGACGATGGACCGTGTTGCCACGGAGGTGGAGCAGGACCCGACCTATACCCAGATCATCGAAGCTTCACGGTCTGCGGACAGGACCACTGTGGCGGACGGTATCGTTGCCGCCGCCCGAGAGATTGCGGAAACCACAGAGATCAAGGCGATTGCCTGCTACACCCAGAGCGGCGCCACAGCCCTGCTGACGGCGCGGGAGCGCCCGCGCGTGCCGATCATTGCCATGACATCGACGAAGAAGACTGCGGGGCGTCTGGCGCTCAGCTGGGGCACCACCTGTGTGGTGACCGAGGCTTTGACCCGCTTCAAGATGGCGGTCGTCAATGCCGTCCGCGCTGCGCGGTCCGAGGGGTTTGCAGGACCTGAGGATCTGATCGTGGTCACAGCCGGTGTGCCCTTCAACGTGCCTGGCACCACCAATATCCTGCGCGTCGCCCCCTGCGACGAACGTTTGATTTATCCCGCTGATCCGGAGTAGGTTCCTTTACGTCAAAATAAAGGAGAGCGGCATGGAGCCTGATCTGGCCCTTGTTCTTGGTCTGGTGATTGCGGCCTTTTCGGTGCCGTCGATTCTATCCGCGCTGGCGGATAGCCGGGCACCCCGCGCTTCTGCCCTGACCGTTTTGATCGGTGGGGGATTGATCCTCTATGCCCTGCAACAGAACCCGAACGGATATACGATGCAGGGCATTCCGGATGTTTTCGTGCGTGTGTTTGCCAGATTCCTGCCCTGACCATGAATTGCGCCGCAGCGGGCGCGTAATTCTCTTGCACCCGACGTCGCCGCGTCCTATACGCCAGCTTCATTCCGCGCGTCCGGCCCAAGTGGCATGCCGAGTCGTGCGTACACCGTAGAAGACAGGAGACGGAAATGCCCAAGATGAAGACGAAGTCGAGCGCGAAGAAGCGCTTCAAGATCTCGGCGACCGGCAAGGTCATCGGCAGCCAGGCTGGCAAGCAGCACGGCATGATCAAGCGGAGCAAGAAATTCATCCGTAACGCACGTGGCACGACAGCTCTGTCGGAGCCCGATGCAAAGATCATCAAGGGCTTCATGCCCTACGACCGCTGATAGAGGAGAGCTGAGATGTCCCGTACAAAAGGTGGAACAGTCACCCACGCCCGTCACAAGAAGATCGTCAAAGCGGCCAAAGGCTATTACGGCCGCCGCAAGAACGTTTTCAAGGTAGCAACACAGGCCGTCGACAAGGCCAACCAGTATGCGACCCGTGACCGTAAGAATCGCAAGCGGAACTTCCGCGCGCTGTGGATCCAGCGGATCAACGCCGCTGTTCGCTCCCATGATGAGGCGCTGACATACAGCCGCTTCATCAACGGTCTGACACTGGCCGGAATCGAAGTGGACCGGAAGGTTCTCGCCGATCTGGCCGTGCATGAGCCCGAGGCCTTTGGCGCGATTGTTGCGCAGGCACAGAAGGCACTGGCTGCGTAAGTCAGACGATACTGTAGAGATTGAGAGGCCGCGCCGGAGTGATCTGGCGCGGCCTTTTTCGTTTTGCAGGTGATGTGTCTGGCTGGATGTCGGACATCTTGGTGATGCTGTGTCGGCATCCGGCCAATCTGGTTTGCCTGTTCCGCTGAGGGAGAAGTGTCATTCCGATTGTTCAGAACGCCCGCGCAAGATCAAAGGCGTTTCAGTATGATCGGCGAAGGCCGCGCGGTTCAAAATCGCAGGTACGCAAAGGTCCGTAGGCGCAGCACAACGAAAAAGGGGGAAAGCAATGCTCTCCCCCTTCTCAATTCTTTGGTTCAGCGGACCACAGCCCGCTGAGACATTCCCGATATCAGGACTTGCGACGGCGGCGCAGTGCGCCAAAGCCTGCAAGACCGGACAGCAGCAGAAGACCTGCGGCCGGAACGGGGATCGCTGCAACGGTTTCTTCAGCCGTGACGAGGTCCTGGCTCCTACCGCTGTTCCAGATTGTCAGCTCGTAGTCGGTTGTATCGGCGGCTTGGTCGAGGCGTGACAGGTAGAAGCTTGCGTTACCGATAACACCTTCTTCTGTGTTGCCGTCGCCGTCGATGACAACGAATTCACCATCTTCAAGGTCCAGACCGGATGCATCTTCGGAGTCAGTGATGATTTCCCAGATCGCCAGCTGGAAACCAGCGGCTTTCTTTTCTTTCTTCACGCCAACCTGTTCGTCCAGGATCATGTCATAGGACTGATTGAACAGCTTGTTCAGGTTCGCCATCGTCGCGGCACCCGGAATAGTCTGGTTCATGCGGAACTCACCCGGCAGGACGAGGTCCTGAAGCAGTTCTACACACCAGGCCAAGATGCCCTCACCGCTGTCGCGGTCCTCTAGACGGAACAGACCTGCAATGCTGCGCTCTGTGTCGCCATTGATTGTATATGCAACTTCACGCGCCCAAGCAGGCGTGCCGAAAGGTGACGACTCACCGGTTGCATTCTGAAGGTTAATCGTACCGGCGGACGCGCCACCCGTAAAAACCGCACCAGAAAAAGCCACCGCCAATGCCGCTGCACCAACCTTTGCTTTCATCATTTTACCAAACACTTTGTATAACCCCCAAAGTCTGTTTCCACGTAACTGTCCTAATTGTTAACAGATCGGAACCAACTAGCCCATGGGAAAAAACACATTTGCGCCGCAATTTTTCCGCATTTTCTCTTTGTTCTGTCACAATCTGGGCATAATCCATTGATTGTTTCTTCTGGGTGTCCAATGACCCGGTGAAACAGGCTTTGTGTTTCCCGTGCAGCGTGTAGATTTCCGCCGAAACGCCAATCCATGCTGTATTCGCACAATTTGTAGGCATTTGGAGGTGCTGAGCGCCCTGTGTGGCAGATGAACCACACAGGGTGCCGTTGGAAGCGATTCTCTCTTACAAGCTGGCGTACACAGCCCGTTCGTAGCTGTCATAGGTCTTCATGAAACGTTCTTCCACAAAGGGCAGGGATTGGGTCATGATCACTGCGGCCACATCGCGCTTGGGATCGATCCAGTAGTGGGAATTCAGCACGCCCGCCCAGGACTGAGAGCCAGCACTGCGCTTGCCGGGGATGTCTTCCTCATTCCGCATGAAGCCCACCGAATGCACAACTCTGGTGCCCGTGAACGGATCGAAATCAGCAGTCACGGGCGGTGCCATTGTTACCATCTTTGTCAGGGTCAGGCCGTTCATCTGGTCCGCCGTCATCTCTGCCACCGCTTCGGGGGAGAGGATCTGTGCCCCATCAAGCGTTCCTTTGTTCAGGATCATGCGCAAGAACCGCATGTAGTCCGGCGCGGTCGAATAGAGTGCATGCCCCATGCCATAGAATTCCGGCTTGGAGGGCGGTGCGAGTTCAAAAGGAGCAAATGCGCCGTCCTCTCCACGCGCCTTGACGTCCGCAAGCCGCGCGGCCATGTCGCCTTCGACTTCGAACGCGGTGGAATTCATGCCGAGAGGATCGAAAATCTCGGTCTGGCAAAACTCTACGATGCTTTGCCCGCTGACGGCTTCCACGGCTTTGCCCAGCCAGTCAATTGAAGGCCCGTAGCCCCAGCGGGTGCCCGGATCAGACATCAGGGGCGCTTGTTCCAGCGCCATGTTCATCCCGCTCAACACCGTCGGGTGACCGGTCGCCTCCATGTAGCGCGGCATGTCCGCGTTCCAGAACTCATATTCCGCGCCGCTGGTATGGGTGGCCAGATGCCGTATCGTGGCCTGGGTCTTGGGCGCGCGGAGACGCGGGGTCTCTCCGTCAAACCCATCCAGAACCTGCATTTTTCCCCATGCGGGCAACACGTCCGCAACAGGCGTGTCGAGGCTGAGCTTCCCGCGGTCAATCAGGATCATCGCCGCCAATGCGCCAATCCCCTTGGTCATTGAGAAGATCCGAAAAACTGTATTGATGTCCGCGGCGCGCCCGGCGGCCGCATTGCCGGCAACCCCTTCAAACGTGATGCCTTCGCTGTTGCCGACCATGCCAACGGCAAAGGGCACGTCGTGCTGGGCCACAGCGGTGTCTAGAACGGATTGCTAATCGGTCATTGTTTCCTCCCTTGGGTCAATTGATCTTCTGACGTTAGGGAACGCGCGACAGACTGTCCAACGCCGCGGGCATCTTGCCTTCTGGCGGCACTGTGGTAGCAGAGCAGCCAAATAAGACGGAAGATGCCTCATGGACGATCTCAAGCAGAAATACCTTGGCCAGATTGCGGATGCCGCAGATGAAGCAGCCCTGGAAGACATCCGCCTTGCCGCCGTTGGCAAGAAGGGTGAAGTGGCTTTGAAAATGCGCGAACTGGGCAAAATGACCCCGGAAGAGCGGCAGGTGGCCGGCCCTGCGCTGAATGCGTTGAAAGACGAGATCAATTCGGCGCTCGCCGCCAAGAAGGCGGGTCTGGCAGATGCCGCATTGGATGAGCGGCTGCGTGCGGAATGGCTGGATGTCACGCTGCCCGGTCGCAACCGGTCGGCGGGGACCCTGCACCCGGTCAGCCAGGTGACCGAAGAACTGACCGCGATCTTTGCAGAGATCGGGTTTTCCGTGGCCGAGGGCCCGCGCATTGATACGGACTGGTACAACTTCGACGCGCTCAACATCCCCGGCCACCATCCCGCACGGGCGGAGATGGACACCTTCTATATGCACCGCGCGGAGGGTGATAACCGTCCGCCCCACGTGCTGCGCACCCATACGTCGCCCGTGCAGATCCGCACGATGGAGAAAGAGGGCGCACCGCTGCGCATCATCTGTCCCGGTGGTGTGTACCGTGCGGATTACGACCAGACCCACACGCCGATGTTCCATCAGGTCGAGGGGCTGGCAATTGATAAAGACATCTCCATGGCGAACCTCAAATGGGTGCTGGAGGAATTCTTTGCCGCGTTCTTCGAGATTGACGGCATCAAGACCCGCTTTCGCGCGTCTCACTTCCCCTTCACGGAGCCATCGGCTGAGGTGGACATCCAATGTTCATGGGTCGACGGGCAGCTTCGGATCGGTGAGGGCGATGGCTGGCTGGAGGTTCTGGGCAGCGGCATGGTGCATCCCAAGGTGTTGCAGGCCGGCGGGATAGATCCGGCGGAATGGCAGGGTTTTGCCTTTGGGATGGGGATCGACCGGATTGCGATGCTGAAGTATGGCGTGCCGGATCTGCGGGCGTTTTTCGACAGTGATCTGCGGTGGTTGCGGCACTATGGGTTCGCGGCGCTGGACCAGCCGAACTTGCATGGTGGGTTGAGTAGGTAATCGATGGGGTTGGTCGCGGACTTTTTGGTAAGTCCTTGGACCTTCCCTCTGTTCATTGCCGTCTGGGTTAACCTCTGCATTCTGTTTGTATGTCTCTCAATCACTCAGGACTGGCGTCTGCGCGCGTATTTTGCGCGCGGGACAGCAGGTCTTTCGGAAGAGCAACTGGAAGTGGCCTATGTGCGCAATCTGGCTGTTGTTGCAAGCTACCTTGAAGGACGCCCGCGCGTAAGGGCAAGCAGCCGCAGCGCTGATCGTTCGTTGATCATGTGCACAGTCTTGCAGGAACATCTGGCGCGGGTACGCGGAGAACCTTTGCCGCGCAGTTATCTCCGGGCAAGGAAGATGTGCTTGCGGGCAGCACAGCAGTTCGAACCGTCAGAGGATCATCCTACACACACGCCGCAGGCTTAGCGAAACGCTGCAAGCATGATGCCCGGCACGGCGCGTGTTTGCTTTTGTGATGAAGGTTGCGCTTCAGCAAGACGTGAACCGGAGCGGCGTCCTTCCGACGTGACATCACCGCTTCTTTCGCTAACCTCCCACCCATGAAGTACATCCTCGTGACCGCTCTCCTTTTTCTTCTGCCAACCCTCACCCTCGCCCAATCCTGCGAAGGACAAACCCCCTGCACCCTCGGCGACCGCGCCTATCACGTCCTGCCCCCTGACAACTGGGACGGCACCTCACCACTCCCCGTCCTTGTCCACTTCCACGGCTGGCAACGGACCGGCGCGCTGCCGGTGAACCACGCGCGTATCTCTGGCCACGCCCGCCGTCGCGGTGTGCTGTTGCTGGCGCCGAATGGCCGCAACAAGACCTGGGATTTCTGGCAGGGCCGCAGTGCCGATGTGGATTTCGCCGCAGCGGTGATCGAGGATGCGGCAAAGCGCTATCCCATTGATCGTGAACGCATCTATATCTCCGGCTACTCCTTCGGATCCGCGATGGCGTGGCGCTACGCTTGCGAAAACGGCAACGACGTCGCGGCGCTTCTGGCCATCTCCGGCACGCTCAGACAGACCGAAGATTGCCCCGAAGCCCCCGCGCAGGTGCGTCACGTGCATGGCCTTGACGACGCGGTGATGGACTTCCCCTTCGGACCAAACGGCGACACGACATACCCGGTGAGGCTCTGGCGAGACCTCTATGGCTGCGCGGAGGGCCAGCCGCAAGGCACCTGGCAGGCGGTGGATTGGCTGACCTTGGAACGCACCACATGGGAGTGCGACGGCGGCACCGTTACGCTCGACATCCATCCGGGCGGGCATTTCATCCCCCATGGCTGGATCGGCTGGCAGTTGGATCAACTCATGGGCCGCACCCCGCGTTACCCTTGAAGCGGTTGAAACCGGGCGCTTAACAGGCTACCGCCTTCCCCAACACGCCGCTTGAGGAAGACCGCGATGAAATTCACCCTGTCCTGGCTCAAATCCCATCTTGAGACCACTGCCACGCTTGACGACATCACCGAGACGCTGACCGATCTCGGCCTCGAAGTGGAGGGCGTGGAGGACCGCGCCACGCGGCTTGCGGCGTTTACGCTGGGCTATGTGAAATCGGCGGAAAAACACCCCGATGCGGACCGTTTGCGCGTCTGTCAGGTGGAGACGGACGAAGGCACCCAGCAGATCATCTGCGGCGCACCCAATGCGCGCGAAGGCATCACCGTGGTCATCGCCAAGCCCGGCGTCTATGTCCCCGGCATCGACACAACGATTGGCGTGGGCAAGATCCGCGGGATCGAGAGTTTCGGCATGATGGCCTCTGAGCGGGAGCTGGAGCTTTCGGACGAACATGACGGCATCATCGAACTGCCCTCCGGCAAGGTCGGTGACCGGTTCATCGACTGGCTGGCAGAAAATGACCCGTCCAAAGTCGACCCGGTGATCGAGATTGCCATCACCCCGAACCGACCCGATGCGCTGGGTGTGCGTGGCATCGCGTGCGATCTGGCCGCACGCGGGCTGGGCAAGTTGATCGACCGCGACACCGACCCGGTTCCCGGCACCTATCCTTGTCCCGTGTCGGTCAGCATTGACGACGACACTTTGGAGCAATGCCCGGTTTTCTATGGCCGCGTGATCAGGGGTGTGAAGAACGGCCCGTCGCCAGCATGGTTGCAAGACGCCCTGCGCGCCATCGGGTTGCGTCCGATTTCTTTCCTCGTGGATGTGACCAACTTCTTCACCTACGACCGCAACCGTCCCCTGCACGTCTTTGACGCGGACAAGATCGCGGGCAACGCCCTGCGCGTCCATCGCGCCAAGGGGGGTGAGACGCTGATGGGTCTGGATGAGAAGGCATACACCTTCGACGAAGGCATGACCCTGATTTCAGACGCAAACGGTGTGGAGAGCATCGGCGGCGTCATGGGCGGTCTGCCGTCTGGCTGTACCGAGGAGACGGTGAATGTCTTCATCGAGGCCGCGTATTTTGACCCGATCCGAACCGCCTACACGGGCCGCGCCCTGAAGATCAACTCTGACGCGCGCTACCGGTTCGAGCGGGGCATTGATCCCGCGTGGACGCCGCATGGCATCGAGCACGCGACCCGGATGATCATGGATCATGCGGGCGGTGAGGCGTCAGAGGTGGTGGTTGCAGGGGCAATTCCAGACACCGCACGCGCCTACAAGCTGGATACGGACCGGGTCCAGTCGCTGGTCGGCATGACGATCCCGGCGGACACCCAGCGCGAAACACTCACCGCACTTGGCTTCACCATGGAAGGTGACATGGCCCATGTGCCCAGCTGGCGTCCCGATGTGCAGGGCGAAGCTGATCTGGTCGAAGAAGTCGCCCGCATCGCGTCCCTGACCAAGCTGGAAGGCCGCCCCTTGCCGCGCCTAACGGATGGCGTACCGCGCCCGATCCTGTCTCCGAAACAGCGCCGCGAAACCGCTGCCCGCCGGGCCTGTGCGGCACTGGGCTATCATGAATGCGTGACCTACAGCTTCATCGATCAGGCTGCCGCCAGTCTCTTCGGCGGGGGGGATGACGCAACGATGCTCGAAAACCCGATCAGCAGCGACATGAGCCACATGCGCCCCGCGTTGCTGCCCGGTCTGTTGCAGGCCGCTGCCCGCAATCAGGCGCGTGGGTTTGCCGATGTGATGTTGTTCGAGGTTGGCCCTGCTTTTGTTGGCGGGGAGCCGGGGGAGCAGCAGAACATGGTCACCGGCCTTATGGTCGGGCGCACCGGACCCAAGGACGTACACGGCACATCGCGCGCCGCAGACGTCTATGATGTGAAAGCCGATGCCGAAGCCGTGCTGGCCGCCATGGGCGCACCCGCCAAGGTGCAGATCCTGCGCGGTGCCGACGACAGCTGGCATCCGGGGCGACATGGCAAAATCTGCCTTGGCCCCAAAAAGGTGCTGGGCATCTTTGGTGAAGTGCACCCCAAGATACTGAAGGCGCTGGATGTGAAAGGCCCTGCGATGGCTTTCACCCTATGGCCAGATGAGATCCCGATGCCGCGCAAATCCGGTGCCACCCGTCCCGCGCTCACGCTGAGCGATTTGCAGGCGGTGGAGCGGGACTTTGCCTTTGTTGTGGATGCGGACGTTGATGCGCTCACGCTGGTTAACGCCGCTCAGGGCGCGGACAAGGCGCTGATCACGGATGTGCGCGTGTTTGATGAGTTCATTGGTGGCAGCCTTGGCGAAGGCAAGAAATCCCTCGCCATCACCGTGCGCCTGCAACCGACCGAGGCGACGCTGAAGGACAAGGACATCGAAGCCGTTGCCGCCAAGGTGGTGGAGAAGGTGACCAAAGCCACCGGTGGCACGCTGCGCGGCTAACCCAGCCCGTCGGCCAGAAGATCATACACCAGCCTGATGCGCGGGCTGGTGTGAATTTCTCGGTGCGTCACCAGCCAGACCGGAAACGTGACCTGCAACGCCTGCGGCAAGACCCGCTCCAATCCGGGGCTGAGACCGGCGATCTCATCATCCATCGGCCCAATGCCCATCCCGGCTTTGACCATCTCCCACGCAACAAGGGAGTTTTCGGAATTCAGGCGAAATACCTCGGCGGGCAGGGGCACGCCCATGCCGTCCATATAGGCGCGCATGCGGTCAACGTCCCCCATGGCGACCCAGTCATGTTGCACCAGATCGCTGATGTCAGCGGGCCGCCCGCGCGCCTCAAGGTAGCTTGAGGCGGCATAGAAATGGCCTGACTTCTCTGACAGCAGGCGGGCAACAAGATTGGGTTGTTCGGGCCGCACATGGCGCACCGCAATATCGGCATCGCGCAGCATCAGGTCCTGAATGCTGTCGGTCGCGACAATCTCAACCGAAATTTGCGGCGCTTGCACCCTGAGTTTGCGGATCACATCCGGCAACAGATAGGCAGAGGTCACATCGCTTGCGGTGATCCGCACCAGCCCGCGCAGCCCGGACCGCTGTCCACTTGCGGTGAGCGACAACCGCTCTGCCGCGCGGCCCATGTCCTTTGCGCTGTTCACCAGTTCGCGGCCTGCGTCGGTCAAAGTCAGACGCTTGCCGTTGCGTTCAAACAGCATCAAAGACAACGATTCCTCAAGCGCACTGACTTGCCGGCTGAGGGTAGGTTGGGTCAGCCCGAGGCTGCGTGCCGCCGCGGACAAAGACCCTTGTTCCACAGTGACCAGAAAGGCATGCAGGTGGTTCCAGTCTGGTTGGTCAGCCTCTCTATCCATACGAAAACGTATATATAGGTTGCAAATTTGGTCAATTCAGAAGTTTTCCATACGGGTTTAGAGGGTTTGGCGAAGGAGAACGATATGACACATGCAGCAAAATTCTGGGACAAGGTCGCGCCCAAATACGCCAAATCACCGATCAAGGATATGGAAGCCTACGAATACACGCTGGGCCGGACCCGCAGTTATCTGACCGCGCAGGACCGGGTGTTGGAAGTCGGTTGCGGCACCGGATCGACAGCGCTGCTGCTGGCTACTGATGTGGGCAGGATCACAGGCACGGACATCTCTCCGGCTATGGTCGGCATCGCGGCGGGGAAAGCAGAAGCGGAAGGCGCGCAGAACGCCAGTTTTGACGTCGCAACAGCCCGACAGTCAGCGCAGAGCGCAGCAGGATACGACGCGGTGCTGGGGTTCAACATCTTTCACCTGACGGAGGATTTCGACGGCATCCTCACAGACCTGCAAAGGAATCTGGCACCGGGTGCGTTGCTTATCTCCAAGACGCCCTGTCTGGGGGAGCCGTCCATCGGCATCAAACGGTTCGTTTTCCGCGCCATGATCCCCGTGATGCGGCTGTTCGGTTTCGCGCCCTTTGTGCGGTTCTTCAGCTTTGCGGAACTGGAACAGAAAATCGAAGCGGCAGGATTTGACCTTGTTGAAGTCAGCAGCTTCCCCGCGATAAGCCGCTACATTGTCGCCCGCAGACGGGATTGATGGACCTGCTCAAATGCGCCTCTGCTGTAAAATGGGGTCCACTTGTGCAGAGCCTTGCTTTGTCCAGTCTTGCAGCGAAAGGGCAGCCGCTTTTCTGGACAATGGCGTTCTGATCAGGCCTTGTCAGCCGCGCGGGCTGCCCCACCTCAGTCACAGCAATAAATGGAGAACACGATGACCCTCAATGTCTACTTGTCCGGTGAAATACACACCGATTGGCGCGAACAGATCACTGAAGGAGCACAGGGGCTGGGCATCACTTTCAACAGCCCGGTGACAGATCATGCCGCCAGCGACGACTGCGGCGTGGCGATCCTGGGGGCAGAGCCGGACAAGTTCTGGCATGACCGCAAAGGCGCGCAGGTCAATGCGATCCGGACCCGCAAGGGCATTGAAAAGGCCGACGTCGTCGTTGTGCGTTTCGGGGAGCAATACAAACAGTGGAATGCTGCGTTTGATGCAGGTTATGCTGCGGCGCTTGGCAAATCGCTGATCATTCTGCATGGCCCCGATCATGCGCATGCCTTGAAAGAAGTCGATGCGGCCGCGCTTGCCGTTGCCTCGGAGCCGGGGCAGGTGGTGCAGATTTTGCGCTATGTCCTGACTGGTAAACTGCCGGCCTGAAACACCGCTTTGCAAAGATGAAGGCGGCAGCGTACCTTTGTGAAAACGGGGGAGCGCGCCATGAAATTCGATTTTGTAATCGTCGGAGGGGGATCAGCTGGCTGTGTGATGGCTGCACGGCTGAGCGAGGATCCAAACACCTCCGTCTGTCTGATCGAAGCAGGCGGCAATGGCCGTGACATCTTCATCCGCGCGCCTGCACTGGTGGCGGCGATGGTTTCCGGCCGACCCAAGATCAACAACTGGGCATTTCAGACCGAACCGCAGCCGGGTCTGAACGGGCGGCGCGGGTTCCAGCCACGCGGCAAGGCCCTGGGGGGATCGTCGGCGATCAATGCGATGCTCTATGTGCGGGGGCACAGACAGGACTATGACGAATGGGCCGACATGGGCTGTGACGGCTGGGATTGGCAGTCTGTCCTGCCGTATTTCAAGAAATCCGAAGGCAATGTGCGCGGTGTGAACGATCTGCACGGCGGTGATGGACCGCTGCAAGTGGCCGACCAATCCGCCCCCCGCGCGATTACCCGCGCTTTCATCGACGCCGCAGGGGAACAACAGGTCCGCGAGACCGCCGATTTCAATGGGCCGACGCAGGAAGGCGCGGGTTACTATCAGGTCACACAGTTCCACAATGGCGCCGCCAAGGGGGAGCGCTGCTCTGCCGCTGCGGCCTACCTCAACCGCGATGTGCGCCACCGTCCGAACCTGACGATCCTCACCAAGGCACAGGCGCAGCGCATCGTGATGCAGGACGGTCGTGCCACGGGCGTGGAGGTGCGCCGCATCGGGCGGGTGCAGGTGATCGAAGCCGCGCAGGAAGTGATCCTGAGCGCGGGCGCCTTTGGTTCGCCCCAGTTACTGATGCTCAGCGGGATTGGCCCAGCTGACGAAATCAGCGGGCATGGCCTGCCGGTCCATCACGAGTTGCCGGGTGTTGGGCAAAACCTGCAGGACCACCTTGATTACGTGATGAGCTATCATTCCAAGCGGCAGGATGTCGTGGGTCTGACACCCAAGGGTCTTGGACAGCTATTCAAGGCGGGGATGCAGTGGCGCAAGGATGGCACCGGCCACTTTGCCACGCCGTTTGCGGAAGGTGGCGCTTTCTTCAAATCTGATCCGTCATTGGATCGCCCGGACCTGCAACTGCATTTTGTGGTGGGCATCGTGGATGACCACATGCGCAAGATCCACCTGCCATTTGGCTTTTCCTGCCATGTCTGCGTGTTGCGTCCCCACACACGCGGCACGGTCGGGCTGACGTCGGCAAAGCCGGGTGCGGCACCTCGAATTGATCCACAGTACCTGTCTGACAAACGGGATCTGGCGTTGTTGATGAAAGGCGCGCGGCAGATGGAGAATATCCTGACCGCGCCGCCGCTTGATCCCTGGCGGGGCAAACAGCTTTATGCCCATGACGGCAGCGACAGCGCGCTGGAAGCGGACATTCGCAAACGGGCTGACACGATCTATCACCCGGTGGGGACCTGCAAGATGGGCAAGGACGACATGGCTGTTGTGGACAGTCAGGCGCGGGTGCATGGCGTGGACGGATTGCGGGTTGTCGATGCCAGCGTGATGCCACGTCTGGTGGGCGGCAATACCAATGCGCCCACCATCATGATCGCGGAAAAGATTGCCGCCGGGATGCGCAGCTAGCCTCCCGGCGCCGGGCGGCTTATTCCCTTGGCGGTGTGACCAGGCCAATCTGGACAGCAGGGCGCGCGACAAAGCGGTCAACATAGGCCACCAGATTGGGGTGCTGATCCCAGCCCAGGATTTCTTTCGCGCCGTAGAAGTCCAGCGCACGCAGCCAGGGCGCAATCGCGATGTCCGCAATGGAATAGGCACCCGCGATCCATTCCTTGTCAGCCATCTCCTTTTCCAGCACGGCCAACAGGCGTTCCCCTTCGTCGATGTAGCGCTGCTGGGGGCGTTTGTCCTCCCATTCGCTGCCTGCAAACTTGTAAAAGAAGCCAAGCTGTCCAAACATCGGACCAAGCCCACCCATCTGGAACATCACCCACTGGATCACTTTCGCTTTCTCTCCGGGGGTCGCGCCGATCAGCTTGCCGGACTTCTCGGCCAGATAAATCAGGATCGCACCGGATTCAAACAAACCGATTGGCGTGCCATCTGGCCCGTTCGGATCAATGATGGCGGGGATCTTGTTGTTGGGGTTGAGGGACAGAAACGCGGGGCTTTTTACATCTGCATCGGCAAGGGTGACAAGATGGGCCTCATAGGGGATCCCCATTTCCTCCAGCGCGATAGAGGCTTTAACCCCGTTCGGTGTTGGAAAGGAATACAACTGCAATTTCGTGGGGTCGCTCGCGGGCCATTTGCCCGTAATCGGAAAATCAGAGAGATCGGCCATTATTCGCCTCCTTTGGAATAGGGGTCCATTTTAGTGGACTTTCCCCCCAAGTTCACGTGTTCAAACTGTGCTTTCATATGTTAACGGTTGCGCGTAGGCGCACGGATTGTTTCCAAAGATCCAGCGAACTTCCAACAAGGGACAGAAATATGATTAACGAATTCAAGGACTTCATCGCCAAGGGCAATGTCATGGACATGGCTGTTGGTATCATCATCGGTGCGGCGTTCACGGCCATTGTGACATCGCTTGTCGGTGACCTGATCAACCCGATCATCGGCCTTTTCTCAGGCGGTATCGACTTCACCAACAACTACGCTGTTCTGGCGGGCGACGTGCCAGAGGGGGCTTCATTGGAAGCGGCCCGCGAAACCGGCGCGTCTGTCTTCGCTTATGGTGCATTCATCATGGCAATCATCAACTTCCTGATCATCGCATGGGTGGTGTTCATGTTGGTAAAGATGGTCAACCGCGTGAAGGAAGCCGCCGAAACGCCCGAAGAGGCAGCCCCGGAAGAACCCGCAGGCCCCACGCAGGAAGAGCTGCTGGCAGACATCCTTGCCGCGCTGAAAAAAGCCTGATCCACAGGCAACCCGCAGACAGAAAGGCCCGCCAAATGGCGGGCCTTTTTCGTTTCGGTTGCACGGGGCGGCAAGTCGCGGTACTCAAAGGGCGGTTCGCAGGACCAAGGCGTCGCTGTCCCCGGCTCAAGGGGGTGCTAAACCTGCGTGAAACGTCTTTGACCTGTCTCTGAACCCTTGTTTGGTGCCGCGTCGTAAGTCAGCGACCACGACCTCTCTGACGGCACGATGAGGACAAGACATGTCAAAACAACCTATCCCGCTGCACACGGGGGATATCTCTGCGTTTGCCCGCAATCTGAGCCGCCAGTTGGCCAGCCTTGATGTATCTCCGGGCCATGTGGAGATGCTGAACCATCTGGCCCGCGCGGGTGGCTTTCGAAACTACCAACACCTGCGCGCAGACCATGCGGCCAAGGGGCGGATGGCAGCCGCGCCGGAAGCCGTTGCCGATTTCAGATTGATCGAAAAGGCCCTGCACCAATTCGATGCGCAGGGCCGGTTGATCCGCTGGCCGGGTAAACGTCAGGTGCAGGAACTGGCGCTCTGGGCGCTGTGGGCGGCTTTGCCCGCTGAAGCCGTGATGGAGGAGCGTGAGGTGAACGGTGCGCTGAACCAAGTGCACCTCTTTGAGGACGCCGCGCTCCTGCGCCGGAGCCTGATCGGAATGAAACTGCTGACCCGCAACGCCGATGGATCAGACTACCGCCGCACAGAACAGCGCCCGCCCCCGGAGGCACAGGCGTTGATCAGGGAGGTCAGCCAACGACGAAAGGAAACCCCATGACGCGCGCTGAGCGGCACCGGGGGTCGTGCCTGTGTGGTGCGGTTGTCTTTGAGGTATCAGGCCCGCTGCCTGCGCCCATTGCCTGCCATTGCAGTATGTGCCGCAAGGTATCGGGCCACTTTGGGGTTGCGTCCGAAGTTCCGGATGCTGCGATCCGACTGATCTCGGAAAAAAGCCTGCGCTGGTTTGCATCCTCGCCCAAGGTGCGACGCGGGTTTTGCGGGGTCTGCGGGTCATCCTTGTTGTTTGATGCGGTGTTCAAAGACTGGACTGGGATCAGCATGGGGGCGTTTGACGGGGCCACCCGCACCCATTTGGCGCAACATATCTTTGTGGCCGACAAAGGTGACTACTACCGGATCACCGATGGGCTGCCGCAGAACGCACAATAAACGCTGGGCCTGCGCATGTCGCGGGCCCAGCGCTGTCTCAGTTCTTCAGCGCAAGGCTGGGAGAGATCACATCCATCCCCAGCGCCTTGCCAACCGCGTAGTAGGTCAGCTTGCCCGCGTGCACGTTCAACCCGTTCAGCAGATGCTCGTCATCCGCGCAGGCCTGACGCCAGCCCTTGTTGGCCAGATCAAGCATAAACGGCATCGTCGCATTCCCCAGCGCGATGGTAGAGGTTCGCGCAACGGCGCCCGGCATGTTCGCCACGCAATAGTGCATGATCCCGTCAACGTCATAGACCGGGTCCTGGTGCGTGGTGGCTTTGGACGTCTCGAAACAGCCGCCCTGATCAATCGCCACGTCCACAAGGGCCGCACCGGGTTTCAGCTCAGCCAATTGCGCGCGGCTGATCAGCTTGGGGGCTGCGGCACCGGGGATCAGCACCGCACCGATGATCATATCCGCAGCGCGCGCCAGTTCGATGGTGTTCTGGGCAGAAGCATAGGAAGTCTTGAACTGACCGCCAAAGACGTCATCCAAGTAGCGCATCCGGGGGAGGGAACGGTCAAGCACGGTCACATCCGCGCCCATACCCGCTGCAATCCGCGCCGCATGGGTGCCGACAACACCGCCGCCAATCACCATCACACGTGCAGGGCCGACACCGGGCACACCGCCCATCAGCACGCCGCGTCCGCCGTTGGCCTTTTGCAGCGTCCAGGCGCCCACCTGCGGGGCAAGACGCCCAGCCACTTCGGACATAGGTGCGAGCAGAGGCAGGCCACCGTTGCGGTCCGTGACGGTTTCATAAGCGATGGCGGTGCAGCCTGATGCCAGCAAATCCTTGGTCTGCTCAGGATCGGGGGCAAGGTGCAGATAGGTGAACAGCAACTGCCCTTCGCGCAGCATCTTGCGCTCCCCGGCCTGCGGTTCCTTGACCTTCACGATCATGTCGGCGGTGGCAAAGATCTCCTCCGCCGTGTCGATGATCGCAGCCCCTGCGGCAGTGTAATCCGCATCTGTAAAGCCCGCGCCGTTGCCAGCCCCGGCTTGTATGATGACCTCATGGCCCGCATTCACGGCCTCAAGGGCGGCACTTGGCGTCATGCCGACACGAAACTCCTGTGGTTTGATCTCTGTTGGGCAGCCGATTCTCATGGGAGCGTTCCTTTGTTCACACATTGCTGCATATTTAGGCAAAGCGCTGCGCAAAAAGGCACGAATTAGGCTGGCCGCGACGGGGCGCAGTGGGATACAAATGCGCAATACTGCAACTGGACGCGAAAGTTTTGCGCAAATGAGCCTGGATGAGATTGATCGACGTATCCTGAGGGCATTGCAGCGCAACGGGCGCATGTCCAACGCAGAACTGTCCGACGTTGTGCATCTTTCCCCCTCCGCCTGCCATCGTCGCGTCCAGCGGATGGAGAAAGAAGGCTATATCCGCGATTACGTCGCGCTTCTGGACGCGCGCAAATTGCAGGTTCCAACGACTGTTTTCGTGGAAATCACGTTGCAGGGGCAGGCAGATGAGGTTTTGGACGCGTTTGAGCGTTCTGTCGCCCGGATCCCGGATGTGTTGGAATGCCATCTCATGGCCGGTTCCGCTGACTATCTGTTGAAAGTTGTCGCGGAGGACACCGAGGATTTCGCACGCATTCACCGACAGTATCTGGCGCGTTTGCCGGGTGTTGGGCAGATGCAGTCCAGCTTTGCGCTCCGCACGGTCTGCAAAACCACGGCGCTGCCTGTCTGAACCGGAATGTCATGAGCGGAGGGGCTGCACGAAAGGCAGTGGGTCCGGCGCCACTCTCACAGGCGGCACCGAACAGAATTCTGGATCAGAAGACGAAGTCGCCTGAATCAAGTTCTTCCAGACCAACGTCCTGAATGAACATGCGGTTGCCTGCGGCATCGCGGATGATGACGTCTCCGTCACGTTCCCACATGTGGTTCGCCACAAGATCGCTGAAGCTGGAGATGCCAACGGCAGATCCAAGATCGATCCGCTCTCCGTCACGCGTGACTTCGTAGTCCTTGACCGAATCGCTGCCCTGGCTGAACACGAAGGTGTCGCTGCCGCCGGAGCCGGTGAGGACGTCATTGCCTGTGCCGCCGTCAACAGTATCACGGCCGCCACCACCAATCACGCGGTCTGCACCGGCGCCACCTTGCACCAGATCAGCACCCGCGCCGCCAACCACTTTGTCAGCGCCGTCGTTGCCGATCACGGTGTCAGCGCCACGTCCACCAGCAACGGTATCGTTGCCGCCAGAGCCGTTGAGCAGATCGCGCCCGGCACCACCGTCGACTTCGCCTGAGGAGGTCAGCGTCAGCGTATCATTGCCGCTCGTGCCTTCGGGCAGATCAGGAGTCGTCGGCGGTGGTGTTGTACCGCCGCCTCCGCCATCAAGCACCACGCTGGCGCTTGTACTTGCGAAGTTCTGCGTGACCATGACGGCATTCCAGCCCTTATAGTTGCCCACCTCAACGCCGATCCCGATGTATTCGAGGGTCGGGTTGAGAATATTGGCACGGTGACCGGGGCTGTTCATCAGGCTCTGATGCAGGTTCGCGACATCATCGGAGATGCCGGAAGAGCCGCGCTCGCTCTGCCAGGCAATGTTCTCAGCCCAGCGCCACTGGCCGGAAAACTGGAATCCTGAATCCTGCATCCGGTCTCCCGCGCTCGAACCACCTTGGCCCGTGTGGGAGAACACGTCAGCGTTCAACATCCATTCGCTGTGGGTTTCAGCGGAATCATTCAATCTTTGTTCTAGCTGGAGAGGATTGAGGCCACGGGAAGTGCGCTCCTCATTGATCAGCTCCAGCATCTCGCGTTCGACAATACTTGCCTGCGACATTCGGGGTGTCTCCTATTACCGTTCTTGTCCCGTTGCAGATCACGACATATCCCCCGAAATGTGTCGTTGAAATGGCCAATGGGTGGCATTGTGTTTACAATCGCGAAACCCCGCCCAAATGGGCGTGATGTAAGCGGATACCCGCACAATTTACGGAACAATTTAGGTAACAACTACGGCAGCGAGCGCCGCGAATATGCCTTGCCTGTGCCCAAAGAAAAACCCCCGAAAGCAAGGCTTGCGGAGGTTTCTATCTCAGGTAGCAGAAGGGTGATTTACATCATACCTTCGCGCTGCGCTTTTTTGCGAGCCAGCTTACGGGCCCGGCGGATCGCTTCAGCTTTTTCGCGCGCTTTTTTCTCGGAGGGTTTCTCGAAATGTTGCTTGAGCTTCATTTCCCGAAACACGCCTTCGCGCTGGAGCTTCTTCTTCAGAGCCCGAAGGGCCTGATCGACGTTGTTGTCGCGAACACTAACCTGCATGTGGTTGTCACCACCTTTCTAGGATAAAGTTGCAAGGATTTGCAGGAAACCGCCCTATATCAACGTCAAAGCGAGATGTCGAGTCTGCATCGTTGTGTTTGAAGGAGTGAAAGATGACCGATCCGAAAGAACAATTGCTGGATGCAGCACTGGTACACGTGCCTTTCGATGGCTGGACCCGGTCCACGTTCCAGGCTGCCGTGAAGGACACAGGTATGGATCCCACGGTTGCCCGCGCCATTTGCCCGCGCGGCGGGGCGGATCTGGCGGTGGCCTACCACAAACGGGGCGATGATCAGATGATCGAGGCGCTGAAGACCGAAGACATGTCCGACCTGCGCTTTCGCGACAAGATTGCCCGCGCGGTCCAATTGCGGCTGGAAGGGATCACCGACAAGGAAGCCGTGCGGCGGGGCAGCACGCTGTTTTCGCTGCCGCAATACGCGCCTGACGGGGCCAAGCTGATCTGGGGCACGGCGGATGCGATCTGGGACGCGCTGGGCGATACCTCCACGGATGTGAACTGGTACACCAAGCGGGCGACCTTGAGCGGCGTGTATTCGTCAACTGTGTTGTTCTGGCTGGGGGACAGCAGCGAAAACCACGAAGCGACCTGGGCGTTTCTGGACCGGCGCATCGACAACGTGATGCAGATCGAAAAGGTAAAGGCGCAGGTGAAGAAGAGCCCGACCCTGTCCAAGCTCTTTGCAGGACCAAGCTGGATGCTCAGCCAGATCAAGGCGCCGCCCCGGTTCCCCAAGGGCGATTTGCCTGGCGCCTGGATGTCCCCCCGCGACTGAGACCGCAGGATTGGGTCATCTTTGACACCGGCGTATGACCTGCTAGGCAGGCGTTCGACCCTATGGTGACGCCTGTTTATGCCTTCAACAAACATCCCCCTGATTGATCTAAGCAATGTGCAGTATACCCCCGGCGGGGCAGAGGTGCTGCGCGGGATCACATTGCGCGCCGATGAGCGCCGGATTGGTGTGATCGGGCGCAACGGTTCTGGCAAGACTTCACTGGCGCGGATCATGGCGGGGCTGGTTGCAGGGGACGGCGGGCAGGTCCGGATCGCCGGGGTGGACGTGGCCAGGGACCGCAAGGCTGCTTTGGGCGTCATCGGCATCCTGTTCCAGAACCCCGATCACCAGATCATTTTTCCCACCGTTGAAGAGGAAATCGCCTTTGGCCTGACGCATATGGGCCGCTCCAAAACGCAGGCGGCGGCAGGCGTTGGGGCAATCCTTGCTCAATTTGACCGGACCCATTGGGCACAGACCGCCATCCACCAATTGTCACAGGGGCAACGGCAGTTGGTCTGTTTGATGTCTGTTCTGGCGATGGCGCCGAAAGTGATCGTGTTGGACGAGCCCTTTGCCGGTCTCGACATTCCCACGACCCGCAGGTTGGCGCGTGTGTTGGCGGGGCTTGATGTCACGCTGGTGCAGATCACCCACGATCCGGCAGGTATTGCCGCCTATGACCGGGTGATCTGGCTGGATCAGGGGCAGGTCGTCAAAGACGGCCCGCCTGCGCAGGTGGTGCCGCAGTTCGTGGCACGTATGGAAGCGTTGGGAGACGAAGATGATCTCGCTCACCTCTCCGGTTGAAACGCGGGCCCATGGATGGCGCGCTGGTGTCAAGATCGGGCTCTTGTGCATCGCGACGGTGGTGCTCTTCCGGTTGGATGCGGTTTTTTGGCAGGGCGCGGCGCTTGTCGGCACGCTGGTGCTTTATGCGCTGCCGGGGTGGGTGTTCTTGCGCGCTGGGCTGGGGCGGCTGTGGGTGTTGTGGCCGTTTGTGGCGGTGATCGCGGTCTATCATGTGGTAACAGGAGATGCGCTCAATGGTGCTGGAATCGTGCTGCGCATGGTGACGGCGGTCGCGCTGGCAAATCTGGTCACGATGACCACGCGGCTCACGGATATGATGGCATTGGTGGACTGGGCGATGACGCCGCTGCGCGCTTTGGGGGTGAACACCAGACCTGTCGGGATCGCAATGGCGCTGGTGATCCGGTTTACCCCGGAACTGGCCCGCAAGGGGCAGATGCTGTCGCTGGCGTGGCAGGCGCGGGCACCGCGCAAACCCGGCTGGCGGCTGGTGCCGGCGTTCACCGCGCTGGCGCTGGATGAGGCGGAGCATGTCGCAGAGGCCCTGCGCGCCCGTGGCGGTGCTTGACCTTACAGGGTGCCGCGCCTAGGACATCCGCCGACCCCTCAAAGGATACGCCATGGAACGCTCTATTGCCCTGATTGCCCTGTTCGCGGCGCTGATTGCTGCACTTGGTCTGATCCCCCAGCTGACGCTGGCCTTTGGCGTGCCGATCACCGCGCAGAGCCTTGGTGTCATGCTGTGTGGTACGGTGTTGGGGTCCGTCCGTGGCGGTTTGGCGGCCTTGCTGTTTGTTGCCCTCGTGGCGCTTGGCATGCCCTTGCTGGCTGGCGGGCGCGGTGGCTTGGGTGTTTTTGCGGCACCCAGCGTGGGCTTCATCGTGGGCTTTCCGATTGCGGCGTTTACCACCGGGTTCGTGATGGAGCAGATGCAGCGCCTGTCGATCGCCTGGGCCGCTGGCATCGCGTCCGTTCTGGGCGGTGTGGTTGTGCTCTATGCCTTTGGTATTCCGGGGCTGATGGTGATGCTGAACAAAGGGTTTGGTGAGGCGCTGGCGCTTGTCGCCGCATTCATTCCGGGTGACATCATCAAGGCGGTTCTGGCCGGGTTGATCACATCGGGCATCGCACGGGCGCGGCCTGCCAGCCTGTTGTCACGCTCCTAGAATCAGCGCTGTTCCGATCCCGCCTGCCGCGGCAATGGTGGCCAGCCCCGTGCCACCTGTCCGGCGCAGTTCGTGGAAAAGACGCACGGTATTGATCGCCCCCGACGCGCCAATGGGATGCCCCCGCGCCAGCGCGCCCCCGCCGACGTTCACCTGCTCAGGGTCCAGCCCGGCTTCGCGGATACAGGCAATAGCTTGAACGGCGTAGGCTTCCATGACCTCACTCACCGCCATGTCTTTGGCGCTGAGGCCCGTTTGCGCGAACGCCGCCTGAAGTGCGGCAAGCGGTGCGAGACCGGGGCAGGTCGGGTCGGCCCCTTTGGTGGCGCCAGACAGAATGCGCATGGCCTGTTTCCCCTTGATCAACCTGTCCGACACCACCACGCAAAACGCTGCTGCATCTGCGGCAACGGCGGCATTGGCATGGGTGATGGTCCGGGTGATGACCTTCGCACGGGCGCAAAGTCTTGGTGTGAGGGTGCGGGTAAAGGGGTCCTTGTCGAGTGTTTCCAATGGGGTCAGCTCTTCCGCGCCGGGCGTCATCGCACGGGCTTTGGCGTGGCTTTCCACCGCCCATGCGTCCTGCTCCGCGCGGGAGATACCCAGGCGACGGGCCAGGGCATCCGCCGCCTCTGCCATATCCGGGTCACGGTCGGGCCACGGGGTGAACGGGGCTTGGTCATAGCGCTGCGGCGGACGCCCGTCCGCAAAGGTCTGCTGGCGGATCGGTGCGCGGGAGTAACTCTCCACGCCCCCTGCGATGACAACCTGTGCTGCGCCACTTTCAACAAGCGCGCGGGCCAGCAACAGGGCATCCATCCCCCCTGCACATTGGCGGTCAATGCTCAGCCCTGCGACATGTTCCGGCAGACCCGCCGCCAGCGCGATGCTGCGCGCCGGGTTGCCGCCCGGACCAAGTGCTGTGCTGACAATGACTTCATCCACCTGCGCAGGGGCGACCCCCGCCTGTGCCAATGCCGCCCGCACCACCGGCGCGCCGAGCTGCGGCAGGCCAAGGGCATGAAGCGGCCCACCACGGGGCGCCACGGGGGAGCGGCACGCGGCAAGAATATGTGCCGTCATGGCTGGTCCTCCAGCCAGTGCATCAGGGCAACCAGATCGGGTTTGCCGGAGGGGAGCAGCGGAAAGTCGGGGTGGGTCAGAACCCGTTTCGGTGTCATGGCCGGACCTAGCCTGTGCCGACAGATGTCGCGGATCTGCAGCGCGTCAGAGTGAACATCCGTACGAATGACCGCGACCAGATGGTGGCCACGGTGTGGGTCCGGTTGCGGCAGCACAGCGCAGTTTTGCACCTCCGGGATGGCGGCAATGGTGGCTTCGACGGTTTCAGGAAACACATTCACGTCCCCGATGGTCACCATCCGGTCATGGCGGCCCTTGAGCCAGAGAAACCCATCTCTATCCAACTGGCCAATTTCACCCGCGCTGATGTAGCCGTCTTCCAGACGCAACGGTCGCCCGTCCGCGTATCCATCGCAAAGGTAGGGCGACCGCGCCCAAACCGTGCCGACATCCTTGGCTGGTTGGCCTGATTGATCCAGAATCCGGATGCTGACCCCCGGATATACCCGCCCAACGGAGCCTTGCGGTGTGTCCGGCCCCGCAAGTGTAATGAAGCTGGTTTCCGCCGCGCCGTAAAAGCCGTGAAAGGCAGCGTTGGGGAAATGTGCCTGTGCGGCGTCTTGCGTGTCGGTGTCCAGCAGGCCCCCGCCGCACAGGATCAGCCGAAGAAGGGAAAGAGGGGCACCAGACGCCATCAACATTCTGATCTGGGTCGGCGTGGCATAGAGCACAGTGATTTTGCGCTCCGCCATCGCCTGCATCTGCCGGGACGGGGAAAGCCGCGCCAGAACATGTGCGTCAACACCCAGATGCAGCGCCTCCAACACCCCGTAGAGCGCCAGAGAATGCGCCGGTGTGCCCAACACGGCAACGCGGTCGCGGGGTGTCATATCAAACTGCACCGCATTGACTTCGAAAGACTTGATCCAGGAGAGCTGGCTGCGGCGGATCAGTTTTGGCGTGCCGGAACTGCCGCCGCTCTGGGTCAGGAACAGGCCATCAGCGAGGGGGATGTCGGGAGGAGCCGCGGCGTCACTCAGGCAAAACGGGCGGCGATCCAACACCGCCGCACCAAGCATATCGAGCGCTGTGCTGCTGCCCCACATAAAACCGGTGCCACCGCGCCGCCTGCGCGCCACTTCCGCCGTGGCATCAAAAAGCCGGGCTTCGGGATGCCACTGGAAGGAGGGGAGATCGGTCATCCCCGTGCTCTAGCAAATCCGCCAGCCTGTCCCAAGCGGCAAAACAAGCTCGCACCGGCGGTGGCAGCGTTCTATGGTGCGGTTCAAACAGGCGGGAGAGACCGGAATGACCAAGACCATGCGCGCAGTTGAAATCACCAAACCCGGCGGGCCGGAGGTGTTGCAGGTGACCGAACGCCCCATGCCCACCCCTGCCCACGGGCAGGTGGTGATCAAGGTGGCTTATGCCGGTGTGAACCGTCCTGACGCGCTGCAACGTGCGGGCATGTATGCGCCGCCTCCCACTGCGAGCGATCTGCCGGGGCTGGAGGCGTCTGGCGAAGTTGTCGCTGTCGGGGAAGGTGTCGCGGGGATTGCCGAGGGCGATCAGGTGTGTGCCTTGCTGCCCGGTGGGGGCTATGCGGAATATGTGGCAACCCCCGCCGCGCATTGCCTGGCCGTGCCCGAGGGGATGGGGATGAAAGAAGCCGCCTGCCTGCCCGAGACGTTCTTTACCGTCTGGTCCAATGTCTTCATGCGCGGTGGGTTGAAAGCCGGAGAGCGGATGCTGGTCCACGGCGGGTCATCCGGTATCGGCACAACCGCGATCCAGCTTGGCCGCGCGTTTGGTGCACGGGTGTTTGTGACTGCGGGGTCTGATGAGAAATGCAAGGCCTGCGTCGATCTGGGGGCTGAAGTGGCGATCAACTACCGCGACGATGACTACGTCGATGTCCTGAAGGCCGAAGGGGGCGCGGATCTCATCCTCGATATGGTCGGGGGAGACTACATCCCCCGGAACTTCAAGGCGCTCGCCGAAGATGGGCGGTTGGTTCAGATCGCGTTTCTGCAAGGCCCGAAGGTCGAAGTGAACTTCGCCATGCTGATGACCCGGCGCTTGACGATGACCGGATCAACGCTGCGGCCACAAAGCGATCTTGCGAAAGCCAGGATTGCGCAGGAGTTGCGGGAGGCAGTGTGGCCCATGCTTTCTGCCGGGCAGATCGCGCCGGTGATGGACAGCACATTTGATCTTGAAGCCGCCTCAGACGCCCATGCGCGGATGGAGAGCAGCGGCCACATCGGGAAGATCGTGCTTGAGGTCGGCGGCTGATCCAAAGGACGCGCCAAGGCGCGACACCATGTTTTGGAGGGTGCGTTTGGCGCATGTTGTGATGCGCCAACGATGGGCGCGCGTCGGGCGGGCCGCGTGTAGGGATATTTTTGGCCAAAAAGAGGGGCAAGGTAGGAATTTGTTAACTACGTTGCGTTTTGATTGGACCTGCGGAACAGGCGGGGACGCCGATGGCCGCGCCAAGAAGAGAGCCTTGCGTTCTTTTGAAAGGGAAGAAAGGGTGCGCTCTTTCTTCTCTTTTTGGCCTTAAATATCTTCCGCGCTTTCAATCAAACCTTGCGGGTGCGGTGTTCAACGCAACGGTGTGAACAGAGCGTCCTTCATCTTGCAATCACGCACAACGTCCCTTCCGCAGGGCACGGGATCAAGGCTTTTTGACAGGCACACGCGCACTTCCTGGATATGACCATCCCGGCAGGTCACGGTGATGCCGTCCCGTTCCATATCCGGATTGTCCTTGAGGAAGGCCTCCTCGACCACCGACGCGGGCAGGGCGATGTCGCGGTCCAGCTTGCGGAAGACTGCCGGGCGGGTGATGCGGCCATAGGCCTCGCGGGAGAGGGCGTAGTAGGCGGGAGCCGAAAGTCCCGTGCAACTGCCGTGTTTGCGCCACTGGTGCCAGGCCAGCCCGCTGGTGCCCATGATGTCCGCCATGTCGCGGGTCATGGTGCGGGACGGCGGGCGTTCAGCGGTTTGGCAAAAGTCCGGGTAGCCACGATGGTATTGCGGCCAGAGGCCATGCAGGATCCAGCCATGTCCGCTGCCGGTGTCACATTGCGGGGAATCGCGCGCATCGCCTTCGATGGCGCACCAGTTTGGAGACCAGCTGAGCGAGACAACATAGTAGTCAAATACGCCAGTTCTGTCGTCATCCGCCTGTGCTGGCAGGCCGTACATGGTGACAAACAGGGCGAAGAGCAGGCGGCGCATTCAGGTCTTTCCTTATTCGGTGCAGGTCACTATATACGGGTCAAGTTCCCCCACAATGGAAACATCCCGGCCCCCGGGAAAGCCCTTTCAGGCGGCGGGAGAGTTGCGACTTCAGGAGTTAAGAAAATGGCAAAACCGATCATGGCAAAGGCCACCGCAGTCTGGCTGGTGGACAACACAACGCTGAGCTTCAAGCAGATTGCCGACTTTGTCGAAATGCATGAGCTGGAAGTGCAGGGCATTGCCGATGGCGATGTGGCACAGGGCGTCAAAGGGTTTGATCCGATTGCCAACAACCAGCTGGATCAGGAAGAGATCGACAAGGCAGAGGCCGATCCGCTGCACAAGCTGAAGCTGAAGTTCAACGCTGCCGCCCAAGGGGAAGAGAAGCGCCGTGGCCCGCGGTACACGCCGCTGTCCAAACGCCAGGACCGTCCTGCGTCGATTCTGTGGCTGGTCAAGTTCCACCCTGAACTGGCCGACAGCCAGATCAGCAAACTGGTGGGCACCACCAAGCCGACCATTCAGGCGATCCGCGAGCGCACCCATTGGAACATCTCCAACATCCAGCCGATTGATCCGGTGGCACTTGGCCTGTGCAAACAATCCGAACTTGATGCAGCAGTGCAGAAAGCCGCGGCGAAGAAAGCCGCCGCAGGCGAAGTGATGAGCGATGATGAGCGCCGCAAGCTGGTCAGCACCGAGCAGAGCCTGGGCATGGAAGCCGAGCCCAAGATCCCGACAGCGATTGAGGGGCTTGAAACCTTCACCCTGTCCGGCGAAGAAGCAGAAGAAGAAACACAGGCGGGGGATTACTCTGACGCTGACAGCTTCTTCTCCCTGCCTGAAAGCAGCGAAGAAGCCGACGCTGACGACGAAGAATCTGACGCGAAGGCCTAAAGTTTCCGCCGCTGGATTTGATGGTTCTTCGAACCTCTGGTCGCGGCGGACGGGTCACCTGATTTGGGAGGAGAGGGTGGCCCGCCTATTCAGGCGGTTGGGGAGCAGGCGCTCACCAGCCGCTTTTTTTGAGTCCTACAGCGTTTTGCGTGCGTTCAGCGCGGCGGTGATCGTCCCATCATCAAGGTAATCGAGCTCTCCGCCGATGGGCACGCCCTGGGCCAGCGATGTCAGACGGACCTGCCCGTCGAGTTGGTCGGCGATGTAATGGGCGGTTGTCTGTCCGTCGATCGTGGCATTCAGCGCGAGGATCACCTCTGTCACGCCTTCTGTTGCGACCCGGTCTATCAGCCGGGGGATGCGCAGTTCCTGCGGGCCGATCGCATCGAGGGCCGAAAGCGTGCCGCCCAGCACATGGTAGCGGCCCTTGAAGACGCCCGCCCGTTCCATCGCCCAGAGATCCGCCACGTCCTCGACCACGCAGAGCTCTCCGTTGGCGCGTTTTTCGGACGTACAGATGTCGCAGACATCGGTGGTGCCTACATTGCCGCAGTTCAGGCATTCACGGGCCGTGGCCGCAACCGTCTGCATCAGGTCTGCCAGCGGGGTCAGCAGCAGGCCGCGTTTGCGGATCATGTGCAGCACCGCCCGGCGGGCCGAGCGGGGGCCGAGACCGGGGAGTTTGGCCATCATCTCGATCAAGTTGTCGATGTCGCGGGTGCTGCTCAAACCGGGTGCCTGTTGCGAGGGGGCGCCGGAAGAGATTTCATGCCTCCGGCGGGGTTTTTTGAACCATTTGGAAGATCAGAAGGGGAGTTTCATGTCCGCCGGCAGGCCGAGGCCTTCGGTGAGTTTCTGCATTTCTTCCTGGCTGCGTTCGGACGCTTTGGTTTGCGCGTCCTTGATGGCGGCGAGGATCAGGTCCTCGACCACTTCCTTGTCATCGCCGTTGAAGATCGAGGGGTCGATATCCAGCGCCTTGAGCTCGCCCTTGGCGGTGGCGGTGGCTTTGACCAGACCCGCGCCGCTTTCGCCCGTGACCATGATATTGGTCATGTCGTCTTGCAACTGGGCCATTTTGCCCTGCATTTCCTGCGCTTTTTTCATCATCCCGGCCATATCGCCGAGCCCGCCTAGTCCTTTGAACATTGCTGTCTCCGATTATCAAAGCCGCGCGGCGCGGCGTGTGGTGTAGAGGATCATCCCAACACATATCGCAGCGACAGCCGCGATGAACAAGGTGGGGCTGCCGATACAGCCTTCGGCAACCTCAAATTCCTTCAGGCCGGTCGGATCTCCCATGGCAATAAGGCTGACCAGAAGTGTCCACAAGATGACTGTGATCAGCGCACCCCATTGGTGGCGGAAACGGATCGCCAGCAAAGATGCCAGTATCAACACCAGGGAAGCCGGGGTCGAGAATAGAAACACCGCTTCCTGCAACACGGATACCGGTGCGCCGTCCCAATCCGGGCGGGATTTGTCGCAGACTTCTGCGCTTACCGGTGTCGCGGCAACGAACATCAGAACAGCAACACCTAGCTGTCTTCGAAAGGATCCCATTCGTCTTCTACCTCTGGCAGGGCCTCCTCAACAGCCTGAGCGGCGATGTCTTCGGGGGTGCGGATGGCGGTGATTTTGGCTTTGGGAAACTGCGCCAGCACCGCCTGCATCAGAGGATGTGCCTCCGCATCTGCGCGCAGGGCGTTGTCCTTGGCGTTGCGCACCTCGGCGATGGTATCAGCCTCTGCGCCGTTGACGATGCTGACGGCCCAGCGGTTGCCGGTCCAGAGTTGCAGTTTGCCGCCCAGGCGCTGTGCGAGGTCGGCGGGGGCCTTGTCCGTTGGCGTGAATTCGATGCGGCCGGGTTGATAGGCGGCAAGACGCAGGGTGGTTTCCACTTCCACCAGCAGTTTCACATCCCGGTTGGCGCGGATCAGTTCAACCACGTGGTCGAAGCTGGGGAACCGGGCAAGTGCCGCATCAAGGTCTTGTGCCAGAGCGGTAGTCTGGCCACTGGGACCGGGGTTTGCGGCCATCCGGGTTTGGGCGGCCGCAACGGCTTGGGCGCCAGACGCACCCGCAGCGCCGCCGCCAGCAGGCGGTACGGCAGACGGCGCAGGCGGCGTGCTGTTTTGCAGCTTGCGCACCAGTTCTTCGGGGCTGGGCAGATCGGCCACATGGGTCAGGCGGATGATCGCCATTTCGGCAGCCATCATCGCATTCGGCGCCGATCCGACTTCATCCAGCGCCTTGAGCAGCATTTGCCAGAGCCGGGTCAACACGCGCATTGGCAAAGCCTCTGCCATCTGGGTGCCTCGGCTGCGCTCCTCGGGAGAGACGGTGGGGTCTTCGGCGGCATCTGGTGTGATTTTCACCACTGATACCCAATGGGTAATCTCTGCCAGATCGCGCAGGACGGCCATTGGGTCAGCGCCATCGGCATATTGGGCGGAAAGCTCTGTCAGGGCGGCACCGGCATCGCCGCGCAGCACCATGTCGAATAGGTCCAGCACGCGGCCGCGATCCGCCAGACCCAGCATCGCGCGGACCTGTAGCGCGGTGGTCTCCCCCGCCCCGTGGCTGATGGCCTGATCCAGCAAAGATGTGGCGTCGCGTGCCGAGCCTTCGGCGGCGCGGGTGATCAGCGCCAGTGCGTCATCGGCGATCTGCGCGCCTTCGCTGTCAGCAATCCGGCGCAGCATGGCGATCATCACTTCGGGTTCAATCCGGCGCAGGTCGAAGCGTTGGCAACGGGAGAGAACCGTCACGGGGACCTTGCGGATTTCGGTCGTGGCGAAGATGAATTTGACGTGCTCGGGGGGTTCTTCAAGCGTCTTCAAGAGCGCGTTGAAGGCACCGGTGGACAGCATGTGCACTTCGTCGATGATATAGACTTTGTACCGGGCGGATGCCGCACGGTAGTGCACGCTGTCGATAATCTCACGGATGTTGGCCACGCCGGTGTTGGAGGCCGCGTCCATCTCCATCACATCGACATGGCGGCCTTCCATGATCGCCACACAATGTTCGCATATGCCGCAGGGTTCGGTTGTGGGGGTGCCGGTGCCATCCGGTCCGATACAGTTCATCCCCTTGGCGATGATCCGCGCGGTGGTGGTTTTACCGGTGCCGCGGATGCCCGTCATCACAAAGGCCTGCGCGATCCGGTCCGCCTCAAACGCATTTTTCAGCGTGCGCACCATGGCGTCTTGCCCGACAAGATCTGCAAAGGTCTCTGGCCGGTATTTGCGGGCGAGGACTTGGTAGGCGGGGGTGTCGGACATGAAAGCTCCGGAGGATTCGCTTGAGAGGCTAAACTATGCGGCGCAGGCGGGGGCGTAAACCGCTCTCAAAGCGACCAGAGGACAGCGCCAACGGCAAGCGTGGCAAAAGTCATCACGCCGGCAAGCAGGCGGTAGTTGCGCACGGGCATGGCTTCGGCATCGTTATCACGCAGCCGCTGGAGCGTCTTGCAGGCCTGATTATGCGCCATCCAGTAGATCAGAATCGCAATGGCCAGAAACAGGCTGGCGGCCAGCTTCGCGACCCAGGTGGGATCGGCCGCGCCAAAGACGGCTTTCAGGCCAATCGCAACACCGACGGCCCCGAGGCCCATGCCCATCCAGGCAGAAAACGTGCGTTCATTGGCCAGGATGGTCCGGTCTTCGGCCCAGCGGGTACGCATCTTGGAATCGTCGATCTGCTCGGGCATGATGGCTCCACAAGGCTGGGCGTGTGGTAGAGTAGTCTTGGTTGTGCGGATTTAAAAGGACGTCATCATGCGGTTACGGGGCATCCGGCGAAGCAAGAATGTAGAAGTGCGCGGCAGCGGCGGCGGAAGACGCCGTGCCAGCGGGGGGCGTGCTGGCGGCATGGGTGTTGTCGGTCTGCTGATCGTGCTGGCGATCGGGTATTTCACCGGCATTGATGTCAGTTCCCTGTTGCAGGGCGGCAATGCGCCACTCACTCAGCAGAGCCAGCAATCAAGTGCTGCTGATGACAAGGCCACGCAGTTCTCGGCGCAGGTGCTCAGCACCACGGAGGATGTCTGGGCCAAGATCTTTGCCGAACAGTTGGGGCGCGAATATGTGCCGCCAAAGCTGGTGGTGTTCAAGGGTGTCACGCAAAGCCCCTGCGGCGGCGCAAGTGGCGCGACGGGGCCGTTCTACTGTCCGGCAGACAGCAAGGCCTACCTGGATACATCGTTTTTTGTGATGCTGGATCAACGTATGGGCGCAGGCGGCGATTTTGCAGCCGCCTATGTGATTGCCCATGAGGTGGCCCATCATGTGCAGAACCAGCTGGGCATCCTGCCCAAGGTCAACGCCGCCCGCCAGCAGGCCAGCCAGACAGAGGCGAATGCCCTTACGGTCAGGCTGGAACTGATGGCCGATTGCCTGTCGGGGATCTGGGCGGCGAACGTGCAGTCCTTGATGGAGCGGGGCGATTTGCAAGAGGCGTTAAATGCCGCGCGCAAGATCGGGGATGATCACCTGCAACGGCAGGCAGGCCGCGTGCCGCAGCCGCATACCTTTACCCACGGCACATCCGAACAACGCGCCCGCTGGTTCGCGCGCGGCTGGGAGACCGGGCAGGTAGGTCAATGCGATACCTTTGCGGCGGCACGGCTTTAGATCTGTCTGTTGGGGAGCATGTGTGTCGGAGCGTTAGTAGTACAAGAACGCCTCGAAACACTGGTGAGAGATTGATAACGACCCAAGCGGGACTCGTTGTGGCTGCTTCCTTCCGGATCTGACCAGGTTGGCGAGGCGCCTGCCCGCACCAACCTCTCACGCAGCGATATAAGACGGCATTCAGCCAAGCGCAAGCGTCAGAGCGTGATCTGCACTTCAAGAAAGCCCGCATCATCAATGCCGAGTGGCTTTGGCGCAAAGTCGGCCAGATCGTGCAGGAATGGCGTGGCATCGGGTGAGGTGGTCAGCACAGCCGTTGTTGATCCGGTGCAGGCCAGTCTCCATGGCGTCGGTTGTGGCCATGCCAGATCTTCTGGGTGGTTCAGCGCATCCACCAGCGCCTCTGTGAGGGACACAGGGGTGCAGCGCATGATCTGGTCCGCGCAGGCCGGACTGTATCCGCCACCCCCGGCGATCCTGAACTGGTTCGTGGCGAGGATGAACGGCTGGTCGTCTTCCACCCGCTGGCCGCCATAGTGCAGGCGGGTCACGCGCTGACCAACCCGGCGGGTGGGGTCGACGGTGTAGTCCAACCCATAGACGGTATCAAAATCAAAGCTGGGTATCCGGGCATCTACAAGCCTTTGCGCCTGCGCACCGGGCTGGAGCGGCGCATAGATCCGGGATGTGTGTTCCAGCAATCGTCTCAAGTCTGCGCCGGTCACGCGCTGGGCCCAAACCTCGTTCAAATAGGGGTCGAGGCCCGCCACATGCCGCCGCAGCACCGGACCTTGCAGGATATTGAGGTAGTGATCGGCCCCTTCGCGCCCCCCCGCGGTATGGGCAGAGGCCGTGGCCAACAGGGGCAAATCCGCCTCGGGCCGTCCCGACAGCGCATCGCGGATTACTCTGGCCTTGGCGCGGGCAACAAGGGCCGCAGTAGCGGTTGGTGTGGCGAGAGAGAAGTAGTTCTGAAGCCGGGCCGCAGTGGTGGCAACCGGAGTTGCCAGATGCGCGCGCGTGGCCTCATGCGCCGGGGCACAGGCGGCGTGAACGGCCGGGCAGGCCGGTGTGTCAGCACCGTTGCGCACAAGGCGGCTGATGTGGCCGATCACCTGCCATCGCCCACCTTCCACCCGGTTCAGCGTCAGATCAAGGATCGCCAGATCAGAAGCGGCATAGCCTGGCATGCTGGCCGGGCATTGCGCCAATGTCCCCCCTTCCGTGTCGATATCCGCACCGGCTGGGTGGTCACTGCCTGGAAACCGGCGATGGGTGTGGCCGGTTATGATGGCGTCAATGCCGGGAACCTTTGCCAGCGGCAACGCGCTGTCCCGTGTGCTGCGCCCGGTCACAGGTTCCTCGATCCCCATGTGCGCAAGCAGTACAATCAGATCGGCACCCTGCGCGCGCAGAACCGGTACGGCGGCCTGCACACACCCCAATGCAGGTGAAACGCTGGCCGATCCTTGGAGCACATGACGGTTCCACACAGCTGTCTGTTCCGGCAGCACAGACAACACACCGACCCGCAGGACCTCTCCCCTGCTGCCGGGCAGTGGGCAGTCGATCAGCGCGAATGGGTGCAACGGGGATGGCCCCGTCTGATGCAGGTTGCTGCTGATCACCGGCATCCTCAGATGCCTGGCGAGTTGGTTGAGGTAGAAAAGCCCATAATCCAGATCATGGTTGCCCAGCCCGACGGCATCATACCTCATCAGGTTCAGTGCTTTGGCAACGGGATGGGCGGCGGTAACGGCGCGCCCGGACAGCCAACTTCCAAGCGCCGTGCCCTGCACCAGATCACCGTTGTCCAGCAGCAGTGTCGCGCGTCCCTGTGCGGATGCTTCGCGCCGTGCGTCCTCCACCAGCGTGGCGATGCTTGCCAGTCCGCTGTGAGCCATTGGCCGATCAGAAACATAGGCATGTCCCAGCATCTGCATGTGCACATCTGTTGTCGCCAGCACGCGCAGCTGTGCGGAAGTGTCATCCCGCGGATGGGCGTGGTTCAGAGCATTCGCTCTCCCCTCGTTCACAGCGACTCCCTCTAAAATTGTGCTCACGCAACCTTTAATTGAGCAGACAATGACAAGTGAGACAAGCCCACACGGGATTGCCCCGGCGTCACGGATCAGGCACACCCATGGCAAAAGACGGCACGCACACAGGTTGAGGGCTGGCAGATGAAACATGCAGAAGACGTCACGTTCGGGGGCTCCGCGCTGGACCGCGCAGGAGAGTTGCGCAGCGATCCCGAGGCTGTTGCCGCATGCAAGGCAGACCCGGAAGCCCGTGCGATCCTGTTGTGGCGTGGCAAGCCGCTGATCCTCAAGCAGCGCCCCGCGTCCCTGGTCCGACTGCACATGGATCACCCCATTTTACGCGATGCGGAGGAGGAACCAATTCTGCTGGGCCGCGAAGAGGGTGCTGCGCGTTTTGCGTTTGATCTGGGGGGCTGGACGCCTGAAAACATTGATCATTCTCAATTGGGCGCGTTTCTGGACCCAAGCGAGCAGCAGCATCCTGAACTGCCGGACGGCATGGTGTTCGCGGAGCTGCGCCGCGTGATGACATGGCTGTCTGCCCGTGATGCCGAATTGGCCGCGACCGCCAAGGCCATTCAGGGCTGGCACCTGTCGCATGGGTTTTGTGCCCGTTGCGGCGCCCCAAGCGACATCACCCAGGCCGGATGGCAGCGGGTCTGTCCGGCATGTAACGCAGGCCACTTTCCTCGCACGGACCCGGTTGTGATCATGCTGATCACCCATGGCAATTCCGTTCTGATGGGCCGCTCGCCGGGATGGCCCGAAGGAATGTACTCCCTGTTGGCCGGGTTTGTGGAGCCGGGAGAGACGCTCGAAGCCGCCGTGCGCCGCGAGGTCTTCGAAGAATCAGGCATCGAGGTTGGTGAAGTCAGCTATCTGTCGAGCCAACCCTGGCCGTTCCCCGCCTCGTTGATGTTTGGGTGCCAAGGCAAGGCACTTAGCCATAAAATCACCATAGACCCGGTAGAGATTGAGGACGCAATGTGGGTCAGTCGGGAGGAGATGATGGAGGTTTTTGCAGGCAACCACCCTGATATTCTGCCGGCACGCAAAGGTGCGATCGCGCATTTCCTGCTCGAAAACTGGCTTGCAGACAGATTGGATTGACCACAGAAGAAAAGCCCGCTTTTGCGGCCGTGATCGTGTATGATCCTCTTAGGCACAGGTGACATGAATGAAGTTTAGCACCAAGGAAGATATCGAAGCGCCGATAGATGCGGTCTTTGAGATGCTGTGCGATTTCGAAAGTTTTGAAAGGGCAGCGATGCGCCGGGGCGCGGAGGTGCAACGCCTTGATAACCGGGAGGAACCGGGGGTCGGCGCAATGTGGGAGGCGTCCTTCACGATGCGGGGGAAACGCCGGGAACTGCAACTGGAACTGGTAGAATTTGACCGGCCCAACGACATGGCTCTTGAAAGCACTTCACCGGGTGTTCTGGGCCGCACCAGTTTTGAGTTGATTGCCTTGTCGCGCACCCAGACGCGGATCATGGTGTCCCTAGAGCTCAAGCCGCTTAACCTCAGTGCACGTCTGCTGGTGCAATCGCTGAAGCTGGCCAAAGGCACATTGACACAGCGGTTCAACAAGCGGGTGGCGGAGTATGCCTTGGGCATGCAAGACCGCTACGCGCTGGAAAGCGGGAAAAGCAACGCGGGTCAGGGCCTCAGCTAAGTGCTTTCGGCGCGGCCGGGATGGGCAGGGTAGACGCCAAGAATGTCCACGCGGTTGGTGAAATAGGAGAGCTCCTCCAGGGCGCGGCGCACCGGCGCGTCGTCGGGGTGCCCTTCGATGTCTGCGTAGAACTGTGTCGCGGTGAAGGACCCGCCCACCATATAGCTTTCCAGCTTGGTCATGTTCACGCCATTGGTCGCAAATCCGCCCATCGCTTTGTACAGAGCGGCCGGAATGTTGCGCACTTCAAAAACGAATGTGGTCAACATCGTTTCCGCCCGCGGGCTCAGATCAATCTGGGGAGCCATCAGCAAGAAGCGGGTGGTGTTATGCGCCTGATCCTCGATATCGCTGGCCAGCACTTCAAGCCCGTGAATGTCAGCCGCGACAGCGCTTGCCAGTACGCCTTCGTGGGTCAGGTCGGATGCGGCAAGGTCTGCTGCGGCACCGGCGCTGTCCGCGGCGGGTTCGGATGTGATACCGTGCTGATCCAGAAACTTGCGGGCCTGCGGCAGCAGCACCAGATGCGCCCGCACGTGTTTGACATCCGCAAGCGGCACTCCGGGGCGGGCCATCAACGCAATGCGCACCCGGACAAACGCTTCACCAATGATATGCAGTCCACTTTCGGGCAGCAGGCGGTGGATGTCTGCAACCCGGCCATAGGTCGTGTTCTCAACCGGCAGCATCGCAAGGTCCGCGTCGCCGTTGCGCACAGCGCGGATCACCTCTTCGAAGGTTGTGCAGGGCACGGGGATCATGTCTGCGTTGGCCTGCAGGCAGGCTTCATGACCATACGCCCCCAAAGCACCCTGAAATGCGATACGTGGGGCAATTTCTTCAGACATCTGGGTTACCTTTGAAAGAATGTCACCCATAAGGGCGATTGGTCGCGGTAAGTACACCTTGCCTGTGCCAAGGGAAAGCAATAGATACGCGCCAGCAAGCGCAACCAATGCCAGTAGGACCCAAAGATGTTCGACACAATGACAATGACAAAACTCGCCGCAGGTCTTTTCGGGGCCTGGCTCGTCCTTTTGTTGGGCAAGTGGGTCGGCGAAGAACTGTACCACGCCGAAGCCCATGGCGAACAATCCTATGCTATTGAAGTTGAAGGCGCCGAAGAAGCCGAGCCGGAAGAAGAGATCGATTTTGCAGCATTGATGGAAGCCGCTGATCCCGCAAGTGGCGAACGCGTGTTCCGCAAATGCTCCGCCTGTCACAAGGTTGCGGCGGGCGACAATAACGTTGGTCCGTATCTGCACGGTGTCGTCGGACGCCAGATCGCCGCCGCTGATGGGTTTGGCTATTCCGGCGTATTGGCCGGGATGACAGATGTCGCCTGGACCCCGGAAGAGCTGAGCGCGTTTCTTGAAAATCCAAAGGGCTACGCACCCGGCACGACGATGGGGTTCGCTGGCCTCAAAAAGCCGGAAGACCGTGCAAACGTCATTGCCTACCTCGACAGCCTGGACGACTGATCCAGCGCTGCGCGAACAGACAGGCCGCCCACAACCGGGCGGCCTTTTTCGTTTCTGACCCCAGATCACATATTCGCAACTTGTGTCTTGGCAGAGCGCGTCGTTAGCTTACATGGTGAAAAACGCCGAACGACGCTTAAGAAGGATGTGCCTGATGACACCACCCCGGACCCGCGCCAAAACCTCAACCCGACTGCCAGCAAAAGACGCCATGCGGATAGGGTGGAGCGCCTTACTGGTTCTGGGACTGTCGCTTGTCATCGCCACGGCTGCCTGGGCTGAGGAAAAAACCATCAAGAGCCACGGCTACAGCTTCTTCGGCGACCTGACCTATGGGCCGGACTACCCGCATTTCGACTATGTGAACCCGGATGCCCCCAAAGGTGGCGAGATTTCGATAGCGACTCTGGGCACATTCGATTCGATGAACCCCTACACCCGCAAGGGCAGGGGCGGTGCGCTGTCCACCGTCATGTTCGAAAGCCTGCTCGGGGAAGGGGTGAACGCCCCTGCACCTGCGGATGTCTACGCTGAATACTACTGTCTGCTGTGCGAAACGCTGGAGTATCCGCCCAGCAAGGATTGGGTCATTTTCTACATGCGGCCGGAGGCCCGTTTCTCTACCGGGGATCCGGTCACGGCCCATGACATCGCGTTTTCTCACAACCTGCTGCTGGATCAGGGCCTGCAAAGCTATGCGCAAGCCGTGCGCCGCCTCATCCCCAAGGTCGAGGTGATCGATGATCACACCATCAAGTTCTACTTCGCCGAAGGTGTATCACGGCGCAGCTTGATCGAGCAGGTGGGCGGCGTGCCTGCGTGGTCCAAGAAATGGTACGACGAAAGCGGCGCGCGTCTCGACGAAAGCCGTCTCGAAACCTCACCGGGATCAGGGCCTTACATGATCGACGATGTCGATGTGAACCGCCGCATCGTCTATAAGCGGAACCCGGACTACTGGGGCGCAGACCTGCCGTTCAATCAGGGACGGGGCAATTTCGACAAGATCCGGATTGAGTACTTTGGTGACGAGAATTCAGCGTTTGAGGCCTTCAAAGCCGGTGAATACACCTTCCGCAACGAAGGCAATTCCAAACAGTGGGCCAGCAACTACGACTTCCCCAAGGTGCAGAGCGGGCAGGTGGTCAAGAATGAATTGCCCGATGGCTCCCCGCCGACGCCCAACGGGATCGTATTCAATCTGGGCCGCGAGGTGCTTCAGGACAAGCGCGTCCGGCAGGCCGTGGCGCTGGCCTACAACTTCGAATGGACAAACGAATCCTTGCAGTATGGCTTGTTTGAGCAGCGCGCTTCTTTCAGTCAGGACACCCCGCTGATGGCGATGGGTGCCCCGGAAGGGGGCGAATTGGCTTTCCTGAAAAGCCTCGGCGATCTGGTGCCCCCTGAGATGCTGACAGACGACGTCACCGTGCCGCATACCTCCAAACCTGACCGTCTGCTGGACCGCCGCAACGCGCGCCGCGCCATGAAGCTGCTGGACGAAGCGGGCTGGGCCGTGGGTGATGATGGCGAACGCTACAACGCGGATGGCGAACCCCTCCGCCTGACATTTCTCTTGAACTCCGCAGGGTCGGCAACACTGTCTGCGGTAGTGGAAAACTTCATGTCCAACCTGACCGCCATGGGCATTGATGCGGTGCTGGAGAAGGTGGATGCCTCCCAATACACCTCACGAGAGCGGGACCGCGACTACGATCTGGTATTCGATTCCTACGCGGCATTTCTGGGAACGGGCACCGGTCTGATCCAGCGCTTCGGATCCGAGGACGCGGCGTATTCCCTGTTCAACCCCGCCGGTCTGGCCAGCCCGCTTGTCGATGCGATCATCGAGGCATCATTGCGGGCGGAGGATTCTGAAACCGAAGCGGCGACCCTGCGGGCGCTGGATCGGGCCCTGCGGTACGAATTCTTCATGATCCCCGTCTGGTACAAGGCGGTGCATTGGACCGCCTACTATGACCAATATGAACATCCCGAAACGATCCCGCCTTACGCTTTGGGTTTCCTCGACTTCTGGTGGTACAATGAAGAAAAAGGTGCCGCTCTGCGCGCCGCTGGTGCGTTGAGGTAATCCGCCCATGGGCGCCTATATTTTTCGACGGCTGCTGCTGATCATTCCCACGCTGATCGGCATCATGCTGATCAACTTCACCCTCGTGCAATTTGTCCCCGGTGGGCCGGTGGAGCAGGCCATTGCCCGTATTCAGGGCGGCGGGGATGTCTTCGAAGGGTTTGCCGGAAACGGCAATGATGCAGGCGCGACGGAGGTCACAGCAGGTGCTGAAACCTACGTTGGCGCAAGGGGATTGCCGCCGGAGTTCATTGCAGAGCTTGAGAAAGAGTTCGGCTTCGACAAACCCCCTGTGGAGCGGTTTTTCAACATGATGTGGAACTACATGCGCTTCGACTTCGGGGAAAGTTACTTCCGCTCCATCAGCGTCATCGAGTTGATCAAGGAAAAGCTGCCTGTTTCCATCACGCTGGGCCTTTGGTCGACCCTTATTGCCTATCTGGTATCGATCCCGCTGGGCATCCGAAAAGCGGTGAAAGACGGCACCAGTTTTGACACCTGGACGTCAGGTGCGATCATCGCCGCCTACGCGATCCCCGGCTTCCTGTTTGCGATCCTGCTGCTGGTGTTGTTCGCGGGCGGTTCATATTGGCAAATCTTCCCCTTGCGGGGTCTCACGTCCGACAATTTCGATCAACTGAGTCCGCTGGGCAAGGTCGCGGATTACTTCTGGCACATCGCCCTCCCGGTGCTGGCTTCCACCATTTCCGCCTTTGCGACGCTGACGCTGCTGACGAAGAATTCCTTTCTGGATGAGATCAAGAAACACTACGTGATGACCGCCCGTGCCAAGGGCCTGGCGGAGAGCCGTGTGCTCTATGGTCACGTCTTCCGCAACGCGATGCTGATCGTCATCGCAGGTTTCCCGGCGGTGTTCATCGGGGTCTTCTTCGGCCAGTCGCTGTTGATTGAGACGATCTTCTCCCTCGACGGGCTGGGGCGGCTGGGCTTTGAAGCGGCGGTGGCGCGGGACTATCCGATTGTCTTTGGCACGCTGTTCATCTTTGCGCTGATGGGGCTGGTGGTGGGCATCATTTCAGACCTGATGTACGTGCTGGTCGATCCACGCATCGACTTTGAGCGGAGGGAAGGCTGATGGCGCTTTCCCCTCTCAACCAACGTCGCTGGCGCAACTTCAAACGTAACCGGCGGGCCTATTGGTCCTTGTGGATCTTCGCGATCCTCTTCGGCATCTCCTTGTTTGCGGAGTTTGTGGCCAACGACAAACCCATCGTCGTGAACTATCGCGGCGAATATTACGTGCCGATTTTCAACTTCTATCCTGAGACGGCCTTCGGCGGCGATTTCCAGACCGAAGCGGTTTATCGCGATCCGGAGGTGAAGTGCCTGATCGCCACCGGTGGGCTGGACCTGTGCTTTGATGATCCCGAGGGCTACATCGAAGATGCGCAGGACGGCATGATTGAGGGCGAGGCGATTGAGCAGGGGTGGAGCATCTGGCCCATCATTCCCTATTCCTTCAACACCGCCGTCGACCGGCCCGGTGCGGCACCGTTGCCCCCAAATGAGCAGAACTGGCTGGGCACGGATGGCACCAAACGTGACGTGATGGCGCGGGTGATTCATGGGTTTCGGTTGTCGATCTTCTTCACCCTCATGGTCACCGGGCTGGCCAGCCTGATCGGCATCATTGCAGGCGCGGTGCAGGGTTTCTTCGGCGGTTGGACAGACCTGATCTTCCAACGGATCATCGAGATATGGTCCTCCACCCCGTCGCTCTATGTGATCATCATCATGTTCGCGATACTGGGGCGAAGTTTCTGGCTGCTGGTCTTTTTGCTGGTCCTTTTCAGTTGGACTGCCCTTGTCGGCGTTGTGCGTGCGGAATTCCTGCGGGCGCGCAACCTTGAATACGTCCGGGCTGCCCGCGCGCTGGGTGTCAGCAACACCACAATTATGTTCCGCCACATGCTGCCTAACGCCATGGTCGCCACGCTGACCATGCTGCCTTTCATCATCACCGGGACCATCAGCACACTGGCGGGTCTGGACTATCTGGGCTTTGGCCTGCCGTCCTCCGCCCCGTCGCTTGGCGAACTGACACTTCAAGCCAAGCAGAACCTGCAAGCGCCATGGCTCGCCTTCACTGCATTTGTGACTTTCGCTGTGATGCTGTCATTGCTGGTGTTCATCTTCGAAGGCATCCGTGACGCCTTTGATCCCAGAAAGATCTTCGCATGACCGCGCTTCTGGACGTCAAAGACCTGCGGGTTTCCTTCCGGCAGGATGGCCAACTGACTGAGGCCGTCAAAGGCGTCAGCTTCGCAGTGGAGCGGGGAGAGACCGTGGCGCTGGTGGGCGAATCTGGTTCAGGCAAATCCGTTTCTGCGCTGTCGACCGTGGCGCTGCTGGGGGAAAGTGCGGAAGTTTCCGGTTCCGTCACCTATGACGGGCAACAGATGATCGGCGCGGATGAAGCGATGCTGCGCAAGGTGCGCGGCAATGACATCAGCTTTATCTTTCAGGAACCGATGACCTCGCTCAACCCGCTGCACACCATCGAAAAGCAGTTGAACGAAAGCCTCGCCCTGCATCAGGGGCTGACCGGTGACGCCGCGCGCGCGCGCATTCTGGAACTGATGGACAAGGTAGGGATCAACGATGCCGAAAGCCGTCTGGGGGCCTATCCGCACCAATTGTCCGGCGGGCAGCGACAACGCGTGATGATCGCGATGGCGCTTGCGAACAAACCCGATGTCCTGATTGCGGATGAACCGACAACCGCGCTGGACGTGACCATTCAGGCGCAGATCCTTGAACTTCTGGCGGAACTGAAAGCCAGCGAAGGTATGGGATTGCTGTTCATCACCCACGATCTGGGGGTGGTGCGCCGCATCGCTGACCGCGTCTGCGTCATGCAGCACGGAGAGATCGTGGAGCAGGGGCCAACCGCGCAGATCTTTGACAATCCCGCACACCCCTATACGCAAAAGCTGCTCGCGGCTGAGCCCTCGGGCACGCCCGAGCCTGTCCCGGAGCGGGCTGAAGTGATCGCTGAGACGCAGAACCTCAAGGTCTGGTTCCCGATCCAGAAGGGGCTGCTGCGCCGCACGGTCGGCCACGTCAAAGCCGTCAACGACGCAACCTTTAGCGTCCGCGCCGGGGAAACGATTGGCATCGTCGGCGAAAGCGGATCAGGCAAGACCACGATGGCATTGGCAATCATGCGGCTGATTGCATCCGAAGGGGGCATTACCTTCATGGGGCAGGACGTGCGCAAATGGTCGACCCGGCAATTGCGCAAGCTGCGGGCAGAGATGCAGATCGTGTTTCAGGACCCCTTCGGCTCCCTCTCCCCGCGCATGACCTGCTTCCAGATCATCTCCGAAGGGCTTGGCGTGCATGGCATCGACAAAGGCCAGGATCAGCGCGTGCTGGTGCAGGACGTGATGTTGGAAGTGGGCCTCGACCCCACAACAATGGATCGCTACCCGCATGAGTTTTCCGGCGGCCAGCGCCAGCGGATCGCCATCGCCCGCGCGATGGTGCTGCGCCCGAAACTGCTGGTACTGGATGAACCGACATCGGCGCTCGACATGACAGTACAGGTGCAAATTGTGGAATTGCTGCGGGAATTGCAACGGAAGTACGGGCTGGCCTACCTCTTTATCAGCCATGACCTGAAGGTCGTGCGGGCCATGTCGCATCAGGTTATCGTGATGAAACGCGGCGACGTGGTCGAACACGGCGCGGCGGATGATCTTTATGAGCGACCCAAGTCTGACTACACGCGCACCTTGTTACAGGCCGCCACCTGAGACTGGTCCTTGCAACACCGGTTTGATTTCCTCGGAATAATTGCAATACTTACGCCATGACAGAAAGACCCCATGGCGTTCCCACAATACGCGCACCACATTTTGCCGACATCCGCAGCAGTCTGACCGCCGCCTTCGGCGATTTTGCAGCAGCCCCAATGGCCGATCTGTTCTTCGCCAGCTTCTTTGTGATTGCAGGGCTGCTGATGACGGGCATCACCTATGCAACCGGCCACACCTTCTGGCTGATCCTCGCGGTGATGGGCTTTCCGCTGGTAGGGGCCTTGGCGGCGCTTGGCTTTTATGAAGTCAGTCGTCGCCGCAGCTTGGGCGAACCCTTGGCCCTGTCGCAGGTCATGGGCGTGGTCTGGCGCGCGCGCACGGGGCAATTGCCATGGCTGGCCGTGATCATCATCGTGGTATTCCTGTTCTGGTTTTTCCTTGGCCACATGATCTTTGCCCTGTTCTTGGGCCTCTCGCCGATGACCAATGTCTCGTCCTCCCTCGACGTATTCTTCACGTCGGAGGGGCTGAGCATGCTGGCCTTCGGCACAGCAGTCGGCGCGGTCTTTGCGATTGTTGTCTTCTCCATCAGCGTGTTGGGGATGCCGATGCTGCTGGACCGGGATGTTGATTTCATGTCTGCGCTCCTGCGGTCAATCGTGGCTGTGCAGGAGGCGCCGGTGGTCTATCTGTTCTGGGGCGTGCTGATTGCAGCCGCCACGCTGGCTGCCATGGTGCCGTTGTTTCTGGGCTTGTTTCTGGTGATGCCGGTGCTGGGACATGCGACCTGGCATCTCTACAAGGCGGTGACAGCGCCGGAGGAAGCTCCTTAACTTGCGGCCCCCAGCAATCCGGCAACCATGGCACCAAAGGCCACCACATGGATCAGCATGATTGCCCGGTCCTGCCAAAGAACCCCGACAATGAACCACCCAATCAGGCCGGCGAAGAACAGATAGATGTTCAACGGGGTCATGCCAAAGGCAGTGGCTCCATATCCCATGATCTGAAAGATCGAAGCAGCCCATTTGATCAGGGCCGTCCCGGTCATACGTTCCCCGGCCTGAGGGGAGAGGTCTTGTGTAAGTTCAGCCATGTGCCGACTCCAGCATTGAATTTGTGAGATCAGAGTTTTGTCAGATCAACGCAGACCTGCCTGCGCGACTGCCACCAGCGCCGACGTTTCTCAGCATTGGCAGGCGGCACATCGTGGAGCCTTGTGCAGTTGGTTCTTGTGGCGGTCATGAACGAGTGTGCATAGATGTTCAGCATGGTGTCTCTCCTGCTCTGATTGTGTTGGTGAACCTATCATTGACCTAAGACGGCGTTATATGCGACTCATGGATCCTGATATTATGTAAGCTGAGGTTTAATATGGATTGGCGTGATCTACCGCCCCTGTCATCCTTGCGCGCCTTCGCGGCCTTTGCCGAAGAAGGCTCTGTCGTGGCTGCGGGTGATGCCCTTGGCGTCAGCCATGCCGCGATCAGTCAGCAGTTACGCAGCCTCGAAGCGCATCTTGATCTTGTCCTGCTCGATCGCAGCGGTCGGGCACTTGCCCTGACCCCTGACGGGATACAGATGGCAGATGCGGTGCGACAAGGCTTTGGCGGGATGATCTCCATGGCGCAGGTGCTGACGGGCGCACGGGCGGCCCAGCCTTTGCATATCTCGCTGACACCAACCTTTGCGGCATCCTGGCTGATGCCCCGCCTGCCGCGGTTTCGTGAGAAATTCGCCAATGTCGACCTGATGCTGAACCCAACCCCGAAGCTGGCCGATCTTGGCCCGGACGGTGTGGATCTGGCGATCCGCCATGGCACCTGCGATTGGCCGGGGCTGGAGTGTGAGATGCTGGTCCAATCCCCGATTGTGGTGGTGGCAGCACCTTCCCTTGTAGGTACAGATGGCCCGGTGCCGAAACCGGCCGATCTGGCGCGTCTGCCCTGGCTCGAAGAGCTGGGCCGATCAGAGGCGGACAGCTGGCTGGAGCAACAGGGCGTTCATCGCGAAGCCGGCTTCGGCATGACGCAGTTGCCCGGAAACCTGCTGCTGGAAGGCGCGCGTTCCGGTCAGGGGATCGCCGTGACTGTGCGCTGCTTTGTGGAGGATGATATCGCCGCAGGCCGCCTGCGGGTGGTCGCGCTCGAGGATGCGCCGGGTGCGGGATACTACCTTGTCACGAAACCCGGTGTCATGCGGCCTGCACTGAAGTCTTTTGTGCAATGGTTGCGCCGGGAGGCAAAAGCTGACCTCAACCGGGACCAATCATAAAGCAGCTGACATTGCGCGCGGCCAAGCGACGGCATGCCAGATCCGCGCTTTCACGGGTCATGCCAAGGAAGTTGGCATCAAACCCCTGTGGACGTTTCACGACCTTGCGCAGGCTGCCATCCAGCGTTGCCATTTCAGCCAATGCGGTCTTCAGCAGGATCTTCTCAGCCGCAAAGCGGTTGGGGAACCGGCCCACATTGACGCCCCAGTGCCGCCCGCCGGAGGTCGAGACGCGGGTTACGACTTCCTGCTCAACGGGTTTGGCGGCGCGGGCCTGCACTGTCTTGGGCCGTGCTGCGGGGCGGATTGATGTGGTCGCTGCCGCCAGTTTCACACTGCCGTCCGATGCAGCCACCGGAACGGTCGCGGGTTCAGGTGCGCTTGCAACAGCCTCTTTCAGTGCGGCGGTCACGTCGGCATTGGTCACAGCAGGCGTGCTTTCTTGTGCGACAAGAACCGGCACCATCGCGCCCGGTCTGACCTTGGGCCGCTTCGATGTCTTCACAGCACCCACAAGCCGAATGGTCTTGCCTGCGCCTCCCACCGTCCCGGCAGAGGCGATGCGGGGTGAATCGTCAGGGATATACGCCGGTGGCTTGGGCTTGCGCAGCGGTGCACGGGATGGCGCACGACGGAATCCCAGATCCATCAGTTCCGCCACCTTGGCATTGCGCGACGTGGTTGATTTGCCACCAAAGACGGTCACGATGATCCGCTCATTCCCGCGCTCTGCTGACGCGGTGAGGTTAAAGCCTGCGGCACGGGTATAGCCCGTCTTGATGCCGTCCGCGCCTTTGTAGGCGTTCAGAAAGCGGCGGTTGGTATGGCTAACCTTGCGCACGCCTGCATCTGCCGTCTTGCGGGAGAACAGGTTATAATACTCAGGAAAATCATAGAGCAGATGCCGACCCATGATCGTCATGTCGCGTGCGGTGGACAGGTGCCCGGCTTCGGTCAGCCCGTGCATGTTCTTGAAGGTGGTGCGGGTCATGCCAAGCTGCTTGGCCGTGCGGTTCATCCGGCGCGCGAACTTCGCCTCCGACCCCGAAATGGCTTCACCAATCGCGGTGGCGGCATCATTGGCAGACTTCACCGCAGCCGCGCGAATGAGGTAGCGCAGAGCAATGCGCTGCCCCGGACGCAGGCCCAGCTTGCTTGGTGGCTCTGCTGCGGCTTTCTTGGAGATCGTCACCTTGGTATCCAGCGAAATCTCACCCCGTTCCACCGCCTGAAAGGCGATGTAAACCGTCATCATCTTGGTCAGGGATGCCGGATGCAGGCGGGTATCGGCATTCCGCGAATGCAGAACCTTCCCCGTGCGCGCATCAATCACATAAGCCGCATAGGGCGCTGCCATCGCGCTCAGCGGCACCACCACCAAAAGCCAAATTGCCGAAAAAATAAATAGCCCCAATCGGGCCGGCTGCACGCGCCGCACCTTCATTCTAAACCTGCCTTTTTCTGCCTCAGATCGTCGATTTTTCGACTGACCACTTTTATTTATTACAAATACCGTAACATACCCGGCGTTTTCAATAAACCCACGGCAGGAGCTATGTTGCGGAAAAAACGCGCTTTTCGCTGTCCAGATATTGCGGTGCAGCATGGGCTTCCCACAACCTGCGCGATTAAGGCGAGAATGAGGCGAAATTCAGGCAGTCTGCCCAGATTCGAAGACAGACTCAGACGGCGGTGATCCGCTCAATCAGATCAGGCAGTGCACCCAGACCTGCGATTTCATGGAACCGATCGCTGTGCGGGGCTGGCGCGGTTTCCAGTGCCCATGTCAGGTCATGCGGCACATGCACCCCGACACCCCCCGCTTCGATCATCGGCACCACGTCGGAAGCAAGCGAATTGCCCACCATCAACCCCTGATCCACGCCCGTGCCGTGGTGCGCAAAAAGTGTGCCGTAGACTTGGGTGGTCTTGTCCGACACAATCTCAACCGCGTCGAAGTGATCTCGCAACCCCGATTGCGCCAACTTGCGCTCCTGATCCAGCAGATCCCCCTTGGTGATCACGATCAACTTGTGATCTGCCCGCAGCTTCTCCAGGACCGCCACCACATCCGGCAGAATATCCACCGGATGAGACAGCATATCCCGCCCTGCATCCAGCAATTCTGCAATGACGGTGCCTGATACGCGCCCTTCTGTCACCTCTATCGCGGTTTCAATCATCGACAGGGTGAAGCCTTTGATTCCAAATCCATAATGCGGCAGGTTCCGACGCTCTGCCGCTTCAAGACGGGCCATCAGGGTGGCGCTGTCGGTGTAGTCCGCCAAAAGGGTCGCGAAATGCGTTTGGGTCGGGGCAAAGAACCGTTCATTGTGCCAAAGCGTATCGTCGGCATCAAAGCCGATCGTGGTCAATGCGACGCTCATTTCAGGCACCCTCTTTTCTAACGCCCTGCACAGGTTATATAGACAACCCATAGCACAACAGATTCCCTTCACCCGATGGAGCAGCAATGCGCCCTGAAGACAACATGACACAAGACGATATGGACAGCCTTTGGGCCGCCCTGACCCCTGTGGCGATGTCGGAAGACGGCTCGGACGGGGAGGATCAGACCGATCTGCTGACCAAGACCAAACCCAAGACCAAGCGCCCGCCGCTCTATAAGGTGATGTTGTTGAACGACGACTTCACCCCGATGGAATTCGTCGTTCATGTGCTTGAGCGTTTCTTTGGTCTCAACCACGCGCAGGCGTTTGAGATCATGCTGACCGTACACAAGAAAGGTCTGGCCGTGGTCGGTGTCTTCAGTCACGAGATTGCGGAGACCAAGGTCGCGCAGGTGATGGATTTTGCCCGCCGCCACCAGCATCCGCTGCAATGCACCATGGAAAAAGAAGAATAGCGTGATCGACGCACGATTGCAGTTGGCGATCAGCGGCGGTGCAATGGACCTGGCCGACGAAGGGCTGATTGCCATTTTCAATCCGCCTGACGACGCGGATCTGCCGGGGCTGCCGCCGGAGCGCTGCCACATTATCCACGATTTCAAACCCAGCTTTGACGCCTGGTCTGCACGCGGCTTTGAAGTCATGCACAGCCCCAGCGCCCGCTACGCCGCCACCATCGTTTGCCTGCCTCGCGCCAAGGCCGAAGCCCGCGCCATGGTGGCAGAGGCCTGTACACTGAGCGATGGCATTGTCGTCATCGACGGACAAAAGACCGATGGCGTCGATTCAATCCTCAAGGCGATGCGGGCGCGCGTCAGTGTCGAAGGGCCGATCTCCAAGGCACATGGCAAGCTTTTCTGGATCAAAGCACCGGCTGCAGATTGCTTTGCCGATTGGGAAGCGGGCCCGGCGCTGACCGATGGCGGGTTCTGGACCGCGCCTGGCGTGTTTTCCGCCGATGGGGTCGATCTGGCTTCGGCCCTTCTGGTGGACGCGCTGCCCGACAAGATGAAGGGGGAGGTCGCCGATCTTGGGGCGGGCTGGGGATACCTTGCCGCCCATGTGCTGACCCGTGACGCCGTCACCAAGGTGCATCTTGTCGAAGCGGGGCACATGGCGATGGCCTGCGCCCGCCACAATGTGACCGATGACAGGGCCGTTTTCCACTGGGAAGACGCAACCACCTGGGCGCCGCCGCACCGCATGGATGCCGTGGTGATGAACCCACCGTTTCACCGTGGGCGCGCGTCAGAGCCGCAGATCGGACAGGCTTTCGTTGCGTCAGCCGCGCGGATATTGTCCTCTCACGGGGATTTATGGATGGTCGCGAACCGCCATCTGCCCTATGAAGCCGAGCTGAAAAAGCGTTTTGCAGAGGTAAGCGAGATTGGCGGCGACGCCCGGTTCAAGCTTTTTCATGCAACACGACCTTTGCGCCCCCGGCGCTGAGCATTTGCAAGGGACAGGTCCATGGCATTTTCGATCAAGGGCAAGACAGCAATTGTAACCGGTGCCGCGGACGGTATCGGATTGGCCATCGCCCGTCATCTGGCGGATCGCGGGGCCAACGTCATGGCCGCCGACATGAATGAGAAAAAGCTGATCGAAGAACTGGGCAGCGAACCCGAAGACGGCAACATCCGCGTTTTTGCGGGCGACCTTCGGCAACGGCTGACCATTGCCAATCTCATCTCTGCGACCATTGATGCCTATGATCAGGTGGACATTCTGGTCAATGCGTCCCGGCAGGTCATGGTCACGGACGCGCTTGATATGGAAGATACCTCTGTCTCCACCCTGCTGGATCAGAACCTGATGACGGCGCTGACACTGTCGCAGCTGGTCGCCAAACGCATGATGAAGCAGGCAGAGAAACAAGCAGACGGACAGGTCGGCGCAATCGTCAATCTCAGCTCTATCGCCGCGCGACAGACACGGCCTGATCTGATGGGATACGCCATCGCGGCGGCCGCCGTGCAGCAGATGACCCGGTCGATGGCCATGGTCCTTGCCGAACACCGCATTCGCGTCAACGCCATCGCATTCGGATCGGTGATGAGCGCGTCGCTGCGCACCGCTGTGGCAGAGAATCGCGAATGGCGCGATGACATCCGCCAAAACACCCCCCTTGGCCGCATCGCCGCCCCAACGGAGCTGTGCGAAACCGTGCAGTTCCTCGCGGCAGAGAGTTCGTCTTTCATGACCGGCGAAGTGATCACCGTGGACGGCGGGCGCAGCCTCCTGGATGTTGTGGCCTCGCCTGCGCATTGATCTGGACAGATTGCACTGGTTTAGGGCTTGACGGATCGTCGGTGCTGGCCTAATCCACGCGCTCACGGCGTTATAGCTCAGTTGGTTAGAGCGAACGACTCATAATCGTTAGGTCCCTGGTTCAAATCCAGGTAACGCCACCACCTCCCCCTTTCCATCTCTGTTCAGGTCGCTGAGGCTGTGCGTTTCCGCCCATTTCTGGCAGGAATGCGGCTGATGGCACATTTTTCACCCATTCCCGCCTCAGCTTGATTGACGCGGCACGGCAGGTGCTGTCTGATTACAACCTGAACACGATGATGCACGCCCGATAACGGGGTGGCACCACGCTCATATCAAAGGGAGAGACCAATGATTTTTCGCCGCACTTTGCTGGGCCTTGCGGGCGCCACTGTTGCCGCTGCGCTGACGGCGACGACAGCCATGGCGCAGGACGTGACGCTGCGCATGCACCAGTTCCTGCCACCACAGGCCAATGTGCCCAAGCTGGTGTTGGATGTCTGGGCCGACAATGTTGAGAAAGACAGCGAAGGCCGGATCAAGGTCGAACGCTACCCGTCGATGCAGTTGGGCGGCAAGCCACCGGAGCTGATGGATCAGGCAATCGACGGCGTGGCCGACATCGTCTGGACCGTGGTTGGTTACACGCCCGGTCGGTTCCCGCGCACCGAAGTCTTTGAATTGCCGTTCCTTGTGACCGACGCCAAAGCGGCAAGCGCTGCCTACTGGCAGATGTTCGAGACGCACATGAAAGACACCGAATTCAAGGATGTGCACATTCTTGGCACATGGGTCCATGGCCCCGGCCTGATCCACGCCAACAAGGAAATCCGCACACCTGCGGATATGACCGGTATGAAACTGCGCGGCGGCTCCCGGCTGGCGTCCAAGCTGATCGAGCAATTGGGCGGCACGCCCGTTGGCATGCCCGTCCCCGCGATCCCTGAAGGCCTGTCCAAAGGCGTGATTGACGGCGCGACGATCCCTTGGGAAGTCACCAAGGCCCTCAAGGTGCCGGAACTGGTCACCAACCACACCGAATTCACTGGCAACATGCTCTATACGCTGACCTTTGTGCTGGCGATGAACAAGGACCGCTACGAAGGCCTGCCCGATGACCTCAAGAAAGTGATCGACGACAACTCCGGGCTGGAGTTCTCGGTCTTCGCAGGCGGCACGATGGAAGCCTCTGATGGACCTTCACGCAAGCTGGCGGTGGATGCGGGCAACAACATCGTGGCGCTGAACGCAGAGGAAACGCAGGTCTGGATCGACGCGGCTGCACCCATCTATGACCAGTGGCTGGCGGATATGACCGAAAAGGGCATCGACGGTCAGGCGCTCATCGATGAGGCGCGCGGGCTGATCAACGGCTACGACGGCGGCTGATCCTTCGTGCGTTAAGAACGACTGGTGCGCGCGAACGTGCGCACCTGACCTGGCAGGCAGGGACAACAGGACATATCATGCACCGCTTTATCCACGCGCTGGCGCGGCTCACGGCACTTGTGGGTGGTCTGGTTCTGATCGCGCTGATCGCGCTTGTGAGCATTTCCATCACGGGCCGCTGGTTTGGTGTGGGGGAAATCACCGGCACCTACGAACTGCTTGAGGCAGGCGTTGCCTTTGCCATCTTTTCCTTCCTGCCGATCACCCAGTTCTACGGCGCCCATGCAACGGTGGATGTCTTTACCATGGCTCTGCCGGACCGCGTCACCCGCTGGATCAAGGCGTTCTGGGAAGTGGTGCTGGCATTGGTGATCCTGCTGATCATCTGGCGGCTCTTTGAAGGGATGCAGCGTTATATCGGCAATGGGGAAACCACGTTCTTTCTCCAGTTCCCGGTCTGGTGGGGTTATGCGGCCAGCTTCGCCTCGGGCCTTGTGGCCTGCACGATCGCCATCTACTGCGCATTCGCGCGCATCAAGGAAGCGGTGCTGGGCCAGAACATCCTCCCCTCCGAGCAAGAGAGCGCCTGAGCATGAGCAACCTTGAGCTTGGGTTCTACTCCTTCCCCGTCCTGCTGCTGCTGATCTTCCTGCGCGCGCCGATTGGTCTGGCAATGCTGCTGTGCGGCTTTGGCGGCTGGTACTGGGCGATGGGCGGCAACCCGACGCCGCTGCTGGCCAAGTTGAAGTCGGAAACCTACACAACGTTCTCCAGCTACTCGCTGTCGATCATCCCGCTGTTCCTGCTGATGGGTCAATTCGCAACGCTGTCAGGCATGTCGCAATCGCTGTTCCGCGCGGCCGAAGGCTTCCTTGGCCACCGCCGCGGCGGTGTGGCAATGGCGGCGGTAGGTGCCTGCGCTGGGTTTGGCGCGATCTGCGGATCGTCACTGGCCACGGCAGCCACCATGTCGAAAGTCGCCCTGCCGGAGTTGAAACGCTACGGCTATTCGGGGGGGTTCTCCACCGCCACACTGGCGGCAGGGGGGACGCTGGGCATCCTCATCCCGCCGTCTGTCATTCTGGTGATCTACGCCATCCTGACCGAACAGAACATCGCCAAACTGTTCCTTGCCGCCTTTGTTCCCGGCTTGCTGGCTGCACTTGGCTACATCATCACTATTTCCATCTATGTGCGCCTGAACCCCGAGTCCGCAGGCACCCGCCCACCGGTCCCGATGGTCGAACGGTTCACGGCGCTGCTTTACACACTTCCGGTTCTGGTGATCTTCCTGCTGGTGGTGGGCGGTATCTACCTAGGCGTATTCACGCCCACCGAAGGGGCAGCCGTTGGGGCCGCAGGAACGGGTCTTGCCGCGCTCTTTTCCGGACGCCTCACATGGGCGGGCCTGCGTGACAGCCTGCTGGGCACCGCGCGCACCACGGCGATGATTTTCTTCATCGTGCTGGGGGCGGGCTTTTACAACGGCTTTCTCGCGCTTTCGGGCGTGCCGCAATTCATGGCCGACTGGGTGGTGGGGCAGGCCTTCAGCCCGTGGTTCGTGCTCAGCATCATCCTGCTGTTCTATCTTATCTTCGGCTGCCTGATGGACAGCCTGTCGATGATTCTGCTGACCGTGCCGATCTTCTTTCCGGTGATCACCGCGATGGACTTCGGGATGAGCCCGGAACACGTGGCGATCTGGTTCGGCATTCTGGTGCTTATTGTCGTCGAAGTGGGGTTGATCACGCCGCCGGTGGGGATGAACCTGTTCATCATCAACTCCATGGACCGTGAAACGCCGATGACCCAAACCTACCGAGCGGTTCTGTGGTTTGTCGGTTCCGATATCGTGCGGGTGGTCATCCTTGTGATGTTCCCCGCCATTACGTTGTTCTTACTGCCCTGACCCCGCGTGAGCGCTTGAACGCCGATCCGGGATAAGCTACGCGCCATAGTTGAAATTACCTGTTAAAGGGGCAAACTGGTCTGAGTCGAAGGGGGAACTATGCTATCTGTTCATGCCAATGCCGCCACATTTTTTGTGGACCGCCACCCGTCGGAGGGTCGCGGAGACAAATGCGCCTACCTTGAAGTCCAGACAGGCCGCAGCCTGACCTATGCCCAGATGGCTGAAGGCAGTGACCTTGTGGCGGGTGCGCTTGCCCGCGCGGGTATTCGTCCCGAAGAACGGATGGCACTGCTGGTGCTGGACCAGATCGAGTTTCCACAGCTCTTCTGGGGTGGTTTGAAAGCGGGCGTTGTCCCGATCCCCCTGAACACGCTGCTGGCCACGCCGATCTATGACGCGATCCTGCGCGACAGCCGTGCAGCCATTCTGGTCGTCTCAGCCGACCTCTGGCCCGTGGTCGCGCCCATCGTGGCCGACAACCCCTACCTGCGCGAGATTGTCGTGATCGGTGAAGCCCCCGACGGCACCCGGTCGTTTGATGATTTCACCGCAGGTGCCACCCCTCAACCCACCCGCGCGGTCAGCCCTGATGAGGTGGCGTTCTGGCTCTACTCCTCCGGCTCCACCGGCAGGCCAAAGGGTGTCACGCATGTGCATTCCGCGCTCAAAGCATCGGCGGATACCTATGGGGCGCATATCCTCAACATCCACGAAAGCGATCTTGTCCTGTCCGCTGCCAAGTTCTTCTTTGCCTATGGCCTTGGCAATGCGCTGACCTTCCCGCTGTCCGTTGGGGCCAGCGTGCTGCTTTATACCGGACGGCCCACGCCGCAGGTGATGCTGGAGACGATTGAGCAATACAAACCCACGCTCTTTTGCGGGGTGCCGACGCTCTATTCCGGGATGGTTGCGGAAATGGATCGCACCGGCGCGCCGGACGCGCTTCTGCGGTTGTCCATCTCTGCCGGTGAGGCGCTGCCTGCCGATATCGGCAGCCGCTGGGCGGAACATATGAACGTGACGGTCCTCGACGGTGTGGGCTCGACTGAGATGTTGCACATCTTCCTGTCCAACCGGGAAGATGACTTTGAATATGGCACGTCTGGCATTCCGGTGCCGGGCTATGACATGCGGCTGGTTGATGAAACCGACCGCGAAGTGGGCGCGGGAGAGATTGGTGAACTGCTGGTCAACGGCGCCTCCTCCGCGCAGGGCTATTGGAACCAGCGTGACAAAACCCGCAGCACCTTCGAAGGCGTCTGGACCCGCACGGGCGACAAATACGAACGCCGTGCGGATGGGCGGCTGATCTATTGCGGGCGCACGGATGACATGTTCAAGGTCTCCGGCATCTGGCTGTCCCCGTTTGAGGTCGAAGGCGCGTTGGTCAGCCATCCGCAGGTGCTTGAGGCCGCAGTGGTTGCGGCGCGGGATGAGGACGGGCTGGAAAAGCCAAAGGCCTACATCATCCTCCAGAACGGCACCGCGGATGATGCGTTCAAAGAAGCGTTGAAGAGCCACGTGAAAGAACGGATCGGGCTGTGGAAATACCCCCGCTGGATCGAAGTGGTGGATGAGCTACCTAAGACAGCGACTGGCAAAGTGCAGCGTTTCCGCCTGCGCGAAGCCAGCTGACAATGAAACAACCGACAAGACAGGGCGTCCTGAAATGGGTGAACTGAGAGAACTCCCCCCCGGCGTGCCGGTGCCGCCCATGGCCTATTTGCCAGGGATCGGAGAAGATGAGCCCGCCAAGGAGTGGTTCGCGCCGATCAAGGCCAGCGTCACGGCCACTGTTGATGTGCAGGATCTGCCCCAGACTCAGGCCTGGATTGCAGGACGTGCCTATCTGCAAGCAGGGTATTTCTGGGAATGTCACGAGGTGCTGGAAGCCGTCTGGACCCGCACGCCTGAAGGATCGGCAGAACGCGACATGGTGCAGGCCTTGATCCAATTGGCCAACGCCCGGATGAAACACCGCATGGACCGCCCCCGGGCGGCGGCACGGCTTTGCGCGATGGTGCGGGCGCAATTGGCGCGATGCCCGTCAGATCGGGTGATCCTGGGTCTGACCCTGCCGCAGGTCCGCGCTTGGGTGTCCCAGACCGAGACAGCCTTGAAAATCCGCTGAACGCCAACAAAAAGGGCCACGCAGATGCGCAGCCCTTTGTTGATTTCCACTGACAGACAGTGTCGCTTAAGCGGACCAAGCCATCCGTGCAGGGTGATACTCGAACGAGATATGGTGCGCTGAGCCCAGCAGTCCGTCTTTGGTGTGGTTGTAGAGCGACCGCCAGTACGGCTGGATCGTCACACCATCTTCCTGCAGCAACGCCTGGCCTTCGGCCATCAGCGCACGACGCTTTTCAACATCTGCTGTGGCAAGGGCTTTGGTCAGAATGGCGTCGAACGCTTCGCTGGAATATCCAAACTCGTTCCATGCTTCGCCGGTGCGATAGGCCAGCGCCCAGATCTGCACGCCCAGCGGGCGGTGGTTCCAGTTGGTGGAGCTGAACGGATACTTCGCCCAGTCGTTCCAGAAGGTGGAGCCGGGCAGAACTGTCCGTTTCACCTTGATGCCTGCGTCGCGCAGCTGTGCGGCCACCGCGTCTGTGGTGTCCTTGCGCCATGCGTCGTCGATGGACATCAGCTCATGCTCGAAATCTGCCATGCCGGCTTCTTCCATCAGCGCCTTGGCCGCTGCGGGATCAACCTTGCGTGGGGGCAGTTCAGCATACTCAGGGTGCATGGGACCGACGTGGTGGTTTTCTGCCACGATCCCGCGCCCGGCATAACCCAGCTCAAGCAGGATCTCATTGTCCACGGCCATGCCGATGGCCTGACGCACACGCTTGTCCGCATAAGGCTGCATGCCATCCACTTCGGCCAGCTGGTTGGGACGGATCACGATGGTTGCCGCTGTGGCAATCTCATGCTCGACCCAGCCGTCCAGCGTGGACATGATGTCGATGAATTCACCTTCCATGGAATAGAACGCATCCACTTCGTCCGCTTCCGCCGCCGCAATCCAGGCAGAGGGGTCGGTGCCGTAGTCGATGTATTCCAGACGGTCGATGTAAGGGCCGCCGAACACATCTGTGCCCCACCATGCGTGGTCAGGGTTCTTGACCAGCACACCCTTGACGCCCACTTCGAGCGATTCAGGCAGGTAAGGGCCGGTGCCGATGGGGTTGTCCATCATGGTCGCCGGATCAAACGAACTGTGCACAATCGCCGCAGGATAATCCGCCATGCCCGCAATCAGCGTGATGTCGGAGGCTGGCAGCTTCAGCTTGACGGTATGGCTGTCTACAACCTCAATCGCGCCTTCAATGGCCTTGTTGGTGTCCGCATCAATCAGTGTTCCGAAACGACCTGCCATGGAATTGGCTTCGACGTCCTTGTCACACCAGCCCGCGATGTTCCGCGCCACGTCATCGGCGGTGAAGTCGTCGCCGTTGTTCCACTTCACGCCCTTGCGGACGTTCAATGTGTATTCTGTCGCGTCTTCGTTGATCTCCCAGCTTTCCAGAAGCGCAGGAGAGAACGTCCCGTCGTTCTCATAGATCGCCAGATACTCCAGCCAGCCGCGTGAGAAGTTCGCGATCTGGGACCAGTCGTAGGTCCGTGGGTCCTTCAGCGCGCGCACTTCCATCTGCATGCGGACAGTGCCGCCTTCGGATTTGTTGCCGTGGCCATCCGCATGCGCGGGGGGCGCCATGCCGATCATGGCATAGGCGGTTGCCGTTGTTGCACCAAAGGCGCTGGCAAGGGCCAGGAACTCACGGCGGTTGACCGGGTCCTTCTTGGCCGCTTCCGCGGAATTCAGCACTGCTTGGGGCAGTGGCTTACCGGTACGTGTCAAATAGTTCATGTTCTTCCTCTCTGTTGAGCCGCGGGCTCTTGTGGCCCTGTGCAGCGTCCCTCGTATCGCTCACGGGGGTTTTGGTGTACTCTCCGTCATGCGCCCTTCTTTCAAAAACAGATCAGGTAGAAGCTGCCATGAAGAGCGCCCGTGCAGCCTAGGTGAATGACCTAGACGATAAGGTCGAATAACGGCACAAATGAGCGAAAAACGCCACCCCTTTCGAAAGGTAAAAATAACCGCGAGGGGTCTGCCATGGGTGAGCCAGCTTTACTTGTACCCGGAATGGGGGCAGGTAAAGCCATGTCTGATCAAGCAAAAGGCCTGTTGATCACCTTTCTGGGGGTCTTGTTTGTGGTCCCGGATTCCCTTTTTGTGCGCCTGATCGATGCCGAGGCGCTGACCATCGCCTTCTGGCGGTTGTTTCTGGCAGGCGGCCTCTCCGGTCTTTTCCTGTTGGTGACGCAAGGGACGGCGCCGTTCCGCGCGGTGTTGGGCACGGGAAGCTACGGTGTGGTGTACCTGATCGGAGTGGGCGCCAGTGGCGTCTTGTTCGTCATGGCTGTCAGCCTGACATCCGTTGCAAACGTGGTTTTCATCATCGCCTCCCTGCCGGTCTTTGCGGCGATTCTCAGCCGGGTGTTTCTGGCTGAACCCTTCACGCTGCGAATGCTATTGACGATGGCCGCCGTCGCACCGGGTCTCGCGGTGATTGCCTACGGATCAGGAGAGACCGAAGGCGCGCGGTTGGCAGGCGATCTGTTGGCCTTGGGGGTCTCTGCCCTGTTTGCTGCCGCTCTGACGGCGGCGCGCAAGGTGCGTTCTGTCTCCATGGTGCCGGGTGTGTCGATGGCCTACCTTGGTGCGGCGATCCTGATTGCACCCTTTGCAGCGCCTTTGTCGATGCCGGTGTCTGAAACGGGGCTTGTCCTGGGGCATGCGGCGGTGATTCTGATCAGCTCCGTGCTGATCTCCATCGGGCCGCGTTACATCACGTCGGCGGAGGTCGGGCTGCTGGTCTTGCTGGAATCCGTTCTGGCGCCGCTTCTGGCCTGGGCGGTGATCGGCGAAAACCCCGGCGTCTACACGCTGATCGGTGGTGCCATTGTCATCGGGGCGCTGGTCGTCTCGAACACCGTCCTGCTGTTGCGGCAGAAGGTCCGCTAGAAATCCACCGTCACACCGGGCAGTTTCAGCGCTTTGATCAGATCGCGCAACTCCTGACGCGCCGCCACGTTCGAGATGTTCAGCTGTTTGACGCCAATGTCCTTGAGATCCAGCAAGGTCAGCCCGCGTGGGAACAGCTCCCGGAAGATCACCCGCTCGTTAAAGCCTGGCGCCACGCGGAAACCGATACGTTTGGACAGGTTGTTGATCACCCGCTCCATCTTCTCCTTGTTGACCATGCGCTGCGCACCCAGACGGTTGCGCACCACGATCCAGTCAATCGGTGGCAGTTCGGCGCGGGCGCGCAACTGGCGGGCATTCCAGACCATTTCGGAATACACCGACGGGCCGGTGATCTCTTCCCCGGTGGGGTCTGTGTGGGCCAGCAGATCAAAGTCGATGAAGCTGTCGTTCAGGGGTGTGATCAGCGTGTCGGCAAGCGAATGCGCCACTTGACTGAGCCGCGTATGCGAGCCAGGGCAGTCGATCAGGATAAAGTCGTTGCTGGCTTCCATCGCTGCCACCGCAGCGCTGAGCCGATGGTCATACACGTTCTCACCCGGCCGCAGGGAGGAGACGTCAATCTCAGGCAGTTCATTGATGCCGGGGCAGGGCAGCGCCAGTCCGGCGTCCTTGTTAAAGGCAATGCGGTTTTCGATGTAGCGGCCGAATGTGCGTTGGCGCAGGTCCAGATCCAGACCGCTGACCTTGTGGCCCATGCGCGACAGGGCAGTTGCGACATGCATCGACACCGTCGACTTGCCCGCACCGCCCTTTTCGTTCCCCACGACGATAATATGCGCCATCTCAAGCCCCTTTGCCTGCCCTGCTCATAGTCAGGTTGTTGTTGAACGGCACTATATGTGGGGTTTTATCCTTTGGGAAGGGACCCAATCCTTGCAATGCGCCACCCGCAGTGACGGGCAAAACTTATGACTTTTTTGCAACGGGAGGTATAACCTGTCTGGGATTCCGCCGATGCGCCGCCCGGCCCGTTGTGGCGTGCCCGGGGGAGGGCCATATGACGTCCCAAAGGCGACGCAGGAAAGGAACCGCAGATGGACACATCACGCTCAAATGGCAATCGCCTGCTCTGGACCGCGCTGGAGTTTGTGCTGCTGTGTCTGCTGCTCGCTGCGGTGCCTTTTGTGGTCTATCTTGATACCAACGTTCTGGGTCAGGAGATGAGTGAAGAATCCCTCACGGAGCTTCTGCACAACATTGGCGCGTTCATAGCGATGGTCTGCTTTTACCGGGGCGCACAGACCCACCCGGACAAACGGGCATTTCTGGTCCTGGGCGGCACCCTGTTTGCCATCCTGAGTATTCGGGAGCTCGATTTCCTGTTCGACTACATCACACACGGTTTCTGGCTGTATCCGGCCTTGGCTATGCTGGCGCTGGGTATCATCATCGCTTTGCGCAACAAGGGCACCTTTGTGGCGCCCATGCTGCAATATCTGACCGGGCGGGAGGCGACGTTTGTCTATCTGGGGTTCGCTTTGCTGATCATCTTCACCCGGCTGTTCGGCACCGGCGACCTCTGGGAAGGTGTCATGAAAGAAAACTACCAGCCCGGCGTCAAAGCCGCCATTCAGGAAGGGCTGGAACTGCTGTCCTACATGCTGATCGCCTATGGTGCGGTGGCGTCCCTGCGGGCGGGTTTTGCCGGGGCAGAGCGACAGCCGACCTAAGGTGCTGCCTCAGCGTTTGTTGCGCACCCGCACAAGGGCCAGACCGCTCAACCCCAGCAGCAACAGGGGCAGACCCGCGGGCAAAGGCACAGGCGCGGTCACGCGCAGGGTATCAATATCGGTCTCGAAATTCGCATCACCCACGAAATAGCCATCTGACAGCCCGGTAAAATCAATCTCGAGGGTTGAGAACAGATCCCCCTGTACAGGTGCAGCACCAATGCTGACGCTGCCGGAGTAGCTGGCGGTCACGCTGCCCTCTGGCGCGACGGTGGTTTCACCAAAAGGCAGAAGCGCCCCGAAAAAGCTCACCTGTGCAAATGACTTGTTGTCGAACCGCACCGGGAACCCAAAAGCGGAGCTGGGCGTGTTGCCGGGCTGTCCCGTGTCAGCGGTGAGCACATCGAAGACCGACCGTCCGGACCCATCCACGATCGAGAAAGACAGGCTCAGATCGATGCGCAACTGCGTGAGTTGCTTGGTGGCGCGGATGTCGAAGCCTTCGAAGTCCATGTAAATCGCGAAATCCGTGCCGCGCGCCTCTCCGGCGGTGAAGGCGTCAAGCGCCCCCCAGGTCATGACTTCGCGCGTGGTGTCCGCGTAGGTCGCGGTGACTTGAGCGCCCGCCAGATCCACACCGCGCGACCCGGTATCAGCCCGTACCTCAACGGGCGACACATACGGTGTGCCGGTCTGCGTCGTGACATGGACTGTCGTGGCTGATGTCGTGGTAACCGATCCAATAATCGCCGCCATGCTGAGGGCTGCTGTCAGGCTGATGTTCATAGTTGTCCCCGGTCAATCAAACGAAACACATATTTTACAATAACTTGGGGCACTGTCACATTCCTGTGTGTGCCAAACAAGGCGGTGCTTCAGCTAATATCTGACCTTTGATGCGCGCTTGGATACGGGCTGCGGACATGCCGGTGAATTGGCGCGAGATTTGCAACAATGGCGGACACCTTGCACCAAAGCAGCCCCTGACCAACACAAAAAGCGCCCCGGAACCGAGGCGCTTTTCCATGTGATTCTGTGACGGAGGGAGGGTTTAGAAACCCAGACCTGCGTACTTGTTCTTGAACTTGGACACGCGGCCACCGGTGTCCATCAGGCGGGAACTGCCGCCGGTCCATGCAGGGTGCACGGTAGGATCAATGTCCAGCGCCAGTGTGTCGCCTTCCTTGCCCCAGGTTGATTTCATTTCCACCATGGTGCCGTCGGTCATCTTGACGTTGATGGTGTGATATTCGGGATGTGTCTCGGCTTTCATCGCACCGCTCCTTTAGGCTTTTTTGGGCTTGTAGTTGGCGTTCTCTGCGATCCGCGCGGACTTGCCGCGGCGGGCGCGCAGATAGTACAGCTTGGCACGACGCACGCGACCGCGGCGGACCACGGTGATGCTGTCGATGTTGGTGGAATGCAGCGGGAACACACGTTCCACACCTTCACCAAAGCTGATTTTGCGCACGGTGAATGACCCGGCAATGCCATGGCCATTGTTGCGCGCGATGCACACGCCTTCGTAATTCTGCACACGGGTGCGGGTGCCTTCGGTCACGCGAAAGCCTACGCGGATGGTGTCGCCGGCGCGGAAATCAGGGATTTCCTTGCCCAGTTCGGCGATCTGTTCCGCCTCTAGTTCTGCGATCAGGTCCATTGACCTTACTCCTATGATGCTCGTGGTATGCCACGAAGTTGTTTACGCGATCAGAGCTTCGGTCTGTATGTCGGGCTTCACCGCAGTGGCCCACCGGAGGGTGCATCGTCATTCCTTGTGCCTTTGCGAAAAACGCAAAGCACCGGAGCCGCGACAAAGCGATTCCGGATGGGCGGGGTATAGGCAGGATTGCTGCGGGGATCAAGCTCCGTCATCCCTGCGCAAAATTGATTCAAATCAAAGTGCGACAAGCTGCCGCTGGTGTAGTGTTGAAGCGCTCAAAATCATCCCAAATGGAAAAGAGGCTACTGATGCTCAAAAAACCCGATGTGTCCGAAAGCGCACCTGAAATCGAAGAGAAAGTGAAAGAGGTCACCGGGTTTGAAAAAGGGACCTATCCCTACAAGACAAAGCTCGACACCAAGACATATGAGGCAGAGAAATCTGCCCTTCAGGTGGAATTGCTGAAAGTGCAGCACTGGGTGCAGGAGACAGGTCAGAAATACGTGCTGCTGTTCGAAGGCCGGGATGCAGCGGGCAAGGGCGGCACGATCAAGCGGTTCACCGAACACCTCAACCCCCGCGCCGCACGGGTGGTGGCGCTGAACAAGCCCACGGACGAAGAGCGCGGCCAATGGTTCTTTCAACGCTATATCAAACATCTGCCCACGGCGGGTGAAATGGTTCTGTATGACCGTTCCTGGTACAATCGGGCAGGTGTCGAACGGGTGATGAACTTCTGCGCCCCTGCCGAATACCTCGAATTCATGCGCCAGACGCCGGAGTTCGAGCGGATGCTGACCCGGTCGGGCATCAAGCTGTTCAAATACTGGTTCTCCGTCACGCAGGATGAGCAGAAGAAACGCTTTGCCTCCCGCGAGACTGACCCGTTGAAGCGCTGGAAGCTGTCCCCGATCGACCGCGCCAGCCTGGATAAATGGGAGGACTACACCGAAGCCAAGGAAGCGATGTTTTTCTATACCGACACCGCCGATGCGCCCTGGACGGTGATCCGCTCCAACGACAAGAAACGCGCGCGGCTGACGTGCATGCGGCACTTCCTGTCCCAATTGGACTACCCCGGCAAGGACCCCGAGGTCGCCACACCGCCCGACCCGCTGATCTACCATCAGGCACAGGCGGTTCTGCAACAAACCGATCATATCCTCGCGTCATCTCTGCATCCCAAGCAGTGATCCACGAGAGCCCCACACAACAACAAGGAGTTACCCACAATGTCACACACCCCTCATGAACTGGCCGAAGAGTTCCCGGAGATGGCAGACCAGATGGCGCAGCTACGCCAGACGGATCAGCATTTCGCCAATCTGGCGGACCGCTACCACACCCTGAACCGCGATGTGCACCGGGCAGAAACAGACGTCGAGCCGACGTCAGACACGCATATGACCCAGATGCGCCGGGAACGTATGGCGCTGAAGGATGAGATCTACGCCTATATCAAGGCACATGCTGAAAGTGTCTGAGCAAATGCGTCGGGTTCAGGCCCGACGCTCGGGTTGCTTCAGCTGGCGGTTGTGTCTGGTGGAGGGGGCGGAATCTCGGGGGGCTCGCCCCCCGGACCCCTGAGGTTTTTTGAACCATTTGGAAGGGGGTCAGTCGGTGTCCTGGAGGCGCTCCCACAAATCCGGCCGCCGTTCCTGCGTCAGTGCCTCGGATTGCGCGCGCCGCCATTTCTCAATCTCGCCGTGGTGGCCGGACATCAGCACTGGGGGGATTTCGCGGCCTTGCCATTCGGCGGGTCGGGTATATTGCGGATGCTCCAGCAGCCCCGCCGCATGGCTTTCCTCAACGGTGCTTTCGGCATTGCCCAGCACACCTGGCAGCAGGCGCACAGTGGCGTCGATCATCGCCTGCGCGGCCAATTCGCCGCCCGTCATCACGAAGTCACCCAGTGACACCTCTGTCATGCCGTAGTGTTCAATCGCGCGTTCATCCACGCCCTCGAACCGTCCACACAGCACCGTCACCCCGTCGCAGCGCGCCAGATCGCGGGCCATCGCCTGATCAAACCGCCGTCCGCGTGGCGACATGTAGAGGATCGGCCATTGCCCGCGTGCATGCGCCTGCGCGGCTTCTATCGCGGGGCCAACCACATCGGCGCGCAGCACCATGCCAGCGCCCCCGCCTGCAGGGGTGTCGTCCACGTTGCGGTGTTTGCCGATCCCGTATTCCCGCAGATCATGGGTGTGCACCTGCCACTTCCCGTCTTGCAAGGCCTTGCCAGTCAGGCTGGCCCCCAGCGCGCCGGGAAAGAGGTCGGGAAACAGCGTCACGATCCGCGCCTGCCAGACGTCGACATACTCCGGCGGATCGTCCATCAGCGCGCGCGGTTGCAGCGTGGGGCGGATGGCCTGCCTGCCGTGGGAGCGGGTGGGTTTCATGGCGTGCCCGCTGTCCGGCGGAGCGCCTCTTTGGCCGCTTGCCGGGCTTTCGGATCCGCGTATGTGCGGTTCGCATCGAGCAGGGCGTGCAACAGCGCGGGATCCTCCGCAGGCGGCGGTGGCGCGGCGGGGTGGAGCCCCTTGCGCATCGCGTCAGGCAGTTTGCACAGATCCAGCAGCGGACCCGCGGGGCCAAGCGGCAGATCGGCACAGGCCTCAAGGGCTGCATGATGGACGGGCGCGGGCACCCGGCTGGCAATCTCTGTCACCATCCCGGCAAGGTCTGCGCTGGCGGCGTATTGCGCGGCATAGGCGCTGTACTCCAGCGTCAGGTCAGAGGCGGCCAAATGTTGCGCATAGACCGACGCCAACCAGGCCTCGGGCGCGCGGGTGGTCAGGAAAAATTGAATGTCTGCGGCGGGATAGTGCTTCTTGGCAAGCTCCCAATAGACATAGAAAAGCTCCGGCGCGGCCGCGTAATCCATCAGTCCGGGACGTCCGGGCATATGGCCAGCAAGCTCCGGTGCAGACAGGATAAGGGTGCGGCGCGGCATGCCGGGAAGGTCGGTCATGAGCGTGTCGAACTGCGCCTGCACGGCTTCCAGCGCGTTTGCGTCGCGGGCGTTGGAATAGGCATGGGCTGCGGCAATCAGATCCTTGAGATGCCAGCGCAGGCGCAGGGCAATCTGGGTTTTCATCGCCACGCGGTTGTCCCGAAGGGTGCTTTGAACGGTGGAGGTGCCGGTTTTGTGAAAGCCGCCATGGATGATGATGCGGCGCGGCATCAGTCCTGCTCTGCTTCGGGCAAAACGCCCAGCGGCGGATCCGCGACAATGCGGCCGGAGGCCAGATCAACCGTCGGCACCGCGGCTTTGGTGAAGGGCAGGAAGGTGGTGTCCGAACTGCCTGCAAGCTGGAGTTCCAGCAGGTCGTCCGCACCATGGTTCTGCACGGATTTGACACGGCCCAACAGGGTGCCGCCCGTGTCATGCACTGCAAGCCCGATCAGATCCGCGTGGTAGAATTCATCATCCGGCAGCGCAGGCAGCTGGTCGCGGTGGGCATAAAGGGCGGTGCCTTTGAGGGCATCGGCCTCTTCCTTGGTTGCGACCTCCGCGATGCGGGCGGCAAAGCCGTTCTTGATGGGATGCAGCAGGGCCAGCGTGAAGGCTTGCGTGCCGTCTTCGCGGCGCAGCGGGCCGTAGGTGGCCACGTCTTCGGGTGCGGCGCAGTAGCTTTTGACCCGCACCTCACCGCGCACACCGTAGGCGCCGGCAATTGCGCCCACACAGACCATATCGCTCATCAGGATCCCTCCGCATTGGCGCAAATGGTGCCGTTCCAATCGCCCGACATGGCATCACATACGCGCTGCATCTGCCCGTCCTTATAGCTGATCCCAAGATAAAAACCGAAGCCCACCAACACCGAAACACGCAGAATGAGAAACATCAGACAGCCCCCGTCATTGCGCCAACTCGGAATTGAGGCAAATCGTGACGCGCCATTCGCCTTCGCCGTTGGCGCATTCGATCTGCATTTGTTGGCGGTCGTACCAGATGCCTGTGCCGAAGCCGACGGAAAAGATAAGCAAGGCTATGATCAGGCGCAGCATCAGCGGGTCTCTATGTGCAGGGCGGGGGCGCGGGCCTCCCAGCCTTTGGTTTCAAGTTCAGGGGTCAGGGTGTGCGCGCGCGGCCACCCCAGACAAAGGTACGCCACCAGCGTCCACCCCTTTGGTATCGCAAGATCAGCGTTGAGACGCAAAGGGTCAAGCACGGAGACCCAGCCAACCCCCAGACCCTGCGCCCGCGCGGTGAGCCACATCAGCGTGATGGCCCCGACCACGGAGTAGCGGCGCATTTCGGGCATGGAGCCGGCCCCAAGGCCTGCGCCTTTGTCGGTGCTGTCATCGCAGTAGATCGCCAGATGCTCCGGCGCCTCCTGCATGCCCGAAAGCTTCAAGCTGGCATAAAGTGCGGCCTTGTCGCCATCATAGCCTTCAAGGGCTTTGGCATTGGCGGATTTGAAATTCTCGATCGCCTGCGCCCGCGCGGCGTCAGAGGTGACCCGGATGATGCGCCAGGGTTCTGACAGGCCCACGGAGGGGGCCAGGGTGAAGGTGTTAAGGCATTGATCCAGAAGGGTTTGATCAACCGGATCGGTGCGAAAATGGCGCACGTCGCGGCGCCATCGCATCAGGTCGTGCAGCCCGGCACGGAAGTCGTCAGAAAAGGTATCCATGCCGGGCGCTGTCTTTTGCTTACTCGGAAGCGGCTTCTTCGGCGGGGGCCTCTTCGGCTGCGGGTGCCTCTTCGGCAGGGGGGTTTGCAGCTTCCTCAGCGGCGGCAGCCTTGTCGGCTTTTTCCTGCGCGCGCTCCTGGGCTTTCTTGCCCGGTGTGCCTTTGTTGGGGTTGTTCCGTTCAGTCTTGGGCAGGGCGCCTGCGGCTTCGAGCATGCGGCGCACGCGGTCTGTGGGCTGCGCGCCTTTGGAGATCCATTCCTGAACCTTTTCGACGTCCATTTTCACCCGCTCTTCGCTGTCTTTGGGCAGCAAGGGGTTGTAAGTACCCAGTTTTTCGATGAAGCGGCCGTCGCGTGGCATGCGGCTGTCCGCTGCAACAATACGGTAGAAGGGGCGTTTTTTGGAGCCGCCGCGGGCGAGACGAATTTTCATAGCCATGGTGTGTAGTCCTTTAGGTTTGTTGGGTGTGAAGGTGGGTTTCACCCACCCTACGATTGGTGTTTTTTGTGGTGCTGAATGACTTCAGCGATGATGAAGTTGAGAAACTTCTTGGCAAATTCGGGGTCGAGATCGGCCCGGTTTGCCAAATCTTCTAACCGCGCGATCTGATCCGCTTCGCGGGAAGGATCGGACGGGGGAAGGTCGTGTTCGGCTTTGAGTTTCCCCACAGCCTGAGTGTGTTTGAACCGCTCGCCCAGCGTGTAGACGAGGATCGCATCAAGGCGGTCGATGGACGCGCGGTGATCTGACAGGACATCAGCGGCACGTTTTACGGCATCGGTCATTTTGGCCTCCGAAAGGTCTGTGAAGGGCGGGCACAGCCTGTGCACAGGCTGTACACAACCTGTACACCGCCGCAGCGCAGCATTTGGTTTTTTGGAAGTGAGCGCGTCATGCGGCCTCCTTCGGGTGGCGGTAGACGTCGCAGGGCGCGCCGCGCCAGTCGTCATGTGTTGTCTCAAGCGTCGCACCCAGACGTCTGGCCATTGCGGCCGAGCGGGTGTTCGTCGGGCGGATGTAGCTGATCACCCCGTTCAGGCCCAGATGGCGCGCGCCGTAGCTGCGGGCGGCAAGCGTGGCTTCGGTTGCGATGCCTTTGCCTTCGGCCTCGGTGGTGACGGCCCAGCCCAGTTCGGGCTCTTCCCAACCGGGCGCCATGATGAACCCGGTGCGGCCCAGATAGGCGTCACTGTCCCGCTCTGCTATGAACCATGAGCCAAACCCGTAAAGCACCCATTGGCCGAAGGTGGCGTTCATCGACATCGCACTGCCCAGATCATCACGCGGGCCGCCAACCGTGTGGCTTTGCGCGGAGGCAAAGAAAGCGGTGACCGCAGGCAGATCGTCCAGCTTGGGCGCGCGCAGGATGAGGCGGTCTGTCTCCACCGTGGGGATCAGATCAATCGAGGCGGTCATGCCAGATCCTCCGGGGCGGGATGGCGGTAGACCTCAAGGTGCAGGCCGTCGCGGGTGGTGAAATCCTCTTCCCGTGTGCAGCCCAAGCGGCGCGCCAGCGCCACCGACCGGGTGTTGCCGGGGCTGACGCAGCTGATGGCGGTGGTCCAGCCCAGCGTGTCATAGGCATAGCGCCGCGCGGCAAGGGAGGCTTCATAGGCCACACCGCGGCCTTCGGCGGCTTCAAAGACGGACCATGCGATTTCAGGCTCTGGCCAGTCGTCGGGGAAGAACAGGCCAACCACGCCAAGCGGCGCATCGGTTGTCTTGTCCGCGACCATCCAGCGGCCATAGCCACGCAGGTGCCAGTGGCCGATGATCTCACCCAGTTTGTCGAAGGCCTGCGTGCGGGTGCAGGCACCGCCCACATGTTCGGCGCGGTTGCTCATCCGGAAGGCGGCGAAGGCGTCGAAATCCGACCAGTCGGGGCACCGCAGGCGGAGGTTTTCCGTCTCCACCGTGGGGATGGTGAGGGTGGTGGTCATCCGGCCCTCCGGTGTCGGTAGACAAAGGTGTCGCTGTGGGTGTCGCCATCGGGCAGGGCGGCGTTGGGGTCCTGAACCGCGCCGAGTTTGGTGGCCAGTGCGATGGAACGGGTGTTTTGCCGGTCAATATAGCTGACCAGCGTATCATGGCCATTGGCCCAGGCCCAATCGAGGCCTGCGCGCGCGGCCTCAGCGGCGTATCCCTGACCTTCGAAGTCTTCCAGCAGCACCCAACCCATTTCCACTTCGGGAAAATGATGGGGTTTGTTGATGCCCAACTGCCCCATGAAAGCGCCATCGCTGCGCCGTTCGATGCCCCAGCTGCCAAAGCCCTGAAGCGACCAGCTGCCGACTTCCGACGCGATCCAGTACCACATCTGTTTGGGGCTGAAAGGGCCATCCATGAACCGCGCGCGGGCGGAGCCAAAGAGCGCGTAGAGCGGCGCGAAGTCCGCCATCACATGGGGCCTCAGGGTCAGGCGGTCTGTGGTGAGGGTGGGGGCTGTGGTCATGGCGTGACCGCGCGGCCGCCCTGAAGGGCGACGACATTCCGGGTGCGGGTTGTGGGGTGAGCCAATCGCGGAGAGGCTGTGTGTGGCGTGAAGGGAGCCCTTTTTGCTGAGAGGTGATTCAGCGCCAGGTCTGCGCTGAATGCACCTGTGCCAGGGTGGGATGCGATTCCATCCGGCCTCAAGGACAAGCCAATCGAAGATTGGTCGCTGCGCGATCCTTGACCCCGGATAGAATCACGGGTTGGCGTATGGGGGAGCGGGTGCGTCATATCAGGCCCAGTTCCGCCGGGGTCGCGCCGTCCAGGACGGGGCGGGTGAAGCTGCGGTCATAGCTGAGGATGCAGCGGGTTTTTTGCGCGTGCGCGAAGGCGGCCTGGCATTCGGCGTCTTGTGCCATTTCGGTGCGGTAGGTCTCATAAGCGGTGAGCGAGGGGAAAGAGAACATCGCCCAGGCCACATCGTTGGCCCCTTCATGGGGCAGGAAATAGCCGTGATGCTGACCACCCATCCGGTTGACCAGATGGATCCAGACCCTTGCATAGGTCTCAAACGCGGCGACCTGATAGGGGTCGATGCGATATGTCAGCGTGCAGGTGATCACTTCTTCTTACCAAAGCCCGACAACCCGGAAGGCAGTCCCATACCGCCGCCCATGCCGGGCATCTTGCCGCCCATCTGGCGGGCAGCCGCTTCCAGCGCCTTGGGGTCCATACCCTGCGCCATGGCTGCCGGGTCCATCCCGCCTTTGCCCATCATGCCTTTCATGGCTTGCTTGAGCATCCCGCCTTTGCCCATTTTGCCCATCTTCTTCATCATGTCGGACATTTGACGGTGCATTTTCATCAGCTTGTTGAGGTCAGACACCTCCATGCCCGCACCGCGCGCGATGCGTTTCTTGCGGGAGGCTTGCAGGAGCGCGGGGTTGGCGCGTTCCTTCTTGGTCATGGACTGGATCAAAGCGATCTGCTGTTTGAGGATCTTGTCATCAAGGCCCGCGTCCTCGACCTGTTTGGCCATTTTGCCCATGCCGGGCATCATGCCCATCATGCCCTGCATGCCGCCCATCTTGATCATCTGTTCCAGCTGCATCTTGAGGTCATTCATATTGAAATGACCCTTCGCCATGCGCTTCATCATCTTTTCGGCTTGCTCAGCCTCGATGGTTTCCTGCGCTTTTTCCACGAGGGCCACGATGTCGCCCATGCCGAGGATGCGGCCCGCGACGCGCTCAGGCTCGAAGGTTTCCAGCGCGTCCATTTTCTCGCCGAGACCGACGAATTTGATGGGTTTGCCGGTGACAGCACGCATGGAAAGCGCCGCACCGCCGCGGCCATCACCGTCCATCCGGGTGAGGACCACGCCCGTGATGCCGATGCGTTCGTCGAAGTTTTCAGCCGTATGCACGGCATCCTGACCGGTCAGGCCATCGACCACCAGCAGGGTTTCACGCGGGTTGGCCACGTCACGGACGGCTTCGACCTGGGCCATCAGTTCTTCATCGATGGAAAGGCGACCGGCCGTATCCAGCATATAGACGTCATAGCCGCCCAGACCCGCCTGCGTTTTGGCGCGTTTGGCGATGGCGACAGGGTCTTCGCCTTTGACAATCGGCAGGGTGTCGACGCCGATCTGCATACCGAGGATGGCGAGTTGTTCCATCGCAGCGGGGCGGTTCACGTCCAGTGACGCCATCAGCACGCGTTTGCCTTCCTTTTCGGTCAGGCGTTTGGCGAGTTTCGCGGTGGTGGTGGTTTTGCCGCCGCCCTGAAGGCCGACCATCAGGAGGGGTGCGGGTGGATTGTCGATCTTCAGCGATCCGGGCTCACCTTCGCCTTTCAGCACGTCAATGAGCGCGTCGTGGACGATCTTGACGACCTGCTGGCCCGGTGTGATGGATTTGGTGACGGCCTGGCCGGTGGCCTGTTCCTGCACCGCTTTGACGAAATCACGCGCGACGGGGAGGGAAACGTCCGCCTCCAGCAGGGCCACGCGGACCTCGCGCAGGGCGGTTTTCACATCGTCTTCAGACAGCGCGCCTTGCTTGGTCAGGCGGTCAAAGACGCCGGAGAGGCGTTCGCTGAGGTTCTCAAACATGGGCCAGGCCCTTTCGTCGGTTCGGTTGCGGGGATGCCTCCAATGTAGGAAGCGCCGCGTGAATGCACAAATGCCAAGACCCCAACTGGACGGGGCAAAGCAGGTTTGCCCGCCCTTCGTTTCGGAAGGGGCAAAGCAGGTTTGCCCCAGTGGGCGCAACGCGCTGACTGAGGGCGATCCCGGCTGAATGCCAAGGGACCGGAAGGCTGTGCTTCCGGGAATTAGGGGCCGTTTAGGCCCTTCGCGCGGGTCTGTCAATCACGGGCGGGTCTGATTGAGCCAATCGTTGATCAGTGTCACGGCCTGCGCAGGACCCGAGCCAGAGGTATAGACCAGTGTCACCGGATGAACTTCGTCACGGCCATAGATATGCACGTTCAGCGCGGCCCGGTGGGTGGGGCTGTCGCCGCTCATGCTGGTTTGCACCGTGGCACCCGTGACGTCCGCGATGGTCCAGATCTGGCGGTAGTAGGCCAGCAGCGACCGGCGGCGCAGCTCAATCCGGTTGGCGGGACGGTCGAGGATCAGCTGGGTGCGGCGCGCGAAGGCAAGGTTGAACGCGACCGCGATCAACAGACCGCCAAGGGTAAAGGCGATGCCGATCAGCAGCGCGTCCGGGAGCATGAACAGGCCCACGGCGATGAAGATCAGCGCAAAGGCGTTGATGAAGACCACCAGCCAGATCGGGTTGTTTTCAAGGATCAGCTGATCAGGAGTGTTGCGGGTGGCTTTCATGGCGTGTCCTCCGGACGAGGGCCGTGGCTGGCCAGCCACGTATTGATCACGGTGGCGGCACGGCGCGGCCCGTCGCCTGCGAAGCTGCGCTGGGTGACGGGCCAGGGCGGGCGGTCTTCGAACATCAGGAGCACCCGTTTCATGGCGTAAGGGCTTTGGGGGTCGGTTTCTTCCTCCGCTCCATGCAGCATCGCCAGAGGTGCGCTGCGCACCCTGCGGCGGGTCAGCGGGCCATTGTGGACATGCACGATGCCGAGCGGGGCGTCGAGGATCAGCGTCACCCGGCGGGTCGTGACGGCGCAGATCGCAAAAGCGGGCAGGGCAGCCATCAGCAGCACGGCGGCGCCTTCCAGAACAGCGCCCGACACCAACCGATCCACCCCGGCGAAGAGCAGCGCAGCCCCCACGATCCCGATCAGGACACCGGGATACCATTGCAGATAGGTCAGGCGCAGCCGCTCCGGGCTGCGCTCACTCACTTTCATCTTGCCGAAATCACTGCGCATCCCGGCAGTATGCTTCGCCCTTTTTGAGGGCTCAAGCCGCCTCTTGCCGCGCAGGCAGGGCCGCAATCGCGGCATGGGCGCGGGCAAGGGTGCCATCCGCGTCCCTGGCCAGCGCATCGGCGGCAACCAGCGTGACATCGGTGATGCCCACAAAACCCAGCACATGGCGCAGATAGCCGCTGGCGAAATCAATGTCGGACCCGGCTGCCGTGCCACCGGAGGCCATCGCGATGATCGCGCGCTTGCCTTTGAGCAACCCTTCGGGGCCGTCTTGCGTATAGCGGAACGTCACACCGACGCGGGCGACCAGATCAATCCACGCCTTCAGCGACGCAGGCACGGAGAAGTTGTAGACCGGCAGTCCGATCACCAGCGTATCGGCCTGCATGATCTCTTCCACCAGCGCGTCCGAAAGGGTCAGTTCAGCCCGCTGGGCTTCGGTGCGGTCAGCCTCGGGCGTGGCGCGGGCTGTGACCCAGTCTTCGGTGATCTGCGGCAGGGGCGTCAGGGCCAGATCACGGGTGGTGATCTCCGACGAGGCCAGCATCGCGATGATGCGATCGGTCAGATCACGTGTCACGGACCCTTGGGTGGCAACGGAGCTGTCAATGCGAAGAAGTTTCATGGCGTGTCCTTTCCTAATGTCTGCCCTTGATATTGACCCTTGCATTTATGAACGCAACGGCGACAATAGCGCAGCTTATGTTGAAAATTGCACAGGTGCCCAAATGGAAAACTGGGATGAAATTCGAACCGCCTATCAGGTTGCCCGCAATGGCACCGTCAGCGGTGCGGCGGAAGTGCTGGGCGTGCATCATGCCACGGTGATCCGCCATATCGATGCGCTGGAAGGGCAGTTGGGCGTCAAGCTGTTCCAGCGCCATGCGCGCGGGTACACGCCGACCGAAGCCGGTCAGGACCTGTTGCGGGTGGCGCAAACCACGGATGACCAGTTCAGCCAGCTGGCCGGGCGCATCAAGGGGCGCGGCGCCGATGTGTCGGGAGAGCTGGTGGTGACCTCGCTTGCGTCGATGTCGCGGATGATGGTGCCGCTGCTGACCGCGTTTCAAGACGCTTACCCGGACGTGATCCTGCGGTATCTGACCGGGGACCGCCTGTTCCGGCTGGAATACGGGGAGGCACATGTGGCGATCCGCGCAGGCACCGCACCCGATCAGCCCGACAATGTCGTCCAGCCGCTGGCGGATATGTCGATGGCCCCCTACGCCAGCCGCAGCTACGTTGAGAAATTCGGCATGCCCGAAGGGCCGGAAGATTACGCCAAACACCGCTTTATCGGGGCCGATGACAGCAACAGCCGCGCGCCGCAGTACATCTGGCTGCGTGAGAACGTGCCGCTGGAGGCGGTCACATTCCGCTGCACCGAAAGCCATGTGGCGGATGCGGCCCTGCTGTCGGGGGCGGGGATCGGCTTCATGGGCGTGGCGCTGGCCGAAAGCCATCCCGACCTTGTCCAGATCCACCCGCCGCGCCCGGAATGGGTGGGCCCGCTGTGGCTGGTCACCCATGTCGATCTGCACCGCACCAGCAAGGTGCAGGCGCTGCTGGGGTTCATCAAGGACCACCTGCGCGGGCAATCTGTATGAGCCCTGCGGCACGCGGACATCTGGCGATGCTGGCATTTTCGGCGCTGGTGGCGGGGTCGTTTTCACTGGGTTCGCGGTCTGCCAATGACATTGATCCGGCGGCGTTCACCGCTGTACGGTTCGTGCTGGCCTCTGTGCTGCTGGGGCTGTTGGTCTGGCAACGGGGTGGTGCGCCCAAGGGCAGCTTTGCCGCGCCCTGGCGGTTCGCGGTCCTGGGGGGGCTGTTCGGCGTCTACTTTGTGCTGATGTTCGAGGGGCTGAAGACCGCGCCACCGGTGTCGGCGGCGGCGGTGTTCACGCTGGTGCCACTGATGTCCGCGCTCTTTGGCTGGATGCTGCTGCGGCAGATCCTGACCGCACGCATGGCCACAGCGCTGGGCATTGGCGGGATCGGCGCGCTTTGGGTGATTTTCCGCGCGGATTTCGCGGCTTTTGCGGCCTTTGATGTGGGGCAGGGGGAGATGATCTATTTCGTCGGCTGCATCGCGCATGCGATCTACACGCCCATGGTCGCCCGCCTGAACCGGGGGGAGACGGCGGTGATCCTGTCCTTTGGCACCACGGTCGCGGGGGGCATCCTGTTGATGCTCTACGCCTGGCCTGTGCTGATGGCGGTTGAGTGGACTGCGCTGCCTGGCCGCGTCTGGGTGACGCTGTTCTATACCTGCGTTTTTGCCACGGCGATCACGGTGGTGCTGGTGCAATACGCCACGATGCGCCTGCCGTCCGCCAAGGTCATGGCCTACACGTACCTGACGCCCTCATGGGTGATCGTGTGGGAGATCATGCTGGGCGGCGGCGCGCCGGTGGCGCTGGTGCTGGTGGGGGTGGCCCTGACGGTTGCCGCGCTCTTGATGCTGCTGCGCGATGACAGCCCGGCGGTCAGGGTTTCGCCGGGGGATCCGGCAGTTCCGCCGCCAGAAACCGCTCAAACGCGTCCAGATTGACGGGTTCGAACTGGCCAAACCCCTGCATCCAGATGGAGGCATCGCGCATCGCGTCGGGTTCCAGCTTGCACCATTTCACCCGCCCGCGTTTCTCCTGAGAGATCAGACCAGCGGTTGTGAGAACGCCAAGGTGTTTGGAGATCGCCGCCAGTGACATGTCAAACGGATCGGCCACGTCCGTGACGGCCATATCATCCTCCAAGAGCATCGCAAGGATCGCACGGCGGGTGGGATCGGCAAGGGCGGCAAAGACCTGATCAAGCGGGGCTGTCATGGCCATGTCATACCGCGCGCGCGGTGCAAGGGAAAGCCGCCTCAACCGCGCGGGTGATGGGTGGTCTGGGACGGATGCTGGTGGGTGTGGCGGGCCATGTCGGCCTCCGTGAGGCCGATGTCACGGGCGTGATGCGCCGACAGATCGCGGATGTGGGGGTGGCGCAGGTGGGCGCGCCAGCGGTTCCAGCCCGCCAGAAGGTGTTTGATATATGTCATTTCGGCACATCTTTCCCGGTCACGCACATGCGTGTTCGCCTCTGCAAAGGTCATTGGTCTGGGTCCAGTATGGTTGGGTTATCCTGCCTTCATTATCGCTGAATCGCCTGACGGCCACAAAGACAATTGCTTGACACCACATGTGCCTAAAACGCACAGATGGGCGATGTCCTTACCCTTGCCCCCTCTGAACGCCCTGCGCGCCTTTGAAGCCGCAGGCCGCCATGAGAGCTTCAGCCGTGCCGCCGAAGAGCTGAACGTCAGCCATTCCTCCATCAGCCGCCATGTGCGCGGGTTGGAGGACCGTCTGGGCATGCAGCTGTTTCGTGTGATGTCGCGCGGGCTGGTGCTGACCCGTGAGGGCGCGGCTTATCTCGCGGAAATCTCCCCGGCACTGGAGGCGATTGCGCAGGCGACCGAGGACATGGCCGAAATCCCCGAAGGGGTGGTCTGGATCAATGCCGAGCCGCTCTTTGCCGCGAAGTGGCTGATCCCGCGACTGGCATCGTTTCACGCGCTGCATCCGGAGGTGGAGGTGCGGGTTGAGGCGTCAAAACGGCTGGCGGACGTGCAGCGGTATGAAACCGACCTGGCGCTGCGGTTTGTGCACCCGGGCGGCAAGTATCCCCTGTCTGAACTGGTCAGCGACGCGCCGCTGTATCCGTTTGCAGCACCGTCGCTGGTGTCCGGCGCGTTGACCGACCCGGCGGAGGTTCTGACCTACCCGCTGCTGCGCGACCGGGGCAGTGACATCTGGTCCCGCTGGTGCAAGGTGGCTGGCCTGCCTGAGGACGACGCGCCACAGTTCAACTGGTACATGCGCTCGCCCATGGCCTATGAGGCTGCGCTGACCGGGCAGGCGATCATCCTGATCTCGGCCGAGGTGGTGGATCATGACGCCAAAGCGGGCCGGCTGGTGCGCGTGTCCGACGTCGGGTTTCAGTCGGGCGGCTTCTATCTGGTGCGCTCCGAAGGGGCGATGCGGCGCAAGGCGGTGCGGGTGTTCCGGGACTGGCTGCTGTTGGAAAGCGCGCCGTGGCGCAGTGCGGGATGAGGTAAGATCAACCATTTGGTTGAATAACGAATATAGGGGATTTGGTGCTGCATCGCGGCAATCCACCTCACGTTGCGCTCAATTAATTGCATGCGAAACAAATGGTTATGGTAAATTTGCCCCGCGTTGACTCCCATCCCGCTGAGCGGTATCCCCTCCCCAAGCATTCAAGTGGGGAAAGCGGCGTGACCGACCCGGACCAACAGCGGCAGTTAGAGCAGCTTGAGGCCAAAATCGACGCTGCGAAACGGCGCACAGAGCCGACACCCCGCGCGGATGAGCATTATTCGCAAGCGCAGCTTGCCTGGCGGATGGTGATCGAACTCGTGGCCGGTCTTGGGATCGGTTTCGGCATGGGATACGGGCTGGACTGGCTGTTTGGCACACTTCCCCTCTTCATGGTGGTGTTCACCATGCTGGGCCTGGCGGCCGGGGTGAAGACGATGATGAACTCTGCACGTGAAGTGCAGGAGAAGATTGAGGCGGATACCGCCGAAGACGACACGCCGCACAGCGGCAAAGATGAGGGAGCCTGAGAATGGCGGACGCAAAAGGCGAAGAAGGCGGTCTGGTTTTCCACCCGATGGACCAGTTTGAGATTAAGTCCTTCTTTACAGATGGCGCAGTTGGCATGTTCACCGTGACCAATGCGACGGTCTGGATGGCATTTGCTGTCCTTGCCACCTTTGCTCTGTTGGTCTTGGGCAGCTCCAAACGCGCGATTGTCCCGTCGCGGATGCAATCCGTCGCCGAACTCGCCTACGGCTTCGTGCACAAGATGGTCGAAGACATCTGTGGCAAGGAGGGGCTGAAATACTTTCCCTACATCATGACGCTGTTCATGTTCATCGTCTGCGCCAACTTCCTGGGCCTGATTCCGACCGCCTTTACGCCCACGTCCCATTTCGCGGTGACTGTTGTGCTGGCGATGGCGGTCTTCCTTACGGTGACCATCCTAGGCTTCGTCAAGAACGGCGCGGGGTTCCTGAGCCTGTTCTGGGTGGCCTCCGCCCCCCTGGCACTGCGCCCCATTCTGGCGATCATCGAACTGATCTCGTACTTCGTGCGGCCCGTGAGCCACTCCATTCGTCTGGCGGGCAACGTCATGGCGGGCCACGCGGTGATCAAGGTTTTCGCAGGCTTCGCGGCCATCACCGCCGTCAGCCCCATCGCGATCCTTGGGATCACGGCGATGTACGGTCTGGAGGTTCTTGTGTCCTTCATCCAGGCTTATGTTTTCACCATTTTGACGTGTGTCTATCTGAAAGACGCGCTTCACCCGCATCACTAACGAACGGTGGGTTTCACCCACCCTACGCAACTTCCAACGCATAGGAGAATATCATGGAAGGCGAACTCGCACACATCGGCGCAGGTCTGGCAGCAATCGGTTCCGGGGCAGCAGCCATCGGGGTTGGCAACGTGGCCGGCAACTATCTGGCAGGCGCATTGCGCAACCCCTCTGCCGCCGCTTCCCAAACAGCAACACTCTTCATCGGCATCGCCTTTGCCGAGGCTCTGGGCATCTTCGCCTTCCTCGTCGCGCTGCTGCTGATGTTCGCTGTCTAAGACCTTTAGAGACTGACATCCCTATGCACGGGCAGATGCGCAACACTTGCGTATCTGCCCCGCACCGGGTCCAAGTTCCCTAAGGAGACGCCAAGATGGCAACTGAAACACATTCCGCAGCCGCTGACGCAGCCCCCGGCATGCCGCAGCTGGATTTCTCCACCTGGGGAAACCAGATTTTCTGGCTGGTGCTGGCGCTGATTGCGACCTACCTGATCCTGTCCCGCGTGGCGCTGCCGCGTATCGGTGCGGTTCTGGCCGAACGTCAGGGCACGATCACCAATGACATTGCCGCGGCTGAAGATTTGAAAGCCAAGGCTGTCGACGCTGAAGAGGCCTATAACAAGGCGCTCGTGGATGCCCGTGCCGAAGCACAGCGCATCGTGGCGGAGACCAAAGCAGAAATTCAGGCGGACCTTGATACCGCCATTGCCAAGGCCGATGGAGAGATCGCCGCGAAAGCCGCCGAATCCCAGAAAGCCATCGAAGAGATCCGCGCCGGTGCCATGGACAGCGTCAAGGTTGTCGCCAAGGACACCGCCAAGGAAATCATCGCTGCAATGGGTGGCAAGGCTGACGCCAAGACCGTGACCGCCGCCGTCACCGCACGGATGAAAGGGTAAGACATGCTGAATGCCATGCGTACAAGCGCCACTGCCCTGATGATCACGGTTCTTGCCTCCCCCGCCTTTGCCGCCGGGGACAAACCGTTCTTCTCGCTCAAGAACACCGATTTCGTGGTGCTTCTGGCGTTCCTGCTGTTCATCGCGGTGTTGTTCTATTTCAAGGTGCCCAGCCTGCTGGGTGGGATGCTGGACAAACGTGCCGAGGGCATTAGCTCGGAGCTTTCCGAAGCCCGCGCCCTGCGCGAAGAAGCACAAACCTTGCTGGCCAGCTATGAGCGCAAGCACAAGGAAGTGCAGGATCAGGCGGACCGGATTGTATCCGCCGCCAAGGAAGAAGCCCGTCTTGCCGCAGAGCAAGCCCGCGTCGATCTGGGCAAATCGCTGGAGCGCCGAATGGCCGCTGCTGAAGATCAGATCGCCTCTGCCCAAAGTGCTGCTGTGAAGGCGGTGCGGGATCAGGCGGTGACGGTTGCCGTCGCTGCGGCGCGCGATGTGATTGCCAAGCAGATGAGTGCTACGGATGGCAATGCGCTGATTGACGATGCCATCAAGCAGGTGGATGCGAAGCTGCACTGAAGCGGTTTGGTTCGAGAGGTTAGGAAGGCCCCGGTTTTGCCGGGGCTTTTTTGTTGGGGTGGGTTCGATACTGCACACCGCGCGCTGGGCGGCGGACGCGAGCGGCCTTGATACCGGGCGGGGATGGGATGACCGCTATGAGTCCAAAGTCACAGGTTTGTCACGAACGCTAAGCCGAGTTCTTGGACTCATACGAAACTCTTAGGTCTTCATAGCCATCAGTCTTCAGATTGGTGCGAATGCGGGCATCCAACATAGGAATAGTTACATCTGCTGACCCTATCATTGCCTGTTCTCGCCTGTGGCATCGAAGAGCCAATGCGTGTATTTCTTGGTAGAATGACCACGCCACTAGTTTGATTAAGTCATTGTTTTTAAATTTAACTTCAACGGCAAGCTCCGCTTCGTCGTTGGCTTTGACGAGTTCAGAGAACCGACCGGAATTCTCACTAAAAATGACCGCATCAGTGATGTCTATTTGATTTGGCCAGAGAGTTTGAATGGTTTGGTGGAGTGCTTCAATTTTCATATCTCTATGTTAACAAACGCCTTCGTCCATGTAGATGGTTAATCAAGTTCCAAGACCCGCAAAGTCCCGCAAAGCCGACACAAACCCTCACCCCTCCACCTCATGCGCCAGCCGCAACCGCGCCACCTCCTCATTCCGCTCCGCCTTCTGCTGGTCCATCAAACACGCGCCCACATAATCCAGATGCGCCTCAACCGCCGCCCGCGCCCCTGCCTCATCGCGCGCCTGTAACGCCGCGTTGATCGCCCGGTGCTGCTCCAGCAAAGCCGCCCGGCTGGTGCGTTGCTTGAACATCACCTGCCGGTTGTAAAACACACCTTCGCGCAGCAGCTCATACATCGACCGCATCATATGCAGCATCACCACGTTATGACTGGCCTCGATGATCGCCATGTGGAACTGCGCGTCGAGCTGCGCTTCTTTCTCGGCGTTGCGTTTGGTGTGGACCGCTTCCATCTTCTCCAGAATCGCCGCAATCACCGCCAGATCTGTGTCAGACGCCAGCTTCGCCGCGCGCGCCGCTGCCAGCCCTTCCATATCCCGGCGGAAGGACAGGTAGTCGAACACCGCCTCGTCATGCCGCGCAAAGAGCGCCACCAAAGCGGGCGAAAACGCCCCGCCCAGCACTTCCGCAACATAGACCCCGGCACCGGCCCGCGCGGTCAGCAACCCGGTCTCCTGCAAGTGGGAGATCGCATCGCGCAGCGATGGGCGCGACACCGCCAGCCGTTCGGCCAGCTCCCGCTCCGCTGGCAGCCGTTCACCGGGGCGCAGGATGCCGCGCAGGATCAATTGTTCGATCTGGCGGATCACCGCGTGTGAGAGCTTTTCAGGGGTCACAGGCTGGAAGGGCATCGGGTTTTCCTTGGATTGGTCAGATTATATGACCGCAGAGGCGATGCGGTAAAGCCCCGCAAGGTTTTTCACAGATCGTAAGGTTTTGTTAACCCTGATCGCCCCATGATCTCTCATGCTCCGATGCATCTTCTCTCTTCTGATTTTGACTGTCCTGACCGCCTGCAATACCCCCAGCCCCGCATTTCGGGGCCTCCCTCCGACGCGTGTGACTGTCGACGGGTCAACCTTTGATGTGCGCGTGCGGGAGGATCGGGCGGAGGCGATCCGCATCAACCCCGAATACGCCCCCCGTTTCGGTCCCATCCGGACCCGTGCCGCTGCCGCCATGGCGCAGGTCAGCGGGTGTGAGGTCAAAGCCGTTGGTGGCGATCAGGCGCTTGCGGTGGGCATTCTGGACTGCGATTGAGCCTGCACCTGACCCTGCGCCGGCGAAAATCCGCAATATCTTGTGGATAAAACCACCCTGACCCCTCCTGATTGTGCCGCCCGGTTGACTTGACCCCTGTTGAGGCGTCATTTTCACCTGATAATCCGGAATCAACCGGACCCCTATCAGGAACCCCCGCCCGTTGCGTTTTTCCAAACTCAGGCTGACCGGCTTCAAAAGCTTTGTGGACCCCACCGATCTGATCATCGCCGATGGTCTGACCGGTGTTGTGGGGCCAAACGGCTGTGGCAAGTCGAACCTGCTGGAAGCGCTGCGCTGGGTCATGGGGGAGAACCGCCCCACGGCGATGCGCGGCGGCGGGATGGAGGATGTGATCTTTGCCGGCGCTGCCACCCGGCCCGCGCGCAACTTCGCCGAAGTCGCCCTGCACATCGACAACAGTGACCGTCTGGCCCCTGCGGGGTTCAACGACAACGACCAGCTTGATGTCATTCGCCGCATCACCCGCGACGTGGGCAGCGCGTACAAGGCGGCGGGCAAAGACGTGCGGGCGCGGGATGTGCAGATGCTCTTTGCCGACGCCTCCACCGGGGCGCATTCCCCCGCGTTGGTCCGGCAGGGCCAGATTGCCGAACTGATCAACGCCAAACCCAAGAACCGCCGCCGCATTCTGGAAGAGGCGGCCGGCATCTCCGGCCTCTACCAACGCCGCCATGAAGCCGAACTGAAACTCAACGCCGCCGAAGCGAACCTGCTGCGCGTGGACGACGTGATTGAACAGCTTGCCACGCAACTGGCGCAACTCGCCCGCCAGGCCCGTCAGGCGGCGCGTTACCGCGAAATCGGCGATCAGCTGCGTCGCACTGAAGGCATGTTGCTCTACCGCCGCTGGCGCGAAGCCGATGACGCCCGCGCCACCGCCGATGAGGCCCTGCGCAGCCACACGACCCTTGCCGCACAGGCCGAAGCACAAGTGCAACAGGCCGCCAAACTGCGCGCTCAGGCCGAAGAGGCGCTGCCGCCCCTGCGCGAAGAAGAAGCCATCGCGGCGGCCATCCTGCAACGCCTCGCCGTGCAGCGCGACACGCTGGCCGATGAAGAGGCCCGCGCCGCCGCGACCATCGACACGCTGACACACCGCATCGACCAGCTGACCCGCGACATCGACCGCGAAGGCGGGCTGAACCGCGATGCAGGCGACACCATTGAACGGCTGGAATGGGAAGCGACCGAACTGGCCAAAGCCAGCGAAGGCCATGCAGACGCGCTGGAAGCTGCCAATGAAGCCGCGCGGGAGGCGGCATCGGTTTTGCAAGAACGTGAAGGCGATCTGGCCACCCAGACCGAAGATGCCGCCCGGTTGGTTGCGAAACACGGCTCCGCCGAACGGCTGCTGCAAGACAGCCGGAAAACCCAGGCCAAATCCGAAGCGGAAGCAGACAAGGCGCGGCAGGCTGTGGCCGATGCGCAAGCCGCCCTCGCCAAAGCAGGCGAGGATTACGAGACCGCGCGCACAGCTGAGCAAACCGCAACCCGCGCTGCCGCTGCCGCGGACGCCGCCCTGATCGCCGCCGAAGACGCCCGCGCGGACACCCAGGCGAAAGAGGCGGACGCACGCGGCGAACGATCAGAAGCCGAAGGCGAGATGAACGCCCTGCGTGCAGAAGCCGCCGCCCTTGCCAAACTGGTGGAACGGGACACCGCCGAAGGGGGCCAGATCCTCGACCGGTTGCAGGTTGAACACGGGTTTGAAAAGGCGCTGGGCGCCGCCCTTGCCGATGATCTGCGCGCGCCCGAAGTGGATGCCGATGGCCCCTCCGGTTGGGCCGTCCTGCCCGGTTATGACAGTGCGCAGCCTTTGCCCGCGGGCGTCACCCCGCTCAGCCAGCATGTATCGGTGCCGGATGTCCTCACCCGCCGCATGGGCCAGATCGGACTGGTGGACGCGGACGAAGGGGCGGCGCTGCAACCCTTTCTCAAACCCGGCCAGCGGCTGGTGTCTACCGAAGGGGACCTGTGGCGCTGGGACGGGTTCCGCGCCTGGGCCGAAGATGCGCCCTCAGCGGCCGCGTTGCGTCTGCAACAGCTCAACCGGCTTGAAGTGCTCAAACAATCGCTGGAGCAGGCCAGCCAGCGGGCCGAAGGCGCGCGCGCTGCCCATGACAGCCTGACTGCCGATCTTGCCGCCCGCACCGAAGCCGACCGCGCGGCCCGTACCGCCCGTCGCGCAGCGGATGCTGCCGTTGCGGATGCCGGCCGCGCCCTCAGCCGCGCCGAAGCGGACCGCAACCTGTCACAGGGCCGTCTGGAAAGCCTGGGCCTTGCCGTGACGCGCCATGAGGAAGAAGCCATGGCCGCCCGTGGTCGCCTGCTGGAAGCGGAACGGGCGCTGGCCGAATTGGGGGATCCGTCGGAGGCCCGCGCCGCCGTCGAAGACCTGCGCATGACTGTGGAGGCCGCGCGGATCACCATGATGTCCCGCCGCTCCGCCCATGACGAGTTGCGCCGCGAGGGGGAGGCCCGCACCAGGCGCGCGCAGGAAGTCACCAAGGAGATCAGCGGTTGGAAGCATCGCCTTGAGACGGCAGAAAAGCGCAGCGCCGAACTGGTCAGCCGGAAAGAGGACTCCGAAGCGGAGCTGATCAAGGCGCAAGCTCTGCCCGATGAGATCGCCGCCAAACGGGAGGCGTTGTCCGAACAGATCCACACCGCAGAGACCCGCAAGGCCGACGCCGCCGATGCGCTCTCTGCCGCCGAAAGCGCTTTGCGCGACGCGACATCGGCCGAACGCGAAGCCGCCCGCACAGCCTCAGAGGCCCGCGAAGCCCGCGCCGCCTCCGAAGCCCGCTCGGAAGCCGCCCGCGACAGCGTCGCCATCGCCGCGGAGCGCATTGCGGAGGAATCGCAGCAGACACCGAACCAACTGCTCACCTCCCTGGGGGTGGTCCCCGATCAGATGCCCGGTGCCGATGCGCTGGAGGGCGACGTGAATCGCCTCAAACGCCAGCGTGACGCGCTGGGCGCGGTGAACCTGCGCGCGGAGGAAGACGCTGCCGAAGTGCAGACCGAATACGACACGCTCACCACCGAAAAGGCCGATCTGGAAGAAGCAATCGCCACGCTCCGCTCCGGTATCGCCAGCCTCAACCGGGAGGGGCGCGAACGGCTGCTGACCGCGTTTGAGCAGGTCAATGCCAACTTCTCCCTCCTGTTCCGCCATCTCTTCGGCGGGGGTGAGGCGAATTTGGTCATGGTCGAATCTGATGACCCGCTGGAAGCTGGTCTTGAGATCATGTGCCAACCGCCGGGCAAGAAACTCAGCACCCTCAGCCTGCTGTCAGGCGGGGAGCAGACGCTGACCGCGATGGCGCTGATCTTTGCCGTGTTCCTCGCCAATCCCGCACCGATCTGTGTGCTGGACGAAGTTGACGCGCCGCTGGATGACGCCAATGTGACGCGGTTCTGCGACCTGCTGGATGAGATGTGCCGCCAGACCGACACACGGTTCCTGATCATCACCCACCATGCGGTGACCATGGCGCGGATGGACCGCCTGTTTGGCGTGACCATGGCCGAACAGGGCGTGAGCCAGCTGGTCTCCGTTGATCTGAAGAAAGCTGAAACGATGGTGGCCTGACGGCGTGCCGCACGCAGAGGTGATCGCAAGGGGCTGGATCGCGCGCAGCACAGCACGTAGCCTGCACCTCATGCGCGCCCTGTTTGCTTTCCTCCTCTTCACCACCCCCGCCCATGCGGAGACTTTCACGCTTCTCAGCGGCGATGAGGCGCTCGAACGGGCGGAGGTTATCGCCATGACCGCCAACAACGACGTGGCGTTCTTCGAGGGGGGCGTTTCCCGATACTCAGTCGGTGGCGCCTACAGCTACACCTATGCCAACGACGGCGGCACGGCCTATGGCCGCTTCAACGTGGCCCCCGACGGGCTGATCTGCATCGCGTTCCGCAACGGCCGCAGCCGCTGCGACCGGTTTGTGCGCAGCCACGGGCGGCTGGTGATGATCACCGAAAACGGCGACCGCTTCCCGGTCCGCCCCTGAGACGGGAATCTCACCCCTTCTCCCCATGATGCCTGCCCGGTCTGCGACAAACACAAGGGCCCGCCACCCTATCACCGCCCTGGCCCCTCTTTTTGGCCAAAAATATCCCTGCGCAACAGACTGAACAGGCGCCGCGCTAGAGTTTGGACAGTAACGCAGGCGTCGGCCAGCCATCCACCGGCATCCCCAGCCGGGCCTGTTCGGCCCGCACCGCAGCCCGTGTGCCCGCGCCCAGAATGCCATCAATGCCGCCCACGTCATGCCCCAGGGCCTGCAACCGAGTCTGCAACCGCTTCATCTGCGCGCCATCCAGACCCGGCTCGGGAGAGCCTGCATCAAACACCTCCGCCCCGTTCAGACGGGTCGCGAAATAGGCGGCGGTCATCACATAGGTAAAGCTCTGGTTCCAATCGAAATAGACCTGAAAATTCGGATAGGCGAGGAAGGCCGGCCCGCGCCGTCCCTGCGGCAGCAGGATCGACGCTGACAGCCCCTCCCGCAACGCGCCATTGCGCGGCTGCACGCCCATCGCCTGCCAGTCGGCCACGGGTTTCACCACCTGTAACCCGGTCTGCGACCAGTCGAAATCACCGGGCAAGGCCACCTCCGCAATCCACGGCTCCCCTGCGCGCCATCCCAGCGATTGCAACATCTTGGCCCCCGACATCAGCGCATCCGGCGCGGAGGTTTTCAGCGACACGTCCCCGTCGCCATCGCCGTCCACACCATTCTCCAGAATGTCGCGCGGCAGCATCTGCACCATGCCGATCTCACCTGCCCATGCGCCTGTGGTGCGGCGGGGATCAAACCCGCCGCGCGCATACAATTCCATCGCGGCAAAGACCTGCGGGCGGAAGAGCTCTGGTCGGCGGCAATCATGCGCCAGCGTCACCAGCGCATTGGCGGTGTTGAAATCCCCCTGAAAGGTGCCGTAGTCCGTTTCAAACGCCCAGAAGGCCAGCAGCACGCCCCGGTCCACGCCGTATGTCGCCTCGATCCGGTCAAACACCGCATCATAGCGGTCGCCATTGGCCCGCCCCCGGTTGATCCTGTCGTTGGAAATCAAACGCCGTGCGAAATCCACGAAAGGGATCTGAAACACGCCTTGCTTGCGGTCCGCGCTGAGCACGGCAGGGTCTTGTCGGATGCCTTTGAGGAATTGATCCGCCGTTTCCGGCGCAATGCCGTGGCTGGCGACGGCCTCCGCCTTCAAGCCGCCGATGAACTCGGAAAACGAACCGCCGCATTGGGCCAGGGCAGGCAGGGCCAAAGCAGGCATGAGCAGGGTGCAAAACGGCAAAGCCAACAGAAAACGTCGCATGTAAATCCTTCACATCATCACAAGGCCCAGCACCAGCGCCAGCCCGACCATCAGCCCCCACGCCCGCCACAGGCAAGCGATGGCCGCATCAATATCCACCGGCCCCAAGGCCCGTTTGCCATCCGCATTCACCCAAGCGAACGGCTGCATCACCCCATCATAGGCGCGCGGCCCGGCAAGAGCCACTGCGATGGCCCGCGCCATCGCCGCCTCCGGCCAGCCGGCATTGGGAGAGCGGTGTTGCCCCGCATCCGCGCGGATCGCCACCCACGCACGCAGCTGCCGCGCAGGCAGGGCGATCAGCGCCGCCGTCAGCCGGGCGGGGATCCAGTTCATGACATCATCCATCCGCGCGGCGGCCCAGCCAAAAGCCGCATGGCGCGGGGTGCGGTAGCCGATCATGCTGTCGGCCGTGTTCACCACCTTGTAGATCAGGATCCCCGGCAGCCCGCCGATCAGAAACCAGAAGGCAGGCGCGATCACCCCGTCGCTGAGGTTCTCTGCCGCGCTTTCAATCGCAGAGCGGGCGACCGCAGGTTCCTCCATCGCGGCGGTATCGCGGCTGACGATCATCGCCACATCGCGGCGGCCCTGTTGCAGCGACATCCGCAAGCCGCGGGCCACGGCGGCGACATGATCGACCAGTGACCGTTGGGCCAGCAGCACAGCAGCGGCCAGGATTTCCACCACCGGGCCAAACAGCGCCAGCACCGCGCCAACCCCGCCAGCACCGGCCATGACACCAAGCAAAACGAAAACGCCCTTCAGCCTCCGGCCCTCGCCTGTGTTGAACCGCGCATCCGCCCAGCCGATCATCCGGCCCATCACCACCGCCGGATGGGGCGCGCGGGACCAGAGCCACCGGGGCTCTCCCATCACCGCATCCAGCAGCAGGGCGCAGACAAGGATCAACGCGCTGTTCATGCCAGGGCGCGGGTGAGCCTGTCCCACCCGTCAGGCCCCGGCAGGCCCAACCGCAGCCAGCGGGCATTGTAGGGAAAAACCCGGCTCCAGATGTGATGCCGGGCAAGGCGGTCCTGCCACGCCGATGCCTCAGCCACATCATAAAGCCGGAACAGCGTGGTGCCGCCAACGCCTGCCGCGCCGGCGCGTTGCATCATGTCATCAAGGCGCGCGCTGTCTTCTGCCAGCCGGGTGCGTGTCTGCGCGGCCCAGGTTGGATCTTCCAGTGCGGTGCGCCCGATTTCCACCGCGGGTCCGGCCACCGCCCAGGGGCCCAGCATCGCGTCCATTGCTGCCACTAACGCAGGATCACCGATCACAAACCCCAACCGCACCCCGGCCAGCCCCCAGAACTTGCCAAAGCTCTTCAGGACCAGCGTGCCGGGATGCGTTGCCGCTTCGATCAGGCTCTGCTCCGGGGCGATGTCGCAAAAGCTCTCATCAAGGATGCGGAGCGTGCCGGTCAGATCATCCACTTGCCACAGGCGGCCATCGGGATTGTTGGGGTGCACATGCACGCTGGCATCGGCGCTTTGCACATCCTCCAGAACCTGCCAGCCTGCTTGCGCAAAACTGGCCGCATGTTCGTTGTAGGTGGGGGCGGGGATATGGACGCGCCCTTTGGGCATCAGCGCCGGGATCCGCGCAATCGCGGCGGATGCGCCGGGCACCGGCAAAACCGCGCAGCCTTCCGGCACGCCCCAGAACTGCCGTGCCGCCGCGATCAAAGCGTCCCGCGCGCCCCGGTCAGGCAAGGCCGTCCAGGCGTCAGGTGACAGCGCAGGCAAAGGGTAAGGCACCGGGTTGATCCCGGTCGACAGATCCAGCCAATCGCCGCGCGCGCCGCCATAAAGCGCCGCCGCCCCGTCCAGCCCGCCGCCGTGATCTCTCGTGTTGTGCTGGCTCACCCATCTCTCCCGGATTGCTGGTGTTTTTACCACCGCGCTGATCCAAAGCGGAAATCTGCCTCCTGTGCAAGGAACGAGGTTGAGTAAGAAATTATTTTGAGTGTAAAGTTTCGCGCAGCGGGTCAGGATGACGTATGGTCAACATCGATCTTTGCGCAAAACAGAACCGCTTCGGATATTTCGATGAACGTGTTGATTGTAGAAAGCCGGAGCGAGCTTGGCACGCTTTGGAAAACCCACTTGCAGCGGCAAGGTATGGACGTCACGCTCGTGGGCGACCAGGAGGGTGCGATCAACCATCTGACGACCCAGCCCACCGACATCATTGTTCTTGATCTGGTGCTGGAAGACGGCGCCGCCCTTGCCGTTGCGGATTACGCCAACTACCGCGTGCCGGAGGCGCGCGTGGTGTTTGTCACCAACACCACGTTCTTTTCGGATGGGTCAATCTTTGCCCATTCCGCCAATGCCCGTGCATTCTTGCCCAGTGACACTTCACCCGAAGATCTTGCCGCGATGATCGAGCATTACGCCGCCGAGGCGAGCTGACGTCACCCCCGCCCATGTGGCGCATCGAAGTCGAGCACCGGGTTGGTCGGGATGATCCGGTGCGGATTGATGCTGTCATGGCTGTAGTGGTAGTGCCGCACGATGTGGTCAAAATTCACCGTCTCCGCCACCCCCGGCACCTGATAGAGTTCCCGCGTGTAGGCCCAGAGGTTGGGATAATCGATGATCCGCTTGCGGTTGCATTTGAAGTGCAGGTGATAGACGGGGTCAAACCGCACCAGCGTCGGAAACAGCCGCCAGTCGGCTTCGGTCAGGGCATCCCCCATCAGGTAGCGATTCTGCGACAGGCGGTCTTCGAGCCAGTCGAGCGTGTCAAAGAGCGGGCCAATCGCGTCGTCATAGGCTTCCTGCGTGGTGGCAAAGCCGCAGCGATAGACGCCATTGTTGAAGGTGTCATAGATCCGGTCGTTCACCGGCTCGATTGCCGCGCGCAGGTTCTCGGGCCAATAGTCATCCGTGTTCCCGGTCACCCCGTTGAAGGCGTCGTTGAACATGCGGATAATCTCGGAGCTTTCGTTGGAGACGATGGTGCCCTCCTGCGTATCCCACAGGATCGGCACGGTCACGCGGCCCGAAAAGGTGGGATCCGCGCGGGTGTAGATGTCACGGGCAAACGGCAGGCCGAATTGCTGGTCTCCGGTCGCACCCTTGTGGTCTGTGGCGAAGGTCCAGCCGTCGTTCAGCATATCGGGATGGACAACGGAAAAGCCGATGTGCGGGGCAAGGCCCTTGATCTGGCGGAAGATCAGCGTGCGGTGCGCCCAGGGACAGGCATAGCTGACGTAGAGATGGTAGCGGCCTGATGCCGCAGCAAACCCACCGCGCCCCGAAGGGCCAGCGCTGCCATCCGTTGTCACCCAGTTGCGGAATTTGGCCGCGGCGCGTTCAAATTTCCCCCCAGTGCTGGAGGTGTCGTACCATGTGTCGTGCCACTGTCCGTCTACCAAAAGGCCCATTGATCGCGCTCCCGTCTGCTGTGTCTGCTTTTAACTAGAGCCTGCGGATCAGGCTGCACAGACCTGTTCCAGCGCACCTGACCTGCGCAAATGCACAAGATCACGCCGGAGGCCCTTGAATACTGTTGACTCCCTCCAGCAATGTCCCATCTCTTGGCGCGGGGGGAAAGACTATGGAACCGACGTTCTCGAAAGAGATTCGCGACGCACTTGATACTGCGCGGCGGCTGACATCACAGAAATCATCGCGGTTGCGGGTGATGGCAAACGACCGGGTCTTCGCGCTTGATGCGATGTGGAAGACCGGTTTTGCGATTGACCTCGCCGATGCGCCACGCCTGCGTGGACGGGTTGATGTCTTCGAGGGGTCACATCATCTGTTTCAATGCCTGATCGTCGCCAACCGCGAAGAGCAGGGCAAGATGTGCTACGATTTCAAACGCGCAACACCCGTTGCCACGGGGGCTGCCCTTGATTTCGTGAAAGAGCCCACAGCGGATGTACCCCGCCTGCCTCGGCCGATATTAACCTGAAGAACGCCGCGCAAGGCGCTGATTTGTCATCAGTAACAAAAGGTTAACGGCTGTCCCCGCGGGGACAGATGGCTGTTTTTGGGCGTCAGAGTGGGTGTTTCACACCGTCAGCGCCAGCCGTGCGACCCTGTCCACATGGGCGCTGCACGACAGGTTTGGGCCTTCAATATCATCCAGTGTGAACCATCCCGCATCGCTCACATCGTCGCGCGCCTGTGGCGTGCCAGAGACATAGCGGCACAGGACCGCCGCCAGCAGGAAATGGTACTGCACCTGTCCGTCATCACCGGGCAGGATCACGTCGATGTTGGTCAGATAGGTTTCGGGGGTTGCGACAACCCCGGTTTCCTCATGCAGTTCCCGCGCAGCGGCGGCCAGAGCGGTCTCACCAAGCTCCACATGGCCGCCGGGGAACCCCCACAGCCCTGCGTCAGGCGGATTGCGGCGCTGCACCAGCAGGAGATTGTCTCCCCGCCGCACAACAGCCAGCGCGGCGAGCTTGGGCAGGGGCCGGGTCACGCGCGCGGCTACTGTAAATCGCCAAACGCCTTCGCCAAGCGGTCACAGGCCTCTTCAATCCGGGCGCGGGGCGTGGCGATGTTGAACCGCAGGAAGCTTTCCCCGCCCTTGCCGAAGGTCGGGCCGTGGTTGGCGGCGATGCAGGCAGTCTGCTCCACCCGTTTGGTGAATTCATCCCGGTCCATCCCGGTGCCGTCAAAGTCCACCCAGCTGAGGTATGTCGCCTCCAGCGACATGGACCGCAGGCCGGGGATGGCATTGACCGCATCGTCGAACATCTTGGCGTTCCCGGCGAGGTAGCCGACCAGCTCATCGACCCACTCCGCCCCGGCCGGCGAATAGGCGGCGGTGGCCATGAACAGCCCGAAGGAGTTTGCCGACAAACCCAACGCCGCCATCCGCGCCCCGAATTTTGCGCGCAAATCCGGGTCTGCGATGATCACATTCCCCGAATGCGATCCCGCGATGTTGAAGGTCTTGGTGGTCGCGGTCATCATCACCAGCCGGTCGGTGATCCCGTCGATATGGGCCATGGGAATATGGGTGTGACCGGGCATCACCAGGTCATGGTGGATTTCATCCGACACCAGCACCAGATCGTGCCGCTTGGCGAAATCCGCCACGCCTTGCAACTCGGCCCGCGTCCAGACGCGACCGCCGGGATTGTGGGGGGAGCACAGGATCAGCATCTTTTCCGCGCCGGTCATCTGCGCATCCCAGGCGTCGAAATCCATCGCGTATCTGCCATCTGCCTGGGGCATCTCACATTCGACAACCTTGCGACCGGCGGCGTTAATCACCTTGGCAAAGGCGTGATAGACGGGCGTGAACAGCACGATGCCGTCGCCGGGGGCCGTAAACGCATCCACACACAGCGCCGTGCCGTTGACCAACCCATGGGTGGTGAAGATCCATGCAGGATCCACTTTCCAGCCGTGGCGGTTTTCCATCCACCAGCCGATGGCATCCAGGTATTTGCTGTCATCGCCGAAGTAGCCATAGACGCCATGGTCCACCATCTGCTGCACGGCATCCTGCACCACCTGCGGCGGGCGGAAATCCATGTCAGCCACCCACATCGCCAAACCTGTCTCTGTGGGGACACCGTAGAGGTCCTCCATCTTGTCCCATTTTGCGCAATGGGTGCCGCGGCGGTCGATGATCTCGTCAAAACTCATGGGGGTGCTCCTACGCTATAGGGCCGGAAACTAGCGTGCTCTGCGCTGCCCGCAAGCCCCCGGTTGCACGGGGTGTCGGGTTGACTTACATCACGGGGCATGAAGCGCACGATCCTATTGCACCCCGATCCACGGCTGAAAAAGATGGCCCAACCCGTTGATGACCTCAGCGATGACCTGCGGACACTGGCCGATGACATGCTCAAGACCATGTACGAGGCACCGGGCATCGGCCTTGCCGCGCCGCAGGTGGGTATCCTGCAGCGGCTGATCGTGCTGGATTGCGTCAAGGAAGAAGGGCAGAAACCCCGGCCTTTGATCATGTTCAATCCGCAGGTGATCGCGTCGTCGGACACCGAAAACACCTATGAGGAAGGCTGCCTGAGCATCCCGGATCAATACGCCGATGTGACCCGCCCGGCGGAGGTCGATGTGCGCTGGATTGACCGCGACGGGACTGAGCAGACAGAGCGCTTCGACGGGCTGTGGGCGACCTGCGTGCAGCATGAGATCGACCATCTGGATGGCAAGCTGTTCATCGACTATCTCAAACCGCTCAAACGCCAGATGATCACCCGCAAGATGGTCAAGCTGAAGCGCGAGTTGGCGCGGGGATGAGCGTTCGGGAGATTGTTCTCTGGCCTGATCCGCGGCTGACGGAAACCTGTGCGCCCGTGGCGGAGATCACGCCGGAGATCGAGACACTTGCAAGCGACATGCTGGAGACGATGTATGCCGCACCGGGGCGCGGTTTGGCGGCGCCACAGGTGGGTGTGTTGCAGCGGTTGTTCGTGATGGACGTGGGCTGGAAGGAAGGGAAATCCGACCCGCTGGTCTGCATCAACCCGATGCTGCAAGAGGTGAGCGAGGACCGCGCGTCAAGCGAGGAAGGCTGCCTGAGCATCCCCGGCGTGCTGGCCGAGGTGACCCGGCCTGCGCAGGTGCAGATGGTCTGGACCGGGCTGAACGGTGCGCGTTATGTGCAGAGCTTTGACGGATTTGCCGCGGCTTGTGTGCAGCATGAACTGGACCATCTGGACGGGGTGGTGACCTTTGACCATCTGGCCGCTGAAGACCGGGAGGCGCTGATGGCAGCGTATGCAGCGCAATGACTGTCCGGCGTTTCATTCCCTGGCCCGACAAACGATTGCGTACCCCCTGCGAAGAGGTGGCGGAGGTCACCGATGAGACCCGCGCGCTCTGGGCGGATATGGTGGAGACGATGGACGCCATGCCGGGCGTGGGGCTGGCCGCCTGCCAGATCGGGGTGATGCAACAGGTCGCGGTGGTCGACGCCTCAGCGGAGCGGAACAAGCGGATCTATCTCGCCAATCCGGTGGTGCTGGAAAGCTCTGCCAAGATGAATGTGCATGAGGAAGGCAGCCCGAACCTGCCGGGTGTCTCTGCCAAGGTGACGCGGCCACGCGCGGTGACGGTGCGCTATCTGGATGAGACCGGCACGGTCACACGGCGCGATTTTGTGGGGCTGGAAGCGACAAGCGTGCAGCACCAGATCGACCATCTGGCGGGCAAGATGTATTTTGACCGTTTGAGCAAGGTGAAGCGCGACATGCTGCTGCGCAAAGCCCGGAAGGTGAAGTGATGCGGGTTGTCTTCATGGGGACGCCGGATTTTTCGGTGCCGGTGCTGGAGGCGTTGGTTGAAGCGGGGCATGAGGTGGTTGCCGTCTATTGCCAGCCACCGCGCCCGGCGGGGCGCGGGCAGAAAGAGCGCCCCAGCCCGGTGCAGGCGCGGGCCGAGGCTTTGGGGTTGCAGGTGCGCTATCCGGTGTCGCTGAAGACGGCGGAGGTGCAGGCGGCGTTTGCAACGCTGGGTGCCGATGTCGCGGTCGTCGTCGCCTACGGGCTACTCCTCCCCCAGGTGGTGCTGGATGCACCGGTGCAGGGGTGTCTGAACATTCACGCCAGCCTGCTGCCACGCTGGCGCGGAGCCGCGCCGATCCACCGGGCGATCATGGCGGGGGATGCGGAGACAGGCGTGTGTATCATGCAGATGGAAGCAGGGCTGGATACCGGGCCTGTGTTGCTGCGGCGAGAGACACCGATTGGTGCGGTGGAGACGACGGCGCAGTTGCATGATCGGTTGAGCGTGATGGGCGCAGCGGCGGTGGTCGACGCGCTGGGCAGACTGGATAGTCTGACGCCCATGCCGCAACCGGAGGACGGCGTGACCTACGCTGCCAAGATCGACAAGGCCGAAGCGCGGATTGATTGGAGCCGCGATGCGGTGGAGGTGGATCGCCTGATCCGGGGCCTGTCGCCCTTTCCGGGGGCATGGTTTGTGCATGAGGGTGTGCGGGTTAAGGCGCTGGGCTCGGTTCTGGAGCGGGGGACCGGTGCGCCGGGAGAGGTGTTGGATGACGCCTTGTGCGTGGCCTGTGGGCAGGGTGCCGTCAGGTTGACGCGCTTGCAACGGGCAGGCAAGGCGGCGCAGGATGCGGATGTGTTCCAGCGCGGGGCGCAGATCGCTGCGGGTGCGCGGCTGGACTGAGGAGAGTGCGATGTTTTTGACGCTGTTCGGGACGGTCGTGATTGCCGGCATCATTGGCTATGCCAGCGAGAAGACCGGCTGGACGCAGAATGGTTACATCCAGTCGATCATCATCTGCGTGGGCGGGGCGTTCCTGTTCTACTTCATTCGCATCATGTTCGGGTTCGGATTTGCCTCACCGGGGATGAATGCGATTGTCTCCTCGATCGGGGCGCTGATCATTGTGCCGTTTCACTGGCGGCGCTGACGGTGCCGTCGCCACGGGGGGCGACGGGTGAGGGTTTTCCACCCTCACACTCCCGAGGTTTTTGAACCATTTGGAAGTGGGGTTCAGGTCTTGGGCGGCATGCTTTTGTAGACGGGCAGGTGCCAGCCGAAGGCGAGGGAGCCTGCGCGCAGGGTCCAGCAGGCGCCGGCGCAGGCCAGCAGGGCGATGGTGCTGTCCAGATCGAAGGCACGGGCAAGGGCGGCGGTGGCGGCTCCGACAAAGGCGGCGGTGACGTAAAGCTCGCCCTGTTTGAGGACAATGGGCACTTCATCGACCACCACGTCGCGCATCAGACCGCCCATGCAGCCGGTGATCATGCCCATCAGGATCACGATGATTGCCGATTGGTCCAGTGCGATGGCCACACCTGCGCCGGCGGCCACGGCGATGGACAGGGCAAAACTGTCGAGCCATATGAGCGCGCGCAGGCGGCTTTCAAAGAGATGCGCAGTGAAGAACACCGTGAGTGCCGCTGCGGCGGCGACGGCAAGGTAGGTGGGGTTGTCGATCCAGAAGATCGGGTTGCGGTCCAGCAGCACGTCACGGGTGGTGCCGCCGCCAAGGGCGGTGAGGCTGGCGATAAAGGCAAAGCCGACAATGTCGAGCTGCGCGCGGCTGGCCACCAATGCACCAGTCAGGGCAAAGATCAGCACGGAGGCGTAATCGAGCAGGGCAACTAGGGTCATTTGGGCTTGAACGGCGCCATGCCCGCCCGCGCCAGCGCGTCAGCGCGTTCGTTTTCAGGGTGGCCTGCGTGGCCTTTGACCCATTCCCATGTGACGCTGTGCTGCGCGGTCGCCGCATCCAGGCGTTGCCACAGTTCGGCGTTTTTGACGGGTTTCTTGGCCGCGTTCTTCCAGCCGTTCTTTTTCCAGCCGAAGATCCAGCCGGTGATGCCGTTCTTGACGTAGTTGCTGTCTGTGACCACCGTGATCTCTGTCGGGCGCTCAAGGGTCTCGAGCGCGTGGATGGCGGCAAGAAGCTCCATGCGGTTGTTGGTGGTGTTGGCCTCCCCGCCCTTGAGTTCGCGTTCCTTGACGACCGTGTCGCCGTCGCGGGCCTGCATCAGCGCACCCCAGCCGCCCGGACCGGGGTTTCCTGAGCACGCGCCGTCTGTGTATGCAAAGAGCTTAGCCATATGCGCGCAGGGCTAACCAATCGGCGGGGACGCCGTCCAGCCCTTTTTCGCGCCCCGTGGCACGGGAGGTGACGGTGAAGCCCGCGTCTGCCAGCAGGCCGGAGAGTTCTGCGTCGGTGTAATAGGTGTAAAGCCGCCCGATGGGGTCGCGTTTTTCGCCTGTCCCGGTCTTCAGCGCGATGTGCAGCAGGCCGTTGGCCTTCAACGCGCGGTGCAGGGCAGAGAGGTGGCGGGGCATGTCGGCGCGGGGGGCGTGGAGCAGGCTGAAGTTGGCCCAGATGCCGTCGTAGGCCGCTGCCTCGGAGATGTCATCGAAGGTGGCGACACGGGCGGTCACGCCGGGGTGTTGCGCGGCGATCTCGACCATTTCAGCCACGGCGTCGGTTGCCGTGACGTGCAGGCCCGCTTCTGCCAAGGTGGCCGCCGCGTGTCCCGGTCCGCAGCCGAGGTCAAGGACGTGGCCCCCTGTGGGCAGATCCGCGATGAACGCGCGCAGCAACGGGTCGCGGGTGGCGCCATCACCGGTCAGGGCGACGTAATCACCCACTTTGGCGGCATAGACGGCGAGGGTTTCAGGATCGCTCATGCCCAGATGCCAATCGCGAGGCAGATCAGCACGATCACGGTCAGCTGTATCCGCAGGGTCATCCACCAGCCGGGGGTTAGGTTCCAGCGGTGGAAGAAGAAATCAAGGATCAGCACCGCAAGAAACCCGGTGGCGAGGTTGGTCAGCGCGCTGACCGCACCGGTGCCGGGCATGAAGAACCACCACAGTGCAGGCAGCACTGACAGCGCGTAGGCCGCCACCGCGCGGCCGCCGCTGGCTTTGGTGGCAAAGCCCCAGAGCACCCCGGACATGAACGGCAGGATAATCCCGCCGTAGCGGATCATGATCAGCCGACCGTCGCCAGAGAGGGCAGGGGGCAGGTTTGCCTCCCGCCCGCCGGACAGACCAAGGATCAGCAGGGCGGCCCAGACAAAGGGGATCAGCCCGGCGATGCCAAGCAAAAGGGCTGGGGCGGGGATGCGGCTCATCAGTCAAGGGTCCTTTGGGTCATGCACGTTCCAGCGCCAGCCGCCCGGCCAGTGCGGCAAAGATGGCGGCGAAAGACCGGCTGAGCCAGCGCATCACCACCTCGGATCCCAGCAGCCAGGTCCGGGCGGCAGCGGCAAAACAGCCGTAGAGGATAAAGACCGCAAAGGTCATCAGCATGAAGATCGCGCCCATCATCACCATCTCAGACGTTGCCGTTGCCGCCGCGCCGCTGAGGAACGGGGGCAGCAGGGCCAGAAAGAAGATCGACAGTTTGGGGTTGAGGATATTGATCAACGCGCCGCGCCGGGCAATGCGCCAGCCGCTGTCGCGCGTTTGGGTGCCCGAGACGTTCAGCGCCCCGCCAGAGGACAGGCTCTGCCACGCCAGATAGAGAAGATAGGCCACCCCGGCGAATTTGATCACCGTGAACAGCAAAGCAGACGTATGCAGCACAGCAGCCAGCCCCAGCGTCGCGGCGGCCAGATGCGGGACGATCCCGAAGGTACACCCAAGTGCGGCCCAGAGGGCGGCACGGCGGCCTTGGCCAAGGCCCAGAGCAAGGGTGTATATCACCCCGGTGCCGGGCGCGATGACGACGACAAAGGCCGTCAGGAGGAATTGCAGGGTGATCATGATGAAGCCTTTGTTCGCTTGCAGACACCGGGATAGTCTGTGACCAGACCGTCTTTGTCGAGGGAAAGCAACGCTGTAAATCCACTGAGTGTGTTCTCGTACCGCCAGCCGTCCTCTACTTTGGTATAGCGTTGCGATACAATTCGCGGTGAGAGCGTTGGAACGGGAATAAAGAGCACGTCAATCGTCGCGTCCGCTATGCCCTGTTTTTCCAGTCTCCGAATGGGGTAAGTGTTGGTTAATGCGGTGCAGGCGATGTCCGGATCAAGGGCATTCCGACTGCAGGGCAAGATCAATCCGTTCGCATCTTTCCAGCCGTCCATTGTGCGGTGCAGCTTCAGTTCATGCTTGCCAGCATCAGTAGACGTGATGACGTTTACAAAAGTGCATTCGAAGGATGCCGTGCAGGAAAGCCAATATCGCGTCTGGCCCTGCTTCCCGGATGCACGCCATCCATCAGGGCCTTCGAGGATCACTGCGCGATCCTCTGTGCCGTCTGCCCATGACCAGCTGGCTGAAAGCCTTTTGATCGGATCATTCAGGCCGGTTCGCGCAGCACGCGGGGCACTTTGAACTCCACATTCTCCACCGCTGTCTCAACCAGTTGCTCGGTCACGGTATAGCGGTCCTTGAAGGCGTCGATGACTTCGTTGATCAGCACCTCGGGGGCGGAGGCACCTGCGGTGATGCCGATGCTGCTGATCCCGTCCAGCGCACGCCAGTCGATGTCCGTGGCGCGCTGCACCAGTTGCGCATAGGCGCAGCCTGCCCGCGCGCCGACCTCCACCAGACGTCTGGAGTTTGATGAATTGGGCGCGCCGACCACCAGCATCGCGTCGCATTTGGGGGCCATCGCCTTGACGGCTTCCTGACGGTTGGTGGTGGCGTAGCAGATGTCTTCCTTGTGCGGGCCGACAATGGCGGGGAACCGCGCCTTGAGGGCGGCGACAATGTCGGCGGTGTCGTCCACGCTGAGGGTGGTTTGGGTGACATAGGCAAGCTTGGCTGGATCGCGGACCTCGACCGTTGCCACGTCTTCGGGGGTTTCCACCAGCAGCACGTCGCCCTCGGGCAGTTGCCCCATGGTGCCCACGGTTTCGGGGTGGCCTTCATGGCCGATCATGATCATCTGCAACCCGTTGTCGGCGTGGCGCTGGGCTTCGATATGCACCTTGGAGACAAGCGGGCAGGTCGCATCGACATAGACCATGTTGCGGGCCTGCGCGGCGCTGGGCACGGATTTCGGCACGCCATGGGCGGAAAAAATCACCGGCCGGTCGTCGGGGCATTCCGAGAGTTCCTCGACAAACACCGCGCCCTTGTCGCGCAGGCTGTCCACGACAAATTTGTTGTGCACGATTTCGTGGCGCACATAGACGGGCGCGCCCCATTTCTCCAACGCCATTTCAACGATCTTGATGGCCCGGTCCACGCCTGCGCAAAAGCCACGGGGCGCGGCGAGGTATAGGGTCAGTGGCGATTGGGTCATGGCGCTCTCCTGTGTCACGACAGACCTAATACCTGCGCAGGCCAAGGTCCAGTTTCACCAGCGTCGCAGCTGCGAAGAAAACCCTTGGGTTTAGGTGCGGTTAACGGTTTCAACTTTAAGTGACAAAACCTGTGGATTTTGTCCTATATTAACATTACAACCGAAAGACCTCTCTATACGTACGACGGATAAATGCCTGACAGCCCATAGTTTTTCACCTTTGATCGGCTTCTGTGTGCTTTGGCGTGAGTCCCGGGAAGGGAAGAATAGATGCGCATACTTGTTGTCGATGATGATGTAATTATCCTTGAGATCATCGAGATTTTCCTTCTCTCCATTGGTTACGAAGATGTGCATTTCGCCCGATCGGGAGGAGAGGCACTCAGCCATATCGACTTTTCCGACACGCCGTTTGACTGCATCCTGCTGGATGTGAGCATGCCTCGGATGACGGGGATCGAGCTGATCACCCATATCCGCAGGATCAAAGGGTATGAGATTGTGCCGATCATCATGCTGAGCGCGCTCAGTGACAGACATCACATGGCGCAGGCATTTGTCGCGGGGGCATGGGATTACATCCCCAAGCCGTTCGAGATGTTCGAGCTTGAAACCCGCATCCACGCCGCGGAATTGCGCAATGCCGATCTGGCCCGCTGGATGCGCGCGCCGACGCAGGCGCCTGAACAGCTTGAGAATGCCTTTCGCCGTCACTGCGCAGCGCAGCGGCAGGGGGAGGAGGATCCGCAGACGGAAACCGGTATGGTCACCGATGATGTGTTCGAAAACTGCCTGCAACGGATTGCCAGGCCAACCCGCCAAAGCCTTTCGGTTGTGATGATGAAGATCGAAAACCTTGCAGCCATCACCAGCGCCCTGCGCACTGCGGAGGGGGAGCGGTATCTGGTGCATCTGTCACAACATCTGACCCAGGAAATGGCAGAGCTGGACGGGATCGTCTCTTATCAGGGGGAGGGGGTCTTCATGGGCCTCGCCCACAGCAGCCACGAAGGGGAAACTGCGTCGATGATTGCTGCTTTTGAACGGGCGGCCCTGAAAGCGGACACTCGGTTTTTCCCAGCCGCCCAGCACCGCACGATTTTCCGGTTGGGACAGGTGAAGTATCGTGATCTGCCCTATGACGCGGAGCCGCTTTTCCTGCTGCAAGCGGCATCACGTGATCTGGATGAAGCCGCAGATTCCGAAGTGCGCATCGCGCGGCGGCCGAACTAGGGTCTGTTGACATTCATCAGGGGTTCACCCCTTCTCCACCCCGTGCCTGCCACGCTCGGATCGCCGGACCACGGGCTGCTGCCGGCGTACCGACCTGGCCCCTCTTTTTGGCCAAAAATATCCCTGCGCACCATCAGACCCCGCGGGACAATTGCCTGTGCGCGCGCGGGTCCCTCAAACAGCAAAAAGCCCCGGTGACCGGGGCTCTTGGCAGATGGACCAGCTTGATGGGTCCTGACCCTACCGCCCGACGGTGTCGGCGCCGCCTTCACGGGGGGGACGGCCGATCACGTCGCGCAATTCTTCCAGCTCAATGAAGTTGTCCGCCTGACGGCGCAGATCGTCGGAGATCATCGGAGGCTGGCTGCGGATCGTCGACACCACAGAGACGCGCACGCCCTGCCGTTGCAGGCTTTCCACCAGCGGGCGGAAATCGCCGTCGCCGGAGAAGATGACAATGTGATCCACGCGCGGGGCCAGTTCCATCGCATCAACGGCCAGTTCGATGTCCATGTTGCCCTTCACCTTCCGGCGGCCCATGCTGTCGGTGTATTCCTTGGCGGGTTTGGTCACCATGGAAAATCCGTTGTAATTCAGCCAGTCCACCAGCGGGCGAATGGGGGAATATTCGTCATTTTCCAAAAGCGCGGTGTAATAGAACGCGCGCAGCAACTTGCCCCGGCGCATGAACTCCTGCCGCAGCAGTTTGTAGTCAATGTCAAACCCGAGGGTTTTCGCAGCTGCGTATAGGTTGGAGCCATCAATAAACAGCGCCAGACGCTCGTCCTTGTAAAACATATGTATCCTTTCAGCGTCGACCACGCCTGAAGATAGTGAAAATGTGTTGTGTCAGAGACTGAAGTAGAACCAATTAACAAACCAGCGCCTTCAATTCCGGCGCATCACTATGGATTTTTGATCATGTCGCAAGCCTTGGGTCACGGGGAAAACGGCGGTCTACCGCTCAAAACCAACGATGATGTCCTAATTGCACTTGGGTCTAACCTTACGTCATCTGCCGGTTCGCCCGCAGATACCCTCAATATGGCGCTGATTGCGCTAAAGGAAAAGGGGGCGGTGATTCGTTGTCGGAGTCCAATTTATCGAACCCCGGCGTTTCCCGCTGGCGCAGGCCCCGACTTTGCCAATGCAGCAGCGCGGCTGGCGTTGCCCGGCCCTCCTGAGGAGGTGCTGGCGGTGTTGCACGGGATTGAAGCCGATCTGGGTCGCGTACGCCGGGCCCGATGGGGCGAACGCATGATTGATCTGGATCTGATTGCCATCGGCGATTTGCTGTTGCCTGACCTCCATACCCATGCGCGCTGGCGTCAGCTTGAACTGTCGCAACAAATGGCCGAGGCGCCAGAGGAACTGGTCCTGCCGCACCCGCGTTTGCAAGACCGCGCCTTTGTGCTGGTGCCGCTTGCCGATGTCGCGCCGGACTGGCGCCACCCGGCCCTGAACCGCACCGTGACCGAGATGCTGGAGGCCCTGCCGCAGGCTGATCGCGACAGCGTTGTGGTGATGCAATAGACGCTTGTAAATCAGGAGAATCCGCCCTAGATAACCGTCTTCTGACCGCATTTGCTGAAATTGGAGTATTCCATGGCCCGCGTAACCGTCGAAGACTGTGTCGATAAAGTTCCCAACCGTTTTGATCTGGTGATGCTGGCCGCACATCGGGCGCGGGAAATTTCCGCGGGTTCTGCTGTGACTGTGGACCGCGACAACGACAAGAACCCGGTTGTCTCCCTGCGGGAGATTGCGGAAGAAACGCAGTCAGCCGATGATCTGCGTGAGCGTCTGATCGAAAGCAACCAGAGCCAGATCGAAGTCGATGAGCCTGAAGAAGACGCCATGGCGCTTTTGATGGGTCAGGAGCAGGACAAGCCTGAAGAAGACAGCATGTCCGAAGAGATGTTGCTGCGTCAGTTGATGGCGGCGCAAGGTCAGGGCTGACGCCGTTCTGACCGGAGGCTGAAAGGCACCGGCGATGCAGACCGCAGAGATCAGTGCTGATGCCTTGCTGGACCTTGTCAGGGCCTACAACCCAAAAACCAACGCGCCGCTGATCAAGGCGGCGTTTGACTATGGCGCGAAGATGCACGAGGGGCAGAGCCGCCACTCGGGCGAGCCGTATTTCACCCATCCCGTCGCTGTCGCTGCCATTCTGACCGAACAGCAGCTGGACGACGCCACGCTGATCACCGCATTGCTGCACGACACGATTGAGGACACCAAAGCCTCTTTCACGGATGTGGAGGAGATGTTCGGCCTTGAGGTGGCGGAATTGGTCGACGGCGTGACCAAGCTGACCAACCTGCAACTGAACTCAACCGAGACCAAGCAGGCCGAGAACTTTCGCAAGCTCTTTATGGCGATGTCCAAGGATCTGCGGGTGATCTTGGTCAAGCTGGCAGACCGGCTGCACAACATGCGCACCATCAAGGCGATGCGCCCCGAAAAGCAGGCCCAGAAAGCACGCGAAACGATGGACATCTATGCACCACTGGCAGGCCGGATGGGCATGCAGTGGATGCGTGAGGAGCTGGAGGATCTGGCGTTCAAGGTGCTCAACCCTGAAGGCCGCGCCAGCATCATGCGCCGCTTCATCACGCTGCAACGCGAAAGCGGCGATGTGATCCAGCGGATCACCACCGACATGCGCCATGAGCTGGAGCGCGCGGGCGTGATCGCTGATGTGTTCGGCCGCGCCAAGAAACCCTATTCCATCTGGCGCAAGATGGAGGAGAAGGAGCAAAGTTTCTCCCGGCTCAGCGACATTTATGGCTTCCGCGTGATCACCGGCACCGAAGAAGATTGTTACCGCACGCTGGGCGCGATCCATCAGCGCTGGCGCGCGGTGCCGGGGCGGTTCAAGGATTACATCAGCCAGCCCAAATCCAACGGCTATCGGTCGATCCACACCACGGTTTCGGGCCGGGACGGCAAGCGGGTCGAGGTGCAGATCAGAACGCGGCAGATGCACGACGTGGCCGAAACCGGCGTGGCGGCGCATTGGTCCTATCGCGACGGGGTGCGCACGCAGAACCCCTTTGCCGTGGACCCGGCCAAGTGGATTTCGCAACTGACCGAACAATTCGATGCCGAGGATGATCACGAGGATTTTCTGGAAGCGGTGAAGTTGGAAATGTACGCCGACCAGGTGTTCTGCTTCACGCCGAAGGGGGATGTGGTCAAGCTGCCGCGTGGAGCGACGCCGATTGATTTTGCCTATGCCATTCACACCCGCATCGGCAACGCCTGTGTGGGCGCCAAGGTGGACGGCATGCGCGTGCCCCTGTGGACCCGCGTGAAGAACGGCCAGAGCATTGAGATCATCAGCGCCGAAGGCCAGACTCCGCAAGCCACATGGCTGGACATTGCCACCACCGGCAAGGCCAAAAGCGCCATCCGCCGGTCGCTGCGCGCGGTGGACAGGGAGCGGTTTGTGAAGCTGGGGCAGGAGCTTGCCCGCTCTGCTTTTGCGCAGGTGGGGCGCAAGGCCACGGACAAGGCGCTGCGCACAGCCTGCAAGAACATGCGGCTGGAAAGCGTCGAAGACCTGTTGGCGCAGCTGGGCAGTTCGGAGCTGACAGGCCGCGAGGTGGTGCAGGCGGTTTATGCCGATCTTGCCCCGCGCAAGAGCGACCAGATCAACGCGCAGGAAGCGGTTGTTGGTCTGGAACCCGGCCAGTCTTTTGACCGCGGCACCTGTTGTCGCCCGCTGCCCGGTGAGCGGATCATCGGCATTACATTTCGCGGCAAGGGTGTGACGGTCCATACCATCGATTGCGAAAAGCTGAGCGTGTATGAAGACCAGCCCGAGCGCTGGATCGACCTGCGCTGGCATGAGGGCAATCACCCTGCGGTATACGATGTGACCATCGATCTGACCCTCGGCAACGGCACCGGCAATCTGGGGCGCATCTGCACCTTGATCGGCGAGGCCGCCGCCAATATTTCAGACTTGGAATTTATCGAACGAAAACCTGACTTTTACCGCCTTCTGATCTATGTCTCATTGCGAGACATTGAACACCTTCATGCCCTGATGCTGACACTCGAAGCCGATAGTGATGTTGCGCAAATCAGGCGGCATCGGAATGGGGATGCGTCTAAACGAGAGAAACAGAGTGTCTGACACATGCGCCGGTCAGGGATTTTGAATAGCAGTGGAAACCAGATTTGATTTTCAAGCGCCGCGATCCGAAACCAGCTTTGCGCGCGGTGGCCGAATTTCTGTGGCCGCGCGGCGGCTGGACGCGCGCGTTCTACTACGTCCGGCATCGGATGAAGCGGCTGCCCGACAGCCCTGACCGCATTGCGCGGGGCGTCTGGGCGGGTGTTTTCACGGCCTTTACGCCATTCTATGGCATTCACTTTCTGATCGCTTTCCTCATTGCCCGCGCGATGAAGGGCAATGTGCTGGCGGCCTTGATGGGCACGTTTTTTGGCAATCCGCTGACCTATGTGCCCATTGGTGTGGTCGCCTTGCAGACCGGTCATGTCATTCTGGGCACCAAGATGGACGAAGCCGTGCATCGGTCGCTGGGCGGTAAGTTTGTCGATGCGGGTGCGGATTTGTGGCATAACCTCAAGGCAATTTTCACCGATGAGAAGATGGATTGGGCCGGTCTTGCGGTGTTCCGCGAAGAGGTGTTCTACCCCTATCTGATCGGAGGCATTCTGCCGGGGCTGATCTGCGCCACGATTTGTTACTACCTGATGGTGCCGCTGCTCTACGCTTATCAAAAGCGCCGCCGCGGGATGCTGAAGGCGAAATTCGAAGAATTGAAACAGAAGGCCGCCGCCAAGGCAGATGCCAAGCGCAAGGCCAAGGGACCGGGGGAAGGGACACCATGACCACGACTGAGAAACTGCGGCTGGGTGTGAACATTGATCATGTGGCAACCGTGCGGAATGCGCGGGGGGGCGATACGCCCGATCCGCTGCGCGCGGCGCGCATCGCCGAAGAGGCGGGCGCGGATGGCATTACCGCGCATCTGCGCGAAGACCGGCGCCATATCTCTGACGCGGATATCGAAGGGCTGATGGATATGCTGACCGTGCCCCTTAATTTCGAGATGGCCGCGACAGAGGAGATGCAGCAGATCGCATTGCGTCACAGACCGCATGCGGTCTGCATCGTGCCCGAGAAGCGGGAAGAGCGCACAACCGAAGGTGGGCTGGAAGTGGCACGTGACGAGAACCGTCTGGCCCATTACATCGCCCCCCTGCGCGATGCCGGATGCCGCGTGTCGATCTTTATTGCAGCCGATCAGCGGCAGGTCGACGCCGCGCACCGCATTGGTGCCGAAGTGATTGAACTGCATTCGGGTGCCTATTGCGACGCCCACCACGAGGGCCGTTTTGAGGATCGCGACCGGGAGTTGCAGGCCCTGCGGGAGATGTCGACCTACGCCCATGGGTTGGGCCTTGAGGTGCATGTGGGCCACGGTCTGACCTATGAGACCGTGCAGCCTGTCGCCGCTTTCCCCGAAGCGCGGGAGCTCAACATCGGGCATTTCCTGATCGGAGAGGCGATTTTCCGGGGATTGCAGCCCGCCATGGCAGAGATGCGGCGGTTGATGGATGAGGCGCGGGGGTGACGGGTACCACGACCGCTACGGATCTTGAGTGGGAGGTGATGGAGAGCATCAATCACTGGGCTGTGGAAATTGGCGCGACGGAGACGGGTCCGGCCTTCACTGCTGCCATTCTGCATGAGGGCCGCGAACTGGTCCGTGGACGCAACACCGCACGGGCGGATCAGGACCCCACGCACCACGCCGAAGTTGTGACCATCGCCAAAGCCGCTGCTGCGCTGGGCCGCAGGAACCTGTCGGGCTGTACGCTGGTTTCCTCCTGCCAGCCCTGCGAGATGTGTCTGGCCGCGATGCGCTGGGCCGGGATCGACCGGGTGATCTTTGGCGCGCGGCAGGAGGACATCGACGCGGAGATGTTCCGCTTTCCAGACCTGACCCTGCCGCAGTTTCACGCCGCCTGCGGGGGCGCGTTCGACTATGCGGGTGGGGTGCATGATCAGGTGGTGCTGCATCTTTACCGCGATACGGCAAAGCGGTGGAGCAAGGAATGAGCGCCTGATGCGCCCCAGTTGATCAGGCGCGTGCGTGCGTATATATTCAATATGAATAATTCACTGGAGGCATGACATGGCGACCACAAGTTTCAGTCTGGGCGAACATTGGGACAAATTCATCAAAGAGCAGGTCGCGGAAGGGCGATACGGCTCTGCCAGCGAGGTTGTGCGCGAAGCGCTGCGGCACATGGAGATAGAGCGCGACAAGCTGGCGGCCCTCAGGGCGCATGTGCAGGAGGGGATCCGGGATGCGGATGAGGGGCGGTTTGTGGAGAACTACGACATTCAGGACGTGATTGCGCGTGCCAAAGTGCGCGTATGAGTAAGGTGTTTCGCGTCTCTGACCGTGCCGGTCAGGATCTTGACGACATAGCTGATTATTCAATCGAGACCTGGGGCATCAAGCAGATGGAATCCCACATGGCCATGCTTGATGCCCGGTTCCATTGGCTGGCAGAAAATCCGAATCTTGGTCAGGCACGACCAGAGATCGGCCCGGATATTCGCGGCTTTGTCGCCGGGACCCATGTCATTTACTATCGTGGTTCGCGAAATGCGGTTGAGATCGTTGGGGTCCTTCATGCGGCGCGAGATGCGGCCAAGGCATTAAAAGGCCCTCAATAACCCTCGACCCGAGTGCGGATCGAAGCGCGCCCGGTAACGTGACGCCGGCTTGCCTTGACAGTGCTGTCCCCCACCCGCATGTAACGCTAAGACCCGAGCACAAGGAACATGGCGTATGGCCGAGACCGAAAAAAGCGGCAACGCCTTTGTCGAGACGATCAAGACAATTGTTTATGCGTTGCTGATTGCGGGCGTGTTCCGCACCGTCTTTTTTCAGCCCTTCTGGATCCCGTCCGGGTCGATGAAGGAAACGCTGTTGATCGGGGATTTCCTGTTCGTCAACAAGATGGCCTACGGCTATTCCTATGCCTCTTGCCCCAGCCTGATCCTGCCGCGATTTGGCATCAATGTGGATGCCGAAGACATCTGCGGGGTCTTTGACGGGGAAAACACCCGCCTGTTCGGCGGTGAGCCGGAGCGCGGCGATGTGGTGGTTTTCCGCCATCCGGTATCGGGGCGGGATTACATCAAGCGGCTGGTCGGTCTGCCGGGTGACCGGGTGCAGATGAAGGACAGTGTGCTGAACCTCAACGGGCGGCCTGTTCAGGTAGAGGATGCAGGTGTCTTCGAAGAAATGATGCAGGCGCAGGGCCCGCAACGGCTCAGGCCGCGCTGTCAAAACGGGGCAGTGGGCGAAGGCGGTACCTGTGAGAAAGGCCGCCAGATTGAAACGCTGCCCAACGGCGTGCAGCACACGATTTTGAACATTGGCCCCCAACAGGTAGACAACACCGGTGTGTTCACCGTGCCCGAGGGGCATTTCTTTTTCATCGGTGACAACCGTGACAATTCGCTCGACAGCCGGGTGCCTGCGGTGGCCAATGGTGTGGGTTTCGTGCCCTATGAAAACCTGATTGGCCGGGCAGACCGGATCATGTTCAGCTCGGCCGGGCGGTCGATGCTGTTTTTCTGGACCTGGCGCAGCGACCGGTTCTTCAAAGCGGTGCAATGAAGCTGAGCGGCGATCTGCGCGATTTTCAGGCCCGGATCGGCCATACCTTTGCGGAGCCTGCGCTGTTGGTGCGCGCGGTCACCCATGCGTCGATGTCCTCGGCCAATCGGGATGACAACCAGCGGCTGGAATTTCTGGGGGACCGGGTGCTGGGGCTGGTGATGGCCGAAGCGCTGCTGGCACTGGATGCAAAAGCCACCGAAGGGCAGTTGGCCCCACGGTTCAATGCGCTGGTGCGCAAGGAAACCTGCGCGGATGTGGCGCGGGAGGTGGATCTGGGCAAAGTGCTGAAGCTGGGGCGGTCTGAGATGATCTCAGGCGGGCGGCGCAAACAGGCATTGCTGGGCGACGGGATTGAGGCGGTTATTGCAGCCGTCTATCTGGATGGCGGTTTTGAGGCAGCCAAAGCGCTGGTGCTGCGGCTGTGGGGCGACCGCACGCAGGCCGTGGAGGAAGACGCGCGCGACGCCAAGACCGCCTTGCAGGAATGGGCGCAGGCACGCAAGCTGTCGCCTCCGGCTTACGTTGAGCTCAAACGCAGCGGGCCGGATCACGCGCCGGTCTTTACCATTGCCGCGCGGCTGGAAAACGGGGCGGAAGCCACCGCCACCGCCCCCTCAAAACGCCGCGCCGAACAGGCCGCTGCCGCCAGCTTGCTGGCTGATCTGGAGAAGTAACATGTCCACACGCGCCGGTTTTGTCGCCCTGATCGGAGAGCCCAACGCGGGCAAATCCACGCTGCTTAATCGTATGGTCGGCGCGAAGGTGTCGATTGTCACACACAAGGTCCAGACCACACGCGCCCGCATCCGCGGCGTGGCGATGGAAGGCGAGAGCCAGATCGTTTTTGTGGATACGCCTGGGCTGTTCCAGCCGCGTCGTCGGTTGGACCGCGCGATGGTGGCCGCCGCCTGGGGCGGAGCGGCGGATGCGGATGTGGTGGTGCTGATGGTCGAAGCGCATCGGGGTGTGACCGAAGGGGTGGAACATATCCTTGAGGGGCTGGGCAACATCGGGCAGGGGCGCAAGGTGGCGCTGGCCATCAACAAGATCGACCGAGTGGAGGCGCCGGTTCTGTTGGGGCTGACCAAGGATCTGAACGAACGGTATGATTTTGCGGAAACCTTCATGATTTCCGCTGAACGCGGGCATGGGGTGGATATGCTGCGCACATGGCTGGCAGGGGAGCTGCCGGAGGGACCGTGGCTCTATCCAGAGGACCAGATCGCCGATCTGCCGATGCGCATGATTGCCGCAGAAATGACCCGGGAAAAACTGACGCTGCGCCTGCATCAGGAACTGCCCTATCAGCTGACGGTGGAGACGGAGAACTGGGAAGAACGCCCTGATGGATCGGCCCGGATTGACCAGCTGATCTACGTGATGCGCGATGGGCACAAGGGGATTGTGCTGGGCCACAAGGGCGAGACGATCAAATCGGTGAGCAAGGCGTCGCGGATGGAGCTGGAGGAGTTCCTGGGCCGCAAGATCCATTTGTTCTTGCAGGTCAAGGTGCGGCCGAATTGGCTGGAGGAATCGGAGCGGTATTCGGAGATGGGCCTGGATTTCAAGGATGGCAACGGGTGACGCTTGACTTCTGAGGAGGGGCGCATGGGGCGAAACGGCCCTTCGGGGAGGTTTTTTGAACCATTTGGAAGGGGGGCGTTGGCATGCCCCGGCTGACGGCGCGCTTCTGGGTGGATGCCTATTTGATGCGTCTTGGGCTGGAGAACATCCCGGCCTTTGTGGTGGCCCATGGGGATGACACCGGGGGCGCGGTTTTGGTGAAACTGGCGACACTGGACGGGCAGGCGCGGGTGTTTCAGCGGTCCTTTGATCTGGAGACAGGGGGGCAGGTCTGGATGGAATTGTCGTCCGGGGCGGAAGGGGATGTGGACGAGCTAATTGCCAGGCAGCGCGGATTTGATCCGGATCTTTGGGTGATCGAGGTGGAGGACCGCGCCGGACGGCATTTGCTGGATGCGCCGGGGCTGGACTGATGGAGTGGCGGGGGCAGGGGATACTCTTGAGCACGCGCCGCCATGGAGAGACCTCGGCCATTATCGAGATGTTCACGCCTGAACAGGGCCGTCACATGGGCGTGGTGCGCGGCGGCACCAGCCGCAAGGTGGCTCCGCATTTGCAGCCCGGTGCGCAGTTGGATGTCGCATGGCGGGCGCGGCTGGAAGATCACATGGGCAGTTTCACCGTGGAGCCGGTGCGCAGCCGGGCGGCGGTGGCGATGGGGGATCGGCTGGCGCTGGCAGGTTTGAATGCCGTGACGGCGATGTTGTCGTTCTGCTTGCCGGAGCGGGAGCCCTATCCCGCCTTGTACCGCCGCACCGAAAACCTGCTGGATTTGCTGGACCACCCTCAAATCTGGCCGCTTGGATACCTGCGCTGGGAGCTGAGCCTGCTCGAAGAGATGGGATATGGGCTGACGTTGGATGCCTGTGCCGTGCGGGGGACGAACGAGGATTTGGCCTTTGTTTCGCCCAAGACAGGGCGGGCGGTGTCAAGGCAGGCTGCCGGGGAATGGGTGGATCGGTTGTTGCCGCTGCCCCTTGTGTTGCGGGGGATGGGGGACGGGCCTGATGAGGAGGTGGCGCAAGCCCTTCAGACAACGGGTTATTTTCTGGAGCAGCATCTGGCGCGAGACCTTGGCAACAATCCCCTACCGGAAGCGCGGGCGCGGTTTGTGGATACGTTTAATCGGCGGATCTGAACACCAGCAGCGGATCGCCCGCTTCGTTGGACAGCGTCAGGGTGTCCTGGCCGACGTTGGAAAGGCTGGCTTCTTTCAGGGCAGCGAAAAACGCCGTTTCAGCCGCAAGTTCCGGACAGATGCGTTTTGTGGAAGCGATCTGGCTCACACCAAACCAAGGGTAGGGGATGTGCATCTCGGCGCGGTAGCTGTTGCAGGGCGCTTTGCCGGTGATCACGCCGATATGGGGAAAGTGCAGGGTGGCATGGGCGGTGAATGGGCTGTCGCGCAGTTCGATCAGCTGCCAGATGTGATCATCCGCACCGTAAGCGCGCACGGTCTGGTCCTGATTCTGGAAGGCCACTGACATCACGACCAAGAAGATCAGCAGACCCACGCGCGTTTAGCTCAGCGCCAGCACCGTATCGACGAGCGTATCGAAGGCGCTGGTTTGCGTGGCACCATCGCCGGGCGCGTATTGCGGCAGGCCGATGAGCGTCGCCTGAAGGGCGCGGGCGAAGTTTTCGTTCCGCAGGCCCATTTTCTTGAGCAGAAAGGTCAGGTAGCCCAGCCGTTCGGCATCCACCTCAGCCAGGACACCGGCGACATCCGCGTTGTTTTGCGCCCAGATGCGCAGGCTCGCCTCAATCTCATCGCGCAGGATGGCTTGGCCAAAGTCGCGCAACTGCTGATCGGGGGCACCTGTTGCAATCAATTGCTCCATCACCCGTTCCAGCGCATCGGCGCGCCATTTGGAGAGCAGAGCGGCGTGGTAGGCGGGCACGTCTTTGTAGTGCCAGTAGAACGAGCCCTTCGTCGTGCCCATCCGGCGGGCCAGAGGTTCTGCCGCCAAGGCGTGCGGCCCCTTGGCTTTGAGCGCGTCAAAGCCAGCGTGCAACCAATCGGTTTTTGTGAGTCGAGATGTCGCCATGCCTGTAAGGTAGGGACCGACATGGGGTCGAGCAAGGCAAGATTTGCTGCGCCGCAGAAATATCTGTGGATAACCCCGGACGGGCGGCGGGATCTTTCCTACCGCCCGTGGGAAATTACAGCAAACGGCGGGCGATGACCTGCGCCTGGATCTCTGCCGCACCTTCAAAGATGTTCAGGATCCGCGCATCACAGAGCACGCGGCTGATCTTGTATTCCAGCGCAAAACCGTTGCCGCCGTGGATCTGCAAGCCGTTGTCTGCCGCCGCCCATGCGACGCGGGCACCCAGCAGTTTGGCCATCCCGGCTTCCACGTCACAGCGGCGGCCTTCGTCTTTCTCGAATGCGGAGAAATAGGTCAGCTGACGGGCGATCATGATCTCCACCGCCATCATGGCGAGCTTGGAGGAGACGCGGGGGAAGTTGATCAGCGATTTGCCGAATTGCTTGCGGTCCTGCGCGTATTGCATGGAGATATCGAGCGCGGATTGTGCGACACCAATGGCACGCGCGGCGGTCTGGATGCGCGCGCTCTCAAAGGTTTCCATCAGCTGCTTGAAACCTTTGCCCTCTTCCCCGCCGAGCAGGTTCTCACCCTTGACGTGGAAGTTGTCAAAACCCAGTTCGTATTCCTTCATGCCGCGATAGCCGAGCACTTCGATCTCGCCGCCGGTCATGCCGTCGGTGGGGAAGGGGTTGGCATCGTCCCCCGGCGTTTTCTCCGCCAGGAACATCGACAGGCCTTTGTAGTTGGAGGTCTCCGGATCGGTGCGGGCCAGCAGGGTCATCACGTGGGTCCGTGCGGCATGGGTGATCCAGGTCTTGTTGCCGGTGACCTTGTAATCGCCATTGTCATCCTTGACCGCACGGGTGCGCAGGGAGCCGAGGTCGGAGCCGGTGTTTGGTTCCGTGAAGACGGCGGTGGGCAGGGTTTCAGCGGAGGCGATCTGGGGCAGCCATTTCTGTTTCTGCTCTTCCGTGCCGCCGGCGATGATCAGTTCTGCCGCTATTTCCGAGCGGGTGCCGAGGGAACCGACACCGATATACCCGCGCGACAGTTCTTCGGAGACGACGCACATGGAGGCCTTGGAGAGGCCAAAGCCGCCGTATTCTTCGGGAATGGTCAAGCCGAAAACGCCCATTTCGGCGAGTTCTTCGATGACTTCCATCGGGATCAGCTCATCCTTGAGGTGCCAGTCATGGGCGAAGGGTTCCACCTTTTCCACGGCATAGCGGCGGAACTGGTCGCGGATCATTTCCAGTTCCTCATCGAGACCGGAGGCCCCGACGGTAACATTGGCGGAATGTTCCTGCATCAGCTCAACAAGGCGGGTGCGGGCGGCTTGGGTGTTGCCCCCTTGTGTCAGGGTCATCACGGCGGGGTCCATCATGCCGCGCATGTCGTCCTGGCTGAGGCCAAGGTCCTGAAGGCGCAGGATTTCGCCCTGGTTCATCTGGATACCGCCGTAAATCTGCCAGAGGTATTCGCCAAAGGCGATCTGGTGGATCAGCTGTTCGGTTTCGCCGAATTTGCCCTCAGCGTTCAGCTTTTCGGCCCAGCCCTGCATCTGGCGCAGCGATTCTGTGTAGGTGGCGAGCCATGCAAGGCCGTGGGCCGCGGTCTGGTTGGCTTCGACGAGGTCGTTTGACACCCGGTCCCCGACGCTGACCAACTGGCGCACGGCGTCCTTGGCCTTGTCCAATATGGTTTCAACCGGCTGGACTGCGGCACCTGTAAGGGCCAGCAGATCATCCAGCAGAACCGGCGTGTCCATCCTTGTCATGTCCTGACCGTCATGTGCCATCGTCATAATCCTTTTCAAACCTGGCCGCTGATACCGCCTTCGCAGGTGCAGCACAATAAAGATACGTTTGGATGCGTCAATTTGTTCGATAGTTGCGTGGCTATTTGGGCCGTGCACCGCATTCAAGGCGTGGTATGTAGAGCCATGGAGGCGCTTTTCCCCTTTTTAACACCTTTTACGCTGATCTGCGCCCTTGGAATTGCCGCATGTGCAGGATTCGTCAAAGGCGTGGTGGGATTCGCGCAGCCGCTTGTCATCATTTCGGGCCTGACCCTGTTTCTGTCGCCGGAACTGGCACTGGCGGGGCTGATCGTGCCAACGCTTGTCGGCAATGCGGTGCAATCGCTCAGACAGGGGGTGGCAGCGGCCTGGGCGTCGGCGCGGATGTTCAGGGTGTTTCTGATCACGGGCGGCATCACGCTGGTGTTGTCTGCTCAGCTGGTCCGTGTGGTGCCAGAGCGCTGGATGCTGCTCGCCATCGGTGTGCCGGTGGTGTTTTTCGTGCTGTTGCAATTGAGCGGCGTGCGCCTGCGGGTGCGGCCGGACAACCGGGTGGCGGAAGCCGTGACAGGTGCGTTTTCGGGGGTGACAGGCGGGCTGATGGGGGTCTGGGGGCCGCCTACAGTTGCCTACCTGACAGCCCGCGAGACGCCCAAGGCCGATCAGATGCGGGTGCAAGGGGTGATTTATGGCGCGGGGTCCGTGGCGCTGCTGGGTGCGCATCTTGGGTCAGGCGTTTTGCGCGCTGAAACCCTGCCGTTTTCGATTGTGATGATCTTGCCAGCGCTGCTGGGCATGTGGCTGGGCGGACGGGTGTCTGACCGTATTGATCAGAGCGCGTTTCGCAGGGCTACATTGATTGTGCTGCTGTTTGCCGGGGCAAACCTGATCCGCCGCGCGCTTTTCTAAGCGCAGACCCCGGTTTCTCCGGAGCGGCGGCGCTGGGTTCATCCGCGTTTGGCCACGGTCAGACCGGAGACATCTTCGATGAAGGTCTTGATGCGTGATTTGATCGCTTCGTCATCGATGGCGGCAAGGGCATTCACGATGTCCATGCCGGGGTCTTCGACCTGTTGCTTGGTGGGATCGTCATGCAGCCCATCAAAGAAATAGGCAGGAGAGACGTCCAGGATTTGGGATAGTTCGAACAGTCGGCTTGCCGCCACCCTGTTGGAGCCAACTTCATACTTCTGGATTTGCTGAAACGACAGGCTCAGCTTTCGCGCGACATCCGTCTGCGAGAGCCTGCGCAGTGTGCGGATCTGCTTTAACCGTTTACCGACATGTACATCTACGGGATGGGACATTTGATCATTAAGCCTCTGATTGAACATGCCACGTTTTCGCCATGTTTAAGACTTCGTTCAATTGGATAGATTTATTCTCTTTTGAGTTGAATATGTACGACCGATGGATGATTTTTGTTGCAACAATGGGTGATCTATGCACCGTACAACCTTATGACGAATACTCTCGAAAAAGACACGCAAACCGACACTCTGCCTGCGGAGGACCAACCGCCCCCGGCATTGCTGTTCGAGATGATTCGCTCCTTTGTCACCCTAGCGTCGACGTTGAACCTCAGCCATGCGGTCAAAGATCTGAACAGCACACGCCAGACCGTGCGTCGGCACATTGCCTCACTTGAAGCGGCGATGGGGGGACCCTTGTTTGCGGTCGATGACCGTCGGTATCAATTGACCGATATGGGGGAAAGCGTGCTGCCGGATGCCAAGGACATTCTGGCACGGGGGATCACCTGGCTGCGCGGGCAGACCAGTTCAAAAGGGCATTTGCAGAAACTGCGCGCCCATGTTGGGGATTGGGATTTTTATCAAGAACAACAACCACTTGGAAACATCTGGAAAGACCAGTCTATCCTGCTGCGGGAAACCATGCGGGCCTGGGCGGTGTCCTCTGGCCAGATCGAGGCGGAGACGTTTCGCCATGTGCGCCCTTACCTGATCATCTATCGTCGTTCGGAGGCGGGCTGGATATGTGTCGAGTTCGGGGAAAAGTCTGCTTACGTCAACTGGTTCGGGCTTGATTTTGCCCGCTCCAGCATCGGGCGTTCGCTGGGCCAGATGCCCGCGGGGGAGGAGTTTTCCCACCTCATTTATCAGGCTTTCGATGAGGCAGAATCAAAGCAGATCGCCCGGTTGGATCATGTTTTCACGCGAATGCCAGTGGGGTCTTCGCATGAAAATGCACCTGTTGCATATCAGCGAATGATCCTGAACGGGTTCTTCCCCGACGGATCACCCGCGGTCATGTCCTTGGTGCATCCGGTAAAAGACCTTAGAATCTCGGGTGTTGATGTCAGTCGGGTACAGGGATTGCTGCCGATGGAGCAGCCAGATTTCAGCGCAGAGATGGCGCGATTCGAGTATAAATAGAAATTGCAGTTGGGACACAATCGGCAGATTTGGGCGAAATTGTGTCAGATTTAAGTAAAGAACGGGTGTTTTTCTGGCATTTGTATTAACCTTCTAGGGGGACATGGCCAAGGAGACTGCTCAATGACGATTCAATTTCCGCAAGATGCGACTCCGTTCATCGCATCTAGCCGCAATATTTTGCGGTCTCACGGCATCGAAGTCACCATAGGCAGTAACTTTGAGAAATATAGCGAGATTATTCGTGAAGAGCGGAAGGTGCAGAATCTGGGTGCGCCCTTCAATCACGAGCTACAGGATCTGCAAAAAAGTGATTCTTTCTGGCTGATTGGGCGCAACGAAAGAGGCGAGCTGATCCACACGCAGGCGGCCAAAAAGGTGCCGCTCGGCGGTAAGTCGCTTGCTGGCCACCTGCTGCGCAACTTCCGTGATTTCCCGCCGCCGATCCCCGGCGTGCAGCTGTCCCAGTCCCGGTTCCGCGCCACGCCAGGCGCGCACAACATTCACGGCCACGTCGTCTATCACGGCGAAGTCTGGATGGCGCCGGAGGAAGGGCGGTATCGCGGGGTTGGCCTGTCGACGGTCTTGGCCCGCACCGGTTTGCTGGAAGTTCTGCGCCGCTGGGATCCGGATTACATCTACGGCTTCATGCTGCGCACGGTGGCCTTCAAGGGCTTTGCAGAGCGGATGGGCTACATGCACAACGAACCCGGTGCGCTGAAATGGGCCATCGCCGGGCGTGACAAGCCGATTGAAGCGTTCCTGACCTGGCTGAGCCGGGAAGACGCGCGGTTCTTGCTCGACATCCCGGTTGAGGAACTGGTGAGCCAGGCCGCCTGAGGTTTCACAGAGCGACCAACGCAAAAGGCCGCCCGGCAAGAGGCGGCCTTTTTTGTGCCTGTGTGGATCAATCAGCTGATCGCGGCTGCTTTCACGTCATCGTCGATGAAGGGCAGATACTGCGCGAAGTTGTCAGAGAACATGCCAACCAGTTTCGCCGCTTGACGGTCATAGCTTTCCGGGTTGTCCCATGTCCGGCGTGGGTCGAGCAGGATGTCTGGCACACCTTCCACGGCCACGGGCACGTCAAATCCGAAGTTGGGATCCTTGCGGTATTGTACATCCGCCAGATCCCCTTCGAGCGCTGCGGTCAGCAGGGCGCGGGTGGCCTTGATCGGCATCCGGGACCCGGTGCCATAGGCGCCGCCGGTCCAACCGGTGTTCACCAGCCAGCAGGTTGCGCCATGCTGGGCGATCTTTTCGCGCAGCAGGTTGCCGTAGACCTCTGGGCGGCGCGGCATGAAAGGCGCACCAAAGCAGGTGGAGAACGTGGGTTCGGGTTCGGTCACGCCCCGTTCGGTGCCGGCCACCTTGGAGGTGAAGCCCGACAGGAAGTGGTACATCGCCTGCGCAGGCGTCAACCGCGCGATGGGCGGCAGGACACCGAAGGCGTCGCAGGTCAGCATGATGATGTTCTTGGGGTGGCCACCGACAGCCTTGGCCGACGCGTTGGAGATATACTCCAGCGGATAGGCGCAGCGCATGTTGGCGGTGAGGCTGGAATCGTCGAAGTCGAGTTCCTTCGTCTCAGGGTCGAAGACCATGTTTTCGATGACGGTGCCGAATTTTCTGGTGGTCGCGTAGATCTCGGGCTCGGCTTCTTCGCTCAGGTTGATGGTCTTGGCGTAGCATCCCCCTTCGAAGTTGAAGGTGCCGTTGTCAGACCAGCCGTGTTCGTCATCGCCAATCAGCGTCCGCGCAGGATCAGCCGACAGCGTGGTTTTGCCCGTACCCGACAGGCCAAAAAACACGGCCGTGTCGACAGGATTGTTGTGCGCGTGGTTGGCAGAGCAGTGCATCGGCATGATGCCGTTCTCTGGCAGCAGATAGTTCAGCAGGGTGAAAACGGATTTCTTGTTCTCGCCCGCGTACTCCGTCCCGCCGATGAGGATCATCTTGCGATCAAAGTTCATCGCGATGACGGTCTCGGACCGGCAGTTGTGCTTTTCGGGATCGGCCTTGAAGCTGGGGCAGTTAATGACGGTGTAATCCGCGATGAATTCATCCAGCTCTGCCCGTTCCGGACGGCGCAGCATGTGGCGGATGAAAAGACCATGCCATGCCATCTCTGTCACCATGCGGACGTTGATGGCATGGCGTGGGTCGGCGCCGCCCACCAGATCCTGAACGAAGTATTCGCCCCCCTGCATGTGCGCGACCATATCGGTGTAGAGGGCATCAAACCCCTCTTCGGACATCGCGGCGTTGTTGTCCCACCAGATGGTGTCGGCAACGCTGGCGCTTTTGACGACGTGCTTGTCCTTGGGGGAGCGCCCGGTGAATTTGCCGGTGGTGACCAGAAAGGTGCCACCCTTGCCCAATGTGCCTTCGCCGCGACGCAGCGCTATTTCGATTAGCGCAGGCTCGATCAGGTTGTAATAGACATTGCCCAGCCCGGTGATCTGTTGATCTTCAAGCGTGAACTGCGGGTTAACCCGTCCAGATGTCATGCGATGTCTCCTCAAAGCGCAGGTCGCCCCCGCGATCGTGCCGGTTGCGCCTCAGAGAGTGGCGTTTTCGGCGGCTCAACGGCCTCTTAACACGATGATTTGCGAGATGAACAGGCGACTTGTCTCAGTTAGCGCCATCATTGTGCAGATTGCCGCCAGCCTGACCTGTTCTGCACCCGCACATGAATTGCTGCGACAGCAGGCATACGACAAAAGTGCGGCAATTTAGCCATCCCTAACCAAATTGTGGCCCAAATGCCTGCATATAAAGCTCTGATTCGCAGTTAGAGATTGATTCGACCGCGCGAACCCGTGATCAATGGCTCAAAAAACGATCAATTGAGCAGCATAAGGAAACAGGCAATGTCAAAGATTGCATTGGTAGATGATGACAGGAACATCCTGACATCCGTCTCAATGACGCTCGAAGCCGAAGGGTTCGAGGTCGAAACCTACAACGATGGTCAAGCCGCACTGGACGCGTTTAACAAGAACCTGCCGGACATGGCGGTGCTTGACATCAAGATGCCCCGTATGGACGGGATGGATCTGCTTCAACGGTTGCGTCAGAAGACAGCGATGCCGGTGATCTTCCTGACCTCCAAGGATGATGAGATCGACGAAGTGCTCGGCCTGCGCATGGGCGCGGACGATTACGTCAAAAAACCCTTTAGCCAGCGCCTGTTGGTCGAACGCATCCGCGCGCTGTTGCGTCGTCAGGATGCCGTGGACAGCGGCGAAGTGGGCGACACCGAAGAGACCAAGGTGATGGAGCGTGGCTTCCTGCGGATGGATCCGCTGCGCCATGCGGTGGCCTGGAAGGGCAAGGACGTGTCGCTGACAGTGACCGAGTTCCTGTTGCTGCAGGCACTGGCCCAGCGTCCCGGTTTCGTGAAATCCCGCGACCAGTTGATGGACGTCGCCTATGACGACCAGGTCTATGTGGACGACCGCACCATCGACAGCCACATCAAGCGTTTGCGCAAGAAAATGCGGACCGCTGATGATGAGTTCTCAGCGATTGAGACACTCTACGGCATCGGGTACAGATATAACGAAGAATAATCACCGTTTTCAGGTGAGGGTGGAAGGGACGTCGTGCGGGACTTGAGCACCACGACACGCGACGGGGACGTTGTCCTGGGCGACGATTGGGTTGCGCCGGACAACACAGGCCCTGACGAGATGCGGGTCAGCCGGGAACGGCGCGGCCTGTTCTCGCTGCGCGCGTCCCCTCTGACCCGGAAGATTATCACGTTCAACCTGATTGCCCTGAACGTCCTTGTGGCGGGCATCCTGTATCTGAACTCATCACGGGATTCACTTGCGGTTCAACGGGCGGCGGCATTGGTGTCCGAAGCTGAACTGATTGCAGATGTTTTCGAAGCCCAACTGCCGGTTGGTGCGGCGATTGATCTGGCAGCCACGTCTGATCTGGACGCTGCCGCAACGCTCGCAGCACTTGATCTGCGCAGCGGCGTCGATGTGTTTGTCTACGACCCCGCCGCCACGCTGGTTGCGCAATCCGCAGGGCGACAAGCGGCGGAAGGCACTGCTGCGGATGAAGGCAGCCGGACCATTTTGACCGACGGGCTGACCTGGGTCTGGAACCAGGTGTCAGCCCCGTTCAGCGGCACGGAAGACACCCAGTCCGTCGCACCCATCGAAGAACAGCTGGAGGGGCTGGTCCCCAATACTCTCTCCGCCGGGACCCAGATACAGAACAATCTGGATACCGAAGGGGGCACGCTCTTTACCGTGATGACCCCTATTGTACAGGGCGAGACCGCTGTCGGCGTTGTCGCCATCGCCTCCGCTGCGGGGGAGATTGACCAATTGGTGCGCAGCGAACGTGAGCGTGTCTTGCAGATGTTTGTCGTGGCAACACTGGTGTCCATCGGGCTCAGTCTGGTGCTGGCCTCCACCATCGCCAACCCGCTGGCCGATCTGGCTGCCGCCGCAGAGCTGGGCCGGGACAAGGACGCCCGCAAGATGAACCCCGGCCGCATTCGCATCCCGGACCTGACCGCGCGCCCCGATGAGATCGGTCGTCTGTCCGGTGCGCTGCGCGGTATGGTGTCGGCGCTTTACAACCGCATCGACGGCAACGAACAATTCGCCGCTGACGTGGCACATGAAATCAAGAACCCGCTTGCCTCTCTGCGGTCCGCCGTGGGCACCCTGCGGCTGGTCAAACGGGACGACCAGCGCGAAAAGCTGCTGGATGTGATTGACCATGACGTGCGCCGTCTGGACCGTCTGGTCAGCGACATTTCCAATGCCTCCCGGCTGGATTCCGAACTGGTCAAGGAAGAGGAAGAGCAGTTCGATCTGCTCACCATGGTGTCCAATCTGGGCCAGTATCTGGGTGAAGATGCCAAGAAGAAAGGCGTTGAATTCATCACTGACCTGCCTGCCGATCCGATCCTTGTGCATGGGCTTGAGGCCCGGCTGGCGCAGGTGTTTGTGAACCTGATCACCAACGCGATCTCTTTCTGCGAAGACGGGGATGCGATCCGGGTCTGGGCGCGAAAGCGGCAGAACCGCGTTTTGGTGGTGGTCGAAGACACCGGCCCCGGTATCCCCGATCAGGCCCTGTCGAAAATCTTCAAACGGTTCTATTCCCAGCGCCCCGACGAACACTTTGGCAACAACTCCGGCCTTGGCCTTGCGATCTCCAAACAGATCATTGAGGCGCATGGCGGCGTGATCTGGGCTGAGAACATCCGCCCCACCGAAGCCGACATCACGTCAGAGCCGTTGGGCGCACGTTTTGTCGTCGGCCTGCCGACCTGATCGTCCAGACTTATGCTGTCTCCTGAAACGATCCTGCACGCGACTTCGGTGGCGTATGAAGGACGTGCGGTCTTGATCATGGGGCCATCCGGGTCGGGCAAATCCGCGCTGGCGCTTGACCTGATCAGCCGCGGCGCGCAATTGGTCAGCGATGACCGCACCGTCGTCACCCGTGAAGGCGATGGCCTGATCGCCGGCGCGCCGGATGCGATCGCAGGTCTGATCGAAGCGCGCGGTATTGGCATTCTGAATGCGCCCACCGCAGGCCCCACACCCCTCACACTTGCTGTCGAGCTGAGTGAGACGGAAACCGCGCGCCTGCCCCAAACGCACAGCATTTCTGTGCTGGAGCGCCCGCTGCGCTGCCTGCGGCGTGTAGAGGCGGCGCATTTCCCGGCCGCGATCTTGCTTTGCCTGTCGCATGGCATATCTGACCCAACATGACAAAATCCGACATGCCAGCGCTTGAAAGGGATAGCCCGCGCCGCTTTGTGCTGGTGACGGGGCCCTCTGGTGCCGGGCGATCCTCTGCGCTGAATGTGTTGGAGGACGCGGGGTTTGAGACGATTGACAATCTGCCCCTGCGCCTGATGCCCGCGCTGCTGGACGGGCCGGGGCACGATGGCCCGGTGGCGCTGGGCATCGACACCCGCAACCGCGATTTCACGACCGATGCGGTGCTTGATCTGATAGGCCAGCTTGCGGTGCGTGCCGATACCACGGCTGAACTGCTCTATCTGGATTGCGCCACGGATGTGCTGCTGCGCCGCTACTCTGAAACCCGCCGCCGCCATCCCATGGCACCCGAAGACCGCCCCGCCGATGGGGTTGCACGCGAACAGGATCTTTTGCGCCCCCTGCGCGCCCGCGCCGACGTGCTGATTGATACCTCATCGCTGAATGTCCACCAGCTGCGCGCGGAAGTGGAGCGTTGGTTCGCCCCCGGCGGCCAGCACCACCTGACGGTATCGGTTCAGTCGTTTTCCTACAAACGCGGATTGCCGCAATCGGTGGACATGGTTTTCGACTGCCGTTTCCTGCGCAACCCCTACTGGTCACCTGATTTGCGCGCGATGGATGGTCGGGATGCTGTGGTCGCTGACTATGTCAGCGCAGACCCAAAATACGCAGCCTTCGCCGACAAGGTCTTTGACCTGTGCCAGCTGATCCTGCCTGCCTGCCGCGAAGAGGGCAAATCCCACGTCTCCATCGCGTTTGGGTGCACGGGGGGGCAGCACCGCTCGGTCACATTGGCGCAAGCACACGCTTTGCGCCTTGCGCAAGCGGGCTGGCAGGTGTCAATTAGACACCGCGAGCTGGATGGCCAGCAGAAATCAGAGGCACCCACGTGATCGGGATCGTAATTGTCGCACATGGCGGTTTGGCGCAGGAGTACCTTGCGGCGATTGAGCATGTTGTGGGGTCCCAGAATGGCGTGCAGGCCATCGCGATCCGGGCGGATCACGACCGCGCTGCCAAGGAAAAAGAGATCTGTCAGGCCGCAGATGCGGTCGACAAGGGCGACGGCGTTGTGGTGGTGACGGACCTGTTTGGCGGCTCCCCCTCGAACCTGTCCCTGTTGGCGTGCCGTCCTGAAAACCGCCGCATCCTGTACGGGGCAAATCTGCCGATGCTGATCAAACTGGCCAAATCCCGCCACATGGCCGTCCCGGATGCCGTGCGTGCGGCACTTGAAGCAGGTAAGAAATACATCGACAGCCAGAATGTCAGTGCCAATTAAAAGGCCCCCATGCCCATGACCGACGTCTCCCTCCAGATCGTGAACATCAAAGGGCTGCATGCCCGCGCTTCTGCCAAACTGGTGGAAGTGGTCGAAGCCTTTGACGCGCGGGCCGAGATCAGCAAGGATGGCATGTCCGCATCAGGTGACAGTATCATGGGGCTTTTGATGTTGGCAGCCAGCTGTGGAAGCACTATTGACGTGCAAACCTCTGGCCCGGATGCAGACGCCTTGGCGGATGCACTGACCGTGCTGGTTGCGGACCGGTTTGGTGAAGACGACTGACCGGAGCGGCCTAGACAAGCAGGATAATCCATCGTGATGGACGACGCGCACTCATTGAAGGGTACCACCGGGACACCCCCGGAGGAGGAGAAGGTCACTTTCACCAAGTACGACCGCCGCAGCCTTTCGTATGCCTCTACCTTCGACAACCCGTTCCAGTCGCGCGTGATCAGCCTGATGGAGCTGTTCACCGGCAAGCTGTCGATCCTGCGGATGATCCGCAAATTCGAAAAACGCGGCGCGCCAAGCGGGCAGGCGTTCTGGCGCGCGGCCCTTGATACCATGGGCATCGAACTGCAAACCCCGGCAGAGCAATTGGCCCGCATCCCGAAAGACGGCCCCGTTGTCGTGGTGGCCAACCATCCGCATGGCATGGTTGACGGGATGATCTTTGCTGATCTCATTGGCCGCGTGCGCCCCGACTACCGCATCCTGACCCGGTCCCTGTTGACCTCCATCGATGAAGTTGCGGGCAGCTACATGATCCCCGTGCCTTTCCCCCATGACCCCGACGCCCAACGCAAAGGGGTAGAGATGCGCGCCAAGGCGATGACGCACCTCAAGGAAGGTGGGGTTGTGGCGCTGTTCCCGTCCGGCGTCGTTGCCAGCTCGGAAACATGGTGGGGCCCGGCGATCGAAGCGGAATGGAACGTCTTTACCGCGAAAGTCATCCGCCGTTCCGGCGCAACCGTGGTGCCAATTCGTTTTCCAGGTCAGAACAGCCGCGCGTATCAGATCGCCAATCAGGTCAGCCCGATGCTGCGTCAGGGCCTGTTGCTGCATGAAGTGGTCCACAGCTGCAACAAACCACAGGCCCCGGTGGTGGGGCACCCGATCCCGCAGGAAGAAATCGACAAACGCGCCGATGATCCCCGCGCCTTCATGGCCTGGTTGCGGGCGCATACGATGGCGCTCAAGGACTAGGTTCAGCCGCGTCTTCCAAATGGTCTAAAAAACCCCACCGGAGGTCTGAAATCTCTTTTGGTGCTCCAGAAGAGATTTTAACGCTCCGCGGGGGTTTCTTTAACCATTTGGAAGACGCGGCGATGGTGTCCTGCGCCTAATGACCATTCAGCGGGTCGGCACCGGCGCATCACCGCGATAGTCGTAAAACCCGCGCTGGGTCTTGCGGCCGAGCCATCCTGCTTCGACGTATTTCGTCAGCAGCGGGCAGGGGCGGTACTTTGTGTCGGCCAGCCCATCATGCAGCACGTTCATGATGGCAAGGCATGTGTCCAGCCCGATGAAATCGGCCAGCTCCAGCGGTCCCATGGGGTGGTTTGCCCCCAGCTTCATCGAACTGTCGATGGATTGTACATTCCCGACCCCTTCATAGAGCGTATACACCGCCTCGTTGATCATGGGCATCAGGATGCGGTTGACGATAAAGGCGGGGAAATCCTCGGCAGAGGCAGCGGTTTTGCCCAGTTTGTCTACCACCTGTTTGCAGGCGGAGAAGGTTTCCTCATCGGTGGCAATGCCGCGGATCAATTCGACCAATTGCATCACAGGCACCGGGTTCATGAAGTGAAACCCCATGAATTTTTCCGGCCGGTCGGTGCGGCTGGCCAGCCGGGTGATGGAGATGGACGATGTGTTCGACGTCAGGATGGTCGTGGGTTTCAGATGGGGCAGCAGGTCTTCGAAGATCGCCTGTTTGACTGTTTCACGCTCTGTCGCGGCTTCGATCACCAGATCGCTTTGGCCCAGATCAGTAAGGGTCGGCGTTGTCTTGATGCGGGCCAGCGCTGCGGTCATGTCTGCTTCGCTGACTTTGCCGCGCCCCACCTGGCGGGCCATGTTGCCTTCGACCAGCTCAACCGCCTGCTTGAGGGCATCTGTGCTCACGTCATTCAGTTGCACGTCGTATCCAGCCAGCGCCATCACATGGGCGATCCCATTGCCCATCTGTCCCGCACCCACGATGCCGATTGTCTGGATTTCCATGTGCTGTCCTTTGCAAGAGTTGCGTCACAATAGGGTGGGGGCCTGCGCCACTGCAAGGGCCGCTTTTGACGAAAACCTGTCGAAAACCCGCCTGTTAAGCGAATCGTAGCGGGCCTGCCCCATCCTGCATTTCGGGTGAGTAAAACAAGGTGGGTATGATGACCTTTGATGCACTGGGGCCAGGGGCCCTTGACTATTTGCCGTGCCGCTATGGCGCGTCGCGGCTGCTTTTTCGCGGCCCGCGCCGGGATTTGAACGCGCCCTATGTGGCCTTTGTCGGTGGGACGGAGACATACGGGAAGTTTATCGCCAAACCCTTTCCGGCTTTGGTAGAGGAACAATTGGGCATGACTTGTGTCAATTTCGGCCTGCCCAACGCGGGCATTGATGCCTTTGCCCATGATCCATTCGTGCCGGGCGCGACCGCAAAAGGCGCCATCACCGTCTTGCAGGTGATGGGTGCCCAGAACATGACCAACCGGTTCTATACGGTGCACCCGCGCCGCAACGACCGATTTGTGTCCGCGTCCAATCTGTTGCGCACGATCTATCGTGAGGTGGATTTTGCCGACTTCCACTATAACCGCCATCTGGTGACAGAGCTTGCGCGGGTCTCGCCAGATCGGTTTGCCACCGTCCGGGCCGAACTTCAGGCTGCGTGGAGCGCGCGGATGCGGTTGATGTTGAAACAGATTTCGGGCCGGTCGATTGTCCTGTGGTTTTCAGATCATGCGCCGCAGAGCCAGGATGCAACCGTCAATGACGGCGATCTGTCAGGCGATCCCCTGTTCATCACACGGGAGATGATGGATGAGGTGCGCGCGCTGGCCACCCATGTGGTTGAGGTGGTTGCCTCTCCCGAGGCATGCGCGGCCGGAACGGATGGGATGGTATTTGCGGAAATGGAATCTGTCGCAGCGGCAGAAATGCTGGGGCCCGACGCCCATGCGGAGGCGGCGGATGCCTTGCTCCAGACCATCAGGTACATGATGCCTTAGGGCCCTGACCCAAAGCAAAAGGCCCGCCACATTGGCGGGCCTTGCACTGGATCTGGGACGCAGCGTGATGCTGTGTTCAGAGCTTTTCCGTCAGCTCTGGCACCGCGTCGAACAGGTCTGCCACGAGGCCGAAGTCCGCCACCTGAAAGATCGGCGCTTCTTCGTCCTTGTTGATCGCGACGATGATCTTGCTGTCTTTCATGCCCGCCAGGTGCTGGATCGCACCGGAGATGCCGACAGCAACATAAAGCTCAGGGGCGACGACCTTGCCGGTCTGACCAACCTGCCAGTCGTTGGGGGCGTAGCCGGAATCGACCGCCGCGCGGGACGCGCCAACAGCCGCACCCAGTTTGTCCGCCAGCTTTTCGATCAGGGCGAAGTCTTCCTCAGACCCGACACCGCGACCACCGGAGACAACAACGCCTGCCGATGTCAGCTCCGGGCGGTCGCTTTCCGCAACCTTGTCTTCGACCCAGGAGGACAGGCCGGGATCAGCCGCCGCTCCGATGGTTTCCACTGAAGCCGAGCCGCCTTCGCCTGCCGCGTCAAAAGATGCGCCACGGAAGGTGACAACCTTCTTGGCATCCGTTGATTTGACAGTCTGGATTGCGTTGCCTGCATAGATGGGGCGTTCGAACGTGTTGCCATCCACAACGCCAGAGGCGTCTGAGATCACCATCACATCCAGCAACGCCGCCACGCGGGGCATGACGTTTTTGGCATCGGTCGTGGCCGGAGCCACGATATGCTCATAATCGCCAGCCAGAGACACGATCAGCGCCGCCGTGGATTCCGCCATACGGTGGCCCAGGGACGCGTCTTCGGCGACCAGCACTTTGGACACGCCGTCGATCTTCGCCGCAGCTTCGCCCGCAGCGGCGGCAGAACCGCCTGCGGCCAGAACAGTCACATCGCCCAATTGCTTGGCAGCCGTCACGGCCTTTGCCGTGGCGTCCATCGCCAGTTCGCCATCGGTTACTTCTGCAAGGAGTAGAACAGCCATTACACAGCCCCCGCTTCTTTGAGTTTCTCGACCAGCTCATCCACAGAGCCGACCTTGATGCCTGCCGCACGCTCTTCCGGCTCGGACGTTTTGACGATCTCAAGACGGTTGGCGACATCGACGCCGTAATCCGCCGGAGTTTTCTCATCCAGCGGCTTTTTCTTTGCCTTCATGATGTTGGGCAGCGACGCATAGCGCGGCTCGTTCAGGCGCAGATCAACCGTGATTACGGTGGGCATGGAGACCTCGATGGTCTGCAAACCGCCGTCCACTTCGCGGGTGACTTTTGCCTTGTCGCCTGCGATCTCAACTTCGGATGCAAAGGTTGCCTGTGACCAGCCCATCAGCGCGGAGAGCATCTGCCCGGTGGCGTTCATGTCGTTGTCGATGGACTGCTTGCCGCAGAGCACGAGGCCGGGCTGCTCTTCGTCGACGATCCCTTTGAGGATCTTGGCAACGGCCAGCGGCTCAATATCGTTGTGCACATCGTCGGTCGCAACAACCAGGATCGCGCGGTCTGCGCCCATGGCCAAAGCGGTCCGCAGGGTTTCCTGGGCTTGCTTCACACCGATGGAAACCGCCACAACCTCATCCGCCTGACCCGCTTCCTTGAGGCGGATCGCCTGTTCGACGGAAATCTCGTCAAACGGGTTCATCGACATTTTCACGTTGGCAAGATCAACACCCGATCCATCCGCTTTCACGCGGACTTTCACGTTGTAATCAATCACGCGTTTGACAGGTACAAGCACCTTCATGAGCGTCACTCTCCTTGGTTTTTTCAATGCGCCAGAGTCCCGGCACGGCAAATCTCTGGCATGTGATATAGCGTTCGCATCGGTTGAAACAGTGAAAAATCGTCCGTAAAATGTGTTAGAACGTCACGTCTGATGCGCTGTTAGCGCCAACCTCATGCACCCATGTGCAAGAAGGGAGATCGGGATGGAGAAAGTTCTGGGATTCGGGGGGCTGTTTTTTCGCGCCGCAGCGCCGGAAAAACTGGCGCGGTGGTATCTGGATCATCTGGGCATCGATCTGGTGCCTCAAACAGCCGAAGGGCAACCTTGGGTTGCCAGCGGAGGGCCGACGGTGTTTGCGCCTTTCGCGGCCGATACCACCTATTTCACGGTTGAGAAGGCGGTCATGGTCAATTTCCGCGTTGCCCGGTTGGAGCCGATGCTGGCGCAGTTGGAGGAGGCCGGGATTGCCTGCACACGGTTGGATGACATGCCGGGGATCGGTAAATTCGCCCATTTGCATGATCCCGAAGGCAATCCGATTGAGTTGTGGGAGCCAGAAGCGCCGTCAGCCTAGCGGTTCGCCCCCGGCACCCAAAGCACGTCGTCTTTGCCGGCATTGTTGGCCATCCGGGCCGCGACAAAGAACCAGTCGCTGAGGCGGTTGAGGTATTTCACGGCTGCCTCATTTACTGCGGTGTCTTCAGCCAGCAGGACGGCCAGCCGTTCTGCCCGGCGCGCCACGGTGCGGCAGACGTGCAGTTGTGCGGCCAAAGGGGAGCCACCCGGCAGGATGAAGCTGCGCAGGGGCTCAAGCGCTGCGTTCATCACATCAATTTCGGATTCGAGCCGATCCACCTGTTCGGGTGTCATGCGCAAAGGCGGGTATTCCGCTTCGGCATCTGCGGCCATGTCGGGGCGGCACAGATCCGCGCCCAGATCGAACAGGTCGTTCTGAATACGGGCGAGGGCATCATCCGTCTCCCCTTCGGCAGACAGGCGCGCCACACCGACAAAGCAGTTCAACTCATCCGAGGTGCCGTAGGCTTCGACGCGCGGGTCATGCTTTGCCACCCGGTCGCCATTGCCCAAAGCGGTTGTGCCACCATCGCCCGTGCGCGTGTAAATCTTGTTGAGTACAACCATCAGCCTGTGTCCTTTCGCAGATAGACAAATCCCACGATGAGCAGCACCGCAATCGCCTGTGCGATGATCCGGTAGCGCATCATCTTGTTGCCGTTCTTCTTGTTGAACGCACCGCCCCCGGCAAAGCCGCCAAGGCCGATCATCAGTACCACCATCACGGCCAGTACGGCCAGCAGCACCACGATAAACAGTGGATCTTCAAACATGGGTGTCCCCTCTCTTATCCGCGTGATGTAGGCGGAATGGCGGTATCAGCAACCCCCATTACCGCCGCAACACCCAATCCAGCGCGCGGGTGGGCAGCAATCGGCGCAGAGCACCGGCGAAATAGGTGGGCGTGGTGACATAGTACCGCGGCTGTGCGCGGCGCGCCTCAGTCGCGTGGATCAGGCGTTTCAGCACAGACGCGGGTGGCAGTTCAAACTGATCCGGCCCGCTGGAATGATAGAGCCGCTTGAGCAGGCCGCTGCGGTATTCATCCGCACGGGGGGAGTTTTCCCAATCAATCCAACGCTCAAAATGGGGGATGGATTTGACGCGGATGTCAGATGTAACGGGCCCCGGTTCAATCAGGGAGACCTGGATGCCCGTGCCGTGCATTTCGATCCGCAATGTGTCGGTCAGCCCTTCAAGTGCGAACTTGCTGGCGTTATAGGCCCCGCGCCAGGGCATGGTGATGATGCCAAGCACGGAAGAACACTGAACGATGCGCCCTGACCCCTGCGCCCGCATCACCGGCAGAACCGCCCGCGTCAGCGTGTGCCAGCCGAAGAAATTCGCCTCGAAAATCGCGCGCAGGGCATCGGTGGGCAGGTCTTCCACCGCGCCGGGTAACCCATGGGCGCCATTGTTAAAGAGCGCATCCAACGTCCCGCCGGTGGCGTCCAGCACCTCTTTCAGCCCGGCATGGATCGTGTTCTCATCGGTGTAGTCGATCAGCGGAGCCTCAAACCCTTCGGCGCGCAAACGGTCGCAATCGACGGCCTGACGGCAAGCAGCAAACACCCGCCAGCCGCGCGCCTTCATGCCGCGCGCGCATTCCAGACCGATGCCGCTGGAGCACCCTGTAATGAGGATGGATTTGCGCGTGTCAGGATCCGACATGAAAAAGGCCTCCACTTGGGAAGGCCTTCATCGCGGGTTCGCTCGCGTTTTGCAATCTGTGCTGTGGGTCAGCCGCTGGTCAGCAGAAAGTCTGCCATCCAGCCTTCGACGTCCCCATCCAAGGGGCGCATCAGAACCCAGCCGGTGCCATCGTCCTGCAACACTTCTACAGCATCACCGCGCACCAGGCGGGACACGATGCCGAAATCCGTGCCGGGTCCGCCACGCACGTTGACGCGGTTGCCCGATACGGTGCGGATATCGCCGGATGCCGTCGCAACGGTCAGGGCTTCGGTCACGGCTTCGTCCGAGCCGGTCAGCAGGCTGGGGATGATCGCAGGTGTATCGGCAGACGCTACGCTGAAGCCGGGGTTTACGGGCACGCCGGTGTCGTCTTCTTGTGCCGTCGCCACTTCCTCAACCACATCGGCGCTGTCATCCAGCACATCCTGCAATGTTGTCAGGTTCAGCGCCACGCGGGTGACGTCATTGGACGGTTCAGCCAACGGTGGATCGGTGTCCACGAAAGAGGTCTGCACATCGTCCTCAACCGCAGGTGTTTCTTCTGTGTCTGCGGGGAGGGCGGGTTCATCGGCGGAGACAACGGCCAGAACGGTTTCTTCCACGGGCGCAACCAAGGCGCTGGCAGGCACAAAATCGGCACCGCCGCTCATCTCGTAGAAAGCCCAGCCGAGAAAGCCAAAAGTGAGCAGAATGAACTTTTTCATCGGAATACTCCGGTAGCAGACATTTACGGAGCTTAACACAAAACTCCCCCCAAGGCATGTGTGTAACATTGATCTGGTGAGTCGTCGCAGGGGAAAAGGCAAAAATAAGTCCCCGTTGCGATCGGGCCGCAGTTAGCTGCGTCAGAATGCAAAGCGCCGCTTGTCGCCCCCCGCACAGATGGCTAAACACGGGATCAGCCTATGTCAGACGTCAATGATCCCCCCCAAGCAGAGCCACGCGACAGCTCTGAACCCCTGCGCCGGGCGCTGGGGGAGCGTTATCTGACCTATGCGCTGTCCACGATCATGCACCGCGCCCTGCCGGATGCCCGCGACGGGCTGAAGCCGGTTCACCGTCGGATTTTGTACGCAATGTCCCGGCTGCGGCTGACGGCGACAGGTGGCTTTCTGAAATCCGCCAAGATCAGCGGCGACACGATGGGGGATTTTCACCCCCACGGGGATGCCGCGATTTATGATGCGATGGCGCGTCTGGCGCAGGATTTCAACGTCCGCTATCCGCTGGTCGACGGGCAGGGCAACTTTGGCAACATTGACGGGGATAACCCGGCGGCGTCACGCTATACCGAAGCGCGGATGACCGCCGTGGCCGAAGCGCTGTTGCAGGGCATGGACGAAAACGCGGTTGATTTTCGGCCGAACTATGATGGCCGACTGACCGAACCTGTGGTCTTGCCTGCGCAGTTCCCGAACCTGCTGGCCAATGGCGCGGCAGGGATTGCCGTGGGCATGGCCACAAACATTCCACCGCACAACATTGCGGAGTTGTGTGACGCCTGTATTCACCTGATCAAGACGCCCGACTGCCGCGACGACACATTGCTGAATTTTGTGCCCGGACCCGATTTCCCCACGGGCGGCATCATTGTTGAACCGCCAGAGAACATTGCCACAGCGTACCGCACGGGCAAGGGCGGCTTCCGTCTGCGCTGCCGCTACGAGGTTGAGGATCTGGGCCGCGGGCAGTGGCAGATCGTCGTGACGGAGATCCCTTATCAGGTCCAGAAGGGCAAGCTGATCGAGAAGATCGCGGAGCTGATCCAGACCAAGAAAGTGCCGATCCTGGGCGACATCCGGGACGAAAGCGCTGAAGACATCCGCATGATCATTGAACCGCGGTCCAAGAACGTGGACCCGGAGGTGCTGATGGGCATGCTCTACCGCAACTCCGATCTTGAGGTGCGGTTCTCGCTCAACATGAACGTGTTGATCGACGGGGTGACGCCCAAGGTCTGCTCGATGAAGGAGGTGCTGCGCGCTTTCCTGGATCACCGGCGTGAGGTATTGCAGCGGCGCTCCACCCACCGGATGGAGAAGATTGATCACCGTCTGGAGGTGTTGGAAGGGTTCATCGTTGCCTTCCTGAACCTCGACCGGGTGATCGACATCATCCGCTATGACGACGATCCCAAACCCGCGTTGATGCGCGAGGACTGGAGCAAAGACCACGTCCGCGCGATGGATGAGAAGGATTACGTCTCCCCCGCGCCGGGTGAGGGGGAGTTGAGCGATGTGCAGGTCGATGCGATCCTGAACATGCGTCTGCGGTCCTTGCGTCGCTTGGAAGAGCTGGAATTGCTGCGCGAGCAGAGCGCGCTGATGGAAGAGCGCGCGGGGCTGGAGGATTTGCTGGAAAGCGAAGACCTGCAATGGGCCGCGATCACTGACCAGTTGCGCGCGACCAAGAAGCAATTCGGCAAGGATTACGCAGGGGGCGCGCGGCGCACGACCTTTGCTGTGGCGGGCGAAGTTGAAGACGTGCCGCTGGAAGCGATGATCGACAAGGAACCGATCACCGTTGTCTGTTCGGAGATGGGTTGGATCCGCGCGATGACCGGCCATATCGATTTGGAACGCGAGTTGAAATTCAAGGACGGCGATGGCCCGCGCTTCATCTTCCATGCGGAGACAACGGACAGGTTGCTGGTCTTCGGCTCAAACGGACGTTTTTACACGGTTTCTGCCGTGAACCTGCCCGGCGGGCGCGGCATGGGCGAGCCTTTGCGCCTGATGGTCGACCTGCCGAACGAGGCGCAGATCGTCGCGCTGTTTATCCACAAGCCGGGGCGCAAGTTGTTGGTGGCGTCCAATGCGGGTGACGGGTTTGTCGTGCCGGAAAATGAGGTTGTGGCCCAGACCCGCAGCGGCAAGCAGGTGCTGAACGTGCGCGGAGAGACCCGCGCGCTGGTCTGTCATCCGGTCGCGGGCGACATGGTCGCCTGCGTGGGCGAGAACCGCAAAGTGCTGGTGTTCCCCCTCGAAGAATTGCCTGAGATGGGCCGCGGCAAGGGCGTGCGGCTGCAAAAGTACAAGGACGGCGGATTGTCGGATGCCACGACCTATTTCGCGGCAGAGGGGCTGAGCTGGCATGACCCTGCCGGGCGGACGCGCACTGAGAATGATCTGAGCGAATGGACTGGCAAGCGCGCGACGGCGGGCCGAATGGCGCCACGCGGTTTCCCTCGTGATAACACATTTACCTGACAGCTGACGGTCGATGAGCGACACAACAGCCCCCACAGGCCCATGGGCCGCCCCGCCAAGACCTGATGTTGCCCCTGCGGGGACAGGAATGAACGATTCAGTAACTTCCGGGGAAAGCACGGATAATCAGGGGCTTGAGGTTGATTTTGTGGGCAAGCGGGGCGCCCTGTTTGGCCTGGCTTTCCGCACAGGTGTCCTGACGGTTCTGACGCTGGGCTTCTATCGGTTCTGGATGAAAACCCGGTTGCGGCGCTGGTATTGGTCGGCCATGCGGCCCGGTGGTCACCCCTTGGAATACGTGGGCGATCCGTTTGAGAAGCTCCTTGGCTTTTTCATCGCCGTGGTGGTGCTGACGTTCTACATCGGTATTCTTAACCTGCTGTTGATGTTCGCCAGTTTCTCCATCTTCAGCGCTTCATGGGTGGGATATGCGGCCAGCTTTGCAGGCGTCATCCCGCTGTGGTTCTATGCGCGCTACCGCGCAAGGCGCTACGTGCTGGCCCGGACCCGATGGCGCGCGGTGCGCTTCGGGCTGGAGAAAGGCGCATGGGGCTATGCTGGCCGCGCCTTGTGGTATTGGGTACTGACCATCATCACCCTTGGCATCCTCTGGCCGCGCATGACGTTTCTGCTGGAGAAATATAAGACTGACCGGACCTTCTTCGGCTCTGCCAAGCTGGTGCAGGGGGGGAACTGGCCGATGCTCTACCGGGCCGCCTGGCCGTTTCTGGGTGGTGTTGCGATGACGGCGGTCATTCTTTTGTGGGTGATTGTCCTTGATCCGATATTGCCCGAAACGGCAATGGCGGATGGTGAATTCCTCCGCACGTTTGAGTTCATTTTTGATGGCGGGCGTCTGTTTTATGAATGGAACGCGCCAGAGCGGCTTTGGCTTTTGACGGTGTCGCTGTCGGTTGTGGGATACGGCATGATCTATTACCGCTGGGTGTCCAAACGGATCATGGCCAATCACAAACATGCGCCAGGGGTGAGGTTAGCCTCCGGACTGAGCGCGCCACGTGTCGCGATGATCTACAGCCTTGGCATTTTCATTTCTTACATGGCGCTTGTCGTGGGGATCGTGGCGCTGGTGATGGCCGCGTTCGGAATATTCGGTCCGAGTGTTGTTGAAAGCTATCTGGGCGTGGAGATCGGCGGTGTGGATTTGCCGCGCTGGCTGTCCTTTGTGGCGCTGGGTGCGATGTATCTGTTCGTCTTTCTGATGTGGGGCGTGTTGCACAACACTTTCGTGACCTTCCCGCTGATGCGGCACATGGCGCTGACCACGACCCTGCCTGACGTGTCGGGCCTGAGCCGCGTCAGCCAGCGCGAGCGGGACGCTTTTGCCGAAGCCGAAGGCTTTGCCGAGGCGCTGGATCTGGGGGCGGCGATATGAGCGGTCTGATACCGGACAGAGCCTCCTACTTTGATGGCGATACACCTGAACCCTTTGCGGTCTCTCCGCAGTTGCAGGGGCGAGAGGTGGTGATGGCGCTGTCAGATGGGCGTGAGGTGCGCTGGTCTTACGATGACATCCGCCGCTTGCCCGACAGCGCGGCCAAGACCAACGCGATCCTGCGGTCGATCCAAGATCCCGTTGCGCGGCTGATCGTCAAGGACACCGGCTGGCTCCGGGTCCTGCCGCACCTTAACCGCCGCGCCCCGCCCAAAGGCCGAGGCCGATTGGCGGCCTGGGCCGTTGGGGCCATTGCTGCGGTGGCGTTGCAGATCGGCGTGCTGGTGCCGCTGCTGGCCGATAACCTTGCCGGGTTCATCCCCCCCAAGGGGGAGCGCGCATTGGGAGAGACCACGCTGGGTCACATCCGCGAAGCACTGGATACCTCCGGTTTGGGAGAGATCCCGATTTGTGAAGCCCCCCAAGGGCAGGCTGCCCTTGCCGCCCTTACCGACAGGCTGACCGAAGGCACGGAATATGCGGATGGGCTGACCGTGCTGGTGCTGGATCACCCAATGGTCAACGCCTTTGCGCTGCCGGGGGGGTATGTTGTGCTGTTCAACGGGTTGATCCGGGCCGCAGATGGACCAGATGGCGTGACAGCCGTGCTGGCCCATGAGATTGGCCATGTTGCCAGCCGTGATCCGACGCGGCATGCGCTGCGCTCTGCCGGATCCATCGGTGTGCTGGGGCTGCTGTTTGGCGATTTTGCCGGCGGTGCTGCGGTGTTGTTTCTGAGCGAGCGGTTGATTTCCGCGCAATACAGTCAGGCGGCGGAAACCGGCGCGGATGCCTTCGCCTATGACTTGTTGGAGAACGCCGGTATCAGCCCCGGCGGGCTGGGTGACATGTTTGAGACGCTGCGCGCGCAGTCCGGGGACCGGGTTGGTCTTCAGGCCCATTTCCTGAGCCATCCGTCGCTTGGCAGCCGCATTGATGCGGCGCGGGCTGCGGTGAAAGAGGGTGTGGCGTATCAGCCGTCAATGTCGGACGCGGATTGGGAGGCGTTGCGCAGTATTTGCCGTTAAGAGTCGGAATTTTTGAAAAATTCCGTCCGTTTTCTTTGAAAGAAAACGATCTGCGTCAAACGGGTTCCGCTGTCAGCCAGACCCCGCCTTCTGGCCGCAGCGTCAGGATCATCACCGGCTCAGGCTCCTTGCCCTGCACGGCAGTGAATTTGAACCGCGACAGCATCGTGGCCAGGATGATCACCGCCTCTTGCACGGCAAAGGAGGCACCAATGCAGATGCGGGGCCCGTCGCCAAAGGGCAGATAGGCGTAGCGATCAATGGTCCTGCGGTCGGCAAAGCGTTCAGGCCGGAAGCTGTTGGGGTCATCCCACAAGGCTTCATGCCGTCCCAGCGCGTAGATCGGGATCATCACTGTGTCACCGGGCCGGATGTCCTGATCGCACAGCGTGTCCTTCTTCTGCGCCGTGCGGGAGATGATCCCGGCGGCGGGATACATCCGCAGGGCTTCGTCAATGATCATGCGGATGTAGGGCAGGTTCTCCACATCCACACCGGTGCAGGCGCGGCCTTGCAAGACCGCCTGCGCTTGCCCGCGCGCGCGGTCCTGAACCTCTGTATCAAAGGCCACCAGATACATCGCCCAGGCCAGGGTCAAAGCGGTGGTTTCATGGCCTGCCACGATGAAGGTCAGCAGATTGTCCCGCACTTCAGCCGTGTTCATCTGCCGTTTGGTTTTCGGGTCTTCGCCCGCCAGCAGCAGGTCCAGCAGGTCCGGCGTCCCATCTGGCCCGCGTGCCGCGCGGGCGGTCACAGCGTCATCTGCCATTTGCTTCATCTCATCCAAAGCCGCCGCAGACATGATCCGACCGGGCCGAGGCACCCAGTCCGGAAACCCCAGCACGTCAAAGAGCCCGATTTTCCCGGCCTCGGAGATATAATGATCTATCGCCTTGTGAACGGAATCGCGGTTAAACGTGTCATTGCCGGAAAACGTGACATCGCCAATGACATCAAAGGTGGTCTGCACCATCTCATCCAGCATGTTGACCGCCCGTGGGCCTGCATCGGCCACACGCGCCACAGCACGTTCCGCCGCGGCGGTCATGATCGGCGACAGGTTCATCACGTTGCGGTGTGAGAACACAGGCGCGGCGGCCCGCCGTTGCCAGCGCCAATGCGCGCCTTCGGCAATGAACAGGCTGTCCCCGATGGCGGGTTTCAGCAGGTTCTTGGTCACGACGGATTTGGGGTAATCCTCAACCCGGTTCAGCAGGATTTCGCGGATGGCGTCGGGGTCCATGACCATGTGCCAGCGTTTGCCGGTTCTGCCTGACACAATCGGCTGCCGCGTTGCCACGTCCGGAATGATGCTGAGCACATTGCGCCGTGCCTCGGACAGGCTTTTCAGCAGGCCCATGGGCTGTGTCACCAGCGGGACACGAACGGGGAGGGCGGGGCGGTGCATGGCGGCTCCTGTGGTCACACAGCAAGGATAGGTGGCCGCGCCGGGCCTGCCAACGCGGCATTTGATTGCACCCTGTCAGGGCATAAGGTATCCGCAAGGGCACAGGTATTCAGGGTAAAGGGGAACATCATGGGCCGTATACTGGCAGCTTTCGTGGCAGTGGCGATGCTGGCGGCATGTAACGGTGCGCGCGATCTGGATGAGGCGCCTGTTGCCCTTGGTGACTTCAATCTGGTGCACAACGTTGCTGTCGCCCCCAAGGCCGTCAAAGGTCCATTGAGCCGGGAAGTGAGCAAGGAGGTGCTCGCCAAGGCTCTGGCGGACGCCACCGAAGAGCGATTTGGCCGATATGAAGGTACGCGCAACTATCATTTCGGGATGAGCGTTGAGGGCTACGTTCTGGCTCAGCCCGGCATTCCGCTGGTGCTTGCGCCCAAATCCATCCTGATCATCAATTTCACCCTTTGGGATGATGCCAAGAACGAGAAGCTGACCCCGGAACCGCATCAGATCACTGTGTTTGAATCCTTCGATCAGGGGCCTGTGGTCGGCTCCGGCTACACCAAGTCCGCCGAGGAACAGTTGAAGAATCTCAGCCAGAACGCAGCGAAACAGATCGAGAATTTTCTGGTCAAGAAGAACAGCGAAGAAGGCTGGTTCAACGGTGCGCCTGCGGCAGAACAGCTGGAAGAAAGCGCTGTTCCGGCGGCGGAAGTAACACAATAGTCGTTTCGACTGCCATTGGTGCGAAGACCTGCTTGATTTTAGGGCGCAGACCAAATACATCGCGCGCCATATCAGACCGGGCCTGCGTGGCCCCTCAATATCAAAAAGGGTGCTACCACCATGGCAAAGGAAAAGTTTGAACGCACGAAACCGCACGTCAACATCGGCACGATTGGCCACGTTGACCACGGCA
>NZ_CANMQS010000002.1 GCF_947500075.1 uncultured Sulfitobacter sp. | reverse complement strand
GGTACCTAAGCCCTATCACATTCGAGGAGCGAGCTATGAAAGCTTAAGTTGCCGTCTACGAAACCAGCAGCAGGCCAAATCAGGCGGTCAAGCATTCGCGTTCAACCACGTTCAGGCAACATTCAAGGCAAACTCTTCAGTTTAAAGACGAACAAGGATGCAGTTATTTCGAAGGTGCTGGAGAAAGCAATCCGCAGAGAAGCTTCAATGATCCCTCAGCATGAAGCAGGAAGTACCGTTGTGGCTTCCAAAGTGGAACTATCAGAAGAATGAGCCGCATAGTTGAAGACTATTTGACCGAGCGCGAACACCAATTGATTTCTGATGTTTTTGATTGCAACTCGGACCGCTTCGACATTCTTGTACGCATTGCGGGTTTGGACCCATCGAACGATCTAAGGTTCTCTGACCTAAGAAATCTCAATTTCTGTGGCGCTGATCTGCGTGGATTTGATTTTTCGGGCAGTGATCTACGGGGCTGCGTCATCGACGAGGCGACACTAATTGATGAGACAACGTTGCTGGAAGGCACGACGCTGCAATGGATTTCTGAGCGTGACATCCCGATTGTGCAGTTGATGCAGGAAGTTCAATCTGCGGGAAACTCTCCTGATAGGTGTCGTGCACTTGAGACGATCAATATCAAGTTCGGAAAGACGGACCATGTCATCTCCTTTGTCGTGAATGCTGCCGCTGATGTTAAAGCTACGCAGGCTTTCTTGGACTATGCTGAATTCCTTCCGAGCAACTTGCCCTCACACCATTTGATAAAGATCGTCGATATTGGTGTTCGTGTTCTGCGCCGGAAGTTCGCAAAAGCGAAAGCGCGTACTGGCAGAGAAGCCACGACTATTTTTGCTGCCTCTACAATAACAGAACGGCTGGCAAAGGCAGACAGGTCGTTCGCCGCTGATTGGTTCAGTAGTTTGGCAGAGATGATGGATACTGATATCGTAAACAACCGCTTGGCTGGAACAACTGCAAAGCTCAGCAAAGAGGACCTGATACGAGCCTTGGAGCGCATGAAGCCAGCCCAAAAGGCAGATTGAAGCAGAGCGGTGATCGCCGATGGTGTCTAACTGCTTTTGGTCTTGCACCATTGCACACTGCACTGTTACACAAACTGAGATGGCGCTACGTGAAAACTTCATATTTTCAATTAGATCGGGAAGGGATGTTAGAGTTCAAATCTCTTATCACCCACCATATTCCCCTCCGTCTGATCCACTGCGGCGCCTCTCTCCTGTTCGCCGCCTGACCGACGCCCGTCCGCTGCGCGGCCAGTCTGGGTCAGGAGTTCAAATCTCTTATCACCCACCATATTCCCCTCCGCCCGATCCACGTCGATGTCTCGCTCCGGCCCGCAGCCTGACCAACGCCCGTCCATTGCGCGGCCGGTTTGGGTCAGGCGTTCAACGGCTTGTTGCCTGACGCCTCGTTTTTCAGCGCCGTGTTCGCAACACAGCGCGTAACAACGGCCCTCAACCTCACGGAAGCCACCATGCACCTGCACCCCCTCTACATCCTGCGCCACGGGGAGACGACGTGGAATGCCGAAGGCAGGCTGCAAGGACATCTCGATGCGCCGCTGACCGATCAGGGTGTGGCCCATGCACAGGCACAGGCCCGCATCCTCGCAAAACAAGATCTGACCGGGTTTCGCTTCATTTCCAGTCCCTTGGGGCGTGCGCTGTCCACGGCGCGGATCGCCTGCGGTGGCAACGAGGCCCTGCTTGAAACCGATCCGAACCTAATGGAGATCGGCATGGGCCAATTCTCTGGCCAGTACCGGGATGCTCTGATTGCGAAACACAACGCAGGTGACGGTTTTGACCTCTATGACCTCGCCCCGGGTGGAGAAGGCTGTGCCGGGCTGCGCGCAAGGTGCGAACGGTTTCTCAGCCAACTTGAGGGGCCTGCCGTGCTGGTTACGCATGGCATTACGTCACGGATGCTGCGCCTGATCCTGCTGGGATACGCGGGCCTCGACGTGCGACCAATGGGCGGGGGGCAGGGCGTCGTCTACCTCGTTGAGGACGGCCGACAGATATGTCTGTCAGAAGGGGCTTGATGCCCGCCCGGTCCTTGCGCTAAGAGGGCCGGGTCGGGTCGTTAGCTCAGTTGGTAGAGCGCTTCGTTTACACCGAAGATGTCGGGAGTTCGAGCCTCTCACGACCCACCATTCCCTCCCCTCCATTATGGTCGAGAAGTCCCGCTTCCCCGAGAGCCCGACCGACGCTGTGCCGATTGCCGCACTACAATGAACCTCGCGGCTCTTCAGCGTCCAGCACAGCGTATTCCCTCTGGTCAGCCTGTCCCAAAACGGCCAAGAATGCCCCATGCCATTTCCCGAACACGTCTTCAAACATACCCCCGCCCTCAAAAACCTGATCACCCCGCCAGACGTCTCCGAGATGCGGTTTGGCAGGGATCGCTTTGCAGAACTGGATGAGCAGGCCAAAGCGGAAAGCTGGCCGCCGGGGTGGCGGATGGACCATGACGCCCGTGAAGCCAACCGGCAGCAGGTGTTGTCTGACAGGTGGTCACAGGACCTGTGGGTGTTTGCCTATGGATCGCTGATCTGGGATCCGGCGGTTTATGTGGAGGAATACCGCCGTGGGGTCCTCTCCGGTTGGCAGCGCAGCTTTTGCATGCGGCTGGAATCAGGACGCGGCACCCACGCGCAGCCGGGGCTGATGGCCGCTCTGGATCAGGGGGGACATTGCGATGGCGTGGTGTTCAGGATCGCTGCCGATCGGGTCGATGCCGAAACTGCCTTCATGTGGAACCGGGAGATGTTCTCAGGCTCCTATTGCCCGGTGTTTCTTGAGGTGGTCACACCGCAAGGGCCGGTAGAGGCGCTGGTTTTTGTGATGAACTGCGACAACCGCCGCTATGTGCCTGACCTCAGCATGGAGGCATCCGCACAGATCATTGCCGTTGCTGAAGGCGGGCTGGGGTCCAACTTTGACTACCTTAAGTCACTGGTCCGGCATCTTGATGAATTGCGTATCGAGGATGATCGCATGAAGAACCTGCTCGCCCTCGCCGAACGGCATCGCGGATAGGTCGATCAACCGTGCAGCCGCGCAGGGCAGCTGTGCCTTGTCGATCCAGCCATCATGCCTACTCTTAAGACAGACCTTTAGAGGAGTGCATGAGATGAGCTGGAACCCCGCCCTTGACCCCGATTGCCCTATTGGTGACGCGGTTGACGCCATTGAAACCGTTATTGTGCCCCGCGCCCGCGATCTGGGTGGCTTTGAAGTGCGCCGCGCGCTGCCTGCGCCTGCGCGGCAGATGGTCGGGCCGTTCATTTTCTTTGACCAGATGGGCCCGGCGGAGTTTCTGACCGGCAAGGGCATTGACGTGCGCCCGCATCCCCACATCGGGCTGGCGACCGTGACCTACCTCTACAAAGGCAAGATCCACCACCGCGACAGTCTGGGCACGGATCAGTGGATTGAGCCGGGGGCCGTCAACTGGATGGTGGCAGGCCACGGCATCACCCATTCCGAGCGTGCGGACGGCGATTATATCAAACAGCCCCACAACCTGTTTGGATTGCAAACCTGGGTGGCGTTGCCCCAGCAGTATGAAGACGAAGCCGCCGCCTTTGAACATGCTCCCAAAGACAGGCTGCCGCTGCTCGAAGGGGAGGGGAAGGAAGTGCGCCTGATCCTTGGTACGGCCTATGGAGAGGAAGCCCCGGTGAAGGTTTACTCCGAAACCTTCTATGCCGATGCGCTGCTTGAGGCCTATGCCCATCTTCCCATGCCCGATGATCACGAAGACCGCGGGCTTTATGTGGTTGCCGGCGATGTCAGCGTATCAGGGCAGACGTTTGAAGCGGGGCAGATGCTGGTTTTCCGCCCCGGCGACCGGATCAGCGCGCAAGCGGGCGAACAGGGCGCGCGGGTGATGCTGCTGGGCGGGGCGACGATGGACGGGCCGCGCCACATCTGGTGGAATTTCGTGGCCTCCAGCAAGGACCGCATTGACGCGGCCAAGGAGGCATGGCGCGCAGGCGACTGGGCGCATGGGCGATTCAAATTGCCACCCGGTGACGCGGAAGAGTTCATCCCCGCACCCGATCGCTGAATATGGCCTGGGGGTGACAAGTCTAAGACGTTGCAAATGCGTCATAACCTGTTCGGGTGCTTTGCGTCAGGCGGTCAACAATCCGGCAAAAAGTGGTTAATTATCAACGGCTAGAGCGCAATCACCTTCGCGTGCCCGGTGCGGCGGCAAGATAATTGCCGCCATGGGGGATTTTCTGCACAAACCTGTGGAATTGCGGCTTGACGTAGAAGGGCTGCGCTCATATTACCTCCAAACGCTTCGGGGCGATGCTTCGAAGATGCAGTGGGCGGTTGTAGCTCAGTTGGTTAGAGTACCGGCCTGTCACGCCGGGGGTCGCGGGTTCGAGCCCCGTCAACCGCGCCACCGCTGCTTAAAAAGGGCCCGCATCGCGGGCCCTTTTTCTTTGCGTGTCAGCGTGCATCGTTCAGGAAGGCGATCAGCGCCGTCGCTGTCTCATTTGGGTGTTGATCAATGAAGAAATGCCCGCCGGGAAGTGCGGCTGCGCGCATGTCCGACAACCGGTCGGCCCAGGTGGCCGGCACGTCATAGGCCTTTGCCATCGCGCCATCCGCACCAAACATCACCAGCGACGGGCAGGTCACCCGGCGGCCCAGATCGGCGGCGTCCAGATCGAAATCATGGGAAAGGGCCGCGCGGTAATCGGCGCACATGCCGCGGATGACATCCGGCTTGCGCCATGCGGTGCGATAGGCCTCCAGGGCCTCCGGATCAAAGTCGGCCAGCGATGCAGACCCCCAGCCGGTCAGACAGCTTTCGAAATAGGCATCCGCGTCATGGCCGATCATCGTTTCGGGAAAGGGCGCGGGCTGCGCCAGAAAGAACCAGTGGTAGTAGGCCTGCGCCACGCTGCGCGTCAGATCGTCAAGCAACAGATGGGTGGGGACAATGTCCATCACCGTCAGGCTCTGCACCGCGTCTGGTGCATCCAATGCAAGGCGATGCGCAGTGCGCCCGCCACGGTCATGCCCGACCAGATGAAACCGTGCAAATCCCAGATGCGCCATCAACGCGCGTTGATCCGCTGCCATATGCCGAAAGCTGTAGGGGGCGGTGCCTTCAGGGGTGCTGCTGGCGCCATATCCGCGCAAGTCTGCGGCGACCACGGTGAACTGCTCTGCCAGCAGGGGGGCCACGGCATGCCACATCATATGGGTCTGCGGAAAGCCATGCAGCAACAGAACCGGGGGCCCCGTGCCGCCGGTGACATAGGCAATCTGCTGGCCGTTCACCTCCGCCACGCCTGAATCAAATCCTGCAAATCCTGCCATCGTTATCGCCTTTCTGCGCCTCGATCATTTCCACCCTAACAAATCCTCAAATCCGGGTGTAGGGAAGGGCATGACCGCCCTTACCGCCACCCCGTCCCGTCTGGGCATCGCTTTCATGCTGGGCGGGATGTTCTTTGTCTCTCTCAACGATATGCTGATCAAGCTGCTGGCGGGGGGATATCCGCTGCATCAGATCATTTTCATGCGGTCGTTTGTGGGGCTGTTGCTGACGTTCGGGATGTTGATGGCCGAAGGCGGGGTGGGCTTGCTGCGCACGGGCAAGCCGATGCTGCACACATTGCGCTGTGTGTGCATCATCATCGCCAACAGCTGCATGTACGCCGCCATCGTGGCGATGCCGCTGGCCACGGCGAATGCGATCTATTTTGTGGCCCCTTTGTTTGTGACACTTCTGTCGATCCCGGTGCTGGGGGAGCGTGTCGGCCCGAGGCGGTTCGCAGCCATCGGGATGGGATTTGTGGGCGTGCTGGTGATGATGATGCCCGAATTGACTGCGGGCAGTGCAGGTCTGGGCTGGGTTGTGGTGCTGCCGCTCTGTGCCGCGGCCGGCTATGCCAGCATGTCGGTGCTGACGCGCAAACTGGGGGCGACCAGCCGCGCGTCGGCCTTGGCGATCCAGATCCAGATCGCGTTTCTGGTGGTAAGCGCGGTGATGTATCTGATCGCTGGCGACGGGCGGTATGAGCCTGAAGGCGCGTCAGAGAGCATTCGTTTCCTGCTGCGCCCGTGGCTGTGGCCGACGCTTTGGGATGCGGTGGTGTTTGGCGGGCTTGGGGTTGTCTCCGCGCTTGTCGGGTATTTTATGACGCAGGCGTACCGGCTGAGCCCGGCGGCCCTGGTGGCACCGTTTGAATATGTGCTGCTGGTCTATGCGCTCTTCTGGGGCTGGACGGTCTTTGGCGAGTGGCCGGATGCCACGGTGTTCCTGGGCGTGGCGATCCTGGTCGCGTCTGGGGTCTATATCTTCATGCGCGAAGGCCGCAGGAGGTCTGTCCGGCGGGTGTGAGAGGGATCTTGCCGAACTGGTGTTTGGCGGGGCGGTGGTCCGGTTTGCGGGGTCTGAGCCGCCGTTCCTTATCTGCCCAAACGAAAGCCTTGCATTGCCAGACCGCGGGGTGGCGATCCGACGTGGGTTCAGGGCAGTTTTTGGCTGCCAAATTATTGCTCCAACAGAAGGATGCGCAGGTGGCAGCCAAATCGCCAGCCCGTCAAGCCAGAGGCTTGCCGAGATAGATGGCGCACCTTTGGTGCGGCGGGGCGGTCTGGCGATGCACGGCGGGCTAAAGCCCTTGATTCCGTGCGGGATTCCTTTCGCTGACACCGCGTTGGACTCAAACCGTTCATCTATAACCACTCCACAGCCCCGCAGCGCGACGCTTTCGACCAGCCTCTCAACCACCGTCAGCCTCCAAAAATCACTCAACCAAATGCGACCCAAAGGTCCCCGCGCAACAGGAAACCGGCGCGGCGCCTATACCGGCGCGCGCCCATCTCCCTAAAATTCATCTCAAAAACGTCTAAAATGCAGATAACCCATGGGTTACCGCGTCAGGGCATCCAGAATGCGCGCCCAGGATCGGATGCCCTTGTGGAAACTCTCCATGTCGTACTTCTCATTCGGCGAATGGATCGCGTCGTCGTCCTTGCCAAAGCCGACAAGCATCGGTTCGGTCCCGAGGATCTGCTGGAAATGCCCCGCAATCGGGATCGACCCGCCGCAGCCGATATAGGCCGCCGGGATCTGCCATTCGTCTGACAAAGCCTGCCGTGCGGCCTCGAACATCGGGCCGGAGGTATCCGCGCCCGACGCGCCACTTGCCCCGTGGGGGGAGAATTCGACCTCGCAATCGCCCGGCAGCGCCTCCCGCACCATCGTGCGGAAACTTTCGCGGATGGCCAGCGGGTCCTGCGTGCCGACAAGGCGGAAGCTGATCTTGGCGTGGGCCTTGGAGGGCAGAACCGTCTTGAACCCTTCGCCGGTGTAGCCGCCCCAGATGCCATTCACTTCGCAAGTGGGCCGGGACCAGATCATCTCCAGCGGGGTGCGGTCCTGTTCGCCTGCGGGAATGGACAGGCCGACGTCCTCAAGGAACTTCTGGTGGTCAAAAGCCAGCCCCTGCCACTGCGACTCCAGCGCGTCGGATAGCGCCGGCACACCGTCATAGAATCCGGGAATGGTGATGCGTCCGGTCTCGTCATGTAGGCTGGCGATCACCTTGCTCAAGGCGCGGATGGGGTTCATCGCAATGCCGCCGTACATGCCCGAATGCAGGTCAAGCGATGGGGCGGTCACGGTCAGCTCTTCGCCCAGCAACCCGCGCAGCATGGTCACAATCGCGGGCGTGCGGGATTCGAACAGGCCGGTGTCACAGATCAGCGCGATATCTGTTTTCAGCTCTTCGGCGTTTTCCTGCATGAACGGGACGAGGGACGGGGAACCTGATTCCTCTTCACCTTCCAGAAAGAAGGTGATCCGGCAGGGCCAGTCGCCTTTCACGGCTTTCCAGGCGCGCAACGCCTCGATGAAGGTCATCAACTGCCCTTTGTCGTCCGATGATCCACGGCCCCGGATCACCTTGCCTTTGGCGGTGTCCTCAATCTGCGGATCAAACGGGTCGCGGTCCCACAGGTCCAGCGGGTCAACGGGCTGCACGTCGTAATGGCCGTAAAACAGCAGATGCGGCCCGCTGTCGCCGACATGGCCGACCACCATCGGATGGCCCGGTGTGGGGCGTTTGCTGACCGCGACGCCAAGCGCGCTCAGGTCGTCCACCAGCCAGTCTGCGGCCCGGTCGCAATCGGCTTTGAACGCAGGATCGGTCGAGATGGACGGGATGCGCAGCAGATCAAGCAACCGCTCCGTCGCGTCAGGCAGGTCGGTATCAATACGGGCAAGGATATCATCAAGGGACATGTGCAAACCTTTCATCAGCAGCGCGTCGGGCGTGGCGCCATTTAGGGGACAAGATACCTGCAATGCAATGCGCTCCGCCATCCTTCCGATGTGACCTTGATCTGGATCAAGGCTGCGACAAGACGCACCGTTATAAATCGTTGAAGGCCTGTGTCTTGTCCTATATCTGAACATGGCAGCAAGATGCAGTGGCCTGAACAATGACAGAGGCTTCTGCCCGCCAGATGGAGACGCGCGTGACCTATTCCGACAAGCTTGACGAGGCGATTGCGCGCCTGCATGACGAAGGCCGATACAGAACATTCATCGACATTGAGCGCCGCAAGGGCCAGTTCCCGCACGCGGTCTGGACCCGTCCCGACGGGACGGAGCGGGATATCACCGTCTGGTGCGGCAATGACTACATGGGCATGGGCCAGCATCCGGTTGTGCTTGAAGCGATGAAAGAGGCGCTGGATGCCACGGGTGCCGGTTCCGGCGGGACGCGGAACATCTCCGGCACGACGGTCTACCACAAGCGTCTTGAGGCGGAGCTGGCGGATCTGCATGGCAAGGAAGCCGCCTTGCTGTTTACCTCCGCCTATATTGCCAATGACGCGACGCTGTCGACGCTGCCGAAGCTGTTTCCGGGGCTGATCATCTATTCGGATGAATTGAACCACGCCTCCATGATCGAAGGGGTGCGCCGCAATGGCGGGGCCAAGCGGATCTTCCGCCACAACGATCTCGATCATCTGCGGGAACTGCTGGCAGCGGATGATCCTGACACCCCCAAGCTGATCGCGTTTGAATCGATCTACTCCATGGACGGTGACTTCGGCCCGATTGAGGCGATCTGCGATCTGGCGGATGAATTCGGCGCGCTGACCTACATCGACGAAGTGCATGCCGTGGGCATGTACGGCCCGCGCGGGGCAGGGGTGGCGGAACGTGACCGCCTGATGCACCGTCTGGACATCATCAACGGCACGCTGGCCAAGGCCTATGGCGTAATGGGCGGCTATATCGCGGCGTCCGCGAAGATGTGCGATGCGATCCGCTCCTATGCGCCTGGGTTTATCTTCACCACGTCGTTGCCGCCTGCGGTGGCTGCCGGGGCTGCGGCGAGCGTTGCATACCTCAAGCGGACCCCGTTGCTGCGCGAGAAGCATCAGCAGCAGGCAAAAGCGCTTAAACTTCGCCTTAAAGGTCTGGGGCTGCCGATCATCGATCACGGGTCACATATCGTGCCGGTGATTGTCGGAGACCCGGTGCACACCAAGATGCTGTCGGATATGTTGTTGGAAGATCACGGCATTTACGCCCAGCCCATCAACTTCCCGACTGTCCCACGGGGCACGGAACGGCTGCGCTTCACGCCATCGCCGGTGCATGGTCCCAAAGAGATGGATGCGCTTGTCAACGCCATGGACGGGTTGTGGTCCCATTGTGCGCTGAATCGCGCCGAGGCCGCTGGGTAACTTTGATAAATTCGTAATTCCCGTTGCCTTATGCTATGATAGGGGAAAGAAAAGGCCATATCCGAATCGAGGGGTCGATTCAGGGTTAAGGTTAAAGGCAGATTAACACGGGGCGTTTGAATGATCGGGCGGTGGTCCTCCAAGGTCGTTGAGGAAGATCAGGTTGAACCCAAAGGGTTCGACGCGTTCGAATTGCGTCTTGGTGATATCATGCGCGGTGAACGCGCAACGATGGGCAAATCGCTGCTCGACGTGCAGCGCGAATTGCGGATCAAAGCCTCCTACATTGCAGCGATTGAAAACTGTGACCCGGATGCGTTCGACACGCCGGGTTTCATCGCGGGCTATGTCCGGTCCTATGCGCGCTATCTCAGCATGGACCCCGACAAGGCGTTTGAGACGTTCTGTGAGGAATCCGGTTTCTCCGTTGCGCATGGTATGTCTGCCGAAGCCTCTGTCATCAAGAAAAGCAACAATGATGAGCGTAAGGCCCGCAAGGCGGAGGCCGAGCTTTTTGCCCGTTCCAAGAATTTCACACCCGTGCGGGAGAGCATCTTCACACATATCGAACCGGCTGCGGTTGGGTCAATGCTGGTGCTGGTCGGGCTGATTGGTGCGATTGGTTTTGGCGGCTGGACCGTGCTGAAAGAAGTACAACGTGTGCAGGTGGCACCGGTTGATCAGACGCCTGTGGTGCTGTCTGACCTTGATCCACTGGATGGCGCCTTGGTGCAGGCAGAAACGCCCGATCTGACCGGCGCCTCTGATGTGCCGCGTGTGATGGAAGCCCCGCGCGTCGAAGCGCTGGACCGTCTTTACCGACCGCAGGCGCTGGATGTGCCGGTGCTGGTGGCGCGCGATGCGCCGATTGCCACATTGGATCCACGTGCCATCGGGAACTTTGCCGGGACGGAAACACCGTCGCCGGATGCGCCTGTGCGCATGGCGGATGCGCCGGGCCTGCCGGATGATGTGCCACAGGTTGCGGGCGCTGTCCCGCAGGTGGTTGAAACGCTGGCGGCCCCCTTGCGGATGGTTGCGGCCTATCCGTCCTGGGTGCGTGTGCGCGCGGCAGATGGCACGGTGATCTTCGAAGGGATCATGGAAGCGGGCGACACATGGGATGTGCCGGCCACGGAAGAACCTCCGATCCTGCGCACGGGCGAATCCGGTGCGCTCTATTTCGCGATGGCGGATGGCTGTTATGGCCCTGCGGGGCCAAGCGGCTCTGTCACGTCGAACCTGCCGTTGCATGAACAGGCTTTGGCCGAACTCTACGATCCGGTTGATCCGACACAGGATCAGGCGCTCAACACCATGTTTGCCGGTCTTGCGCAGACCGACACGGACGCTGCCGTTCTGGCCGCGATGCCCTGTCAAAGTCAGTGACACGCTGCCGCATGCGCATTGCGCAGAGGCGTCAGGTTGACTAGACACTATACCTAACATCGACCCGTTTTGAGGTGCCTGCATGTCGCTGAACCACATCCGCCCGTGGCGCAATATCTATCGTCGGACATCCCGTCAGATCATGGTGGGCAATGTGCCTGTGGGAGGAGACGCACCGATCACGGTGCAGACGATGACCAACACCCTCACCACGGATGTGGCGGCGACCATCGCACAGGTGAATGCCGCGGCGGACGCAGGCGCGGACATCGTGCGGATTTCCGTGCCGGATGTGGAAAGCTCCAAAGCGCTCAAGCAGATCGTGCCGGAGGTGTCGGTGCCGATCGTGGCGGACATCCATTTCCACTACAAACGCGGGATTGAAGCGGCAGAGGCGGGGGCAGCCTGTCTGCGGATCAATCCGGGTAACATCGGTGATGAAAAGCGCGTGAAGGAAGTGATCAAGGCCGCGCGGGACAACAATTGTTCGATCCGCATTGGCGTGAATGCGGGCTCCCTTGAGAAACATCTGCTGGATAAATACGGGGAGCCGTGCCCCGACGCGATGGTCGAAAGCGGGCTGGACCACATCAAGATATTGCAGGACAACGATTTTCACGCGTTCAAGATCAGCTGCAAGGCGTCGGATGTCTTTATGGCAGCGGCGGCCTATCAGCAGTTGGCCGAACAGACGGATGCGCCTATCCACCTGGGCATTACCGAGGCTGGCGGTCTGACTTCCGGCACGATCAAATCGGCGATTGGGCTGGGCAACCTGTTGTGGATGGGGATTGGCGACACGATCCGTGTGTCGCTGTCTGCCGATCCGGTGGAAGAAGTGAAGGTCGGGTATGAGATCCTCAAATCGCTGGGCCTGCGGCATCGGGGGGTGAACATCATCTCCTGTCCGTCCTGCGCGCGGCAGGGGTTCGACGTGATCAAGACGGTTGAGGCGCTGGAGCAGCGGCTGGAGCACATCAAGACACCGATGAGCCTGTCGATCATCGGCTGTGTCGTGAATGGTCCGGGGGAGGCGCTGATGACCGATGTTGGTTTCACAGGCGGTGGGGCCGGGTCCGGGATGGTCTATCTGGCGGGCAAGCAGAGCCACAAGCAGGACAACGCCAGCATGATCGACCACATCGTTGAACAGGTGGAGAAGAAGGCTGCCGAACTGGACGCAGCGCAGGCGCAGGACGCAGCAGAATAGCAGTCTTCTGAGGGGGTTACGCGGCGATCCTGATGTTCTGGATCAGCCGCGTTTTTCGTCGATCAGCGCGCGCATCTGATCATAGGGCAGATAGCCGCGCAGCATTTCATCCTGCATCACGAATGTTGGCGTGCCAGAGATGTTGAGCCGCTGTGCAAGGGCGCGGGTTTGCGCAATTTCGCGCGTGACGTCGTCACTGTCGATCTGCGCCACGATTGCATCGGCATCCAGCCCGAAGGTGCTGGCCAGACGGCGCAGGGCGGGCAGGGTGATGTCGCCCTGAAAGGACATCAGCGCATCGTTCAGCGCCTTGTAGCTGTCATCCCCCGCGATCTGTTTCGTCGCCACGGCAAACCGGGACGCCAGCACCGATTGTTCGCCCAGAATAGGGAGTTCCTTGACGATGAGGCGGATATTTCCGTCTGATTCGAGCAGCTTGGCAACTTCGCCATGGGCGCGTTTGCAGTAGCCGCAGCGGTAGTCGAGGAATTCAACCAAGGTGATGTCCCCCTCCGGATTGCCGCCGACCCAGGAGTAGCCGTCATTGAAAATCGCCTCGGCGTTGTCGGAGACAAGGTTCAGATCGGCCTGCGCCTGTTGCTCCGCTTCGCGGGATTGCAGCAGGTCGACGGCTTCCATGATCACTTCGGGATTGTCCATCAGATAGGCGCGGACTTCGGCGCGGAACTGCGCGCGTTCTTCGTCTGTGAGGGCTTTTAGATCCATTGCGGCGGCAGGCAGCGCAAGGCTTGCGGCTAGAACGGGGGCAATCAGACGGTGCAGCATGGGCTGGCCTCTCAGGACAGTTGGGTTGACGGCAGCAGTTGCGCCGTTGAAAACACGCGCACCTTACCTTTCCGCACTCTAGGAGCAAGCCCATGCGCGTATCAACCCGATCACAGGTCGATCCCTTCATTGTGATGGACGTGATGGCCGCCGCCGCGCGGGCGGAGGCGGCAGGGCGGCACATCATCCACATGGAAGTGGGCCAGCCGGGCACAGGCGCACCCAAAGGTGCAACGCAGGCGCTGGCGGAGGCCATGGCGGCGGGGCCGTTGGGGTACACGGTTGCGCTTGGTCTGCCCGAATTGCGGGCGCGCATCGCCCGGATGTACGGGGAGTGGTACGGCGTAGATCTGAACCCTGAGCGTGTGGTGATCACACCGGGATCGTCGGGGGCGTTCATTCTGGCCTTCACGGCGCTTTTTGACACAGATGACCGGGTGGGCATCGGCGCGCCGGGGTATCCCAGTTACCGACAGATCCTGAGTGCCTTGGCACTACAGCCGGTGGATTTGCAGACCGCACCCGAGAACCGCTATCAGCCGGTGGCGGCCGATCTGGAGGGGCAGAACCTGGCCGGGTTGATGGTCGCGTCCCCCGCCAACCCCACGGGCACGATGCTGGACAAGCCCGCCATGGCTGCGTTGATTGATGCGGTACAGGGGCAGGGCGGGTCGTTTATCTCGGATGAGATTTATCACGGGATCGAGTATCACAAGAAGGCGGTGACTGCGCTGGAGATCAGCGATGATCTTTACATCATCAACTCTTTTTCCAAGTATTTTTCGATGACCGGCTGGCGCGTGGGTTGGATGGTGGTGCCAGAAGATCATGTGCGTGTGGTCGAACGTCTGGCGCAGAACATGTTCATCTGCGCGCCGCATGCCGCACAGGTGGCCGCCTTGGCCGCGATGGACTGCGAGGATGAATTGCAGGGCAACATGACCGTCTATCACGCAAATCGTGATCTGATGATTGCGGGGCTTAAGGACGCAGGGTTCACGGATATCGCGCCACCGGATGGCGCTTTCTATGTTTATGCGGATGTGTCGAAGATCACGGATGACAGCCGCAGCTTCGCCGCTGAAGTGCTTGAAAAGGCGGGCGTTTCCGTGACGCCGGGCTTGGATTTTGATCCCGTGCGGGGGCATCAGACGCTCCGGTTTTCCTATGCCCGCAGCACTGCGGATATTGAGGAAGGTCTGGCGCGGCTCAAGGCGTTCATGGCCGCGCGGTAACGCTGGATTGGGCGCCTGAGACCTGATACCCTTCATGCCAACAACTTGCGTAAAGCGGGGACAGGCATGCGGGCGATCCTTCAACTGGTGGTGGCATTCATTTTTTGCGCGCAGATGGCTGCGGCGCAGGATCTGACGGCGCTGGCGCGGGTGGATGCGGCGCGCAGCTCTGTCACCGATGGCTGGTTTGGCAAGACAACGATTGAAGTGGGGTTAAGCCAGGGTGTCCCGTTCCGGGTGTTTCTGCTGGATGATCCCGCGCGTCTGGTGGTTGATTTTCGCGAAGCTGATTGGGCGGCTGTCAGGGCTGATGCCTTGTTGCCCGCACCCGGACGGGTTGCAGAGGTCCGCTTTGGCGCGTTTCAACCGGGTTGGTCGCGTCTGGTGGCGGATTTGTCCGTGCCGATGCTCCCGCGTGAAATCGGGATGCCCATTGATGACAGCAGCGGGCAGGCCCTGTTGCAGATCATGCTTGAAGAGGTTTCGGCCGAGGAATTTGCCAAGGCCGCAGGCGCGCCGGTCGATCCTGCCTGGACAAAGGCTCTGACCCAGCCGGCCCGCAAACCGGATGACGGGGTGTTTACCGTGGTGCTGGATCCCGGTCACGGGGGCATTGATCCCGGCGCGGAACGTGAAGGGGTGAATGAAAAGGAACTGATGCTGAGTTTCGCGCGCGAGTTGCAGGAGGCGCTCAGGCGGAGCGGGGTGGAGGCGGTGCTGACCCGCAATGAGGATGTGTTTGTCGCCCTCGAACGGCGCGTGGCGATTGCCCATCAGGTGGAAGCGGATCTGTTCATCTCGCTCCATGCAGACAGCCTGACGCAGGGCGGGGCCAAGGGGGCGACGGTCTATACCCTGTCGGATGAAGCGAGCGACGCCGCCACGGCGCATCTGGCCGCGCGCCACAACCGGGCTGACATCATTGCGGGTGCGGACCTGACCGGGTCCGACGATCAGGTGACAAGCGTCCTGCTTGATCTGGCGCGGCAGGAGACCGAGCCACGGTCCGACGCATTGGCACAGGCGCTGGTGGCAGAGATGACGGCAGCGGGGGGGCCGATGAACCGCAGACCGCTCAGAAATGCAGGTTTCTCGGTGCTGAAGTCGGCGGATATCCCGTCGGTGCTGGTTGAAGTGGGGTTTCTGAGTTCGGACCGCGATCTGGCGAATGTGCGCGATCCGGTGTGGCGGTCGGTGATGGTAGGCGCGATGGCGGATGCGATTCTGAAATGGCGCGATCAGGATGCCGCACGGCGCGCGCTGGTGCGGCAATGACCTGCGCGAAGAATGGCCCAATCCCCGTCATACGTGTTTTGACCCTGCCGTGCGGAGACCATATATAGATGTCATATCTTGTGAGGGTTTAGAGCTGTGTTTCGTTTCATCCTGTCGTTCTTTGGCGGCATCTTTACCACCCTGACCATGGGCATCTTCATGGTGGCCCTGACTGTTGGTGCGGTGTTCTGGATGTATGGCCGTGATCTGCCCAGCCATGAGAGCCTGGCGCAATACACGCCCCCCACAATCAGCCGGATCTATTCGGGTCAGGGTGACCTGATTGATGAATTCGCCAAGGAGCGTCGCTTGTTTGCGCCGGCAGACACGATCCCGCCGCTGGTGAAACAGGCGTTTATCTCGGCCGAGGACAAGAACTTCTATCAACATGATGGCTATGACCTGCGCGGCATTGGGGCTGCGGCCGTGGATGCGGTGCGATCACGTGGGCGGGACGTGCGCGGGGCCTCGACCATCACGCAGCAGGTGATGAAGAACTTCCTGCTGTCCGGGGACCGCCGTGCGGAGCGCAAGATCAAGGAGATCATTCTGGCCGCACGTCTGGAGCAGACCCTGGATAAAGAGCAGATCCTTGAGCTCTATATGAACGAGATTTTTCTCGGCCAGAACTCTTACGGTGTGGCGGCGGCCAGCCAGACCTATTTCAACAAGACCCTTGGCGAATTGGCTCCGCATGAGGCGGCGTTTCTGGCCTCCTTGCCAAAGGCACCCTCGGACTACCATCCTGTCCGCCGCAAGGAACGTCTGATGCAGCGCCGCAATTTCGTGCTGCGGGAGATGAACGAGAACGGGTATATCTCGGACGCGGTCTATGCCGAGGAAAAGGCGCAGCCGCTCCGCTCTGTTCAGAACGGGGACTTTGAAAGCTTCAAGGCGGAACTGCCGCCGCGCGACTACTTCACCGACGAAATCCGCCGTCAGTTGAGCCGTGACTTTGGTGAGGGGGAGTTCTTTACCGGCGGTCTGACCGTGCGCGCGACCATCGACAATGAAATGCAGCCTATTGCGGCCAATGCGCTCCGGCGACAGTTGGAGCAGTACGACCGGGGCCGGGGCGTCTGGCGCGGCACACGGCAGACGCTGCCAGCAGAAGCACTGGAGACCGAGGAAAGCTGGCGCGCCGCGCTGGCGGACCTGCGGGTGCCCCGCGACATTGATCTGGAAAACCAGTGGTATCCGGCGGTGGTGCTGGAACTGGGCAGCAATGACGCGCGGATCGGCATTGAAGGGGTTGAGGATGACGAGGACGGTCATTGGATCCCGGCCAAGGACGTTCAGTGGGCGCGCAAGCTGAACGAAGACGGATCGCTGGGCCGCAAAGCGCGGGTTGCGGGCGATCTGGTCAGCGTTGGCGATGTGGTGCTGGTGCGCCGGATGACGGCGGACGACGGCGGGGAGTTTATCCGCTGGACCCTGCGTCAGGTACCCGAAGTGCAGGGCGCGTTTGTCGCCATGGACGTGGACACGGGCCGGGTGATCGCCATGCAGGGCGGCTTTTCCTACCAGTCGAGCGTGTTCAACCGCGCCACGCAGGCCAAGCGGCAGCCGGGGTCGAGCTTCAAACCGTTTGTCTATGCCTCGGCCTTGGACAGCGGCTATTCGCCTGCGACCATCGTTGTGGACGCCCCGATTGAGATCAACACGCCGCAGGGCGTGTGGCGGCCCAAGAACGCGTCGAACCGGTTCTATGGCCCCACGCCGTTGCGCACCGGAATTGAGCAATCGCGGAACCTGATGACCATTCGTCTGGCGCAGGAGGTCGGGATGGATGTGGTCGGCAGCTATGCCGAGCGGTTTGGCGTTTATGACGACCTGTCGCCGGTTCTGGCCAATGCGCTGGGATCGCAGGAGACGACGCTTTATCAGATGGTCAGCGCCTATGCGATGTTCGCCAATGGCGGGGAGCGGGTGCAGCCCACGTTGGTGGACCGGGTGCAGGACCGCTATGGCCGCACGGTCTATCGCCATGATGAACGGATCTGTAACGACTGTCAGACCGCGAGCCTGGCACCGGGTGTGGCGCCCAAGATCATCTCCAACCGCGAACGGGTGATGGACCCGGTGACGGCGTATCAGCTGACGTCGATGATGAAGGGCGTTGTGGACCGGGGCACGGCGCGCAAGGCGATCAATCTGGGCGTGCCTGCTGCGGGCAAGACGGGCACGACCAACGATGAGAAAGACGCCTGGTTTGTGGGCTTCACCAGCAACATCGTGGCGGGATGCTATATCGGTTTTGACACGCCGCGCCCGATGGGCCGGGGGGCAGGCGGTGGTGCGCTTTGCGCGCCGGTGTTCCAGCGGTTCATGAGCCAGGCGGTGAAGAAATACGGCGGTGGGCCATTCGAAGTGCCGCAGGATTGTACCTTCATCAAGATTGACCGTTTCACCGGTGCCCGGCTGAGTGATGCCGCCTCTGGCGACAACGTGGTGGCGGAATGCTTCCGTTCTGGTGAAGAGCCGATCTTTGGCATCATGTTCGACGGTGGCTTTGCCATGGGGGCGGATTTGCCGCTGGTCGAGGAAATCGGCGGCGGCGCACGTGAAGTGACTACATCGACCGGCCGCAAGGCGACTGTTGGACCGAAGGCAAGCTTTGGCACGCTGTCCTCAGGTGGGTTGTATTAACGCGCAGGCGGGGTGAACCCCACCCGACGGGTTGTTCGCGCGGCGGTGCTGGTCTATCTCGGACAAAAGTAGTTTCGAGGCAGATACCATGCGTGCAGAGGCACAGAACATCGCAGATCAGATCGGCAAGTCGCTGGAGTTGCTGGCCCAGCGGCTGGACGTGGAGACGGCTTCGCACCGGTTGGAGGAGTTCAACGCGCGGGTGGAGGACCCCAACCTGTGGGATGATCCTGATGCAGCGCAAAAGCTGATGCGCGACCGGCAGATGCTGGTGGATGCGATTGCGACCTATGAAGGCATCAAGCAGGACCTCAATGACAACATCGAGCTGATAGAGCTGGGTGAGATGGAAGAAGACGACGAAGTCGTGGGCGACGCTGAGGCGGCGTTGAAGGCGCTGGCGGAGAAAGCGGCGCAGAAGGAACTTGAAGCCTTGCTGGACGGCGAAGCGGACGGCAATGACACCTTTCTTGAGATCAACTCAGGTGCCGGCGGCACGGAAAGCTGTGACTGGGCGGCGATGCTGGCGCGGATGTATACCCGCTGGGCCGAAAAGAAAGGCTACAAGGTTGAGTTGCAGTCGGAGAGCGCGGGCGAAGAGGCGGGCATCAAATCCGCGACCTACAAGATCAGCGGGCCCAACGCCTATGGTTGGCTGAAGTCGGAAAGCGGCGTGCACCGGCTGGTGCGGATCAGCCCGTTTGACAGCGCGGCAAAGCGGCACACCTCCTTTACCTCGGTCGGGGTCTATCCGGTGGTGGATGACAATATCGAAATCGAAGTGAACCCGGCGGACATCCGCATTGATACCTATCGGTCCTCCGGGGCAGGCGGGCAGCACGTAAACACGACCGATTCCGCTGTGCGTATCACCCACGCGCCCACGGGCATTGTGGTGACGAGTTCAGAGAAATCCCAGCACCAGAACCGCGACATCGCGATGAAGGCGCTCAAAAGCCGTCTATATCAGATGGAGCTGGACCGCCGGAACGCCGCCGTGAACGAGATGCACGAGAACAAGGGCGACGCGGGCTGGGGCAACCAGATCCGGTCCTATGTCTTGCAGCCCTATCAGATGGTCAAAGACCTGCGCACAAACTTTGAAACGTCCGATACCAAGGGCGTGTTGGACGGAGACCTTGACGGGCTGATGGGCGCAACACTGGCGCTGGCTGTCAGCGGAAAGAGCCGGGCCGAAGCACAGGGCGAGTAACGCCGGTCTCTGGCCGGTGCCCGCGTGAGCGGGTCGGAAATACCCCTTGCCACTTTTGAAAGCGGTTGATTTAGTCCAGCAATGGATATTCTCAACATGAGCGCCCTTGAGCAGTCCTCTGCGATTGAACGCAAGACACTGGGCGTCGCTGAATTGATGCAGGCCACGCTGGACCGGATTGATGCGGTCAATGGCACTGTGAATGCAATCGTATCGCTGCGCGATCCGGATGACCTGATGGCAGAGGCACGGGCGGTGCAGGATGCGCCGCGCAAAGGCTGGCTGCATGGTATTCCGATTGCGATCAAGGATCTGGCGAATGCCAAGGGGTTGCCCAACTCGGGCGGCTCACCCTTGTTTGCCGATCAGATCGCGCAATACGATGAACCTGTGGTCAAACGGTTGCGGGACGCAGGCGCGCTGATCATCGGCAAGACCAATACGCCGGAGTTTGGATTGGGCAGCCACACTTTCAACCCGGTGCACGGGTTGACCCGCAACCCCTATGACACCTCCCGAAGTGCCGGAGGCTCCTCTGGCGGGGCGGCAGTGGCGCTGGCCACGCGGATGCTCAGCGTGGCGGACGGGTCAGACATGATGGGTTCGCTGCGCAACCCGGCGGGATGGAACAACGTCTATGGTGCGCGGCCGACGTGGGGGTCTGTGCCCTCGGACCCGCGGGGGGATGTGTTCATGCACCAACTGTCCACCTCTGGCCCAATGGCGCGCAACCCGGCTGATCTTGCGATTTTGCTGGATACGATCACCGGCCCTGACGAACGCCAGCCCCTTGGCAAGATGCCCGGTCAAGCGGTGCCGATGCTGGCGCAACCCCTGCCGCAGCAGCGCATTGCCTGGCTGGGAGACTGGGGCGGCGCGCTGCCTTTTGAGGATGGCATTCTTTCGCTGAGTGAGGCGGCGATGACCCAGATGGCAGGGCTAGGCCATCTGGTCAGCGCGCTGGACGCCCCGTTTGATGCGGATGAGATGTGGGAGAGCTGGATCACCCTGCGCTCGTTCTCGGTCGCGGCGGGTTTGCATCCGATCTATGCCGATCCGGAAAAGCGCGCATACCTCAAGCCGGCCGCGCAATGGGAGGTGTCACGGGGCGTTTCCATGTCAGCGATGGATTTGCACCACGCCAGCCTGTCGCGTTCCGACTGGTTCCGCAAGACCAGCGCGTTGTTTGAGGATTTTGATGTGCTGGTGCTGCCCTCTGCGCAGTGCTGGCCGTTTGACGCGACCCTGGATCACCCGACCGAGATTGCCGGCGTGACGATGGACACCTATCACCGCTGGATGCAGGTGGTGATCCCGGCCAGTCTGGTGGGGCTGCCGGTGATCAATATCCCCATCGGTTTCGGGGAGAACGGTCTGCCCGCCGGGCTGCAACTGATTGGACCGCGCGGCGGGGCCGGGCGGTTGCTGCAACTGGCGCAGGACTGGCACAAAATGACCGATTGGCCAAACAAGCGTCCCCCCGCTATCTGAGCGGCGGTCGGGGTGGACCCAGCGGGGCCTCGCGGCCCATCTCGATCAGCCGCGCGCGCAGGGCGTCGCGGTCGGGATGGTTGATCTCCATCGCGAAGACATGGGCGTGGGTCAGGTAGAACGCCACAGCCTCTGTGTTGTTCGCCTGTGCGGCGGCCTGTTGGTAGAGCGTGACCAGACTGGCTGCATCGCCCTGTGCGTGGGCGTGCAGCAGGTCGGCGTCAAGTGTGCTCACTCAGCTGCTCTTGGGGTGGCGCGGGCGCGCTCCAGCTGGGCCGCGACCCAGTCATGGAACATATGTGTGGGCCCGTCCATCGCCGGAGAGAACCGCCCGCCATCAAAGATCGGCGCATGACGTCCGCGCTGCATGCCTTCCACCACAAAGACGTCTTCGGTGAAGACTTCCTTCCACTGAACCGCATTGCGAACGCGCAGGTCTTCGTCTGTCTCAGAGGACGCGTAATAGATGTTCACATGTTCCAGCGTCTGTTCGGTGCTCTGCGGTACCAGAATGATGGAGTAGGCGTGATCGCGGTGCACCCCCAGAAGGACGTTGGGATAAACGGTGATGTATTCAGCCGCCGTGTCCCATTTGTCGGACAGGTCGGCAAAGTCCGGGAACGTCGTGCCCGCTTCGTCTTTCAACTGGCGGTAGACCAGCGTGCCCTGGCCTGAATACTTCAGCGGCGCTTCGATGTGGTAATGGTCTTCGAGCCGGGAATAGCTGTTGAGACCGGGATGGACCCAGGGCAGGTGATAGCTTTCGCAGTAGTTCTCAACCGCCAGCTTCCAGTTGCAGGCCACATCCAGCGTGAAGCTGCTTTCCGCGCCGCCGTGGTGCAGGGGTTTGTCGAATTCAGCCCAGCGCGCCAGCAGGTCGGCATGCACTTCTTCAAAGGGCAGGGCGGTGCCGGAGACGTTGATATAGATCACATCCATCCAGATGTGGCTGCGGATTTCGATGAGGCCCAGCAGGGCGCGGTCGATGCCTTCGTGGGTGTTCTGGCCGGGGCCGCCCACATGGGGCGTGCTGACAAGGCGGCCATCGGTGGAATAGCACCAGCTATGATAGGGGCAGCGAATGGCCCCTTCGATGCGCCGGGGTTCTTCGATCAGGATCATGCCACGGTGACGGCAGGTGTTCTGGAAGACGCGAACGTTGTCTTCGCGGTCACGCACAATGAAAAGCGGCATGCCAAGGAATGTCAGAGGCACCGCATCGCCCACTTCGGGGACATCAGCGGCAACGGCAAGACCCGCCCAATTGTCAAACAGGACCGCATCGCGTTCCTCCGCAAAGGTCGCGGGATCGATGTAATGGGCGTTGGGAAGACCGTTGGCCTTGGCAATGGGCTGGCGCACGGCGCTCAGATCAGTGGGGTGATCCTGCATGGCTGTCTCCTGTTCCTTGTGCGGTCCAGCCTAGCGGCCTCGCATGGGCCTATGCCCTTCATCCGCGACATCGACTTTTTCAGGGGCGACATGTTGTTCAGGCGCATGCGGGCCGGTCAGGCGAAGGGAACCTCAACCCGTAACAATCTGCGATGGAAGGGCGGCAGCTCATCTGCGCTGCAATAGCCTGCTGCGCGGGCGGCAGGCAGGACAGGGGCCATCTCCCTGCCGAGGTATTCATAGACCAGACGGGTTGCACGCACCTCGCCGGTGACCTCGGGAACGGTGCGGGTGACATATCCAACCCAATAGTTGTTCTCAAAGGATGCAACCCGGCTGAGGTAATTGAACGAGCATGTCATCGCATTGTGGCGCGATACGAACAGGCCGATGCCGTCTTCCTGCTGCATGACAAGGCCGCGATACTCCCGCGATTTGGGAGAGATTGGCAGCGCCTGCAATTGCATCGCCTCGCGGGTTTCAAAACCGCGCATGCAGGTGGTCTTGCCCTGTCGGCTGACATGCACCAGCGCGGTCATGAAGACGGTCTGCTTGACAAAGCTGCGGCGGGAGAAGCGGTAAAATCCGGTGGGAAAGATGTCTTCGGGCACGTCCTGCGCGCCTGCGCCAACATACTCCCGCAAGAACGGATTGCTGATCGGATCGTCGGTGTTGGCGATCTTGTCAACCGGTTCAAGCAACACGCGACCGTCAACATCGAAGAAGGCGCAGATGCGGGCCAGCACATCAGGGCGGGGAAAACTCTCTCCGCTGAGGTAACGGTTGAACTGGGTGCGGTTGATGTTGAGCTGTCTGGACAGGTCAGAGATCGACGTGTACCCCGCAGCCAGCCGCCGCAGGTTCGCGCCAAACATGGCGCGCAGTTCGGCCGGAGAAGACTGCTTTTGCGTGATCAATGTGTTAGGATTCTCTTTACCACTCTTGCTTAAGTAGAACCACGCGATCACTTTCCGTGCTAAGGTTTTAGCATGACGCTTGAGTGCTACGAAGCTGACGCTAAAGCGCAACAAGTGCCCTTGTCAACGACACAAAATACGCGGGATCTGGATCATAAAACCCATATCCTTCCACACCGCGTTGTTGATAACGTCCACTAATACGAAGAAAAAGTTGCAGGTGACGTAGAATGATTGGTGTTGTGCTTTGGAGCGATCCTGACGGGAACTCAGCCGTTTTCTGGTGTGAGGATCAGGGCGATCTGGCCTATTTTGAGCGGACCGGCGATGTTTTCGTTGGCGGGTCGCTGTTTGTGGCCGGTGACATGGTGCAATTCGACATCCGCTATGACGGCAAGATGCGCTGCGCGATTGAACCGCGTCTGCTACAGGAACAGGTGTGTCAGAGCCTGCCGTCGCGGTTGCGTCAGACGGCGCAGGCGCAGCCATCACAAACGACCGGCACCACGGGGCAGGCCACAGGCCGGTCCGCGAAGGTGGTGCCATTTGAAGGGCGCAGGGCAACAGCTGCAAAACCGCAACTGCATGCTGTCAAAGCCTGATCAGGCGTGGCCCCCCGGAGCCTGATCGCGCGTCTTCAAATTTTCCAGCCTGCCGGGGTCAGTCGCCCCGTGACAGCGCCGCAACACCCGTCCGCGCAACCTCCGTCAGGCCAAGGGGCCGCATCAGGTCCGCGAAGGCGTCGATTTTCTCCGGCGCGCCGGTGATTTCGAAAATGAAGCTTTCCAGCGTGCTGTCGACCACATTGGCGCGGAAGATATCCGCCAGCCGCAAAGCCTCGACCCGGTGATCGCCTTTGCCTGCGACTTTGAACATGGCCAGCTCGCGTTCGACCGATGCGCCTTCAACGGTCAGGTCATGCACTTCGACGACCGTCACGATCCGACCCAGCTGCGCCTTGATCTGCTCAATCACCTGCGGCGTGCCGGAAGTGACGATGGTGATGCGGCTCAGATGCCCGGTGTGATCCACTTCGGCGACGGTCAGGCTGTCGATGTTGTAGCCGCGCCCGGAGAACAGGCCAATGACACGGGCCAGCACACCCGGTTCGTTTTCGACCAGCACGGCAAGGGTGTGGCGTTCAACAACGTCCGAGAAGTTGGGCCGTAGGTTATAGGCGGAGTGGCTGGTGGCGCCTTTTTTGATTTTTAGGGCTGACATGTTTCGTATCCTTCATTTCCTGCATCGGAAATTTTGAAAATTTCCGTCCGTTTTCTTTCAAAGAAAACGATTTAGACCAACACCTTCCCCTCAGCATCAATCGCCGTGGACGTGTCCACCTCACCCATGATCATCTCATTGTGCGCCTTGCCCGAGGGGATCATCGGGAAGCAGTTTTCGTGCTTTTCCACCAGACAATCAAAGATCACCGGACCATCGTGGTTCAGCATCTCCATGATCGCGTCGTCCAGGTCGTCGGGGTCCTGACACAAGATGCCCTTCGCGCCAAAGGCTTCGGCCAGTTTCACGAAATCGGGCAGGGATTCAGACCATGACGACGAATACCGCTCCCCGTGCAACAGCTCCTGCCACTGGCGCACCATGCCAAGGCGTTCGTTGTTCAGGATGAACTGCTTGACGGGCAGATTGTACTGCATCGCCGTGCCCATTTCCTGCATGTTCATCAACCACGAGGCTTCGCCGGCCACGTTGATCACCAAGGCCTCAGGGTGCGCCATCTGCACACCGATCGAGGCGGGGAAGCCGTAGCCCATGGTGCCCAACCCGCCGGAGGTCATCCAGCGGTTGGGGTCTTCGAACCCGAGATACTGCGCGGCCCACATCTGGTGCTGGCCCACTTCGGTGCAGATATAGCGGTCGTGATCCTTGGTCAGGGCCTCAAGCCGCGCCAGCGCGTATTGGGGTTTGATGACCTTGCCCTTCTGGGTGAACTTCAGGCAGTCCACGCTGCGCCATTCGTCGATCTGTTTCCACCACTTCGCGACAGCCTCGGCATTGGTCTTGCGGCCACGGGACTTCCAGACCTTCAGCAGGTCTTCGAGCACATGGCCCACGTCGCCCATGATCGGGATGTCGACGCGGATCACTTTGTTGATCGACGACGGATCAATGTCGATATGCGCCTTGATGGACTTGGGGCTGAAGCGGTCGACCACGCCAGTGATCCGGTCGTCAAAGCGGGCGCCGATGTTGATCATCAGATCGCAGTCGTGCATCGCCATGTTGGCTTCATAGAGCCCGTGCATGCCCAGCATGCCGACCCATTTGTCACCAGACGCGGGATAGCACCCCAGACCCATCAGAGTGGATGTGATCGGGAAACCTGTCGCCTCCACCAATTCACGCAGCAATTGCGAGGCACCGGGGCCGGAGTTGATCACCCCGCCGCCGGTATAGAAAATCGGCCGTTTGGCTTTTTCCATCGCCGCCACAAGTTCGGTGATCGCTTCCAGATCGCCTTTCAGCTGCGGCTGATAGCGGGAAGTGGAGCGGGCCTTGGGGGCATAGGTGCCGGTGGCGAATTGCACATCCTTGGGAATGTCCACCAGCACAGGGCCGGGACGGCCCGAGGTCGCCACGTGGAACGCCTCGTGGATCACACCGGCGAGTTTGTCGGTCTCTTTCACCAGCCAGTTGTGTTTCGTACAGGGGCGCGTGATGCCCACGGTGTCGGCTTCCTGAAAGGCGTCAGAGCCGATCATGAAGGTTGGCACCTGACCCGTCAGCACCACCAGCGGGATACTGTCCATCAGCGCGTCCGTGAGGCCCGTCACCGCATTGGTCGCACCGGGGCCGGAGGTCACCAGCACAACGCCGGGCTTGCCGGTGGCGCGGGCGTAGCCTTCGGCGGCGTGCACGGCACCTTGTTCATGGCGCACAAGGATGTGCTTGATGGAGTTCTGCTGAAAGACCTCATCGTAGATGGGTAGGACAGCGCCGCCGGGATATCCGAATACGGTGTCGACACCTTGATCGATCAAGGCTTGGACGATCATTTTGGCTCCGGTCATTTGGCGTGTCATGGTCTGTCTCCGTCGGGCAGATGGTGTTGTGGTCGTTCGTTACGTTTACGCATAAAAAAGCCCCCGGTTGTGAAACGGGGGCGCATGGGTCTGATTGTGGTCAACCGTTACCGGCCCATGCGCGTGGTTCCTACAATGACGACTAGCGTGGTCATGAATTCTTGCTCCTTCAGCGTGCGGCGACATTATGAGCGGCTTGCGGGAGCGTCAACAGGCAATTCAGCGAAAAATGTGTCCGCGGGGCGGAAAATTGCGACATATTGTTGCGTCTGACCTGTGTTGCTCGACATTTTCGTGAATTCAGGCCGGTGTCAGATCAGAAATCGCCACCGGTGCCCTGTAACACACCATGTTCCATCGCATAGCGCGTCAGCCCTGCCGTGCTGGAGATGCCCAGCTTGCGTTTGATGTTCTTGCGGTGGGTTTCGACCGTGCGGACAGAGATATCGAGGACATTCGCCACTTCCTTGTTCGACTGCCCCTGTGCCAGTTGCAGCAGGATGGTCTGCTCGCGTTCGGTCAGGGCCTCGCGGGCGGGGGTGTCCTTTGGCGCGATGGAGCCTTGCGCGCCTGTGCAGAGATAGCGCTGCCCGCTCATCACGACGTCGATGGCTTTCTTGATCTCATCGGTGGGCACGTCTTTGAGCAGATACCCCATCGCCCCGTGGCTGAGCGCGGAGGAGATGTATTCTGCGTTGTCGTGCATCGACAGGATCAGCACGCGGGTGTCGGGGCGGTGTTCCAGCACAATCTCGGTGGTGCTGAGGCCGCCCATCTCCGGCATGTTGAGGTCCATAAGAATTACGTCGGGGGCCAGCGTCTCCAGTTGGTCAATCACCGCGCGGCCATTGCTGAGGGTGCCAATCACGCAGATGTCGTCATAGCTTTCGAGGATGGACTGGATGCCTTCGGCCACCATCGGGTGATCGTCAACGATCAGGACGCGGGCCGGGGAGGGATCGGGCAGGGCGGTCATTCGGCAGCTACTTTCGGGTTTGCTTTGGGGGCGGGAGCGGATTTGCTTTGCGGAGTGAGCATATGGCTGAGCGGAACCGTGGCTGCAATGGTTGTCCCGCCGCCCTGCGTTTCCGAAATGTCGAGCCGCCCGCCCAATTGTTCCATCCGTTCCTGCATATTGCGCAGTCCAAGACCGGCTGAGCCGCGCGCGTGGTTCTTGTCTGCCAGCCCGCGTCCATTGTCGCTGATCCTCAGCGTGGCACCCTTGCGGTGGCCACGGATGTCGACGGCGACATGGGTCGCGCCCGCATGTCGTTCGACGTTGGTCAGCGCTTCCTGGGCGATCCGGTACAGCGCGATGCGCGCGTCATTGTCCAGCCGGTTGCGGAAGACCACCGTTTCAAAGGCGCAGGTGATGCCGGTGCGGGTGGCGAAATCTTCGGTCAGGGTCTTGATCGCGGGGCCAAGGCCCAGATCATCCAGCACGCCGGGGCGCAGATCACGGCTGATCCTGCGGACTTCGGTGATGGCTTCGCCCAGCGAGGCGATACCTTTCTCAAGCGGCTCCTGCGCGCCGTCCTTGCCGCCGGCCAGCCGCAACCGGGTGTTTTCCAGCGCATATCTGACGCCGACGAGGATCTGGCTGATCCCGTCGTGCAATTCCCGCGCAACGCGTCCGCGTTCCTCTTCCTGCGCGTCAAACACCCGTTGGGTGAGGCGTTTCAACTTGGCATCGGCCAAGCGGCGTTCGCGCAGGTTGATCAACATGCCGGTGCCAAAGACCACGAACAGGGCGGCGAGGGTGATGGCGCCGATATAGACAAAAGTGCGCTGAATGCGGGTTTCCACATCCGCGCGGGCCGCCGCGACCGATGCCAGAACGTCATCAATGAACACGCCTGTGCCCACCGCCCACTGCCAGGACGGGAAGGAGGTCACATAGGTGATCATCCGCGCTTCTTCACCAGTGGTGGTCTTGGGCCAGAGATAGCTGTGAAAACCGGCACCGTCGCGCGCAATGCGGATCAGTTCATCGACAACGGGCGTGCCTTCGCTGTCGGTCTCTCCGCTGCGGTTGGTGTTGATGCGGTCGGTCTGACGCGGGCTGACGAGCGCTGTGCCATCGTAGTCGTAGACAAAAAACTGGCCTTCCTCGCCAAAGATCATTGCAGAAAGAATCTGGGCGACCTGCGCTTTGGCGGCACTGTCATCGGGGGCGGCGTTGCCGTAGATGAAGTAGAAGCCGTTGCGGGCCTGGGTGACGTAATTGCGCAACTCGGCCTTCTTGGCCTCGATCAACTGGTTTTCCAGCAGACTGATCTCCCGCTCCGCCAAGGCGCGCGATTGCAGGGCGACGACCACGGCGATCATCGCCACCGCCACAATCAGCGGCACGGCAGCCAGCAGCGTCAGCTTTTGGGCATAGCTGAGGGCGAGTTGGGGCAGGCGACGTAACATACCTTTGATTCGATACGCTGAAACGGGCGCGAATCAAAGTCTCTCGCCCTCTGGACGGCTTTGGGCAGTGGACAATGCGCCAATATCCGGGGCAATACTGGAAAAAATCAATAAAAATCGGGTGGATGCGCCTCCCTACGCAGTAGTTGGTATTCCCAATTGCAAAGCTGGCGCTACTGTTACGCCACTGTAATCGTGCCCGTGCGCCATGGAAAATGGCGAAGCGGGACTTCCTTGGGAGGAAAACACCTATGGATCGTCGTTCATTTCTGAAGACATCTGCGCTTGGCGGTACGGCCGCTGCAGCATCCACACTGGCAGCCCCTGCATATGCAGCAGGCCACCGCACCCTGACAATGGTCACATCCTGGCCGCGCGGCTTCGCCGTGCTGGACGATGCGGCGACATATCTCAACACCATGGTTGATGAGATGTCTGACGGCACGCTGACCATCGACAAGAAAGCCCCCGGCGAGTTGGTCGGCGCGTTCGAGGTTTTTGACGCGGTATCTTCTGGTCAGGCCGATATGTATCACTCCGCTGACTACTACTTCATCGGTCAGCACCCTGCCTACGCCTATTACACAGCCGTGCCTTTCGGCGGCACAGCGCAGGAACTGACAAACTGGTACCACCACGGTGGCGGCCATGAGCTCCACAATGAGCTGGGCGAAGTCTTCAACCTGAAGTCCTTCCTCGCGGGTAACTCCGGTTCCCAGTCCGGTGGCTGGTTCCGCAATGAAATCGGCTCTGCGGCTGACTTCAATGGTCTGAAGTTCCGTATGCCCGGTCTGGGCGGCAAGGTGCTGGGCAAGCTCGGCGCATCCGTGCAGAACATCCCCGGTGGTGAACTCTATCAGGCGCTGTCTTCGGGTGCTCTAGACGGTCTGGAGTGGGTTGGTCCCTTCGCGGACGAACGCGCGGGTTTCCAGGAAGTTGCCAAAGTCTACTACACAGCGGGTTTCCACGAGCCAGGCTCCGGTCTTGCGGCTGCGGTCAACCTTGATGTCTTCAACGAGCTGTCCACAGCGCACCAGAAGATCATTGAGTATGCAGCGATGGCGACAACCCACGTGCAGCTGGCACAGACGCTGGCCAACAACGGTGCCGCACTGGGCCGTTTGCAGCAGCAGGGTGTGAAAACCATGCAGTTCTCCGATGATGTGTGGGATGCCTTCGGCGCCGCCTCTGCCGAGGTGATGGACGAAAACATGGGTGATGAGCTGTTCGCCCGGACACGCGAGAGCTTTGAAGCGTCGCTGACGTCTTCGGCTGAGTGGCTGTCCAAGTCCGACGCCTTCTATGTTGAGCAGCGTGAGCGCGTGCGCAACAAGGCGTAAGCCTTTCTAAAGACACGTGTTGAGGGCCGCATACCAGCGGCCCTTGACGCACATCAAAAACGGCCATCGGGAGAGGCCGAATAAGCGTGCAACAACAGTGCGCAGCCCAATAAACAGGGGGGAACACCAATGGCAGATGACGTGGTATGTGAGGGATTTTTCCGTGCAGCTGAGGGCGCAAAGCTCAGCTGTCTCGACAAATTCCAGGACAGCGGCATGGTCCAGTTTGTTTTGGGCAATCTGCTTGAGGCACCTTACAACTTCTTCGCGGCGCTGTTTCAGCCGCAGTTGTGGTTGAACTGGTCCAACCCCGAGGCGCTGATGCGCTTCATCTACTACGGTGGTTCGGTTGAGTTCTTCTTTGTCTGCGCGATGATGCTGGTCATTCTTACGGCAGTGGGCATATGGAAGCGGTCGGTGATGTGGGGCTGCGTGCGCGGCCTTGAGGGGTTTGGCAACTTCATGGGCCGACTCTTTGCCTGGGCGGGCCTGATCATGGTGATCCAGCAGATCATCATCGTGTTCATGCAGCGGATCTTCACCCGACCGGATATCTCCATCGGCTTTGGTATCCCGCTGCAATTCGACATCTCGTGGTTCGCAGAAGAGTTGAAGCTTTTCAACGCCATGGTCGTCTGTCTGTGCGTGTCCTACACGTTCATTCAAGGCGGGCATGTGCGGGTGGACCTGTTCTATGCCGGGGCCAAGTTCCGCACGAAAAAGATCGTCGACATGTTCGGCGCGCTGTTTTTCATGATCCCTTTTGCAGTGGTGACATGGCTTTACGGGTGGTTCTTCATGTGGCGTCATCTGGTGACACCGAACCCCTCCGCCTCTGACCGATTGGAGCTTTTGCTGCGCAAATCGCGCCTGTTGAAGTGGAATGTGGAGACGATCGGCTTTTCGCCAAACGGCTTCAATGGATACTTCATCTTCAAGGTGCTGCTATGCATGTTCTGCGTGATGGTGATCCTGCAAGCCATCGCATTGTTCTATCGCAGTTGGTGCGAGATGCGCGAAGGCGAGGATTCTGCGGGCAAATACCTCGACAAGGACACGTTGGGCGAAGGCGAAGAAGCCTATGAGGGGACACACTGATGTTTTTTGGTCTTGATGGGGTCGAGGTTGGCCTGATTATCGTATTCATCTGCCTTTTTGGCGGTATCCTCTCCGGCTTCCCGGTGGCATTTGCCATTGGGGGTGCGGGCATCATTTCCTTCGGGATCATTGCGGCCATGGACAGCGCGGGTTTGCTGATCCACGCGGCGATTGATACCGGGTCGCAGGCCTACCGCGATCTGGTGAATTCCGGGATAAAACCCGATACCGTCTCGATCTTCAGGTATCCGGAATTGCCGCGCATTGCGGAGCCTGTCTTCCCATCAGGTTGGGAAGTGGCCCTGGACCGCAACGTGTCCTTCATCGTGAACCGCATGAATGAACGTGTGCTGGCCGGTCAGTCGATTGAGACGCTGCTGGCGGTGCTGATGTTCGTTCTGATGGGCATCACGCTCGAACGCTCCAAGATCGCTGACGATCTGCTGACCACCATGGCGAAGGTCTTCGGACCACTGCCCGGCGGTCTGGCCGTGTCGGTTGTGGTTGTGGGGGCGTTTCTGGCGGCGTCCACCGGCATCGTGGGGGCGACGGTGGTGACGATGGGCCTGCTGGCCCTGCCGACCATGCTGCGCAACGGCTATTCGCCCGAGATTGCGACCGGGGTCATTGCGGCCTCCGGCACGTTGGGGCAGATCATTCCGCCGTCGATTGTGATCGTTCTGCTGGGGACATTGGCCGGTGATCTGTATTCCGCAGCACAGGAAGCCCGCGCGCAGACGGCGGGCTGTACGGATGCGCTGACGCTGCTGGGTGAACCGGCGGTGGTATCTGTGGGCACGCTCTTTCAGGCGGCCTTGCTGCCGGGGATCATGCTGGCGCTGCTCTATGCGCTTTATGCCTTTGGCTATGCGTTGTTGAACCCGGACAAGGCGCCAGCGGTTGAAATGGGGTCCACAAACTCCGAGCCGATCACCCGCGGCGAAGCCTTCACATGGTTTCTTGGTGCGCCTGCCTTGCTGATTGTGGGCACGATCCTGCTGGGCAACCTCAACGTGGTGGGCAGCCAGAGCACGACCATCTCCAGCTTCTCTGATATCGGGCAGGCGGCAAGCCTGCGCACGAACGTCAGCGAGGAATGCAAAGCGTCGATGATTGACCTGCATGGTCAGGACAAGTGGGACCGTGCGGTTGAAGAGCAGAAGGTCATCGACGATGCCGGCGGTCTGGCGCAATCCGAAAAACTGAGCATTGAGGCATTGGAAGAGCGTCTGGCCGATAAGATCAGCAGCGCCGCACCCATCGGAACGGGCGTTGCGATCCTGATCGTGATGATGGGCCTGTTCATGACCACCGCGCGCGGTGTGTCGCCTTCGTCAGAAACGCGCCCGCTGATCATCGGGGGTATCGGTCTGGTGCTGATGGCGCTGGTGGATATTGTGGTCGTTGGACCAACCATGTCTGCAGGGGTCACCTGCGTTGTGATGGCCGTGCCGTTTGCGCTGGCGATGTATGGCGTGTTCTACGCCACGCGGCTCTGTGCCGCGAATGAGCTCATTCGGGTGGTCTTTCCACCACTGATGCTGATCGTGGCGGTGCTGGGCTCCATCCTTGGCGGTATCACCAACCCGACGCCCGCAGCGGCGCTGGGGGCGGGTGGTGCGATCATGCTGGCGGCGTACCGCAAGCTCAAGGACGAGGACCGGTCGCCGAAGGTGATCATCTGGTCAACGCTGGCGATCATTGTCTGCATCCTTGTGGGCGTGAACTTTGATCTGCGCATCAATCAGGACGATGTGGGCTTTGAGAACTGGGTGGCGTTCTTCATCGCCTATGGTGCCTACCTTTACGCGATCTTTGGTCTGCTGTTCTCCTGCTACATCCTGTATACCTCCGGTGTGCTGACGCCGGTGGTGCGGGAGACGGCCAAGGTCACCTCGATGGTGTTTACAATCCTCATCGGGTCGCAGCTTCTGAACCTTGTGGTGATCAGCTTTGGCGGGGAACACTACATCCAGCAGTTCCTGAAGTCGTTTGATAACGAATATACAGTGTTCCTGCTGGTGATGCTGGTGCTCTTCGTGCTGGGCTTTGTGTTGGATTTCCTTGAGATCATCTACATCGTTGTCCCGATTGTGGGGCCGGTGATCTACGGCGGGTCGTTTGATCCCAAGTGGGTGACGATCATGATCGCGGTGAACCTGCAAACCTCGTTCCTGACGCCGCCCTTTGGCTTTGCGCTGTTCTATCTGCGCGGCGTCGCCCCGGCGAGCGTGACAACAGCGCATATCTATCGCGGGATCGTGCCCTTCGTGCTGATACAGGTGGCAGGACTCGCGGTGCTGTTTTTCCTGCCGGGCATCGTGACCATCGTGCCAGACCTCATTCCGAACTAGGAATCGACGAAAAACCGCCGATACATCGGCAAGAAATGGCCACTCCATCCGGGGTGGCCATTTTGTTTTGAACCTTTACCAACTCTCGCAACAAAGACGTCAGAATTTTGCCCGGTTTCACCGCTACCTCTGCCTGCATGAACCGCATCCGTCGAGAAAACGCATGAGCGATCGCAATCTGGAGGCCCGTCTGAGCCGTCTGAATGCGCAGGCCGCTGCCCCCAAGAAGGCGCGGCTTGAAAAGCCTGTGAAGATGGACCGGCACCAGAAGCGCCGGGACCGGCTGGCGCGCGCGTTGCGGCTGCTGAACGAGGCCGGCGTCAGAGGCAACTATGCCTATCCCTTGCCCTTCCGGCTGTTGTCGAAGGTTGGCTACATCCTGAAGCCGCTGCACTTTCACTCCTGGGCCAGCTTGACCATCTTTGCGATGGCGATGTTCACCGTGATCTTTCTGGGGGCTGTGTCGATTGCCAATGCGATTGGTTACATGCCGGCTCCGCTGGCGCGGGTCATTGAAGTGGGACCTGCGATGTTTCTTGGTGTGAACATCGGGTTCAGCGTCACCTTCGCCGCGATCTACAAACGCAAGGCTGAGCGGATCGGCTTGCCCCGCTGGCGGGAACTCTAAACAGCCAATCCAAAACCTGAAGCACTCAGTTGCGCAGAAAGGCCCCGTGATACGCCTCAGCGGCTGCGCGGGCCGACATCCGGTAGCGAGATATTGGCAACCTGTTCGGCAATCGGATCGTTGCTGAGTGGGTGCTGCTTGAGCTCGAACGTCTCGGGATCTTTCAGCTTTTGCCACGCCCCGCCCATGTAGACCTCCAGCCCGGCAAAGTTGGCCTTGTACCCCATCTTCTGGCTGCCGGGCACCCAATAACCCAGATAGACGTAAGGAAGGCCCGCTGCACGGGCGATTTCCACATGATCGAGAATGATGTAGTTTCCAAGGCTCGCCCGTGGGCGGTCAGGGGTGTAGAAGGAGTAGACCATGCTGACCCCGTCCCCCAGCACATCTGTCAGGCAGACGCCAATCAGCTCTCCGCTTTCGATGTCGTGGTATTCGATCACGCGGCTGCGGATCGGGGTTTCCTCGATCATGGCGGCGAATTCGAAGACATCCATATCCGCCATGCCGCCATCTGCGTGACGGCTGTCGAGGTATTTGCGGAAGAGGGCGTATTGGTCTTCGGTCGCCCAGGGGGAGGTGGCGCGTCTGTTCAACCCCTCGTTGCGCTTGATGGTCCGCTTTTGGCTGCGCGACGGCGCGAATGCGGAAACATCTATTCGGGCTGACAGGCAGGCCGCGCAATCGGCGCAAGACGGCCGATACAGAACATTCTGGGAGCGGCGAAAACCCTGCGCTGAAAGGCTGTCGTTCAACTCAGCCGCGTTTTCCCCTTGAAGGGCCGTAAACAGCTTCCGCTCCATCCTGCCCTCCAGATAGGGGCAGGGTTGTGGGGCAGTCACGTAAAACTGCGGGGTCAGGGGCAGACTGTGGCGCATGGAATCCGTTCCGGTTTCGCAAATGATAGCCATGCCGGACCCTTGCGCCAAGGGTGCTTTTAATAAAATGGTTACGTTCTTTGGCGCCGGTTCATCGGGACGGTGCCAAGGAACATGTCCGTGAGGCCCTGCGCCCGCGCCGAGGTGCACATGAACACAATCGAAACAACCTGAACGATGGTCAGTGTCACCGACAGACTATACCCTAGCGTGTGCAAAAAAGCGAGGCCGAGGCTCAGCGGCTGGTCCTGTGCATCGCGGATTTCCATGGACATGATCCGCATGCCCCATGTGGCCGATCCATTGGCCAAGGTGATCACCCGGTAAGCAAAACCAACCACGATCAGCAGAAAGCCGAAAAAGAAAATGCCGGTGAATGCAGTGAAGGGCACGATCAGCACACAGATCAGGGCGATCAGACCGGTGTCAATCATCCAGGCAATCAGACGTTTGAAGGGGACGCCTTCGTAAAACTCAGGCTGGTGATGAGGATCGGGAGATGCGGTCATGGGTCTTTCTCAATGTTGTGCCTCCCGGCGGAAAACCGGGAGGCGGGGGAGACGCTGGTGCAGCCGGGGCTTACGCCTCCGCCGTGTCGTCGTTCTTGCGGGCACGTTCGTCCATGAACTGGTCAAACTCTGCCTTGTCCTTGGCTTCGCGCAGGCGGGCCAGGAAGCTTTCGAAGTTGCTCTGCTCTTCTTCCAGACGGCGCAGCGTGTCTTCTTTGTAGGCGTCAAACGCGGCGTTGCCGGTCTTGCTGGTGGACATCATCGAACGGGTGCGCCGGGTTGCGCAGGATTTGCCAGAAAACATACGTTTGCTCCAGATCATGTAAGCGAGAAGGGCGAGGCCGACTGGCCAGAAAAGGATAAAGCCGAGGACCATCGCGGCGATCCAGGCACCTTTGCCTTTGTCATCCAACCAACGCTCGGCGCGGGTCAGCCAGCTGTCGCGCGGTGCATAGCTGTGGTCTTGGGTCAGAGTGGTCATGGTCAAGCCTTCCAGTTGGTCAGGCCTGTTTCGCGGCCCGGTGTGAAGTGAGAGGTCTTATGTGAATGCCTTTCACATCAATCAAAATGGCCATTACCCGCCGCTTTGCAAGAGATGATGTGAATAGTTTTTACATTTATTTTGAAAGCGATTTGAATTCAGATACTTGCGCGCCTGAGATCTGTAGCATTTCTTGTGGCGGAAGGCCAAAAACATGATGCGGCGTGCCCGCGGCAGCCCAGATTTGATCGAATTTGAGCAGCGTTTCGTCAAACCACGCACGGCATGGTGTCAGATGCCCGACAGGGGAAACCCCGCCAATCGCAAAGCCGGTTTGCGCGCGCACAAGGGCCGCATCTGCCTTGCCCAGTGGGGCGCCCGCAAGGTCCGCTGCACGGGCCAGATCGACCTGATTGCCGCCAGCGGTGATAAAAAGAACGGCTTCTTCGATGTCTATGGTTTGCAGCACAATCGACTTGGCGATCTGATCCACCGTGCATCCCAGGGCGGTCGCTGCATCCTGTGCCGTGCGGGCGAGGGCGGTTTCACGCACATCGACAGGGACTCCGGCGCTTTCAAGTGCAGCGCGGACACGTTTCAGGCTCTTGCTCATGGCGCGACACTGTCGCAAAGCTGGGGGCATGACAATGCCTCTCGCCGCTCAGATCACCCGCACGCCCCGCCGCTTTGACGATGCCCTTGCCGTTGAGGCGGAGGCACAAGTGCCAGACCTGCCGCCGGAGTTGCGTGCGCTGGTGGGCGGAGCGGCGTCCTGCGCGCCTTATCTGGCGGCTTTGATCAGCAAGGAGGCTGCGTGGCTGCAAGACGCCGTCGCGGCACCGGCGGCGGCGGTGGCGGCGGTGATCGACACCGCGCGCCACTATGAAGGGGCCGATCTGGCGGATGCGCTGCGGCAGGCCAAGCGCCGGGTGGCCCTGATGACAGCGCTGGCGGATCTGGGCGGGGCTTGGACGTTGGAACAGGTCACCACGGCACTGACCGATTTTGCCGATGCGGCCTGTCAGGCGGCCTTGCGCGCAGGCCTTGGCGCGCAGATCAAGCGGGGCAAGCTGCCCGGCATGACGCTGGATGATCTGGCGGATGCGGCGGGCATGGTGGTGCTGGCCATGGGCAAGATGGGCGCGGGGGAGCTGAATTATTCATCCGACATCGACCTGATCTGTCTTTTCGACGAGACGCGGTTTGAAGCGGACGATTTCCACGATGCCCGCACCGCCTTTGTGCGTGCCACCCGCGCGATGTCTGCCACATTGAGCGATCTGACAGCCGAGGGGTACGTTTTCCGCACGGACCTGCGCCTGCGCCCGGACAGCGGTGTCACGCCGGTCTGCATGGCGATGGAAGCGGCGGAGCGGTATTACGAATCCCTTGGTCGCACCTGGGAAAGGGCAGCCTACATCAAGGCGCGCGCGGCCGCAGGCGACATCGCGGCGGGCAACAGGTTTCTCAAGACCCTGACGCCGTTCGTCTGGCGCAAGCACCTTGATTTCGCGGCCATTCAGGACGCCCACGACATGCGGCTGGCGATCCGCGCCCACAAGGGTCTTGGCGGGCCGATCACCCTGCCGGGGCACAACATGAAACTGGGGCGCGGCGGCATTCGGGAGATCGAGTTTTTCACCCAGACCCGCCAGTTGATCGCCGGAGGGCGCGATGTCGATCTGCGTGTGCGCGGCACCTGTGACGGCTTGCGCATACTGGCAGAGCGCGGATGGGTGCCACAGGATGCGGCAGAGACGCTGGTGGATCACTATGCCGCGCACCGCACCGTCGAACACCGGCTGCAAATGCTGCGCGACGCGCAGACCCACGATCTGCCGCAAAGCGCCGAAGGGTTTGCCCGGCTTGCGGCCTTCATGGACAGCGATGTGGACGATCTCAAAAAGGATCTGCACCGCAGGCTCAGTGCGGTGCATGATCTGGCAGAGGGGTTCTTTGCCGGGTCTGGCGCGCAGCCGACGGCGGCGCCTGCGGCGTCCCATGCGTTTGATGAAACGGTGCTTGACCGGTGGCTCAGCTACCCGGCACTGCGCAGCCCGCGCGGCGCGGCGTTGTTTGAGCAGCTCAAGCCCGACCTGCTGGCGCGGCTGGCGCAGGCCTCCAAACCAGATGAAGCGCTGCTGGCGTTTGATGGTTTCCTGTCCGGCTTGCCTGCGGGGGTGCAGCTTTTCTCGCTCCTTCAGGCCAATCCGCAACTGGCTGACCTGCTGATTGAGACGATCAACACATCGCCCGCCCTTGCCGCGCATCTGTCGCGAAATGCAGGCGTGTTTGATGCGGTGATCGGGGGGGATTTCTTCTCTGACTGGCCGGGAGAGGGGGAGCTGACCAGACTGCTGGCCGCACACCTTGAAGAGGCGGGGGATTATGAGACGCGGCTGGATGAAACCCGACGCTGGGCGCGCGAATGGCATTTTCGGATCGGGGTGCACCTGCTGCGCGGATTGACCGGGCCTGCGCAGGCAGGTCGGCAGTACGCTGATCTGGCCCGCGCGGTGCTGGCAGCCCTGTGGCCCGTCGTGGTCGATCAGTTCGCCACCCGCCACGGGCCGCCGCCCGGACGGGGGGCGGTGATCCTTGGCATGGGATCGCTGGGGGCAGGGCGGCTGACGGCGACCTCTGATCTGGATATGCTGGTGATCTATGATCCGCAGGATCAGGACATGTCCGAGGGGCCGCGCCCGCTGGCCACGCGGCTTTACTATGCGCGCCTCACGCAGGCGATGATCACCGCCATGACAGCGCCGATGGCGCAGGGCAAACTCTATGAGATCGACATGCGCCTGCGCCCCTCTGGCAATCAGGGGCCGGTGGCCACGGCCCTGAACAGTTTCGAGAACTATCAGAAATCCGAAGCCTGGACGTGGGAGCATCTGGCGCTGACCCGCGCGCGGGTCGTTGCGGGACCGCAGGCGCTGGGGGCGGATGTCGAGGCGCTTTGTGCCACGATCCTGTCCTTGCCGCGCGCAGGCAATGACATCCTGTCCGATGTGGCCGAGATGCGGGAGAAGATCGCCGCCGCCAAAAGCCCTGTGGGCGTGCTGGATGCCAAGATTGGCAAAGGACGGATGCAGGACATCGAGCTTTTGGCACAGGCCGGTGCACTGTTGACGGGCACAGCCGCGCATCAGATTTCGGAGGGGCTCGCCTCAGCACAGGAGGCAGGTGTTCTGACGGCTGATGAGGCCGCACGGCTGACAGCGGCCTATGACACCTGCTGGGCCCTGCAATGCGCCGGGCGGCTGCTGTCGGCGGCACCCGTGCAGGGCAGCGATCTGGGGCAGGCGGGGGCAGCGTTTCTGGCGCAGTCGCTTGAATGCGACACCCTGAGTGCTCTGGAGGCGCGGATGGACCAGCATTACGCCCAAGCGGCCGGGATCATCGATGCAGCGCTCAATGCACGGAACGATGCACCATGAACAAAGGCACTGAAACCGACCCCAAGGGGCTGATCCTTGAAGCCTACCGGATTGAAGGGATCACACCTGCGGAATGCCGCACGATCTTTCTGGATTGGGCGCTGAGCCTGCCGCTGGAGCAGGACACCGGCTCCAGCATCCGGGTGTTGCTGGATCAATATGCCGGTTCGGCCCCGGATCATCCCATGTCTGCTGTTCTGACCGAAGGCCTGACCAGCATGGCTGCGCCCAGGCGGCGCGGCGGCTGGCGCAGCCGCGCGCGGAACTGATCAGGGGTCAATCACGCCCTAAACAGGGCAGCCTGTCCTTGGTATCGGCATGAAAAAGGTCTGAATACACACACCTTTTGGCGCAATCTCGCCCTATTCTATCTGCAATGGTGGTTCCAATAGACATGTGGATTTCGTCCACAAACTGGGAGAACCCAAATGAAAACTCTTCGCCTGATCGCAGCCCTTGGCCTGGGAGGCATGGTTGCCGCCTGTGGCGCTGCCCCTGATGTTTCAACCACTTCCGTTGCACTGGGTGCCGGGGATCCAGCCCTTTCTTTCCAGCAAGAGGCGGTGATGCCCTCGATGGACGTCACGGGCATCAATGTCCGGGTGCCGCAGTCGCTGACCGTGACCGAGGCAAATGGTTATTACCCGCGTGCTGATATTGTCTGGCGCGGTGATGATCTGGGCGACCGCCGCCAGCAGGTCAAGACGATCTTCGAAGAAGCCTTTACCAGCGGCACCAGCACCATGAACGGGGATCGTCCCGTGATTGTCGATGTGCAGGTCAAACGCTTCCACTCTCTGTCAGAGCGCGCGCGGGAGCGCGTGGGCGGTGTGCACAACATGGAGTTCTTCCTGACCGTCTATGATGCAAAAACCGGTGATGTTGTCCTGCCGGCGCGGCTTGTCGAAGCCAACCTGCCCGCATTGGGCGGTGTGGCCGCCATCGAAGCGGTGCAGCGCGGCCAGACCCAGCGCGTGCGGGTGACCACCTATCTGTCCTTGGTCATTCAGGACGAATTGCGCAAAAGCCCGGTCTGATTTGACATGATCTGATCCGGCAAGGGTCACAACGGACCTTTCGCACAACAGATGAAACGGCTAGAGGGGGCGCTATGACAGCGCCCCTTTCCCCATCCCCCGACCCATCTGACGCCCTGCCGACCGTCCGGCTGATGCCCAAGGCCAATGCGCGGGCCATCCGCCATGGATTTCCCTGGGTCTATGCCAACGAAATGGTCACCGACCGCCGCACCCGCAAGCTGGCAGCAGGGACCATCGCGCGGCTGGAGGATTCCGCCCGCCAACCGCTGGGCCTCGTGGCGCTGAACCCTGACAGCAAGATCATCGCCCGCATGCTGGACCGCGATCCGGACGCGGTGATCGATCAGGATTGGTTTGAGCGGCACATATCCCGCGCCTTTGCCCTGCGCAGCAAGCTGTATGACGCGCCGTTCTACCGCCTGATCCATGCAGAAGCCGATGGCCTGCCGGGTGTGATCATCGACCGTTTTGGAGACACCTGCGTCGTGCAGCCCAATGCCGCGTGGTCGGATGTGCGTATCGCGCCGCTGTGTGCAGCGCTGCAAGCCGTGACGGGCGTGGCCAATGTGCTCAAAAGCGCCAGCGGTCGGGCGCGGTCTTTGGAAGGGCTCGACGATCAGAACATGGTGCTCGCAGGTGTTGCGCCGGATGCACCGGTGCAGGTTCCGATGAACGGTGCGATCTATCTTGCGGACCTGACAGGGGGCCAGAAAACCGGGTTGTTCTTTGATCAGCGTCCGAACCATGCGTTTGCGTCAGGGTTCGCCCGTAAGGCGCGGGTTTTGGATGTTTTTTGCCATGTCGGTGGGTTCTCTCTTGCTGCCTTGGCGGCAGGAGCGGCGCAGGCTTTGGCGGTGGACGGATCGGCTCCGGCTCTGGCGCTGGCGGCGGGTGGGGCCGAAGCCATGGGCATGGCTGACCGGTTCGAAACCCGGCAGGGGGATGCGTTTGAGGTTTTGGCCGCTCTCAAGGAAGAGGGCGCGACATTTGATCTGGTGATCTGCGATCCACCCGCCTTTGCACCTTCGCGCAACGCCGCTGAGGCAGGTCTGCGCGCCTATGAGCGGGTGGCACGGCTTGCTGCGCCGCTGGTGGCGGAGAATGGCACGCTGGCGCTGTGTTCGTGCTCTCATGCGGTGGATATCACCCAGTTCCGCGGCGCCTGTGTGCGCGGCATCGGGCGGGCGGGACGTCATGCGACGTTGCTGCATACGGGTTTTGCAGGCCCCGATCATCCGCAATTGCCGCAGCTTGCTGAAAGCGGCTATCTGAAGTCGCTGTTCTTCCGGGTGTGAGCGGCCCGCGCGTTCTTATCGACGCCTGCGTGCTGTATCCTACGGTGATGCGCGAGGTGGTGCTGGGGGTGGCACGGGCGGGGGCCTTTGAACCCATTTGGTCAGAACGCCTGCTGGAAGAATGGGCACGTGCCGCAATCAAGTTGGGTGCCGAAGGCGAAGCGCAGGCACGGGCGGAGATTGCCCTGCTGCGTCCAGCATGGCCACAGGCGGAACGGCCCGCAGCGCCGGGCGTTGCCGCGCGGCTGTGGTTGCCCGATGAAAACGACATTCATGTGCTGGCTGTCGCCGTCGATGCCGGGGCGGACATGATCATGACGCTGAACGCCAAGGATTTCCCACGCGGAACATTGGCGGAAGAGGGGCTGACGCGCGTCGATCCGGACAGCTACCTGATGCAGCTCTGGCCTGAACATGAGCAGGCGATCCGCGCCGTGGCCGAGAACGTGTTGGAGACCGCGCGCACCTTGTCCGGCACGGATTGGGAGATGCGGGGTTTGTTCAAGAAAGCCCGCCTGCCACGTCTGGCCAAGGTGCTTTCACGGGATTAATATCGCGCCGTAAGGCTCTGATAAATCACGGTTCCCATTTTGCCTCTAGCCGTTTTAGCGCTGTAATACGCTCCTCCGTCTTGGGATGGCTCAAGAGCCACGCAGGTGCCGTGCCATGGTTGCTCTGCGTGAGGGCTTCAAGCTTCTTGAACAGCGAAATCTGTGGCGCGACACCGATCCCGGCTTTGGTCAGCAACGCTGCGGCATAAGCGTCGGCTTCATATTCATCACTGCGTGACAGCCGTGCCGCCAGAAGCGTGGTCAGCATATTGGCAATCCACACCCCGACAAATGGAATGAAGCGACCCAACACCATCGCCAGCGCCGTGCGCATTGCGTTCTGGCCTGAGAAGTCGATCATCCGCCGGCGCGAATGCCCCAGAGCGACGTGGCCCAACTCATGGGCGATCACGCTGGCCAGTTCCTCAGCCGTGACGTCACCCGCTCTGAACTTCTTGTAGAATCCGCGTGTGATGAAAATCCGCCCGTCGGGTGCTGCAAGGCCATTGACCGGCTCGATCTCATAGATGTGCACCTTGATGCGCGGCAGATCCAGCGCGGTGGCCATCTTGTCGCTCAGTTTCTTCAGCACCGGATCGGCGAGCACGGTGGATTTCGCATCCAGTTCCTTCGCCGTCCGCCAGGCGGAGAAGCGGTACATGATGAGGCCGTAAGCGACGGCCAGCAGGATGGGAAGAACGCGGATCATGTCATTGAATATGGGGGCGAAATGCCTGCGGGCAAGCGGGGGAGGGTGGTATTTGACAAAGGATGACGCAGGCCGGGGGCGCTACCATGTGACGGGGACGTGGGTTGGGCCCCGAAACGCCCAGCCGCGGAAAGGGACAGGACCAGCCAGCGCAAGTGCTGGAAAACGCGCAAGGATCATCGGCACGGCGTATTCCGCCACCAAGGTGCGCGCGGCTGCTGCACCGGCGCAGAAATGCGGCCCTGCGCCAAAGGGGATCGCGGCCGACGTGTCGCGGGTCAGATCGAATTGATCCGCGTTTTCAAACACTTCCTCGTCCCGGCAGGCAGAGCCAACCATCAGGAAAACCCGGTCGCCGACCTCAAACGTCACGCCTTCGACGGTGTCTTTTGAGGCCACCATACGGGGGATCATCTGGATCGGGGCCACAAACCGTGCATACTCCGTGAAGGCACTGACATAGTTGACCGTGCCATCCTCCAGATGCGCGCGTTGGTCGGGATTGCTCAGCAGCGCCCACAGGAGGCCAGCGATTGCGTCGCGCGGCTCATTCTGGCCACCGCCGATGATGACCTTGACGTTCGCCCCGATGCTGGGCCGGGGCATGCCTGCGCGGTCCAGCACGCTGAGGATCGAAGGGTCAGGCGTTGCACGCAGTACGGCCAGCCGCGCATCAATGGCCTCATCCACAAAGGCCGCTTGCGCAAAGCCTTTGCGGTCCACCTCCGGGTCGGCGATGTAATTGGCCACCGCATCCAGCATCTCCTGACTGGCACGGTCCATCTGGGCGGGCGAGATGTTGGTCAGACCCGTCATCGCACAAAGTGCGGCACCAGAGACCGGCATGGCAAATTCCGTCACCAGATCGCAGCCCCCCTGCGGGGCCAGCGCGTCCAGCCGCGCCGCGACAATCTGTTTGAACTGCGGCGCCCAGTGATCGGCCACGGTGCGGGGGCTGAGCGCGGGAAAGAGCGCGCGGCGTTCGGCCATATGCCCGTCGCCATCCTGTCGCATCATGTTGAGGCCCATGATCTTTTCCATCAGCCCGCCGGGCTGGACGGAGGAAAACACATGGATGCGCTTTTCTTCCCGATGGATATCGGCACGGCGGGTGATCAGCGTGGCGTTCAATTCCGGCACATAGGTGATTGGGGCCGTGCGCCGCATCTGTGCCAGCTCAGGGTAGGGATCCACCGCAAAAGCAGCAGGGTCGATGTGGGTGATGGGGGCGTCAGACATGGGGCGCAGCCTACGCGGGATGGTTAGCGCGTCAATTCCTTAATGCCGCGCGACAGGCCTTCGAGTGTCATGGGCACCATGGCGTCAGGGCCAAAGATCTCCTGAATCATGGTGATCGACTGGGTGTAGTTCCAGTATTTCTCCGGCACCGGATTGATCCAGAGGTTGGACTTCCACTGATCCCGCGCGCGTTGCAGCCAGACCGATCCGGCTTCCGCGTTCCAATGTTCATTCGCGCCACCGGGGTAGGCGATTTCATAGGGTGACATCGACGCGTCACCGACGAAAATACATTTATAATCAGGGCCATAGGTGCGCAGGATTTCATGCGTCGGCAATTGCGCGTCCCAGCGGCGGCGGTTGTCCTTCCACACACCTTCGTAAAGGCAGTTGTGGAAATAGAAATGCTCCATGTGCTTGAACTCCGCCGAGGCCGCGCTGAACAATTCCTCAACCACCTTCACATGCGGATCCATCGATCCGCCGATGTCGAGAAATAACAAGACCTTGACCGCATTGCGCCGCTCTGGCCGGGTTTTGACGTCCAGATAGCCGTGTTCCGCCGTGGCGCGGATCGTGCCGTTCAGATCCAGTTCATCATCCGCGCCGTCCCGCGCCCAGCGACGCAGGCGTTTGAGCGCCACTTTGATGTTGCGCGTGCCCAACTCCACCGTGTCATCGAGGTTCTTGAACTCTCGCTTGTCCCAGACCTTGACCGCGCGCTGGTGGCGGCTTTCCTTCTGGCCCACGCGCACGCCTTCGGGGTTGTAGCCATAGGCCCCGAAAGGAGAGGTGCCCGCGGTGCCCATCCACTTGTTGCCCCCCTGATGGCGGCCCTTCTGTTCTTCCAGACGTTTCTTCAGCGTTTCCATGAGCTTGTCGAAGCCACCTAATGCTTCGATCTCGGCTTTTTCTTCCTCTGAGAGGTGCTTCTCGGCCATCTTCTCCAGCCACTCACGGGGGATGTCGACGGCTTCCATCACCTGATCAAAGCTGATTTTTTCCAAACCCTTGAAGGCGGCCGCGAAGGCCTGATCAAATTTGTCGATGTTGCGTTCGTCTTTCACCATCGAAACGCGGGCGAGATAATAAAACGCCTCCACGTCATAGGTTGCCAATCCCGCGGACATGCCATCGAGAAACGCAAGAAACTCCCGCATGGAGACGGGAACCTTGTGGCGGCGCAATTGATCGAAAAAGGGCAGGAACATAGGCGCAATCCTATCCGGCGAGGAACAGGCGGTCCACCAGCACCGTGATGATCAGACCTGCCAACATGAAGGCAATGCCGTAACCTGCTGCATATTGGGCAATATCCTTGCGATTTCCCTGCCGTTTACGCGCGGTCTGCCCGCCAATGACGGCCCCGATGAGGCCCATAATAATCACGATCATTCGGTCGGTCCCGCTCTATCCGTTGCGCGGGCTGAGGGCTGCAATTTCACGCAGCTTGGCCCGCACTGCCCAGTCTGGCCCGAAGCCGTATCGCGCCCAGCCGATGCTGTCCAGCCTGACGCGGCGCGCCTCTTCGACGCGGCCTTCAAGGGCGAAGGCTTCGGATCGGATCAGCAGCAGCGTGGCGAGCAGGGCCGCGTTTTCCGCCTGCTCTGCGGTTTTGAGGTGACTTTTGGTCAGGCGCAGGGCTTCGGCGCCATCACCACGGGAGACGGCGTAGGCGGCCATTTGGGTGGCCGTATAGGCACGGTGCAACGCGGTGCCGGGGTTTGCATTGTAATAGCGGTTGGCCCGGTCGTAGTGGTCCTGCGCGGCGGTCGGGTCCTTGATCTGCAACACCCGGCCCATGGTGTAATGGGCAAAGCCGCGCCGATGATCGCGCCAGCCTGCGCGGGTGGCGATGCGCAGCCCGTCCTGAGCTGCCTTATAGCGTTCGCTGTAGCTCGTTGCCCGACCCAATGCGGTTTCAATTGCCGTGCTCCAGCTGCGCGGCGTGGCCGTCGTGCCGCGCTGTGGCCGGCCTTCGCCTGCGGGGTTTAACCGGGCGAGGATGCCGGGCAGGGCGGCGGCGGTCTGTGCCTCTGTCATGCCGGAGCGCAGGGCCGGGTCGTAATAGATCCGCAGGATCAGCATGTCGAAACCGGTCAGGACCGTATGAACATTGTCGTCATTGAACACTGAATCCGGCAGGCGGTAGAGGTCATTGAGCGGGCCAATGGCTTGGGCAAGCTCTTCGTGGAGGCAATCGCGGACTTCTTGCGGGCTGGCGTCATAGGGCAGGAAGATCGCCAGTTGGCTGCGGTCTTGCAGGCGGGTCCAGTCGGTTTTCGCTTGCCGCCGGGCGATGCGGTACTCATTCAGTGAACTGACATTGGGGGCCACAAAACACGCGGCCTGCGGGAGCATCTTCTGGATGTCCCGGCGGCTGACGGCTTCGATGGTGATATGGGCTTTGCCCTGACGGGTGCGGCGAATGTCGATGCCTGCCTCGCGGCGCAGGCGCGCGGTCAGGCTGGCGAGGTCGGAGGCCAGCGTGGCAGGCGGTTTGCCGGTCACGGCCACATTGATCGGCCCGTCAAAACGTGTGAGCACGGGCAGCTTGCGCCCGCTCTCCATCCGGAAAGAAAGCTCCAGAAAGTCGCGGGCCAGGTCCGCATTGGCGCGCACGGGGGCCGTGGTCGGGGTGGCCGCAAAGCGCTTCATCGGCGGCAGCGTGGTGTCGGCGATGCGGGCGCGGGTGGCGACATCGGGAGCGCTGGCGGGCACACAAGCGCCCAGCATCATCACAGCCGTGAGGGCAAGTGCTGCTTTCATGCGGACACCGCCCGCGTGTCGTCAGCCCCGAAAGCATTGATACCATGTGATTTTACGCGCAATTCGGGCGCGGTTGTCGATGTGTTCTGCACTGCCTCAAAGCCCTTTGATGAGCGTTTGTCGCGGGTTGGCCCGCTGATGGAAGCAGTAAACGCCAATTGTCTGGCGAGGGACAGACAGCCCCGTCAGCCGCAGGCGAACCGCGGCCTATTGGTCACAGATTGGGGGTGGCCCAGAGCGGCAAGTCTTCCCGTTTCACCAAATGGTCGCAGGTTAACGCTGACCCCGCGCCATGAAGGCGAGCCGTTCGAACAGATGCACATCCTGTTCGTTCTTCAACAGCGCCCCATGCAGTTTGGGCAAGGCAGAGGTGCCGTCCTTCTTCAGATCCGCGGCATCCATGTCTTCGGCCAGCAGCAGCTTCAGCCAATCGAGCACTTCGGAGGTGGAGGGTTTTTTCTTCAGCCCCTGTTGCTCACGGATTTCGTAGAATTGTGTGAGCGCTGTGGTCAACAGGGCTTCCTTGATGCCGGGGTGGTGGACCTCGACGATCTTCTTCAGCGTGTCCATCTCGGGAAAGCGAATGTAGTGGAAGAAACAGCGGCGCAGGAAGGCGTCGGGCAGTTCCTTTTCGTTGTTGGAGGTGATGATGACGATGGGGCGCTGGCGTGCCTTGATCGTCTCGCCGGTCTCGTAGACGAAGAATTCCATCTTATCGAGTTCCTGCAACAGGTCGTTTGGGAATTCGATGTCGGCCTTGTCGATTTCATCAATCAGCAGGACGACCTTCGCGTCCGCTTCAAACGCCTGCCAGAGCTTGCCCTTGCGGATGTAGTTGGCAACATCGTGGACACGTTCTTCACCCAATTGGCTGTCGCGCAGGCGGCTGACGGCGTCATATTCATAAAGACCCTGTTGCGCCCGCGTGGTGGATTTGATGTTCCACTCGATCATCTTGAGGCCCAAAGCAGAGGAGACCTGGCGCGCCAGTTCAGTCTTGCCGGTGCCGGGTTCCCCTTTAACGAGTAGGGGCCGCTCCAGCGTGACGGCGGCATTGACCGCGATGGTCAGATCATCTGTTGCGACGTAATCTGCGGTGCCCTGAAATTTCATGTGCTTTCAATCCTCTGTCCTGCGCGGCGTTCTCAGGGGCTTTAACCAAAAATCAAAGGGATTGTGTAGTGACAAAAGGATGACGCTAGGGTAGAGCAGCCGCAATGAACGATCTCGGGGAGTGAGGTCTGCTATGACAGAGCTGAAGACTGTTGAGGGACAAGACATGAAGCAAGAAGTATTCTTGCCGGACGATTATTCGCCGGCCGAAGATGAACCGTTTATGAACGACATGCAGCTTGCGTATTTTCGCCGCAAACTGCTGAACTGGAAAGCAGAGCTGCTGGCAGGCAGCCGCGACACCATCGAAACCTTGCAGGACGGCACCCGGAATATTCCGGATGTGAACGACCGCGCCTCGGAAGAAACAGACCGGGCGCTTGAGTTGCGCACGCGGGATCGCGCGCGCAAGCTGGTGGGCAAGATTGACGCTGCCATCCGCCGGATTGACGAGGGGGAGTTTGGTTATTGTTCGGTCACGGGCGATCCGATTTCGCTGAAGCGTCTGGACGCACGGCCAATTGCCACCATGAGCCTTGAGGCACAGGAAAAGCATGAGCGCCGCGAAAAGGTTCACCGCGACGACTGATGTGGTCTGACATGTAATACGGCTTGACGCCGGGGTTCGGGAATGTGTCCGGGCTCCGGCGTTTTTCTTGGGGGGACAGGTTTTGGTTTCAAATGCGATTGTGATCGGCGGCGGCATTGGCGGGCTGGCTGTAGCTGCGGCTTTGGGACAGCGCGGCGTGGCGGTAACGCTGCTGGAGCAGGCCCCGGCGATTGCCGAAGTGGGCGCGGGGTTGCAGGTCAGCCCGAACGGGCTGGCCGTGTTGCGCGCCCTGGGGGTGGAGAGCGCGTTGGTGAGCCGTGGCGCGGTGCGCGGGCAGGCCGTGGTGTTGCGCAACGGGGGGGACGGGGCGCAAGTGGCACGGCTGGATCTGGCGCGGCTGCGCAAGGATCAGCCCTATTACTTCATGCACCGGGCCGATCTGGTGGATGTGCTGGCAGGGGCGGCCAAACGCGCCAATGTGAGTTTTGAAACGAGCGCACAGGTGGCCAGCATCAGGCCTGGACCGCTGCCGCAGGTTCAGATGAGCGATGGCGGCACCCGGCGGGCGGAACTGGTAGTGGCCGCTGACGGCATCCATTCCGTGGCGCGCCCGGTGTTGAACGGGGCGGACAAAGCCGTGTTCTCAGGTCAGGTGGCATGGCGCGCGGTGGTGCCCAACAGCTTTGGGCATCCTGATGAGGCGCATGTCCACATGGGGCCGGGCTGTCATCTGGTCAGCTATCCGATGCGGGCTGGGCGGGTCGTGAATGTGGTGGCCGTTGAAGAGCGCGAGGACTGGGCCGCAGAAGGCTGGAACCATCCGGGCGATCCCCTGGAGATGAAGCGGGCGTTTGCCTGTCTGGGCGGCATGGCGGCAGAAATGGTGTCGGCGGTGGCGGATGTGACGGTCTGGGGGCTGCATCTGCATCCGGTCGCGGAAGTCTGGGAACGCGAGGGCGTGGCGCTTTTGGGCGATGCGGCCCATCCGACGCTGCCGTTTCTGGCGCAGGGGGCGAATATGGCGCTAGAGGATGCCTGGGTGCTGGCGAAGACTTTGGCGGGAGGTGGCGATCTGGCGGCGTATCAGCAGGCCCGGCGCAAGCGGGTCGTGCGCGTGATCAAGGCGGCGGAGAAGAACGCATGGCGGTATCATTTGCGGCCGGGCGTGATGCGGTCGGTGTCGCATCTGGGGCTGAAAGTGATGAGCCGTGTTGCACCGGGGCGGATGATCGGGGCATTTGATTGGCTCTATGGGGTGGATGTGACCAAGGGGGCTCATCGGCGCTGAAGCGCTTCTTCGCTTTTTATCAGGGGGCTCTGGCTCACCATCCCAGAGGGGCTGGAGACACCATCACTCGATCCCTGCCATGACAGAAGTCGATCTGCTTCCCAAGAAGAATAGCCGTCTCCCGCAAGCGGGGCCCTCGGCGATTCTTCTTGGCAATCAGCTCGCCTTCCGTCCTGTCTGTGCTCAAGCGACGGTGGCTCCAGCCCAGAGGGATTACGGTTTGGCGCGCGCGAGCATGCCGTAGAGGTCGCGCGGGTCGTCGGGGTCGGCGAGCAGGTCGAGGGGGTGGTAGAAGGGGGTGCCTTCGATGTGGGTGCGGACGTAGCGCAGGGCGGAGAAATCCTCGATCGCGAAGCCGACACTGTCGAAGAGGGTGATTTGCGCAGGATCGATGCGGCCGGTGGCAGCGCCGGTAAGGACTTCCCAGAATTCGGTGACCGGGTGGTCATCGTCCAACTGCTGGATCTCACCTTCGATGCGGGTTTGTTCGGGGAATTCGACGAAGATGTCCGCGCGGTGGAGGATCGCAGGGGCCAGTTCGGTCTTGCCGGGGCAATCGCCGCCGATGGCGTTGATGTGCACGCCGGCACCGATCATGTTGTCGGTGAGGATCGTGGCGTATTGTTTGTCCGCGGTGCAGGTGGTGATGATCTGCGCGCTGAGGATGGCCTCTTCGGCGGTTGTGCATTCCACCACACGCAGGCCGGTGCCTTTGAGATTGGCCGCGCATTTGGTGGTGGCGGCAGGGTCGATGTCATAAAGACGGACTTCCTCGATCCCCGCGATGGCCTGCATGGCGAGGGATTGAAATTCCGATTGTGCGCCACTGCCGATCATCGCCATGACCTTGCTGTTTTTCGGCGCGAGGACACGGGCGGCCAGCGCGGAAGTGGCAGCGGTGCGCAGGGCGGTGAGCAGGGTCATTTCAGTGAGCAAGACAGGATAGCCGGTCGCAACGTCTGCCAGCAGGCCGAAGGCGGTCACGGTTTGCAGCCCGTCGCGGGTGTTGGAGGGGTGACCGTTCACGTATTTGAAGCCGTAGACGTCGCCATCCGAGGTCGGCATGAGTTCGATCACGCCTTGCTCGGAATGGCTCGCCACACGCGGGGTCTTGTCAAAGAGCGGCCAGCGGCGGAAGTCTTCTTCGATGTTGTCGGCGATGCCGCGCAGCATGTCCGCAAGGCCGATGTGGTGCACCAGTTGCATCATGTGATCCACGGAGACGAAGGGGACGAGGGCTTTTTCAGAAGGGGTCAAAGGCATGGCGATGTCCAATCAGTAGGCGCGGGTGGGGCGGTCGAAGACGCGGCGGCCAAGGGCGGAGGCGACAAGGTCGACCATCAGCGTCGCGGTGCGGCCGCGTTCGTCGAGGAAGGGGTTGAGTTCGACAAGGTCGAGGGATGTCATCAGCCCGCTGTCGTGGAGCATTTCCATGACCAGGTGCGCTTCGCGCGTGGTTGCACCGCCTGGGACGGTGGTGCCGACGGCGGGGGCAATGGCAGGGTCGAGGAAATCCACGTCGAGGGAGACGTGGAGGAGGGCGTTGGCCGCCGCCGCGCGCGCAAGGAAAGCGGCAAGGGGGGTGGCGATGCCGCCTTCGTCAATCTGGCGCATGTCGATGGTTTCCACGGCGGTGTTTTCCAAAGCGGCACGTTCGGCTGCATCAACGGACCGCAGGCCGAGCATCATGATCTGGTCATGTGGAAGGGGTGCGGGCAAGGCCGGAAAGCCGTCGAACCCATCGCGTCCTGTGAGATAGCCCAAAGGCGTGCCGTGCAGGTTGCCGCTGTCGGTGCTGTCAGGCGTGTGAAAGTCGCTGTGGGCGTCAAGCCAGAGGACGAAGAGCGGGCGGTTCTGGCGCGCGGCGTGGCGCATCGCGCCCAGCACCGTACCTGCGGCGAGGGCATGATCGCCGCCCATGAAGATGGGCAGGGTGTCTGGCATGGCTGCCTCGGACGCATCGGCAAGGGCGGTGGTCCAGGCGATGCACTCTTCAAGGTCCACCAGCTTGGGATGCGGGCGCGGGGTGAAGGGGCCAGGCGTGACGTTGCCGTGGTCGGTGACCTGGTGGCCGAGGGATGAGAGCGCATCCGAAAGCCCTGCGGTGCGGAAGGCGTCGGGGCCCATCAGGCAGCCACGGCGGCGTTTGCCGCAATCCATAGGCGCGCCGATCAGTTGGATGTTCTGGGAGGTAATGGCGGTGTCCTTTTGCGTTTGGGCAGAGATAGCGGGTGCAAATGGTCATCGACAAGCGATCAGATTGCACATATTGGGTGCTGATTGAACAAATTGGAATGTTGGTATGGACGATACGGACGAACGGCTGATCGCGGCGCTGAAGCATGATGCCCGTATGGCGCTGTCGGATCTGGCGGCCCGGTTGAACCTGTCGCGGGCGACGGTGCGCAACCGGATGGCCAAATTGCAGCAGTCGGGGGAGATTGTGGGGTTCTCCGTGGTGACACGGGCGGATGTGCAGGCTGATCCGGTGCGGGGCCTGATGATGATCGGCATCGAAGGGCGCGGGGCGGAGCGGATTATCCGGCAGCTGGGTCAGATGGCGGAAGTGCGGGCGGTGCATTCCACCAACGGGCGCTGGGATGTGATTGCGGAGATTGGCGCGCGGACCCTGGCGGATTTCGATGCGGTGCTGTTTCGGATCCGGCGGCTGGACGGGGTCGCGCAGAGTGAGACCAACCTGCTGCTCAGCACACGGAAGGCAGTCTAGGTGCGCGCGCGGGCAGCAGCGATCCAGAGGGCGGCGAGGGCGAAGGAGATCGCCGCGTTCCAGCCAGCCATCGACAGACCCAGCATCGACCAGACGACTTCGTCGCACATGACCATGGCGACTGGGCCTTCGGTGGACAACAGGTCTCCGCCCGTCATGCCGCCCATGTCCAGACCGCCGCCGGAGCAGGAGGAGGGGCCGGGCCAGAACCGCCATTCGACACCAGCGTGGTAGACGCCGATGGCGCCGGTGGTGGCCGCCGCAAGCGCGCCGAGCCAAGCGAGAGAGGCTTGGCGCAGGGCAAGGGCCGCGACACCGATGATCACAGCCGCCGCGTGGGGCCAGCGTTGCCACAGGCACATCTTGCAGGGCAGCAGCCCGCCGATGTGTTGGAAGCCGAATGCGCCCAGCAACAGGGCGGCAGAGCCAAGGGTGGCAAGCAGGATGAGGGTACGTTGGGTCATAGGACTTTTACCGCTGCGAAGCCTGCGATCAGCAGAACAATGAAGAGAGTGAACATCAGGCCCAGACGCTTTTCGATGAAATCGCGGATGGGTTCGCCGAATTTCCACAACAGGCCCGCGACAAGGAAGAACCGCAATCCGCGCGCGAGGATGGAGGTGGTGATAAACACGCCCATCGGCATGCCGGTCCAGCCGGACATGATGGTAATGACCTTGTAGGGGAACGGCGTGACCCCAGCGGTCAGCACCGCCCAGAAGCCCAGGTCGTTGAAGCGGGTGGCAAACTCCGCCATCGCATCTCCTTTGCCAAGTGCGGCAAGGATGGGTTGACCGAGCGCTTCATAGGCGAAGGCGCCGATGGCGTAGCCCAGCAAGCCGCCCAGCACCGAAGAGACCAGCGCGACGCCCGCGATCAGGAACGCGCGGTTTGGGCGCGCAATGATCATCGGGATCATGATGATGTCCGGCGGGATCGGGAAAAACGAGCTCTCCACAAAGGCGACAACCGCCAGCGCCCAGAGGGCGCGCGGGTGTTCGGCCAAACTCAGCGTCCAGTCATAGAGGCGTTTGATCATGGCGGGCGGGTCCTATTCGGGTCGGCGCAGGGACACCACGCAGCGGCAGTGGGGTCAAGAGCGGATAGCGCCGCCGTGTCAAATTGCTCTTGTGAGGCTTCGCCTGTCACGTTAAACCGCCCGGACAATCCATGTGGTTGTGCCCAAGTGGCGGAATGGTAGACGCAGGGGATTCAAAATCCCCCGCCGCGAGGCGTGCCGGTTCGAGTCCGGCCTTGGGTACCACAGGATCCGGCGGCATCTCTCGCCTGATCCGGGATCGCGGCGTATGAGCGCCCGGCGTTGCCGCAAATTTTCATTTGATTCGACGAGAATGTGGCGGCGTGTTCACGCTGATTTGCATCAGTTTGCCTGATTTTCCGTCATTGGTGCGCATTTGCGAACAAGTTCGCGGCAACTATGGCAAGAAGATGCCGCACAATTGGGCAGGATTTGGGCGCTCCGACTGTTTCCCAGCATTGGACAATCTGTGGATGTGTCGCGTCACCGGTTTCTTCCCCATTTCTGTTAACATCTTATAAACCAGCCTAAAGAAGGTGTTTGCGTCCTTTCCCCACGGAAACAATCAGAGCGGAATGCGCGCATCGGGCCGCGCGTTGCACGCAATGGTGGTGTGCCTGATCAGGGCATAATGACAAGTTTCCGACATTTTTCCCTTTGTTTGAGAGGTCCTGCTGGGTATTCATAGCCTTGCCCAACTGGGGGGCATTGAAAGTAGGTCATGGGGGCGACCGCATTTTTTGCGCATCGGATGATGCGGGAGACATGTGTGCGCCGTAGTGTTTACGACCGTATTCATGGGAACCGAAGGGGACTTCGGTGTCTGCTGCCCGTTGTTGGGGCCACTCCCGTCTGACTTGCGTTCAAAGTGCGTGTCGCTCTGGCCTGTTGCCAATGCGTCCAAGGGATAACGAGTTTGATCGGAGTGATGAGATGAAGAACGCGACCTGCATACAGACGATGGCATATTGTGTCCGTCCGCTGTCGGGTTCGGTCATCGCATCGGTCGATGTACATATTGCACCACTGTCAAAGCCGGCTGTGCCGCGCACCGCGTGCAGCCAGCTTTAGGAGTATTTTCCATGATCAGAACACTTGATTTCAACGCATTTGCCGCAGGCACTGTTGTCGACACCGAATACGCAGACGAAGGCGTGACCATCTCTGCCATTGGTGGCTCTGGTCAGGCGATGATCTTTGACAGCGCCAACCCAACGGGGGGTGATGACGATCTGGCATCCGACACACTAGGTGGCCTGCTGATCATTTCCGAGGATGGCGACAGCAGCGATCCGGATGACTACTATTGTGGTGGGACAATCGCCTTTGATTTTGACGGTCCTGTGACCATCAAGGCACTGACCTTCAAGGATATTGAAGAGACATCCGGCGACGGCACCTACGTGCGGTTCCTGGACGACGAGGGCAATGTCATTGACGAGCAGTTCATTGATCCCACAGGTGACAATGGCGAACGCACGGTGCAGTTCGACGTGCCCGGTGCAAGCCGGTTCGAGGTGGTCCTTGCCGGTTCCGGTGCGATTGATAATCTGGTGTTTGACGATACCGCAGCACCTGTTGCAAACGACGACACGGCTGAGACGGATGAAGACACAGAGGTTCTGATCCCTGTTCTGGACAATGACACCGACCCAAACGGTGACCCGCTGACGGTGACCGAAGCAACAAGCCCCGACGGCACGGTTGAGATCACGCCGGACGGTCTGGTCTTTACACCTGCGGAAAACTTCAACGGCGACACCACAATCACCTATACCATCGACGATGGGGATGGCGGCACAGATACGGCTGTGGTCAATGTGGTCGTGAACCCGATCAACGACGCGCCTGTGGCGGTCGATGATGCGGATGAAACAGACGAAGACACCGCCATCACCGTGAACCTGCTGGCCAATGATTCTGACGTGGACGGCGATCCGCTCAGCGTTGTGTCCGCGAGCGTTCCGGCCGAGCAGGGCAGCCTTGTCGACAACGGCGACGGCACCGTGACCTTTACGCCGGCGGCGGATTTCACCGGTGAAGCGACGATCTCCTATACGATTTCCGATCCCGAGGGCCTGGAAGACAGCGCCGTCCACACTGTGACTGTGGCACCTGTCGCTGACGCGCCAAACGCCGAAGACGACACCGCGGAGACGGAAGAAGACACGCCCGTCACCATCGATGTTCTGGCCAATGACAGCGATCCCGATGGCGACCCGCTGACCATCACGGAGGCGACAAGCCCCGATGGCACCGTGGAAATCACGCCTGAAGGTCTGGTGTTCACGCCAGCCGAGAACTTCAACGGGCCGACCACGATCTCCTACACCGTCACCGACCCTGACGGGAACGAAGACACGGCAGTCGTTGATGTGACCGTTACACCTGTAAACGACGCCCCTGATGCGGTCGATGATGCAGATGAAACGCCTTCGGCGACACCTGTCACGGTTGATCTGCTGGCCAATGACACAGATGTGGATGGCGACGATCTGAGCGTTGTGGAAGCCACGGTTCCTGCCGATCAGGGCACGCTGGTCGACAATGGCGACGGCACGGTGACCTTCTCTCCTGCGGCCGGGTTCGTGGGCACGGCGACCATCGCCTACACCATCACCGACGAAGAAGGTCTGACCGACAGTGCGGTACACACCGTTGAGGTCGCAGCGCCTGTTCGGGACGGTTTTGTCGATGGCGGCGATGAGGGTGATCTGATTGATGAGGATTACCTCGGCGATCCCGATGGCGATCTGATCGACGCAGATGACGCGATCCTGCCCGGTACCGAAGGGGACGATGACTTTGTCCGCGCCGGTGGCGGTGACGACACCGTGGAAGCGGGTCAGGGCAATGACACGGTTGAAGGTGGAGAGGGTGACGACATCATCAACACCGGCAACGGGTCGCTGGCGCCTGATCTGGGCTATCCCGACGCGGATACCGATGATCTGGGTTTTGACCCCGATGTTGATCCTGAAAACGACCGCGATTCAGTAGATGGCGGCGCGGGCAATGACACCATCTCCACCGGTGACGACCGCGATACCATCGATGGTGGCACCGGCGCGGACGTGATCGACGGCGGCATTGATGATGACCTCATCGACGCAGGCGAAGATGACGACCGTGTTGTGGGTGGCGAAGGCAACGACAGCATTCTGGGCGGTCTGGGTGATGATACGCTCTATGGCGGCAACGACCCCGATCTGGGCCTTGATGTGCTGGACATTCCAGACGTGCCAACGGCGACCAACCCGTTCTCTCCTGACCGCAACCCTGACAATGGTCAGGACACCATTGACGGTGGCGAAGGCGACGATGTGATCTTTGGCGCGGACGACGATGACGTCCTGCTGGGCGGCGCGGGGAACGACACCATCGACGGCCAGGTGGACGACGATGACATCGACGGCGGCACCGGAGACGATGTGTTGCTGGGCGGTCAGGGCGACGACACCATCGCAGGTGGCGACGGCAACGACGACATCCAGGGCGGTGAAGGCGATGACGTTCTGTCCGGTGGTGCTGGCGAAGATGTCTTCTCTGACGTGAACGCCGGCGACGTGGTCGATGGTGGTGACGGTCCGGTAGACAACGACACGCTGGATCTGCGTGGCTCTGCCCCTGAAGGCGGCTCACTGGCGGTGACCTATACCTCCGCCGATCTTGAAGACGGTATCGTCAATTATTTTGACGAAGACGGCAACGATGCCGGGTCTCTGGTCTTTGAAGAGATCGAGAACGTCATCCCCTGTTTCACCCCCGGCACGCGGATCGCGACGCCAAAGGGTGAAGTCCGGGTGGAAGACCTGAAAGTCGGCGACCGGGTGATCACCCGCGACAACGGCATGCAGGAAATCCGCTGGGTGGGTGCACGCGACATGTCCGGCGCTGAGCTGGAAATGGCGGCACACCTCAAGCCTGTGCTGATCCGTCAGGGCGCGCTTGGCAACGACCTGCCCGAGCGGGACATGATGGTCTCCCCCAACCACCGGGTGCTGATTGCCAACGACAAGACAGCGCTGTTCTTTGAAGAACGTGAAGTGCTGGTCGCGGCAAAGCATCTGACCCACATGGAGGGTGTGGACGTGGTGGATGTGTCCCACACCACCTACATCCATATCCTGTTCGACCACCATGAGGTGATCCTGTCAGACGGCACCTGGACCGAAAGCTTCCAGCCGGGCGATATGTCTCTGGCCGGGATCGGTGCGGAACAGCGTGATGAAATTCTGGAGCTCTTCCCTGAGCTTGCCACGAAACAGGGCATCGACGGTTACACGTCGGCCCGCCGGTCTCTCAAGAAGCATGAAGCGAAACTTCTCACGAAGTAAGCGCTACATGTGACCCTTGAGGCGCGCGTTCGGGGGAACGCGCGCAGCAATATGCAGCTGTTGCTCTGTCTTTGAGATAGCGGCAGACCGGGAAACGAGGTGGGAAACTGCCTCGTTTCCTTGGTTTGTCTGGGGGCTGCTATTCTCGAAACGTCTGTCTTCCAAATGGTCTAAAAAACCCCACCGGAGGTCTGAAATCTCTTTTGGTGCTCCAAAAGAGATTTTAACGCTCCGCGGGGGTTTTTGAGAGCCATTTGGAAGGGGCGGCGGGCGTTTGTGTCAGCGGCGGGCGGCGCGCCATGCGGCCCAGGCTTCGGGGGTGTCCAGATCCGTGAGGGCGCGGGTGCCGGGGAGGGGGATGAGGGCTGTCCGCGCGGTTTTGATCAGGTCTTTTGCGCCTTGATCGCCGGTGAGCGTGGCGAGGGCGGCGAAATGGCTTTGATCGAAGACGATGGGGTGGCCGGGTTTGCCTGCCTCCGTCGCACCGCGCCAGATGGTGTGGGTTTTGTCCTGCGATGCCTGTGCAACGGTGATCAGATCCTCGGTGGTGAGGTCGGGCAGATCGGCGAGGCAGATCATGGCTTTGGTTGTGCCCGGCGGCAGGGCTTTGATGCAGGTGCGGATGCTTTCGCCCATGCCTTCGGCGGCATCGGGGACGGGCAGACAGAGAATTTCGAGATCTTTCAGGGTGGTGTAACGGGGATGCGGCGGGGACGGCAGGGCTGCGATAATGGTGCCGCTTGTGGCGGCGCGCAGCATCTCGGCCAGGCGGCGGAGGAGGGGCTGGCCGTCAATCTCCTCCATCAGTTTGTCGGTGCCGCGCATGCGGGCGGAGGATCCGGCAGCAAGCAGGATGATGGGAAGATCAGGGTGGCTCATTTGTGCAGTCTAGGCGGTGGGTGGGGGATTATCCACGCGTGACGTTGCCTTCGGGATCAAAGAGCGTTGTGGTGATCAGTGTGGCGGGGCGCATGTGGCCGAGGATTTCAATCTCGACCTGCAGACCTTCGGCCGCAAGTTCGCGGGGGACGAAGCCCAGAGCGATGGATTTACCCGCGTGGTGGGAGTAGCCGCCGGAGGTACAGAAGCCGACAACTGCGCCGTCGCGCCAGATGGGTTCGTAGCCGTGCACATCGGCGTCGTCTGTGGCGACTTCGAACGCAACGAGGGTGCGGTCTGGCGGGGTGGTGCGATCCGTTTCTGCGGCGGCGCGGCCGATGAAATCGGTGTTTTTCTTGAAGCTGATGAAACGGTCAAGGCCGGTTTCGGCGGCGGTGTAATCGGGAGAGAATTCGGCCATCCAGGAGCCGAAGAACCGATCCAGCCGCAGGGACATCATGGCGCGCATGCCGAAGGGGGTGATGTTGTGTTCTTGACCTGCGGACCAGAGCGTGTGCCAGAGGTGGCGTTGATCCATGGGGTCGCAGTAGATCTCGAACCCGAGGTCTCCGGTATAGCTGACGCGTTGCACGGTGCAGGCGACCTGGCCGATGGTCATTTGAGCCACGTCAAGGAAGCGCATGGTGGTGACATCCGTGCGTGTGCAGGCGGCAAGGACGTCGCGGGCGCGGGGGCCTGCGATTTGGAAGCCGGTGCGTTTATCGGATATGTTTGAAAGGGTTACGCTGTCTTCTTGATGTTGTTGGAGCCAGCGGAAGTGATAGGCTTGGCTGCCGTAACTGGCGGTGAGTTGGAAAGTGTCCTCGGCCAGGCAAGAGACGGTGAAATCGCCGATGAGTTTGCCTTTGGGCGAGAGCATGGGGGTGAGGGAGAGGCGTCCGGGTTGGGGAATGCGACCGGCCATGATCCGGTCGAGCCACGCGCGGGCGCGCGGACCGGTGACGCGGTACTTGCCGAAGTTTTGCAATTCGTTGATGCCAACGCCGCTGCGCACGGCTTGCACTTCCCGCGCGGTGGCGGCGAAAGCGTCGGAGCGGCGGAAGGACGGGGTTTCATAGGTCGGCTCATCGCCGTGCGCGAAGTAGTTTGGCACCTCAAGCCCGTATTGCTGGCCCCAGACGGCGCCCATATCGCTGAAGATGTCGTACATCGGCGTGGTGCGGTGGGGTCGCGCGGCGGGGAGTTCTTCGTTCGGGTAGGCGACGGAGAAGCGTTTTTGGTAGTTCTCGATGACTTTGGGCAGGGTGTAGCCGGGTGTGATCCAGTCCCCGAAGCGGGCCACATCCATCGCCATCACGTCGCGTTCCGGCTCACCTTCGATCATCCATTGCGCCAGCGTGAGGCCCACGCCACCGCCCTGGGAGAAGCCGGCCATTACACCGCAGGCGGACCAGTAGTTGCGCATGCCCGGAACGGGGCCGACGAGGGGATTGCCGTCGGGGGCGAAGGTGAAGGGGCCGTGGATGACATTCTTGACGCCTGCGCGTTCCAGATCGGGGAAGCGTTTGTAGGCGAAGTTGATGCTATCTTCGATTTTGTCGAAGTCGTCTTGCAGCAGGTCCTGTCCAAAGCTCCATGGGGTGCCATCAACCGCCCAGGGGCGACAGGTTTGTTCGTAAAAACCGATACATAGGCCTTTGCCCTCCTGACGGAGGTAGCTTTCGCCGGCGGGGTCCATGACATGGGGGTGCTCGCGGCCCTCGGCCATCATCTCTTCGATCAGGGGCACGTTTTCGGTGACGAGGTACTGGTGCTCCATCGGGTGCAGGGGAAAGTAGACGCCCGCCATCGCGCCCACTTCACGCGCCCAGAGGCCGCCGGTGTTGACGACATGTTCGGCGTGCACGGTGCCTTTGTCGGTGACCACGTCCCATGTGCCGTCGGGGCGCTGGTTGGTTTCGGTCACCATGCAATGGGTTTCGATCGTGGCACCGCCCATGCGCGCGGCGCGGGCGTAGGCGTGGGTGGTGCCAGAGGGGTCGAGGTGACCGTCAAGCGGGTCATAGAGCGCGCCGATCACGCCGTCGAGGTTGGTAACCGGGGCAATTTTGGCAATCTCTTCGGGGCCGACGATTTCGGTGTCCAGCCCCATGAAGCGGTGTTTGGCGCGTTCGGCCAGCAGCATGTCGAAGCGGTCCTGATTGTCCGCCAGCGTCACGCCGCCCACGTGGTGGAGGCCGCAGGACATGCCGGTGATTTCCTCCAACTCCTTGTAAAGACGAATGGTATAGCCCTGAAGGGCGGCCATGTTCGTATCGCCGTTGAGGGTGTGAAATCCCCCTGCGGCATGCCATGTGGAACCGGAGGTGAGTTCCGAGCGCTCCAGCAGCAGGACGTCGGACCAGCCCAGCTTTGTCAGGTGATAGAGCACAGATGCGCCGACAACGCCGCCGCCAATGATTGCGACACGGGTGGTGGTTTGCATGGGCTGTGCTCCTGTAACGCTTACAGCGCTACAGTTGCGATTTGGCAAATGCGCCGCTGGCCCAAAAACGACAGGATGTGACGTTTTGCGCGGGCGGCGCGGATGCGTAAGTCGGCGTTACCGCAGCACGTGGACCGCGCATTGCGCATGGCGCACCACGCGGGCGGCGGTGGAGCCGAGGAGGTAGTCTTGCAAACCCGGCCGGTGGGAGGCAATGACGATGCAGTCGCTGTTGTTGGCCTTGGCGAACTCCAGAATACTGCGTCCCGAGTGCCCCATGATCAACGCAGCCTTGGCGCCGGGGATGTCCGCAACCTCGGCCTTCAACGCCGCTTCGAAATCCGCATGCTGTTTCTCCCGCATGCCTTTCTCAAGCTGCTGGGTCACATAGGCTGGCAGCTCTTCCATCACATGCAGCGCCGTGATGGTGCCGCCGTCTTCGAGCAGCCGCTTGGCGATATCAAAGGACGGGCCGGTCGGATGTTCGTGATCCAAAGCGATGGGCACAAGAATATTGCTGTACATGTCTTTCCTCCATTTAGAGACACCGTAGCGCGTTGCGCGCCGGGTGTATTTGACCTGGATCAAGATGCCACAGCAGGGGGCCTGGCAACAGGCTTGTATCACTGCGACTGAAAATGTCGCCAATGGGTGATCTGATCGGTCACGCAAAGGTCAGTATGGGCGCCAGGCACATCTGAACAGGATCAATTATCATGCGTACCCATGCCCAGGCCGTTGTCATCGGAGGTGGCGTCATTGGCTGCTCGATCCTGTATCACTTGACCAAGCTGGGGTGGACGGATGTCTGCCTGCTGGAGCGGGATGAGTTGACCAGCGGGTCCACCTGGCACGCGGCGGCCAACATTCACGGGTTGCATGACAACAACAACATCACGCGCATTCAGAACTATACGATGGACCTGTACAACGCGTTGGAAGCGGAGACCGGGCAGTCCTGTGGCGTGTTCCAACCCGGATCGCTCTATCTGGCGCAGACAGAGGCGCGCGAGCATCAGCTGCGCCTTCAGGCAGCCAAGGCGCGGTACTACGACATGGCCTTCAGGGAAGTCAGCCGGGAGGAGGCGGAGGCGCTGCATCCGTTGGTGGATTACGATGGCATCCGCTGCATCATGTTTGAGGAAAACGGCGGGAATGTGGACCCCTCGGGCGTGACAAACGCCTATGCGGCGGGCGCGCGGCAGAACGGGGCGGAGATCATCCGGTTCTGTCCGGTCACCGGGACGGAGCAGCAGCCCGACGGTACGTGGATCGTGCGCACGACCAAGGGCGACATTGCCTGTGAGTGGGTGGTGAATGCCGCCGGGTTGTGGGGGCGCGAAGTGGCGGCGTTGGCAGGTGTTAAGTTGCCGCTGCAACCGACGGAGCACCAGTATTTCGTGACCGAAACCATTGCGGAGATTGACGGGCTGGACCGGCGCTTGCCTTCGGTGGCGGACCGGGACGGGGAGTATTATCTGCGTCAGGAAGGCAAGGGGCTGCTCGTGGGCGCCTATGAGAAGGACTTGCGCTTCTGGGCGGAAGACGGCACGCCGCAGGGGTTCGGGCATGAGCTTTTTGCCGATGATCTGGAGCGGATCGAGGACAATATGATGCGCGCGATTGAGCGGGTGCCTGCGGTAGGCACGGCCGGCATCAAGCGGGTGATCAACGGGCCGATGATCTGGTCGCCGGATTCGAATGTATTGTTTGGCCCGGTGCCGGAATTGCGGAACTACTTTTGCTGTAACGGGATCATTCCGGGGTTCTCGCAGTCGGGTGGCATGGGGTTGCTGGCCGCCGACTGGATCGTCAAAGGCGAGAGCCGCTATGACATGTTTGCCTGGGATGTGGCGCGGTTTGGCGATTGGGCCGATGCGGCCTTCACCAAGGCGCGGGTGGGGGATCAATATGCCAACCGGTTCAAGATCCACTTCCCCAATGAGGAGCGCGCCGCAGGACGGCCGATGCGGCAGCGGCCTGCGTATCAGGCGCAACGGGATTTAGGGGCGGTGTTTGGGTTGAACTATGGCTGGGAGCATCCGCTTTATTACGGCCAACCCGTGGGGTCGGAGGACGTCACTGAAGGGTTCACACGCCAGGGGTGGTGGGATCAAGTGGGCACCGAATGCCGGATGCTGCGCGGCCGGGCGGGGATCATTGATATCTCCAACTTCGCGAAGTATCGCGTGGCGGGGCCGGGGGCGGAGGATTGGTTGAACGGATTGTTTGCCAACCGGATGCCGAGCGATGTGGGCCGGTCCTGCCTGACGCCGCTGATTGGCGTGAACGGCGGGATTGCCGGGGATTTCACGGTGACCAAGCTGGACGAAGAGGAATTCTGGATCTTCGGGTCTGGCATGGCGGAGCGGTATCACCAGCGGTTCTTCCGTGCGCTGCCGTTGCCAGAAGGGACGACGTTTGAAAGCCAGACGGAGGCCATGTGTGGGTTCAATGTGGCGGGGCCGAAGTCGCGCGAGATGTTGCAGCGGCTGACCAATGCCTCGCTTGATGGCGCGGATTGGGGCTTCATGCGCTCTGCGTGGATTGAGCTTGCAGGTGTGCGCTGTCTGGCGCTGCGGGTGAGTTTCACGGGCGATCTGGGCTGGGAGCTGCATTGCGCTGAAGCCGATCAGGGTCGGCTCTTCGCGGCGCTTATCGCAGCGGGGGCGGAGGTGGGTGCAGGGCCTGTCGGGTCACGCGCGTTGATGTCACTGCGGATTGAAAAAGGGTATGGATCCTGGGGCCGTGAGTATTCGCCGGAGTATTGGCCTCAGGAAGTCGGGCTGGCGCGGCTGTGCAAGATGGACAAGGCGTTTTTGAACAAGGAAGCGGTTGCGGGGACATTGGCGCAGGACGCGCGGGAGACGCTGGTGGTGCTGGCGCTGGATGCCACGCAGACAGATGCCTCCAACGCGGATGCCAGCGGGGGCGAGCCGATCTTCAGGGACGGCAAAGGGATTGGCCGCGTGACCTCTGGGGCCTACGGGTATTCGGTGGGGCAATCGCTGGCGCTGGGGTTTGTCAGTGGGGTTGAGGCGGGGGAGACGGTGCAGGTGATGGTGCTGGGGCGGGCGCATGACGCGGTTGTGCTGGCCGAACCGCCATTTGACCCCAAGTGCGCGCGGTTACGGGGGTAGGGACGGCTGTCATTTGCCCACAGGGAATATTGGCGGGAATGTCGGGTTTGAGCCCTTCTGACCAAGTTTCTGCGGCGCGGTGAATGGCTGGACCTGACGATTCGACAAAAGGAATGCCACAAAAGGTAGAAACGTCTCCACGCGTTTGTGCGCCTCAATCTCTCATTCGTTTCCGCAGTCAGCCTGCTGCAACAAAGCGGCCAAGTGAGGCGGATTAAAGCATAATGCGAAATGCTTGAGACACCGCATATCACCTAACGCGTTGAAATCTTTGATTTCAGGCAGCGTTAGGTGATTCAGGTTTTGGGTTGGTTGCTCTCATACTGCTTTCGCGGGCCGAAAGCAGATGCTGTGAAAGACCGGGCGCGCACGGACCAATGAACAGTTGAACGTGGTGTACCACCGTAGGGTTCGAATGTGACTGCTGGCTTGCAGCCCCTCAACGCTGAGCCGAGCGTTCACGAGGCGCACCGCGCTGCACGATTTCGTGATGGTTTGAAGTGTGGCGGCGAACGAGATTGCTTATTTTGCTGCGGAATGCCTCGCCGGATTGGGCCGCTGGATGCAGCACCATTTGGTCTGCCAGGCCAGGATGACATTCTGCGATGTCTTCGTAGTCTTCGCGACCGAGCAAATTCAATGACTGTTCGCCCAGATACATGGTCTCTACGAAGGTGCCGTTCGCATTCACCAGCTCATGCGTCTCGCACAGGATATGCACGTAGGTCACGCCAGAGTCGGGCAGGTATTGCTCAACTCCAGCCACACCCAAGAGCTTCTTGGCTGGGATCATGATCTCCGCCTGTCCGGTCATACGCTCGATGATCGGCGAAGAGACGAGCACGCGGTGCTGAGGCGAAACGACCAGAGGGGTTGCCGGTATGCCGTGACCCAGAGCGCCCGCCGCAATCAAGATTGGGCGGGACCGTGGGTGCAAGACGAGAGACTGATAGTCCATTGCCCTTGACCCGCTCCACAGGATCTCTTTCAGACCGTTGTCTCGGGTATGAACTCTGTCGCCCGGCTTGATCGTCTCGACTGCAATGGGCCCCTTGCAGGTTTCGATCAGTGTTCCCGCTGCAAAGCACACGTAAAGATTGCTGTAGCTTGTCGCAGGAACGGAATCGATAGATGACAGGGTGTAGGTCTCACCCCCCTGAGGCTGAAAATCAAAGGTGAAGGCTTCGATGTCCGAAAGATTGGCAGTGTTCTTCGAAATGGCATACATATTGCCAACGGTTGTGCCGCTCGAATCCTTGATTTCATAAGCATACTCTGGGTTGACCAGGCTTTCGTTCACGCTGACACCGTCGATTGTTCCCGTGATCCGGTTGTCGACAAAACCATGGTCGCCGAATGAGCCGCTGAAGCTGTCGTTATCCTGGTAGTCGACCAGGTCCCCCCCGCCAGTGAAGGTGAAGGTCTCCCCGACGAGATCGTTTTCCGTGCCCGTTTGCGACAGGCTGGGGAAAATATCGTTCCATGAGAATACAAGTAGTGAATAGTTGGCCAATATAACCCCTCCAAAATGGACAATCGGAATTCATCCGATGAGAGGTTCGGCATAAATGCCAAAAATGAAGATAGAGTTAGGCCGTATGACGGCCCGTTTGTGACATTCCTGAAAGAATTTAGAGGAAAGCTGACACCGGCAAGGCATCAGTCATAGGGGGTTGGGTCCGCCCGGCCGCCGCTCGTTTCCCCTCACAACGGCCTGATCTTCAACTGCGTGATCCGGTTCCCATCCCGCGCCATGACCTCAAAACGGAAGCCATGGAAGCTGAACACCTGACCCGCCGTGGGGATCATCTCGGTTGGGCAATCGCTGGCGCTTGGGTTTGTCGCCGGGATTCAGGCGGGGGAGACGGTGCAGGTGATGGTGCTGGGGCGGGCGCATGACGCCGTGGTGTTGGCAGAACCGCCTTTTGATCCTGCCGGCGCGCGGCTGAGGAGGTAGCCATTGGGGACCACGCCTCACGCCACTAACGTTGAAACAGATTGCCAAAGCCATAGTTCTGTATCTTGCGCCGCTCCGCCCTCAGGACAGAGAAATCGTACCGGGGCTGCACAACGGAGGCCTGAAACAGCCAGGCCAGTTCCGGCCGATCCTTCGGCTCGGAATACAAAAGTTTGGCATTGGCTGAGATGTCTTCCATGAGCTTGCCGTTGATCTCCCGACCGTTCACCTCGACCTTGCAATAGGTGCCTGTAGAGGTGCCTGCGACAGCCTCCATCTCCTTGGGCGATGTGGGTGTGAACCGGCACCCATAGCGGCCAACTATTGTCAGGTTGCCCGGCACGGACGTCATCATGCAGGTCAGGGTTGCGGGGATTTCGCAGATGCGTCGGTTGCGACGCATGATCAGAAGGATCAGCAGGGAATATCTGATACCGACCGCGATGATCAGGACCAGCATAAGTGAGGCAAAGAGCGCGCCGAGAAGCCGAAAGTTGAATTGTTCGTCCAGATAGGCCCGTTGCGAAGCGGATAGCAGGCCTTTGTTTTGCAACGCATCTTTCAACCGATCTCCGACGCGAGCAGGCCGGTCTTCGGTCCGGAGTTGAGCGTTGGTTTGTGTGGCCGGGATCGGTCTGTTGATGTCTCCGTCCTGATAGCAGGCGGTGTTGACGATCCTGCGGGCGGACCTGAGGTCTCTCTCCATTCTTGGTGTGAAGGTGAAACCGTCCGCGTCGGCAAACTGTGCGGCAAGACGCAACTGGGTGAGAAAGTTCCGCAGATCACCAAAGGCGCTGCCCTGACCGGATCGGCGCAGCAGCAACAGGATCTCATCGTTGTTCATGTTCTTGATGGTGTGGTTGAGCGCATAAAGCGCCTCGTCGGTGATGGTCTGATTGGGGCCAAAGGTCTGTTCCGCCAGATCAATGGAGCGCAGCAAACTGTCACAATTGGCCTGGGCCGACGTGCACAGAGCCATCCACAGCAAAGCCAGCGTGAAGAGAATCGTGCGCATGTCCATGTTTGGTTCGCCGTTTGGTCCGGCTTCAGGACCGGTTTCGGCGCACCCTAGGGCAAGAAAGTTCTTGTGCTGTTAACGCGGCAGGGCAAATGCACAGTTATTGCGTTACAATGGCCGGATCTTGAGTTGCGTGATCCGGTTCCCGTCCCGCGCCAAGACCTCAAACCGGAACCCATGAAAACTGAACACCTGACCCGCCGTCGGGATCATCTGCGCCTCGTGGATCACCAGACCGGCAAGCGTATTGGCTTCCTCATCCGGCAGAGACCAGTCGGTCGCGCGGTTGAGGTCGCGGATGGTCATCGCGCCGTCGACCAGATAATGGCCGTCCTCACCCGGCGACAGCATATGATCGCCGTCGGGGTCGAACTCATCCGTGATCTCGCCCACGATTTCCTCAAGGATGTCTTCCAGCGTGATCAGACCCTGGAGCGAGCCGTATTCATCCACCACCAGCGCAAAATGCGTGCGGCGGCGCAGGAACTGGCGCATTTGCTCGTCCAGGGTTGAGGTCTCCGGCACGAAGTAGGGCTTCATCGCGACGGTGGAGACGTCAAAGTTCTTGAGCGCTGCTGCATCGCCGTCAGGACCGCCGATCAGTTTGTACATGGCGCGCAACAGGTCCTTGGCGTGGATCACGCCGATGATGTTTTCGGGATCGTCGCGGTAGACGGGCAGGCGGGTGTGGTTGGATTGCAGACATTGCGACAGGATTTCCTCAGGCGGGCTGCCTGCGTCGATCATCTCGATGCCTGAGCGGTGGAGCATGATTTCCTCCACCACACGTTCGCGCAGGTCGAGCGCGCCCAGAATGCGGTCACGGTCTTCTTTTTCGACCACACCTTCGGAATGACCCAGTTGCAGGGCGCCGGCGATCTCTTCGCGCACGGCAAGGATGTTGCTGTCGGGATCAATATCGACACCAAAGATTTTCAGCACCCCACGCACGAAGTATCGCACGGCGGTCACGATCGGGGCAAAGACCTGCACCACGATGCTGATCGGCAGCGACACCATCGAGGCCGCCCGTTCCGAATTCGAGATGGCATAGGTCTTGGGCAGCACTTCGGCAAAGATCAGAACCAGCAGGGTCATCACCAAGGTCGCCAGCGCCACGCCGCTTTCGCCGAAGAGGCGGGTAAAGAGCGCTGTGGCCAGCGATGCGGCGAGGATGTTCACCAGGTTGTTGCCCAGCAGGACAGAGCCAATGAGGCGTTCGGTGTCTTCCGTCAGCCGCAGCGCGCGGGTGGCCCCGCGTGAGCCCTTGTCGGCCTGCACCCGCAGTTTCCCGCGAGAGGCCGCTGTCAGCGCGGTTTCCGAGCCGGAAAAGAACCCGGACAACACAAGGAGACACAAGATGATACCTGACGAGATCCAGAATGCCCCATCAAGCAGAGTGGTGCTGTCTTCCATGTGTGTCTGTGACCTTTTCCTATTGTGTTACAGGGTTATGGGCATCGCGGGCTTTGCAATCAAGGGCTGCGCGGTGATCTGTGGGCGGGTGCAGGTGCGGGGACACGCTTTGTGTCCTTAACTGTCAGTGGCTTTTGCCTTGCGGTCGCTGCCCTGCGCCAGCGGATGGTGGTCCAGAACCAGCTCGCTCAACCGTTCTTCCAGGACATGGGTGTAGATCTCGGTTGTGGCCACATCCGCGTGCCCCAGCATCGTCTGGATCGCCCGCAGATCAGCGCCATTGGCCAGCAAATGCGTGGCAAAGGCATGGCGCAGCGTATGCGGCGTCACCTTGGACGGCTGCACGCCTGCGGCAACCGCGAATTCCTTGATCAGCAAATAGAACCGGTGCCGGGTCAGATGTCCGGACTTCCCGCGAGAGGGGAACAGAAACCGGGAGGTTGGCAGTTTCTTGGTGCGGGCCAGCGCGTCCTGCCGGTCGCGGTCCTCCAGCCATTCTGCAAGTGCTGTGCGGGCAGGCGGGGACAGCGGCACCATGCGTTCCTTGCCGCCTTTGCCGGTGATCAGCAGCAGACGCGGATCACCACGGGTGGCGGAGATGGGCAGGCTCACAAGCTCGCTCACCCGCATCCCGGTGGCATAGAGAAGCTCCATCAGGCAGGTGTTGCGGATCTGGTCGGCTTTGCTGCGCCCGGAGTTGCGCGCGGCGTCGAGCAGTTGGTCGACTTCTGCCTCACTGAGGATTTTGGGCAAGCGCTTGTCCTGACCCGGACCGGAAATCTGGATCGCGGGATTTTCGGTGCGCAAGCCTTCTTCAAAGGCAAAGCGGTAAAGCTGTTTGATCGCCGACAGCCTGCGGGCGCGGGTCGATTTGGCAAGGCCCTGTGCATCGCAATGCACAAGGTAGTTCTCCACATCCGCCCGGCTGGCGCCCGCGAAGTCCTGTCCATTGCGGCTCAGGTACGCCTGAAAATCCTTCAGGTCACGACCGTAGGCCAGTTGTGTGTTTGTCGCGGCTCCAAGTTCAGCCGCCTGCGCTTCGAGAAAGGCAGATATCCAATGGGCGGTATTCTGACCTGTCATGTGGGCCGCTCCAGTATCAGAACCTGTAGGGCCGCGCGGCGCGCGGTGTCTTCCAGCCCCAAGGCGCGCAGAGTGGTGAGCGCGTCGCGCAGGGTGCCGGGATCGCCCCGCGCGCCTTCATGCAAGAGCGCGAGCGTTTTGAGCACCGTCTCTCCCAAACGGTTGTTCTGCGCGCCCGAGATGAGGCGCGCGGGTGCTTGCGCGTCCTTGAAGGCATCAAAGATCGCGGCGGCAAGGGGCACATCGGGCCTGCGGCCGGATGTCTCTCCCCTGGCGATCTGGGTCAACAGATCGGATGTGCCGGTTGAAATGGTCTCATAGGCGGGGGACAACAGGCCCATATCGCGGGCGATACGTGCGCTGGTGCCCGTCAGCTCAATCTGCGCCAGACGATCGGCAAAAAGCGTGGCAAAGGGCACTTCAAGCTCGGCCTGGCGCATTGCACGCCAGGCGCGGGGCAGGGTTTTCGCGATGGCCTCGCTGCTGCCGGTTTCCAGCGCGGTCTCGAACCGTTGCAAGGCGGCGACCCGGTCCCAGACCCCACCGGAGGCGGCCGGATCGCGGTCGGTATAAAGACCAAGCAATCGGTTGTCAGGCAACGCGCCCGCACGGGTCAGCCGTTCGGCGGCTTCAAGCTGGGCTTTCCAACCGGCCAGATCACGCAGGTCTGCCACGGCATAGGGCCTTGGCAGCATCCGGGTCGGTTTGGGCTCCCCGATGGATTCGAACAGACGGAAGCTCAGCGGGTCCATCTCGCGCGGATCGGGCAGGGGGCGCGCGTCTTCGAACACATCCGGATGCAGGAAACGGTCGATCAGGGCCAGCTTCGCCTCCGGCATCAGGTTCAGCGCCTGAGCCGCACCAAAGGTCAGTGCGGCGTCTTCCCATCTGCTGGCGCGCGCGTCGCAGAAAATGCGCGTGCCGTAGTCCCGGCTGAGGTGGGGCGCAGTGCCCAGCAGTGCGCAGGCGCGGTCCTCCGTCCCGGCAAGCAGGCTGATGCGCATGTAGAGATCAAAATGCGCCGGTGAGGTGGTCACCCCGGCCTGTTCGATCAACGACAACGCAGGATCAAGCGCGCCGGCCTCCAGCAGTTTTGAGACCCGCGCCAGCGCCAGCCCATCGCCGGCGGTGGCATTGCCACCCGGCGCCTTGGCTTCGGCCAGCAGGATTGTAAACAACAGCGATTGTGCGGCGGGCAAATTGAGGTCAGGCAGGCTTTCAATCAGCTTGATCAGCGTGTCAGGATCACTGCCGAACCACAGCGTATCGGGCAGGCCCGTCACTGTTGCGGGCACCAGACCAATCTGGCGCGGCCGCCCTTTGCCCAGAGGTTCGACCGTAACTGCGGGAATGCTGCCACTGCTGGTGACCGCAGGCTCTGTAGGCGGGGCAGGTTGGGCTGTGGCCAGACTGTCTTGTGTCCCCAGCCAGTCGATCACTGACAAGGGGCGATCAACCGCAGGTTCTGCCGTTTGCTGCGCAGTGACACCGGGTGCTGCAAACAGACCCAAAGCCGACACACAAAATGCCCGAGGCAGCGCTGCCGCGCGATGCAGCATCACTTAATCCTCCGTCAGGGTCACAGGTTCGCGTGTCTCAACTTGCGTGGGCGCGAAGTCAGCCCCGAAGAAGGGTCCGACATAGGCATATCCGACAAGGCCAATAAACCCCAGTACTGCAAGGTATATCAACAACTTGATTAGTCTTCCCATCGGTTTTGCCCGTGTGTTTCTGCCCGCATTGAACAACATATATATGGCCTTTCCTCCAATATCACGTCATTCAGAAGAAAATGAGAGAAATTGAGCAATCCATGGCCGACGCAGGACCACATGACCGCCGCTTCCATCTGAAAAAGACGGTGGCGCTTGTCGGTATGATGGGGGCGGGCAAGACGGCGGTGGGGCGTGCGGTGGCGGCCAAGCTGCAGGTGCCGTTTCTGGACAGCGACGCGGAGATTGAAGCCGCCGCAAACCTCAGCGTGCCTGAGATATTTACGCGGGACGGTGAAGCCTTCTTTCGCAGGCGGGAGACGGAAGTGATCGCGCGTCTGCTGAAAGAGGAGCGGGGCATTCTGTCCACCGGCGGCGGCGCGTTTCTGGCGGAGGAAAACCGCGCAAACATTCATGCCAAAGGCGTGGCGGTGTGGCTGGATGCGGATCTTGATCTTTTGTGGAACAGGGTGCGCCACAAGGACACGCGCCCCTTGCTGCGCACATCTGATCCCCGCGCCACGCTGGCCGCGCTCTTTGACGTGCGCAACCCGGTGTACGCTCTGGCGGATCTGTCGGTGAAATGCGGGGCAGAGCTGACGATTGATGACATGGCCAACCGGGTGATCACCTGTTTGCTCGGCCGTGCGGATGTGTTGGAGGACCGCGATGCGTGAAACCGTAGATGTTGATTTGCCCGGACGCGCGTATCAGGTCCGCATCGGGCCGGGACTGATTGCGGAGGCGGGCGCGCAGATTGCACCATTGCTGGCGCGCAAGCAGGTCTGTGTGGTCACAGACACCAATGTTGCCGCTCTGCATCTGGAAGGCCTGCGTGCCGGGTTGGCGATGGCAGGGATTGAGATGACCGCGCTGACCCTGCCTGCGGGAGAGGCCACCAAAAGCTGGCCCCATCTGTGCGACACGGTCGAATGGCTGCTCGACCAGAAGGTAGAGCGGGGCGATGTTGTGCTGGCCTTCGGGGGCGGTGTCATTGGTGATCTGGTCGGATTTGCCGCCGCGATCCTGCGCCGGGGTGTGCGCTTTGTGCAGACCCCCACCTCCCTGCTGGCGCAGGTCGACAGTTCGGTCGGGGGCAAAACCGGCATCAACGCGCCACAGGGCAAGAACCTGATCGGGGCGTTTCATCAGCCGGCACTGGTGCTGGCAGACACGGGCATCCTGTCCAGCATGGCGCAGAGGGATTTTCTGGCCGGGTATGGCGAAGTGGTGAAATACGGGTTGCTGGGCGACGCTGCGTTCTTTGAATGGCTTGAAGCAAACGGCCCCGCGCTTGCTTCCGGTGATCCCGCGCTGCGGGTGGAAGCCGTGCGCCATTCGGTCCAGATGAAAGCCGACATCGTCATGCGGGACGAGAAAGAGCATGGGGACCGCGCGCTTTTGAACCTCGGCCATACGTTCTGCCACGCGCTTGAAGCCGCGACCGGCTACAGTGACCGGCTTTTGCATGGGGAAGGCGTCGCGGTGGGCTGTGCCTTGGCTTTTGAGCTGTCCGCGCGCATGGGGCTGTGCCCACAGGAAGATCCCAGCCGGGTGCGCGCCCATCTCAAGGCGATGGGGATGAAGACAGATCTGTCTGATATTGACGGGGATTTGCCGGATGCAGCGGCTCTGCTGGACCTGATGGGGCAAGACAAGAAAGTGGTGGCCGGACGGTTGAATTTCATTCTGGCCCGTGGGATCGGGCAGGCGTTTGTGACCAATGAAGTGCCCCATGAGGCGGTTTTGGGCGTTCTGGAGGACGCATTGGCAGCGCGGGGCTAACCCCGCCGCAGCACCATCCCCGTCTTGTCCTCCGCCCCGAACCCCATTGCCTCATAAAACCCGCCTGCGCCGCGTTTCTGTCCGGTCAGCAGCATGATCTTGTAGGCCTCCGCCGCCCACGCGCGGTCAATCGCGCCCTGCATCACCAGACGTCCCACGCCCTTTCCCCGGTGTGCGGTCGCCGTGACCACGTTTTCGATCAAGGCATAGGGGCGGGCACCCCAGGTGACATTTGGCAACAGATGCAGGGTGACCATGCCGATAATGCGCTCTGCGTCCTCTGCGCCGACGACGCAGGTGCCGGGATGGCTCAGGACCGCAAGAAAAGCCGCCCCGTCGTCACAGGGCGGCCCAAAGGTCAAATCGGAATAGAGGCTCAGCGCATCGGCGGTGTCATCAACTGTCAGCTCCCGGATGCGCATGGCGGATCAGAACGGGATTTCGTCGTCCAGATCGCGCGACCCGCCGCCGCCACCCTGACCGCCGCCGCTACCCTGGCTGGGGCCGCTGTCATAGCCGCCGCTGTCATACCCCTGATCATGACCGCCGCCGCTGTAACCGCCGCCACCACCGCCGCTGCCATCGCGGCTGTCGAGGAATGTCAGTTCGCCCGCGTAGGGGCGCAAGACCACCTCGGTTGAATAGCGGTCCTGACCGGACTGATCCTGCCACTTGCGGGTTTCCAGCTTGCCTTCGATGTAAACCTTCGACCCTTTGCGCAGGTATTGTTCCGCCAGCCGCACAAGGTTTTCATTAAAGATTGCAACGGTGTGCCACTCGGTCCGTTCCCGACGCTCCCCGGTGTTCCGGTCTTTCCAGTTTTCAGAGGTCGCAATGCGCAGGTTGCAGACCTTTCCGCCGTTCTGGAACGAACGCACTTCCGGGTCGCGTCCCAGATTGCCGATAAGGATCACTTTGTTCACTGAGCCGGCCATGTTGCCCCCCTTTTAGATCAGTATTTTTGGCGACGCTGCGAATCCACCACAGCGCGTTTGGCGCTTTATATCTGCCTGTTCATGGCTGAACCATGGTTAACAAATCGTTTCGCATGATTTGCCGCGTAGCGGATTGAATTCAAAGGCTGGCGCATTGGCGCATTTTTGCTATATGATGCGCGAGACTTGGGCGGAGGCATTGTGGATGCGTAGAACTGCACAGGCGGCATTGGTTGCTGTGTTGGCCGGAGGGGCTGTCCTCTCGGGTGCGGCAAGTGCGGATGTTTTCTCCTCCAAAAGCCGGCAGACGCTGTTCAATTCGCAAAAAAAGCTGCTCGATAGCCGCGCGGCGGCGCAGTATTCCTCCTCCGTGCGGTTGAAGCCACCCTCCGTGATCACACCCAGCAAATGGAACACGCCGAAATACACGGGCAAATATCGCGGGCAATACCTGAACATGGCCAAGGATGCCGCACAGCGGCACGGCGTGCCGGTGGACCTGTTCCTGCGCCTTGTCCAGCAGGAAAGCGGCTGGAACCCTGCGGCGGTGTCTCACAAGGGGGCCATGGGGCTGGCCCAGTTGATGCCTGCCACAGCCCGCAGCCTGCGTGTGGACCCCAAGGATCCTGCACAGAACCTTGAAGGGGGCGCGCGCTATCTCAAGCAGCAGTTCAAGACATTCGGGTCCTGGCGGCTGGCACTGGCGGCCTACAACGCCGGCCCCGGTGCGGTGCGGAAGTACGATGGCATCCCGCCGTTCAAGGAAACCCGGAACTATGTGAAGGTCATCGCAGGCAACTAACCAACTGGTTACGCATGGTTTTTCAGGACTGATGGCGGGTCGCCGCTCAAACCGCCTCTCTGTCAACGGAACTTTCCACGATCCAACTTTGTTGATGCTCCGAGCCTGCTGTCCAGAGTTTGGACGGGCGGCACCGCTCAGACAAAAGGAGTATGATGATGTTGAATGTGATCAAGACAACTGCCCTTGCAGCCACGGTAAGCACCTTTGCGCTGGCCTCCTTCGCCGCCGCTGTAGAGACCCCGCCTGTCGCGGAAGTGACCGTTGAAGTGTCTGCCCTTGCCGCGCAGGACAGCAACGCGGCGCGGGTCTATGAGACAATCACCACCGACCTGGCCCAGGCCATTTCTGACCGGGTGACCCTTGGTACGGGCGAAGACAGCTATGACATCAGGGTCAACATCCGCAAAGTGGCGCTGGACGGCGATACGCTGGCGCCGAACGGTGATGCGTTCAACCAGCTTGAGGGGGTGGTCGTGTTGAACGGACCCAACACCGCCTCCGGGAACGAAACTTTCCCCGTGCGGATTTCCGCCATGACAGGAGAACAGGTCGTCCCCGCAGGCTTTATCGGAGTGCGACCCGGTACGGATGACTTCTACGACGCGATGATCGTCAGCTTTGCCGAAAACGTGGCAGAGCAACTGTCCGGCGTCTACACAGGCGGCTGACAGCGCACCCGTGGCGCGCAGGGCTGCCTGCGCGCCGCTACTCAGCCGCGACGCCGACTTCGATCACCGGTTCCATCTGGTCGAGCTCCGCATCAGGCAGGTGACATTTGATCTGATGTCCCGCAGCCAATTGCCGGATCGGCGGCACTTCTTTCTCGCACAATCCGCCGGCAACCTTGTCCTTCCAACGACACCGCGTCTGGAACGGACAGCCGGGGGGCGGGTTCATCGCTGAGGGAATATCGCCTTCGAGTACGATGTGCTTTTTCTTCACCGATGTGTCGGCAATCGGCACCGCCGACAACAGCGCTTCGGTATAGGGGTGGTAGGGCGGAGAGAACACCTGATCGGTATCGCCCAATTCCACCACATGGCCCAGATACATCACCATGACCCGGTCGCTGAGATAGCGCACGATGCTGAGGTCATGGGAGATGAACAGCAGCGTCGTCTTCTGCTCACGCTGGATCTCCATCAACAGATCGGTCACCGCCGCCTGCACGGAGACATCCAGCGCCGATACAGGCTCATCCGCCACCACGATCCGCGCGTCCCCGGCAAAGGCGCGGGCAATGCCCACCCGCTGCTTCTGACCGCCTGACAATTGCCGAGGCATGCGTTCCGCAAACTCCCTCGGCAGTTTCACCAGATCCAGCAGTTCCAGCATCCGCTGCCGCCGCTCACCCTCGTTCTTGCCGATTTTGAAGATCTCCAACGCACGGATGATCTGCCGGCCCACGGTCATCGAGGGGTTCAGCGTGTCAAAGGGGTTCTGGAACACCATCTGCACATCCGCCACGTTCTGGGTGGTGCGGTCCTCAATGGGCACATCGCCGATGTTCTGATTGTCCAGCAGGATCTGCCCTTCGGTCGCGGTCTCCAGCCCCATCAACACCTTGGCAAAGGTGGATTTCCCACACCCGGATTCGCCCACAATCGCCAGGGTCTCGGATTCGCGTGCCTCAAACGACAGCTCCTCATTGGCCTTGACCACCTTGGTGTCGCCTCCGCCAAACATCGCATTGGCCGCCACCTGATAGTATTTCTTCAGCTTGTCCATCTTCAGGACAACGCGCCCGATCTCTCCCTTGGTCTTGACGTCCGCCAGTTCCAGCGGCGCGTTCCAGTCGATCTCGTCAAACTTCACACAGCGCGAGGCATGGCGGTCATTGCCGGGCACATCGCGCATGGCGATGTTGCCCTGATCACAGCGACCCGCTTCGAAATAATCACACCGCGGGCCAAAATTGCAGCCCGGCGGGCGTTCGTGGGGCAGGGGGAAGTTGCCGGGGATCGCGACCAACGGCCGCGCGTTCTTGTCCGCACCGGGCAGCGGGATCGAGCGGAACAGCGCCTGCGTATAGGGGTGCTGCATGGTGTCGAACACATCTTCAATCGACCCACGCTCGACCGCTTCACCGGAATACATCACGCAGATGCGGTCGCAGGTTTCCAACACCAGGCCAAGGTTGTGGGAGATAAACAGCATCGACGTGCCGTATTTGGTGCCCAGCTCCTTGACCAATTGCACCACAGCCGCCTCCACCGTCACATCCAGCGCGGTGGTCGGCTCATCCAGGATGAGCAGCGACGGCTCTGACATCAGCGCCATGGCAATCACGATGCGCTGCTGCTGGCCGCCGGACAATTGGTGCGGATAGGCGTCCAGAATACGCTTGGGGTCCGGCAGCTTCACATCCGTAACCACCTGCAACGCACGGTCATAGGCCTCTTTCTCGGACATGCCCGCATGGATCATCGGCACTTCCATCAACTGCTTGCCGATCTTCATCGCCGGGTTCAAAGATGCCATCGGCTCCTGATAGATCATCGCAATCTCGGAGCCGCGAATGTCGCGGAGCTCATCATCGCTCATCTCTGCCAGATCACGGCCCTTGAACTTGATCGAGCCGCCCACAATGCGCCCGTTCTTGCCCAGATCCTGCATGACCCCCAGCGCCACAGTGGATTTCCCGCACCCGGATTCACCCACAAGCCCCACAGCTTCGCCGGGTTTGACCGCGACGGAAAAGTCCATCACCGCCGGGATCTCCCGCAGCCTTGTGAAAAATGAAATCGACAGCTTGTCAATTTCCAGAATGGGACCGTCATAAGCCTGTTTAACCATCAACCTTCTCCTTTTGGAGCGCCACGAGGGCAGGGCACTGCCCCTCTTTTCTCTATAAATATCCCGGAGGTCCGGAGGCAGAGCCTCCGAAAATCCCTCCCTCTCGTCCTAGTCGCGCAAGCTCTCTTCGCGCAGACCATCCGCGAGCAGGTTCAATCCCAACACCAGCGTCAACAAAGCCAGCGCTGGCGGTATCAACGGGTGAACATAGGCACGGATCAACTGGCGACCGGTATTGATCGTTGTGCCCCAATCAGGGCTTTCGGATTCCAGCCCAAGACCAAAGAACCCCAAAGTGCCCAGAAGGATCGTGGTGTAGCCAATGCGCAGACAGAAATCGACGATCAGCGGCCCGCGTGCGTTGGGCAGTATCTCCCAGAGCATGATGTACCACGGACCCTCGCCGCGGGTCTGGGCGGCCGCCACATAATCGCGGGTCTTGATATCAAGCGCCAGGCCCCGCACGATCCGAAAGACCGTGGGTGAGTTGACAAAAACCACCGACACAAAGACCACCAGAATGCTGGGGTCGATGTCAAACCCGTCCAGAAATCCCGGCAGACCCGGTATCTGGTAGCTGCCTGCATCCACGATATTGCCCTTGGTGCTGATCAGCGACAGATACAACCACCCCAACGCCCCCAGCACGACAATCAGCAAGGGGGTGCGGAAGGACGGCTGGGTGTAGTACCGCGAATTCAGCAAGATCCCGATGAAGATCAGCGGGAAGACAAACAGAAAGGCCGCCATATAGTTGGGAATGCCGGTCTGCACAATCTCCGGGGTGACCAGCAGGTAAAACAGCAAGATCACCGGAAACGCGAGGATCAGGTTGGCCAGAAAGCTCAGGAAGGTGTCCAGCCGCCCGCCATAGTAGCCTGCGGGCAGGCCCAGCGTGATCCCCACCATAAAGGCAAAGAGCGTCGCAAGCGGGGCAATCTGCACCACAACCCAGGCCCCTTTCAGCAGCCGCGAAAACACGTCGCGCGCCAGGTTGTCACCGCCAAGCAGATACCATTGATACTCCCCTTCGTCGGGACTGCGCATGGGGGTGCCGGGCAGTTTGTTCTTCATGCCGGACACCTGGCTGAGCGTGTCATGGGTCGTGAGCATGTCAAACACGCCCGCCATAATGCCGGTAAAGACCCAGAACATCACCAGCGCAAAGCCAATCATGCCCACGGTGCTGTCAAACAATTTGCCGTAAAGGCCGAGTTTGCGCTTGTAGGTGATCGACACGGCAAATGTGACAATCAGCGCGATCCACACCGGCACCATCTGGCGGGACATCCCTCCCAGTATGCCCGCACCCGTGCCCATGAGGACGCCGCCGACCAGATAAACCGCCACCAGCGCGATCACCGCGTAGAACAGATAGCTGGTGATCATGCCGACAAAGCCCTGCGCGCCGCTGTCGCTGGCCATGGTGCCATCCGAATGGATGGCGCGGGTGGTGCCAGAGGGCACAAACGACAGCGCAATCTGCACGACGATGGAAACGGCCAGCAGGATCAGCGCAACCGTGAAGATATAGTTCAGTCCGCTCAGGGACCCGGTCCATGTCAATGGTTCCATGTTCAGCCCCTCAAGAAATACGAATGCGTGGATTGAGATAGACGTAGCCGATGTCCGAAATCAGCTGCGTGACCAGCACCACAATCACTGAAATGACCGACACCGCCAGCAAAAGCTCAATGTCATTGTTGGCCGCTGCCTGTACCAGCAGCCAGCCAAAGCCCTTGTAGTTGAACAGCGTCTCGACAATCACGACGCCGTTCAGAAGCCAGGGGATCTGCAACATGATCACTGTGAAGGGCGCGATCAGCGCGTTGCGCAGCGCGTGTTTCATCACGATATCGGAAAACTTCACGCCTTTCAGCCGCGCCGTGCGGATGTATTGCGCGGTCATCACCTCGGTCATTGAGGCCCGCGTCATCCGTGCAATGTACCCCATCCCGTAGAGCGAAATCGTCAACACCGGCAAAAAGAAATTCCAGAAAGTGGCGTTTTCCATTGCCGAGGTGGCAGAGCCCAGGAACAGCGTCTTGCCATCAATCCAGCCCATGTCCGCAAGCCAGGGCGAGACCCCGAATTTCGAAGAGGCCAGCAGCGCGATGAAGATCACGCCGGAGACATATTCCGGTGTTGCTGTGGTCGCGATGGAGAAAGTCGACAACGATCTGTCCAGCTTTGACCCCTCCCGCATGCCCGCCAGCACCCCGATGATCAGGGCCGAGGGCACCATCAGCAACAGAACACACAGCATCAGCTTGCCGGTCAGCGCCAGCCGGGTCAGCACAGTGGCGCCGACCTCATCCTTGAAGACGGTTGAGAACCCCCAGTCGCCCTGCAACACGCCGCAGCGGGTGGGGCGGTCTTCCTCGGGCGTGCCAGCCAGGAAGCATCGCCCGAAGGTGTCCGCGGGATCCTCCCCTTCGGTCACCCAGCCGGGCATCACGCCCAGCCACTGGCCGAATTTGACGGGCAGGGGCTGTAAATAGCCCCGGTCGCCCAGAAAGCTGGCCACGGCTTCGTCCGACATGCGGAAGTTGCCCTGGTTCTTGGCGAGCTTTTCAAGGTTTGGATAGAGATTGGTCAGCCAGAACACGATGAACGTCAGGCACAAAGCCGTCAGCAGCATCACGCCCAGGCGGCGTAAGATAAATAGTCCCATTCAGCGCCCCTGTTGGTGGCTAGGCGGGGTGACCCCGCTCTTTTTATGCGGCCTTTGGCCTGCGCTTATGTGCCGGATGTACATCCGATCATTGTGTTCTGGAGAGCGTTATTCAGCGCGGATGTAAAGGCAATCGCCAAAATTTCCAACGCTTTGCGGCCCGGTTGAGCCGCGTTTCCCGTCCCCCTGTCGGGCCATGTGGCAACAGATAGCGACGAAGGTCAACGGGAAGTTCCGGCACAAATATGCCTTTTTGCGACATGTCGATGGCGCGAAACCGACCATGTGGCTGGCAGATGAGGTGTTGTCAGACCCCGGCGCGGCGCAGCTTACCCGGCGTCATGCCGGTGTGTTGCTGAATGAACCGCGTGAAATACGCGGCCGAGCCAAAGCCAAGATGCCGTGCGATGTTCTGGGCGGGCTGATCGGTTTCGGTCAGCAATCTGCGGGCTTCAAACAGGCTGCGTTCTGTCAGCAGTTCTGCCGCCGAACGCCCCGTTGCCGTCTTCAAGGTGCGGGTCAGGTGGGTGGGGGTTACCCCCAGTCCCTGGGCATAATCCGCCATCGGCGCGCCCGAACGGTAATGATTGGGGATCAGGTCACAGAATCGCTTCGCCAGACGCCCTGCGGCATTGCGCGGATCGGGGATATGTTCTTCGAGCATGATCTGGCGCCGCAGCCAGACGGACATCAGCGCGGCATGGGCTTCCAGCGCATCCTGATGCAAGGGGCGGGCCTGTTGCAGTTCGCGCTGCGCGGTTTCAATCAGGGTGGTCAGTTCGGATTGGACCTGCACGTCGCGTATGCGCAGATGGCGCGGAATTTCCGGCAGGCGCAGCGGCGTGCCATCCGGGATGATCACCGCTTGCCCAATCGCCTGTCGCCCCAGATCCAGTGCAAAAAGCGAACCTGCGGGGATCCAGAGCGCGTTATGCGCCCCCAAGCCCCGCCGGAGCCCATCAAACAACATCCGACCCTGTCCGCGGGTGATCCAGATCAGCAAATGAGAGGGACGATCATGCGCCAGTTGCAAGCGCCAGTCCTGCCCGCCAGACAATTGTGCAAGCGTGCAGACGTGAATATCAGACGTATAGGACGACAAGACTGCTTTTATCCGTTTTTTTATAGTATGGGCCTGTTTATGCCCATATTGGTTTTGCAATAGTCGGATAAAGTCAAAGACAATTTAAGGGTTTCGGGCAGTTTCAGGCTGGAACTGATGCCAATCGGCCATTTTGCTGCGCGCCCAGGTGCGCTGGCGTTTGGCGAACTGCCGCGTTGCGATCACGGTTGCTTCGCGGGCGGCGTCCAGCGTCATGCGGCCTTCCAGATGCGCCATCAACTCAGGCACGCCAATCGCACGGTGGGCGGGCAGGGCAGGGTCATAGGCCGCCTGCATGGCCGCCACTTCTTCCAGTGCGCCTTGTGCCAGCATCAGATCAAACCGCCGTGCGATGCGGGCGTTCAGCCAGTCGCGCTCCACATCGAATGAGATGGGGTAGGTATCGCCAAGTGGCAAAAGCGGCGCGCCGGTCTGTGCCTGCCAATGGGCCAATCCACGGCCCGTTGCCTGCAAAACCTCCCATGCCCGTTGCACCCTCGCACGGTTGTCCAGATCGATGTTCTGCGCGGTCTGCGGATCAAGACCGGCGCGCAGCCTGTCCAGCGGTAACCCGTCGGCTTCCAGCCGGACGGCATCCGGCGTCTGCGGGATCTGCGCGAGCCCCTGGGTCAGCGCCGCGAAGTAAAGCCCCGTACCGCCGGTGATGATGGGCCGCTGATCCCGCTTGAGCACCTGTTCAACCTCGCGAAGCCAATGGCCGGTCGAATAAGAATCGGTCGCTTTGACGTGCCCGTACATGAGATGTGGCGCGCGTGCTTCATCCTCCTCCGACGGGCGGGCGGTGATCACCCGCCAGCAGTCATAGACCTGGCTTGCATCGGCATTAACGATCACGCCGCCCTGCCGATCGGCGATCTCCAACGCCAGTGCAGATTTGCCCGAAGCGGTCGGCCCTGCAATCAGAACGGGTTGTTGCGGCGAAACAGCGCTCAGAATCGCAGAAAAAGCGTGTGACAACGGCGTTCCTTCCCATCCTGCGCATTGAACCTTTGCTCCATTTGCGACAGTTTGCGCGCAATTGGAACCCGCCGCAGGAAAGGTCTCACATGCCGCAGGATACAGTCGCCCCCTCTTTCAAACGTGTGATGCTGAAAATCTCGGGGGAGGCGTTGATGGGGGATCAGGGATTCGGCCTGCATCCGCCCACCGTTCAGCGCATCGCGGCAGAGGTCAAATCTGTCCACGATCTGGGGGTCGAGATCTGCATGGTCATTGGTGGCGGCAACATCTTTCGCGGGCTGTCCGGCTCGGCTCAGGGGATGGAGCGGACAACGGCGGATTACATGGGCATGATCGCCACGGTGATGAATGCGCTGGCGATGCAATCCGCGCTGGAAGCCGAAGGCATCCACACCCGCGTGATCAGCGCCATCACCATGAATGAAGTGGCAGAACCCTATATCCGCCGCCGCGCCGTCCGCCATTTGGAAAAGAAACGGGTCTGCATCTTTGCCGCAGGCACTGGCAACCCGTATTTCACCACTGACACCGCCGCCGCCCTGCGTGCCAATGAGATGTCCTGCGAAGCCATTCTGATGGGCAAGAACGGCGTCGATGGTGTCTATGACAAAGACCCCGCGAAACACGATGATGCCAAACGTTATGACACGGTCAGCTATGATGACGTGCTGCAAAAGCGCCTTGCGGTCATGGATGCTTCGGCCATCGCGCTGGCGCGGGACAACAATTTGCCGATCATCGTCTTCTCGCTTGATGAGCCGGGCGGTTTCCGCGGCATTCTGGCGGGTGAGGGGACGTATACGCGCGTTCAAGGGTAACGGCGGTCCCTCCAAAGCTTCAGTGGCTGCAAAACGCCCCTGATTTCATCGAAAATATGTCATGGTTCCCTGCGATGGTCCTGCTGTTGATGCAGGGAGCGTGTGATGGAAGACCGATATCTTCAGACTGTGTACCGTGTCGTGGCGCATGTGACGGGATATGATGTCACCGCATTGCGCCCGGACACGCGGTTTTCTGATATCCTGTCAGAGGAAGAGCAGTTCCACGAGATATACGAAGAATGCTGCGCCGCGCTGGATGTGCCCTTGGCAGGCATCATCAACTCGATGCCGATGTACCGCCAGAAGGTCGGCGATGTGATGCTGAACAGTTGGCGCAACCTTGCTGCCTTCAGCACGCAGGCGCAGGCACTGCTGGCGAAGTATGATGTTCCAATTGAAGATGAAACAATGGCCAGCCTTGCGGAGAGCATGCGTCAGGGCATCTATGTCTCAAGCGGCAAGTTTTGCCCCCCACAGAATCCACCGCGCAGCAAAACCTATGTCTTGGGATGGACCGCCGGATTGTCCATCGCGTCCATTGCGGTTCCTTTCGCTTTCACCCTGCTGCCCTGCAATCCGGTTTGTTCCGACTGTACCCTTTCCACATGGTCCCAGATGCAGGAAATGCTGCCGGTCTCACTCGGGATCCTGGCGTTTGTGCAGGCAATAGCGTTTGTACCGGGGCTCTACGGTATCCATACGGAGAAGACCAAACGACCGCCCTTGCCTGACCAGGACCATGCCGCTAGCCGCGCAAACGAAGTGTAGCAGAGCAACCTTCGGCTGAAAGGCCGCATTCTTCTGCTTATGGTGCGCCTCTGTGCGGGGTTCGTAAAGGTCTCTGCGCTACCTGCATGAAAGCCCACTTTCATTCCGCTTGCGTAATGCTCTATATCTAGGCGAACGCCGACTAAAACGGCATGTACTACAGGATAAGACCTTATGTCAGACGACTTCATGCTTGATACCGACGACCTTGAGCGTCGCATGAACGGCGCGCTCGGATCGCTGCGCACTGAATTTGCATCGCTGCGCACGGGCCGCGCGTCGGCCTCCATGCTGGAGCCGGTGATGGTGGATGCCTATGGCTCGATGACGCCGATCAATCAGGTGGGCACCGTCAACGTGCCTGAGCCGCGGATGGTGACAATCAACGTCTGGGACAAGGGTCTGGTCGGCAAGGTTGAGAAAGCGATCCGCGAAAGCGGGCTGGGGATCAACCCACAGCTGAATGGCACAATCATCATGTTGCCCATCCCTGAGCTGAACGAGGAACGGCGCCGGGAGCTGACCAAAGTTGCGGGGCAGTACGCGGAAAACGCGCGCGTCAGCATTCGCAACATCCGCCGCGACGGCATGGATCAGATCAAGAAAGCCAAGGCCGATGGCATGTCCGAAGACGACCAGAAGTTCTGGGAGACGGAGATGCAGGACATGACAGACAAATTCATCGGCCAGATTGATGAACAGCTGGAAACCAAACAAGCCGAGATCATGCAGGTCTAAGCAGTCATGGGACCGCCTCCAAAACCGGGGCGGTCTTCTTTTTTGGGGCGGCACCCTTTGTTTTGTGTTCCCCGGCAGAGTGAATGGTAAAGAGAGCAGCCCATGAGCACCGCGTCAAAACCCACCGCCCCGGCGTCCGATCCTTCTCAAGAGGTGGCCGTACCGGCAGGCGGGCCGCGTCATGTGGCGATTATCATGGACGGCAACGGCCGTTGGGCCACGCAACGCGGCCGTCCGCGTCTGTTTGGTCACCATGCCGGCGCACGGCGGGTGCGTGAAGTGGTGGAAAGCTGTCCTGAGTTTGGGGTTGAGTATCTGACGATTTTCGCTTTCTCCACCGAGAACTGGAAGCGCACGCAGGTTGAAGTGGCCGGTTTGATGAGCCTCTTTCGCCGCTACATCACCAAGGAGACGCGATCCCTGCGGGAGTTCGGCGCGCGGGTGCGGTTCATCGGGGACCGGGTGAAGCTCGACAAAAAGCTGATCCGCCTGATGAATGAGCTGGAAGAAGCCACTGCCCATAATGACAAGGTGAACCTGACCATCGCGCTGAACTATGGCGGTCGGGACGAGGTGGCACGCGCCACACAGCGGCTGGCGCAGGATGTGGCGGATGGCAAGCTGGACCCCGCGCTGGTGGATGAAGAAACGCTGCCAAAGTATCTGGACACCTACGTTTTACCCGATCCTGATCTGGTGATCCGCACCAGTGGCGAAGCGCGGATTTCGAACTTCCTTCTGTGGCAATCGGCCTATGCGGAGTATGAATTTATTGATACGCTCTGGCCTGATTTCACCCGCGAGGAATTTGGCCGGCTTTGTGCAGCCTACGGCGGGCGGGAACGGCGCTTTGGCGCGGTGAAGACCTGAGGGACGGCAACATGGCAAAATCGGCGGAGCAGTGGTCAGACCTCGGCGCGCGCATGGGGGCGGGGGCCTTCATGGTTGTTGTGGGGCTGATCGGCATCTGGCTGGGCGGGCATGTGTTTCATGTGCTGGTGGCGCTGATCTGCGGGATCATGGTCTGGGAATTGGGCGGGATGCTGCGTCCGGGCGCGCGTCATGTGCAGTTGCTGATGGGCGGCGTCACGGGTGCGGTGATGCTGCTGTCGATCTATTTGCCCGTTGGTCTGGCGATGCCCTTGCTGCTTTTGCCGGCGTTTTATGGCTTCAGCCAGTTGGAGCAACACCGCACCATCTTCATGAGCTTTACCGTACTGATCCTGCTGGCCGGCTACGGCATGATGCAGGTGCGCGATGACATGGGGTTTGGCTGGCTGTTGTGGCTGGTGCTTGTTGTGGTGGTCACGGATGTGGTGGGCTACTTCGCAGGCCGCACTTTCGGCGGGCCGAAGTTCTGGCCTGCGGTCAGTCCGAAAAAGACATGGTCAGGCACCGCTGCGGGCTGGATCGGGGCGGCGCTTGTTGGCCTGCTGTTTTCGATCAACTCAGGCATCGGCGTGCAGCTGATCGGCATTTCCATCGCCGTTTCAATGGCGTCACAGATGGGCGACATCGCGGAATCGGGCATGAAGCGGAAGATGGGGGTCAAGGACAGCTCAAACCTGATCCCCGGCCATGGCGGGTTGATGGACCGGTTTGACGGCATGCTCGGCGCCTCTGTGTTCCTGCTGATTATCGGGCAGTTCATCGGCTTTCCGCCAGGACTGGGCTGATCATGCGGCGGGTCAGTGTGCTGGGGGCGACAGGCTCCATCGGGCAGAACACCCTTGATCTGATCGCGCGGGCCCCGGACGACTATGACGTTGTGGCCCTGACCGGCGCGTCAAATATTGCACAGCTCGCGACGGATGCTGTTGCATTGAAAGCAGAGGTCGCCGTGACCGCGCGCGAGGATCTGCTGGACGATCTGCGCGATGCGCTGGCCGGATCCGGCGTCACGGCAGCGGCAGGTGCGCAGGCGATCACCGAAGCTGCATCGCGGCCCGCTGATTGGGTCATGTCCGCGATTGTCGGGGCAGCAGGGCTGGCACCGGGTCTGGCGGTTGCGGCACAGGGCAACACGACGCTGGCGCTCGCCAACAAGGAATCGCTGGTTTGTGCCGGTCCCCTGCTGCTGGAAACGGCGCGGGCGGCCGGGGCCAAGATCATGCCTGTGGACAGCGAACATTCCGCGATCTATCAGGCTCTCATTGGCGAAGACATGGACGCGGTGGAGCGGATCATCATCACTGCCAGTGGCGGCGCCTTCCGGGACTGGCCCCTTGAGAAACTCGCCGAAGCGACCTTGGCGGAGGCCTCCAGCCATCCCAACTGGGACATGGGGCAGCGGATCACCATCGATTCTGCGTCGATGTTCAACAAAGCCATGGAAATCATTGAAACACGGGAGTTTTTCGGCGTTCGCCCCGATCAGATCGAAGTGATCGTGCATCCGCAATCAATGATCCATGCGCTGGTGGGGTTCAATGACGGTGCGCTGATGGCCCACGTCGGCCCGCCCGACATGCGTCACGCCATCGGCTTTGCCCTGCACCATCCTGCACGCCAGCACTTGCCTGTCGAACGGCTGGATCTTGCGGCCATTGGCCAACTGGATTTCCGCGCCCCCGATGAGGTCCGCTGGCCTGCGTTGCGGCTGGCACGGGAGACGCTGGAACGGGGCGGGATGATGGGCGCTGTGTTCAACGCAGCCAAGGAAACGGCGCTGGACCGTTTTATCGCCGGTGACCTTGGATTTACCGAAATGTCACAGGTTGTGGCGCAGACTTTGGACCACATGAACACACACTGCGACCATATTGATGCCAAGATGACCCTTGATAACGTGGGCCGAGTAGACCATCTGGCACGCAAGGCGGCAAAAGCCGCTGTTGTCAAAAGAGCAGGGTAGCACATTGGATACAGTCGGGCTTTTGCCGCAGTTTGGTGGCGTCATATGGACGTTGGCCGCTTTCGTCATCGCACTGTCGGTGATCGTCGCGATCCATGAATACGGCCACTACATCGTTGGCCGCTGGACAGGGATCAAGGCGGATGTGTTCTCGCTCGGGTTTGGACCGGTGTTGTGGTCGGGGACAGACAAACACGGCACCAAATGGCAGGTCGCGGCGCTGCCTTTTGGCGGCTATGTGAAGTTTGCAGGCGATGCGAATGCGGCTTCCGGCAAGGATGAAGCAGCCATGGCGGCTGTTGCGGATGACCCAAATGCGCTGCGTCACACGATGCACGGTGCGCCTTTATGGGCGCGGACGCTGACCGTTGCGGCGGGGCCTGCGTTCAATTTTGTCATGTCGATCGCGATATTCGGCGCGATTGCCTATTCCGTCGGTGTGCAGCGCGATCCCCTGACGGTGGGAGAGATGCGGGACATGCCGCAGCTGTCGCAGCAGGGGCTGCAATCGGGCGATGTGATCGAAGCCATCGAGGGGAAGGCGCTGCCGCCTGCCGCTGATACGGAGGCACGCACGGCTCTCTTTGCAGCGCTGCCCGTGGCTCCAGAATTAACCTATGATGTGGTCCGCGACGGCACAGCGATGCAGGTTTCAGGCCCGTTTGTCTCTCCACCACTGGTCACGCAGGTCTTGCCGCGCTCTGCGGCGTTTGAAGCCGGGTTGCGGCCCGGTGACGTGATCACGCAAATCGCAGGAGAGGACATATTCGCCTTCAACCAACTCAAAACCGCCGTGGAAGGCGGGGACGGCAGCGCGCTTGCGCTGACGGTCTGGCGCGCAGGCGAAAGCCGCAGTGTGTCGATGACGCCCAAAGCCACGGATGTGGAACAGGACGACGGCAGCTATCAGGTGACCTACCGGATCGGAATCGTCGGCGGCTCCGCTTTTGAGCCTGCAACAGACGCGCCGGGTATCGGAGAGGCGATCACCAGCGGCGTGGCGAACACATGGCGCATCATCACCGGCTCCATTTCCGGGCTGGGGGCGATGATCGGCGGACAGATCAGCACCTGTAACCTGAGCGGCCCGGTGGGGATCGCACAAGCCTCCGGCGCAATGGCGAGCCAGGGCGCGCAGTCCTTCATCAATTTCATTGCCGTGCTCAGCACTGCTGTCGGTTTGCTCAACCTCTTCCCGATCCCGGCATTGGATGGCGGGCACCTGGTGTTCTATGCCTATGAGGCCGTGACCGGGAAGCCGCCCAACGATACCGCCTTGCGTATTCTGATGACCATCGGATTGGCACTGGTTCTGTCCTTGATGGTTTTCGCCCTAGGAAACGACATTTTCTGTCCATGAATTCAGACCGTTAAGGTGGTTCCGCCGTCTTCCCTCGGGCGGACCACTCATATCGCGACAGTTGAAAATGCCCAGAAAAAGCCACAATTCATCGCAAACCTGCCGCAATGGACTGCTATTACTGCGCCAGCAAAAAGGAGCATTCCATGCAGACCCTACAGAATTCTTATCGCGGGCTTAGCTTCCTGATGGAACTGAACTGGGATCGCGCGCTCTACATCTTCACAATCGCGCTTGCGCTGGCTGCCGGGGCATTTGTCGGCTCCCTCTGACGGGTACACAGGTCGCCACCGCCACTTCATGATGTTTCAATGATGTAACCCACTGCTGAATGTAGTGGGTTTTTCGCTTTCTTGGTTTTGACAAACTGCTGCAACCTGCGTACTCAGGATGCAAATGGTGTCTTAAGAATGGGTATAAACCATGAGACTGAGGAACGGGGGCGGTGAACCTTCCATGCGGGCAACGAAAACTCTTTTTGGAAATTTGATCAGAAGCACATCTGTTTGTGCATTGATGTCAATGGCTTGGGTGGCGCCAGCAGCGCCAGTTTGGGCGCAGGATTATCAATTCAACAGCGTTGAGATCAATGGCAACAACCGGATCGGCGACAGTGCGATCCTTGCGCGTGCCGGAATCGGACGCGGGCAGACGGTCACGGGCGGTCAATTAAACGACGCTTTCCAGAATCTGCAGAACTCCGGTCTGTTTGAAACCGTCGCGATTGAACCGCGTGGCAGCACGCTGGTGATCACGGTGACGGAACTGCCAACGATCAACCGGATCAGTTTTGAAGGCAACCGGCGCATTGACAGCGATGTGTTGGCCCAATTGACCGGTTCGCGTGAACGCAGGGTCTTTAACCCATCACAGGCCGAGACAGATGCCGCCGCCATCGCTGAAGCCTATAGCAATGACGGTCGGATTGCCGCCCGTGTCCAACCGCGGATCATCCGCCGGGATCAGAACCGTGTCGACCTGGTGTTTGAAATATTCGAAGGCGACAATGTTGAGATCGAACGGCTGAGCTTTGTCGGCAATCGGGTCTATTCTGACCGCCGTCTGCGCCGTGTTCTTGGCACCAAGCAGGCAGGATTGTTCCGCCGTCTGATTCGACGCGACACATTCGTGGAAAGCAATGTCGAGGCGGATAAACGGCTGTTGCAGGATTTCTATCTGTCGCGCGGCTACATCGATATGCGCACCGAAGCTGTTAATAGTGAGTTGACCGAAGAAAGGGATGGATTCTTCGTCTCCTACAACATCACCGAAGGTCAGCAGTTCAAATTCGGCGAAATCAACCTGGTGTCGGAGATGAACGGCGTTGATGCAGCGGTCTACCGTGACCTGGTCAAGGTGCGTTCAGGGGTGGTGTACTCACCGACGCTTGTTGAAACAGACATTGCCCGGCTGGAACGTCAGGCCATCCGCGATGGCATCGACTTCATGCGTGTCGAACCACGGATTGAGCGGAACGAACGGTCACAGACGCTGGATGTCACCTATGTGCTCAGCCGGGGGCCGCGGGTCTTCGTTGAACGCATCGATATTGAAGGCAACACAACCACGCTGGACCGCGTTGTCCGACGTCAGTTTGACAGCGTTGAGGGCGATCCATTCAACCCGCGTGAGATCCGTCAGGCCGCGGAACGCATTCGTGCATTGGATTACTTCTCGACCGCCGAAGTGAACGCCCGCGAGGGCAGCAGCGAGGAACAGGTCGTTGTCGATGTCGATGTGGTTGAACAACCCACCGGTGCATTGACCTTTGGCGGGACATTTTCGAACAACGACGGCATTGGTGTCGTGGTCAGTTTCCGTGAAGATAACTTTCTCGGGCGCGGTCAGAGGCTTCGTCTGGATCTATCAACTGCCGAAGACGCACGGCGGTATGGGGTCTTTTTCGAAGAGCCCAGTTTGCTTGGTCGTGATGTCGCGTTTGGTCTTAACCTGAGCTATTCAGAGACGGACAGTTCATTCGCCACCTACGATACCGAAACGCTGATCTTCCAGCCCGCACTAACCTTCCCGGTAAGCGAATTTGGGCGTTTGCAGCTTCGCTATACCGCTGAAAATCTTGAGGTTACCGGTCGCGACATCGTTGTGAACGGCAACACGGTGCAGGATGATATTGATGCGGGCGCGCAGTTGTCCTCCTCAATCGGATATACCTACACCTATGACACGCGGTTGGGTGGTCTGGATCCAACCTCTGGTGTTCTGTTTGAATTCTCTCAGGATTTTGCAGGTCTTGGTGGTGACGCCAACTATGTCAAGACAGTTGCGAAAGTTGTCGGAGAGCGGACGTTCCTGAACGAGGAACTGACCTTGCGTGCAACCCTTGAGGGGGGCGCATTGGCCTGGTCCAGCGGTAACAACCGCGTTGTTGATCGTTTTCTGCTGGGCCCATCTTTCATCCGCGGGTTTGAACCCGGCGGGATCGGCCCCCGCGACACCAGTGGCCCGGAAACAGATCCGCTCGGGGGTAATCTTTATGTTGTCGCACGGTTTGACGCACAGTTCCCCATTGGCCTACCGGAAGAGTATGGGATTACGGGGGGTGTCTTCTACGATGTCGGCAACCTTTGGGACCTTGACGATGTGAACCTGAATGGAGGCAACATTCAGGGAGAGGGCGGATCTTTCCGTCACGTTGTGGGCGTGTCGGTCTATTGGGACACACCGTTGGGACCGTTGCAGTTTAACTTCTCCAAAGCACTGAAAAGCGAAGACTTCGATGAGGAGCAGAGCTTTGAGGTCACCTTGCGCACCGAGTTTTAAGTCATGACTCGGGCCTTGGCCCTTGTGACAACGGCGCTGGCACTGACCTTGGCTGGTGCGCATCAGTCAGGTGCGCAACAGCAGCCAGGTGCGACGACAGGTGCGGGTATCGGGTTTGAACGCGGCACCATCATCAGCCCGGTGCTCACGATAGACTCCGAACGGATCTTTGTTGAGAGCGACTTCGGTCGCCGGGTTGCTGAACAGATCGAAGCGCAAAGCACTGCGCTGGCCACGGAAAACCGCCAGATCGAAGCGGCGCTTGAGACCGAAGAGCGGGAACTGACCGAAAAGCGTGCGGAACTGTCCCCGGAAGACTTCCGGGAGCTTGCCAATGCCTTTGATGAAAAGGTTCAGGAAATCCGCCGGGCGCAAGCGGACAAGGGCCGGGCGATCAACACCATGCTGGAAGATCAGCGCGAAGTGTTCCTGAACGCGGCCGCTCCTGTGTTGGAACGCCTGATGCGGGACGCGGGTGCTGCGGTGATCCTTGAGCGACGGTCGGTCTTTGTCAGCGCCAACGCGATTGATATCACCGATGATGCGATTGCCCTGCTCAATACCACGCTGCCGCCCCGGGAACCCACGCAGGACCGCTGATCTGCTTGCCGCAGGCGGCGCAACTTGGTAGCCCCTTGGGGTGAAATATCCGCTAAGGACCGACCCATGACCGAAGATTTGAAGCGCGCCGATATCCTGACCATTCAGCGCATCCTGCCGCACCGCTATCCCTTCCTGCTGGTCGACAAGGTGGAGGAGATCAACGGCACGCAATCTGCTGTGGGTTACAAGAACGTCACCATGAACGAGCCGCATTTTCAGGGGCATTTCCCCGGATCCCCCATCATGCCCGGTGTGACCATTGTGGAGGCGATGGCCCAGACGGCGGGGGTGATGATCGGCGTGGCGCTGGATCAGCTGGATACGAATATGCTGATCTACTTCATGTCGATTGATAAGTGCAAATTCCGCCGCAAGGTGATCCCCGGCGATGTGCTGCGGATGGATCTGACGACGCTGCGTGGCAAACCCGGCGGCAAGGTCTGGCGCTTCTCTGGCGTGGCGACGGTTGAGGGTGAGATGGCCGCAGAGGCTGAATTCATGGCGATGCTTGATCTGCCCAAGGCCGACGCATGAGCAACATCCACCCCTCTGCCGTGATTGAAGACGGCGCACAGATTGATCCCACCGCGCAGGTGGGCCCGTTCTGTGTGGTCGGGGCTGAGGTGGTGTTGAAGGCGGATGTGGTTCTGAAAAGCCATGTTGTGGTGACCGGGAGGACAGAGGTCGGCGAGGGGACGGTGATTTTCTCCTTCGCAGTGATTGGCGAGATCCCGCAGGACCTGAAATTCAAAGGCGAAGCCAGCCAGTTGGTGATTGGCGCGCGCAACCGTATCCGTGAGCATGTCACGATGAACTGCGGCACCGAAGGTGGTGGCGGGGTGACGCGGGTGGGCGACGATGGATTGTTCATGGCAGGCTGTCACATTGCCCATGATGCGATCATCGGGGACCGGGTGATTGTGGTGAACTCCGCTGCTGTGGCGGGGCATTGCGTGATTGAGGATGATGTGATCATCGGCGGGCTGTCGGGCATTCACCAATGGGTGCGTGTGGGCCATGGCGCGATCATTGGCGCGGTGACGATGGTGACCAATGATGTCATTCCCTACGGGTTGGTGCAGGCCCCACGGGGCGATCTGGACGGGTTGAACCTTGTTGGTTTGAAACGGCGCGGCGTGGCAAGGTCGGACATCACCGCACTGCGTGCGGCATTTCAGATGCTGGCACAGGGGGAAGGCACATTTCACGACCGCGCGCAGCGGCTGCGCGATGAAACCTCCAGCACCTATGTGCATGAAATCGTCGACTTTATCATGGCCGACACAGGCCGCCATTTCCTGACGCCGAAATGACGCTGGCGCTGATTGCAGGGCGCGGGCATCTGCCCAGCGAGGTGGCGGAAGCACAGGATGTCCCACCGTTGGTGTGCGCCTATGAAGGCGTCGATCCGGAAGGGTTGACCGCTGATCTGACATTCCGGCTGGAGACGCTGGGCACGCTCTTGGTGCAATTGGGCGAACTTGGTGTGACACAGGTGTGTTTCTGTGGCGGGATCGACCGCCCTCAGCTCGACCCGTCAAAACTGGATACGGAGACGATGGCACTGGTGCCGCTGTTCCAGAAGGCGCTGGCGGCAGGGGACAATGGGGCGTTGCAGATCCTCAAGGAGATTTTCGAGCAGACGGGTTTTTCCGTGATCGCGGCGGATCAACTTGTGCCCGATCTTGTCGCGCCGCCCGGTGTCCTGTCTGAGGCCTGGCCCGATGCGCAGATGCGCCGGGATGCCGCGCGGGGCGAAGCGGTGCTGGCCGGGCTGGCGCCGCTTGATATCGGGCAGGCTTGCGTGATTGGCAAGGAGCAGGTTCTGGGGGTTGAAACGATGGGCGGCACGGATCACCTGCTGTCCACCCTGCCGCCTGTGGCGCGCACCGCGAATGCCATTCTGTGCAAAGGCCCCAAAGACGGGCAGATCCGAGAGATCGACATGCCGACCATTGGCCCCAATACCATCACGGCCGCCCATGAAGCGGGGCTGGCAGGGGTGATTGTGGATGCGGGCGATGTGATCATCCTCGATTCCGACCGCTGCGCGCAATTGGCGGATGATCTGGGTCTGGTCCTCTGGTCCCGGCGCGGGGGCGAGGGGTGAAGGTTTTCATCCTTGCGGGAGAGCCTTCGGGCGACCGGCTGGGAGGGGCGTTGATGGCGGGGCTGAAGGCGCTGCACCCCGATGTGTCCTTTGAAGGGATTGGCGGGCCTGAGATGGCCGCTCAGGGGCTGACAAGCCGCTTTGACATGTCGGAACTCAGCGTGATGGGGCTGGCGGAAATCCTGCCGAAGTATCGCGCACTCAAAGCACGGATTGCGCAGACGGCACAGGCGGTGCTGGAGATGCAGCCGGATGTGCTGATCACCATCGACAGTCCTGACTTCTCCCTCCGGGTGGCGAAAATCGTCCGCGCGGCGTCCTCCCTGCGCATTGTGCATTATGTGGCACCAACGGTCTGGGCCTGGCGTACGGGTCGGGCGGCGAAGATGGCGCGCTGGGTTGATCATGTGCTGGCGCTGTTTCCGTTCGAGCCGCCCTATATGGAAGCGGCCGGGATGGAGTGCGATTTTGTGGGTCATCCGGTGGTGGCGGAACCGCAAGCCAGCGCAGAGGGTGTTGCCGCGTTCCGGGCACAGAGCGGGATCGGAGATGCGCCCCTGCTGCTGGTCCTGCCGGGATCGCGGCGCAGCGAGGTGTCGCGTCTGGCCCCGGTGTTCGGGGCGGCGGTGGCGCGGTTGGTGAAAAAAAAGCCAGACCTGCGCATTGTGGTGCCTGCGGCGGCCCCGGTGGCGGAGTTGGTTGCAGAAGTGACAGCAGATTGGCCCGGCACACCGCTGGTGCTGGATCCCGGCAAGATGCCGGGGGAGACCTTTGCGCCCTTGAAACGCGCGGCGTTTGGCGCGGCGGATGTGGCCTTGGCGGCCTCCGGCACGGTGTCGCTGGAACTGGCGGCAGCGGGAACGCCGATGGTGATTGCCTATGATATGAACTGGCTCAGCCGGCAGATCATCGGGCGGATGGTGAAGGTGGATACGGTGACGCTGGTCAATCTGGTGTCGGAGACACGGGTGGTCCCGGAGTTCATTGGCAACCGGTGTCAGCCGGGGTTGATCGCTAATGGGGTGCTGGGTGTGTTGGAGGCACCTGATGCGCAATGGGATGCGATGGCCGTGACGATGGACCGGCTGGGGCTGGGGGGAGAGGCGCCCGGTTTGCGGGCGGCGCGCGCGGTTCTGCGCCGCATGTGATGGCGCGGACGCACTTAAGCGCGACATGATTCTATTTTTTGGATGAGAGGCGCTGCCTCTCAAACTCTCCGGGTTTTTTGAGCCATTTGGAAGGGGAAGGGGGCGTTTGGATCAGCCTTTGTGAATCCAGCCGCCGCCGAAGATGCGTGTGCTTTCGGTGTCGTAGAACACGCAGGCCTGACCGGGGGAGATGCCTTCTTCGGGCGTCAGGAGTTCGACAGTCGCGGTGGTGTCGGTGATCGGACGCAGGATGGCGTCGCGCGGGGGGCGGGTGGAGCGGACCTTCACGCTGAGGTGCCATTCGTCCTGGGACGTCAAGGGGGCATCTCCCAGCCAGTTGATTTCGCGCACGGGCACGTTGCGGGTGGCGAGCATGGATTTGGGGCCGACGATCACTTGTTTTTTGTCCGCGTCGAGTTTGACCACATAAAGTGGGTCGGCAAGGCCACCGATGCCAAGGCCCCGGCGTTGGCCGATGGTGTAGTGGATGACACCCTCGTGCTGGGCGAGGATGTTGCCATCGGTGTCGACGATGTCACCGGGGTCAGCCGCCTCCGGGCGCAGTTTGCGGATCACGCTGGCGTAATCGCCGTTGGGCACAAAGCAGATGTCCTGGCTGTCAGGTTTCATCGCGACGCTGAGCCCGTATTTGGCAGCCAGCGCGCGGGTGTCGTCCTTGCTGGGCAGGTGGCCCAGAGGGAATCGCAGGAAGGCGAGTTGTTCCGGTGTGGTGGAAAACAGGAAGTAGCTTTGATCACGTGACGCATCAGCCGCAGAATGGAGTTCTGCGCCGCCTGCACCTATCTTGCGCTGGATGTAATGCCCCGTGGCCATGCAGTCCGCGTCGAGATCCTTTGCCGTTTCCAGCAGGTCCTTGAATTTCACCCGTTCATTGCAGCGGATGCAGGGGACGGGGGTTGCCCCCGCAAGGTAGCTGTCCGCGAATTCATCGATCACGGCGTCTTTGAAGACGTTTTCGTAATCCAGCACGTAGTGTGGAAACCCCATGTCTTCGGCGACCCGGCGCGCATCGTGGATGTCGATGCCGGCGCAGCACGCGCCTTTCTTGGCCAGTGCCGCTCCATGGTCATAAAGCTGCAGCGTGACGCCGACCACATCATAGCCTTCCTCGGCCAGCATCGCAGCCACGACGGAGCTGTCCACGCCGCCGGACATGGCCACAACCACCCGGGTGTCGGCAGGGGCCTTGGCAAAGCCGAGAGAGTTCAGCGGCGGTGTCTGATCGAGGGGCATGCACGTCTCCGACGGGGATAAGCGAGGTGGTTTGGTGGAAATATAGGAAAATCCTATTCACTCACAAGGGGGAGCTTCACGGGGCATTAAGCCAAAAAGGTCAATGTGGCCAGACCTTAGCCGGGATGAAGATATGTATCTCAAGAAAGTTGATGGCCCCCGATCCGTGACACTGGCGGATGGCACGATCATGTCGCAGGCCGATCTGCCGCCGCCAGACACGCGGCGGTGGGTGGCATCGCGCAAAGCCGCCGTGGTGCGGGGCGTGGGCTATGGTCTGATCAGCCAGGGAGAGGCGCTGAGCCGATACGGTATTTCGGAGGAGGAATTCTTTGAATGGGTCCGCGCGGTGACCGAGCATGGGGAGGCGGCGCTGAAAGCCACCATGTTGCAAAAGTATAGACAACCTAAAGCAGAGTAGTTGTGGACAACTTAAAGTTGTTCTGATAAAAAGGTAAACATCAGTAACGGGTGGTTAACCTTTTTTGGTCACGATCCTGAGCGACACCAATGACCCCGACCTCGGAGAAGACTATGCGTGTACTACTCGTCGAAGATGATCCCACCACCTCCCGCAGCATCGAGTTGATGCTGACCCATGCCAACCTCAACGTCTATGCGACGGATCTGGGGGAGGAAGGGATCGATCTGGCAAAGCTATATGATTACGATTTGATCCTTCTGGACCTCGATCTGCCTGATATGAACGGGCATGAGGTGCTTCGGCAGCTGCGGCTCAGCCGGATTGAAACGCCCATTCTGATCCTTTCGGGGTCGGATGACACTGAAAACAAGATCAAGGGATTTGGCTTTGGTGCCGATGATTATCTGACCAAGCCTTTCCATCGGGAAGAACTGGTGGCGCGAATCCATGCGATCATCAGGCGGTCGAAAGGGCATTCTCAATCTGTCATCGAAACCGGACAGATCGCTGTCAACCTTGATGCCAAGACGGTCAGCGTGGACAACCAGACCGTGCATTTGACCGGCAAAGAATACCAGATGCTGGAGCTTTTGTCGCTGCGCAAGGGGACCACATTGACCAAGGAAATGTTCCTCAACCACCTTTATGGCGGCATGGATGAACCGGAACTGAAAATCATCGATGTGTTCATCTGCAAGCTGCGCAAGAAACTCTCTGCCGCGACGGGGGGAGAGAACTATATCGAAACGGTCTGGGGACGGGGCTATGTGCTGCGCGATCCGGAACCGGCAGCACTCGATCTGGTTGCTTCTGCCTAAGTCCCACGCTGAAATCTGCTAGACCTGACCCTTGGCGCGGCCTATCTAGGCGGTGCAAGGGAGCAGGCGGGGGCAGGGCGTGTGACAGCTGAAATCGCAGTCGAAAAGCTGAGCGAAGCGGAAGCGCGGGCAGAGCTGGCGCGGCTGGCGGATGTTCTGGCCAAGGCAAATACGGCCTATCATGCCGAAGATGCCCCGGCGATGGATGACGCAGGCTATGACGCGCTCAAACGCCGGAATGCGGCGATTGAAGCGCGGTTCCCTGACCTCAAACGCGATGACAGTCCGACCGATCAGGTGGGTGCTGCCCCCTCGGACGGTTTCACCAAGGTCACCCATGCTGTTGCGATGCTGTCGCTGTCGAATGCTTTTGATGCGGAGGATGTGCAGGAATTTGACGGGCGGGTCCGCAAATACCTGGGATTGTCCGCCGATGCGCCCCTGGCTTTCACCGCTGAACCGAAAATCGACGGGCTTTCGCTGTCCCTGCGGTACGAACAGGGCCGTCTGGTGCAGGCCGCCACCCGTGGGGATGGCGCCGTGGGAGAGAACGTGACCGCCAACGCGCGCACGATTACCGATATCCCGGCCGAGATCACAGGTGCGCCGGAGGTGCTGGAAGTGCGCGGCGAAGTCTATATGAGCCACGCGGATTTCGAGGCGCTGAACAGGCGACAGACCGAACGGGGCGGCAAGACCTTTGCCAATCCGCGCAACGCGGCGGCGGGCTCTCTGCGGCAGTTGGATGCGCAGATCACCCGCGCGCGGCCGCTGAGGTTCTTCGCCTATGCCTGGGGCGCGCTGTCTGCGCCGCTTGCCGACACGCAAAAGGGTGCGATTGACCGTCTGGCGGATTTTGGGTTTTCAACCAATCCGCTGACCGCGCTGTGCACCTCCAGCGATGAGATGCTCGCGCATTATGCGCACATCGAAGAGCAGCGCGCGACACTGGGCTATGACATCGACGGTGTTGTCTACAAGGTTGACGATCTGGCCTTGCAGGAACGCCTTGGCTTTCGTTCCACCACGCCCCGTTGGGCGGTGGCGCATAAATTCCCGGCAGAACTGGCCTGGACCCGGCTGGAAGGCATCGACATTCAGGTCGGGCGCACGGGTGCGCTCTCTCCGGTGGCCCGGTTGCAGCCCGTCACGGTCGGCGGGGTCGTGGTTTCCAATGCGACGCTGCATAACGAGGATTACATCAAGGGTCTCGACAGCAAGGGGCAGGAGATCCGGGGGGGCAAGGACATCCGCGTGGGCGATTGGGTGCAGGTCTACCGCGCGGGTGACGTGATCCCCAAGGTGGCGGATGTGGACCTGTCAAAGCGCCCCGCCGATGCAGCGCCTTTCGTTTTTCCCGACACATGCCCCGAATGCGGCAGCGATGCCATTCGCGAACCGGGTGACGCGGTGCGGCGGTGCAGTGGCGGGATCATCTGCCCGGCGCAAGCCGTGGAAAAGCTCAAACACTTCGTCTCCCGCGCCGCTTTTGACATCGAAGGGTTGGGGGACAAGCAGGTTGAGCAGTTTCATATCGATGGCTGGATCGCGGAACCGGCGGATATCTTCACGCTCCGGGATCGCTATGGCAGCGGCATGCAGCAGCTCAAGAACCGGGAGGGCTGGGGAGAGAAATCTGCGCAAAACCTCTTTGATGCCATTGAGGAAAAACGCAAAATTCCACTGGCGCGGGTGATCTTTGCGCTTGGCATTCGGCACGCTGGCGAAGCGGCTTCCAACCTTCTGGCGCTGCATTACGGCACCTGGGCCGCGTTTGAAGCGGCGATGCAATCGGCGGCCGGGCAGGAGGGGGAGGCCTGGGAAGATCTGATCGGTGTGGATGGCATTGGCGCGGTGATGGCAGATTCGCTTGTAAATGCCTTCGCGCAGGAGGCCGAGCGTGCTTCCATCGACCGGCTTGTGGCCCATCTGGACATCGCGGAGGCCAAACGCGCCGATACTTCTGGCAGCCCCGTGGCAGGCAAAACCGTCGTCTTTACCGGAACCCTGGAAAAGATGACGCGGGCCGAAGCCAAGGCGCGGGCGGAACGGCTGGGGGCCAAGGTCTCCGGCTCGGTCAGTGCCAAGACCGATATTCTTGTCGCGGGGCCCGGTGCCGGTTCAAAAGCCAAGAAGGCCGCAGAACTGGGGATCGAGACTTTGGATGAGGAAGGCTGGCTCACCCTGACCTCGGGCGCATGAGCGGACGGCCGGAGCCGCTGTTTCCGCTCTTTGCGGGGCTTGAAACCCTGCCGGGCGTCGGGCCGAAGACCGCGCAACTCTTCCCGCAATTGCGGGTGGAAGCGCCGCGCGACCTGCTCTTCACGCTGCCACAATCGGGCATTGACCGCGCGCTGCGCAGATCGGTCAAGGATGCGCCCCTGCCGGGCACGGTCACGGTTGCCGTGACCATCGGCACCCACCAACCGCCCCGCAACAAAGGCGGCGCCTACCGCATCCATGTGACTGATGCGGAGACAAGTTTTCAACTGGTCTACTTCCACGCCCGCGGCGATTACTGGAAACGACAATTGCCCGAAGGATCGCGCCGCGTGGTCTCGGGCCGGGTGGAATTGTTCGATGGCATCCCCCAGATGGTCCACCCCGATCATGCCGTGGCGGAGGAGGAGGCAGGCGACATTCCCGCGTTTGAGCCAGTTTATCCCCTGACCAGCGGGATCACGCAAAAGCTGATGTACAAGGCCACCCGCGCCGCGCTTGATCTGATCCCGGATATGCCGGAATGGATTGATCCCAATCAGAAATCCCAATCCGGCTGGCCTGATTTTGCCGATGCTGCCATCGCTGCACACAGCCCGCAATCGCTCAATGATCTGAGCGTGGCGTCGGTGGCGCGCGAACGCCTCGCCTATGACGAATTGCTGGCCCATCAGATCACCCTCGCGCTCGCCCGGCAGACAGAGCGTCACAAGCCCGGACGGGCCACAACCGGTGATGGAGCGCTCCAGAAACGGGTGCTCAGCGCCTTGCCGTACAAGCCCACCGGCGCGCAGACCCGCGCGATTGCCGAGATCACGCAGGACATGGCCGGCAGCCAGCGCATGAACCGCCTGTTGCAGGGCGATGTGGGCGCGGGCAAGACGCTGGTGGCCTTCATGGCCCTGCTGCGTGCAGTCGAAGGGGGCGGGCAGGGTGTGTTGATGGCCCCGACCGAGATCCTCGCCCGTCAGCATTTGCAAGCCCTGCAACCCCTCGCGGAAACGGCGGGTTTGGTGCTTGAGATCCTCACAGGCCGGGACAAGGGGAGCGAGCGGCAGGCCAAGCTGACCGCCCTTCAGCGGGGCGATATTCAACTGCTCGTCGGCACCCATGCGGTGTTTCAGGCCGATGTTGCCTTTGCCGATCTGCGCCTTGCGATTGTGGACGAACAGCACCGCTTTGGCGTGCGTCAACGGTTGGAGCTGGGCCAGAAAGGGCAGCGGGCGGATGTGCTGGTGATGACGGCAACGCCTATTCCACGCTCCCTCGCGCTGGCGCAATATGGCGACATGGACGTGAGCGTTTTGGACGAAAAACCCCCCGGACGCCAGCCGATCAAGACTGCGCTGGTCAGCACCGACCGCATCGACGAAGTGATTGACCGTCTGCGCGCCGCCATCGCGGAAGGCCGCCAGTGTTACTGGGTCTGCCCCTTGGTCGAGGAAAGCGAGATCAGCGATCTGATCGCGGCAGAGGACCGTTTCAAACGGCTGCGCGCGGTGTTGGGCGAAGGGGTGGTGGGCCTTGTGCACGGCCAGATGCCCCCGGCCGAGAAGGACGCGGCCATGCGCGCCTTCCAGCAGGCGCAGACGCAGGTCTTGGTTGCGACCACGGTGATCGAAGTCGGCGTTGATGTGCCCAATGCCACGATCATGGTGGTTGAACGGGCAGAAACCTTCGGTCTGGCGCAGTTGCACCAGTTGCGTGGCCGTGTGGGGCGCGGGCAGGGCGCGTCGACCTGCCTGCTGATGTTCCAGACCCCGCTGAGCGAGACCGGCCGCCACCGGCTAGAGGTGTTGCGGGGCACCGAAGACGGGTTTGCCATTGCGGAGGCCGACCTCAAGATGCGCGGCACCGGTGATCTTATCGGCACCGCGCAATCAGGGGTCCCCCGTTTCCGCGTCGCGGATCTGGAAAAGCAGGCCGGGCTGATGGCCGTGGCCCAAAGTGATGCGCGCAAACTGCTGGGCGATGATCCGAAACTGCACAGCGACCGCGGTCAGGCGGCGCGCTTGCTGTTGTGGCTCATGCGGCAGGATGAGGCGATTCGTTTGATTTCAGTTGGTTAAGTCCATTCGTTCCATTTTGTTCACGAATGTTCTCAAAAAGTTCTTTACACAGCGTTAAAGAAATGAGAACAAAGGAGCAACAAAGACGGAGGCACCCATGACAACGCTCAAAACCCTGAAGACCATCGTAACCCGGTCCCACGACACGCTGTTGCAGGATGCTGTTGGTGCCGCCGCGCTTGTGGTCATGCTGGTTGTGGGGCTTCACCTGCCCAATCTGATCTGAATTCTGCCCGCTTTCTCGTGCCGGTCTGTTCCTAGCATCCGTCCCAAATTGATGCTGCCGAACGACACTGCCTGTCCTTTCGGTTGGGGTCTGCCGCCCCACCGCTGACCGGGTCCCACACGAGAAACGCTTCCCTGCGCCGCCATCCATCCCGGATGTGCGGCGCTTTTTTTTTCAGGTCAGTGCTTTAGTGTGTCGGTGCCTGGGCTGTCTGCATCGCCTCAGTGATCGCCTCAATGCTCAGCAGGATCGAGGCGTGGCGGTTTTTGTACTCCACCGCAGGGCTCAGCACTTCGAACCCCTCAAATGGCGCATCGGGCACCGGCCCGCCGTCCTTGAGCATCGCGCGCAACTGATCCCGCGCCTTTTCAATCTGGGGCAGCGTGGCGCCTGTGGCCGCGCCGCCGGTCACCGCAGCGGCTGCCTGCCCCAGGGCACAGGCTTTCACGTCCTGACCCAGTTCCGCGATCCTGCCGTCCCGCACCGTCACATCCACAGTCACCGTGGAGCCGCACAAGGGCGAACGCCGCTTGACGGTCGCATCGGGTGCTTCCAGACGGCCCAGATGGGGAATATCCGCCGCAAGCGCCAGAATGCGCGCGGAATAGAGTTTTATCAGGTCGGTATCGCCGGACATGGCTGTTCCTTTTCTCGCGTTGCCCTTACATAAACCTCATCATCCCAGATGCAAAATTTTTCAGTGAGGTGCCATGCCCTTTGATCCCGCAACGCTGACGTATAACGACGCAGGCCTGATCCCCGCCATCGCGCAGGACGCGACGAACCATGAAGTGCTGATGCTGGCGTGGATGAACGCTGAAAGCATCGCGCGGACGCTGGAAAGCGGGGATGTCACCTATTGGAGCCGCTCGCGGCAGGCGTTCTGGGCCAAGGGCGCAACCAGTGGCAATGTGCAGCGGCTGGTGGAACTGCGCTATGACTGTGATCAGGATTGCCTGCTGGTGCTGGTCGACCAGACCGGGCCTGCCTGCCATACCGGGCGGCGGAGTTGTTTCTATACGGCGGTGAAGGACGGCGAAGCGGTTGAAGTCTAGCCGCTAGAGGCTTGTCATTGCGCGCACTTCGTCTGGCGTGCGCCCTTCCGCACGGTAGAGCGCAATCGCCCGCGCATCATCCCGTTTCGCCAGCCGCTTGCCGGTCTCATCCCGGATCAGCCGGTGGTGGTGATAGACAGGTGTGGGCAGATCCAGCAGGCGTTGCAGAGGGACGTGGATCTTGGTGGCGTCAAACAGGTCCTCACCGCGCACGACATGGGTGATCTGTTGCGCCGCGTCATCCACAACCACCGACAGATGGTAGGACGTGCCCATGTCGCGGCGGGCCAGAACGATATCTCCGACGCCATGGGTCAGGTCCGTTTCCGTGATCGGAACCGGTGAACCCGCGTCCATCTTTCCTGTTTCGGAGAATGACAGCGGCTCATCCCCCAATTCCGCCAAGGCCGCCCGCATATCGAGCCGCAGAACAGCCTCTGCTGGACGCGGACCCGACCGTTCAGCCGCCGACCTGCACGTGCCCGGATAGACAATGCCATCCGGCCCCATCGCAACCCCCTCCTGCGGAGCGGAGAGCGCTTGTTTGATGTCGGCTCGCGTGCAGGTACAGGGATAGAGCAGCCCGCGCGCCCAAAGTGTATCCAGCGCGGCGTCGTAGGCCGGAAGCCGGTCGGATTGCCGCATCACCGGGGTGGGCCAGTCCACGCCAAGCCACTGGAGATCGTCATAGATTTGCTGCTCCCACGTATCCCGCGCGCGGCTTTGATCGATGTCTTCGATGCGCAGCAGGAAGGTGCCCCCGGCGGCTTGCGCCATGTCATAGGCCAGAAGCGCGGAATAGGCGTGGCCAAGATGCAGCGGGCCTGTCGGCGACGGCGCAAACCTCGTGCGGAATGTCACCGTTTTTCAAGGACGTAGACGGCGGCTTTCAACCCGATCCCCGGCACATGATCGCCGTGTTCCCGAAACAGCAGACTGGCCGCACCGCAGTCGGTCCATTCTGATATGCGGGCCTCAAACGCCGGGTCTTCCAATGTGTGATCATTGAAGGAAAACAGAAAGATACCGCCGGGTGCTAATCCATGCATCAGAGTATCAAACAACGCCAGTGGTGCCGCACCCGCGCCGATCACGCCAATGGCGGCGATGGTGGCATAGGTGCCGGGCGTGAACCCCAAAGGCGCATCCGGCTCGATCTGGGTCAATGTGCGGTAGACGTTCTTGCCCGCGGCCTGGGCAATCATCTCTGCTGACAGATCGACGCCGTCGATGACCTCAAACCCCGCCAGTTTCAACGCCAGCCCACCAAGCCCCGTGCCACAGCCGAAATCGAGGATCGGCAGGCTGCGGTCGGTCTGGACATCCGCCAAAGCGGCGGCACAGCGGGACGGTGTGACATATCCGTTTTTGGCCAGCTCCGTCTCGTAACTGGCTGACCACGCATCATAAAGAGCGCGCGTCTCGGATGCGTTTCGGGCGGCGTAGACTTTGTTCAGGTATCCATCAGACATGGGCGGAGCGTAGAACCGCAGCGCGCACCCGTCCAGTATTAACCGTTTAGCCAGTTCTGCCAGTCGATTTTCGCGCGGTCCGTGTAGGCCTTGTAGCGGTCCTTGCGTCCGCGTCGACCGCTCTTGAGCCCTTCGACAGGCGGAAATAGCCCAAAGTTCACGTTCATCGGCTGGAAGGTCTTCGCATCCGCGCCCCCGGTGATGTGCGTGATCAGCGCGCCAACCGCAGTCGTGTCAGGCGGCGGGCCAAGGGGCGCGCCCTTGATTTCTGCCGTGGCGAGGCGTCCGGCCAGCAGGCCCATCGCCGCACTTTCCACATATCCCTCAACCCCGGTGATCTGCCCGGCAAAACGGATGTTGGGCTGGCTGCGCAGGCGCATCTGGTCGTCCAGCAGCGTGGGAGAATTGATGAATGAGTTGCGGTGAATGCCGCCAAGCCGGGCGAAACTGGCGTTCTCCAGGCCGGGAATCGTTTTGAAAACATCCTTTTGTGCGCCGTGCTTCATCTTGGTCTGGAAGCCCACGATGTTGTATAGCGTGCCCAGCTTGTTGTCGCGGCGCAGTTGCACCACCGCATAGGCTTTGACGTCCGGCTGGTGTGGGTTGGTCAGGCCCACGGGTTTCATCGGACCAAAACGCAGCGTCTCACGGCCGCGTTCGGCCATCACCTCAATCGGCAGGCAGCCGTCGAAATACGTCGCTGTCTCCCCCTCACGAAACTCCGTCTTGTCGGCGGCCAGCAGCGCGTCGATGAACGCCTCGTATTGGTCCTTGTCCATCGGGCAGTTGAGGTAGGCGGTGCGCTCCTCCTCCGTCTCGCCCTTGTCATAGCGCGATTGCATCCACGCCTTGGACATGTCGATGCTGTCGAAATAGACGATGGGCGCAATGGCATCGAAGAACGCCAGCGCATCCGCGCCGGTGGCGGCGGCAATCGTTTCCGCCAAAGCGCCAGAGGTGAGCGGGCCCGTTGCCACAATCCAGGGGCCGTCTTCGGGAAGCGTGGTGATTTCGCCATATTCAATCGTTACATTTGGATGCGCAATCAGCGCGTCCGTGACCGATTGCGCGAACAGATCACGGTCCACGGCCAGCGCCCCCCCGGCAGGCAGGCTGTGTTTGTCGGCCATCTGCATGATCAGCCCACCGGCCGCGCGCATCTCCCAATGCAGCAGACCCACGGCGTTCTGTTCATTGTCATCGGACCGGAAGGAGTTTGAACACACCATCTCGCCCAACAGCCCGGTCTGGTGGGCGAAGGTTTCCACATGCGGGCGCATTTCATGCAGGACCACAGGCACGCCTGCCTCCGCCGCTTGCCATGCTGCTTCTGATCCGGCCATGCCGCCGCCGATGATGTGGAGTGTCTGTGTCATGCCCGCGATGTAGGGGAGCGGACCGAGCGGCGCAAGAACATCCGCGCGGGCAGGGTGCCGCAGGCGGCCCCTGACAACGGGCCTTGGAGGGCACCCGCGTCGCGGAGAGAGGGGAGAGAATTTGGAGGGGTGATTTTTGGGGTCGCCAGTGCAGGGACGGTCGATCAGTGAGAGGCTGACCTGGAGGGACCTTCTGCAGATGGCGACCCAAAATCATCGTGAGCCATGTGCTCTGACACAAACGTGCCCCAATTGCGTCAGATTTGCCAGAGGAAAGACATAAACAATCCAGCGCCGAATCGGAAACAGTGCGCGCGGCCTATTGCTCCCAGGTCGGGTCGCGCTTTTCGAGAAAGGCATCAATCCCCTCGCGGGTATCCTCACGCAGCATATTGGTCACCATCACGTCGCCGGTATAGGCATAGGCCTCGGCTGTGGGCAGTTGCAGCTGGTTGTAGAACGCCTCTTTCCCGATGCGCACGGCCGCACCCAGCTTGCCGGCGACCTGATCGGCCAGCGCCGCAGTTTCAGCCACCAGAGCCTCCATCGGCACCACGCGGTTCACCAACCCCAGCGCCTGGGCGCGGGTGGCATCAATGAAATCGCCCGTGGTCAGCATCTCAAACGCCTGTTTGCGCGGGATGTTCCGGCTGAGCGCCACCATCGGGGTTGAGCAGAAAAGACCGATGTTCACACCATTCACGCCAAACCGCGTGCCTTCCGCCGCCACGGCCATGTCACAGGTGGCCACCAACTGGCAGCCCGCAGCGGTGGCAATGCCATGCACTTGCGCGATCACCGGCTGCGGCATCGACTGGATGCGCGCCATCACGCGGCTGCACCGCTCGAACAGATCCTTGAAGGCCGCGGCACCGCCGTCCTCGTTCTGGCGCATCGCCGTCATCTGGCGCAGGTCGTGGCCTGCACAAAACGCCTTGCCTGTGCCCGACAGGGTGACAACGCGGCAGGTGGGGTCAGTTGCAAGATCATCGAGCGTCTCCTGCAAGGCCGCCAGCATCTCATCTGACAGGGCGTTCAAACGCTCCGGCGCGTTCATCGTCAGATGTGTGACGGCACGTTCTTTGTCCACTTGCAGTATTGTCATCTTGCTCCCCCTTGCGATCCGGTCCAATTCTAGACCCGCTTGGTGAGGGAGAACAAGATGGTCGCAGAACCAGTTATGACGGCGCAGGAACTTGAGGCGTTCATGCAGGAGGTGTTTCAGCAGGTTGCGGATGATTTTGCAGTGGATGACGTGGGTCCGGGCGAAGTGACCATGCGTCTGAAAACCGCCGAGAAACATCTGCGTCCCGGTGGCACGGTATCCGGCCCCTCGATGTTCGGCCTTGCGGATGTGGCGGCCTATATCGTCACGCTTGCGATGATCGGCCCGAAGGCGCTGGCGGTGACCACAAACTGTTCGATTGATTTCATGCGCAAGCCAGAGGCGGGCAAGGATTTGATCGCCAAGGCGCGGCTGTTGAAGCTGGGCAAGCAGCTGTCGGTGACGGATGTGCTTTTGTACTCCGAAGGCAAGGCGGAGCCTGTCGCCCGCGCAAGCCTGACCTATGCGATTCCGCCCCGGTCCATGGGGTGAGGCGGGGCCGCTTCCTAATAGATCGCACTCTGACTTTTTGCCCCTGCCATCATCACCTTGGCCTGCTCATCCCGGATTTCCGCGTATAACGCCATGCTCGGCCCATCAAACAGGGCTTCGGGAGGGGCGTAGGTGATGAAACTGGCGTCGCTGACAGCACCCCGTGCCAGGATCGCGTAGTCCTTGTTCCCGCCCGCCTTGCGCATTTTGGTGGAGACATATCTGATGGCGACACCGATCCGACGATCGTCGGATTGATTGGGGCCGGAGCCGTGGATGGTCAGGCCATGGTGCAAGCTCATGCACCCCGGCGCCAATTCAACCGGCACTTTGTCGGCATCGGCGACATCAACCGCAATTTCCTGTCCGCGTGACAAGAGGTTAAGCTCATCAAAGCTGTCCTCATGGGCGAGGATTTCGTTCTTGTGGCTGCCCTGGACGAAGTCCATGCACCCCGACGCGGTTGTCGCGGGCGACAATGCCAGCCAGGCCGTGAGGATATTGTCCATATCCCCCATGCCCCAATAGGCCAGATCCTGATGCATGGTCACGACGTGCTTGGTATGCGCCTCCTTGGTCAGAAACTCGACAGAATAGAGCATCACATCGGGTCCCAGCACGCCTTCCACGGCGTCCAGAATGGGGCCGTGCAAGCCAATCTCACAGGCCAGCGGCATGACCACCTGCGCGTTGACCCGCTTGTAGGTGTTGAGCGGCAAGGGCAATCCGTTATCAAGCCAAGTGCGTTCAATCTCCTCCAGCGCGGCGCGCCATGAGTGCGTTTGAGCGTCATCTGCGACCCGGATCGGGAAAAGGTAGCCGTCGTTCCAATAGGCTGACTTCTGCCGTTCTGTCAGGCGGCCATCTTGCAGGGCTACGCAGTCTTTCATCGCTCATCCTCCAAAGCACATGCTGTGTTTCAGCAGACTTTAGAACGCGGGGGGGTATCTAACCCAATTGCGACCCGGCGACATGTCGGTTTCCAGCTTTGGTGTCCCGGTGCGCACCCGGGGCAGTGGCCTTGGGCATCCGCTCGCATTGGTCAAGGTGCGGAAAGGGGGGGGGCCGATCGGTACGCACATAAAAAAGGGCCGGGAATTCCCGGCCCAGTGAAGAGGTCTGGCAGAAGCCACAGGGATGTTACGCCTGCCAGAACGCGCGAGAAGCCTCTGTACTTGCTTGCTCGGACGTCAGTCCCACGTCGCTCAGCTGCCAGGGTTCCAGCTGGATCAAGGCGCGGCGTGTGCGGTGGCGGATGCTCCATTTGGTGACGCAGACCGCAAAGGTGACCGCCAGTTTTGCCGCAAAGGGCAATCCCGGCTGGGACAGAATACCGAGGGTTTCGGTGGAAACGGATCTTGCGTGTGCCATGAGGAGTCTCCTTCTAAATGTATTGACACAATGTAACTTACTGCTACAAATTTATTGGTACAAAAAATGATATATGGCTGCTAGGAAAACATTGTCATGGATACAATTTGGTCATCTGACGCGCTGACCGGGGGTGGTCCCAAGTACAAAACAGTTGTGGGCATGATCCGCGACAAGATCACCAAAGGCGAATTGCAGACCGGTGCGAAACTGCCGCCGGTGCGCGAACTGGCCTGGAAATTGCAGATCACACCGGGCACCGTTGCGCGGGCCTATACGGTCCTGACGGACAGCGGGGTGCTCAGGGCTGAGGTCGGGCGCGGCACGTTTGTGGCCAGGATCGGCGCGGGACTTGGACGGTCCGCGCCCGATAAGCCCCTCAATCTGATCGAAGTTAACGTTGTTGAACACAACCACGCCACGGCCGATACGGACAACGTCAATCTGTTTTCCCCGCATTTGCCCAACGGCGGGCAGGCGCGTCTGATCCGCAGCGTTCTGCGCGACATCTCCGAAGATCCGCCTTCGGGCGTGATGCACTATCCGTCCCGCCGATCCGCCAAACCCGCGCGTGAAGCGATGGCGGGGTGGCTGCAAGATGTGCCAATCGGGCCGGTTGATGAGAGTGACATTGTATTGTCACACGGTGGGCAAAACGGCATCCTTCTGATGTTTCAAACGGTTCTGCGCGGCCGGCGCCCGATTGTTTTCGTGGAAGAACTCGCCTATCCGGGCTTTCGGCGGGCGGCTGAATTGGTACGCGCGGATATTGTACCAATCGCGATGGATGCGGATGGCATTCGGCCCGACGCACTGGCGCAGGCGGCTGTCGATCACCCTGAAGGCCAGATTCTGTGTACATCGCCAGAAGTCCATAGCCCGACATGCGGCTTTACGCCGATGGAGCGGCGTCTGGAAATCGTGGAGGTGGCGCGCAAGCATGACCTCCAGATCCTGGACGACGATTGCTACCGTATGGGTCGGGCGGAGGGGGAGGGGTATCGCTCTCTCGCGCCAGAAAGGGGGTGGTATGTCACATCCCTGTCAAAGTCCCTGACACCTGCCTTGCGGGTCGGCTGCGTGCTGGGCCCTCGGGGGGCGACAAGCGCGCTTCACCGGTCTGCGGAACATGGCTTTTTCGGGCTGGCGACGCCGCTGCTTGATCTGACGGCGGGGTTGTTGTCTCATCCGCAGCTTCCAGAGGTGATGGAAAATGCGCGGCGCGGTGTGGAACGCTATGTGAAGAGCGCGGTCAATGTGCTGGGTGCTTTCGATCTGCGCTGGCGGCGGGATGTGCCCTTTGTCTGGCTGGTGCTGCCACAGGGCTGGCGCGCAACGGCGTTTTGCCAAGCGGCGGAGAAGCGCGGCGTGCAACTGCGCGCGGCGGAAGAATTCGCCAGCCGCGAGTCCCAGACGCCCCATGCGGTGCGCATGGCCATCAACGGGAGCGTTTCGCTCGACAGTTTTGAAGCTGCAATGCACCGGCTGCGGGATCTGCTGGACAATCCGCCCGAACAGATTTCCGTTTGATTGGGGTATTATATTACCTAATTTTCAAGTGATTGTTTTTGCTGTATTTTGCGGCGTTAAAGGCGCTTGACCTGCGCAGGGGGGTGTTTATAACCCGCCCATCAATTGCGGCGTGTCTTGGCACGCCAGGAACACCACATGGGAAACCCAGATGAAAACCTTTTCTGCAACACCGGCAGACATCGACAAGAAATGGATCCTGATCGACGCGGAAGGCGTCGTTCTGGGCCGTCTTGCCTCGATCATTGCCACGCGCCTGCGCGGCAAGCACAAGCCCTCCTTCACCCCCCACATGGATTGCGGCGACAATGTCATCGTGATCAACGCCGAGAAAATTCAGATGACCGGCAAGAAGCGGGACGAGAAGTTCTATTGGCACACCGGCCACCCCGGCGGCATCAAAGAGCGGACCAAAGAGCAGATCCTTGAGGGCAAGCACCCCGAGCGTATCGTGACAATGGCCGTAAAGCGCATGTTGCCCGGCAACCGTCTGAGCCGCCAGATCATGACCAACCTGCGCGTCTACGCCGGTTCCGATCACCCCCATGAGGCGCAAAGCCCCGATGTTCTGGACGTCAAAGCCATGAACAAGAAAAACACCCGGAGCGCATAAAGATGGCTGATGAAATCAAAACACTCGAAGGCCTCGAAGGGGTTGTGACCACTGCGGAGGCGCCTGTCGCCGCTGCTTTCGTAACCGAAGAGACCATCACCCGTGAGCCGGTTCGCGACGACCTTGGCCGCGCCTATGCCACCGGCAAGCGGAAAGATGCGGTCGCCCGCGTCTGGATCAAGCCCGGTTCCGGCAAGGTCACCGTCAACGGCAAGCCGCAGAACGATTACTTTGCACGCCCCGTGTTGCAGATGATCCTCGCGCAGCCTTTCGGCATCACCAACACCGAAGGCCAGTTCGACGTTGTCGCCACGGTCAAGGGTGGCGGTTTGTCCGGTCAGGCCGGTGCGGTAAAGCACGGCGTTTCCAAAGCGCTGCAGCTCTATGATCCCTCCCTGCGCGGCGCGCTGAAAGCGGCAGGTTTCCTGACCCGCGACAGCCGTGTGGTTGAGCGGAAGAAATATGGTAAGGCCAAAGCGCGTAAGAGCTTCCAGTTCTCCAAGCGTTAAGCTTCTTCAAAACGTTATGGGAAGGGCCGTGCCGATGGGCGCGGCCTTTCTCGTTTGGTGCATCTGGTCAGACGGGCGCACGCGCGGCGGCGGATGCGTAAGAGATTTTAACCCTCCGGGGGGGTATTTTTAACCATTTGGAAGAGGGGGAGGGCAGCACCCATCACCGTCACCTGCCGTGAGAGGCGTCTGTTGAAAGCGTCATTCATCAGGGCGCACGAGGCCGAGGCCGCGCAGGTAGATCCCAATTCCCGTCTCCAGCAAATCCTCTGGCGGGAAGGGCGACGCGCGGCCCGGTGAGTTGCGCGCGAAGAGTTCGACCACCCCGTGGCTCATCGCCCAGATATGGGCGGAGAACATCGACGCCGGCGGGCGTTTGTCTTCCGGGATGTGCTGGCTCAGATCGGTCGCGGCTTTCTCCAGCACGCCATTGGCGCGGCCCGCGACGGCGGCCAGTTCCGGGGTGCGGTTGACCGAGACGCCGCTTTCGAACATCGCGATGTAATGGCCGGGGTATTTGCGCGCAAAGGCCAGATAGGCGCGGCCCGTGGCTTCAAACGCCTTGAGGGCGGAGGGTTGACCGGATTGATAGGCGTATTCCATCAGGTCGGCAAAGATACCGTAGCCCTGCAGCGCGGCTTCCGCGATCAGATCCTCGCGGCCGTCGAAGTGGCGGTAGACCGCGGCGGGGGTGACGCCGGCCTGTTTGGCGGCCTCCGACAGGGTGAATCCCATCGGCCCGCGCAATTCAATCAGCTGCAACGCGCCTTCGATCAGCGCTTGCCGCAGATTGCCGTGGTGGTAGCCGCGTTTAGGCATCCCAGATGTCCGGTCCACCGCTGATGCTGGTGTCAATCTCTCCGATCGCCTTGGCGTCTTTGCGTGTGTATTCAAAGGAATGCAGGACGATCCGCATCGCATTCAGCCGCGCGCGGCGTTTGTCATCGGAGCGGATTATCGTCCATGGGGCGTTGTCGGTATGGGTGCGGGTGAGGGTTTCGCGGATGGCGTCGGAATAGGCGTCCCATTTTGGCAGGCCTTTGACGTCAATCCCGCTGAGCTTCCATTGTTTCAACGGATCGCTTTCGCGCGCCAACATGCGCCTCAGCTGCGCGGCACGGCCGACGTTCAGCCAGAACTTGAACAGGTGAATGCCTTCGTCGACCAGCATGGTTTCAAAGGGCGGAACCTGCGTGAAGAAATGCGCGCGTTCCGCGGGCGTGCAAAAGCCGAAGACATGCTCCACCACGCCGCGGTTGTACCAGCTGCGGTCAAAGAAAACCATCTCCCCCTCGGTGGGCAGGTGTTTGATATAGCGTTGAAAATACCACTCTCCCCGTTCGGTTTCCGTGGGTTTGGACAGGGCCACGACGCGGGCGGCACGGGGGTTGAGGTTCTCGCGCAACCGGCCAATGGTGCCGCCCTTGCCAGCTGCATCACGGCCCTCGAACACCATGGCGATACGTGTGCCGGTGTCGCGGACCCAGGCTTGCAGCTTGACCATTTCGATTTGCAGTTTGGCGTATTCACGGGCGTAGACCTTGCGGGCCAGCCGTTCAGAGTGGGGAAATCCCGGTGTGATGATGTCGCCCTTCTCGGCGCGCATGATCGCGTGGCGGATCGCGTCGGGCGCGTCGTTTTCGTAGTAAGCGCTGATCGCACCATCAAAGGGCAGGTCCATCGCGGCCTCCATTCTGCTCGTCTTTACAGTAATATGGGATGTTAAGGGGCTTAACGCAAACCCGCGCGTGCAGCGGCCCGGTCAATGGCGGCGATGATGTCGTCCTGCGCGGTCTGTTGCGGCATATGGCCCTGACCGGGCAGCAGGGTCAGATTGCCGTTGGGCACATCGTTGACAAAGACCTTGGCGTGAATGTCGGCAGGCACCGTGGTGTCGGCAGTGCCATGCACCAGTTCGATGGGCATGGTCAGCGTGCCGTAGCGTTTCTGCATCTCGACCACATGGGGGCGCAGCGCGTTCACCTGCTGGGAATTGGCGCGGATGCTCTCGCGGCGCAGAGTCAGCCCGACGCCGAGGTGTTTTGCATATCCCTCCGGCGCGTCCTGTGGCGCAAAGACCGACCCGATGCTGCGCTCCACATATCCTTCGGGTAGAAAAGCCGTCACCATCGGGATCAGCAGCGCCCCGCCCAGTGTCGTGCCGCCCACGGTATAGGTGGGGCCCAGATCACCGGGCCAGGGTTCCGCGACGGCTGCGACCAGCACGAGGGCGGCGGTTTCCTGCGGACGGGCAAGGCCCCAGGCAATCGCGACGATCCCGCCAAAGGAATGGCCCATGACAATCGGGTTCCTGACGCCCAGCTTATCCGCCGCAGCGGCGAGCAGGCTGGCCTGTTCGTGGGGCGTTTCCTCTGCACTGTTCCACGCGCCGGCTTTGTCGGGCAGACGCCCGGTCCAGCCCAGGCCGGGGCGGTCGAAGAGGGTCACGCGGTACCGTTCTGACAGCTTTTGGGCGAAGCCCATGGTGAATTCGTTCAGATTGCCGCTGGCACCATGGATCAGCACCAGATCCGGCCCTGCGCCCATGGTTTTGTAATGCACCGGGACACCGTCCACGGTCACGATCTCTCCGGCTGGGGGGTGTGCGGCTTCGGCGGCTGCCTCATGGGCGCGGGCGCGCCATTGGATGACCACCACAGCGACGGCCACCAGAAGGAGGAAAACCAGCAGCATGCTCCGCATCAGTTCCCCCCGATCAGCGACATATCAAAGGGTGTGGATTGGTATATCTCATTGATCCAGTTGCCATACAGCAGATGCGCATGGGAACGCCACCGGTTCAGCGGTTGCTGTGCGGGATCATCGTCGGGGTAGTAGTTGCCGGGCACGTTGATTGGCGTGCCTTCGGCGATGTCGCGGTCGTATTCCTGCTTGAGCGTCTCGCTGTCATACTCAAAGTGATTGAAGACATAGAGCGCACGATGGGCGGCGTCCTCGATCAGGCAGGGGCCGACCTCGGCACTGCCCAGCAGGGTCTTGAGACCGGGCACGGCGTCGACTTCAGGCTGCCGGATCTCTGTCCAGCGGGACACGGGCATCACGCATTCGTCCGAAAATCCCCGCAGATAGGGGGAGGAGGGTGCGAGGTTGCGGTGCCGGAAACAGCCGAAGGCCTTGTGATCCAGCATGTGTTTGGGCACCCCGTGGAAATGGTTGATCATCGCCATCCCGCCCCAGCACACGCCGAAAGTGGAATGTACGTTGCTCTGGGTCCAGTCCATCACGCGGGTCAGTTCCGCCCAATAATCCACGTCTTCGAAATCCAGATGCTCAATCGGGGCGCCGGTGATGATCAGCCCGTCAAATTTCTCATCGCCAACCTCCTCGAAGGGGCGATAGAAGCTGGCCATGTGCTCAGCCGCAGTGTTGCGGGTCTTGTGATCGGACATGCGCAGCAGGCTCAGCTCGATCTGCAGGGGCGTGGCCCCGATCAGACGGGCGAACTGGTTCTCGGTCTGGATCTTCTTGGGCATCAGGTTCAGCAAGGCGATGCGCAGGGGGCGGATGTCCTGTCGGGCGGCCAGTTCTTCGTCGACCACCATCACTCCTTCGCGCGTCAGGACGTCGTAGGCGGGCAGGGTGGCGGGGATCTTGATCGGCATGGGAAGGGGTCCGTTTATCGTGAGGCTGTTAGATAGACCGCTGGTGGGGCGCTGCCAAGGGGGCGGTGCGGGTTTGCGCGCGACATCACCGGCATGTGTGCGGGTGCGGGGCGTCAAAAGAGATTTCGGGCCTCCGGCGGGGTTTTTTGAACCATTTGGAAGGGGCGGTGAGGCTTGTGTCTCAAAGAGAGGGGCCACATGGTGGGGGCAGGGGGCAGTCTATGATGCGGCAGGTCTGGTTGGTTTTGATGTTGCTCTGGCCTGGTGCGGGGGGGACGCAGGAGGATCCGATGGTGCTGCAACGCTGCATCTGGGCCTGTCTGGCGGATTCGCCTGGAGCGGCAAGCCTGCAATACAATCAATGTGTTGAGGCACGTTGTATCGCCAGCCTGCCGCAGCAGGCCTCCCCCCGGCTGCCGGACTTTCGCAGTGATTGGCAGGTGGGGTTGGCCAGCAATGGGGTGCACCATTATGCGGGCACGCAGGCTGAGCAGGGCTATGCGTTCAATTACTTCTGTACGCCGGGTGAGAGCTATTTCGTGCTGGCCGATGTGCCGATTGAAGCGGGGCAATACAGGATGCTGATTGGATCGGTGGAATATCTGGTGCCGTTTGACCGCGCGCGCGGGGCGCTGACGGTGGATATCCCACCCGGTTCGGCGTTCATGCAGGCCGTACAGCGGGGGCGGTGGCTGACCGTGCAGGACATGAGCCGCCGTCCTGTGATCCGGTTTTCGCTGGCCGGGGCGCGGGCGGCGCTGGAGGCTGCGGTGGCGCAGTGTTTCTAGTCACCTGGAATCGAAGTTCGATTCCAGGTGACTAGGGCAGGCAACCGGCGATCAGGTCGACGAAGTCCTGCTCACCGTCCAGTGCGGCGATCTGATCGGCGGTGATGGTCACGCCCCAGTGTGACATCGCTTCATAGCGCGGTTGGCGGTGGGAGAGCGCTGCGGCGTAGGTTTCGCGGATGAAGGCGTCAGGGTCCACGTCCGTTTCATTCAGGCTCTTGCGGTCAAGGTAGTCAGACCAGACGCTGCTGAGGAATTCGGGCTGGTAGGCCATGGGTTTGGGGGCGGCATCAAAGCGGCGGATCAGTTTTTCCTGATGGGCGGCGTCGCCTTTGATCCAGATCAGCAGGCATTCGCGGGACAGGGCCGTCAGCAGCGGATCTTCGGGGTCGCTGGCATCGACCCATTCGCAGATCGACCCGCCGGTGTCACAGATGAAGTGGTCATACCCATACAAGGTTTGCGCACGGCTGGCGAAATGGGCGGTGTCGTTCAGGGCCGCAATCTCCGCCTGGCGAAAGGCCTCTTGCCGGTTGGCGTATTCGGCCATGGGCAGCCCGCCTTTTGCCGGATCGCCCGGTTTGCCCAGCCAGGTGGCCACGGGATGCAGGTTCTCAAAGGTGATGTTGGAGCCGATGTAGATGCTGTCGCTCAGCAGCAGGTCGCGCAGGAAGGGGACCTTCATCGCTTCGGCCTTGGCATTGTCCGCGATGGTTTCGCCCAGATAGCGGGTGCCGATGCGGTAATCGATGGAATAGTGGAACCAGTCGCCCGAGCGGCGCAGCAGCCCTGCCAGATGGGTTTTGCCCAGCCCGGACATGCCAAAGACCAGCACTTTGCGGTGAGGGGCGACGCGCCAGGCGTCTGCGGTAGGGTAAAGCATGGACGGGGTCTCGGGGTAACTGCGGTTGGGCCTACCTAGCGCGCTTGGCCCACAGACGCCAGATGCGCCCGTCGAGGATGATCATGCCTGTGACCAACAGGCCAAAGCCTGCAAAGGCGGAAGCGTAGAGGGTTTCCTCCAGCAGCCACGCACCCAGCGTGATGGCGAAAGGCGGCACCAGCAGGGTGACCAGCATCAGGTTGCCCGACCCGGCCATGGCCAGCACGCGGTAGTAGAGCAGATAGGCAAGTGCGGTGGAGATCAGCCCGACATAGGCAATCGCGCCCCAGGTGCGCGGGGCCAGATCGAGTGTGATCGGCCCTTCGATCGCCCAGGCCAGTGGCAGCAGGATGACCGTGCCACCCGTCAGCATGCCTGCCGCCGCCACCAGAGGTGGTTGATCGCCCAGCCGTTTGCGCCCCCAGACGGAAGCCAGCGCATAAGACACCGTGCCCGCGATGACAGCCAGCTGCGCCAGCGCGCGCAGATCGAAATTGCGCAGGTTTTCCAGTCCGATGGCGGTGGCCACGCCGGCAAAACCAAGGGTGACGCCCATCACTTTGCGCGGTGTCAGACGTTCGTCGGCGAAAAAGAGCGCTGCCATCAGCACGCCGAAGATCGCCGTGGCGGCGTTCAGGATGGCGGTCAGCCCGCTGGCGATGTGCAATTGCCCCCAGGCCATCAGCCCAAAGGGGATGGCGTTGTTCAAAAGGCCCATCATCAGAAAGGCAAACCAGACGCGCGCATCCCGCGGCAGCGGCAGGCGCCGCCACCAGACCACGGCCCACAGCGCCAGCATTGCCCAGCCGACACGGTGGGCGACGACGGTCAGCGGGCCAAGCTCATCCAGTGCGATGCGGATGGCCGCAAACGACGCGCCCCAGATCGCCGCCAGCAGCAGCAATTCCATCCAGGCGCGGGAGGAGAGGGTTTTTTGATCCGTCATGAAGGTGCTCTAAACTGTCGCGTGGCTTTGCGCGATCCGGATCATGCGGTTTGTCGATTTTCCGACCAGATGTTGAGGTAGTTGCCTGCAAAGATCACCACGGCGCCAACAAACACCCAGATGTCCAGTGCCTCGCCGTAGACCAGCATGGCGATGATCGTAATGACCGGCAGGCGGACGAAGTCAAAGGGGGCCACCACCGCCGCAGGCGCGATGCTGAGCGCCTTTGCGATGCAGAAATGCGCCATCAACCCGCAGAGGCCGACAAGGACCAGCAGCGGCGTGCTTTGGGCTGTGGGCATGGCAATGTCGCCATCATATCCGGCAGCGAGGATGCCGAAGACCAGTTGCAGCAGCGTCAGGTAGAACATGATAGACGTCACGCTTTGGCGTTTGGTCAGCTTCTTGGTGAAGATGAACGTCAGCCCGAAAAAGATGGCCGAGGCGGCGGCCATCAACATGCCAAGGCTGACCGGGGTCATGCCGGGGCGGGCCACGATCAGGATACCTGCAAAGCCGATCAGGGCGGCCAGGGCGCGCCAGAAGGTCAGCCGTTCGCCCAGCAGGATCGCGGACAGCAGGATCACCCACAGGGGTGTGGTGAATTCCAGTGCGAAAACAAGCGCAAGCGGGGCGACAGTGACCGCATAGAACCACAGGTTCTGGCCGGTGAAATGCGCAAGGTTCCGGATGACATGAAGGCCCAGCGCATCCCGGTTGATTTGCCCCAGCGTGCCGATGTGCGCCGCGAGGGGCACCACGATGATCAAGCCGACAACGGAGCGATAGAGCATGATCTCAAACGTGTCGTACTCCGCCCCCAGCGCCCGCCCGGCCAGCGCCATCGCCGTGAATGAAAAGATCGCGCCCAGCATCCAGAACGCGGCGCGCAAGGTGACGTTCATGCGAGGCCGGTGATGGTGTAATTGCGTTCGATACCAGCGGTTTGCACGGCCCAGTCGCTGGCGCCCGCGCGGGTCTGATGGGCGTCAAAGGCGGCTTTGTCTGCAAAGGCCTCATCCACCTGCCAGACCAGTGGATCATCGGTTGGATTCACCTCAAATGACAGGCACCCCGGCTCGGCCCGCGTCAGGCGAATGTGGGTGTCGAGTGCGGCGCGCACGCGCGCGGCTTCATCCTCGGTCTTGCAGATCAACTGGCCGGTCAGGGTCACTCCCATTCGATGGTTCCCGGCGGCTTGGAGGTGATGTCATAGGTCACCCGGTTGATCCCCGGCACTTCGTTGATGATGCGCGTCGCCGTTTCGCCCAAGAATTCATGGGTGAAAGGATAGTAATCCGCCGTCATGCCATCGACGGAGGTGACCGCGCGCAGCGCGCAGGCGAAATCATAGGTGCGGCCATCGCCCATCACGCCGACGGTGCGCACGGGCAGGATGGCCACGAAGGCCTGCCAGATTTCATCATAGAGCCCGTGTTTGCGGATCTGGTCGATATAGACCGCATCGGCTTCGCGCAGGATGTCGAGTTTCGGACGGGTGATTTCACCCGGACAGCGGATGGCAAGACCGGGGCCGGGGAAGGGGTGGCGGCCAATGAAGGAGGGCGGCAGCCCCAATTCGCGGCCCAGCGCGCGGACTTCGTCCTTGAAAAGCTCGCGCAGGGGTTCGACCAGCTTAAGGCCCATCTTTTCCGGCAGGCCGCCGACGTTGTGGTGGCTTTTGATGGTGACAGACGGTCCGCCAGAGAAGGAGACGGATTCGATCACATCCGGATAGAGCGTGCCTTGCGCCAGGAAGGTCGCATCGCCGACCTCTTTGGCGTGTTTCTGGAAGACGTCGATGAAGAGCTTGCCGATGATCTTGCGCTTGGTTTCGGGGTCGCTGACACCGTCGAGTTCGCCCAGAAACAGATCCTGCTCATCCGCATGGATGAGCGGCATGTTGTAATTGTCGCGGAACATGGTGACGACCTCTTCGGCCTCCCCCTTGCGCAGCAATCCGTGGTCGACAAAGACGCAGGTCAGCTGATCGCCAATCGCTTCGTGGATCAACACAGCGGCAACTGAGGAATCAACGCCACCGGAGAGGCCACAGATGACTTTCTGGTCGCCCACCTGCGCGCGAATGGCTGCAATCGCCTCTTCGCGGTAGGCGCTCATCGTCCAGTCGCCCTTGAAGCCCGCCAGGCGGATGAAATTCTCATAAAGCTTCGCGCCATTGGGCGTGTGGTGCACCTCTGGATGGAACTGCACGGCGTAAAAGTGGCGGCTGGTGTCTGCGGTGATGGCATAGGGCGCATTGGGAGACGTGCCAAAGACCTCAAATCCGGGGGCGATCCTGCTGACGTGGTCCCCGTGGCTCATCCAGACCTGCTCACGGTCGGTGGCAAACCAGCCGTCCAGAAGATCGAGTTTGTTGTCGGTCGGTGCCACATAGGCACGCCCGAATTCCGCCGTGCCGCCGCCGCCGGAGATTTTGCCGCCTTCGACCTTGCCGCCCAGCATCTGCATCATCACCTGTTGGCCGTAGCAGATGCCAAGCACCGGTACGCCACGGTCAAAGACGGACGTCGGCGGACGGGGGGATTCGTCATGCACCACGGAAGCAGGCCCGCCTGACAGGATCACCGCTTTGGGATCAAAGGCATCAAGAAAGGCATCATCGACGGTGTTGAACGGGTGGATCTCGCAAAAGACGTTCAGTTCGCGCAAACGGCGGGCGATCAGCTGGGTGACCTGGCTGCCGAAATCGATGATGAGAAGGCGGTCATGGGAAAGCTCTGTCATAGGGCCTGATTAGGCGAGGGGGCGGGCAGGGACAAGAGGCCTTGCGATTGTCCGCAGCAGGATCGGAAGGGCGCAAGCGCCCTGATGGAGGCTCTGCCTCCAAACCTCAGGGTTTTTGAACCATTTGGAAGGGGCAGCGGCGTGTGGCGCACAGACGGGCGGGGGGTGATTGCATGTCGCTTTTCTCTGTTAGGGGGCGTTATCCGCGCGGGCGGCGGGGCGTGGCTGCGGTAGGAACGGTGCAGGAGATTTGATGCAAGGGGATCATCATGGCGGAAGCACGGCGCAGGGCACGGGGCGGCGGAGGGGCTGCACGGCGGGCGGAACGGTCGGCTGTGTCGTTTGAAACCGCACGGTTCATCGAACGCAACATTCCCAACTTCGAGGTGCTCACCGAAGAAGCTTTGCAGGTCATCGAGCACAATGCCGAGACCGTGCTGGAAGAGGTCGGGGTGAATTTCCTTGATAATCCAGCCGCGATCGCCCGCTGGCGCGATGCAGGCGCGGATATTGATGGCGAAAGGGTGCGCATTCCCCGTGGGCTGGCGCGTCAGCTTTGCGCCACGGCGCCCTCGTCCTACGTGCAGCATGCGCGCAACCCGGAGCGGAATGTCGAAGTGGGCGGGCGCTCTCTGGTGCTGGCGCCGGTCTATGGTCCGCCCTTTGTGCGCGATGCCGCAGGCGGGCGGCGCTATGCCACGATGGAGGATTTCTCCAAGTTCGTGAAGCTGGGGTATATGTCCAAGTGGCTGCACCATTCAGGCGGCACGGTGTGTGAACCCACAGATTTGCCGGTGAACAAGCGCCATCTGGACATGCTGCATGCGCATATGACGCTGTCTGACAAGCCCTTCATGGGATCGGTGACAGAGCCCAGCCGCGCGCAGGATTCCGTGGACATGTGCGGGCTCTTGTTCGGGGAGGATTTTGTCCAGCAGAACACCGTGATGACATCGCTCATCAATATCAACTCTCCGATGACGTTTGATGATGTGATGATGGGCGCGCTGGAGGTCTATGCGCAGAACAATCAGGCCTGCATCATCTCCCCCTTCATTGTCGGCGGGGCGATGGCGCCGGTGTCGGTCGCAGGCACGCTGACGCAGGTGCTGGCCGAAGCGCTGGCGGGGATCGCCTATTCCCAGCTGATCAGGCCGGGTGCGCCGGTGATCATGGGGGCTTTTGTGACGTCGATTGACATGAACTCGGGCGCGCCGACGTTTGGCACGCCGGAGGCCAGCCATATCACCTATGGCGCGGGACAACTGGCACGGCGGCTGAACCTGCCATACCGCTCTGCGGGGTCTTTCTGTGGATCGAAACTGCCCGATGCGCAGGCGGCCTATGAAACGGCGAACAGCCTGAACATGGGACTTCTGGCCGGGGTGAATTTCATGCTGCATTCCTGCGGCTGGCTGGAAGGCGGGTTGGTGTCCTCGTTTGAGAAGTTCGTGATGGACGCGGATCAGTTGGGGGCCTTGCACCATCTGGCCCGTGGTGTGGAGATGGACGAGAACGCGCAAGCCATGGATGCGATCCGCGAAGTGGGGCCCGGCGGCCATTATCTGGGCTGCGCGCATACCCAGGCCAATTTCAAATCCGCCTTCTGGAAGTCGGACCTGCTGGATTACAAACCCTTCGAGACCTGGGAAGATGAAGGCGCACGCGACACGCAGGCCCTTGCCACAGCGCGGGTGGAGAAACTGCTGGCCGATTACCAGCAACCCGCCCTTGATCCCGGCATCCGTGAAGCGCTTGATACCTATATCGCCCAGCGCAAGGCGGCGGAGCCCGACAGCTTCATGTAGCGGGGTGCGCGCCGGGTTTCGGCGCGCTGCCCGCCTGTGCGGCCCGCAACACCCGTGCTTCGCCCACCATCGCGATCAGCACATCGACATGACGGATCAGGCTGTAGCCGGCATCTGACGCGGTGCGCTGGTCTTCCAGACCGCTTTCAATGTCCATCAGCCGCATCAGCGCAGCCCCATGGCGGGGCAATGCGCCATAGCCCAACAGTCGTGGCAGATGGGCCGTTCGGTGATATTCCTGCGCGCCGATGCGCGCGGCGCGCATCATCAGGCGGGGCCGGTGCAGGGCATTGAGGCGGCTAAAGATGTCTTGCATGGGTGGTTCCTCGTTCAGGATAACTCAACTGCGGCGGGGATGCCGCACGCCGTGACCATTGCACAACCTGAACGGGTGTTGCGCATCTCCAATTTTCAACGCACGCCCCCTTCATCTCAGATTATCTCTTAGAAACAATGCTTACCGGCATGACGTTTCATTAACTTTCCAGTAACCAATGCAGCCTTAGGTTGTTTTTTCTGTGGATAAGTTTCAACAATGGTGAGTGGCGATGAACATGGTACCCGAGATGAATGACACCGAAACCTGGACGCCGACAGGCCTGCCCGACTGGGTCCCCGTTGGGACCGCGCGCTACCTTGCCCATACCGAATGGGGGCTGCCGATCCGGCAACTGGCGCGCGATGCGCAGTGTCATGCCTCCACCATCCTGCGGCAGATCCGCAAGGTTGAGATGCGCCGGGACGATCCGCTGGTGGATGCGGGGTTGCGTGCGCTGGGAACGTTGCACCGGCCCGCGCGCGCAGCAGATGCCGTGCCGACAGAGGCGGCGGCGCCTGAGATCGTGCCGGATCAGCAAACGCTCACGCTGGAAGCAACGCGGGTTCTGCGCCGCCTGTGCGAAACCGGTGCGTTGCTGGCGGTTGCGGCCGAAATGGAACGCGCTGTGGTGGTGCGGGATGCAGGCAGCAACGCGCCCACCCGCACTGCGGTGCTGAGCACGGCTGTCGCCCAGGCGCTGGCGCTCAAAAGCTGGATCGCCCCGGGCAATTCGGGCCGCATCGTGCGCTATCACATCACCGCGCAGGGGCGCAGCGCGCTTGCCAAGATGATCGACAAACAAGGGGGCGCGCCGGTCACCGCAGGTTTTGCCGAAGCGCAAGGCCAATTTGTGACGGAAGCTGAGGACGACCCGAATGCCCCGCAACGCGCACGCATGCGCTATTGTCTGGCCGACAGCCCGCTGATCGCGCTGGCCCGCAGGCGCGACCGCGACGGCAGTGCCTTTCTGTCCGACCCGCTGGTGCATGCCGGTGAACGCCTGCGGGAGGATTTTGAGCTGGCCCAGATGGGCACCGCGGTGACCCAGAACTGGGATGGTTTTCTGACCGCCGGCACCAGCAGGGGCAGGGGCGCGCGCGGGGGCGATGCCGCGTCAGAGGCCCGCGCGCGTGTCTCCGCAGCCCTTGGATACCTCGGCTCGGGCCTCTCGGACGTGGCGCTGCATTGCTGCTGCTATCTGGAAGGGCTGGAAACCACGGAAAAGCGGCTTGGCTGGTCGGCGCGGTCGGGCAAGATCGTCCTGCGCATCGCATTGATGCGCCTGCAACGCCATTATGAGGAAACCGAAGGGGCCAGTGGCCCCATGATCGGCTGACCCGCTCACCTTTGCGTGTTCTTGGCCGCTGGCCCCGTGACCTCCGCCGTCCTGTCGCATAGCAAGTGCAAAACAGGAGGGTATGATGCTGACACAGGACCAACGCGACGGGGCAGCGCTGCTGATCCTCAGACTGGGGCTGGCGTGGTTCATGTTCCTGTGGGCCATTCACAAGGTGATCACGCCCAAGCAATATCAGGGGCTTGCCAAGAACTTTGATGGCGTCACGCTGAGTTTTGAGCAGATCTATCTGATGGCGGGCCTGCAAATCACGCTCTGCCTCCTGGCCGCTCTCGGCCTCTTGCGGCCTTTCAGCTATGGCGCGCTGGCGCTGATGCACCTCTTCACTGTCACCCGTCGCTGGGAGGGGTTCCTTGATCCCTTCGCGCTCAATGACCGGGGGTTTCCCATTCACCGCAATCAGGTGATTGATCTGGCTGTCCTCGCCGCCTTCATCGCACTCCTGCTGCTGATGCACCGCGACCGCTGGAGCCTTTCTGCCCTGATCGCGCGCCGCAGCCGCCCCCGCTGGTGGCTCTGAGCCCCCCTCTCAGCCCCTTCCAAATGGTTCAAAAAACCCGGGAGTATGAGGGCTGGCCCTCATTCAACCCCTCCGCCCGCACAGGCCTGCGCGTTCAACAACCCCGGCATGCCAACCCTGCAACACTGCATTGCGCATACCGGGTCTTTTTTCAGCACACTCAAGATGCTAGATAGGCTGCAAGGACGGAGGCCCCCATGCGCGATTTGAAAATCCCCGAGCAGCGACACCCTGAAAAGGCCCGCAAGCCGGACAATGCACAGCCCAAAAAGCCAAGCTGGATTCGCGTCAAAGCGCCCGGCGGCAAAGGCTATGCCGAAACCGCCCGCATCATGCGCGACAACAAGCTGGTGACGGTCTGTGAAGAGGCGGGATGCCCCAACGTCGGCGAATGCTGGTCTCAGGGCCACGCCACCATGATGATCATGGGAGAGGTCTGCACCCGCGCCTGTACCTTCTGCAACATCGCCACCGGCAAACCGCCAGAGGCGCTGGACGTGTTTGAGCCGGGCCGGGTGGCCGATGCGGTGGCCAAGCTGGGGCTGAACCACGTGGTGATCACTTCCGTCGACCGCGACGATATTGAGGACGGCGGGGCGGATCATTTCGCCCAGACCATCCGCGCCGTGCGCCACCGCTCTCCCGGCACCACCATCGAAATCCTGACACCGGACTTTATCCGCTGCGGCCCCGAAGCCCTGGAGCAGGTGGTCGAAGCGCGCCCGGATGTGTTCAACCACAACCTTGAAACCGTGCCGGGCCTTTATCCCGAAGTCCGTCCCGGTGCGCGGTATTTCCACTCCCTGCGGCTGTTGCAGCGGGTGAAGGAGCTGGATCCCGGCATGTTCACCAAATCCGGCATCATGGTGGGGCTGGGGGAAGACCGGCAATCCGTCATTCAGGTGATGGAAGACATGCGCGCGGCGGACATTGATTTCCTGACCATCGGGCAATACCTGCAACCGACGCCGAAACACCATGCCGTGGACCGTTTCGTGCACCCTGATGAATTTGCGTCCTATGAAAAGGCGGCTTACGGCAAGGGTTTCCTCATGGTTTCCGCCACGCCACTGACGCGGTCGTCCTACCATGCGGGGGATGATTTCGCGCGGCTGCGGGATGCGCGGATGAAGAAGCTGGGGGCGTAGGTGCCCCATCCCTGACAAGCGTTTTTGTTGGATCCGTTGCGCCGGGATATTTTTGGCCAAAAAGAGGGGCCAGCGCGGTGGCTGGGTTGCCAATGGAGCGGGGGTGGAACCGTTGCGGGCATCCGGCTGATAAGGGGTGAGACCCCGCGTTACGGCAGTGCTTTGAGATAGGCTGCAATCGCCTGCCGGTCTTCCACTGGCAGTTTGGACAGGTTTTCGACCACTGCCACCATGGAACCGCCTGCGCTGTCGTACTCCGGCGTGAAGCCGGAGGTGAAATATTCCACCAGATCACCCTCGGACCAGTCCAGATGCGCCGGCGTGATCCCCGGTATCTCGCCCTTGCCTGACGGGTTTGGCGCTCCTGTCAGCCACTGATCGCGCATCAGGCCTCCCAATCCATCGCGCGGTGTGTGGCATTCGCCGCAATGGGCCAGCGCCTCCACCAGATAGCGGCCGCGCATCAGCACCGGATCGGCGCTTTCTGCCATCACATCGCTGCGGTCCATATAGAGCACTTTCCACAGGCCCAACCCGCGCCGGATGTTGAACGGAAATCCCACGTCATGGGGTTGGCTCACCCTGTCGCTGGCGGGCAGGGTCTGCATATACGCAAACAGGTCCGCCACATCGGCGTCCGTCATTCTGACATAAGACCCATAGGGAAACGCCGGATAATAATGGGCCCCCTCGGGGGAGACACCTTCCCGCACGGCGCGGGCGAATTGCGGCAGGTCCCAGCCGCCGATGCCCGCAGTGCTAGGTGAGATGTTGGGCGCATAGAAGGTGCCGAAGTCACTGGCAAACGCCATACCGCCTGCCAGCATCGTCTTGTCTTCTGCCTTGGGCGCGGTGTGGCAGGACGCACAGCCCGCCGCGGCGAAGAGCAGCGCGCCGCGTGCCGCATCCGCCTCATGGCCTGCGGCGATATCCTGAACCAAGGGTGCCGGGCGGGTCATCACCCAGCCCCCGCCGGCCAATGCGATGGCCAGCGCAGCTGCTATCCTCAGCGCGTTTCGCAAGGATCAGTTCTTGGGGCCGCGGTACTTCTCATGACAGGCCTTGCACGCCCCGCCGAGCGCGCCCATGCCTGCGCCAACGGCACCTGCATCCGCCGCATCAATCAGCGCGGTGGCGGCATCGTCCATCTGTTTGAACGTGGCGGCAAAGCCGTCCGGGTCGCTCCAGATCTCTGCTTTCGCGCGGGAGCCGTCAACAGCGCCCTGTTCGGTGCCTGCGATCCACAGGCTCGCCTTGTCCATCCGGGCCAGCGCCTGAAGGTTCTTTGCGGCCGATGAAACCATCTCCGCTGAATAGTCCATCTCTCCCTTGGCGACGGCACCCAGCAGGCCAATGCTGTAACTGACCATCTGCATCTGCGCGTGCCGCGCATTCACCGCGGCGTTGCTGGATTTGCTCTCGTGGCTTGCCGCGAACGAGGCCGTTGACACCGCACCAACGGTCAAAAGGACAGTGAGTGACTTGATATTGGCGAACTTCATGGAAATCTCCTTGCTGATAAGCTGGGCTTGCATCCGTTGGCTCAGGCGAGGGTTACATGTTTCGCGGGGCAGGTCAAAACCCATTGTCGTGATCGGCGGGCCGGGGTCACGGCAGGCGGGGGATGCGCTCCGCTGTTGCCCAGTCCGGCCACAGGCCCAGCCATTCGATGCCGCCGATGGCCAAGGCGATGGCGATGAAGCTGAACACCATGATCACCCGCTTCATCGATGGGGGATTGCGCACCCACAGGGCTGCGCGAAACAGATGGCGCGGGTTCAGCACGCCCGCCTCACGGGAAGCGCACCTTGCCGATGTAGGGCAGGTTGCGGTTGCGCTGCGCGTAATCAATGCCGTAGCCCACAACAAATTCGTCCGGGATCTCGAACCCGGTCCAGTTGGCTTTCATGTCAACTTCCCGGCGGCTGGGTTTGTCCAGGAGCGCAATCGTACGCAACCGCGCGGGGTTGCGGCTTTGCAGCAGGTTCGTGACATGGTGCAGGGTGTGGCCGGTGTCCACGATGTCTTCGACCAGCAGCACATCGCGCCCTTCAATGGCGCCGCGCAAGTCTTTGAGAATACGCACTTCCCGGCTGCTCTCCATGCCGTCGCCATAGGAGGAGGCCTCCAGAAAATCGACCTCGATCGGCAGGTCGAGCTCGCGCACCAGATCGGCGATGAACACAAAACTGCCGCGCAGCAGCCCCACGACCACCAGCTTGTCGGTGTCTTTGAATTCGGTCTGGATTTCCCGGCACAAAGCCTCGATTCGCGCCGCGATCTCCTTGGCGGAGATCATTTCATCAATCACATAGCGACGATCTGTCATGTTCTGGCCCTTGTATTCACGGACCAAAGCCGTGAGATAGGGCGCAGTTGACCAGACCCGGACGCCAATGCCAACCCATTCCGAGACCCGACCGCTGCCTTACACCGCGCAACAGATGTACGATCTGGTGGCTGATGTGGGCAGTTACCCGCAGTTCCTGCCCTGGACCGCCGCCGCGCGCATTCGCCGTGATGAGCCGCAAGGCGATCACCGCCTGATGGAGGCGGATCTGGTGATCAGCTTCAAGGTCTTCCGCGAACGGTTCACCAGTCAGGTCAAACTGTGGGAAGAGACGCGCAGGATCGACACCGAATATCTGGACGGCCCGTTCAAGCACATGAAATCCAACTGGAAATTCGAAGAACGCGACGGCGGCTGCACGGTGCATTTCGACGTCGATTTCGAATTCCGCAACGCAATCCTGCAAGGCATCATCGGCGTTGTGTTCAATGAGGCGATGCAACGGGTGGTGCGCGCCTTTGAAACGCGGGCAGAGGCGCTTTACGGCAATGGCTGACACCGCGCCGACCGTCACCGACCAGCTTTTGAAATTCGCCCGCGCCACCCCTCCGGCAGAGGCGCAGGCGATGATGCGGCTGTCGCTGCTGGATTGGGCCGCCTGCGGCATCGCCGGCGCGCGGGAAGAGGACTTCAGCGATTTTATCCGCGCGGGCCGGGGGCAGGGGGCCTGCACCGTTCTGGGCGGGCACAGCGCAGGCCCCGCGGCGGCAGCGCTGATCAACGGCACGCTTGCCCATGCGCTGGATTTTGACGACACGCATTTTGCCCATATCGGCCATCCGTCGGTTGCGGTGGTGCCTGCGGTGCTGGCACTGGCGCAGGACGTGGGCGCATCGCTGGATGATGTGGTGGAGGCGGCAACGCTTGGGGTTGAGGCTTCGATTCTTGTAGGTCTCTGGCTGGGGCGGGATCACTACCAGATCGGCTATCACCAGACCGCGACAGCGGGTGCATTCGGGGCCACGCTGGCCACCGCGCGTCTGCTGGGTCTGGACAAGGCGCAGATGCGGCATGCGCTTGGGCTCTGTGCCTCCATGGCGTCGGGGGTCAAGGCGCAGTTCGGCACCATGGCGAAACCCCTGAACGCGGGACTTGCTGCCCGCACCGGGGTGGAGGCAACGCTTTGGGCGCAGGCGGGCATGACGGCGGCGGACGATGGCCTTGCTGGCCCGCTGGGGTTTGGCGAGACGCATCACGGGGCCGCAGTCGCGGTAACCCCAGGCAAAGCGCCCTGGCACATCGGGTCGATCAGTCACAAGTTCCACGCCTGTTGCCACGGTCTGCATGCGATGCTGGAGGCGTTGCGCGACGCCGATCTGGATCTGTCGCGGGTGGAGACGATCCGCATCCGCACCCATCCGCGCTGGATGTCCGTGTGCAACATTGAAGCGCCCACAACCGGGCTGGAAGCCAAGTTCAGCTACGCCCAGACCGCCGCCATGGCGCTGTTGGGCCATGACACAGGCGCCATCGCCAGTTTCACCGACGAGATCACCCAAGACCCCGAGGTTGTCGCCCTGCGCGCCAAGATCCGCATCAACGACGACCCGCGCCTGTCGGAAACGCAGGCGGAGGTCTTTGTCAGCATGGAAGGCCGCGAAATGCGCCGCTTTCGCCATGACCTGATGGCCCCCATGACGATGGAAGCGCGGGCAGAGAAGCTGCGGAGCAAGGCACGTGGTTTGCTGGGCGAGGTCCGTGCGGAGGACCTGCACAAGGCAGTGCAAGGCGATAGCCTGAGCGCGTTTGCTGCAATACTGTCAGAGCCTTAGGGCAGGCTCTTCATCCGGTGCATGAGCATGGTTAACGCATGATCACGCGCCGCCACACGCACCGCATCGCGCCCCAATGCGCCAAATTCAACCGTCTCGACCTGCACCTGATCTTTGGATGCCAGCCCGAAACACACCCGCCCTTCGGGTTTGAACTCTGACCCGCCGGGGCCGGCAATCCCGGTGATCGACACGGCCAATTGCGCCTCGGACCGCGCAAGCGCGCCCCGCGCCATCTGCTCTGCGACCTGTTCGGACACCGCGCCATGGGCATCCAGCGTGGATTGCGACACGCCCAGCATCTCGACCTTGGCGGCGTTCGTGTAAGTCACAAACCCCCGGTCCATCATGGCAGAGGATCCCGGCACATCCGTCAGGGCCGCCGCGACCATGCCCCCCGTGCAGCTTTCCGCACAGGTGATCATCAGACCTTTCTCAATCGCCAGTGCCAGCAGATCCGCAACCATCATCCGACCCCGTGGTACAATCCGGCCAACACCAGCACGCCAATCGCCGCAAACACACCCGCAATCACATCATCCAGCATTACGCCCAAGGCGTCGCCGCGCCGGTCCGCCCAGCCCACAGGGCCGGGTTTCCAGATGTCGAACAGCCGGAACAACGCGAAGGCCGCGATCCATCCCGGCCACATCACCAGAATGCTCATCTCCATCGACCAGGCTGCGTAGGATAAGGGCAAAAGCGCAATCCACTGGCCGACAACTTCATCCACCACAATCTCTGACGGATCATGGTCCGTCTGGCCTTTGGTCATCTCTCCCGTGGCCCACCAGCCTTTGACAAAGGCGGCAATCACCGCGATCAGCAGCAGCGGCAGCCCGCCAATCACATGGATCACCCAGGCCATGGGCAGCGCCACCAGTGATCCCCAAGTGCCCGGTGCGGGTTTGAGGTATCCGGTGCCCAGCACCGTGCCGATCATCCTTGCCAGACCGCTCATGTCGCCACCAGCGTGGCCGTCGCGATGCAGGCGATGCCTTCGCCCCGGCCCGTGAACCCCAGCCGTTCGGAGGTGGTGGCTTTCACCGACACACGGCCCACTTCAATCCCCAGCAATGCCGCCATCTGGCTGCGCATGGCGCGGGCATGGGGGCCAATCTTGGGGTGTTCGCAGATCAGCGTGCAATCCACATGGGTCAGGGTGAAGCCCCGCTGGGTGGCAAGACCAACCGCATGGCGCAGGAAAACCTCGCTCGCGGCCCCTTTCCACTGGGGATCAGAGGGGGGGAAATGCTGGCCAATGTCGCCTTCGGCCAAGGCACCATAGATCGCATCGGTGACCGTGTGCATCCCCACATCCGCATCCGAATGGCCCACAAGCGCCTGATCGTGGGGGATTTTCACACCGCACAGGGTCACGTGATCACCGGGACCGAAGGCATGCACGTCAAAACCGTTGCCTGTGCGAATGTCCATTTCTGCCTCCTGCGGTACGCTGTGCTTGGTTATCCGCCGCAGCGGCCGGGATGGCAACCGGATATGACGGGCCGTCACCATCGGCCAAAGCGCCTAATTTTTAAGCAAACAACACCGACAGCCCCCGAATATGACCTCAGTTTTGTTGTGATGGGCCAAGGGAATGGCTAAACCAAGGGGAGATGCTCAAGGATTAAGCACATGCCCGCGGCTGCCCTGCCACTTGACCTTTCCCCGCCTGTTTTTCTGGCCCCCATGGCCGGGATCACCGATTTGCCGACCCGCGCGCTGGTCGCGGGCTTTGGCGCGGGGCTGGTGGTGTCTGAAATGGTGGCTTCGCAGGAACTGCTGACCCAGCGCCCCGGCACGCGCGAAAAAGCGGAACTGGGCTTGGGTATTGAAGGCACCTCCGTCCAGATTGCCGGGCGCGAAGCGGCCCCCATGGCCGAAGCTGCACGGATCATTGCCGGGCAGGGCGCGCGGATCATCGACATTAACATGGGCTGTCCGGCCAAGAAGGTCACGCAAGGGGCCTCCGGTTCCGCGCTGATGAAAACACCCGATCACGCCCTGCGCCTGATCGAAGCGGTGGTAGAAGCTGTCGATGTGCCCGTCACATTGAAAACCCGTCTGGGCTGGGATGATGCGATGATGAACGCCGCTGACATCGCCAAACGCGCGCAGGACGTGGGCATCCGTATGGTCACCATCCATGGCCGTACGCGGTGTCAGTTCTACAAAGGCAGCGCCGATTGGACCGCCATTGGGCCGGTGAAAGCCGCGCTCGACATTCCCGTGATCGCCAATGGTGACATCATGGATGCCGCCACCGCGCAACAGGCGCTGAAACGCTCAAACGCAGACGGCGTGATGATCGGCCGCGCGGCACGGGGCAAGCCGTGGCTGCTGGCCGAAGTGGCCCATCACCTCTACGGCACCCCCGCGCCCCACATCCCCCAAGGCACTGATTTCGCGGATCTTGTCGCGCGCCACTATGAGGCGCTGCTCAGCTTCTATGGCCTGCCGCTGGGGGCCCGCGTGGCGCGCAAACATCTGGGCTGGTACATGGATCACTGCGCGACGCCAGCCCCCCTGCGCAATCAGGTGCTCACCGCCGCCAGTCCGGAGAGCACATTGACCCTCATCCGCAGCGCCATGATCCCGCAGCCGCGGGCGGCGGCGGCATGAATTCCGACCGCAGCATATGGGCCTCCCTGCCGGTGCCGACGCTGTTAATCGACGGCGAAGACCGGATCGTCGACGTCAATCCAGCCGCCGAAGGGTTCTTCAACGCCTCTGCCAAATCCATTCAGGGCCAACCCCTGTGGGATATGCTGGCGGTGGATCACCCGCTGGTGCCCGCGTTTGAGCGTGCCCGCGCCAGCTCCACACCCCTGTTTGTCAACGACGTGGATGTGGGCACCGGCCAACGCGCGCCGCTGCAATGCGCGCTGCAAATCGCGCCGCTCGCAAACACCGCGGATCACATGCTGATGATGATCTCCCCCCGTGAACTGGCCGGGCGCATGACGCAAAGCCATTCGGTGAAATCCGCTGCCAAATCCGCCATCGGCATGGCCGAAATGCTCGCCCATGAGATCAAGAACCCACTTGCCGGTATCACCGGCGCTGCGCAACTGCTGTCGATGAACCTGCCCGCAGAGGAGCTGGAACTGACCGACCTGATCGTCGCCGAAAGCCGCCGCATCGTGAAACTGCTGGGGCAAGTGGAGCAGTTCGGCAACCTGTCTGAACCGCAACGCAAACCCGTCAACCTGCATGATGTCCTCGACCGCGCCCGCCGCTCTGCCTTGCTGGGGTTCGGCGCGCAGATGCGCATCAAGGAAGACTACGACCCCTCGCTGCCGCCCTCATGGGGCGACAAGGACCAACTGCTGCAAGTGGTGCTGAACCTTTTGCGCAATGCGTCAGAGGCTGCGGGAGAGGGGGGTGGCACCATCCGCCTGCACACCTATTACGAACATTCCTTCCGCATGCGCCGCGCCGATGGGTCTGGCCAATCTCTGCCCTTGCAGATCGAGATTATCGACGACGGCCCGGGCCTGCCGGAGAACATCAAGGGCGACATCTTTGATCCCTTCGTCTCTGGCCGTGAAAACGGCACGGGGCTGGGGCTTGCGTTGGTCAGCAAGATCATCTCGGAACATGACGGCTGGATTTCCGTCAACTCGGTCCCCGGCCACACGACATTTCGCATTTCACTGCCCCGCGTTCCCGACACATCCAAGGAGAGTTAAGACATGGACGGCACCATTCTGGTCGCAGACGATGACCGCACGATCCGCACGGTTTTGACACAGGCGCTGACCCGTGCCGGCTGCAAGGTTCATGCCACCTCCAGCCTGACCACGCTGATGCGCTGGGTGGGCGAAGGGCGCGGCGATGTGGTGATCACGGATGTCGCAATGCCCGATGGCAACGGTCTGGAAATGCTGCCGAAAATTCAGGACGACCGCCCCGATCTGCCAGTCATCGTGATCTCTGCCCAGAACACCATCATGACCGCGATCAAGGCGGAAGAAGCGGACGCCTTTGACTACCTGCCCAAGCCTTTCGATCTGCCTGATCTGATGAAACGCACCGCCCGCGCGCTGGACCGCAGCGGGCCGGGGCGCAAGGTGCCTGCCGCCAGCAGCAGCGATCCCGACCGCGATGATCTGCCTTTGGTCGGACGCACCCCGGTGATGCAGCAGCTTTACCGATTGGTGGCGCGGGTGATGAACACCGACCTGCCGGTGCTGATCTGGGGCGAAAGCGGGACCGGCAAATCCCTGATCGGCCGCGCAATCCACGATTTTTCAGACCGGCGCAGCCTGCCGTTTGTCACCGTCACGGGCGGCGATCTGCAAGACATCGAAGGGCCTGCACGCATCCTTGCCCGCGTGCGCGGCGGGACGCTCCTGATTGATGAGATTGCCGACATCCCCGCGGACATTCAGGCCCGTATCGTGCGCATGATGGACGCACCGGGCGAATACACCCCGCGTTTTCTGGCCACCAGCCAGTCCGATCTGGCCGCCGCGATGAAAGAGGACAAACTGCGCCGCGATCTCTATTACCGTCTGTCGGGGGCGACGCTCCATGTGCCCGCCCTGCGCGACCGGGTTGAGGATATCGACCTGCTCGCCGCGCATTTCCTCAGCCGCGGTGATGGCGGCGCGCCGGCACTGCGGCAACTCTCTGCCGGGGCCGCGAAGGTCTTTGCCACCTACCCATGGCCCGGCAACGTGCGCCAGCTTGAACACGCCATGCGCCAACTTGCCCTGACCAGCCGCGCCACGGAGATCACCCAGACCGAAGCCGAACAGGTCCTGGGCGCGCAACCCACCGCAGAGCCGTTGCAGACCGAAGCGAACACCGAACGGCTGGGCCAAAGCGTGGAACGCCACCTGCGGCGCTACTTCGATCAGCATGGGAGTATGTTGCCGCCACCGGGCCTCTATGCCCGGATCCTGCGCGAAATCGAGGCACCGCTCATCCAGATCGCGCTGTCGGCTACGGCAGGCAATCAGGCAAAATGTGCGGATTTACTGGGCATTAACCGAAATACCCTGCGCAAGAAGATCAATGATCTCGATATTAAGGTGACACGGGGTCGAAAGATGATGTAAAAGAGCCACATAACCGTGGCCATTGGGGGACTCTCCCGATCAGGACCACATAATATGGCGGTAGGTGCAGCAATGCACCACATCATCGGTGAGGGCAGCGGGTGGCATCCCGGGCACGCAGGATCACACTGGAACGTCTTGGACGTTTGCGGCGCATCAAGCGTTTGCGCAACTGGGCAACCCTTGGGCTGGTGGTGCTGGGGCCTGTGCTGGCGGCTGTTACCTATCTGGTGCTGGGCCCGCTGGGCCAGCGCGCCGATGCGCCGGGCCTGCGGCTGATCCTTCTCACTGACCTTGTCTATGTGCTTGTGGTCGCGGCTCTGGTCCTCAGCCAGGTGGCGCGCCTGATTGCCGCGCGGCGCGCGAAATCAGCGGGCTCGCGTCTGCACCTGCGCCTGACAGGGGTGTTTGCGGCCATGGCGCTGATCCCGACGGTCACCGTGGCCGTCTTTGCCGGCCTCACCGTGAATGTCGGGCTTGAGGGGTGGTTCTCTGACCGGGTGCGCGGGGTGGTGGGCAATTCCCTTGCCGCCGCGCAGGCCTATGAAAGCGAACAACGCGAGGATCTGACCGCAGATGCCGTAGCGCTGGCACGCAGCATCGACAACGCCCGCCGTCAGGGCGTGCCGCGCGGGGACGCAGAACTGCTGGGCGAGGGGCAGCGGCTGATCCAGCGGGGCCTGCGCGAAGCCTACCTGATTGACGGCACCTCCCAGATCCGTGCGCGCGGGGATCGCTCCTACCTTTTCGACTACGAAGCGCCCTCCGCCACCCAATTGACACAGGCCCGCGATGAGGGGCTGCTGGTCATTCAGGACTGGGACAACAACGAATTCCGCGCGCTGGTCCCGATGGAGACCTTCGCGGATCGGTTCCTCTATGTCAGCCGCGATGTGGACGGGGACATCCTGTCCCTGCTGGATGAAACCAAGGAAACCGTGCGCCTCTACCAACAGCTCGAATCCGAACGGGGGCGGCTGCTGTTCAACTTCGGACTGCTCTATGTCGCCTTTGCAGTGATCCTGATCCTTGCGGCTGTCTGGCTGGGCCTGTGGTTTGCCGAACGCCTTTCTGGACCTGTGGGGCGGCTGACCGGTGCCGCGCAGCAAGTTGGGGCCGGCAATCTGGATGTGCGGGTACGCGAAGAAGACGGCGATGACGAAATCGCCATGCTCAGCCGCTATTTCAACCAGATGACCAAACAATTGCGCGGGCAGCGCGAAACGCTGCTGGACAACACCCGGCAGATTGAGCGCCGCCGCCGCTTGTTCGATTCTGTGCTGTCCTCGGTCACCTCCGGTGTGGTGGGCCTTGATCCCGAAGGCCGGGTGACCTTCGTCAACAAATCCTCCATGCGGCTGCTGGATTGGTCCGAGAACCAGCAATCGCTGGACCTGACCCTTGCGGTCCCGGAATTTGGCCCGCTGTTCAAAGCCTTGCGCGATGGCCCCAGCGAAGTGGCGCAGGGCGAAGTGAAAGTCTCCCGCCAAGGCGCGCAGGAAAACCTGCTGGTGCGGATGGCGACCCGGCGCGCGGATGACGGGCGGCTCGAAGGCTATGTGGTGGCTTTTGATGACGTCACCGATCTGGTCAGCGCGCAGCGGATGGCGGCATGGGGCGACGTGGCCCGCCGCATCGCGCATGAGATCAAGAACCCGCTCACCCCGATCCAGCTGTCTGCCGAACGCATCAAACGCAAATTCGGCCGCACGCTGGAAGGGGAGGACGCCGAAAAGCTCGACCAGATGACCGGCGTCATCATCCGCCAGACCGGCGATTTGCGTCGCATTGTCGATGAGTTTTCCAAATTCGCCCGCATGCCGGAGCCGCAGACCGCGCGCGAAAACCTTGCCGATCTGGTGCGCGACGCGGTGCTGTTGCAACAGACCGGCCAACCCGATGTGCGCATCACCGCCGAACTGCCAGAGACCCCGGCCAGCGTCGATGTGGATGCCACGATGATCTCTCAGGCGCTGACAAACCTGATCAAGAACGCAGGCGAAGCCATTGAAAGCCTGAAGGAAAAGAAACCGCCCGAGAATCTGGACCCGCAGATCATGGTGCGCATGACACTCACCGAGGATGCCGTGCAACTGACCATCGCGGACAATGGCATCGGCCTGCCCGAAGACCGCGCGCGGCTGTTTGAACCCTACGTGACCACCCGCAGCGAAGGGACCGGCCTTGGCCTGCCCATCGTGAAGAAGATTATCGAAGAGCACGGCGGCAGCCTCACGCTCGACAATGCGCCCGTGTTCGACGGGCAAGACCATTACGGCGCCATGGCGGTGATTACCCTGCCGCTGGCCCATTCCCCCCAACCGCTGACCTTGGAGACGACTGATGAGTGACATCCTGATTGTGGACGATGAACGTGATATCCGTGAGCTGATCTCGGACATTCTGGAAGACGAGGGATATGCCACCCGGCTGGCCGGCAATTCCGATGACGCGATGGCCGCCATCAACTCTGAACCGCCCGCGCTGATGATCCTCGACATCTGGCTCAAGGACAGCAAGATGGACGGCATCGACATCCTCAAGGTTGCCAAACGCGACAATCCGGATGTGCCCGTGGTCATCATCTCCGGTCATGGCAACATCGAGATCGCCGTCGCCGCGATCAAACAGGGGGCCTATGATTTCATCGAAAAGCCCTTCAACATCGACCAGTTGCTGGTGGTGATCCGCCGCGCGATGGAAACCTCGCGCCTGCGCCGCGAAAACATCTCGCTCAAGCGCCGCGATGTGACCTCGGCTGAGATGCTGGGAACCTCCGCCGCGTATCGCGCGCTTGTGGGGCAACTCGACAAGGTCACCAAATCCAACGGCCGGGTGATGCTGACCGGCCCTGCGGGATCGGGCAAGGAGGTGGCCGCGCGCTATATCCACGCCAATTCCAACCGCGCCTCCGCGCCCTTCGTCACCGTCAATTGCGCAGGTGTGGAGCCCGACCGCATGGAAGAAGTGCTCTTTGGTCGCGAAACCGCCGAACGCGGGGTGGAGCCGGGGCTGCTGGAACAGGCCCACGGCGGGGTGGTGTACTTTGACGAGGTCGCCGACATGCCGCTGGGCACGCAGTCCAAGATCCTGCGGGTGCTGGTGGACCAGCAATTCACGCGGGTGGGCGGCAATGACAAGGTCCGGGTCGATCTGCGGGTGATCTCGTCGACCAACAAGGACCTCGAACAGGCGATTGAAGCCGAAACCTTCCGGCAGGAACTCTATCATCGTCTCAACGTGGTGCCGATTGCCGTGCCCTCGCTTGAGGACCGCCGCGAGGACATCCCGCTGCTGGCGGAGCATTTCATCAAGGAATGCAACACCTCCCAGGGCCTGCCGCTGCGGGAGCTGTCCGAGGATGCCGTGGCGCTGATGCAAACCATGGTCTGGCCCGGCAACGTGCGGCAGTTGAAAAACCTGGTGGAGCGGGTGCTGATCCTCGGCGACGGCACCGGCCCGATCGAGGCCCGCGAACTGCCCGGCGAGGAAGACAGCGGCGAAGACGAAGGCCGCGTGGTGCTCTCGGGTGCTTTGGCCACCTTGCCCCTGCGCGAGGCCCGTGAAGCGTTTGAGCGGGAGTATTTGCTGACCCAGATCAACCGTTTCGGCGGGAACATCTCCCGCACGGCGAATTTCGTCGGGATGGAACGGAGTGCCTTGCACCGCAAGCTGAAGTCGCTGGGGGTGGTGACGTCCGCCAAGGCCGGCGTGCGTGTGGCGCATGTGGATGAGGAAGCGGAGGTTGCGGGGTAGGGCGCGCATTTATTGCGCACCTTGCAACATCTCGGCCCCCGGTGCGGTGCGCAATAAATGCGCACCCTACGAAACAACAAGGCATTGCGCGGGCGCCTGAACACGCACCGCGCGCCGGGCCATCGGCTGCCCCGGAAAGGCGATCTGACACGCGTTCTCTGCCACTATATGGTGCGGCTAGTGTGTTCTTTCTCGATGACCCAGCCAGCCTAACCAAATCGCCTGCCCAAGCGGGGGGCAGGCGATTGCCCGGCGGCTACGCCTTGTTCCGGGCTGGGTGTTAGCCTGGGAGGGTTGTTTTGAGGCCAAAGAAATGAATGCTGCGCTGTGAATGATTGGCGGCACCTAATCCATCACCTCAGAAATTGCTTCAACTTGGCAGCCCCAGGTTTTGCGTCCCTCTCGACGCCCATTTAGACTTCCGTACGGACGCCTGACATCGCATACCATTGATTCATTTGCCCAAATCCGAACGTTGTCTTCTCTCATTCGACGAAATAGCTTATCAATCTCTTTGAGCGCCTCGTCTCTACTTTGAACGTAGATTGCCCGTTCGAAGTTCCCACTTTGTCGGAATACTGTGATTTCAAAGATTTGGCCGGACTCAAGCTCATCGAGAAGCAGTCTATTCGCGAGTTCCCCAAGTTCGAATACACCAGTCGGCCCAGCGTCTCTAGATAAAGACTTTGGACCAACAAGCATGGACAGTAGCCCAAGCAGCAATCCGGCTCCGATGGCATAAAGCATATCTTCAAAGGTTATCCTCGATCGGAAACCAAAAAAAGCACAAAGGTTGGTAAAACGACGAGGTGCTAATGGTTTCTGCCGAAGTCCATTAAAATGGTGGAAATCACCGGCGATCAACGACCTCGCAATCCCAATGCAGCTACTAATGCAACCGCAGCGAACTTTCACTTTGTCCGCAAACCCACTCACCCCCCCAAAACATCCACCCCCTGCGTCTTCAGCCAATGCAGTGTGTCAAAGAAAATCCAGTTCTCCGACAGCTTCTCACCCTCGCGCCGGTACACATCCACCACCCGCAAATCACCTCGCACGTCCGATCCCTCAACACCCATGAACGCGCCCGCATTGGTCAGGGTCAGGTTGGGCCAGCCAAAGAACGCGCCATACTGCCCTTCGGCCATCCGGCACAGGTGGCCGTTAAAAGTCCGGTCAGAGATGTGGTGACGGAACGGACCCTGATGCTGCTCGATATAGCGATCAATCGTATACGTCGCACCGATCCCTTCGGGGCCCCACCAGGTCATGTCCTCGGTCCAGTCTTCCAGCAATTCCTCACGTGGGGTGCGGGCTTCGGGCGTGGCATTGGCCGCATCAATCGACCCGATCATGTTCTCGATCCGCGCCAGCGTTTTCACGCCCTCCGCCGGGTCTTGCGCATCCAGCAACCGCCCGTCGCCGGTGAACGGCCCCGGCTGCACCAGATGTTGCGCGGTTTGTGTGGGCAGTACAACGATCCCCGCCTGCCGCATCAGATGCAGGATGTCGCAGAAAAACGCCGTCTCCACGATCTGTCCGCCCTCAATGCGGTTGAATTCCGCATAGCGCAGCATCGCGATCTTGCGGGTGGGTGTGATCCCCAGCCAGGGTGCGTCGAACAACCCCTGCAAATGCCCCATCGAACAGGTCCAGACCGAAGACGGACCGCCCACCTCTGACACCCCGGCAAAGAAGATCTCCTCGCGCCGCTTCACATGGGTAAAGCTTGACAGATAGGGGGCCCAGAACGCCTTTGCCGCCGCCTCCGGCCCGGTGACCACGCCAAAGGGGTCAACGCCACGCCACAGCGCCTCCGCCGCCATCCGCCGGGCGAGGGTCTGGGGCACAGTATCAGGCGTGGCCTTCGCCAGCTCGGCATAATGGGCCTGAACAAGGGATTTGGCGTCTTGGAAATCGGTCATCTGGAAGCTCAATGTGGTGGTTTCTGAGACGCAGGCTAGGCATTTGCACACGTGTGCACCAGTGAAAAACACAGATATCCCGGCAAAAATCCAACCTGCCGCTTGGCCCTTGCACAAGCGGGGCGCTTGGCGTCTATTCAGGCCCACGGCAGCCGCAACACCCCCGACCTTCGGGGCGGCGCAAGCAACAGGACAGAATCATGAAAGTGATCATTTGCGGCGCGGGGCAGGTGGGCTGGCAAATCGCCCGGCACCTCAGCGGGGAACGCAACGATGTGACTGTCGTCGACAGCAACGCCGATCTGGTGCGCCGCGCGACGGATTCGCTGGATGTGCAGGGGATCGCGGGCTTTGCCAGCTACCCCGACGTGCTGGACCGGGCAGGGGCGCGGGACGCGGAGATGATCATCGCCGCGACGCATTCCGATGAGGTCAACATGGTCACCTGTCAGGTGGCCCATTCGGTCTTTGGCATCAACCGCAAGATCGCACGCCTGCGCTCGCAATCCTACCTCGATGCGATCTATTCCGACCTCTACCGCCGTGACCACATGCCCATTGACGTGGTGATCTCCCCCGAAAAGGAAGTCGCTGCTGCCGCGCTGCAACGCCTCTCTGCGCCTGCGTCTTTTGATACGGAAACGTTCATGGACGGCAAGGCGCATCTGCTGGGCATCACCATTGACGCCGAATGCCCGGTGGTGAACACGCCGCTGCGCCAGCTGTCTGATCTCTTCTCCACCCTGCGCGCGGTGGTGGTGGGCGTGCGCCGGGACGGCACGCTCTTTGCGCCCGAACCCAAGGACCAGCTTTTTGTGGGGGATGATTGCTATGTCTTCACCCACCGCGATGACATCGCCCGCACGATGGAGATTTTCGGCAAGAAAGCCACCAAACAGGAGCGGGTTGTGCTGGTGGGCGGCGGCAACGTCGGCCTTGCGGTGGCCCAGGCGCTCGAAGGGGACATCCGCCGCATCCGCACCAAGGTGATTGAGAAGAACCGCCACTGCGCCGAACGCGCGGCCGAAGCGCTGGAACGCACGATTGTGCTCAATGGCGACGGTCTGGATGCCACGCTGCTGGCGGAAGCCGGGATTTCGCGGGCCGATGCGATGCTGGCGATCACCGATGACGACAAGACCAACATGCTGGCCTGCGTGCGCGCCAAGGCCGAAGGCTGCCCCTATGTCATCGCGCTGGTCAACGACCCCACGCTGGTGCCGCTGATGACGCCACTGGGGATCGACGCCTATATCAATCCCCGCGCCACCACTGTGTCCTCCATCCTGCGGCACATCCGCCATGGCCGGGTGCGCGCCGTCTATTCCATCGGTGACGCAGAGGCGGAGGTGATCGAGGCCGAAGTCCTCTCCACCTCTCCCATCACCGGCAAGACCATATCCGAGATCGACTTTCCCGAAGGTGTGCTGGTCGGCATGATCCGCAAGGGCGACAAGATCATCCGCCCCCTTGGCAGCACCCGTATCGACGAAGGCGACACCATCGCGGTCTTTGCGCTCTCCAAGGACGTCGAACAGGTTGAGCAGTTGATGCAAGTCTCCATCGACTTTTTCTGAAGCGGAGGAGAGCCTTTGCCCCGCGAGCCCTACATCCGCGCCAGCCTGATGCAATTGCCGCTGTTCCTGCTGATGTTCGGTGTGGTGTCGGCCTCCATGATGGTGCCGGCGCTGCATGCGCTGGTGCGGGATAATGAGACCACGGCGCGGGCGTTCTTCTATGCCGGGCTCTTGGGCATGATCGCCTTTGTGCTGATCGCGGTGGCCCATGCGGGGCGCAAACCGCGGCACGGCGCGCTGGGGCCGCTGATGTCGCTGTTCAGCGCTTTTGTGATCCTGCCCGCGATGCTGGCCGTGCCTTTTCTGGAGGCGCTACCGACCACCCGTTTCGTCAATGTGTATTTCGAGATGGTCAGCGCCCTGACCACCACCGGGGCCACGATGTTCGATGATCCCGCCCGGCTGAATGACACGCTGCACCTGTGGCGCGCGCAGGTGGGCTGGATGGGCGGGTTGCTGATGTGGGTTGCGGCTTCTGCCATTCTGGCACCATTGCACCTTGGCGGGTTTGAGGTCACGGCACAGGCCGAACCGGGCCGCCGCGAAGCCGCGTTCAGCAACCGGGTGGGCAAGATCGACCACCGCGCGCGCCTGATGCGCATCTGCCGGGCGCTGGTGCCGGTCTATGCCGGGCTGACGCTGCTGTTGTGGCTGCTCTTGATGGCGGGGGGCGACCGGCCGCTGGTGGCGATCTGTCATGCGATGTCGGTGATGGCGACCTCGGGCATCTCTCCGGTTGGCGGGGTGCCGGAGGCGGACATCGGGATCACTGGCGAAGGGGTGATGCTGCTCTTCATGCTGTTTGCCCTGTCGCGGCTGACGTTTTCGCAGGACACGATCACCGCCACCCAGGGGGGCCTGCGCAGCGATCCCGAATTCCGCATCGGCATCTTCATCGTTGTGGCCGTGCCGCTGCTCTTGTTCCTGCGCCACTTCATCGGCGCGTTTGACATTGCGGAGGAAGCCAACCTTGTCAGCGGGCTCTACGCGCTTTGGGGGTCGGTGTTCACGGTGATGTCCTTTCTGACCACCACCGGCTTTGTGTCGGAACACTGGGGGGCGGCGCAAAGCTGGTCGGGGCTGGCGACGCCGGGGCTGATCCTGATGGGGCTGGCGCTGATCGGGGGCGGCGTGGCGACCACGGCGGGCGGGGTGAAACTGCTGCGGGTCTTCGCGCTCTATCACAACGGCGCGCGGGAGATGGAGCGGCTGGTGCATCCCAGTTCAGTCAGCGGGGCAGGGACCGCGGGCCGACGGTTGCAAAGCAACGGGGCCTTCATCGCATGGATCTTCTTCATGCTCTTCGCCCTGTCGCTGGCCGGGATCACCCTGTTGCTCACCCTCGCAGGCACTTCGTTCGAGGACGCGCTGGTGCTGTCCATTGCCAGCCTGTCCACCACCGGGCCGCTGGTGGAATACGCCACCGAAACCCCTGTCCGCCTGATCGAGCTGAGCGTGACCGCCAAGGCGATCCTGGCAGGCGCGATGGTGCTGGGGCGGCTCGAAACCCTCGCCATTATCGCGCTTTTGACACCAGACCTGTGGCGCGCCTGAAAGTGTCACATAACTGACATAAATTGCCCCTGCGTCAATTCTGCCACGGCTCAGAAATAGGGGCTGGAAACTCCCCTGATGTAACGACATACTTACACCGGTGGGGGGGCCCGGTACGCGGGTGCCAGCAAGAAAAATAAGTGAGATAAGACTATGGCGTCTGACAGACAGAATCTTCAGGATGCGTTCCTGAACCATGTACGCAAGACCAAGGTACCGGTCACCATTTTCCTGATCAATGGGGTCAAACTGCAAGGTGTCATCACCTGGTTTGACAATTTCTGTGTGTTGCTGCGCCGCGACGGCCAATCTCAGCTTGTCTACAAGCACGCCATCTCGACCATCATGCCCAGCCAGCCGATCAGCCTGTATGAGGGCGAAGACGCTTCTTGAGCAAAGCGCAATTTCAAATCGATGAGTCCGACGGACCCCGCGTGACACGCGCGTGGGTGCTGCATCCTGACATCCGCACAAATGCCGACCGCCGTGATCCGGGGCCAGCGCTGGAAGAAGCTGTGTCTTTGGCCCGTGCACTGCCCGCGTTGGAGGTAGTGGGGTCAGAGATCGTGCAATTGCGCAGCGTGGATGCCGGCAAATTGTTCGGCAAAGGCAAGATCCAGGACCTGCACGACCGGATGGAAGACAACGAGGTTGAACTGGTCCTCGTTGACGGCCCCGTCACGCCCGTTCAGCAACGCAATCTGGAAAAGGCCTGGGGGGTGAAGCTCCTCGACCGTACTGGCCTGATTCTAGAGATTTTTTCCGACCGCGCCGCCACCCGTGAAGGGGTGTTGCAAGTGGAGATGGCCGCTTTGAATTACCAACGCACCCGGCTGGTGCGTGCCTGGACCCACTTGGAGCGGCAGCGGGGCGGTTTGGGTTTCGTCGGCGGCCCCGGTGAGACCCAGATCGAAGCCGACCGCCGTGCGATTGACGATCAACTCGTGCGCCTGCGCCGGCAGTTGGAGAAAGTCACCAAGACCCGCGCGCTGCACCGCGCCGCGCGGGCGAAAGTGCCCTATCCGATTGTCGCCCTCGTGGGCTATACCAACGCCGGAAAGTCCACGCTTTTCAACCGCTTGACCGGGGCGGAGGTGATGGCCAAGGACATGCTTTTTGCCACGCTCGACCCCACCATGCGCAGCCTGACGCTGCCCGATGGGCCGGAGATCATCATGTCCGACACGGTTGGGTTCATCTCGGATTTGCCCACCGAACTCGTCGCTGCCTTCCGCGCCACGCTGGAAGAAGTGCTGGCCGCCGACATCATCCTGCATGTGCGCGATATTTCCCATGCGGAGACGGAAGAGCAATCGGCGGATGTGCAGGAGATCATGACCTCTCTGGGTGTGGCCTCCGACACGCCCACATTCGAGGTCTGGAACAAGATCGACCTGCTGCCGCCCGAGCGCGCAGATGCCATCCGCGCCCGTGCGGAGCGCGACGATCAGGTGCTGGCCATTTCCGCCATCACCGGCGAGGGGCTGGAGACACTGCAATCGGTTGTTGCCGAGGCCTTGCAAGGTGCTGTGCGCGAAGCGGATCTGACGCTGAGCTTTGCTGAGGGACGCAAACGCGCGTGGCTCTTTGATCAGGACATCGTGGTGTCTGAGGATCAGACGGAGGAGGGCTTCACCCTCACCGTGCGCTGGTCCGCCAAACAGGAAGCGCAGTTCCAGCAGTTGTGAGCGGGCAGAATTTTCGAAAATTCTGTGCCGGAAAATTCGAATTTTCCGGATACCGCCACATCTGGTGGTCCAAGCCGCAGCCATGAGTACCCCAATGACCGTCGTTATTCTCTACCTCATCACCTTCGCGATCTTCCTCGGGATCGACTTCCTCGGCCTCGGCACGGTCGTCAAACCTGTCTTTGACCGCACCATTGGCCATCTGATGCTGGAGACCTTCCGCATTCTGCCGGCGTTTTTCTTCTACGCTTTCTTTGTCGCGGTGTTGCTGTGGTTCGTCTCTGTCCCGGCCATGGCTGAGGGCCACAGCCTGTGGTGGGTGCTGGGGAATGCCGCACTGATCGGGGCGGTGGCCTATGGGACCTATGAGTTCACCAATCTGGCGTTGCTCAAGGACTGGACATGGGAAATGGTGATCATCGATCTGATCTGGGGGACCAGCCTGACGGCGGTTTCTGCCGTTGGCGGGGTTTGGGTGACACGGATGGTGATGGGGATGATTGGATGAGTGTGGTGGGGTGCCCCCACCCTACGGCGCTTCACCGGCATGGGAGTGATGGGGGAGAGGGTGCGCAGGGATATTTTTGGCCAAAAAGAGGGGGCAGGACGGTGCCTGGATCGGGGCCGTTGCGCGGAGTGTGACGGGGCAGGCACCGGTAGAGAAGGCGGGGGGAACTTCGCAGGCTCAGGCGCCTGTTTCAGACGCCCACCGCCAGGCGCCGGGGCGCAGGTCGTTGAGGTGCCAATCGCCCACGCCGATGCGGATCAGCCGCAAGGTGGGCAGGCCCACATGGGCGGTCATGCGGCGGACCTGCCGGTTGCGGCCTTCGCGGATGGCGATTTCCAACCAGCCATCGGGCACGGTTTTTCGGAAGCGGACCGGCGGGTCCCGCTCCCAAAGCGTGGCGGGGGGATCGACGCGCGTCACTTCTGCCGGTTTGGTGCGCCCGTCCTTGAGGTCCACCCCCTTGCGCAGGGCCATCAGCGCGCCTTCGGTGATCACCCCTTCGACCTGCACCAGATAGGTCTTGGACCGTTTGTATCTGGGATGGGCAATCCGGGCCTGCAAGGCGCCATTGTCGGTCAGCACCATCAGCCCTTCACTGTCCTTGTCGAGCCTGCCTGCCGGATAGAACCCCGGCTGGTCGATGAAGCCGGACAGGGTGGGGCGTGTTGATCCTTCGGTCCCCTTGTCGGTGAATTGCGACAGCACCCCGAAGGGTTTGTTGAACAGGATCACCCGGTTCATCAGCGCTGCGGCTCCAGCACGGTGACACCCACGGAGGCGGCCCGTGCCAGCCCTTCATCCAGCGACATCGGGATGTATTCACCCCGCCGCCACAACTGCGCCAGATCGTCATAATGGCGCGACAGGAAATGCCCCGATTGCCCGGTGGAAATCACAAAGACCGAACTGTCAGGATCGGCAAAGTCATAGACCCCGCGATAGCCCGCCCCATGCACGTTATTGAAGGGCTCCGGCCCGGTGCCCTTGGTCTTGCCCCGCTGCAAGGTGTTGTCGCCGCCGGAGGTGGATTGGCGGATGTTCACGAAATAGCGCAGCACGGGGATTTCGCCCAGCACCGGGTGGTCATGGGTGGCCTGATGCGCGTCGCCCCAGCGCAGGCTCTCCAGATTGTCGCCCCATGTCTCATTGATCCAGATCAGCGCATCATCCAGCGCCAGCCGCGCCATGTCGGGGCAGGTCTCCACCGGGGCGGATTGGCGCACGTCGCACCAGATGGCCGCCCCATCCACATCACGAAAGGCGCGTTCGATGAACACCGGTTCCACCTGAATGAATTCCTCAGCCAGCGGGCCCAGATCGTCCTGGATCATCCGCGCCTGCAAGCTGCGCAACCAGGCCGCATAGATCAGTGGCTCCGGCAGGTGTTCGTTCATCTCCCCCGACCAGCCGGCCAGCAGCGTGAGCGCGCGCTGGCGCTGGCGTTCGGGCGTGCCGTCGGGGGCGGCCTCCCCCGTGAACCACAGCTCCGCACCGATGAGCGGCAGCAGCGAGCGGGCGGTGAAGCTGACCGTGTCCAGTTGCGCTTCGATGAAGCTGTCGCGGGTGTGCACGGCGCGGGTCTGCATCAGGCGTTGCCAGCGTTGCACCCGCTGCGTGTCGCCCCAGAGGAAGGACACATGGTTGGGAAAAGGCCGGTCGACCATCTTGTTGTTGGTGTTGCCAAGGATCCCGCCCGCAGGGGCCACGAATTCCGGATTGCCCGCATAGGGCAGGCGGCCTTCCCAGCGGTTTTCCTTGACCCAGCCGGGGGTCGGCAGCCGGCCCTGGCTTTGATGGGCCGCGTCCCGGCGGGGCAGCGCGCCGATGGTTTTCATCGCAATCGTTTCGCGGTCCACCAGCGTGAGGTTCTGAGCAGGCGCGATGTAGCGCTCTCCGGCGGCGATGCCTTCGGCCACGGTCTGGGCCCGCATCAAGGCCATTGCGGCCGACATCGTCGTGTCCCGCGCCGACAGCAGCGTCCAGTTGACGGACGCCACATGGCCGGGCGGGGTGACGCTGGCCAGATTGTAGTGGGTACCGGGCAGGACGGGGCCGTTTTCGGTCCACAACAGGTTGAGCGTGACCGGATCGGCGTCCTTGATCGTGATGATGGAGGCGCGGGTGGCGAATTCCTTGAAGCCGCGTACCGTGCGGTATTCGTTCTTGTTTTCCGGGTTCAGCTCTTCGATATATACGTCCTGATCATCCACATAGGCGCTGGTCAGGCCCCAGCCCAAGGCCGCAGAGCGCCCGGTGAGGATCACCGGCACGCCGGGGATGGTGCCGCCGATCACACCGCCGGTGGAAAGCTCCATCCGGGCCAGATACCAGATCGCGGGGGCGGTGAAGCCCAGATGCGGGTCATTGGCCAGCAGCGTGCCGCCAGAGGCGGAGCGGGAGGGGGCGGCGGCCCAGGCGTTGGAGGCTCCGGCCAGTTCCAGTGGTTTGAACGGCGACAGCGGATGCGGGTCCAGCGGGATGTTGGCGGCAAAGCGCGGCGCGCCGGGGACAAGCTGCGCGTATTCGGGCAGGGCCGCGACGCCCGACCCCGGCGCATCGGGCAGCAGGTCGCGCAAGCGGTCCGCGTCTTCCAGCGCCAGTGAGGCGCGGGCGCGTTTGACCTCTGCCGACAGATGGCCGGACAATTGCAGGCCCATCAGCTTGATGATCGCCAGTGAATCCGCCGGGCGCCACGGGGCCACGGGCGCGTTGAACATCATCATCTCCGGTGCGCCGCGGCCCAGTGCTTCGGAATTGATCTGGTCGAGCCGCGCATTGACGCCGGCCGCATAGGCGTCCAGCGCGTCTTGCGTTTCGGGATCAAGGGCGGCAACCGATTCCACCGCCAGCGTATAGATATCAAACCGCCGCAGCAGCTTGTCCACGTTCAGCGTCGGTGTGCCGAAGACCTCACTCAGCCGCCCTTGCGCGGTGCGGCGCAGGGTGATCATCTGCCACAGGCGGTCCTGCGCATGGGCAAAGCCAAGGCCATAGAACACATCGCCATCCGATTGCGCAAAGATATGCGGCACATTGGCGTTGTCGCGCACGATCTCAATCGGGGTCTGGATGCCGGGCACCTGAACCGTGTCGTCGTAGTCAGGCAGGGAGCGGGATGCCAGCCAATAGACCAGCGTGACCGAAGCCACGCCCAGCACAATCAGTGCAGCAGCAAGTCGTACCAGCCAGCGAAAAACGAGCGCCATGGATGCTCCGGATGGGACCGCGCAGATTGACCAACCGGCGCAGGGTGTTAGGTGTAGCCTTCGCAATAGCGCAACTGATTGACATAGAAAAGGCGATGGGAACAGGCATGGCGAAGCTGGCATTTTTGGGACTGGGTGTGATGGGCGGCCCGATGGCGGGGCATCTGCAAAAGGCGGGGCATGATGTGACGGTCTACAACCGCACCACCGCCAAGGCGGAAGCCTGGGTTGAGACCTATGGCGGCGCCATGGGGACAACGCCGCGCGCGGCGGCTGACGGGGCGGAGTTTGTCATGGCCTGCGTGGGCAATGACGACGATCTGCGCTCGGTCTGTCTGGGGGAAGATGGCGCCTTTGCGGGCATGGCACCGGGCTGTGTCTTTGTGGATCACACCACCGTGTCGGCGGCTGTGACGTCCGAGCTTTACGCCGAGGCGGATGCCTTGCAGATCAGTTTCGTGGATGCGCCTGTGTCCGGCGGGCAGGCGGGGGCGGAGAATGGCCAACTCTCGATCATGTGCGGTGGCGAAGTCGGGTCGTTTGACCGGGCGCTCCCGATCATGGAGGTCTATTCCAAGATTTGCCGCCGTCTTGGCGCATCAGGGGCCGGGCAGATGACCAAGATGTGCAACCAGATCGCGATTGCGGGCCTTGTTCAGGGGCTCTCAGAAGCGCTGCATTTCGCGCAGAAGGCCGGGCTTGACGGGGCGGCGGTCACGGAGGTGATCAGCCAGGGGGCCGCAGGGTCATGGCAGATGGTCAACCGCTATGAGACGATGCTGGCCGATGAGTTCGAGCATGGATTTGCCGTGGACTGGATGCGCAAGGATCTGGGCATCTGCCTGTCGACAGGCGATGAGATCGGGGCGAGCCTGCCGGTGACGGCGCTGGTCGATCAGTTCTACAAGGACGTGCAAAAGCTGGGTGGCGGGCGGTGGGATACCTCCAGCCTGATCAAGCGTTTGAATGCTGTTGGGTAGAAGATGCAGGGCGCCTGTCCCCGCGGGGACAGGCGTTAACCATCTGTTACTGACACAAAAACAAGGGACTACGTGTCACTCTTGAAGTAAAATTAACCTAAGGCAGGGCGCTTCAGGGGATGATGCGCGTGTATTTGGTACCTTCCAGCGTCGCGCCGATGCGCAGGCCTGCGCGGCCAAAGACCGCCGCCAGCACTGGCGACAGGACGGTCGTGGTATCCGCGTTGACGCTGTCGCCCTTGTCAGAAATAACATATTCGAGATCCGCACCAGCGGCCCAGCCGGGGGAACGTCGGAATTCGGTCAGCGCATCCTGGGTCATGAAGAACAGCACATGCGCATATTGCTGCGCGCCGATCTGCAAGCCACCAGAGCCTTTGACGACGGAATAGTAATCAACCGAGACGCCATCGATCCGCAAGGCGCCGCGTCCATATGCGCCGCCAAAGCCAAAGCCCGCTTCGGTGACCAACGGCATGACCAGCATGCCCGTTGCTTTCTGCGCAAGGGACTGGGTGTTGGGATACTGGCGGTACATCTCTTCGAGGGTTGTATCAACGCGCGCGTCGATCAATTGGGACCCGCGGCTGCCGATGCCGTTGCCGCATGCCGCCGTTACCCCAACGGTGGCCAGCGCGCCCATGGTAAAGACCCGCCGTGAAAAATTCGGATTGCTCATTGTTTTGCCTGTGATTTATGTGCCGGTTTAAAGTGCTCGTGCCGGTTTGCCCGACTTGAGCGCCACCATAGGCGGTTTTCTGCGCCTTGTCATGCGGTTTGCTGAACTGGGCGAAATGGTGCTTCTGGACCGCACCACGGTGGGATGCTTTTTGCGGTGTCGTCGCGCTTGCATGCCGGGGCCGGGCGGACATTCAGGCAAACATCACTCCTCAGAAACCTCCAATAGATCGGACTTTCCGGCATGGGCGGCGACGGCTTGAAGCAAAGGCACCGGGTTGACCGGGGTGGATGAGGCAAACCACGATTGGTTTTCCTCTGCTCCATCAAAAACCCAGCTCTAATCTGCTATTTGTCCCATTTCCCAATCCGGAAACAGCCGCTCCTCCACCTCGCCCTCCGCAAGGATGAGAAAGTCGGTATGTCGGCGATCTTTTTGAATGCGCGCTACTTTTCGCATCAACGGCCCTTGGGGGCCTTCCAAGTATTGCAGAAACTGATCATCATAGGTGTGCAGAAAGCCGGTCAGCCCCTCTTCCCTATTGTTCCTGATGCTTTTCGCCAGAATATCGACAATGGTTTCCGTCTGAATTTTCTTGCGTGCTTTGCTGCGATACAAAAGAAAATGTGTGTTCATGAACGTTGCCTTTTTCACCGTCAGAAAAGGCTCTAGCGCCCAAAGCTTAACGCAAGAATAACCTCAGCGCAGTGGCGTGACGTACCCGTTGGGAAAGGCGCGGTCAGGTCCGGACAGGCAGGTGAAAACAGGGCGCTTGGGTGCCTTTGCTCAGCAGGCCAGTGCAATCGGCGTGACACCGGTATCGGTCTTGGCCAGCGGCAGGGTGAACCAGAAATCGGTCTGGCCGCCGGGTTCGCTGTCAAACCCGATCTGGCCGCCCAGATGTTCGACTATCTGTTTGGAAATGCTCAACCCCAGCCCGGTGCCCCCGACCGCGCGCGTCATGGCGGATGCTGCCTGAGAGAAGGGTTTGAAGATCTTGTCGTGGAAACTTGGCGGGATGCCGTCGCCCTGATTGCTGATGCAGGTCCGCACCATGCCGTCGACGACCTTCACCTGCACCTCGACCTTGCCACCGGCATAGGAGAACTTGGCGGCATTCGACAGCAGGTTGGTGATCACCTGCGTCAGCCGGGCGGGGTCCACGTCGCAGACCGTGGGCACCAGCGGCAGATCGGTAACGATATCAACGTTGTGGCTTTCGGCGTAGGGGCCGTTTTGCAGGGCGGATTTGGCGACAAGGCTGGCGACATTCTGCGGCTTGATGTCAAAGCGCAGCTTGCCCACGGAGAATTTCTCGAAATCGAGGATGTCATTGACCAGCTGGCTCAACCGTTCGCTGTTTTGCACCGAAATGCCCACCAGCTTTCTGGCGGGATCGGACAGGCTGTCCTGCTGGGTGGCAGACAGCAGCTTGAGCGCACCAAGGATCGAGGTGACGGGCGTGCGCAGCTCATGGCTGACACTGGCGATGAATTCGCTCTTGAGGTCCTGAAGGCGGCGGTGTTCGGTCAGATCGACGATCTGGGAGATGAAGTGCTTGGGGTCTCCGAAGGAATCGCGCACCAGCACCATGCTCAACTGCGCCCAGACGATCTTGCCCGAGGCGTGGATGTAGCGCTTTTCGGTCTGGTAGACGTCCTGTTCCCCTGCCAGCATCGCCTCGAAGGCCTCAAGGTCCTGTCCAAGGTCATCGGGATGAATCACGCTGCGCGGGTCCATGTTGACCAGATCGTCAAATCCCAGGATCGCGCAGAACGCGGCGTTCACTTCGGTCCAGCGGGCATCCAGGCCAAGGATCGCCTTGCCGATGGGGGCATTGTCAAAGGCGGAGCGGAACTGGTCCACACTTTCGCGCAGGGCGTGTTCAGCCTCCTTGCGTTCGGTGATGTCCTGCTGCGCGCCACACAGGCGGATGGCGTTGCCGTCCTTGTCCCGCTCAGCCACGGCGATGTCCGTCTTGATCCAACGCAGGGCGCTGCGGTCACGGGTATACATGCGGTATTCGCAACTGGCCCGGTCAAGGTTGTCTTCGAGACAGCTGACCACAGGGGCAAGGGCCGCCTCCAGGTCTTCGGGGTGCACGCGGCCACGCCATTCGGCCTGCACGTCGAGCGTCTCTCCCGGCGCGATCTCAAGCGCTTCGCGCCAGATGTCAGAGACAATCGCCTCATCCGCCAATACGTCGTATTCAAAGACCGCGATGTTGGCGCCCTGGATGGCGTTGCTGGCGCGGATGAGTTCGGCCTGGGTTGATCTTTCCACCGCGAGTTCAGCCTGCACATCGCGCAGGGCCAGACTGTAACAGGTATCCCCTTCCGGGGAGCGCCAGCTGGAGATGGTGGTGGCCACGGGGATGGTCGCCCCCATCAGGGTGGTTGCCGTCAGCCCGCGCGCCGGCGCTGAGCGCGGTTGCGCGGCCATGCGCGTTTTGATGTCATCAAGATCGGTAAAGGACAGGATCTGGAAGACCGGCAGCCCCAGAAACCCGGACTTTTCATAGCCAAAGAACGCGCAAGCCGAGGGGTTTGCCGTCAGGACATTCCCGTTTGCGTCAAGCGCGATCATGACAACGTCCGTTGTCTCAATCATCTGTTGATAGAAAGCTTCGTTCATTCCGCTCGATCTTTTTCGTCAAACCTACCTGTATACCGGCAGGCCGGACAACAATTACTTGTAGTTGTCCACTAAGATCAGGCACCCCTATGACGATCATGGGGTCAAATTGGACGCGTTTTCAGGAAATTAGCCGAAAACGGGGCAATTTACATTGTTTAACAGTGGGTTAACGCCAGGTTAACGTTTTGGGTAGATCTACTGATTTGCAGTGAGAAGGCGCGCCGCAGCCGGGGCGAAGTAGGTGAGAATCCCATCGCAGCCCGCGCGCTTGAACGCCATCAGGCTTTCCATCATCACCCGCTCTTCATCAATCCAGCCATTCTGGCCTGCGGCCTTGATCATGGAGAATTCGCCCGACACCTGATAGGCGAATGTCGGCGCGCCGAAGGTGTCTTTCACACGGCGGCAGATGTCGAGATAGGGCAGGCCGGGTTTGACCATGACCATATCCGCGCCTTCGGCAAGGTCGCGGGCCACGAGACGGAGCGCTTCGTCCGAATTGGCGGGATCCATCTGGTAGGTTTTCTTGTCGCCCGTCAGGGCGGCAGAGGCCCCCACCGCATCGCGGAACGGGCCATAGAAGGCGGAGGCGTATTTCGCGGCGTAGCTGAGGATCGTCACGTTCTGGTGGCCTGCGGCCTCAAGGGCAGCGCGGATCGCACCAATGCGGCCGTCCATCATGTCAGAGGGGCCGATGATGTCAGCACCGGCATCCGCCTGCGCGAGGGCCATTTTCACCAAAGCCTCCACCGTGCGGTCGTTGACGATGATGCCGTCTTCGACAAAGCCGTCGTGGCCGTTGATGTTGTAGGTATCCAGCGCCACGTCCGACATGATCGCCATGTCCGGAAACGCCGCACGGATGGCGGCAATCGCGCGGTTGGCGTGGTTTTGCGGATCCCACGCGCCTGCGCAATCTTCTGTCCGTTCCTCGGGGCCGGTGTAGGGAAAGATGCACATCGCGCGGATGCCGAGGGCATGTGCCTCTGCGGCGGCGTGCACCACCTTATCGGCAGAACGGCGCATCACACCGGGCATGGAGGGGATGGGTTCTTCGATCTCTTCGCCGGAGCGCACGAAGACGGGCCAGATCAGATCACCCACCTCCAGCGCGTTTTCCCGGACCAGACCGCGCAGGGCAGGCGTGGCGCGGGTGCGGCGCAGGCGTGTGGCGGGGAAGGGGGCGTGGATCGGCTGCATCAAAAATACCTCATCTGCGTGCCTGCTTGGCTTGCCATGAAAAATCTGACGCCTCAAGGGTATGAATTGCCAGAGCACTTGGGTATGACGCCCCCACTACCACCGCTAGAGGCTCCACTTGGACTGGTATCAGACCCTTTTCGAACTTATTGACATGCGATCCTTCTCGAACCTGTGGTTCTGGATTGTGCTGGCTGTACTGTGGTCCACCACCAGCCATTGGGTGCTGGGTGTGCCCTATGACATGGTGCTGCGCGCGCGGCGTCAGGGCGATCAGGCGATGGTCGATCTGGAAGATCTGGTGCGGATCAATGTGAACCGCTTGCTCTATATCGGGCAGATGTCGGGGCTGTGGTTGCTGGGTTTTGGCTGTTTTGGCCTGACGATGCTGGTGCTGCTGGGGTTCGTCTACAAGAACGAGTTTGCGCAGGCGGTGTTCCTGCTGGGCTTTCCGCTGTCGCTGGTGGGGTTGCTGAGCCTGTCGACCGCGCGGCTGATCACGCAGGAAGGCGCGCAGGGAGAGGTGTTGTGCAAGCGATTGACGCGGCACCGGCTCTATACGCAGATCATCGGGATGCTGTCGATCTTCGTCACGGCGATCTGGGGCATGTATCAGAACTTGACCTTGGGCCCATTGGGTGGTTGACGCAGGTTAGCCCCGCGCCAATTGAGTACCCATGATGACCGACAAGATAACCCTTTCCGGTGTGCCCGAAGGCTATGACGCCCGTGCGATCTTGGATGAAGTCGCGCGGCACGGCGCGGTGGTGCATGTGGCGCGCGATGACAAGCGCATGGCGGCGACGCAGGCCGCGTTGCGGTTTTTCGCGCCTGACATGCCGGTGGTGGTGTTTCCGGGTTGGGATTGTCTGCCCTATGACCGGGTGTCGCCCAATGCGGATGTCTGTGCGCAGCGCATGGCGACGCTGGCCGCGCTGGTGCACGGGATGCCGGAGCGGTTTGTCCTGCTGACCACGCTCAATGCCGCCACGCAGCGGGTGCCTGCGCGGTCGCTGTTGCGGGATGCGGCGTTTTCGGCGCGCGTCGGGAGCCGGATTGATGAAGGGGCGCTCAGGGCGTTTCTGGTGCGGATGGGCTTCGTGCAAAGCCCCACGGTGATGGAACCGGGCGATTATGCGATCCGGGGCGGGATCATTGATATTTATCCGCCCGGCGATCTGGGGCCGGTGCGGCTGGATCTGTTTGGCGACACGCTGGATGGGGCGCGGCGGTTTGATCCGGCGACGCAGCGCACAACGGAGAAGCTGGATCTGGTGGAACTGGCCCCTGTCAGCGAGTTGATACTGGACGAGGCCGCGGTGACGCGGTTCCGACAGAATTACCGCATCGAATTTGGCGCGGCGGGAACGGATGATCCGCTTTATGAGGCGATCTCTGCCGGGCGCAAGCATCAGGGGGCAGAGCATTGGCTGGCGTTTTTCCATGAGGAGATGGAGACGCTGTTTGACTATGTGCCGGGGGCCTCGGTCACGTTGGATGATCAGGTGACGCCATCGCGGCTGGCGCGGTGGGAGAGCATCGAGGATCAATACGAGACGCGGCGTCTGGCGATGGCGAACCGCAGCAAGATGGATACGGTCTATAAGCCGGCCCCGCCTGCGGGTCTGTATCTGGATGATGCGGCGTGGGAGACGGCAGTGACGGGGCACCGGGTGGTGCAGTTCACGCCACTGCCGCAGGCGACGGGGCCGGGGGTTCTGGATGCGGGTGCCCGGATCGGGCGGAACTTCGCACCGGAGCGGCAGCAGGAATCGGTGAGCCTTTTCGGGGCCTTGGCGGCGCATGTTCAGGCAAAGCTTGAAAAAGGGCCGGTGGTGATTGCCAGCTACTCCGAAGGGGCGCGGGAGCGGCTGACGGGGTTGATTGAGGACGAGGGGCTGGCGGAGGCCATTCCGATCACCAATGCCACGCGGGTCGGCAAACGCGGTTTGCATCTGGCGGTCTGGGCGTTGGAGCATGGGTTTGAGGGGCCGTTTGGGGGCGGCTCCGCCTCAAGTAGCGAAGCGGTAGGCCAGAAGAGCACCCTGACGGTGATCTCCGAGCAGGATGTGCTGGGCGACAGGCTCATCCGCGCGCCCAAGCGCAAGCGGCGGGCGGAGAACTTCCTGACGGAAACGCAGAGCCTCACCCCCGGTGATCTGGTCGTGCATGTGGACCACGGGATCGGTCGCTATCACGGCATGGAGGTGGTGACGGCAGCGGGTGCGGCGCATGAGTGTCTGGTGCTGGAATATGCCGAGAAAGCAAAGCTGTACCTGCCGGTTGAGAACATTGAACTGCTGAGCAAATACGGCCACGACGAAGGGCTGCTGGACCGTCTGGGTGGCGGTGCGTGGCAGTCGAAGAAAGCCAAGCTCAAGGAACGCATCCGGGAGATGGCGGACAAGCTCATTCGCATCGCGGCGGAGCGTGCCTTGCGCCGCGCGCCGGTGCTGGAGCCGCCGCCGGGGATGTGGGACGCGTTTTCAGCGCGCTTCCCCTATCAGGAAACGGATGATCAGCTGCGCGCGATTGGCGAGGTGATTGATGATCTGACCTCTGGCAATCCGATGGACCGGCTGGTGTGCGGCGACGTGGGCTTTGGCAAGACCGAAGTGGCGATGCGCGCAGCTTTTGTGGCGGCGATGTCCGGTGTGCAGGTGGCGGTGATTGCGCCGACGACGCTGCTGGCGCGGCAGCACTACAAGTCCTTTGCCGAGCGGTTCCGAGGCTTTCCGATCGAGGTGCGGCAGTTGTCGCGCTTTGTCAGTGCCAAGGATGCCAATGCCACACGCGACGGGATGGCGAAGGGGACGGTGGATATTGTCATCGGCACCCATGCGTTGCTGGCAAAAGGCATTAAATTCAACAACCTCGGGCTGTTGGTGATTGATGAAGAGCAGCACTTTGGCGTGACGCACAAGGAACGGCTGAAGGCGCTGCGCACCGACATTCACGTGCTGACGCTGACGGCGACGCCAATCCCCCGGACCTTGCAACTCTCCCTGACGGGGGTGCGCGATCTGAGCATCATCGGGACGCCTCCGGTAGACCGGCTGGCGATCCGCACCTATGTGAGCGAATTTGATACCGTGACCCTGCGCGAGGCGTTGCTGCGGGAGCATTATCGCGGCGGGCAGTCGTTTTACGTGGTGCCGCGGATTTCGGACCTGCCGGAGATTGAAGCCTTCCTGAAGGATCAACTGCCGGAGCTGACCTATGTCGTGGCGAACGGGCAGATGGCGGCGGGGGAACTCGATGACCGGATGAACGCCTTTTATGATGGCAAGTTCGACATTCTGCTGGCGACCACGATTGTGGAATCAGGTCTGGATATTCCCACGGCGAACACGATGGTCATCCACCGGGCGGATATGTTCGGGCTGGCGCAATTGTATCAGATCCGGGGACGGGTGGGGCGCTCCAAGACGCGGGCCTATGCCTATCTGACCACAAAACCGCGCGCCAAGCTGACGGCAACGGCGGAGAAGCGGCTGCGGGTGTTGGGGTCTCTGGATACGTTGGGGGCGGGGTTCACGCTGGCCTCGCAAGACCTCGACATTCGCGGGGCGGGCAACCTGCTGGGCGAGGAACAATCGGGCCAGATGCGCGATGTGGGGTTTGAGCTGTATCAATCCATGCTGGAAGAGGCGATTGCCAAGATCAAGGCGGGGGAGATGGAAGGCCTGTCGATGGCGGATGAGCAATGGGCGCCGCAGATCAATCTGGGCGTGCCGGTGCTGATCCCGGAGGCCTATGTGCCGGATCTGGATGTGCGTTTGGGGCTCTATCGGCGGTTGTCAGGTCTGAGCACCAAGGTGGAGCTTGAGGGCTTCGCGGCGGAGTTGATTGACCGATTTGGCAAACTGCCGCGTGAGGTGAACACGCTGATGCTGGTGGTGCGGATCAAGGCGATGTGCAAGCGCGCGGGCATTGCCAAGCTGGATGGCGGGCCGAAGGGGGCGACGGTGCAGTTCCACAATGACAAGTTCGCCTCTCCCGAAGGGTTGGTGCAGTTCATTCAGGACCAGCGCGGGCTGGCCAAGGTGCGCGACAACAAGATCGTCGTGCGGCGGGACTGGAAGAAGGATGCCGACAAGATCAAAGGGGCGTTTGCGATTGCCCGTGATCTGGCGGAACATGTGATTGCCAAGGAAAAGGCGGCCAAGAAGAAATCCGCCTGAGCGCGCGTTATTCTGCCGCTTCGGGCTGGGGTTCATCATCCCGGCCCATCACCATCATCAGGCCAAAACCGACCGTCGCCATGATCAGGACCGCCACCATCAGCGGCATGATTGTGCCGTTGAAGAACAGACCCACGGGCGAGGCGATGAGCGCCGCAAAGATGGTGGCCATGGAGCCGATGATGGAAGCCGCCATGCCCGCGATATGGCCCATCGGCTCCATCGCGATGGCGTTGAGGTTGCCGAGCGTCAGACCGGCCTGAAAGAACAGGCAGGTCTGCCAAACGATGAACGCGCCAAAGCCGTAGGGCCGCGCCAGATCACCCAGATTGAACACCAGCATGAGCGAGGTGATGAACACCTGCCAGCCCAACATGGAACTGACCATGTGCCGCATCCCGAACTTCACCACCAGACGGGCGTTCACGAGGCTGGAGGTGCCCGCGACCACGGCGACCGCGCCGAACCAGTATGGAAAACTGTCTGCCCGGTCATAGACGTGTTCATAGATCGGCTGCACCAGCATCAGCGTGGTAAAGAGCATTGCCATCGCCATGGTCTGCACCAGGATCGACAGCATCACGGTGCGGTTGGCGAACATCTCGGCCACAGCGGCGAACAACAGCGACCAGCGCAGCGGACGGCGGTCGGAGACGGCCAGCGTTTCGGGCAGGCGCACGGACATCCAGATCACGGTGATGGCGGAGAACAGCATGAAGGCCAGAAAGATGCTGCGCCAGCCGGTCATGTTGATGATCACCATCCCCATCAGTGGCGCAAAGGCCGGCACCAGCGTGAAGATCAGCATCACCAGCGACACGATCCGCGCCATTTCGCGCCCTGCAAACAGGTCGCGCACGATGGCCACGGCGACGATCCGGGGGCCGGAGGCACCCAGCCCCTGCAACACGCGGGCAACCAGCAGCACCTCCAGCGACCAGCTGACATAGGCCAGAGCCGCGGAGGCGATATAGAGGATCGCGCTGAAGAAGATGATCCGCCGCCGCCCGAAGGCATCCGACAAGGGGCCCGCGATAAAGGTGCCAATGCCCATGCCAAGCACAAAGGCTGTCAGGATCAGCGGTGCCTGATTGACCATGTCGGGGGACAGCTCTGCCGCGATATCGGGCAGGGCGGGCAGCATCGCGTCGAGCGAAAAGGCAATGGTGGCGAACATCATCGCGATCAAAGCGACAAACTCACCTCGCCCCATGCGGAAATTCGCTAACTTGTCGCTCACCCCAAACCCCCATTGCGGGTCACCTCGAGGTGACGCGCAAATAGCGTCTGGTTAACCTGTGGTAGAGTTCACAGCAACAGGCAATTTCGAGCAGATCAGTAAATTGCGACCTGAAGTGCCGGTGCGGCCCGTGTCAGCGGCATCGGGGGTTGGTCCGTATCAGACAGATACAGCAGTCTGACAATATCGCGCAAACCATCAAGGCGGCCCCGCCATTCCCGGCCCATCGCCAGCGCGGAGACATTATAGTTCACGATATCAGTATGTTGCTGGTCAAGCGTCTCAAAGGGGATCACCCGCGACACAAAGCGGCAATGCTCCAGCATGGCACGGCGGTCGGCGTAGGGCACGGCACAGGGTTCGGCCTGATCGATGCAATAGGCGTCTGTGGCGCAGCCGACGATCAGCTCTTCGCACATGCCGGACAAATCGCGCAAAAGGCGAACATGCTTTTGCGAGAACAGGTCAAAGCTGCCGTAGGTGAGTAGGACGCGGTGGCGCAGCGCGGAAGTGACGATCATGCGAAACACTCGTCATGTGGCGTCAGATAAAGGGTGCAATCCTGCATCCACAGCGGCGTTGCCTGCGGGCTGCGGCGGTCCTTGACCCGCATGTCACGCCGCGCATCTGCGCAGTGCAAAGCTGAAGGATTGGAAACAGAGGTGGGAGCACCCCCGTGAGGTGTGTGTGTATGTTCTGCCATGTGCCCGCTCAATTGGTTTGGAGTCTTTGCTCCGATTGCCGATGAGCCTAGGCCAGCGATTCGCTCTATGCAAAAGGAATGTCACACAACGGCGACGGAGTATGGCCGAAGTGCCACAGCGCTTGCCGCGTCAGCCGGCCCCTGCCAGTTCCTCGATCACCTGTGTCCAGAGCGCGGGCGATTGTGCCCCCGGCACCGCATGTTTGCCCGCCACGATGAAAGTCGGCACAGAGTTCACCCCCATCTGGCGGCTGTGTGCATCGCGTTTGCGGATGTCTTCGGCATCGACATCCGTGCTCAGCAGCCGGGTGACAACGGCCGCGTCCATCTCGATGCTGTCGGCGATATCGGCCAGCACTTCTGCATCGCCGATATCACGGGCATCGACGAAATAGGCATGAAACAGCGCGGCCACGGCGGCGGTCTGGCGCCCTTCGACCCCCGCCCAGTGGATCAGCCGGTGCGCGTTGAGCGTATTGGGCGTGCGCTGCATGGCTTCAAAATTGATGGTGAGGCCCGCTTTCTCCGCATGTTCGACGACCGGGGCGTAGGCACGCACGGCCCCTTCCTTGCCGCCGAATTTGCCCTCCAGATAGGCGCGCCGGTCCATCCCCTCGCGTGGCATGTCGGGGTTCAGCTGAAACGGATGCCATTCGATCACGAAGGGATGGTCGGGGTGGTTCTGCAAGGCCACATCCAGATGCGCCTTGCCGATATAGCACCAGGGGCAGATCGGGTCGGACATGATATCAAGTTTGATGGGGTCGGGCATGGTCAGGCCTTATAGAGAGGTGCCAGCGCGCGGCGCTGCACCTTGCCGTTGGCCCCGGTTGGCAGGGCAGGCAGATGGACATAAAGGCGCGGTTGTTTGTACCGCGCCAGCTTGGTTTCGGCATAGCGGTGCAGCCCCGCGTCGTCCAGCGGTTGGGCGGCGGTATAGAATGCCGCGATAACGCAGGCGCCGGGTTTCACCTCCACCTCCGCCGCACCGATACCAGTGAGGCCCGGAAAATCCGCCAGGGCGCTTTCCACCTCCAGCGGAGAGACCCGGAAGCCGCCTGCGTTCATCATATCATCGTTGCGGCCCAGATAGGTGATCTGACCGTCGCTGTCCTGCACGGCGATGTCGCCGGTCAGGAACCAGTCGCCCTCAAACCGCGCGGCGGTCTGGTCGGGATCACCCAGATAGCCCAGCATCAGGCCGGGATCGGAGCGGTGCACCGCAATGGTGCCCGGCGTGCCTGCGGGCACCTGCGCGCCGTGCGTCCGCAAGCTCACGCGCCGTCCCGGCTGGATGCACCCCAGTGCGCCGCTCTGCGCAGGCGCGTCTGGTGCGGCGGAGATGAAGGTGGAGCATTCGGACATGCCGTAAGCCTCGAAAATCGCCGTGCCCGTGGCCGCGCGCCAGCCTGCGCGCACCGGGTCGGCCAGCTTTTCGCCCGCGCTCAGCCCATGGCGCAGATGCGGCAGGTCAACCTGCGCGCGCCCTTTCAGCATCTGGCGGTAGACACCGGGGGCGGCTGCAAAGATCGTCGCTTCATGGGCCTTGAGCAGCGCTGGCAGATCCTGCGCTGCGGTGCCGGGGGCGGGGATGAGCGCGGTGGCACCACAGGTCCATGGGTCCATCAACCCGGTGCCCAGCGTATAGGTCCAGTTGAACGCACCTGCGTGCAGCACCCGGTCGTCGGCCCGCAACCCGTACCAGCCGTCAAACATCATCCCCCGTGCCCAGATCGCGCGATGCGCGTGCATCACCGCAGAGGGCGTGCCGGAGGTGCCGGAGGTATAGACGATATACCCTAGCCGCTCGGGATCGCCCATGTGCCAATCCGTGGGCGGCAGGGCGCGGAAGGCGCGCAGAGCCTCCAGCGGCAGGATGCGCGGATCCGCGGGGCAGGGCACATCCGGGTCTTGCAGGATCAGCGCCGGGTTCAGGCCGGGCAACAGCTTGGCCACCTCCGCCTCGGTCAACGCCGCAGCCGTGGGCACCGGCACCAGCCCCGCCGCAAGCGCGCCCAGATAGGCCAGTGGAAAATCAACCGTATTGCCAAGCCGCAGCAGCACCCGGTCACCGGGGGAAAGACCCGCGCTCAGCAACCCCGTTGCGGTGCCACGCACAGCAGCGGTCAGCGCGGCATAACTCCACCGCTCGGCCCGGTCAGGATAGAGCAGGCACAAGGCGGTCTTGTCAGGATCAGGAGCAGCGGCGGTCAGCACGTGGCGGGCCATGTTGAACGGCGCAGGGCAGGCGGGCCAGGAAGAGGTCGGCATGGTCATGCCCCGTCGCTAGCGCAGGGGGCCAGACGTTGCAAGCCGGGGGCGGCGCAGGCTATAGCACCCGCATGACCAAAGATGCTCCCGTTTCGCTGATCGAAATCGCCCGTGCGGATGGCGACGCCGCCACAGCCCCCCCCGTGGATCTGGGCGCGCGCGTCCGCGAATTGCGCAAGGGCCGCCAATGGACACTGGAACAGGCGGCCAAACAGGCAGGGCTGGCGCGCTCCACCCTCAGCAAGATCGAAAACGGGCAGATGTCGCCCACCTATGACGCGCTGAAAAAGCTCGCTGTGGGTCTGGAAATCTCGGTGCCGCAGCTTTTCACGCCGCCTGCCCAGGACAAGGTCAATGGCCGCATGGCCGTGACCAAATCGGGCGAAGGCACCGCCAAGGCCACCACCACCTATGAACACGAATTGCTCGGCGACACGCTGCGCAAGAAACAGATGCTGCCCTACCGCGCCCGCATCCGCGCCCGCCGGATGGAGGAATTCGACGGCTGGGTGCGCCACGACGGCGAAGAATTCCTCTATGTCCTCACCGGCGTGATCGAACTCTACACCGAATTCTACGAACCGGTGGAACTGCGCCGCGGCGACAGCGCATACTACGACGCGACCATGGGGCACAACGTCATCTCCACCTCCGCCGAAGACGCGACCATCCTCTGGGTCACCTCTCTCAGCTGATCGCCCCCCTCTTTTCTCTTCAAATATCCCGGGGTCTGGGGCTGGCCCCAGTTCCGCCCTCTCCACCGGGCCCCTTCCGCAGAAAATGCGCGCCGGACGCAGCCCCCAAGTACTGGCGACAGGGACATACTGGGGTTTTGCGCGTTCAGCCCGCCGCGTCCCACCACCACATCTGCGGCATGAAATAAGGCCCGTCGCCGTAGATCGGCAGCACCTGCGGCACTTTCATGCGCGCGTCATGGGCGATCAGCCCTTCGTTGAACTGCCAGAACGGGATCACGTAGCGCCCCGCTGTCAGCACCCGGTCGAGCGCGCGGGTGGCATCGGTGAAGTCTTGCGCACTGCGCGCAGCCAGCATCGCATCGATCAGCCCATCCACCACCGGCGAGGCGATCCCGATCAGATTGCCGGACCCTTCGGACGCGGCGGCCTCCGATCCCCAATAGAACCGTTGCTCATTGCCGGGGCTCAGCGACAGGGCGCGGCGGAAGGCGGTCATGTCATAGTCAAACGCAGCCGTGCGGGCCACGTATTGCGCATTGTCCACCGCTTCGATCTCTGCCGTGATCCCCAGCCGTTTGAGCGCCTGGATATAGAGGCTGGCGATCTTGTCGTGTTCGGTGTTGCCTTTGCTGAGCAGGATGCGGAAGGCCAGCGCTTTGCCATTGGCATCGCGCATGGTGCCGTCTTCGGCGGTGTAGCCTGCCTCGGCCAAACGCGCCATTGCCGCGCGAATGCCGGCGCGGTTGCGCGCAGAACCGTTGCCCACCGGCAGCCTGTAGCCTTCCAGCGTGCCGGGCAGCAGGTCTGCGGCATGGGGCGCCAGCAGGGCCGCCACACCGGCAGGCGCGGGGCCGGGCTGCATCGCAAGGGTGGAGTTGGAGAAATACGAGCTGATCCGGGGCAGGGCGCCGCCTGTGAGCGTTTCATTGATGTATTCAAAGTTGAACGCGGTGATCAGCGCATCCCGCACCCGCCAGTCGTCAAAAGGCGCGCGGCGGATGTTCATGGCGAAACCGGTCATCCCCGATGGTTTCTGGTGCGGGAAGGTGGATTTCACCACGCGGCCATCATCCACAGCGGGAAAGTCGTATTGGGTCTTCCAGGTCTCCGCGTTGAATTCGCGCACGGCAGAGATTTCGCCGGCCTTGAACGCCTCAAACAGCACCGAGGTGTCGCCGTAAAAGTCGATGCGGATCTCATCAAAGTTGTAGGTGCCGCGCCGGAAGGGCAGATCGGCACCCCAATAGTCGGGATTGCGGGTGAGGGTGACCTGACGGTTCGCTTCATACCCGGTGACGGTATAGGGACCGGTGCCAAGGGGGATCTCAGCCAGCGGGGCGGCGGCGAAATCCTTGCCCTCCCATTGTGCTCTGGACAGGATCGGGCGCATGCCTGCAAGCAGGGCCAGTTCGCGGTTTTCGGTGTTGAAGGTCATCCGCACGCTGCGCGGGCCAACCGCTTCGATGCTTTCAATCTGACGGTAAAGCCCATGATACCGCGGGTGCCCCTCGGTCCCCAGCACCTGATAGGAGAAGATCACGTCTTCTACCGTCACGGGAGACCCATCAGCGAATCGTGCCTCCGCCCGCAGGGTGAATTCCACCCACGCGCGATCTTCCGGCACCTCAATCGATTCGGCGAGCAACCCGTATAACGCGAAAGGCTCATCCCAGGAGCGCCCCATCAGGCTCTCGTGGGTGAAGAAGCGCAGCTGCCACGGCACGGTGCCTTTGCGCACAAACGGGTTGAGACTGTCGAAGCCGCCGGCGTTGCCAAGGGTGATCTTGCCCCCCTTGGGCGCTGCGGCATTTGCGTAGGGCAAGGACACAAAATCAGGGGGGAGTGCGGGCTCCCCATACATAGATATCCCGTGCCTGGGTTCTGCGGCTGCAAAGCCCGCGCAGAGAATCATCCACAGAATCACTGCAAAGCCCCGCACCATCTGGAAAAAATCCCTCACCATTTTCGCAACAATCCTCGACGCCCCTTTTTTTCTTAAGCCAATGCTTATCGGGGGTTTGAGGCCAGTTGCAACTTTTGACTTGGCGTAGGGCATTGAATTGCCTATAAAGGGGTCACTGCTCGATAGGTTTCTTGCCTGTATGAAACCTGCCTCAATAACTTAACGCCAGCTTCGTGCTGGCGTTTTTTTTTGGCAAGACGGGGGCGGGATGCCAGGCATTTGATCCGGCGTGCAGAATTTCTTGGCGCAGTTTTATGCACAAGCCGTTTTCTTTGCAGACGCGGCAAGGCATGATGCGCGCGCAGAATACGCTTCCCAAGGAGAACCCCATGGCTTTCACCGTCGATCTGTCCGGCAAAACCGCTGTCATCACCGGCTCCAACTCCGGCATCGGGTTGGGCATTGCACAGGAGTTGGCGAAGGCTGGTGCGCATGTCGTGCTGAACTCCTTCACCGATCGCGCGGAGGACCACGCGCTGGCTGAGGAAATCGCCAGGGAGACGGGGGTCAAGGCGCGCTACATTCAGGCAGACATGTCCAAAGGCGATGAATGCCGCAGGTTGATTGAAGAGGCAGGGGTTTGTGACATCCTGATCAACAATGCCGGTATCCAGCATGTCGCCGGCATCCCCGATTTCCCGGTTGAGAAGTGGGATGCGATCATTGCGATCAACCTCAGTTCCGCGTTTCACACCACCGCCGTTGCCCTGCCGATGATGCGCAAGGCGGGCTGGGGCCGGGTGGTGAACATCGCCTCGGCCCATGGGTTGACGGCCTCGCCCTACAAATCCGCCTATATCGCGGCCAAGCACGGGATTGTCGGTCTGACCAAGACCACAGCACTTGAGACGGCAGAAGAGCCGATCACCGCCAATACCATCTGTCCGGGATATGTGCTGACCCCGCTGGTGGAAAGCCAGATCCCCGACACGATGAAGGAATACGACATGAGCCGCGAGGAGGTGATCAAGAACGTCATGCTCAAGCGGCAGCCGTCCAAAGAATTCGCCACTGTTGAGCAGATGGGCGGCACCACGGCGTTCCTGTGCTCGGATGCGGCGGCACAGATCACCGGCACGGCGATCAGTGTCGATGGCGGATGGACAGCGCTTTGAGCAGGAAACCCAAGAAGACGCGCACCAAGCGCATCAATCTCGCCCTTCAGGGTGGCGGGGCGCATGGGGCGTTTACCTGGGGTGTGCTGGACCGGTTGTTGCAGGAGAATGAGGTCGAGATTGCCGGGATCTCCGGCACCTCAGCGGGGGCGTTGAATGGTGCCGCACTGAAGGCGGGTATGGTCAAAGGCGGCCGGGAAGGCGCGCGGGAGAACCTGGCATGGCTCTGGGAACAGGTGGCGGGCGTCAGTGATTTGCAGGTGGAGCGGTGGATGATGCCGCACGGCGTCGGCGCGCTGAGCCAGGCGATGGAGTATTCATGGCCGGTGATGATGGCCGATGCGGTGTCCAACATGACCTCGCCCTATGCGACGGGGCCGTTTTACCGCAATCCGCTTGAGGATATTGTGCGCAAGTTCGACTACGAAAAGGTCTGCAACAGCGTGGAACCGTTGTTCTTTGTCTGCGCCACACGGGTGCGCAACGGCAAGATCCGGGTGTTTTCGGGCGATGAGATCGGGCCGGAGGCGCTGATGGCTTCGGCCTGTTTGCCCACGCTTTTCCGCGCGGTTGAGATGTATGACGCGGAAACCAGGCAGACGGAGGCGTTCTGGGACGGGGGATACACCGGGAACCCCGCGCTTTTTCCGTTTTTCGGCAATGACTTGCCCGCCGATCTTGTGATCATCAACATCAACCCGCTGGAACGATCCGACCTGCCGGTGACGCCCAAGCAGATCCAGAACCGGATCAATGAGATCAGCTTCAACAGCAGCCTGTTGCGCGAATTGCGCGCGATTGATTTTGTGCAGCGGTTGATTGAGGAAGGCACAGTGGACAGCGACCGGATGAACCGGGTGCGGGTGCATATGATCGCGGATGATGTGTTGATGGAGAAGTTGTCCGTGGCGACCAAGACGATCCCGAACCCCACGGTGATCGCCACGCTGCGCGACGCGGGAGAAGCCGCAGCAGAGCAGTTTCTGGCGGATGATTTCAAGCTGGTCGGTGAGAAAAGCAGCGTCGATCTGCGCGCGATGTTTGGATGAGGATCAGCGCGTAGAATGCTGGTTTACTTGATCCTCTTGGTCTCGACCTGCGAGGTCATGTCGATCACCTCGCCGTTTTCACCATCGGACGGGTAGACAAGACCGGCCGAGATCACCAGCTTCGCCGCGTCTTCCACTGTCATGTCCAGCACCTTGACGTCATCACGCGGGAAAAACAGCAGAAAACCCGAGGTCGGGTTGGGTGTGGTGGGCAGAAACACACTGACCATGTCGCCGGAGGGATGGCCCTTTTCCGCGACTTCACCCTTGGTGTCGGTGGATATGAACCCAAGCGCCCAGATGCCTTTGCGGGGGTATTCGATCAGGCAGGCGGTTTCAAAACTGCGTTCTGATTGCGCGAAGATCGTCTCGGAGATTTGTTTGATGCCGGAATAGATCGTGCGCACGACGGGGGTGCGTTCCACCAGACTTTCGGCAAAGCGGATCAGCGAGCGGCCCAGCAGGCCCTTCGCCATCCAGCCCACGATGATGGTGAACATCAGGAAGATCACCACGCCCAGACCGCGCACGTTGATCTGAACGGCAGGGTCAAGGCCGAAGAAGTCCTGCAACATCCGGTCGGGGTGATAGTTGGCCGGGACCAGCGGCAGCACAAAGCCGTCGATCCATCCCACAACGGACCAGATCAGCCAGATTGTCAGACCCACGGGCGCAATGACCACCAGACCGGTCAGGAAGGAGGCACGCAGACGTGCCACCAGCGTCGGGCGTTTCGCCTCGGGCGTTTCGATGTCGAAAGGTGTGTTCATTCAGGCAGCAGCAACGATGGTTTTGTTAAGATATACGGCTTTTTCTTCAGAGTTACAGCTAGGGACTTTCTAAGACAGCTACAATGGCAAGTGCACGGTTTGACGGCATTTATGGGTGATCTGCCTTCAAAATGGGCGGCTGCCTCAGGTCGTATTCGTTAATGAGGTGGCAATTTGCGCCGCAAGGCGGGCGTTGTTGCGCACCAGTGCGATGTTTGCCGTCAGGGAGCGGCCTTCGGTCAGTTCGAAGATGCGCTGGAGGAGGAAGGGGGTCACGCCCTTGCCGCTGACACCTTGCGCGTCGGCTTCGGCCTGCGCCTGTGCGATGATCGGGGCGAGGGTGGCAGCGGGGATTTCATCCGCACGCGGGATCGGGTTGGTGATCAACTGGCCACCGGGCAGGCCCATCTGTTGCCGCGTCTGATGGGCGCGGGCGATGGTTGTCGCATCATCCATGCGCAAAGGCGCGATCAGGTCAGAGGTCGCGCTCCAGAAGGCGGGCAGGCTGTCTTGCCCATAGGCGATGACGGGAACGCCTTGGGTTTCAAGCACTTCCAGCGTTTTGGGAATGTCGAGGATGGCTTTGGCGCCGGCGGCCACGACGGTCACGGGGGTCTGGGCAAGCTCCATCAGGTCGGCTGAGATGTCAAAGCTGTCTTCGGCCCCTTTGTGCACGCCGCCGATGCCGCCGGTGGCGAAGACGTGGATGTCGGCGAGGTGGGCGGCGATCATGGTGGCGGCCACGGTCGTGGCCCCGGTGCCGCCTGTGGCAATGCAGGTGGCCATATCCGCGCGGCTGAGCTTGGCGACGTTTTGCGCCTGCGCCAGTGCTTCAAGCTGGGCGTCCTCCAGCCCGATGTGCAGCGCGCCGTCGATCACGGCAATGGTGGCGGGCGTGGCCCCGGCGGCACGCACGTCGGCTTCGACCTGGCGCGCGACCTCAAGGTTTTGGGGATAGGGCATGCCATGGGTGATGATGGTGCTTTCGAGCGCGACCAGCGGTGTGTTTGCGCTGCGTGCTGTGGTGACTTCGGAGGAAAAAGTGAGGGGGATCATATGGTTGTGGCTCCGGAAACATAGAGGGCGGCAGCTTCGAGCGCGTCTTCAAGGGCCGCCTGTGGGGGCTGGCCCTTGCGCTCTGCCGCGATATGGGCGGCCATGAAGGTGTCACCCGCGCCGGTGATGCGCGCGACATGCACGGGCGGTGGCGATTGGGTGTGTTGGCCCGCCGCATCGCCTGCGGTGGCGGGGTTGCCGCCATCGGTGACCACCGCGCGCACGGCCCCTTTGGCCAGCAGGGCCGTGACCGCTTCGGCGGACGTGGCGAAGGTTTCCTCACAGAGCAGCCCTGCCTCTTCGAGGTTCACATAGAGCGTGCCCCGGCGGGCTTGCAGGAACGGGCTGAGCCGCAGCGCCTTGCCGGGAGAGGCAGGCGCGATGCGCAGATCCGCCTGAGCCAGCGCGGGACTGCGGGCGATGTCGGACAAGAGGTCAATGGTGAGGTTTCCATCCAGCGCAATCGCCCCGGTGTAGGGGGCGGGCAGGGTGCCGTCGGACAGGGGACGCATGATCTTGTCACCCGCCGCTTCGAGCGAATGGGCATCCGCGATGGCGGCAATGAGGCCGTTGGCCCCTTCGACGGCCATATATACATCCGTCGGCAGATCGTCGGAGCGGTAGATGTGATCGGTGATCAACCCCCGGCGCGCGCAGGCCTGTATCAGTTCGTCCCCTTCCGCATCACGGCCCACAGCGGATAAAAGCGCAGGCGTCAGGCCGAACCGGGCCAGCGCCATGCCGATGTTCAGCGCCACGCCACCGGGCAGGCGGGTGATGCGCCCCGGCATGTCGGAGCCCTGGCGCATTTTCGCTTCGGACCGGCCGATCACGTCCCACAGGACGGAGCCGATGCACAGGATATCAGGGGTCTGGGTCATGGCGCGCTTCTAGCCGCAGGGCGCGGGCGGGCGCAAGGTCAGCGGGCGGGGACGTTGAAGGTGAGGGCTGCCCAAAGGGTCTCCCACAAAGGGTCGTCTGGATTGGAGTCCGGATTGTCCGCCTTGCGCAGCACGACCGCGTCAAAGAGGTATTCATGGCCCGGTGTCACGGGGATGGTCGCGATGCCTTCGGCGTTGGTGCGGTGCAGGGTGATGGTGACCGCATCTTCAGGGCCGCGGTCGAAGACTTCAACCTGCGCATCCGGGCGGGGCTGGCCGTTGTAGGTGAGGGCGACTTTCATCTCACCTGTGAAGGTCGCCGCGTAAGGGTTTGTCAGCGCTGTGAATTCCGTGGCCATGCCGGCAGGTTGATCCGCACCTTCGCCAGCGCCCACCGCCATCAGCGCCTTGGCGTGTCGGGTGTAGCTTTCCTTGAACTTCTCCTGTGACCAGCCTGCGGCGATGTGATCGGCGGCGGCGTTTGGAAAATCCTTGTGGGCCGCGAATTTCAGAAACTTTTCCCAATCGCGGTACGTAAGGCTGGATGAGGTGGTTTCATGCACAACCACGACCAACCCGTCTTTGGTGCCGTCGGGCAGGGTGAAGGCGGGTTTGTCGCCTGCACGCGGGGTCAGTTGTGTGACAGTGCCACCCGCAATCATCTCGAACCGGAGAGAGCGTTGATCGAAATAGGACAGGCTGCGGCCCTCGAACCCCTCGCCGTTGCGGAAATGGGCTTGTAGGTTGCCTCCTGATTCGACTTGATATTTCTCCGGCGCGATCCAGAATTCATGGGACAGCGCAGGGCTGGCGACGGCCAGCGCGGCAACACAAAAGAAACGGGCAAGAGACATGAAACAGATTTCCCTTCTAGGTATCGCAAAGCTGGTGGGTTTGGCCGTGTTGTCAAGCCTGCTGGCGGTCACGATGGCGCGCGCCCATGAGGTGCAGCCGACAATCGGTGATCTGACGGTGGCGGAGGGTCAGGCGGAACTGGTGCTGGAACTGAACCTTGAAGCGTTTCTTGCGGGCATCAATCTGGACGGGTTGGAAGACACCGATGATGCGGCAAATGCGGTGGGCTATGACGCGCTGCGCGCCCTGCCGGATGCGGAGATCATGGGGCGTGCGCCGGATCTGCTGGATGCGTGGAACGCGCTGCCGCTGCTGACGGTGGATGGGCAGGCTGTGGCGCTGCGCGGCGCAGAGATTTCCGTGCCCGAGCAGGTGTCGGAAGATCTGCCGCGCGTCACCCGCTGGCAGTTGCTGGGCGACGTGCCTGCCGGCGCAGCACAGGTGCAGGTGACATGGCCTGCGGGTGGCGGTGCGATGGTGCTGCGCCAGCAGGGGGTCGAAGCGCCGTTTACGGGATATCTGGATGGGGGAGATACCTCTGACCCGATTGCCCTTGCAGGTGGAGATGCGCAGAGCGGTTGGGCCGCTTTTGCCAGCTATATTCCGGTTGGGTTCGATCACATTCTGCCAAAAGGTCTGGATCATATCCTGTTTGTGCTGGGGCTGTTTTTCCTGTCCACCAAGCTGGCGCCGCTGTTGTGGCAGGTGTCTGCCTTTACGCTGGCGCATACGGTGACGCTGGCGCTGGGGGCATTGGGGCTGGTGAAAGTGCCGGGCTCAATTGTGGAGCCGTTGATTGCGGCTTCGATCGTTTATGTGGCGGTTGAGAACATCTATCTGAGCCACCTCAGCCGGTGGCGGCCCTTTGTGATCTTTGGATTTGGGCTGTTGCACGGGCTTGGATTTGCGTCGGTGCTCGGGGACTTTGGTCTGCCGGAGGCGCAGTTCATTCCGGCGCTGATCGGCTTCAACGTCGGCGTTGAGCTGGGCCAGTTGACGGTGATCGCCATGGCCGCGGTGCTGATCTGGGCTGCGGTGCGTGCAGCGAGCGGTGCGCAATTGCAGCCCGCCGAGGCGCCGGTGCGCGATTATGCGGTGACCTTCCGCGCGGTGTCGCTGGTGGGGTCGCTGCTGATTGCGGTGATCGGGGTCTGGTGGGTGATCGAGCGGGTGTTTCTTTAACCCATTGCCGTGATGAGTTTTTTCAACTCGGCGGCGGGCTCTTCGCTTTTCCAAAGCTCATCGCCCAGACCGAAAAAGTCCGTGTGCGGGGCGAGGCGGGTGATCATCGCTTCGTCCAGCAAGCCTTCGGCCACCACGGGGACTTCGATCACTTCGGACCACCATCCAAAAAGCTCGGTTTCGGCAAAGCTGCCATCGTCCAGCGTGCCGGGGCGCACCGGCCCGAAGCTGACGTAATCGGCACCAGCTTCCCCTGCGGACATGCCATCATGGCGCGAGGGCCCGCAGAAGGCGCCGACGATGGCGTCGGGGCCGAGTTCCTTGCGGGCGTGGCGGACGGAGCGGGCCGCGTCCGAGAGGTGCACGCCATCAAGGCCGAGCCGTTCCACCATCAGCGTGTGATCGGCAATGACAAGCGCCACATCGCGGGCGTGGGTCACCTCGCGCAGGGCGTCGGCGGCACGGGCGATACGGTCTTCGTCGCGGGTGGCGAGGGCCAGACGGACGCAGGCGATGTCATGGGCATCGAGGATCCCGGCCAATGTGGCGGGGAAGGTGCTCAGTTCCACCTCGGGCGGGGTAATCAGGTAGATTTGCGGCTGCTCGGGGGTGTCCATGGGGGGCGTCCTTCGTCTTTGTGTTCCGGCTCTTAGCGGATGAAACTCCAAAAGGGAAATTTTAGACCTCCGGTGGGGTTTTTTTAACCATTTGGAAGGGGCGGTGAGGCTTGTGGGCCTACGGGGCGGCGCGTATGAGGCGGGCATGAGTGATATTGTGTCTTTGCCGGAGAGCCCGGCCTTTGTGCTGGTGCGGCCGCAGATGGGGGAGAACATCGGGGCGGCGGCAAGGGCGATGTGGAATTTCTCGCTTGACCGGATGGTTGTGGTGGCGCCGCGCGATGGCTGGCCCAACCCGGCGGCGGTGGCGATGGCTTCAGGGGCCGGACGGTTGCTGGATGAGGCGCGGCTGGTGGGGGATTTGCCGGAGGCGCTGGGGGACAGTGATTTCGTGTTTGCAACCACGGCGCGGGAAAGGGATCTGACCAAGCCGGTGTATGATCCGCGCGGCGCGATGGTGGCGGCGGCGGCGCGGATTGCGGCGGGGCAGCGGGTGTCAGTGCTTTTCGGGCCGGAACGTGCCGGGCTGGAGAACGACGATATTGCGCGGGCCAATGCGATCATTTCGGTGCCGGTCAATCCGGTGTTTGCCTCGCTCAATCTGGCGCAATGCGTGTTGTTGGTGGGGTATGAGTGGCAGCGGACGCAGATGGATGTGACCACGGAACGGGTTGAGATGGCAGGCACGGATTGGGCCTCCGGTGCGGAGGTGGAGCATCTGGCGCAGCATTATGAGGACCGGATGGCGGAGGCGGGGTTCTTTTTTCCCGAGCATAAGGCGGCCTCGATGAAGCTGAACCTGCGTAACATGTGGTCGCGGATGCCAATGACGCGGGCGGATGTGCAGATGCTGCACGGCATGATGCGGCAGATGGTGCGCTGGAAAGACCGCGGCTGATGTTTTGGGTTGGGCGCTGCGACGCTTTGGTGCTCTAGACCTTTGCGGCGCGCTGGCCTACCTCTGTTGCGAAAGATCGAGGCGGTTATGGCGAAGAAATCCAGAAACATCTTTGAAGAAGTCAGCAGTGAAGAGGCGGTGCGGCCTGTGGCCCAGACGGGCGTGATTGACCGGGGGCGCAGTGGTGCACGCGGGGCGATCCGGGTCTGGCTGATGATCCTGTTTGCGCTGGTGTTTGTGATGATCGCCGTGGGCGGCATGACGCGGCTGACGGACAGTGGATTGTCGATCACCGAATGGCGGCCTGTGACAGGGGCGATCCCGCCGCTGTCGGAAGCGGATTGGGCGTCAGAGTTTGAGAAATACAAGCAGATCGACGAGTACCAATTGCAGAATGCGGGCATGAGCATGGCCGAGTTCAAGGTCATATACTGGTGGGAGTGGGGCCACCGGCAACTGGGTCGGGTGATCGGGCTGGTGTGGTTTGTGGGTTTTGCGTGGTTCCTGCTGCGGCGGCAGATCCCTGCGGGCTGGACGCCACGATTGCTGCTGTTGGGCGCTTTGGGGGGCGCGCAGGGGGCGATTGGCTGGTGGATGGTGGCCTCTGGCGTGACGCGCGGAGAGGGGATGCTGGATGTGGCAAGTTATCGGTTGGCCACGCATCTGGGGCTGGCCTTTGTGATCCTGGGGTTCATCACGTGGTATGCGCTGTTGCTGGGCCGGGAAGAGCGCGATCTGATGCAGGCGCGGCGCGCGCGGGAAGGCAAACAATTCGGGCTGGCGACGGGGTTGTTGCATTTCTCCTTCCTGCAAATTCTGATCGGCGCGCTGGTCGCGGGCATTGATGCGGGGCGCTATTTCGTCGATTGGCCGCTGATGCAGGGGCAGGTGTTCCCCCCCGATGCTTTCAGCATTGACCCCGCCTGGCGGAATTTCTTTGAAAACCCCGGTCTGGTGCAGTTCATGCACCGGGTGACGGGCTATCTGCTGCTGGTGTTCGGCATCGTGGTCTGGCTGCGCGGCCGCACATCGGCCCATGCAGCCACACGTTTTGCCTTTAACGCGGTGATGGCCGCCCTTGCGTTGCAGATCGCCGTGGGCATCACCACCGTTCTTTATGCCGCCCCGGTGCACATTGCGCTGGTGCATCAGGCGCTGGCTGTCATCCTGTGGGTGTTGATCCTGCGCGCCCGTTTCCTGAGCCAATATCCCATTGCCACATCCCTGAGAGGAACCTGAGCATGAGTGCCTATGACGATCTGATGAGCTTTACCCGCGAGACACAGGCGCTGAGCCAGGTGGCCGGGCGTCTGGGTTGGGATCAGGAGACGATGATGCCGCGCGGTGCCGCGCCCCAGCGGGGCGAGGAAATGGCCGCAATGGAGAGCGTGCTGCACGCCCGCCGGGTTGATCCACGTGTGGGGGATTGGCTGGCGGCGATCAAGGACGACAGTCTGGACGCGGTGGGGCAGGCGAACCTGCGTCACATCCGCCGCAGCTTTGACCGGGCCAGCAAGGTGCCTGCGACACTCGCGGCGCGGATTGCGCGGGTCACCTCCGAAGCGCAGGGCATCTGGGCGGAGGCGCGGGAAGAGGATGATTTCGCGGCTTTCGTGCCGACACTGACAGAGGTGATCGCGCTGAAACGCGAGGAAGGGCAGGCGCTGGCGGCGGGCAGTGACATGGATGTCTATGACGCGATGCTGGCGGATTACGAGCCGGGCACCACCGGTGCGGAGCTGGAAGCGATGTTTGGTGCCTTGCGACCGGAACTGGCGGAGTTGCGGGCAGCGGTACGCGCGGCAGAGGCACCGCCGAAGCTGGAAGCGTCCTTCGACGAAGGTGCGCAGATGAAGCTGACGCGGCAGCTTGCCCGCGCCTTTGGCTATGACATGACCCATGGCCGGGTCGACAAGGCGGTGCATCCGTTCTCCTCCGGCTCAGGGCTGGATGTGCGGATCACCACGCGCACATCACAGAGCGATCCGTTCAACTGCTTTTATTCCACCATCCATGAGGTGGGGCATGCGGCGTATGAACAGGGGATCGACAGGGAGTATCTGCTCACCCCGCTGGGGCAGGGCGTGTCCATGGGGGTGCATGAAAGCCAGAGCCGGATCTATGAAAACCAGATCGGCCGCAGTCGGGCGTTTACGGGCTGGCTTTTTGGTCAGATGAAAGAGGCCTTCGGCGACTTCGGCGTGGCGGACGCAGAGACATTCTACAGAATCGTGAACCGGGTGTCGGATGGCTATATCCGGACAGAGGCGGATGAATTGCAGTACAACCTGCACGTCCTGCTGCGCTTTGATCTGGAACGGGCGCTGGTCAGCCATGATTTGCAGGTGGCGGATCTGGAGGCTGCGTGGAACGACAGGTTTGAAGCGGATTTCGGTTTTGCGGTGGACAAGGCCTCAAACGGGGTGTTGCAGGATGTGCATTGGTCGGTGGGGCTGCTGGGGTATTTCCCGACCTATTCGCTGGGCAATGTCTATGCCGGGTGCCTCAATGAGGCGATGCAGGCAGCGGTGCCGGATCTGGACGATCAGCTTGCGCAGGGTGATACCTCTGCGGCAACAGGTTGGCTGCGCGCGCATCTGCAAACACACGGCGGGCTTTACGAACCGCGCGACGTGATCGAACGCGCCGCAGGACAGGCCCCGTCAGAAAAGCCGCTTCTGGGCTATTTGCGGGCAAAATTCAGCGAGATTTATGGTCTCTAGGGCGGGTTTTGTGGCCGTCACAGGCACATCACGCGGTATCAGTGGCAAAATGCAGCCGGTAACAGAGTTTTAAGGCATTTCATGTTGATAGTTCAGGACCGTTATGGTTCTGTCGCCAAGAGTTTCGACTTCAACCCGGAGTATCTATTATGACACGTATCCTTATTGCCGCTTCTGCCCTTGCTTTGACCGCGGGCCTGGCGACTGCACAGACTCAACCAGCTGCCACAGGCGCCGCTGCAACTGCACCGACAGGCACAGGCGCTGCCGCAGCGACAACCACCACGACCACAACAGCGGCTGCTGCAACCACAACTGGTGCTGCTGCAACCACTACAGGTGGCCTGTTTACTGCGGGCGCAGGTATCTCGGCAGGTGCAGCCGCAGCAGCCGTTGTCGGCGTTGCTGCTGTTGCAGCTGCGGCATCAGGTGGCAGCGGCACGGCAACCACAACTGGTTCCGGCAGCTAAGCCAAAACGTTCCGTCCCATCGGGACCGAATGTTGGAGAAAAAACGCCCCTTGCTGATGTCAGCAAGGGGCTTTTTCTGTTTTAGCCAAGCGCCGGGAGTTCGGGGGCTCTCGGTCTGAAAGGACAAGCTTGACCACTTCCAACCCACCGGACAGCTCAACCAGCTTGAACGATCGGCTTCAAATCTGTGTCAGTTCCGGAGGAAACGAAAGTGAGCGCTATGCTTCCGCATCGTCACCACCCGCGTCACCCTCTTCCTCACCCTGATCGGCAATCCAGGCGACGCTGACCACTTCTTCGCCCTTGCCGGTGTTGAACACCCGCACGCCGCCCGCACTGCGCGACCGGAAGGAGATGCCGTCCACCGGGACGCGGATCGACTGCCCCTTGGACGTGGCGAGCATGATCTGATCGTCCATCTCCACCGGGAAGGAGGCCACGATCTGGCCGCCGCGCATGGCTTTGTCCATCGCCGTCACCCCCATGCCGCCGCGTCCGCGCAGCGGGTAGTCGTGGGAGGAGCTGAGCTTGCCCGCCCCCTGGGCCGTGATGGTCAGGATCAGGTTTTCGGCGGCCGACATTTCGGCATAACGCTCCTGCGCCAGTGGCATGTCAGCGTTGCCTTCTTCCTCGTCCCCTTCGGCGTCATCCGCCAGCCCGGCCATGGCACGGCGCATCTTGAGGTAGGCGGCGCGTTCGTCACTGTCGGCATTGAAGTGGCGGATGATGGACATCGACACGACTTCATCCTTGCCATTCAGCTTGATGCCCCGCACCCCGACAGAATTGCGCGAGTTGAACACGCGCACGTCGGTGGCCCGGAAGCGGATCGCCCGGCCGGAATTGGTGACCAGCATCACATCATCATCGTTGGAGGCAATGCGGGCGTTGATCAGCGTGGTGTTCTCATGCTCATCCTCGAATTTCATCGCAATCTTGCCGTTGGACTTCACATTGGTGAAATCCGACAGCTTGTTGCGGCGCACGGTGCCTGCGGAGGTGGCAAAGACCACCTGCAAGTCGTCCCATTCATCCTCATCCCGGTCCACCGGCATGATCGCGGCGATGGACACACCCGTGGGAATGGGCAGGATGTTCACGATGGCCTTGCCTTTTGACGTGCGCCCGCCTTGGGGCAAGCGCCAGGTCTTGAGCTTGTAGACCATGCCATCGGTGGTGAAGAACAAAAGCTGCGTATGGGTGTTGGCGACAAACAGAGTCGTCACCACGTCATCTTCTTTCAGCGCCCCGCCGGACAGCCCCTTGCCGCCACGGCGCTGGCTGCGGAAATCGGCCAGAGGCGTGCGTTTGATGTAGCCGCCGGAGGTGACGGTCACGACCATGTCTTCGCGCGCAATCAGGTCTTCGTCTTCCATGTCGCCGGACCAGTCGACGATCTCCGTGCGGCGCGGCACGGCGAATTGGTCGCGCACCTCGTGCAGTTCGGTTGTGATGATCGCCATGATCCGCTCACGGGAGCCGAGAATCTCAAGGTATTCCTTGATCTTGGAGGCCAGCTCTTCCAGTTCGTCCGTGACTTCTTTTACGCCGATCTGCGTGAGACGTTGCAGGCGCAGTTCCAGAATGGCGCGGGCTTGTGCCTCGGACAGGTTATAGGTGCCGTCGTCGTTTGCGGTATGGGTCGGATCATCAATCAGAGCGATATAGGGCAGGATGTCTGCCGCAGGCCAGCGGCGCGTCATCAACCGTTCGCGGGCTTCCGTTGCATCAGCAGAAGAGCGGATGGTCTGCACAACTTCGTCGATATTGGTGACCGCCACAGCCAGACCACACAGGATATGGCTGCGCTCGCGCGCCTTGCGCAGCAGGAAAGCGGTGCGGCGGGCGACAACCTCTTCGCGGAAATCGATGAATGCGGTCAGGAACCGGCGCAGTGTCAGCGTCTCAGGCCGGCCGCCGTTCAGCGCCAGCATGTTACAGCCGAAATAGGTCTGCATCGGCGTGAAGCGATAAAGCTGGTTCATCACCACTTCCGCCGTCGCGTCGCGCTTGAGTTCGATCACCACCCGCACGCCGTTGCGGTCGGATTCGTCCTGCACATGGGCGATGCCATCGATTTTCTTTTCACGCACCTGTTCTGCGATCTTCTCGATCATGGTGGATTTGTTCACCTGATAGGGAATTTCATCAATGATGATGGCCCAACGGTCTTTGCGGATTTCCTCAACCCGCGTTTTTGCCCGCACCACAACCGATCCGCGCCCTTCAAGGTAGGCTTTGCGCGCACCGGAACGGCCCAGCATGATGCCGCCCGTGGGGAAATCGGGGCCGGGGATATAGTCGATCAACTGTTCAGAGGTCAGATCCGGCTCTTCAATCAGCGCAAGCGTCGCGTTGATCACTTCCCCAAGGTTATGGGGCGGAATATTGGTGGCCATGCCGACAGCGATGCCGCCCGCGCCATTGACCAGCATATTGGGGAAACGGGCAGGGAGGACCGAAGGTTCCTTTTCCTTACCGTCATAGTTGTCAATGAAATCAACGGTATCCTTGTCCAGATCGCTGGTCATGAACGAGGCGACCTTGGCCAGACGCGATTCCGTATAGCGCATCGCAGCCGCAGAATCCCCGTCCATGGAGCCGAAATTGCCCTGACCGTCGATCAGCGGCAGCGACATGGAGAAATCCTGCGCCATACGCACCAGCGCGTCGTAGATCGCGCTGTCCCCATGGGGGTGATAGGAGCCCATCACATCGCCCACGGATTTGGCCGATTTGCGGTACGGCTTGTCGTGGGTGATGCCTTTTTCGTACATCGAATAGATGATGCGCCGGTGCACCGGCTTCAGCCCGTCGCGCAGATCAGGGATCGCGCGGCTGACGATCACGCTCATCGCGTAATCGAGGTAGCTTGTGCGCATCTCATCTTCGATGCTGACGGAGGGACCATCGTAGACGGGACGCTCGGGGGGCATTTCGTCTTCGTTTTCAGGGGTTTCTGGCGTATCGCTCAAGGTGTCTGCTCAGCTTCTTTGGGGCTCTATATATTGCGATTATCTATACCAGAGGCGGCATATAAGGTGCAATGCCTGTGGCGCAGATGCACTGGCATCACTGGAGGCAGAGTGCCAACATATTGTTTTTATTGAAAAGTAATTCTGGCGTGTCAGAGTGGGGGAACAGACATAAACCAAGAGGACACATATGGCTGAATCCGAGACCGAGTTGATGCTGAAAGGGTACGGGCTGACCACAGCGGAATTTTTCTATCACATGCCCGATTACACGCATGTCCTGAACAGCTACATCTGGCAGGAATACGACCTCGCCCCCGATCACCCCAAGCTTTTCGAGTTTGTGGAATTCTGGCAAAAGAAGATCGACGGGCCGCTGCATTCGGTGCGCTTTTCCCACCGCAAATTGATCGGACCGGGGGAATGGCACAACCAGGTGGGCGAGTTTACGCTGCACTGACGTGACGTTTCGCGTGCGTTCTGCATAAATCCCCGGCACCTTTTGCTCAAAATGGCCGAGGGACGGATATGCGAGAGCTTCACGTGGACCAAAAGACCATCGCGGATGTTGCGGTGGCGGAGGCAACACCACCTGCGCTGAACGACGGTGAGGCCCGGCTGCGCCTGCAATCCTGCGCGGTAACCGCAAACAATGTCACCTATGCAGCTGCCGGGTTTGACCTGAAATACTGGGCGTTCTTTCCCACACCTGCGGAGGGCAAGGGCTTGGTCCCGGTCTGGGGCGTGGCTGAAGTTGTCGAAAGCCGCTCTGATGTGCTGCGCGTCGGCGAACGTCTGTATGGATTTCTGCCCCTCGCGGAAGAACTGGTGATGCAGCCACAGGCCGCCGGAGAAAAAGGTGTGATCGACCGCGCACCGCACCGCGCCGAACTGCCGGGGGTCTACAACCACTACGCACGGGTCACCGGCAACGACGCCAAACGCGATCACCAGCGTGCCTTGTTGCAACCCTTGCTGGCGACCTCCTATGTGCTGAAGGACTGGTTGCAGGACAACGATTTTTTCGAGGCAGAACAGATCATTGTCGGCTCTGCCTCATCCAAGACAGGGCTGGGCCTTTGCAAGTTCCTGTCCGAAGGGGAAACGCGGCCAAAGCACATCGTGGGGCTCACCTCAGCGCGCAACAAGGCGTTTGTCGAAGCACTTGGCACCTGTGATCAGGTCCTGACCTATGACGCCGTCGACACGCTGGCGCAGGTGCCATCCGTTTACGTGGACATGTCCGGGAACGCGCAGGTCAAGGCAGCACTTCATGCACGGCTGGCGGATGTGTTGAGGCATTCATCTGCTGTCGGCATCAGCCATTGGGACCAGTTCAACCCGAGTGTGCCGCTGGCCGGGCCGAAGCCTGAGTTCTTCTTTGCCCCGTCCCAGATCGCGAAGCGGCAAAAGGAATGGGGTCCGGGCGTGATGGAGCGGAAGATCGGCGAAAGCTGGCAAAGCATGGTTGCGGATGCGGCAGACTGGCTGGAAGTGACGGTGCATGACGGATTGGCCGCCGCACCAGAGGTCTGGGCCGCGATGGCCGCAGGTCAGGCGGACCCGCGACAGGGACATATCATCTCATTTTCAGCAGCTTAAGCGGAACAGCTCGCCCCGCCCAGCACGCAGAATTTCGCGCAATGCGGATGGTTGAGCGCAACGTCGCGCTCAGCTTCGGCCAGCGTTGTGCCCAGCTCAAACTCCGGCGTATAGGGCAGCAGGGTGCAGGCCAGCACCGCAGGCGTGTCAGCGCCTTTGCGTTTCACCACCATGCGGGAGGAGGAACACATGACCGCATCGGGGGATTTGTTCAGAATGCCCCAGCAGGCAGTCGTGATCTCGGGCACTTCAACGCTTTCGTCCATTTCAGGGAAAAGCACAGTCATTCCAGGGTTTTGCGCGTCGATGTCAAAGTTGTGACGGGCATAGAAATCGGCATATCCCGCGCGGCTGTCCTCATCCGCGGCACCAAAGACCGACCGGCCGGCGACGGCCATGCGGAAGCCGTTGTCGCGCAGCCAGTACATGCCTGCGAGGGTTTTCTCAAACGCGCCTTCGCCCCGTTCCGCGTCATGCAGGTCAGGCCGGTAGTGATCGACTGAGATGCGCAGCGTCAGCTTGCCGGGGTACTCCGCGTTCAACCGCTTCAACCCTGCCTGCATGGTTTTGCGCATCATCGGCCGCATGGCATTTGTGAGGATCAGCACCTCATACCCACGGGCCAGCGCGGCATGCGTGATCTCGATCATCTGGGGGTTCATGAAAGGCTCACCACCGGTGAAGGCGATCTCAGACACGGACCACTTCCGCTCTTCCAGCTGGTCGAGGTAATCGCGCACCTCTGCTGCGGTGATATAGACGAGCGCGTCGTTTGTCGGGCTCGATTCGATATAGCAGTTCACGCATTCGATGTTGCAAAGCGTGCCTGTGTTGAACCAAAGCGTCTGCGGATTGCTGAGCGCGACGGTCGCGCGCGGCTCTCCCTTGGCGGTGAGGGCAGGGTCCTGAAACTTGCCTGCATTGCCCGGTGCCAGATCTTTCATGTTTGGTCCTTGCCTCAAAGCCTGCGATATTGTTCCCTCAGCTAAGATATTTTGGCGCCTATGGAAAGCCCATGGGCGGTGGCGTGCACGACCTTGTGAAGCGCGCAGATATGCGTATGGTAGCGCTAACAGTAATTTGCCAGGCGGAGCGCGTGATGGCCACAATTCAGCATGAAATGCCACATATGGAATCCCGTGTTATTCCGGTGGAACCCTTCGATCTGGTGATTTTCGGCGGCACGGGTGATCTGGCGCGGCGCAAAATCCTGCCGGGGCTGTTCCGGCGGTTTTGCGCGGGGCAGATGCCGCGCGATGCACGGGTGATAGGTGCCGCACGCTCTGAGATTGATGCGGATGGCTACCGCGACATGGTGCGCGCCGCGATTGGCGAATTCAACAGCGATTTCAAGCATAAGCCCAGCGATCTTGATGCGTTTCTGTCGCAGCTTGAGTATGTCGCGATTGATGCGCGCGGCGAGGCAGGCTGGGCCGAGTTGCAGAAGCTGATCGCGGGCGAGGGTCGGGTGGAAGCCTATTATTTCTCCGTCTCGCCGGGGCTGTTCGGCGATCTGGCGGAGCGGTTGCACAAGTGGGGCATGGCGGACGCCAAGGCGCGGATCGTAGTGGAAAAACCCTTTGGCCGCGATCTGGAAACCGCGCAGGCGCTGAACAACACACTGGCTGAACACTTCCACGAACGGCAGATTTACCGGATCGACCACTATCTGGGCAAGGAAACCGTGCAGAACCTGATGGCCGTGCGGTTCGGCAATATGCTGTTTGAGCCGCTGTGGAACGCGCAATACGTCGATCACATCCAGATCACCGTAGCGGAAACCGTGGGCGTTGGGGGCCGTGGGGAGTATTACGACAAGTCCGGTGCGATGCGGGACATGGTGCAGAACCACCTGATGCAGCTTTTGTGCCTGATCGCGATGGAGCCGCCAGCGCGTTTTGATCCAGATGCGGTCCGGGACGAAAAACTTAAGGTGATCAGGGCGTTGGATCCCGTTCTTCCGCATCATATCAGCCGGGGGCAATATCAGGCGGAGGCCTGTAATGAGGCGGAAATGCCGGGATATCGCACGGCTGTCGGGGATCCAAAGTCCCGCACGGAGAGCTTTGTCGCGCTCAAGACCCACATCAGCAACTGGCGCTGGTCCGGCACGCCCTTCTACCTGCGCACTGGCAAACGCATGGCCGCGCGCTCCTCAGAAATCACGGTGGTCTTCAAGGAAACGCCGCATTCGATTTTCTCCGAAGAAGCGGGACGGCACCGCAATGTGCTGTCGATCCGGCTGCAACCGAACGAAGGGATCACACTGGGCGTGACGATCAAGGAGCCCGGACCGGGGGGAATGCGCCTGATTGACGTGCCACTTGATATGTCTTTTGCCGAAGCGCTGGGGGATGATAAGGATCATGTGGACGCCTATGAGCGGCTGATCATGGATGTGATCCGGGGCAACCAGACCTTGTTCATGCGCGGGGACGAAGTGGAGGCCGCCTGGGCCTGGACCGATCCGATCATTCAGGGCTGGGAAGGGCGCAATGAAGTGCCCAAACCCTATGACAGCGGGTCTGACGGCCCCACGGATTCGTTTGAACTGATGCGCCGCGACGGACGTGAATGGCGGGAGGTAAGCCCATGAACCTGCAAGAATATCCTGATCGTGAGATGCTGGCGATGCAGCTGGCAAATGTGCTGGCGAGCGAGCTGCGCAAGTGTCTGCTGGTGCATCCCTTTGCCTCTTTCGCGGTGCCCGGAGGGACCTCGCCGGGGCCGATCTTTGACATGATCTGCGCCACCGAACTGGAATGGGACCGGGTGCATGTGATGCTCACGGATGAACGCTGGGTGGCTGAGGATGATCCGCAGTCCAATGCGCGGCTGATCAAGGAGCGACTGCTGGTGGACCGGGCGGCAGCGGCGACGTTCATGCCGTTCTTCCGCGCGGGCAAAGATGCTCAAACGGGTGCCGCTGAAGTGGCCGACGGTCTGGCCGATCACATGCCGATCTCTCTGCTGATGCTGGGGATGGGGGACGACATGCACACCGCGTCGCTCTTTCCCGGCGCGCAGGGTTTGATGGCGGCGCTGGCGCCGGATGCGCCGCTTCTCTGTGCGGTGCATCCAGAGGGGCAGCTGCCCCGCGTGACCTTGCCCGCCCATGCGTTGCAAGGGGCGATGTCCAAACATCTGCTGATTTACGGTGACGCAAAACGCGCGGCGTTGGAACGCGCCTTGCATCTGCCTGCGCAGGAGGCGCCGATTGCGACCGTTCTGGACGGGCTGACCGTGCATTGGGCCGCGTGATGGAGATCTGGAAAACGCTTGAGAGCCGCCACGCCGCCATCGGGGCGCGTCCGATCCTTGCGCTGTTCGAAGATGACGGGCGCGCCGATGATTTTGCCGTGCAGACGCAACACATGCGTCTGGATTACGCCAAGACCAACATGGATCGCGACACCCGCGCGGACCTGCTGGCGCTGGCCGAAGCAGCCGGTGTTGCCGAGAAACGCGATGCGATGTTCGCCGGTGCGCAGATCAATGAGACCGAAGGGCGCGCGGTTTTGCACACCGCGCTGCGCAACCTTGATGGCGGTCCTGTTGAGGTCGATGGCGCGGATGTGATGCCCGGCGTACTGGACACGCTGGCGCGCATGCGCCGGTTTGCGGATGAGGTGCGGGCAGGGCAGATCACCGATGTGGTCAACATCGGCATTGGCGGTTCCGATCTGGGGCCAGCAATGGCGGTGGCTGCGCTTGCGCCCTATCACGACGGGCCACGCTGCCATTTTGTCTCCAATGTCGATGGGGCGCATATCGCGGATACGCTGCGCGGGCTGGATGCAAAGACCACGCTGGTGATTGTCGCTTCCAAGACCTTCACCACGATTGAGACGATGACGAATGCGCGCACGGCCAAAGCGTGGATGATGGACCATGGTGGAAACCCTGCGGTTCAGTTCGCAGCGCTCAGCACCTCCGACGACAAAACCGCCGCTTTTGGCATCGCGTCTGAACAGGTGTTCGGGTTTGAGGATTGGGTCGGCGGGCGGTATTCGGTCTGGGGGCCGATCGGGTTGTCGCTGATGATCGCCATCGGGCCCAAAGGGTTTGACGCCTTCCTGCGCGGCGCGCAGGCGATGGACCAGCATTTCCGCATCGCCACCCCGTTGCAGAACATGCCTGTGATGCTGGCGCTGGTGGGCATCTGGCACAATCAGATCTGCGGATACGCCACCCGCGCGGTGCTGCCCTATGACGAACGGCTGTCGCTGCTGCCATCCTATCTGCAACAGCTTGAGATGGAATCAAACGGCAAATCCGTGGCCATGGATGGCACCGCGCTGGCGCAGCATTCCGGCCCCGTGGTCTGGGGCGCGGCGGGCACCAATGGGCAACATGCGTTTTATCAGTTGATCCACCAAGGCACGCGGGTGATCCCCTGTGAATTCATGGTTGCCGCCAATGGGCATGAGCCGGAACTGGCGCATCACCATCACCTGCTGATGGCCAATTGTCTGGCGCAGTCAGAGGCACTGATGCGGGGCCGGTCGCTGGCCGAAGCCACAGGCATGATGGCCGATAAGGGTCTGGAAGGACAGGAGAAAGACCGTCAGGCGCGGCACCGGGTCTTCACCGGCAACCGCCCGTCCACGACGCTGGTATATGAGCGGCTTGATCCCTTCACGCTGGGCCAGATCATCGCGCTTTATGAACATCGGGTGTTTGTCGAAGGGGTGATCCTCGGCCTCAATTCCTATGACCAATGGGGGGTTGAACTGGGCAAGGAACTGGCCACGTCGCTGCAACCGGTCATCGAAGGCCGCGAAGACCCGGACAGCCGGGACCCGTCAACCGCTGCACTCGCCAAGTATCTGATTACGCACCGGGATTGAGGTCATAGGTTACCCACATCGTCCGGGTGGCAACCTTGTCATAGACACCACGGCCGCGGTAATTGTCATCCGCCGTGATCCAGCGCACGACGCCCCAACCGTGCTGGCGGGCCACCTCTGCAACACCTTCAATCAGCGCCTCCGCCGCGCCGGACCCGCGCCGTGCAGGGTCCACAAAAAGATCATCCAGAAAGCAATTGTCGATCGCGCGCAAGGGGCTCGCGAAGGGGCGGTAGTGTGTCAGGCCGATGATCTCTCCTGCCTCATCCACCGCAACCAAGCCGTTGCTTGTATGAGCCGGGTCCATCAGCCAGCCAAAGACTTTGTCCCGCATTTCAGGGGTTTGCGGCACACCGTAAAAGTCGGCGTAGCCCTTGTAGAGCACATCCCAGCGGGCCCGGTCCTCCGCCTTCAGGGCGCGTGTTTTCACTGACATCAACTTTCCTCCCTTGCGCCGTCCACTGCGGCAAACCGTTTCTTCACCGCCGCCGGAATGGCGTATTTGCCGCTGCCATCTGGTTGCAGCAGCACGATCACACAATCAAAGGTCGTGCGCAGCACGGCGCCAGACCAGACCTGTTGTTTCAATGAAAACGAGCTGTTACGCCACGCCGTGCATCCACATGTGGCGATGTAATCTTCATCCAGCACCATCTCCTGACGGTAGTGAATGGCACCCGACCGGATCACGATGCGCGGATCGTCCTCCCGGTCATATCCGGAAATGCCCCAGTCCTGCATGTAGCGGATGCGCATCCGCTCAAACCAGCTCATGTAGGCGACATTGTTGACGTGATGCAGCGCGTCGATCTCTGAAAACCGCACGCGGTCGGCCATGGCCAGCGGCTGCGGTGGGTCCAGACCAAAGGCGGCCTGCGTTTCGGCATCAAGCGGGGTGTGGTAGATCAGCGACATGACTTAGGGGTACGCGGGCGACGTCCTGCTTGCAAGAGCGCGCAGACCGCGCCACTCTGCCCGAAAATGCCCGGAGGAGGACCGCCCATGCACGGCCAGATGATGTCGCAACCTTTGCTGATTTCCAGCCTGATCACCCATGCCGAAACCTATCATCAGGACGGCGCAATCGCTTCGGTCAGTACCGGCGGCGGGATTGAGGAAACCTCCTGGGGGCAGGTGGCGCGCAATTCCCGCAAGCTGGCCTCCGCGCTGAGCAAATTGGGGCTGGAGCCGCAGGCGCGCTGCGGCACAATTGCCTGGAACAACCGGCGGCATCTGGAGATCTACTTTGGCACCTCTGGGGGCGGCTTTGTCTGCCACACGATCAACCCGCGTCTGTTTCCTGAACAGCTGGTCTATATCCTCAACCACGCGCGGGATAAGGTGTTGTTTATCGACAAGACTTTCGTGCCCCTGGTCGCCGCGATCCGCGACAAGCTGGAGCATCTGGAGCATCTGGTTCTGATGGAGGGGCAGGATGCCGGAGCGGCAGAAGCACTGCCGGGTCTGGTGTTCTATGACGATCTGATCGCATCGGGTGATGACGATTACGTCTGGCCGGAAATGGATGAGTTTACGGCCTCAAGCCTCTGTTATACCTCGGGAACCACGGGGAACCCCAAGGGTGTTCTCTATTCTCACCGCTCTACCGTGCTGCATGCCTTTGCGGTCAACCTTGCCGACAGCGTCGCCATTGCCGCGCGCGATGTGGTGCTGCCTGTGGTGCCGATGTTCCACGTCAACGCCTGGGGCGCGCCCTATGCCTGCGCGATGAGCGGGGCTGCGTTGGTGTTGCCGGGACCGGGGTTGGACGGGCCATCTCTGGTTGGGTTAATTGACCGCTATAAGGTCTCGATTTCATTGGGTGTTCCAACGATCTGGCTGGGCCTGCTGGGCGAAGCGCGCAAGAGCGGGAGCAAGTTGGAAAGCCTCAAGCGCACGGTTGTGGGCGGGTCGGCCTGTCCGCCGTCCATGATCACCGCCTTTCGGGAGGAATACGGCGTGGACACGGTGCACGCCTGGGGCATGACGGAAATGTCGCCCATCGGGACGGTCAACCAACCGTTGGCAAAACACAGTGACCTGTCCGAGGAAGACCAACACAGCCTGCGCGAAAATCAGGGGCGGCCGGTCTTTGGGGTCGAGCTGGAAATCCTCGATGATGAGGGCAATCCGCTGCCCCATGACGGAGAGGCGCAGGGCGCGCTGGTCACGCGGGGGCATTGGATTTTGGACAGCTATTTCCTGTCCACACGCGAGCAGACGCTGAGCAATGGCTGGTTCGATACCGGCGATGTGGCCACGATGGACCGGGACGGCTATGTCACCATCCGCGACCGGTCAAAGGACATCATCAAATCGGGGGGCGAATGGATCAGTTCGGTTGAGCTTGAGAACATCGCCATCGCGCATCCGAAACTGGCGGATGCAGCCGTGATCGGCGCGCGGCATCCCAAGTGGGATGAACGCCCGGTGCTGGTGGCCGTGAAAGGCGAGGGGGAAGAGCCGGATGAGGCTGAGGTCCTCGCCATTTTCGACGGCAAGATTGCCAAGTGGCAAATCCCGGACCGCGTTGTTTTCACGGATGTTTTGCCGCGCAATGCAACGGGTAAGGTCTTGAAGCGGAACCTGCGCGAGAGCTTTGGTGATGTGCTGATGGGTGACGCTTAAGCGTTTTTCCATCGCTCCAGGCGGGGAATGCCGCGGGTGAAGATCCACGCCATGATCCGCGGCATGCCGGAGCGCATCAGGGCCTCGACGCAGTGGTGCTGGAATTCCTGCACCGTCGCGTCGGGGTGGCGAAAGGCGCCGTCGTCGTAGCAGATGGAGCAAAAGCGCGTGCTCTTGCTGCCGTCCGCTTCGCGCCCGCCGCCTTCGGGATCTTTGGTCAGGGGCATACCGCAGCTTTGACATATATTGGCCATGGGGCTCTCCTTGGGTGATATTGAGCTATGGGAGGGATCATGGTATAAACCATGGACCATTGTCAACGGTTTTGGAGAAAACATGCGGATTGGAGAATTGGCCAAGAAGGCTCAGGTCAGCCGGGACACGATCCGGTTTTATGAACGCCACGGGCTGATCCGGTCAGATGTGGATGAGGCGGCGGGCAACGGTTACCGGATCTATCCCGAAGACGCGGCCATGACGCTGGAGGTGATCCGCGATGCGCAGGCCGCCGGGCTGAGCATTGCCGACATCACCGTGTTCATGGGCCAGCTTGCCGCGCAGACAGATGCGGATTTCGACGTGCAGGGATTTCTGGACGGCAAGATTGCCGAAGTCACCGCACGGCTGGACGGCGCGCAGCGTTTTCTGACCTTGCTGGAACGGACCAAAGTGGCGCTGGCCAAGGCACCGCAGGATGGGCTGGATGAAGTCCGGAAAGCTGGAGCGGGTAACGGGAATCGAACCCGTAACTAAAGCTTGGGAAGCTGCCGTGATACCTTTTCACCATACCCGCGCGCCAGTGATCTTGGGGTAATCGGGTGTGCCTGTGGCGTCAAGGGGCGCTTAGGGTCTGGTGGCGGAAAAGAGGTTGATCAGCGCGGGGATGCGGATGCCGTCCGGGGTCACGTAAGGATCAAGCGCGTCGATCAGGAACTCCATCATCTCCCGGCGCTGCGCCTCATCCGCTTCGAAATGCGACAGTGCCGCTTGGGCGGGACCAATCTGGCACATCAATGCGGCCACGTCTTCGGCGGTGCCGGGCGGGGTCAGGTCCATTTCGATTGCGTCGGCTGTTATGTCTGTCAGGTCGGCGCCGCGCAGGATCCGGGTCACGCGATCAATATCGCGCAGGGCAAAGGGGCCGGGCGCGTCCGGGTCGGTGCGTTCGCGCGGGCCGAGCACGATTTTGCTGACGGCGGCCGGCAGGGTGAAATAGGGGTTGGCAGGAATGGTGCCCCAGGTGGCGAAAACCATGCGGCCCTTTGGTTTCAAGGCTTTGGACATGTTTGCAAATGCGTCGTCAGAATTTGCAAAGAACATCACGCCGAAGCGGGACAGCAGGATGTCGCGCTGTTGATCGGTGAAATCCTCAGTCGCGGCGTCACACAGGGCGAAGTCGACATTCGGGTGATCCGCCCCCCGCCTGCGTGCCTCTGCCAGGAGCGAGGTCGAGATGTCAGCCCCCAGCACATGGCCGTCTGTCCCGACTTGGGCCCCCGCTTCAAAACTGCTGGTGCCGGCACCGCAGCCGATGTCCATCGCCCTCTCACCCGGCTTCAGCGCGGACCAGTCCAGCACCGCATCCAGAACCGGGGCCAAAGCGGTGTCCATCGTCTCGCGTTGATCAATCCAGATCTGGCCTGCGTCATCGCTCCAGAAATCGCGTTGTTCGCTGTTGTCCATATCAACCCCGCCGCCTGCGCCGACCTCCGCGTGCCGATCCTTCGCCATCGCCGGTATTGAAAGTCTGCTCGGGCAGGGTGACGATACCGCGCAGGATCGGGAAGGGTTCGACCGCGTTGGGAATGGCGGAGGCGTTCACGAAATGCTCCTGGAAGCGGGGCTCGATCGCCGTCTCGACCTTGTGGATGGCGCGCACGGTCGCTTCGATCTCACTGCGGGCTTCGCGGTTGAGAAGCGCAATGCGCGCGCCGGTGCCTGCGGCATTACCGGCGGAGGTGACCTTGTCCAGTGGCGCATCGGGGATCATGCCCAACACCATCGCGTGTTTGGTGGAGATATGGGCGCCGAAAGCCCCCGCCAAAACAACACGGTCCACCTTGTCGACGCCGAATTTGTCCATCAACAGTCGCGCGCCGGAATAGAGCGCGGCTTTGGCCATCTGGATCTCGCGGATATCACGGTTGGTGACCGTGATCCGTGGTCCACCGTCCGCGGTTCCGTCATAAACCAGATAGCTGTGTGTGCGGCCATCGAGGAAGACGGCGGGTGAGCCTGTCTGCTCTGGCGAACCGATCAGACCCGGCGCATCGACGATGCCGTGGATGCGCATCTCGGCCACCATCTCGATTATGCCGGAGCCGCAGATGCCGGTGACACCTGTGCTGGCAATGGCGGCAGGGAAACCGTCGTCATCAGACCATAGATCACAGCCAATGACCTTGAAACGCGGGAGTTTGGTCTGTGGATCAATCTCCACCCTTTCAATGGCACCGGGTGCCGCACGTTGACCGGAGGAGATTTGCGCCCCTTCAAACGCCGGACCGGTGGGGGATGAACAGGCGAGCACTTTCTCCCGGTTGCCCAGCAGGATTTCCGCATTGGTGCCCACGTCAACCACCAGCACCAGATCATCGGATTTCTCTGGCGCTTCGCTGAGGGCGACGGCAGCGGCATCGGCCCCCACATGGCCCGCGATGCAGGGCAACATATAGACGCGGGCAGAGGGGTGGATGTTCAGATCGAGATCATCCGCGCGCAAACGCAGGGCGTTGGACGTGGCCAGCGCGAAGGGCGCTTGTCCCAGCTCAAAGGGGTCAATGCCCAGAAAGAGGTGGTGCATCACCGGGTTACAGACAAACACCGCATCCACGATCAGCTTGGGATCCAGCTCTGCCTCTGCCGCGATCTGCGCAAAAAGGCCGTTCATGCCATCACGCACGGCGCGGGTCATTTCCTCAGCCCCGGTGGGGTTCATCATGCCGTAGCTGACGCGGCTCATCAGGTCTTCGCCAAAACGGATCTGCGGGTTCATCACGCCGGAGGAGGCGACGACCTCACCACTCGCCAGATCGCACAGATGCGCGGCGATGGTGGTCGAGCCGAGGTCCACAGCCACACCATAGACCGTGCCGTCGTGATAGCCAGGCCAGATGTGCATGATGCGGGGCGGGTTTTCATTGTCGCCCAGATGCACGGCAACGGTGACCTTCCAGTCGCCTTTGCGCAGGACAGGCTGCATCACTTGCAGGATATGCAGATCGGCGGCGACGTTCTCCAGCTCCCACTGGTCGCGCAGGGCGTCGCGCAGGCGTTCGAGATCACCTGAGGGGTCGTGCATGTCAGGTTCGGCCACTTCGACATAGAAGAGCTTGGTCGATGGGTTGAGGACGATGTCACGCGCTTCGACCCGCTTGCGCACCACCTGTTTGTGCACCTGGCTTTCGGGCGGCACGTCAATCACCACATCGCCCTGTACCGTCGCCTGACAGCCCAGACGGCGGCCCTTGGGCAGACCGCGTTTGTCGTCATAGCGTTGCTCGACCTTGTTCCATTCGGACAGGGCATCCTCGCGCACGGTGACCTTATGCTTGGGAAATTCCCCATAGCTGGGGGTGATCTGACATTTGGAGCAGATCCCACGCCCGCCGCAAACCGAATCCAGATCGACACCCAGCTGCCGGGCGGCGGTCAAAATCGGTGTGCCCACGGCAAAATGGCCGCGTTTGCCGGAAGGGGTAAAGATCACAAGGGGGTCGCTGCTCATCTCGGTCTGCCTTTGCCAATGCTTTCGGGCACCATAGCGGGCGGGAACATATTGAAAAGCCTGCCTGCGTCACTTCCCGGCCTGACCGCGTCAAGGGCTGTGGCAGATGCGGCAAATCGAGGCCGAGCGCGCCGCGCCCCCTTTCCATTCCGCGCTGTCCATGAGAAGGGTGCGTGCCAAATGAACCCATGCTGCGAGGATGTGTGATGGAGATTCGTGAGGCCCTTACCTTTGATGATGTTCTGCTTGTACCGGGGGCCTCTTCGGTGCTGCCGTCAACGGCGGATACCCGCACCCATGTGACGCGCGCCATTGCCCTGAACATTCCCCTGTTGAGTTCCGCAATGGATACGGTGACCGAAGGGCGCATGGCGATAGCGATGGCTCAGGCTGGCGGCATGGGCGTGGTGCACCGCAACCTTACCATCGAAGAGCAGGCGCGGGAAATCCGGCGGGTGAAGCGGTTTGAAAGCGGGATCGTCTATAATCCCATCACCCTCACGCCGGATCAGACCCTTGCGGACGCCAAAGCCTTGCAGGAGCGGTACAACGTGTCGGGTTTCCCGGTTGTGGACGAACAGGGCCGGGTGCTGGGTATCGTGACCAACCGCGACATGCGGTTTGCGTCTGACGATGCAACGCCTGTCAAGGTCATGATGACAAGCGAAAATCTCGCGATCCTCCATGAGCCCGCTGACCGGGCCGAGGCGCTGAGCCTGATGAAAGCCCGCCGGATCGAGAAGCTCTTGGTCACCGATGGCAGCGGCGTGCTGACCGGTCTGCTGACGCTTAAGGACAGCGAGCAATCGGTGCTGAACCCAACCGCCTGCAAGGATGCTTTGGGCCGTTTGCGGGTGGCTGCGGCGACAACCGTCGGGGACGCGGGGTTTGAGCGGTCGCAGGCGCTGGTGGATGCGGGCGTGGACATGATCGTGATCGACACCGCTCATGGGCACTCCGAAGGGGTGGCGCATGCGGTGACACGGGCCAAGAAGCTGTCGAACGAAGTGCAGGTGGTTGCGGGCAACGTGGCCACGGGCGAGGCGACGCGCGCATTGATTGGTGCAGGCGCGGATGCGGTGAAAGTCGGCATCGGGCCGGGTTCGATCTGTACCACCCGCATGGTTGCAGGTGTTGGTGTGCCGCAATTGACAGCGATCATGGATTGCGCGGCGGCAGCAGGCGACGTGCCGGTGATTGCTGACGGGGGCATCAAGTTTTCCGGCGATTTCGCCAAGGCGATTGCCGCGGGCGCGTCCTGTGCAATGGTCGGTTCGATGATTGCAGGCACGGATGAAAGCCCCGGAGAAGTCATTTTGTATCAGGGCCGTAGCTTCAAGTCTTATCGGGGCATGGGATCGCTTGGCGCGATGGCGCGCGGGTCTGCGGACAGGTATTTCCAGAAAGATGCGGCCTCCGACAAGCTGGTGCCCGAAGGGATCGAAGGGCAGGTGCCGTATAAAGGATCCGCGAATGCCGTTGTGCACCAATTGGTGGGGGGATTGCGCGCTGCGATGGGCTATACCGGCTGTGCGACGGTGCCGGAGATGCGCAGGAACTGCAATTTCGTGAAGATCACCGGCGCGGGTCTGAAGGAGAGCCACGTGCATGATGTGCAGATCACGCGCGAAAGCCCGAATTACCGAATTGGATAAGGTCTTCAACATGCTACATGCCGTCCTTGATGCCGGATCAGTGCAATGACACCCGGCGCACGGGTGGCAGGTGCCATCGAAATCCTGGGCGATATTGCCGGAGGGCTGGCTGCGGAACAGGCGCTGACCCGCTGGGCGCGCAAACGGCGGTTCGCCGGGTCAAAGGACCGCGCCGCGATCCGCGATCATGTCTTCGACGTGCTGCGTTGCCGGGCAATTGCCGCCCATTACGGGCAGGGCGAGGACCCGCGCGCCTTGATGATCGGGCTTTTGTATTTTCAGGATGCGCCATTGGACGCGCTGTTTGACGGTGCTGGCCATGCGCCTGAACCCTTGACCGAAGCAGAACGGGATTTTCCTGCCGAACCAACGGACAAGAGCGTTTTGTTCAACCTACCGGATTGGCTGGTGGCGCGGTTTGAAGCCGCTTTGGGTGACGACGCTGTGACAACCGCCATGGCGCTTCAGCATCAGGCACCGGTCTTTTTGCGGGTCAATCTGGCGGTGACTACGCGGCAAGACGCTCAGACCAGCTTGCGCGCGGATGGGGTGGAGACGGCGTTGAACCCACTGGCGGAGGCCGCGCTTGTCGTGACAGAAGGCGCGCGCAAGATACGGCAATCACGTGCTTTTCTGGGAGGCGAGGTTGAGTTGCAGGATGCGGCCAGCCAAGCGGTGGCCGCGATGCTGCCCGCCGGTGGGCGGGTGCTGGATTATTGTGCCGGCGGCGGAGGCAAGGCGCTGGCGCTGGCCATGGACCGCAGCCGTCAGGTTTTTGCCCATGACATCGACCCCAAACGCATGGCGGATCTGCCCGTCCGGGCAGAGCGGGCAGGGGCGCGGATTGTACAGATCGCCACAGCCGATCTGATGCAGGAGCCCCCCTTTGATGTGGTTTTATGCGACGCCCCCTGTTCCGGGTCCGGCGCGTGGCGGCGGGCAGCGGAAGGCAAGTGGTTGCTGACCCCGGAACGGCTTGATGAACTGACGGCGCTTCAGGACAAGATCCTCTCGCAAGCGGCTGAATGTGTTGCGGAAAACGGCATGTTGGCCTATGCAACCTGTTCCGTTCTTGAGGAAGAGAACGAAGCGCGGGCAGAGGCGTTTCTGACGCGGCATCCTGACTGGCAAATGGTGGCGTCACGGCGGTTTGACCTGGGCCCGGACGGGGACGGCTTTTTTACGGCGCACTTCCAGCGGGCGATTCAGTAGACAAAGTCAACTTTTGGTTGTATTCATCTGTGGTTAAGGAGCAATTAACCCTTCGTGCGCGTAATGGCTGTACGATTCTCTCTTATCAGGGGCAGCCATTTGACATCGCAGACAACCACCAAAAGCTGGACGGGCATGGCGCAGGCTTTCAGCCAGGGCGGCCGCCGCACGGAAATGTTGCTGGCTGCGGGTTTTCTGCTGGCGGTTCTTGCGCTGCTGGCACCCCTGCGCATCCTGTCGCTGGGGCTTGCAGGGGGCGCCGGGACGGTTGTGGTCTGCGCGGCTTTCCTCTGGTGGCGCGGGCGGGCCGCGACCCAGGTTGAGGTCGTGCAAAGCACTGCAATCACAGACTTTATTCAGAACGACGCGACACCCGGCTTCATTGCCAGTTCCGATGGTGCGATCCTCTCTGCCAATCCGGCTGCGAAGGCGCGGTTTGAGGTGGGTGAAAACAGCACGCTGGCTGCTGTGCTGAACGCCACTTTTGCGGATCCGGGTGGATTGCTGTTCCGCCTCCAGACCCGCGCGGCGTCCTCCGGTGCTGCGCAAGAGGATGTGATGACGCGCAGCGGACACATGCGGCTGTCGGTGCATGAAGCACCGGGCGCAGGTTTCATCTGGCGCATTGAACAGATCGCCGCGCGGTCCGGGCCAAAGACGGGGCAGGATGGTATTGCCTTGCCGATGGTCATGGTGGGCCGCAGCGGTGCGATCCTGTTCATGAACGATCCCGCCCGCGCGCTGGTTGGCGGGCGTGTCAAAGCCCTCGACCGGCTGTTTACCCAACTGCCGTTCACCCCCGGCCAGGCCTGTGAGATCACGACGGCGGATGGCCCCCAACAGCGCCTTGTGGCCGAGGTGGACGCAGGCGCCGGGCGGCGCGCGCTGTATTTCCTCCCCGTGGCGGAGACGGCCGCAGAAACGCAGGGCTGGCAGGCCTTTCATGATCTGCCCGTGCCGCTGATCAAGGTCGCACCGGACGGGAAGGTCCAGTCGTTCAACCGCATGGCCGCCCAGCTCATCGGGGTTTGCCTGACCGAAGACGCGCATCTGTCCGACCTGATGGAGGGGTTGGGGCGTTCTATCACCGATTGGCTGACGGACACCTTGGCGGATCGCATGGTGCAAAAGTCAGAATTCCTCCGCCTGACGCGGGCCGACAAGGAGGTTTTCGTTCAGGTTGTGCTGAACCCGATCACGGAAAATGGCGAACGCGCGCTCATTGCCGTCATGCATGACGCAACAGAATTGAAATCGCTTGAGGCAAAGTTTGTCCAAAGCCAGAAAATGCAGGCCATCGGGCAACTTGCCGGTGGCGTTGCCCATGATTTCAACAACCTGCTCACAGCGATATCGGGCCATTGTGACCTGCTGCTGCTGCGCCATGATCAGGGCGATTCCGATTACGCCGATCTGGTGCAGATCAATCAGAACGCCAACCGGGCCGCAGCGCTCGTGGGGCAACTCCTTGCTTTCTCCCGCAAACAGACCCTGCGCCCGGAAAAGCTCGATCTGCGCGATACGCTTGCGGATCTCACCCATCTCCTGAATCGACTGGTGGGAGAGAAAATCACCCTTACGCTCAGCCATGATCCGGTCTTGCAGCCCATCCGCGCCGACAAGCGCCAGTTCGAACAGGTGTTGATGAACCTCGTCGTCAACGCGCGGGATGCGATGCCCGGCGGGGGAGAGATCAGGATCGTCACCGAATGTGCAACTCTTGAGGATCCCCTGACCCGTGACCGGGTGACGGTTCCGGCAGGCGAATATGTCACCGTGCAGGTTGGCGATGACGGCACGGGCATCGCCCCGGACAAGCTGGAAAAGGTGTTTGAACCTTTCTTCACCACCAAACGCACCGGTGAGGGCACCGGTCTGGGGCTGTCGACCGCTTACGGGATCATCAAACAGACCGGCGGGTACATCTTTGCCGATTCCATCGTTGGCACCGGCACGACCTTCACCTTGTATTTCCCGGTGATGGAAGTGAGCAAACCCGCAGCGACCAAACCGGCGGCACCCGAGATCCGGCCGCTTGGAAAGCATGAAGATGGCGTCATTCTGCTGGTAGAGGATGAAGCGCCGGTGCGCGCCTTTGCCAGCAGGGCGCTGCGGCTGCGGGGGTACACAGTGCTGGAAGCCGATTCCGCAGAAGCCGCGCTGAAGACGCTGGAGGACCTCAGCCTCAACATCGATGTCTTCGTCACCGATGTGGTTATGCCGGGGATGGACGGTCCAAGCTGGGTGCGCGAAGCCTTGAAAGCCCGTCCCGAAGTGCGGGTGGTTTTTGTATCAGGCTATGCCGAGGACAGCTTCGGGGAGAAACAGACCCGGATTCCCAACTCGGTGTTCCTGCCAAAACCATTCTCGCTGAACGAGCTGACGGAGACGGTGCACCGACAATTGCACTGAATGCCTGCCCGGCGCCGGTAGACCCTGCCGTGTCGCCAGTGCGTTTGGGACTTTGACGACAGGCTGGGTTGGACAATCCGGTGGGCAGGGAGGCTCTGGCAGGAGGTTTGTGTGGGAACCAGATCGGGTCTGTCAGTTGCAAAAGGGGGGAAAGGACAATCACGCGGCGCAATTCAACCTTCTGCGGTCGTCGCCAACACGCCGCAAGGGTGGTGGATGCCAAGATCACTCAATCGAATCGTAGAGCGCAAATTCCTCAGCAAATTTGCGCCGGAAGCGGGTTTCGACATCCTTTGAGAGCGATAGCGGGATCGATGGAGAGACATTCTCCTGTTTGAGATCGAGCGTGACTTCCAGACGCTCCGCCAAGAACGCCTGCAACCGGGGCTGGTCTTCATAGCGAAAATAATGGGTGATGCCGGTGCCGTTGGGCTGGGTCTTCATGAAATTCAACTGACTGCCCACATCCGCAAAACCGGGCTTGTTGCCTTTCATATAGGCCAGAACAAAGTCGTCGAAACTGACGCCGAAGGTGTTGTTGGGCTTGCCCTTCATGAACGGGCGCTGACGATACCTGTACCAGCTGCCCAGCCAGGACACCGGCTCGCGCATCACGGCCATCAGTTCCAGTTCCACATCGCAGACCTTGAGGAACATCGGCCGGATGAATCGGTTGTAGCGATAGACGGGCGCGTGTTTCAGCATGGGAGGTTCGGAAATCACCATATCGGCCCGCGGCGCCAATGCGCTCTCGTAGGCGGTGGTGCCGGTTTTGGGAACAGACAGAAAGGCGAGCCTTTCCCTAAAGAAAACAAGCACCTGCACCCCTCCCAAAAGTAAATCCGCGGCTTCGCGCCCTTGTAAACTACTTCTTAACCAACTTCGCCAAAAGATGCAGAGAGAAAAAATTTGATTGAAATGTTCCTGCTTTGGCCTCATAGAGAACATTAGAGGAACAAAGAAAGCAGTCCCGCGGCCTTCCGATTGCGGAAGGGAGGCGGGTATGACACTAAGGGAATAGGCACATGGCAACGGCAGATCTTTTGACAATGGACAACAAGAAAACAGCAGAAAAGCAAAAGGCGCTGGACAGCGCGCTTGCGCAGATTGAACGGCAGTTCGGCAAAGGCTCCATCATGAAGCTGGGCGCGGAAGGTGCCATTCAGGACATCAAGGCAAGCTCCACAGGGTCGCTGGGGTTGGACATCGCGCTTGGCATTGGCGGTCTGCCGATGGGGCGTATTATTGAGATCTATGGCCCGGAATCCTCTGGCAAAACAACGCTGACGCTGCATTGTGTGGCGGAGCAGCAAAAGAGCGGCGGCGTCTGCGCCTTTGTGGATGCCGAACATGCGCTGGATCCGCAATATGCCCGCAAACTGGGCGTGGATATTGATGAGCTGTTGATCAGCCAGCCCGACACCGGGGAACAGGCGCTTGAGATTACCGATACGCTGGTGCGGTCCGGGGCGGTGAACATGGTGATCGTCGATTCCGTGGCAGCACTGACGCCGAAATCGGAACTTGAAGGCGACATGGGCGACAGCAGCGTCGGCGTGCAGGCCCGCCTGATGAGCCAGGCGATGCGCAAGCTCACGGGCTCCATCTCCCGCTCCAACTGCATGGTAATCTTCATCAACCAGATCCGGATGAAGATCGGCGTCATGTTCGGCTCACCCGAGACCACATCCGGCGGCAACGCCTTGAAATTCTATTCCTCCGTCCGCCTCGACATCCGCCGCATCGGCGCGTTGAAGGACCGCGACGAGGTTGTGGGTAACGCCACCCGCGTCAAGGTCGTCAAGAACAAGGTCGCAGCCCCCTTCAAACAGGTGGAATTCGACATCATGTACGGCGAAGGCATTTCCAAGATGGGGGAACTGCTGGACATGGGCGTGAAAGCCGGGATCGTGGACAAGTCGGGATCGTGGTTCTCCTACGGGGACGAACGGATCGGGCAGGGGCGCGAGAACGCCAAATCCTTCCTGGGCGAGAATGAAGCCATGGCGATGGAGATCGAAGACAAGATCCGCGCGGCCCATGGTCTGGATTTCAATGGCTCCGAAGACGACGACGTCGATATTCTGGAAGCATAATCCCGCCCTTCGCGGGAAATCTGCACCATCAATGGGGCGCGAGGCACTCTCGCGCCCCTTTTCGCATGTTCGGCCTGTGGACAGCCCCGCACACCAAGGCTATTTGAAAAGCTCACCTGTATGCCCGGAAAGCCAGACCCATGAAAACGCTCAACGACATCCGATCGACCTTCCTGTCCTACTTTGACAAGCAGGGCCACGCGGTTGTTGCCTCTGGCCCGCTGGTCCCGCGCAACGATCCGACGCTGATGTTTGCCAACTCCGGCATGGTGCAGTTCAAGAACCTGTTCACCGGGGTCGAGACGCGGGATTACAAGCGCGCGACCACAGCGCAGAAATGTGTGCGCGCCGGGGGCAAGCACAATGACCTGGATAATGTCGGCTACACCGCGCGGCACCATACGTTTTTTGAGATGCTGGGCAATTTCAGCTTCGGCGATTATTTCAAAGCCGAAGCCATTGCTTTTGCATGGGAATTGCTGACGGTCGATTTCGGCATCGACGCCAGCCGTTTGCTGGTCACGGTCTATCATACCGATGATGAGGCGGCGGAGATCTGGAAGAAGGTCGCAGGCCTGCCGGATGAGCGGATCATCCGCATCCCGACGGACGACAATTTCTGGCGGATGGGGCCCACCGGGCCCTGCGGGCCCTGTACGGAAATTTTCTATGACCACGGGGATCACATCCCCGGCGGCCCTCCCGGCACGCCGGAAGAAGACGGCGACCGGTTCATCGAGATCTGGAACATCGTCTTCATGCAGAATGAGCAGTTCGAAGACGGCACGATGAAGCCGCTGGAGATGCAGTCGATCGACACCGGCATGGGGCTGGAGCGGATTGGCGCGCTGTTGCAGGGCCAGCACGACAATTACGAGACCGACACCATGCGCAGCCTCATTGAGGCGTCGGGCCATGCGCTCAGCATTGACCCTTTTGGGGCGGGCAATGTGCATCACCGGGTGATCGCGGACCATTTGCGCTCGACCTCCTTCCTGATTGCCGATGGCGTGATGCCATCGAACGACGGACGCGGATACGTGCTGCGCCGGATCATGCGGCGCGCGATGCGGCACGCGCATCTGCTGGGGGCGCAGGATCCGCATATGTACAAACTGGTGCCTGCGCTGGTGCGGCAGATGGGCTCGGCCTATCCGGAGCTGGGGCAGGCCCAGGCCTTGATCACGGAAACGCTTGAGCTGGAAGAAACCCGGTTCAAACAGACACTTGAACGTGGGTTGAAGCTGCTCGCGGATGAAGTGGGCGGCCTGTCAGACGGCGCGGCCCTGCCGGGTGCGGCGGCTTTCAAGCTCTATGACACCTATGGCTTCCCGCTCGACCTCACGCAGGACGCGTTGCGCGAGCAGGGGCGTGAGGTGGACACCGACGGCTTCGATGCCGCCATGGCAGAGCAGAAAGCCAAGGCGCGTGCGGCCTGGTCCGGTTCAGGCGAGGCTGCGGATCCGACCGTCTGGTTCGACGTGGCCGATCAACACGGCACAACGGATTTTCTGGGCTATGACCTTGAAACCGCCGAGGGGCAGATCGTGGCCATCGTGTCCGGCGGTGCCGCTGTGGCGGATGCCGAAACCGGGGCGGAGGTTCAGATCGCTTTGAACCAGACACCGTTTTATGCGGAATCCGGTGGTCAGGTCGGCGATACCGGGCTGATCCGCACGGAAACCGGCGTTGTGACCATCACCGACACCCGCAAAACCGCAGGCGTCTTTGCCCACATCGGCCGGGTCAGCGAAGGGCGCGTGGAACCGGGGCAGGCGGCGGTGCTGGAGGTTGATCCCACGCGGCGCACCTCCATCCGGGCCAATCACTCCGCCACGCACCTGTTGCATGAAGCCTTGCGCGGGGCCTTGGGGGATCACGTCTCTCAGCGCGGGTCGCTGAATGCGGCGGACCGGCTGCGGTTTGACTTCAGCCACGCCAAGGCGTTGACGCTGGACGAGCTGGCCCAGGTCGAGACGGAGGTGAACAGCTACATCCGCCAGAACGCGCCGGTCGAGACACGGATCATGACCCCTGATGATGCACGTGCACTGGGCGCGCAGGCGCTCTTTGGGGAGAAATACGGCGATGAGGTGCGGGTTGTGTCGATGGGCCGCCAGCCGGGGTCTGGCAAGGGCAGTGACAAGGATACCTATTCGCTTGAGCTTTGCGGGGGCACCCATGTGCGTCAAACCGGTGACATTGGCGCTTTTGTTTTGCTGGGCGACAGCGCCAGTTCCTCCGGCGTGCGCCGGATTGAGGCGCTGACCGGAGCGGAGGCGATGGCGTGGCTGCGCGCACAGCAGACCGCTTTGGCTGGTGTGGCGGAGACGTTGAAAACCGCCAGCGCAGATGTACCAGACCGAGTGCGTGCGCTGATGGATGAACGCAAATCACTTGCCAATGAGGTGGCCCAGCTGCGACGCGAACTGGCAATGGCCGGGGGCGGCGGCACCGCCGCACCTGAAGCTGTGGATGTCGGCGGCGTGAAATTCGTGGCGCAGGTCTTGCAGGGCGTAACGGGCAAGGATCTGCCTGCTTTGGTGGATGAGCACAAGGACCGCCTGGGCAGCGGCGCGGTTCTGCTGATCGCGGACACCGGCGGGAAGGCGGCGATCGCGGCTGGTGTCACCAAGGATCTGACAGAGAAACTCTCTGCCGTGGATCTGCTCAAAACAGCGGTTGCCGCTTTGGGCGGAAAGGGCGGCGGCGGTCGGCCTGACATGGCACAGGGCGGTGCCGCCAGTGCCGAAAAGGCCGCAGAGGCCATCACGGCCGCAGAAGAAATGTTGAAAGGATAAGACCCATGGGCGCACTCTGGATTGCACATGTAACCGTCACGGATGAAGAGGCCTACAAGAAATACGCCGCCGGCGCCACGGTAGCGATTGCCGAACACGGGGGCACATTCATCGCCCGCGGTGGCCGCTTTGTTCAGCTTGAGGGCAAGGAACGCCCCCGCAATGTCGTTGCGCGGTTCCCCGATGTGGAAACCGCAGAAAAGTGTTACCATTCAGACGCCTATCAGGCGGCCCTTGAGCACGCCCGTGGCGCATCAGAACGCGAATTGCTGATCGTGGAGACGACAGACGAGCCGCTCTAAACCACCACCTCCCCCTCTTTTCTCCATAAATATCCCGGAGCGCGAGGCAGCGCCTCGCACCCCGATTTGGCGGAGACAAATCAATAAAATCATGTCGCGCCTTTGGCGCGCCAGTTTGAGCCCACCCTAGCTGGCTTTCGCCATCCGCTTACGCTCATGCGGGTCCAGATAGCGCTTGCGCAACCGGATCGCATTGGGCGTGACCTCAACCAGTTCATCATCATCAATGTAGGCAATCGCCTCTTCCAGCGTGAGGATTTTCGGCGTGGTCAGACGCACCGCTTCGTCCGTGCCGGAGGCGCGCACGTTGGTCAGCTTCTTGCCTTTCAGCGGGTTCACTTCCAGATCGTTCTCGCGGGAATGCTCGCCGATGATCATGCCGGTATAGACGTCCGCCTGTGCGCCGATCATCATTTTGCCGCGCTCTTCGAGGTTCCACAGGGCAAAGGCGACCGAAGTGCCGTTTTCCATGGAAATCAGCACGCCGGCACGGCGGCCGGGGATTGGCCCCTTGTGCGGGGCCCAATCGTGGAACACACGGTTCAGCACGCCGGTGCCGCGCGTGTCGGTCAGGAATTCGCCGTGATAGCCGATAAGGCCACGGGACGGCACATGGGCGATGATGCGGGTTTTGCCGGCACCTGCGGGTTTCATCTCGACCAGCTCACCTTTGCGGGTGCCGGTGATCTTTTCGATGACGGCACCGGAATATTCGTCGTCCACGTCGATGGTGGCTTCTTCGATGGGTTCATGGCGCACACCGTCGATGTCCTGAAACAGGACCTGCGGGCGGGAAATGCTCAGCTCGAACCCTTCGCGGCGCATGTTTTCGATCAGGACACCCATCTGCAATTCGCCCCGGCCTGCCACCTCAAAAGCATCACCGCCCGGCGTGTCGGAGATCTTGATCGCCACGTTTGATTCCGCTTCCTTCATCAGGCGTTCGCGGATCACGCGGGATTGGACTTTCTTGCCATCCCGGCCTGCCAGCGGGCTGTCGTTGATGCCGAAAGTCACGGTAATGGTGGGCGGGTCGATGGGCTGGGCGGGGATCGCCTCGGACACCGATTGATCGGCCAGCGTGTCGGCGACGGTGGCTTTGGTCATGCCGGCGATGGAAACGATGTCGCCTGCTTCGGCCATGTCGATGGCGGTTTGTTCCAGCCCCCGGAAGGCGAGGATTTTCGTCGCGCGAAAATTCTCGATGAGGGTGCCGTCGCGCGACATCGCCTTGATGGTCTGGCCCGCTTTGAGCGTGCCGGTTTCAACGCGGCCCGTCAGCATCCGGCCCAGAAAGGGATCTGCCCCCAGCGTTGTGGCCAGCATGGTGAAGGGTTTGTCGCGGTTTTCCACCTGGGCGGGGGCGGGCACGTGATCAAGGATCAGTTGAAAAAGCGCCTCCAGCCCCTTGCGGGGGCCATCAAGGCTGTGATCCGCCCAACCGGCACGGCCGGAGGCATACATGGCTGGGAAATCAAGCTGTTCTTCGGTGGCGTCCAGATTGGCAAAAAGGTCAAAGCATTCATCCAGCGCGCGGTCCGGCTCCCCATCGGGTTTGTCGACCTTGTTGATCACCACGATGGGACGCAGGCCCAGTTTCAGGGCTTTGGACGTCACGAATTTGGTTTGCGGCATCGGGCCTTCGGCAGCGTCAACCAGCAGCACCACACCGTCGACCATCGACAGGATCCGCTCGACTTCGCCGCCGAAATCGGCGTGACCGGGGGTGTCGACGATGTTGATGCGCGTGCCGTTCCATTCCACGGAGGTGGGTTTGGCAAAGATCGTGATGCCGCGTTCGCGTTCCAGATCATTGCTGTCCATGGCGCGTTCGGTCGTCGCCTGATTGTCGCGGTAGGTGCCGGATTGTTTGAGCAATTCGTCCACCAGCGTCGTCTTGCCGTGGTCAACGTGAGCGATAATTGCGATGTTGCGCAGTTCCATGGGGTCAGCCTTTGTCAGGGAGTTGCGCGGGCCATAGCGTGCAGGCGCAGCAAAGGCCAGCGTTAAAGCGTCATTGGAGATGGTGGTCCAAAGAGATTTTAGGCCTCTGGCAGGGTTTTTTGAACCATTTGGAAGGGGCGGCTGGTGTGGTGCGCTCTTGCTGGTGCGGTGATCAATGGCCGGTGGTATTGGAAAAAAGCTGGATGACAACGATGCCGCCGATGATCATCGCAAGGCCGAGCACCGCCGGCAGGTCGAGTTTCTGGCCAAACAGGACATAGCCGATCACCGCGATCATCACGATGCCGATGCCGGACCAGAAGGCATAGACGATGCCGACCGGCATGAACTTCAGTGTCAGCGCAAGGAAATAGAAGGCGAGGCTGTAGCAGACTACAACCGCCAGTGAGGGCCAGAGCCGGGTGAATTGCTGGGAGGCCTGAAGGGCTGTTGTGCCCAGAGTTTCCATGATGACAGCAATCACCAGCCAGAGGTAGTGGATCGACAAGAGGCCTCCTGCGCCGTCAGAGCGGCAGTTGCGTGGTTTCCTTGATCTCTTCCATCACGAAACTGGCCGAGACGTCCGACAGCGGCACCTTGCGGATCAGACGTTGATAGAGGCGATCATATCCCGCCATATCCGCAACCCGCGCCCGGATCAAATAGTCCAGATCCCCGGACATGCGGTAGACCCCGGTAATCTCGGGCATCGCACGGGTGGCGGCTGAAAATGTCTCCAGCCAGTCGGGGGCGTGGGCGCTGGTGCGAACCTGGATGAAGACCGTCAGGCCGAGGCCCAGTTTGTTGGCATCGAGCAGGGCCACGCGCCCTGTGATGATGCCTGCGGCCTCCAGCGCACGGATGCGGCGCCAGCAGGCGTTACGGGACAGGCCCACTGCGGCCCCCAGTGTTTCCAGGGATTGATCCGCATCACGTTGCAATTGCATCAGGATGCGGCGATCTGTTGGGTCAAGTTCATCCATATTCACCATATTGCGGGATAAAATCTCACAGTAAAGGAAAATCGGGTTATCTTTGGGAAATCTTCACCGCGCCCTGGTGATAGTTTCTGCGGCACGTCATCCAAGGAGCCTGACATGTTTGCACGCGTTTTTCTGAACCATCCCGCCAAAGTCGATGAGACCTTCTTTGAGCATATGCTTTTTGCATTGAAGTTCTCTGGGCTGCTGTTTGCAGCGGCCGGCGCGGCGCTGGTCCATGCGTTGATCCCGTGTCTGTTTGAGAAGACCGCCAGCCGGATCATCAAGACGCTGTATGAGCGCACACACAACCGGGGCTGATCATGTGTCGTTGGGCCGCATGGCTGGGCCAGCCATTGTTTCTGAGCGAGATGCTCACAGCACCGTCACATTCGCTGATCCACCAGTCGCGTGAAGCCAGCAAGTGCAAGACGGCGATCAACGCGGATGGGTTCGGGCTGGCCTGGTATGACCAGCGCCCCACGCCGGGGCTCTACCGCGATGTTTATCCGGCCTGGTCGGATCCGAACCTGCGGTCCTTGGCGGAACAGGTGCGTGCGCGGCTGTTTCTGGCCCATGTGCGGGCCTCCACCGGGGCCGCGACCAGCCGCAACAATTGCCATCCGTTTGTACACGGGCGGTGGGCCTTCATGCACAACGGGCAGGTCGGCGGGTTTGAGCAGTTCCGCAAGGAAGCTGACATGCTGATCCCGGCGCCCCTGTATGGCGACCGCAAAGGGGCGTCTGACAGTGAAGCGCTGTTTCTGGTGGCTTGCGGGTTTGGGCTGGATGCCGATCCGCAGGGGGCCGTGGCGCGCAGTGTTGGCCTGTTTGAAGAGATATCGCGCACCGCAGGCATTGGACCACATATGCGCGTGGGGGCGGCGTTCAGCGATGGACAGACCCTCTATGCGGTGCGGTATGCCTCGGACGATCGCGCGCCGTCGCTGTTTTACCAGTGGAATGCGCAGTGGCAGGGGTGGTCGGTGGTGTCCGAGCCCTTTGACACCGATCTGAGCGCCTGGACCGAAGTGCCCAAGGGCAGCTTTTGCCGGTTCACGGCAACCGATTGTGATATCGTCCCCTTTCAGCCAGAGGGACAGCGGCGGGCAGCCTGACAAGGGCGGTTGCGCATTTGAGAAGGGCCGCTGCGGTGCGGCCCTTTGATGTTGTCAGGGGAGGTGGATCAGCCCGCCAAGGCCTTGCCAAGGTTTTCGTCCACCTTCTCCAGAAAGCCCATGGTGGTGAGCCAGCCCTGGTCCGGACCGACAAGCAGCGCCAGATCTTTGGTCATGTGGCCGCTTTCGACCGTGTCCACCACGACTTTCTCCAGCGTTTCCACGAAGTTGGTCAGCGCGGTGTTGTCGTCCAGTTTGCCACGGTGCTTGAGGCCGCCGGTCCAGGCGTAGATAGACGCGATGGAGTTGGTCGAGGTCTCCTCTCCCTTCTGGTGCTGGCGGTAGTGGCGGGTAACGGTGCCGTGGGCGGCTTCGGCTTCCACAATCTTGCCATCTGGGGTCATCAGTTGCGAGGCCATCAGGCCCAGCGAGCCAAAGCCCTGTGCGACGGTATCAGATTGCACATCGCCGTCGTAGTTCTTGCAGGCCCAGACGAAGCCGCCGTTCCATTTCATCGCACAGGCGACCATGTCGTCGATGAGGCGGTGTTCGTACCAGATGTCCTTTTCCTTGAAGGCATCGGCGAATTCGGCATCAAACACCTCCTGAAAGATCTCCAGAAAGCGGCCGTCGTATTGCTTGAGGATGGTGTTCTTGGTCGACAGATACACTGGCCAGCCGATTTGCAGGCCGTAGTTCAGCGAGGCGCGCGCGAAGTCGCGGATGCTGTCATCGAGGTTGTACATGCCCATGAACACGCCCGCTGCGGGGGCTTGGTAGACTTCATGCTCAATCTCTGTCCCGTCGTCGCCCACAAATTTCATCGTCAGCTTGCCGGGGCCGGGGAACTTCATATCGGTGGCTTTGTACTGATCGCCGAAGGCGTGGCGGCCGATCACGATGGGTTTGGTCCAGCCGGGCACGAGGCGCGGCACGTTTTTGCAGATGATGGGTTGGCGGAACACCACGCCACCAAGGATGTTGCGGATTGTCCCGTTGGGCGAGCGCCACATCTTCTTGAGGCCGAATTCCTCCACCCGTGCCTCATCCGGCGTGATGGTTGCGCATTTGACGCCAACACCGTGTTTCTTGATCGCCTCGGCGGCGTCGATGGTGATCTGATCCTCCGTCTCATCACGGGCCTCAATCCCGAGGTCATAGTATTTCAGGTCCACATCCAGATAGGGCAGGATCAGCTTTTTCTTGATGAAGTCCCACATGATGCGGGTCATCTCATCCCCGTCGAGTTCGACGATGGGGTTGTCTACCTTGATCTTGGTCATGGAGGGTCCTTGGGTTTGGGGGCTTTCGCCCTCGCGTCTAGCGCATTTTAGGCAGATAAGAAAGGCTGTATACAATGGTACACATTGACATGCGGGAGAGGCTTGGGTACCGCAGGGGCAAATGTTGGACCACCTGTCAGAAACCCGTGCAGCCCGCGGTATTTTGAGACGGATGGCCCTCCCGCAGCCGATCACAGAAAGAGGATCTCATGGCCCAATCTCAGACCCCCGACATCATCTATACCAAGGTTGACGAGGCACCCGAACTGGCAAGCGCGTCGTTTCTGCCGATCATCCGTCGCTTTACCAAGGCAGCCGGGATTGATGTGGGCACGCGTGACATCTCGCTCGCCGGGCGGATCATCGCGACCTTTCCGGAGAACCTGACGGCAGAGCAGCGGCAAAGCGATGATCTGGCGTGGCTGGGGGAGTTGGTCAAAACGCCGCAAGCCAATGTGATCAAGCTGCCCAATATCTCCGCTTCTGTGCCGCAGTTGGTGGCGGCTGTGGAGGAGTTGCAGGCCAAGGGGTACACCTTGCCCGATTATCCTGAGGACCCGCAGAATGATGCGGAACGCGAGGTGCGCGCGCGCTATGACACGATCAAGGGCTCTGCGGTGAACCCGGTATTGCGGGAAGGGAACTCCGACCGGCGCGCGGCACGGGCGGTGAAGAATTTCGCGCAGGCCAATCCGCATTCGATGGGGACATGGGATGCGGCCAGCAAGACCAAGGTGTCTTCGATGCCGGGTGATGATTTTTACGCCAATGAAGTGTCCGCCACGATCAGTGCCGCACAGGCCGGGACCGCGCGGATTGAATTTGAGGGCGCGGATGGCGCTGTGACGGTGCTGAAAGAGGCATGGCCGCTGGAAGAGGGCACGATTGCGGATGCGACGTTCATGTCGGCCAAGGCGTTGTCAGCATTCCTCGCGGGCGCGATTGAGGATACCAAGGCCGACGGCACGATGTTCTCGCTGCATATGAAGGCCACGATGATGAAGGTGTCTGACCCGATCATCTTCGGCCACGCGGTCAAGGCGTGGTTGGGGCCGGTGTGGGACAAACATGGCGCGGCGATTGCCGCTGCCGGTGGTTCGCCGAACTCTGGGCTGGCGGATGTGCTGGCGGCGATTGAGACGATGGATAACGCGGCGGAGATCGTGGCGGAGATCGCGGCGCTTGCACGGCCTTCGATGTATATGGTCGACAGCGACAAGGGCATCACCAACCTGCATGTGCCCTCGGATGTGATCATCGACGCCTCCATGCCTGCGGTGATCCGCGCGGGCGGCAAAGGCTGGGATGAGACCGGGGCCAAGGGTGACACCAATTGCGTGATCCCCGACCGCTGCTATGCGACGGTCTATGACGAGACGATCAATTTCTTCAAAGCCAATGGTGCGTTGGATGTGACCACGGCAGGCGCGGTGGCCAACGTTGGCCTGATGGCCCAGAAGGCTGAGGAATACGGCTCCCACCCGACCACGTTCGAAGCGCCAGCAGATGGCGTGATCCGGATTGTCCTGGCCAACGGCGAAACGTTGCATTCCCACAGCGTGGAAGCGGGCGATATCTGGCGGTCGTGCACGGTCAAGAAAGCGCCGATCGAGAACTGGATTGAACTGGCGATGGACCGTCAGCGGCTGACGGGGTCTGAGGCGATTTTCTGGCTGGATGCCAACCGCGCGCATGATGCGCAGTTGATTGAGTACGTGAAACCCGCGCTGCAAGCGGCTGGAGTTGCTGATAAATTCCAGATCATGGCACCACGTGAAGCGACCGCTCAGTCATTGAAGACAATCACGGCAGGCAAGGATTCCATTGCCATCACCGGCAACGTGCTGCGCGATTATCTGACCGATCTCTTCCCCATTCTGGAACTGGGCACATCGGCCAAGATGCTGTCGATTGTGAAGCTGATGCAGGGCGGCGGATTGTTTGAAACCGGTGCGGGTGGCTCTGCGCCAAAGCATGTGCAGCAGTTGCACGCTGAGAACCATCTGCGGTGGGATTCCATGGGGGAGTTTTGTGCCCTTGGGGAGAGCCTGAACTTTCTTGCGGACGCGCGCGGCAATGCCAAGGCTGGCGTGCTGGGTGCGGCGGCAGAGGCCGCCACGCAAGGCATTCTGGATGACAACCGCTCCCCCAGCCGCAAGGCCGGGGAGCCGGACAACCGCCACAGCCACTATTGGTTCGCACGCTATTGGGCCGAAGCACTTGCCGCGCAATCAGACGATGCGGATCTGGCGGCGGAGTTTGCGCCCTTGGCCAAGGCGCTGGCGGAGGGTGAAGCAGCGGTTCTGGCGGAACTCTCGGCAGGCTCTGGTGCTGCGGCGGACACGGGCGGGTATTTCCGCAATGACGACGCCCGAACGGCGGCTGTCATGCGACCCAGTGCAACGTTGAATGCGATTATCGGGTAAGCGAGATGCCGGGTGGGCCTTTGCAGGTCTGCCCGGCGTTTACTTGTGGGTCGCGGCGTGCTGCGCGAAGAATGCCGCAATCCGCGTTTTGGCATAGGCCCACAGGCCCGGTGCACCGATGTTGATCTTGCTGCCGACGCGGTCCGCGATCTGCGCTTCACTGACGTTGTATTCCGTCCAGCTGCCACCACCGGACATCAGGTTCTGCATGGGCGGCTGAAAACGGTCGAGGGATTTGGCGAACTGTGCGGAAGGGCTTTCCGCGGCTTCGAATTCTTCCCAGACCGCACGCAATTCATCGCGCAGATCATCAGGCAGCAAGCCAAAGATGCGATCCGCGGCGGCTTGTTCCTGCGCCTCCATCGCGGTGATGTCGTGATCGCCAAAGATCGGATTGTCGCCTGCGTCGATTTCCACAAGGTCGTGCAGGATCAGCATTTTGATCACAAGCGTGATGTCCACACCCGGACCCGCCTGATCGGCCAGCACCAGCGCGTAAAGCGTCAGATGCCAGGAATGCTCCGCAGAGTTTTCCCAGCGCGAGTTGTCGCACAGGGTGGTGGCGCGCAGGGTGGATTTGAGCTTGTCGGCCTCGTTCAGAAAAGCGATCTGCTGATCAAGGCGTGCGGTGTCGTTCATTCGCCGCCTGCCGCACCCGCAGGAGGGTGTGCGTCGGCCGCAGCGGCCGCGCGGTGTTTCTTGATCTTGTCGACCAGAAAGGCGCGGGCCTTTTCATTGGCCATCCGGGTGCGCACGGCGGTCAGAAACGCTTCTTCGAGGGTTTGGGACGACGCCCCCAGCACGTCGCCCACTTCCATGAACAAACGGTCTTCGCCGGTCTCTCGCTGCACGGCCAGACATTCTTCGGCCAGTTTGTTGGCCAGTTCGATGACGACCGGGTCTGCCATCAGCGGGTCGTCTCAGTCAGGCGGCGTTTGACATAATCGGTGGAGCTGTTGATCAGCGTCTCCATATGCGGCTCTTCAAAGAAGTGGCCGGCACCCTCAACTTCCTGATGGGTGATGGTGATGCCCTTTTGTTCATGCAGTTTGTTCACCAGGCTCACGGTATCCGCGGGCGGGGCCACACGGTCAGCCGTGCCGTTGATGATCAGACCGGAAGACGGGCAGGGCGCAAGAAAGCTGAAGTCATACATGTTCGCGGGCGGAGAGACGGAGATGAAGCCGGTGATCTCCGGCCGGCGCATCAGCAGCTGCATGCCGATCCAGGCGCCAAAGGAGAAACCCGCAACCCAGCAGTGTTTGGAATTGTTGTTCATCGATTGCAGATAATCGAGGGCGGAGGCGGCGTCAGACAGCTCACCAATGCCTTGATCGTATTCGCCCTGAGAGCGCCCAACACCGCGGAAATTAAACCGCAGCACGGTGAAGCCCATGTTATAAAAGGCGTAATGCAGGTTGTAGACCACCTTGTGATTCATTGTCCCGCCAAATTGCGGATGCGGATGGAGCACGATGGCAATTGGTGCGTCACGCTCTTTTTGGGGGTGGTAGCGGCCTTCAAGCCGGCCTTCAGGTCCGGGGAAGATAACCTCTGGCATGGGCGTCCTGTCCTGTGGGTTCGTAAGGTTTTGATGCAGGCAACGGCCGTGTTGACGGCGCGGGGCGCAAACCTTAGAACGGTTCTAATCTGACTGTTGCATATGTTCCAGCGCAACAGGCTTTGCGTGTAGGCATTTCGCGTCACGGCGTCAATGTAAGGCGTAGGAAAACGGCCTGATCAGAAGGTCATGGGCTGCGGGGAGAGATCGGATGAAACTGTCAACCAAAGGCCGTTACGCGATGGTGGCACTTGCCGACATCGCATTGTCGGCGCAGGACGGGTTGGTCTCTCTGGGGGAGATTGCGGACCGGCAGTCGATCTCTTTGCCCTATCTGGAGCAATTGTTCGTCAAGCTGCGGCGCGCGGAACTGGTCACCTCGGTGCGCGGACCGGGTGGGGGTTACCGGCTGGCGCGACCCGCGTCGGAGATCCGTGTGGTGGATGTTCTTTCCGCCGTGGATGAGACGGTGGATGCGATGCACAAGGGGGCAGGGGCCTCTGGCGGGGCATCGGGCAGCCGCGCACAGTCCCTGACCAACCGGCTGTGGGAAGGGTTGAGCGCGCATGTCTATGTGTTTTTGCATCAGACGCGGTTGTCGGATGTGATTGCCAATGAGCTGGCCCCATGCCCGGCGGTGCCGAACCTCTTTGATGTGGTGGATGAAGGATGAGGAATCTGATTGCCGCGCAAGCGCGGTTTGATTTTATTGATTTGTCTGCGCCAAATCGGTTTTGCGAGACGCTGTCTCGCGCTCTGGGATATTTTTGGAGAAAAGAGGGTTGGTGAGGGTTTACCTCGATCATAATGCGACCACGCCTTTGCGGGCGGAGGCACGGGACGCGATGATTGCGGCGATGGATGTGGTGGGGAACCCGTCGTCGGTGCATGCAGAGGGGCGTGCGGCCAAGGGCCTTGTGGAGAAGGCGCGGGCGCAGGTGGCGGCTTTGGTCGGGTGTCGGGTGCAGCAGGTGATTTTCACGTCGTCGGCCACGGAAGCGGCGGCGTTGTCTGTGGCGCAGAAGGGGCGGCATGGCGGGGTCTTTGCGGCGCTGCCGACGGAGCATGATTGTTTGGGGGTTTGGAGTGAGGTGGCTTTAGCGTCGGTGTATGATCTGTCCGGCAGGGTGGATCCGGCGTGGCGGGAGACCTTGCCGCCCGGGTTGATTGCGGTTTCCGCCGCGAACAGTGAAACGGGGGTGATGGCACCCGGTTCGGCGGTTGTGGGCAGTTCGCCGGGCAAAGCTGTGGTCTGCGACATCACGCAGATGGCTGGGAAGGTGCCGGTTGTCTATGGGGCGCAGACACCGTCCTACGCCATCCTGTCCGCCCACAAACTGGGCGGGCCGAAGGGGATCGGCGCGTTGATCAATTTCACCGCCGATGATCCGGAGCCCATGCTGAAAGGCGGCGGGCAGGAGATGAACCGACGCTCAGGCACTGAAAACATGATCGGAATCGCAGGGTTCGGCGCGGGGGCTGAGGCAGCGGGCCGGGATGTGGCGGCCGGGCGGTGGGAAGAAATTGCCGAATTTAGAAATATTCTAGAACTAAGTCTTGAGGCTGGCTCAAATAAGACTATTTTTGTCGGGAAAGCCGCTGCGCGCCTGCCGAACACCTCCTGCATCCTCACCGAAGGATGGAAGGGAGAGACGCAGGTGATGCAGATGGATCTGGCCGGATTTGCGATCTCAGCCGGATCTGCCTGTTCCAGCGGCAAGGTAAAGGCCAGCCGGGTTTTGACGGCAATGGGCTTTGACGAGACACAGGCGGCAAGTGCCATCCGGGTGTCGTTGGGGCTGGAGACGACGAGAGATGAAGTTTTGCGCTTTGCGGATGCGTGGCTGGCGAAACTCAGGAAACACGAGCAACGGGCCGCATAGGCGTGCCAACGGAGAGGGAACATGAGCTTGGACATCGTTAAAGAGCATGACAGCGTCAAAGAGGGCGTGGATCAGGAAACCGTTGATGCCGTGCGCGAAGTGGGCGGGGCCTATAAACATGGCTGGTCTACGGACATCGAGATGGAATATGCACCGCTGGGTCTGAACGAAGACATCGTGCGGCTGATTTCCAGCAAGAATGAAGAGCCGGAGTGGATGACCGAATGGCGGCTGGAAGCCTATCGTCGCTGGCTGACCAAGGAAGAACCTGATTGGGCGATGGTGGATTATCCTGAGATCGATTTTCAGGACCAGTATTACTACGCCCGGCCCAAGAGCATGGCCGAAAAGCCCAAGTCGTTGGATGACGTGGATCCCAAGTTGCTGGAAACCTACAAGAAACTGGGCATTCCGCTGAAGGAGCAGGCCATTCTGGCAGGCGTCGAAGGCGCTGAGGAAATGTCGAACGAGCCGCGCAAGGTGGCGGTGGATGCGGTGTTTGATTCCGTTTCCGTGGGGACGACGTTCCGTGATGAACTGGCCAAGGCGGGGGTGATCTTCTGCTCCATCTCCGAGGCGATCAAGGATTATCCGGAGTTGGTGAAGAAGTATCTCGGGTCGGTTGTGCCGGTGTCTGACAATTTCTATGCGACGCTGAATTCGGCAGTGTTTTCAGACGGGTCGTTTGTCTATGTCCCGCCGGGCGTGCGTTGCCCGATGGAATTGAGCACCTATTTCCGCATCAATGCGGAGAACACGGGCCAGTTCGAGCGGACGCTGATCATTGCCGACAAGGGGTCCTATGTCTCCTATCTTGAGGGCTGCACGGCGCCGCAGCGCGACGAGTCGCAGCTGCACGCGGCGGTGGTGGAGATCATCATCGAGGAAGATGCAGAGGTGAAATACTCCACCGTGCAGAACTGGTATCCCGGTGATGAGAACGGCAAGGGCGGGATCTATAACTTCGTGACCAAACGTGCCGATTGTCGGGGCGACCGGGCGAAGGTGATGTGGACGCAGGTTGAGACAGGCTCTGCGGTGACGTGGAAGTATCCGTCCTGCATTTTGCGGGGGGATGACAGCCAGGGGGAGTTCTACTCCATCGCCATCGCCAACAACATGCAGCAGGCCGATACCGGCACCAAGATGATCCATCTGGGCAAGCGAACCAAATCGCGGATTGTCTCCAAGGGAATTTCGGCGGGCAAGGCGCAGAACACCTATCGCGGCTTGGTGTCGATGCACCCCAAGGCCAAGGAATCGCGCAATTATACCCAGTGTGACAGCTTGCTGATCGGTGACAAATGCGGGGCGCATACGGTGCCTTACATTGAGGTCAAGAACAACTCTTCGCGGGTAGAGCATGAGGCGACGACGTCAAAAGTGGACGACGATCAGATGTTCTATTGCCGGGCGCGTGGCATGGATGAGGAAGAAGCCGTGGCGCTGGTGGTGAACGGGTTCTGCAAAGACGTGTTGCAGGCGCTGCCGATGGAATTTGCGATGGAAGCGCAGGCGCTTGTGGCGATCTCGCTTGAGGGTTCTGTGGGGTAATGCCGAAGCTTGCGCGGAGCACTGCGGTTGCAACTGCCGTCTTCTTTGTTGTCATCCTCGTTGTCAGGGGAGATGGCTTTGGCAGCGCTGCACTCTGGTCCGCGATCTTTTCCAGCATCGTGTTTGCAATGGTCTACGCGGCAATTCAGGTCGCGCTCATCATGTTCAAAGGGGACCGTGAATGATCCTGACAACAACACATACCATCGAAGGGCGTCCCATCGCAGGCTACAAGGGCATTGTTGTGGGCGAGGCCATCATGGGGGCCAACGTGGTGCGGGATTTTTTCGCCTCGGTCACCGACATCGTCGGCGGGCGCTCTGGTGCCTATGAGACCAAGCTGAAAGACGCCCGCGACGAAGCCATGCGCGAGCTGGAAGAGCGGGCGGCGGCCTTGGGTGCCCATGCGGTTGTGGGAGTGGATCTGGATTACGAAGTGGTGGGCGACAGCATGCTGATGGTGTCCGTTTCCGGCACGGCTGTAACCCTTTGAGCGGCGGATCAGGATCAGCAGATGCCTACAGATAACGACATGACGATGGTTGAAGATCAGGAAACGCCCGGTGCGGCTGTGGCCGGGTTTCAGAACCGTCTGCGGTTCCTGATTGAAATGCTGGAGGTGGATCGGCCCCTGCGCATTGCCGATGTGGGCGCGAACCCGATCAATGTGCCGGACTATACAGAATTGCAGAAAATGGGCGGCTGTGAGGTTTGGGGGTTTGAACCGGAACCGACTGCCTTTGCCGAACTGATGAAAGACCCGCTGCCGGGGTCGCATTTCGTGCAGCGCGCGGTGGGCAAGACAGGCAAGGGGCTGTTTTACGGCCATCCACGGTCTGGGCTTGGCTCCATCCTGCCGATTGACAAGGCAGGCGTGACCTATCTGGGGCGGCCCGGGTGGCATGGCAAGCAGCGCGATCCGATTGAGATTGACCTGATCTCCCTCGACAAGATCCCGGCCAAGGAACTGCCGAAACCGGATGTGCTCAAGATCGACATTCAGGGCGGGGAGCTGGATGTGTTCCAGACCGGCCGTAAGAAACTGTCGGATGCGGTGGCTGTTGTGACCGAAGTGCGGTTTTCACCGATCTATGAGGATGAGCCGCTCTGGGGTGATCTGGATGCGGAACTGCGCGGGCAGGGGTTTGCCCTGCACAAGCTGATGTTCGCGAAATCCGTGCCTGCGGCCAGCAGCGTGCAGCAACAGATGTTCAAGCCACGTCTGAAGAACCAGCTGATGGATGGCGACGCGGTCTATATCCGCGACCCGCTGAAGATGGACGATTGGAGCGATGCGCAGATCAAGCGACTTGCCGTGGCGGCGGCGGGTGTGTTCGACAGCCTTGATCTGACGTTCCATTGCCTAGACGCGCTGATCGCGCGCGAGGTCTTGCCGGAAACGGCAAGCCAGGACTTTTTGAAACAACTGCCGAGATGGATGCAGCGCTGACCCGCTGTAGATGAAAAAGAGGCCCTATGTGCCTGTAAAGGAGAGAGAAATGCTGAGCATCAAGAACCTGAACGTGAAGCTGGAAGAAGAGGACAAGCAGATCCTCAAAGGTGTGAACCTGGAAGTTGAAGCGGGCAAGGTGCATGCGATCATGGGTCCCAACGGATCGGGCAAATCGACCTTGTCCTATGTGCTGTCCGGCAAGGACGGCTATGAGGTGACCGAAGGCAGCGCTGAGCTGGAAGGCGAGGATCTGCTGGACATGGAACCTGAAGAGCGCGCCGCGGCGGGCCTTTTCCTGGCGTTCCAGTACCCGGTGGAGATCCCCGGCGTGGGCAACATGACCTTCCTGCGTACGGCAGTGAACGCACAGCGCAAGGCGCGGGACGAGGAAGAGATGTCAGCGGCCGAATTCCTCAAGGCTGTGCGGGAGCGGGCGAAGTCGTTGAAGATCGACGCAGATATGCTCAAGCGCCCGGTGAACGTGGGCTTCTCCGGTGGGGAGAAGAAACGCAACGAGATCCTGCAAATGGCCATGCTGGAGCCAAAGATGTGCATTCTGGATGAAACCGATTCCGGGCTGGACGTGGACGCGATGAAACTGGTGTCCGAAGGCGTGAATGCGCTGCGCTCCGAAGGGCGGGGGTTTCTGGTGATCACCCACTATCAGCGTCTGCTGGACCACATCAAACCTGACGTTGTGCACATCATGGCCGACGGGCGGATCGTCAAATCCGGCGGACCGGAGCTGGCGCTGGAAGTGGAGAAGAACGGCTACGGCAACATTCTGGCGGAGATGGCGTAATGGGCGAAGCAGCACCAAAGCCAAACCCGACAGAGGCGATGATTGCCGCGCATGCCATGCCTGACACAGGCTGGAGCGTGGCCGCACGCAAGGACGCGCTGGCCCGGCTGCGCGCGATGGGCGTGCCGGACCGCCGTGATGAATATTGGAAGTTCACCCGGCCTGATACGCTGACCCAGATGCCTGCGCCGACAGCAGCGGTATTCGATCCCGATGAAGCACCCATTTTCGGTGACGTGGACCGTCTGCGGGTTGTCTTTGTCGACGGTGTGTTTGATGCAGAGGCCTCTGACGATCTGAGCCTTGAGGGGATCACGATTGAGCGTTTGGCGGATGCCACCAGCGATCTGCATTGGGCGCGGGATCTGTATGGCGCGCTTGAACTGCGGGGGCAGGATCCGGTGGAACGGCCACTGGCCGCGTTGAACACCGCCTTTGCAACCGATGGCGTCCTGATCCATGTGACGGGCCAGCCCAGCAAACCCGTAAGCCTGATTTACCTCCATAAATCAGAGCGTTCTGACGCGGTGCTACACCATTGCATCAAGTTGGACGCAGGGGCATCGCTGACGGTGCTGGAGAATGGCCCGGCGGCGGCGCGGTTCAACAAGCTGATGGAAGTGGAGGTTGCGGACAATGCGCAGTTCCACCACATCCGCGCGCAGGGCCGCGACCATGAACGGTGTGCGGCGACGCATATCTTTGCGCGTCTGGGCGCGGAATCGGTGTTCAAGAGCTTCACCCTGACCGCCAACGGTGTGCTGACGCGCAATGAGTGTATCCTTGAGCTGACCGGCGATGACGCGCAGGCCCATGTGGCCGGTGCCTGTGTGGGCGACGGCGCATTTCATCACGATGACACGGTCTTCGTCACCCATGACGCGGTGAATTGCGAAAGCCGTCAGGTGTTCAAGAAGGTGCTTTGCAACGGGGCGACGGGTGTCTTTCAGGGCAAGATCCTTGTGAAAGAAGGCGCGCAGAAGACCGATGGCTATCAGATCAGCCAATCCTTGTTGCTGGACGGCGACAGCCAGTTCCTCGCCAAGCCGGAGCTTGAGATCTACGCGGATGATGTGGCCTGTTCGCATGGTTCGACGTCTGGTGCGATTGACGAAGATGCGTTGTTCTATCTGCGCGCACGCGGCGTGCCGGAAGCCGAAGCGACGGACATGCTGACACTGTCATTCCTTGCTGAAGCGGTGGAAGAGATTGAAGCCGAAGAACTGCGTGATGAGATCAACGGCCGCATGGCCGAATGGCTCGCGCGACGGCGCGGCTGATGGCGCTGACCAGCGACATTGTTGCGACCTACAAAGGACCGTCCAAGGTAATTGGGCGGTTCTTGGCTCAGGGGCGGAACGAAGTGCGGGCGCTGCTGTTCGTGCTGATTGCGGGGGTGTTGATGTTCATCGCCGCCGCCCCCTATCAGGCGCGGGAAGCGCAGCTGAACCCGGCTGGCCCGTTGGAAGCGCGGCTCTACTGGAGCGCGTTTTTGTTTATATTTATCATACCACTGCTGCTCTATGGCCTGGCCGCATTAATCTGGGTCGTCACCAAAGTGGCCCGGATGCCGGTCAGCGGATTTGAAGTACGGTTTACGCTGTTCTGGGCGCTGCTTGCCTCCGCGCCGGTGATGTTGCTTTTTGGGCTTGTGGCCGGCCTGATCGGGCAGGGGGTGCAGTTGCAGCTTGTCAGCTTCATCTGGCTGGCCGTCTTCGGATGGTTCTGGATTTCCGGCCTGCTGGTCGCCGCCCGAACAGAGGCTGCGTAATGGACATCGCTTTGATGCCGCTGATCCAGACCACGCTGCGCCAGCCGCGTGAGGCGGCGGAATACATCATGTCGTTGGGGCTCAAGCGGGACGTGCTGTGGACCGGGTTGCTGTTGGGCGCGGCCCTTTATGCGCTGGTGATGCAGTTGATGCTGTATCTGTCGGAACCGACGATCGGCATTCCGTCCTTTGCCAGCCGACCACTAGTTCTGTTTGTGATCGTTGCAGGCGGCCTGGTCGTCTTTGTGCACGCCTTGCATTGGGTCGCCCGTGCCCTGGGCGGCACAGGTGATCTGTGGGACATGCTGAGCGTGATGGTCTGGTTGCAGATCCTGCGCGCCGTGGCGCAGTTGGCGCTGTTGATCATCACCCTTGCCTTGCCTCTTCTTGGTGTGCTTTTGACCATCGTTGTGGGCATCTGGGGGCTGTGGATTATGTTTAACTTCATCGCCGCTGCGGGCCGCCTGCCCACCGCCGGGCATGGCATCGCGGTTGTGGTGATCGCGGCTGTCGGGCTGGTGCTGGGGCTGAGTATCTTTTTGTCTTTGATCGGGCTGAGCGCCCAGGGAGTAATGAGCTGATGTTCGATATCAATCAGGTCCGTGCCGACTTTCCCATTCTGGCCCGTGAGGTGAACAACAAGCCGCTGGTCTATCTGGACAGCGGGGCCTCGGCGCAGAAACCGCAGGTGGTGATTGATGCGATCAGCCAGGCCTATTCGATGGAATATGCCAATGTTCACAGGGGCCTGCATTTCCTGTCCAATCTGGCGACAGAGAAGTACGAAGGTGTGCGTGGCATCATCGCGCGGTTCCTGAACGCGCCGTCGGAAGACAACATCGTCATCAACTCCGGCACCACCGAGGGCATCAACATGGTCGCTTACGGCTGGGCCATGCCCCGGATGGATGCGGGGGATGAGATCATCCTGAGTGTGATGGAGCATCACGCCAACATCGTGCCCTGGCATTTCCTGCGCGAACGGCAGGGGGTTGTGTTGAAGTGGGTTGATACGGACGCCATGGGCGCGCTTGACCCGCAGGCAGTGATTGACGCGATCACACCCAAGACCAAGCTGATCGCAATCACCCATCTTTCCAATGTGTTGGGGACCAAAGTTGACATCAAGGCCATCACGCAAGCCGCCCATGCCAAGGGGGTTGCAGTGCTGGTCGATGGATCGCAGGCGGCAGTGCACATGCCTGTGGATGTGAGCGATCTTGAGTGTGATTTCTACGCCATCACGGGCCACAAGCTGTATGGTCCTTCCGGGTCCGGCGCGATCTATTGCAAGTCCGAGCGGATGGCCGAGATGCGGCCCTTCATGGGCGGTGGCGATATGATCCGCGATGTCGCCAAGGACCACATCACCTACAACGATCCGCCCATGAAGTTTGAGGCAGGCACACCCGGCATTGTGCAGACCATCGGTCTGGGCGTGGCGCTGGAATACATGATGGATCTGGGCATGGCGGAAATCGCGGCCCATGAGGATCAGTTGCGCGACTATACGGTCGCCAAGCTGGGCGGTCTGAACTGGTTGCAGGTCTATGGCCATACACCGGACAAGGGCGCGATCTTCAGCTTCTCACTGGATGGTGCGGCCCATGCCCATGACATCTCCACCATCCTCGACAAGAAAGGCGTGGCGGTGCGGGCAGGGCATCACTGCGCGGCGCCTTTGATGGATCATCTCGGTGTCACGGCGACCTGTCGGGCCTCGTTCGGGATGTACAACACCACTGAAGAGGTCGATGTGCTTGTAGAAGCGCTGGAATTGGCGCATGAGCTTTTTGCATGACCTAACCGCACAACGGGACTGCTCCTTATGACCACCAACAAACGTATCGTTCTGTCCAGCGACCATGCCGCCATTGACCTGCGGCAGGCGATTGCCAAACATGTCGCGGCAAAGGGCTGGGAGGTGGTCGACATTGGTCCGACCACGACGGAAAGCACGCATTACCCCAAACATGGCGAAGCAGCAGCGCGGATGGTGGCATCGGGCGATTGTGCGCTTGGCATCATCGTGTGTGGGACGGGGCAGGGCATCATGATGGCGGCCAACAAGGTCAAGGGCATCCGCTGCGGCGTCTGTCATGACACGTTCTCTGCCGGGATGATCCGGGCGCATAATGACGCGAACATGCTGGCGCTGGGGGCCCGTGTGATTGGCGAAGGTCTGGCGCTGGACGTTGTGGATGCGTTTCTGACGACCGACTTCGAAGGCGGGCGTCATGGGCTTCGGGTCGACATGATCAAGGCGCTCGACGCGTAGCATTCAGGGTTTGAGGGGAAAGAGGTGGCGGACCATAGAGGATTCGAACCTCTGGCCTCTGCCTTCGGAGGGCAGCGCTCTATCCAGCTGAGCTAATGGTCCACGTCCTGATCTATACAGAAGGCATCGTGGGGCTGCAATGGGGAAGGCGCGTTCGGCCAGCGATCTTGTAGAGGTATGATTTAAAACAAAAAAGCGCCCCGAAGGACGCTTTTGGCTCGTAATTTCCGCGACGCGGTTTACCGTCCCCAGTTCCGCACAACGCCGCAATCCATATGCACGAAGTTGGAGCCGGAGTATTTGCCGACACCGCCACCGCGGCAGGCAATCGCAGCCTTCGCCATCTGATGCACGGAGCGGGAAGACAGACGCAGATCAGCCGCCTGACCTTTCATGTGGAGGGAATTCTTGGCCACCCCGCGCGAGCGGGAGCGCAGCATCGCGTTGGTCTTGGGGCTGCGGTAGCCGGACAGCAGCATATAGGGCTCATTCGCATCCATCAGATTGTGCGCCGCCGCCATGATGTCGATGGTGCGCAGATCCATGGTTTTCACCCCATCGGTCCGCCAGTCGCGCATGAAGTAGTTCACTTCCTTCACCGCGTCCTTGATGTACTTGCCTTCGATCCAGTAGATCATGTCGATACGCTCACCGGTGCGGCCGGAGTACATACGGATGCGTCGGATATCACCGCCGCCGCGCAGGAAACCTGCTGCGTTAGAGAACGTGGGTGCTGCCGCTACTGTGGTCGCTGCGAATGCGCCAAGGAGGGCGCGCCGGGTCATGCCCGATGTGCTTAACACTGCCATAGTTTCTATCTGTCCCGTCGTCTGCCTGGCCCATGATGTTACACGGGCGCGTCATCGTTTCCCCAGATGCAACATTGGTATGGCATAGCGGCAATTATGAACCAACCCGTGAAAGAAAAAGGTTCAATGAATTTGCAAGTTTAGGCGAAAAGTTGCGCATCGTTTGTGCAGGGGGCGCTCAGACCCCAATAAAACAAGTGGTTTTTGCGCATCATGGGAACAATTGAATCTTAAACTGGAGTAAATGTGAATAGACAGGCATTGGGGAATCTCCGAACATTAGAAGAACAAAAAGTGACGGTGTTCAAATTCGGGGTTTTTCAGATGACAGGTGATTCCATCCTGCCACGCTTTGGCGTGGTGTTTTCGGCCATTGCATTCGTTTTTATATCTTTTTTCACGCCCACCCCTGCCAGCGCGCAGGTTACAGCCTTCAAACAAGCCGTGGCAGAAGCGGCCGCGCGTGATGAGGACATCGCGGCGTTTTATCGTTCCACGAATTACGCGCCCTTGTGGACTGGCCCTTCGGACCAGCACCGCGCCCGTCGTGCGCAGTTGATGGCTGCGATTTCAACCGCGGACGATCATGGATTGTCGATTGCCCGCTATGATCCACAGGGGCTGATGGGCACACTCTCTGCCGTGCAAAGCCCCCGTGACCGGGGATTTGCCGAAGTGGAGATGAGCCGCGTTTTCCTGCAATACGCCCGCGACATCCAGACCGGCATGCTGATCCCCAACCGCGTGGACAGCCGCATCGTCCGCGATGTGCCTTACCGCGACCGCACCGCCTATCTGACCGGATTGGCAGAGGCGAAACCGGCGGCCTTCTTTCGCGCGCTGCCGCCCCGCAGTCTTGAGTACAACGCCCTGCTGAAAGAGAAGATCGCGATGCAGCGCCTGCTGGATGCGGGGGGCTGGGGTCCAACGGTGCCCGCCAAGTCGCTTGAGCCGGGAGACAGTGGCACTGCGGTCATCGCCTTGCGCAACCGCTTGATGGCGATGGATTATCTGGGCCGCTCCAACACCCAGACCTATGACAAGGCCATCACCGATGCAGTGCATGAATTTCAGGTTGCCCATGGGCTGAACGCGGATGGTGTGGCCGGTGCCGCCACCATGGCGCAGATCAACACAACCGTCGCCAAACGCCTGCAATCGGTCTTTGTGGCACTTGAGCGGGAGCGGTGGTTCAACACCGAACGCGGCAAGCGGCATATCCTTGTGAACATCCCCGATTTCACCGCCAAGGTGGTCGACGATGGCAAGGTCACCTTCCAGACACGGTCCGTGGTGGGGGCACGCACGGAGGATCGGCCGACGCCGGAATTCTCCGATGTGATGGAGCATATGGTGATCAATCCAAGCTGGTATGTGCCCCGCTCCATCGTCACGAAGGAATACCTGCCTGCGCTGCGCCGCAACCCCAATGCGGTGCGTCATATCCAGATCACGGACCGTCGCGGGCGGGTTGTGAACCGGGGGGCGGCGAATTTCAGCAAGTATTCCGCGCGCAATTTCCCTTATGCCATGCGCCAGCCTCCGGGCCCGCGGAACGCGCTGGGTCTGGTGAAATTCATGTTCCCCAACAAGCACAACATCTACCTGCACGACACGCCACAGAAGAGCCTGTTTTCGCGTGATGTGCGGGCGTTCAGCCATGGGTGTGTGCGTCTGAACGATCCGTTTGATTTTGCCTACACGCTGCTGGCCGCACAGGAGGACGATCCCAAAGGGTACTTCCAGCGCGTGCTGAAATCCGGTCGGGAGACGAAAGTGCTGCTGGATCAACCTGTGCCCGTGCACATCATCTACCGCACAGCGGTGACCAACGCGCGGGGCCATACTGAGTATCGCGCAGACATATATGGCCGCGATGCGCGGATCTGGGATGCGCTGTCAAAGGCAGGGGTGGTCTTGGGCGGCGTTCAGGGATAAGCCTCGGGGCAATTCCGAAGCGGGGTGCCCCATGCCACATTCTATCGCGGAAATAGCGGATGCCATCGGCGCGCAGGCGGTCGGGGATACCACCCTGACCATCGCCCGCGCGGCGGAGCCTGCAACGGCGGGTCCGGATGATCTGGCCCTCGCGATGAGCCCGAAGTATGCCGAAAGCTTGCCGGAGGGTGCTGCGCGTGCCGCCATGCTGTGGCCGGATGCGGATTGGCAGGCTATGGGGCTCAAGGCCGCCATCCTGCCGAACCGACCCCGGTTTGCGATGTCCGGCATGACGCGGATGCTGGATGCAGGGCAGGGGTTTCAGCCGGGCATTCACCCCTCCGCCGTGGTTGATCCCGCAGCAAAGCTGGGCCGGGACATCAGCGTGGGGCCGCTCGCCGTGATCTCTGCCGGGGCGGTGATTGGCGACAACGCGGTGATCGGGCCGCATTGCTTCATTGGCGTGGATGTGACGCTGGGGGCGGATGCCTACTTGCGCGAACATGTCAGCATCGGCGCGCGTGTGACCATCGGCGACCGGGTGATCATCCAGTCCGGCGCACGCATTGGCGGGGACGGGTTTTCCTTTGTCACGGCTGAGCCTTCGACGGTCGAATCCGCCCGGAAAACCCTGGGCGATCAGGGCGAAGCCAAAGCGCAGCCGTGGATCCGCATCCATTCGCTGGGCAGTGTGACGTTGGGCGATGATGTTGAGATTGGCATGGGCTGCACCATTGATTGCGGCACCATCCGGGATACGAAAATCGGCAATAACACCAAGCTCGATAATCAGGTGCACATGGGCCACAACGTGACCATCGGCGAAAACTGCCTGATCTGCGGGCAAGTGGGCATCGCAGGATCGGCCGTGATTGGCAACAACGTGGTGATGGCAGGCCAGTGCGGGGTGAATGACAACATCTTCGTGGGCGACGGCGTGATTGCCGGGGGCGGCACCAAACTGATGTCAAACGTGCCCGCAGGGCGCACCATGCTGGGCTATCCCGCCACGCAGATGGACAAACAGGTGGACATGTACAAAGCGATCCGGCGCTTGCCGCGCTTGCTGCGTGATGTCGCGGACCTCAGAAAGGCGGTTTTCAAACCGGGTGACGATGACTAAATCAGCCCCGAAGGCCAATACCAAGGAAACGTCATGAGCATTCAGGATCAGGTCATCGCGATCATTGCCGAACAGGCTGTGCTGGAACCCGAGGATGTCACGCTGGACAGCACGCTGGAGGATCTCGGAATAGACAGCCTCGGGCTGGTCGAAAGCATCTTTGCCATTGAAGAAGCCTTCGACATTTCCGTGCCCTTCAACGCGAATGCGCCGCAGGAGTCCGATTTTGACATTTCCTCGGTCGCCAGCATCATCACGGGCATCGAACGGCTGAAAGCCGAGCAGGCCTGAGTGGTGCACCGTGTTGTCATCACAGGTGCCGGCACGATCAACGCGCTTGGTCATTCCGTGGCTGACACCCTGGCTGCGATGCGCGAAGGGGTTTGCGGGATTGGCCCGTTGGATTTCCGCGACACCGATCGTCTGTCGATCCAGATCGGCGGGCAGGTGCGCGGGTTTGAAGCCGAAGGGCGCTATAACCGCCAGCAGATTTCGCTTTATGACCGATTCACCCAATTCACGCTGGCCGCCGCCAGAGAAGCGATTGAACAGTCGGGGCTGACGTTCTCCGGTGATCTGGCCGCGCGGTCCGGTGTTGTGCTGGGCACGGCGGGCGGCGGGGTGTCGACCTGGGACGACAATTACCGCGCCGTCTATGAAGAGGGCAAAAACCGGGTGCATCCCTTTGTGGTGCCCAAGCTGATGAACAACGCCGCCGCCAGCCATGTGAGCATGGAATGGAACCTCAAAGGCCCGTCGTTCACCGTCTCCACTGCCTGTGCGTCCTCGAACCACGCGATGGCGCAGGCGTTTTCGATGGTCCGGTCCGGCATGGCGCCGGTGATGGTCACAGGCGGGTCGGAATCCATGCTGTGCTTTGGCGGTGTGAAGGCCTGGGAAGGCCTGCGGGTGATGAGCCGCGATGCGTGCCGTCCGTTTTCGGCCAACCGCAACGGGATGGTGCAGGGCGAAGGGGCAGGGGTGTTCGTCTTTGAGGACTATGATCACGCCCGTGCCCGCGGCGCGGATATCCTGTGTGAAGTCGCGGGTTTTGCCATGTCTTCGGATGCCAGCGACATCGTGATGCCGTCAAAGAATGGGGCGGCGCGGGCCATGGCCGGCGCGTTGCAGGACGCAGGCATCAATGGCGAAGAGGTGGGCTATATCAACGCTCATGGCACCGGGACCGCTGCCAATGACAAGACCGAATGCGCTGCGGTCGCGGATGTCTTTGGCCCGCATGCGGATCGGTTGATGATCTCTTCGACCAAATCGATGCACGGGCATCTTATTGGCGGCACCGGCGCGGTGGAGCTGTTGGCCTGCATCATGGCCCTGCGCGACGGTGTGATCGCGCCCACCATCGGCTATGAAGAACCCGATCCCGAATGCGCGCTGGACGTGGTCCCGAATGAGGCGCGTGAGGCGAAGGTGTCTGTGGCGCTCAGCAACGCTTTTGCTTTTGGTGGCATGAACGCCGTTCTGGCACTGCGCCGCGTCTGACCCATGAAAAAGGCCGCACCCGAAGGCGCGGCCATATGATCATGTGATCGCGTTGGTGATTACGGCTGAATGACAGACACTTTGTCATAGCTGGCAGTAAAGCCCGTCAGCGACAGTTTCAGCTGAACTTTCTGATCTGGTGCCAAGGCAGGAACAATTGTGATGACCGCTTCATTGCCGCGTTTGAACGCCGTCACATCCGCAGGCGTAAGCCCCATGCGGGCGTAGCAACCGACAGGATTGCAGAACGCAAACGGATACCGGCGGCCTTTGGCCCCATCAATAGAGATCGTCATCTGGTCGGTCAGCGACGTCTCAAGCGGTACGATGATCGTGCCGCCCGCTTCAGCCTTGCCGCCTTCGGGCAGCCGGAACAAGGACACTTCCGCAACCGGAGCCCCCTCACCATCGTCCAGAAGCTGATACATCTGGCAGGGATCTTCGGCTTCTGTCTTGATACAGCGCAGTTCCCACGAACCAATCACTTCAGCCGTATAGGGTTTGCCCAGATCGGGATCCTTGTCGGCGTCCTCACCAAGAGGCAATTGCGATTCAATGTCATTGGTTGCATCGGTATCCGCTTCTGCGTCCGTGCTTTGCGCCAGGACGGAAATGGGGGTCAGCACGGCAAATGCCGCCGCAAGGGAAAGGGATTTCAGGGTCATGCTCATGTTGTTTTCCACACCTACTCTCGTTTTTTGGGGGTCTAGCATGATGGTACAGGAATGTCAGTGGGTTGGCGGCGAAAATCGACCGGATCAGGCGGGATTAGGCTGGCTGCCACGCAGGAAAGAAAAAGGAGCTGCAAAGCAACTCCTTCCTCGATTTGGTTCTCCCCATCGGACTGGGCCGACTTATGACGCAACGTTACGAGAGCGACATTGAACGGTCAACCGGAAATATGTGACGAAAGTCCACTAAATAACAGGATTGTGACGCGCGTGGAGGGAAGAGCACCGTTCCACTCCCGCCAAAGGCGAAAAGTGCCGCGCCCGAAGGCGCGGCCAGTCTGACAGGGAGGAAGTGCCGCCCGCCTAAAGGACATGTTGGCAGGCGACACAATCACTATGGCGCGTAGAGGTTAATTAAGTATGCTCACCGCGAACATGCGGCAAGCAATGCCGCAACAGGGGGTTTTTACGTGACAAAAGACATCTTTATTGGCGGCGGCGGCGAAGCATATGCCACGCAGCAGTTTCTGAACATCGGTTACGCAAACCGTCATGGTTTGGTTGCCGGGGCCACCGGTACGGGAAAGACGGTCACCTTGCAGATCCTGGCCGAAGGGTTTTCTGCCCAAGGCGTGCCGGTGTTCCTGTCGGATGTGAAAGGGGACCTCAGCGGCCTGGCGAAATCGGGCAGTGCGGAACACAAGCTGCACGATGCCTTCACAAGCCGCGCGACCAAGATCGGCTTCACCGACTATACCTATGATGCCTTTCCGGTCACCTTCTGGGATCTTTACGGCAAGCAGGGACATCCGGTACGCACCACCGTATCCGAAATGGGCCCGCTGCTGCTGGCGCAACTTCTGGGGCTGACGGAGGCGCAGGAGGGTATCCTGAACATTGCGTTCCGCGTGGCGGATGAAGATGGCCTGCCGCTCCTGGACCTCAAGGACCTGCAAGCGCTGCTGGTCTGGATCGGTGAGAACGCCAAACAACTGGCGCTGCGCTACGGCAATGTCTCTTCCGCCTCTGTTGGTGCGATCCAGCGACGTTTGCTGGTGTTGGAAAACCAGGGCGCGGCTGAACTCTTCGGGGAGCCTGCGCTGGCGCTTGAAGATCTGATGCGGACGGATACGGACGGGCGCGGTTCGATCAACATCCTTGCCGCCGACCAACTGATGGGCGCGCCCAAGCTCTATGCAACTTTCCTTCTATGGCTGCTGTCGGAGCTTTTCGAAGAACTGCCCGAGGTGGGCGACCCGGACAAACCCAAGCTGGTCTTCTTCTTTGACGAAGCGCACCTGCTGTTTGATGACGCGCCCAAGGCGCTGGTCGACAAGGTGGAACAGGTTGCCCGCCTGATCCGCTCCAAGGGGGTTGGGGTCTATTTCATCACCCAAAATCCGGCTGACGTACCCGAAGACATCCTTGGTCAATTGGGCAACCGCGTCCAGCACGCCCTGCGCGCCTTCACGGCCAAGGACCGCAAGGAACTGCGCATGGCCGCCGAGACCTATCGCGAAAACCCCCGGTTCGAGACCGAAGAGGCGATCCGCGAAGTCGGCGTGGGGGAGGCGGTGACCTCTTTCCTGCAAAAGAAGGGGGTGCCGGGCATTGTGGAACGCACGCTGATCCGGCCGCCATCCTCCCAACTGGGTCCGATCAGCACGGGCGAACGTGCCGCCCTGATGGCACAATCGCCCATGGCCGGAAAATACGATCAACGGCTGGACCGCAACTCCGCCTTCGAGATGCTGCGCGCCCGTGCCGACAAGGCCGCCGCCGACGCCGCCAAGGCAGAGGAAGAAGCAGAGGAAGCCGCGACACCCTCCCTGCGGGAGTTCAACAATGCGCGTCGCTATGCAGGCAAGGGGGTGGCGCGGTCATCCTCCCGCGCACCCCGGCGCAAATCGCAGGACGGGTTCGGTCAGGCCGTGGCGCAGGTTGTGATCAAGGAACTCAAAGGCACCACCGGCCGCCGGATTGTGCGCGGCATTCTGGGTGGGTTGTTCAAGGGGCGCTGACAAGGCACGTCGGCCGCAGGTTCACTGCGCACCGATGGTCTGGGAATCTGGTGTGGTGGTGCGCAGTGAATGCGCACCCTACTTTTCGGGGATCAATCCGCGGGGGGAGAACCTGAGCACCAGGAGCAGCACCAGACCCATCGTGAGCAGCCGCATGTGCGCGGCAGATTCAATGAGGTGTTCTTTCAACGCCGATCCTTCTTCCATGCCGGCCGTGATCAGGTTCATCAACCCCAACCCCATCGGCTCCACCTGCACCCAGAGGAACCAGATCAGGAACCCCCCGAGGACAGAGCCGAGGTTGTTGCCAGAGCCACCTACAATCACCATTACCCAAATCAGAAAAGTGAACCGCAGCGGCTGGTAGGTGCCGGGGGTCAATTGCCCGTCCATTGTCGTCATCATTGCCCCCGCGATGCCGCAGATGGCGGAGCCCAGAATGAACACCTGCAAGTGCCGCGCCTTGACGTCCTTGCCCATCGCCTCGGCGGCGGTTTCATTGTCGCGGATCGCCCGCAACATCCGGCCCCAGGGCGAATGCAGCGCGCGCTGGCTCATCCACATGAGCAGGACCAGCACCACAGCGAACAGCACGATGTAGCACACCTTGACCCAAAGCGTTGAGGCTTCAACCGGGCTCAGGCCCCAACCTGCCGCGCGCTCCACAAATGCCGGATCGTTCTGGAGCGTGACCTCATAGGGCACAGGGCGGGGGATGCCGATCACGTTCTTGACGCCCCGCGTCAGCCAATCCTCGTTCTTCATCACGGCGATGATGATTTCCGCAATGCCCAGCGTGGCAATCGCCAGATAGTCCGAGCGCAGCCCCAAAGCCGTCTTTCCGATGACCCAGGCCGCAGCGGCCGCAAACAGGCCGCCCAAAGGCCAGGCCAGCAACATGAACAGATCCGCATCCACACCGAATTCAGCCCAGCGGGGATTGATCCCGCCAAGGTATCCGGTCTGCGCAGGGTTGATGTCTTCGATCCGGTCAACAGCCGGGTCCAGCACGCCCCGGAAGATGAAAAACCCCGCAACGATGATGACGAGCATGGCCAGTGTGCGTCCCCAGCCGGGGGGCATGCGTCGGTAGGTGTAGATCGCCAATGCGATGGTCGCAGCTCCAAGCGCCAGCGCGCCAAGCACGATGAACCCGCCTGCGGACATCGCACCCGGCGTCGACGGCATCCCGACGATAATCGCAGCCAGGCCGCCAAGGGCGACAAACCCCATGATGCCGACGTTGAACAACCCCGCAAATCCCCATTGCAGGTTGACGCCAAGCGCCATGATGCTGGAAATCAGCCCCATCGCGATGATCAGCAGCGCTGAGTTCCAGCCCTGAACAACCACCACACCGGCGATGAGAAAGGCCATTAACCCGAACAGCACCGTGTTTCTGACAGTCTCGCTCATACCGATTGCCCCTTGAACAGTCCCGTGGGTTTAAACAGCAACACGATCAACAGGATCACGAAGCTGACGGCGAATTTGTAGTCCGTGCTGAGAAGCTGCACGAGGCCCGACGGCTCAAGCGGTTCGGGCATGAGGTACACCAGCACCTTTTTCCACGCATAGGTGATCGTGACTTCGGAGAAAGCGATCACGAACCCACCTGCAATTGCCCCCAGCGGATTGCCCAAGCCCCCCACGATGGCGGCGGCAAAGATCGGCAGCAGCAGTTGGAAATAGGTGAAGGGTTTGAAGGACTTATCAAGGCCGTAGAGCACGCCTGCAATGGTGGCGAGGCTGGCCACGATGATCCATGTGATCATCACCACACGTTCGGGATTGATCCCCGACAGCAGCGCCAGATCCTCATTGTCGGAATAGGCGCGCATGGACTTGCCTGCGCGCGTCTTGTTCAGGAACCAGAAAAGTGCTGCCACAACGATGATCGCCGTCACGATGGTGATGCCTTGCGTCGTCTTGAACGACAGCCCTTCAGGCAGGCCGGTGCTGGCCTTGAACTCCCGCGCGGAGATGATGAAGCGTTGGCCGTCAAAGAAGTTCTGATCGTCCGCACCAATGACGAAGCGGGTCAGGCCATTGTAAATGAAGGTGATCCCAAGGCTGACGATCACAAGGATCACCGGCTTCGCCTTTTGCACGCGGTAAAAGCGGTAGATCATCCGGTCCGTGCCCAGAAGCAAGCCGATGGCGAAGAGGATACCGAAGGGCAGGGCGAGCAGGGCGGTGGGCAGTGGGCCCAGTGAGATGCCCCAGCTTTGGAAGAGCCATGTTATGAGGACCGTCGCCATGGCGCCCATCGCCATGGTGTCCCCGTGGGCGAAGTTCGAAAACCGCAGGATGCCGTAGACCAAGGTGACGCCGAGCGCGCCGAGGGCGAGTTGCGAGCCGTAGGCGACGCCGGGGATGAAGACGAAGTTCGCGAAGGCGATGAGGGCGTTTAGGAAGTCCATTATTCGATTACCTCGCACATGCCTTCGAATGTAACGTGTCCGGATCCCCCAGCTGCAACTGAAACCAAAATTGCATTGCTTTCAAAGAAGGTTGCCAAAGTGAGTTGCGGCCCATTGCTGTGTTCCGATCTCCAGTTCGTGATCACCCACCTCCTCCCATTCGGTCCGGCCGCCGCCTGACGCTCACCGATGCCAACTGTTGTTCCCAAACTTGATACAAACCCAAAGCGATTAGGCTCCTTTTGCACCGACATCCGCAGAAAACCGAATGGTGTGTAGTCATCCATTGACGGTGGCTCGGTAATTTCGCCACCGGTCGCTGCGAGACTAGATAGGAAACACTTGTATTTCTCGTCCTGTTGCACGGTGTCGGACGCAGAAACTCCTGTCGACACGCATGCTGCAACGCCAAGGGAAAAAGCACATGCGGGGTTTCTGGTCATTAATCCCATCCTCATCCCCCCAAAAAGCTCTTACGTACCTCAGGATCGGCCAGCAGTTCCTTGCCCGTCCCCGAATACGCATTCGCGCCCTGCACCAGCACATACCCCTTGTCCGCAATCTCCAACGCCTGCCGCGCGTTCTGCTCCACCATCAGAATGGGGATCCCCGTGCGCGCGACCTCAATGATCCGGTCAAACAGCTCATCCATCACAATGGGCGACACGCCGGCCGTCGGCTCATCCAGCATCAGCACCTTGGGTTGCGTCATCAACGCGCGGCCCACTGCGACCTGCTGGCGCTGACCACCTGACAATTCGCCCGCTGCCTGCAAGCGCTTCTCCTTGAGGATCGGGAACAGGTCATAGACCTGCGCCATCGTATCGGAGAAATCATCGGTGCGGATGAAGGCGCCCATCTCCAGATTTTCCTCCACCGTCATGGAGGTGAAGATATTCGAGGTCTGCGGCACAAACCCCATGCCCTTGGCCACCCGGTCCTGCGGGGACAAACCGGTAATATCCTCGCCATCCAGCCGCACGTGACCTTGCCGCATGTCGAGCATGCCAAAGACCGCCTTCATCCCCGTCGATTTCCCCGCGCCATTGGGGCCCACGATCACGGCGATCTCGCCCTGATCGACGGCAATGGTGCAATCATGCAGAATGTCCGGTCCCGCGCCATAGCCTGCGGTCATGTTCTCCCCAATCAGGAACGGCCCACCGGGGGAGGCGAAGCTTTCGCCGCTCGCCTCGGGTATCCGGCTGCCCATGCCCTTGGGATTGGTAATGGAGGCATCCTTGTTGCCACGGTCGCCATAGGCATCAGACATCCCGCTTCATCCTTTCATAAATCCCTCGGGGGTCCGGGGGCTGGCCCCCGGTCCGACGACAGACGCGCGTGCGCTGCTGCATGCTCATGCGCCCACCTTGTCTTTATTCTTCAACCCAGTCCCCAGATACGCCTCGATCACCTGCTCGTTCGCTTTGATCTCATCCAGCGTGCCTTCGGCCAGCACGTGGCCTTCGGCCATACAGATCACCGGATCACACAGACGGCCGATGAAATCCATGTCGTGTTCGATCACCACGAAGGTATAGTCGCGTTCCTTGTTCAGGCGGATGATCGCATCCCCAATGGTGTTCAGCAGCGTGCGGTTCACGCCGGCGCCCACTTCGTCCAGAAAGACGATCTTGGCATCCACCATCATCGTGCGGCCCAGCTCCAGCAGCTTTTTCTGCCCACCGGAGATTTGCCCGGCCTTTTGTTCGGCCAGATGTTCGATGGTCAGAAACTCCAGCACTTCATCGGCTTTCGCCTTCAGCGCGCGTTCCTCATCCGCGATGCGTTTTCGCCCGAACCATGTGTTCCACAACGTCTCTCCCGACTGGCCGCCGGGAACCATCATCAGGTTCTCGCGACAGGACATCGAGTGGAATTCATGGGCAATCTGAAAGGTGCGCAGCAATCCCTTGTGAAACAAATCATGCGGGGCAAGGCCGGTGATGTTCTCACCGTCCATGTGGACCGTGCCGGAGGTTGGTTGAAGAACGCCCGCGATCACGTTGAAAAGTGTGGTTTTTCCCGCACCATTGGGACCGATCAATCCGGTGATCGACCCCCGTTCGATGCTGAGCGATGCCCCATCAACCGCATGAAAGCCGCCAAAGTGCTTATGCAGATCGTCGACGACGATCATCTTGTCGGTCTGCTGACCCATCGCGTGTTCCCCGTGTCCCAGTGGTTGCCGAAACAGCCCGTCAGCTTTTTGCTGATCGTTATGCAAATGCAGCCCACGTTTTACGCGGGCTGCATCCAGTCAGGCGGGCCTGACTTACTTGAAACCGATGGTTTCGTTCTTGCCGTCTTTGACTTCGATCATGCGGTAGGTGCCTGCGGATTCGCCGGGGCCAATCAGCTCAACCGCTGACGCGCCGACGTAATCTACATCGGTGCCTGCCTTGATCAGCTCAAACGCCTTGGCCAGCTCACCGGGATAGATCTTTTCGCCGGGCGCGTTGGCCACTTCGAGGATCTTGTCCTTGTAATCCGCCGGATCGGTGCTGTCCGCCGCCTGCATCGCCATCAAGAACAGCGCGGCCGCGTCATAGGCTTCGGGCGCGTAAGGGGAGGTGCCGTCAAAACCGGCGTCCTTGGCCATCGCCACAAAGGTGTCGATGCCGTTGCCCTGAGAGCCTGCAATCTGACCGAAGGAGCCGTTCAGATCCGGGCCGATGTTCTTGGGCAGGTTTTCACCAATCATGCCGCCGGGCAGACCGAAGGTGTCCCAGGCGCCTGCGTCCAGGGCGGATTTGATGATGCCTGCACCACCCTGATCAAGGTAGCCCGCAACAACCAGCAGGTCGCCACCGGCAGAAGCCAGCGCGCCGACTTCGGCAGAGTAGTCTGCCTTGCCGTCTTCATGGGCCGCAACGATAGTCACTTCGCCGCCAACCGCCTTGAAGGAGGATTCAATCGCATCCGCCAGACCCTTGCCATAGTCGTTGTTGGTATAGGTCAGGGCGATGGAGTTGATGCCACGCTCCTGAAGGATTTCCGCCATCACCTGACCTTCACGCGCGTCGGATGGGGAGGTGCGGAAGAACAGGCCGTTGTCTTCCATGGTGCTCAGACCGGGCGATGTGGCGGAGGGTGAGATCATCACCATACCGTTTGGAATCGCGACGTTTTGCAGCACAGCGCCTGTCACACCGGAGCAATCCGCGCCGATCAACCCGTTGATGCCTTCCGCGATCAGACGTTCGGCAGAGGCCACCGCCAGACCGTTGTCGATGCAGCCGGAATCCGCACGGATTGGCGTCACTGTCGCCGCATCCAGCAGCATGCCGCTGTCGGTGGCTTCTTTCATCGCCAGTTCGGCACCCATGGCCATCGGACCGCTGAGCGATTCAATCGGACCGGTGAAACCAAATTCAATGCCCAGTTTGACTTCTTTCGCATGGCCGCCCGCCAGGGCACCAGTTGCAATGAGTGCTGCGGCCGTTGTGGCCAATAGCATCTTTTTCATGTGTATCTCCCATATTGGAACGTATTGTTCGCCGAAGACGGTAAGCAAAGCCCTTGAAAAAGAAAAGCCATTTTTCCGCCAACGCCTCTTGTCCTGACGTCGCTGTGAAAGGATCAGTCTGGAAATTCTGCGCTCAAACCATACCTTTGATCAGACAGGTAACCGCAGACAGCAGAGGGCAGGGCTCATGTCGATCTTGAAGGGTTTCTCAGGCGTGGTGTGTTCAGCTGGCATGCTTCTGGGCGTGGCATGCGCGCCCGCGGCCGCCGCCGACATCTCAATCACGCCGCTGGTGACGGGTCTGGACACACCCTGGGCCGTGGCCCCCTTGCCCGGTGGCGGGGCGCTGATCACATTGAAAGACGGCGTTTTGCTGCATGTGACTGACGGGACCGTGACCGAGGTTGCCGGCGTGCCCCCTGTGGCGACGCGCGGGCAGGGCGGGTTGCTGGATGTGACCCTTGCCGCCGATTTCGACACCACGCGCACGGTGTTCATCACCTATTCCAAGCCCCAGGGGTCAGGCAGCGGGACCGCTTTGATCCGGGCTGACCTTTCGACCGACGGCACGCGGCTTGAAGACGTGACTGAGCTTTTTGCCATGAAACCGGGCAGCAGCGGCGGGCGTCACTTTGGCAGCCGGGTTGTCGAGGCGCGGGATGGCACCTTGTTCGTCACCATTGGCGACCGGGGGGACCGTCCCTCCGCGCAGGACACCCTGCGGCACAACGGCAGCGTGGTGCGGGTGACGCGGGACGGGCAGGTGCCTGCCGACAACCCGTTCGTGGGCCGGGCTGACGTCCTGCCGGAGATCTGGTCCTTCGGGCACCGCAACCCACAAGGCGCCGGGTTGGACCTGCAAGGCAACCTGTGGGTGTCGGAACATGGGGCGCGCGGCGGGGATGAAGTCAACGCGGTGAAGGCCGGCGCTAACTACGGCTGGCCGGTGATTTCCTATGGCAAACACTACTCTGGCCAGAAGATCGGGGAGGGGACGGCCAAGGCCGGGATGGAGCAGCCTGCGCTCTATTGGGATCCGTCCATGGCGCCTTCGGGGCTGCTGGTCTATTCCGGCAAGCTCAACCCCGACTGGCGCGGCGACATTCTGGTGGGCTCGCTCAAGTTCGACTACATCGCCCGTCTGGACGGCACGCCGCTGACTGAGGTGGAGCAGATAGAAACCAATGAAACCAGCCGGGTACGCGACATCGTTGAAGCCCCTGACGGGTCGATCTGGTTCATCTCGGTGGGCAATGGTGCCGTTTACCGGATGGTTCCCTAAATCGACAACCGCGTCGCGTGGCTGCCGCGTTCGCGGTAGGGCGTGGTGTCATAATGGGCGCGGTAGCATTTGGAGAAGTGCGAGGGTGAGGCAAAGCCGCAGGCCAGTGCCACGTTGATCACGCTCATATCCGTCTGCATCAGCAGGTTGCGCGCCTTTTGCAGCCGCAACTCCATGTAGTACCGCTTCGGCGACCGGCTGAGGTAGCGGCGGAACAACCGTTCAAGCTGGCGGGTGGACATCCCGACATCCTGTGCAAGCACCGATGGGCTGATGGGTTCTTCTATGTTGGTCTCCATCATCTGGATCACAAGGCTCAGCTTCGGGTGCCGCACGCCGATGCGGGTCGGCACGGACAAACGCTGGGTGTCCTGATCTGTCCGGATCGAGGAGTAAATCAACTGATCCGCAACCGAATTGGCAAGCTCTTCGCCATGATCCTCAGCAACCAGTTTCAGCATCAGGTCAATTGACGATGTCCCGCCCGCTGTGGTCAAACGGTTGCCGTCCACCACAAACACCGATTTGGTCAGTTCCACGTCTTCGAATTCTTCGGAAAAACTGTCCTGGTTCTCCCAATGGATCGTCGCCTTCTTGCCGTCGAGCAGCCCCGCACGGGCCAGTGTATAGGCGGCAGTGCACAAACCGCCCATGACCAGCCCCTTGCGCGCCTCCCGGCGCAGCCATCCCAGCACTTTTTTGGTAGTGGCGGCCTGCACATCGATCCCGCTGCACACAAGCACAGTGTCGTCGCGGCTCAATTCGCTCAGATCATCGTCGAGTTGAAAGATCGTTCCCGCAGAACAGGCCGCACTTTCACCACCTTCCCCGACAACCTGCCAGGTATACAGCTCACGCCCGCCCATACGGTTGGCAATACGCAAGGCTTCAATGGCCGTGGCGAAACACAGCAAAGAGAACTGATCAAGCAAGACAAAGACAAAGCGCCGGGGCTTTTCTGTGTCCGGATGGATACGTGTGGCGGAGCGCACGTCGGACATGGCCGGGTCCTTCGGGATTCATTCGTTTCCGGACCGAGAACACCCGTCTGATATGGTCCGCACGAAAATCTTTGCGCCTGTCGTTCAGCGAGGTCAATACCCTGTCATTCATGTCTGGCCTTGCCTGCATTGGTTTTGTATAGAAAAGGTCTTTGATAGCGCTGACATAGCGTTCCTGGGACCGGAGAGAAGACGATGAGCGATTGGACAAAATCAAGCTGGCGTAACAAACCACGAATCCAGATGCCTGATTATCCAGATACAGCCGCCCTCAACGCGGTTGAGGCACAGCTGTCGCGCTTTCCACTGCTGGTCTTTGCGGGCGAAGCGCAGCGGTTGAAAAACCACCTTGGCGCCGCCGCGCGCGGGGAGGCGTTTTTGCTGCAGGGGGGCGACTGCGCGGAGAGCTTTGAGCAGTTCAGCTCTGACATGATCCGCGACACCTTCAAGGTGATGTTGCAGATGGCCATCGTGCTGACCCACGGTGCCAAGGTGCCGGTGATCAAACTGGGCCGGATGGCCGGTCAGTTTGCCAAACCGCGCTCCGCCCCGACAGAGGTGGTCGATGGTGTGGAATTGCCCAGCTACCGGGGTGACATCATCAACGAGCTGGATTTCACCGCCAAGGCGCGCATTCCGGATCCTGAAAAGATGCTGCGTGCCTACACACAGGCCGCCGCCACGTTGAACCTGATCCGCGCGTTCTCTACCGGTGGCTATGCCGATGTGCATCAGGTGCACGGCTGGACGCTGGGCTTTACCGACAATGAAAAAGCCGACAAGTACCGCGAGATTGCCAACCGGATTTCCGACACGCTGGATTTCATGGCTGCTGCTGGCGTGACATCCGATACCGCGCATACGCTGCAATCGGTTGAATTCTACACCAGCCACGAATCGCTGTTGCTGGAGTATGAAGAGGCATTGTGCCGCCAGGATTCTCTGTCGCAGCAATGGATTGCCGGGTCAGGCCATATGATCTGGATCGGCGACAGGACCCGTCAGCCCGAGGGTGCCCATGTGGAATTCGCGCGCGGCGTGATGAACCCCATTGGCCTGAAATGTGGTCCCAGCATGACCGCCGATGACCTCAAGAAACTGATGAAAACCCTGAACCCCAACAATGAGCAGGGCCGTCTGACCCTGATCGCCCGGTTCGGTGCCGGATCGGTTGGGGAGCATCTGCCGCGTCTCATCAAGGCGGTCAAAGAAGAAGGTGCGGAGGTCGTCTGGACCTGCGATCCGATGCACGGCAACACGGTCAAGTCTTCAAGCGGCTACAAGACCCGGCCGTTTGATTCCGTGCTGCGCGAAGTGCGGGAATTCTTTGGCGTGCACGCGGCAGAGGGCACCGTGCCCGGCGGTGTGCATTTTGAGATGACCGGGCAGGATGTGACCGAATGCACCGGTGGCCTGCGGGATGTGTCGGATGAGAACCTCAGCGACCGGTATCACACCGCCTGTGATCCGCGCCTGAACGCCAGCCAATCGCTGGAGCTTGCGTTCCTTGTGGCCGAAGAACTGTCCAGCCGCAGGGATGCGGTTGCGGCCAAAGCTGCAGGCTGACCGGCCATCATACTGCATAAAGAAACCCCGCCAAGCATTTGCTTTGGCGGGGTTTTCTTTGGCTACGACTTGTCAGATTTCACAAGGCGCAAATAGGGGGGACGGGGCTTTTTGGCTTTACCGTCAAATGCGACAGCGGGGGCTTCGAAACCGGGTACTTTCGCCTCTACGGGCCGGGGTGGCAGCGGCGCGCGGAGCGTGGGATCATCCACCGGCAGGCTTGCCTCAGGGGGGAGCAGCGTGCGCAGGTTCTGTTCTTGCAGTCCAAAGCGACGCGGCGCTTCGCCGATGTCGCCTTTGCTGACCAGACACCCCAGCGCGCGGCTGACGTCTCCCAGATCGCTTTTCAGCGGCATCAGCAGCATCCGCGCTTCCAGGGAGGGGCGTCCCGCAGCGCCGCCGGAGTCCAACCGTAGGGTAGACACACCCGGCCCCTGAAACACCTCTTCCAGCAGATTTGACACCGTCCGGCGGTCATCTGGCAGAAAGAATGTGGTGAGCGGCATCCCACGGACTTCCATCCCCATCAGTTCGGTCAGATGGCTGCCCGCAACCCGCAAACGGGCGATGCCGGGCGCGATGCGTTCAAGGATAAAGGCGTATTCGAGAGCGGCTTCGATCCCGCGGGGATCGACTTCGGACCGTTTGGGTATCAACCGCGTACCGCGCAGGGCTTCCCAATAGGCCTCGACCTGGGAAATTACCGCATAGCCCGGTTCTGGTTGATACTGGGTCATTGAAATCACATTCTGCGCCTTATCGGGGTGATTGTCCATGAAGCTTCCCTCTTCTCCTTCCCGCCATGCTCCTTTGGACCGCAAAGGCCCACCACAGTCGCAAGGCCCGCGCACACACGCTGTTACCGTTACCAAAGTATTAATAGCCGAACCGGGCAGTGACGGGGGTGATATGTGAAGATGTGGTTAATCGCACAGCGGCCTGCGGGGTTGCTCCTGTGCGGGCTTGGTCCTATGCCAGAGTGGACTGCGCAACGGAGCTCCAAATGATCAGATCCATGACAGGTTTTGCCTCTGCCACCGGCAGCAGCGCGCCCCATAGCTGGAGCTGGGAACTGCGCAGCGTCAATGGCAAGGGGTTGGACATCCGCGTGCGCGCGCCCGACTGGATCGACGGGCTGGAAGCAGGCCTGCGCAAGCGCATCGGGACGGCTGCCGCGCGGGGCAATATCACCTGCAACCTGCGGCTCAGCCGGGAGGACAGCACAGCGGCGATGACGGTAAACGCGGCCCAGCTGCAAAGCGTGTTGTCCGCGCTCAGCCGGATTGAGACCGAAGCCATGGATGCAGGCGTATCGCTTGCGCCCTCCAAAGCCTCTGACATCGTGGCGCTGCGCGGCGTGCTGGAGCAAAGCGTCACGCAGGATGATGGGGCGGCATTGGCCAAGGTCCTGTTGAGCGACTTTGAAGCGGTGGTTCAGGATTTCGACGCCATGCGCGCCAGTGAGGGTGCAGCATTGGTGGAGATGCTGGGCGGGCAGCTTGACGAGGTCGAACAGCTCACCGCCGAAGCCGCCACGCTGGCAGAGGCCCGCAAGGACGAGATGGCCGCGACCCTGCGCAGCAATCTGGCGCGGGTTCTGGACAACGTCGATGGTGTGGACGAAAGCCGCATCGCACAGGAACTGGCGCTGCTGGCGGTCAAAGCGGATGTGACCGAAGAGATCGACCGCCTTGGTGCCCATGTTACTGCCGCGCGCGACCTGATCGCCCAGGGGGGGCCGATTGGCCGAAAATTCGATTTTCTCATGCAGGAGTTCAACAGGGAGGCCAATACCCTGTGCTCCAAAGCGCAAAACAGCGCGCTGACGGCCGTGGGCCTTGCGCTGAAAGCGCTGATCGACCAGATGCGCGAACAGGTACAGAATGTGGAGTAGGGGATGAGCGCGAAGACAACAGACCGACGGGGGCTGCTGATCATCCTCAGTTCCCCCTCGGGTGCCGGCAAATCCACGCTGGCGCGGCGTTTGCGGGAATGGGACAGCGATCTGAAGTTTTCCGTCTCTGCCACCACCCGCGCGCCGCGGGACGGCGAAGTGGACGGGGCGGATTACCATTTCCTTGAGGAAAGCGCGTTCAAATCCATGGTCAATGACGGCGATATGCTGGAACACGCCCATGTCTTTGGCAATTTCTACGGCTCTCCTCGGGGTCCGGTGCAGGCGGCGATTGAGGATGGCAATGACGTGCTGTTCGACATTGACTGGCAGGGCGCGCAGCAGATCCGCAACTCCGCGCTGGGGCAGCACACGCTGTCGATCTTCCTTCTGCCACCGTCAATTTCTGAACTGCACCGGCGGCTGGTGAGCCGTGGCAAGGACGATGCAGAGACCATCGCACGCCGGATGCAGAAAAGCTGGGATGAGATAAGCCATTGGGATGGCTATGATTTTGTGCTGATCAACGACAATCTGGATGAGACGGAAACGCAGTTGCGCTCCATCATCACGGCGACGCGGCTCAGACGCAGCCAACAGCCGGGATTGAACGATCATGTACGCGGCCTGCAAACTGAATTTGAGGATCTGTCATGACACTTTACGCCCTTGGGGATCTCTCCCCCCAGATCGACCCGGACGCATGGGTTGCGCCAGATGCGAATGTGATCGGCAACGTGCGGCTGGGCAAAGGCGCATCGGTCTGGTTCTGCGCGACCCTGCGCGGCGATAATGAGCTGATTGATGTGGGTGCGGGCAGCAATGTGCAGGAAAACTGCGTGTTTCACACCGACATGGGCTTCCCGCTGAGCATCGGCGTGAACTGCACCATTGGCCACAAAGTCATGCTGCATGGCTGCACGATCGGGGACAATACGCTGATTGGGATGGGTGCGACCATCCTGAATGGCGCAAAAATTGGCAAGAATTGCCTCATCGGGGCAGGGGCTTTGATCACCGAAAACAAGGAGATACCCGATGGATCGCTGGTCATGGGCGCGCCGGGCAAAGTGGTGCGCACGCTCGATGCGCAGGCGATTGCCATGCTGACCGCCAGCGCGCTGCACTACACGGAAAACGCCGCACGGTTCGCGCGTGACCTGAAAGCTCTCTGAGCGGTGCCAAACGTTCCTGTCCTGCCTGATGTGCTGGCGGCCCTGCCGTTTCCCACTGTCGGCATTGATCGGGCCGAGCGTATTGTCGCGCTGAATGCCGCTGCCGAAGACCTGCTGGGCGATGGCGCTTTGGGCCGTCACTTCATCACTGTTCTGCGCCAGCCTGCCTTGGTGGAAGCGGTGGAGCAGTGCCTTGCCGACCGTATGCCCCGCACCGCGCGTTTTGTCGCCGGAGAGGTTGAGGCAGAGGTCAACTATGACGTCAGCCTGCGCAAGATCGAAGGAACCGGCGTGCTGCTGATGAGCTTTCAGGACGTCACACATATGACGCAGGCAGGCCAGATGCGCCGGGACTTCGTGGCCAATGTCAGCCATGAATTGCGCACCCCGCTGACCTCGCTCATGGGGTTCATTGAAACCCTCAGCGGACCCGCCCGCGACGATGCGGCTGCCCGCGACCGGTTTCTGGAGATCATGTCGGGGGAGGCGGGGCGGATGAACCGTCTGGTGGGCGATCTGTTGTCGCTCAGCCGGGTGGAGGCGGAAGAACGGGTCAAACCGACCGACCGTGTCGATCTGACAGAGGTGTTGCAGCGGACGTTGCGCAATCTCAACCCGCTTGCGGTGGAAAGCGACGTCACGCTGGTGCCGGAGTTCGGGGAGACACCGCTGATGTTGCTGGGTGATGCCGATCAGCTGTTGCAGGTCTTCACCAATCTGGTGGAGAACGCGATCAAATACGGCGGCGCGGGCAAAGCCGTTGAAATCATAAGCGAAACCAGTCTGCGCGACCCGGCGCTGCGCGGCCCTGCTGTACGGATCACCGTGCGCGACCATGGGCCGGGGATCGACCCGATGCACCTGCCGCGCCTCACCGAACGGTTCTACCGTGCCGACAGCCACCGCAGCCGGGCGTTGGGAGGCACCGGATTGGGGCTGGCGATTGTGAAACACATTCTCAACCGGCACCGGGGCCGGATGAAGATCGCCTCTGATCTGGGGCAGGGCGCTGCGTTTTCGGTGATTCTGCCGCTGGATCAGGATCCCGGTTGAGGCATAGCCCGGAGAGCACGCTCAGGTTGCAGAAAACTGCGTGTTTCTAGACAAATTTTGGCAAACATCCGCTGTGTCACAAAACTGTAACGTAGCTGTCACAAAAGCTCAGCACGGGCTGCCTAGACGGGCGGCAGGATCACCATGGGGGTGATCTTCTGACCAATTTGACAGGAGACATCATGTCCTTGACCAAACTGACCACATCCGCGCTGGCCATTGCGGCCCTTTCTGCCACCACCGCTGCCGCACGTGATCAGGTGCAGGTTGCAGGCTCCTCCACTGTGCTGCCCTACGCCTCTATCGTGGCGGAAGCCTTCGGCGAAAACTTCGACTTTCCGACACCGGTTGTAGAATCGGGCGGCTCCTCTGCCGGTCTCAAGCGGTTCTGCGAAGGTGTGGGCGAAAACACCATCGACGTGGCGAACGCCTCGCGCAAGATCAAGGACAGCGAAGTCGCGGTCTGCGCCGAAAACGGTGTGACCGATATCATCGAAGTGCGCATCGGCTATGATGGCATCGTCTTTGCCTCCGATATCAACGGAAACACCTTTGAATTCACACCCGTGGATTGGTACCGCGCCGTGTCCGACAAGGTTGTTGTCGACGGCGCGCTTGTCGATAACCCCTACACCACATGGGATCAGGTCAACCCTGCGTTCCCCGCGCAGCCCATTCAGGCGTATGTACCCGGCACCAAGCACGGCACGCGCGAAGTCTTTGAAGACAAGGTGATCCTGGCCGGTTGCGAAGAGACAGGCGATTTCGAGGTGATCAAAGCCGCCATGGGCGACGACAAGAAAGCCGCAGAGAAAGCCTGCATCGCGCTGCGCACCGATGGCAAATCCGTGGACATCGACGGTGACTACACCGAAACGCTGGCCCGCATCGACAGCAACAAGGACGGCATCGGCGTCTTTGGTCTGGCGTTTTATGAAAACAACACCGACAAGCTGCAAGTGGCGACCATGTCCGGCATCGTCCCCTCGACCGAGAGCATTGCAACCGGCGAATACCCTGTGTCCCGCCCGCTGTATTTCTACGTCAAGAAAGCGCACATCGGCGTGATCCCCGGCCTGAAGGAATACGCTGAATTCTTTGTTGCAGATGAGATCGCGGGCCCCGATGGCCCTCTGGCGGAATACGGTCTGGTTTCTGATCCAGAGCTGGCCGACACCCAGGGTGTTGTCGCGGACGAAGCGGTTCTGGGCGGTGGTTCCTGAACCCGCAGGTTTGATTTGAAACGGACAGGGGCGCTTCGGCGGCCCTGTTTGCCTGAAAGACGGCACAGCAAAGGACGGGTTGATCTGCGCCACGCGCAGTCAGATCGGGGGATACGTGGGCAGTTTATTGAACGCAGGATCGGTTGGCTTTGTGGTCATCGCGGTACTGGTGTTGACGGCGGCGGGCTTTGTGCTGGTACGGGGCCGGGCGGTGGCTTCGGTCTCCGGCGATGCGCGGCGGTTGCACTCCCTCCCGAACTACTACGGATATTTCGCGGGCATGATGGTCGCAGTTCCGGCACTGTTGCTCACCGCCTTGTGGATGCTGATCCAGCCGATGGTGATCCAGAACACGGTGATCGACCTCATCCCCGCTGATATGGTGGCCGAAGGGTCATCGGTGAACCTGGTGATGAGCGATGTGCGCCGGGTTGCGGATGGGCTGGATGTGGCAGTGGCGCAAGGTGCAATGACGGCCGATGCGGCGGCTGCGCTGGAGGCAGACCAGACCGATGTGCGCGCTTTGCTGGCGGATGTCGGTGTGGCGCTTGGCTCTGATGTGGCCGCTCCGGTGTTGGAGGCCGCGCAGAAATACCGCGTGATGACAGCGCGAGGGACGGGCACCATGGCATTTGTGGTGCTGGCCCTCGCCATACTGGGTCTGATCGCGGCGATGTGGATGAGCACCGGCAACTTCCGCGCACGCAACATGGTCGAACGGGGTGTGCTGGTGCTGCTGATGCTTGCCGCCTCGCTCGCGATTCTCACGACCGTGGGCATCGTGCTGTCGATGCTGTTTGAATCGATGAACTTCTTCCGCATGCACCCCTGGACGGATTTCTTCTTTGGCGGCAAATGGGCACCGAATTTTCGCGGGGACAGTGATCTGTCGATCCTGCCGCTCCTGTGGGGCACAATGTATATCTCGGTCATCGCGCTGCTGGTCGCGGTGCCCATCGGATTGTTTTCCGCGATCTACCTCAGTGAATATGCCTCCAGCAGTGTGCGGTCCTTTGCCAAGCCGCTGCTGGAGATCCTCGCCGGTATTCCCACCATCGTTTACGGGCTCTTTGCCCTGCTGACCGTGGGGCCGTTTCTGGTGAACGTCTTTGGTCGTGGCGACAATGGATTGCTGGGTGTGGAATGGATGAGCGGCGCCACAGCGGTACTGACTGCCGGGCTGGTGATGGGCATCATGCTGATCCCCTTCGTGTCTTCGCTGTCAGACGATATCATCAACGCGGTGCCGCAATCCCTGCGCGATGGGTCTTTCGGGCTGGGCGCCACGCATTCAGAAACCGTGCGCCAAGTCGTCCTGCCTGCCGCATTGCCCGGCATCGTGGGTGCGATCCTGCTGGCGGCGTCGCGCGCCATTGGGGAGACGATGATCGTGGTGCTGGGGGCAGGGGCCATTGCACGCTTCTCTGCCAACCCGCTGGAGGCGATGACCACGATCACCACCCGCATCGTCAGCCAGCTGACCGGAGACACCAACTTTGCCTCGCCTGAGACCTTGGTGGCCTTTGCGCTGGGTCTGACGCTGTTTGTCCTGACCTTGGGGCTGAATGTGCTGGCGCTCTACATCGTGCGCAAATATCGGGAGCAGTACGAATGACCGACATGCCGATTGAAAATGCAGGCGCAGCTCCGGCCCCCCGCAAGGGATCGCTGCTGGAACAGGACGCCCGCACCCGCAAGCGCAACCGGGCAGAGGCGCGGTTCAAAGCCTACGGCATCCTCGCCATTGCGATGGGGCTGCTGATGCTGGTGATACTGCTGACCACCATCGTCGGGCGGGGCACAGGCGCATTTCAGCAGACTTTTCTGACTGTTGAAGTCGAACTGCTGGAAGAGAAACTGGACAAAAAGGGCAACCGCGATCTGGCGGACATCAAGAAGGTGTCCACCTTTGGCTATGCCCCGCTGATGCGCGCGGCACTGGAAGCCAAGGTGGCGGAGATCGGGTTCGAGACCGACCTCAAGTCAAAGGAAATGGCAGCACTCCTGTCAAAGAGCGCTGCCGCTGATCTGCGCAACTTCGTGCTGGAAAACCCTGATATGATTGGGGAAACGGTCGAGTTCAAGTTCCTCGCCCAAAGCCGTGTGGATGGGTATCTCAAAGAGCGGGTCACCCGCGCCTCCATCGCCAATGACAAGAACATCTCTGCCGCCCAGCTCGATCTGGTGGACGCACTGGTGGCCGAAGGCAGCCTGCAAAAGCAATTCAATCTGGCGTTTATCACGGGTGCCGATGCCTCGGATCAGCGGCCCGAAGCGGCGGGCATGGGCGTGTCGATGATCGGATCTCTTTTCATGATGCTGGTGGTGCTGGTGCTGGCTCTGCCGATTGGGGTGGCGGCCTCGATCTATCTGGAAGAATTTGCGCCGAAGAACTGGATCACGGATATCATTGAGGTGAACATTGCCAATCTAGCGGCCGTGCCCTCCATCGTGTTCGGCATTCTGGGTCTGGCGGTGTTTATCAACTACATGCACCTGCCCAACTCCGCGCCGCTGGTGGGTGGGCTGGTGCTGACGCTGATGACGCTGCCGACGATCATCATCTCCACCCGCGCGTCGTTGAAAGCCGTGCCGCCGTCGATCCGCGATGCGGCACTGGGGGTAGGGGCCTCCAAAATGCAGTCGGTGTTCCATCACGTGCTGCCGCTGGCCGCACCTGGCATTTTGACCGGCACGATCATCGGTCTGGCACAGGCTCTTGGGGAAACCGCACCTTTGCTGCTGATCGGTATGGTCGGCTTCATCGCCTCCAACGCGCCGGAGACGATTGGCGAGGGGCTGATGTCACCCAACTCCGCCATGCCTGCGCAGATTTACGAATGGGCCAAACGGGCCGACCCTGCGTTTTACGAACGCGCCTGGGGTGGTATCATTATCCTGTTGGTTTTCCTCATCACCATGAACGCCATCGCCGTCATGCTGCGGCGTCGCTTTGAACGCCGCTGGTAGGAGAGAGACAATGAAAGACGCTGTGAGCTGGGAGAACGACGTGACGACGAACACCGTGAAAATTGCGGCCCGCGATGTGCAGGTCCACTATGGCGACACCCATGCCATCAAAGACGTCAACGTCGATATCGAAGACAAGACAGTGACGGCGTTCATCGGCCCGTCAGGCTGTGGCAAATCCACTTTTCTGCGCTGTATCAACAGGATGAACGACACAATTGATGTGTGCCGCGTGACCGGTGACATCCGCATCGACGGTGAAGACATCTATGACCGCAAGGTCGATCCGGTCCAACTGCGCGCCAAGGTGGGCATGGTGTTTCAAAAGCCCAATCCGTTTCCGAAATCCATCTATGACAACGTCGCTTATGGCCCGCGTATCCACGGGCTTGCGCGCAACAAGGCCGATCTGGACGACATCGTGGAACGCGCCCTGAAGCGTGGCGCGATCTGGGACGAAGTCAAAGACCGACTGCAGGCACCGGGCACCGGGCTGTCGGGTGGCCAGCAACAACGTCTGTGCATCGCGCGTGCCGTGGCCACCGAACCCGAGGTCCTGCTGATGGACGAACCATGCTCCGCCCTTGATCCCATCGCGACCGCTCAGGTGGAGGAACTCATCGACGAACTGCGCCAGAACTACTCCGTCGTGATCGTCACACACTCCATGCAGCAGGCCGCGCGCGTGAGCCAGCGCACGGCATTTTTCCACCTCGGCAATCTGGTGGAATTTGGCGATACCGACAAGATTTTCACCGCCCCCGAAGACCCACGGACTGAAAGCTATATCACTGGCCGGATTGGATAAATCATGAACGACCAACACATTGCATCCGCTTTTGACCGCGACCTGGAGAGCGTGCAGGCCCAGATCATGAAGATGGGCGGTATGATCGAAGACGCCATCCGCATGGCTGCTGAATCGCTGGAAACCCGCGATGAGGAACTGGCGGAGAAAGTGCGGGCAGGGGACAAGGCCATTGACGACCTTGAGAACCTGATCAATGAACGCGCCGCACGCATCATCGCCTTGCGCGCGCCCACGGCCATCGATCTGCGCCTGATCCTGAGCGTGATCAAGATCAGTGCAAGCCTGGAACGTATTGGCGACTATGCGAAAAACATGGCCAAACGGACGGGTGTGCTGTCTCAGATGCAGCCCGTCAGCGACAGCGCCGGCTCCATCCGCCGCATGGCACGCACGGTCGAAGGGATGTTGAAAGATGCGCTCGACGCCTACATCCAGCGTGACGCGGAACTGGCGATGGACATCATCAACCGAGACGAAGATGTGGACCAGATGTACAATGCCCTGTTCCGTGAATTCCTGACCTTCATGCTGGAAGATCCGCGTAACATCACCGCCTGTATGCACCTGCATTTCATCGCCAAAAACACCGAACGCATGGGCGATCTGGTGACCTCGATTGCCGAGCAGGTGGTCTATCTGGTGACCGGCCAACACCCCGAAGAAGATCGGCCGAAGGCTGACAAAACATCATACGTATCAAAGGCTTGAAACGTCATGTCGATCACCCAACCAACGGTTTTGCTGGTCGAGGATGAACCGGCCCAACGCGAAGTTCTGGCCTATAATCTGGAAGCCGAAGGCATGGCCGTCCAGCGCGCGGAAAACGGCGAAGAAGCGATCCTTCTGGTGGCAGAGAGCACGCCGGATCTTGTGATCCTCGACTGGATGATGCCGCTGATGAGCGGGATTGAAGTCTGTCGTCAGCTCAAGACGCGCGAAGACACGAAACATATTCCCATTATTATGTTATCTGCACGTTCCGAAGAAGTGGACACCGTGCGGGGGCTTGAAACGGGTGCGGACGACTACATCGTCAAGCCGTACTCGATGCGGGAACTGATGGCGCGGGTGCGCACACAGCTGCGCCGGACACGGCCTGCGGCATCCGGCAAGGCGCTGACATTCGGTGACATCACACTCGACCCGGAGCGGCACCGTGTAAAACGCGGTGATGCGGAACTGAAGCTTGGCCCAACAGAGTACCGTTTGCTGGTCACGATGCTGGAGAAACCCGGCCGGGTGCTGAGCCGCGACCAATTGCTCGACCACGTCTGGGGCCGCGACATCTATGTGGATACGCGGACGGTGGACGTGCACATCGCGCGGTTGCGCAAGGCGTTGACGAAGTACGGTGGGGATGATCCGATCCGCACGGTGCGCGGCGCAGGGTACGCGCTGGGTTAACCAGCAGGGCCAGACTGCGATCTGCGTGCCAGTCACGTCCAGATACGGGCTGGATGCGGTTATCGGGGGCGTGAGTGTACGTTTTAGTTACATAATACTGATTATAAGATGTGCGGATACCCAAAATCCCAATGCGCCCCTCACGTCACCTCCCGCCAATTTACTGGACATAATCCCTCAGCCACTTGTATCTATGCGCATCCAAACGCGTGCAATTTATGTCCTCTATTCTGATTCTTAACGGTCCAAACCTCAACCTGCTGGGCACCCGGCAGCCCGAAGTCTATGGATCTACCACGCTGGCTGACATCGAAGAGATGTGCAGCGCCCATGCGGCGCGGCTTGGGGTTGAGGTCAGCTTTGCCCAATCGAACCACGAAGGTGTGCTGATCGACCACATCCACAGCGCCAAAGGCACCCATGGCGGGATCATCCTGAATGCCGGTGCCTATACCCATACCTCCATCGCGCTGATGGACGCCGTGGCAAGCGTGGAACTGCCGATGGTCGAAGTTCACTTGAGCAATATCCACGCCCGTGAGAGCTTTCGTCACACGTCCTACATCAGTCGCGTGGCGATCGGACAGGTTTGTGGCTTTGGGGCACGGGGGTATCTGATGGCAATGGACGCACTGGCAGAACGGCTTGCAGCGCCATGAGCCTGCGCGGATACCTTCAGCAAATTGCCCGCTGCCCTACTCTGGAGGAGCTCTGGGAGCACCATGTCGAGAAGATGGACAGCTACGGGTTTGACCGATTGTTCTATGGCTTCACCCGCTACCGGTCCGGCACATCGCTGGGAGATCCCGAAGACTTCGTGATCCTGACCAATCACAGCCGCGCCTACACGGACGAATTTCTGGGTGGCGGCATGTATTATCACGCGCCGATGGTCCGCTGGGCCTTGCAGCATGATGGTGCCTGTAGCTGGACCGTGTTGAACGACATGATGCAGCAAAGTGCGATCACCCCGGCTGAGGAACGTGTGCTTGAATTCAACCGTCAGTTGGATGTGACCGCCGGGTATACGGTCAGCTTCAAGTCGATCTCCGCCCGCTCCAAAGGGGCGATTGCCCTGACTGCGCGGCCTGGGCTGTCTCAGAAAGACGTGGATGATATCTGGTCAGAGCATGGTGCGGACATCCAGTTGATGAACGAAATCGCGCATCTGAAAATCCTCACCCTGCCCTACAGCAACCCCGGCCGCGCCTTGACCAAAAGGCAGCGAGAGGCGCTGGAATGGGTTGGCGATGGCAAGACCATGCAGGACATTGCGGTTCTGATGGGCCTGACCTCTGCCACGGTGGAAAAACACCTGCGGCTGGCCCGCGAAGCGTTGAGCGTTGAGACAACGGCACAGGCGGTTCTGAAAGCCTCTTTTGCCAATCAGATGTTTGTTCTGGACGCCTAAAAAACGTCATATCTGACGTTTACGCGCCAAAGCTCCCCTTGAAAAATTCCAAAGGTAAGGAATCCCTGACTATCCGTTCAGTCACAGATGACGCAAGGTTACGGTGTTCCTGATGAACGGTTTGACCGCAGGAACAAAGGCCTGCAAACCCTTGGAATATCAAGGCTCTTTGTTGGTCCCGGACCCGGCGCGCGTATTTTTCCGCAGCGTCGGCCGGAGCGTTTAGACGCCCTGCTCCGATGTGAGAGCATCCCGTAAGACGGGGCGTATGGGCGGGCCCATCCGGGGGGTTCGGGTCCGCCCATTTTCGTCTTAACAAGTGTCCGCATGTGGCGGAAACGGAAACGGGGCGCACTGGAGGGCGCCCCGTTTCTATTCAGTGATGGAGAGGGCCGTTTAGCCCTGGGCTGCTTTCGCAACTTCGGCAGCGAAGTCTTCCTTGATCACTTCGATGCCTTCGCCCACTTCGAGGCGCACGAAACCGGTGATGGTCGCACCCGCTTCTTTGGCCGCGTCGCCCACGGTGACGTCAGGGTTCACCACAAAAGCCTGGTTCAGCAGGGTCACTTCGGACATGTACTTCTTCATCCGGCCCACGATCATCTTTTCGATCACCGCTTCGGGCTTGCCGCTTTCGCGGGCGATGTCCATCTGGACCTGCTTTTCCTTCTCAACCACAGCCGGGTCGAGATCGTCTTCGGACAGGGAGGCAGGGTTTACGGCGGCGATGTGCATCGCGATCTGCTTGCCAAGACCTTCGTCGCCACCGGTCATGGCGACCAGCACGCCGATCTTGCCCATATCTGGTGCAGCGGCATTGTGGACATAAGAGACGACGGTCTCGCCTTCGATTGCCGCCATCCGGCGCACGGACATGTTCTCACCAATCTTGGCAATCTTTTCGGTCAAAACAGCTTCAACAGTCTTGCCGTCCATCTCAGACAAAAGAAGCGCATCCACGTCAGCAGCGTTCATCGCAACTTTTGCGATCCCAGCAACCATTGTCTGAAACTCAGCGTTCTTACCGACAAAGTCAGTTTCAGAGTTTACTTCAACGGCCACACCCTTGCGGCCAGATACTGCAACAGCCACAAGACCTTCTGCCGCCGTGCGGCCGGATTTCTTCGCCGCTTTCGCCAGGCCCTTGGTGCGCAGCCAATCAACGGCGGCTTCCATGTCGCCGTCGTTTTCGGTCAACGCCTTCTTGGCGTCCATCATGCCTGCGCCTGTGCTGTCGCGCAGCTCTTTAACCATGGATGCTGTAATCGCCATCTCACGTGCTCCTTTTATCAGTAGTCAGAGGGCCCCTGCCCTTGAATAGATCAACCGCGGCAGGACCTGCCTGCCCCCGGTCTCAATCGCGTTTCAATCGCGTACCGGCGATCAGCCTTCGGCTTTTTCAGCCGCTGCTTCTTCCACAGGTGCCGCTTCAGCGGGTGCTGCTGCGTCTTCTGCGGCTTCCGCCAGTGCTTCTTCAACCGGGGCTTCTTCCATCGCGCCCAGATCAACACCTGCCGCGCCCAGCTGAGCGGACATGCCGTCAAGCGCTGCGCGGGAGGCCAGATCGCAATAAAGACCAATCGCACGGGCCGCGTCGTCGTTGCCCGGAATGATATAGTCGATGCCATCGGGGGAGCAGTTGGTGTCAACCACAGCCACAACCGGGATGCCCAGCTTGTTGGCTTCTGCCACGGCCAGCGCTTCTTTCTTGACGTCGATGACGAAGATCAGGTCAGGACGGCCGCCCATTTCGCGGATACCACCCAGAGACGCCTGAAGTTTGCCCTGGTCACGCTCCATGCCCAGACGCTCTTTCTTGGTCAGGCCTTCGAAGCCACGCTCGGACTGCTCGTCGATGTTCTTGAGGCGGTTGATGGACTGGGACACGGTCTGCCAGTTGGTCAGCGTGCCACCAAGCCAGCGGTGGTTCATGTAATACTGTGCGCATTTCTCTGCCGCATCCGCGATGGGCTGTGCCGCCTGACGCTTGGTGCCGACAAACAGAATGCTGCCGCCCTTGGCGACGGTGTCACGGATCGCGTTCAGCGCCTGATCCAGCAAGGGAACGGTCTGTGTCAGATCCATGATGTGGATGCCGTTGCGCGCGCCGTAGATGAACGGACCCATACGGGGATTCCAGCGCTGCGTCTGGTGGCCGAAGTGTACGCCTGCTTCAAGCAGCTGACGCATGGAGAACTCAGGAAGAGCCATGTCTTTATACCTTTCCGGTTTAGCCTCGTCGGGGGTATGACACATCTGGTGCCAACCGGCGGACGCATGGGGATGTCTCCCCCGATACGCCCAACCCCGACTGCGGGATTAAGTAGCGGTGCCTTAGCCGGCAGTGCCGTGTCGCGCAAGGACCAATATGCGTATTTGCACAGGCAAATGCCCTGCCCTCACGTTTTTATGGACTCTCAGTCAAATATCGCGTGAATTTGACGAAAAAGAACGATCGTCTGGGAGGTTGATCATGATATTCCGCTCTTTCGCGGCAGCATTGGTGCTGCTTGCGCCACCTGTCTTCGCCGATGTGTTGACCCTGTCGCCTGCGGACCCGCAGCCCGATGCGGGCAGCCTGACGCCCGGCCTTGCGGTCAGCTATTCCTACACAGGGAATGTGAAGACGCTTGAAGGCGCTGTTGCCGCGCTGGCAGAGGCAGAACCGGGCCCGCCCCTGCCCGGCCTGTCCTACCTCGATACCGAAGCGGGTGAGATGACGATGACATCCACTGCTGAGACCAAGGTATCCGCCGCGATCACCGGGTTCATCCGGTTTGACGCGCCCGGCACCTATTCCCTTGATGTGTGGAGCAATGACGGCATCGCCATGACCATCGGCGGTCAGGAAATTGCGAACTTCGATGAAACGCATCCCTGCGAATCCGCCGGTGTTCAGGAGGTCGACGTGCCCGCCGCTGGCTGGTACGCGCTTGAAGCCACCTATTTCCAGCGCAAAGGCAGCGCATGCCTGTTGATGGATTGGAGCGTTGACGGGGAGATGGGGCCGGTCCCGGATGAGGCTTTCGCCTTCATTCCGTGATCTGTGAGGGCGCATGACCAGCGCGGACGGCCGTCTCCGCCGCCTCCGCCAGCGCCTTGCGGTTCGGGAAATCAGCGACTTTCAAAGGCGGGTGGTAGGTCACTTCAACCCAGCCATGACGTGCGGGCGATAACAGCGTGGGCAGCGATCCGCCAAAGCTCATATCTCCCCACCAGCCATAGTATCGGGGGTCTGCGCCCTCAGGCGCATGAAAGCTGATGGAAACGGGTTGCACCTGAAGGGTATCGCGCAATTCCGGCGCAAAGAACGCCTGAAAAAGCGTTGATTTGAATGGTAAAACCTGCCGCCCATCGGTGCTGGTACCTTCCGGGAAGAACAACAGTTTATGCCCTGCAAGCAACCGCTGCTGGAACACCTTGGTCTGTTCCTGCGCCTGCTTTCGGTCGCGGGCGATGAACACGGTGCCGGTTGCCCGCGCCAGCCAGCCAATGCCGGGCCAGCCCGCCACTTCGGACTTTGCCACAAAGTAGATCCGCTTGGTGGCGTTCAGCACAAAAACGTCCATCCAGCTTGAGTGATTGGCCACAATCGCCCCCTGCCCCTGCATGGGTGCGCCATGAACAACGTGCCGTAACCCTATGATCCGCATGGACAACCAGCACACAGAAACGGTGAGATACGGCGTGATCGGCCTGCGCTGTCCGTAGAGGGGCCGCTCTATCAGGCGCAGCACCAGCAGCACCGCCAGCCCGCCAAACACCAGCAGGATCAGCGCCGCCCCCTTGAGGAGCGTGCGCAGCATCCCCGCGGCCGTGACGCGTGGGAATTCGAACGGGACGTCTGAATTCCACCAGGGCGTGCTCATCCCCGGTCCTTGTCGTAGATGCGCTTTTGCCGGTCGTTCATCTGCGCGGTATCAAGGATCAGACAGACATCCGTCGTGTTGAATTGGTGATCGACAAACGCCCCCTCTCCAACGGTTCCACCCAGGCGCAGGTAGGCTTTGATCAGGCTGGGGATCGCCCGCATCGCGGCCCTGCGGTCAACTTCAGCTTCATCCAGCAAGTCCATGCGGTGAAAGGACTTTGGACGTGCCTTGACCCTGATCTCCGGCGCGGCAAGGTGGCGGTGGTGCAGCAGGGACAGCGACGGGGACAGCGCTGCCACATCCGTGCCGTGAAAGCTCGCCACGCCAAAAAGCACCTCGATCCGGTGGCGTTCGATGTAGTGGGCCAATGCACTCCAGAGTTGGTGCATCGCCATGCCCCCGCGATAATCCGGATGCAGGCAGGACCGCCCCAGTTCCAGCACCCTGCGCCCCGACGACAACAGGCGCGCAAGGTCATATTCACCGTCGGAATAGAACCCCCCTGCGGCCTCGGCCTGATCGGCGCGCATCAGCCGGTAGACGCCCACGGCGCGGGGGCCGTCAAAGGCGATCAGGTGATCGACAAACGGATCGAACCGATCCCGCTCCACCCGGTTGACGTGATCAACAAGCGGGCCGTCACCGCCAAGTTCCTGAACAAAGACGTCATACCGAAGACGCTGCGCGGCGCGTAGGTCCGCGGCGTCCTGCGCAAGTCGCACGTCAAGATCAACTGTGGCCATCAGGGACATTTGCATGCCACCCCTCCCGGAGGTCTGTCAAAGCCACATAAGGACCAGCGCCGCAAAGGGCAATACCTGCAAAAGATGTGCGAATTAGGCACTATCGCCCTCGGGTAGAATTGGCGTATGGTCTTCGCGTGTCCGTATTAGGATAAGGATGTTTTCCCATCAAAGACCGGTATAAGCCCCACACGAAAGCCGTCGATGACGATCTTACCCTCATCGCGGAAATTCACCGTCACCTTTCCCCCGATATTACTTTGAACCTGACCCGTGCCCCATTCCGGGCAGTCGGGATGCTGCACCAGCATGCCTGGTGTCAGGATCGCATTCAGATCATCCATGAGGTGCCCTTCTTAAGCGAGTAGATCAATGAGTCACGATAACACCAGCATTGCCGTTCTGATCGGCAGCCGTATCTGCCACGACCTTATATCGCCCATCGGCGCAATCACAAATGGGCTTGAGCTGCTGAACATGGCCGGAGAAGCCAATGGCCCGGAGATGAGCCTGATCGGGGAGAGCGTTGGCAATGCCAGCGCGCGCATCCGCTTTTTCCGCATCGCCTTTGGCGCGGCCGGGGATCAGATGGTCGGTACGGCTGAAATCACCTCCATCCTGCGCGATCTCTATCACGGCGGGCGGCTTGAGGTTGAGTGGACCCCCACCGACCCCAAACCCCGCGCCGCAGTGCGGCTGGCTTTCCTCGGGATCCTGTGTCTTGAGAACGCCATGCCGTTTGGCGGGCGGCTGACGGCCACTTGCTCAGGCGGGGAATGGACGTTGGATGGGCTGGCGGATCGGCTCAACATCGATGATACGATCTGGCCCCTGCTCGACGGGGTCAAGGCACCGTCCAGCCTGCAACCCGCGCAAGTTCAATTCGCCCTGCTTCCCCTCATTGCGCAGGAAGACGGCCGCAAGATCACCACGCGCATGGACGACACCACGATCTCCATCGCGTTCTAGGGGCGCAAAGTGCCGTCGCCGGTCACAAGGTATTTGAAGCTGGTCAGCTGTGCCGCCCCGACCGGGCCGCGCGCGTGCATCTTGCCTGTGGCAATGCCGATCTCCGCGCCCATCCCGAACTCTCCGCCATCGGCAAACTGGGTTGAGGCATTGTGCATCAGGATCGCGGAATCAAGGCGGTTCATGAAAGTCTCAACAGCGGCAGCGTCCTCTGACAGAATGCAATCGGTGTGGTTCGACCCATAGGTGCGGATGTGGTCAATCGCCTCGTCCACATCCTGCACCACCCGCGCGGCGATGATCATATCAAGGTATTCGCATCCCCAGTCCCCGGCGGTGGCCGGCACAACACCAGGGATCTGTGCAAGGCTGTCGTCCCCGCGGACCTCCACGCCGGCCTGTAGCAATCCGTTGATCACCGACACGCCGATCTGGTCCACAACATCCTTGTGGATCAACAGACATTCCGCCGCGCCGCAAATGCCCGTGCGGCGGGTTTTGGCGTTCAGCACAACATTGAGCGCCTTTTCCGCATCCGCTGCGGCATCAATGTAGATGTGCACGATCCCTTCGAGGTGAGCAAAAACGGGCACGCGGGCCTCTTTCTGCACCAGTCCCACAAGACCCTTGCCGCCCCGTGGCACGATCACGTCGATGGTATCGGTCATGCGCAACATCTCTGACACCGCCGCGCGGTCGCGGGTGGGCACCAGTTGCACCGCGTCTTCGGGCAAGTTCGCATCCCGCAGCCCCTGTTGCAGACAGGCGTGGATCGCACCGGAGGAATGAAAACCCTCCGACCCGCCGCGCAGGATAACGGCATTGCCCGCCTTGAGGCACAGCGCGCCCGCATCCGCTGTCACATTGGGGCGGCTTTCATAGATCACGCCAATGACCCCCAGCGGCGTGCGCACACGTTTGATGTTCAGCCCGCTGGGCTGATCCCAGTCCGCCAGCACTTCGCCCACAGGATCGGTTTGCTCTGCCACGCTGCGCAGCCCGTCGACCATGCCTTGAATGCGGTCCTCATCCAGCATCAGGCGGTCCATCATCGCATCCGACAGCCCCTTCTCCCGGCCATAGACCAGATCCTTGGCGTTGGCTTCCAGAATGGCGTCGCGCTGCGCCCAGACCTGCTCGGCGGCGCCAATCAGTGCGGCGTGTTTGCGCTCTGCACTGGCGGAGGCCAGCACGGCGGCGGCGGCTGTTGCACGGCGCCCGATGTCTGCCATCAGATCTGCGATGTTGTCCATATCTTTCATAGCTTTGCGCCCGCCTATTGAAGTCTTCTGTTCTGTCGCACCTTCAAAGTGCCATATCGTCCCGGTGAATCAAAGCCGCCCGTCCCGGATAGCCCAGCAGCGCTTCGATCTCGGCGCTTTGGTGACCTTTGATCCGCTGCGCTTCGGCGGAGGTATAGCGGCTGAGGCCCAGGCCGACCTGGTGACCTGTGGGGTCAAGCAGCGCTATGGTATCGCCCCGCTCAAAAGGACCGCTGACATCGGTGACGCCCGCAGGCAACAGGGATTTGCCCCGGCTCAGCGCCGCCACCGCACCTGCATCAAGGGTCACGGCCCCGCGTGGCTTCATCGCAGCGATCCAGCGTTTGCGCGCGGCTTGCGGATCGGTCTGCGCGGTGAACCAGGTGGCGTTCGCCCCGTCCTGCAACGCGCGCAGCGGGCGCAGCACCGACCCTTCGCTGATCGCCATCGCACAGCCTGCTGCCGTTGCCGTGCGCGCGGCCATCAGCTTGGTCTTCATGCCGCCTTTGCTGAGGCCGGAACCTGCGTCCCCCGCCATCTCCTCAATCTCGGGCGTGATGGTGTCAATCACGTCAAAACGCTGCGCTGACGGGTCTTCGGCGGGGTTGGCGGAATAGAACCCATCGACATCCGACAGCAGGACCAGCTGATCCGCCCCCACCGTCACCGCGATCTGTGCCGCCAGCCGGTCGTTGTCGCCAAAGCGGATTTCATCGGTCGCCACGGTGTCATTTTCGTTCACAATCGGCACCACCCCCAACGTCAACAGCTGGGACAGCGTTGCACGGCTGTTGAGGTATCGCCGCCGGTTTGCACTATCTTCAAGGGTAACAAGCACTTGCGCGGTGATGATGCCATGGGGGGTTAAGGCTTCTTCATAAGCGCGGGCCAAACGGATCTGTCCGACAGCGGCCGCCGCCTGCGATTGCTCAAGTGCCAATGGGGTATCAGGTAACCCCAAAATGCCGCGCCCCAGCGCAATGGAACCGGAGGACACCAGAACAACATCAGCCCCTAACCCTTTGAGCCACCTGATATCTTCTGCCAGTGCATGAAGCCATTCTGCCCTGAGCGCCCCACTGTGCCGATCCACCAACAAGGCGGACCCGATCTTGACCACAACGCGCCGGGCGGCACTTACGGATGCCACGGCGCGACCTCCTCCTGTGGACGGTGGCGCAGGCGGTCTTCGTCGATCTCTGACCGCAGGGCGCGCAGCACTTCGGTGACCCCTTCGCCTGCCACGCCAGACATCAGCATGACCACACCGCCGCTGGCTTTTTCCAATGCAGAACAAGCCTCTGCCCGCTCTTCATCATCCAGTGCATCAACCTTGTTCAACACCGTGATGCGCGGCTTTTCAGCCAGCTCCCCACCATAGGCTTCCAGCTCGGTAATGATGGTCTGGTAATCCGCTGCCACGTCCTCAGACGTGCCATCGACAAGATGCAGCAAGACCGCGCAGCGCTCCACATGGCCCAGAAACCGGTCGCCAATGCCGCGCCCTTCGTGGGCGCCCTCGATCAGGCCGGGGATGTCGGCCACAACAAATTCCGTGTTGTCCACGCCCACCACGCCAAGGTTGGGGTGCAGGGTGGTAAAGGGATAATCCGCGATCTTGGGCCGCGCATTCGATGTGGCGGCCAGAAAGGTCGACTTGCCCGCGTTCGGCAAGCCCAGCAGACCCACATCCGCGATCAGCTTCAGACGCAGCCACAACGTCCGCTCCACCCCGTCCTGACCGGGGTTGGACCGGCGCGGGGCCTGATTGGTGGCGGATTTGAAATGCAGGTTGCCCCAGCCGCCGTTGCCGCCGCGCGCGAGTTCCACGCGCTGGCCCACTTCGGTGATGTCAGCAATGACCGTTTCCTGATCCTCATCCAGGATCTCGGTCCCGACGGGCACGCGCAGCACAATGTCCTCGCCGTCCTTGCCGGTGCGCTGTTTGCCCATGCCGGGCTGGCCGTTCTTGGCAAAGAAATGCTGCTGGTAGCGGAAATCGATCAGCGTGTTCAGCCCATCCACCGCTTCGGCCCAGACCGACCCGCCGCCGCCGCCATCGCCGCCATCCGGACCACCGTATTCGATGTATTTCTCCCGACGGAAGGACACACAGCCGCCCCCGCCCGCCCCAGAGCGGATGTAGACTTTGGCAAGGTCGAGGAATTTCATCGCGTGTGCTTTCTTATGCCGTCAACGCGCGGCTATAGGTCCAGGTAGGTACGGTGCTGCCGCGGGCCAGACAATAGGTTTCCGCATCGCCCAGATAGATAAACCCCGCATTAGTCAGCACCCGCGCCGAGGCCGGATTGTCATGGTAGACAGAGGCGAACATCGCGTCATTGCCCAGCGGGTTCGCCTGCACAAGCGCCTGCACAGCGTCAGAGGCCAGATGCGTGTTCCAGAAGGCCGGCGCCACCCAGTACCCCACTTCGGACTGATTGCGGTCCAGCCGGGTCAGGGAAATCACGCCCATCACTTCGGCCCCGCCACTTTTGAGGCCGTCCATGACCCAGACGTCTTCCTCACGCGGGTCTGCCATGGCGCGGTTGATAAAGGCCTCAATCGTGCCGGGGGGCAGAGGGTGCGGGATGGACGATGTGTTCTGGGCGACGCGGGGGTCGCCTGCATACATCTCGATCAGGCCCTGATCCGACAGGCGCAAGGGGCGCAGGTCGAACCGGGCGGTCTCGATCACCGGCTGGTTGATGATAGGCTGCATTTCCATCGTCATGTCCCTCCTCCGAACAGTACGAACAGGACAGAGGCGACCGTGAGGCCCGCCAATGTCCACATGAGATAAGGTTCCGCAGGCGTTCCCGCCACGGTTTTCGCGATTCTGTCACCGGCGAAGGTCCACATCGGGTGCAGAATGATCTGGCAGGCCAATAAAACAGCGGCAATCGTTGCAGTCGCTGTCAGCGCAGATGTGCCGGGCGCGACAAAGGCGGTGAAGCCGCCGACGATCATCGCCCAGGCCTTGGGGTTGAGCGGATGCACAATCAGGCCTGCGGCGAAACCGGGTGCCTTCCCGCTGCCCCCGCCCTGCCCCAGCCGCAGATTTGCGACCTTCCAGGCCAGCCAGATGATATAGGCAGCAGAGGCGTATTTGAGCGCCGTGAACACCGCTGGTGCCGCCTCCGCCAGTTCCATCAGGCCAAAGCCGATGGGCCAGATGATCAACTGCTTGCCCAAGGCGACACCTGCCACAAAGGGCAATGCCGCGCGAAAGCCAAACCGCGCGCCGGTGGCCATCAGCGCCATATTGGCAGGACCGGGCGTGCCGACTTGGCTCGCGGCAAAGACCGCGAGGGGGATAAGGGCGACGCTCATGCCGCGCTGACCTGACTGAGAGCACTGTATTCATCGACCATGGTGCCCCTCCCTTCTGGATCATGGGCCCGAGCGGTGAAGCTCAAAAAGAAAAGGGACCGGCGTTTCCGCCGATCCCTGAAATGTCTCATTTATCCGGGTACGGCTTATTCAGCGGCCTCCGCCACCGGCAGGACCGAAATAAATGTGCGGTTTTTCAGGCCTTTGTGGAAGGTCACGGACCCGTCCACTGTTGCAAAGATCGTGTGATCCTTGCCCATGCCAACGCCTTCGGCTGGCCAGAACTTGGTGCCGCGCTGGCGCACGATGATGTTGCCGGGAATGACAGCTTCGCCGCCGTATTTCTTGACGCCAAGACGGCGACCTGCTGAGTCGCGTCCGTTACGGGATGAGCCGCCTGCTTTTTTATGTGCCATTTGGTCTCTCCTTAGCCTTTGGTCTTTTCTTGAGCCTGAGCGATCCAGCCTTCACGCTCGATCCGGCCTTTGAAAGACAGTTTCTCGTCCATATCAGCTACGTCCGCTTTGGTCCATGCTGCGATCTGGGCGAAGGTGGTGACGCCTGCGGCGTGCAGCTTCTTCTCCAGAGCGGGACCAACGCCGCTGAGTTCTTTCAGGTCGTCCGCTGCACCAGCCTCTGCCTTGGGCGCAGCAGCTTTCTTGGGTGCGGCTTTCTTTTCGGCTTTGGGCGCTTCGGCCTTTGGCTCTGCTGTCTTGGCAGGCTTTTCAGCTTTCTTCGCCTTCGCGGGCTTTGCAGCCACTTCAGCGGAAGCGCCGGACAGTGCCGCAACCGCAGCAGCAGACACGGAACCGGTACCAACCGCTGCCATCACCTTGGATTTGCCCGCACCTGTCGCCATGATCTCAGTGATCTTGACGAGGGTCAGCTTCTGACGGTGGCCCTTGGTGCGCTTGGAAGAGTGCTTCCGGCGGCGCTTGACGAAGTTGATGACCTTGTCACCCTTGATCTGGTCGACAACCTCAGCCTGCACGGCTGCGTCTTCGACCAGTGGCGCGCCAACCTGTGGCTTGTCGCCACCGAGCATCAGCACGTCGTTGAATTGAACTGTTTCACCAGCGCTTGCAGCAATCCGTTCCACCCGAAGCATATCGCCTGAGGTTACTTTGTATTGCTTACCGCCAGTCTTGATGACCGCAAACATCGCGTCGTCCTTCATTTTACCGCGTCCTGTGGCCCCCGGATGGGTGTTTCGGGGATATCCCCGCCTCGAACAGCGCGCCCGTTGGGGCGTCATTACATATCAGCCCGCGCAAGGTTCTTGCCGGGATGCGGGCTTATCAGCAGATCAGGCATACAAGTCAAGCGTGTTATGCCGCCCGCGGGCGATTATTGCGCCTAAAGTTCTTCCGCCATCATGTTCAGCGCAACCGCACGGCCCAAAGCATAGGAAATATCCTCGTAAGACCGCCCAAACCCGTCAAAGAGCGCCCGGTTCAACGCTTCGCCCGCCGGCGTGGTTGAGAACGCGAGGTATGTTTCCAGATCTGCCGTCTCAAGCGGCGAATAGGCCAGCAGCATATAGCCGAACAGCCAGCTGCGCGTGTCTTCTGTCATCTCTTCCAGATCGCTGGACACGGACGACAGCATCTCTTCCTCTGTCATCTCCGCCGCATCGCCGTCCACCAGACCGCGCAGGAACTGCACGTTGGCGTTCATCGCGTTGGTCACGTTGCGGTTGATCATGTCGCCGCTGGCCACCAACCTGTCGATCAGCGCCAGCCGGGCATCCGCGCTGCCGTCCACCTCGGCAAAGCGGGCGCGCGCGGCTTCTTCGACGGCGGGGTCTCGGATGGCATCGCGGGCGGTGTTCTCCAGCGTGACGATCCGGGCGCCGGGATTTGCCGCGAAGAACTCTATCACGTCTTCCAGCAACGCGCCCTCCAGCTCCGCATCCAGCGCGCTGCGCACCGTCTCCACCATGCGGTCGGGATCATAGATGGCATCCACCTGTATCTGCCAACTGGCCCCGCCCTGCCCCTCCAGCATGTCGGTGTTCAGCTGTGCCGCTGATTCCACCCCTTCGATGCGCAGGATCTCCGCCGCTTCGCGCAGTTTGAGCACGTCGACCAGCACCGTCATCCGCGCATCCGCTAAGGCGGTCGTCGTCAACAGCGCCAGCAGAACCGGCCAGATCAGGAGGGCGCGGCGCATCACAGGTCCTGGCTGGGTTGCATCACGGCGAGCCGCTCTGCGACGGCCTCGAACCGGTTGGCCATGATCTCATATTGCACGGCATTCATTAGCGCGTAGACCTCTTTCATCTGCGGATGCTCCAGCGCTTCGGCATAGGCTTCGACCTCCGCATCGGAAAAGGCCTGATAGGTATAGGCAGAACTGACCAGCGCATTCGCCGCGATCGAGGCGCGCATGTCGCCTTCCTGCTCCCGCAATGCCTCGCGCAGATCAGGCTCTTCCATCCGCAGCTCGATCACCCCGGCCCCGGCAGCCGCCATCAGGAAACGAATCTGCACCTCCTGAATGGCACGGATGGCGCTGTCTTCGGACCCGCTGGCGCGGGTCAGCCGGTTCAGCAGACCAATGCGCGGGCTGTCGATGCTTTCCAGCCCTGCCAGAATATCCGCGCCGCTTTCGTTTTTCAGGTCGTCTTCCTCTGACATGTGAGAGCGGTTTTCCACCTCAACCAGCCGCTGGCCCAGATCAGAGGCATAAAACCCCGCCGCATGGGCGAGCAGTTCATCGCTGAGCGTCTCGCCCAGAATGTCCTTTGCCATGTCGTGCATGATGTCGGTGGCGAAGACCTCCCTGACCAACCGTGACCATTCGGACCCAAAGTCGTCCGCCTGCAGGCCCAGCATCTGCGGGGCGCTGTCTGCCGACAGCCGGATGCTCTCCAACGCCACATCGAACCCCGTCACCTCCAGAAACGCCTCAAGCCGTTCGGGATCGGCCGCTTGCGCGGGGCGCGTGGTGACGCTGATCGCAAAGAGAAAGGACAGCAGGCCAAGGCGCAGTGCTGTCAGCCAGTGAAACGGGGGAACGGTGGCTTGGGCGGTCATCTCAACTCCTTGTGGCGCGTCTCGTGCGTAAGATAGGTTGAGTTGGGTGTTTCGGGAAGGGAGCGTGTGGAAAAACGGGGGCGCTGCGCCAAAGCACGCACATGCCCCCTTGTCGCCCCGCCCAATCGCGATTATTGCAACGCCGCTGACCCCCGCGGAGAGGTGCCGGAGTGGTCGAACGGGGCGGTCTCGAAAACCGTTGAGGGTGCAAGCCTTCCCAGGGTTCGAATCCCTGTCTCTCCGCCAGCATGTTTTTCAGATGAAGAGCCCCCCAAAAGGCATTGAATAAAATGCCTTTCAGGGATTTTCAGGCGCTTGCGTTACCGCTTGAACAAGATCAGCCTAGAAGAACGCCTCAGCATTGAGGCCAACGGTAATGGCACCGATGACGGCCCCGCTGGCCGGGTCCGTGATCGCGAAAGACGCCTGCCCCTGATAGGTTTGGGTGCTTTCATCCAACTCGATCTCATCCACAAAGACCGCGCCGGAGCCCACGTCATAGGTCTTTTGGAACTTTGCCTCATCCCCTTGCCAATAGTCGGAGGTCACGCCGCTGGACGCGACATTCAGCCCACGGCTGTCCATGACAAACACTTCGGTGATGCGCCCCTGGGATTTTTCAACATGGTCCCGCAGGAAACCCGCAAGGGGGTTATTGACCACGCCGTCGATCATCGGCGTGTCAGACGCCCCCACTTCACCACGCCAGATATTGTCGCGGGCAATGATCTCATCCTCGCTGAGGTCCGATGTGGTGGCGTTCTGCGCAGTGATCCCGGCGACGATCTGCGCATCATTGATCCATGCCTTCAATTCGTCTTCGATGTAACTGGCCATCGCGGGTGGCGCATCAGCGGCGAAAGCAGGGGTTGTGAGGGTCAGGGGCAGAGCGAACAAAGCGGCGCGAAACATGATGGAGTCCTTTCAGATAGAGCACATGGGACGTGCTGGAATACGAAGGAGATTTTATGTTTCGAACCCTAAAGAAGGGTAAAGGTGATAGATTAAGATTATCTTATAAAGCAATGTAATATATTGTAAAAACCAAACTGCACCAAGTTAATACATAACATTAACTTAGGGCCACAACAATCTGATACGATTATATTTTTAATCCTCGCCCTTGAATCCCGTCGCGACCACGAATTTCTCAGAACTGTCAGACCGGCTTGCCGGTGGTTTGATATTGGCAACCTTGGTAAATCGCTGCTTCAGCAACTTCTGCAATTCCCCCTCTGCACCACCTGCCAGAACCTTCGCCACGAAGGTGCCGCCGGGGTCCAGCACATCGAAGGCGAAGTAGGCGGCTGCCTCACAGAGCGCGATGATGCGCAGGTGGTCTGTCTGCTTGTGCCCGGAGGAGGCCGCCGCCATGTCGGACATCACGACATCCGCGCGGCCGCCAAGCAACTCCTTGACCTTCTGATCGGCATCATCCTCCATGAAATCAAGGACATGCAGCTCACACCCGGCAATGGGCTCCATCTCTTGCAGGTCAATGCCCAGGATTGTGCCCTGCGCCTTGCCGGACCGCTCCCCCAGCACATTGCAGCGTTTGACCGCAACCTGGCACCAGCCGCCCGGTGCGGCACCCAGATCAACCACCCGCGCACCGGGGACCAGGAAACGGTATTTATCGTCCAGTTCCATGATCTTATAGGCCGCTCTTCCCCTGTATCCTTCGGCCTGCGCGCGCTTGACATAGGGGTCATTTAACTGCCGTTGCAACCACCGGGTCGACGACAGCTTGCGGCCACGGGCCGATTTGACCTTCACCTTCAACTCACGCTGTCCGCGCCCGGAGGTGTTCTTGCCGCTGGGGGTCTTGGCCATCAGTAGGCTCCTTCTTCAAGCACGCCATCCGCGCTCATCTGTGCATAGAGCAGCCCCTCGCGCAGGCCTCGGTCCGCAACGCTCAGCCGGTCGGTGGGCCAGCAGCGCATGAGCGCTTGCAGGATCGCCGCCCCGGACATGATCAGCGCGGACCGGTCCTGCCCGATCCGCGGATCGGTCTGGCGCCCTTCGGGGCCCATCGCAAGATAGGAATGGATCACCTTGTCGATCTGGTCACTGGTCATCCGCAAACCGTCCACCTTGGTTCTGTCGTAGCGTTTGAGGCCCAGATGGCTGGCCGCGACGGTGGTCACGGTGCCGGAGGTGCCGACGATCTGGAACCGTTCCTGCGGCTGCGCGGACTGGTAGGGCGTGAAATCCGCAAGATTCTCTTCAAAGAACCAGCTCATCAAGGCAAAACGCGCAGCATCATCTTCGACATCGTTGAACTGATCGCGCAGCGTCGCCACACCAAGGGGCACTGAAATCCAGTCGACAACCTTGGCCTGCGGCACCTCGCCCTTGGCTTGTTTGAAACCTGAATGAAGCCTCATAATCGCCTGAGCACGCTCCTTTTTTGGCACTTTGGAGATGTCGATCCAGACCAGTTCTGTCGACCCCCCGCCAATGTCCACCACCAGCAGGTTTTCTGTCTTGCGACTGACCAGCGGCGCGCAGGAGATGACGGCAAGCTGCGCTTCTTCCTCGGGCCGGATGATGTCCAGCCGCAGCCCGGTGTCGCGTTGGATGCGGCGCATGAATTCCGCGCCATTGTGCGCACGGCGGCAGGCTTCGGTGGCCACAAGGCGCATGTTGCGGACCTTGTTGCGCCGCAGCTTTTGTTGGCAAATACGCAGAGCTTGCAAGGTACGGGACATGGATCCGCGCGACAATCGCCCGGTTTTCTCCAGCCCCGCGCCCAGTTGCACGGATTTGGAGAAGCTGTCCACCACATGAAAACCACTGCCCTGCGGACGGGCGATCAACATGCGGCAGCTATTTGTGCCAAGATCGAGCGCTGCGTACAGCTGGTTCGATCCCGGCTTGGCTGGCGCGGGGCTCAGAGCCGGTCTTGCTTCCTTTTCGAGCGCGCCCGCACCTTTGGGACGCTTTGGCGCCATCGTTCGCGCCTTTCATATCGAGTTATCCCCAAGCTAGTCTCGCGGGGCGGTTCGCGCAAGCGTCATCATGCAGGTCAGGCCAATTCTTAACCCGCTGGATAGGTTCGGCGATATTCCGCGATCCACGTGGCAGAGGTATCGTCAGCCAGCTTGCGCGTGCCGGGGGAAACCGTTTTCGCCAGTTCAGGGTCTTTATTCAGGAATTGCAACATCTTGGAAAGAACACCTAAAGTATCTTTGCACAGTGCTTCGTAGCTCACCCGCAGTGGCTTGATCCCTTGATCTGCAAACCACTCCGACCAGGCCACATCATAGGCTTGCAGCATCTCAATCCGCGCGGTGATCCGGTCCGGGTCGTAGCCCTCTGGTTCCGAAGGCGCGATGCGTTCAATGTCGCCCCCATCCGGGTGGGCGTGCCACAGCCCGGTCTGCTCTGCCCGCAGGTAGGACACAGCTTCGGCCAGCTTGTCGCGCCGTGACAGGTGGATATAGCGCGTCGGTCCGAAAGCCGCTTCAAACCGGGCGCGGTCTGTTGGCACGTCTGGATGCAGCCGCGCCAGCCAGTCGCAGGCAAAGGTCAGATCAGGCCCCATCAGGCGCAGCCCGAAGGTCTGCGTGCCCGCCTGCCCCGCCCGTCGCATGGCGTTGAAATAGGCACGGGAGAAACACTCCTCCTCCGGTCGCACCTCACCTTCGATGGCCCAGGATGTGCACCAGTCTGCAAGGCTCTTCTGGCGGAAAAAGGACTCCGGCGCACCAGCCACGCCGGTCTGGCGCAACAGATCACAGGTCAGCGTCGTGCCACTGCGCGGATTGCTGCACAGCACATAGGCGTCGGAAGGGAGCGCGGCTTTCATGGCACCAAGTCCTGCCACAGCCCTGCCGCCCGCTCAACCTCACATTGATGTTGAGAATTATGACGGCGCGCGCCCCTCGCCCCCGTGAAGGATTGCGCATAAAACAGCCGCGTCGTTCGCGAAGTGCGGATTGTCGGAAAAATGCGATGTCCGGGGCATCGCGGATTGTAAGCAGGTCTTCAACGCAACGGAGGAATCATCCCATGCCCGACGTCACAATCGTATACTGGCGCGACATCCCTGCTCAGGTGATCGTGGGCAAGGGCCGACGTGGGTCCAAACGCCCGCTGCCGGAGCGGTTTGAGCAGGCCATCGACCGCGCCGCGATGAAAGTTGGCGCAGAGGATACCGATGCTTATCTGGCAGAGTGGCGCAAGGCGGATCCGTTCACGGTAGAGGGTGATCCGGATGCGATTGCAGACGCAGAAGCCGCACGACTGGACGCGGAATATGACCGCGCGCGGATCAAGACACTGATTGCCAACGACGGCTGGGCGTAACATCCCAGTGCTTTCCATGTTCAAGGAGAACATCATGGCCCTTCTCAATTTCCGCCGTAAAGAGGCGGCCGCGCCCGTGGGTGCCAACGCCGAAGTTGAAGCCTTCCTTCAGGACTATTCCATCGAGGTGATGCCCCGCACCGCAGAGAAGGTCGAGGATTTCCGTGCCCTGCTGCCCGCAGAGACCCGCGTCTACATCGCGCATATCGAGGGCACGCCGATTGAGGATATGGTGGCGACCGCCAAGCGCCTGAAGGACGACGGTTACACCGTCATGCCGCACTTCCCGGCGCGGATCATCAAGGACCGCGCCACGCTGGCCGACTGGATCGCCCGCTATCAGGGCGAAGCGGATGTAAAGCAGGCGCTGTTGCTGGCAGGCGGTGTTGCGCAGCCGCACGGCGATTTCAGCGACTCCATGCAGTTGATGGAAACAGGGCTGTTTGATGAAGCCGGGTTTGAGCGGCTGCACGTGGCGGGCCACCCCGAAGGCAACCGCGACATTGACGCCAAAGGCACGGCGAATGTGGATGCGGCGCTGCGCTGGAAGAACGAGTTCCAGACACGCACCGACGCGCAGATGGCGATTGCCACGCAATTCGCCTTTGACGCAGGGCCAATCATCGCTTGGGCTGACAGTCTGAAGGAGGCGGGCATCACCCTGCCCGTCCATATCGGCATTGCAGGCCCAGCCAAGCTGCAAACGCTGATCAAGTTCGCCATTGCCTGCGGCGTCGGCCCTTCCCTGAAAGTGCTGCAAAAGCGCGCGATGGACGTGACCAAGCTGCTGCTGCCCTATGAGCCGACGGATGTGCTGAACGAACTTGCCGCACACAAGGCGGCCAACCCTGATTTCAACATCGCCTGCGTGCATTTCTTCCCGCTCGGCGGGATCAAGACCAATGCCAATTGGGCCATCGAAAACGGTGGCGCTGCTGCCACTCCTGCCAACGCCTCCTGAAGGACACCTGAATGACCCGCACTATTGTCGAATCCAAGACCAAGACCGCCGTCATCGGCTTTGAAGAGCCGTTCTGCGTCATTGGCGAGCGGATCAACCCCACAGGGCGCAAGATCCTGTCCGAAGAACTGGAGCGCGGCGATTTTTCCCGTGTGGAGGCAGATGCGGTGGCGCAGGCCAATGCGGGGGCGACGGTGCTGGATGTGAACTCCGGCGCCGTGTTCTCCAACAAGATGGCCGAAGACCCGCGTTACGCGGACAACAACTTTGTTGAACCCACGCTGATGCCGGAACTGATCAGACGGGTACAGGCGGTGACGGATCTGCCCATTTGCATCGACAGCTCCGTGCCCGGCGCGCTTGAGGCGGGGCTGGAGGCTTGTGAGGGGCGTCCGCTCCTCAACTCCGTCACGGGGGAGGAAGAGCGGCTGGAAATGGTGCTGCCGCTGGTGAAGAAGTATAACGTGCCGGTGGTGGCGATCTCTAACGACGACACCGGTATTTCCGAAGACCCAAATGTGCGCTTTGCCGTGGCCAAGCTGATCGTCGAACGGGCTGCGGATCACGGCATTCCCGCCCATGACATCGTGGTTGACCCGCTGGTCATGCCGATTGGCGCGATGGCAACGGCGGGCCATCAGGTCTTTACCCTTGTGCGCCGTCTGCGGGAAGAATTGGGCGTGAACACCACCTGCGGGGCGTCCAACATCAGCTTTGGCCTGCCCAACCGGCACGGGATCAACAACGCGTTTCTGCCGATGGCAATGGGCGCGGGCATGACGTCTGCGATCATGAACCCGGTCGCCCTGCCCGTGAACGCGGCCAAAATCGCAGAAAAGCGGGCTGAGGTCGAAGCGCTGGGTGTGGTCCTGCCCGAAGGGATGGACGACGAAGCCTTTGTGCAGCTTTTCGGCATGGGTTCCACCCTGGCCCGCGCGGGCAAGGAAATGGAAGCGATCCGGGCGGCGAACTTCCTGTTTGATCGCGATCCCCATGGCGGGGAATGGATCAAATTTAACAAAACCGCGCCGAAGGCCGGTCAGGAAGGGCGCGGGCGCGCAGGCCGCACCGGCGGACGGCGACGCCGCTAAGCCTTTCATTACAAACCAGTAATTCAGCCCCGCGCCCTCAGGTGCGGGGCTTTTTTGTGGCTGCCGCCCTTGTTGGGTGCAGCGCAATGGGGCTGCCTGCGGGTAACGGAGAATTAACAGACACCCCCCTACAAGATGTCATCCAAGCAAAGGGAGCCCGCCGATGACATCGCTGGATCAACCACGCGCAGAGGCCCGTTATGGCTGATGTACTCAGCCCGAAGGGCAAACTCGACCTGACGGCGGCGTCTGACCTGCACGCGGCTTTTGTGGCCCATCCCGGTGGGGATATGGTGCTTGATCTGGCGGAGGTTTCGCAGATCGGGGCGCTGTGCCTGCAAGTCTGTGTATCAGCCGCGCGAACGCTGCACGAACAAGGGCACCAGTTGGACATCATCAACACGCCCGACAGCGTGCTGGCGCAAATGGGGGCCATGGGGCTGACACCCGAAACACTGGCGGAGGGGGTGTAGATGACCTTGGAAGTTCTTGCGGTCGATGACAGCCGCACAATGCGCGACATGATCAAGATGGCACTTCTGCCGGCCGGCTTCACTGTACACACCGCAGATGATGGTGTGCACGGGATCGAGGTGCTGGAAGGGCTGGAGCCGGACGCGATCATCACCGACATCAACATGCCCCGCATGGATGGGTTCGGCTTCATTGATGCCGTCCGCGATCAGGACCAGCATCGTGCCACGCCCATTCTGGTGCTGACAACCGAAGCGGCACCGGAACTCAAACAGCGCGCCCGCACCGCTGGTGCGACCGGGTGGATCGTCAAACCTTTCGATCCGGAAAAACTGGTCAAAGCCCTGCATATGGTCGCAGGCTGAGGAGCATCAGATGAGCAGCGACATAGATCCAATGGCGGAAATCCGCGCTTCCTTCTTCATCGAATGCGAAGAACTGCTGGAAGCGCTCCAGGACAGCTTGCAAACCATGGACGACGGTGAGGGCGATGGGGAGACGATCAACATCGTCTTTCGCGCCGTGCATTCCATCAAGGGCGGCGCCGGTGCCTTTGGTCTTGAGGATCTGGTGCGTTTTGCACACCGGTATGAAACGGTTCTGGATGAGGTCCGCGCCGGTCGCTTCGACGTGACACCGGAGGCGATGAAGGTCTTTTTTCAGGCGGCGGATCATCTGTCTGATCTTGTGCGCATCAGCCGCGATGGCGATGCGATGCCAGATGACAAAACGGCTGAGCTGCTGGTCGCTCTCGACGCCTTTCTGCCCGACAGCGCCGGAGATGAGGACGACGCACCCGAAGAGGATATCGATTTCCAGCCGATGGGTCTCTCGCTGGACCTTGATCTTGGGGAGGCGGGATCAGATGACGCGCCTGCGTTTGACATATCCGATCTGCCACCGCCTCCGCCCATGCCCGGCCCTTCCGCCGGGGCGTTCGTGATCACCTTCACGCCCACGGCAGAGCTGTTTGAGACGGGCAATGAACCTGCCCTGCTGCTGCGCAACCTGATGGAGCTGGGACAGGGTACAGTTGTCTGTGACACCTCAAATGTTCCCGACCTTGCCGGGCTGACACCGGAAATCCCTCATCTGAGTTGGAAAATCACCCTGGATGCGGATGTGGAGCAGAGCGAGATTGCTTCCATCTTCGAGTTTGTCGATGGGCTCTGCCAGCTGACCATCACCGAGGAGGGCGCGGAGGCCCCCGTGGCCGCCCCAGAAACACCGCCCGCCGCCTCGATCGACGCCGCCCCTCCGCCTGTAGTGGAAGACGAAGCGCCGCCGCCGCCCCCGCAAGAACCGGCCCCCGCTGACCCCGCCCCTGCTGACCCCGCCCCGAAACCCGCAGCGGGCGCGACAAAACCGGCGGCAGGCGGTGGACCCGCCGCTGCCGCGAAGTCCGTTGTCCGCGTCGATCTGGACCGGATTGAGCGGTTGGTGAACCTGGTTGGGGAGTTGGTGATCAATCAGGCGATGCTGAGTCAGAGCCTTGAGCGGTCCGGTCTGTCGCCGCATTCGGATGCCATGAACGGGCTGGAAGAGTTTCAGCGCCTGACCCGTGACATTCAGGATTCGGTGATGATGATCCGCGCGCAGCCCGTGAAATCGCTGTTCCAACGCATGTCGCGTATCGTGCGCGAAGCCTCCTCTGCCGTGGGCAAGGACGTGCGCCTGCATACGTTCGGGGAATCCACCGAAGTGGATAAGACCGTGATTGAACGGTTGGCAGACCCGCTCACCCATATGATCCGCAATGCCGTCGATCACGGGCTGGAAAGCAGGGAAGACCGCATTGCCGCAGGCAAGCCGCCGCAGGGGTCTGTAAACCTGACGGCCGCGCATCGTTCGGGCCGGGTGGTGATCGAAGTGTCGGATGACGGATCCGGGATCAACCGGCCGAAGGTCCTGCAAATCGCCATCGACAAGGGTTTGATCCCACCGGATTCACAATTGAGCGACAGCGAGATCGACAACCTGCTGTTCCTGCCGGGTTTTTCCACGGCCACCGTCGTGTCGGATCTGTCCGGTCGCGGGGTTGGTATGGATGTGGTGCGCACGGCCATTCAAGCCCTTGGCGGGCGGATCACCACCACCTCCAATCCGGGCGAGGGCACTTCGTTCTCGATCTCGCTGCCGCTGACGCTTGCGGTGCTTGACGGCATGGTGGTCGATGTCGCGGGCGAAACGCTGGTCCTGCCGCTCAACCTCGTGATTGAAACGCTGACCTTGCAGGACAGCGATGTTGAGATGGTACGCCCCGGCAATTACGTCATTGAAGTGCGCAGCGGCTTTGTCCCCCTCTTTGATCTGGGGGCCGCCATGGGATACCGCGACCCGCTTGACGGGTTCGGGGATGCGGTTGTCCTGTTGATTGCGCTCGAAGACGGCGGGCGGGCCGCGCTGTTGATCGACAATATCCTCGACCAGCGACAGGTCGTGATCAAGGGCCTTGATGACAGTTTCTACCGCGCGTCAGGCATCGCCGCCGCAACCATCCTGGGCGATGGGCAGATCGCGCTGATCCTTGATCCATCCGACATCATCAACAGCAGCGGCAGCATGCCCCAGACCGGTGCTGCACCCGCCATTCAGACCGCAGGAGCCACCGCATGAGCGATGATACCAAACCCGCCACGATCGAGCTTCTGACCTTCCGCCTCGCGGAGCAGGAATACTCCCTTGATATCATGTCGGTACGGGAAATCCGGGGATGGACCCATGCCACGCCCCTGCCCCACGCCCCGCGCTACATGAAGGGTGTCATCAACCTGCGTGGTACGGTCTTGCCGGTGATGGATCTAGCAGAGCGGCTGGGCCTGCCCCCGCGGGAACAAAGCGACCGCAACGTGATCATCGTGGTGAAACACGAAGACATCATGACCGGTCTGTTGGTGGATGCTGTTTCGGACATCGTGGCGCTCACCTCGGACGACCTGCAACCGCCGCCTGAACTGACCTCTGCCGCGGCAGCGGGCGTGGTCAGCGCGCTGACGCTGATCGAGGAACGGATGATCCGCGTGCTTGATCTGCCCGCCACCATTGATGTGCCCGAGAGTACCGCCGCATGAACAGCCCCGCCCAGGTCAATATGCAGCTGGATGATGCGAGTTTTCGCGCGATTTCGGACCTTGCCTATCGTGAAAGCGGTCTGACGCTCGTTGCTGAAAAAGCGACGATGATCCAATCGCGGCTGCGCCACCGCCTCAGGGCGCTTGGGATCGACAGTTTTCCTGATTATTGCACGCTGATCGGATCTGACGACGGGGTGCAGGAACGCCGGCATCTGATCTCGGCCCTGACCACGAATGTGTCGCATTTCTTTCGTGAGAAGCATCATTTCGAGACGCTGAAGAAGATGCTCGATACCCGGTTGCCGCATCTGCGCGCGGGCGGCCAGATGCGCATCTGGTCTGCGGGATGTTCAAATGGGCAGGAAGCGGTTTCTGCTGTGATGACCCTGCTTGAACACGCCCCCGAGGTGGCGGATCTCGACCTGCGCATTCTGGCGACTGATATTGACCCGGAGGTCGTCAGCTTTGCACGCGCAGGCACCTATGCCGAGCGGTTGATGGGCGGCGTGCCCGATCCGCTGCGCGCCCGATATTTTGAAGCAGGCGCCGGTGCGGAGGGGGAACAGGAATACACCACCAAAGACCTCGTGCGCCGGATGATCCGCTTTAACGAGCTGAACCTGCTCAAACCATGGCCGATGACACGGCCTTTCGATCTGATCATGTGCCGCAATGTGGTGATCTATTTCGATGCGCAGACGCAAACCGCCCTCTGGCCACGTTTTCACAAGACGCTGAAGCCCGATGGGATGCTGTTTCTTGGCCACTCCGAACGGATATCAGACCCATCGACGTATAAGTTCGACTGCGTTGGCCCCACCACTTACGCCCCGACCCCGCCATAAGGCATCACCACAGACCCGTATTTGCGCCACGCGCACCAGCAGCAAGGAAGATGACATGGCATTGCGAGACCAAATCCGCATCATGGTTGTAGACGATATGTCCACCAGCCGGGGCTTGATCACACAAGCGCTGGATGCGTTTGGGGTGCGCAATGTGGCCACTGCCGAAAATGGCAAGGAGGCGTTGCAAGGGCTGGCAAAGCAACCCGCGCATCTGGTGATCTCTGACTATAACATGCCTGAGATGGATGGCTTGCAGCTCTTGCACTATCTGCGCGGCACACCGCAGACCAAGGGGGTCGGGTTTGTTCTGATCACCGGGCGGGCGGAACAGCAGATCATTGATCACGGCAAGAAGCTGGGCATGAACAATTATCTCAAGAAACCGTTCCAGCCGGATCAGCTGCGCAATTGTATTGAGGCGGTCGTTGGCAAGCTCTGATGTCGGCTGAACCTGCGTTCCCACCTGATCAAACCCTTGATGGCGTCCTGCACCGCATGTCAACGCATCTGGACGGCCTTGCGTCGCTTGCCCATGAAGTTGAGCATGCGATTGCAGATGAACGGGGGGCGCAGCCTTCCAATGCCGGGCCCGACCGGATGGCACGCCTACAAAACCTTGATTTCCTCAGACAATATACCGAAGATCTCGCCTTGCTGACCCTCCATTTGAGCCAACTGGATGTGGCCGCAACACGCATACCGGGGCGTCAGATCGTCAAGCTCTCTCAGCGCATCCGGCTTGAACGCACGCGCGCCCTGCTCTTTGCGCAGGCGGAACCCGTGGGCGCGGAGGCGCCGTCGATCACAACAGGTGACATCGATCTGTTTTGAACGCTGCGGTGCGGACAGCTGAAAGGTTTGTCCGCCGTCGTAGTACTTGTGGGGGTCAGACTCTCTGGCGCTTGGCTGAAACACCGTCACTCAAAAAACGCTGGCGCCTCAAGCGAGGATCGGTGTTTTGCACAGCACGTCAAAGGCAAGCGGTTCAGAACAACTCCAACCCGTTTCCAACAGGCGGTGTTGGTGCAGGCGGTGCAAGTTCCGCCAGGGCGGCGTCCTTCTGCATTTTCATTTTCACGGTTCCATCCGTTGGTTTGAACAGCAGATGGCGCGCGGATGCACCGCCCAGAGATTGGGACAGACACGGAATGCCCTCAACCTTGAGAAAATCCAGGATAAAGGCACTGTTCACAGAACCAATGTCGGACAGCCCGGTCACCATTTGCGCACCGCCAAAAGCCTTGGCCTGCAAATGCGACCGCCGCGCGCCCTGCTTCAGGAGGTCGTTGATCAGCAATTCCATCGCATTGACGCCCGCAAAAGCATCCGCAGTTGACTGATTCCGGGTCAGCAGCATGTGGTTCATCCCGCCCACGGACATCTCCGCATCCCACAGACAGCAGGCCACACAGGACCCCAGCAAGGTGGAAATCGTCAGATCCGGGTCAGTGGACACCAGATGCTCCCCTTGCGTGATCACAGCCCGCCGGTTCATTTGTGTGCTCCAATCCTGCTGGCGCGGGCCCAGGTGACGGCCGCTTCATTCACGGCGGCACCGATTTGGGTGACCGGCAGCTGGCGTTTCACAGCGCCCCGTTCGAAAGCGGCGCGTGGCATGCCGTAGACAACGCTGGAGGCTTCATCCTGCCCAAATGTCATCGCGCCATTTGTGGACAGGGTTGCCATGCCTTCGGCCCCGTCCTGTCCAAGGCCGGTCAGGATCACCGCAATGATATCAGCACTATAGGGGGCAGCAGAGGCATACAGCGCATCCACAGAGGGGCAATGAAGCGCGCTTTCCTCCGCCGGAGAAAAGCGGCAGGACCACTGCCCGCCACGGCGGATGATCTGGGTATGGGCCCCTTCCGCAGGGGCAAGCCGGATCTGACCGGGTTCAAGCACCTCATCGGTGGAGACCAGCCGCACATCCTGCGCCAGATGGCGGTCAAGCTGTCTGGAAAAGCTGACCAGAAAGGGACCCGGCATATGCTGGACCACCACCACAGGCGGGCCGCTTGTGTCCAGGCTGCCCAAAACCGTCTCAAGCGCCGCCACCCCGCCGGTGGACGCGCCGATCAAGACCAGCGGCATCGGTCCAGAACTACGGGGTCTGGCGGCCGCCGCTTTGGGCGTGCGATCCACCGCGCTCAGTTGAACCGTACTGCACGCTGCGGAGAACACCCGCCGGGCAATCAGTTGGCGGGCCGCTTCATCATAGGCAGTCGCGGGTTTCAGGATGTAATCCACCGCGCCCAGCGACAACGCCCTGACCGTTGCCTCGGAATGGTTCCGGGTGGAACCGGAAATCATCACCACCGGCATCGGGCGCAGCCGCATCAGCCGCGCCAGAAATTCAAGCCCATCCATGCCCGGCATTTCAATATCAAGCGTCAGGACATCGGGCACTGTCTGTTTGATCACCTCACGCGCTTCGAGCGCGGTTGCAGCCTCTCCCACGACGCAAAGACGGGGGTCTTCTTCGATGACGACACGCAGCCAGGCCCGCAAGGCCCGTGAATCGTCTACGATCACGACCTTCTTCTGGGCCGCAGCCCCGCGGGCGTCCACAGACATCACGCCCACCTTCCGCATAGTCCGGTTAAACGGAACGAGGTGGCGGACGACGCGCGGCAGTGGACAGAATCTATCATCCCGTTTTGTGGCATGGTTTGGATGAACGACCACTTAAGTCAGGTGATGAATTCACCCAAAAATCGGTCTTTGATCACGAATTGGCAACGATGCCGCCCAGGCTTTGGCCATCGTTTCCATCTGCCGGTGAAACAGAATTTATTACTCCCCCATAGGTTACAAAATGTGGCGAATTTGCCTTATTTCAATTGGTGGCCTCACGAATGCGTGATATTCCTGAAGTCATTAAAACGATCACATTTTTTTGGAGATTTTTCCGATGCCAGCTTATCAACAGTCCATTGTCGCGCAATGGAACGAAATCAATTTGGAAGCGATCCGTGAGGGGTCCGCCCTGCCCACGGCAACCACCTATCAACTGCATCTGGTCAGCGCCGCTGTCTATGATGCCTGGGCTGCATTCGATGCCGATGCCAGCGGGCATTATTCCCAGATCGAGACGCCGCTTGCCAACACAGAAGCCAACAAGGCCGAAGCGGTCAGCTTTGCCGCCTATGCAGCACTCAGCGCGCTTTACCCGGCCCAGCAGCACATCTTTGACGACTTCATGGCGGCGCTTGGGTATGACCCCGCAGACGCCAACAGCGACCCGTCAAACCCCGCAGGACTTGGCACACTTGCCGCGCGGAACGTGTTTGAGGCGCGCCAGAATGACGGGTCCAACTCTGAAAACGGGTACGCTGATACAACCGGATATACGCCGATCAACGATCCGGAGCCGGGATCAGACGGGGCACCGGGGGGTATGGATTTCGATCCCAATCACTGGCAGCCACTGCGCGTGCCCACGGGCACGGTCACCAACGAAGCGGGCGTGCCGATCATCGATCCCAATGATCCGTCCAGCTATGTCGATCAGATCGCGCTGACGCCGCATTGGGGCGGCGTGGACAGCTTTGCGATGGATGACAATACCATGTTCCGGCCCGACACCCCGCCGCAGCTCGGGGATTTTTCAGAATATGTCGATGGGGCGGGCAATGTCACCACGAACGATCAGGCCTACCGGGATCAAATCGCGGAAGTAGTTGAAATGTCTTCCGGTTTGACCAATGAACAAAAGGTCATCGCAGAGTATTGGGCCGACGGTCCGCGCACGGAATCCCCTCCCGGACACTGGAACCAGATCGCCCAGGATATTGCACTGCGCGATGGTCACAACCTCGACATGGATGCCAAGATGTTCTTTGCGATGAACGCTGCGATCTTTGACGCAGGGATCGCGACCTGGGAGGCGAAATACCACCACGATTATGTGCGCCCCCAGTCAGCCATTCGCGACCTCTATTACGATCAGGAGATCGACGCCTGGGCCGGTCCCAACCGCGGGACGGAGACCATCCTTGGGCAGTTCTGGCAGCCCTATCAGAACGTGACATTCGTCACACCACCGTTCCCTGAATATGTCTCCGGGCATTCCACCTTCTCCATGGCGGCGGCAAAGACACTGGCGGCCTTCACCGGGTCGGATGCGTTTTATGACGGTGTGACATTGGGCAACTACGACCTGGATACGGTCGAAGGTGTTGATCTGATGGGACAATATGTGACATCCGAGCTTGCCTTTGAAGAATTTGGCGAAACCGATCCACCGGTCGTGTTGCAGTGGGACACCCTTACAGAAGCCGCCGAAGAAGCCGGCATTTCGCGGCTCTATGGCGGCATCCACATCCAGGACGGAAACCTCAACGGCCTCAAGGTCGGTGAGCAGGTTGCCGAGAACGCGCAGGCCTATTGGGAAGCGTTGTTTACGATGGGGGGTGACGATGCCTTCCGCGTGGACATCCGCGGCGGTCTGACACTGGCCGGGGGCGGTGATGACTTCATCCGTGGATGGCGTGGCGATGATGAAATCAAGGGTCAGGCGGGCAACGACACGCTCACCGGCGCTGCCGGGTATGATACGCTGGATGGTGGCTCAGGCGATGACCACCTTGCGGGCGGCTGGCAGAAGGACCTGCTGATCGGTGGCACGGGCGATGATACGCTGGACGGCGGTCAGGCCGGTGACACGATGTTCGGCGGGGACGGCAATGACCGTCTGCTTGGCGGACGCGGCAACGATGTGATGATGGGGGGCGACGGCGACGATCATCTGATCGGCGGCCGGGGTGCCGACACGTTGTATGGCGAAGACGGATCAGACATCCTTGTGGGCAGCCGTGGCCGTGATGTCTTTGTTTTCAATAGCGAAGACACTGGTGTCGATGCGATCAGAGGTTTCCAGATCAACCGGGACGTCATTCAGCTGGACGGATTCACGGGCGCACCGCAGATTGACAGCGAACCCGGTGTCGACGGTGAGGTGGAGCTTGGCCTCTACCGTTCCGGGACGGGCTGGACATTGACCGCCAACGATGTGGACATTGTCGTGATTGAGGTCGAAGTCGGCACGATTTATCGGTTGGATCACATTTCAATCACCACTGGCGAAGAGATCTTCTGAACAAACCTCAACTAAACCTTGATGTGCCGCCTGCGCTTTGGGCGGCACATTTCTTTTGTGCGCCGCTGTAAAGAATGTCTGCCGCATTCAGTGCCGGGAAATGCGCCTGTTTTGCGCTTCCCGGTTCAGCGCCTGTTCCAGCCCCAGCAACACCTCCGTTGGCGGGGGCGCCATGGCGCTGGCCCGGCGTTCAACATAGCGGCGCAGCAGATGGGTCCGAAACTGTATCTCATCGGTTTGCGACGCGATTTTCCGGCCAAATGCGCCCAACATCTCATTGGTGTCTTTCAGCCCAAGCACGGCGGAAGTGCAGATGTTCAAAAGCGGTGCTGCAATGTCTTCCAGCACCTTGGTGGCAATCGCCTGCCCTTCTTCATGCACCGGATCGTCAAATCCGATCTCTGGCGCGAGGGCGTGATTGATCCCGCCGACGAAGGAAAGAAAGCGCATGATGATGTTGATCGCCCCATCCGCCAGACGGGTGGCCATCACATGGATGCCGCGCAGGGTCAGCCCGGCGACTTCGCACAGAAACTCAGGCAGGGAGAGCACCTCGGTCTTGTAGGAGAGTTTTGACAGGCAATCGTCCAGCGCACGCACCAGCGGGGCCGCAAACGCATGGCGCAGTGTCACCCCTTCGCCAAAGGACGTCCGGTTATTGAACGTGCTGCCCTTGATCTCACATGAGCGGACCAAAGTGGGTTCATTCCGGCGCGCGATCAAAGAAATGATGAAGCGGCGGCCGTTTGTACCCGGCTCGCACTGAACCAACGCGTTTTTTTCAACCATAGTGCAATCTTCCCAAAAACTGTCTTGTCTTGCGCAATCTATAGAAAAGAGAGGTTGATAATCCGTGAATGACGATCGGTTAACCAATTGAAAAGGTGTTTTAATAGAGAATGGAAAGGACCGCAGTGCGCCGCGGCGCGGCAGGCTTGCATCAGGCTCAATGGCCCACAATATAAGCGGTATTGTCTTGGCCTGTTTTCAAGTTATGGTAGCACCAATTCATGGGGGGCATATGCCAGATTCAGATACTGACAATCTGACGATTATCGGCATCGGTTCGTCTGCCGGTGGTCTGGAGGCCATTCGGTCGCTTGTCGCAGCACTGCCACCGGATGCACCGGTGTCCTACGTCGTGGTGCAGCACATGTCCCCGCATCATGACAGCCTGATGACTGCACTGGTGTCGCGCGATACCAAACTGGAAGTCCGCGATGTGAGAGACGGCATAAAGCCGGAGCGCAACGTCATCTACATCACGCCGCCCAAGGCGGATGTGCTTTATGAAAAAGGCCGCCTGCGGCTGGTTGACCCCAGCACCGAGGTGGCCAGCCCCAAACCATCCGTTGACCGGTTCCTGACCTCGCTTGCGCAGGAACACGGCGACAAGGCGATGGGGATCATCCTGTCCGGCACCGGCAGCGATGGCGCCTATGGCATTCAGGCGATCCGGGAACACGGGGGCATCACAATCGTACAGGACGTGGAAAGCGCGAAATACGACGGGATGCCACAATCCGCCGTTCAGACCGGCTGCGTTGATCTGGTGCTCAGCCCGCCAGAGATCGGCAGCCACCTGACCAAGATCCTGAACGCCGCGCGTGATTTCAAGGAATTCCGGTCGACCAATCTGCCCGATACGCCGACCTCGGACCTGTTGCAGATCCTGCTGGCCCACACCCGCGTGGATTTTCGCGACTACAAGCAAACCACCATCGGACGTCGCATTCGCCGCCGCATGGTCGCGCTGAACATTGAAAGCGAAGAAGAATACACGGAATTCTGCCGCCACAACCCCTCGGCTGTGGATGCGCTGTTCAAGGATCTGCTGATCTCTGTCACCCGGTTCTTCCGCGACAAGGAGGCGTTCGATCAACTCAAGGCGATCCTGCCGAAACTGGTTGAGCGTCAGGGCAGCACGCAGCTGCGGGTCTGGGTGGCCGGCTGCGCCACGGGGGAGGAAGTCTATTCCATCGCCATGGCCCTGTGCGAAGCGCTGGAATGCATCCCGGCGGAGTTCAAGTCCAAGGTCCAGATATTCGCCACCGACATCGACAACGCCGCGCTGCGGGTGGCGCGGCAGGGGCAATACAACCTCTCTGCGCTCAACGACATTCCCAAAGCGCTGGCGGACAAATACCTGGTGCGATCAGCGGATTCCGTGCGGGTGATTGAACCTTTGCGCTCCGCGATCCTGTTTTCAAACCACAACGTCTGTCAGGATCCGCCATTCCAGCGGGTTGACCTTCTGTGCTGCCGTAACCTGTTGATTTACTTCGGACATGCGCTGCAACGCAAGGTGTTGGGGCGGTTCCATTATGCCATGCGTCCGGATGCGCTGCTGTTTCTGGGAACGGCGGAGAGCGTTGCGGGATCGGATGAATTGTTCGTTCAGCACCGTGAAGCGGCCCATGTGTTTGAGAAACGCAACATCCGTTCAGCAGGTGCAGCAAATTTCAGCATGCCGAACATGGCACCAATGCGCGCCAACCGCGCTGCCACCATTGTCGATCATGGGCCGTCTACGGACAGACAGCTGTTGCAGGCCCTTGCCCAGTCGCTGGGTGACAATTCCATTCTGGTGACCGATGAATACTCCATCGCGCAGGTCTTTGGGGATGTCAGCGCCTATATCTCGGTGAACAACGCCAGCAACCTGCGGATGCACGTCGATCTTCTGCGCAGCCCCCTGCGCGAAGAAGCCCGCAGCCTTGTGGCGATCGCTTTGAAAAGCGGCAAACGCCGGTCGGGTGTGCGCCACTTGCTGGCAGACGGGAACAGCGACCGGCTGCGGCTGGACGTCTACCCGATGATCGCCTCTGAAATCAGCGAAAAAGCCGCGCTGATCGTCTTTACCCCGCTGGAAGCGGAAGAGCCGCTGACCCTGTCGAACACGCAGGAAGCCAACGGCGCCACCGCGCGGGACGAACGCATCTCGATCCTGGAGAACGAAGTTGCAACCACACGGGAAGCCCTGCAGCAAACCATCGAAGAGCTGGAGACCTCGAACGAGGAATTGCAGTCACTGAACGAGGAGCTGCAATCGACCAACGAGGAACTGCAAGCCACCAACGAAGAGCTGGAAACCTCAAACGAGGAATTGCAATCCACCAATGAGGAACTGATCACCGTCAACGAAGAGCTACAGGTGACAACGACTGAATTGACCGAACGCTCAGCCGAGCTTGAATCGGTGTTGAGCAGTGCACCCTTGGTCATCATGGTCACCGACACGGCGTTGCAGGTCACGCAGGCCACCCTTGAGGCGGTTGAGATGTTCGGCCTCAGCTCTCCGGCCAGCGGGCCGCACATCAGCCAATGTGTGCTGCCCGACGGGTTCCCCGCGCTGTCTCACTTGTGCAGTGAAACCATGCAGCGGGGCGAAAAAACGGTCCGCGACTTCGTATCAAACGGGGCACAGGTCACGCTGATCTGCTCTCCTTCGTTCAACACCAATGGCAAGGTGTCGGGTGTGACCCTTGTTGTCTCTACCTTTCCGGGACTTGCGGATGAGATGGATACGCTGCTCAAGACCGAGGGCATCTATGTCATGCAACGGTCCAAGCAGGGTGAAATCCTGCGCGTCAGCAACGCCTTCGCGAAGTTCCTGCATGCCCGACCCGGTGCTTTGATCGGAAAGAAACTGGCCGAGTTCATTGATGAGGCCGAGACGGACGAAATCAGCGCGGATGATCGGGCCTTCCTCAGCAGCGGTATGGCCCATGCCACGGAGCTGCGGCGTATGCAGTCCCATGACGGGCAAGAGATCAAATGGCTGGCAAAGCAGAAGTACCCCTTGTGGAACGACAAGCTTGAAGATCAGACGATCTATACCGTTGCCACCGATGTCACCGAGGTTGTACGGGCCCGCAATGCCGCCGAAGCGGCCACGTCGCAAATCGAATTGCTACAGGATGTGGCGGGCATCGGATACTGGAGCATTGACGTCCTTGAAGGCACGGTCGGATGGTCGCGCGAGGTTCACCGGATCCACCGCACCGATCCGGAGACCTTTGTGCCGACACTTGAGATGGGGTTGAGTTTCTACCACCCTGACGACGTGGACGAGGTCACCAGCATCGTGGAAAAGGCGCTTGAGAACGGCGAAGCTTTCGAATTCAGGAAACGCATCATTGCCGCTGACAAAACCGTTGTGGAGATCGAATCCCACGGGATGGCCATTCAGGACCCCGAGGGGCATACGGTCAAGATTGTCGGGGTTTTCCGGGAAGTTTAGGCTCAAATCGTCCATTGGGGACGCCGCGGTGGCGCCCCCAATAGGATTTTCGATCAGGCCTCAACGGCTTTCATGAAGCGGTCCCGGATCACGACGGGATCCATGGTGATCACGGGCAGCTTGATGTTGCCGCTTTCGCATTTCACCACGATCACGGTCATCTTCTTGCTGTCGATGGCCTCTTGCAGGACTTTGCCGGTATCCACGTCCTGACAGGTCACCACATTCTCACAGCCGCAGGCCGCCGCCACCGCTTCGAGCTTGGTCTTCTTGCCCGCATAGGTCGGCTGATCCCCGGTGGAGCCGTAAGACCCGTTGTCGATGATCATCAGGATGAAGTTATCCGCCACATTGTTGGCAATCGTCGGCAGCGTGCCGAGGTTGGTCAGCACCGAGCCGTCGCCATCGATGGAGATAACGGTCTTGTCTTGGGCCAGCGCCAGTCCCAGACCGATGGAAGACGACAGTCCCATCGTGCCGAGCATGTAGAAATTGCGTTCGTTGTCGTCGATCATGTGCAGCTCCTGGCTGGGCAGACCGATGTTGCAGACAACAAGGTGGGGGTTCAGGATGGGCGCGATCTCGCGCAGGATTTCAGAACGGATCATTGGTCGCCGTAGCCTCCCCAGAAGTTGGCGTCGGTCAGGATCGCGACCGGCTTGTTGCACATGAAGGTGTATTTGAGGATGTTATCAAACTCCTCAACGTCTTTTTGCCAGTGAAAATGGTAGGTTGGGATGTTCATCTGGGCCAGCAGCGCCTTGGTGTGCACCGCCATTTCGACCTGACAGGCCACCGGTTCACGCAGTTCACCCCGGTAGCTGATCAGCATCGGCAGCGGCATGCGGTAGTATTGCGTCAGCGTGGCCAGCGTGTTGATCGTCACGCCAATCGCGGTGTTCTGCATGATGATCATCGGGCGTTTGCCGCCCATCCATGCGCCCGCGCACAGCCCCATGCCTTCGTCTTCCTTGTTGGCGGGGATGTGGAATATCTCGTCGCGTGCCTCAACCTCGTCGATGACACCGGCCAGCTGTTTGCAAGGCACGGTGGTCACAAAAGAGACGTCGTTTGCAATAAGATCATCCGCGATCTTTTTGTCTATGTTCATGTGCTAGGTATCCCCAAGTCCTTGTTTAAGTTGATATCTGTGGTTTCACGACTGCCACGGGAGCAGAATGATCTTTGGTGTTGCGGTGCGGCCTGCACGCAGGTCGGCAAAGGCGGCGGCCCCTGCATCCAGCGGGCGTTCCTCGGTCCAGTCCAGCGGGCCGAGCGCGCCCTCAAAAAGTGCTGCGCAGGTGTCGCGGAAGTCTTGCGCGGTGTAGGTGTAGGTGCCGATGAAGGTGATTTCCTGCAAGGTCAAGCGGCGGATATCCAGACCGCCCAGATCCTCGCCCAGACCGATGTGCACAATCACCCCGCCCGGACGGCACATGGCCGAGGCCGTGGCGCGGGTGGCGGCATAGCCCACCGCATCCACAACAATGCCATGGCTGCCCTGCGCCTCGGCCACGCACTCCAGCCCGCATTCGGTTTCAAGATAGGCCCGCCGGGTTGCGTTGGGTTCCACCACGATGACCCGCGCCACGCCCATCGCCTGCAGGCTGAGCGCTGCGGCCACCCCAATCGCCCCGCCGCCCAGCACCAGCGCGTCGCGGTCGGCCTGGGGGTGCAGCGCCTCCAGCCCAAGTCGGACGGCATGCCAGCTGACAGCCAGCGGTTCGGCCAGCGCGGCTTTGGTCAGGGGCACCGCATCGGGCACGGCAACCAGATTGCCTTCGGGCATGCAGACATATTGCGCGAAGGCCCCCTCGCGGGGCGGCATGGAGATGATCTGTCGCGACGGGCACAGGTTTTCCCGTCCGGTTTCACAGGCCGGGCATGTGCCACAGGTGACCAGCGGATTGATCGTCACCCGTTCGCCGTCACGCGGCCCGCCGATGATGGTCCCTGCCCCCTCATGGCCCAGGATCAGCGGCGCGGGTCGGCGGTCGTCATGACCCAGGTAGGCGTGCATGTCAGAACCGCAGATGCCCACGGCATCAATGCGGATAAGGACTTCACCCGGCTGCGGCGCAGGATCGGCCGCGTCGCGGAAGCCAAGGGTTTCGGGGCCGTCGTAGATGAGCGCTTTCATTTGGCGGTGAATCCTCCGTCTACCATCAGGGTCTGGCCGGTGACATAGGCGCTGGCATCAGAGCACAGGAACAACAGCGGCCCGTCCATGTCAGACATCATACCGTTGCGCCCCACGCAGGTTTGCGCGGCATTGCGCGCGGCCCGGTCGGGGTCGTCGAAGACGGCTGCGGTCAGTTCGGTGGGAAAGAAACCGGGACCGATGGCGTTCACCATGATGCCTTTGGACGACCAGGCTTCGGCCATGGCGCGGGTCAGTTGGCTCACGCCGCCTTTGGTCGCCCCATAGGCAATCCCGCCGGGAAAGGCGCGGGTGGATTGCAGGGAGGCGAAGTTGACCACCCTGCCCCAGCCTTTGGCGGCCATTGCGGGCGCGATCGCTTGCGTCAGGAAGAACGGTGCGGTCAGGTTGATCGCAAGCGTCCGGTCCCAGCCGTCAGGCGTCACGTCATCGGCGGCTTCACGGGTGTTCAGACCCGCCGCGTGGACGATGATGTCAGGCGTGCCAAACGGCGCGGAAATCGCCGCCACCGTCTGGTGCAGCGCGTCGCGGTCAGCCACGTCAGCAGCAACGCCTGCCGCGTTTTCACCGGCCTGCGCTGCCCATTCTGCCAAAGCCTCCGCCCGGCGCGCCGTGCCAACGACGCGCGCGCCTGCCTGCACCAGGACGTCAGCGGCATGTCGCCCCAAACCGGAGCTGGCACCGGTGACGCAAGCCACCCGTCCCTCAAGCCGGAAAAGGGCGGCGGGGTCAGTCATAGGGCGTCAGATCGAAGTTTTCGGTTGGGAAATACTTCGCCAGACGCACATCCGCGGCGCGGGCGTGCCCTTCCATGCCTTCAAGGCGGGAAATACGCGCTGTGGCAAGAGCGACGGGTTTTGAGCCTTCCTGCGTGGCGCGCTGCCAGGTGACGATCTTCATGTATTTGTGCACCGACAGGCCACCGGTGTAGTTCGCCGCCCCGGAGGTTGGCAGCACGTGGTTGGTGCCGGCAGCCTTGTCGCCATAGGACACGGTGGTCTCTTCACCGAGGAACAGAGAGCCGTAGCAGGTCAGGCGGTTCAGCCACCAATCCAGATCAGCCGCCTGCACGGTAAGGTGCTCTGGCGCGTAATCGTCTGATGTGGCTGCCATTTCCTCACGGTCGGCGCAGACGATGACTTCCGCATAATCGCGCCACGCGGCGGTGGCGTTTTCACGGTTCACATCCGGCAGATCATCAATCAGCGCAGGGATCCGGGCCATGACGTCTTCGGCCAGCGCACGGCAGTCCGTGACCAGCCAGACGGGAGAGTTGTAGCCATGCTCTGCCTGGCTGACGAGGTCGGTTGCCACGATATGCGCGTCCGCGTCCTTGTCAGCAAGGATCAGGCTGTCGGTTGGGCCTGCGATCATGTCGATGCCCACGCGGCCAAAAAGGCTGCGCTTGGCTTCGGCGACGAACTGGTTGCCGGGACCGACGAGGATGTTCGCCTTGGGCAGACCAAACAGGCCGAATGTCATCGCGGCTACACCCTGCACACCGCCCATGGCCATGATCTTGTCCGCGCCGCAAATATGCGCAGCGTAAACGATGGCCGGGGCCACACCGACGTCGGGGCGTGGCGGGGAACAGGCGGTGATGTGGCGGCAGCCTGCAACTTTGGCCGTGGTCACTGTCATGATGGCCGATGCGATGTGGCTGTAGCGGCCACCGGGGACATAGCAGCCTGCGGCGTCGACGGGGATGGCTTTCTGACCTGCGATGAGGCCGGGCACCACTTCGTATTCCACATCTGCGACGGTGGATTTCTGTTTTTCGGCAAAGCGTTTGACGTTGTCATGGGCAAAGCGGATGTCGGCCTTGACCTTCTCCGGCACCAGATCGGCGGCAGCGGCGATCTCTTCCTCGGTCAGCAGGATGTTGCCTTCGTATTTGTCGAACTTGGCGGCATATTCCATCGCGGCCTTGTCACCGCCTGCTTCGATGTCCTGAAGGATGGTGTTGACGATGTCGCGTACTTCAGAGGCATCTGATTTCGCGGTAAGCGTGGCTTTCTTGAGGTATTCGCGCGCCATCTGTCGCTGTCTCCCGAATGTTGAACTGTTGGGTGCTGCGGCTTGCCCCTACGTCAGGGCGAGTCGTCTCCTGTCACGTTTAACGGGTGGAAATGGCTGGATGCAAGCGCTTTCATCAGTTATATCCTTCCCATTACAGCAATCCAGGGCTTTTTCGCTAATCGCAAATAAGTCATTCAGGTTTCTGAAAGTCGCAGTATGGTAGACTCCTTATGACCCCCACGCTGGAAGATGTCGCGAAACGCGCAAAAGTCTCAACCGCGACGGTCTCACGGTGTTTGAATACGCCGGAGAAAGTTGTGGAGGCGACCCGTGCGCGGGTGATGGAAGCGGTGGAAGCGCTGGGCTATTCGCCGCACTTTGGCGCGCGGGTCATGGCAGCCAAACGCACCAACACCATTGGTGCAATCATCCCCACGATGGAAAACGCGATCTTTGCCGAAGGGTTGCAGGCCTTTCAGGAAACGCTGAGTGCTGCGGGATATGATCTGCTGCTGGCGTCATCCTCCTATGATCCCGATCAGGAAGCCGCGCAAATCCGGTCGCTGGTGGCGCGGGGGGCGGATGGGTTGTTGCTGATCGGGCATGAGCGGACAGCGGGGATCGAGGGATTTCTGGCGCAACGCGGCCTGCCGGTGATTGTGGCCTGGGCCTATGATCCGGGTGCTGTGCTGCCGTCGGTCGGGTTCGACAACTACGCGGCCATGCAGACGCTGGCGCAGGAGGTTTTGGCACAGGGGCACAGCCGCATCGGCTATATTACCGCACCGGTCGGGCAGAATGACCGCACGCGGGCGCGTATGCAGGCGATCAGGGACGCGGCGGCTGGGGTTGAGGTCACAGTGCGCGAGGCCCCCTACGGAATTGAAGCGGGGGCCGAGGCCTTTGCCGCGCTGATGGACACGGCCCGCCCGCCCACGGTGATCATGTGCGCCAATGACGTGCAGGCGGTGGGCGCCCTGACGCAGGCGCGCGAGATGGGTCTGCGCGTGCCGGAGGATGTATCGATCACCGGGTTTGACGACATGGCCCTGTCACGGGTGGTCCAACCTGCGCTCACCACGGTACGGGTGCCGCATAACGCGATGGGTCGCGCGGCGGCGGAAATGCTGATCGGCATCGTGGAGCGGGGGGAGAGCCCTGCCCCGGTCTGTCTGGAAACACGGATGATGCGGCGCGCGTCGCTCGCGCCGCCTAGCTCTTAGCAGCCTGCGCGTCGCGGGCGGTGCCGTAGGTTGGCAGGTCAGCCACCGTCTTGCCATGAGCCGCCATCAGCGTATCGCGGACGTAGGCGATATGCGCGGTTTCCTCAATGATCTCAGCAAGATACTGCGCTGCCGTCAGGGTCTTGCCGACGCCAATGGTGCCGTGGTTGGCCAGTACAGCAGCCCGGATGCTGGTGTCCTGAAAGAAGGGAGAGATTTCCACTTCGGTCTGCGGCCCGCCGTTGTCTGACAGCGGGATCAGCGGCATGCGGCCAATCTTTTCAATCGTTTGTACCGTCAGGCAGGGTATCTCCAACCCCGCACTGGCAAAGCCGGTGGCCCAGGGGCTGTGGCAATGCACAATCGCATTGATGTCAGGCCGGATGCGGTAGAGATCGAGGTGGAAATCCAGATCCTTGGACGGCTTGAAGGACGACGGCTCAATCCTGCCGTCCAGATGCACCACTTGCAGGTTGTCGCGGCTGCATTCTGCAAACCCCACACCAGAGGGTTTGATCACAATCGCATCACCGCTGGACAGGCGCACCGACAGGTTGCCGCCCGCGTTGGTCTGGAGTTTCAGGTCAAAACACCGCCGCGCGGACCAGATCAGCGCGTCCTTATTGGCTTCGATATCGGAGGGGTCAAGCATCTGGTTTTCCTATGTAATCTCTTGCAGCATATCGGCTGCGGCATGGGCAACGTCCGGGTCGTTGATATGCCCCGGCAGGCGGGTCAGCGGGATGTGAGCCTCTAACCTGTCGGCAAAGGCATGACGCAGTTCTTCGTTCTCTATCGTGCCGCCGGGGCGGTCTTCGGATGAAAAGCCACCCATCGGGATCAGCACCCGCACGGGGGCTGTGGCCGCGATCAGCGCTTCCCCAAGGATGTCGGCGCAGGTGACCATCTCGGCCTCGGAACACTGCACATGGGTGAAGAGCGGCGAATGGGCGTAATGCGGGCGCGCCTTGTAGACGTCCGGCAGCAGCGCCGCTTCGCCCATGCCGATGAAATTGACCCCTCCGGGCAGGATCACCCGCGGCAAGCCGCCCATGGCAGTGAACCGTTCGGGCATGTCCACATGGGCGCCGGCGATGTAGTTGCGCGTCAGCTCATGCGGCGTGTAATCCACCACCGCTTTGAACGCGCCCATCTGCGCCCAACGGGTGAAGGCCGCACCGCCAAAGCCGTTGGCATGGAAAACGGTGACCTCGTCCCCGCCCTTACGCAACCGGGCACAGAGCGCATCCGTCCCCGGCCCCGTCACCCCCAGCGTTGTCACGCCAATGGAGGGGGTCAGCGGGATCGGCCCGGTGGGCAGCGTGGAATGATAAAGCCCCCCGGCAATCGCCGCCGCCTGATCAAGGGCCGTGCGGGTGGTGGCGTTCAACCCGCACAGGTCCGCCACCGTGGGCACCAGCACAATGGAGCTGTCGGCAATGATGTAGCGCGGGTCAAACGGCAGCGTTGTCACCAACACCTTCGGCATGGATATCGGCAGGGAGCGCAGCACCTGCAATGCAATCTGCCCGCCCGTGCCGCCGCCAATGGCCACGACCATACGCCGCCCCTTGGCTTTGGTGGCCGCGATCTCCTCAATGGCGCGTTTGGTGGCGGCTTCCATACCCTTGAGTTTGTCCTCAGGGCCCCATTGCGCGCCTTTGGCGTGAAGGGAGATGTCGATCTTGTCGACATCCACCCCAAGGGCCGCCAGCGCGCGGATCAGGTATTCGGCCTCCTCCGCCTTGGTGTCATAGGTGGCCAGCAGCAGCATGGGTCAGCCCTTGACCGCACCCGCCGTCATACCCGTGATGATCTGGCGGCTGGCGACGAAAGTGAAGATGATCGGCGGGATCGCCAGCAGCATGCCCGTGGCCATGATCACGCCCCAGTCGATATCAAATTCCGTCAGGCTGTTGACGATGGTCACCGGGACAGTGCGCGAATTGCGGTCCGACAGCGCGTTGGCCAGCAGGAATTCATTCCAGGCGACGCGGAAGGTGAAGATCGACGCCGCCGCGATGCCCGGCTTGATCAGCGGCAGAACTACGAGGAAGAAGACGCCAAACGGCCCTGCCCCGTCCATCCGTGCGGCCTCTTCCAGCTGGATCGGCACCTGCACGATGAAGGATTGCAGGATCCAGATCACAAACGGCAGATTGAGCGCCACATAGACAAGGATGATCCCGCCCCGCGTGCCATCCAGACCAAACTGGAAGGTCCAGATGCCAAAGACCGGCACCAACAGAACGGCAGGTGGCACCATGCGCATCATCAGCGTCCAGATCGACACAACATCACGCCCAAAGAACCGGAAACGGACCAGCGCATAGGCGGCCATGGTGCCGATGATCAGCGTGATCGCCGTGGAAATCAGGCCGATGATCAGAGAGTTGGTCAGCGCGCGACCGAAGGTTGGATCACAGCGGCGCAGGTGCTCCGGCTTGTACCACAGGAAATCACACAGCGCGGTTTCGTAGTTCCGCAGCGTCGGCATGAACAACAACCCGCCGCTGTCTGACATGATGTCCACATTCAGCTTCAGCGAGGTGGCCAGCATCAGGTAAATCGGCCCGATGGCCATCAGCACCAATGCGACCAGCAGCGCGTAATAGGCCGGGTTCTGGCGGTCGTAGACTTTGGACGGCTGGCTCATTCCGTGTCCTCCGCTGCGGCGCGCAGGCGCTGGGCGCGCAATTCCTGCGCCTTGTTATAGATGAACATCGCGAAGGTGAGGATCAGCAGAACGATCAGCAGCAGGTTCGACATGGCCGCCGCCTCTCCCAATTCCCGGAATTCCGATGCCGTGCGGTTGATGCGGATCGACAGGATCTCAGTCGACAATCCGGGCCCGCCGTTGGTCATCACCAGGATCACCTCCAGCACCTTGAAGCTGTCGATCAGGCGCAGCAGCAGCGTGACGATCAGCACCGGCAGCATCAGCGGCAGCTTGATATAGATGATCTGTTGCCAGCCTGTCGCGCCATCAATCTTGCTGGCTTCAATGGCCGAAGACGGCAGCGATTGCAGCGCGGCAAGGGACAGGATGAAGATGAAGGGCGTCCATTGCCAGACATCCGCAATGATGATGGAGGCAAAGGCCCAGGAGCCGTCGGAAAGCCACGGGATCGGCTCAAACCCCCAGGACGTCAGGGTCTGATTAAAGATACCAACTGTGGGATGATACATATAGCGCCACATGAGGCCCACAACGATGGGGGCAATCATCATGGGCAGGATGAACAGCGTCCGCAGGACGGACATGCCGCGAATGTTCCGGTCCAGCAGCAGCGCAAGGCCCACGCCGATGATCATTTCCAAGGTCACCACCACAGCAGCGAACTTGATCGTCACCCACATGCTTTCGCGAAAAGCGTCATCGCTGAACAATTTGACGTAGTTGCGGATGCCGACCCAATCCGCCTCCCCGATGCGCTGGGAGGGGTTCCAGTCCAGAAAGCTCGCGTAGATCATGTAGCAGATCGGATAGAACAACGCGATCAGCAGCACCAATCCGGCGGGAGCCAGAAACAGATAGGGCGTCATTCGGTTGGCGCGGGCGATGGACATGAGGGCGGCCTTTGAGAGAGGTCAGGTCGGCGCAGAAACACGCCGACCTGAAGAGAGGAGCTTACTGCCAGGTATAATACCCGGCTTCGTCCATAATGGCGCGGGCCCGTTCGGCCACACCGTCCAGCGCTTCCTGCGGGTCCAGCCCTTCGGTCAGCACCTGAGACATGGTTGTCCCGATGTCCGCGTTGATCTTGCCCCATGTGGGAATGATCGGACGCCAGTCGGGGTCGGCGTATTTCAGCGCTTCACCAAAGGTTGCGGAGTACGGGAATTTCTCGTTCAGCTCCGCGTTTTCATAGGTGGAGAAGCGCGAGGGATTGCCGCCTGCCATGGCCACTTTCAGGTCACCTTCCTTGGAGGTCAGCCACTGCATCAGCAAAAACGCCGCTTCCTTGTTCTGGGCGTTTCTGGGGATGGCGATGCCGAAACCACCGGTCTGGCTGCCGCGGCGCACACCTTCGGGGTGCAGCGCATAGCCGACCTTGCCCGCAACGGTGGACTGGCTTGGGTCTTCGAACCCGGCAGCAAAGGCGATGCTGTCCATGAACATGGCCGCATTGCCCTGCTTGAAGGAGGCCGCCGCTTCGGCCGGACCAAAGGTCTGGCTGCCTTCGGGGCCGCAATCCACTATGGTTTTCAGAGCATTGGCCGCTGCAACGCCCGCTTCATTGTTGATGGTGGGGTTCCATTCATCGTCAAAGACACGCCCCCCCAGCGGGGCAAGGTGCAACAGGAAAGCATGGCTCGCCTGATGCCCGGATGCCGCGCGGGAGGCCATGCCGCCCATGCCTTCCTCAACCTCGGGGATCTGGCAGGCAACCTCAAGAAGCTGGTCATAATTCTCCGGCACCGCGATGCCGTGCTTCTCAAAAATGTCCTTGCGATAGGCGAGAACGGAGGTTTCAGAGCCGAACGGAATGCCAAAAAGCGATCCGGTTGGTCCCGGCAGATAGCCTTTCTTGCCGCCTGCAACGCCAATGTTCTGCACATAGCCGTCGATCAGGTCCTCGGCGTCATAGGCAGGGTTCGCCAGTTTGGGGTTCATGAAATACTTGGCGAGGTTTTCCAGCTGATCGGCATAGACGTAGTCCGCCTTGGAGAAGACCACATAGGCGATCAGGTCATAATCGCCTTCGTCCTTGGTCAGTTCCAGCGTCTGGCGTTCGCGCATCTTGAGGTATTGAAGCTGGTCCACTTCAACTTCGATCCCGGTTTCATCGGTGAAATCGTCCAGCACCTCCAACACAGCGTTGTAATGCGGGTGCGCGGGGAAGTTCACCACCAGCGTGGTGCCCGCATAGGGTTCATAGACGTCGGCCGTATGACCGTCGGCCATCACGTAACCCGTTGTGAATGTGGCTGAAACGGCAACCGCCGCCGACCACACAGTGCGTTTTGATAATTTCATGTCATCCTCCCAGATGGTTATGGGCCACCGGCCCTTTTTATGCGGCGGGTTACAAAGCCGCCTCTGACTGCGGGTCAAAGAGATGCACTTCATCCCCCTGCACCGTGAAATTGCGGGTCTCTCCCGTGCGGACAGGCGCCACGCTGTTGACTTCAATCGCGACACGCTGCCCGCCCATCTCAGAGATCAAGACCGACTGCGCGCCAATATATTCCGACAGGATCACGGGCATCTCGATGCCTGCGCTGTCTTCGGCAAAGCTGGACGGACGGATGCCCAGCGTCACCTTGCGGTCCTTGTGGCTTTGCAGCCCGGCGGCTTTCTGCGCTGACAGCGGAATGGCAAAGCCCTCACCTTTTGCATGCAAAGTGCCCGCATCCTCTGATAGCTCCGCATCGAGGAAATTCATGGTGGGGGAGCCGATGAAACCGGCGACGAATTTGTTGGCCGGATTACGGTACAATTCCTCGGGGGAGCCCGCCTGCATGATCTTGCCGAATTTCATCACGACGATCTTGTCGCCCAGCGTCATCGCTTCGATCTGGTCGTGGGTGACGTAGATCATATTCTTGCCGACACGCTGGTGCATGAGCGCCAGTTCGGCACGCATCTGCCCGCGCAGTTTTGCATCCAGATTGGAGAGCGGCTCATCAAACAGGAAGGTCCCAGCATCCCGGACCAGAGCGCGGCCCATGGCGACACGCTGGCGTTGCCCGCCCGACAGCTCCGCTGGCTTACGGTCAAGATATGCTTTCAAATCAAGCGTTTCCGCCACCTCTTTGACCCGCTTGTCGATGTCAGCCTTGTTCATCCGCGCCAGACGCAGGGCAAAAGACATGTTCTTGGCCACATTCATATGCGGATAGAGCGCGTAGTCCTGAAACACCATCGCCAGATCACGCGCCTTCGGCTCAAGCTGAGACACGTCACGGTCGCCGATCATGATCTGACCACCGGTGACACTTTCCAGCCCCGCGATCATCCGCAGGGTCGTGGATTTGCCGCAGCCCGAAGGGCCAACCAGCACGGTGAACTCTCCATCGGCCATCTCAAGATTGAGATCTTCGATGACGGTCACTGCGCCATAGTCCTTGCGCAGATGTTCCAGTCGAATGTCTGGCATGGCGGTATCCTTCTCCCTGGCGCAGAGGGAATATCAGTTTGTATACAAAATCAACCGCAAATATGCAAAATGTGAAGTTTCCATGGTTTTGCCCTATTTTATATGATAGACACGCCCTCAGAGCTTGAGCTGAGGACCGAAGACCATGGACCACCCGACCCCCTCCCCGCGCAGTGCCACGCGCCACAAGATCGAAGCCGCCCTGCTGGAGGACATTGCCACCGGGGCCTTGCAGCCCGGTGAGCGCCTGGATGAAACCCGGCTGGCAGAGCGGTTTGGCGTCTCCCGTACCCCCGTCCGCGAAGCGCTGAGCGGGCTGACCGCGCAAGGCGTGCTGGTGGCAGGCGAAAAGCGTGGCGTGCGGGTTGCGCAATACTCCCGCGCGGAACTGGGCCAGATGTTTGAAGCCATGCAGGAAATCGAAAGCGTTTGCGCCCGTCTGGCCAGCCAACGCCTTACTTTATTGGCCAGATCAGAGATTGAGAACGCACAGGCCGCCTGTGCAGAAGCCGCCGCACGCAATGACCGGCTGGCCTATATCAAGGCCAATGAAGCCTTGCATATGTCGATCTACCGCGCCACGGAAAATCCCTACATCTTTGAACTGGCCTCGGACTTCCGCCGCAAAACGGGCCCCTTCCGCGCCAAAAAACTGGAGACACAGGAAGATCTGCTCGCCTCCGTTGAGAGCCACGTTGATCTGCTGGCCAAGATCTTCTCCGAAGATGTGCAGGTCGCGGTAGATGGGATGCGCAAACATATGACCGAGAGTTTCATGCGGGTGCTGGCCGCAAACGGGTGATTTCAAAATAAGAGCACACCGCCTGTGGACATAGGGTATTTTCTGTATACAAATATCCCGACTCGCAAGTGGAGGACCTGATGGGCATCGCCGAGACGAAGATTTATCCGATCAACACAGGCTGGCTGGAAGCCGATCTGGGAACCTATACCTTCTGGAAAGGCCCGGCGGGCAAGAAGATCTGGAACCCCTGCTATTGCTATTATGTCGACACGGGTGAGCATAAGATCCTCGTCGACACCGGTCTGTGTGATGAAGAGCGCGCGACCAAATACCACCACAAATGCGAAAAGCGCGGCAGCACGGAGGTGCATCTGCATCTCAAGGAGAAGCTGGGCGTCGATCCATCGGAGATTGACGCGATTGTCTTCACCCATCTGCATTGGGACCATGTGCAGAACATGAAGGAATTCCCCAACGCCCGCTACATTGCCCCCTCGGCAGAGATCGAAATGGCCTATAATCCGCTGCCGCTGTATTACCGTACGTATGAGTGTGGTATTCTGGGGATTGAGCCAGCTTACGCCGGTTGCGTCTTTGAGGGCATCACAGATGAGACCGAAGTTCTGCCCGGCATCACCATGTTCCATACGCCGGGGCATTCTGTGGGCCATATGGGCGTGACGGTTGCCACCTCTGCCGGGGATTTCGTGATCTGCGGCGATGCAATCTTCCAAAGCCGGAACCTTGAACCCAATCCCACTGAGATGTGGCGCTATTGGGTGCCAGCGCGCTTTGTGAACGCGCTGGAGGGCTGGAAATCGGTGGAGGAAATCGACAAACGCGCTGACTACATCCTTGCCTGCCACGACAAGGCCTGTGGCGACCATGAGGTCTACCCCTTCCCCGGCATGAAGCTGCGCAAGCGGCGCCAGTTCATCCCCGGTTTCCCCTTCTATTTCGGGGACATGCCCCCCGGTGCAGCAGAGAAATCCGCACCCGCGATGAAGGCCGAAGATGTGGACGACTATATGGCCAGTCTGATCCCGCCCACGCCGGATCACTAGGCCGATGCAAAAGATCGACAGCATCAGCGCGGTTGCAGACCGCTATGATCTGATCGTGTTTGACCAATTTGGCGTGCTGCACAATGGCAGCGCGCCTTATCCTTTTGCGGTACAGGCGATTGAAGCGCTTCAGGCCGGTGGCAGCACCTTGGCCGTGCTGTCCAACTCCGGCAAGTCCGGGGCGTTGAACCGTCAGCGGATCACCGGGATGGGCTTTCCTGCGGATGCTTTTGGCGTTGTGATGACCTCCGGCGAGGCCTTGCGGCTGGACGTCCAGCACGGACCGTTGAGTGCGTTGCGCGAGGTGTACGCGATGACCGCCGCGCAGGGAGATGCGGAGGCTTGGTCGGACGGGCTGAACTTGGCCTTTACGGATGATCTTTCGCAGGCAGAGGCTGTCTTGCTGATGGGCATTCCAGACGCAGATGACCACCCGGCAGAGCGGGCTGTGCTTGAGAAAGCGCGCGGGTTGGGCAAGCCACTGATCTGCTCCAACCCCGACCGAAAAGCCCCGCGCGCCGATGGCCGGCTGGTTGAATCGCCCGGTGCGCTGGCCCATGACTATGCCGACGCGGGTGGCGAGGTTCTGTTCTACGGCAAACCCCATCCTCCTGTTTTTGAAGCGCTTTTGGTGCAGATTGATTCCCGCCCCGCGCGCGTTCTGATGGTTGGAGACAGTCCCGAACACGACATCTCCGGTGGCAAGACCGCGGGCTGGGACACGCTCTTCATCAGCGGTGGCATCCACGCAGGCCACGACCCGGCCACGCTTTTTGCGCCTGACGCCCGACCCGATTACATCCTGACAAGCTTGAGGTGATCCCATGACTGCCGTGCCCGCTGATTTTCGCGCCCTTTCCGCCCGGTTGGGTCAGGACCCGTTGCAGGTTCAGGGACCGGGGGGGAACACCTCGTTCAAAGACGGCGATGTGATGTGGATCAAAGCCTCCGGCACGGAACTGGCGGAGGCGGAAACGAAGGATATTTTCGTGGCGGTCGACCGGGAGCGGGCAAAGGCGGAAGCGATGGGCGCGGGCGATGGGACCTGCAAGGCGACCGTGCTGGACCCGGAGAACACGCTGCGCCCATCGATTGAGACGACGTTCCACGCCTTGCTGGATTGGAAGGTGGTTGCGCATACCCATTCGGTGGCGACGCTGGTGCATGCGATCTCTGCTCAGGGCCGTGCGGCGGCGCGGGAGAAGCTGGCGGGGCTGCCTTTTGTCTTGGTGCCTTATCGCAAGCCGGGTGTGCCATTGACCGGGGCCATTGCGGAGCGGATCACAGCGGAAACGCAGGTGATTATCCTTGAAAGCCATGGGCTTGTCTGTGCGGGAGAGAGTGTGGAGGCGGCTTCGGACATGATTGCGGAGGTGGAGCGGCGATTGGCGATGCCTGTGCACGTCGCTGCGGCCCCTGCCCCGGCGACTGCGCCACCAGACGGGTATGTATGGGAAGAACACGCGACGCCCTTGGCCTGCGATCCACGACTGCGGGCGTTGGCACTGGCAGGATCGTATTACCCTGACCATGTGGTGTTTCTGGGTGCGGCTTTGCCCACCGAACCGGGCGGCGTTTCGGTTGTCTGTGCGGAGGGCGTTGCATTGAAATCGGGCGCGACATCGTCGCAGACGGCGATGCTGCGGTGTTTGATGGATGTGTTGGGGCGTCTGCCGGAGGATTGGACGCCGGAGGCGATTGGTCTGGACGCGGAAGCCGAATTGCTCAACTGGGACGCAGAGAAATACCGTCAGGCGCTGGCGGAGAAATCCAGCGCATGACGCTGGCGCTTGGCATTGATCTGGGTACCTCGGGCATTCGCTGCGCGGTGATTGACGCGGACGGCGCCGTGGTTGGCAGGTCGCGCGGGGCCTATCCGGATGACAGTGCGGACGGCTGGTGGCTTGCCGTTCGCGAGGGGTTGCAAGCACTTAGGGACCTGATTGGCGCGCAAGCCATGGCCGCGATCCGGCATGCGGCGGTTGACGGGACGTCCGGCAGTATGGTTCTGGTGGATGCAGCGCTTCAGCCCGTGACTCCGCCGCTGATGTATGATTCCAGCGGGTTTGAGGCGGAAGCGGCGCATATCGCGCAGCACGCGCCCGACGGGCATATGACACGCGGGCCGTCCTCTGCTCTGGCGCGGATGTTGCGGTTGCAGGGGATGGCGGGCGCGCGAGACGCAGCACATCTGTGCCATCAGGCGGATTTCATTCTGGCGCGGCTGACCGGGATCGGCGGCCATTCGGATGAGAATAACGCATTGAAAACAGGGTATGATGTAGAAGCGCGGGTCTGGCCTGCGTGGATTGGCGGGACGGATGTCGACTGCAAACTATTGCCCAAGGTCCATGGTGTGGGAACCGTGGTTCATACTCTCGACCCGGCGGTGGCGAAAACCTTCGGACTGTCAACGGATGTGATGATGCACGCCGGCACCACGGACAGCATCGCGGCCTTTCTGGCGACCGGGGCGGCGGAGGTGGGCGATGTTGTCACCTCCCTTGGCACCACTCTGGCGATCAAGATGCTGAGCGATGTGCGGATTGATGATGCAGCGCAGGGGATCTACAGCCACCGGATGGGGGACAAATGGCTGGTCGGCGGTGCCTCCAACACCGGGGGCGGCGCGTTGTTGGCGCATTTCACGGTTGAGGACCTTGAAACGCTCAGCGCGCGGATTGATCCCGACACGCCCTCCGATCTGGACTATTACCCCCTGCCCCGGCCCGGTCAGCGGTTCCCGGTGAACGACCCGGACCTGCCCCCCCGTGTCACGCCGCGGCCCGAGGATGACGCGCTGTTCCTCAAAGGGTTGCTGGAAGGCATCGCGCGCATTGAAGCGGCGTGTTATGCCGCCCTGCGCGATCTGGGTGCGCCGCAGATGACGCGCATCTTCACCGCAGGGGGCGGTGCCTCCAGCGATGTCTGGCAGGCCATCCGGGCGCGGATGATCGACACGCCTTTTGCCACCCCGCTGGAAAGTGAAGCAGCGGTCGGCGCGGCGCGGCTGGCACAAAGCCGCATGTAAGGTCCGATTTGACAAACGCCATGTCGGGTTTCAGAGGGACAGGTCAGCGCAAATAAGCGACTTTCAAACCAGAGGAGTCTGATTCCATGCGCTATTCCGGTTTCAACGTCATCAAGCAAGCTTTGACAGGGCACAAGGGTTGGAAACCCGCGTGGCGTGATCCTGAGCCGAAGCCCTCCTATGACATCATTATCATTGGCGGCGGCGGGCACGGGCTGGCCACGGCGCATTATCTGGCGAAGGTGTACGGGGAGCGGAACGTCGCCGTGATCGAGAAAGGCTGGATCGGTGGCGGCAACGTGGGGCGGAACACGACGATTATCCGCTCGAACTATCTGCTGGACGGGAACGAGCCGTTTTATGAATTCTCCCTCAAGCTGTGGGAAGGATTGGAACAGGACCTGAATTACAACGCGATGGTCAGCCAGCGCGGGATCATGAACCTGATCCATTCCGACGCCCAACGCGATGCCTTCATCCGGCGCGGCAATGCGATGATGCTGAACGGGGCGGATGCGGAATACCTCGATCTGGCGGCGATCAAACGGGAGTATCCGTTCCTGAACTTCGATGATGCGCGGTTCCCGATCAAGGGCGGGTTGGCCCAGCGGCGCGGCGGCACGGTGCGTCATGATGCGGTCGCCTGGGGCTTTGCCCGATCCGCAGACAGCCATGGCGTTGATATCATTCAGAATTGCGAAGTCACCGGGTTCCGGATCGAGAACGGGAAATGTCTGGGGGTTGAGACCTCTCGCGGGTTTATCGGGGCCAAGAAGGTGGGCTGTGCCGTCGCGGGGTCCTCTGGCCGCTTGATGGCCAAGGCCGACATGCGCCTGCCGATTGAAAGCCATGTGTTGCAGGCTTTCGTCTCCGAAGGGTTGAAGCCTGTGCTACCCGGCGTGATCACCTTCGGCGCGGGGCATTTCTATGTCAGCCAGTCCGACAAGGGCGGGCTGGTCTTTGGCGGCGACATCGACGGCTACAATTCCTACGCCCAGCGGGGCAACCTGCCGGTGGTCGAAGACGTCTGCGAAGGCGGCATGGCGATCATGCCGATGATTGGCCGTGCGCGCCTGCTGCGCATGTGGGGCGGGATCATGGACATGTCGATGGATGGCTCACCCATCATCGACCGGACACATATTGAGGGCCTCTATTTCAACGGCGGCTGGTGTTACGGCGGGTTCAAGGCGACGCCGGCCTCGGGCTATGCCTATGCGCATTTGCTGGCGCGGGACACGCCGCATGAAACCGCCACCGCTTACCGCTTTGACCGGTTTCGCACCGGTCACATGATTGACGAAAAAGGGATGGGCAATCAGCCCAATTTGCACTGATGATTATCAATCACCCCCTTCTGGGCCCGCGTGACAGCGCTGAGTTTGTGTATCTGGGCGATGCGAGCCTGATCGACCGTCCTGATCCCGAAACCGCAACGGCGGAAGACTGGCACGCCTACGGCTACCTGCGCGACAACCCGGCGGGAGAGTTGCGCGAGCTGTGGTTTCACGAAGGTGGCGACCGGTCCTGGCTGGTGGTGACACGCAACACGCTGACCCATGAGATTACCTCCGTAGAGATGGCCCGCGATGTGGCGCGTGCGCAAGGAAGAAGTAAATGACCCAGAAAAACCGCGTTTCCGGCGGGTTGATTGACCGCGCCACCACGTTGAAATTCATGTTCGATGGCAAAAGCTATGAGGGGCATCCGGGCGATACGCTGGCCTCTGCCCTGCTGGCCAACAACGTGCGGCTGATGGGACGGTCATTCAAGTATCATCGCCCACGGGGGCCACTGACCGCCGGGTCGGAGGAACCGAACGCCATTGTCGAGCTGCGCGGCGGCGCGCGGCAGGAACCCAACACGCGGGCGACGACGGCGGAGCTGTATAACGGGTTGCTGGCCAAATCACAGAACCGCTGGCCCAGCCTTGCCTTTGACGCGATGGCGATCAACGACCGGTTTTCGAACTTCCTGACGGCGGGGTTCTATTACAAGACCTTCATGTGGCCTGCGGCGTTCTGGGAAAAACTCTATGAGCCGATTATCCGCAAGGCGGCGGGGCTTGGCTCTTTGTCGATGCGCGCGGACCCGGATGCCTATGACAAGGGGTTTCGGCACTGTGACCTGCTGATCATTGGTGCGGGGCCTGCGGGGCTGATGGCCGCCCTCACGGCAGGGCGTGGCGGCAAGGAAGTCATTCTGGCCGATGAGGATTTCGCCCTTGGCGGGCGGTTGAACGCGGAAACCGGGTTGCTGGAAACGGGTGACTGGCTGAACGCGACGATCGCTGAACTCTCCAGCCTGCCCAATGTGCGGCTGATGTCGCGCACCACGGTGATTGGTGCGTTTGATCATGGCATCTATGGCGCGGTGGAGCGGGTCAGCGACCATCTGCACACCCCCGACGTGGGCAAACCCCGCCAGATCCTCTGGCGCATTTATGCAAAGCAATCGCTGCTCTGTGCCGGCGCCACCGAACGCCCCATCGCGTTTGAGAACAACGACCGTCCCGGCATCATGCTGGCCGGTGCGGTGCGCACCTATGTCAACCGCTATGCCGCCACGCCTGCACAGCGGGTGGCGGTGTTCACCAACAACGACGACGGGCACCGCACGGCCGTTGACCTGCAGGCGCGCGGTGTGAAGGTCGCCGCCGTGATCGACACCCGCGCAGATGCACCGCTGGCGGATGCCTATGAGGTGATCCGGGGCGGTCAGGTGGTGGACAGCAAGGGCCGTCGGGGCCTGACGTTTGTTGAAGTAAAACAAGCGGATGGCAGTATGCGCACCGTCGAATGCGGCGCGCTTGGTGTGTCGGGCGGGTGGAACCCGAACGTGCATCTGACCTGCCATCAGCGCGGGCGGCCCACGTGGGATGACGGTTTGGCGGCGTTTGTGCCCGGTGGTGAATTGCCGCCGGGGATGCAGGTTGCGGGGGCTGCGAATGGCGTCTTCTCCACCCATGGCGCGCTGACCTCCGGCGCGAAAGCGGCTGCAAAAATGATGGGTGTCAAAGCCGCCAAAGCCCCCAAGGCAGAGGATGCGCCGGTCTCCCAGACGCCATTTTGGTATGTCGAAGGCTGTTCGCGGGCATGGCTCGACCAACAGAACGATGTTACCGTCAAAGACGTGAAGCTGAGCCATCAGGAGGGCTTCCGGTCCGTTGAACACCTCAAGCGCTACACCACGCTGGGCATGGCGACCGATCAGGGCAAGACATCGAACATGGGCGGCCTTGCGATCATGGCGGAACTCGCGGGCAAGGCGATCCCGGAAGTGGGCACGACGATTTTCCGCCCCCCCTATACGCCTACGGCGATTGGTGTGCTTGGCGGACGGATGCGCGGGATGGAGTTCCACCCAACGCGGCTGACGCCCTCGCATTTCTGGGCCAAGGAACGCGGTGCGGTGTTTGTGGAAGTGGGCAACTGGCTGCGCGCGCAGTGGTTCCCCCTGCCCGGCGAAACCCACTGGCGTCAGAGCGTTGACCGCGAAGTGACGGCCACCCGCGCCTCTGTCGGGGTGTGTGATTGTACCACGCTGGGCAAGATCGACGTACAGGGCACGGATGCGGCGGCGTTTCTGAACAAGGTCTATTGCAATGGTTTTGCGAAGCTCGCTGTGGGCAAGACCCGCTATGGGCTGATGCTGCGCGAGGACGGGATCGCGATGGATGATGGCACCGCCGGGCGGCTGGCAGAGGATCATTTCGTGGTCACCACCACCACCGCCAACGCCGCAAAGGTCTATCAGCACATGGAATTTGTCCGCCAGTGCCTGTTCCCGGATATGGATGTGCAGCTGATCTCCACCACCGAGGCTTGGGCGCAATATGCGGTGGCCGGACCCAATTCCCGCCGTCTGCTGCAAAAGATCGTGGATGCCGTGCATGACATCTCCAACGAGGCATTTCCCTTCATGGCCTGCGGCAACATCACCGTTTGCGGTGGGTTGCGGGCGCGGCTGTTCCGGATCTCCTTCTCCGGCGAACTGGCGTTTGAAATCGCCGTCCCTGCCCGCTACGGCGACGCACTGATGCGGCGGCTGATGGCGGCAGGGGAAGAGTTTGACGTCACACCCTATGGCACCGAAGCGCTGGGTGTGATGCGCATCGAAAAAGGCCATGCGGCGGGCAATGAGCTGAACGGCACGACCACCGCGCTGAACCTCGGGATGGGGCGGATGGTGTCCAAGGCCAAGGACAGCATCGGCTCCAAACTGTCGGAACGGCCCGGATTGAACGCAGCGGACGCGCTGATGCAGGTGGGGATCAAACCCCGCGATCCCGGCGACAAGATCACGGCGGGCGGGCATTTGATGCTGCTGGGGGGGCCGGTGGATGCCGCCCATGATCAGGGTTATGTGACGTCGGCTGCGTTTTCGCCCACGTTAGGGTCGATGATCGGGCTGGGGTTCCTCAAGAACGGTGGCCTGCGGGAGGGGGAGCGGATGCGCCTTGTCTCTCCGGTGACGGACCTGACGGTGGAGGTCGATATCGTCTCCGCTCATTTTGTCGATCCAGAGGGGGAACGTGTCCGTGCATGATCTTGAACCAATAACCGCATTGGGTGGCGCTGCACCGCAGGTCGATACCGTTGCGGGGCTGACCTGTACGGAAGTGACCGATCTGGCACTGGCTTCGGTCGCGGCGCGGCTGGGGCAGGAAAAGGCCTGTGCGAAGAAGTTGAAGGCGCTGTTGGGGGATGCGGCGCCCGGTCCGGGCAAGGCGCTGCTTGCGGCGCCCTTCTCTGCCATGTGGATGGGGCCGGATCAATGGATGATCGGGGCGGATTTCGCGACCCATGAGGACCTTGAAGTTCAGGTGAAAACCGCTTTGAGATCAACGGCCTCAGTAACGGAGCAGACCGACGGCTGGTGCTGTTTCGATCTGTCTGGCGACGGGATCGCGCCGGTGATGGAACTGCTCTGCCCGGTCAACATGCGCAGCCTGCAAAGCGGTGATGCGCAGCGGACGCAGATCCATCATCTGGGCTGTTTCGTGGTCTGTGGAGATCCGGACGGATTTATCCGCATCCTTGGTCCCCGCGCCTCTGCCGGGTCGTTGCATCATGCGATTGTCACGGCAATGCAGTCGGCATTGTAACAACGCGCGTTGCTTTCAGATCCAGCTGTTGCGCAGGGATATTTTTGGCCAAAAAGAGGGGCCAGGGCGGTGGTATGGTGGCACCCTCCTGTGGGAGGCCGAGGGTGCAGGCATGGGTTGAAAAGGGGTGAGGTCCCTGTCGCCGGTCGTTTTTTGTTGAGGGAGTTCGGGGCGTTAGCGTGCTGGCAGTGGCAGGTTATCTGTGACCCGGAAGTCGTTGATCCGCGCGCGATCCTCTTGTGGTGTGACGCCGAAAGCGGCGCGGTAGTGGGTCAGCAGGGGCGTGGACGACGTATAGCCGATGGCTGTCGCGATCTGTGGCAGGCTGTCGCTGGAATACAGCACCAATTGCCGCGCCGCCTTCATCCGCAGGGCGCGGTAGTAATGCGAAGGGCTTTGACCTGTGGCCTTCTTGAATGCGCGCTCGATCTGGCGCGGGGTGACGCCCAGGTGTTCGGCGACCTCGGCGATGGAAATGGGTTCTTCCAGCCGCGCGTTGAACAAAGCAGCGGCGCGGGCGACCAGACCGGGCAGCGCAGGCCCTGCCCCTTCGACCAGCGGCACGCGCTGGCGCACGCCCTGCCCGCGCATCGAGGAATGCTGAAACCAGCAGGCGACCTCATGGGCAATCTCAGGGTCGAAGTGCTGCTCAATCATGTGCAAAGCCAGGTCAAATCCTGCGGCCGCACCTGACGCGGTGTAGCGGTTGTTGTCGGTGACAATGACGTCGTCGGTGGCAAGGATATCGGGAAACGCAGCATGAAACGCCGCTTCATAGCACCAGTGCACCGAACAGCGGTGCCCGGCCATCAGCCCGGCCCGCACCAGCGGAAAAACACCCCCCGATACACCGCCCAGAATGCAGCCGTGGCGCGCAAGCTGGCGCAGGGTGGCGGGGGTCTGTCGCGGGGCGGCGAAATCGGAGTTGGGACGGCTGAGGACAAAAAGCACGTCGAGGGGGGCTGCATCGGCCAAGGCCGCATTGGGTTCAAACACCACATGGGCAGATGAGGTGACCTTTGCGCCGTCCTCTGACAACAATGTCCAGGCGAACCGTTCCTCGCCTGCGATCTCATTCGCGGCGCGCAGGGGTTCGATCATCGATGTCAGACAGGCCATGGGAAAACCGGGGAAAATCAGAAAGCCGATCCGGGAAATTTCACTGCTGTTCATATTTTTTACATCCAGATGAAAAACTGCCCTATACTAACTGCGGGGACAGTGTTTTTGAATTGCCGCGACACCGGGGCAGACCTAGAAAGTACCACAGTTGTGAATATCGAAAAGCTTGATCCCGAGATGGTTTCCAGACTGAGCCAAGACCCGCACCGCACGCAGGAACAGGAGCGTGAGAAGGTCCTTGAGGTCGCCATCGGCAGAGAAGTCCGCGCCTACCGCCGCCAGCAGGAAATCACCGTTGCCGAGCTTTCGGGGCTGACGGGGATCTCCATCGGGATGCTGTCGAAGATCGAGAACGGCAATACCTCTCCGTCGCTGACCACGCTGCAAAACCTTGCCAACGCGCTGAGCGTGCCGCTGACCAGCTTTTTCCGGCGGTTCGAGGAAACCCGCGAAGCGGTGCACACCCGCGCGGGCGAAGGGGTTGAGACTGAACGCCAGGGCACCCGTGCCAACCATCAGTACAAGCTGCTGGGGCATATCGGGTCCAACGCCTCTGGCGTGATTGTGGAACCTTATCTGATTACGCTGACAGAACAGTCAGATGTCTTTCAAACCTTCCAGCACGGCGGGATTGAAACGATCTATATGCTCGAAGGCGAAGTGGATTACCGCCACGGCGATGAGGTCCATTCGCTCAAACCCGGTGACACCCTGTTTTTTGACGCAGATGCGCCTCATGGCCCTGAGAAGCTGGTGCTGTTGCCTGCGCGGTATCTGTCAATCATCAGCTATCCGCAAAACACGTAGCGCTGCGCTGCGGGGCGCAAGCCCTTGGCATCTATGTACTGTCCGCCCTCCTCCTGCACGCCCGCGTCGCCTGCATCAGACAATCTTACTGCGGCCCTTCATTAAATTGCTGAACCTGTTCCGCGATCTTGTCTGCAAGCCCCGCATTGCGTTCTGACAGCGTCTTCATCTCATTGGCGACCACGGCAAACCCCCTGCCTGCCTCGCCACTGCGCGCTGCTTCAATCCGCGCGTTGGTGGAGAGCATCGACAATTCACGCACTGAACTGGTGATCTGTTTGGTCAGCCCGACAATGTCTTCACTGGCCGCGCGCGCTTCCTCCACCCGGCGTTCCAGCTTGTCACGCAGATCAAACTCAGCACCTGCCCCCACCACAAGTCCTTGCAAATAGGCGACTTCACCGTCTTTCATCACCGCATTTCCGCGTTCGCGTACCCAGATGGCCCGGCCATCATGGTGGATCAGCCGATAGGCGATGTCCCAGGGTTTTCCGGCTGCTATCGCCGTGTCGACATCGGCGAAAACACGTTCCTTGTCCTCCTCCGCCGTCAGGTCGACATAGGAGGTCTTGGCATTTTGCAGGATGTCTTCCGGCGCATAGCCAATCAACCGCTGCACCCCGCCTGCCATATGTTCCATCGTATAGGCGGCATCGTTGCTGCACCGATAGATAAAGGCGTCAACCGCGCTGAAAATGCTCTCAAAAACTGTATCCATGACCTGCCCTTCGAAGACAGGCCGACGCTAGGCACAATTGTTTAACAAATGGTGCCTACTTTTGCAGCGGTGGCTCCGTTTCCAGATCAGGCCAGATGCCGTTGGAAGTGGGCAATCCGTCATCGAACTGTGACAGGTAATCCAGCATCATCGGGCGGTTGTCGATGAAGCCCTTGTAGGTCGCCAATTCCTCCGGCAGATCGCGGATCACCCGGTGCAGGCGGCGGCCCCATTTCGGCACGGTCATAAGGTCCTGAAACGCGCAGAGATAACAGCGGATCGGGAACACCAGCCCGTTGGACCGGGGCAGCCGGAAGAAGGTTTGCAACTCCACCCGAAGGTGTTGTTTTGCCCCGATATTCTGAGGTGTCAGGGTGGTCTTCTGGATGCCCCACTTGTGATAATTCTCGGGCGAGGTATCGAGCAATGGATTCACTGTCATCGTCCAGTTGAGCCGCCGCGCAGGCGCGCCTTGCTGGATGTTCAGCAGGAACTTCAGCGCGCGCACGAAGATGCCTTTCTCATGGGCCAGCGGCACCGGCGCATGCCATTCAAAAAAGTTCATGCCGATGTCGAAATCCAGCGACCAGTCGGCCTGCGTGGTGACCATGCCTGCGTCCATCCACAGGTTGTCATCGCGTTGATCCAGAACGGCAAAGTCGCCCTGCGTCTGGCGGGTGATGTATTCCATCGGGCCGTAGGGCAGCGTGGTCTCATCAAGGAAGGTGAACGTGTCATCAATGCCCAGCGGCTTGTTGATCCAGCGCCAGCGGTCGCCGTCGCGGTGCAGCTCGAACAGGTCGGGATAATCCTCCGCCTTGCAGGTCATGATCAGTTCCAGCACGTCCCAGCCCGCCAGCGTCATATGCGGCAGGGACTGGCAGCGCAGCGGGTCGTCCGCCAAAACCTGCGCCCGGTCCCGCATTTCAGAGACGTAGTGCTCGTCGACGTCAAAGCGTTTCTCATAGACGGAATCCGCAGGCCCGCCCCGGTGCTGCTCCATGTTGACGGCATACATGTAGCTGTCTTTGTCGAAGGGAAACGGGAAGCGTTTGATCGCACGTTCGGAGTTGTGGAACGAATAATCGTCGCGGAAGGTTTCGTCGTTGAATTGGATGGTCATTTCTTTTCTCCTGCCGCCTCAACTGGTCCGAAAACCGGAGGCCACTGTTCGGGTTGAGGCGCGCTAACGGTCCAGAACAAGGGTCTTGCCCTCAAATCGTGACACGCAGGGCATGATCTTCTCCCCACTGGCGTGTTCGTCGTCTTCCAGCCAGTGATCGCGGTGGATGAAGTTGCCGGCGTAGTCGATCACGCGGGTCTCACACATGCCGCAGGCGCCGCCGCGACACAGATAGGGCGCGTCGACCCCTGCCCGTTCAATCGCTTCCAGCAGGCTTTCCTGCTCACCGACCTGCACAACCTTGTTGGAAATCGCCAGTTTCACTTCAAAGGGTTTGCCGGGCTGCGGGGCGAGGAATTCCTCGTAGTGCACCGCCTCACGCGGCCAGCCCAGATCGGCTGCCTTGCCGCGCACCCAGTCGATCATCCCCTTGGGGCCACAGACGTAGATATGTGTGCCGAGCGGTTGGCCATCCAACAGGTTCTCCAGATCAATCACCTGATCCTGATCGTCATAATAGACGTTCACGTCATTGGGATGCGTGGTGGTCAGATAGTCCACGTAAGACCCCAACGCCTCCGACCGGCAGGCATAATGCAGTTCCCAATTGCCATGGGCGCGATCCAACTGCTTGATCTGCGACAGGAACGGCGTGATGCCGATGCCGCCTGCGATCATAAGATGCTTCTTGGCGCGCAGATCGAGGCTGAAGAGGTTCACCGGGTAGCTGATCGTCAGTTCATCACCGACATCGACCTGATTGTGCAGGAAAAGCGACCCGCCCCGCCCTTCATCATCACGCCGCACGGAGATCGTGTAGGCATCCTGATCATAGGGATCAGACATCAGCGAATAGGGGTTCAGGCGCGTGATGTCGCCGTCTTTCATCTCCACCACCGTATGCGCGCCACCGGAGAATGTGGGCAGCAGACCGCCGTCCACAGGTTCAAACCGGAACCGGGTGACAAGCGCGTTCAGCGGGGTTTTTTCCGTCACGCGAACGTGGATTTTCTCAGCACCGCTCATTCGTAGATCCCCTTTGGCTCTGGCACGTTACCGGGGTCCTCGGCATCAATGCAAACACCCTGATAGGCGGCAAGACGGCGCGAATAGTGATCGCGCACAAACAGGTTCAGACCGCAGTGCGCGCAGACAAAGGGATCTGTCTCCACGTCTTCGGTGATGCCTTTGCAGTGCACGCATTGCATCCGCCGCGCCACGGACCCGCGATGTTCGGTCTGGATGGCAGTATGGGGGATGCCCGCGTCCACCGCCTCCCGCATCGCCTGTCCCATCAGCCCTTCGGTGCCGGTCAAGTAGACCTGCAAGCCCATATGCGCGTCCTGCAACACCCGCTGGATGCGTGGGACAGAGGCGGCATAGCTTGGCCCTTCATAGAAGATCGCCGGATTGAGCGCGCGCAGCTTGTCGCCATAGTCAGTGCCGCGCGAGATAAAGATGATGTGGGTCTTCGCCATCAGATCGGGGGTCGCGATGTCCATGATCGCTTCGGCGCCTTCGGCGTCTGCAATCATCAGATGGTGCTTGCCCGGTCGCGCCTCAAGCGTGCCGTAGACGGGGCGGCTTTTGATCGACGCGGGGAATTCAAACTTCGACATGGGTGCCTCGGATGATGTGAAAAAGGGCGCCGCGCTGGCGCGACGCCCCTGATAGGTTAGCCTTTTGCGGTGCGGATGCTCTTGTCCTTGTCGTAGAAGGGCATTTCCTCCGCCGTGGCGGCCAGTTCTGTGCCGTCAGGCTGTTTGACCACCAGTTTGGTGCCCGCTTTGGCGACGGAGGGATCAAGCCGCGCGATGGCAACGGAATAGCCGTTCAGCTCAGAAGACAGGCCGTAGGTGATCACGCCCACATCCTTGCCGTCTGCATGCACCCGCGCGAACATCTCCATCTGGTCCATGCTGTCCGATAGTTTGACACCGTAGATCTTGAACCGCTCCCGCCCTTCGAGGGCATAGTGGTTCTCCGCGCCGATGAAGCCTTCCTTGTCAGGGGAGACCACGAAATCAAGGCCCAGTTCCCACAGGCTGTCGCCTGCTGGCGTGCCGTCCTGAAAGGGGAAGGTTTCAGAGTTGTCGCCGGGATAGAACAGCAGATAGCTTTCGATGCGCAGCATATCGAGGGTAGAGAACTGCGTCGGACGTATACCCATGTCCGCGCCATCGGACAGGATGTTGTCCCAGACATGCACCGCGTCCTTGCGGCCGACGAAAATCTCATACCCGCGCTCCCCGGTGTAGCCGGTGCGGGAGATCATCACGTTCCTGCCAAAAAGCTTGGTGTGGATGATGCCAAAGTACGCCAGATCCCGGATGCCATCGACGTGTTTGGCCAGGAAATCAACCGCAACGGGCCCTTGCAGCGACATATCGTGCAGATCGTCGTCCATGATCACGCAGCAATTCTTGGCGGCGGCCACCTTGGTCAGCTGCTCCATCCCGGTGCCGGTGCCGTGGACAACCATCCACGAATTGACCGCCAGATGGTAGATCACACAATCGTCGACAAAGAGCCCACGCTCGTCCAGCATCGCCGCATAAGTGGACCGGCCCACGCCAATCTTCTCCACGTTGCGCGTGGTGACGCGGTCAATCACATAGGCCGCGTCCTCCCCCACAACATGCACTTTCTTCAGACCCGACACATCCATCAGCCCAGCCTTGGTGCGGATCGCCTCATAGTCCGCCTTGGCACGTTCGGGCGTGTGGTCATAGAACCACGCGGTGCCCATGCCGTTCCAGTCTTCCAGCTCCCCGCCGATCTCTGCGTGGCGGTGCGCAAGCGCGGAATGCCTCCATAGAATGGCCATGATATTCTCCCTGATTTCTCGAGTCTTTTATGAGCGTTATTCAGCCCCAGCTTGCTTTGAAAAGCAACAATGGGATGCAAGTTTTTTTCCTGACAGGCAATAAAAAGGCAAAGGGGCCGCCTTTTACAGCGGCCCCTTCCGACGTCTGCACAGTTACTTGTCGAACTGCTTGGCCTTTGCCGTCTCTGACCGCTGGCCGATCACCAGCACGGCCACACAGATGATCATGGCAATGAAGGTGGCCATGCCTGGCAATGCACCTCCCCAGCCCATGAACATCGCGCCGTCAACGACGCTCCAGGAGGCTTCATCATATGGAAACATGTCGGGTTCCTTTCGTGTTACAGGTTGGGATCATTCCGCAGGATGCGCCGGTGTGACTGGCGCGTCGCCGCCCCATTCCGGGTAGCCCGCAGCAGGCACTTTGACGAGGTCCATACCCGCCAGCTCAGCCCCTTCACGGATACGCAGCATGCCGAACGTCTTGAGGATGAGGGACACCACGTAGCCCGGTACAAAGCCCAGAAGGAAGAAGACCACCGCACCCACGATCTGTCCCATCAGGGTGATCGTTGGCACTTCGCCTGCCGCCCCTTGCAGCGCCGGGTATCCAGAGCCCCAGATGCCCAGCATCACCACACCGTAAAGGCCGATGGTGCCGTGCACGGTGACCGCACCCACCGCATCGTCGATGCCACGGTTTTCCAGCCAGTCCGCACAGGGCTTCAGAATGATCCCGGCAGAGAAGGCGATGATGAACGCCAGTGCGGGGAAGTAGATGTCCAGACCGGACGCGGTGGAAATGATCCCGGCAAGCGCGCCGGACATCATCCAGAACGGATCGCGTGTGAACAGCCATGCACCGATGATCCCGCCGGCAATCGCCATCAGGATGTTGAAGGACAGCGCCGACAGCGTGATCGGCGTGCCATAGATGGTGGCAGGTTTGTCCCCAAACCAGCTCCATGCCTCACCCGGCACAATCACACAGGCCATCAGAAAGCCCCAGAAGCCGACGATAATCAGCATCAGCCCCGTGACGGTCAAAGGCATGTTGTGGCCCGGAATGTGGTTGGCCGTCCCATCAGCGTTGAACTTGCCGATGCGTGGCCCAAGGTTGATCAAAACGCCGAGCGCAAAGAAGCCCGCAACCGCGTGCACAAGGCCCGCCGCGCCGAAATCATGCACGCCCCATTGCGTGACAAGCCAGCCATCCGCGTGCCAGCCCCAGGCAGCAGCAACCACCCAGGCAAAGCTGCCCAGTACGACCGCCAGAATGATAAAGCCAACGGTCTGGATGCGCTCGATCACAGCCCCTGACATGATAGACGCCGTTGTCGCGGCAAACAGGGCAAAGGCACCAAAGAACACGCCGGATGCCTGATCCGCGATGTTTGGCCCCATGTACTGGGCACTCTCGCCCCAGCCCCAGGCAATGGCATTGGCGTATTCGACGCCGGAGATGCCCGCAGGCCCCGGTGCGCCCGGAATACCGGTTGGAAAGCCCCAGTAGACCCACCAGCCGAAGAAATAGAAGGTTGGAATCATGAATGCGAAGGCCAGCAGGTTCTTTACCCCTGAACTCAGCACATTCTTGAGCCGTGATGCCCCCATCTCATAGGCCAGAAAGCCTGCGTGGATGATGATCATCAACGGAATGGTAAGGTAGTAAAAAGTCTCAGCGAACATACGGTTGGTGGTGCCGCTGCTCTCCTGAAGGGCCGCGATCTGGGCCGTTAACTCTGCGATTTGTTCTTCCACAATACGCTCCCTTGTGGCTGTTGGATTCAGGACGTCGTCATTCTCAAGGCGCGACGCTCGCCAAAATTCAAACACGTGACGCGCCGTCTGGCTAGAACTTTTTCACGCTCGTGAAAAAAAGTTTCCTCAGTGTTGAGCGGTGGTTTTTTTGGTGTTAGCGTCTGAGTCGGACTGTTTGATTACCCCAAGGGAGGGCCCCGGCCATGTGCGGGATCGTAGGACTTTTTCTGAAAGATACATCGTTGGAACCCCGGCTTGGGGACATGTTGACCGACATGTTGATCACCATGACCGACCGTGGCCCCGATAGCGCAGGCATTGCGATTTACGGTGAGGAAGCAAAGGGTTGCGCCAAGCTGACCGTTCAATCCGGCACGCCGGACGCGGATTTCGCCGGGCTTGAGGTCGCCCTTGCCGATCACATCACCGGGTCCGTCGCCATGCGGGTGAAAGACACCCACGCCGTCCTTGAGATGCAGGCCGACCAGATCGCCGCCGCACGTGCGGCACTGGCCACTCTCAGACCAGCCATTCGGGTCATGAGCCACGGCGAAACGCTGGAGATCTACAAAGAAGTCGGTTTGCCCAAAAATGTGGCAGAACGCTTTGATCTGCGGAAAATGAGCGGCACACATGGCATCGGACACACCCGTATGGCGACCGAATCTGCGGTCACGACCATGGGCGCGCATCCGTTCAACACAGGCGTCGATCAGTGTCTTGTGCACAACGGCTCGCTCTCCAACCACAACTCCCTGCGCCGCAAGCTGCGCCGTCTGGGTGTACATATCGAGACGGAGAATGACACCGAGGTGGGTGCCGCCTATCTGACATGGAAGATGCAGACCGGCTCAACCCTTGGCGAAGCGCTGGAAAGCGCGCTGGACGATCTGGACGGGTTTTTCACCTTTGTGGTGGGCACCAAGGACGGATTCGGCGTGGTCCGCGACCCCATTGCGTGCAAACCTGCCGTCATGGCCGAAACCGATCAATATGTCGCCTTCGGCTCGGAATACCGCGCGTTGGTGAACCTGCCGGGCATTGAAGACGCCCGCGTCTGGGAACCCGAACCCGCCACTGTTTACTTCTGGAGCCACAACGCGGCCCCCACAGTTACTGAGAAAGCAGCGTGAATGCAGACGTTTGACCTGGAAGCCGAAGGGTTGCGCGCCCTCAATGAGACCCTGCATGCGCAGGCCGAGACCACCAACCAGACCAAATGGGAAATCATCAATCCCAAAGGCAGCCACGCCATTGCCGTGGGTCTTGATGCGCCGATTGAAGTGAACGTCAAGGGATCGACGGGCTACTACTGCGCGGGCATGAACAAACAGGCGACGGTGCATGTGCACGGCTCTGCCGGGCCGGGGACGGCGGAAAACATGATGTCGGGCACGGTGATCGTCGAAGGCGACGCCTCTCAATATGCCGGGGCCACGGGGCATGGCGGCACGCTGATCATCAAGGGCAATGCCTCGTCGCGCTGCGGGATCTCCATGAAGGGGATCGACATTATCGTGCATGGCAATGTGGGCCATATGTCCGCTTTCATGGCGCAATCGGGCAATATCGTGGTCTGCGGTGATGCGGGCGACGCGCTGGGGGACAGCTGTTACGAGGCGCGGTTCTTTGTGCGCGGCACGGTCAAATCACTGGGCGCCGACTGTATCGAGAAAGAGATGCGGCCCGAACATATCACCCTGCTGGAAGAGCTGCTGGAGCGCGGCGGCTGTGACGCCAAGGCGTCAGAGTTCAAACGCTACGGCTCTGCCCGCACGCTCTATAACTTCGACGTTGATAACGCTGCGGCGTACTAAGGATATCTGTATGAAAGATCACGATTCCCACGGCATTCCGCACACCACACCGCGCCAGTCCGCGACCTTCAGCCAGGACGCCAACAGCGACATCCGTCGTGCAGCGGCGACCGGTATTTACGACATCCGCGGTGGCGGTGCCAAACGCAAGGTGCCCAGCTTTGACGACCTGTTGTTTCTGGGTGCGTCGATCTCGCGATACCCGCTCGAAGGGTATCGGGAGAAATGCGAAACCTCCGTCACCCTTGGCACCCGATTTGCCAAGAACCCGATGGAGCTGGACATTCCGATCACCATCGCAGGCATGAGCTTTGGCGCGCTGTCGGGTCCGGCCAAGGAAGCGCTGGGGCGCGGCGCGAATGCGGCGGGCACCTCGACCACCACGGGTGACGGCGGCATGACGCCGGAGGAACGCGGGCATTCGTCCAAGCTGGTCTATCAGTACCTGCCGTCCCGCTATGGCATGAACCCCGATGACCTGCGCAAGGCGGACGCGATCGAGATTGTCGTGGGCCAGGGCGCGAAACCCGGTGGCGGCGGCATGCTGCTGGGTCAGAAGATCTCCGACCGGGTCGCGGAAATGCGCAACCTGCCCAAGGGCATCGACCAGCGGTCCTCCTGCCGGCATCCCGACTGGACCGGCCCGGATGATCTGGAAATCAAGATCCTTGAGCTGCGCGAGATCACCGGTTGGAAAGTGCCGATCTACGTGAAAGTCGCAGGCGCGCGGCCCTATTTTGACACCACACTGGCGGTCAAGGCAGGCGCGGATGTGGTTGTGCTGGACGGCATGCAGGGCGGCACAGCGGCCACGCAGGATGTGTTTATCGAACATGTGGGCCAGCCGACTCTTGCCTGTATCCGTCCTGCGGTGAAGGCCTTGCAGGATCTGGGCATGCACCGCGAAGTGCAATTGGTGATCTCCGGCGGGATCCGGTCGGGCGCGGATGTGGCCAAAGCCATGGCGCTGGGTGCGGATGCGGTGGCCATTGGCACAGCCGCGCTGATCGCGCTGGGGGACAATGACCCGAAGTGGGAAGACGAATACAACAAGCTGGGCACCACCGCAGGCGCCTATGACGACTGGCACGAAGGGCTTGATCCGGCGGGGATCACCACACAGGATCCCGAACTGATGAAACGCTTCGATCCCGTCGAAGGCGGTCGCCGGTTGCGCAACTATCTCAAGGTGTTGACGCTGGAGGCGCAGACCATCGCGCGGGCCTGTGGCAAGAACCACATGCACAACCTGGAGCCCGAAGACCTCGTGGCGCTGACCATGGAAGCGGCCGCAATGGCACAGGTGCCGCTGGCGGGCACCGATTGGTACCCCGGCAAACCCGGCACCTCCTACTGAATTCACAACGAAGGGCGCGGCATCATGCACGCGCCCTCGCTCTAAGACCGATAGGGAAGACACAACATGGCAACAGACCTCGCTAAATTCGCCGAAGAGAACGGTGTTAAGTATTTCATGATCTCCTTCACGGACCTTTTTGGCGGGCAACGCGCCAAACTGGTCCCTGCCCGCGCGATTGCGGACATGCAGGAGGATGGCGCAGGATTTGCGGGTTTTGCCACATGGCTCGACCTGACGCCCGCGCATCCCGACATGCTGGCCGTGCCTGATCCGGAGGCGGTGATCATCCTGCCGTGGAACAAGGAGATCGCCTGGGTCCCCGCCGATTGCGTGATGGAAGACGCGCCCGTGGAACAAGCCCCGCGTGTCGTGCTGCGCAAGCTGATTGCACAGGCCGCCGCCGAGGGCATGCACGTCAAGACCGGCATTGAGGCGGAGTTTTTCCTGCTGACCCCCGAAGGTGATGCAATTTCCGACAGCTTCGATACCGCCGCCAAGCCCTGCTATGACCAGCAGGCGTTCATGCGCCGTCTGGATGTCATCCGGGAGATTTCGGATCATATGCTGGAGATGGGCTGGAACCCCTACCAGAATGACCACGAGGACGCGAACGGCCAGTGGGAGATGAACTGGGACTTCGATGATGCTTTGAAAACAGCCGACAAGCACTCGTTCTTCAAGTTCATGGCGAAATGCTTGGCGGAGAAACACGGCTACCGCGCGACCTTCATGCCCAAGCCTGTTGAGGGGCTGACAGGTAATGGTTGCCACGCGCATATCTCCGTCTGGGACGCGCCGGGGGCTGCGGCCAAGACCAACGTGTTTGCGGGCGAAGGCGAAGGCCAGACCGGCGAGGTTGGCCTGTCCGAGCGTGGCAAGCATTTCCTTGGCGGGATCATGAAACACGCCAGCGCGCTGGCCGCGATCACCAACCCGACGGTGAACAGCTATAAACGCATCAACGCGCCACGCACCATGTCCGGGGCCACCTGGGCGCCCAACACGGTCACCTGGACCGGCAACAACCGCACGCACATGGTCCGTGTCCCCGGCCCCGGCCGGTTTGAACTGCGCCTGCCTGATGGGGCGGCAAACCCCTATCTGTTGCAGGCGGTGATCATCGCCGCGGGTCTGTCCGGCATCCGGTCCAAAGCCGATCCCGGCAAGCGGCACGACATCGACATGTACGCAGAGGGCCACAAGGTGCGGGGCGCGCCAAAACTGCCGCTCAATATGCTCGATGCGCTGCGGGCCTATGACCGGGACAAGGAGCTCAAGGCGTCAATGGGAGAGGAATTCTCCGCCGCGTATCTGAAGATGAAGATGCAGGAATGGAATGACTTCACATCCCACTTCAGCCAGTGGGAAAAGGATAATACACTAGATATTTGAGCGGCTTATCACCCATACCTCATGTGTCACCTTCATAACTGCTGACTATTTACTGTAAAAAAAGGATAAATCACCCATGACCAAACGTGTCGCCATCATCGGTGCAGGCCCTTCCGGTCTGGCACAACTGCGTGCCTTTCAATCCGCAAAGGAAAAAGGAGCGGAGATTCCGGAGATTGTCTGCTTTGAAAAGCAAGCAAACTGGGGTGGGCTGTGGAACTACACGTGGCGCACGGGCGTGGACCAGTACGGGGAGCCTGTGCACGGCTCCATGTACCGTTATCTTTGGTCGAACGGCCCCAAGGAAGGTCTTGAATTTGCGGATTATTCCTTTGAGGAGCATTTCGGCAAGCAGATTGCCAGCTACCCCCCGCGCGCGGTGTTGTTTGACTATATCGAAGGGCGGGTAAAGAAGGCCGGCGTGCGTGACATGATCCGGTTTGAGACCGTGGTGCGCAGTGTGGAGGAAACGGCGGACGGCAAGTTCACAGTTAAGGTAAGGAACCTGCCGGAAGATACTGAATATGAGGAGGTATTTGACTACGTCGTCTGTGCATCCGGCCACTTCTCAACGCCCAATGTGCCTGAGTTTGAAGGGTTTGACACCTTCAAAGGCCGCGTCCTGCATGCTCATGATTTCCGCGACGCGATGGAATTCAAGGACATGGATCTGCTGCTGATCGGCACCTCCTACTCCGCCGAGGACATCGGCTCGCAGTGTTGGAAGTACGGCGCGAAATCCATCACCGTCAGCCACCGCACCGCCGCGATGGGCTATCACTGGCCCGACAACTGGGCTGAGGTGCCGCTGCTTACGAAGGTCGTCGGGAACACCGCGCACTTCAAGGATGGCACCACCAGGGAGGTGGACGCGATCATCCTGTGCACCGGGTACAGACACCACTTCCCCTTCATGGCCGACAACATCCGCCTGCGGTGCCCCAACATTCTGGCGACGCCGGACCTCTACAAAGGGGTGGCCTACATCAACAACCCCAACGTCTTTTATCTGGGGATGCAGGACCAGTGGTTCACCTTCAACATGTTTGACGTGCAGGCCTGGTGGGCGCGTGACGTGATCATGGGGCGGGTCGACATTCCGGATCGCGCTGCGATGCAGGCAGACATTGACGCGCGCACAGCGGGCGAAGCGGCCTTGAAGGATGATTACGACTGCATCTGGTATCAGGGCGATTACACCAAGGAACTGATGGAGCTGACCGATTACCCCAGCTTTGACGTTGAAGGCGCCTGTCAGGCGTTCAAAGAGTGGAAGGGCCACAAGAAGGCCGACATCATGACTTTCCGCAACAACGCCTATAAATCGGTGATCACAGGCACGATGGCACCGATGCACCACACGCCGTGGAAAGACGCGCTGGACGACAGCCTTGAGGTCTATTTGCAGAACTAGGGTGCGTTGCGTTCGACCCTCAGGAAGACGAAGGTTTGCTGCAAGGCACCTTTGTCTTTCAGGGCGACGGTTACGGTGCCGTTCTTAATGTCAAACAGCCGTTGGTCGTAGGTATCGGGATGGTTCACTTCGCCTTCCTCCGTCCTGGCTACGGCATTCAGGCAAGCCGCCACATCCGCTGAAACCGCTTCAAAGGCGACATGTGCATCCGCCGCACGAAAGCTGAAAGGCCAGCGGCAATGCTGGGCCGTTGCACCGGACTGGCCTTTGGATGAGCTGCACAGCATGGCGTCGGTGGATGCCACCGCCCTGCCCGCGATCATCTCCTCCAGCATGTCACAGAAATCCTGAGCCGCAGCGGGCAGTGGCATCGCCAGCGTCAGACAACAGGCCAGCGCCACACCCCTCATTCCGCCACCAACTGCGCTCCGGGCACCATACGGAAGGGTGTTGGCGGCGTTGATTTGCTGACCCAGAAGAAGTCGCCTGCGTATTCCATCACGTACCAGCCCTCCCATTCCGCATCACCCGGCCATTGGCTTTGGTATTCGTCCCGCTCTGCATCCAGTCGCCACAGGCCACGGGCCGTGCGCGCGCCGTCCTGGGCATACAGCGTCACGCCATCATCGCCGAAGTACTGGCGGTATGGTTGGCCTTCCCACTTGCCCACCGCCGTATTGCCACTGAGCAGCGCATCGATCTCATGCACCTTGAGCTTGACCGCCTGCGCAGCGGCAGGCGCCGCCAGAAGCGCGCAGACCGCTGCCAGGACAAACCGGCGCCTCATGCCACCTTTCCATCGTTCACCAGGATCAGCGCCACACGCCGCAGTGTGGTGCGCAGCCGGTCAATGTGCGGCCCCGTATGGTTTAGATCCGCCAGCGTCTTGTCCATGATCGACAACCAGTCTTCAGCGTCCTGAACACGGATCGGCACATGGGCGTGAATCTCCTTCACGTTCATATGCCGGTGCTTTTCCATGTAATACTGCCGCCCGCCCATGAAACCGGACATGAAGTTGAACTGCTCCTGCCGGGTATGGGCGATGCCGTGGCCCTCCATGTGCAGATGCACGATCTGGCGCCCTTCGGGCAGGGATTCCACCAGATCGTAGAAATGCTCAACCATCGTGCGCAGGGCGTCTTCGCCGCCGATCTGATCCAGCACCGTCCGGGTCATGACCGCGGGCGTTCCTTGGCCGGATCAAAGGCTGCGAGGTCCTTGCGGATCGTGGCAGGCAGGCGTTTCTGGTGCCCGTCCAGCTTGCCGATCTCCAGCTGCGTACCCGGTTCGGCATGGGCCACATCGACCCGCGCCAGCGCGATATTGCGGTCAAGCAAGGGCGAGCGCATGGAAGACGTCACTTCGCCGATCTGCGCGCGGCCCACGTGGATGCAATCGCCATGCCCCACGTTCACCGCGCTGTCGATGTCGAGGCCCACGAGCTTGCGCTGCGGGTGTTCCTTGCGGCGGATCAGGGCATCGCGCCCGATGAAATCATCCGGTTTGGACTTGAGCGGCACGGTGAAGCCAATGCCCGCCTCGTAAGGGTCCGTCTGGTCAGAAAAATCGTAGCCGGCAAAGATCAGCCCCGCTTCAATCCGCACCATGTCCAGCGCTTCCAGCCCCATGGGCGTCAGGCCATGCCCCTGCCCGGCTTCCCAGATCGCCCCGAAAATCTCATCGCAATGCTTGGGGTGGCACATGACTTCATACCCCAACTCGCCCGTATAGCCGGTGCGGGAGACAACAAAGGGCGTGCCGTTTTCATCATTGAGCCGCGCGGGCGTGAAGCGGAACCAGCCCAATTGGTCGAATTCCGGGTTATGGGGCGCGGTCCAGACGATCTTGCGCAGCAAATCGCGGCTTTCAGGGCCTTGCACGGCGACATTGTGCAACTGGTCCGTGGAGGAGCGCACCAGCACCTTCAGCCCCAGCTTTTCTGCCTGCTCCCGCAGCCATTCACCGCCGTAGTCATTGCCGCCGATCCAGCGGAAATTGTCCTTGTCGAGCCGGAAGACTGTGCCGTCGTCGATCATGCCGCCGTGTTCATAACACATGGCCGTATAGACCACGCCGCCCACGGGCAGGGTCTTCATGTTGCGGGTGAAGACGTACTGACACAGAGCCTCCGCATCTGGCCCGGTGATCTCAAACTTGCGCAGGGGGCTGAGGTCCATGATCACCGCTTTTTCACGGCAGGCGTGGTATTCGGCAATCGCGCCCGCTTCGGCATAGCAATTGGCCAGCCAATACCCGTTGTATTCGATGAAATTGCGCGTGTGTTTGGCGAATTGGTCGTGGAAGCCGGTTTGTTTGGTCATCTTGGGCTCTGCTTCTGGTGTGGGGCGGTAGGCGACGGACCGCTGGAAGGTTTCCTTGCCCGAATAGGTGCGCACGTGGATATCAGTGGGGTTCCAGCCGTTTGCGGGGCTGGTGTCGTCGGGGCATGCGCTTGAGACGCAGACGATGTCCGTGAGGGCACGCAGCAGGACGTAGTCGCCGGGGCGCGACCATGGCTCATCCGAGTACATGACGCCGTGTTCATCGAGGAAGGTGTTGAAGAAGAAGTTGATCGCCATCCAGCCGGGGCGGCCCGTGACGTTGTATTTGCTCAGCGCGTGGTTGAAGTTTTCGGAGCAGTTGACGTGGCCGGGATAGCCGATGTCGTCATAGTACTTCGCCGAACAGGCGAGTGCGAAAGCATCATGGCGGCCGCAGGTGTCCTGCACCACTTCGACCAGCGGCAGCATCTCCTGATCGTAGTATTTCGCGTGCAGGCCGGGCATGGGGTATGCGTGGCCCATGAGCGTTCGGGTGGTGGTCACGTCGAGGGCGTGTTCAATGCCTTTGTCGAGCTTACGGGCAGAGAAACATTCGAAATCAGTGCATTGGCGGCCATCCACGTCGATGATCTGGATGTAGTCACCCGCTTTGACAAAGAAGGCCTCCGCCGTTTGGGTGTGCACGCGGATGTCGTCCACGGGATCGGCCAGCGGGTCGGGCAGTTCAAAGGACGTGTGCTTTTTCAGCGTGGCGCGTTTGACCATGACCGTCAGCGGTGTGGTGGTGTCCTGCGCTTCGATATCCATCGGCGCGCCGGGGGCTGCGATGATCAGCGATCCGTCGCGGGTCACGGTCAGCGTTTCTTCGGCCTTGGCGCGGGTGTCACGGTCAAAGAGGCGCAGTGCTGCTGCGTCGGCCAGATCAATGCCGCGGGCGTCCAGCCCCATGCGCAAGCCGCGCAGGGATTGGTCCAACCCGGTCAGCAGTGCGCGCAATCCATCGGCAGTGGCATTGGCGGGCGCGTCCAGAATGGCAGGGTCGATCTTGCCCCCCTTCCCCGCTGTCACGATTTCGCAGACCTGCGCGCCTTCGTCGTTGATCACCGTGACGCGGTCGCCTGCATAAACCGGGATCAGAACCGCGCCCATGCCTTCGACGACATATCGTTCGGTGCCGGGTGGCAGGGTGAACTGGCTGGGCAGGAAAACCTTGGATGGGGACGGCGGGCCGGGACGGACCTTGGCGTAGATGTCATCAAGCATTCTGTCTCTCCAGCGGGGTCTGTGGCGATCTTATCAGCTGCGCTCAAACTTCAACAGGTTCATGGACTTGCGCGCCCGCATCTTTGACGGGGACACGCCGTATTCATCCTTCACGGCCTTGGCCAGCGTGTTGCTGGAGCCAAAACCGGTGGCCACGGCAATGTCGATCAGGGGCAGCAGTGTCTCTTCGATCATGGCGCGGGCGCGTTTGGTGCGCAGGCGTTTGTAAAAGCGGGCCGGCGTGTCCTTGAGCGCGGTCTTGAACGCCCGTTCCAGATGCCGGGTTGAGATGCCGACAGCGCAGGCCAGTTCGGTCATCGGCAACGGATCGGCGATGGTGTCTTCCATCAGCCGCAGCGCCTGGGTGATCTGCGCGTCAAAGAGGCAGGTGTTGTCGGCGATGTCCTTGGGCTGTTCGGCGTCGCTTTTGCGGATGGTGTTCAGCAGCAGGCGATTGCCCAGTTCGGCCACCTGTGCGGCCGTCATCAAGGGCGCGATCAAGCCGATGATCAGTTCTGCGGTGGCAGAGCCGCCCGCTGCCGTGATCACGCCATTGCTCTTTTCCGAAAAGCGGGTGGTCAGCGCGGGGTAATGCCCGGTTTCCGCCAGCTGCGCCGCGTCGCGCCATTGGGTGGTGACAGGACCACGGGGGTTCGAAGCGCGGATATAGGCCGTCGCCGCATCTGACAGCAGCACCACGGGCAGCGCCTTGCGCTGCATCACCCGCATGCGCCGCATCCAGGCGTTGCCCCGGCCCATCTGTCCGCCGACCACAATCATCGTATGGGGCGGCACCACATCTTCGATGGCCGCTTCGGCCTCGACACACATGCCATGCAGGCTGCGCAGGATACCGGGGGTATCTGACACACAGCGCCATGAAAACACCTGCCGCGCCAGGACGTTATTGGCAGTCCGCAGCGCCTGCATGATCCCGGCAAGCTCCACGTCGCAGAATCCATCCGAGACGAAAATCTCGAACACGCAGGCGCTCTCTGCGCCGCCAAGGGTCGGGTCGAAATGATCGACGCCCTGAAATTTGGGTTCTGGCCGTCCCATCCTATGTGCCCCCTTGTGAAAAGGGCGCAGCGCGACCGGATGTACAGCGTTCGATGTGGTGCATGACGGGGCTTCTTTGCGGCTGAGCGAGGCAGATCAGACCGCCTCAGTGTTTCCCCATGTTAAAAACATTTTCCTATCTGTCAAACTCGAAATCAATGCCAAAGCACTTTGCAGTCGATTTGATTCACAGGACGCTGCCCCGCCTTGCGGCGGATCAGCCTGTCTGCACTGTTTGGGTGGTCACGCGCCAGCGCGTTCGGGGATCAGCTCTGCCAGCTTCAGGCGCTGGATCTTGCCGGAGGGGCCTTTGGGCAGTTCCTCCAGCAGATGGATGATGCCGGGAGATTTGAACGCGCCCAGCCGGTCCTGACACAGGGCCATCAGATCATCCATCGCCAATTGTGCACCCGGTTTCAGCGCAACGGCGGCTTCGACGGTTTCACCATAGCGCGGGCACTGCCGGGCAAAGGCGGCGGCTTCAACAACTTCCGGGTGGGCATACAGCACCTCGTCGATCTCACGCGGGGCGATGTTTTCGCCCCCCTTGATGATCAATTCCTTCAGCCGACCGGTCACAAAGACATACCCATCCGCATCCATCCGCCCCAGATCACCGGTACGCAACCAGTCACCTGCGAAGGTGCCTGCGGTGGCATCGGGGTTGTGTAGATACTCCCGCATCACATTGGGGCCACGGATGGCGATCTCCCCTTCCTGTCCACGCGGGGCCTCTTGCAGATCCGCCGTGAGGATGCGCACCTCATTGCCGTACGCCACGCCGGGGGAGCCGACCTTGCGGGTGCCCGGCGGCAGCGGGTTGGAGAGCACCTGAGCGGCGGTTTCCGTCAGGCCCATGGTTTCGATGATCGGCACGCCAAAGCGGCTCTCGAACGCGGTCTGGGTTTCCACCGCGAGGGCGGAGGACGCAGAGCGCACAAAGCGGAGCCGCTCGCGCAGGCTGTCGCCTGGCGCCGCCTCTCCATGCAGCAGATGGCTGATGATCGTGGGCACGACGGAGAACCAGGTGATCTCCCCCGTCTCCGCCTGATCCCAGAACCGGCTGGCGGAGAAACGCGGCACCATGGCAAAGGACCCGCCCGAGACCAGCGCGCCCATCACCGTCACGCAGAGCCCGTTTATGTGGTAGATCGGCAGCACGCAGAGGCCGCGATCCTCCCGGCCCAACTCATGCGCCACCGCCGTGGTCCAGCCGCCGGCCAGCAGGCTGGCGTGGGTGTGCACAACCCCCTTTGGTTTGCCCGTGGTCCCGGAGGTATACATCAGCAGCGCGTGGTCGTCTGGTGCCAGATCAGGCAGGGGGGCTGTGCCCGCAAGCCTGTCCGGGGCGAGGATCTGCATCCCGTCTGGCGCGACCTGCGCAAAGGTCGCGCGCTGGCTGTCATGCAGGAACACGAAACGCGCGCCGGAATGATCCAGCGCATAGGCAATCGCATCAGGCCCCGCCGCAAGGTTGATCATCGTTGCACGGAACCCGCCAAAGAGCGCGGCAAAAAGCGCCAGTATCCCCTCGCGCCCATTGGGGTGGATGATGGCAACGCTTTCGCCCTTGGCGATGCCCGTGGCATACATGCCCTGCGCCATCCGTGCTGCCTCTGCCCGCAGGTCATGCCAGCTGAGGCTGTCGCCCGTGTCTGGGAAGACAATCGCGGTCTGGTCAGTCTGCGCGCGGGCCTCCAGCCAGTCGCGCACCGTCCCGACCGGGGGGCGCTCAGCGGTGTAGATCATTTTCCCACGTCAGCCCAATAGCCCGCAAAAATGTCATCAGGCGAAGGTTCCACGCCGGGAATTTCGCGCACGATCTTCGTAGTTTGCATGAAATGCTTCCAATGCAGGTTCGTGTCGATGGAATTCCCGCCCCAGGACCCGCAGCCCATGGACAGCGAAAACGGCATGCCGTTGGTAAAGGCACCGCCCGTGGCGAAAGTATGCGCCTGATTGACGATCACCCGGCTGGTGGGAATGGCATTGGCCAGCGTCAGCGGGCGGTCCTCGGCGGTGGTGTGGATGCCAACGGAGTGCCCTGCCCCCTGGTGCAGTTGCACCTCACGGGAGATGCGGACCGCGTCTTCGAAGTCCGTTGCCCGGTAAACGGTCAGAACGCGGCTGAGTTTCTCGCCCGAGAGCGGATATTCGGGGCCGATGCCCGTGGTCTCCACCGCGATGTATTGCGTGTCCGGGGGCACGTCGTCCGTCAGGCCGAGGGCGGCGATCATCTTGTCGGCGTCCTGCGCGATGGCAGCCGGGTTCAGGTGGCCCTTGACCCAGAGCTTGTCGGTGACTTTGCTCTCATCGGTGATCAATGCGCCCCCGGTGCGGGCCATTTCCTGCGAAAAGGCGTCATAGATCGCATCCAGCACGACGATTGCATTCTCGGATGAGCAGGAGGTTGCATTGTCGAAGGTCTTGGAGGCGCAGATCTTCTCGGCCGCTGCCGCCAGATCGGCGGTTTCATCCACGATCACCGTGACGTTCCCTGCCCCTACCGCCAACGCGGGCGTGCCGGAGGTATAGGCCCGTTTGACGTTGTTCTGGCTGCCTGTCACGACGATCAAGTCGGAAATTTCCAGCAAACGCTGCGTCTTGTCCTTGGAGCCGCGTCCGGGGACCATCTGCACCAGATCACGGTCGATGCCGGATTTGTCGAACTCGGCGTGGATATAGCCCAGCAACGCCTCGCAGGTGGGCACACCTTTGGGGGATGGCGACACAACGATGGCATTCCCGCATTTCAGCGCGTTGATGATGTTATTGGCGGGCGTCGCACCGGGGTTGGTGGAGGGGACAACCGCCCCGATCACCCCGATGGGACGGGCAATTTCGGTGATGCCGGTGGCGGCATCGTCGCGGATCACGCCATGGGTTTTGGCGGTGGCGATGTCGCGCATCAGGCCCAGCGTCTTGCGGTGGTTCTTGGTGATCTTGTCGGGCACATTGCCCAGCCCCGTTGTTTCGACCGCCAGTTCAGCCAGATGCCGGTTCCTGCCGGGTTCCATGATGGCCCAGCCCGCGGCCTGTGCTGCGCGGTCATAAAGCGCCTGGCTTCCGCCCGCCTCAAAACGCGCCTGTGCAGCACGGGCACGGGCGACGATGGCGTCAACTTGGGCGATATCATCCTGAGCGTTCATGGGTATGTCCTTTGGATATGGCAGGGCGCGATCCGGGCGCCCTGCCCGTTCATATATGTTGTTTCAGATCAGAGACCTGCAAGCAGTTCTTTCAGTGTTTCTTCGCGGGCTGCCCACATCTCAAGGACCTCGTCACGGGTCATGATGTGCATGGGCGATCCGCCTGCCTTCATCTTGCCTGCCACACGCTTGTTCTCGAACATTGCCGGAACAGTCGCTGCCAGTTTGTCGATGATCCCCTGTGGTGTGCCTTTGGGCACCATGATGCCACGGAAGTTGACCGATGAATTGTCCACGTCCAGCCCGCTTTCCATCATTGTGGGCACGTCCGGCAGGAATGCGTTCCGCTCCAGATCCGCCACGGCGAGGATCTTGACGTTGCCCGCCTCGGCCGCACGGAAGGCGTCAGACAGGTTGTTGATGCCTGCCATCACGTCACCGGCGATCACCGCTTTCATGGCCGCTGCACCGCCGCCTTTGGTGGGGATATAGGCCATCTTCATGTCGCCTGCCTTTTCCATCTGCAACGCTGCAATGTGGTGGCCCACAAACAGGCCCGCACCAGAGGTGGTCAGCTTGCCGGGATTGGCTTTGGCGAAGTCGACGACGTCTTGCAGTGTGTTGAATTCACTGTCTTTACCAACAACCAGAACCGCAGGGTCAGCCCCCCAGTTGGCGATTGGCTCAAAGCTGTCGCGCGAATATTCCACGCCGCCCTTGATCGACTGCGCAATGAAATGCGGGATGTTGTAGGCGCCCAGCGTATAGCCATCGGCCTCGGCCTGACTGGCCAGCCAGTTCCAGCCCACACGGCCCCCGGCACCGGGTTTATTCAGGATCGCGATGGGCATGCCAAGCGCGTCTTCATTGCCGGATGTCATGGTCACGATCCGTGCCTGAAAGTCCGTGGCCCCGCCCGCGCCATAGCTGACCATCATCATGATCGGGCGATCGGGGTAATTGGCGTGACCGTCTGCGACCGCAGATGTTGTCAGACCCATCAAGGCCATCGCGGCCCCTGCTAGTAGTTTTTTCATGTTGTATTCCTCCCTAGGGTTTAAGTTTCTGCCGCTATGACGGTTCAGAAAAAGACCTCTCGCGGTGTGTACACTTTCAGCAAGAGTGCGAAGAGGCCGTACATGACGGCCATGAAACAGGCCGTGATGATGACGCGCTTGACCCAAGATTTCAGCGCCCCGTGGGGGGCCGGATCATACAGGCTCAGCAGAATGAAAAAGGCGATGGAAGTGGCCGTGTAGAACCCCAGCCCCTTCGCCGCCCAGAAGATATAGACCAGTGCCACGCCCAGCCCCGGTGCGAGGTTGGTGAATTGCCGCGCGGTGATGCCGGTGCCGACTTTTGTCCAGCCCAGACAGGCTTTGGCAAAGGTCCAAAGCGCCAGCACCACAAAGACAGATGCAATCAGCCGCGGGAACAGGAAGGCTTCGGCCGGTTGCTGGGTATAGCTGACGTAGGCCACCCAGATGCCTACGGCGGCAACCACGCCGGAGCCGATGATATGTTGCAGACGGGGCAGTGACGGCGCGCTCATGCGATGATCTCCTCTTTGGAGGTGTACCGGCGGGACCGCAGTTCCATCCATGCGGAATAGAGGATGGAGGCGATCACAACCGCAATCAGCAGGATATTCAGGGGGCCGCCGAAGAAATATGGGGCCATGCCGTCGGTCGCAGTGGCGATCATCGAGCCCTGAATGAAGTTGGCTTCGGCAATCGGGCCAAGGATCAGGCCCAGCACCAGTGGGGCGGCGGAAAAGCCGAAACGTTCGAGGAAGTACATCATCACGCCAAGGGCCGCCATGACATAGACGTCGCCCATGGAAGACTGCACCGAATAGCTGCCAAAGACTGCCAGCCCCAGCACGATGGCGGCCATCACCGCCTGCGGCACCTGTGCCACGCGCGCCGCCAGCCCCGCCACATAGAGGCCAAAAATGCACATCAGCACCTGCCCGATCAGCATGGAGTTGATGAAGGTCCAGGCCACGTCCGGGTGATTGTCAAAGAGGTCCGTGCCCGGAAAAATCCCGTGAATCAGCAGGCCACCCAGCAGGACAGCGGCGGTGGGGGAGCCGGGGATCGACAAGGTGAGCAGCGGCACCAGCGAAGGCCCGACCATGGCATTGTTGGCGCTTTCTGCCGCGATCACACCTTCGGGGTGGCCGGTGCCGAACTTCTCACGGTCGGGGCTGAATTTCTTGGATTGATCATAGGCGACCAGCCCTGCGATCTGCCCCCCCACACCGGGGATCAATCCGATGATGGAGCCTGTTGCCGTGCCAATGCCGAGGGCGCGTTTGTTGCGCAGAAGCTCCCTGATCGCGCCGCTGATGGGGTGTTTTTGCACCGCGATGACCTCTGCCCCGTCTCCGCGCCGTCCTTTGGCGAACATGGTGATGACCTGCGGGATGGCGAAGAGACCGATGAGGGCTGCAATGATGTTGATGCCGCCGCCCAGAGCCGGGTGAAAGATGAAACGCTGCGCGCCCATGATGTCGTCAAAGCCGATGGTCGCCAGCCACAACCCGATGCAGCCTGACAGCAGGCCTTTGACCACCGATGCACTGTCCAGCGAACCAATGACCGTGACCCCAAGGATGGCGAGCCAGAACAGGTGGCTCGGACCAAAGGCCAGCGCCCATTGGGCCAGCACAGGTGTGAGGAAGATCAACAGCAGCACGCCAAACACACCACCCACAGCGGACGCCAGGAAGGAGATTTGCAGCGCCTTCGCCCCCTCGCCCTTCTGCGCCATGGTGTGGCCGTCCAGCGTGGTGGCGATATTGGCGGGCGCACCCGGTATTTTCAGCAGGATCGCCGACACCGCGCCACCTGCCACCGTGGAGGTATAGGCCGCCCCCAGCAGGATCAGACCCTGTGCCGCTTCGAGCTGGAACGTGAAGGGGATCAGCAATGCCACCGCCATCGTGGGCGACAAACCCGGCGTCGCCCCAAGGATCAGACCGCCAATGGTGCCGAGCAGCAGCAAACCGAAGTTAATCGGTGTGAAGACGTCTCCCATGTAGAGCAAGAATTCCATCGCTGCCTCCCAACAACGCTGCTTGACCTTAAACGCTAAGCGATGAAAATAGTTTTGCAAATGTTTTCATAAATTGCCCAAATACGGTGGATAGATGGCTGATAAAGATCATAAAAAAGCGGATATCATCTCTGTCGCGAAGGCGGCAAAGGTGTCCCCTTCGACGGTGTCGCGATACTTCAACCATCCCGATTTGCTCAAACACGCGACCAAGCGCAGAATCGAACGTGCGGTGCGCGCGCAGGGCTATATCCGCAACCGTGCGGCCCAGACAATCCATGGGATCCGCTCCGGCACCGTGGGGATTTTGGTGCCGACAATTGATCACACGATCTTTGCCGAAGCGGTGCAGGCGTTCTCTGACGCGGTGGCGGAGGAAGGGTTCACGATCCTGCTGGCCTCCCATGGGTACGACCTGCAACGCGAATACGCGATCCTGCGGAAGTTCCTTGAACATCGGGTGGATGGCATTGCGCTCACGGGTCTCGACCATGACGAAGCGGTGTTTCAGCTGATCGACAGCCAGAACATCCCCACTGTGATGATGTGGAACTATGCGGCCGATGCGCGATACCCCTCCGTGGGTGCGGACAATGCGCTGGCCGGAGAGATGATTGCCGCTCATGTGCTGGCGCAGGGGCACCGGGAGGTGGCCTGTCTGTTTGCCCCCAGCGAAGGCAATGACCGTGCGAAGGCCCGCAGTGATGCAATCCTTGCGACGCTGGGCAAGGCCGGTGTGGAGGTGCCCGCAGCGTGGATGCGCACAACGGTTTACAGCATCTCTGCCTCCAAACGGGATGCGATGGCGCTGTTTGCCCTGACCCCGCGTCCGACGGCGCTGATCTGCGGCAATGACATTCTGGCAACCGGCGCGCTCTATGCCGCCGCCGCCATGGGGTTGCAGGTGCCAGAGGATATCTCCGTCACGGGCATCGGCGATTTCAAAGGCAGTTCGGAGATTGAGCCTGCCCTGACCACCGTGCGCCTGCCCGCACGTCGGATCGGACGGGAGGCGGGATTGACCCTTGCCGGGGCGATCAAATCACCCGAACAGGAGGTTGTCGGCATATCCTGTGCGCCGGAACTGGTGGTGCGGCGATCGTGTCAGCCTGTCTAGGGCTGTGACGGCACCTGCTTTGCTGCTTGGATGTGGTGGAACGCCAGCAGGCCGATGGCCAGAACCAAAGCGGTCAGATGGACCTCTGCCGGACGCACCAACAGCCCCACCGCCAGCACGATCCGCAGCATCACCGCGATGGGGCCAAGGGCAGCCGCATCGTACCGGGCCAATGCGCTGGCCAGCAGGTAGAGCGCCAGCACCAGCTTGGCCAAGAGCCAGAGCAGCGGGAGCAGTTGCACCCCATCCTCATACCCTGCAAGCGGGGCCTTGCTGGGGCTGGCAGGGTCAATCAGCGCCTGATCAATCAACAAAAGCTCTGGATAAAAGGCGAAAATGAACGGGATCACGAACATCACGATACCGGAGCGCACAGCGCTGAACCCCGTCGCCATGGGCTCGGCCTTGGTGATCGTGGCGGCGGCAAAGGCCGCGAGTGCGACAGGCGGCGTGATGGCAGAAGCAACGGCGAAATAGAAAATGAACATATGCGCGGTGAAGGTCGCAATCCCGAGGCCAATCAGCAGCGGCCCCATCAGCAGCGCCACGTTGATATAGGCAGGCACCGCAGGCATCCCCATGCCAAGCAGCACCGCCAGCAACATGGTGATTGTCAGCGCGATGAACTGATACAAGGCCGATTGGCCACCGCCCAGATCAAGCGAGAGCAGGAAGCTGAGCACATCGACAGCCACGAATTTCGACAGGCCGGTGAAGTTCAGGCAGACGTCGATGACCGTCACGGCCAGGAACATCAGGTAGAGCGTTGAAACGGTGATCCCCGCCTCTGCCAGCGCGTCGAGCGCGAGACGCGGGGTCTGGCGAAACGCTTTGTCGAGGAAGAGCAGCAGGATCACAAACGCCGCCCCCCACCAGCCCGTGGCCCCGGCATCCCCTGCCGCGTTCTGGTAGACCTGCAGGATCCACGGCAGGTCCAGCGCGCGGCAGGTACCGTCCTGCGTCAGCGTCTGCGCGCCCAGAAGCCAGCCCAGCGGGCCACAGCCCACCGCGTCCTTGGGCGTCAGCAACAGGATCAGGATCAGCAGGATCGGCAGGAAGATTTGCAGCAGATGCAGCAGGTCCGTGCGGGTGATGTGCATGTCTTCGGTCAATGCCCCCAGCGCCTCAAGCCCCTGTTTGCGCGACTGGAAAACCGCCGTCAGGAACAGGCAGAAGAAATACGCGATGGCGGGAAGCGTTGCCGCGACAATGACATCGCCGTAGGGCACCGCCGTGAGGGCGGCCAGGATAAAGGCCGCGACGCCCATCACCGGGGGCATGATGGACCCACCCGAAGAGGCCGCTGCCTCCACCCCGCCAGCGAAGGTCTTGGAAAACCCGCGTTTGAGCATCATCGGAATGGTCAGAACGCCCGTGGACAGCACGTTGGTCACCGGCCCGCCGGTGATCGTGCCGAACATCGCCGAGGACACGATGGCCGCATGCGCAGGCCCGCCCCGCAGCTTGCGCGTCCAGCGAAAGGCAAGCTTGATCAAGGCTTGGCCACCCGCAGATTTGCCGAACATCGCGCCAAGGATGATGTAGGGAAAGACCACATTCATGATCACATTCATGAACCGCCCCAGCATGCCGGAGGCATTGTTGACCAGCGCGTCATGCACGTTCGGACGGCCATCGACAAAACTGCGCGGCTCCCCGCCCAGTTTGGTCATCAGATACTTGTTGATGTCGTCGGGCCCGTGGAAGTACCACACCAGCACTGTGCCGATGGTATAAAGCGCCATCAGCAGCGCCACGAGGACCAGCGGCAGGCCCCAGACCTTGATGTTGTAGCCCAGAAACACCAGCATCGTGGCGCCCATGATCCCCACCAGCCATATGCCCGTGGTGGTCACACAGCGCGGATCATCGACCGTATCGGGCACGGGCAGGCCCATTTCCTCGGCAAAGGTGATCTCTGCCTCAAGCGTTTCTGCAATCAGGCGCGCGCGGTCGCCGTTCAGCAGGTCTATCAGGCAGACGCTGTCGATCTCGATCAGATAGGTGAGCGAGATGGCCGCCGCCGACACCACAAGCGCCGCATCCATGAAGAGCCCGAAACCCGCACGGCGCGTGCCCTGCCACGCCCACCACATGGAGTGCCTAAGCGCCACGATCACCATCATCACGAAAAAGACGAGCGGGTAGAACCATTCGGTGGCAAAAGCCCGGACCTTGAGGGTCTCCACTCCGGTCAAGCCACGCCAAAGATCTGTCCAGCCCGGAATGGCCGGGGTGCTGTTCACGATGCCGATGAACACAAAGATCAGCGCGCAGGTATAGAGCGCCCTGTGCGGCGAGGCGCTGCGTTCACTCTGGCTGTCGGCCTGCGCCATGGTGCCCCTCAGACGGTACAGACCCGGCACTGGCCCATCAGGGGCGCCGGGTCTGGATGGGTGTTACTGGTCTTCGGCGCAGTCAGGGATGTCATAGCCGGCTTCTTCCCAGGCGCGCGTCGCGCCCTTGTGGTACTTCACCGGGTTCGCCCCGCACATGCCCAGAGCGGGGTTGTCGAAGTTGACAGTATTGCCGAAGGGCGCTTTGGCTTTCAGCGCGTCCATGCTGGCGACGTAGGTCTTGACCAGCTGATAGACCAGTTCCTCGTCCATGTCCTTGTGCACCAGATCGCCGCCAATCGTGGCCAGCGCGCGGAACGTCTCATCCTCGGAGACGAAGGTCCAATCCTCCCCCATCGCGGCCGCAACCTCGGCCAGTGGGATCTCAACCGAGGCACTGCCGGGCGCTTTCATGTATTTCTGCATGGCTTCGCCTTCGTAAATCTCCTTGGGCATCGACCAGCCGGTCATCTTGCCGGAGGAGGCCACCGTCGCCACACGGCTGCCGGGGAAGAGTTCCGGCAGCACCACCGCGTCCGGCTCCCCGCCGCTGATGATAGAGGCCGCCTGCCCCCAGTTTGCCTGCATGCCCTCATATCCTTCGCCGTCCTTGAGGCCCGTGATGATCTGGATCATCGCGCGCCCGTTGGTCAGCGCGCCGCCCCTTGGGGGGCCGTTGAAGACCTTCTTGCCCTCCAGCCCATCCCAGCCGTCAATGCCTTTGGCGTCATAAGCATAAAGGAAGAATATCCCCAGCGTGTAAGGTGTGATTGCCCGCAGGTTCGCGGCCAGTTCCGCGCCTTTCTCCTTCCCAAGTTCACCGTAAGGGCCGACGCCGCGGCTCATCAGAAACGGCAGGATATGCGGCGCGCTGCCGATGTCGGTCTTGCCTTCGGCCACGTTCTGGACGGTGTTCGTCAGGGTCTGCCCATCGGTCAGCTGGATGTTGGCAACACCCGAGGTGCCCGCGATCTCAGCCATATGGGTGGAGGACAGATGCACCGCCCCGCCGGGACTTGCAGTTTCGGCGGTCAGGTTGGTTTGCGCGGCAACTGGTGCGGCCAGAACCGCACCGCCGAACAGGGCAGCAACTGCGAATGTTCTCATGGTATCCTCCCGGGGACAATTATTATTGTTACGCGCGTAAAGTATTCTCCACATTACTTGTCAAAGCAATGAATCATCATCGCCTTAACGAAGCCCCTGACCAAGATGGTGCGCAAACTGCACTACTATCAATGTGTTGGAGGGGGAAAAATTCTGCTTCATCTTCCCCACACGTCCGTTCTGACGGGGCTGATGTTCCCCTTCAGTGTCCGTAATACGCCGAATAGATGCCAAAAGTGCCAACGATGACAAGGCTCAAGGCCCAGACGATATCAAGATTGAACCATGTCCTGGACAGGAATTTGAGGCCCAGCCAGAAGTAGATGATCACCGCAATCACACCGCCCGCGACCGTCATTGCAAAGGTATGTGCGGCCGCGACGGCGAAGGCGATTGAGATGTTGCTGCTCATCAGACGTTCTGCGGCCAAATGGCCGGTTTCATCCGGTGCAATGGCGCAGATGCCCAGATAGATCGGCACCAGCATCAGCCCCGCCCCATGGGCCATCGCCGCCAGAAACGACCACAGCGCCAGACGGCTGGGATGCACGCGGGCCAGAAACTTCGGATGGCGGCGGTTGATCAGCAGGTAGATGCCCATCGCGATCACAATGAGGCCCGCACCAATGCGGATCTGCATCTCCCAGTCGACCAGAAAGAACATCACGGAGAACGGCAGCAGGATGACGATCATCGCCAGAAAATGCCCCAGCGCCAGCATCGCCAGCGCACGGGGCATGGCCTTGTGGTCCCGCTCCATCAGGGCGGCGGAAACGGCCAGTGGCCAGCCCATGCCCGGATTGATGCCGTGATAGAGACCAGAGAAAATGACGGCCCCCCAGAGGGCCGCCATCGAGGTCAGCTCGGACACCATTCAGACGGACGGATAACAGAAGCTATCCGTCGAACAATCCCCGCCTTCCAGCCTGATCTGGTGCGAGCGCAGGCCTTTCGGGAAATCGATGTAGAAATCCTTGTTCAAGGTAAGCCCACCGTTTTCGCCCACGTCCGCCATCACCATCTGCCCGCCTTCGTCATCCGGGTAGAACTGATCGTCCCATGTGGAGTATAGCGAGTTGGTCCAATAGACCCGCTTGCCGTCACGGCTGATCTCAACCATCTGCGGGCCATAGGCGAAGTCCTTGCCGTTGACGTGTTTGGTGCCCTTGGCGATGCCACCCAGTTCGACCTTGCCCGCCAGAACCGGGTTCATCGGGTCGGAGACGTCATACTGGTGCATCTCTCCCAAGCCCCAACAGGCAACATAGAGGTACTTGTCATCAAGGCTCAGGTCGATGTCGGTGACCAGCGGCGGCACCGCCCCAAAGCCCTGCAACAGCGGTGGCAGGTTGGCGGGGTCTTCGGGGCGTGGGTCGATGGTGATCGTCTTCTTGGACTGCCAGACCCCATCATCGTCCCGCCACCAGGTAAAGATCGCGCCTTGCAGGTTGGTCGTATCCACCACCACGCCGCAGAAGCCGTAGGATTTGGTCGGATCATGGGCAGGCCGGATTTCCAGCGCCATCTGGTAGTTCTCACCAAAGTCCATCGTCTGGATGTTCTTACGCGCGCGCAGGTCCCAGAAGTGGATGGAATGGCCGTATTTGTTGCTCAGCAGGTCTTCGGGCACCACGCCGTTCTCAAACTGCGGCGGCAGGCCCCATTCGGAGGAGACCATGTAGTCCTGCGGCAGGTTCCACCAGAAGTCATAGTGTTTGTCCTGCTTGCCCCGGTCCATCTCGTATTGGCCAATGATCTCAAAGGTTTCGCAATCCATGATGAAGATACCGGGAGGGCCGTCTGTGCCGTCTTCGCCACCACCACCAAGGCAGGAGACATAGATGCCCTCAGGGCCGCAATGGATCGTGTGTGGGCGCGAGTAGCCGGTCTTGGCAAACAGTTCCTCAGGTTCGATCGTCTTGTGGATCTTCGCTTTCAGCGGCTCCTTGACGTCGATCACATAGATGCGGGACGACCGGATGCCGGGCACGATCAGGTAGCGGCGTTCCAGAAACGCATGACCCGTGAGCGGCGACAGAGACGAAGAACAGGCGTTCCAACCGAAGTGATGGAATTCGTCGCCCTTGTTGGGCACGATCACCTGATGCACGATCTGGCCGTAGGTGTCGGATTCCGGTTTCAGATCAATGACCGCGATGCCATCGGACTGCGACCCATCGGGGCTGAGCATGACCGTGAAGGCGTAGTTCTCAACCGGGGCTTGCATCGCCAGCTTGGGCGAGGCGTGGAAAGTGGGATCAGGTCGTAAATTCATGTTTTTCCTCCAAGTTTCAGGTATGCCCGTTTTCGGGTCGTTTGATGTGGGCCGCAGGGCCCGGTGCTTGAACGGCGCTTACGCCGCTTCAACGTTACACAACTGGATCGCCCCGCTGATCTTTTGCGACAATGCCGTCAGCCTCTGGCCGATTTCCATGCGGTAGGGTTTTTCAAAGCGTCTGATGGGGCCGACAGCGCCGACGCTGAAAATCGCCCCGATGTTCCCGATGGACACCGGTGCCGCAACGCTTGCTATCCCGAGGTCGATCTCCTGATCACAATCGGCAAAGCCCTGTCGGACAATCTGCGCAAACTCCGCCCGCAACTCGTCTTGCGTGATCTTGGTGTGATCGGTGTATTGCTTGAGGCTTCCGGTCAGGATGCTGTCCTGAAAAGCAGGCTCTGCGAAGGCGGCAATCGCCTTGGAGCAGGAACAGGCGTGCATCGGGCGCACGCCAAGGCCCGGATGAATGAACGCGCGCGCGGGATCGTTGGGGGTTTCCACATGGATGATCTCAACCCGGCTGTCGCGGAACCGCGCCAGAAATACCGTTTCATTGAACGTGGTGGCGGCGGATTTGAGCAGCGGTGCTGCACACCGGCGCACATCCACGTCGGATTTGCCCAGCAGCGCGATGCGGATCATCCGCTCCCCGATGATGTATTTGCCGTCTTCACCGGGTTGCTCGATCAACTGCTGGTCCAACAGCGACTGCACAAGCCTATAACATGTGGGTTTGGGCAGACCTGACGCTTTGTGAACCTCGGCCACCGAAACGGGACGTCCCGCGACGGCGATGATTTCGAGCAAGGCAATCAAACGGTCCAGATGCATTCAGAAACGCGGCTCTCTCAATGGGTGAGACGATTTATCAAATCATGAGAGTTTTTGACCACAAAGCAAGCGTGGATTTGCCTGCGTTTTCATAGAGGCGACAAAGGCCGGGTATCGCTCAGAAAAAACTTCACCAGATGGCATCCTGAGCATGGCCACACCCGCCTCAGCGATGGGTCAACGCGCCTCCCAAGTGATGCCCGCAGGCAGGATGTCTTTTCCGAACTGCCGTGTGAACAGCGTGCAAGAGGTCCGGTAGGCATTTTTCTGGTGTGTGGGATTTTGCAGCAACCGGCCATAGACGTAGTGCATGTAGAGCAACATCCCATGCGCCTGCTTGCGCGACATCTTCACCAGTTCTTGCTGCGCGGCCTTGGACGGCGCATCGGGGTTGGTGAACAGCACCTCCATCAGGGTCTCAATCTGCGGCACCTGCGCATAGACGCGCGCCAGCACGCGGTCGATGCCGTCGTAATCAGCCACAGCCGCCAGCGCCTCACATTTGAGGATCAGCAGATAGACCTCCAGCTGCGTGCCCGCCGGGCATTGCTCCAGCGCCTGATCAATTGCTGCGTTGCCCTTTGCGTTTTCCCCAATGAAAACATACATCTGCCCGATGACCGGGAGGCTCGCCAGAAGGGATGTCGTTTCCCTGTGCGCGCGCTCTGCAATGTCCATCGCCATCTCTGCATAGCCGCGGTCCACAAAGAACAGCAGCTTGGCCGCGACGATCAGGAAGGACGGATCATCGTTCAGATGCGGCAGGCTTCGCAGCACCAGCGCTTCGATCTCATCCTCGTCGTGGCGGCGCGGATCAGCGCCGGAGGCGAAGATCGACACACCGTCTTGCAGGTACTTGGTGTGGATGTTGGTGGCCAGCATGATCCTGGAGCGGTGATCATCAGGGTTGTCCGCAATGATCCGGCGCAGGCTTTCGTCGTTCTCCGACCAGTGGCCCTTGACGCCTGAAAAGGTGGTGCCGCTGTCAATCATGCTGACCGCAAGCGGTTTGTCCGTATCGCCGTCGAGTGCCAGATGTTTGCGGATCTCCGCCATTGTGAGGTCGATCAGCGCATCAAGTTCGGGTGCGTCATCGCCCTCAATGGTCCGGCGTGCGACATAGAACGTCCGCTCCGTCCTGAGGAACACACCGCGGATCACACAGTCGAGCCGCGCGCCCTCTGCCACAAAGGACATCTCAATGGCGATACTGGGCAGCTGATCGGGCGCATACGCGGCGGGTTTCGGGCTGTGGGGGTCGAAAACCACGCGCCGGTCCTCCGCAAAATCGCCTGCGAATTTCCCGTGAAACTGCCGGGCAAAGGCCAGTGCCGCATCCGCCTGCTGGCCCAAATACTCCACTCCCAGACAGGGCCCGACCACCGCATGCGCCCCGCTGGCGGGATGTGTCTTTGCCTGCCGATCCCCCAGCCAGATGTAGCCTTCGCCATAGCGCGTGGCGATGAAATGGGGGGCTTTGGGATCATCGCGCAGTTTGCGGCGCAGCTGGTTCACGACGTAGTCGATGCTGCGGTCGGTCTTGCCAGTGCCATCCCCGTTCAGCGCTGTCAGCAAGTGGTCGCGGGTGATGATCTGGCCGGGGTGCCGCGCCATGATCCGCAGCACGCTGGCTTCAACTTTGGTGAATTGCACATCCGTACCATCGGGAAATGCCGCGCCAATGAAATCCTTGGCAAAAGTCGGGGCCGAAACGTGGGGCATGATGTAAAAGCAACCTGTTGAAAATGCGTTGGTCTGATCCGGCTCAGTGTGCCGGTACACCCCACTGTGCCCAGTATTGACGTTTAGTCAATTCGCGAATGAAAGCGCATACACGCAGGCTACGACGCGCGGTGCTCCGCCTTTATTGAAAAATCGCCAACCAGACGCCCGCAAACATCAAGATGCCGCCGAAATTCACCCAGGTGTGCCAGATCGCATAGCGATAGGGCATGGATTTGCGCGCATAAAACCCGGTGCCGATCACGTAACACAAGGCCCCGCCGATGATACACCAGAGCGTGGCCAGCGGCACATCTGTCAGATCCGGCAAGGCGCAAAGACCGATGGCACCCAGCCCCAGGTAGGAGGCCGTCGACCAGCGGGATTTGACCTCGACATTGGTGATCTTGTTCCAGATCGCCAGCCCCGTCAGCGCCCAGCATAGACACAACAGCGCGAAGGTCCAAGAGGTTCCCGCCAACACGAAGAACGGCGTAAAGGTGCCTGAAATACTGGGATAAATGGCTGCGTGATCAATCCGTCTGAGCTGCTTGCGGCGGTCATGCCAGGGCGCGAAATGATAGGTCCATGACGCCAGATTTGAGATCAGCGCGCACAGCACATAGACCAGTACCGCCGCCGTGATCTTGCCGCCGTAATCCGCCCAGACATTGGCGATCAGGATGCTGCCTGCCGTCAGGATCAGGACCAGCCCAACCGCATGCACGCTCATATCCGCACGGCGGTGGGACGGGTTGGCGCTGGGATAGGTTGGTGTGGTCATCGGGGTCTCTGGCAGGCGATGTCCCTGCGCTATGGCCCATCGGTCGCAATGTCCATACTTCCGGTGCGTCACTTGCCCCGGAGGATGGTCTGCCCCCCTGTCACGCCCCGTCACCGGAGCAAAATGCCTGCCCTCAGCCCGCTTCGCTTTGGCAGCGTGACAACACCTGCAAAGAGCTTTCAATCGCCGCCTGCCCGTTTTCGATCATCTGTGCGGATTGCTGGATCACAAATTCACTTTGCCGACAGCTTTGCCGCATGAGCGCTGCGGTCTCACGACAGGTGCTTTGCGTCGTGGCAGCATTGTTTGAAACGGTATCGTTTTTCATCGCCTGTTTATGCAATCTGCGCGATTCGCGCGCTTTGATCTGGGTCAAACGCACGCCCGTGCCCCGCCTCAAGCGGTTGGGACGCGCGTCAATTGCGCGCAAACAGCTGCTTTGCCATCACCCCCACCCGGTCCTCAATCGCTTCGCAGGCATCCAGTATAATGTCTTCCCGGAACCGTTGTCCGATGATCTGGACACCAACGGGCAGACCATCGTTGTGGTTTGCGGGCACATTGCCGGCAGGCAGTCCCATGAAGTTCATCGCGAAGGAATAGAAGCCTTTCAGCATGATCTCCTCTGCGCCTTCCCGCCCTTCGTAATCGCGGGCATGGGCAAAGGTGGGTTGCAACAGGAATGGCGTCAGGATCAGCGGATAATCTGCAAGCAGCGTCAGCCAGGACCGCACAAAGGCCGCGCGACGTGCATATGCGGCCAGAAGGGCATCCCCCTCATAGGGCGGCGCGATGTCAAAGCAGTGGTCGAAGTAGGTGTTGAACGCCGCACTGCCGTGTTCGCGCATCAAGGGGCCCATCAGCGCCTTGGTCTCTCCAAACAGCGTGCGTGTGGCCTCCCGCCCGATCTCGAGCACATCCGGGGTTTCAATCTCCTCCACCAGATAGCCTGCGTCGGTCAGGGCCGCGCGGGCGGTGGACAGGGCGGCAGAGACGGCCGGGTCCATGTCAAAGCCGTAGGTTTCCTGCGTAAAGCCAACCTTGATTGGTCCGTCATGCGCAGGCCCTTCCCAGGGCATCGGCACCTGCCAGGGGTCCAGCGGGCTGTAGGCGATGGCGCTTTGCATCGCCAGCCGCACATCGCGGACCTCACGGCAAATGACGCCCTGAACGGACGTGATCTGCGCCAGTATCCCCCGCTCTGCGGTTTGGGACGGGTTGTAGGCCGGGGTGCGGCCCAGACCCGGTTTGACCGTGGCCGCGCCGGTGCAGGTCGCCGGAAACCGCAGCGACCCGCCGATATCATTGCCATGTGCAATGGCCCCCATGCCAGACATCACAGCCGATGACGCGCCACCTGATGATCCTCCCGCACTGGCCCAGTCGTTCCAGGGGTTGAAGGTCCGGCCATGCAGCGGATTGTCCGTTGTGCCCCGGAAGGAGAATTCAGGCGTGTTTGTCCGGCCGATCACCACCGCCCCCGCCGCTTTGAGGTTGGTCACAAAGGGGCTGTCGCCGGGGGCGATCAAATCCTTGAAGGCAGGCACACCATTGGGGCTGGCGTGCCCTGTCTGGTCGATGTTCTCCTTGATGGTGACGGGCACACCATGCAGCGGGCCGACAGGCCCGGAGGCGGCAAAGGTCTCGTCCAGCCTGGCCGCTTCTGCCATGGCGCTTTCGGACAGGTCGTTCACCACCGCGTTCATCGCGCCATTGCGCGCGTGCATCCGGTCGATGTTTGCGGCGACAACCTCTCTGGCCGATACCTCCCCTTGTGCGATCTTCGCGCTTGCTTCGCAGGCTGAGAGTTTCCAAAGGTCTACATCTGACATGATATCTCCAGGGCAATCGGCAGTGATAGGGTCACTATACATCCACGCGCCGCGCCAACAACGGCGGATGGCAGCGGGATCGGGTTGTGGGGGTCAAAGCTGTTCTCCTGTCCATCCTGACCTATGTTGCGCCATAACGGAATGACAAACGGCCCATGCTGATCCTCACCCACGACACCATTCGCAACCCCGCGATCCTGCAAGTGCGGCAACTGCCGCGCAAGTTCTTTGGCCGGGTGACGGTCTGGCCCAGACACCCCGTTGGGCTGGGGGGCCGCCTGCGCATCGTGATTGAGTTTCAATGGGTGCGCTATTCACTCTCGCTGTTGCCGCTGATCGGGATCGGGTTGAACTGGAACAGCCTCGCCCTGCCGCTGGCCCAGGCCCCGATCCTGATGCTGGTCTTGCTGTGGTTCGTTGAAATGCGCCTGTTGCGGGTGCCTGCCAACAAACGCGCACAGCTGATCGACGCAGCCGAGGCGGAGCGTGGTCTTGATCTGCTCCGCGTGCAGGCCCGTGCGGTGCTGACCCGGATCGCGGCAGGACGCAAGATGCGCAGCGGCGCGCTGCATCTGGTGGTGGAGCAATCAGAGCTCGGGGTGTTTGCGCCGCTCACCTATGTCTCTGTGCAGTCAGATGAGGGGCCGGAGGTGCTGCGTCTGACGCAGGCAGAACAGCAGATCATCGCCGAGGGGCTGTTTCAGGAGCCGCTCAGCGAAGCGCTGTTGCACCGGATCAATCAGTCTCAGAACATCTTCCTGCGCGATATCACGCTGGAGGCCAAAGGCATCTCCGCCCATGCCCGACTGGCCGCAGCGCTGGCCTAACGCGCAAGGTCGATCACTTGGCCAAAGGGTGCTTGAACCGTGCCCGCGTCCGGCACCGCCCAGATCACCGATACCCCACGTGGCGGCGGGCCGGCATCGCCTTCCAGATCAGTGAAGACCACCAGCGCGGACGCCGCAATCTCCCGCGCCTTCGCGATCACCGGACAGAAATCAGTGCCCCCACCGCGTGGCAGCTGTGGCATCTCAAACCGCTGTTGGTTCGGGTCGATCTGCACATGCGACCGGATCTGGTCGTCAAACACGATCAGATGCAGTTCCGCCCGCTGGCGGCGGGCAATCCCCGAGACTTCCGCCCAGAACACCGCAAGCCGCGCGTCATCAATGCTGCTGGAAGCGTCCAGCGCCAGCGCGATGCGCGGCACATCGGTATAAAGACGCATGCCGGGTTCAAACCCCGGTGTCGGGCTGCCCGCCAAAGCCGCCTGCGCCGCCCCCGCAATCCAGCGCCGTGCGGGACGCTGGGTGCTGGGTTGGGGCTGGATCATCACAGCGCGCGTCAGGGCACGGCGCAGGACAATCTCCCAGGCGGTGCGCGGGGTGGGAACATCCGCGATCCGGTGGCCGATCCGGCCGACCCCGCGTCCGGCTTGGCGCCCCACATCCATCGCACGGCTCATATGCTGACGCCAGCGGGCGGCCTGTTCCATGTCGTTTTCGGCGGCCGCTTCGTCTGCACCGGCCTCCAGATCAGGTTCAAACCCCTGCGCCTGCGCATAGGCACGCGCCCTGCCCTGCGCATCGCCCGCTTGGTCCTGCGCCCTCGTCAGCGCATAATACAGCCGGTCCACATCCCACGCCGCCAGCGCCACTTCCGGTGACACGGTTTTCCCCAAGGCTTTTGACAACAGCCCCGTCAACGTCACCGCAGGCCGGGGCAACGCATGATCCGCCAGCAACAGCGCCTCATTGACCACCGCATCCGCAGCAAGGGTGTAGAGTGCTGCATCAAACCCGCCCCCCAGCCGGGTGCGCAGATCCGCCAGCCGCGCAGAATGGCGCAGCGCGACATGCAGGATATGATGTGCGGCCAGCCCAATCTGCTCATGCAGCGCAAGTTCGGTGAAATCCGGGCCATAGGTGATGGTGCTGCCCTCGGTCCGGGTCTCGCCTGCGTCGCGGTGGGTGCACCACAATGACAACGCCGCCAGTGCCGGATCCGCTTCCGCCAACGCGCGCAAGGCAGGGCTGGCGCGTCTGGAATGCGCTGCCCCAGCGATCACGCCAGCCCCATGGCCTGCCGATCCGACGTGTAGGCCGCGTAGGATCGGGAATTGCGAAAGGCTTCCTGCAACCCGTCCTTGAGCGCCTTTTCAATCAGCAACTCAATGCCGTAGGTGCTCAGCTCCCCCAGCGGCAGCCGTTCAAAACCTGCGTCCTTGCGCAGCTTGGCCAATCCGCCGACCTCGACCATCGCGTCAATGACGCTGTCAATCGTCGTGGCATCGGCCAGCGTGATCAACGCATAGACCAGCGCCGTCAGCCCATGCAGGCTGCTTGGGTAGAGCTCTGCACGCTCTGCCGGGGCCGCTTCGATCAGCTCTGTTGCCTGCACGGTCGAAGCAACCTCTTCAGCGATCAGCACAAACTCAGCCGCAACGGCTTCTCCCAACGTGCCTGCAATCAGCACATCGCGCAGGTCCTTGTCGCCCACCGCGTTCAGGATCGTGCTGACCCGCGCCCAGGAGCGTGGCGTGCAGGCAATCATATTGCCCTGCCTGAGCGCGTCTTCGGTGGTCTCCAACAGATCGGGCCGGGTGCGGATGAAAGCCGTCACCGCCGGGTGCACCCCACGTGGCACGGCATAGCGGGTCAGCCAATCGCTGGCAGTGGCGCCCACATTGAGATGCACCAGCCGGTCCGACAGGGCCGTGCCCATCTCATAGGCCACCGCACCGTCCTCCACCGCGTTGCCCGCCGCCACGATAAAGGTGCTGTCGGGCAGGCTGTGCCGCCCGATCCGGCGTTCCTGAAGCAAGCCATAGATCGTCGGCTGCAACGTGGGGGCGGCAGCGGTCAGCTCATCCAGAAACAGGATGGCAGGGTGTGCGGGATCATCGGGCAGGTCTTCAGGCCGGTACCAGACCGTGCGGCGGGTGTCGTGGTCGTAGAACGGCAAGCCGCGCAGATCCTGCGGCTCAATCGTGGTCAGACGCAAATCGAACAAGCGGCTGCCCGTCTCCTGCGCCAGCTGCTGCACGATCTCCGTCTTGCCGATGCCGGGACGGCCATGCAGCATCCAGGACACGGTCATCTGCCCGGCCACCTGTGCCGCATGCCCCGTGCGCAAGGCGTCCAAAGCCTGCCCTGCCGAAATGCGCGTGGTGTTGACAGACATCGTGCCTCCTGACGTTGAGACAGAAGGTTAGCGTGCCCGGCGGGCGGGACAAGAGGGGGATGTCTGGGGGGGTTATGGCGGAGCGACAGGGATTCGAACCCTGGAGACGGTCTCCCGCCTACACACTTTCCAGGCGTGCGCCTTCGACCACTCGGCCACCGCTCCGTGAGGGGCGGTTTAGCGTGGAGGTGTCATGACTTGCAAGAGGGAATTACACCGCTGTGGCTTAAGCGTCCAAATGGACGTAAACGCGGCGGTTCTTGCGGCCCTTGTTTTCGATTTTGCCCAGCCGCAGCGCGCCGATTTCCCCGGTGCGCGCCACATGGGTGCCGCCGCAGGGCTGCAAATCGATCCAGGCATCTTCCTCTCCGATGCGGATCAGGCGGACGTCACCCCCGCTTGTGGGTGGTTTGACGGCCATGGTCTTGATCAGATGCGGGGCGGCGGCAAGCTCGGCGAAGGTCATCCAGCTTTCGCTGACGCGGGCGTCTTCGGCCACAAAGACGTTCAGCGCCTCTTCGATCTCATCGCGGTCCTCTGGCGCCTCAGGCATGTCGAAATCCAGCCGCCCGTGGGTGGAGGAAATCTGCCCGCCCGTCACGCCAAAAGGGATCACGACCGACAGCAGATGCAGCGCGGTATGCACGCGCATGTGACGGTATCGACGCTCCCAATCCAGCACCTGCTGAACATGGGCGCCCATGGGTGGCAGGGCCATGGGTTCGGCAGGCACCAGAACGATGTCCGCACCCTGCCCTTTGACGGCTGTGGCGATGGGCAATCTCTGCCCGTCCCATTCCAACCACCCCGCATCCCCCGGCTGGCCACCGCCGGTGGGGTAGAAGACCGACTGATCCAGCACCACGCCGCCTTCTTCGGTCAGACCGGTCACACGGGCCGCTGCATCGCGTTGATAGGCGTCGGCGCGAAAAAGCATCTCGGTCACGCAGGCGTTCCTTTGTCTGGCAGGTCGGCTGTGTCGCCTTCCAGGGCGGTGTCCTGCTGGGCGCCGCGCAAGGCTTCGGGGTTGCGCAGCCACAGGTCGCGTTGGGCGAAGGGCACTTCGATCCCTTCTTCCACAAAACGCGCGGCAATCGCATGGTTGATGTTGCTCTTGACCACCATCATCCAGTTCACATCCCGCAGGAAACAGCGGATCTCAAACTCCAGCGCATCCGCGCCGAAATTCAGGAACAAGACCGCAGGGGCAGGTTGCGCCAGCACCAGCGGCTGGGCCTGGGCGATTTCCGACAGGATGGCTTCGACCCGCCGCGTATCAGTGCCGTAAGCCACGCCCACCGGCACGATCAGACGGCCCACGGTGTTGCCACGGGTGTAGTTCGTCACCGTCCCGCTGACCAGATCGGCGTTGGGCACGATCACATCGGTGCGGTCGAACGTCTCAATCCGCGTCGACCGGACGGAGATGTTGCGCACATATCCCATCTGCCCGCCCACCTCGATCCAGTCGCCTTCGGAAATGGGGCGTTCAATCAGCAGGATGATGCCGGAGACAAAGTTGCTGACGATGTTTTGCAGGCCAAAACCGATGCCCACCGTGAGCGCCGAGGCCACCAGCGCAAGCGAGCTGAGGTCAATGCCCGCCCCGGTGATCGCGGCAATCGCGGCAAGAAAGATACCAACGTATCCCAGCCCCGAGACAATCGCGTTCTGCCCTCCGATGTCGATCCGGGTCTTGGGCAACACGCTGCCCTTGAGCGCAGATTGCAGCAGCCGGGTCAGCGCGTAGCCAATCCCGAAGATGACCGCAAAGGCCAGAAAGTCCGAAGGGGAAATGCGCGCGTCACCCAAGGCAACTCCGCGCCCCAGACCCGCCCAAAGCTCCGTGAGATCCGTCAGGCGCGCGCCCCAGACCAACGCCAGCACCGGGGCGACAAGCAGCAGCAACACCAGCCCGATCAGCACCGGGACCAGCGCATCCCGCGCCCGGTCGCCCTGCCCGCTGATCGCGCCGTAGACGTCTGCCGCAAACCGCTGCAAGGCCATGACCAGCCCCAGCAGCGCCAGTGTCATGATGTAGGGTCCAAAAAGCGCGTTCGCCGCCTGAAAGTACCCCGCCGCCATCAGCAAGGGTGAAATGCAGGCGGTCAGGACAGCGCCCGTGCCCAGCCAGCGGATAACCCGGCCCAGCGTGGAGGCGCGCACTTCGGTCGCCACCTCTTCTTCCGGCTCCGGATCGGCGTAGCCGCGCAGGACAATACCAATGCGGAACAGGGCCAGCCCGGACAGAATGGTGAAGGGAAAGGAGAAGACCGCGCTGCTGACCACCGGGGCCTCGCCCGCGTCCAGCACCATCAGGATCAGCGCGTTCATCGCCATCAACAGGGTGATCGCGGCCACATAGAACCGCAGCCGCGCGCGCGCAGGCGCAGGCAGCATCACCAGCGCTTCGTCTTCATCGCGGGAGAACACCCGCTCCGACACCCAGCGCACGCCCAGCATGATGCCCCCCAGAATCGCGATGGAGAGCAGGATCTCATTGCCTTTCTGGCCAAACATCTGCGTCGACACCGCCGCCAGCGCGATCAGCAGCAGGCCGCCGAAAGGCAGGATGATCCGCAAAAGCGACACCACAAACCGCCAGATGCCAAAGCCGCGCGCGCCGAAGCGTTGCAGGCGTTCCACGATCCGGCGGGACCACCGCCTGCCCCGGAAGATCAGCACCAGCCCCAGCAACGTCAGCACCAGCGCAACCGCCAGCGACTGATGCGGCAGCGTGCCGTCCCCGCCGCCGCGCCTGCCCGCATTCTCCGCCCACAGCTCTTGTACAGAGGTGGTCAGATCGGTCACCGCAGGCTGCCAATAGAGCGGGTTCAGCGGTGTGGGCACCACTGTCAGCAAGGCTTCGGTCTGCCGGTCGCGCAGTTGCCGGTCAATCGCTTCGACCAGTGCTTCGGCACGCACGAATTCCGCCTCGGCCCGCTGTACCGGCGCCAGAGCCTGGCTCAACTGATCGTTCAACGCCTGCCGCTGCGCGATGAAGTCCGGGGATTCCTCAACCCCCTCTCCGGGGGCGGTGGCGTTCAACGCTGCCAGTTGCTCGCGCAGCGTGGCGATGCGCGCGCTGTTGGTGGTGCGCGCGGCTTCGAATTCGGATCGGAATGCGGTGATCTGAATACGCAGGGTATTCAACATCTCTTCGGACGCATCGGGGTTTTCGATGGCCGCATCCGCGCGGGCCGCAACCCCGTCCCAACGGGTCAGGTCAGCGTCCGACAGCGCCTGAGCGGAAGCCCCCACTGACAGCCACACAACGGCGATCAGCGTGGCACATATGCGAAGCAATACCGCCATCAGATGTCTTCAAACACTCCGGGGATCGACGCAGGCGCGCGGTCCAGCCACGGCGGCACCGGCAGGTCCTTTGCGCGCAGGAAGTCCGGGTTGAACAGCTTGGACTGATAGCGCGTGCCAAAATCGCACAGGATGGTCACAATCGTATGCCCCGGCCCCAGATCGCGCGCCATCCGGATCGCGCCGGCCACGTTGATCCCGGATGATCCCCCCAGACACAGCCCTTCGTCGGCCAGAAGGTCGAAGACAATCGGCAGCGCTTCGCTGTCAGGGATCTTGTAGCAGACGTCAGGCGTGAACCCTTCCAGATTGGCGGTAACGCGGCCCTGACCGATCCCTTCGGTGATGCTGTCGCCCCCCGCCTCCTTGCCCGTATAGATCTTGTACATGCCCGACCCTTCGGGATCGGCCAATCCGATGCGCACGCCCTTGGGCTGCAAGCCCATACCGACGCCCGCAAGCGTGCCGCCGGTGCCGATGGCACAGACAAAGGCATCGACCTTGCCCTCCGTCTGCTCCCAGATTTCGGGCGCTGTCCCTTCGATATGCGCCTGGCGATTGGCGACATTGTCGAACTGGTTGGCCCAGATCACGCCACGGTTGCTTCCCCGGGCAAGTTCCTTGGCCAGCCGTTCCGAATAACGGATGTAGTTGTTGCTGTTGCTGTAGGGGGCTGCTGGCACCTGCACCAGTTCAGCACCGGCCAGCCGCAACATGTCCTTCTTTTCCTGAGACTGCGTCTCCGGAATGACAATCACCGTCTTGAACCCCATCGACGCGCCCACCAGCGCCAGACCGATACCGGTATTGCCGGCCGTGCCTTCCACGATGGTGCCGCCGGGTTTCAGCAGGCCCTTTTCCACCGCATCACGGATGATGAACAGCGCCGCACGGTCCTTGACGGACTGGCCGGGGTTCATGAATTCGGCCTTGCCCAGAATGGTGCACCCGGTCTCTTCGCTGGCTTTGCGCAGCTTGATCAGTGGTGTGTTTCCAACGGCCTGTGCCAGATCGGTTGCAACGTGCATAAAAGCCCCCAGAGGTTATGTTTCCTCCGGTGTAGCCGCGCCCTCAGGCAACCTCAAGCGGTCGCGCGCAGTCTGTCGCGATGACGGGCCAGCAAGAAGGCGGCCAGAACCAGCGGTGCATTCGCCGCCCCCTGCCCTTCGACCAGCGCCATCAGCGCGTCAAAGCTCAAGGTATGAGAGCGAATGTCCTCGTCCTCCGTCTCCAGCCCGCCCACACCGGTGATGCTGTCGGGAAGATCCGCAAGCCCGCAAAAGATGTAGTAAAATTCTGTTGAATTGCCGGGAGAAGCGTAAACTTCGGCCACGGTCTCTATTTCACCGAGCGTGAGTCCGGCTTCTTCGCGTGCCTCACGCCGGGCCGCCTGCAACGGCGTCTCTCCCGCATCGACGCGCCCGGCGATGGGTTCAAGCTGCCAACACGCGCGGTCGCCGCGTGCAAAGGGGCCCATGCGCATCTGCTCCACCAGCAACACGCGGTCGCGGACCGGATCATAGGGCAACAGGATCGCCGCATCGGCGGCAATGAACACCGCCCGGTCCAGCACGCCGGACATGGCACCATCAAACCGTTCATGGCGCAGGCGGATGTCATCCAATGCAAAGAAGCGGGAATAGGCACGCTCCTGCGCCGCAACCTCAATCCGCCCCTGCATCGTGCCTGCGCCATGCCGGGACGCCGCGGCATTCACCCTTGAGGCCGCCCGCGCCCGGATCATCGGAAACATGCGCGCAACCGCATCGCGGTCCCTTACACCCAGGTACCCCATGACCTCGCGCGCAGCGTGGCAAGAGATCGCGGCCCAATCCGCTTCCCAGTCTGCAAGCGACCACGGGTCTTGCGCCGTCCATTGGCCGGGTTGGGGAAAATACACTTCGGCCTGCTCGCCATCCTCAAGGGTCACCGCGCGCAAATCATAGGCAAAGCTGCCTTCGTAGAAATCCAGCCGGGTGATCTGCTCGTCCGTCAGGCCGCGCAGCAACAGACCTTTGGCGTTTGCGCCCTGTTGCGCGCGGATCATCGGGAACGGGCCTTCCTGCACCGCCAGAACCGCATGGTCGGGCAGCACCGCCTGCCGCAGATCAAGGGCAGAGGCCGCTGCGCCCATCACAATCTCAAGCAGCGGCAGATGCCGCAACGTGCCGTAGAAGAACAAATCGCGCAAAACGCTATTTCCAGTTGTTGTCAGCGAATTCCGTCGCCAGACCGGCAATCACCGCGCCCACAACGGCGGCGATGCCCATGGGCACAACGGCGATCATATAGGCGTATTCCGCACCAAGCTGAAAGATCGCCACCATCGCCTCAAACGCATTGTCATAGCGGTTGATCATCGCGCGGCGGACCATCTCATTGGTGGCCTGCACCATCACGCCCCACAAGAGCAGCACAAAAACCCCCGTGAGGCCATTGTTGATCGCCGCCGTGGTGCCCCGCCCGGCGCGGCGGCCCATCACGAACCAGCCCACGCCAAATCCCAACACCGAATTGAGCGGAAAGAAAATGCCGAAATCCGTGCTTTCGGGCATCAAAGGCACAACAATGGAGGACAGAACATAAGCCAGGGCCGCAAGGCAGACCCCGGCCATCAAGCGTGCTGCGGTGGGCATGTGACGTTCCTTTGGCGACGCGGGTTACGCAGGTCGCTTAATGGTAATCTGCGTTACGTCGCAATTTCCACTGTCAAATGTCGCCGCGCAGGAAGTGAGGTAAAAATTCCACATCCGGCGAAAGCGGTCATCAAAGCCCAGGGCCCGCACCTGATCCCAGCGTTCGTTGAAGGTTTCATGCCAGCGCCGCAGGGTGATGTCATAGCTTTTGCCAAACTCGATGGAGCGTTCGACCTCAAGCCCGGCGCTGTAGACCTGATCGCGCAGTGCCTTGGGGCTGGGCAGCATGCCACCGGGAAAGATGTATTTCTGAATGAAATCCACCCCGCGTTTATAGACGTCCCAGCGGCGGTCCGCGACAGTGATGATCTGCAAGGTGGCCGATTTTCCGGGCTTCAGGCGGTCGCGTACGGTCTGGAAATAGACCGGCCAGTATTTCTCGCCCACGGCTTCGAACATCTCGATGCTGGCAATACCGTCATATTCACCCAGCTCATCGCGGTAGTCCTGCAACTTGAAATCAACCTGATCTGAAAGCCCAGCCTTTTCAATGCGTTCCTTGGCGTATTTAAACTGCTCTTCGCTGATGGTCAGCCCGGTCACCTTCAGCCCCCGCTCCTTGGCTGCATATTCCGCGAAACCGCCCCAGCCGCAGCCGATCTCAAGCACATGATCACCGGGCTGCACGCCCATCTGGTCCACCATGGATTTGTATTTCGCCGTCTGTGCCGCCTCCAGCGATTGCTGCGCGCCTTCCTCGAACAGAGCCGAGGAATAGGTCATCGTGTCATCCAGCCACAGCCCGTAGAAATCATTGCCCAGATCATAATGGTACGAGATGTTCTTGCGCGCCTGCGCCTTGGAATTGCGTTGCAGCCAGAACCGCAGTTTCTCAAAACTGCGCACCAGCGACATGCCGGGGAAGCCGTCATAGATGTCTTCGTTGTCTGCATGCACCAGATCCATGAAGGCCTGCAAATCCGGCGTCGACCACCAGTCATCCAGATAGGCGTCGCAGAACCCCAGATCACCTTCGCGGATCAGCCGCGCAAACAGATCGTTGTTGTGAATGCGCAGTTCCGCCACGGGGCCGGGTTTCTTGCCCTCCGCCCGGAAGATGCGGCCATCGGGCAAGACGAAATCCACCCGCCCGTGCTGCATTTCCAGCGCCACGCCAAAGACGCGCGTGAAGTAACGCGGCAGGTCAGTTTGCCCGTCGGTGCTGGTCAAGATCATGGCGCGCCCTCGCAGTGTTGAAGCGGACCAGAGTGTAGCCCGTTGTTCAGAATTAACAATTCTTAAAATCCACGATTTGAATAGGCGTCAAGCGCGCGCTGGCGTCCTTCCGCAGGGGAAACGATCGGCTGCGGGTACGGATCTGTGGGGGAAAGGCCCCAGTGACGCGGGATTGCCTCAAAGAAGGCGAGCGCATCCTTGTGGGGGTTGGCTTTGCGTTCGGCAATCCAGCGGCTGGTGTAGGCGCGCTCTTTGTCGAACTTGTCCAACTGGGTTTCGGGGTTGAACACCCGGAAGTACGGCGTGGCATCCGGGCCGGAGCCTGCGGACCACTGCCACCCCATCGCATTGCTGGCCGGATCCCAGTCGATCAGGCAGTCCTCAAACCAATCGCGGCCAATGCGCCAATGGGTCATCAGATGTTTGGTCAGATAGCTGGCCACGATCATCCGGCCCCGGTTGTGCATCCGCCCGGTGACATAAAGCTCGCGCATGGCCGCGTCGATGAAGGGCAGCCCGGTGCGGCCTTGTTTCCAGGCGACAACCTCCGGCGCGTCAGGATCCTCCTGCCAGGGGAAGGCATCCCAATCCTCGCGCCAGTTCCCCGTCAGAATGCGTGGCGTGTGGTGCATCAGGTGATAGGCAAATTCGCGCCAGACCAGCTCTTTGAGGAAGGTCTCCGCCCCGGCCTTGCCTTCGTGCAACGCCCGCTGGCCTGCGTGCCAGCACTGATGCGGGCTGATCTCTCCCAATGCGAGGTTTTCGCTGAGATTTGAAGTGCCGTCCTCGGCCACCATGTCCCGGCTGGTGTCATAGCCCTGGATGATATGATCGGTGAATTCTGCCAGCCGCGCCTGTGCTGCGGCCTCTCCCAGCCGGACAAAGGGACGGACCACATCCGCGCCGCGCACCATGGCGTTGCCCATGTCCCATCCGTCCAACGCATCGCTGGCAGGCCATGTATCCGGCGCCGGTATCCGGCCCGGCGTCGGCAGCGGTTCAGCCACATCGACATTTTTGACCATCTTCCAGAACGGCGTGTAGACCCTGTAGAACCCGCCGGTCTTCGTCTCCACCGTCCAGGGCTCGAACATCAGATGCCCCTTGAACGACTGCGCGTCGATCCCGGCGTCCTTCAACGCGGCCTTCACGCGGGTGTTGCGGGCGATGGTGTCAGGATCGTAAGGGCGGCTCCAATAAACCGCCCCTGCCCCGGTCTCATTGATCAGCGCCTGCAACACCTCCAACGCGTCCTCACCCCGGCGCAGGATCAGACGGCTGCTCTTGGCGGCAAGACTGTCCGCCAAGGCGCCAATCCCAAGACCCAAGCGCCACTTTGGCGCGGCTTTCAGATCAGCGACCAAGCGGTCGTGGATGAACACCGGGATCACCGGGCGGCCCGTGGCACAGGCGGCTGTCAAAGCCGCGTGATCGCTCAACCGCAGATCGCGGTGAAACCACATCAGTATCGGGGAAGTGTCGCTCATGTCGGGGCCTGCCTGCTTGGTCTGCTAAGGGAGCTAGGACAGACCAGCGGCAATCAAGGTGAGACGTTCACGAATTCTTCACAAAACCGCATCCAGCGCCGTGATCAGCTGATCAATCTCGGCCTGCGTGGTGTAATGGGTGAAGCTCAGCCGCAGAACGCCCCTGTCCATCTCCACCCCCATCGCCGACAACACGCGCCCGGCGTAGAAATCGCCGCCTCCGGCCATCACACCATGCGGTGCAAGGGTGGCGGCCACGTCCTCTCCGGGTCGGTTCAACGCCAGGGCCACGGTCGGAGCGCGCCCCTGCGCCTCTGCCGGGCCAATGAGGCGCACGGAATTGCGGTTGCGCAGCGCTTCCAGCAGCGGGGTCAGCAATGCCGTCTCATGGGCCCGCATGATGTCATGCACGACCCCCGCCCGGCCTGCGGCATCTGCCGTGCCATCTGGCACATGATGGGCATAAAAACTGTCCACGTAATCCGCCATGCCTGCACAGGCCGCGACCTGTGCATGGTCCGGCCCCGCCGGGGTGAACCGCTTGTAGAGGCTGTCGCCGTTGAAATCATGCCCCTGATTGGGCAGCAGCATCCCCAACGCGCGCCGGATCACCATGATCCCCTGATGCGGCCCATAGGTCTTGTAAGCAGAGAACAGATAGATGTCCGGCCCCAGCGCGCCCACGTCCGTAAAGCCATGCGGCGCGTAAGATACGCCATCCACACAGACAAACGCCCCCGCCGCATGGGCGAGCGCGGTGATCTCGGTCACGCAATTCACCTCTCCGACAACGTTGGAGCAATGGGGAAAGCAAACCAGCCGCACTGTGTCGTCCAACAGCGCCTCCAGATCATGCGGGTCCAGATGACCGGTCTGGGGGTTCACCTTCCACTCGCGCACCTCGATCCCGCGGTCTGCCAACCTGCGCCAGGGGCCGGAGTTGGCTTCATGGTCCTGATTGGTGACGATGATCGCCTCTCCCGGCTGCATCATCTGGCCGAAAGCCTGCGCCAGCACATAAGTGTTCTGCGTGGTGGAGGGGCCAAAGCTCACCTCATCCGTGTCGACGCCCAGCATGGCGGACAGCCTTGTGCGCGCCTCGTCCATCTCCTCCCCGCCCAGCGTGCTGGCGGCATAGGGCGCATAGGGCTGCACCTTGCGCTGGGTGTAGAACCGGAACAACCGGTCGATGACCGGCTTGCAGGTGTAGGACCCCCCTGCGTTCTCAAAGAAGGCCTGCCCTTGCAGGGTCGGCTCAGCGAAGGCGGGGAATTGGGCGCGGACCCAGTCGGGATCAAGTGTGATATCTGTCATGCTGCGAAATTGAGGTGAAACGCAGCCAGCGTCAAACGCAAAAGCCCCGGTGCAGTGTGCACCGGGGCTTTGCTGTCACGTCGCGTTGGCTACGTCACTCAGCCGGTGTGGCCGAGATATCGTCAGCAAGCGTTGGCACACCTGCCGCCTCACGCCGGCCATCGTTGTAAATGGCCTTGATGAGTGCAAAGCACATTAGCACCATAACGATGGAGAATGGTAGGGCACCGATCACCATCGCGGTCTGAATGGCCCCCGTGCCGCCGGAAATCAGCAATCCACCAACCACCAGCGCCAGTGCCGCGCCCCAGAACAGGATGTGAGGACGCGCCTTGGGGCCTTCGTCACCGGCCGCGTTGATCGTGTTCACGATCAGCACCGCAGAGTCAGCAGAGGTCACAAGGAAGGTCATCAGCAGCACAACGATCATCACCGCCATGCCCCAGGCCAGAACTTCCGCGATGGGTGCCAGCATGAATTCGGTCATGGCAAAGATCTTGTCGCCATTGGCCGCATCCAGGATCAGACCCCCGGCATCGCCGTTCAGCTCCAGATCAATCGCTGTGCCACCCGCCCAGGAGAACCAGACAAAGCACATCAGCGATGGCACGATCATCGCACCCAGCACGAATTCACGGATGCTCCGCCCGCGCGAAATACGCGCCAGGAACAGACCCACAAAGGGGGCGAATGCGATCCACCATGCCCAGTAGAACACCGGCCACCAGCCCTGCCACTGCGCCAGTTTGAACGCTTCAGAGCCTTCGACACCGTCAGAAGCGTAGACGTTGAAGCTCAGCCACGGCAGCGCCATCAGGTAATCCCAGATGCCGACAAAGAAGGCCGTTGCGCCAAAGAACGTCGCACCGAAGATGATGAAGAACCCCAGCAGGAGAATGGACAGCACCATGTTGATGTTCGACAGCCATTTGATGCCCTTGCCCACACCCGAAAGCGCCGACAGGGTCGAGGCCCCCATGATCACCAAGAGCGCTACAACGATACCCATCGTGGTCGCAGATCCATCTTCCAGCGCCAAACCGCCGATACCGATCCGCGTCAGACCCGCAACGAACTGCTCCACACCAAAGCCCAGCGTCTGTGCCACACCCAGAATGGTGGCCACAACCGCGACGATATCAATGATGTGACCCAGCGTGCCCGACAGCGATTTGCCAAACAGCGGCGTGAGCGAGGACCGGATCGTCAGCGGCAGACCACGGCGGTAGCTGAAGAACGCCAGCGCCAGACCCGCAACCGCATAACAGGCCCATGCGCCCAGACCCCAATGCAGGAAAGACCAGACATAGGCCTCCCGCACGTTGTCTGCCCCAAGCGCGGTGTTCACGCCCTGAATGACCGCCGGGTTGTTCTTGAAGTGGGCAACGGGTTCCGCCACGGCCCATGTCAGCATGCCGACACCGATACCGGCACCAAACATCATCGAGAACCATGAGAAGTTGGAGAACTCCGGCTTTTCGCCATCCTGCCCCAGATTGAGCCGTCCGGCCGTGGGCCAGATCGCCAGCCCCAGACAGACAATGACAAAGAACGCCACCGTCCAGATGTACCAGGAGGCAAAGTTCTTGAGGATCACGCTGTTCCATGCGCCCAGAACCTCGCCCGCCCATTCGGGCCAGACAATCGCCCAGACAACAAGACATGAGATGATGATTTTACTGATCACCGTCACATTGACGCTGAATCCTCGGTAAAATCCGACATCTGCCGTTTTGATCGGCAGATCCGAAAGTGGTGGTTTTAGAGCCATGATTTCTTGTCCCTGTTGGTTTTTATTGGCCACAAGCCTAAGGCGACAATCTGTCACGGCAAAGGAAAAGAATCCGCCCCTCTACCGCGCAGAGCGCCCAAGTGCTCCGAGGCACTGATAAATATGACAAAATTCCCGACAAAGTTGTGCCAGAGACAAGCCAATGATTTTTCGGCAATTTTTTGCGCATGACGCATTTCGCAGCTTATGTGTCGATCTTTGAACCCGTCAGATCGTGCGACACGCGATTCCTTTTTTGCCCCGCCGGGGGGCTCTGCACTGCGCCGCGCGCGTCCGGGTTTCAGGTTAATGCAGCCGCAATGGCCGCCGCATGGCCCTTGATCACTTCCATGTCCCCCATCACGCCCGCCGGACGCAACGGCAGGCCGTCATGGCGCGGATGGATGTGGAAATGCAAATGGAACACCTCCTGCCCGCCCGCCGCTTCGCTGAACTGCTGCAAGGTGATGCCATCCGCGTTAAACGCCACCTTGGCGGCATTGGCGACCTTCGACACGGTCGCCATACAAGCCGCCAGCTGCGCTGGCGTGGCATCCAGAATGTTCCGGCAGGGGGTCTTTGGAATGACCAGACAATGGCCGTCACTGCGCGGCATGATGTCCATGAAGCAATAGGTCTCATCGTCTTCATAGACAGTGAAACTGGGGATTTCCCCGCGCAGGATCTTGGCGAAAATGTTGTCGGTGTCGTAGGCGGTCATGGAGGTCTCCTGATGTCTCGCGCCACCCTAGGCGCGCCCAACCGCAGCCTCAACCCTTGCGCAACCGCCATTCCGCACTGCGCAGCAAGGCGCGGGAATAAAAGCGATGCGCCGGGATCAGCGCCCGCACCAGACCGGGCAAGGGCTGCCCGTCCCGCGCCACCACGGCAGAGCCGAACAACAGCCGCGTCGTCCCGCCTTCTTTCGGGGCGACAGCCAGCCACGACCGCGTCGCGCCAGACAGATCACACAGCAGGATCTGCCCCTCCGCCCGGTCTTCGACCGTCCAGGCCGCAAACTGCCCCGCACCCTCCGCCAGCGCGGCAACATCCGTATCGCGGATACGGCGGCGCAGGGAGACAGTCAGCACCACCCGCTCCAGCCGAAACAGCCAGGTGGTGTAGAACGCGCTGATGAAGGCGGACAGATCCGCCTCCATCGGGTGCATCACCTCAAAACAATCGGTATAGGCCCCGTCCTGCTCCACATAGCGGTAAAGCTGCGCATCGCGCGGCACCGCACAGGCGCGCGGGATCATGCGTTGACGTCAACCACAACCCGGCCCTTGACCTGACCGGCAAGGATGTCCGCGCCCAGTTGGGGCAGATCAGACAGGGTCGCGGGCTGCACCATCGCTTCCAGCTTGTCCATCGGCAGGTCCTTGGCCAGACGCTCCCAGGCGCGCAGACGGTTATCATAGGGCTGCATGACACTGTCGATGCCCAACAGGTTCACACCGCGCAGCAGGAAGGGAATGACCGTCGCAGGCAGCCCCGCACCGCCCGCAAGACCAACCGCCGCCACAGAGGCCCCGTATTCCATCTGCCCCAACACCCGCGCCAGCATCGCGCCGCCCACGGCATCCACACATCCGCCCCAGGTCTCACCTTCGAGCGGGCGTTTGACCGTCTCGTTGATCTCTTCGCGGGCAACAATCTGTGTCGCACCCAAACCGGTCAGATACTCGGCCGTCTCAGGCCGCCCGGTCACGGCAGCAACCTTGTAACCCAGATTGGCCAGAATGGCTGTCGCAACCGACCCCACGCCACCCGCAGCACCCGTGACCAACACAGGCCCCGACTTGATCCCATGATCCTCCAACGCCATGACCGACAGCATCGCCGTGAACCCAGCCGTGCCCACCGCCATGGCCTGACGTGTGTCCAGCCCTGCGGGCAGCGGCACCAACCAATCGGCTTTCACCCGCGCCTTCTGGGCATACCCGCCCCAATGCGCCTCGCCCACACGCCAGCCGGTCAAAACAACCTTGTCACCCGGCTTGTAGCGGTCATCCTCCGACGCCTCCACCGTACCCGCAAAATCAATCCCCGGCACATGCGGATACTTCCGCACCAGCCCGCCACCGGGCCCAATGCAAAGACCATCCTTGTAATTCACGGTGGAATATTCCACCGCCACGGTCACCTCCCCTTCCGGCAGATCCTCCACGCCGATCTGCGTCACCGCCGCCGAGGTCTTCCCCTCATCATCCTTATTCACCACCAGCGCATTAAACATTCATCTCTCCCTCTGACGGACAACACTGCCCATCTTTTCTCCAAAAATATCCCGGGGTGTCGCCCCAGAGGGGCGCCATCCTTTAGTTTAGACCGCGCCTCTGGCGCGAGGGCAGAGCCCCGAAAATCCCCGCCCTCTCAAAGCGCATTACGCCCAGAAATCCTCATGCACCCGCGCGTCCCGCGGGCCTTCCGGCGTCTCAACCCTCAACTCCGTGCCCGCATCCCAATGGGTCATCCGCACCATGCCAACCGCCACATTGGTCTTGAAATCCGGCGACCAGGCGGCAGAGGTCACCTGCCCCACCCGCTTGCTGCCCGCCATCAACGGCCAAGGCCGGTCACAGGACGGCACCGCATCACCCGCAATATCAATCGCGCGGATCTGCTGGACGGGGCCTTCCTTGGCCACCCTGAGCAGCGCATCGCGTCCGATACAGCCAATCGCCGTCTGCGTGTCACAAAACCGGCCCAGCCCGCATTCATGGGGCGTATTGTCGTCCGTCATGTCATTGCCATAACTCAACAAACCGCTCTCGATCCGCTCAATCCCGTTGGGGCAGCCCGCGCGCACGTCCAGATCCGCACCGTCTTCCATCAGCGCGTGCCACAGGGGCATGCCGATGTCGCCCCCTTCCACATAAATCTCGAACCCGCCCTGCTTGGAATAGCCTGAGCGCGCCACAACCAGATCACGCCCCTGAAAGGAGAACATGCCAAAGCGGAAGAACCGCACTTCGCGCACCGCTTCGCCAAACACCCGCGCCATCAGGTCTTCAGCCTTCGGCCCCTGCACGGCCAGCGGGCTGACGTCCGGCTCATCGACCAGCACATCCAGCCGGTAGCCATTGGCGATGCCCTTGACCCACAGCAGCAAATCACTGTCGGCAATCGAAATCCACCAGCGGTCATCGGCCAGCTTCACCGCCACGGGATCGTTCAACATGCCCCCGGTTTCATCCACGATGGGCACATAGAAACACCGCCCCGGCAGCATGCCGCGCAGATCGCGCGGGGTCAGCATCTGCATCAGACGCGCCGCATCGGGCCCGCGCAGTTCCACCTGCCGCTCCACGGAGACATCCCAGACCTGCACCGCCTCCTTGAGGTGGTGATAGTCCTCCTCAACGCTGCGAAACACCGTCGGCAGAAGCATGTGGTTATAGACCGTGTAGGCCTTGACGCCCGCGGCCTCGACCCCTTCGGAAAAAGGCGTGCGGCGCAACCGGCGGGAGGGGGAAATCAGCGCCATCAGGCATCCTCCGGCATGAAGGGAATATCAGTATCGTCGGTTTTCACGCCCAGTGCGGTGAGCGCTGCATGGACCTGCCCGCGATGGTGGGTCTGGTGATTGAAGAAATGCGCCACGCAGATCGCGTAGGGTTTTGACATCTCACGCCCAAGCGCGCCGGAATACCAGGTCAAATCACCGCTGAACGCATCCATCTCCAGCCCCTCCGCCCAGGTCGCAACCCGTGTATCAAGCGCCGGACGGCCTTCCTTGAGGGCGGCCCAATCATAGGCGCTCCCGGTCTCCGTAAGCGGCTTTGACGGCGCAGCCCCGCCATCAAAGCGCGACATCCACATCATGTCGCCCCACATCAGATGGCTGAGCGTGGCCCGGATGGAGCCCCAGAAAAGCCCCCGGTCCGCTTCGCGCGCCGCGTCGTCAAGCCCGCCCACAGCCGCGAACATCCACCCGTTTTGCCAGCCGTTGTAGCGCGCCATCAGCTGCGCATATTCCGCCGTGATCACGGCTTGGGGCCTTTCCAGTCAATCGGGCAGATCTCGGCCGATTTTCCACCGAAGTCCCAGACGCGGCCATAGTCGCGCACTTTGCTTTTCAGGCCCGTGGCCGCAATGATGTCCGGCCCCATCCAGTATTTGGAATTGCTGACCATCACCGGATGCTCCGGCGATTTGCCTGCCAGCATCTCGATTTCACCGGCGATCTTGCGGCCAATGGTGATGGCGCGGCGGTTGCCGTCGCGGGTGATCTCGACGGGCGCGCGTTCGGCGCCGATGATCTCGCTCACCAGCATGGTGAACAGACCTGTGGTGCCGCCTGCTGCCCCTGAGAAGATCTGCAGGATGCCGTTATAAGCCTTGCCGCTGGCGCGTTCGTCCACATAGGCTGCCACTTTCCAGTTGCCCTCCCCCATGCGGCCCGGAATATCGACCAGCAAGCCCACATTCAGCCCGCCAAGGTCTTCGCCCTCATAGTGACCTTCATCAATCGCGATGGCCATCCAGGCATGGCAATGCCCCTCGGTGGGCGGGTGTGCGCCCAGGCTGACCACGCAGGGGCAGAAGACCTCGCAGGAGCAGTTCAGGAACAACTCCCCCTTGATCGCCCATTCCGTGGGCGTCATCTGACGGCGGCCCGGATTGGGCATGCGGCTGTCGATCCGCTGTGAGATCGGCAGCCTGTCGGCTTTGGCTTTGCGGTTTACCGCCATGATTTATCCTCCCGTTAATACCGTGATATAGGGCCAGACCGCCACGATGCCTGCGCCCGCGATCAGGGCAAAGCCCATTGGTCTTGTCACGTAATGCCCCACCTGTGGCAGCTTTTCGACCACCATAAACAGCGTCGCCAGCCCCATCCACGCCAGGTTCATCACCCCGCCGGCAAACCCCAGCGCCATGAAACCCCAGCAGCAGACCACACAGAACGCGCCCAGCCCCAGCCCCATGCGCAGCCCGCCTGCAAAGCCGGTGCGCCACTGGCCCAGGAAATACATCATCGGGCTGTGACAGACCCCATGGCAGATTTCCTTGGTGCGGGTGAATTGGAACAATCCCACGGCCAGCAGCAACCCTGCCGCAAACCACCGTGATTTCGCGATGCCCAGCATGTCAATCACGCCACCAAAAAGCAAGGCCAGCTGCACGCCGGTGATCAGCGCGGCAAAGGCCACCCACATGATCGAATAGCCCGCCAGCACGCCCAGCCACCCCGCGCGGGTGCCGTCGGCGGAGACGATAAGATCCTCATAGGCGCGCAGCGTCGGCACCAGCGTGGGCAGCATCATCGCCGCCATCATCGCCGCCCACATGATGAACAAGGGCCCGAAGTTGGCCATCGGCATGTACATCGGCATGCGCGGGTCCATCCAGCGCATCCGGTCGCCCATCTCTCCGGGGCGCCCCAGCAGATCCACGTCCATATCCATGGCCATCAGATACATCATCGCCCAGGCCGCAAGGACCAGTCCGAAAAACATCAGCCAGAGAGAGGAACGGATGACAGGGTTCATGAAGGGGTCCGACTCGAGAAGTTGCCAAAGTAATGTCAGACAATTAAGCTGCGGGCAAATCCTAATTGTAAGACATATGCAACTTGACCCTTCCAGCACCGCCGATCTCTCGGCCCAGATTGCCAGCGCCATCCGGGATGCCATCATCTCGGGCAGGCTGATCGTCGATGAACGCCTGCCGTCCGAGGCGGAATTGTCCGACACGTTCAATGTCTCCCGACCGACGGTGCGCGAAGCGCTGAAAAGGCTGGCCGCGCAATCGCTTATCCGCACCCAACGGGGTGCTACGGGCGGGGCATTTGTGAACCGGATCAGCTTTGAAGAAGCCTACAGCCAGCAGATCACCACCTCGACCCTGCTCTTGAGCATGAATGCCGTGAGCTTTGAGACCGCCCTTGAAGCGCGCTATGCGCTGGAACGCGCCTGCGCGCCTTTGGCGGCGGAACGGCGCAGCGCGGATCATCTGGCGGCGATGCGCGCGGAAATTCACCGGCAGGGTCAGCCTGGCCTGACCGATGAAGCCTTCTGTGCCTCCGACGTCGCCTTTCACCGCGCCTTGGTGGATGCCGCAGGCAACCCGGTGCTGAGCTACCAGCTGGCTGGCGCTGTCGAAGCCATGCAGCCCTTGATGAACATGATCACCTTCACCGCCCGCGACCGCGCGCGGATCGTGGCGCTGCATGGGGGTATTGCGGATGCGCTGGAACGGCAGGACGCGCAGGGCACGCGCAGCGGGCTGCAAGCGCTCGAAGAGGAAACCCGGACACTGGGTCAGGACGTGATGGCGCAGCGCGCCGCACGCGCCGCAGAGGCGGACGGGTAATTAAGGCACAGCCAACGCCTGCGCGACATCACGCAAAAACACTTGTTTTGCCTAAAATCTGATTGAAATAGCCTCAAAAAGAAGGCATCAATGTGCAACGCAACGCGAATAAGAACACAGGCATTGTTGCGCTGAGGTCCCCAATGTTCGGGACACACCGGGAAAGACTTTGTTTTTCGGAACAATAATCTCTTGTTTTTTAAAAATGTTTGACTCAAGCCCGTTTTCTAAGGCATGAATATGGCTGTACGAGAAACCGGGGAAAGTTTCGTCCAATGGCCTTATCCAAAGCCAGACTGCTATCTATAGCTCTGTTTGCAAGTACCATCTGCGGCTCTGCCGTGGCGGGAACGCTCCAGCATGCCAAAGAGCCGATATACAGAAGCGAAGCGAAAGTGAACTTTCTGGAGCATGGTTTCCTTGGTGGTGAGGCGATCACCGACCAGTTCCAGTCTTCCGGCGTTTCGTTTTCCGGTCAAATGCGGTGGATCAGCCTGATCCGCAAGCGCCGCGGGGCGCAGGATGCGCTGCTGGCGAACTTCAACCGCGATACAGAGATCAACGCGGCCAACCCGTTTTCCATCAAGTTCGACTATCTGGTGAAGGATGCCACCTTTGCCCTGCACGCCTATGACGCGCTGACCAAGTTCACCGCGCTGCTGCGGGGCCGTGAGGTTGGGTATTTCGAGGCGACCGTGAACGCCAACCGCGTCGAAGACAACGCCTTCGGTTTCACCGGCTTGCGGTTTGACGAGATCCTGATCGATTTCGGCGACAAGGGGTATGGCACATCCTTCGATACGCTGAACTTCAATTATTCCCGCGACCAGCGCGGCAATCTGATCGAAAGTGGTGTACCCGCAGTACGTTACAGGTCGATCTTCAACGAACCTGAGCCTGAGGAAACCGCCGGCGAAGTGCTGTCTGCGAGTGTCGGATCCACCAACCCGGCCTCTGGCACCGCCAGCCAGGTCGGCGCGGTGAACGCGGTGCCTTTGCCTGCTGCATTCTGGATGCTGCTCGCAGGTCTGGGTGGTCTGGCAGCGGCGCGCGCGCGGCGGTCACGCGGTTAACCCAATCTTTACGCTGTTGCGGAGCATTCGCAAAAGTTGACAGCTGTCAACTTTTCACAACCCCTGCGCGATCCCGCCCGGAAATCCAGCACCGCCCCTGCACGAAGCAGATTGAAACGGCGCCCGGTCTCCCCTATATCTGACATGTCCCTCGGGACTATAGACATAAACGCGCTCGTCATAAGCGGATCGGACCCGGGGGCGGTACCCGGCGACTCCACCAATATCCTTCATTTGGGGATCATGGGGTCGAAACAGGATCGACGAACGTCTAAAGGGGTTAGCTTTGTCTCGGTGAGATACCACCGTTATCGGTTCAAAACGTACAATTGCAAATGACAATCGTGCACCAGTAGCGATGGCCGCGTAAGCGACCGGAGTTATTGAAACTTTAAGTCCTAGCGCCTTGCAGCACTAGGCGGGGTTTGCAGGTACCTGGCAACAGAAACCTGCGCTTTCATTTCCTCCACCAAAGAGCGCCCTACATGAAATGGACCGTGGCCAGTCTTGCAGCCCTGTTGCTTACCGGCCCATCCTACGCTGAGGACGCCATGCACATCCTGACACCCGATTGGGAATACGTGGCCGACCGGGTCATGGGCGGCGTCTCCACCGGGCAGATCGCGGCTATGGGCGACGGGGCACGCGCAGCGACGCGGCTGACCGGGACCATCTCGCTCGACAACAACGGCGGGTTTGTGCAGATGGCGTTTGACCTGCGCGAAGATGGCGGCGTGGTGGATGCCAGCGCCTATACCGGCGTCGCAATCACCGTCCGGGGCAATGGCGAAGCCTACGATCTGCGCCTGCGCACCGATCAACTCACCCGTCCGTGGCAATCCTTCCGCACCGATTTCACCGCTCCCGCTGAGTGGACCACCCTGCGCGTCCCCTTCGATGCCTTCCAGTCCCACAAGACCGACGCCACGTTTGACCCCGCGCGTTTGCGCCGGATTGGCGTGCTGGCCATAGGCCGCGTGTTCGAGGCGGAGGTGAGCGTGGCGGAGATCGCGCTCTACTGACGCTTGACAGCATCCGTCCCTCGCGTAGTTTGCGGGGCATGGGGACATCCGCGAACGCCCCGTGAGGCGCCAGCCAGAGGTTCGCATGTATCCAAGTAAAGGACGCATGCCATGGCAGCCCCAAATGCAATCACGACTGCACAACTTCTTCGTCTGATCGGCACACCGGAATGTCCGGTGATCGTGGATATCTCCATTGATCCGGATTTTGCGGAGGATCCCTTTTTCATCCCCGGCGCATTTCGCCACCCGCACACCGACATCCCCGGCCTGATCACGCTGCTGGACGGACGGCCGAGCGTGGTCACCTGTCAGCAAGGCATCAAGTTGAGCCAGGGATTGACCGCGCAGCTTCGGGTCGCGGGATTGCGCTCTGAGTATCTGGTGGGCGGCAACTACGCCTGGCGGGACCACAAGGGCGCGCCCCGCGTCCCCGCCAGCGCCCTGCCCGACCCGGTGGATGGCACCACGCTGTGGGTCACACGCCACCGCCCGCGCGTGGACCGCATCGCCTGTCCCTGGCTGATCCGCCGTTTTGTCGATCCGACCGCCCGGTTCCTCTATGTGTCCCCCGCCGAAGTGATGGGTGTGGCCGACCGCTTTGGCGCGACCCCCTTTGACATCGAAGGCGCGACGCTCAGCCACCTGGGCGACAAATGCACCTTTGATGCGATGCTGGATGCCTTTGGTCTGCATACCGAGGCGCTGGACCGTCTGGCGGGCGTGGTGCGTGCCGCGGATACGGACACCCACGCCGCGGCCCCGCAGGCGGCGGGGCTGCTCGCGCTTTCTGTCGGTCTGTCGCGGCAATACCGCGACGACAATGCGCAGCTTGAGGCGGGGCTGGCGATCTATGACGCGCTCTACCGGTGGGCGCGGGACGGCGCGGATGAGGTGCACGGCACGCCCGGTGGCCCGTTGTGAGCGTGCAGAGCTGGTCCGAGCTGACCCGCGTGTTCGGGCGCATCGGGCTGTTGTCTTTCGGTGGTCCCGCCGCGCAGATTGCGTTGATGCACAAGGAGTTGGTTGAAGACCGTGCCTGGCTGTCCGAAGCCAGTTACCTGCGCGCGCTGTCTTTGTGCATGCTGTTGCCGGGGCCCGAGGCGATGCAGCTTGCCACCTACGCAGGCTGGCGGCTGCGGGGTGTTGCGGGGGGATTGCTGGCGGGGGTGTTGTTTGTCGTCCCCGGCGCGCTGGTGATTGCGCTGCTGGCGCTTGGGTATGCCTATCTGGGCCAGCTACCGCTGGTGCAGGCGGCCTTTGTCGGGATCAAGGCGGCGGTGATCGTGGTGGTGTTTCAGGCGCTGCGCAAGGTGGCGGGCAAGGCGCTCAATGGCGCGCAGGGATGGGCGCTGGCGGTGGGGTCGTTTCTGGCGCTCTTCGTGCTGGGCCTGCCCTTTCCGCTGATCATTCTGGCGGCCGCGCTTTGGGGCATGTGGGCCAGCACATCCGCACCGGCCGATATCCCGCCCCCGCCCGGCGCGCCTGCGCAGAGCCTGCGCACCATCCTGATCTGGGGCGCGCTTTGGGCGGCTCCCTTGCTGATGCTCTGGGGGTTGGGCCAGGATTTCCTGCTGCACCTGGGGTTGTTCTTTTCCAAGCTCGCCGTGGTGACCTTTGGCGGGGCCTATGCGGTTTTGGCCTATATGACGCAGACGGTGGTGCAGGAGTATGGCTGGATCACCACCGATCAGATGATCGACGCGCTGGGGCTGGCGGAGACGACGCCGGGGCCGCTGATTTTGGTGACCGAGTTTGTGGCGTTGCTGGCAGGCTTTGCGCAGGGCGGCATCAGCGGCGCCATTGCGGCGGGGCTGGTGGCGCTTTGGGTGACGTTTACGCCCTGTTTTCTGTGGATCTTCCTTGCCGGCCCCTATCTGGAGCGCATCTCGGCGCAGCCGCGTCTGGCAGGCGCGTTGCAGGCGATCACGGCGGCGGTGGTGGGGGTGATTGCCAATCTGTCGATCTGGTTTGCGCTGCATGTGCTGTTCCGGGACGTGCAGCCCGCGCAGGTGCTCGCCATCCCTGCCCCGGTGCTGGCCAGTTTTGATGGGGTTGCAGCGCTTCTGACCGTGGGTGCTGCGGTTCTGATGTTGGCATTGCGGCGCGGATTTGTGCTGAGCATGGGGTTTCTTGCGCTCGTCGGCATGTTGGTGGGATTGCTGTAGCCGCCCCCCTTTCCCTCCGCCGCAAATGGGGTATGGTGAGGCGTGGGAGAGCGACCGGAGACGCACATGAGCCGCGACATCGATTACGGCAATCTGATGCACGAAGCCATGCGGGGCCTGATCCGCAAGGTCCTTTTGGACGTGGCGGACCGGGGGTTGCCCGGCAACCACCATTTTTTCATCACCTTCGACACGTCGCATCCGGATGCGGAACTGGCCGATTGGCTGTCAGACCGCTATCCCGGAGAGATGACCGTGGTCATGCAGCATTGGTATGACGGGCTTGAGGTCACCGAAGAAGGGTTTTCGGTCACGCTGAACTTTGGCGACGCGCCGGAGCCTTTGTATATCCCCTATGATGCAATCCGCACCTTTGTGGATCCGTCTGTGGAGTTTGGCCTGCGGTTTGAGCAGCAGGACGGCGAAGAGAAAGAGACCGAAACCCTGATCGAGGTTTCCGCCGAGCAGGCGGAGAAAGAACCCGCCACGCTTGAGGTCGCCGAAGAGGAAGCGAAACCGGCTGAGATCGTCTCTCTCGACAGTTTTCGCAAATAGCAGCGGGGCGGCCAGAACGCGGATCGGGTCGGCGGTGATTGCACCTGCGGGGTCAGGGCGCTAAACCCACGGGCAAACGTAGCCTTTTCAGGAGCCCCCCATGGCCGATACCCGCACCGAAACCGACAGCTTTGGCCCTCTCGAAGTCCCTGCCGACAAGTATTGGGGCGCGCAGACGCAGCGGTCCATCATGAATTTCCCGATTGGCTGGGAACGCCAGCCGGTGGCGATTGTGCGGGCTTTGGGTGTGGTGAAGAAGGCCTGCGCGACGGTGAACCTTGGATTTGGCGATCTGGACGCCGCTTTGGCGCCGGCCATTCAGCAGGCCGCGCAGGAGGTGATTGACGGCAAGTTTGACGATCACTTCCCGCTGGTGGTCTGGCAGACCGGGTCGGGCACGCAGTCGAACATGAACGCCAATGAGGTGATCTCGAACCGCGCGATTGAGATTCTGGGGGGAGAGCTGGCTTCGAAATCGCCCGTGCATCCGAATGACCATTGCAACATGGGGCAATCCTCCAACGATACCTTCCCCACGGCGATGCACGTGGGCATCGGCATGATGGCACGTGATACGCTGTTGCCGGGGCTGCGCAAGTTGCAGGCGGCGCTGGCGGCGAAGTCCGAGGAATTCAAGGACATCATCAAGATTGGCCGGACCCACACGCAGGATGCGACGCCCCTCACGCTGGGGCAGGAATTTGGCGGCTACGCGCATCAGATGACCAAAGCGATTGAGCGTGTGGAGGCGTGTCTGCCTGACATCTATGAACTGGCGCAGGGCGGCACGGCGGTGGGCACCGGGTTGAACACCCGCAAGGGCTTTGCAGAGAAAGTGGCGGCGGAGATTGCACAGATCACCGGTCTGCCCTTTGTCACCGCGCCCAACAAGTTTGAAGCACTGGCAGCCCATGATGCGATGGTCATGTTTTCCGGCGCGTTGAAATCTGTTGCGGCGTCGATGTTCAAGATTGCCAATGACATGCGGTTGCTGGGCTCTGGTCCACGGTCGGGTCTGGGGGAGTTGATCCTGCCGGAGAACGAGCCGGGGTCCTCGATCATGCCGGGCAAGGTGAACCCCACACAGGCCGAGGCGCTGACGATGGTCTGTGCCCATGTGATGGGCAACGATGCCGCCGTGGGCATGGCCGGGTCGCAGGGACATTTCGAGCTGAACGTCTACAACCCGATGATGAGCTATAACGTCATGCAATCCATGCAGCTTCTGGGCGATGCGGCGGGATCGTTCACCGACAACATGGTTGTCGGCACGCAGGCCAATGAAGAACGCATCGACAAGCTGATGAAGGAAAGCCTGATGCTGGTCACAGCATTGGCACCGACGATTGGCTATGACAATGCCACCAAGGTCGCCAAGACCGCGCATAAGAACGGCACAACCCTGAAGGAAGAGGCCATTGCGCTGGGGTTTGTCGATGCAGAGACCTTTGAACGGGTCGTGCGACCCGAAAACATGATTGGACCCAAATGAGCGCCCCCATCAACCTCAACAAGGTGAAGAAAGAGCGCAACCGCGCGTCCCGCAAGGCCCGCGCTGATGAGAACGCCGTGGCATTCGGACAGACCAAGGCCCAGAAAGAAGCGTTGAAAGCGCGGGCTGAAAAGATTGCGCGCAATCTTGAGGCGCACAAACGCGAGACATGAGCGGCCGCCCGGTCAAACACTCCGTGACGCTGAAGGGGCATCGGACATCGGTGTCGCTGGAGGATGAGTTCTGGGCGGAGTTTCGCAGTCTGGCTGCGGAAAAAGACATGCCGATCAATGCTTTGGTGGCGCAGATTGATGCGGAACGGGGCTTGGATCTGGGGCTGGCCTCGGCGATCCGGCTCTATGTGCTGCGGGCGTTAAAGGATCGTTTACCTTAAATGTTCTACGGTCGGGGCATGCGATTTTCTGCGTCCCCCTTGACCACCCATGAATGGGTCACTGATCTGTTCAGTTCGTGTGCAGCAGCGACCGGAGGCGTTATCCGTCGAAAGAAACGCGATATCGAGCGCTATGTGGGGATGACTGAATTCGAAGATGAATTGCGCCGTCGTGGATTCCACGCAATTGAGAACGCCGGACAGCTTGTTATCTTCTGCAATCAAGAACCCATACGCAGGGTTGTTTGATCGTTTTCTTTGAAAGAAAACGGTCGGAAATTTTCAAAATTTCCGAGTTTTCACGCCACCGACGCGTTGTAGATCTTGTCGATGTTCCCGCCAAGCGCCGCCTGAAACTCCGCGTCAGACATCTTCACGTTCAACCCTTCGGTCAGCGCCCGTGAAAAGCTCGCGATCATCTTGGCATTGCGCGCCAGCCGCGCAGAAGCCTCATCGGTCGAATAGCCCCCCGACAGCGCCACTACCCGCAGCACATTGGCATGGGCCGACACGCCGTCATACAAACCCACCGTTTCCGGCAGGGTCAGTTTGAGCATCACCAGTTCATCGGGTTTCAACGTCTCCAGATGCCGCGCCAAAGCGGCGGCCAGCATGTCTTCCGCGGCTGCCTTGCTCTGCGAATGAATGTTCACCTCCGGTTCAATGATCGGCACCAGACCGGCGGCGCACACCTGACGGGCAACCGCAAACTGCTGGGCGACAACGGCTTCGACCCCGGCTTCGTTGGCCGCATGGATGACGGAGCGTTCCTTGGTGCCAAAGATGCCCTTTTCGACCGCACGGGCCAGCAGCGCATCCAGATCCGGCATCGGCTTCATCAGCTGCGCATCGTCTGCCTGATCCTCAAGACCCTTGTCGATCTTGAGAAACGGCACCACGCCGCGATCGTTCCACAGCAGATCAGCGACCGGCTTGCCGTTGATTTCACTGTCCATGGTGCGTTCAAACAGGATCGCACCGATGATCTTGTCAGAGGTAAAGGCATCCGCCAGAATGATCCGCGCGCGCATTTCGTGCATCTTGGCAAACATCTCTGCATCGCCGGAATAGTCAGTGGGTTCAACGCCATACAGGCTCAAAGCCTTGGGCGTGGAGCCGCCGGATTGATCCAAAGCTGCGATGAACCCCTGCCCGGTTTCAACCTGTGCGCGCTGTGCCTCGTTCATGGCCATTGTGATCCACCCCTGTTCACTGATTCCGTTTGCGCCGTTTTAGGGCAATCCGCAGCGTGATGGTAGTCACCTCTCACCGCCGCTCCAGACGCAGGGTGATGCCATCGGCAGACCTCACCGTCAGATGCGCCACCGGCACCGGCACCTTGCCTTGGACAGGCAAAACCCGGAAATCCCGCAACAGGCGCGACAGGATCAGCGGCCCTTCGATCATGGCAAAGCCCGCACCGGGGCAGACACGGGGGCCTGCGGAGAACGGAATGAACGCATCGCGCATGCACTGCTTGCCATTGTCGGTCTGCCAGCGCGCGGGATCAAAACCATCGGGGTTGTCCCACAGGCGTTCGTGGCGGTGCAGGTGCCAAGGGCTGAGCACCAGTTGCGCGCCTTTGGGTGCTGTGCGGTCGCGGAAGCGTTCGGGGCATTGCGCCTCGCGCACCATCATGGGCACAGGCGGGTAGAGGCGCAGCGCCTCGCGAAAGACATCGCGGCTGAGGCGGAGTTTGGACATGACGGCGAAGTCTTCGCCCGCCATCACCTGTGCCTCTGTCGCCAGACGGTCCTGCCAGTCGGGGTTGGTTGCCATCAAATAGAGCGTCCAGGCCAGGGCGGAGGCGCTGGTTTCATGGCCTGCCAGAAAGAAGATCGCGACCTGATCGACCATTTCCTGTGCTGTGAAACGCGCGCCCGTCTCCGGATCAACTGTGGTCATGATCTTGGTCGCCAGATCATCGGGCGCGGTGCCTGCGTCGATCTCGCGCTGGCGCGCCTCCGTGAGGTCGGTGATCAGCCGCCGGATATGGGCGGCAGAGGCTTTGGTGTCCTTGCGAAAGAAACGCGGCATCCAGCGGGGCAGCGGGATAAACGCGCCGAGGTTCAGCAAAGGCTGCGTGCGTTGGTAGGATTTGAAGGCTTCAAACACCGCATTGGCCTGCGGCGCTTCGATGGGAATGGAGAACAACGTGCGGAAAATCACATCGGCGGCCACATGGCTGCAAAAGGGTTCGATGTCCAGCGGGGCATCGGCGGCTTGCCCTGCCCGTGCAGCGGCGGCTTCGGCGGCCTGCCACATGGCGGGGAAGGTTTCGCGCAGCCGACCCCCTTCGAATGCGGGGTCAATGATCCGCCGCTGACGCTTCCACGTCTCGCCATTGGTCAGAAAGACGGAATTGCCCAGCAGCGGACGCAGCCCTTCGCTGATGCGGTCGGATTTCGGAAAATCACCGGGCCGTTCCTTCAGCAGGGTTTTGACCAGCGCGGGCTGGTTCATCAGGAAACTGCGGAAGAAGGGTGTGCGAAACTCAGCCATCCACGCGCGGTAGAGGCGCGCGGGCTGGGCCGACAGGATGTCCTGCCGGAAAAGCTTGGTGTACTGCCACAGCGACACCTTGTCGGGGCGGCTGGGGGGTTTGGGCGGCAGCGTCATGCGGCGCGGGAGGTGAACTTGTTCACCGGGCGTTCGATGCGGGATTTCGACGGGGCACGGTCTGCGTAGCGGGTGCCGAGGGTCAGAGGGCCTGCGGTGATGCGGAAATAGTCGTAATCGCGCGGGCGGTCGAAGGCGCAGAGGTATTGGAAATGCAGGCGGAAAAAGCGCCAGCGCAGTTCTTTCCAGCGCGCGGGGCTGAGGGTCTGGGTGAAGGCGGCGGAGAAGACCAGCGGCCAGCGTTTATCCTCTGGTGCGGCACCAGAGACGGCGACGGGGTCACACAGCGCAAAGGCGCAGCCGTCACCGGGGGCGGTCACATCGACCCAGGTGAGCGCATCGCTGGAGGACAGGTCATGCAGGTCGGCGCGCAGGCGGTGGGCGTCGGGCAGGAAAGAGACCATGGGCACCACCTGCCCCAGCGACAGGAACGACAGCGCGGGGCCGTCTACAGGCACCCTGCCCGCGCGGATCAGATCGGCGAGGATCGACACACCCAAATGCGCACCGGAGGAATGGCCGACGACCAGCACTTCGTCTGTGTCGCTGTGCAGCGCATCAGCGATGGTGTCGGCAAAACTGGCAATCCGCGCTTCCAGTTCGGGCGGATTGGCGCCGCGAGAGGAGGCGGAATAGGAATAATCGTGCATCAGGTAGTAGGCGAAGAACTTGCCGTCCTTGGCTTTGAACCAGCGCAGCAGGCCCACAGCGCTCAGCAAGCCGGCAGAAGCGGCAACGGCTGTGCCGCCAAGGGCTGCGTCCTCTGGTCCGGTGACCAGACCGATCAGCGATGAGGTCAGCGCTCCGGCGGCCAAGGACACGAGCCAGCCAAAGAGCACCGCCAGCAGCAATTGCGCGACCAGCATGCCCACCGGGTAAAGTGCGGCAATCACCGGCCCCTTGCGCAGCTTCATCAACCGCCAGAGCGCACCGGTGGAGATGTAGACCCAAGCGGTGCGGATCAGTTGCAGATAGGTGGCGGGGATCGAGGTGCTCATGCTGTCGCGCACGATGTCGGACCAGACGAGGACTTCGACGTCCGTTTGGGTGGTCTGCCCGTCCATCGTGGCATCCAGCTGCCAGCCGTAGTTGGCCTGTTTCGGGGCGGGTTTGAGCGTGATTTCATAGCCGGAAATCTCCGCCTGAGCGGCACTTTCCGTGCGGTACAGCTCCCGGTAGCGGCGGGGATGAATCGGATCATAGCCGGGGATGTAGAACACCCGGCGACGTGTCACCTGACCTTGATCCAAACTGCTCATTGCGCCCTCGTTTCATGCGGCGTTTGGGCAGAGCATAGCGATTATTGACGGCAAGAGTAAGGCGTGGCGATGGCGGGATCAGCCCAGCGTGGCGAGGGCCGGGAAGGTCTCCAGCAGCCAGAAGGCGAAGGACGTGAAGGCCCCTGTGACCATCGCAAGACCCACGGCAATCAACAGCCCGCCCATCACACGCTCAATCAGCTTCATGTGGCGTTTGATGCGGTTCATCACACCCATGGCGCGGGTGATGAACATCGCCGCCAGCAGGAACGGGATGCCGAGCCCGGCGGCATAGACCCCCAGCAGCAGCGTGCCTTTGGTCACCGATGCCTCGGATGCGGCAAGGGACAGGATCGCGCCCAGTTGCGGGCCGATGCAGGGGGTCCAGCCGAAGGCAAAGGCGAGGCCGAGGACATAGGCCCCAAAGCTCGATCCACCTTTGTCGCCTGCGTCCAGACGCGCTTCCTGATCAAGGAAGGGTATGCGGAAGAGGCCCACGAAATGCAGGCCGAAGATGATGATCACCACGCCGGAGATTTGGGCGAAAAGCACCTGATTTTGCAGGAAAAACATGCCAAAGGCTGAGGCCGTGAAGCCAAGGATCAGAAAGACCGTACTGAGCCCCATGACAAAGAACAATGCGGCAATCACCGCCTTGCGGCGGGCGGAGGCTTCATTGGAGATATCCCCCAGCGACACGCCGCTCATATAGGCCAGATAGGGCGGCACGATGGGCAAGACGCAGGGCGACAGGAAGCTCAGCACGCCAGCAACCAGCGCGATGAGGATGGCAGGCAGCAGCCCTGCGTCGATCAATTCAAATCCGAACATGCCCCACGTCTAGCGATGAAATCGGGAGAGGTCACGCGACAGGTGGTCACAAGGCTGTGGACGCGGTGTAACAACTGGCCTATCTCGCGGGTCATGAGCGAACATGATCTTGATGCCACCGGGCTGCTGTGCCCCCTGCCCGTGCTGAAACTGCGCAAACGTCTGGGGCCGTTGGCGGTTGGGGAGACGCTGACATTGCGGGCCGATGACCCGGCGGCGATTGTCGATGTGCCACATTTCTGCGCGCAAGCCGGGCATGATCTGGTGGAGACGCGGGATGAGGGCGCGGCGCAGGTTTACGTGGTGCGCAAGGGCGCGCGCCGCTAGACGCGCATGGTGTTCCGCGAAAAAGAAAAAGGCAGGCCCGGATGGACCTGCCTTTTCGCTTTTGTCAGTCGGCTGATTTACTTGCCGCCCAGAGACCACCAGCCGCGGCGCTTTGGCTTTTTCTCAACCGGCGCTTCGGGTTCGGGTGCTGCGGCTGCAACCGGTTCTGGCGCGGGTTCCGCGACAGGTTCCGGAGCAGGTTCTGCCACCGCTTCGGGCTCAGGTGCGGCAACAGGCTCTGGCTCTGTCTCCGGCTCTGGTTCCGGCGCGGGTGCAGCGGCGGCCGTCTCTTCCGCAGGTTTCGCCTTTTTGGCGCGGGTCCGCTTGGGTTTGGGCTTCTCCTCTGCCACCGGTCCCTCTGAGGGGGCCTCCTCTGCCGGGGCGGCATCTGCCTTGGGCTTGCGGGTCCGGGTGCGCTTGGGCTTTGGTTTCTCTTCAACCGCCTCCTCTGCCACGGCTTCCTCTGCCACGGGGGCATCCGTTTTGGCGTCGGTGTCGGCGACCGCTTCGGCTTCCGCCTCCACCTTGGGCTTGCGGGACCGGCTGCGGCGCTTGGGCTTGGGCTTCTCTTCCGCCACGGCGTCATCGCCGTCAGAGGCAGTCTCAGCCTCGGCTGGCGCGTCTGCGGCTTCTACGGGCGCGTCCGCTTCGGCCTGCTCGGACGGCTGATCGCCATCCTGACCTTCGCCATTGCCACGGCCCCGGCCCCGACCGCGACGCCTGCGGCGGCGGCGCTTGGGCTTGCCTTCGCCATCCTCCCCCTGCGGGTCCGGACGGTTGTCGGCAGGCGCGCTGTCTTCCTCAACCACGGTTTCGCTTTCATCCTCGTCGATCTGATCCATCAGCGAGGTGTCTACGGACACCACATGCGACACGGTCTGCGTGACGTTGCGCGTTGCGGTCTTGAACTTCTCAAGCGTGAAATCCGGGCTGACCAGATGCGGCTCCCCTTCGACGCGCACGGACAGGCCGTAGCGCGCTTCGATCTGGGCGATATGCTCCCGCTTCTGGTTCATCAGGAAGTTGGCGATGCCGACGGGTGCCTTGATCAGCACCTCACGGGACCGGCGGCGGGTGCCTTCTTCTTCGATGGAGCGCAGGATCGACAGGGCAAGGTTGTCATCCGAGCGGATAAGACCCGTGCCATGGCAGGCCTGACAGGGCTGCGTGGTGGCTTCAATCATACCGGGGCGCAGGCGCTGGCGGGACATTTCCATCAGGCCAAAGCCGGAAATCCGGCCCACCTGGATGCGGGCGCGGTCGGTCTTGAGTTTGTCCTTCATCATCTTTTCGACGGCGGTGTTGTTGCGCCGTTCGTCCATGTCGATGAAGTCGATCACGATGAGGCCCGCAAGGTCGCGCAGGCGCAGCTGGCGCGCCACTTCGGCGGCGGCCTCAAGGTTGGTTTTGGTCGCGGTCTGCTCAATCGAGCCTTCCTTGGTGGCCCGGCCGGAGTTCACGTCGATGGCGACAAGCGCCTCGGTAACGCCGATCACGATGTAGCCGCCGGAGGGCAGTTGCACCGTGGGGTTGAACATGCCCGACAGGTAGCTTTCGACCTGATAACGCGCGAACAGCGGCAGCGATTCCTCGTAGCGTTTTACGTTTTTGGCGTGGGACGGCATGATCATCTTCATGAAGTCCTTGGCGATGCGGTAGCCGCGCTCACCCTCGACAAACACCTCGTCGATCTCACGGTTATAGAGATCGCGGATCGAGCGTTTGATCAGGTCGCCTTCTTCGTAGATCTTGGCGGGTGCTATGGATTTCAGCGTCAGCTCGCGGATTTGTTCCCACAGGCGCTGGAGGTATTCGTAGTCGCGCTTGATTTCCGCCTTGGTGCGTTTGGCCCCGGCGGTGCGCACGATCAGGCCCGCACCCTGCGGGACCTTGATTTCATTGGCAATTTCCTTGAGCTTCTTGCGGTCCGCAGCATTGGTGATCTTGCGGGAGATGCCGCCACCACGGGCGGTGTTGGGCATCAGGACGCAGTAGCGGCCTGCCAATGACAGGTAGGTTGTGAGGGCCGCACCCTTGTTGCCACGCTCTTCCTTGACGACCTGAACCAGCAGGATCTGACGGACCTTGATGACTTCCTGGATCTTGTAGCGCCGGGGACGCGGTTTGCGGGCGGGGCGGATGTCTTCGCTGTCGTCTTCGTCCGCGACGGATTCGATGGTTTCATCCTTGGCGCTGGCATCTGGCCCAGCGTCGTCGTCATCGTCTTGATCGTCATGCTCGTCGCCTTCGGTTGCATCGGGCGTCTCAACAGGGGTTTCCGCCACCCGCTCCATCGGAGAGGAGGCTTCATCCTCGGGCACGGAGACTTCGTTGCTGTCATCCTCAGAGACATCAACGGTTTCCATGCCGTCCACCTCGGTGGCGACGACCGCATCTTCGTTTGCGGCGTCCTCCGCCTTGGCTTTGGAACGGCCCCGGCCGCCGCGGGAGCGGCGTTTGGGTTTGGGTTCTTCGTCATCCTTGGCGGCCTGCGCTTCGGCGTAGGCGCGCTCTTCTTCCAGCAGGGCCTGACGGTCTGCGACTGGGATCTGGTAGTAATCGGGATGAATTTCGGAGAACGCGAGGAAGCCATGGCGGTTGCCGCCGTAATCCACGAAGGCCGCCTGCAAGGACGGCTCAACCCGTGTAACCTTGGCTAGATAGATGTTGCCAGCAAGCTGGCGTTTGTTCTCTGATTCAAAGTCGAATTCCTCGACCTTGTTTCCGTCAACCACAACAACACGCGTTTCCTCAGCGTGGGTGGCATCGATAAGCATTTTCTTAGGCATAAACTCAATCTGCACAGCGCGCGCGCACCCAAACGCCCCGGTGGGGCGGTGGATTGCGCGGTGTGACTTGTCATGGCGATTGGTGACGGCGCAGGGACGGGGCCGAAATCGGCCTCTGATCGTCTGCTCTGTGCATCTGCGCGCGTCATCGCGGTTTTTCTCCGACACGTGACAGGCATCTGCCTGACCGCATCCATTATTAACTGTGACCCTTGTTTTCGGGCATCTGCCCAAGGACCCTCAGCGGTTCGTTGGCCCTTGCGGGCCTAATCGGTCTGATACCCCTGGTTGCCAGGTCGGATCAGCGAAACTGTCTCCGGACGGTGCACACGCATAGCGCGAAGAACGTCCGTTACCCTAATTAAGAGGTTTCCACTCCAAATGACAATGGGCAATCGTTTGGCAACACTCAAAAGCCCATATGTCGCCGCTTGCTTGACAACAATGGGCGGGGGCGGAAAAGGTGTCGCGGGGCTGCCGGGGGTGGTCCGTGATCTGTTTGCTGCGCTGCTGCGGCGGGCCGGATCGAGACCAGAAAAAGACCACAGGGAAAATACCATGCACGCTGCTTTTGTCCGTTCTGCCATTGTTATCAGTCTGTTCGCCGTTGCGGCATGTGATGAGATCGCCGTTGCCGGCGATCCTGTTGCCCTGGCGGATGTACGCGGAACCAAGAGCTGCATTGCGGCGGTGAACAAGCAGACCGGGACCGGCGGTGCCGTGCTGGACACGACCGTGCCGATTGTCGAGCTGAACCGCTATGTGGTGAACACCGCAGCGGGCACGCCCTGGACGTGTATCACGGATGATAACGGCAAGGCGATTGAGCTGGTCGAGAACCGGACGGGCTGAGCTGGATTGACGCGCCAGAGGCGCAACATGATCAAATTTTTTGAGGAAGGGCGCCGCCATTGTGCTTGAACCAATGGCGCATCGCTGTCGGCCCCCTCAAACTCCCCAGGTTTTTTGAACCATTTGGAAGGGTCAGAGGTAGTCTGACCGCTGAAGGCCGTATTTCGCCATCTTCTCGTTCAGGGTCCGGCGCGGCAGGCAGAGTTCGTCCATCACGCTGGCGATAGACCCTTTGTGGCGGCGCATGGTGTTGTCGATCAGCATCCGCTCGAACGCCTCGACATATTCCTTCAATGGCTTGCCTTCGGTGGTCATCACGGGCTGCATTTCGTCGTGGTCAGACATCAGCAGCGACGCGATGGTGCCGGAGCCACGGCGCGATTGCAGCACGGCGCGTTCGGCGACGTTGATCAACTGGCGGACGTTGCCGGGCCATGGGGCTTGCAGAAGCTGTGCGGCTTCCTGCGCGCTGACCTGTGGGGCGTCGCAGCCGTATTCATCGGCGAACTGATCGCTGAGGCGGGTGAACAGGGTCAGGATATCCTCGCCCCGCTGGCGCAGCGGTGGCACGGTGATGCGCAAAGCGGCCAGACGGTAGAACAGGTCCGAGCGCAGCGCGTCTTCGGACGTGCGGCCCGCTTCCTGAAGATTGGAAATCGCGACGATCCGCGTCTCTGCCGGGGTGCCCTGTTCGTTGATCATGCTCAGAAGGCGCGCTTGCAGGGTCTCTGACAGTGCTTCGACGTCTTCGAGCACCAATGTGCCGCCGCGGGCTTCTTCGACGGCAGGCAATTGCGCGTCCTCGGGCTGCATCGGGCCGAAGAGCCGCTTGCTCAGCACGTCTTCTTCCATGGCAGCGCAGGAGATCAGCACGAATTTCTTGCCCGCACGGCTGCCGACTGCATGCAGGGCGTGGGCCACCAGCGTCTTGCCGGTGCCGGTTTCGCCGTCGATCAGCACATGGCCGTCGGCCTGGCCGAGATCGAGGATATCCTCGCGCAGACGCTCCATCACCGGGCTTTGGCCGATCAGTTTCTTCATCAACTGGCCGCCGTCGCTGAGTTCACGGCGCAGGGCGCGGTTGTCCATGACCAGACGGCGCGCGAGGGTGGCTTTCTTGGCCAGCTCGCTCATCCGGTCGGGGTTGAAGGGTTTTTCGAGGAAATCGAAAGCCCCTACCCGCATCGCCTCAACCGCCATGGGCACGTCGCCGTGGCCAGTGATCATGATCACGGGCAACGCGCTGTCGCTGCCCATCAGTTTCTTGAGGAACTGCATCCCGTCCATGCCCGGCATCTTGATGTCGGAGATCACGATGCCCGGATACTCCGGCCCCAGTTTCTTCAATGCGTCTTCGGCGCTGCCGAATGTCTCCGTGTCGTAGCCCGAGAGCGCCAGCCACTGGCTGATGGACTGCCGCATGTCCTGCTCGTCATCGACGATCGCAATCTTCATTGCCTGTGCCATATCCGTTTACTCCGCCGCTTCGATACTTGTTTCATTGCCCATGATAGGCAGTTGCATTTCAAAGACCGCACCACCGGATTGTCCGTTGCGTGCCGTCAACCGTCCACCTAGGTCATTTACGATGCCTGACGAGATGGCAAGGCCGAGGCCGACACCGTCGCCGGGCTGCTTGGTGGTGTAGAACGGCTCAAACAGGGCATCGAGGTTTTCAATACCGGGGCCGTTGTCGCGCACTGTGAGGGTGGCGGTTTCACCGGCGGACAGGATGATTTCCACCTTGGGCATGCGTTGGGATTTGGTGGCGTCCAGCGCGTTGCGCAAGAGGTTCACCATGACCTGTTCAATCCGCATCCGATCGCCCATCACCACAACGGGTTGATCGGGCAGAATGCGGGCGATTTCGACCTGCCGCTGGCGCAGTTGCGGCTCCATCATCGAGAGGGAGGATGCGAGCGCAGAGGCCATATCTACAGGGCTGAACGCCTCCTGCCCCTTGCGCGCGTAGGACTTCAGCTGGCGGGTGATGGCGCCCATGCGTTCGATCAGATCGTCAATGCGTCCGAAGGACGACAGCGCCTCGTCCGGGCGGTTGCGTTTCAGGAGCAATCCCGCCCCGGCAAGATAGGTTTTCATCGCCGCCAGCGGCTGGTTCAATTCATGGCTGACAGCGGCGGACATTTCCCCCAACGCCGCGAGTTTGCTGGATTGTTCCAGCGTCTGTTCGGCCACGGCAAGCGTCTCCTGCACCCGTTTCCGCTCGGCAATTTCCCGCTGTAGGGCGGCGTTCAATGCGCGGAGTTTGGCCGACTCGCGCTGGAAAATCGCCAGCCTGCCCGCGGTGCGGCGGCTGAGGAAATAGAAGGTCAGCGCCAGCAGGATGGCGAAAGCCATCACTTCAAGCGCGAGCACAGCGTTCACCCGTTCGCGCACGGAGGCATAGGTGGTGTAGCTGGTCATGCGCCAGCCGCGGAAGGGGATCTTGCTTTCCAGACGCATCACACCTTCGCCCTGAAGGTAGGCGTCGGGCGGCAGAGCGGTCCAGTCGGCGGTTGCCTTGATCGCCCGCTCAATCGCGTTTTGCGGGGTGTGGCTGGCCAATGCTTCCACTTCGGTCAGCCCGCGCCAGAGCGGTGTGGTCGCGAGCACGATCTCTCCGGTGCTGTCGGTCACGATCACGGCGTCGGAAATGCCCGCCCAGGCGCGTTCGAACTTTTGCAGATCCACCTCAACCGCGATCACCCCCAGCGTCGCACCGCCATTCTGGATCCGGCGCGAATAGACAAAGCGGTATCCGCCGGTTTCCAGTTTGATCGTGCTGAAAATCGTGGCCGCCGTGCGGATCGCGTTGACGAAATAATCCTCTGACTTGTGGCCCGAGCCGATGCGGTTGCGGTCCGTGGCCGCCACGGTGCGCCCGTCAACGTCAAACAGCATCAGCGATGCGGCGCCAATCTCCTCCACGAAAGAGATCAGCCGCTGGGTCGAGAGCGAATAGTTCGACCGCTCCAGCGCGGAAATCAGTTCCGGGTCACGGGCCAGCAGTTGCGGCACAATCGCGTTCTGGCGCAGTTCTGCCATCAGGTTGCCGCTGTAGAGCGCGATACGCAGTTCCGCCCGGTTGCGGGTGCTTTCGGTGAATCTGTCGGTCAGCAGGCGGTTGGTGACGGAAATGGTGATGATGGCGAGCGACATCAGCAGGACAATCGCCAGACGCACACGCCAGGAGACTGTCAGCAGTGGTTTCTTCTCTGGTTCCACAACGCTCATGAGCGCAATCTACGCGCCGCGCGGTTTTCGCTCAAGTCACGCCGTTGCCAGCGCGCCCACCAGTGCGCGGAAGAGCGCCGCCCCATCGGTGCCGCCATGGCCAATATCCGCCGCCCGTTCGGGATGGGGCATCATGCCGAGAACACGGCGGTTTGCGGACAGGATCCCCGCGATGTCGGCCTGCGCGCCGTTGGGGTTGTCCTCATAGGTGAAGGCCACGCGGTCTGCGTCCTGAAGGCGTTTGATGGTGTCGGCATCGGCGAAATAATTGCCATCATGGTGGGCAATCGGGATGTCGATCACGTCGCCCGCGTTATAGCCGGCGGTGAAGTCGCTGTTGGAGGTCTCAACCTTTAAGCCCACGGTTTTGCAGATATATTTCAGTCCCGCATTGCGCAGCAAAGCGCCGGGCAGCAGGCCCGTTTCGGTCAAAACCTGAAACCCGTTGCATACGCCCAGCACATAGCCGCCCCGATCCGCATGGGCCTTGACCGCGTTGCAGATGTTGGACTGCGCGGCGATGGCCCCGCAGCGCAGGTAGTCGCCGTAGGAAAACCCGCCCGGAATGCCCACGACATCCACGCCCTCAGGCAGCGCATCATCCTTGTGCCAGACCATGCTGACTTCGGCCCCCGCTGCTTCAAACGCCACAGCAAGATCCCGGTCACAGTTTGATCCGGGAAAGACGACAACCGCTGCGCGCATCAGCCCATCTCCACCGAATAGGATTCGATCACCGTGTTCGCCAGCAGCTTTTCGCACATCTGCGTCACGTCAGCTTCGGTCGCGCCGTCGGCCAGGTCCAGCTCAATCACCTTGCCCTGGCGCACGCCGTTGACGCCGTCAAAGCCCAAGGCCCCCAGCGCGTGGCGCACGGCCTCTCCCTGCGGGTCCAGAACCCCATTTTTCAGCATCACATGCACACGTGCTTTCATGCCGCGTTCCCCTTGAGCAGATCAGTTAATCAGTGTCGGTTTGGTAATCGGTGTGGAGGTCTTGGGCATCACGCCCAGCCGTTTGGCCACTTCGGTATAGGCATCCGTGAGCGAGCCCAGATCGCGGCGGAACACGTCCTTGTCGAGCTTCTGGCCCGTCTCAATGTCCCACAGGCGGCAGCTGTCGGGGCTGATCTCGTCGGCGACGATCAGGCGCTGGAAATCGCCATCATAGACGCGGCCAATCTCGATCTTGAAGTCCACCAGACGGATGCCGACGGCCATCATCACGCCGGACATGAAGTCATTCACCCGCAAGGCAAGGCTGAGGATGTCTTCCATGTCCTGCTGGCTGGCCCAGCCGAAAGCGGCGATGTGTTCTTCAGTCACCAGAGGATCGCCCAGGCTGTCGTCCTTGAGGCAATATTCAACGATGGGGCGCGGCAGTTGCGTGCCTTCGTCGATGCCGAGGCGTTTGGACATGGTGCCCGCCGCGTAGTTGCGCACGATCACTTCGAGCGGCACGATTTCGACCTGACGGCAGAGTTGTTCGCGCATGTTCAGGCGTTTGATGAAATGCGTGGGCACACCGATCTGGTTCAGCCCGGTCATGAAATATTCGGACAGGCGGTTGTTCAGAACCCCCTTGCCTTCGATCACGTCCTTTTTCTGGGCGTTGAATGCGGTGGCGTCATCCTTGAAGTACTGCACAATCGTGCCCGGCTCCGTGCCTTCGTAGATAATCTTAGCCTTGCCTTCGTAGATCATTTTACGGCGCGCCATATGCGTCCTTTCACCCCAAAGCCCCTCTGGATGGTCCTGGGGCCCTTTATGCGCCTGTCTTAGTCCAAGCCCCCCAGCGCTGCAAGCGCGCTGGCAATGCTTATTGCTCTTGTGGAGCCGCTTTGCGATACGCATATTCAAATGGACAGGCTTTTGGAAAAGGACCCCCTCAATGAGCACCTTCAACGACCGTGAAAATGCGTTTGAAAACAAATTCGCCCATGATGAAGAGATGCAGTTCAAGGCCGAAGCCCGCCGCAACAAGCTGCTGGGTCTGTGGGCAGCGGAGCTGATGGGCAAGACAGGGGATGCAGCGGCGGAATACGCCAAAGAGGTGATCAAGGCCGATTTCGAGGAAGCGGGCGATGAAGATGTCTACCGCAAGGTTTCCGGTGATCTGGGCGACAAAGCGGATGAGGCGACAATCCGCAGCCAGATGAAAACGCTGATGGCGCAGGCCAAAGCAGAGATCTTTGAGGAACACGACTGACACCCGCCCCGCAGGGGCGAGTTGAAGGCAGGCTCATTATCAAAATGAGGATAATGAGCTTGCCCGGTGTTAACCTGCATGCTCTAGGCTGATCCGCACACAACGCGCGGGGCCGCCATGACCGATGTATTCTCCACTTTGCTTGCCGAAAAAGGCGTCTTGCTGGCTGACGGGGCAACGGGCACCAACCTGTTCAACATGGGGCTGATGTCTGGCGACGCGCCGGAGTTGTGGAATACCGATGCCCCTGACAAGATCCTGACGCTCTATCGCGGTGCGGTGAATGCGGGCAGCGATCTGTTCCTGACCAACAGCTTTGGCGCAAACGCATCGCGTCTGAAACTGCATGACGCCGCCAAGCGCGCCCATGAATTGAGCCGTGTTGCCGCTGAACTGGGCCGGGACGCCGCCGATACTGCCGGACGCCGGGTGATTGTTGCAGGCTCTGTCGGGCCCACCGGTGAAATCATGGAGCCTGTTGGCACGCTCAGCCATGCGCTGGCGGTGGAGATGTTTCACGAAACCGCCGATGGCTTGAAAGAAGGCGGCGCAGATGTGGGCTGGCTGGAGACGATCAGCGCGCCGGAAGAATACCGCGCCGCCGCCGAAGGGTTTGCGCGTGCGGGCCTGCCCTGGTGTGGCACGATGAGCTTTGACACCGCCGGGCGCACGATGATGGGTGTGACCTCCGAAGGGATGGTGGAGATGGTGCATGCGCTGGATGCCGCGCCACTGGGGTACGGCGCGAATTGCGGCACGGGCGCGTCGGATCTGCTGCGCACGGTGCTGGGCATGGCCGCGAAGGAAAACACCCTGCCCCTGATCGCCAAGGGCAACGCGGGCATTCCGAAATACGTCGACGGCCATATTCACTACGATGGCACACCTGAATTGATGGCGACCTATGCGGTGATGGCGCGCAACTGCGGCGCTTCGGTCATTGGCGGCTGCTGTGGTACGATGCCGGAACATCTGGAACGGATGCGCGACGCGCTGGACAGCACACCAAAAGGCGCCGCCCCCGAACTGGCTGAGATTGAAGCGGCACTTGGCGGGTTCTCCTCCGCCCATGACGGGACGGGAGAGAACGCCGCCCCTGCCCGCACAGCGCGCCGGGGGGGCCGACGCCGCAGTGCGTGATCTGCACACCTTCACCACATTCAAATTGCTTTCGCCTGCCATGCGTGTCTAATCCCGCGAAAGCTGTCCGTTCCGCGATTGGATCGGACAGCAGACGGGAGAGACAAGATGAAAACAACAGCCGTGCGGCTTGGGGTGGATATCGGGGGCACGTTTACGGATGTGGTTCTGGAAAAGCAGGGAGAGACGTTCTCAACCAAGGTGCTGACCACCTATGCGGCCCCTGAGAACGCCATCATCGACGGCATGCATCAGGTCTGCGCCAAGGCCGGGATTGAGCCCAGCCAGATCGGGCAGATCATCCACGGCACCACGCTGGCCACAAATGCGCTGATCGAACGGCGCGGCGCGAAAACCGCGTTGATCACGACCGAAGGGTTTCGCGATGTGATCGAGATGCGCACGGAGAGCCGGTTTGAGCAATATGATCTGAACCTCAACCTGCCCGACCCCTTGCTGCCCCGTCAGATGCGCTTCACCGTGTCCGAGCGGGTCGATGCCAACGGCACCGTGCTGATCCCGCTGGATAAGGCAGAGGTTGAAGCCGTGGTGGCGCAGATCGCGCAGGGCGGTTTTGAAAGCGTTGCGGTCGGGCTGATCCATTCCTACCTCAACCCGGCCCACGAACAGCAGGTTCGCGATGTGCTGGCGCAGAAACTGCCGGGTGTTTCGGTCTCCATCTCTTCCGAGGTCAGCCCGCAGATGCGGGAGTATGAGCGGTTCAACACCGTGGTGGCCAATGCCTATATCAAGCCGCTGATGGCCTCCTATCTGGGTCGGCTTGAGGAACGGTTGAAGGCGCAAGGTGTCGGGTGCCGGATTTTCCTGATGCACTCAGGCGGCGGGATCATTTCGATCCAGAACGCGGCTGATTTCCCTGTGCGGCTGGTGGAATCCGGCCCGGCGGGGGGGGCGGTCTTTGCCGCGCATATCGCGGCGCGCTATGGCATTGATAAGGTGTTGTCTTTTGACATGGGCGGGACCACGGCCAAGATTTGCCTGATCAAGAACCAGACGCCAAAGACGGCCCGTGTCTTTGAAGTTGCGCGGACCTATCGGTTCAAGAAAGGCTCCGGCATGCCGATCTCCATCCCCGTGATTGACATGGTTGAGATTGGCGCGGGCGGCGGGTCCTTGGCGCATGTGGATGCGATGCAGCAGATCCGGGTGGGGCCGGAAAGCGCAGGTTCTGAACCCGGACCGGCCTGTTATGGCCGCGGCGGCGACCGGCCGGGGGTGACGGACGCCGATCTGGTGCTGGGCAAGCTGGATGCGGATCATTTTGCGGGCGGTTCCATCCCCTTGCATGCTGATGAATCGCAGGCCGCTTTGCTGGCCCATGTCGGCGACACGCTGGGGATGGACGCGGTTGAGGCGGCTTTTGGCGTGGCGGAAGTGGTGGATGAGAACATGTCCAACGCGGCCCGCGTTCATGCGGTGGAGAATGGCGAAGACCTGTCAGACTACACCATGATCGCCTTTGGCGGTGCCGCCCCCCTGCATGCGGGGCGCTTGTGTGAAAAGCTCGGCGTGGACCGCCTGCTGGTGCCGCCGGGTGCCGGGGTCGGCTCTGCCATCGGGTTTTTGCGCGCGCCGTTCAGTTTTGAAGCGAACCGGTCCGTCTACATGAAGCTCAGCGATTTTGACGGCCTGCGGATCAAGTCCCTGCTGAGTGATCTCAAAGCCGAGGCCACAGGCTTTGTGCGCACCTGCGATGCGGACAGCCCGATCCTGTCTGAGTTCAAGGTCTACATGCGCTACACTGGTCAGGGCTGGGAGATTCCCATCGACCTGACCGAGGCGCAGGCGATGCAGCCCGATGCCGCCACCTTTGAGGCGCGGTTCGAGGAGGAATACACCAAGCTGTTCGGGCGGCCGGTTGCGGGCATGGACATCGAGATTACCGTCTGGTCCGTCAATGCCACCACCCCACCCGAAGAGGTGGCACCTGTCTCCGCTGTTGCGGGCGATGCGGAGGCGGGCAAAGCGGGCACCCGGCAGGTGTTTGACGCAGGCAGGGGCGCCTTTCTGGAGGCGGGCATCATCGACCGCGACCATATGGAAAGCGGCACCTGCACCCAGGGCCCCGCCGCCATCACAGAGGCGGAAACCACCATCATCGTCCCTGCCAGCCGCATGGCGATCCGCCAGCCGGACGGCTGTATTGACGTCGTCAAAAAGGGAGCGTCGGCATGACACAGGATCCTTCAAATGTCGCCTATCAGGTGATGTGGAACCGCCTGATTTCGGTCGTGGAAGAACAGGCGCAAGCGCTTGTGCGCACGGCCTTTTCCACCTCCGTGCGCGAAGCGGGTGATCTGTCTGCCGGGGTCTATGACACCCATGGCCGGATGCTGGCGCAGGCGGTCACGGGCACACCCGGCCATGTGAACGCCATGGCCGATGCGGTGGCGCATTTCATCCGGCGCATCAGGCGCGAGAACATCCTTGAGGGGGACGTTTACATCACCAACGACCCATGGGAGGGCACAGGTCACCTGCATGACATCACCATGGTCACACCCTCCTTTCACAAGGGCATGCTGGTGGGCTTTTTCGCCTGTACGGCGCATGTGGTGGACATTGGCGGGCGCGGCTTTGGTGCCGATGCCCATTCGGTCTATGAAGAGGGTCTCTACATCCCGATCATGAAGTTCGCCAACAAAGGCGCGGTGGATGAAACCCTGACCCGCATCATCCGGGGCAATGTGCGCGAGCCGGATCAGCTGATCGGGGATATCTATGCGCTCGCCACCTGCAACGAGATCGGGCACCGCCGCCTGATCGACATGATGGCGGAGTTTGCGCTGGATGATCTTGATGGGATCGCGGGATTCATCCTTGATAACTCCCGGCGCGCCACGATTGAACGGATTGCCACCCTGCCGCAGGAAACGGCAGAAGGGGCGATGACGATGGATGGGTTTGACCAGCCGATCACGCTGAAGGTCAAGGTCAGCGTTGAGGGCGACAGGATCGTGACGGATTTCACCGGCTCTTCCGCTGTGGACAAGAAGGGCATCAACTGCCCGCTGGTCTACGCCAAGGCCTATGCCTGTTACGCGCTGAAAGTGGCGATTGCGCCGGAGATCCCCAACAACGCTGCCTCCCTCGCCCCGTTTGAAGTGACAGCGCCCGAAAACACCATCGTCAATGCCCTGCACCCTGCCCCCGTGGCCCTGCGCCATATCGTCGGTCACTTTGTGCCGGATGCGGTCTTTGACGCTTTTGACAAGATCGTGCCGGGGCTGGTGCCTGCGGAAGGGGCCGGATGCCTGTGCAACTTTCAGGTCAGCCTGCGCCCCAGAACAGACGGCCCTGCCCCCGCAGGTGCGCGCCGCGCCGAGGTGCTGACGTTCAACTCCGGCGGATCAGGCGCGCGGCCCGAGCATGACGGGCTGAACGCCACGGCTTTCCCCTCCGGCGTGATGACCATGCCGATCGAAGCGACAGAGCACGCAGGCCCGGTGATCATCTGGCGCAAGGAGCTGCGCCCGGATTCGGGCGGTGCCGGCAAGACGCGGGGCGGGCTGGGTCAATACATGGAAGTGGGCGCACAGGAGGGCTATGAATTCGACATACAGGCGATGTTCGACCGGGCCGATCACCCCGCCCGTGGCCGGCGCGGCGGCGCGGCAGGGGGGGCCACCACCATTGCGCAGGATGATGGCAGTGCGATGCGCGTGAAGGGCAAGCAATTCGTGCCCCATGGACGCCGGGTGGTGATGGCCTTTCCGGGCGGTGCGGGCTACGGCGACCCGTCGTCGCGCGCGCCTGCGCTGGTCAAGCGCGACCTCGCGCGCGGCTATATCTCGGCCAGCGCAGCGGCGCGGGACTACGGGCTTTCAGCGGCTGACATCGCCGAGGTTGAAGCCGCCGTGCGGCGCGGAGAGGACGATCTGACATGAAACTGGCATCCAACCCTTTCACCCATGCGCTGGCAGCAGGTGACAAGCAGATCGGCCTGTGGATCAGCCTGTGCAGCAACTTCGTGGCTGAAGTCACGGCACATGCCGGATACGACTGGGCGCTTGTCGACATGGAGCACAGCCCCAACGATTATTTCAGCGTTCTTGGCCAGTTACAGGCTTTTGCCGCCAGCAACACAACTGCCATCGTGCGGGTCGAATGGAACGACGCGGTTGCCGTGAAACGCCTGCTGGATCTGGGCGCGCCGGGCTTGCTGTTTCCGATGATCAACTCCGTCGAAGAAGCGCAGCGCGCGGTCGCCGCCACCCGCTATCCGCCCCGTGGCGTGCGCGGCGTGTCAGGGGCGACGCGGGCCACGCGGTTTGGCCGCGTCAGCGATTACGTCGCGCGGGTTGAGGAGGAGACCACCGTCCTGTTGCAGGTTGAAACCCGCGCCGCTGTTGCTGAAGCCGAAGCCATCGCCGCTGTGGACGGGGTGCACGGCATTTTCTTCGGCCCCGGCGATATTGCAGCAGACATCGGCAAAGTGGGCAATCCGATGGACCCGGAGGTCTGGGACCTGATCAGACCGGCTGCGCAAAAGCTGATCGCCAAAGGCATGCCGGTCGGCACGCTGGTGCTGGACCCTGCCTTCGCCGCGACGCTGCTGAACGAAGGGTTCACCTTTGTGGCCTGCGGCACGGATGCGTCGCTGCTGGCGCGCGCATCCGATGGGCTTCTCGCGCAGGTCAAAGGCGCGATTACCTGAAAGCCCTGGCCTGCGGCATCCGTCGAAATTGAACCAAACAGATAATCAAAATGAACAATTACCATGTGCTAATCCCTTGGGGCTAAGTGTATATTCCGCCGGATCAACTGTGACAAAAGCGTCGCCCTTTGCTTGGCCGATGTCGTAATTCGAGCCTCTCTTCGCGCTTTTTCATGCCATCACTATCGTCAGACCTGACGCCTAGGTCACGAGCAAAAGGAAAAGCGATGTCAGACGAAGACGAAATTATCCTGGCAGATCTGGACGACGAAGAGCTTGTCCAACAAATGTTCGATGACCTCTATGACGGTCTCAAGGAAGAGATCGAAGAAGGCGTGAACATCCTGCTTGAGCGGAAGTGGGAACCCTACAAGATCCTGACCGAAGCGCTGGTGGGTGGCATGACCATCGTTGGCGCGGATTTCCGCGACGGGATCCTGTTTGTGCCCGAAGTGCTGCTGGCGGCCAACGCCATGAAGGGCGGCATGGCCATCCTCAAGCCCCTGCTGGCCGAAACCGGCGCGCCGCGCGTGGGCAAGATGGTGATCGGCACCGTGAAGGGCGACATCCACGACATCGGCAAGAACCTTGTCGGCATGATGATGGAAGGTGCCGGGTTTGAAGTGGTCGATCTGGGCATCAACAACCCGGTGGAAAGCTACCTTGAAGCGATTGAAAAGGAAGGCCCCGATATTCTGGGCATGTCCGCCCTGCTGACCACCACCATGCCCTACATGAAGGTTGTCATCGACACGATGGTCGAACAGGGCATCCGCGACGATTACATCGTGCTGGTCGGTGGCGCCCCCCTGAACGAGGAATTTGGCAAGGCCATTGGTGCCGACGCCTATTGCCGCGACGCCGCTGTGGCGGTGGAGACAGCGAAAGAATGGATGGCGCGCAAGCACAACAGCATGCAATCCGCCTGATCATGGGCCAGCCCCCTTTCAAAGGCCCTGCCCCACGGCGGGGCCTTTTTTCTGTGCCGACCCGTGCCTATCTTGAACCCAGACAGGAGGACATGATGCCCAATGCCCGTTTCGCGATCATCCTGCTCAGCGTTCTGATCGCCGCTGGCGCCTCCGTCTGGCTGATGAGCCTTGGTGGCCCCGGCCTGATGGTCGCCGCCCTGCCCGCGTTTCTGATCGCGGCTGTTGCGATCCGGTATCTGAACCGATGATCCCCTCTGATGCCACCCTGACCGAAGACGGTCTGAAGATTGAACACAAACACGGGCGCGTGCTGCTGATCGCCTGTGGTGCGCTGGCGCGGGAGATCCTCGATCTGAAGGCGCTGAACGGCTGGCATCATCTGGATCTGACCTGCCTGCCTGCGAAGTATCACCTTTACCCTGACAAGATCACCGATGAAGTCCGCAAGAGCGTGGCAAAACACCGCGCGGCCTACGACGATATCTTTGTGGTCTACGCCGATTGCGGCACCGGCGGCCTGCTGCAAGCCGCATGTGACGAAATGGGGGTCGAGATGATCGCAGGCCCCCATTGCTACAGCTTTTTCGAAGGCAATGATGCCTTTGCCGCCAAGCAGGACGCGGAATTCACCAGCTTCTACCTTACCGACTTCCTCGTGCGCCAGTTTGACGCCTTTATCTGGAAACCCATGGGCCTCGACCGCCACCCGGATCTGCGCGACATGTATTTCGGCAATTATGAAAAACTGGTCTATCAGGCCCAGACAGATGACCCGGACCTGACCGCCAAGGCAGAAGACTGCGCCACCCGCCTCGGCCTCGCGTTTGAGCGGCGCTTCACCGGCTACGGCGACCTGAAAACCACACTCGCCAAACTGTGACCGGGCCGCGATGACGCGCAACGCGCCAACCCTGCTTCCAAATGGTAAAAAAAACCAATCCGCAACAGCCACACCATGCGCGCCGCCAAGACGGAGCACATCCCCCTCAGCCCGCCTGCGCTGCCGTCTCCTTGATCCGCTCAATCATCGCGCGCAGCCCGTTGGAGCGTTGCGCGGACAGATGGTCGTTCAACCCCAGCCGGGTCATCTCTGCACGGGCGTCGACGGCCAGCACCTCTGCCGGGGACAAGCCGTTGTAAAGTTTTCGTAAAACCGCGATCAGGCCAGAGACGATCATCGCATCGCTCGCACCATCAAAATGCAGTTTGCCGCCGTCAAACTGCGCGTGCAGCCAGACCTGAGAGGCGCAGCCATCCACCTTGGTGGCAGGCACGCACAGGGCCTCTGCCAGCGGGTCCATGTCCTTGCCCTGCTCGATCACATGACGATAGCGGTCCTCCCAGTCCTCAAGGAACTCGAAATCCTCCACAAGCTCTTCAAATGCGGCGCTCGCCATGCTCAGGCTCCTTCGTGACTGCTGCGTGACTGAGGTAGGTCCAAGCCCGCCAAAGGTCCAGCCCCTTCCCAAGGCAGAACGGATGGGGTAACCACGTAAAAAACACGTAGTCCCGAAGGCAGAGCGCATGAGCAAGACCGTTTCCCTTTTGTTGGTGGCAACCCTCACCCTCAGCGCCTGTGGTGCGGTCCGTGACAGTCGCGTCAATCCGTTCAACTGGTTCGGGCAGTCCCGGTCGGTTCCGGTTGAGCCGCAGGCGCAGACCAATCCGCTGATCCCCACACGCGGCGGGCTCTTTGCCTCGGCGCGGGAAAAAGCGGCAGAGTACAATGGGTCGCCCTTCGATCAGGTCACCAACCTCACAATTGAACGTATTCCGGGCGGCGCGGTCATTCGGGCCACCGGCCTTGCCGCGCGGCAAGGCAGCTATGACGTGCGCCTCACGCCGGTGAACGAAGACGAAGAAGCCGTTGATGGGGTTCTGGCCTACCGGCTTGAGCGGGTGTTGCCCGCCACGCGCACCAATGTGGGCGCACAGCCCACCCGCGAGGTGATCGCGGCGCGCCATGTAACCGATCAGATGTTGCGCGGTGTCCGGGTGATCCGGGTGGAAGCGCGCCGCAATGCAGTTGAGTCGCGGCGCTAGGGTCTGTTGATATTCAGCACACTTCACCAGAGCGAGACAGATTTCGCCCAGCGCGGCGTCACGTGAGCTTGCAGTAACCCGCTATTGCTGCGCTCACGTTCCTAGACCTGAGCAATCTCGGACTGAAACTGGTGAACTGTGCTGAATATCAACAGACCCTAGACCTCCACCACTTTGACGTCGCTGCCAACGGCCGTGAGGGCGATCTTGCCCTCGCACAGACGCAGCGCGTCGTCACCAAAGACCTCCCGCCGCCAGCCTTTGAGCGCAGGCAGATCGCGCTGTCCGGCGGCGATTCCGTCCAGATCGGCCGCAGGCGCGATCAGCTTGGCCGCCACACCTGCCTGTTCGGTCTTGGCCTTGAGCAACACGCGCAGCAGATCGGCCAATGCCGGGTTCACCTGTATCCGGTCGCGGCTGCGGTCGGGCTGGGGCATATCATCAGGCTTGCAGGCCAGCCCTGCCTTGATCGCCTTGAGGATGCCGTCAGCAATATCGCCCTTGCGTGCTTCGCGCAGCAACAGACGCGCGCGGCTGAGTTCCTCCATCGAGGTGGGTTTCAGGCCCGCCAGTTCGACCAGCGCATCGTCCTTGTAGACGCGGTTGCGCGGTACGTTGCGCGCTTGGGCGTATTCCTCACGAAACGCCGCGAGTTCGCGCACAAGGGCCAGGAACTTGGCCGAATGGGTCCGGGTTTTCACCCTTTTCCACGCATCACGCGGGGCGGTGATGTAGGTCGCGGGGTTGGTCAGGATTTCCAACTCCTCCGCCACCCAGCGCGCGCGGCCGGTTTCCTCCAGCTTTTTGGCAAGGAATTCATAGATCTGGCGCAGGTGCGTGACATCGGCCAGAGCATAGCGCTTTTGCGCGTCTGACAGCGGCCTGCGCGACCAATCGGTAAAGCGCGATGTCTTGTCGACTCCGGTGTGGCAGATCTTGCGCACCAGTGTTTCATAGCCGACCTGTTCGCCAAAGCCGCAGACCATCGCCGCCACCTGCGTGTCAAACAGAGGTTCCGGGAAAACCTTGTCATCGACAAAGAAAATCTCAAGGTCCTGACGCGCGGCGTGGAAGACCTTCACCACGGAGGTGTCGCGAAAAAGCTCATAGAGCGGCGCCATGGAGATGCCATCCGCCAAGGGATCGATCAGAACACCGTTGCTGTCGTCCGTGCCCGGCATGGCCAGCTGCACAAGGCACAGCTTGGAGTAATACGTCCGTTCCCGCAGGAACTCGGTATCGACGGTCACGTAGGGGTGCTGGGCTGCTTCCTCGCAGAACGCCGCAAGATCGGCGGTGGTGGTCAGGGTTCTCATAGGCTCACTTTGTCTCACCAGGCGGCGGAACCCGCTTGAATTCAAAGAAGTATAGCAAAGCCTGACGGTTGACTAGGGTTCAGGCCCCCTGCACGTCGACCATGCGTTTGTCACCGGCAGCAAATCGGCGCAAGACAGCCGGATACAGCCGGTGTTCCAGCGTCAGCACCCGCGCCGCGAGGGTTTCGGCGGTATCTTCGGCGTTTATGGCAAGGCGCGCCTGCCCCAGAATCGGGCCATCGTCCAGCGCCGCTGTCACTTCATGCACGGTGCAGCCATGTTCCGCTTCGCCTGCCTCCAGCGCGCGCGCGTGGGTGTGCAGGCCTTTGTATTTGGGCAGCAGCGACGGGTGGATGTTGATCATCCGGCCTGTCCATTGGTCAATGAAAGCGCCTGTCAGCACGCGCATGAACCCTGCAAGGCAGATCATGTCGGGTGCGTGGGGGGCCAGCGCCGTGCTGATCGCTGCTTCAAACGCCGGGCGGTCCCCTTTGAAAGGCCGGTGATCAACCACCGCTGTCGCGATGCCCTGCGCCTTGGCCCAGGCGATGCCACCGGCATCTGCGTTGTTGGAAAACACCACCGCAGGCCGGGCGGGATGATCGCCCGTCATGTCCTCCACCAGCGCGCGCATGTTTGACCCGCCGCCGGAGACAAAGATCGCCACCCGTTTGGTCAAAGCAGGCTGCCTGTGTAGCGCACGCCGTCCCCTGTGGTGATGCGGCCAATCTCGATGGCGGCGTGCCCGTCGCTGGCAAAGGCCTCTTTCGCGGCGGCCACCGTGTCTGCGCTGACCACGGCAACCATGCCAAGCCCTGCGTTGAAAGTCTTGAGCATTTCCGCTTCTGCCATACCGCCCTGTGCGGCCAGCCATTTGAACACCGGCGGCAGATCCCATGCGTCCAGATCAATGTCCGCGCCCAGCCCCTCAGGCAGCACGCGCGGCAGGTTTTCGGTCAAGCCACCGCCGGTGATATGCGCCAGCGCCGACACGCAATCGCCACGCAACGCCGCAACGGCGCCTTTCACATAGAGCCGCGTGGGCGTCAGCAGTGCCGCACCCAATGAGCCGTCTTCCCAAGGGCAGGCGTCGCTCCATTGCAGCCCGCTGAGTTCGACAATCTTGCGCACCAGCGAATAGCCGTTGGAATGCACGCCGTCGCTGGGCAACCCCAGCAGCACATCGCCTTCGGCCACATCGCGGGGCAGCTCCGTGCCCCGCTCCATCGCACCAACAGAGAATCCCGCCAGATCAAAGTCGCCCGCATCGTACATGCCCGGCATCTCTGCCGTTTCACCGCCGATCAGCGCACAGCCAGAGCGCGCGCAACCTTCGGCGATGCCTTCGATGATCGTAGTCGCCTGATCCAGCTCCAGCTTGCCGGTGGCGAAATAGTCGAGGAAAAACAACGGCTCCGCCCCTTGGCAGACCAGATCGTTGACGCACATGGCAACCAGATCAATGCCGATGCTGTCCACGTTGCCGGTATCAATCGCGATGCGCAGCTTGGTGCCCACACCGTCCGTCGCCGCCACCAGCACCGGATCGACAAACCCTGCCCCCTTGAGGTCAAACAACGCGCCAAAGCCACCAAGGCCCGCCATCACACCGGGACGTGTGGTGCGTTTGGCGGCGGGTTTGATCCGCTCCACCAGCGCGTTGCCCGCGTCGATATCCACCCCGGCTTCCGCGTAGGTGATCCCGTTTTTAGGTGAAGTCATCGCGCGTCCCCTTGCCTGCAATCCGATGCCGCCCCGGTTAGTGCATTGCGCCCCTGCGCGCAACGGTCGCTGTACGCGGGCCTTGCGCAACACCAAGGCTTGACCATCCGCCAGCCTGCGCATACCCGTAGCCTATGGCGGGCCTGTAGCTCAATTGGTTAGAGCAGAGCGCTCATAACGCTTTGGTTGCGGGTTCAAGTCCTGCCGGGCCTACCATACCTCCCTTTCCCGCCCTTTCCCGAACCGCCGCGTGATCCGCACCACGCCACTGCCCTCTTCCCGCCTGATTTGCCCCAAATCCGCCCCATTTTTGACAAAGTCCTTGAAATTCAACCTGATTTCAGGTAGACAGCCGGGGTTGGTCAGAAATGGCCGCGTTTTGGTGAGTATTCTGGTATCGGTACGGCTTGATGTGGTCGGCGTCCTGTTCTGACGCAAACATCCTTCCTCCTGATACATCTGACGTCCTTGTTCGTGCAGCTATTTGCGCGCGCGGGACGTGCCGCGAGGCGTCTCACCGCGCGTAGAGGGATGTGGGGGTCCGTCATGTTCGGCAAAGGTGCCGCAGATCTGGGGAAAGTCGTTGCCGTGGCCTGTGCTGCGCTCGGGACGGGTGCGTCTGCCGCGACCATGCCGCTTGACCCCTTTGCGCTGCCCGAAGACCTGGAGGATCTGCGCATTGAAGATCTGACCGTGCGGGACCCGCTTGGCTTCGACTGCATTCAGGAGCATCACATTGATCTTGCCTTTCACGCGACGGGCAAAGGGGCGCGGATGCCCCGCACCTGCCTGCCCAAACCCTGCGTCAAGGCGCTGACGCCGTACCGGCTCGCCGCGCTGATCGGGCGCGCGCCGTCGGAAGGCGAATGGGACCAGTATTTCGCCCGCTATGCTGATTTTTGCCGCAAGGAAGTTGTGCCTTTTGAAGCGGTTGGCCCTGTGGATGCGGGAGATGTCCTGCCCGAAGCGGCGTTCTGGCTGCCTTTGCTTGCGGGTTTTGACGATGGCCCCGCAGACCGTCGCGGCCCGATTGGTACGCCCGTTGGCGGCGGTGGCGGCGGCGGGACACCCGGCGGTGGAGGCGGCCCGATCTTCGTCGGCGGTGGCGGCGGCGGTGGTGGCGGCGGGGGCACGCCCGGTGTCGGGGGTGGCGTTCTGCCTGACGGCGTGCAGCCGATTCCGCTGCCTGCACCGGTCTGGTTGATGCTGGCCGCCTTGGTGGGGCTGCGCAGCTTTCGCTGGCTTCGCCGCTGAAGACCTGCCCCTTGCTACCGCGCGATCACGATATCCGCGCGCAGCCCGCCCAAACGGGACGATTCCCCCAACCGCAGCACGCCGCCATGGGCGCGGGCGATGTCCGTGGCGATGGCAAGGCCCAGCCCCACGCCGCCGCCCTTGTCCTGATTGCGGGCCTTGTCCAGCCGGGTGAAGGGTTTGGCCGCCTCTGCCCGGCGGTCTTCGGGGATGCCGGGGCCGTCATCCTCCACACGGATGCGCAGGGTCTTGTCGCTCAACATCACGGAGACTTCGGCCTTCGCACCATACCGCACCGCATTGGAAATCAGGTTATCCACCGCGCGCCGCATCGCCACACGCCGCAGCGTCACCTCTCCTGTACCCTCACCATCGGGCGGCAGCAGGGCGACGTCCCGCCCTGCCCGCTGCGCGTCATGCACGACCTGCTCCAGCATGACGTGCGGGTCCACGGCTTCCGGCTCCCCTTCTGATGCGCCTTTGGCGAAGCTGAGAAATTCATCCAGCATGCGTTGCAGATCCTCGACGTCCTCCAGCAGCGGGGCGGCATCGTCTTCCTCCAGCATCGACAGCCCAAGCCGCATCCGCGTCAGGGGCGTGCGCATGTCATGGCTGACGCCGGACAGCATCAGGGTGCGCTGCTCAATCTGCCGCTCAATCCGCTGGCGCATGTCGACAAAGGCATTGCCTGCGGCCCGGACTTCAATGGCGCCTGCTGGCGTGTAGGGATCATGCCGCCCGCGGCCAAAGGCTTCTGCGGCGCGGGCAAGGCGTTTGATCGGGCGCAGCTGGTTGCGCAAATAAATCGACGCGATCAGGGTCAGCACGACGCCAAAAAACACCGTATAAACAAACAACTGATGCGGGTTGGAGGCAGAGACGCGGCGCCGGTGGAAGGTCAGTTCAACCGGACCGTCCACTGCCGCCAGAAAGAGCTTCACACCACTGTCATCGCGCAGATCCGCCACCTGAAAGGCCGGCAGGTTCTCCCGCATCACGCGGCTCATCACCCGGCCCGAATAATCATACCACTTGTACAGATCCCGCGTGGGCACCCGGGCAGCAGGCACCTCTTTCACGCCAATCATCAGCGCGTCCGAGACCGCCCCCCCGTCCCCCCGGCTGTCCATCACCAGGTTGATTTCGCGCAGCATGCTCATGGTCATCTGCGTGGTGACGCCCTCAAAATGCCGCTGCGCAAAGACCACCGTGACCACCAGTTGCAGCACCACAACCGGCAGCATCAGGATCAGTGCAGCACGGCCGTAAATGCCGCGTGGCACATAGCGTTTGAGCCAAGTGAAAAACATGGGTAGACCCTAGCCGTGACATCTGTGTTCCGAAAGGCCGAAACCATGCAAGCGCCCGATGACTTTGATCCCCCCGTTGGCGTTGCCCAAATGCTGGAACCCGGACTGCACCGTATTGTGGCGCCCAACCCGTCACCGATGACCTATCGGGGGACCAATACCTATCTGGTGGGCACCCGCGGGCTGGCCGTGGTCGACCCCGGCCCGGCAAGCGAAGCGCATCTTGAAGCGATTCTTGCCGCGCTGAGCCCCGATCAGCATGTCAGCCACATCCTGATCACGCACACGCACCTTGACCATTCCCCGCTTGCCCGGCCTCTGGCAAAAGCGACTGGCGCGCCTGTTCTGGCCTTCGGGAATGCAGGCGCTGGCCGCTCCGCGATCATGCAAAAGCTGGCGCAGGCCGGCGAGATTGGGGGGGGTGAAGGGATCGATACCGGGTTTGCGCCCGATGAGATCATCGCAGACGGTGCGGTAATTCGCGGCGATGGCTGGGCGCTGGAAGCGATCCACACGCCCGGGCATATCGGCAACCACCTCAGCTTCGCCTTTGGGGATGCGTGTTTTACGGCTGATCACGTCATGGGGTGGGCGTCGTCGCTGGTCTCTCCGCCGGACGGCGATCTGACGGATTTCATGGCCTCTTGCGCCCGGCTGGAGGCGCGCGACTGGCGGATCTTCTATCCCGGCCACGGCGCGCCGATCACGGCACCGGCGGACCGTCTGGCCTGGCTGATCAACCACCGCCAGTCGCGCGAAGCGGCGATCCTCGCCGCGCTCACGGGTGGTCCCGCCACTGCATCCGATCTGGCCGCGCGTATCTACACCGACACCCCCGCCGCCCTGCTGGGCGCGGCCAGCCGGAACGTTCTGGCACATCTGGTTGATCTGACAGGAAAATCCCAGGTCACGCCCGAAGGCCCCCTGCACGCAGAGGCGCAATTCCGGCGGCTTTGAGACAGGCAGGGGCAAAAATCACGAAATTGCCCCAAATACCCACTGGACGCATGAAATACCCCCTGCTATATCGCCCAAACCGTTCCGGCGTAGCTCAGCGGTAGAGCAGTTGACTGTTAATCAATTGGTCGTAGGTTCGATCCCTACCGCCGGAGCCATTATCCCCCACAGGTATCGGCAAGCGCCGCCAAGGCGACACCGCCATTGCGCGCTTTCCCTTTGCCCAAATCCACCGCATGATCTGAGCCGTCCCGCAATGCGTCTGGAGGCATGCCATGCAATTCGACACTGTTATCCACGACGGCACCCTCGTCAACGCGAGCGAGACCGCGCGGGGGGACATTGGCATTCGTGACGGGCGCATTGTGGCCATGGCAGAACGCCTCTCAGGCGGCGATCAGCGGATTGATGCAGGCGGGCGTCTGGTCATGCCCGGCGGGATCGAAGGGCATGCGCATATCGCGCAGGAAAGCTCTGGCGGGGTCATGGGGGCGGATGATTACTACTCGGGGTCGGTCTCGGCGGCGTTTGGCGGCAATGCGTCGTTCATCCCCTTCGCGGCACAGCGCCGGGGGCAGTCCATCGACGATGTGATCGCCACCTATGACGCGCGCGGTGCGCGGTCTGTGCTGGATTACAGCTACCACCTTATTGTCAGCGACCCGACTCGGGAAGTGCTGGAGGACCAGCTGCCGCGCGCATTTGCACGCGGGATCACCTCGTTCAAAGTGTTCATGACCTATGACCTGATGAACATCGGCGACGGCGGCATGCTGGATATTCTGACCGTGGCCAGAACCCATGGTGCGGTGACCATGGTGCACGCCGAAAACAACGACATGGTCAAATGGATGAACGCGCGTCTTGCCGCAAAAGGGCTGACGGCACCGAAATACCACGCCATATCACGCCCTGAACTGGCCGAGGAAGAAGCCATCAACCGGGCGATTGCTTTGGCCAAGCTGGCCGATGCGCCGCTCTTTATCGTGCATGTCTCCACCGCCGGGGGGGCGGCGATTGTGCAGCGGGAGATCCTGTCAGGCGCGCGGCTTTATGCCGAGACCTGTCCGCAATATCTGGCCCTGACGCGCGATGATCTGGACCGTCCGGGCATGGAGGGCGCGAAGTTCATCTGCTCTCCCCCGTTGCGGGATGCTGCCACGCAGGCGGCGCTTTGGGGGCATGTGCGGTCGGGGACGTTTTCATCGGTGAGTTCTGATCATGCGCCTTACAGGTTTGATGAAAGTGGGAAATTCCGGAACGGCGCTGAGGCGCCCTACCCTCAGATCGCCAATGGCATGCCGGGGATCGGGGCGCGGCTGCCCTATCTCTTCTCCGAAGGCGTGGTGAAAGGGCGGATCAGTCTTGAGCAGTTTGTGCAACTCTCTGCCAGCAATGCCGCGCGGATTTTCGGCATGACGTCCAAAGGCAGCCTGATGCCGGGTATGGATGCAGATATTGCAATCTGGGATCCAGAAACCACGCGGCGCGTCACGCTGGGCGATCAGCACGACAATATGGATTACACCCCGTTTGAGGGGATGGAACTGACCGGTGTGCCGGAAACGGTGCTGAACCGGGGGTCGATGATCGTGCACAAGGGCCGTTTGATGGCGCAGGAAGGTCAGGGGCGGTTTGTCCCACGCGCGCCTGCCAAGCTGGACGGTCCCGGCCACACAGCCAAGGAGCGCGACCCGGCGCAGAACTTTGGAACAGACATATGAGCGCCCCCGGCCCGATCCTGATCATCAACCCCAACGCCTGCGAAGCCGTCACCGGCGAAATCGCCCGTGCAGTTGCGCCGTTGCAGCCTGCACAGGGGCCTGTGTTTGAGACGATGCGCGTGGCCCATGGCCCGGACACCATCGCCAGTGCGGCCCATATCGCGCAGGCTGCCCTTGATGTGGCGCAGATTGCGCAGGCGCGGCCCGATGCTTCGGCTTTTGTGAGCGCCTGCTTTTCCGATCCGGGGGTTGAGCTTGCCCGCACCCTCGTGCCGCAGCCGGTCATCGGGATCATGGAGGCGGGCATTCTGACCGCCATGGCCCGCGCGGATCTGTTCGGGGTGATCGCCCTTGGCCCCGGATCTGTGGCCCGGCACCGGGTGCGGATGCGCCAGATGGGGGTCGAGGGGCGGCTGGCAGGCGAGTTGGCGCTCGACAATGCCTCCGCCAAAGACGCGGGGCATGCCGACGATGTCTTTGCACAGACACTGGAACGGGGTGCCGCATTGCGGGACATGGGGGCCGGCGCCTTGGTGCTGGGGTGTGCCGGTTTCTCGCCCCGGCGCGCCGCGCTGGAGCAAGCGCTTGGGATTGCTGTGATTGACCCGGTTGTTGCGGCGGCTGCTCTGGCACTTTCAGCGGTTACCAAATAACCTCAATCGGTTACGTGGCAATGCTCATTCCGCTACCGTTTCAGATTGAGGTATCGATATACCGCCAATTGCCATGATATTCGCCAGTACCGCGTCGATCCCTTCTCCGTGCCGCAAGGCGCAGAACACAAAGGGTCCCGCCCCGCGCATGCGTTTTGCATCCCGTTCCATCACCTCAAGGGACGCGCCAACATGGGGTGCCAGATCGGTTTTGTTGATCACCAGCACGTCTGATTTGGTGATCGCAGGCCCGCCTTTGCGGGGGATTTCCTCGCCCGCGGCCACGTCGATCACATAGATCGTCAGATCCGCCAGTTCCGGGCTGAAGGTGGCAGAGAGGTTGTCCCCACCGCTTTCGATCAGAACAACGTCCAGATCCGCGTGCCGCGCCTGCATCTGCGCCACGGCTGCGAGGTTGATGGAGGCATCCTCGCGAATGGCCGTATGAGGGCAACCGCCTGTTTCTACGCCGATAATGCGGTCCTGCGGCAGCACCTGCATGCGCATCAACGCTTCCGCGTCTTCCTGCGTATAGATGTCATTGGTGATCACCCCGATGGAGAGGCGCGGATGCAGCGCGCGGGCGATGGCGGCGGTCAGGGTGGTTTTGCCCGCGCCAACTGGCCCGCCGATGCCGATGCGCAAAGGTCCGTTCATCTGTGTCATGTGCGAAAAATCCTGTGTTCGAGTGTTTCGTGCCGCATCGCTGCGATGTCTGCGCCAAAGCAGGAGCCGCCCAGATCATCCAGTGTCGCGCCTTGTGACCTTCGCGTGATGCTTTCACAAAGGCCGCCAAGCCGTTGTAAAACAACTTGTCCTTCCGTTTGACCAAGGGGCACCAACCGAACAGCCCCTGACACCAGCGCAGAGGCAAACGCCTGCACATACAACGTCACCGTCAGATCCAGCGGCAGCCCCCGCCGTGCCGCCGCATAGCCAACCGCGACGGGCAGCGACTGCGCGGGAACGACATCGGCCCAGATGTCTTGCGTGGTGCGCGCAAAGGCTGTTCCCTGTGCAGTGGTTTCCAGCACCCGCTCCGCACTGGCGGCATAGGCCAGTGCTGCCGCATCAACTGCGCCCAGCGCCTCCGGGCCGTCGCAGGCAAAACCGGCGCGCAGCAAGATCGCGTCACAGCGCCCCGCCCCATGGGCCAACACATCACGCAGCCAATCTTCCAGCGCCGCCGCACTGTCCAGCCAACCGTCCTGCACCGCCGTCTCCAGCCCGTGGGAATAGGCGAAGCTGCCCAGCGGATAGCTGGGTGAAAACCACTGCGTCAGCGTCAGGATGTCAGTGGCTGTGGTCATGGGCAGCGTGGCTGTGGGTGTGATCATGGGCGGTATGTCCGTGATCATGGCTATGGGTGCGGCCGTGGCCGTAAGCGCCGCCTTCGGGCGTGAAGGCGCGGTGCACCGGCGTGACCTGCGCCCCAAGATGTTCCAGCATGTGACCAATCACCGGGTCACGCTGGATCAGCAGATGGTCCGGCTCGATCTGGCAGGGCGTGTGGCGGTTGCCGATGTGCCAGGCAAGCTGGACAAGGTTCTCCCCTTCGATCCGCAACAGATCTTCCTCCGCCGCGATGATCTCAATCAGCCGCCCGTCCTCCAGCACAAAGGCGTCCCTGTCATTCAGGGATGTGGTCTGGGGCAGATCAACCAGCAGTGTCTCCCCCTGCACGGTGGAGACGACCTTGCGCCGCAGAAACCGTTCGTCATAGGTCAGCACGCAGACCTCGAAGGCCCCGCTCCAGCGGCCTGCGGGTTTGATCGCTTGGGTCAGATAATCAGGCATCCGTCGCCCTCCTCAAAACATGAAATAGCGCTGCGCCATGGGCAGCACATCCGCAGGCTGGCAGGTCAGCAATTCGCCGTCCGCACGCACCTCATAGGTTTCGGGATCGACCTCCATCACCGGGGTCGCGTCATTGAGGATCAGATCCGCCTTGCCGATGGTGCGGGTGTTGGAGACAGCGATGGTCGCTTTCTCCAGCCCCAGCCGGTCCGGCACGCCATCCGCCTGTGCGGCGGCAGAGACGAAGCTGACCGAGGATTGCGTCAGCGACCGACCAAAGCTGCCAAACATGGGCCGGGTGTAGACAGGCTGCGGCGTCGGGATGGAGGCATTGGGATCGCCCATCTGCGCCACCACGATCGTGCCCCCCATCAGCACCATTTCGGGCTTCACCCCAAAGAAGGCAGGCGACCAGAGCGCCAGATCAGCACGCTTGCCCACTTCGACAGAGCCGACAGCATGGCTGACCCCCTGCGCAATGGCCGGGTTGATGGTGTATTTGGCCACGTAGCGGCGCACGCGCAGATTGTCGTTCTCGCCTGCCTCATCCGCCAGACGCCCGCGCTGTTTCTTCATCTTGTCGGCGGTCTGCCAGGTGCGGATCAACACCTCCCCCACACGGCCCATCGCCTGACTGTCGGATGCAATGATCGAAAAAGCGCCCATGTCGTGCAGGATGTCTTCAGCGGCGATGGTTTCGCGCCGGATGCGGCTTTCGGCAAAGGCGATATCTTCGGGGATAGATTTATCCAGATGATGACAAACCATAAGCATATCAAGGTGTTCTTCGACGGTGTTCACTGTGAATGGTCTGGTCGGATTGGTCGAGGACGGCAGCACATTGGCATCCCCACAGATCTTGATGATGTCCGGTGCATGGCCGCCGCCTGCGCCTTCGGTATGGAAGGCATGGATCGTGCGGCCTTTCATGGCGGCCACCGTATGTTCGACAAAGCCGCTTTCATTGAGCGTATCGGTGTGGATCATCACCTGCACGTCCATGTCATCCGCCACGCTCAGGCAGCAGTCGATGGCGGCAGGCGTGGTGCCCCAATCCTCGTGCAGCTTCAGCGCCGAGGCTCCTGCCCGCACCATCTCAACCAGCGCTTCGGGCTGGCTGGCGTTGCCCTTGCCGGACAGACCGATGTTCATGGGGATCCCGTCAAAGGCCTGCAACATCCGCCCGATGTGCCAGGGCCCCGGTGTGCAGGTGGTGGCAAGTGTGCCGTGTGCGGGCCCTGTACCACCGCCGAAACAGGTGGTGACGCCGGAGTGCAGGCTGTCCTCCATCTGCTGCGGGCAGATAAAGTGGATATGGCTGTCCACCCCGCCCGCGGTCAGGATACGCCCCTCGCCCGCGATGATCTCCGTGCCCGGCCCGATGATGATGTCGACGCCGCTTTGCGTGTCCGGGTTGCCCGCCTTGCCGATGGCCTTGATCAACCCGTCCTTCAGCGCCACGTCGGCCTTGTAGATGCCCGTATGGTCCACGATCAGCGCGTTGGTGATCACCGTATCCACCGCCCCCCCGGCCCGCGTGACCTGAGACTGCCCCATCCCGTCGCGGATCACCTTGCCGCCGCCGAATTTCACTTCCTCACCGTAAGTGGTCAGATCGCGTTCGACTTCGATGATGAGGTCCGTATCCGCAAGGCGCAGCCTGTCGCCTGTGGTGGGGCCGTACATGGCGGCGTATTGGGGGCGGGGGATTGAAACAGCCATCAGAGGTCTCCCATCACAGCACTGTTGAACCCAAACACCCGCCGCGCGCCGCCATAGGGCACCAGTTGCACCTCCCGCCGCTGGCCGGGTTCAAACCGCACGGCGGTGCCTGCGGCAATGTCCAACCGCAGGCCCCGCGCGGCCTGCCGGTCAAAATCCAGCGCCGGGTTGCTTTCGGCAAAGTGGTAATGGCTGCCCACCTGCACTGGACGGTCGCCCGTGTTGGCCACCATCAGCGTCACAGCCTCAACGCCCGCGTTCAATTCTATCTCGCCCGCCGCCGGGAACATCTCTCCGGGTATCATCACGACGCCCCTCCTCTTTTTGGCCTTAAATATCCATGCACAACATCACCCCCCGGATCACCGGATCGGGTTGTGCACTGTCACCAGCTTCGTGCCATCGGGAAACGTCGCCTCGACCTGCACTTCGTGGATCATCTCCGCGATGCCCTCCATACACTGGTCGCGCGTCACCACCTGACCGCCCGCTTCCATCATGTCCGCCACGGAGCGTCCGTCGCGCGCGCCTTCAACCACCACATCGGTGATCAGGGCAATCGCCTCGGGGTGGTTCAACTTCACTCCCCGCGCCAGCCGCTTGCGCGCGACCTCGGCCGCCATGGCGATCAGCAGTTTGTCTTTCTCTCTCGGCGTCAGTTGCATGGTGTTCAAAGTCTCCAGGACAGGGGCAGTTTGCCCGCGTTCAGATGTAGCAAGAGCGGGATGAGGGACCGCCGCAATGTGAAACTGTCATCGGCCAGCAGGCGGATCACCAGCAGGTCCGGCGCCAGCAGGCTGGCGCCGCCCGTCGCGGGCAACAGCGCGCGCGCAGCAGCGAGATGGGCGTCGGCCTGCCGGCTGGCCAGCACCACGGTGGCCAGCGCCCCTGCACCATCCGCAATCGCGGGCCGCGCCAGATGCGCATGCAGATCACCGTCAAGGCGAATCCCATCGGTATAAAGCGGCGCGCCATCGCGGGTCATACGCACATGGTCGCGCAGGTGGACCGCGCGGATGACCTCCCCCATCGCGACCCGGCCAAAGACCAATGGCTCGACCATCAGCACTTCGGCCGCACCCGCCAGATCAATCCGCAGATGGCGGTGCAGGGCCGCGTGATCAAACAGGATTGTCTCCTGCGGCATCCAGTTGAGCCGCGCGCCATCTGCCACGGTCAAGGTCGTGCCGATCCGCCCGACGTCGCCGGGGGGCGCGCGATAGATGCGTTCGGCGGCCTGCGTGGTCAGGGTCAGTTCGGCCTGTCTGTCGACTTCAGCCTGAAGCACCAGACGGTCGCCGCCCGTCACACCGCCTGCGGTGTTCACGATCACCGCTTCGGCATCCGGGCGGTGGACGGTGGGAAAGATCAGCTTCAGCGCGCCTGCCTGCCGCAGCTGCCGGATCACGCTGCGCCCTTGGGGGTCCGCGCCCACGCAGACGCGGCCCTCTCCGCGGGTGCGCGGCGGGGCCAGTGGCGCGGTCTTGAGCAGCGTGGTGATGACCCTCTCCTTCGGCAGTCTGATCGCAGGTAACGCTAACAGGGTTTGGGGTGGTGCAAAGACTTTGGGGCGATTTGAACGCGCTTTCTTGCGCAACTGCACAAGGTTTAAGCATCTTGCAAAATCACCCCCCGCACGGCACATGTTTTCAGATGTCAGACGCCCCTCCGATCCACCTTCAGAACGGCCACTTGCAAGTCACGCTGCGCCAACGCGGGGCGGCGCTTGTCGGGGTGCGCCTTGCGGGGCATGGGCAGAATCTGGTGCTGGGTTTTGCCGATCCATCAGATCACGACCGCATCCCCATCTATGCAGGCGCCCTTGTCGGCCCCATCGCAAACCGTCTGGAAAAGGGGCAGCTCACCATTGACGGCACCCGCTACCAGATGGCGCTGAACGAGAAGGGTGTCACCACGCTTCACTCCGGCCCTGACGGCCTGCATGCGCAGGACTGGCAGGTGGGCGCGCAGGATGCGACTTCAGTGGTTCTGACCTGCGCCCTGCCCGACGGCCACGGCGGCCTGCCCGGCAACCGCCAGATCGCCGCGCGCTACGCGCTGGATCAGCGCACCCTGACGGTTGAGATCACCGCAACCACAGATGCCACCACCCCGATGAACATCGCCGCACATCCCTATTGGTGCCTGGATGGCAAAGGCGCTGTCCGCACCCACAGGCTCCATCTTCATACCCGGCAGTACCTGCCGACCGGAGAGGACAACCTCCCGCTTGGCGCAGCGCAGGATGCCGCAGGCACGCTCTTTGATTTCACCACCCCGCGTGCCGTGCCCCATGACCCGGCCCTTGATGTGAATTACTGCCTGCCAGCGGGCACCGCCGTGCAACCCGCCGCCACCCTGACCGGCGCGACGGGCGTGCGGCTTGACCTGTCCACCAATGCGCCGGGCCTACAGGTCTATAACGGTGCACATCTGCCGGATCTGCCCAAAGCACTAACGGATCAGCGTGACCTGCGGACCTTCGGAGCCATCGCGCTGGAGCCGCAGCACTGGCCCAACGCGCCGCACACTCCCGGCTCCCCCTCAATCCTGCTGGAACCCGGTCAAACCTACCACCAGATCAGCCGCTACCACATCACCCGGACCTGAGCGCCGCAAAAACGGCATGACATCGCCCCGTTTTCCTCCGGATTTCGGCATGTTCTGGACAGGTTTGCCTTCCATCCTCTGTGCGCCGGACCCTCCGGACTGTCAAAGAGAGGAGCCCCTTATGGCCCATCAGGACACACCGCCCCCTGCGCCGCAGAAAAGCGATGCGCAGACGCCGACACCACGGCCTGCAGAAGCAGCGCGTGACCCGGACGCCGGGAAAAAGCCCGAAGACACGCCCGTCATTACCGACTACGCGAGCCTGTAAAAACGCAAAAGGGCCGCCCGGAAGGCGACCCTTTTCCATTTCTGACTGGTGGTGGCTTAGCCGACCAGTTCCAGACCCGAGAAGAAATAGGCAATCTCTTCTTTCGCAGTCTCCGGCGCGTCGGAGCCGTGCACAGAGTTCTCCCCCACGCTTTCCGCAAATTCCGCCCGGATCGTGCCCGCTTCGGCATCTGCGGGGTTCGTCGCACCCATCACTTCGCGGTTCTTGGCAATCGCACCTTCACCTTCCAGCACCTGCGCCACGATGGGGGCGGAGGCCATGAACTCACACAGTTCGTCGTAGAACGGACGTTCCGCATGCACCTTGTAGAACTCACCCGCCTGCGCCTTGGTCAGGTGGATGCGCTTGGAAGCAACAACGCGCAGACCCGCGTCTTCGAATTTCTTGACGATGGCACCGGTCAGGTTGCGCTTGGTGGCATCGGGTTTGATGATGGAGAATGTACGCTCAAGGGCCATGTGGCTTGCTCCTTTGGGGATTGAATTTGGCGCTCCCTAACATGGGTCTGACCCCTTGAAAACCCGCGATTGACCCGGCCTGCGCATCCGGTCCCGGAATGTGATCTGGCCCCGTGTTTTCGCAGCTTTCAGGTTTTGCCGCTGACCGGCGTGCCGTCCCCCCTTGTAAACCTGCGTCCCTCTGCGCGGCGGTGCAGGATCAGATCATGGTCCGGGTAATGCACCACATCTTCGGCAAGCCGTGTGCCGACAACCAGCATCACCGCTTCCCGGTCTGAGCGGTTCTCCAGACAATGGGCGGTCGCCTGCCCGGCTTTCCACCCCGCTGCGTCTCCCGCAGTCAACAGCGTCTCTGCCGCCTCGATCAGAACCAGCTCTCCCGAAACCAGATAGATGAATTCATCCTCCCCCTCATGCCAATGCCGGTGCGAGGTGCGCGACCCCGGCGGGATGCGCTCCAGATGGACGCCGAACTGGGACAATCCCACCTGATCCCCCAATGCAATTTCGCTGTAGGGACCATCGTTCTGCCCAGATACCGGGTGCGGCTGCCCCATATGATCCGCCCATCGGCTCGTGTCGATCTTTGGCATGGTGCAGAACCTTCCCTTCAGCGCGCAGTGACCGCCCCATCAGACACGATTTTCGCGGTGGCTCAAAGCGCAGAACGGAGATTGACCCTGCCCCGCCCTTAGTCCACACCCCGCCCATGTTACGCATCTCCGAAATCAACTATTCCGTCGAAGGCCGCCCGCTGTTCGAGGAAGCCTCCGCCGTGATCCCCAATGGCCACAAAGTGGGCCTCGTGGGCCGCAATGGTGCCGGCAAAACCACGCTCTTCCGCATCATCCGGGGGGAGCTGGGGTTGGACGCAGGTGCCATCTCCCTGCCCAGCCGCGCCAAGATCGGCGGTGTCGCGCAGGAAGTGCCGTCTTCTGCCACATCCCTCATCGACACCGTGCTGCAAGCAGACACCGAACGCGCCGCCCTGATGGCAGAGGCGGAAACCGCCACAGACGCAGGCCGCATTTCCGACATCCAGTCGCGGCTGGCAGACATCGACGCATGGTCCGCCGAAGGCCGCGCCGCTTCCATCCTCAAAGGTCTGGGCTTTGACGCGGCCGAACAGCAGATGCCCTGCTCCGACTTCTCCGGCGGCTGGCGGATGCGTGTGGCGCTTGCCGGCGTCCTTTTTGCGCAACCCGACCTGCTGCTGCTGGACGAGCCGACAAACTACCTCGACCTCGAAGGCTCCATCTGGCTGGAACAATACCTCGCCAAATACCCGCATACGGTGATCATCATCAGCCACGACCGAGGGCTGCTGAACCGCGCGGTCAACGGCATCCTGCATCTGGATGAACGCAAACTCACTTTCTACCAGGGCCCCTACGACCAATTCGCCCGCCAGCGTGCCGAACAACGCGCGGTGCAGGCGGCGATGGCCAAGAAACAACAGGCCCGCCGCGACCACATGCAGGCCTTTGTGGACCGCTTCAAAGCCAAGGCCTCCAAAGCCAAGCAAGCCCAGTCGCGCCTGAAGATGATCGAAAAGATGGACATGATCGCCTCCCCCGAACAGGCGGCCAAACGTGTGTTCACCTTCCCCGAACCCGAGGAACTCTCCCCCCCGATCATCTCGATCGAAGGCGGTGCGGTGGGCTACACCGACGACACCCCCGTGCTCTCCCGCCTCAACCTGCGCATTGATCAGGACGACCGCATCGCGCTTCTGGGCAAGAACGGCCAGGGCAAATCGACGCTCTCCAAACTCCTGTCGGACCGTCTGGTGCTGATGGGCGGCAAAGCCATCCGCGCCAACAAACTGCGCATTGGCTTCTTCGCCCAGCACCAGGTCGATGAGTTGCACATCAACGAGACCCCGTTGCAACACATGATCTCCGCCCGCCCCGGTGTGCTGCATTCCAAACTGCGCGCACAGCTGGCGGGTTTCGGCCTCGGCCCCGATCAGGCGGAAACCGAAGTGGGCAGGCTCTCCGGTGGCCAGAAAGCGCGCCTCTCGCTGCTGCTGGCCACCCTCGACGCCCCGCACCTGCTGATCCTGGATGAGCCGACAAACCACCTTGATATTGAATCCCGTGAAGCGCTGGTCGAAGCGCTCACCCAATACTCCGGCGCGGTGATCCTCGTCAGCCACGACATGCACCTTCTCAGCATGGTCGCCGATCGCCTCTGGCTGGTCTCCGACGGCACCGTCAAACCCTATGACGATGATCTGGAATCCTACCGCAAAATGCTGCTGCAACCCACAAGACCGGTCAGCAAAACCCAAAAACCCAAGGAAACCCCCAAACCCAAACGCGCCAATCGCGAAGACATCCTCGCCCTGCGCGCGGAAGTCCGCAAAGCCGAAGCGCGGCTGGAAAAAATCAACGAGATGCGCGACAAACTGGCCAAAAAACTCGCCGACCCTGCCCTCTATGAGGACGGCAAAGTGGGTGAACTCGAAGTCTGGAACAAGAAATACGCCGAAGTCATGACAGCCCTTGAGCGCGCCGAAACCCTCTGGATACAGGCGTCTGAAAAACTCGAAAGGGCCTCCGCCTGACCCCCCTCTTTTCTCCCTAAATATCCCGGGGAGTCAGCTCTGCTGACGGGGCAGAGCCCCAAAAACCAATAAAATCGCGTGGGCGCAGCCCTCCTTCAGGTCACGGAACGCCGATATGATTTTCGACACCGCTTTCATCATCACCGCCCTCGTCACAATGCTTGTGGTGATCGACCCCATTGGCATCGCGCCGCTGTTTCTGGCGCTGACCCGCGGCATGACCCCCGCTCAACGCCGCCGTGTCGCCCTGCGCGCCACGGCGACCGCCGGTTTCGTCCTCGCCCTTTTTGCCTTCTTCGGCGAAGCACTGCTGGGGTTCGTCGGCATTTCCATGCCCGCCTTCCGCATCGCAGGCGGCATCCTGCTGTTCCTCACGGCCCTCGACATGCTGTTTGAACGCCGCACCAAACGCCGCGAAGACAAGACCGAAGACGAAGAGACAGAAGACCCTTCCGTCTTCCCCCTCGCCATCCCGCTGATCGCAGGTCCGGGGGCCATTGCATCCGTCATCCTGCTGATGGGTGAAAAACCCGGCGCCGAAGGCATGATCACCGTGCTGGGCATCACCGCGCTGACGCTGATCCTGATGACATTGGTCCTGATGGCCAGTTCCGTACTGGACCGGGTCATCGGCAAAACCGGGATTGACGTGATCACCCGCATCCTCGGCATGTTGCTGGCCGCTTTGTCCGTGCAATTCGTCCTCGACGGTCTGGCCGCCTTCGGCTTTGGCCCCGGCGCGGGCTAGCCGTCACGCGGCTTGCTCCCTATATCAAAGGCTGACGCGATCACGAGGATGCCATGGATAACATCGAAACAGACCGCCTGATCTATCTGATTGTCCTGCTGGTCATGGTTGCGGGCTGGTTCTTTGTGCAGTCGCGCGGCGACGGGTTGAACAAGACCCTGCAATACGCCGCCGTCTGGGCGATGATCTTTGTCGGCGGCGCCGCTGCCGTGGGCCTGTGGCAGGACATCAGCAGGCAAGCAGGCAGCCCGCAGATGGTGATCGCCGACGGCGACCAGATCGTCGTGCCCCGCGCGCGTGACGGGCATTACTACCTGACCCTGCAAATCAACGACGCGCCGATCCGCTTCGTGGTGGACACAGGGGCCACAGACATGGTCCTGACCCAGGCCGACGCCACCCGCGTGGGCCTTGATCTGGACAGCCTCAACTACCTCGGCCGCGCCAATACCGCGAACGGCGAAGTCCGCACCGCCTTTGTGCGCCTCGATCAGGTGGTGCTGGGCGGCGTGGTCGACCAGAACGTCGCCGCCGTGGTGAACGAAGGGCAGATGGAGCAATCCCTGCTCGGCATGGGATACCTGCAACGCTGGGGCCGTATCGAGATCGCAGGCGGAGAGTTGGTGCTGACCCGGTAGCGGCAATCCTGCTCCGACATGCCAAGCCGATAGAAATGGGATGCGGCGATGATCGCGATGAGCCCACATTGACCGATGCTGCGTGCTGCACGTATGTCCGTTATTCTAGCCTTCAATGTCGATCCCACCGGTTTCATCACAACGCTATAGCCCAAAGTTCTAGGCGTCTTTAATCGCGATCATTTCGATCGGTGAAATGCGCCCTGCAGCCAAATTTGCTACCATATTTGGGATTTTTTCTGCGGTGGTCTGCTGCATGAGTACATGTAAACCCAAAGGGGGTGGTCCTCCAGCGGCTTCGGATGCGGCCTTCATTTTCTTGAAGAAATCCATTGCAAAGTCGTGACGATTGTTTTCCACATCGACGACGAACCCATTGGCTTCGAGTGCCATTCGATAGTCTTTGGGCTCTGCAACCCAGCTAGTTTCAGGTGTTGTTGCCCAAGGAACAGGGTAGATTAACTCCTCGTCGTTACCCTTCATGATATCGTAGATACCAAACTTTGCGCCCGATTTCAGAACACGGGACACCTCAGAAGTCAGACCATGCTTGTCTTTGATGTTCATACCGACGTGCATCATGAATGCGCCGTCAAAACTCGCATCCTCAAAAGGAAGCGAAAGTGCACTACCTTGCTGGAGTGTTATGCTATCCGACAAGCCGACCCATTCGCAAAGTCGCTGCCCGACATCAACGTATTCAGATGTCAGATCAATCCCAGTAATCTTTGCCCCGTAAGTCTTCGCAGTGAAACGCGCCGAACCTCCCAAACCGCAGCCGATATCGAGTACGGTTTGGGACGGCGATATCCTAAGCTGATCCAGGAAATGGATGCTCGCTGCCCGCCCACCAATGTGAAATTCGTCTACCGGACCAAGATCCTCAACACTGGCGTTTTCAGGTTTAATACCCTGTTTTTTGAGGCCTGCCTCAATCGCGGTTAGTAGGTTTCCGTGGTGATAGTGAGTGGAAATTTTCTTATCGTTGTTCATGACAACCAACTTTTTCCAATTTGTGATTTACGACCCTACCACCTTTTACCAAATCACCTAAGCTGCCATTGGCGCAGCCGCAGCGAAATGGCGCTTCGTCCGCCCCGCCCTCACGTCTCCGCCTTCTTCTCCCAGCGCCCGCTTTCCTCAGACCAATACTGCGCCGAGGCACCTGCGTCCTTCAGCGCCTTCCACTGCCCCCGTGCACGGTTCAGCGCGACCTCATCATTGCCGTCGAACAGCACGCACACCCGGTCGAGGGCGGCAATCTCAGCCGCTGTGACCTCAGCACCCTCCACCGACATCACGCAATGAGGCGCATTCGCGGCCTCCATCTCATCCGTCAGCAGCACCGGCTGGTCCGCATCCTGCGGCCCGCCCGCCAGCCCATGGGGCAAAAACCCATCGTCCGGGCCCAGCCACAACGCCTGATCAAGCGCCTCAAGTGCGGCCCGGTCCGTGCCACGCACCGCGACGCGCCAGCCGTTGTCCAGCGACTTGCCCAGAAGCATCATCAGCGTCTCCGCCAAAGGCCTGCGGGTCAGGTGGTAGAAATAGGCAGCACCCATAACGGGATCATCCCTCGTATCTGTTGGCCACCAGCCGGTTGAGCGCCGCAACGCCCCAACCGGTTGCCCCTTTGGGCGCCAGCGGCGTTTCGGATTTCAGCGATGCCACCCCGGCGATGTCCAGATGGATCCAGGGCGTGCCGTCTTTCACGAACCGTTGCAGGAACTGCGCCGCCGTGATCGACCCTGCGGGCCGACCGCCGACGTTCTTCATATCCGCGACCCGGCTTTTGAGCATATCGTCATAGGCTTTGCCCAGCGGCATCCGCCACGCGCCTTCGTCCTCGGCCTTGGCGGCGTCCAGAAAGGCTGTGCAGAAATCGTCGTCATTGGAGAAAACGCCGGCGTTTTCATGGCCCAGTCCGATGATGATCGCCCCCGTCAACGTGGCCAGATCAATCATGCCCGCTGGTTTGAACCGCTCTTGGGCGTACCACATCACATCACACAGCACCAAACGGCCCTCGGCATCGGTGTTGATCACCTCCACCGTGTCGCCCTTCATGGAAGCGACAACGTCGCCCGGACGGGTGGCATTGCCCGACGGCATGTTCTCCACCAGCCCGACCAGACCCACCACATTGGCCTTGGCCTTGCGCAGGGCCAGCGCGCGCATCACGCCGGACACAACACCGGCGCCGCCCATGTCCATGGTCATGTCTTCCATGCCAGCCGCCGGTTTCAGGCTGATGCCGCCGGTGTCAAACACCACGCCTTTGCCCACCAGCGCCAGCGGGGCTGCCCCTTCGGTGCCGCCTTCCCAGCGCATGACCACGACCTTTGATGGGCTGTCCGACCCCTGCCCCACGGACAGCAGCGTGCGCATGCCAAGCTTTGCCAGTTCGTCCTCTTCCAGCACCTCAACCTTCAGGCCAAGCGCGGACATCTCCGCCAGTTGATCGGCAAAGGCGGTGGTGGTCAGCACATTTGCAGGCGCGTTGACCAGATCGCGGGTCATGAAGGTGCCTTCGGCCACCGCCAGAAGCGGGGCTGCGGCGGCTTCTGCATCGCTCGGGGAGGATGTCATGACGGTGATCTGACCACCTGCCGGTGTGCCACCGGTCTTGTGATCCTCAAAGGCATAGTCGCGCAGCGCGGCACCATAGGCCACCTGCGCCGCAGTGGCGGCATCATCGGCAAAGATCACCACGTCGGCTTTGCCCCGGCCTTTGCCAATCGTGCCGCCGGCCTTGCGCTGTTCCACCACGCTGCCCGGTGCCACGAATATTTCAACCGCCTCCGCCGCCATGGCACCGGGATAGGTCAGGGTCATGCCGTCGCCGGGTTTGAGCTTTTTGAACCCGTCCCCCGCCATCATCCGCGCCACGGCACCGCCGGTCAGCCTGTCCACGGCTGCCGCCGCACCTGTCAGGTCTGCGTCGGGGGATACAAAGACTGCGATCCGGCCGGTGTGGGTGGCGATTGCGTCAAGGTCAGTCTGTGTAAAGGAGATCGGTGTAAGCTCGGTCATGGGGGCCTCTGAGTGATTTCGCAACATACCTAGCGCGCGACCGGGGCAGAGACCAGATAGCAGTTTCCGCCCCGCTGTTTTTCAGCTAACCTGCCGGGAAACGACGCCGTCAGAGCATTCGAGAGAGGTCGCAGTGACCAGATTTGACCGCTACATGCTGTCACAGCTGTTCGTGCTGTTTGGCTTCTTTGCGCTTGTGCTGGTGGCGCTCTTCTGGATCAACCGGGCCGTGGTGCTGTTTGACCGGCTGATCGGCAACGGCCAATCCGCGCTTGTTTTCCTTGAATTCAGCTCTCTCAGCCTGCCGAAACTGGTGGTCACCGTGCTGCCCATCGCGACCTTCGCGGGGGCGGTCTATGTCACCAACCGGATGAGCGGCGAATCTGAATTGACGGTGCTGCAATCCACTGGTGCAGGCCCCTGGCGGCTGGTGCGCCCGGTGCTGGTCTACGGCATCTCCGTCGCCCTGATGATGAGCGTGCTGACCCATTTTCTGGTGCCCATGGCGCAAGGCCAGTTGACCCAGCGGGAAACGGAGATCGCCCAGAATGTCACCAACGGGCTGCTGACCGAAGGCACCTTTCTGCATCCGGCGGATAACGTGACCTTCTACACCCGCCAGATCGACGAAGACGGTGTGCTGCGCGATGTCTTCCTGTCCGACCGCCGCAACCCGGATGAAGGGGTGATCTATACCGCCGCCGAAGCCTATCTGGTGCGCAATGAGGCGAATACGGCAACAGGCACCACGCTGATCATGGTGGATGGGCTGGCACAGCGGCTCGACAATACGGAGCGGCGTCTGGCCACGGCACAGTTTCGGGACTTTTCTTTTGATATCTCCACGCTGGTCAGCCGGGATCAGGATGGCTTCCAGTCAATCCGCACGATGATCACACCTGAGCTGTTTGAGGATTGGGACACCCTCGGCGCGCGCACCGGCAATATTCGCAACGGCATTGCAGAGGAATTCCATCAACGCTTCACCCAGCCCTTGTTCTGCGTCGTCGCCGCCCTTCTGGGGTTTGCGACACTTCTGGTGGGGGGGTATTCCCGCTTTGGCGTCTGGCGTGAAGCGGCCATCGCCTTTGGTCTGCTGGTGGTCATTGACGGGTTCCGCGGGGTGGCTGTGGATCTGGTGCGCAATGATGCGTCGAACTGGCCGCTGATGTATGTGCCGTCGCTTTTCGGGCTGGTACTCGGATCTGCGATGCTGACCCATGCGGCCTATCCCGGTTGGCTGGCCCGCGCGCGCAGACGGCGGGCCGCCCCATGATCCTGCATCTGTATTTCGCGCGCCGGTTCATCACCTCGGTCCTGCTGATCACCACGGTGATCTTTGCGCTGATCATGCTGGTCGATCTGGTCGAACAGACCCGCAAATTCGGGGAGTATGACATCGGCTGGCAGCGGATCATGGGGCTGACGCTGCTCAACGTGCCGCAGACCATCAACCAGATCCTGCCGCTGATCATGATCCTGGCGACGGTGGCGCTGTTTGTCTCTCTGGCGCGCTCATCCGAATTGGTTGTGACCCGCGCCTCCGGCCGGTCAGCGCTGAAGATCCTGATGGCACCGGGCGCTGTGGCGCTGCTGATCGGGCTGATTGCGGTCAGCGCGCTGAACCCCATCGCCGCGGCAACAGGCGCGCGCTACATCCAGCTGTCGGACCGTATCCTCAGCAACGGCGGTGCGGCCCTGTCGATCAGCGACGAAGGGCTGTGGCTGCGGCAGGGCACGCCCGAGGGCCAAACCGTGATCCGCGCCTGGCGCTCCAACACGGATGCCTCCGTGCTCTATGACGTGACCTTTCTGACCTATGACAACGCCAACGGCCCCATTCAGCGGATCGAGGCGCAATCGGCGGCGCTGGAAGACGGCACATGGTCCCTGCGGCTGGCCAAGAAATGGCCACTGGGTCAGGGGGTGAACGCCGAAGGCAATGCGACCTTCCATGAAACACTGACCATCCCGTCGTCGCTGACGCTTGATCGTATCCGCAGCAGCATTGGCGACGCGGGCACCGTGGCGATTTATGATTTGCCGGAATACATCGCGCAACTGGAACAGGCCGGCTTTTCGGCACGCAAACACAAAGTGGGGCTACAGGCGGAAATTGCCCGGCCGCTGTTCCTTGTCGCGATGGTTCTTGTTGCGAGCGCCTTCACCATGCGGCATACCAGATTTGGTGGTACAGGGGTTGCTGTACTGGCATCGGTGCTATTGGGATTTGGTTTGTACTTCATTCGCAGCTTTGCGCAGATCTTGGGGGAGAACGGGCAGATCCCCATTCTGCTGTCGGCATGGGCACCGCCCGTGGCCGCTGTCCTGCTGGCGCTTGGCCTGCTGTTGCATGTGGAGGACGGCTGAGTGAAACGCCTGCTCTCCTCGCTGTCTCTGATCGCCTTGCTGGCTGTGCCTCAGCACGCCACAACGCAGACAACACCGGCTGACACGGAACAACCGCAAGCCGCGGTGCTGGTGGCCGATCAGGTGTTCATCACCCGTGACAAGACATTGGTGGCGCAAGGGAATGTGGAAGCGTTTCAGGGCAATACACGCCTGCAAGCCCGGGCCATCCGATACAACCAATCCACCGGCGCGCTTGAGATCGAAGGCCCGATCACCCTGTCCGAAGGGTCAGAAACGATCCTGCTGGCCAATGCGGCCCAGCTTGACCCGGACCTGCAAAACGGACTGCTGACCGGCGCGCGGCTGATCCTCAGCCAGCAGGTGCAGCTTGCCGCCCATCAGATCAACCGGGTCGAGGGACGCTACAGCCAGTTGTACAAAACCGCCGTGACCTCCTGCCAGGTCTGCGAAAACGGCGAAGCGCCGCTCTGGCAGATCCGGGCGCGGCGTGTGGTGCACGATCAGGAGGAACAGCAGCTCTATTTCGACGACGCGCAATTCCGCATCCGCAACGTGCCGGTGTTCTACATCCCGCGCCTGCGCCTGCCTGATCCGACCCTCGACCGGGCCACCGGGTTCCTTGCCCCCACGATCCGCTCCACCTCGAAACTGGGGATCGGGATCAAGGTGCCGTATTTCATCAAACTGGGCGATCACCGTGATCTGACACTGACGCCCTATCTGTCGCCCAACACCCGCACGCTTGAATTCCGCTACCGGCAGGCGGTGCGCAACGGGCGCATGGAATTCGAAGGCGCGATCACCCGCGACGACGAATTGCCCGGCGAGGTGCGCGGATACCTCTTTGGCGACGGCCAGTTCGACCTGCAACGGGACTACAAGCTGACCTTCAACGTCGAACTGACCACCGACCGCGCCTATCTGACGGAATACGGATACTCCTCCAGCGACCGGTTGAGCAGCGAGCTGACCGTCAGCCGTGCCCGCCGGGATGAGTTTGTGCGCGGCTCCGTTTTCAACTTCGAGACCCTGCGCGATGGCGAAGTGAACGCGACACAGCCGACCTTTGTGCTGGACGGTCTTTATGAACGCCGCTTTTTCCCCAAGGCATTCGGCGGCGAGCTGCGCTTTGGGTTGCAGGCGCATGGGCACCGCAGGTCGTCGGATCTGGACACGGATGGCCCGGATGCGGATCTGATTGTTGATGGCCGCGATGTGGCGCGGATCAACGGGCGGGTGGACTGGATCCACCGTGCGGTCCTGCGCGGCGGGCTGGTGGCGGACACACAGGTGGGTGCAAGCTTCAACTTCTTCGACATCACGCAGGATTCCACCTTCGCCCAGAACCACAGCGACATCACCACCCAGGCCGCCCTCGCCCTGCGCTATCCGATGATGCGCCGGGCCGCAGGCGGTGCGGTGGATGTGCTGGAACCGGTGGTGCAACTGGGCTGGGTCGATGGCACCCGTCTGGTGATCCCGAATGAGGAAAGCACGCGGGTGGAGTTTGATCAGGGCAACCTTTTGTCCCTGTCCCGCTTCCCGCGCCCTGACCGGCGCGAGCGGGGTACGACGGCGGCGGTGGGCCTGACCTGGACCCGCGTCGATCCTGCGGGCTGGGACGCCCATGTGGCCGTCGGGCAGGTCTTTCGCCGCGACAGCGACCCTGCGTTCACGACCTCATCGGGTCTGGATGGCATCGAATCGGATTATCTACTGGCCGGACAGATCAAAATGCCCGAAGGCCTGTCCCTCACCGGGCGCGGCCTGTTTGACGATCGGTTTGAATTTGCCAAGGCGGAACTGCGCGGTGACTGGACCTTCAACCGGGGACGGCTGGGCGGCAGCTATGTTTGGCTGGACGAAGACGCGGCAGAAGACCGCACCCAGGCCGTGTCAGAGATCACGCTTGATGGCAGCTACAAGATCAACGCCTCTTGGACCGCCAATGCCGATTGGCGCTTCGACGTGGCCGATGACCGCGCCGCCACAGCGGGACTTGGCCTGACCTACTTTAACGAATGCGTGTCGGTGGACCTCTCGGTCCGGCGGCGCTATTCCTCCTCAACAAGTGTTGAGCCCTCAACTGATTTCGGATTTAACGTCGGGCTCAGGGGCTTTGCGGCCAACAGCGGAACAGAAAGATACGAGCGCTCATGTCGATAATGATCCAAAAAACCGCCACACGCATGCTGCGCGGGCTCACGCTCGCCGGCGTATTGGGTATCTCCATCGCCGCCACGGCCACGCAAAGCGCCGCGCAAAACCTCTTTGCCCCTGTTGTGCGCATCAATGACGCGGTGATCAGCGAATTCGAGGTGCAGCAGCGCCAGCGTTTTCTGCAACTGCTCAACGCGCCCGGCGCCGACCGGGAAAGCGTGATTGAAGCGCTGATTGATGACCGTCTGCGCGAACAGGCCACATCCGACGTCGGGATCCAACTGTCCCCTGAAGGTGTGAACGAAGGATTGGCGGAATTCGCGTCAAGGGCGAACCTCAGCACCGACGAATTCATCAAAGCGCTCAAGCAAAGTGGTGTTGACCGGGAGACCTTCCGCGATTTCGTGACCACGACACTTGAATGGCGGCAGTTGATCCGGGGCAGATACCTGAACCGGGTAACCGTTTCCGATGCCGAAATTGACCGCGCCCTTGGTGCATCCTCGTCCGGGTCCGGCATCCGTGTCCTGCTGTCAGAGATCATCATCCCCGCCCCCCCACAGAACGCTGCCCGCGTTGCAACACTGGCGGATCAGATCTCCCAAACCACGTCGACGGCTGAGTTTTCCAGCTTCGCGCGCCGCTATTCGGCCACGGCGTCCCGCGGGGCCGGCGGGCGGCTGCCCTGGCGTCCGCTGGGGGATCTGCCCGCGTCCCTGCACCCGCTGATCCTTGATCTGGCGATCAACGAAGTGACCGCTCCGATTCCGATCCCCAATGCCGTGGCGCTGTTCCAGCTGCGCGGCATCGAAGAAACCGGCGCCCCCGCGCAGGAGTATTCGGAGATCGAATATGCCGCCTATTACATCGTCGGTGGCCGCTCGGAAGAGGGGCTGACCCGCGCAGCACAGGTCCGCGCCCGTGTTGACGTCTGCAATGACCTCTATGCCATCGCCAAGGACCAGCCGCCCGAAGTGCTGGAACGCACAACTGCCAAACCCGGCGAGATCCCCCGCGACATCGCGATTGAGCTCAGCAAGCTGGACCCCGGTGAGGTTTCGACCGCGCTGACCCGCTCCGACGGACAGACGCTGGTGTTCCTGATGATGTGCAAGCGTACCGCGACGGCCAACATCGATGCGACCCGAGAATCCGTGGTCTCCCGTCTGCGTCAGCAAAAGCTGCAAGGCTATTCCGATCAGCTGATCCAGCAGCTGCGCGCCGACGCCCGCATCATCCGGCAATGACCCAAAGCCCCCCGCCGGTTGCGATCTCCTGCGGAGAGCCTGCCGGTATCGGCCCGGAAGTCGCAGCCCGCGCATGGGCTGCCCTGAAGGATGATGTTGCGATGGTCTGGCTGGGCGATCCACGTCATTTGCCCGGTGACGTGCCGCATGTGACAATTGACGATCCGTCCGAAGCCGCCGCACATTGCGCGACCGCCCTGCCCGTGCTGGCGCAGGACTTTGGCAGCCCCGCCACGCCCGGCACGCCGCAGGCCGGACATGCCCGGCATGTCATCGACATGATCGCGCGCGGGGTCGCGCTGGTGCGGGCCGGACAGGCCAGCGCGCTGTGCACAGCCCCCATTCACAAAAAGGCGCTCAAGGACGGTGCCGATTTCGCCTATCCCGGCCATACCGAATACCTTGCTGCCCTTGCGGGCGTCGATGACGTGGTGATGATGCTTGCCTCCGACGCGCTGCGGGTTGTGCCTGCGACCATCCACATCGCGCTTGAGGAGGTGCCAGAACAGCTCACCCCGGCCCGCCTGCGCCGCACGATAGAAATCACCGCCGCAGGCCTGCGCGACCAGTTTGGCATCGCCGCACCGCGTCTTGCCATTGCGGGCCTCAATCCCCACGCAGGCGAAGGGGGGGCGATGGGCCGTCAGGAAGTCGACTGGATCAATGGTCTGGTGTCGGACATGCAGGCCGAAGGCCATGCGCTGACCGGCCCGCTGCCCGCTGACACGATGTTCCACGCTGCGGCCCGCGCGCGATACGATGCGGCAGTTTGCATGTACCACGATCAGGCCCTGATCCCGATCAAGACGCTGGACTTCGACCGGGGTGTGAACGTCACGCTCGGCCTGCCGTTCATCCGCACCTCCCCCGACCACGGCACGGCTTTCGACATCGCGGGCACAGGCATCGCCAGCCCCGCCAGCATGATCGAAGCGATCCGCATGGCCCACCGCATGGCGGGTGCGCGATGAGCGCCATCGACACCCTGCCGCCCCTGCGCGACGTGATCGCGACCCATGGGCTGTCTGCCCGCAAATCACTTGGCCAGAACTTCCTGCTGGACCTGAACCTCACCGCTAAAATCGCCCGGCAGGCGGGGGATCTGAGCGCGTCGGATGTGCTCGAAATTGGCCCCGGCCCCGGTGGCCTGACCCGCGGATTGCTGGCCGAAGGTGCGCGCAAGGTGCTGTCGATTGAGAAAGACCGCCGCTGCCTGCCCGCACTGGCCGAGATCGAAGCCGCCTACCCCGGCCGTTTGCAGATCATCGAAGGCGACGCGCTGGAAGTCGATCCGCTGGCCCATCTCACGCCGCCCATCCGGGTGGCGGCCAACCTGCCCTACAACATCGGCACCGAATTGCTGGTGCGCTGGCTGACACCGCCCGCATGGCCCCCCTTCTGGGAAAGCCTGACGCTGATGTTCCAGCGCGAAGTGGCCGAACGGATCGTAGCGGCACCGGGGTCCAAAACCTATGGACGGCTTGCGATCCTTGCCCAATGGCGCGCGGACGCGCGCATTGTCATGTCGCTGCCGCCCGAAGCCTTCACGCCACCGCCGAAAATCTCTTCCGCTGTGGTACATCTGACCGCGCTGCCCCAGCCCCGGTTCGAGGCGGACGCCGCCGTGCTGAGCCGCGTGGTGGCTGCCGCCTTCAACCAACGCCGCAAGATGCTGCGCGCCGCACTGAAAGGCGTGGCTCCGGATATCGAGGATCGCCTGATCTCCGCAGGCCTGAAACCCACAGACCGCGCCGAACAGATCCCCCTTGAAGGGTTCTGCGCCCTTGCCCGTGCAGTGGCCGCCCCATGATCCGCCTGCTTGCGCTCCTGTCACTGCTGGCTCTTACTGCCTGCGCCTCCGCCCCGCCATCGCCCGGCACGGCGCCTCAGATCACCGCGCTTGCGCGCGAAATCCAATCCCTGTCCCCGCATGTCGACCCCGCCGAAGCAGAGCGCGCCGCCCGTATCGCCTATTCTGAGACATATCGCCTTGCACGGGCCTATCAGATCACCGATCCGCCGCTCATTCACAACGCCAAGGTCAACGCAGGCACCAAGCCGCGCGGGCTGTGTTATCACTGGGCGGAGGATATGGAACGTCGGCTGAACGCCGAAGGCTTCACCACGCTCGATCTCACCCGCGCCATCGCCAATTCCGAAACGCGGTTCCTGATCGAACATTCCACTGCTGTGATCACTGCCAAGGGCGCTGCGATGGAAGCCGGGATTGTCCTTGATCCCTGGCGCGACGGCGGGCGGCTGTTCTGGTCACGGGTCGCCACCGACAAACGCTATGACTGGTTGCCCCGCCTCGACGTCCTGCGGGCGCGGGGCCAGATCAGCTACGCGCAGCGCCCCGAAGGGTCTCTGGCCGCGCCGCCGTCAGACTAAAGCAGCAACCCTCAAGGCTCTGCCGTATGACGGTGCATGACCAGATTGAACCCCTCGTCCTCTGAGGGTGCCACGAAATGCGCGGAGACCGCCCGGAACTGCTCCTCCGTCGCGGCAAACGGGTGATCACCTTGGGCGTTGCGGGCGCGCAGCCGCGCGATGCAGACCGCATCGGGGACATCCAGCACATGCAGTTTGTGATCGGCCGTTGTCTGATCCAGAATGCCCCGCATCCAGTCGCGCGATGACACCGTGTTGGCCTGAAAATCCAGCACAACCGACAGCCCTGCGTCGAGCAGGGACACGACATGGGGGGCGATCACCTTGCGCAGTTTCGCCATGCACCGGGCGTAATCCGTGACCGAAAACATCTCATCGCCATAGAGGGCCTTGAGCCACGCATCCTCCGCAATCACAATCGTGTCTGGCGCGCTGGCAAGGTGCGCGGTCAGCGTGGATTTGCCCGAAGCAATCTTTCCGCACAGCAGATGCAACACCGGTGCCGGATTGCGCATGAGATCATCCCCCTATCGACGGACAGAACATCATCAGAAATGTGCCCTGCGCCCCGCGTGGATTTCAAAACCGGACAGACGCCCTGTCGGCACGCAGGCGCGCAGCGAGCGTTGTGGATTACTCCGCCGCTTCGGGCTGGTCTCCACCGTCGGTGGTCTGATCCCCTGCGGTGGGCTGCTCGCCCTCCGGCTTGGGCTTGGGTTTGCGGCGGGGCTGGCGTTTGGGTTTCGGCTTGTTCTCCGGCGTTTCCACCAGACCGCTCTCCTCCGCCTCATCCGAGGGGGCTTCCTTTGCCTCAACAGGGGCATCGCCCTGCTGTGGTTTGTTGCCGCCACGGTTGCTCTGGCCGCCCTGATTGTTGCTTTCGCGTTCCTGACGCTCCGCTCGTTCGCGATCCCGCTCTGCCTGACGTTCGCGGTTCTGGCGCTCCTGCTCCTCGCGGCGGGCATCAATCTCCCGCTGCGCTTCGGCAAGCAACCGCGTGTAATGCTCCGCGTGCTGCTGGAAATTCTCCATCGCAACGCGGTCATTGCTCAATTGTGCATCGCGGGCCAGCTGATTGTATTTCTCAATCACCTGTTGTGGCGTGCCGCGCACCTTACCCTCCGGACCGGAGCTGTCAAAGACGCGGTTGACGACATTGCCGCCCTGATTCTGACGGTTGCGGTTATTCTTCGACCGGGACCGTGATCTGGTAGACTTCATGGAACGTGATCAGCCTTGTATGCTGTTGAGTTAAACGCGCCGGGCTGGCGAGCAGCCGCCTCTTGTCACCCGGATATCGCAATATGTTGGGCATAACGCCGCGCGGGACCGTCAGAGACATCCACCGCTGCAACGCCTTTGAATAAGCACGCCAATGCGGGCGGAGCAAGATAAAAACGTGCCGTAATCCTCAAAATGCGGCAAATTCGCATTATTTCGCCCATTCAGGCCGGCCATTCGGCGCAGACAACCCTCGGTTTGCCGCCCAGATCGTGGCACAGGCTCACCCCGCCCCAGCCGGCTTGTGTGAAAATCTTCTGCACCGCAGCGCCCTGCTGCCAGCCGATTTCAACCAGCACACGACCCGTTGCGGTCAGATACCCCTGCGCCTCCCGTGCGATCACGCGGTAGACGCTCAACCCGTCGCCCTCATCGGTCAGCGCCATGCGCGGCTCATGATCGCGCAGTTCAGGTGCAACGCTGTGCATCTCGGACGCGGCCAGATAGGGCGGATTGGCGACGATCAGGTCAAACCGCCCCTCCACGGTCTCAAACCAGTCTGACTGCCGCACCTCGGCCCGGTCCGCCACGCCATAGCGCACCGCATTGGCGCTGGCCTGCAAACAGGCCGCCTCGCTCAGATCAATGCCCAGGCCGGTCGCATCGGGGCTTTCGGCCAGCAAGGTCACCAGAATGCAGCCCGATCCGGTGCCCAGATCCAGCACCCGCTCAAACGGCTGCGCCAGGGCGCGCTCAATCAACGTTTCCGTCTCTGGCCGGGGGTCGAGCACATCGCGGCTGATGGCAAAGTCCCGGCCATAAAAGGCGCGCACACCGACCAATTGGCTGACCGGCACCCGCACGGCGCGCAACGCCACCAGATTGTCAAAGCGTTCGGCAATCTCCGGCGCGATTTCCTCTGGCGCGATCAAGGTCACCCGTGCCGCATCCACAGATGCCGCATGGGCCAGCAACACCCGCGCGTCGCGCGCCGGGTCCGGCACGCCAGCAGCCCTGAGCCGCGCGGCAGCAGCGGCCATCGCCTGTGCTGCCGTGGGCGCGCTCACGCGTTCATCTCCGCCAGCGCCTGCGCCTGTGCATCCGCCGTCAGCGCATCGACAATCTCATCCAGATCGCCCTGCATCACCGCATCCAGCTTGTAGAGCGTCAGGTTGATCCGGTGATCCGTCATCCGCCCCTGCGGGAAGTTATAGGTCCTGATCCGCTCCGACCGATCGCCGGAGCCGACCTGCGACGCCCGATCGGCAGAGCGTTCATCATCCATCCGCGCCCGCTCCGCGTCGTAGAGCCGTGCGCGCAGCACCTGCATGGCAATTTCCCGGTTCCGGTGCTGGGATTTTTCGGAACTGGTGACCACCAGCCCAGTGGGCAGATGGGTGATGCGCACTGCGGAATCGGTGGTGTTGACGTGCTGTCCGCCCGCGCCAGAGGACCGCATGGTGTCGATGCGCAGATCGTTGGGGTTGATGTCGATATCCACGTCCTCCGCCTCCGGCAGCACCGCCACCGTGGCCGCCGAGGTGTGAATGCGCCCGCCACTTTCCGTGGTCGGCACCCGCTGCACGCGGTGCACGCCGCTTTCGAACTTCAGACGGGCAAACACGTTCTCCCCGGTGATATGCGCGACCACTTCCTTCACGCCGCCCAGTTCGGTCAACTGGTTCTCGATCAGCTCGAATTTCCAGCGCTTCGCTTCGGCATAGCGCTGATACATCCGCAGCAGATCGGCGGCGAACAACGCGGCTTCATCGCCGCCTGTGCCGGGGCGGATTTCCAGCATTGCAGGTTTTGCGTCTGCGGCGTCCTTGGGCAGCAGGGACAATTGCAACGCCGCCTCCGCCTCCGGCAGGGCCGCTTTCAACTGCGGCATTTCCTCACGCGCCAGTTCCGCCATCTCAGGATCGTCCAGCATCGCTTCAGCCTCTGCCAAATCGCGGCGCAACTGACGGTAGCTTTCGATCTGTTCAACAACCGGACGCAAGTCCGCGTATTCCTTGGCAATTCCGGCAAAATCCGCACCGTCGCCGCCCGACGCCATAGAGGCTTCGAGAAACTGAAAGCGTTGCAATATCTGCTCTAGTCGGTCTGTGGGGATCATGGATGATCGTGTCGCTGATGCAAAGGCTTTGGTCAAGAGGCGCTTCGTGGTATATATTCGACCCATGAAACGCTTTTTGATCCTTGCGCTTTTGATCGCCCCGCCCGCCACCGCCGATGTCATGGGACCCGGCGGCAAGACGATTGATTGTTACTGCACCGACAAGAACCACAACCGGATCGAGCTGGGAGAGACGATCTGCCTGCAAGTCGATGGACGGATGTTCATGGCGCAGTGCCAGATGTCGCTGAACGTGCCGATGTGGCGCGAAGTGCAGGAAGGATGCCTGAGCAGCCAGTGGGCGCCCTTGACATCGGACGACACTTCTCAGTCCGGCTGAGCGGCCTCTGCCGTCAGCCCCACACGTTTCACCCAATCGCGCACGCGCGCCTTGTTGACCCCCAGATCAGCCTTGCCATACCGCAGGCGCGCAAAGATTTGCAGCGTTGATTTGCCCGTCGCCGGGATCTGCGTCAGCGTCACCGTGGTGACATCCGGAAACCCCATCACCTTGGTGCGGGTCACATAGGTGATCTTCCCCTCTGCCGGGCTGCCTGCCAGCACCCGCGTGCGCGGCGTGGCAAGGGCGGTATCGTGGACCTGCTGAAGCACAGCCTCACCGCTGCCGTCCAGAACATATTGCCCGACAAAACGGTCCTTGCCCGGATATTCCCCCGGTCCCATGACGGGCAGTTTGGGATTGTGCCACTTTTGCGCATCCATCGGCGACAACCGGACATGGGCGGCAAAGGCGGCCGCACCAACCAGCACGACAAAAATCAATGTTCCCAGCATACCCAACCTCATCCTTTTACAACAATCTGCCCCAGGCGCGTCAGCGATACGCGACGCCGGGCAGGATGCACAACATCTCATACAGGATGTTCGCCCCCGTCAACGCCGTGTTGCCGCTGGGGTCATAGGGTGGTGATACCTCAACAAGGTCCCCACCGACCAGATTAACCCCACGCAAGCTGCGAATGAGCTGCAATGCCTGCATCGACGTCAGCCCGCCAATCTCTGGCGTGCCGGTGCCGGGGGCAAAGGCCGGATCAAGACTGTCGATATCATAGGTCAGATAGGTCGGATGATCCCCGATATCGCGGCGGATCTCCGCGCCCAATGTGCTCAGATCGCGGCCCCACAGCTCGGCTGCCGGAAACTGCTGAAAGCCCCAGCCGGCGGCTTCGGTGAAGTCATCCGCGCCATACCCCGTGCCCCGCAGCCCCACCTGATAGACCTTGTCGGGCACCAGCAACCCTTCTTCATAGGCGCGCCGGAAGACGGTGCCATGGGTCTCCCGCTCCCCGAACATCTCGTCGTTCACATCCGCATGGGCGTCCACATGGATCAGCGCCAGCGGCCCGTGCCGCTTGGCCATGGCCCGCAGGATCGGCAGGGTGATCGCATGATCCCCTCCAATCGCCAGCGGCATGGCGTCATAGTTGAGGATCGCGTCATAACTCTCTGCGATGATGCGCAAACTATCAGACAGTGAGAATGTGTTGATCGCCAGATCACCAATATCGGCCACCTGCAAACTGTCAAAGGGCGCGGCCCCCGTCGCCAGATTGTAGGGCCTGAGCATCGCGGATTCAGCGCGCACCTGTTTCGGCCCCATCCGGGTGCCCGACCGCCACGACGTCCCGATGTCCATCGGAACGCCCAGCACCGCCACATCCAGCCCCTTGAGGTCATTGACCGCAGGCAGGCGCATGAACGTGTTCGGCCCGGAGAAACGGGCAAGGTCATTGCCGCTGATCGGTTGGTTCTTCCCGCTCATGAAGAACGCATCCTATGTCCCAGCAAACACAGGATTTCTGTCGCCACATGGGCACCTGCAATCGCCGTGGCCCCGGTGGTGTCAAAGGGGGGTGAGACTTCCACCACATCGCCGCCCACGATGTTGATCCCGGCCAGATCGCGCAGCATGATCGCCGCCTGCGCTGACGTCAGCCCGCCCCAGACAGGCGTGCCCGTGCCCGGCGCATAAGCCGGGTCGAGCGCGTCAATATCCCACGTCAGATAGCAAGGCCGGTCGCCCAGCACTTCCTTGATCCGCTGCACGGTGGCCACAGGCCCGTTTTCATGCACCCAGCGGGCATCCAGCGTCGTGACCCCCAGCGTGTCCTCATTGGTGGTGCGAATGCCCACCTGCACAGAGGTCACAGGATCAACAATCCCCGACTTCACCGCCTTGTAAAACATCGTGCCGTGATCAATCCGCGCCATGTCGTCATCCGGCCAGGTGTCGGAGTGAGCATCGAACTGTAACAGGCTGATCGGCCCATATTTTTCGGCATAGGCCTTGAGGATCGGAAAGCTGATGTAGTGATCGCCCCCAAAGGTCAGGCTGGCCGCACCTGCTTCCAGAATGGTGCGGATATGCGCAGTCAGCGTGTCCGGAAAGGCCGCCACATTGGCATAATCAAAGGCGAGATCCCCGTAATCCACAATGGCAAACTCCGACAGAACGTCGAAATCCCAGCCATAGGGCGGATCAAACGCCTGCAAGGCACTGGCTTCCCGAATGGCGCGCGGCCCCAACCGGGTGCCGGGGCGGTTGGTCACCGCCTGATCAAAAGGCACACCCGTCACGGCGATATCCACTCCGGTCAGGTCCTTGGTATACCTGCGCCGCAGGAACGAGGTGGCCCCGCCAAAGGTGTTCTCGAAACTCGGCCCCTTCAGGTCGTCACGGGTGAACGCCTGATCAACCTGCTTTGCTGCGTCCTCCAGCCCCATCGCTCAGCCTCCCGCCACGGGTTGCGCGCGTTCCACCATACGCGCAAAGAACGACGCCCCAATCGGCGCGATCTCATCGTTGAAATTGTACAGCGGATGGTGCACGCCCGCCCCTTCGCCCTGACCCAGCATCAGATAGGCGCCGGGGCGCGCTTCCAGCATGTAGGAGAAATCCTCCGCCCCCATCACCGGGGTTTGGTTCGGCTCCACACCCGCTTCCCCGGCAACCTCGCTGGCCACCTCCACGGCAAAAGCCGCGTTTTTGGCGTGGTTCACCGTGGGCGGATAGCCGTATTCGAAATCCAGTTCAGCCTTCAGATCATAGCTCGCCGCGTGGCCATCCACGATGGCCTGCATCCGGCGCACGGCCATCGCCTGCACCTCCTTGTCAAAGGTGCGCACCGTGCCGTTGATATAGACCTCCTCCGGGATCACATTGTCCGTTGTGCCGGTGTGGATCTGCGTGGTTGAGATCACCAGATTGTCCATCGGGTTGAGGTTCCGGCTCACAATGGTCTGCAAGGACTGCACAATCGCACAGGCGGCCACGACCGGATCCACGCAATCATGCGGCCGCGCCCCATGCCCACCCTTGCCCGTCAGCGTAATCGTAAAGGTATCGGCCGCTGCCATGATCGGACCTGGATTGGTGTGAAACCGCCCGAACGGGAGCCCCGGCGCATTGTGCAGCGCATAGACCTGGGTGATCCCGAACCGGTCCATCACCCCTTCCTGCACCATGATCTCGCCACCGCCGCCCACCTCTTCTGCCGGCTGGAAAAGCAGCGCCACCTTGCCCGAAAAGTTCCGCGTCTCCGCCAGATACTTCGCCGCCCCCAGCAGCATCGCCGTATGCCCGTCATGGCCGCAGGCATGCATCTTGCCGGGGTGGGTGGAGGCATAGGGCACCCCCGTTTCCTCCTCAATCGGCAGCGCATCCATGTCGGCGCGCAACCCGATGGTGGGGCCGTCACCCTGCCCTGCGATGATCGCCACGATGCCGGTCTTGGCGACCCCTTCGTGCAATTCATCCACGCCGAATTCCCGCAGACGGTCGGCCACAAAGGCAGCTGTCTGATGGCACTCCAGCCCCAGTTCCGGGATTGTATGCAGATGTTGCCGCCAGGCGGCCATATCTGCGCTGAAATCAGCAATGCGGTTGATGACGGGCATGGGGTGGACTCCTTGAGACGGGTTCTGCACCCTGCCATCTGACACCAGACAGGACCAAGCTGCAATGGCTGACACATCTCCCAATGACGCGCTGATCCATGATAGGGACGCAGGCATCGAACGGCTGCTTGAAATCATGCGCCGTCTGCGCGACCCGGACACCGGATGCCCCTGGGATATCGAACAGGATTTTGACAGCATCGCCCCCTATACCATTGAAGAGGCGTATGAAGTTGCCGATGCCATCCAGCGCCGCGACTGGGCGGAGCTGGAAGGGGAGCTGGGCGATCTGCTGCTGCAAAGCGTCTACCACACCGCCATGGGCGAAGAAGCTGGCCATTTCACCTTCCAATCGGTGGTGCGCAACATCTCCGACAAGATGGTCGCGCGGCACCCGCATGTGTTCGGCGATGAAAGCCGCGACAAATCCGCCGAACAGCAAACGCTGGATTGGGAGGCAATCAAAGCCAGGGAACGCGCGGGCAAGGCGCAAAAAGGCACGCTGGAAGGCGTGGCCCTCGGCCTGCCGGGGATGACACGGGCGGTAAAACTGCAAAAACGTCTGGCACGCGTGGGGTTTGACTGGGACAACACCGGCAGCGTGCTGGACAAGATCGTGGAGGAAGCAGCCGAATTGGTCGAAGCCCGCGACACCCTGACCCAGGACGCGGTCGAAGCGGAATTCGGCGATCTGTTGTTCGTGATGGCCAACCTCGCCCGCCATCTGGACGTGGACCCCGAAGTCGCCGTCCGGCGCACCAATGCAAAGGTAGAGCATCGCTTTAAAGAAATCGAACAACGCCTTGCAAAAAAAGGCAAAACCCCCTCAGAAAGCACGCTCGAAGAAATGGACGCGCTCTGGAACGCCGTCAAAGCAGACGAAGGCCCGACATGACCCGCACCCCTGTCTTCCAAATGGTTCAAAAAACCCCTCCGGAGGACTGAAATCTCTTTCACCACATCCCCGCGCGCACAGCGGCTGAAACAGGCCGACCACCCCGCCATCACACTGCACCCCCCTTTCCAACATCCCCGAATATGGCCTATCTGTCAGGCTCCCCGCCAAAAAGGACACCGCCCCCGTGACCCCCCGCAAGATCATCATCGACACCGACCCCGGACAGGACGACGCTGTCGCCATTCTGCTGGCACTGGCCAGCCCTGAAGACATCGAGGTACTGGGGATCACCTGTGTGGCTGGCAATGTGCCGCTGGACCTGACGAGCAAAAATGCGCGCATTGTCTGTGAGTTGGCAGGCTTTCCTGATGTATCGGTTTATGCAGGTTGTGACCGTCCGCTGGGCCGCGATCTGGTCACTGCCGAACATGTGCACGGCAAGACCGGCCTCGACGGCCCTGACCTGCCCGATCCCACCATGCCCCTGGCCGACGGCCATGCGGTGGACTTCATCATCGACACCCTGCGGGACCATGCGCCGGGCACCGTGACACTCTGCCCGCTTGGCCCGCTCACCAATATCGCCACCGCCTTGCAAAAAGCGCCCGACATTGCCAGCCGGATTGCCAGGATCGTGCTGATGGGGGGGGGCTACTTTGAGGGCGGCAACATCACCCCCACCGCTGAATTCAACATTTACGTCGACCCGCAAGCCGCTGACATCGTGTTCAAATCGGGCGCACCCATCGTGGTGATGCCGCTCGATGTGACGCATAAGGCGCTGGTCACCAAACCCCGCAACGATGCCTTCCGCGCGCTCAACACGCCCGTTGGCATTGCCGTGGCGCAGATGACCGATTTCTTCGAGCGGTTCGACAAGGAGAAATACGGCTCCGCCGGCGCGCCGCTGCACGATCCTTGCGTGACCGCCTATCTGATCAACCCGGATCTTTTCACCGGACGCCACATCAACGTGGAGATCGAGACGCAATCAGAGCTCACCATGGGCATGACTGTCGCCGACTGGTGGCGCGTCACCGATCGTGCGCCCAATGCCACTTTCATGGGCGACATTGATGCGGACGGTTTCTTTGCCCTGCTGACGGAAAGGCTGGCCCGGTTATGAGCGCCGCCCTCACCCTTGCTGCGCCTGAGCATCTGGACCGCCTGCTGCCGCTGGTCACCGCCTTCCATACCGAAGAAGGCATCGTGATGTCTGATGAGGCGCGCCATGCGGGCCTGGCCCCCCTGCTGGACGGCATCCCCCACGGCTGCGCCTATCTCATCGGGCCGCCCCGCGCGCCCATTGGCTACATCGTCATTACTTTCGGCTGGTCCATCGAATTCGGTGGCCTGGATGCCATCCTTGATGAGCTCTACATCCGCCCCGGCGTCCGCGGCCGCGGTATCGCAACCGAAGCGCTTCTGACCCTGCCCAACGCTCTGGCTACAGGCGGCCTCAAGGCCATCCACCTTGAAGTCGACCACGACAACACCGCCGCCATCGCCCTTTACCGCCGCGCCGGGTTTGAACCCCGCGAGCGCTACATGTTCATGTCCCGAAAGCTCTGATCCCATGCAGATCCCCTTCGACAACAGCTACGCCGCCCTGCCCGATGCTTTCTATACCCGCCTCACCCCCACACCGGTGAAAACCCCGCACCTGCTGGCGTTCAACACGGATCTGGCCAAGCTGCTGGGCATCAAGGTGGGCGATCTGCAAGAGGCAGCACAGGTCTTTGCAGGCAACGCCACCCCCGCCAACGCAGCCCCCCTCGCCCAACTCTATGCAGGGCACCAGTTCGGCAACTGGAACCCGCAACTGGGCGATGGTCGCGCGATCCTGCTGGGCGAAGTCATCGGCACCGATGGCACCCGCCGCGACATCCAGCTCAAGGGCTCCGGCCCCACGCCTTACAGCCGCATGGGCGATGGCCGCGCGTGGCTCGGTCCGGTGCTGCGCGAATACCTCGTCTCCGAAGCGATGTACGCCTTCGGCATCCCCACAACCCGCGCCCTTGCCGCTGTCAGCACGGGCGAGAGCATCTGGCGCGAACAGGGTGGCCTGCCGGGTGCTGTGCTGACCCGCGTGGCCTCCAGCCACCTGCGTGTCGGCACGTTCCAGATTTTCGCAGCACGGGGCGAGATCGAAAACCTCAAGACGCTCACGCAGTATGCCATCCAGCGCCACTACCCGGATGCCAAAGGCCCCATGGACCTGCTGCGCGCCGTCTGCACGGCGCAAGCCGCATTGATCCCCGCATGGATGGCGGTGGGCTTCATCCACGGCGTGATGAACACCGACAACGCCAGCATCGCAGGCGAAACCATCGACTATGGCCCCTGCGCCTTCATGGATGCCTTTGCGCAGACCCGTGTGTTCAGCTCCATCGACCAGACGGGGCGGTACGCTTACGGCAACCAGCCCAACATCGCGGTGTGGAACATGGCACAGCTGGCCACCGCGCTGATCGCCCAGATGGAGGACCGCGACGCCGCCGTGGAAGAAGCCACCGCCATCATCCACGCCATGCCGGACCAGATCGAAGCCAATTGGCTGACGCGATTTGCCGCCAAGATCGGCATCTCCACGCCGGTGGAGGAGGACGTCAAACGCCTCGAACATCTGCTGGCATTGATGCAGGACGACGGCGCGGATTTCACCAACACCTTCCGTGCCTTGGGCACGGATGCCGCGCGCGACCAATTTGTGAACCGGGAGGCCTTCGAGGCATGGCACAGCGCCTGGCAGGCGCGCCTGAGCACCGAGCCGGACCCGCAAGCGCTGATGGCCCGCAGCAACCCCGCTGTCATCCCGCGCAACCACCGGGTGGAAGAGATGATCCAGGCCGCCGTCGCAGGCGACATGGCCCCGTTTGAACGGCTGTCCAGGGCCCTCGCCACGCCCTATGCGGAAACCGACCCCGACCTGCACCGCCCGCCCACATCGGACGAAATCGTGCCCGCCACCTTCTGCGGCACCTGACGCGGTCCAGAGCAGCCGACCCAAAACCTGAGGACCTTCGGGTTTTGGGTTGGCTGCTCTACGGCCGGGGCTTGCGGTTGATCAGGTAAATCCCGCTGGCCACCAGCGCCAGGGCGACCCAGATGGACAAGGCCACCTCTTCCGACAGCAGCAGCCAGCCCAAAATCACCGAAAACACTGGCGACAGAAAGCTGAACGATGCAACGGAGGACGCCGGATAGATCTTCATCAGCCAGAACCACACCAGAAACCCAAAGCTCGCCACGGCGATGATCTGGAACAGCAGCCCGAAGATATGGATCGGGGCCAGATCACGCACAAAAGGCCCCATAAAGGGCGCAATCAGCAGCAGGATCGGGCCAGAGATCAGGACCTGCATCAGCAATTGCTGCGACGGCGCCACCTTCGACATCTCCGTCAGCCGCAAACACAGCGCGATCCCCGCCCACATCATCGCGGAGACCAGCGCAAGGAGATCCCCTGTCCAGTTCGCCCCCCCGCTGTCGCGGTCGAGCAAAGCCACGCCAACGCCCGCCACAGCCAAGACCAGCCCCAGCATCTTGAGCGGGGTCAGCTGCTCTCCGGGGAGCAGGAAATGCACGGCCAGCGACAGCCACACCGGCATGGTGTAGAAAATCACCGACGACCGGCTCACCGTGCCCAGATCCAGCGCCAGAAACAGGCAAAAGAACTCAGCCGCAAACAGCACTCCTGCAAGGATGCCACCGGGCCAGGCGGATCGTGGGATCTTCAGGCTGATGCCGCGCAGACGCATCCACACCAGCAGCACGATTACCGCCCCGACAGAGCGGATGCCTGCGGCAAAGACCGGGCTGAACCCATCGGTGGTGACCTTCACCACCACCTGATTGAACGCAAGATGCAGCGCAAAGGCGATCAGCGCGACAGCACCGAATAAGTCCACGTGATCCTTGCGTTCCATCGCGCCACAAGGCGTGAGGCCAGCGGCCTTGTCAATGCGCCCGACATGCGCGGGACCGGGCCGATGCGGCAACTGCGGGTTTTTTCCCCTCGTTGTGACGTCAAAACATGTCATGCTGCGGGCTGACTCGTTTAAGGGGGGATTTTCCATGAGTTTGATGAAAACACTGGCCAAGGTGGCTGTTGGTGTGGCTGTGGCCAAGGGTGCCAGCGCGATGATGCGCAAAAGCCAGGGTGGCGGCGGCGCAGGCGGCGGTCTGGGTGGCCTGTTGGGCGGCCTGACCGGCGGCATGGCCGGTAGCGCGGGCAGCGCCCAGCGCCATGGTGGTGCACATAGCCCCGGTGCCGGCGGCGGCCTTGAGGACATGCTCGGCGGTCTGTTGGGCGGCGGCGCGGGGGGTGCAGCGGGCGGCATGCCCGGTGGCCTTGGCGGGTTGCTGGAACAGCTTGGCGGTGCCGGTGGCGGCGCGGGCGGTGGCCTCGGCGGCCTGTTGGGCGGATTGGCATCCGGCGGCGGTCTGGGCGGCCTTCTCGGCGGTGCCGCAGGTGGCGCGGTGCAGCAACGCCCCGCGGACAACACCCGCAGCTTTGGCGAAGTGCTGAACTCCCAATTCGATTCCACCCCCGAACCCGCGATTGAACCCTCCCGCGATCAGGAAGCCGCAGCCGCTTTGATGCTGTCTGCGATGATCCAGGCCGCAAAATCCGACGGCACCTTTGACGAAGGCGAGCGCGACAAGCTGCTGGGCCGTCTGGGCGACGTGGACGCGCAGGAAGCCGCCTTTGTGAATGAGCAGCTGCAAGGCCCCGTAGATGTGGACGGGCTGGTGGCGCAAACCCCCAAAGGGCTGGAAGCGCAGGTCTATGCGATGTCCCTGCTGGGCATTGATCTGGACACCCAGCAAGAGGCGCAGCATCTGCACAAGCTGGCGCAGGGGTTCGGCATGAGCCCACAAAGCGTGAACGCGATCCACGAGCAGATGGGCGTGCCGTCGCTTTATACCTGATCAGGGTTGAGTTTTAACCGATTGGGAAGGCGCATCCGTGATGGGTGCGCCTTTTCATTCGGTCCGGGTAAACCACCGCAGGTCACGCGACCGGCTATCCCGCCTTGTGCAGCCGCGCGATCACAAAACACAGCACCAGTGCCAGCCCGAAGGGCGGCATCCAGATGCCCGCAAGCTCTCCGGCGAACCAATCGCCCAGATCGGGGGTGCGGCAAGGCGCCCCCGTCGGGTTCATGCACATCACACTCAGATAGGCGGCAAACATCAGCGGCACCGTCATCAACAGCGCCACCAATGGATAGAGGACAATCAGTGCCGCGCGCCGCATCAGGCCGCGCGTTGACCGCCGCCGCCGCCACCACCGCGACGCCGTCTGCGGGCACCACCGGGCTTGCCGCCGGGTTTCGCGCCAGCGGCCTGACCACCGCCACCACCACCGCCGCCACCGGGACGTCCACGTCCGCGACCACGGCCACCGCCGCCCTTCTTGGGCTTGTCAGGGATCTCCGACGGCTCCCATGCGCGGCCAGAGGCCACGGGAATGCGGATGCCCATCGTCTTTTGGATGGCGATCAGTTCGTCCATCTCATCGGGTGCACAGAAAGCCACCGCCGCACCATCCTTGCCCGCCCGTGCGGTCCGGCCAATGCGGTGCACATAGTTGTCGGGCACATTGGGCAATTCGTAGTTGTAGACGTGTTTGACATCCGGAATATCCAGACCGCGTGCGGCCACATCCGTGGCCACCAACACCTTGATATCCCCGGATTTAAACCCGGCAATCGCACGGTCGCGCTGCCCTTGGCTCTTGTTGCCATGGATCGACGCCGCTTCAAGCCCGGCTTTGACAAGCGTCTTCATCAGCTTTTCACAGCCGTGCTTCGTGCGGCCAAAGACCAGCGCACGCTCTTCTTTGTGCGCGCTCAGCAGCTCAATCAGCAGGTTCGTCTTCTCCGCCTTGGCGATGTAGTGCAATTCCTGCGTGACCTTGTCCGCCGCCTTGCCCGGAGGAGAGACCTCCACCCGAATGGGCCGGTCCAGATAGGACGCGGCAATCTCATTCATCAGCTTGGGCATGGTGGCCGAAAACAGCATCGTCTGACGCTCTTTCGGGATCAGGCCGGAAATCTTGCGCAGGTCATGGATGAATCCCATGTCCAGCATCTGATCCGCTTCATCCAGTACCAGAAACCGGGTTTCGCCCAGCACAACCGCCCGGCGGTCGATCAGATCCAGCAGACGCCCCGGTGTCGCCACCAGCATGTCCACGCCCCGCTCCAGCCGTTTGATCTGCGGATTGATGTTCTGCCCGCCGACAACCATCTGCGCCTTCAGCGGCGTGTTTTCACAAAACCCCTTGAGGTTCTGCATGATCTGCTGCGCCAGCTCCCGCGTGGGGGCCAGCACCAACGCCCGCACCGTGCGCGGCGCGGGGCGCTTGGGGTTCTCCAGCATATGTGCAACCAGCGGCACACCAAAGGCCGCGGTCTTGCCCGTGCCGGTCTGCGCCAGTCCCATCACATCGCGCCCGTTCAGCGCGTGGGGGATGGCTTGTTTCTGAATGGGCGTGGGGTCTGAAATGCCCATCGCCTTGAGACGTTCCACCAGTTTCGTTGGCAGATCCATCATGTCGAAATCGCTCATAGTCTCTTTCCGGCGCAGCCTCTGGCCCGCCTCAATCTTGTCGCGCAGCGCACCTTCGCGCCGCTCATGGGTTCGCCAGTCGGATCGCAAGCGCCGGGCCATCTGCCCAACACCTGTCCGTGGCGTCTGGCCCCACGCGTGATTTTGGGAACAACAGCGGGCCTTATGTCCGGTCTGCGCTTACGCCTTCTTTGTTAACAAAGGCTGGCACCGGTCTGCTCACGCGGCAGAGGCATCGCTTGCATGGCACATGGGGCGCGGCAGCGCATAAGTCAACGGGCAACAGACGGCCCATGCCGTGGTGTGACAAATAAACGTGCCTAGCCGCCCTTTCGAAACCTCGCTAAATTCGCTGCAACGACGACAGGCTGATCCATGAGTGCACCCATCATCAAACGCTGCGAAGAGAAAGGCCTGCGCATGACAGGCCAGCGCCGGATCATCGCGCAGGTCATTCAGGACAGCGATGATCATCCGGATGTCGAAGAGCTTTTCAAACGCGCCGCCACGTTGGACGCGGGCATTTCCATCGCCACGGTCTACCGCACGGTGAAGCTCTTTGAAGAGGCAGGCATCCTCGACAAGCTGGAATTCGGCGACGGCCGCGCGCGGTATGAGGACGCCGAGCGAGACCACCATGACCATCTGATCGACATGAACTCCGGCGCGGTGATCGAATTCGTGGATGCCGAGATCGAGGCCTTGCAGGAACGCATCGCCCAGAAACTGGGGTATGAGCTGCGCGGGCACCGGTTGGAGCTTTACGGCGTGCCGATCAAGAAGGACTGACCGGGCCCGCCCCCGCGCACCCAAACCTCCCAAAACAAGGACATTCCATGGCCGCCACCGACCGCCCGCTTCTGGCCGTTCTCATCGACGCCGACAATGTGCCTGCGCGCCATGCCCGCAAGATCATGCGCGAAGTCCAGTCCATCGGTGAACCTGCTCTCCGGCGGGTCTACGGCGACTGGTCAAATGACAGCCTGAAAGGGTGGAAAGACCCCATTCACACCCTTGGCCTCGTTGCGCATCAGGAAACCGCCAACTCACGCGGCAAGAACGCCACCGACATCGGGCTGGTGATCCATGCGATGGACATCCTCCACTCGGGGCGCTTTGACGCTTTTGTGATTGTATCCTCCGACAGTGATTTCACCGCATTGGTGAACCGCCTGCGCGAGGATGGGCTGACCGTCTACGGGATCGGGGAGGCCAAGACCAACGAAGCCCTGCGCAACGTCTACAACCGCTTTATCCTGATCGAGAATATTCCCGATCCCGATGAGACACCGGCGACACCTCCCAAGGGCAAGGCCGCAAAAGCTCTGCCGCTGTTTCGCGAAGCGCTGGAGAAGATCGACAGCGAAGATGGCTGGGTCAACCTCGGCCCGATTGGTCAGGCCATCCAAGCGCGCCATCCCGACTTTGACAGCCGCAGCTTCGGCTTTGCCAAACTCAGCGCGCTTGTGGCGGCGCTTGATGCGCTGGAAACCCGTAAGGATGGAAACAGGCTGCTGGTGCGGCTCAAGGACTAGGGCCGCCTCGGGACCCACCAAATTGCCCTCATAGCGCCGCAAATCACCCACTTCTGCGGCTATACTGTGGAAAATGTTCAACGACTCGCGCGGGTGCTATGGAACTTCTGATCCTTCTTGGTCTTGTCGGTGTGGCCGGTGCCTTTGTCGGGCTGACCGGTGATGATGATGACGACCCGGCGCCGGAGGAGGATTCGGACGTCCTGTCCCTGACCGGCACGCCAAGAGCAGAGGAGCTTGAAGGCACCGAAGGCGCTGACGCCATTGATGGGCGCGGCGGGGACGATCTGGTGCAGGGGTACGGTGGCAATGACCTTATTGATGGTGGCCGGGGAGAAGATACGCTGGACGGCGGCCTCGGTGACGATACGCTTCTTGGCGGTCTGGGCGACGACAGGTTTGAAGGGGGTGAAGGTGACGACAGCCTCGATGGCGGGGAAGGAAACGACCTATTCTACAGCGGCCCCGGGGACGACACGTTGTTGGGTGGTGACGGCAGGGATTTTCTGTCTGGCAGTGACGGGGATGACCGCATCGAGGGTGGTGCGGGCGACGATAGGATTTATAGCGGCGCAGGCGCCAACACGGTTTTGGGCGGTGCGGGTGATGACTTCATAACGGGAATTGATCCGTCCATGCCTTTGCCGCAACAGACCCCGATGGATCTGATCGACGGTGGCAGTGGCGATGATACCATCGTCTTTCAGGACAACAGCACCGTCACAGGGGGCAGCGGCGCTGACAGGTTCAGTCTGACCGAGGACACCAGCAATGACGTGACTTCCCGGATTGAGGATTTCGACCCGGACGAAGACGAATTATTCGTAACGGTGCAGACACAAGGCAACAACGCCGATGGCTTCAGCCTGATCGCGCGCGAGGACGGCCTTGGAAACGATCTCTATCTGGACGGAGAGCTTGTTGCAGAGATCCTCAGCACGAAGCCGTTTGGCATCGCAGATCTCAGCCTGCGCGTCGTGCTTGAACCAACGGCCGACACTGACCCCTCCGCAACAGGGATCAGTGTCGTAGGCAGTGGCGGCGCAGACAACATCAGCGGCAGTCAGGGCGATGACCTGTTGAACGGTGACGATGGACAGGACACGTTGGCTGGCGGTAACGGCAATGACACGCTCGCCGGTGGCGCGGGGGCTGACAGATTGTCGGGTGGCGATGGCAATGACACGCTGGACGGTGGCGATGGCCATGACACCCTGAGCGGCGGTGATGACGATGACACGCTCAATGGTGGTGCCCTTGGGGACCGCCTCGACGGCGGAAGAGGCGATGATAGGTTGAGCGGTGGCACAGGAAGTGACAACCTATTCGGCAGCGATGGCAATGACACGCTGGACGGCGGTCCAGGCTTTGACACGTTGAGTGGCGGCGATGGCAATGACAGCTTGGAGGGCGGAGGTGGCCTTGACACGTTGTGGGGCGGTGATGGCGATGACACGCTCAGCGGTGGCGACCTCCGTGACTGGCTGACCGGCGGCAGGGGCAATGATCTGTTGAGCGGCGGAACAGGCAATGACAACCTCTATGGCAGCGATGGCAATGACACGCTGGACGGCGGTGACGACCGTGACCGGCTCGACGGCGGCAGGGGCAATGACACGCTGAATGGTGGTGCAGGAAATGACAACCTGTCCGGCCGCGATAACAATGACTGGCTGGACGGCGGTGTTGGTTCTGACACGCTCGACGGTGATGCGGGCAATGACAGGCTTTTCGGTGGCACAGGAAGTGACAGGTTGTCCGGCGGCGATGGCAATGACAGGCTGGTCGGCAATGACGGCTTTGACACGCTCGACGGCGGGGCGGGCAATGACACGTTGATCGCAGATGGAAACCGCAACGTTATCGATGGCGTCAACACCATTATGACAGACACGCTGGACGGCGGGGACGGCGATGACCTGCTGATCATGCGCAGCGGCCATGTGGCGACGGGCGGCGATGGGTCGGATGTCTTTGGCATCGCCCCGGCCGCCATCGATCCGGCGTTAACGGAACAATTCTCTCCAACCATCATCACCGATTTCAACCCGGCTGAGGATTTCGTCGTCCTCGGCCCCGCCGACGGGGATGCACCGCCCGCCCCGGCTGACATCACCGTCCGCGCCCTTGACGATGACACCGGCGCTGAAGTTCTCATCAATGACCGCGTGGTCGCAATCGTCTACGGCGGGCAAGACCTCACCGCAGACGATATCCAGATCGGGGATTACAATTTCACCGGTGATTACCGCACGCCCTGACGCCTCACTCCTGCGGCTGGAAATCCTTGCTGGCCAGCAAAGCCGCCGCCGCAATCATCAGACTGCCGCAGACCTTGTTCACCAGCCCAAAGGAAAACCGCTTCAACACGGTCGCCGCGCGCACGCCGGCCCAGCCCCACAGCAACAGCAACGCCCCGTCCACCGCGATATACGTCGCTCCAAGGATCAGCAGTTGCGGCAGCACCGCCTGCGCGGGGTCAATGAACTGCGGGAAAAGCGCACCAAAGAAGACCACCGCAAAGGGGTTCGCCATCGAGGTCACAAACCCCTGCCGGAACAGCCTGAACGACTGGCCCGAGCTGTTCGCCTCCACCTCCCCCACGCGCGCCCGCGACAGGATCAGTTGCAGGCCGATCCAGATCAGATAGGCCACACCGATCCATTTGATCCAGACAAAGGCGCTGGCAGAGGTGGCAATGATCGCCGCCAGCCCAAAGGCCGCCCCGGTCATCTGCACCGCGTTCGCCGTCAGATCACCCGCAATGCTGAAGACACTGCGCCGCAGCCCATGCCGGACGCTGTTCGAGATGATCAGCAACTGGCTGGTGTCCGGTGGCGTGGCAAAGAAGACAGCAACCGCCGCCAGATAGAGAAGATAGGTATCCATCGTCATCGGCGGTGCTCCCTTGGGTCAGGGTCACGCTAGCGGCGCGATACTGCACAAGTCAAAGGCTATCGGGCGCCTACCCCCCGTCCCGCCTGCCCCGGTTCTTCTGCTTCATCGCGCGTTTGACCATCTTGCCAAAGGCGCGGTCCTTCATCCGCCGTTCCGACACCGAGGCGGAATTGAACGCCTCCTCCGCCACCAGTTTGCGCCAGCGGTACAGGCGCGCCGCGTCAACCTGCCCTGAGGCCAACGCCGCTTGCACCGCACATCCCGGCTCCGACTGGTGCTGGCAATCGCGGAACCGGCAGCTCTCTGCAAGCGCTGCAAGATCGGCAAAGACCTCGTCGATCCCCGCCGCCACATCGGCCAGTTGCAGCTCCCGCATGCCCGGCGTGTCAAGGACCACACAGCCCCCCGGCACCAGATGCAGCTCCCGTCGCGTCGTTGTATGTCGGCCCTTGGCGTCGTTTTCCCGGATCGCCCCGGTCTCAATCTCCTCTCCCCCCGCCAGCGCGTTGGTCAGCGTGGATTTGCCCACACCGGAGGAGCCCAGAAAGGCAACCGTCTTGCCCGGTTTGCACCATTCCGCCAGCCTGGTCTTCGGATCGCCACTGCGCGCGTCCAGCGCAATCACCGGCACCAGATCCGAGATTGCCGCCGCCTGCGCCACATAGTCCGCCACGTCTTCGGACAGGTCAGACTTCGTCAGCACGATCACCGGCGTGATCTCCGCCTCGAAACACAGCGCGATATAGCGTTCCATCCGCGCGACGTTGAAATCGGGGTTGCAGGAGGAGACAATGAACACCGTGTCGATGTTGGCCGCGATCAGCTGCATCTGCCGTTCGGTGCCGGGGGCACGCCGTTGCAACAGGCTCTTGCGGTCCAGCACGCGGCTCTGCCCCGGCTGATCGCGGTCCAGCAACAGCCAATCACCCACGGTGACATCCCGAAGGGTGGGTATGTCCATCTCCACCGCGTCACCAACCACATGCAGCGCGCTGCGGTGCACCTGCGTCACCCGGACGGGCGGTGTCCGGTGCAGGTCGTCCAGATCAAGCTGTTGCGAGAAAAAGGGCTGCCAGCCCATCTCTTCCGTCATCGACCATGCGCGCGGTGCGGCGGGGGCTGTGGCAGACGGAAGTGTAAATTTGGAATAATCCCGTGTCATCAAGGGTCAACTTTCATGTCTTGGCCGCACGCTGCGCGCGGGCCTGCATTGTCAGGAGAATCAGACATCCTGCACCCGCCGCCGACATGCGCCAGCGGGGCTCAAGACTGTCTGAATGGGGTCGAGAGGCCTTAAACCTCTCCGCCTGACCGGGACATGAATTCTCCAATGTTGTGATGGGTATCTAACCCCTCCTCAGCGTGGGTTCAACCGGGCCAGCATCATCGGCAGATAGACCGACAGCACCAGCAGCCGCGCGATGTGACAGGCGGCCACGAAACCGGGGATCACCCCCAGCACCACACCAATGGCGATCATCGTCTCCAGCCCGCCGGGGGCGAAAGCCACCAGCACATGCGCCAGCGGCATGCCCAAGGCCCAGGCCACAGGCAGCGCGCCCAGCCCGGCCATCACCACCGCAATCACCGTGATGACCACGCCCGCGCCCAGCCCGCTGACAAACCGCGCCAGCGGCACGCCAGAGAACCGCGTGCCAATCAGCGCCCCCAGCACCAGATAGGCCGGCAGCAACAGCCATGCAGGCAAGGTCCCCGTGACCACCCCTGTCAGATGCGCCAGTGCAGAGACCACCATTGGCCCCAGCAGCAGCGGTGCAGGCACGTTCAACCTGCCAAAAATCACGCCCAGCCCCAGACCCAGCACGATCACCACCCCCATCGGCCCCAAGGCCATCGCGGCCCCCGGCAGCACCATCCTGCCGCCCAGATCAACCCCCATCGCCAGCGCCGCAAAAGGCACCACCAGGGTCAGCGCCAAAAGCCGCACCGATTGCGTTACGGAAATGCGCGCCACGTCCGACCGCGTCTCTGCCGCAATCGCCATCACAAAGCTCAGATGCCCCGGCGCGGAAGCCAGCAGGGCAGAGCGCGCATCAAACCCGAAAAACCGCTGCAAGACCGCGCGGCAGGCCACCATGATTGCCCAGATCACCGCCGCCATGAAGACAAACGCCAGTGGCCAGCGCAGCATCGCGCCCAGAGCATCCTGGTCAAACCCGGCACCCACGGCGGTGCCCAACAGCACAAAACAGGTGTTGCGCAGGGTTGGGTCAATGCTGGTGCGCATCCCCGCGATCCCCGCAAGCGTCACGGCAAGGGCCGGCCCCAGCAGGATATAGACCGGGGCATTCACACCCCAGGCCACCAGCGCCCCCAACGCCCCCAGACCCAGCGTCAGCGCGGTCTCCTTGGGGCTGCTTGTCAGGGTGGGCCATCTCATACCTCGCTCCTACCACCCCACCGCGCGCGCCACCACCACCCCTTGCCCTTGCCCCTCAAAACGGTCATCCCTGCCCCGACGGCTCCCCCCTTGAAAGGACATCCCATGGACAACCTGCGCGGCGCGGCCCTGATGGTCCTCTCCATGCTCGGGTTCGCGGTGGAGGACATGCTGATCAAGCTGGTGGCAGAAGTACTGCCGATCGGCCAGATCCTGTTCATGCTCGGGGTTGGCGGGGCAACGGTCTTTGCCATCGTGGTCAAACTGCAAGGGGATGCGCTCTTTGTGCCGCAGATGCGCAGCATCCCGATCCTGCTGCGCGCCGTGGGCGAACTGGCAGGCACCATGGCCTTCGTCTCCGCCATCGTGCTCACGCCGCTCTCCAGCGCGTCGGCCATTTTGCAAGCCACCCCGCTTGCCGTGACCATGGGCGCGGCGATCTTTCTGGGCGAACAGGTCGGCTGGCGGCGGTGGAGCGCGGTCACCGTGGGCCTCATGGGCGTCCTGCTGATCATCCGCCCCGGCATGGCCAGTTTTGAGCCTTTGTCCCTGCTAGCCGTCATTGCGGTCTTTGGCCTCGGCATGCGCGATCTTGCCACCCGGCGGGTGCCCCGCACCATCTCCACCATGCAGCTCAGCTTTCTGGGTTTTGCGGCCGTGATCCCCGCCGGACCGCTGATGCTGTGGCTGGGCGGACAGCCCCCTGTGGCGCCTGTCGGTCAGCCCCTGCTGCTCTTTTGCGGCGCGCTTTTCATCGGGCTTTTTGCCTATTACGCGATTGTCGCCGCGGTCCGTCTGGGCGATCTGGGATTTGTCGCCCCGTTCCGCTATTCGCGGATGCTCTTTGCGCTGGTGATCGGCGTCATGGTCTTTGACGAATCCCCCGATGCACTCACCCTCACTGGTGCGGCCATCATCGTCGCCTCCGGCATCTACACCGTCCTGCGCGAACGCAAAACCCAGCGTGCCCTTTCCAACGCGCAGCCATCGGTCTAAAACCCGGCCAAACCCGCAGCCAATCCCAAGGATCCCGCCCATGAGCACCATCATCGACATCTTCGCCCGCGAAATCCTCGACAGCCGGGGCAACCCCACGGTTGAAGTCGACATCACGCTCGAAGACGGCACCATGGGCCGCGCGGCGGTGCCTTCGGGGGCCTCCACGGGCGCCTATGAGGCGGTTGAGATGCGCGACGGCGACAAGGCGCGCTACAAAGGCAAAGGCGTGCTGGGCGCTTGCGCGGCGGTGAACGGAGAGATTGCGGAGAACCTGCTGGGGCTCGATGCCACCGATCAGGTCGAACTCGACGCCGCGATGATCGAGCTTGACGGGACCGACAATAAATCCCGCCTCGGGGCGAATGCGATCCTTGGCGTGTCCCTCGCAGCGGCGAAGGCAGCGGCAGACTACTGCACGCAACCGCTCTACCGCTACGTCGGCGGCACCTCTGCCCGCGTGCTGCCCGTGCCGATGATGAACATCATCAACGGCGGCGAACACGCGGACAACCCTATCGACATTCAGGAATTCATGATCATGCCCGTCGCGGCGGAGAACATCCGCGAAGCCGTGCGCATGGGCTCCGAAGTCTTCCATACCCTCAAAGGCGAATTGTCCGCCGCAGGCCTCTCCACGGGTATCGGCGACGAAGGCGGCTTTGCGCCCAACCTGTCGTCCACCCGCGATGCGCTGGATTTCATCCTCAAAGCCATTGAAAAGGCAGGGTATAAACCGGGCGATGACATCCACCTCGCCCTCGATTGCGCGGCAACCGAATACTACAAGGATGGCAAATACGAGATGGCCGGCGAAGGCGCCTCCCTCTCCTCGGATGAAAACGCCGCCTACCTCGCGGCGCTGGTGAAAGACTACCCGATCATCTCCATCGAAGATGGCATGTCCGAAGACGACTGGGACGGCTGGAAAGCCCTCACCGATCTGATCGGCGACAAAGTCCAACTGGTGGGCGACGATCTGTTTGTCACCAACCCCGCGCGTCTGGCGATGGGGATCGAGAAAGGCTGCGCGAACTCCATGCTGGTCAAGGTCAACCAGATCGGCACGCTGACCGAGACCCTCAAAGCCGTCGACATGGCCCACCGCGCGCGGATGACCAACGTCATGTCCCACCGCTCAGGTGAGACGGAGGATGCCACCATCGCGGACCTCGCCGTCGCGACCAACTGCGGGCAGATCAAAACCGGCAGCCTCGCGCGTTCCGACCGGCTGGCGAAATACAACCAGCTCATCCGCATCGAAGAGCAGTTGGGCGAAGCCGCCGAATACGCCGGCCGCTCTATCCTGCGGTGATGGCGTTCACCCTGACATCCGTCACATCGGCAGAGGATCTGGACGCCGTCCGGGCCCTCTGCTGGGACTATCGGCAGGCCCTGATCGACAACAACCCTGTGGATCTGGCGATCACAGAACGGTTCTATCCCGAACCCAAATACACCACGCTCATGGACAGGCTGGCCGATGAACACGCCCGCCCCAAGGGGATCATCCTGCTGGCCCGCGACGCGCAAGGCGCCCCCGCAGGCTGCGGGATGAGCCATGCGCTGGACGCGCAAACCTCTGAAATCAAACGTGTCTTCGTGCCGCAGACCCACCGCAGCCAGGGCATCGCCGCGCGCCTGTGCAGCGTCCTGGTGGATCAGGCAAAGGCCGACGGCTTTGCCCGTGTCGTCCTCGACACCTCCACCCACCTGCCGGGCGCCAAACAGCTCTACGACAAACTCGGTTTCACCCGGCGCGGTCCCTATCAGCCCATACCCGAAGACCTGCTGCCGCATCTGCTGTTTTTCGAGAAGGCCCTGTGACGCCCGCGCAGATCATCACCCATCTGGACCTCGCGCCGCACCCCGAAGGCGGGCATTACCGTCAGACCTGGGTGGACACCACCAGCGATGGCCGCCCCAGCGGCACCTGCATCTACTTCCTGCTGCAACGGGGTGAACGCAGCCACTGGCACCGGGTCGACGCCACCGAAATCTGGCTCTACCACGCCGGCGCGCCGCTCCACCTGCACATGTCCGCCACCGATGCAGGCCCAGCCAGGACCCATCTGCTGACCCCGGACCTGACCCAAGGCGCACCCCAGATCATCGTGCCACGCGATCACTGGCAAGCGGCTGAAACAACGGGCGATTTTACCCTCGTCAGCTGCACCGTCTCCCCCGGCTTCAGCTTCGACGGCTTCACCCTTGCAGACCCGGCGTTCACCATCCCATGACCAAACGTCTCCCCCTCTTTCTGGGTGCCGCCGCGATTGGCCTGACCATTGCCGCCTGGGACCGCAGCCGCGCCACGGAAACCACCCTGCGCGCCACTGTCATCGAAGTAGAAGAACGCCAAATGAACGCTGGCCCCGACCAGTGGTTCCTGACCGTCACATTCGAGGATCAAACCCACTCCCTCGGCCCCCTGCAAGCCCGCCCCACCGTGGCAGCAGGCGACATCATCTGCGTCATCCAATCCGTGGCCGGTCACCGCGACACCACCTATCGCCGCGCGCCCGCGTCGACGGTCTGCTGATCCCCCCGCCACGCGCGCCCGTCCGTCCTGCCAATCCATCTGGTCTGGAGCCGCCCTTGCGTGGCACGTGGCGGCACTATCCTCAAGACCTTGCAAAGAAAAATCGCCGAGGGACCCGCTTGCGGGATACGGTCTATTTTACTTTGGAAGGGCTGGAGGATGGTGCAGACAAAGGGTCATGCAAGGGCGGCTCCAGACCCTCTGGTTTGGTGAGACCCGCAGCGCTGCTCGCCTACGGCAAAGACACCGTCCCGCCCCCAACGCTCGCCCGCACCCCCGTCGTGCCCGGACAAGACGTCGCCATCCCCCGCGCCACCCGCACCGCCAGATAAGCAAAGGCCTGCGCCTCCAGCATATCGCCATCCAGCCCGACCGCTTCGACCGGGCGCACCGGGCACTCCAGCCCCGCCGCCAGCATTTCCATCAACACCGGATTGTGCCGCCCGCCGCCTGTGACCAGCACCTCTGATGGGGCAGACGGGCAATGCTGCATCGCTTCGGCCACGCCCGCCGCACACATGGCCGTCAGGGTCGCTGCGGCATCGGCATCCGCCAGCTCCCCCACCAGCCCGATCATCTGCGCAAAATCATTGCGGTCCAGTGACTTCGGCGGCATCCGGGCGAAATAGTGCTCCGCCAGAAACAACTCCAACGCCCCCGTCTCCACCTGCCCCTGCCGCGCCAGCGCACCACCCTTGTCAAACGCCACCCCGCGCCGCGCCTGCATCAAATCGTTCAGCGGCGCATTTGCAGGCCCTGTGTCAAACGCCAGCAATGCCCCCTCCGTCTCCGGCTCTGCCACACCCGGATCCACCCAGGTCACATTCCCCACACCACCCAGGTTCAAAAACGCCACCGGTGCCTCTGCCCCGATGTACCGCGCGCAGGCATGGTGAAAGAACGGCGCCAGCGGTGCGCCCTCTCCGCCCAACGCCACATCCGCTGAGCGGAAATCCCACGCCACCGGCACACCCAAAGCAGCCGCCAAAGCCGCCCCGTCGCCCACTTGCAAGGTGCCACGCGTGCGCGGCGCATGGGCCAGGGTCTGCCCATGAAAACCAATGATATCAATGCCCTCAAAGCCGCCCAGCACCGCCCGGTGCGCGGCGTCCACGACCTCTGCCGCCGCCATCACCTCCGCACCATCCCAGCGCCCCAAGGCGCGCGCCAGCACCGCACGCTCCGCCTCCGAATAGCCCCGATACCCGGTCTCTCCAAACCCCAGAATATCGCGCCCGTCCGTGACCAGCACCGCCGCATCCACCCCGTCCAGCGATGTGCCCGACATCGCTCCCAAGGCGCGCACCGCACCTGTCTTGCCAATGGCCCTGCTCATGTCTCTACGCGGGCCTTTCCCTTTGACGACGCACCGCCTATAGATTGCCCCGCATTCCAAGCCCGAGGCAAGACGTCATGACCTACCATCCCAAATCGGCCTTCATCCACACGATGAAAGAGCGCGGCTTTCTCGCCGATTGCACCGATTATCAGGGGCTGGATGAGGCACTGATGAAAGGCACCCAACCGGCCTACATCGGCTATGACGCCACCGCGCAATCGCTGCATGTGGGCCACCTGCTGAACATCATGATGCTGCGCTGGTTGCAGAAATGCGGGCACAAACCGATCACCCTGATGGGCGGCGGCACCACCAAGGTGGGGGATCCCTCCTTCCGCGCGGATGAACGTCCCCTGCTCGGCCCCGAACAGATTGACGCCAACATCGCGGGCATGCAGCAGGTGTTTGAGAAATACCTGACCTACGGGGAAGGCGCATCTGACGCGCTGATGCTCAACAACGCCGAATGGCTCGACAACCTGAACTACCTCGATTTCCTGCGCGACATCGGGCGGCATTTCTCCGTCAACCGGATGCTCTCCTTTGAATCCGTCAAATCCCGCCTTGACCGCGAACAGTCGCTGTCCTTCCTAGAATTCAACTACATGATCCTGCAAGCCTATGATTTCATGGAGCTTCACCGCCGCTACGGCTGCATCCTGCAAATGGGTGGCAGCGACCAATGGGGCAATATTGTCAACGGCATCGACCTCACCCGCCGGGTGATCGACGGCGAAGTCTACGGCCTCACCTCGCCGCTGCTGACCACCTCGGACGGCAAGAAAATGGGCAAATCCCAGGGCGGGGCGATCTGGCTCAACGGCGATATGCTGTCGCCTTATGAGTTCTGGCAGTTCTGGCGCAACACCACCGACGCGGACGTGGGCCGTTTCCTCAAGCTCTACACCGAACTGCCGGTGGAAGAATGCGACCGCCTCGGCGCGCTCGAAGGGGCGGAGATCAACGCCGCCAAAATCAAACTCGCCAACGAAGTCACCACCCTGCTGCACGGCGCGGACGCTGCCGCCACAGCAGAGAAGACCGCACGCGAGGTCTTTGAAAAAGGCGGCGTGGGGGATGATCTGCCCACCCTGACCCTGTCGGCGGCGGACGTGGGTGACGGCATCTCCATTGTGCAACTCATCGTCAAATCCGGCCTCGCAGGCTCCGGCAGGGAAGCCAAACGCCTGATTGCGGAAAACGGGGCCAAGATCGACGACGCGCCGCTGACGGACGCCGGCATGATGCTGGATGCAGCCGCACTTGCCAGCCCGATCAAACTGTCGGCCGGCAAAAAGCGCCACGCGCTTGTGCAGATCGGGTAATCTCTCCTTAACCATGTCGCGCCCAAACTGCGCGGCATGTTTGACGCTGCCCCCGCACACACCCACGCGCTCCTTCAGGACCCCGCCTTCGCCGCTGCCCTGCGCCTGTGCGGCCAGCGCCCGATCACCCTGCCCTGCGGCCTGACCCTGCTCAACCGCCCGCTGCTGGGCGTGCCGTTCCTGATGCTCCCCCGTGCCGCGCCGCCCCCCGACCTCTCCGACCAACTGCGCGCGCGCGGCCTGCACCGCCGCCCGCTGCTCCTCTCTCCCGAAACCCAAGCCCCCCTCCCGCGCGCCCTGCGCATCAGCGCGCCCCAAACCTTGCTGCATCTGGACCTCACCGGCGACCTGCGCGCGGCACTCCACCCCAAATGGCGCAACCAGCTGCGCCACGTCGAAGCCAGCCCGCTGCGCATCCGCACCAGCCGCCTGCCCCCCGATCACGCCCTGCTGACGCTCGAAGAAAACCAATCCAAAACAGCCGGCTACCAGAACTGGCCCCGCGCCCTCACCACCGCTTTCGCCACTGTCGCGCCCAGGCAAACACACCTCTTCACCGCCACCCTGCACGGTCACGCAATCGCCCATATGCTGTTTTTGACCCACGGCCAGCGCGCCAGCTACCACATCGGCCACACCACGGCAGAGGGGCGCGCCCACCACGCCCACAACCTCACGCTCTATACCGCCATGACCCAGCTTGCGCGGCTCGGCCATACCACCCTCGATCTGGGCCGCACCGATCCCAAAACCCCCAATCTCACCCGCTTCAAATCCCGCACCGGTGCCCGCGCGACCCCGACGGGCGGCACATGGCTGCGCTGGTCCCCCCTTGCACCCCGGCGCGCCCCGTGATTTTCTGAACACCCGTTCAAAAAGCAGGAGCCGCCCATGCAGATCACCACAACCGCCGCCGTCATCACCGGCGGCGCATCCGGTCTGGGCGAAGCCACCGCCCGCCATTTCGCAGCCCAGGGCGCGAAAGTGACCCTGTTTGACCGCGACGCCACCCGTGGCGCGCAGGTGGCCGAAGAGATTGGCGGCTTTTTCGTAGAAACAGACGTCACCGATGAGGGCTCCGTTCAAAACGCCATCCAGACAGCGCAGGACAAGATGGGCGGCCTCACCGCCGCCGTGAACTGTGCAGGCGTCGCCATCGCCGCCAAAACCACAGGCCGCGACGGTGCACACCCGCTGCCGGCATGGCAAACCACCATCGACGTGAACCTCACCGGCACCTTCAACATCGCGCGTTTCGCGGCCACCGCCATGGCGTCCAACGCCCCCGAACCCGACGGCGCGCGCGGGGTGATCATCAACACCGCTTCCATCGCCGCCTTTGACGGGCAGAAAGGCCAGGTCGCCTATGCCGCCTCCAAAGGGGGCATCGTCGGCATGACCCTGCCCATGGCCCGCGATCTGGCCAAGGACGGTATCCGCGTGATGACCATCGCGCCGGGCATCTTCGCCACGCCCATGCTCAAGGGCCTCCCGCAAGAGGTGCAGGACAGCCTCGCCGCCGAAGTCACCAACCCCGCCCGTCTGGGCGACCCAGGCGAATACGCCCGCCTCGCCGCCTTCGTTGTCGAAATGGGCTATCTGAATGGGGAAGTGATCCGTCTCGACGGCGCACTGCGCATGCGATGAGCGAAACCGACAGAATGGCCGCCGGGGAATGGTACTCCTGTCTCGATCCCGCGCTTGAGATGTGGCGCAGCACTGCGCGGGCTGCTGTGCACGCCCACAACCAGGCCGCCCCCGACACCCGCACCTCGCTCAGCGCGGCGCTGTCTGATCTTTTCGCGGTGCATGGCGCGGATTGCTACATCGAATCCCCCTTCCATTGCTCCTATGGGTTCAACATCCATCTCGGCCACACGGTCTATATCAATGCAGGCTGCACCATTCTCGATTCCGCCCCGGTGCACATCGGCAATCACACGATGATCGGCCCCGGCGTGCAGATCCTCTGCGCCCAGCATCACAAGGACCCCGCCAAGCGCCGCGCGGGGATTGAGATCGCCCTGCCCGTGACCATCGGTGCGGACGTCTGGATCGGCGCGGGTGCGATCCTCATGCCGGGGGTTGAGATCGGCGCCGAAGCCATCATCGGCGCCGGTGCCGTGGTCACCAAAAACGTCGCCTCCGGCGTCACCGTCATGGGCACGCCAGCGGCCCCGCGTTAACTTTTTGCTGTACAGGTTGTGTACAGCCTGTGCACGGGGCGTGTACGGGCTGTGACGATGAACAAACCCCTAACGGGCGGTGTGGCTAGTTTTCGGCTTTTTCGGCCAGGATCAGCCATTCCTCTTCGGCGGCGGCCAGCTTTTCCTGTCTCTCTACAAGGGCTTGCGTGGCTTTGTTGAACTTCACCGGCTCCCGCGTGAAAAGCGCCGGATCGGCCAAAAGCCCCTCCAGTTTGCCAATCTCCGATTCCAGCCGTTCCAGCTCCCCCGGCAGCGCCTCCAGCCGGTGTTTCTCGGTAAAGGTTAACCCACCGCGCGCTGTCTTTTCCGCCTTGGTTTTCGCCGCCGCTTTCTTCGAAGGCACGACGCTGCCCGCAAAGTCATCCATCCCCCGCTGCGCCAGATAATCGGACCATCCGCCCGCGTACACCGTGGCCTTCCCGTCACCCTCCATGGCGATTGTGGTGGCCGCCACCCGGTCCAGAAAATCCCGGTCGTGGCTGACCAGAATGACCGTGCCGTCATAGGTGCCCAGCAGTTCCTGCAACAGGTCCAGCGTCTCCACATCCAGATCATTCGTCGGCTCGTCCAGCACCAGCACATTCGACGGCCGCGCCATGATCTTGGCCAGCAGCAACCGCGCCTTCTCTCCCCCTGAAAGGGAGCGTACCGGCGCCCGTGCCTGCCCCTCATCAAACAGAAATTCCTTAAGGTATCCAACAACATGCTTGGGGTTGCCACGCACCAGCACCTGATCGGCCTTGCCAGATACGCGCATCTCCGGATCGCCCGTCAGACTGTCCCACAGCGACATATCCCCATCCAGCTGCGCGCGGGCCTGATCGAACAAGGCAAGCTCCAGATTGGTGCCCAGTTTGATGGTCCCACTGTCCGGCGCTTCGCGCCCAATCAGCATGTTGAGCAGCGTGGTCTTGCCCACCCCATTGGGCCCCACCAGAGCAATCCGGTCGCCCCGCTGCACTGTCAGGGTAAAATCCCGCACAATCTCAACCTCTTGAAAAGCCTTGGAAACCCCAATGACTTCCATCACCTTCCGCCCCGATTTCGGCCCCGCATCCAGCGCCATCGCCGCCGTGCCCTGCCGGGTGATCTGATCCGCCCGCTGCTTGCGCAAATCCTGCAAAGCCCGCACCCGCCCCTGATTGCGCTTGCGCCGGGCCGAGATCCCCTCAACCGCCCACCGCGCCTCGGCCTTGATCTTGCGGTTCAGCTTGTGCCGCTGGGTGTCTTCCTCTTCCCAGACCGCATCGCGCCAGACCTCGAAGTTCTCAAACCCCTTGTCCTGCCTGCGCACATCGCCCCGGTCCACCCACAGCGTCGCCCGCGTCAGCGCGCGCAGAAACGCCCGGTCATGGCTGATCAGCACAAAGGCCGACCGGGTCTGCCGCAGCTCTTCCTCCAGCCAGCCAATCGCTTGAATATCCAGGTGATTTGTCGGCTCATCCAACAACATCAACCCCGGCGCTTCGGCCATCAGCCGCGCCAATGCGGCGCGCCTGCGCTCCCCCCCACTGGCGGTCGCCACCTTGCGGTCAGGATCAAACTTCAACCCCGCGCCTGCGCGCTCCACCTTGTACATCTCGCCGGGTTCCAGCGCATGGGCGGCAAAGTCCCCCAGCGTCTCAAACCCGCTCAAATCTGGGTCCTGCTCCATATACCCCACAGAGACACCCTGTCCGGGGATCACATCCCCCCGGTCCGGCTCCACCAAACCGGCCATGACTTTCATTAACGTCGATTTCCCGGACCCGTTGCGCCCCACCAGCGCAATCCGGTCACCGGGCTGCACCACCAGAGACAGGTCGTCAAAGACCGGATCCCCCCCGAATGTCAGAGAGATATCAGTGAGCTGCAAGAGAGGTGTACGTACCATCCCCCGCAGCTAGCCGCCCCACTGGCAAAAGACAACGCCCCGCCCCTTCCAAATGGTTCAAAAAACCCTGCCAGAGGCCTAGAATCTCTTTAAACCAACGCCCGCAACAACCGCTTACGTGCCGCGGGAATCGCCCCGATCTCCAACCCCGTGAAGACATGCAGCGTGTTCATCTGGTGATCGACCACCGCATGATCGCTGACCCAGCCCCCCATCATCAGATAGGTGCGCAGCAGTGGCGGCATGCGCAGCATCGCCTTGCGCACGTCCGGCTTGCGCCGCAGCTTGGCGGCATAGCGGAACACATCCGGCGCCTTGACCCTGGGCAGCCAGCGCTTGGGCGCCAGATGGCGCGCGCGCAGCATCGCAAAGGCGTCCAGGTAGTGTTCCGTCTCGATCCCTGCAAAGGACGAACACCCAAACAGCAGCTGCACATCATGGGCGTCAACGTATTCCGTCATCGCGGCCCAGGCCAGCCGCAGGATATCCGGGTCGCGCCGGTCAGGCGCCACGCAGAACCGTCCCAGTTCCATCATCAGCCCTTCATAGGCCTGCAAGGCGCTCAATTCATAAAACTGCGCGGCATAGCTGTCCGCCAGATCGGCCCCATGCAGGGCCAGCAAACGGTAGGTGCAGACCAGCGCGCCATCTGTGGTATCTTCGACAAGGATATGCGTGCAGCGCGCGTCGTGGGGGTCACTGTCGACGCCGGGCAGTTTGAATGCCGCCATCCGCAGTGCCTGTGCGGCGGCAAGATCCCCAGCGCCGTTTGCCGTGCGTGCCACATAACGGCCCTTGTGCAATCGGATCATGGTGCACTCCATCTCAAATGCCGCCGCGCATGTTTCATGCGGCGCAGGTTACCCTCTGATCCAAAAATGTAACACGCCAGTGACGCAGGCCCTGTCACCAGACCAATCAATCAGCCGCCGCCAAGTCCGGCAGGGCCCAGACGCCCGATGTTGCCAAGAAGCTGACGCAGGAACGTCCGGTTGCTGACCGGCGAGGATGTCACCCGACGCGACAGCGGCACAACCTGCCCGCGTTCCAATCCGAACCGTTCCACATTCTGCACAACGCCACTGGCAGAGAAACTGATGGCCACCACTTCGCGGTCAATCTCCCGCGCGGCAAGGAATCCAAGCGCCCGCTTGCGGGAACGGACGTAGTAGTACCCGCCTTCCGTCAACACCCCGGAGGAGGCAGGCACGCCCACCTTCTCTGCCACACTGGCCCGTGTGTCCGCCCCGACCTCGATCAGGTCAAGCTCTTCTTGCGGCGGGATATATCCGTGATTGCTGAACTGCGGGGTGCAGGCGCCCACTGCAATTATCAACGCCAAAACGGAAGCCCGTTTTGCAATCTGCCTGCTGCGGCTGCTCATGCGCATATGGTCTGGCCTCTTGCTCTTCAAACTTCCCGCTTCTATGTCGCATACACCATCGCGCCCCTGAGGTTCAAGAAACGAAAGCAGGTAGTTGCATGTCACGTACCCCACCCAGCACCACAGCCCTGCGTGTTGCCGATCTGTCGACCGCCACCGAGAACGGGTTCAGCTACCGGCCAGACGCCGGTGCGCTGGCCGAGATTGCCCGGGCTCTGGGGCTGAACGCCCTGCGAAAACTGAGCTTTGAGGGCCAGATCAGGCCCATGGGCAAGACCGACTGGCAGCTCGATGCCCGGCTGGGGGCGACTGCGGTACAGGCCTGTGTGGTCACGCTGGAACCTGTGACCACCCGTGTGGATACCAATGTCACCCGCCGGTTCCTGTCGGATTACAGCGATCCCGACGATCCCGAAGTCGAAATGCCCGAGGACGATACGATTGAGGCCCTGGGTGCCTGGATTGATCCCTATGAGGTCATGCAGGAAGCGCTGGCGCTCGCCCTGCCTGACTATCCGCGCAAGGATGACGCGGCATTGGGGCAGATGGTCTATACCCAACCGGGTCAGACACCCATGACGGACGAAGATGCACGGCCCTTTGCGGGGCTTGCAGGCCTGCGGGATGCACTGGAAGACGACAAGGATTGAAGCCCGATAAAGGGCGCAGGCTTCCCACCGGCCTGTGCGCCCAAGACAGGGCTTGCATCCTTGCACTTTCACAGTATTTTGCGCGCCTCACCTCACTTAGGGTTGGACATCGCGCGGCCCCTCGCATAAAGCGGCGTAATACCCAATCGGGACCTGAATGAAACACGGCTGCGACCTCCCATCCGGGGACGTGCGGCCCCCAAACGACAAAGGCACCAGACATGGCTGTCCAGCAGAATAAAGTCTCCAAATCGCGCCGCAACAACCGCCGCGCCCACGATTCGCTTGTCGCCGCAAACCCGAACGAATGTTCCAACTGCGGTGAACTGAAGCGTCCGCACCACATCTGTGCATCCTGCGGTCACTATGACGATAACGAAGTTGTCGCCCTGACCGAGGAGATTGATCTGGAAGACGACGCGGCCTAAGCGGCCTGATCATCGTTTCAGCGCAACATCATAGAGGCATTCGCACCGATGACGGCACAGACCGATCACTCTGAAGCGAAAGCCACACGCACCCGCATATCTGTTGACGCGATGGGGGGTGACGAAGGCCCGGCAGCCGTTGTTGCCGGGTGTTCTTTGTCTGCGACCCTGAATGATGACATTTCCTTTATTCTTCATGGAGATGAGGCGCAGCTTGCACCTCTGGTCGCACGCCGCAAGGAACTGACGGGCCGCTGCGAAGTCCGCCATGCCACCGACGTGGTGGAGATGGACGACAAACCCAGCCAGGTGGTGCGCACGGGCAAGGACACCTCCATGTGGTCCGCCATCGAATCCGTCCGCTCGGGTGAGGCATCGGTGGCCGTCTCCTGCGGCAACACCGGCGCGCTGATGGCCATGTCAATGATCCGCCTGCGCAAACTGCCCGGTGTGAACCGCCCGGCCATTGCGGTCCTCTATCCATCCGCGAATCCCCAGGGTTTCAACGTGATGCTCGACGTAGGCGCGGATATTCGCGCCGATGCCGATGATCTGTTGCGCTTTGCGCTGATGGGCACGTCCTATGCCCGCAACGGTCTGGACCTGCCACGCCCCCGCGTGGGGCTGCTGAATGTCGGTACCGAGGAACACAAGGGCCGGTCTGAGCTCAGGGAAGCCTATGATCTGATTCGCGATTGCCATGAGGATGCGGGCTTTGAATTCGTGGGTTTTGTCGAGGGGGGCGATATTTCTGGCGACAGTGTCGATGTGATTGTCACAGACGGGTTCACCGGCAACGTGGCAATCAAAACCGGCGAAGGCACGGCCAGCCTGATCGGCGACCGGCTGCGCGAAGCGTTTGAGTATTCGCCGCTGTCCCGGCTCGCCTCTCTGCTGGCCTATACCTCCCTGATGCGGCTGCGGCGCAAGATTGATCCGCGCCGGGTCAACGGCGGGGTGTTCCTTGGCCTCAATGGCACGGTGGTCAAATCCCACGGCTCTGCCGATGCGACGGGTGTGTCCGCCGCGATCAAGCTGGCCGCCCAATTGGCGGAGAGCAAATTCAACGATAAACTGGCCGCACGTGTGGCAGCCACTCTGCCCGATGGAGAGGCCACTGGATGACCAAACGTGCTGTTGTAATTGGGTGCGGCCATTACCTCCCGGAACGTGTCGTGGAGAACGCCGAATTCGAGAAAACGCTCGACACCGATGACGCCTGGATCCGCTCCCGTTCCGGCATCGAACGCCGCCATTTCGCGGCGGAGGGAGAGACGACATCCAGCATGGCAACCGCCGCTGCGCGTGCCGCCTTGGCAGATGCAGGCATCGAAGCAGATGACCTCGACGCGATTGTTCTGGCCACCTCAACAGCTGATCTGACCTTCCCGTCCGCCGCGACGATGGTTCAGGCAGAACTCAATATGAACAAGGGCTTCGCCTTCGATGTTCAAGCGGTTTGTGCAGGCTTCGTCTATGCGCTCAGCAACGCCAACGCGCTGATTATCTCCGGTCAGGCCAAGCGTGTTCTGGTCATTGGCGCAGAAACCTTCAGCCGCATCATGGACTGGACAGACCGTTCGACCTGCGTGCTGTTTGGCGATGGTGCAGGCGCGCTGATCCTTGAAGCGCAAGAGGGCGATGGCACGGCCGAGGACCGCGGGATCCTGTCGACCGATCTCAACTCTGACGGGCGCTACCGCGACCTGCTTTATGTCGATGGCGGTGTCAGCACCGGCACGTCCGGCTATCTGCGCATGCAGGGCAATCAGGTGTTCCGCCATGCGGTTGCCAAGCTGGCGGCGACCGCCACAACCGCGATGGAAGCCGCCAATGTCACCGCCGATGACGTCGACTGGATCGTGCCCCATCAGGCCAACATCCGCATCATTCAGGGCACCGCCAAGAAGCTTGACCTGCCGATGGACCGTGTCGTGGTGACCGTGCAGGACCATGGCAACACCTCTGCGGCCTCCATCCCGCTGGCGCTGTCGGTGGGCCGGACGCGGGGCCAGATCAAACCGGGTGACCTCATCGTGACCGAAGCCATTGGCGGCGGTTTGGCCTGGGGTGCTGTCGTTCTGCGCTGGTAGGCAAATCCGCACCGGAAAACAGCCGCTTATGCGCCGCTCTGCAAGTCATTGATATTGACTCTGAAAATCCGTGGCCCTTATGGTTGCTGAAAATAAACATGGGGGATGGAATGACCAACAAGACTTTGACGCGCATGGACCTGAGCGAAGCTGTTTTCCGCGAGGTGGGTCTGTCCCGAAACGAAAGCGCGCAACTGGTCGAATCTGTCCTCGATCATATGTCCGATGCCCTCGTCTCCGGCGAGCAGGTCAAGATTTCCTCGTTTGGCACCTTTTCGGTGCGCAACAAAACCGCCCGTGTGGGCCGAAACCCCAAGACCGGCGAAGAAGTGCCCATCAGCCCGCGCCGCGTGCTGACCTTCCGGCCTTCCCACCTGATGAAGGACCGGGTCGCCAGCGGAGACAAATCCTGAACTGATGCCCAAGTCACCCGACGCCTTTCGCACGATTTCCGAAGTTGCCGACTGGCTTGACGTCCAGGCGCATGTGCTGCGGTTCTGGGAAAGCAAGTTTTCCCAGGTCAAGCCGATCAAACGCGCAGGCGGGCGGCGGTATTACCGGCCTGCCGACATGCTGTTGCTGGGCGGCATCAAGAAGTTGCTGCACGAAGACGGGCTGACGATCAAAGGCGTCCAGAAAATCCTGCGCGAAGAGGGGATGGGGCATGTCTCGGACATGTCAGCACCGCTGGATGATCAATTGATCGAGATGGAGGAAGCCGCACAGGCCCCCGAAAAGACGATCATCGAGGAAGAGACTGCTGTGGTGCTCGACTTTGCTCCGGCTGAGGCTGAGGCTGAGGCCGAAGCAGACAAGGCACCGGCGGAGGCCGAGGCCCCTGAGGCAGTTCAGGCGGAAGCACCACCAGATGCGCCCCCCCCGGGCGTCGCAGAACCAGAGGCGGAGGAAACAAGCGCCCTGCCTGACTTTGTCCAGCAACCGCTTGAACCAGAGGCCGAGGCGGCCGAAACCGACAACCTGCCTGCTGCCGAAGACAGCCCGGAGCCTGTCGAGGTTGCGGAATCAAAAGCAGATGAACCTGCTGAAGAAGAACAGGAAATCGCGGCTGAGGACACAGCTGCGCCCGAACCAGAGCCAGAGCCGGAGCCAGAACCAGAGCCGCAAGAGCCTGCGGCTGAGGCCCCCGCGCCCGCCCCCAAGCCGCGCATCATCGACATGCCACCTCTCACCCCCGAAGCGGAGATCGCCGCCGCGCCCTCCACCCTCACCGCGGCCTTCCGCCTGCCGGGGTTGAGCGCTGCACAGGCCCGCGATGTGGCCCCGCTTCTGCAAGAACTCACGGTGCTGCGCGACCGGATGCAAGGCGCGCGCCGGGGTGGCGCTGCAAAAGGCTGAAGGCGCATGTTCGGGGTCGCATTTCGCCCTTGCACACCGGGCAAGATCAGGTATGACACGGCGGATGTCGGGCTATGGCGCAGCCTGGTAGCGCGTCCGTCTGGGGGACGGAAGGTCGCAGGTTCGAGTCCTGCTAGCCCGACCAACCGACATCAAACCGCCCGCGTCCCGGCGACGCGGGCGTTTGCTTTTGCGCAAAGGGCCTTTGCATGAGCCAATCAGGCGTCATCCCGAACCAGCAGATCGAACACATGATCGCTGATGGTGCCATCACGGCGGATCCGGTTGTGATCCCCGAACAGATCCAGCCCGCCAGCCTTGATTTGCGGCTGGGCACGGTGGCCTACCGGGTGCGCGCGTCGTTTCTGGCGGGCCACGGAGCCCGCGTCGCCGATCGGCTGGCCGAATTCGAGATGCACCGCGTCGACCTCTCAGACGGTGCCGTTCTGGAAAAGGGCTGCGTTTACGTGGTGCCGCTGATGGAGGGGCTGGCGCTGCCTGCGGGCATGTCAGCCGTGGCCAATGCCAAAAGCTCCACCGGGCGGCTGGATCTGCTGACCCGCACGATCACCGATGGTGGCACGGAATTCGACCGGATCGCGGATGGCTACACCGGCCCGCTCTATGCGGAGATCTGCCCGCGTTCCTTCTCCGTCCTTGTCCGCCCCGGCATGCGCCTGAATCAGATCCGGTTCGGGCAAGGCAACGCCAGACTTGATGACAGCGCACTTGCCGCGCTGCACGCCCGCACCCCGCTGGTGAACGGTGACGCGGTGATCGACGATGGCTTGGGCTTCTCCGTTGATCTGCGGCTGCCGGACACCACGCTCGTGGGCTACCGCGCCAAACCCCATACCGGCGTCATCGACCTTGATAACATTGGATATTATGCGCCCGCCGACTATTGGGAAGACGTCCACAGCAACAACGGTCAGATCATCCTCGACCCCGGTGCCTTCTACATCCTCGTCAGCCGCGAAGCTGTGACCATCCCGCCCGATCACGCAGCGGAAATGGCGCCCTATCTTGCCATGGTCGGCGAATTCCGCGTCCACTATGCCGGTTTCTTCGACCCCGGCTTCGGCCATGATGCAGCAGGTGGCGCAGGATCGCGCGGTGTGCTGGAAGTCCGCTGCCATGAGGCACCGTTTGTGCTGGAACACGGGCAGGTCGTGGGCCGCCTCGTCTATGAGCGCATGGCCGAGCCCCCCACCCAACTCTATGGCGCTGACATCGCGTCAAACTATCAGGGTCAGGGCCTCAAACTCAGCAAACACTTCAAAACGCCCTGAGCGACAGGCGGAAGCACATCCCTCTGCGCCCCTTCCAAATGGTTCAAGAAACCCGGGAGTATGAGGGCTGGCCCTCATTGAAATCTGTTTTGGCAAAACAGCCGCCACCGGCGCGTCAGAACCGATTGATCCGCCCCATCGCCTTCATCGACTGTTTGGCCTGCCGCGCCTGCTGACGGGCCTGCCTGCGCTGACGGCGTTCCTGCGGCGTCAGTTCTTCCGGCGCCGGCTCTTCCGCCTGCGCGCCCCGCTTCTTGCCCATCTTCGACGCCTGATCAAAACCCGCGCTGACCCCACGGTTGATCAACTGGCGCATGACCTGACGGATAATCATATTGATGATCTGGTTCATCTGGTGCCTCGTTTTCTGCCTCACTGTACAATATAGGGCCCAATGCGGCGATTTTCAGGCGGTCTAATCCTCAAAGAGCTCGCTTTGACCAGTGGCCGCCTCTTCCTCATCTTCCCCATCGCCGGCTGTGGGCAGCAAACTGGGCGGCGGACGGTTCTCCAGCAACCCGGCAGAGCGGAGCTCTTTCAGCCCCGGCAGATCACGGGCGTTCTCAAGGCCGAAGTGATCAAGAAACCCTTCGGTCACCACAAAGGTCACCGGGCGGCCCGGCGTCATCTTGCGCCGGCCAAAGCGGATCCACTCCAGTTCCAGCAGCTGATCCACCGTGCCGCGCGACACGGATACGCCCCGGATTTCCTCAATCTCGGCGCGGGTGACGGGCTGGTGATAGGCAATGATCGCCAGCGTCTCGATCGCGGCGCGGCTCAGCTTGCGCACCTCAACCGTCTCTTTCTGCATCAGAAACCCAAGATCGGCCGCCGTGCGCATGGCATAGCCGTCACCGATCTTCTGCACCTGCACCCCGCGCCCCTCATAACGCTTGCGCAGATGCACCATCGCTTCGCCCGCGTCACATCCATGCGGCATGCGCGATTCCAACTCCCTCAACGTGATCGGTTCGGAGGTCGCAAAGAGCACCGCTTCGATCATCCGCTCCTGTTCGGCCATGGGAGGGGCTTCAAACAGGCTTTCTTCTTGATCTTCATAGTCTTCCGACACGGGCCTTAATCCTTTTTACGCAACTGGATGGGGGCAAAGGTCTCCGATTGCCGGATCTCCAGATGCCCTTCCTTTACCAGTTCAAGCGAGGCTGCAAAGGTCGATGCCGTGGCCGAGCGCCGCCGCACCGGGTCGGTTTCCCACCCTTCGGGCAGAAAGCTCATCAAATCGCCCCAATCGCCCGCAAAGCCGATCAACCCGCGCATCCGGTCAAGCGCCTGTTCCATGGTGAAAACCGCGTCGCGGTCCATCACGAAGGGGCGGAATTCGTCGCGGGTGCGGATGCGCGCATAGCCCTGCATCAGGTCCAGCAGCGTTGCGGTATAGGTCACGCGGCGGGTGCGCTGCACCTCATGGGTCTGGCCGCGCGCAAAGAAATCGCGCCCCAGCTGGTCGCGCGCCATCAGTCGTGCCGCCACATCGCGCATCGCCTGCAACCGCTCCAGCTGGAATGCCAGATGGGCGGCCAGTTCTTCGCCCGACGGGCCTTCCTCTTCGGGATCGGGGGGCAGCAGCAGGCGGGATTTCAGGAACGCCAGCCACGCGGCCATCACCAGATAATCCGCCGCCAGTTCCAGCCGCAACGCCTTGGCGCGTTCCACGAAAGTCAGATATTGCCGCGCCAGTTGCAGCACGGAGATTTTGCGCAGGTCCACCTTCTGCGTCCGGCTCAGCGTCAGCAGCACATCCAGCGGCCCTTCAAAGCCGTCCACATCCACGATCAGCGCTTCGGCGGCCATACGCTCGGCCACTGACATTGTGTCTTCTTCGAATGTGGTTTCAGCCATGTCCCGACCCGCTACAAAAGCGCGTCAAACTCGGCCTCCAGCGCCGGAATGTCAACGTCTTGCGGCGGTTTGCGGCACGCCAATGCCCGCGCCGCGCGGATCTCAGCCGCCGGTGTCAGCGGGCCTGCCGCCTGAGCCACGGCAATCCGGTCAGCCAGCGTCCCGTTGCAATAAAGCGCGATGTCACAGCCCGCCTGCAACGCGGCGCGGGTGTTGCCGATCAGGTCATCGCCGAGGGCCTTCATGGAGATGTCATCGGTCATCACCAGATTATCAAACCCGATCTCCTCCCGGATCACCTGCATCATCTTTGCAGAACAGGTTGCGGGCGCATCATCCAGCGCCTCATAGACAATATGGGCGGTCATCCCCATCGGCAGATCGCGCAGGGCGTGAAACGGCGCGAAATCCACCGCGCTCAGATCCGCGTGCATCGCGCCCACACGGGGCAGGTCATAATGGCTGTCGACCACCGCGCGGCCATGGCCGGGGATGTGTTTGAGAACCGGCAGCACCCCGCCGTCCAGCATGCCTTGTGCAGCCGCACGGCCCACGGCAGCGACCCGCGCGGGATCGCTGGAATAGCACCGGTTGCGCAGGAAATCATGTGTCATATGGCCTGCAACATCCACCATGGGCGCGCAATTGCTGTCGATGCCGATCTGGTGCAACTCATCCGCGATGATGCGGTACATCACATAGATCGCGCGTTCGGCCTGATCGCCCGAACAGGCCACCAGATCCAGCGGCGGCATCCAGTCCCGCCAGTGCGGCGGGCGCAGGCGCTGCACGCGCCCCCCCTCCTGATCAATGGTGATAACCGCGTCGCGGCCCACCGCATCGCGGATCTCGGCACAGAGCCCGCGCACCTGATCGGGTGTGTCGATATTGCGGGCAAACAGGATGAACCCCCAGGGGTCCGCCTCCCGAAAGAACGCCTTTTCATCCGCGCTGAGCGTCAGCCCCTCGGCGTCCAGAATAACCGCAGATGGGGCCATCAGCGGGTGACGACCGGAATGCAGTCGGCGTTTTCCGCCACCAGCGCAGAGCAGAAGCGGCGCGCCGCCCCCAGATCCTCAAATCCCATGGCCCGCAGGCGGTAGAACACCCGCCCGCCGCTGCTGGCGCGCTGCACCACGCGGTTCTTGTCGGCCATGTAGGGGCCAAACCGCCCCTGTAACTGGTCCCATTGCTCGCGCGCGACTTCGGCGCTGTCAAAGGCCCCCAATTGCGCCAGACGTGTGCCTGCGGGCAATGTGGCCGGGTCGATGTCCTGTGTTTCAGTCACCGCAGCGGTTGCAACGGCATTGATTACCTGCACGCGGTCCACGGGGCGCTTGCGCGGGCGCAACGACTGGCGCACGCCCGGCGCGTCAATCACGGCTGCAAGCTGCGCTTCGGCCTGCTGGACTTCTGCGGCCACCTCGGCGGTGACGCTGGCGATGATCTCTTCGGTCTCCGCACCCAGATCGGCCAAGGGCGCGACACCTGCGGTCAGCTGCGCCACGACGTCATCCACATTGCCGCTTTGCAAGGCAGCGGCCACATCCGTCAGCGCAGCGTCCGTTGCCTGGGGCAAGGCAGGCTGCGGCGCGGGGGCTGCGGCTTCAATCGGCGCGGTCCGGTCCTCTTCGGTCAGATCCACCGGCTGCGGGGCAAGGCGCAGCTCATCGGCAGGGCGCGCGGCGGTGCCTTCGGCGGCCACTGCATTGACGGACAATCCCTGATGCTGCGCATATTCTCCGCCCGGATCTTCGGGCAGCACCCGCATATCGCCTGTTGCGGCTTTGACCACCGGGATCCCGCTGACGTCGCGCACCAGCAGTTTGTACCCCCAAACCCCGATGCCCACGACCAAAGCCAGCGACACCAAAGCGCCCGCGACATTCGTCAAGGTGCCAAGCGGATTGGGTTTGTCCTGCTGGACGCGGTATTCGGGTGCATAGCCGCCGTCATCCTCCGCCATGGAGGAGAAAGTGAAGTCTGCCATCTGTGCCTCGCTGCCCACAGCGTACATGCGCTGCGGATCTTGTGGTAAATGCCTGTAGCGGCGCGCTGGTGCGATTGTTACCGCATCTCCTGCGCCGGAGTGACACCCAAGATACCAAGACCCGCTGCAATTACAATCGCCGTGGCCCGCGCAAGCGCGATTTTCGCGGCAGATGTGGCAGGATCGTCCTCTTGCAGGAAGCGCAACTGCGGTTCTTCATTGCCCCGGTTCCACAACCCGTGGAAATCCCCAGCAAGTTCATAGAGATAGAAGGCAACCCGGTGCGGCTCATTGGTGCGCGCAGCGGTCTCCACCAACCGTGGCCATTCGGCCAGTTTCTTGAGCAATCCCAGCTCTGCTTCATGGTCCAGAAGGCTCAGATCGGCGGCTTTCAGCGTGGCTTCATCGGCAGGGATCCCGGCATCGGCTGCTTTGCGCAGCACGGATGCCACCCGCGCATGGGCATATTGCACGTAGAACACCGGGTTCTCACGGCTTTGCTCCATCACCTTGTCAAAGTCGAAATCCAGCATCGCGTCGTTCTTGCGCGTCAGCATCACGAACCGTGTCACGTCCGGCCCCACCTGATCGACCACATCGCGCAGGGTCACAAAGGTCCCTGCCCGTTTGGACATCTTGAACGGCTCCCCGTTCTTGTAGAGCTTGACCAGTTGCGCCAGCTTGATGTCCAGCGGCACCTTGCCATCGGACAGCGCGCTGACAGCGGCTTTCATCCGTTTGACATAGCCACCATGATCCGCGCCAAAGACGTCGATCAAGGCATCAAACCCGCGCTGCACCTTGTCATAGTGGTACGCAATATCCGGCGCGAAATAGGTCCAGCCGCCGTCTGATTTCATCACCGGCCGGTCCACGTCATCGCCATGCGCGGTGGAGCGGAACAGCGTCTGCTCGCGCGGTTCCCAATCCTCGGGCTTTTTGCCCTTGGGTGGCTCCAGCACGCCTTCATAGATCAGGCCTTTGCCTTTGAGGTCGTCCAGCGCCGCTTCAATCCGGCCCGTGCCATAGAGTGACTTCTCGGAGTAGAAGACATCCATCTCCACCCCCAGCGCCTCAAGATCGCTGCGGATGAGGTTCATCATCTCCTCGGTGGCGAATTCCCGGATCTCCTCCAGCCAGAACTGCTCGCCCTTGTCGACAAAGGCATCGCCGACCTTGTCCTTCAGCTTTTGCCCCACCGGGATCAGGTAGTCGCCGGGGTATGTGCCGTCCTCAAACGCCACGTCCTGCCCATGCGCTTCCAGATACCGCAGGTAGACGGAGCGGGCGAGGACATCGACCTGCGCGCCACCATCGTTGATGTAGTATTCGCGGGTGGCGTCATAGCCCGCGAAATCCAGCAGACTGGCCAAAGCATCGCCGAATACAGCGCCCCGCGTGTGGCCCACATGCAGTGGTCCCGTTGGGTTGGCAGAGACGTATTCAACGTTGACTTTCAACCCCTTACCCAGCGAACTGCGGCCAAAATCCGTGCCTTCGGCAAGCACGGCCCCGGCCACCTGCTGCCAGACCCCCGGCGCCAACCGCAGGTTCAAAAACCCCGGCCCCGCCACCTCGGCAGAGGTGATCCGCGCGTCCTGCGCCAGCTTATCCGCCAGCGCCTCCGCAATATCGCGTGGTTTCATGCCCGCAGGTTTGGCCAGCACCATCGCCGCATTGGTCGCCATATCCCCGTGTGCCGCATCGCGCGGCGGCTCCGCCGTGATCGGATCAAAATTCAGCCCGTCAGGCAACGCCCCCTCGCGCACCATACCCTCAAGGGTGGTCACGATCAGGCTGCGGATTTCGGCAAATAGGTTCATGGGTCTCTTCCTTGGCTTCCCGCCCATGTATCACCTGAGCAAGGGCAGTCAATTGCGCGTGCCCGCTACTGCGCGCTCCAGCGGGAAATGGCACTGCTGCCGCCACCCAGAAGCCGCGCATGTTCGCCAAGCGCATAGCGGTCCGTCATGCCCGCGATATAATCGGCCACCATGCGGGCAATCTTGGTCTGATCCTGCCCGGCCTCTTCGATCTGGCGCGTCCAATGTTTGGGCAACAGGTTGGGATTGTTCAGGAACAGCGGAAACAACTCGCGCACCACCTCTGACACCTCCGCCCGCATCTCCATCACCGAAGGGGCGCGGTACATGTGCTGGAACAGGAAATCACGAATGGCGCGGATGTCCGCCCACATCTGCTCAGAGAACCGGATCACCGGCCGCCCCAGATGGCGAATGTCCGCAGCCGACCCAGCACCCGAGGCCGCCAGCAGCCCCGCTGAGGTCTCAATCACATCCGACACCATCATGCCAAACACCCGCCGCAACGCCTCATGGCGGCGGCGGTAGCGGTCTGTATCGGGGTAGAGCCTGTCCACCTCCGCGTAAGCAGGCCCCACCAAGGGCAAAGCCGCAATCTCTTCTTCGCTGAACAGCTTCGCGCGCAGCCCGTCATGCAGATCGTGATTGTTATAGGCAATGTCATCCGACAAGGCCGCCACCTGCGCCTCTGCACTGGCATGGGTGTGCAGCTCCAGATCGTGCAGCGCGTTGTAATCTGCCAAGGCGTGGGGCAGCGTGCCGGTCACCGGCCCGTTATGCTTGGCAATCCCTTCCAACGTGTCCCAGGTCAGGTTCAGCCCATCAAACTCCGCGTAATGCCGCTCCAACGCGGTGACAATCTTGATCGCCTGCGCGTTGTGATCAAACCCACCGTAAGGCTTCATCAACTCATGCAGCACGTCCTCTCCGGTATGCCCGAACGGCGGATGCCCCAGATCATGGGCCAGTGCCACAGCCTCCGTCAGTTCCGCGTTCAGCCCCAAAGCACCCGAGATCGTCCGCGCCACCTGTGCCACTTCAATCGAATGGGTCAGCCGCGTGCGGAAATAGTCGCCCTCATGCTCCACAAAGACCTGGGTCTTGTGTTTGAGACGCCGAAAGGCGCTGGCGTGAATGATCCTGTCGCGGTCCCGCTGAAAGCAGGAGCGAAAGGTGCTTTCGTCCTCCGGCACGCGCCGTCCCCGCGCGAGGTCCGGATCAGAAGCAAAAGGGGCGCGCATGGGCACGGGTCCTTGTAGCCTGTCCTGCCATTGCTATATTACAGCCATAGCCCGATGGAAACCAACGGTATGAGGCCCAAGCCCATGAACCTGCCCCCCAAAGTCACCTCCCGCGCGTTTGAGCGTCTGGCAGAGATTGGCGCGCAAGCCGACGGCAAAGCCCTGCGCGTGGCAGTCGAAGGCGGCGGGTGTTCCGGGTTTCAGTATGAGATCGCTTTGGATGAACCCAAAGAGGATGATCTGGTGCTTGAGGGCGGCGGCGAAAAAGTGGTCGTAGACAGCATCTCCCTGCCGTTCCTGACCAATGCCGTGATTGATTTCAGCGAAGAACTGATCGGCGCGCGGTTTGTCATCGACAATCCCAACGCCACTTCCGCCTGCGGGTGTGGTACGTCTTTTTCCATGTAAAACAGCCCTCTGCGGGGCGACCTTCACACCCGCGCGAACCTTTCAAAGAAGGCGGCAAAGGCGGGAGTTGACCGCTCTGCCCGCTCCAGCACGGCGCGGCGCGTTTCGCACAGACGGTTCAGGATATCGGCGCGCACAGCGCCCCAGTCGCCGCGTTTGCGGGGCCGCTGCGCGGTTTCTCCCAACCAGGCAGACATGGGCCGCAGCGCCCCCAATCGGGGGCCATCCGCGTCAAACCGCAAGGGGCCTGTCGGCACCGGGGCGGTGAACCCTTCCTGCCCTTCCGTCTGAAGCGCCCAGCCCGTGACCAGATAGGCGTGAAAGCCGTCATTCAGCGGCGCGCCCGGCTGGCTGTGCAGATACATGCCGCGGTGCGCCGCGGCGATCGCCTCGGTCCAGACCGGGCTGGGGGTCAGCCCCGCATAGCGCAGCGCCGTGCACACCTCTGCCAGCAGATCCATGTCCTGATCCAGAAAAGCCAGCACACCGGCATATTCGAGGCTGGTCAGCGTGCAGCCATCCAATCCTGGATCCTGCCTGCCATAGTCGGAAAGATAAAAAACGATGTGGGTCAGCTCATAAGCCGCCTTCTTGTTGGGCAGCGCAAAAGTACCGGACCGGTTGGTGAAATGACGCAGCCTGTCGCCCAATGCCCCGTCGCGCACGTCACGGCCCACGCCGCGCCGCTTCAGCAGCCTGCGTGCCTCGGCCCGTTGCAGATCGGAAAGCTCCGCATCCGCAAGCCCTGCGTCATCCGCCCAGCCGCACAGGTCCGCGCCCAATGGTCCGCCCAGTCCCAGATCCTCCAGATCAAGGCAGATCGACAGCCAGAACCGGTAGTATTGCGGGTAGAGCTTCATCTGCTCGGGAATGCTGTTGTAGGTCTCCTCATAGGCGGCCAGTGCAGTGTCCGGCAGGGACAATCCGCAGGCGGCCATCATGCCCAACAGTTCCGCGTTTTCCTTCAGCCACAAAACATTGCTTTGCGCGTGGCGCCCCTGGCGCACGGCCTCCGCAAGACCCGCAAGGGGCAGCGTCTGGGCGACGCGGGGCCGGGACGGAAACGACAGGATATTTGACACGGGCGTGGCCTCTCTCTTGCAGATGGGGTCCGCCGCGCACAGGCGACGAACCCTTTGTTTCAAAGGCGTTATGCGCTTGTGGTGTAGAGCCCCACATTGCCGCCTGCGCTCATGTCATCCTCCACGCTGACAGCGCTTGTGGTGAACAACGCCGTGCCCCCACCCGATGCCATATCTGTGCTCTGCGCGATGGAGCCGGAGGAGAACATCTCAACGCCCATGCCGCTGTCGATGCCCATGGGTGTGTCGGTCTGTGCCTGTGTTACGGAAGTCTGGATCTTTGCAAGTGCTGTCATGTTATGTCCCTTCATGATCAATCTAAGGTTGCAGTGACTACAGGCTTGCCCGCTTAAGATGCGCTGCCAAGACTAAATTTCGGCCGCCGCAACAGCCGCTCAAGCTGTGCACAGAGCCGGGTACTTTCAACCCTAAGTAAACAAATGCCCTTCAAGGTTCTCCACAGGATAGAAAAAAACTTATCCACAGCCCGGATTCTCCCAGATTGCAGAGCGATCGAGGTTAATACCGCTTAGGTTGAGCGATCCGAAACAGAATCACCTTAAGAGAATCACATGTGTTTGCGCCCCTCCCCTTGTCCCGATCCGCGCTTTGCGCGATACGAAAGACCAGACCAAAGGGGGGCCCTCATGAAGATCGCCACGTTCAACATCAACGGCATCAAGGCCCGCGCAGAGGCCCTGCCCGCCTGGCTTGATGAGGCCTCTCCCGATGTCGTGCTGCTCCAGGAAATCAAATCCATCGATGAGAATTTCCCCCGCGCATTGTTTGAGGATCGCGGATACAACGTGGAAACCCACGGGCAAAAGTCGTTCAACGGCGTCGCGATCCTGTCAAAACACCCATTGGAAGACGTCACCCGAGGTCTGCCCGGCGATGATACGGACGAACAGGCGCGCTATATCGAGGCGACCGTGATGGGCGCGCGGGAGGCCCTGCGCGTCTGCGGGCTCTATCTGCCCAACGGCAATCCTGCTCCGGGGCCGAAGTACGACTACAAACTGGCGTGGATGGAGCGTCTGCACGCCCGTGCGCAAACGCTGCTGGCAGAAGAAACCCCGTTTCTGATGGCGGGTGACTACAACATCATCCCCCAGGCCGAAGACGCCGCCAAGCCTGACGCATGGCGCGAAGACGCGCTCTTTCGCCTCGATTCCCGCACCGCCTGGCGCAAATTGCTGAACCTCGGCCTCACGGAAGCCTTCCGTGCCCGCACGCAAGGGCCGGGCCACTACAGCTTCTGGGACTATCAGGCCGGTGCGTGGAACCGCAACAACGGCATCCGCATCGACCATTTCCTGCTCAGCCCCGTCTGCGCCGACTGGCTGCGCGACTGCCAGATCGACCGCGACGTGCGCGGCCGGGACAAGCCGTCCGACCACGTGCCGGTCTGGGTCGATCTGGATTTCTGACATCTCTGGGCTGGAGCCGCCTTTGCTTGAGCACCGGCAGGACGGAAGGACGACCGGTTGCCAAGAAAAATCGTCGAGGGACCCGCTTGCGGGATACGACTATTTTACTTGGAAAGCGGTTGGCGTTCTGTCATGGCAGGGATCAATCAAAGACGGCTCCTGCCCCTCTGGGATGGTGAGCCTGAAGCGCCAAAACAAATAATGTAATGCGGCGCAGCCGCGCCTTCAGATCACGTCTGCCGCAATCGCCACATCCGAAATGGCATCGGACTGGGAACGCGGGTCAAAGACGGACCCGCTGCCTCCCACTGACCTTCAGGCTATTCAGCCTGAAGTTCCGCATCCCAATACAGAAAATCCATCCAGCTTTCGTGCAGATGGTTCGGCGGAAACTTCCGCCCCATGTTGCGCAGCTCTTCCGCGCCGGGCTGGCGGGGCGGCTTGCGCAAGGACAGCCCGGTCTGGTGCAGGGACTTCGCCGCCTTGCGCAGATTGCACGGGCTGCACGCCGCCACAACATTCTGCCATGACGTCACCCCACCCGCAGAGCGCGGCACCACATGGTCAAACGTCAAATCCCCCCGCGCGCCGCAATACTGGCAGCGGAATTCGTCCCTCAGAAACAAATTAAAGCGCGTGAAGGCCACGCGCTTTTGAGGTTTCACATAGTCTTTCAGAACAACAACAGAAGGTATCCTGATCTCGGTGGAGGGGCTTCGGACCACATCGTCATACTCCGCGACGATGTCCACCCGCTCCAGCCACTTGGCCTTGACGGCTTCCTGCCAGGGCCACAGCGACAGCGGGTAGTAACTGAGCGGCCTGTAATCGGCGTTCAGGACCAGCGCCGGGCGGTGCTTCAGCACAGCGCTGGTGCGGGTAAATTCGGTTCTGAAATCGGCTTCCATCGCTGGTGTCGTCCCTTGCCCGTTCAGCTCGACTATATCTCGTGGCTTTTTGCTGGCAAGCCCCAGTTCAGACACAAGATGTCGCGGGCAGTGATGACGGGTTTTTGCGACGGTTTGATGACAGCGAAATGGCGCTCCGCCTACAAACTCAACTTGTCGCGCATGAACGCCAATGCCACGCTCAACCCATCAGGTGCAATGCCGTGGCCGGTGCCTTTCATGATATGGGCAAACACATCCTGCCAGCCAGCCTCCTGCAAGGCTTCCGCCGCCTGTGGCAAGGACTGCGGCGGCACCACATCATCCGCATCCCCATGCACCAGCAGGACCGGAGGTCGCACGACAACCTCGTCTTTCAATGTCTCGGGCGACAGCAACCGGCCAGAGAACGCCACGATGCCCGCCACCGCATCCTCGCGGCGCGGGGCCACATGCAGCGCCATCATCGTGCCTTGAGAAAAGCCAAACAGCACAACCTGTTCCGGCAGCACATCCTCATCCACCATCAACGCATCCAGAAAGGCGTTCAGATCCTCGATGGCCTGCATCATCCCGCGTTCGGATTCCTCCTCGGAGGAGCCGTCTATCCACGGGATCGGGAACCACTGATAGCCATTGGGCATGCCCGCCACGGTTTCAGGTGCGTCGGGCGCCACAAACATCGTATCCGGCAGGTGTTCCCCCAACGGATCGGCAAGCCCCAGCAAATCCGCCCCATTCGCCCCGTATCCATGCAGAAAAACCACAATCGACCGTGTGTCGCCTGAGACCGGCGCGCGCCGCTCTGCCTGTAAAACCCGTGTCATAACAACCCATCCCTGTTCTTGATCACCCGGTAGTAGGCAAAGAGCGCGCGGGCTGCAACAGATCGCCAGGGCGACCAGTCCTGTGCCATGTGCGCAAGCGTTTTCGCATCCGGGCGTGCGTCGAGATCAAACAGCACCTTTGCGGCTTCCTGCAAGGCCAGATCACCGGGCGCAAACATATCCGCGCGGCCCATGGCGAACATGCCGTAAATCTGGGCAGTCCACGGCCCGATGCCCTTGATGGCCGTCAGCGTCAGGGTCAGGTCATCGTCGCTGAGCCCTATCATCGTCTCATACGCCAGCGCGGCGTCGGCCACCGCGCGGACATAGCGCACCTTGGGCCGGCTCAGGCCCGCGCCTTGCAGATCCGCATCACTGGCAAGGCGCACCGCGTCCTGCTGCATCAACCCCGCGGCCTCCATCCGCGCGCGGATCGCCGCGGCAGAGGCAAGGCTGACCTGCTGGCTGATAATGATGTCGATCAACGTGGCGAAGCCGGGCGGCTTCAGACGCAGGGGCAGCGGGTTCACCACGTCCAGCACGGTCTGGAAACGCGGTTCTGCCTGCACCAGCCACGCCGCGCCCTCAGCCACGTCAGCCGGTCCTGTCACAAGACCCGCCCTCACAGCGCCTCCACCCAGTCGAGCACAGCCTGCACCCCCTGCACCGCCGCCGCCCCTTCCGGGCGTGCGGGGCGGTCGATCAGGATAACCGGCAGATCAAGCGCCTTGGCCGCTTCCAGCTTTGGCCTGCTCGGCAGCCCGCCAAGGTTGCGGCAGATCAGCATGTCCACATGCAGTGCCTTGAACAACGCGGTTTCGGACGCCGGGGTGAATGGCGCCTCGCCAAAGATCAGATCAACAAAATCGAAAGGCGGCGGGCGGTCATGGGGCACGGTCTGGCGCAGCAAGAGACGGTCGCCCGGAAACCGCGCGCAGGCAGGCAGGCTGGTCCATCCGGTGGCGGCAAAAACCCGCGCGCCCGCCGGGATCATCGGCATCGCCGCGCGCAGATCATGGGCGCTGCGCCATTTGGGATGCTCTGACAGCTCCCACGCCGGCCGGGTCAGCGTGACAAAGGGCACATCTGCGATCCCTGCGGCGGCAAAGCCCACTTCGGTCATTGTGCCGTCAAAGCCGTGGCTGGCGTCAATCACCGCATCCACATCCTGCATCTGCTCAGCCAGACTGGTGGGATCGTCGAAAGGGTGCATGCGGCAGGGAATGGGCATCGGGTCAGGCCCGCGCGGCGGTTCGGACACCAGCGCGCGCAGGCGCAGGTCCTGTGGCCCCAGGGCCCGCGCAATCTGTCGCGCTTCGGCACTGCCTGCCAAAAGAAGGATGTTCAGACCGGCTTTCACACCGCCACTGTGCGGCGCGGCCCGCCCTTTCACAACCCCGCGAATTGCGCGCGATTGCGCCGCGTGGGGTTGCCCCCTTTCGGGCATGCAGGTACGCCTGAGCCCGAAGGGACCCTCCGCATGATTGATGACACCCGCGCCCGGCGCAATGTTTACGTTCTGGTCGCCGCACAGGCCGTTCTGGGCGCGCAGATGCCGATGATTTTTCTGGTCGGCGGGCTGGCCGGGCAGCAACTTGCGACGAACATCTGTTTTGCCACGCTGCCGATTTCGATGATCGTTCTGGGTTCAATGCTGTCTGCCACGCCCGTGTCCGCTTTCATGCAACGTTTTGGCCGCCGTGCCGGGTTCTTTCTGGGCGCGGCTGGCGGTGCGACAGGGGCCGCCGTATCGGCTTACGGGCTTTTTGTCGCGTCCTTCCCGATCTTCCTGCTGGGGTCGCTGCTGACGGGTATCTACATGTCCGCGCAGGGTTTTTACCGCTTCGCTGCGGCCGACACCGCGTCTGATGAATACCGCGCCAAGGCGATCTCCTATGTGATGGCCGGCGGTCTGGCTTCTGCGATCATCGGCCCGCAGCTGGCCTCGGCCACCTCTGTCAGCCTGTCGGCGATCCCCTTTGTGGGCACCTATGTGGCCGTGATGCTGCTGAACCTCGTGGGCTCGTTGCTGTTTTTCTTCATCGACATCCCCAAGCCGCCCAAGCCCGCCGCCGACGCGCCGCAGGGCCGCACCCGGTGGGAGCTGATCACCACGCCGCGCATCGCGGTGGCAGTGATCTGTGCGATGGTGTCCTACGCGCTGATGAACCTGGTGATGACCTCCACCCCGCTGGCCGTGGTCGGCTGCGGGATCGCAGGCAACACGGAACTGCCCGCCTTCTTTGCCGACACTTTCGCCGGGCAGGAGACCTCAGCCACCTTCAAGATCATCGCTGGTTTTGTCGTCACCGGACACGTGCTGGCGATGTTCGCGCCATCCTTCTTCACCGGCCACCTGATCAACCGTTTCGGGGTGGAGACCATCGTGGGCCTCGGCCTTGCCATCCTTGGCCTTGCGGGGATCGTGGCGCTGCAAGGCGTGGCGCTTGAGAACTTCTTCATTGCGCTGATCCTGCTGGGGATCGGGTGGAACTTCGGGTTTATCGGCGCCACCACGATGCTGGCAGGCGCCCATGCGCCGCATGAACGCGGACGGATGCAGGGGCTGAATGATCTGCTGGTCTTTGGCGGGGTGACGGTGGCTTCGCTGGCCTCGGGCGGGTTGATGAACTGCTCGGGTGGCTCGCCGGTTGAAGGCTGGGCGGCGGTGAACTACGCCATGGTGCCGTTCCTGATGCTGGCGGGCGGTGCGCTTTTGTGGCTGGTGCTGCGGCAGGACCGGCAACCGGCGTAGGGTGCGCATTCACTGCGCACCAAAACCCTGCCACCGTTTAGAGCTGCGCAGTAAATGCGCACCCTACCAGCGCCCGGCGAATACCCTGAGCGGCAAACCAATCCGGTCGCTTTCGACAGGATCCGGCAGCCCCCCCTCCGCCACCGCCATCGGATCAGCCACCGCTGCTTTCAGCACCGCTGCCGCCGCGCCCACATGATAGACCGCAGGCCGCGCAGCAGCCGACACCGCGCGCCGTCGCGCCCGCGCCTTTGCCAACCGGTCCAGCCCTTCCTGCGCCAGCGCCCTGACCCCCGCAGCCGTCCCGTCCAGCAGCGGCACACGGCCGCGCTCTTCCAGCGCCGGGATCGCGGCAAGCCATGCGGCAACGCCGCTCGCAAAGGCCGCATCGCGCACCACCTGCTCCTCTGCCGGGCCCAGCGTCTTTGCCGCCACCCAGGCCAGATTGCCAGCCGTCTGATCCAGATACCGGGCGAAATGCGCTTCATCTTCAAAGGGATCGCGGTAAATGTCCCAGCGCCGCGCGGCGGCCAGCTCATCCAGCAGCGCCGCACTGTCCGCGTCCATCACCGCGGCCAGCGGGCTCGCCACTTCATGGCGCCGGACCGGGCCGCCCGCGCCGATCTCTTCACACACATCACGCCACCATTGCAGGCGCATCTCCGCGATCATCGCCTCCTGCGTGACCCAGGGCGCGCGGGCCACTTCGATGTTGAAGGCATAAAGCGGGAACAATACCCGGCGCGCCGCCAGTGGAGCAGCCATCACCGCGCGGAACCGCAAGGGATCGCCGCGTTCGACCAAGGCAGCGCAGGCGTTGAAATCCGCGTCACCGCTCATCGCGGGCGCACAACGCTCAGCAGATAGCCAAATTCATCCCGGTGCGCGCGCCAGACGGCAGCCTCTTCTTCCGCTTCATCCAGCACCGCCACCAACGCCGCATCCGCACCGTCGCGCAGGGCTGCAATCCGGGCATCCAGCGGGCCAAAGTAGTCCTCCCACGCCTGATCAGACAGACGGCGGGTGGACAGCAGGTCATATCCTGCCGCCTCAATCCGCGCGGCAATCCCGGCTTCATCGGTCATGTCGGGGTATTGCGCCTCCCAGAACTGCCGGGGCCGGGCAGACGGGGTGTCCGTGAACCAGCACACTTCGCTGAACACAACCGCACCGCCGGGGCGCAGGCTGCGCTTCCAGGCGGTCAGCGCGGGCGTGATCCCCAGAAAATACACCGCACCGGCGCACCAGATCAGATCATATGCGTTCATCACCCGCGCCATATCCGCCTTCAGCACGGTCACGCGCGTGTCATCGCACCAGCGCGCCCTTGCCGCGTCCACAAAATGCGCGGTCTTGTCCAGCGCCGTCACATGGCCCTGCGGCGCCACCTCCAGCAAGGCCCCAATGTCACCACCGGGGCCGGAGGCCACATCCGCAATCACCGCATTCGGTTTCAGGTCCAGCATCTGTGCTGCCCAACGGATATCGGCCGCTTCCCCCGGCCCTTCGCGCGGCAGGTCACTGTGAAGTTTGAAGAAAGCCGCCATGGGATCAACAGTCATGGGGTGGCCTCTTCAGTATCGCGGATCAGCTTCCACTGGATCGCTTCCAGCAGCGCCTGAAAGCTCGCATCAATTATGTTGGCGCTGACGCCGACAGTGGACCAGCGCCGCCCCTGCCCGTCTTCACTGTCGATTATGACCCGTGTGACCGCCTCAGTACCGCCCTGGGTGATGCGCACTTTGAAATCCACCAGCCGCATGTCTTCAAGCATCGCCGAATATTGCCCCAGATCCTTGGCCAGCGCCTTGGCCAGCGCGTTCACCGGGCCGCGGTCGGTGCCTGCATCATCCATGCTTTCGCTGACGGATTGGCGCTTTTGCCCGTCCACCTTCACGACCACCACAGCCTCGGACAGGCTGACCATCTTGTCGTATTTGTTCTTCCGCCGCTCCACCGTCACCCGGTAGCGTTTGACCTCGAAAAACGCGGGCAACTGCCCCAGCACGTCGCGGGCCAGCAGTTCGAAACTCGCCTGAGCCGTGTCATAGGCATAGCCCTCCGCTTCCCGCGCTTTGACCGCCGTGAGGATTTCGCCCAGCGCCGGATCGCCCTTGGGCACGTCGATGCCCGCTTCCGCCAGCCGCCGCCGCAGATTGGATTGCCCGGCCTGATTGGACATGGGGATGATCCGCGCATTGCCCACCTCAGCCGGGTCAATATGCTCATAGGTCGTGGGGTCCTTGAGGATCGCGCTGGCGTGTAGCCCCGCCTTATGCGCGAATGCTGCTGATCCCACAAAGGCCGCCTGCTTATGCGGCACCCGGTTGAGGATCTCGTCCAGCATCCGGCTGGTCCGTGTCAGCCCTGCCAGCGCTTCGCGGGTGATCCCGGTGTCATAAAGGCTCGCATAGGGTTCTTTCAGCAGCAGGATCGGGATCAATGTGGTGAGGTTCGCATTGCCACAGCGCTCGCCCAGCCCATTGAGTGTGCCCTGGATCTGCCGCGCGCCCGCGTCGACAGCGGCCAGCGTGTTGGCAATCGCGTTTTCAGTGTCGTTGTGGGTGTGGATGCCAAGATAGTCACCGGGAATGCCGGACGCAATCACCTCGCCCGTGATCCGCCCCACATCCGCAGGCAAAGTGCCGCCGTTGGTGTCACACAACACAACCCAGCGCGCGCCTGCATCCTTCACCGCATGCAGGCATTGCAGCGCATAGTCGGGATTGGCTTTGTAGCCGTCAAAGAAATGCTCCGCATCAAACAGCGCCTCACGGCCACTGGCCACCAGATGCGCAACGCTGTCGCGCAGCAGGCCCAGGTTTTCCTCAAGCGAGATGCCCAGCGCGGTGGTGACGTGGAACTCATGGGTCTTGCCCACCAGACAGACCGATGCAGTGCCCGCGTTCATCACGGCGGCCAGCACATCGTCGTTCTGGGCCGAGATACCGGGCCGTTTGGTCATGCCAAAAGCCGTCATCTTGGCGCGGGTCTTGGGGGCGTGGTCAAAGAAGGCATTGTCCGTGGGGTTCGCCCCCGGCCAGCCGCCTTCGATATAATCCACGCCGAGCGCGTCGAGCGCTTCGGCGATCTGTTGCTTCTCCTCGGTGGAGAATTGCACCCCCTGGGTTTGCTGCCCGTCGCGCAGGGTGGTGTCGAAGAGAGAGAGGCGGGATTTCATGACCCACCTCCCCACGTAGGGTGGGTGCCAACCCACCACGCGCCACCCCACCACGCGCCACCCCACCACGCGTCAACGCACCACGCGCCAACGCACTTAGCCTCAAAAACCCTACTCATCCGACCACATCCAACTTATCTGCATCAAAATCCGGTCCGGCCTTCAACGTGACCCCGTCCTTGCTCATCTGCACTTCCACCCCGGCGGCCAGCAGCATCGCCTTGATGCGGTCAACTGCGGCAAAATCCTTGGTCTCCATCGCAGTGGCACGGGCATCCGACAGGAACCCTTCGTATTCCGTCAGATCAAAACCCTTGGCCACGGCCCAATCCGGGATCTGGTCGCCTAGCAATCCCGTGATCCCAAGCGCCGCCCGCAGCCCGCTCACATCGTTCTCTGCCGACATCGCATGGCAAGCGGTCAGAACGCCGTGGGTGTTCAAGTCATCCCCCAGCAATCCCAGCACGGTGCCGGAAACCGGCCCGGTCTCCGCGCCAGCCACCTGCTCGTACCACTTCCGCAAGGTCTTCTCCGCCTCACCCCGCTTCTTCTCCGTCCAATCCATCGGCTTGCGGTAATGCGTGGACAAAAACACAAACCGGATCACCTCCCCCGGCACGCCCTGATCCAGCAAGTCCCGCACGGTAAAGAAATTGCCCAGCGACTTGGACATCTTCTTGCCCTCGACCTGCAACATCTCGTTGTGCATCCAGACGTTGGCAAAATCATGCCCTGCGCAGACCGACTGCGCGATCTCGTTCTCATGGTGCGGGAAGGTCAGATCGTTGCCACCGCCGTGAATGTCAAACCGGGAGCCCAACAGCGCCTCCGCCATGGCCGAGCATTCGATATGCCACCCCGGACGCCCCCGGCCCCAAGGCGAGTCCCATCCGGGTGTGTCCGCATCCGAGGGCTTCCACATCACGAAATCCATCGGGTCTTCCTTGTAAGGCGCGACCTCAACCCGTGCACCTGCGATCATGTCATCCACAGACCGCCCCGACAGCGCGCCATAGGCCTCGTAGGACCGCACGCGGAACAACACATGCCCCTCCGCCTCATAAGCGTGCCCCTTGGCGATCAGATCTTCGATCATCGCCACCATCGGCGCGATATAGGCGGTGGCGCGGGGCATCGCGCGCTCATGATCGCCCCCGCGGATCGAAGGCTGCAAGGCCCCCACCGCGCCCATGTCCTCCAGAAACCAGCGCGTGGTCTCCTGGGTGATCTCGCCAATCTCCCGCCCGCTTTCGGCGGCGCGCGCGTTGATCTTGTCATCCACATCCGTGATATTGCGCACATAGGTCACGTGCTCCGCGCCATAAACCTCCCGCAGCAGCCGGTACAAGACGTCAAACACAATCACAGGCCGCGCGTTGCCGATATGGGCGCGGTCATAGACCGTCGGGCCACAGACATACATCCGTACATCATCCTCCGAAATCGGGGTGAAAACCTCCTTCTTCCGGGTCTTGGTATTGTACAGCTTGATCGTCAGATCACGGGTCATGGCGGCGTCCTTACGCAATTAGGGCGCGGGCATGCTACAGGTTCAAAAAATCAGATGGACATGAACAGCCGCCCGCGAGGAATATCTCAGCAGGTAATCTTGCAACAGATAATTGTGGTCAGCTTGGTCATGCGCCGTGCCTAACCGCCGGGGGGCATTGGGTCAAGGACAATTGACGAATCAAACCACCTCTGCGCCCCTGCGCCAAAGACGAAGGGGCATCTCATGCAGGCATCAAATCGCATCAGTAACATCCTTGGCGGCGGGTCCGACGGCTGGGACGTGTTCAACCGCGCGCGCGCGATGATCGCGGACGGGGTTGCCGTGACCGAACTCACCATTGGCGAGCATGACATCCGCACTGCCGCCCCCATCCTGCAAGACATGCACCGTGCGGCGCTGTCCGGGCATACTGGCTACGCCTCCATCCCCGGCACGCCCGCCTTGCGCGACGCGATTGCAGCCCGTGTCACCGCGCGCACCGGCGTGCCCACCACCCGCGACAACGTGATGATCACACCGGGCGGGCAATCGGCGCTTTATGCGGCGCATTTCGCCACGCTCAATCCCGGTGACCGCGCGCTCTATATCGATCCCTTCTATGCCACCTACCCCGGTACCCTGCGCGGGGTCAGCGCGGACCCTGTGGCGATCCCGGCCCACCCCGAACAGGCGTTCCAACCCAATGCCGCTGACATCGCGGCCCAGGCGGCTGGTGCCAAAACCCTGCTGATCAACTCCCCCAACAACCCCACCGGCGTGGTCTACTCCCGCGCCACGCTGGACGGGATCGCGCAGGTCTGCAAGGATCACGATCTCTGGCTGATCTCGGATGAGGTCTACGACACGCAGGTGTGGGAGGGGGCGCATATCTCTCCCCGTGCGCTGCCGGGGATGGAGGGGCGTACCCTCGTGGTGGGCTCCATGTCCAAATCCCACGCCATGACCGGGTCGCGCATCGGCTGGGTCCTGGGCCCGGTGGATATGGTGGACCATCTGATCAACCTCGCCACCCATACCACCTACGGTGTGCCGGGTTTCATTCAGGACGCCGCGCGCTTTGCCCTCGATCAGGGCACCGCGTTTGAAGATGACATCGCCGCCCCCTTCCGCCGCCGCCGCGCCATCGCGCAAAAGGTGCTGGCAGGGCAGAATGCGGTGGCTTTGGTGCCTGCACAGGGGGCAATGTACCTGATGCTGGACGTGCGCAGCACCGGGATGAGCGGCGAAGGCTTTGCCAATGCGCTGCTCGACGCCGAACAGATCGCAGTGATGCCGGGCGAAAGCTTCGGTGCCGCCGCCGCAGGCCATATCCGGGTGGCGATGACAGTGGAGGATACGCGGTTTGAACAGGCCCTGCGCGCCCTGTGCACCTTTGCGGAACGCCAGACCTGACAAAAAAGAAGCCGAGGCACTGGGGGGTGCCTCGGCTTTGCAGCTTCAAGTTCCGGGGGGTCAGAACCGCAAGGAGCCGCGAATGGTCAGGGTTGTCGCATCAAGATCCAGACCCGGCACACCGCCGACGTCGTCAAACCTGTGCTCCAGCAGCTCCGCACCAATGCTGTAGCCATTGTTCATCCGGTAGGTTGCCCCGATGCCGAAGAACGGCGCGCTTTCATCCCCGACAGAGGTGTCAGCGAAGGCATATCCGACGGTGCCGTAAACCAGCGTGTTGCCAAGATCGTAACCGCCCTTGACCTTCAGACGCCCCACAGTGTCCGCTGTGGCTGCCCCCCCGTTCAGGCTGATGCTGGTCTGGTCAAAGTCGACCTCGCCACCCAGAACGAAATCGCCAAAGTCATGGTCGTAACCGGAGTGGAAACCAAAAATCTCGTTGTCGCCGCTCAGGCCGCCGCCATCTATCTCGCCGTAGCCCAGCTGCAAACCGACATAAAAGCCCGTCCAGCTTTGTGAATCGTATGCCTGAACCGGGGGGGGTGCGCTGACCACTGGCGCTTCTGCCGGCTGTCCGACGCTTCCCGCCAGCGCTGCGGAGGCAAATGTTGTTGCGGCCAGAAGGCCCGCCGCCATTCCTGTAACGCGGCGTGGTGTGGTGCCAAAAGTCATTTCTTGCTCCATTCCTTGTGAGACGTGCCGTTACACGTGCTGATCGCTCACGCGCGCGCCTGCGCGCAAACGGGTTTTCATCTGCTCACTGCTACACATGGGTGCATGTTCCCCCGTGATCAATTCACAGCATCCCGATCAGCGATTTTTTGCGCTCATTTGACCCGGTTTTGAGCCAAAATCCGCCCGTTCAGGTAGTATTTCCCGGATGCTGCATCTTTTTCAGGCATTTGCTGCACCTGCACGGGTCGCAAACAGGTCGACGCGTCGCAAACGGAAAAGCCGGGGTCTGGGGATTTTTGTCTGCTGAAACAGTCAGGAGGCCAGATGAAGGCAGACCGCTGCATCGTCATACGGGTTGAGCGTACCATCGGTGCGCCGCGGGGCCGTGCAGCGCGGGGGGCGCCGGAAGAGGCGCGCGTCACCCTTCCCTGATTTCCAAAAATGGACACCCGATATGACTGAACTTTCCCCCATGCGCAGCGGCGGCCGTGCGGCCCGCCGTGCCGCCCGCGCCAAAGCCCTGCCCGATCATCTGCGCCCCATCCGCCCCGGCATGGAAGGCGGCACCTACAAGCCGCTCTCTGACGCGGATGTGCAGGCCATTCACACCGCCGCCCTTGATGCGTTGGAGACCATTGGTCTGGCAGACGCGCCGCCCTCGGGTGTTGCGTATCTGACTGGCGCAGGTGCGATTGAGGGGGAGGATGGCCGCATCCGTTTCCCCCGCGCGCTGGTCGAAGACATGCTGACCCGCGCCAACCGCGAAGTGGTCTTTCCCGCCCGCGATCCCGCCCATGATCTGCACCTTTCAGGCACCCGTGTGCACTACGGCACTGCGGGGGCTGCGGTGAACATGGTCGAACCGGACGGCCGCACCTACCGGCACAGCACCTTGCAGGACCTGCACGATGCCGCGCGCATCTGCGACCGGCTCGATAATATCCACTTCGTGCAGCGCCCCATGGTGGCCCGCGATGTGACCGACAACCTGGAACTGGACCTCAATACGATCTACGCCTGCTGTTCGGGCACCACCAAGCAGATTGGCGCGTCGTTCACCGATCCTGCCTACGTGCCCGAAGCGCTGGAAATGCTGCACATGATCGCAGGCGGTGAAGCGGCGTGGCGCGAACGCCCGTTTGTCTCCAACTCCAACTGTTTCGTGGTCCCGCCGATGAAATTCGCGACCGAAAGCTGCGAAGTGATGGAGGCCTGTATCAAAGGCGGCATGCCGATCCTGCTGCTCTCTGCCGGTATGGCCGGGGCCACAGCTCCCTCGACCGTGGCAGGCGCGATTGTGCAGGCGGTGGCGGAATGCCTTGCGGGGCTGGTCTATGTGAACGCCGTGTCCCCCGGCCACCCGGCGGTCTTTGGCACCTGGCCTTTCGGTCTGGACCTGCGCACCGGCGCGATGACAGGCGGATCGGGCGAACAGGCGCTGCTGACGGCAGGCTGTTCGCAGATGCACAAGTTCTACGGCCTGCCGGGCGGCGCTGCTGCCGGCATCGCCGACAGCAAACTGCCGGACATGCAGGCCGGATGGGAACAGATGTGCTCCAACGTGATGGCGGGGCTGTCGGGGCTGAACATGGTCTATGAAGCCGCAGGCATGCACGCCTCCCTGTTGGGCTTCTGCCACGAATCCCTGATCCTGGGGGATGACATCATCGGCCAGGCCCTGCGCTGCGTCCGTGGCATCGAAGTGACCGAGGAAACCCTGGCACTCGACCAGATGCGCCAGGTCTGCATGGGGGGGCCGGGACATTACCTTGGCACCGAACAGACGCTGGCCCGGATGGAGCAGGACCACGTCTACCCCACCTACGGCAACCGCAACTCTCCCAAGGAGTGGGAGGAAAACGGCAAACCCGACCTGATCGAAACCGCCCGCGCCCGCAAGGAAACCATCCTGTCCGAACCTTCCCGCGCCGCCTTCGACCCAGCCCTCGATGCCGCCCTGCGCGCCCGCTTCAACATCCACCTCAAACGGTAAACAACCGCTCTTCCAGGCTGCCACCCCGCCGTGGCAGTCTGCCTCCCCTCTCCCCTCACCACGCCCCCCCTCATCTTTTCTCCATAAATATCCCGGAGGTCCGGAGGCAGAGCCTCCGAAATGCGCCGTCCGCACACCGCAGACCACCGCACGAGATAAAGCGCCCCCCCAACGCAACCCTCTCCAATCCCCAACCCCCCAACCCGAAAAGGCCCGACAGAAACTGTCGGACCTCTCCGTCCAAGCGGCATTCAGGGGCTGCATACGGGGGGTTCGTGCCCCTGCCCGCTCCTTGTCTGATCAGCCCTCGGAGGCCGCTGGCATCAGCCCGGCTTCCTGAGCCGCTTCGACCTCGCCATCATCCAGCCCACCATCGGCGTTCAGATCCATGGCTGAGAACTGCTCGGCTGTGACGTCAGGGAAAACCGCCTGAACTTCAGCCACGCTCAGCAGACCGTCGCCATTTGCATCCACTTCCGCCGCCGTCATCGCAAGTGCGAGGCTGGGCGCCAGAAAGAGGGTCAGTGCGGCCGTCTTGGTAAGATACGTCATTGGATACTCCTTTAGAGGTTCTTGGTCTTGGTTGCTCGAAGGCTTTTGCTGCCTTCACAGGGATAGATGCGCCAAACCGGCTTTGCGTCCGGCCCGACCGACCCGCGCGCGGAGGCCTGCCGACGCCGCCCCTCGGGGTGAGCAAAGGGTTGCCCAAAAAGGGGGGCCGCCCGGCATCGGCGGAAATTCTCGGGGTGGTTGTGGCATAACAGAGGGGCCATCTATGGCGTCCGGGACAGGGCCGATACCCGCTCCTGCGCATTCCCGAACGCCAATCGCCTGCAACCCATGAGGCACCCGATGACAGAACCACGAACGCCCCCCGCCCCGATAACGCCCCCCGACCTGATCGACACCCTGATGCCCCGCCTCGTGGCGCGGGCGCGCCGCTTGACCGGCAACCCGGAAGAAGCCGAAGACCTCGCGCAGGAAACCGCTTTGCGCCTGCTGCAACTGCAAAAGGATGAGGCCGATATCGACGCCCCCGACCGGTATGCAATGGTAATGCTGCACAACCTTGTGCGTGCCCGCTGGCGCAGACAGCGCCCGACCGAGGAATTGAGCGAGGGGCTCTTGCAAACACCCCCCGCAGCGCCCGCCCGCCTTGCCTGCGCCGAATTGCGCAGCGCCATCGCCCGCCTGCCGCGCAATCAGGCCCGGCTGATGGTGCTGGTCATGCAGGGCGAAAGCAGCCCGCAGGCGCTGGCCGAACGGCTGCGCCTGCCCCCCGGCACGGTGATGTCACGTCTGGCCCGCGCCCGTGCCGCTCTGCGCCGCGACATGGGGCTCACGCGCAAAGCCTCGGTGGTGGAGCTGATGTAGACCCGGCGCCCGGCCCTCCTCAGACCGCAATCACACCGCCATCCGCCTTGGTCACCACAACCACGGAAGGACGTGGCGGCATCTTGGGATCGAAATCCGGCCAGCGGGTTGCGGGATCCTCAAAGGTCGACTCCCGCTCGAACCCCGCGAAGTCCTTGGTCCCATCGGTGCCCGGATGCTGTACCGCCAGGAACAGCGTCTTGCTCTCATCCGCAAAATACGGCCCGCAGAGCTCCCCACCGACAGGGCAGCGGAAGAACAGCTTGGAATGCCCGCGCAGATCGCCTTCCGTCTCCAGCGCATAAAGCCCGTCAGACTTGCCCGTCCGGCCCCAGTTGCGGCCCTGATCGGTTGAAATCCACAACCGGCCCGCGCTGTCAAAAGCGCAATTGTCCGGCGACCCGAACCAGCCGTTCTCCGACGTCTCCGGGTTCCACATCGCGCCGACCTCTTCGATCCCGGGATCGCCACACAGCACAAGGATCGACCATGTGCCTCGGGTGGCCGAATGGTTGCCGCCGTCCTCGCGGATCTCGATGATGTGGCCAAAACGGCTTTTGGCGCGCGGGTTGGCGGCATCGACCTGCTCAGGCGCCCGGCGTGAGTTGTTGGTCAGCATCAGATAGGCGGTGCCATTCGGGCCGGGCTGCGCGTCTTCGGGGCGGTCCATCGGCGTGGCCCCCAGGGCATCCGCCGCAAGGCGTGTGTCGATGGCAATATCTGCCTGGCTGTCAAAACCGTTCTGCGCCGTCAGCGGCCCCTGCCCGTGCACCAGCGGCAACCACACCACCGTGCCATCCGCATCGAAACGCGCCACATAGAGCGTGCCGTCCGACAGCAACGCGGACCCGAAATGGCTGTTCTCCTCCGTCACCGGATCGGCCGAGACCCATTTGTACTGATAATCAAACCGGTTGTCGTCGCCCGAATAGATCACCAGACGGCCATCGGCGGCAATGGTCGTCTCTGCCCCCTCATGGCGGAAGCGGCCCAGCGCGGTGTGTTTGATCGGCATGGCGTCGGGGTTCAGCGGGTCCACTTCCACGATATAGCCAAAGCGGTTGGGTTCATTGGGTTCCTTGTCGATGTTGAACCGGTCATGGAACTGGCCCCAGGCATACCAGCGCCCCGGCACGCCATAACGTTCCATCTGCGCGGCCTCTTGCTGGAGACTGAGATCCGGCTTGCCGTCCGCATCCACCACATCGGTCCAGAAATACCCGTGGAAGTTCTCCTCGGCCATCAGATAGGTGCCCCAGGGCGTCATGCCCCCTGCGCAGTTGTTGATGGTGCCCAACACGGTCATGCCTGCGGGATCCGCACTTGTGCGCATCCGCGGGTGTCCTGCGGCGGGGCCATCAAAGGTCATCGGCGTATTGGCCGTGATGCGGCGGTTGGCCGGGTTGTCGCGGTTCAGCGCCCATGCGCCATCATCGCCCTTCACGATCTCGAAGACCGACCCGCCATGGGCGGCCATCTCGATGTCCACGATCTCGCGGGTCATCCCTTCGAACCCGGCGCGGTCCTGACGGCCCAGACCGGGGAACATCACCTCTTCATTGGTGTATTCGTGGTTCACACAGAGCATCCCGCGCCCCGGTGCCACTTCGGCAAAGCCCACGTAGTCATTGTTGTAGCCAAACTGCTGGGCCTGTGCCTCCGGCGTCTGGTTCATCACATCGAAATCAGGCGCATCCGCCGTGATCGGATCCCCCCAGCGCACCAGTATGTCCGCGTTGTAGCCCTCCGCGATGTGGTGGGTGACGTCATTGCCCCATTGCAACTCATCAAACACATACCGGCTCTGCCGCCCTGCCGCTGCGGCCTGCTTCGGCGCAGTCAGCGCTGTGGCACCAAACAGGGACGCCGTCGCCGCCACGCCCAGTGATCCGCGCAGGAAATCCCGCCGGCCATACCGCTCCTGAATGACATCCCCGATGGTATTGCCCAGATGCGGGTTTGTGGGAATGTCGTCAAAGGCTTCAAAGGCCTCGGCCTTGTTGCCGTAGTCCTGACTGTCGATGATGTCCTTGCGGTCCATGCTGGGCTCCCTCTGTGTGACAGGTGATTACCAGACAGGCGATAGCGCTCCAACATGACTGTGGTGCAAAAGCGGTTTGAAGCTTTTGTGACAGCGCGCTGTTGCGGTGCTGGAGGGGGCAAGCTGTGGAGCGTTGCGGGTCTTCGATGCAGAGCGGAGGTTCCAGACGCGCGAGGTAAGGGGTTTGATGTGCGGACGAAGTTGTCATTGGCCTTCAAGCTTCCAACGGCAACTTTGGGATTTGCCAGTTCATGCCTTCCAAATTCTTGTTGCGACTTTCAACAACTTCTTGAAACGAGAGCATTCGAAGTGATCTTGGTGCGGACAGTCCGCGACATGGCGCAGCATCTTCGCGAGGTTGACCAGCCGCTCAGCTTGCTCTTCCAACATGCCTGCCTTATCGACCAGCGCGTCGCGCGGTAATACTGTCGTCCCGGGTCGGCGTAGAACGGAGCCGATCTCATCAAGCGAGAAGCCTGCGGATTTGGCCAGGTTGATGAGCGCCAGTTCTTGAAGGACTGTTGGCTCATACTGACGGCGTAGCCCGTTGCGGGCGACGGCTTCGATCAGCTTCCTTTTCTCATAATAGCGGAGGCCGGAGGGGCTTATGCCAGACCGGTCTGACACCTCGGCAATATCCAAGAGTGCTGTCATATGATACCTCTTGACTTAAACTTGACTTCAAGTTTTAGGGTGACTGCTCCGAATTTGCAATGGAGCGTTCAATTGACCAATGCCTCTCTATCTACCGACCCGAAAAGAACGCTAGCGGTGCTGTCGGGGCCTGGCCTCTCGATCATGCTTGCAGCTTATGGAGTAAGTTCTGCTGCCGTCACGTTACCGGACGTATCGTTCGCCTTTGGTGGCCAGAGCCCTAACCCGGCACTTGTTGTCTCAATGTACATCCTTGCCGTCACAGCCCTTATCGTGCCGGTGGGGCGCGCAGGCGACCTCTATGGCAAGCGCAGTGTGCTGGCTTCGGGCTTGTGCCTCTTTTCTCTTGGCGCAGTTCTTGCGTTCCTCGCGCCAACGCTGACGGCTTTGATCGCCAGCAGATTTGTCCAAGGCGCAGGTGCAGCGGCCATGATGGCGATGCCTTTGGCGATGGTGCGCGATCTGGTGTCTTCTGGCGAGATCGGGCGTTGGATGGGCGTGCTAGGAACCATGTCAGCCATTGGAACGGCTTCAGGCCCTGCGATTGGGGCTGCTGCTGCGGCCGCTTTCGGCTGGCGTTCGGTGTATCTCCTGCAAGTCCCTTTTGCTCTGGCAACACTCGTGCTTTGCCTCCTTTGGATTCGAGGCAGCGCAGGACAGGCGGAGAAAGGCTCGGTTGATCTTCCTGGAGCGGGTGCATTGGCCGCTTTCCTCACTGCCCTAACGTTCCTCATGTCTGAATTGGTCAATGGGTTCGACGTCACAGATGGTTTGCTCGCAGCCCTGGCGATTGGCGCATTGATGGCGCTTTATGTGATCGAGACCCGCAGTTTTTCACCCATCATCCCTCTTGATCTCCTACGCTCCAGCCGTTTGCGCATAAGCCTTGCGATGAACGTTATCGTTTCACTCGTTATGATGGGCATGTTGGTGGTTGGACCTTTTTTCCTCATGGATGGACTTGGACTAACGACCGCGCAAATGGGCCTGGCGATGTCTGTCGGCCCCATATCGTCGGCGCTGAGCGGCATTCCTGCGGGGCGGTTCACAGAGAAAGTGGGGACAGGCTACGCGGTGACGGCAGGCGCGTCTGCAATGGCCTTTGCATGCGCTGCCATGGCGACGCTGCCTTATCTGCTCGGCCTTGGCGGATTTATTCTGGCCTTCATTTTGCTGGCACCCAGCTACCAGGTTTTCTTAGCCGCGCTCAACACCTCGGTGATGGAGCGTGCGTCAGAACAGGATCGGGGCGTAACGTCGGGCATCCTCAATCTCAGCCGCAACTTTGGCTTTATCCTCGGGGCCGGATCAGTCAGCGCAGTATTTTGGTCTCTGGCTTACTTTGAGTCTGGCATCGAAGGCCGGACACCCATAGTGAGCTTTGCCATGGCGGGAACCTTTGCGATGTGCAGTCTGCTGATACTTTGTGTCGTTTTGCTTTCAGTTCTTTCGCACCGAAACAACGTCACGCGACAGGGAACCGGACATTCATAAGCAGCGCAGCATTTGGTAAAGTAGGCTCAAACCTGCCCCCCGACAGTTTCAGTCGGCCTCAAGCGCCCCTTATGCTGCCACCGACGCCTGCTGTGCGGACGAAGTGAGCTTTCGCTGCGGCTGCGCCAATGGCGGCTTTGAGAAAATTGGCGCATCGGCTACGCTTCGCTTTTCGATTGATCGGAGAGCATTGTGTTGGAAGTTGATGAACAGATTGAAAGTACGGAACGGCTGAGAGAACTCCTTCCAACAGAGGGGTTCACCAACACTTTTCTCAAGGTAAGTGATCGGCTGAATGATACTGCACGGAGTTTCATCGGACTTGCGCCATTTGTTGTCGTTGCAACCAAAGCGTCCGGTGGTCTGATTGATGTTTCGCCCAAAGGTGACCCTGCCGGGTTCGTAGAGGTCTACGACGACAAGACACTCATTATTCCAGACAGGCTCGGCAACCACCGAGTCGATGGTTTTCAAAATCTATTGGAAGACCCGAACATCGCTATTCTCTTTGTTGTACCGGGTCACGGCGATACGCTGCGTGTCGCGGGCAAGGCTCGCATTGTTCGAGATGCCGCGATCAGCAAACGGCATGCGATTGACGGCAGGGAACCGTTGCTAGCGCTTGTTATAGAGGTCGAAGAAGCCTTCATGCACTGCTCGAAGTCGTTCATTCGGTCCCGGCTGTGGCACCCTGATCACTGGCCCGAACGGAAGTCTGCCCCAACCCTTGCTGAATGGGTAATTTCGACTGTTGACAGAAAGCAGACACTAAAAGAAGTCGAAGACGATCACACTACAGATGAGGGCACACGGCTCTACTGATTTGCCAAAAGCCGTCATTCGCTACATCGCAGAAATCTGGTAGGTTTGGGCTCAAACCGGACTTGCGGCAGCGCGGCGCACCGAAAACCTGTCTAGGTGACGGCTCTGTGCGGACGAACCGGGCGTTCGCCGATCAGAACCGAATCGCCGCTTGTCTCTGAACCCCATCAAAAGGATAGCAGCCTCGACCTGGACCAGATGCTGCCCGCCCGGCGGACGAAACGTTTCTGTGGAAAACGGTGAACTAACCGGTGCCGCTCGCGAGCATTGCGGCCTATCGTTCTAGGTATTCGATCATCAAAGGCTTGTTGCAGTCGTCTTTCACGGCGGCGAACTGACGGGCCCGTTCCCGATGAACCCGCCGACGAGGCTAGAGCGTTCTATCAACCGTTTACACAGGCGTTGGTCGATTGCATTGTCATCAATCATCATGATTGAGCCAATGGCAGGTTTCCCAGTCATGCGCCGCGCCCCGGAAATGAAACCGTAAAGGTCGTGCCTTTGCCAAGTTCAGAGGCAACCTGAATATCGCCGCCATGGTTCAGCGCAACGCGGCGGCAAAGCGTCAAACCCAGCCCCGCGCCAGCAACCTCGTCGGAGCGGTGCAACCGCTTGAACATCTCAAAAATGCGGGTCTGATGTGCTGCTGCGATCCCAAGGCCATTGTCTTGTACCGAGAAGCTGACCGTTGTCGGGTCCCTGCTCTTGACACGCGATACGGTCACATTGGGCGGGCGTGAAGGGTCACGGTATTTAAGGGCATTCTCGATCAAATTCTGTTGCAGGACCCGTAGTTGAGTGGCGTTGCCTGACATGATCGGCAGGTCGTCATCTATGGTGATTTCGGCTCCCGTCTCAGCCATGAGAGACCCGAGCAAGTCACGAACGCCCATTGCTGTATCATAAAGCGATACAAGCTCCCAAACGGGTTCTTCTCCGATCAACTGCGTAAAGGCCAGCATGTCATCGACCAAGCGGCGCATTTGATCGGCCGTGCCTTGCGCCAAGTCCAGCAAATCGCGCTGATCCTCTGACATGCCGCCCTCGTCTGCGGCCGCGATTTCTTTCAAAAGCATGTCCATCGTGTTGGAGGGCGATTTCAGGTCATGCGAGATGCTGTAAGCAAAGCTGCGCAGCTCGTCATTTGCCGCTGCGGTTTCACGCAACGCGACGTTTGCTTGTTCTTCGGCACGTTTGGCGGCTGTGATGTCGTTATGCGCGCCCAACATGCGGATAGGCTTTCCCGTTTCGTCACGAATAGCGATACCGCGACACCGCACCCAAACTGTTGATCCATCCGCATGACGATACCGCACAACCTGATCGTACCGGTGATCAGGATCGGCGCAGTGCTTTTCAAAATTCTCAAGCGCGAACTTGAGGTCTTCTTGGAAAATGATGTCCTGCCATTCAGCCGGATCGTGGCGTTTCGTCGCCGGATCAATGCCGAATAACGTCCACATCTCCGGGCTCATCCATTCTTTGTCAGGTTGCTCAAGATCCCAATACCAAACACCATCGAGAGACCCCTGCCGGACAAACCGCCAGGTCTCAGGATTTTTCTGAAACAACGCGTCAAGCTCGGCTTCAAGGTAATGCTGGGGTGCATCCGCCAAGATGTAACTCCTTTGCTTGCGCCAAAATCAGGGAACCCCACCAAGAAGCAGAGCATAAGAGCGCACTAACATGAGGATGTTGACATTCGTTGAATCTCCGCATCGCAAACGTACCGAAACCGTGCCATCCAGCCGCGTGCCTTGCTCCTGAGCTTTGCACTTGCCGGATGAAGCGGAAAGCGTGGCATTTGTCGACCAATCAGACTTCAATAACAGCTCGGTTCGCCAAAGCAGTCATACATGCAAACCGCAGCATTGGTCGCCAAGGGTCCCTCTCAACGCCTTCGCCGCATCTCGCGCGAAGGCCTGTTTCCCATCTTGGGTCAGCCTCAGACGCAAAGGTCACATGCGCCTGACGTCCCACACCACCGCACGCCCCGTTAACCCGGCTTCGGCGTCCCGAGCGGTGTACAGGTTGTGTACAGCATGTGTACGCATGGTGCCCCGTGAAAACCACGTGAAAACAATCCGTTAACCCGCTCCACCCCAATTCCGCCGCCACTCCCGGTTTCTGCACCTGCAAACCACCCCGCGCGCAACACCAAATCGCCGCAGGAAGGCCTCCCGCAACCCATCTCCAAAAGAAGAAAGGGAGAGCCGAAGCCCTCCCGTAGTCTCGCCGTTCAGGCTCAATATGTTAACCGCTCGATGTTTTATTGCCTGCGGCCTGAACGTCGTCAGGGGGCGAGCGCACCCGCCCCATGTAATCCAGAGAGCGTTGCCGCTCCCCTATATCTCTTGCAGCCCCCTCAGGACGGCTCCGGCACCGGGCCGGAGGTCACGAACTCGACCCGGAAGGACTGCTTGTAGGCCTTGCGCATCATGATCGCGAAGGTGTCGCCGTTCTGGGTGTGGACATGGGCCGCCCCGTTGACGCTTTCGATGGCGGCAAAGACCTCCTCGGAGAGCTTCGCCTCCCCCGCGCCGGAGCGTTTGCCCTCTGGCGTGCGGGTCACCTCGATCGTCACCGTCATCGGATCGGATGTCTGGTCCCCCACCTTGATCTGTGCGTTCTCAAAGACGCGTGTTTCCTCGGCCATGGTACTATCCTTCTCAGCTGCACCCGGAGGTGCCGCCGCATGTGTTGCATTTCATACAGGTCCCGTTGCGGACCAGGGTGAAGTTACCACATTCACCGCAAGCCTCGCCCTCGTATCCCTGCATCTTGGCCTTGGTGCGGGCATCCAGACTGGTCGTGCTGGCCGCGATTGCTGTGCCAGATGCGCCGGATGCCATTGCCACGGCCACAGGTGCATTTGCCACGTCCGCAACCGCGCCTGCAAGGCTTGATACCGGATCAATCTGACCGCCCTGCAACACAACCAACTCCTGTGGCAGGCGGTTGCGCAGGTAGCCGGTGGAGCTGATCTGCTTGAGGACTTCCAGCGATCTGGTCGCCGCCGTCTCAGAGAGTTCGCTCAGGTTGGCGACGCTTTCCTCTTCCTCGCCCTTGCCCAGATCATCGAATGTAGCCCCTTCGGGCTTCACATGCGCCAGATCCGTGCGGTCAAGGTAAGACACTGCCAACTCACGGAAAATATAGTCCAGGATGGAGGTCGCATTGCGGATCGTCTCGTTGCCCTGCACCATGCCCGCGGGCTCGAACTTGGTGAAGGTGAAAGCGTCCACGAACTCCTCCAGCGGCACGCCGTATTGCAGGCCCACCGACACCGCGATGGCGAAGTTGTTCATCATCGCCCGGAAGCCAGCGCCTTCCTTGTGCATGTCGATGAAGATCTCACCCAGCTTGCCATCCTCGTATTCGCCGGTGCGCAGATAGACCTTGTGGCCGCCCACGATGGCTTTCTGGGTATAGCCCTTGCGGCGCTGTGGCATCTTCTCCCGGTTGGAGCGGACGATTTCCTTGACGATCACCTTCTCGACGATTTTCTCCGCCAGAACAGTGGCTTTCTCCTGAATGGAGCCGCTTTCCAGCACCTCTGCCGCCTCGTCATCATCCTCAACCAGCGCTGCCGCCAGAGGCTGGCTCAGCTTGGAGCCGTCGCGGTAAAGCGCGTTGGCCTTGATGCCCAGGGACCAGCTCAGCTCATAGGCGCTCTGGCAATCCTCGATGGTGGCATCGTTGGGCATGTTGATCGTCTTGGAGATCGCACCGGAGATGAAAGACTGTGCCGCCGCCATCATGGTGATGTGGCTGTTCACGCCGAGGAACCGCTTGCCCTTCTTGCCGCAGGGGTTGGCGCAATCGAAGATGCTGTAATGCTCTTCTTTCAGGTGCGGCGCCCCTTCCAGCGTCATCGTGCCGCAAACATGGTCGTTGGCCGCGTCGATGTCCGCACGGGAGAAACCCAGCGATTTCAACAGGTCAAACGTCGGATCGTTCAGCTTCTCAGCGGGGATGCCCAGCACCTGCGTGCAGAACTCTTCGCCCAGCGTCCACTGGTTGAACACAAACCGGATGTCAAAGGCCTGCGCCAATGCCGCATCCACCTTGGCCAGTTCATTGGGGCCAAACCCGTGGCCCATCAGCGTGGTGTGGTTGATCCCCGGCGCGTTGCCGATGGTGCCATGACCCACCGCGTAGCTGACGATTTCCTCGATCTGGGCAGAGCTGTAGCCCTGCTTTTCCAATGCCGCTGGTACGGATTGGTTGATGATCTTGAAATAGCCGCCCCCGGCCAGTTTCTTGAATTTCACCAGCGCGAAGTCAGGCTCGATGCCGGTGGTGTCGCAATCCATCACCAGACCGATGGTGCCGGTGGGCGCGATCACGGTGGTCTGTGCGTTGCGGTAGCCGTGCTTTTCACCCAGCGTCAAGGCCTCATCCCAGCAGGACGTGGCCACATCGACCAGACCCGGCTGCGGGCAGTTGCCGTGATCCAGCGGCACGGGCTTGACGCTCAGCTTCTCATAGCCCTGCGCTTCACCGTAAGCGGCGTTGCGGTGGTTGCGGATGACCCGCAGCATGTGGTCGCTGTTGCGCTTGTAGCCGGGGAATGGCCCCAACTCGCCCGCCATCTCGGCAGACGTCGCATAGGCCACACCGGTCATGATCGCTGTAAGCGAACCGCAGAGCGCACGGCCCTCGTCACTGTCATAGGAATACCCCATGTTCATCAGCAGCCCGCCAATGTTGGCATAGCCCAGACCCAGCGTGCGGAAGTCGTAAGACCGCTGCGCGATTTCCTTGGAGGGGAACTGCGCCATCGTCACAGAGATTTCCAGCGTCACGGTCCACAGGCGGGAGGCGTGCATGTAGTCTTCCACGTTGAACACGCCGTCCTCAAGGAAGGTCAGCAGGTTCATGGATGCCAGGTTACACGCCGTGTCGTCGAGGAACATGTACTCGGAACAAGGGTTTGAGCCGCGAATGGCGCCATCTTCGGGGCACGTATGCCAATCGTTAACCGTATCGTGGTATTGAATGCCCGGATCGGCACAGGCCCAAGCCGCGTGGCCCACCTGCGCCCACAGATCGCGCGCCCGGATGGTCTTGGACACTTTGCCGGTGACCCGGTCGATCAATTCCCAATCGGCGTCTTTTTCGACGGCCGTCAAGAAACCATTGGTCACGCGGATGGAGTTGTTGGAGTTCTGACCAGAGACAGAATTATAGGCCTCCGAATCCCAATCGGTGTCGTATGTGGGGAACTCAATGCTGGTGTGGCCCTGCTTGGCGTAATCCAGCACGCGCTTGACGTATGTCTCAGGGATCGCAACCTTCTTGGCCGACCGGATCGCGGCTTTCAGCTGCTCGTTCTTCGCCGGGTCATAGGCATCCTCTGCCGTGCCGTCCCAGCCTTTGATGGCCGCGAAAATCAGGTTCAGCTTCTCTTCGTGCATCTTGGAGCCGGCGACGATGCTCGCCACTTTCTGCTCTTCCAGCACCTTCCAGTTGATGAAGTCTTCGATATCCGGGTGATCGGCATCGACAATCACCATCTTTGCCGCCCGGCGCGTGGTGCCGCCGGATTTGATCGCACCCGCTGCGCGGTCGCCGATCTTCAGGAAACCCATCAATCCAGAGGATTTACCGCCACCCGACAGCTTCTCCCCTTCGCCGCGCAGGGAGGAGAAGTTGGTGCCCGTGCCGGAGCCATATTTGAACAGACGCGCTTCGCGCACCCACAGATCCATGATGCCGCCATCGCCCACCAGATCGTCCGCCACGGACTGGATGAAGCAGGCGTGTGGCTGTGGATGCTCATAGGAGGATTTGGAACGGGTAAGCTTGCCGGTTTTGAAGTCCACATAATAGTGACCCTGCGCAGGCCCGTCGATGCCGTAGGCCCAGTGCAGGCCGGTGTTGAACCACTGCGGCGAATTCGGTGCCGCCCGCTGGGAGGCCAGCATGTGGCGCATTTCGTCAAAGTACGCGCGCGCATCGTCCTCATCGGAGAAATAGCCGCCCTTCCAGCCCCAATAGGCCCAGGCCCCTGCCAGACGGTCAAACACCTGCTTGGAAGACGTCTCGCCCCCCATTTCCGCGCCCTCTGCCGCAACGGAGCGCCACAGGAACTCCGGCACGCCCTTTTCCTTCACGCGCTTCAGTTTGGACGGCACGCCCGCCTTGCGGAAGTATTTCTGCGCGATTACGTCGCTTGCCACCTGGCTCCAGCTGGAGGGGACTTCGACGTCATCCAGTTTGAACACGATCGACCCGTCCGGGTTCCGGATTTCCGACACTGTCGTAATGAAATCCAGATCTGCATATGCGTCCTGACCCGGTGTGGTAAATCTGCGTTCAATTTTCATGGCACGTGCCTCATGTCCAAGTTGTCATTGTCGGGCACCGCGTCATTGCGCGGTCTCCGGTTGCTCACCATGGGTCAGAAAACGCTTTTCGGCCCGCGCACGTCGCGCAGTGTCCTGAACGTGGGTTCAAGTCGCCTGTTTTGTCCATCCCTGCCCCAGACCAGCCGCCATCCAGTTTCGTCTAGATGTTGTGGCCTCGTCTTTGGTTTGCACAATCTGGCGTATTCACCCCTACTGGGTCAACGTCATTATTTTGATTTTTCGTCAATCTTGCAGTTGACCCGCGACCGGTTTCTTGCGCGCGTCAAGTTTCGCGTGATTCAGTCACCGCCCGTCCCCAGAGTTGCACACAGGGATGCGGCTGACGTCGGGTGAATTTTATCAAGGCAAAGAGGGGATTTAGCAAATCCACGCCTGCTGGATTAACCTTTCATTAACATTTTGGACCGCGCCAAAAAGCCGGTCAGATCTTTTTTGCCCCCCTTGCAGAATTTGAGCAAAGCACCGCCGTCCGGCCGGCAAAATCGTGGCAATATTATCGCATGACGCGATCAGGCCGCCACTAGATACAGCTCAAACCCGCGACAGATCGGCGCTCAACCACAAGATATAGGGATGGACGGGGGTTTGAGAGGAATCGGTCAACATCCCTCCCTGAGCGCGCCTCAAAGACCTCACCGACCCGCGCGCGATGGGTGGTACAGACAAAAACCCTGCGCCCCACATGCCCCAAGGATCGCAGCCGCCGGGGACCGACGCGCCCCGCTTGCCTCTGGAAACCTGCGGCCCAGTGTTATCCACAGGAAAAGCCACAAGGGCCCGCACCGCAAAACAGATGATATTTGAAAAGTGGTCGGAGCGAGAGGATTCGAACCTCCGACCCCCTGTACCCAAAACAGGTGCGCTACCAGGCTGCGCCACGCTCCGACACGGGCCTCTTTAGCGAGGGATGCGAGGATTGAAAAGCCCCAGAATGAACGGAATGTGCAAAGTCCCTGCATCAAGCAGGACCATCCGCGTTTTCAACCCGTACAGGGCCAGGCCGCAGTGCCTGCCGCAAACGCCGGATGCCGCATCTGGCTGCCGGGCACCAGCCCCAAGCGCCGCGACAACCCGCCGTTGATCTCCAATACGGCCAGAATGTCATCCCCGCCAAAGATCGGCGTCTCATCCAGCGGTTTGGCGTCATGGTGGATATGTTGCACCACCCCCTGCGCATCAAGAAACAGCATATCCAGCGAAATCAACGTATTGCGCATCCAGAAGGACGCCGCGCGCGGGGTGTCGTAGATAAACAGCATGCCCGCTGAGGTTGCCATGCTCTGCCGGTGCATCAGCCCCTGCATCTGCTCTTCGGGATCGTCGGCAATCTCCACGGTGAAACGCGCCTTGCCCCAGTCACCGCGCAGTTCCACCACGTCTTCGCGGCACGCCGCCCATGCTGCACCGGGTCCCATGGCGCAGATCAGCACAAGGGCCCGCAGCATCGATCTCATCAGCTGTTGTCGTCGCCAGTCAGGACCGTTTCCCACGCCTGCACCTCAGCCGCCATGGAGCCACGCTTGCCCTCAATGACCCGCATCGCCAATGCTTCGCCCGGTTGCAGGTCCGACAGCCCCGATTGGCGCAGCACCTCGATATGCAGGAACACATCCTCTGGCTTGCCAAAGACATTGGCAAAACCGAAGCCCTTGGATTTGTCGAACCATTTGACCCGTGCAGGTTCAAGCGGTGCGGCCAGCACCTGTTCGGCATCCATGCCCACGATATCGGCAAGGGCCGCGGCCTGTGACCCTTCGGGCGGCTGGATGGCCGTGACAGAGGTGGCCTGAACCCCGCGGTCCGTGCGCTGCGCCATCAGGTCAATCCGCGCGCCATCCGCAACAGAGCTTTGGCCGAAATTCCGCAACACGTTCACATGCAGCAAGATATCGGGCCCGCCTTCATCGGCGACCACAAATCCGAACCCTTTGACCGGGTCAAACCATTTGACCACACCGGTGACCGCATGTGCGTCATCGGTGTCATCGTCAAATGCGTTGTTGTCGTTCTCTGCCACTTTGGTCCTTTTGTCTTCTTGTCTTGCCGAACTCTGCACCGTTTCTCAACGTGGCACAGCCCGGTTCGTATTTCTTACACGCTCAAACCGATCCGGTCACGGATTCAGCCGCGTGATCTCCCACTTGTCCGCGACTGTTGCCCGCCGCCACTGAAAGCGGTCATGCAGGCGGGCCGCGCCGTCTGCCCAGAATTCAAGCTCCAGCGGTGTCAGCCGAAACCCACCCCAGAATGGCGGCCTTGGCGGGTTGGTGCCAAATTCCACACCACGCTGTGCCACTTCGTACATGAGGGCTGCACGACTTTCCAGCGGCTGTGACTGCCGCGATGCCCAGGCCCCCAGCCGGCTTTTGAGCCCCCGCGACGCATAGTAGGCATCCGCCTGCGGTCCGTCCTCGCGCGTGATCAATCCGCGTGCCCGCACCTGCCGCCGCAGGGATTTCCAGTGCATCACAAAGGCGGCTTTGCCCGCATGGTCCATTTCCTGCGCCTTGGCGCTGGTGTAGTTGGTATAGAAGACAAATGCATCCGCCTCCACTTCCCTCAGCAGGACAACACGGGCATTGGGCATACCGCTCTCGTCCACCGTCGCAAGGGCGATGGCATCGGGATCGTTCAACTCGCTCTTGGACGCCTCATCCATCCATCGCCGCGCGATCACGAAGGGATCGTCGCCTGAAAAAGGTTCAGCGCGCTGTGCCATCTTTGCTGTCCGTCTCGGCCGTAAATCGTTTCAGGTGTAAAAATCACTTCACCCCTAGCGCTATCGCACTTTTTCGCGACCAACAACCAAAACCGTACACAGCTGTGTACGACGCGCCCGCAGAGGTGCAGCGGGTTTTCGTGGTCAAAATCAACGATTCAACCCTGCCGCGTCCCTCTCTTGATGGCGCCCCCACAATGGCATAGACCACGGGGAGTTTTTCGAGATGGCAAGGGCAGTGGAATGGCAAATAACCTGATGCAGGGCAAACGCGGGCTGATCATGGGCCTGGCCAATGACAAATCCATCGCCTGGGGCGTTGCAAAGTCTTTGGCGGACGCAGGCGCAGAGCTGGCATTCTCCTATCAGGGCGAGGCATTGAAAAAGCGGGTTGATCCACTGGCAGCACAGCTTGGCAGTGACATCGTGCTGCCCTGTGATGTGGGCGATGAAGCCTCGATGGATGCGCTTTTTGACGGGCTGCGCGACCGCTGGGACAGCCTTGACTTTGTCGTGCATGCGATTGGATTTTCTGACAAGAATGAATTGCGCGGGCGGTATGTCGACACCAGCCGGGGCAACTTCGCGATGTCGATGGACATCTCTGTCTATTCCTTCACCGCGATCCTGCAACGGGCGGAAAAGATGATGTCCCCCGGCGCCAGTGCGCTGACGCTGACCTACTACGGCGCTGAAAAAGTGATGCCGCATTACAATGTCATGGGGGTGGCCAAAGCCGCGCTGGAGGCCAGCGTGAAATATCTGGCCGAGGATCTGGGCAAGGACGGCATCCGCGTCAACGCAATCAGCGCAGGGCCGATCAAGACACTTGCCGCTTCCGGCATCGGCGATTTCCGCTACATCATGAAGTGGAACGAATACAATTCCCCCCTTCGCCGCAACGTCACCACCGAAGATGTGGGCAAGGCTGCGCTGTTTTTGCTGTCCGATCTGGGCTCCGGCACCACCGGTGAGAACCTGCACGTGGATGCCGGTTATCATGTCGTGGGCATGAAAGCGGTGGACGCGCCGGATATGGCAAAAGGGTGAGCATGGCCTGATGGATGCGCAAAGCCTGATCGCCTTCAATCTGGTCCTGCTGGCTGCCCTCGCCAGCCCCGGTGCCGCGATGCTTTATGTCATCAAGACCACCGTGACCTCGGGACGTCTGGCGGGCATCCTCACCGGTTTCGGGCTCGGCACGGCCGCTGCCTGCTGGACCCTGGCGGCTTTTCTGGGGCTGGAAAGCCTGTTCACACTCTTTCCCTGGGCCTATACGGCGCTCAAGATCGGCGGTGCCCTCTATCTGATCTGGATCGCCATACAGACGTGGCGCCATGCCCATGACACACCCTCCGATGCCCCTGTCCTGAAAGCGCGCAGCTTCGCGGCCGGGCTGTTGGTGAACTTCGGCAATCCCAAATCCATGTTGTTTGCCGCAGCGGTCATCCTTGTAGTCTTCCCTGCGCCCCTGCACCCCGCAGAGATCGGCATTGTGGTGGCCAACCATATGGTGCTGGAGTGGCTGTTCTACACCCTCTTTGCCACCCTGCTCAGCATGCCCGCCGCGCGCCGCGGGTACCTGCGCCTCAAACCCGTCTTCGACCGCATCGCCGCCACCTTGCTGGGCGGTTTCGGCCTCAAGCTCATGATCGAAAGGTAAGCCCATGTCCGACCAAAGACTGCCCCATGAGAAAGGCTTTCACATCAGCTGGGACCAGATCCACCGCGACAGCCGCGCGCTGGCCTGGCGGCTGGATGGCAAAGGCCCCGACGCAGGCGCATGGCGCGCGGTCGTGGCCATCACCCGCGGCGGCATGGCGCCCGCAATGATCGTCGCGCGCGAGCTGGACATCCGCACGGTCGATACCATCTCGGTCGTGTCCTACCATTCGGGCGGCGGCAAGGCCGACCAGCGCCGGGAAGCCAAGGTGCTGAAATCCCCCAACACCGAGATGATGGGCGATGGCACCGGCATCCTGATCGTCGATGACCTTGTCGACAGCGGCAAGACCCTCGAACTGGTGCGCGATCTCTACCCGCAGGCCCATTTCGCCACCGTCTACGCCAAACCCGAAGGCGAGCCGCAGGTCGATACCTTCATCACCGGCGTCAGCCAGGACACATGGATATTCTTCCCCTGGGACATGGCCCTGCAATACGTAGAGCCGTACCGCGGGAAGGACTGATCCGCCAAAAAAGTCTTAAGCCTCTGGCAGGGTTTTTGGAACCATTTGGAAGACCACGGGTGCCGCCCCTTCCAAATGGTTCAAAAAACCTCCCCGAAGGGCTAGAATCTCTTTATCGCTCCGGAGCCGCATCATGAGCCTTCCCCGCACCGCCACAACCTTTCCACCCCCGGTGATGGAAGCGCGTCGCTGGCTGGAAGGGGTATCGTTTTCAGCCGACAAACCGCTGATCAACGTCAGCCAGGCCGCTCCGGTGGATCCGCCGCCAACCGGGCTGCGTCAGGCCATGGCGGATGCCGCACTCAGCCGCGATGATGCGCATCTTTATGGGCCGGTTCTGGGTCTGCCGATGCTGCGGGAGGCTTTGGCGGCCAAGACCACCGCGATCTATGGCAGGCAGGTTCAGCCTGCGCAGGTCGCGATCACCTCGGGATGCAATCAGGCGTTTGCAGCAGCGATTGCCACGCTTTGTGCCGAAGGGGATGAGGTCATCCTGCCGACGCCGTGGTATTTCAATCACAAGATGTGGCTCGACATGTCCGGAGTGCGCTCTGTACCGCTTGAAACGGGCGCAGGCCTGCTGCCCGATGTGGAGAGGGCCGAGGCGCTGATTACCCCACAGACACGGGCGATTTCGCTGGTCACCCCCAACAATCCCGCCGGGGTGGAGTATCCTGCCGATCTGGTGCGCGGCTTTGCAGACCTGGCGCGCAGGCATGGCATTGCGCTGATCCTTGATGAGACCTACCGGGATTTTGACAGCCGGTCGGGCCCGCCCCATGATCTGTTTCAGGACCCCGATTGGGCCCGCACGCTGATCCATCTCTACTCGTTTTCCAAAGCCTACCGGCTCACCGGCCACCGGGTCGGGGCGATGATCGCCAGTGAAGAGCGGCTGGCGGAAGTGGAGAAGTTCCTCGACACTGTCGCAATCTGTCCGGGGCAATTGGGTCAGCACGCCGCCCTTTGGGGGTTGGAGAACCTCGGCCAGTGGCTCGCGGGGGAGCGGGATGAGATCCTCAGCCGCCGGGCAGCGATCACGGCCAACATGCCCAAGCTGGATGCGCAGGGCTGGAAACTGCTGGGGCTGGGCGGCTATTTTGCCTATATGTCACATCCGTTTGCGACCGCCTCCAGGGACCTTGCGCCAGAGCTGGTCAGAACTGCGGGCATCCTGTGTCTGCCAGGCACGATGTTCTATCCCCCGGAAGACGCAAACGGCGCGCGGCAATTGCGCATTGCGTTTGCAAACCTCGATGCCAACGGCATCTCGCTGCTTTTTGATCGGTTGGCTGCCCTGCCCTCTGCGTAACCCTCTTGCCGCCGCTGTGCAGACCGCCTAGACACAGCAAAACAAGGCAGAAGGGGGCAATCCGCATGGCCAAAGGCAGCAAGATTTCAAAAGGCGCAATGTGGATCCTGATGGGGTTCTTGTTCGTCGGGCTTGCAGGCTTTGGCGCCACCAACCTCAGCGGCAATCTGCGCACCATTGGTACCGTCGGCGACAAGCCGGTGATGGTCGATGTCTACGCGCGCCAGTTGCAGAACGAAATCCGCGCGATTGAAGCCCAGACCCGCGAACCCCTGCCCTTTGCACAGGCACAGGCAATTGGGCTGGACCGGGCTGTCTTGCAGCGGCTGGTGCAAAACCGCGCGCTGGACCATGAAACCACACAGATGGGCCTGTCCATCGGAGACGTATCCCTGCGCGAAGAGATCCTGCAAATCCCCTCCTTTCAGGGCGTGAACGGGGACTTTGACCGCGAAAGCTATCGCTTTGCCTTGCAGCAGGGCGGCGTGACGGAAGCGGAATTTGAGACCTCCCTGCGCGAAGAAGCCGCGCGCACCCTGTTGCAAGGTGCCATTGTCGGCGGGGTCGAGATGCCGGAGGCCTATGCCCGCACACTGGTGTCCTACGTGGGTGAGGAACGCAGCTTCACCTGGAGCCTGCTCAGCGAAGCGGACCTGACCAACCCTATTGCCGCCCCCAGCGATGACGAACTCCAGCGCTATTACGACGACAACGCAGATGCCTTCACCCTGCCCCCCAGCAAAGTCATCACCTACGCATGGCTCAGCCCCGATGCGCTGATTGATGAGATCGAGGTGCCCGAGGATGAGCTGCGCGCCGAATACGATGCCCGCGCCAACCAGTACAACCAGCCCGAACGCCGCCTTGTCGAACGTCTGGTCTTCGCTGACGAGGAAGCCGCAAACCGCGGTGCTGCCGCCCTCGAAGTGAACGGTGCCACGTTCGACAGTCTTGTCGAGGCGCGCGGTCTGGCTTTGCAGGATGTGGATCTGGGCGATGTCAGCCGGTTGGAACTTGATGCGGCGGGTGAGGCTGTCTTTGCCGCAGAAGTTGGTGATGTGGTCGGCCCCCTGCCCAGCAGCCTTGGGCCCGCGCTTTTCCGCGTGAACGGTGTGCTGCCTGCGCAGAACACCTCCTTTGAGGACGCCCGCCCCGACCTTCAACAAGAGCTTGCCCTGACCCGCGCGGTGCGCGCGGTTGAGGCCCGCGCGCAGGATCTCGACGACCAGCTTGCCGGCGGCGTCACACTGGAACAGCTTGCCGAAGCCACCGAGATCACCCTTGGCACGCTGACCTGGGACGAAAACAGCAGCGAAGGCATTGCCGCCTACGGCGATTTCCGCGAAGCCGCCGCCGCGCTGAGCGAAGGGGATTTCCCCAAGATCGACCAATTGGCGGATGGCGGCCTCTTTGCCATGCAGCTGGATGAAGCGCTGCCGGAACGGCCCAATCCCTTTGTGGACGCCCGCGCCGATGTGGAAGCGGCATGGAAAGCCGAACAGGTGGTTGCCAATCTGACCGCTCAGGCCACCGCTTTGGTCGCAGACCTAGATGGCGCCGTGGCGTTTGAGGCCGCAGGCCTTGATGCGCTGGTGGAGACAGAGATGCTGCGCAATGCCTTTGTCGACCGCGCCCCTCCCGGTTTCATCGATCAGGTCTTCCAGATGGATGTGGGCGATGTGACCGTGCTGCCCGGTGACGCCACCGTCGCGATTGTGCGGCTGGACGCCATCACCCCCGCCAGCGAGGACGCACAAAGCAATGCCCTGCTGGATCAGCTGTCCGCCCAGATCAGCCAGAACCTCGCGCAGGACATCTTCAACATCTATGCCAATGACGTGGTCACGCGCGCCGTGCCGCAGATCGACCAGCGTGCGCTGCAAGCCGTGCACGTCAACTTCCCCTGATCCGCGATGGCACTGACCCCCGACTTTGATGCCTTTGAAGCGGCCTATGCAGCGGGCCGCAATCAGGTCGTCTACACCCGGCTGGCGGCGGACCTCGACACGCCCGTGTCCCTGATGCTCAAGCTGACGGGTGCGGCAGAAAACGCCTTTGTGCTGGAAAGTGTGACGGGCGGCGATGTGCGCGGACGCTATTCGATCATCGGGATGAAACCTGATCTGATCTGGCGCTGCCGGGGGGAGGCTTGCGCCATCAACCGCGCGGCCCGCTTTGATGCCGATGCGTTTGAGGACATACCGGGCAATCCGCTCGACACCCTGCGGGCGCTCATTGCGGAAAGCCGCATCGACCTGCCCGAAGACCTGCCGCAGGCGGCGGCGGGGCTCTTTGGTTATCTGGGCTATGACATGATCCGGCTGGTGGAGCATCTGCCGGATGTGAACCCTGATCCGCTCGGTCTGCCCGACGCGCTGATGCTGCGCCCTTCGGTGATTGCAGTGCTCGACGGTGTCAAAGGCGAGGTCACCGTGGTCTCCCCCGCTTGGGTGTCGGAGGGACAATCCGCCCGCGCGGCCTATGCGCAGGCGGCGGAGCGGGTGATGGACGCCGTGCGCGATCTGGAACGCGCCATGCCTGCGGCCACACGCAATCTCGGCGATGAGGGTGAAGCGCCCGAGCCGGTGTCGAATTTCACCCGCGAGGGCTACAAGGCGGCGGTGGAGAAAGCGCGCGACTACATCGTGGCAGGCGACATCTTTCAGGTTGTGCCAAGCCAACGTTGGGCGCAGGGGTTCACGCAGCCGCCCTTCGCGCTCTACCGCTCATTGCGGCGCACCAACCCGTCGCCCTTCATGTTCTATTTCAACTTCGGCGGCTTTCATGTGGTCGGGGCCTCGCCCGAGATCCTCGTGCGGGTGTTCGGCAACGAAGTCACCATCCGCCCCATCGCAGGCACCCGCCGGCGGGGCGCCACACCCGAAGAGGACCGCGCGCTGGAAGCCGAATTGCTCGCCGATGAAAAAGAACTGGCCGAACATCTGATGCTGCTCGATCTGGGCCGCAATGACGTGGGCCGCGTTGCCAAGATCGGCACGGTGCGCCCGACCGAAGAATTCATCGTGGAGCGCTACTCCCACGTGATGCACATCGTCTCCAACGTGGTGGGCGAATTGCATGAGGACAAAGATGCGCTCGATGCCTTCTTTGCCGGCATGCCCGCAGGCACCGTGTCCGGCGCGCCCAAGGTCCGCGCGATGGAGATCATTGACGAGTTGGAACCCGAGAAACGAGGGCTATATGGCGGCGGCGTGGGGTATTTCAGCGCAGGCGGTGATATGGACATGTGCATCGCCCTGCGCACGGCGGTGATCAAGGACGACACGCTCTATATCCAGGCAGGCGGCGGCGTGGTCTATGACAGCGACGCGGAAGCCGAATTCATGGAAACCGTGCACAAATCCGGCGCGATCCGACGTGCGGCGGCAGATGCCGCGCGGTTTGACGGATCGGGGCGGAACTGACCGTGCCCCCCCGCGCGCCTTTCACCATCGCAGGCCAAACCATCGCCCCCGGTGACCGCGCCTCTGTCACCCTGCCCGTCTCCACCCTGCCCGATCACACACCCGTTGGCCTGTCCATCGAAGTGCTGCACGGCAAACGCGCAGGTCCCGCGATGTTCGTCAGCGCGGCGGTGCACGGCGATGAAGTCATCGGCGTGGAAATCGTCCGCCGCCTGCTGCGCTCGCCGCAACTCAACGCGCTTCGCGGCACCTTGCTGGTGATCCCGGTGGTCAACGCCTACGGCTTTCTCAGCCGCTCCCGCTATCTGCCGGACCGGCGTGACCTGAACCGTTGCTTTCCGGGACATCCCTCGGGGTCCCTCGGCTCCCGGCTGGCCCATATCTTTCTCAACGACGTGGTGCTGCGCTGCGATTTTGGCGTGGACCTGCATTCGGCAGCTGTGCACCGGACCAACCTGCCACAGGTGCGGGTGTCACCGGGGGACAAGACCACCCACAAGATGGCGCTGGATTTCGGCGCACCGGTGGTGCTGACGTCAGGCCTGCGCGACGGTTCGCTGCGCGCGGTGGCGGCCAAAAACGGCGTGCCGATCGTGCTGTATGAAGCGGGCGAAGGTCTGCGGTTTGATGAAATGGCCGTGCGCGCAGGCGTGGCGGGCATCCTGCGGGTGATGCGCGGACAAAACATGCTGCCGGCCAAGGGCATCGCAAAAGCCAAATCCACCCCACACCTGTGCTCCAGCTCCCACTGGCTGCGTGCACCTGCAGGCGGGCTGCTGCGCACCTTCCGCGCGGAGGGCGAGATGGTGGCGACGGGCGATCTGCTGGCCAGCGTCGCCGATCCCTTCGGCGCGGTCGAAACCGACCTGGTCGCCGACAGCGCCGGCATCCTCATTGGCCGTGCGATCCTGCCGGTGGTGAACGAAGGCGACGCAGTCTTCCACCTCGCCCGGCTCAGCCCCCGCGCGGATGAGGCGACAGTGGACGATCTGGCCAGCCAACTGGAATCCGATCCGATGTTTGACGAGGATGAAATCATCTGACCCTTGCGCCCCGGCGCAGGCGGGCTAGGTCGCTCCCTAACCAAGGAGAGACCACATGATCCGACTGACCCTCTGCACCCTGCTGCTCAGCGCCACTGCCGCAACCGCCGACCTTGCCGTCCGTTTCGACGAAGGCGCGCCCAAGGACCGTTTCACCCTGACCAACACCGGCGATTGTGCGCTGCCCGCAATGGAGGTCACGCTCAATCTGGGCACCGCCCCTGCCGGCCTGATCTTTGACGTCACCGGGGCCGGGGCCGGCGTTGAGGTGTTCCAGCCCTTCGAGATGGTCGCGGGCGGCGACGCGCTGGTGGAACTGCCGACCGTGCTGGATGGCGACAACGCAGTGAAGCTGCGGTTGCGTGGTCTGGCCGCAGGCGCGCATGTTGCCTTCACCGTTGATGTGGATGACACCGCAGGCGGTCGGGAAATCACGGTGAGCGGATCCGAAATTGCGGGCGCTTCTGTGCAGATGGCCATGGGCGGCGGGATGCAAAGCGCCGTGATGGACGCAACGGCACGGGCGATGGTGCCTGTGGGGGCCTGCACCTCCTGAGGCACCGCACCCCTCTTCCAAATGGTTCTAAAAACCCCCGCGGAGCGTTAAAATCTCTTTTGGCGGTCCAGAAGAGATTTCATGCCTCCGGCGGGGTTTTTAGAACCATTTGGAAGACAGGGCTGCCAACAGGAACCGACCCGCTTATGGCTCCCGCTTCAGCACCGCAGAGATCGGCGACAGCGCGACAGAGCTGGCCCGGTCCTGCAATCCCCACAACAAGAGAGCTGAAATCGTGTCCGGCCGCATCCGGCCCAGCATTACCACGGCCCCTTCCTGGCCAGCTTTGAACGCCGCCTGATCGAGGAACCGTCGGATCACCGTGGCACTTTGGTCCTTGCTGTCAAAATCACGGAACACGGGGGCGGCGGGCACGCCTTCTTTCCGGGCGAGCTTGGGCATGGTGTTCAATCCGCGCGACTGGGTCAGCAGACCATGTCCGGTCTGGGCGACAATCGCGCTGACCTGATCGGCCAGATCGCGGCTTTCCTGAAATCCCGTTTCCGTCCCTTCAAGGACACCGACAACCTGCTGCAAGTTGGACAACACCACGCCGAAAGTCGTCTCTGCATCCACGGGCTGTGCGCCGGGCGGCAGGTCGATCATCACCATGACCTCAAACCCCTTGCTCCGGTAGAGCGCGATCCGGTCGGCGGCATCGTCAAGACGGCTGTCGACCGCAAAGCTGAGCGGATAGGGAAAGCTGCGCAGCGCCGCGATGCCCGCCGCACCGGCGGTGGGGGTGGTGCCGTCATCGATCAGGACAATGCTCATCAACGGTTTGTCATCGGCTGCTTCAAACGGCTGGGCATAACGGTCAATCGGGCGCGCACCGCGCCCGGCCTCGCGCGGCACAGGCACATCATCCTGCGCCGCAACAGCCGGTTCGGTGGTGTCGGTCGGCTGCGGGCGATTGATGGTAACACCCGTGTCCCGGTCCAGCAGAGACGTTGCGGGGGTGCCGACAGCAGGCCCGGTGGCGGCTGCCACGGTTGTCTCTTCGGTCGCGGGGTCTGCATCTGGCAGCGGCTCTGCCTCTTCGATGATCTGCGGGACGTCTGGCGTGGTGGCCACCTGCGTGTCCGCTTCTTCCGCTGGAGGCGCGGGTGTGTCGGTGGTTTCAGCCGCCCCCAGCGGCTCCGCGCTGTCGTCCGGTGCAGGGGCAGGTGTGTCGGCGGTGTCGTCCTCGGCAATCCGGGGCGCAGAATCCGGCGCGGGCGCGGTGTCATCGCCGGGGGTCAGATCGGCCTGTGGCGCTGTGCTGTCCTCCGGTGCGCCGGGCTGGGGGGTGCTGAGCGCGGCATTGTCATCCAGTGCTGCTTGCTCTGTCACTTCTTCGGTTGGCGCGGGGGGCTGGGCGGGCTCTGTGCTGATGGTCGCTTGCGCTTCGGCCTGAGGTTGTGCCGGGGCGTTGGCTTGCGGGTTGGGCAGCACCGGCGCTTCGCTGTCCGGTGCCGTGGCGATCTGGCTGTTGTCTGCCGGGGCATCCAGCGCTTCGGCCGTGCCGGTTTCGGGCAGCGCTGCGGGCTCCTGCGTCGCACTGTCGATGGCCACGACACTGTCGGGGTCAGGGGCCAGCGCCTGTGGCACAACGGCCGGTGCGGTCACAGCCCGATCTGTCTGGCTGGCGGTCTTGCCACTGTCAGCAGGCGTCACCGTCTGTGCAGGCGCGACCGCGCCGGACACGTCATAGCTGACCTCGGGCGGTGCCGGCGGCGGGGCCAGCACCGACACAACCCCCACCACAACGGTCGAAGCCACGCCGCCGGTCAAAGCACCGCTCAGAAATCGAACGCCAAATCCGCGTGCCATATCATCCACTCCTGCTCAGCAGCCGTGCGTTGACGGCCATTGTTCTTATCATGGCCTGCACCCGCCCGCGCCCTTGACGCGGGTGGACAAGCCTGAACATGTAAGGCGATATAACGCGCGACAGCGCATCTGCTCCACCCTTAAAGCCCGTCCCAGACCAAAGAATTCGAACGTGTTGCTCCTGATAGATAACTACGACAGCTTTACCTACAACCTTGTCCATTATCTGGGCGATCTGGGCACGGATGTCACCGTGCGCCGGAACGATCAGCTAAGCGTCGCCGACGCGCTGGCACTGCGGCCTGCGGGCATTTTGCTGTCGCCCGGCCCCTGCGACCCCGATCAGGCAGGCATTTGCCTTGATCTGACCCTTGCCGCGGCAGAGGCAAGCATCCCCCTGCTGGGCGTGTGTCTTGGCCATCAGACGCTGGGTCAGGCCTTTGGTGGCAAGGTCGTGCGCGCGGGCGATATCGTCCATGGCAAACTGGGTCAGATGCACCACAGCGGCAAAGGTGTGTTTGCGGGCCTGCCCTCGCCCTTTGCCGCCACACGTTATCATTCCCTGATTGTGGAGCGGGCCAGCCTGCCCGCCTGTCTTGAGATCACCGCAGAGCTGGACGACGGCACAATCATGGGCCTGCAACACCGCGATCTGCCCCTGCACGGCGTGCAGTTCCACCCCGAATCCATCCGGTCCGAACATGGTCACGCGATGCTGAAAAACTTCACAGATACGATGCAGGTGCCCGCATGAGTGACGCGCTCAAACCCCTGATTGATGCGGCTGCAAACGGCCCGTTGACCCGCGCGCAGGCCGCCGAAGCCTTCGAGATCCTGTTTGATGGCGAAGCCACCCCCAGCCAGATCGGCGGGTTCCTGATGGCCCTGCGCACGCGCGGTGAAACGGTGGATGAATACGCCGCCGCCGCCAGCGTGATGCGCGCCAAGTGCCACGCGGTCCGCGCGCCCGAAGGGGCGATGGACATCGTGGGCACGGGCGGGGACGGCAAGGGCACGCTGAACATCTCCACCGCGACGGCTTTTGTGGTGGCAGGCGCGGGCGTGCCCGTGGCCAAACACGGCAACCGCAACCTCAGTTCCAAATCGGGCGCTGCGGATGCGCTGGGGCAGATGGGGATCAATGTCATGGTCGGCCCCAAAGTGGTCGAACGCGAACTGCATGAAGCCGGCATCGGGTTCATGATGGCCCCCATGCACCATCCGGCCATCGCCCATGTGATGCCAACGCGATCCGAACTGGGCACGCGGACGATCTTCAACATTCTTGGTCCGCTGACCAACCCCGCCGGGGTGAAACGGCAGCTGACCGGTGCCTACCTCCGTGACCTCATTCGCCCGATGGCGGAGACGTTGCAGGCGCTGGGGTCCGAAAAGGCATGGCTGGTGCACGGCTCTGACGGTACGGATGAGCTGACGATCACCGGCGTCAGCTGGGTCAGTGCGTTGGAAGACGGCACCCTGCGCGATTTTGAACTCCACCCTGAGGAAGCGGGCCTGCCCGTGCATCCGTTCGAAGACATCATTGGCGGCACACCAGAAGAAAATGCGCGTGATTTCAATGCGCTGCTGGATGGAGAAACCTCCGCCTACCGCGATGCCGTTTTGCTGAATGCCGCGGCGGCACTGGTGGTGGCGGACGCAACGCAAACCCTGAAAGCCGGGGTTGAGATCGCGCGGGAGAGCATCGATTCCGGTGCCGCGCGGGAGTGTCTGACGAAGGTGGCTGACGCCTCCCACGTGAAATGATCCCGCAGGGACTGGGCGATTGGGGCGCGCTGCCGTTCTTTGCGCAGGACTGGCCGCAGATCGCGGCACAGCTGGAGGCGGAATCCCGCCCCGTCTATCCGCCCCGCGCCGCCATGTTCCACGCCTTGCAGCGCTGCCAACCTGACGCCACCCGCGTCGTGATCCTGGGCCAGGACCCCTATCACACGCCCGGCAAGGCGGATGGGCTGGCCTTTTCGATCCCGCAGGACTTCGGCGGGCGGCTCGACAGTCTGGGCAATATCTTCAAGGAAATCGGAACCGATCTGGGCCTGGCCCGGACCCGCACCGATCTGGGCGACTGGGCCGATCAGGGCGTTTTGCTCCTGAATACCGCGCTCAGCGTGCCGGAGGGTGCGGCGAAGGCCCATGCGAAACTCGGCTGGAACGTGCTGGTGCGTCAGGTGCTGGCGCGGCTTGCGGATGCCCCCCGCGTCTACATCCTGTGGGGCAACCCTGCGCAGAAGGCCGCACAGGCGGTGGACGGCGCGCGCAACCTCAAACTCAGCAGCGCGCATCCCTCCCCGCTGTCTGTCCATCGCGGCTTTTTCGGCAGCCGCCCGTTCAGCCAGACCAATGCGTGGTTGCAGGCGCAAGGCCACAGCGGCATATACTGGGGCGACCCGGAGGCACCATGACACAGACCATTCTTGACAAGATCAAAGCCTACAAGCTTGAGGAAGTCGCCGCTGACAAAGCCGCCAAACCGCTGGAGGCGGTCGAGGCTGAGGCGCGGGCGGCTGGTCCGGTGCGCCCCTTTGCCGATGCGCTGCACCATGCTTCCCGTGAGGGCTACGGGCTGATCGCGGAGATCAAGAAAGCCAGCCCGTCCAAAGGGTTGATCCGCGCCGATTTTGACCCCGAAGCCCTGGCGCAGGCCTATGCAGCGGGCGGGGCGACCTGCCTGTCGGTGCTCACCGACACCCCCAGCTTTCAGGGCGCCAAGGCGTTCCTCACCGATGCCCGCGCGGCCTGTGACCTGCCGGCACTGCGCAAGGATTTCATGTACGACACCTATCAGGTCGCCGAAGCCCGCGCTCTGGGGGCTGATTGCATCCTGATCATCATGGCTTCCGTTTCCGACGCCCAGGCGCAGGAACTCGAAGCGGCGGCTGCGGACTGGGGGATGGATGCGCTCATTGAAGTACACAGTGCGGAGGAGCTGGAGCGTGCCACCCGGCTCAAGAGCCGCCTGATGGGCATCAACAACCGCAACCTCAATACCTTTGAGACCACCCTCGACACCACGCGGACTTTGTCAAAACAGGTGCCTGCGGACCGGACAATCGTCTGTGAAAGTGGCCTCAACACGCCGCAGGACCTGGCCGACATGGCCATGTACGGCGCGCGCACCTTCCTGATTGGCGAAAGCCTGATGCGGCAGGCGGATGTGGAAACCGCCACGCGCACCCTGCTCGCCAACCCGCTGCAAGCAGGAGGCATGTGATGCTGACGCATTTCGATGCCAAGGGGGATGCGCATATGGTCGATGTCTCTGACAAGGAGATCACCGCGCGGGTCGCCGTGGCCGAAAGCCACATCAGGATGAAACGCGAAACCTTTGAGATCATTACCGAAGGCCGCGCCAAAAAGGGTGACGTGATGGGGGTGGCGCGGCTTGCCGGGATCATGGCGGCCAAGGAAACATCGCGCCTGATCCCCCTCTGCCACCCGCTGCCGATCAGCAAGGTCACCGTTGATCTGGAACCAGACGCCGACCTGCCCGGCCTGCGCATCACCGCCACGGTCAAAACCACCGGTCAAACCGGGGTGGAGATGGAAGCGCTGACAGCGGCCTCCCTCGCCGCGCTCACCGTCTACGACATGGCCAAAGCCGTGGACAAAGGCATGGAGATCGGCGGCACGCGGGTCGTGTTGAAAGACGGCGGCAAATCCGGCCGATATGAGGCCCCATGATCCCCGTTGAAGAGGCGCTTGAGAAAGTCCTCGCCCTCGTCAGCCCCCTGCCCGCCGAAGACGTGCCCCTGCGCACCGCCGCAGGTCGTGTGCTGGCCCATGATCTGGCTGCAAAGCGCACGCAACCGCCCTTCGCCGCCTCCTCCATGGATGGCTACGCGCTGCGCGGGGATGAGGTGGAGCCGGACGCGATGTTCAAGGTGGTCGGCGAAGCGGCTGCTGGTCATGCCTACGCCGGAGACGTCCGGCCCGGTCAGGCCGTGCGCATCTTCACCGGGGCCCCGGTGCCCGAAGGCGCTGATTTCGTTGTCATTCAGGAAGATGTGACGCGGCGTGGCGATCTGATTACGCTGGGCCACAAGATCGGCACCAAAACCAACATCCGCCCCGCTGGCGGGGATTTCAAAGCAGGCGACGTGCTGTCTGGCCCCCGCATCCTGCGCCCCGCCGACATCGCTCTGCTCGCCTCGATGAACCACGGCACCGTGCCTGTGGCGCGCAAGCCTGTCATTGCGGTGCTCGCCACCGGCGATGAGCTGGTGCAACCGGGCGAAGACCCCGGCCCCGACCAGATCGTCGCCTCCAACAGCTACGGGCTTGCCGCCCTGCTGGAAGCCGCAGGGGCCGAGGTGCGCATGCTGCCCATCGCGCGCGACACCACCGCATCGCTGACCGAAGCCTTCCGGCAAGCGCGCTGCGCGGATCTGATCCTGACCATCGGTGGTGCCTCCGTCGGGGATCATGATCTGGTTGCGGGCGTGGCCGGTGAGATCGGCATGGAGCAGGCGTTTTACAAAGTCGCCATGCGTCCCGGCAAACCTTTGATGGCCGGACGCATCGGCGATGCCGCGATGATCGGCCTGCCCGGCAATCCGGTTTCCGCCATGGTCTGCGGCGTGGTCTTTGTCCGTCCGGTGGTGCGCCGCATGCTGGGTCTGACGGACCTGCACGATCAGACGCGCCACGCGCCACTGGCCTGCGACATCGACGCAAACGGCCCCCGCACGCATTACATGCGCGCCCGGCTTGAGGATGGGAAACTCACCCCGGCCGACAGTCAGGACAGCTCCCTGCTCGGCGTGTTGTCCGAGGCAAACGCCCTGCTGATCCGCCCCGTTGACGATCCGGCCCGGACCGCAGGCGACAGCGTTGCATACATCGAAATCTAAACACACTTGACACAAAACGGGAACATCCATAGAACAAAGCAAAACTCTGTTCGGAAGGATCGCCCGTGCTGACCAAGAAACAACTCGATCTGCTTGCTTTTATTCACAAGCGTGTTCAACGCGATGGCGTCCCGCCCAGCTTTGATGAGATGAAACTGGCGCTGGATCTGCGGTCCAAGTCCGGCATTCACCGTTTGATCACAGCGCTTGAGGAACGCGGGTTCATCCGCCGCCTTGCGCACCGCGCCCGTGCGATTGAAGTGGTGAAACTGCCTGAAAGCCTTGGTGGTCCTGCGGGCTTCACCCCACGTGTGATCGAAGGGGACAAACCTGACGCTCCGCCGCCGCCAGCGGCGCAAACGGTATCCTCCGGCAGCGCGACGGATCTGCCTTTGATGGGCCGGATCGCAGCGGGTGTGCCGATAGAAGCGATCAGCGACGCCGCACAGGCGATTTCCGTGCCCAACGGCATGCTCGCCGGATCCGGCAGCCACTATGCGCTTGAGGTCAAAGGGGATTCGATGATCGAAGCCGGGATCAACGACGGCGACGTTGTGGTCATTCGGGAGACATCTGTGGCCGATGACGGTGACATCGTCGTGGCCTTGGTCGAAGACCATGAAGCGACGCTGAAACGCTTCCGCCGCAAGGGGGCGTCTGTCGCTTTGGAAGCGGCAAACCCCGCTTATGAAACACGGGTGCTGCCCTCGGACAAGGTCAAGGTTCAGGGCCGTCTGGTCGGCCTGATCCGCACCTACTGAAACCCCCTGTACGGCGTGACCCTTGAGAGGGTCCGCCTCTCTCCCTACCGCGCATCCTCCGGCCAATGGGTCCAGGGGCGCGCACCTGTCATTTCCCGTGCGGTGGTGATACGCCAGCCGTCCTGTGCGGCGGACAAGGCCAAAGCCCCCGTTTCCCGCAACGTCACCGGATCAAATACCCGGCATCCTTGCGCTTTCAGCGCATCTGCCGCGACGCTCGCCACGATGATCTGATCCTCACCGCATGCCTCGACCTTCGCCAGCGCGCGTTTGCCCGACACATGCACAATCTGCCCGGCCGTCCAGCGTCCTGCCGCCCAGGTCTGACTGCTGCCGTCGCCGTCATTCTCCAACCAGTTCCGCGCCACAAATCCCGCGCCTTTCGGCTTGCTCAACGCGCGGCCCTGCGCGGTCATCACCCCCACCAGCGTGCCATTCTCCGCCACCAACACATCCGGCCGGGTCGCCCCCTGCCACAGTACAAAAGCGCCCGCCATCAGCGGCACGCCCACCCAGCGCCCGCGGCCCTGCCACAGCACAAGCATCAAAAACCCCAGCACCAGCACCGGCAGCACCCATGGGCCGGGTGAAACGACATAGCCCCGTGCGCCCTCCCAGCCTGCCACGGTATCTGACACCCAGAGGATCCAGCGCAGCCCAAGGCCCATGACCCACAGCCCCAGCACTTCCAGCCCCAAGGGGGCCAGCACCACCGCAACCACCGCCGCAGGCATCACCAGAACGCCCATCAGCGGTACGGATGCAAGGTTGGCAATCAACCCGTAATGCGCAATCGCGTTGAAATGCGCGGCAGCCACGGGGGCCGTCGCCAGCCCCGCCACAGCGGAGGACACAAAGACCCCGAACACAGGGCGGAGCCACGCAGGCAGCCACGCCACTTCAATCCCGCGCAACCATCCAAAGACCGCAACCAGCGCCGTGGTGGCGGCAAAAGACATCTGAAACCCCGGCCCCATCAGCGCCTCCGGCCGCAGCACCAGCACAATCGTCGCCGCCACGGCCACGGCGCGTAGGGACAAGGCCCGCCGCCCCAGCATCAGCGCGCCCAAAGCGACCGCGACCATGATAAACGCCCGCTCCGTCGCGACGTTGCCGCCGGACAGGGCAAGATACCCGGCCGCGGCAATCAGAGCGCCGCCCGCCGCGATCCCTTTTGTCGGCCAATTGAGCGCGGTATGCGGGATGGCCGCCAGGATGAGGCGCAACGCGCCAAAGACGACCGCGCTCAGCAATCCCATATGCAGCCCGGAGATTGCCAGCAGATGCGCCAGATTGCTGGCCCTCAGCGCCTCCAGCGCAGGTTGGCTGATGGCGGAACGGTCCCCGGTGGTGATCGCGGCAGCAAAACCACCCACATCCCCCGGCAATGCCGCCTGCACCCGCGCAGATGCGGCCATGCGCAGCCGGAACACTGCCAGCCCCGCGTGCCCTTCGGACGCCGGCGCGGCCCCCATCAACGGCACGCGCGTATACCCCACAGCGCCCAGTTGCGCGAACCAGGCATGGCGTTGGAAATCAAAGCCACCGGGCTCCACCGGACCGCCGGGCGGCGACAGATGTCCGGTGGTCATCACCCGCAGGCCCGGTTCCGGCGTGATGCCGTCAGGTCCATGCAGCGACACGCGCACCCGCTCAGGTGTGCGCGCGGGCGGCACGCGGTCCAGCCGCACGTCATCCAGCGTGATGCGTAGCGCGTCCGACCCGCTGCGGTCCATCGCCACAATCCGCCCCTCAATCGCGCCGTAGTACCGCCAGCCCAGCACCGGCGCCGACAGGCTATGCGCCCGCGCACCCGCGATGAGAAAACCAATCAGGCAAAGGCTGATGCCAACCGCAAAGGGGGACACCGCCTCCGGCATCCGCCGCGCCAGCACGCCACAGGCGACGGCCCCCAGCCCAAGCAGGCAAAACTGCACCAGCGAAGGCTCCACCACCAGACTGAAATAGCAGCCAATCCCCAGCGCCAGACACACCGGCACCCAGCCGATCAGGTGACCCCGCTGCGCCAGCATCGTGCCGACCGCCCTGTCAAAACCGCTGCCGATGACGGCTGCGCGCGCGCCCATGCTTGCCCCCGTTCCCTGCACTGGATAGACAGGCGCAAACCTAGGCGCGCCATGGTTATCAAATGGTAAACGCCGCCGCCCAAGCACTGCTTTTCAAAGGAAACCGCCGCTGATGTCTTCCCCCGTTGTCACCCGTTTTGCCCCGTCCCCCACTGGCTTTCTGCATATCGGCGGCGCGCGCACCGCGCTTTTCAACTGGCTCTACGCCCGTGGCCGGGGCGGCCAATTCCTGTTGCGGATCGAAGATACGGATCGTGCCCGCTCCACCCCGGAGGCGACGGATGCCATCCTGCAAGGCATGGCGTGGCTCGGTCTGGACCATGATGGAGAGATCGTCAGCCAGTTCGACAATGCTCCCCGCCATGCGGAGGTGGCGCTGGACTTGCTCGCGCAGGGCAAGGCTTACAAATGTTTCTCTACGCAGGAGGAGATCGCCGGGTTTCGCGAGGCCGCGAAGGCTGAGGGCAAAAGCACCCTCTACCGGTCGCCCTGGCGCGATGCGGCGGCGGCGGATCACCCCGATGCGCCCTATGTCGTCCGCATCAAGGCACCCCAAGACGGCACGACCGTGATCCGTGACCGCGTGCAGGGCGATGTCACCATCCAGAATACCACATTGGATGACATGGTTTTGTTACGTTCAGATGGCACGCCCGTCTATATGTTGGCGGTTGTTGTAGATGACCATGATATGGGCGTGACCCATGTGATCCGGGGCGATGATCACCTCAACAACGCCGCGCGGCAGATGATGATCTATGACGCCATGGGCTGGGACGTGCCGGTCTGGGCCCATATCCCGCTCATTCATGGGTCGGATGGCAAGAAACTCTCCAAACGCCACGGGGCCTTGGGCGCGCAGGAATACCAGACCATGGGCTATCCCGCGGCGGGCATGCGCAATTATCTGGCGCGGCTGGGGTGGAGCCATGGGGACGACGAATTCTTTACCGATGCGCAGGCGCAGGAGTGGTTCGATCTGGATGGCATCCGCAAGAGCCCCGCGCAGTTCGACCTCAAGAAGCTCGAAAACATCTGCGGGCAGCATATCGCGGCCGGGGATGACGCTGCATTGCGGCACGAATGTGAGGCATATCTGCGCGCCAACGGAGAAACAGCACTGACGCCCGCACAGGCCGACGGGTTGGAGCGTGCGATGTATTGCCTCAAGGAACGGGCCAAAACGCTTCCGGAACTCCTTGAAAAAGCACAGTTTGTCCTGACCTCCCGGCCCATTCAGCCGGATGAGAAGGCCGCCAGGAACCTTGATACGGTATCCCGTGGTATACTGAATGATTTGACGCCGCAGTTGCAGAATGCTAGCTGGGACCGTGAGACGCTGGAGGAGGTGATGAACGGCTTTGCTGCCGCGAAAGACACCAAGTTCGGCAAACTCGCAGGGCCGCTTCGTGCGGCCTTGGCCGGGCGCGCAGTGACCCCTTCGGTTTTTGACATGATGCTTGTGTTGGGACAAACCGAAGTTCTGGCCCGGCTGAGCGACGCAGCGGCGGACTGAGGTCTGGTTCACCGCATGTTAACGCTGACTGCGACAAAGACGCGGGGCGGCCCATGTTCAGGGCCACCCGGTGCGGAGGCCACTTCGGCACCGCAACCAACAGACGGGAAGGGACCGCATGACTGAGAGCAACAAATCCGCAACGCTGACCATTGATGGCAAGGACTATGACCTGCCCATCTTCTCGCCGACCGCTGGGCCTGATGTGCTCGACATCCGCAAACTCTATGCCCAGGCAAATGTGTTTACCTACGATCCCGGTTTCACCTCCACAGCCTCCTGTGACAGCACCATTACCTATATCGACGGCGCCGAGGGCGTTCTGCTGCACCGGGGCTATCCGATTGACCAGCTGGCGGGCAAATCGCACTACCTCGAAGTCTGCTATCTGATGCTCTACGGGGAGCTTCCGACCCCGGCGGAGCTGGAAGACTTCGAAAGCCGTGTGACCAATCACACCATGCTGCATGAGCAGATGATGAATTTCTTCCGTGGCTTCCGCCGCGACGCACATCCGATGGCCGTTATGGTGGGTGTGGTTGGCGCAATGTCCGCCTTCTATCACGATTCAACCGACATCAACGATCCATGGCAGCGCGAAGTGGCCTCCATCCGCCTGATCGCCAAGATGCCGACGATTGCGGCGATGGCCTACAAGTACACCATCGGTCAGCCCTTCGTGTATCCGCGCAATGATCTGGATTATGCGTCGAACTTCCTGCGCATGTGCTTTGCCGTGCCTGCCGAAGATTATGTGGTCGATCCGATCCTCAGCCGGGCGATGGACCGTATCTTCACCCTGCACGCAGATCATGAACAGAACGCCTCGACCTCCACCGTGCGGCTGGCGTCTTCCTCCGGCGCGAACCCGTTTGCCTGTATCGCGGCGGGCATTGCCTGCCTCTGGGGTCCGGCCCACGGCGGTGCGAACCAGGCCTGCCTTGAGATGCTCAAGGAGATCGGCACACCCGACCGCATTCCTGAGTTCATCGCGCGGGCCAAGGACAAGGAAGACCCCTTCCGCCTGATGGGCTTCGGCCACCGCGTCTACAAGAACTTCGACCCCCGCGCGACCGTGATGAAGGAAAGCGCTGACGAGGTGCTGGAGCTTCTGGGTGTGGACAACAACCCGATCCTGCAAGTCGCGAAGGAGCTGGAGAAACAGGCGCTGGAAGATCCGTATTTCGCGGACAAGAAGCTGTTCCCGAATGTGGACTTCTACTCCGGTATCATTCTTGAGGCGATGGGCTTCCCCACGTCGATGTTCACCCCGATCTTCGCACTGTCGCGCACGGTCGGGTGGATCTCCCAGTGGAAGGAAATGATCGCCGATCCACAGAACAAGATCGGCCGTCCCCGCCAGTTGTATCTGGGTGAGACACAGCGCGATTACACCGATATCGAAACGCGCTGAGCGCGCCGCTCCCTTTCAGATCTTTGCAACCGCCCCGCCTGAAACGCGGGGCGTTTCGCGTTCCCCGGGTGGCTACAACATCTGTTCCGAATCAACCCATTAACCACCAGATACAGACCTGAACAATGCCGCGATTTCCCCGCGATTGTTTCCCCCGCCTTTTCACGATCCGAAACACGAACCCGTGAATAAGGGCCAAATTGTGTCATTGTTTCTGAGGCCCCGACAATCACCCCCCGCTGCTTGACCGAGTCCAATATCAGGCATTACTGATTCAGTATTGATTAGGGGGTATTGGTCATGTTGGGGCTGGACGCGGCGTTGTTTGTCGCAGGGATGTTTGTAGGGGCAGCGTTATTGACGCTGCTGAAACGGAATGAAGACCGCAAGGCCCGTGTGGCCGCACAGGCGCGGATGCGCCGTCAGAGGTCAGAAACATGAACAAGCAAGTGATCTTGCCCGGCCTGCGCTGGGACACCGCCACTGCCGTCTATCCGATGAATGATGCCAAAGCCCCCGTTCCGCAGGGCCTTCTTGTACCAGACGCCACGCAGAAATGCGATCATGTGGCCGTTGTGTTTGACAAAGGCCAGACGCCGCCGGAAATCACGATCAAACAGGTCTCAGGCACCGTGCATACCGTGCTGGCCGATGGGATTGCCGTGGCTGTCGTGGCGCGGGCCACTGGCCCTGCGCCGTCTGCTGAGGACGTCTTGCTGGTTGAGCGTCACGTCTGACCCCGGCATCGACCGGAGCAAAGCGCGCTTACCGGCCTTCGAAGGACGCAGGCCGCTTTTGCGTAAACGCCATCACGCCTTCCTTGAAATCGCGTGAGGCACCGCATTTGCCCTGCTCGCGTGCTTCCAGCGCCAGTTGCTCTTCCAGCGTGTTGTCCCAGGAGCCGCGAATAACCTCTTTCGCAGCGCGGTAGGCCGCTGTGGGTCCGGAGGCCAGATGCGCTGCCTTGGCCTTCCAGTGGGCCTCAAACTGCGCGTCAGGCACCGCTTCCCAGATCATGCCCCAGTCATCGGCCTGCCGCGCGCTGATCTTGTCGGCAAACAGCGCCGCGCCCATCGCCTTGGCCGTGCCCATCTGGCGCGGCAGCGTATAGGTGCCGCCCGCATCCGGGATCAGGCCGATGCGTGTGAAGGCTTGCAGGAAATAGGCGCTTTCCGTCGCAAAAACCACATCCGCAGCCAGCGCAAGGTTGGCCCCTGCCCCTGCTGCGGGTCCGTTCACCGCGGCAATCGTCGGCACCGGGCAGTTGATGATCGCATGCAGCATCGGCGCATATTCATCGCGCAGCGTGCGTTCCAGATCGACCGAGGCCGCGTCTGCCCGGTCCCCCAGATCCTGCCCAGAACAAAAGGCATTGCCCGCCCCCGTGATCACCAGCACCCGCGCGTCCTTGCCCGCCTGTGCGGCGGCATGGGCCACCTCTGCCCGCATCTGGGTTGTCAGCGCGTTCATCTTTTCCGGACGGTTCAGGGTCAGAACCGCGATGTCCTGCGCAACCTCATAGGTGATGGTCTGGTATTCCATGGGCGTGATATCCTCTTTAGCGTTGCCCCTTGATAGCAAATGCCGCTGGCAGGGCCAGCGAAACCGCACGTCACGCAGCCCACAGCACTATTGCTTGAGAATATCGTCCAGCCGCGCCTGCTCTTCCGCGCTGAGGGGCGCTTCCGTGACGGGTTTGGCCCTTGCCCGGCCACGCAGGTACACCAACCCGCCACCACCGGCCAGCAGCAGCATCAGCGGCCCCGCGCCCCACAGCAGCCAATTGGCGCCTGACACGGTCGGGTTCAGCAACACAAACTCCCCATACCGCGCGACGATGAATTCCACTGCTTCATCGTCCGTATCGCCCGCCACCAGACGTTCGCGCACCAAAAGCCGCAGGTCGCGCGCAAGGCTTGCGTCGCTTTCATCAATGCTCTCATTACGGCACACCAGACAGCGCAACCCCTTGGACAGTTCGCGCGCGCGTTCTTCCAGCACCGGATCATCCAGGATCTCATCGGGTTGCACCGCGGCCAGCGGCGTGGCCAGCAGCATCAGGATCAGCGCGAGCCGCCTCACTCTGCCGGCACCGGTGTGGCCGATGACTTGCGCGCGCCTGCCGCCACGCGGAAGCGTCTGTCACTCAGGCTCAGCAAACCACCAAATGCCATCAGCGCGGAGCCGATCCAGATCCAGTTGGTCAACGGCTTGATGTAGGTCCGCACCGTCCAGCCGCCGTTCGACTGCTGATCGCCAATCACCACATAGACGTCCCGCGCCAGGTCATAGTCGATCGCCGCTTCAGTCGTGGGCATCTGCGCCACCGGGTAGAACCGTTTCTCCGGCACCAGCTGCGCGACCACATCGCCGCCCTGGGTCAGCAGGATCTCCGCCCGCGTTGCCAGATAGTTCGGTCCGCGCACCTCTTCCACCGACTGGAGCGTCAGCTCATAGCTGCCCACGCTGAACGGCTGATCAATCTGCGCCACCCGGATGTCGTCAATGGTCCAGGCCGTCAGACCGGCCACGCCCGCCATGGTGATCCCCAGACCGCCATGCGCCACCGCCTTGCCCCAATCGGCGCGCGGCAGGCGCGTGAGCCGCGCCAGACGGTTGTCGCCCCGCCCGGTGCGTTGGGCCAGTTCCATCACCACGCCCATCAGGATCCACGCCGCCAGGAACATGCCAATCGGCCCAATCAGGCTGCGGCCCGTCTGCATGGCAAAGGCCAGACCGCCCACCGCAATCGCCAGCACAAAGACATAGCGCAGCGGTTTCATCGCCTTCAGCAGCCGCGCGCGTTTCCACGGCAGCACAGAGCCCACCGGCAGGATCAGCCCAAGCGCCACCATGAAGGGGGTGAAGGCCGCGTTGAAGAACGGTGGCCCGACGCTCAGCTTACGGTCAAAGAACATCTCCGCCACCAGTGGCCACATGGTGCCCACGAAGACCACAAAGCTGGACACCGCCAGCAGCAGGTTGTTCATCACCAGCGCCGATTCACGGCTGGCAAGGCTGAAGACGCCTTTCGCCTCCATCACGCCCGCGCGGATCGAAAACAGCACCAGCGCGCCGCCCATGAAGAAGCCCATGATCAGCAGGATCCAGATGCCCCGCTCCGGATCATTGGCAAAGGCATGCACGGAGGTCAGCAGGCCCGACCGCACAATGAACGTCCCGATCAGCGAAAAGCCGAAGGCGAGGATCGCCAGCAGAATCGTCCAGCTTTTCAACGCCTCGCGTTTCTCCACCACTATGGCGGAGTGCAGGAGTGCGGCAGCCAGCAGCCAAGGCATGAACGACGCATTCTCAACCGGGTCCCAGAACCAGAAACCGCCCCAGCCCAATTCGTAATAGGCCCACCAGGACCCCAGCGCGATGCCGATGGTCAGAAACACCCAAGCCGCCAGCGTCCAGGGCCGCACCCAGCGGCCCCAAGCGGCATCCACACGGCCTTCGATCAGGGCCGCCACAGCAAAGCTGAACGCCATGCTGAGGCCCACATAGCCAAGGTACAGGAACGGCGGATGGAAGGCCAAACCGGGGTCCTGCAACAGCGGGTTCAGGTCCTGCCCGTCAAAGGGCGGTGTCTCCAACCGGATGAAGGGGTTTGAGGTGAACAGGATAAACGCAAAAAACGCCACCCCGATGGCCGATTGCACCGACAGCACCCGCGCCTTCAGGCCGGGTGGCAGATTGCCGCCAAACCACGCTGCCATCGCGCCAAAAAGCGTCACGATCAGCACCCAAAGCAGCATCGACCCTTCGTGATTCCCCCATGTGCCGCTGATCTTGTAGAGCATCGGCTTGGCCGAATGGCTGTTGGCCACAACCAGTTGCAGGCTGAAATCGGAGACGATGAAGGCGTACATCAGCGCCCCGAAGGACACCAGCGTCAGCGCGAACTGGGCATTCGCCGCAGGCTCAGCCACGGCCATCCAGGAACCCCATCGTTTCTGGGCTCCAATCATGGGGACCACCATCTGCACGATGGCGACCAAAAAGGCGAGGATCAGGGCGAAGTGACCAAGTTCTGTAATCATACCCGCTAGTATATGCCGCATGGCGCATCCGCGCCATAGACCTCACGCATCCGTTGGTGCGCAAAGCGTCGCAGTCAGCGGCGCGCGGCCTTCCAAGCATCCAATGCCGCGTTACCCTGTGGATGCCAGACCGGCTGCTGCGCAACCACCGGCACGATCTTTGACAGCATCACCGGGGCAGGCAGCACCGGTGCGATCTGCGGTGCAGGCGCATCAGCGCTGCGATCCAGCGCGCGGATCGCCTCGATATTCTCCAGCACTTCCGGCACCCGCGCCATCGACCCCACCAGCCCGCGCTGGAATTCCTGTGCTTTCAACTGATGCCGGGCACCAAAGTAGAAGGACACGATGACCCCCAGCAGCCACCACAGCGGCTCCGGCACCAGCGCGATCCCCTGCATGCGTTCGGAAAACCACAAGGGCGCCACCATGGCCGAGACAAACAGCCCCAGCGTTCCCAGCGCCAGTGCGGGCCGTGGCAGGCGGTTCAGCCCATCCATGAACCTGTCAAACCGGCCCCGCCGGGCCACGGCAAACTCGGCCCCGAATTGCGCCAAAGCCTTGCCTTGCAAGTCAGAGGCGCGCTTGGCCCCGCCTTCCGCATTCTCCCGAAACACCTCGACGGTGTCGCGCACCACGTTCTGCCCGCCCCCGAAGACAAGGCTCAACACCCGTTCCATCAACCCCATGACGCCGTCCTCTTGTTGAAATCCGCCATGCTCAGGTGAAACCTGGCCGAGATAAAATCTTCCGCCCGCGTGATCCAGCCACCCTTGCCCCCCGCACGGCTGCGCGCATACTTGCGGCTGGCTTTGCGGCTGTCCGCAAGGCGGAAATAGTAGTTCCGCCGCGCAATGCCGTAGGCATCAACCACCAGATCGGGCGCGGTCTGCATGGCCTCATCCGCCGCTTGCGCGGTGCGGCCGCCCAGCTGGCCATCAACTTTAAGGGCAAAGCCCATCTCGTTGAAAAGCCTCTGCAAAATCTTCACAGCATTGCCGCCTGCATTGACGTACATGTCAAACACACTGGCTTGCAGGGCCTCCGGCAGCATCGCGATGCCGGGCTTCTCAAAATAATGCTTGATAAAGATATCCGTGGCCTGCGCGCGGGTCAGCAGCTTCACATCAGCGGCGCCCACCTTGCCATCCCCGCTCAAATCCAGCCCCAAACGCCGCATGGTATGTATGGTCACACCAAACTTCGTCGCCCCGCCCGGATCGTCAGGGTCGTTCACATAGCCGCCTTCGCGGGCAACAATCTGGGTGGCAATATCTCGAACCATTGGCATCGCAGCGCTCCTCGTCGTGATTGACGGGAACAAGCTGCGTCAGATGTGGTTAACAAGCCGCACAGGCACCGTGCGCAGGGTGTGTGCTCAGGCGTCGGGGTCGATGTAGACGCCCTGCTCCTTCAGCGCATCGATCACCTCAGCCGGCATATAGCTTTCGTCGTGTTTGGCAAGGATTTCAGTGGCTTCAAAGACACCATTGACGTAGCTTCCGGTGCCAACCATGCCTTCGCCCTCGCTGAACAGATCCGGTGGGATGTCATCGCCCACGTAATGCACCGGCACAATCGCCCCACCATCGGTGACAGAGAAGAAGAACTTCTGCCCGGTATCCGGACGGATCGAATCCTCCACCACCAGCCCGCCGATCCGCAGCACTTCGTTCGGCGCGGGCGGCTCCGCGATGATCTGTGTGGGCGACATGAAGAAGTTGATCCCATCCCGCATCGCGTAGCCAATCAGCGCGGTGGAGCCGATCAGCGCCACCACCGCCAATGCAATGATCTGGATACGTCGTTGCTTTTTCAGGTTCTTCATGGCGCCATCAGCCTTACGGGAAGAGCGGGGCCATCATCAGCCCCTCTGTCTCCGCTATATTTAACATCAGATTGGCGTTCTGCAACGCCTGCCCGCTTGACCCTTTGGTGAGGTTATCAAGGGCCGCCACCACAATCGCGCGGCCCGCAATCCGGTCTGCAGTCACCCCGACATGGCAGAAGTTCGATCCCCGCACGTGATGCGTGCTGGGCGCCTCACCGAAAGGCAGCACTTCGACAAAAGGCTCATCCGCATAGGCCGAAGCCAACGTCTCATGGATCGCATCCGCTTCACCCGACACATAAGAAGTGGCCAGTATCCCCCTGTTTACAGGCAACAAATGCGGCGTGAACTGCACCTGAACAGGCCGTCCTGCCACGGCAGAGAATTCCTGATCAAACTCCCCCAGATGCCGGTGCGTGCCGCCCAGGGCATAGGCGTGATAACCTTCAGAGAGCTCCGCATGCAGCAGGTTTTCCTTCAACGCCCGTCCCGCGCCGGACACCGCGCATTTCATGTCGAGGATGATATCCTCCAGCCCGATCACGCCACCCGCGATCAATGGCCGCAGGGCAAACTGCCCGGTCGCCGCGTTGCATCCCGTGCCCGCGACCAGCCGGGCGGCGCGGATCTCCTCCCGGTAGAATTCCGTCAGGCCGTAGACCGCCTCTTCCTGCTGCGCGATGGCCGTATGCGGGTTGCCGTACCATTTCTCATATGCTGCCGGATCACGCAGCCGGAAGTCCGCCGACAGGTCCACAATCTTCAAGGTCTTCGGCAGGGCCGAGATCGCTTCCTGAGAGGTCTTGTGCGGCAGCGCGCAAAAGCACAGATCGATGCCGTCAAAGTCGATTTCATCAATCTTTTGCAGCACAGGCAGGTCCATTTGGCGCAGGTGTGGGAACACCTCCGCAACACTCATACCCGCTTTAGAGTTCGCGCCCAATGCCTTGATCTGCATGGAGGAATGGCCAGCAATCAGCCGGATAAGTTCAGCCCCGGTATAGCCGGAGGCGCCAAGGATGGCGATGGAATAGGTCATGGTGGTTTCCCTTTGGGAAGTGGCCCTGTTCGGGCGTCTGGTACGTCAGGTTTAAGCGGCAGTAAAGATCATCTGTCGTCGCAAAAACTGCGTGGCCCGGCTGCTGACCTGAGCGGGATCACCCGTGGTCAGGCAGGCCGCCTCGCCTTTGCCCAGCATTTCCGGGCGTCTTGCCAGATAATCGGCAAGGCTTTCGGCCACCAGATCGGCCTGAGAGAACACCTTCACATCCGCACCCAGCGCTTTCTGGAACGCCTCCTGCATCAGCGGATAATGGGTACAGCCCAGAATAGCCGCATCCGGGTCCGGCATCTTGCGCTTCAGCGCGTCCACATGGCTCTGCACCAGCGCTTCGGCAAGGATCATGTCCCCGTCCTCAATCGCATCCACAACACCGCCACAGGCCTGCGCTTCTACGTCCACGCCAATCGCCCGAAACGCCAGTTCGCGCTGGAACGCCCGGCTGGAGACGGTCGCAGGGGTCGCGAACAACGCCACATGCTGCACCGCAACCTCACGCGGCGGGGAATTGTCCCCCCACTGCCGCTCCGTCAGCGCTTCGATCATCGGCACAAACACGCCCAGCACCCGTTTGTCCGACGGCACCCAGCGTTCCTGCATCCGCCGCAAGGCCGCCGCAGAGGCCGTGTTGCAGGCCAGAATCACCAGATCGCAGCCCGCATCGAACAAGCGCTGCACCGCTGCTGTGGTCAGATTGTAGATATCATCCGGCGTCCGCACGCCGTAAGGCGCATGCGCGCTGTCGGCGAGGTAGACGAAATCCACCTCCGGCAGGCGCGCCTGCACGGCATTCAGCACGGTCAGCCCGCCAAGGCCGCTGTCGAAAATTCCTACTGCCATGTCTCACTCAGACGCTAGGCGCGATGCCGTTGTTCAAACTCAAACCCCAGATCGGACGCACCGACGGGGTCTGGCGACAACTCATAGGTCGCTTTGCGCAGGAAATCCATCATCGCTTTGCCGTCGCCTGCAAGCGGGTCCAAAACGTCACGGGTCAGGGGCGTTCCGATGCCGACGCGCACCGGGGTATCCACGCGGCGGTGGAATTCCTTGATCAGCAGCCCCATGCGCAGGGTGAAGTGCATGTGGCTCGCAATCTGGAACAATCGGCTGGTGTGGCCGTGGAAATAGACAGGGACCGCTGTGGCGCGGCTTTTGGCAATCATACGGGCGGTGAAACTGCGCCACACCGGGTCGAGCGGGCGGGAGAACGGCTTCACCGCTGTGCTGACCGTGCCTCCCGGAAAGACGCCGATTGCGCCACCCTGCCCCAGATAGTCCAGCGCAGTGCGCCGCGTGCGCAGGTTCAGCGCCAGCGCGTCCTTGGTCTCATCAAAGCTGATCGGCAGCAGTGTCCGGTTAAGCTCCGGCGCGCGGTTGAACACCGCATTGGCCAGAATGCGAAAATCCCCCCGCGTCTGCGCCAGCATCTGCCCCAGCATCAACCCGTCCAGAATGCCGTAAGGGTGGTTCGCAATCAGGATCACTGGCCCGGTGCGCGGGATCAGGTCCAGCGATCCGCTGACCACGTCCAAACTCAGCCCATAGCGATCCACCATGACCGAAAACAGATCCTGCCCTGCACGGATGTCATCCTCATACCCCCGCGCCCGCCGGATCAGCCCCACCCGGCCCGAGGCATTCTCCATCAACCGGATCATCGCGCGCCCGCCGCGCGTCTGGGCCGCGCCTGCATAGGTGAGGTCACTTACCGCCTTGCGGGTTGATCGGTTCAGGCGTCTGCGGCGTGTCAGGGGCATCCGGTCAGCCTCCTCTGGGTTGCTCTCTTTCAGATGTGGGAGTTTATCCGCGAAACGCAACAGTTCCGTGAACCCCTACTCCGCCGCCTCCGCCACCTGTGGCCCGCCTGCATTGATCACGCTCAGCAGCTCCTCACGCCGCTTGGCCGCCTTGGCTTCATTAGCCTGTTTCACCGGGCCAAAGCCGCGAATATCCAGCGGCAAACGCGCCAGCGCCACAACCGCATCCCGCGTCGCGTCAGACAGCTTCGGCAGCGCTGCTTTCATATCCATTTCATATTGTTTGATCAGCGCCCGCTCCATCTTCCGCTCTGCCGTGTAGCCAAACACATCCAGCGGCGTGCCGCGCAGGCGTTTCAGCCGCGCCATCATCCGCAAAGGGCGTTCCAGCCAGGGACCGAATTCGCGCTTCATCGGACGGCCATCCGGCCCGGTCTTCGACAGCATCGGCGGGGCCAGATTGAAGGTCAGCTTCAGATCGCCTTCAAATTCCGCTTCCGCCTTCTCCCGACTGCTCAGCAACAGCCGCGCCACTTCGTATTCATCCTTGTAGGTCAACAGCTTATGATAGCCTTCCGCCACCGCAGCCCGCACATCCTTATCGTCAATCCCGTCCAGCATCTTGCCGTATCGCTTGGCCAACCGCTTGCTCTGATAGGCCACCAGATGGTCTTTGCGAAACGCGATCTTTTCGTCCAGTGTCTTGGGCAATTCAATCACATTGGGCGTCAGCACCGCCTCGGCCTCCGCCGGATAGAGCACCGCCCAGCGCCCCAGTTCAAACGCGCGCAGGTTCCGCTCCACCGCAGCCCCATTCAGCCGGATCGCGTCCTGAATGGCCTCCAGCGTCAGCGGGATCAGGCCCCGCTGCCACGCGCCACCAAAGATCATCATGTTGGAATAGATCGAATCCCCCAGCGTCGCCTTGGCAAGGTCCGAGGCGTCAAACAACACCACATCGTCCTTCAGCCGCGCTTCCAGCGCCAGTTCCATCCGGTCATAGGGCATCTGGAATTCCGTATCGCGGGTGAAATCGCCCGTGATGATCTGATGCGCGTTGACCACCGCGCCCGTCCTGCCCGCTGACGTCAAACCAAGCGTCTTGTTCCCGGCCGAAGTCACCAGATCGCCGCCAATCAGCGCGTCACACTCCCCCGTCGCCACGCGAATGGCAGAGATATCTTCTGGCCGCTCCGCCAGACGGCAATGGATGTTCACCGCACCGCCTTTCTGGGCCAGCCCTGCCATCTCCATCATGCCAGCACCTTTGCCGTCGATCTGTGCCGCCTGCGCCAGCACCGCACCGATGGTGACGACGCCTGTGCCACCGACACCCGTAATCACCACATTGAACGTGCCATTGATCGGCGGCAGATCCGCTTCGGGCAGATCCGGGATCACCACGTCGGTTGTCGGCTCCTTGCGGATTTTCGCGCCTTCGATGGTCACAAACGACGGGCAGAACCCTTTCACGCAGGAGAAATCCTTGTTGCAGGACGATTGATCAATCGCCCGCTTGCGGCCCAACTCCGTCTCTTTTGGCACAATCGACACGCAGTTCGACTGCACCCCGCAATCGCCACAGCCCTCACAGACGTCTGAATTGATGAACACACGCTTGTCCGGGTCCGGGAACAACCCACGCTTGCGGCGGCGACGTTTTTCCGCCGCGCAGGTCTGGATGTAGACAATAGCGCTGACGCCGGGGGCCTTGGCAAAGCGCTCCTGTACGTTCATCAACTCCGCCCGTTCAAAGGTCTCTATCCCCTTGAAGGCGTTGAAATCCACGTCCTCTTTTTCATCGTAGACCACGGCGAGGGTCTTCACCCCCATCGCTTTCAACTCCGCCACGATGCGCGGCGCGTCCAGATCGCCTTCGTTGTGCTGACCGCCCGTCATCGCCACCGCATCGTTGTAGAGGATCTTGTAGGTGATGTTCGTCCCCGCCGCCAAAGCCGCGCGAATGGCCTGCACGCCGGAGTGGTTGTAGGTCCCGTCCCCAAGGTTCTGGAACACATGCGGCGTGTTGGAAAACGGTGCCTCCCCGATCCAGTTCGCCCCTTCGCCACCCATGTGGGTGAAACCCAGTGTCTCCCGGTCCATCCACTGCGCCATGAAGTGACACCCGATGCCCGCATAAGCGCGGCTGCCATCGGGCACTTTGGTCGATGAATTATGCGGACAGCCCGAACAGAAATACGGCAACCGCGCCGCCAACTCCTCAGCGTTATCTGCCCGCCGCGCTTCGTCCAGACGTGCCAGACCGGCTTTGATCCCGTCGGTCTCACGCCCCTCTTCACACAGCACGTCGCCCAGTTTCTGAGCAATATCAATCGGATCAAGCGCCCAGCGCGCGGAAAAGAACTCTTCGCCGTTCTTCGTGCCGCCGTACACCCGCCGCCCGCGCCGGTCATCAAAGATCGCTTCCTTGATCTGCACCTCGATGAGCTTGCGCTTTTCCTCAACCACCACGATCAGGTCCAGCCCCTCGGCCCAGTCGTGGAAACCCTTCATGTCCAGCGGCCATGTCTGGCCCACCTTATAGGTGGTGATCCCCAACCGCTCCGCTTCGTTCTCATCAATGTTCAAGAGCGACAGCGCATGCACCAGATCAAGCCAGTTCTTGCCCGCCGCCACAAACCCGATTTTCGCCCCCGGTTTGCCCCAGATGCGTTTGTCCATCTTGTTGGCGTGGCTGAACGCTTCGGCAGCATGGCGCTTATGGTCGATCAGCCGTGCCTCCTGCGCGATGCGGTCATCGACAAGGCGGATATTCAACCCGCCTTGCGGCATCGGGTAATCCGGCGTGACAAAGGACAACCGATGCGGATCGCCATCCACAACGGAGGTGACCTCCACCGTGTCCTTCATCGTCTTCAGCCCCACCCAGACGCCCGCATAGCGCGACAGCGCCCAACCGTAGAGACCGTAATCCATGATCTCCTGCACCCCCGCAGGGGACACCACAGGCATGTAGGCATCGACCATCGCGAATTCCGACTGGTGCAGCACGGTGGAGGATTCGCCCGTATGGTCATCCCCCATCGCCATCAGCACACCGCCAAGGGCGGAGGTGCCCGCCATGTTCGCATGCCGCATCACATCGCCGGAACGGTCCACACCCGGTCCCTTGCCGTACCACAGGCCAAAGACGCCGTCGTATTTGCCCTCTCCACGCAGTTCGGCCTGTTGCGCGCCCCACAGTGCCGTCGCTGCCAGATCCTCGTTCAGCCCGGCCTGAAAGGTCACGTTCCCTTCGGCCAATTGCTTCTCCGCCCGTGCCATCTGCATATCAACTGCGCCCAAGGGGCTGCCGCGATACCCGGTGACCAAGCCAGCGGTATTTTGCCCCGCCGCCTTGTCACGGGCCGATTGCATCAACATCAACCGCACCAGCGCCTGCGTGCCGTTGAGCAGCACGGGCGACTTCTCCAGATCAAAGCGGTCGTTGAGTGAAATCTTCTGCGTGGTCATGATGACCCTCCCCGGTCATTTTGGCGTTCGCTAGATATAGACCCATGATAGGTCACAAATGCTGACCTGTATAGCAGATTTTTGCCTGGCCCTAACCATTATTTACAAACCAACCCCTGTTCTCCGTCCCGATATAAGGTAGGACGTTCTCAGCCAGGAGAAAGTATCATGGACTGGGACAAACTGCGCATCTTTCATGCGGTGGCCGATGCAGGCTCACTGACCCATGCGGGGGACAAGCTGAACCTGTCCCAATCCGCCGTGTCCCGTCAGGTGCGCGGGCTGGAAGAGCAGCTGAACACCAACCTGTTTCACCGCCACGCGCGCGGGTTGATCCTGACCGAACAGGGGGAGCTGTTGTTTGACGCGACCTCCGCCATGACCAAACGGCTTGATGCGGCAGCAGCCCGCATTCGCGACAGCGAAGAAGAAGTGTTCGGCGAATTGCGCGTGACCACCACCACCGGGTTCGGCACGCTCTGGCTCGCCCCGCGCCTGTCGAAGCTCTATGATCTATACCCCGACCTCAAGGTCGATCTGATGCTGGAAGAACGGGTGCTTGACCTGCCCATGCGCGAAGCGGATGTGGCGATCCGGTTCAAGGAGCCGTCTCAGGCGGACCTCATTCGCAAACGGCTGATGACCGTGCGCATGTGCCTGTTTGCGACCAAGAAATACCTCGAAGAAAACGGTACACCTGCCTCCATCGAAGACCTCAGCGAACATCGCCTGATCTGTCAGAACACCGACAGCGATCAGGTGGGCGCAGGCCTCAACCTGATCCAGAGCCTGCTGATGAACGACGTCCGCTCGCTCCTGACGGTGAATAACTACTTTGGCGTGCTGCAAGGCGTGTTGCACAACCTTGGCATCGGTGTGCTGCCGGATTATGTTGTGCAGGAGTTCGCAGGCCTTGTCCGCGTCCTGCCGGAGACTGAGTCGGCAGAGGTGCCGGTATTTTTGGCGTATCCCGAAGAACTGCGCCAATCCCAGCGGGTTGCCGCCTTCCGGGACTTTGTCCAGGAAGAGATCATTTCATACCGTAAAGCATTGAGAGATCAGCGAAAATAGCCTGATATGCGCCAGACGCATAGCGGGTTTGCTTGGCAAAGTTTGCCAACTGCCTTGAAACAGACATCTTCGCCGCCTAATTCAACATCATGAAGAGGGCAGCCTCCGGGCGCGCCACTTCATACCTCCCTGTTGGACTTGGCCGAGCATCTCGCTCGGCCTTTTTTTTGGCCCCGTGCCAGGGATTTAGGGGGTCGAGGCCAATCCGATTATTGATCTTCGCGCGATTTGCGGCTCTGGTGTGTCGATTAACCCTGGGGGCGGTATGGGACATCTTCGGATTTTGTGCATTTGGCTGATGGGCCTTTTGATCGCGCTTGCGCCGGTGGCAAGCCCGCAGGGCCATGCGCAAATGCTGCCAGGCACCTCCACCACCGCGCAGGACGCGCCGCTTACCCTGCCAGATCCGCTCACCCCTGAAGCGGCCAATGCCTTGCTGTCGCGGCTGTCGGATGCGGATGTGCGCGCCTTGCTGCTGGACCAACTCAACACGCAGGCTGCTGAATCCGCTGTCGAAGTCGATCAAGCCGTCAACGATTTCCTCTTTCACGCCACCTCCGGCGCGGTGCAATCCATCACCGTGCCCATCGAACGCCTGCCTGTATTGTTCACCAAACAGGGCGAAGCGTTTTCGACCTTCTATGCCAAGATCGGCGGGTTCTCAGGCCTGCTGACCCTGCTTGGCTACATGGCTGTCGTCTTTGGCATCGCCGCGGCTGCGGAACTGTTGTTCCGCCGCCTGACGCGGGATTGGCAAATCCTGCCGCCCGCCGATGCCGATAACCTTACCCTGCGCGAAACCATCCAGCTTCTGACCCAGCGGCTGACCACCCAGGTCGTCGCGGTGGTGGTCTTTGTGCTGGTGGCCCGCGCGGTTGGCTTCGCGATCCTGCCAGATACCTTCTTGCCGATCACCCAGTTGATCGGCATCTATCTGATCGGCTTTCCCCGGTTCATGCTGGCGGTGGCGTTCTTCTTCTTCGCGCCGCTGAACCCTGAGTACCGCCTGCTGAACGTCAACACGCCTGCTGCGAAGGCGTTTTGCTATCACCAGTTCTGGCTGGCTTTCCTGCTGGGGTTTTCAGCCGCAATCGTCGTTTTCAATCAGAACAATGGCGTGGCACCGGGCGAAACCCGTCTGGCCTTCTGGCTGAACCTTGCCCTGCACATTTATCTCATCGTGATTTTCTGGCGGTATCGTGACGACGGCGTGATGATGATGCGTGGCGCGGACCCCGACGTGACCCCGATGGAAGAACGCATCGCCCGCTCCTACCCTTACATGAACATCGCCATGTTTGTTATTGTCTGGTGGGTCATCAACATCGTTGTCAGCTACGAGAACTTTGAACTGCTGGCCAGCGCCCCTCACTACAAGACCATGCTGTTGCTGATGTTCGCCCCCGCAATGGACACCGCCATTCGCGGTCTTGTCCGCCACCTGACCCCCGCGATGACAGGCGAAGGCAGCGTCGCCGAACGCGCCTATTATGCCACCAAACGCGCCTATATCCGCATCGGCCGCGTTGTGATCTTTGCCATCGTTGTGCTGTCCATCGCTGAATTCTGGGGGATGAGCGCCACAGCCATCGCGACCGCTGGGGTGGGTGCGCGGTTCGCGGCCTCCATCATTGAATTCCTGATTATCATGTCGATCGGCTATCTGCTCTATGAAGCGGTCTCCCTGATCATCAACCGCAAGCTCGCGGCAGAGATGACAGCCAGCGGCATTGACCCTGACACCGCCGACGTGGGCGGCGACGGCGGCGGTGCGGGTGGCTCGCGGCTGTCGACGGTCCTGCCGCTGATCCTGCTGGTGGCGCGCAGCTTCATCGTGGTGCTGTTCCTGCTCCTGGGGCTCAGCAACATCGGCGTGGATACAACCCCGCTGCTGGCGGGTGCCTCCATCGTCGGTCTGGCGATTGGTTTTGGCGCGCAAAAGCTGGTGACGGATGTGGTCTCCGGCGTGTTTTTTCTGGTCGATGACGCCTTCCGCACCGGCGAATACGTGGAGGTCGAGGGCACCATGGGCACGGTGGAGAAAATCTCCATCCGCTCCATGCAGCTGCGCCACCACAAAGGCCCCGTGCACACCATTCCCTACGGGGAAATCCCCAAGGTCACGAATTTCTCCCGCGATTGGGTGATCATGAAGCTGCGCTTCACCGTGCCCTTCGGCACCGATCCCAACAAGGTCAAGAAGATCTTCAAGAAGATCGGTCAGGACATGCTGGAGGTGGAAGAGTTCAAGGACGATTTCATGCAGCCGTTCAAATCCCAGGGTGTGCTGGAAGTGGACGACGTCGGCATGGTGATCCGGGGCAAGTTCATGTGCAAACCCGGCGCGCAGTTCATGATCCGCAAGGAGATCTTCAACCGCGTGAATGCCGCCTTCGAGGAAAACGGTCTGGAATTTGCCCGCCGCGAAGTGCGCGTGGCGCTGCCCTCCCATGGCAACTTGGAAGACCTCACGCCAGAGGACACCGCCGCGATCTCCGCCGCGGCAACACAGGCGGCGCAGGAACAGGCGGGCACGGCCCAAAAAGACGACCGTTAAACACCGAACCGGCTTGGGCTGCGCTTTTTTGCGCCCCCCGTCTTCCCCCTCCCCGCGCCTTCCACTAAGACACGGGCCAAATGCTTGAGGGGGCTGCCCATGACCGATCCTGCCATCACCGACGACGTTATTGCCGCACATGGCTTCACGCCGGAGGAATACGCAGAGGTCAACACCATCCTGGGCCGCGCGCCCAACTACACGGAGATGGGCATCTTCTCCGCCATGTGGAACGAGCATTGCTCGTATAAATCCTCCAAGAAATGGCTCCGCACCCTGCCCACGACCGGCCCGCAGGTGATCTGCGGCCCCGGCGAAAACGCGGGCGTGGTGGACATCGGCGACGGTCAGGCGCTGGTCTTCAAGATGGAAAGCCACAACCACCCCTCCTACATCGAACCCTACCAAGGGGCAGCGACCGGGGTCGGGGGCATCCTGCGCGACGTCTTCACCATGGGCGCGCGCCCGATTGCCTCGATGAACTCCCTCAGCTTCGGCCGCCCCGATCACCCCAAGACCCGCCAGCTGGTGCACGGCGTCGTGGCAGGGGTCGGCGGCTACGGCAACTGCTTCGGGGTTCCTTGTGCAGGGGGCGAAGTCCGTTTTGACACCGCCTATGACGGCAACTGCCTCGTGAACGCCTTCGCAGCTGGCCTCGCCGACGCCGACAAGATCTTCTACTCCGCCGCGTCCGGCATCGGCATGCCTGTGGTCTACCTTGGTGCGAAAACCGGCCGTGACGGCGTGGGCGGGGCGACCATGGCAAGCGCCGAATTCGACGACACGATCGAGGAAAAACGCCCCACCGTGCAGGTCGGCGATCCGTTTACGGAAAAGCGCCTGATGGAAGCCACGCTGGAGCTGATGGCCACCGGTGCCGTGATCTCCATTCAGGACATGGGGGCCGCGGGCCTGACGTGTTCTGCCGTCGAAATGGGCGACAAAGGCGGCTTGGGCGTCAAACTCAATTTGGAGGCTGTTCCCCAACGCGAAGAAAACATGACCGCCTACGAGATGATGCTCTCAGAATCCCAGGAACGCATGCTCATGGTTCTCAAACCAGAATTAGAGGCCGAGGCGCGTGCCGTCTTCGAAAAATGGGACCTCGATTTCGCCATTGTCGGCGAAACCCTCCCCGAAGACCGCTTCCTGATCACCCACAACGGCGAAGTCAAAGCCGACCTGCCCTTGAGCAAACTCGCCTCCACCGCCCCCGAATACGACCGCCCTTGGGTGGAAACCCCTGCTGCCGACCCCTTGGGCGATGTCGCGGGTGTCGACCCGATTGATGGGCTGAAGGCACTGATTTCCGACCCCAACTACGCTGCAAAAAACTGGGTGTTCGAACAATACGACACCATGGTCATGGCGGATTCAGCGCGCACCCCCGGCATCGGGGCGGGCATCATCCGCATCCACGGCACCGACAAGAGCATCGCTTTCACCTCCGACGTGACCCCGCGCTATGTGAAGGCCAACCCGGTCGAGGGTGGCAAACAGGCGGTGGCGGAAAGCTACCGCAACCTCACGGCTGTGGGGGCAACCCCCCTGGCCACCACCGACAACATGAACTTCGGCAACCCCGAAAAGCCTGAAATCATGGGGCAATTTGTCGGTGCCATCAAAGGCATCGGTGAAGCTGTGAGTGCGCTCGACATGCCCATCGTCTCCGGCAATGTCTCCCTTTACAATGAAACCGATGGTGCCGCGATCCTGCCCACGCCAACCATCGGCGCAGTGGGCCTGATCGCCCACCCCGATGACATCATCGGCAGCGAGGTCCGCGAAGGCCATGTCGTCCTTGTCCTGGGCGACACCACCGGCCACCTCGGCCAATCCGCCCTGCTGGCCGCAGTGCATGGCCGCATCGAAGGCGACGCGCCGCCCGTTGATCTGGCAGCCGAAAAAACCCATGGCGATTTCATCCGCGCCAACCGCGCGCTGATCAAAGCCTGCACCGACCTCAGCGATGGCGGCCTTGCCCTCGCCGCATTCGAATTGGCCGAAGCCGCAGGTGTCGGCGTCACCCTCGACACAGACGACACCGCCCAACTCTTCGGCGAAGACCAGGCCCGCTACCTGATCGCCTGCAACTTCGACCAGGCCGAAGCCCTGATGATCGCTGCAGGCCGCGCAGGCGTGCCCCTCACCACCGTGGGCAAATTCGGCGGCAGTGAGGTGAGCTTCGGCACCACCTCCGCCCCCCTCGCCGACCTTTCCGCGATCTACCGCGGCACCTTCGCCGATACCTTCGCCTGAACCTTTGGTTTCGGAGCCATCCTTGCTTGAGGACTGGCGGACATGAGGCTGACGGTTTGCCAAGAAAAATCGCCGAGGGACCCGCTTGCGGGATACGGCTATTTTTCTTGGCAAATCGGCGGGCTTATGTCAGGCGGGGATCAATCAAGGATGGATTCGAAACCGCTTTGGTTTTGGTGAATCCGAAGCCCCGCCGTCCCCGCGAAGACGCCTACGGCGGATGAGCCGCCATCGCCGCCATCAACCGCCCCTTCTCCCCCACATCATCCGGCTTTGAAATCACCTCCGCCAGCGCTTCCAATGAAGCAATCGAATGGCCTGCCCGGAAACTGTCCACATGGGGCAGCATCGCCATGATGCCCGCCGCCTTTGGCGCGAAACCATCCCAGCGCAGCAAAGGGTTCAGCCAGATCAGACGCCGGGCGGTCAGACCCAGCCGCTGGGTCTGACGGGCCAGTTCGGCAGGATCATCCCGGTCCAGCCCGTCGGTGATCAGCAGCACCACTGCGCCCTGTCCCATGACCCGCCGGGACCAGTCGCGGTTGAAGGCTTCCAGACAGGCCCCGATGCGCGTCCCACCTTCCCAATCCTGCGCCTCCGCGCCTGCGGCGGCCAGGGCCGCATCCACATCGCGCGTGGCCAGATGGCGGGTGATGTTGGTCAGCCGGGTGCCAAAGGTGAAGGCATGCACCTTGGCCCAGCCCGCCCCGCGTGCGTTGCTGACGGCATGCAGGAAGTGCAGGATGATCCGGGAATACTGGCTCATGGAGCCGGAGATATCGCAGAGCACCACCAGATTGGGATAGCGCGGGCGCTGGGTCTTGAGCGCCAGTTCGTGCATCTCCCCTCCGCGCCGCAGCGCAGCCCGCAAGGTGCGCTGCGCATCCACCCGGCCCAGATGGGCCGCCTGGGTGCGCCGTGAGGGCAGGGGTTTGACCGGCAGGGTCAGCCGCGCCAGCATGCGCTTGGCCTCGTTCATCTCCGCCAGACTCATCTGCTCAAAATCCAGCGTGCGCAGCCGTTCCTGCGTGGACATGGTCAGGCTGGCGTCGATCTCCAGCAGCGTTTCCTCATCGGAGCCCTGCTCCTCTTCGTCCCTGGGGGGCGCTTCGGCCCCATCGAGCAGTGCCTCGGCTGCGCGTTTCTCCGCGGCTTGTGCCGTGCGTTCCTCCTGCACACCCCGGATCGCGGGCAGCATCGCGGCCATCATATGTTCCATATACCGCGGATCGCGCCAGTAGAGCCGAAAGAGCTGCGCAAAAATCCGGCGGTGTTCAGGCTTGTTCACAAAACAGGCGTGCAGGGTCCAGTAGAAGTCCGGTTTGTTGGAAAACCCCGCCGCCTGCACCGCGCGGATGGCGTCGATCACCCGGCCCGGACCGATGGGCAGGCCTGCCCGGCGCAGGGCGCGGGCGAAATGGGTGATGTTGCCTGCCAGTTTCGGATCGTCCGGCAGGTCGAGGGGGGCGTATTCAGGCAAGATTGCCTGACTGGAGGGTTTTACCCTCCAGACCTCCCAGGTTTTTTTTACCATTTGGAAGGATCATGCGGGCTCCAGCGCGGCTTTGGCCTGATCAAGGATGCGTTTGGCTTCCGAGCCGTGCAGCTTGGCGATGTCGTCCTGATATTTGAGGATCGCGCCCAGGGTGTCGGCGATGACCTCGGGGGACAGCTGGATGACGTCGAGGGCCAGCAGGCATTTGGCCCAGTCGATGGTTTCGGCCACGCCGGGTTTCTTGAACAGGTCTTCGGTGCGCAGGGCCTGCACAAAGGCCACCACTTCGCGGCTGAGTGCCTCGGCCGCTTCGGGGGCGCGGGCGGCGAGGATTTCCATCTCACGCTCAAAGCCCGGGTAGTCGACCCAGTGATACAGGCAGCGGCGTTTGAGGGCGTCGTGCACTTCGCGGGTGCGGTTGGAAGTCAGGATCACAATCGGCGGCTCTGGCGCCTTGATGGTGCCCATTTCGGGGATCGTCACCTGAAAATCGCTGAGCGCTTCGAGCAGGAACGCTTCAAAGGGCGCATCGGTGCGGTCGAGTTCATCAATCAGCAGGATCGGCGCGCCGTTCTCATCCGGGCGCATGGCCTCCAGCAGGGGCCGTTCGATCAGGTAGTCGTCGCTGAACAGCTCTGTTGTCAGGGCGCTGCGGTCCGCACCACCTGTGGCTTCCGCCGTGCGGATGGCAACCATCTGGGCCGGAAAGTTCCATTCATAGACGGCAGATGACGCATCAAGCCCTTCGTAGCATTGCAAGCGGATCAACTTGCGGCCCAGGGCGGCGGCCAGCGCTTTGGCGATCTCGGTCTTGCCCACGCCTGCTTCGCCTTCCAGAAACAGCGGTCGGCCCAGCGTGAGGCTGAGGAACACCACCGTGCCCAATGCGCGCCCGCAAATGTACCCTTGCGCGCCCAGCATTTCCTGCACCGCGTCGATCGAGGTTGGTTTGTTCATGTGGTGTCGTCCTCCCGTTCCCACCCAACCTGCATCTTGACCTGCCGGGGTCAAGGGCTGGACCCGTGCCGATTTACCACGACATTGCGGGATGCCCCCCGAAATGTTGACCTGATTCGGTGGGGCTGGCATACATCTTGCACAATCAAGAGGACCGGGGCGCTTTTGCACACCCGACCCAGAGGCGGATATGAGACAGAACACCCCCTGCCACGGCAGGACAGGCTGACATGCGCATAACAGCTGTGACCTGCGTCAAGAACGAAGGCCCTTTCCTGCTGGAATGGATCGCCTTTCAGCGCGTCATCGGGGTGACGGATTTTCTGTTTTATTCCAACGATTGCACCGATGCGACGGACCGGCTGCTGGACCGTCTGGCGGACCACGGCATTTTGACCCATCTGCCCAACCCTGCCACCAACCGCAACTACCAGATGCAGGCGCTCAAGGACGCCAAGACGCAGCAGGTCGTCAAACAGGCCGATTGGGTCTGGGTGGCGGATGTGGATGAATTCCTCAACATCCATGTGGGTGATCATACAATCCCCGCGCTGATTGCGGCCTGCGGCAATCCGCAAGCCATCTCCGTCACCTTCCAGTTCTTTGCCAACAACGGGGTGGAAGCGTTCGAGGACGCGCCCGTGATCCGGCAATTCCAGCACAGTCACAATCCCGACATCTGGTGCGACCAGACCGCGATTGAGGTCAAAAGCCTGGTCCGCGCGGATTTCCCGCTGGCTTACTATGGCGCGCACCGTCCGTTCCATGATGAGGACAAACACGGCGCGCCCCTCTGGACAGATGGGTCGGGCCGCCCGGTGCCGCCGCGCTTTCGCAAGCGCGCCAACAAACGCCGCATCCGCGCCTTTCCCGCGCGTGATGCCCGCGCACATGCCACGCTGAACCACTACGCGCTGCGCAGCCTCGACAGCTATCTGGTCAAGAACGACCGGGGCGACGTGAACCGCGAACACCGCGCCTTTGACGACAGCTATTGGCGCGAACGCAATGACAATGGATATCACGATCCGTCGATCCTGCGCTACGCCGCGCCGCTTGAGGCGGAAATGGCGGCGCTCAAGGCCCTGCCCGGCATCGCGGATCTGCACGATGAAGCCGTCGCCCTGCACCGCGCCAAGCGCGACGACCTGCTGGCGCAGGACAGCTATCAACAGATGCGCGATCAGCTGCGCGCCGCCTCCCCTTTTCCGCCGATGGAAGACGCCCTGCGCAAGGAGCTGGAGATCACATGACCCGCCCGATCATTTCCCTGTCGCTGCCGAAATCCGGCACCACCACCCTGGCCGATGCATTGCGGCAGGCAGGCCTGCACGTGGCCGACTGGCGCATCAGGCGGCATGAAACAGACAGCGTTCATCTGCACGACCGGCTGGTGGCGGAGCTGATGTATGAAGATTACTTCGACAGCGGTGATCCGCTGGCGCGGCTTGGCGAATATGACGCCATCACCGAGATGAATGCAGTCAACAAGAACGTCTGTTTCTGGCCACAGATGGATGTGGGCCTGCTCACCGCCATTGAGACACATCACCCGAACGTGCGCTTCCTGCTGTCCCGCCGCAATCCGGAGAAAACCGCCGAAAGCATGCTGAACTGGAACAACCTCGCCAAGGAACGGCTGCCACGCAACAATGTGCCCGGTCTGCCCCGGCCCTATGGCGATCAAAAACCGCATCTGGTGCGCTGGATCACGTCGCATTACGCCTTTTGCGACCGCATCTTTGAGGGGCGCACACACTTCCTTGCCGTCGATCCCGAAGACCCCGCAGCGGCTGAGAAAATCTCGGGCTTTCTGGGCGTTGATCTGCCGTGGTGGGGCAAAAGCAACACCACTGCGGAATGGCTGGCAACCCAGCGGCAGGAAGGCTGAGCATGGCGCGCAAGATCACCCTGCTGATCGGCCCGGTGGAGCGGGCAGCGGCGCGGATGCGCACCCTGCTGGCGCAGAATGCGGATACGCTCGCGGCGGCTGGCATCGCCGCCCCCGACTGGAACCACGTCCGGCTCTATGCCGCCTGCGCGGACCCTGATGCGGGCAGCGTGCTGCGCTACAAACGCGGGCTGGATGGGCCGCTGGTGGGAGAGACCTTGCAGGCGGAGTTCACCGCCAAACTGGCGCGCGAGGTCCCTGAACTGGCGGTAGATCATGTGGTGATCTCAGCCGCCCAGATGGGCTGTTACCTGACCACACCGGCAGAGCTCAAACGCCTGCACGCGCTCCTCTCTCCACACTTCGATGATATCCAGATCGCCCTGCACGTGCAGGCGCAGGCGCGCATGGCGCTGGATCATTATACCTATGCCGTGATGGAAGGCCGCCGCACCGGGTTGGACGCGGAACTGGCATTGGCCGCAGGCAAGGACTGGGGCCCCTGTGCCATGGCTCTGCGTGGCGAATGCGCGCCCTACTTCGGTCTGTTCGATGACATCCAGCATCCGCCGCCGTGGCTGGACTTCACTGCCCTGCTCAAGTTCTGGGAAGGCACCTTTGGCAAGGGCAACGTCACCCTGCATCCGCTTGATATGGACCGTCTTTGGAGCGCTGATGGCGCGCAGGTGTTGGGGGAGACCCTTGGCATCCCACTGGCCCCCGCCAAACCCGAACGCCCTCCCACACCCGAACCGGCGGCCTCGCTCACCCGCCTGCGGCAGTTCAACGACATCCTCATCCGCTACATGCAAAAGCGCGAGATCATCTGCCCGCGCGAGGTCTGGCAGCAAATGCGCATGAACGTCCGCGTCACGGGCGCGCCGGTTGACCCCGGCAGCCTGCACGCCATTTCCACCCATTTTGCCAACAAGAACAAAACCCTGATCAAACGCTTTCCTGCGCTGGCCACGGCCCTCAAAGCGCCGCCCAAAGCCGATACCTATGCCGAAGCGGACCCGACGCTGGGCTACCGCGCCTCGCAATACCTCACGGCTTTTGCCTTCGGCATCAACCGCGCGGCCACGCCGCTGGCCGACCGTCTGGCCGAGGCGCGCGAAGCCAAGGAGGCCGCGCGGAAATTCACCGCGCTGCTGAACCCAGATGCCGCAAAACCCGATGAAAAGGCAGAGAAAAAGCAGCTCCTCACCCGCGTGAAAGTGAACCACCAGATGGTGCTGGGCACACAGTTCCGCCCGCATAACAACCTCGGCGCGGTGGACGAAGAACAACTCGCCGCCGCCTATACGCCGCTGGCCAAACGCGACCTGCCCAAAGGCTCCACCGGCAATGTCATCGTCGGCTGCATGAAGAACGAAGCGCCCTATATCGTGGAGTGGATCGCCTATCACCGCGCCATGGGTGTCGATCACTTTCTGATCTACACGAACGATTGCTCTGACGGCACCGACGAGGTGTTGGGCCGCTTGCAAGAGATGGGCATCGTCCAGCACCGCAACAACGATCAATGGAAGGGCAACTCGCCCCAGCAACACGCGCTGAACCAGTCCCTGAAGGAACCGTTGATCCAGAATGCCGAGTGGATCATCCACATCGACGTGGATGAATTCATGAACGTGCGCACCGGCAACGGCACGCTCAGTGACCTCTTCGCCGCCGTGCCGGATGCGACCAACTTTGCGATGACGTGGCGGCTCTTCGGCCACAACGGCGTGACCGAACTCAACGACGCATTCGTCATCGACCAATTCGATGCATGCGCGCCCGCCTATTGCCCCAAACCCCACACCGTCTGGGGGTTCAAAACGATGTTCCGCAACATCGGGGCCTATGCCAAAATCTCCTGCCACCGCCCCAACAAACTGGACCCTGCGTTCGCCAAGAAGGTCAAATGGGTGAACGGTTCCGGTCAGGACATGACGCCGGATGCCGTCAACAACGGCTGGCGCTCATCAAAGAAAACAATCGGTTACGACCTTTTGCAACTCAACCACTACGCTTTGCGCTCCGCTGAAAGCTTCCTGATCAAACGCCAGCGCGGCCGTGCGCTGCACGTCGATCGCTCCATCGGGATCAACTACTGGATTCGCATGGATTGGTCCGATTTCCGCGACATCACCATCAAACGCAACCTGCCCCGCCTGCGCGCCGAATACGACGCGCTGATGGCCGATGAGACGCTGCGCGCCGCCCATGACGCAGGTTTCGCATGGCACAAGGCCAAGGCAAAGGAACTCCGCAGCCAGCCCGAATTTCAGGACCTCTACGCCCAGGCCTTGCAGGTCAAACTGAACGAGACGGAACGTGTCGCCTACGCCCTCTCCCTCGACATGGAAAGCTGACAGGTGCGCCACCTCGCCATCCTCTGCGTCCGGAACGAGGCCGCCTTTCTGCTCGAATGGCTCGCCCATCACCGCGCCGTCGGGTTCACGGATTTCCTCGTCTTTTCAAACGATTGTCAGGACGGCACCGATACGATGCTCGACCGGCTCGAAACCCTCGGCCACCTCACTCACGTGCCCAACGACGGCCCCTACGACAAAGGCGGTATCCAGTTCACCGCCCTCAAGGCTGCCGCCAAACACCCGCTCACCAGGCAAGCCGACTGGATCCTGCCCCTTGATGTGGACGAATTCGTCAACATCCACACCGGCGATCATACCCTGTCTGCCCTGCATGCCGCCCTGCCCGATGCCACCGCCATCACGCTCACATGGCGGCTTTTTGGCTTCTCGGGCCAGGTCCGCTACCAGGACACCCCCGTCACGGATACCTTCACCCGTTGCGCCCCCGCTGTCATGCACTGGCCGTGGCGCGCGGCGATGTTCAAGACCCTCTACAAAAACGATGGCACCTACCGCAAACCCGGCGTGCACCGCCCCCGCGACCCCGATGACGCCAAACTGTCAGACGCCCGGTGGTTTGACAGCCACGGCCGCGCCCTGCCCCCGCAGTTCCGCACCGCGCGCATCTTCTCCACCTATGGCCGCGACAATTACGGTCTGGCGCAGTTGAATCACTATCCCCTTGGCGCCGCAGAGAGCTATGTGCTGAAAGCCGCCCGTGGCCGCGCCGTGCATGAGGCAGACACCCTCGGCCTCGACTACTGGGTGGAGCGGAACTTCAACACCGACACAGACACCTCCATCAGCAGCCTGGCACCTGCCCGCAACAGCGCGCTGGCGCAGCTCAAGTCTGACGAAACGCTCGCGCAACTCCATGAAAACGCTGTGAAATGGCGCAAGGCGCGTTTCCTTGACCTGATGCAGGACGAACCCTACCGCGCGCTCTTTGGACGGCTGATGATGACACCGCCGTCGCAACCGATCCCGCTCAATGCCGCGCGGTTCCTGACCCACCACGCCAACCTCGGGCGGCAAAACGCGCGGAATTGACCCGCTCCCCTTGTCTTTTCTCCACATTCTCGCCTTATTCTACTAATATTGCACGAGCGTCAGCACGCGCGACAAGCAGGCGACATGGGACCCGAGGACCGAGTGATGAAAGACCAGACCACAACGCTCGACACGTCACTGACCGATCTGCCGCGCGCAGACTGGCTGGAAGCGGTTGCCGAGGTGACGGAGGAAGACGGTTTTTTCCAGACGCTGGGCCCCCGCCATTTCGCCGCCTTCGCCGAAGACGGCGCCACCCTGTTGGTCACCTTCGAGACGATGCAGGGCATTCATGCCCTTTCCGATCTGGCACAACCTCTGGGCTGGGACATGCTCAAGGCGCACCATTGGTCGCATCTGTGTGTCGGCAGTGACGGGGATACATGGTTCCGGGATCCGGCAGTCTATGCGTTCTTTGACCGCCTCGTCGATGACGGGTTCTTCGATGAATTCGACACCGTGGTTTTCTACGGCGCCGGTCCCTGTGCCTATGCCGCCGCTGCCTATTCCGTGGCGTCCCCAGGCGCGCGGGTGCTGGCGATCCAGCCGCAGGCAACGCTTGATGCCCGCCTCACCGAATGGGATCCGCGTTTCACACCGCTGCGCGCCTGCGATTTCACCACGCGCTACGGCTATGCGCCGGACATGCTGGACGCGGCCCACAGCGCCCATATCCTCTATGACCCGCGCGAACAGCTTGATGCGATGCACGCCGCCCTGTTTACCCGCGCCAATGTCACCAAACACCGCATGCGCTTCATGGGCGACGCGCTGCAAACCGACCTTCTGGAGATGAACCAATGGGTGCCGCTGCTGCTGGCCGTGGCCGAAGACCGCCTCGACCCGGTTGCCTTTGCCCGCATCTTCCGCGCCCGCCGCGACTACCGCACCTATCTGCGTTGCCTTCTGGGCGCGCTCGAAGCCGAAGGCCGCGATCACCTGGCCGCCATGGTCTGCCGCAACGTGACCAGCCGCATGCGCGCGCCCAAATTCGGCAAACGCCTCGCTGAAATCGAAGCCCGCATCGCGGAGAACGCCTAACACTCTGGCGCCCTGCACGCCTCCGTGCTAGCCCGGTCGCCATGAGTGATACCCTGACCCTGCGCCGCCCCGATGACTGGCACCTGCACCTGCGCGATGGCGATATGCTGCGCGCCGTGCTGCCCCACACCACCGCCCATTTCGCCCGTGCGATCATCATGCCCAATCTGGTGCCGCCCGTGGTCACGCTGGCCGATGCGCAGGCCTATCACGCCCGCATCATGGCCGCCCTGCCCGAGGGCGCGGCGTTCACCCCGCTGATGACGCTCTACCTCACCGAAGACACCGACGCGGATGACGTCGCAGCCGCCCATGCCTCGGGCCTCGTGCATGCCGTCAAACTCTACCCCGCAGGCGCCACCACTAATTCCGCCAGCGGCGTGACCAATTTTGACAGGGTCGCGCCCGTCCTCGAACGTATGGCCGCCATCGGCCTGCCGCTGTGCTGCCACGGCGAAGTCACCGACCCCGACATCGACATCTTCGACCGCGAAGCCGTCTTCATCGACCGCGTCCTCGACCCGATCCGCCGCCAACACCCCGACCTGCGCGTGATCATGGAACACATCACCACCGCCAACGCCGTCGACTACGTGCATGCCAATGACACCAATCTTGCCGCGACGATCACCACGCACCACCTGGTGATCAACCGCAACCACATCCTCGCCGGTGGCATCCGCCCGCATTACTACTGCCTGCCCGTGGCCAAACGCGAATCCCACCGCCTTGCCCTGCGTGCCGCCGCCACCTCCGGCGACGCGCGCTTCTTCCTCGGCACCGACAGCGCCCCCCACACCGACGCACGCAAACTCCAGCCCTGCGGCTGCGCCGGCTGCTTCACCGCACCCAACACGCTCTCCATTCTGGCCGAAGTGTTTGAGCAGGAAGGCGCCCTCGACCACCTGGAAACCTTCACCTCCCGCAACGGCCCCGCCTTCTACGGCCTGCCGGTGAACGCGGACACCATCACCCTCACCCGCGAACGCCCGACATACCCCGACCACATCGACACCCCCGACGGCCCCGTCACCGTCTTCGACCCGGACATGCCGCTCCATTGGCGCGTGACCTGATCTTCCAAATGGTTCAAAAAACCCCGCCGGAGGCCTGAAATCTCTTCCGGCGCCCCCTCACCACAAGGACCCCGCTGCAATGATCCCCACCAGCTTCCCCACCGCCGATGAAATGGCCCGCCTCACCGCCCGTATGCTGCTGGAAATCGAAGCCGTGCATTTCAACGCGGATGAGCCTTTCACCCTCGCCTCCGGCCTGCCCAGCCCGACCTACATCGACTGCCGCAAGCTGATCTCCTTCCCCCGCATCCGCGCCACGCTGATGGATTTCCTGACCGTCACCGTGATGCGCAACGCAGGGTTTGAGGCCTTCGACAACGTCGCAGGCGGGGAGACCGCAGGCATCCCCTTCGGCGCTCTGGTGGCCGAACGCATGGCGCTGCCCATGACCTATGTGCGCAAGAAACCCAAGGGATACGGCCGCAACGCCCGTATCGAAGGGGTGATGACGGAAGGCCAGCGCGTGCTGCTGGTCGAGGATCTGACCACCGATGGCGGCTCGAAACTCAGCTTTGTCGATGCCATCCGCGAGACGGGTGCCACCTGCGGGCATACCGCCGTCATCTTCTACTATGACATCTTCCCGGAAACGACAAAAACCTTGGGCGATCACGGCGTTACACTGCACCATCTGTGCACCTGGTGGGACGTTCTGGCCGAAGCGAAAGCGCAAGGCGCTTTCAATGAGGCGACGCTTACAGAGGTTGAAAAATTCCTGCACGCCCCCAAAGACTGGCAAGACGCAAGAACCCGCTGATCTCCCTCTAAATCTTGACAGACACACCTCAAAAATCGCAAGATGTAGCCCCGGCATCCACAAACCGGCTTATCCACAGGTTATACATTTTGCGCAGCAGCCCGCGCCTCGTTAAGACCTGTTAAAGGGCAAGAAACGGGTGAGACAATGAACGAGATTACATCGCTGAACGCGACCGATATCGCTGTGCAGGCCCCAGATACGATGCCGCATTCCATCGAGGCGGAACAGCAGCTTCTGGGGGCGATTCTCACCAACAATGACATCTACGACCGGGTGGCCTCCATCATCGGGCCGAAGCATTTCTATGACCCCGTGCACGCGCGGATCTTTGACATCGCCTCCCAGCGGATTGCCAAGAACAATCTCGCTTCTCCCGTGACGCTCAAGGCATTCATGGAGGAGGACGAAGGCCTCAAGGAACTTGGCGGTCCGGCCTATCTTGCGCGCCTTGCGGGGGCCGCGATCTCTGCCTTTGCGGTGCGCGATTATGCGCAGATGATCTACGATCTGGCGGTGCGGCGGGACCTCATTCAACTGGGCCGCGACATCTCTGCCAAAGCCGCCACGGTGGATGTCTCTTCCGAGCCGCGTGAGCAGATTGTCGAAGCCGAACAGCAGCTCTACAAGCTCGCGGAACAAGGCCAGGTCGAAAGCGGATTTCAAAGCTTTCTCAAAGCGGTAACAGACGCGGTGAATGTCGCCAACGCGGCCTATCAGCGTGACGGTGGCCTCTCGGGTGTCTCCACCGGCCTGATCGACATGGACAAGAAACTCGGTGGTTTGCACCGCTCTGACTTGTTGATCCTCGCAGGGCGTCCCTCGATGGGGAAAACCTCGCTTGCCACCAACATCGCCTTCAACGTCGCCAAAGCCTACAAACGCGGCGTGACCGCCGACGGCTCCGAAGGCGCCATCGACGGCGGCGTCGTGGGCTTCTACTCGCTTGAGATGAGCGCCGAACAGCTTGCTGCCCGTATCCTGTCCGAAGCCGCAGAAATCCCCTCCCAGCAAATCCGCTCCGGCGACATGACCGAAGTCGAATTCCGCCGCTTCGTCGACGCCGCCAAAGCGCTGGAAGCCTGCCCGCTTTTTATCGACGACACACCCGCCCTGCCGATCTCCCAACTCGCCGCCCGCGCGCGTCGTTTGAAACGGACCCATGGCCTTGATGTGCTGATCGTGGACTACCTCCAGCTGGTGCGCGGCACCGGCAAATCTGAAAACCGGGTGAATGAAATCTCCGAAATCACCATGGGTCTCAAGGCCATCGCCAAAGAACTCGACATCCCCGTCATCGCCCTCTCGCAGCTCAGCCGTCAGGTGGAAAACCGCGAGGACAAGCGTCCGCAGCTTTCAGACCTGCGCGAATCCGGCTCCATCGAACAGGATGCCGATGTGGTGATGTTCGTCTTCCGCGAAGAATACTACAAAGAGCGCGAAAAACCCGGCGATCACGATCTGGAAGCCATGGCCGCCTGGCAGGAAGAGATGGAGCGCCTGCACGGCCGCGCCGAGGTGGTCATCGGCAAACAGCGTCACGGCCCCATCGGGACAGTGGATCTCAGCTTTGAGGGCCGCTTCACCCGCTTTGGCAACCTCGTCAAACCCTGGCAGCAGGGCGGCGACGAACAGGAGTTCTGATGCGCCGCCGTGACCTGATGCTTGGCGCGGCTGCATTTGGCGTTACAGCAAAGGGGTCTGCCATGGCCGGATCACCGCTCCATATCCCGCCCGAAGAAGCACCCCATGCGCAGACCTTCATGATGTGGCCCAGCAGCCTGCCGGTCTATGGGGACAGGGTTTTCCTGCGCATGGCGCAGCGGACCATTGCCGATATCGCCAATACCATCGCGCAGTTTGAGCCGGTGATTCTGCTGGCCGATGCCGCGCAGCACGCCACCGCCCGCAAATGGCTCAGCGATGCCGTGACCCTGTGGGACGTGCCCACCGAAGACCTCTGGGCGCGGGACGCAGGCCCGCTTTTTGCCTTTCAGGATGGGGAATTGGTGGTCAGCCACATTCAATTCAACGGTTGGGGGAACAAGCAGCAGCACCGCCATGATGGTCAGGTCGCGGCGCGCGTGGCCGCCCGGATGGGCATTCCGCTGATCGACAGCGGTCTGAAGGGCGAGCCCGGCGGGGTCGAACATGACGGCCACGGCCTGCTGATGGCCCATGAAAGTTCCTGGGTGAACCCCAACCGCAATCCGGGGCTGAGCCGGGGTCAGGTCGAAGACCGCCTGCTGGCCGCCTACGGGGCGGAGCGGATGATCTGGGCGCGCGGGGTCTACGGGGAGGACATCACCGACTACCACATCGACGCCCTTGCCCGTTTCACCGGACCGGGCCGCGTGTTGATGAACCTGCCGGATGCACCTGTGACCGACGACCCCTTTCATCTGGCCGCGCTGGAGACCCATGACGCGCTCAAAGCCGCAGGCCTTGAGATCGACGTCATTCCGGAGCCTGAAATCCGCCGGGTCGCGTCGATTGAATTTGTCGCCTCCTACGCCAATTACTACGTCTGCAACGGCGCGGTGATTGCCGCGCAATTTGGAGATGAGACAGCAGACACCATCGCGGTGGAGGCCCTGCAACGACATTATCCGGGACGCGAGGTGATCACGCTGAACGTCGATGTGCTGGGGGAGTTGGGCGGCGGCATCCACTGCGCAACGCAGCAGATGCCCGCCTGATTTTGCCAATCTGTCCCCGCGGGGACAGGTTTTAACCCTTAATTAATCGCTGTGCAGCCTAGACTTACACCGCGCTCTTAAGGTTAACGCGCGCGGAGGCAGCGCCTTATTGCGGCACTTTCACTTCATAGCGCAGACCCTTGGCTGTGCCTTCGGCGAAGCCTTTCCAGTAGGAGTGATCCTCCTTCTCGGTCCCGTCGTCTTCCTTGGACCAGACACCGTCGTTGGAATTCTCTACCAACTCAAGATAGCTTGCCGCTTCGGCGTCCGTCTTCAGGTGGCGGTCCATCCAGGCGGTGACGAAATGCTGCGCGATGTTGTTCATGCGCGCACTGTCCCAGACCGGGTCGCTGTAGTGTTCGGAGATGTCGAAGCCTTTGTCTTCGTTGAAGTAGTAGCTTTCCTTGGGAGCCGGCATCGGCGCGCCGGAATTGTGACCACCGTTTTCATATGTCAGAAGTGCCGCCTCGACGTTGCTGACGCCGTCCCAAAGTGCGCGCACGCCGTTTTCATATAGCGACACATCATCCTGCGATCCGGCAATGAACAGCATCGGGATCTGCACCCCTGCCAGCCCGTCCGCGTCCCAGAACCCCGTGTTCATACCCCACGGCCCAAAGGCCACGGCGGTCTTGATCCGCGCGTCGGGCAGCGCATTGTGGCTGTCGCTGCCTGCAAGGTGGATGCCCAGCGTGCCATGCGGCCCGCCCCATGGGTAAGCGACGGAGGCTTCGGTCACGCCGCCCCCTGCGGTGATCACCGCGCCATAGCCGCCCATGGAATAGCCGATCAACCCGGCGTTGCCGGCGTCAAAAAGACCCGCCATCTCGCCGCCGTCCGCCGCCATCTGGGCCATTTCCTCCAGCACAAAAAGCTGATCGAGCGAGCGGTTCACCAGTGTGGATCCAAACGCCGCCTGTGTGCGGTAGGTGCTGTCGGTGTGGTCGATGGAGGCCACGACATAGCCTTTGGACGCGAGGTTCTCGGCGATATGGCTCAGCAGGAAGCGGTTGCCCGGATAGCCGTGGCTGATGATCACCAGCGGATAGGCATCGTCGGGCGTGGCGGGCGCGGCGTCACGCATGGCGCGGCCTTGCAGGTCCACTTCGGTGGTGCCGTCACGCAGGAAGGCTTTGAGCGTGGTGTCGCCGCTTGCGCCATCGGCAGCGGGATACCAGACCTCGACCGTCAACGGGCGGTCGTAGCGCGGCAGGGGATCGGGTTTGTCGGCAGCGGGATCAATGGCGAGGATGTTGATCTGGTCGGGGTTTGTCATTTCAATCTGACGCACGCCAACGGGCATGTCGCCGTAGGCCGCAAGGGCCGGTGCTGAGGGCAGTTGCGTGTCGATGCGGTTCTCCGCCCAGAGCGCGGAGGCGGCAACGCCAAGTGTCACGGCAAGGGGCAGTGTTGTCAGTTTTGCAGATGTCATGGTGGGTCCTCCCTGGGGTTATAGGTACGGTAGCGGCTGAACCGTGCGGGGCAAGCGGCAATTCCGGCCCGGTCCGCAACGTCACCTGATGCTTGACCCGGCGGGGAAATTGCCTAAAGCACCGGGGATGAGTGTTGCACAACTGACAATTGATCTGGCGGCTGTCGTGGCCAACTGGCGCGCGCTGGACCGCGCGGGCAGCGCGGAGACCGGCGCGGTGGTCAAGGCGGATGCCTACGGTCTGGGGATCGACGATGTCGGCCCGGCACTGGCCAAGGCCGGGGCACGGCATTTCTTTGTGGCCGCGGCGGAGGAAGGTGTGGCGCTGCGGCGCGCGCTGGGACCGGGGCCGGTGATCTATGTGTTCTCGGGCCATATGGCGGGGGATGCGGATGTGATCCGCACCGCCGCTCTGGTGCCGTTGATCAATTCGGTCGATCAGTTGCTCTGCCATGTGGAAAGCCTGCCGGGGCATCCCTTTGGCGTCCAGTTGGACAGCGGCATGAACCGGCTGGGGATGGAGCCATCGGAATGGGCCGCGCTGCGCGATCTGGCACTGGCGCAGAAGCCTGAGTTGATCATGTCCCATCTGGCCTGCGCCGATGAGCCCAAGCACCCGATGAACACGCAACAGCTGAACACCTTTCTGGGCATGACACAGGATGTGGATGTGCCGCGATCGCTGGCCGCGACGGGGGGCATTCTGCTGGGGCCGGCCTATCATTTTGAACTGACGCGCCCCGGTGTGGGGCTGTATGGCGGGTTGCCGTTTGTGGATGCCGTGCCGGTGGTGACGCTGGACATTCCGGTCATTCAGACGCGCGAGGTGCAGGTGGGCGAATCCGTGGGCTATGGCAATGCCTTTGTGGCCGACCGGGTGACCAAAGTGGCCACGATTGCAGCCGGTTATGCCGATGGTCTGATCCGCGCGATGGGGCCACGGGCGGCGTTGACGGCGGAAGGTGTGAAGGTGCCCGTGATTGGCCGGGTGTCGATGGACATGCTGACGGTGGATATCACGGATGTCGCCGGGGAGCCTGAGAGTTTGCAGATGCTGGGGGCGCATCAGTCGGTGGACACGGTGGCGGAATATGCCGGCACGATTGGCTATGAAGTGCTGACGTCGCTGGGCGCACGGTACAAGCGGACCTATGTCCCGCACACTTAAGATCTGCAATCTGGCACTTTTGGTGCTGTACCCGCTGGCGTGGTGGGCGCCGCTGATGAAAGCGGGGTTGCTGCCGCTGTTTTCGCTGAACGAGATTTCGGTGCTGACGGGTCTGCAATCGCTTTGGGGGTCGGATATCTTTCTGGCGCTGGTGGTGACGGTGTTTGCGCTGTTTGCGCCGTATTTGAAGACGATTGGGCTGGCCTTGGTGCATTTCGGGTTGCTGAGCGGGCGCGCCTTGCCTGCGCTCCATGTGATGGGCAAGCTGGCGATGGCGGATATCTTCTTGATTGCGCTCTATATTACGCTGGCCAAGGGGATTGGTGTGGGGCGGATTGAGACGGCCTGGGGATTGTATCTGTTTACAGGGTGCATTCTGGCGTCACTGTGGATTTCATGGGGAACCGAACGGTTGGAAAGGGGCGGAATTTTCGAAAATTCCGAAACGAATTCTTAGAAGAATTCGGACCGATCTTTTCAATAAGATCGGGTGATTGACGAACGCGGAGTGCTCCGCCACAAGACCCCATGGCGAAATCATCCAAAACCTTTTCCTGCTCTGCCTGCGGAGCCTCGTTCAACAAATGGTCGGGGCGCTGTGACGGCTGCGGCGAATGGAACTCCATCGTGGAGGACAAAGGCATTTCGGCGGGGCCGCCTTCGAAGTCTCTGGGGGCAAAACGCGGGTCATCGGTACAACTGACCGATTTGTCCACGCAGGAGGTGCCCCCTCCGCGCAAGATGTCGGGCATTGGTGAACTGGACCGGGTGCTGGGCGGTGGTCTGGTGGCGGCCTCCGCGATTCTGGTGGGGGGCGATCCCGGCATTGGGAAATCCACCCTGTTGTTGCAGGCGGCGGCGCATTTTGCACAGAAGGGGCTCCGCACCATCTATGTCAGTGGCGAGGAAGCCAGTGCGCAGGTGCGGATGCGGGCGCAAAGGCTGGGGCTGGATCAAGCCCCGGTGAAGCTGGCGGCAGAGACCAACCTGCGCGATATTCTGACCACGCTGGAGGTGGAGAAGCCGGATCTGGCGATCATCGATTCCATTCAGACCATGTGGGCGGACAATGTGGAAAGCGCGCCGGGGTCGGTGTCTCAGGTCCGGGCGGCGGCGCATGAATTGACGGCCTTTGCCAAGCGGCGCGGCGTCTCGGTGGTTTTGGTGGGTCACGTCACCAAGGAAGGGCAGATCGCCGGGCCACGGGTGGTGGAGCATATGGTGGATACGGTGCTCTACTTTGAGGGAGAGCGCGGGCATCAGTTCCGGATTTTGCGCAGCGTGAAGAACCGTTTTGGCCCGGCAGATGAGATCGGCGTGTTCGAGATGACAGGCGGCGGTTTGGCCGAGGTGACCAATCCGTCTGCCTTGTTCTTGTCAGAACGCGGGGCGCCTGCGGCGGGGTCGGTGGTGTTTGCAGGCATTGAAGGTACACGGCCCGTCCTGGTTGAATTGCAGGCGCTGGTGGCCCCCTCGCCACACTCACAGGCGCGGCGCACGGTGGTGGGCTGGGACGGGGGCCGTCTGGCGATGATCCTGGCGGTGCTGGAGGCGCGCTGTGGCATTCCGTTTGCGGGGCTGGATGTGTATCTGAACGTGGCGGGCGGGATGAAGGTGTCGGAACCGGCGGCAGATCTAGCGGTTGCAGCGGCCCTGCTGAGTGCACGCGAAGATGTAGCGCTGCCTGCGGAAACCGTGGTTTTTGGGGAAATCAGCCTGTCGGGTGCGCTGCGCCCCGCCACTCAGACGGAAAATAGGTTGAAAGAAGCCTCAAAACTTGGTTTTACCAGCGCCATCGCGCCTGCTGGTGGAAAAACAGTGGGCACATCTGGTCTGAAGCTGAATACAATGTCGGACCTGACCGGGTTTGTGGGTGAGATTTTTGGGGCCGGGTGACGGTCTCTCATCATAAGAAAACGAGCAGAAAGCAGGGCAGATGGAAGGTTTTACGATCATTGACGGTGTGGTGGCACTGGTCATCGTGTTGTCTGCGCTGCTGGCCTATGGCCGCGGGTTGGTGCGTGAACTGATGGCGATTGTCGGCTGGGTGGCCGCTGCGGTGCTGGCCTATATGTTCGCGCCCCGCATTGAGCCTTTGGTGCGCGAATTGCCCTATGTCGGTGAATGGCTGGCGAACAATTGCGAGATGTCGATTGTGCTGGCGTTCTTTATCGTGGTGGCGGCGGTGCTGATCATCGCGTCGCTGTTCACGCCGCTCTTCTCTTCGATTGTGCAGCGATCGGTGCTGGGCGGGCTGGATCAGGGCCTTGGGTTCCTGTTTGGCGTGGTGCGCGGCATTCTGTTGGTCGCTGTCGGGTTCTTTGTCTATTCCATCGTTGTCACGCCCGGAGAGATCACCATGGTTGATGACAGCCGGTCCGCGAAGGTCTTCGGTCAGTTCACGGGGCAGATCGAGGAGCGCAATCCCGAAGAAGCGCTGGGATGGATTGAAGCGCGTTTTGTGGAGCTGGTTGGCAACTGCGGCGCGTCCTGACCGATGCCGCATCCGGTTGATCCGGTGCGCCGGGATATTTAGAGCCAAAAAGAGAAGCAGCGGCAGGGGCGGTTGGCCCCTGCTGCGCTGCGGTATGCCGTTGCAGGCACCGGTTGAGAAGGCGGGCGCGCGGATTGATGGCCGGGCGGGCGTTTTTTCCAATCCACCCTGCCCCTGCGTAAACCTTTGCGCAGTGGGGTGACAGCACTGCCCATAGACCGTAAACCCGTCATAATCCTTCTTGCCCGGATTCGGAGAGCTGCCCTTTGCCGAAGCACCCTGCCCCTCGCGCCCCGCTCATGCCCCCTGCCCATCCGTTTGATGCCAGTTACATCGACGATATTGATGGAGACAAACTCAAGGAAGAATGCGGCGTCTTTGGCGTGGTCGGCGTGGCCGATGCGGCGAATTTCGTGGCCCTTGGCCTGCATGCCTTGCAGCATCGCGGGCAGGAAGCGGGTGGGATTGTCAGCCATGATCCCAAGCTGGGGTTTCAGTCGGCGCGGCGGTTTGGCTATGTCCGGGACAACTTCACCTCGCAGGATGTGATGCAGCATCTGCCGGGAGAACTGGCGATTGGGCATGTGCGGTATTCCACCGCAGGCTCCAAGGGGCAGACGGCGATCCGCGATGTGCAGCCGTTTTTTGGTGAGTTCGCCATGGGCGGGGCGGCGATTGCGCATAATGGCAATATCACCAACGCCAATGCGCTGCGTAAGGAACTGATTGAGCGCGGGTCGATCTTTCAGTCCTCCTCTGACAGTGAGTGTATCATTCATCTGATGGCGCGGTCGATGCAGCGCACGATCCCGGAGCGGATGGAAGATGCCCTGCGTCGGGTGGATGGGGCGTTTTCCATCGTGGCGATGACGCGGACCAAGCTGATTGGCGTGCGTGATCCGCTGGGCGTGCGCCCGCTGGTGTTGGGCAAGGTGGGCGATGGCTATGCGCTGAGTTCCGAGACCTGTGCGCTGGACATCATTGGTGCGGAGTTTGTGCGGGAGATCCGGCCCGGCGAGATGGTGGTGATCACGCCCGAGGGCATCCAGACCCATTTCCCGTTCCGGCCGCAGCCGTCGCGGTTCTGTATCTTTGAGCATGTCTATTTCTCACGCCCTGACTCTATTCTGGGCGGGCGGTCGGTTTATGAGACGCGCGAGAACATTGGCCGTGAGTTGGCCAAGGAAAGCCCGGTGGAGGCGGATCTGGTCTGTCCGGTGCCGGATAGCGGGACACCCGCGGCGATTGGATATTCGTTGGAATCGGGGATTCCTTACGCGATGGGGATCATCCGCAATCAATACATGGGGCGGACGTTCATTGAACCGACAGAGCAGATCCGCAACATGGGTGTGCGGTTGAAGCTGAACGTGAACCGGGCGCTGATCCGAGGCAAGCGGGTCATTCTGGTGGACGATTCAGTGGTGCGCGGCACCACCAGCCGCAAGATCAAGGAGATGATCCTGGATGCGGGGGCCAAGGAGGTGCATTTCAGGATTGCCTCCCCCCCCACAGCCTGGCCGTGTTTTTACGGGGTGGACACGCCGCAGCGGGAAAAGCTGCTGGCGGCGACCATGTCGGAAGAAGAGATGCGGGAGCATCTGGCGGTGGACAGTCTGAAGTTTATCTCGCTCGACGGGTTGTACCGTGCGGTGGGCGAAGCGAAGGGACGCGATGCGGCTTGCCCGCAGTATTGTGACGCCTGTTTCTCGGGGGAATACCCTGTGGCCCCGGCGGACAAGATCGAAGAAGGGTTTGTCATGAAACCGGCCGCTGAATAGGCTGCTGCCCGAAACTGTCAGCAGCCTGTGTTAGGGTGGTGATATGGAAAACCCAGAGACAGCTTTGAACGATGTGATTGCCGGGTGGCCGGTGCCTGCGGCGCAGAAGGCAGCGGCGTGCCGTGCGGTGTTTCTGGACGCGGCACGGGCGGCGGATGTGGGGCCTTTGGCCGAAAGTCTGAAGTGGGGGCAGCCTGCCTGGCGGCCTGTCACACCGCGGATGGGGTCGACCTTGCGGATGGATTGGGATGCGGGGCAGCCGGGACAGCTTGCGTTGTTTGTGGATTGCAAAACCGATCTGGCGGCACGGATGCGGGATTTGTACCCTGATCTGCCGGGCAATGACGGGCAGCGGCGGATCGTGATTGATCTGGAGGCCCCCTTGCCGGAACAGGCGATTGCGCATCTGGCGGAGATGACATTTGGGTATCACCGGGCGAAGCGGCAGCGGGGGGTGAACGCAGGCGTGGTGCTGCGGGGCTGAGGGATCGCCAAAACAGATTTCAAGCCTCCGGCGGGGTATTTTTTGCCATTTGGAAGGGGCTTGAGAGGCTGTGCTCCGGGGTCTTCGGGAGGCTCTCTTGGCAGGTGTTGTCGGGGGAATGCGCTGAAAATCGCCGGTGGGGTGGCGGGGGGGCGCCGTGCCGTTACGTCGCCTCTTTTTTCCCGGGTCTGGCGTTGTTACCTGCCGCTCTGGATCAGAGACAACGCGAAGTTTTCACATCATGGCAACAACAGATACGCAGGCCACCCCGACGGGTGTGGCCCAATTGGCGACGGAGCGTGTTCATCTGGACCGGGTGGCGCTTTTGGGGATATTCGGGACGCAGAGCGCGCCTGCGGCATTGGTGCGGGAGGCGGATGGCGACACCGCGCGTGTGCAGGTGGGCGACCGGGTTGCAGGCGGTACGGTGACGGCGATTGGTGAAGACCGGGTGGTGGTCAGCCGGGCGACCGGGCAAAAGGTGCTGCGCCTGCCCAAGGGGTGAGAGGGCCTTGACCCGCCGCGCCCCAGCGGGCAAAGGGCAGGCATGACAAAAACCGCTTTGATCACCGGCGCATCGCGCGGCCTTGGGGCCGCTTTGGCAGAGGCGCTTGCCCCCGCATATCACGTCATTGCCGTGGCGCGCACCACCGGCGCGCTGGAAGAGCTGGATGATCGCATTCAGGCCAAGGGCGGTCAGGCGACGCTGGCGCCGATGGATGTCACCAATGCAGATGCGATGGCGGTGCTGTGCCGGGGCATCCATGACCGGTGGGGCCGCCTTGATCTGTGGCTGCACACGGCGGTGCATGCGGCCCCCATGGCCCCGGCGGGCCATATTGATACCAAGGACATGGCCAAATCAATTGCCTGCAACGTCACCGCAACCGCGACCTTGATTGCCTATGTCGCCCCGCTGCTGGGGCTGGAGGGCAAGGCGGTGTTTTTTGATGATCCACGGGCGGGGAGCAAGTTCTTTGGCGCTTATGGTGCGACCAAGGCGGCACAGATCGCGATGGCGCGGTCGTGGGAGGCGGAGACGGTGAACACCGGACCAAAGGTGCGGGTCATGACCCCTGCCCCGATGCCCACAGCCACCCGTGCGCGGTTTTTCCCCGGTGAGGACCGCAGCGCGCTCAATGACATTCACGGCCAGGCGGCTGAGGTTTTGGCGCAACTCTGATTGCTGCAAAACCCGTCGCGATCCTGGCCACCTTGCCGGGTGTGGCCCCCTCGCCTATCAAGATCAAAAAAGGCGGCGATATGCGCATTCTCATCACCAACGACGACGGTATTTCTGCGCCGGGTCTCATGACCCTGAGCGCCATCGCCGAGGAACTGGCAGGCCCGGACGGCGAGGTTTGGACCGTGGCCCCGGCGTTTGAGCAATCGGGCGTGGGCCATTGCATCAGCTACACCCATCCGATGATGGTCGATCAGCGGGGGCCGCGGCTGTATGCGGCGGAAGGCTCTCCGGCGGATTGCGTGTTGGTGGCCATTCATGACGTGCTGAAGGACAGCCCGCCGGATCTGGTGCTGTCGGGGGTGAACCGGGGGAACAATTCGGCGGAGAATACGCTTTATTCCGGCACCATTGGCGGCGCGATGGAAGCGGCCTTGCAGGGGTACCCGGCGCTGGCCTTGTCGCAGTATTATGGCCCGGCCAACCGCGATCTGGCCGATCCGTTTGAAGCAGCGGCGCGACATGGCGCGGAAGTGGTGCGCCGGGTGCTGGCCCATACGCCGAAGGAAAAGGGTGGCTATTCGTTGTTTTACAACGTGAATTTCCCACCTGTGGCAGCAGCGGACGTGCGCGGTATCCGGCTTGCCACGCAAGGGCGGCGCCCCGGTGTGGTTTTTGCCGCTGAGCCGCATCTGTCGCCCTCGGGGCGGCGGTTCTTGTGGATCAAGGGCGGCAATCAGCAGGTCGGCACGGCGGCGGGCAGTGATGCGGCGGTGAACCTTGATGGATACATCTCCGTCACGCCCATGCGCGCGGATCTGACCGCGCATGACATGATGGACCGCTTGAGCGACATCAACACATGAATGAGCCGCCCCTCTCTGACGCGGAACGCAAGATGCAGTTTCTCTACGCGCTGCGCTCCAAGGGGGTGACCAATGCCCGCGTGCTGGGCGCGATGGAGAGCGTGGACCGGGGGCCGTTTGTCAAAGGCATCTTTGCGCAGAGGGCTTATGAGGACATGCCGCTGCCGATTGTCTGCGGGCAGACGATCAGCCAGCCCTCTGTGGTGGGGTTGATGACACAGGCGTTGGAGATTTCTCCGCGTGACAAGGTGTTGGAGATCGGCACCGGGTCCGGCTATCAGGCGGCGATCCTGAGCAAGCTGGCGCGGCGGGTCTATACCATCGACCGCCATCGCCGTTTGGTGGTGGAGGCGCGGGAGGTGTTTGACAGCCTCAAGATGACCAACATCACCGCGCTGGTCGCCGATGGCAGTTTTGGGCTGGCCGAACAGGCCCCTTTTGACCGGATCATCGTGACCGCTGCCGCCGAAGACCCGCCCGGCCCGCTGCTGGCGCAGCTCAAGGAAGGCGGGATCATGGTTCTGCCGGTGGGGCAATCGGATGCGGTGCAGCATTTGATCCGGGTCCGAAAGACCGCTGATGGGCTGGAGTATGACGAAATGCGCGCAGTGCGCTTTGTGCCTTTGCTGGAAGGCTTGGGTAAGGACGGATAATAGGGTATAAGGCCCCAAATCCCGGATACACGGGGTAAGCAGACGAGGACATGCAGATGCGTCACGATATTTCGCGCCCGATGACTGTGTGCCGCAAGGCGCGCCTGATGCTCATTCTGGGCGGCAGTGCCCTGGCCCTTGCGGCCTGTGAGAACCAACCGCTTGATCTGGACCTGCGCGGCGGGTTGGGATCGTTTTCGACAGCGCAGGCGGCGACAGCGCCGCTGGCAGACCGGCCACGCCCGGACAGCCGGGGGGTGATCTCCTATCCCAACTATCAGGTGGTTGTCGCACGGCGCGGCGACACGCTGGCGGATGTTGCGCAGCGGGTTGGGGCAGATACTGCGCAGCTGGCGCGGTACAACGGGATCGACCCTTCCGTGCCCCTGCGCAAGGATGAGATCATCGCCCTGCCGTCCCGTGTGGCTGAACCCTCCCCTGCGACGGGTGCTGCGGGCACCGGCCCCATCCAACCTGTTGATATTTCTAGCCTTGCAGGCAATGCGATTGACCGCGCACTGGCACCGGCCGGGGTGCAGACGGCCAGCCTGCCGCCGGCCAGCGGTGCTGCGGCTGCCGCCCCCAGCAAACCTGCGCAGACCGGTAAGGAGCCTGTGCGCCACCGGATTGAGCGGGGCGAGACGGCCTATACCGTTGCGCGTCTTTACAACGTGCCGGTCAAGGCGCTGGCGGAGTGGAACGGGCTGGGCGCGGATTTTTCGGTGCGCGAAGGCCAGTTCCTGCTGATCCCCGTGGCCCAGCAGGCGCCGCCCCAGCGCACAGCAGCGCTTGAACCCAAGACCACCCTGCCCGGTGCCGGCAGCCCGACGCCGACGCCGCCTTCGGCCACCAAGCCGTTGCCGCAGGATGACACCGCCAAGCCGAAACCTGTCGCCCAGAAACCAGCCAAGCCGGTTGCGGATGTGGGTCAGGTGACCAAACCGTCAGCGGTGACAAAGATGATCACCCCCGTACAGGGCAGCATCATTCGCGGCTATACCAAGGGCAAGAACGAGGGCATCAACATCAAGGCCGCCAATGGCGCGCCGGTGAAAGCCGCCGATGACGGCACTGTTGCGGCCATCACCAAGAGCGCCGAAGGCGTGCCGATTGTCGTGCTGCGTCATGAAGGCAACCTGCTGACGGTCTATGCCAATGTGACGGATGTGTCGGTCAAGAAAGGCGACGCGGTCAAACGTGGCGCGCAGATTGCCAAGCTGCGCACCGGCACGGATGCCTATGTGCATTTCGAGGTCCGCAAAGGGTTCGACAGCGTCGATCCCACGCCCTACATCCAGTGATGTGACATTTTGCGAGAACCGGCGCTTCGGCGCCGGTTTTTGTGTTTTGAGACCCCAAAACCGCCAAAAACCACGCTGAATTCTTGCTTTTGACACAAATCAAAGGCTTTCGGCAAATTCAGGCCTTGTTCATCCCCTATCCCATTCGCGACGCAGAAAGCGCGATTGGCCCCAACCATGCCGGTATTTTACGGCTATACAAATGCGATCTTTGGCACGCAGAGCACGGTTAACGGCTCTGCGTTTGACTACAATTTTGCCCCGCCCAGCGGCTCCACCTGGCGTTTTACCGGTCCCGACACCTGGTTTGTGGTGGAGGAAAACGATGGTGCGACGAACTTCAACGGCGATCCCACCAATGAAACGGTCAGCGCGCAGGAGCAGATCGGCGGGGCGTGGCAGCAGACCGTTGATATCGGTGGCACACAGCAGCAGGTCGTTTACGATTACACCTTCACGGTGACTGACGGCACCGACACCTGGCGGGTGTCGGTGATCGACGTGGATCTGAACAATGACGACGATCTGAGCGATGCAGGTGAAGACGGATACTACCTGATCTTCCCCGATGGGATGCCGCCTGCGGATACGGACCTGACGGCGGGCGGGATCAGCGACAACAGCACCAGTTTCCTGCATGCGGATGCCGGGGCGACGGTTGTCTGCTTTGCGCAGGGCACGTTGATAGAGACCGCAGACGGGCCACGTGCGGTTGAAACGCTGGCCCCCGGCGATCTGGTGTTGACGCGGGATGCCGGCATGCAACCGCTTCGCTGGCTGGGGCAGACGCAGGTTGCGGCCCAAGGGGCGCTGGCCCCCATTGTGATTTCCAAAGGCGTGCTGGCCAACAGCCGCGACCTGACCCTTTCGCCACAACATGCTGTGTTGCTGGACGACTGGCGGGCAGAGATGCTCTTTGGCGCATCAGAGGTGCTGGTGCGGGCCTGTGATCTGCTGAACCACGACGGGGTGTACCGTAAGCCCGGTGGCGTGGTGACCTATTGCCATCTGCTGTTTGACGCGCATCATCTGGTGTTGTCGGAAGGCGCGTGGACAGAGAGCCTCTATCCCGGCGACATGACCCTGCAAAGCGTGAACCCCGACGCGCGGAAGGAAATCACGCGGCTGTTCCCCGATCTGGGGGCCTATGGCCCCAAAGCGGTGCCCTGTCTGCGATCGTTTGAAGCGCGCTGTCTCAGCTGAGGGCGATGCCCTTGCGCCCGGCAAGATCCACAAAGAACTGCCAGGCCACCCGGCCTGACCGCGATCCGCGCGTGGCCTGCCATTCGATGGCTTCGGCGCGCAGGGTGTCTGCGTCGATCTGCACGCCAAAGGCCGCGCAATAGCCGTCGATCATGTCGAGGTATTGCGTCTGGTCGCAGGCGTGGAACCCCAGCCACAGGCCGAAACGGTCCGAGAGGGAGACTTTTTCCTCCACTGCTTCTGCCGGGTTGATGGCGGAGCCTCGTTCGTTTTCGATCATGTCGCGGGGCATCAGGTGGCGGCGGTTAGAGGTGGCGTAGAGAACCACGTTTTCCGGGCGGCCTTCGATGCCGCCATCCAGCACGGCCTTGAGGGATTTGTAATGCGCATCGTCATGGCCGAAGCTGAGGTCGTCGCAGAACAGGATAAAGCGCTGCGGCACATGGCGCAGGTGGTTGAGCAACCGGCCGACACTGGGCAGGTCCTCGCGCTGCAGCTCCACCATGCAGAGCGCTTCATGCTCTGCCTGAACTGCGGCATGTACTGCTTTGACCAAGCTGGATTTTCCCATGCCCCGCGCACCCCAGAGCAGCGCGTTGTTGGCGGGCAGGCCGGCGGCGAACTGGCGGGTGTTGGCCAGCAAGGTATCGCGCGCGCGGTCGATACCGATCAGCAGGTCAAGCGCCACGCGGGAAACCTCTGGCACCGCTTCCAGCCGGTCCGGGTCCGTGTGCCAGACAAAGGCGGACGCGGCACTGAGGTCAGGGGCGGCCATGGGTGCGGGGGCCATCCGTTCGAGGGCCGCCGCGATCCGTTCAAGGGCTGCTGTGCCCGCTTCGTCCATCACTTCTGGATGTCCTCACCTTCGCCATCGTCGAATTCGGCCTGCAGGTCGTCTTCGTCGTCGTAATACCCTTCGGCGCGCAACTGCGCCTCGCGCTTCTTCTCGACCCATTTGACCAGCTGGATGGAGATTTCATAAAGCCCGTAGACCACCACAAAAAGGATCAACTGGGTAATGACATCCGGCGGTGTGACGAGTGCGGCCAGCACCAGGATCGCCACCACGGCATATTTGCGCACGTTCCCCAGCCCTTCGGAACTGACCAGACCCGCCTTGCCCATCAGTGTCAGCAGCACGGGAAGCTGGAAACACAGCCCGAACGCCATGATGAATTTGAGCGTGATGTCGAGGCTTTCGTTCACCTTGCCATTGAAGGTGATGATCGCGGCGCTGCCTTTTGCGGGTTCAATCGCGCCCCCGGACGCAGCGGAGATCACGTTGGTCATGAAAGAAGACGCATCCGCAAAACCCAGCAGGAATGTCATTGCCAGGGGCGTCACGACAAACTGGGCAAAGCTCGCCCCCAGAAAGAACATCAGGGGGGAGGCGATGATAAACGGCAAAAACGCGTTCTTTTCGTTCCGGTACAGCCCCGGTGCCACAAAGCGCCACAGCTGAAACGCGATCACCGGAAAGGCCAGCGCAAAGCCGCCCACAAGGGATACCCGGAACACGGTAAAGAGGTATTCCTGCGGGCTGGTGTACTGAAGCGCGGGGTTTTCATCGCCCATGTCGCGCAGGGTCTCCACCACCGGGGTGAGCAGGAAATTCATCAGATGTTCGGCAACAAAGTCCCCGTTGATGGGGACAAACAGCACGATGATCGCCACCAGCAACGCCAGAACCGACCGGATGAGCCGGGTGCGCAGTTCTGCCAGATGCTCAATCAGCGGTGCGGCGCTGTCGTCCATGTCTTCATTGGCACTCATGTATCGGTCTTTTCTGCCGGTGGGCTTGGTACTTTGGCTTCCAGCTCTTCGGCCTTGGCCATCGCCTCTGCCGCTTCGCGTTGCTTGCGTTCAGCAGCGGCGCGGGCGGTGGCGGCCTGAATTTTGGCCGCGTCTTCCTTGCGTTTCGCGGCCAGCTTGCCGGTCTCACTCTCCGGGTCGATGTCGGTCATCGCCTTGGCGGCGGATTTCACGCTGTCTGTCGCGGCGCCGATGGGGTTGGTCGCGGCTTTCAGCGATGAATTGAGGGTGTTGGACATCTCACGCACGCCGGATTGGTCCGCGGCATCATTCATCGCGCTGCTGAATTCGCGCGCCATGCCTTTTGCCTTGCCGACAAACTCCCCGACGCGGCGGAACAGGATCGGCAGATCCTTGGGGCCGACCACGATCAGCGCCACAATGCCGATCACAAGAAGCTCCGGCATCCCCAGATCGAACATGGGTTACACCTTGTCTTTGGGTTGTTCCGCGTCGGTCGCGGTGCCTTCGATCTCTTCCGCCTGGTCGGCCAGTTCGCTTTCGCCGTCCTTGATGCCTTTCTTGAAGCTGGTGATGCCTTTGCCCACTTCGCCCATCAGCCCTGAAATCTTGCCACGGCCAAACAGCACCAGCACGACGATCGCGATCAGCAGAATGCCCGGCAATCCGATATTTCCGATACCCATGTCTCTCTCCTAAGGTTTGCCACGGGCGGTTTTGGCGCGCGGCTTCAGCGCAGACACTAGAAAAGCCGGAGGGAGGGGCAAAGGTGGATTTGCCAAGGCGGGACCTGAAACACGGTGTTTTTGGGGGACGTGAGATACTTGATCTGCACTCCTGACAAGTTTATGTCAGTTGTCATGGGCAAACAGAGCATTCACCAGCGCGCCGACCGGTTGTTTGAGCTGATGCGCCTGCTGCGCGGCGGCGGGGTGCACCGGGCGGAGGATCTGGCGGCGCGGCTGGAGGTTTCCGTGCGCACGATCTACCGCGATGTGGCGCGGTTAGAGGCCAGTGGTGTCGCGGTCAGCGGGACGCGGGGGACGGGGTATGTGCTGCGCGATGAGATGACCCTGCCCCCGCTGAGCCTGAGCGCAGAGGAAATCGAAGCGCTGAACCTGGGGCTGGCGGTGCTGAGTGAAGCAGGCGATGACGGGTTGCGCCGCGCGGCGGGCAGTCTGGCGGGCAAGATTGACGATGCCCTGCCGGCCGAAGGGCTGGCGCAGCGCGATGCGTGGAAGACGGCCTTTGTGCCATTCGCCGATGCCGGGCGGACCCTGGCGCATCTGCCGCTGCTCCGCTCCGCCATTGCCGCGAAACAGAAGGTCGCGCTGACCTATACCGGGCCGTCAGGCGACGTGACGCGGCGGGTGATCCGCCCTTTGCGCACCGACTACGTGGCGCGCAGCTGGACGCTGACCGCCTGGTGCGAGTTGCGCAACGACATCCGGGAGTTCCGACTTGACCTCATCGAGAGCGCCGAAGCCCTGCCGGAACTGTTTGTCGAGGACAGTGGCACTGGCCTGCACAGCTGAGCGCCATGGGCCGATGATAGTCTCCCCCCTTCACAACCGGTGCCTGCCACATCGCCTCCCACGACACGGCGCATGACCACGCACCGTCCTGCCCCCTCTTTTTGGCCAAAAATATCCCTGCACAGCATCAGCCACAGGCCGACCATCGCCTGTGAAGCGCCGCCCTGCCAACCCCCTTGAAAATGCCGCGAAACCCGCAGGCTACCCCTTGCGGCGCCATCCGGTTTGCAGCGGCAGGAAGGCTTCCACGCTGGCCTGCGCGATCACGATGGTATCGCCGCCTGTGGGCACGTTCAGACCGCCGTGGACCACCTCCACCGTTGCCTTGCCGCGCGGCAGCTTGGCCACCAGCGCCTCCGCATCCACTCTGTCCGGCTCCTGCACACCCACGGTCACCTGAACGCGCATCTCTGCGTGGCTCAGCCCGGTGACAGAGAAAAGCGGCAGGGACGAATGACGAAAGGCATCCTCAATCGCGCGGGCGGCGGCCTTGGTATAGTCCATCCCGTGCAGGTCGTTGCCCATGCCCATTTCGATGATGACGCGGTGATCTGTGGGGGCTTCAGCCATGGGATTTCTCCATCTCAAACCCGACGGACAAGGCGACGTTTGCCATGATGGTGGGATGACCGCTGCCCTCCTGTCCTGCGGGGCGCGGTGTGTCCAGCCCGCCTTTGCAGACGCGGACGGTGACATTGCCATAAGGGAAGACCGCTTTCAGCGCCTCCACATCCACGCGGTCCGGCTGCTGCACACCCACGTCGAGGGTGATCTGCATGTCGGTTTTGTCAAATCCGAACAGTTCTGCCAGGTTGATCGAATTGTGCCACAGCGCGTCCTTGACTGCGCGCTCCGCCGCCTGGGTGTAATCGCCCCGGCGCAGGGAGGTGCCCATGCCGAATTCGACCAGTAGTGTTTCAGCCACGTTTCTCTCCTCCGCTTGCGGGAAATACAAAACACCGGTCGCGGCGGACCGTCAGCCACATCACCGCACCGGGCTGTGGCAGAAAGACATTGGGCACTGTGGCGCGCAGGGTGGTGGCGTCGTGGTCCATGACGAACTCCACAAGGCTTTCGTTGCCCATGAACCGCGACCGCGCGACCACCGCGCGCGCGGGCGTGCCATCGGTCGCTGTGGGGCGCGGCCCCTGCCCGGCGCGGTCAAAATCGATGCGCAGGTGCTGCGGGCGAAAGACGATGTCCACATCCGTGCCATCGGGCACGCCGGGGGCCAGAAAATCACCAAAGACCGTGGGGGCCAGCGCCCCCTGAACCGTCGCCTGCAACACATTGGCGTCCGAAAAGAACGCCACCGCCGCCCGGTCGATGGGGCGCGTGTAGACGTTGTAGGGCGCGCCTTGCTGCACGATCCTGCCGTCGCGCATCAGAGCGATCTCATCGGCCATGCGCATGGCCTCTTCGGGTTCATGGGTGACCAGCAGGACGGCGGTGTCCTCTTCCTTCAGGATCGCCAGCGTGTCATCCCGGATGCCGTCGCGCAGGCGGTTATCCAGGCCGGAGAACGGCTCATCCATCAGCATGATGCGAGGCCGTGGGGCCAGTGCACGGGCCAATGCCACACGCTGTTGTTCACCGCCCGACAGCTGGTGCGGGTAGCCGTCGATGAAGCGCAGAAGGTCCACCCGGTCGAGCAATTCTGCAATGCGCTCGCGTTTCTGCCCTTTGGTGCCCTGGCGCAGGCCATAGCCGACGTTGTCCGCCACGCTCAGGTGCGGAAAAAGCGCAAAGTCCTGAAACATCAACCCGATTTCGCGCTGCTCCGGCGGCAGCCGGAAAATGGTGTCGCAAATCAGCTTGCCATCCACGTGGATGGTGCCGCTGTCCTGCATCTCAACCCCGGCGATCATCCGCAAGGTGGTGGATTTGCCGCAGCCCGAGGGGCCCAGCAGACAGGTCACCTGCCCCGGCATGATCCGCAGCGATACGCCGTCGACCACGGTACGCCCCGCAAAGCTGCGGCGCAGGTCCTTGATTTCGAGCCGGGGCGTGGGGGCGTGCATGGGTTTCCGAGTAAATGACTTGGGAATGCAGCTATCAGCCCGGGACTATGCCCGCAAGTATCGGCAGGTGTATCCAGCTGCAATCGCAGTGCAGGGATATTTTTGGCCAAAAAGAGGAGCCAGGACAGTGGTAAGGCGGCAAGCGTGATTGCGCGCGGCCGTGTGGAGGGCACCGGCGGAGAAGGGGTGAGGCCATTTCTGGGCGGTCTGCGGAAGCGGGGTCAGGGGATCAGGGTGAAATCGCTGTGCGCCACGTCGACACCATTGACCTGCAACACCACCTCATGTCGGCCGGGGTGGAGCGTGAAGGTGGTCGCATCCCCTTTGAGCTTATGTGCCTTGCCGAGGGTCAGGGGTTTGCCTGCTGTGATTTTGGCCACCTTCAGTTTGAAGACTTTTTCAGCCGTCTTGCCATCGGGGCGGGCGAAGCGGATGCGGTAGTCCACGATCACCGGCAGGTCCTGATCTGCGGTGAGCGTGCAGGACAGCGGCAGTGCCGTGCCAATCGCGATGTCTGCGGGACCGGTATCAAGGCTGGCCGTGACCGGCACATCGCCACGGTACCCCAGATGCGCCAATGCGCCCTGATGCCCGACCTTGATCAAGGTGCGCAGCGCGTGGCGGGACATCCAGTCCAGTTCCTTGGGCGTTTGCCTGCCCTGCGCGTGCCAGTCTTGCAGCAGGTCCAGCACCACATCGGGGTCGGTCTTGGTGATATCATTCAGGTGGTTGGCGACAGATCTTGTCACATAGCGGGTCGGGTCCGCGTGCAGTATCCTGATCAGCGGCACACGCTGTTCGGTCGCCAGCGTCACCGCACTGGCCCATGGCAGGCGGGGGCGTGTGCCTTCGCTGACCAGTCGGCGGACATGGTAGTTGTCGTCCGTGGCCCATTGGTTGAGCCGCGCCAGCGTCTCGCGCGGCCAGCGGTTGAGGAAGGGGCGGATGTAGAACTCCATCGAGAACCGCTGCGTGCCTGCGTAGAGCAGGTCAAGCGCGCGATCACGGTGGTCCTCCAACCCGTGCCGCACGGCGAGGATGCCGGGAAGCGCGTGGATGAAATGGCCGAAGTCATCGTCTGTCAGCGTGGGATCGAGGGGCGCAGGCATGGCCGCTTCAAGCTGGGCGGCCATGGTGGGAAAATCCGCCGACAACTGCGGCTCCAGACAATCGGCCATCCAGTCAAGCCGCCCCATCAATTCCCGGTCGGGAAAGCCCGACAGCGCCTCTGACACGAAACGCTCTGCGTCAAAATCGGGCAGGCCAGCGGCATATTCTGCCGCCAGTTGCGCCACCGTGTCCGCGTTGAAGAGATGATCCTTCAGCAGAAATTTCTCAGCCATCGTAACACCTTACATGGTGATGTTGGTGCCGCCGCCATCCAGCAGGATGTTCTGGCCCACGATGAAGCCCGCATGCACCGAACACAGGAAAGCGCACGCCTGGCCAAACTCCTGCCGCGTGCCGTAGCGGCCTGCGGGGATTGTGGCCTGGCGGGCCTGGCGTGCTTCATCCAGCGTGATGCCCTGGGCTTTGACCACAGCCCCGTCCAGCGCATCGGCACGGTCGGTGGCGTGGATGCCGGGCAGCAGGTTGTTGATCGTCACGCCCTTGCCTGCCACCTGCCGCGACGTCCCCGCGACATAGCCCGTGAGCCCGGTGCGCGCGGCGTTGGACAGGCCCAGCACCCCGATGGGCGCGCGCACGGATTGGGAGGTGATGTTCACCACCCGGCCCCAGCCGCGATCCATCATCGCGGGCACCAGCCCTTTGATCATCGCGATGGGGGCCAGCATGTTGGCGTCCAGCGCTGCAATGAAGTTTGAACGATCCCAGTCATGCCACATGCCGGGAGGGGGGCCGCCTGCGTTATTGACAAGGATATCAACGCCCTCTGCGGCTTTGAGGACCAGCGCCTGCCCCTCTTGCGTGGCGATGTCGGCGGCGACTGTGGTGATGGTGACGTCATATTCCTGACGCAGCCGGTCGGCGGAGGCGTCCAGCGCCTCGGCCCCGCGTGCATTCAGGACGAGGTCCACCCCCGCTGCCGCCAGCGCCTCTGCGCAGCCCAGCCCGAGGCCTTTGGAGCCTGCACAGACAAGCGCTTTTTTCCCTTTGATGCCGAGATCCATCAGACGATTCCTTTTGCTGTTTGCCAATTGGTATCACGGGTCTGCCCAGATGCCAGCAGAAGGCCGCATTGTTGACCGAGACGGGCCATCTTCATAGGCTATCCCGTGGCGCAGCCACAGCCATACGGAGAGATCATGGCCCACACCCGCCCTGCCCCTGCTCAAAGCGTGCCGGTTTTCCGGGCGTCGGATATGGTTGCCACGGATGGGGCGAATATGGGCGATACGTTGTCCTTTGCGGCTGAGCTGATGCTGGACGATATTTACGAGCTGCAAAGCGGTGCGGCGCAGGCGCGGCTGTCCCTGCTGCCGTTAGGCCCCACTCGGTTCCGGGTGGCGGATGACACGCTGATCAGCACACCGGGCGCGGAGATTTTTCTGGACAGTGCCTTGATGTTCATGTCGCCCGACGGGCAGACGCAAGAGGCGCTGTTGCTGGTCGAGGTCGATGATCAGGGCGATGTGGCCGATATTTTCCTGCTGCCGCTGGCCGGGTTGGAGACAAAGACGGAATACCGGATTGTCGGCATTGATACGGAAACGGCGGAGCAGAAGTTCGGGCAGGTTGCCTGCGTGTCCTTCACCCGTGGGACGCATATCACGCTGGCTTCCGGCGAACAGCGGCTGATTGAGGATCTGGTTGTCGGTGACCGGGTGCTGACCCGTGATGATGGCGTGCAGCAGATCCGCTGGATCGGGCAGAGCACGGTGCGCGCGGTCGGGGCCTTTGCGCCCATTGTGATCGAGGCCGGGACGCTCAACAACGATCAGGACCTGATCGTCAGCCCGACGCACCGGTTGTTTATCTATCAGCGTTCCGATGAGGTTGGCGCGGGGCGGTCGGAGCTGCTGGTGCAGGCCAGCCATCTGGTGAATGGCGACACGGTGCGCGTTCAGGATGGCGGGTTTGTGGATTACTTCCAACTTCTGTTTGACAGCCATCAGATTATCTATGCCGAAGGGATTGCCGCGGAATCCATGCTGATCGACACCCGCACGCGGGTTGTGTTGCCGCAGGATGTGTCGGCGGCGATGGGAGAGGTCATTCCCGGCCATTCAGATCTGCCGCATGCCGGGCTTGAGGTGTCGGAGAGCCTGCTGGACCGGCCCGATGCAGCGGAATTGCTGCGCAAGGCCAGCGCGCGGTGATGGTGGCCACAGCGGTGGGATAAATCCCACCCTACGCTTGCCGCATCAGACTGCCCCGGATATACGCGCCTCATGTTGGATACCCCGAATAACCGCCCGCCTTTGCCGCCTGAAATTGCGCGCCGCAGGACTTTTGCGATCATCAGCCACCCGGACGCCGGCAAGACCACGCTGACGGAGAAATTCCTGCTGTTTGGCGGCGCTATTCAGATGGCCGGACAGGTGCGCGCCAAGGGCGAAGCGCGGCGCACACGGTCGGATTTCATGGCGATGGAGAAGGATCGCGGCATTTCCGTTTCAGCCTCCGCCATGTCGTTTGATTTCTTGAGCGGGCCCACGAACTACCGGTTCAATCTGGTGGATACGCCGGGCCACTCGGATTTTTCCGAAGACACCTATCGCACGCTGACCGCCGTAGACGCCGCCGTGATGGTGATTGACGGGGCCAAGGGTGTGGAAAGCCAGACGCAGAAGCTGTTTGAAGTCTGCCGGATGCGGGACCTGCCGATCCTGACGTTTTGTAACAAGATGGACCGCGAAAGCCGCGATGTGTTTGAGATCATTGACGAGATTCAGGAGAACCTCGCCATTGACGTCACCCCCGCAAGCTGGCCCATCGGCATCGGGCGCGACTTTATCGGGTGTTATGACATCCTGCGCGACCGGCTGGAACTGATGGACCGCGCGGACCGCAACAAGGTGGCTGAGAGCATCGAGATCAACGGGCTGGACGACCCGAAACTGGCTGAACATGTGCCAGCGGCCCTGTTGGAGAAGTTGCAGGAAGATCTGGAGATGGTGCGCGAATTGATGCCGCCACTGGATGCGGAACTGATGGCGGAAGGGTCTTTGACGCCCATTTGGTTCGGCTCTGCGATCAATTCCTTCGGTGTGAAGGAACTGATGGAAGGCATCGCGCGCTTCGGGCCAGAGCCGCAGATCCAATCCGCAGAACCACGTCAAATTCTGCCCGAGGAAACAAAGGTTTCCGGCTTTGTCTTCAAGGTGCAGGCGAACATGGACCCCAAGCACCGCGACCGGGTGGCGTTTGTGCGTCTGGCGTCGGGACACTTTCAGCGCGGCATGAAAATGACCCATGTGCGGTCGAAAAAGCCGATGACGATCAGCAGCCCGGTGATGTTTCTGGCCTCAGACCGGGAGTTGGCGGAAGAAGCCTGGGCCGGTGACATCATCGGCATTCCCAACCACGGGCAGTTGCGCATTGGCGACACGCTGACCGAAGGCGAGGCATTGCGGGTGACGGGTATTCCATCGTTTGCGCCGGAATTGCTGCAAGGGGTGCGCGCGGGCGATCCGTTGAAGGCGAAACACCTTGAAAAGGCGCTGATGCAGTTTGCCGAGGAAGGTGCTGCGAAAGTGTTCAAACCCTCCATCGGGTCGGGGTTTGTCGTGGGCGTTGTGGGGCAGTTGCAGTTTGAAGTGCTGGCCAGCCGGATAGAGCTGGAATACGGGCTGCCGGTGCGCTTCGAAGCCTCGCAGTTCACCTCCGCCCGGTGGGTGAACGGTGAGCGGCAAGCGGTTGATAAATTTACCGAAAGCAACAAGCAGCATATCGCCCATGACCATGACGGGGACATTGTTTACCTGACGCGGCTCCAGTGGGACATTGACCGGGTGGAGCGGGATTACCCGGATGTGCGCCTGACGGCGACGAAGGAAATGATGGTGTGAGCGCCGCGCCTGACCTCCATCAGGGCGGTTTTGCAGGTCTGCTGAAAGCGCTGGAGAAACGCCAGCGGCGGTTTGATGGTATTGGTGATGTTTTGCCTGCGCCCGAATGCGATCTGCGGGGCATGTTTGACCAGAAAACGGCACCGCCCCTGTCACCGCCCGGCATGATGCCGCGCTATTCGGCGGCGCGCAAATGGGTCAAATTGCAGGAGGAATTCGAAGGGCAGCCAGAGATATTGCACCTGCATGCAATGCTGATTGCCATCGCGCGGCGGGCTGATCCACCCGCCGAAGCGCTGACACTGTTTTTTCGGATCTGGGAAGAACATGGCGCGCGCCTGACCCCGCTGTTAACCGTGCGTTGGCTGATTTCCAGCGCGACGACCTTTGCCGACATCGGCAAGACGGGCGATCAGCGGGCTTGCGGCATGGCCCTGTCGGTGATGTTTGACATGATCAAACTACACGACAGTGAACGCAGGCTGTCCGGGCAACCGGGACGCAAACCTTTCCAACATGTGCGGGCGCGGAAGGTGTTTCCGGTCGCCTTCGGCATGCCGGCCTATTCCTTTACCGGCGGCGATCTGGATCAGAACATGCTCGCCCGGATCTGGCAGCTGTGCGAACGCGATGCGACGATTGAACCGCTTGGCAAGGCGATGCTGCATCATGTCATGACCGACCCCCGCAGCATTTTCGCGCGGGTTCAAGAACTTAAGCGACAGCGCATGGAACGCGGTAAATGAGCGACCGGGGTGTTACTTGGGGCCTCAGCGCCACGATCCTTGCGCCCGCCCAGGACATCCTCGCCTTTGCCGCCTACCATCTGGATGCGGGCGCACATCGCCTCTACCTCTACCTTGATGCCCCCTGCCCGGAGGCCATGGCGCATTTGCAGGCCCATCCCAAGGTGCGCGTCACGCTGTGTGATGCGGCCCATTGGCAAAAGGTGAACGGCGGGCGGCCGGCCAAACACCAGGTCCGCCAGACTGTGAATGCCACCCATGCCTACAACAGGCGGGCGGAGGTGGATTGGCTGATCCATATGGATGTGGATGAGTTTCTGGTCTCTGACCGGCCGGTCGCGGCGCATCTGGCAGGCCTGCCTGCCGATGTCCCCATACTGCGCGTGCGGCCGATGGAGCAGCTTTCCGGTGATGGCACTGTTTTCAAGGGGTTTATCCCAGCCGATGGGCAGCGCGCGGCGATTGTCAGAACGCTTTACCCGAGGTTCGGGGCGCATCTCAAAGGCGGGTTTCTGAGCCATCTGGCAGGCAAGGTGTTTACCCGCACGGGTCTGGACGATGTCACGGTCAAGATCCACAACGCCTTTCAGGACGGGGTGGAATTGAAGGGCGCGGATGTGGTCGCGGGTCTCGATCTGGCCCATTGCCACGCCAAAAGCTGGGACGACTGGCATGCCGCCTACCGCTACCGGCTGGAGAAAGGCGCATACCGCGCGGAACTGGGCCCCAACAAGCCACGCAATCAGGGCGGGATGAGCCTGCATGAGGTGTTTGCCGCCATCGAGGCGAAGGATGGCACGGCGGGCCTGCGCGCGTTTTTTGATGAGGTTTGCGCCGATACGCCCAGCCTCCGCGAGAAATTGGAGGCGAAAGGGTTGCTGAGACGGATCAATCTGGACCTAAATGCAACACTGTCCACGCATTTCCCAAACTGGCGCGGCTGACACGGCATCCATTTGACCGATCAGCATAATCTTGCTATGCCGCGCCATTGTGGAGCGGGTTCTGTCCCGCTGTGAGCCATGCGGGTTCCCACGTGTTGCTGCCGCGGGCCGAGATGTGTCCGCTTCTTACCGGACATATATGACCAAATTTACCGATCTGAAACTGAATCCCAAAGTACTCAAAGCCGTTGAAGAGGCGGGGTACGAAAGCCCAACTCCCATTCAGGCGGGTGCCATTCCGCCTGCCCTTGAAGGGCGCGACGTGTTGGGCATTGCCCAGACAGGCACGGGCAAGACGGCAAGCTTTACGCTGCCGATGATCACCCAGCTGGCACGCGGACGTGCGCGGGCGCGGATGCCGCGGTCACTGGTGCTCTGCCCCACGCGCGAACTCGCCGCACAGGTGGCGGAGAACTTTGATACCTATTCCAAATACGTAAAGCTGACCAAGGCGCTGCTGATCGGGGGCGTGTCGTTCAAGGAACAGGACACGCTGATCGACAAGGGCGTGGACGTGCTGATCGCCACGCCGGGCCGCCTGCTGGACCATTTCGAACGCGGCAAGCTGATCCTCAATGACGTGAAAGTCATGGTGGTGGATGAAGCCGACCGGATGCTCGACATGGGCTTTATCCCTGATATTGAACGGATTTTCGGCCTCACGCCGTTTACGCGCCAGACGCTGTTCTTCTCTGCCACCATGGCGCCTGAGATTGAGCGGATCACCAATACCTTCCTGAGCAATCCTGAGCGTATCGAAGTGGCCCGTCAGGCCACGACGAGCGAGAACATCACCCAAGGCGTGGTGATGTTCAAAGCCTCCCGCAAGGACCGCGAAGGGTCGGAGAAGCGCAAATTGCTGCGCACGATCATCGACGCTGAGGGCGAAAAATGCACTAACGCGATCATCTTCTGCAATCGGAAGACGGATGTGGATGTGGTGGCGAAATCGCTCAAGAAATACGGCTATGACGCTGCACCGATCCATGGCGATCTGGATCAGAGCCAGCGGACACGGACCCTGGACGGTTTCCGGGGCGGTGATCTGCGCTTTCTTGTCGCCTCTGACGTGGCGGCGCGGGGGTTGGATGTGCCTGCGGTGAGCCATGTGTTCAACTTCGACGTGCCCAGCCATGCGGAAGATTATGTCCACCGGATTGGCCGGACGGGTCGCGCGGGCCGCGATGGCACCGCGATCATGATTTGTGTGCCACGGGATGAAAGGAATCTCGAAGACGTGGAACGTCTGGTGCAAAACGCGATTCCCCGGCTCGACAATCCATTGGGTGGTGGGAAGAGGGCCGAGGAAGCTGCGGTTGAGGCGGATGAAAAGCCCAAGACCCGCAGCCGGTCGCGGAAAGCCAAGGTTGAAGAGGTTCCTGCGGTGGAAGATGCTGTGGTTGAAGAAGCCGCGCCAGAGGACAAACCCAAGCGAACCCGCCGCAGCCGCAAAAAAGACGATGCGCCTGCGGAGGCTCCCGTTGTGGAAGCGGAAGCTGAGGCACCCGTGGAGGAGGCTGAGAAGCCGCGCGGTGAGGAGAAGCGCCGGTCACGCGGTGGCCGTGGTCGGGGCCGCGATGGTGGCGGCGGTGGACGCGACAACAAGGTTGTCGGTCTGGGCGATCACACGCCGGAGTTTATCGGGCTGAGTTTTGCGGAGCGGCCGAGCTGAGCAAGCGGTTGATTTAGGGTTTGAAAGGGAGCGGTTTCGCTCCCTTTTTTGTTTTGAACTTTGCCAGCAAACCGATTTTGGCCCCGCAACCCACGCACCGCGCCCCGGGATATCGTCTGCCCCGGGAAGGCGATCTATCTTGTGTTCTCTGCCACTTTATCTTGCAGCGTTTGCGTGTCCTCTCAATGACCCACCCAGCCTATCGAAATCGCCTGCCGTCACGCCAAAGGCGTGCCACCATTCATGGCGCACCTTTGGTGCGACGCGGGGGGCAGACGATGGCCCGGCGGCCACAAGGGCCTTGTTCCGGGCTGGGGTGGTATTCGGGAATGTCTGGTTCGAGCCCTGGCCTGTCGTTAGAACTCCCCCGAGATGCTGTGAGCAAATTCGGCAGGTTGCAGGATTTTACTAAGGTGTTCCACAAAATGTTCTATCTGGTCAGAATCTTAGCCGTTACCGCGGCAATGTTATTGTCGTAACCGCCTTTAGCAATCAGCAATAACCGATCTTTCAGCCATGCTTCGTCCCATAATAGCCACCCCATCTTATCAAAGTGCTCACTGAGAGCATCCCGGGACCGACTCGCTACCTTACCAGCAGCCAAGACCAATCTAATCTTTGGGTTTTCCTGTATCAATCCTCGCTCTGCGAGTTGCTCAATCAGCCTATTGCTAACTACGGAGAATGTTGTTGGCTCATTGAACAGCTTGTATCGGTTTGCATCCTTCTCACTTTGGCCATTGAATGCTGAGACTTTGACACCGTTGCTGTCCAAATAGGATTTGCACTCGACCATCAAGAGTTCGTTGTCCCGACCATTATAGGCAACAACATCAAGCTCCCAGCGCGGACTAGATGGCCGTCCAATTTCAGCCTTCTCTTTCTTGGTCAGTTCGACCTTAAGCGACGGCCGCGTCCAGTATCCCTCTGCCCAGAGAATCTCGCTAATGACGTGTTCAAAGGCATCCATAGCTCAGCAACTCCATCGACCGACTTTCTGTAGATCTGTGATACTCTTTGTCTTGCTCAATAGATTTCAGGCGCACCAACGGCAGCAAAGTCCGCAAAACCGCCAGCCCGCCCCCTCAACTCAACCGACTAACAACCACCGTCACCTCAGGCTTCTTGCCAATCTCATCCTGCGCCGACTGCCGCACCACTTTGCGCAAGCCATCGTTCAGCTTGTCGTCATCCCGCAGCGTCGCTGCTTTCGCGCGGCCCAGCCACTGGCTCAGGTCCGCCTCAAGCACATCGACCAGCGGCGCATTTGAGCGCCCCGTCTCGGCCAGACCCATCGCATCGACCCAAGGCTCGCCCAGCGGCTCGTCCTCGTCATCCATGATCACCGTCACGGTCACATGACCGTTCAGCGCCATGCGGATGCGGTCGCGCACGATGCCGTCCATCGCGCCGATCTGCACAGAGCCATCCAGATACGTGCGCCCGGTCTCGATATACTCAGCCACGGTTGGCGCGTTGCCCGACAGATCAATCATCATGCCGTTCACGGCCAGCACCCCTGCCCGGCCATTGCTTTCGGCCAGTTTCACATGGGCGCGCAGGTGGCGGTGTTCGCCGTGCATGGGGATCACCACCTGTGGTTTGACCACCGCGTGCAGCGTCTCCAGATCGGGGCGGTTGGCGTGGCCTGAGACGTGGTATTTGCCGGAACTGTCATCCACCACATCCACGCCCATTTCACTGAGGTTGTTGATGATGCGGATCACGGATTTCTCGTTGCCGGGGATGGTTTTGGAGGAAAAGAGGAACATGTCCCCTTCCTTCAGCTCAATCCCCTGATACTTGCCCCGGCTCAGCTGCGCGGAGGCCGCGCGGCGTTCGCCCTGGCTGCCGGTGACCAGCAGCATCAGGTTTTCACGCGGGATGCCGCGGGCGTCTTCGGGGCTGACGGTATGGGGGAAATCTTTCATCACGCCGGTCTCAAGGGAGGCTTCGACCATGCGTTTCATCGCACGGCCCAGCAGCACCACCGACCGGCCCGCCTTGTCGGCGGCCATTGCCAGTGTCTGCACCCGTGCCACGTTGGAGGCAAAGGTGGTTGCCACCACCATGCCTTCCGCACTGCTGATCAACGCCTCGATGGGAGCGGCCAAGGTCGCTTCTGACCGGCCCGGCTCCAGCGAGAAGACATTGGTGCTGTCGCAGATCAGCGCTTTGACGCCGTCCTTGCAGACCTCTGCCCACAACTCCGGGTCATAGGCTTCGCCCACGCCCGGTGTCAGGTCAATCTTGAAGTCACCTGAGTGGATCACCCGGCCTTCGGGCGTGTCGATCACCAAAGCAGAGCTTTCCGGGATCGAGTGGCTGATCGGCAGGAAGCCCACCGTAAAGGGGCCGACAGTGGTCTGGTGCGGCCATGCGCTGACCACGTTCAGCGCCTCTTCGGGATGGTGGTGTTCGGCCATCTTGCGCGCGGCGATGTTGGCGGTGAAGCGGCGGGCATAGATCGGTGCCTGTAGCTGTTCATAGGTATGGGCCACCGCGCCCACGTGGTCTTCGTGGGCGTGGGTGATGAACACCGCTTCGATCTGGTCGCGCCGTTCAATCAGCCAGCTGATGTCGGCGATGATCAGATCGACGCCGGGGCTGCCGTCCATGTCGGGAAAGGCCACGCCGAGGTCAACGACGATCAGCCGCTCCTTGCCGGGTTTGCCGTAGCCGTAGACATAGGCGTTCATGCCAATTTCGCCCGCCCCACCGAGGGGCAGATAGATAAGTCGTTCGTTACTCATATGAGTTATGTATTTTCCTTGTTATACCTGTGGATCACGGTCAGCCCGTGCATCGTCAGGTCATCTTCGATCACATCGAAGAGATTTTCGGTTTGCGCAAAGAGCGGGGCCAGCCCGCCGGTTGCGATGATTTTCATGTCTTGATCGCGCTCCGCCTTGATGCGGGCGCAGATTTCCTTGATCAGCCCGACGTATCCCCAGAAGATCCCGGATTGGATACAGGCGACCGTGTTGGTGCCTACTACACCCTGCGGCTTGGTAATGTCCACATGTGGCAAAGCTGCGGCGGCCATATGGAGCGCCTCAAGGCTGAGGTTGACGCCGGGGGCGATCACGCCGCCGACATAGGCGCCGTCGCGGCCTGCCACGTCAAAGGTGGTGGCGGTGCCGAAATCGACCACGATCAGGTTGCCGCCGTGGCGGTCATAGGCGCCTGCGGTATTCACCAGCCGGTCCGGGCCCACGCTTGTGCCTGCATCGACCCGTGGATCGGCCGGCAGCAGGCAATCCGGTTTGCCCACCACAATGGGGCGACAGCCGAAGTATTGATCCGAGAAAACCCGCAGGTTGAACACCACCCGCGGCACGGTGGAGGAAATGATCACATCCGTGATCGCGGGTTCGATCTTGTGGTGGCCAAGCAATGTCGAGAACCACGTGAAATAGGCATCCGACGTGCGTGCATGGTGGGTCGAGGTGCGCATCGAGATCAGCTGTTCCTCTCCATCGTAGATGGAGAAAACCGTGTTTGTGTTGCCGCAATCAATCGCCAGAAGCATGTCTTGTCTCCCTCAGGTGTCGTCGAAATACACATCTGCCGCTGCGATGGCCAGACGCCCCTGCGCAGTGGTCAGCACCAGATTGCCACTTTCGTCCACATCCTCGAAGGTGCCGCGCCAGGTGTCGCGCATGGTGCGGGCGGTGATGATTTCGCCCCGCCGTGCAGCCTTGTCCATCCAGGCAGCCCGGATGGGGGCAAAGCCGTATGTCTGGAATTGCATTTCCAGCGGGGCGTAGGCACTGGCGAGGGCGGCGAGGAAGTCTTCGGGGCCGACGGTGATCCCGAAGGCGGATGTGAGGCTGACGGGACGGACTGCGCCGGGTTCGACTTCGTCCGCACCGGGGGCGGCGATGAGGTTGACGCCGATGCCGATGATCAGGTGAGGGCCTGCGGTTTCCAGCAGGATGCCTGCGACCTTGCCCCCGTTGAGCAACACATCATTGGGCCACTTCAGCGCAAAGGCGTTTGGTTTGCCCGTGACGGCCACAAAGGCTTCGTAGAGCGCGAGGGAGGCGACAAAAGACCTGAGTGCAGCTGTCTGCGGCGGCGCGTTCAGCGGCAGGATCAGGGTGCCCGCGAAGTTCCCGCGCGGCGTAGACCACGCCCGGCCGCGCCTGCCCCGCGCGGCGGTCTGTTCATGCGCCAGCAGCCAGGTGGGGCCGGTGAGCGTCGGCAGCATCTCATGTGCTTCGGAAAGTGTTGATCCGACAGAGTCCCAGACATGCCGCCCGTAACCGTCTGGCCAAATGCTCATGCGGCACCTCGGTGCTTAGTTGACAAGCGCACCCGCCGCTGCTGCTGCCGCGCTCTCCACCCCGAACATATTGGCAATGCCCAGCACCATCACAATGGCCGAGGCCATCAGGAAGCCCGCCAGCACGCCACCGCCGCCGGAGCGGTCAATCTGGTCTGCATTGTCCGAGCCGAAGTACATGAAGAACACGATCCGCAGGTAGTAGTATGCCCCGATCACCGAGGCAATCATGCCTGCCACCACCAGCCACACAAGGCCCGCGTCATAGGCCGCTTGCAGCACATAGAGCTTGCCGAAGAAGCCCAGCATTGGCGGCACACCCGCAAGGCTGAAGAGCAGCACCAGCATCGCCAGCGCACGGCCCGGATTGTTCTTGGCGTAGGAGTTCAGCGCACCGATGTCGGTGACGGGCGCGCCGTCCTTCTGCATCAGCAGGATAAACGCGAAGGTGCCCACGTTCATGGTCACATAGATCGCCATATAGACCAGCATCGCCTGCACACCCAGTGCGGTGCCTGCGGCCAGGCCCATCAGGGCGTAGCCCATGTGTGCGATGGAGGAAAACGCCATCAGACGTTTGATATTCGTCTGGCCGATGGCGGCAATCGCGCCAAGGAACATCGACAGCACCGACAGCAGCGCGATGATCTGCTGCCAGTCGCTGACCGCATTGCCGAAGGCGTCATGCAGCACACGGGCAAAGAGCGCCATCGCCGCGATCTTGGGGGCGGTGGCAAAGAAGGCGGTGACCGGCGTGGGCGAGCCTTCGTAGACGTCCGGTGTCCACATATGGAACGGCACGGCAGAGACTTTGAACGCAAGGCCGGAGATCAAAAAGACCAGTCCGAACAGCAGGCCAACGGACGTCTCTCCCGCCTGAGCCACGGTGATGATGCCCGAAAACAGCGTCGTGCCTGCGTAGCCATAGACCAGCGATGCGCCATAGAGCAGCAAGCCAGAGGAGAGCGCGCCGAGGAAGAAGTATTTCAGGCCAGCCTCAGTCGATTTGACCGAGTCGCGGCGCAGGGAGGCAACCACATACAAAGCCAGGGATTGCAGCTCCAACCCCATGTAGAGCGCCATCAGATCGCCTGCGCTGACCATGATCATCATGCCAACAGCGCTCAGCGCCACCAGCATCGGGTATTCGAACCGCAACAACCCGCGCGCCTGCATATACCCTTCGGACATGATCAGGATGGCCGCTGCCGACAGCAGGATGGCAACTTTGGCAAAGCGGGCAAAGCTGTCTTCGATGATCATGCCGTTGAAGGCAGTCTTGGTACTGCCATCGCCGCTGGTGCCGATCCAGAAGGCCAGTGCGACCATCACGGCCGCCGTGACCCAGACGAGCAAGCCGCCCAGTTTGTCCTTGGTGGTATAGACCGCCGCCAGCAATGCGATCATGGCATAGAGCGCCAGGACGATCTCAGGCAGGACTATGTTCAGGTCTGCGGTGATCATTGCCCCACCCCTCAATTCGCAGCTTCGGCGGTTTGGGTCGCCATATCGGCTGCCTCCACCGCAGAAGCGTAATTATCAACCAGCGCGGAGACGGATGGCCCGATGATGTCCAGCACCAGTGCCGGGTAAACCCCCAGCAGCAGTGTCATGGCCACCAGCGGCGCGAAGATCCATTTTTCACGCGGGGTCATGTCCGTGATGGCTTTCAGGCTTTCCTTGATCAGATCGCCCATCACCACCCGGCGATAAAGCCACAGCGCATAAGCGGCGGAGAAGATCACCCCCGTGGTCGCGATCGCCGCGACCCATGTGTTGACCTGGAAGACGGCCATCAGCGTCAGGAATTCACCGATAAACCCGGAGGTGCCCGGAAGGCCGACGTTGGCCATGGTGAACAGCATGAAGATCAGCGCATAGACCGGCATCCGGTTCACGAGGCCGCCGTAGGCGTCAATCTCCCGCGTGTGCATCCGGTCATAGATCACGCCGACGCAGAGGAAGAGCGCGCCGGAGATAAACCCGTGGCTGATCATCTGGAAGATCGCGCCATCAATGCCCTGCTGGTTGGCCGCAAAGATGCCCATGGTCACAAAGCCCATGTGGGCAACCGATGAATAGGCGATGAGCTTTTTCATGTCCTCCTGCACCAGTGCCACCAGAGAGGTGTAGACAATCGCAATCGCGGACATCCACAGCACCAGCGGCGCCATCACGTCCGACCCCACCGGGAACATCGGCAGGGAGAAGCGCAGGAAGCCATAACCGCCCAGTTTCAACAGGATCGCCGCCAGCACCACGGAACCCGCTGTGGGGGCCTGCACGTGGGCGTCAGGCAGCCAGGTGTGCACGGGCCACATCGGCATTTTCACCGCAAAGCTGGCAAAGAACGCGAGGAACATCAGTGTCTGCGCGCCGCCTACGATCTGGATGCCGAGCAGGGAGAAGCTTTCGGACCCGAACTGGTGGTTCATCAGCGTGGGGATGTCAGCTGTGCCTGCGTCCGCGTACATCGCGACCATCGCCACCAACATCAGCACCGAGCCGAGGAAGGTGTAGAGGAAGAACTTGAAGCTTGCGTAGATGCGGTTCGCCCCGCCCCAGATGCCGATGATCAGGAACATCGGGATCAGACCCGCCTCGAAGAACAGGTAGAACAGGATCAGGTCGAGCGCCAGGAAGACGCCCAGCATCATCGTTTCCAGCACGAGGAAGGCGATCATGTATTCCTTCACGCGGCTTTCCACGTTCCATGAGGCGGCAATGACCAGCGGCATCATGAAGGTGGTCAGCATCACAAAGAGGATGGAGATGCCATCGACGCCCATCTTGTATTGCAGGCCCATGATCCATTCAGACTGGGTCACGAACTGGAACCCGGTGTCATTGCGGTCAAACTCGAACAGCACAAACAGCGAGATGATGAAGGTTGCTGTGGTCGCAAAGAGCGCCAGATACTTGGCGTTGCGGGCCGCAGCTTCATCATTGCCGCGCAGGAAAACGGCGAGGATCAGTGCCGCCACCGCGGGCAGAAAGGTGATGATGGAAAGCAGATGCGTGTCCATTATTTCGCCCCCCCGGTCATCGTCATCCAGGTGATCAGCACCGCAATCCCGATCACCATCGCAAAGGCATAGGTGAAGATGTAGCCAGACTGCGCCTTACCGGCCAGACGGGTGAAGAAGGGGATGATCGTCATGGAAACACCATTGAGGATGCCGTCAATCACGCTGCCGTCCCCGCGTTTCCACAGGAAGCGGCCAATCGCCTTGGCGGGACGCACGAAGAGGACGTCGTAGATCTCATCAAAGTACCATTTGTTCAGCAGGAACTGATAGAGCGGCTGCTGGTTTGCAGCCAGACGGCCTGGCAGGGTCGGGTTCCAGATGTAGAACCACATCGCCATGATGAAGCCCCCCAGCATGGCGATGAAAGGGCTCATCTTGACCCACTTGGGCGCATCATGGGCGTCTTCCAGCACTGTGTTGTCCTTGCCGAAATAGAGCGCGCCATCGCCGGGATTGCCGCCAAAGGCGTCGTGATGCTTGCCACCATGGCCATCGTCGCTGTGGTCATCGCCGTGGCTGTCTTCGGCCCCGTCTGCATGGGTGTCACCCTCGGAGGCTTCGGTGGCCAGCGGGATGTCATAGAAAGCCGCGACGTATTTCGCATCGCCAAAGAATGGCTTGAACCAGATCATGCCCGCAAGGATCGCGCCAACCGCCAGCACACCAAGCGGTGCCAGCATGACCATCGGGCTTTCATGCGCGTGCTCATGGGTGTGTTTGTCCCCGCGCGGCGTGCCGTAAAAGGTCAGGAACATCAGGCGCCAGCTGTAAAAGCTCGTCATCGCCGCGGCGATCACCAGCAGCCAGAAGCCATACATGGATCCACCACCCCAGGCGCTTTCGATGATTGCGTCCTTGGAGACAAAACCGGCAAAGCCAATCGGCATGCCAAACATGTCATAGCTGAGCGGAATACCGACGCCCGTGATGGCCAGCGTGCCGATCATCATCGCCCAGAAAGTATAGGGGATCTTTTTGCGCAGACCGCCATAGTTGGTCATGTCCTGCTCATGGTGCATCGCATGAATGACAGAACCCGCGCCAAGGAACAGCATCGCCTTGAAGAACGCGTGGGTGAAAAGGTGGAACATCGCAGCGGAATACATGCCCACGCCTGCGGCGACGAACATGTAGCCCAACTGTGAACAGGTGGAATAGGCAATCACACGTTTGATGTCGGTCTGCACCAGACCAACGGTGGCCGCGAAAAAGGCGGTGGTGGCCCCCAGCACAGTCACGAACGTCATCGCTTCGGGCGCGAATTCCATGATTGGCGACATGCGGCAGACGAGGAACACACCCGCTGTCACCATGGTCGCCGCGTGGATCAGCGCCGACACAGGCGTCGGGCCCTCCATCGCGTCGGGCAGCCATGTGTGCAGGATCAACTGCGCCGATTTACCCATCGCACCAACAAACAGAAGGAAGGCGATCAGATTGGCCGCGTTCCAGTCGGTCCAGAGGAAAGAGATGCTCTGGTTTGCCAGGTCGGGCGCGGCGGCAAAGATGTCGTCGAACCGGATGCTGTCGGTCATCAGGAACAGGGCGAAGATGCCAAGCGCGAAGCCGAAGTCGCCCACACGGTTGACCACAAAGGCCTTGATGGCCGCGGCATTGGCGCTGGGTTTCTTGTAGTAAAACCCGATCAGAAGGTAGGAGGCGACGCCCACACCCTCCCAGCCAAAGAACATCTGTACGAGGTTGTCGGCGGTCACCAGCATCAACATCGCGAAGGTGAAGAACGACAGATACGCAAAGAAGCGCGCTTTGTAGTGCTCGCCTTCTTTGAAATTCTCGTCATGCGCCATGTAGCCAAAGGAATAGAGGTGCACGAGGGCGGAGACGGAGGTCACCACGATCAGCATGATCGCGGTCAGACGGTCCATGCGGATCGACCAATCGGTGCTGAGCGAGCCGCTTTCGATAAAGCGCAGGATCTGGATATGCTCGGTCGGGCCATCAAACGTCAGGAAGACGACCCATGACAGGATCGCAGCAAGAAACAGGAGGCCCGTGGTGAGCCACTGCGCTGCCGTCTCACCAATGATTTTCCAACCGAAGCCTGCAATGAGCGCGCCCAACAGCGGGGCGAAGAGGATTGTGGTTTCCATCTGCCCTACCCCTTCATCACGTTGACGTCTTCAACCGCGATGGTGCCGCGGTTTCGGAAGAAGCAGACAAGGATCGCAAGGCCAATCGCGGCCTCCGCCGCAGCCACCGTCAGCACAAAGAGCGTGAACACCTGCCCCACCAGGTCCCCCAGAAAGCTGGAGAAGGCGACCAGATTGATGTTCACCGCCAGCAGCATCAATTCGATGCTCATAAGCAGGATGATGACGTTCTTGCGGTTCAGGAAGAGCCCAAAGATGCCAATGACAAACAGCGTCGCTGCGACTGTCAGGTAGTGTTCAAGTCCGATCATGTCGTCCCTCGGTTCTCCCCTTGCGGGGCGGTCTTGCTGCGCCCGGCAAAGGCGGCTGGCGTGTGCCCGTATGATCGGGCTTTTAGTCTGTGTTTCTACCGGTTTCCACCGGTAATCCGGCGTGACACCGGTTCTTTTCTGTCTCCGTTTTCTTCGAAGAAAACGGTCCGAATTTTTCGAAAAATTCGGCTCCTACAACCCCTGCCCCGGCTTGATGTCCTTCAGCTCCATCGCCGTGGCCGGATCGCGCATCATCTGGTCGATCACATTCTGGCGCTTCACATCCACACGGTGACGCAGGGTCAGCACAATCGCGCCAATCATCGCCACCAGCAGGATCAGACCTGCAAGCTGGAACAACAGGAAGTATTCGTCATAAAGGATCAGACCCAGCGCCGCCGTGTTGCTGACGTTTGGATCCAGCGCCTGCATACGCAGGCTTTCCGCCGCCGCGTTGCTTTCCCAGGCGCCAAAGGCCATCACGAATTGCATCAGGATCACGAGGGCGATCAGCAGCGCCAGTGGCATGTATTTTGCCATCTCCGCCTTCAGTTCGGCAAAATCCACGTCCAGCATCATCACCACGAACAGGAACAACACCGCGACCGCGCCGACGTAGACGATGATCAGCAGCATCGCGACAAATTCCGCGCCCAACAGGACGAACAGCCCGGCCGAGGACAGGAACGCGAGGATCAGCCAGAGCACCGAATGCACCGGATTGCGGCTGATCACGGTGAACAATCCGCCTGCAATCACGCAAGTGGCGAACAGATAAAACGAAAAGACGATCATGCCTTGCCTTCCTTCTCGTCAAACACTTGGCTCGCCAGTTCCAGCGCGCGGGTCATGGAGGGCAGACCCGCAAAGACGGAGGTCTGCGCAATGGTTTCCTTGATGTGCTGCTCGGTCGCGCCTGCCTCCAGCGCGTGGCGCACGGTCTGGCGGAACACGGTATCGACCTGCGCGCCCTGCGTGGTCATGCCCGCAATGGTCAGCAAAAGCCGCGTCCGCGCGTCCAGCCCGTCTTTGTTGACGGTGTTGCCGAACATCATTTCCATCATGTCCTTGGGCATCGTGCCCATCATCGCTTCAAACACCTTGGGTGAGAAAGCGTCGGCCATGGGGACGGCTTTGGTCAGTTCCTGCGCCTGTTTGAACAACGCCTCGAAGGGGTTTTTGTCACTCATGTTTCGGACTTCTCTTCCAGCGTCTCAACGCGCTCGGTGACGTGATGGACATGGCCCGCCAGCATCGTGAGCATGATCGCCATGCCGTCGACCTTTTGATCGACATCAGCCACATCCGATTTGATCTCGGACACATCGCTGCGCAACGCTCCAATCTCATCATGGATATCACGCAACGGCTTGAGGATCATGTTGTCGACGTTTTCACTCATCTGTAGGGCGCATCCAGCTCAAGGTTCCGCGCGATCTCGGCTTCCCAACGCTCGCCGTTGTCCAAGAGCTTTGCCTTGTCGTAGTACAACTCTTCGCGGGTCTCGGTGGAGAATTCGAAATTCGGGCCTTCGACAATCGCATCCACCGGGCAGGCTTCCTGACAGAAGCCGCAGTAGATGCATTTGGTCATGTCGATGTCATAGCGCGTGGTGCGGCGGGAGCCGTCTTCGCGGGGCTCTGCGTCAATCGTGATCGCCTGCGCCGGGCAGACCGCTTCGCACAGCTTACACGCGATGCAGCGTTCTTCCCCATTGGGATAGCGGCGCAGGGCGTGTTCACCGCGGAAACGCGGAGAGAGATAGCCCTTCTCATGCGGGTAGTTCACGGTCGCCTTGGGGCGGAACATGTGTTTGAAACCAAGGGCAAAGCCTTTGGCGAAATCCGCCAGCAGGAAGTATTTTGCGGCGCGGGTGTAGTCGATCTGGGTCATACTGTCCTCGCTTCAACATCAGTATTCGAGAGATACTCTAACGACATCTCCATCATGCCGTTTGCGTAGTCGCTCCAATCTAAATCACAGTCTGAGGCCCTTTCAGCTTCAATTTCGAGATCGCTGATTAGCCTCAGCAACCCAGCCGTGAAATCCATAATCTCAGTTCCAGTAGCGTCAGCAATTGCGCTGTAAATTCTATTGCTCATCAAAACCGCCCCTTAAATCGGCCAGCGGGCATAAACGCCCCAGAACCACTCGAACTTCGCGGCAAAGGCTACGAACACCACCCACGCCAAGGACAGCGGCAGGAAGACTTTCCAGCCCAGACGCATCAGTTGGTCATAGCGGTAGCGCGGGGTGATCGCCTTCACCATGGAGAACATGAAGAAGACGAACAGCATCTTGATGAACATCCACAGGAAGCCATCGGGCAGGAACGGAATGGGCGACAGCCAGCCACCCAAGAACAGCAGCGACACCAGCGCGCACATCAGCACCACGGCGACCAGTTCACCGATCATGAACAGCAGGAACGGGGTGGAGGAATATTCAACCTGATAACCCGCCACCAGCTCTGATTCCGCTTCGGGAAGGTCAAAGGGTGGGCGGTTGGTTTCGGCCAAGGCACTGATAAAGAACAGGATCAGCATCGGGAAGTGGATGAGCCAGTTCCAGTTGAAGATGCCCCCCGCCCCGTCTTGGGCATGTACGATGGAGGTAAAGTTCATCGATCCGGTGGAGATGATCACCCCGATGATGATCAGGCCAATCGACACTTCATAAGAAATCATCTGCGCGGCAGAGCGCAGCGAGCCGAGGAATGGATATTTGGAGTTCGACGCCCAGCCGCCCATGATCACGCCGTAAACCTCAAGCGAGGAAATCGCGAAGACATAGAGGATCGCCACATTGATGTCGGCCAAGACCCAGCCTTCGTTGAAGGGGATCACCGCCCAGGCGATCAGCGCCATGACCAGCGACACCATGGGGGCCAGCAGGAACACCGTGCGGTCAGCACCTGCGGGGATCACGACCTCTTTGACGACGTATTTCAGCAGGTCCGCGAAGGATTGCATCAGGCCAAAGACACCCACCACGTTCGGCCCCCGGCGCATCTGCACCGCGGCCCAGATCTTGCGGTCGGCGTACATCAGGAAGGCAAGGCACAGCAGCAAGGGCAGCATGATCAGCAACACCTGCCCCAGTGTCAGCAGGCCAATACCCAATCCGGTATTTGTAAAGAAGTCAGACATTGTCCCTCACACTGTCGGAATGCCGCGTTCCACGCACTCAGACGCGGTCACCTCAGCATCAATCGTCTTTATGCCACGTGGCAAGCTTGGCGAGATTGTGTAAACAGCATCTGCCCGCCAGATGCTACCCTCTTGGGCCACATTTGTGCGCAGATGTCTTGCAAAACCGTAACCCCGTATTAACGCGTATTGCGCAGCCGCACATTCAGCGTAATCCTCCACGTCCTGCGTGGATTGCGCCTTGGTCATGGCCACATTGAATTGCACCAGATCCCCATCCAGCAACTTGGTCTCTACCCCTTTGTATTCCGGGATAAAATCCTCAGCCACCGGCACCTGTGGTCCGCAGGCAGCCAGTGCCGACAGGGCGAGGCACATGATCAACCTCACTCAGCCGCCATGGGCTCAGCGCGCCGGGCGGCGGCATTGGCAGAAAGTTCCGCCATCAACTGGCTGGCGCGGGCAATCGGGTTGGACAGATAGAAATCCGCCACTGCCGTGCCAAAAGGTGCGTCCGCTATCTTGCCGCGCGGCAGGGGTTGCCAGTCATTCGCGGCCACCTGATCGACGCTGCCCAGATGCGGCACATCCGAAATCAATGCGCGCCGCAGGGCTGCAATTGAATCGTAAGGCAGTGTTTCGCCCAACTCCGCGCTCAAGGCGCGCAGGATGGCCCAGTTTTCCTTGGCCTGACCGGGCGCGAAACTGGCGCGGGCGGCAACCTGCGGACGGCCTTCGGTGTTGACAAACAGGCCTGGCTCTTCGGTATAGGCCGCGCCCGGCAGGATGATGTCGGCGCGGTGTGCGCCCCGGTCGCCGTGGGAGCCTTGGTAGATCACGAATGGCCCTGCGGGAATGTCGCCCTCATCCGCGCCGAGGTTATAGATCACCTCAGCAGAAGTCACATCGCTGATGCCGTTTTCAGACACAGCGCCAATGTCCATCGCGCCGACGCGCGCAGCGGCAGTGTGCAGAACCATGAAGGTGGATTTGGTACTTTCGGCCAGCGCCATGGCTTCGGCCAACACCGCCGCACCGTCTTCGCGGCACAAGGCAGCCTGACCGATGATAATCACCGATGGCTTTTCGCCCACATCTGTATGGTCCCGCTCCATCAGAGCGGACATGATCGCCGGGCTTTCGCCGATGTGGTTGTATTCATAAGTCAGATCGACTTTTGGTCCGATCACGCCCACATTCGCGCCGCGCGTCCAGGCTTTGCGGATGCGTGCGTTCAGCACCGGCGCTTCCACAGCAGGGTTCGCGCCGATCAGCATGATGGCTTCCGCTGTGTCCAACTCCTCAACTGTCGCCGTCCCGACATAGCCGGATCGGTTGCCCGCAGGCAGCTTCGCCCCATCGGTGCGGCATTCGACAGAACCGCCCTGCCCTTCGATCATCTGCTTGAGCGCATAGGCCGCTTCAACCGGCACCAGATCACCGATCAAGCCGCCGACCTTCTTGCCCTTCATCGCCGCCGCCGCAGCGGCCAGTGCTTCGGGCCACTCCGCTTTGCGCAGCTTGCCGTTCTCGCGAATGTAGGGCGTGTCCAACCGTTGACGGCGCAGCCCGTCCCAGACAAAGCGCGTCTTGTCGGAAATCCATTCCTCGTTCACGCCATCATGGTTGCGCGGCAGGAACCGCATGACTTCGCGGCCCTTGGTGTCCACGCGGATGTTGGACCCAAGCGCATCCATCACGTCGATGGATTCGGTCTTGGTCAGTTCCCAAGGACGCGCCGTAAAGGCGTAGGGTTTCGACACCAGTGCCCCCACGGGGCACAGGTCAATGATGTTACCCTGCATGTTCGAATCCAGCGTTTCCCCCAGATAGGAGGTGATCTCCGCATCCTCACCTCGGCCTGTCTGCCCCATCTTGTGGATGCCAGCCACTTCGGTGGTGAAACGCACGCAGCGGGTGCAGGAAATGCAGCGGGTCATGTGGGTTTCGACCAGCGGCCCCAGATCCAGATCCTCGGTCGCGCGTTTGGGTTCGCGGTAGCGGGAGAAATCCACGCCATAGGCCATCGCCTGATCCTGCAAATCACACTCGCCACCCTGATCGCAGATCGGGCAATCCAGCGGGTGGTTGATCAGCAAGAATTCCATCACGCCCTCGCGGGCCTTCTTGACCATGGGCGAGTTCGTCTTGACCACCGGGGGCTGCCCTTCGGGACCGGGGCGCAGATCGCGCACCTGCATCGCGCAGGAGGCGGCAGGCTTGGGCGGGCCGCCCACAACTTCGACCAGACACATCCGGCAGTTGCCGGCAATCGACAGCCGCTCGTGATAGCAGAAGCGCGGAATTTCCACGCCCGCTTCTTCACAGGCCTGAATGAGGGTCATCGCCCCATCGACCTCGATCTCGTTGCCATCAATGACGATCTTGCGGTTGTCGCTCATAGGTTCACTTCGCTCTCAGTAACGAACCGATACGGCTCGATTTTTGAATCTCTTCCAGCCCTACCGCACAATAGCTTTCCGGCTTGGAAGGATCGACCCCCCGTGCCGCGAAATATTTGGCAGCTTTGGCGCGCAAACGGTTCTTGTCAGCTTCGCTGTCGGTATAGGCATCAATCTCCGCCTGGGTATAGCCCATGGCGCGTGCTTTTTTCTCTAATCCGCGCACATATCCGATGGCTTTGAACATCCGCGCATTGATCGTCGGGCAATTCTTGCGGATGCGGTCCGCCAGCCCCAGATCAAAGAGCGCGTCATCAATCGCGGCAACCTCGCGCAGCGGCGGCTTGGCCTGTGCCTGCGCGGCCCACATCGGGGTGAGTGTCAGTGTGGCGACGGCAAGAACTTTCATCAGTGATCGCATGTTCGTGTTCCTCAATAAGACGCGGTCTGGGCCGCATCCCTAAAAGGAAAGATGGTGTAGGCTGATATGCAATAACACGGCCCATCAGACGCTGCGCCTACGCGATATGTCGCGCAGGGGGCGCTCACTGAGGACAGGTCCCGCGGAAGGTCATGGTGTTGTCGGTGATGCGGATCTGGCCGGGATCGGTGTCAGGGCCAACAAGCCACTCAATATCGGAACTGCCATAGAGCCCCACGCAATAGGACACAGCCGCATAGCGGCCTGCGGCCAAGGCCCCTTCGGGGGATTGCGCGACTTCGCGCACCGTTACCACGATCTGATCGCGTTGGCCATCAACTTTGCTGACCTTGGTGGGGAAATACTTCCCGTCAAACAGGATGCGGTCGTTGTCGTCCGAACACCCCGCCATCACCATCACTGCACCCAAAAGAGCTGCTGCACCGAATTTCATTCTCTCACTCCGCCGCTTGTGGGCTGCACCCGTGGCTGCGCCACATCTGTGCGTCTTTCAACCAGGACCAGCCAAAGGCATGATCGCTATCGCCATTGTCGCGCAAATGGTCAAGACGTGCCAGTGCTTCCTCCAGCGATGGGCGGTGCCCCTGTGGCACCCACCACATCACAAAGTGCATCGTCCCCAGCACTTCGAACCATTCGGCACGGCGGGCATAGAACTGTTTGTGGATGGTGCCCCAGACGAACTTTTCCAGGGTGGCGGCATCCGACCAGACGCTGAGATTGGGGATATAAAGGTCATCGCCCTCGATCTTCGCTTCCGTATTGCCCGCCCCTTCGGCACCGCCTTCCATCATCCACTGAAACCCCGGCATGCGCTTGGCCAGCCCGTTGATGCGGTCAAGGTTGTCCATGAACTCCGCCACACGCGGATCATCGGTGGGTGCGATCAAGCGACCAACGTTGAGTTCAGCCAGGTGCATGCCGTTCATCGCCGCTTCCTTTCGCGCAAAGGTGCCACACCGTCGAACGCCTTGCGCAGAAAGGCAATCGCCAGATTGCCGCCGACAAAGACGAGGCCGACGACAGCAATATAGACCCACGCAGGGGCCAAGCCATAGGTGATCGCCTGATGGGAGGCCCAGATCGGCAAGCCGAAAACGGCCAGTGTCGCCAGTGCGGCCAGCAGGCTCAGGATGCCGTCCCAGATATTCTTGAAGAAGCCCATAGGCTCCTTCTAGTTCTTTTTGAGCAGACGTCCAACCGCTGTTCCGGCCGCCATTTCGCGGCGGCCAACCGCACAGATTGATGCAGGGTCATTCTGGCGCGCGCCTTTGGCCTTCAGACGCGCCACAGCCGCTTTGGCAAGCTGCTAGTTTCCTGTGGCCCGCTTTGCTGCCTTGTCCAACTCAGGCAGCGTAAAACCCTGCTGGTTGAGATTGCGAACATCCCGTGTCAGCGCCGCACGATAGTTCGTATCGCGCAGGGTGATCCCCCGCTTGTTACAGACGGCTGCAATAAAGAGCGCCTCTGCACGGGTTATGAGGACAGCGTTCACGGCCCCTTGCGCGGTCGAGCCGGGTGCGGCACGCAAGCTGGTCTGGCTTGGCGCGTCACAGGCTGCAAGCGCCAGCATGGCGAGCATCGGCAGGGTGATTTTCTTGAACATGGTACTTCCTCAATCTTATGTGCGGCTGGACAGGTGTTTCGTCTCCAACCGACCGCAGGTGAACGAAGAAGGACGTGGCCGTCCAAGGTGGCGATAGCGTGACGTTGCTTCGGCAAAACCGGGCCATTGCCCCCGGCCTTAGCTCATCTTGTGCTGCGCCCCGAAGGCTGGTTTGGGCGCGACCGTCTTTGCGCCCATTGGCCTTACCCACACTGTTTTTGCTGCCACAGCTTGGCCTGCGCCAGATGTTTCCAGCCAAACGCATGATCGCTATCACCATGCGCTTCCAGATGCTGAAACCGCGCCATGGCTTCGGCCATATCAGGGCGGTGCCCCGCAGGCACCCACCACATCGCAAGGCGCAGGACAGCGTCCATGTCATACCATTCGCCTTTGCGGTCATAGAACTGCTTGTGAACGGTGTTCCAGACGAAATGCTCAAGGCTTTCCACGTCTTCCCAGACACTGAGAGTAGAAGCCGTGCGGGGATCGCCCCCCATCGGCCCGTCGGGGTCGTTTTGTGCGGCTTCCATCTCCGCCTCGGACATCATCCAGACGAAACCGGGGCTGCGCATTGCGACACCATTGACCAGGTCGAGGCCATTGACGAAGTCCTGCACCCGCGGGTCGTCCCAGTCGTATTTGAGGATGCCAAGGTTGAGTTCGGCGAGGTGGACCGCCCCAGCCACGTCAGACAAACACGGCATAGAGCGCGCAGAGCGCCATAAAGATGATCATCAGCCAGCCAAAGCCGAAACAGGCAGAGCGCAGCGGCTGGTTTTCCGTGCGGATGTGGACAAAGGCCATTGCAAGCCGCGCCAGCAGGAAGGCGCTGGCAAAGATGTTGACCAAGAGCGGCGATGTGCCTGCAAGGATCGCGGCCAGCGTGGTCGTGATGAATGCAGGCGAGGTTTCGATGGCGTTTTGAAATGCGCGGTAGCGCCGGTAAGACGGCACGACATAGTCCCGCTTGGGCACCCCGCTGTCCGTGCGGTCCTCCGGTTTCATGCCCCGGGTAGAGATCATCGACAGTGCGATCATCAAAAGCCCCCAAAGCGCAAGGGAGGCGATGGCGTGGCTGTAGGGGGCGAACTGTTCCATCGGCGACTTCCTTTCCTGGCAAATCGCAATTTCGGCTCAGGTGGCGACCAGCATCATCCCAAGCAAGGTGTTGGAGCGCGCCTCGGACAGGACAGCCGCACAAAGCGCGTCACTTGGTTTGCCGCGCCGGGTATCGAGGCGAAATGCACGCTGATGGGTGACATCAAACTGGTTGGAGATGCGCCGCCCCGCCGCTGCAACAGGCGTCGATGTGATTGCCGCAAACTCCGCCGGTCGGATCTGGCGCAGGCCCGAGATGCGCGGTTCAACAAACGGGTGCAAGACAACGCCGTCACACCCCCGGGCAAGCATCCGCGCGATCACCCGCGCCGCCAGCAAATCCGCCACGGGGGTCTCAACCAGAGCACGCTCAAACAGGGCAGAAGAATTTGCGGGCGTTTCGGGCGGGGCTGCAGGGGTGCAGCCAAAACCAACCACCACAGCAAGCGCTGCAAGGGCAGTCCTCATTCCGCCGCCACAGCACTCACCCGGCCTGTGCGCTTGTGTTTGATACGGTCCTCGATCTCGTCCCGGAAATGGCGGATCAGGCCCTGAATGGGCCAGGCCGCCGCATCACCCAAGGCACAAATCGTATGCCCCTCCACCTGCTTGGTCACGTCCAGCAGCATGTCGATCTCTTCGGGTTCCGCGTCGCCTGTCACCAGACGGTCCATCACCCGCATCATCCAGCCAGTGCCTTCACGGCAGGGCGTACACTGGCCACAGCTTTCGTGTTTGTAGAACTTCGACAGCCGCCAGATCGCCTTGATCACATCTGTTGAATTGTCCATCACAATGACCGCCGCCGTGCCCAGACCCGACCGCTGCTCGCGCAGGTAATCGAAATCCATGATCGCGTCTTTCATCTGGGCGCCGGGGATCATCGGCACGGAGGATCCACCGGGGATGACCGCCTTGAGGTTGTCCCAGCCGCCCCGGATGCCGCCGCAATGGGTTTCGATCAGCTCCTCGAAGGTGATCGACATCGCCTCTTCCACAACACAGGGGTTGTTCACATGGCCCGAGATCGCGAACAGCTTCGTGCCCGCGTTGTTCGCCCGACCAAAGCCCGCGAACCATTCCGGACCGCGCCGCAGGATCGTGGGCACCACCGCGATGCTCTCCACGTTGTTCACCGTGGTCGGGCAGCCATAGAGCCCCGCGCCCGCCGGGAATGGCGGCTTCATGCGGGGCATGCCTTTCTTGCCTTCAAGGCTTTCGAGCAGCGCGGTTTCCTCACCACAGATATAGGCCCCTGCCCCGTGGTGCAGATAGAGGTCGAAATCCCAACCGGATTTGCAGGCGTTCTTGCCGATCAGGCCTGCGTCATAGGCTTCATCAATGGCAGCCTGTAGCGCTTCTTTCTCGCGGATGTATTCGCCACGGATGTAGATATAGCAGGCATGCGCGTTCATCGCGAAAGACGCAATCAGGCAGCCTTCGATCAGCGTATGGGGATCATGGCGCATGATCTCCCGGTCTTTGCAGGTGCCGGGTTCGGATTCGTCGGCGTTGATCACCAGATAGGCGGGACGGCCATCGCTTTCCTTGGGCATGAAGGACCACTTCAACCCCGTGGGGAAGCCCGCGCCCCCGCGACCGCGCAGGCCGGAGGCTTTCATCTGGTCCACGATCCAGTCGCGGCCTTTCTTGAGGATACCGGCCGTACCGTCCCAATGGCCGCGGGACTGCGCGCCCTTCAGGGTGCGGTCATGCATCCCGTAGATGTTGGTGAAAATGCGGTCCTGATCCTGCAACATCGCAGCTTTCCTTACGTTTTGGCAGGCCTTGATCGGCCCGCCTGTCCCTTGCGCCCTTTAGCGCCTGTCTGTCATCCGGGGTGGCGACCCCGTCGTGTTCTACTTGTCAGCCTGACGCGCTTGCCAGATCTGATAGATATTCACCATCGCCCAAATCATCGCAGCCAGTGCCGCAAAATCAAAGAGCAGCGCATAGCGGCCGGGCAGACCCAAGGCAGGCCCGGCAAAGTTCGCAAGGATCCACAGAAGCATCGTACCGGCAATGACCAGACCCACGGTCTGGCCCTTGCGCGCAATGGCTTGCTGTCGCTCCTCGCTCACGCGCTACTTCTTTTTCTTCTTGGAGAACTCGGTCTCCCCGCCTTCGGCCAAGATCTTGGCCTGGCTCATCCAGTCGTCCCGCTCGATCCGGCCCTTGAAACGCAGGCGGTCGTCCACCCAGGCAATGTCCGATGGTCCCCAGGCGGCAACCTGTTTGAAGTACCAGATGCCCATCTCGTTCAGGGTCTGCTCCAGCTTGGGACCCACGCCGCTGATCAGCTTGAGGTCATCCGCAGCGCCTTCGCTGGCGCTGGTATAAAGCGTTGGCGCATCGCCTGCGGCGGCAGGGGCCGCTTCGGCTTTCTTCGCAGGGGCGGCTTTCTTCTTGGCGGCGGGTTTTTTCGGCTCTGGTGCAGGCGCGGCTGGCGCATCGGCGTCCGGCACGCTGGCGAAGGACGACGGTGTGGTGTTGTCCGCGCCGTAAGACCATTCGCCCTTGCGTTCGGACAATTCCGCCTGTCCGGGCAGATCCTGAGAAGGCTTCATCGCAAACGACGGGTTCGGGTTGGCCCCCGTCGCAGCGCTGGCGCTTGCACTTGCCGGGGCAGCCATGGGTGTGCCTTCGCGGCGCGCCCTGTCCTCATCCGCCTCACGCGCATAGCGCTGCGCGGGCTTCTCTTCGGCGGCCAGATCATGCGCGGCTTTCTGGCCACGGCAGACAAAAATGCTCAGCACCAGGCCCAGCAGCGTGCCCAGCAGGCCGCCAGTAAAGATCGCCTGTAGCGCACCGAAGTCTGCCAACATGTACAACATGACCATGGCGACAAGGCCAACAACGGCCGCAATACCCCAACAGATCGCGTTGCACTCAAGGCTGTTTTGATTATCCGACATAACTCTTCATATCCCCTCTGGTGGTGCGGCGCGCCGATCAGGACTCGCCGTCGTAGCGCCCGTCTTTACGGGCCTTTGCAGCAAAGGCGGTTTCTTCGCCCGCGGCAAGTTTTTGCGCCTGATCCACCCAATTGTCGCGGGACACCCGGCCTTTGAAGCCTTCAAGGTTTTCATCGACCCAGGCCACTTCGGCAGCACCCCATTTCGCGATCTGGTCGAAATGGAAAAAGCCCATCCCCTGTAGCATGGTTTCCAGTTTCGGCCCAACACCCTTGATCAGCTTGAGATCATCCGCGCCGGATTTGCGCGGGGCCTTCATGGTGCGGGGTTTCTTGCCGGGGCCCTTGGCCGGGGTTTCCGCTGCGGCTGCCGCAGCTTTCGCCGGTGTTTTTGCGGGAGCAGCCTTCTTCGGTTTTGCCGCTGCATTCGCCGCCTTACCGGGTTTGCCCTGCCACGGAGCCAGCAGCGGCACTTCGGTCCCGTCAATGCGTTTGACGGTATCGCCGATGTCCACGGCCAGTTGCGCGCTGGCATTGTAGCGTGTTTTGCCGCTGTCATGCTGCGTGAGGCTGGTCAGCCCGGAGGCAGGCTCCGCCGCATAGCGCCCTTGCTGAGGTCCCGGCACCGGCACGTCGCCTTTTGCCAGCGCGTCCAGCAGTTTGCCGAAGTTTTCGGCCGTCAGGTCTTCGTAATAGTCCTTGCCGATCTGCGCCATGGGGGCATTGGCGCAAGCGCCGAGGCATTCCACCTCTTCCCATGAGAATTTGCCATCCGCTGACAATTCATGCGGGTTTTGCGCAATGCGCTCCTTGCAGACAGACACGAGATCTTCGGCGCCGCAGATCATGCAGGTGGTGGTGCCGCAAATCTGGATATGTGCCACGGAACCAACCGGTTGCAGCTGGAACATGAAGTAGAACGTGGCGACTTCGAGACCCCGGATATAAGCGAGGCCGAGCATCTCGGACACATGTTCAATCGCCGGACGGGAGAGCCACCCCTCCTGCTCCTGCGCACGCCACAAGAGCGGAATGATGGCCGAGGCTTGGCGGCCTTTGGGGTACTTGGTCATCTGCGCTTCGGCCCATGCCTGATTGGCGGGGGTGAAGGCGAAGGTGTCAGGTTGTTCGGGGTGGAGACGGCGTAGCATTAGTTCGACTTTCTGTTCGCATGAACGGCGCAGGAGCCTCTGAAGGAAGTGTTATCTGAAACTCGAAGACAGCGAATTCTTTCCATGGTTATTGGCCTCTAATATGCTTGTCCGGATGGGATCCAAGCCATAAACCAAGCGAGGGACGCTACTAGTACACAGGTAATCGCCAAAAATAATTTCCACCTACGCAAGAAAGCGGAGATAAGTGCGGCGACAACCAACAAGGGCATCACATAGAAGATCCAACCCAAAACTGCTCCTTCGAGAGACGTTTGCGCAGCACTCACCGATCAATCTCCCCAAACACCACGTCCATCGTGCCAATGATCGCCGCCACATCCGCCAGTTGGTGCCCTTTGGAGATATGATCCATCGCCTGCAAATGCAGGAACCCCGGTGCGCGGATCTTGGCGCGGTAGGGTTTGTTCGATCCATCGGCCACCAGATAGACGCCGAATTCGCCCTTGGGGGCCTCAACGGCGCAGTAAACCTCACCGGCAGGCACGTGGAAGCCTTCGGTGTAGAGTTTGAAGTGGTGGATCAGGCTTTCCATATCCGTCTTCATCGCGGTGCGGCTGGGCGGCGTGATCTTGCCCCGCGCCAGCACATCACCCTTGCCGTCCGGCGCGCGCAGCTTGGCTATCGCCTGATGGATGATGTGCACCGCCTGGCGCATCTCTTCCATGCGGCAGAGGTAGCGATCAAAGCAATCGCCATTCTTGCCCACAGGCACCTGAAACTCGAATTCGTCATAACATTCATAGGGTTGCGCGCGACGCAAATCCCAAGCCAGACCCGATCCGCGTACCATCACGCCAGAAAATCCGTAGTCGAGGATTTCCTGCTCGTTCACCACGCCGATGTCGACGTTGCGCTGTTTGAAAATCCGGTTTTCCGTGAGCAGCCCGTCGATGTCGTCCAACAAATCGGGGAATTCATTGGCCCAGGTCTCGATATCGTCGATCAATTCCTCGGGCAGGTCCTGATGCACACCACCGGGGCGGAAGTAGGCCGCGTGCAGACGCGCACCGCATGCCCGTTCATAGAACACCATCAGCTTTTCACGCTCTTCAAAGCCCCAGAGCGGCGGGGTCAGCGCGCCCACGTCCAAAGCCTGCGTCGTGACATTCAGCAGGTGGTTGAGCACCCGGCCAATCTCACAAAACAGCACCCGGATGAGGCTGGCGCGGCGCGGCACGACCGTGCCCGTCAGCTTCTCAATCGCCAGACACCATGCGTGTTCCTGATTCATCGGGGCCACGTAATCCAGCCGGTCGAAATACGGCAGGTTTTGCAGATACGTGCGGCTTTCCATCAACTTCTCGGTGCCCCGGTGCAGCAGGCCGATGTGCGGATCGCAGCGCTCCACGATCTCACCGTCCAGCTCAAGCACCAGACGCAAAACACCATGCGCGGCAGGGTGTTGCGGGCCGAAGTTGATGTTGAAATTGCGGATCTTCTGCTCACCCGTCACCGCGTCGGTGGAGCCGTCATCATAGGTGTTGGTGCGAATATCGCCGTCCATCATTTACGCTCCCCAAACGGGTTTCTCTTGTCGTCCTCGTCCACGCGGACGCGAATGGGCTGCTCTTGGCGCTTGCCAAACAGACCGGCAATCAACTCTTCCAGAAGCCCAATCATCACAACCTCTCCAATTCTTGCAGCTTGAGGCCCATCCACCACAGCAGGACAACCGGACCAAGGGGCACCAGACACAGCGCCGCCCAATATTTGTTGATGCCGAAGTGCGGCAGCAATTTGATCATCGGAATGGCCGTCAATGCGGTCAGCAGCCAAACAAATCCACCCATCACGTCCCCTCCGCGCCAGATGCAAACATCGCCATCACTTCCGCTTCGGTCATCGTCTTGCGATCCCCTGCAAGAGCATAGTTTGACGGTTTGCGATCAATGAAAATCTCAACACCCAGATCGAAAGACGCGGGGTTTTCAAAGCACTGGATCGACACGTGCTGATTGTTACCGTCCTGCGTCTGCCACAGGATCGACGATCCGCAGGTCTTGCAAAACACCCGCTCGCCCCAGTCGGAGCCTTTGTATGACCCCACAGGTGCGCCTTCGCCAAAGACAACAGAGTTGCCGCAGTCGACCGACAGGTACACACCGCCGCTCCACTTGCGGCACATGCCGCAATGGCAGATGCCAGCGCCTTCAGACCCCAGCTCAGCGGTAAAGCTACAGGCCCCGCAAAGACATGTGCCTTGCATCGCCATCAGCCCTTGGCCTCCTCGGCCTTGTCGTCACCGGGCAGGATGTACTCCGCCCCCTCCCAGGGGGACATGAAGTCAAACTGGCGGTATTCCTGCACCAAGGATACAGGTTCATACACCACGCGCTTTTGCGCCTCATCATAGCGGACTTCGGTGTAGCCTGTGGTCGGGAAATCCTTGCGCAGCGGATAGCCGCGGAAACCATAGTCGGTGAGGATCCGCCGCAGGTCGGGGTGGCCCGAAAACAGGATGCCGAACATGTCGAAGACTTCCCGTTCGAACCAGTTGGCAGAGGGGTGCACATCCACGAGCGAGGGCACCATGTCCTTTTCCCGCGTGGCGACCCGGATGCGGATGCGATGGTTTTGGTACATGCTCAGCAGGTGATAGACGACGTCAAAGCGTTTCGCGCGGCCTGCGTAATCCACCGCCGTGATGTCCACCAGCGTGGAAAACCGGCAGGTCGGATCGCCCTTGAGAAACTCCACCAGCCCCGCGATGTTGCCCAAGGTCACATCAAGGTTCAGCTCATCCTGCGTCACATCCCAGCCCAGCACGCAATCGGGGCGTTTGGCTTCGATGTAGGCACCAAGCTCTTGCAGTTGTTCGGTCATATTTGTCCCTTACGCGCTTTAGCGCACAATCGTTCCGGTCCGCCGCATCTTGCGTTGAAGCTGCAAGATACCATAGAGCAGCGCCTCCGCCGTGGGTGGGCAGCCGGGCACATAGACGTCCACCGGCACAATCCGGTCACAGCCGCGCACCACGGAATAGCTGTAGTGATAATACCCGCCCCCATTGGCGCAGGAGCCCATGGAGATCACATAGCGCGGCTCCGGCATCTGGTCGTAGACCTTGCGCAGCGCAGGCGCCATCTTGTTGGTCAGCGTGCCGGCCACGATCATCAGATCCGACTGGCGCGGAGAGGCGCGCGGGGCCGTGCCGAAGCGTTCCAGATCATAGCGCGGCATCGAGGTGTGCATCATTTCAACCGCGCAACAGGCCAACCCGAAGGTCATCCAGTGCAGCGACCCGGTGCGGGCCCAGTTGATGATGTCGGCGGTCGAGGTGACAAGGAAACCCTTGTCCTGCAAGGCCGCGTTCAGCTCCTGCGTGGCGACATCGCGGTCGGCACCAGCAGCATTGGGGGAAGTGGCTACGGACATATGTGCCTTGGCTCCAAGGTTTTTGTCATCTGCGGGGCCCCACAGCGGGACCGCGCGGGTCGGAACGGGTGTAGCCCAGCGCAGCCCAAGGGTCAACGCGACAAGATTGCCCTGACCCGTGAAAACGCAGGGATTTCAGCGATGCTGATCCGATGTGATGCGCGCCCCTCAAACGCGGGGCCCAAAACACAAAAAAACCGCCCCGAGGGACGGTTTTTCAATGAAATGCACGGCGTGGCCTATTGCCACTCAAGCGCGCCTTTTTTCCACTCATAGGCAAATCCAGCCGTCAACACGGCGAGGAACACCATCATCGACCAGAACCCCACCATGGAGATGTCCTTGAAAGCGACGGCGAAGGGGAAGAGGAATGCAATCTCCAGATCGAAGATGATGAACAGGATCGACACCAGATAAAACCGCACGTCGAACTTCATGCGCGCATCGTCAAAGGCGTTGAACCCGCACTCATAGGCAGACACCTTTTCGGGGTCCGGGTTGCGCACGGCCACCACAACGGCGGCAAGGATCAGGATCAGGCCAAATCCAATGGCCACGGCCAGAAATACAAGGATCGGCAGATATTCTCGTAGCATGTCGTCCAAAGGGAGGCTCCTTTTGTGCAGGGTTGCCCGCGCATCGCGTTGGGACGGGTTTATCGCCGGCCGCAGGCGGGGTCAACGGGAACCGAACGGCGCGCGGCGCGCTCTCCCCCCTGGGTCAGAGGTCAAATCTGAGTTGTGTCAAGGTAAGTTCACACGATGCGCGCCTTAAATCTCAAACACACGGGGAGAGAAGTCCATGCGCATCTTGTTTGTTCACCCCAATTACCGCTCCGGCGGGGCAGAGATCGCAGGCACCTGGCCCCTCCCTTTCACGCTTACCCGACCACGGACCACCGGCGCTCAGGCCTGACACCTTTCCCGATCCGGCCGGGCGCATTGTGATCGGCATCCGGTTCGCGATTCAGACTGTCCCACGCGCCAAAGACAAGCGCGCATCCACAGTGAAAAACCTCCGCCATTTTTCACGCATGACGCGAATCGCTGAACCGGCACCCGGCGTCATGCCCGCGTGTCGTTTCCAATTCCGCAATGATTACGGTTTGTTCCCCGCGATTGGTCGCGGAATGAGAAAATCTAGGGCAAAATTGCGGCAGAGATAAGGAAAGAATTTGCATTTATGCCCCTCAATGGCGATGCTCTTCATCACATCGGGGGATGGTTGCCAAAATGACTGAAAAACCAGTAATTTCATCGGCTCTTTTGGGCCTGCACGCCTATCAGCGCGCACAGGGACGGCCTGTGGGCAAGTTGTCAGATGCCAAAGGCATCCGCGTCCGGCGGCCTGAACCGTCCGAGGCCCCTTTGAGCCCGCCTGTGGACCGCTCTGCGCGGGAAATGAAAGTGTCGATGCTGCGCACGCTGCAAGCGCAGTCGAATGCCGGTCTTGTCAACATCCGCGATGTGTCTTCGGCGCTGGACAAGATGCTGAAATCCACCTGAACCAACCTGCGTTCCGCGCCCCTCTTTTTCCGCTGGCCCCATGACTGCATGCCCTGCGCGGGCCATCGCAGGCGCTGAACGCCGCGCGCCTATGCCCCGACCGCCTGCTCAACAAGATGACGCCGCAATTTCCGCCAATTGATCCTCCATACAGAGGCCATGAATAGCGCTTTTGCATCCTTCACCGCCCTGTCCCCGCGCGTTGCCGCCTTGTCAGGGGCAGCCTATCTCACATCGCGGTTCCTGCGCTTTTGGTTGTCGCAGCGGTTCATTCTCGACACGGTGGTTGAGCTGTCAGGCGGTCTCTGTCTGCTTGTTTTTCTCATCAGCGCACCCTTTACGATGTTTCACCTGTGGCGCAAACACGCATCCATCCTGCGTCAGTTTAAACGGCTACAGGCCGTGAAAGCCATCGAGTGGAAAACTGCCGCCGCCGGGGCCGTCCGCTCGGGTGCTGCGATCTTCACGGCGGGAGGTGCTGGAATGATGCGCATCTTCCGCTCAGGCGCGCGCCGTTTACGCCCCGGCGTGGCCTCTGCCGCCACCGCAGCCCGGTCCGTCGAGTGGCGCACGAAAAGCCGCGCACCCCTGCGGGTCGCCGGCGGTCTCAGCCTTACAGCGCTGCAGATTGTGGTTGCATTGGCGGGTCTGACCTGTGCGGCAATCGCGATCCCATCCACGCAATCATGGGATAAGAGCGATCTTGTGCTGCTGGCAGGCGCGCTTGCCTGGCCCTTTGTGATCCTGGCGCTTGTCGCGGTACAGACGCGGTTCAACCTCTACCGGCTCAGCACTTACTCCGCCGCCTTGATCCACAGATTTGCGACCCGGCTGTTCAAAGCCTCCCCCTTGATCGCGCTTGCCTGCGTGGTCATGCTGGGGGTGGCGATGGGGCCGGAAAGCTGGGGGTGGATGATCCTTATCGCGCCGGTGTTGAGCGTTCAGATCGTCCTTTATGGTGGCGCCTTGTGGGCGCTCCTTATGATCTTCAAGGCGCTGACCAGCCGATGGCAAAAGCCCCCCAGCGATCCGCCAAACCGGAGCGCGCCACCCGTCACATCACAGCCCGCAGCCTGACACGCAGCGCTCACACCACCCAGTTCGCCTTGCGTTTGTCGAAAAACGCGCCGATCCCTTCGGCGGCTTCATCGGTCTCCCACCGCGCGGCCAGTGCGTCAATCGACATCGCCACAGCCTCTTGGTTGGCCATGCCGCCCAGATCCTGCGCCAGCTTCTTGGCCGCCGCCACAGCCCCCGGCGCGCAGGCCAGATAGGGAGCCACTTCGGCCTCCACCGCCGCATCCAGCGCGTCAGCCGCGACAGCCCGCGCCAGCAGTCCCAGATCGACCGCTTCAGCAGCACCAAAGACCCGGCCAGACATGAACACCCGCCGCGCGCGCCCTTCACCCATACGGGCAATCACGTAAGGTCCGATGGTGGCGGGAATGATGCCCAGCTTCGTCTCCGTCAGCGCCATCTTCAGGCTGTCCACCCCGATCGCCACATCGCAGACCGACGCCATGCCGACCCCACCCCCGAAAGCATTGCCCTGCAACCGCCCAATCAGCGGCTTGGGCAGGCGGTTCAGCGCCCCCAGCATGGTGGCAAGTTTACCTGCCTCCGCTGCCCGCGTGGCCGCGTCCATCCCCATCTGGTCACGCATCCAGCCCAGATCGCCCCCCGCGCAGAACGTGCGCCCGGCAGCGGCCAGGATCACCACCCGCACCGCTTCATCCGCCCCCAGATCACCCGCCGCCTGCGTCAGCTCCGCGAGCATCTGCGCCGACATCGCGTTGTGTTTGTCCGCGCGGTCCAGCGTCAGGGTGGCCACCCCGCGCGAATCCACGGCAATCGAGATCGTTTCAAACATCCGCCTCAAGCTCCCAAATTTCTTCCAAGGATTTTAACCGGAATTTTCGAAAATTCCGTCTACCCCCGCATCGCGCGCGCCATCTCTGCCGCTTCCTCCAGCACCGCCTGATCCAGCCCGGTCTCATAGGTGAGCGCGTTCAGATGCGCATTGACCGCCTCCGTGGCGACATTCCCCGCCGCACCTGGCGCAAAGGGACATCCGCCCAAGCCGCCCACAGCTGCATCAAACACCCGCACGCCCAGCGCCAGAGAAGCATCAATGTTGTCCATCGCCCGGCCATGGGTGTCATGGTAATGGCCTGCCAGCCGCCCCACCGGCACCACATCCCGCACCGCCAGCAGCATCCGCGCAATGCTGTCGGGCGTACCCGCTCCGATGGTATCGCCCAGCGACACCTCATAGCAGCCCATCGCAAAGAGCTTATCCGCCACCTCTGCCACTGCGCTCGGCGCCACGGCCCCATCATAAGGGCATTCAATCACACAGGACACATAGCCGCGCACCGGAATATCCAGATGCCGCGCGGCTTCCAGAATTGGCTCAAACCGCGCCAGGGATTCGGCAATGGAGGCGTTGATGTTCTTCTGGCTGAACCCTTCCGAGGCTGAGCCGAACACCGCGATCTCATCGGCCCTGGCCGCCAGCGCGTCATCATACCCGCGCATGTTGGGCGTCAATGCCGCATAGCGCACGCCGCTCGCACGCCGGATGCCTGTCAGCACCTCCGCCGATCCCGCCATCTGCGGCACCCACTTGGGGCTGACGAAAGAGGCGCATTCAATCCGCCGAAAGCCTGCGTCCGACAGTTTGTCCACCAGCGCGATCTTCTCCGCCACCGGGATTTCCCGCGCCTCGTTCTGCAACCCGTCACGCGGGCCGACCTCGAAAATCTCACATGGTCCCAAACTCATCGCATCCGCCCTTTTGTGTTCTGAAAATTCCTGCGCTGCAGCAGATCACATAATGGGCCAGGGCGCATAGAAGTCCTTGTCATATATCCCCCCGTCCTGCGGCAGGCTCTGCTGAAAGCCCGCCCGCTCGGTGATCCGCGCATACCACTCGGCCAGCGCCGGGTGCCGGTCCAAGGTGACGAAAAACCGCGACATGTAAACCGCCTGCCCCACAGAAATATCCGCCGCCGAAAACCCCGAGGTCAGCAGATAGTCGCGATTCTCCACCGGTGTGCTCAGCCGCGCCTCGATGGCGTCAAAGCATTTGCCCACCCGTGCCGCTTCCAGCTTCATCACGATGGGGCTGCGCTGATGGTCCTCGCGCAGCGCCACGTGCTGCTGGGTCAGGGCCGCCGTATGCTGGCTGAGCGTCTCGGCGAAATGCACCCAGACAAGCCAGGCCATCCGGTCCGGGCTGCCGGGCATCCGACCCAACCGCTCCGGGCTGAAGCGTTCACACAGATACGCGGTGATCGCCCCCGTCTCGAACATCCGCTCGCCGTCGATTTCCAAGGCAGGCACGCGGCCCGCAGGCGACAGGCTCAGGTATTCAGGATCGCGCAGGGAGCGGTCAAAGGAATGCAGATGGATGCGAAAGGCCACGTCCAGCTCATGCAGCAACCACAAGGTCCGCATGGACCGCGTCTGCGGACAATGATGCAGCGTGATCATGCGTCAGCCTCCGTAGGATGGGTGATTTCACCCATCACACGCCCCATCATCATCCCGGTCACGCTCACGCCGCCACCCCCTGCTCTTCCGCCTCAAGCCGCACCAGTGCGGCACCCGCTTCCACCTGATCGCCAGCCACCGCCAGCACTTCCGCCACAACCCCGTCGCGCGCGGCCAGCAAGGCGTGTTCCATCTTCATCGCCTCCAGCACCGCCAACCGGTCGCCCTTGGCCACCGCCTGCCCCACAACGGCATCCACGGACCGTACCAGCCCCGGCATCGGCGCCTCGATCACATTGCCATCTCCCACAGCACCCGCAGCCCGGTCCAGCGGATCCACGACGTCGAACACAAGGCCATAGCGTTCAAACACAGTCACAACACCGTTCACCGCCGCAACGGTTGCGGCTTTCTGACCCCCAATGATCCACGCCGCCCCCTGCCGCACCGCTTCAACTTCTGCCTCGCCCACCGACCAGACCTGCCGCATGGGTCCCACAACACGCACCTTGACCCCATGCTCCGCGCCCCCATAGCGCAGGACCACCGACCGCACCAACGGCGCCCAGAGCGCAAAGCCCGTCTGACCGTGCGGCTCCAGCAGATCCAACGCCGCCATCCCGGCCAGCGCCACATGGCGCGGCTCAATCTCTGGCACCACGGTCAAAGCCTCGATGTCCCGCGCGATCAACCCCGTGTCGACCGCGCCCCGGCCAAACCCCGCATGGGCGGCCAGCGCCCCCAGAAACGCCAGATTGGTCACCGTGCCGCCAACCTGACAGCCGTTCAGCGCCGCGCGCAGCTTGGCCAGGGCCACGTCCCGCGTGGGGCCATGCACGATGACCTTGGCGATCATCGGATCGTAAAAGGGCGAAATCACATCACCCGCCCGCACCCCGGCATCGGCCCGTGTGCCAGGGGCAAAGGACAAATCGGTCAAAGTCCCGGTCGCAGGCAAGAACCCCGCAGGGACATCTTCGGCATAGAGCCGCGCCTCAAACGCATGCCCCGCAATGCTCAAATCCTCCTGCGCGCAGGGCAGCGCCTCTCCGGCGGCAACCCGCAGCTGCCACTCAACCAGATCGACCCCCGTGATCGCTTCGGTCACCGGATGCTCCACCTGCAACCGCGTGTTCATCTCCATGAAGAAGAACCCATCCGGTTTCAGCCCGTCCGAGCCATCGACGATAAACTCAACCGTGCCCGCCCCTTTGTAGCCAATCGCCTCCGCCGCGCGGACTGCCGCCTCCCCCATGGCGCTGCGCATCTCTTCGGTCATACCGGGTGCGGGCGCTTCCTCGATCACTTTCTGATGCCGCCGCTGCAACGAACAATCCCGCTCAAACAGATGCACGGCCTGTTCCCCGTCTCCAAACACCTGCACCTCAATGTGCCTCGGGCTGGAAACAAACTTCTCCACCAACACATCCCGATTGCCAAAGGCCGTCTGCGCCTCCGACCGCGCAGAATCCAAGGCCGCCTGAAAGCCATCCGCCTCCTCGACCAACCGCATCCCCTTGCCGCCGCCCCCGGCCACCGCCTTGATCAACACCGGATAGCCAATCTTGCCCGCCTCCCCGGCCAGCAACGCATCGTCCTGATCGCTCCCATGATACCCCGGCACCACCGGCACACCCGCCTCGACCATCAACGCCTTGGCCGCGTCTTTCAGACCCATCGCCCGGATCGCATCCGCCGATGGCCCGATAAACACCAACCCCGCCTGCTCCACCGCGTCGACAAAATCCGGATTCTCCGACAAGAATCCATAGCCTGGATGGATCGCCTGCGCGCCTGTGTCCAAGGCCGCCTGAAGGATCACATCCCCCCGCAGATACGAATCCGACGGCGCCGACCCGCCAATATGCACCGCCATATCCGCCATGGCGACGTGCTTGGCGTCCCGATCCGCATCCGAATACACCGCCACACAAGACACCCCCATGCCCCGTGCCGTCTCCATCACCCGACAGGCAATCTCGCCCCTATTGGCAATCAAAATCCGTTCAAACATCCCTCACCCCCATCTTTTCTCCAAAAATATCCCGGGGTCCGGGGCAGAGCCCCGAATTCCCCGACGCCTGCAAAACAAGCCGCACGCCGATCACATCCGAAACACCCCAAACTTCGTCTCCTCAATCGGCGCATTCAAACTCGCCCGCAGGCTCAGGCTCAGCACATCCCGCGATTTGCGTGGATCAATCACCCCGTCGTCCCACAACCGCGAAGACGCATACAGCGGATGAGACTGCTCTTCGAACATATCAATCGTCGGCTGCTTGAAGGCCGCTTCCTCCTCGGCACTCCAACTCTCGCCCGCCCGTTCCAGCGCGTCGCGTTTGACCGTGGCCAACACGCCCGCCGCCTGCGGCCCGCCCATCACCGAAATCCGGGAGTTTGGCCAGGTCCACATGAACCGCGGCTGATAGGCCCGCCCCGCCATGCCATAGTTTCCAGCCCCGAAAGAGCCGCCCACCAGCATCGTGATCTTGGGCACATTGGTGCAAGCCACCGCCGTGACCATCTTGGCCCCGTGCCGCGCAATGCCTTCGTTTTCATACTTCTGCCCCACCATGAACCCGCTGATATTCTGCAAGAAAACCAAAGGGATATTGCGCTGTGAACAGAGTTCCACAAAATGCGCACCCTTCTGCGCGCTCTCGGAAAAGAGCACGCCGTTGTTGGCCACGATCCCCACCGGGCAGCCCTTCACATGGGCAAACCCCGTCACCAAGGTCTCCCCGAACCGTGGCTTGAATTCATCAAAGTACGACCCATCCACCAGCCGCGCGATCACCTCGCGGATGTCATAGGGCGTGCGCAGATCGCTGGGCACCACGCCCAAGATCTCTGCCGGATCATAGGCAGGCTCCTGCGACGGCTGCCACTGCACCGTGCTCGGCTTCGCCCGGTTCAAAGCCCCTACAGCACGCCGCGCCAAGGCCAGCGCATGGGCATCATCCTCCGCCAGATAATCCGCCACCCCCGACAGGCGCGTGTGCACATCCCCGCCGCCCAGATCTTCGGCCGAGACGACTTCCCCCGTCGCCGCTTTCACCAGCGGCGGCCCGGCCAGAAAAATCGTCCCCTGTTCCTTCACGATGATCGTCACATCCGACATCGCAGGCACGTAGGCCCCGCCTGCCGTACAGGACCCCATCACGACCGCAATCTGCGGGATGCCCTTGGCGCTCATCCGCGCCTGATTGTAGAAAATCCGGCCAAAGTGATCGCGGTCCGGAAAGACCTCATCCTGATTGGGCAGGTTGGCGCCGCCACTGTCCACAAGATAGACGCAGGGCAGATTGTTCTCCTCAGCAATCTCCTGCGCCCGTAAGTGTTTCTTTACCGTCATGGGGTAGTAGGTGCCGCCTTTGACCGTGGCATCGTTGCAGATGACCATCACGTCCTGCCCCGCGACGCAGCCAACGCCCGCAATCACACCCGCACAGGGCGCCGCCCCGCCATAAAGCCCGTGCGCCGCGACAGCCCCCACTTCCAGAAACGGCGATCCGGGATCCAGCAGGTTCGCCACCCGCTCCCGCGGCAGCATCTTGCCGCGGCTTTCATGCCGCGCGCGGGATTTCTCGCCCCCGCCCAGCGCCGCTGCCTGCGCAGCCGCGTCGATCTCTGCCAGTGCGTCGAGATGGGCCGCTTCGTTGGCCTTGAAGGCTTCGGAAGACGGAAGGGCCTGTGAATGCAGTTTCATAAACGTCCTTTCACGCCGCACCTGCAGCGTTGTTACCGAGTGTCTGATTTTTTTGAAGAAACGACGACCAGTCTTGATACATATCAAATCGCTGCGCTGCGGCGTAGCCTATCATGGCGCTGTCAATCTGAACTGGAGCAGACCCATGAAATCCACCCTTCTCGCCCTCTTCCTCGCCGCCGCTGCCGCAACCTCGGCCACCGCGCAGTCGCAAGGCGATCTGACCTTCGGTTTCGGGCTCGGGTCGGTCATGCCGAAGTCCGGCAATGGGACCTTGGCAGGCGGTCGGGCCAGCATCGGCGATGATCTGAGGCCCACCATCACCGCAGAATACTTCATCCGCGACAATCTCGGCATCGAATTGCTCGCCGCCACCCCGTTCGAGCACAGCATCAACATCGCCGGTGTGGGCTATGCCGGGACAACCAAACATCTGCCGCCAACCCTGTCGCTGAACTATCACTTCCCGACCAACAGCCCGTGGAAGCCCTATGTCGGTGCCGGGCTGAACTACACCGCCTTCTTTGAGGAGGAATCGCCCCTTGGCACTCTTGAACTCGATGACAGCTTTGGCGTGTCCCTTCAGATCGGACTGGATTACGAATTCGAGAACGGCTCTGCCCTGCGCGCCAACCTGCGCTGGATCGACATCGACTCTGACGTCTCCCTGAACGGTGCGCCCATCGGCAAGGCCGAGATTGATCCCTATGTCGTCAACCTGGCCTATGTGGTGCGATTCTGACACCTGCCCGGCGTGCCGGGGAAGCCGCATCGCCATGCGGCTTCCCCGATGGCCTCCGGCCCGCAGCCGGATTTCAAGCGGCCCATCAAATACTTGATCTTGCGGATTTTTCGTTATAGCACGCGCATTCCGTACACCGCCGTTTCGAGGCTGACATGTTTTTCTTTGCACTGACCACCGGCTGAAACCTGATCTGAACCGCACCGCGTGTTCAGCCCAATCCCGTTTCGTCTTTTGTCTGCAAAGAAAGGTCTGCGCCCCGCGCAGAACATCCCTATGTATATCCGATTTGAATCGACCGTCCGCGATGCGGAGGCGCGGTGCAACCAAGGCGTCTTTTGCGCCGCGCTTGATGTCTGGTACGACCGCCCCGACCTGCACGCCCTGTGGCAGGTGCATGAAATGCGGCGTGTCCTTGACTGGTTCAACATCACGCTGAACCCGCCGATGCGGACGCAGTATCGGCCTGACCGGAAGGCCCGGATCAGCGGCGTTTGCTGGTTTCGCGCGACGGCATGTCGGCCTGTGTCTCAAGGGCGCTACCTGGCTTGGCTGCTCAACGATATTGGCCTGCCAATTTCCGAACGGCGCGCCACTGATCCAGGTCGCGTGTTGTGGTCGGACGCCCATCAGGTTGTCGCGTCCGCGCACCTGTGATCGCAGCTTTGTGGAGGGCATGGTCATTCTGGGCCCTCCGCCACGGCCATTGCTTTCAACTCCCGCCGTATCACTTTCCCCGTCACCGTCATCGGCAGTGCCTCCAGAAACGCAATTTCCCTTGGATAAGAATAACTTGCCAGCCGATCCTTCACCCAATCCTGCAAGTCTTTCGCGCGCACCGAAGCCCCCGGTTTGCGCACTACATAGGCCTTCACCACTTCTGTGCGCAAAGCATCCGGCTTGCCCACAACCCCGCAGGTCGCCACGCCCGGATGGGTCAGCAGGCAATCCTCAATCTCTGCCGGGCCAATGCGATACCCCGCCGACGTAATCACATCATCCTTGCGCCCCACAAAGCGCAGGAAATCCCCCTCCCACACACCGCGATCCCCGGTCACCATCCAGTCCCCGCGAAACTTCTGCGCTGTCTCTTCGGGGCGGTTCCAATACCGCAGCATCATCGACGCTGATCCCCGGCGCACGGCGACATCACCTTCGGCCTGCGTGGGTTGACCCGCCGCATCCACCACCGCCACGTCATGCCCCGGCACCGCCTTGCCGATGCAGCCCGCCTTTGCGGCAAAATCCACGCCGCAGGACGAGGCCACCATATTGCACTCCGTCTGCCCATAGAACTCGTTGATATCCAACCCAAACGCCTGACGTCCCCAGGCCAGCATCTCGGCCCCCAAAGGCTCCCCTCCGCTGGCCACAGACCGCAATCCGGGGATCACCGCACTTTCGGCTTTCAGCATCCTGAGCGCGGTTGGCGGGAAGAACACATTCCGCACCCCGCCCTCCACAACCAAAAGTTGACAGCTGTCAACTTTGAATTTCGCCATACGTGCAGCCACCACCGGCACACCCAACGCCAGCCCGGGCATCAGCACGTCAAACAACCCGCCAATCCAGGCCCAATCCGCGGGCGTCCACAGACAATCACCGGGCTGGCCCAGATGGTCATGGCTCATCGCCACGCCGGGCAAATGCCCGGTCAATACCCGGTGGCCATGCAACGCGCCCTTAGGACTGCCCGTGGTGCCAGAGGTATAAATCAGCACCGCAGGATCATCGGCAGCAGTATCGGCAAAGGGCACGTCTGGTCCGTCCAAGCCAACCTCATCCGCAAGCCAGGCCTCCGCCAGATCGCCCAGCAGTGCCGCCCCTTCCGCGTCGGTCAACACAATCCCGCAGCCCGCATCGCCCACCCGCGATGACAGCGCGTCGCGCTTGAAGAGCTTGAACAAAGGCACTGAAATGCAACCGATTTTCCAGATCGCCAGATGGGCCGCCGCACACCATGGCGACTGGCTCAGCAAAACCCCGACCCGGTCGCCACGCGCCACCCGCGCCATCAGTGCCCGCGCAATCCCATCAGCCATCCGGTGCAGCGCACCATAGGTCACATCCCGCCGCACCCCTCCGGTCAGATCACTCACCGCAACCTGATCCACCGGATGCGCCAGACATTGCGCCGCCATGTTCAGCCGCGCAGGCACGTCCCAAGCCCCCGTTGCTGTCAGACCCGGCAGTGATGTCATTGCGCGTCCTCCTCAGGTCTGCGGCGCGGTCCGGTTGGGTGCCGGACGGTCCCGGTATTCCAACCCGCCAAAACGGTTCACGTGATAGCTCTGCCGCCCTTCAGACCCGACACAGACCACCACAATCCAAATCCCCGGCTCGTCCTCTGCAGGGCGGGCATGGCAATCCTCAAACGCGGCCCCGGCACCTGCACCCTCTACATAGTCCTGCGCATAGCGGTTGATCACATCCGTCTCCGTGATCGTCGCGGCAATCAGCCCCAACCGAAACACGTAGATCGCCCCCGCCAGCGTCAGCAGCGCAAAGGGCGCCCACCACAGCCAGCGCGGCACGGCCCTCAGCCCATCGCCGCCATCATCTCACGGCCCACCAGCATGCGCCGGATTTCCGACGTGCCCGCTCCGATCTCCATCAGCTTGGCATCGCGGAACATCCGGCCGACGGGATTGTCGTTCAGATACCCCGCACCACCCATCGCCTGCACCGCCTGATGGGCCACTTTCATCCCTTCCTCGCTGGCGTAAAGTACACAAGCCGCCGCATCCGCCCGCGTCACGTCCCCCCGGTCGCAGGCCTTGGCCACTTCATAGGCATAGGCCCGCGCGGAATTGAGCGAGGTATACATGTCCGCCATCTTGCCCTGCATCAGCTGGAAATTCCCGACCGGCTCGCCAAACTGACGCCGCTCGGCCATGTAGGGCATGATTTCATCCAGACAGCCCGCCATGATGCCGATGTTCACCCCCGACAGCACAACCCGCTCATAATCCAGACCGGACATCAGCACCGCAACCCCGCGCCCTTCTTCGCCCAGCACGTTCTCAAAGGGCACTTCACAATCGTCAAAGATCAACTCTGCGGTGTTCGACCCGCGCATCCCCAGCTTGTCGAAATGGGGCGAGGTGGAGAATCCCTTCATCTCTTTCTCAATCAAGAACGCGGTGATCCCCTTGGAGCCCGCATCCGGATCAGTCTTGGCATAGACCACCAGCGTATCGGCATCCGGCCCATTGGTGATCCAGTATTTGTTGCCGTTCAGGCGGTAATGATCATTACGCTTTTCGGCGTTCAGCTTCATCGACACCACATCACTGCCAGCGCCCGCCTCTGACATGGCCAGCGCGCCGACATGTTCGCCCGAACACAGGCGCGGCAGGTATTTTTCCTTCTGCTCCTGGGTGCCGTTCAGCTTGATCTGGTTCACACAAAGGTTGGAATGCGCCCCGTACGACAAAGAGACCGAAGCCGACACCCGGCCGATTTCCTCCACTGCCACCAAATGGGCCACATAGCCCATGCCGGAGCCGCCGAATTCCTCCTCAACAGTCATGCCCAGCAGACCAAGTTCGCCCATCTCTTTCCACAGCTCTGACGGAAACTCATTCTTCGCGTCCAGCTCGGCTGCCAACGGCTTCACCCGCTCCTGCGCCCAGCGGTGCACCATCTCGCGCATCGCCTCGACATCTTCGCCCAGATCAAATTTCATGCTGGCGGTGAACATGGCATCCCCTCCCCGGTCAATTTATTGAACACTTGTTCATTACTTAACGCCACCCCCGCCACCGGTCAAGCGTCCTGTCTGTCATCTCTGGTCTGACGCTGCCCTTGCTTGAGCACATGGCGGGCATGTGGATGGCATCTTGCCAAGAAGAATCGTGGAGGGACCCGCTTGCGGGAGACCACTATTCTTCTTGGGAAGATGGCAGGCATATGCCAGACAAGGGATCACGCAAGGGCAGCGTCAGACCCTCTGGGATGATGAGCCCGCAGCGCCAAACAAATAATGTAATGCGGCGCAGCCGCTCCTTCAGATCACGCCCGCCACATCACGCTGCCGCCTGATAGACCGCACTGACCTCCGCCCGAATGATCCGCGCAATCAACGCGCAATCCTCCAGCGAGAATGTCAACGGCACGCGCATGTCGATAATGCCACCCAAAACCCGGTCGCTCGCTGGCATCCGGGGGGCATCCACATAGCGCCAGCTGTCATAGCGGCTGGTGAAGCCCACCGGCTCCGCGCCGCCGAACCATTTCAACTCCACGCCCCTTGCCGCACAACGGGCCAGCACCTCTGCCACCTTGGTCTCCCCCCAATCCAGCAAAAGGAATTGGATCGAAGACCCCACGATGGTCTCCTCCTCGGGCCGCTCGATCACCCGCAGACCGGGTGTGTCCCTCAAGCCCTTTTCAATCTCGTAATATCGCGCATTCCAGCGCTCACACTGCGTCTGCAAATCCTGCAACTGCGGGCGCAGAATGGCGGCGCGCAAGTTGTCCATACGGCCTGAAATATTGGGTGTCTCATAGCGGATCTTGGCAAAGGCTTCCGGGGGCGGCCCGGCCGCGTGACGCGCGTACAGCATATATGACCCCGACAGGATGATCGCGCGCGCCGCCACCTCCGCATCATCGGTGACAAACAACCCTCCCTCGCCGGAGTTCACATGTTTGTACGTCTGGCAGGAGTAACACCCCACCTTCCCCTGCGTCCCCGACGGCACGCCCTTCCACGCGGCCCCCATGGTATGCGCGCAATCCTCGATCACGGTCACACCTGCCGCATCACAGATCGCCATCAGCGCCTCCATGTCGGCCAGATGACCGCGCATATGGCTCAAGAGCAGCACATCGGCCTGATCCGCCTTGGCGCGCAGATCGTCCAGATCAATCACAAGATTTTCCGTGACGCCAACAAACACCGGGACGGCCCCCACGGCCGCAATCGCGCCGGGCACCGGGGCCAGCGTAAACGTGTTGGTCAGCACCTTATCGCCCGGCTTCACCCCCACCGCGCGCAGCGCCGTGGCCATCGCATAGCCGCCCGAGGCCACTGCAAGGCAGTATTTCGACCCCACCATCGCGGCGAATTCCTGCTCCAGCAAGGCGGTCTGCGCCATCTCGCCCTCAGCGGTGTTATAGCGGTGCAACCGGCCTGAACGCATCACCTCCACGGCGGCTGCAATGGCCGCCTCCGGGATGGGCTCTTGCTGGGTGAAACTACCTTTGAATACGTCCGACATCACGCAACCTTTCCGATCAAATCTTCCACAAGCCCCGGCAGGTCCGCATAGTCCTGCAACAGCGCCTCCGGCTCCAGTGCCGCCATATCGCCCCCCGCAGGGCCAAAGGTGACCAGCACGCAGGGCACGCCTGCGGCTTTTGCCGTGTCCCTGTCTGTAAGGGTATCGCCCACCAGCAGGCAAGACGCCGGATCCCCGCCCGCGCGGCGGGCTGTCTCGAACAAGTGCTCCGGGTCAGGTTTGCGCACCGGCAACGTATCCGCCCCCAGCATCGCATCAAAAGCAGTGCGCACCCCCAACCGGGTCAGCAACAGTTCCGCCAGCCCTTCGGGCTTGTTGGTGCAGATCGCCACGCGGTAGCGCGCCGCCTTCAACACCTCCACCGCTGCCATCGCACCGGGGTACATGACGGTGTGGGTGTCAATGTCGCGCGCATAGGCCTCCAGCAACCTGGGGTAATAGGCATCAAGCGTCGCCACATCCCGCGCGCGGTCCAGCCGCTCCAACCCCAGCGTCAGCATTGCCCGCCCACCGCGCAGGGCGGTTGCGGCATCGGTGGCCGGGTCCAGCATGTCGCCCACGCCCATGTCCTGAAAACAGGCGTTGGCCGCCGCGATCAAATCGCCGCTGGTGTCGGCCAGCGTGCCGTCCAGATCGAATACAACCGTCTTTCCCATCTCACCCTTTCGGCGGAACCCCGCCACCTTGCACACGCCCGATGTTGCAACCCGCAACCATGTTTGATGGGCGCGCGCCTTGCGCCTTTGTGCGAAGGGCGTAAAGAGAAAGCAAGACTGAGCAGAAGAGAACAGACATGAAAACGGCACTTATCATCCTGGCCGCAGGCAAAGGCACGCGGATGAACTCGGACCTGCCCAAGGTTCTGCATCCCATCGCAGGCGAAGCGATGCTGGTGCACGCGATGGCCTCGGGCGCGCCACTGACGCCTGAGCGTACCATCGTGGTCGCAGGCCACGGCGTCGATCAGGTGCGCGCCGCCGCCCTCGAACATGACCCTGAGACAATCGTGGTCGAGCAGACCGAACAGCTGGGCACCGCCCATGCGGTTGCCCAGGCCGCCCCGGCGCTGGCGGGATTTGATGGCATGGCGGTGGTGCTTTATGGCGACACGCCCTTCATTCAGGCCGAAACGCTCAACCGCATGGCGGAGGCGTTGACGGACAACGATGTGGTGGTTCTGGGGTTTGAAGCCGCAGACCCTGCGCGCTATGGCCGTTTGATCCTGCAAGGCGCCTCGCTGGAGCGGATTGTGGAATACAAGGACGCCTCAGAAGCCGAACGTGCGATCACCCTGTGCAATTCCGGCGTGGTGGCGGCCCGCGCGGATCTGCTGTTCGATCTGATCTCTGACGTGGGCAACGACAATGCCTCTTCTGAGTATTACCTCACCGACATCATCGGCATTGCCCGCGACCGCGGCCTGTCCGCCACCGCCGTGACCTGCGCGGAGGAAGAAACGATGGGCGTGAACTCCCGCGCGGATCTGGCACAAGCGGATGCGGCGTTTCAGGCCCGCGCCCGCGCCACGCTGATGGAGGACGGTGTGACGCTCACCGCGCCCGAAACGGTGTTCCTCTGCCGTGACACGGTCATAGGCCGCGATACGCTGGTTGAGCCCAACGTGGTTTTCGGCCCCGGCGTCACGGTGGAAAGCGGTGCCACGATCCGCGCCTTTTCGCATCTGGAAGGCTGCCATGTCTCACGTGGCGGGATTGTCGGGCCCTACGCCCGCCTGCGCCCCGGTGCGGAACTGGCCGAAGACGTGCGGATCGGCAATTTCGTCGAAGTCAAGAATGCCCAGATCGCCGAAGGGGCCAAGGTCAACCACCTGAGCTACATTGGCGACGCGCATATCGGCGCGCGCAGCAATATCGGTGCGGGCACGATCACCTGCAACTACGACGGCGTGATGAAACATCACACCCACATCGGAGAGCGGGTTTTCATCGGCTCCAACACCATGCTGGTGGCCCCTGTTTCAGTGGGCGATGGCGCGATGACCGGCAGCGGGTCGGTGATCACTTCGGACGTGGAGCCGGACGCGCTGGCGCTGGCGCGCGCGCCACAGGTGGAAAAACCGGGCATGGCCCGCAAATTGTTCGAAATGTTAAAGGCCAAAAAGGCCAGAGCACAAAGAGGCAGCTGAAAATGTGTGGAATTATCGGGGTCCTGGGCAACAACGAAGTGGCTCCCATCCTTGTTGAGGCGCTCAAACGGCTCGAATATCGGGGCTATGACAGCGCCGGAATTGCGACGGTCAACAACGGCGCGCTGGACCGGCGGCGGGCCGTGGGCAAGCTGGTGAACCTCAGCGATCTGCTGGTGCATGAACCGCTGGCGGGCAAGGCCGGGATCGGCCACACCCGCTGGGCCACCCATGGCGCGCCCACGATTGGCAACGCGCACCCGCACAAGGCGGGCCCGGTGGCCGTGGTGCACAACGGGATCATCGAAAACTTCCGGGAATTGCGGGAGGAGCTTGCCGACAACGGCGTTGCCTTCGAGACGGAGACAGACACCGAAACCGTCGCCCTGCTGACGCATTACTATATGTCGCAGGGGTCCTCTGCGGTGGAGGCCGCACGCCAGACCGTGGCGCGGCTGGACGGTGCCTTTGCCTTGGCGTTCCTCTTTGACGGGGAAGAAGACCTGATGATCGCGGCGCGCAAAGGCTCCCCCCTGGCCATCGGCTATGGCGCGGGAGAGATGTTCATCGGCAGCGACGCGATTGCGCTGTCGCCCCTCACGGACCGGATCAGCTATCTGGAGGAAGGCGACATGGCCGTGATCACCCGCACTGATGTGGAGATCACGGATGCGCGCGGCGCCATCGCCAACCGCGAAGTGCGCACCATCCAGATCGACGCCACCCGGATCGACAAAGGCGGCCACAAACACTTCATGGCCAAGGAGATCGCCGAACAGCCCGGCGTGATTGGGCAGGCCCTGCAACACTACATTGGCACCTCTGACGACATTACCCTGCCCGGCGGCGGCATGGATTTCAGCAAGATCGACCGGATCACCATGGTCGCCTGCGGCACGGCCTTCTATGCCTGCCTGACAGCGAAATACTGGTTTGAACAGATCGCGCGTCTGCCGGTTGAGGTCGATGTGGCCTCCGAATTCCGCTACCGTGAGCCGCCGATCCCTGAGCGCACGCTGGCCATCTTCGTCAGCCAATCGGGGGAAACGGCGGATACGCTGGCCGCATTGCGCTATTGCGAAGGCAAGGCCAGCAGCATCGCATCGGTGGTCAATGTGCCCGAAAGCTCCATCGCGCGGGAAAGCGATCTGACGCTGCCAATCTATGCGGGTGTCGAAGTGGGCGTTGCCTCCACCAAGGCGTTCACCTGCCAGTTGACGGTGCTGTTCCTGCTGGTGCTGAAAGCCGCGCGGGACCGGGGCACGCTGGATGACGCAGCCTTTGCCGATCACCTCAGCGCACTGCGCAGCCTGCCGGGGGTGATCAACGCAGCGCTTGGCAAGAACGACGCGATGCGCGCCGCCGCCCGCAAGCTGTCCACAGCGCGGGACGTGCTTTTCCTGGGACGCGGGCAGATGTATCCGCTGGCGTTGGAAGGTGCGCTTAAACTAAAGGAAATCAGCTATATACACGCCGAAGCTTACGCATCTGGAGAGTTGAAACACGGCCCCATCGCGCTGGTGGATGACGCGGTGCCGGTGATCGTCATGGCCCCGCGCGATGTGCTGTTCGACAAGACCGTCAGCAATATGCAGGAGGTGATGGCACGCAAGGGCAAGGTGATCCTGATCTCCGACAGCGAAGGGTTGGGCGAAGCCAGCGAAGGGGTCTGGACCACGATCGAGATGCCGCGCATCTCTGACGCGCTGACCCCGATCCTCTATGCGATCCCGGCGCAATTGCTGGCCTATCACACGGCGGTGGCCAAGGGCACGGACGTCGACCAGCCCCGCAACCTCGCCAAATCCGTGACGGTGGAGTAACCGATGGCCAAGCAGTTCGACAGCCTCAGCGACGATCACATCGGTTTCATCACCGCGCAGCATATCTTCTTTGTCGGTACTGCCGCGGACCAAGGCAAGGTGAACATCTCACCCAAAGGCATGGATTCGCTGCGTATTCTCGGACCCAATCGCATCATCTGGCGCAACTGGACCGGTTCAGGCAATGAAACGGCGGCGCATCTGGCGCTGAAAAACCGCATGACGCTGATGTGGTGCGGGTTTGAGAAACGCCCGATGATCATGCGCGCCTATGGCAGCGCGCAGACGCTGCATCCCCGTGATGCGGATTTCGACGGGCTGAATGCCGATTTTCCGCCCACTGAAGGCGCGCGCCAGATCTATGACATGCGCGTTGAGATGGTGCAGACCAGCTGCGGCTTTGCGGTGCCCTTTTTTGAGCATGCAGGCCCGCGCGCGGTGCTGGAGGAGTGGACCAGAGGCAAAGGGCCCGACGGCATTGCCACCTATTGGGATGAGCGCAACCAGCACAGCATCGACGGGCTGCCCACACATATCCTGAATGCCGCAGATGATTGAGCTGTACCTTGCGCAGCTGGAAGCCTTGGCTGACCCCGCCCGGGCCGAAGGGATGCAGGGCTATCACAAAGTCAAACGCCGCTACCTGGGCCTGTCCAATCCGCAGATCAACGACTTGACCAAAGCCTGGCGGGCTGAGACCGATGCCGCGATGCGCGTGGCGATTGCGGATGGGCTGTGGCAAACCGACATTTATGAAGCCCGACTTGCTGCCGCCAAACTCCTTACTCAGGCGCGCATTCGGCCGGATGACACAGCTGCATGGCGGCTGATCGCCTCATGGTGCCCGGATTTTGACAGCTGGGCGATTGCCGATCACGCCTGCATGGCGGGGCAAAAGCGCCTCGTCGCGGATCCCACGCGGCTGGATGAAGTCGAAGGCTGGATCAGCTCCGATCACATGTGGACCCGCCGCGCGGCCCTTGTGTCCACCCTGCCCTGGACCAAACAGAACCACCCCAAGCCCGCAGAATTGGCCGCCCGCGACCGGATCCTGGGCTGGGCCGCAACGCTGACCCCCGATCACACATGGTTCATCCAGAAAGCCATCGGCTGGTGGCTGCGGGAACTCTCCAAACACGATGCCGACCGCACGCGCGCTTTCATCGAGACCCATGGCGACAAGATGAAACCCTTCGCCGTCAAAGAAGCCCTGCGCCACCTGAAGAAGACCACCTGACCTTCCCTCTGGGCTGGAGCCGCCTTCGCTTGAGCACAGACAGGACGGAAGGATGGCGGATTGCCAAGAGGAATCGCCGAGGGACCCGCTTGCGGGATACGGCTATTCCTCTTGGGAAGCTGACAGCCTTCTGTCATGGCAGGGATCAAGTGACGGTGGCTCCAGCCCCTCTGGGATGGTGAGCCTGAAGCCCCCTTAACTCTCCAAAGCCACGTCAACTTCCGTCAAATCCGTCAACGACGCCCCGATCAACCGCAAAGCCGCAAGCGACATCCGGCTGCCCCCTGTCGGTGGCCCCTCAAGGGGGAGGAGCGTCACAAGCGACGACTGGCCCGTTGCGGGGTTCGTCACGCGGCCCTGTGCCTCTGCCGTGACCAGCGGGGTTTTCAGCCACAGTCCCGGTTCGGATGCCGCGCCCAAAGACACAACCGTGCGGCCAAGGACCTGCCCGCCCCCGGTTGCGGGTGCCGTTGCGGCCGCGCGTTGTTCGGGCGTTGTCGTGTCAAACGCTTCCACCGTTGCGGCATTTGCTGGTGGGGCTACGGCGGTGGTGGCAGGTGGCAGGGGGCTTTCCCCGACAGGGGGGGCGGTCTGCACAAAGGGGTCGGCGGGGGCGCCCGTTTCCGCGGGTGCCCGGCTCAACCCGATGCGTTCGGACAGGTCCGTTACGGTTGCACAGGCAGAAAGGGCGGCACTGACGGTCAGTAGACAAAGAATGCGTATCATGACCCAAGACTACTCCCGCCGGATCAAAGCGGCAATTGCCGAAATGCGACTTGCTTGGGGGCAAACGGCAGCTTACCTATAGGCCCATGAATGCTCCATTGATTGATCCTTTCGCCCGCGCCATCACCTACCTGCGCGTCTCGGTCACGGACCGCTGCGATTTCCGCTGCGTCTATTGCATGTCGGAGAACATGACGTTCCTGCCCAAGAAGGAACTGCTGACGCTGGAAGAGCTGGACCGCATGTGTTCCACCTTCGTCGATCTGGGCGTGCAAAAGCTGCGCATCACCGGCGGGGAGCCTTTGGTCCGGCGTGACATCATGACGTTCTTCAACGGCATGTCCCGGCATCTTGAGGCAGGCACGCTCAAGGAGTTGACGCTGACCACCAATGGCAGCCAGCTGGAGCGGTTTGCCGATCAGCTTTATGCAGCGGGCGTGCGGCGGGTGAATATCTCCCTCGATACGCTGGACGAACAGAAATTTGCGGACATCACCCGTTGGGGCCGTCTGGCACAGGTGCTGCGCGGCGTGGATGCGGCACAAAAGGCCGGGCTGCGGGTCAAGATCAACGCGGTGGCCCTGAAGGGTTTCAATGAGGCAGAACTGCCCGCCATAACCAGGTGGTGTGCGGAAAGGGACATGGATCTGACCTGGATCGAAGTCATGCCGATGGGCGATCTGGGCAATGAGGACCGGCTGGAGCAATATTGGTCCCTCAAGGACGTCCGCGCCACCTATGCAGAGCATTACACCGTCACCGATCTGGCGGAGCAGACGGGCGGGCCCGCGCGCTATGTCCGGCTGGAGGAAACCGGGCAGAAGATCGGCTTCATCACGCCGCTGAGCCATAATTTCTGCGAAAGCTGCAACCGCGTGCGGATCACCTGCACCGGAGAGATTTACATGTGTCTGGGTCAGGAAGACGTGGCCGATCTGCGCGCCCCCCTGCGCGCGCATCCCGACGATGATGGCCCCTTGCAGGACGCCATCCGCGCCGCGATTGACCGCAAGCCCAAGGGCCATGATTTCGACTATTCCCGCCAGCGTCTTGACGGCCAGATGCCCCGCCATATGAGCCATACAGGCGGCTAAGGCGTGCCCTTGCTCTATCGTGCTTGGGTCGCGGTTTCTGCGCTGCTCTTGCCGTTCATTGCCCGCCGGGAGGTGGGCAAGCTGCGCAAGGCCGGGCTGTCTGTGGACCGCGCCCATGAGAAACTGGGCAATGCAAGTCTGCGCAGGCCCAAAGGTGCCCCGCTGATCTGGTTTCACAGCGCCTCTGTCGGGGAAAGCCTGTCGGTGCTGGCGCTGATCACGCGGATGGGGGTGATCCTGCCAAATGCCCAGTTCTTGATGACCTCCGGCACCGCGACCTCTGCGGCGCTGGTGGGCACGCGGTTGCCGCCGCGCTGCGTGCACCAGTTTGCGCCCCTCGATGCGGGCGGGCCGTTGAAACGGTTTCTAAGACACTGGAAGCCCGACGCGGCGATTTTCGTGGAAAGTGAGCTGTGGCCGCAGATGCTGCGGCGGACCCATGACAGTGGGGCGGCGATGGCGATGGTCAACGCCCGGCTGTCGGAAAAATCGCTGGGGCAGTGGGAAAAGCAGCCTGCGCTGGCGCGCTATCTGTTGGAGGTTTTTGACCTGATCCTCACGCAGAATGACGCGATGGCGGAGAGTATGGTGGCGATTGGCGCGCCTGCGGCACGGGTGGCGCGGGGGGTGAACCTCAAATCCATGGCCGGGCCGCTGCCGGTGGATGAAGATGCGCTTTATGAGGCCCGCGCGGCACTTGGGCATCGGCCCCTGTGGGTCGCGTCCTCCACCCATAAAGGGGAGGAGGAGGTGGTGCTGGCCGCGCACAAGGCGCTGCTGGAGACCTGGCCAGACCTGTGTCTGATCCTTGCCCCGCGCCATCCCGAACGTGGCGATGATGTGGCCGGATTGATCAGCGCTGCGGGATTGGACATGACCCGGCGCAGTGCAGGCGACCCGCCCGGCGCGCAGGTTTATCTGGCCGATACGCTGGGGGAGCTGGGCACGTGGTACGGCTTGAGCGATCTGGTGTTTCTGGGTGGGTCTTTGTTGCCCATCGGCGGGCATAATCCGTTTGAAGTGGCGCAGGCGGGCGGGATCACGATTGCAGGGCCGCATGTCGCCAACTTTGCCGAAACCTATGCGGAGTTGCACCAGACAGGGGCGGCGCTGGAGGCTGGCGACGCGGATGCCATCGTCGCGCAGATGGGGCGGCTCTTGCAGGACGCAGACGCCCGCCAGACCCACCGCGCCGCGGCACGCGCCTTTGCCGATGCCCGCACCGATCAGCTCGACAGTATCGCGCACCGGCTGATCAAGGCGCTGAGGCTGGCCGATGGCTGAGCTTTTTGTCACCAACTACAACCCCAATTTCACTGGCGTTTCGGCAACGGCAGCGAATGTGATCCGTCAGCAGGTGAGCCGATATGATCTGGCGTTGGTCGGGCAGCCGCTGCCCGGTTGCCCTGCTCCCATGTCAAAGGCGCAGGCGCATCAGGCGTCGCGTCATGCTGCGCCGGAGGGCAGGCCCTTCGCCATCTGGCACGTGCGGCGCAATCCCGAAATGCGCAGTGCGCTCTGGCTGCGCGATGTGCGCCGTGCGCCTGTTAAGATCGTCTTTACCTCTGCCGCGCAGCGGTTGCATTCGGCCTATCCACGTTGGCTGATCTCCAAGATGGATGCGGTGATTGCGACCACCGATGAGGCTGCTGGTTACGTCCCGCATGTGCGCGCCGTGGTGCCCCATGGGGTCGATACGGATCTGTTTTGCCCCGCCCCCGACCGCGCAGCGGCTTGGGCGGCTTTGGGCCATGGCGGCGCGCGCGGGATTGCGACCATCGGGCGGGTCCGGCCTGAAAAAGGCACGGATGTCTTTGTTGATGCGATGCTGCGGCTGTTGCCGCAGGTTCGGGACGTCGTGGCGCTGGTGGTGGGGCGGTCAGGCGGCAAGCATCAGGCGTTTGAGGATGGGTTGAAAGCCAAGGTCGCCGCCGCAGGTTTGGCCGACCGGCTGTTGTTTGTGGGGGAGATGCCTGCGGATCAACTGCCCGCACTGATGCGCGCGCTGTCGCTGGTGGTGCAATTGCCGCGCTACGAAGGCTACGGCATGGTGCCTTTGGAGGGGTTGGCCTCGGGCGTGCCGTTTGTGGGCAGCCGGACGGGGTATTTCGAGGCATTCTCGGCGCAGGGCACGGTGGGGCGTGTGGTGGCGTTGGAGGATGCGGCGGGGGCGGCGGAGGCGGCCCTTGGGCTGCTGGATCAGACGGACGCGATTGCCCCAAAAGCGCGCGAAGGGGCACTGGCCCACTTCAGCGCGGCACGGGAGGCAGATGGCATTGATGCGGTGTATCAGGCGTTGTGGGACGCCCCGTAGGGTGCGCATTCATGCGCACCGTGACCCCGCCAATGGTGCGCGCGATGGTGTGGTGGATGGTGCGCAGTGAATGCGCACCCTACGGTGTTTTGCGTTCAGATGAGAGCCCCTTAATGCGTGATCGGCATCCGCTGTTCGGCGAGGCCCGCCCACCAACTGCACCCCATCGGGATCGCATCATCGTTGAAGTTGTAAAGCGGATGATGCACGGCGGCTGAATCGCCGTTGCCCAGCAGGATGTACGCGCCGGGGCGTTCTTCCAGCATGAAGGCGAAATCCTCACCGCCCATCGTCATCTCCGCTTCGGCACAACCGCCGGAGACGTCGCGCGCCACGTGGGCTGCAAATTCGGTCTGTTCGGGGTGGTTGATCATCACAGGATAGTTGCGGATGTAGTCCACAGTGGCCTTCGCACCGAAGGTGGCGGCGATGCCTTCGCAAATCTCCACCACGCGCTTTTCGGCCAGATCGCGCAGGGCGTTGGACAGGGTGCGCACGGTGCCGCGCATGTGGACCTTCTGCGGGATCACGTTGAAGGCTTTGGATTCGGTCTCAAACGAGGTGATGGAGACGACCAATTGCCCAATGGGATCGGCATTGCGGCTGGCGATGGTTTGCAGCGCGGTGATGATATGGGCGCAGACAACGGTGGTGTCGATCGTTTCATTCGGTTTGGCGGCATGACCGCCGAGGCCTTCGACAGAGATTTCCAGCAGGTCCGTCGCGGCAAAGAACGGCCCCGGCCGGATGGCGAATTCACCCAAGGGGATGCCGGGCCAGTTGTGCATGCCGTAGACTTCCTGGATGTTCCAGCGGTCCATCATGCCGTCGTTGCACATCTCACGCCCCCCACCGCCGCCTTCTTCGGCGGGCTGGAAGATCACCACAGTGGTGCCGTCGAAATTGCGCGTCTCACAGAGGTATTGAGCCGCCCCCAGCAGCATCGCGGTATGACCGTCGTGGCCGCAGGCGTGCATGGCACCGGGGGTTTTTGAGGCGTAGGGCAGCCCTGTCGCCTCCAATATCGGCAGCGCGTCCATATCGGCGCGCAGCCCGATCACCTTGCCGCTGTCGGTCTTGCGGCCCTTGATCACGCCCACAACGCCCGTGCGCCCGATGCCCTCGACCACTTCGTCACAGCCAAAGGCGCGCAGTTTTTCGGCCACGGTGGCAGAGGTGCGGTGGGTTTCAAACAGGATCTCGGGGTTTTCGTGCAGGTCACGTCGCCATGCGGTGATGTCGGCGTGGGTTTCGGCAAAGCGGTTCTTGACGGGCATGGGGGCTCCAGAAATTGGCAAGAGGGGGGCGCGGCGCGCGGTTGCGCGGGGTCTATCCTGTTGGCAGGCGTGTCTCAACCATCTCTGCGAACCAGCTACAGCCTGCGGGGATCGCATCATCGTTGAAGTCATACATCGGGTGGTGGACCGTCGGCCCATGGCCATTGCCCAGCATCATATAGGCGCCGGGACGGGTGTTGAGCATGTAGGAAAAGTCTTCGCCCGCCATGATCGGCGGCGTGTCGCGCCAGACGTCAGGGGTGACTTTTTCCGCGATATCAGCTGCATACTCGGTTTCCCGGTCGTGGTTGACGGTGACCGGGTAGCCCCGGTCATAGGTGATGTCAGCGGTGCAGCCATGGGCTTGCGCGGTGAGGCTCACAATCTCGCGCAGGCGCGTCTCCGTCAGGTCCCGCACATCTTCGTCGAGCGTGCGGGTCGTGCCGATCAACTGGACGGTTTGCGGCAGGATGTTATGGCTGACCGTGTCGCTGCGCAGAGTGCAGACGGAGACAACGACCTGTTTCACCGGATCGACGCTGCGGCTGACGATGGATTGCAGGGCAACGACGACATGGGCGGCAGCCAGATTGGTATCGACCGCTTCATGCGGGGCCGCGGCATGGCCGCCCTGCCCTTCAATGGTGATGTCGAACTGATCCGCAGCCGCCAGCAGCGCGCCCGGACGGATGGCGAATTTGCCCACGTCATAGCCGGGCATGTTGTGCATGCCATAGACCTCATCAATGGACCACCGCTCCATCAGGCCTTCCTTGACCATTTCGTTGCCCCCGCCGCCGCCTTCTTCGGCGGGTTGGAAGATCAGCACGCAGCGTCCGTCGAAATTCCGCGTCTCCGCCAGATATTGCGCGGCCCCCAGCAGCATCGCGGTGTGGCCGTCATGGCCGCAGGCGTGCATTTTGCCGGGGATTTGGGAGGCATAGGGCAGCCCGGTGGCTTCCATAATCGGCAGCGCGTCCATGTCGGCGCGCAGCCCGATGGTTCGGCCAGAGGTGTTGGCCTTGCCTTCGATCACCGCCACCACACCGGTCTGGCCGATGCCCGTGGTGATGTCAGTGATGCCGAAGTCACGCAGGCGGTCGACCACATAGGCGGCTGTTGCATGTTCCTCAAACCCCAGTTCGGGGTTCTGGTGGATGTGCTGCCGCCACCCGGCGATTTCGGCATGGGTTTCGGCAAAGCGGTTCTTGATTGGCATCAGGTATCTTTCCGGGTCAGACCCGTCATAGGGGGGGCAGGATGATCGGACTGCCATCATCAAAACGGTCCGCACGAAATCTGGCAAGATCATGCCCTACCGGCACGCTCATGACCAGAGCCGCCAGCACCTGCCCCATTCCCGGCCCGATGCCAAAGCCGTGCCCGGACATGCCTGTGCCGATCACCAGCCCCGGCAGGGCCGCGCAGTGATCCACGACGGGCACGATATCCGGCATGGTGTCGATCATGCCCGCCCATGTCTGGCGGGCCTGCGGTTTAGGCAGCTGCGGAAATGCCGCGGCAAAGGCCTGCAACATGCGCTTGACCCGGCGGGCGCTGGGATTGGGGTTGAGGACGCGCATCCGCTCAAACGGCGTGACGCTGTCACCGGACCAGCGGCGCGGGGTGGTCCAGCCGTCGGGGTATCCATGCGGGGCGAGTGGTTTGTAGCTTTGCGCCCAGGGGGCCGCGCGCAATTGCGGCAAATATTTGGGCAGCGCGCGCACCGCATCCGGGCCGATGTAGAGTTCGGACATGCCGGGCGGGGCCAGCGTATAGCCGCCATCGGCACGCCTTCGAAACGCCACCCGGCCATCGCTGGCGGTGCCCAGGGTCACTTCGGGCAGCGGTTGGGTCGCCAGCACCGTATCGCGCACCGAAAGCTGTGGCAGGCGCACGCCATGGTTGGCCAGAAACAGCGCCGACCATGCGCCGCCCGCCAGCACCACGCTGTCGGCCTTGATCATCCCCGCTTCATGCACCACGCCCGCCACACGCCCCGCTGCAATGTCGAGCCTGCGCACCGCGCAGTTTTCCACGATGGTCACGCCTGCGCGCGCGGCGATGGCGGCCAGCGCGGGCATTGCCAGATGCGGCTCTGCCCGCATGTCAGAGGGGGTGCGCAACGCGCCAATAGCGCTGGTCTGAAAGCCGGGGTAAAGCGTTCTTGTCTCTGCCGCGCTGAGCATTTCGCTGTCCAGATCGTGGGCACGCGCGATGTCCAGCCAGTTCTGGTAGGCGGCCAGCTGCGCCTTTGACCGCGCCATGTAGACGGTGCCGCCCTGATGCAGACCAAAATCCGCATTGGTGCGCCGTGCCAGGTCAATCCAGGCGCGCCGGGCGTCCTGCATGATGGGAATCTCAGCCGGGTCGCGGCCCTGCACGCGGATCCAGCCCCAGTTGCGGGAAGACTGCTCTCCGGCGATGCGGCCCTTTTCCAGCAGGGTCACGCGCTGCCCTGCTTCGGCAAGGGTCAGGGCCGTACAGACGCCAATCACCCCGCCCCCGATGACAACCACATCCGCGCGCGCAGGCGGCGGGCCGGGATAGCTGACAGCGGTGTCCGCCGTGATCGGAAAGCGGGCCATGGCGCCCTCAGGCCGCGAGGCGCGCCAGAAGCGACTTCATGAAATCATGACCTGCGTTGAATTGGCTGACCTCAATGTATTCGTTGGGCTGATGGGCCTGATCGATGCTGCCGGGGCCACAGATGACGGCGGAATATCCGGCATCCTGAAACTGCCCCGCTTCGGTGCCATAGCTGACCTGATGGGTGGCGTTGTCGCCGGTGATTTGGCGGACCAGCGTCTCTGCCGGGCCGCCCTCTTCGGGGCGCAGGGCGGGGACGTCAAAACGCGGGGTGATCTTGATATAGGTCTCTGGCACCACGGCCTGCATCTGGCGTTCGACTTCTGCGGCTTTCTTGAGGTATGCCGCCCCCCATTTGACCATGTCTTCGCCCGGCACCACGCGGAACCCCATATCGAAGGTGCAGCGCTTTGCGGTGATGTTCTGTGCTGTGCCACCTTCGATCATCCCGACATGGACGGTCGTGAAAGGCGGGTCGAACAGGGCGGCAATCTCATCGGGTTTGCGGGCCATGTTTTCCGTGTTCATGTCGTTGGCCCATTCGATCAGCTTGGCCCCTGCCATGATCGCATTGACCCCGGTGTGCATGATCGAGGAATGCACCTCATGGCCCACCACTTCGGTGACAAAGCCATTCCCACCCTTGTGCCCCGTGACGGCCTGCATCGAAGACGGCTCTCCGACCAGCACGATGTCGCCTTTGGGCAGCACAGGCTGCATCGCCTCAATCATCGGAGGGGCGCCGGTGCAGCCGACTTCCTCATCAAAGCTGAACGCGATCTGAAGGGGGCGTTTGATGTCCGCGTATTTTGCCTCAACCAATGCCCAGAGGGCCAGTGCGTCAAACCCTTTCATGTCGCAGGTGCCGCGGCCGAAGTATTTGCCGTCCTTTTCGACAACAGTGAACGGGTCGGTGTCCCAGGGCTGACCGTCGATGGGCACAACATCGGTGTGGCCCGACAGGACAACCGCGCCTTCTTCCCAAGGGCCCACATGGGCAAAGAGCGCATGTTTGGGCTGGTCGGGATCGATGTAGCGGTGGCTTTCGATGCCATGGCTGGACAGGTATTCCGCCACCCAGTCGATCAGCGGGATGTTGGTGTCGCGGCTGACGGTGGGAAAGCTGATGAGTTTGGTCATCAGCTCAAGCGGGGTTAGTCGTTGGGTCATCGCGCGATTGCCTCACCAAAAAATACCAAAGTGCAGTCTTCGTCTGCCACGTGAAACTCGCGCTGGCCATATGGTTGATCAAATGGCGGGCGCACGCGGGCGGGCGGCAGCCGATCCAGCGCAGGCTTCAACGCAAGATAGAGCGCGTCAAGGCCTTGGGTATCAATGTAGAACGACCCTTCCCGGTCGGGAAGGCCAAGATCCACATCAGCGGAAACCTCAACCAACCGCAGTGCGACGGCATCCCGGCGCAGAAATGCGTAGTTTTCAGCCTGAAACCCAAGCGTGAAGCCAAGGACATCGCGGTAAAATCCGATTTGTCGGTCCAGCGACGTACAGGGCACAAAAGGCGTGATCTGTGTCAGTCGCACGGCACTGCTCAATACCCGCTATCGGTCACCAGCACCTTATGCCCCGGTCCGACTTCGCGGTAGACGGACGGCTCGGGCTGATAGCTGGCGGGATGGATGGGCGACGGGATCGGCTTGAAATTCAGGTCTTTTTCGTCCTTGCGCTTGCGCGGATCGGCGATGGGGACCGCTTTCATCAGGGCCTGCGTATAGGGGTGCTGCGGGTTCTCGAAGACCGCCGAGCGGGGGCCAAGTTCGACGATCCGGCCCAGATACATCACGCCGACATCGTGGCTGACACGTTCAACCACCGCCATGTCGTGGGAGATAAAGAGAAAGCTCAGCTCCATCTCCGCCTGAAGCTCCAACATCAGGTTGAGCACCTGCGCCTGCACCGACACATCCAGCGCGGAGACCGCTTCATCCGCGATGATCAGCTTGGGGTTCAGCGCCAGAGCACGGGCAATCGCCACGCGCTGGCGTTGGCCGCCTGACAGTTCGTGCGGGAAACGGCGCATGAAGCTGCGCGGCAGTTCGACCCGGTCAAAGAGCATCTCCACCCGTTCCTGCACCGCATCCCCGGTCAGGGTCGCGTAGTTGTGGATGGGTTCGGCCACCTGATCGGCCAGCTGCATCTGCGGGTTGAGAGAGGCAAACGGGTCCTGAAAGATCATCTGCATGTCCAGCCGCGCGGTGCGCAGGTCTTTCTGGTTCAGGGCCATGATATCGGTGCCTGCAAGGTTCACTTCACCTGACATCGGCTCCACCAGCCGCAGGATGGAGCGCCCGGCCGTGGACTTGCCGCAGCCGGATTCGCCCACAAGGCTCAGCGTCTGGCCCTTGTTGATCTCAAAGCTCAGATCCTCCACCGCGTGGACATTGGCGACCAGACGGCGCATCAGCCCGCCGGTGACCGGAAAGCGCGTGGTCAGATTCTTGACCGTCAACAGGGTTTCATCGGTGCCTTTGATCGGCACGATGTCCTTGTCTTCGCTGCCCAGCAGCTTCATCGGTTCAGGGTATGCCTTGCCGGTCATTTCGCCCAGCTTGGGCACAGCCGCCAGCAGGGCTTTGGTATAGGGGTGTTGCGGGTTCTCGAAAATCTGCTCAACCGGGCCTTCTTCGACCTTGTTGCCGCGGAACATGACCACCACGCGGTCGGCCATTTGCGCCACGACGGCCATGTCGTGGGTGATGAACATCACCGCCGTGCCGGTTTCACGCTTGAGGCGGTCCATCAGGGCGAGGATTTCCGCCTGGATCGTCACATCAAGAGCCGTTGTGGGTTCATCCGCGATCAGCAAGCGCGGCTCACACGCCAGCGCCATCGCGATCACCACCCGCTGGCGCATGCCGCCGGACAGTTCATGCGGGTATTGCTTCATGCGCCGCGCGGGTTCCGGGATGCGGACCTGCTGCAACAGCGCCAAAGCGCGTTCATCGGCCTGCGACTTGCTGAGACCCTTGTGCAGCCGCAACCCTTCGGTCATCTGGCGGCCGACCGTGAACACCGGGTTCAAGGCGGTCATGGGTTCCTGAAAGATCATCCCGATCTCATTGCCGCGGATGTCGCGCATCTGGCCGGGTTCCATCTCGGCCAGGTTGACGTTGCCGCCCTGGACGCGATCAAACAGCAGCTTGCCGCTGGCGATCTCACCGCCGCCGTATTCCACCAGACGCATCAGCGACAGCGAGGATACCGATTTGCCGGACCCGGATTCGCCCACCACGCAGACCGTCTCTCCGGGATGGATGTCGAAACTGACATCCTCCACACCGACAACCGGACCATCCTTCGTTTGAAACTCAACCCTCAGACCCTGGATCTGAGCGATGGGCGCCTTGGCAGTTTGATCAAGCATGAGATCCCCGGTCCTGTGGATATATCGTTAACAGACGCTACGGGCATTCCGCCGGGGGTGTCAAACAATGTGGATCATCAAGGTGCGATTTCATGGCGCTCACCTGAACTCAATGCTTGCATTTGTGGCTAAACCTGTTTCGATAAGGGCATGCGGTTTCGCAGTTATCTGTGAGCGCAGCAACAGGCCTTGGTTACAAAACAAGGCAGTAGCCTGCGTTCTTGATCCTGTTGCGGAACCACAAATGGCGGGACAAACCGCCTGCCAAAGAACAAGCGACACTTCTGGTGTCCAACAAGGAGAGTATTATGAAGCTGAGAACCCTTTTGATGGGTGCTGTTGCCGCGACGGCATTTGCCCCCATGGCCATGGCCGAGGAACGCGGCCGAGATGGTGAAGTCAAGATCATCTACTGGCAAGCCCCTTCCATCCTGAACCCCTATCTGTCCGGTGGTACCAAAGATATCGAATCTGCCTCGCTCGTGCTGGAGCCGCTTGCGCGCTACAACGAGACCGGCGCGCTGGTTGCGTGGCTGGCCGAGGACGTGCCAACGGTCGCCAATGGCGGCGTATCTGCCGATCTGACCTCGATCACATGGAAGCTCAAGCAAGGGCTGGTGTGGTCTGACGGGTCTCCCGTGACTTCCGCTGATGTCGCATTCACTGCCGAGTACTGCATGCACCCCGAAGGCGGCTGTGCATCTGCATCCTTCTTTGACGGTGTATCCAGCGTTGAGGCCGTGGACGATCTGACCATCAAGGTCACTTTCGATGCGCCCAAGCCCAACCCATACGGCCCGCTTGTCGGCGGCCAGTCCCCGATCATTCAGGCCGCACAGTTCGCTGATTGTCTGGGTGCCAAGGCGCCAGAGTGCACCGAGGCCAACTTCAACCCCATCGGCACAGGCCCCTTCACGGTGACGGAATTCCGTCCAAACGACGTGATCAGCTATGCCGCAAATGAAAACTACCGCGAAGAAGGCAAACCTGCCTTTGCTTCCGTGACCTTCAAAGGGGGCGGTGACGCGGTTGCAGCCGGCCGTGCGGTTCTTGAGACCGGTGAATTCGACTACGCCTGGAACCTCCAGCTGGCACCCGACGTGATTGCCAAGATGGAAGAAGGCGGCAAGGGCATGGCCATCGCAGGCTTTGGTCCGCTGGTGGAACGTCTGGAAATGAACCTGACGAACCCCTCCCCCGATCTCCCGCCAGAGACACGCGCAACAGTGGCAGAGCCGCATCCGTTCCTGAGCGACGAACGTGTGCGCCGTGCCCTGTCCATGGCCATCGACCGCGCGCTGCTGACCGAAGTGGGCTACGGCAAGGCGGGCTCGCCCACCTGTGATCTGGTGCCTGCACCTGCGATCTATGCCTCCGGCAACGAAGAGTGCCTGACCCAGGACATCGACGGTGCCAAAGCGCTGCTGGACGAAGCGGGCTGGACTGACAGCGATGGCGACGGTGTGCGTGACAAGGATGGCGTGAAACTGGCGATCCTGTACCAGACCTCCACAAACGCTGTGCGTCAGGACTTCCAGGCGTTGATCAAGGACTGGTGGGGCCAGATCGGTGTCGAAACCGAACTGCGTAACCTCGATGCCTCCGTGTTCTTCGGTGGTGACCCAGGTTCGCCTGACACTTTCCAGAAGTTCTATGCGGATGTGGAAATGTACGCCAACACCTTCTCCGGCACAGATCCGCAGCAGTATCTGGCCGCCTACCGGTGCGGTGGTGAGCCCAAGCCCGACAGCCAGTGGCAGGGTGAGAACATCAACCGCTTCTGCGATCCTGCCTATGACGCGCTGATTGACGAGCTGGCACAGACCGGCGACATCGACAAGCGGGCGGAGCTTGCCAAGAAGATGAACGCAATGCTCACCTCTGAATCGATGACCATCGTGCCGCTGGTGAACCGTGCCCGTGTTTCGGCCCACGCCAACTCTCTGGGTGGTGTGAAGCTGAACGTCTGGGATTCCGAGCTGTGGAACATCGCAGACTGGCACCGCGCCGAGTGATCGTCCTCAGGGGTGCGCAGCTATTGCGCACCCCGCAGAGCATGACACATCAGGTGCGCGCGGCCTGCGCGCACCTCACCCTTCCAGACTTCTGACCAAAGGTGATGGCCCCCGATGCTGACCTTCACAATAAGGCGATTGTTGCTGTCGATCCCGACGCTTTTGTTCATCAGTCTTATCATTTTCATGCTGTTGCAACTCGCCCCCGGCGACCCGATGGCACAGGTCCCCCTGACCGTTCCCCCCGAAGTGAAACAGAAGATGCGCGAGGCGCTTGGCCTCGGCCAGCCGGTCTATGTGCAGTACTGGAAATGGCTGGTGCAGTTCTTCTGGATCGAACCGCAGGTGTTTATTGACTACCTGACCAATCGGTCCTTCCTGTTGGGATGGTTGCCCGACACGGCCCTTTATCAGGGTGAATTGCGCGTGATCTCCTGGCAGACCCGGTCGCCGGTGATGGACATCGTCGCCCAGCGGATGCCACAGACCATGTGGGTTGTCGGGCTGAGCTATGTGGTCGGTATCGTGATCGCCATTCCCATCGGGATCTATTCCGCCTACCGCCATTATTCGATCTTTGATCAGGCCGGTACCTTTGTCACGATGATCGGCTTTTCGATCCCGCCGTTCTTCACCGGTCCGCTGCTGATCGTGATCTTCTCGGTCTATCTGGGCTGGCTGCCCTCCATCTATGACACCACACATGTGGTCAATGACTGGGCCAGCTTCAAAATCCAGCTTCAGCAAATGATCATGCCGGTGATGGTGCTGGCGTTGCAAACCACCGCCCAGATCAGCCGCTACATGCGTGGCGCGATGCTGGACAACCTCAACCAGGACTATGTGCGCACAGCCCGCGCCAAGGGGCTCAGCGAAAGCGTTGTGGTGATGGGCCATGTGCTGCGCAACTCGATGATCCCGGTGGTCACGGTCATTGCGCTGGGGATGCCTGCGGTCTTCGGCGGTGCGATCATCACCGAAAACGTGTTCAAGGTGAACGGCATTGGCCAGTTGCTGCTGACAGCGCTCTTTGCCAACGACCTGCCGATGGTGATGACACTGACGTTCATCTTCGCGATCCTGATCGTGCTCTTCAACCTCATCGCAGACGTGCTTTACGGCCTGCTTGACCCGAGGATCCGCTATGACTGATCAGGCAACCGAGATCGAAACCTTCAGCGCGCTCACCGACAAGGAGCCGCAAAAGCCCCCGCGCAGCCAGTGGCGCGATGTGTGGGACCAGTTTCGCAAACACAAAGGGGCCGTGTTCGGCGGCGGCTTTCTGATCTTTATCACGCTGGGCGTTATCTTTGGCCCGTGGCTGTGGGATGTGGACCCCAAGGGGCTGGACATCCGCAACAAGAATTGGCGCCCCATCTACACGCTGCTGTGGGACAGCAGCGTCACGGCTGGCTGGGCGCATCCCTTTGGCACAGACCAGCTGGGTCGCGATATTCTGGCCCAGATGATTGCAGGCGGGCGTGTATCCATGGCTGTGGGCTGGCTTGCCATGGGTCTGGCGCTGGTGATCGGGACCGCCATCGGCGTGATTGCCGGCTACTTCAAGCGGCTTGATTTCTGGCTGATGCGTTTCACCGATCTGGTGCTGTCGCTGCCGATCCTGCCGCTGGTGCTGCTGGCGGTGACGCTGTTCCGCCAGCCTTTGAATTCGCGCTTCGGACCGGAGGGGGGGATGTTCATCCTGATCGTGGCCGTGATCGGCCTGACCTCATGGATGCAGACCGCCCGTATCGTGCGCGGCGATATTCTGGCCTTGAAGGAACGGGAGTTCATTCTGGCCGCCCGTTCCATCGGGACCACACCGGGCAAGATCATCCGGCGGCACCTGCTGCCCAATGTGATCTCTCCGATCATGGTCTCCGCGACGCTGGGTCTGGCGACCGCGATCATCACTGAATCGGCGCTCAGCTTCCTCGGGGTTGGCTTCCCATCGGATTATCCCACCTGGGGCAAGCTGCTGGCCGATGCGGTGCAACGGATGCAGGACTTCCCTGAGCGGGTGCTGTTGCCGGGCATTGCGATCTCGCTGACTGTGCTGAGCGTCAACTACCTGGGTGACGGTCTGCGCGATGCGCTGGATCCACGCATCAGGGGACGCTGACCCCGGCTGCGCCGTCTGTACGGGGTTCAAGGGCCAGATGAAGACGGGACCTGCCCCTTCATTTGGCCAATAAACTCATATCCGACATGTGCTTCAGATGCAGCATTTGACGGTGCGCGCGCGGGTCAATCCAGATGCTTGCGCAACCGCCGCACCATCATCCAGACGGCTGCGACCACAGGCAGCGTTACCACCGCCAGCAAGACGCCCTTGCTGACGCCCACCATCTCTGCCACCGGATAGAGCAGATACCCCGCAAGCGACACCGCGTAATAACTGATCGCCACCACCGACAGCCCCTCCACCGTGCGCTGGAGGCGCAGTTGCAGGTCTGCGCGCTTGTCCATGCTGGCGAGGATCTTCTGGTTCTGGGCAGAGCGTTCCACATCGACCCGCGTCCGGAGCAGTTCTGACGCGCGGATGGCGCGGGCGGACATGTTCTGCAGGCGGTTCTCGGTGGATTTGACGGTGCGCATCGCGGGTTCATAGCGGCGCATCATGAACTCGTGAAAGCCCTGGCGGCCCATGAATCGCTCTTCGCGCAGGGCGCTGATGCGTTCGCCCACGATCGCCTGATAGGCCCCTGTGGCCCCAAACCGAAAGGCCGTCTTCACGGACAGCGTTTCCAGCTCTACCGAGATGTCGAGCAAACCGTGCAGCGTGTCTTCGGCCAAGGCAGAGGGTCCGCGCATCTGCGCCATCAGATCGGTCAGCTTGCCGTCCAACGCGTTCAGTTTGGGGCCAATCTGGCGCACCATGTCGAAGCCCAGCATGGAGGCGGATTTATACATCTCTATCTCACACAGCCGCTGCACGATGCGGCCCGTGCGCCGCGCGCCGGTTTCCTTGTCGGCAAAGATCGCAACGCGCAGGTGGCCTGCGGGATCAATGCGGAAATCGGTGGCGATCACCGCCGCATCATCCAGCACCGATCCCACCGCGATGCTTTCGGGCACAAACCAGTCGCGCAAATGCGTGGCGATCTCCGCATCCGTCTCAGGCCGGGGCATCAACCGCAACAACGCAGAGGAGATCCGCCCGCCGGGGGCCGCATCCAGCCAATAGTCCGGGAAGACGTCGAATGCGTCGGGGTCAAAGGGCCGCTCGCTCAGCGCCTGACTGAAGACGGTGTAGGTGACCAGTTCGGTATGCTGTTCCCACTTCAGCCAGTATTTGCCCATCTCTCCGTAGTAATGCGTGGCCTCCGCATCCGGGCGCGGCGCGCCGTAGTGATCGAGCAGCGCCAGCAAGTGTTCGCGGTCCTTACTCCGGTCGCGGGCGGCGGCCCCTTCAGGTTGCTTGATCGCAAGAAACACGACTTTGGAGGGTGCCTTGAACGATGGAAAAGGCCGCGCGTGCAGCTCTCCGGTCAGGGCGTAGCGTTGGGGGTAGTCTTTGATCGGGGCCATGGGAAGGGTCCGGTTTGTTCTCTGCTCCCCCCATACATAGGGGTTTCTCCCTGGTTTAACAGATAAAAGTGATGTTTTTCAGCATGTTGGCCGTGTACTTTTGTATACTGAAAGGGGCCAACCCCTCACAATCACTGGTATATTGGGCTGAACAGAGGCCCAGAGACGACCCGTACCTGTAGCAACAATTCTAGAGCAGCCAACCCAAAACCTGAAGCACTCAGCCAAACAGAATTTTCCCAAGACCAAGCGTCGCGGCGCAGCCGGGGCCTTTCTGCGCAACTGAGTGCTTCAGGTTTTGGGTTGGCTGCTCTAGGCACATCAGGGCATTGCCGGGGTGGCCAATGTCGGAAGGGTGTCGAAAACCTCTATCGCCGCGTTCAATCCATTGATGGCAGAGGGCAGCCCGCCGTAGACAGCCATTTGCCAGATCACTTCTGCAATTTCCTGCGGGGTGGCTCCTGCGGCGAGGGTGTGTTCGATGTTTACCTTCAGCTGAGGCGCGGTCCAGCCGCCCATGGCCGTAAGCGCCGCGATGGTGCACAGTTGCCGGGTTTTGCCATCCACGCCCCCACGCGCATAATGGCGCCCATAGGCCCATTCCACCACGCTTTCGGCCATGCCGGGCACCAGCGCGTCATAACGACCTGACAGGATGCTCTCCAACTCAGGGTTCATCGCGGCAACATGGGCGCGGCCTTTTTCCAGTGCAGTGTCTATCATATCAGTTTCCCTTGGCCTTTTTTTCCATGGCGCGGTAGGCGGCGACCTTGCGGTCCATCAGCGCCATCGTGTCTTCCATCAGGGCCAGTCTGGTGGCGACGACTGCGCGGTGGGCTTCCAGCATCTCGCGCCGTTCTGTCAGGGTGCAGTCCCCTTGCTGGCGAAGTTCGGCATAGCGCACGCGGTCGGCCTGTTTCATGCCCGTCGCGTTGAGCTGTTCGAGAAATCCGATCCAGCCCAGCACCTCTGCCCCGTAAATCCGGCGTCCGGCATCATTGCGCAAGGGCGGTGCGATCAGGCCGATCTTTTCGTAGAACCGCAGGGTGTCGGTGCTGAGGCCGGTGCGTGTTGCCACCTCTCCAATCATCATTGTCTCTCTCCTTGGTGAGTCGATGGCAGTGTACGAGTTGGAGTGCACTCCAGCTCAAGCGCAAATGTGGGAGATCGGAATTTTCGAAGATTTCGAAGCGATTTCTTTGAAGACATCGGACACCAACGCAAAGCGCCCCACCGTTTCCAATGGGGCGCTTTGATGTCAGCATGGATCGGAAATTTTCAAAATTTCCGACCGTTTTCTTTAAAAGAAAACGATCAGTCGATCATCGGCAGCAGCTTATCCAGCGAGGCCTTCGCATCGCCATAGAACATCCGCGTGTTGTCCTTGAAGAACAGCGGGTTCTCGATCCCGGAATAACCCGTGCCCTGCCCGCGTTTGGAGACGAACACCTGCTTGGCCTTCCAGCATTCCAGCACCGGCATGCCGGCAATGGGGCTGTTGGGATCGTCTTGTGCGGCGGGGTTCACGATGTCGTTGGAGCCGATCACGATGGCGACGTCCGTATCCGGGAAATCGTCGTTGATCTCATCCATCTCCATCACGATGTCATAGGGCACCTTGGCTTCGGCCAGGAGCACGTTCATGTGCCCCGGCAAACGCCCCGCAACGGGGTGAATCGCGAACCGCACGTTCTTGCCTTTGGCGCGCAGTTTCTTGACCAGCTCGCTGACCGCTTGCTGGGCCTGTGCCACCGCCATGCCGTAGCCGGGGATGATGATGACGCTGTCGGCTTCATTGAGCGCCTGTGCCACACCGTCCGCTTCAATCGCGATCTGTTCGCCTTCCACGGCCATCTGCTCGCCCGCAGGGCCACCAAAGCCGCCGAGGATCACGGACACAAAGCTGCGGTTCATCGCCTTACACATGATGTAGGACAGGATCGCACCCGAGGAGCCCACAAGCGCGCCCACCACGATCAACAGGTCGTTGCCAAGGGAGAAACCAATCGCTGCCGCCGCCCAGCCGGAATAGCTGTTGAGCATCGACACCACGACAGGCATGTCCGCGCCGCCGATGCCCATGATCAGGTGGTAGCCGATGAACAGCCCCGCCAGCGTCAGCAGCACCAGCGCCCATGACCCGCCACCGCTGAGGTAGACGATCAGCAAGAGCACCGACAGCGCCGCGGCGCCTGCGTTCAGGAAATGCCCGCCGGGCAGTTTCTTGGCGCCTGTATCGACGGTGAATGGCAGTTTGGAGGAAGAGCCTGCCAGTTTGGCATAGGCGATGACGGAACCGGTGAAGGTCACCGCACCGATCCAGATGCCCAGCACCAGTTCAACACGCAGAATGCCGATCTCAACACTGGACTTCTTCGCGATCAGCTGACCGAAGGTGGACAACCCGTCATGGACTTCCTTGGGCAGGCCGATGGCCTTCAACCCGTCTTCGCCCACAGTGCCCAGCACGAGGCCCTGTGCCTCATAGACACCTGCAATGTAGTTGATCATCAGATCGGCGTTGAAACCGACAAAGACCGCCGCCAGACCCACGAGGGAGTGCATGATGGCGACAAGTTCCGGCATCTGGGTCATTTCGACCTTGGTGGCAAGCTGATAGCCGACCGCAGCACCGCCGGCGATCAGCACCAGAGACGCCAGCCACAGGCCAGAGCCGGGACCGACAAGCGTCGCCAGCACGGCAATCGCCATGCCGACAATGCCATACCAGACAGCGCGTTTCGCGCTTTCCTGCCCCGAAAGGCCGCCCAGCGACAGGATGAATAGAATGGCAGCGACCACATAGGCCGCGATGGTGAATGCGTTTTCCATTGCCCCTGCCCCTTTAAGATTTCTGGAACATGGCGAGCATCCGCCGTGTCACGAGGAAGCCACCGAAGATGTTCACGGCAGCCATGAAAATACCAAGCCCACCCAGGATGGTGATCAGCACGCTCGACGATCCGATCTGGATCAGCGCCCCCAGAATGATGATCGAGGAGATCGCGTTCGTCACCGCCATCAACGGCGTATGCAGTGAATGCGCCACGTTCCAGATCACCTGGAAGCCGATGAACACCGACAGCACAAACACGATGAAGTGCTGCATGAAGCTGGCTGGCATGCCGGGGATCAGGCCGATGCCCAGCACCAGTGCCGCGCCCACAGCCAGAAGCGTGACCTGATTTTTGGTCTGCGCCTTGAACGCTGCGACCTCGGCCGCGGCTTTTTCTTCGGCGGTCAGTTCCTTGGGCGCTTCTTTCTTGGGTTGTGCGGCGATCGCGGCCACCTTGGGCGGTGGCGGCGGGAAGGTGACTTCCTTGGCGTGGGCAATCGTCGCCCCCCGGATCACGTCGTCTTCCATGTTGTGGTTGATCACACCGTCTTTTTCCGGCGTGAGGTCGGTCATCAGATGGCGAATGTTGGTGGCGTAAAGGCTGGACGCCTGCGCGCCCATCCGGCTGGGGAAATCGGTGTAGCCGATGATGGTCACGCCATTCTCGGTCACGATCTTCTCATCCATGACGGTCAGTTTGCAGTTGCCGCCTTTCTCCGCCGCAAGGTCCACGATGACGGAACCGGGCTTCATCGCCGCAACCATATCTTCGGTCCACAACTCCGGCGCTTCGCGGTTGGGGATCAGTGCGGTGGTGATGACGATGTCGATCTCCGGTGCCAGCTCGCGGAATTTGGCCAGCTGTGCTTCCCGGAATTCAGGTGAGGAAACAGAGGCATAGCCGCCCGTTGCCGCGCCATCGGTCTGCTCTTCCTCGAAATCGAGATAGACAAATTCGGCGCCCATGGATTCGACCTGCTCGGCCACTTCGGGCCGCACGTCGAAGGCATAGGTGATCGCACCCAGCGATGTTGAGGTGCCGATGGCCGCCAGACCCGCAACACCCGCGCCCACAACCAGAACCTTGGCTGGCGGGACTTTGCCCGCCGCGGTGATCTGACCGGTAAAGAAGCGGCCAAAGTTGTTGCCTGCTTCAATGACCGCGCGGTAGCCCGCGATGTTGGCCATGGAGGACAGCGCATCCATCTTTTGGGCGCGGGAGATCCGGGGGATCATCTCCATCGCCACGACGGTCGCGCCCTTTTTGGCGGCCTGACCCATCTCTTTTTCGTTCGCGACCGGGCTGAAGAAGGAGATCAGCGTCTGACCGTCACGCAGCTTCTTCATCTCCGTGTCGTTGGGTGCGCGCACTTTGGCCACCACATCTGCGGCCTTCCACAAGGCGGCGGCGGTTTTGACAACCTCAACGCCTGCCTCTTCATACTTGGCATCATCAAACCCGGCAGCCGCGCCTGCGCCCGCTTCGATCACACAGGTGTGGCCGAGCTTTTGCAACGCGGTGGCTGATTCAGGCGTCATCGCGACGCGCGCCTCATTCGGGTAGAGTTCTTTTGGTGTTCCGATCTTCACTAGGCTTTCCCCTGTCTGAAAGCGCGGCTTGCGCGCGCGCCACAAGTGTGTGCACGTGCAGCACCTAGCGCGCAGCGCCGAGGTCTACAAGCGCTGGAACGGTCTGAAATGGCGCATTAGATGACGTTTTAGGCCCATCTGCGCGTTTTTTGGGCATATTCTTCAAATTCGGGCCCGAAACTTTCTTTCAAACGACCCTCTTCGAGCGCAATAAAGCGTCGCTGGATCACCGCAACGAAGGCGGGAATCAGCGCCAGCGCGGGCCAGTGCCCCCACCACGAGATAGCCCCGGCCAGTATCATCGCATCCCCCAGATAGATCGGGTTGCGGCTGATCGCGAAGGGGCCGGTGGTGATCATATGCCGGGGCATCTGATGCGGGACAACGCTGGTGGCGTGGGTGCGGAACGCGGCGATGGCCCAGATCATCAGCGCAACCCCCGCCCCCGCAAGCCCCGCGCCCAGCACTTTGGCAAGCGCGAAGGGGGCGGTCAGACCGGGAAACAGCCAACCGCTCAGGTATGCAAGACCAAGGAAACCCAGAAGCCAGACAGGCGGGATGTCGCGCGCCTGCGCCTTCGTCATATCGCCTTTGTCCAGCCAGTTCGCCATAAGTGCGCCGCTCCTTGAGGGCAGGATGGCCGGATCGCCTGCGCCCTTCAAGAGCCTGTGGCGCGTTCAGCGACGCCCGGCTCAGCCGCCGGGCAGTATCCGCGATACGTTGCGCGCGTTGAAGGTTGCGCCACGGTCCGCGCCAAAGCGATATGTGCCGCCAAAACCGATGAAGGGTTCCGAACCGCTCACCCCGCCCACGCGCACCCGCGCTGTGCCGACTTCGACAAACAGGTTGGTGCTGTCGTTCAGGTCGCGGTCAACGCTGACGGACAGACGCTCTACATCAATGCCACCGACATCAACGCTTTGATACTCTGCCGCGAAGCCATATCCGTTTTTCAATTCGGTCCGGCCCATCACGCCAAGAATGTTGGCCGATCCCGCACCCGCGCTGTCGGCCTTGCCAAAGAACCCTTCGACGTCCCAATTGCCCAGTTCATGGCCGGCTTCCAGACCGACGATATCAACATCATCGCCGTCGCCATCCTCAATCGTGTAGAACAGCCCGAAGGAAGTCGCGTCATTGAGGTGATAGATCGTATGCACGCCCAAGCTGCGGGTGTCGGCGCCGCTGGAGCCGAACTGGTTGAACGTCAGATCAAGCTGTGATGCCCAGTTTCGGGTCCACCCAAATTCAACCGACCCCTCAAGCGCGAGGCGATTGACATCCAGATCATCGGTGAAGCCGGAAAAGGACAGCCCGACAGAGCCGCCTGTGACTTCAACTGCATGGGCTGTGTGAGAGACGCAAAGTGCAGCGCCAACAAGCGCCAGGACATGGGGTTTCATCATTGTTGTGCTCCAAGAAATCTGCCTGTGGCCTCTGTGGTCGGGCCGTTGATACCAAATGACGCCTTGGAGGGGCGGCGGGCAAGGGAGCGGGGGTATCTCTCTGAAAGATAACATCAAAAGTTGTATTTTGGGCACGCAGACGCCCATCCGACAACCCGCGATGTAACGCACCGTCATGGCACGAACGCCCTTGCGCCGCGCGCTCTGCCGGATCAGCATTGGACCAAAGGGGAGGATATCATGGACCTGAAGGACAAACATGCGCTGATCACGGGCGGCGGTACCGGGATCGGTCTGGCCATCGCACGCGATCTGGCCGCAAAAGGCGCGCGCGTCACCATCACCGGCCGCAGGCAGGAGGTGCTGGAAGAGGTCGCGGGTGATACGCTCACCCCGCTTGCGATGGATGTGCGCGATGAGGCGGATGTACAGGCCAAGATTGCCCAGGCGGTGGCGCAGAACGGCCCGGTGCAGATCTGCATTCCGAATGCCGGCATTGCGGAGGGGCGCGGGCTGCACAAGACCGACATGGCATTCTGGCGCAACATGATGGCGACCAATCTGGACGGCGCGTTTTTGACCATACGTGAGAGCCTGAGCTCCATGCGCCAGACCGATTGGGGCCGCGTCATTGCGATATCCTCGGTCGCGGGGCTGCGCGGGTTGCCGGGGGCTGCGTGTTACTCTGCGTCCAAACACGGCATGATCGGGCTGATCCGCTCCCTGTCGGAGGATTACATGGGCCAGCCCTTCACCTTCAACGCGATCTGTCCGGGCTATGTGGATACCCCCATCATCACCCGCAACACCGAAAGCATCGCCCAGCGCACAGGTATGGATACCGACAAGGCGCGTGAGGTGATGGTGGGCATGAACCGTCACAAACGGCTGGTAGAGGCTGATGAGATTGCCGCTGCGGTGGCCTGGCTGGTTGGCCCCGGATCGCAAAGCGTGAATGGTCAGACGATCGAGATCGCGGGCGGGCAGATGTAAGCAAGCCTTAACCGGTCATTAACCATAGGCGGTATAGCGTCGGGGCATGAGACTTGCCCCCTGCCCGCCTGCCACGTTCTTTGTCACTTTGCGCCTTGCGGATCGGCGGTCGGACCTGTTGGTCCGGCAGATTGATGCGTTTCGGCATGCCATGCGGGGGGCGATGCAGCGGATGCCTTTTGCGATTGATGCGATCACGGTCATGCCTGCGCTGACCCATATGATCCTCGCCCTGCCCCCCGAGGCGGCGACGGATGCAAAGCCCCCCGTGCAGACCCTCAAACGCCGCTTTGTACAGCTTGTTGCCCCCGACGGGCGGGCGGCGGCGGCGTCCGGGGCGGCCAGCGTGTGGCATCGTGACAGCTGGATCTGCCCGCTGACAACCGCCCTGGAGCGCGCGCGGCATCGGACATTGATCTATCATGCGCCTGTCGAAGCGGGTCTTTGCGCCAGACCGCAGGACTGGCTGCACAGTTCCCTGCATCGGGATTTGCGGGTCGATGGGGATGTGACGCGGGACGTGACGCAGCAAGCCCGTGCCACTGATCACAGCGCCCTGCCCGCGAAGGCAGTCGTGTTGACTTAGAAAGGGATGTCCGGCTCAGACAGCCTTCAATGCCGGGGCAGCACCCCGTTCTTTCCAATCCCGCGCCGCGTCCCCAAAGGCACAGAACAACGGGCGTGACACCGGATCACCTGCGGCGTTCCACTCCGGATGCCACTGCACGGACAAGGTGAAACCCGGTGCGCCTTCCACATAGATGGCTTCCGGTGTGCCGTCATCTGCATGGCCATCGACCACAATCCGCGGGCCTGCTGTCTTGATCCCCTGGCCGTGCAGCGTGTTGGTCCGCACCGATGACGCGCCCATCAATTCGTGAAACACGCCCCCATCGCTGAAGGTCACGTCATGACGCAGCTCGAATTTCTCATCGAGCGATCCATCAGGCGGCATCCGGTGGTTCATCCGCCCCGGCAGATCGCGAATCTCGGGATAAAGCGTGCCGCCCATGGCGACGTTCACTTCCTGAAAGCCGCGGCAGATGCCCAGAAACGGCTGGCCCCGCTCCACGCAGGCGCGCACCAGCGGCAAGGCAATCGCATCGCGGGCGCGGTCGAAATCGCCATGCGCCTCGGTCTCCGGCTCTCCGTATTCCTCGGGGTGGACGTTGGGCCGCCCGCCGGTCAGCAAAAAGCCGTCGCAGGTCTCAAGCAGTTCCTCGACGGTAACGTATGCGGGGTCACTCGGCACAATCAGCGGCACGCAGTCAGAGACCTTTGCAATGGCCTCTGAATTCATCGTGCCACCGGCGTGGGTGGGATACTGATCGTTCAGCAGATAATGATTACCGATAATGCCAACAACAGGTCTGGCCATGGATCACCCTTTAAACTTGAAACTCCTCAGGAGATATAGGGAAAACGGGCCGCCGTCTCAACCATAGGGACACGCGGGCGGCCTGTCCTGCTCAGATTTCGCCGCTGAGCCCGGCGGTTTCGATGCCAAAAAGGGCAACTGCCGCGTCATTGTCCGATGTGTCGCCCGTGACGCCCACAGCCCCGACAACGGCCCCCTTGCGATCGCGCACCAGAACGCCGCCCGGCACCGGCACCACGGCCCCGCCATAGACGCCATTCACCGCCGCCATGAAATAGGCCTGATCCTCGGCCCGTTTCATCTGCGCGGTGCCTGCCATGCCCAGCATGACCGCGCCATGCGCCTTGCCATGGGCAATCGCAAACCGTCCCGGTGCCGCGCCATCCTCACGCTCAAAAGCCTGCACATGGCCGCCTGCGTCCAGTACAATCACCGACAGGGGTTTGAGGTCCATCTCCCGGCCCTTCTCAAAGGTCTTGCGGATGATGGTGCGGGCTTTGCGGAGTGAGATGGCCATGGGCTGATCCTTCGATCTGATGAAATGGAGAGGTTGCGCCGTTGTGGTGACACCAAATCTGTCGCCCCTCAAGGCTTCGCGCGCGTCTTTCTGCACCGATCAGAACAATAGCGCACCTCATCCCAGACCTTGGCCCATTTGCGCCGCCAGCTGAACGGCAGCCCGCAAGCGGCACAGGTCTTGGTGGGCAAATCGGCCTTCTTGCGCATCTTCGGCATGGCACATCCCTTGGAGACGGAAACGACCTCCGCCGGGGGGACGGAGGCCGCAGGTGATACGCCCCGATTGTTGGTCAATCAGTGGCGTTGGTGCCGGGCACGCCCGGATGTCAGATCGGTGGTGGCGTGCACATATGTCCCACACGCCGGCGTTCAGACCCCGTTGCAGGGTCTGCGTTACCAACCTAACGTGCGGGAAACGAAATGGTTCCACATTGAGGTGCAGATATGCGCGACGCGGCCCCCACCACGATCTATCTGGCAGATTACACCCCCTTCGGCTTTGAGGTGGACGCCGTGGCGCTGCACTTCACGCTGGATCCGCATCAGACGCGGGTCCGCTCCCGCATTGCCTTTCGCCCCAACCCGAACGCGACCGACCAGACCTTTTTCCTGCATGGGGAGCAGCTCAATCTGATCTGGGCCAGCATCGACGGGGAGACCGTCACGCCCGAGGTCACCGATCAGGGCCTGACCTGCGCCGTGCCCGACGCCCCCTTTGTCTGGGAAGCAGAGGTGGAGATTGATCCCAAAGGCAATACCGCCCTTGAGGGGCTCTATATGTCGAACGGCATGTATTGCACCCAATGCGAGGCCGAGGGGTTCCGCAAGATCACCTACTATCCCGACCGCCCGGATGTGATGAGCGTCTTTACCGTCACCATCGACGGCCCGCATCCCGTTCTGTTGTCCAACGGCAACCCGGTCAACATTGGGGAGCATACGGCTGAGTGGCATGACCCCTGGCCCAAGCCTGCGTATCTTTTTGCGCTGGTTGCGGGCGATCTGGTGGCGCATTCTGATCAATTCACCACGATGAATGGCCGCGACGTGGCGCTGAACCTATACGTGCGCCCCGGCGACGAGGGCAAATGCGCCTTTGGGATGCAGGCGCTCAAGGATTCAATGAAGTGGGATGAGGATGTCTATGGCCGCGAATACGATCTGGACCTGTTCAACATCGTCGCGGTTGATGACTTCAACATGGGCGCGATGGAGAACAAGGGGCTGAACGTCTTCAACTCCTCCGCTGTGCTGGCCTCGCCCGAAACCTCGACAGATATGAACTTTGAACGGATCGAGGCGATTATCGCCCATGAGTATTTCCACAACTGGACCGGCAACCGGATCACCTGCCGGGACTGGTTTCAGCTCTGTCTGAAAGAGGGGCTGACGGTGTTCCGCGACAGCCAGTTCACTTCGGATATGCGTTCTGCCGCCGTGAAACGCATCTCGGACGTGATTGATCTGCGCGGGCGACAGTTTCCGGAGGATCAGGGGCCGCTCGCGCATCCGGTGCGGCCCGAGAGCTTTCAGGAGATCAACAACTTCTACACCGCCACTGTCTACGAAAAGGGCGCTGAGGTCATTGGCATGCTCAAGCGGCTGGTGGGCGATGAGGCTTACGGTCGCGCACTAGATCTGTATTTCGACCGCCATGACGGGCAGGCCTGCACGATTGAGGACTGGCTGGCGGTGTTTGAGGAAACCACGGGCCGCGATCTGAGCCAGTTCAAACGCTGGTACGGACAGGCCGGCACGCCCCATGTGAAGGTGAGCGAGCATTGGGAAGACGGCACGTTGACCCTGACGTTCGAGCAGCACACGCCCCCCTCCACCGCCACGCCCGACCCGCAGCCACAGGTCATCCCGATAGAAATCGGGCTGATCGGCCCCATTGGCGACGAAGTGCGTGCATCGGAAATGCTGGAAATGACGCAAGCCCGACAGAGCGTTGTTTATGAGGGGCTTGGCGCGCGACCCACGGCGTCCGTCTTGCGCGGGTTTTCAGCACCTGTGGTGCTGAGCCATGATCAAAGCGATGGGGAACGTGCCCATTTGCTGGCCCATGACACCGATCCCTTCAACCGGTGGGAGGCAGGCCGGAACCTTGCCCGTGGCGCCCTTCTGGCGATGATCAATGAAGGCGCGGCACCTGATCGTGGGTATCTGGACGGGCTGCGCGCCGTGTTGACCGACCGCACGCTTGATCCGGCCTACCGCGCGCTGATGATGGGCCTGCCCAGCCAGTCTGATCTGGCCTCCACCCTGCACAACGCAGGCCAGACCCCGGATCCGGCCGCTCTCTATGCCGCGACGGATGCGATGCGCGCCGCGCAAGCGGTGCATTTCGGCGATGATCTGGCCGATCTTTATGCAGAGAACCGCGTGACCGAAGCCTACCGCCCCGATGCCGCGCAATCCGGCAAGCGCAGCCTTGCGGGCGGCATTCTGGCTTTGCTCAGCCGGGTGGACGGGGGCAAACAGGCCGCCCGGCAATATGCAGCGGCAGACAACATGACAGAACAGCTGGGCGCGCTGGCCTGCTTGCTGAAGGTCAAGGCAGGCGATGCGGAGCTGGCTGCCTTTGAAGCCCAGTGGAAAGACGACCGGCTGGTGATGGACAAATGGTTCGGCATGCAGGTGACGCAGTCAGAACCACAGGATGTTGCCGCCACGGTGAAAAAGCTGACCGAACATGCGGATTTCAACTGGAAGAACCCAAACCGGTTCCGCGCGGTCATGGGCAGCATGGCAATGCACCACGCGGGCTTCCACCATGCCAGCGGCGCGGGATACAAGCTGTTGGCCGATTGGCTGATCAGGCTTGACCCGGTGAACCCGCAAACCACCGCGCGGCTGTGCTCCGCTTTCCAGACGTGGAAACGGTATGATCCCGGCCGTCAGGCGCTGGTGGCCACGCAGCTTGACCGCATTCTGGCGACCCAAGGCCTCAGCGGCGACACCACGGAAATGCTCACAAGGATACGCACCGCATGACCAACCCTGTTTGTCTGATCACCGGCGCCTCTGCCGGTATTGGTGCCGCTGCGGCACGGCTGGCCGCACAGCGTGGATACGACGTTGCCATCAACTACAACACAGATCGCGCAGGCGCTGACGCCGTCGCACAGGCCGCTAAGGACGCAGGCGTGCGGCATGTGATCGTGCAGGCGGATGTGTCCGATCCCGCGGCCATCACGGCGATGTATGAAACCGTGGACCGCACGCTCGGCCCTGTGGATGCGCTGATCAACAATGCGGGCATCGTCGCCCCGTCGTGCCGGGTCACCGACCTGACCCACGACCGCCTGCGCCAGATGTTCGATGTGAATGTGATCGGTGCCATACTGGTGGCCAAGGAAGCGGTCCTGCGGATGGAGCCCTTGGGGCGCGGGGTGATCGTCAATGTCACCTCTGCCGCAGCGCGGCTGGGATCGGCCAACACTTACGTTGATTACGCCGCCAGCAAAGCCGCGATGGACATCTTCACCAAAGGCCTGTCAGATGAAGTCGCCCCCTCCGGCCTGCGCGTGATGGGCATCGCGCCGGGTCTGATCGAGACGGATATCCACGGCAAGGGCGGTGATCCAGAGCGCGCCGCACGTCTGGCCAGCGGGGTGCCGATGCAGCGCACCGGCTCAGCGCAGGAAGTCGCGCAGGCGATCTTGTGGCTGATGTCGGATGAGGCGTCTTACGTGACCGGGTCCACGCTTGATGTGACCGGTGGGCGGTAAGCGCACCGCATGAGCGCGCCCTTTGTCTTTGAGCAACAGGTGCGACGGCCTGTGACTGCTGTTGTTGTGCTGGCGATCTGGGCGCTTCTGCTGGCGGCATGGCTGTGGATGGAAGCGGCCCTTTGGTTGTTGGCGGTCATTGCCGTCTTCACCCTGCCCGCCCTGCGCGACCTGATCCGCAATCCTGCTGCGGGTCTGACGCTGTCAGACGACAAGATCACCTGGCACACGGGCCGCTATGAAGGCGCGCTTGAGGTGGCCGAGATCGACCACATGCGGCTTGATACGCGGTTGGATTTCTCGGTCCGGGCCACGGCGGTGCTGACAACAGGGCGCAAGATCAGGCTGCCCTTTGAAGCCACCCCGCCCCACCGCGCGTTCGAGGCCGCGCTGCAAGCGCGTGGCATTACCGTCAAACGGTTCCATTTCCAACTGATGCAGTGATTCTTATGGCCTTGGTTTGGGCCGCTTGGTCGACAGGTGCTGGCAATAGTCCTGTGCGCGCAGCCAGCCCGACATGTCACGGCGTTTCTTTGAAGACCGCATCGGCCCCCAATCCGCCGCCACACCGCGCCCGCCGCGCCCATAGATCACCCCGTCGCGTGGCACGGTGACTGCCATGATCCGGATGGCGCAGCTGAGGTTGGCTTCACCTTTCTTCAACGCCCGCCCGGTGCCGACCTTGCACTTATAGCCGCGCGCCGTGCCCGGCAGGATTTGCAACAGCCCATACCAGCGCCCGCCGCCACCCACCGCTGTTTCCCGGTAGGTGCTTTCATGTTTGGCAAGGGCCGACAGGAAGCCGACCCAGAACGCCCGCCGATCCGCATCACTGGCCTGCGGATAGGCCGGGCACCAGTTGCCGATGTCCGCCGGCACAAGCCGCACCAGCGGCGCGCCATGGCCCTTGAGCGCGGAGAGTGCCGCACGGGTCCAACCGGCGTGTCCTTCTTTATGTTCCCATCGGGTACTGGGCAGCACGGTTGTCCGGGCCTTGGGCCTCGGGCTCAGGCTGATCTGTGGTTGCAGGAGATCAGGCGTCCCGATCGCCGCCGCCGCCGATGCAATCTGTGGTTGATTTTCCTGAGTAAGCCCGGCGGGAGACACCGCTGTCGCTTCGGCCTTCACCTGCGCATCCGCACAACCAACGCTGACCGCAAATGTCAGCGCGCACCACCCCAGTACACGTTTCATGCTACCCATTATGCAGCTTTTCAGCCCCTGGGTGCAAGTGGGCCGGCATTCGAGCGCCGACACCATTGTTTCGACCCGGACACCTGACGCCACCAAAACGCCGCAAACCTACACGCAATAGGCGAACAAACACCGCGATATCTCCGCAGCGGTGCCATCCTTCCGCCCCAATGGAGCATCACAAAAGCAGTCCAACCCCTGTGACGGATTTTTGCCTGATGATGCCGCTGACCTCTTTTATTCAAAAGCAGAAAAAAGCCCTGATGGATCGCCTTCAGGGGCCTGAGTGGCCGCAGGCCGATGCGCTGCCGCCGCTTCGCCCGATCCGGCGCCGCGCGCTTGATCCGCACCCCGCTGCGGGACCCGATATGCTGCGCATTGCCTGCCCCGACCCCACCGCCGAGGACGCTCTGCGTGACCAACATCTTGAAGTGGCACAACGGCTTGTGCGTCAGGAGAACTGGGAAACCCTGTCAGAACGTGTGCGCGAGGCGGACAAGACCCGCGCAATGACGCCGGGCTCCATGCCCGTGGCAGAACTGATGGCCTACGGCGCGCGCGCAGATGTGACACTGGCGGCAGAGCATGCACTGCTCGCCGGACGGCCCGACAAGGGTGCGCCCTTGCTGGCGGGCATTGAATCGCTGGAGCATGTGCTGGCAGACCATCCTGACGATTACATCGTTTCGGCCATCGTGGCACAGGCGCATATGGACATCGGCTGGGCCTGGCGCGGCACCGGCTGGGACGCCGAAGTGCCCGAAGGCAACCGCGAGGCATTTGCCGCGCATTTTGACCGCGCGGCTGAAATCCTGAAACCCCACAACGCACGCGACAGTGATTCGCCGCTGCTGGCGGCAACGCATTGCGCCCTGCTTGGGGGCCTGGATGATCACGAACGCAAGGTGGCGGATCGCTATGAGACGCTGATCAATCTCAACCCCCAAAACCCCCGCGCCATGCGCGCCATGGGCAACCACTTGCTGCCCCGCTGGTACGGGTCCTATGCAGAACTTGAGCTTGAAGCGCGCCGCACGGCAGCCAAGGTTCAGGACGCATGGGGCGCAGGGGGCTACACCTGGGTGCAGTTCGACGCGATTTCCTGTGATGATGAGGCCTGCGCAAATCTCGATCTGGGTTTCTTCATCGAAGGCATGCGCGACATCCTCACCCGCCGCTCTGACAGCTATACGGTCAACCTGCTGGCCGCCTATTGCGCCACCGGCATCGGGCAGTCGTTCTCCGGCAACAAAGAGGCCGATCACAACCGCGCCGAGATCGCCAAATGCGCGCGCTGGATTGTGCGCGAGCATATGACCGAACTCCATCCGATGATCTGGGCCCATGCCGCGCGCGGGTTTGACAACAACCTGCGGGTCAAATCCCCCGCCCGCTTTGCCGCCGCTGGCCGCGACGAGGCGATGAAGATCATCACCAACCTGTTCAGCCATGAGATCGCCGATGGGCAGCGCATTGTCTTTACCGATGCCGGGGCCGAAGCCATCGCCAGCTGACCGGCTTTCCCTTGCAGCACTGCGCGCGCTGGCCTAAGACCGGGCGGATAGTGAACGCGCGGAGCCAGACATGCTTGACCTGACCTATGAGACCCCGACCCCCAAGCGCATTGCAGGCGCGAAAGATGACTGGGAACTGGTCATCGGGATGGAAGTGCACGCACAGGTTTCCTCCAACGCCAAGCTATTCTCGGGCGCCTCCACGACCTTTGGGGCGGAGCCGAACAACAACGTCGCCTTCGTGGATGCAGCCATGCCCGGCATGCTGCCCGTGATCAACGAATATTGCGTCGAACAGGCGGTGCGCACGGGGCTGGGCCTGAAGGCTGAGATCAACCTGAAATCCGCCTTTGACCGCAAGAACTATTTTTACCCTGACCTGCCGCAGGGCTATCAGATCAGCCAGCTTTATGAACCCATCGTGGGTGAAGGCGAAGTGTTGGTGGAAATGGGCGATGGCACAGCGCGACTGGTGCGGATTGAACGCATTCACATGGAACAGGACGCGGGCAAATCCATTCACGATATGGACCCGAACATGTCCTTCGTGGACCTGAACCGCACGGGCGTCTGCCTGATGGAAATCGTGTCCCGCCCCGACATTCGCGGCCCGGAAGAGGCCGCCGCCTATCTCGGCAAGCTACGCCAGATCCTGCGCTATCTCGGGACCTGCAACGGCGACATGCAGTCGGGGGCGATGCGCGCGGATGTGAACGTCTCCATCTGCCGTCCCGGTCAGTATGAGAAGTATCAGGAAACGCAGGATTTCTCACACCTCGGCACGCGGTGCGAGATCAAGAACATGAACTCCATGCGCTTCATCCAGCAGGCGATTGAGGTTGAGGCCCGCCGCCAGATTGCCATCGTCGAGGGCGGTGGCGAAGTGGTGCAGGAAACGCGCCTCTTTGATCCCGACAAACAGGAAACCCGCTCCATGCGGTCCAAGGAAGAAGCGCATGATTACCGCTATTTCCCCGATCCTGACCTGCTGCCTCTGGAAATCGAACAGGCCTGGGTCGATCAGATCGCAGCCACCTTGCCCGAACTTCCCGACGCCAAGAAAGCGCGGTTTATCAAAGACTTCGGGCTGAGCGACTATGACGCGTCTGTCCTGACCGCAGACCTCGATTCCTCCGGGTATTTTGAGGAAGTGGCCAAGGGCCGCGACGGCAAGATGGCCGCGAACTGGGTGATCAATGAGCTCTTCGGTCGTCTCAAAAAGGACGACACGGACATCACAGACAGCCCCGTCAGCCCTGCCCAACTTGGCGGTGTGATCGACCTCATCGCCTCTGACGCGATCAGTGGCAAGATCGCCAAGGACCTGTTCGAGATCGTCTACACCGACGGCGGCGACCCCGCGCAGATCGTCGAAGAGCGTGGCATGAAGCAGGTCACCGACACCGGCGCGATTGAAGCGGCAGTGGATGAAATCATCGCCGCCAACCCCGATCAGGTCGCCAAGGCGCAGGAAAACCCGAAACTGGCAGGCTGGTTCGTGGGTCAGGTGATGAAAGCCACGGGCGGCAAGGCAAACCCCAAGGCGGTCAACCAGTTGGTGGCGCAGAAGCTGAAGGGGTAAGGGCGTGGCCCATACCTCCTCCGTCAAGACCGTTCTGCCCGAATGGATCGACTTCAACGGCCACATGAACATGGCCTATTACAACGTGTTGTTCGATACTGCCGTGGATGAGGTCTATGCCGAGATTGGCTTTGGCCCGGCCTATCAAAAGACCGGGTTCACCACCTATGTGGCGGAATTTCACGTCTGTTACCTGCAAGAGCTCAAGCTGGGTGACCGGGTGAAGGTCAGCTTCCAAGTCGTTGATTTTGATGAAAAGCGCATCCACACCTATCAGGAAATCTGGCATGAGGATGGGTGGTGTGCGGCCACTGCCGAAGGCATGGTGCTGCATGTGGATCAATCCGGCCCGCGCGTCGCGCCGATGCCACCGCAGATCCTCGAACAGGTGAAACGCCACAGGGCCGCGCCCGATGATCTGCCTGACACTGCGCGGATCGGGCGGCGTATTGGCTTCAAGCGCTGAGCCGCTTTGCCATTTGCGCGCGACTTGCTATAGAGCGCTCTGAACAACCGAAAGCCCCCATCATGTCCCGTTATGAATATAAAATCGTTCCCGCACCGAACCGTGGCCTGAAGGGGAAAGGCATCAAGGGGCCCGAAGCGCGCTTTGCAAACGCGCTTGAAGGCAAGATGAACGCATTGGCCGCAGAGGGCTGGGAATACCAGCGGGCCGAGACTCTGCCATCGCTCGAGCGGTCGGGTCTGACGTCCACCACAACGGAATGGCGCAACGTTCTGGTGTTCCGCCGCCTGCGTGAGAACGACGCAGAGGCTGCCAAGCCGGAACTCCTGCCCCCGCCAGCGGCAGAGAAAGAGCCGGAAAAGAAGACGGCGGACAAGGCCGACGCGAAGGATGACAAAACACCCGAGGATGCGCAGGATACCGCCGCACCGGATGAAAAGGCCACGGCGGAAAATTCAGGCGATACGCCTGCGGAGACAGCAGATACCACGACCGACAACGGGGTTGAGGACACCGGAGATGTCTCCGTGATCGGGTCCTCTCTGGGGAAATTGGCGAAAGCGCGAAAACTATCTAAATCAGATAGTTAAGCGCGATACTTAAGCCATCACTTCAAGTATCCAGATCAAGCGCCAGCGCGTGAATGCGCGCCATCAGGTCGGACCCAAGCGCATTATGCACAGCCCGGTGGCGGGCGATCCGGCTGAGCCCTTCAAAGGCATCCGAGCGGATTCGGACGTTGAAATGGCTCTCCCCGCCCTCTTGAAATCCGGCGTGGCCGCGATGACTTTCACTGTCATCCACCACCTCAAGCTCGCGCGGGGAAAGGGCGTTTTGCAGCCGATCGGTGATCTCTCGCGTCTTTGACATTTTTTTGGTCGCGCCCCCTTCAATCTCTCCCCACAAGGTCTAAACTCAACCGCCTGAGTCGGAAAGGTCCCTATCCATGTCCAAGCCTGATCCCTTCGGATTCGACATGTCCGTGTCGTCCTCCAAAAAGAAGAACCCGCGGGGCCGCCGCGGCCTGTCCGGCGCGTCCGAGACATCCACGCGGATCTGCGATCACGACGGATGTGAGGAAGCGGGCAAGTACCGCGCGCCCAAGGCACCCGACGTGCTGGATGATTTCTTCTGGTTCTGCCAGCAGCACGTGCGTGAATACAATCTCAAGTGGAATTTCTTTGACGGCACGACCGAGGCGGAGATGAACGCACAGCTGTCCGAGGACAAGGTGTGGGAGCGCAAGACCAAGCCGCTGGGCGATCCGGAGGCGCGGGCCTGGGCGCGGTTGGGCATCGAAGATCCCCATCAGGTGCTGGGCAAGAACGCCACGCAGAACCCCGGCAAAGGTGGCGGGGCCAGCGGGCGGCGTCTGCCCCCAACCGAACGCAGGGCTGTGGAAATTCTTGATATCAAAGACAATATGACCAAGCCGGAAGTGCGTAAGGTCTACAAGTCGCTGATCAAGGTGCTGCATCCCGACATGAACGGCGGCGACCGCAGCCAGGAAGAGCAGTTGCAGCAGGTCGTCTGGGCCTGGGACCAGATCAAGGCCAGCCGCAACTTCAAGGACTAGCGCCCCCAAACCACCTGCCCCTGGGCGGCAATGAACGCTGCCGCCCAAACCGCCCAGACCAGATAATGCTCCCCCAGCATGCCCAGCACGTAGACAGGGCCAAGGACACTCATCCCGGCGAATGACACGACCTGCTCCATCACGGCAGTCCCCATCAACCATTCATCCACCCCCAGCAGCGGCACCGCAATCGCAGCGCCCAGCACGGTACAGGCCGCAAAGGTCAGCCCGGCCCGGAACCAGCCCCACGCCCCGTCGCCGCCAAATCCACGCGCCAGCAGATAGCCCGCGATAAACGCGCCCATGAATGCCGCGCGCACAAAGCCCCAGTCGCCGTAAAACATCCGGTCCGTCAGGACGATCAGCAGGGCCACCATGCCCCCAGACACCCCGACCATCGCGGCACGGCCAAAACGTTGTTCTTGTGTGATGATTTGCATGAACTCTCTCCTCAGCATGATAGGGAGGAACATATCCGCACCCCTGTGCAGCCGCCGCGTGCCAGTTGTGCAGGGGCTGTGCAGCCTGCAAATGGCAACAACCTGCAATTTATGTCTGTGCAAAAGGCCGTGTTTTCGGCATATTTGCGCAAGTACAGAAGGATCACATCACATGGAATACGGCTATGATCTGGGTGCGTTCAAACGCCCGGTGACCGCAAGCTCGGATGCAGCGCAGTGCTGGTTTGACCGGGGCATCAACTGGACCTACGGGTTCAACCATGAAGAGGCGGTTGTTTGCTTCAACCGCGCGATAGACGCTGATCCCGCCTGCGCCATGGCCCATTGGGGCGTGGCCTATGCCACCGGCCCGAACTACAACATGCCGTGGGCGTTGTTTGACGACAAAGGACGCGCCAAGGCGTTGGCCACCGCATATGACGCCACGCAAGCGGCCCTTGCGGGGAGGGATGGCAAAACCCCTGTCGAAAAAGCGCTGATCGAGGCCTTGCAAGCCAGATACCCCCAACGCGATCTGATCGAAGACATGACTCAATGGGACAAGGATTTTGCGACAGCCATGCGCGGCGTTTACGCGCAGTTTCCCGATGACTTCGAAGTGGCCGCCGTCTTTGTCGACGCGCTGATGAACCTCACCCCATGGAAGATGTGGGACATCGCCGCAGGCGAGGTCGGGCCGGGTGCCCACACGGTCGAGGCGCAAGAGGTGCTTGAGGCCGAACTGGCCAAACCCGGCGGGATGGCGCACCCCGGCCTGCTGCACCTCTATGTGCACCTGCTTGAAATGTCGCCCTACCCTGAAAAGGCGCTCAAGGCCGGGGATGTGCTGCGCACCCTGTCGCCAGATGCCGGGCACCTCATTCACATGCCCACCCATATCGACGTGCAATGCGGGCATTACGAAAATGTCGTGCGCTGGAACGAACGCGCGATTGAGGCGGATCTGAAGTATTACGACGCTGAGGGCGCCTTCAACTATTACACCGGCTACCGCCAGCATGATTACCATTTCACCATCTATGGGGCTTTGTTTCTGGGACAGTTTGAACCCGCCATGCGCGCCGTGCGCGGCCTGAGGGAGACAACACCAGACGCGCTGTTGCAGATCACCTCTCCGCCAATGGCCGATTTTCTGGAAACCAAGCTGAGCATGGAGCCGCATGTGCTGATCCGCTTTGGCATGTGGGAGGAAATCCTCAAGCTGCCCGATTTCGAGGACAAGGACCTCTACGTCTATTGCACCGCGCTGCTGGAATATGCCCGCGGTCTGGCGTTGTCTGCTTTGGGCCGCGTGGCTGAGGCGGACGCGCAGTTGCAGGTGTTTGAAGCCGCCCGCGCCCGTGTCCCTGAAAGCCGGATGATGCACAACGTGCGGGGTGTGGACATGCTGGACGTGGCGCAAGCCATGCTGGAGGGGGAGCTGACCTATCGCAAAGGCGACTACGAGACCGCCTTTGCCCATCTGCGCCGTGCCGTCGCACTGGACGATGCGCTGCCCTATGACGAACCCTGGGGCTGGATGCAGCCCACGCGCCATGCCTTGGGCGCGCTGCTCTTTGAGCAGGGGCACCACGCGGAGGCGGAACTGGTCTTCCGTCAGGATCTGGGCCTTGCCCCCGGCCTGCCCCGCGCCTGTGTGCATCCCGACAATGTCTGGGCGTTGCGAGGGCTTTACGATTGCCTCGCGGCTCAGGGCAAAACGGAAGAAGCCGCAGGCCTGAAACTGCGGCTCGATCTGGCCGAGGCACGCGCGGATCGTCCCGTCCGAGCCGCCTGCGGCTGCGCACAGGTTGCCATGGCTGCGGGCTGAGTTATCTGGCCTTACAGTTTCCCCCGCGCAGACCTTGCACGGGGGCCAGATATGTTGCACCACGGGCGGCGTTATGCAGCCCATCCGGGGCAGCACCCCAGCAAGGACGAAAGACATGGCCGACGGCGCGCTCGATATCGACACAAAACCAACTCAGGAGATCAGCGTCCGCGAAGTCTTCGGAATTGACAGCGATATGACGGTGAAGGGGTTTGCCGAGCACTCTGACCGCGTGCCCGATCTGGACAGCACCTACAAGTTCGATCCCGACACCACGCTGGCGATCCTTGCAGGCTTCAACAACAACCGCCGGGTGATGATTCAGGGCTATCACGGCACGGGCAAATCGACGCACATCGAACAGGTGGCAAGCCGTCTGAACTGGCCCTGCGTGCGGGTGAACCTTGACAGCCACATCAGCCGGATCGACCTGATTGGCAAAGACGCGATCAAACTGCGCGATGGCAAGCAGGTCACCGATTTTCAGGAAGGCATCCTGCCCTGGGCCCTGCGCAATCCCACGGCCATCGTGTTTGACGAATACGACGCGGGCCGCGCGGACGTGATGTTCGTGATCCAGCGGGTGCTGGAAGTGGACGGCAAGCTGACGCTGCTGGACCAGAATCAGGTGATCGAACCGCACCCCTATTTCCGCATCTTTGCGACGGCCAACACCGTGGGTCTGGGCGACACAACGGGCCTCTATCACGGCACCCAGCAGATCAACCAGGGCCAGATGGACCGGTGGTCATTGGTGGCGACGCTGAACTATCTCAGCATCGATGCGGAGACCGCGATCGTCCTGTCCAAGAACCCGCATTACAATACCGCTGAGGGCCGCAAGACCGTCAAGCAGATGGTGACCGTGGCGGACCTGACCCGGACGGCCTTCATGAACGGGGAGCTGTCCACCGTGATGTCCCCCCGGACAGTGATCGCATGGGCGCAGAACGCCGAGATTTTCCGCAACGTCGGCTATGCGTTCCGTCTGTCTTTCCTCAACAAATGTGATGAGTTGGAGCGCCAGACGGTTGCCGAGTTCTATCAGCGTTTGTTTGATGAGGAACTGCCAGAAAGTGCGGCGAGCGTCAGCCTCGGCTGACCGCTGCTGCGGCATAATCCGCGCCGAATATCGCTATTGTTGATCACACGCAGGCTTTTCGTGGCCTGCGTGTTTCATTTTGTGCTGAAAACACAGGTTGAAACCCGATTTTAATCAGCGACACAGGTTTCTGTCATAAAATCGTAACATGACTGTTTTTTGTGCGATTCGGCGCTATTTTAGCACATGGGCCCTTCTTGCTGCCGCCAGCAGCGCGTCGGCCCTGCCGTCCTCTCCGTCCCAACAGGCAGAGGCATTTGCGATTTGCGCAGGCCGCTATGCCGCGCAGGCCTCGCAATCTACCGAGTTCACCCAGCCCCGCGCCAACCGCGCCATCTTTGAAGATCTGCTGGACGCCGTCCTGCCCGCGGCCGAAGCCTACGGCATGCCAAAGACCCACGCAGCCAATGCGAAATTCCAGGCGTGGCGCGACCATGCCTATCTGCACAACGACGCCAATTTCGCCACCGATCCCGGCCGTCAGGCCCGCGCGGCAGCGCGGCTGGCCCGTGACATCTCGGAATGTGACGCTTTGGTGCTCTGACACCGCGCCGCTCCCCCTATCTTTTTCGCCGCAAAGGCATGGTCTTCCCTGTCTCAAGCGCTCTATTATGCGGCTATGAGCAAGCCATCCGACAATCCCGCCGACGCCTTCAAAAAGGCCCTCGCCGAAGCCTCCAAGGTGATGGCCAACGATCCTGAGTTGAGCGTCACCTATTCCGTCGACCCATCTGGTCTGTCGGGCGAAAACATGCGTCTGCCGCAGGTCTCCCGGCGCATGACGCGCGAAGAGGTGCTTCTGGCGCGCGGGACGGCGGATGCGCTGGCGCTGAACCGGCGCTATCACAATGGCCAGACCCACGCGAAATACGCGCCGCAGGGAGAGATGGCGCGCGACCTTTATGAAGCGATGGAAACCGCCCGCTGCGAAGCCATGGGCGCGCGCGACATGCCCGGCACGGCGGGCAACATCGACGTGAAGATCAAACATGAGGCCCTGCGCAAGGGCTATGATCAGGCCAAACAGGCCAGCGATGTACCGCTGGCCACGGCTGCGGGATACCTTGTGCGCCATCTGGCCACGGGCCGCGACCTGCCTGCCGGGGCGGAAAACGCCATGGAGTTGTGGCGCGGGTTCATCGAGGATCAGGCCGGCGGCACGCTGGAGAATGTCGACGAGATCCTGCACGATCAGGCCGCGTTCTCAAAATTTGCGCGGCAGATGATCTCTGACCTCGGTTACGGCGATCAATTGGGCGATGACCCGGATCAGATGGACGAGGACAATCAGGACGAAGCCGAAGAAGGCGCAGAAGAGGAACAGGATCCCGACAGCACCGGTCAGGACGACGACGAACAGGAAGACACCGAAGGCAGCGCGGAGCAGTCTCAGGAAGACCAGCAGGACACGTCGGAGGCGCAGGTCTCCATGGACGATATGGCCGATCAGGAACTTGGTGAAGAGGCGGAGATGCCCGAAGGCGACGCGCCGATGGAGCCGCCTGCCCCTGCGCCCGTGTCGGACGCCGACCCGAATTATCTGGTCTATATGGACACCCATGATGAGGTGATCGGCGCAGAGGATCTGGCCGAACCGGTGGAACTGGAACGCCTGCGCGCCTATCTCGATCAGCAGTTGGAGCCGCTCAAGGGCGCCGTGAGCCGTTTGGCGAACAAGCTGCAACGGCGCTTGCAGGCGCAGCAGAACCGGTCCTGGGAGTTTGATCTGGAGGAAGGCACGCTGGACGCGGGCCGTCTGGCGCGGATCGTGGCGAACCCGACCACGCCGTTGAGCTTCAAGCAGGAAAAAGACACCGAATTCCGCGACACCTGTGTGACGCTGCTTTTGGACAATTCCGGCTCCATGCGGGGCCGTCCGATTTCGATTGCGGCAATCTGCGCGGATGTTCTGGCGCGCACGCTGGAGCGGTGCAATGTGAAGGTGGAAATCCTCGGCTTTACCACCCGCGCGTGGAAAGGCGGTCAGGCGCGGGAGGCGTGGCTGAACGATGGCCGCCCGGTGCAGCCGGGGCGTCTGAACGATCTGCGCCACATTATCTACAAATCCGCAGATGCGCCATGGCGGCGGACCCGGCCCAATCTGGGGCTGATGATGAAGGAAGGTCTGCTGAAAGAGAACATCGACGGGGAGGCTCTGGAATGGGCCCACCGCCGGATGTTGGCGCGGCATGAGGCGCGCAAGATCCTGATGGTGATTTCCGACGGTGCGCCGGTGGACGATTCCACCCTGTCGGTGAACCCGGCCAACTATCTGGAAAAACACCTGCGCGATGTGATCGCCATGGTGGAGCGCAAGAAGGCCGTGGAACTGCTGGCCATCGGCATCGGCCATGACGTGACACGGTATTATGACCGGGCGGTGACGATCACGGATGTGGATCAGCTGGCCGGGGCGATTACGGAACAATTGGCGGCGCTGTTTGACAGTGATCCGCGGGCACGGGCGCGTGTGATGGGCATCCGTCGCGCGGGGTGATGGTGAGGGACTGGAGGCCAGCCTCCAGACCTCCGGGTTTTTTTAAACCATTTGGAAGGAGCAGTGATGTTTCAATCATTTGAGGTGGCATCGCGGCCGGAACAGGGGCCGCCCCGGTTGCAGGCGTTGCGTGAAGCCATGGCGGCTGCGGGCGTGGATGGGTTTCTGGTGCCGCGGGCAGATGCGCATCAGGGCGAATATGTCAGCGCGCGGGATGAGCGGTTGAAATGGCTCACGGGCTTTACCGGATCAGCCGGGTTCTGTGTGGCCTTGCAGGCGGGTGCCGGGGTGTTCATCGACGGGCGGTATCGCACGCAGGTGAAGGGGCAAGTGGCGTTGGATCACTTCACGCCCGTGCCCTGGCCCGAGACGTCGATGGCGGATTGGTTGCGGGAACAATTGCCCAATGGCGGTGTCGTGGGTTTTGATCCCTGGTTGCACACGCCGGGGCAGATTGAAGCGGCAGAGAAGGCGCTGGCGGGCACGAGCGTGACGTTTCAGCGGTGCGCCAATCTGGTGGATCAGATCTGGGCGGATCAGCCGGAGGCACCGATGGCACCTGCCAAGGTGCATCCGCTGGAGTTTGCAGGGGAAAGCCACGGCGACAAGCAACGCAGGCTCGGGGCCGCGATTGCCGAAGCGGGCGCGGCCTGTGCGGTGATCACCCTGCCAGACAGCTTGTGCTGGTTGTTGAACATCCGGGGCGCGGATATTGCCCATAACCCGGTGGCGCATGGATTTGCGGTTTTGCATGTCGATGGGCGGGTCGATCTGTTCATGGATGCGCTTAAACTGGCGGAAGTGTCGGACCATCTCGGGCCTGATGTGACACCTCATGCACCCGAACAGGTGCTGGCGGCGCTGGCCGCGCTTGAAGGGCCCGTCTTGCTGGAGAAATCAACGGCCCCCATCGCAATTGCCGATGCCCTGGGCGACAAGGTGCACTGGGGGAGTGACCCTTGCGCGCTGCCCAAGGCCTGCAAGAACGATGCGGAGATTGCGGGTAGCGCGGAGGCGCATCTGCGCGATGGGGCGGCTTTATGTACCTTGCTGGCATGGCTGGACGCGCAGCCCGCGGGCAGCCTGCGGGAGACGCAGGTCGTCAGCCAGCTGGAAGGCATTCGCCGCAAGGACAACGCCCTGAAAGACATCAGCTTTGAGACCATTGCAGGCACCGGGCCGCATGGGGCCATCATGCACTACCGTGTGACCGAGGAGAGCGACAGCACGCTGGAAGGCGGGCATTTGCTGGTGCTCGATTCCGGCGGGCAGTATCTGGATGGAACCACTGACATTACCCGCACCGTGCCGATTGGGACACCGCCAACGGAGGCCGCGCAGGCGTTTACCCGCGTGCTGGCAGGCATGATCGCCATGAGCCGCTTGCGCTGGCCTGCGGGGCTGGCCGGGCAGCATATCGAAGCCGTCGGACGCCTGCCGTTGTGGATGGCGGGGCAGGATTTTGACCACGGGTTGGGCCACGGGGTTGGCGCATATCTCAGCGTGCATGAAGGCCCGCAACGGCTCAGCAAGATCAGCGATGTGCCCCTGCTGCCGGGCATGATCCTGTCGAATGAGCCGGGATACTACCGCGAAGGGGCCTTTGGCATCCGCCTTGAAAACCTGCTGGTGGTGCGCCCTGCGCCCGATCTGCCGGGCGGCGATGCGCATCGGGAGATGCTGTGTTGGCAAACGCTCAGCTTTGCGCCCATTGACCGTCGTCTGATTGTTACAGAGCTGCTGGATAAAGACGCGCGCGACTGGCTCAATGCCTATCACGCTGAGGTTGCGACAAAAATCGGGCCGCGGGTATCGCCGGAGGTGAAACTGTGGTTGGATGCCGCAACAGCGCCTGTGTAAGGCGCGGTAGAGGACTGGTTGAGGGGGAAGAGACATGGCAGATTACATCACCATCAAGAAGGCACCGGGCACCTGGACCGTGCGCGCAGGCGGCGCGGTTCTGGGCGAAAGCAGTGCGGCGCTTGAACTGCGTGAAGGGGAATACCCCGGCGTGATCTATTTTCCGCGGGGCGATATCGCCATGGCCTTTCTGGATGCCACCGACACCACCAGCCATTGCCCGCACAAGGGGGATGCGCGGTACTTTGATGTCGTGACCAAAAGCCGGACGCTGAAAGACGCGGTCTGGTCTTACGAGGCGCCCAAAGATGCGGCGGCGGACATCAAGGATTATCTGGCCTTCTACGGCGTTGAGGAAATCACGGTTGAGCAGATATAGCTACGAATGCTCTTCCGCCGCGGTGGCCGCAAGGGCGCGGTTGTAGGCTTTCAACGCATCCACATGGAAGAGCGCGCCCAGCAATTCGGGCGGCGCGTCGGGGCTGAGCGCCACCACCGGCAAGAACCGCGCGCCTGACTGCTCAAAGACCGGCATCGCGGCTTCAAGGGTGGCCGCGCCATCGATGTAGGTGCCTTCGTTGATCAGCGCCCAGCATTGTTCCTCATCTGCGGCGCGGTCATCATCCGGGCGGCGCATGATCCGGGCCACAAGGAACATCGACAAAAGATAGGCTTGCGGACCTGCCGCGAGATGAATGCCGCGCCGTTCGATCTGGGTCAGGAAGAAACTGCGGTCCACGATCCGGGACGACAGCGCCGTCGACATGCTGACCGCCACCATCACGGCCAGCCCTGTCTGCCAGTCCCCCGTCAACTCAAACACGATCAATGTGGTGGATATCGGCGCGCCCAACACGGCCGCGGCCACCGCCCCCATCCCCGCCAGCGCATAGAGCGAGGAAGAGCCGGAGACATCCGGAAACACGCCCGTGGCAATCAGACCGAACCCGAGGCCCGTCAGCGCGCCGATCATCAGCGACGGGGAAAACACGCCCCCCGCCATGCGCCCACCCAAGGTGATCGCAACAGCAGCCACCTTGAGGATGGTGAAGATGATCACGTCCCACAGCCCCAACTGCCCGGTCAGCGCCAGTGACGTGGTTTCATACCCCACACCGATGATATGCGGGAACCACAGCGCGATCACGCCCAGTATCATCCCAGCCACCGCCGGGCGCAGCCAGCGCGGCCAGCCGGTGCGGTCTTGCACGTAGTTGCCAAAATCCTCGGCCCAGAAAATGCTGCGCATCAGCGCCACCGCGACAATCCCGCAGGTCAGGCCCAACAGCAGGAAGGCCGGCAGTTCGACGTAGAATTGCAGTTCGTTATACGTGGGCAGCGAAAATTCCGTCACCCCGCCAAACTCGATCCGGTTGATCACCGTGCCTGCGGCAGAGGCGATGACGATCGGGGCAAAGGCATGCACAGCGAAGTGGCGCAACACCACTTCCAGCGCGAACAGGGCCCCCGCAATGGGCGCGTTGAAGCTGGCAGAAACGGCGGCGGCCACCGCGCAGCCCAACAGATCCCGCCCGGTGATGCCATCGGCGTGCAACCGGCGGCTGACCCAGGTGGAGATCACCCCGGCCATATGCACCACAGGCCCCTCCCGGCCCGACGAACCGCCCGTGCCCAGCGTGATCAGCGACGCAATGGCGGAGGCGACACCGGCCCGCGTCTCCACCCGGCCGTCGTGCAATGCAGCGCCGAGGATCACGTCAGAAACCGACCGCGCCCGCGCGTCATGGGTGAAATTGTGCAGGATCAGCCCCACGACCAAACCGCCGCAGGTGGGGATCAGCACGATCCAGTACCATGGCAACCCGGTCAGGAAACTGTGCAGGGTATAGACGTCTTCGGTCCCGTAAACAGTGGTTTGCAACCAACTGATCCCCTTGCGGAAAAACAGGGCCGCAAACCCGGCGGCGATCCCGATCAGCAGGGCAATGAACCAGAAGGTGATCTTGCCCGGCCCCCGTTCGCGCATCACGTGCCAGCCTTGTTTGCACGCCGCTTTGGCAGCGCTGATCTGCCCGGCAAGGAAGGAAGGCGGTGGGGTGGTCATGGCACCATAACAGGGTGCGCGGGGTGCAGGGTCAAGCAGATGGGCGATAATTCGACGTGATGCCCCTGTTCGCGTCCCATGGTCCTACCCCGCCAGCAAAGCCTTGGCCGCAGCCCGTGCGGCTTCGGTGATGGTATCGCCGGACAGCATCCGGGCCACCTCATCCACCCGTTCCGGCGCATCCAGCGGCACAACGGTGGACGTCGTCACGCCCTTGTGCACGGCCTTTTCCACCCGCCAGTGATGGGCGCCAAGGGCCGCCACCTGCGGGGAGTGGGTCACAACCAGCACCTGCCCGTCGGCAGACAGGGCCGCCAGCCGCCGCCCGACCGCATCCGCCGTGGCACCGCCGACGCCCCGGTCAATCTCATCAAAAATCAGCGTAAGACCCGTCTGGCCCTTGGTCAGGCACACCTTGAGCGCCAGCAGGAAGCGGCTGAGTTCGCCGCCCGACGCGATCTTGCCCAAGGGTCCGGCAGGCGCGCCGGGGTTGGTGGCCACGGTAAAGGACACGTCGTCCTGCCCTTCCGGGCCCGGATCGCTTCCCGTGATCTGCGTGGCAAAGACCGCGCGTTCCATCTTGAGGGGTGCAAGTTCGCCGCTGACGGCCTTGTCGAGCTTTTGCGCAGCCTTGGTGCGGGCCTTGGTCAGCGCGTCCGCCGCTTCGGCATAGTCCGCTTCGGCCTTGCGCACCGCTGCCTGAAGCGCAACCTGCGCCGCTTCGCCAGCATCAAGCGCGTCCAGTTTTGCCCGCAGCGTTGTAGCGTATCCCGCCAGATCATCCGGAGCGACATCGTGTTTACGGGCCAGCGCGCGGATCGCGAACAGGCGCTCCTCCGCCTCCTCCAGCTCAAGCGGGTTGAAGGTCATCTTGTCGACCGCATCTGCCACACCGCTGAGCGCATCATCCAGTTCGAGCATCGCGCGGTTCAGGGCAGCCATCGGTGCCTCCAACGCGCCTTCGGCCCGTTCCGCCGCCCCATCGAGCCAACGCAGGGCATCGCCCAGATGCCGTTCGGCCCCGGATTGTCCCATGATTTCATAGGCATTGATGACATCGGCGCGGATTTTCTCCGCGCTTTGCATCTGACGGCGTTTGGTGTCCAGCGTGGCTTCTTCCCCCTCTTCGGGGGACAGCTTGTCCAGTTCCGCAACGGCGTGGCGCAGGAAATCTTCCTCTGCCGCGATGGCCGCGCGTTGCGCTTCCGCAGCAGCGGCAGCAGCGCGGGCCGTGCCCATGGCCGACCACGCCTTACGCACTTTTTTCAGCGCCGCGGCGTTGCCTGCAAAGTCATCCAGAATGTTGCGGTGCCCGCGCGGGTTCAGCAAACCGCGATCATCATGCTGGCCGTGCAGTTCAACCAGCGTCTCCGACAAGGCGCGCAGGGCTTCGCCCGAACAGCGGCGGTCATTGACCCATGCGGTCTTGCGCCCTTCTGCCGTGTTGATGCGGCGCAGGATCAACTCATCCCCGCCGGGCAAACCCGCCTCTTCCAAGACCTGATGGGCCGGGTGATCGGGGTCCAGATCGAACCATGCGGTCACTTCGCCCTGCGCGGCCCCTTGACGGACCAGATCGGCCCGGCCCCGCCAGCCCAGCACAAAACCAAGCGAATCCAACAAGATAGACTTGCCCGCGCCAGTCTCACCGGTCAGCACGTTCAAGCCCGGCTGGAATCCAAGCTCCAACCGGTCGATGATCAGCATGTCGGAAATATCAAGTCCGCGCAGCATGGTGGTCCACCCAAGCGGCGGGGCGCGTTACAGCCACTCGCCTTTGATCGTCTGACGATAGATCGAGCCGAGCCAGTTGTCCCTGTAGAACGCAGGCTGAAGGCCCTGCCCGGTCAGCAGTTTGTAGCTGTCCTCATACCACTCGGAGCCGCGATAGTTGTGACCCAGAATGGCGCCTGCGGTCTGCGCTTCCTGCGTCAGGCCAAGTGACAGATAGGATTCGACCAAGCGGTGCAAGGCTTCGGCAGTGTGGGTGGTGGTCTGAAATTCCTCAACCACAACCCGGAAGCGGTTGATCGCAGCCGTATAGTGGTCGCGGCGCAGGTAATAGCGCCCGATTTCCATCTCCTTGCCCGCGAGGTGATCAAAGGCAAGATCGAACTTCAGAATGGAGGATTTGGCGTATTCGCTGTCTGGATAGCGTTCGATGACATCGCGCAGGGATTGCAGCGCCTGAAAGGTCAGGCCCTGATCGCGACCCACTTCGTCAATCTGGTCATAATAGCTGAGCGCGAGCAGATACTGCGCGTATGCCGCATCGTCATCATCGGGGAAAAAGTCGATGTAGCGCTGCGCCGAAGACCGGCTGTTGGGGTAATCCTTGTCCTGATGATAGGAAAACGCCTGCATGATCAGCGCGCGCTTGGCCCAATCAGAATAGGGATACAGACGCTCAATCTCAGAGAAGTAGAAGGCCGCCTGACCGGGTTTCTTGCGGTTCAGCTCATATTCGCCACGCTCGAAAATCTGCTCAGCAGTGTAGGTTTCAAGCGGAATCTCTTGCGGATTGAAGAGGTTAGAGGTCACACGGCCAGCACGGTCCACCGCGCCGCATGCCGCAAGGGCCGACAGCGCAAAAACTGCACCTATCATCCGCTGACGCGACTTTGCACCCGCCATGCCTGCACCCTTCGTCTCAACACTCAATGGGGTCAAAGCCCCTTTTGCAGATTGCTAGCACATTAATCTGGCTAGCAAAACGCCGTTTGCACTTTTCCGCGCGGGCGTCACCAAAATGCGATAGCGCGGTTCTGGCTCCACGTCTGATCGGAATACATTGCTTTGGGAGAGCCTTCAATGGGCGCGTGCGACGATTGCGGACAACTGCCGTGATTGTGCGCGGCGCGGCATCACGCAACTTGTGGAATTTCGTCCCAGACCAGCCCATGCCCCGGCAGGCGGGCGGCGGTTTCGGCATCGCAGGTGATCATGCGAATGGCGCCGGGTGTCGCAAAAACCTTGCGCAGCAAGGTGTTGGTCAGGGCATGCCCTGCCCGTTTGCCGGTGTAATGCCCCAGAAGCGGCACCCCCGCCAGCGCCAGATCACCCAAGGCGTCCAGCATCTTGTGGCGCACAGGCTCATCCGCGTGGCGCAGACCGCCAGGGCTGAGCACTTTGTCACCGTCGAAAACCACCGCGTTCTCACCTGAATCACCACCCAGCGCCAGCCCATTGGCCTGCATCGTGTCCACATCCGCCTGACGGCAGAACGTGCGGCTGTCACATAGCTCGCGCGCGAAAGAGCCGTTGTTCATCACCAGCGACTTCTGCTGATGGCCAATGGCTGGATCGACGAAATCAATTTCAAAATCAATGCGCAGCGTGTCGGAAGGGGCGATCGTGGCCGATGCGTCTCCTTCGGTGACGGTGATCTCCTTGAGCACTTCGAAGGCCATCACGGGGGCCGCCAGCTTGCGAATGCCGCGCTGCATGATGCCGCGCACGAAAGGCGCGGCAGAACCGTCCAGGATCGGCACTTCGGGGCCGTCAATTTCGATCAGTGCGTTATGAATACCGCATCCGGCCAGTGCGGCCATCAGATGCTCTACCGTAGAGACGGACAGACCCGTGGCATTCTCCAGCTTGGTGCACAGCGGGGAGCGGTTGACCGCATCCCAACGCGCAGGGATCAAACGGTCGCCGAGGGCGACATCCGTGCGCGAAAACCATATACCATGATGGGCACCCGCCGGACGGATCGTCAGCGTGGCAGGTGCACCTGAATGCAGGCCTTTGCCACCGAAGCTGATCGGGGATTTGATCGTGTTTTGCACGTGCCTAACCTCAGGTTCATAGATCGCTGTCTAAGTTGAACCCTGAGGTACGCGTTGGGTTGCAAAGCCTCAACTCAATCTTTGCAACGGACTGAAACATGGCTGTAACACTTGGGCCGAATTGCGCTGATCGCATTTCAACTCTTTGAAACAAAAACGAAAAAGGGCTGCCCGAAGGCAGCCCCTGATACACGGTGTTTTTTGACTTAATTCGCCTGACGGCGCAGGAAAGCCGGGATTTCGATCCGTTCCTGATCCGGATCAGCCGCTTCCTGTGGCTGTGGTGCTGCGGCAGCTGCCCGGTTTTGAGGCTGCTGAACAGGTGGCTGCTGGCGCACGGGACGGGCTGCGGGTGCCTCCCCTTCCGCATGGCCGGTCATCCGGTTGATCAGCGAATTGATCCCAAAGCGGGGCTTGTCGCCACCCTGCGCTGCGGGCTGCGCCCCAGCGGCAGGTGATGCCTGCGGTGCCGGAGCAGATGCTGCCGGAGACTGCTGCGGTGCCGCTTTCTGAGCTGCGGCGCGCAAGCGGGCCAGTGCTTCGGGTGACGGTGTGCCGGGTGCAGGTGCGCGTGGGGCGACAAAGCTCTCTGGCTCTGCTTCGATGCTGTCTTCATCGCGGCGCGGCTCAAATGCGGTGACCTGTGGCTGGTATGCAGGGGGTGGCAGATCATCTGCGGTCTGCCGCTGCGCCCGCTCGGCGAACATGTCTTCGACACGCTCTTCCGCCACAGCACGCTGGGTCGCCAGATCTTCGAACAGCGGTGCCTGATCACCCTCGTCTTCATAAACTTCCGCGGCGGCGGCAACAGGGGCGGCCTTTGCAGCAACTGCTGGCGCGCGGTCTTCTTCGGCCTCAACCTGCGGCTGTAGCGGCGCGCTCATGGAGCGGCGCGGCACAGGGATCTCGGTCTTCACGCCGGACGCATCGATGCCCGTTGCCACAACGCTGACGCGCATCGTGCCGCCCATGCCCTGATCCAGCGTGGAGCCCACGATGATGTTGGCATCCGGATCCACTTCCTCGCGGATGCGGTTGGCGGCTTCGTCCAGTTCAAACAGGGTCAGATCATCACCACCGGTGATGTTGATCAGCACGCCCTTGGCACCCAGCAGGGAAATCTCGTCCAGTAGCGGGTTGGCGATGGCTTTCTCAGCCGCCTGAATGGCGCGATCTTCGCCATCGGCCTCGCCTGTGCCCATCATGGCTTTGCCCATCTCATCCATCACGGCGCGCACATCAGCAAAGTCGAGGTTGATCAGGCCCGGACGGACCATCAGGTCCGTGACACCTTTCACACCCTGATACAGCACATCATCCGCAAGGGAGAATGCTTCGGTGAATGTTGTCTTCTCAGTGGCCAGACGGAACAGGTTCTGGTTGGGGATAATGATCAGCGTATCGACAACCTTTTGCAGGGCCTCAACACCCTCCTCGGCCTGACGCATGCGTTTGCCGCCTTCAAACTGGAAAGGCTTGGTCACAACACCAACGGTCAGGACACCCAGCTCCCGCGCGGCCTGCGCGATGATCGGTGCTGCGCCCGTCCCAGTGCCGCCGCCCATGCCAGCAGTGATAAAGCACATGTGCGCGCCCGCCAGATGATCAACGATTTGTTCGATTGATTCTTCAGCAGCAGCCGCCCCGACAGAGGCCCGCGCGCCCGCGCCCAGACCTTCGGTGACCTTGATGCCCAGTTGCACGCGATTATCGGCCTTTGCCTGCTGCAACGCCTGCGCGTCGGTATTCGCAACAACGAATTCAACGCCATCCAGTTGTTTTTCGATCATATTATTGACCGCGTTGCCTCCAGCACCACCGACACCGAAAACGGTGATCCTTGGCTTGAGGTCTTCATGTCCTGGCATCGAAAGGTTGAGTGTCATCTGCTAATCCGCCTGTTTTTTTGGCCCATATCCCGTGGGCGTCTTCATTTCGCAATTCATGCAATCTTAACGATTGACGGCCCCAACGTCACCTAGAAAACACGGAATTACCGCTAAATATGGGCAAAAACTTGCCTCTTTCGTCTCCATCTTGGCAGCACCACCGCATATTGTGGTCACCAGTTGTCCCGAAACCATTTGACCGCACGCTTCAAGCTGCGCGACGGATACCGATCTGCGGGAATGTCGAAGTCCCACCATTCGTCCTGCGGGTGCGCCGCAAACAGTGACAGCCCCACCGCCGAAGAAAACCCCGGCCCGGTTGCGGCTTGTGGCAGACCATGCACGCGCAAAGGCCGCCCCAACCGCACCTGCTGGCCCAAAATCTTGCTCGCCAATCCGTCCAGTCCGGGGATCTGACTGCCGCCGCCTGTCAACACGATCTGCTGGCTGGGCAAATGATCAAACCCTGCCGCATCCAGACGCACGCGCACCTCTTCAAGGATCTCTTCAACGCGCGGGCGCATGATGCCGATCAGTTCCGCGCGGCTGACGGTACGGCGGTCATGTTCATAATCGCCCGTATCGCCGCCAATTTCGATCATCTCACGGTCATCCATGCCGGTGGCGTGCACCCCGCCATAGAATGTCTTGATCCGCTCGGCTGTTGTGGTCGGCACCTGCAGGCCTTTGGAGATGTCGGAGGTCACGTGATCCCCGCCCATCCGCACCGCATCTGCGTAAATCATGTGTTTCTTGATAAAGATCGACACGCCCGTCGACCCGCCGCCCAGATCAATACAGGCCGCGCCGAGTTCCTGCTCATCTTCCACCAGCGATGAAATGCCCGAGACATAGGAGGACGAGGCAATCCCGGCCAATTCCAGATCACAGCGTTTGATGCAATGGGCCAGATGCTGCACAGCGGCGGCATCAACCGTCAGCATGTGCATGTCCACAGACAGCTGGTTGCCCAACTGGCCGCGCGGATCGGCAAGACCCGACCGGTGATCCAGTGCAAAGTTCACGGGCTGGGCATGAAGCACCTCGCGGCCCTCGCCATATTCCGGCACGTCACATTCGGCCAGCACCCGCGCCACGTCCTGCTCACTGACGGATTGGTCCTCAACCTCGATCATTGCGTCCAGACCATAGCTGCGCGGCTCCGCACCTGAGAAACAGGCGATCACGTGATCGACGCGGATGCCCGCCATCTTCTGTGCCGCCTGCAATGCGGTGCGGATCGCGCGCTCCGTCTCGCCCATGGCGCAGATCTCTCCGAACTGAACGCCGCGGGACCGTGTGGTGGCCGCCCCGATCACCCGAAAACCGGACTGCCCGGCCAGCGATCCGATCTCGCCTTCTTCGCCCAAAGACGTGGCCCCGTCAAAGCGCAACACCAGGCAGGCAATCTTGGAGCTGCCCACATCCAAAATCGCAACCACACCACGTTGCATCGCAACCCTGCGCATGTTCCGCATGGAGCGTTGGCTGTCGTAGAGGTCCATCATTCTTGGTCTGCCTTATACAAATCTGTCCCTGTCATTGTCCTGACAGCTCTTTTATCTGCCACCATTTCTCGGTGGCTTCTTCGGTCATGCGGACGGTGGGCCTGTGCCCCAGCCGCATGTCGACCCGTGCAACATCGCGGGTCAGAACCTCTTGCGCGCCTTCCAGCGCGATCACCCGGTCCAGCGCTTGCAGCGCGCCGGTCTCGGGCAGCAAAATGCGCTGGCCGCGGTCCAGCACCACGTCCCAGCGCCGCTCTCCCATCCGCACCAATCCGTGCATCCGGTCGCCCAACGCCGCGCCTGCCTTGATCAGGCTCAACGCCTCCGGCACATGGCGCGCCGCCCCATCGCCCGCGATCAGCGGCAGGTCGGGATGTTCCGCGCGGGTGGAGATATAGCTGACAAGGGCGCCATCGCGGTCGATCAGGCTCAGCCCCTTGGCGTTGCGCCAGATGGCAACCGGAATGCGCGGCGTAATCTGGATGTGCAGAATGCCACCGGGTTTGACCCGCACACCGGCACTGCGCACACCGTTGATCGCGGTTATCTGGGCCTTGAGGTCCGGCAGGTTCAGATCGAACGAGGTCATGGGAAATTCCAGCGGCAGGCTGGCGCGCACTTCTGCGGCCAGTGCCGGGTCCGCGCCATCAATGGCCATCAGCTTGACCATGAACTCCGGGCGTTCCTCGATGCTGGTGCGGGCCTCTGCCAGTTTTTCGACAATCGCGCCGCGCCGCTTTTCATCGGCCAGATAAAGCCCACCGGCAATCAGGGCGAGGCAGAATGGCAGGCCGACACGCAGGGCAAACCGGAAACCCGGCGTCAGCATCAGACGCTGCAACCGCCAGGACCAGCGCGACGGCGCGGGATCGCTGCGTGTGGCGGCGGGGTCGGATCTGCGGATCAACGCGCGCATGAGGCATCCTCCACCATCCAGGCACACAGATCGGGAAAGGAGATGCCGCAATGCTCCGCCTGTTCGGGCGTCAGCGATGTGCCTGTCAGACCCGGCTGCGTGTTTGTCTCCAGCAGGATCAGCCCTGCGGCACCCTTGCTTTCATCCCAACGGAAATCCGTGCGGCTGACGCCTTTGCAGCCCAGCGCGTTGTGCGCACGCAGGGCATAGTCGAGGCAAAGCGCGTATATATCTTCGGGGATATCCGCCGGGACCACATGCGCGGAGCCGCCCTCTTTGTACTTTGCGTCATAATCATACCAGCCCGTTGTCAGAATATCCGTCACGCCCAGCGCCCGGTCGCCCATCACCGTGGTGGTCAATTCACGCCCCGGCACGAACTGCTCCACCATCACCACATCGGGCATGTCACCATCCAGCTGCGGCGGGCTGTTGGCCGCCTCGCGCACCAGATAGACCCCGACGGAGGAGCCTTCATTGTTGGGTTTCACCACATAGGGCGGGGCCATCACATGGGCCGCGCGCACCTCATCGGCAGCGACAAGCAGGCCTTCGACCACCGGCAGCCCCTCGCCGCGATACACATCCTTGCTGCGCTGTTTGTCCATCGCCAGCGCGGATGCCAGCACGCCCGAATGCGAATAGGGAATCCCCATCCATTCCAGCAGGCCCTGCACGCAGCCATCTTCACCCCAGCGGCCATGCAGGCAATTCAGAACAGCATCAGGGGCAATATCCGACAGCACAGCAGGCAGGTCGGGGCCAGCGTCGACCTCTACCACCGTGTAGTCTTTTTCCCTCAGCGCCGCTGCACATGCCTGTCCTGTAGACAATGACACCTCGCGCTCCGCGGAGGGGCCACCCATAAGTACCGCCACTGTGGGGTTTGTCCTGCTCGACATACCCAAAGTATTTGCCTTTTTCCGGGCCCGTTTTCGGGTCCCAATTTTTGCCGCTCTACCGCTTTTGCGGCTTATTGTTTCACGCGTTTGGTGTTACGTCTCCCCAACGCGCATGATTTCCCATTCTAGCCTGATCCCGGCTGAATCGTAAACCTTTTTCCGCACCTCTTCGCCCAATCCTTCAAGGTCCGCAGCGGTCGCGTTTTCGGCGTTCACAAGAAAGTTGGCGTGTTTGAGAGACATCTGTGCCCCGCCTCGTTTCGCGCCCCTCATCCCGGCGTCCTCAATGACCTTCCACGCCTTGAGATCATGCACATCGTCCGCCATGCCCGTGCTGGAAAAACCTGCCGGATTGCGGAAGGTGCTGCCTGCACTCCGGTCTTTAGTGGGTTGGGTTTCATCACGTTTTGCCAGTTGGGCTTCCATCCGGGCGTGCAGGTCGGCGGGCTCCCCTTTGGGCGCTTTGAACGTGGCAGAGACCAGCACCGCACCTGTTGGCAGATCGCTCTGACGGTAGCGGAAATTCAGGTCATCTGCGGTCAGGGTGATCACCTCGCCATCGCGGGTCACCGCCGTGGCAGAGGTGAACACATCCGCCGTATAGCTGCCGTAACATCCTGCATTCATGCGCAAAGCCCCGCCGATGCTGCCGGGAATCGTCCGCAGGAAGGTCAGGTCCAGCCCATGATCCGCCGCTTTGCGCGCCACATGCGCATCCAGCGCGGCGGCCCCGGCGGTGACCAGGTCGCCCTCCACCTCAATTGTATTGAACCCACGGCCCAGCCGGATCACCACCGCGCGCAGGCCGCCGTCGCGCACAATAAGGTTGCTGCCCACGCCGACCGGGAACACCGGCATGTCCTCCGGCAAAGCCTTGAGGAAGGCGCAAAGGTCTTCGACATCCGCTGGCTGAAAAAGGATATCCGCCGGGCCGCCCACGCGCAGCCACGTCAGCTCCGCCATCGGACGGTGAGCGGTCAGTCGGCCCCGCACGGGGGGCATATTCTCAAGGGAGAGCGCGGTCATGGCGCGGAGGTAACGGCAATCGCGTCAGCCGTCAAACGCCTCTACTCAACCCGGCTCGCCTGCAACTGCCGCGCCAGACGCCCGGCAAGCCACCCGATGCCAAAGGCAAACACCGCATAAAGCAGCAGCGATGCCTCCGCCAGCAGCGCATTTGGATCCAGCGGATGGGCTTTCAGCCCCGCCGTGATCCACAACATATTCACCCCCAGCCCCACCAGAACCAGTGCGGCAAAGCGGGCAAAGCGTTTGTGGTATCCGGTCCAGCCAATGGCCAGCATCCAGACAGCCAGAAGGGCGATCATGCTTGTAATGGTCAAACTCATTCAGCTGGTCCTCTCCAGTTTTGCGCCCCCCGCCGCAGCCAGCGGCCCAGATAGATCATCGGCCAGCGCAACACCGAACAGCCGCCCGCCAGCACCAAAAGGCCTACCCAGGGCCCGTGCTGGACCGTGACATAGCCGACAATCGGGATGCCGATGGCGATCAGGATATAGGCGTTGCGCCAATGGTTGTCCTTGCTGGGTGTCATCGCCAGCACATTGGCAATCAGCGCCCAAAGGCAAGCGAGTGTGAGGGAAAGGCTCATCTCGGCAGCTCCGGCTTTTCGCCGCGCAGCCGTGCCCAGAGATAGCGCAGCGGATTGCGGAACATGGACACAAAGGCCAGCACCGCCACCAGCGATGCCAGCCACCCCACGTGGATGCCAATCGCGATGATCAACACAGGCGCGGCAATCAACAAGGCAACACCGGGAATATACTGATGCCGCATCGGCAGCATCGCCACCGCGACGGAGGCAAAAACCCACAACACACACAGCCACAGCAAGGTCACGCCGCCGCTCCCTTCATGGCCTGCAAGCGTTCCGGCAGGTCATTGGCCCAGGTGCTGATCGTGCCGGCCCCCAGACAGACCACCATATCGCCGGGCACCGCCTGTTCGCGCACCAGCCGCGCCAGATCGTCCAACCCCGTCACCGCGCGGGCGTGGCGGTGGCCGTGGCGGATCAATCCGGCCACCAGCCCGTCGCGGTCCGCCCCTTCAATCGGGTCTTCGCCCGCGCCATAGACCTCGGCAATGCCCACGACATCCGCGTCGTTGAAACAGGCACAGAAGTCATCAAACAGGTCGCTCAACCGGCTGTAGCGGTGCGGCTGATGCACGGCAATCACCCGCCCCTCCGTCGCCTGCCGCGCAGCTTTCAGGACGGCGGCAATCTCAACCGGGTGGTGGCCGTAGTCATCAATGATCGTCACGCCGTCAACTTCGCCAACTTTCGTGAAACGGCGGTTAACGCCGCCAAAGGCCGCAAGGGCCGCGCGGATTTCTTCGCGTTTCATGCCCAGATGCCGCGCGACCGCGACAGCAGACAAGGCGTTGAGGATGTTGTGATCCCCCGGCATCGGCAGGGTGCAGCCTTCGATCACCATGTCCTCGGACTGCAAATGAATGTCGAAATGCGCCACGCCGTTCTTGTAGGTCACATCCACCGCGCGCACATCCGCCTGCGCGTTGAACCCATAGGTCATCACCCGGCGGTCACTGATCTTGCCCACCAGCTTCTGCACTTCCTCGTGATCGGTGCAGCAGACGGCCAGCCCGTAGAACGGAATGTTGGAGACGAAATCCAGAAACCCCTGCCGCAGCGTGTCGAAATCGCCCCAATGCTCCATATGCTCGGGGTCGATGTTGGTCACGATGGCGATGGTCGCAGGCAGACGGTTGAAAGTGCCGTCGCTCTCATCGGCTTCCACGACCATCCACTCGCCCTGCCCCATGCGCGCGTTCGAGCCGTATGCATGAATGATCCCGCCGTTCACCACAGTGGGATCAATGCCCCCCGCCACCAGCAATTCCGCCACCAGTGTTGTGGTCGTGGTCTTTCCGTGCGTGCCGGCCACCGCGATGTTGGATTTCAGCCGCATCAGTTCGGCCAGCATCTCCGCCCGGCGCACAATCGGCAGGCCGCGTGCACGTGCCGCGTCCAGTTCCGCGTTACCCGGTTTGATGGCAGAGGAAATGACCACCACTTCCGCGTCCTCAATGTTTTGCGCCTTCTGCCCCTCAAAGATCACAGCCCCCAGATCCGCCAGACGGTCGGTGATCTTGGACGCTTTCAAATCAGACCCCTGCACCCGGTAGCCGTGGTTAAGCAGAACCTCGGCGATGCCGGACATACCGATGCCGCCAATGCCGACGAAATGGATGGGGCCCACATCGGTGGGCAATTTGGTGGCCGCTGCTGCGTTCATGTCTTTTTTCCTTCCGCGGCAAGGTTTTCTACCATGCCTGCCAGTGTTTCCGCCGCTTCCGGTTTGCCCACGGACAATGCCGCGTTCGCCATCTGCAACGCACCTTTCGGGTTGCTCATTACCATTTCAATCTGCTCTGTCAGCGCCTCGGGGGTCAGCGCGCTTTCGGGGACCATGATCGCAGCACCAGCTTCCACCAACCCGCGCGCATTGGCGGTCTGGTGATCGCCCGTGGCGGCAGCATAGGGGATCAGGATCGACGGCCGCCCGATGATGGAGATGTCGGCCACACTCGACGCGCCTGCGCGGCTGATCACAAGCTGCGCCTCCGACATCCGGCGTGGGACATCGTCAAAGAACGGCTGCACATCCGCATCAATGCCCGCTTCCGCATAAAATTCCGCCACCCGCGCGCCGTCTTCATCGCGGGCCTGATGGCTGACACGAATGTTGCGCAGCATATCCATTGGCAAACCGGCAACGGCAGGCGGCACCACGTCGCTGAGGATGCGCGCGCCCTGGCTGCCCCCCATCACCAGCACTTCCATCGGGTAATCGCCGGGCGGGATATAGGCGGCCCCCGCCCGCTCCAACACGGTGGCGCGCACCGGGTTGCCGACATGGGCGCTCAGCGCCTCTTCCGGCAAGACGGTGGGCCAGGTCCCGCAGGCCACACCCGCAACGCGGGTCGCAAAAGCCGCATTCACGCGGCCCAGCACGCCGTTTTGCTCATGGATCATCCGCGGCAGCCGCAAGATCACCGCGGCGCCCAGCGCCGGGATCGACGGATACCCGCCAAAGCCCACAACAACCGCCGGCTTGTCGCGAAACATCCGCCAGGTCGCCTTCAACACGCCCATGGCGATCTTCGGCGCAACCGCAGCCTTGGCCATCAGCCCCCCGCGCGCAAAGGTGGCGGAGTTGACCTGCACGATCTCCACCGCCTGCGGAAACCCGCCCGTATACCGCGCGCCGCGCGCATCCGTGCTCAACCGCACGCGCCAGCCGCGCGCCAGCATCACCTCGGCCAGAGCCTGCGCAGGGAACATATGCCCCCCGGTCCCTCCGGCAGCGATGATAAGCAGCGGCGCAGTCATCATGGTCCCTTTCAGCGCGATCGCGCGGTTCGGCCAAGTATATCAGAAATTTCGCCCTGGGGGCGCGACCGGGTGAAAGCCAGCAACATGCCCAGCGCAATACCGCTCGCGATCACGGATGAGCCGCCATAGCTGACAAACGGCAGCGTCATGCCTTTAGCAGGCAACAGCCGGACTGCAACACCCATATTGATCATCGCCTGCACCGCGAACATACAGGCAAGCCCCGTGCCCGCCAGCCGGATGAAGGGATCGCGCTCCCGCACCAGCCTGAGCAGCGACCGCACCACGATGCTGGTATAAAGTGCGATGATGCACAGCACCAACACCAGCCCGTATTCCTCTGCTGCGACAGCGATGATGAAATCGGTATGGGCATCCGGCAGCGACCATTTCACCTGCCCCTCTCCCACGCCCACACCAAAGAGACCGCCTTCGCGTATGGCATTGGTGGCATAGCCCAGCTGCGTTGTCGGATCGACATCAGGGCTCAGAAACCCGTCAATGCGGCGCGCGAAATGCTCGGAATGCGCGTAGGCTACCGTGCCCGCAATCACCACCATCGCGGCCATGCCCACCAGCAGCACCATCGGCGCACCGGCCACGAAATACATCACGCCCCAGCCAAACAGCACCAGACAGGCCTGCCCGAAATCAGGCTGCATCGCCAGCATCAGCACGATGGAGATGCACAAGGCAAAGGACCACGCCCGCCCCGGCGGGCCGTTGATCTCCAGCGACGCGGCCATCATCCAGGCCGCAACCACCACAAAGCCGGGTTTGAGGAATTCTGACGGCTGGATCGACGCAAAGCCCAGCGAATACCAGCGCATCGCCCCTTTGCCGAAATCCGTGCCAAAAAACGGCAGGAGGGCCAGCGCCACGAATGACACCACAAACCCCAGCACCGCCAGCCGCCGCACAAGCGTCGGGGACATCATCGAGGTCAGCACCATCGCAACCATCGCCAGCGCCCCGAAAAACGCCTGCCGCTGCACGTAATGAAAGGGCTGAAAGCCGTTGCGCTCCGCCAGTGGCACCGATGCCGCAAGACCCAGCAACAGCCCCACCCCAAACAACGCCAACACGCAGGACAAGGTCCACCGGTCCACGGTCCGCCACCATTTGGGGATAATCGGCTCACCGTCCCGCACCGGGACTGCGCCATACACCATCTCAGTCATGGTATTCTGCCTTACACTGCCTCGCTCACCGGATGTGCAACGTGTCCCCGTCGCCTTGTCCGACTGCCCCTTTTTCGGAGCTTTGGCCATGTATAGCTGGTTTTCCGGCCGCAGGCCAGCGTTTGTTCGGCCCCGCCCGAATGCGCAGGGCCCTGCGCTGGGGCCTCAGGCGCTCTGCCGCATGCCGCGGATCGGGTAATCATTGGCGCGCACGAACTTGATGCCGCCCAGCAACCCCTCCAGATCAGGCCGCGCGAAGGGCGCGTTGGAGATGTCGATGATCTGGATCTTGCCCGCACCGTTGATCACAAAGGCGCCGGGCTCGGGGAACGGGCGATCCGTCTCCTGCGGGCTGCGCGGGTCCGAGATGTAAAGGCCAAGCTGCGCCATCTGCTCAAGGCTCAGGTCATAGCCCACCGGTAGGGTGAGCCCCATTTCATCGGCCATCGCCTGCGCTTTGTCCTGTGGATCGCCTGACAGGGTGACCACATCCACGCCTTCGGCATGATAGGCAGGCGTCAATTCTTCCAGCTTGGCCAGATAGGTCTTGCACTTGGGACAATGCAGCCCGCGATAGACCACGACCAATTGCCAGTCCCGCCCCCCTTCCGGCTGTCCGAGGGTGAGCGTCCCACCGCCCAGTTTGGACACAGTGGTCAGGGGAAAGGCAGCGCCTGCGTTCAATCCGGGCATGGGGTGGTCCTTTTCGTGTTAACTCCTGCCCACAGCTACGCCTCTCGGGCGCAGCCACAAGCCCTTTCACGGCAACTTGACTGTCCGCCTGAGGCAAGGCAGAGCCTGCTACATGCAGTTTGACACCACGATCATCGGCGCAGGGGCCGCAGGCATGATGTGCGCGGCCCATGCCGACGGGCGGGTGCTGCTCGTTGATCACGCCAAAGCACCGGGTGAGAAAATCCGCATCTCCGGCGGCGGGCGCTGCAACTTCACCAACATGCACTGCGGCCCCCACGCCTTCCTCAGCCAGAACCCCCATTTCGCCAAATCCGCGCTGGCCCGCTATACCCAGTGGGATTTTGTCGGCCTGGTCGATGCCCATGGCATCGCGTGGCACGAAAAGACCCTCGGCCAGCTTTTCTGCGATGTCTCCGCCAAGGAGATCATCGCGATGCTGCGCGCCATGATGCAGGCGCAGGGGGTCGATCTGCGCCTCAAGACCTCCGTCAGCGGGATCACCAAGATCGAAAGCGGCTTCGACCTTGATCTGGAAACCCCCGAGGGCACGCAGCACATCTCAACCCATACCCTCGTCATCGCCACAGGCGGCAAATCCATCCCCAAGATGGGGGCCACCGGCTTTGCCTATGACGTTGCGCGTCAGTTCAACCTGCCTCTGACCGACACCCGCGCCGCCCTCGTGCCCTTCACCTTCGATCACGGCCGTTTTTCGGAAATCTCCGGCGTCGCCACCCCGGCCCGCGTCACCGCAGGCAGCGGCACATTCGACGAAGCGCTCCTTTTCACCCACCGCGGCCTCTCCGGCCCTGCGGTGTTGCAGGCGTCGTCCTACTGGCAGGAAGGTCAGGACATCACCGTCAACCTCAGCCCGGACGCGGACATGTTCGACACCCTGCGCAACCGCCGCCCCAAAGCCGGCAACCGCAACCTCAGCACTGAACTGGCCACCCTGCTGCCCGCCCGTCTGGTGGAGCATCTGAGCCATGAGATCGATCTGACCGGCAACATCGCCGATTGCCCCGACACCCGCCTACGCGGCATCGCCGATCACCTCAGCACATGGCGCCTGCGCCCCAACGGCACCGAAGGGTATCGTACCGCAGAGGTCACTTTGGGCGGCGTCGACACAACCGCCCTGTCGTCCAAAACCATGGCGGCCAAAGATGTGCCGGGTCTTTACTTCATCGGAGAAGCCGTGGACGTCACAGGCTGGCTCGGCGGGTATAACTTCCAGTGGGCGTGGTCATCCGCCATGGCCTGCGCCGACGCCCTGCAGCAAAGCGTTAACAATAAGTAAACAAATTCAACGGGGTAACCCATGGGTTACGCCGCCGTCACCTGCGCCACCTGCGCGGCAAAATCCTCGCCCCGCCGCTCAAAACTGTCATATTGATCAAAGCTCGCCGCCGCCGGGGCCAGCAGGACCACATCGCCCGCCTCGGCCTCTGCGGCAGCGCGTGCCACAGCCTGCGCCATGGTCCCGCAGACTTCAGCTTCCACGTTCAGCTGCATCGCAAAGGCCGCCGCCTCCCGGCCAATCACATAGGCCTTGCGCACATGGCCCACGGCATCCGCCAACCCGCCAAGCCCGCCTTCTTTCTCCAACCCGCCACAAATCCAGCGGATGTTGTCAAAAGCCGCCAACGCCTTGGCAGCGCTGTCCACATTGGTGGCCTTGCTGTCATTGACATAGCGCACGCCCCCCACTTCCGCGATGGTCTGCGAGCGATGCGGCAAGCCCCCGAAGGAATGAAACGCCTGTTCGATCACCTTCGGTGCCAGCCCCAGCGCGCGCAGTGCCGCAAAAGCCGCGCAGGCATTCTGATGGTTATGCGCCCCCGGCATGCCAGCCACCTTGCGCAGATCAACCGAGGCCACCTGCTTGCCGCGCCGATATTCCGACAAGAACCCCTTGCGCGCAAACACCTGCCAGCCGGGCCCGCTCAATTTCTGCTCTACGCTGATGCGAATGACCCGGTCATCCCCGCGCCCCTCGCTCAACTGCCCGGCCAGAAACCGGCCCTCAATCTCATCCACGCCAATCACCGCCCGGTCCGGCCCGCCTTCTGCAAACAACCGCCGCTTGGCGGCGAAATAGCCGCCCATGCCATGATGCCGGTCCAGATGATCGGGGCTGAGATTGGTGAAGACGGCAATATCCGGCGTCAGGGCGCGGGCCAGTTCGGTCTGATAACTCGACAGCTCCAGCACCACGACCTCACCGTCAATCGCCGGATCCAGATCCAACACCCCGCGGCCAATGTTGCCCGCCAACTGGCAGGGCCTTTGCGCATGTTCCAACACATGATGGATCAAGGCCGATGTGGTGGATTTCCCGTTCGACCCCGTGACCGCAATCACCTTGGGTGCGATATCAAAACTGTCCCACTCCCCTGTCGCGAAACTCTGAAAAAACAGCCCAATGTCATTGTCCACCGGCACGCCTGCCTGCAAAGCCGCCGCCACAATCCTGTTCGGCGCAGGATACAAATGCGGAATGCCGGGCGAGACGATCAACCGCGCCACATCGTCAAAATGATCCGCTGTCTTGAGATCGCGACACAAAAACCCTTCCGCTTCCGCCGTCTCCCGCGCAGCCCGGTTGTCATCCCAACAGACAACCTCCGCCCCACCAGTCACCAAAGCCCTTGCCGCGCTCAACCCAGAGCGCCCCAATCCAAGCACGGCAACCCGCGCGCCACTAAGCCCTTGAACCGGTATCATCTCAAGCCCCCCATCTTTTCTCTACAAATATCCCGGAGGTCTGGAGGCAGAGCCTCCATCAGGGCAAAGCCCTGCTCTGGACCAACACCAGCCCTCACCGCACCTTCAACGTCGCCAACCCAACCATCGCCAAAATCAACGAAATGATCCAAAACCGAATGACAATCTGCGGCTCCGCCCAACCCTTCTTCTCATAGTGATGATGAATGGGCGCCATCAGGAACACCCGCTTGCCCGTGCGCTTGAAATAGATCACCTGAATGATCACACTCAGCGCCTCGACCACAAACAACCCGCCGACAATCGCCAGCACCAACTCGTGCTTGGTCGCCACCGCAATCGCCCCCAGCGCACCGCCCAGCGCCAGCGATCCCGTGTCGCCCATGAACACCGCCGCGGGCGGGGCGTTGTACCACAGGAACCCAAGGCCGCCGCCGAATATCCCGGCGGTAAAGATCAGAATTTCTCCCGTGCCCGGCACATAATGCACATCCAGATATTCGGTGAAATCGACCCGACCCACCGCATAGGCAATCACCCCCAGGGTGCCTGCGGCAATCATCACGGGCATGATCGCCAGACCGTCCAGACCGTCCGTCAGGTTCACCGCATTGGCCGATCCCACAATCACGATCACCGCGAAAGGCACAAACAGATAGCCAAGGTTGATCAGCGTGTCCTTGAACACCGGCATCGCCAGTTGATACTGCAACCCGTCCGGATGGTACTGCGCCGCCCAATACCCCGCAATCGCGGCGATGAGGAACCCGAAGAGCAGCCGCACCTTGCTTGATGTGCCCTTGGTATTCTGCTTGGACACCTTGGCATAATCATCCACAAACCCGATCACCGCAAAGCTCATGGTGACAAACAGCACCAGCCAGACAAAGGGATTGTCCAGCCGCGCCCAGAGCAAGGTTGAGGTCAGCAACGCGCCGACAATCAACAGCCCGCCCATCGTGGGTGTGCCCGCTTTGACAAAATGCCCCTCCGGTCCGTCATCGCGAATGGGCTGACCCTTGCCCTGCTTGCGCCGCAGCACGGCAATCAACGGTTTGCCAAAGATAAATCCGAAAACCAGAGCCGTCAGAAACGCGCCGCCGGCCCGGAAGGTGATGTAGCGAAAGAGGTTATAAAAGTCGCCACCATCCGACAGCAGGGTCAACCAGTAGAGCATCGTGCACGTCCTCACTCATCATCTTGTGGGCTTTGCACCCTTATTATGTTGTCTCAACCGGATGGCCCATTTTGCGGATGGCGTCAACAATGACGCCCAGTTTCATCGACAGCGATCCCTTGGCCAGCACCACGTCACCGGAATCGAGATGGCTGCGCAAACCGCTCAGGGCTTCGGCGGATGTGTCAAACCACAGCCCGCGCTGATGCTCCGGCAAAGCCTCAAAAAGCCCCTTCATCAAGGGGCCGATGCAATGCACCTTGTCCAGCGCCTGAACGGAAGGCAGATCGCCAAGCGCGCGATGCAGCGCTTCGGCCTCCGGTCCCAACTCCTTCATATCACCCAGAAAGGCGATCCGGCGGCCCTTGCTGACCCGGCCAATGTCATGGGTCACAGAGGCCGCGGCCAGCACCTCAAGGGCGGCGGCCATGGACGTGGGGTTGGCGTTATAGCTGTCGTCGATCAGATCCAGCGTCAGGTGCCGCTCCACCGGATCAAGCACGATGGTCTCGCGCTGGCCCCGGCCCTTGTAGGGTTTCCAGCGGCCAAGGGACTGCGCGGCAAGGGCCAGATCCGCCCCCAAAGCCTGCACCACGGCCAGCGCCCCCAGCCCGTTCATGGCAAAATGCCGTCCGGGGCTGGCGATCTTGAAAAGCAGCGGCGTGCCATCGGCATCGGCCTGCACCACGGTGGCTGCGTCCTGCAAACTGACGGATTTCAGTTTGAAATGATGGCCATGTTCGCCAAATTCCACATCGCGCAGGCGGCAATCCACGGCGCGGGCCATCAGGACGGCGGCGTGTTCGATATCCGCGTTGATCACCGCCACCCCGCCGGGTTTGACGCCGTCAAAGATCGAGGCTTTTTCAACGGCGATGCCGGTCACATCCTCAAACGCCTCCAGATGGGCGGCCGCCACGGTGGTGACTATGGCCACATCGGGTTGTGCCATCTTGGCCAGGGGGGCGATCTCTCCGGGGTGGTTCATGCCGATCTCGATCACGGCGTATTCGGTACCCTCTGGCATCCGTGCAAGCGTCAGCGGCACGCCCCAGTGGTTGTTGTAGCTGGCCACGGAGGCATGGGTGCGACCCTGATCGGACAACATCGCCAGTAGCATTTCCTTGGTCGATGTCTTGCCGACGCTGCCGGTAACGGCGGCGACCTTGGCTTGCGTGCGCGCACGCGCGGCTTGGCCCAGAGCCTCCAGCCCCGAGAGTACATCCTCCACGATCAACAGCGGCGCATCCTCAGCCACATCATCCGGCACGTGTGAGACAAGCGCCGCCGCGGCCCCTTTCTCCAAGGCCTGCGCCACAAATTCATGCCCGTCGCGCTGGTCCTTGAGCGCCACGAACAGATCGCCCGGCTCCAGCGTGCGCGTATCAATCGACACGCCCGTGCAGGACCATGTGCCGACCGCCTCTCCGCCCGTCGCCGCTGCCGCTGCCTCAGATGTCCAAAGGGTCATGCCAGCCTCCCGTCCAGCGCGGCCACGGCCACGCTTGCCTGTTCCGCGTCATCAAAGGGCAGCACATCATCGCCCACGGTCTGCCCGGTCTCATGCCCCTTGCCCGCGATCAACAGCGCGTCGCCGGGGCCCAGCGCATCAACGCCGCGCAGGATCGCTTCGGCCCGGTCGCCGACTTCCACCGCGTCCGGCGCGCCGTCCAGCACGGCGGCGCGGATCAGGGCGGGGTCTTCGGAGCGCGGATTGTCATCGGTGACGATCACCTGATCGGCATTGCTGGCCGCCGCTTCGCCCATCAGCGGGCGTTTGCCCGGATCGCGGTCGCCGCCAGCCCCGACGATGGCCACCAACCGGCCCATCACATGCGGGCGCATCGCGGCCAGTGCCGTGGCAACCGCATCAGGCGTATGGGCGTAATCCACAAAGACCGCCGCGCCATTGTCGCGTGTGGCGGCCAATTGCATCCGGCCGCGCACGGTGGTCAGGTGGGGCAGCGTGTCGAAAACATCCGCAGGGTTGCCGCCACAGGCAATGACCAGCCCCGCCGCGAGCAGCACGTTTTCCGCCTGAAAGCCGCCGATGAGGTTCAGCCGTTTCTGAAAGCTCTTGCCGCGCCAGTCAAAGCGCAGGTCCTGCCCCGTCGAATCAAAGCGTTGTGCAATCAGACGCAGATCACCGCCGTCGCGGCCCACGGTGATCACCTCACAGCCGCGCGCCTTGGCGATGGCGGCCATGTCCATGCCACGGGTGTCGTCGATGTTCACCACCGCCGTGCCGTCTTCGGGCAGGACATGGGCAAAGAGCCGGGCCTTGGCGTCAAAGTAGGCCTCAAACGTTTCGTGATAGTCGAGGTGGTCCTGGGTGAAATTGGTGAAGCCTGCGGCTTTCAGCGTCACGCCGTCCAGTCGGCGCTGGTCCAGCCCGTGGCTGGAGGCCTCCATCGCGGCGTGGGTGATGCCAGCGGTTGCGGCCTCTGCCAGGGTGCGGTGCAGGGTGATGGGTTCGGGCGTGGTGTGGGCCAGCGGGGCTGTCCATGCGCCTTCCACGCCGGTGGTGCCCAGATTGACGGCCTCCAGCCCCATCTCGATCCAGATCTGCCGCACGAAGGTTGAGACGGAGGTTTTTCCATTCGTCCCCGTCACCGCAATCATCGTGGCGGGATGGGCGCCGGACCAGAGCGACGCGGTCAGCGACAGCGCTTCGCGCGGGGCGTCGGAGATGATCAGGGCGGCACCGCTCTCTGCAAGCGCGTCGGCGGCAAGGGCGGCCCCTTCGGCATCGGTCAGAATCGCGGCAGCGCCCATGCGCAGGGCGTATTGGATGAATTCCCCGCCGTGCACCCGGCTGCCGGGCATGGCGGCGAAGAGATACCCGTCCTTGACCGCGCGGCTGTCCACGGCAATGCCGGTGATTTCAGGATTTGCCCCGCCCCGTGCTGTCAGGCCCAGAGAGGAGAGTGAAACGGCACGGGCGGTCATGGTGCGAAACGCTTTGTCAGTTGCTGCTGGTCAGCGTTAACACAGCCGTGTCGAGAGGTTCAACTGTGGGCCGCACGCCCAGCAGGGGGGCAATCCGGCGGACCATTTCGGCAGCCACCGGCACGGCTGTCCAGCCCGCTGTGCGGCGTGGTTTTTTACCCGAGGTTTCAACGGGTTCGTCCAGTGTCACGATCAGCACGTACTTGGGATCATGGGCCGGAAACATCGAGGCGAAGGTAGCGATCACCTTGTCCTCATAATAGCCGCCGCGCCGCTTGGGTTTGTCGGCTGTGCCGGTTTTGCCGCCGATGTGGTAGCCTTCGACTTCCCCAAAGCTCGCCGTGCCTTCGGCCACAACCGCGCGCAGCATCTTGCGCGCGTCCGATGCGGCGCGCGCCGACATGACCCGGTCGCCCATTTGCGGGCTGGTCTGTTTGAGCAACGTCGGCTTGACCTTGAAACCACCATTGGCAATCGCGGCATAGCCTGCGGCCAGATGCATGGGGCTGGAGGACAGCCCATGGCCGTAGGAGATGGTTACGGAAGACAGTTCCGTCCACTTCTTGGGCAGAAGGGGTTTGCCGCCGGAGGCTTCGACAATCTCAAAGGGCGTGTGCTCAAAGAAACCGAGGCTGCGCAGGAAATCCTGCTGGCGTTTGGCGCCGATGTCCATGGCCATCCGGCCTGTGCCCCGGTTGGAGGATTTGACGATGATGTCCGACACGGAGATCTTGCCGTAGTTCTTGTTCTGGAATTCACCGATGCGGAAGCCGCCCACTTTCATCGGGCCTTTGGTGTCGATGATCGTGCCTGCATTCACCAGCCCCAGATCAATGGCCTGTGCGGCGGTGAAAATCTTGAAGACGGAACCCAGTTCATACACCCCCTGCACCGCCCGGTTGAACAGCGGGCTGTCAGAGGCGTCCCCTTCGGTCAGCACACGCGGGCGGTCGTTGGGGTCAAAATCCGGCAGGGAAACGACAGAGATCACTTCCCCGGTTTTGACATCCATCAGCACCGATGTGGCGCCTTTGGCGTTCATCAGCTTCATGCCGCCATGAAGCACCCGTTCGGAGGCGTCCTGCACCGTCAGATCCAGCGACAGTTGCAGCGGTTTACCTGCATTGGCCGGGTCGCGCAGGTAGTCGTCGAAATACCGCTCTGCCCCGGCCACACCGATCACTTCGGCGGCATGCACGCCTTCCTTGCCATAGCTTGCCCCGCCCAGCACATGGGCGGCGAGCTTGCCGTTGGGATAAAGACGCATGTCACGCGGCGCAAACAGCAGGCCAGGATCGCCGATGTCATGCACGGCCTGCATCTGCTCTGGGCTGATTTTCTTTTTGATCCACAGGAACTTGCGCTTGCCGGTGAAGTCCTTGACCAGACGTTCTTCTTTCAGGTCAGGGAAGATCGCGACCAGTTCTTTCGCGGCGCGGCTGGGGTCGACCATATGCCGCGGCTGGGCATAGAGCGCATGGGTGTCGAAGTTCGTGGCCAGCAAATGGCCGTTGCGGTCCACGATGTCCGCACGGGCGGCAGAGATGATGGCACCGGGCGCATGGGCGCGCGGCTCCACCGGTTCGTTGGTGGCCAGAAGCCCCATCCGGGCGCCGACCACGGCAAAGGCCGCAAAGAAGAACACGCCCAGCACCAACAGCCGCCCTTCGGCGCGCTGGCGGGAGGTGTCGCGCATCTGCTCATGCCGGATGCGTTTGTTTTCACGTTCAATCGCGTCGGGGTTCTGGCCCTTTTGACGGGCGTCCAGAATGCGGGCCAAGGGGCGCAGGGGGGTGCGGATCATTGGGAAACCTCCTCAGCTGCCATGGAAGACACTTCGACGGAATTGACGATGTCCAGCAGGGGCGGTGCGGGATAGCTGACCTGGTCGATCTGCCCGAATTGGTCGGGGCGCAGTTCCATCAGGCTCAGCCGCTCATAATTGATCATCACCAGATCGCGCAGCCGGTCGGGGCGGTTCTGGTAGGCCCATTCGGCGCGCAGCACCGCCAGCCGGGAATGCGCCGACCGGATGCCATCACGCAGCTTTTCCGTCTCGCTCAGCGCTTGCTGGGTCGCGTAGTTTTCGCGGTAAGCCCAGAAGGCGAGGCCAATCACGGCCAGAGAGGTCAGGATATAGAGAAAAGCGCGCATGTTATCTCTCCTTACGCATCGGCATGCCGATGGTCTTTGGGTCGGTCGTGCCCGCCGGGGCGTCGGTGCGGATGGCCACGCGCAGCTTGGCAGAGCGGCTGCGGGGGTTCTGGGCCAGCTCTTCAGCGTCCGGGCCGATGGCTTTGCGTTTTTCCACGCGGAAGGCGGGGGCCTCCCGTTGGGTTTCGGGCGCAAAGCGGTTGGCGTTGCCGCCGCCGCCGGAGCGCGCGGTGAGGAAACGTTTGACCATGCGGTCCTCGACCGAATGGAAGGTCACCACGGCCAGCTGTCCGCCGGGTTTGAGGGCGCGTTCAGCGGCCATAAGGCCTTGAAACAATTCCTCATATTCCGCGTTCACCGCGATGCGCAGGGCCTGGAAGCTGCGGGTGGCGGGGTGTGACTGGCCGGGTTTGGCGCGGGGCAGGCACCCCTCGACCAGCCTGGCCAGTTCGAGCGTGGTGGTGATGGGCGCGTCTTCGCGGGCGCGCAGGATCGCTTTGGCAATCCGCCTGCTGGCGCGTTCTTCGCCGTAGAGGAACAGGATGTCGGCCAGTTCGGTTTCCTCGGCCGTATTGACCAGATCGGCGGCAGAGGGGCCGTCCTGGCTCATCCGCATGTCCAGCGGGCCATCGCGCATGAAGGAAAAGCCGCGTTCGGCCAGATCAAGCTGCATGGAGGACACGCCAAGGTCGAGCACAACGCCATCAAGATCCTGCGCGTAGCTGTCCATTCTGGAAAAGACGCCACGTTGCGGGGTGATGCGGTCGCCGTAGGTGTCGATCCACCCCGCCGCCATCTCAAACGCCAGCGGGTCGCGATCCACGGCAATGACGCGCTCCGCCCCGGCTTCCAGCAACCCAAGTGTATAGCCGCCCGCGCCGAACGTGCCGTCAAGCCAGACGCCCCGCACAGGGGCGACCGCCGCCAACAGGGGGCGCAGCAGAACGGGGATATGGGGAGCAGAGGGATCAGAAGTGGCCGCAGCAGCCATGGTCATCACTCCTCCCGCGCGCGGTCTAGATAGACCAGCGGGTCAAAATCGTCAGGCAGATCGTCCAGCCACTCTTCTTCCTTGGCGCGCTCGACCGTGTCGTAGGTCTGAGGCTTCCAGATCTGGAAAGTGTCCCCTGCGGCGATGAAAAACGCCTCGCCCTCAAGGTCGATCTTCTGGCGCAATTTGGCAGGCAGCACCAGACGCCCGGTTTCATCGACGGAGGTCGGGAAGGACTGGCCGTGAAACAGCCGTTGCAGCATTTTCCGTTCCATGGAGCCGCGCGGGAGGGCGTCGATCTTGTCGTCGACCTCATCAATGGCGTTCATGGTGTAACATTCAAGATAGGCACGGCGGTGGTCGCCATAGACGATGACAAGTTCAGGCGTTTCGCCGGATTTCCAGTTCGGGTCGCCCGCCTCCAGCACACGCCGAAAAGAGGCTGGTATGGATACCCGCCCCTTGTTGTCGACCTTGTGGTGGCTTTCGCCTCTGAACCTGCGGCTCACTGTGTTGTTCCTGCCTGCGCGTGATGCGCCCGTTGTCTGTTGCGCCCCCGCGCTGAAATGCCTGTCCCCGTCCCGTGTTCGGGTGTTTGAAATGGAAACGGCGGGTTGATCTGCTGCCACTGATCAATCCGCCGTTTCGCCCCGCTTGGCGGGTAAGTCCGACTGCGCGCGCCACCTGGGGGGATGTCTGCTCGCCCGCGCGCCGGATCTCCTGGTCGGTGAAATCTGGGAGCCTGTATGAAACCTGCTCAGGTTTTTATTGGTTGGGGTCGTTTGGTGCCCCGTGTCCCGTTTTCATCCGATGCACTAGGGATGCCATGGGAAAACGTGGGCGTCTACTGTTTTTTTGGGAAAATGAGGGAAAGAGCGTGCTTCCACCATCGAGAAACGATAGCTGAAATGGGAGAATTCATGCTGAAAAACGCTCAAGTTGCGTTTTTGTCTCTTATGCCATCAATATGTGGTAGGAGATGCAGCCAATGAAATTCTTCCCGTGAATTCCCACTTATTTGCCTCCAATACACAGCATTCACCAAGTGTTCTACACTTGTTCTCATTTCATACAAGGAAAACCGCTGCTTCGCTGCCAGAAAACTGATTCGCATGGCCCTGAACCCAGACCCATCACACCATTTCCCATGCACTTCCCATACATTCCCACCCCTCTTCCCATGGTGTCCCATCGGCTGCGCGCGCCCTGACCGGTGCAGCTTCACCCTTTCAATGTCTTGATTTGACCACACAGCCGTCGCACAACCCCTCACGACCAGAGGAGAAACCGATGACCAACGCCCCCGCCCTGTTTTCACACGCGCTGCGGATGTTCTTTCACGATCCCGCCGTTACCCTGCGGGTCTTGATGCCGGGCCTGCTGCTGATTTTCGCCTCTTCCGTGGGGATGGCGTATTTCATGCCGGACCAGATGTGGTCCCCCACCCTCACCCCCGATCAGGTCGAGATGATCGACCCTTCTGCCCTGGGTGGCGTTGCATTAGCAGCCTTTGCGGGACTGGCGGGCTATGTGCTGACCGCGATCTTCTGGCACCGCCATGTGCTGCTGACGGGGGAGGCGCGGGAAACGGCGCTGTTTCCCGGCATCGGCGTGACGATGGGGTATGTCTGGCGTGTGATCCTTGTCGCGATTGTGCAATTTCTGGCAGCCCTGCCCATTCTGGCGGTTGCGGGTGCCGTGGCCACGGCGCTGTCCACCCTGCTGGCGGGGGTGTTGGCGGGAATCGTGTTTTTCTGGATCGCCCTGCGGATCAGCCTGATCCTGCCTGCCGCGGCCATGGGGCGGAAGATGAAGATCGCCGAAAGCTGGAACGCAACAGCGCCAATGTCGAACGATCTGTGGGGCCTTGCGGCAATGCTGGGGCTGTTGTCAGCAGTTGTTGCGCTGGTCGTCGGTGGCATGACCGCACCGGGGACCGGCACCAACGTCTGGCTGCAAACGGCCAGCTATGTTGTGGAAGGGCTGATTTCGATCTCCATCCTCACAACGCTGTATGGCCACCTGATTGAAGGGCGGCCACTGGGTTAGCGTTTATGGCAGTTCAGGCCATGCCGCCCCGGATCAGCCCATCAGCGATCTGCGCATAGGCTTTGGCCATCGGGCTGTCGCCTGCGGCCACCGGCGTGCCCCCGTCCCCGGCAAGACGTGTTTCCAGATCAATCGGCAGGTTCCCCAACAGCGGCACGCCCATCTTCTCAGCCTCCGCCGCGACACCGCCATGGCCGAAGATCTGATGCTCTGACCCGCAATTTGGGCAGACAAAGAGGGACATGTTTTCAATCAGCCCCAGAACCGGGGTTTTCAGCGTGGCGAACATGTCCAGCGCCTTGCGCGCATCAATCAGCGCCACGTCCTGCGGGGTGCTGACGACAATCGCGCCGGTGAGCTCGGATTTGGTGCAGAGCGTCAGTTGCACGTCACCGGTGCCGGGTGGCAGATCCACCAGCAGCACGTCCAGTTCGCCCCATTCCACCTGCCCCAGCATCTGTTGCAAGGCCCCCATCAGCATCGGGCCACGCCAGACGACCGCCTTGCCTTCTTCCATCATGAAGCCGATGGACATCAGCGTGACCCCATGCGCCGTCAGGGGAATGATCGTCCTGCCGTCCGGTGACGCGGGCCGCTTGTTCACGCCCATCATGCGCGGCTGGCTGGGGCCGTAGATGTCGGCATCCAGCAGGCCGACCTTGCGCCCTGCCCGCGCCAGCGCCACCGCAAGGTTGGAACTGACCGTGGATTTGCCCACGCCGCCTTTGCCCGACCCGATGGCGAGTATGCGCTGCACGCCGCTGGGTTTGCTTGGCCCTTCCTGCGGCTTGGGGTGGCCGCCGATTTTCAGCGACGGCGCTGCTGGCGCCTTGGGTGCGGGGCCATGAGCGGTCAGGGCAACAGTCGCCCGCGCCACACCGGGCAGGTCAGCGACGATCTTTTCCGCCGCATCGCGAATGGGGCCCATGGCCTTTGCCGTCTCCGCATTGGGCGCTTCGATGACGAACCGCACCACATCGCCTTCAATCATCAGCGCCCGCACCATGTCGTGCGCCATCAGGCTGCGGCCATCGGGGAGCAGCACCCGTGCCAGTTCGGATTCGACTTGTTCTTTGGTAACGGCCATCTGCGCCCCCTTTACTGATGCCTTTCAAATGGCAGGTTCACGCGGCGGCGCAAGGGGAGCGGGGCGATTTGCCTCAATTTTAGGCCCGATGCCCAGCCGTTGCACAAAGACACCATGTTCTTGCTGCATAGCAGCATTGCAAAACTAATCATTGTGCAACCGCAGCATTTGTCTAAATATGAGGGCACAGGAGCGGACCTTCCTCCCGATTACGCCGCTCCTAAAGAAAGACCAGACGATCTCAACCTCCTCCCGAGATTGTTTGTTTTTGGCGGCGACATCTACCTCCTCCCTGATGTCGCCGCCCTTTTTCTTTCAGCCCCCCCGTTTCTTTGATCCCACCCCCCCGATGGCCAGCTGACGCCTGCTTGGTTTACGTGCGGTTAACGTGTTTCCCGTTTGATAACAAAGTGTTGAACAGATCCACTCCTATGCACGGCCTGCATATCGGGAATGCGCCAACGGATGTTGTTTTGCGATTTTAACGGCGTATATGCCCTTCAGACGATGCGAACAGAAACAAACATTTTATCCGAACGAGGCGCCAAAATGGCATATCTGAACCAAACAACCGCACAGCAGTCTTCTTTCATGGCACGCGTCATGTCCGCTTTCGATGGCATGGTAACCCGCTTCCAGCGGAACCGCCTGTACCGTGAGACTTTCAATGGCCTGAACGCCCTGACAGACCGTGAACTGGCCGATCTGGGCTTGCACCGCTCTGAATTGCCCCGCGTGGCATGGGACGCGGTCAACCGCTAACAGCTTTCAACCCTCTCGGGTCCTCCCTCCCGACGGGTCTGATTGTCCCATGTGCCCCTCTCCTCCCTGAGCCGCACATGAGGACACCGCCCGAAGCAACACCCCCTTCGCTTCGGGTCAATACAAGAACAGCGGCACCTTCCTCCCAAGGTGCCGCTGTTTTTCGTTTCAGGACACAGGCGCGGTCAGAGCGTCAGCACAAGCGGACAGTGGTCAGAAACCTCCGGATCATGGATCACGTCGAACCCTGTGACGGCGTTGGTCTCATTGACCAGCATGTAATCGGCAAACCGGCCCGGTTTCTGGTAATGGGACGTGCGGGTCGTGGTGAACCCGCGCGTGGTGACAAGATCGGTCAAGCCCCCCTGCCCCAAAATCGCCAGCGATTCACTGTCCGGCTCAACATTGAAATCACCGCAAACCACTGTGACGTCACCCGGTTCCGTCACCTGATCCGACAGCGCAAGCAGCCTGCGCGCCTGTGTGGCGCGTTCAGGTGTGTCCATTTTCCCGCGCAGATCCCGCAGCCCATGCATGTGTGTGACGCCGACGGCACGGCCCGCAGTCTCATCATACACCCGGACGCCATGGGCCGAGCGGGAACGCGGGTGATCGCCATAGCCGTTGTGGCTGTATTCCTTGTGCACAAAGCCCTGCGCCTGCCCGATAATAGGGAGCGATTTGTGCACAAAAGTCGCCAGCCCCCATTGCGAGGGCACAGACCTGTCCCCGTCCCAGAGCACACCCTGCGCGGCAGGGCAGAAGGTGGCCGTGTGCGCAGGCAGGGCTTGCGCAACATCGCGAAAGAAATTCGCCCGCTGCGGCAGGACGTGATCCCCGTCGCGGTAGGTCAGCCAGTCCTGTTCCGAGGCGGGCGTGTGCACGACTTCTTGCAGGCACAGGATGTCAGGCGTGGCGGTTTGAAGATAGGCCAGCAGCACCTCATGCAGCTTGCCGCCCCACCCGTTGAGCGACATTATCTGCATGGTGCTGGCTTTCTAGAAGGGGACGTCATCGCAGCCCGTCAGGAAACGTGAGACGACTTTCTTGGTGCCCGCTTTCTCAAATTTTATCTCCAGCTTGTCGCCTTCGATCCCGATCACCGCGCCATAGCCGAACTTCTGGTGGAACACCCGTTCCCCCATGGTGAAGCTGGAGACGGCATTCATATCAATCGTGACGTTGCGGTTTTCCTTGGGCTGGCTCATCCCCCGTTCACCCGACCGCGCCTGCAAGCGCCGCCAGCCGGGGGAATTGTAGACATTCGCCTCCGCCGCCTGTTCGTGCAGGTTGCTTTTCGGCATCGCCGCACCAAAGCCGCCGCCGTAGAGACCGGGAGGGGTGAGCACGTCCACGTGTTCCTCTGGCAGTTCGTCGATGAAACGGGACGGCATGGCGGATTGCCACTGGCCAAAGACCATGCGGTTGGCCACGAAGGAGATGGTGCAGATCTCCTCCGCCCGCGTGATGCCCACGTAGGCGAGGCGGCGTTCCTCCTCCAGCCCCTTCAGCCCGCTTTCATCCATGGAGCGTTGGGAGGGAAACAACCCATCTTCCCAGCCCGGCAGGAAGACCGCCGGAAACTCCAACCCCTTGGCCGCGTGCAGGGTCATGATGGAGACTTTCTCCCCATCGCCTTCCTGCTCGTTGTCCATGATCAGGCTCACATGTTCGAGGAAGCCTTGCAGGTTCTCGAACCCTTCCAGCGCCTTGACCAGTTCCTTGAGGTTCTCCAACCGCCCCGGCGCTTCGGGGGTTTTGTCGTTTTGCCACATGCCGGTGTAGCCGCTCTCATCAAGGATGATCTCGGCCAGTTCGATATGGCTTGTCTCTGGCGGCGCATATTCCATGCGTGTGGCGGGGCCGGTGCCATCATCCAGCACGGTATCGTCCTGTATCTCCCGCAGGGGTCCGCGCAGCATGCCGGACCAGCGTTCGATGCCGTCGATCAAGAGCCGCAACTGCGCAGCACCCTTCCCTGTCAGGCCGTTTTCCGCCAGCAGGATGCGCGCGCCTTCAACAAGGTTCACCCCATTTTGGCGCGCGCAGACCTGTATCTTCTGCTGCGCCTTGTCGCCCAAGCCGCGCTTGGGCGTGTTCACAATCCGCTCAAACGCCAGATCGTCGTCCGGGCTGGTCACGACCCGGAAATAGGCCATGGCATCGCGGATCTCCAACCGTTCATAAAAGCGCGGCCCGCCAATCACCTTGTAAGGCAGGCCGATGGTCAAAAAGCGATCCTCAAAGGCGCGCATCTGATGAGAAGCGCGCACGAGGATCGCCATGTCATCCAATGACATCGGGTCCATGCCCCGCGTCCCGCGCTGTGCCGCTTCGATCTCATCCCCGATCCAACGCGCCTCTTCCTCCCCGTCCCAATGGCCGATCAGGCGAACCTTCTCGCCCTCTGTCTCTTCCGTCCAGAGCGTCTTGCCCAGCCGCCCTTCATTGCCCGCAATCACCCCCGATGCCGCGCCAAGGATATGCGGGGTGGAGCGATAGTTCTGCTCCAGCCGCACCACATGGGCACCGGGAAAGTCGCTTTCAAACTTCAGGATGTTGCCGACTTCCGCGCCGCGCCAGCCATAGATCGACTGGTCATCATCGCCCACGCAACAGATGTTCTTGTGCCCGCTGGCCAGCAGCCGCAGCCACATGTACTGGGCCACGTTGGTGTCCTGGTATTCGTCCACAAGGATGTACTTGAACCAGCGCTGATAGCGTTCCAGCACATCCGGGTGGTTTTGAAAGATCGTCACCATATGCAGCAGCAGATCGCCGAAATCGACAGCGTTCAGTTCGATCAGACGGCGCTGATACTGGGCATAAATCTCAACCCCGCGATGGTTGTACGCGCCTGCATCCCCCGTCGGCACCTTGTCCGGCGTCAGCGCGCGGTTCTTCCAGCCGTCGATGATCCCCGCCAGCATCCGCGCCGGCCAGCGTTTGTCATCAATCCCTTCGGCCGCCACCAATTGCTTCAACAGCCGCAGTTGGTCATCTGTGTCCAAAATCGTGAAATTTGACTTAAGCGTGCGTGCAGGCCCCTCCACAACGGCATCCGCGTCGGTGACGCTGATCAGCTCCGCATGCCGCCGCAGCAGCTTCACACAGATCGCATGGAACGTCCCCAGCCAGCGCATCCCCTCAACCTGCTGGCCCAGCATCCCGCCCACGCGGTTCTTCATCTCCCGCGCGGCCTTGTTGGTGAAAGTAACCGCCAGGATCTCATTCGGCTGCGCGCGCCCGGTGTTCATCAAATGCACGATCCGCGCTGTCAAAGCCTTGGTCTTACCCGTGCCGGCACCCGCCAGCATCAGGACCGGCCCGTCCATCTGCTCCACCGCGGCACGCTGTGCGGGGTTCAGCCCCTCCAGATAAGGCTGCGGCCGCGCCGCCATCGCCCGTGCCGACAGGGAAGCCCCTTCAAAGGCGTCCATTTCATCAAAACCGCTCATGCCATCACCCTGCTCATGGGCCGTAACCTAGAGGGATTCCCGCCAAAGGAAAACCCATGTTCTCATAACGTTCCGCAGCTCTTTTTGGCCAGAAATATCCCTGCACAACGCCTGCCCCAAGCGCATCGACGCGGGTGTGCTGCCGCGCTGGACAATCCGCGCAAGAAACGGGCAAATGCGCCATGGACCTGCACGCCACCTATCCCGCCCTTGCTGACCTGCGCGCCCGCGCGCAAAGACGCATCCCGCCGTTTGTCTGGGAATACCTCGACAGCGGCACCGGGAAGGAAGCCACCAAGGCGCGCAACCGCACCGCCCTTGACCGCATCGGGCTGATGCCCAGCGTGCTGCACGGCGAAGTCACACCAGACCTGTCGACCCCATTCCTCGGAGACACCCTGCCCCTGCCCTTCGGCATCTCGCCCATCGGCATGTCGGGCCTGATCTGGCCCGGTGCCGAAGGCCACCTCGCGCGTGCAGGCCGCGATCACAACATCCCCTACTGCATCTCCACCGTCGCCACCCAAAGCCCCGAGGACATCGCGCCGCATCTCGGCCCCCACGCCTGGTTCCAGATGTACCCGCCCCGCGATCCGGAGATCCGCCGCGACATGCTCGCCCGCGCCAAAGCCGCAGGTTTCACCACCCTGATCCTTACCGTGGATGTGCCCACCGCCTCCCGCCGGGAACGACAGGTCCGCTCGGGCCTGACCAACCCGCCGCGCCTGACCCCGCGCCTGCTGGCACAAATCGCCACCCGCCCCGCCTGGGCGTGGGAGACCGCCAAACGCGGAATGCCCCATATGCGCGGCCTCGACAAATACACCGATGCCGCGAGCGAAGGCCTCTCACCCACCGCCCATGTGGGCTACCTGCTGCGCACGGCACCCGACTGGGACTACGTCAAATGGCTGCGTGACGCCTGGGACGGACCGTTCATCGTCAAAGGCATCCTCAAACCGCAAGACGCTGAAAAACTGGACAAAATGGGCAGTGATGCCATCTGGATCTCCAACCATGCCGGCCGCCAGTTCGATGGCGCGCCCGCCAGCATCGACGCCCTGCCTGCCATCCGCGCCGCCACCAAACGCCCGCTGATCTTCGACAGCGGCATTGAATCCGGCCTCGACATCCTGCGCGCGCTGAGCCTGGGCGCAGACTTCGTCATGCTCGGCCGCGCCTTTCACTTCGCGCTGGGGGCCTTGGGCCGCACCGGTGTCGACCACCTCATCGACATCCTCGCCAAGGACATGGCCGCCAACATGGGCCAACTGGGTGCTGCCACCCTCACGGAGCTGCCCCCCGCATTTGACCTGACCACCAACGCCCCCTTCCAAATGGTTCAAAAACCTCCCCGAAGGGCTGAAATCTCCTAAATCCCCGCGCACCACTTCCGTAGTGCTGGGTATTGCGCTGCAGCGCCGCATGCCTAGACTGCGCTCACTTTAGACCTGCCAAGGAATCCACATGCCCGAATTCAACAAAGTCATGATCGCCAACCGCGGCGAAATCGCCATCCGCATCATGCGGGCTGCCAATGAAATGGGTAAAAAGACCGTGGCCGTCTATGCCGAGGAAGACAAGCTGGGCCTGCACCGGTTCAAGGCCGATGAAGCCTACCGGATTGGCGAAGGGCTGGGGCCGGTGGCGGCCTATCTGTCGATTGATGAGATGATCCGTGTGGCCAAGGCCTCGGGCGCGGATGCGATCCATCCGGGCTATGGGCTTTTGTCGGAAAACCCTGATTTTGTAGATGCTTGCGCACAGAACGGGATCACCTTCATCGGCCCCAGGGCAGAGACGATGCGCGCTTTGGGCGACAAGGCCAGCGCGCGCCGGGTGGCGATGGAAGCGGGCGTGCCGGTGATCCCGGCAACGGAAGTGCTGGGCGATGACATGAAAGCCATCGCCAAGGAGGCCAAGGAGATCGGCTATCCCTTCATGCTCAAGGCCTCCTGGGGCGGCGGCGGACGCGGCATGCGGCCCATTTACGATGAGAGCGAGCTCGAAGAGAAGATCCTCGAAGGGCGGCGCGAGGCCGAAGCGGCATTCGGGAATGGCGAGGGCTATCTGGAGAAGATGATCCTCAAGGCCCGCCATGTGGAAGTGCAGATCCTGGGTGACAAACACGGTGAGATTTACCATCTTTATGAGCGCGATTGCTCCGTCCAGCGGCGCAACCAAAAGGTGGTGGAGCGGGCGCCCGCCCCGTACCTGACTGAGGAACAACGTACTGAAATCTGTGACTTAGGCCGCAAGATCTGTGCCCATGTGAACTACGAATGCGCCGGCACCGTTGAGTTCCTGATGGATATGGCGGACGGGAAATTCTACTTCATCGAAGTGAACCCGCGGGTGCAGGTGGAGCATACTGTGACCGAGGAAGTCACCGGCATCGACATCGTGCAGGCGCAGATCCTGATTGCCGAAGGCAAGACGATTGCCGAAGCCACGGGCAAGGCATCACAGGACGAGGTGCAGTTGCACGGCCATGCGTTGCAGACCCGGATCACCACCGAAGACCCGCAGAACAACTTCATCCCGGACTATGGCCGCATCACGGCCTTCCGCGAGGCCACGGGCATGGGCATCCGGCTGGACGGCGGCACGGCCTATTCGGGGGGGGTGATCACGCGGTATTACGACTCGCTGCTGGTGAAGGTCACGGCCAAGGCGCAGACGCCGGAACTGGCGATTGCGCGCATGGACCGCGCGCTCAGGGAATTCCGCATCCGGGGGGTGTCGACAAACATCGCTTTTGTCGAGAACCTGTTGAAACACCCCACTTTTCTGGACAACACCTATCACACGAAGTTCATTGATGAGACGCCGGAGCTGTTCCAGTTCAAGATGCGCCGCGACCGGGGCACGAAGGTGCTGACTTATATCGCTGACATCACTGTGAACGGCCATCCGGAGACCAAGGATGTGCCCCGCCCTGCTGCGGCGCGCGCGCCCCGGCCACCTGAATGTCTGGAAGAGCCGCGCATGGGCACGCGCAATCTGCTGGAGCAGAAAGGCCCGCAAGCCGTGGCCGACTGGATGAGCCAGCAGCGGCAGTTGCTGATCACCGATACAACCATGCGCGACGGGCACCAATCCTTGCTGGCCACGCGGATGCGCAGCCATGACATGATCAAGGTCGCCCCGGCCTATGCTGCTAATCTTCCACAACTTTTCAGCGTGGAGTGCTGGGGGGGCGCGACTTTTGATGTGGCCTATCGCTTCTTGCAGGAATGCCCCTGGCAGCGCCTGCGCGACCTGCGCGAGGCAATGCCGAATGTGATGACGCAGATGCTGCTGCGGGCCTCGAATGGGGTGGGATATACCAACTACCCCGACAATGTGGTGCAGCATTTCGTGGCCACAGCGGCCAAGACGGGCGTCGATGTGTTCCGCGTGTTCGACAGTCTGAACTGGGTTGAGAACATGCGCGTGGCGATGGACGCGGTGATTGATGCGGGCAAGATCTGTGAGGGGACGATCTGTTATACGGGCGATATCTTTGACCCGGATCGCGCGAAGTACGACCTGCAATATTATGTTTCCATGGGGAAATCCCTCAAGGCGGCCGGTGCACATGTGCTGGGGTTGAAGGACATGGCGGGGCTCTTGAAACCGGCGCAGGCCCGCAAACTGGTGAGCACGCTGAAGGCCGAAGTCGGGCTGCCGATTCACTTCCACACCCATGATACGGCGGGCATTGCCTCGGCCACGATCCTTGCCGCCTCGGAAGCCGGGGTGGATGCGGTGGACTGCGCGATGGATGCCTTCTCTGGCAATACCTCGCAGGCCACTTTGGGGTCGGTTGTGGAGGCGCTGAGGCATACGGATCGGGACACCGGGATCGACATGAAGGTCGTCCGGGAAATGTCTGATTACTGGGAAGAAGTACGGTCCCAATACGCCGCATTTGAAACCGGGATGCAGGCGCCGTCCTCGGAGGTTTATCTGCATGAGATGCCGGGGGGGCAATTCACCAACCTCAAGGCGCAGGCGGCCTCACTGGGGCTGGACGAACGCTGGCCCGAGGTGGCGCGGACCTACCGGGATGTGAACCAGATGTTTGGGGATATTGTGAAGGTGACGCCCTCGTCCAAGGTTGTGGGCGACATGGCACTTATGATGGTTTCCCAAGGGCTTACACGGGAGGATGTGGAAGATCCGGGCACGGATGTCGCCTTCCCTGACAGCGTTGTCGACATGATGCGCGGCAATCTGGGACAGCCGGAGGGGGGCTTCCCGGACGGGATCGTCAAGAAGGTGCTCAAGGGCGAAGAGCCGAACCTTGAACGGCCCGGCAAACATCTCGCCCCGATTGATCTGGAGCAGACGCGCAAGGACCTGTCCGAAGAGCTTGAGGGCAAGGCCATCGACAATGAGGATCTGTGCGGTTACCTGATGTATCCAAAGGTTTTTTTGGATTACATGGGGCGTCACCGGACCTATGGACCCGTGCGCACCCTGCCGACGCCAACGTTCTTTTACGGGATGGAACCGGGGGAGGAAATCTCGGCCGAGATTGATCCCGGCAAGACGCTGGAAATCCGCATGCAGGCCGCCAGCGAGACCACGGAAGACGGTGAAGTTAAAGTGTTTTTTGAGCTCAACGGCCAGCCGCGGGTGATCCGTGTGCCCAACCGTTTGGTCAAATCCACCACAGCGCAGCGGCCCAAGGCGGAAGCCGGGAACGACAACCACATCGGCGCGCCGATGCCGGGGGTTGTGGCCTCTGTCGGGGCGGTTGTGGGGCAGCAGGTGCATGAGGGCGATCTGCTGCTGACGATCGAAGCGATGAAGATGGAGACGGGCATTCACGCGGAGCGGGATGCGGTGGTGAAGGCGGTGCATGTGCAGGCCGGCGGGCAGATTGACGCGAAGGATTTGCTGGTTGAGTTGGAGTGACCGCGCAACGGGTTAACAAAGGTTAACGCGTTGAATGGCGCGAATCGGGGTTAACGGGCTTATTTTGTGGGGCTTGGACGGTGCACGGGGCGTACACAATGCGTGCACAACCTGTACACCGGTTGTGGCACAGAAGGCAGGGTTAACGGCGCGTGCGGTGGTGCGCAGCGGGGTTTGTTAATGTTTGGGCGGCTCGTTTTCTGACGCAGAAAACGGTCAGAATTTTGCGAAAATTCTGGGTGTGCCGCTGTCCTGGTGGAATGACGCGGATGTTGACGCACTACGCCTGCCACTGGACCCGGAAAATGCGCCATTTTCCGACCGTTTTCCGCGCCGGAAAACGTGGCTTTGGAGGACGATATGAAACTCTCTGCCCTGACCCTGATTGTCCCCGACTATGACGCGGCCATTGCGTACTACTGCGAGGTTTTGGGCTTCCACCTGACCGAGGACATCGACCAGGGCCACAAACGCTGGGTCCGGGTCACGCCACCCGGTGGCGGCACCGGGTTCATTCTGGCGCAACCGGGCGATGATGCCCAACGCGCGGCCATTGGCCGCCAAGGGGCGGGACGTGTCTGGCTGTTTCTGGAAACGGACGACTTTGACAGGGATTACAAAGCCCTGTCCGCCAAAGGTGTGGTGTTTGAGGAAACCCCGCGCCATGAGACCTATGGCACCGTTGCCGTTTTCCGCGACACATTCGGCAACCGCTGGGACCTGATCGGCCCTGCACCAACCTGACGCATTGCACGGCCTGCGCCATGCGCTATTTTGGCCCCATGCCCTACGAATGGACCACCGCCCCCGAGGCCCCCCGACAGGAGATGCGCCTTTGGCCGCATCAATCCCTGCCTGCGCGGGGGTTTGCGGCTTTTGTGCTGGCGACCTTCACGATGATCCTGATCCCCACCTTCACACTGCTGGGCACAACCCTGCTTTGGGGGATGCTGCCCTTTGTGCTGGCTGCGGTCGGGGGCATCTATGTCGCCCTGCAAAGCAACCACCGGGCGCGGCAGATCGAAGAGGTGCTGACGCTGGACAGCGACACGGCGCATCTGGTGCACACCACGCCCAAGGGTGAGGTGAAGGAATGGGACTGCAACCGCTATTGGGCGCGGGTGACCAAATACGAAAAGGACGGACCGGTGCCGCACTACGTCACGCTGAGCGGCCACGGGCGCGAAGTGGAGATTGGGGCGTTTCTGAGCGAGGAAGAGCGGATCTCGCTTTATGACGATCTGGCGCGGAGCCTGCGGCGCGCGTGAGCTTTAGGTTCGGCCTGTACTGCGCTGTTTTCCCTAGCTCAAACGGTCTTTGACCATGGGGCCGACTTTGCCGAAATCCATCTGCCCGGTGTATTGTGATTTGAGCGCGCCGATCACCTTGCCCATGTCGCGGATTGATTCTGCGCCGATGTCGGCGATGGCTTTTTCCACGGCGGCGGCGGTTTCATCCTCGGACAGCTGGCGGGGCAGGAATTCCTCGATCACTTCGATCTCTGCCCGTTCGTGTTCGGCCAGATCAAGGCGGCCGCCCTCTTCATAGGCGCGCGCGGATTCGAGGCGTTGTTTGGCCATTTTGCCAAGGATCGCAAGCACTTCGCTTTCGGCCACGCCGTCGTCGTTGCCGGTGGCACGGGCGGCGATGTCCTTGTCCTTGATCGCGGCATTGATCAGCCGCAGGGTGGAAAGCCGATCAGCGGCCTTGTCCTTCATCGCCTGTTTCAGGGCGTCTGTGATGCGGGTGCGCAATGTCATGGCGTTGGATCCTTGGACCGGGTCATTTCAGGCGAGGACCATAGCGGCAGTGCCGCTGTGGTGCAATGGCTGGCGCGGGAGGGTAAGTGCATGTTTTGAAAGAATATCTCATTTGCCGCGCCCCCTTGACCCGCCGCCCCCGCACAAGTAGGTATGCGACCGTTTACCTATACCAGATGTCGGAGGCTGCCCCATGACCGCGCCGGTTCCCACCCACCCCACGGCTTGCCTTGCGCTGGCGGATGGGTCGCTGTTTTACGGGGCCGGTTTTGGCGCCACGGGCCAGACGGTGGCTGAGCTGTGTTTCAACACGGCGATGACCGGCTATCAGGAGATCATGACGGACCCGTCCTATGCCGGTCAGGTGGTGACTTTCACCTTCCCGCATGTGGGCAATGTGGGCACCAACCCCGAAGATGACGAAACTGGCGATCCGGTGGCGGCCGGCATGGTGGTCAAGTGGATGCCCACGGACCCTTCGAACTGGCGCAATGTGCAGCATCTGTCAGAGTGGCTGGCGGCACGGGGACGGATTGCCATTGGCGGCATCGACACGCGGCGTCTGACGCGCGCGATCCGGCAACAGGGTGCGCCGCATGTGGCGCTGGCCCATGATCCGGACGGGAATTTCGATATCGAGGCGCTGATTGCCGCTGCCCGCGGCTTTGCAGGGCTGGAAGGGATGGATCTGGCCAAGGATGTGACCTGCGCGCAGAGCTATCGCTGGGACGAGATGCGGTGGGCCTGGCCGGATGGCTATGCACCACAGGAGGCCCCCCAGCACAAGGTTGTGGCAGTGGATTACGGGGCGAAGCGGAATATTCTGCGCTGTCTGGCCTCGGCGGGGTGTGAAGTGACGGTATTGCCGGCCTCTGCCACCTATGAGGATGTGATGGCGCATGCGCCGGACGGCGTTTTCCTGTCCAACGGACCCGGTGATCCGGCGGCGACGGGTGAATATGCGGTGCCGATGATCAAGGATGTGCTGAACAAGACGGATCTGCCGGTCTTTGGCATTTGTCTGGGCCATCAGATGCTGGCGCTGGCGCTGGGTGGCGACACCATCAAGATGAGCCACGGCCATCATGGTGCCAACCATCCGGTGAAGGACAATGACACGGGCAAGGTTGAGATTACGTCGATGAATCACGGGTTTGCGGTGGATGCGCAGAGCCTGCCGGAGGGTGTGATCGAGACACATGTGTCGCTGTTTGACGGCTCCAATTGCGGCATCCGGCTGGACGGGCGGCCGGTGTGGTCTGTGCAGCACCACCCCGAAGCCTCCCCCGGACCGCAGGACAGTTATTATCTGTTTGAGCGGTTTGCGGCGGCGATGGCGGAGCGCACAAAGGCGCCTGCCTGATTGTCAGGACTGGTTGACAGGGTCGGCGTAAAGTTTCTGTTAACCAACGATTAACCCGACTCGCGGATGTTCACCTTACATTAAGATGTAAGGCACATGTGACATGAGTAACCTCCGGCTGCACCTCTCTGATCCGCAGGCTGCGGTCGTCCCCCCCAGACATGAAGCGCTTGGCCGGTTGCTGGTCGAACATGGGGCGATCTCGGGGCCTGATCTGGTGCATGGGCTGGCGTTGCAACGGCACATCGACGCGCCGGTGGGCGAGATTCTGATCGCGGAGGGGCTGCTGGGGCGGCAGGATATGCTGAGCGCGCTGTCGCGCCAGAACGGGGCGCAGTTTGTGGATCTGTCGCTTGATCCGCCGTCAAAGAGCCTGCGGCGTTTGCTGCCTGCCTCTTTGGCGTTGCAGTTCCGCGTGGTGCCCTGGCGTCTGGTGGGCGGCGCGCTGCTGGTGGCGACGGACAACCCGGCGCAGTTCAAGCGGCTACGGGCCTGTATGGCCAATGCGGATGTGAAAATGCTGCCGGTGATCGCGGATGCGACGCAGATCCGGCATCACATCAGCCGATTGTATGGCGATGAGCTGGCGCGCAAGGCGGCCAAGCGGGTGCCGGCCCATGAAAGCTGTCGGGCCTGGGGCGGTCAGAGTGTGAAGCGGCGGGTCTGGGCGGGGGTTTGTGCGGCGGCGGTGCTGACGGCGCTGGTCCTGAGCCCCTTGTGGACGCTGACGGTGATGATCCTCTGGGCGGTGCTGACGCTGGTGATGAGCACGGGGCTGAAAGCCGCGGCGTTTGTTGCGATGTTTTTTGGGCCCAAACAGCACAGCGGGCCGCGACCGGGCAATGCGCCGGATGCCTTCCGGCTGCCGCGAGTGTCGATGCTGGTGCCGCTGTTGCGGGAAAGGGAGATTGCGGGGGCGCTGATCACCCGGCTGTCGCGGCTGACATACCCGAAATCGCTGCTGGATGTGATGCTGGTGCTGGAAGAAGGCGATACCGTCACGCGGGAGACGCTGGCGCGGACCGACCTGCCCCCCTGGATCACGGTGATTGAAGTGCCGGAGGCGAACCAGCTCACCACCAAGCCGCGCGCGCTGAACTATGCGCTGGATTTCTGTCGGGGGACAATTATCGGGGTTTGGGATGCGGAGGATGCCCCCGAGCCGGATCAGATTGAGCGGGTCGTGAGCCGCTTTCAGCAGGCGCCCGCCAAGGTGGCCTGCCTGCAAGGGGTGCTCGATTACTACAACAGCCGGAGCAACTGGCTGTCACGTTGTTTTACAATCGAATATGCAAGCTGGTGGCGGGTGATCCTGCCGGGCATCGCAAGGCTGGGGCTGGTCATTCCGCTGGGCGGGACGACGCTGTTTTTCCGCGCGGACGTGCTGAAACATCTGGGCGGGTGGGATGCGCATAATGTCACCGAAGACGCCGATCTGGGGGTGCGGCTGGCGCGCCATGGCTATGTGACGGAACTGTTGCCGACGGTGACATTTGAGGAAGCCAACTGTCGGGCGTGGCCCTGGGTGCGGCAACGCTCGCGCTGGCTGAAGGGGTTTCTGATCACCTGGTGCGTGCATATGCGGCGTCCGGGTGTGTTGCTGAAGGATCTGGGGCTGTTGCGGTTTCTGGGGGTGCAGACGATGCTGCTGGCGACGTTTTCGCAGTTTCTCTGCGCGCCCTTGCTGTGGTCGTTCTGGCTGGCGCTGGCGGGACTGCCGCATCCGGTTGCCCTGACGCTGGGGAGCGGCGTTTTGTGGGGGCTGGCGGGGCTGTTCATCCTGTCGGAGGTGCTGAACCTGCTGATCGCCTGCGTGGCGGTTTCCCGCCCCGGCCACCGGCATTTGCTGGGCTGGACGCTGACCCTGCCTGCGTATTTCCCGCTGGGCACGCTGGCGGCATTCAAGGCGGTCTATGAGTTCATCTCCAGCCCGTTTTACTGGGACAAGACCCAGCACGGGATCGCCCAGACGGAAATCCCGGAGGATGTGGCGGCTGCCGGGACGGATGCCCGTCGGGTTGCGGTTGTGCTGCCTGCGCCGGAACCCTCGTGGGTGTCGGTGCGCAGCAATCGGGGGCGGGAAGCGAATGTGAATGGAGTGGAGCCGGGGGCGGGTCGTCGGGCTCGGGCTGCGACACATATGTAGTGTCTGGCTGGACCGGTGTGCAGGGATATTTAAGGCCAAAAAGAGGGGCCAGGGCGGTGGCAAGGCAGCGGGCCGCGTGCAGGTTTGAAGGGTGCAGGCACAGGGCGGTGAAGGGGGGAGCGCCCCTGCCCCGCCTGTACTTTTTGCGACGGTTACGGGTGCGCTTCGGTTTCCAGCCGCGCGGCTTCCTGTTTCAGGCGGGTGACAAAGGCCACGGAGATATGGGCGCGCAGTGCTTCGTCCGCGCCATCCTCGTCACGGGCCTCGATCATGGAGACGATCTTGTCATGCTCGGCCTGTGCGATCTCTCCCCGGCCTTCGGCGGCCAGCGACGTGGTCGCCATCAGCGCCATGGAGCGGTAGACCAGATCAAGCTGCTGGACCAGATAGCGGTTGTGGGAGGCCAGATGCACCTGTTTGTGGAAGCGCCGGTTGGCGCGGGCCAGTGCATTGGAATCGTTGATCAATGCGTCATCGGCGGTGACCATTTCGCGCAGCACGCGGACCTCTTCGGGGGTGGCGTGGCGGGCGGCAAGGCGGGCGGCGAGGCCTTCGAGTTCGCCGCGCACCACATAGAGTTCGGCGGTCTGGTTGTGATCGAGCGAGGCCACGATCAGGCTGCGGCCATCGCGCGCGAGCAGGGATTGGGTTTCCAGCCGTTGCAGCGCTTCGCGCACGGGCGTGCGGGAGACGCCGAAGCGTTCGGCCAGCTCGCTCTCCACCAGACGGTCGCCGGGGCGGTAGGTGCCTTCGTCAATCGCCTCCAGGATCATTGTGTAGGCGTCGGTGGGTCCGGGTTTTGGTGCAGCCATGTCTGAACTTCCTTTGAATGGCGATACCTTAGCGCGGAAGACCTGATGCGCAAGAGTGGTGGCGGTTGCGTCCCTGCCCGCTTGCGCCTACCACGGGCGGCATGCCACGCGATGCTTTTTCACATGTCGAGACCTGGGTCTTTGATCTGGACCACACGCTCTACCCCCCGTCGGCGCGCTTGTTTGACCTCATCGAGGTGCGGATGACGGCCTGGGTGATGGAGGCGTTGGGCGTGGGCCGGGCAGAGGCGGATCATTTGCGCACGAAGTATTGGCGCGAGCATGGCACCACGCTGGCGGGGTTGATGCGGGAGCATGATGTGGATCCGGGGCCTTATCTGGAAGACGTGCATGACATCTCCATGGAGCGGCTGGTGCCCGATCCGGTTTTGGCCGCGCGCATCAAGGCGCTGCCGGGGCGACGGATTGTCTATACCAACGGCTGTGCGCCTTACGCCGAGCGGGTGTTGGAGGCGCGGGGGTTGAGTGGTTTGTTTGATGCGATTTACGGCGTGGAACATGCGGATTTTCATCCCAAGCCGGACAGGGCTGCCTTTGACAGGGTGTTCAGCCGCGATGGGTTGACGCCCACACGGGCGGCGATGTTCGAGGATGATCCGCGCAATCTGGCCGAACCTCATGCGATGGGGATGCGCACGGTGCATGTGGCCCCGGCGCGACTGGATGCCGCGCATATTCACTACCACACGGACGATTTGTCCGGTTTTCTTGATCAGCTGACGGCTTAGGTTAGGGCCATGGCTGAGACATGTGACATTCTGATTTCGGGCGGCGGTATTGCCGGTCTGACGGCGGCGGCGGCCTTTGGCACCGCGGGGTTTGACGTTGTCTGTGTGGACCCTGCCCTGCCAGTGACCGGGCGTGATGAGGCGGGCGCTGACATGCGCTCCACCGCGATGTTGCAGCCGGCGCGCCGGGTGCTGGAAGCGGCGGGTGTCTGGGACGGGCTTGCGGAGCACGCCGCGCCCTTGCAGGTGATGCGGATCATTGATGCGGGTGGCGAGGTGGCGGCGCCGCGGGTGGTCAAGTCGTTTGATGCGGCGGATATTTCCGAGCAGCCTTTTGGCTGGAACTTTCCCAACTGGTTGCTGCGGCGGGTGCTGGTGGCGCGGTTGGACGCGCTGGATTGCGTGGATTTCCGGCCCGGTACGGGGACGACGTCGCTCTTTACGCGGACGGGGTCGGCCAAGGTGGGGTTGACCGAAGGCGGGCCGGTGACGGCGCGGTTGGTGATTGCAGCGGATGGGCGCGGGAGCCCGATGCGGGAGGCGGCGGGGATTGAGGTTTCCACCAGTCGCTATGGGCAGAAGGCGCTGGCTTTTGCGGTCACCCATCCGGTGCCGCATGACAATGTCTCCACCGAGATCCACCGGACGGGGGGGCCGTTTACCCTGGTGCCTCTGCCGGATCGGGACGGGATGCCCTGTTCGGCCGTGGTCTGGATGGACGATGGGCCGAAGACGATGGCGCGGGCAGCGGCCTCCGTTGAGGATTTTGAAGCGGAGATGTCGGAGCGGTCCTGTTATCAGTTTGGGCCGCTGACGTTGGTCACCCCGCGCAATGTTTGGCCGATCATAAGCCAGCAGGCGGAGCGGTTGTCGGGCCAGCGGTTGGCGTTGATTGCGGAAGCGGCGCATGTGTTGCCGCCGATCGGGGCCCAGGGGTTGAACATGTCGCTGGCGGATACGGCGATGCTGCTGGAGCTGGCGGTGGCGCGGCCCGAAGGGCTGGGTGATGCGGCGATGCTGGAGGCCTACCACAAGGCGCGCCATGGGGATGTTGCCCTGCGGGTGCGGGGGATTGATCTGCTCAACCGGGCGTCACAGGCCAGCGCACCGCTCGCGCGGGATGCCCGGGCGGCGGGGTTGAATGCACTTTATGCGATGGCGCCTGTGCGCAAGATGTTGATGCAGATGGGGCTTGGCGTGCGTTAAAGCACTTCGTCCACCACCTTGCGCAAACGGCCCACCGTGGCGTCCACATCATAGAGTTTATCCAGGCCAAAAAGCCCGAGGCGGAAGGTGGAGAATCCTTCGGGTTCATCCACTTGCAGGGGCACACCGGCGGCGATCTGCATGCCTTTGGCGGCGAAGGCCTTGCCGTTCTGGACGTCGGGGTTGTCGGTGTAGCTGACCACCACACCGGGCGCGCCATAGCCGTCGGCAGCCACCGACGCCACGCCTTTGTCGCGCATCATCTGGCGCACGGCCTCGCCCAGTTTCCACTGTGCTTCTTTCAGGCGTTCAAAGCCAAATTCCTGCGTCTCCAGCATGGTGTCGCGGAAGGCGCGCAACCCGTCGGTGGGCATGGTGGCGTGATAGGCATGGCCGCCGTCCTCATAGGCTTTCATGATCGCGCGCCATTTGGCGAGATCGATGGCGAAACTGTCGGATTGGGTCTCGGCCAGGCGTTCCTCAGCGCGGGCGGACATCATCACGAGGCCTGCGCAGGGCGTGCCGGACCAGCCTTTTTGCGGGGCGGAGATCAGGACATCAACGCCCAAGGCGCGCATGTTGACCCAGGCGCAGCCCGAGGCGATACAGTCGAGCACCATCAGCGCGCCGACGTCATGAGCGGCTTCGGCCATTTGCTGGATGTAGTCGTCAGGCAGGATCACGCCCGCAGAGGTTTCGACATGGGGCGCGAAGACCACGGCGGGGCGTTGTTCGCGGATGGTGCTGGTGACTTCGTCAATGGGCGCAGGCGCGAAGGGGCTGGCGGGCGTGTTGCCTTGGGCGCGGGCTTTCATCACGGTGACGTTGTTCGTCAGATCGCCGCTTTCGATGATCTGGGACCAGCGGTAGGAGAACCAGCCGTTGCGCACCACCAGCACATCCCGGTCGCGGGCGAACTGGCGGGCGACGGCTTCCATGCCGTAGGTGCCGCCGCCGGGGATCACGGCGACAGCGTCGGCGGCATAGACGTCCTTGAGCATGTCGGAGATGTCGCGCATGACCTTCTGGAACGTGCCGCTCATGTGGTTGAGGGAGCGGTCGGTGAAGACGACGCTGAATTCATCAAGACCTGTGGGGTCGACGGTGTTGAGCAATGCCATGGGGGTTCCTCCGATATGCGTTGGTTGTGCATAGGAAAATGGGCGGGGGTTGGCAAAGTTTATCTGGGTATACTGTTGGGGGGCGATAAAGCGGTCAAACAGCGAAACCTAATGTTGCAGGTCAGGGGGGTGAGAGCATTACCAGACCCATCGTGGCACCAATGAGAACAATCTGCAGGGCAGCTATGATCCCGATAGACCAGTTACATCGCTTTGGTCTCTCAACCTGTGCGACACATAGCCGATGCAAGATCACGCCGCTCACCAAGGCACCAACCGTGAGAATAACAGACGAGATAATCATCTGCGAAAGCTGGTTTGGATGGTCAAGCTGGAGCGAAAAGCCGCTGATCAGCATCGCAGGAATCACTCCGCACAATAACGCTCCCAGTATCGGCCAAAACACTCTGACAAACTTTATAGGATTAAGAATGATCCCATGTTCGCCAATCTTGATGAACATGAAAACCAGAATGGTCGCATTAACGTAAGCGCCGGGAATGGCGGTCAAAAATAGCAAGAACAACAACGTGACCCCGAGTGTTTCACGTCAACTACCAGTTGCCCCATCGTCCCACAAGCTGGACATATCTGCTCCCTCAAATCGGCCCCGCCAACCGCTCCTCACTCAGCAGCACATTCGCCTCCACCTCCCCTGCCCCCGGCAGTGTCATGATCCGCCGCCGCAAGACCCGTTCGAAATCCGGCAGGTCGCGCGCCACCACCCGCAGGCGGTAGTCGTACAACCCAAGCACGTGCTCAACCGTCTGCACTTCGGGGATGGCGGAGACGGCGCGTTCGAAATCCTCCAGCGATACCCGGCCTTTGGTGGCCAGTTTGATGCCCAGAAAGACGGTCACGCCAAAGCCGAGTTTTTCGGCGTCCAGACGCAGGCGGCGGCCGCGGATCACGCCGGCCTCTTCCAGCCGGCGGATGCGGCGCCATGTGGCGGGTTGCGAGAGGCCAAAGCGGCGGCCCAGGGCGCTGGCGGATTGGCTGGCGTCGCGCGAGAGGGCGCGCAGGATGTCGCGGTCGGTGGTGTCGAGGTCGATCATAGGGGCAGCGCCTCCTGCGCTTTGATGCGCGCAACCTGCATCAGGGCTTCGATGTCAGCGATGTGTGGCAGCGTCAGGATGCCCGCGCGGTAGACCTGCTGGTAATGCGTCATGTCGCGGGCGATGACGTTGAGGCGCACATCGACGCGGCCGAGGAAGGTCTGGATCTCGGTCACTTCGGGAACGGTGCGGGCCTGCGTGAGGAAGTCGTCAAAGGCGCTGCTTTGGGTCTTGTCGAGCGTGATGCGCAGGGAGACCTCCACCGTGTACCCCAATGCCGCCCAGTCGATCACCGCACTGACGCCTTGCAGCACACCGTCCTCCTGCATCCTGGCGATGCGCCGCGCGGCTTTGCCGGGGGTCATGTTGCAGTGGTCGGCCAGCTCTCCGGGCGTGAGGGACGGGTCGGCCTGCCAGTAGCGCAACAAACGGCGGTCCATGTCATCAAGCATGATCTTTCCAATTTTGGCGTGAACAGCGCATGATTAATCTTCATTTGGCCTATAAACTCAAAGAACAGCAATGGCCACAGGCGTTCACATCCCTATGGTGCGGGGCAGACCCTTCAACAGACCTGAACCAAAGAGGACATGAAATGCGCGTTTATTACGACCGTGACTGCGATGTGAACCTGATCAAGGACAAGAAAGTGGCCATTCTGGGCTACGGCTCCCAGGGGCACGCCCATGCGCTGAACCTGCGCGATTCCGGTGCGAAGAACCTTGTTGTGGCGCTGCGGGAGGGGTCTGCCTCTACCGCCAAGGCGGAAGGCGAAGGCCTGAAAGTCATGGGCATTGCCGAAGCGGCGGCCTGGGCCGATGTGATCATGTTCACCATGCCCGATGAGCTTCAGGCCGAGACTTACAAGAAATACGTGCACGACAACATCCGTGAGGGTGCGGCGATTGCCTTTGCCCATGGTCTGAACGTGCACTTCGGCCTGATCGAGCCCAAGGAAGGCATCGACGTGATCATGATGGCCCCCAAGGGCCCCGGTCACACGGTGCGCGGCGAATACACCAAAGGCGGCGGTGTGCCTTGTCTGGTGGCGGTTGATCGCGATGCGTCTGGCAAGGCGCTTGAGATTGGCCTGTCCTATTGCTCCGCCATTGGTGGCGGTCGGTCGGGCATCATCGAGACGAACTTCCGCGAGGAATGTGAGACGGACCTCTTTGGGGAGCAGGCGGTGCTCTGTGGTGGCTTGGTTGAGCTTATCCGCATGGGGTTCGAGACATTGGTCGAAGCAGGCTACGCGCCCGAGATGGCCTATTTCGAGTGTCTGCATGAGGTGAAGCTGATCGTGGATCTGATCTACGAAGGTGGCATCGCGAACATGAATTACTCCATCTCCAACACGGCGGAATATGGTGAATATGTCTCCGGCCCGCGCATCCTGCCCTATGATGAGACCAAGGCGAAGATGAAAGCGGTTCTGACCGACATCCAGACCGGCAAATTCGTGCGTGACTTCATGCAGGAAAACGCCGTGGGTCAGCCGTTCTTCAAGGGCACACGCCGCATGAATGACGAGCATCAGATCGAGCAGGTCGGTGAGAAGCTGCGGGAGATGATGCCGTGGATTTCCGACGGCAAGATGGTCGACAAAGCGAAGAACTGATTTCGTTCTGACAGAATGGGAAAGCCCGGACACAGGATGCTGTGTCCGGGCTTTTTCATGCCTGCCGGGGTGCAGGTGGCTTTGCGAGGGATTGCGTGAGCGTCACCTCACAAGGTCTTGTTTTTTATGACTTTTCGGAACGGTTTCCGTCCATGTTTTTCTTGTCTTTGACCTGCAGGAACCAGATCAGACCAACCAGCACGTTCATCAATCCGATCACCACAATCCAGTTCACGATATCCATGTGCATCTCCCTCATATCATGCGTTTTGACGGCCCGTGGCCCTTTCCAGCGCTTTAGATAAGGCGGCATCCCCGCACCTCAAGCGATCTGACAGGAATGTCAGCGATCAGGGTTAACTTTTTGCGCTTGCCGCCCGCCTGCCCGGCAGCCTAAGTGCGCAGATGCAGAGTGCCCCGGACATCACCCTCAAAAGCTGGATCATGGTCAGCGTGCTGGCCTTTGTCTGGGGCGGCACGTTTCTGGTCACAGAAGTGGCCCTGACCGGGATCACGCCGTTCTGGCTGGCGGCCTCCCGGATCGGGTTTGCGGCGGTGGTGATGACGCTGGTCTGGGCGCTGCGGGGGTTTGCGCTGTTTGACGTGCAGCCCACGCCCGCGCAGAAGGGGATCGTGGTGGCGATTGCCCTTGGCAGTTCGGCCTTGCCGTTTTCGCTGCTGGCCTGGGGGCAGCAATATGTGACGGCGGGGTTTGCGGGGGTGTCGATGGCATCGGTTGCATTGATCGTGCTGCCGCTGGCGCATTTCCTGGTGCCGGGAGAGACGATGCGCCTGCGCAAGGTTGTGGGGTTCGTGATCGGCTTTGTCGGGGTGGTGATCCTGATCGGAACGCAGGCGTTTGACAGCACCGGCGGCGCGCTGGAGACACCGGGGCGGCTGGCCTGTATGGCGGCGGCGGCCTGTTATGCGGTCTGTTCGATCCTGTTGCGCCGCCTGCCTGCGGTGGATCCGATCGGGTTGTCGACGGTGCTGCTGATCATCGGAGCCGCTGCGGTGATCCCGGTGGCCTTTGCGCTGGAAGGGCCCCCGCCCCTGCCCGATCCCTATATCCTTGGGGTGCTGGCGTTTCTGGGGCTGGTGCCGACGGCGGCGGCGAATTTCCTGCGGGTGCTGGTGGTGCGCACCGCCGGTCCCGTGTTCATGTCGACGGTGAATTACATGGTGCCGCTGTGGTCCGTGCTGCTGGGCGCGTGGATCTTGGCAGAGCCGCTGCCGCCCTCACTGATCTGGGCGATGGTGTTGATTCTGGCGGGCGTCGGGCTGAGCCAGTTCGGGGCGTTCAGCCGGTTGTTCGGGGGGCAGCGTTAGGTTTGAACAGCGGCTTCGACAGCGGCCACAACCATATCGACCGATTGGGTCATCCGGCCGGCATCCGCGTGTTCGGCCATCACGCGCACCAGAGGCTCGGTGCCGGATTTGCGGATCAGCAGCCGCCCGCCGCCTGCCAGATCGGCTTCGGCCTGGGCGATGGCGGCTTTGACATGGGCATCGTCCAAAGGTGTCTGTCCCGTTGCGAAACGCACGTTTTTCAGAAGCTGCGGCACCGGGTCGAATTGATGCAGCAGTTCGGATGAGGGTTTGCCCGCCCGCACCATTTCAGCGAGGAATTGCAGTCCCGCCATCAGGCCGTCACCGGTGGTGGCGTGATCGGTCATGACGATGTGACCCGATTGTTCACCGCCAAGGTTGAACCCCCCTGCCCGCATCCGTTCCACCACGTAGCGGTCGCCGACGCCGGTGCGTTCCAGACGCACGCCGTGGTCGGCCAGAAAGTGTTCCAGCCCGAGATTGCTCATCACCGTGGCGACCAGTGCGTCGCCACGCAGGCGTTGTTCGGCGGCCCAGCGGGCGGCCATCAGGGCCATGAACTGATCGCCGTCGCCGACGTTGCCTTGTTCATCAATCAGGATCACCCGGTCCGCGTCACCGTCAAGGCAGATGCCCACATCGGCCTTGTGCTCCAGCACCGCTTCCGCCGCGCGGGCGGGATGGGTTGATCCGCAGCCTTCGTTGATGTTGTGGCCGTTGGGTTCCACCCCCACGGGGATGACCGTGGCACCCAATTCCCACAGCGCCATCGGGGCCACGTGGTAGGCGGCCCCATTGGCGCAGTCGATCACCACCTTCAGCCCATCAAGACGCATCTGCCGGGGGAAGGAGGATTTCACCCGTTCGATATAGCGAAAGCGGCTGTCGTCGATGCGTTTGGCACGGCCGATTTCGGTGGCGTCGGTCGGTTCCACACCGTTGGCGATGAGGGCTTCGATCTCTGCCTCGACCTTGTCGGAGAGTTTGAAGCCATCGGGGCCGAAGAACTTGATGCCGTTGTCATGGGCGGGGTTATGGCTGGCGGAGATCATCACGCCCAGATCCGCGCGCATGGAGCGGGTCAGCAGGCCCACGGCAGGCGTTGGCACCGGGCCCAGAAGCAGCACGTTCATGCCGGTGCTGGTGAGGCCCGCCGTCAGGGCGTTTTCGAACATGTAGCCTGACAGGCGCGTGTCCTTGCCAATCACCACACGGTGCACGCCTGCGGCGTCGCGGCGAAAGTAGCGTCCGACAGCCGCGCCAATGCGCAGGGCCATTTCGGCGGTCATGGGGTGGGTGTTGGCCGTGCCGCGCACGCCGTCGGTTCCAAAGAGCTTTGTCATGGGTGCCTTCCTGCCATGCTTGCGCGCCAGAGTGCAATCGCTTGCCGCGTTTCGGCGACATCATGCACACGCAGCATCTGCATGCCTTGGGCAAGGCCTGCAAGGGCCACGGCAATTGACCCTGCGACACGTTGATCGGCGGTGTCGACACCGCTGATGGTGCCGATGAAGCGCTTGCGGGAGGCCCCCAGCAGAATGGGCACGCCGAGGCTGTGAAAGAGGCTCAGGCGGGAGAGCAGGGTCAGGTTGTGGTCCTGTGTTTTGCCAAAGCCGATGCCGGGGTCGGCGATAATATTGCTGCGGGGGACGCCTGCGGCGGTGAGCGCGGTGATGCGGGTATGCAGGTAGTCGTAGACGTCGAGCAGGACGTTATCATAGCTCGGGTTTTGCTGCATCGTCGCGGGATCGCCAAGCGCGTGCATGACACAGACGGGGGTTTGAGCCGTGGCGGCCAGCGCGGGCATGGCCGGATCATAGGTCAAGCCGGAGACATCGTTGATCAGCCCTGCCCCTGCGGCCACTGCGGCCTGCGCCACGGCTGCTTTGCGCGTGTCGATGGAGATAAGCCCGGTGTAGCCCGCTGCCCGCAGCCCTTCGATGACGGGGACAACGCGGGCGATTTCTTCGGGCACGGGCACGGTTTCCGCACCGGGCCGGGTGGATTCGCCGCCGATGTCGAGCAGATCCGCACCGGCCTGCGCCATCTCCATGCCGGCGGTGATGGCATCGGTTGCGGCGGCGTGGCGTCCGCCGTCGGAAAAGCTGTCCGGGGTGGCGTTCAGGATGCCCATCACGCGGGGAGCGTCAAGAGAGAGTGTTGCGATCTCTGCGCGCGGTGCCGTCAGCGCATCGCGTTCAGTGGCGGACAAGGCGGCGGCAGGCACGACCTCTGCCGGGCCGTCGCGGCGCAAGAGCTCGACATGGGTGAACCACAGGTCGGTTGCGCCCAGCGCAAGCGCGCCATCGGGGCGCGCGGGCCCCTGTTGCAGCAGCGGCCTGACGTAGCGCCGCGCGGTGCTCACAACTGCGCTTGGCTGGCGGGGATGACACGCAGGGGCACGGGGGCCTCTGCGGGCGGTTCCGCGCCGATCACCAGCATTTCGCGCGCTTCAAAGGTGGCGGCAAACCATGCGGCCAGAGCCACCGCGTCGCGGGGCTGGGCGGAGGGGGTTTCAACCGCGTCGAGGACGATCTTGGACGGCGCCCAGACGCAGGTCTGGCCGTTTTTCATCGCCCAGTCGAGTTCGGTGCGGGTTTCGACCACCACACAGCGGTCGTCTCGGGCGGCGAGCACCCATGCGTTTTGCTCTATCGCCAGCAGATCAATCCGGCGTTGCGCCATGCGGTGGGGGATCTGCGGGGCGGGCGTGCCTTCGGCGGCCCCGACGCAGAGGATCAGCGGACGGCCCGTGGCTTCCATCTGATCGAGCCAGCCGGTCAGATGCGGTGAGGCGATGGCGGCTTCGCCGAGGAACACCAGTTCGGGCTGGGGGGCTTCGGCGGCTTCGGCATCGGCTGTGCGGACATCTTCGCGGGCGCGGACGATTTCAACACCCAGCGCCCCCGGCCCCCGGTCGAGCTTTTCGATGCGGACAAAGGCTTTCATCGCCTGGGGTTCCAGCAGAATGCGTTCAGCCACCCGTTCGGCGAGGGTTTCGAGCAGGTTCAGGCGTTCATCCGCCAGTTCGGCCGCAATGGCTTCGGTGACGCGGTCATAGGACAGGATGCGGTCCACGTCGTCGTCAATCGGGCCGGTCAGCGGCTGGACTTCGACCACGACGTTAAAGCAGATGCGCTGGGTGACGCCGCGTTCGGCCTGAAAGGCGCCGATCTCAACCTCGACAATGTGGTCGCGCAGGGAAATGCGGTCCAGCGGGGTATCCCCGGCCATGGCTTCGGCCCGTTCTGACGGATGGGCAAAGGCGAGACGGATTTCGTTGGGCATGGCGGCTGGGTCTTTCTGCACGGTCTGGCGCGAGTTTACGCGCCGCCACCAGCCTTAACAGGCTGCAAAACGGCAAACCAGTGCCGCCATGCGGCCCCATTGCAGATTAGGACAGCGTCAGTTGGACGCGGTGCGCCATGTGTGGCGGTAGAACAGGTGCACCCCGATGCGTGCGGTGCGTGTGTACACACGGGCCCAGCGCGGGCGCACGGCGGTGGTGTGATAGTGGGTTGCGCCATCGGTCAGCGCAGGGGCCTTGCCGGCCATGGCGGCACGGGCGATCTTGCCGACGCGCACAAAGGCACCCGGTTCCGCGATGACGTCCTTGTAGCCGTCACAGGTGTAGGTGAACTGGCATTGGTATTTCTTGCCGGTGCCCTGATGGATCACCGCGCAGAGCGATCCGGGGAACCGCGCGCTTTGGACCCGGTTCAGGATCACTTCGGCCACGGCAAACTGGCCTTTGACCGTCTCCCCGCGCGCCTCAAAATAAAGCGCTTCGGCCAGACAGCGCCATTGCGCATCGCCCGTGGCGCGCGGCTGGGCGTCGACCCAGGCACGCGAGAACTGGACAGGGGTGCTGATGCTGGCCTGCGGTACCGTGACCAGATCGCCCAACCGCTTCTTGCCCACCGACCGGATGCCTTGCGCCTCAATCCGGGCAAGTTCCTCCGCTTTCTCCGATGAGGCGGAAAGCGGTGCAGGTGACAAGGACGCAGCCGTCAAGGCGGCCGCAAACAAAGCGGAGATAGCGAAACGCATGAAATGCCCCAGAGCAGTTACAGACGACCCAAGCGCCTAGCCAGAATGGCCGGGAACTGCAACCCCGGCGGATATGTTACGCGGCGTTCCGAAAATCACGCGGATTTGTAGCGTTATTTCAACGGCTCAGAGCCCAAGTTTGTCCTTGATGGCCAATTGAGCGGCAGCAAGCCGTGCTACCGGGACGCGAAACGGGGAGCAGGAAACGTAGTCAAACCCCACTTCACGGCAGAATGCGATTGATTCGGGGTTGCCCCCGTGTTCCCCGCAGACGGACAAAGTGACCCCCGGTTGGGCCATTCTGCCGCGGGTTGCACCCAGCTTTACCAGCTCTCCCACACCGTCGGTGTCCATGACGTGAAACGGATCTTCGGCGAAGACCCCACGCTGCACGTAAGCCGACATGAACCGGCCTGCGTCATCGCGCGACAGCCCGTAGGTCATCTGCGTGAGGTCATTGGTCCCGAAGCTGAGGAAGCTGCAATAGGGCGCGATTTCAGCGGCGCGCAGGGCGGCGCGCGGGGTTTCGACCATGACCCCGAGGTGGAAGTCAAAATCGGTGTCGGTTTCGGAACTGACGGCGGCGGCGACGGCATCGACGGCGGTTTTGACCAGTTCGACCTCGCGCCGGGTGCTGACCAGCGGGATCATCACTTCGGGCACCACGGGCGCGCCATCGCGGCTGACCTCGACGGTGGCTTCAAAGATCGCGCGGGCCTGCATTTCGTAGATCTCGGGCACGGTCACGCCAAGGCGCACGCCGCGCATGCCCAGCATGGGGTTGTATTCGCTCAGCTCCTCAATGCGGCGGGTCACGGCGGAGAGCGGCAGATCAAGCGCGTCGGCCAGTTCGCGCTGGCCTGCCTTGTCGGTGGGCAGGAATTCATGCAGGGGCGGATCGAACAGGCGGATGGAGACGGGTTTGCCTTCCATGATCCGGAAGAGCTGTTTGAAGTCGTTGCGCTGCATCGGCAGCAGGCGTTCCAGCACCGCGCGGCGATCTTCGCCGGTGTTGGCAAAGATCATCTCCCGCATGACGGTCATGCGGCCGGGTTCGAAGAACATGTGTTCGGTCCGGCACAGGCCGATGCCTTCGGCGCGGAAATGGTGGGCGGTCTGGGCATCCGCAGGGGTGTCCGCGTTGGCACGGATGCCGATGTCGGCGACTTCTTCGGCCCAGATCATGAAACGTTTGAAGGTGTCATCAAGGGCGGCTTCGCGCATGGCGGGCGCGCCGACCAGCACTTCGCCGCTGGTGCCATCGATGGTGATTTCGTCGCCTGCGTTGAACACGCGGCCATCGGCAGAGGTAATCGTGCGGCGTTTGAGGTTGAAGCGCAGGTTGGAGGCGCCGACCACGCAAGGCAGCCCCATGCCCCGGCCAATGACAGCCGCATGGCTGGTGATGCCGCCGCGTTCGGTCAGGACAGCGTGGGCCGCCTGCATGCCGCGGATGTCTTCGGGGCTGGTTTCGCGGCGCACGAGGATACAGGGTTCATTACGCGAGGCGCTGGCCTGAGCGTCGGCGGCGTTGAAGACGATGCGCCCGGTGGCCGCACCGGGGCTGGCGGCGATGCCGCTGCCGATCACGTCGCGTTTGGCCCCCGGCGCAACCTGACGGTGCAGAAGTTCGCTGAGCGTGCGGGGTTCGACGCGCATCAGGGCTTCCTCACGCGGGATGATCCCGTCATCGGCGAGGGCCACCGCGATATGGACGGCCGCCTGAGAGGAGCGCGCCACGCGCACGCCATCAAGGATGTGCAATGTGCCGTCTTCCAGCACGAATTCCACCTGCATCTCGGCCCGCAGTTTCGTGCGCATCAGCTGGGCGTGGCCGATCAGGGTTTCAAAGACCTCCGGTTCGATGTCTTGCAGGCTCGGCCCGCGCGGGTCGCGGGTGAGGTACATCGCGGTTTTCTCTTCCAGACCGTCCCTGCCCTGACTTTGGCTTTTGTAGCGTCCGGTGACCTGCGGCAGCCCGGTGTCGCTGCTGACCAGTTGCAGCACGCCTGTGCCGCTGGTGCCGTGGCCGACGCCGAAGGCCATCTGCTGCACCACCAGCCCCAGTCCCGCATCCGCAGGCGCGCCTTTGGCCTGCCGCAGCAGCCGCGCGGAGGTGCCATGCCAGGCACGCGACATCGACAGCAGGACGGCGGACAATTGGGCGGCGCGGTCCTGGGGAAAGGGTTCTTCCATCTCCGCCTCATAGGCGTGCAGGGATTGGCCGAGCGCGGAGCGCGGATCGCCGCTGACGTCGTCAAAGATGTCCGGATCCAGACGGGCCACATGCACCGCGTAGGATTGCACGAAACGGGTGTAGAGGGCCGATGCGGCGTCTTCTCCCATGGTGTCGCAGAAGGATTCGTATTTGGCGGTGTTGATGCCGATGTTCATCACGGCACCCGGCCCGCCCCAATCGGGGTCCTGGCTGGAGGGGCGCACGCACATCAGCGCGCCTTCGGGAAATTCGGCCACGACTTTTTCCACATCGGGCAGATGCCCCTGCCCGATCCTGTCGACGGCCTGAAACGAGAGCGCCACGGTGCGCGGCACCGGCAGGTCCAGCCGCACCAGCCGTTGCAGGCATTTGGCCCGCCCGCCGTGGGTTTCAGCGGCGATGGGCGCGGTGGGGGTCACCAGCGTGGTATGCGGATTATTCTGCACTGCGGCACCTTTCGTGTGTGGGTGCAGCATAGGCTGTCAATTCAATCTGACAAGTGGTCTGGTTAACGCACCAGAAAGGCGCTCTGGTCAGCCTTCAATTCTGGTCAGATCAGCCACGGAGGTACAGATGCCCCGGATGCGGCTGAGCAGATTCAGACGGTTGCGCCGCACGGTCTGGTTGTCGCTGTTGACCTGCACGGCGTCAAAGAAGGCGTCGATGGGGCTGCGCAGGGTGGCCATGGCGGTCATGGCGGTGGTGAAGTCTTGTTGCTCCATCGCGGGGGTGATTTTGGCTTCCGCCTCATCAAGGGCTTTGAAGAGCGCCCTTTCTTCGTCGGTTTCGGCGTATTTCACGTCCGCGCCGTAGGAGTATTCAACGCCATCGGCTTCCTCGGCCTGGGTGAGGATGTTGTTGGCGCGTTTGAAACCCTGGATGAGGTTTTCGCCATCGTCGGTGGCGAGGGTTTCGGAGAGGGCGCGCGCGCGTTTGACCAGCAGGGTGAGGTCGTCGTTGCCGTCCATGGCGATGCAGGCGTCGATGATGTCGTGGCGGATGCCTTGGTCCTTGAGGTAGGTTTTCAGGCGGTCGTGGAGGAAGGTGAGGAGGTTTGTGCCAATTAAAGCCCGAGGTCCCGCATCCAACAGCTCGGAAAGCTTTTGATCGGCCAACGATGCACGAACGGTCAATGTTTCTGCTGCATCTTCTTTCTTGATACGCCTATCGAACACATCATTCACATCCATGCCAAGATAGTCCGCGATCGCTTCATCACGATCTGCTTGGTCTTCAAGCGCGGACTCGAGCATCGATTCTGGATACTGTGACAGGGAACGCCAAAAAGGCGTCAGAATTGCGACTTGGATGCCGTTCTCGACCAAGATCCGAATAACCCCCAAAGCCGCCCGCCGCAGCGCAAAAGGATCCTTGCTCCCCGTTGGCTTCTCATCAATCGCCCAGAAGCCAGTCAGCTTGTCGATCTTCTCGGCCAGCGCCACGGCGACGGAAACGGGTGCTGTGGGCACGTCGTCGGAGGGGCCGAGGGGGGCGTAATGCTCTTTCGCCGCTGCCGCGACGGCGTCGCTGTGGCCAGCGGATTTGGCATAGTAGCTGCCCATCAAGCCTTGCAGTTCGGGGAATTCGTAGACCATCTCGGAGCTGAGGTCGGCTTTGGCGAGTTTTGCCGCCTGCTCGGCTTCATCCGCATCTGCCTCCACCATGGGGGCGAGTTCGCGGGCGAGGATGGCCATCCGCTCGATCAACTCGGCCTGGGTGCCGAGTTTGTTGTGGAAGGTGACATTGGCGAGGTTGGCGACCCATGTGGCCATGCCTTCGGCGGAGGTGGCGGTGCGCAGGTCGTTTTCCCAGAAGAATTTCGCATCAGCCAGACGGGCCGACAGGACTTTCTCGTTGCCAGCAAGGATCGTGGCACCATCGTCGGCGGTGGTGCGGTTGGCGACGGTGATGAACTTCTCGATTCTGCCGGATTTGGGGTTGCGGACGGAGAAGAATTTCTGGTGCTCGCGCATGGAGGTTTGCAGCACCTCGGGCGGCAATTCCAGAAAATCATCGGCGATGGTGCCCATCAGGGCAACAGGCCATTCGACGAGGCCCGCGACTTCGGCCAGCAGGCCTGCGTCTTCGACCACTTCGAGGCCTGCGGCGAAGGCCATGTTGGTGGCGTCGTTTAGAATCGTTTCCGCGCGCTCTTCGGGGTTCAGAACCACAAAGGCGCGTTTGAGTTTGGCGGCGTAGTCTTCAAACCCCGTGACGGTGATGGCCTCGGGCGCGAGGAAGCGGTGGCCGAAGGTGGTGTTGCCCGACGTGATGCCGTCGATGTCGAGGGGGACGATGTCGGCGCCCTCTTCCGATGAGATCAGGCAGAGGATGGCATGCAGCGGGCGGACCCATTTGAGCGCGCCTGCGCCCCAGCGCATGGATTTGGGCCAGGGGAACGTGCGGATGGTCTGTTCGAGCACCTCGGCCACGATCTCCGCCGCCGGGCGGCCGGGTTTGTGGATTTGGGCAAAGAGGATCTTGCCCTTGGGGGTGTCGCGTTCCTCCAGCTGGTCGCGGGTCAGGCCTGCGCCACGCAGGAAGCCTTCGATCGCCTTTTCGGGCGCGTCGGCCTTGGGGCCTTTGCGTTCTTCGGTCACCGCAGGACTTTCGGCCAGCATGCCTTCCAGCGTCAGCGTCAGGCGGCGCGGGGTGGAGAAGGCGCCCGCAGCGGCATAGGTCAGGCCCGCCTCGACCAGACCGTTGGTGACGAGCTTTTTGAGGTCCTCTGCCGCGCGGCGTTGCATGCGGGCGGGGATTTCTTCGGAAAAGAGTTCGATCAGCAGGTCGGGCACGAGGTGTTCCTTGGGGTTAGGGTGCGTCCGGGATAGTCGGCGCGGCGTTCGGGGTCTAGGGGCGGTCTATACGGGAGGCCTCCGGCGGGGTTTTTTGAACCATTTGGAAGACCATGGCGGGGTTTCAGTTTGTGGGCAGGGCCGGGCATTCTTCGCCGACGATGGTGCCGTCATAGGCTTTTTCGCCGCAGTCGTTAAGTTCATGCCAGACGTAGCCGCGGCCGTCTTCAGTGATGGCGACGATGCGGTCGACGCCGAAGTGGACGTTTTTGCCGCCCAGAAAGGTGAGCGCGGTGCCTGCGTCGATTTCGGCGGCGATGGCTCTGGCGTCGAAGCAGTCGAACCAGCCCGGTGCGTTGCGGGGGGCGTTGGTGTCGATCATCTGGTAGGTTTCGGTGAGCATCGGCAGGCTCAGGTCGGTGGTGAAGCAGGCGCGGAAACGGATGGGGGAGCTGTCGGCGTCGATGGCGTGCAGGGCGTTGGTGAAGATCTCTTCGGGCTGGTCGTCGGTGAGGGAGACCAGCGTGATCACGGGCTGCGGCACCTCGCGGTAGAAGCCGTAGACTTGCAGATAGTAGAGGCCTGCGCCTGCGATCAGGGCGGAGAGCATGATGGTGATCCCTATGATTTTGCCGCTCATGGGTGGGTTACGCCGCGTCTTCGGTGAAGCCGCCCGCGCGGGTCTGCACAAAGGCATCGGCGCACATTTTGGCCAATGCGCGCACCCGGCCGATATAGGCCTGGCGTTCGGTCACGGAGATCACGCCGCGGGCGTCGAGCAGGTTGAACATGTGGCTGGCTTTGATGCATTGGTCATAGGCGGGATGTGCCATGACGATGCGCTTGCCGGTTTTGGGGTCCTCGTGCGGCTGGTCGAGGATGGCTTTGCAGTGGCTTTCCGCTTCTTCGAACTGGCGCAGCAGGACGTCGGTGTTGGCGGTGTCGAAGTTCCAGCGGGCGTATTCCTCTTCGGTTTGTTTGAAGATGTCGCCGTAGGTGAGCGGGATCGGGGCGTCGGGGTCGTTGAAAGGCATGTCCATCACGTGATCGACGCCCAGGACGTACATGGCGAGGCGTTCGAGGCCGTAGGTGAGTTCGCCCGAGACCGGCACGCAGTCGTGGCCGCCCACCTGCTGGAAGTAGGTGAACTGGCTGACTTCCATGCCGTCGCACCAGACTTCCCAGCCGAGGCCCCAGGCGCCGAGGGTCGGGCTTTCCCAGTCGTCTTCGACAAAGCGGATGTCGTGCAGTTCCATGTCGATGCCGATGGCTTGCAGGGAGCCGAGGTAGAGGTCTTGCAGGTTGGGCGGGCTGGGTTTGATCAGCACCTGATACTGGTAGTAATGCTGCAAGCGGTTGGGGTTTTCGCCGTAGCGGCCATCGGTCGGGCGGCGTGAGGGCTGCACATAGGCTGCCGCCCAGGGCTGGGTGCCGAGGCTGCGCAGGGTGGTGGCGGGGTGGAAGGTGCCTGCCCCTACTTCCATGTCGTAGGGTTGCAGCACGGCGCAGCCCTGTTCGGCCCAGTAGGTTTGCAGGGCCAGAATGATGGCCTGAAAGGACCGTGGTGTGGAGGTGGGATGGGACATGGATCTTACCTTTGACTGCGCGCGCCTTTCCTACGGGTGTGGCGTGCTTGGGTCAATTGCAGGTTTGTGACCATTTCAGGGCCGAATCCCATGGCCTTTGCAGCGCTTTCCTGATTATCTGCGCCGGATTTTACGCGATGAGAGTTTCCGCACGATGCACCGTTTCCTTTCAGCCCTCCTTGTTTGTTTTGCAGTGCTTTGCGCACCTGCGCTTGTCCCCTCCCCTGCGCTGGCGCAGAGCGAGGAGGTCGTCTGGGTGCAGATTGAGGCGCAGCCGTCTCTGGCCGCCGCGACAGACCGGGCGCGCGCCTATGCCACACTGCTGGAGGATGTGAACGGGTTTTCGCTGGGCGGGGGCTGGTACGGGATCACGGTGGGGCCCTACACACGGGACGATGCGGAGGAGGTCCTGCGGACCTATGTGCGGCAGGGGCTGGTGCCGCGCGACAGTTTCATTCAGCTTTCCAGCCGATTGCGGCAGCAGTTCTGGCCGGTGGGGGCCAATGTGCTGAACCGCGGGGCGATCACCGTGCCGGACAATGTGACGCCAGCAGCCCCCGCAGAAGAGGCCCCGGTGGAGGACGCGCCTGCCGAGGAGGCGCCGGTGGCAGACCTGCCCGACCCTGAGCCCGCCGATGAAACGCCCGCGCAGGCGCGGCGGAGCGAACGGGCCTTGAATGGCGACGAACGGCGCGCCTTGCAGGTCGCCTTGCAGTGGGCGGGTTTCTACAACGCAGCCATTGACGGGGCCTTTGGCCGGGGCACACGCAATTCCATGGCCGCCTGGCAGGAAGCCAATGGCTATGACGTCACCGGGGTGTTGACCACCGTGCAACGCGCGGCGCTGCTTGGGCAGTATAACGCGGTTCTTGATGGTCTGGGCCTTCAGATCGTGCGCGATGAAGCGGCGGGCATTGAAATGATCATGCCCACAGCGGAAGTGGCCTTTGACACCTATGAGCCGCCCTTTGCCCAGTACAACAGCACCGGCGACATTGGCGCGCGGGTGCTGCTGATCAGTCAGGAAGGGGATCAGGACACGCTCTTTGGTCTCTATGACATCATGCAGACGCTGGAGATTGTGCCGGTGGACGGCCCACGGGAGCGCAAGAATGCCTCCTTCGAGCTGATCGGTCAGGACGCGCGCATCATCAGCCAGACGAAAGTGTCGCTGGAAGGCGGGCAGATCAAGGGGTTCACGCTGATCTGGCCTGCGGGGGATGAGGACCGCCGCCGCCGGGTGATGGCGGAAATGACCAAGAGCTTCACGCGCCTGCCCGCTGTGCTGGATGCTGCCGCAGGCGGGGCAGAGACGCAGTCGATTGATCTGGTGGCAGGGTTGCAGATCCGCCGTCCGAAGATTGCGCGGTCAGGTTTCTTCATTGACCGGTCCGGCGTGGTGGCGACAACGGCAGAAGCGGTCAACACCTGTAGCCGCGTGACCGTGGACGGCGATACCGAAGCGGATGTGGTGGCGACGGATGCAGGCAAGGGGATTGCGATCCTGAAACCACGCAGCCCGCTGGCGCCGCTTGACGTGGCGCGGTTCACGCTGGTCGACCCGAGGCTTCAGTCAGAGGTTTCCGTGGCCGGGTTCTCCTACGAAGGGGTGCTGAGTGCGGCGACGCTGACATTCGGGACCATTGCGGATGTGCGCGGGTTGCAGGGCGAAGAAGATCTTAAGCGTCTGGCGCTGGCCGCCCAACCCGGCGACGCGGGCGGTCCAGTTTTTGACGGGACGGGCAGCGTTGTGGGGATGTTGCTGCCGGAGAGCACCGACGGTCGGCAGTTGCCGCAGGGCGTGAGCTTTGCGCTCAAAAGCACAGCGATCGCGGATGTGGCGTCACAGGCGGGGATCACGCTGGCGGCGAATGGGGCCACGGGCACGATTGCCCCGCGCGACCTGACGCGGGCCGCGCAGGGCATGACGGTGCTGGTGAGCTGCTGGGAGTGAGGTTGGGCGCGGAATTTTCGAAAATTCCGGTGCGATTTTTTCGAAAAATCGATCTCAGGCGGTGAGGTCTGGGGTGAGGTAGATCAGCGTGGGGCCATCTGCGGTGAAGGCGTCTTTGACCGCTGTCTGCATCTGCGCAATCGTTTTGGGGGCTACACCTTTTGCGCCAAACGCCTCCGCCAGTTTCACGAAATCCGGGTTACGGGCGATGACCGCGTTGGGCGCGATCTGGGCGCGGGTCATGCTGTCTTCGATCTCTTTGAGTTTTCCGTTGTCCCAGAGGATGATCGGGATCGGCAGGCCCAGTTCCACCGCCACACCAAGCTCCTGCATGGTGTAGTGAAAGCCGTAATCGCCGATGATCGCCATCGTCGGCTGATCGGGCCGCGCAACGGCACCGCCTATGGCAGCGGGTGTGGCATAGCCCAGCGTACCGAAACCGTAGGGGTGGTGCCAGTGGCCGGGGCGGTCCATGTCCCAGACCTCCTTGGCGACATAGGCGAATTGGGTCATGTCGGAGTAGATCATGGTGTCTGCCGGGACGGCGGCGCGCAGGGCGTCGCAGAGCGGGACAATGCCGGGGCGTTCGGCGTCTGTTTCGGCGCGCCAGCGGGCGCGGGTTTTGGCGACCTCTTCGGGGGTCCAGTCGAACGCATTTGGCAGGTCGACAACCGCTTCAAAAGCGCGAAATACGGTGTGAGCTGCTGCCTTGAAACGCATGGAGTTGCCACGACCGTCCGACAGGACTGATGGATCTATGTCAATACGAACCAGCTTCGCCATGTGTCCAAGTTTGTCTCGCCAAAGGTCAACTTCCGCCAGTTCGGTGCCAACGGCAATGACAAGGTCGGCTTCACCGATCACGGACGCACTGTCCGGCCGGGCAAGCGTGCTGCCAAAGAGAAACGGATACTCAGATGGCACAATTCCACGCCCTGCATACGTTGTGAACACGGGCACGGGACAGCGTTTCAACAAGGTTCGAACCTCTGATGTCGCATCTTTTGCGCCGCCCCCAAAAATGAAAAGCGGTCGCTTTGCCCTTTGCAACAGGTGCGGCAGAACCGGGAACAGATCGCCCATTTCCTCGATGCCATCGCTGAACCCCATATGAGCCGGGTCGTGCTGCGGTGATGGCGCTTCGAGCAACGCTATGGGGACTTGCAGATGTTTCGGGCGCGGCCTTGTCGTATGTAACTCCATAAACGCACGATTGATCAACGCATACGCCGCCTCCGGCGTGCGCGCTTCTTCGGACCAGTCACACACCGTCTCCGCCGCCGCGCGCTGGTCCTTCATCTGGTGCAACTGCCCGCGCGTGGCCGCCGTCTCATCCAGACAGGACGAAATCACCAGCATCGGCACGCTATCCGAATACGCCTGCCCCATCGGCGTCATGATGTTGCACAGCCCCGGCCCGGTGATCACATAAGCCACGCCCACCTTGCCCGTCGCGCGGGCATAGCCGTCGGCCATGAACCCCGCCCCCTGCTCGTGGCGTGCCAGCACATGGGTGATCCCAGCCTCCTCGATCCCCCGGTACATCTCCTGGTTATGCACGCCGGGAATGCCGAAGATCACATCGACGCCACGATCCTTGAGCATGTGGGAGATTTGCGCGCCCAAGGGACGCATCTGCGGATCAGCCATCAGGCCCTCCAGAAGTTGACAGTGAAGAAGACGTAGACCACCAGCAGTTCCAGCCGCCCCAGCAGCATCGCGGTGGTCAGGATCCATTTGGCGGTATCGTTGAGGCTGGCGAAGTTGCCCGAGGGGCCGATGATGTCACCCAGACCGGGGCCGATGTTGGCCAGTGCTGCGGCAGCGCCAGAGACGGAGGTGACGAAATCCAGACCTGTCATGCTGAGCGCCACAGCCACCAGCCCCAGCGTGACCACGAAGAACATGAAGAACGACATCACCGAACTCAGCACGTCATTGCCCACGGGCCTGCCGTCATAGCGCGGCGTGAAGATGCCGTGGGGCGACCGGATGCGGCGCAGTTGCGCGCGGATGGAGGCGAACAGAAGCTGGTAGCGGAAGACCTTGATCGAACAGGTGGTGGAGCCCGCACAGCCGCCGATCAACCCGATGAAAAAGAACAGCGCCACCGCGAAAGACCCCCACTGCATATAGTCCGCCGAAGCATAGCCGGTGCCAGAGATGATCGAGGTGATATTGAACAGCGCCTTGCGGAAGCTCTGCTCCCAACCCGTTCCCTGGGTGTTGTGCAGCAGCACAAAGATCACCAGCACCAGCACGGCAAGGGTCGCCAGAAACCCGCGGATCTGGGTGTCTTTGTGCAGCGCCATGGTGTTGCCATTGATCAGCTGGACGTAGCGCACGAAGGGCAGCGCGGCGAGGATCATGTAGAGTGTGGCCACGTATTCCTTCGGTCCCGAGAACGCGGCGAAAGAGGCGTCATAATTGGCGAACCCCCCCGTAGAGACGGTGGTGAGCGCATGCACGGTGGCGTCAAAGGCGTTCATGCCTAGGGCAAGATAGCTGAGCATGCAGGTGATCGTGAGCCACAGGTAGATGACAGAGATCTGGCTGGCGATCTGACCCGCGCGCGGCAGGATTTTTCCAAAGGTATCAAAGCCTTCGGATTTAAAGATCTGCATGCCACCGACCTTCAGTTCCGGCAGGAACACCATGGCCACAACAATAATGCCGATCCCGCCCAGCCATTGCAGCACGCCGCGCCAGAGCAGCAGGCCCTTGGGCAGTTCATCCAACCCGGACAGCACCGTGGCCCCGGTTGTGGTCAGGCCGGAGGTGGCTTCAAACACGGCGTCGGTGAAACTGGAGCCTGTTTCGCCCAGCATGAAGGGGATCGCGCCAAAGACGGGCAGCAAGGCCCAGACACCCGTGGTCAGCAGGAAGGTCTGCTGGATCGTCAGCCCTTCGCGCACGCCATTGGCGCAGGCCAGCGCAATGAAACCGCCTGCCAGTGTGGTGATCAGCGCGGCTTCGGCGAAGACGGGCCAATGGCCGCGCTGTTCGGCAATATCCACCAGCAGCGGCAGGATCATCGCAATGCCCAGCACGGCCACCAACAGGCCAACCACATATCCAACCGGGCGCAAATCTATCATGGCTCAGCGTTGGCGTGGGGGATTGACGGTGTCAAGCAGGCACAGGTCCGGGCCCGGCCCTGGGTGGTCCGGAACGCGGTGCCTGTGGAGTGTCAGCGGTGCTTAGAACCCGCGGCCGAAGGCATGTTCGATGATGTCTTCGCGTTTGATGTTCAGCGCCGCAAGCTCAGCATCAGATTTTGCCTGCAAAGCCTGTGCGTAGATCAGACGGCGGTTGCCTTCGGAGGATTCCATCAGCGCCTTGCCGACCGCGCGCAGGCCATGCCCGATGCGGTGTGTCAGATGCTGAAGCGTTTCCAGAGCGGTGGAACGGGGTGCGGATGCTTGATAGGCCATTGTAATTCCTTGAGGTTTTGTTGTCTCCCCCTCTGCACTCTAGATAGGGCATCACGGGGGCCAGAAGAACGCACAAATCTGCATACCCGCGACCCGCGTGGTGCAGACCTTGTGCAAACGTACAGACGCAAAAGGCCGGGCATCCCCTGCCCGGCCTTTCACATTTCGCTGAGGAGAGTTTCTTACCCGACGTGGAACAGCGTGCTGAACAGCCGTGGATCGATGCTGGCCATCTCAAACGTCGGCCCTTCGGTCAGGACGGAGATCGCATCATGGCTGTGCAGGCTTTCCTGATGACTGGCGACGACGCGGAAATCCTTGATGCGGGGTTCGGCCTGCAATTGTTCGCAGAACAGACGTGCGGCATCTTCGACGAAGATCGGGTTGGCGGCGTTCAGTTCGGCGAAGGCCTGCTCATCCTCGCGCTTGACCATGACTTGCGTCTCTGTCGGCACGGCGCGGCGGCAGGCTTCGATCAGTTCTTCGAACCACAGGCATTTGTGCTTGTCGTCCATCACCGCCGAAATCCGCGCGACGGAGCGTTGCGAATGGGGCGTGGCGAGCTGTCCGCGGGTGGCGCGGGCATGCTCGGACAGTTCCAGCGAACAGGGGCATGTGCTGGAATAGACGTAGTCGAGGTGGATCATGCGCTGGCGCACACCGTCCTTTTCCACCAGTTCCAGCGCCACATCATAGTATTGATAGCCCTGAAGGCCCGACCGCAGACTTGTTGTCTTCATCGGGAAGGAGAACCGCATCTGGATGCGGGCATCCATGCTTTCGAGATCGGTCTTGTAGTCATCAAGGGCGGCTTCGATCACGTCAAAGCTGAACGTCTGCTCTGCGTGTTTGTAAAAACTGCGCATGATGCGGGACATGTTGATGCCCTTCTTGTCGGCCTCAAGGCTGACAGACCCGGTGATGGAAGTCTCAAGGCTGAGATCGCCATTGTCGCGGGTGTGAAAGCGAATGGGCAGCCGGAAGTTGGAGATGCCAACGTGCTGGATCTGCGTCTTTGCGCCCCTGATCAGGCTCGACGGGCCGTTTTGCAGATCAGGCAATGTCGCTTTGTAATTGTCGCCCACGGCGAAATCGTCCGGGTACGTCCGCTTGAAATCGGGATAGGCCACTTCGTCCGACAGCAGGCGCGCCACGGCGGGATCCAGCCCCTCAATTTCGGAGGCCGAGGCCCCTGCGGCCCATTTTTTCAGCGTCGCAAGTGCTTCCTCTGCCTCTGATCGCTCAGGTGCTTTTTCAACAGAAGTGATTGCATTCATGGACTTGGCCCCCCTCTTCGGTGCGCAGGCTTTAAGTAGGGTGCGCATTCGAGATTACCAATTAAGATATGATATACCTCAATAGGCCAGTCCTAAGCCCATGCAAATGCGACACTTTCAATGCGATAATGCCTGGGTGAAATCCGCCTGAAGGTCACGGACATCTTCCAGACCGACAGAGATTCGCACCAATCCGGGTGTGATTCCCAGCGCATCCTTCTGATCCTGCGGCAGCCGCTGGTGCGTGGTGAACGCAGGCGGTGTCAGGATGGTTTTGGCATCGCCGAGGTTGTTGGAGATGATCGCAACCTTACAGGCATTGAGGAACCGATATGACCCCTCCTTGCCGCCTTTGACCTCAATCGCCAGCATCGTGCCGCCATCGCCCATCTGGCGCAGGGTCAGAGCGTGCTGGGGATGGCTGGGAAGGCCCGGATAGATCACGCGGGAAAGGTTTTCATGGCCCTCAAGCGCCGTGGCCAGTGCCAGCGCCGTGGCCGATTGCGCCTGAACCCGCAGGCGCATCGTTTCAAGCCCCTTGAGCATGATCCAGGCGGTAAAGGGGCTCATCGAGCCGCCGGTGTGCTTCATGTAAGGCTCAACCGTCTTGCGGATCATCTCCCGCGTGCCAAGGATCACCCCGCCCAGCGCACGGCCCTGCCCGTCGATGTGCTTGGTAGCGGAATAGATCACGATATCAGCGCCTTGCGCGACGGCCTTCGAGTAGATCGGCGTGGCGAAAACGTTGTCACAGACCACAATCGCGCCCTTGGCATGGGCCAGCTTCGAGACCGCTTCGATGTCCACCAGTTCAAGCGCCGGGTTGGAGAGGGATTCGAAGAAGACCGCGCGGGTGTCGGGCCGAATGGCGGCTTCCCACTGGTCCAGATCATGGCCATCGACAAAGGTCACTTCGACGCCGAACCGGGGCAGGATTTCCTCGGCGATATACAGGCACGAGCCGAACAGCGCGCGGGAGGACACCACATGATCGCCCGCCTTGACCAGCGACATCAGCGCGCCATTGACCGCTGCCATGCCGGAAGCCGTGGCAAAGGCGTCTTCGGTCCCTTCGAGGGAGGCGATGCGTTCTTCGAACATCTTGACGGTGGGGTTGCCATAGCGGGCGTAGATGAATTCATCCTCGCCCAGTGCTTCGAACCGCGCCTCAGCCTGTTCGGCGCTGTCATAAACAAAGCCCTGCGTCATGAAGATCGCCTCGGACACTTCGCCGTATTGGCTGCGGCGGGTGCCTGCATGCACCGCACGGGTGCCTTTTTGCCAGTCTTTACTCATTGTTCCATTCCAGTGGTCTCTGCCCCCGAGACGCAAAAAAACCCCAAACGCGGTCAAGCGAAAGGGGGCTTTCATCCTGACCTTTTAGCAGATTGTTTAACGTGGCCCGCAATCCGGTAACAAATCACCACGAGAATTGCTTTACGCCTCTGACCCGGTGTCGGTCAAGCCTTCACTCCTCCGGAAATCCTGTCAAACTCACCTGACCTTGCAGGAGACCACCTATGCCCGCCCCCATCGACCTTTACTACTGGCCCACCCCCAATGGTTGGAAAGTCTCCATCGCGTTGGAGGAAATGGGCCTGCCCTATGAAACCCATCTGATCAACATCGGCGCAGGCGATCAGTTTGCACCTGACTTCCTGAAGATCGCCCCCAACAACCGGATGCCCGCGATTGTGGACCCGGATGGGCCAGATGGCGCGCCGGTGTCGGTCTTTGAATCCGGGGCGATCCTGCAATACCTCGCGCGGAAAACCGGGACGTTTAATGGCAAGACAGAGCGGGACCGCATTGCGGTGGAGGAATGGTTGATGTGGCAGATGGGCGGTCTGGGCCCCATGGCCGGGCAAGCGCATCACTTCCTGAAGTACGCGCCAGCGATGGACCCGCCAAACGATCTGCCCTACGCCAAGGACCGCTACCGGAGCGAGACGGCGCGGCTTTACGGCGTGCTGGATCGGCAGTTGGCACAGGCCGAATACGTCGCGGGTGATTTCATCTCCATCGCGGATTTTGCGATCTGGGGCTGGGCGTCGCTTTGGGAAGGGCAGCAGCAGACGCTGGAAGACAAACCGCACATGGCCCGCTGGCTTGAGACGATGGGCGCACGGCCCGGTGTGCAACGCGGACGGGCGCTGTTTGCGGAGAAACGCGGCGATTTCTCCAAGGACAAAGGCGCACAGGACAAGCTGTTCACCCACAAAAAATAGTCGCCCGCACACAGAATTCTTTACGCAGGGAAAATTTCGATGCAAGCTCTGTCATCTTAGGTCGAGAGAGAGCGTTTTGCGTGTTTGAATATTTGATGAGTCCCGAGACGCTCGTCTATGTGGCCGGTGTTTTCTACATCCTGGGCCTGCTTATCATTAACCAGATTGTTCTGCGATTGATGGTGCTGACGGGCACGGGGTTTTATACGGTCTACTACGCGACCGTCGCGGATACGCCGCTTTGGGAAGCGATGTTCATTTCGATCATGATTGGGTTTGCGAATATATACGGTCTGGCGATCCTGCTGGCGGGTCGGTCACGGCTGGCCATTCCGCGCAAACATGCGGATATCTTTGATCAGTTCTACAGCATGAAACCGGGCGACTTTCGCATCCTGATGCGCAGTGCGCGGCGTTATGTGGCGGATACGGATCTGGTGTTGACTACGGAGGGGATGCCGCTGACGCGATTGTTCTATGTGGTGTCCGGGCACACGTCGATTGTCAAAAAGGGCGACAGTTTCAACGTGCCCGCAGGGGTGTTTGTGGGGGAGGTTGCATATCTGACCGGCGGGCCTGCCTCGGCCACTACAACGCTGGCTGCCGGGTCTGAAATACTGGAGTGGACGGGCGAGGACCTTGCGCGTGCATCGGCACGCTCTGCCCGGTTCAAGCTGGCGCTGGAATCGGTTCTGTCCCTTGATCTGGCACAGAAAGTTGCGCATTCGGTTGCGCCCAACTCTCCGCAGTGGCGCCCCGGTCTGCAAGAGCCGATGGTACAGGAGACGCAGGCCTTGCAGCAGGCGCAGTAGCGTCAGCTTTCGTCTTCAGAGACTGTATATTTCTCAAGCGCCACGATCTGCGTCCAAAGGAATAGAAACGTCACGATCGGAAAGCCAAAGGTTTCGATCTTGACCCAGGCATCGGTGGACATGGTGCGCCAGATCACTTCGTTGGCCACCCCCATCGCCACAAAGAACATCGTCAGCCTCCGGGTCAGCACCATCCAGCCTTGATCAGTCATCGGGATCACCTCGGACATGACATAGGCAAGATAGCTGCGCCCCCGCGCAAGCCCGATGCCGAGGATGATCGCAAAAATGCCATAAGCTATGGTTGTTTTCATCTTGAAAAACTTCTCGTCATTGAACCACCACGTCAGGGCACCAAAGAAGATAACAATGCAGGCTGTGAATACCTGCAACCGGCTGAGTTGTCCGGTCATGGCCCAGAGAATACCCATCGCGATCAACAAGATTGGCACGAAAATAAGGGTTGCCACGATAAACCCGCTGTAGTCTGTCCCGCCCCAGGTAAACACGTCATCGCGGATGCGCTGGTAGATCACGAAAAACAGCAAGGGCGGACCCAGTTCAAGCACATGCTTGAGGATGGGGTTGATGGTTTTGGGCTCAGCCATGCAGGGTCTCTCCTTTATCCGCCCATCTCAACTATCACAGCGCCTGCTGCGATCAATGCCATCAGGCCAAGACGTCGCGGCCCAACGGTTTCTTTGAGAAAAATCCAGCCGATCAGCGCGGCAAACACGGTTGAGGTTTCGCGCAGCACCGCCGCCTCGCCCACCTTGTCGAGCCGCGTTGCCATCATGATCGCGCCAAAGCTGAGGAAAGCGGTGATGCCGCCCACAAACCCACGCGCCAGAAGCGGGCCAAGAGCGGGGGCGTCCACCATCCGCCGCCAGCGCGCCGCCGCGATGAAAGGCATCACCAGCCCGTCAATCATGAAAAACCACGCAAGGAACGTGAACGGGTTCTGCGTGGCGCGGATGCCGTAGGCGTCATAGGTGGTGTAGAGTGCGACAAAGAGCCCGGTCAGCACGGCAATGCCAAGGGCGGCGTGCAGGGTGTCGCGTTCGGACACCAGAAACACCATGTTGTAGATCGCCAGCCCGAAGATACCCGCCAGCAGCACGGCCACCCCCAGCCATTGCACACCTGTGAAGCGTTCCTCAAAGATCAGATAGGCCCCGATCACCGCAAAGAGCGGCCCGGTGCCGCGCACCACCGGGTAGACGACCGTATAGGCCCCCTTGGTATAGGCCCAGGCTTGCAGGCATTTGTAGATGATGTGGATGGAAAAGGCGCCAAGGAAGATGACCCACATATGTGGCTCCGGCCAGGGCACGACAAAAAGCGCAAAGGGGGCAGCCATGATGCAATAGGCGAAATCAATCGCGCCCCGCGTCAGCCACGGATCATGCCGCCCCTTTTGCAGCGCGCCAAAGACCGCGTGCAGAAACGCCGCCATGATGGCGAGGCCAAGGGCAACCTGATGCCCGGTCTCGGTGCCTTCGATGGAGAGCAGCCAATCGGTCAAGACGTACCTTCACACAACCGCCGTCCCCAGGCCTTGTTGTTGGAATTGAGTTTAAAGGCCAAATGAAGCGCAGGTCCGGGCTTCATTTGGCCAATAAACTCATGCGCAGCCGTCGCGCCGGGCAGAAAGCTGAAGTCGGAAGGACGCCCCCGCGCGGGAGGTCTACCGTTCATTGCCCACCAGCGCGTCGGCAAATTCCTCTGGATCAAAGGGTGACAGATCATCGATCTGTTCGCCCACGCCGATGGCATGGATCGGCAGGCCGAATTTATCGGCCAGCGCCACCAGCACGCCGCCCTTGGCGGTGCCGTCAAGTTTGGTCATCACCAGCCCGGATACGTCCGAGATTTCCTGAAACGTTTTCACCTGACTGAGCGCGTTCTGGCCCGTTGTCGCATCCAGCACCAGCAGCGTGTTGTGGGGCGCGGTTTCGTCTTTCTTGCGGATGACACGGACGATCTTGGCCAGTTCCTCCATCAGGTCGCCGCGGTTCTGCAAGCGGCCGGCGGTGTCGATCAGCAGAAGGTCCGCCCCATCGGCCTGCGCCTGTGCCATCGCGTCAAAGGCAAGGCTGGCAGGGTCACTGCCCTGTGCGGCGGTCAGCACGGGCACGCCTGCGCGGTCCCCCCAGACCTGAAGCTGTTCCACCGCCGCCGCGCGGAAGGTGTCGCCTGCGGCAATCACCACCTTCTTACCTGCGGCACGGAACTGGCTGGCGAGTTTGCCAATCGTGGTGGTCTTGCCCGACCCGTTCACGCCGACCACCAGCACCACCTGCGGTGTCTTGGGGAAAAGCGGCAGGGGCCGGGCCACAGGCTCCATGATGCGGGCGACTTCGTCGGCCATCAGGGTTTTGATTTCAGCGACGCTCAATTTCTTGCCGAGCCGCCCTTCGGCCATGTTGGCGGTCACGCGCAGGGCGGTGTCCACGCCCATGTCAGCGGTGATCAGCAATTCTTCGAGCTGTTCGAGCATGTCGTCGTCCAGCGTCCGGCGCACGACGGTCTTGGGGGCGCTGCGGCCCATGAGACGGCCCAGCAAGCCGGGTTTCTTGGCGGGTTCGGAGGTCTCTTCTTCGTCCTCGATGAGGGAGGGGGCAACGGGGGTCAATGTTGTGTGCAAGGGGGCCGGGGCTGCGGGCTCGGGCACGGCTTCTGCGGCCAGACGCTGAGCTTCGGTTTCTTCGGCGACGCGGGCGGCTTCGGCTGCATCACGCTCTGCCTGGGCGCGCGCTTCTTGCGCGGCTTTCTGCTCTGCGTCCAGCCGGGCCTGCTCTGCCGCTTGGGCGCGCGCGGCTTCTTCAGCGGCGCGCCGGTCGGCGTCTTCCTGCGCCTTTTGCGCGGCAGCCACACGCGCCGCTTCATGGGCGGCGGCAAGGCGTGCCGCTTCGGCTTGTGCGGCGGCTTCTGCTTCGGCGGCAAGGCGGGCCTCTTCAGCAGCGCGGGCGGCGGCGGCTTCGGCTTCCTGACGGGCGGCTTCATCTGCGGCCGCGGCGCGTTCGGCGGCAAGGCGTGCTTCCTCGGCGGCGGCTTCCTCAGCGGCGCGGCGTCTTGCAGCCTCTGCGGCGGCGGCTTGTTCCTCTGCGATGCGGGCCGCTTCCTGTTGGGCAGCCAGACGCGCGGCTTCGGCGGCGGCTTCCTCCTCGGCGGCAACACGGGCGGCCTCTTCTGCCGCCAGCCGCTCGGCTTGCGCCTGCGCTTCCCGCGCCGCTTCCTGGCGGGCTTCTTCCTCTGCCGCCAGACGCGCCGCTTCCGCTTCGCGCGCCGCTGCCGCCTGACGCTCCGCCTCGGCTTCCGCCGCGCCCGTCTCTACGACAAGCGTTTCTTCCTCACCACCATCGCTGACGATCGCCTCCAACCCCTCATCAATCTTGGATGAGGATTTGAACAGCCGCTCTTTGAGCTTCTTGAAAAATGCCAAAGGGGGGTCTCCGCGCCAGTGAACTCAGGTCTTTGACCCGATGTATAAGCTGGCGCGGTCAGATGGAAGGGCGCGCGGCCCTTCAGATTTCATCCGCGAAATGCTTCATCACCATGCGAATGGGGTTTGGTGCCGCCTGTCCCAGCCCGCAGATGGAGGCATCGACCATCGCAGTGGAGAGTTCCTCCAGCAGCGGCTGGTCCCATGTATCGGCCTGCATCAGCTTCACGGCCTTCTCACACCCAACGCGGCAGGGTGTGCACTGGCCACAGCTTTCATCCTCGAAGAACCGCAGCATGTTGAGCGCAGCAGCGCGGGCGCTGTCGGTCTCAGAGAGGACGACGACCGCCGCAGACCCGATGAAGCTGCCGTGCGGTTGCAGTGTGTCAAAATCCAGCGGGATGTCGTGCATCGTCGCAGGCAGCAGACCTGAAGAGGGGCCGCCGGGTTGGTAGGCTTTGAACACATGGCCGTCGGCCATGCCGCCGCAGGCTTCGATGATGTCCGTAATCGTGGACCCCGCAGGCAACAGATGCACGCCCGGATTGGCCACACGGCCCGAGACGGAATAGCTGCGCAACCCCTTGCGGCCGTTCTTTTCGGTGCCCGAAAGCACTTCCGGCCCTTCCCGGCAGATGCGGGCAACCCAATGCAATGTCTCGATATTATGGACCAGCGTGGGCTGGCCAAAGACACCCACCTGCGCCACAAAAGGCGGGCGGTGGCGCGGCATGCCGCGTTTGCCTTCGATGCTTTCGATCATCGCGGATTCCTCACCGCAGATGTAGGCCCCTGCCCCGCGGCGCAGGTCGATGTAGCCCTTCTCGACGACGCCCGCCGCTTCAAGTGCGGCGATTTCCTTTGCCAGAATGTGCAGCACGGCGGGGTATTCGTCGCGCATGTAGATAAAGCAGGTCTCCGCCTCCACCGCCCATGCGGCGATCAGCATCCCCTCAAGGAAGAGATGCGGGACACGCTCAAGGTAGTAGCGGTCTTTAAAAGTGCCCGGCTCGCCTTCGTCCCCGTTTACAGCGAGGTAACGGGGGCCTGCGTTGGCGCGGACAAAGCCCCATTTCTTGCCCGACGGGAACCCGGCGCCGCCCAATCCGCGCAGGCCAGAGGACAGGACTTTTTCCTGCACGTCTTCCCAATTGCCGTTTTCCCGCAGGTCCTTGAGCGCGGCATAGCCGCCTTCGGCGGCATAGGCGTCATAGGTCTGATAGTCGGGGATCACCGCGTGGGTGTCCTTGGCGGCGATGGCGGCTTTGACCTTGTCCACATCGGCGTGGTCGATGTGCTTGTGGCCCAGTTCCAGCACCGGGGCCGTGTCGCAACGTCCCATGCAGGGTGCGCGCAGCACGCGGACTTCGGCGGCATCAAAGCCGTCTTCCAGCGCTTTCTTCAACTGCTGGGCGCCGGCCAGCTCACACGACAGGCTATCGCAGACGCGGATGGTCAGCGCGGGGGGTGGGGTTTCGCCTTCTTTGACCACGTCGAAATGGGCATAGAAGGTCGCAACTTCATAGACCTCGGCCATGGACATGCGCATCTCTTCGGCCAGCGCGCGCAGGTGGGCGGCGGACAGGCAGCCGTAGCGGTCCTGAATGAGGTGCAGGAATTCGATCAACAGATCGGCGCGGCGCGGCTGGTCGCCCAGCAGCTCCTGCACGTCGGACCATGCCTGATCTTCCAACTGGCGGCCCTTGGTATGGTGGCGACCCTTGCCTTTGCCGGATTTCCACACGCCTTTGCCGGGTGCGTCCCCACCCGCTTTTTTCCGATCATCCAGCGCCATGTGCCGCTCCTTTAGCTCTGCGTGGCCATTCCTACCAAAGCTATTCCATATCAGCGGATAAAAAACGACAGATTATCCACCCTTTGCGCGGCGGTTGCGCCATGATGTGTTCTTTGTCTCGCCCAATTTCGCCGATACGAAACTTCTGACCCGTAACGAGAGCCCGCCCATGCTGTGGTACGCCATCGCCAGCCTGACCCCTGCCGCGCTTCTGGCGCTGGCGTGCCTGTGGGGCGGTGTGTTTCCGCTGGCGGCAGTGCTGTCGATCACGGTGGTGGTGTTTTTTGCCGACAAGCTGACGCGGCAAGTGCCGGTGTCGGAGGCCGACGGGCGCGCGGTCAGCCTGACGCTGGCAGCGGCGCATTTCCCGCTGCTGGGGGTGGGCATCTGGGCGCTGGCGGCGGGGCCACATCTGGACCTGCTGGACAAGGTGTTGATCTTTACCGGGCTGGGGCTGTTTTTCGGCCAGATTTCAAATTCCAACGCGCATGAGCTTATCCACGCGCAGGCCCGCCCGCTGCGGCGGTTGGGGGCGGCGATCTATACATCCATGCTGCACGGGCACCACGTTTCCGCACATCTGCGGGTGCACCACGTCCATGCCGCGACGGATGCGGACCCCAATTCCGCCCGCGCAGGTGAAGGGTTCTGGCGCTATTGCCTGCGGGCCATGCGTGGGGAGTTTATGGCTGGCTTGCGGGCGGAAAACGCACACCGGTCGCGGGGCGGCAGGCGGCCCCCGCTCAGCCATCCATATGTGGGCTATGTGCTTGGCGGGATTGGGGTTCTCTCCCTTTCCTTCGCCTTTCTTGGTGGCAAGGGTCTGGCCATCCATCTTGGCATCGCGGCTTACGCACAGGTGCAGCTGCTGTTGTCGGATTATGTGCAGCATTACGGTCTGCGGCGGCAGATCCAGCCAAGCGGCAAGCCCGAACCCGTTGGTCCACAGCACAGCTGGAATGCGCCGAAGTGGTATTCATCGGCGATGATGCTGAACGCGCCACGCCATTCCGACCACCATATGCGGCCCGGCAAGGCCTTTCCCGCGCTCGAACTGGATGCGGACCGGATGCCGATGCTGCCCCATTCCCTGCCCGTGATGGCGGTGGTCGCGCTGGTCCCGCCGCTGTGGCGCCGGGTGATGGACCGCCGGGTCGCGCACTGGCAAAACCCCGCGTGAGGCGCTTTGGCATCTGGTCTCTGCCCCGTGGTCGTGGCAGGCTGATGCCATGATGATCAGATGTCTTGTTCTGTGCCTGAGCCTTGCCTTGTCCACGCCGATTGCGGCGCAATCGACCATGTCCGCGGAGGAGTTTGACACCTACACCCGCGGCAAGACGCTGTTTTATGGCCGGGGTGGCAGTGCCTACGGGGCGGAGATCTATCTGGACAACCGCCGCGTGCAGTGGTCGTTTCTGGATGGGGAATGCAAGGACGGGGAATGGTATGAGGCGGATGGGTTGATCTGTTTTGTCTATGAGGACAACCCCGACCCGCAATGCTGGAGTTTTGAACTGGGCGCGCGCGGTCTGATTGCGCGGTTTGAGAACAATCCCGAGACGACAGAGCTTTATGAGGCGCAGGACACGGATGAAGAGATGATCTGTCTGGGGCCGAGGATCGGCGTTTAGAGCAGCCGACCCAAAACCTGAGGGCCTCAGGTTTTGGGTTGGCTGCTCTGGGTATGATTTGAGGTTTTCCGGGGCGGAAAACCACAAGCCTCCGGCGGGGTTTTTAGAACCATTTGGAAGATGGGCCGGGTGCCTGTACTAAAAGAGGGTGCCCTGATCCTCTGGTTTGGTCTTGGTTTTCTTTGCGGCAGGCTTTGCCCCCAGTGTCATCCGGGCGTCGGCAAATTCAATTTCCAACGTTTGGGCGGCCTTGGCAGCCTTGGTTGAGGTGACCACAGCGCCATCACCCCGCACGACCGCATAGCCGCGTGCCAATGTGCCTTTGTAGCTGAGCGTTTCGCGCAGACGGTCCAGCGCGGTGATCCGGTCGCGCAAGGTGTTGATCCGGCGGGTGCCATTGTCAGACAGGCGGGTCACCAGCCGGCCAAAATCCTGCGCCTTGCGCTGTTGATCCTGCACCAGGGCTTCGGGGCGGAAGGCGCGGGCGCGGGTTTCAAAGCGGTCGCGCCGCGTGGCGACGCTGCGGTCCAGCGCCGGGCCAAGCCGGGCGGAGAGTTCGTGCAGGCGGCGACGGTCGTTTTCCACACGGCGCTGCAAGGTGGCGGCGCGCAATCCGCCCGAGACATCGGCCAGCCGGACGCGGCGGCGCTGGACGCCGGAGATGAGCGCGGGGCCCAATTGCTCTGACGCGCGGTCGAGGCGTTGGCGCGGGGTGTCCAGCAAGGCATCGGCACGCGGCAGGGCGCGGGCCATGTCGCGCAAGCGCTGGCCGCGTGTGGTGATGCCCTGGCTCACAAGCTGGCTCATCCGTGCGGCCTGCCCTTCGACCCAGGCGACCAGTTCGTGCCGCACGGGCACTGCCAGTTCCGCCGCCGCCGTCGGCGTGGGGGCGCGTTTGTCGGAGACAAAGTCGATCAGGGTGGTGTCCGTTTCGTGCCCCACGGCCGAGATTAGCGGAATCTCAGAAGCGGCAGCCGCGCGGGCCACGATTTCCTCGTTAAAGCCCCAGAGGTCTTCGACCGATCCACCACCCCGCGCGACAATCAGCAGATCCGGGCGTGGCATCGCGCCACCCGGCGTCATTGCGTTGAACCCAGCAATGGCGCGGGCCACTTCGGGCGCGCAGGCCTGCCCCTGCACCGCGACGGGCCAGACCAGCACCTTGCGCGGGAACCGGTCGCGCAGGCGGTGCATGATGTCGCGGATCACCACCCCTTGCAGGGAGGTCACGACGCCGATGATTTCAGGCAGATAGGGCAGCGGCTTTTTCAGCGCCTCATCAAACAGCCCTTCGGCAGCCAGCGCTTTTTTGCGTTTCTCCAGCAGGGCCATCAGCGCGCCTTCGCCGGCGATGGCGAGGCGCTGGGCGTTAAGCGCAAATTTGGACTGGAAGCCGGAGGCGGTCATTTTGCCTTCGGCCACGACTTCGGTGCCTTCCTCGGGGATCAGGCCCAGTTGCGGGATCTGACCTTTCCACGTCATGCACGACAGAACGGAGCGGTCGTCCTTGAGGTCGAAATACAAATGCCCCGAGCGGGCCTGCACCACGCGGCCCACCTCCCCCTTGATGCGGACCCAGCCGAGTTCGGATTCCACCAGTTTCTTCACCGACCCCGCGATTTCGGAGACGGTGAATTCGGGGGTGTTTGACCCCGGCGTGGGGTCGTCGAGCAGGTCCATGGGGCGTCCTTGTATCTGGCGTTGTGCCAGCTTAGAACGCGGGGCATTGAAGGCCAAGGGAGAGCGCGATGAACATCCTCATTTTAGGCAGTGGTGGACGCGAACATGCGCTGGCCTGGGCGGTGATGCAGAACCCCAAGTGCGACCGTCTGGTGGTGGCACCGGGCAATGCCGGGATTGCAGCGATTGCGGATTGTGCGGATCTGGACATTCTCAACGGCATTGCGGTGGTGAGTTTCTGCGAGGAACGCAGCATTGATTTTGTGATCATAGGGCCGGAGGCGCCGCTGGCCGCGGGTGTGGCCGATGATCTGCGCAACGCCGGGTTCAAGGTCTTCGGGCCCTCGGCGGCGGCGGCGCAGTTGGAGGCCTCCAAGGCCTTCACCAAAGAGATCTGCGATGCTGCACAGGCGCCGACGGCGGCCTATGGTCATTTCACCGATGCGGCATCGGCTTTGGCTTATGTGGCCGCGCAAGGCGCGCCGATTGTGATCAAGGCCGATGGGCTGGCAGCAGGCAAAGGCGTGATCATTGCGATGACGGATGCGGAAGCGCAGGCGGCGGTTGAGACCATGTTTGACGGCGCTTTTGGCGATGCGGGCGCAGAGGTGGTGATCGAGGAATTCATGGAAGGCGAGGAGGCGTCATTCTTTGTGCTCTGCGATGGGGAGGATGTGCTGCCGATTGGCACGGCGCAGGACCACAAGCGTGTGGGGGACGGGGATACCGGGCCAAACACGGGCGGCATGGGGGCGTATTCCCCCGCGCCCGTCTTGAGCGACGCAATTGCAGAGCGCGCTCTGGCGGAAATCGTGCGGCCCACCATGGCAGAGATGGCGCGGCGGGGGATGCCCTATCAGGGGGTTCTGTACGTTGGATTGATGATCAAGGACGGCGCTCCGCGCCTGGTGGAATACAACGTGCGCTTTGGGGATCCGGAGTGTCAGGTGTTGATGATGCGGCTGGGCGCGCAGGCCTTTGACCTGATGCAGGCCTGTGCGGAAGGCCGGTTGGCCGAGATGCAGGTGAACTGGGCGGAAGATCATGCGATCAGCGTGGTGATGGCGGCCAATGGCTATCCGGGCAGTTACGCCAAGGGCAGCGTCATTGGTGGGCTGGATGCCGTGCCGGAAGACAGCGCCAACATGGTGTTTCACGCAGGCACGGGGCGATCCGGCGGGGATATCGTGGCCACGGGGGGGCGGGTGTTGAACGTCACCGCACGGGGGGCGTCGCTGGCAGAGGCGCAGGCACGGGCCTATGCGATGGTCGACCAGATCGACTGGGCGGATGGATTTTGCAGGCGTGACATCGGGTGGCGGGCGCTTTGAGCGCAGATGTATCCTGCAGGGCTGGTGTGGCGGGTTGAAATTTTCTGAAGAAGAAAATTTCAAGGCCTGCGGCTGCTCTAGGGCCAAAAAGAGAGGGGGCGGCGGTGCTCCCACGGGCCGGAGGGTCCGTTCACGAAAGCGGCGCGTCTTCACAGATGACCGGTTGGCGGCTGACCTCCGTGACCTTTTGAATGTTGAATTGGGGGGAGATCAGCACGGTCAGGCCCTGCTGATCATAGGGCACCCAGCAGTGTTCGGGTGTGGGCAGGTCTTCGTAGATGAAACAGACCTGCGGCCCGCGCACTTCGATCCTGCCGTAGGTGCAGGTGCCATCCGGCGTTGCCCAGACCGTGCGCGCGCGGCTGAGGAATTGTTCCACGCCGACAACGCCGCCATAGGGGTAAAGCTCAAACGTCAGGGTGCGTTGATCGGCACGGTCGAGGAAAGCGTCGGGGGTGATTTGTTCCTGCGCCTCAGCCGCACGGGCCAGCGCAAGGATCAGGCAGAGCGCGCGGATCATTTGCAGGCAAGCGCCTTTGCGAAGCTCTGGCGGTTCTGGTGGGGTCCGATGTCGGTGACTTTGAACGCCTCCCCGTCGAAAGTCACGGCCACGAGACGCGCCCAATCGGCGGTGGCGAGGATCATTTCAGGCGCGCCTGCACAGCTGCGGATGCCGCCCGCGATGTCACGTTCCCCGATGCGGTGATTGGTCAGCCCGCCCAGCGCGGCGGCATGGCGCAGCCTGCCACCCTCAAAGCGCCAGACCCGCAGTGTCCTGGCGAGGTGTGGGCGGTCGATATAGGCCACTTCGATCACACCGTCCCCGTCCAGGTCCGCCGCCCCGATGGGCGCAAGCCAGCGGTTGCGCTGGCCGATGTGGGGTGTCTCATCCAGTTTGCCGGTGGCGCCATAAACGGCAAGCGCGCCGCCCTGATAGACGTCCGTTTCGACCACGACGACCTCGGGCGATCCGTCGCCGGTCAGGTCCCACAGGCGGGGGGCAACATCCTCAAATACATGATCTTCGGGCAGGTCGATGCGCAGGGTCCGGGTTTCCCCGTCGCGGGCGACGTCGATCTCAAGCGTGCCCCATTCGATGGCATCGCCAAGAATGCCGTGGGCATAGCGATCTGTTGGCCCTGTGAACCGGGCGTCGGTGATGGTCTGCGCCGTGGCCCCGAAAGTGCCCAGCGCAAGCCATGTCACCGCCGCCCAGAGGCGCATCAGATCTGTTTTTCCGGCATCTGCACGCGCAGCCCATCCAGCGCATCCGTGACCTTGAGCTGGCAGGTCAGGCGGGAGCGGGTGGGGTCGGCTTCATAGGCGAAGTCGAGCATGTCGTCTTCCATGTCGTCCTTGGCGGGCAATTTGTCGACCCAGGCCGGATCCACGTAGACATGGCAGGTGGAGCAGGCACAGGCACCGCCGCAATCGGCTTCGATGCCGGGAATGTTGTTGTCGCGTGCGCCTTCCATGACCGTCAGGCCGTTGGCCACATCCACCACGTGCTCCGTGCCGTTGTGTTCTACATAGGTGATCTTGGCCATCTGGGGCGCCCTTCTGCTAATGATCTCGTGCAGGTGTATGTAACGCTGACCCTGCGGGTCTGCCAGTCCTTTTGTGGCAATGCCTTTCCGCCGCCGCAGGTTGGCGCAAAGCCCGCTAGGCAGGACCGGGCAAAGCCGTTAGGCTGGCGCAAAAGGCAGACCCATGAGGCATTGGGCCATGACACAGGCATCCATGACATTCGCACGGCCCAAGGCTGTGATCCTGGCGTTCGGGCTGGGGGTGCTGGCCGGGTGTGAGACGGAAGCTCCCGCGGTGGAGGCCCCCGAACCCGGTGTGCTGGAAGCCACGCGCAATGGCCCTGACGGGGCGGCACCGGGCAGCTGCTGGGGCCGCACCGTCAGCCCTGCGGTGGTGGAGCAGGTGCGCGAGCAGGTGCAGGTCAGCCCGGCAGAGGTGAGCGTGGATGGCACGATCACCAAGCTGCCGGTCTTTCGCAACGAGGTGCGGGAGCAGATCGTCACGCCGCGTCGGGACAATTGGTTCGAAACCCCTTGCCCCGAAGTGATGACGCCCGCCTTTGTGGAAACCTTGCAGCGGGCCTTGGCGGTGCGCGGCTTCTACGCCGGTCCTGTCACCGGCCAGATGGATGCCGCGACGCGGGCCGCGGTGTTACAGTTGCAATCGAGCGAGGGCTTGCCCTCCGGCGTGCTGTCGCTGGCCACGGCGCGGCAATTGGGATTGGTAGCCGTCGAACTGGTGGCAGAGTAGTGCCACAAAAAAGGGCGCCTGCGGGGCGCCCTTCTGGTGGTTGTCAAAGGTCTCGGATTACTCCGGCAGGCTGAGCGCCACAAAGCGGGGGTCGCCTGCGCGGCGCACTAGCAGCAACAGAGATTTGCGCCCTGCGTCCTTCGCAGCTTTGATCCGCTCTTCGAGGTTGGCGATGCTTGCCACTTTCTGCTGACCTGCCTCGGTGATGATATCACCCACCCGGAGACCTTTTTCAAAGGCTTCAGAAGTCTCGTCGATGTCTGTCACGGCAAGACCGGCCATACCGGCATCCGCCCCCAGTTCTTCGCGGATTTCATCCGTGAGCGGTGTCAGCGTCAGGCCCATCATGGTGGCGGTTGCAGGTGCCTCGGGCTCATCCGGGGTGGTTTGTGCGGCGGGTGTTGCGCCATTGGCGTCTTCGCGGCGGCCCAGCACAACCTTGATCGTCTGGCTCTTGCCCTCGCGCAGGACGGTCACCCGCACGGAAGCGCCCACAGCGGAGTTGCCAACCTGACGGACAAGACCGCGTGTGTCGGCCACATCGACGCCGTCAAAGGACAGGATCACGTCGCCGGTTTCCAGACCGGCGTCCTTGGCCGGACCATCCGGCACGTCGGTGATCAGCGCGCCTGCGGCTTTCTCCAGCCCCAGACCTTCGGCGATGTCATCGGTCACGTCCTGGATGCGCACACCCAGCCAGCCGCGCCGCGTTTCGCCGAATTCCTTCAACTGGTCGACCACGCGGGTCACCACGTTGGAGGCCATGGAAAAGCCGATGCCGATGGAACCGCCGTTGGGCGACAGGATCGCGGTGTTCACGCCGATCACGTCACCATCCATGTTAAAAAGCGGCCCGCCCGAGTTGCCGCGGTTGATGGCAGCATCGGTCTGAATGTAGTCGTCATAGGTGCCCGACAACGCCCGGTTGCGCGCAGACACGATGCCTGCGGAAACCGAAAACCCCTGCCCCAGCGGGTTGCCCATGGCGATGACCCAGTCGCCCACACGGGCGGTGTTGCTGTCGCCGAAAGTCACAAATGGCAGTGGCTTGTCGGCTTCGACTTTCAACAGCGCGATGTCGGTGTTGGGATCGGTACCGATCACCTTGGCTTCGAGTTCCTCACCAGAGAAGAATTCGATGGTGATCTCATCCGCGCCTTCGATGACGTGGTTGTTGGTCACCACATAGCCGTCTTCGGAAATCACAAAACCCGACCCCAGTGCAGACGACCGACGCGGGCGATTGCCCTGACCGTTGTTGTTGCGGTCCTGAAATTCGCGAAAGAAATCCTCAAAAGGAGAGCCTTCGGGCACGATGCCCTGCGGGCCGGTGCGCCCTTCGACCACCGTGGAGGTGGTGATGTTGACCACCGAGGGGCTGATCTGCTCAGCCAGGGGGGCCAGACTTTCGGGCTTCGCCCATGATGCCACCGCTTGCAAAACCACAAAGGTTGCTGCCAGCACCATCAGTGCAAGGGCTTGATAAACGGATCTGTTTGTTGTCGGACGGGCAGCGGTCTGTGCCACTGCCGGTTTGACCGGTGACTGCATGGGTCGTCTCCTGCTTTGTCGTCTTGGAGCTTACGCTCTGAACCTCTTGGGAGGCAGAGTGCCTGTTGGCCGTGTCTGCCGCAACACCAAAGATGTGGCCAGAATGGGCGTTTTCAAGCCACGGTGGGCACTGCCCGCCTTCACAAAAGCGATACGGCAGGGCTGTTTCTTGCAACAATTATTGCTCTGGCGGCGCTCAGAACCCGATCTGGAATGCCAGCCAGACAAAAGCGACGCCCACCACCACCACGATGCCACCGATCTGGCGGACCGCCTCTGTCGGCATCTGGCGCAGCATTTCCAGCATGCGTTCCAAAAGCGAAGGGGCCAGTGCGTACACCAGCCCCTCGAAAATCATCACCAACCCGAGGGCCAGCAGCAGAACGCTCACGGACGTTCGCCTTCCTCAGACCGGCTGCCCTGATCTGAGCGCAGGTAGTTGAAGAACTCCGAATCCGGCGACATCACCATGGTGGAGTTGGACCCTTTCAGGGCCTCCTCATATGCTGTCAGCGAACGATAGAACTCAAAGAACTCCTGATTGCGGCTGTAGGCTTCGGCAAAGATGCGGTTCCGTTCCGCGTCTGCCTCACCTTCGATGATCCGGGCATCCCGGCGCGCCTCTGACAGGATCTCTTCGTAGGTACGATCCGCAAGAGCCGTCACACGCTGCGCGGCTTCTGAACCACGGGCGCGTTCATCTGTCGCTTCCCGGTCCCGTTCCGCGATCATCCGCTGAAGGGTCGCGTCAAAGTTCTGCTCCGGCAGGTTGGTCTGGCGCAGGCGCACGTCCACCACCTTGAGGCCCAGCGCCTGTGCCCGACGGTCAGACCGTTCGCGGATCTGGTCCATCAGGGCAGAGCGTTCGGGGGACAGGATCGTGTTGGAGGTCACACCCTGCGAACCCAGAACGGCGCGGATCTGGGATTCCAGAATACCACTGAGGTCGCTGCGCGCCTGACGTTCGCCGCCCACACCAATCGCCTGACGGTACTGCACGATGTCGTCAATCCGGTAGAGCACGAAGGCGTCAATTTCCAGACGGCGGTCATCGGCAGGTGTGACTTCGATCAGCTCGGTTTCGAGCGAGAGGATACGGTCCTCGAACCGGACCACCTCGTCAAAGACCGACAGTTTGAAGCCGATGCCGGGTTCCGTCACGGTCTGTTTGATCTGGCCAAATCGCAGCACAAGAACCTTTTCACGTTCGTCCACGATAAAGATCGAGGACATCAGGCCAGCGATGATGATGACCAGGATGGGAATGAGAAAACCTGTTTTCCGCATCAGTTCGACCCTCCGCTGCTGCGTCGCAGTTCATTGAGCGGCAGATAGGGCACAACGCCCTGCGCCGCGCCGCCACCGGTGCCGCCTTCGAGGATGATCTTGTCCACGTCGCCCAGCACCTTCTGCATTGTTTCGAGATAGAGACGTTTGCGCGTCACTTCGGGGGCCTGCTCGTATTCCGCCAGAACAGCCGTGAACCGGCTTGCCTCACCGATGGCGTCATTGACGACACGGGCGCGATAGCCTTCGGCGGCTTCCAGCAATTGCGCGCTTTCACCCCGTGCTTCAGCGGTGCGCCGGTTGGCATAGGCATCCGCCTGACGCTCCACCCGGTCGCGTTCCTGTTCCGCTGCCTGAACGTCGCGGAAGGCGTCCACAACAGAAGCCTGGCTGGTGGTGCCATCGGCGTTGGTAACGACCACAGACTGGCTGGGCGGGTCCACCTTGTTCACGTTAACACGCAGCACGTTGATGCCGGTATTGCGGTTATCAAGGGTCAGCTGGATCAGTTCCTTGACCCGGTCGGCCACAGCACCACGGTCCCGGTTCAGGATCGGGGCCAGTTCGGACTGTGCAATGACTTCGCGCATGGCGGATTCAGAAATCGCCCGGACAGAAGCATCAGGATCGCGCAGCGAGAATTTGAAATCCTTCGCGTTCTTGATGTTCCAGACCACCTGAAAATCGATGTCGACGATGTTTTCGTCCGTGGTCAGCATCAAGCCATCGTTGTCAGAGGTGCCCCGCCCCACGCCGATCTCTTCGGTGCGGTTGGTGGTCACGTCGAAGACTTCTGCGGTCACCACGGGCCAAGGTGCAAAGTTCAGACCTTCGGTGCCGATGGAGGAGAATTCCCCCAGAAACAGTTCAATGGACTGCTGTTCCGGGCGCACGGTGTAGATGCTGGCAAAGAGCCAGGCTGCCGCGGCAACCAAGACACCCAGGCCCACAGTACCGCGAGTCAGCAACGGACCACCGCCGCCACCGCCACCGCCTGTCCCGTTGGGGCGATTTCCGCCACCGCCGCCCATCAGGACGCGCAGCTGCTCCTGGCCTTTCTTGACCAGTTCGTCGATCTCGGGGATCTGGGGCTTTTCGCCGCCGGGACCACGCCCGCCGCCGTTGCTCCCACGGTCGCCACCGCCACCATTGTTGCGGTCACCATCGCCACCTTTGTTGCCTCCGCCCCCTCCCCAGGGGCCGCCTGTGTTACCAGCCATATTGTCCTATATTCCCTTCATGTGCCGCATTGCGCGGCGCGTCCTATCAGAAATGTGCAGTATCCGATGAAAATCAAGCCGAACGCATCGGATTGCGCATGGTCACGAGTTCTTCGGACATGGTCGGATGCACCGCACATGTCATGTCGAATTGTTCTTTTGTCAGCCCTGCCTTGACCGCGATCCCCACCATCTGGATCAATTCCCCCGCCGCAGGTGCGACGATGTGACAGCCCAGCACGACCCGCGTGGCCTTGGACACGACGAGCTTCATCAACACCCGGTTGGGTTTGTCGGCAAAGGCGGTCTGCATCGGGCGGAAGGAGGTGCAGTAGATCTCAACCTCCTCCTGGGCGCGGGCATCTTCCTCGCTCAGGCCCACGGTGCCCATTTCGGGCTGGGTGAAAATCGCCGACGGGATCAGGTCATGGTCAACGGCTGTGGGTGTTCCACCAAAGACCGTCTGCACGAACGCCATCCCCTCGCGGATCGCCACAGGTGTCAACGCCACGCGGTTGGTCACATCACCAATAGCGTAGATCGACGGCACGGCGGTCTGTGAATATTCATTCACCACAACCTCCCCGCGCCTGCCCAAAGCGACACCCGCTTCCTCCAGCCCCATGTTGCGGGTCGACGGGTCCCGCCCGGTGGCAAACAGCACCATGTCAAAGACCTGCTCAGCGCCGGTGGTGGACTTGACCCAGATCGGCCCGGAGGCGCCCTTGCTGCCTGTCTGTGCGCGCAGCGCCAGCGCATCCTGCGCGGTGGCGCCCATGGAGGCGTCCGATCCGGTCGGGCTTGGACCCTCCTCATGGGACGCGGCGGGAGCCATCTCAAGGATGTTGGTGCCCAGATGCAGGTTCACGCCGTTCTCCCGCATGCTTTCCGCAACCAGCCCGCGCGCTTCCTCATCAAAGCCCCGCAGCACCTGTGCACCGCGGTAGTATTGCGTCACCTCGACACCAAGGCCATTGAAAATACACGCGAACTCACAGGCGATGTAGCCGCCGCCGATGATCAGGATCGACTTTGGCAGTGTGTCGAGGTGGAAGATGTCATCCGACACGATGCCAAGATCGGCATTGGGAATGTCCGGACGCACCGGGTAGCCGCCCGTCGCGACAAGGATATGCTTGGCGGTCTTTGTTGTCCCATCCGACAGCGCGACGGTATGGGCGTCTTTGACCGTGGCGCGCAGGTCAAACGTCTCCACATCCGAGCCCGACAGCAGCTTGCGATAAACCCCTTCAAGGCGGTCCAGCTCTGCGTTCATGCGCCCACGGAAAGCGTCCCAATCAAAGGGGCCGTCTTTCAGGTCCCAGCCATAGGCGCGCGCTTCCTCCACAACCTCGGCGTAGCCGGAGGCGAAGACCATCAGCTTTTTCGGAACACATCCCCGGATCACACATGTGCCGCCATAGCGGTCATCTTCGGCCAGCGCGACCTTTGCCCCATACTCCCCCGCAGCGACCCGCGCCGCACGCACGCCGCCGGAGCCGCCGCCAATCACAAATAGATCGTAGTCGAATGTGTCTTGCGCCAAGGTCTGTCTCCTGTGCCGGGCTGTGGTTGCGCGCCCTTATAGGTGCGGTGGCGTGCAATGGCCATATCAAGGCGGTGTTGCGGGCGCCACTGGCTGTTGTGGCAGAGCTGCCGCGCCCGATGGAGCAGGACATGGTCCGCGTGCGGCGCGCGCGTCCTACTCAGACAGGTCTGCGAAGAGGTTATCACTTTCCACGAAATCGAGCCGTTCTGTCGCCACCGTGCCTTCGTTGATGTCGCGCACATCGACCCGGCCGTCCCCATAGCCGATCACAACCGCGTCACAGATGTCGATGAACAACCCGTTTTCCACGACGCCCGGCATCTGGTTGAGCACCAGCGCCAATTGCCGCGCGTTGCCGATTCGATTGAGGTGCAGATCGAGGATGTGATTGCCCTCATCCGTGACAAACGGCGTGTCGCCGTTCATGCGCAGGCTGGTTGAGCGGCCCAGCACATCCATGCTAATCAGCGTCTCCTCCACCAGCGCCTGCGTGGTCTGCCAGCCGAAGGGGATCACTTCGATGGGCAAAGGGAAGCCGCCCAGATGCTCCACCTCTTTGCCGATGTCGGCGATCACCACCATCTGATCGCTGGCTGTGGCGACGATCTTTTCCTGCAACAATGCGCCGCCGCTGCCCTTGATGAGGTTCAGATCACCGTCGAATTCATCCGCGCCATCGATGGTCAGATCCAGCCATTTCGCTTCATCCAGGCTGATCACCTGAATGCCCACTTCACGCGCCAGCATCGCAGTCCGGGTCGAGGTGGGCACGCCACGGATTTTCAATCCATCCTCGCGGACCATTTCCCCCAGACAGCGCACCAGCCAGGCGGCGGTTGATCCGGTCCCCAATCCCACACGCATGCCATCCTCGACATATTGCGCGGCGCGTTTGGCAGCGACAAACTTTGCTTTGTCGATGGGGGAGAGTTCTCCGGACATGGGGCAGCTCCATTTATCGGTTTCAATCGTGGGTATAAGACCAATTGCCCGAAGGTGCGAGAGGCGAGAGGCGGGTTTTTTCCCGTTCAGTCGCCAGATGCTGGATGCACGCCTGCCTGTCAGTGGATTGCCAACCGCATTCATCCCTGCCCTGACCTATGTTGCTGCGCCAAGTATCCGCACCGCTGCCTTGAGTTCCGAAAGAGTTACGCGCGCGTCATTGTCCGTGTCAAACACCATCAGCGCGCGCATTGCATCCGCCGACGTGGCATCCAGCGCCGCGCGGGCCCGGAGATCGGCGTAGGCGCGCAGTTCGGGCCAGCTGACGGTTTCGTCATCATTGGTATCGGCGGCCATGTGCCAGCTGACGCGCCTGCCGCGCATCACGGCGCTGGACGCCGCAACGGCCACATCCAGTTCCCGCGGCTGCAGCGCCAGGTCGTTGTTCAGATCCAGTTCCAGCAAGCGGCGAAGTTCGCGGGCGCGCACACGGGCACGTTCCGCCATGATGGCGTCTTCGATCTGCGGGGCGCTCAGCCCATCCGCGCCGCCAAAGCCCAGAATGACACCCGCCGCTTCGGTCAGGAAACGGTCAGGCGCATGACGCAGGTCCTTGAGGACAGCGCCGGGGGTGCGCGCCTCAAGCGCGGTCATCAGGGCGGCGGCATCCTGAGCCAGCGCAGGATTCAATGGGGCCAGGGCCAGAACAGCAAAAAGCAGCGCAAACAGTTGTCTCATATGTCCAAGAGCTAGGCCAACAGGGTTAACAAATCCTTTCCCGAAAAGGCCGAACCCGTCTCATTCTCTCCTGAAGGGTCGTATACGGCACGCCGCGCCGGGCGTTCGATGGGCTAGGTCGTGTCAAGCTGTCGGCGCGGTTGCGAATCCTCTGCCGGACGGCGATACCCTTGATGATCTGTCTCCTAACACTGTGTGTCCCATGTTTCTTTCCGTCTTCGACATGTTCAAAGTGGGCATTGGCCCGTCTTCCTCCCATACGATGGGGCCCATGGTGGCTGCCGCGCGGTTTCTGGACCTGATGCGCGCCTCGCCCTTTCATTTCGCGGGGCTGCGCGCCTCGCTGCATGGATCGCTGGCCTTTACGGGCGTTGGCCATGCGACGGACCGCGCGACCATTCTGGGGCTGGCAGGGTTCACACCGGAAGACTACGACGCGGACAGGGCCGAGGAGACGCTGAAGGCGATCGACGAGACGCATCAGATCACCGTGGATGGCTTGCCGCCCTTGTCGTTCACGCCGAAAACTGACCTGATTTTCGACTATGAAACCCGGCTGGAGGGCCATGCCAATGGCATGATGCTGATGGCCACCGATGCACAAGGCGATGTGACCCTGCGGGAGACCTACTATTCCATCGGGGGTGGTTTTGTGATGACCGAGGCGGAACTTGCCGCTGGCAAGGACAGCGAAGAAGGCGCGCCGATCCCGTTCCCCTTCAAGTCCGCCACCGAAATGCTTGAAATGGCGTCACAATCGGGGAAGAGCATCGCCCAGATGAAACGCGCGAATGAGGTCGCCCGAAATGGGGAAATTCACCTCCGCGACGGTGCCAGGCGCCTCTGGCAGGTGATGAACGATTGTATTGACCGTGGGTTGACAACCGAAGGCATTCTGCCCGGCGGTCTGTCCGTGAAACGCCGCGCCAAGGGCATCCATGACGCGCTGATCGCGGAGCGGGGGCAGAACCAATCCGCGCCCCATACGATCAACGACTGGATGAGCGTTTATGCCATGGCCGTGAACGAGGAAAACGCCGCTGGCGGGCAGGTTGTGACAGCGCCCACCAATGGGGCGGCGGGCGTGATGCCCGCGACCTTGCGCTATTACCTCGACCATGTGCCGGGCGCCTCCACCGCGCATATCGAGGATTTTCTGCTGACCGCGGCGGCGATTGGCGGGTTGGTGAAATTCAACGCCTCGATCTCCGGCGCGGAAGCGGGCTGTCAGGCGGAAGTGGGATCGGCGGCAGCCATGTCGGCGGCAGGGCTGTGCGCCGTGATGGGCGGCACGCCGGAACAGGTTGAGAATGCAGCAGAGATTGCGCTGGAGCATCATCTGGGCATGACCTGCGATCCTGTCAAAGGGCTGGTGCAGGTGCCGTGTATAGAACGCAATGGGCTGGGCGCGATCAAGGCGGTCTCTGCCGCGTCATTGGCCCTGCGGGGCGACGGCACGCATCTTGTGCCGCTGGATGCCTGTATTGAGACCATGCGCCAGACCGGCGAAGACATGGCAGAGAAATACAAGGAAACCTCTCTTGGCGGATTGGCTGTCAACGTGCCCAACTGCTGAACCCGGCATTCCCTTCCCGGCCCGAGTTGGGTAACACCACCCCATGAGCGACGAGCCCCTCCAACCGGACCGCCTTGAAGGCGCGCCACATCCACGCCAGACCCTGCACCTGATCGGTCAGGACGCGGCGGAGGCGGCTTTTCTGGAGGCGTTCAACACCGGCAAATTGCACCATGGCTGGCTGTTGACCGGCCCGCAGGGCGTGGGCAAAGCCACGCTGGCCTGGCGCATCGCGCGGTTCCTGCTCGCGACACCGGACCCCGACGACGGCGGCATGTTCGCGCCGGAGCCTGCAACGACCCTGACCATTCCGGACGACCACCCGGTCGCCCACCGGGTTGCGTCGGGCGGGGAGCCGGGGCTGAAATCCGTCACGCGCAGCGTGAACCCCGACACCAAGCGCCTGCGCCAGCAGATCGTGGTGGATGACATCCGCGCGCTGAACGGCTTTTTCCAGATGTCCTCAGCCGATGGCGGGCGGCGCGTTGTGATCATCGACGCGGCGGACGACATGAATGTGAATGCCGCCAATGCCCTGCTGAAGATGCTGGAGGAACCCCCTGCCCGCGCGACCCTGTTGTTGCTGAGCCATCAGCCCTCTGCCCTGCTGCCCACCATCCGTTCGAGATGTCGCACCTTGCGTCTGGGCACGCTTGGCCCCGACCAGATGGCTCAGGCGCTGACGCAATCGGGGGTGGAGATTACCGCCGACACCAATGCGCTTGCCGCCTTGTCAGGCGGTTCGGTTGGGGCGGCCCTGCGGCTTTCGCTGCTTGATGGGACCAGAATGTACGCCGAGTTACTCAGCCTGATGGACACCCTGCCCCTGCTCGACCGCGCCCGCGCGCTGAAACTGGCCGAAGCTGCTGCGGCACGCGGCGGGGAGGAAAAGCGCGACCTGCTGTTCAGCCTCATCGATCTGTTTCTGGCCCGTCTCGCCCGGACCGGTGCGACCGGTGCGCCCCCTGAACCGCGTGTCAGCCCCAAGGAACCCAGCCTGCTGATGCGCCTGGCGCCCTCACCGCATCAGGGCCGCGTCTGGGCGGATGTGCAGCAACGGGTCTCGGCCCGCGTCCAACACGGGTTGGCGGTCAACCTTGACCCTGCCTCACTGGTCCTAGATACCCTGCTGAGTATCAGCGAAAGCGCGCCCAGCAAGGCCCCCACAGCATGACCGACCCAAGCCTTCCCCAGATCACCGACAGCCATTGCCATCTGGATTTCCCTGATTTTGAAGGGAAATTGCCGGAGGTGATTGCGCGCGCGGCGGATGCTGGTGTGACGCGCATGGTCACGATCTGCACCCGCCTGCGGAACGAACCGGCGGTCCGCACCATCGCGGAGGCGCATGCACCGGTTTTCTACGCTGCGGGCACCCATCCGATGTCAGCGGCAGAAGAGCCGCTGACCAGCACAGACGAATTGATCGCCCTGACCCGGCACCCCAAGATGGTGGGCATCGGAGAGACGGGGCTCGACTACCACTACACCTCCGACAGCGCGGAGATCCAAAAGACCTCCCTGCGCATCCACATCGCAGCGGCACGGGAGACCGGGCTGCCGCTGATCATCCATGCACGGGATGCGGATGAGGACATGGCGCGCATTCTGGCTCAGGAACATGCAAACGGGGCCTATGCCTGCGTGATGCACTGCTTTTCGTCTTCGGCGGACTTGGCGCGGGCGGCGCTGGATCTGGGGTTTTACCTCAGCATGTCGGGGATCACGGCCTTTCCCAAGTCGACCGAGTTGCGGGATATTTTTGCGGCTGCCCCGCTGGACCGTATCCTTGTTGAGACTGACGCACCCTATCTCGCGCCGCCGCCCCATCGCGGCAAACGCAATGAGCCCGCTTTCACTGCCCACACCGCCGCCCGCGCGGCAGAGACCTTTGGCGTCGACTACCCGACTTTCGCGGCGCAGACCCAAGCCAACTTTGACCGCCTCTTTGCCAAGGCCGCTGCCTATCAGGGTGCCGCCTGATGGCCGAGATGCGGATCACCATTCTGGGGTGCGGATCCTCAGGCGGCGTGCCGCGTCTGGGCGGGCAATGGGGTGCCTGCGATCCCAATGAGCCGAAGAACCGGCGGCAGCGCTGTTCGGCTCTGGTGGAACGGGTCACGGAAGAAGGGACCACATCGGTCTTGATCGACACCTCCCCGGACATGCGCAACCAGCTGCTGGAGGCAGGCATCGGGCGGCTGGATGCGGTGATCTATACCCATGCCCATGCCGATCACGTCCATGGGCTCGATGATCTGCGGATGATCGTGATCAACATGCGCGCGCGCCTTCCCGTCTGGGCAGACGCGCCCACCAAAGCCGCACTGCTGGAGCGGTTTGGCTATGCGTTCATCCGGCCCGAAGGGTCAATGTATCCGCCCATTCTGGACCTGCATGACATTGACGGAGACGTGACCATTGACGGCGCAGGTGGCGCGCTGACATTTACCCCCTTCCTTGTGGGGCATGGCGGCATGGACGCCTTGGGGTTTCGCATGAACAACGTCGCCTATCTGCCTGATGTTATTGATATACCAGATGACAAATGGCCTTATCTCGAAGATCTGGAATGTTGGATCGTGGATGCGCTGCGCCGTGACCCGCATCCGACCCACAGCCATCTGGACAACACGCTTCAGTGGATCGCAAAGATGGCGCCGAAATCGGCTGTTCTGACGAACATGCACAATGACCTCGACTATCAGACCCTGCTGGCGGAGACGCCGGATCACATCCAGCCCGCCTATGACGGGATGCAACTGACCTTCCCGCTGGGCTAGGCCCCTCCTTCACGCGCAAAGGCCGCGCCCATGCAAACGCTTCTCGACGTCATTCTGCCGGTCTTTCTGGTGATCGGCTTTGGCTACGTGGCAGTCTGGCGCGGGTTGTTTCCAGTGTCAGGCATCGACGGGGTGATGCGGTTTACGCAGAACTTCGCCATCCCCTGCCTGCTGTTTCAGGCCATCGCCGGGCTGGATCTGTCGGCCTCCTTCGATCCCACGCTGCTGCTGAGCTTTTATGCCGGGGCGGCGATCTGTTTTGCGCTGGGGATGACCGGGGCGCGGCTGATCTTTCGCCGCGACTGGGAGGACTGCGTGGCCATCGGCTTTTGCTGCTTGTTTTCCAACTCCGTCCTGCTGGGTCTGCCGATTTCAGAGCGCGCCTATGGCGCTGATGCGCTGACCGGGAATTTCGCCATCATCGCGTTCCATTCGCCGTTCTGCTACGGGCTGGGCATCACGGTGATGGAGGTTGTGCGCAACCGCGGGCAGTCGCCCGGACAATTGGCCAAATCGGTGGGACGTGCGATGTTCCGCAATGCGCTCGTCATCGGCATACTTGCCGGGTTCGCGGTCAATGTTACCGGCCTGCCGATCCCCGGCGTGGTGGATGACGCGCTGTCGCTGATCGTGCGCGCCGCGCTGCCTGCGGCTCTGTTTGCCCTTGGTGGTGTGTTGATCCAGTACAAACCCGAAGGCGATATGAAAGCCATCGGGATGGTTTGCGGCATTGCGCTGCTCGTGCACCCCGCGCTGGTCTGGCTTTTCGGATCCGCGCTGTCGCTGCCGCAGGATTTCTTCCGCTCCGCCGTGCTGACCTCGGCCATGGCACCGGGGTTCAACGCCTACATCTTTGCCAATATGTATGGCCGCGCGCGCCGGGTGGCGGCCACATCCGTCCTGCTGGCCACGGCGCTTTCGGTGTTTTCCGTCTGGTTCTGGCTGTCGGTTCTGGGGTGACCTGCCCCTAACCGCGCCCCCGCTTGCGGATCGCCCAGACCCGCAGATCTGCCATCGCTTTGGCCGTGACGGCCAGAACCAACAGGCACAGCAGCGCTTTTGAGACGCTCTCCATCGTGCCCTGGATCAGCATTGCATGAACGACACTGCCCACAACCGTGATCACGGCAAGGGCCGTATGGCCAAGGCGCCAGACCCGCCAGCGCAGCCGCAAACGGCGGCGGAATGCGGCCAGCAAGGCCGCAGCAAAGACCGCCCACATCGCGATGACACCCCAGACCGCAAAGGGCGTGGGAGAGCGAAACAGCAGCACATCCACGACATCCGGAGGGCTGGTGATCCACAGCCCGCCGACGTGGACCAGCACCGACAGGACCAGCAGCAGGCCGCCCAAACGATGCACCTGCCGTGCGCGCTGCTCAGACACCCCCGGCAGGAGCTTTCCTGCCAGCAGCGGTTGTAGCAACAGAATGGCCAGCCCGATCACGCCCGCAAAGCCCGCCACGATGTAGGTCGGCTCCCGCCAGGCCAGCAGGGGGCTGAAGCCCGCAGCGACAACAGGTGTGACAATGGCCATGACCAGCGCCCCCCAGATCAGGGTCCGACGGGCCGGGCTGGTCGGTGCAGCGGGCACGGGGTCAGACCGGCTTCAGCACAAAATCCACGTTGAGGCTGGTGTCTTTCGCGCTTGGCATCACCGGACGCAGAAAGACTGTCTCAAAATCACCGCTGTCGTAGGCCAGATGGCCATGCGGTTGCCCGAAGGCGGGGACGATCTGGGGCATTTCCAGACGGAAGACGCCATTCTGATCCGTGAGGGTCGCGCCGTGGCTTTCAGGATCGCGTTCATGCCCTTCGGTGGTATGGGCCCAGATCTGGATGCGCTGACCTGTCAGCGGCATACCGTCACCCGCGCGGCGCACGGTGCCGGTCATCCAGAACCCGCCGCCGCCGATCCGTTCGACAATTGGCGCACCGGGACGATAGTTGTTGGCACCACCGCGCATGGTGGGCGTCGGGGCGATGCCCTGCGCCTGTGCGGGGGACACAAGGCCAGCGCCTGCGGTCATCACGGCGGCACTGCCCGTGGCCATCAGACGCCGGCGGGTCAGAAAAGGGGACGTCATATTGCATTCTCCTTTCAGGCATTCTCGTTTCATGCGGACCTGGAAGGCACGCCCGCTCCCCGCAGGAATATAGTATCCGCACACCGGATTCCGAGGCTGGAACGCTCACAAATGGGCGAGCAGGCGAAGTCTCCAACCCATTCTTTGCAATGCAAAGTTAATAATTGACGCGCGGCAAGGAAATTCTGACTATAGGGAAAAATCACGAATGTGTTGGAGTGACCGTGGCACAGCCCAAGATCAAGAACATGGAAGAGTTTGCCGCCGCCAGCGGGATCTCCCGCCCCACGGTGTCGAAGTATTTCCACGATCCCGACAGCGTCCGGCCCAGCACCCGCCAGCGCATTGAGATCGCGATCGAGAAATACGACTACCGGCCCAACATCTTTGCGATGAACCAGAACCGCAAGCTGACCAAGAACATCGGGATCGTCGTGCCGCTGATCTCCGACCCTTACTTTGCCGAGATCGCCCGTAGTCTGGAGAGCCGCTGCATCGACGCAGGCTACCGCCCGTCGCTGTTCAGCGCCCATGGCAGTGCGGCGTTGGAGGTGGAAGTGCTGGAACATCTGCGGTCCCTCAAACCCGCCGGTGTCCTGCTGGCCCCTCTTGGGCGCGCATCGGACCGCAAGGTGCTTGAGAAGTTCTGCGACGATATTCCCACCCTCATTTTTGACAGCAACGTCGAAGAATTCGGCATCGCCTTTGTCGGCTCGGACAATGCGCAGTTCACCACCCACATCACCGATTACCTGTGCCGCACCGGTGAGCCGCCCTGCTTTTTCGAGATGAAGACCCCTGCCAACCCCAACGCCCATCGCCGCCGCCAGAGCTATCTCACCGCGATGGAGGGGTTTGGCCACGCGCCGCAGGTCATTTCCGTTGCTGGCGAAGGTTGGGGATTTGAAGAGATCGGGCGTGTTGGCGGGCATGAGGCCCTGTCCGAGGGGCGGTTTTCAACCAATACCATTCTGTGCAGCAACGACCGTTTGGCGATTGGGTTGCTGACCGCATGTTATGAGCGGGGCCTGCGTGTCGGGCATGCCGAAGGCTGCTCGATTCGGGTCGCGGGGCAAGACGGACATCCGCATTCGCGGTATACCTGCCCCCCCCTGACCACGATCTCTCACAAGTATGACGCGGTTTCCAAAAGTGCAGCGGAGGCGCTGTTTGCCGCCATCGACGGCCATGTATCCCCATGGAAAAGCACACGTTTGGAAGGCACATTGATTTTGCGGGATTCCGCCTGAGCAAGAAATATTTTACGCGCGTAAAATTTATATTGACGCCGCGTACACCTTCCCTCTAGCGTAGGACGATAACATCCAATCAGGGAGGATACCGGATGTCTTTGAAAAGCACTTTAGGTGCTGCGACGGCGCTCGCGCTGATCACAGCAAGTGGCGCTTTCGCCGACGGCCATTCCAAAACGATCACTATCGCGACCGTGAACAACGGCGACATGATCCGCATGCAGGGCTACACAGACAACTTTACCGAAGCGACCGGCATTGCCGTAGAGTGGGTGACGCTCGAAGAAAACGTCCTTCGCCAGCGTGTGACCACGGACATCACCACCAAAGGTGGCCAGTTCGATATCATGACCATCGGCATGTACGAGACCCCCATCTGGGGTGCCAATGGCTGGCTCGTCCCGCTCGATGATCTGTCTGCTGAATATGACGTGGGCGACATTCTGCCCGCCATGGCAGGTGGCTTGTCCCACGAAGGTACGCTCTTTGCGGCACCGTTCTACGGCGAAAGCTCCATGATCATGTACCGCACGGATTTGATGGAAGCAGCAGGCATGGAAATGCCAGACGCGCCAACATGGGAGTTCATCGCAGAGGCCGCAGCGGCCATGACCGACCGCGACAATGAGATCAACGGCATCTGCCTGCGCGGCAAGGCCGGTTGGGGTGAGGGCGGCGCCTTCATCACAGCGATGTCCAACTCCTTTGGCGCACGCTGGTTCGACGAAGACTGGAATGCACAGTTCGACACAGAGCAGTGGGCGAACACGCTGAACTTCTACAAGAGCATGATGGACGCCTCCGGCCCCGCCGGTTACGCAACCAACGGCTTCAACGAGAACCTCAATCTGTTCCAGCAGGGCAAATGTGGCATGTGGATCGACGCAACGGTTGCGGCCTCCTTTGTGACCAACCCTGACGATTCCACCGTGGCCGACAGCGTCGGTTTCGCGCTGGCACCCGATACCGGTCTGGGCAAACGCTCCAACTGGCTCTGGGCATGGGCGCTGGGCATTCCAGCAGGCACCGAGCAGGAAGCAGAAGCCAAGCAGTTCATCGAGTGGGCCACATCCAAGGACTACATCGAGCTTGTTGCGGCCAACGAAGGCTGGGCAAACGTCCCTCCGGGTGCGCGGACGTCTCTCTATGAGAACCCCGAGTACCAGAAGGTGCCATTCGCAAAAATGACACTGGATTCCATCCTGTCCGCAGACCCCACCGACTCCACGGTTGAACCAAGCCCCTATGTCGGCATCCAGTTCGCCGCCATTCCGGAGTTTGCAGGCATCGCCACCGAGGTAAGCCAGGAATTCTCCGCCGCCTATGCCGGTCAGCAGACCGTTGAGGAGGCACTGGCGAAGGCTCAGGCCATCACCAACGAAGCAATGGAAGCTGCGGGCTACCGCTAAGCCTGCGCGACCTTCCGGAGGGCGGCATGTGTCGCTGCCCTCCGGTTCCCTACTCCCGTTCCATTAAAGTCGTCTGACAACAGGGCTGCACATCGGCTTCCTGTTCACGGAGGAGAACTGTCCAATGGCTACGAAGGCTTCCCGATCCGCTGCCCGCGTTATGATGGCCCCCGCTGTGATCCTGCTTCTGGGCTGGATGCTGGTGCCGCTGATCATGACCCTGTGGTTTTCTTTCCGGAAATATCTGCCGCTGCGCGGCGGTGATCTGGGCTTCGCCGGGTTTGACAACTACACCCGGTTCGTCACGTCCAGCGCCTTCTGGCCGGCTGTGCAGACAACGCTTGTGATCGTTTTGGGCGTTCTTGCCATTACCGTGGTTTTCGGGGTCCTGCTGGCACTGCTGCTGGACCAGCCCATGTGGGGCCAGGGGGTCGTCCGGATACTGGTCATCGCCCCGTTCTTTGTGATGCCGACTGTCTCTGCACTTGTGTGGAAGAACATGTTCATGGATCCGGTGAACGGCCTCTTCGCCCATCTGTGGCGGTTCTTTGGCGCAGATCCTGTGAGCTGGCTTTCAGATGCCTCCCTGCCCTCTATCATCATGATTGTAAGCTGGCAGTGGCTGCCGTTTGCCACCCTGATCCTGCTGACGGCGGTTCAGTCGCTGGACAGCGAACAGCTGGAAGCCGCTGAAATGGACGGCGCGCCCAAGCTCAAGCGCTTCTTCTACATCATCCTGCCGCACCTCAGCCGGGCCATGACCGTTGTGATCCTGATCCAGACGATCTTCCTTCTGGCCATTTTCGCCGAGATCTTTGTGACCACGGGCGGCGCCTTCGGCACCCGCACGCTGTCCTACCTGATCTTCCAGCGTGTGCTGGAAAGCCAGAACGTCGGCCTCGGCTCCGCCGGTGGTGTTTACGCCATCATCCTTGCAAACATCGTCGCGATCTTCCTGATGCGGATCGTCGGCAAGAACCTGGACGCTTGATCATGGCACGTGCTGTTTCCCCCCGCCGTAAGCTGATGAACACCACTTTTGCCTGGGCCATCGGGTTGCTGATCTTCTTCCCGATCCTGTGGACCATCCTCACCAGCTTCAAGACCGAGGCGCAGGCAATTGCCTCGCCACCCATATTCCTCGGCTTCGACTGGACGCTGGAGAACTACAGCGTGGTGATGGAACGCTCCAACTATGGCCGGTTCCTGTGGAATTCGATCATCATTGCGGGCGGGTCCACCATTCTGGGCTGCATCATCGCGGTTCCTGCCGCGTGGTCGATGGCCTTCGTGCCGTCCAAGCGGACCAAGGACATCCTGCTGTGGATGCTCTCCACCAAGATGCTTCCGGCGGTTGGCGTGCTCTATCCCATCTACCTTCTGTTCATCCAGATGGGTCTGCTGGACAGCCGCGCCGGGCTGGTGATCGTCCTGATGCTGATCAACCTGCCGATCATCATCTGGATGCTCTACACCTACTTCAAGGAGATCCCCGGCGAGATATTGGAAGCCGCCCGGATGGACGGTGCGGGCCTGAAGGAAGAACTCCTTTACGTGCTGACGCCGATGGCCATTCCCGGCATCGCCTCGACGCTCTTGCTGAACTTCATTCTGGCCTGGAACGAAGCGTTCTGGACCCTCAACCTCACCGCCGCCAAAGCCGCACCGCTTACGGCCTTCATCGCCAGCTATTCCTCTCCGGAGGGATTGTTCTTCGCGAAACTCAGCGCGGCCTCGACCATGGCCATCGCGCCGATCCTCATCCTTGGCTGGTTCAGCCAGAAACAACTTGTCCGGGGCCTGACCTTCGGCGCCGTGAAGTAGGAGATAGACCTGTGGGACAGATACAACTCAAGCAAGTCACCAAGAGCTTTGGTGAAACCCAAGTCATCCCGCCGCTGGACCTGACCATTCAGGACGGTGAGTTCACGGTCTTCGTCGGCCCGTCGGGTTGCGGCAAATCCACGCTTCTGCGCCTCATTGCAGGGCTGGAGGACATCACGACGGGTCATATCGAGATCGACGGAAAAGACGCCACCGATCTGGTTCCGGCCAAGCGTGGTCTGGCGATGGTGTTCCAGTCCTACGCGCTCTACCCGCATATGTCGGTGCGCAAGAACATCGCCTTCCCGCTGAAGATGGCGAAGCTGGACCCGGCAGAGATCAACCGCCGGGTCGAAGGCGCGGCGAGCGTGCTGAACCTGACGGACTACCTTGACCGTCGCCCCGGACAGTTGTCGGGTGGCCAGCGCCAGCGCGTTGCCATTGGCCGCGCCATTGTGCGTGAACCTGCGGCATTCCTGTTTGATGAGCCCTTGTCGAACCTTGATGCGGCCCTGCGTGTGGGCATGCGCATGGAAATCTCCGAGCTTCACAAGAAGCTGGATACAACGATGATCTATGTCACCCATGATCAGGTCGAAGCCATGACCATGGCCGACAAGATCGTCGTGTTGCAGGCTGGTGTGATTGAGCAGGTCGGCTCCCCGCTGGAACTCTACCGCGCACCGCGCAACACCTTTGTTGCGGGTTTCATCGGCTCGCCCAAGATGAACCTGATCGAAGGGGCAGCGGCCACGGAACACGGCGCGCATACCATCGGCATCCGGCCCGAACATATCGACGTGGTTGAGGACGGCGGCACATGGCAGGGCACAGTAGGCGTGGCAGAGCACCTTGGCTCCGACACGTTCTTTCACATCCACAACACCGGTCTGGCCGAAACGATCACGGTCCGGGCCATTGGCGATGTCAGCCTCACACATGGCGACACCATCCACCTCAATCCACGTCTGGATGAGATGCACAAATTCGGCGCTGACGGTCTGAGGCTCTGAACATGCGGCTTGGCGGGAAAACGGCCCTGATCACGGGGGCTGCGCGGGGCATTGGCCGGGCGTTTGCGCAAGCCTATGCGGCGGAAGGCGCGCGGGTCGCAATCGCGGACATCGATCTGATGCAGGCCACGCAGGTCGCGGCAGAAATTGGCGATGCGGCCATCGCGGTCGAGATGGACGTCGCCCGTCAGGACAGCATTGATGCCGCCATCGCCACCACCACCGATGCCTTCGGCCAGATCGACATCCTGATCAACAACGCGGCCCTTTTCACCGCCGCCCCGGTTGAAGAGATCACCCGCAGCGATTTCGACCGGGTCTTTGCCGTGAACGTCAGCGGCACGCTTTTCACCCTGCAAGCCGTTGCCCGCCACATGATCGAGCGGGGCATCAAGGGGCGGATCATCAACATGGCCAGTCAGGCCGGACGGCGCGGCGAAAGCCTTGTTGCGGTCTATTGCGCCAGCAAAGCCGCCGTGATCAGCCTGACGCAATCGGCCGGATTGAACCTGATCCAGCATGGCATCAACGTGAACGCCATTGCCCCCGGTGTGGTCGAGGGCGCGCATTGGGACGGCGTGGATGCGCTCTTTGCCAAGTATGAAGGCAAGGCACCGGGCCAGAAGAAAGCCGAAGTGGGTGCAGCCGTGCCCTTTGGCCGGATGGGCGCCGCTGAGGACCTGACCGGCATGGCTGTGTTTCTGGCAAGCGATGATGCCAGCTATATCGTCGGGCAGACATACGGCGTTGATGGTGGGAACTGGGTGTGCTGATGGAAGATCAGATGACAGGCCGCCCTGCCCCCAAACTGACGCTTGAGGCTCTGCCCACGCTGCCCGTGGATGTGCTGCGCCCCGGCTATGACCGCGCGGATATGCAGGCGGGCATCCTGCACATCGGTCTGGGCAATTTTCACCGTGCCCATCAGGCATGGTATCTGCACCGCTTGATGCAGCAGGGTCAGGCCTTGGATTGGGGCATTGTGGGCGCTGGCGTACGCCCCGGCGATGCGGTCCAACGGGAGAAATTGCAGCGGCAGGATTACCTGACGACCCTGATCGAACTCGCGCCTGAGACCACAACGGTTGAGATCACAGGCTCCATGCTGGATTTCATTGAGGTGCAGGACCACAACGCCGCCCTGATTGATCGGATGGCCCAGCCGGACATCCGCATCGTGGCGCTGACTGTGACCGAAGGGGGCTACTACGTCGACCCTGCCACCAAGGACTTTGACGCGACCCACCCCGACATCACCCATGACATTGCCAATCCAACGCAACCAAGAACCGCCTTTGGCGCAATGATTGCCGCGCTGGGGCGCAGGCGCGCCGATGGGACGGGACCTTTCACCTGCATGTGCTGTGACAATCTGCAAGGCAATGGCGCGATCCTGCGCAAGACTGTTGTCTCTCTCGCCCGGCTGACCGATCCCGATCTGGCGGCCTGGATTGATGCGCAGTGCACGTTCCCGAACTCCATGGTGGATTGCATCGTCCCGGCGACCGGCCCCACCGAACTCGCGCTGGTGCAGGCGCTGGGGGTGGATGATGCCGCCCCCGTCACCCATGAGAACTTCCGCCAATGGGTGATTGAGGATGATTTCTGCGCGGGCCGCCCCGATTGGGACCGGGTGGGCGCGACCTTTACCACGGACGTGCATGATTTCGAGGCCATGAAAATCCGCGTGCTGAATGGCGGACATCAGATCATCGCAAATGCGGGTGAGCTTTTGTCCATCGACACGATTGCGGGCTGTATGGAGAACGACACCATCCGGCAGTTGTTTGACCGGGTCACATCGCACGAAATCCTGCCGCATCTGACACCCGTTCCGGGCATGTCCCCTGCGGGCTATTTCGACCTGATCAAGACCCGCTTCAGCAATCCGCGCATTGTCGACACCACCCGGCGTGTGGCTTTTGACGGCACAGCGCGGCATCCGGGGTTCATCATTCCCTCCATCCGGGATGGCATTGCTGCGGGCACATCTGTCCGGGGTCTTGCATTGGTGGAGGCCGCGTGGGCCCGCATGTGTGCAGGCACACGCGAAGACGGCGGTGTGATCGCAGCAAACGATCCCTTCTGGGATGACGTGCAGGCGACAGCCCTGGCCGCCAGATCGGACCCGGCGCATTGGCTGGCCCAGCGCCAATATTATGGCGATCTCTCTGACAACGTGGCATTTGCGCAGGCCTTTGCATCGTGGCTCAATCTGATCTGGTCCGATGGATTTGAGAACGCAGTTGCGGCATATCTATCTGCGTAAGATCTGATTACTGCGTCAAGAGGGGGACACCCATGATCCTATGCTGCGGCGAAGCGCTGATCGACATGATCCCCGAACCAACGGTTTCGGGCGCTTCGGGCTTTGTGCCGCATTGTGGCGGTGCGGTCTTCAACACGGCCATCGCGCTGGGGCGTCTGGGGGCAACGGCCGGGCTTCTCAGCGGGCTTTCGCAGGACATGTTCGGCCAGCAACTGACCACCGCCCTGACGCAATCAGGGGTGGATACCGCGCATGTCATCTACAGCGCGCGGCCGACGACCCTTGCCTTTGTGCAACTGACCGACGGGCAGGCGCGCTATACCTTCATGGATGAGAATTCTGCCGGTCGCATGCTGACCCCATCCGACCTGCCGGCCCTTCAGCCAGAGGTATCCGCGCTCTATTTCGGCGGGATCAGCCTGGCTTGTGAGCCCGGTGCAGACGCCTATGCGGCTTTGCTGGCAAAGGAAGGGTCCGACCGTCTGGTCATGCTGGATCCCAACATCCGACCGGGGTTCATCGCTGATGCGACCCGCTACCGGGATCGGCTGGAGGGGATGATCGCGCAGGCGGACATTGTGAAAATCTCTGACGAAGACCTCGACTGGATCGTTCCCGGCGCTGACACGCATCCGCAAAAATCGCGGGCGTTGCTGGACCTTGGTGCGCGGACCGTCATCCTGACGCAGGGCGCGCAAGGGGCAACTGCTTATCTGCGCAATGGTACAGAGGTTCATGTGCCCGCACGTCCCGCGCAGATCGTCGATACCGTCGGGGCCGGCGACACCTTTAACGCAGGTGTTCTGGCGTCGCTGTCGCAGGCGGGGTGGCTGCGCAAAGACCGCTGGGCTGACATCACTGCCGCGCAGATGCACGATGCCCTGACCCTTGGGGCGCAGGTCGCTGCCATCACCGTGTCCCGCGCCGGGGCCAATCCGCCCTGGGCACATGAGTTAAACGGGAGCGACACCTAGATGCCCCTTGTCACGCAAGCCCAGCTCCTTTCGGAAATCGAACGCTGTGCCGAAGGAAAGTCGCGGATCCTGATCGGGATTGCGGGTCCTCCCGGCTCTGGCAAATCCACCATCGCGGAAGCGCTTGCGCAGGGCCTGCGGCTTCCAGCGGCGGTTGTACCGATGGACGGGTTTCACCTTGATAATGCCGAACTGATCCCTCTTGGCCTGCTGGAACGCAAAGGCGCGCCTGAGACCTTTGATGCTGCGGCTTTCGCAGCACTGGTGCGTCGTCTGAGGTCAGACACCACAATCACCTATCCCACCTTTGACCGGGAGGCAGACAAGACGGTGCCAGATGGGGCTGCGGTCAGTGCGGACACGCGGGTTTTGCTGATCGAAGGCAATTACCTGCTGCTGAACCGCGCCCCTTGGTCGGAACTTGACGGCTTGTTCGATCTGACCGTCCGCCTTGATGTGCCGCGCGCCACGCTGCACGCGCGGCTTGTGGAACGCTGGCGCAATCACGGCCTGTCCCCCGCCGACGCCACCGCACGGGCCGAGGGGAATGATATGCGTAACGCAGATGTCGTCCTGAACGAAGGGCGCGCGGCAGATTTCACCGTGCAGTCCTGATCGGCCCCACTTCCGGCTTTCACCCCACGCCCCCTGCCCGCCTGTCGTGGGTGCGCAGAGCGATTCCCAACTTGAGGGCAGACGCAAGGCCAACATCCCGTTAGGCTAAGGCTTCACGCGGGTGGGAATGGGAACACGGACTTTGGACATCGAAGACCACATCCAGATCGGGACGGTCCTGTACCGTTATGCCGACGGCAGCAGGCAACTCCGGCGGACAGCGCAGTTCGATCTGCCACCGCTGGAACGGTTCAACCCGGACCTGATGCGGCAGTTCCTGACCGATATGATGGCGATGGAACCCGAAGAGATGACAGCCCCCCGCAGACGGCCTTCCGTCACACTTGCGCCCGTGCAGGCGCAGTGCATTCAAGCGGTGTGTGTCCTGGCCCGACAGCTTCTTGTGGATGCAGGCCTGCCGTCCTTTGATCGGGAGAGGATCGTCGCCCTTTCCCAACCCGAAGCCCGCGGCGCGCCCACCGTCATCCTGACCATCCCGGTGACGGAACATATCCCCGCGCGGGTTTACCGGCTGGCCTATGGTGCCGCCTACAGCCTGATCCGCGATCTGGCCACCACTGCCAACGTGGTCGAAGACGTCAGGTCCAGGGCAGACGCCTTGGAGAAGGATGTCGTGGATGTCATCCGGTGGGAATGCGGGAGCGGCCCAAACTGCATCCACCTGCTCAAGGCGGCCTTTGAGCGGGGCATTCAGATCGAACATGTCGGCAGATCGGTCTACCAGCTTGGCACCGGTTCCCATGCCGTGCTTGTGGAACGCAGCATGACGCAGGGCGACGCGGCCATTGGCGCAAGGTCTGCAAAAGACAAATGGACCACCAGCAAGTGGCTGCAACAAAACGGCGTGCCCACAGCGCATTCGAGACTGGTAACCCGGCTGGATCACGCCTGCGCCTTTGCCGCGCAGCTGGGATATCCGGTGGTCGTCAAGCCGGAAAACCAGGATGGCAACAAAGGGGTGAGCGTGGACGTCATGGACGACGATCACATGAAAGTCGCGTTTGAAGCCGCCCGAGAGTTCACCAATTTCGTCATGGTCGAGCAGCGCATTCCCGGTCATTGCCACCGGCTTGTCACCTTCCGCAACAGATACGTCTTCGGCTTTACCCGCCATCCCAAAGCAGTTGTCGGTGACGGAACCAAGACCGTGGCGCAACTGGTCGAAGAGGCGCAGGTCAAACGGGCCAGAAAAGTCGCCTACAAGGCGGAGAAACCTTTCCCCCTCGATGATCTGGCGTTCGATTGTCTGGCAGATCAGGGGCTGGCGCTGCACGCCATCCCTGCGGCCGATCAGATTGCATACCTTCGGCGCAACAACACCCTTGACGAAGGTGGGCACAATGAAACCATCACGGACAAGGTGCACCCCGAAAACATCAAGCTGGCCGAACGCATTTCCCGGATGTTCCGGCTTGAAAGCATGGGGCTTGATCTGATCTCAACCGATCCCAGCCGCCCCTGGTTTGAGACGGGGGCCTGCATCACCGAAGTGAACTCCATGCCACAAATCGGGCACAACAGCGCGAAGGCTTATGTTGACGCCCTCTTTGGTGCGGAAAAAGGGGCCGTGCCGGTGCATGTCTACGTGGGCGATGACGCCGCAATGGAAAAAGCCCGCCTGCATCAGCAGCACTTGGCACAAGAGGGTGCCGCCGCCGTGTTGACGGCGCATGATCAGACACTCGGCGCGGATGGAGACCTGATCAGGTACCGGGACGGGGGCACCTTGGTGGAGCGGATCACCGCCGCACTTTCGGACACGCAGACAGGGGCGCTGATTGTGGTTGTGCAGGACGATGAACTGCTCGAACGGGGGCGTCCAATGCTTCACGTCACCTCCGCCCGGCAGGTGAATGATTCTCTCGTGTCGTTTCGGGATCGTGACAAATTCTTGCCACGAGACCGTATTGATGCCCTGATTGGGATTATTATCGACGGAATTGAACGCCCAAATTCAACATAACACGTTTTTCGTTGATCGAGGCCAAAGGGCCGCGTAGGCTGATGGTGTTTTTGAAAAAGGGGTTAATAGCTATGAAACATACTGTTTTGGCGCCATATGGCGCACTGAAATTTCTGCCACTCGCCACAAAAGTCGGCGACACCGGCAAGACCGGGACCGCTTCCATTCTGGCACCTTACGGTGCGATGAAGTTCCTGCCGATTGCGACAAAAGTTGGCGAGCAGAAGCCCGGCTGATAGAGCCACAGAGATATGGCTGATATCGAACAACAAACCGTCGGCGCTGCCCGCAGCGCTGGCGACTTTTTTTTGCCCTCGGCAAAAGCGGCGCAGGCGGTGGACAAAACGGTCCGGGATCGCCTGACGTCCAGCTTTGGCTGGTTGGCGGAAAGCTACCCGTGCCTGAGCATCGACGCGGCAACGCTTGACGCATGGCAGGCGCGCCCCACCGATTTCGGGCTCTACTTTGATCTTGCCTCTGCCGTGCACCACAACCCAGACAGCGCCACGTCAGAGGAATACATGGCCCGCGCCCAGCGTCTGGCGGATCGCGTGACAGCGGGAGCGCAGGGCAACAGCGGGCTTGCGATCAAGACGCTGAGTGCAGAACACTACGATGCGGTTGATGTGGATTGCCTGCTGCGCTGGTTCGATCTGGAGCCGGAAAACAGCATGGCACTGCTGCCGCTGGACGCGGCCGAGTTCAAGGATGCCACAGAGGTGCTGGGCCGCGCCCTGACCTGCATCGAACGCGCCCTGCCCGACTTTTACGGCGAATTGACCGCGCTGACGACCGAGATCATTTTCGCCAAACCCGGCCCTGACGCAAAGTTGAGCTTCGGCGGCGCCTCGTCTTTCGCGCTTTGGGGTGCGATGGCGCTGAACGCGCAGGCCCATGATCATTGGTGGGACTACCTGCCCCGGATCGCGCATGAATATTCGCATAACTTCCTGTTTGGCCTCGCCTCTGACGGCGAATTGGTGACCAACGATCCGTCAGAGCGGTTCCGGTCCCCACTGCGCGAAACACTGCGCCCGATCGACGGGATCTACCACGCATGCTATGTCTCCGCGCGGGAAACGGTGGCGATGGACGCGGTCCTGGCCGCCCTGCCGACGTTGGGTCTGGGAGCCGAGACCGACACGGTCGGTGCCTATTGCACCTCTATCCAGCAACGCTCGCTGTCCGCCTATCACGATTGCAAAGCCGTGATTGATGAGCATGCCAAGATGACGGATCTGGGCCAGAACGTTCTGAACGATACTGCAAGAGCCATCGCTGCACGCTGAGCCGTCTGACCTGAACGTCGCCTTGCACCCCCCTAAAACGCCGTCATCCGATAGCCCCACCTTCAATTGCGCTGTCGACACATGCGTTTCGCGCATCCCTTGGGAAGGTGGCGTAATCGTGCTCTTGTCGGATGCTGAGGGTGCTGCCCCCCCGGCATGCAAATGCCATCCCAATCCACCTCACGCCGGGGCTGGCTTTGCCCCTCTTGCGCTCTGCCGTAACGCTCTATTCCGCCATCTGGCGGTCAACCTCGCGTTCCTCATTGATCATCGCCTGTAACTGACGCCGGAAGCGCAGCTGACCGCCGTCAATGGGCAGATCGATGTGTGGGCTGGTCTTCTCCCGCATGCCGACCTGCACTTCGTTCAGCACGGCGCGGTCTTCTTCAAACGCATGCTGCACATCGTCGGTCATCAGTTGGGACAGCGCTGCATCGTCAGGCCGGATGTTGCGCAGCTGGAACCAATAGTACCGCGTGGTGCCTTCGGTGGTGGGTGTCATGAAGTTATAGCTGTCCATGATGAACACGTCCTCATGCAGCGGCCCCTCCGGTCCCCCCGTCCCCGCAGGCGTAAAAACCGCCTTCACCAACGCATGGGAGGGGTAGCGCACCTCGTAATGCTGGAGCCGGTCACAATTGCCCTCAAAGGCCACCACTTTCTTGTAGAAAGGGGCAGGTTCCACATCCATCATCCAGCGGTGCACGATCACACCATCGTCGGTCTTGGTCACGCGCAGCGGGGTGTCTCGCGTGGCACTTTGCCCGAAACTGCTTTCATGGACCCAGGCCACATGGGTTGGATCCAGCAGGTTGTCACACATCAGCAGGTAATTGCAGTCCAGCTCCATCGCAGCGCCGCGATTGATGCCCCATGTGGGATCGTCGTAGTGGTCGATCTCAAAGATCTCGGAAGGATCGGCAAGCGCGGGGTTGCCCATCCAGATCCATACCAACCCGTATTTCTCGTGCATTGGATAGGCATGGACGCGCGCGTTTGACGGGATGCGCCCGGCACCCGGTGCCCAGACACATTGCCCGGCACAGTCAAAGGTCAGCCCGTGATAGCCGCATTCCACGGTGTCGCCCCTGATGCGCCCTCTGGACAAGGGCAGCTTGCGGTGCGGACAGGCATCCTCAAGCCCCACCAGCGCACCGTCTTCGGTGCGAAAGACGCAGATCTTCTCACCCAGCACAACAACCTGTTGCAGATCGCGGGTGATCTCGTGATCCCATGCCGCGACATACCACGCGTTTTTCAGAAACATTTCAGGGCCTTTTCGAAAGGATCAGGGGATCAGCACATCACCACGCGCAAAGCGGGCGATGTCCATCGTCAGATCGTCATAGACCACCTGAATGGTGATCGTCTGCACCCCACCCAGCTGCAAGGTCAGCGCCGGAATGCCATCGTCTTCGAGGATCGCATTGGGGGTCGTATACTTCATGTGGCAGGGCGGCAGCGGCCAGTTCTGCATCGGCTCATCATTGACCGATATCGCCATCGCCGCCAGCCCGCAGCGCCAGCTCCACAGATGCGTGACATAGAGCCAGTCCTTGCCATCATATTCACGCACCGCAACCCAGTTGCCACGGGTCGCGTTCAGGATCGGTTTGATCTCTGTCGCGGTGGTGAATTTGCCGCTGGGGGTCTGGTCTTCGGCCATCAATCCTGCGGGCACCACGGCCATGTTGAAGGGGGTTGCGGCTGGTAAGGCAGTGGCGGCAGGTGCGGCGGTAGCGGCTGGCGCGGGCGTCGCGGTGGGTGCAGGGGTCGCGGCGGGTGCCGGCGCGGGTGCAAGGGTCGCGGCGGTCGCGCCCTGGACAACAACATTCTCTCCGATCACGACGCTGCCTTCACCAATTGTCACGGTCGCGCTGCTGTCGGCCTGCGGTTCTGCGGCCACGGCGGCAGGGGGATCGGCCACCGGTGCGGCCGCAGCCTGATCATTCTGCGCGCCATTCATGCCCGCTGCCACCATTGCGAAAAAGATATCCAGCATGTCTCACCCCCACCGCACGGCCCAAATGCCGCTTTTGCCAATCTGATCGAACGCCTATAGTGGCCGCAAAAGACCAAAGGCAGATCGAGTATGGCACGCAAGGCGCGCGCACCGCAAACATTCAACGTCGTCGTTGTGGGACAGCATGGCCGGCTGGCCTATGAGGCCTTGATCTTTGCCGCTTCGCTGCGGGCAAGAAGCCCCGGTTTAAAAGGCCGCCTGATCATCGCGGAACCGCAACCCGGACCCAAGTGGGACAAGGACCCCAGCATGCGCAGTGCTGACGTGCGCGATGCGCTTGCCGACTTCGGGGCAGAGATCATCCCGTTTGAGAGCAGACATTTCGGCAGCGCCTATCCCTATGGCAACAAAATCGAAATGCTGCGCGCCCTGCCCGAAGGGGAGCCGTTTGTCTTCTTTGACACCGATACGCTGATCACGTGCGACCTGAGCCGCGTGCCTTTTGATTTCGACCGCCCCTCCGCGTCGCTGCGCCGGGAAGGCACATGGCCGGAGCCTCAAATCTACGGCCCCGGCTACACGGGCCTTTGGAAATCGCTTTACGACAAGTTCGACCTGGACTTTGAAAGCAGCCTCGATCTGAGCCAGCCGGACGAATACTGGCGGCGATATCTGTATTTCAACGCAGGGTATTTCTTTTACAAATGCCCGCATGCCTTTGGACAGCTCTTTGAGCAATACGCGCTGGCCATCCGCAACGATCCCCCTGTCGAGCTGTGTTGTCAGTCGTTCGATCCATGGCTGGATCAGGTGGCCCTGCCGCTGGTGATCCATGCGCTGGGTGGCGGCCGTGACACCCTGCCCGAGGGCCTGCTGGATGGCACAGTGTCCTGCCACTACCGCCTGCTGCCGCTGCTCTATGCCCGCGAAAACGATCTGGCCGTACAGGTGCTGGAAGAGGTGACGGCCCCCAACAAGCTCAAGAAAGTGCTGAAGGGGTATGATGCGATCAAGCGGATGATCTATCAGGGGCGTGGTCGGAAGGTGCGGGCACTGTTTGATCAGGACAACCTGCCGCGCAAGGAGCAGGCCATTCGGAACCGGATCAAGTCGAATGGGTTCTGGATGCGGTAGGCGCCCCCTGACCATTTTCCGGCGACTTCCGTCGCAAAATCCGGGCCGATCAGAGCAGAAACCACGTTTGGGCCAAAGGCAAAAGGAATGCACATGCAGGCACGCGAGCCGGAATTGATCGAAACGCTGGCAGAGCTCTCTCCTGTTCTGCGGGAAAAGCGCCGACGCGGCTGGATCATTGCAGTGGCAACGGTGATCGGTGCAGTGGTCTTTGCTGTTTTTGCTCCCTCACTCTTCGACAGCAATGATCTGAGGATACCAGCGCTCGGGATCGCGGTGGGTTTCGGCGGGGTGACGATGCTGAACAGATGGGTGGCGCGCACGCAGCAACAGTTGGTCATGCCGCATTTAGCCCGGACAGTTGATCTGGAGTATCAGCAAAACGCATCCGCATTCCTGAACAGGATCCCGCAGCGGCTTTTGCCGCGCGCATCTGTGCAAAAAGCCGAAGATCACCTGAGTGGAAAGGTCTGCGGTCGCAAGTTTGAGATGGCAGAGGTCAAGATCAAGACAGGCGGCAAGCGGTCAAGAACAGTCTTCCAAGGGTTCGTCCTGCGGTTTGAGAACGTCGCACCGCTGCCGGCCTTCTTTCTCGCGCAAGCCCATGAAACCGACCGATGGTTCAGCAGGATCGATACGTCTGATCTTGTGGAATCGCAGAAGATCAGGGGGCAAAACGACGTTGCATACGGGGTTTGGCTGTCCAAAGCCGGGATGGCACAGAAAGACCCCGCACTGACCGCTGTGATTGATATCCTGACCGACCTTGAAGAGCAGATTGAGGGCTATGTGCGCTTGTTTTCAGCGACCAGTACAGGCGAAGAAATGCACATTGCGCTGGACCACAGCAGTGATCTTTACCGGATCGGTGGATTGATGGCCAGCGATGAGGCGATCATGGACGCCATCAAGAAGGCATCCGAAGAGCTGAACATCCCGCTACAGATCGTATCGACCTTGCTGGAGGCAGAGCGTCAGAGCGCACAGATCAAAGAGGTCTAGTTTTTGGCACCCCGAGCCGCAGAACACTCTCCCACCCCACACCTCATTCCAAGGACCACGTCCTCAAATCCCCCATCGCGCTTGTCTCCCCACGCGGCATCCCCTAACCATACCGCAAACCGCCATACCGATAGAATTAAGGAGATTTCACCATGACCGACGGCCCGACATACGGCTTTGACACCCTGCAAATCCACGCAGGCGCCCGTCCTGACCCGGCCACCGGCGCGCGGCAGACGCCGATCTACCAGACCACGGCTTATGTGTTCCGCGATGCCGATCATGCTGCGGCACTCTTCAACTTGCAGGAAGTCGGCTACATCTACTCGCGCCTGACCAACCCGACGGTTGCTGTGCTTCAGGAGCGGATTGCCACGCTTGAGGGCGGTGTTGGCGCGGTCTGCTGCTCCTCCGGGCACGCGGCACAGATCATGGCGCTCTTCCCGCTGATGGGACCGGGCAAGAACATTATCGCCTCCACCCGCCTATATGGCGGCACGGTCACGCAGTTCAGCCAGACGATCAAACGCTTCGGCTGGGAATGCAAATTCGTCGACTTTGACGATCTGGACGCGGTGCGTGCGGCGGTGGACGAAAACACCCGCGCGATCTTTGGCGAAGCCATCGCCAACCCCGGCGGCTATATCATGGATGTGCGCGCGGTGGCGGATGTCGCGGATGAAGCGGGCGTGCCGCTGATCATCGACAACACCTCCGCCACGCCGTACCTGTGCCGCCCGATTGAACATGGCGCGACGCTCGTGGTGCATTCCACCACCAAATACCTCACCGGCAACGGCACCGTCACCGGCGGATGCGTGGTGGACAGCGGCACCTTTGATTGGTCCGCAAATGACAAGTTCCCCTCCCTCAGCCAGCCCGAGCCTGCCTATCACGGCCTGAAGTTCCATGAGACCTTCGGCAATCTGGCTTTCACCTTCCACGGCATCGCCATCGGGCTGCGCGATCTGGGCATGACGATGAACCCGCAGGCGGCACATTACACGCTGATGGGGACCGAAACCCTGTCGCTGCGGATGGAGCGGCATGTAGAGAACGCCCGCAAAGTGGCCAAATGGCTGGAGGACGACGACCGGATTGACCATGTCACCTATGCCGGGCTGGAATCCTCCCCCTACTTTGAGCGCGTGAAAACTGTCTGCCCCAAGGGTGCGGGCGCGCTGTTCACAGTGGCGGTCAAAGGCGGCTATGACGCCTGTATCAAACTGGTCAACGCGCTGGAGATTTTCAGCCATGTGGCCAACCTCGGTGATACCCGCTCGCTGATCATCCACTCCGCCTCCACCACCCACCGGCAGTTGTCGGCAGAGCAGCAGGAAGCGGCGGGTGCGGGGCCAAGCGTGGTGCGGATCTCCATCGGGACCGAGGACGCGGATGACCTGATCGCGGATCTGGATCAGGCGCTCAGCAAAGCGGCGAGCTAACAGAACTCAACGCCGCCCTGCTTTCGCGTGGGGCGGCGTTATTCCTTTGCGGTGAAGGCAAAGACCATCGTGATCCGTGCGCTCACATCGACCTCGCCCGGTGCGATGGCGCTTTCCATACTGACGCGCGCGTCGGCCATGCCCATGTGCACCGGCCCTGCCCCGGACGCCCCGTCTGACAGCCGCAGCACCTCGCCCAGTTCCAGACCGGCCGCCTCAGCCAGCACACGGGCGCGCATCATTGCATCTGCGACAGCCGCTTTGCGGGCCTCTTCAACAGCGGCACTGTCATCCTGCAACCCAAAAGTCAGCCCGTTGAAGTCATTGGCCCCCGTTGCAATCACCGCATCCAGAATGGGCCCAAGCCCCGCCAGATCGCGCACGGTGACGGTCACCGCATTACCGGCTTCATAGCCGGTGATCTGCCGGCCCTGGTCGAGCCGCGCTTCGTTGTAGATGGGGTTCAGGTAGAACCGGCTGGTCTGCTGATCCGCCGCGTCAATGCCCTGCGCCTCAAGCGCTGCCAGAATACCGCTGACCGATTGCGCCATTGCATCCATCGCGGCCTGCGCCGTCTTTGCCCGCTCGCGCACGCCAAGGTTGATTATCGCCTGATCCGGCGCAACTGAAACGCGTCCCTCGCCTTGTACAAAGACACCTTGTGCAATTTCTTCTGCCTGCACCGCCGGGGCCATCGCAAGACAGGCGGCAGCCATCCAAAACCTGATTTTCATGGGGTTGTCCTTTCTATGAGGGTCGTTTGTGATCTTTACCTGACCTTAGCAAAGCCAACTGTACAGGGCAGAATGCGCCTCAACCCTTTTCATGGGCAAACTCCCGCGCTATTCTTAACTAAAATCCGGGGCGCGCTCGTCCCCTCACCGAGCATGTGTTAAAGCACGAACATGAAACCGAATTTTGCCCTTTCCCTGTCTTTTGAAGGCATCCGACTGCTGCATCGCGCGGCGGGGGGCTGGCGCATTGTCGGCGATGTTTCGCTGGATGCGCCGGATATGGCGGATGCGCTGGCGGTGCTGCGCAAAACGGCGACAGCGCTGGAACCCGGCGGGCTGCGGTCGAAACTGATGCTGCCGAATGATCAGATCAGATATCTGGTTATCGACACCCCCGGCATGGACACTGACGCCCGTCGCGCAGCGGCGGCTGAGGCATTGGACGGTGCCACGCCTTACGCGGTCGACGATCTCGCTTTTGACATCAGCGCCGAAGGGGATCGCACCCATATCGCCGCCGTCGCGCGTGAGACGCTTGCAGAAGCCGAAGCCTTTGCGGTGGAGCACCGGTTTCACCCCGTCAGCTTCGTGGCTGTGCCGGGCGACGAGGCCTATCTGGGAGAGCCGTTCTTTGGTCAGGCCCAGGCCGCCGAGGCACTGCTGGAGCCGGGAGAGAGCATTGAGCCGGACGGCATTGCCGTGGTTGTCATTGGCGAAGCCACATTGCCCAAGGCCCCGACGGTAGAAGAAACGCCAGCGGATGCTGAAAGCGATATCGCTCTGGAGGAGGACACCACGCCGGAGCCCTTGGTACTGGAAGATACCAAGGTTGAAGAAAAGACATCTGACGCAGAACCCGAACCAGAGGCCGAGGCCCCCCCAGAGGTCAAAGCCGAAGACCCGTCGGAGCAGGTGTCGCCCGCTACAAAAGACGCAGGCAAGCCCGCATCTGAAGCCCCTCCTGAAGAGGCCGCTGCCAAACCCGAGCCTGCCGCACCCCAGCAGGACGCAAAGCCAGAGCCAGAGCCAGAGCCAGAGCCAGAGCCAGAGCCAGAGATCGAAACCGCGCCGGCCGCCGAAACACCAGCCCCAACGCCCGAAATGCCGCCTCTTGTGGCCAAGGCACTGGGAAACGCGCCCTCTTTGCCCGACGCCGTCACCGCCGCTGCAAAAGGCAACGGCACCAATGACCCCATCGCCCCACCGGTAGAGCCGCCCTTAGAACAATCGGCACCGCCAAACGCCGGTTTTGCCAGCAGGCGGAGCACGGCACCCGAAGCACCTGCCCCGCTTCAGGCCGACACCCTGCGCGCAAGCCGCGCGGCACCTCCGGCCCCCGCAACAAACGTGACAGCGGCAGAACTTCCGATCGATCCTGACAGCAGTTCGCTTGACCACGCGGCAGAGATGGAAGAAACCCCGCCCGCGCCGCGTGGCGGGTTCCTGAGCCGCCGACGGGCCGCTGCAAAAGCAGCACTCGAAGAACGCGCTGTCGCGGCCACCGCCGTCCCCGCAACAGCGCATGCCGTCGGCACCCCCGACAGCGAAGCCGAGCGGATGACCGTTTTTGGCGCACGCCGTGCAGAAGTGGGCGGCAAGCCACGCTTCCTTGGCCTGATGCTCACCGCGGCGCTTCTGGTGTTCCTGGCCGGTGTCGCCGCCTGGGCATCGGTGTTTCTGGATGACGGGTTGGGATTGTCGCGTCTGTTCAGCAACCGCGAACCCGAAGTCACGGCCTCCGCCCCGCAAGAGCCTGACATCCCGGACGTTCCCGCAATCGTTGCCGCGCCTCCTGCCGAAGAAACCGTGCAGACAGCCGCCCTTGACCCTGACCTGACAGAAACGGACGAAGCCGTGCTGGACGCGCTGCGCCGCCCTGATCCCCTGCCCCCGCGTGAGTTGACCGAGGAGGAAGTCGAGGCAAAATACGCAGCCACCGGCATTTACCCCCGCGCGCCCGTTGTGCCGCCGGAGCCTGCCGGTCTGGTCAATATCGAAGACCTCTATCTGACCAGCATTGACCCGATCAGCACCGCGAATGACGCCGTCGCCCTGCCGCCTCTGGCCGAGGTGCGGCCGGATCAGGCGCTCGAAGACATCCCCTCCCCCGCTGCGGCCGGCACCACATTTACCTTTGACGCGCGCGGCTTGGTTGTGCCCACGCCCGAAGGGGCCCTGAACCCCGACGGGGTTGTGATCTTTGCAGGCAAACCACCCGCTGTGCCGCCAGAGGCACCAACGCGGTTCCAGACGGCCCCCGAAGTGACCCAGCCCCGCCCCGAACTGGCGGGTTTCAGACCCCGCGCGCGCCCCTCTGATCTGGTTGAAACCAACGAACGCGCGCAGTTGGGCGGATTGTCGAAATCGGAACTGGCTGAATATCGGCCTGTTCTGCGCCCGCAATCGGTGCAGGAACGGGTCGCCGCGGCCTCCTCTGCGGGGATTTCGGCGGCTGATACCGAACAGGCTGTGGCCGCGGCACTGGCCTCTACCGCCAATGTCGATGCCGATCCTTTTGCCGATGCAACACGGTTTGCGGTGCAAGCCTCTATCCGCCCCGATACGCGGCCTTCGAACTTCACCCGCACTGTCCAGCGCGCCCAGCAGAACCGGCCCGCCGAGGTAACGCAGGTGGCAAGCGCTGCCGCCGTGGCCCCCCGCACAGTCGCGCCCAAGATCCCTTCCAGCGCCTCTGTTTCGCGCAGTGCGACGGTCAAGAACGCGATCAACCTGCGCAAGGTCAACCTCATTGGGGTGTATGGCAAACCCTCCAACCGCCGGGCCTTGGTGCGGTTGGGCAATGGGCGCTACAAGAAGGTCGTTGTGGGCGACCGCATTGATGGCGGACGTGTCTCCGCCATCGGCGATTCTGAACTGCGCTATGTCAAAAGCGGGCGCAACGTCATCCTGAAGATGCCCAAGGGCTAGGACACCGGCCAAATTTGTCCGACGGGGGCATTCAGATATGCTCAGAAATCGGCCCAATTGACCCGGAATGCGCGGCAAACCCGCTCCGGCTATAGAAATCTTCATCATACCGCCGCATGATCCTTCTCAATCTGACGAAAGGCCCGCGCGATGCTGGATGATACGGATCTTCGACTTCTCTCTGCCCTGCAACGCGATGCCCATCTGACGGCACAGCAGTTGGGGGAAACCCTGCATCTGTCGCCCTCGCAAGCTGGACGGCGCAGGCAGAGGCTGGAAAGCGAAGGCTATATCCGCGGCTATACCGCCCGCGTCGATCCGGTGCGGCTGGGATTGAATGTACAGGGCTTCGTTCAGGTCCACCTTGGCACCCACGGGCCTGAGAATACGCGCAGTTTTTCACAACTTATGACCAGCAGACCCGAAATCGTGAGCGTCTGGACCCTGACAGGGGATGCGGATTATCTGCTGCGTGTCTATTGTGAAGATCTGCCCAGTTTGAATCGCCTCATTCACGAGGTACTTCTCCCCCATCCTGCGGTCGCACGCGTTCAAAGCCAGATCGTCATGGATCAGCTCAAACGCGACAGCCCGCTGCCCACCTGACCGCCCCGCGCGGGCGCCGAAAGGACCAACATGGAAGGTTTCCTGTTTCAGGCGACGATTTATCTGGCCGCCGCCGTCATAGCGGTGCCCATCGCCGCCCGGTTGGGGCTCGGATCGGTGCTGGGCTATCTGGCGGCCGGCATTCTGATCGGGCCGCTGCTGGGCCTTGTGGGGTCCGAGACGAAAGACCTGCAACACTTTGCCGAATTCGGCGTTGTGATGATGTTGTTCCTGATCGGGCTTGAGTTGGAACCCCGCACGCTGTGGAACATGCGCGACAAACTGCTGGGGCTGGGCGGGTTGCAGGTTGGTGTCTCCACCCTTGCCCTGATGGGCATTGCGATGGCCTATGATCAACCCTGGAACGTGGCGCTGGCGATTGGACTGACGCTGGCACTGTCTTCCACTGCGATTGTGCTGCAAACCCTGTCGGAAAAGAACCTGATGCGCACCAGTGGCGGGCGGTCGGTCTTTTCGGTGCTGCTGACGCAGGACATCGCGGTCATTCCCATTCTGGCCTTGCTGCCCCTTCTGGCGGTGAACGCCGCCACGGCGGTGATGCCGGATGGATCCATCACCGTCGACCCTGACAAGGTGGACGCCGCGCACAATGGCGGCCATCACAGCGCGGGTGCGGCAGATGCCGCGTTCAACTATGTGCAAAGCCTGCCGGGCTGGGGTGTCACCCTGCTGACCATCGGCGCGGTGGCTGCGATCATCATCGTTGGTGTGTTCTTCACCCGGCCCGTCTTCCGCTTCATCCACGCCGCCAAGCTGCGGGAGATGTACACGGCCCTGGCCCTGCTGATCGTGGTTGGCATTTCTTTCGTGATGATGCTGGTGGGCCTGTCCCCTGCCCTTGGTGCCTTTCTGGCCGGCGTGGTGCTGGCCAGTTCCGAATTCCGGCATGAGCTTGAGACGGACCTTGAACCCTTCAAGGGCCTTCTCTTGGGCCTGTTCTTTATCACCGTGGGCGCGGGCATCAATTTCGAGATGCTGTTTGGCGATCCGGTGATCATTCTGGGCATGGCACTGCTGGTGATCATCGTCAAAGGGCTGATCCTCTATGTGCTGGGGCGGGCCTTTGGCCTGCGGGGCGGGGATCAATGGCTGTTTGCCCTGGGGCTGGCGCAGGCGGGCGAATTTGGCTTTGTGCTCGCCAGTTTCTCGGTCACGACCGGCGCAATGCCTGCGGCAGTGGCGGAGACGCTGCTGTTGGTGATTGCCCTGTCGATGCTGATCACCCCGCTGCTGTTCATCCTCTATGACCAGATCAGCAAGCGCATGGATGACACGGCCCCCATCATCCCCGATGAGATTGACGAAGAGGGCCCGGTGATCATCGCAGGCATTGGCCGTTTCGGGCAGATCGTGAACCGTCTGGTGCAGGCCAGCGGCTTTCAGACCGTGGTGCTGGATCACAACCCCGAAACCATCGCCGTGATGCGCCGTTTCGGCTTCAAAGGCTTTCTGGGCGACCCCACCCGCCCCGATATTCTGCGCAAGGCAGGGCTGAAGGACGCGCGGGTGCTGGTGGTGACGCTGGATGACCCCAAGGCGGCGCTCAAGCTGATCACCTACGCCCGCAAGGAGCGGCCCGATCTGCACATCGTCAGCCGCGCCCGTGACCGGCCCGAGGTCTACCGCCAGTTTCAGGCAGGCTCGGACGACATCGTGCGGGAGATGTTTGACAGCTCCCTGCGGGCCGGACGCTATGTTCTGGAAAACCTTGGCTTGTCAGATTTCGAGGCGGCAGAAGCCTCCCGCCTGTTCTATGCCCATGACCGGGTATCGGTGAAGGAACTGGCGACCCTCTGGCGGCCCGATGTGGCCCCAAGTCAGAACAAGGAATATGTCGAACGCGCCAAGGAACTGCAAAAGGACCTTGAGACAGCCTTCCTCAACTTGGCCGATGAAAACGACCAGAAACGGGCGTAGCGTCAGCCGTCGCTGACGCCCGCCTGTGCAAAGGTCGCCATGCCCGCATGACAGGCCAGCGCTGCCTTGAGGAGCGGGATTGCCGTTGCCGCGCCCGATGCTTCGCCAAGGCGCAGACCAAGGTGCAGCAAAGGCTCTTTGCCCAGCGCCTGCAACAGTCGCCCATGGCCGCCTTCCGCGCTCAGATGCCCGGCAACCGCGTGGTCGAGCGCGCCATCGGCGGTCTTGGCAAGGCACAGCGCCGCCGCACAGCAAATGAAGCCATCCAGGATCACCGGAATACGCAGGCTGCGCGCGCGCGCCATCGCACCGACCATCGCAGCCAGTTCACGGCCTCCCAGACAGCGCAGGATGTCCAGCCCGTCTCCCGCATTCTTGTGCAAGGCCACGCCTTCGGCCACGACATCCGTCTTGATCCTGAGGCCCGCATCATCCACCCCGGTGCCCCGTCCGGTCCACTCCGCCGCATCCCCGCCCAGAAGCGCGCAGGCCAGTGCCGCCGCCGACGTGGTGTTGGCAATGCCCATCTCTCCGACGACAAGCAGGTCGGCATCTGTGCCCACGGCTGTCCAGCCCGCGTTCAGCGCGGCCAGAAAGGCCGCGTCGTCCATCGCGGGGCCTTGGGTAAAATCCTGCGTGGGCGTCTCAAGATCAAGCGGCACAACATCAAGGCTGGCGCCTGCAGTGCGCGCCAATTGGTTGATCGCCGCGCCGCCGTGTTGAAAGTTAAGCACCATCTGCGCTGTCACTTCTGCGGGGAACGCCGAGACCCCGCGCGCAGCAACCCCGTGGTTGCCTGCAAAAACAATGATCTGCGGCTCTGTAATCTCAACCAATGCGCCGCCGCGCCAGCTACGATACCACAACGCCAGATCTTCCAACTGCCCCAAGGCCCCCGGCGGTTTGGTCAATTGCCCGTTGTGATCGGATGCCGCCTGAAACGCGGCGGCATCTGCGGTTTCCTGCGCCGTCAATTGCGCGCGAAAATCAGCAAGGGAAGAAAGCGGTGTAGTCATCAGGCAGGCTCTGTTTGCGATTGAACTGGCCCCCTGTCTAGCCGTAGCCTGTGCCAGCCGAAAGGGCCGGAAGGGCAGATTGATGACGGATCGCGACATTGAAGCGGGAGGCGGGGCATTTCGGATGCGGGATGTGCATCTTGCCTTTGCCTTGCTGACGCGCCTGCCCTTGCCCCGGATTGCTTTTGACGATGCCGAAACCCGTCCCGCGGCCCATGGCGCATGGGCCTATCCGCTGGTTGGGCTGGCGGTGGGCGCAGCCGTGACACTCACCGCGCTGGTACTGAGCACACTTGGCGCGCCTGCGGCGGTTGCTGCGGGTTTTGCGGTGATGGCAGGCGTGCTGGTCACAGGGGCAATGCATGAAGACGGCCTGGCCGATTGCGCCGATGGATTTTGGGGCGGCTGGACGTCAGAACGGCGGCTGGAGATCATGAAAGACAGCCAGATCGGCACCTACGGCGTGCTGGCCCTTGGGCTGGTTGTGGGGCTGCGATGGGCGCTGCTGACCCATCTGATCCTGGAGGGCGCGGTTGCGGGCGCTGTGCTGAGCGCCGCCGTGACGTCCCGTGCGGTGATGGTCTGGGTGATGGGCAGCCTGCCATCGGTGCGCGCGGCCGGTTTGTCCCGGCAGACCGGACAGCCGCACCGGCAAGCGGTTCTTGCGGCAGCGGGCATTGGTGCCTGCGTGACACTCATTGCCGTGGGACATGCGGTTTTCCTGATCGCCGCATTGGCCGGGCTGGCGGGCTTTGGCCTGATGCGACTGGCCCGCGGCAAGATCGGCGGCCAGACCGGGGACGTTCTGGGCGGCACGCAACAGATCGTTGAGCTTGTCGTGCTGCTGGGTGTGACCCTCACCCTATGATGAAAGAAGGCCGCGTCCGGTGAGACGCGGCCTTTTCATCATCTTTTACAATCGCTTAGGCCGCGACGCGGCTCTCCAGCACATCACCAACCTGCTTGGCAGCAGCCATCTCATCGCCGCCACCAACGGCTGCAACTTCACGGGTCAGACGCTCCAGCGCGGCTTCGTACAGCTGACGCTCGGAATAGCTCTGCTCGCGCTGATCATCGGTGCGGTGCAGATCGCGCACGACCTCCGCGATGGCAATCAGATCACCGGAGTTGATCTTCTGCTCATACTCCTGCGCGCGGCGGGACCACATGGCGCGTTTCACCTTGGCCTTGCCCTTGAGCGTCTTCATCGCGTGGCTGATCACATCGGGGCTGCTGAGCGCACGCATCCCGATCTCTGTCGCCTTGTGGGTGGGCACCCGCAAGGTCATCTTGTCTTTCTCAAACGCAATCACAAAGAGCTCCAGCGTGATGCCGGCGACTTCCTGTTCCTCAACCGAGACGATCTGCCCAACGCCGTGCGCGGGATAGACAACAAACTCGTTCGGACGGAAGTCCAGCTTTTTCGATTTACTCATGTTCGGCTCCTGAGGCGCGGGGGTCCCGCAGTTAAGTGGCGTTGAACTGACGTCAAAAACGCCGTCGGCCGGTGGCAGCAACCACGTCCGAAAGCGCGTATTCTGAGGAATTGGATGTCATCCAGAGCAGTCTGGATGCGACACATGCCTGTTCGTCAGCTTCGTCGGTCTGTTTCAACTTTGCGACAGCATATCACAAAAACACCCCTTCCGAAAGCGCGACGCGCCGGAAAGTGGGCAAAATCCACGTTTTCCAGTGTGTTAGAGCCGTCACATTACCGTCATACAGCCAGGAGACGGCGAATCAGCCGCCTTCGCCCGGTGCTTCGGAGAAGTATTTCTCCAACTTGCCCGTTTCACCATCCCGTTCTTCTGCGTCGGGCAGCGGGTCTTTCTTGGTGATGATGACGGGCCAAAGTTCGGAATATTTGCGGTTGAACTCGACCCATTTTTCCGCATCCGGTTCCGTGTCCGGACGGATGGCGTCGGCGGGGCATTCGGGCTCGCAAACACCGCAATCAATGCACTCATCCGGGTGGATGACCAGCATGTTCTCCCCTTCATAGAAGCAATCCACCGGACATACCTCGACGCAGTCGGTGTATTTGCAGGCGATGCAGCTGTCGTTCACGATGTAGGTCATGCGATGATCTTCGTCCGTTCCGTTTGTATGCTAGCTAAATGAGGGCGGGCCATCATTCAAGATGGCGGGCCTTAGAAAGATCAAGCTGACGGCGGTCGCGCTTGGTCGGACGGCCTTTTCCCTCAAACGCCGGATTTTCGGGAGGTTTTTTCTCTTTTCGCGCCTCAGGCGGGGACAGATCGGTGTACAGCGCCTGCGCCTCGGGAGCCGGTCCCCGGCGGGTGCCCAAAGCGTCGATCTGGATCACGCGGATGTGATCCCCCTGGGCAAAGGTCAGCACGTCACCGGGGGTGATCGTCGCGGCGCGTTTGGTGGTCAGATCACCATTGATGCGCAGGTTGCCATCGGTCACGCGGGCGGCTGCAAGCGAACGTGTCTTGAAGAACCGTGCTTGCCACAGCCACTTGTCCACACGCAGCTTCTCAGCCTTTTCAGACACTTATTTGCCGTCCTTCAACCCCATAAGCGCCGCTGCGAAGGGGTTATCGGGGTCGATCTGCTTTTCCTTGCGCGGCGGCTTGGCCGAGAAGTTCTGCGATTTGCCACCCCGGTCACCCCGGTCGCCCTTGTCGCGCGGCCCGCCCTTGCGGCCCTTGGGTTTGCCCTTGCCCTGCGGACGGTCACCGCCGCCGCGCCGGTTCTGGGTGTTCGCGCGGGCATTGCCACCCCAGGTGAAGGAATAGAAAACCTCCATCTCAGGTGCGTCAATTTGCGCATCCGTTGAGGTGTCAGCTTCGCTGGTCACCTCGGGTTTTTCATCTGTTTCGGCCTCGGCGGTCGCTTCCGCAGGAACCTCCGCCTCATCAGGTACCTCGGCAGGTGCCTCTTCGGAGGGTGTTGCGGTCTCAGACGCAGGTGCATCCGCCGCAGCAGCAGGCGCTTCCGGCGCGGCTTTCACCTTCACCCGCTCGCCCTTTTCAGCGGCATATCCCAGCCCCTGCATCAGCTCTGCAAACTGATCAAGCGTCATGCCCGTGATCGACAGCATATCCGCCTTGGCTTCGAACCCACCGCGCGAATCCTCCACCCGCAGCATGTCCGCCAGCCGCTCCAGCATATCAATGCGGATCGCACGGGTGCCTGCATTGCGGTAGCCCGACATCGTGTCAGCGCCCGCAGGCGCGCCATCGTCAACCGGGATTGTCACCAGACCGGGTGGCGGGGATTCCGGAAAGGTCTCCAACCCCTTGGACAGCGACCACAACACCAGCCGCAGCCGTGTTGGTGCGGGCTTCAGAATAAGGGGCATAAAGATCGTGAACTGCCCAAAGCGCACACCATGTTTGCGCAGGGTTGCGCGCGCATCCTGGTCCAACGCCTTGACGTCACGCGCCACGGCAGCGCGGGGCAGAATACCAAAGGATTCAACCAGTTGAAACGCGAACCCCCGCACCAGGCCAGTCAGGGTTTCATCCTTGGACAAGGCCAGAAGCGGCTCGAACAAGGCGGCGACCTTCCGGTCGATGAAATGCTGCAACCGGCGCTGGACCTTCTGGGCCACTTCCGCGCCAGCGACGTCATCCACAAACACCTCAACCTGCGGGCGCAGCGCATCGGGCCCTGCCACCAGCTTGCCTACCGCAGAGGAGCCCCACATCAGGCCGCCCTGTTCGGTGAAATCAATCTCCGTATCCGGCGCGTTGTAGAAACGATCCGCGCGCAGATGGAACTGCGGCGCCAGCGCCTGCAACGCGGCGGTCTTGATCGTTTTCTCTTCTGCCCCGCCAGCACCCTTGTCAGCGCGGAAACGGAACCCGTCCAGCTTGCCTACAAATTCGCCTTCGACGGTGACTTCACCGGTATCATTTACTTCGGCCACCATGGCCTCCTTCTGTCCTAGCCGGCGCAGCAAAACAGAGGTGCGCCGGTCTACAAATCTTTGGGTCAGACGTTCATGCAGCGCGTCTGATAGGCGGTCTTCTACGACACGGGTCGCCCCGCGCCAATGGCTTTCATCACGAGTCCAGCCTTTGCGCTGTGCGACATAAGTCCATGTGCGGATAAAGGCGAGCCGTTTGGACAGCGCATCAATGTCCCCATCGGTGCGGTCGATGCGCTTGATTTGCCGCGCCAGCCAGTCTTCGCGGATCTCCCCATGCTGGTGCAGATCGGTGAAAATCGTCTCCAGCAAGCTGGCGTGTTCGGCGTGGCTGATGCCGCGAAAATCCGGGATGCGGCAGACATCCCAGAGCAGCTTCACCGATGGCCCGTCCCCGCAGCGTGCCATGATCTCATCCACCTGCCCCAGTGATTTCAGCGCGCGCAGATCATCCGCTTCGCGCGCCCGCACCAAACGCTCGTCCTCCGGCTTGGCTTCAAGCGTGGCGATCAGACGGTCGATGGAACCGAATTGCAGCGCGTGGTTGCGCCAGTTGATCTTGTTCTGCGGGGTGAAGTGATGGTCCATGATGGCCCGCGCCACACCGTCATCCAGCGCAGGCGCATCCCCGGTCACACCAAAGGTGCCGCTTTTCATGCCCCGCCCTGCGCGCCCCGCGATCTGGGCCAGTTCATTGGGCGCAAGCGGCCGCATCCGCCGTCCATCAAATTTTGCTAGCGCCGAGAACGCCACGTGATCCACATCCAGGTTCAGCCCCATTCCGATGGCATCCGTGGCCACCAGAAAATCAACTTCGCCGGATTGATACATGTCCACCTGCGCATTGCGGGTGCGCGGGGAAAGCGCGCCCATCACCACCGCTGCACCGCCCTTCTGGCGGCGGATCAGCTCTGCAATCGCATATACATTCTCAACCGAAAACCCGACTATTGCACTGCGCGGACGCATACGGCTTATCTTTTTCTGACCTGAATAGGTCAATTCGGACATCCGCTCCCGCCGCAGGAAATCCACCTTCGGGACAAGTGCGGCAATCGTGCCCCGCATGGTGTCAGAGCCCAGAAACAGCGTCTCATGCTGCCCCCGCGCGCGCAGCAGACGGTCGGTGAACACATGGCCCCGCTCAGGATCGGCGCAGAGCTGGATCTCATCAATCGCAACGCAATCCGCGCCCATGCCTTCTGGCATCGCCTCCACCGTGCAGACCCAATATTGGGTGCGCGGCGGCACGATCCGTTCCTCCCCCGTCACCAATGCAACAACCGACGGACCGCGCAGGGCCACGATGCGGTCATAGACCTCGCGGGCCAGCAGACGCAGCGGCAGGCCGATCACGCCCGTGCGGTGGGCGAGCATCCTGTCAATGGCATAGGTGGTCTTGCCGGTATTGGTCGGGCCCAGAACGGCCACGACCCTAGAAGTCCCTGACACATGCGTCCCCGATCAGATTTCCCGCCCAATCCCGTCGCGCTTGAGGCGCGACAACGCCTGACTTGCGTTCTCGTGATGGGGATAAATCGCCAGGACTTGGCGATAGAGGTCAGCGGCGCGGCGCAGATCGCCGAATTCCTGCATCATCACAGCCAGACCAAAGATGGCATCGTAATGCTGCGGGTTCAGGGCAAGGGTCCGCTCCAGATCATCCAAAGCCGGACCAAAAAGGTCCCGCCTGAAATACGCCTCTGCGCGGGCGTGGAACCCTTCGGCAAAATCCGGCGCATGATCTGTCAGGGCGGTAAAATGCTCAATCGCCAGCGGGTAGTTGCCCTCTTCCAGCGCTTCGCGGCCCCGGATCAACAGCATATCCATCGCCGCAGAGCCGGACCGCGACCATTCCCGCTCAATATCGTGGGCGATGCGCGGGGCATCCACCGGACCCGCTGTGCGCAGGTTTTCCAGCAGTTCGGCGGTCTTTTCCTGTGCTGTGGCCATGCTGGACAGCAACACCACGAAGCCAAGTGCCGTAAAGTGACGTTTGAGGTTGACGGGTAAGACGGGCATAACAAATGTGAATGTAACAGGCTGCCGCCGCAATTCCACCCGTGACTGCAGCATTTCACCAAAAAGGGACTACGATGAGTGATATTGTAAACGAAGCTGTGTCCGCGCTGAATGCAAAGCTGGCGGGCGCTGATTTCGATGGAACGGCCAAGTTCGACATCGCGGGCGAAGGCTGTGTGATGATGGACAGTTCCGGCGCACGTGCTGCCGATGAAGATGCCGATGTGACGCTGTCTGCGGATGTCGAGACGTTCAAGGGCATCATGGAAGGGGACACCAACCCTACGGCGGCCTTCATGTCCGGCAAACTTGCTGTTGACGGCGACATGGGCATGGCAATGAAGCTGGCTGCCGTCCTGGGCTGATGGAGCTGACGCCAGCGCCACTCTTCACGGATGTGTATCCGGGCCCTGAAGGGGGTGCGGCCCATTGGGCTGTCACCTCCGACGGGAAGCGGATCCGTGTGGGCGCCTGGCCGCTTCAGGGGGCCAAAGGCACGGTGCTGATGTTCCCTGGCCGGACGGAATACATTGAGAAATATGGCGAAACCGCGCGGGAACTTGCCACGCGCGGGTTTGCATCCATGTCGATTGACTGGCGCGGACAGGGCCTTGCGGACCGGATGTTGGACGATCCGCTGGTGGGCCATGTTGACGCCTTTCAGGACTACCAAAAGGACGTGGCCGCGATGATGCGCGCTGCGCGCACGCTGGGCATGCCGCGCCCGTTTTTCCTGCTGGCCCATTCCATGGGCGGCTGCATCGGGTTGCGCGCGGTGATGGAAGGCTTGCCGGTGCAATCAGCGGCCTTCACCGGGCCGATGTGGGGCATCTATATCAAGCCGCATCTGAAATTGGTGGCAGGCGTGCTGTCCACCATGATGCCGAAACTCGGCAAGGGCCATCTGCTGCCCCCCGGCTCCACCACGCAGCCCTATGTGCAGGCGGCCCCCTTTGAAGACAACATGCTGACCACAGATGCCGAGATGTACGATATGATGCGCGACCAGCTGGTCGCCCATCCTGAGCTGGCCCTTGGGGGTCCCAGCTATGTCTGGCTGCGCGAAGCGCTGGCAGAAACCGCCCATCTGTCAGAACGCGCCGCCCCCAACCTACCGGCGGTCGCCTGGATGGGCACAAACGAGCGCATCGTCGACATGCCCCGCGTCCAGTCCCGCATGGAAAGCTGGAAAGGCGGACGGCTGGAAATGGTCGAAGGGGGAGAGCACGAAGTGCTGATGGAAGTGCCCGACATGCGCAATCCGATCCTGGATGGCATCCAGCGGCTGTTCTCGGCAACCGTGACCTCCTGACCGCGGTCTCCAAAATCCTTACCCCTGTGCAAGCCGCGTGATGCAGCTACATTGCGGAGTATGAGCAAGGACGCGGTTCTCACCTTTACAGACAAAGGCATCTATTGCGCTGCCGGGGATTTCTACATCGATCCCTGGCGCCCGGTTGCACGGGCGCTGATCACCCACGGCCATGCCGACCATGCACGCTGGGGCATGGGCAGTTACCTTGCCACACATGCCGCACTGCCCGTGATGCGGCACCGGCTTGGGGATATCACCGCAGAAGGCATTGATTTTGGAGAAGTCCGCCAGATCGGCGGTGCACAGGTGTCGTTCCATCCGGCGGGCCATGTGCCCGGCTCTGCCCAGATCCGCGTCGAGGTCGGCGGTGAGGTCTGGGTCGCCTCCGGGGATTACAAGATCGTCGATGATGGGCTGAGCGAGGCATTTGAACCCGTGCGCTGCCATCACTTCATCACCGAAAGCACCTTTGGCCTGCCGGTGTTTCGCTGGGCCGATCAACGCGATGTGGCGGCGGCGTTGAATGAGTGGTGGGCTGGCTGTGCCGCACAGGGCAAAACCGCGTTTCTGGGGGCCTATGCCCTGGGCAAGGCGCAGCGGCTGATGGCGATGCTGGATCCGGCGATTGGTCCGATCCTCACCCATGGCGCTGTTGAGCATACGAATAGAGTCCTTCGGGATCAGGGGCTTACCCTGCCTGACACGACCCTCGCCAATGCGGAACTGAGCCCAAAGGACCACCCCCGCGCGCTGGTCCTTGCCCCGCCATCGGCACTGGGCAGCAAATGGGCCAAGACGTTCGGCCCGCAGGAAACCGCCTTCGCCTCTGGCTGGATGGCGCTGCGCGGTGTGCGCAGGCGGCGTGCGGGGGATCGGGGGTTTGTGATTTCTGACCATGCGGACTGGCATGGGTTGCTCTGGGCGATCAAAGAGACGGGCGCGGAAAACATATATGTCACGCATGGTTACACGGATGTCTTCACGCGGTATCTACAAGACGAAGGCTGGAACGCGCAGGTTGTGCCAACCCAGTTTGAAGGCGAAACCCTCGACGCCAGCACAGATGAGCCGGAGGGCGCGACATGAAGCGCTTTGCCGCCCTTTTCAACGCCATTGACCAAAGCACGAAAACCACCGTGAAAGTCGCGGCATTGGCCGATTACTTCAACGATGCCAATGACATGGACCGGCTGTGGACCGTTGCGCTGTTCTCCGGACGCCGCCCGAAGCGGGCTGTGACCACCACGCGCCTGCGCGAATGGGCGGCGGAAGCGGCGGAGATCCCGCTCTGGCTCTTTGAAGACAGCTATGCCGTTGTGGGCGATCTGGCAGAGACCATTGCCCTTGTATTACCCCCGAACGACACTGAGGATAAATCCGATCTCTCCTTCTGGATCAATGCACTACGCGGCTTAGCTGATGTGGGTGAACTCAACCGCAAGACCTTTGTTATCGACGCATGGAACCGGCTGGGCGGGACGGAGCGGTTCGTCTTCAACAAACTGATCACCGGTGGGTTTCGCATGGGCGTCAGTCAGAAACTGATGACCCGCGCGCTGTCTCGGGCAACGGGCAAGCCGGAGGCGGAACTGGCCCACCGCTTGATGGGCAACTGGCACCCGGATGATGTCACTTGGCACCAGTTGATTGAAGCCGACGACGCCACCGCCGATGCCTCCCGCCCCTATCCTTTCTACCTTGCCTATGCCCTGGAAGACGGCCCCGGCACGCTCGGTGATCCGCAGGACTGGCGCGCGGAATGGAAATGGGACGGCATCCGGGGGCAGTTGATCCTGCGCGATGGGTCTTACTTCGTCTGGTCGCGGGGAGAGGAATTGATGACGGACCGCTTCCCCGAACTCGCCCGCGCCATTGACCACATCCCGCCGGGCACCGTGCTGGATGGTGAGCTGCTCGTCTGGCCTGCGGATCAGGATAAACCATCCAGTTTCAATGCACTGCAAGCCCGCATCGGGCGCAAGACCGTGCCGAAAAAGCTGTTGGCGGAGGCCCCCGTGGTACTTCACGCCTATGACATGCTCGAATGGCAAGGCGATGACCTGCGCGACGCGCCCTTCGCGGACCGGCGCGCCTTGCTCGAACAGACCTGTGCCGATCTGCCGCCCGAAGCACCTTTGCGCCTCTCCCCGCAACACCCGTTTGAAAGCTGGGACACCCTCGCCTCCCTGCGCAGCACCGCGCGGGAGGCCCATGCCGAAGGCCTGATGCTCAAACGCGCGGACAGCCCCTATCTGGCCGGGCGCAAGAAGGGCGATTGGTGGAAATGGAAGCTTGACCCGCTGACCATCGACGCGGTGATGATCTATGCGCAAGCCGGCTCCGGCAGGCGGGCAAACCTGTTTACCGATTTCACCTTTGCCGTCTGGAACGGCAATGAACTTGTGCCTTTCACCAAAGCCTATTCCGGCCTCACAGATGCCGAGTTCCGCCAGATCACCGCCTGGGTGCGCAAGAACACCCTGCAACGCTTTGGCCCCGTGCGGCAGGTCACGCCCCATCACGTGTTTGAGATCGCCTTTGAAGGCATTCAGGCGAGCAAACGCCACAAATCCGGTGTCGCCCTGCGCTTTCCGCGCATGGCGCGCTGGCGGCAGGACAAACCACTGGCAGAGGCGAACACCCTCGACGATCTCAACGAAATGCTGCGCATCTATGGCTGAGCGGTGGTTGTCCCCGCCCCCGCCCCGGCTTAGGTGTAGCGAAACAGTTTATGAGGCCTGATGATGTTCCAACTGCCCTTCCCCGTCCGTGATGCCAATGCCGTTGGAGGTGATGACAACCTCGGCGATCTGCCCGAATGGGATCTGACCGATCTCTATGCCAGTGAAGACGCGCCTGAACTCAAGCGCGATCTGGACTGGCTGGAGCAGGCGTGCAGCAGTTTTGCCGCGGACTACGAAGGCAAGCTGGCCGATCTGGACGCCGCAGGTTTTCTCGACTGCGTCCTGCGCAACGAAAAGATCAACCAGATCGCCGGGCGCATCATGTCCTTTGCGGGGCTGCGCTATTACCAGCTGACCACCGACGCGGACCGGGCCAAATTTATGTCCGACTGTCAGGAAAGCATCACCAATTTCACCACCCCGCTGGTGTTTTTCACGCTTGAAATCAACCGTCTGGAGGACAACCACCTAGACGGTCTGTTCGCCCAGAACGCCGATCTTGCCCGCTACAAGCCAATCTTCGATCGCATCCGCGCGATGAAGCCGCATCAACTGTCTGACGAGTTGGAGAAATTCCTGCACGATCTGGGCGTCGTCGGCGACGCATGGGAGCGGATGTTTGATGAGACCATCGCAGGCCTCACCTTTGATGTGGCCGGAGAGACGCGCAACATCGAAGGCACGCTGAACCTGCTGACCGATCCGGACCGCGATCTGCGCAAAGCTGCGGCCAAGGAGTTGGCGAAAGTATTTGGCGACAACGTCAAGACCTTCGCCCGCGTGCACAACACGCAAGCCAAGGAGAAAGAAATCCTCGACCGCTGGCGCGGGATGCCCACGGCACAGCATGGGCGGCATCTGTCCAATCAGGTGGAACCGGAGGTGGTGGAAGCCCTGCGCGACGCAGTTGTCAAAGCCTACCCCAAGCTCAGCCACCGCTACTATGAACTGAAACGCAAATGGCTCGGCCTTGATAAAATGCAGGTCTGGGACCGCAACGCGCCTCTGCCAATGGAAGACCCCCGCATCGTCAACTGGACGCAGGCGGAGAAGATGGTCATGGACGCCTACAGCGCTTTTGATCCGCGTATGGGAGAGCTAGCGGCACCTTTCTTCAGCAAGGGTTGGATTGATGCGGCCGTCAAACCCGGCAAGGCGCCCGGTGCCTTTGCCCACCCCACGGTGACGGATGTGCATCCTTATGTGATGCTGAATTATCTGGGAAAACCGCGTGATGTCATGACCTTGGCGCATGAGCTGGGCCATGGGGTGCATCAGGTGCTGGCCGCTGGACAGGGGGAAATGCTGTCCTCCACCCCGCTGACGCTGGCTGAAACGGCGTCCGTGTTTGGGGAGATGCTGACCTTCCGCAAAATGCTCGACAATGCGTCCACGGATACCGAACGCAAGGTGCTGCTCGCGGGCAAGGTCGAAGACATGATCAACACCGTTGTCCGCCAGATTGCGTTTTACGACTTCGAATGCAAACTCCACGCCGCGCGCCGGAATGGCGAACTGACGCCCGAAGACATCAACGCCCTGTGGATGTCCGTGCAGGCCGAAAGCCTTGGACCTGCCTTTGAATTCATGGACGGCTATGAGACCTTCTGGTCCTACGTCCCGCACTTCGTGCATTCGCCTTTCTACGTCTATGCCTACGCCTTTGGCGATGGCTTGGTGAACGCGCTCTATGCGGTTTACGCCGATGGGGAAGCCGGGTTCGAGGAGAAGTATTTCGACATGCTCAAAGCAGGCGGCTCCAAACACCACAAGGAGTTGCTTGCCCCCTTCGGTCTGGACGCCAGCGATCCCGCGTTCTGGGACAAGGGGCTGAGCGTGATTTCCGGCTTCATTGATGAGCTTGAAGCGATGGAAGACTGATCCACACCAAAGGAGACCCCCATGGCAAATGACGTGCAAAACCGCAGCAAGAACATGGTCTTGGGCGCGCTTGTCGCCGACGCGGCAACCATGGGGCTCCACTGGATCTACGATCAGGACCACATCCGCAAACGGGTGCCTGAGGCGCCGGAATTCACGGCACCACAGGCAGAGAATTACGAGGGCGTCCCCGCCTATTTTGCGCATCCGAACCGCGTGCCCGGCCAGCAATCGCAGTATGGGGAGCAGTTGATCGTCATGCAGCGCGCACTGGCCCAAAACAACGGTGCCTTTGATCTGCAAACCTACATCAAAGCCTTCTGCGCCCATTTCGGCTACGGCGGCACCTATGTAGGCTATATCGACCACGCCACGCGCGGCAGTCTGGACAACTTCGCCAAGGCGGAGGAGGACAAACTGGCTCAAACACGGGGCGCCGTGGATGTGCAAATGCCTGCCATCGCCAAACTGCCCGGCCTGATCCCCGCGCTTTGGGCGCAAAAGATCAGCGGTGATGCCTTTGACGCCACCGTCGATGACGCCATCCGCGCCACCAGCGACCATGAAGAAGCCCGCGCCTATGGCCGCATCTGCGCGCATATGATGGCGGCAGCGCTTTATGCCGATGACATGACAACCATCATCGAGGCGGGCTGCAATGTGGCCGAAGGCGAACCGCTCGACCGCCTCAACCAGGCGCTTGCGATGACGGATCAGGACACAAATGCGGCGACCAAACACTTTGGCCTCGCCTGTGATCTCAGCTACGGCGTGCCAAGCGTGACCCACAACATGGCCACCACCCCGTCCTTCCGCGACGCCATCCGCAACAACATCTACGCTGGTGGCGACAATTGCGGCCGGGCCATGCTGCTGGGCGCTGTCATGGGCGCGCTCTATGGGGTTGGAGGCGACAACGGCATCCCGCCTGAATGGATAGACAGGCTGGCGGTCACAGATCTCTACTTCAGCTGACTGTCCTTTGACCCACGCCGATTGATCCCGCCCCGCGCCTTGAACTGCGCATCCCGCTCCTGCACGCAGTCGATACACAGCTTCACGCCCGGCAGGGCCTCCCGCCGTGCCTCGGGGATCGGTTCCTCGCATTCCGCGCAATGGGTCAGGCTTTCCCCCACCGGCGCGCGGCGCTGCTGCATCCGCGCCAATTCATCATTGATGGACGCCTCAATCTGTTCAGACACCGCGCCGTCTTTTGCCCAACCGCCTGCCATGGCTCCCTCCATACAAAAAGACCCTGCCCGATCATGCGGGCAGGGTCGTTCTTTCGTCAAGGTGGTGGGGTCAGGCTGACGCCAGCATCCCCTTCTCTTTCGCCAGTTCACGCATGCGCTTTTGCAGTTTCTCAAAAGCGCGCACTTCGATCTGACGAATGCGTTCGCGACTCACGTCATACTGGCTCGACAAATCCTCCAGTGTGATGGTCTCATCGCTGAGGCGGCGCTGGGTCAGGATGTCTTTCTCCCGATCGTTCAACACATCCAGCGCTTCAGCCAGCATTTCACGGCGGGTTTCCAACTCATCACGGGCCTCGTAATCACCGGCCTGATCGGCATCTTCATCCTCCAACCAGTCCTGCCACTGCATGGTGCCTTCACCATCAGAGCCGACCTGCGCGTTCAATGACGCATCTCCGCCCGACATGCGCCGGTTCATCGAGATCACTTCGGCCTCCGTCACGCCCAGTTGGGTCGCGATGGTCTTGACGTTTTCAGGGCGCAGATCGCCTTCCTCCAGCGCACCAATCTTGTTCTTGGCCTTGCGCAGGTTGAAAAACAGCTTCTTCTGACCGGAGGTCGTGCCCAGTTTCACCAGAGACCAGGACCGCAGGATGTACTCCTGGATCGAGGCCCGGATCCACCACATCGCATAGGTCGCCAGGCGGAAACCCTTTTCAGGGTCAAAGCGTTTGACGGCCTGCATCAGGCCAACGTTGGCTTCCGAAATGACCTCAGCCTGCGGCAGGCCATAGCCACGGTATCCCATGGCAATCTTGGCCGCCAGACGCAGGTGAGACGTCACCATCTGATGCGCCGCTTCCGTGTCCTGTTCTTCGACCCAGCGTTTGGCAAGCATATACTCCTGCTCGGGCTCAAGCAGGGGGAACTTGCGGATTTCCTGCATGTACCGGTTCAAACCGCCTTCTGGGGTGGGTGCCGGTAGATTTGCGTAATTGGCCATGTCATGTCCTTCCCTGAATGCCCTATGTTTAGGGCCTTAACATCCATATGGGGGCAGTTTGTGGTCGGTTCAAGATATCGGTCGTCTTTTGTGCAGTATTGCCAAAGGAGCTATGAAATAAAAGTAAATGCCCCGTGCGCTCACGCACCTGTGCGGTGCATCACCCCGCAGAAATGCCCCTCAACCCAGCGTTTTGAGAAGGTTTTCCATATCTTCCGGCAAAGCTGCTTCAAACCGCATGTTTTCGTTCGTTACGGGGTGTTCAAACCCCAAAACGGCTGCATGCAGCGCCTGTCTGGGGAAAGCCCGCACCGCTTCGGCCGCCCTTTCGGACAGGGCCGTGCGCGGCAGTTTGCGTTTCCCGCCATAGGTCTGATCGCCCACCAAAGCATGGCCCGCATGGGCCATATGCACGCGGATCTGATGGGTGCGCCCGGTTTCCAGCCAGCATTCCATCAGCGCCAGCACCGGCGGCGTGCCAAATTGCGCCACCCGCCGTGCGCGTGTGACCGCGTGTTTGCCGCCCTGAAACAACACCGCCTGCCGCTGTCGGTCCGTGCGGTGGCGCGCCAGCTGGGTGGTCAGCTTGAGGATATTGCCCGGCTCGAACGACGCGCCCTTGATGCCCCGCAAGCGCGGATCGCTGCCATCCGGTGCGCCGTAAACCAGCGCCTTGTAATACCGCTCCACACTGTGCTGCTCAAACTGCGCGGCCAGACCGTGATGCGCCGCATCTGATTTAGCAACGACGAGTAAACCACTGGTATCTTTATCAATCCGGTGCACAATGCCCGGACGTTTGACGCCACCAACGCCCGACAGATGATCCCCGCAATGGGCCAGCAACGCATTGACCAACGTCCCCGACGGCGTGCCCGGTGCCGGATGCACCACCATGCCTACGGGTTTGTTCACCACGATCAGATCGTCATCCTCAAACACCACGTCCAGCGGAATATCCTCCGCCTCGATATGGCTTTCCACAGCAACCTCAACGGTGATGCTGACGTGATCGCCCTCCGTCACCCGCCCGCGCGGGTCTTCGACCACCGTGCCATTGACCGAAACCGCGCCCTCCGCGATCAACCGCGCCAGCCGTGTGCGCGACAATTGCGCGGCCTCTGGCACATCGCGCGCGAGGGCCTTATCAAGACGGGGCGGTGGCGCCTCTGCCAGCGTGAAGGTGATGGTGCGTTGCGACATGGATGATCCGATTGAGCCTGCAAACCTGCGGTTTCTGCGCCGTATGGTGACGGTGCTGACCGCCGTGATGATTTGCGGCGTTCTAGTGGTTGTGGGCCTGCTTGTCACCCGGCTTCAACGGGACGCGCCGCCCCTGCCCGATCAGATCACCCTGCCCGAGGGTGTCAGCGCCCAGGCCTTCACTCAGGCCGCCGATTGGTATGCGGTGGTAACGGACAACAATGAAATACTGATCTATGACCGGCTCACCGGTGCCTTGCGCCAAACGATCAGGATTGACTGACCCCGCCCCTCTTTTTGGCCAAAAATATCCATGCGCCCGCTCTCCCCCATGAACAACGTCCGAAGGTCAGGCGCAAACACAGCAACAAAAGATGAAGGGTGGTACCACCTCCTGGTCTCGAACCAGGGACCTCTTGATCCACAATCAAGCGCTCTAACCAACTGAGCTAAGGCGGCACAGGCCTCGATTTATCGCCCCGACTGGCAGATTGCAAGACCCCGATCACCCGCTAAAGCGTGATCCGCCAAGTCTGTTCCACATTGGGCTTTCCGAAAGAATGCACCGGCTTGCTGTCCGTCAGTTCCCAACCGGCCCTGGCATAGAGCGCACCCGCCGCGCGATGGGATTCGTGGGTCCAGAGCTGCATCCGGCGGTATCCGGCAGCGCGCGCGAAATCCATGTTGTGTGCCAGCATCCGGCGGCCCAGTCCCGAGCCCCGCGCCTCCGGCGTCAACAGGAAGAGCCGCAGCTTGGCCGTCTCTTCGTCCAGCCGCACGCAAAAGACCGATCCCAGCCGCTGATCGCCCCGCCACGCGATCCAGCCGACCTCCGCCACCGGGTTGTGATCGGCGAGGAAATCATCAACGATCCGGCCCACCAACTCGCCAAAGGTGTCATCAAACCCCTCTTCAGCGGCGTAATGGTCCCGGTGCTGTGCCACCAGCCAGTCGCGGTCCGCAGGTCCAAAACGTTTCAATACAATCTCATCCATGGGCCCAGAATGCCCGCCTCCCGCTTGCCTTTCAATCGCCGGCGCGCTAGCGATAGCTGCCGTGACAGGAGAGACCCATGGGCATCAACAGCGAACGTGACATCACCGCAAATCTGCAAATCGGCCCCACCGATGCAGGCATGGTGCGGCTTTTTGTTGAAGCCGAAGGCGTTGAGGTTCCAATGGACTTCACTCCCGAAGAAGCGCTTGAGATTGCAGAGGAAATCACCGCAGCAGCCAACCGTGTGGGTGGCAAGGGCTGACAGGTCAGTCCAGCGGCATCTGCATGTCCGGATCGCGCAGCTGGTGCAGCCTCCGGGCGGCGTGGAAGGCAAACTTCTGCACCATTACCTTGCGGCGCGCGGGCGCAAGCCGCGTCTCAGGCCCCATGCGGATGATTTCACCCGCGTAGGCGTCCGCAATGATCAATCCGGTGTCATCCGGCAGCATTTCAACCGGAAAATCCGCATCGACCGCCCAGAAAAACCGGTCAGCCCATTCCAGATACCCGTCCCATTTCGCATCTGAGGTGAAATCGGCGCGGCTGGATTTGCATTCGACGATCCAGACTTCCCCCTTCGGGCCCAGTGCCATCACGTCCACCCGCAGGCCGCGTGTGGGCACGAGTTCTTCGACGCAGACGAAGCCATGACTGGCCAAATGACGGCAGACGCCACGGGCCAGCAATTGCCCCGGCTGCGGCGTGCGTGTCTGTGGTGTGAGGTCAACCTGGGCCATGATACCCACTATGAACATTTAGTGAACATTGGCAAGTCCGGCGGCGAATCCCATCTGTTTTGGCGAATGGAGGACCGCGCCGCGCCTGGAGATTTGCCTGTCCATCAACAGTGACCTGATGGAGAGACGCCCACAACGAGGCGACAATAATCCAATTATTACAATGCCTAAAGATGCGATCCTCATGTTATCCATCACGCACCTTGACATGATACCAAAAAGTATCTCTTTATAAATGATACCGAAAAGTATCACAAAGGACCCCATGACCCCGCACAGCCAACCCACCTTCCGCGCCCTCGCCGATCCGACGCGCCGTGACATCCTCAAGATGCTCACCGCGCAGGAGATGACGATCGCCGACGTTTCCGCGCATTTCGACATGACGCGGGCGGCGGTGAAGAAACATCTCACCGTGCTCAGCGATGGCGGTCTCATCACGGTTGAGACCCGCGGCCGCACCCGCATCAACCGCATCAACCCCGCAGGCTTTGCGCCCGTGCTCGATTGGCTCGATTTCTTCGATCATTTCTGGGACGACCGCCTTGCTGCCCTGAAAAACGCCATTGAAAAGGACACCAAATGACCACTCATACCCTGCGCAAGTCTGTCATCCTCGCCGCCCCGCGCGACATCGTCTGGGGGTATCTCACCCAGCCGGACAAGCTCGCCCTCTGGTTCCATCCGCCCAAAGTGCCGCTGGAGGAAGGCAAACCGCTGGAGATGTTCGGCGCGGACAGTGGTGATTTGCTGATGTGGGGCAAGGTGATCACGGCGCGGGCGCCGGAATATCTGGAATATACCTTTACAATCAAACCGATGGGAGATGCCGTGAGCCTTGTCAAATGGCACCTTGAAGCCGTGGAAACCGGCACCCGTCTGTCGCTGGAACATGAAGGGCTTCCAACAGGGGCTGAGCCATTCGGCCTGCTCATGGCCCTCGACAAAGGCTGGGATGAGCATCTGGGGCGCATGCGTGCGGACATCGCAGGATAGGGCCGCGCTGACGCAGGCAAGCTTTCTGCCCAACACCCATTGCCGCCCGCTGCCCCGCCCCCTACATAGGATGGTGTGGCGGGTTCTGCCCTGTTCGTGAGACGTTACATTCCAGTGGCCTTAAGCAAATCCGAGGGAGCTGGCTCTGTCCGAGCCCTGGTTCGGTTACCTGGCGCCCACCTGTATATACAGGTCCTCGGGAATAAAAAACTGACCGGCACGTGCGGTCCCGTCACACCTTTCCCGAAAACCAGGGATCAGCGCAGGCTGCGGCCACCCGGCGCAGGGGCTTCCTGACGAAGGGGCACCAGCCGCTCTGGCGTGCCACCCCGCGGGCCGTCATCTTCGTCATCCTCAGCCAGCAACATCACCGCCACGGCCATCTGCGCCCCGGCAAAAACAATGCCGTTCAACACCCAGAACACCACCAGCGCCATCAGCCCGATGTCAGATGTGCTGATCAGGTGCCACAGGTTCAGAACGTTGTAATAGAGCAGACCGCCGATAAAGAGCGCGGAAATCCCGAAGCCGATCACACAGTGTTTGATATAGAAGCGGACGATTGTTGGCATGACGTGCCCTCCTGCTGACCAAGTATAGCACAGCGGGGGATGCGTTCAAACTGCCTCAAAACGCCTCAGGCCGCGCCTCGCGGGCCATGTGGTCCAGCACCGCGTTCACGAAACTGGGTTCTTTCCCATCGGGAAAGAACGCCCGCGCGACGTCGACATATTCGCTGATCGCAACCTTGGGCGGCACGGAGGTGTCGCGGAATTCTGCACCTGCGGCCCGGAACAGCGCGCGCAGGGTGGGGTCAATCCGGGCGATGGGCCATTTGGCGACCAGGGCGCGGTCGGTCATCTGGTCGATAGGCGCCTGATAATTCACGGCATCTTCAAGGAGCTGCGCGAAATGGGTGACGTCGCCATCGACCATCTCCGCACCTTCGTATTCCGCGCCGAACCGGTGATCCAGAAATTCCCGCCGGACCTGATCGACGGATTGGGACGAATGCTCCATCTGGAACAGCGCCTGCACGGCATAGAGCCGGGCGGCGGATTTCATCTTGCGTTTCTGGTTGCCGGACAGTCCCGGCGCGGGGGTATTCATGCGATTGTGTTTCCGTCTGCGTCACCGGCCATCAGCGTATCTTCGCCCATGGGTTTGAACCCGATGCCCTTGCTTGTCGCCGACCACTTACGGGCGAGCGCGATCAGATGCAAGGCAGCCGCTGCGGCACCGCCGCCCTTGTTCTGGCCGTTTGGATCGGCGCGCACCTCGGCCTGCTTCTTGTTCTCCACCGTCAGGATGCCATTGCCGATGCACAGCCCCTGCAACCCCAGCAATTGCAACGCGCGGGAACTGTCGTTGCACACGGTGTCGTAATGCGTGGTTTCCCCCCGGATCACGCAGCCCAGCGCAACATAGCCGTCAAAGTTGCTGCGCCGGTCGGAAATGCCGATGGCCGTCGGCACTTCCAGCGCACCGGGCATCTCGATCACCTCATAGGTGGCCCCCGCCGCGTCCAGCTCGGCCTTGGCACCAGTCAAAAGGCCCGCCGCGATGTCCGCGTAATAGGGCGAGATGACAATCAGCACCTTCACGGGTTTATCAAACGAAGGGCGTGGCAGGATCGTGTGGTCTTCGGCAGTGGCCATGGGTTACTCCGTCGTGATGGGCCGGGTGGCCACGATTTCCAGCTTGTAGGCGTCCAGCCCCAGATAGCGCGTATCGGGATTGTCGGTCAGCAGGATGAGCTGGTGCAACCCAAGCGAAGACAGGATCTGCGCGCCCAGACCGGTGTTCTTCACCGTGCGCGGGCCGTCGTCGTCTTCCTCATCCAGCCGCAGTTTCGGATAGGGATCGCGGAACAGCACAACCGCGCCGCGCCCTTCCTCGGCGATGATCTGCATCGCGCGGGGCAGCTCATCCGCAGGGCTTGGTCCAAGGCCGAGGATGTCTTCCAGCGCGTTGATCGCATGGGTCCGCACCAGCACCGGCGCATCTGTGGTGATGTCGCCTTTGGTCAGCACCACATGATCGGTCCCGGTGATCTGGTCGGCAAAGATACGCATCTGCCAATCGCCGCCATAAGCAGAGGTCACCGCGCGGCTGTCGCGCTCCACCAGCAGGTTGTCGTGACGCTGGCGGTAGGTGATCAGATCGCTGATCGTGCCGATTTTCATGCTGTGGGTCTTGGCGAAATCCACCAGATCCGGCAGCCGCGCCATGGTGCCATCGTCCTTCATGATCTCGCAAATCACGCCCGAGGGATGCAGCCCGGCAAGGCGCGAGATATCCACTGCGGCTTCGGTATGCCCTGCCCGCACCAGCACGCCGCCGTCGCGGGCGCGCAGCGGGAACACATGGCCGGGGGTGGCGATATCGGCCGCGCCTGCCTGTTCATCAATCGCCACGGACACGGTCAGCGCCCGGTCACCTGCGGAAATTCCGGTGCTGACCCCTTCGCGGGCCTCAATGCTGACGGTAAAGGCCGTCTCGTGCCGGGATGAGTTGTTCACGGCCATCATCGGCAGACCCAGATGGTCAATCCGGGCGGAGGTCATCGGCAGACACACCAGCCCGCGCCCATAGGTCGCCATGAAATTGATCGCCGCCGTGTCCGCAAATTGCGCAGGTATCACCAGATCACCTTCGTTCTCACGGTCCTCATGGTCGACAAGGATGAACATCCGCCCCTGCCGCGCGTCCTCAATGATATCTTCAATGGGCGAGATCGCATCGGCGAGCCCTGCTTCCACTGGTCCGGGTTGTTCGAAATTCATGGCTTTCCCTTCGTCCTGGCCCCGACATAGCAGGGCCATGCGGCCGTTGCCAGCCAGCTTACGGCACCGGCAACGCCGTGCCGTCAGGACATCTCAGCCAGCCGCGCGACGTAGCGGGCCAGCGTGTCGATTTCCAGATTGACCCGATCCCCCATCGCCACATCGCCCCAGGTGGTCACCTCTTTGGTGTGGGGGATGAAATTGATGCCGAAATCGCAGCCGTCGACCTCGTTCACTGTCAATGACGTGCCGTTCAGCGCAACCGAGCCCTTGGACGCAATGAACCGCGCCAGCGCCTTGGGCGCGCGCAGGGTCACGCGGGTGCTGTCGCCTTCGTCCTCCAGCCCGACAACCTCTGCCACACCGTCGACATGGCCCGACACGATATGCCCGCCCAACTCATCGCCCACTTTCAGCGCCCGTTCCAGGTTCAGCCGTTTGCCGACACCCCAGGCGCTGATGTTGGTCTTGTCCACCGTTTCGGCACTGATCTGCACCTCGTACCAGTCCGGCCCCAGATCGACGACCGTCAGGCAAACCCCATCACTGGCGATGGAGGCGCCCATGTCGATGCTGGCCGTATCATAACTGGTCTGGATGCGGGCACGCAGATCGCCTTCCATTGCCAGTGACGCAATCCGTCCGACGTCCGTGATGATCCCGGTAAACATGGGAGAAGCTCCTTTTGCTGGCTTGTGCATGGACCTAGCCGCGCCACAGCCCCGATACAAGAGCGCAGGCCGCCTCATTCTTGCCCATTTTTTGTGGTGCACCAAGAGCTGGATACGTGCATCAAGGACCTGTCATGGCCAGTACCGCATCAGACAGCCGCGTGTTCTTGTTTCTGCAAGGACCGCATGGCCCCTTCTTTCACCGTCTTGGCCGGATGCTGGCCAAAGCGGGGGCGCAGGTCTGGCGTGTGGGGTTCAACGCAGGCGACCGCGCCTTCTGGTTCCAGCCGTCGACCTATATTCCCTTTCGCGGCAGCGCCGCCGACTGGCCTGAAACCTTTGGACAGTTGATCGACGAAAAAGGCGTGACCGATATCGTCCTTTACGGCGACACACGCCCCATCCACGCGCAGGCCATTGAAGCCGCCCGCGCCCGCGGGATCGAAGTGCATGTGTTTGAGGAAGGCTACATGCGCCCCTACTGGGTGACCTATGAACGCGCGGGCTCCAACGGCAATTCACGCCTGATGGACATGAGCATCGCGCAGATGCAGGCGGCTCTTGCCAATTCCGACATGGAAGCGCCGCTGCCGCCCGGACATTGGGGCGACATGCGGCAGCATATCTTCTACGGCGCCCTTTACCATTGGTTCGTGATGTTCCGGAACGGCGATTATCGCAATTTCCGCCCGCACCGCAGCTTGCCTGTGACCAAGGAATTCCAGCTCTATATCAAGCGCTTGCTGCTGATGCCGTTTCTATCTCTGGACCGGCTGCTCTCCACCCTGCGCATCAGGTTGAGCGGCTTTCCCTATCACCTCGCGCTGTTGCAGCTGGAGCATGACAGTTCTTTCCAGATGCACTCCCCGTTTGAAACGATGACGGATTTTCTGGAAACGGTGATCGACGGCTTTGCCAAAGGCGCGCCACAACACCACCATCTGGTGATCAAGGCGCATCCGCTTGAGGATGGCCGTGTGCCCCTGCGCCGTGCATTGCGCCGTCTGGCCAAGGCACACGGCATTTCGAACCGGGTGCATTATGTGCGCGGCGGCAAGCTGGCGCAGCTCCTGAACGATGCGCGCACCGCTGTCACCGTGAACTCAACCGCCGGTCAGCAGGTGCTCTGGCGCGGCATTCCGCTGAAGGTCTTTGGCCGGGCGGTCTATGCCAAGCCGGAGTTTGTCTCTGATCAGCCGCTGCCTGCGTTCTTTGCCGGTGCCTCCCGTCCAGACAACCGCGCCTACAAGGATTTCCGCCGCTATCTGCTTGAAACATCACAGATACCGGGTGGCTTTTATGCCGCGCGCGGACGCCGTCAATTGATGCGGCAGGTTGTTGATATGATGCTCAGCCCCGATGATCCCTATGAGGCGCTGGAACGGGGCACCGCGGCTCCACGGCAACAGTTAAGCGTCGTTCGCTGATCCCCATCCCCTGCCCAACTGGATTTTTAGCCTGCCCTGCGGTAGCTTGCCGACAATTACGTCGGAAAAATACCGGCGAACCCGAGGCAGAGTGACATAGGTCGAGGAGACCGGGCAGTGAAATCCCTTATCAATCGGTGGGCGCGTCCCACCGCCGTACTTGCGGCTGTAGCCGTTGTTGCATCCTGTGGCTTGCCGAACGTGGGCCCCAACAAACGGCAGCTCTATGCAGGCTCGGTCCAGCAAGAGGGCGACGCCTTTGTCGTCTCCGTCAATGATCGGGTGACCCGTGCAACGGCGGTTGTGCCCGCCCTTGGGTTCTCCGACGCCTTCAAGAACGCCGCCACGCTGGGGTCGGACACAATCCGTCCCGGCGATGTGCTGGGCATCACTGTTTATGAAAACGTCGACGACCCGCTGCTGGGCGTGGAAGGCGCGCCTGCCACGGCACTGAGCGAAGTGCAGGTGGATGGCTCTGGCTTCATCTTCATCCCCTATGCAGGCCGCATCAAAGCCGCAGGCAACACCCCTGACGCGATCCGCCGGATCATCACCACCAAACTGGGTGAACAGACCCCCGACCCGCAGGTCGAAGTGCGCCGGGCCGCCGGTGACGGTGCAACCGTATCACTGGTTGGTGCCGTGGGCGGTCAGGGTGTCTATCCCATCGAACGCCCCACCCGCACGCTGGGTGCGATGCTGGCGCAGGCCGGTGGCGTGGTGATCGAACCTGAGATCGCGCAAGTCACCGTGATCCGCGGCAATCACCGGGGCAAGATCTGGTTCCAGGACCTTTATGACCACCCCGAACTCGACATCGCGCTGCGCGCAGGCGACCGCATTCTGGTCGAAGAGGACACCCGCTCCTTCACGGCATTGGGCGCAACCGGCGGTCAGGCGCAGGTTGGTTTTGAATCTCACACCCTCTCCGCGCTCGAAGGCATCGCGCAGGTGGGCGGGCTCAACCCCTCCACGGCCGATCCCACCGGCGTCTTTATCCTGCGCAACGAAGCGCCCGAGATCGTCGCGCAGGTGCTCGGCCGGAACGATTTGCAAGGCGCCCAGCGTATGGTCTATGTGCTTGACCTCACGCAGCCCAACGGCATGTTCATGGCCCGCGACTTTGTCATCCGCGATGGCGACACGCTCTATGTGACCGAAGCGCCCTTCACGCAATGGACCAAGGTCATCTCAGCGATCACCGGCACGGCAAGCTCTGCCAGCAGCCTCAGCACCCTCACGGGCAGCGAATAAAGGCACATGGCTTTAGGGCCGGATTTCTACGACACCCCCGCCGCCGGTTCTGAAAAGAACCGGCGGCTTTTTGTCTTTAACGGTGGCTTTCTCACCCAATCCCGCATCCGGCGCATCCTGACGCTGGCGGGATATTCGGTACATGTCGGGCTGCCGGGTGACGGCGATGCCGTGGCCGTCTGGGGCAATTCCCCCACCGCCCATCGCGGTGAAGGTGTGGCGGAAAAACGCGATGCGCCTGTTGTGCGGGTTGAGGATACATTTCTGCGGTCCCTCCACCCCGGTCGTGATGGAGAGCCGCCGCTCGGCCTCTTGATCGACCATCGCGGCGTGCATTTCGACCCGACGCATCCTTCCGATCTGGAGGTGCTGCTGGCCACCCATCCGCTGGACGACAGCGCGCTGCTGGCCCGCGCGCGCGGTGCCATGGCGCGCATCGCCGAGGCGCATCTGACCAAATACACCGCCTTCGATCCTGCCACGCCCGCCCCCGCGCCCGGCTATGTGCTGGTGATCGACCAGACCAAAGGCGATGCCGCCGTCACCGCCTCCGGCGCGGATCGGGGCCGCTTTCTGGAAATGCTGGTCTTTGCACAGGAAGAACACCCCGGCTGCCCGGTGATCATCAAAAGCCATCCCGAAACCGCCGCAGGCCACAGGCCGGGCTATTTCACCGAAGCCGATACCAACGCGCGTGTCACGCTGCTGGACACGCCGGTGAGCCCGCAAGCGCTGTTTGAAGGGGCGGTCGGCGTCTATACCGTGTCCTCACAAATGGGGTTCGAAGCGATTTTCGCAGGCCACAAACCCCGCGTCTTCGGCCAGCCCTTCTACGCAGGCTGGGGCCTGACCACAGATGAATTCCCCGTCCAGCGCCGCCAGCGCCCCCTGACCCGCGCGCAACTCTTTGCAGCAGCGATGATCCTTTATCCGAACTGGTACGACCCCTACCGCGATGCCCTCTGCCCGCTGGAAGACACGCTTGAGGCACTGGCCGCGCAGACCCGCACATGGCGCGAAGACCACAAGGGCTGGATCGCCTCCGAAATGCGCCTGTGGAAACGCAAACCCCTGCAAGAGTTCTTTGGCAGTGTCACGCCAATGGTGTTTCAGGACACACCGCCGGACATCTCTGACAGGCCCCGCATGGTCTGGGCCGGCAAGGCAACAGAGGCGCATGCAGGCGCGACCCGCGTCGAAGACGGCTTCCTGCGCTCGCGCGGATTGGGCGCAGAGCTGATCCCGCCGCTGTCGCTGGTGGCAGATGATCTGGGCATCTACTACGACCCCACGCGCCCCAGCCGGCTAGAGCATCTGATCGCCGCCCGTGCCGACCTGCGGCCTGACCAACACGCGCGGGCCGAACGCCTGATCGAACGTCTGACCGCAGCCGGGCTGAGCAAATACAACCTCACCGCTGATGCACCCGATCTGTCGGACCTGCCCAAAGGCCAGCGCATCCTTGTGCCGGGTCAGGTGGAGGACGATGCCTCCATCCGCACCGGTACTGATGCGGTCAGCACCAATGCGGCCCTGCTCAAAGCCACACGCGCAGCCAATCCGGAGGCGGTCATCCTCTACAAGCCTCACCCCGACGTCGAAGCAGGCCTGCGCGACGGCGGCAACGACACTGCCGACGCAGACGCCGTTCTCACCCACACCGACCCCATCGCGCTCTTGGCAGAGGTCGATGCAGTCTGGACCATGACATCGCTCTTGGGGTTCGAAGCCCTCCTGCGCGGCCTCCCCGTCACCACCCTCGGCGCGCCGTTCTATGCCGGATGGGGCCTGACGACCGACCTTGGCGACGTGCCCCCGCGCCGCCGGGCGGAACCCGGCCTTGCAGGTCTCGTGCACGCCACACTCATCGACTACCCGCGCTACCGCGACCCGGTCACAGGCCTGCCCTGCCCAGTCGAAGTCATCGTGGAACGGCTTGCGCAGGGTGACGTGCCAAAACCCGGCCCCGGCAACCGCCTTTTGTCAAAACTGCAAGGCCTGTTCGCGTCAAAAGCGCACCTCTGGCGCCGCTAACCCCCATCTTTTCTCCAAAAATATCCCGGAGGTCCGGAGGCAGAGCCTCCGAAATTCCCACCCCCACAACACGCACTACCGCAAAGAAAAAGCACCCAACAGCGCAGCTACCCCTACCCCCGCGCCCAGACGTGCATCGTGTCCGGCCCGACCCGCGACACCGATTGCAGATCAAACCGCGGCGCATCGCGCAGATGGGACAGGCCCATCGCGCCAATCCCCGGCAGGCCTTCGGCCCCGATGATCACCCCCGCCGTGAAGCCCACCAGCCGGTCCACCTGATCCGCTTCGATCAGCGACGCCGCCAGCGCCCCGCCACCTTCACAGAACACCCGCGTCAGCCCGTGGCGGCCCAATTGCTGCATCACATCCACCGGATCCAGCTGCCCGCCCCTGGCTTCACAAGCCAACAGCGTCGCGCCCAGATCGCGCCATGTGCGGGACAATTCCGCATCCGCATCGCGCCCGTGGCACAGGATCAAAGGCACCTCCGCCGCCGTGCGTGCCAGTTTGCCCATCAACGGCAGGTCCAACCTGCGCGAGACGACAACCCGCACCGGTTGATGGGACAGCCCCAGATCCCGCACTGTCAGGCTCGGATCATCCTTGCGGGCCGTGCCGCCGCCCACCATCACCGCGTCATGGCGCGCGCGCATCCCGTGCACGGCGCGGCGTGCGTTTGGGCCGGTGATCCACTGGCTTTCACCGGTGCCCGTGGCAATGCGCCCGTCAAAGGAACTGGCCAGTTTCAGCGTCAGCATCGGACGCCCCAGCGTGGTGCGGGTCAGAAACCCCGCATGGTCAGCCTGTGCCTGCGCCGCGCAGACACCCAGATCAACGGTAATGCCCGCGTCCCGCAGGATCTCCAGCCCCATCCCATCGACGCGCGGATCACTGTCGGCAATCGCCACCACAACCCGCGCCACACCGGCGGCCACCAAAGCCTCGGCGCAGGGCGGGGTCTGGCCGTGGTGCGCACAGGGCTCCAATGTCACATAAACCGTGGCGCCGCGCGCGGCCTCACCGGCCTCTGCCAGCGCCTGCGGCTCTGCATGGGGGCGGCCGCCGGGCTGGGTCCAGCCCCGGCCAAGGATCCGGCCACCTGCCACGATCACGCAGCCCACCGCCGGGTTCGGCCAACACCGCCCCTGCCCCCTGCGGCCCAAACTCAGGGCCAGAGACATGAAGCGCGCGTCGCTCACTCTTCTTCTTCGGAACCACCGTCCGGGCGCAATTCCTGCACGAACTTGTCAAAGTCGTCCGCCGCCTGGAAGTTCTTGTACACACTGGCAAATCGCACGTAAGCCACGGTGTCGATCCGGGCCAGCGCCTCCATCACGATCTCACCGATCTGTTTGGAGTTGATGTCCGTCTCGCCCATGCTCTCCAACCGCCGCACGATGCCGCTGATCATCTGGTCGATGCGCTCGGGATCAATGGGACGTTTCTGCATGGAGATGCGGATGGAGCGTTCCAGCTTGTCGCGGTCAAAATCCTCGCGCTTGCCAGAGGATTTGATCACCACCAGATCGCGCAGCTGCACACGTTCGTAGGTGGTAAAGCGCCCCCCGCAGGCCGGGCAAAAGCGACGACGGCGGATGGATACGTGATCTTCCGCCGGACGGCTGTCTTTTACCTGAGTGTCAATATTTCCGCAAAACGGGCAGCGCATCGGCAGTCCCCTTCTCTGTCATCCGCCTCTATAGGGGCGCTCTCCGCCCTCGTTACCATTTGTATAGGGGGTGAGACAGGTTTTGGGTAGAGGGGAAATTCACCGCTATATCTTGGGGGTGCTACCTGTTGCGCGCCGCCCACGGGGAAGGCTCAATCAGCGCGAAAATGGGCGGCAATCTGTCGGCGGTGCGGGGCATCGCGGTGCTCAAAGAGGTAAATGCCCTGCCATGTCCCCAACATCATGCGTCCGCTCTGCACCGGGATCGACAGGCTGACGGGCAGCACCGCCGCCTTGATGTGGGCAGGCATGTCATCCGGCCCCTCGATCACATGAGACAGATAGGCCATCGACGGATCGTCAGCGGGCGGCACAAGCCGCGCAAAATAGGCGCGCAGATCACGCTGCACATCCGCATCCACATTCTCCTGTATCAGCAGGGAGGCCGATGTGTGCCGCACCAACAGCGTCAACAGACCATTCCCCGATGACCTCAGCCACCCGGCAACCTGCCCCGTGATCTCATACAGGCCCTGGCCCGTGGTTGTGATGTCAAAGACGTCCTGCATGGCGGCCACAGTGCCACCCTGCCCGCAGGGGTCAAGCGTGAAGCGTCATTTGGTGGCCCGCGTGAAGGCATCGCGGCAGAAACTGCGCGCGACGTTGGATTTCAACATGCTCCCCGGCCGCACAATGGAGATGCTGGTCTGCCCCTGCGGTGCAGGCAGTCCTGCTCCACTGGTGGAAAACACAACGGCTTTGCGGCCAGGTGCGCTGCTGCTCGGCCCGCGCGGACGTTTGAGGTAGATCGCCGTTGTCCCCGGCAGGCCTGACCGCCGTTCGACGAAGGTTCCGGCGCCGCACCAGAAATCTGTCGCCCCCATGCTCCGGGTCTCCACTACTTCGAAATCGGAGGCGTTCAGGCGGTTGATGACCATCGTGTCTTCTTCGCCCGTCGTCGCGGCCTGTGCCGTCAGGGGCAAAGCGGTGGCCAACAGGCCCGCAACAATCCTGCGCATCATCGCCCGTTTCTCAATCTGAAGTCAGCGCAATAGACATTGGCTTGATCGACCGACAGATTGGCGCCGGGAGTTTTGATCGAGGACGACAGGAACGTTACCGAAGACGGCGTCAGCCCTGTCGGGTCGAGGGTAAAGATCACCGGATTGCCGGCCCCGCGCCCTTTGCTTTTTGCCACATAGATCCGCTGCGTGCCTCCGGCCCCCAAGACATCACGCGCATAATCCGCTGCGGCACACCACATGCCCCGCGCCCACTGACCATTCCCATCTGCGATCGCAAAGCCATTTGCGACCGGGGTCACATCCACCCGGTTCTCCGCGCGGAACGTCTGGGCGGCTGCGGGGGTGGCCAAGGCAAGGGCAAGCGCCAGAGTACTTAAATGCTTGATCATGTTAACTTCCTTTCCTGCGGAAATGTATGTCGTCCGGTTCAATGATGTTGTCGCGGCAATACTGGATCGCTTGCCCCAAAGACATGCTCAATCCGACGGTTCCGGTGCTCACCGAGTAGGAGCCGCCGGGCGGTTGCGTCAGACCGCTGGCATCAAACGTGAACACCACGCCCTTTCGCCCCGGCGCCGTGATCGCAGGCCCGCGCGCGGTTTTGACATAGACGCGCTGCGCGTTCGACAACCGCAACCGTTTCATGCCGTAATCCGCCGCCGCACACCACATCCCGGTCGCGCCTTCGCCGCGGGCTTCAATCACTTCGAAGTCCATGGCGTTGAGGGGGTTCACCTTGAGGTGGTTCTGCGCCGTAAACGTTTGGGCCGAGGCAGCTGTCCCGACAAGGGCCAGGGCAAGACCGGCTGCAATGGTGATGTGTCGCATGTCGAACGCTCCCCTGCTGTGCTCGGGGCATTGCCCCTGTCAGAGAGATAGGGCTTGGCGTGAACACATCAAAATCACAGATCCGTCACGTGACCTGTAACACCTGCAAGACATGGAAAAGGCGCGCAGGGTGTCCCGCGCGCCTTGCCAGAAATCTCATGTTGGTCGCTTACTGATCGAGGAACGACCGCAGCTTGCGTGAGCGGCTGGGATGCTTGAGCTTGCGCAGCGCCTTCGCCTCAATCTGGCGAATACGTTCGCGTGTCACGCTGAACTGCTGGCCCACCTCTTCCAGCGTGTGATCGGTGTTCATGCCGATGCCAAACCGCATGCGCAGCACACGTTCTTCGCGCGGCGTCAGCGAGGCCAGCACCCGCGTGGTGGTCTCCTTGAGGTTCTCCTGAATGGCACTGTCCAACGGCAGCACGGCATTCTTGTCCTCGATGAAATCGCCCAGCTGGCTGTCTTCCTCGTCGCCAATCGGCGTTTCGAGCGAGATTGGCTCCTTGGCGATTTTCATCACCTTGCGGACCTTCTCCAGCGGCATTTGCAGCTTCTCGGCCAGTTCTTCGGGCGTCGGCTCCCGGCCAATCTCATGCAGCATCTGGCGGCCTGTGCGCACCAGCTTGTTGATCGTCTCGATCATGTGCACGGGGATACGGATGGTGCGGGCCTGATCCGCGATGCTCCGCGTGATCGCCTGCCGGATCCACCATGTCGCATAGGTGGAGAATTTGTAGCCCCGGCGGTATTCGAACTTATCGACCGCTTTCATCAGGCCGATGTTCCCTTCCTGAATCAAATCAAGGAATTGCAGGCCGCGGTTCGTGTACTTTTTGGCAATCGAGATCACCAGACGCAGGTTCGCTTCGACCATTTCCTTCTTGGCCTGACGGGCTTCTTTCTCACCCTTCTGGACCTGCTGCACGATGCGGCGGAATTCGGAGATGTCGAGGCCCACATACTGGCCTACCTGCGCCATGTCCGCGCGCAGTTCCTCAACCTTGTCGGTGGAGCGTTCGATGAACATCTGCCAGCCGCGACCGGGTTTCTCGGCCATCCGCTCCATCCAGCCGGGATCAAGTTCATAGCCGCGATAGGCATCGACGAATTCCTTGCGGTTGATGCGCGCCTGATCGGCGAGCTTCACCATGGCGCTGTCAATCTGCATGATCCGGCGGTTGATGCCGTAGAGCTGGTCGATCAGCGCTTCGATCCGGTTGTTGTGCAGGTGCAGGTCATTAACCAGCAGCACGATTTCCGACCGCAGCTTCTGGTACGTCGCTTCCTGCTTCTCGCTGAAGGTGCCATCCTCGTTCAGGGTGGCAGAGATCCGGCTGTCCTGCATGTCGCTCAATTGCGCGTAGTCGTCCGCGATCATGTCCAGCGCTTCCAGCACCTGCGGCTTCAGCGCGGCTTCCATCGCCGCCAGCGACATGTTGGCCTGTTCGTCCTCGTCATCATCATCATCTGTGGTGATGGGATTGCCGTCAGCGTCGAGTTCCTGTTTGGCTTCCTCTGTCTTTTCCTCGGCCACACCGCCTGCGGGCACAACGGGGGTTGTTTCCTCATCATCGCCCAACTGATTGCCAAAGGTGGCTTCCAGATCAATGACGTCGCGCAACAGGATGTCTTCGCTCAGCAATTCGTCGCGCCAGATGGTGATCGCCTGGAAAGTCAGCGGGCTTTCACACAGGCCCGCGATCATCGTGTTGCGGCCCGCCTCGATGCGCTTGGCGATGGCGATTTCGCCTTCACGGCTCAGCAGTTCGACGCTGCCCATCTCGCGCAGGTACATGCGTACCGGATCGTCCGTGCGGTCCAGCTTTTCCGCCGTGCCGGAAGATAGGGCGACTTCCTTGGCGCTGTCGGTGGTCGCAAGTTCGGTGGAGCCTTTGGCCTCCTCCTCTTCCGCGTCCTCATCTTCGATGATGTTGATGCCCATCTCCGACAGCATCGACATCACGTCTTCGATCTGTTCGGAGGACACCTGATCCGGCGGCAGCACCGTGTTCAGCTGATCGTATGTGATGTAGCCCTTCTCACGCGCCTCTGCGATCATCTTCTTGACCGCGGCCTGGCTCATGTCCAGCGAATGGGCGCCGTCCGCATCGTCGCGTTTGGTGTCTTCGTTGGTATCTTTCGCGGCCATGTGTCCCTCCAGGCGTGAACGAATCAGTATCAGTGATTCGGGGTAGACCGAATCATGCGGGGTTTGGGGTGATTCTTAAACCCATCTCCCTTATTTTTCCTAAAGTTCGGGTCAAAAGGACACGTCAGCCCTTTTCCCGCCCTCTCGACTTCTCGAACCGGATGCCCCCCAGCAGCTGGTCCAGGGCACTGCGTTCGTCGCGGCTGATCCGGGCGCCGTTGTCGCCCACCTCATATTCCGCCGTGTCTTCCTGCGCCGCCCGCGCTGCCCTGTCGGCGGCCCTTGCCGCCTCCGATAACCGCCAGGTGACGGCTTCGTCTGCCGTTTCCCCAATGTCTTCAACCGCTTCCGCGATTTCCTCGCTCAGGCCGCGCGCAGCTTCCAGCTTCGCCAGCTCCTCTGCCACGGTCATCGCCGCCATCTGCGCGTTCCCCGGCTGGCGCACACAGGGCACGATGGCGACATGGCGCTGGGAGGTCAGCATTTCAAGGGCATCCGGCCCCAAAGCCTGCGCTACCTTGTCGCGGAGAACCTCCGCCCCCTGCCCCGCATGGCGCAACAACAGATCGCGCAACCGCGCGTGCATGGGGTCGGCGCAGTCCATGGCTTCCAACCCGCTTTCAAACTCTTCCACGATCTCGGGACAGGTGGCAAAGGCCGCCAGGATCACCGCTTCGCGCAGATGCGCGGTGCTGCCCGCGCCGGTGGCGGCCACCAGCACAGAGGCTTTGGCGGTGGGTGTCGGCCCCTGCGGTGCCGCCTGCCAGCGCGCCCCCACTTCGCGCATGCCGCCTGCCCGCTTGGGTGCTGCCGGGCGGGCGCGGAACAGCTCCCAGCGCATGTCCTTGATCGCCTGCCCGTAATGGCTGCGGATCGACGGGTCCTTGATCAGCATGATCTTCTCGCGCAGCGCCTTGTCGAGCGCCGCCTTGCGTTCGGGGCTGTCAAAGACGCGGCCCTCGGTCTCCCGCTGCCACATCAGCTTGACCATCGGCACCGCTTCATCCAGCAGCTTTTGCAGGGCTGCGGGCCCTGATGCTTTCAACAGATCGTCCGGATCCTGCCCTTCGGGCATCATGGCAAACCGCAAGGATTGCCCCGCTTCCAACAGCGGCAGCGCCAGATCAATCAGCCGCAGCGCCGCGCGCTGGCCCGCCGCATCGCCGTCCAGCGTGATGATCGGCTCAGGCGCAATGCGCCAGAGCATCTGCAACTGGTTTTCCGTGATCGCCGTGCCCAAAGGTGCGACCGCCGCCTCAAACCCTGCGCCATGCAGGGCAATCACATCCATATACCCTTCGGCCACCAGCAAAGGCATGCCCTTGCCCGCCGCCGTGCGCGCGTCGCGCACGTTGTAGAGGCTGCGGCCCTTGTCAAAGAGCTCTGTCTCCGGCGAGTTGAGGTATTTCGCATTATCCGCCGGGTCCATCGCCCGCCCGCCAAAGGCAATCGCCCGCCCCCGCGCATCGCGAATGGGGAACATGATGCGGCCCCGAAAGGTGTCGTAAGGCTTGCCGCCTTTGGTCGAAGGCTTGGCCAGCCCTGCGCCGAGGATCAGCTCATCGGCGATGTCCTTGCCTTTCAGCGCGTCCCACAGCCCCTGCCAACTGTCGGGGGCAAAGCCGATCTCCCACCGGTCGAGCGCGGCTTTGTCCAGCCCGCGCCGATCCAGATAGGCCCGCGCCTCTGCCGCGCCGGAGGTCTGGAGTTGCAACCGGAACCAGCGCAGGGCCAGTTCCATGACCTCTGCCAATTGCGTGCGTTTGTCCGCCTTCTGCTGCGCCTGCGGGTCCCGTTCGGGCATTGGCATGCCTGCTTCGCGCGCCAGGATCTCCACCGCTTCCATGAAGCCCACGTTTTCGGTTTCCTGCACGAATGAGATCGCATCGCCTTTGGCATGGCAGCCAAAGCAATAGTAAAACCCCTTGCGGTCATCGACGTGAAAGCTGGCGGATTTTTCCTGATGGAAGGGGCATGGGGCCCACATGTCGCCTTTGCCCTGATTGGACTTGCGCGCGTCCCACATGACCTTGCGCCCGACCACCTGTGACAGGCTCGACCGGGTGCGCAATTCGTCCAGAAATCCGGGTGGCAGGCTCATGCCCCGTTATATTGGGCGGGGGGGCGCAGAGTCCAGTGGACTGGGTGGGGAGATGGTCATTATCGTTAAGATTGGCGGGGCCACGTGAGAGGGGGCCCCTGCCCCGCCGGTGTGGCGTCCGGGGCATCGGGTGCGCAGGGATATTTTTGGCCAAAAAGAGGGGCCAGGGCGGTGGTATGGTGGCGGGCCGGTCTGGCTGGGCGGGCCTGGCAGGCGGGTGAGGCAAAGGGGGGCGCCTCCTTTGCCGGTCAGCGTCAGTTTGTGATGGACTTCTGGAGCGCCTGGATCTGCTCGTAGTTTTCAAGGCATTGGGTCTGTGCCACTTCGCCAAGGTCGACCTTGCGCAGGTCGCGTTTCTTGATGCCGTAGATATGCGCGCCGATGGCGGGCACTGTATCCAGCACGGTTTGTGACAGGTCGGGGTTGGCGGCCTTCACTGCGTCGACCAGTTTGTTCTTGCGCACGCCGTCCAGCCGCGCCTGCTGGACCGCCCCCATCACCTGCCCCTGAATGGCGCAGTCCCGTTCCTTCTGCGATTGCGCCTGCGCGCCACCGGCGACCATCGCCAGTCCCAGAACCGCGCTGCACATCATTGCCTTCATCATAGCGACATCTCCGTTTGCCTGTTGGCCTGCGGGGTCAGCCCCGCGCCGTCACGCTCTCCATAGCGCGTTTGAGATCGTGAACCAAGGTGGTGGCCATGGAGCGGAAGACAAGGATCTCGAAGGCGTCAGGCCCCAGACGGGTGATGGCGGCGTTCATATGCCCCAAAAGCGTGCGCGCGCTGTGGCCGCGTTTGAACATGGCCGCAGAGAGGTTCACGGGCACCAGCCGGGCCAGCACCTCTTCTGCGCCAGCGCCTTGCAGCTGCACCACTGCCCAGCCGTCTGTGACATCCACCACAGCCCCATGTTTGCCCAGTGATGGCTCCGGGGCAGGGCCGATCAACAGCACCTCCCGGTGGCCGAACCAGATGCAGCGCGTCTGCGCCTTGCCGTTGCTGCGGTTTGGCGCGGGCCAGGCGATCCCATGCGCCTTTTTCAGCGCCGCGCCCATGGCGTCTGCGTCAAATGCCGTCAGGGAGGTCAGCGCCCCCGGCAGGCGTTCTTCCACCGTGAAACGGCCAATGCTGAGCGGCAAGAGACCCGCGCCCGCACTTGTCTCGTTCAGATCAGCCACGCAACCGCTCCCCTTCTGGATCCACAAAGACGGGGGCGCAGATTTCCACCGCTGTTTCCACCTTGCGCAGACCATCAACCAGCCGGATCACCTCGCCCATCCGCGCAGGCCCGCCTTTGACAAAACCCAGCCCGATGTCGCAGCCCAGCGCCGGCGAATAGCCGACGGAGGTGACATAGCCCTGGTTGTTCACCCGCGTCGCGTCGGCCCCCGCGTCATAGAGATGCGCACCGGCGGTCAGCGTGCCCCCCGCCACGGGTTTCAGCCCGACCAGTTGTTCGCGCGTCTCTTCCACCAGACCGGGGCGGGCGGCCATGGTCTTGCCGATGCAGTCCTTCCTGGCCGAGACCATCCGGCCCATGCCGATGTCAAAGGCCGTCACGCGCCCGTGGATTTCGGCATGGGTGATGAAGCCTTTCTCGATCCGCAGCACATTCAGCGCTTCCATCCCGTAGGCCCCGCCGCCCAGCGCCTCGGCCTTCTTCACCAGCAGATCGAAGAGGCTCGCACCGTAGCGCGCGGGTACGGCGATTTCGTATCCCTGCTCCCCGGAGAAAGAGATGCGGAAGAGCCGCCCCGTGACCCCCGCCACGCGGGTCTCCCCACAGGACATGAACGGCCAGCTGTCGTTGTCGATGGGCGGGTCCAGCACATCATTGAGCAGGTCCCGCGCCTTTGGCCCTGCCACGGCGTACTGCGCCCAGTGTTCGGTGACGGAGGTAAAGGCCACCTGCCAGTCGGGGTGCAGCACCTGACAGACAAACTCCAGATGCCGCATCACCTGCCCGGCGGCGGCGGTGGTGGTGGTCATCAGATAGTGCTGATCGCCCAGCCGCGCGCAGGTGCCGTCATCCATGACATGCCCGTCTTCGCGCAGCATCAGACCATAGCGGACGCGGCCCAGCTTCAGTGTGGAGAACATGTTGGTATAGACAAAATCCAGCAGCTGCGCCGCATCCGGCCCCTGGATGTCGATCTTGCCCAGGGTCGAGACATCGCAGATGCCCACCGCCTGCCGGACATAGCCGATCTCCCGGTCGCAGGATTGCCGCCAGGTGCTTTCTCCCGGTTTGGGGAAGTAGCTGGGCCTGTACCACAGCCCCGCTTCGATCATCGGCGCGCCCATCGCCACGGATTGTCTATGCGAGGTCATGAACCGCTGCGGGGCGAAACCTTCGCCCTGCCCGCCTGCGCCCATCGCCGCAATCGACACAGGGACAAACGGGGGCCGATAGGTGGTGGTGCCGGTTTCAGGGATGGCGCGGCCCGTGGCATCGGCCAGAATCGCCAGCGCGGCCATGTTGGAGGACTTGCCCTGATCGGTGGCCATGCCTTGGGTGGTGTAGCGCTTCATATGCTCCACGGATTGGAAGTTCTCAACTGCGGCCTGTTTGACGTCCTTCACGGTCACATCGTTCTGAAAATCCAGCCATGCGCGGCCCTTGCCCGCCACGGCCCAGAGAGGGTCCAGCGCGTATGCTGCATCGTCGGCCTGTGGCACCTCCACCGCAGCCGCGCGTTTGCCCAGTGCTTTCACCGCCTCTTTGCCCGCGCGCAGGCCGTCTTCCAGACAGCCCTTTGTTGAAAACACGCCATTGCACGCGCCCGCCGGGATCAGATCGGGCACCGCGCCGGGGGTGGGCACGAAGGTTTGCAGATCCGCATTCCATGTGGGCCGCCCGTTCATGTGACAGGTCAGATGCACCGTCGGGTTCCACCCGCCGGAGATCGCCAGACAATCGGTCTGAATGGCGTCCTCCCCGTCGGCAGTGCGCACCGTGATGCTCTCCAACGCGGTGCGGCCGCTGGCATTGCAGACCTGCGCACCCGCGTAGACCGGGAAATCCGCACCGTCGAAGGTCACCCCTTCGCGGCTGTCGATCAGGGCAGCGATATGCACGCCTGCCGCCGCCAGATCGCGCGCGGTGCGGTGCGCGTCATCGTTGTTGCCGAAGATCGTGACATGCTTGCCGGGGCAGACACCCCAGCGGTTGAGGTAGGCGCGCAGCGCGCCGGCCAGCATGATGCCGGGGCGGTCGTTGTTCTGAAAGGCGATGGGCCGCTCCAGCGCGCCAGCGGCCAGGACGCATTGCCGCGCAGTGATGCGCCAGAAGCATTCGACCGGCGCGCCGGACGGGGCCTGCGCATCCAGCCGCTCCAATGCGCCATAGACATTGCCGTCATAGGCCCCGGTCACCGTGGTGCGCGGCATGATGCGCACGTTCTCCATCGCGCGCAGCTTCTCTGCCAGTGCCGCGGCCCAGACGTGGCCCGCCTGATGGCCCACTGCTTCTGTCTCTGCCATGAGGCGACCACCCGGCAGCGCGTCCTCATCGGCAAGGATCACCTCGACCCCGGATTGCGCCGCCACCCAGGCCGCCATCAACCCGGCAGGCCCTGCGCCCACCACCAGCACATCGCAAAAGGCGAAGGCCTTGTCATAGGTCTGCGTGTTGCTCTTGCCTGACAGCGCGCCCAGTCCGGCGGCCTTGCGGATCACCGGCTCATAAACCCATTCCCAGAACGCCCTGGGCCACATGAAGGTCTTGTAATAGAAGCCCGCCCCCAGAAACGGCGCGGCCAGATCGTTCACCGCCATCACGTCAAAATTGAGCGACGGCCATGCGTTCTGCGACCGGGCGACCAGCCCGTCGTAGATCTCCTGCTGGGTCGCGCGCACATTGGGGACCTGAGCGGCCCCCTTGCCCACCGTGATCAGCGCATTGGGTTCCTCACTGCCCGCGGTCAGGGGCCCGCGCGGGCGGTGGTACTTGAACGACCGCCCCATCAGCACCTGCCCCCTGGCCAGCAGGGCGGAAGCGACGGTGTCGCCTGCAAATCCCTTCACCGGGACACCGTCAAAGGTAAACGTGACCGGCTGCGCCCGATCGACCAGCCCCTTGCCCGCAATCCTCATGCGCCTGCCCCCTTGGCATCTGCCGCCAGCACAACATCCGTGATCACGTGGCTGACCGTGTCCCGTGTGACCACCAGCCACGCGCCGCAGCCGCCTTCGTGCTGCCACAGGTCACGGGTCTCCCCTGCCGGGTTGTCGCGCAGGTGCATGTAGTCATCCCACGCGGCCTCGCCTGCGTCGGGCGCGGGCCGGGTCAATGCGGCCCCCTGATAGTAGAACTCCCGCCGGTCCCGTGCACCGCAGAGCGGACATTCAATCCTCATGTGACCCTTCTCCCGCTCTCATTCCCACCGTCCCGCACAGGCGCTGTCGGGCAGCCGTTGCAACTTGTAGCTGACCCGCTGATCCGGCACTTCGGCCAGATCCACCTCGCCGCCGCAGTCATCGCCTGTGCCGGTCAGGAAATACGCTGTGCGCAGCAACAGCCCGTCCTGATCCAGCCCCATGATCTCCAAGGTGCCGCCATCACATTCCGCCGAACAGGCCCAGCGCCCGGTATCGCGCAACGTGCAGCGCGCGATCTGCCCGTAGGTGCCGCCGCCCTGCCCGCTTGCCGCCGCATGCCCCTGATCTGCGGTGACCACGATCACATCCGCCCATGGCACGCTGTCGCCGCTGAAATCGCCAAACGCCACAGAGATTTCGCGCACCACTTGCGCAGGATGCCTGGCCAGATGCGCCTCACTATAGGTGCGCGCGAAACACCCCTCGGGGGCGGTCTGCGCTGCTGCCTGTGTGGCCAGTGCCAGCACGCTAATGCAGATTATGCTGCGCACCGGTGCCCTCCTCGTCCATCAGGCCGCGCCCGGTGCGGAAGCGGTCCAGCCGGAAGGCGGCCGCCGTGTCATGCGGCGTGCCCGTGGCCATCAGATGCGAGAACGCATAGCCCGACCCCGGCACCGCCTTGAACCCGCCGTAACACCAGCCGCAGTTGAGGAACAAACCCTCCGTCTCCGTGCGGTCAATGATCGGAGAGCCGTCAGGCGTCATGTCCATGATCCCGCCCCAGGATCGCAGCACCCGCGCCTTGCCGATCATCGGCATCAGCGTCATGCCCGCCTCCATCACGTGTTCCTTCATCGGCAGATTGCCGCGCTGCGCGTAGGAGGCGTAGAAATCCAGATCACCGCCAAAGACCAGCCCGCCCTTGTCCGACTGGCTGATATAGAAATGCCCCATGCCAAAACTGACCACATGGTCGATCACAGGCTTCAGCCCCTCGGTCACAAAGGCCTGCAACACGTGGCTTTCAATCGGCAACCGCATCCCCGCCATCGCCGCCACCTGGGAGGAGCGACCAGCGACGACAATGCCCACTTTCTTGGCCCGGATCGCCCCGCGCGTGGTCTGCACGCCCGTCACGCGCCCGTTCTCGATGTCGATCCCCGTGACTTCACACTGCTGGATCAGATCCACGCCCAGCTGGTCCGCCCCGCGCGCATAGCCCCAGGCCACCGCATCGTGCCGCGCGGATCCGCCGCGCCCGTGCAGCAACCCACCGTAGATCGGAAACCGCGTGTTCTCGAAATCCAGATAGGGCAGCAACCGCCGCACCCCTTCGGTGTCCAACAGCTCCGCATCATCCCCCTGCGCCAGCATCGCATTGCCGCGCCGCGCAAAGGCGTCGCGCTGGCCATCGGAATGGCACAGCATCAGCACGCCGCGCTGCGACATCATTACGTTGTAGTTCAGCTCTTCCTCCAGCCCTTCCCACAGCTTGAGCGAATGGGAATAGAACTGCGAGTTGCCTTCAAGGAAGTAATTGGCCCGCACAATCGTCGTGTTGCGCCCGATGTTGCCCCCGCCCAGATAGCCCTTCTCCAGCACCGCGATGTTGCGCATGCCATGGTTCCTGGCCAGATAATACGCCGTCGACAACCCATGCCCGCCGCCACCAATGATGATCGCGTCATATTCGGCCTTTGGTTCTGGGTCGCGCCAGTGACCGGTCCAGCCCTTGTTGCCGGACAGCCCCTCCCGCAGAATGCGCAGGCCGGAAAACCGCATGATATGTCCCCTCTCGTTTGGCCGACCTTAGCCAGCCCGTCGGGTCAGTATCAATGTTTGATCTGCCACCGGCTAGGCTCAGGACCCATTAATTCTACATCGTCAGTTCGCCAGATTTTTTCGCTGACAAGGAACGTCTGCGCAAGAATAGTGGTTCTATTTCAAGCAGATGTGACGCAGGCAGAGGGAAAATCCGGCGAACCCGCAGGGCGACGATTTCACTTCATTTCAGCGTCTCGGGCCGCTTGCAAATAGAACCACCACTGACCGACAGCGTATCGCAAAGCGATGCGCGAGAGGGAATTGGCGGCGCATCCCAAACCACTGAAATCTCGTGAAATTGTCGCTGGCGATGTAGAATTAATGGGTCCTGAGCCTAGAATGTTCGCGGCAGCGCAGGGTATGGCAGCGACAGGCACACCCCGGCTGGTGGCTCAGGTGGTTTGCCCGATCCGCAGTTTGGCCTGCAAGGCAACCTTGCGTGTCTCCGCGCCTTCCTCAGCCTGCATCAACCACGCCGCCGCCGCCGTGCCGATGTCAAACCGGGGCGTCACGGTTGTGGTGATCAGCTTTGGCAGGGCCGACAGAAAGCCAAGGCCATTGAACCCCGCCAGCGCCAGTTGATCCGGCGTTGCGATGCCTTCGGCAAGGCAGTGCATCAGCCCGCCCGCCGCCAGATCGTCGTTGGCGTAATAGATCGCGCGCGGCGGTGTCGGGTGCTGCATCAGCTTGTGGGTAATGCTCCGCCCCACTTCCATCGACGAAGCGACCTCAGAGGTTTCCATCGCCACGATCTGCGCCCCCGCTTCCCGGATGATCCGCGCAAAAGCCTCGAACCGCTTGGTTGCCCGCAGATCCAGCCCGCCCTGACTGCCCACATAGGCAAAGGTCCGGTAGCCGCGTTCGATCAGATGCCTGGCCATGTCCTCCCCCGCCTGAACATGGGAAAACCCAAAACAGGTGGAGATCGGATCGCCATCGGTGTCCATGATCTCGGCCACGCGCACGCCGGTCTGGGCGACGATCTTGCGCAGGGATGCGGTGTGCTCCAGCCCGGACAGAATCAGACCGCGCGGGCGCCAGGACAACAGGTCGAACACCAGATCCTCCTCGGTCTCCAATGAATATTCCGAAACACCGAAGACCGGCCGCAGCCCGCTTTCGTCCAGCGTTGTGTTGATGCCGGCCAGCACTTCCGTGAACACCCGGTTCTGCATGGTGGGCACAACGACACCGACAATCGGATTGTCATATGTGGCGTTCCCGCCCGCCAGTCTGTTGTGCACATAGCCGATCTCTCGCGCGGCCTTAACAACCTCATTTCGCACATCTTTTGAGATGTAGCCGGTGCCGCGCATCACGCGCGACACCGTCATCTGGCTGACGCCTGCAACCCGCGCAACATCGTGCATCGTGGGCTGCGTCTTGTCAGAATGGGGCGACCGGCGTTTGACCATTTGGGCGCATCTTTCAACTCTTTGCTTGACGCATGTTTACGTAAACACGTACACCTTTGGCAATGTGTTTACGTAAACATGCGTGGCGCATTTTGACAGATTGAAGAAAATCGGCAGGTCACACTGCCTGGGAGGACACATGAAAAAACTGCTTTTGAGCTCAGCGCTTGCTGTGGCATCCGCGGGGGTTGCATTCGCTGAAACACATCGTCCGGAGTGCTTTGCACCGGCACCGGATACATCGACCATTTCCTATGACGCCAAGGAAGGCCCCTACAAGCTGGCCTTCGTGAACGGCTTTGCAGGCAACGACTGGCGCATTCAGGCGATCCAGTCCGCCAAAGCCTGGGCCGCGCGGCCTGAAAACGCGGGCAAGATCGGTGAATTCACCGTCGTCTCCGTCGGCAATGACAGTGCCGCACAGATCGCCGCGATCGATAACTTCATTGCCGCAGGCTATGACGCGATCACCTTCATCGCCGTGAACCCCACCGCCTTTGAGCCGGTCATCCGCCGCGCCGAACGCGCAGGCACGATCCTTGTGCCCTTTGACAACGTGTTGGACACCGACAAGGTGGTACAGGTCAACGAAAGCCAGCTCGCCCTTGGCACGCTGAAGGCAAAGACCGTGATGGAGATCCTCGGCGGCGAAGCCGACAAGATCCTGATGGTCAACGGCCTGCCCGGCAATGCCACAGACCGCGACCGCCGTCTGGGCATGATGAGCGTTCTGGAAAAGGTCGACGGCCTTGAGATCGTGGAAGTTGTGGGCAACTGGGACACCGGCACCAGCCAGAAAGTGGTCGCCGATGCGCTGGCCACCCATGGTGAGTTTGACGCGGTTGTCTCGCAGCACGGCTCTGCCGGGTCGATCAACGCGATGCAATCTGCGGGCCATCCAATTGTGCCCATGGGCGTGGACGGTGAAAACGGCGTGCGCATGCTGATGAGCGATCTGGGCATTCCGGGCGTCTCCGCCAGCCAGGCCCCTGCCATGTCAGCGGTTGCGCTGGAAGCGGCCGTGGCACTGCTGGAAGGTCATGAACTGCCGCAGACGATCTTTCTGCCCATTCCGCAGGTGACATCCGATGCGCTTGAAGCGGGGGTAAACTACTTCCCCGACCTGCCGAAGTCCTTCAACACCGGCACCGGCTATGAAGAGTGTTTTGCGCCCTTCACCCCGGAAGAGCTGTTGGGCCAGTCGCCCGACAACACCTAGGACCTCCCCCAGCAGCGGCGCGTCACAAGACACGCGCCGCTGCGTCAGCTTGAGTGACCGTCATGTCAAACAGCAGCACGCCTCTGCTGGAGATGCGCGACATCTCCATGCACTTCGGGGCAACCAAGGCCCTTGATGGCGTCGATTTCATCTGCAACGCAGGCGAAGTGCATGCGGTGCTGGGTGAAAACGGCGCAGGCAAGTCCACGCTGATGAAGCTGATCGCAGGCGTGCTGCAACCCACCCATGGCCAGCTGCGTGTGGATGGCAGCGATGTGTTTCTCAACGCCCCGCAAGCCGCCTTGCGCCATGGGCTGGTCTGCATGTTTCAGGAACTCTCGCTTGTCCCTGACCTGACGGTGCGTGAAAACCTGTTGCTGGGCGCGCCGGCTGCCGGAATCGGATGGCTGCGCGGGCAAGGTCTGGACAAAGCGCAGGACGTGCTTGGCCGCATCGGTGGCGCCCAGATCAAGATGGCCGCGCGGGTGGCGGATTTGACCCTGCCCCAGCGCCAGCAGGTCGAAATCGCCAAAGCCATCATGAAAAAGCCCCGGCTGCTGATCCTGGATGAGGCGACCTCGGCGCTGAGCGCATCGGTGGTGGAGAAGGTCTTCGATCTGGTGCGGGAAGAACGCGACAGCGGCACGGCGATCCTGTTCATCTCCCACCGGTTCCATGAGATCGAAGCACTGGCGGACCGCGTGTCCGTCTTCCGCAACGGCCAGCGGGTTGAGACCTTCATGAAAGGCGATCACGACTATGCCGCGATCATCAACATGATGGTCGGCCAGAAGATCGAAGAACTGTTCCCCGAAAAGCCCCCACCCCGGCAAGACGCCGAAGCGGTGCTGGAGGTGCGCAACTACACCTGGGAAGGTCAGGTCAAGGACGTCTCCCTGACCGTGCGCCGGGGCCAGATCGTGGGTCTGGGCGGGCTGGACGGACAGGGACAGGGGGCGTTTCTGATGGGCCTTGTCGGCCTGCTGCGCAAGGCAGACGGCACCACGGCCATCGCGGGCCAGCCGACCCGGATCGGCAGCCCAAAGCAGGCCAAACATCAAGACATCGCGCTGGCCTACATCCCCGAGGACCGCAAGACCGAAGGTCTGATCCTTGATCAGAGCATTCAGGAAAACCTTGAACTGGCCGCCCTCGGCCGGTCGGATCTGGATGCGGGTGACGCGGCGCTCTACGCCGGCGCGCTGGAGCAGTTGGCGCTGAAACACGGCGGGCTGGAACTGCCGGTGTCTTCGCTGTCTGGGGGCAATCAGCAGAAAGTCGTGCTCGCCAAATGGCTGGCGCTGAAACCGCGCTGCCTGCTGCTGGCCGACCCGACGCGCGGCATTGACGTGAAAACCAAAACCCAGATCTACGCAATCCTGCGCCAGCTGGCGGATCAGGGCACCGCGATCCTGTTGCTCAGCACGGATTACGAAGAATTGATCCAGCTTTGCGACGAAACCCATGTCTTCTTTGACGGAGCGGTCGTCGCCTCGCTCAGCGGGGACGATCTGACGCCCCAGAACATCATCGCAGCGACACTGAATGTATCGCCCGAACCGCAGGCCGCCCATGCTTGACTACATGAGATCCAACCGCCGGGAGGTGATCGCCGGTGTGGTGCTGGTCGCGCTTCTGAGCGCCTATCTGGGCACCCACCCGCGTGGGGCCTCAACCTATGTGATGACGATCTGGGCCAACCAGTGCCTGATCCTTGGCCTTGCCGCCTGCGCGCAGTTCTTTGCCGTGGTGGTGCGGGGGATCGACTTGTCCGTCGGCGCGGTGATGGCGCTGACCAATTGCGTGGCCTCCTATGTGCTGGAGGGGTCGGCGGTTGGCATGGCCTTCGGGATGGTGGCGGTTGTGGCGGCAGGCGCGCTTTGTGGTTTGCTCAACGGGCTGATCATCGTCTACGGGCGCATCCAGCCGATTGTGGTGACACTGGCGACGGCATCCATTTTTGTGGGCATTGCGCTGCTGCTCAGGCCCACGCCGGGCGGTGCGGTGAACTATGATCTGGCCGATGCGATGACGCTGGATGTTCTGGGCATTCCGACCGCGCTGGTCATCACAGCCGTCGCGATCTTCGGCTTCTGGCTGCCGTTCCGGCGCACCGGTCTGGGGCTTGGCCTCTATGCGCTGGGATCATCCGAACAAGCGGCGTTTCAGTCAGGCATCAACACCCGTTTCATTCGACTGGCGGCATTCACGCTTGCCGGGGTGTTCGGCGGGCTGGCGGGGCTGTTCTACAGCTTCGTCACCACCACGGGCGACGCCGGAATCTCGGCGGGGTTCACCCTGAACTCCATCGCGGCGGTGGTGCTTGGCGGCGTGTTGCTGCGCGGCGGTGTCGGCTCGCTCATCGGCGCGCTTGCGGGGGCGTTTATCCTCAAGACCATCGCGTCGCTGATGTTCTTTTCCGGCATTCCATCGCTGGCGCAGCCCTTGTTCGAAGGGCTGATCCTCGCCGCTGCCATTGCGATTGGTGGCGCGGACGTGCTGCGCGCACGCAACAAGCTGGAGGTCTACGCCTGATGCTGCGTTCCATATCCATCGACAGCCTGATGCCGTATTTTGGCGTGGTCCTGCTGGTCTTCGCAGGCAGTGCGTTCTTCCCGCAGATCCTCAGCGCCGATTACCTTACGCAACAGCTTCAGATCGCCGCCTTTCTGGGCCTGCTGGCCACGGGTGCGACCATTGTCATCCTGCTGGGCCATATCGACCTGTCGGTGCCCTGGGTGCTGACCGGATCAGCGATCCTGTCGACCTCCCTTGTGGGCACGGGCAACCCGACGCTCACGTTTCTGGCGGTGCCTGCGGCGCTTGCCTTCGGGGCGCTGATCGGAGTGATCAACGGCATCGGCGTCGCCATCCTGCGCATCCCGTCGATGGTCTGGACGCTGGCTGTGAATTCGATGCTGCTGGGGCTGGCCGTGCTCAACACCGGCGGGTTCAACCCCAAGGGTGAATCCAGCCCGCTGATGAACGCCATGGCCTCCGGAGACCTGCTGGGCCTGCCGATCAGCTTCCTGATCTGGATCGCGATTTCTGTCGGGCTGGCCGCTTTCCTGACCCGCACACCCTTCGGGCGCTACCTGCGCTCGATCGGGTTCAATGAAAAGGCGACATTCCTGTCAGGCGTATCCACGCCCTCGGTGGTGTTTGCCGCCTTCGCCATTGCGGGCATGTGTTCGGCTCTTGGGGGCGTGATGCTGGCCGGTTATGCCAATCAGGCGTATCAAAGCATGGGCGATCCGTTCCTGCTGCCCACCATTGCCGCCGTGGTCATCGGCGGCACGTCGATCCTTGGCGGGCGCGGCGGGCTTTTTGGCACCATTGGCGGGGCACTGTTCATCACGCTGCTGACCTCTATCCTGTCGGTGATGCAAATTGACGACGCATGGCGCAACATCATCTTCGGGGTGATCATCCTTGTCATGTTGCTGTTCCAAACCCTTCGGAAAGGGGCCGTCGCATGACCGCACCACATTACGTCACCGTCGATCCGCTGTTTGAGGAATACGTCAACACCGCGCGCCCGCCGGAGCAAATCGCCGATGGCTTCACCTGGACCGAAGGGCCGGTGTGGCTGGACGGGCAGTTGTTCTTCAACGACATCCCCAACAAGCGGATGATGCGCTGGTCTGAGCGCACCGGCGTGCAGGTCGCCCTGGGCCAAAGCGAATTTGCCAACGGCAACACCCTCGACCTGAACGGGCAGATGGTGTCTTGCGAACACGGCGGGCGGCGGGTGCTCCGGCGGATTGACCCGCAGGACCCAGACGCGGTGGAGGTGGTTGCCGACAGCTTTGAGGGCAAACGGCTGAATTCGCCCAACGATGTTGTGGTCCGGTCAGACGGCACGATCTGGTTCACCGATCCGCCCTATGGCATCAATTCCGACATCGAAGGCTACCCTGCAGAAAGCGAGATCGGCGGCTGCTATGTCTTCTGCGCCACGCCCGACGGCACACTGCATGCAGTGGCGACCGATTTTGACAAACCCAACGGGCTTGCCTTCTCCCCCGATGAGAAACGGCTCTACGTGGCGGATTCAGGCGCGATCAAAGGGGCGAGCTTTCCCGGCATCGACTATGACCTGCCGCATCATATCCGCATGTTCGATGTGGACGGAACAGTGCTGCGCAATCCGCGCGTCTTTGCAGTGGTCGCCCCCGGTGTGCCGGACGGCTTCCGGGTGGACCACGAAGGGGTCGTCTGGACCTCGGCGCTGGATGGCATTCACTGCCTGTCGCCCGACGGGGCGCTGATCGGGAAAATCCGGTTGCCGCAGCAAACCTCGAACATCTGCTTCGGCGGGGCTGCGGGCCATACGATGTTCATCACCTCCTCGGACAAAGTCTACCGGGTGGAAAGCACGCGGCGCGATGCCGCCCACGTCCTGAAAGACCGCGAAAGGAAACCGGCATGAGCATGAATATCGCTGTCTTTGGATTGGGGTCGATGGGCTACGGCATGGCCCGGTGCTGCCTGCGCGCGGGCAACACCGTGCATGGATTTGATGTCATGGCAGAGCATGTCGCCCGCTTCATTGCAGAGGGCGGCAGGAACGGGACAGTTGCCGATGCGGCCCTCACCATGGACGCGGTGGTGGTCGTTGTGCTGAATGCAGCCCAGGTGGAAAGCGTGCTCTTTGGCGATGACGGCATCGTGCCGCGCCTGCGGCCCGGTGCGGTTGTGATGGCCTGTGCCACAGTCCCGCCGGAGTTTGCCAAACAGATGGAGCAGCGCTGCGCGGCCCATGCGGTCCTCTACCTTGATGCGCCGATATCGGGCGGATCGGTCAAGGCGGGCGAAGGGCGGCTGGGCGTCATGGCCTCCGGCAGTGCCGCCGCCTTTGACGCCGCGCGCCCGGTTCTGGACGCAACGGCTGAAACGGTCTTTCACCTTGGGGATGCAGCCGGTGCCGGCTCTGCGATGAAAGCGGTCAATCAACTGCTCGCCGGGGTGCATATCGCCACCATGGCGGAGGCGCTGACATTCGGCATGACCCAAGGCATCAAACCTGAGACCTTTGTGGAGGTGATCACCAAATGCGCGGGCAATTCATGGATGCTGGAGAACCGCGCGCCCCATGTGGTGGCAGGCGATTACACGCCCCACAGTCAGGTGAACATCTGGCCCAAGGATCTGGGCATCGTGCTGGAGGCCGCCAGAGCGTCGGGCTTTCAGGCGCACCTCACCGAAACCGCACTGGCGCAATACAAACGCGCGGTTGAGATGGGTCTGGGCCGCGAAGACGACGCCGCCATCGCCAAGGTCTATGCCCGTGCGGCGGGACTGGTCCTGCCGGAAGACCAGACATGAAACTGGGCTGCATCGGCGATGATTTCACCGGGTCCAGCGACCTTGCCAACACGCTGGCCAAACAGGGCATGCGCGTGGTGCAATACGCGGGCATTCCCGCCGCCCCCGCCGCGGCTGGGGTGGAGGCCGGTGTGGTATCGCTCAAATCCCGCTCCATCGACCCGGCGGCGGCAGTCGCGCAATCCCTTGCCGCGTTGGCGTGGCTCAAGGCGCAGGGATGCACGCAATTCTTTTTCAAATACTGCTCCACTTTCGATTCAACACCGGAAGGCAACATCGGCCCGGTGGCGGATGCGCTTGCCGATGCGCTGGGGGCGGACCCTGTGATTGTCTGCCCGGCCTTTCCGGGCACCGGGCGGTCGGTCTATCAGGGGCATCTGTTTGTGCAGGACAAGCTGCTGAACGCATCGGGGATGGAACACCATCCCCTGACCCCAATGACGGACGCCGATCTGCGCCGCTGGATGGCCCCGCAAAGCGCCTACCCCATTGGCCACGTTGATGCGCAGACCGTGTTTGCAGGCGCCGATGCCATCGGTGCGGCATTGCAGGCGGAGCACGCCGACGGCAAGCGGCACATCGTCGTCGATGCCATCCGCGACGCCGACCTGATGGAGATCGGGCGCGCCGCTGCGGATCTCAAGCTGGTCACAGGCGGCTCGGGCGTCGCCCTTGGATTGCCTGCCAATTTTGGCTGCACCCCCGGCACGCCGGCATGGCAGGGGCAATCCGGCCCGGCACTGGCGCTTTCGGGGTCCTGCTCTGCCGCGACGCGGGCGCAGGTCGCGCGCCACGCCGCGTCCCACCCGACCTGCGAAGTGCGGGCCGAAGACATCCTCCACGCCAGCGTCACAGCGACAGCCGTGGTGGATTGGGCGATGGCGGCCAAAGGGCTGCCGCTGGTCTACAGTTCTGCCGATCCGCAGGTGGTGAAAGCCGTCCAGACGCAATTTGGCCGCGATGCCGCCGCCGCCGCGATTGAAGGCTTCTTTGCCGATCTGGCCCGCCTTGCGGTCGCGGCCGGCATCACCCGGATCATCACCGCAGGCGGCGAAACCTCCGGCGCGGTGGTTGAAGCCCTTGCCCTGCAAGAGCTGCAAATCGGACCCGAGATCGACCCCGGCGTGCCTGCCCTGCGCGCCGGACCCGCGCTTGTCGTGGCGCTCAAATCCGGCAATTTCGGCGCGGAGGATTTCTTTGAAAAAGCTGCCGGAGTCTTGGCCGGATGAGGGAAGCAAAGCTGCGCGAGGACATCTGCCTGCTGGCGAAATCCCTCTTTGATCGCGGGCTGACCCATGGCTCGACCGGCAATATCTCGGCGCGCACAGAAGACGGCGGGCTTCTCGTCTCGCCCACCGGCACCAGCTTTGGCAGGCTCGATCCCGCGCGTCTCAGCCGGTTCGATCCGCAGGGCCGTCTGATCAACGGCGATGCCCCCACCAAGGAAATGCCGCTGCACAGCGCCTTCTATGACACCCGCAGCACCGCAGGCGCAGTGGTGCATCTGCACTCCTGCCACTCTGTCGCGCTGTCCCTTCTGCCCGATGCCGACGCCGACAACTTCCTGCCGCCGCTCACGCCCTACGCGATCATGCAGCTGGGCCGGGTGAAGCTGTTGCCATTCTTCGTACCGGGCGATCCGGCCATGGGCGATGCGGTCCGCGGGCTTGCGGGCAAACGCGCCGCGGTCATGCTGGCCAACCACGGACCCGTCGTTGCCGGCAAGACGGTGGAAGCCGCGTGTAATGCCATCGAAGAGCTGGAGGCCACAGCAAAGCTGGCCCTGATGATGCGGGGGTTACCCGCGCAGGCCCTGTCGCCCGAGCAGATCAGTCAGGTGGTGACCAAATTTGATGTGGAGTGGGATCAATGACCCGATTTTCCGCCAACCTTGGCTTTCTCTGGACCGACCGCCCTCTGCCGGAGGCGATCCATGCGGCCCATGCTGCGGGCTTTGCCGCTGTGGAATGCCACTGGCCCTATGACACCCCCGCCGAAGAGGTCCGCGCGGCTCTGGATGCCACAGGGCTGCCGATGCTGGGTCTGAACACGGTACGCGGCAACCCCGGTGAAAACGGCTTGGCCGCCTTGCCGGGACGGGAGGCTGAGGCCCGCGCCGCCATTGATCAAGCCATCCGCTATGCCGATGCGGTTGACGCCGGCGCGATCCATGTGATGGCGGGTTTTGCCTCCGGTGCGGAGGCCCGCGCGGCATTTGACGCAAACCTTGCCTATGCGACTGATCAGACCGACCGGATGATCCTGATCGAACCGCTCAACCGGCATGACGCGCCGGGCTACTTTCTGCACACCACCGATCAGGCGTCCCAGATCATCGCCAGCGTCGGGGCCCCCAACCTGCGGCTGATGTTTGACTGCTATCACGTGGGCCGGACCGAAGGGGACGTGATGAGCCGGCTCACGGACCTGCTGCCGCTCATCGGCCATATCCAGTTCGCCTCCGTGCCCGACCGGGGCGCGCCGGATCACGGGGAGCTGAACTACACCGCCATTTTTGACCACATCGCAGCCCTTGGATGGGAAACACCCCTGGGGGCTGAGTTCAAAACGCAGGAGCCGGATCAGGCGGCGGCGTGGATGACGTCGCACGCTTGAGACCCATAGGGGATCATGCGCCCAATCCATCAGGACCGGGCGCATGGCGTTTTCGTGTCTATTCAGCCGTCAGCTGGCCAATGGCGGTCAGCCATTCCTCGATATGATAGGATTCCTTCAGACGTCCGTCCTCAACCCGGTGCACATCAATCGACATGATCTCAAAGCTCTTGCCGGTTTCTGGATCAACTCCAAGGAACGGCCCCTGTGGCGTGCCGGTGGCAATGCCCCGCACGATATAGGTATCGCCGTCCTGCCAGATCTCCTGCACCTCCCAGCGCAGATCCGGGATCAACCCGCCAAAGGCCTGAAGCGTGGTGAGAAACCCTTCGGCGCCCGGCCCACCCAAAGGGGTCGGCGTGGATTTCCAATCCTCCGCAACGACGGCGCGCACAGCCTCCGAAGTGGCATCCGCAGGTGTTGTCAGCAGGTCAGTGTAAAAGCTGCGGACGGTGTCGATATCGCCGGCAAAAACCGGTGCGCAGATCAACGCGGCGGCAGCAGCGGCCGCGAGTGTTTGAAGTGTTTTCATGGTCAGGTCCTCATTCAGGTTTGAATGCCCCAACACTGGCCTTCTGGCAGATCTTTCAGTAGATGTGAATAACAGAATTGAATATTAGGTTCAGGCGAACAAATATGGCATCGCATCAAACCCTCCGGCGGCTGGTCTATTTCGCCGCGATTGCGCAGACCGGCTCGATCCGCGGGGCGGCGGCGCGATTGAACCTGTCCGTGCCGGTGTTGTCTGAAGCCCTGTCTGAACTGGAAGCCGAACTCGGCGTGTCCCTCGCGACCCGCACAACCCGCCGCTTTGCCTTGACCGAAGCGGGGGTGCACGCCCATGCGGCAGCGCAACGGATCATCGAAACCGCCGAAGGGCTGACGGATCTGACATCGGACGCGCAGCCCCTTGTCGGCACGCTGGCAATCACATTGCCCGTTGAATTGGCAGGGTTCTGGCTGCCTGAACGGATATTGGCCTTTCGCGCAGCGCACCCGGACGTTGTTTTCGATATCGATGTGACGGACAGCGTGATTGACCTGCACGCAGGCGCGGTCGAAGTCGCGATCCGGGCCGACTATGTCGCGCCGGGTGCCAGCAGCCGGTCGTCTCAAAACCTGCCATTGGTGGTCGTTGCCAGAGCCCCTGTAAACGTCAGCCCAAAGGGCGCGGTCGCAGGGGCGTTGATCGACAGCCAGCTTGATCGAAAGCTCGTTGCAACATCACCAGAAGGCTCTCCGCTCCCTTTGCACTTTTTCCAAACGCTTAGAGTGACGAACAGAGCCGCTGCATTGGGTCTGGCACGGGCGGGGGTCGGCGCCGTCATGGTGATGCGTGGTTCAGTTGAGGCGGAACTGGCAACGGGTGCATTGGTAGAGGTGCTGCCGGGTTTTGACTTCGGCTCAATCGACGTGATGATCCGTTTTCGCGATCGCATGCCGGGAAAGGTGGCGCGCAGGTTTGTCGCGTCCCTCGACCTTGGTGACGGTGCGGCTTAAGGCCAGGGCACAGCACCATTGCGTGCGCGCCCGGTGGTGTTATGACAGTGTCATGACCGCTCCGCCCATCTGCAGACAGCGGCCCTGACGCGCCCCGCCCTACTGGCGCACCACCGGTAATCCGCGTTTCACCCAACCCGGCCCTGCCCCCGATCCCAACATACCCTCAGGCACGTCGATGATCCGCGTGAACCCGGCCTCTTTCAGCCGCGCGCTCAACCGTGCGGACCGCACACCGCGTGCACAAATCAGCGCCACCGGCGTGTCGCGGTCTCCACCCGTCTGCGTCAGCAACTCCGCAATGAAATCGTCGCGGCGCATGTCGATGCCCACGCCGCCTTCGGGCACGCCGGTGCGCGCCCATTCGTCCGGACGGCGGATATCCACCAGCGTGATCTCTCCCGCCAGTGCCGCCTCCCGCGCCTCGGGCGCGGTCATATCACCGCCGCTTACCTGCGCCGAGACATTGAACCACCGGGCAGAGCCCAACGCGCCCACACCAAGCACCGCCAGACCACCCAGCACAAAACCCCGCCGCGCGATGCGCGACGGGGATTTGCCTGTTTCCGACCGAGGGAGATCAGAAGACATATCTCAAACGCCTTTCATCAGTTGACGGGCGCAGGGCTGGAATACTTCGGGATCGCACGGTCCGACCCCGGTGCGCCTTCGATGCCCGGCCAGTTGCCTTCGGCCAGATTGATGTTGCCCGGAATGTCCTCTTCCCAGAAGCCCACCACGTTCTTGGTGATGTTCAGGTAGAGCTTGTCATCCACAATCCGCCACAGCGTCGGGTTGCCGGGGACCTTACCGCCCTTGGACACCCCATAGGCGCAATGGCCATCATACTGCGGCGCGTATTTCGCAGGATCGGCATCAAACTTCGCCTTGTTCTCAGCCGAGGAGAAGGCGAATGTCGCGTCATTATACTCAGAGGTGAACGCCTTGCTGCCTGCAACCGGCGCGGGCTGGCTCTGACCCACAGGGTTCTGCGGCAGATCAAAATACGCCACAACGTCAAAGCCCGAGGCGGCAAAGCCCGTGTTGTCAACATATTGCTCGCCCGCAAAGGCAGCGCTTGCCATGCTGATCGCGGTCGCGGCTGCGGCAATGGTGAGGGTGAAACGGTTCATCGCGGTGTTCTCCTGTAGGGCCTGTCCGGCGGGTGATGGGAGTAAGCTATGCGGGTCGCCCTGCCATTGCACCCCACGGCTCCGTGACCTCCCCTTTATGTGAGCGCGCGCGCCCTTCCCCGTGACAATTATTTCAAAATCGGCGGTTTTGAGGGGTCAGAGCCGGGTGCCATGCGCGGTGTATGTTGCAAACCCTCGCCCTGCGGCAGGTCAAACCGCAAGCCCACACGCGCCAGTTTGGCCACCACCGGATCATCCGGCGCGAAAAAGCCCACGTCCATCGCCCCCGCTTCCACTCCCGAAAAGGTCAGCGCTTCGGAGGCCGCCCGCACCAGCGCCTCCCGCGCCCGCTCCTGCGCGCCCACAAAGGCCAGCAAATGCCCCCGCCCACCGCTGTCATAAACGACCTCAACCAGAAACGCGCCTGCGGCCATGCCCGTGGCGGTGGCCAGCTTGGCGTCAATCGCGGCAATCACTACCTCGGGCAAACCACCCGGCGGCAGCACCCGGTCGATCTTCGCTTCCACCTCGCCCGCTTCATGGGCCAGCGTCTGCCGCAGCCAGTCCATCGCATCCGCCGGCAGCAGGATCTCCGAGGGTGCCACACCGATGTTCACCGCCAGCCCCAGAGGCTGCCCCTCCAGCATGCCGGCAATCGACCGGCCCGACAATGCCACGAACGGCGCCTCCGCCCCCACATGTTCGGCCAGCCGCTCCGCCCGGTCAAAGACCATGACATAGTCTTGCGCGTACAAAACCGGAGACACCTGATCCCCCACCGCCTCCTCCTCCAACAACAGATACAACTCCACATCCGCCACGCGCTCATAAAACCGCAGGCGGGCGGCATCATCCTGCGGCGCGGCCATCATCGCGGCGTGGGCCTCATCCAGCGGGGTCATCATGCAACACGTCCTTCACACTTGCCCGCAGCCTTGGCACCACTTCGGCCTCGAACCACGGGTTTTTCTTCAGCCACCCGGTATTGCGCCACGAGGGATGAGGCAAGGCAAAGACGCCCGGCGGATGGTCGCGCCAGCCCGCCACGGCATCGGTGACCTTGGTGAAGCCCTCCAGATGATACTTCATCGCATAGCCCCCAATCAGCACCGTCAGCCGCACATCGGGCACCATCGCCAGCGCCTGCGCGCGCCATGTGCGCGCGCAAACCGGCGGCGGCGGCAAATCACTGCCCTTGGCGTTGTAGCCCGGAAAACAAAACCCCATCGGCACAATCGCCACGCGGCTCTGATCGTAAAAGACGTCTTCCTCCAGCCCCAGCCAATCGCGCAGGCGCATGCCAGAGGCATCCCAGAACGGCTTGCCCGCTTCATGCACCCGCATGCCGGGTGCCTGTCCCGCGATCAGGATCCGCGCCTCGGGCGCGAACCAGACAATCGGCCTCGGCCTGTGCCGCGTTGCCGTTGCAGCAAAACGCGCCGCACAGATCGTGCAGGCCCTCAGATCATCACGCATGTCCTTCATCGCCCCATAGATACCCCGTTAAACGGACAGGCCAACCCCGCCCCTCTTTTTGGCCAAAAATATCCCAGTGCCACAGCTGCCACACAGAGGGACGGATTTTATTTCGACAAACATCGAAATAACCTTGCAGGTGCACTTATATTTCGATATCTCTAGAAATATGAAAACCGATTCCTCCCCCCCGACGCTCACCCGCGCCGCCGCCAGCTTCGCCGCCCTTGGGTCCGAACAACGCCTCGGCGTGCTCCGCACTCTTGTGCGCGCCGGGCCGCAGGGGCTGAGCATTGGCGATCTGGGCGACCGGACCGGCGTGACCGGCTCAACCCTGACGCACCATCTGAAAATCCTGGCTGCTGCCGGCCTCGTCAAACAGGAACGTCAGGGCCGCAGCATCATCTGCGCCGCTGTCGCCTATACGGAAGTCGAAGCGCTGTCGCATTTCCTGCTGACCGAATGCTGCGCGGACGCAGGCCTTGAGACGGGGCATCACCATGGCTGACACCACGCAAACGCAAGCCAGCGCGGCGCGGCGCATCTGGACACCCGGCGCCTGGGGCTTCACGGGGGGTCTGCTGGTCCTGATTGCCCTGCTCGACTGGCCCGAATTTTTGCCCACCCTGCTTTTCACCGGCAACGCACTGGCCCATACCGCGCCATTCATCGCTTTCGCCGTGATGGCTGTCGCATACCTCAAGGCCAGCGGCGCGGAGACCCTGCTGGCCCGCGCGTTCGAAGGCGCGCCTGCCCGGATGATCGTCATGGCAGCCCTGCTGGGCGGTCTGTCGCCCTTCTGCTCCTGCGAAGTCATTCCCTTTATCGCCGCGCTTCTGGCCGTCGGCGCGCCGCTGGGGGCTGTGATGGCCTTCTGGCTGGCCTCCCCGCTGATGGACCCGGCGATGTTCGCGATCACCTCCGGCACGCTGGGCTTTGACTTTGCCCTTGCGAAAACCCTTGCTGCGGTCAGCATCGGGATGATGGGCGGCTTTGCGGTGATGGCGATGTCCCAAACCGCGCTTTTCACCGATCCTTTACGTGAACAACTCGCCGTAGGAGGTTGTTGTGGCGCACAAAAACCCTTCTCAGGCACGCCCGTCTGGGCCTTCTGGAAAGACAGCGCCCGCCGCGCGACCTTCAACGATACCGCGCTGACAAATGCGCTGTTCCTGATCAAATGGCTGACGCTGGCCTATGTGGTTGAGGCGATCATGCTCACCTATGTCCCGGCCGAGATGATCGCAGGTGTTCTGGGCGGCGAAGGCCTGATGCCCATCCTGCTGGGCGCGCTGGTGGGGGCCCCTGCCTACCTCAACGGCTACGCCGCTGTGCCGCTGGTCGACGCGCTGCTGGCGCAGGGCATGACGCAGGGAGCGGCCATGTCCTTTGTGATTGCAGGCGGCGTCAGCTGTATCCCGGCGGCCATCGCGGTCTGGGCACTGGTCAAACCGCGGGTCTTTGCCGCGTATCTGGGCTTTGCGCTGATCGGCGCGATGCTGGCGGGCATTGCGTGGCAGGCCGTCGCCTGATCGGTGCGCCACCCCAACCTCCCGGCCTCGTTTTCTTTGAAAGAAAACGGCCGGAAACTTTGAAAGTTTCCGCGCCCCGACAAATCCGCCGCACTTCCGCCTGCGGGGGCTTTGCACGTTGTACTTCTGCGTCATTTTAGGACATAATGATGCCCAAGTCAGTGCGTAAAGCCTTAAGAAAGCCCTGTTAAAAGGGATAGGAGCCATTGGTTCACAGCAGCAACCGGAGCAGGCATGCTGGAGTTTGAGAACGTATCCAAGTCCTTCTGGACAGGATCCCAGCATAAGGTGATCCTGGACAAGGCGTCGTTTCGCGTGGACCTTGGCCAGTCGCTTGGCATTCTGGCCCCCAATGGCACCGGCAAAACCACCCTCGTGAACATGATGGCCGGGCTGGAAAAACCCGACGAAGGGGAAATCCGCCGCAACTGCAAAATCTCCTTCCCGCTGGGGTTCATGGGCGGCGTGATCACCCGCCTGTCGGCCATGGACAACGCCCGCTACATCGCGCGGCTCTATGGGCTGGACCCCGACTATGTCGAAAGCTTCTGCCGCTGGCTCTGCGGTTTGGGCGAATACTTCGACCAGCCCCTTGGCACCTATTCGGCCGGCATGCGCGCACGGTTCTCGTTTTCCCTGCTGCTGGCGCTGGATTTCGACATCTACCTGATCGATGAAGGCATGCCGTCCACCACGGACGCTGAATTCAACCGCAAAGCAGGCGACCTGCTGCAAGAACGCCTGCGCACAACCACCATCATCATCGTCTCCCACCAGCCCGGCACGCTGGAGAAATTCGCCCGCTCTGCGGCGGTGCTGCTGGGGGGCAGACTGCATATGTTCGACACCTTGGAAGAAGCGAAACAGCTCTATGACTACGAAACCCAAGGCTAGAAAGTTCCGCATCAAGCGGAGCACGCCCGTCATGCAAACCACCGGCAGCGCCGGCGGGGCCGCCGCCGTGCGCGCGCCCCAACCGGATGCGGCACCTGATCCCGCGCCGCTCGGCCCGTCCGCCGCCGCCGCAGTGCCCGACGCAGCGCCGCAGCGCCCGCGCCCCGCGCCTGCCCCCGAACCGCCCGCCATCAGCGCGCCCCAGCCCGCCGCCACCGCCACCAAAGCGGGCGAAGTGTCCAGCCCCGGTGAAGTCAGCGGCGAACAGGACATCGACGCCATCCGCCGCGAGGGGCTGACCGGTCGCCAGTTGCGCATGGCCCGCCGGGTGGCGCAGAAACACGGGCTTGCCCCCACGTCGGACTTTGACGCCGTGCGCCTGTTGCGCGCCAAGGGCATCGACCCGTTCCAGCGCGCCAACATGCTGGAGCTGGTGGTGCCGCAGGGTGAAAACACCCCCGCCACAACCGGACAGGCCCCTGCCGGCAAAGGCCCTGTGCAACTGCCGCAGACCATGCCGATTGGCGCGCCCGGTGTGCCCGGCCTGCCCTCCAGTGACGTCAGCCCCGCCGAACGCCGCCAGGCGGAGATCATGGAGATTCAGCGCGACATCTCCCGCCGCCGCCGCAAAAAGCTCGGGCTGCTGCTGGTCCGGCTGGCCTTCTTTGTCTTCATCCCGACCTTTGCGGTGGGCTATTACTTCTACAACATCGCCACCCCGATGTACGCCACCACAAGCCAGTTCCTGATCATCCAGAGCGAAGGCGGCGGCGGCACCAGCCCGTTTGGCAACATCCTGCCCACGCAATTCGCCAACTCCGCCGACAGCATCGCGACGCAGGCCTATCTGCAATCCAAGGATGCCATGCTCAGGCTGGATGAAGACCGCGGCTTCAAATCCCATTTCGCGTCTGAGGAAGTGGATGCCATCCAGCGGCTCGAAGCAAACGCCACCAACGAAGACGCCTACAGCATCTACAAGAAAAACGTCAAAATCGGCTATGACCCCACCGAAGGGGTGATCCGGATGGAGGTGATTGCCGCCAATCCCCAGGTGTCTGAGGATTTCTCCCGCAGCCTGCTCGATTATGCCGAAGAACGGGTCAACGACCTGTCCAAGCAAAAGCGCGAAGATGGCATGCGCGACGCCCGCAACGGGTTTGAAACCGCACAGGCCAACCGCCGCGCCGCGCAAGAGGCGCTGATCACGCTCCAGGTCGAAAACGGCGTCGATCCCGAAGCGCAGATCGCCTCCATCCGCGGTCAGATCAGCACCTACGAAGGGCTGCTGATCGAGAAAGAACTCGAACTGGCCGCCCTGCTGGACAACGCCCGCCCCAACCGCGCCAAAGTGGACGGCGCTCAGGGCGATGTGGACCGCCTGAACGCGCAACTTGACCGCCTGCGCGAAAAGATGACCAGCGCCACCGCCGGCGACAATTCACTGGCCCAGCAGGCCGTGACCATGCAGCTGGCCCAGGCCGATCTGGCCGCTGCCGACATGGTCCTGCAAAGCGCGCAGACGGCGATGGAACAGGCCCGGACCGAGGCGGGCCGTCAGGTCCGCTATCTGACCATCGCGGTGGAACCTGTGGCCCCGCAGGAACCAACCTATCCGAAAGCATTTGAGAACACGATCTTGGCTTTCCTCGTCTTTGCGGGCATCTACCTCATGCTGTCCCTGACAGCGTCGATCTTGCGAGAACAGGTAACCTCATGACCCAAGTCCCCGTTGGTGACGTCCTCATCGGCAATGACCGCCCGTTGACCGTCATCGCTGGCCCCTGCCAGCTGGAAAGCGCCGACCACGCCCAGATGATCGCAGGCAAGATGAAAGAAGCCTGCGCGGCCGTCGGCGCGCAGTTCATCTTCAAAGCCAGCTATGACAAAGCCAACCGCACGTCGCTTTCCGGCAAGCGCGGTCTGGGCATCGACGAAGGGCTGAAGGTCCTGCAATCAGTGGGCCGCGCCAACGGCGTGCCGGTGCTGACGGATGTGCATACGGAAAGCCAATGCGCCATCGCGGCTGAGGCTGTCGATGTGCTGCAAATTCCCGCCTTTCTGTGCCGCCAGACCGATATGCTGCTGGCCGCAGGCAACACCGGCAAAGCCGTGAACGTCAAGAAGGGCCAGTGGATGGCCCCCTGGGACATGGCCAATGTGGTCGACAAGATCGCCAGCACCGGGAACGACAAAATCCTGCTCACCGAACGCGGCACCGCCTTCGGCTACAACACCCTTGTGGCGGACATGCGCTCCCTGCCGCAGATGGCCCAAACCGGCTATCCGGTGGTGATGGATGCCACCCATTCCGTCGCCCAACCGGGTGGTCTTGGCGGCTCCTCCGGCGGCCAGCGTGAATTTGCCCCCGTCATGGCCCGCGCGGCGGCCGCCATCGGCGTGGCCGCCCTCTTCATGGAAACCCACGAAGACCCTGACCGCGCGCCCAGCGATGGCCCCAACATGATTTACCTTGACCAGATGCCTGCCCTCATCAAGGTCCTGATGCAGTTCGATGCGCTGGCCAAGGCGCACCCGCTGACCTTCTGATCCCCGCTGAATAAAGAGTATACACAGTGACCAAACCCGCCCCCACCGTGACCCAGAACACCTGGGAATTCCTGCGCGATGCGATGATCACCCCCACGGGGTTCCGTGAATATGACGCCCGCTGGAAATACCCCGATGACATTAACCTGCCGGGCATCACCGCTCTCGGCCTCGGCCTCGGCACGCAAATGCACCGCCGTGGGATCGACCCGGTGATCGCCGTCGGCAACGACTACCGCGACTATTCGCTGTCGATCAAGAACGCGCTGATGCTGGGCCTGATGCAGGCAGGCATCCACGTGCGTGACATCGGCCCCGCCCTCTCCCCCATGGCCTATTTCGCGCAGTTCCACCTCGATGCGCCCGCCGTCGCCATGGTCACCGCGTCCCACAACCCCAACGGCTGGACCGGCGTGAAAATGGGCTTTGAGCGCCCCCTCACCCACGGCCCCGATGAGATGGGCGAACTCCGCGACATCGTGCTGGGTGGCGAAGGCCAGCCCCGCGCGGGCGGCACATATGAATTTGTGCCGGGTGTCCGCGAAGCCTACCTCGACGACCTTGTCGGTGACTTCAAAATGACGCGGCCTCTCAAGGTCGTCTGCGCCACCGGCAACGGCACGGCCTCCGCCTTCGCACCTGAACTCTTCAAACGCATCGGCGTCGACGTCGTCGCCAGCCACAATGAACTCGACTACACCTTCCCGCACTACAACCCCAATCCCGAAGCCATGGAAATGCTCCACGACATGAGCGCATCGGTCAAAGCCTCCGGTGCTGACTTCGCGCTCGGCTTCGACGGTGACGGCGACCGCTGCGGCGTGGTGGATGACGAGGGTGAGGAGATTTTCGCAGACAAGGTCGGCGTGATCATGGCCCGCGACTTCGCCAGGCTCTACCCAAATTCAACCTTCGTGGCAGACGTCAAATCCACCGGCCTCTTCGCCTCCGACCCGGAACTCCAGAAATACGGCGCCAAAGCCGACTACTGGAAGACGGGTCACAGCCACATGAAACGCCGGGTCAAGGAAATCGGCGCGCTGGCAGGCTTTGAAAAATCCGGCCACTACTTCCTCGCGGAACCGGTGGGCCGCGGCTACGACTGCGGTCTGCGCGTCGCTGTGGAAATCTGCAAACTCATGGACCGCAACCCGGACAAGAGCATGTCCGACCTGCGCCGCGCCCTGCCCCAGACCTTCTCTTCCCCCACTATGTCCCCCTATTGCGCCGACACGGAAAAATACGACACGCTCGACCGCCTGGTCGCCAAACTCGTCGCCAAACATGAGGCCGGAGACACCATCGGCGGCCGCACCATCAAGGAGGTCGTCACTGTCAACGGCGCCCGCGTGATCCTCGACAATGGCGGCTGGGGCCTGGTGCGCGCTTCCTCCAACACCCCCAACCTCGTCGTCGTCTGCGAAAGCCCGGAGTCCGACGCCGAACTCCGCGCTATCTTCGCCGACATCGACACCGTCATCCGCACCGAGCCCAACGTCGGCGAATACGACCAAACCCTCTGACCCCGCCCCCCCTCTTTTCTCCATAAATATCCCGGAGGTCCGGAGGCAGAGCCTCCGAAAGGCGCGCCGCATCCCAAAGGCAAATCCGTCAATGTGACCCACACCCCCAAAACAAAAAAGGGGGCCGCAGGCCCCCTCCCGGTCGGATTGCGGAGCAATTCGAAACTACGCCACACCCGCCGCCTTACAAAACGCCGCAATCAATCCCGCATCCTTCACCCCCGGCGCGCGCTCCACCGCCGAAGACAGATCAACCTGCCGCGCGCCTGTCACCCGAATGGCCTCTGCCACCGTCTGCGCGTTCAGCCCCCCCGCCAGCATCCACGGCACCGGCCAGCGGCGGCCCGCGATCAGCGACCAGTCAAACGCCAGCCCATTGCCGCCGGGCAAATCCGCGCCTTTGGGCGGCTTGGTATCCACCAGCAATTGGTCCGCCACAGCGGCGTAGGCGTCCAATGCCGCCAGATCTTCCGGCCCGCCAATGGCCACCGCCTTCATCACCGGCAAACCATATCGCGCCTTGATTTCCGCCACGCGCGCCGGTGTCTCCGCGCCATGCAGCTGGATCATATCCATCGGCACCTCCGCCACCAGCGCGTCCAGTGCCGCATCCGTCGGATTGACCACCAACGCGACCTTGCAGATGCCCGCAGGTGTGCCCGCCGCCAGTGCGGCCGCCTGCGCGGGCGCCACGTATCGCGGCGATTTGGGAAAGAAATTCAACCCGATATAGCGCCCGCCCGCATCCGCGACGGCTGCAATATCCTCTGGACGGGTCACCCCGCAGATTTTCACATGGATCTGAGCGGACATCGCCTGCCTCAGCTGGCCTTGTCCAGCAGCGCCAGCACTTCGTCCTGGCCTTCGTGCTTCTCGCTCTTCAGGCGCGCCACTTCACGCTCCAGCCGGCGCATCTCTCGGGCCTGTTTGGCCGCTTCGGCGCGCTGCGCGTGCTCGCGGATCCATTCCCAGACAAAGCCGACCAGCAGCCCCGCCACGATGGATCCAAGGATCACGAAAAACAGCGGCAGGGTCACCTGCGGGTTGACCGCAAAGAGCCCGGCAATCTCATCCGGCAGCACTTTCAGATCGACCATGGCCCGATTGGCCAAAGCGACAGAAATCAGCGCAATCGCAAAAACCGCGATACAGGCATACCGAACATACCGCATCAGGCGCGCCCGTTCAGCCGGTCACGCAGCAGTTTGCCCGTCTTGAAAAACGGCACATGCTTTTCCTCGACCTGCACGGTTTCTCCGGTACGCGGGTTGCGCCCCACACGCGCATCGCGCTTTTTAACCGAAAACGCGCCAAAGCCGCGCAGTTCCACCCGGTCGCCCTTGGCCATGGCTCCGGTGATCTCATCAAAGATGGTGTTCACAATCCGCTCCACATCCCGCTGATAGAGATGCGGGTTATCGTCGGCGATTTTCTGAATGAGTTCTGACCGGATCATATTTTACCCCCCCAAGGGTTATTCTTTGTATTTTTCCTCAATGACTATAGGAACATTGGCCGCACCCGTGAAGGGACGGTTTGCCCCCTGATCTCATTTTCCTGCGCCGAAGGCGCTGTTATCGGGGGGTTTTCCGCCAATCTGCTGACACAAATGGACCAACCGCACCGCAGAGACCTGCCGGCCCCCTTTTCTGGCCCATGGCGATTCGCTCCCGCGGCAGGGCGCGCCTTGCCCCCAGCCGCTGGTTGCATGCGCTTACGACCGGTGGCGGCGCGCCATGCCCAGACCCGCCAGCCCTCCCAGCAACAGCAACGCCGTCGCAGGCAGCGGTACAGAGGAGGGTGTGATGTCCGCCACGCCGATATCCAGACGCCACTTGGCCGAAATCACATCCGTTGGGAAAGGACCGGAGGAGGCCTGAATCGCGAAGTTGAAGATGCCATTGACGGGGGCGTTGGTGATGAACAAACCACCCGACCCATTGCCGCTGATCGTGTCCAGTGTAAAGGCGACGTTGCCAATGCTCTCGGCAATGGTGAACGTGATGTCATTGGTCTGGCCCTGATCATTCCCGCCAAAGCTCGCCACAGCGTCAAAGACAGAGAAGGTGACCGACTGGATCGCCCGGTTCGGGTTCAGAAAGACCGAGAAACTGTCGGAAAAATCGCCCCCCGTGCAGGACGGCTGGGAAAACGGATCGCATGTCGCCGACAAGCTGCCGCTGACCGTGTTGATCCCGATATCGGACAGATCAAATGCCGATGGGGCCGGTGACAGCGGGACGGCTCCGATGCTTTGATTCGTGAAATCAGTTGACCCTTCATTGATCGTCGCGGCTTGCGCAGACAGGGCGCCGAGCAAAAAAGCGGCTGCTAAAATGACATTCTTCATTGAATTTACCTTTGTTTACAGTCCCCTTTTCTAGCAAGCCGATGGCACGGCAACAACCAAAAGGGGATTACCCCCTGCTGCACGCCCCCAGCACATGCAAAAGGCCCCGCAGTCAAACTGCGGGGCCTTGTGTTCTGACGTGTCAAACCCGCAAAGGGTTTATTCGTCGCCCTTCAGAGCGGCACCGAGGATATCACCCAGGGATGCACCGGAATCGGAGGAGCCATACTGCTCAACCGCTTCCTTCTCTTCGGCAATCTCACGGGCCTTGATGGAGACACCCAGACGATGCGCCTTCGCGTCGACGTTGGTGATGCGCACATCAACCTTGTCGCCGACAGAGAAACGCTCGGGGCGCTGCTCGGCACGGTCACGGGACAGATCGGAGCGGCGGATGAAGGCTTTCATGCCTTCGTATTCCACTTCGATGCCACCATCCTCGATGGAGGTCACATTCACCGTCACCACGGAGCCGCGCTTCACGCCGCCCACAGCTTCGGCGAACTTGTCACCGCCAACACCTTTGATCGACAGGGAAATCCGCTCTTTCTCGACGTCCACTTCGGAGACAACGGCCTGAACCATGTCGCCTTTGCGGTAGTCCTGAATGGCTTCTTCGCCACGCTGGTCCCATGACAGATCGGAGAGGTGCACCATGCCGTCGATGTCGCCGGGCAGACCCACGAACAGACCGAATTCGGTGATGTTCTTGACTTCGCCTTCGACTTCCGTGCCCTCGGGGTGTGTTTCTGCAAACACTTCCCATGGGTTGCGCATGGTCTGCTTGAGGCCAAGGGAGACGCGGCGCTTGGCACCGTCGATTTCCAGCACCATGACTTCCACTTCCTGAGAGGTGGAGACGATCTTGCCGGGGTGCACGTTCTTCTTGGTCCAGGACATCTCGGAGACGTGGACCAGACCTTCAACACCGGGCTCGAGCTCAACAAAGGCACCGTAATCGGTGATGTTGGTCACGCGGCCTGTGTGGGAGGATTCCAGCGGGTACTTCGCCGCAACCAGATCCCATGGATCTTCCTGCAACTGCTTCATGCCGAGGGAGATGCGGTGTGTCTCTTTGTTGATCTTGATGACCTGCACCTTGATCGTCTCGCCAATGGCGAGGATCTCGGACGGGTGGTTCACACGGCGCCATGCCATGTCCGTCACGTGCAGCAGGCCGTCGACACCGCCAAGGTCCACAAACGCACCGTATTCGGTGATGTTCTTGACCACACCGTCGACCGTCTGGCCTTCGGTCAGGTTGCCGATCACTTCGGCGCGCTGCTCGGCACGGCTCTCTTCGAGGATCGCACGACGCGAGACAACGATGTTGCCACGGCGACGGTCCATTTTCAGAACCTGGAACGGCTGCTTGAGACCCATCAGAGGGCCTGCATCGCGCACGGGGCGCACGTCGACCTGGGAGCCGGGCAGGAACGCAACAGCGCCGCCAAGGTCCACAGTGAAACCGCCTTTGACACGGCCAAAGATCGCGCCTTCGACACGCTCTTCTGCGGCATAGGCTTTTTCCAGACGATCCCAGGCCTCTTCCCGGCGCGCCATCTCACGGGAGATAACCGCTTCACCGCGGGAGTTCTCAACCTGGCGGAGGAAGACTTCAACCTCATCGCCAACTTCGATCTTGGGCGCTTCGCCCGGATCGGCAAATTCTTTCAGCTCAACTCGGCCTTCCATTTTGTAGCCGACGTCGATGATGGCCTGACCGGCCTCGATGGCAATGACCTTGCCTTTGACAACAGACCCCTCTTCGGGTGTGTCCATCTCGAAGCTCTCATTCAGAAGGGCTTCAAATTCGTCCATAGCGTTTGACATGTAAGTATGCGTTTCCTTTTAGCGTTTGTTTCTGGCCGTGCGGTTGTCTCCGCCGGTCTTTGCTGGGTGCCCACCTTCGGTGTGACGGTGAAAATTGGACCTTGGGGCGAGTTCCGGTCGGGATAAAGAAAGAGGGCCGGACAAATCCGACCCTGCTCAGGATATCACGTCCGGTGCGTGTATCCGCCCCTTAGACAGCGCGCGTATAGGCGATATGCGCCATGGGTGCAAGGGGGCGGATGCGCCCCGGCCTGTATGAGCGGCGATGTGCTGTCTGGCACTGGCACTCCGGTGCCGGAGGCGGCTATCAAGGCCAAACACAACCTTTCCGTGTTTAACCTGCTTCCGGTTTCGCGTAGGCAGTCAACAGCACCGCGTACCACCACCACAAAAGGCCCCTGAAATGAAAAACGCCCTCGCCCTTCTCATCGCTTGCGGGATGCTGACCGCCTGCACCTCCACTGGCAGTTCAAACAGGTATCAGGCACAGGTCGGCTCCACCATGATCTCATGGAAGCAATTCGACGCCCCGCACTTGGGAGAGGCGGGAGAGACAACTTACATGGTCACACGACTGGAATCGGCACCGGTTGTGCTGTCCAACGGAATGCCGATCCCGAATTCCGATTGCATGGCCGTCATCCGGCAACAGGTGCAAAATGCTGTGGCTCTGTACAATGAATGCAATGAAAAAGTACGCAACCGCCCTGCCCCGAGTCTACAGCGTTTCATCGCCGAGGCCGAGCAGGTGATCCGCGCGGATGGACGCTGTACGTGGCTGGGATATGATCAGGCATTCGATTTTGCAGTTCGGGCCGAGGGGCTGCTTGCCTCGCTCCGCGACGAACGGCTCTTCTTCACCCGGATGCGCTGCGGCGGATAGAACGGCCAGCGCGGCTGAAGACGCCACTGTGATTGCAGTCCAATGGGCGGCTTGCCTGCCTCACGGGTCTTCCACCGGGTGCACCCACACCTCCGCCTCCGGCTCATGGGGCGCGCGCGTCCCGTCCGTGACCGCGCCAAGCCTTCCTGCCACCGCCTGCGACCTTGTGTTGCCCCGGTCGATGTAGCTGTAGAGCCGGTCCAGCCCCAGACCCTCATGCGCCCATGTCTTGACCGCAATCGCCGCTTCCGTGGCAAAGCCCTTGCCCTCCGCACCTTCAAACAGATGCCAGGCCAGTTCCACATCCGGCCAGCCCGCATGTTTGAGCAGCCCCACCCGGCCCACGGGGTGCCCGGTTTGCCGAAGGACCACCGTGAAGAAGCCAAAGCCATGCCACTGCCAATGGCCAACGCCGGTCAGAAAGCCGAACCACGCCTGCTCCGCCGTGACCGTCTCTCCCTGTGCGATCATCGACGGGGCAGAGGTCATGAAGCGGGTGAGCGCGGGCAGATCCTCCCGCTCGGGTCCCCGCAAAACCAGCCGCTGTGTGGTCAGCGTGGGGGCTGTCGTGAGTGTGGCCATGCGCCGCCCTTTCGGTTGCAGATCCGGGTATCGGTGAAGTGCAGTATAGCGGTGGGTCGCGCGGGGCGGAAAGGGGCCGTTCCGACGGGCCGCTCTGGTCGGCGGGTAGGTGTGACGGCGGTCGCGGGTGGTTTTGTTTGCTGGGAGGGTTGTGCGGGGCGCAGCGGACAGCCAAGGAGACCAATGCTACCCCTGCTCCGAAAAGTGTGTCTCGCACAACTCCCGCATACTTGGGCTGACCCGCCATACAGCCTCAAGTTCGACATCCCAACTCGCCCAATACCATATTTGCCACCCGTGAATGTCGATGCGTTCCGAGAGCGATGACAGAAACGCCGCCCAATCCGAGTTGGCTGAAAGTTTGAAATCAGCGCTCTCAAATGCCTGTATGATCATGTCTGCAAGAACAAATCGCACATCGTCCCTACCCCGCACTTCTTCAAAAAGAGTTAGATATTGAGGGAGGCCTGACGGTTCAGAAACTTCAAATTCCCAGTCCTGCATCTCAGCGTAGTTCGGCAAGTCCAGTCGGTTCGCAATGAAGTCAATTGCTTCTTTGGTCGGATGGCGCATTGGAGGTTCAAACATAAGACTTGTACTAAGCAGCAATTCCAGACGAGGCAAACGCTTCACCCTAAGTTCATTCCACCGCCCGACATTCCCAATCACGCGCGACATCCTCACCGCCTGTCACCACCCAACCGCAGAGACGGACAAAGCCCCTCCGGGATGCGTGTTGAAAATCCATAACCGTCAGAGCGTTTGCCGGTCCCATGTGGTTTTGCTTCATCATCACCGAAGATGAGGTACCCCATGACATAGCGCAGCAAGACCACCGCATCCTGCCACAGGCCCGCACCTGATCCGCCCCAGATTGACCTGCATCAACGCAGCCCGTGCAAAAACCGCGCATCCTCGGGGACAGCAGCCAAAGGAATCCACGCATGTTGAACGTCTCGAAACCATCCGCCAACCGACTGGACCTTGACCTCACCGGCAAAATTGATGCCGACGCCATGCGCGCAGGCCTTGAGACCCTGCTGGCGCAATCCGAAGGCATGAGCGGCGGCAAGATGCTCTACCGCATTGCCGATTTCGAAATGCCGACGCCGGGGGCGCTGGTGGTGGAACTCCAATTGATGCCCAAGCTCTTCAGCCTGATCGGCCGGTTCAGCAAATGCGCGGTGCTGTGTGACACCGGATGGATCCGCAGCGCGGCGGAAATCGAAGGCGCGCTCTTTCCTGGGCTGGAGATCAAAAGCTTCACCCTGTCGGGCGCAGCGGCAGCCGAAGCCTGGCTCGGCGGTGGGGAGCCGGGCGATGCGGGCGACGACGCAGAGGATGAGAATTTCCCGGTGTGACCCGCCCCTGCCCGCGCGGGACGGTGGCGGCGACACAGGACGGCAACCGACCGCCTGCGGGCAAGCAGGGCTTGCGGCGGGCACCACAGGTCATAGAGTGATCCAAAAAGGGACGCGCATGTACAGGACGATCATGGCAGCAATCGCAGGCGGAGGTGCTTTGGTGGCCCTTGCCGCCTGCACGGATTTCAACCGTCAGAACCAGACGATGCCCACGGTGGATGACGGGGCCGCGTTCTTTGCGCAGAACTGCGCGGCCTGTCACGGGGCCGATGGCCGGGGCACCGGGGCAGCGGCGGGTGACCTTGCCACCGCGCCTGTGAACCTGACGACCCTGAGCCGCCAAAACGGCGGCACCTTCCCCGCCGCCCGCGCATTGAGCTACATCTACGGCGATCCCGAAAACGGCCACCTCGCCCGCGTCATGCCCCAGTTCGGCGCGGAGATGGCCGAGGACCTCGTACCGGTTGAGATCGACGGCGTGCTGACCCCCACCCCGCGGGAGTTGGCGGGGTTGTTGGTGTATCTGGAGGCGGTGCAGGAGTAGTGGGGTTGTCGGAGACATGCATCCGTTGCAGTGCTGGTCTCTAGTCCACCTGAAGCCTGTGAACGGCATCCAACATTGCTTCATGATCCGGTATGTAGTGTGGTGCCAAGAAGTAGTAGATGCAGTACCATGGAAAGTAGTCCTTTCCGTCATCTGGGATATGCATCTGATGCCGCTCAAGGGTTAGAAACTCTGGGTATTTGGCATTGATTTCATGGTCAATTTTCGCAGTGTATTTCCCATGTCCTTCCCTTGTTTTATTGCTGTTTTGCCTCTCCATGACTTGGTGACCGTTCTCCGGTGTCATTTCCGATCGAGGAAAAGTGGATTTCCCAAATTTGGACTGAATGTCATTGGCTTCCGTGCCCTCCGTAAATGCGAGCCAAATCAACAATGGCAAATCTATATATTCACTACGGTAAATCCGACAACATAAGTCGACACGTTCAATCGTTTTCTTGATCTGCCGCATCGAAAGGCCAGATCTTGGACCAAGCTCGTGCGCAAGCTTTGCTGCAGCCTCAACACCGAAAGCGGGATGTTCGCTTAGCGGTTTCTCCAATTCCAATTGCAAGGTCAGAACGTGGGTAGCCGCAGCCATACTCGCGGCATCCGCTTCCAGTTTAAGCCGCAAATCAACGAACTTTTCGATGTAGAACTCCCCTTCAACTGCCCCACCAAATCGACGCGCAGCAATGTTCTCCAGATACTCACGATTGACCATCAGCATGAAAACAAAGCCGTCCTGATCGAAGACCAACTTCATCGCCTCCAACAAGGCTATGGCATAGTCCGGATGACATCGGTCCAATTCGTCGATGAGCACAATGATACGGTCAGTGTCTCTCTCTGCTGTGATTTGCGCATGGAGCACCTTCAAGTGCTCATTCAATTCAAGACGTGTCTTCTCTGCCGACAGTTGCCTGGCAATTGCGTCACCTGCAGCTTTCGACAGATCCTCTCCTGCTGCCTTGGCGATCTCTTCAAACACGCCAGCGTCGCCATCCGCGGGCGACATTTGATCAAACAGTTCTTCGGCCCCCTCACGCAGGACGGCTTTGCTAATTATCTTTGCGCCACCAACCGCGATCTTCTTTCCAACATCAACCGCGCTTCGCCACTTCTCTGCATCATTTTTCGGTACGTGATTAAGCAAAGCCCCCAAAAAAGTAATGACCGGGCCACCGGAATGATCGGACAGGCGTGCGTCTATCTCCACAACACATTCGCCGGAAGCCTTTAGCTGCTTGGCCCATCGCTCTCGAAAGAACGTCTTACCGCGTCCATATCCTGCTTCAATTGATATGGTGCGGTGATCTTCAATCGACGTGACGAGGCTGGTGAAAGCATCACCTCGCTCTCGATACCCTAAGAGGTCGTCATTCCATATCTCGTCAATATCCTGTTCTGGCAACTCTCTGCTTTCCAATTGAAGTCATCACACAAACCTCACCCCCCAGATACCCCAACGCAATCCCCGCCGCCTGCTCTGCCCCCAAAATCGGCGGGATCAGGGTCAGCAACTCCCCTGCCCCGTCCAGCAGATGGATGAACGACCCGTGCGCGTAGATCCACCCATGCTCGGGGTCCTGAAAGATCGGGGTGATCTCCACCCCGAAGGCGTCATAGACCGCAGCCAGAGCCGCCTCATCCCCGGTCAGGCCGATGTAATCGGGGTGGATCGCCGCCAAAGGCGCGCCCATGCTCTCCACCGTGTCGCGGTCGGGGGAGATGGTGATCATCACCGGGGTGACCGCGATGCCGTCCTCGGCCAGCGCATCCGTGATCTCGGCCATCAGCGGCAGAGCGGCGGTGCAGATGTCGGGGCAGTTGATGTAGCCAAAGAACACCAGTTGCGCGCGCCCCTGCGGGTCCGCCTGCGTGCGGGTCTGGCCGTGTTGGTCGATCAGCTCATAGGCCCCGCCCAGCGCCAGCGGGAACGGCTCATTCGCCAGCGCGGGCCCGCCCAGCAGCAGTGCCGCGCAGAGCGCGCGCAGCAGAGGCATCAGAAATTCTCGGCGATATAGGCCTCGTCGGTCTCCAGCCCCAGACCCAGATAGCCTTCCTCCGCGATGATCGCCTTCACGCGCGGATCGCGGCGGAACCATGGGCCCTTGCCCTTGGCATCGGGGTTGGCCTTGGCCCATTCCTTGGTCCATTGGTTGGCCTTCGCAGTGGTGCCGTCCGCGGTGGTCACGGTCTGCACCAGATAGATGTTCTTGACCGGGAAATCCTCATCCTCGATCAGCAAGCCGTCCACGGTCACGGTCTGCCCGCAATAGGGCAACAGATCCGTCGCAGCGCCGGTAAAGGCCGGCTGGTTGTTCTTGAGCGGGAAGACCATCACATCATCGGCAGAGCGCAGCAGGCCCAACTGCCGCGTGCCATCGCCGCAGTTCTCCGGGCAATCGCCCGTGAGGTCACATAGAACGTCCACCACGGTCGCCTCGAACCTCGCGGGCACCTCTGCATAAAGGTTCCAGGTCTTGGCCCCCGACCCTTCGGAAAAATCCTGAGCGGCCAGCGGGGTGGCGGCGAGCGTCAACAAAGCTATCAGATGTTTCATCAATTCGGATCCGGGATAGAGAAGGAAGGGACGTTGCCATAGTCTTCATGCGTCTTGTTCTGGATATCCAGATCAGAGACCACATCCGACACCACCAGATAATCCAGCCCGTCGCGTGTATAGTGCATCCCGTCGACCTCCACCGTATGGGCGGCCATCTTCAGAATCGTATCGCCGCCATTGGCATTCTCGTCGCCCGCCATCTTGAGGATCATGTAGACCGTGCCATCCTCCGCCAGCATCCCCACCGGAATGCCCCCAGCACTGCACCACAGCGCACAGGTATGATGGGCTGAACCCACCACGGAATCCGGTCCGCCCATGACGCCGGAGTAATAACACCAGGTGTCGATGATCTCACCTTTGACCTGTATCCGCGTGCCGTCGGCGGCAAGCGCGGGCAAGGCCAGCGCGGAGAGGAGGAGGGACAACAGCAGGCGCATGGGCGTTCCTTTCATGGGGTGGGTTGAGCCTAGGCGCGAATGTGCGGGGGGATCAATGATTGAGTGCGGTGGGGGTGATCACTTTTTTTTGGGGGGGGGTGAGGGGGCGTGTGCGGTATGCGGACTTTGCTGCCCTCAGCCTTGCGGAAACGAATGTCTGCTCCGACCTGAGGCTTCAACAGACGGCCGCAACACATTGGCAAAAGTCACTGCCGGTCTTTCGTGGCGCAAGGTATTTCACGGGCGCACATTAAGCGGCTTTCTCATCAAGACGAATGGCCCTTCCGGGTATGATTGCAATTCCACAAATTCATAGCCAAGAGCCGCGTAAAACTCCCGCGCTGTTAGTGAGGAATGAAGCATCATTTCCGGGATTGCTCTCTGTCGCGCTTCTTCTTCAATTCTTGCAACCAGCACTTTGCCTAGACCTTGCCCCTGAAACGCTGGGTCCACGAACAATGATCGCAAATAGTTACCTTTCAGCCCCACAGTGCCAACAAGACTGGCACCCGAGAAACACAAAAGAATAGCCTCATTTTCGAGTCTTTCGACGAGCGGCTCCGGTTCAAAAATCGCGCACAGCATATCAATTGATTTTTGACCATAGTCCCTAGCATTTGAAACGCGGATTGTGCGCTGGATCAACCCGCTGAGCGGTACCACATCGGCAACGGTAGCCTTAAGGAATTTGAGCGACTTCATCACGTCAACTCTATTCCGGGACATGGGGCATCGACAAGCTGACAAAGATGGCGGATTCATGAACTCCATAGCGTGTCCTGTCGGCTATCGGATCAGATGACGCCATCGCGATTGCAGACGTTCGTGCGCAGCGCAGCATTTGTCACATTGGGCTCAGACCAGCCATTTCCCGCCCCCCAGCCCGGAACAAGGCGTCGCCTCCAGGCCATCGCCTGCCCCGCTTGGGCAGGCGAATCCGTCAGGCTGTTTGGGTCAGTGAGAAGAAACACACAAGCCGCACCATAAGTGGCAGAGAATGAAGGTCAGATCGCCTTACCGGCACAGACGATACCCCGTCTTGCTTTGCGCCTAATCGCCCCCCTCACACCTTTCCATACATCGCCCGCTTGCGCGCCTTCGTCGCCGCCCGCCCCGCCTCCGTCCCGTCATGGAAGGTCCCGAACCAGCGGTCCCAGGGCATCTCCTGATTGCCGTAGTTGCACTCATAATACCGGTGGTGGAGCTGGTGATAAAATGTCCCCAAGGCCAGCCGCCGCTTGTCGCGGATCAGCAGATCTTCGTACCCTGTATGCGTCATCGCCGCCCCCGGCCCCTGATAAATCACGTGAAAGATCAGATGCACCGGATGCGAGGCCACCACCACATGCACCAGCAGCGTGGTCAGATACAGCAGATGCTCCACCGGGTGCATCGACAGCCCCGACCACGGGCCGATGTTGACGTTGCGATGATGCAGGGAATGCACGTGTTTATACAGCACAGGCACATGCAGCAGCCGGTGCACCCAATAGAAATGAAACGCCGACCACACCGGCAGCAGCATCAGCCAGACCACAAACCACACAGGGCTTTCCGCCAGCGTGATCACCGGGGCGTAGCCGTTGGCCATCAGCCACATCACCCCCACCTGAAACGCCGTCAGCTGCGCCACCCCGCTGGTCAGGGACCAGAACATATTGTCATGCACCTGATTGGAGAACTGCCACAGCCGGTTGTTCCTGGCCTGCTCGCGCGGGTCGAACTTCAGCCGCTTGCCCTGCCCTCGGCGCATGTAGAAATACCAATGCAGCCCGCCCGCGATGGTGATCATCATCCCCATGTTGACCGCCCAGGTCTGAAACACCCAGCCAAAAGCGAAGGTCTGTGCCGTCTCAAGCGATGGATAGGCCACCAGCCACAGCACCATGGCCAATACCAAAATCATCACCCGCTCGCTCAACGTCAGCCAGTTGCGCCGCAACCAGCCCAGCAGAAAGCGCGGATCGGGTGGCCATTGAAAAATCGACGGGTTGGCCAGTGGCAGGTCAGGAAAGTAGTGCCACTCCCGGCTCATCGGGGCGTCGTCTTTGGGGTCTTTCATCGGGCCTCACCGGGATTTGGGATCACCCCTCAACCCTGCCCGCGCGATGCGGCGTGTTTCTGCCCGGTTTGCGACACGGCTCCGGCGGATTCAGACCGTCAAAGCGCCTCGCCCTTCTTCTTCAGCTCCTCCAGCAACTCACGGTAAATCCCGTTGGTATCGCCCCCGCCAAAGATCTGCGCGCCACCGGAATAGGCCGTGCCATAGGTCCGCGCCACGGTCACCGTCTGCACCAGCCCCGACAGGAACTGATCCTTCTCCAGTGGCGACAGCGGGTGGATGAACACCCCCCAGAGCCGCCCGTTCGCCACGGCATAGCGCGCATCCAGCGCGCTATCAAAATTCGCCTGCATCATCCGCATCAAGTCCGCCGCGCTTAACCCGTCGGCGCTGGCAATCGGCACCATCGCCCGCATCCGATCCGCGCGGGCATCCGCAATGACGATGACCGGGATATCATCCAGCGTGAATTCAATCGCAGGCCCCTGTGCGCGCGCGTCCGGGTCCAGCGCCAGCACAATCTCCCCCAGCCGCGCCATGGTCATCGGCCCTTCGGCCTCCGGCCCAACCTCGGGCAGGACCTCAGCGGGTGGCTCTTCGGTCGGGGTGGTCTGGGCACTGGCACTGAAAGAGGCCAGCGCCATCAAGGCAGCAGCCGTCAGCGGCATCAGAGGGAAACGGATCATATCAGGCTCTCCTTTGTTACCCCAAAGGTAGTCCCAATCCATGTTTCAAACCATGCACCTTTGGGTGAGCACCGCGCGATCAGGTCAGGAAACCTTAACACGATCCCTCTATACCTCGGTCTTGGTTAACCAAGCCCTGCGTCTGACACATGCGGGGCAAACGGGTCTATTCGGTTGGGGATACCCCAACCCCTGCAAGACGCGCATTACCGGGCTTCCCGGTCAGGATCACCGACCCTCCCTTCGGGGCGGCGCCGCTTCCTTTATGACATATGCTCTGGATCGACGGGCCATGCCCCCCGGACAGCAGGATCAGGAATGATCCACCCGCTTGGCCTTGATAAGGGCCACAGCGGCCGCAACCGCATCGGCAATCTTCATGTCGGTGGTGTCAATCTCCACCGCATCCGCCGCCGCGCGCAAAGGCGCATCCGCCCGGCCCATATCCCGCGCATCCCGCGCGGTGACATCGGCCAGCACCTCCTCCAGCGTCACATCATGCCCCTTGCCCTGCAACTCCGCGCAGCGGCGGCGCGCACGCACCTCCCGGCTGGCAGTGACAAAGAGCTTCACCTGCGCGCCCGGACAGATCACCGTGCCAATGTCGCGCCCGTCCAGCACCGCACCGCCTGCGCGCGCTGCAAATGTGCGCTGGAAATCCACCAAAGCCGCCCGGACCTCCGGCACCGCCGCGACCCGGCTGGCGGCTTGCGCAACCTCCGGCGTGCGCAGGGCATCGCTCTCCAGATCCTCCGGCACCAGCGCGCGGGCAGCATCTTCGGGCGTCACCCCCTCCAACACCCGCGCGCCCACCGCCCGGTACAAAAGCCCGGTATCGAGATGCGCAAAGCCAAAGGCCTCCGCCACAGCCCGGCTGATCGTCCCCTTGCCCGAGGCCGCAGGCCCGTCAATGGCGACAGTGAACCCGTTCACGCGCGGTCCCTGCTCACCTGCGCGCCCAAGGCCCCCATCAGCGGCTCAAAGATCGGAAAGGACGTGGCAATCGGCCCGCCATCATCCACCTTCACCGGCGCATTGGCCGCCATGCCGAGGATCAGAAACGACATCGCAATCCGGTGATCCAGATGGCTGGCACAAACAGCGCCTCCGGGCACATTGCCATGCCCCAAACCGTTGACGATCCACCAATCCGGCCCGTCTTCAACTTCGACCCCATTGGCGCGCAGCCCGGTGGCCATCGCATCAATCCGGTCGCTTTCCTTCACGCGCAATTCCTTGACGCCGCGCATCACCGTCTGCCCTTCGGCAAAGGCCGCCACCACGGACAGGACCGGATATTCATCAATCATCGAAGCCGCGCGCTCGGGCGGCACTTCAATGCCCTTCAATCCCGGCGAAAACTTCGCCCGCAGATCCGCCACCGGCTCCCCGCCTTCCTCACGCGCGTTCTCGTAAGCCAGATCCGCCCCCATCTCCCGCAGCGTGGTGAACAACCCCGCCCGCGTCGGATTGAGCCCAATCCCCGGCACCAGCACATCGGAGCCCGGCACAATCAACGCCGCACAAACCGGAAAGGCCGCCGAAGACGGATCACGCGGCACTTCAATTTGCTGAGCGCGCAACTCCGGCTGCCCCGTCAGCGTGATCTCCCGCCCCTCTTCGGTCTCCTGCACAGAAATCTCCGCACCAAATCCCGCCAGCATCCGTTCCGTATGATCCCGTGTCGCTTCCGCCTCGATCACAACAGTCTGACCGGGCGCATTCAACCCCGCCAGCAGAACCGCCGATTTCACCTGCGCCGAAGGCACCGGCACCACATAGCGCACCGGCACAGGCTCCACGGCCCCCACCAGCGTCATCGGCAAACGCCCACCCGTGCGCCCCACCGCCTGACAGCCGAACAATGCCAGCGGATCTGTCACCCGCGCCATCGGCCGCCCGTTCAAACTCGCATCTCCCGTGAAGGTCGCCACGATTGGCGAGGTCGCCATCGCCCCCATGATCAACCGCACGCCGGTGCCGGAGTTCCCACAATCAATCACCCCGTCTGGTTCCGCAAACCCGCCAACACCAACCCCGCGCACCGACCAATTGCCGCCGCCCAGATCACTCACCTCCGCCCCAAAGGCGCGCATCGCCTTGGCCGTATCCAGCACATCCTGCCCCTCCAGCAGACCCGCAATGGTCGTCTCACCAATGCACATCGCGCCCAGGATCAACGACCGATGGGAAATCGACTTGTCCCCCGGCACTTCGGCCACCCCTGTGAGCGGCCCACAGGCCGCAGATGTCATCGGAATTGGATCACCATGGCTCGACATAACATTCCCCGTTCTTTCCCGCCGCTTCTACCGCAGCCCAACAGAGGCGTCCATGCCAAGCCCCCGCCGCCCCCCATCTTTTCTCCATGAATATCCCGGAGCACGAGGCAGAGCCTCGTCCAATTTCGCTTCAGCGAAATTCATGAAATCAAACGCGGGCTTGCCCGCTCAATGCTTAGGCCTGCATCCGCCGGAACGTCAGATAATGCGGCACCCGGCCTTCGCGCAACGCCTTCTGCTCATAGCGTGTGGACAGCCAGTCATCCCAGGGCTCCCGCCAATCCGCAGGGCGCTCCGCCAGCCATTCAAACCCGTGACGCGGCACCTCTTCCAGGGTCTGGCGCACGTAATCCTCAATATCCGTCGCCACCCGCAACAGCGCACCGGGCTGCATCACCAGCGCCAGCGGCACCAGATGTTCCTCGGTCACGAACCGTCGGCGGTGGTGGCGGGTTTTGGGCCAGGGGTCAGGGTAAAGCAAAAACGCCCGCGCCACCGAGGCTTCGGGCAGCACGTCAAACAGGTCGCGCGCGTCGCCGGGGTGCACGGCGAGGTTCTCCACGCCGGCGCGGCGGATCTTGCCCAGCAGCATCGCCACCCCGTTGATATAGGGCTCGCAGCCGATGATGCCGACATCCGGGTTGGAAGCGGCCTGATGGACCAGATGCTCGCCGCCGCCAAAGCCAATCTCAAGCCAGACGGGCTTGCCCCCAAAAAGGGCGTCCGGATCCAGCGGCCTGCGGGCCGGGTTGTCCTCCCAGCTGACCGCACCGGGGGACAGGGCGGCAAGGTCCTCTTCGAGATAGCGCCGTTGGGACGCCTTGAGCGTCTTGCCTTTGAGGCGTCCATAGAAATTGCGCCGGGGGCGTTCGGGATCAGGGGTATCATGCGTCATGCGCCGCCTTTAGCGCGCCCGTCCCACAGCGGCAACCGGCACGTGTTCACGCGGTGTTAGGGGATTGCCCGCTACCACGGGGGGGTGAGACGCAAAAGGACCCTTGCCCATGCCCCCTGCCCTGCGCGCGGCCCCGGACCCGCAGTTGACGCCGCTCCATGTGTTGATCCTGGATGATGAACGGTTTGACCGGCACCGGCTGGCGCGGCTTTGTTCCGGGCTTGAGCAGAAGTGCGCGGTGACCAATGCCGCCACCCTTGCCGCCTTCGACACCGCGCTTGAGGCGGCACGGTTCGATCTGATCATGCTGGATTATCAACTGCCTGACGGCACCGGTCTTGATGCGCTGGCGCGGGTGCGGATGTCGGCGCGCAACTGCACGGCCGGCATCCTGATGGTCACCGGACAGGGCCATGATGCCATTGCCCGGCGCGCGATCGAGGACGGATGCAGCGATTACCTGACCAAGGAAGAACTGACCAAACCCACGTTCGAGCGCGCGGTGGCCAATGCGCTCCAGAAATCCGCACTGGCGGTAAAGCTGGAAAACCAGACCTTCCGGCGGGCGGAAGTCGAAGCGGTGCTGGCGCATTTTGCAGGCCAATGCGCCCGCGACATCAAACCCATGCTCAGCCGCATGATGCGTCAGGTGCGGGCCTTGCCCGACGCTGCCGGGATGGACAGCACCACGCCCCGGCAGGCGATTGAGCAAAGCTGCATGGATCTGTGGCATTTCCTGCTGGCGCTGGAACGGCATCAGGGCAAAACGCTCTTTGCCGATCTGGAGCCGGTGCCGGATGGGCCTGCCCCGGTGGCAGCGCCTGACCCGTCAGCCCCCCGCAGGCCTCCCTCTCCCTTTCGCAGACCGTTGCATTGAGACGGGTTGGCGCGGGGGCCAGGCTTGCGGGGAACCTCCGCTGCGTCGCGCTTGGGGCATGCGCTGTGCCGCCGCCACGGGGGGCGGCGGGATGAGGGTTTTCCACCCTCATACGCCCGAGGTTTCTTGAACCATTTGGAAGGGGCGGCTGAGGGCGGTGGGAGGCCGCTGCCCTGTGGTTCAGGCAGCGGGTGATGTGGTACAGATTTCAAGCCTCTGGCAGGGTTTTTTGAACCATTTGGAAGAGGCGGCTGTGCGGAGAGTGAGGTGCAGGCGGCAGGATCTGCGGACCGCGGGCGGCGCGGTTACTCGGTCAGCACGCCTGCGGCCAGCAGCACCGCGCGGTAGGGGCGCCACATGGAGGCATCGGGTTTGCGCAGGCTCTGGATCGCGAAGGTCGGGTCAACGCCGCGGTTGATCATGTAGCTCAGCCGGTTGAAGGTTTCGGTCTGGGTGTCCTGATACATCCATGAGGCAAAATCGAAGGGGGTGTCCCATTCGCCCCATTCCTTGTTGTCCTTGTAGTATTCCTCAACATCATCGGGCGTCCAGTAGAGCTGGTGAAAGCCCAGCCGCCCGCCCCGCGCCAGCGTGCGGTTGGTGCCGCCCAGAAAGATCGTCACGCAGGAGCTTTCGCAGATGTTGCGCACATGGGTGTCGAGGCCAAAGTCGATCACCAGCGCGCCGATTTCCATGGAGGCGTAGTGATTGCCACCCGTAGATTCCAGTTCCAGCACCGTGATGCCCCTGTGGCGGCGCAGCAGGTTGCGCAGCGCTTTCACGTCTGACCCGCGCACGCCCCGTTCCTTGCCCTCCAGCTTGGCGACGGTGTCGAAGATCAGGCTGGTGCCGTCGACCCGGTAGCGTTGGGAGGTGTCGGGCGCTTTGTCTGCTGCGCTGTCTGGTGTGGCGGTTGGTGCCTCTTTCTGCGGGCTGCCGGACGGTTGTTCATCCTGCGCGGCCACAGGCAGGGACAGGCAGAGCCCCAGGCCTGCCGCCAGAAGCCCCGCCGCCAGGCCGCGCCGCATTACACTGCGGCTTTCAGCGCATCCACCAGATCGGTCTTTTCCCAGCTGAACCCGCCATCCGCATCCGGCGCGCGGCCGAAGTGGCCGTAGGCCGCGGTGCGCTGATAGATCGGTTTGTTCAGTTGCAGGTGTTCGCGGATGCCGCGCGGGGTGAGGTCCATACATTGCGCCACAGCCGCCTCGATCGCGGTTTCGGGCACTTGCCCGGTGCCGAAGGTGTCGCAATAGATCGACAGGGGTTTGCTGACCCCGATGGCATAGCTGAGCTGGATCGTGCATTTGCGGGCCAGGCCGGAGGCCACCACGTTCTTGGCCAGATAGCGCGCCGCATACGCGGCAGAGCGGTCGACCTTGGTCGGGTCCTTGCCCGAAAACGCGCCGCCGCCGTGGGGGGCCGCACCGCCGTAGGTGTCTACGATGATCTTGCGCCCGGTCAGACCTGCATCGCCGTCCGGGCCGCCGATGACAAAAGTGCCGGTGGGGTTCACCCACCATTCGGTGGCCTCCGTGATCCATTCCGCAGGCAGCACTTCGCGGATATAGGGCTCCACGATGGCGCGGATGTCGTCCGACGTCTGGTCGATGCTTTCGTGCTGGGTGGAGAGCACGATGGAAGTGACTTCCACCGGTTTGCCGTCTTCATAGCGCAGGCTGATCTGGCTTTTGGCATCCGGGCGCAGGGTCGGTTCGGTGCCGTCTTTGCGCACCTCGGCCAGGCGGCGCAGGATCGCGTGGGAATACTGGATGGGGGCGGGCATCAACTCCGGCGTTTCATCCACCGCGTAGCCGAACATGATCCCCTGGTCCCCTGCCCCTTCGTCCTTGTTGTCGGAGGCATCGACCCCTTGGGCGATATGGGCGGATTGTTCGTGCAGGAAGTTCAGCACGTGGCAAGTGTTCCAGTGGAAATGCTCCTGCTCGTACCCGATGTCCTTGATGCAGTCGCGGGCGATCTGGCTGATGCGGCCCATGTAGTCTTTCAGCCGGTCCTGATCGGACAGGCCGACCTCCCCGCCAATGACCACCATGCCGGAGGTGGCAAAGGTCTCTGCTGCGACACGGGCCTGTGGTTCTTCGGAAAGGAAGGCATCCAGCACGGCGTCGGAAATGCGGTCGCAGACCTTATCCGGGTGCCCCTCGGACACGGATTCCGAGGTGAAGACATAGTTTTGACGGGACATAAGTGCTCCAGCTGATAAACATGCGCGCCACGTCAGGAAGCCGTTGTGGCGATGTGGATTGGGCTTATCCGGGGGGATTCGTCAGGTCAACGTCTAAACGTCGCGGCGCCGCGTCACAGCTGCGACAAGCAGCGCGAGGAGGAGTGCGGCGGTGATCGGCAGATCACCCGTGCGGGCATAGAGCGTGGGCGGCAGCGGCGCGGGCAATGCGGCATCGACAAAGCCTGCCTCATTGAGCGGCAGCGCGCGCAGAATACGCCCGTAGGGGTCGATCATCGCGGAGATGCCGGTGTTGGCCGCACGCGCCAGCGGCAGGCCCTGCTCAATCGCGCGCATGCGGGCCTGGGCCAGATGCTGGCGCGGGCCAGCAGCACGGCCGAACCATGCGTCATTGGTAATCTGGATCAGGAACGCAGGCCGCTCAGGGGCGGCGTTCACGTCATGGGCAAAGACCGCCTCATAGCAGATCAGCGGCAGCGCGCGGCCCAACGGGCCGAAATCCATCAGCGCCGCGCCGGGGCCTGCGGAATATCCGTTCCCGTCGCGCGCCGCCAGACCGTGGATGCCAAAGCGCGCCAGCAGATCGCCAAAGGGCATGTATTCGCCAAAGGGCACGAGGTGATGTTTGTCATAGCTTTCCGCCACAGCTCCGTCCGGTGCGAGCGCCACCATCGCGTTGTAGATCCGGTTGCCCTCCACCCGGCGCGCGCCGAGGGCGACCTGCGATGTCCCCGCCGAGGCGGCGATCTCATCCAGTGCGCTTTCGGCGTGGTGCAGGGACCAGGGGATTGCGCTTTCGGGCCAGATCACCAGATCGGGCGTGGGCTGGCCCGCGGCGGGCGGGCGGGCGGTGAAATCAAGCTGGCGCTGGAAAAAGACCGGGATTTTGTCTGGGTCCCATTTGTCGCGTTGGGCGGCGTTGGGCTGGATGAGGCGCAGGGTGTGGTCGGTCAGGGCGGCATCGGGGCGGGCGATGCCCAGCACCATGGGGACCGCCAGCACAAAGGCCAAAACCCCTTGGCCATAGCGGCGTATCAAGGGCCAGGGCGCGGAGGTGCCGATCATCACCGCAGCGGCCACCAAGGCCGTGTTCATCCCATGCGGGCCAACCCAGGCCAGCCCCTGCCCCGCCAGCACGTCAACGGTGGATTGTGCGGGCGACGCCCAGGGAAAGCCGGTGAAGACATAGGCGCGCAACAGCTCCGCCCCCGCCCAGCAGGGGATCAGCGGCCAGCAGCGCACAGGCGCGAGCCGCCGCGCGGCCCAGAACGCCCCGCCCCAGAACAGCGCCATGCCTGCGGCCAGAAACACCACCGCAAAGGGGGCCATCCAGCCGTGGCGCGCCACATCCACCATGAAGGGCGACACGATCCATTGCAGCGCATGGGCGAAATAGCCAAAGCCGAAGCCCGCCCCCACCAGCAGGGCGCGGCGCGGCGTGGCACTGTCTTCAAACAGGAAGGCGGCCAGAGCCATCGCGGCCAATATCAATGCGGGAAAATTGTAAGGCGCCTGCCCGAAGGCGCCCACGGCCCCCGCGAGGCCCGACAGCGCAACAAGCTGCCAGCCGCGCAGGGTGCGGATCATCCTTGCGCCACGGTCGTGCGCACCCGCAGCCGTTTGATCCGGCGCGGATCCGCGTCGATCACTTCGAATTCCGGCCCGTCCGGGTGCAGCACCACTTCGCCGCGCGCAGGCACCCGGCCCGACAGCATGAAGACCAGCCCGCCGAGCGTTTCGATCTCTTCCTCGTCCACGTCGTCGTGGTCGGTCAGGGAATGGCCGATCTCCGCTTCGAAATCCTCCAGCGGGGTTTTGGCAAGCGCCAGATAGGTGCCGGGTTTTTCCTGCGTCCAGTAGATGCCTTCGTCGATGTCGTGCTCGTCCTCGATCTCTCCGATGACCTGTTCGATCAGGTCTTCGATGGTCACAAGGCCGTCGACCCCGCCGTATTCGTCAATCACCAGCGCCATGTGGCGGCGTTCGGCCTGCATCTTGGTCAGCAGCACGCCGATGCCCATGGAGGGGGGCACAAACAGCAGCGGGCGGATCAGTTTTTGCAGATCGAAGTTCCTCGGCTTGCCGTTGAAGCCGTATTGCAGGGCCAGATCCTTGAGGTGGGCCATGCCGACGGGTGTATCGAGCGTGCCGTCATAGACCGGCAGGCGGGTCAGCCCGCTTTCCTTGAAGACCGACACCAGTTCATCCATGTCCGTGGTCAGGGACACTGCGATGATGTCCGCCTTGGGGACAGAGACGTCATCGACCCGCATCCGGCGCAGGTTGGCCATGCCGCGTGCGCCCAGCCGGTCCACGGGGGCCGCTGTGAATTCGTTGTCGTTTTCCGTGTCCGAGGGGCTGAGCGCCCCGATCACCCGAGAGAAAAAGCCGCCCTGCGGCGCCGGACTGTCGTCCGCTGTGTCGTCATCCGGGTGTGTCTGATCCGCATGCGCGCCCCGCGCTGCGTCAGAAGAATCGTCAGTGTCGCCCATTGGGTCCTGTGCTTGTTAAGAGGCAGTCACTCTGCCTGTGAAACCCTATATGGGTTATCGAGACCCATTTTGCCAAGTATTTTGACCTCAAGCCCTTCCATGAGAGCCGCATCGGGGTCGGTTTCGTGATCATAGCCCAGAAGATGCAACACCCCATGCACGATCAGGTGTGTGGTGTGGTGCCTCATCGGCGTGCCCGCCTCTTCGGCCTCAGCCGCGCAGGTTTCATAGGCCAGCGCGATGTCGCCGAGGGGCAGCGTGCCATCGGGATCGGGGGTTGGCGGCAGCGGCGCGCCGCCCGGTGTCGCCGCCCCGCGTTCTGCGGCGGGCCAGCTCAGCACATTGGTGGGCGTGGGTTTGTTGCGGTGGGTGGCGTTCAGTGCTGCAATCGCCGCGTCGTCGCAGGCGAGGATCGTGACGTCGCACAGGTCAGGCGGCAGCGCGAGGAAGCGCAGGGTGGTTTCGCAGGCCGTCGCGGCCAGCGGTTCAAGGTCGATGCTCTCCCAGGCAGAGGTTTCCACCACAATGTCGAGGTTGTCCATCACACCAGCGCTTTACCGGCTGAAGGTCCGTTCGGCGCGGCTGTTGCGGAGGGATATTTTCGGCCAAAAAGAGGGGCAAGGCCGGTGGTCCGGACAGGGCCCGCGGGTGAGGACGACAGGTCTGCGGGCACCGGCTGTGAAGGGGGAGATTGTAGAGGGGCTGCGCGGGGAGCGGAAGGTGGACGCCAGTGCATCAGGTGTTTCCCGTATCCGCCTCATAGGCTTCGATGATGGCTGCCACCAGCGGGTGGCGCACCACGTCCTTGGAGGTGAAGTAGTTGAAGCTGATCTTGGGGATCGTTTTCAGCAGGCGTTCGGCATCTGCCAGCCCCGATTGGGTGCCGCGCGGCAGATCAATCTGGGTGCGGTCACCGGTGATCACCATGCGCGAGCCTTCGCCAAGGCGCGTCAGGAACATCTTCATCTGCATCGAGGTCGCGTTCTGCGCCTCATCCAGCACCACGAAGGCATTGGAGAGTGTCCGGCCGCGCATGAAGGCCAGCGGCGCGATTTCGATGCGTTTGTCTTCCAGGAGTTTGGCCAGTTGCTTGCCCGGCAGGAAGTCATTGAGCGCGTCATACAAGGGCTGCATGTAGGGATCGACCTTGTCCTTCATGTCGCCGGGCAGATAGCCGAGCTTTTCGCCCGCCTCCACCGCCGGGCGGGAGAGGATGATCCGGTCAACGTGGCCGCCGATGAACATGCTCACGCCCACGGCGACGGCGAGATAGGTTTTGCCGGTGCCCGCAGGGCCGATGCCGAAGGCCAGTTCATTGTCGAAGAGCGATTGCACATAGGCCTTTTGCGCGGCTGTGCGCGGCTCCACCCGTTTCTTGCGGGTCTGGATTTCGACGCCGCCTGCGATGGGCATTTCGATCTGGTCGCCCGCGCGGCTGCCGGTGTCTTCGGCGGAGGTGCCCATGCGCAGCAGGCTGTCCACATCCGCCGGTTCCACCGCGCGGCCCGATTCCAGCCGGGTGTAGAGCGTATTCAGCACCACCTCGGCCTGCGCCTGCGCCGCTTCATCCTCTGCCATCACCGACAGTTGATTGCCGCGCCGCACGATCTGCACCTCCAGTGCCTTTTCGATGGCGGCCAGATGCGCATCATAGGCGCCGCAGAGGTCAATCAGCAGGCGGTTGTCGGGAAATTCCAGAACCTTCGGGGGCACGGGTGTGCCGGTCATGGCGGTATCTGCGGGCAAAACACTGTCCTTTTGGTTGAAGCGCTTGATGTAGGGTGTCGGGCTTGAGTCGTGTAGCCCCCTTTTGGGGGGAGAAAACGCAAAAGGCCGGCATGTGCAACACGCCGGCCCCGTTTGTGGGCTTTCCTGGGCAGATGTTTGCCCCCAGGTATGGCAAATCAGTTGGGATCCCGGACGGAAGAGCCGCCTTTGAAATCACCAACCGTCTGTGTGGGCGGTGCCACGCCAGAGCAGACTGGCTTGCCGTATTTGTCCAGCCGGGCGGAGAGATACCCTTCGACGCCATCGTCGATGATCCAGTGGTCGCAGCCGTTTGGATCGACCCAGATGCCGGCCTGAAGCTGGCTGAGGTGCTTTTTGTCAAAGCCCCGGTCGACGGTCTTGTCAGAGGGGTAGCCCCGTCCGAGGCCGCCTTCGAAGTCGGCACAGGCGCTGAGGCCAAAGGCACAGGCTGTGATCAGCAATATCTTGGTTTTCATCACGTTCAGGTCCCCTTAGCGGATGCAGATGATTTCGACGCGGCGGTTCTTGGCCATGCCGTGGGCGGTGCTGTTGGTGGCCGCTGGCAGGCGTTCGCCGTAGCCGCGGACATCCGCGATCCTGGCGCCCGATGCGTTGGCGATCTTGGCCACCGCTGTGGCGCGGTTGAAGCTCAGGCGCATGTTGTATTCATCAGAGGCACGGCTGTCGGTGTGGCCGGTGATGATGTAGGATACAGCACCGGTGGTCTTGAAGAACTCCGCCAGACGCGCGCGGCCCTTTTTGTGGATGCGGTAGCTGTCGGTGGCAAAGAACTGATCCGACGGCATCACGCCGCAGACATTGCCCCGGCGGCAGACCGGAATGCCCTGACGGTTGGTGTGCGGTGTCATGTAGCCTTCGGCGCCGTCGTCCATCACCCAATGCTCGCAGCCGTCCGGGTCGACCCAGATGGTGGGTGTGTAGATGCCTTTGTCCCGGCCCTCCTGCGAGGGTGTCTGTGCCTGTGCGCTTGGTGCCTGTATGGACAGTGCTGCGGCCAGTGCCACCCCTGCCACGGCACGCGCAGTTTTGGAGAGTGTGTGTCTCACTGCTTCGTTCCTTTTTCTCGTTCCCCAGTATAGCGCGCGGGAGGCGAATCCCGTTTGCGCCCTGCCGCGACGGTAAGCAAGATTTTGGGGCCTGTGAAGCAGGAACGCTATATTTAGCGGGTCCACTCGACATTTTGTGGATAGATTGAGAGTTATCCACAGAGGGGCGGATGGCGGCTTGGGGGCCAAAGCGCTCACCAGACGCACATCGTGCGGCGGCAAGGTGGGTGTTTGGGGGGGCTGGAGGGAGGTCAATGGGACACGACCTATTGCCAGTCAAGCATCGCTTTCGCGGAGGCTTTATCGTGATTGATCCTGGCCAGATAGGTCCTTGCTCGTTCAACCGGGTCGTACCTGTATTGGTCTGGTCCCAACATTTTCCGTTCGTTCAGGTCCGCCGTGCAGAGGAGATCAAAGTCCACCCGTTCCAGACGGCAATTCCACCCTTCTGAATACGCGCCAGCCCAGTTGTTCGTATAGTAGCGGACCAAGCGATTGCGCATAGAATAGCCGTGATAATCAAAGGCCAATGTACCGTTCGTGACGTATATGTGATTTCCGGCAAAGCCCTTGCCTGGGACAATGCGTTCTGCATAGAATGCTGGAAGATGAGCCTGCCGCAAATACACGCCAGCAAGGATGTGACAGGCCCCATTCCCGAAGAAGACCCTATCGGGGAGCGCCCATCTGCGTTCCGGGTCCTGTTTGTTCCCGGGCTTCATTCTGTACATACTGATACTCTAGTGTGTGCAGCGGTGCCGCGAAAGGCAGCTTCGCCCCGCACACCCGAGATCGTTGGCAGCAAGAGAGGTGCATGAGGCCGACTGAAACTGTCGGATGGCAGGTTTGAGCCCAACCTGTCAATTCAGCTTTTGCGCTGCGTGCGCGTGCAGCGAAAGAATCACTGCGGCTGCACTATTTTTGACGCCGCTTTGCGGCGTGAAAAGCGGTCATTCAAAGAACAAGCTCAATGCTGGAAAGAATGTTAGGAGCAAAGTGACAATCGTCATCATGATCACAAAAGGGAAAGTGCCAGCGAAGATGTCACCCAAAGTTGTACTTCGATCCGCGATGGTGGCCTTCACCACATAAACAGTCAGTCCGAACGGTGGTGTCAGCAGCCCAATTTCAACGGCAATGACGGTGACAATCCCAAACCAAATCAGATCACCGCCAAGTTCGGTCACAATCGGAAGGCACAGCGGAAGCAAAATCAGCATGATCGACGTGCTGTCCAGAATCATGCCCATAATGATAACAAGCACCAGATAGATCATCATGAACCCCATCAAGCTGAGTCCCATTCCAGCAAAGAACTGGGTGGTCTCTTGCGGGATCGTCGAAAGAGTCAACATACGTGAATACATTGACGCAGCGATGATCAGCATCAGAATCGAGACAGAAACCAAACCTGTATCCACCAGCACACGCCAGAATTTGGCCCATGTGAGGCTTCGCTTTACGAGGGCAACAAGAATAGCGGCCGCGGCTCCTGCGGCGCCAGCTTCTGTTGGCGTAAAGAACCCCGAATAAATGCCGCCCAGCACAATCACCACCAGCGCCGCGATTGGGAGCAGTTTTTGCACCGCCGTGACCCACGTTTCGCCTTCGATGGTCACAGGCCGTTCAGATTGCATGACGGATTTCGGTCGAATAACGGCCATCAGGTAAATGCCGACGCCAAACACCAAGGCCAGAATACCACCCGGAACGATTGCCGCTAAGAAAAGAGCTCCAACCGATTGTTCAGCCAAGACGCCATAGATGATCAGCAAAAGACTGGGAGGGATGAGCATTCCCAGCACCGATGAACCGGCAACAACGCCCAAAGCAAACCGATTGCTGTACCCGTTGGCCACCATCTGTGGCACCGCCACCCGGGAAAATACAGCTGCTGACGCGATGGAGATCCCGGTAATCGACGCAAAGACAGCATTCGCCGCCACAGTCGCAATACCCAGCCCGCCGCGAATCCGCTGCAGGAGCCATGCCGCGACGCGGTAGGCATCCTTGCCGATATCAGCCACATCGACAATCAGCCCCATCAGCACGAACAATGGCACCACGCCAAACAGATAACGGTTGATAGCCCCATCTGCAGCGAGGGCGAGTGACCGCATCGCCACTGTCGGGTTGTCCCGGATCAGCCAGATGCCAAGGAAACTAAGAAGGATCAAAACGACCGCGATATGGGCTCCAGAAAAGATGAGAAGCAGCATAAAACCAATGGCGACCAATCCGACCTCTATACGGCCCAGGTCAGCCCAGAAAATTGCATAGCCAATGACAACAACCGTCACGAAAGCAATCAGATACGGCCAGCCCTTTGGTTTGGTGATGACTGAGTGTCTGACGCGAAGGGGCGACAACCGGCCTGAGTTGGCAACCTCTTTCAAATCATTCAGCGCCTGAACCGCAAATGCCAACGCAGTCAGCAACGAACCACCAAAGAGGCACGCCTTGATGGGCCAAACCGGCGCGGTAAAAACGCCCTGCGCCCCAAAGAACTCCCCTTCGACCCAAGCGTCGACAAGTTTTGGCCACGTACCCTGCGCGATAAGAGCAAAGACAACAAAGCCAGCGAGGTGAAATGCGATGCGCATTGCACCGGCAGAGAAAGGTCGTTCTTTTTCCAGCCAACCCGCCAGGATGTCTGTTCGGGTCATGCGACCGCACATCAACGCATGTGCCGCCTGCAAGAAAACAATTGCAACGATGGAATTGGCCACGATTTCTGCAACGCCTTGAACCGGCGCGTTGAAAATGGAGCGCCCAATGATGTCTGAGCAAATCAGGATCATGAGGCAGAAAATCCAGATGGATGCGGCACCACTGACAAATCCGGTAAGCGCAGAGACTGCGCCTACCGTCTTGTTCGTTCCGTGGCGAAATGAAGCTGAAGTCAGCATTGTGCGCCCCCGTTTCTTTACTTGGATGCCCAGTCGATCTGTGCATCAAGCCCGGCTTCGCGGACCTTCTCCATGTATGCGGCGAGCACTGCATCGGCGCCGTCTGATTGGTTTGCGGCGATCCACTCCCCGGCAAGGTTCGGCATATTTGAAGCCCACGCTTCAACGTCCGCGGCAGGAAGCTCGGTTACCGTGGCGCCAACTTCGGGAAGTTTCGCGAGGAAGCTGTCGTAACGCGCCATCACCTCTTGGGCGTGAGCCACTGTGTATTCTTCGCCGAGTTCAGTCAGGACCTTTCGAACGTCGCCAGACAAGCCTTCCCAAATGTCTTTATTGATCCCAAGCCCACCCGTCATTTGAGCTCCCAAGCCGACGAGTGTCACATATGGCGCGACCTCGTAATGTTTGTTCGGAAACGCGCCGGTCAAGATGATGACCATGCCATCGGCCACGCCGGTTTGGACCTGATTGTAGTAAGTCGGAAGCGCACCATTGACGGGCACCGCACCCAGATGCTTGATCCAGTTCGCGGATGGACCTGGAGCAAGAATCTTCCGCCCTTCCAGATCCGCAATAGAATTCACCGGAAAATTGGTCATCAGGTGATAGGTCTCGACTCCGCTGGCACCGAGAAAGACGACATTCTGGTCATCCCAGGCGGCTTGAAGCTCCGGCAACTCACGATGCAGTTCGTTCATGATCTGCAATGTCGCGACGAGATCATCCGATATGAACGGTGTGAAGTAGGTCATGTTCTGAAGGGGCATTTTCGACCCTTCCCAAAGTGTGCCCACCCAGCCAGCATCGGTCAGACCGTCGCCGACAGCTTCCAGCGTATCCTTGAACCCATAAAGCGATCCACCGTAGGCTTCTGTCCATTCAACCCTGTCTCCGGAGCCCATAGCTTCGAGGCGGCTATTGGTTTCAGCGACAACCAATGTCGACAACTGGCCAACCCACGGCAGCACTGTCGGATGACTTGATGCCATCGTTAGTTCGTAAGTTTCTGCTTGTGCTGTAACGCCGGCGAGCGAGATCGCTGCGGCTGAAATGAGATTTTTCATTTTTTCCTCCCTAAGATGTTTCAAGTAACGGTGTAGATGCCAGTCGAAAAATCGAATTGAACGTTCATTCCGCCTTCGTTAAGTAGCCATGGGCGCACCGTGAATTTCCGTGCTCCACTTGAGTGCATCGGATCTTCGCCCGCGATTTCAGTGGCATGCGCAAGACTGTCGGCGCGAAGGATCACCATGCCTTCGCCGTGCCAGCTGTGCTCATCATCGGCCCAGTGAGGTCCTGCACCAAAAAGGATCCCATCCTGGCCAAGCTTGACCAAGAAGGCCAAATGCTCCTCCAAGGCAGCCATGACAGGCTCCATCCCATCAGTTGGGCTCGTGGAAACCACGTAGAACTGCTTTTGCAGCATGCCTTGAGTGGCTTTCAGGATGTCGTCCTTTGTGATCGTCGGCTCTGCCATTTCGTTCTCCACTCAGATTGTTTCGCAAACGGTTTCGAAATCGAGGCGAGGTAATCTTCGGAAGATCTTCGACGTATCGGCATATCCCAAGTTCACCAGAAAATTGGATTTCAACGAGGAGCCGTGGAAAAATTCTTCGTCCACCTTGGCATTTTCGAAACCAGACATGCCGCCGACGTCCAACCCGACGGCCCGCGCAGCCAACATGAAATATGCCCCCTGCAGAGTGCCGTTTCTAAACGCGTTCACCTGCGCTGCAGTTGCATTGTTCTTGAAGATCTCCTGTGCATCTGGGTTGGGTGGAAATGTGTTTGGCAGTTCCTCCCAAAAGTTCAGATCATAGGCGATGATCGCGGTTACCGGAGCACTACGCATCTTTGGCCGGTTACCTTCAAAAAGCGCGGGCTCCAGCCGATCCTTCGCGTCCTCTGAATGCACGAAGATCACCCGCATCGGTTGCTGGTTCATCGACGTCGGGCCCATTTTTGCGATTTCATATAGCGATTTCAGAGTGTCTTCGCTGACGTCGCGATCCTGCCAGCCGTAATGTGTGCGGGCTTCGGTAAACAGCAGTTGCAGCGTCGTTTCGTCCGCTAAAAGGTTGCGGGCTTGAAACGCTGCGGCTGAGCTGCGCGCTTCATTGTCGAGAGTATCAGTGTCAGGCATGTGAGTTTCCTTTCAAACCGGCCTAAGGCCGAGAATGCTGCGTGCTTGGGATGGCGTTGCGATTGGGCGGTCGTAAATCGCGCAGATTTCTGCAGTTTTTCGAACGAGCGCAGCATTGGAGGGGGCCAATGTGTTGCGATCCAGACGGATGTTGTCCTCGAGACCAGTTCTGGCGTGACCGCCAGCCGCAATCGCCCAATCGTTCAATATTGCCTGCTCCCGCCCGATACCGGCGGCGCACCAAGGCGAACCTGGAAAGAGGTGCGTGACTGTTTCGACATAGAAGTCGAATACTCGCCTATCCGCGGGCATTGCGTTTTTTACACCCATCACAAACTGCACATATGGTGTTCCGGCGATGGCACCGGCCCGGTGCATCTCGGCCGCCTTGAGTATGTGACTCAGATCAAATGCTTCGATTTCAGGTTTGATGTCATAGGCGCGCATTTCAGCGGCCAACCAATCGATCAGATCAGGCGGGTTTTCATAGACGCGGGTCGGAAAGTTATTCGAGCCAACACTCAACGAGGCCATGTCCGGACGCAGGCTCAGCATACCGCCACGGTCTTTGCCCGCACCAGAACGACCGCCCGTTGAAAACTGCACGATCATACCGGGACAGTGCTGTTCAATGCCCTCTTTTAACCGCGCAAACTTCTCTGGATCGCTGGATGGCGTCTCGTCCCCGTTGCGAACATGTGCATGACAAATTGTGGCCCCGGCCTCGAATGCCTCTTGGGTGCTTTCGATCTGTTCGGATACCGAAATCGGCACTGCGGGGTTCATTGCCTTTCGCGGCAGAGACCCAGTAATGGCGACACATATGATGCAAGGCGTCGTCATTTCCTAAGTTTTTGGTGCCAAAACGAAATCGAATTCAACATCCCAATAAAATGGCCCTTCAAAACCCATTTCAGCAATTTTCTTGGGGTCTTCGACCTTCACGAATTCTGCGATCAGGCTTTCCTTCACTCCAAAAACTGCATCGTTATTGATGTAGATGTCATCAGGATCGAAAATGTGGGTCGTTACTTCGTCGTAGCCTTCTTTGGCGATGATGTAGTGGAGGTGGGCAGGCCGATAGGGATGCCGGCCAAGGGCATAGAGCAACTCTCCGACTGGCCCATCATCAGGGATGGAATAATGCTGCGGGCGCACGGCTTTGAACGAATAGGTGCCATCGGCCCCAGTGCGAAAAACACCACGGAGGTTGAAGTCTGGTTGGATGCCCTTTTGCTGAACGTCATAGAAGCCTTCGTCATTAGCTTGCCAGACATCTATCTTGACCCCTTCAAGTGGATTGCCATCGACATCCAGCACCCGGCCGCGGGCAACCATATCCTCACCTTTGCCATCCAAACAAATATTGAAGCCCATCTCATATTCGGGTGTGCCTCCGACGTGGAAAGGTCCCAGAACAGTATTCTCGGACGCGCCTTTGGGGCGACGCGAATTGATCGCATCGACCAGCATTGACACGCCGAGCACATCCGACAACAGAATGAATTCCTGTCGCCAGTCGTCGCTTTTGTGGCCCGTCGCAGTGAGGAAAAGGATCGCCTTCATCCACTCCTCCTGGGAAGGCTCGATCTCTTTGATCGCCGCGTGCAGATGACGCGTGATGATTTCCATAGCTTTCTTCAGGCGGGCGTCTTTGGCATTCACATTTTGCCCTGTGACGACATCGGCTGAGTCATCCTCAGTGAAATATGCCTTGGGCAGGTGCTTAATGATCTCTGCTATGTCTGCGTCAGTCGTCATCTTGTCCTCAATGGATTGGGGCAGTGCCGTCCCAGGCGTTCTGCAATAGTTCACGAATACCCTCAGCGGTGATCTCACGCGGGTTCCAGTAAGGCTTTCCGAGAGCCACTTCGGTTGCTCTGTCGAGATCGCTTTCAACAAGGCCGATGTCTTTGAGCGACATTGGTGCGTCGAGATCTTTGGCGAAACGCCACAGTGCAAGTCCCGGCGAAGAGCCGTCCAACAGATCGCTAATTGGTTTCAATAATTCAGGAACAGCCTGCTCATTGAAGTGAATGGCATGAGGCAGAACAATGGCGTGCGTGTCTGCGTGTGACAGATCAAAAGTGCCGCCGAGCGTGTGGCAAAGCTTGTGATGCAGCGCCATGCCAACCCGGCCCAAAACCGCGCCGCACGCCCATGCACCTCGCAACGTTTCTTCCCTTGCGGCGATATCGTCCGGAGCACGCAAGACATCAGGCAATGCATTCGCAAAAGACCTTAGCCCACCGATCGCAAGATTTGTGCTATCGGCGTCTTTATCGCGCGCATAAAGAGCTTCCGCTGCGTGCGCCATCGCATTCAATGCCGACGTTATGGTCATACCGACGGGAAGCGTTACAACGAGTTCCGGGTCATACAGAACGACGTCAGGGAGCACCTTCTTGTCGGTCAAGGTGGTCTTTACGCCGCCTTCAGTTTGCCCGAGAATTGGCGTTGCTTCGCTGCCTGCATAGGTCGTTGGGATCACAATTTGCGGCAGGCCTGTGCGCAATGCGATGGCTTTTCCAAGCCCAGTCGTCGAACCGCCACCTACGGCGACAACGCAGTCGGCGTTCACCTCCCGAGCGTGCTGGACAGCCTCCTCAGAAACATGTGTCGGAGTATGCATGGCGGCTTTGGAGAACACGCCTGCGGACAGCCCACCCAAATCGGCCGCAATGTCCAAGGCTGACGATGACTGTGGCGGCGTGGATAAAATCAGAGCTCGTGCGCATCCTAGGCGGGACACCTCTTCGGAAAGGCTGTGCCTGACACCCGCTCCGAACAAAACCCTTTGATTTTCAGACGATGTTGACATCGCTTCCTCGCGCCATGCGGAATAACTCATTGTGGAAAGACTAGCGGGCAGTATGTGTCGGTAGGATCGAATTGCTGCAAATCTGTATACCAAATTGGTATGTGGTAGACGGGTCGATTAGCTAAACGGAGTCGTGCATGTTCATAAGATCATTCAGCGACGACAACTCTGCCCCAAGGTATTGAAGCAGCCTGGTCCGCGCCGGAAAATCAGGAGAAGCCGCTGGAGTTAAGGCGCACAAATGTCGGTCCGGATCCCCAATCGGGAGCGGTAAAGCCGAAAGCGTGTTTTGCCGACTTAGTCTGTAGACCACAGAATAAGGCAAAACCGTCAACGCATCAGATTCGTGAAGAAAGTTCAAAACAGATGCGAGCGAACCACCCGAAAAACTAACTTTGAGATCTGTGACACCGATCCTTTCCAAAACGCTTCGAAGATCGTGATAAAGTGGGCTTTCTGGCGGCGGCGCAATCCATGCATAGTCGATCAATGCCTCGGCCAGGAGCGACGGGTGGCGGGCAAGAGGATGCCCAAGTCTGCACGCAATAACGTTGCGGCCAGGCAGGAGTTGTTGCGCCTTCACACCCGCTGGTACCTGAGACGATCTGATGGGCACGATACCAATGTCCAACTGGTCAGAAGTCAGACTATCGAGGATTTTTTGGACATATCCGTATCGTTGCTCAATCGTAATTGCCGGGTATTCAGCTTGAAAAGCCGCGAGTGTCGGAGACACAACTCCGTCCATAAAAATGGGAGACCCAGCCACTCGAACAGCCCCAGCCTGACCCCGCTTGAACCGTATGACGTATTCGCTTGCGGATCTCCCCGCTTCGGAAATGGTTCGCCCATATTGTGCAAGCTGGTTGCAGAATTCGGTTGGACGAAGCGGACGCTTCCGACTCTCAAAGAGACGAACGCCCAACCTCTTTTCCAGCTCAGATACTGAACGTGACACGCTTGGTTGTGTTTTTCCAAGTGCGTTGGCCCCTTCGGTGACCCCACCATGGGTGACAATTGCCGTGAGCATTTCGAGGTGACGTGGGTCGATTTTCATAGAATTTCACCCCTTCGAGTTCTCGGTGTCCTGGCAAAGTTGGTCTGAGCAAACGGGCATATCGTCTAACCGCGCAGCCGGTGTTGCAGAATGATTGGAACGGCGAGGTCTTCCTCGTCGCTTAGGTGACGCTTTAGAAAGGCTTCGATCACACTTGCCTGTCCGTGAATTGCGCCAGCCTCATTATAAGTTTGGGCCTCGTCCAAAGCGGTCAACTTGATCACGCGATTGGCCTGTCGGGTAAAATCTTCCAACACGACATCCAGATCAGCATGATCTTGTTCCAGCACCTCAAGACCCGCATCAAAACGCGGGTCGGCGGCGGAGAGCTCTGGGAAATAGCTGTGATCTTCCCAGCTATGATGGCCATGAAGGTTGCCGACCAGCCTCCCGCCCAGAAAAGACAAACGTGCGGCATAATCGTCCGCTGCCATGTCCTTATTGAGCAGCAATTCAGTGTCCGCGCGAATGCGTTCGGCCAACATCCGAAAACCCTGATGCGCGTGCATCCATTGACGCGTCTTGTCCTTGAACCCAGGGTGCGCCTCCCAACTATCGCGGGGGAAATGGTTCAGGAGCAGCCGCATGTCTTTCGGCATCTCGTCCTGGCGGATTTGGTATGTATCGAGCATTGGTCGTCTCCTTTCACGTCCTACGTGGGCAGGTTGGCGCCTGCCCAGTAGGTCAGCGATTGCAGGAACAGCTATGCGTCTTAGGAAACTCCGGCATAGCGAATACCGCTCAGATCAGCTGTTTCGCGTTTCCAACTGGTTATGTCGCGCGGCGTGAAGTCGGACAGGCTGTCGTGACCGCATGCACGGGCCATTACTTGCATCAACTCGACACTGGCACCGAAATAACGTGCCAAGCGTTCTGCCCCGACTTGGACGTCAAGGCGCTTGCGCAACTCGGGCTTTTGCGTTGCAACACCGACCGGGCAGTTGTTGGAATTGCACATGCGTGCCGCGATACAGCCGACTGCCTGCATAGCCGAATTGCTGACAGCGACCGCATCGGCACCGAGCGCCAAGGCTTTGACAAAATCCTCGGCAACGCGCAGCCCACCCGTGATGACCAACGTCACTTCACGTCCGGTCTTTGCATCCAAATGCTTGCGCGCACGCGCCAAAGCCGGGATTGTCGGCACTGAAATATGGTCACGGAAAATCAATGGTGCGGCACCTGTACCGCCTCCGCGTCCATCGAGGATGATGTAGTCCGCGCTCGCTTCCAACGCAAAGTCGATATCGTCTTCGATGTGATTGGCCGAAAGTTTGAACCCGATAGGAATACCGCCGGAGCGTTCGCGCACTTGATCGGCAATGCGTTTGAAATCCTGCGGCGTATGAAGCTCCGGGAAAGTCGCTGGAGAAATCGCGTCCTGGCCCTCCTTCAGTCCGCGCACCTCCGCTATTTTGCCCTGAACTTTATTGCCTGGCAGGTGACCCCCAGTGCCGGTCTTGGCACCTTGACCACCCTTAAAATGAAAGGCCTGCACGTGTGCAACATGATCCAGCGACCAACCAAACTGTGCAGAAGCCAATTCATAGAAGTAGTGCGCATTTTCGGCCTGCTCTTCTGGTAACATGCCGCCTTCGCCTGAACAAATGCCCGTGCCTGCAATTTGGGCCCCTCGGGCAAGCGCGGTTTTGGCCTCTTCAGAAAGCGCACCATAGCTCATGTCAGAGACAAAGAGCGGGATATCGAGTTGCAGGGGCCTTTTGGCACGTGGTCCAATGGTGATTGCCGTAGAAACCGAGGCGTCGTCCAACAACGGTTTGCGCGCCATCTGCGCGGGAAGTATCTGAATGTCGTCCCAATGCGGCAGATCTTTGCGAGGCACACCCATGGACCCCATTTCACCATGGTGACCCAGTTTCGATAGCCCGTCCTTGGCTAGCGCGTGGATGCGGGCCACTGTAGGCTCCTCGGGGGTTGGGGTCGCCTGCGGGGTGTCCGACTTGGGTGCAGGTGCTGCGTCGCCCACTGCCAGATCACCGAGCCGGGTATGCGAGCCGTCACAGAAAGGGCCATTGGCCGTGGATTTGCATTGGCACAATGCTGCATCGCCGTCTTTTTCGGCGGTAAATTTCAGCGGTGTGATATCAGTCCCAGCGTGCGAACCATCGCAGAAAGGTTGTGATTTGGAACGACCGCATTGGCACCAAAAGTAGTCTTTTCCGGCCTCCAGGGCGACTTTGGTTGGGGCTTTGGCAGCAATGATCGGAACGGCTTGATTGCTCATCCTATGTCTCCTTGTTCAAACGCGCACGATCATGCGGCGCGGTGTAGTCAATAATCGGCCCCATAGGCACGACGCTTGTCGGGTTCACGGTCGTATGGCTGCCGTAATAGTGGTTTTTGATGTAAGGCAGGTCGACGGTCTCAGCGACGCCCGGTTGCTGATAGAGGTCACGCACATAGCCAAACAGGTTCTGGTAATCCGCGATACGACGCAGGTTGCATTTGAAGTGACCGACATAAACCGGATCAAAACGCACGAGTGTGGTAAAGAGCCGCCAATCGGCCTCAGTCTGTGTGCTGCCCATAAGATAGCGGCGTGTCGAAAGACGCTCTTCTAGCCAATCCAGCGTATCAAACAACGGTACAAGCGCTTCTTCGTAGGCGTCTTGTGTGGTGGCGAACCCGGCTTTGTAGACGCCGTTGTTGACAGTGTCGTAGATGCGCTCGTTGATCTCGTCGATTTCACCCCGCAACGGTTGGGGGTAGTAGTCGCCGGGTTTGGCACCAATCTCGTCAAACGCGTTATTCAGCATCCGAATGATCTCGGCGCTTTCGTTGGACACGATCGTGTTTTGCACCTTGTCCCACAAAACGGGGACGGTAACGCGCCCAGAGTACGTTGCATCAGCCGTGGTATAGACTTGGTACAGAAACTCCGAGCCATGAAGATGATCTGGCGTAGCACCTTCCCCGGGCGAAAACGTCCAACCGTCCTTGCCCATGAACCAGTTCACGACCGAAACGTCGATCATATCTTCTAGCCCTTTGAGCGCGCGGAAGATCAGTGTCCGATGCGCCCATGGGCAGGCCAAAGAAACGTATAGATGATATCGGCCAGCCTCAGCCTTGAAGCCATCGGTCCCGGTGGGACCAGCAGCGCCGTCCGCAGTGACCCAATTGCGAAACGCTGAGTCCTTTCGGACGAACCTGCCGCCGCTCGATTTTGTGTCGTACCACTGGTCGACCCATTTGCCGTCTTGAAGCAGTCCCATACTCAGATCTTCTAGTGGTCTAATGGTTTTATGAAGGTGTCATTGCGCAACTCGGCAAAGGCCTGCTGCAGCTCTGCTTTCGTGTTCATCACGATCGGGCCATGCCAGGCGACAGGTTCTTTGATCGGTGTCCCGGCGACCAACAGAAAGCGCACGCCCTCTGGGCTTGCCTGAACCTCTATATCGTCGCCTGTGCCAAAGCGGATCAACGTGCGATTGCCGGACATGTCGCGGATGTTCAGCTCTTGTCCGGCAACCTCTTTTTCCAGCAGAACGCCAGAAGGGGCCGAAGCATCTGTGAACCGCGCTTGCCCATCAAAAACATAAGCAAAAGTGCTGCGATAGGTGTCGACCTTGAACCGCTTTTTCAACCCAGCGGGCACCCGGATATCTAGGTAAAGCGGATCAGCCGCGATACCATCAACGGGACCACGCTTGCCCCAGAACTCTCCGATCACGACTTTCACGACGGTGCCATCATCGTCGACAATCTCGGGTATCTCTGTAGCCTCGACATCTTGATAGCGCGGTGCTGTCATTTTGAGGCTGCCCGGAAGGTTGGCCCAAAGCTGAAACCCGTGCATCTGACCGCGTGCATTACCAGTTGGCATTTCTTGATGCAGAATACCTGATCCGGCGGTCATCCACTGAATGTCACCCGCGCCGAGCGATCCGGTGTTACCCAGACTGTCAGAATGCTCCACCGAACCTTCGAGCACATAGGTGATCGTTTCAATCCCTCGATGGGGGTGCCATGGAAAACCGCGTTCAAAGGCTGCTGGATCGTCGTTGCGAAAGTCGTCCAGAAGCAGGAAAGGGTCGTGTGCTTCAGGCTCCTGAAAGCCAAAGGCACGATGCAAATGAACACCTGCGCCTTCCATCGTGGGTTGGGCAAGTGAGCTGCCAATGGCGGGACGAATGGACATGGAAACCTCCTTTGGTGGGCTTATTCCGACGTAATGTTGATGGAGAGGCGCACGGGGTCTGTTCTCAAACCGATTGTGCCCGGTTTTGCGTCAAATGGTGCGCCAATCGTATTGCCGGACACATCCTCAAGTTCTGGATCAACCTTGAGATCATAAGAACCCGGCTGCCATGGCACGTCCGGCACAAAGGACCAGCCGCCGCCATCCGTTGTTATGTGGCCAGCCATCTGGGTACCGTCAGGTGCATTCAGAGTGAGCAATCGCCGGACAGCACCGCTGTCCATTATCCGATCAAAGGCGACCGTGAGTGGTGATTGGCTCCCTGCCTGAGGCACAAGGATCTGCCATGTTTCTGGGTTGATCGCGCGGCGTTCCGCTGGCCCGACACGCAGTGCGATCGAAACATCGCTGCCAAGTGGTTGCCCGGCCGCGCTACGCACATTGCCCGCTACGCGCAGACGATAACTCTCGCCAGCTTCCAACGGCGCACCGACCTCTGCATTTGGGCCAACACCTTGCTTGATCCGGCCGGGATCAAGAAGCAGTGTCGCGCGGGTCTGTGCGCCATCCCATAGCTCTGTCTCGAGGTTCAGGAACGGGTTCGGTACCTCCGTGCCATCAGCGCGCAGCAAGGTCACAGACTGTCTCAACTGTCCACTGTCCATAGGCTGCGAGAAGGTCAGATAAAGCCTCAAAATGTTGGCCGGGAGCACCGCTTGAGACGGAGCAAAGGCGATCAGTTGTGGGGCTTCTGCATCGGGCGCTGGTAGTGTCAAGATGGTCTCAAATTGGCTCTTTGGAAGGTCCAGCTTCAGCGCATAGTCGGTGCCCGGGCGCAGCGGGAACCGCGGGGCGACCAAGATATCGCCACTATCTGAGACTAGGGAAACCAACATCCCGCGATCTGACATCGACGACGCCACCTGGAGACGCAAGACATCCGGTTTCGCCAGCACAGCTTGGTGTTCAGCTGATGCAAGCCCAGACAGAACAACATTGCCAGTCTCGATGTCCAGTCGTGCCACAATTTCCGCAAAGACTGGTATAGGGTTGGAAAGGAGAACGGCGAGCAAAGCTCGCCGCACCCAACGTCTTAGGGTGGACATTAGTTGTATTCCACCGGAGGAGCGGCCTTGTACCCGAACGGATCGGGGCTGCCGTCAAAGTTCATCTCAACCACGTGGTCGGCACGATCAAAGAAGAATGGCATTGGGACCGTGTGCAACTGCATGTTGCGCACATCCTCGGGGCTGCGGCGCACAACAAGCGCATAGGTGTCGTCCAGCGTGTCCAGGTGCAGTGTACCACTCATAGGCAATGGGAATTGATCAACACCGGCGACCGAGAACACGTTCTGTACACCTTCGCCATGCGGCATTGCTTCGGCCGCGCCGATCGCTTCAATGTTCAGCGAGGCCGCGGATCGGTTGGAATTAGTCACAACCACATTGCTGGTCCCGTCCCAACCATTGACATAAGGAACGATGTCGAGCGGGGTGTTGCCAAAGCCCATTTCCCCGATCATCGTTCCGCGCACCTCCGCGCCGTCAGTCAGATCCGTGAGCGGGATTTTGACGATTGGCGTACAAGCGTAGATCGCGATCAGCGTTGGCACACCGTCCAGCTCAGCCACAGTTTGAGAAATGATTGGAGCGCGAGTTTCATATTGAGCGTGCACGGCATGCCAAATTTCGATCGACGATGTGCTGATCTCATTTGTGAAAGGGAACGGGATGCGACGTAGCTTGGAGCTGAATTCCTCATTCGACACGCCTGCCACAAGAAGCTCACCGTTGTAGTAATCGATGTCTGTGATTGCGAGTGTGTTCAGCGGCTGCCCAAACTCCAGTGTCTCGGACGTCGGAACAGGTCCAACGCTCATCGAAGAATGCTCTGCCGCGTCAAGATCAATCAGTTCAAGTGCACCATTGTTCACCGCAATGATCACCGCCTCGGCATCAGGACCGTGACCGCGATGAATCGAAAGAAGAACTTGTTTGGTAGGCTTGTGCACTACCATGTCATTGATCACGACATCAGCTGCCTCTATGCCCAGAAGGGCTGCAATTTCAACGTCGAGATGATTGAAGATCGTGCGTCCTTCAAAGGTTTGCGCGCGGCCCAACTGATAGTCGGCCTGATCCACAAGCGCGCCTGACAAGTCAAACGCATGAACAAGTCCCGCTTTGGCATCGCCAACAAAGAGAGTGTTGGTGTCGTCAAATGCCAAGGCACCAGCCGAGGACATAGATTGGGCTTGCGCTGCACCCGCCGCGACCAAAGCCAAGGCGCTTGCAGCAAGAAGTGATTTCTTCAGTGACATTGGAGTTTCCGGATTTGTGATTGAACACTCTTCAAGCTAGAGGTTGCACAGAATTTCAATAGCCGGAAAAATGTGACCTCTAGGTTCGCAAATTGAGAACGCCTGTGCTCTTACGAACGCACGTTACTCAAGCTATCAAGATCCATCTCGCTCGGCAGCTTTAGAGTCGTGCTGGCTAGGTGAAAGAGGAAAGGCAGACTAAAGATGGGCCAGATCGAAGACCTACGTTTATTTGTCAAAATCGTAGATAGCGGCGGTATCGCCCGTGCCGCAGAAGCGATGAATATCGCTAAATCCGCGGTCAGTCGCAGGCTAAGCCAGTTGGAGGACCGCTATGGCGTCCGATTGATCGATCGCCAACCCCGCGTATGGGAGGTGACAAGCGCAGGGCAAGAACTCTATCAGCGGGCCAGCGGGATGGTGGCTGACGCCGATGATCTTGATGCGGATTTCATGCAACAAAGCCTTGCTTTGAAGGGACCACTATCGTTCACCATCGCGCGTGAATTCGGTTTGTCTTTCCTGAAGCCGGCGCTCTTTCGATTTGCCGAAGATCACCCCCAAATTGACCTAACAATCGACTTTGATGACCGCACCGTCGATCTCGAAAACGAAAACTACGATCTTGCCGTGCGTGTTACGGCGACTGAATTGAAGGGGTTGAATTGTCATCGGATTGGCACAACCCGGCACGGCCTGTTTGCCAGCCGAACTTACTCTCAGGCACGTGACTTACCCCAGAGCATCGAGGATTTGTCTTCACACCCGCTGTTGCACTACGGCTCGGAACGTCGGGCCACTTGGGTTCTTGACGAGGCGGGGAAACGTAGGACGGTCACATTTCGCCCTGCCTTGAGGTCAAATTATGGGTCATTTCTGGTGGATGCGGCCTTGAACGACCATGGAATCATTCGATTGCCTTTGTTCGTAGTGGACGAACAGTTGAGTGCGGGCGCTCTGGTGCCCGTGTTGCCCCATCTGAGTCACAACGATTACGGCATTTACGTCGTCCACAGCAGCAATCGTCGGCTAAACAAACGCATGCGTGCGATGATAGAAGCACTCAGCGAAAGTTGCGGAGCTCTAGAAAACTGAATTTAGTCCAATGCGCTGAATTCTGACAAACCAGATCCTTCGTTCTGGCAACGCTTGGGATCAGGTGTTCGAAAAAGCGCGCGAAATGTCCGCTTTCAAGATTTGAGATGATCGCAGCAAAAATCACGCTGCGAGTGCAAAGTGATGCTGCGCCAGCGAATGCCCAAATCCCAACGACGGCATTGTCCACACACCCGCCATCGGTGGCAGCAAAAAGGGGCGCATAAGGCCGACTAAAACTGTCGGATGACTGCTATCAACCCTTGTTGACCATTGCCAACTGACAATAATTCTCTTGTAAGTGGTGAAGACCTGAAGAGAAAACCTCTTCTTTTTGATGTGAGAGCACCGGAAGGATAATTATGCGATTAGAGCTAGGTATCGCGATCTCAGCGCTAGTGGTAGCAACCTCGTGCTCAACTGCTCGTCCAAACCCATTTGGAAAAACTGAACTTGGCGCAAAACGGGTTGAGCTCTATCAGCGCAAATATCAAGAAGATCTATTCGCGAGCTTAGAAAGAGACAGAAGTTTCAGTAATTTACTTGGAAACGCGGCCTTTGAGATGACACGAGGAATGAACGCAGAGCGTGCAATCAAAACCTTTGAGGCTGATGGCGCATCTTGTTCTGGCTTTACCTGTACATGGAGGTACAGGATACGCGAACGCTTGTTCCCATGTGGTGTTCCCCCTCTGAATTTCATTTCCATGTGCATTCGACAGCCCGGGCCACGAAGAACTTTTGAAGAAACATACACAGTGCAGCTCCTTGGCCAGAAAATCGAAGAGCGAGCCGACATCTCAATTCAGACCTCACGCCGGACCATAGCTGATCCCGAATGACAGCCTCTCCACACACCCGACATCAGTGGCAGCAAGAGGGGCGCATGAGGCCGACTGAAACTGTCGGATGATAGCCTTGAGTCAAAAACCGGGGTGATCGCAGATTGCCATACGTCTGTCTTGCGCTTGAAACGTGCGGCGCCTTGTCTGAATACCTGGCATCTGACGTGCCGCCAGCTGCGGTGAGCCAACGTCCGGTGGAGGGTTCAGACGTTCACACAACGGCTGCGTTAATGAATTCCGCGACAAGTTTCAGGCGCGTGCGGTCCTTGGTTGCAATCAGATAGGTATCCTGGGGGTCCGGCATCTCGCTGACGGCGATCTGTGCGATATTGTCCTGAATCAGGCTGCTGTTGCGCAGAAACAGCGCCACACCAATGCCTTGCAGCACGGCTTCGCACATCAGCGGAAAGGTTGTCATCGTGACCATGCGGGTCAGCGTGATGTCGTGGTTCTTGCAGGTCCTTGCAAGCAGGCGCTGTGTGAGCGATCCCTTTTCCGGCACAATGAGCGTTTCGTGTTGCAGATCCTTCAGCGACACTTCGTCGTGTCGGGCAAGTCGATGATCGGCAGGGCAGTAGAGGACGTAATGGGACCGCTCGATATGGACACGCTCCCAGGTTTCATGTTCCGGAGCATCGGTGATCAGCCCAACATCGGCCAACCGGCTGCGGATCATGGATGTGGCTGTCGTCCAGTCATGCAGACCAAAATCAACGCGGATATCCGGGTAGCGCTGCCGGAAACGGGCGATAATCCTCAAGGCAGGCTGTGGCGCATTGCCGATGACGTTGAGCCTGCCTTCCTGCATTGCATTGAACCCTTCCAGACGTTCAGAGACTTCTGCATCAAGGGCGACCATACGGTCAGCCAGATCGTAGAAATCCTGCCCGGTCGGGGTAAGCTCCACACCATCGCGGCCCCGTACCAAGAGCATCGTGCCGACGCTCTTTTCCAGTTTGGCAATATGCTGTGTGATTGTGGATTGCGTCACCGCCAGCCGGGCTGCGGCAGCGGAAAAACTGCCTTCACGAACGACATAGGCGAACGCTTCGAATTGGTGGTGGTTCGGGCGCACGGCAGATCCTTTCCCATCACCCATAGCACCCATCGGTTTCACTAATATGACGTCACAAAACTTAAGTCTGCCACGACGTAAGGTTGGTCTGTTCCGAGGGGGAATCGCATGGCTGACCTGTCTATTACATCGATCACCAAACGCTTTGGGGAAACACCGGTCCTGAAAGGTGTCTCACTGGATGTGGTCAATGGCGAGTTCGTCTCGCTCGTTGGTCCATCAGGCTGTGGAAAGTCCACGCTGTTGCGCATCATCGCCGGGCTTGAGGCCCCGACGACGGGCAATATTGCCCTTGGAGGGGTTGATGTGACCGGCACGCGCGCTGCCGATCGCAACCTGTCGATGGTGTTTCAGTCTTACGCGCTCTACCCGCATCTGAGCGTGGGCGAGAACATCGCCGTTCCGCTGCGGATGCGCGAATTGAACGGCCTTCAGCGGTTGCCTGTTGTGGGCAGCGTGATGCCTGGTGCCAGAGCGCATAACGCGCGCATCGCAAGCCAGGTCAGTCGCGCCGCAGACATGTTGGAAATTGCCGCGTTGTTGGATCGCAAGCCCGGGCAACTGTCCGGAGGGCAGCGACAGCGGGTGGCGTTGGGCCGGGCGCTGGTTCGGAACCCGGCCGCATTTCTGTTAGATGAACCGCTGTCAAACCTCGACGCGAAACTGCGGGTTCAGACACGTGCGGAGATCGCGGAACTGCACCGGAACCTTGCGGCAACATTCATCTACGTGACGCATGACCAGGTGGAAGCGATGACCATGTCGGACCGCATCGCCGTGATGATGGACGGCGAGATTTTGCAATGCGCCGCACCTGACATCATTTATGAAGACCCCGATGACATCCGCGTGGCCGAGTTCATCGGCTCCCCCAAGATCAACATCTTACCGCTGGAACGATCCGGCACTGACCTGCACTTGTTTGGCAGGTCGCTGGATTGGCACGTCACATCTGCCACCCCGGAGATAATGCAGCTTGGATTGCGCCCCGAGGCGCTGCACCTGACGCAGCATACCCCACGGTTGACGGGCCGGGTGGTACATTTCGAGAACCTCGGCTCTGAAGTCTTCGCCCAGATTGCGCTTGACGACGATGCAATGCGCGTGACCCTCCGGGCGACACCTGCGCAGCGGCAGATGCTGGGACTTGGGGCGGAGGTTGGGCTGGGCTTCGACACGCGGGTGGGACTGGTTTTTGACGCGCGCGGAAAGCGTTTGCGCAGCGTCGAAGCCATGGTCGACTTGACAAGCGAGGTCGCCTGAGATGGCGGTGCTTGACGCGGATCTGCAACCGCTGCGCAAGGAAGAGAACCGGCAAGCGCGCACGGCCTGGGGTCTGGCAGCCCCGGCGCTGGCACTGATGATCCTGATCCTGCTGGTGCCGGTCTGCGTGGCAATCGTGCTGTCGTTCAGCAACTACGCCTTGGGCAATCCGGGATTTGACTGGGTTGGGGTGCAGAACTACGAAAGGCTTTTCACCCGCTCAACTTACGAGAAGATGTTCATCGCGACCTTCACCTATGTGGTGACAGTGGTGCCGATCTCTGTCGGTCTGGGGCTGGGCGCGGCCATGCTGGTGCATTCGCTTGGCCGGATCGGTGACATCTACAAGACAATCTATTTCCTGCCCGTCATGGCAACGCTGCTGGCGATGGCCATCGCTTGGGAGTTCATGTTGCATCCAACAATCGGGATGGTGAACCGGACCCTGGCGATGGCCTGTGGCACATGGATGGAGGCCATCGCGTTCTTTGGAAACGGCTGCGCTGACGGGTTTCCGCTGTGGCTGAGGGATCGTGACTATGCCATCTGGGTCGTGTGCTTCATTGGCATCTGGCAGGGTTTTGGCTTCAACATGGTGCTGTACCTTGCAGGGCTGACCTCCGTGCACCGCGAGTTGTATCACGCTGCTGAAATGGACGGGGCGAGAAGCGCCTGGGAGCGGTTCCGGTTGGTCACCTGGCCTGCGCTTGGGCCGACAACCGTGTTTGTTGTGACCATTTCCTGCATCCGCGCCTTTCAGGTCTTTGACACAATCGAGGCCTTCTGGCCACAAGGCGGCGGTCCGAACAAATCTGCCTATGTGATGATGTTCGCGATTTTCGAGAAAGGCGTTCAGCAGAACCTGATCGGCATTGGATCCGCCATCACCGTCTTGTTTCTGGTCTTCGTGATGTTTCTGACCCTGATCCAGCGCTGGCTGGTCGAGCGAAAGGTGCATTACGGATGACACGCGACTGGCTCAAACATCTTGTCCTGATCTTTGGCGCAATCATTGTGCTTGCCCCATTTTACATGATGGTCAGCTACTCCTTCAAAAGCCCCGGTGAGATCGACCGAGGCGAAGGCGGCTTCTTTGGGCGGCAGGAGATGATGATCGATCCGCGTTGCGTTGCGCTGCGCCAGCCTGACCGGGCCGATATTGAAGCGGCGCGGTCGCGTTTTCCCAACGAGGATGATGCTGGCGTGCAGGAGGCTTTGCTGACGGAAACGACAGCGGCATGCGCGATGCGCCCTGTTGTCTTCAACTACACCAAGGCGTTCACCGAAGCGCCTTTGATACGCTACCTGCTCAACGGGGTGGTCGTCACCGTCTCGATCTTTCTGATCCAGATTGTCGTGGCGCTGCCTGCTGCCTATGCGCTTGCCAAGCTGAAGTTCTGGGGCCGCGAGGCGGTGTTCGGGCTGGTTCTGTTCTGCCTGCTGATCCCGGTCCATGCCATTGCACTGCCGCTTTACATCATGCTGGCCAAGCTGGGGCTGACCAACACCTATGCGGCTTTGGTCTTGCCCTGGACGATCTCCGTCTTTGGCATCTTCCTGATGCGCCAGTTCTTCATGACCGTGCCCGATGACCTGATCGACGCGGCACGGATGGATGGGATGAGCGAGTTTGCCATCGTCTGGCGCGTCATGCTGCCCACGGCAATCCCCGCGCTGCTGGCTTTCGCCATCTTCAGCATCGTGGCCCATTGGAACGATTACTTCTGGCCGCGCATCGTCGTGACCGGCAACCGGGACCTCTTCACGCCGCCGCTGGGTCTGCGCGAGTTCAAGGGCGATGGAGACGGGTCGTTCTTCGGTCCCATGATGGCCACAGCCACTGTCATCGTCACACCGCTGATCGTCGCGTTTCTGATCGCGCAGCGCCGCTTCATCGAGGGGATCACATTGTCTGGAATGAAGTAAGGCGGGATCGCTCCCGCCCTACCCATAGCCCCGCAAGGGGACCATCACCTCCCCTGCAGGGGAAAATCATTGAGGTCTGCCAATCGCCAAACCGTCAGGCCTCAGCAACAGGAGTAAACCTAATGAAACTGACCACAACTGCAATGGTCCTGGTATTGTCGGCCAGCGCCGTCTTCGCCGAGGAAAAGGTAACGATCGAGTTTGCCTATCCCTACAGCCACCTCTTTGACGTGACCTATGAGGCGATGATGCCCGCCTTCAAGGAAGCCCATCCGAACATCGAGGTGAAGTTTCGCGCCACCTACGAGAGCTACGAGGATGCCACAAACACAATCCTCCGCGAAGCGGTTGCAGGGAACCTGCCCGATGTGACCATGCAGGGTCTGAACCGTCAGGCGCCGCTGATCGACAAGGGCATCGCGCAGTCGCTGGAGCCCTTCATCGCTTCGGAGGCCGATTTCGAGAAGGACGGGTATCACGAGGCGATGCTGTCGCTGTCGACCTTCGATAACACCGTCTATGGCCTGCCGTTCTCCATCTCCCTGCCGGTGGGATACTACAACATAGACATCCTGCGCGCGGGTGGCATCGAAGAGCTGCCAACCACCTGGGATGAAGTGATCGCAGCCTGCAAGACCATGAAAGCCAACGGCATCGACAACCCGATTTTCTGGGGCTGGAACATCACCGGCAACTGGTTCGTTCAGGCCCTGTTGTGGAGCCAGGACAGCGCAATTGTTGACGGCGGCCGCGTGACGCTGGACAGCCCAGAGGCGCTGGTCGCTCTTGAGCAGATGCAAGAGATTTTCACGGAATGCGAGATGCAAAACCTCGAATGGAAAGCGGCGCTGTCCTCTTTCTCAGCCGGTGACATTGGTATGATGTTCTGGTCCACATCCGCGCTGGGTGCCGTGGAGCGGAGCCAAGGTGACTTCGAACTCGTGACCGGCCCGTTTCCGGGCCTCGATGGCGCGCCGATGGGCCTGCCTGCGGGGGGTAACGCGGCGATGCTGACCTCTACCTCGGACGACCCGAAGGTGCGTGACGCTGCATGGACATGGCTCAAGTACATCACGTCGGGCGATGGCGCGGCGGAAGTGGCCAAAACGACAGGTTACATGCCGCCCAACAAGGCCGCCAATGAGATCATCCTCGCCGATTTCTACGAGCAGAACCCCAACAAGCAGACAGCAGTGGATCAGCTGCCCCTGCTGCGCGACTGGCTTGCCTATCCCGGCGACAACGGTCTGGCGATCACGCAAGTGATCTATGACAGCATTGAGCGGATCGTGACGGGGGATGCCACCGACATGAACGCGCTTCAGCAAGAGATGGTGGAAGAGGTTGCTGACCTTTTGCCAAACGGCTGAGCATGCGGTGACCCGTGCGGGGGGGATCTTTCTCCCCCGCACGTTCTGGACGAAATCTGACTTTTGAACACAGCAGGAGCCGCCATGAAGCTCATCCACATGTCCGACATCCATCTCAGCGTGCCCGGTGAACAGATGGGCGGCCTCGATCCCCATGCACGCTTTGCGCAAGCTCTGGCGCATGTCGCGGCCCATCACAGCGATGCCCTGCGTCTGATCATCACCGGTGATCTGACCCATTGGGGGGAGCCCGAGGCATACGGCGCGCTGAAAGAAGCGATTGATGATTTTGTCGTGCCGGTTCGCCTGATGATTGGCAATCACGATGATCGCGGGGCGTTTCAGAGCGCCTTTCCCGATCACCCGGCAGATCCCTCCGGGTACATCAACTACACCGATGACGTGGATGGGCTGCGGCTGATCTATCTCGACACATGCGCGCCCAAGACACATGCGGGCCACTTTGGCGCGGACCGCTGCGATTGGCTTGCAGAGGCGCTTGAGGGTGCCCCCCGCGCACGGCTGTTTCTGCACCACAACCCGATGACGCTGGGCCTGCCCGCGGAAGACAAAATCGCCCTGGTGCCCGCAGACCGCCCCGGTTTCCGCGCGATCCTTGAAGCCTATCAGGATCGGATCGAATACCTCCATTTCGGCCATGTGCACGCGCCGATCCACGGCACCTATTGCGGCATTCCCTTCGCCAGCGTGCCTTCGACCGGGAACCAGTCCATTCCGGATCTGCGGGAGACGGAGATGTTGATCGGCGGTCCACTGCCCCCCGCCTATTTCGTCCTTGTGGTTGATGAGGGGGCAACCACCATCCACCAGATCCCCTTTGCCTGGGACGGGCCGGTGCACAAGACCGGCACCGCATGGGATGACTGGGCCAAGCCGGTGGCGGCAGAATGAAATTCATCCATCTCACCGATACACACGTTGTTGGCGGCGGCTTGCTTTATGGCCAAGACCCTGCGGCTGCTTTGGCGCGCGCCGTGCAGTCGATCAACGACGCGCATGGTGATGCCGCCTTTGTCGTGGTGACAGGGGATCTGACCCACTGGGGTGATGCTGACGCCTATGCGCGTTTCGCTGGTGAGATGGGTAAGCTGCACGTGCCCGCGTATCTGATGGTGGGAAACCATGACGACACACCGGCGTTCGCAGCGGCATTTCCCAAGACACCAAGAGACGAAAACGGGTTTGTCCAAACGGTGCTCCACACAGAGGCCGGGCGGTTTCTGCTGCTTGATACCAAGGCCCCCGAAGGCGCGGGCGGGGCCTATTGCGCCCTGCGGCGTGACTGGTTGCGGCGACAACTCGACGGGTCGGATGATCCCATTGTGATGTTCATGCACCACCCGCCTTGTCCGGTAGGGATCCCCGCCATGGACCGGATCATGCTGCACGAAGCCGAGGCATTTTTCGACGTAATCGCACCGCACATCGCCCGCATTCGCCACCTGTTTTTCGGCCATGTGCACCGTGCCATCTGGGGCAACTGGCGCGGCATCAGCTATTCATGCATGCGCGGGCTGAACCATCAGGTCGCGCTTGACCTAGGTGGTCCCAAAGACCGCATCTCCGGCACCTTCGAACCTGCCGCTTACGGCGTGGTTCTGCTGGGGGAGGATCAGGTCACGGTGCACCTGCATGACTTCACTGACAGCTCCGAAAGGTTCGACTTGTAGCGTCAATTGCCACTCAAGGCTGTCCCCGAAACCCTCAACCTACCCCCCCCAACCTGGAGAGACTTATGAACCTCAGATCACTTATCCTCGGTATCGGCCTTGCCGCTGTATCCGCCCTGTCCGTCGCGGCGGAGACCTGGAAACTGGCCGTCACGGACGTCGAAGGCATGGAGCGCCTGCAACTGGAGTGGGGGCCCTTCAAGGATGCGCTGGAAGCCGCAACGGGCGACACATTTGAATTCTACGCCGTAAACTCGCGCACCGCGGCAGCCGAGGCATTGCGCGGCGAGACGGTGGATTTTGTGGTGTCAGGCCCTGCTGAATATGTCGTTGTGAACAAGCTGACCAATGCCACGCCCCTGATCGGCCTGGGTCGCCCGGACTATCACTGCGCCATCATCGTGCGCGCGGACAGTGGCATCAACGTGCCGGCCGACCTGAAAGGCAAAAAGGTTGCATTCGGCGATATCGGTTCGACATCGAATATGCTGTGCCCGATGCAGGTGCTCGCCGATCACGGTGTCGATCCTGTGAATGACATCGACAGGACCCACACCTCGCGCAACATCGCCCACGAGGCGCTGAAGGCAGGCGACGTGGACGCCATTGGCTCCAACGCCGGCTCCTGGCTGAACGTGCGGAACAAGGAGACCGACCTGCCTTACGGCTTCTTCAAGATGATCGCGCGGTCGGGGGATCTGCCCAATGACATGATCATGGTGGGCGCGCATGTGCCGTCTGAAGCCGCAGAGATGGTCAAGAACGCGATACTTGAAAACAAGACCCAGATCATTGCCGGCATCACCGCCCATGAAGAGAACGACAAATATGTCGGCATGGACCTCGTCGCGATTGATGACAGCGCCTATGACTACGTGCGCTCGATGTATTCAAACGCGGGCTTCCCCCAGTTCGACAACTTCATCGGTGACTGATCTTGTCGTCACAAAACGGGCTGCGCCCCTTGCGCAGTCCGAACCCACCGGGGCGGCATTTGCGCCGGTGTCACCCGTCGACATCGAAGCGCGCGGCGTTACCAAACACTTTGGCAAGACGAAAGTTTTCTCCGACGTGAGCTTTCGTCTGGCGCGCGGCGAGGCGGTGGCGCTGGTGGGCGCCAACGGGACCGGCAAGTCCACGCTGCTGCGCTGCCTGATGGGGCTTATCCCGGTGACCGGCGGCAATGTGCATTTGCTGGGTCAGCAGACCGATACGTCGGGTGCCGCTGCCTTGCGTCAGTTGAGGGCAAAGGCTGGGCTGGTTTCTCAGAAACACAACCTGGTGCCGCGCCTGAGTGTGCTTTCAAACGTCGTTCACGGGCTGTTGGGGAAACACCCCGGCATGCGCCACTGGAGCCATACGCTGGCCCCGCAATCCTCTCCTGCGGCTGCCCTGCATGCGTTGGAACGTGTGGGACTGGGGGAATTTGCGGGCCGCCGCGCGGACCGTCTGTCGGGCGGACAATCGCAGCGGGTCGCGATCGCGCGCGCCATTGTCGGTGCACCAAAGGTGCTTTTTGCCGATGAACCCTGCGCCTCACTCGACCCCGCCGCAGGCGAGGACGTGATGGACTTGTTCTTTCGTCTTGTCCGGGACGAAGGGGTCACGGTCGTCTTTACCTCTCACAACGTCGCGCATGCGCTGAGATATGGCGACCGGGTGCTTGGCCTGGCGCAAGGCCGCATGCAGCTTGACGCAACCGCTGCCTCCTTGAGTGCAGAAGACCTGCGGGGGCTTTATGACTGACGCCGCACTTAAACGCTTTGAGCGCCCGTCGGCCCTTGCGTTCCTCGGCTATATCCTGGGTGTGTCGATCATTTTCTGGTGCCTCGCAGGTGCCGGGTTCTCGCTTGAAAAAGTCGCCAGCGCCCCGCCACGCTTTGCCGATTTCGCCTCCCGCGCGTTCCCTCCGAACCTTGAGCCGGACGTTTTGGTCCGGTTGGGTTGGAAAATGGTTGAAACACTGCAAATCGCTGTCGCTGGGGCCGTGATCGGTGTCATCCTGTCGGTGCCCGTTGCGCTTGTGGCGGCGCGCGGGCTGATCGCTGCGCCATGGGCCAACCAGATTGTGCGCACAACGTTGGGTTTCATCCGTGCCGTGCCCGACATCGCTTGGGCGCTGGTTTTTGTTGTCGCTGTGGGGCTTGGCCCTTTTGCGGGCATGCTGGCCATCGTGATCGACACGATCGGTTTTTGTGGACGCTTTTTTGCCGACGACATGGAAGCGACCGAAAGGGGGCCAGCCGAAAGCCTGACGGCCACTGGTGCGCGCAAGATCGACGTGGTCGCCTGCGCCACCATCCCCGCCGCCCTGCCCGCCTTTATCTCAACCTCGCTCTACGCTCTGGAAAAAGCGATGCGGTCATCGACCATCCTTGGTCTGGTGGGCGCAGGCGGGATTGGCATCGAACTGAAGGTCGGTTTTGATCTTTTCGACTACCCCACGGCGATGACGGTGATCCTGATGATCGCCGTTGTGGTTATCGGAATAGAACAGTTGAGCGGCTGGACCCGTACCAAAATCATCGGAGAACAAAGGTGAAGACAGATACAGCCGATCAGCACTGGAATGACCAGTGGGCGGGCATTGAGCCGGGAAGCAAATGGCTGACCCCCGAAGAGGACGTGAAGGTCTGGGCAACCGGGCTGCCGAAAGGTGCACGCATCCTCGATCTGGGCGCAGGCGTCGGACGTCATGCGTTGTGGCTTGCAGGCCAAGGGTTCGACGTGACAGCCCTGGATGCAGCCCCCGAGGGTCTGGACGAGATTGCCACGTCAGGCGGCGTAAAAACGGTGCTGGCCCGGATGGACAGCCTGCCTTTTGAGGATCACAGTTTCGATCATGTGCTGAGCTGGAACGTGATCTATCACGGGGACGAGGACGTCCTGCTGCGCACCATCGCTGAAATCCGGCGGGTCCTGAAGCCTGGCGGCAGCTATATGGGCACCATGCTGTCCAAACGCCGCCTGCCCCATGAACAGGCCAGGTATCGGGGCCGCGAAATCGGCCGCAACGCCTGGGTTTTTGATGCACCGGGCACCGACAAGGTCCATCCACACTACTTCTGCTCTGCGGCTGACCTCCTGGCCTTGTTCTCAGGCTTCGAGTGCCTCAGTCTGAAGGACCGGGAGCATGACAAACCCGGCTCCTGGCACTGGCACCTGACCTTGGAACGGCTCTAGATGATTACCTTTGAAGGCGCGCAGGTCTACCTGCCGAACGAGATTGCGGAAACAACCGTTACCGTGGCGGAGGGCCAGATTGCCGAGATTGGCGGTCCCGCCCAAGGTCAGGTGATAGATGCGCGCGGGTTGATCCTGGCCCCTGCCTTGATCGACGTGCACGGCGATGCGTTTGAACGCCAGCTGATGCCCCGGCCCGGCGTTTTCTTTCCCACTGAAACGGCGCTGATAGATACGGACAGACAACTGGCGTCCAACGGCATCGCGACGGCCTATCACGCCATTACCCTTGGATGGGAACCGGGCCTGCGCGACGTTGCACGCGGCCGCGATCTGATACAGGCGATGCGCGATCTGGCACCGCGGCTCACGGTGGAGAACCGGGTGCAGCTGCGCTGGGAGACCTTCGCCTTTGAGGCACTGGACGTCATCGAATGGGCGCTTTCCGGGCCGCTGCTGCCGTCCATCGCGTTCAACGACCACACATCCATGACGATGCGCGCCTATGACATGTCCCTTCAGGATCGCGCGTTTGAACTGTCGCCTGATTTCTCGATTGCGGCGCTGGATGATGAGCGGATGAAGGCGCGCACAGCCTCCAAGGCGCATCGCGCGGGTCTGAGCCAAGAGGATTACATCGCGCTTCTGGCCCACGTCTGGGACCGGCGAGGTGACGTGCCGGACGTCATCGCGAAGGTCGCACAAATGGGCCTGGATGCCGGTGCCCCGATGCTGAGCCATGATGACACTCGGGCCGACACCCGCGCCTACTACCGTGAACTGGGCGCCAACGTCGCCGAATTTCCCATGGTCATGGAGGCGGTAAAGGCAGCGCGTTCGGCAGGTGAACCCATCATCTTCGGAGCCCCCAATGCAGCGCGTGGTGGCAGCCATATCGGCTCACTCGGTGCAGGCGACATGGTTGAGGCGGGCCTGTGTGATGCGTTGGCCTCTGACTATTTCTATCCATCCATGCTTGCGGCCATCGTCAGACTGGACGCAGAGCGCCGCGCGGACCGCCTTTCGCTTTGGTCCCTGGTCTCAACCGGGCCTGCGCAAGCGATGAAGCTGCCCGACCGGGGTGAGATCGCACTTGGCAAACGCGCGGATCTCGTTTTGGTGGACTGGCCCAATGGCGCGGCTCCGGCAATTCTGGGAACCTGGGTCGCTGGCCGCTGCGCGTATCGGGGTATGCCTGCCGAAACCCGGGTGTCATCAAGACCAGCCTGAGGCGCGACGACAATGACCTTGCGTGGATAAGGCCCGTTTGCAGGTGACCCGATTGCCGATGCGGGTCGTGGGGACAGCGCGGCATGTGCTCAAGGCGCGCCCCGGCTGCGACGGACCGGTCTGCCAGCTTTTGCCGCATCGCAGACCCAAGATCGCTGCACAGGCGAGAGGATCCTACATCACCAGCAGCCAAACCGTTTGAGGCCGGGTTTGTCCCGAACAGCCGAGATCGGTGGCAGCAGAAGGGGCGCATGAGGCCGGCTGAAACTGTGGGATGGCATGTTTTGAGTCCAATGTCACAGATGCTGCGAGATGCACGAGTGTCGGCTTCCACGACAATTCTGAAAGAAAGCGTTTAACCTAACGTAGCTTCAGGTCGGTATGAAGCCGGACGGAAGGATCAGAACGCATGAAAATTTCAGAAGTTGCTGAGCGCACGGGGCTAAGTATCCCCACAATACGTTTCTATGAGAAATCGGGGCTGTGCCCGTTCATAGAGCGCGGCCCTGACGGGAAGCGCAGGTTTTCAACGACGGACTCAGACTGGCTGGCGTTGCTTGCATCTTTGCGCGCGACCGGGATGCCCACGGCAGAAATGCGAGCATTCGCGGACCTTTACGCATCAGGTGACAGCACAGTCCCCGAGCGCAGGGCCGCACTCCTTGCACATAGGCAGAGCCTTGAAGACCGCCAGGCAGAGTTGGACCTCTGCCGCACGATCCTAGACCAAAAACTGAAAAAGTATGATGATATAATGAAGGATCAGACATGAGAATAATCATGGTTGGCGCGGCTGGCGATATTGGACAAGCCGCCTGCAAGGAGCTTGAGCAAAGGCATGAAGTCATCAAGGTTGGTCGCTCAGGCGGAGACTATCGCGTTGATGTAGCCGACATATCTGCGGTGAAATCGCTATATGAGGCAGTCGGCGATTTTGATGCAGTTGTGTCATGTGCGGGCGATGCGACCTTCGCGCCTTTAGCGGAGATGGATCAGAAGTCATTCATGGTCGGTCTTCAGCAAAAGGTCATGGGACAGGTTAACCTCGTTTTGGCTGGCCTCGACTTCACCGCTGATGGCGGGTCATTCACGCTGACAAGCGGCGTGCTTGATCGTGACCCAATCCGCATGGGGACAAATGCAGCGACCGCAAACGGTGCGTTGGCGGGCTTCGTCAAAGGTGCCGCGATTGAGATACCACGGGGGCTGAGAGTGAATGTCGTCAGTCCCGGAATGCTCGACGTGTCCGCGCCTCGCTATGGCGCATGGTTTCAGGGTCACAAGCCGGTTTCATCCCATGATGTCGGGCTGGCCTATGCAAAATGCGTTGAAGGTGCCTTGACCGGACAGGTCGTTATCGTGGACTAACCAGCCAACGCGAAAAACCGGACATTGGCGCAAGCGCAGCGAAGTAGTGCTAAGTCCCACTCAGCCGACCTTGGCCTCAAACCTCCACCGCCGACAGAGAGTTGGTCTTCGACGCCACCACCCGCACCCGCGCGATGTCGCCGACCTGCGCGGTTGCTTCCTCGATATGCACCGAATGCAGGTGATCGGATTTGCCCACGACCTGCCCGGCCTCACGGCCTTCACGCTCCACCAGCACAGACACCTCACGGCCAACCATGGCGTCCTGCACCTCCCGCTGGTGTTTTGTGATCAGCGTTTGCAGGCGTTGCAGGCGGGCGTCGGCGACATCCGGGTCGACGTTTGCACGCTCTGCCGCAGGGGTCCCCGGACGGGCGGAGTATTTGAAGGAATAGGCGTAGCCGTATTTGACCTCTTCGACGAGCTGCATCGTCGCCTCGAAATCGGCGTCCGTCTCTTCGGGGAAGCCGACGATGAAATCGCCTGACAGCACGATGTCGGGGCGCGCGGCGCGGAAGCGTTCGAGCAGGCGCAGATAGCCCTCGGCGGTGTGCTTGCGGTTCATGCGTTTGAGGATGCGGTCGCTGCCGGATTGCACGGGCAGATGCAGGTAGGGCATCAGTTCGGGCACCTCGCCGTGGGCGGCGATCAGGTCGTCTTCCATGTCGTTGGGGTGGCTGGTGGTGTAGCGGATGCGCTCCAGCCCGTCGACCTTGGCCAGTTTGCGGATCAGCGCCGCCAGCCCCATGCCGCCGTGGTAGGCGTTGACGTTCTGGCCCAGTAGCGTGATTTCGCGCACGCCGCGTTCGACCAGATCGCGCGCTTCGGCGATCACACGTTCGGCGGGGCGGCTGACTTCGGCACCCCGGGTGTAGGGCACCACGCAGAAGGCGCAAAACTTGTCGCAGCCTTCTTGCACCGTCAGGAAGGCTGCCGGCGCGCGGCGGGCCTTGGGGCGGCTCTTGAGGTGCTCAAACTTGTCTTCCTCGGGGAAGTCGGTGTCCAGAGCGGTCTGACCCTTCGCCAGACGTTCCTCCATCGCGGGCAGACGGTGGTAGCTTTGCGGCCCGACCACCAGATCGACGGCAGGCTGGCGGCGCATGATCTCTTCGCCTTCGGCTTGGGCCACACAGCCCGCGACGCCGATCTTCAAATCCGGTTTGTCGGTCTTCAGCTTCTTCAGACGGCCCAGTTCGGAATAGACCTTCTCCGCCGCCTTTTCGCGGATGTGGCAGGTGTTGAGCAGGATCATATCCGCCTCCGCCGCCTCAGAGGTTTCCACATACCCCTGCCCGCCCAGCGCTTCGGCCATGCGTTCGCTGTCATAGACATTCATCTGACAGCCGTAGGTCTTGATAAAGAGCTTCTTCGGGGCGGACATGGCGGCACCTGCGTGAGGTTGGGATTGGGCGGGGTCTAACAGCGTGTCTGGACGCTTGCAATGCAGGCGAAATTAACCGATTCTGGTGCACAAAACCAATATGAGAGCAGACATGAGCTATCCTTCCCTTTCCGCAATGATCGCGGCGGAGCAGGCCGCGCTGGCGGCAGGGCCCGTGGCGCTGATCATGGTGGAGGATGACGTGGAGATTGCGACCACCCTGCGCCACCACCAGCAGATGGGGTTTGACAGTGTCGTGGCGCTGATGCCGCGCGACTTTGATCTGCCTGCCGATCTGGCCCTGACCGTGCTGCGGGTCGATTATGACATGTATGCCGACCGCGCGATGGAGCGGGCGGTGGATACGGTCAGTGACGCGGTGCCGGGGCAATGGGTCTATTATTGTTTCAACGCCGAATACCTGTTCTTTCCCTTCTGTGAGACGCGCAACGTCAAAGAAATGCTCGCCTTTCATACCGAGGAACGGCGCCATGCGATGCTGGCCTATGTGATCGACCTCTATGCCGGTGATCTGGAAACCTACCCCGATGCGGTGTCACTGGATGAGGCGCATCTGGACCGGTCGGGGTATTACGCGCTGGCGCGGGCGGACATGAACAAAGGGGGGGAGCCGAAAGAGCGGCAGCTGGATTTCTTCGGCGGATTGCGCTGGCGGTTTGAGGAACACGTGCCCCCCGCGCGCCGCAAGATCGACCGCATCCCGCTGTTTCGCGCAAAGAAAGGCCTGCGCCTGCGCGACGATCACACCTTCGAGGATGAGGAATACAACACCTACGCCTGCCCCTGGCACCACAACATCACCGCCGCGATCTGTTCGTTCCGCGCCGCCAAGGCGCTCAAAAGCAATCCGGGCAGCCGGTATGACATTCATACCTTCAAATGGCACAACTCCGCCCCGTTTGAATGGCATTCGCGGCAATTGCTGGATCTGGGGCTGATGGAGCCGGGGCAGTGGTTCTGAGGGGCGACACCCCCGCAGGTTGATCGCCGCAGGCAGGGCACGCGCCCATCACCTTCCTGTCACCGGCCCAAAAAAACGCTTCCCAAAAACCACAACCTCGCGTCCAATCCGGGGCATGACGTTGCACCGCCCCCTTTGGATCTGCGCCGCCCTTGCGCTGGCGATGCTGTCCTGCACCCCTGCCGTGATCCGCGCGCCCGTGCCACCGGCACCACCGTCCCTGCCCCCGCAGCAGGTCGGCACGGCGCAGATCCTGATGCTGGGCGACAGCCAGATTTCCTTCGGCGCGGGTGGGCCGTACATCCAATTCCTGCAATCCCTCGGGCAGACCTGCGCGGGCCTGCCTCCTGCCTATGCGCGCGCCACCGCGCAAGCCATCGGGGTGCGCTCCACCGCGCTGCACAACTGGACGGCGCGCAGTGCGCCGGACCGGGACACGATTTGTGAGGTCGACCAGACCTATGGCGTGAATGCGGGCAGCTACGGGGTCAGCTCTGCGGGGTTGAGCTATGTGCAGATCGGCACGGCGGACTATCCCTATTGCGGTGGCGGCACCACGCCGCTGAAGGCGGCTGCCGACCATGTCGATCCCGACCTGATCATTCTGGCGTTTCTGGGCAATGCCACGGCGCGCTGGCAGAACGCGGGCGTGGCGCGCAGCGACTGGCAGGATGCGATGCGCCAATTGCCGCCCGACCTGCCTTGCATGGTGATGACCACCATCCCCGCTTTCGCGCCTGCGGAAAACCAGCGCAGGCGCATCGCGCAGGACAACCTTGGCGCGGCGGTCAGCGCCTCCGGCAGATGCAGCTTTGCGCCCGGCATCACCCCGGAGACCTTGCAGGCCATCGAAGGCCGCCCTGAGAATTTCCGCACCGATGCTGCGGGCAATGTGACGGACGCGACCCATCCCACCGCAGCCTCTGCCGCGCGGTTCCTGGCCGCCAATCAATCCACCCTCTGCACCGGTCTGCGGGCCGCCCTGACCGACTGAAAGACCCCATGCGCCTGATCCCTGCCCTTCTCTCCGCCCTTCTGCTGGCCACACCTGCGCAGGCAGAAGACTTCGTCTCTCCCGATATTGTCATTCTGGGCGACAGCCAGATCCCTTTCGGCTCCGGCCCCGCCTTTCTGGACTTCTTCGAGAACATCAAAACCCACTGCCCCCCGACAGAGGCGCAAGCCAAGGATCTCAAGACGCTGGGAGAGATGAAAGTGGCCGTGATCGGTGTGCGCTCAACCTCCCTGCATTCATGGACAGCACGCAAGGGGCGCGGCAAGGGGGCGATCTGTGATGTGGACAAAAAGTGGAAAGCCAATGCGGGCACCTTCGGGTTCATCAACCGCTCCAGCCACAAATATGTGCAGATCGGGCGCGGCAAGCCCTATCAGTTCTGCAAACCGGGCAAATCCGCCTTTGAGGCGATGTTCGCGCCGGATTATTACAAACCCCGTCTGCTGCTGATGTCCTTTCTGGGCAATGCGACCAAACGCTGGGGGACCAGCCGCGAAAAGGCGCTGGAGGACGTACAAAAGACCATGGCGCAGATCCCGGCGGGCATGCCGTGTATCTTCATGACCACTGCGCCGGCCTATTCCGAAAAGATCATCAAACGCCGGCTGAAGGCGCAGGCCAACATCAAATGGGCGTTTGAGGAAGCGGGTGCAGAGTGCACCTTCATCGAAGGGGCCACACCGCGCACGGTTGCGGCCAATCAGGGCAACAAGCAATACTTCCGGCTGAACAAGTCAGGCCGGGTGAAGGACCCGTTCCATCCCAATGAAAAGGCTGCGAAAAACTTCTTTGCCATTGAGATGGAGACGATCTGCACCGCCATCTACAAGGAGATCGGCGATGCGATGCCTGATCCGAGTTAGATGAGCGCAGCCTCGGTCACGGCTTTCATCGCGGCCAGATACGGCCCCGGTCCGTGGCTGATCCTTGCGACTCCGGCTTGCGCGTAGGTCTCTACCGATACCTTGTCGCCCATCCGCATGACGTTGATCGGCAGCGCCTGTTCTTCCGCCATCCGGGCAATCAGGTCCAGATCGCCTAGCCCCGGCACAAACAACCCGCTGGCACCAGCCGCGTGATAGGCGGCGGCGCGCTCCAGTGCTTCGGCCATCAGGTCACCGGCAGGCGGGGCGTCCTTGCCTTGAAAGAACACATCTGTGCGGGCGTTGATGAAGAGGTTAACACCTGCCGCATCCGCCGCAGCGCGCAGGGCGGCGAGACGGGCGGCATGCGCGTCGATGCCGTGCAGGCCCTTGCCGCCGACGATGCGGTCCTCGACGTTGATGCCGATCACGCCGGTTTCCAAAAGCGCGCTGAGGTTCTCTGCCATCTCCTCCGGCGCAACCGCATAGCCGCCTTCGAAATCCACGCTCACCGGCAGATCGACCGCTCCGACCACTTGTCTGGCCGCGCGCAGCACGTCCTCCAGCGGCAGCGCCTCTCCATCGGCGAACCCCTGGGCGGCGGCGACGGACCAGCTGCCTGTGGCAATTGCTTTGGCACCTGCCTCTGCCACCGCTTTGGCCGATCCCGCGTCCCAGACGTTCCACAATACCAGCGGCGTCCCCTTCACGTGCAGCGCATGAAACGCCTTTGCCTTGTCCGTCATCCTTCAACTCCTGTCTTTTCGCGGGCATAGGCCCGCTCCATCTCAATCAAAGCCTGTTTGCGCCACAGCCCGCCGCCGTAGCCCGTCAAGGCCCCATCCGCGCCCAGCACCCGGTGGCAGGGGATGGCGATGGCAATCGGGTTCGCGCCATTGGCCCGTGCCACTGCGCGGGTGGCGTCCGGGCGGCCCATCTGGGCAGCGAGGCCGGAATAGCTGCGTGTCTCCCCCGCCGGGATGGTGCGCAAGGCGGTCCAGACCTTTTGCGCGAAAGGCGGGCCAAGGGGGGCGAGCGGGGTGGTGAACTGCGGGCTGTCGCCGCGCATGAAAGCAGCCAGTTCCTGCTCGATCCGGTCCGTGGGCGCGAAACGCCCGAACCCCAGCGACCCTTTCGCGTGATCGTAGAGCCGCCGCAATTCCCCCGGCAACGCGCGGCGTTCGGTGAATTCCAGCAGATGCACCGCTTGGGCGGAGGCAACCACAATCATCGCGCCCAGCGTCGTGTCGATCAGCTCTGCCCGCAGCAGCGCGTCCTTGGCAAAGCGCCCCGGTGCCAACCCCAACCACTTGCCGAATGCCGCCCGGAAGGCAGCGGGGGAGGAGAACCCCGCATCCATCTGCGCCTCGATCACCTTTCCCTTTGGCAAAGCCGCAGCACCCAGCCGCAGGCGGCTCTGCCGGGCCATCTCCAGAAAGCTCATGCCGAAGTGGCGCTGAAACGCCCGGCGCACGGTGGAGGGATCATACCCTTGCGCCCGCAGCCGCGCTTCGGACCACCGTTCCTCCGGTGCCGCCTCCAGCGCTTTGAGCAAGCGCGCGACACCGGGATCGCCCTGCGCCTCCGGCCCCATCGGGTGGCAGCGTTTGCAGGCGCGAAAGCCTGCGCGCATCGCCTCTGCCACCGATCCGACAAAGACGCAATTGGCCTGCTTGGGTTTGCGCGCGGGACAGGTCAGCCGACAAAACACCCCCGTAGAGGTCACACCGACATAGGCCCGCCCCTCCCACGCGCCGTCGCGGGTGAGCAGCGCGTGATAAAGCGTGTCGTTGTCTGGCAGAGCATCTTTCATGGGGCCAGCTTACCCCCATCGCCGTCCCCTGTCCGCCTGCAAACAGGCGTCTATTCCTCAAAAAGCGTCAGCCTTTCGCCCGGCCTCAGTGATAGAAGTCGCACAGATACCCTGTGTGCGCCCAGCCGTAGACCGGCAGTTCCTTCACCGGCTGGGAGATGCCGTTCTGCGTCACCGTGCGGTAGCCATCCACGATACGCACCCAATTGCCCGACCATTCGCGGATATCCACGGTCAGGATCGCCAGCCGGTTGAAGGCGCGTACTTTGGGGAAGGAGGTATCCGGCCCGCTGCGCACTGTCAGAAAGCCGTCTGGGCCGTTCACGTTGCAGACCATTGCGTCAAGCAGCGCCACACGGCTCAACGGCCAATTCACCCGCGCGAGGCCTGCCAGTTCGACCTCTCCGTAGACCGCGAATTCGGCCTGTGCGGCGGAGGGCAGCAGCAGCATCGCTGCCACCGCCCCCCGCAGTGTCGTCGCCAGGCCCATCAGAGGCCTTTGGCGCGGTAGCTCGCTGCGACTTTCTCAATCGCGACCAGATAGGACGCGGTGCGCAGGTCGATGTTGTCATCGCGCCCGTGCCAGACATTGGCCATGGATTGGTAGGCCGTCTGCATCGTGTCATCGAGACCCGAGCGCACCAGTTCCAGCTCCCCTGCCCCGCGCAGATACTTCTCCTTGAAGTTCGGGCTGAGTTCCCAACCGATGCCTGAATCCGCGCTGAGGCGTTCCAGTTCATCCACCACCAGTTGGTGCCGGGTTTCCTCCTGACGGCGCTGCATCCGGCCAAAGCGGATGTGGGAGAGGTTCTTGACCCATTCGAAATAGGACACCGTCACACCGCCTGCGTTGGCGTACATGTCCGGGATGATCACCACGCCCTTGTTGCGCAGGATCTCATCCGCGCCAGCGGTGACCGGGCCATTGGCAGCTTCGATGACCAGCCGGGCCTTGACGCCTTTGGCGTTGTCCAGATGAATGACCCCTTCCAGCGCTGCGGGGATGAGGATGTCACAATCCGCTTCCAGCAGTTTGGCCCCGTCGGGTTCATGTTTGGCGTTGGGATAGGTGGCGACGCCGTCATGTTTCGCGATCCAGTCGCGGACGGCTTCGACATCCAGACCGTTTTCATCATAAAGCGCGCCGTCGCGTTCAATGATCGCCACGATCTTGCAGCCGTCTTCCTCCGACAGGAACTTCGCCGCGTGGTAGCCCACGTTGCCAAGGCCCTGCACCACGACACGCTTGCCGTCCAGCCCGCTTTCGAAACCGGCTTTCTTCATGCCGTCCTTGTCGCGGAAGAAGGCGTGCAGCGCGTATTGCACACCCCGGCCCGTGGCTTCGGTCCGGCCCTGAATGCCGCCCGCATGGGTCGGCTTGCCGGTGACGCAGGCCACGCCGTTGATGTCGGTGGTGTTCATGCGCTTGTACTGGTCGGCGATCCAGGACATCTCCCGTTCACCGGTGCCCATGTCGGGGGCGGGGACGTTTTGCGCGGGGTTGATCATGTCGCGCTTGATCAGCTCATAGGCAAAGCGCCGGGTGATCAGCTCAAGCTCATGTTCGTCATAGGCGCGCGGGTCCACGCAGAGCCCGCCTTTGGAGCCGCCAAACGGCGCCTCCACCAGCGCGCATTTGTAGGTCATCAGGGCGGCCAGCGCCTCCACCTCATCCTGGTTCACCCCGAGGGAAAAACGAATGCCGCCCTTCACCGGTTCCATATGTTCGGAATGCACGGAGCGGTAGCCGGTGAAGGTCTGGATCTGGCCGCGCAGGCGCACGCCGAAGCGGACGGTATAGGTCGCGTTGCAGACCCGTATCTTTTCCTCCAGCCCCGGCGGCAAATCCATCAGAGCCACAGCGCGGTTAAACATGATGTCGACGCTGTCGCGGAAACTCGGCTCGTTGGCGGGTGTCATCGGTTCTTTCTCCTTGCAACCGGAACGGTACAAGACGCAGCCTAACGTGGGGTTGCAGCCAGTGCGACAAAAATTCGCACATTTAATAAGCGAATTGAAAACATCCCTGATCCACCCGCTTTGCCGGGATGAGCGGAATTCGCAGGGTAGGATGGCAAATCCCCGCCGACCCGTTTGACTGGGCAAGAATCCGCCAGACCGGCAGACCAAGCGACAGGTTGGAAATTGGTTAATCGAGATCGTCGGTTTCGGGCGAATTTGGGCAAAAACAGACCGACTGTGCACGGTTCAGAAACAGCCACCGCAATTGTGCCAGATTATCGCCAAGAAACTCCTCAAAGCCCGTCATTTTGCCTAGGCTTTGCCCCATTTCAGCCATCTTCACCGGTCAAAAGCGAACCAGGAATTTCCGGACTTGGACATGGGGGTGTCGTGAGTCGGATCATGAAAGGTAAACAGTATGGAACTCAAACGACGCGATATTAACGCGCTCTGCGACCGGCTCGTTTCCGCTGAGCGGCGTTTTGCCGATGATGAAGACGGGTCGGTGACGATCTTCGCGTGTTTCATGATCGCCATCATGGTGCTTGTGGGGGGCATCGGTGTTGACATGATGCGCCACGAGATGGAACGCACACAATTGCAGGCCACCGCCGACCGCGCGGTGCTTGCTGCTGCCGACCTGGATCAAACCCTCGATCCTGAAGCCGTTGTCCGCGACTACTTCGAGAAGTCCGGCATGGGCGACTATGTCTCTTCCGTGAATGTGGATGAAGGGCTGAACTACCGCACGGTGTCCGTGGATGCGACCAACACGGTCAGCACCCAGTTCATGGATCTGCTTGGAGTGCCCACGCTGGACGTTCCGGCCTTTGCCGAAGCGGAAGAGAAGGTCAACAAGGTTGAAATCTCACTGGTGCTCGACATCTCAGGGTCGATGGGGCGCAACAGCCGCATCCAGAACCTGCGTCCGGCGGCCAAGGAATTCGTGAATACGGTTCTCAAGGATGAAAGCGAGGATCTGATCTCCGTTTCCATCGTGCCTTACTCCGCCCACGTGAACGCGGGTCCAGAGATCATGAGCCGCATGAACATGAACATCGATCACAACTACTCGCACTGCGTTGAGTTTGACGACAATCAGTTCAGCACAACCGGTCTCGACTGGAACAACACTTACGACCAGATGCAGCACTTCGCACGCTGGAACCCAGGCTACAACGATCTGGACGAAACCGTGTGCCCGCGCTTCAGCTATGAGCGCATCACGGCGCTGAGCCAGGACCGTACTGCCCTGAACAACCAGATCGACAACCTGCAACCGCGGGCCAACACCTCGATCTTTCTGGGTATGAAATGGGCGTCCATCCTGCTGGATCCCTCGTTCAACCAGATTGCCGCTGACATGGCGGATGACAATCTGATCGACGATGTGTTCTCCAACCGTCCGGCCGCCTATTCGGATCCTGAGACCTTCAAGACTGTCATCCTGATGACAGACGGTCAGAACGTGGCGACCGACCGTATCCAGAACTGGTACTACAACTCCAACAGCGAGATTGTGCACTGGAACCGGTACAACGCAGGTTGGTATGTCGACAACTACGTGGGCTGGCGTTACCGCAACAACTTCTTCTACCAGAAGTACTCCGCATCCAAAGGCGACACCCTGCTTTATGCAGTCTGTGACGCGGCCAAGGCACAGAACATCGTGATCTGGTCCATCGGCTTTGAGGTCAGCGACCACGGTGCCAACGTCATGAAAAACTGTGCTTCTTCACCCAGCCACTTCTTCCGGGTTGAAGGTATCGAAATCTCCGAGGCGTTCAAAGCCATTGCGCGCCAGATTAACCAGTTGAGGTTGACGCTATGAGAAAGCTTATCCCAAACCGCTTTCGACGTTTCCGCGAGGACGAGAACGGCTCTGCTCTGATGATTGAATTCGTCGTCTTTGTCCCGCTCCTGTTCGCATCATTCCTGATGGCCGTGGAGATGAGCCTCTACACCATGCGCAGCATGATGCTGGACCGGGGAACAGATGTGGCCGTGCGTGCCATTCGCCTGAACACCGGCACACCGCAGATCACCCATGACTGGGTCAAGGACACGATCTGCCGCAACGCCGGCTGGCTGGAAGAATGCGACGAGCAGCTGAAGCTTGAGATGATCACCGTTGATCCTCGTAACTTCGCTGCACTGGATCAGACACCTGATTGTGTCGACGTGACACAAGACCCCGATCCGGTCCGTGGCTTCGCCCTTGGCCAGCAGCATGAAATGATGATCATGCGTGCCTGCGTCCGCTTCAAGCCGGTTTTCCCGACCTCGGGTCTGGGCCGCGCCTTTGATAAAGACGTTGAGGGACGCGCCAAGATGATCTCTGTCACCGCCTTCGTACAGGAGCCAACCTGATGAAACAGCTCATGATCAAAAACCGGCTGCGTGCCGCCCTGCGGTGTGACTTCCTGCGCCGCGAGGACGGGACCATCGCGATCGAAGCCATGATCATCATGCCTATGATGTTCTGGACCTTCTTGGCGCTCTTCTCGATCTTCGATACCTATCGGATGTACGGGATCCACCAGAAGGCATCCTACACCATTGCCGATGCGGTCTCTCGCGAGACACTGCCGATCGACAACGACTACATCGACGGTGTGCATGAGATGTTTGAATATCTGGCGTCCAGCCAGGGTCAGACCAACATGCGGATCAGCCAGGTGAAATACGATGCCGACGGCGACCGTTTCTACAAGGACTGGTCCGTCACACGCGGCGATATCGCAGCACTGGACCATGCAACGGTGTCAGACTGGAATGACCGCCTGCCCAACATGGTCGATGAAGAGCGTATCATCATCGTGGAAACCGTGACCAACTTCGATCCGCCCTTCAACACCGGGCTGGAAGAGCGGGAGATCGTGAACTTCGTTTTCACCCGTCCACGTTACGCCCCGCGCGTGTGCTACTACAGCTGCAACTGATCTGATCCCGGATCACCGCAGCGGTGCACAACCGTGTTGAAAACAAAACAAACCCCGCAGGTTCGCGCCTGCGGGGTTTGTCGTTTCAGATCAAAGGGGAAGCGTCCTACTCTGGGTTCTTTTCCCGCTGCGCCATCAGGGTTGCCAGCACGTCGGACATGAACTTGGTCTGATTGCCCGGCGTCATCCCCCCGATGCCAATCCGCCGCCCCATGCGCCACCACAGGCCGGGTCGCCAGATCCGCCCGTCGCCCGCGCCGCTGTGCAGTTTCAGCAAGAACCCGTTGGAGGGTTTGAACGCGAAAAAGCCGCGGTCCATGCTCTGGATATCTTCAATGGCGGCGATCACCGTGCCGTCGGCGTCGCGCAGGCCCTTGGGGGTCAGTTCAACCCGGCTGGCCGTGGCGCGGCGCATTGCGTCCGCGATCCACAGGGACGCGCCGCCCACGGCGATCAGGAACATCTGCCAGACCAATTCAGGCGGGCGCACGAGGGCGATGTAGATCAGCAGAACCCCCAGCAGCCCCAGCGACACAAGCCCCAGAAACCGGCGCCCGGCAGAGGCGGCAACGGTGGCCAGAACCTCATTCTCGTCTTCAAACTGGATCATCACCCATCCCCATGTCGCCACCCGTGGCGGCATACCCTGCGGGACAAGGCGGGGCAAGCGCCCCGGCGCGGCCTGCTTCAGCGGTCCTTGCGCGGCCTGCGCTGCATGCGCTCTTCCAGCCGGTCGGCATAGGCGGCGCGGTCTGCTTCGCTCATCTGGCTGACCTGGCGCAGCCATTCGGCCTGCGCAGCCTCTTGCGCGCGGCCCAGGGCGCCTGCGTATTGGCGCAGGATTGTTTCGGCCTGCGTCGGCTCGAAGGGTTGCGTGCGCAGGGCCGTCACCATGGTGTCATAGGCTGCACGACGGGCCGCACGGTCGGGCAGATGGCCGCCTGTGCGCAAGGCCCGGAACAGGGCGCGGCGTTCGGCACGGGGCAGTTCGCGCAAGTAAGGCGCGCCAAAGCCGCGCAGCTCTGCGGCGTGTTTGCCACCGCCATGCGGCCCGCCACCGCGCAGGACGGCCCCGGCCACCAGACCGATGAACATGAGGTTCAGCGCCAGTGACACCCCCAGCAGCCAGCGCCAGCGCCGGGAGGGGGGCTTTGCTCCAACCGTTTCACTCATCCTCAAATCCTTCCTCAATCCCGGAAATCCAGCCGCCGTCATAGACATCCACCATGGCCAGTTCCGTTGTGTTTTCCGTGCCCAAAGCCCAGATCGCTTCGCCCACATCCGGCAGGCCCTCTGGCGGGGCCAGCCCCAGCCAGAACCCCACGCAGGTGGCCGTGACCATGCCGCCAAGCGCCGGCAGGCCGCCCAGTGCCGCAAGGGCGCGCTGCACCAAGGACCCACCCCCGCGCGGTGCGGGCATCTGTGCCGCCGCATCCGCCACAACCGCCGCCATCAGCGCATCCGGCACTTTCGGGGGTGCAGCCCGCGCCGCGTCAAAAAGCGCATCAAGCGATTGATCTGCCTTATCTTTATCCATCATCCTCAAACCCCAATGCAGCCCGCTGGCCGCTCAATGCCGTGGTCAACCCCCGTTTCCCACGTGCCGTCAAACTCTCCACCGCTTCAACGCCCACCCCCAGAATGCCACCTATCTCGGTGTTGGACAGCCCCTCAATGTGGCGCAACACAACCGCCTGCCGCTGCCGGTCCGGCAATGTGGACAGGGCGGCCTGCAAAGCGTCCAGCCGTGCGGCATCCTGCATCCGCCCTTCGGCCGTGGGCGCGGGATCAATCGGCTCGGCCACCGCATCCAGCGCAACCGTCCGCTGCTTGCGCAGCAGATCCGTGCACAGGTTCGCCACCACCCGGTAGGCCCATGTGCTGACCTGCGCCTCACCGGCGCGCCAGTCCGGCGCGATCTTCCAGACCCGCAGCATCGCCTCCTGCACCACGTCCTGCGCTGCGGCCTCATCCGCCAGAACGCGCACGGCATAGGCATAAAGCCGGGGCGTCAGACGCGCCGCCAGCAGCCGTGCCGCGGCGGCATCTCCGGCGGCGTAGCGGCTGAGCAAATCGGCATCTGCATCCCGATCCGCCTGATCTGAAAGGCGCGCGTCCATCAAGCTACCTTTGTCGGGATCGGGCCCGCAAGACAAGCGGGCCCGACCCACAGCGTTACTCGCCGCGCCGCTTTCCATGACGCGCCTTGGCAAACTCTTCCGCGCTCAATGCGCCGTCGCCGTCTGCATCCAGCCGCGCCAGCATGTCCGCCGGATCGCGCCGGGCGGTGATCTCTGCCAGATCAAGCTTGCCGTCCGCGTTGGTATCCAGCCGCTTCATCATCCGCGCGCCGCGCCGGTCCTTGCGCTTGTCGCCCGCCGCTTCCAGCTCCGCCTTGTCGAGCATGCCGTTGCCATCAGTGTCATGCCGTTCCAGCATCTTGGCCGCCCGGTCTGTGCCGTTCTTGCCGTGCCGTGCGGCGCGGGCGCTGCGCATCTCATCCGGCGTCAGGAAGCCGTCGCCATCCGCATCCGCATCCGCAAAGCGCGCGGCCGCATGGGCCTGCAACTCCTCGACCGTGACCGATCCGTTCTTGTCCGTATCCATTGCCTCAAACAGTGCCGCAGGGTCCTTGCCGCGCGCCTCTGCCGCGACAGCACCAGCAGCGATCAGCCCACTCAGCGCCATCACCTGTACGATTGCCTTGCGTTTCATCTTGTACTCTCCGTTTTCAGTTCAGATGAGCGCCCCTTTCCGGGCCGCCATATCCTTCAAACGGTGCAGTTGCTGCTTTCCGTCGCAGTTTTTTTCGCCCGCAGGCCATTTTTTGCGACATCGCGCCGCAACTGGCCCGCCGCCCCTTCCATAAAAGCGCCGGATCGCCCATATGGGACCAGCGGAAGGACCCATGATGAACCAGCGCGCCACCCAAGCAGACACTGCCACCCTTGAGCACAGCGATGCCGCCGAACGGCCCCGCTGGCCTGCGATGCTGCGCGGCTGGCGTGGCAAATGCCCCAGTTGCGGATCAGGCCCCTTGCTGAAAGGCTACCTGAAGGTGAACCACGACTGCACGGTCTGCCGTCAGGAATTTCACCACCACCGGGCCGATGACGGGCCTGCCTATCTGACCATTCTGATCGTGGGCCACCTGATGGCGCCACTGCTGCATCTGGTCTTTGTCACATGGCGCCCAGAGCCGCTGACGCTGTTCACCATTTTTACGGTTGGCTGCGTCGGCCTGTCGCTCTACCTTCTGCCACGACTGAAGGGGGCGATGATCGGCTTCCAATGGGCGCGGGAGATGGGCGGGTTTGGCCGGTCCAGCTGACGCGCGGCAACCGAAAGACCGCAATTTGGCTGAAATCGACAAGACCCAGATCCGCAATGCGGCCACCGTGATCGTCCTGCGCGACCGCTTTACCGCGCCGCGTATCCTGATGGGACAGCGCGGCGCGCAGGCCGCGTTCATGCCCAACAAGTTCGTCTTCCCCGGCGGCGCGGTCGATGCGGGCGATGCGGCTGTCCCGCTGGCCACGCCTGTGCCCGACATCTGCGCCCAGCGCCTGTCGGAGGAAGCGGATGCCACCCTTGCCCACGCCATCACCGTCGCCGCCATTCGGGAGTTATGGGAGGAAACCGGCCAGATCCTCGGCGCGCCCGGCACATGGCACAGCCCGCCGCCGCCCGACTGGACCACATTCGCCGCCACCGGCCACCTGCCCGCCGCCGATGCCCTGCAATTTGTGTTCCGCGCGCTGACCCCTCCGGGCCGCCCCCGGCGGTTTGACGCGCGGTTCTTTCTGGTGGACGCCGATGCGCTGACCACGGACCCCGATGATTTCGATGCCGCCAGTGATGAGCTGTCGCATCTGCAATGGATCCCGCTGTCGGAGATCCGCACTTTCGACATGCCCTTCATCACCCAGGTGGTGCTGGCCGAGGTCCAGGCGCGCGCGCAGGATCTGACCCCGCCTACTTCCGTCCCCTACTTCCGCAACAATGATGAGGAAAGCCTCTTCATGCGCCTGCATGGCCGCCCGATGGAAGACTGACCACCGCCCGCGACACCCATCGGAATGTTTCAAACATTCCGACCGATTTCTTTCAAGGAAATCGTCCCCCACCACACGGCAAAGCGCTCAGATCACCATCACCAGCATCAGGATGGACGCCATCAGGACCGCCATCCCGATCCATTCCCGACCGCTTATCTTCTCTTTGAAAAACAACATGCTGGCAGCGATGCTCAGGATCAGCTCCACCTGCCCCAGCGCCTTGACATAAGCCGCGTTCTGCAAGGTAAACGCAATGAACCAACACAGCGATCCGCCCATCGACGTCAACCCGATCCACAATGCCACCTTTCGCGCGCCCCAGACGGCGGCAATCTGGCCCGGCTCGCGCAGGCTCAGCCAGACCACCATGATCACCGTCTGCATCGCCACCACCGCCGCCAGCGTCACACTGGCGCGCATCAACGGATCATCGCTCAGCACCGCCAGCGATGCCGCGCGGTAGCTGACAGCAGAAAAGGCAAACAACACACCCGAAGCGATCCCAAGCCCCGCCGCCCGGTTGCCCAGATGGCGCAGCTTGATCCCGCCCGTCTCCTTGCCGCCCGACAACAGGAGCAGTGCGACACCGCCCAGGGCAATCGCCAGCAAACCCAGCGGCGTCACCCCTTCGCCCAGCACGATCCAACCCACCAACGCCGTCTGGATCACTTCGGTCTTCTTGAAAGTGATGCCAACGGCAAAGTTGCGCTCCTTGAACAGCAGCACCACACAAACAGTCGCGCAGATCTGCGCCGTGGCCCCGATCACCCCGAAGGTCCAGAACCCCGGCCCGATCTCCGGCAGTCCCGTCCCGCGCAGCCCGACATATCCCGCCAGCAAGACCCAGATGAACGGCAGCGAATAAAGAAACCGCGAAAACGTCGCCCCCGCCGCCGAGAGCGTCTGCGCCGCCATCACCTTCTGCAACATGAACCGCACGGTCTGAAACGCCGCCGCCGCCAGCGTTATCGGTATCCAAAGTCCCACCATCATCCTCCCGCACTGCCTTTCGGATCGGAGCCACCGTCGCCTGTGCCCTGCTGGCCCGAGGACGCCCCGCGTGTCCAGCGAAATCGCCGAGGGGCCCCCTTGGGGGATACGGACTATTTCTCTGGATGCGCGGGGTGGGCTCTGGCACGCAAGGGATCAGGCGACGGTGGGTCTGGTCCGAAAGGTCTTTCGGATGGGTGAACCCGAAGCTCCCGCCTCAGCCCACCACAGACTCATACCTTCGGATCAGGGTTCTCCGTATGCCCATCCACCGCAATCACCTGCCCCGACACCATCCGCGCGCGGTCAGATCCCAGAAACACCGCCATCTCCGCAATGTCCCGCGCCTCGACAAAGGACCGCAGGGAGGTGCCCGCCGCATAGCCGTCATAGACCTGATCGCGCGTCATGCCTTTGGCCGCCGCTTCCCGCGCCAGCACGCCCTCCATGCGCGGCCCTTCGACCGCGCCGGGACAGATCGCATTGGCGCGCACGCCAAACGGCCCCAACTCCATCGCCAATGTCTTCATCAACCCGATGATCGCCCATTTCGCCGCCGCATAGGGCGCGCGGTTGGGATAGCCGTAGAGGCCCGCCGTTGAGGATGTCAGCACGATCGACCCCGCCCCGGCCGCTTTCATCAGCGGTGCGGCGTGTTTCGCGGCCAGAAACGCACCCTCAAGGTTCACACTCACACAGGCGCGCCAATCGGCCAGCGCCACATCCTCCACCAGCGCCGTCGGCCCTGCGATGCCCGCATTGGCACAGAGCACGTCCAGGCGCCCCATCTCGGCGCATAGCGCTGCCATCGCCGCCTCGTCGGTGGCATTGACCTCACGACACTGCCACCCTTCGGGACAGCCCGCCAAAGCCGCAGCATCCACATCCGTCACCCAGATGTCATACCCCTCAGCGGCAAACCCCTCTGCCATGGCGCGCCCGATGCCGGACGCCCCTGCGGTGATCAAAACCCGCCCGCTCATCCCGGCTGCCGGATCGCCGCCCCCGCGCCTTCGGGTTTGGGCAACGCCGCATGACCTTCCGCAATCCGCACCAGCGCCGCTTCCACCGCCGGTCCCGGCACGCTGGGCTTGCGGGTCTCCAGACTCACATGCAGGAGGAAATGCTCCCCCGTGGCCAGCAACCGATCCCCTTCGCGCATCTCATGCCAGAGGTGCATTTTCTTGCCCGCCCCCAGAATGACCTGCGTGGTGATCTCGATCTGTGCCCCCGCATGCACCTCATCCAGATGCCGGATATGGGTCTCCGCCGTGAAATAACTCCCCCCCGAGGAGATATATTCCGCATCACAGCCGATCATCTCCATGAACCGATCCGTCGCATCGGCAAAGGCGTGCAGATAGCGGCTCTCGGTCATATGGCCGTTGTAATCGGTCCAATCCAGCGGCACCACGCGCTGCGCCGTCACCACCGGCCGGTCCGCTGGCACATCCGCCGCCACCGCGCCCATCGGCCCGCCCTGTTTCAACGCGGCCTCCTGCGCCGCGATCAGTGCCCCCGCACCCCAGTTCTGCGCCTTTAAGCTGCGCATCATCGCCACCAGATTGTTGTCGCGGATGCGCTCCAATTCCCGGATCGAATGGTGCCCGGATTGGGCATCCGACTGCCCCGCGATCAGATCGACCAATTCGTCGGTGAACTCCGGCACATCCATCAGCTTGGTCCAGGGCCATTTCAACGCAGGACCAAACTGCGCCATGAAATGCTTCATGCCCGCCTCGCCCCCCGCCACGCGGTAGGTCTCAAACAGGCCCATCTGCGCCCAGCGGATGCCAAAGCCATAGCGGATCGCGTCGTCAATCTCCTCCGTCGTGGCGATGCCGTCCTTGACCAGCCACAGCGCCTCGCGCCAGACGGCTTCAAGGAACCTGTCCGCCACATGGGCGTCAATTTCCTTCTTCAAATGCAGCGCGTGCATCCCCAGCGAAGCGAGCGTCGCCTTGGCGCGCTCAATGAGCGCCGCATCCCCCACATCCCCCGGCACCAGTTCAATCAGCGGCAGCAGATAGACCGGGTTGAACGGATGGGCGACCATGATCTGACCGGGCCGTGCCGCGCCCTGCTGCAACTCTGACGGTTTGAACCCCGAGGTCGACGACCCAATCACCGCATCCGGCGCGCATGCCGCCTGCACCTCCGCAAAGGTCGCGTGTTTGATCTCCAGCCTTTCCGGCACGCTCTCCTGTATCCATGCAGCACCCTGCACCGCCTCGGCAATGCTCCCGTGAAAGGACAACGCCCCCTCGCCGGGCAACGCCACATCCGTCAGCCCCGGCAGGGACCGGCGCGCATTGCCCAGCACTTCCCCAATCTTGCGCTCGGCTTCCGGGTCCGGATCATAGACCCGCACGTCCCAACCATTGAGCAGGAACCTTGCCGCCCAACCGCCGCCAATCACGCCGCCGCCTATGATTGCTGCTGTCTTGCTCATCCCTCAACTCTCTGTATCTGGCTGACATCCCAGCCGTTGAAATCCAAAATTTCCCTGGCCGCTTTCACCCGGTCCGCCCCGCCGGGCCGCGCCCGGTCGATGACCGCCGCCCACGTGCCCGCCGCATCGCCCACCGCCGCCGTGCGGAACCCGTCGTCAACCCACATCACCACCAAGGTCTGCCCGCCGCCCCGCGCGTGCAACACGCCGGGGGCCGTGATATCAAACCCTGTAGAATCACCGCCCGCGACCCGGACATAGGCATCATCTGTTGCCACGCTGTATTGCGCCGCCTCTGCGCAGGTCCCGATGCAGGCGACCGTCTGCCAGTCTCCGGCAAAGCGCGCCGCGTCAAACCGCGTTGTCCCCGCCAAAACCGCGCCCTCATCGCGCAGCGCATCAGATGCGGGCGGGGCGACAGCAGCACATCCCGCCAGCCCCAAAAGCCCCAGAAAAGCCCATGCTGCACTGCGGCGGTGTACAGGTTGTGTACAGGTTGTGCACAGCCCGCGACCCGCCCGGAACGGCCCCATTGCCCTCACTTCGCCGCCTGTTTGGTCAGCCCAAGTGTTGCGCGGACTTCTTTTGGCCCAATGACTTTCGCCCCCATATTCTCAATGATGGCGCCCGCCCGTTCGACCAGTTGCCAGTTCTCCGCCAGCACGCCCTTGTCGAGCCACAGGTTGTCCTCCAGCCCCACCCTTACGTTGCCCCCGGCCAGTACCGAAGCGGCCACATAGGCCATCTGATTGCGCCCCAGCCCGAAGGCCGAGAACGTCCAGTCATCCGGCACATTGTTCACCATCGCCATGAAGGTGTTGAGATCATCCGGCGCGCCCCAGGGCACCCCCATGCAGAGCTGCACCAAAGCGGGGCTGTCCAGCACACCATCGGCAACCAGTTGTTTTGCATACCATAAATGGCCCGTGTCAAAAGCCTCAATCTCCGGCTTCACGCCCAGATCGGTCATCATCCGGCCCATGGCCGTCAACATGCCGGGGGTGTTGGTCATCACGTAATCGGCCTCGGCGAAGTTCATCGTGCCGCAATCCAGCGTGCAGATCTCCGGCAGGCAATCGGCGATATGCGCGACCCGCTCCGTGGCCCCCACCATGTCCGTGCCTTCGCGTGTGGGGAACGGCGCTTCCACGTCGCCAAAGACAATGTCCCCGCCCATCCCGGCCGTCAGGTTCAGCACCACATCGGTGCCACTGTCACGGATGCGGTCGGTGACTTCACGATAGAGTAACCTGTCGCGGCTAGGGTGCCCGGTCTCCGGATCACGCACGTGGCAATGCACCACTGCCGCGCCGGCCTTGGCCGCCGCAATCGCGCTTTCGGCAATTTGCCGGGGCGAACGCGGCACATGCGGGCTGCGGTCCTGGGTGCTGCCGGAGCCGGTGACGGCGCAGGTGATGAACACCTCTTTGTTCATGGTAAGGGGCATGTGCGGGGTCTCCTCTGGCAAGCCTGTTGCGGCTGACCATGGGCCAAGGTGCAGGCGAAGACCATGCTGAAAACGACGCTTTTGGAGCGGAAAAATGACGCCACCGACGCAGCAACACTACATCGCTTTCAACCGCTGCCGCAGGTATTTCGTGGCAGAGCGATAATGGCTCGGGCCCGCCGCCTCCGCCCAGCGGCCCGGTGTCCAGGTGTTCCTGGCCCCCTGCATCGGCCCGCCATAGAGCGCCGCGTCTGAGCGTTCCTGCATGAAGCTCAGCAAGGCCTTGGCATTGCGGTGCAACAGGGCGACAGCCGCAGGCCAGTCCAGATCGCTCTGCCGGGCGCGCAGGTCGGCGTTGTAGCGTTTGAGGTCATTCCATTTGTAGCCCGGTGCGGGGAAATGCACCTCTTTGCCCGCCTGCCCGTCCGCGTACCACCCCAGAAACAGCGCGATCCAATGGGCCCGGTGCGCCACCACATCCTTGATGGAGGTGTCGTCGGCATCCTTGATCATCGCCTGCGCCGGGTCGACCTCGCCCAGCAGCTTTTCCAGCTTGGCAAGTTCCTTCACAGTCACGTCAATCAATGCGGATTTGGTTGTGGCTGGCATGTCCCCCGACCTTTCCGCCAGAGCATACCGCCCGCCCCCCCAGAGCGCATTGATCTGCGTCAAAAAATCGTTTTCTTTCAAAGAAAACGGACGGAAACTTTCAAAGTTTCCGATGCCCGCCGCTGCCTCATCTCAATAGGGCATCGGGTGCTTGCGGTGGATGTCGTCCAGCGCGCTCATCACTTCATCGCTCAAGGTCACGTCGGCAGCACCCAGCGCCAGTTCCAGCTGATCCATCGTCGTCGCGCCAAAGATCACCGAGCCCATGAACGGCCGCTGGCGGCACCATGCCAGCGCCATATGCACCGGCTCCAGATCATGGGCCTGCGCCAGCGCCAGATAGGCCTCAACCGCCTTGAACGCGCGCGGTCCCTTGCGCCCGCCCAGCTCCGGCACCAGCGACATGCGCGACCCTTCAGGCACCCGGCCGCGCTGGTACTTGCCCGTCAACAGACCTGCGGCGAGCGGGGAAAAGGCAAACATATCAATTTCTTCGTTGATGCAGGCTTCGGCCACATCGGTGTCCGCCATCCGGCACAACAAGGAGTATTCATTCTGCACCGAGATGGGCCGTGGCCCGCCCACGCGCTCTGCCACGGCGGCCCATTGCGCCATGCCCCAGGCGCTTTCATTGCTCAGCCCGAAGGCGCGGATGGTGCCGCGCTTGATCTCGTCCTGAAGCGCGCCCATGCAGTCTTCCATATTGGCAATCGTCTCTGCCCTGTTCTGGCCGGAAGGATCATAGGTCCAGTTCTTCCGGAACATGTAGCTGCCCCGGTTGGGCCAGTGGAACTGATAAAGGTCGATGTAATCCGTCTTCAGCCGCCGCAGCGATCCCTCCACCGTCTCCCTGATCGTCTCGGAGGAGATCGGCGCCCCTTCGCGCACATGGGCCACGCCCGCGCCGGAGTGTTTGGTGGCCAGCACCACGTCGTCCCGGCGCATGTCGCGTTCAAACCACAGCCCGATGATCCGCTCCGTCCGGCCGGTGGTTTCGGCACTGACCGGGTTGACCGGATACATCTCAGCGGTGTCGATGAAGTTGATCCCGGCATCCAGCGCCCGGTCAATCTGTTCGTGCCCTTCGTCCACGGTGTTCTGCGTGCCCCAGGTCATGGAGCCGAGGCACAGATCGGTCACTTCAATATCGCTGCTGCCAAGTTTCTTGCGCTTCATTGCGTGGTCCTTCTGTTCGCCCTCTTGCGCACCCTACCCCGCTGAGTACGGGCTGCAAGGGCGCATCATCCCCGAGGGCGTGCCACAAAAAGCTGAACAATTCCTCCAAGCCGCTGAAAAACGACGCGGCGGGTCGGGAATTCGAGGGGCGGCATCTGAAAATGCGCCTAAGAGGATCCCATGCGCATGCTCATTTCCTTTGCCGCCCTGTTCCTGTCGGTGCTGTTGTTGCAGCTGTCCTCGGGCGGTGTGGGGCCGCTGGATGTGCTGTCGGGCACCGCACTGGGCTTTTCGCGCCAAGAGATTGGTCTCTTGGGCTCAGCGCATTTTCTGGGCTTCTTTATTGGCTGCTGGTGGGCCCCGCGCCTGATGGGATCGGTGGGCCACAGCCGCGCCTTTGCGGCTTTCACGGCCACCGGGGCGATTGGTCTTTTGGCCCATATGCTGGTGCTGGACGCCTATGCCTGGACGGTGATGCGTATGGCCTCGGGCCTGTGTGTCGCGGGCTGCTATACAGTGATCGAAGCCTGGTTGCAGGCCAAGGTCACCAATGACACGCGGGGCCGCGCGATGGGGGTGTACCGGGTTGTGGACATGACCGGATCGCTGGGTGCGCAGATGCTAGTCGGGGTCCTCGCCCCGGCCTCCTACGTTTCCTACAATCTGCTGGCGATCCTGTGCTGTGCCGCCCTGCTGCCCGTGGTGCTGAGCACGGTGCAACAGCCCGACACCCCCAGCCAGCCCCGCCTGCGGCCCCGGCTGGCGATTGACCGCTCTCCTCTGGCAGCAGCCGGGGTTGTGGTGGCCGCACTGTCCAGCGCCTCGTTCCGGATGGTCGGGCCGATCTACGGGCAGGAGGTGGGGCTCACGGCGGCGCAGATCGCGTGGTTCCTGTCGGCCTTCGTCATTGGCGGCGCGGTGGCGCAGTTCCCGGTGGGCTGGCTGGCGGACAAATACGACCGCCGCTGGGTGCTGATCTGGCTGTCGGTAGCGGCCATGGGCAGTTGCGCGGTCACGATCTTTGCCACAGGCCTTGGCACCACGGGGGTCTATCTGACGGCCGGCTTGTTCGGGCTTACGACCTTTCCGATCTATTCGGTCGCCGCCGCCCACGCCCATGACTTTGCCAGTTCCGAAGAACGGGTGGAGCTGTCTGCCGCGTTGATGTTCTGGTTTGCCGTCGGCGCGATCTTTGCCCCCTATGCCGCATCGGTCCTGATCGAGAATTTCGGACCACCTGCGCTTTTCGCGATGATCTCCGTCGGACATGGGGTGCTGGTTGTCTTTGGCCTGATCCGGATGCGCGCGCGGCCCGCGGCGCAGGAACGCACGGCTTATGTCTATGCGCCGCGCACCTCGTTCCTGATCGGCAGGCTGTTGCGCAAGGACCGCGACGCGGGCGCGCGCCGGGCGGATCCGCCATCAGACGCGCCGCGCTGATTGATCCGGGCGCGCAAGGCGGTTATGGAAGCCTGAACGCGCTAAAGGACACCTCATGGCCCGCCATCTGATCACTTCCGCCATTCCCTATATCAACGGGATCAAGCATCTGGGCAACCTTGTGGGCAGCCAGCTGCCTGCGGACCTCTATGCACGTTATCTGCGCACGCGGGGGCATGAGGTGCTGTTTCTGTGTGCGACGGACGAACACGGCACGCCCGCCGAACTGGCCGCAGCCAAGGCAGGCAAGCCGGTGGCGGCGTATTGCGCCGAACTGCACGACATTCAGGCGGAGATCGCACGCGGCTTTCGGCTGTCGTTTGATCACTTCGGTCGCTCCTCGGGACCGCAGAACCAGAAGCTGACGCAGCATTTCGCCGGGGTGCTGGCCGATCAGGGGCTGATCGACGAGGTTGAACAGCGCCAGATCTATTCCGAGACCGACGGCCGTTTCCTGCCAGACCGCTATGTCGAAGGCACCTGCCCCAACTGCGGGTTCGAGGACGCGCGGGGCGATCAATGTGACAATTGCACCAAGCAGTTGGACCCCGAAGACCTGATCAACCCGCGCTCCACCGTATCAGGCGCCACAGACCTTGAGATGCGGCCCACCAAGCACCTGATGCTGCGCCAGAGCGCGATGAAGGATCAGCTGGACGCGTGGATTTCATCCAAGACCGACTGGCCCGTGCTGACCACGTCGATTGCCAAGAAATGGCTGCACGACGGCGACGGATTGCAGGACCGGGGCATCACGCGGGACCTGAAATGGGGCGTGCCCGTCAAACGTGGCAATGCGGATTGGCCGGGGATGGAGGGCAAGGTCTTCTACGTCTGGTTCGATGCGCCGATTGAATACATCGCCTGCGCGCAGGAATGGGTCGATGCGGGCAAGGGCCCCGCGCCCGAACCGGGCGCACATAAAGACAGTGTCTGGGAGCGCTGGTGGCGCACCGATAAAGGCGCGGATGATGTGCGCTATACCCAGTTCATGGGCAAGGACAACGTGCCCTTCCACACGCTCAGCTTTCCCGCCACGATCATGGGATCGGGTGAGCCTTGGAAGCTGGTGGATTACATCAAGTCGTTCAATTTCCTCAATTATGACGGCGGGCAATTCTCCACCTCGCGCGGGCGGGGTGTGTTCATGGATCAGGCGCTTGAGATCCTGCCGAGCGATTACTGGCGCTGGTGGCTGCTGTCTCACGCGCCGGAGAATTCGGATGCGGAGTTCACCTGGGAGAATTTCCAGTCCTCGATCAACAAGGATCTGGCGGACGTGCTGGGCAATTTTGTCAGCCGTATCACCAAGTTCTGCCGGTCCAAGTTCGGTGAAGCGGTGCCGGAGGCCGGGGCATATGGAGCGCCCGAAGAGGCGCTGATTGCGGATCTGACGGCCCGCGTGGGGCGGTATGGCGCGGCGATGGATGCCATTGAAGTGCGCAAGGCCGCGCAGGAGCTTCGGGCGATCTGGGCGGCGGGCAATGAATATCTGCAAGCCGAAGCGCCCTGGACCACCTTCAAGACCGACCCCGACAAGGCCGCCGCACAGGTGCGGCTGGCGTTGAACCTGATCCCGCTTTACGCGCGGCTGTCATCCCCCTTTGTGCCGGATGCAGGGGCTGCGATGCTGGCGGCCATGGGCGTTGAGGATGCCGGATGGCCGGACGACGTGCCTGCCGCCCTGGCGCAGCTTGCCCCCGGTCACGCCTTTGAGGTGCCGGAGGTGCTGTTTGCCAAGATCACCGATGAACAGCGCGAGGATTGGGCGACGCGGTTTGCGGGCACCCGCGACGAGAAGGCTCTTTGAAAGGCCGGAGGCCTGTCGCATCGCTTTTTACGGTACCATCCCTGTGTTCAAGAGGCCGGTTTGCAGCGCGTGCTTTGGGCGCGCGGACCTAGAATTCCTCCCAGCCGTCGGCATCCAGATCAGCGCTCATATCAAGCGCGGCATTGCCCTGCGTCGCAGCAGCGGGCTGGGCTGCGGGAGGTGGCGCGCTCACCTGTCGGCTGGAGGGCGGCGGTGATTTTTCCGCTGACCGCGCCGGTGCCACCTCCTGCCCCTTCATGCGGAACCGGGAGACCGCATTGGCCAGCGCATCCGCCTCTGACGTCAGCGCGTGGCTGGCGGCTGTTGTTTCTTCGAACATGGCGGCGTTCTGCTGGGTGACGTGGTCGAGTTCGTTCACAGCTGTGTTGATCTCTGCCAGCCCGCTGGATTGTTCGCGGGCGGAGGTGGCAATGGTCGCGATCCGGTCAGAGATGTCCGAGACGGAGGAGACAATCGCGTCCAGCGCCTTGCCGGTGCGGTCCACCAGATCGACCCCCTGTTTCACCTGATCGCCACTTGAGCTGATCAGTGTATTGATCTCCCGCGCAGCGTCGGAGGAGCGTTGTGCCAGCGCGCGCACCTCTGTTGCGACCACCGCAAAGCCACGGCCCGCTTCGCCCGCGCGCGCGGCTTCGACGCCTGCGTTCAAGGCCAGCAGATTGGTCTGGAAGGCGATGTCGTCGATCACGCTGGTGATCTTTGAGATTTCCTGTGAGGAGTTTTTGATCCCATCCATCGCCTCCACCGTCTGGCGGGCAACTTTGCCGCCCTGTTCGGCGTTCTTTTGCGCCTCTGCCGACATTTTGGCTGCGTCATCCGCCCCTTCGGCTGCGGATTTCACCGAGACGGTCAATTCATCCAGCGCCGCGGCGGTTTCTTCAAGCGTTGCTGCCTGCTTTTCGGTGCGCCGGGACAGATCATCCGCCGCGGTGGCGATTTCGCTGGTTTCATTGCGGATGGAATCGGCGTTGTGCATCACGCCGCCGATGGCCTGACGCAACGCGGCGACCGCCCCATTGAAATCAGCGCGCAGGGCTTCGTAGTCCCCCGGCACGCTTTCGGAGATTTCGGAATCGAGGTCGCCATCGGCAAAATCACGCAACGCGGCGCCCAGGAGCGAGACGATCCGACCCTGTTCGGTTACGGCGCGCGCGCGGGCCTTTTCCGCGGCCTGCATGGCGGCGTCCTGATCGGTGACATCGGTGCCCAGAAAGATGATCTGTTCGGGCCTGCCATTTTCATCATCGATGGTCGAGAAGCTGCCCTCAAAGACAAAGTGTTTGTCTGCATGGGTGCTGTAGGCGCCGAACCGTCCCGGCGGTATCGCTTTTTCAAACAGCTTGCGGGCGAACAGCTTGCCATCGGGGTCATTGTCCAGATTGCCCGCAAAGATTTTTGACAGCGTACACACACGTGTGTCTTCAAAAGTGCCTTTGATCGCCTCAAGGAAGTTGTCGTTACACATGCTCACATTGCCGGCTTGGTCAAACTCAATCCTCACCTGCTTTGCGTTGATCGCATTCAGCAGGGCCGCGTTCCGCTCTGACCGGGTGCGGTCGGACCATTCCACGACGCAGCCAAAGACCGTGCCGTCGCTGGCCACCGAAGGGTTCAGCCGGATGCGCACCTTGCGGTTGCCAATCGATGTCAGCACTTCGGCCGGTTTGATGGCTGGCCCCTGCCCTCCACCGTCGAAGGCGGCTTTCAGCGGTGCCACGTCGGACAGCTTTGCACCAATCAGGGCGGTCTGGCTGATGCCCGGCCAGATCTCCGTCAGGTCAGCGCCGAAGGTTTCAAGCAGCGACGTGCAGGCCGGGTTGCAGAAGGTCACGGTCAGGTTTTCGTCCGCGACCATCAGCGGGGCGGTGGAGCCATCAAACGCCGCCCCCTTGAACATCGTTTCGTGCTGCGCATCTGCGGCATCGGACAGGGCAAGGCGGAATCCGTCCAGACGCCCGGCGATCTGACCAATTTCATCGCGGCGCTTGGTATGGGGCACCTCAACCGCGTAGTCCCCCGTCGCAATCTTGTTCATGGCCTGACCAAGCTGCACCAGCGGCCTGGACATTCGGTGGCGCAGTGAAAAACCGGCCACCACAAGTGCGGCAAGCAAGACCCCAAGCGCAAGCAGCAGCGTGCGTTTCTGTTTTTCGGCCAGGGTTGCCTGCTGATGCTCGAAAGTCCAAGCCGTCACGACACTGCCAACCGCCGTCCCATCCTTCCCGAACAGGACCGGTTCCGCGTGTTGCAGCCCATCAGCCGAGGACCGACCGCCGCCCGATTCCAGCGCCTGTTGCCCAAGCGCCTGCATTTGCTGGGCGCGCGTCCCCTCCAACGCGGGCGAGGCGGTCTGGTAGATCGTCTTGCCGGAGGCATCCGTGATCAGGACCCCCAGCACATCCTCGCCGGCGGTTTCGATGAACTGCCCCATTGCTGCTTCCAGCGCAGGGACATTGGCAAACCGCACTTCCCCGCCGATGTTGTCACTGATCAGCCCGGTCACGACGCCGACCCGGTTGGCCATCTTTTCATGCAGGATCTGGTTCATGCCGTAGGCATTGCGGGTCACGATCGTCGCGACCACGACAATGGTGCAAAGCGCAACCATGAAGGTGCATTTGAAGAACAGGCTTTGCAGGGGGCGAACGCGGGAGGTGTCCGTAGCGGGCGAAGTCATCAGCAATTCCTCTTGCGGGAAAGTATGGCACCCACAAGCGCGGGCTCTGCACCTTACGATCACAGGTCTTACGGGCTGATTAACAGCACCCTGCACATTCCCTCGTGCCCCCCCTGCCCTTTGCTTTGAGTTTTAGAGAGTTTCGCCAGATCGACTGTGCAGCACACGCGCCCCGTTGCAGGTCGTGCGCGCGGCCTCGCGCACGACCTGCGCCACTTGCAGCAGTTCCTGGGTCATCGGGTTGGTGCGGCGCCAGACCATGCCGATGGTGCGCCCCGGCACGGAGCCGCGAAACGCCGAACAGGTCACATCGGCCATGCGCGTCTCTAGCGGGACCGCCATTTCCGGCAACACGGTCACGCCCAACCCCGCGCCCACCATCTGCACCAGCGTCGACAGCGAACTGCCGTCCAGATCATCACGTGCAAAGCCCGCGGGGCGGTTGCAGAACGACAGGGCCTGATCGCGCAGGCAATGCCCTTCTTCCAGCAGCAGCATGTTGCGCAGTTCGGTGATATGCGGCACCGGGTGCGCGCCCTCCGCACGGGGCCGCACCAACACAAAATCCTCCGCAAAAAGCGGTGTTTCGGTGAGTGACGTCTCCTCAACCGGCAACGCCACAAGGGCGGCATCCAGGCGGCCCTGCAACAACTCCTCCACCAGTCTTGCCGTCTGGCTTTCGCGCAGACGCAACTCAATATCGGGAAAATGCGCGGACAGCTGCGGCACCAGTCCGGGCAGCAGATAAGGCGCCACCGTGGGGATCACGCCCAGCCGGAACCGCCCTGCAAGCCGCTCCCGCGAGGCCGCAGCAAAGGCACCCAGATCATCGGCCTGCCGCAGCAGGATGCGCACGCGGCTTGCAAAATCCTCTCCAAAAGCGGTGAGGCGCACCTGCCGCGCGCCGCGTTCAAACAGGGCCTTGCCGGTTTGCTGTTCCAACTCCTTGATCTGCACGGACAAGGCGGGCTGGGAGATCGCGCAGACCTCCGCCGCGCGGCCAAAATGCTGCTGTTCGGCCAGCGCTTCGAAATATCTGAGCTGTTTCAGGGTGAAGTTCGTCATAACCTCAGACTATCGCAGTCATCAGAACATTCAACTACAACTTATGATCTACGCTCGTTATAACGATTCTAAATTCCCCCAACCCAGGAGCAGATCATGGACGGCAATGATTATGAAAACGGCGGCGGTTGCCCCGTCATGCACACCAGCGCGAAGAACACCACATTCAACGTGCGGTCCAACAAAGACTGGTGGCCCAACCAGCTGAACCTCAAGATCCTGCACCAGAATGCCGCGGTCTGCGATCCGATGGAAGGTGACTTCGACTATGCCGAGGCGTTCAAGAGCCTTGATCTGGATGCGGTGAAAGCCGATCTGGCGGCGCTGATGACCGACAGTCAGGACTGGTGGCCTGCGGATTACGGCCACTATGGTCCGATGTTCGTGCGCATGGCATGGCATGCGGCAGGCACCTACCGCACGGCGGACGGCCGTGGTGGTGCGGGCTCCGGCTCCCAGCGGTTTGCGCCGCTGAATTCCTGGCCCGACAACGGCAACCTCGACAAGGCGCGTCGCCTGCTCTGGCCGATCAAGCAGAAGTACGGTGCGGCCCTGTCCTGGGCAGACCTGTTTGTGCTGACCGGCAACGTCGCGATGGAAACGATGGGCTTCAAAACCTTCGGTTTCGCGGGCGGGCGTGCCGATATCTGGGAGCCCGAAGAAGACGTCTACTGGGGCACCGAAACCGAATGGCTCGCCACTTCTGACAAACCGGGCAGCCGCTATTCCGGCGAACGGGCGTTGGAAAACCCCCTCGCTGCGGTGCAGATGGGTCTGATCTATGTGAACCCTGAAGGCCCGGACGGGAACCCCGATCCGCAAGCCTCTGCCCATGATATTCGCGAGACCTTTGCGCGGATGGCGATGAATGATGAGGAAACCGTGGCGCTGACCGCAGGTGGTCACACCTTTGGCAAGGCCCATGGCGCGGGCGATCCGGCGTTGGTCGGGGCGGAGCCTGAAGGCGCTGGCATCGAAGAGATGGGGCTGGGCTGGAAAAACGCGTTTGAAAGCGGTGTGGGTGTGCACACCACCACCTCCGGCATCGAAGGCGCATGGACACCGACGCCCACGACATGGGACATGTCCTATTTCGAGACGCTGCTGGGCAACGAATGGGAACTGACCAAGAGCCCCGCTGGCGCGCAACAGTGGAAGCCAAAGGGCGACGCGATGGCCGATGCCGTGCCGGATGCCCATGACCCCAGCCGCACACATGCGCCGATGATGACCACCGCCGATATGGCAATGAAAGTGGATCCGGAATACCGCAAGATTTCAGAGCGTTATGCGGCTGATCCGGCGCTCTTTGCGGATGCCTATGCCCGTGCGTGGTTCAAGCTGACCCACCGCGACATGGGACCCAAGGCGCGCTATCTGGGCAAGGAAGTCCCTGCCGAAGATCTGATCTGGCAGGACCCGATCCCGGCTGTGGATCACCCGCTGGTGGATGATGCCGACATCGCGGCGCTGAAAAAGCAGATCCTCGATACCGGTCTGTCCACGGCTGATCTGGTGTCTGTTGCATGGGCCTCTGCCTCTACCTTCCGGGGCTCGGACAAACGGGGCGGTGCCAATGGCGCGCGCATCCGTCTGGCGCCGCAGAAGGATTGGGAAGTCAACGAGCCTGCGAAGCTGGCCAAGGTGCTTGCAGCACTTGAAGGCGTGCAATCCGCGTTCAACGCCTCTGCCTCCGGTGGCAAGAAAGTCTCCCTCGCTGATCTGATCGTGCTGGGTGGCGGAGCGGCGATTGAAGCGGCGGCGGATCACAAGATCACCGTGCCCTTCACACCGGGCCGGATGGACGCCAGCCAGGAGCAGACCGACGTCGAGAGCTTTGAGCCGCTTGAGCCGCAGGCGGATGGTTTCCGCAACTACCTGCGCACCGAATTCTCTGTCCCGACAGAGAAGATGCTGGTGGACCGCGCGCAACTGCTGACCCTGACGGCACCTGAGATGACCGTGCTGGTGGGTGGCCTGCGGGTGTTGGGTGCCAACTATGGCGGGGCCAACCACGGTGTCTTCACCGACCGTCCCGGCACGCTGAGCAATGACTTCTTCACCAACATCCTCGACATGACCTGCACATGGGTCGCGACGGATGACAGCAAGCAGGTGTTTGAAGGCAAGGATCGCTCCACAGGAGACGTGGTGCGCACCGGCACCCGCTGTGATCTGATCTTCGGCTCCAACTCGCAACTGCGGGCTGTGGCAGAGGTTTATGGCAGCGCGGATGCGGGCGACAAGTTCATGTCCGACTTCGTTGCCGCCTGGACCAAGGTGATGAACGCAGACCGGTTCGATCTGGCCTGATCTGACCCTGCGCCAAGTTTGAAACCGCCCTCATGGAAACATGGGGGCGGTTTTGTTTTGGGCGATCGGTGCTTGTCCTTGCGTTAAGGATGTGACTTTCTCAAGATGCAGCCAACGGCTGCGCCACGCCATGTCCGAACGGATGAAGACACCATGACTGATCTCAAAAGCCTGCCCCTGACCAGCTTTCACTGGGGCACGTACCGTGTTGAGACGGAGGCAGATGACGTTGTGGCCCTGCACCCGTTTGAAGAAGACCCCGACCCGTCGCGCATCGGTGAGGGATACGTCGGCGTCCTGAAAGACAGCAACCGGATCACCGCCCCACATGTGCGCAAAAGCTGGTTGGAGAACGGACCAACGGGCACGGGTGCCACACGGGGCCACGATCCCTTTGTCGAGGTCAGCTGGGACAAGGCCGAAGAACTGGTCGCGGCAGAGCTGACGCGGGTGCGCGAAGCGCATGGCAACGAGAGCATCTTTGGCGGGTCCTATGGCTGGGCCAGTGCGGGGCGGTTTCATCATGCGCAGGGGCAACTGAAACGGTTCCTGAACCTGAATGGCGGGTTCACCAGGTCGGTCAATTCCTACAGCCTGGCGGCGGGTGAGGTCATTCTGCCCCATGTGCTGGGCGCGGGCAGTTTCCTGACAGGCGCGAACACATGGCAGTCGGTCATTGATCATTGCGACCTGATGGTGGCGTTTGGCGGGCTTCCGATCAAGAACGCGCAGATCGGTCAGGGTGGCGTGGGCGCGCATCGCGCAGGACCGGCTTTGCGCGCGGCCAAGGCGGCGGGGGTTGAGTTCGTCAGTATCTCTCCGCTGAAATCTGATGCAATTGATGTGCTTGAAGCCCAATGGCTCGCGCCGCGCCCCTCCACGGATGCGGCGTTGATGATCGCGCTTGCCCATACGCTGCTGGACGAAGGGCTGACGGACAGCGATTTCATCGCGTCCCACACAACCGGTTTCGACAGTTTCGCAAGCTACCTGCGCGGTGATGCGGATGGCACCCCCAAGACCGCCGATTGGGCCGCCGCGATCTGCGATCTGCCAGCGGATGACATCCGCACCCTTGCCAGGCGCATGGCGAAGGGGCGCACAATGATCTCCGTTTCCTGGTCGCTCACACGGCAGGACCATGGGGAGCAGCCCTTCTGGCTGGGCACGGTGCTGGCTGCAATGCTGGGGCAGATCGGCCTGCCCGGTGGCGGCATCGGCTTTGGCTATTGCGCGGTGAACACGGTGGGGCTTGAGCGGGAACGCCCTGACTTCCCCTCCGTGCCGCAAGGCCGGAACCCGGTAGAGACCTTCATCCCCGTCGCCCGCATCACGGAGATGCTGGAAAACCCCGGTGGCGCCTTTGAATACAACGGCAAGACCCGCCACTACCCAGACACCCGGCTGATCTGGTGGGCAGGGGGCAATCCGTTTCATCACCATCAGGATCTCAACCGGCTGCGCCAAGCCTGGACCAGACCCGATACAGTGATCGTCAACGAATGGTGCTGGAATGCGCTGGCGCGCCATGCGGATATCGTGCTGCCCTGTACCACGCCATTGGAACGCCGCGATGTCACGATGACGCCGCGCGATCCCTATATGATCTCCATGGAGCCTGCCGTGCCCCCTGCGGGTCAAGCCCGCAACGATTATGACATCTTCCGCGGCATCGCCCGGCATCTGGGGCTGGAAGAGGCGTTTTCAGAAGGCCGGACCGAAGACGATTGGCTGCGCTGGCTCTATGATGGGGCTCGCACGGAGACCGCGCAGACCAACCACCCCCTGCCCGCCTATGACACTTTCCGCGCGCAGGGCTGGCACAAGCTGCCGGTCACGGACACCCACCGGGTCATGCTGGAAGGGTTCCGCAAGGACCCGGTCGCCAACCCGCTCACCACGCCCAGCGGCCGGATCGAGATCTATTCGGAAACCATTGCCGGGTTCGGATATGCCGATTGCCCCGGCCATCCCACATGGATGGAGCCGGTGGAATGGCTGGGCGCTGCGGAGGAAGGTCAGCTGCATCTGGTGTCGAACCAGCCCAAGAACAAACTGCACAGCCAGCTGGATCACGGCCCCTATGCGCAATCCGAGCGGGTGAACGGGCTGGAACCGGCCCATATGAACGCACAGGACGCCGCCGCGCGGGGGATCAGCGATGGCGACCCTGTCCGCCTGCACAACGCCCGTGGGGCCTGTCTGTGTGCAGCGGTGGTCAGTGACGGGGTCCGGCCCGGCGTCATTCAGGTCAGCACTGGCGCGTGGTACAGGCCCGACGACGACGCAGGCCATTGCAGCAACGGCAACCCGAATGTGCTGACGCTAGACAAGGGGACGTCGTCATTGGCGCAGGGGCCGATTGCGCATACCTGTCTGGTGGAGGTAGAACGGGCTTTGAATACAGATATTCTTGACGAATAATCAACCTTCTACGGACAACTCTTAAAGTGCCTCTTGATCCCGTAGGCGCCAGAATCCCCCCTCGCAGAAGGTCCATGACAGAACGGGCCCCGGCAGCTAGGCTGGGACGGGCAGACACGACTGCACGTAACCGCTCCGCATCGAGGATGTCTTGACCACCAAAATCCCCAAACCCGGCGCGCCGGTCCGCGGATCAAAGACCGGCAAACCCGTGATGGCGCTTTTCGACCTGCTGGGGCGCAGCTGGGCGCAGGGGGTGATCTGGCAACTGGCGGACGGCCCCCTGACCTTTCGCAAGCTGCAAGACGCCTGTGACGCGGTCTCTCCCACGGTGCTGAACCGGCGGCTGAAGGAGTTGCGCGAAGCCGGCTTTGTGGAACATGGCTCCGACGGCTATGCGCTCAGCCCGCTGGGAAAGGATCTGCTGGCGCAAATGCGGCCCCTGGATGCGTTCTCCCACCGGTGGGCGAGCCACATCGGGTCGGGCGATCCGGGCTAGCCCGGCGGGCCGCCCTGTCAGCCGCCAGACAGGATCAGCGCGATGCCAAGGCAGCAAGCCAATGCGCCCCCGGCGCTGCGCGCGGTGGGACGGGCACCGTTGCGACGCCAGAGGATCGGCAGCACCAGCACCGGCGAAAGGGATCCCAACACTGACGCCACGGCGGCATCCATATTGGCCAGCGCATACAACAGCAAAGACGAACACAGCACATACCCCATCAAGCCGGGCACAGCGGCGGCTGCAATCATGCCGGGGGTCTTGGCCGCGCCCGTTGCCAACCGTGCCCCCAAAACAGGAGCCGCAAGCGCGATCAACACCGCCGCCCCCGACAGCCGGATCGCGGTGACCGCAATCGGGTCCGCACCGGCCGTCAGGGCGGGTTTCACGACCAGAAAGCCAAGGCTCTGACTGACGGTTGCGATCACACCGAGGGCGATGACCTGCCACAGCGGTGCGGCATGTCGGCGTTCTTCCGGATCCGGCGCAATGGCCAGCAGAATGCCGATGAGCACGAGGGCCGCCCCCAGAAGCTCAAGCGGGTCGGGCAGTTCGCCAAACCAGAAAAAGGCAATCACGCCGATCACAAGCGCCTTCATCGAAACCAAGAGCTCGGCCCGGCGGGGGCCACCAAGGCGCAGGCAGCCAACCATTGCCAGATTGCCGATGATCACGCCGACACAGGCACTGACGGCATATGCAGGCCAATCGCTCAGCTGCACCGACTGCCACAGGCCAAAGGCGGTGCAGATGCCGCAGGCGGCTGTTGCGCAGATGATCAGCTGGATCCGGGTGAAGTCAAACGCCCCGAGCGCCCGCGCAGGCCGTTCGGCCAATACAATCGCAGATGCCCACCCCACTGACGCCAACAGCGCCGCACCACTTGCCAATACGGACATCGTCAAGTCCTCTTGCTACTTAATCAGTAGCGTATATACATGCTACCCATTGCGTAGCAACCGGATTGACAGGAGAATGTAATGGGTGACGCAGTACACAGGGCAGTTGTGGAATGGTCTTTGGATGGCGGATACTTCAGCAAAGGCAGATACAGCCGATCGCATCTGTGGTCCTTTGACGGCGGCGCGCGCGTTCCCGCGTCGGCCTCCCCGCATATTGTACGAGAACCTTTCGCCGATCCCAAGAACGTGGACCCGGAGGAGGCCTATATCGCGGCGCTGTCCGCATGCCATATGCTGTGGTTTCTGGACATTGCGCGGCAGGCAGGACACGTCGTTTTGACATACCATGATTGCGCCGAAGGCGTGATGGCGGGCAACGCGACCGGCAACCAGTGGGTCAGCACCGTTACATTGCGCCCTCAGGTCCAATGGGCGGGAAACGGGCCAGCGCCGGACGCCCTGACCACGCTGCACGCAGAGGCGCATGCGCGGTGCTATCTGGCAAATTCTGTCCGAACCCGTATTCAGATCGAACCGCGATAGCCCTCTTGTCTTGCGGCGAGAGGCATGTCACATTCAAAAAGAGGAATTTGTTTGGGGGGAGAACAGAACATGCAGATCGACCGCAGGCAGACCCTGCTGGGGCTGGGCAGTCTTGCCGCCTACGGCATCCCGTCGATCTCCCTTGCGGAGACCACGATCACCCTCCAAAGCAGCGTCATCCACAGCATCAGCGATGGCCATCTGACCCTGCCGGGTGCGATGTTCTTTGAAGATCTGCCGGAAGATGAGCTTGCCCCCATCCTTGCCCGTCACGGCCTGACACAGGCGCAGCTTGAGCCGCCCTGCAATCTGACGCTGTTGCGGCAGGGCGACCGGAATGTGCTCTTTGACGCAGGCTCCGGCAGTGGGTTCATGCCAACGGCGGGCATGATGCTGGACAGTCTGGACGCGCTTGATCTGACGGCGGGCGACATCACCGATGTGATCTTTACCCATGCCCATCCCGACCACCTGTGGGGCATTCTGGATGATTTTGACGATCTGGTCTTTCCCAATGCCACCCTGATGATCGGACAAGGCGAATGGGACTACTGGACCGACCCAGACACCGTCAACACCATCGGAGAGGCGCGCGCCTCCTTTGCCGTGGGCGCCGCGCGGCGGCTGGAGGCGGTTGCGGACCAGATGCGTATGATCAGCGACGGGCAGGAAGTTCTGCCCGGCGTCATGGCCCATGCCACCTTCGGCCACACACCGGGCCACATGTCGTTTGAGATCCGCGATGGATCGGATGCGCTGATGGTGGGCGGCGATGCCATCGGCAACCACCACGTTGCCTTCGCCCGCCCCGAATGGGCCAGCGGAAGCGATCAGGACCCGCAACTGGGCGCGCAGACGCGGGTGCGGCTGCTGGACCAACTGGCGACGGATCAGATGACGCTTCTGGGCTTTCACCTGCCGGACGGGGGCTTGGGCCGGGTGGAACGCGCGGGCACGGCGTATCGTTTTGTGGCGGAGGGATCGTGATGCGCTGGCTTCTCCCCCTCATGATCGCCGCCCCTGCCTGGGCGAGCGAGGACATCGCGGACAAATACCCGGCTTCCCTGCTCTATGACAAACCGGTTGAGGTGATCCCCGGTGTGTTCTCTGCCATCGGGGCCACTGCGCCGCCAACCTATGAAAACGCAGGCCATAACAACAACCTCAGCTTCATTGTCACCGGGGACGGTGTTGTGGTGATCAACGGCGGTGCGGCCTACGGGTTGGCCAAGGCCCTGCATGAAGAGATCAAGGCGGTGACCGATCAGCCGGTGAAGATGGTCTTCAACGAGAACGGCCAGGGCCACGCGGTTCTGGGCAATAACTATTGGACGGACCTGGGCGTGCCGGTCATTGCCCATGTGGATGCGGCAGAGGAAGTGGCGGAATACGGCGGTTCTATTCTGGAAGGCATGAAACGCTACAACCGGGACAGGGCCGAAGGCACGGTGCTGCAAGGCCCGACAGAGACCTTTGAGGAGGAATACATCGTCGAGATGGGCGATTTCCGGATCGAGGCGCGCTATCTGGGCCCTGCGCATTCACCGGGCGACATCGTCGTCTGGCTGCCGGAACAAAGCCTCGTCATCGCAGGCGACATGGCCTTTCACGAGCGGATGCTGCCGATCTTCGAGCATACCTACACCGCCGACTGGCTGGAGACTTGGGACACCGCATTCGAAGCGCTGGAGGCCACCTATGTGATCCCCGGCCACGGGCACCCGACCAACATGGCGCAGGTGCGGCGCTACACCAAAGGGTATCTGGAGCATCTGCGCGCCCAGATCGGCGCGCATCTGGAGGCAGGCGGCGGGCTGGCCGATGCCTATTACGTCGATCAATCGGCCTACGCGCATCTTGATACGTTTGAGGAGTTGGCGACCAAAAACGCCGGACGGGTGTTTGAACAGATGGAGTTTGAGTAAGCGCTCAGGCCACGGTGGCAGAAGGCGCATGCGCCAGCAGGCGGTTCGTGGCCATTGCGCCGACCCACATGCAGAACACCGCGACCCATGCGGTGATGGCAAAGACCGATCCGCCTGACATACCTGCCCCCACGGCGCAGCCGCCTGCCAGCATGCTGCCAAATCCCATCAGCACCGCACCGATCAGGTAACGCTCCATCGGGGTGTCGGGGCCAAAGCGTTCGATCTTGGCCTCCCGCGCGATCAGGGCCATCACCCCTGCCCCGGCAAAAACCCCCGGCACCAGCCCGACGCCAAAGCTGAGCGGCAGATCGGTGGCATTGACCAGCCCCATCAGTGTGTCCGTGGAAGGGCCGGTGAAGGTGACCGAAGAGATCGGGACAACCTCGAATGAGGTCTGCGCGATGGCATAGGTCAGCAGCCAGCCCAGCGCCACGGCACCGCCAACGAAGACCGCCGCGATGATCCGGGTGGCCTGAACCTCAAACCGCAGCGCAAACGCAATTGCCACCATAACGGCCAGCCCCGCCACAGCGGCCGCAACGCCCGAAGACAGGCCAAGCTGCACCAGCATGTTGCGCGCCTCTCCGCCCGGCACCAGCCACAGCCCCGCCAGCGCTTCGCGCATCGGGGCCAGCACCCCGCGCAAAGAGGCCTGCGCGACCAGCGTCAGCACCAGCCCCGTCAGGATCGCCCGCAGGTTGCCCGTGGCCGACAGCACCAGCAGACGGCTGGCACAGCCGCGCGCAAGGATCATGCCGACGCCAAACAGCAATCCACCAATGATCGCACCTGACATGCTGCCGGTGGCCGCTAGTTGCCGCGCCTCCGAGACATCCAGCGCGCCAAGGGCAATCGCCCCCTGCACCAACAGCACAGCCGCGCTGAAGGCGATCAGCCAGACCGACAGCCTGCCGCCCACCTGTCCTTCGGACAGCTCCACCGTGGCGGCGCGCAGGCAGAACCGTGAATGCTGTGCGGCCACGCCAAAGACGATGCCGACGATGGCCCCCGCCATCATCAGCACCGCGCCGTCACCAAACCTGTCAATCAGGGTTTCCAACATCGTCAGACCTTTCGCTTGGGGGGTCTTTACCAACCCCTGCCCGGCGCGACCTTGATGTGGGTCAAATCACTGCGCTGCCAGCGGCATCCGGGCCAGTTCGCATTGGGTCCACAGCGCGCCCAGCGCGGTGACAAGCTGATCCATATCCGCCTCCGAATGCACCGGCGACGGGGTGATGCGCAGCCGCTCAGTGCCCTTGGGCACGGTGGGATAGTTGATGGGCTGGATGTAGATGCCGTAATCCTTGAGCAGCAGGTCGGAGATGTATTTGCACTTCACCGGATCGCCCACCATCACCGGGATGATGTGGCTGGGGTTGCGTTCATGGGGGATGCCCTGTGCATCCAGCCGCGCGCGCAAATCGGCCACCTTGGCCTGATGCGCCGCGCGCTCAACCTGCGAGGTTTTCAAGTGCCGGATCGACGCCGCAGCCCCCGCAGCCACAGCAGGCGGGATGGCCGTGGTAAAGATAAACCCACTGGCAAAGCTGCGCACGAAGTCGCACAGATCGGCTGACGCGGCGATATAGCCCCCCATCACGCCAAAGGCCTTGCCAAGCGTGCCTTCGATCACTGTCAGGCGGTCCATCAGCCCTTCGCGTTCTGCAATGCCGCCGCCGCGCGGGCCGTAAAGGCCCACGGCATGCACCTCATCGAGATAGGTCATGGCATTGTATCTGTCCGCCAGATCGCAAATCTCCTTGATCGGCGCGATGTCCCCGTCCATGGAATAGACGCTTTCAAAGGCGATCAGCTTGGGCCGGTCCAGCGGTTGCGCGGCCAGCTTGGCTTCGAGATCGGCCAGATCGTTGTGTCTCCAGATCACCCGGTCCGCCTTGGAATGGCGGATGCCTTCGATCATGGAGGCATGGTTGAGCGCATCTGACAGCACCAGACAATCCGGGATGCGCGCGGCCAATGTGCCCAGCGCGGCCCAATTCGACACATAGCCGGAGGTGAACAAGAGCGCATCTTCCTTGCCGTGCAGGTCCGCCAGTTCTGCCTCCAGCAGCACATGGTCATGCGTCGTGCCGGAGATGTTGCGCGTGCCCCCTGCGCCTGCGCCGCAGCGGTCAAGTGCCTCGTGCATCGCGGTCAGCACCTTGGGGTGCTGGCCCATGCCCAGATAATCGTTCGAACACCAGATGGTGACGGGTTTGGTGGTGCCGCCCCCGTGGTTGGCCGCATGGGGAAAGTCTCCGCAGCGCCGCTCAAGCTCGGCAAACACGCGATAGTTGCCTTCGGCCTTGAGCGCATCAAGACGGTCGGCAAAGAAAGTCTGGTAGTTCATTTACTCCATCGCCTCTTTCACGATGCTGTCCAAAAGCGCCTGCACGTCCTGCATCTCGCCTTGTGGATATTGACGGTAGCCCACCATGACCTCCCCTGCCTGATCGGCGACGAAGATGCCATAGGGACAATGGGCGATGTTCATGGGGTCTGCTTCCATCACCTTGCGCGACAGCTTGGCAGAACAGAACAAAAAGATGTCGGCTTCGGCAAAGAGCGGCTTGGTGCTGCCCACGTCTGCGCCTGTGCGGTTGAGCATTTCACCGGTGTGGCTGACGTAATCAATCACCAGCCCCCGGCCCACAATCGCACTTTCCACGGCAAAGGTCGCGTCCTCAAAACTGCCGTCAAACGGATAGGTCACCGCCTGATCCCCGGCGGTTGCAGCACTTGCCGTCATCGCCAACAGGGCCGCGCATATCGCTTTCCTCATCGTCTCATCCCCCATTTTCCTCTGATGGAATACTCCTACAGAGGGTGCCGCACCCGGACCTTGACATTTGTCAGGTCCGGGTGGCTTTTCAGCTGAACATGTCCGAGGTAATACCGGCGTACCAGCCTTCGGATTCCTCATAGGTCGCCTTGCGCAGGTCAGCGCTTTCCCCGGTGGCAGAGATAAATCCGTCCACCTTGGCGATCTTTTCGTCCGTGGCTTCATAGGTGGCGCCGACCTTGACGCCATCATTGGTGTCGATCAGCGACCAGCAGGTGTTGGAGAACTTGGCCGGGAACACCTTGGAGCCGGTCAGCGCGCCGCGCACCGCGTTGGCGCAGACCTTCGCCTGGCTGTTGGCAGAGAAGCCCGATTTCGGCATATCACCCTGCTGGGACGCATCGCCCAGCACATAGACATCCGCATCCGCCTTCGACGACATGTCAGCGGCATTCACAGGCGCCCAGTTGCCATCGGTCACGCCGGCCATCTCTGCGATCCGACCTGCTTTCATGGCCGGAATGACGTTACAAACATCGACCTTGGTTTCCTCGCCGTCGATGGTCACCGTCATCGCAGCAGGATCGACAGAGACATCACCGCCCCCGAAATCCTCACCGATCCAGTCGATCATGCCGTCATAGTGATCCGCCCAGCCTTCCTGAAACAGCGCCATCTTGGAGAACTTCGGCTTGGGATCCGCAACGATGATCTTGGCCGTGGGGTTGTTGGCTTTCAACTGATGCGCGATCATGGAGATCCGCTCATACGGCCCCGGAGGGCAGCGGTAGGGGTTGGGCGGGGCGACCATCGCAAAGGTGCCGCCTTCGGGCATGGCCATGACCTGCGCCTTCAGCAGTTCGGTCTGCGATCCGCCTTTATAGGCATGGGGCATCGCGTTCTGCGCGCTCAGGTCCCAGCCGTCCACGGCGCCATCGACAAAATCGATGCCGGGGCTGAGGATCAGCTTGTCATAAGGCAGCACGCCCCCCCCGGCGAGGCTGACCGTCTTGGCATCGCGGTCCACATCCACGGCCCAGTCATGCACCACGTTGATCCCGTATTTCGCCGCCAGCGTGCCGTAGTTGTGGCCCAGATCGTCAATCTCCTTGAAGCCCCCCAGATAGAGGTTGGAGAAGAAGCAGGTGAAATAGGTCCGCGAGGGTTCGATCAGCGTGACGGCAACCTCCCCCTTGCTGTCCTTGGCGATGTAACGCGCGGCGGTCGCCCCGCCCGCACCGCCGCCAATCACCACAACCCGTGGTTTGCCATGACCATCGGCCAACACGGCTGGCGCACTCAAGGCCGCTGCGGCCGCAGCACCCGTGCCCAAAAACATACGTCTGTTAAAAGTCATGTCATTTCCTCCCAGAAATTGCGCTTCGTCTTATTGATCGAGGCCTTTGAAATATGCAGCCAGAGCTGCGATCTCTTCGTCATTCAGGCGGCCCGCCATCATCTGCATCACAGGATGCGGGCGTAGTTTTCGCTTGTAGGCGTACATGGCGATCACGAAATCCTCCGTCGGCCACAGGGTGATGGAGGGGATGCCTTCGGCACTGCCATCGGACTGGTGGCAGGTCAGGCATTCGCTTGCCAGATACTCCCCAAACTCCGGGTCCCCCTCCAGCGCGAGGATCGCAGGGTCGATGTCGTGGTCGGTCGGCAAAGCCGTCGGCTCGGCTTCGGGAATGTCCGCCGGGTTGTCCGAGAAATCCCGCAGGTAGGCCAAAAGGTTGCTGCGGTCCTGCGCGCTTTTCAACCCGCGAAAGCTCATCCGTGTCTTGGAGACAAGCGCCCTTGGGTTTTCGAAATAGGCGTCGAGGGTTTCGGCGGTCCAGACCAACCCGTCCGCCCCTGCCCGCTCCATTGATTTGGAATAGGCATAGCCCGCATGCGCCGCCGCCTTGCGGCCAAAGATACCGTTCAGATGCGGACCGATCCGGTCTGTCGCGCCCTGACCCACCTCGTGACAGCCCTTGCACTTTGCAAAGACCTTTGCGCCCGCCTCAGCATCACCAAGATCTTCGGAAAAGGCCGTGCCGGCCATATGAACCATGGCCAGCACGGCAGGGAGGAGAGAACGCAACAACATCACTCGTTAAAGCTCTGAAGGTAGGCGGTAATTGCAATGAGGTCCTCTTCCTTGCGGAGGCCTGCAAAGCTCATCTTGGTGCCCTTCATGAAGGCCTTTGGCTTGGCCAGAAATGCCGTAAGTGCAGCCTCATCCCAGACCAGACCGTCCTCGGCCATTGCGGTGAGCGCCTTGGAGTACTTGAACCCGTCGACCTGCCCTGCCGGGCTGCCGACGATGCCTGTCAGGATCGGACCTGCACGGTTCTTTGCCCCTTCACCAAGCTGGTGGCAGGATTTGCACTTCTTGAAGACCTTCTCTCCGGCTTCGATCAAGGCAGGATCAATCGCCGTGACCTCCTCCGCCGCTGGTTCCTTAACCGCTGCTTCGGTCACCTCGGCAGCGCCTTCTTCTTCGGGCGTCACATCCAGCACCATGGCGCGCATGGTAACTTTCACCTCATCCTTGCAGTCCTGCATGCAGGGCTCCCCCACCCATTGAGTGAACTCCGTCTCCATCCGGTCATCGACGATGAAGCCATCCGCGTTGGGCATCTCAAAATCGCCAAACGTCTCATCGGACAGGACGAAATCCTCATCCACCAGATCGTTGGAATAGAGGATATAGGCCACAATCGCATAGACCTCATCCGGCTCCAGCGACTGCGCATCGCCAAACGGCATGGAGCGGTTCACATAGTCCCATGTCGTCGACAGGTAGGGCCAATAGCTGCCCACGGTCTTGAGCGGATCGTCATCCGCCAGCGTGTCCCAGCCACCTGCGAGCTTGGGCCAATTGTCCACGCCTTCGGCGAAATCGCCGTGGCAGACCGCACATTTGTCGGCAAAGACCTCTTCGCCGGTCAGCACATCGCCAGAGCCTGCGGGCAAGCCGGTGCCATCGGGGCTGACATCGAGATCCCAGGCGGCGATCTCTTCCGGCAATGCCGCGCGGCCCAATCCGAAATTCCCCGCCAATGCCGGGGTGGCAAGCAGCGCAAGCGCGGTTGTAACCTTAAGAAACTTCAACATTTTCCGCCTCCCCATTGGCGCGCACCCACCATGTCTGGATGCAGTTGTTGTGATAGATGGAATTCAGCCCGCGCACCTCGCGCAGCTGCGTCTTGGTGGGCTGGACATAACCGGTTTCGTCCATGGCGCGGGATTGCAGGAACATCTCCTCCCCGTCCCATTCGGTGTCCAGATAGAACCGTGTCAGCGCCATCTTCTCCCCCGGTTTGGCGAGCCGCGCGGTTTCCCAGCTTTTGCCGCCGTCCCTGGAGACATCCACGCGGGTGATCGCGCCCCGGCCGGACCACGCCAGCCCGGTGATGACCAGTGGCCCCTTGCCGTGGGTGATCGGCGCCTGCGGGCTGGGTGAGGTGACGACGGATTTCGCGTCCATCGCCCATGTCCACTTGCGGCTGGTGCCGTCTTCCAGCGTGTCGGTGTATTTCGAGGTCTCCTCGCGGCTTTCGACGGGTCCGTCCATGACCTCCACCCGGCGCAGCCATTTGACCCACATGTTGCCTTCCCAGCCCGGCACCACCAGCCGCACAGGGTAGCCGTGTTCCTTGCGCAGGGCTTCGCCGTTGGCCTTGAAGGCGACCAGCACGTCGTCCAGCGCCTTTTCCATCGGGATGGAGCGCCCGTTGGAGGAGGCATCGGCACCTTCGACATAGACCCATTTGTCCTTGAGGTCGCCCGCGGCATCCAGCCCCGCTTCTTGCAGGATCGTGCGCAGCGGCACGCCGGTGTATTCCATGTTGTGGATCATGCCATGGGTGAACTGCGCGCCGTTCAGCTGCGCGCCCGCCCATTCCATGCCCGTATTGGCCGCGCATTCGCAGAAATACACGTGGTTTTCGCGCGGGAAGCGCTCCAGATCAGCGTAGGAGAAGACCAGCGGGCGGTCGACCAAGCCGTTGATCATCAAGCGGTAATCCGGCTTGGACAGTTCAATCGCGCCCGAATGATGCCGCTCAAACGCGCAGCCCTGCGGGGTGATCGTGCCATCCAGCGCATGGATGGGCGTGAAGTTGATCGAACTGATCGTATCCGCCGTCAGCCATTCCACATTGCGCCGGATCACATCGTCCTCAAACTCAATCGGCAGCCCATATGGCGTGGCATCCACACCATCGCCAAGGCCGGAGGCCCAGGGCTGGACCTCGGTGATCAACGGATCGGGTGTCGCGGCGGCAGCGCTGCTGGCCGCCAGCCCGGCTCCGGTTGCAGCGGCCCCTTTCAGGAACGCGCGGCGGGAAGGAATGTTCTTGCTCATCTCAATGCCTTTCTGCTGTGGGATCTCAGGCCCCGACAACTGTCACACTGTCATTTGGTGACACGGAAACCGTGCCTTGCTTGCGGATATGGCTTTCCACCACATCCCAGATCTGCGGCCCTTCGGTGCCTTCGTTGACCGATGCCCAGCCCGCCACCTGATAGGTTCTGGCGGGGTCGATCTTCTCTTGGGTGCTGAGCAGCGTCATCTCCGTGATGCGGCTGCCCTGCGGCTGGGTGATGTCGATGCGGTAGCCAAGGCCACCGGTGCGCACCATGTCCCCGCCCTGCTGGTAATAGGGGTCGGGGTTGAACAGGTTGTCGGCCACGTCTTCCAGCACCACATGCAGGAATTCGCCGGTCATTTCCGTGCGGTAGGCCGCGCCATAGGTCATCGAGGTGACGTTCCAGATGTCCTCGCGGGTGATGTCCTGTCCCGGCAGCAGCGATGGCCCCCAACGCACGCCGGGCGACAGGGCGATGTCCGCTTCGCGTTCGGACAGCAGCGCGTCACAGATCAGGTCATCCCAGGTGCCGTTGAAGTTGCCCCGGCGGTAGAGCAGGCTATCGGTCTGGCCGATCACCTCCGAGAGCTGCGCCTCAAACGGCGCGCGCACGCCGTCGATCACGGCGGCGACCTCCTTGTCGGGCGCGATGACATCCGACAGGATCGGGATCAGCTTGTGCCGGAAGCCCATCATGCGCCCGTTCTGCACGTCCAGATCCACCCGGCTGACGAATTTGCCGTTGGAGCCGGACGCGACGATGATCGTATCCTCCACCATCACCGGTTCGGGCAATGCGTCATGGGTATGGCCCGACAGGATCACGTCGATGCCCTTGACGATGCCGGCCATCTTCTTGTCCACGTCAAAGCCATTGTGGCTGAGGCAGACAACCAGTTCCGCCCCTTGGGCGCGGACCTCATCCACCATCTCCTGCATGTTCTCATCGCGGATGCCGAAGGCATATTCGGGGAACATCCAGCCGGGGTTCGCGATGGGCATATAGGGGAACGCCTGCCCGATCACCGCGATCTTCACGCCGCCGCGTTCAAAGAACTGGTAGGGCGGGAACAGCTCTGCCGGTTCGTCCCATTCCGCGTCAAAGATGTTCTGACCAAGCGCGGCAAAGGGCAGACCTTCGACAATCTCGTTCACCCGGTCCGACCCCAGCGTGAACTCCCAATGGAAGGTCATCGCATCGGGCTTCAGCGCGTTCATCACATCGACCATGTCCTGACCTTGGGTCTGGTAGCAGGTGTAGCTGCCGTGCCAGGTGTCGCCACCGTCCAGCAGAAGCGCGTCCGGACGGTCAGACCTGATCTGGTTAATCACCGTCGCCACCCGGTCCAGCCCCCCAACCCGGCCGTAGCCCTTGGCCAGCGCTGCGAAATCCCCCGCCGACAGGGCGTAATGGGCATAAGACCCGTCATCAATCCCGTACATCTTGCGGAAATCCGCCCCCGTCACATGAGGCACAGCACCCTTGTTGCTGCCGACGCCGATGTTGATCGACGGCTCACGGAAATAGATCGGCTTCAGTTGCGCATGGATGTCGGTGATATGGATGAGCGAGACATTCCCGAAGGTCTCAAATTCAAGCAGTTGGTCCTGCGTGACCGCCTGCTGGGCGGCAAGTCTGCTCCACTGCCCAAACCCCGACGCGCCGAGGATCGCGCTGGCGGCCATCGAGGTCTGGAGAAAGTCGCGCCGGGAAATCATATGCGTATTCCTGAATGTATTTGAGAGAAGAAAGCCCCACATGCGCAAACATGCAGGGCCCTCAAGTGTCAGTTACGGATGGACGGCCCTTCAACGGACAGACCATTGCCGCGCGAAGCAACGTAAAGCTCAAGCGCCACAAACTCCGGGCTGCCGGGTTTGAACGTCTCTGCCCGTGTGTCGCGCACACAGCCTTTGAAACGCGCGTGGACGGAATTGAGCTTGGTGTTCTTCAGACGGTAGGTCGGGAATCCGTTGATCTGCCCCTGGCTGAGGTGATCGGCGCGGATCATGTTGCCGTAGTTGTCCTCGTGACAGGAGGCACACGCCAGTTCCAACTGCCCCGTGCGGGTATAGTAAAGCTCCTTGCCCTGCTCCCACATGGATTGCGCAGGCCCGGTGATGGCCACATCCACCGGCATACCGCGCGAGACGGAGGAAATCAGCGCAACCATGTTGGTCATGTCGCCGCCGGTGTATTTCCACTTCTCCGCACCCATCCGGTTTTCGCGGCAATCGTTGACCTGCATCTCCAGCGTGCGCACTTCGCCTGCGGCTTCGTTCCACTTGGGATAGACCGCGCGGACACCTTTCATGGAATCGGTGCCCTCATGGCAGCTTGAACATGACTTGCCTTCGGACCCGTCGGCGGTGTTCCAGACCTCTTCAGCCTGTTCGACAAAGATCATGCCGGGGTTGTCGAAATCATCGGCCTGCATGGCGCGGGTCTCGGTGCCGCGGAAATGCCAGCCGGAGATCACTTCATCCAGCACATCCGACACATGTGCGGGTGCCGCGGTGCGGGTGACCATCGTGATCTCTTCGTTCAGGATCAGCGTGTCCTCCACCGGATCGGCCATCAACGGCGTGCAGAACACTGCACTGGCCAGCAAAGCGCTTGTCAGCTTTTTCATGTTTGTCCCTCCCAAGACGTCTCGATTACCCGATCGCGATTTTCTTGGCGGTGTCGTAGACCGACCCGTCATCGTCATACCAGGTGAACTTGAATTCCCCCGCTTCGGGCACTTTTGCCTCGAACTCGAAGTAAGGGTTTGTCGAAATCGCCGGCTCCAGCGTTACATCAATGACGTTCTCGCCATTAAAATCGCAGGTGAAGCGGTTGATGATCGACCGTGGGATCACGTTGCCATCATCGTCCTTGCGCTGCCCGGATTCCATCTTGTGGCTGATCAGCGTCTTGATGGTGATCGTGTCACCGGCTGCTGCCGTCTTGGGCACTTTAACGCGGGGTTTTACACCTTTTGCCATGTCTCAAATCTCCTGATTAGCCGCCGCAGCCGCCGATTGTTACCTTGACGGTCGAGGACGCTTGCACGAACGACCCGTCATCCAGCTTGGCGATTGCAATCACGTCCTGCGTGCCCGCAAGGCGGATGCGTGTAGACGCCGCGCGTGACCCTGAGAGGGGGCCGAACTTGAAGGTTGCCACCGCCGGTGTCGGATTGCCAAGCGCCAGCACCATGATCTCCGCTGCGGTCTCGGACGCGACTTCGATGGGCACGGTGTTGCCGTTCTCCGCGATCTCGGGCGCGGTCAGGGTGATGTCCCCTGCGCCGACATCGGCACCGCCCGTGAAGGCGGCAATCGCATCTTCGCCCGCCGCAGACACCCGGATGGGCAATCCGGCCACGAACAGCGCGCCAGCCCCTGCAATCATTGCATTACGTCTTGTCAGTTCCATCTGAACCTCCAGATTGATCCCCCGAGGGGCGTTAGTCCTTGAGCGTGACGAGGTAGGCCACGACATCTTCGATTTGTTGCGCGTTCAGCAGCGGGCCAAACGTGTCGTCTGCCGCTTTGCCGGTGTAGGCATTGCCGGGCCGGATGAAACCTTCGGTCTTGTAGAAAGACGGCATCAGGCTGTCCTCGAACATCATCTTGGCGTTGGCGACGATGCCGCGCAGTTCTGCCTCGGTCCAGCGGTCCCCGGCCCCGTCCAGCATCGGTCCGATTTCTCCGTGGAACGGCACATCGGCCAGATCGGTGACTTCGTGGCAGGCGACGCAGTTGCCCAGCGACTTGTTCCCGACGATCTCCCGGCCCATGGCCGGATCGCCCGGCACGCCGGTCAGGGATGCCTCGACGGATCCGTCACTGAAGGAAACCTGCGTCGGCGTGATCTCCCCTGCCGAGACCGCAAGCGGTGCGGCAACCAAAGCCAGTATTGCGAGATATGAGCGTTTCATGCGTCCTCCCAAAACACATTCATTATTTCGCATACCATAGGGCACAGAATCGGAATTGAGCAAGATCAAATTCGGATATTTGAATTTGATCTGACCTCAATCGAATGAACCGTCTGCACGCTCTTGAATGCGCCTTGCGTGGTAGCGCTGGAAATCTTCTTCTGTTTCAAGCGCATAGCGCTCTTCGCTCACCCAGGTGAACATGTCCAACGTGGTCCCCGGCCCAAAGGCACCGGGCATCAGGGCCACCGCAGCGCTTTGCGCTGTGGCGCCCTCCTCCACGGTCTGGGGCAGGAACAGGATCGACGGGGTGAACAGCAGCCCCCACTTCCGCGCCGCCTGTTTCTCGGTCAGGACCTCACCGTCGAAATCCGTGACTTCGGTGTCACCGTGCAGATTGATCTGCACCACAAAGAAATTGTCGCGAATGTAGCTGGCCACGTCTTCGCGCGGAAAGACCTCCTCGTGCATCTTGGTGCAATAGATGCAGCCGCGCTGCTCCACCATCAGGGCCAGTCGTTTCCCTTCGGCATTTGCCTCCTCCAGATCCTCGCGCAGGTCCTTGAAGGTATCGCGCATCCAGTCGGTTTTATGCAGCCCGTCGTCTCCCAACTCCGCCGCAAATGCAGGCATCGCCAGCAGACAGATCACCATCAACAGTCGTTTCATTGTGCGCCTCCTTAGATTTCTTGAAAAACAGGAAAGGTTTCCAGCATCCACTGCGCGATGTAGTTGACGCTGTCCGTGGCGATGAGCACCGCGAAGAGGATCATCAGCAGGCCCATCGCCTTTTCGACCTTGGGCAAATGGCGGCGAAACCGGCTGACGAACTTCAAAAAGGGGCCGATGAACAGCGATGCCACCACAAACGGCGCGGTCATCGCCACGCCAAAGACCAGCAGCAGGATCAGGCCCCGTGCCGCCGTGGCCTCCGTGCTGGCGGTGAAGACCACCGCCGTCAGCACCCCGCCCACGCACGGCGTCCAGCCCGCGGCAAAGGCAAAGCCCACCACATAGGCCCCCAGCACCGACATGTTCTGCGTCTCTCCGGCGTCCATCTGAAAGACCCGGTTCAGGAACCCGATCCGCAACACCCCCAGAAAATGCAGCCCCATGACCAGCACGATCAGTGCCGCGACAATGCGGAACTCCGTCTGGGCACTGCGGAAGGTCTGGCTCAAACCGTAGGCCGCCGCCCCCAGCAGGACAAACACCGTGATGATCCCCAGCGAAAACATCACCGACGCCAGAAATGCCCGCCTGCGCACACCCGGCGCCAGGGCCCCTTCCGCACTGATCTCAGACATCGAAGCACCCGCCATATAGCTGAGGTAGAAGGGCACAATCGGCAACACACAGGGCGAGAAAAAGACGATCAGACCGCCCGCAAACGCGCCAAAAAACGTGACATCAAACATCGATACCGGCTCCAGCGCTTGTCAAATTACATATTCAAGATATTATATGTTTACTGAACCCGTCAAATCGGAAATGCGATGAGAATGCTCCTGCCGTCCCTGCTGGCCGCAATCCTGGCCCTGCCTGCCTATGCGGCAGAGCTGGTGATGGTCGAACAGGACGGCTGCCACTGGTGCGCGCGGTGGAACGCCGAAATCGGCCATATCTACCCCAAGACGGATGAGGGCAAAGAGGCGCCACTGCGCCGGGTGGACCTGCGGGACCTGCCGGATGACATCACCTTTGCCTCCCGGCCGGTGTTCACCCCGACCTTCGTGCTGGTGGAAGATGGGCAGGAACTGTCTCGGATCGAAGGCTATGCGGGTGACGAATTCTTCTGGTTTTTGCTCAACAAGCTCCTAAATGAACGCGCAGCAGGGGCAGAGTGACCCGCCAGGCGCGGTGGATGCGGTTGATCTGCGGCAGGCTGACAAATTGCTTTGAGATGCAATAGCGCGTAAGAGGGCCCGAAAATGTTGGACGAAACCCGCGAAATGTCACTTCCTACCATTCGACCTGACATGACCGATCTTGAGATTGATCGGATGATGGAGAACGCCTGCGATGCCTCCAACTTCCTCAAGGCGATCAGCCATGAGGGACGGTTGATGATCCTGTGCCATCTGGCCACCGGCGAAAAATCCGTGACCGAGCTTGAAGAACTGCTGTCCGCCCGACAGGCCGCCGTGTCCCAGCAATTGTCGCGTCTGCGGGTGGAGGGGCTGGTCTCCCCCCGCCGCGAAGGCAAGGCGATTTACTATAGTTTGACAGACGAACGCGCGATCAAGATACTCGACCTCGTCTACGACCTGTTCTGCAAGAACAACTGACGCGCTTGCCACGCCCGTAGACAATCGGGAGGGGACCGCATGGGATTCGAGATTTCTGACGCAATGATGCTTGCGCTGATTGGCGCGGCAGGAGGCATTGTGCTGGGCCTTGCCGCGCGGCTGGGGCGGTTTTGCACGCTGGGTGCGATTGAGGATTTTCTCTATCAGGGCAACGACACGCGCCTGCGGATGTGGGCGCTGGCCATCGGCGTGGCGGGACTGGCCACCTATGCTCTGGTGGCATTCGGATGGCTTGATCCGGGGCAGAGCATTTATCATCAGGCCACCTGGTCCCCGGCGGTTGCGGTGCTGGGCGGGTTGTTGTTCGGCTATGGCATGGCGCTGGCAGGCAATTGCGGCTTTGGCGCGCTGGCGCGCTTTGGCGGCGGCGATCTGAGGTCATTCGTGGTGGTGGTGGTGATGGGCCTCAGCGCTTATTGCGTGCTCTCCGGTCCGCTGGCGGCCCTGCGCCTGTCCGCGCTGGCACTGGCGGAGGTCCCGATTGAACCGCGCAGCTACCCCGAGGTGTTGAGCGGGCTGACGGGCATCTCCGTCTCGCTCTGGGGTCTTTTGATCTGCGCGTTGATCACCGGAGCGGCGCTTTTGTCCAGATCCTTCCTCTCCCACCCCAAATCCATCCTCTGGGGCGTGCTGATCGGGCTGGCGATTGCCAGCGGCTGGGCCGGCACCCAATGGGTCGCGGACACCGGCTTCAGCGCCTTTCCGGTCAACAGCCACACTTTCACTGCTCCGCTGGGAGAGACCATGCTGTTTCTGATGACCTCAAGCGGCGGCGGGATCAGCTTTGGCGTGGGGTCCGTCTCGGGTGTTCTGGTCGGTGCCTTTGCTGGCAGCCTGATCAAGGGCCATTTCCGCTGGGAAGCCTGCGAAGACCCGCGTGAATTGAAACGGCAGGTTCTGGGCGCGATGCTGATGGGCGCCGGTGCAATGCTCGCCATGGGGTGCACCATCGGACAGGGCATTTCAGCCTTTTCGCTCCTGACCCTGAACGCCCCGCTTGTCCTCGGCGCGATCTTCCTCGGCGCAGCGATCGGCCTGCGGCAGTTGATCGAAGGTGTGCCATTCGGCCGGATCAGCTAGGCACTGCCCTGTCGGGGGTGACGTCCTCGAATGGCAGATAAGTGCGCAATGGGTGCCGTCCAGTTGTGACGTACCGCGATGACAGAACTGCGGATTTGCTGATCCTGCTCAAGAAAGGGCTTCAGGGTCAAAGGCCACAATCCGAGACTGAATCGCACCGGGTTTGCCGGAGGCTCCAACTCATGAGTAGGATGGAGCATCATGAGCAAGACAACGAACAAATCTTCACCAGAAGTGCGCGAACGTGCCGTACGGATGGTTTTGGATGGCGCGTGGCAGCATGAAAGCCGTTGGGCGGCGATTGTATCGATTTCATCGAAGATTGGCTGCGCGCCGCAAACGCTAAATGAATAGGTCAAGAAGGTCGAAGTGGATCGGGGTGAGCGCGGCGGCATCAGCACCGAACAAGCCGAGAAGATGAAGGCCTGGAACGCGAAGTGCGCGAGTTGAGACAGGCCAACGAGATCCTGCGCAAAGCGTCCGCATATTTTGCCCCCGCTCTCATCGCCGCAAGCGGCGACTGCCGCGCAGCGTAACGGAGCTCGACCGCCCATCGAAGGCCCCTCCCGGCAGATTTGCTTTGGAACAGGCGGTAGGTACATCAACGCCAACCTGGGTCAGGCCTGACACATCACTCCAATCGCGGGTCGCAATACCTGTCCATTCGCTACACAGAACGACTGGCGGAAGCTGGGATCGAACCGTCTGTCGGCAGCGTGAGGGACAGTTACGACAACGCTCTGGCCGAGACGATCAATGGCTTGTTCAAGACCGAGGTCATTCACCGACGTGGCCTATGGCGCAGCTTCGATGCTGTGGAATATGCAACCCTCGAATGGCTCGATTGGTTCAATAACCGTCGTCTGCTTGAGCCTATCGGAAGTATCCCACCAGCCGAAGCAGAGGCGAACTTCTACGCTGCTCTGGAAACATCAGACATGGCAGCGTAACTAGAAAAAATCAGCCTCCGGCAAACCCGGCGCGGTTCACCTCGTTCTCGAGGTGATAGTAGAACTGTCTATTTGAGTTCGACAGCAGCTTGCACTTCTTGATGTTCGACAGGTTGGTAGTGCCTAGCTTGATCGTGCAACCTCTCAATTCATGCTATTGGGTTTGCGGTGTCTGGCCAAAAAACCATTGCCCCAACTTGAGCATTCAGCCCTTCGACGTCCTCTTCGGTTAATTTCGGCGTTTTCTTCCGCCACACTCAAATTCACCAGACGGGTCTTCCAACAGCGCATGCTTCACAGTGTGAATGAGCAGCAAACGCTGATCAGCCCCACTTGAGTGGTCCAATTTGATTGTTAGTGCATGATCGGCCTTTGGTCCATCTGGACAATGGTTTCTGGGGCCGGTGGGCGGTATCCCAGAGCACTATGTGGTCGTTTCGTGTTGTAGTGTTTTCTCCATTCCTCAATCAGGATTTGTGCCTCGGGCAGGCTGTAGAAGATTTCGCCGTTCAGGAACTCGTCCCGGAACCTTGCGTTGAAGCTTTCGCAGTATCCGTTTTCCCAAGGTGACCCTGGTTCGATGTAGGCGGTCTTCGCGCCAACGGCCTTGATCCAATCTTGGACGGCCTGAGCAACAAACTCCGGGCCATTGTCTGAGCGAATGAATGAAGGGATGCCGCGCAGGATGAACAGATCACTCAAGACGTCGATGACATTGCCTGAGTTGAGCTTACGATCCACACGAATGGCCAAGCATTCTCGGCTGTATTCATCGATGATGTTCAGCGTGCGGAACGCCCTGCCGTCATCGGTCCGGCAATGCACGAAGTCGTAAGACCAGACATGGTTGCGATACTCAGGCCGTAACCGAACACACGAGCTATCATTCAGCCAGAGCCGCCCTTTCTTCGGTTGTTTCATTGGCACTTTCAGCCCCTCTCGTCGCCACAGTCTTTCGACCCGCTTGTCGTTGACATACCAGCCAGCATCTCTCAGCAAGGCTGC
>NZ_CANMQS010000001.1 GCF_947500075.1 uncultured Sulfitobacter sp. | reverse complement strand
AACATTCTTCTCGTCATTTAGATTCTCCAGTTTCATAAACACCTTATCTCGGTGTCCACGAAACCGGCAGCAGGCCAGGATCGCATCCTTGATCTTGCGCAGCTTCAACCCTTTCTGGGTTGCGTGCCGTGACCGCCTGATGGCACGTGGGCTGCGCAAACACTCCTGCAGTTCCTTCTTCAACACCCCACGGGTCTGTACATAAAGGCTGCGGTAGATCGTTTCGTGGCTCACGCGGTACTGCTCCTCGTCCGGATGCTTGCGCTTAAGCCAACCAGCGATCTGCTGCGGTGACCATTTCCGCCGCAACTTGCGTGCAATCAGTTGGCATAACGGGTCGTTGAAAGAGAGTTTACATGATTTGGGCCGCGTCGCGCAGTGAACCGCACCGGGTTTGCCGGAGGCTGATTTGTCTTAGTTACGCGGCCATTTCTGATCTTTCCAGAGCTGCGTAGAAGTTTGCTTCGGCCTCTGCTGGCGGGACATTCCCGATGGGCTCCAGCAGGCGGCGGTTGTTGAACCAATCGACCCATTCGAGGGTGGCATATTCCACGGCATCGAAGCTGCGCCATGGACCTCGTCGGTGAATGACTTCTGCCTTGAACAGCCCATTGATCGTTTCGGCCAGAGCGTTGTCGTAACTGTCGCCGATGCTGCCGACCGACGGGGCGATCTTCGCCTCCGCCAAGCGCTCGGTATACTTGATCGACAAATATTGAGAACCGCGATCCGAGTGGTGTACCAGCTTGTCCTGTGCTGGCCTGCGTTGATGAATAGCCTGTTCTAGGGCATCCAAGACAAATCCGGCAGAAGCCGTGCGACTGACGCGCCACCCGACAATGCGGCGGGCAAAGACGTCAATGACGAAGGCCACGTAGACGAACCCCTGCCACGTCGCGACATAGGTAAAGTCGCTCACCCAGAGTGCGTTTGGCGCGGACGCATGGAATTGGCGGTTTACCTTGTCCAATGGGCACGGCAGCGCCTTGTCCGGGATCGTTGTCTTCGGCTTCTTGCCGCGCACGACGCCCTCAAGGCCCAAATCCTTCATCAAGCGTGCGACGGTGCAGCGCGCAATATCAAAGCCTTCTCGACGCATTTGATGCCAGACCTTTCGAACGCCATAGACGCTGAGGTTTTCCTCAAAGACACGCTCAATCTCGGGCTTCAGTTCTTCGGCACGCTTTGCGCGATCCGAAAGGCGTGAAGGGTCAGCGCGCTTGGCCAAATGATCATAGAACGTGGCTGGGGCAATCGGCAGGACGCGGCAGATTGGCTCGACCCCATGATCACCCCGGTGATCTTCTATGAACTGGATCATCGTTTCAGTGGGCGGTCGAGCTCCGTCCCGCTGCACGGCAACACATGCGTGCATGTGTGAGAGTGGGGGCAAAATATGCAGACGCTTTGCGCAGGATCTCATTGGCCTGTTTCAGCTCGCGCACCTCGCGCTCAAGCGCCTTCATCTTCTCGGCCTGCTCGATCGTGATGCCGCCGCGCTGGCCGGTATCAACCTCAACCTTCTTGACCCATTCGTTCAGCGTTTGCGGCGCGCAACCGATCTTCGAAGCAATCGACACGATCGCTGCCCAACGGCTCTCATGCTGCCCTACGCCATCCAATACCATTCGCACCGCGCGCTCGCGCACTTCTGGTGAATACTTGTTCGTTGTCTTTGTCATGATGCTCCATCCTACTCAAGAGTTGAAGCCTCCGGCAAACCCGGTGCGGTTCAAAGTCCCATGCGCGCTGATCTGAGCACGCCGCGCGATAGGCCTGACGCCCGCCATTTCTGCGGACCTCCCGGCTGATTGTCGAAGGCGCGCGGTTCAGGCTTCTGGCGATCAAACGCAGGGACTGATTTGCGACCAAGCCGCGCGATATCTCCTCTCGCTCTGGCAAGCTCAAAGCAAAACGCGATCTCTTACGGGCAGGTGGCCGGATCCCGCCAAACTGCGCCAAATGCGGGAAGATCGAAGATGACGCACGATCAAAGTGCCGTCCTATCGAACTCATCGACTCGCCGCGCTGCCAGCGATCCCACATCTCGGATTTCTGTTTGTCCGTGTAAAACGTTCGCGTTCGATACTTCATCTCTCACACTCCATCTTTCCAAAAAGAGTAAAGTGTTGCGACCACCCGTTGAAACCGCCCCGCAAACCTGCCACTCACCCAAGACCGCAGCCGCTTCGAACCCACTGTCTCCTAACCTATCGTTTGCCGTATGCGGGGGGCGCAGATTCTGACCCTGAACACCCAAAAATGTACCCGGTACAAAGTCCTCCTTTCCAAACCGCGCCCTCCTGTCCTACCCCTGTGGGGAAGAGGACACCCGCCATGACAACACCCGAGGTTGCGCCGCCCAAGACCAACGAAGACACGCCGCAGGGGCTGGCCTTTGCGCTGACGGCCTATGGGCTTTGGGGGTTCCTGCCGCTCTACATGAAGCTGCTGGAGCATATGCCCGCAGCTGAGGTGGTGGCGCATCGGGTGTTGTGGTCTTTGCCGATCTCAATGGTGGTGCTGTTGGTGCTGCGGCGGACAGATGCGCTCAGGCAGGCGTTGCGGAACCCGCGCATGCTGGCGATGGGGGCGGTGACGGCGGCGTTGATTTCGATCAACTGGGGGATCTATGTCTGGGCGATTTCGGTGGACAAGACGCTGGATGCGGCGCTGGGGTATTACATCAACCCGTTGTTCAGTGTTTTTCTGGCCTTCGTCTTGCTGGGAGAGAAACTGAGCCGCGCGCAGTGGGTTGCCATCGCGCTGGCCAGTGCTGCGGTGGGTGTGCTGGCGGTGGACGCGGGTGGCGTGCCGTGGGTAGCGGTTGGATTGACGCTGTCCTGGGGGTTTTATGCGCTGGCCAAGAAGCAGTTGCCGATTGGGCCCAATCAGGGGTTTGCGCTGGAAGTGCTGCTGCTGACTTTGCCGTGCCTTGGCTATCTGGCGTGGCTGACGCAATCGGGTGGGGCGCATTTCCACTTTGATGGCGGGCGCGACATGTGGCTGCTGATGGGCTGCGGGTTGGTCACGGCGGTCCCGTTGATGATCTACGCCAATGCGGCCAAACGGCTGAGGCTGTCGACGATCGGGGTGTTGCAATACATCGCGCCGACGATGATTTTTCTGGTGGCGGTGTATGTGTTCGAAGAACCCTTCGGCACCGCACGGGGCATTGCATTCCCGATGATCTGGGCGGCACTGGTGATTTATTCAGGGTCGATGCTGGGGCAGATGCGGCGGGGGTAGGGCACGCGGCGGGGTGTTTGGTTTTTGGGGGTGGGTTTCACCCACCCTACGAGAGGGCCGCCTTGTGTTTTAGAAACGCGGGGTCCTGCATCACCCGTTCGTTCATTGCGGCGCGCAGGGCGCCAATCGTCTTGTGCGGGCGCATCACCACTTCGAAGTGCTGCATCAGCCCGGCCTCATTCAACGTGATTAGATCCACGCCCACGGCATCCAGCCCATCCACCTTGCACTGAAACTCCAGCGCCCAATCCACGCCTTCGCCAAACACCCGGCGGTATTCGAAATCGGTGAACACCTCATTCACGTGCCCCAACACGGCCGAGACCGCATCCCGCCCGGTCCATGTGGCCCAATAGGTCGGCGGCATGAAGGTGATGTCCTCGGCCATCAGGGCGGGGATGCCGTCGTGTGATTTGGCCAGGACAAGGTCGTGAAAGCGCTGGATCGTGGGGTGCATGGTGGGTCTCCTGTTGTGCCTAACGTGCCACGCAGCCCTTGCGCGGCCCAGCGGTTTTTGACATCTGCGGCAGCTATGGACGCAACGTATTCCCCGCCAGACACCCCGCTTGTCATCCTGCATGAAGATGCGGAAGTGCTGCTGGTCGACAAACCCTCCGGTTTGCTGAGTGTGCCCGGCAAGGGGCCCGATCTGGCCGATTGCCTGATTACCCGCGTGCAGGCGGCCTTTCCCGATGCGCTGCTGGTGCACCGGCTGGACCGGGATACCTCCGGCGTGATGATCTTTGCGCTGACGCCTTACGCGCAGCGGCATCTGGGGTTGCAGTTCGAAAAACGCATGACCCGCAAGACCTATGTGGCGCGCGTCTGGGGCGTGCCGGAGGAGAAATCCGGCACCGTTGATCTGCCGCTGATCGTGGATTGGCCGAACCGCCCGCGCCAGATGGTCTGTCACGAGACAGGCAAACCCGCGCAGACCGATTGGAAAGTGATCAAGAGCGACGGGAAGACGGCGCGGGTGAAGCTCTTTCCCAAGACCGGGCGCAGCCATCAGCTGCGGGTGCATATGCTGGCCATCGGCCATCCCATTCTGGGGGATCCGTTTTATGCGACCGGGGAGGCTTTGGCATACCCCCGCCTGATGCTGCATTCGGAGGAATTGCGGTTCAATCACCCGCAGGGCGGGCGGTCTGTGAAGGTGCGCGCGAAGGCGCCGTTCTAGGGTGCGATCTTCAGCCAGTTTTGGGGCAGGATGTCGGGATTGTGCTGGTGGTCGTTGCCGAACCATCTGGCAGGGGCCGCGACTCGTTTGGCAGGGTTGGGGTTCAGCCAGGCGGACCACCAGCTGAAGGTGGAATTGGCAATCACGTTATGGGTGCAGAGCGACATCAGCCGCATGTCCTCATGTGCGGTGTCGCGGCCGTTGAGGTCCACCACGGTTTTCTCAAAGGGCACCGACAGATTGTCGCGCGCCCAGCCGGGGTCGTCGGAGAAGACAAACACACGGGGGGTGTCGGGCAGGTCTTTGGTGATGGTCGCAAGGGCCGCATCATAATACGCCTGATCGCAGACGGCGGAGGCCCCAAGCGCCACGTAATCGCCACGCCGGACGTGCAGGGCGATGGTGGTGCCTTGGGCAATACGCGCAGTCATTTCAGCGTTTGCAGGCGACATCGGCGGGGTCATGGTGAAGTCATCGCGCAAACGGTCGATGATCGGGGTAAAATACCGGTCGCTTTGCCAGTAGCCGTGCAGGTAGCTGCCGTCGCCCCATGTCTCAAATGCGGTATTATACCCCAGCCCGTCCTCGCGCCTCAGGACCGGCGTTCGTCCGAGCTTCCGCCACAGCGCATAGGCAACGGGCCGCGCATCGCGGTCAGGGGGCAGGTGGTCCGGCTCCACCAAGGGCAGATCGAAAATCGCGCGCAGATCGCCCTGATCCTTGGCCGCCGCAGGGCGCGGATCAAGGGCCAGTGGCACATCCAACCGCGACGCCAGCGCCGCCCCTGCTGCGTATTGGAACATCTGATTGCCCAGCCCGCCATGAAGCCGCGTGATGATCATTGCCTGCATCGCCTTTTGTTCCGTTGTTTTCCTTTCTAGGGTAACCCGCGCAGGCTGCGCCAGTTGAAAAGGAATTGCGATGTCGGTGTCGAGCGAGCTGAACAAGATGTGGAAACTGGCCAGTGACCCTGAATTCCGCGCGATGAAGCGGCAGGTGAAGGCGTTTCGCGCCGCCCACGGGCGCGGCACGCCGGAGCGATATGAGGGGCTATCGCCCGGTGATGTGGTTCTGGATGTAGGCGGCTATCACGGTGACTGGGCCGACCGGATGACCGCGCTCTACGGTGTGACCGTCCATGCGTTTGAGCCGCATCCGCGGTTTGCGCAGATGATGACGGACCGCTTTGAAGGGCGCGCGGATGTGCACGTGCATGATTTTGCCATGGGGGCAGAGGCAGGCACGCTGGCGCTGTCGGATGATGAGAACGCGTCGTCCGCGTTGGTGGCCGCTGGCCCGCAGGTGACGGGGGCGATCCTGCCGGTGGCGGATGTCTTTGAAGAGCTGGATCTGGCGGAGATCAAGGTTGTGAAGATGAACATCGAGGGGGGCGAATATGATCTGCTGCCCGCGATGATTGAGGCGGGCCTGATGGGCCGCGTTGATCGCCTGACGGTACAGTTTCACAATTACGGTGCAGGCCAGATCGAGGCGCGGGAGGCTATTCGGGACGGGTTGTCCAGGACACATGCCTGCGTTTGGGAATACCCGTTCATCTGGGAAGAATGGGCGCGCAAACCATAGTGCCGGCCCTGTTTCTCAACCGGCAGCGTGCGTGGTTGCGGCAGGATTGAGTTTATGGGCCAAATGAAGCCTGGAGCGTCGCGCATCCACTCTGCCCCGATCGCCTGAACGATGGGGCAGAGCTTCATCTGGCACGCGGGGTCGCTCTCCAGCTGTCCGCGCATTTCGACGCTATCCAAGAGCGGTTAACACAGTGTTAAGGCGGGACGGTCCGGGCTTCATTTGGCCCATAAACTCAATCCCGCCCTTTCCGCCTGCGCAGCCGCAGACAGGGCAGTGCTTACTCAGCCGCCCAACCGGAGACCGCCTTGATCTCAAGGAACTCCTCAAGACCAAACACACCACCTTCGCGGCCATTGCCGGATTGCTTGTAGCCCCCGAAAGGCGAGCCTTGCGCAAAGCCCTGACCGTTGGTTTCCACCATGCCGGAGCGCAGACGGCGCGCCACGCGGCGGCGTTTGTCGTCGTCCGTTGTCTGCACGTAGTTGGTCAGGCCGTAGGGCGTGTCATTGGCGATGGCCACGGCTTCCTCTTCGGTCTCGAAGGGGATGATCGACAGCACGGGGCCAAAGATTTCCTCGCGGGCGATGGTCATGTCGTTGTTCACATCGGCAAACACCGTGGGTTTGACGTAATAGCCGCGGTTCAGACCATCGGGGCGGCCCAGACCACCGGCGACCAGACGTGCTTCGCCCATACCGACTTCGATCAGCTTCTGGATCTTGTCGAACTGCACCTCAGAGACCACCGGGCCGATGTGCTGGCCTTCCTCGGACGCGGGGCCGACGTGGGTGTTGTTGGCCACGTCTGCGGCCATCTCCACCGCTTCGTCATAGCGCGACTTGTGTACCAACATCCGGGTTGGCGCGTTGCACGACTGGCCGGAGTTGCGGAAGCAGCGGATGGCGCCGGATTTGGCGGCCTTTGGATGGGCGTCCTCAAAAATGATGTTGGCCCCCTTGCCACCCAGCTCCAGCGACACGCGCTTGAGGCTGTCAGCGGCGGCTTTGGAGATCGCGATGCCTGCGCGGGTGGAGCCGGTGAAGCTGACCATGTCAACTTCCGGGTGCGCAGAAAGCTGCGAGCCCACGCCGGGGCCGTCGCCATTCACCAGGTTGAACACGCCTGCCGGGAAGCCTGCCTCGTGCACGAATTCTGCAAAGAGGTGGCCGGACAGCGGTGCAATCTCGGACGGTTTCAGCACCACGGTGCAACCTGTGGCCAGTGCCGGGATCGCCTTGAGGATGATCTGGTTCATGGGCCAGTTCCAGGGCGTGATCAGGGCACAGACGCCGATGGGTTCCTTCAGCGTCTTTTCGGTCGCGGTGAAATCCTCCTCAAAGGAGAAATTCTCAAACGCCTTGAGGAAGCCGCCGATGTGCCAGGTGCCGGCACCAACCTGCTGCACGCGGCTGAGGTCGATGGGCGCGCCCATTTCCATGGACATGGCCTGCGCCATTTCTTCCTGGCGCGCGTCGTAGATCTTGGCAAGCTTTTCGATCAGCGCCACACGTTCCGCACGCGGGGTCTGGGACCAGCCATCAAAGGCCGCACGGGCGGCCCCCACGGCGGCATCGGTATCGGCCTGATCGCCCAGTGAAATCACCGCGCATTGTTCTTCGGTCGAAGGGTCGATGACGGCAAAGTCATTGGCCGCAGCAGGGGCGACCCATGCGCCGTTGATGTAGAAATCACGCTTTTCCAGCATGGCAAAACTCCCAGTTTGATTCGAGGCACCGCAAGGGGGTGTGACGGCGGCACCATGACCCTTCGCATATGCGTCCGCAAGTGGGGGGATGCAAGCGGGGGAAAGAAGGATTAGGTTGCGGTCGAGACCATAAATGCAAGGAGACACCTCATGGGTTTGCGCATCAACGACACCATCCCTGATCTGACGGTTGAAACCGACCATGGCAGCCTTTCGCTGCATGACTGGATCGGTGACAGCTGGGCCATTCTGTTTTCTCACCCCAAGGATTTCACGCCCGTGTGCACGACCGAATTCGGGGCCGTGGCGCAGTTGAAAGACGAATGGGCCAAGCGCGGCACCAAGGTGATCGGCGTCAGCGTCGACGGGGTTGAGGACCACAAGAAGTGGAAAAGCGATATCGAGCAGGTTGCCGGCACAGAAGCCACCTTCCCGATCATCGCAGACAGCGGTCTGGAAGTGTCCAAGGCCTTCGACATGCTGCCTGCGGAGGCCTATCTGCCTGATGGCCGCACCCCTGCTGATTCAGCAACCGTGCGCTCGGTGTTCATCATCGGGCCGGACAAGCAGTTGAAGCTGTCGATGACCTATCCGATGACCGTGGGCCGCAACTTTGCTGAGGTGCTGCGCGCGCTCGATGGGTTGCAGACCTCGACAGGCAAAGGTGTGGCGACACCGGCGAACTGGAACGTGGGCGATGATGTGATCATCCCGCCCACCGTGTCCAATGAGGATGCAAAGGCGAAGTTCGGCGCGTTCACCACCGTGCTGCCCTATCTGCGCACGACGAAGGCGCCCGACTAGACCTGCGGCCTGCGCCGCACCCGCGCGCGGTAGATCGCGCGCCGTATCTCCCGCATCAGCTTGCCGCTGGTGCGGGATTTTTTCTGGATGGTGGAGGGGCCGGGGTGTTCGGACACGCCGCTGTGCAGAATGGTCTGGACCCGCTGGCCGGTGACCCAGTGCATTTGCAGGGTCGTGTCGACGGGGCGGTCGATGGTGCGGGTCGCCGCCAGCAGGCGCTGAGCGGCCTGCCTGCCCACCACCTGCGCCACGGTTTGCAGCCCGATTGTGCGCGGCGTGAACAGCTTGGCCGCGCCTTCACTGTCGGTAACAGATGTGACCTGCTCCCGCTCTTTTGCGGGCAGACGGATGAAACACGTCTCATCCGCGTTGCGCGCAATCAGGACCAGCGTGTCGGGCCAGAGGATCGGGTCGAGGTGCAGGTCATCCTCCACAATGAGGGCAAAGGGGTCGGGACCGTCCGCGATGGCCTCCCAACAGCGGCGGTGGCTGAGAAAACACCCCCGCTCACCCGCGCTGAGCGGGAAAGGGTAGGATGGTGCATGCAGCGTGCCGGGGGCGGTGGGGAAATCCAGCGCTTCGGTGCGGCCAACGACGGCGGGCACAATGCGGGCGTCTGGCAGCGTCTCGCGCAGGGTGGCGACGTTTTCGCGGCGCGCGTCGGTGCCGGTCAGATGGATGATCAGCGATTGCATCGCGCGATCCCGGTCAGGTGCAGCCTGACCCATGGCGAAACAGGGCGCACGCGGGAGATCAATGCAGCACAACGCGGGTGCCGCTGGGCACACGGTCATAGAGATCGATGGCATGGGCGTTGATCATCCGCACACAGCCGTTGGACCGGCGGGTCTCCACCGTATCAGGGCGCGGCGTGCCGTGGATGCGCAGCAGCGTATCGCGCCCGGCGGCGTTGTAGAGGTAGAGCGCACGCGCCCCCAGCGGATTGTTCGGCCCGCCCGGCATGCCCTCTGCGTGTTTGGCATAGAGGTGTGGCTCACGCTTGATCATCGCCTTGGTCGGCGTCCAGCGCGGCCATTCGGCCTTGCGCCCCACCGTGAACGTGCCGCTTTCATAAAGCCCCGCCCGGCCAATGCCGACGGGATAGCGCACCGCCTTGCCGCCTTCCATTGTCCAGTAAAGCGCGAACTGACCGGGATCGACGTGGATCTCTCCGGGGGCAAAGCTGCGGCGGATGCGCACGATGCGGGCCTGATGACGCTCGGGGATCTTGTAGGGTTCAGCGGTGGCAAAAGCGGGACCGGCGGCAAGCGTGGCAGCGCCTGTCAGCAGGAAGGAACGGCGGTTGAACATGGGGTGTACTGGTCCTTGGTTGGCGATCCTCTATTGGTAGCGTAACGCGCGTTGCGGCGTAAAGTTGCACCGGCCCTTCCCCTCTTCCAAATGGTTCAAAAACCCTGCCAGAGGCCTGAAATCTCTTTTGGTGCCTCCCTGACACGGCGCGTATCAGGCGAGTTTGAACAAAAGCTCTTTCAACAAGGTACCATCCTGCGCCTCAAACAGGGCGGTCAGGGCGTTGTCCTGATCCTCCACATCGGCGCGGACCTGTAGCATGCGGGTCTGGCCAAGGCTGGTCAGCAGCAGATTGATCTGGCGCTGATCCGCGTCCGAGATCTGGCGGTGCACCAGACCGTTGGACACCATGCGGTCCACCAGTTTGCTCAAGGTCGGCGGGTTGATCAGCGCGCGTCTGGCCAGCTCCCCCATGGTGAGCTTTTCACCGGCATCGAGGCATTCCATCACCCGCCAGGCTTCAATCTGGATGCCGTGTTTCTTCAGCCGTGCGTTCAGCAGTTGGTTCACGTTCCGATGCGCGGCGGCCAGCGCATAGGATAGATTTTTGTCAAATTGCCCTGTGCCAGTCATCTTTGCACGCCTCTGCTTGTTATCGGTTGAAATTAATTGACTTGGAAAGCAATTTCAATTGGAATGTGCGGGTTGTCCAAGGGGGACGTGGATCTGGGACGTAAATCCGGGAGCATTGCGGCGCCGATTGAACTGGCAGATTTCCGCACGGGCGGGGATCATTATGCGTCCGGCGCCTTTCGCGTTGCGCTGCTGATCCCGATGTGCGGGCCTGCGGGGATCTGGGCACCCTCGTGTATTTCCTGCGCGCAGGTCGCGGTGGAAGAACTGAACCGCAACAAGGGCATTCAGGGGCGGCGTGTTCAACTCATCATGATCGATGCCGCGGTGGAAGCCGGGGAACCCATCGAAGAGATCATGAACGAGCTGATTGAGCTTGGGGCGATTGATGCGATTGTCGGCATGCACCTGAGTGCGGTGCGGCAGCGATTGTCCAAGGTCGTGCGCCAGCGTATCCCCTACATCTACACGCCGCTTTATGAAGGGGGAGAGACCACGCCGGGGCTGTTCGCCATCGGGGAGACCCCGCAGGAGCAGCTTGGACCCGCCATGGCGATGTTGCAGCAGGCCTTCCGGCTGCGCAGATGGGCGTTGATTGGCAATGACTACGTCTGGCCGCGCAGTTCGCATTCCTATGCCAAGACCTGTCTTCGCCAGATGGACGCGGAACTGGCCATGGAGTGCTATGTGCCATTTGGCCTGCCCACCATGACGGAGCTGGTGAACCGGCTGGAAGCCTCTGGCGCGGATGCGGTGCTGGTGTCGCTGGTGGGGCAGGATGCGGTGAATTTCAATCGGGAGTTCGGGCGGCGGGGCTTGCATAAATCCATCGTCCGGCTGTCCTGCGCGCTGGAAGAGAACGGCTTGATGGCTTGTGGGGAGGGCAATCTGGAACGGTTGTTCTCGGTCTCCTCCTACTTCGGCGCAATCTCGACCGAGGCGAATGCCTGCTTCAAGGAACGCTATTACGCGCTGCACGGGGACATGGCCCCGACGCTGAATGCGCTGGGGCAATCGACCTATGAAGGGCTGCATTACCTTGAAGCGCTGCTGCGCGATTTCGATGACGTCTGGCAGCAGCGTTCCACCCGCGACAGCCTGCCGGTGATTCACGAAACCGGCCGCAGCTTTGCCCGGAAAGTCAGCCGCAAACGCCCTGCTGTCTATCTTGCGCGGGCGGATGGCATGCAGTTTTGCGACTTTAAGGTGCTGTAATTCATACCTAAAAGAAGAATTACTTTCCTGTTCAAATAAAACACTTGAAACGGAAAGTAATATTGATCACCGTACCCGTCAGGGACTGCGCGACCCATTCCGGGTGGCGTGATACGACGGGAGAGCATTTGGTGTACTGGCTTCTGGCACTTGTCATTCTGGTGATCGCCCTGTTGATCGGGGTCTGGTTCCTGCAACGCTTCTACGCCAAGGCGACGCTGGAAAGCGCGCTGGTGCGTACCGGTATGGGCGGGCGCCGCGTGCTGACGGACGGGGGCTGTGTGTCGCTGCCGATTGTCCATCAGGTGCAGCGTGTGTCGATGCAGACCGCCTCCGTTTCGGTGACCCGCACGGGGCGCGACGCGGTGCTGACGGCGGACCCGTTACGCGCGGATGTCGTGATGGAGTTTGACCTGCGCGTGGCGGCCGATGACCAGAGCATCGCGACGGCCGCGCAGGCTTTTGGCCACCGCATCGCGCGGGGGGGAGAGGCGTTTGAGGATGTGCTGGCCGGACCGCTGGCCAATGCGGTCCAGACGGCGGCTGCGGCGCGGGAATTGAATGACATTCACATGAACCGTGGGGCCTTCACGCAAGAGGTGTCGGAGATGGTCACGGCCCACGCGGCACGGCTGGGGCTTGATCTGGTATCGGTCGCGCTGATTTCCGTGGATCAGAGCGATTTTGCCCAAAGGGATGAGAACAACACCTTCGCGGCCCGTGGCATGCGGCGTTTGGCAGAGATGGTCGCCGAAGAGCGCAAGGCGCGCATCGCGGTTGAGACCAGCACGGAAGTGGCCGTGCGGGAGCATCGGTTGTCCCAGCACCAGCGCCAGATTGAGCTACAGCAAGCGGAGCGGGAAGCGGAGATCGCCCAGCGGGAGCATCTGTCCAGGCTGGAAGCGGAAGCGGAAAGCCGGTCGGCGCAGGCGAAAGCCGAAGCGCTGCGGGCGTCGGAGACCATGCGCATCCAGCAGGAGCAGGAGACAAAAGCCGCGCAGGTGGCCAATGACGAGACGCTGCGCAAGGCGGAGATGCGGGCGCTGCTGGAGTTGGAGGAAGCCCAGATCGCCAATGACATCAAACTGGCACAGGCCCGCGCCAAGCAGGCCAAGGCCAAGGCGGATGAGGAAGAAGCGCGTGCGCAGGTCATTCTGGCCGCCGAGAATGTGCAGGCCCAGAAAGAACGCGCCGTGACCCAGCGCGAGCGTGAGATCGCCAAGCTCAAGCAGGAGCGCGACATCGAGTTGGAGGATGCGCAGGTCAAGAGCGACGTGAGCACGTTGCTGGCCCGCGCACAGGCAGAAGCCACCGCACGGACCGCCACAGCCGAGGCGGAGAAATCTGCGATGGAAGCGCAGGCGGCGGGGCATGCCGCGCTCAACACCGCAGAGAACACCCTGAGCGACGCGGTGATCCGCATGCGGCTGGAAGAGCGCAAGCTGGAGAAGATGCCGGAGATCATGACCCAGATGATGAAGCCGGTGGAAAAGATCGATTCCATCCGGATCAACCAGATTGGCGGATCGGGCGGCGGTGTGTCCTCGGGTGGCGAAGGCGTGGATAGTGCCTTTGGTGCCGCGATGGATCAGATCCTTGGCATGGCCGTGCGGCTGCCTGCCATGAAGCAGATGGGCGAGGAGATCGGCATGGATTTCGATGTGCCCACCGCAGGCCGCACGGCGGATTACGCCAACCGGATCAAAGCGAAAGACGACCCGAAACCCAAAGAGTGACCTGAATTCACCCTGACCTGAAACGAACCAACGGAGGACATAGAGATGTCTCTGAACAGAAGAGAATTGCTTGGCGGTGCCGCCACCCTGACCGCAGCGGGACTGCTGCCGACCGTCACGCTGGCGGCGGATACGATCCAGCTGGGATCGATCCTGGATACATCCGGGATCTTTGACGCCTACGGCAAGCCGATGGATCAGGCGATGCGGCTGGCGGTGAAAGAGATCAACGACGCGGGCGGCCTGTTGGGCAAGCAGGTCGAGGTTGCGGCCTATGACACGCAGTCGGACATGGCGCTCTATTCACAATACGCCCAGCAGCTGACCCGGCAGGATCAGGTGGATGTGGTGCATGGGGGTATTCTGTCGGCCTCCCGTGAGGCGATCCGCCAGACGATGCGCAAGACCAAGACGCTGTATTTCTACAACGTGCAGTACGAAGGCGGCGTGTGTGACCGCAACATCTTTGTCACCGGCGTGACACCTGCCCAGCAGGTTGAGGTCTTGGTGCCCTATGCGATGGGTAAATCGGGCCCGAAGGTGCATATTCTGGCGGCGGATTATAACTACGGCCAAATCACCGCGCGCTGGATCCAGAAGTTTGTCGAAGACAACGGTGGTGAGGTCGTGGCGACGGATTTCTTCCCGCTGGATGTCTCCGACTTCGGCTCCACCATCACCAAGATCCAGCAGACCGCGCCTGATCTGGTTTTTGCCCCGCTTGTGGGGGGTGCGCATCTGTCGTTCTTCCGGCAGTGGGCTGCGGCGGGCATGAAGGACAAGATCCCGCTAGCGTCCACCACGATGGGAGTGGGCAATGAGCACAAGGTACTGACGCCTGAGGAAGGCAACGGCATCATGGTTGCCTACAATTACAGTCAGGAGTTGGAGACCCCATCCAACGTGGCCTTCAAGGAGAAGTGGGAGGCGGAATACGGCGATACCACTGCCATCCACGAGCTTGCGGTGTCCACCTATCAGGGGATCATGCTGTGGGCCGAAGGCGTGCGCAAAGCGGGCAGTGTCGACCGCGACGCGGTGATTGACGCGCTGGAGACGGGCATTTCAATCGAAGGGCCTGCGGGCAAGGTGACGATTGATCCGCAGACGCACCACGCCACGCTGGATGTGCATATCATGGAGTTCGAAGGGCAGGGCATGACAGTGGTCGAGACGCTGCCGCAGCGTGCGCCTATCGACACGCAGGCGGTGTGTGATCTGCAAGCCAATCCGGATGACAACACACAGTATGAGATCGAAATCTGATCTTTGATGCGCATCCTGTCGGGGCGGCCTGGGTTGCCCTGACATCTTCCTTTTTCAGACGGCAGGCACCATGGATCTTAGCTTCGTCATCCTTGTTGAAATGCTCTATGCGGTGGCGTCACTGGTTTTGATCAGTGCGGGGCTGGCGATTGTTTTCGGCATGATGAAAGTCATCAATCTGGCCCATGGTGAGTTCATGATGATGGGCGGTTATGCGACCATCACAGCTGTCGGGCTGGGCGTGAATGTCTTTGTCGCGATGCTGGTGATTGCGCCGCTGGTGGTGGGGCTGATCGGGCTGATCGTGGAGCGGCTGGTGATCCGGCACCTCTACGGGCGGCTGGTCGATACAATGCTGGCGACATGGGGGTTGAGCCTTGTGTTCATTGGGCTGGCCACGATGATCTTTGGCAATACGACCACCGGCATCTCAACCCCGATCCCCGGTTTTGCCGTGGGGGGGTATCAGATCAACGGGTACAACTTTTTCATTATCGTGGTGTCGATTGTGCTGGTGATTGCGATGTACGCCATCCTGCGCGGCACGCGCGCCGGGCTGATCGCGCGCGGCACGATGCAGCGGTCGGATATGGCCGCCGCATTGGGCTACAGCCCGGACCGCATCTATATGGCGACGTTCTTTTGCGGCTCTGCGCTGTCTGGTCTGGCGGGGGCGGTGCTGGCGCCATTGGTGGGCCTCGTCCCGACATCGGGCGGGGCCTATATCGCGGAGGCGTTTATCACCGTGATCGCAGGGGGGCCGTCATTGATCGCAGGGCTGGTCAGTTCGGCCACGGCCTTTGGTTTGGTGAACCAGATCTTCACCTTCGCCATCTCCCCGGTGATTGGAGAGGTTGCCTTGCTGGTCGCCGCTGTCGTGCTGCTGCGTGCCATGCCGCAGGGCATCACCGGACGCTTTTTCAAGGATAAGATGTGATGGAGCGGTCTGCGACGCAGGATGTGCTGATCACGCTGGTGGTGTCGGCCCTGTTGATCTGGATCATGCCGATGCTGATCACCACCTACACGCTGACGGTGCTGATCATCTACGGGATGCTGGGGCTGAGCCTTGGGCTGATCTGGGGGTTCGGGGGCATCCTGTGTTTCGGGCAGGCGGCGTTCTTTGGGCTGGGCGCCTATACCTATGCCATTGCCGCCATCAACATCGGCGAAAGCACGGTGCCGATGATCCTGGCGGTGCTGGTGCCTGCGGTGTTCGCGGCGCTGCTGGGGGCGATGATGTTCTACGGGCGGCTGACAGATGTCTATCTGGGGGTGATCACGCTGGTGGTGACGCTGATCCTGTTCAAATTCGTCAATTCCACCGCCGGGCCGCAATATGTGATCGGCAACGCGCGGATTGGCGGGTTCAACGGGATACCGGGATTTCAGACGCTGAACGTGCCGGGTGATCCAAATGCCTATATCTGGGGTGTTCCCTATTACTACGTCTGCGCGGTTGCGCTGGTGATCGTGTTTCTGCTGGTGACGTGGTTGCTGCGGTCATCCTTCGGGCGCATTGCTGTGGGCATTCGGGAGAATGAAACCCGGATGGGGCTGATGGGCTATGACGTGGCCGCGCGCAAGACGGTGCTGTTTGCGATTGGCGCGGCGATTGCGGGGCTGGCGGGCGCGCTTTTTGCCAATTGGGGGGAGATTGTCACGCCGAACCTCTTTTCCCTCGGGCAATCGGCGGAGATCATCATCTGGTGCATTGTTGGCGGTCTGGGCACCCGGCTGGGGCCGATTGTCGGGGCTGCGGGGCTGGCTTATCTCAAGTTCATGCTGGGCCAGCAGAGCATGATTGATAACACGCTGATCATCGGTCTGATCCTTGTGCTGTTCGTGCTGTTCCTGCCGCGCGGGCTGGTGCCAGCGATCAGCGGGCTGTTTGAAGCCACCTTTGGGCGGGCACGGCGCAGACCTGCCGCGCGCCGGATGCGGAGGGCGCGGCATGGCTGAGACGGTGCTGGAAACCCACGCCCTGACGATGCGCTTTGGTGGCGTGACGGCCAGTGACAACGTGAACTTCAAGCTCAAGGCGCGGGAGTTGCGGTGTCTGATCGGGCCGAACGGGGCGGGGAAATCGACGTTCTTCAAATGCGTGACGGGCTTGCTGACCCCGACGGAGGGGCATGTGTTCATGCGCGGGCAGGATGTGACGGGATGGCAGCCGCATCAGATCGCCTCGCTCGGCGTGGGGATCAAGACGCAGACGCCCAATGTGATGGATGCGCTGAGCGTGCATGAGAACATCTGGCTGGCCGCACGGCGGTTTCATGCCGTGGCGGAAGCGCGCGGGCGGGCCGATGACATCATCGACCGGCTGGCGCTGGGCGCGATTGCGCGCACGCCGCTGGGGCAGTTGGCGCATGGCGAACGCCAGCGGGTGGAACTGGGGATTGTGGCCGTTGCTGATCCGTGGCTGGTGCTGCTGGATGAGCCTGCGGCGGGGATGAGCGCGCAGGACGTGGACCGGATGACCGACATCATCCACACGCTCACCCACAGTGCGGCGGTGGTGATTGTGGAGCATGACATGCAGTTCATCCGCTCCATCGCGGAGACGGTGACGGTGTTTCATCAAGGGGCCGTGTTGATGGAGGATCACGTGGACCGCGTGATGTCAGACCCCCATGTGCGCGCCGTCTATCTGGGAAAGAACGCGTGATGGACAATGAGCGCGATATCCTGCTGAGCACCAAGGGGCTGTCGGGCGGCTATGGCCGGGTGCCGATCCTGCATGGCATTGATCTGGACGTGGCAGAGAACGAAGTGGTCGGAGTTCTGGGCCACAACGGCATGGGCAAGACGACGCTGCTGAAGACGCTGATGGGGTTTCTGCCCGCGACTTCCGGCCAGATCCGGTATGATCAGAGCGACATCACCCGCCTGCCTCCCAATGCGCGCAGCCAGATGGGTCTGGGATATGTGCCGCAGGGGCGGGGGATCTTTCCGCAGCTGACGGTGCGGGATAATTTGCGGTTTGCCTGGCAGGACCATGGTGGCGGGGCCGAGGCCGAGGTGATGGAAGCGGTCTTGGCCGACTTCCCGCGCCTGACGCGGTTGCTGGACCGCGAAGGTGGCGCGCTGTCAGGCGGGGAGCAGCAATTGCTGTCGCTTGCGCGGTGTCTGATGACGGACCCGGATTTCCTGCTGCTGGATGAACCCACCGAAGGCATTCAGCCGTCAATCATTGAAGAGATGTCAGAGACGCTGCTGGCCCTGCGCGCCAAGCGCGGGCTGTCGATCCTGCTGGTGGAGCAGAACTTTGATTTCATCGCGGACCTGTCTGACCGGGTGTTGGTGCTGGAGCGGGGGCGGATCACCGGGACCTTGTCGCGCGCGGATCTGTCGGATCAATCCAAAGTGGATCAGTTTCTGGGGTTTGGGGCGGCCAGAGGCACGCGGCAGGCCACGGCTCGCGCCTCTGCCGCGCCGCCGAACCGGGCGGAGAGCCTTGCCGGGCCGCCGTCCGCCCCTGCCGCCCCACCACGCCCGCAACCTCAAGTCTCAACGGTGACTGCCATGACGATCAAACGCCCCACCCTTGCCCAGATGCGGTCCATGGCGGACCGGTTCGGGATGAGCCTGTCGGACGCCGATCTGACCGAATATACGGAGATCATTGAGCCTTACATGCAGGCCTATGACCGGCTGGATGCGATGCCCGACAACCTGCCTGAAGTGCGCTACCCGCGCAGCCCCGGCTATTTCCCCGACCCGACGGAGAACCCGCTCAACGCTTGGTATGTGAAGACGGAAGTGCGCGGCGCACCTGATGGCAAGCTGCGCGGCAAGCGGATTGCCTTGAAGGATACGATCTGTCTGGCCGGGGTGCCGTTGATGAACGGATCGTCGATCATGGAAGGCTACACGCCGGAGATTGACGCAACGATTGTGACGCGGATGCTGGACGCCGGTGCGGTGATCGCGGGGAAGGCGCATTGTGAGAACTTCTGCCTGTCGGGCGGCTCGCACACCAATGCCAAGGGGCCGATCCACAACCCCTACAAACGCGGTTATATGGCCGGCGGGTCCTCTGCCGGGTCGGCGGCCCTGGTGGCGGCGGGAGAGGTGGATATGGCGATTGCGGGGGATCAGGGCGGCTCCATCCGGATTCCGTCGTCGAACTGCGGGTGCTATGGCATGAAGCCCACGCATGGGCTGGTGCCCTACACCGGTGCGATGCCGATTGAGCAGACGATTGACCATCTGGGGCCGGTGACCAACACGGTGGCCGACAACGCCTTGCTGCTGGAAGTGCTGGCGGGCGAAGACGGGCTGGACCCCCGGCAGTACAAGCCCAAGGTCTACAGCTATACCGAAGCGCTGGGGCGCGGGGCGCATGGATTGCGGATCGGGGTCTTGCAGGAGGGCTTTGGGCATCCGAATTCGGAACCGGATGTGGATGCCAAGGTGATGCAGGCCGCCGCGCGTTTTCGCGAACTGGGGGCGCGGGTGGAGGATGTGTCGGTGCCGGAGCATCACACCGCGATGGACGCCTGGACGGCGATCACGCTGGAGGGTCTGCAAGACGGGATGATGTGGGGCAATTCGACAGGCACAAACTATCGCGGGCTGTTCCTGCCGTCGATGACGGACCATATGGCGCAATGGAAGGGGCGGGCGGATGAATTGAGCCATTCGCTCAAGGCCTGCATGTTCGTGGGCGAGCATTTTCAGCGGCAATATCGGGGCCGGTTCTATGGCAAGGCGCAGAACATCATGCGGCGGTGCAATGAACGCTATCTTGCCGCGCTCAAGCAATATGATCTGCTGCTGATGCCCACGCTGCCGATCAAGCCGCAGGAACATCCGCCTGCGGATTGCTCGCTCAGCCTCTATGTCCAGCGGGCGTTTGAGATGGTGCCCAACACCGCGCCTTTCAACGGTGGCCTGCCCGCGATGAGCATTCCCTGCGGGTTTAGCGAAGGTTTGCCTATTGGCATGCAGTTGGTTGGGCCACACTATGGAGAGATGAAGATCTATCAGGCCGCACACGCATTTGAGCAATCGGGCGATTGGCGCGACATGTAAGGAGACATCACTGTGACGATCCTAAATGAGAGCATTGCAAACCGCATACAGAACTTCGGGCTGGATCAGGGGGAGGGGGCGCAGACGAACCTCGCCCCGCGTGATGGCAAATCCTATGTGCAGGGGGCAAAGCACCCAGAGCTTGCTTTTGCCACGATCCCGCAGTTGTTGCGCGATGCGGTGTCGCGATACGGCCCACGGGATGCGGTGATCTTTCCGGACGCGCGGTTGAGCTATTATGATCTGGACCGGGCCGTGGATGCGCTGGCCACCGGGTTTCTGGCGCTTGGGCTGGAAACCGGCGACCGTGTTGGCATCTGGTCGCCCAACCGGCTGGAGTGGGTGCTGACGCAGTTCGCGACGGCGCGGATCGGGGTTGTGCTGGTCAACATCAACCCGGCGTATCGGTTGTCGGAGCTTGAATACGCGCTCAACAAAGTGGGGTGCAAGGCGCTGGTTATGGCGCGGTCATTCAAGTCATCGGAATACCTCAAGATGGTGCGCACGCTGGCGCCGGAGCTGGATGGGGCAGAGAAGGGGCGCTTGCAGGCGGCCCGGCTGCCGCAGCTGCGCCATGTGATTGTCATGGGCGAAGCGGAGGACGACGCAGGCTGCTGGCGCTTTGATGAGGTGTCATCGCTGGGTGGTCCGGCCCAGCAACTGCGGTTGCCGAAGATCGACGGGACGTTGCAGCCGGACGATGCGATCAACATCCAGTTTACCTCCGGCACCACGGGTCAGCCCAAGGGCGCGACCCTGTCGCATTACAACATCGTCAACAACGCACGGTTTGTGACGGACCGGATCAAGCTGACGGAGAATGACCGTCTGGCGATTCCGGTGCCGCTGTATCACTGTTTTGGCATGGTGATGGGGGTGCTGGGCGCGGTCAGCAAAGGGGCGGCGATGGTCTTTCCGGGCGAAGCCTTTGATCCGGTGCAGACGCTGGATGCGCTGGCCAGGGAACGCTGCACCGCGCTTTATGGTGTGCCGACGATGTTCGTGGCAATGTTGCAGGAGCTGGATGCCACCCCGCGCGATCTGTCTGCCTTGCGCACCGGGGTGATGGCCGGCGCGCCCTGTCCGGTGGACGTGATGAAGCAGGTCAACGACAGGATGAACATGCGCGAGGTGACGATCTGTTACGGGATGACCGAAACAGCGCCGGTATCCTTCCAGAGCTTTGTGGATGACACGACAGAGCAACGCTGCGCCACAGTGGGCCGGGTGCATCCGCATCTGGAGGTGAAGATCATTGATGAAGCGGGAGCCGTTGTGCCGGTTGGTGTGCAGGGAGAGCTGTGCACACGGGGGTATTCGGTGATGAAGGGCTATTGGGAAGACAGCGCGCGCTCGCAGGAGGCGATCCGGGACGGGTGGATGCACACGGGTGATCTGGCGGTGCTGGATGCCGACGGTTTTTGCACGATCACGGGCCGGGTGAAGGACATGATCATCCGGGGCGGAGAGAACATCTATCCCCGTGAGATCGAGGAGTTTCTGTTTGGCCATCCGGATGTGAGCGAGGTGCAGGTCTTTGGCATTCCCGACGCGCGGCTGGGCGAAGAGGTCTGTGCGTGGATTGTGCCCAAGGCGGGCAGATCGGTTGATCCCGACGCCATGCGCGCGTTCTGTCAGGGGCAGATCGCGCATTTCAAAGTGCCACGGCATTTCCGGCAGGTCGATGAACTGCCGATGACGATCACCGGCAAGCCGCAGAAGTTTGTCATGCGCGACCGGATGATTGAGGAGTTGGGGCTTTAGCCGCCCCTATCCGCGCATCAGGCTGTAGCTGGGATCATAGGGTGACGGGGTGATGACCTTTGCGCGCAGGATCTGTCCGCAGATGTCCACGTGCAAGGCGGTGCCGATGGCGCTTTGGTCGGTGTCGACAAAGGCGTAGGCGAGGTTTTTGCCCGTGCGGTGGCCCCAGTCGCCGGATGTGATGGTGCCCACCACCCGGTCGCCCACCATGACGGATGCACCACCGTGCGCAGGGGCTTTGGTCGTGTCGATGTCGAGGGTGATGAGGGCTTTGGTCTTGCCGGTCTTCTGCCGCTCCAACAGGGCGTCGCGACCGATGAAGTCACCTTTATCGAGCTTCACAAAGCGGTCGAGCCCGGTTTCAAAGGGGTCGAATTCGGTCAGCAGGTCGGCTTTCCAGTGCAGGAAGCCTTTCTCCATCCGCATCGACTCGACCGCGCGGGCACCAAAGAGCTTGAGCCCATGCGCCTCCCCCGCTGCGCGCAAGGCCGTGTAGGCGGCGTAGAGCGATGCGTTGGGGATGTGGATTTCATAGGCCAACTCACCGGAGAAACTGACGCCGAGCACGGTGGCGGGGGCGTATCCGATGAAGGCTTCGCGGACGGACAGCCAAGGGAAGGCGTCCTTTGACCAGTCGCCGCGCGCGCAGGCGGTCAGGACGTTGCGCGCTTTGGGGCCTGCAAGGACGAGGATTGTCTGGTCGTTCGTGAGGCTGTGGATCTGCACGTCTTCGTCTGGCCGCAGGTGTGCCTGCAACCAGTCCATGTCATGATACTCCGCCGCCGCTGCTGATCCGTACCAGACGCGCGCCGGGCCGCGGTCAGAGGTGGGGATGTTGGCGATGGTGGCTTCGCCTTTGATCATGCCGTGGTGGTTGAGCAAGTAGCCCAGCCCCACACGGCCGTCGCGCTTGGTCACGGTGCCGCAGAACATCCGGTCGAGGAAGCTGTGGCGGTCGGTGCCGGTGATCTCAAACCGGTTGAAACCGTTGACTTCGCACAGGCCCGCGTTCTGCTGCACGTTTGCCACTTCGGCGGCGACCACGTCGAAGGTTTCGTCGAAATCGAAAGTCAGGGAGGGATGGAAATCCGGCGCAGGCTTGATGTAGTCCACCCGCTCCCAACCGTTCACGACGGTGAATTCGGCGCCTTCGGCGGCCAGAACGGGGGTCAGCGGTGTGGTCTTGGCGTTGCGGGCGGCGGGGCGGTGTTCGTGTGGGAAGTGGAAGCGGAATTCGTTCTGGTAGTCTTCGATGGCTTTCAGGGCAGTGACTTCGACATTGGCGTGCCCGGTGAAGCGGCGCGGGTCGAGGCACCATGTGTCGTATTGCGCTTCGCCATGGACGATCTGCTGGGCCAGCAGCCAGCCGTGCCCGCCGCCTTCGCCAAGTCCTGCGCGCAGCCCGATGATACAGAAGGCGTTGCGTTTGCCGGGGATCGGACCCACCAGTGGCGCGCCGTCGATGGTATAGGTGATCGGGCCGTTGACGACCCGTTTGATGCCAACTTCGGCCAGCACGGGCATGCGTTCAAACGCGCCTTCCAGCACGTCCATCACCCGGTCCAGATCGTCGGGGCAGAGGTCATTGGTGAAGGCCGGGTCAATCCCGTCCATGCCCCATGTCTTGCAGTCCTGTTCGTAGAAGCCCACCAGCAGACCGCCCTTTTCCTGCCGGGAGTAATAATCGGAGATCGGACAGCGCAGGAGCGGCATGCGGTGGCCTGTCTCCGCGATGGCGGGGATGTCTTCGGTGACGAAATACTGATGCTCCATCGAGGCGACGGGGTGGTGTACACCCATCATGCCGCCCACTTCGTTGACCCGGTAGCCGCAGGCGTTCACCACGATGTCGGCGTCGATGCTGCCCTTGTCCGTCTCAACGGTCCATGTGTCATCGCGGTGCTGGGTCAGGCCGATGACGCTGGTGTGCCGGTAGACCTCCGCGCCTGCCTTGCGGGCGTGAAAGGCCAGGGCCTGACAGAGCTGCGCGGGGTCGATGTCACCGTCTTCGCCGTCCCACAGCCCGCCGATCAGATTGTCGGTGGAGATCAGCGGATGGCGGCGGGCGCATTCTGCGGCGTCGATCACCTCGTATTCCACGCCCATGCCCCGCGCCATGGAGGCGAAATGGCGGTAGCCCTGCATGTGCCCTTCGGTGTTGGCCAGCCGGATGCCGCCGTCACCGTGGTGATAGCCCACGGGATAGTCGGGATCGTCCCGCAGTTTCTTGTAGAGCGCGATGGAGTGGGATTTGAGGCCGACCATCGTCTGGTTCATGCCGAAGTTGGTGACCTGTGCCGCCGAATGCCATGTGGTGCCGGAGGTCAGTTCATCCCGTTCGATGAGCACGACATCGGACCAGCCTTCCTGCGTCAGGTGGTAGAGCGTTGAACACCCGGCGATCCCACCGCCGATGACGGCTACTTTGGTGCGCGATTTCATGGGCTCTCTCCTGCGGTGCTGCGTTTGTGGAGGTAGGCAGGCTTCGTGCCGGAACATCAATACTGGGGTTGGTAAATCCTACCTATTGGGAAATGTATTCCGGGTTTTTCGGAATTGATGCCGTTGATAGGGAAGGGTCAGTCGATCAGCGTGAATGCACCCTCCAGCCAGGGGATCTGCGCGCACATGGGGGTGATCACCTGATCTGTCAGAACCTGCCGGACGCGGGCATTCACCCGGTCCACCACACCGCTGGCGCAATCCGGCGTGGCAACAATCGACAGGGTGCGGGAGAACTTCTTGCCCGGAAAGGGATGCACGCTGAGCGCGGGTTGAAACCGTCTGGCGCGGGACAGCAAAAGCGGCGTGGTGATCGTCCAGCCGGCCCCGCCTGCGATCATTGCCATCAGGGTGTGGTTGCTGTCGCATTCAAACTTGTGGGGCAGGGACATGCCCAGACGGCTCAGCTGCGCTTCGATCTGCCGGGCGATGATCAGATGGCGGGAGAACTGAAGAAACGGCAGTTTCGCGCGGCCTTCGATAACCTCTGTCAGGGTGGCGGTGGCATGTGCGGGCAGGACAATGACAAAGGGATCGCGCAACAGGGGCAGGTCGCGCAGGCCTTTGTCGGCCGCCTCCAGACATGTGGTGATGGCCAGATCAAGCGCGCGGTTTTGCAGGTGGGTCAGCAGGTCGCGGCTGGTGGCGATCTGATAGAGGAAATCGCATTTCGGCATCTGTTCGGACAGATGCACGGCAAGGTCGGGGGTGATGTCGACCTCAAAATCCGCGATGGTGCCGATCCTGAGAAACCCGGCTGCATCGGCGTCCACAGCGGCGACTTCAGCCTTCGCCATGCGGATTTTCAGCAAAGGATCTTCGATGCTGCGCAGAAATTTCAGGCCCCGGTCCGTCAGGACCAGTGGTTTGCGCGTGTGGTCGAAAAGGGCCACGCCCAGTTCTTCTTCCAGCCCCCGCAGCCGGTGTGACACGGTGCTGATTGACAGACCCGTCGCCTCTGCCGTGGCCTGAAGCGAGCCTTTCAGGGCGAAGATCTGGAACAGCTCCAGGCCTTTGAGGTTCAGGGGGAGGCGGGGGTCAGGCATCGGGTCCTCAGATGATGGATGGATCGTGGTGAGCATAGATGCCTTGGAGAGAAACGACCATGTGCGGCGTTGCAAAGGGCCACGGTGCGCGTGGCCCTTTGCTGGTGCCATGGGTCAGGCGATCACGTTGGTCTCCGGCCCATACGGGTAGCCGGTGATGTTCTCGTTGCCGTCTTCGGTGATCACCAGAATATCGTGTTCCCGGTATCCGCCTGCACCGGGCTGGCCGTCGGGGATGGTCAGCATCGGCTCCATCGAGATGACCATGCCCGGCTGCAGCACGGTGTCCACGTCTTCACGCAGCTCCAGCCCCGCTTCCCGGCCATAGTAGTGGGACAGGACACCAAAGGAATGGCCATAGCCGAAGGTGCGATACTGAAGCAGGTCGCGGTCCGCAAAGAAGCTGTTGATCTGCTCTGTCACGTCCGCGCAGCTGGCACCGGGTTTGAGCAGGCTCAGCCCGTATTCATGAGCGGCGACATTGGCGTTCCAGATATCAAGGCTGGCCGGATCGACCGTTTCGACAAACAGCGTGCGTTCCAGCGCGGTGTAATAGCCGTTGATCATCGGGAAGGTGTTGAGGCTGAGGATGTCACCGGGGCTGAGGTGCCGGCCGGTCACCGGGTTATGCGCCCCGTCGGTGTTGATGCCGGATTGGAACCAGACCCAGGTGTCGCGGTATTCGGCATCGGGGAAACGTCTGGCAATCTCCAGTTCCATTGCGTCGCGCCCTGCCATGGCAACGTCGATCTCCCGCGTGCCGGGTTTGATGGCATCGCGGATGGCGTAGCCGCCAACGTCGGCCACCTGTGCACCCTGTTTGATCAGCGCAATCTCGGCGGGGGATTTGTGCATACGCTGTTTCATCGAAACGGCGGCCATGTCGGTGGTGCTGCGGGGTTGGAGGAACTCCTCCAGCAGCGCCTGTTGCGCACATGTCAGGTGGTCGGCCTCATACCCGATGGAGGTGCCGGTGCCCGTGACCGACCGGATCGCGCGCCAGTAGTTGTGCCGCTGCCAGTCGGTGTAGGTGATGTTGTCGCCGTGCGAACGCCGCCAGGGCTGGGCGGCGTCGATGCCTGCACTGATGGTGACACTGTCGGTGGCCGTCACCACAAGCGCATAGGGCCGCCCGAAGGCGCAGTAGAGAAACCCGCTGTAGTAGGCGATGCAGTGCATGGAGGTGAAAACGCAGGCCTGCACGCCGCGTTCCGCCATGGCGCTGCGCAGCACTGACAGGCGGGCCTCATATTCGTCTGGGCTGAAGGGGAGGGTCTTCTCCCCCTGATGAAAACGGTAGTGGTCTGGACGGTCCATCCAACGGCTCCTCACTTGAGTGCCGCCGCGGAATGAGGAAGCCGGTCTCCCTCAACCGCAGTGGCGGCAAAGAAAAGTCCCGGCGTTCAGGAAGGTGAAACAGGGTGTGCACATCCGTGCTGGCGACGCCATCGCCGACCCTGTTTCCGGGATATACCGATGATAGGGCGCACGGCAAGGATTTTGCGCCCTGTTGGGAGGGTCAGATACAACAAGGGCGGCACCGGGGTGGCACCGCCCTGCCGTTCAGTTGTGTTTCGCTGTGGCTCAGGCAGCCATCCGGCGGCGGCCTGCGGCGGCAAGACCACCCACTGCAAACAGCGCAAGCCAGAAGGTTGCGGGCAGCGGAACTGCGGCAACCACGGTACGGATGTTGTTCGCCGTGATCTTCTGCGCGACCTGATTGGGGTGCACCGCATCGGTGAAGAACAGCAGGTCTTCCTATTCTGGGGTGCAGGTGAAGGGGTTGTCCGTCGAATTCAGGCTGACCGTGCAAGGCTGCGTCAGGCTGGCGAAAGGATAGTCACCGGGGTTCGCAAACACATCCTTTGAGACGGCAAAGGCATCATAGTCGATGATGCGAATGCCGAGGTCTTCTTCGATCAGATCAAGATTGGATTTGAGTTCGAGGTTGAACTGTTGGGTCGCGGCGGAGGCCGCAGCGGAGGCGGCGGCAGCGACCTGCTGTGCGGCTGCAAGTTCTTCCGGGGTTGTTGCTCCAAGCGTGAGCAGACTGGAGTAGGCCGGCGTGTCACCCAGATCCGGCAGGTTGGCGACAAGGAAGTCGTCAAACATGCCCAGCGGGGAGGTTGCCAGACGGGTGATGCCATCAGCCACGGATTTCGCTGCTGCGGCGATGTCCGCAGGTTCGAAGCTGGCGAAGAGGTCATTGCCGCCGAACCAGACGGCGACCAGCGGGTTGTCACCGGGCGTGGGGCCTGTGCCTTCGGGGGTGGGAGGCGTTGTGAAGTTCTGCGGCAGCCCAGTGTCGGTGACAAGCGCGTTGAAGAACGCGTTGATCTGGCCGTTGAAAGTGGACAGCGGTGTCAGCGTCGCGGTGTCATTTGCGGTGGCCCCCCCCCACGGCGAGGTTGCCGCTGTCTTTGCCTGCATCGGTGAAGTCCTGCGCGATGTGCTCCGCCCAGACCGGCCCGTTGGAGAACCGCCCGCCTTCGCTGGGCGGTGTGGCGGGCAACTGCCCGAACTTGCCGTCATCGCTGAGGCTGTCGCCAAAGACGTAGAAGCTGGAGTAGCGATCGGTGATGGATGTGGCGCTGGCTGGTAGTGCCATAACGGCGACCAGTCCGGCGGCTGCCAGATGTTTGTACATGATTCCCCTCCCAAAGGATATTTGGAAGGAACCTTAGCGCCTTACGCGCAAGTCACCTAACGTAACCTAGGGTAAATGTGGCGGAAATGTGGCGGATTTCCGCGGTTTGCTGTGGTCAGGGCCGATTGCCCAGACGAGAGCAGCTTCGGCATAGAGCCGTTGCCCACCAAAAAAGCCCCGGCGTTTCCACCGGGGCTTTGATCAGATCAGCGGTGGGACTGAAATCAGTCCTCCGCTTTTTCCTCTTTCTTCATCTCTTCGCCGGTCTCCTGATCGACGACTTTCATCGACAGGCGGACCTTGCCGCGGTCGTCAAAGCCCAGCAGTTTGACCTTCACTTCCTGGCCCTCTTTGAGGACGTCGGAAGGGTGGTTCAGACGGCGGTTTTCGATTTGGGACACATGCACCAGACCGTCGCGCTTGCCGAAGAAGTTCACGAAAGCACCGAAGTCGACGATTTTGACAACCGTACCGGTGTAGATCGCGCCCTCTTCAGGTTCGGCCACGATGGCGTGGATCATGTCGTAGGCTTTCTTGATGCTGTCGCCGTTGGGCGATGCGATCTTGATGATGCCTTCGTCGTTGATGTCCACTTTGGCGCCGGAGACTTCCACGATCTCGCGGATGACTTTACCACCGGAGCCAATGACTTCGCGGATCTTGTCGGTGGGCACCTGCATGGTTTCGATGCGTGGTGCGTGCTCTGAGAATTCGGCGGCACCGGTGATGGCTTTGGCCATTTCACCCAGGATGTGCATCCGGCCATCTTTGGCCTGTGCCAGCGCCTTCTCCATGATCTCGGGCGTGATGCCCGCAACCTTGATGTCCATCTGCAGAGAGGTGATGCCGTTCTCGGTACCGGCCACTTTGAAGTCCATGTCGCCAAGGTGGTCTTCGTCGCCCAGAATGTCCGACAGGATCGCGTAGGAACCGTCGTCTTCGAGGATCAGACCCATCGCCACACCGGCCACGGCGGACTTGAGCGGCACGCCCGCGTCCATCATGGAAAGGGAGCCGCCACAGACGGAGGCCATGGAAGAAGATCCATTGGATTCAGTGATTTCCGAGACAACACGCACGGTGTAGGGGAAATCCGTCGCGGCAGGCAGAACGGCCTGAAGGGCGCGCCATGCGAGCTTGCCGTGACCCACTTCGCGGCGGCCGGGAGGGCCCACGCGACCCACTTCACCAACCGAGTAGGGCGGGAAGTTGTAGTGCAGCAGGAAGTTGGATTTGAAGTTGCCGTGCAGGGCGTCGATGAACTGCTCATCATCGCCGGTGCCGAGGGTTGTGACCACCAGACCCTGCGTCTCACCACGGGTGAAAAGCGCGGAGCCGTGGGTCCGGGGCAGGATGCCTGTTTCGGAGACGATGTCGCGGATCTCATCCGTTTTACGACCGTCGATGCGCTTGCCGGTTTTGACCACGTCACCGCGCAGGATGGAGGCCTCAAGACCTTTCATGGCGGAGCCGAGGTTCGGATCTTCAAGCTGCTCTTCGGTGAGGGCGGCCTTGATCGTGTCGCGGGCGGCGGAAACGGCAGATGTGCGTTCCTGCTTGTCCGCGATGGCGAAGGCGGCACGCATCTCTTTTTCACCGGCTTTTGCCACGGCTGCGGACAGGTCGGAATAGTCTACAGGCTGGAAATCAAAGGGTTCTTTGGCGGCATCTTCGGCCAGATCAATGATCAGGTCGATCACAGGCTGGAAGCTCTCGTGGGCGAATTTCACCGCACCGAGCATCTCTTCTTCGGTCAGCTCATAGGCTTCGGATTCAACCATCATCACGGCGTCTTTGGTGCCGGCGACAACCAGATCCAAGCGCTGATCGGGGTTCAGGCGCAGGTCCTGCATGTCGTCGACGGTGGGGTTGAGGATGTATTCGCCATCCTCAAAACCGACGCGGCAGCAGGCGATGGGGCCCATGAAGGGCGCGCCGGAAATGGTCAGGGCGGCAGAGGCCGCGATCATGGCGACCATGTCGGGGTCGTTGACCAGATCGTGGGATAAAACCGTACACATAACAAGGACTTCGTTCTTGAATCCGGGCACGAACAGCGGGCGGATCGGACGGTCGATCAGGCGGGCTGTGAGGGTTTCTTTCTCGGTGGGGCGGGCCTCACGTTTGAAGAAACCACCGGGGACTTTACCCGCGGCGTAGTATTTTTCCTGGTAGTGGACAGTCAGGGGAAAGAAGTCCTGACCGGGCTTTTGCTTGCGTGCAAAAGTGACGTTGGCCATGACGCTGGTTTCGCCCAGCGTGGCAATGACGGAACCGTCTGCCTGTCGGGCAACCTTGCCGGTTTCGAGTGTCAGCGTTTCCTCGCCCCACTCGATCGATTTTGTTGTTACATTGAACATCTAAGTTTCCTGTGTTGGCCCGGTTGGGCCATTTGCATAGGGGCCGTATTACCCCTGACCGCGGTATCTTCGTTTGGGCGGCGCTGCGGTCCGGGCGCCGGCATTCAGATGGAGGGCGTGTAGCGCAGAATTGGCGCGATGGGAAGGGTTGTGCGGGTGCAGCGCAACACCTGAGGAGAGGTGTGGCGCGAATCGGGGCGGGTGGCGCGTTAACACCTTTGTTTTGTGGCGTTTGGAGGGGGCACAGCCCGTACACGGGGTGTACACAACCTGTACACCGTTTGTGCACCGAATGGGGCGGCAAGCGGGGTTAACGGTGCGTGCGGTGGGGTTTGTTAAGGGAGGGTTAATTTTGGGGTCTGGTGGGACGTTGTGCGTGGGTTGTGGGCGTGGGGTGGTGCGCGGGGGTGGTGCGCAGTGAATGCGCACCCTACGAGGTTGGCGTGTGGGCGTGAATTCGCTTTAGAATTGATGTAAGCAGTTTCATGCGCGCCATGCAGCAGCTTCACAGACACTATGAACCGCGCTGAACTGAGGAGAAGAAGATGAAACGCCTTGCCTTGATACTTGTCGCACTCATATCGGCACTGCACTTTTACATCGCGTGGTTCGAGATGTTCGCCTGGACGACACGTGGGCCGAAAGTGTTCGACACTTTCCCGCCGGAGCTCTTTGAGCCAACCATCCAACTGGCGGCCAATCAGGGCATCTACAACGCTTTCCTGGCGGTTGGTCTTGCGTGGTCGCTGTTTATCAAAGACCAGAAATGGCAGTTCAATATTGCGCTGTGTTTTCTGGGGTTTGTTGCGGTTGCGGGCGTTGTGGCGTCGATCACGGTTGAATTGGGGACCGGGCTGCCGCAGCTGGTTCCGGCATGTGTTGCGCTGGCGCTTTTGATTGCCTCACGGGGCAGAAGCGGGGCGTAGCGGTTCCGGATGACAGGGTAAGGGGCTGCCATCCGGGGTATGTGGTGCGCCGTGAATGCGCAGCCTACGTGGAGAGGCTGGGGAAGTAATCTTCGCACGTCCCTTCGCGGTAGACGTCTGCGGTGCAGCAGTGCAACCCGCCGCCGAAAGCATAGGCGTCGCGCAGTTCGACCTCGACCACTTCTAGCCCGAGTTTGTCCATCTGTTCGGCCTGGTAGACCTCGGATTTCTCAACACAGACGGTTTTGGGGTCGAGCACCAGCACGTTCATCGACAGCCATGTGGAGGAATAGCACAGCGGTGGCGGCGTGTTGTGCGCGGGCTGGGCGGCGTCGACGATTTCCCAACCGTTGTCGTTGAACATCGCACGTTGATCGTCCGGCAGGCGGCGTTGCGGGTTGTTGAGGATCAGACCGGGGCGCAGGGGCGTAAAGGTCGCGTCGATGTGGATCGGGTAGGGGTCACCGGGGAAGTTGACGGTGTGCACGCGGTGATCGGGGAAATGGCGGCGGAGCCATTCGATGCCTTTGAGGTTCGTGGTGAAGCCGTGTTGCACCACGAGGTCGCGGCCAAAGCGCAGGACATCGGCGGCATCGAAGAGGGGTTCTTCCTCAGTCGTGACGAAGAACTTCTTTGCGGCCCATTCGAGGCGTTTGGCATCGCCGATTTTGTCAGAGAGGTAGTCGGGGTGGTAATCGGCGTCCGTCAGGCGCGGCTTGGGTGCGGATTCGTGGCGGAAGTTGGGGTCCTCGTTGAAGTATTGCTGCATCAGGGGCCGGTAGTTGAGGTATTCGAACCAGCGGCAGCGGTAGGACATGGTGGCTTCGAGCATCTCACTGCCCACGGTCAGGAGCACATCGCGCGGCGGCATGCAGCCGAATTGGCTTTCGGTGTGAAAGTCCGGCGTGGTGGCGGGTTTTGAATGGTCGATGGAAGTCGGGCGGTCGACGCGGATGCCACGGGCTTGCAGTTGTGCTGCAAAATTGTCGAGCAGTTCGTTGGCGCGGTCGATGGTTTCCTGCGGGCGGCGGCCCCATTGGCCACGCATGTCGCTGTCCTCGGGCACTTTGGCATCCAGCGCGGGTTCTTCGGGCGGGATGTGGCAATCATCGGCGCGGCCGACGATGACATGTTTGAGCGGGTCCCACTCATTCCAGCTGTTGACGATTGTGTTGGCCATGGTGGCACCCTCCCGCGTGGTTGTTCGACCAAATCCCCTAAGTCGAAATGCGCCCCTTCGCAAGCGGCGTTCTTCGTGGCAGCTTGGGCCGGAACAGGGAGAGCGCGAGATGGCATTGTTTGAACGGACAGGGACAGAGATTGCGGCGATGGTCCGCAAGGGGGAAGTGACCGCGCGGGAGGTTTGCGAGGACGCGCTCAAGCGGCTGGATGCGGTGAACGGGGCGATCAACGCGGTTGTGGCGCGGGATGATGAAGCGGCGTTGGCGGCGGCGGATGCGGTGGATCACGCGCGGGCGGCGGGGGAGCCGCTGGGCGCGATGGCCGGTGTGCCGGTGACCACGAAGGAGAACGTGGATCAGGCGGGGTTTGCCACGACCAACGGTCTGCAGGTGCAGAAGGATCAGGTGGCGGAGGTGGACAACCCGGTGGTGGCGAGCCTGAAGGCCGCCGGTGCGGTTATTGTGGGTCGGACCAATACACCTGCGTTTTCGCTGCGCTGGTTCACACGCAACTCATTACGCGGGCATACGCTGAACCCGCATAACCCACGTGTGACGCCGGGGGGATCCTCGGGTGGTGCCGGGGCGGCGACGGCGGCGGGGATTGGCGCGATGGGGCATGGCACGGATATTGGCGGGTCGATCCGCTATCCGGCCTATGCCTGCGGGTTGCAGGGGCTCAGGCCCACGCTGGGGCGGGTGGCGGCACGCAATGCCAGCGGGCCGGACCGGCATGTCGGGCCGCAGTTGATGGCGGTTTCAGGCCCGCACGCGCGGTCGGTGGCGGATGTGGCAATGACGCTGGAGGTGATGGCGGCCCCTTCGGTGGAGGATCCCTGGCATATGCCGGTGCCCCTGCGCGGACCTGCCTATGAGAAACGCGCAGCGCTCTGTGTCCGGCCCGAGGGGCTGGAGACCCATCCGCTGGTGGAGGCCGCTTTGCGCGATGCGGCGGCGCGGTTGATGGATGCAGGCTGGCAGGTGGATGAGGTGGACAGCCCGCCGTTCCGCGCCCCTGCCCGGTTGCAGGCGCAGCTGTGGATGGCGGAGATGGAGCGCGGCGCGAAGGCGGCGGTCGCGGCGGAGGCGGACCCGGATGCGACCTATGTGCTGGCGGAGATGTACAAGCTCACAGCGCCCCCTGATCGCGATGGGCTGCTGGATGCGTTGCAGGCGCGGCTGGGCTTTGCGCGGGAGTGGGAGCGGTTTCTGGCGCGCTACCCGGTGCTGATCTGCCCGGTGTCGGGCGAGCCGCCGTTCCCGGATTTGCTGGATCTGGAGGATTTCCCCCGCTGCATGGAGGCGCAGCTGACGCAGGTGGGCCTGCCGCTGATGGGGCTGCCGGGAATGTCGGTGTTTACCGGGTTTGGTGAGGGCGACGTGGGCCGCGTGCCCTTGGGTGCTCAGTTGATTGCGGGTCGGTATCGGGAGGATGTGCTGCTGGACGCGGCGGCGGCGATTGAAGCGCGGGGGGCGCGGATTGGGGTGGTGACGCCGGGGTGAGGGTTTGAGATGTGCCATTTGGCGAATGGCAGGAGGGAGTCCAACCTGCTCGTTCGTCAGGGTGCAGCGAACGACCGCTTACCAGTAACTTAGGGGTTTTCCTTAGTGTCTTGATCGGGCCTGCCACTTCCGTTACTTAGGGATATGTCTAAGTATGACCTGAACCTCGATCTCTGCTTTTCAGCACTTGGTGATCCGACACGGCGTATGATCCTTCAACGTCTTGCTCGTGGCGAGGCGACCGTGAGCGAATTGGCCCAGCACCATGACATGGCGCTGCCGTCGTTCATGGAGCATCTGAAGAAACTTGAAGCTGCCAACCTCGTCACATCGAAGAAGGAAGGGCGGACGCGGATATGCGAGTTGGCTCCGGATGCCTTTACGCCCGCAAAAGACTGGTTGAGAGAGCAGAGCGCGATTTGGGAAGGACGGCTCGACCGCTTTGACGATTACATCAAGAACCTCATGCAGGAGCGTAGCAAATGAACCTCGACCCTGAAACCGACCTGACTTTCACCCGCACGATCAATGCTCCGCGCGCCCTGCTCTGGGAATGCTGGACCACGCCGGAACACGTCAAGCATTTCTTTGTGCCCAAACCCCATGGCATCAACGCCTGCGAAATCGACCTTCGGGTCGGCGGCAAGTTCAACACAGTGATGAACGTTGAAGGTAACCTCATGGAGAACGAAGGTGTGTACCTCGAAGTCGTGGATGGCGAAAGACTGGTGTTCACCGACACTTACAGCGAAGGATGGAAACCTGCCGCTGATCCATTCATGACGGCGATCATCGAGTTTGCCGATGATGGAAACGGTGGCACGATGTACACCGCGACTGCCAGACATCGTTCGCCCGAAGCCCGTCAAAGCCATGAAGAGATGGGGTTCTATGATGGTTGGGGCACCGTCGCTACTCAGCTTGAGGAATATGCGCAATCACTCAAATAATCTGAAAGCGGACATTGCGCCGAAGTCGGCTTCGTCCCGCAAACCGGTTTTAGACCTGCTTGCTGGCGCACTTAAGCCAAGCCATCTCCGCAAGCCTTCCATTCTGGAATCCAGACGGCCCCCAATTTGACCCGCCACACGGAATCAAAGGCCGCCGTGCATCGCAGACCGCCCCGTTGCATCAAAGGTGCGCCATCTTTCTCGGCAAGACTCTGTTTTGACGGGCCGGCGATGCACGGCTATCGTCTCAACCACTCACAACCGCTTCGTCTTTGGTGGGGTCGTTTGCTACGCTCCAACAATAAAAAACCGCGCCCCAGAGGGACGCGGTTCAAACTCTTCCAAAACCGGAAAAACGCTTAGCGGCGCAGGCCCAGACGTTTGATCAGGTCCTGATAACGCGCTTCGTCCTTGGCTTTGGTGTAATCCAGCAGCTTGCGGCGCGTCGCGACCATCTTCAGCAGGCCACGGCGGCCGTGGTTGTCTTTCTTGTGGGTCTTGAAGTGTTCGGTCAGCGTCGCGATGCGCGAGCTGAGAACGGCAACCTGAACTTCGGGCGAACCGGTGTCGCCTTCCTTGGTGCCAAATTCTTTCATGATCCGTGCTTTTTCTTCGGGCGTAATCGACATCGGGGTCTCCTGTACAAAGGTTAAAGGGATGGCGCAGGCCGGGATGTCGTCCAGCACAGGCCCGTGGAGGCATCGGGGCTGACAGAATCAACCGCGATGGGGGCGTATAGGAAAATCTGCGGGGCTTGGCAAAGGGTTATTCGTCCTGCCGCGCGCAATACGCGCTGCGACCTGCCTGTTACGCGGCGTTCAGGTTCAGCCCTTCCATGGCGCTGAGCGGGATCAGCGCGATGTTGGCATCCTCAAGCGGGTCGTTGCCTGCGACCTGCGCCACCAACTGATCGCCCATCCAGACCTGCAACTGGCCTTCATTGTCCGGGTCCGGGGCAATGCGCACGTCGGGTTCAACCGCGCCCGCTGCGCTGTCGTCCCAGACGAAGAGCAGCGAATCCTCCTGCGGTTCATAGTCGAGGATCTGGGCCTGCTGGCCGGACTGGAGCCAATCCCCCAGCACGATCTCATCCGCGCCTGCGCCACCGGTCACGGTGTCGTCGTTGCCGGTCAGGATGGTGTCATCGCCCCCGCCGCCATTGAGGTAATCGCCTGCGTCCTGATCGACGATGGGCGCGGCGGTGGGGGCCTGTGCGATCTGTTCGGTATCCGGTTGCGCATCGCGTGGCGGTGCATCCGGTTCGGCATCACCCGGTTCTGCGGCATCTGGCGCTGCCGCCTCGGGGGTTTCGACAAACAGGCCGTTGATCACATCATCGCCCCAGCCGCCAAAGAGCGTATCCTCCCCCAGATCGCCGGAGAGCGTGTCATCATCAAGCCCGCCCTGCAGGGCGTCATCGCCCGCGCCCCCAAGGAGCAGATCTTCCCCGGCGGACCCTTGCAGGCTGTCGTCGCCGGCACCCCCCCACAGGGTGTCGTCTTCGTTGTGCCCGGCAAGCAGGTCATCGGCGTCGCCGCCAAACAGGCTGTCGGTGCCGTCTTCGCCATGCAGGCTGTCTGCCCCGTCGCCGCCAAAGAGCAGGTCATCGCCCAGACCACCGCGCGCCTCATCATCGCCGTCGCCTGCTGTGATCACATCGTCGCCACCGCCGCCATCGATCCGGTCCATGCCTGCATCCCCCGCCAGCGTATCGCTGAGGTCGGTGCCGGTGATCAGGTCGATCACGGGGGCGTCGCTGTTTTCCTCTTCCAGCTGCTGGCGGACCTCGTCGTTGTCGTCATCGGGTTCTTCGTCAGCGGTGATCTCCATATAGGCCACGGCGCTGGCGGCCATCAGTCCCATCAATCCTGCAAGAAGAAACATGTTCCGACACCTTTGCGAAAGGGAGTGCCGCGCGCACTCTGCCTTCGGTATTTGGGCACAGGGCCGCCGTGTGCGCAAAGGGATTTGGGTAAACTGGTTAAGCTTGGTTAACCCGCCAGGGCAGAGGGTGCTGGCTGTAGGGCAGGTAGAGCGGGTGGCGCGGGTGGCCGTGTTTGGTCAGGCCCAGATGGTAGAGCGGCGTGGGGCTTTGGGCCAGCAGCGCGGTCACTTCTGCGGCGCGGTTCAGATGCGCGCCGTGCACGCCCCAGGCGGCGATGATCCGGGTGGCGCGGGCGGCGGCTGCGGTCAGCACCGCGTCGTTGTCCGGCCCGGTGGGGGCTGCCGCGCGCCGCAGGTCGCGGGGATCGGTGGCGCGAAAGGCAAAAAGGTTGGTGATCTCGAACCCGCCAGCCTCAAGCGCACGGGCGCGGCGCTCACATCGCTCAATGGTCGGGTCATTGCGTTCCTCCGTGGCAGTGGAGGGGTTGAGCATGACAAAGTTGATCAGCGGACCAGCCGCATCCCAGGTGCGGGTCAGGCTGTAGCGATAGGCCTCGCAGTCTGAGTAAAGCGCGGCAGAGGCGGTCTGCCCTGCGGTATGGTGCCGGGTGATCATGCGTTCTGGTGGCATCGTGGCGCGGCGCATGCAAACGAAAACCGCCGCCTTCGGGGGGAAAGGCGGCGGTTCGGGGTGCGGTGGGGTCAGCCCAGTGCAATCGCGCGGCGGCGGGGCAGATCAAACACCAGTTTCTGGCTTTCGATCACGGCTGCCGCGACCAGGGCAAAGATCACGTGCCCCACAAGGGCCACCCAGGTGATGCCGGTGAAGCCGAGGAAGGCAGGCATGCCCGCCACCAGATGCGCCATGACGAACAGCGCAAAGACCCAGAGGGCGATGCCATAGACCGCAGCGGTGATTGACCAGTGCAGATTTGGCAGAAGGGCGCGCTGGACCGGGCGGGCGATCAGGAAGTACCCCAGCGTATAGGCGATCAGACCGGTGAGCGTGTGCACAAGATAGCCGGCCCCGGAAGGTGCTGCGCCAAAGACCTGCTTCAACGTGGCGCTGGCCAGCCCCACGGGGGCGAGTTTTGCATATCCCAGCAGCGGGCTGAGGCCCTGACCAAAGGCGTCAAAGGCCACTGTTGCAAGCGCGCCGGCGCTGAGAAGGGTCATGAGAGTGCGTGTCATCTGGTGTGTCTCCTGTTGAGGGTGCGTGTCTGCTGCATCCAAGATGGGAGGGATTTCCGCCCCGCAACAGAGGGCTCACGCAGGGATGAGCGCGCCCGCGCGCCAAGGCGTCATTCCTGAAACAATCGACCCGGATCAATGCCACCCGCGTGAGGCAGATGTCATTTTGTAACATTCCCGGCGGGCAGGGGTGGTGCATTGAAACAAATTATAGACCAAATGATCCCTAATTGCGGGTCCATCGCGATTCTCATGCTTCCAAATGGTTCAAAAAACCTCGGGAGTATGAGGGTCCGAGGACCCTCATCCCGCCGCCCCCCGAGGCGGCGGTGCCTCTCCACCCGCGCGACGCTGGGGGTTTTAGGGGTCGGCGCGCACAAACACCCGGCTGGGATGCAGCTCTCCGGCCTTGAAGCGGCCCACGGCCACGGCCTGTCCTTCAAAAGACGCCCAGCATTCATCGCCGTAGTCCAGGTCACTGGCGATCACCATGCCGGGGTTGCCGTTGCGCAGGCGGCTGGCGCCTTCTGCGGTGGCGGTGACCTGGGGCAGATCGGCAAGGCCCTCTTCCAGCGGGCGCAGATGGGCATCAAGGTCGGGCGTTCTGGCCAGCGCGTCGATCTGTTCGAGGGTCAGACCCTCCTCCGCGTCAAAGGGCCCGGACCAGATGCGGCGCAGGTGGCGGACATGGGCGTGACAGCCGAGCGCCGCCCCCAGATCGCGGGCGATGGAGCGCACGTAGCCGCCTTTGCCGCAGACCATCTCAAGCGCCACGTGATCGGCGTCGGGCCGGTCGGTGAGCAGAAGGCTCTCTACAAAGAGCGGGCGCGCGGCGAGGGTCATTTCCTCCCCCTCGCGGGCTTTCTTGTAGGCGCGTTCGCCGTCGATCTTCACGGCGGAAAACTGCGGCGGCACCTGTTCGATGTCACCGATGAACGCCGCCAGCGCGTCCTTGATCGCTTCATCGTCAGGGCGCGCGTCGGAGGTGGCGATGATTTCGCCTTCGGCATCATCGGTGTTGGTGGCCTGCCCCAGACGGATAATAAAGGTATAGGCTTTCATCGCGTCGGTGATGAAAGGCACGGTCTTGGTCGCTTCCCCCAGCGCGATGGCGAGCACGCCGGTGGCATCGGGATCAAGCGTGCCCGCATGGCCGGCTTTTCTGGCATCAAAGGCCCAACGGACCTTGTTGACCACGGCGGTGGAGGTCAGCCCGGCGGGTTTGTCGACCACCAGCCAGCCGGAAATGTCGCGGCCCTTGCGTTTACGTCCCATGGATGTGCCCTCATGCGCTGGCGCGCGGTTACGAATGTATCCCGCGCGGTTCCGCGCGGTCCTATCAAAGATGAGCGGGTGTGCAATGGCTTTGGCGCTTTGCGGTTGATTTGCCCAAGGCAGCCGCCGGACCGGCCCGCGATCCAGATCAGATGTCGCTGAAATCACCGCCACGGCCCTTGCCACCGGCAAAGCGGCTGGCGCCTTCGATACCGCGAGCGACTTCGCCCTTGCTGCCTTGCCACTCCTGTCGCAAGGCATCGCGCAGCGGCAACCCGTGCTGGGCCTGCACGGACCGTCGGTCCGCCCGCATGCAGTTCTGGGGGAAGCGCGCAATGTCATGGGCCAGCGCTTCGGCCCGGGCGCGTGCGTTGCCTGCGGGCACCACGTATTCGCACAGGCCGATCCGCAGGGCTTCCTCCGCATCCACACGGCGGCCGGTCAGGATCAGGTCCATCGCACGGCCTTCCCCGACAAGGCGGGGCAACCGCACCGTGCCGCCGTCGATCAGCGGCACGCCCCAGCGGCGGCAATAGATCCCCATGAAGGCGGTCTCTTCCATCACCCGGATATCGCACCACAACGCCAGTTCCATGCCGCCCGCCACGGCAGGTCCCGAAACGGCTGCAATCACCGGCTTGGAGACTTCCAGCCGACTGGGGCCCATGGGCGCCATCGGCGGGGCTGCGTCGGGCGGAAAGTCATAGGGTTCGAGCGCCTCTGCCCCCGCAAGGGAAGCCGCATGTTTCAGGTCCCACCCGGCGCAAAAGGCGCCGCCTTCGCCCCAGAACACAGCAACGCGGGCGGTGTCATCTGCGTCAAAGGCTTGGAACGCCTCATAGAACGCTGCGGCATTTTCGGGGGTCATGGCATTTCGCGCCTCGGGGCGGGCGTGGATCACGGTCCAGACCGGCCCGTCCTTTTCAATGCGCGTGTTCATGTCAGGCTCTCCCTGTTGCAGTGGTCGAGGAACCTCTGCCAAAAAACGACTTTCTGCGCGTTGTCAGGGGCCGTCAAAGCAGAGTTTGGCAGATGGATTGTGCGGGTGCATTACGTCCCCATCAGCCGCCCCACCATAGGGTTTTCGGCAGCAGGCAGGCAAGTCGCTTGCTTTTTGGTTCGACCCCACCAAGGCCGCCTTACTGCGCCGGTTCCACCACGCCGATGATCGGGCCAAGGCGGGTCCAGCCCGCATCGTCGCGGCCCAGATCGGGCGCGCGGATGCGGGAGACCTTGCCGTCGAAGTAGAGCGCGTTGTCGATGCCAAGGTGGTCGCGAAAGAGCCGTCCGAAGCTGTCGAAGTTCACGGTTGTGTTGGAGATGACAAAGGTCGCGCGGGTGCCATCCGCGCTGGTGCCGACGCCGTTGCGGATGAAACGCGAGGTGCTGTCGGGCAGGAAGCGGGGGTGCAGGGCACCGCCAATGACGAGCATTGGACCCGATTGGGTGGCGGAGGTGCAGGCAGGTTGTTCGGCGGCGTAGCGGCTGGTTTCGATCACATCCGCACGGCCTGTGCGCAGGCAGAGCACACCGTTGGGCAGCAGGCCGAAGTTGCCGGGGCCTTCGGAGGTGATCAGGCGCTGCACTTCCACGCCGTTTTCGATGTAGAGGCCCACAGGCGTGCGGTCTTCGTGGTACATGCCGGCGTTCATGGCAAAGCCGAGGCGCTGGCCCTGCGCCGCCAGTGCGTTGTCGATGGTGCTGAAGTAGCCGTAGGTTTCTCCCGCGTCATTGTTGAGAAAGAGCGAGAGGCGGTCGCGGGTCATGTCGACCTCGCAGATGGTGTAGGGATTGCCCTCGAACGTGTCGACGCGGCAGTCGGCGGCCATGGTGGATGTGGCAAAGACCATCGCCACCGGGAGGGCGGCGAGCGGTTTCATTCCTCGGGCACCTCATCGCGGGCTTGCGCGTCGCGCTGCACCCGTTCTTCGGACAGCATGCGGCGGGTGTCGTCCATCTGGTCGAAGGTTTCATCCAGACGGAAGCGCAGGTCGGGCGCGAATTTCAGGGTGAGTTTCTTGGACAGCATCCGCCGGAGTTCGCCTTTGTTGCGGGCGAGCAGTTGCAGCACTTCGTCCTGGCCCTCGCCGCCCAGGGGCAGCACATAGGCGGTGGCGATCTTGAGATCGGGGGAGGCGCGCACTTCGCCCACGGTGATGGACATGCGGTTCAGGTCAGGGTCGTGCACATCGCCGCGCGCGAGCACCTCGGACAGGGCCCGGCGGATGGTTTCGCCCACGCGCAGCTGTCGCTGGGAGGGGCCGGGGCCGTCATGAAACTTGTTCTTTGCCATGCCGTCCATTTAGGCAATCGCAACGGCTTTGCCAATGGGGGCTGCGCGGGCTACACCTGCGCGCAACGCAGGCCGGACGAGGAGCAGGACATGGCACAGACAGTGGGCGTTACCATTACAGGCGGATCGGGCCGGATGGGTCAGATGCTGATCGCGCAGGTGATCGCGTCGGAGCGGCTGCATCTGCATGGCGTGCTGGAGCGCAGGGGCCATGACTGGGTGGGCCGGGATGCGGGTGAGGCGATGGGGGGTGCGGCGCTGGGTGTGGTGGTGCGCGATGACGCGCAGGCCGCAATTGCCGGCGCACAGGCTGTGATAGATTTCACCGCGCCTGCCGCGACCTGCGCCTTTGCGCCGATTGCCGCGCAGGCAGGTGCCGTGCATGTGATCGGCACCACCGGCATGACGCAAGCCGATATCGGCACGCTGGCGGGACCGGCGCGGGAGACGGTGATCGTGCGGGCGGGCAACATGAGCCTTGGCGTGAACCTGTTGACGCAATTGACCAGGCGTGTGGCGGCGGCACTGGATGACGATTACGACATCGAGATCATCGAAGGACATCACAACCAGAAGGTGGATGCGCCATCGGGCACCGCCCTGATGCTGGGCGAGGCTGCGGCGGAGGGGCGCGGTGTACGGTTGAGCGATGTGTCCGACCGGGGGCGCGACGGGATCACCGGGGCACGCAAGCGGGGCGACATCGGGTTCACGGCCATTCGCGGCGGGGACATCATCGGAGAGCATGACGTGATGTTCGCAGCCGCAGGGGAGCGGATCGTTCTGCGCCATATCGCATCTGACCGGACCGTATTCGCGCGCGGCGCGTTGAAGGCCGCACTTTGGGGGCAGGGGCGTGCGCCGGGGCAGTATGACATGCTGGATGTGCTCGGGCTGGCCGGGGATTGAGTGGTTTTTCATCCATTCGTGTGAATTTTTTACACTGAGATGAAACCAATTCCTGTCATTGCGCGTATGTCTCTCATCACTGCGACGAAAAAGGTGCGCCATGAAAGCAATGATCACGACGATTTGTGCCGCAGTTGTCTGCGCCGCCCCTGCGTTTGCGGATTTTCAGAAGGTCGAAAGCCGGGAGGATTTCGTGGCGCTGGTGAGTGGCAAGACCCTGACGCGGCCTCTCGTGAGATTGCAGGTCAGCCCCAATGGCGAGATTTCGGGCAAGGGCGCGGCCTGGTCGGTCAGTGGCAAGTGGCAGTGGAAAGACGGCTATCTGTGCCGCAGCCTGGAGTGGGGCGGCGATGATCTGGGGTATAACTGTCAGGAAGTGAAAGCCAACGGCGGCCGGGTGCGCATCACATCGGATCGCGGTGCAGGTCAATCGGCGGATTTCCGGCTCCGCTGAGCGCGGTGCGGCCAGCGGTCAGAAGTCGACCGCGATCCCTTTCTTTTCCCAATCGCCGTAGCGGACAGGCTCAGGCCCGTCGCGCCCGCCTTTTTCAGGGGGCAGGGTCAGCTCTGCCGCCTTTTTGCGTCGCTCTGCCGCTTCGGCCAGGGCGCGTTGTGCTGCGGGGGGCAGGTCACGGGGGGCGTCTGGCGTGGCGTCGTCGGTCATATCTGTCCTCTTGAGCGGGTGATGGCTTTGATATACGCCGGATAGGTTGCGAAACAACCCAAAGGACTTCCCCATGGCCGATACCGGCGTACAGGCTCGTAAATCCGCCGTTTGGTTGCTGGATCAGATCACTGGCGATGCGCCGCGTCTGATGTCGGAGTTGCTGGCGGGGGGTGCGCTGGACAAGCTGCCCCCGGAGGATCGGGCAAGGGCGCAGAGGCTGGCGATGGAGACGCTGCGCGGGATGGAGCGGGCGGATCGCCTGTTGCAGAAGCATCTCAAGAAATACCCACCGCTGACGGTGCGCAATGTGCTGCGGCTGGGCACGGTGGAATTGTGTCAGGGTGGCGCGGCCCATGGGGTGGTCAATGCGATGGTCACACTGGTGTCCCAGCACCGCAAGCTGGGACACCTCAAGGGTCTGGTGAATGCGGTGTTGCGCAAGATAGCCGCCCAGGGGCCGGAGGCCTGGGAGGTGCTGCGCGCCCCGAGGCTGCCCAAATGGCTGCGCGGGCCGCTGGTGGCGGCCTGGGGGCCGGAGGCGATGGTCGCGATGGAGCAGGCGCATTTTGCGGGCGCGCCGCTGGATCTGACGGCGAAGGGGGATGCGGCGGCACTGGCGGAGGCTGTGGGCGGTGTTTTGCTGCCGACGGGGTCGGTCAGGTTGGAGCAGGCGGGGCAGGTGTCGGCCTTGCCGGGGTATGATGCCGGTGACTGGTGGGTGCAGGATGCGGCGGCGGCTTTGCCGGTGCGGATGCTGGCCCCGATGAAGGGCGAGAAGGTGCTGGACCTGTGTGCCGCGCCGGGCGGCAAGACCTTGCAGATGGCGGCGGCGGGTGCGGAGGTCACGGCGGTCGATACGTCCGAGGGGCGGATGGCGCGGGTGCGTGAGAATTTGAAGCGCACCGGGCTCAAGGCGGATCTGAAGGTGACGGATGCGCGGGCGGTTGACGGGCTCTATGACGCGATCCTGCTGGACGCGCCCTGTTCGGCGACGGGCACGATCCGGCGGCATCCCGATTTGCCTTTTGCCAAGAACGGGGATGAGTTCGGCGCGTTGATCGGGTTGCAGACGGAGCTGCTGGATCATGCCTGGACCTTGCTGAAGCCCGGTGGGCGGATGGTGTTTTGCACGTGCAGCCTGTTGCCCGATGAAGGTGAAGTGCAGGTGGATGAAGCCTTGGTGCGGCACAGCGATATGACGGTGGAGGCGGTGGATCTGCCCGGTGTGGACCCGGCATGGCGCAGCGAAGAGGGCGGTTTGCGCCTGCGGCCTGACTATTGGGCGGACCGGGGCGGTATGGATGGATTCTATATCGCGGTGCTGCGCAAGGCGGGGTGATTTTGCGGTGCCAATTGGCGGTGTGATGAAAGACGGTGACTCGCTGGCGCAGGCGGGGTAGACTGACCGGGAAACGCCGGCAGAGCGTCAAGGGCAGCGACGAATGACATCTATGGCCAGACTGAAAACGCGCAGCGCGCGGCTTCTTGATCTGTGGCACGCCCGTGCTGCGGTCCGCACGCGGGCGCATGTCAAAGGGTTCGTGTCCTCACCAGAACCGCGCACGATTGGATCGTTTGCGCGGGGGCGGCAGTTGATTGCCGGGAATTACCTGTTTGCGGGCACGCTGATCAATGCACCGGGCAAGACCCTGTGGGAGGTGGATGTGCCCAATGCGGCCTATGCTGCGGAACTGCACGGCTTTGCCTGGATGGATGATCTGGCGGCGGTGGGGGACACGGCAGCGCGGGAGGCGGCACAGGCCTGGGTCTGGGGCTGGATTGACGCGTTTGGTCAGGGCAGCGGGCCGGGGTGGACGCCGAACCTGACGGGGCGGCGGCTGATCCGGTGGATCAACCATGCGATTTTTGCGCTGCGCGGGGTCGAATCAGAAGACAGCAGGGCGTTCTACCGCTCGCTTGAGCAGCAGACGGTGTTTCTGTCGCGGCGCTGGAAAGCGGCGGCGCCGGGGTTGCCCCGGTTTGAGGCGTTGACCGGGCTGATCTATGCGGGATTGGCGCTGGAGGGGCAGGAGGCTTTGGCCGAACCGGCGATTCAGGCGCTGGCGAAGGAATGTGCCACGCAGATTGATGCGCAGGGTGGCGTGCCGACGCGCAATCCGGAGGAGTTGCTGGCGGTGTTCACGCTTCTCACTTGGGCGGCGGCGGCGTTGAGTGATGCGGGCAGGGGCACGCCCAAGCCGCATCTGGACGCCATTCAGCGGATTGCCCCGACGCTGCGCAGCTTGCGTCACGCAGACGGCGGGCTTGCGCGGTTTCACGGCGGCGGGCGCGGGGTTGAAGGCTGGCTGGATCACGCTTTGGCAGCTTCCAAGGTGAAGACGTTGCAGCCAGATGGGCTGGCGATGGGGTTTGCGCGGCTGTCGGCGGGGCGCACGTCGGTGATTATTGATGCCGATCCGCCACCCAAGGGTGCGGGATCGTCCAATGCCCATGCCTCCACTCTGGCGTTTGAGCTGACCTCGGGGCGGCGGCCGTTGATTGTGAACTGCGGATCGGGGGCGGCTTTTGGGCTGGACTGGCGGCGGGCAGGGCGCGCGACGCCGTCGCATTCGACACTCTGTCTGGGGAACCGGTCAAGCGCGCGGCTGGCAGACCCGGATCGCTACACCGGCGAAGAAGCCCTGATCGAGGGGCCGGTGCATGTGCCGGTTGAAATCGCGCCCGTATCTGACGGGATTTGTTTTCAGGGGGGGCATGACGGGTATCTGGCCTCCCACGGGATCACCCACGCGCGGCGGCTGGAGTTGACGCAGGACGGGCGGGGGCTGGCGGGGGAAGACATGCTGCTGGCCATGGAAGAGCCCGACAAGCGCCGGTTTGACCGCGCGCTGGACGATGGGAAGTTGCAGGGGCTGGGATTTGACATCCGGTTTCATCTGCACCCGGATGTGGATGCGACCATTGATCTGGGCGGTGCGGCGGTGTCGATGGCGCTGCGCAGTGGAGAGATTTGGGTGTTCCGCCACGATGGTGCGCATGATTTGCGTTTGGAGCCGGGGGTTTATCTGGAGAACAACCGTCTGAAGCCCCGCGCGGCACAGCAGATCGTGTTGTCCGGCACGACGTTCAACTATGCCACACGTGTCAGGTGGTCCTTGTCCAAGGCGCAGGAAACTGCGATTGGCCTGCGTGATCTCCATCAGGATGATCCCTATACCGACCCTGACTGACCACAAGGATGTGACATGCCCGATCTTTCCCCCGTCAAACGCGCGCTTCTTTCTGTTTCCGACAAGACCGGCTTGATTGAGCTGGGGCAGGCGCTAGCCCGGCATGGGGTTGAGTTGTTGTCTACGGGTGGCACGGCGAAGGCGCTGCGGGACGCGGGGCTTGAGGTGGCGGATGTGGCGGATATCACGGGTTTCCCTGAGATGATGGACGGGCGCGTGAAGACGCTGCATCCGGCGGTGCATGGCGGGTTGCTGGCGCTGCGCGACAATGACGATCACGTGGCGGCGATGGACGCGCACGGGATTGCGGGCATCGATCTGGTGGTGGTGAACCTCTACCCGTTTGAAGAGACGGTGGCGAAGGGGGCGGCCTATGCCGAAGTGATCGAGAATATCGACATTGGCGGGCCAGCGATGATCCGGTCAGCGGCGAAGAACCACGGGTTTGTGAGTGTCATCGTCGATACGGAGGATTACGCGCCGTTCATTGCGGAGATGGATGCGCATGGTGGGCAGACGGGCTATGCGCTGCGGCAAAGGCTCGCGCAGACGGCCTATGCCCGGACCAGCGCCTATGACATGGCAGTGAGCACCTGGATGGCGGGCGCGGTTGAGGGCACCCCCCGGCGGCGGACGTTTGGTGGTGCGCTGGTGCAGAGCCTGCGGTACGGGGAGAACCCGCATCAGGCGGCGTCGTTTTATAGTGATGGTTCTGGCGCGCCGGGGCTGGCCACGGCCACGCAGCATCAGGGCAAGGAGTTGTCCTACAACAACATCAACGACACGGATGCGGCCTTTGCTTTGGTGAGTGAGTTCCGGCCAGAGGATGGCCCGGCTTGTGCGATCATCAAACACGCGAACCCTTGTGGGGTGGCGCGGGCGGACAGTCTGGCGGCGGCCTATGAGCGGGCGTTTGATTGTGACCGGACGTCAGCCTTTGGCGGGATCATCGCGGTAAACCAGCCGCTGGATGGACCCACGGCAGAGGCGATTTCGGGGATTTTCACGGAAGTGGTGATTGCACCCGGTGCGGACGCGGATGCGCGTGCGGTGTTTGCGCTTAAAGAGCGGTTGCGGTTGTTGACCACGGATGGGCTGGCCGATCCGACGGCGGCAGGGCTGGCGGTGCGGCAGGTGTCGGGCGGTTGGCTGGTGCAGGACCGGGATGTGGGGCGTGTGGCCACAGGTGATCTGAAGGTTGTGACCAAACGCCAGCCCTCGGCGCAGGAGATGGCGGATATGCAGTTCGCCTGGACGGTGGCGAAACATGTGAAGTCGAATGCGATCATCTATGTGAAGGATGGCGCGACCGTGGGTGTGGGCGCGGGCCAGATGAGCCGGGTGGACAGCACGCGGATCGCGGCGCGCAAGGCGCAGGATATGGCCGACGTGATGGGGCTGTCCGCGCCGCTGACCCAAGGGTCGGTTGTGGCATCAGATGCGTTTTTCCCCTTTGCGGATGGGTTGATCACGGCGGCGGAAGCGGGGGCGACCGCGCTCATCCAGCCCGGCGGGTCGATGCGGGACGATGAGGTGATTGCCGCCGCGGATGAGTTGGGGCTGGCGATGGTGTTCACCAACATGCGCCACTTCCGGCACTGATATGCGCGCGCTGACCCTTGCGGCCCTTGCGGCATTTCTGATCGATCAGGTCAGCAAATATGTCGTCATCCACATGTGGGAGTTGGCGCGCATCCGGTCGATTGACGTGCTTCCGCCGATCCTGAACTTTCGCTACGGCGAAAACCGGGGCATCAACTTTGGCCTGTTCGGCGATGGGTCGGAGGCGAGCCGCTGGTTCCTCATCGGGCTGGCGGTGGTGATCTGCGTCGGCGTGGTGATCTGGATCAGGCGTTCAACCCAGCCGCGGCTGGCGCTGATCTGTGCGGGGTTGTTGGTGGGCGGTGCGCTGGCCAATGTGTTTGACCGGCTGCTTTATGGCTATGTGCTTGATTTCCTGAATATGTCCTGCTGCGGGATCAACAATCCCTTTGTCTTCAACATTGCCGATATCTTCATTTTTGCAGGCGCGATCGGGTTGGTTTTCTTTGCCGAGGATGGCAAGGCTGCCGTGTCTGAGGGGCAAGACAAAAAACGCCAGTGACATTGCCTGCCCGCCTGCGATATTGAAGGGGCAGACCAAAGGAGACCGCAATGCGCGCACTCGTCATTCTGATCCTGATCCCGCTGGCTGTTTCAGCCTGTGCGAACAACGGCCTGCGCGATCTGCGCACGAATTCCAGCGGACCTGACGAATTCATGATCCAGCCCGTGAAGGCGCTGGAAGCGCCGGCGAGCTATTCCGAACTGCCCACGCCGACACCCGGTGAGGCCAGCATCACCGACCGGTCGGCATTGGCAGAGGGGGCTGCGGCCTTTGGCGGGCGGCTGGACAATCCGGATGCGGGGATTCCCGCCAGCGATGGCGCCTTGGTGCAGCATGTCAGCCGCAGTGGTGTGAACCCCAATATCCGCGCAGACCTTGCAGAGGCGGACGCGCAGTTCCGCAAGCGCAAGCAGCGCTTTACCCAGATCCGGCTGGTGCCGGTGGACCGCTACGATCAGGCCTACCGCCGTCAGGCGCTGGATGCTGAGGCAGAGGCGCTGCGTTGGCGCGGTGCAGGTGCCCGCACACCTTCCGCGCCGCCTCAGCCGCGCCGTCCCATCTTCTGATCCGCATGGGGCAGCGGGTGACCGCCCGCCGCTGCGGCATGATCGCTCACTTTTGCGCGGGGCGTCTTGATTGTGGGGGCGTCCCACGTACGTATTGCGCAACCCGCAGCACGTGAGGACCCTGATGATCCGTCTGAGACAGAAACTGCCTTTGATCGCCACCGTGATGGCGTTTGCTTTGCCTGCGTTTGCCGCGCAGGCGGCTGAAACCGCCACCGGGAATGAAGCGGTGACCGCGTTTACCCTTGAGAACGGCATGGAGGTTGTGGTGGTCGAAGATCACCGTGCGCCTGCCGTGCAACAGATGGTCTGGTACCGCGCGGGATCAGCGGATGAGCCAATCGGCTCCTCCGGTGTGGCGCATTTTCTGGAGCATTTGCTGTTCAAGGCCACCGACAAGATGGAAGCGGGGGAGTTTTCCGCCACCGTGGCCGCCAATGGCGGGCGGGACAATGCGTTCACCAGCTATGATTACACCGCTTATTTTCAGCGCGTCGCGGCGGACCGGCTTGAGTTGATGATGCAGATGGAATCCGACCGGATGAAGAACATCCGTCTGACGCCGGACAACATCCGCACCGAACGCGATGTCATTCTGGAAGAGCGCAACCAGCGCACGGATAATTCCCCCGGCGCGTTGTTCAACGAACAGATGAACGCGGCACAATACCTCAACCACCGCTACGGCGTGCCGATCATCGGCTGGCGCCACGAGATGGAGCAGCTCGACCTCGACGATGCGCTGTCGTTTTACGAGACCTATTATTCGCCCAACAACGCCATTCTGATCGTATCGGGAGATGTGGAACCCGAAGAGGTGAAGCGGCTGGCGGAGACGTATTACGGCGTGATCCCGGCCAATCCGGAACTGCCCGAACGCGTGCGCTCGCAAGAGCCGCCGCAGACGGCGGAGCGCCGGTTGGTGTTTCGGGACCCACGGGTCGCACAGCCCTATGTGAGCCGGTCCTATCTTGCACCCGAACGCGACCCCGGTGCGCAGGAAGAGGCGGCGGCGCTGACCCTTCTGGCACAGGTGCTGGGGGGCGGGCAGACGTCTTATCTGGTGGACAAGCTCCAGTTTGAAGAGCAGTTGGCGACCTACACCGGGGCGTTTTACCGGGGCGGCACCTTGGATGACACCACGTTCAACGTGGTGATGGTGCCTTCTGCCGGGGTCAGCCTTGAAGAGGGCGAGGCCGCCATGGATGCGGCCATTGCGGCGTTCCTTGAAGAAGGGGTGGACCCGGCGCAGCTGGACCGCATCAAGCTCCAGATCCGGGCCGAGCAGATCTATGCCCGCGACGATGCGGAGCGGGTGGCCAACCGCTACGGTCGCGCGCTGTCGATCGGGCTGAGCGTGGAAGACGTGCAGGCCTGGCCTGCCATTCTGGATGCGGTGACCGCAGAAGATATCATGGCCGCCGCGCGCAAGGTGTTCAACCCGGAGACATCCGTGACCGGTTGGTTGATGAAAGAGGAGCCCCCCCAATGAGAGCGATTGTTGCGTTTGTCCTGACGGTCATGCTGGCGCTGCCTGCCCGGGCGGATGTGGATATTCAGGAAGTGACCAGCCCCGGCGGGTTGACGGCATGGCTGGTCGAGGAACCCTCGATCCCCTTTGCCGCCGTGGAAATCCGTTTTCGCGGCGGGGCGTCCCTGGATGCACCGGGCAAACGCGGGGCGATAAACCTGATGACGGCGCTTTTGGAAGAAGGTGCTGCGGATATGGACGCGCGGGATTTCATCCGCGCGCAGGAAGAGTTGGCGACGACACTGTCTTTTGATGCTTCGGTGGATGAGGTGTCCGTGTCTGCGCGGTTCCTGACTGAGAACCGCGATGCCTCCATCGCGTTGCTGAAAGCGGCGCTGACCCAGCCGGTCTTTGATCCTGAGGCCATTGAGCGGGTGCGCGGGCAGGTCCTGTCGGGGATCCGGTCAGATCTGAAGGACCCCAATGACATTGCCCGCGAAGCGTTTCGCCAGATTGCGTTCGGGGATCATCCCTATGGTTCGTCCCTGAACGGCACGCAGGCAAGCGTGGAAGCCTTGACCCGCGATGATCTGGTGGCCGCACACAAGGCGGTGCTGGCCCGCGACCGGGTTTATATCGGCGCAGTGGGTGACATCACGCCGGAAGAGCTGGGCGCACTGATGGATGAACTGCTGGGCGATCTGCCTGCCACCGGGGCGGAGATGCCAGACCGCATTGACGTCGACATTCCCGGCGGCATCACCGTCGTTGATTTCGCCACACCGCAGTCGGTTGCGATTTTCGGGCAGGGCGGCATCAAGCAGGATGATCCCGACTATTTTGCCGCTGTGATCCTGAACCATGTTCTGGGCGGCGGATCGTTCGAAAGCCGCCTGATGCAGGAGGTGCGGGAGAAGCGCGGGCTGACCTATGGCGTGTACTCCTACCTTGCCCCACGTGATCTGGCGGAGACCTATCAGGGCTCGGTCAGTTCTTCCAACGACCGGATTGCGGAGGCGATTTCGGTGATCAAGGACGAATGGCGCAAAGCCGCGACAGAGGGGTTGAGCGATGCAGAGATCGAGGCGGCGAAGACCTATATCACCGGTGCCTATCCGCTGCGCTTTGATGGCAATGGGCCGATTGCGAATATTCTGGTGGGCATGCAGATGATTGATCTGCCGATTGACTATATCGCCACACGCAATGCGCGGGTGGAGGCGGTGACGCCCGAGGATATTGCGCGGGTGGCCGGAGAGTTGCTTGACCCCGATGGGTTGCATTTCGTCGTCGTCGGTCAGCCCGAAGGGGTGGAAAGCACCGCCGCAAACTGATCCGGTTGGACGTTGCGTTTTGAGGGGAGTGGCGCCTGCGTTGCTCCCCTTTTTTGTTTCTGCACGATTTCTGCACATCTGCCCCGGCGGGCCTGCACGCGGGCCTGTCAGACAGGGGGCAATCAAACGCAGGAAGGTGCAGGCATGAAGACGACATTGATCCGGGGGGTTCCCCCGTCCGTGCAACAGGACGGCTGGTGGTTGAGCGGGGAGGCCGCGACCGGCGGGCGCCCGAGACAGCCGTCAGAGGCCCGAAAGATGCCGCCGCAACTGCTGTTGCTGGTGATGCTGATGGTGCTGGGGGATGTGCTGGTCTGGCAGGTAATGCCGGGGGTGTCGCTGGCGGTGTTTTGTGCAGCCTTGGTGCTGGGGGCGGTGGCGCTGAAGCCCGGCGGGTTGAGCCGGCGGCAGGGCGCGCGGGTGCTGGGAGGCACGTTTCTGGCGGTGATGCCGCTGGTTGAGCTGGTGCAGCCCCTGTCTCTGTTGATTGCCTTTGTCGGGATTTCGCTGGTGCTGGCCACCATTGCCGGGGTGCGCGCCCGCGCATTGGGTGCGGCGGCCCTGTGGGTTTGGCCCTTGGGGATGCGGCAAGGCGCGCGGGATCTGCGCGGCGTCGTTGGGCGTTGCAACGTCGGTGATCTGGAGCCGGACGTTATGGGCCTGTTGCGCGGGTGGGCCGTTCCATTGGGGCTTGGTGGGTTTTTCGTGCTGCTTCTGATGGCGGCGAACCCGGTGGCGGGTGCCTGGGTTGCGCGGCTTTCACAGGTTGATCCCGACCTGCCGGATGGCGACCGGATGGTGTTCTGGCTGTTGCTGATCCCCGTGGTCTGGGCCGCGCTGTCTGCACCAAGGATGCGAGAGCAGTTGCGCGCTGAGGCTGCGGCACGGTCTGTCAAACAGGGACCCGCTCAGATCGGGTTGATCAATTCCCTGTCGACGGCGCGGGCGCTGGTTCTGTTCAACGCGGTCTTCGCGGTGCAGACGCTGATGGACATGGTCTATCTCTATGGCGGTGTGGGCCTGCCTGCGGGGATCACCTATGCCGAATACGCCCACCGGGGGGCCTATCCGCTGGTGATCACAGCGCTGCTGGCGGGGGGATTTGCCCTGATGTGTCAGCGCTGGATCGCCGGCAGTGCGGTACTGAAAGCGCTGCTGGTGCTTTGGGTCGCGCAGAATGTGGCACTGGTGATCAGTTCCGAGGTGCGGCTGTCGCTCTATGTGGAGGTCTACGGGCTGACGCGGCTGCGGTTGGCGGCGGCGATCTGGATGGGGCTTGTGGCCGTGGGGCTGGTGATGATCCTGTGGCAGGTCTGCGCAGGGTTTGGCAACCGTTGGCTGCTGGTGCGGCTCAGCGCGCTGGGGGCCGGGGTGCTGTACCTTTGTGCGTGGGTGAGCTTTGATGCGGCGATTGCGCAATACAACCTGAGCCATGATGTGAAACGCGATACGTTTTACCTGTGCCGTCTGGGCGACGGCGCGCAGCCGGTGATTGCGGCCTATGATGCCCAGCGGGAGACGACGCTGTGCCGATGGCCTGCCGCCGCCGATCTGCCGCAGGACTGGCGCGAATGGGGCTTTCGCAATTGGCGCGCGCGAAATAGCCTGAACGCCATCCAGACCGGGAACTTCTGATGGTGCCGCATATTCTGATTGTTGATGACGACCCGCAGATCCGGTCGGTGCTGCGCATCGCCTTGCGGCAGGCGGGGATGGACGTGGAAGAAGCGGGTGACGGCGAGGAGGGGTTGAGCAAGGCCCGCTCTGGCCGGTTCGATCTGGTCATTCTGGACATTGGCCTGCCTGCGCGGGACGGGCTGGAGGTGTGCCGGGCGCTCAGGGCCAGTGACCAGACGCCGGTGCTGTTTCTGACCGCCCGCGATGATGAGATTGACCGGGTGCTGGGGTTTGAACTGGGCGGCGATGATTATGTGACCAAGCCGTTCTCCCCCCGCGAATTGGTGGCACGGATCAAGGCGATCCTGAAACGCGGGATGCCGCAGGCGGCTTTGGGCGTGCAGACGCGCGGGGTGCTGCGTCTTGATGCGGCAAGGCATGCCTGTCTGGTGGCGGAGACCTCCGTGCCGCTGACCGCGCGGGAGATGGGGATACTGGCGCAGCTGATGGCGCGGCCCGATCAGGTGATCGCGCGGCCTGCGCTGGTGGATGCGGTTTACGGCGTGGGCATGGATGTGTCGGACCGGACGCTGGACAGCCATCTGCGCAACCTGCGCGCCAAGCTGGCAGAGGCGGGATGCGCGCAGGCCATTGAGACGGTGCATGGCGTGGGCATCCGGATGGGGCCATGCAGCCCCGCGTGAGGCGCAAATGGCGCCCGCCCTTGGCGTTGGTCGTGGGCGGGACGCTGGCCGGTGTGCTGGGCGTGCCGCTGGTGGGCATCGCGTATTTCCGGGTGGCGGGCAATGTGCTGGGCTGGGCGGAGACGTCGTGGCTGATTGGCTGGACCGCGGTGGTGGCGACGGCGATCCTTGGGTTTTTGTTGTGGCGGCTTGTGCTCAGGCCGGTCTATGCGCTGACCGCCCATGCGCGGGCGGTCAAGGCGGGGCGGATGGATGCGCCGCTGCCTGCGCATTTCGGCACGCCGGAGTTCTCCGAACTGGGGCAGAGCGTGATTGACATGGGCACCACCTTGCACAACCGCGCCGACAGTCTGCGCGCCTATGCGGGCCATGTCACCCATGAGTTGAAATCCCCGCTGACAGCCATCGCCGGAGCGGCAGAGTTGTTGCAGGACGCGGGCAGCGCGCAGGACCGGGTGGATCTTGCGCGGACCATTGCTGAGGCCGCCGCCCGGATGGAGCATCTGCTGGATGATCTGCGTGCGCATTCCGCGGCGGGCATGGCGCGCTCGGGCGGGGTGGCGCGGCTGTCGGAGGCGGCGGCCGCGTTGGACGGTTTGCGGATTGAGGTTGAGGCGGATGGCGAAGTGCCGATGCCCCATGACGATCTATGCGCCGTTTTGCGCCAGTTTGCGCAGAACGCGGTGACCCATGGGGCGGATGTGCTGAGGCTGGTCTGGCAGCGGGATGTGTTGGCGGTGATCGACAACGGGCGCGGTGTGGCGGCGGGCGATCAGGCGCGGCTGTTTGATCCGTTTTTTACCACAACACGGGATGAAGGCGGCACTGGAATGGGGTTGAGCATTGTGCAGGCGCTGGCGGGTGCGCACGGCGGGCAGGTGCGCTTTGTGCCGGAACCGGCAGGCGCGCGATTCGAGATACGGTTCTGATCCGCGCGGATGGACCGAAGGATGGAAATCGCCTCCCAATCCACCAGAGAATCACCCGATTCGCACTTTTTCACCCAACCGATTCGTTTTCCCTTTGACCTGCGAATCATCCCCTGTGTATACGGGTTCAACAGATAACGGCCAGGACGGCACATTGCCCAACCTGTCGAGCAGAGGATGCGCCCTGGGGGATAGTGGGGCGCGTTCACGGTCGGCCACATGCCTGACATGACAGGCAGCGCCGGATTTCCCCAGCGACTGACCTTTGTCCGACAAAAAATACAAAAACCGGCGGTGCAGCAGTCAGTCATATCGGGTCGTCCCTCCCTCGGGGGCGACCCGTTTTCGTTTGCCTGATACGCCGCTGGCACTGGCAGAATCGCGTGCAATCATGCTAGGTCTTGCGGCATGGCGCATCCTAACCCCAACATATCCACAGACCGGCCCCAGATCAGGCAGCTGGACGACGCAGCGATCAACCGCATTGCGGCAGGCGAAGTGGTTGAACGTCCGGCCTCTGCGGTCAAGGAACTGGTTGAAAACGCAATCGACGCAGGGGCGCGCCGGATCACGGTGGAATATGCCGACGGGGGCAAGACGCTGATCCGGGTGACGGATGATGGCTGCGGGATTGCGCCGGATGATCTGGCGCTGGCGCTGTCGCGGCATGCGACGTCAAAAATTGACGGCTCGGACCTGTTGAACATCCACACGTTTGGCTTTCGCGGTGAGGCGCTGCCGTCGCTTGGGGCGGTGGGGCGGTTGAGTATCGTGAGCCGCGCGGCAGGGCATGACGCGGCGGAGATCCGTGTGAGCGGTGGCAAGATGGGTGCGGTACGGCCTGCGGCCTTGAACAGCGGGACGGTGGTGACGCTGCGCGATCTGTTTTTTGCCACGCCGGCGCGGCTGAAGTTCATGCGCACCGACCGCGCCGAAGCGCAGGCAATTGCGGATGTGGTCAAGCGTCTGGCGATGGCGGAGCCGTTTGTGCAGTTCACGCTGCGCGATGTGTCCGGCGATGGCGCGGGGCGTGAGGTGTTTCGGGTTGGTGCCGCGCAGGGCGATCTGTTCGAGGCGCTGCGGGGGCGGCTTTCGGATGTCATGGGGCGGGAATTTGCCGACAATGCGCTGGCCATTGATGCCCAGCGGGAGGGGCTGCATCTGACCGGGTTTGCAGCATTGCCCACCTATTCGCGGGGGGCGGCGGTGGCGCAGTTCCTGTTTGTGAACGGGCGGCCTGTGAAGGACAAGCTGCTGACCGGGGCCTTGCGGGGGGCATATTTTGATTTCCTGAGCCGGGACCGCCATCCGGCGGCGGCGCTGTTCATTGATTGTGATCCGACGCTGGTGGATGTGAACGTGCATCCGGCAAAGTCCGAGGTGCGGTTCCGCGATCCGGGGCTGGCGCGGGGGCTGATCGTGTCGGCCCTGCGCCATGCGCTGGCAGAGGCGGGCCATCGGGCCTCCACCACGGTGGCGGATGCCACGCTGGGCGCCATGCAGGCGGAGCCGGTGGGCGGGGCACGGGTGTATCAGATGGACCGTCCCTCGCTTGGCGCGCGCATGGCGGCCTCGCAGGCGCAGGCCCCGGCGTTTGCCGAAACGCGCGGCGTCTGGGGCCGGGTGGAGAGCCCGGCTGAAGAGACGGCCGCGCCGGTCGATGACGCGCCGCAGGATTATCCGCTGGGCACCGCGCGCGGGCAGGTGCATGAGAATTACATCATCGCCCAGACCGCGACAGGTATGGTGATTGTCGACCAGCATGCCGCACATGAACGGCTGGTCTATGAGAAGCTGAAACGCCAGATGGCAGAGAATGGCGTGGCCGCGCAGGCCCTGCTGATCCCGGAGATCGTGGAACTGTCGCCGGGGGATTGTGCGCGGCTGTTGGAGATGCAGGCGGCCTTTGCGCAGTTCGGCCTTGGCATCGAAGCTTTTGGCGGCGGTGCCATTGCGGTCCGGGAGACACCGGCGCTTCTGGGGCAGGTGGATGCGCGGGCGATGCTGCTCGATATTCTTGACGAGTTGGCTGATCAGAATGACAGCACGCTGTTGCAGGCCCGGATCGAGGCGATCCTGAGCCGGGTGGCCTGTCATGGCTCCATCCGGTCGGGCCGCTGGATGCGGGGCGAAGAGATGAACGCGCTGCTCAGAGAGATGGAGGCAACGCCTCATTCGGGGCAGTGCAACCATGGGCGGCCGACTTATGTGGAATTGAAACTTGCCGATATTGAGCGGCTCTTCGGGCGGACGTGATGGAAATTTCAGGTGTTTTCTACCAGTGGGATGACCCCCGCGTGATTGCCGCCCTCATCGCCGGGGCGGTGGTGCTGCTGATGCTGGTGTTGCTGATTGTCGCAGTGCGTGCGTCGGGGCGGTCGGCGCGTATGGCGGCACCGCTGGGCCAGCAGTTGCAGGTGCTGGGCGGGCATGTGCAGCAGTTGGGGGCCTCACAAGAGCGGTTGCAGGGCGGATTGCAGACGGTATCGGACACGCAGACCAATGCGCAGGCGCAGGTCATTCAGACGATGGAGACCCGGCTGAACACGGTGCAATTGCAGATGCAGGAGCGGCTGGCGGAGAATGCCGCGCGGTCCCAGCGGGCCTTGGCAGAGATGCAGGAGCGGATGAATCAGACGCTGCATGGCTCGGCCAAGCAGACCACGACCAGTCTGACGCAGTTGCAGGAGCGGTTGGCAGCGATTGACAAGGCGCAGGACAACATCACCAAGTTGAGCGGCGATGTGCTGAGCTTGCAGGATATCCTGAGCAACAAGCAGACGCGCGGCAGTTTTGGCGAAATCCAGCTGCATGACATCGTCAGCAAGGCACTGCCTGCAAACAGCTATGCCTCGCAGGCCACGCTGAGCAACGGCCGGCGGCCTGATTGTCTGGTGCATCTGCCGAACCCTCCGGGGCCGATTGTGATCGACAGCAAGTTCCCATTGGAGGCCTATGAGGCGCTGCGGGCGGCGGAGAGTGACCATGCACTGAAAGACGCTGTGCGCGCGATGAAAGTCGCGGTGCGCAAGCATATTGATGACATCTCCGAGCGCTACATCATCGAAGGGGAGACGGCGGACGGGGCGTTGATGTTCCTGCCGTCGGAAGCGGTCTATGCGGAGTTGCATGCGAATTTCGGGGAGTTGACGCGCTACGGGTTTGAGAAGCGCGTCTGGATCGTATCACCGACCACCTGCATGGCGACGTTGAACACCATGCGGGCGATCCTGAAAGATGCGCGGATGCAGGAGCAGGCGGGGGCCATTCGCCGCGAGTTGGGGATGCTGCACGCGGATGTGGAAAGGCTGGTCACGCGGGTGGGCAAGCTGGACACGCATTTCAATCAGGCGCGCAAGGATGTGGATGATATTCTGATCTCGGCTGAGAAATCCGCGAAACGTGCGGGCCGGTTGCACAACTTCGATTTTGAAGAGTTGGCGGAGGAAAGGCCTGCGTCCTCCGTTGTGCCGTTGGAGCGGCCGAAAGGGTAGAGCCACGAAGACCGGCACGCCGGTCTATGAGAGACGCTGTCTCTCACACTCTCTGAGATATTTATGGCCAAAAAGAGGGAGGGCCTAGGAGAGGCCCTGCCGCTCAGATGCCGACGAAGCGCTGGACGACGCGGGGGAGCCAGCCTTTGAATGTCAGAGGCGCGTCGGTGACGGCAAGGCAGATGCAGTCCGCGCCGGGGGCTGCGACGGGTGTGTGGGTCACATCGCTATCGGCCACTTCGAGGTCGCCACGGGCGAAGTGATCCCCCTCATCGGCGAAGGCCCCTTGCAGCACCAGTGTGAGTTCGTTGCCTTCGTGGCTGTGATCGGGGATCGCGACACCGGCGGGGATGCGCAGCAGACGCGCGCTGGCCTCGGAGGAAGTGGGCAGGATGGCTTGTTTCACGCCCATCCCGACAGGACGCCATTTGACCGCGTCAAGGTCGCCCCCGACATAGGGGTGCAGCGGCGCAGGCAGGATGCCGGGCGTGCGGGGGGGGCGCGGGGCCTGCGGTGTGTCGAGGGCGGCCATCGTGCGTTCAAGGCTTTCGGCGCACATGGCCACATCGGCGGCGCTTTCGAGCAGGCTGCCGCCCACCGCATCGCAGCTTTCGACCACCGCGCGGCAGTCGTCACAAAGCGACACATGGGCCGCGATGATCAGGTTGAAGGCTTCGGGCAGATTGCCGGTGGCATAGGCCAGCAGTGTGGCTTCCTGGGGGTGATGTTTGATCGTCATTGTCCCTGTTCAAACTCATTGCATGGCGTGGCGCAGACGGTCGAGTGCGAGCCGGATTCTGGATTTGATCGTGCCAAGTGGCAGACCGGTGATGCGCGCGATTTCGGATTGGCTGAGATCGGCGAAGTAGGCCTTCTCAATCAGATCGCGCTGGGCGTCAGGCAGCTTGGCGAGGGCGGCGCTGAGGTTTTCGCTGTCTTGTTGCAGGGCGATGACATCGGCCTGATCGGGTTCCGGTTCGGGGCCCCATGTCAATTCTTCGGGTTCGGGGCGCCGCTGACGGCGCAGCATGTCGATGCGGCGGTTCCGGGCGATGGTGAAGATCCATGTGGCCACAGAAGCGCGGGTCGGGTCAAACTGCCCGGCCTTGTTCCAGAGCGTTGTCAGGACGTCCTGCGCGCATTCCTCCGCCATGGCGGCATCTGCGCCGGATTTGATCAGGAAGCCCTTGATGCGGGGGGCAAAGTGATTGAAAAGTGCCGCGAAGGCAGATCGGTCCTGATGATCCCGCACCAGTACCATCATCTGCACCCAGTCTGTCTGCTGGCCCGCATCAAAGCCGAGCTTTTCGTTTGCCACACCCATTTTTCCTGCCATTTCCACCCCGTACAGCCCCTGGGCCGAGCGTCCAATGATGGCTGCGGCGGGTGTTTGGGTTTCCAAAGGTGTAACTTGAGCTAGCATAAGAGGGGTACGCGGCAAGTGCCCAAGTGGATCAAAGGTGAGTGAGAAAAAACTTTGCAACTCTTTTACATCCGGACCCGTGTTCTCTGCGTAACCCTATTTACCGTTTCACCACCACAGGAAGTCACCCTCTATGCCTTTTGAAGACCCCACACTCGGGACGCGCCTGACCGCGCAGCCGCCTCGTAAGATTGCCGTGATCGGTGCCGGTATTTCCGGCATGGGTGCGGCCCATATGCTGGCGGATCGCGATCACGTCACCTTGTTTGAAGCGGGCGCGCGGCTGGGCGGGCATGCGCGGACGGTGGTTGCGGGCAAGAACGGGGATCAGCCGGTGGATACCGGGTTTATCGTGTTCAACTATGCCAATTATCCGCATCTTGCGGCGTTGTTTGAAAAACTGGACGTGCCCGTGGTGACGTCCAACATGAGCTTCGGGGCGTCGATCGATGGCGGGCGGATGGAATATGCGCTCAACAGCATCAATTCGATTTTTGCCCAGAAGCGGAACCTGATGAACCCACGCTTTCTGCGGATGATCCGGGACATCGTGAAATTCAACAAACAGGCGCTCAGCCTGTCGGGGAACAAGACCCTCACCATTGGGGAGTTTCTGGATCTGCTGGGAATGGGGACGTATTTCCGCAAGTACTATCTGACGCCGCTGTCGGGGGCGATCTGGTCAACGCCGACGGAGAAGATCATGGATTTCCCCGCCCATGCGATGATTTCGTTTTTCGAGAACCATGCGCTGCTGGCCTATTCGGGCCAGCATCAGTGGTACACGGTGCAGGGCGGTTCGCAGTCCTATGTGTCGCGGCTGGAAGCGGCGATGCGCGGGCAAGGGGTTGAGGTGCGGCTGAACGCGCCGATTGCGGGTGTCAGGCGCACGGGCTTTGGGGTGGAAGTGCAGGCGAGGGGCGGCGATTGGAAAGCCTTTGACGAAGTTGTTTTTGCCACCCATTCCGATGACACGCTTGCCATGCTGAGCGATGCCGACCCGCGGGAGGTGGCCACGCTTGGGGCGATCAAGTATCAGCCCAACGACATTGTGCTGCATGCGGATGCCAGCATCATGCCCAGGCGCCGGTCGACCTGGGCGTCCTGGGTCTATACCGAGGACCGCACGGCGCAGAGCGACCGGATTGATCTGACCTACTGGATGAATTCGCTTCAGCCGATCCCGATGGATGATCCGCATTTTGTGACGCTCAACACCAAACGCAGCATTCGCGAAGAGCTGATCTATGATCAGGTCACGCTGCGCCATCCGGTGTATGATCTGGACGCTTTGGCCGCGCAGGAGCAGATTGCGGGTTTCAACGGCAATCGCAACACGTGGTTCTGCGGCGCCTGGATGGGGCATGGGTTCCATGAAGATGGATTGCGGTCAGCGGTGAACGTGGTGGAGGCGCTGCGCGCGACACCCGCTGTGCCGATGGCAGCCGAGTGATGCAGAGGGTTGATCATATCGCGGGGCATACGTTCCATGGCCGCAAAGGGGCTGTGGACAATGCCTTTCGGTATTCGATCGACTATGTGTTGTTTGATGCAGAAGCCCCGTTGCAGACGCCGTGCCTGTTCGGGCGCAACAGGGCGGGGCTGACATCGGTTCAGGACAGGGATCACGGTGGGCCGCCGAAGGCCGGGTCAGGTGCTGTCTGGGCGCGGGAGGTGTTGGCGACACATCAGATCACCGGTGTGGCGCGGCTTGAATTGCTGACCCAGCCGCGGGTTCTGGGCCATGTGTTCAACCCGGTCAGTTTCTGGCTCTGCCGGGATGCAGAAGAGGCGTTGATCTGTGTGATTGCCGAGGTCAGCAACACTTTCGGGGATCGCCACTGCTATCTGTGCCATCACGATGATCTGCGGCCCATTCTGCCCAGTGACCACTTGCAGGCGGCGAAGATCTTTCATGTCTCGCCGTTTCAGCCGGTCGAAGGAGGATATACGTTCCGCTTCGACATCCGGCCCGACAAGATCGGGATCCGGATCGACTATAGTGCGGGTAATGGTGGTTTGATTGCCACGCTGGAAGGGCCGCGTGCGCCGCTGAGCAATCGCAGCATTCTGCGCGCGATGTGGCGGCGGCCCTTTGGGGCGCGGCGTGTGCTGTTCCTGATCCACTGGCAGGCGGTCAAGCTGTGGGTCAAACGCGCACCGTTCCGGTCCCGGCCGGAACCCCCCACCCAAGACGTGAGCCGTTGATGCGCACTGCCCGCGCGCAGCGTTTGCCCTCTTATGCTTTGTTCGCGGCGTTGCTGTCGGCGGCGGGGTTGCCGATCTACATTCATGCGCCGAAGTTCTATGTGGACGAATACGGGGTGTCATTGGCCGCGTTGGGCACGGTTCTGTTTGGCTTGCGCTTGCTTGACGTGGTGCAGGACCCGCTGCTGGGGCGGCTGTCGGAACGGTTGCGGCATCAGCGCGGGGTTGCCGTTGGCATTGGGGCGGCGGTGATGGCTGTGGCGATGGTCGGGCTGTTTGCGGTTGCGCCACCGGTTGCGCCGGTGCTGTGGTTTGCGATGATGCTGACGCTGGTGTTTTCCGGGTTCAGCTTTCTGACGATATGCTTTTACGCGCAGGGCGTGGCCAAGGCAGATGCGATGGCGCGGGGCGGGCATCTGTTGCTGGCGCGGTGGCGTGAGACCGGCGCGCTGTTGGGGGTTTGTGCGGCTTCTGTTGCGCCTGTGGTGCTGGGCGTCTGGATGGGCGCACCCTTTGCCGGTTTCGCGGTGGGGTTCGTGGGACTTGCGGTCCTTGCTGTGCTGGCCATGCAGGGCGAATGGCGCGCGGTGGACCTGCCGCCTTCAACCGGTTTTGGAGCGGTTCTGAAAGACAGCCTCGCGCGGCAGCTTTTGCTGATTGCGCTGCTGAATGCTGCCCCTGTTGCCGTCAGTTCCACCCTTTTCCTGTTCTATGTGGAGCGCGCGCTGGAAGCGCCGGGATGGGAAGGACCGCTGTTGCTGCTGTTCTTCCTGTCGGCGGCGGTGGCGGCCCCGTTTTGGAGCATGATGGCAGAACGGTTTGGCGGCAAACGGGTGCTGTTGCTGGCGATGGTGCTGGGCATTGTGGCCTTTGGCGGTGCGCTGTTTCTGGGGCCGGGTGATGTGTGGCTGTTTGCGCTGGTCTGCGTGGCGTCCGGCGCGGTGCTGGGGGCGGATCTGACCCTGCTGCCTGCGATGTTTGCCACACGGATGGCGAAAATCAGCCCGTCTGCGGCCGAAGGGTTTGGTCTTTGGTCCTTCGTTTCAAAGTTCACGTTGGCTTTGGCGGCGGTCGTCCTACTTCCCCTACTTGAGAATGCAGGATTGCAGACGGATGGGGCAGAAAGCCCGCCGGAAGCGATCCGGTTGCTGGTTGTGCTCTATGCGGGTGTGCCCTGTGTCTTGAAACTCTGTGCGATTGCCTTGCTCGCACGTGTCCCGACGGTTGAGGAATTGTGATGGAAGCGCTGGTGTTTGTTCTGCTGGGTGTCGTGCTGACGCTGATGTGCGTGTTTCTGCGCCGTCGGTACGCGGCATTTTATGGCCAGACCCCGGAGGATTACGAGGAGGGATATCCCTCGTTCGATCTGCGCCGCCACCTGAACGGGGATATGGTGTGCGACGGGGTAATCTTCGGCCCGCTGGGCCGTGTGACCAGCACTTTCGTGGCGGACTTTCGGATCACCTGGGACGGTGACGTTGCCGTGATGGATGAACATTTTCGCTACAACGACGGGTCAACCCAGCAGCGGCAGTGGACGATCAAACTGGGTGAGAATAACCGATTTGAAACGATTGCAGCGGATGTTGTCAAAGGCGGGCAAGGCACATTGGCAGGATCTGCGGCGCTGATGCGGTATGCCATCCAACTGCCGGAAGAGGCAGGCGGGCATACGCTGAACACCGTGGACTGGATGTATCTGACGCCCAGCGGCGTGATCGTGAACCGCAGCCAGTTCCGTAAGTTCGGCATCAAGGTGGCTGAGCTTGTGGCAACGATCAGACCAAAGGGCTCATGATGCGCGCGTGGCAGGGAAAACGGTATTGGCTGGTTGGTGCCAGCGACGGTCTGGGTGCGGCACTGGCCCACAAGATGAACCGCGCGGGGGCGGAGGTGATTGTGTCCGCCCGGTCAGCGGACAAGCTGGAAGCACTGGTCGCGGAACTGCCGGGCAAGGCCTCCGCGCAGACCATTGACGTGTCGGACGACGCCAGCGTCGCTGCCGCTGCCGAAGCGGTGGGAGAGGTGGACGGTGTGGTGTTTCTTGCAGGGGTCTACTGGCCCTTCGGCGCGCAGGACTGGGATGCGGCACAGGCCACGGCGATGGCGGATATCAACTTCACCGGTTTGGTGCGGGTGATGGGGCAGGTGGTGCCCGCCATGGTGGCCCGCGATGAGGGTCATATCGTGATCACCTCCAGCCTGACCGGTTTCAGGGGGCTGCCGGGATCCATTGGCTACACCGCATCCAAGGCCGCGACCATGTCGCTGGCGGAGTGCATGTATGGTGATCTGCGCAAGACGGGTGTGGATGTGCAGGTGGTCAATCCCGGTTTCATCAAGACCCAACTGACCCAGAAGAACGACTTCAGCATGCCGTTCATCATGTCGCCTGAGGACGCCGCCCGGGAGATGTTTGAGCATATGGGCTCCCAGAAGTTCAAAAAGAGCTTCCCCTGGGCGTTTTCCATGGTGTTCCGGCTGAGCCAGTTTTTGCCGGATTGGCTGTATTTCCGGGTGTTTTCCTGATGAGGTATGCTGTCCGGCGTTGATGGGTTGGCTGTTCTAGGCGCTGCGCAGCAGATCAGCCGTTGCTTGCGAAACCGCTCAACTCCCCTGCGGCGTCTCAGGCGGCGCAATGAGCGCGAACAGCGCGATCGGGTGGGCAATGCCACGCACCTCATGCAATCCGGATGCGGCAAACAGATCAGGGGCGGCGTCCGCGATGGTATCTGTCGCCAAGACCCGGTGGCCCAGAGACTTGGTGAGCCCCTCAACCCGGCTTGCGACATTGACCGCGCTGCCCAGCACCGTGAAATCGAGCCGAGCCGGGCTGCCGATGTTGCCATAACTCACCTGGCCTGCGTTGATCCCGATGCCGAGGTCCAGAGCAGGTTGGTCAGCGGCGGTCCGGGATTGGTTGAGCGTCACAAGCCCGGAAAGAACGCCTTGTGCGGCCTGCGCGGCTTTTCGGCATCGGTCCGCATGATCTGCCTGCGTGGGGATCGGGAAAATCGACAGGATGCCATCGCCCATGAATTTGAGGACGTCACCGCCGTTTTCCTCCACTGACTGAACAACGAGGTCAAAGTAGCTGTTGAGCGCGTCGAACACTTCTTCCTCCGTGCCGGTGTCAGACAGGGCGGTGAAGCCGCGCAGGTCGGAAAACATCACGACCGCATCAAGTGTGGTCCGCTCCCCGCGTTTGATCGTGCCGTTCCAGACGGCTTCTGACGGTCCGTCTCCCAAGTAGGTGCGCAGAAGGCTCTTGGAGGATTTGCGCATGGTCATGGGTTCGAGTGCGCAGGAGAGGGCAGGTAAGGTCGCCTCAATCATCTCCAGGTGTTCTGGGGCGAAACCCTTCGGGGCTTGGGTCACGAAGGTGCACCCGTGCAGCGAGCCGTCGCCGTAGTAGAGCAGCGTTGCGTAGTAATCCGTGCCGCCAAGCTCCGCAAATTCAAGGTAGGAGAGGTGATCTGTCTCCGGGTCCAGATTGCGCAGGCTTTTGTGCAGGGGCTTGCGGTGTTTCAGGATGTATTCAAACGAACTGCCGACGTAACCATCGGTCAGCATGCGTTCATGGGTGACGTCGTAGACCTGCGTTTCGTCCGGCTTCCAGACGACGCCCCATGCGATCAGCAGAGGGTTGGCGAAACGCTGGCCGATATTGGCCCGCCAGAGCGGCACACCGGCCGCCACGAGGGAAGCACAGAAGTGGGAAACGACGTGCACCGGATCGCCAGAGCGGCGACCTTCAGTGATCATCCAGGTGTTGAGGTTGTCTATGGCGTTCATTGCGGCAGCCTAATGTCTTGGGCGGGGCGCGCATAGATGCTTGTGCGCCCCAAGCCCGTCATCTCCGGCTACAGCATATCCCGCGCGCGCATCTTCCGGACGCTGGGGCGGGCTTCCATCCGGGCGAGATAGGCTGCGATCGCAGGAAAATCCGACAGGGTGACCCCGTCCCCTTCAAGCCAGTTGCACACTGTGAACAGGTAGGCATCGGCGATGCTGATCGCGCCCCCGCAGACAAAGTCCCCGCGCAGGCAGCTCTCCTGCACGTAGCGCGCGCAATCGGTCACGTTGCCGGGCACGCGGGCGGCCATGTCGTCAAAGCTGGATTGTTCATCCGCCCAGCGGCTGCCGCGCATCTTGTGGGCATGCGCCACGTGCATGGTGGAGGCGAGGTAGTACATGACGCTGCGCATATGAGCGGCGTCTTCGGCATCGGTCGGGATCAGGTTCGCGTCAGGCGCACAGGCGGCGATGTAGTCCAGCAGAGCGCCGGTTTCGGTCAGTACGGTGCCTGTGTCGGTGACCAGTGCCGGAACGCGGCCTTTGGGGTTGATCGCAAGGTAGTCGGGTTTGGTTTGTTCGGCAGTGCCAAAGTCGATGCGGACGGTGTCATACGCCAGCCCTGCCTCCTCCAGCCCGATGGCGACAGCGATTGAAATGGTGCCTTTGGCGTAGAAGAGTTTCAGCATGTGCATGTCCTTAGATATGGGTTTGCGCGACACGGCGTTCGGGGCGGTCCAGATGCGGCACGGCATTGTAAAGGACCGGCGACCAGTGCCCGCCGATGGGAAACAGACGGTGCATGGAGGTGTGGATGATGCCCAGAGCCACCCGCGCCTGTGCCGGAATGCTCAGACCCATCGCCTGCGCCATGGCCATGGCGATCAGCCCGCCGGAGGTCACAACCAGCGCCGGGCCTGATCCATCAGCGATTTCGGTAAGGGCGTCGGAGACGCGGGTGTGGAAATGGTCCCACGTCTCTGGCGGGTTTTCGATTTTGCCGTCGCGCCAGTATTCGAAGACCATTGGCAGGTGTGTAGTGAAAGCGCCTTGTTCTGACGGGAAGGGGATGCCGTGTTGCTCTTCCATCATCGTGGCGAGGGTGAAGTATTCCAGCTCATTGAGGCGCGCGTCGCGGGTGGGTTCAAGGCCCGTTGCCATGCCATTGGCCGTCTCGATATGCCGCACAAGGGTGCCGGTATAGAGCCGGGTGTGGTGCGTCTCCGTTTCGCGCAGGTACGCGCCCAGCCATGCGGCCTGTTCATGGCCAAGCGGGCTGAGTTTGTCATAGCTGACCTCGTCTTTTGCGCCTGAATTGGCCTGACCGTGACGGATGAGTGTAATGTGCGACATGGGTGCTCCTTTGGCTGCGTTGATAGGGGAGGCCGGGAAGGGTGAAAAGGGCGTTTCACCCACCGGGTGACGCCTATCGGAAACACGGCTGGCGCAAAATTCGGGCAGGGTGTCGGGATTGGCCCTCCTGATCGGGAGGGAATCCCGCTATCTGTGGGGGGATAGGACGCAGGAGGGACTGATGTCAGACATGATCCGTATCACTTTGAATGGTGAGGATATCGACGTTGAAGCCGGTCAGACGATCTGGGAGGTGTCCCATGGTCGCGGTCTGAAGATCCCGCATTTGTGTCACAAGCCCGCACCTGGCTATCGCCCTGACGGCAACTGCCGCGCCTGTATGGTTGAGGTTGAAGGTGAACGCACGCTGGTGGCCTCCTGTATCCGCGATGTGGCCGAGGGGATGGTGATCAAGACCGATACCGCGCGGGCAGAATCGGCGCGCAAGATGGTGATGGAACTGCTGCTGGCCGACCAGCCGGAGCAGGAGGTTGCGCGGGATAAGTCAGCGCATCTGTGGGACATGGCGGCCGAAAACGGTGTGGACGCCAGCCGCTTTCCGAAGCTGGAAGAGGGGCGCATTCCGCTGCTCGATGACAGCCACGTGGCGATGCGGGTCAATCTGGATGCCTGTATCTCCTGCGGGCTCTGTGTGCGGGCCTGCCGTGAAGTGCAGGTCAACGATGTGATCGGCATGTCGGGCCGTGGGCATGACAGCTATCCGACCTTTGATATGGCCGATCCGATGGGCGACAGCACCTGTGTGGCCTGCGGCGAATGTGTGCAGGCCTGCCCGACGGGCGCGTTGATGCCCGCCACCGTGCTGGATGACGCACAGGTTGGGGATTCTGCTGACTTTGATGAAGAGGTGGAGAGCATCTGCCCGTTCTGCGGGGTGGGGTGTCAGATCTCGCTCAAGGTCAAGGATGGCAAGGTCAAATATGTTGAGGGGATCAACGGGCCTGCGAACGAGGGGCGGTTGTGTGTGAAGGGCCGGTTTGGCTTTGATTACATCCACCATGACCACCGCTTGACCAAGCCATTGATCCGCCGTGAAGACGCGCCTGCCAAGGGGCTGAACGTCGACCCCGGCAATTGGCAGACGCATTTCCGCGAGGCGACCTGGGACGAGGCGCTGGATTTTGCCGCCAACGGCATGAAGGGGCGCGGGCGTGAGGTTGCGGGCTTTGGCTCGGCCAAGTGCACGAATGAGGAAGCGTATCTCTTCCAGAAGATGATCCGGCAGGGGTTTGGGCATAACAATGTCGATCACTGCACGCGGCTGTGTCATGCGTCCTCTGTGGCGGCGCTGATGGAGAATGTCGGTTCGGGCGCGGTGACCGCGACCTTCAATGAGATCGAAAACGCGGATGTGGCGATTGCGATCGGGTGTAACCCGATTGAGAACCATCCGGTGGCCGCGACCTATTTCAAGCAGTTCACCAAGCGCGGTGGCAAGCTGATTGTGATGGACCCGCGCGGGCAGGCTTTGAAGCGGTTCTCAAGCCATATGCTGCAATTCCGGCCCGGCACGGATGTGTCGATGCTGAACGCGATCATGCATGTGATCGTCGAGGAAGGCCTCTACGACCAGCAGTATATCGAGGCCTACACGGAGAACTGGGAAGCCGAGAAAGAGCACCTGAAGGACTTCACGCCCGAAAAGATGGCGGAGGTTTGCGGGATTGATGCGGAGACGCTGCGCGATGTGGCGCGAACCTTTGCGGGCGCCAAGGCGGGCATGATCTTCTGGGGGATGGGCGTGAGCCAGCACATCCACGGGACGGATAACTCGCGGTCTCTGATCTCATTGGCGCTGATGACGGGTCAGGTCGGCCGCCCCGGTGCGGGGCTGCATCCGCTGCGCGGGCAGAACAACGTGCAGGGCGCGTCGGATGCGGGGCTTATTCCCATGTTCCTGCCGGATTACCAGTCGGTGATGGATGATGGCGTGCGGTCGGCCTTTACGGATGTATGGCAGTCGGAGGATTTCTCTGCCCAGAAGGGTCTGACCGTGACGGAGATCATGGATGCGGTCCATGCGGGTGACATCAAGGCGATGTATGTGCTGGGCGAAAACCCGGCGATGTCAGATCCGGATGTGGAGCATGCACGCGACGCGCTGGCCAAGCTCGACCATCTGGTGGTGCAGGATATCTTCATCACCGAAACGGCGAATTATGCGGATGTGATCCTGCCCGCGTCCGCCTTTGCCGAAAAGTCTGGCACGGTGACGAATACCAACCGTCAGGTGCAGATGGGCCGGCCCGCTGTGCCGCCGCCCGGTGAGGCGAAGGAAGACTGGTGGATCGAAGTGGAACTGGCCAAGCGGCTGGGTCTGGATTGGGCGTATCAGTCTCCGGCGGATGTGTTTGCCGAGATGAAGCTCAACATGAAATCGCTTGATAACATCACCTGGGAGCGGCTGGAGCGCGAGAACGCGGTGACCTATCCATCGCTGTCGCCCGAGGATCCGGGTCAGGCGATTGTCTTTGCCGATGGCTTCCCCCGTCCTGACGGGCGCGCACGGTTTACGCCTGCGTCGATCATTGCGCCCGATGATGTGCCGGATGCGGAATACCCGATGATCCTGACCACGGGGCGTCAGCTGGAGCATTGGCACACCGGGTCGATGACACGCCGCGCCACGGTGCTGGACGCGGTGGAGCCGGAGGCGAATTGTTCGCTGCATCCCTCCACGCTGCGCAAGCTGGGGGTGGAACCCGGTGGGCTGGTGCGGTTGAGCACGAAGCGCGGGTCGATAGAGATCATGGCGCGGGTGGACCGGGCGGTGTCACCGGACATGGTGTTCCTGCCCTTTGCCTATGTGGAAGCGGCTGCGAATATCCTGACCAATCCGGCGGTGGACCCCTATGGCAAGATCCCGGAGTTCAAGTTTTCGGCGGTGAAGGTGGAAGCGGTGGGCGAGGCGATTGCGGCGGAGTGATCTGTTGCGGGCGTTGATCTGATTGAGCGGCTGCGCCGCGTTCGATTTCATTCATTTTCCTCCAGAAAATGGATTGCGAGACGCTGTCTCGCGCTCTGGGATATTTTTGGAGAAAAGAGGGGGGGACCGAATGGGCGTTGTTCCTGAACGGTTTTTAGCGGATTTGCATGAGCTGAGGGGGTTTGGGGCCTCGGGCGTGGGCAAGGGTGTGGTGCGGCCTGCGTATTCGGCACCGGATGTGGCGGCACGGCGGTGGCTGGCCGCGCGGTTTGAAGAGGCCGGTCTGCGGGTGGCGGTCGATGCGATGGGCAACCTTTTTGGCCTGGCGGAGGGGCGGTCGATACTGCTGGGGTCGCATACGGACAGCCAGCCGGAAGGCGGGTGGCTGGATGGGGCGCTGGGGGTGATGGCGGCGCTGGAAGTGGCGCGGGTGACACCGGGAGTTTCGGTTGTCTCGTTTCAGGATGAAGAGGGGCGGTTTGGGGTGACCACCGGGTCGGCGGTCTGGTCGGGGCTTCTGGCGTTGTCTGATGCGGATGCGAGGCGGGATGCGCAGGGGGTGACGCTGGGAGCGGCAAGGGCTGCGATGGCGGATATGGTGACGGGGGCGGTTGATCCGGCCCGGTTTTCCGGGTTCATCGAGTTGCATATTGAGCAAGGCGCGACCCTGGACACGGCCGGAGAGCAGATCGGGGTGGTCCGTGATATTGTCGGTATCCGCGACATGAAGATCACCTTTGAGGGGCAGCAGAACCATGCGGGGACCACCGCGATGGCGGTGCGGCGGGATGCGTTTCAGGGGCTGTCTGCCTTCAATGCAGCGCTGAATGATCGGTTGCGCAATGTGGTGACGCCGAGCACGGTCTGGACAATCGGGCATGTGAGCCTGTCGCCCAATGCCTCCTCCATTGTGCCGGGGAAGGCCACGTTTTCGATGCAGTGGCGGGACGCGGATGTGCAGCGGCTCAATCGGATGGAGGAGATCATTCGGGCGTTGGCCGCTGAGGTGGCGCAAGAGCGGGGGCTTGAGGTGTCCTTCGGGCCGATGCTGGGGCTGGAGCCCGTCGCGATGGATGGGCGGTTGCGCGGGGCGTTGGAAACGGCGGCGGCGGCTGTGGCGCCGGAGCGGTGGCGGGTGTTGCCATCGGGTGCCCTGCATGATGCCACCAATGTCGCGCGGCATATGCCGGTCGCGATGCTCTTTGTGCCCTCCATTGGCGGGATCAGCCATGCGTTTGAAGAGGATACGGATGAGGATGATCTGGTGGCGGGGCTTGAGGTGTTGGCGCGCGCGGTAGAGGCCCTCAGCGCCAGCTGACATCGCCCAGAAAGATGTAGCCGGCACCGTAGATCGTCTTGATCAGTTGCGGGTTCTTTGGATCCTCGCGCAGTTTGGTGCGCAGGCGTGAGATGCGCACGTCCATTGCACGGTCGAAACTTTCTGCCGCAGCGCCGCCCAGGGTTTCCATCATCTGGTTGCGGGTGATCAGGCGTTTGGGGCTGTTCAGGAACAGGCGCAGCACTTCGCCTTCGGCGTGGGAGAAGGGGGTCTCAAGCCCTTCGGTGTCTTCCAGCAGATAGGTGTCGAAATGCGCGGTCCAGCCGTTGAACTGGGCGGTATGGCCCGTCTCAACCTGTTGTTTGGTGCTGCGCAGGCGGGCACGTATGCGGGCGACGACCTCTGCGGGGTCGAAGGGTTTGATGATGTAGTCATCCGCGCCCAGTTCAAGGCCTGTCACCCGGTCCTGCACTTCGGCGCGGCCGGAGATGATGATGACGATCGCGCCTTGTTCCAGTGCCAGACGGTGCACAAGGGTCAGCCCGTCGCTGTCCGGCAGGCTGAGGTCGACGAGGCAGACGTCGGGGGTTTTGGTGGTGAGTGCGGCTTCAAACGCGCTGGCGCGGGAGAAGCTGAGCGTGTCGAAGCCGGATTCCTCCAGCGCGTCGGACAACATGCGCCGGATTTCCGGCTCGTCGTCGAGGATTGTGACAAGCGGGCGGGTCATTGGGCGGCCATGTCGGGGGTGGCCAGCAACCGGGACAGATCGTCGGTGCTGAAGGGTTTGCGCAGGACGGGAGCGTGGCCGCTGGCCGCGATGTGGAGCGGGTGATCGGCGGGCAGGGCGGTCATCAGGACGAGGGGCGTGTGACCTGCGACACGGGCTGCCAGATCGACGCCGGTGGCTTCGCCCTTGAGCTGGATGTCCGACAGGATCAGCGCGATGTCGGGCAGGTCGGCGAGCAGGGCGGTTGCCTCATCTGCGCTGGTGGCTTCGATCACGGAATGGCCCAGCGTCATGAGTTGATCGCGCAGGGTTTCGCGCAGCTGGTCGTCGTCTTCGACCAGCAGGACAAGGCCCGTGGTGGCGGGCAGCGCCGGGCGGTAGGGCAGGCGCAGGGTGATCACTGCGCCCCCCTGCGGATGGTTGGCAAGGCGCAGATCGCCGCCGGCGGATTTGGACATGTCATAGACCATCGACAGGCCAAGGCCCGAGCCTTCGCTGCCCTTGGTGGTGAAGAACGGATCGAACCCGCGCTCCAGCGCCTGGGGGGAGAGGCCGGCGCCGGTGTCGCGCATGACCCATTCGACCCATGTGTCGTGCACAAGACGCTGGGTCAGGGTGATCTGCCCTGTTGTGCCACAGGCATCCCGTGCGTTGAGGAGCAGGTTCAGCAGGCTGTCGGTGATCTTGCCCCGGTCGATCAGCACCTGTGCGGCGCCCGCTTCATTGATGGTCTGCATCTGCACGCCTTTGGGCAAGGAAGGGGCGGCGAGGGTTTCGAACTCAGCCAGCAGGGTGTCGAGCCGTGTGGCCACCGGGCGCACGGCACGGGGGCCCGTCACGTCCGCAATCGCGCTGAGCAGGGTGCCGCCCCGGCGGGCCGCGGCGAGGGTGCTTTCGATCAGCTCAGGGGCGGCGGCGGGCAGGTCTGGCAGGCGACCCAGGCGCGATTGCAGGCCGAGGATGATCGTGAGCAGGTTTGAGAAATCATGGGCGAGGCCGGAGATCATCTGCGTGGCCAACTCGCGTTTGCGGGTCTGTTGCAGGGCAACGCGGGTCTGGGTTTCCTCGGTCACGTCCATTGACAGGATGTAGACCCCGCCGCGTGTATCGGGGGTGAAAGCCACGCGGATGCGGCGGGCGCTGGCGTCATCGGTGAATTCGAAAACAGAGGCTTCGCCCGCGTAGGCCTGGGTCAGCGCGGGCGAGATGCGCGCAAAGGCGGTGTCACCCAGCGCGTCGGAGATGTGCATGGCGACGATGTTGCTGGGCCGTCCGGGGATGACGCCGGACAGGCGGCGGTTGGAATAGGTGTAATGACCTGTCGCATCGACGTGGGCGATATGGGCCGGCATCATTTCGGTCGTCAAGCGCATGCGCGCTTCGGATTCGGTCAACTGACGTTTGGTTTCCTCAAGCGTGGTGATCATCGCGGCGCGTTCGCGGTTGGTCTGTGCCAATTGCTCCGTATGGGCCAGCACCTGATCATTCAGCGCGTCAGAGCGGGCGCGCAGCAGCGCTTCATGCTGTTTGACCGCCGTGATGTCGGTATAGACGGTGACCCAGCCGCCCTGCGGCAGCGGGGAGCCTTCGACGCTGATGGTGCGGCCGTTGGCGCGGGTGCGTTCCATGTAATGCGCGGTGAAGGTGCGGGCCTGGGCCTCCCGCTCCTGAATGAAGCTGTCGACATTGCCGACCTCGCCATATTCGCCGGTTTCCGCCAGGTGCCGAATGGTGTCCTCAAAAGTGGCGCCGGGGGTGACCAGCGCGTCGGGCAGGGAGAACATTTGCTGGAACGGGGCATTGCACACGACGAGCCGCAGGTCGCTGTCATAGATCGTCAGCGCCTGTGCGATCAGGTTCAGACCTGCCGTGGTCATTGCCTTGGTCTGGGCTTCTGTGATGTGCATGCCTCAACCTCCGCACCTTGGCTATCAGAGGGAAGGCGGGTGGGCCAAGGGCCAACCGGGTAAATTGAGCGCTGTTACAATTCGTTAGAATTGCGAAAACATCAGGAAAAAGTTGACCTTCACCCTATGTCTAAGTTCCTAATAGGATCAGAATCGCAGCAAGCGATCTGACCCGCCGGGAGGGCGGGCAAGGGAGGACATGATTTGGCCAAGCCGCTGACGCGCGCCGACGGACCCGCATCCGTTCCGGCGCTCTTGCACCGTAATGCAGAGCAATTTGCGGACGCACCTGCGTACCGTGAAAAGGAATTCGGGATCTGGCAAAGCTGGACCTGGTCGCAGACCCGCGACGAGGTGGAGGCGCTGGCGCTGGGGTTGCTGAACCTTGGTGTGAACGAGGGCGATTTCATCGCCATCATCGGGCGCAACCGACCGTATCTGTACTGGGCGATGGTGGCCGCAGAGATGGTCGGCGCGGTGCCGGTGCCGCTCTATCAGGACGCGAATGCCGAAGAGATGGCCTATGTGCTGGATCACTGCGGGGCGCGGTTTGTCATCGTTGGCGATCAGGAGCAGGTCGACAAGGTGATTGAGGTTCAGGAGGATCTGCACCAGTTCGAGCATCTGATCTATCTGGACCCACGGGGTCTGCGGAAGTACGATCACACCACGTTGCACCAGTATTCCCACGTGCAGGATCAGGGCCGCGCGGCGCGGGATGAGTTCATCAAGGAGCTCGAAGCGCGGCAGGCCAAGCTGGATTACGACAGCACGGGTGTGATGCTCTATACCTCTGGCACAACGGGCAAACCCAAGGGTGTGGTGCTGTCCAACCGCAATATCATCGAGACGGCGAAATCTTCGTCAGCCTTTGACGGGCTGCGGCAGACAGATGATATTCTGGCGTATCTGCCAATGGCCTGGGTCGGGGATTTCATCTTCTCCGTGGGGCAGGCGATGTGGACTGGGTTCTGCACCAATTGCCCCGAAAGTGCGGATACGATGCACGTGGACCTGCGCGAGATCGGACCCACGTATTACTTTGCGCCGCCACGGGTGTTCGAGACACAGCTGACCAATGTGATGATCCGGATGGAAGACGCCGGAAGGTTCAAGAAGTGGCTGTTTGACCACTTCATGGCCCATGCGCGCAAGGTGGGGCCGGATATTCTGGATGGGCGGAATGTCAGCCAGATGGACCGGTTCAAATACAACCTGGGTGAGTTCTTTGTCTACGGGCCGCTGAAGAACACGCTGGGCTTCAGCCGGGTGCGGGTGGGCTATACCGCAGGGGAAGCGATCGGGCCGGAAATCTTTGATTTCTATCGGTCTTTGGGGATCAACCTGAAGCAGCTTTATGGCCAGACGGAAGCCACGGTGTTTATCACCGCGCAGCCGGATGGCGAAGTGCGGTCAGACACGGTGGGCGTGACCTGCCCCGGTGTGGAGTTGAAGATCGCCGACAATGGTGAGGTGTTTTATCGCTCTCCTGGGGTGTTTGTGGAATACTACAAGAACCCCGAGAGCACGGCTGATACCAAGGATGCCGAAGGCTGGGTCGCCACGGGGGATGCCGGGTTTATCGAGGAAGACACCGGGCATTTGCGGATCATTGACCGGGCCAAGGACGTGGGCCAGATGGCGAATGGATCGCTCTTCGCGCCGAAGTATGTGGAGAACAAGCTGAAGTTCTTCCCCAACATTCTGGAAGCGGTGGTCTTTGGATCGGGCCGCGAGCAGTGTACGGCGTTTATTAACATTGACTTAACGGCGGTGGGCAACTGGGCGGAGCGCAATAACATTGGCTATGCGTCCTATCAGGAATTGGCGCAGCATCCGCAGGTGTTGGCGACGGTCAAGTCTCACGTTGAGGAGGTGAATGCCTCTGTCGCGCAGGATGAGATGTTGTCAGGCTGTCAGGTTCATCGATTTGTTGTGTTGCACAAAGAGCTGGATGCGGATGATGGCGAGTTGACCCGGACCCGGAAAGTGAGACGGCGGATCATCGAGGATAAGTATTCAGATATCATTAACGCGCTGTACGATGGGTCGGATGAGGTCTCGACCACCACCGAGGTGACCTATGAGGATGGGCGCAAGGGATCGATTTCCGCAACGCTGACGATATGCGATGCGGCGGTTTCTGTGGTGGCTGCGAAGATGGCCGCGCAGTGATGGGGGGCTGTGAGACCGTGCGGCATGCGCGTGCGTTCCGCATTCAATCGCTCCCCCGGAGCGATTGCCGCAATGCGGACAATGCGAAACCATCCCGCCCGCCCTCCCGTGTGGTGGTTGAGCCGCAGCGTTTCGTATGCGGCAGATCGGCCCTCCCCCTCTCATCGCTGCAGGCAGCGACTGCCGGGGCAGTGGGGTGTGGTATTTTGAACCATTTGGAAGGGGCGGCCGGATGCTAGACCAAACCGACAGTTACCAGACGGCAGACGGGCGCACGATTGGGCCTGTGGTCATGGAGATGAAGAATATTACCCTGAGATTCGGGGGGGTTGAGGCGATCAAGGACATCTCCTTTGACATCCGTGAGGGGGAAATTCGCGCGATCATCGGGCCGAACGGGGCAGGCAAATCCTCCATGCTGAACGTGATTTCGGGGTTCTATGTCCCGCAGGAGGGGGAGGTCTGGTACAAGGGCAGCCGCAGGCCTGCGATGAAGCCGTTTCAGGTGGCCCGTCAGGGGATTGCGCGGACGTTTCAGAACATCGCGCTTTTTGAAGGGATGACGGTGCTGGACAACGTCATGACCGGGCGGCTGACGCATATGGAGACGGGGCTGTTTGCCCAGTCACTGTGGAAGGGCAAAGCCGAAGCTGAAGAGATCGCCAACCGGGAAGTCGCTGAAAAGATTATTGATTTTCTGGAAATTCAGGCCATTCGCAAGACCCCTGTCGCGCGGTTGCCCTATGGGTTGAAAAAACGTGTGGAGTTGGCCCGCGCGCTGGCGGCGGAGCCGACGATCCTGCTTCTGGATGAGCCGATGGCGGGGATGAACGTCGAGGAAAAAGAGGACATGAGCCGCTTTATCCTCGATGTGAATGATGAATTTGGCACCACGATTGCGCTCATTGAACATGACATGGGGGTGGTGATGGATCTGTCTGACCGGGTGGTTGTGATGGATTACGGCAAGAAGATCGGAGACGGGACGCCTGATGAGGTGCGCAACAATCAGGAGGTGATTGATGCCTATCTGGGGGTGGCGCATGACTGATTTTTGGGGCGCACAACCCGGACACCACATGTGCACAGGCTGTACACAACCTGTACACCGGCAACGCGCGTTGCGTTATGATTTGGAGAAGATCTGATGAATGAGCAGTTGGCTTTTACCATTGAGGTCTTCCTCAACGGGCTGATGGCGGGGGTGCTTTATGCGCTGGTCGCCCTTGGCTTCGTACTGATCTACAAGGCGTCGGGGATCTTCAATTATGCGCAGGGGGTGATGGCGCTTTTTGCGGCGATGACGCTGGTGGGCATCCAGAACGGGCAGGTGCCCTTTGCGCATCTGATCAACGCTATTTTCGGGACGGATGTGCACAAGTTCGGCTGGCATGTGCACAGCTTTGCCGCGATCCTGCTGACGGTCATTGTGATGATTGCGCTGGCCTGGATGGTGCAGCAGTTCGTGTTCAAACATCTGGTGGGGCAGGAGCCGATCATTCTGTTCATGGCGACCATTGGTCTGGCCTATTTCCTGGAGGGGGTTGCGGACCTGATGTGGGGGTCGGAGCTGAAGGCGCTGAATGTCTGCGCCTCGGAAGGGAATTGCCTGCCGCAGGGGATGAACGTCTGGCTTGAGGGCACGACCTATGAGGCGCTGGGCTATGGGTTCTTTATTGATAACCTCGATATCGTGGCGTCGATTGTTGCGGCGGTGCTGGTGGCGGGGCTGGTGATCTTTGCGCAGTACACCAAGCAGGGGCGCGCGATGCGGGCGGTGGCGGATGACCATCAGGCGGCGTTGAGCGTCGGGGTGTCGCTGAACTTCATCTGGGTGCTGGTGTGGTCGCTCGCGGGCTTCGTGGCGTTGGTCGCGGGGATCATGTGGGGGGCGAAATCTGGCGTTCAGTTCTCACTGTCGCTGATTGCCTTGAAGGCCTTGCCGGTGCTGATGCTGGGCGGGTTCACGTCGATCCCCGGTGCGATCATTGGCGGGTTGATCATTGGCGTGGGCGAGAAGCTGTTTGAATTCCTGATTGGGGCGCCGTTCCTTGGGGGCGCGACGGAGAATTGGTTTGCCTACATGCTGGCGCTGGTGTTCCTGGTGTTCCGCCCGCAGGGGTTGTTTGGGGAGAAGATCATTGAGCGTGTTTAGCGTGGTCCGGCGCGTGGGTTCCACCCACCCTACAATGCAATCCGTAGGGTGGGTAAAACCCACCACATTGGAGGTCTAAATGTTCTACCGTGAAGCAGGCGATTTCAGTACGACTTACGCCCAAGACAACCAGACCTTTCCGATCAAGTTCGACCGGTATCGGTATTACGTGGTGCTGTTCATCGCGATCTTTGTGATCCCGTTCATCATCAATGACTACTGGGCGAATTCGTTTCTGTTGCCCTTCCTGATCTACGCGATTGCTGCCATCGGTTTGAATATTCTGGTGGGATATTGCGGGCAGGTGTCGCTGGGCACGGGCGGGTTCATGGCTGTGGGGGCCTATGCCTGTTACAAGTTCATGACCGGGGTGGACATCTGGTGGGGCGGGGAACTGCTGTTCCGGTTGCCGCAGTTCAACATCTTTTTCTCCGTGATCATGGGCGGGGTGATGACGGCGCTTGTGGGCGTGCTGTTTGGACTGCCCAGCCTGCGGATCAAGGGGTTCTATCTGGCCGTGGCGACGCTGGCGGCGCAGTTTTTCCTTGTCTGGCTCTTCAACCGGGTGTCGTGGTTTTACAACTATTCGGCTTCCGGGCAGATCAACGCGCCGGAAAGGGATCTGGCGGGGATCCTGATTACGGGTCCGCAGACGGAGCCCTGGGCCACCTATCTGTTCTGTTTGTTCTTCACCATCGTCTGTGCAGTGATTGCACGCAACATGACGCGGGGGGCGTCGGGGCGGAAGTGGATGGCGATCCGTGATATGGATATTGCGGCGGAGATCATCGGGGTGAACCCGCTCCGCGCCAAGCTGACGGCTTTTGCGGTGTCTTCGTTCTTCATTGGGATTTCGGGGGCGTTGTTTTTCTCGGTCTATCTGGGGGCTGTGGAAGTGGGCGAGGCCTTTGGCATTCAGAAATCGTTCCTTGTTCTGTTCATGATCATCATCGGAGGGCTGGGGAGCATCTTTGGCTCATTTGCCGGCGCTGCATTTCTGGTGCTGCTGCCGGTGGTATTGAAGATCGTCGGCGTGGATATGCTGGGGTGGCCCACGGATATTGTGGCGCATTTCCAGCTGGTCATCGTCGGCGGTTTGATCGTGATGTTCCTGATACTGGAACCGCATGGGTTGGCGCAGCTGTGGCGCGTGGCCAAGGAGAAGTTGAGATTGTGGCCGTTCCCGCATTGATGGGGACGGTCCATGATGGGTGAAATCACCCATCCTACGGAAGAAGAAAAGTCGGATAAAATCCAAGGGAGGAAACACCGATGAAATATAAACTAGGTACAATGGCCGTTGCAGGCCTGATGGCAGCAAGCCCCGTGATGGCGGACCTTGTGTTCCCGTCACTGAGCTACCGGACCGGTCCTTACGCGGCGGGTGGGATCCCGTTTGCGGATGGCTATGCGGATTACTTTACACTGCTGAACGAGCGTGACGGCGGCATCGGCGGTGTGATGACCCGCGTTCTCGAATGTGAGACTGCTTACAACACCGAAAAGGGTGTGGAATGCTATGAGGCCACCAAGGGCGAAGGCGCGTTGGTGTATCAGCCGCTGTCCACCGGTATCACCTATCAGTTGATCCCCAAGGCAACAGCGGATGACATTCCGATCCACTCCATGGGCTATGGTCGGACATCTGCGGCGAACGGCGATGTGTTCAGCCATGTGTTCAACTACCCGGCGAACTACTGGAACGGTGCATCTGCCGCGATCAACCACATTCTTGAGACGAATGGCGGCGACATCAACGGCAAGAAGATCGCGCTGGTCTATCACAACTCTGCCTATGGCAAGGAACCGATCCGGACGCTGGAAGAGCTGAGCAAGAAGCACGGCTTTGAACTGGTGACACTGGCGGTCGATCACCCCGGTCAGGAACAGAAGTCCCAGTGGTTGCAGATCCGTCGGGAACGTCCTGACAATGTGATCATGTATGGCTGGGGTGTGATGAACCAGGTCGCTATTCAGGAAGCCGCGAACATCCGCTTCCCGATGGAGAACTTCATTGGCATCTGGTGGTCCGGTGCGGAGATCGACGTGACCTCTGCCGGGGATGCGGCGAATGGCTACAAGGCGCTGGCGCTGACGGCTGTCGGCAACGACTTCCCGCTGTTTGACGACATTCAGAAGTATGTCGTGGATGCGGGCAAAGCGGCCGGTGCGGGCGATCAGATCGGTACTGTGCCCTACAACCGGGGCATCTATGCTGCGATGCTGGCACAGCTGGCTGTCGAGAAGGCGCAGGAAATCCACGGCGTTGCAGACATCACCAGCGGCATGATGCGCGATGGCATGGAAGCGCTCAGCGTGACCGAAGCGCGCATGGCCGAGTTGGGTCTGCCAAGCTTTGGTCCGGCGTTTGACGTCTCCTGCGCGAACCACGGTGGTGAAGGCATGGTTGCCGTAACGCAGTGGGATGCTTCTGCGGGTCAGTTCGTCAAGATTGCGGACTTTGCGCCCACGGACATGGATGTGATCGGGCCACTGATTGCTGAGGATTCCGCAGCCTATGCGGCGGAAAACAACATCGAAGGCAACTGCGGCTAAGGCTTGCAGCTTTCCCCGGCTGCGGTGCTGTCCGCGGCCGGGGGTTTTTTGAGATTTTACACAAGGGCGCACCCCATGCTGGATGATGCAAAACAGGCCGACGCACAGGTTGATAACGTGCTGGAGGTCAACAACATTGAGGTGATCTACAACCACGTCATCCTTGTGTTGAAGGGTGTCAGCCTGAATGTGCCCAAAGGCGGGATTACCGCTTTGCTGGGCGGCAATGGCGCGGGCAAGACCACGACGCTCAAGGCGATCTCAGGCCTGCTGGCGTCAGAGCGGGGGGAGGTCACCAAGGGGTCGATCAAGTATCGCGGGCAGGATATTCAGCACGCGGACCCGGCGGAGACGGTGAAACAGGGCGTCGTGCAGGTCATGGAAGGCCGGCATTGTTTTGAGCACCTGACCATTGAAGAGAATTTGATGACCGGTGCCTATACGCGCACAGATGGAAATGCGGCGATCGCAGCAGATCTGGAGTTGGTCTACAACTACTTTCCGCGCCTCAAGGAACGGCGGAAATCGCAGGCGGGCTATACCTCGGGCGGGGAGCAGCAGATGTGTGCGGTGGGCCGGGCGTTGATGTCCAAACCCGAGACGATCTTGTTGGATGAGCCTTCGATGGGGCTGGCGCCGCAGTTGGTGGAGCAGATTTTCGACATCGTGAAGTCGATCAATGAGCAGGAGGGCGTGACCTTTTTGCTGGCGGAGCAGAACACCAACGTGGCGCTGCGGTTCGCGCATTATGGCTACATTCTGGAATCGGGCCGCGTTGTGATGGACGGGCCTGCAAAGGATTTGCGGGAAAACCAGGATGTGAAGGAATTCTATCTGGGCATGTCGGATGAGGGGCGCAAGTCGTTCCGGGATGTGCGGTCGTATCGGCGGCGGAAGCGTTGGTTGTCGTGAGGATGGTGGTGGGTGCAAGCATCCGTCAAACAGCGTCCCGTAGGATGGGTGATGTCACCCATCGCACCCTAAGGTGAGAGCCAAGCCAATGACCCAGAGTTTTGATGATCTTGAGACCCGTTCTGCCGATGCGCGCGAAGCCGCGCAGGCGGAGTTGTTGCGGGCGCGGCTGGCTGGCATCACCGTTGCCCCTGACGCCTGGCGCGCGGCGGCGGCGGAGGTGCAGACTGCCGCTGATCTGGTCAAATTGCCGGTGCTGCGCAAATCCGAGCTGAGCGAGTGGCAGAAGGCCAGACCGCCTTTCGGGGGGATCGAGGTGGGGGCAGTGTCCCATGTCTTCCAGTCGCCCGGCCCGATTTATGAACCCGGACGGATCGACGGCGATTGGTTTCGCATGGGGCGGTTCCTGCATGCGGCGGGGATTGGTACCGGCGATGTGGTGCAGAACTGCTTTGGCTATCATCTGACGCCGGCGGGGCACATGTTTGAAAGCGGTGCGCTTGCTGTGGGCGCGCGGGTCCTGCCTGCGGGCACGGGCCAGACGGAGTTGCAGGTGCAGGCCGCACGAGACGTGGGCACAACGGCCTATGCAGGTACGCCGGATTACCTGAAGGTCATTCTGGAGAAAGCTGATGAGATGGGGGTGTCTTTGGGCATCACACGCGCTGCTGTGGGCGGGGGGGCTTTGTTCCCGTCGCTGCGGGCGTGGTACATCGACCGTGGGATTGCCTGTTTGCAGTGTTATGCCACCGCCGATCTGGGCAACATCGCTTATGAGAGCCCCGCGATGGAGGGGATGATCCTGGATGAAGGGGTCATTGTTGAGATCGTGACCCCCGGCACGGGTGATCCTGTGGCCCCCGGTGAAGTGGGCGAAGTGGTGGTGACGGCGCTGAACCCGGATTATCCGCTGGTGCGGTTTGCCACCGGAGACTTGAGCGCGTTCATGGACGGGCAGAGCCCGTGTGGACGGACAAACAAGCGCATCAAGGGCTGGATGGGCCGGGCGGATCAAACCACCAAGATCAAGGGCATGTTCGTGCGGCCTGAACAGGTGGCGGCGCTGGTGGCGCAGCATGATGAGGTCTCCAAGGCGCGGGTGATTGCCAGCCGCACGGGTGAGCAGGACCAGATGACCGTGCAGATCGAAAGCGCGGGGGGCGATGCGGAACGCTATGCAGCGTCGGTTGTGAGCCTGCTCAAGATGAAGGGCGCGGTGGAAGTGCATGCCCCCGGCAGCCTGCCCAAGGATGGTTTGGTGATCGAGGATCAGCGCACGTACGATTGACCCGGGGTGCACGCGCCGGTGCAACGGCTCTGGCAATCCTGAGTGAAATCGTCGAAATAGACGTATGAGCATGGAAACCATGGATGTCCAACGCGCGCGCCGGTCCCGGTCGAGGGACGGGCGGCGGTTTGGCGTGGTGGCGATCCTGATTGCGGCGCTCTGTGCACTGCCGATGCTTGCGGTGCTGCTGGCGGCACTCACTGGCGGCACTGATACTTTGCAGCATTTGGTGGAGACGGTGCTGGGCCGTTATACCCTGACCACGCTGGCGTTGGTGGTTCTGGTGGCAACGGGCACCTTTGCGGTGGGTGTGGGTGCGGCATGGCTGGTGACGATGACGCGTTTTCCCGGTGTGCGGTTCTTTGAGATTGCATTGGTGCTGCCGCTGGCCTTTCCGGCCTATGTGCTGGCCTATGCCTATACCCATGTTCTGGATCATCCCGGCATCGTGCAGACCAGTCTACGCGCTGTGTTTGGCTGGGGGCCACGGGACTATTGGTTTCCCGACATTCGATCGCTGGGCGGGGCGGCGGCGATGCTGGTGCTGGTGCTGTATCCGTATGTCTATCTGCTGGCGCGGGCGGCGTTCCTGCAACAGAGCGGCACGACCTTTTTGGCTGCACGCGCTTTGGGCTCCAGCGCTTGGGCGGCGTTCTTCAAGGTGAGCCTGCCGCTGGCGCGGCCCGCGATTGCGGGAGGTGTGTTGCTTGCGGTGATGGAGACCATCGCGGATTTCGGCACGGTGGCCTATTTCGGCGTGCAGACCTTTGCGACGGGGATCTACACCAGCTGGTTCTCGCTGGCGGACCGGGCCGGGGCGGCGCAGCTTGCCTTGTGTTTGCTGAGTTTTGCGCTGCTGCTGGCGATGCTGGAGCGGTATCAGCGGGGCGGTGCGAAGTACCATGACAATGGCAAACGCGCGGTGGCGATGCCGCCTGTTGATCTGAGGGGCGTGCAGGCATGGGGTGCGGTTGTGCTGTGTGGTTTGCCGGTGCTGCTGGGCGCGGTTGTGCCGGTGATTGTGCTGTTCAGCATGGGGCTGGGGTCTGAGCAGAACCTGCTCAGCCCGCGCTATTTGGGGTTCATCCGCAATTCGGTGACGCTGGCCGGGGTGGCGGCGGTGGTCACGGTATTGGCGGCGATTGTGGTGGGGTTTTACCAGCGGTTGCAGCCGGGGCGGCCTGCGCAGGTGTCCGGCTATATCGCGCGGCTGGGATATGCGGTGCCCGGCGGGGTGATCGCCGTGGGGCTGATGGTGCCCTTCGCGGCTTTTGACAATGCGTTGGATGCCTGGATGCGGGAGAGCTTCGGCATCCGCACGGGGTTGCTGATCACCGGGTCGATCTGGCTGCTGGTGGGGGCCTATATGGTGCGGTTTCTGGCGGCGGCACTTGGCGCTTATGAGGGCGGGCAGGCGATGGTGCATGCCAATATGGATGCCGCCTCGCGATCCTTGGGGCAGGGACCGTTGGGCACGCTGAGGCGGGTGCATTTGCCGATCCTCGCGCCATCGCTGATGACGGCGTTGTTGATCGTTTTTGTGGATGTGATGAAGGAACTGCCTGCAACGCTGATCATGCGGCCGTTCAATATGGATACGCTGGCAGTGCAGGCCTACCGGCTGGCGAGTGACGAGCGGCTGGAAGGCGCGGCGGTGCCGTCGCTGGTGATTGTGGCCATGGGGTTGCTGCCGGTCATTCTGATTTGCAGGCAGGTGGGGCGGCGGCGGTAAGGAGCGGCATGGTGTGAGGCAGCCGGCGGCGCGGATTTTTTCCGATCTTTGCTGCTGCTGCGCCAGAATTGGGCCGTGCCGACAACTTGAAGATACAGTTGCCAGACGACAACCTCACCTGGAACGTCCGATCCTTCCCGTCATTTTCAAACCATCGCGTATGTTCAGTCCCATCATGGTGAGATTTGCCGCACCGGCAATCAGTTCAATAGTTTGAATGATGTAGAATGTGCTGTCGAATTCTGCTGCGGCTGCCTTGCCCGCCAAAAACCAAGCGGCTGGCAAAAGGATCAGGAGACCGTTCATCGCGATGATGGACATGCGTTTTTTCTTGGTTCTCGCAGGGGGATCCTTGCGTCTGCGGCCCATGGCCATACCCGATCCGCCAACGATGGCCATTGCCGGGATAAGGACAAACATGCCGGTGAGGATCCAGCCTTTGACCGCTGCAATCGTTTCATGGCTGCCGAACAGCTCGCTGATCGCCGTGGAGGCCCAGAAGGTCAGAATCATCAGGAAGCCGATGCCACCTGCAATTGCGTGAATGCGCTTTTTCATTTCTTTCTCGCGGGTTTGGTCATGCCGTGCAGCAGTTCGCGACGGCAATCTTCTCGAAGAGATGGGGTGCGGTGACGGCACTGGATGGATAGTGGCTGAGCGCGTTCTGAAACTCCGGATTTGCGAAGGCCGCACGGAAGTCAGCGACCGAGTCCCAGATTGCGTAGTTGAGGTACATGCAGCTCTCGCCAACAGCCTTGTGTAGCTGCGTGCTGATGTAACCGGGCTGTCTTTTCATCCAGAGCGCGTCGACTTTCCACGCCGCAACCAATGCTTCCTGATCTTCGGCATCGACTGTGAACAGGTTGACCAGAACCACCGGGCCCGCGTCGACGCCAAGTTGCTGATTAATCGGGCAGGCGGGATCGAGGGGTTTGAATGTGACCATAAGTATTGCTCCACATCGGGGTGAAATTGGTGACATGTTGTCATTTTTGATCTCTAGTTGATTTGACAATATGTTGTCAACATAATAAGCAATCGACATGGTAGAAGAACAATGGACCGAAGCCGGGGAAGCTTTAACGACGCTGATTTTGGATGTGTTCCGGCTGAATGGCCGGTTGCAGCTCACGGGTGATCGGCTTGTCGCCGAGCTGGGACTGACAAGCGCGCGCTGGCAGATACTTGGCGCGATCGCTCAGGCGGAAAAGCCGGAACCTGTTGCGTGGCATGCGCGAAACATGGGGGTTCACCGACAAGGCGTGCAACGCATCATAAATGAGCTGGCACACGAAGGAATTGTTGAGTTTCTGCCGAACCCCCAACACAAACGCGCACATCTGGTCACACTGACACCCAGGGGAAAAGACCTGTATGAAGCGGCGATGGCGTTACAAATCCCTTGGGTGAACGAGCTGTCAAAGGACATCTTGCCCGACGAAATCGCGATTGCGCAGCAGGTGATCAACGTGCTGAAAGCGCGCCTGCTGGACGCCCCTAAATCCTGAGCTGATGTTCGTTCGAACCGCCGTATTCTGGAGGTATGGGCACCAAGCCGATCTTCGTTCGGTCAGAGAAGAAGACCGGCTTGGTGCAGTGTTTCATGCGCGCAGGTTTGGTGTGCTGCATGTGGTTGGGACGTGTGGTGCGCAGTGAATGCGCACCCTACGGTTACTCCTTCGCGATCTTATCCTGCGTCTTTGTCTCGAAATCCGACGCATCGTGGCGTTCGTGCAGTTGCATGGACAGGTCATCGCCGAAGGCGCGGTTGACCATGCGGCCACGGGTGACGGCGGGACGGGCGTCGATGGTTTCGGCCCAGCGCAGCACGTTCTTGTAGCTGGCCACGTCGAGGAATTCGGCCGCCGAGTAGAGGCGCCCCAGCACCAATTGCCCATACCATGCCCAGATCGCCATGTCGGCGATGGAGTATTCGCCCGCGAACCATTCATTGTCGGCCAGGTGGCGGTCCATGACGTCAAGCTGGCGCTTGGCTTCCATTGCGAAGCGGTTGATGGGGTATTCCCATTTCTCGGGCGCATAGGCGTAGAAGTGGCCAAAGCCGCCACCCAGATAGGGCGCGCTGCCCATTTGCCAGAAGAGCCAGCTGTACATCTCTGTACGGTCGGCGGGGGCTTTGGGGATGAAGGCGTCAAACTTCTCGGCCAGGTGCATCATGATGGAGGCGGATTCGAAGACGCGCTGGGGGGTATCGCCGGAGCGGTCCGTCAGCGCGGGGATCTTGGAGTTCGGGTTGATCTCCACAAAGCCGGAGCCGAACTGCGCGCCTTCGGAGATGTCGATGATCCAGGCGTCGTATTCCGCACCTGTGTGGCCTGCGGCCAGCAGCTCTTCGAGCAGGACGGTGACTTTCACGCCGTTTGGCGTGGCGAGGGAATAGAGCTGTAGCGGGTGTTTGCCCACGGGCAATTCATGGTCGTGGGTCGCACCTGCGATGGGGCGGTTGATGGAAGCGAACCTGCCGCCGGAGGCGCTGTCCCATGTCCAGACTTTCGGGGGGGTATATTCGGTCATGTCATGCCTCTTTTGCTTTTTCATGTTGGTCTCACCTAATCCTTTTGGAGGGGGCAGGACCAGTGCGATCAAGAAGTTGTGTGTGCAGCATCGCACAAGGGAGCCTGCGCGGATTGCGCAGACATCCTGTGGCGTTAGAATATGAATACACGGAAAAGGGCGTTTTCAATGCGGGTGCTGATTGATCTTGTGCGGCTATGCCTGTGCCTGTCGGCGCTGTTTCTGGGTGCTGTGCAGGTGCAGGCCGAGGATGTGCCGCCTGCCAAACACGGGCTGATGTGGCACCGCAGCGGGTTGCCTGCGGTCTTTCCGTTGCAGGTCAAGACATTGGGGCCGCAGGATTACTACGTTACGCTGACCGATTTCGAGACCGATGAGACCGTTCTGGCGGCGTATATTGAGGGCGGGCGGTTCTTTCGGGTGCTGGTGCCGCCGGGAACCTTCGAGGTGCGCTTTGCCTATGGGAACATCTGGCAGGGGGAAGAGGCGTTGTTTGGGCGGGAGGGCAAAACCAGCTTCTTTGACATGCCGGACCCGCTGACGTTTGGGGTGCGGAACTATAATACCAAGGGCGGGCATCTGGTGGATCTGCGGGGTATTTCACCGGGGCAGGAGGCTAGGGCGGTGCCGGAGGCCTTGTTCCTGTGCCAGGGCGTGCGGCTTGTCCAATTGCCTGACACTGTGCGGCGCGGTCCTGTTGTGGAAAGGTCGTTGCGCACGGGTGTTCCGCGTTTCCGGGATCGGCCGCCTGATGATCCGCGCATTGCCGAGACGCTGGCGTGGTTGGCGCATGTGACGCTGTCTGAAAAGGTCGTGGTGGACCACGGCGCACCGTCCGGTGTCACGGCCGGGTTGCGATTTGAAGTGCGGAAGCGCCCCTGCGCGCCTGCTTTTCTGCCCTAACGCGAAAAAGGCCGCCCCGGTGTGGGAGCAGCCTTTTGCATACCGAAACGCGCGGCGTTCCGTGCCTTGTTCAGCCCTGGCGGGCTTTGAACCGGCGCTGGGTCTTGTTGATCACGTAAACGCGGCCTTTGCGACGCACGACGCGGCAATCACGGTGCCGGTTCTTGAGCGAGCGGAGCGAATTGCGAACTTTCATGTCCTCATCCTTCCATCTATGGCCCTGACTTTCCTAATAAAAGAAAGGCCTGTGCCGGGTTACGGGCGACCCTGAAGGTTCAGGGCCAGTGAATTGCGTGGTGGGCGATACTGGGATCGAACCAGTGACCCCTTCGATGTCAACGAAGTGCTCTACCGCTGAGCTAATCACCCACGTACCTGCACAAAATCCCTGCCCCAAACAAAATGGGGCGCGAAATGCCGCGCCGGTCCGGGTGCTATAAAAGGAGTCGCGCACAGGATCAAGGGCTTTTGGCAAAAGCGAAATATGCGTTATGTAGGTGCGTGAAAGGCAGGACATGTCAAACCGAGCGTATGAAATCCTCGCTCCTTCGGGGGCTTTATCCTGTGTGGTCTTCGCGTCCCCGCATTCGGGGCGGGATTATGGGGCGTCGTTCATCGGCACGTCGGTGTTGAACCGCCATGCCATTCGGTCGTCTGAGGATGCGTTTGTTGATCAACTCTTTGAATCTGCGCCTGAATATGGTGCGCCGCTGCTCAAGGCGCTGGCGCCGCGCGCCTATGTCGATCTCAATCGCGCCCGTGGAGAGCTGGACCCGGCATTGATCGAAGGGGCGGCGCGGCAGACGCATAATCCGCGTGTGGCGTCCGGGCTTGGGGTGATTCCGCGGGTCGTGGCGAATGGCCGTGCGATCTACCGTGGGAAAATCACCATGGAAGAGGCGCAGCAGCGGATCGAGGCCTATTGGGTGCCCTATCACGCAACGTTACAGGCGTTGCTGGACCGGGCGTTCGACCGGCATGGGCAGGCGGTGCTGATTGATTGTCATTCGATGCCGCATGAGGCGATTGACGGGGTGGTGCGGTCTGGCATGACGCGCCCGGATGTGGTGCTGGGTGACCGGTTCGGGGCCGCCGCCAGCGGGGATGTGGTGGACCGGGTTGAGGCGGCATTTGTTGGGCAAGGGTTCGCCGTGACGCGCAATACGCCTTTTGCCGGGGCCTATGTCACGCAGACCTATGGGCGGCCGTCGCAGGGTCAGCATGCGGTTCAGGTCGAGATTGACCGCGCGCTTTATATGGATGAGCGGACGGTCAAACCCAATGCGCAGTTTGAGACGGTGCGCGCCGCGTTGAAAGCCGTGGTGGCGGAACTAGCCGAGATTGGCCAGGGCCGGGTGCCATTGGCGGCGGAGTAGCCTACTTCACCTGCATGATCCCGATGCCGACCATCAGCAGGCCAAGGCCGGAGGTGGCCGTGCGGAGCTGATTCCAGAATTGCCAATCGGGGGAGTACGCCAGCCAGATCGCGCGCGCGGCATCGATGTCAGTTGGGACCGCGACTTGGGCGAGGGCTTCGTTCATGGGGACGTTGATCCCCATCGTCAGAAGTACCGCAAGCAGGGCGATGACGGCTGTTGCCAGTGCGAACCACAGGGCGGCGGGGCTCTGATCCGCGCGGTAGAGCACGAAGGCCGTGATGCCGGTGACGACGGGTGTGCCAAAGAAGACCGGGGCGAAGACGGCGTTGCGGACAGAGGCGTTCATGGCCTGCATCGCTTCGATCGCGACCCGAGGGTCGGCGGCATCCAATCCCCACATCGTTGAGCAAACCCAGGCATAGAAGAACCCAAAGAGGGCGCCTGCCTCAAGCAGAGAGAGCAGGGGGAGGACGGTTGTGGTGGGTTTCATGGCGATTCCTTTGCGTAAGTGTACATCTGTGTACGTCTTTACATATCCGTACAATGGTGTACGATTACTTGTCAAGCGATTGGGGTGCAGGTGATGAAAGCGGACAAACGCGCGGCCCGGATGCGGGAGATCGAGGCGGTGGCTTACGGTTTGATTGCAGAGCAGGGGTTCGAAGGGACGTCGATGCTGGCGGTGGCCAAGGCGGCGAAGGCTTCGAATGAAACGCTTTACCGGTGGTACGGGGACAAGAAGGGGCTGTTCCTGAGCATGGTGGAGGCCAACACGATCGACGTGCGTGCGCGGATGGAGGCGGTTTTGGCAGAGGGAACAGACCCGGTTGAAGGTTTGCGCCAGAGCGCGCCTGTTCTGCTGGAGATGTTGCTGGGGGAAAAGGCGATTGCGCTGAACCGCGCGGCGGCGTCAGACCCGACAGGGCAATTGGGTCAGGCGCTGGCCGCAGGCGGGCGGGAGCAGGTGTTTCCGCTGTTGCAGCAGCTGTTCGGCGCGGCGATCCGGCAGGGGCAGTTGCAGCCGCCCAAGGCCGGAGAGATCGGGACATTGTTCATGCATCTGCTGGTGGGGGACATGCAGGTGCGGCGGGTGATTGGTACGATGCCGGAACCGTCGGCTGAGACGGTTGCGCGGCAAGCGGCCTGTGCGATGGATCAGCTTGAGGCGTTGTGCACGTCCTAACGCAGGGCGCGGCCCTTCACGATGGCTTTGCTGCCATACCGGTCGCGGATGGCGTCGGTTGCGCGTTCCGCCTTGCTGCGTTTTTCGGCACCCGGATCGAGCAGGTCGCCTTCGCTGTCTGCCCCTTCCGGCGTGCTGATGTGGGAGATGCCGCAGCCGATCAGGCGGAAGGGGCCGGGATCGTCAATCTGGTCAAACAGGCCCCGCGCGGTGCGGTAGATGCGGTCGGCCAGTTGGGTGGGGTCGTGCAGGGACACCCGGCGGGTCAGGGTTTTGAAATCGCTCCGCTTGAGCTTGAGCGTCACCACGCGGCCCGCCATCCCCTTGGCCTTGGCGCGGTCGGCGACCTGTTCGGAAAGCCGCCAGATGTGGCCGTCCAGAATGTCCGGATCGGCGGTATCTTCACCAAAGGTGGTTTCCTTGGAGATGGATTTGACCGGTTCATGGGCGGACACCCGGCGGCGGTCCTGGCCGCGCGCGAGGTGCCACAACCGGTCGCCCATGCCGCCAAAGCGGGCGATGAGGTCCTGTTGTTCCCAGCGCAGGAGGTCACTGAAAGTGCGGATGCCGGCTTTGTCCAATGCCGCTTGCGTGACTGCGCCGACGCCCCAGATCAGCTTGATGGGTTTGTCGCGCAGGAAATCGGCGGTTTCCGCTTCGCCGATGATGGAGAACCCATGCGGTTTATCGAGGTCAGAGGCCACCTTGGCGAGAAATTTGTTGTGGCTGAGGCCGATGGAGCCCGTGAGCCCCAGTTCATCTTTCATCCGCCGGACAAGTTTGGCCAGCATGACCGCAGGCGGTGCGCCATGGAGGCGGGCGGTGCCGGTCATGTCGAGGAAAGCCTCATCAAGGGACAAAGGTTCAATTGCGGGGGTGAGGTCCTCCATCATCTTGCGAATGGCGCGGGAGGCTTCGACATACGCCTCCATCCGTGGTTTGATGATCACGGCTTCGGGGCAGAGTTTGAGCGCCTGAAACATCGGCATGGCAGAGCGCACGCCGCGAATGCGCGCGACGTAGCAGGCGGTGGAGACCACGCCGCGGCGGCCGCCGCCGATGATGACGGGTTTGCCTTCAAGTTCCGGGTTGTCGCGTTTTTCAACAGAGGCGTAGAAGGCGTCGCAATCCATATGCGCGATGGACAGGCTGTGCAGTTCGGGGTGTGACAGCACGCGAGGAGAGCCGCAAGCAGGGCAGCGGCGTTGCTGAGGAATATCTGACAGGCAATCACGGCACAGGGCGGCCATCGGTAGAGACCTGATTAGGAAAAGGCAGCTATAGATTAGCGGAGCGTTGAGGGAATGAACATGGGCGGCAACGTGGCATTTGACGGCAGCAAGATTGCGCTTTTTCTGGGGGACGCCTTGGCAGTGATTCTCAGGGATGAGATCGCGGGCCTTCCCTTTGCCGGCTACTGGGACCTACCCGGTGGTGGAAGGGAGGGGAGTGAGACACCCTTTGCGTGTGGTCAGCGGGAGTGTTTCGAGGAGCTGGGATTGCATGTTCCGCAGAGTGCTGTTGCGTGGTCACAATCCTATGCGGAGGGGCCGTTGACCAAGTGGTTTTTCGTGGCACACCTGCCTGCAAGTGCCGCAGATCGCGTGGTTTTCGGGGATGAGGGACAACGGTGGTCCCTGATGCAGCCATCCGCGTTTCTGAGCCACGCCAAGGCCGTTCCGGCCTTTCAGGACAGGCTTCGCGACTATCTGGAGCGCAGCGGCTGAGCGCTGGAATACAAGGGAAAAGGGTCTGCATACAGAAAGCCCCCCGCTGCGTGTAGCGGGGGGAGTTGACGAACATCAGGAAGAACCAGTTCGTCGGGGAGTATCACCTTACGTAAAGTTAGCATGGCGCCCCAAATCCACCTAGTAAGGGATTCCTGACCATGGGGTCAAAATCGGTTTTGTTGTCTATTTGGCACAGTGTTCTGTCGTCTGAGCGCTACGCCCTTGAAAGTTCTAGTAAAACACTTTGCGCCGCCTCTGCGGGATCGGGGGCCTGCCAAATCGGGCGGCCGACGACGATATGGTCTGCGCCGTCCTTGATGGCCTGCGCGGGTGTCGCGACCCGTTTTTGGTCGCCAAGGGCGGCGCCTGCGGGGCGCACACCGGGGGTCACGATCAGGCGGCCTGCGGCTTCGGGCAAGGCGCGGATCGCCGCGGCCTCTTGAGGGGACGCGATGACGCCATCGGCGCCTGCCTCAAAAGCGCGGCCTGCACGGGTGATGACAAGGTCCTGCACATCGCCGGGTTGGATCAGCGCGGCGTCCAGATCCGCCCGGTCGAGGGAGGTCAGGATGGTAACGGCGAGGATTTTCATGTCACTGCCTGCGGCCCCTTCCTTGGCGGCCCGGACCACATGCGGATCGCCATGCACGGTCAGGAAATCCAGGTCAAATTGCGCCAACCCGCGTACCGCGGCTTCAACCGTGGCACCGATGTCAAAGAGCTTCATGTCCAGAAAGATGCGTTTGCCGTGCTCTTGCTTGAGCTCATTGGCCAGGGCCAGTCCGCCGCCTGTCAACATGCCCAGCCCGATTTTGTAGAATCCGACGTCTGCGCCGATCCGCTCCGCCAGGTTAAGGCCTGCAACGGCGTTGGGGACATCAAGTGCAACGATCAACCGGTCATCTGTCATGGGGGGCTCCTGCAAAAATGGCAAACGGCCTGTCTTTACGCGGGTGGCCGGGGCAAGTCCACAGACGAAAAAGCCCGGCACTGCGAGGGGGGGTGCAGGCCGGGCTGGGCAGAGCCACTGATATCAGGCCCTGTCGGGGGGCATATGAAACCGGTGGGGGTCTTGTGCATGCACAGGTCCGGTTCCGGGGGATGCCCCTTTCCATGACCTTGATATGGGGGCGGTCGTGAGCCCTGTCACCTGCGCGGGGTTCACAAGTTGTGCACGCTTGCGTGAACGCAGGTTGGCAGCGCTGGCGTGATGCAAAAAAAGGCCGGATATCGCTGGGGTGCGATATCCGGCAGTGTACAGAGACAGTGCAGGCAGGCATCGCGTCTCTGTCACCTGCGGAAAGCTGCACGGGGACAGAAGTCGCGCAGCGGGGGGATCCGCAAGCATGGGGTCGTCTGATTGGGTCAGGCCGCGCTGCGGTCTTCTTTGCTGATCAGGCTTTCAAGCCAATGGACCGGGTCGAAACCCATACGTCCGGCACGGGGCCGCGCGCGCGATGCGGTGAAGTGAGAGCTGAGGCCCAGCCGGGTTGCGTGGCGCCGTTCTGCCTGTTGGGTCAGGCCCTTGGCGGCATCCTCAAACGACATGGTGATCGGAGCGCTGATGGCACAGGCATATTTGCGTGCTTTGCCGGCGTCATGCAGTGTTACCAAGGCTTCAAAGCACTGGGTGCTGGCGTTGTAGATCACATCCGTGATTTGTGTCTGATAGGTCTGCATCGGTTTCTACCTCTGGTCTTGCGCATTGGCTTCATATTGTTTGGACTAGAAACGCCTGATGTTACGAAAGGGTTTCAATTTTTTCGCAGGGTTTGTGGATAAGGCTGCTTTCTGCCTGATGTTGGTAGGGTTAACTCTGTATAAGTTTTCTGCATTTTCTCAGAGGTGGGGTTTCTTCTGCGCGTTTGCAAAGGGATGTCGCAATTCTGGTGTGAAAGTGAGCGTCAGTCACAAGATGTTGTAAACGGCTTGAAATTCATCTGGTGCAGGCCCTTGAACAGCATGGGGTGGTTTCCCAAATTGACGGTGAGGCTCAACAGATCCTGTGCCGCCGGGCGGGCGGGGTCAGACCAGAGCGCTTAACAGAAAAGGAGAGACCCATGGACTTGAGCAAGTTCACGGAACGCGCGCGTGGCTTTGTGCAGGCAGCCCAGACCATCGCGACACGGGAAGACCATCAGCGGATGGTTCCCGAACATATCTTGAAAGCATTGCTGGACGATGATCAGGGCCTTGCGGCAAATCTGATCAACGCTTCTGGCGGGGATACGGCCAAAGTGGTCGATGCGCTTGATCTGGCGATGGGCAAGCAGCCCAAGGTCAGCGGCGACGCGCAGGTGTATCTGGACAGCACAACCGTCAAGGTGCTGGGTGAGGCGGAAGCCATTGCGAAGAAAGCAGGCGACAGTTTTGTCCCTGTGGAGCGCGTGTTGATGGCGTTGTGCATGGTCAAGTCGGGTGCGAAGACCGCGCTTGAAGCGGGAAATGTGACAGCGCAGGGGCTGAATTCAGCCATCAATGATGTGCGCAAGGGCCGGACCGCTGACACCGCGAGTGCGGAGGACGGATACGAGGCGCTGAAGAAATACAGCACGGACCTGACGGCGCGCGCTGAAGAGGGCCGGATTGACCCGATCATTGGCCGGGATGAGGAAATCCGCCGGACGATGCAGGTGCTGAGCCGCCGGACAAAGAACAACCCGGTGCTGATTGGTGAACCGGGCGTGGGTAAGACGGCGATTGCCGAAGGTCTTGCCTTGCGGATCATTGATGGTGACGTACCGGAGAGTTTGCGCAACAAACGCCTGTTGTCACTGGACATGGGCGCGTTGATTGCGGGCGCGAAGTATCGTGGGGAGTTTGAGGAACGGCTGAAAGCGGTCCTGACCGAAGTGACCGAGGCCGCAGGCGAGATCATTCTGTTCATTGATGAGATGCACACGCTGGTGGGTGCGGGCAAGGCGGATGGGGCGATGGATGCGTCCAACCTGCTGAAACCGGCGCTTGCACGGGGTGAGTTGCACTGCGTTGGGGCCACCACGCTGGATGAATACCGCAAGTATGTGGAGAAAGACGCGGCGCTTGCGCGGCGGTTCCAGCCTGTGTTGGTGCAGGAGCCAACGGTGGAAGATACCGTCAGCATCCTGCGCGGCATCAAGGAGAAGTATGAGTTGCACCATGGTGTGCGTGTCTCTGATTCCGCGTTGGTGGCGGCGGCGACGCTGTCGCACCGTTACATCACGGATCGATTCCTGCCGGACAAGGCGATTGACCTTGTGGATGAAGCCGCCAGCCGGTTGCGGATGGAAGTGGACAGCAAGCCTGAGGAGTTGGATGCGCTGGACCGGCAGATCCTGCAATTGCAGATCGAGGAACAGGCGCTGACGCTGGAAGATGATGCAGCCTCCAAGGATCGGCTGGAGACGTTGCAGAAGGATCTGGCAGACCTTCAGGAACGCTCCGCCGAGATGACGGCGACCTGGCAGGCCGAACGCGACAAGCTGGCGGGGGCGCGGGACATCAAGGAAAAGCTGGACCGGGCGCGTGCCGATCTGGAGATCGCCAAGCGGGAAGGCAATCTGGCCAAGGCCGGGGAGCTGTCTTACGGCGTGATCCCGGAACTGGAGAAATCGCTGGAAGCTGCGGAAAGCCATGAAGACGGGATGATGGTCGAAGAGGCCGTGCGCCCTGATCAGATTGCCTCCGTGGTGGAGCGGTGGACGGGCATTCCGGCTGGCAAGATGCTGGAAGGGGAGCGCGACAAGCTGCTGCGCATGGAAGATCAGTTGCATGCGCGGGTGATCGGGCAGGAAGCTGCTGTGACCGCCGTGGCCAATGCCGTGCGCCGCGCGCGTGCGGGTCTGAATGATGAGAACCGGCCACTGGGGTCGTTCCTGTTTCTGGGGCCAACCGGCGTTGGCAAGACCGAGTTGACCAAAGCGGTGGCGGAGTTCCTGTTTGATGATGACAACGCCATGGTGCGGATCGACATGTCTGAGTTCATGGAGAAGCATTCCGTCGCGCGTCTGATCGGCGCCCCTCCCGGCTATGTTGGCTATGACGAGGGGGGTGTGCTGACCGAAGCGGTGCGCAGGCGTCCCTATCAGGTGGTGCTGTTTGACGAGGTCGAGAAGGCGCACCCGGATGTGTTCAACGTGCTGTTGCAGGTGCTGGACGATGGTGTGCTGACCGATGGCCAGGGCCGCACGGTCGATTTCAAACAGACGCTGATCATCCTGACCAGCAACCTGGGTGCGCAGGCGCTGAGCCAACTGCCCGATGGTGGCGATATGGCAGGCGCGCGGCGGGATGTGATGGACGCGGTACGGGCGCATTTCCGGCCCGAGTTCCTGAACCGTCTGGATGAGACGATCATCTTTGACCGTCTGGCGCGGGACGACATGGCCGGGATCGTGGATATCCAGCTTGCGCGGCTTTTGAAGCGGCTGGCGGGACGGAAGATCACGCTTGATCTGTCAGATGCGGCGAAGGTCTGGCTGGCCGACGAAGGGTACGACCCGGTGTTCGGCGCGCGGCCTTTGAAGCGGGTGATACAGCGGGCCTTGCAGGATCCGCTGGCAGAGATGTTGTTGGCCGGGGATGTCAAGGACGGCAGCAGTGTCACGGTGGATGCGGGGGCGGATGGGTTGATCATCGGCGACCGCATCGCCGGGACCAACCGGCCCAAGCCGGATGATGCAACCGTTCATTAAAGAGTGACATCAGACGTATCGGGCGGCTTTGGCCGCCCGATTGCATTGTAGACTGCTAGCGCGGCGCGGCGGCGAGCGCGTCCAATATCCCCAGCGCATCCTGCGCGCGCCCATCGGGCACAAACAGGTGGTCATGAAAGAACCCGGAAACAGGGTTCACGCCCATCCCGTGGCGGGCCAGTTCCGTGGCAATGCGCGCGATGAACCCCACGGCCTCAAGGGATGAATGGATGTTCAGCGTGATCATGCGGCAGGGGAATTCATACGCCAGCCCCGCTTGTTCCGCCTCTGACCTGAGGAGGATCAGCGTTGTGCCTTCGGCTTCTTCAAAGACCATCCGAGGTGTCAGGCCTTGCGGGATCTGGCCTGCGGGTATTGTGGCAAAGACATAGACGCCGTCGACCAGAACAGCGGTCAGGGATTTCATCAAGGTGTCGAGGTTCGTTTCACCGCTCATGTCTTTCTCCTGCGAGGGGGGATCGGGATGGTCCGGATTGCCGGAGCTTTTTGGTCCGTCAGGCCTGAACAGCTGCGACCACGCGCACCTCAGCCAAGGCGCCGGGGCGGCGCAGGGCTGCGACCTCAACGGCGGTCCATGCCGGGAACGGGTCAGAGACATAGACGCAGCGCACCTCGTTGAAGAGGTCGAAGTGGTCCTGGATGCCGACATGATAGCTGGTCATTTCGACAATGGCGTGGGTGTCTGTGTCTGCTGCCTGTAGAACCGCGCGGATCTTGTCGAAGGCGCTGCGGAACTGCCTGGCCGGATCATCGGGCATGGTGCCATCCGCGAGGCTGCCGGTCATGCCGGTGACAAAGATGTGGCCGTTCGACAGGACACCGGGTGAGAGTTTGAGCGCGGTTGCGCTGGCTTCGGACCCTTGCGGGAAAATCGCACGCATGATGATGTCTCCTTTGTTGGGGCGATTGTGCCGTGCGGTGACAGGAAAGGCCATGTGGTGATCAAGACAGAACGACTGGTATTGCGGGGCGCGCGGACCGAAGATGCGGGGCCGCTGTTCGAGGTCTTTGGACAGGCAGAGGTAATGCAGTACTGGAGCAGCGCGCCGCATGTCATGGTTCAGGAGACTGAGGCGCTTGTCGCCGGGATCCGGCAGATCGCGGATCAGGACCGTTACTTTGTCATAGACCATGAGGGCCGTGCCGTCGGAACCGCCGGGTTCTGGGAAGGCAACGAGATCGGATTCATCCTGCATGCGGCGTATTGGCGTCAGGGATATGGGGCTGAAATTCTCGGCGCGCTGATCCGGCACGGGTTTGACGTTCTGGGGTTCGACAGCATCATCGCAGACGTGGACCCTCGGAACGTGGCTTCCATCGGGCTGCTGACAAAGCTGGGGTTTGTTGAGACCGGGCGGGCCGAGCGGACGATCCAGATCGGGGACGACTGGTTTGACAGTATCTACTTTGCCCTGACGCGGGGCGCGGCTTCGGGTGCAGAAAACCCGCCGGAATAACCCGGCGGGCGGTAGGCTTCAAAAAGCAGGCGGTCTTAGCTGTTTGGCATGATCACCGCGTCAATGACGTGGATGACGCCGTTGGATGTCTCGATGTCCGCCGTTGTGACGTTGGCCGCGTCCACTTTGACGCCGTCATCAAGGTCGATCATCACGGTGTCGCCCTGCACGGTTGCGGCTTCCATGTCGTCTGTGAGGTCAGTGGACATCACTTTGCCGGGGACGACGTGATAGGTCAGGATGGCTGCCAGCTGATCCTTGTTCTCTGGCTTCAAGAGTTCTTCAACCGTGCCTTCTGGCAAGGCAGCAAAGGCTTCGTCGGTGGGTGCGAAGACGGTGAAGGGACCTTCGCCTTTCAGTGTATCGACCAGACCTGCGGCTTCAGCGGCGGCCAGCAGGGTACCAAAGCTGCCTGCTTCGGATGCGGTGTCCACGATATCTTTGGTTGCGCCTGCGAAAGCGGTGGTCCCGAACAGGGCGGCGGCGGTTGTCAGAGCGATTGAAGTCTTGCGAAACATGGGTTTCTCCTGATTGAGTTAAGACAATGTCGTCAGTGACATTGAATAGAGTACGCCTCAGATCGCATTTGGTTCAGCCGGGGTTTTCCGCCCATGCGCGGATGCTTCGCGTTGACCTGAAAAACCCGCGGCCTAAGCCGGCGCTCTGTTCCGTTTCCAGTCACGGCTGCGTGAGGATCTGTGTGTTTTCGTGAATGAAAATAGGCGTTTGGCGTGTTTCACCGACCTTGCGATATCTGACATTTCGGTGTGACGGCTGAAATGAAGGCGGAAAGCGTTTGGACCTTGGCGGTTGCCGTCTTAGCTGTGTGTCAGCAAAGAGTATGGAGAGACCTGATGGCCAGACGCTGGAAAAACACGCTGAGCGAAAATGACGTCACCCCGGAGAATGTCTTTCTCAACCGGCGTCAGTTGATGGCGGGTGGTGCGGCCGCGCTGGGTCTGGGCAGCATCGGTGGTGCGTTGGAAGCCGCCGAAGGGTTGGAGCCGTCCAGCTATGAGGACATCACCCAATACAACAACTATTACGAATTCGGGACCGGCAAGAGCGATCCGGCGCAGAACGCGCATCTGCTCACCACCGCGCCCTGGAGCGTGAAGATCGACGGATTGGTCGACAAACCCGGTGACTATGCTTTTGAGGACATCATGAAGGCGATGACCATTGAGGAGCGCATCTACCGCTTCCGCTGTGTCGAGGCTTGGTCGATGGTGATCCCGTGGAACGGGTTTGAGCTGGCCGATCTGCTGGCGATGGCGGGTGTGCAGTCGGACGCCAAGTACGTGGCGTTTGAGACGGCACTGCGCCCGGATGAGATGCCCGGTGTGCGGTATCCTGTGCTGGACTGGCCTTACGTCGAAGGGCTGCGGCTGGATGAGGCGATGCACCCGCTGACGATGATGGCGACGGGGATCTACGGCAAGGACATCCCGAACCAGAACGGCGCGCCGCTGCGGCTGGTGGTGCCCTGGAAATACGGGTTCAAGTCGATCAAGTCCGTGGTGCGGATCACCCTGACGGACAAGGAGCCGCCCACCAGCTGGAACCAGGCCAATGCGCGTGAATACGGGTTCTATAGTAATGTGAACCCGGAGGTGGATCACCCGCGCTGGTCGCAGGCGTCTGAGCGCGTCGTGGGCGGCGGGCTGTTTTCCAAGCGTGTTCCGACGCTGATGCTGAATGGATATGCGGATGAGGTTGGCGATCTCTACGCGGGTATGGATCTGTCCAAGTTCTTTTGATGTACGATACTGGGTCCAAAAGCGGCGGAAACTTTGAAAGTTTCCGTCCGTTTTCTTTCAAAGAAAACGAGGCATGACGTGAGCGTTGTCGATCGGATCAATGGTGTTGCACGCAAGGTGCCGACGTGGCCGCTCTATATACTGGGACTGCTGCCGGTGCCGTGGTTGCTGTATCTGGCGCAAACGGGCGCTTTGGGCCGCGAGCCGATCAAGGAGCTGGAGCATGAGCTTGGCCTGATTGCGCTGCAATTGCTCATTGCGGGTCTGACCATCACGTCACTGCGGCGGTATCTGGGGCTGAACCTGATCAAGTTCCGCCGGATGATTGGTGTGCTGGCCTTTACCTATGTGGCGCTGCACCTGCTGGTCTGGGTTGTGCTGGATATGAGCCTGCTGTGGGGGCAGATGTGGGCGGACATCTGGAAACGTCCCTACATCACCGTTGGCATGGCGGGTTTCCTGATGCTGCTTCCGCTGGCCGCCACGTCCAACAACCTGTCCCTGCGCAAGATGGGGGCGGTGGCGTGGCGCAAGCTGCACAAGCTCACGTATATCGCGGTGCTGGCGGGTGGGGTGCATTTCCTGTGGCTGGTGAAAGGCTTCCAGATGGAGCCGATCCTTTACATGGGTGCGATCCTGTTCCTTCTGGCCCTGCGCCTGCCTGCGCGCAAAGTGGCTCAGCGCGCCTGACGCATCTCTTTCAGTACAGCGCGCAGGCTGGTCATAAAGACGTCAGGCGCTTCGATGTGCGGGATGTGTCCGACGTTCTCTATATATATGACAGGTTGCTGCCCGATGGCTTTGGCCAGAGCTTCGCCCTGCGCCGGTGGTGTGACGGTATCCTGATCCCCCCAGATGATCCGGACGGGCAGCGGCAGGTCAGCGTAGTTTGCCGCTGTTCGACTGAGGGCGTCTGCACGCGGGGCCAAAAGGGCAGGGAGCCAGTCAGCATAGGCCGCTGTTGTGCCAGCGCGTCTCTGCGGCGCTTGCAGGGTGCGGATGATCTGATCAGTTGCGGCGTCCTTGTTATAGAGAAGCCCGCGCAACAGCATTTCGGTGGCCATCGGATTGGTGGCCGTCAGGGAGAGCGCGGTTTCCCGCAAGATCCGGGGGCGCAGGGGCAGCGGTAGTTTGGCTTGGGTCGGCGTTTCCGCCATGGCCAAGGCCCCGGCGATGATGATGAGACCGGCGAAGGCATCCGGTTCGCGCAGCACCGCTTCGGTTGCGGCGGCGGCACCGAAGGAATGGGCGATCATAATGGGGCGGTTCGGAAAGGTGCGGGTCAGGGCCAAAATGCGGTCTGCCTGTCGGGTCCGGGTATAGTCCCCATCTGCTGCACGGTCTGAGTAGCCGAAAGGGGGAAGGTCAAATGCAGTGGCCCGAAAACCGTCCTCTGCCAGTGCAGCGACCTGTGGCGCCCAGAAGCCGGACCACGCCGCTGTGCCGTGGGCGAGGAGGAGGGGCGTGCCATCAGCCGGACCGCGGGTGAGTGTATAGAGTGTACCCAATGGCGTGCTGATCATCGTGCCTTCGGATGGCGGAATCAGCTTGGTTCCTGTTTCGCGCCAGACAGCGCTCAGGCGGAAGGCGATCAGCGTGATAATGACCGCGATCAGCAGGACAATCAGCAGGCGTATGAGGAATCGGCGCATCGGTTTGAGGCATCCTGATGAGAAAAGCAGCAGTCTGTGGAAAGTGAATCACCTCTGTGGGGCAGGATAAAGGCGGAATCGGTGGTCTTGTGCGGGTGAATCGCCGACTCCGAGGGGAATCGGGCAGGTGACTCGCTGCGAGTCGGAGGTGAACCGCATGAATCGGGCCAAAAATGTTCGCGCAAACAGAGTGAGTCTTGCCGCCGTTTGGGGGTAAGCTTGTGGATAACGCTATATATAGAGAACGGCGGACCACACAGAGCGTGCGTTCACCAGCCAAATACACCCAAATCCGGTTGATCTGCAAAAATGTTCTCGATTAAGCCATTGAAAATAAGCGTATTTCCATCTGCGTTACAAAAAATGCATATTTCTTGAAAAAAGGGGTTGCGGGTACCCCGTACTAACCGTAGAACCCCCCTCACCGGCGGCGCAGAGATGCACCAACGGGGCGCCAGACGGGCCACACGGAAGCGGAAACGCAGACAGACGGTCAGAAGGCGGAACGATAAAATACCAGAGGTATTAGGGCGGGGCGCGCCAAAGTTCAGGGCGCATCCAGTCTCTTTTGTCTCTACGCTCTTTGAAATTGATAGTATCTGAAGAGATATGTGGGCGGTTTGGTTCATTCGATGGATCAACGTCTGTATATCGCGCTCTTAGGCTTCGGCCGATGATGGAGTGTCAGCTTCACTGTTTGGACGGCTTCTGGTTACTTTGATAACTGAAAGCACAACAAACAGAAAAGATGTTCAGCATGTTTCAGTAAGGCATGTTGAACGATGTGCAGAGGTTCGACGTCAAGGATAAGCTGGTAACAGCTTTTCAACTTGAGAGTTTGATCCTGGCTCAGAACGAACGCTGGCGGCAGGCCTAACACATGCAAGTCGAGCGCACCTTCGGGTGAGCGGCGGACGGGTTAGTAACGCGTGGGAATATGCCCTTCTCTACGGAATAGCCATTGGAAACGATGAGTAATACCGTATACGCCCTTCGGGGGAAAGATTTATCGGAGAAGGATTAGCCCGCGTTAGATTAGATAGTTGGTGGGGTAATGGCCTACCAAGTCTACGATCTATAGCTGGTTTTAGAGGATGATCAGCAACACTGGGACTGAGACACGGCCCAGACTCCTACGGGAGGCAGCAGTGGGGAATCTTAGACAATGGGCGAAAGCCTGATCTAGCCATGCCGCGTGAGTGATGAAGGCCCTAGGGTCGTAAAGCTCTTTCGCCAGGGATGATAATGACAGTACCTGGTAAAGAAACCCCGGCTAACTCCGTGCCAGCAGCCGCGGTAATACGGAGGGGGTTAGCGTTGTTCGGAATTACTGGGCGTAAAGCGTACGTAGGCGGATCAGAAAGTAGGGGGTGAAATCCCGAGGCTCAACCTCGGAACTGCCTCCTAAACTCCTGGTCTTGAGTTCGAGAGAGGTGAGTGGAATTCCAAGTGTAGAGGTGAAATTCGTAGATATTTGGAGGAACACCAGTGGCGAAGGCGGCTCACTGGCTCGATACTGACGCTGAGGTACGAAAGTGTGGGGAGCAAACAGGATTAGATACCCTGGTAGTCCACACCGTAAACGATGAATGCCAGTCGTCGGGCAGTATACTGTTCGGTGACACACCTAACGGATTAAGCATTCCGCCTGGGGAGTACGGTCGCAAGATTAAAACTCAAAGGAATTGACGGGGGCCCGCACAAGCGGTGGAGCATGTGGTTTAATTCGAAGCAACGCGCAGAACCTTACCAACCCTTGACATCCTGTGCTATATCCAGAGATGGATAGTTCCCTTCGGGGACGCAGTGACAGGTGCTGCATGGCTGTCGTCAGCTCGTGTCGTGAGATGTTCGGTTAAGTCCGGCAACGAGCGCAACCCACATCTTTAGTTGCCAGCAGTTCGGCTGGGCACTCTAAAGAAACTGCCCGTGATAAGCGGGAGGAAGGTGTGGATGACGTCAAGTCCTCATGGCCCTTACGGGTTGGGCTACACACGTGCTACAATGGTAGTGACAATGGGTTAATCCCCAAAAGCTATCTCAGTTCGGATTGGGGTCTGCAACTCGACCCCATGAAGTCGGAATCGCTAGTAATCGCGTAACAGCATGACGCGGTGAATACGTTCCCGGGCCTTGTACACACCGCCCGTCACACCATGGGAGTTGGTTCTACCCGACGACGCTGCGCTAACCTTCGGGGGGCAGGCGGCCACGGTAGGATCAGCGACTGGGGTGAAGTCGTAACAAGGTAGCCGTAGGGGAACCTGCGGCTGGATCACCTCCTTTCTAAGGATGTTCATACTTAGGGTGGGATTTATCCCACCACACATTGAACACTTAGCAGGTCAGTAAACAAAACTGACCATATTTAGGGACATCTTCGGATGTCACCTACGGACCGAGCCGTCCTCATATCTCTTCAGGAATAGAACACGGGGTTACCACCCGTATGGGTCGGTAGCTCAGGTGGTTAGAGCGCACGCCTGATAAGCGTGAGGTCGGAGGTTCAAGTCCTCCTCGACCCACCATGATTTCTTCTGGATGCCAGGGGAAACGTGATGGGGCCTTAGCTCAGCTGGGAGAGCGCCTGATTTGCATTCAGGAGGTCAGCGGTTCGATCCCGCTAGGCTCCACCATACTTCGTGTTCAGGTCGTCCCGGATACGCCGGGTGTTGCCACATAATAGAATAGACACTGATTAGATCAGTAAGAGCGCCCTGGCGTTTTTACTCGTCCAATCGGACGTCTTGGTCAGACTTCTTTCAGAAGTCGACCGAATTGACATCGTTTAGAGAGATACAGTTATTTTGAGAGCAATCTCAAAGTAACAATCAACACTGTTTGATCCCGCCGCGTTAGGCGACGATCTCAGTTTGGTGCTGAGGGCCTTCGGGTCTGATGCAAGCGTTTTGGCGGCTGTTTCCTCGGCCAAGATTACGTATGCCTGCTGAAAAAGAACAGCGTTGTCCAAGTCAAGTACACTAACCAGAGACATGACGCTGCTTGCCCGCACGGCTGGCAGCTAATCGCATGTCTCGTTGTCCACTCTTAGAGAGTGGGCGGGAAAAAGTATGCTTTTGAACCAGGATAAGGGTCTACAGTTTCTTACCAGCTTCTGTGGATCGCGCAGGACGCAAGTCTTGCTTTTTCTGGATCAAATCAAGCGCGAAAAGGGCGTTTGGTGAATGCCTTGGCAGTAAGAGGCGATGAAAGACGTGATACTCTGCGATAAGCTATGGGGAGCCGAGAATAGGCTTTGATCCATAGATTTCTGAATGGGGCAACCCACCTGATACTGTGTTATTGTTACCCGCTTCGGCGGTGCTCAATAATGCGGTAAAACAGGTATTTCTAGACTGAATACATAGGTTTAGAAAAGCAAACCCGGGGAACTGAAACATCTAAGTACCCGGAGGAAAGGAAATCAATTGATACTCCCCTAGTAGCGGCGAGCGAACGGGGACCAGCCGAGCCTCAATTGTGGTTAGAATGCGTTGGAATGCGCAACCAGAGTGGGTGATAGTCCCGTATAAGAAGCATGAGAGGACGTATTAAGTAGGGCGGAACACGTGAAATTCTGTCTGAAGATCGGAGGACCACCTTCGAAGGCTAAGTACTCCTTACTGACCGATAGTGAACCAGTACCGTGAGGGAAAGGTGAAAAGCACCCCGACGAGGGGAGTGAAACAGTACCTGAAACCGAACGCCTACAATCAGTTGGAGGGGCCTTGCGCCCTGACAGCGTACCTTTTGTATAATGGGTCATCGACTTGGTCTCACAAGCAAGCTTAAGCCGTTAGGTGTAGGCGCAGCGAAAGCGAGTCTTAATAGGGCGTTGAGTTTGTGGGATCAGACCCGAAACCGAGTGATCTAGGCATGACCAGGTTGAAGGTAAGGTAACACTTACTGGAGGACCGAACCCACACCTGTTGAAAAAGGTCGGGATGAGTTGTGCCTAGGGGTGAAAGGCCAATCAAACTCGGAGATAGCTGGTTCTCTGCGAAATCTATTTAGGTAGAGCGTCATCCGAATACCCTCGGGGGTAGAGCACTGGATGGGTAATGGGGCCCCACAGGCTTACTGATCCTAACCAAACTCCGAATACCGAGGAGTACTAGATGGCAGACACACGGCGAATGCTAACGTCCGTCGTGAAGAGGGAAACAACCCTGACCTCCAGCTAAGGCCCCTAATTCATGGCTAAGTGGGAAAGCAGGTGAGACGACCAAAACAACCAGGAGGTTGGCTTAGAAGCAGCCATCCTTTAAAGATAGCGTAACAGCTCACTGGTCTAAATAAGTTGTCTTGCGGCGAAGATGTAACGGGGCTCAAGCCATGAGCCGAAGCTGAGGATGCATTTATTGCATGGTAGCAGAGCGTAGTGTGACATAATTCCATGTCTCCTTCACACCTTAGGGTGTATTGGAGACGCGGAGTTTTCTGTGAAGCTGGCGCGTGAGCGATCCGGTGGAGAGATCACTAGTGAGAATGATGACATGAGTAGCGACAAAGAGTGTGAGAGACACTCTCGCCGAAAGTCCAAGGGTTCCTGCTTAAAGCTAATCTGAGCAGGGTAAGCCGACCCCTAAGGCGAGGCCGAAAGGCGTAGTCGATGGGAACCAGGTTAATATTCCTGGGCCAGATGGAAGTGACGAATCTCGAGGGTAGTTCATCCTTATTGGATTGAATGGGCTGCTTAGAGGTTCCTGGAAATAGCTCCATCGCTAGATCGTACCCTAAACCGACACAGGTGGACTGGTAGAGAATACCAAGGCGCTTGAGAGAACTATGTTGAAGGAACTCGGCAAAATACCTCCGTAAGTTCGCGAGAAGGAGGCCCGGTTCCTAGGCAACTAGGGGCTGGGGGCACAAACCAGGGGGTGGCGACTGTTTATTAAAAACACAGGGCTCTGCGAAGTCGCAAGACGACGTATAGGGTCTGACGCCTGCCCGGTGCCTGAAGGTTAAAAGGAGAGGTGAGAGCCTTGAATTGAAGCCCAGGTAAACGGCGGCCGTAACTATAACGGTCCTAAGGTAGCGAAATTCCTTGTCGGGTAAGTTCCGACCTGCACGAATGGCGTAACGACTTCCCCGCTGTCTCCAACATAGACTCAGCGAAATTGAATTACCTGTCAAGATGCAGGTTTCCCGCGGTTAGACGGAAAGACCCCGTGCACCTTTACTACAGCTTCACACTGGCATTAGGCCGAACATGTGCAGGATAGGTGGTGGGCTTTGAAACCGGAACGCCAGTTTCGGTGGAGCCTCCCTTGAGATACCACCCTTGTTCTGCTTGATGTCTAACCGCGGTCCGTTATCCGGATCCGGGACCCTGTGTGGCGGGTAGTTTGACTGGGGCGGTCGCCTCCTAAATCGTAACGGAGGCGCGCGAAGGTTGGCTCAGAGCGGTCGGAAATCGCTCGTTGAGTGCAATGGCAGAAGCCAGCCTGACTGCGAGACTGACAAGTCGAGCAGAGTCGAAAGACGGCCATAGTGATCCGGTGGTCCCAAGTGGGAGGGCCATCGCTCAACGGATAAAAGGTACGCCGGGGATAACAGGCTGATACTGCCCAAGAGTCCATATCGACGGCAGTGTTTGGCACCTCGATGTCGGCTCATCTCATCCTGGGGCTGGAGCAGGTCCCAAGGGTACGGCTGTTCGCCGTTTAAAGAGGTACGTGAGCTGGGTTTAGAACGTCGTGAGACAGTTCGGTCCCTATCTTCCGTGGGTGTAGGATACTTGAGAGGAGTTGCCCCTAGTACGAGAGGACCGGGGTGAACGATCCACTGGTGGACCTGTTGTTGCGCCAGCAGCAGTGCAGGGTAGCTATGATCGGACAGGATAACCGCTGAAGGCATCTAAGCGGGAAGCCCCCCTCAAAACAAGGTATCCCTGAGAGCCGAGGTAGACCACCTCGTCGATAGGCCAGAGATGTAAGCGTGGTAACACGTTCAGTTGACTGGTACTAATTGCTCGATAGGCTTGATTTGATCCAGTAGAAGCGAGACTTCTATACAGTAAGGTGGGTTTGAACCCACCCTACGGACACAATCAAAAGCATACACAGCACGTTACTGTGCGTGACTTGGACATCCAGAGGATTTGTTTGGTTTGGTGATCATAGCGAGAGCAAAACACCTGGTCCCATCCCGAACCCAGCCGTTAAGTGCCTTAGCGCCGATGGTACTGCGTCTTAAGACGTGGGAGAGTAGGTCATCGCCAAACCTAACAAGTCCTCTGGAACCCGTATCTCTCTTTCGATCTCATCCGCACAATCAATAATTATTGCCTCATTGGTCCCGCTCGCCCTATGGTTGGGTATGAGACTTCTACTTGCCCTTTCGTTGTGCCTCTTGGCTGGCTTGGCCCATGCCCAACCACGCATCACTGTTGCGCTTGACGGTAGTTTCCAGCGAACGACTTGGGGCAACAGTATCAAGTTGGGCCGCGACAGCTATTATTCACTTGTCACCTTCCACAGAGTCGTCCGGCGCGAAGGCCGCGCCTATGTTTGCGTTGCCGTCGCCAATGAGACCTTTGCCGGTCAGAGCTACGGAAGGAGTATAGGGGAGGAGTTTGCCAGCCGCTCGCGTGTTGTCACCGCCCAAGGTGCTGTTGTGCGCAGGGGGCTCAGGGGCTGGACGGACCTCGCCGGAACGCCCAATGCTGGTCGTCAGGTTAATGTGTCCCGCAAGAAGGGGGAGGGCACAAAATCAGTCACGGTCTTCCCCGCAGCGCTGCGCTATTATGCGGGGACCCCGGTCTCCTGCCGACCGTCCCGCCGGACGCCCACGCCTGATTTCTTTACCGGCGATACCCGGCTGGTGATCCCTGAAGAGATTTCATACCGCGTCGTCCAGTGACCGCGCGGGTTGCCGCATTTGGGCCCCCGAGGACGGTGCGGGATCGTAACAAATTTCTTACAACCGCGCCCCAGATCCCCTTGCAGTCCTGCGCGACTCGGCATACACCACACGAACCGATTTGGCGCGGGATGGAGCAGCCCGGTAGCTCGTCAGGCTCATAACCTGAAGGTCGTAGGTTCAAATCCTACTCCCGCAACCAACTTAACCTGCGAAGCGCCCTCTGGGGCGCTTTCGTCGTTTTGGACAAGGCCTAGTGCGCCCTTGTGCGCTTCGAGTGCAGCGTTAGTTAGTTGCGATTTGGACTTCGTTTCGTCTGACAGAGCCAGTATTCCAGCCAGACTGCCGTAAAGATCAGACACCAGACGGTTTTCGCTTTCGTCAGGTGTCAGGACGATCTTCTCGATGAGGGATCGAACAGCATCAATCGCTTCGGCGCGATGCTCTTGCGAATTCAATGTTTCTATCAGTTGCCCCACTTGGACACGATATCTGTGCGACATGTTTGGATGTAGGAGCGGAGGCGATTCCTCAACGTCCTCCAACAAGGCTTCAAGTTCCACCCTGCGATTTTCCAAAGCGTGCATTCTGTCCTTGATGGGCGCGACAGGCGCGCCGTCACAGATGGCGTCAACCATTTGCGACAGCTTATTCTTTGTCCGTTCGTGTTCTGCCCTGAACTGATTCAACGCGGCGTCATGTTCGCTGCGGAGCTTGTTCATGTGTTTTGTATACTCTTCACAAAATACAGCGCAGAGCTCTGGGTCCATCAAGTGCTCTTCAAGGGCGCTGAGAACGTCAGCTTCGAGTTTCTCACGGTGGATGCCCATCCGGTTGGAGCAGATGCCTTTGTTACGGGCGCTAGAGCAGCCCATGTGCGTTTGCGAGATCATCGAGTAACCGCCACCGCACTCGCCGCACTTAACGAGGCCAGAAAACAAGTTTCAAGGGCGCTGCTTAGCCCAAAATGGTTTTCCAGGCTTGTTGAGCGAGGCTTGGCGTTCTTTGACCTTCGCCCAAAGAGGTTCGTCAATGATGCGTAGCTCTGGCACCTCTTGTGTGATCCACTCATCTTCAGGGTTGAGCTTTGAGACACGCTTGCCGGTTTCAGGGTCTTTCATATAACGCAAGCGGTTCCAAACCAGACGCCCAACATAGAGCTCATTGTTCAATAAACCCGTACCGCGCTGTCGGTTGCCGTTGATGGTACTTTGCCCCCATCCTTTGCCGCTAGGCCCTGCAATGCCCTCTTCGTTAAGCTGGAAAGCGATTGCCTTGGGGGATTTACCTGATGCGTAATCTTCAAAGATGCGCCGAACCACTGCCGCATCCGCTTCATTGACAACCCGTTTGCCGCGCTCTTCTCCGGCAACCACGCCATAACCGTAGCATTTGCCACCCCCTGAGCGGCCTTTCTCGACTCTGCCGCGCAATCCGCGACGGGTCTTGTCAGCGAGGTCTTTCAGGAAAAGCGCGTTCATCGTGCCTTTGAGGCCAATATGTAGCTGAGAAATCTCGCCCTCAGAGAGCGTGTTAATTTTGATGCCCGCAAAGCTCAGACGCTTGAACACCGCAGCAATGTCTTCTTGATCGCGGGAAATTCGGTCCAGTGCCTCAGCGACCACTTCGTCGAACTTGCCTGCGGCAGCGTCTTGCATGAGCATCTGGATGCCAGGGCGCATCAGGGAAGCCCCTGAAACGGCATGGTCGGTGTAGCTTTGAACAACCGTGCCGCCAGACGCGCGCACTCGTTCTTCGCATAGCCTGATCTGATCTTCGATTGAGGCTTGGCTTTGAAGATCGCTTGAGTAGCGTGCGTAGATGGCGACTCTGGTCATGGGCATTTCAATCTCTTGTCTGTTGTTCCCTTAGTTTCTTGCGTCTTTGACGCTGAAGCAAGCTTTCAAAATCATCTTCGGCAGCACGTCGGGCGAGATACCTAACAAGTTCTCGTAATTGATTTTTTGACGAAATGGAGCGGTTTCCACGCAGTGCATCTCGCCAGCTATTGGAGCGGCGATCAGACATAATTGACTATCTTTTCGAATGTGGCGAACTGAAAAGTATGTGGATAACTTTTCGTCCTTGTTAGTTCTATTGTACCACGCTGAACGCTCAGAGCGCAAAAAACGGCTTGAATCTGGTTGTTTGAAGCGTCTGCAATATTGGTCATGGTGGAGCCCTTCCAGTGATTGGCTCCACCATATTTTGCTCATGCTTTGCTGGCTAACGGCGCGGATCAACCATCTGGAAACTTGGGGTGCAATCTCTGGAAATTTGTTGGAAGTATTACGCATGTGTTTCGGAAAGCATAACGGTTGGAAGTGTTTTACTCTTTCAGCACCAAACTACCAGCATGACGCTAGAACAGATGAAAAATGAGTAAGGCCTCATTAATTTGGCGGGCGGATAGTATGCGGAGAGCCCAGCTTGGATACCGATACGAACTATAGAATCGCGGATGTCTTAGGTTGCGAAATCCGGATTGATTTTTTGAAAAGTAGTCGAGATTCAATATATGGTACCAAAGCCTTAATTGGGCACACTATGTTGCGCAGCATCAAGAACTGATGTCACTCCGGTCGTTTCTAAAGTTTAGAAAGCGTTCCTAGGCCAGCATCTAGTGTGAAACAACAAATTACTAACAATACTTGGTATCTGACCGACATTTTCCCTGCAATGCCATAAAATCCCAAAATTGGGTGGCGATTTTTCCCAGTTTCGAATGGTCAGTTTGCTGCTTTGCCGTATTTAGTACCTTCGGAGCCGTAGCGCACCATATACAGCGCAGCATTTTTTGGGATTTCATGGGCGTTTCTGGGAAAAGATAAATAAAAACAATAGGTTGACTGACTGTAGGTATTGGTGCCCTTATTGTCTCATGCCGCAGTACGCGCGGCGATCCGGATAGCGGGGGAGGTTCCAATGAAGGAAGAACAAATCGCAATCTTTGTGGCTCCAGATCACAAACTTGTCTTGAGGTCTTTTTATCGAGAACACGTTTGGCTTCCTGCCAGAGAAGCAAATGAAGACCTCGGTAGTAGCAAAGCCTGGTTAAGTGCCCTTGAGCTGATCTATGATTTTCACGGGATGCTCTTTTTTAACGATGGGTTAGAATACCCTACACCGGATATTCCAGAGGTATTTGTCGATCACTCAAATCGCTGGATGCGAAATTTCCTGAAAGCTAAGAGCGACGGAACCGAGCCAAAACACTTCAGCAATAAAATCGAGCGATTGCGGATAATCGAGCTGTATTGCCGCCTGATCAATCAAGAGGGCGAGCTCACTTAGCCGATCTGAGTGCTTTGACCGTTATGAAGAGTGCTGCCAGCAATACGAAGGCAGTTCCCTCTGGCTGGTTAGCGCCTAGCCAATATGGGATTGCCACGATCCCCAGCAAAAAAGCTGTTCTGCAAACCCGCTCCAAGAAGCTTGCGTCGCGTTGTGGCGGCGTTACCGCAAGCTCGCCCCTTGCCAAGTGACCCGCCGCACCGCCTGGCCACTGATCTCTCATCGCCTCAAGACGCCGCCATCTTGATGCGCGCGACCATGCAAATGCGGCCAAACAGAGCGTTAAAAGTGGGCCAGCTTGCCAAGTGGCTGAACCCAGCCATCTGAACGGCATAGGAAGGCGCAGGCCGTAATGGCCAAGTATCATTGCGCTGCACCCCCAACAAAATGCGACTAGAAATAAGCTGACTATTATGGTTCCTAAAAATTGCTTCATCCTACTGTCAGGTGCTTTGCCAACACCTCTCCCAATTTGTCACCGGACTTTTCAAAATCGATAGGCTTGGCCAGCCGTTCCTCCGCGCGGCTGGGGTGAATATCGAATAAGGGCTGACCGCGATTATCGCGGTAGCATTGGTCCAGATAGTAAACTGGCCGATAGGCAATGACTGGGTGCGCAGCGGCAAGCTTTATGAATTGAGTGGCTGGATGCATGCTCATGAGCTCATCCATTGTGATCAAAGGCCGCGAATATAGCGTGTCTAGCTGTCCCCTATATTCAGGGTCGCTAAACAAGGATGCTCTAACATTTGCACTGTCAAAGCTGAGTTTTTCGGACGTTGTTTGGCCGCTTAGGCCTGACAGGTATCGTGCAGTGAACTCGTCGTTCGTGCCAAAGCATTGGATGCTCGCGGCATTGGCGACAAAAGTTTGCCACCGCTCACCGTATACGTCCCGCAGTTGGCTAAAATCTTGGACGACTGCAACCAGTTGGAGGCCGAAACCGGCCATTAGGCCAAAGCTCTGCTCAACGATTTTCAGGCGGTCTAGTGCTGCAAGTTCATCAAGCACAAACATCACGGGTTGCGCTGGTTTGTCTTCTAGGGCGGTGATCTCATAAATCAGCGTGGAGACAAGAAGCCGAAGCCATCTTTTGGCGGTATGGATGCGTCGTGCTGGCAGGATCAAATAGATCGTTGTACCCGTGCCGATCTTACTGACATCGAAATCGCTGGCAGAAAGAGAATTTGCCAGCTTGTGACTTTCGAGAAAATGGGTGTTCCGTTGCGCAGTCGAGATGACGCTGCTTCGTTCACGGTCTGCTTTGCTGGCCAATCTTGCACCAGCAGCTCTAACAAGCTGATATGGGCTAATTTTCATTTCATCTAGTATGATTTCGAAGCCATCTGGGTCACTGTTCAGCAACTTGCGGACATCACTAAGGTCGCCGCCACGCTCGACTTCGCGAAGAATAAGACCTGATTGGAGGGCGACGGCCTCGTCGCTCCAGAAGGAATCGCCACCATTTTCGCCAATCGTGCATGATTCAGCGATCAGCATTGCTTCATCGAATGGTTCATCACCATCCAGATCGACACTGCGCATCGGATTCAGCTTGGACGGCTCAATGCCGAGTTTGGAACAGACAATATTGTAAGGGTCAATTAGGTGAACGTTTTGCCCCAAGACGTCTTGGCGGTATCGCGCTGTGATTAGCGCTAGTTCCCCGTCTTTGACATCGACAACAATCGCGCTGCCAGGGTGATCCAGCAAACGGGGAATCACCCCTGACACGCCTTTGCCTCCTCGCGTTGGGGCAACGATTAGTTCGTGCCGGTCTCCGCTGTATGTGATGGGGGTTGATCGTGCGCCACGTTGTTCTGGTGGAAGGAAGCCTAAAAGGTGGCGACCTTCAGGACCGTAGCCACGAGAAGCGAGGTGGGCGGCATCCGCCCACCTGCTAGAGCCATGCAAATCTGGATCAAAAACCCAGTCCCGCGATGGCTGATTGTCAGCGCGAGACATGAGTATCCACCTCAGGACAGGTGTGGAGTTCAAGCACCGTCTGAGCGCTGTAGGCATCGCTAACGACGTTGAAATAGCGCTCTAGTTGCGCAGATGCGCGCCCGCCGCCAGAGAAGTAGTTATCGGCAAGCGATCTCAGCCAACGATCGTCAGAGTCGCCCATGTAGTAAACGAACGTATAGGCATCATCTTTAATTGCCAAAGTTTGACTTTCACTGGCTGCATCATCCGTTGCCCTGCCGTCGGTGAGCAAAATTACCGCCTTTTGGTGATCTGTCCTTTCCGGTTCTGAGAGCCATCCATAGGCATCCCTCAAGGGGCCGTAGATGTTGGTAGTGCCGCCGGCCTGAATGTTGTCGAAGGCAAAGTTCTCCGGCTTGCAGTTCAACGCGCCTTCAGAGCCCCTATGAGAAAAGTCCCAATCTCCTGCGAAGCTTGAGACTGAGCATTCTGCGGTATCGGGGAGTGCTGCGACAAATTCCTTTGCTGCCTCACGGACTTCCGGCATAATTTCTGCCATCGATCCTGAGCGATCAACAAGAAGCACGAAAGACATCGGAAGCAAATCAGGAACGCCTTCGATTGTCTTTTGCTCAAAGCAAAGCCTTTCCCCGCCTGTGGTATAGGCTGCGAGCGATCCTTCGGGCGGTGTAGTGATGCGCCCTTGCTCATCCTTGAATAGACCCGCGACGACCAGACCCTGAGGCGTTTGCTGGATGCGCGTGATTTCAGCCGTACCGCCCGACCATGCCACGACCAGATCGTGCACAACGTCAATGTCATATCCACGCGTGATCGCTAGACCGACGCCATCGCGGATATCGATGCTGTTGACCATTTCCAAAACCCGTGCAGATGGAACCAGCTTGGGGTCTGTTCGAACACTCAGTGAAACGCCTTTCTCAAAATCAAGCATCCGAGAAAGCTCCAGATCAGCGCTGGTGCTTTGATCTACGCGAGGAATGATCGTGATATTTTGACCATTCACTTGCGCGGGCATGGCGAGTTGCATGGCAACTGACAGGGCAATCTGCAATCTGAGTTTGTCCATATTACTGACCTCCCATAATGTTGCCATGTGCGGCACGGGTCCTTGCTGCATCCATGAGATCAAAGTCGACTTCGCCATTGCGTGCGCGGTCTACGAGCCCAACATCGCGCAAGTAATCGAGATAAACTTCGTCCTGATCAGCATGCACATTGAGCAGGCGAACTACGCTGGCCGCGCTGGCCAGTTCGCCCAGCATCAAGTCGGTCGGTACGTCCTGGGGCAAAGAAATCGTCGTATCGCCTTCGTCACAAGGGAAGCCTGCATGGATCATCGGGCCTATTGCGATCAGCTGGTATTCGTCCGGCATCGTTATGCGCGTTGTCAGCTTTACTTGGCCCCATGCCAAACTGAGATCGGAGCACGTATCCTTGAACTCGATCATATCCATCACAGTCTGACCTTGTTCGAAGAGTTGTTGGGCGGTCCCCGACCAAGTGACCTCGGTCGGGTTGGCAGTTAGAACAATGTGGATTTGAGTGTCGCGCGTCGCACGACGGCGGCGGAGTTTGACAATCTCACCAAGAACAAAGTCAGTTGTGGTCTTGGCGGCGTCGCGGTCTGTGACCACGCCGCCGTTTTCAATTACGAGAAACACCGCCGATTGCGGATCAGCTTGTGCGGCGGTCGCTGCAAGAAACATGCAGCCAGCCGCCATTGATTGGATGATGGTTTTCATCGGTTCAACCTTTCATAGATTCTTTGAGGGTGTAGGCGGCACGCACAGTGAGAAGCGCGAGCACCGTGTTCACAACGGCAACCAATGCGGCAACGAAGATGCCGAGGCCTTGGTTGTCTGCAAGGAACGACATCAGCGCATTGGTGTCATTGGTCGCAAACGGACCGCCGATGCTTTCGCGGGCAATGAGTGTGTAGAGTTTCACGGTCTCAAGCGCGAAAACCAGTGCATAGAGAGCAAGCGCGATAATCGCATATGCGCGGTTTGTCGGCTTAATCAGCCAGCCTTGCGGGTCTTCATAGATGCGCTGCTTGATGACTTCAGACCAGATGCCCATTGGCACAACAATGCTGAAGACGGCCAATAGGAACGCCAGAAGATGCGAAACTGTCATTTCGTCATCAAGCGAACAAAAGATACCGCCGATTGCGGGCAGATCGCAAAGATAGACGTCTGACATCATGCCCATGGTTTCAGAGTATGCGCCGTAGAGCATGATCCCCATGCAAGCTTCGAGAGCGCCCACCAGCAGCAGACCAACGGCGGCACCCCAAGGGATGTCGCCTCTTGGCACACGAGGTTGCCTTGGTGAGATAGTTTGGTTTCTAAGAGGTGGCATTAGACTTCCTTTCAATATCCACGTCGGTTTCACGCTCGCCTCTGTGTGATTTGAGTCGTGACAAAAGGAATGCTGCCTCAGAAGGTTGGTGCAGGTCGTGCCGTGGAGGTGCCACATCTGGAAGTCGAACAGCCGCTCGTGTGGATTTACTGGACGCATGCTGGAAACCAGAATTCCAACTTGTGCTTTTTCGTCTTCCTAATTGGCTCAGGCTTACATTCTGTAAGCCTTGCCCTTTGGCGAAAACGGGTGTGCAAGCAGAGCGTCAAAACTGATGGCGGGCGCAGGCCTTTTGGCCGAGCCTCGGGAGACCATCCGTTTTGATGCGGCGCGCGCTGAGGGTGGAACCCTAAGCCTCTTCTTCAGGCCTATAGAAAAGCCCGAAGACCTCCCTTGAAGGGTCTTCGGACAAAAGATGGAAAGCTATTGGACAAACCTTGGATGCAGGAAATAGCTTTGTGCAGTGCGAAAAATTAGCCTCTTATGCCGAACGCAAGATGTGTGTTGTAATACAAATCCCTTAGAATTTTTATCCCAACACATCTTGGCAAGGGGACCCGCTGCGCGCCCCCGTTGCATCCCCCCGGCCTTGGCTCTTATAGGCATTGAACCCAATCAGAGCCATCAAACGTATCGCCGTTTCACCACTCGCAAGGGAGCCTTCGGCGCTCCCCTGCACCCCATCGACTTGGCGGGCTTTCCTGCCCCCAAGACCCCAGACCACTTCATGGAGACGAATTCTTCGAGAGCAAAGAGCGTTCCTGCCCTTTTGCAATCCTGACCAGGAAGGGAGCTGTCGCGCTGCCCTTCCTTGGAACCAACCCATCGACCAAAGGCGCTTCGCGCCCTTGGGACCCAGACCAACTCTACGCGGCTTGGATGACGCCATCTTGTCAAAGCTGGACCATGATCAAAGGACGTTCAGGCGCCCCTTGAGACCCTCTCTGGCGTGGTGTGGATATCCGCTAGATTTTGTATGTCTGTGGATGCACACAACAAAGCTAGCTGCTAGGTTCAACCCATAGCTATGGAGTCGTTGAACCTTGAACGCCGTCGAAATTGAAGAAGCCATTTCCGCACTTGCTGAGCAGCCATTTGACGCTCAGGAGTTCCCGTATGCTTTCCTCGAAGCGTTCGGCAACAAAGCCACGACGCTCAAACGGCTTCGCACCGGGGCTTCTAATAAGTCCGATCTTGGAGGCGTTCTTCAGACCAACAACATCCACATTGCCGTTTGTGACGAAGGCGACGTCACACAAACGCTCGCAGAGCTGAAGGCCAGCCCATCGACCACCAAAGCCAAAGCCAAATTCATACTAGCCACGGACGGCGCTGACCTTGAGGCCGAAGACCTGAACACGGGCGAAACGATTTCCTGCGCCTACATAGACTTCCCCGATCACTTTGGCTTTTTCCTGCCTTTGGCGGGTATCAGCACCGTCAAACAAATCCGCGAAAGCTCATTCGACATCAAGGCGACGGGTCGCCTCAACCGCCTCTATGTCGAGCTTCTGAAAGACAACCCCGAATGGGGCACTGCCGAACGCCGCCACGACATGAACCACTTCATGGCGCGGCTGATATTCTGCTTTTTCGCGGAAGACACCGACATCTTTGCCAGCGCGGATCAGTTCACCAAGACGATTGAACAGATGAGCGAGCGCGACTCGTCAAACACCCATGAGGTGATCAGCGAGCTCTTCCGTGCAATGAACACCAAGGCCGAAGATCGTACGACGGCTGGTATTGCCCGTTGGGCGAATGCCTTCCCATACGTGAACGGCGGGCTGTTTTCCGGCACCACGGACGTGCCACGTTTTAGCCGGATCGCGCGCTCATACCTGATCCATATCGGCAGCCTCGACTGGACGAAGATCAATCCCGACATCTTCGGCTCGATGATCCAGGCTGTGGCGGATGATGAAGAGCGCGGTGCGCTTGGCATGCACTATACATCCGTGCCGAACATCCTGAAGGTGCTCAATCCGCTCTTCCTTGATGATCTGCGTGAGAAGCTGGAAGAAGCGGGGGACAATCCCCGCAAGCTTTTGAACCTACGCAATCGCATCGCAAAGATCAGGGTGTTCGATCCGGCCTGTGGATCGGGCAATTTCCTTGTCATCGCCTACAAGGAAATGCGCGCCATCGAAGCCGAGATCAACACGCGGCGGGATGAAGCCGATCGGCGCACGGAAATCCCGCTGACCAACTATCGTGGGATCGAGCTACGCGACTTCCCTGCCGAGATTGCACGACTTGCGCTGATCATCGCTGAATATCAATGTGACGTGACCTATCGTGGTCAAAAGGAAGCTTTGGCCGAGTTCCTACCGCTTGACGCTATGAACTGGATCACCTGCGGCAACGCCCTGCGACTCGACTGGCTGAGCATCTGCCCGCCCACGGGTACAGGGGTAAAGCATCATGCCGATGACCTATTCATGTCGCCGGTTGATCAAGCGGAGATCGACTTTGAGAACGAAGGTGGGGAGACCTACATATGTGGTAACCCACCTTACCTGGGATTTACTTGGCAAAGTCCCGAGCAAAAGTCGGATATGCAGCGACTCTTCGGAGATCGCTGTAAAGGGTGGAAATCTCTCGACTACGTTGCCGGTTGGTTTTTGAAGGCCGCTGATTACGGTTTGAACACAAAGGCAGATTCCGCATTTGTTTCCACAAACTCAATTTGCCAAGGGGAGCAGGTTCCACTGTTATGGCCACTTATTTTTCGAACGGGGCATAGAATATTTTTTGCTCACACCAGTTTTAAATGGACTAACCTAGCAAGCCACAATGCGGGAGTGACCGTTGCAATTGTTGGAATTACTCGGGAAGCTAAAGGCTCAGGGAAGCTCTTCACCCAAGATGAAGAAGGTCAGACCGCTGTAAAAGAAGCGGAGATTATCAATGCCTATCTGGTTCCTGGAGCAGATGTAGTCGTTCAGAAGGTGAGCCGCACTCCAAGAGATCGTGGTGCAATGGTGTGGGGCAATAAGCCTACAGATGGTGGTCATCTCGTTGTGTCACAAGATGAACGTGAGCAGATTCTCAGCTCGTATCCCGAGGCGGAACGATTTATTCGGCCTTTCCTAGGAGCTGCTGAGTTTATTCAGGGAAAGAGCCGGTTTTGCTTGTGGGTTGAAGATGATGAGGTGGCAATTGCCAGTCATATCCCACCGATAAAAATTAGGTTTGATGAAGTTGCAAAGTTCCGATCTGCTAGCAAGGCTGCGGAAACTCGACCTGCTGCAGCTTACCCCCATCGCTTCAGGCAGATTCAAGCCATAGCTGATAGAGTGACGATGATTATTCCACAAGTTAGTTCGGAAAAGCGCCCATACTTGCCGGTTGGTGTTCTTCCGGGGAGGTCGATTGTCAGCAATCTGGCTTTTGCGATCTATGATGCACCGCTTTGGAGTATGGCGCTAATTGCATCAAATTTACACATGGTCTGGATTGCCACTGTTTGTGGGAAGATGAAGACAGACTTCCGCTATTCAAACACAATGGGTTGGAACACTTTCCCCGTCCCCAAACTGACTGAAAAGAACAAGGAAGACTTGACCCGTTGCGCCGAGGACATCCTTCTGGCGCGCGAGGCGCATTTCCCCGCGACCATCGCCGATCTCTACGACCCCGAGAAGATGCCCGCTGACCTGCGCGCGGTTCATGATCGCAACGACGAGACGCTGGAACGTATCTACATCGGTCGCCGCTTCCGCAATGACACCGAACGGCTGGAAAAGCTCTTCGATCTCTACACCAAGATGACTAAAACCAAGGGGGCAGCATGACCTTGTTCGAGCCCAAAGAAAACGCGTTTAACCGAATGACAATTGTTGCAGCGACTGAAGTTATTGCTGACTTTCAATCCCATAGCGATATGAGTGTTCTAGAAGTCCAGTGGGATATTCAAAAGTTTTCCAGCTCATCTAGTAAATCGGCTCGCGTGGCGAGTTGGGCTCAAGTCGCGGCAGACATAAAGCCCCAAGTGATGACAGAAGTGGGGATTGTTCCATTGGAGCGTGCTTTAGTCGAAAAAGCGATTCAAGCTCCTGATAATACGAAACAAAAGCCCGATTGGAAAAAGCTGCTTGCAGGCTTGAGATTTGATGGTTTCGAAGTCGTCGAGGAGGAGCGCGAGGTCGAAGGTGAAAACCTTTGGGGTGATCCCAAGACTCAAAAATTTTCAGCACTTGTTCGTATGCTCCCGACAAATATTCCCGGCTTGGATTTCCGCGAGGCAGAAAATGAGATTGTTACTCTACTGGATCGCCACAGCTTTAGCGTAGCAAAAGGTCATCTTCGGCAGGCTGTATCCGCTTTCCAAAGAGGCGAATGGTCATCTGCGAATGGGGAACTTCGAAACTTCTACGAAAGCTACTTGAATGAGATTGCCACAAGTCTTGGCTTCATCGGTTCAGGCGATAGCAAGGCAAAGCGAGATTTTCTAGGGCAGAACGACTTTCTGTTGTCAGACTACAATGAGTGGAACGCAAATAACCAAAAACCTCAGTATGTTCAGGGCCTTCTGAGCCGCATGCACCCACATGGTGGCCACCCAGGACTATCAGAAGAGGAAGACGCAACTTTTAGGCTCCAGATATCGTTGGTGACCGCGCGCCTTTTTCTTCGTAGATTTAACCAACGAAAGACCTTTTAAGATGACTAAGTCCGTTCCCTCAGTTTCTGTGACCTACGCCCAGAATGGTGCCTCGACCAAATCCAACGAGCTTGGCATGCGGGCGATGCAAGAGCGCGCGTATGAGAAACGAGGCGAACAGTATCTTCTGATCAAGTCGCCGCCTGCCTCGGGCAAGAGCCGTGCGCTGATGTTCATCGCGTTGGACAAGCTGCAAAATCAAGGGCTCAAGCAGGCAATCGTGGTGGTGCCGGAGAAATCCATTGGATCGAGTTTTGCCGATGAGCCGCTGAGCAAGTTTGGCTTCTGGGCAGACTGGAGCGTTCAGCCAAAGTGGAACCTGTGCAACGCACCTGGCGGGGACGATGGCAAAGTTGGCGCGGTCGGTAGGTTTCTCGAAAGTGATGATCAAGTGCTCGTTTGCACACACGCCACTTTCCGCTTCGCCGTCGATAAGTTTGGGGTACAGGCATTTGATGATCGGTTGATCGCGGTGGACGAATTTCACCATGTCTCAGCAAATCCCGACAATAAACTCGGCCAGCACCTTGGCGACTTCATGGCGCGCGACAAAGCGCACATGGTTGCCATGACGGGATCATATTTTCGCGGTGACGCCGAGGCGGTTCTCTCGCCCGAGGACGAGGCCAAGTTCGATACTGTCACCTATACCTATTACGAGCAGTTGAACGGCTACAAATACCTGAAGACGCTTGATATTGGCTACTTCTTCTATTCCGGCTCTTATGCAGACGACATTCTGAAAGTGCTCGATGCGAACGAGAAGACGATCCTGCACATCCCCAATGTGAATTCGCGTGAGAGCACCAAGGACAAGCATCGCGAGGTGGAGCACATCATTGATGCTCTGGGTGACTGGCAGGGCACAGACCCAAAGACAGGATTTCAGCTTGTGAAGACAGATGACGGGCGCGTTCTGAAGATTGCTGATCTTGTGGATGACGAGGCGGTCAAACGCGATAAGGTTTCGGCGGCTTTGAAGGACCCCGCAGAAAAGAACAACCGCGACCATGTGGATATCATCATTGCGCTGGGCATGGCCAAAGAAGGTTTCGACTGGATTTGGTGCGAGCACGCGTTGACGGTTGGTTATCGTGCGAGCCTGACAGAGATTGTGCAGATCATTGGCCGCGCGACACGCGATGCAGAAGGTAAGTCACGCGCGCGTTTCACAAACCTCATTGCTGAGCCCGATGCAGCCGAAGAAGCTGTAACAGAGGCGGTAAACGATACGCTCAAAGCCATTGCCGCCAGCCTTCTCATGGAGCAGGTGCTTGCCCCACGCTTCAATTTCACACCCAAGAGCCCGAAGAGTGGGCCAGTTGAGGGTTTCGACTATGGTGAAGGCGGCTACGATCCGGCGAAAGAAAACGTTGGTTTCAACGAGGACAGTGGTCAGTTTCAAATCGAGATAAAAGGGCTGGCCGAGCCCAAGAGCAAGGAAGCCGCACGCATCTGCCAAGAAGATTTGAACGAGGTCATCACAGCTTTCGTTCAAGACAAAACGACGATTGAGCGCGGGCTGTTTGATGAAGAGCTAGTGCCCGAAGAGCTGACGCAGGTGCGTATGGGCAAGATCGTCGGTGCAAAGTTCCCCGAGCTGGATGCTGACGATCAGGAGGCTGTTCGGCAACATGCTATCGCAGCGCTTAATCTGACCCAGAAAGCGAAGGAGATTGCTCTTTCCGCGCCCGATGATGATGCACAGACAAGCGGTAACACTGCGCTGATAGATGGCGTTCGGAAGTTTGCGATGGACGTGCGTGAGTTAGACATCGACCTGATCGATCAGATCAACCCTTTCAGTGAGGCCTACGCGATTTTGGCAAAGACCATGAGCGAAGAAAGTCTCAAGCAGGTTCAGGCGGTTATTTCTGCAAAGAAGGTGCAACTTTCACCTGAAGAAGCGCGCGAGTTGGCGCGGCGTGCCGTGAAGTTCAAACAAGAGAGAGGGCGTTTGCCATCCATCACATCCGCCGATGCTTGGGAAAAGAAGATGGCCGAAGGTGTGGCTTACCTCGCGCGTATGAAGCAGGAGGCCGCCAATGGCTAAATCGTTCACCGCAGACGATGATGCACTCTTAGCTGAGCTTGGTGTTGACGTTGAAGTCAAAAAAGCGGTGTCTCGCACGCCGCGCGAAGAACGCATCATCGCTGGTTTTGAAGAAACACAGCGCTTTACTGAAGAACATGGCCGTGCGCCCGAGTACGGTGAAGAGCGCGATATTTTTGAACGGCTTTATGCCGTACGATTGGATCGCATCCGCGAGCTTCAAGAGTGCCGCGATCTGGTAGGGCCGCTTGATCACCAAAACCTTCTTACCGGATCAGCAGCAACACAGCCAAGTGATGCCGACGAGCTCGACGACGATGCCTTGCTTGCTGAGCTTGGCATTGAGGTGGAAGCGCCGCCAATCACAGAGCTCAAGCATGTCCGATCAACAGCCGAAAAGAAGGCTGCTGAGAATATTGCTAACCGCGAGAAGTGCGAGGACTTCGAAACCTTCAAGCCGTTGTTTGAGAAAATTCAAAAAGAGCTCGACACAGGCCTTCGTGAAACCAGAAAGTTTGAACTTAAAGCTGAGATTGAACCGGGTCGCTTCTTCATTGTCGGCGGTCAGAAAGCCTATGTTGCGGAAATGGGGGAGACCACCCTAACCGATCAAGGCCGCACTGATGCACGGCTCCGCGTCATTTTTGACAATGGCACCGAGAGCAACATGCTCATGCGCTCACTCCAAAGGGCGTTGAACGCTGACGGTGATGCTGGGCGTCGGATTACCGAGCCGAGTGCTGGTCCATTGTTTTCTGACCAGACTATCGATGGCGACGAAGCGAGCGGCACGATTTATGTGTTGCGAAGCAAGTCTGATCATCCACTCGTCGCCGAAAACCGCGAGCTTGTTCATAAGATCGGCGTGACGAACATGAGTGTCGAAAAACGTATTGCTGGCGCACATCTTCAACCAACGTTTTTGATGGCAAATGTCGATGTCGTTGCGACATATGAGCTCTACAACATCAACCGAACAAAGCTGGAAAACCTGATCCATCGCATTTTTGAGCCTGCGCGGCTTGAGATTGAGATCATGGATCGATTTGGGCGGCCTGTTGTGCCGCGCGAGTGGTTTCTCGTGCCACTATTTGTAATCAAAGAAGCGGTCGAAAAGATCAAAGACGGGACGATTTCTGGGTACTCTTACGATCCTAAGCGGGCCAAATTGTCTAGAAGAGGTGCGAATGAGTAATATCAACGTTCGAAGAGCCGTCGAAAATATTCGTTCAGGAACAAATGTTTATACACCGCTTGTTGAAACAATAGTGAATGCCATTCAAGCGATTGAAGCTGGACCAAATGCAGTGGGCAGCGTCGATATTTCAGTGGCGCGGTCCAATCAAAAGGAGCTCGGCAGCGGTCAACCATCTGTCGAGAGCTTCACTGTTGTCGACAATGGAATTGGTTTTAATAACATAAATCGGGATTCGTTTGATACCCTCTATTCAGATCACAAAATCGCTCAAGGCGGTAAAGGTTTTGGGCGTTTCACCTGCCTGAAATATTTCGATGATCTAACAATCGAGAGCATCTTTGAGGATGAGTCTGGCCGCAAGAAACGCTCTTTCAAGATGGGCAAGCAGACCGATATTATCGTCAATGAGAGTGTTGAGGATTGCGCCGAAGGAATCATTGGGTCGCGAGTCACAATGCTTAAGGCTAAGCGAGCTTTCCCTGATAGAAAATTGACGACAATAGCGCGATCGCTCATTGAGCGCTTATTGCCGTACTTTATTGATTCCGAATATCAATGCCCCGAGATTGGAATTGCCGAAGAAGATGGCACTGGCCGGATCATTTTGAATGACTTTGTGAGCAACCAACTTGCAGCAACCATAAAGGAGATCCCACTTGAAGACGGGACGATTGTCCTCGGAACTGGTGAAAAAGCACAAACATTTCAGGTTCGTGTATTCAAGCTCTTTTCACCTAGAAACCAAAGAAGTAAAGTCAGCTTAGTGGCGGATCGACGAGAAGTGACGGACACGGCCCTTCACAGTTTTGTGCCAGAATTTGCCGATGAGTTTTTTGAAGAGCGATCTTCTGAAGGCGATGATCGAGACCGCAACTATATCGTTAAAGCATATGTATTTGGGACATACCTCGATGCGAACGTCTCGCTAGAACGTGGTGACTTCAAATTTCCTAAAGGGGATGACCTCCTTCATGCTATTTCGCAAGCCGAGATTGAACAGGCTGCCGCATATATCGCGCGCAATGCGTTAGGTGATACGATCACGGCGCGCCAAGAGAAGAAACGGGTGCAGGTTCAGGATTACGTTGAAATTTCGGCACCGTGGCACCGGACAATTGCCGCGGACATTGAGCTGTCTGCAATGCCGTATAACCCTTCGCCAGAGCAGATCGAGACGGTGTTTCAGAAGGAGAAATTTAGCCAGGAGGTTGCTATACGGCAGCAAGTAGATCGGATGCTCAATGAAACTGATGCGGACGGCCTAAACAATGGCTTACCCAAGATAATCGATCAGATATCCAAAACCAGTCGAAACGATTTGATCCACTACATTGCTTTGCGCAAGCATGTGCTCACGCTCTTTGGCAAGAGCTTTGAGCTTTCGGTTGATCAAAAATATCCGTCTGAGGGCACGGTTCATGATATTATTTTCCCTCGCAAGGGAGACACCGCAGCGACAGCTTTAGAAGATCACAATCTCTGGATCATAGACGAGCGCCTGAACTTCACAAATTTTGTGAGCTCGGACAAACCACTGGACGGTGGGAGTTCGGAGCGTCCTGATTTATTGGTTTTTGATACCCCTGTGCTCTTCAGAGGCGACAACGAAGCAAGCAACCCAATCACTGTTTTTGAGTTCAAAAGACCTGGTCGAGACGACTTTGTGAATCCCTCGTCAAAAGAAGACCCAGTGCAGCAGATTGTAAGATATGTGAACAGCGTCAGAGATGGGAAATTTAAGACCCCCACGGGACGGCCTATCCAAGTTGCAGATAACACCCCATTTTATGGATATGTGATGTGTGAAACCTCTGAAAAAGTCAAAAAATGGCTAGAGAATGAAAAGCAATTCACGCCGATGCCAGATGGCATGGGGTGGTTTCAATGGTTTGGAAACATTAGATTATATATGGAAGTACTGAGCTGGGACAAAGTCCTCCGAGACGCAGAAATGCGTAACAGCGTTTTCTTCCACAAACTCGGAATTCATTGATCAGTTAGCTAACCGATCACCAACTTATTTTTTAGCAAGCGAATGATGAGCGCGTTAGAATTCGGGATAAGACCAAATTTTCTGCGCAAATTCAAAAAGCTCTTTACCACGCGCTTCGATCTGATCTTCACCCCACCCAAGAGTGGTCAGGTACCCGCTACGCGGTTTCAGCCATTCGGCTTTGATTCCCTGCGATTAATCTGCCAACCCTAAAGGGCTGACTTTTCTCCCTAATTAAAGTGGGGTCTGCGTCCCCCAGGCCATCAAGACCTGAACGCCCTTTGGGGCGCGTACGGCGTGTATCCCCGTCCTTCCGCACTCCTTCGTCGTTTGTGCAGGGCGGGTGATCCCCCTCACGCCGTGCGGGTCTTGACCGCCATCCCCCGCTCATTGGCGCGGGCCTAGTCCCGGTTGCATGCGCAACCGGCTATCTAGGAAAGGAAAAGCCAATGAAAAAAGATATTTATCAGAAAGTCACCGACAAGATCATTGCAGATTTGGAGCAAGGGGAGCTCACTTGGCTGAAGCCTTGGAGCTCTGCAAACACAGATGGGCGGATCATCAAGCCGCTCCGTCATAACGGTTTGCCTTACAGCGGGATCAACATTTTGATGCTGTGGGGTGCAGCGATGGAAGGCGGATATGCATCGCCCTACTGGATGACCTTCAAACAGGCCAAGGAATTTGACGCCCACGTCAAAAAGGGCGAGCGCGGCAATCTGGTCGTGTATGCCAACACCATCACCAAGACCGAAGAAACCAGCGACGGCGGCGAGGAAGAGCGCAAAATTTCTTTCATGAAGGGCTATTCAGTGTTCAATGTGGATCAGATCGAAGGCTTGCCAGAACACTACTATGCCGAGCCGCCGAAGATCATTGATCCTGTCTTGCGGATTGATCATGCGGACGGCTTTTTTGCCAAAACGGGCGCAGATGTTCGCCACGGCGGAAACCGCGCATTTTACAATGGCGGCAGCGATCATGTGCAGATGCCGTTTTTCGAAAGTTTCCGCAGCCCTGAAGCCTATTATGCCACGTTAGCGCATGAATTGACCCACTGGACGAAGCACAAGAGCCGTCTTGACCGTGAATTTGGGCATAAAAAGTGGGGCGATGAAGGTTATGCCCGCGAGGAACTGGTCGCAGAGCTTGGCGCAGCCTTTCTTTGTGCTGATCTGGCATTGACACCGGAACCTGGCACCGATCATGCGGCCTATATTCAAAGCTGGCTCAAAGTCCTGAAAGACGACAAGCGCGCGATCTTTAGTGCGGCAGCGCACGCGCAGCGCGCGGCGGATTTCTTGAACGGGTTTCAGGGAGAAGGGGAAGAGCCGAAGCAAGCTATTGCATGAAGAAAATTTTCGGCCAAGCCTTGATGGCTTGGCCGATCTCTTTGCAACCGACAATGATTTCAAAAGAGATTTTTTGACAGGTCTCAATCCTTGAGGTATTTTATTTTCTTTTAAAAGTAATGAGTTACGTTTCTATGAGTGTGATTGATAAGTTTAAACAGGCGGTGAGCGCCCTTGAAGAAGACGTCAAGCGCTCTTCAGAAGTTTCAAAAGTGGTGGCTCGACGGCGCGCATATCTAACCGTGGCTGTTATGGTAGGGTTGGACTTTGTTCATGAACAGGCTGGAGACCACGGCAAGAACTTGGACGATGTTACTGTCGAGGAACTGAGAAGAGCGTTCGCGACGGCAAAAGCAGACGGAATGATCCCTGATTCCTCTCCAAGTGAGCGTCCGAAATGGATGCCGAAGCCGCACACTAAAAAGGGTTGGGAAAAGGCTTGCGACCTTGTTATTGACTGTATCCCTAATGAGCCAAGCTCAGACTTGGACCGTGCTTTGCATTAAGCAGTCGCAGATCACTGACACCCAGCCGCCGACCCGTCATAGATATGACGGGCGGGATGCCAGTTCGGCCTCGATATTTTCCAATGAACTTAAAGCCGCTCGGCGATCTTCTGAGCCGCGTGGCGCGGCAGCAAAAGTATGGAACGCTTCTTTGAAAAGGCCATGCAACTCCGATGTACTGCGCGATGCTGCTTCAAATCGTGAGACGAGTTTCATGTGATCCTCCACTCAAAAAGGAGGCCCCGAACCACTCAGGGCCTTTCGGCCCGCACACACATCAAAGGCGCTTGATGGTTCGGTAGGTCTGCTTTGCTTGGCTGTTGGTGGATCGCTCAAAAACGCGGCGCGTCATTGATGCGGTATCTTGCGGTAGTGCTGGCGTTGGTTGGCCTGATCAGGGTTTGTTGATGCCGTTGCCTGTTGGCACTGTGCGACTGCGCGCTTGGTTCTATCCTTTGGAAAATTTGGACGTTCTGGACTGTATGCCCTTGGTGGCGGCGCAGTGCTTTGGATAGGTTTTCTGCCGCTGGCTGTTCTGACGTCTTTGTCTGAGGTGGCTTGCATAGAGACGCTTGGAATCCCTGACCGGATGCAGATCAGCTTTCAATATCCTGCCCGCACCAGTTCGCGTGCCGCTCACCCGTGTTGGAAATGACATCTGATCTTTTGCATCCGGTCTTTGGGAGCGCGTTAGCAAGCCAACCCAAACAAAGGAGAAACATCATGGCACGCGAAAACCAAAACCAAGAGCACAAGGCACCGGACTATCTGGCCTGGCATGTCGTCCAAAAAGGCGACAAATCTTTCTGGAACAAAGTCGGAGCGGCGTGGTCGCACAAAGACGCCAAAGGCTACACGCTTCAACTTGAAACTATACCGATCAATGGCCGCATCGTTCTGCGCGCGCCTCTTGAAGACACCTCCGAACCTTCTGACGATGCGGGGCGCGCATGAGCGCCCCCATCACCAGCCAGATCGACTGGCGCGGCGTAACGATATGCATCGTTTTTCGGAAGCGTCGCTGGAATTCAGACTTTGATCACTTGGAGATCACCGCCATGAATGACGCACAAATCCCCATCACAGAAACCGGCTATCGCTCGCATTTCTTGCCTGATGGAATCGTCGAAGAGCATGGCGGGCCTGAAGCTTATGTTCTCGCTTGGCTCGACCATGAAGCCGATAGCGACGCATGGAAAAAACGCGAAGATGCCTCGCGTCAGATGTCGCTCTTTTAGAGCGCATCCTGCCAGCGAGGTTTCGTCCTGTGTCCTCGGGCACGGGACACCTTTGCATTATAGGTGCAGAAATTTGATCTATTATTGCAGATCAAGGCTTTCTGTTGATCTATATTTGTAGATCATAGCTTGCCTGGCGTGTTGAAGATATGATACATTATTCTATATCAAGAGTAGTTCTTGATGTGTGAAAGTAGATCAGAATATGAGTTACGCTAGCGAAAACATCGCCGCTTCCCTGAAGTCGGCGCGCGAAAACAAAGGGTTAAGCCAAAGAGAGCTTAGCGCTCGCTCAGGCGTGCCGCAATCGCATATCTCAAAGATCGAGAGCAACGCGGTCGATTTGCGGCTCTCAAGCCTTGCGTCACTTGCCCATGCGCTTGACCTTGAACTGACGATGATACCACGAAAATCGGCACCGGCAGTCAGATCGATTGTGCGCAGTACGGGCAGTCACAAACCTCAAAGCAACAATGATGCACTGCGCGAGCTCGCGCGCGCGCAACGTGCTCTTGATACACTGCCCAAAGCTTTGCACGAGAGCTCTGCGATGGAAACGCTGCAAAGACAATTTCAAGAAATGAACAATTTCCGCAACATCTTGCAGGAAACTGACGCGATCAGGAATATGCGCAGCGCACTTGAGGCTGTCGAGAATTCTGGAGGTCTAAAGAACCTCGAAAAAATCGCCGAAGATGCTCAGCGTCTCCGCAATATGTTGGCGCACAGTGTGCCGTCACACATGATCAACGAACCAACCAGTAGACCGGCCTACAGCCTGGACGAGGATGACAGTGATGGCTGATGTTTCTGTTCTAAATGTTGAGCTTTATGGGGAGGCTATCGGCACGCTGACACGCGTCGCAGGGGATCGCAGTCTGTTCGCGTTCAACGAAGAATATATTGAGAACCCTGACCGCCCGACACTTGGCCTGTTCTTCAAGGATGAGTTTGGCGAACTGCGCACAGAATTTAAGCCTGTCCAAAAACAGGTCATGCCATTCTTTTCCAACCTCTTGCCGGAGGGGCACTTGCGCAAGTACCTCGCAGAACAAGCAGGGGTGAATGCCGAGCGCGAATTCTTCTTGCTTTGGGCGTTAGGGCGCGACCTTCCTGGCGCGATAACAATCAAACCGGCGGATGGCGAAATCTGGCCACCAGAGGCCGCGCATGTGGATGGCGAAAACGCGCCAAAATCCAAAGACAACATGCTTCGGTTCTCTCTTGCCGGTGTTCAGTTGAAATTCTCAGCCGTTGAGGCCGCAAGCGGTGGCCTGACCATTCCGGCCTCGGGCATTGGCGGTGACTGGATCGTCAAACTGCCTTCACGCGAATACATGGGTGTTCCTGAAAATGAATTCTCGATGATGCGCCTTGCCAGCATGCTCGGCATGGACGTGCCTCGTATTGATCTAGTCGATATCGATAGTATCGCAAATCTGCCTGACGGCACTGATCGCTTTGGAACTAAGGCCTTCGTAATCGAGCGCTTTGACCGGCATCCTATCGGAGAGCGTGTGCATATCGAGGACTTCGCGCAAGTCTTTGGCGTCTATGGCGAAGACAAATATAAGAAAGCGAGCATGCGAAACATTGCTGCCGTCATCGCGGCGGAGGGATCGGACGAAGACATCCGAGAGTTCATACGTCGCCTGACGTTCAGCACGCTGATTGGCAACGGGGACATGCATCTCAAGAACTGGTCGCTGATCTATCCTGATCGACGCACCGCCGCTCTTTCGCCAGCCTATGATTTTGTATCAACAGTTCCCTACATTAAGGGTGACAGCTTCGCATTGAACTACAGCCGCGTTCGGGATTTTGCGGCCTTTGATGAAGATGAAATTTCTCATCTTGCCGCGAAAGCTGCGCTGCCAGAGAAAATGGTTCTTGATGTCGCGCGAGAAACCGCCAGCGACTTTGCATCGCTCTGGAAGCGTGAAAAAGATGCCTTGCCGATGCTTGACGACGTCAGGGCAGCGATTGATGAGCTACTGCCAACTTTACCTTTGCTGAATGCAAAGTCGGCCCGTTGAAAGTGAGTATATCTAATGGATTTGTCTGAAGTATTTCCATCAGGAGGTAGGCCTCAGTCCTTATATTGCGAAGACTGCGGCGCAAGTATGGATATGAGATTTATCCACTTTTCCGAAAGTGTCAGTGGCATTAATATGAGCATTAAAGGGTTACCAACTCTGCATTGCGAACACTGCGACAAGGAATATTTGCCGGATGATTCGCGGTTCGCGGTCATTTATTTACATGAACAAGCAACCAAGGCGGGATCAGACCGCGTAACTACCGTTCGGAATAAGAAGGAAGTTACTTATAAGTTCTCAAATGTTCCGTTTCTCATTGATGCAGACGACTATTTTTATCTTCCAGGCCTCTACCGGCAACATGATGTAGGCTTCCTTTCTCCCTTGTTTTTTAACAGCGCTGTTCTGATCAAGTACGATAACTCTCCCGATTACCGCGTTACTTTTGCGTCTCCGACCTATGGTGAGATCGATGCTGCCGAGTATGCGATTCCATTTGGCATTAACCGCTTCGGAAAGATCATTATGTGGTTAGGGGATGTCGCCAAATTGCCTGAGGCAGAGCAGTTTTATCTCCGTTCTGAAAACGTGGAATCAGATCATTCTTTGGGGAGCGATTTCTATGATGGTCAAATAGAATGCAAGTTCACCGAACTAACCAAAGAGAAGCTTGTCCTAGAAGCTAGGTCAAAATTTATTGGGAACTTTAATAAGAAATTTGGCGTCCAGTTGGCGCATCTTGATTCACAATTAATTGATACGATTTCTGCCCTTAGGCCACCTGTGATCGACACTGAAAAAGAGCGACGATACGTGTTTGATAGCCTCAATCGCATCTTTCTTGAAGCTTTGGACAACAGCGTACTTAATCAAGTTATGACAGGTCTTGGAGCTACCTCGAGGGGCTCTGGTTCCTTAAAGAGATTGCAGGCTTTGCTGGAGATATTCGATGCATCCGGAAAAATCAGCGAAATGCTTTTGCCATTTTATGTACTTTACGATCTTCGTATTGCCTACTCTCATCTGACTTCCGCCGAAAGGAAGGCACAGTTGATTGCTAGTTCTGCGAGCCGCCTCGGGTTGGAGGCTGGTTTCGATCTCGCTAGAGCTTACGGCTTGATCCTAGATTTAGTAGCTGAATCTCTATCCTATTTCTCAGAGATCATAGAGCCACCAAACACTGATGTTGAAAAGAGTTGAGACGGCCAGAGGCCTGAAAAAGTGCCTAAAAAATTAGTGACTACCTCTCAAGATCATGGCCGGGGTCGTTGCGCGTGTTGTTTCTCTTCCTGACGTTGCGGACCGGACGTTCTTTCGCAGTATCCTTAAAAGCCTTTCCTGCATTGGGCGCTTTGCCATCCATTTTTAAATACGCAGCAATCTCGGCGTTGAGTGCGCTAAGCTCCGCGCTGCGTTCAGAGCGAACGTTCAGAATGGTTTTTTGTAATGCCTGACGGTCTTCGAGATGTTTGGAGACCAGTGCGTCTTTTTCTTCACGGTCGCGAAGGTGGGATTCCCAGGCTTCATATTCATTCTGCCTCCGTATCTTGCCGTATCTACCAGTCATGCGGCTCCATAGGCCGCCAAGTCCTTTGGGAAGACGGGCCGCGCGATCTTTCGTTTCTTGGATGTTGCGGGCATCGTGCTTCTTTTCAATTTCTTTTCTTTCAGCACGTTGAGTTTCGACAAGCTTTTGACATCGCATCTCCAAACTTGGAGAAAGACGCCTGTGACCGGATTCCGCCTCTTTCACATACCGCTTCAATTGCTGCGTCATCCGCGCAGCAATTTTGGCTTTAGCCTGATCAACCGAGGGCAGTTTTTCAGGCTCTTTGATGCGGTCTTTGACGTCTTTGGATTTGACGCCAGCATAACGAGCCAAGGCAAAAACTTCACCACGAAAATCAACGGCAACAACGCCCCTGCGATCACCACGCGCCAATGTGTAGCCGCGTTCTGCAAGAGCTTCCTTCAAAGCTTTCTCTGAATCGGAAGACTGCCAGCAGTCGCCAAACATCGCTTTTACCAAGCGTGGGTCCTGCTTTGCTCGCTTGGATTGCTGCCATTCTTCGCGGCTCATGTTGAGTGGGTTGCGCATAGATCGATCAATCAAACCTTTTGGCAGGTCCCACCCGTTTTCGAGATAGAGCTCACGCGACACGTCCATGAGTCTGTTTTTATAGAAGGGCAGGGTTCGGGCCGTCATCGTTTCAGGATCAATGCGCGACCAAACTACGTGGGCGTGACGTCTGCCTTCTTTTTCGTGGAAAACGATGGCGCGTGGTTGGTTGTCTAATCCTAGATGTTGCTCAGTCATCTCGATTGCTGCTTCAAACGCATCGATTGAAACGTCTTCTTTCTCTGGCGGGCTTAGGCTCAAGGAAAATAGAAATTTGCTGCACCGTGTGCCCTTGGAAATGGCTTCTGCTTCCTCAAGTGCATGCTGTAAATCTTCGGCAATGAACCCGCGCACTTCGTGCAACGCTACATGTTCGTTGTCGCGGCTGTTCAAAAGGTGTCGTGACAACTGGCCTGGATTGCCTCTTTGTGACGCTTTCAAAATCATGCGCGCGTACCAAGTGCGCGCAGCAATTCTTCTCGGATCGCCACTATCGCAGCGCATGCCTCAGCAAGGTCTTCTTCCGTCTCAGGTGTGATTGGCAAGGAGCCAGTGTGTGCCGCGCGGGCAAGTTGATTGAGGTTGCTGGAAATTCTGGAGGCACCAAGCGCCGCCAGAACTCGCCCAAGCGCTTCATGGTCTTTGACCGGAAACTTGCCACGTGTATGTCGTGGCGAAACATCCTTTCCGAATAAGCGCTGGCGAACATATGCGCCGAGAGACAGGCCAGCAGCATCTTGTTCAAGTTTTGCGCGCTCTTCAAATGTAAGGCGTAAAGAGAAGGGTGAGGGGTAGAGTTGTTGAGCCATATCGGTCCTCCTTCGGACCCGGTATGGCGGCGAAAACAACTTCCAATCCTGAATGTTCAAGTAAAACAGTCATTTATGAAGCGTATCGCCATGCCGAGAAATCTGGTGCAATGATTAGTAGGCTAAGATGGTTGCGCCCTCCCGCAACCAATGTAACAGAACCGCCCGCAGCATAATCGCTGCGGGCGTTCCTGTCTGTGCCAAGGGTCAAAAGACCAGCCAATTCTCCAACCAATTCAATGACCCGTCTGTCGGGTACGCTCCTTATCCTATTCAAGCTACAAACCTTGGTGTTCTTGATCTAGAACTCGTTCAGATTGAGCGGCTTGAGACAGCGCTGATCGGTTAATTTGGATGAAGCACCAGCAAGTGGCCCCGCGCCAGGCTGCACAGAGAGAAACAGACAAGTGAAAATCAGCATCGTCATTCCAACGCGGGAGCGCAGCCAATACTTGCGGCATTCAATCAAGACCGCCCTACAGATTGACGACGCTGACATTGAGATCGTCGTCAGCGACAATGCCAGTACGGATGGGACAGAAGAACTGGTTCAGGATATTGATGATCCTCGGCTGGTTTACGTAAACACAGGCGCCCGCTTGTCGATGCGGGAGAATTTTCAGTATGCGTTCGAAGCGGCAACTGGAGATTACCTGATCTTCTTCGGGGACGACGACGGGATGTTGCCGAAACAGTTCAGGTTTCTCCGGCAGCTTCTGGAAACCTACAGACCTGATGGGTTGAGTTGGATCAAGGCAACCTATGGTTGGCCCATCGAAGGGTATGGGAAGAAAACTGGTGGGGTGCGCTTGTATCGCAGGAATTGCTTCGGCTTGCCGAGCCCCTTTCGAGGTTCAGACAACCTGTCCAAGCTTTTGACAGCTGACGTGGCCAACTTGCGTCCGGTACCCGATATCTATCACGGCTGCCTTTCACGCGCCTACATGCTCAAGACTGCAATGAACCCGCAAACGGTGTTCGATAGTGCGATACCCGACGTCAATCTGACCTATCGGTCGATTTTGAAAGATGGCAACTTTATCGGGGTCGATCACCCGTTCTCCATCAATGGATACAGTCCTGCAAGCACGGGGGGTGGCCATGGGGCCGAGCAGAAGAACCGGTCAGAGACGGGCAGCAGTCAGGCATTTGCGAAAGAGAACAAAACAGATGTCATGAGCGATGTCGTGCCGCATGCAGGATCGGTGCCGCTGGCCTTCTTCTCAACACTGGAGACGTTGCGGCGCAATCATGCGCTGGAAGAGTTTCAACCTGACTATGTCAGTTGGTATCGCTTTGTGCTTGGATCTGCGCGCAAGAATCCGCAACTCGCAGAGCAACTGCGCGGCATTTTGAGTGATCATGCAGCCGCCACGCGAACATCTGACGCATTGTCCGCCGCGCTCTCTGCACCGCCAAAATCCAAGCGTAGCCTCACTGAACGGCTCGCTCGCGCGCGGGGGCAGTTGCACAGTTTCAGAGTGTCCGCCGCAGGGGATGGCGAAAACACCATCCTAACTGCAGCCCAAACACTGGATGGGCTGTTGGGAGAGGACTACGGAGCGGTTCTGTCCGGCGAGATGGAACAACGCGCGGCCTGGAAACTGGCCAAGCGCCGGTCCACAGGATACAAACGCCAGCTTTGATCAACGGACCCGTTTGAGAAATCCATCATGGGCCACAGTGACAAGCAGCTTTGCCGGAATGCTCTTGTCGATCTCAAACTCCGGATGGGTCTCAAGATAATCCCAAACGGCTGTTTTGGGGTTGTTGCCGGGGCCCCAGGATCGGTCGGGATATTCATCTGCGGGCATGTCTTCGATCAGGGTATCGAAGACCACGCAATAGCTTCCGACTGATGTGAGCGGCGCATAGAGCTCAAGCTCACTTCGGACATGATCATGGGTGTGGTTTGAATCCAGACAGACGAGCACCCGCTGATACCCCTCCGACGCCTCTTTGACCTTGGCAAAAATGTCGGGATCAACGCTGGAGCCTTCAATCATCTCGATGCGAGAGGCCATGGGGTGCTCCAGAATGGCGGTCCGGTTGTGCGCACGAATGTCGATATCAATGCCCAATACCTTTCGGGCGGACTTGGCAGGGTCAAGCGTCGTTCCCCCTTCAATCGCCTCACACATATCCAGCAGGGCGAGCATTGACGCGCTGAAGATCAGCGATCCGCCATGGGCAATGCCGGTTTCGATGATCAGATCGGGTTTGACGCTCCAGATCAGCTCCTGCATGGCAACAATGTCCTGCGGGTACTGGATGATCGGCCGGTCCTGCCAGTGGAAGTTGTAGGAGTACTTTGGCTGGGTCGTGGCCTGCAAAAATGACATAGCCAGATCATTCAGCGGTTTGTTTTCCATCATGTCCGAGATACGGGTCTCGATCTCTTTTTTGAACTCAGTCATTTCCCACCTCGACATAGGTAAATTGGTTGTTCGACGCTTTTTTGATCTCGTCGCAGTAATTCGGGTTCATCACAAGGATCCTTGTGGATTTTGGCACATTCGGCAGAACTTCGTCAGGCGCGCTGACGCGCAGGCCGGTACCGGCCAGATACTGGCCCTGTTTGTTCGGGTTGATATCAATCACAGCCTGAACCGGATTTCCGGCCCGTTCGCGCATCAACGCATAGATCACCCCCTTGGACGCACCGCCCCAGACAACATCTGTCGACGGGGTGGCACCCGCATGCAGCGATGGGGTGAAGTCATCGGGCAGGTGCACGGGGTTCGCAGGGTCATACTCAGGCGCGCGTAAACTGGACAGGTCGCCAATGACATAGAGGTATTGTCCTCCGAAACACCACCCAAGGGCAGGTGTCTTCCCGAACATCTTCTTGAAATCAGACAGCCGGAAGTAATTGACATGTTCGTAGAAGATATCGAACCACGACCGCTCTTTGCAGATCCAGTCAAAGCAAGGCACTTCAATATAGATCAATCCGCTCCCACCATTTGCATCCCGCAACTGGCACAGAAAGGCATAGGGATCGGGAATGTGTTCCAGCACATGGCGCAGCACGAGGCCCTTTGCTGACAGACCCAGTTCAGGTCCGAAATAATGCCTTTGGATCAGCGGGCTATCCCCTTCATACGTTGGATCAAACCCGGTAATTGAGGCGCCGCGCGCGGCAAGCATCTCCAGAAACGTCCCCTTGCCACAGCCAACTTCGACCAGATCATCCAAACCGATTTCCTCGGAAATGAGATCAGCGGCCCATTCCAAATGCTGGCGGAATGGCAGGCTGTTGGCCTGTTCGTTCTGGTAGGCGGAATCGTAGTCGACCAGGTCAGGATCAAAAGCTTCGTTCCGCACCAGTCCAGATGTCAGGTCCTCGACCAGGCGAATGTTGCCGCGCGGGCATTGGCGTGCCTCCTCAGCGGTGGCGTACATTCGGTTTTGAAAGACCGGGAAGTCGTCCTGCGCATAAAGCAAACGGGTTTTGGCAGTCTGTGTCATGGTGTCTCTTCCGTCCTTTGGCCGACGACAATCGGCGGGTCGGTCAGGTTGTCAGGGCGTGCGCCAAACTGAAGGAGGTCTCGGCGGCCATACTGGTCCGCGATCTCCTCTGCGAGTGCCCGGATTGTGACGCCTTTGCCGCTGCAAATGTTTGTCGGGCCGGTGCGGTTTCCAAGGATGTCCCTTACCAGAATCTCCGCTGCTTCCTCCACATCCAGATAGTCGCGCACCGCTTGCCCACTGGTGAGTTCTGCCGCCTGACCGCTGCTTAATTGCGCATGTAGATAGGGCACGAGGCGTCGTTGGTCTTCGCGTGCGCCATAGAGGTAGAACAGACGCGCCCACAAGAACGCGACATCCGTGGTGGCAAACCATGCGTTCAACATGGTGAAAGCGGCAACCTTCGCCGCTGCGTAGGGCGTGCTGGGGGCGAGCGGCGTTTCGACGGATAGCGTGCCTGCGCTCAGGTCATATTCAAAGCAGGTGCCAATACCAACGAAGCGCCGCAGGTTGGCCGCAGCGGCGCCTTTTGCCATCGACAACGTTCCGGCCAGACAATCCAGATTAAGCCCGGACGTGAGGTATTTCCCCGGCTCCGCATACCATGCCAGATGCACAAGCGTGTCGATGTCAGACAGGGTGCTGGCCCACCAGTCCGAGGATTGCGAGAATACATCGTCGCAGAGGATGATCTGCGTATCCAGTTCCGCCAATAGGGTTTCAGTTCCCGGACGGACCACACAGGTCAAAGGATGCCCTTCGGCGGCAAGCTTTTGCGCCACAGGAAACCCAACAAAACCCGTGGCACCGGTCATCAGAATGCGGCTCATTCCGACACCTGAAGTTTCGGTACTGCGGTCACGAAACGCGTGCCAAGCGCGGCAAGATCGCTGCACTGGGTTTTGACCTCCGCCGCGATGTTCCATGGCAGAATGATGAGGTAGTCCGGGCGGTTCTCCCGCAAGGCCGCAGGGGCCAGTATCGGGATATGACTGCCAGGCATCAGCTTGCCGATCTTGGCTGGGGCTGCGTCACAGATGAACGGCAGCAGGTCTGGCCGCACGCCTGCATAGTTCATGATGGTGTTGCCCTTGGCTGCGGCACCGTACCCCGCTACGGATTTGCCCTCAGCCTTGGCTTGCAACAGAAACCTGAGGAAGTCGTTCTTGACGTCATCCGCCTGCGACTGGAACGCCAGATAGAAGTCATCACCGTCCATACCGTTTGCCCGCTCCCGCTCCATCAGTGCAGCAACGGAACCGTGTTGCGCATGATCCGCCGTGTCGTGGCATCCGAAGATGCGCAGGCTGCCGCCGTGCGTTGGCAATTCCTCAACGTCGAATATGCGCAGCCCGGCGGCAGCAAATATCCGGTCCACGGCAAGCAGGGACAGATAGGAGAAATGTTCGTGATACACGGTGTCGAACTGTCGAAGGGTCACCAGTTGCATGAGATGGGGAAACTCAAGCGTGATCACGCCCTGCGGCTTTAAGGTTGCTTTCAGGGCTGCGGTGAAATCGTTGATGTCTGGCACGTGCGCGTAGACATTGTTTCCGGCAATGAGGTCTGCCTGATCCAGCGTCGCAGCCAACTCCATACCGAAGAAGTCCTGCACAACAGGAATGCCTTGCGCGCGTGCGGCGTCTGCGGTGCTTTGCGTTGGCTCCACGCCGACACATGGGATGCCCTTGGCAACGAAGTTTTTCAGCAAATAGCCATCATTCGATGCCACCTCCATCACGTGGCTTTTTGGCCCTAATCCAAACCGCTCTATTGCCATATCTGCATAGCGCGCCGCGTGATCCAGCCAGCCTTGTGAGGTTGATGAGAAGTAAGCGTAGTCCTCTGTAAACAAAGCATCCGCCGCCGCGAAGTCTTCGGTTTGAACAAGACGGCAAGTCCCGCATGCCAGCAATCGCAGCGGGAACGTCACTTCGGGTTTTTGCAGGTCCTCAGGGGTGAGATACGCATTCGATGGCGGAGCGAATCCGAGGTCCAGAAACCGAATGCTCAGCGGCGCGGCGCAGTGACGGCAAAGCTGCGTCATAGAGGTAAGACCTCCTTGAAGGGTGGCAGGTTCTCGTCCCGTTCAGACATCTGGGCGGGGGGCAGGGGCCAGTCGATTGCCAAGTCGTTGTCCATCAAGTTGACGCCTCCCTCGTGACCCGGTGAATAGGGTTTGGAATGGAAGTATTGGAGTTCGGCTTCATCTTCCAGTGTCTGAAAGCCGTGCGCAAAACCTTCTGGGATGTAGATCGAGTTCCGCCGCTCCGCATCCAGTTCGACCCCGACATGGCGGCCGTAGCTGGTGGACCCTTCCCGAAGGTCGACAATGACATCATAGACCCGTCCGCGCAGGCAACGCACCAGTTTGACTTCAGCGGCTGCTCCACGCTGAAAATGCAAGCCGCGCAACGATCCACGCCCGCGGGTGAGGGAAAGGTTCATCTGCACCCAATCTGTATTGAGGCCGTGCTGTGAAAACTCATCCTCACAATAGAACCTTGAGAAAAAGCCGCGCGCGTCCTTTCGGGGTTCCAACAGAACCTCAAACGCACCGGTAAGGGGGAGTGGCGTGAAGATCATACCGCACCAAAGGCTGAAAGCTGGGTTTCCGTGACCTCTGTCGCCGATGCCCCGCCAGCGACCGCACGATACCAGCTGATGGTTTTTTCGATCGCTTCTTCGAACGTCCAGCGGGGCGTTACCCCGAGAACCGTTTCGCTTTTTGAGGGATCAAGGCTGAGAAGACCCGCCTCATGTACAGGGGCCGTTGGTGATACATCTGTCCAGTGCCCCGGCCAATGGCGCAAGGCTTCGGTCACCAGATCACCGACCGGCCGCGTGTCTTTCGGGTCAGGTCCAAAGTTGAAAGCGGATTGATACGCCGGATCATCCGAAGACCAAAGCCGTTCTGCGAGTGTAAGGTACCCGGCGAGCGGTTCCAGAACGTGCTGCCAGGGGCGCACAGCGTGCGGATTGCGCACCTCAATCTGTTGCCCATGCGTCAGCGCCCGCACGATGTCCGGAACGATCCGGTTCGCCGCCCAGTCGCCACCACCAATCACGTTTCCGGCCCTTGCTGAGGCAACCCTGATATCCGTCCCGCCCAGAAAAGAGCGCCGCCAACTCGACACAGCAATCTCCATCGCCGCCTTGCTGGCGCTATAGGGATCGTGGCCGCCAAGCGGGTGATGTTCGTTATATGGGTGTCCGTCTTCGAGGTTTTCGTACACCTTGTCGGTGGTTACCATGACGACAGCGCAGCGGCCGGGCAGATGCCGGACAGCCTGCATGATATGGGCAGAACCCATAACATTCGTTTGCCAGGTCTCTAACGGCGTTTCGTAGGATTCGATGACAAGTGCCTGCGCTGCGAGGTGGAATATGACGTCAGGTTCCACCTCAGCCACACGGCGAACAACCAGATCAGCGTCGCGAATATCGCCAATCATGTGATCGGCCAGCGTTTCGATCCCAAGCTGGTTGAATAGGGCGGGGTTTGTATTCGGGGGGAGAGCCATACCCGCAACATCAGCGCCGAGGCTCTTCAACCAAAATGAAAGCCAGCTTCCTTTGAACCCTGTATGACCCGTTACCAGAACACGTTTGCCGTTCCAGAAACTGCTCATGCCCAGGTTTTCCACGGCGCCTGGCCTTTTGCCCAAAGCTCTTCCAGCGCGTTCTTGTCACGCAACGTGTCCATGGACTGCCAATAGCCGGGGTGCTTCCAAACCGACAGCTGGCCCTCTGTCGCCAAAGATTCCAGTGGCTCTTTTTCAAACACGGTCAAGTCGTTTGAAATACGGTCGAGGACGCCGGGCTCACAGACAAAAAAACCACCGTTGATCCACCGGCCATCGCCCTCAGGCTTTTCCTCAAACCGGGAGACCCGCTCACCGTCAATCACAAGGCCGCCGAAACGTCCGGCGGGCTGTATTGCAGTTACGGTTGCTTCGGACCCTTGCGCGCGATGGTGTGCGATTAACGCCGTCAGATCGACATCGCTGACCCCATCGCCATATGTCAGGCAGAATGTCCCATCCAGGTGATCCGCAACACGCTTGATCCGCCCTCCGGTCTGGGTCTGCTCTCCGGTGTCGACGAGGGTGATTTTCCACGTCTCGGCCCGCTGAGTGTGCGTTTCTATCTTGTTGGTTTCGAGATCTATGGTGACGTCTGACATGTGCAGGAAGTAGTTCGCAAAATACTCCTTGATCATATAGCCCTTGTAGCCGCAGCAGATCACGAATTCATCTATCCCGTGCTCACTGTAGTGCTTCATGATGTGCCAGATGATGGGACGCCCGCCAATTTCGATCATTGGTTTGGGCCTGAGATGCGACTCCTCGCTGATACGTGTCCCGAGGCCACCCGCAAGTATTACCAATTTCATCGCTTTTTCCTGCTGCCCAACGTGCGAGCGTACCGTGCCGGAGAAGCAATCGTGGGCTTGCTACGGCACCGACATTTTCCCAATGGCCGACGTAATCATCGCCGTTTCAACCTAGAGAGATGCAGTTCTTTGTGCAACCAACTCGGCATTGGTTTACGCGCGCTCGTGACAACCAATCCCGCAGCCACACTCCAACCCTTTGGCAGCGGTCCTTTCGTAGGTGATGGGTGAATTATCTGCCAAAGCCGCTTGTCCCCGCTCCGCGGAAAGGCAGAGCGGGGCCGACACTGCCTGACGGGGAAGAGACCGCCGGAGGACAGTGCGGTTGACGCCAAATATGCTGTGTTGGTCGAGAACGCAGCAAACCGGGCGATTGATCGCCGCAATTGCGATACGCAGATACTGAAACAGCACCCCCGTGAGCAGAGATCAATTCGTTTGGAGGGTCAGCCCGTCAAAAGGGCTTTCTCCGTGTTCGGGATCGGGTGTTTTCGCAAGGAAACTGCGCGGAAACGTCCGAAGGAAAATCATGTTGGTCGGCTGAAAGAGCGTATTGGTGAACAGCCGGATATGAGACTGACGGCGACTGGTGTCGCCGCCAGAGAATTGCGGTAGAAATGCACCGCGCTTGAGATAACACAGCGGCCTATTGGAATGACTGCCGTGCTGATCGTGCATATGATAAGACCAATGAAGGCCAGCACTTGCGTGAAGCTAAAGCCATCGGAATTTGAAAATGCGTCGACCACGAAAAGGACCTGTATATCTATGACGCCCATCTTGCGTTTCACATCCGGTCACAGCATCCCCCAAATTGGGTAAAGACGGCCATTCGGCAAAATCATCCGCGTGTGACAGCTGACCTCTAGGGACGTGGTCTGGATTTCCTGACCTTGCAGCGGAACGCAGCGCTCCCGACATGGGACATCAGTAGGGGGCAGCGGCGCTTTGATGTACGAGGCTCCCGTGCCAATGTGTGGGTGTTAAGAAGGAAACAGGATGCGAAACTGGACAAGACGCGCAGCGCTTTTGGGAGGCGGAGCGGCCATAGGCGCTTTTGCCAACAGCAGATTGGCACGCCAACAGCCTGTTTTGGCAGGCACACAGAGGGTCGGCCAAGCGACTGCCGCCGGGCATCTGAACGACGCGAGCCTGTTGAGCGCGACACCGGTTCACAAGCATATCACCCTGCAAGAGGACGCGGGTGAGGCTTTGGTTGCGGCAATCCGGGCAGAGATGCAGGAAGCCCGCGCGGCGGGTCGTCCTGTGAACGTCAGTGCCGCGCGCCATTCAATGGGCGGGCAGGCCATCCCACGGGACGGTCATGCGATCACCTTCGACAATGCGATGGTGGAGCCGGACACAGCCAAGGGCACCTACAGGGTTCACGCCGGTGCAAGGTGGCAAGAGGTGATCGCGGCGCTCGACCCCATCGGGTATTCGCCTAAGGTCATGCAATCCAACAACGATTTTGGCGTTGCTGCGACGTTCTGTGTGAATGCTCATGGCTGGCCGGTGCCGTTTGGTCCGATGGGCGCGACGGTTCGCAGTATTGATTTGATCACGCCTGACGGTTCGCTGGTGACCTGCTCCCGCAGCCAAAACGCGGATGTGTTCAACCAGAGCATGGGCGGTTATGGCCTGACCGGGGCGATCATCGCGCTTGAAGTGGAGATGGAGAAGAACGCGCGCATCGCACCGACCTTCGACAAGATGCCTGCGGAGGATTTTGGCACGGCGTTCATCACTGCGCTGGAAGACCCGGATGTGACCATGGCCTACGGGCGGCTGAACGTGGAGCGCGGGGCATTTTTCCGTGAAGCGCTGATGATCACCTACCGGCCTACGCAGGATCAGGAGGATCTGCCGCCTGCGCCGGGTTCCGGCTTCATGTCCAAGATTGCGCGCCATGTGTACCGCGCGCAATTGGGCAATGAGCGGATGAAATCCGTGCGGTGGTGGTTTGAAACGGATCTGGGCACCACGCTGGGCGGTGGCGATACGACACGTAACACGGTGATCAACGAACCCGTGGTGACATTGGATGACCGGGACGACACCCGCACGGACATCCTGCACGAGTATTTTGTGCCGCCAGAACGCTTCGCGGACTTCCTGACGCTGTGCCGTCAGGTCATTCCGGGATCGTACCAGGAGTTCCTGAACGTGACGCTCAGATTTGTGAACACGGATGCGGAAAGCTGGCTGTCCTATGCGACAACACCGCGGATTGCGGCCGTGATGTCGTTCTCTCAGGAAATGACCGCGCGGGCTGAAGCGGACATGGCCCGCATGACACGGGCGTTGATTGACGGTATCATCGACATTGGCGGAACCTACTACCTGCCGTACCGTCCACATCCGACGGTCTCTCAGCTGGAACGTGCCTATCCCCGCGCGGCTGCCTTTGCGTCAGCCAAGCGCGCCATGGACCCGGACCTTATATTCCGGAACAATCTGTGGGACAGCTATCTGGAGAAACTATGACCACGCTGCGCAAGATTTGTCTGGGGTATATGGTGGTGCTGCTGGCAGCGGCGTCACTGAACTACGTGCCGGGGCTGACGGACGCGCAGGGGCTGGCCTTTGGTATCTTTGCCCTTGATATCTTTGATGATTCCCTGCACGTGGCCTCTGCCCTGTGGGCCTTGGCGGCGGCGCTCATCTCGCAGCGCGCCGCGCGGTCGTTCTTGCTGATCTTCGGGGCGCTTTATCTTGGAGATGGGGTGTTTGGCTTCTTTACAGGCTATGGCTACCTCGATCTGGGGATTTTCACCAATGCCTCCGAAGGGATGTCGTTCACGCTGGTGCGTTTTCTGGCCAACCTCCCGCATCTGGCGCTTGGGGCCTTCGCGCTCTGGGCCGGTGTGCGGGTGGAGCGGGATTGATGCGGTGGCTCTTGCGCTGGATCCTGCGGCTGGTTGTTCTGGCCGTGGTGTTGGGTGCAGTGCTGGTGGCTCCGGTCGCCTGGGTCGAAGTCGCATGCCGTGGCAACGGTGTTGCGCAGCCCTATGATGCGTTGTTGCCGCCAGAGGATCACAGGGCGGAGGCGCGCACGCTGCTGACCTATCCGGAGTGGCATATCGTCCACGCCTATGACGATTATGCCGAGGTTATTGAAACAGACGATCCCCATGATTTTGGCTACTTCAATGCGGTCAAAACCTATTGGACGTCCCTTTGTGCGTTGAAAGAGCAGGCCGCGGCCCACGGAGGGGTGGATCGTGCGACCAAAGAGCTGGTCTATGTCATCGGCGTCAGCTTTTCGGCAGAGATGGCGATGAAGGCCCTCTATGAAGAAACACTGGGCCGGCTTGCGACCCTTGTAAGGGGGGAGCGGTTGAGCCCGCTCGACAAGCTTTCTGCCCGGCAAGCGGCTGACTATGCGACGTTTCTTCAGCAGGTGCCGTGGTATAAATACGACTTCCCGGCAGATGCAGCAGCCTTGCGCGCAGCCCAAACAGACAACCCGCGTGATCTGGAACGCCGGTTTGCCCTGGGCGGAGAATACGCGGCCAAGGCGGCCTATGCGCAAGTGATCGCCGCTGCGGTGGACAGCGTCGGCGGGGATGCGCTGAGCCTGCGGATGGTGGTCAAAGGACCCGATGCGGCGGTGCTGGATGGTCTGGATGGCCTCAGCGTGGTTGAACATCGCGGCGATGTCATCGTGGTTGAGGCACCGCGTTACCGGGCGCTGACGCGGGTGCTGGTCGAGATGGCGGCACGCGGCATTGATCTGGCCGAGATTGCGGGCAACGACGATATCATGTTCACCGCCCTGTCCGATCAGGCGGAGATGCCCGGTGCGCTGTTCAGCTTCCAAAGGCAGGGCTATGAGGACTACCGCCATTTGTTCATGGTCCCGGTGACGGATCTGCTGGCAACCCTTCGGCGGTTTGGGGAAGGTCCGGCACAGGTGGAGCATATCCATGATTATTAGGGCGCTTCTGTGCGCTGTTGCTTTGGTGGGTGGCTGGATCGCTGTTCTGGCATCGGTCATGGTGCTGTCAGACCGGGCACCGGCTGCGGTTGTGATGCTGCCGGATGCGGCGTTTCTGGCGGCCCTGCCGGAGGATGTGGCGATTGTTGCGCAAAACGCGGTGAGCGTGACAGTGATCGGCGCGCGGGCAGATGTCGCGGCGCGGCTTTATGGGGCCGGGGCGTGGCTGGTGCTGCCGTCTGGCTTGCGCGGGTGTGCGCCGCCGGCCACATCGGCCATGTCTAAACCAAACCGACAAATCGTTTCCATCACACCGCCTTGACTTTGACACATGCAAACGGTGTATCTGCGCCATTGTTTTTCGCCCCAGGAAGGGACCCATTATGCACGCCTATCGTGATTTTACCTGCGCAGATCTGAACCTTTCGAACAAGGGACAGAACGTGCGTCTTGCCGGGTGGGTGCACCGCGTGCGCGACCATGGTGGGGTGCTGTTCATCGATCTGCGGGATCACTACGGCATGACGCAGTTGATCTGTGACCCCGACAGCGCCGCCTTTGCGGACGTGGAGAAGGTCCGCTCAGAATGGTGTATCCGCATTGATGGTGAAGTGAAGGCGCGCGATGAGAGCCTGATCAACCCCAAGCTGCCGACAGGTGAGATCGAGGTCTTCATCCGTGACATCGAAGTGTTGGGTGCGGCGGCGGAACTGCCGTTGATGGTCTTTGGTGATCAGGAATACCCGGAGGAAACCCGTCTGCGCTATCGTTACCTCGATTTGCGCCGGGAGAAGATGCAGGACAACATGGTGCTGCGCTCTGACGTGGTTGCCTCCATCCGTAAACGCATGTGGGATCAGGGGTTCAAGGAATTCCAGACGCCGATTATCACCGCATCCTCTCCTGAAGGGGCGCGCGACTTTCTGGTGCCAAGCCGCCTGCATCCGGGCAAGTTCTATGCCCTGCCGCAGGCGCCCCAGCAGTTCAAGCAACTGCTGATGGTCTCAGGCTTTGACAAGTATTTCCAGATCGCGCCCTGTTTCCGCGATGAAGACCCGCGCGCGGATCGGTCGCCGACGGATTTCTACCAGCTCGACCTTGAGATGTCCTTTGTCACCCAGCAGGACGTGTTCGACACGATCCAGCCGGTGATTGGTGGCATTTTCGAGGAATTCGGCAAAGGCCGGAAAGTGGATCAGACGTGGGAGCAGATCTCCTACAAGGATGCAGCCCTTTGGTATGGTTCAGACAAGCCGGACCTCAGAAACCCCATCAAGATGCAGGTGGTGAGCGAGCATTTCGCAGGCTCCGGTTTTGCGATTTTCGCCAAACTGTTGGAGCAGGAGGGCACCGAGGTGCGCGCCATCCCTGCGCCTACGGGGGGCAGCCGCAAGTTCTGCGACCGGATGAATGCCTTCGCCCAGAAGGAAGGGTTGCCCGGCATGGGCTATATCTTCTGGCGCAAGGAATCGCCCGACAGCATCGCGCAGGCGCGTGGGATCACCGTCAAAGAGGTGAACGCACTGATCAAGGCGGGTGAGATCACTTTGGGCGAAGAAGCCGCCGGACCGCTGGCCAAGAACATCGGGCCAGAACGCACCGAAGCCATCCGCCAGCAGCTGGGCCTCGGCGTCGGCGACGCGGCGTTCTTCCTCGGCGGTAAACCCAAAGCGTTTGAAGGCGTTGCTGGCCGCGCCCGGAATGTCATTGGTGAGGAACTTGGCCTGACCGATAAGGATCGCTTCGCCTTTGCCTGGATCGTGGATTTCCCGATCTACGAAGCGGACGAAGAAACCGGCAAGATTGACTTTGAGCACAACCCCTTCTCCATGCCGCAGGGCGGGATGGAAGCGCTTGAAGGTGATCCGCTCAAGGTGCTGGGATACCAGTATGATCTGGCTTGCAACGGCTATGAGCTGGTGTCGGGCGCCATTCGGAACCACAAGCCGGAGATCATGTTCAAAGCCTTTGAAATTGCAGGCTACGGCAAGGAAGAAGTTGAGAAACGCTTTGGCGGCATGGTCAACGCCTTCCAATACGGCGCCCCGCCTCACGGTGGTTGTGCAGCTGGGATCGACCGGATCGTGATGCTGCTGGCGGATGAGGCGAACATTCGTGAGGTGATCCTTTTCCCGATGAACCAGCGCGCCGAAGACCTGATGATGAACGCGCCCAGCGATCCGACAAGCGATCAGTTGATGGAGCTTGGTCTGCGGGTAATCCCGCAGGACTGACCCACGGGCTGGCCTGCGCAGCTTTGCATTTGACACACGGTCCGGGATGAAATCCGGGCCGTTGTTGCTTAGATTGGACGGTGAACACCTGACGTGGAGCCGCCCTTTGTCCTTTGATCCAACCTTTGCCGAGCGCCGATTTGGATACGGGTTGTCCCCTGTGGTGGCCCCTGTTGCGTCGGTTACGGCGATGCTGGACGGGGTGGCCGGGCAGGATACGATGCGCGCCCGCTATCCGCTGCCACCCTACCGGCATCTGCGCGAACAATTGGTGCGCAACCGCCGGTTTCGCCAATACGCGCGGGAAAACCCGGATACGGAAGAAGGCAAGGCGGCGGAACAAAAGGTCAAGGCTTTGCGGCGGGAGATGCGGCTGGACCGGTTGGCATGGTTCGGCCATTCGATGTTGCGGCGGATCAACACGCCTGCGGCTTTCCACGAGCGACTGGCGGCGTTCTGGGCGGATCATTTCACCACGATTGGCAAAGCCGGGCTGACCGTTGGCGCGCCACCCCTCTATGTGGAAGAAGCCGTGCGCCCCTTCATTGCTGGGCGGTTTTCCGATCTGCTGATCTCTGCCGTCACGCATCCCTTGATGTTGCATTATCTGGATCAGAACATCTCAGCCGGGGAGAACAGCCCGGCAGCGCAGCGGCCGGGGCGCAAACGCGGATTGAACGAAAACCTTGCGCGTGAGGTGTTGGAACTGCACACGCTGGGGGTCGAAGGACCGTATGACCAGGCGGATGTGCGGGCCTTTGCCAACCTGCTGACGGGGCTTGGTGGCACGCGGGATTTCGGCTTCAGGTTCCGCAAGAACATGGTGGAGCCGGGGTCGAAGACCGTGCTGGGCGTGACTTATCCTCATACCGGTACAATTGAACCCATTCACCGCGCGTTGAAGGATCTGGCAGTGCATCCTGCGACGGCGCGGCATCTGGCGCGCAAGCTGGCGGTGCATTTTGTGTCGGACGCGCCGCCTGACGCGCTGGTTGATCATGTGGCATCGGCGTATCTGTCCAGTGGTGGCGAACTGATGGCGACATACGAGGCGCTGCTCGACCATTCCGCCGCGTGGCAGCCGGAGGCGGTGAATATCCGTCCTCCGCTGGAGTTCATCAGCACTGCGTTGCGCTCTCTGGCTGTGCCGGACGCCACGTTTGCCGCCCTGCGGCCCCGCGATTTGAACACGCTGTTCCTCAAGCCGCTGCGGGTGATGGGGTTTGAGTATCAAAGGCCCGGCGGACCGGACGGCTGGCCGGAGGAAGACGATGCCTGGGTGACGCCGCAGGGGGTGGCCGCGCGGCTGGAATGGGCGGTGAACGCGCCTGTGCGGTTGCTGTCCGAATTGCCGGACCCCCGCGATTATGTCGTGAAGGCGCTGGGCGAGGTGGTCCCGCCCGAGTTGGACTTCGCGGTGGGTGCTGCGGAAAACCGGGCCGTGGCGATTGGGCTTGTGCTGGCGTCTCCGGCCATGCAGCGGCGGTAGGAGGGGGCGGTATGTCAGCGAAATTCACCAGACGTGGGGTGTTGCAGCGGGCAGGCATCATCGGGTGTTCGCTGGCCGCCAGTCCGTTGGTCACACCTGTGGCCTTTGCGCAGGCGCCTTGGGACATGCGGTTGGTGGTGATCATCCTGCGCGGGGGCATGGATGGGCTTGATGTGGTGCGCCCGGTGGGCGACCCGGCTTTTGCCGCCTTGCGTCCAGGGATGGATCTGAGCGACGGGATTGATCTGGATGGATACTTCGCGTTGCACCCGGCGTTGCGCGATCTGATGCCGCTTTGGCAGGCGGGGGAGTTGGGTTTCATGCACGCAGTGTCGACGCCCTATCGTGACAAACGCAGCCATTTTGACGGGCAGGACATGCTGGAAGCGGGGACGGAGGTGCTTGACAGTGGCGTGCGCGACGGCTGGCTGAACCGAATGCTGCAACAGGTGCCGGGGCTGGAGGCGGAGACGGCTTACGCCATTGGCACGACAGAAGTGCGGGTGCTGGACGGTGAAGCACCGGTTGCCAATTGGACGCCGGAGGCGAAGCTGGGGCTCAGCCCGCAGGCTTTGCGGCTGGCTGAACTGGTGATGGAACGGGATCCGGCGCTGCATGCGGCCCTGGCGGAGGCGCAGATGCTGTCTGATGCCGGGCTTGAAGGGCCGCGCCGTGGCGGCGCCCATCTCCAGATTGCACAGTTTGCGGCCGCGCGGTTGCGCGGGGCATCGCGGGTGGCGGCCTTTTCACTGGGCGGGTGGGACACCCACCGGGTTCAGCGGCGGACCTTGCCCCGCAGCCTGCGCGCCTTGTCCCAGACCCTGCTGGGGTTGCGGGACGGTTTGGGGGCTGAAATCTGGGACAAAACAGCCGTTCTTGCCATGACGGAGTTTGGGCGCACTGCTGCGGTGAACGGCACAGGCGGAACGGATCACGGAACAGGCGGTGCGATGCTGTTTGCAGGCGGCGCGCTGCGGGGGGGGCAGGTGCTGGGGCAATGGCCCGGTGTGGCGGAGGCTGCGCTATATGATCGGCGTGATCTGATGCCGACTGCGGATGTGCGCGCCCCGGCTGCATGGGTGATGCGGGCAGCGACCGGATTGGATCAAGCCACGCTTGAGCGGATGATTTTCCCCGGCCTCGACATGGGCAGGGATCCGGGCATCGTGCTTTAGCGGGGGTCAGTAGCCGTCAGCAGGGGCGATCTGTTGCAGCAGTTGCGCGGCCAGACCGTCTGAACCAGCCTGGAAAGATGCAGCGACAACGACGGCCAATCCCACAAGGGAGGCTGTCAGCACAATCCAGTCTACGGTGATGGCATCAGGGTCTTCACGGAAGAAATCGCGGAACTTTTGCACGGGTACTGATCCTTTCGCTGGCGCATGCGTCTGGCACTCTTACCTGTCAAGGATGTCCGTGGAATGTGGCGGAAATGGGTAAGTCGGATGCCGGTTTCTTGGCTTTTTCGCCGGTGCGGATGGTACAATTGCTGACTTGGCCTGCGCCGCAGTTGGCCCTAACGTGGCGTGTATGAACACGTTTTCTTCTGATCGCCCCGTGGGTTTTCTTCTCCCTGACTGGCAGGTGCCACCCCGTCCGGAAGGAGAGGTGCTGCGCGGGCAATATGCCGAACTTACCCCCTTGTCGGCAGATGCCCATGCGGCATTGCTGTTCCGGACATACGCGGGCGAGGACCATGTGTGGGACTACATGCCTTACGGCCCGTTCTCATCTGCTGCGCAGTATCACAGGTGGGTGCGGGATCATGCAGGGCAGCCAGACCCGTTCTTCTATGCGGTGCGGAACTTGCAGAGCGGTCAATGGGAAGGTGTGGCCAGCTATCTGCGCGTGGCACCCGAAGCCGGATCAATCGAAGTGGGCCATATCAATTTCAGCCCCGCCTTGCAGCAGACCCGAGCGGCGACAGATGCGATGTTCTTGATGATGCAATGGGCGTTTGATGCAGGCTATCGGCGGTATGAGTGGAAATGTGATGCGCTCAACACACCCTCCCGACGCGCAGCGCAGCGGCTGGGGTTGAGCTTTGAAGGTGTGTTTCGGCAGGCAACAGTCGTGAAGGGGCGCAACCGGGATACGGCGTGGTTCGCGGCCATCGACCGCGAATGGCCCGCGTTGAAGGAAGCGTTTCTGGCATGGTTGGCCCCTGCGAATTTTGATGACGCAGGCCAGCAGCGTGAGCGTTTGGGGGATCTGACCGGGTTGGTTCGGGTCGCGTCTGATCCAGCGTTGTGAGCAAGGCCGCTCAGATCGCCATGCGTTGCGACAGGCGTTCCTGGATCAGCCCTGCGATGATGGCTGTCTCTGACCCGGCGGATTGACCGGTGGCACGCCGTGCCGCCAATGCTTGTGCGGCGCGCTCCATGCCGCCATCCTCAGCCGATCGTGCAACGCCGGTCAGGAACTGGGCGACATAATCAATGGCGGCCTCGTTTTGTATGTCTTCCAGCATATCGGCTGCATGGGCCATATCGTCCAGATAGGCGATTCGGTCCGGTGAAATCTGGACATCGGATATCTCCCGCACCCCCTGTGGGCGGCGGTCTTCTGGGAGGAGGGACAGGAGCTTTTCCTGAAAATTCGCCATGGATATGATGGGTTTGGCCATGAAGTCATCCGCACCAGCCGCCAGCGCTGCGGCTTCCGTGTCGGGATCACCGGAGATGGCGAGGATCACCTCAACCCGCGGCTGGGCTTCGTTCAATTCAGTGATCAGCCCACATCCGTCGCCATCGGGCAGGCCAAGATCCATGATCACCACAGAGGGGCGGTAAACCCGCAGGTGGCGTCGTGCGGAGCGCAGGCAATCGGCACGTCTGATCCGGGCGCCGGACCGCAGGCACAGCAAACGCAAGGCTTCGCAGGCGAAGCGGCTGTCCTCTACCACCAGAACGGTCAGGCCCAGCAGGGGCCGCGTTGCAGTCGGGGCCGGCAGGTTTGCCGCAAGTGGGTCTTTGGGGTCCATGGGTCGCTCCAGAGTTGGCTAGGACACCATGGTTAAAGGCAGATGGCTAATAGCACGTTAACGTGCCGCATTGCTCTTAAGGTTTATTCGCTCCATATGGTGCCCCAGACCATCAAAGGGAGATGTGAAAGATGATTGGCCGTTTGAATCACGTTGCTATTGCCGTGCCTGATCTTGAGGCCGCAGCAGACCAGTACCGCAACGCGCTGGGTGCCACTGTCGGCGCGCCGCAGGATGAGCCGGATCACGGCGTCACGGTCATTTTCATTGAGCTGCCCAATACCAAGATCGAATTGTTGTATCCTTTGGGGGAAAACTCTCCCATTCAGGGGTTTCTGGACAAGAACCCCGCAGGTGGCATTCACCACATCTGCTATGAGGTTGAGGACATCATTGCCGCGCGCGATCATCTGAAATCCACCGGCGCCCGTGTGCTGGGCACCGGAGAGCCGAAGATCGGCGCCCATGGCAAGCCTGTGTTGTTCCTGCATCCCAAGGACTTCAACGGCGCGCTGGTCGAGCTGGAACAGGTGTAGGCGATGGGGGTCGTTTCCGGACTTGTTCTTTTTGCAGTGATCTGGTCGCTGACCTTCTGCATCGCCTTGCCGATCCGCATTCAGACCCAAGGCGATCTGGGAGAGATCGTGCCGGGCACCCATGCCGGCTCGCCCGAGCATCATCACATCCGCAAGAAGGTGTTCTGGACCACGATTGTCGCCTTTATCATCTGGGCCATCGTCGCGACGATCATCCTGTCGGGTTGGATCAGCGTGGATGATGTCGAAAGCCTGTTCAGGGCTGGCGCGTGGTCAGGCCGTGAAACAGGTGAGTAAACGTCGCCGCGCCCAGGATGGGCACCAGCAGGTTTAACAGAGGCACTGTCAGCGGAATGGCCATCAAGGCCCCCGCCACCCAGATGGTGCCGACATGTCTGCTGCGCAGGGCTTTCGCCTCCGCCCGGCTCATGCGGCGCTGGGCGGCCATGGTGAAATACTCCCGACCCAGCAAGAACCCGTTCAGCCCCCAAAAGATGACCGGGGCAAGCGGCGTGAACAGCAGATAGAGGATCAGCGCCAGCAGGTTGGCCGCGATCAGTACGCCGAGAAAGTTCACCGTATCGCGCAGCGCATCGCCAAAGGACACAGGCGTGGGGCGTGGCAGGGCGGGATAATGCTTGGCCTCTACCGCGTTGGCGACATCATCCAGAAACATCGACGTGATCGCCGAGGCGACCGGCACCATCAGAAAGATCGACAGGAAAGCCAGCAGGAATGCCGCGCCCCATGAAAACAGATCATCCAGCCAGCGGACTTCTCCCAAAACGGGCAGCCAGGCTTCTTCGGGTGTGATGTATTCAATCAGCCATGCAAAGCCGGCCGTGGCACCAATCAAAAGCAGCAATGCCAATGCGATGCCCATGAAGAACACCCGCCGGAACGGGCGGTCGCTGAGCTGGCCCACGGCCAGCCCGAAAGCGTTGAAGATCAGGCCGATTGCCATGTCGTGATGCTGTCCATGTCAGGGCGGGGGCGCTCGGGCGGGACGGCCCCTTCGGTGCCGATGTGGATCATGCCCGCGATACGCTCATGGTCTGCCAAGGCCAACCCGTCGCGCATGAAACCGCGGTCATGGGAGGGCCAGCCGCTGAGCCAATTCGCACCCCATCCGGCGGCAAGGGCAGCGTTCAGCAGGGCCAGACAGACAGCGCCAGCGGAATAGGTCTGCTCCAGCGCGGGGATCTTCTCTGACGGTTTCTGGACTTCGATCACCGCCACAGCAAGACCACCCTGATCATACTGGGTGCGCCCCTTGGCGATCTGTTCAGCGTCCAGCCCCAGCGCCTTGCCCCGCGCCTCTGCCACCTCGGCCAGCCGTGCAAGAGCGGCGCGCTCCAACACGATGAACCGCCAGGGTTCAAGTTTGCCATGATCCGGCGTGCGCGCGGCGGCGACAAGCAATGGCATCAGGACATCGCGGTCGGGCCAGGGGCCGCGCAGGGTTTTGGCGGGGCGGGACCGACGGGTTTGCAGGAAGTGGAGGGCATCGGGGTTGGGGTCAGGCATTGGCTTTCAAAGCTCCAGTTGCGCCGCCATCCGGTCAATGGAGGCGCGCAGGAACGCGTCCATCTCACCCGCTGGCTGACGGTGGGCGACAACCTCCGCGACGGGGTCGGGGGCGTCTGTCTGGCTGCCTGCAAGGGTGGCTATGGTCGCGTGGCCGCAGAACGGCACATAGGCTTCTGAATACCCGCCTTCGTGGGTGAGCACCAGTTTACCATCGCACAGGCGCTGTGCATCTGCCTTGATGTGTGCAGTCATCTCTTTGAAGGTCCTGGCGGTGGCCATCATGCTCGACAAGGGGTCGAACATGGCGGCATCGAACCCGCAGGCCACGATGATCATATCGGGTTTGAACGCATTGAGCGCGGGCGTCACGATCCGCTCCATCACGTGCATGTATGCGGTATGGCCCGACCCGGCGGGCAGCGGCACATTGATGTTGTAGCCTGCGCCCGCGCCGCGCCCACGGTCGGCAATCGCCCCGGTGTCGAGCGGGTAGTTGCGGTCCTGATGGACAGAGATGGTCAGCACGTCGTCGCGGTCGTAGTAGATCGCTTCGGTGCCATTGCCGTGGTGCACATCCCAGTCCAGCACGGCGACGCGCTTCACCAACCCCTTGGCCTGCGCGGCCTCAATCGCCACGGCGATGTTGTTGAACAGGCAAAAGCCGTTGGGATCGTTGGGCAGGCAGTGGTGGCCGGGCGGGCGGCTGAGCGAATAGGCGTTGTCCAACGCGCCCGTCGCCACCGCCTCAACCGCAGCAAGCGCCATGCCCGCAGACAGGGCCGCGATCTCGTAACCCCCATGCAGAAACGGCGCATGATGGCCAAGCTCGCCCCCCTTGTCGTCAGAAAGGGATTTGAATGCGTCGAGGTAGGAGGCCGGATGCACCCGCTCCAGATCGCTGCGGCTGGCCTCCGCGGCGGTGCGCACGTCCAGTTCGGACAGCAATCCCGTCACATCCATGAGGTTTTTCAGACGCCGCTTTGTCTCCGGGCTCTCCGGCAATCCGCCGGAGACGAGAGGTTGCACATTCCCGCCCAGGGGAAAGGTCAGGGCATAATCGCCGCCGCCGTGCCAAAAGCACTTTTCGTCCCAGTAAAACCCTGTCGCCATCGCGGCCTCCCTAGCTGACCATCCCTATGATCTCATATGTGCGCTTGAGGATCGGCGCGGTGATTACCCGCGCCTGTTCCGCGCCTTTGGCAAGGATGCGGTCAATCTCATCCGTGTCAGCCATCAGCCGTGCCATTTCAGAAGAGATGGGGGCCAGTTTCTCAACCGCAAGCTCTGCAAGGGCAGGTTTGAAGGTGCCAAACTGCTGGCCGCCGACGTCTTTGAGGACGTCTTCAAGGCTCTGATCGTTCAGCGCGGCATAGATGTTGACCAGATTGCGCGCCTCGGGGCGGTCATCAAGGCCTGCCAGCTCAGAAGGCAGCGCATCCGGGTCGGTCTTGGCCTTGCGGATCTTCCTGGCAATCGTGTCGGCGTCATCGGTCATGTTGATGCGGCTGGCGTCTGACGGGTCGGACTTTGACATCTTCTTGGCGCCATCACGCAGGGACATCACGCGGGTTGCTGCGCCTTCGATCACCGGCTCGGTGATGGGAAAGAAATCTTCGCCGTAGTCGTGGTTGAACTTCGCGGCGATGTCGCGGGTCAGTTCAAGGTGCTGTTTCTGGTCCTCGCCCACGGGCACGTGGGTGGCATGGTAGATCAGGATGTCCGCCGCCATCAGCGCCGGATAGGCAAAGAGGCCAAGCGACGCGGCTTCGGCATTTTTGCCTGCCTTGTCTTTCCACTGGGTCATGCGCCCCATCCAGCCCATGCGTGCGATGCAGTTGAAGATCCACGCCAGCTGCGCGTGCTCCGGTACTTGGCTCTGGTTGATCAGGATGGATTTTTCGGGCGAGATGCCCGATGCAATGAAACCTGCCGCCAGTTCGCGGGTATTGTGCCGCAGCTCAGCCGGATCAATCAGCTTGGCTGTGATCGCATGCAGATCAACCATGCAATAGACCGTTTCAAAATCCTCATCCTGCATCGATACGAAGCGTTTGATTGCGCCCAGATAGTTGCCAAGCGTCAGACCACCGGACGGCTGGATGCCGGAAAAGACGCGCGGGGTGAAGGATGTCTCGGACATGGGGTTTCCTCTGGGGTGGATTTGGCAGTGTGCAGGGCTTACTGGTGGGCGCAGACCCCGTCAAGGAGCGCCCATGGAAGACCCCGATATCCAGCCCCCCGTGAACCCGATCCCCGCAGCGGTGGTGCTGATCTTTATGGTGATCACAGCGGTCGAAGCCGTTCTGTCGCTGGGCGAAGCAGGTCTTGTGGGCGGACCGGGCGCGGTTGGATGGCGGCTGGCACAGATCAGGGACTACGGGTTCTCCGATCAGGTGTTCAACCAGATGCTGGCGCAGGGTGTCTGGCCCTGGCAGGGGCTGGTGCGGTTTGTGAGCTATCCGTTCATTCACCAGTCCTTCACCTCTGCGATTTTTGGTGTGGTGCTGTTGCTGGCGCTGGGCAAGATGGTGGCTGAGGTCATGGGGCAGCTGGCGTTCCTCGTGTTGTTCTTTTCCTCCGCCATCGTGGGGGCGCTGACCTATGGCCTGCTGCTGGATGAACAGATCTGGCTGACCGGCGCGTTTCCTGCGGTCTTTGGGCTGATTGGTGGATATTCCTATGTCATGTGGCGGCATCTGGAGCAGCAGGGCGCGCATCAATTGCGGGCGTTCTCGCTCATTGGGGTGTTGATGGGGCTGCAACTGGTGTTCGGGATATTTGCGACGGTGGGGATGCTCTGGGTGGCGGATCTGGCCGGGTTCATCTGCGGCTTTTTGCTGAGCTTTGTGGTCGGGCCGGGGGAATGGTTCCGATTGAAGAACCGGATCAGGCGGGATTAGGGCCAGGACACCTAGAGCAACCAACCCAAAACCTGAGGTCCTCAGTTGCGCAGAAAGGCCCCGGATACGGGTGTGTTCCGGCGCAGCGCGGGCTGGTTGCCCGGTCAAGCCGGTACCGCCCGGAGGCGGGGCCTTTCCGCGCAACCCGAAGGGCCAAACAGAATTTCCCCAATCCCGGCGCGTCGCATCTTGCAGGGGCAACCAGCCCAGGCTGCGCCGCGACGCTTGGTCTTGGGAAAATTCTGTTTGGCTGAGTGCTTCAGGCTTTGGGTTGGTTGCTCTAGCCGCGGCGCACCGCACTGCGGAATTCAGAGATTTTGAACGCGCCGATCAGCTGGCCGATGCCAAAGAAGCTGGCAGCGCCGACGCTGAGCAAGACAAGCAACGCCAGCCCGCGCCACCAGGGCAATCCGATGAACGGCTGGAGTGCGACATTTGTCGCCATCAGCGCAACGCCCATGACCACGGATGCAGCGATGATCCGCCAGATGCGCTTGTGAAAGCGCGCGTCGAACCGGGCGGCATCGCCAAACCGTCGCGCGCCAATGGCGAGACAGGCAAACATCACCCAGCCCGCAAGGGTTGTGGCCAGCGCAGGTGCGATCCAGCCCACAAAGGGCGCAAGCCCAATGGCGAGGGCCGCGTTCACGACCATTGCCACAAGGGCGAAGTAGAACGGGCGTTTGGTGTCTTCGCGGGCGAAATACACCGGTTGCAGGATCTTCTGGAGCACGAAGGCAGGCAGGCCAAGGCCGTAGATGGTGACGGCTGTCGCAATCGCCGCGCTGTCGTCCACGTCTGACGCGCCGCGCTCAAACAACACGGTGACCAATGCCAGCGGGACAACCGTCAACGCCACGGCTGATGGTAAGGTAAGCGCAAGCGAGACTTCGGCAGCGCGGCTCAGGGTATGGTGTGCGCCCTGCGTGTCACCCGCCCGCAGGCGGCGGGACAAGTCAGGCAGCAGCACCACGCCTACAGCGATCCCGACAACACCGAGCGGCAGTTGATACAGCCGGTCAGCGGCAAAGAGCCAACTCACCGCACTGTCGTATTGGCTGGCGACAAGCTGGCCCACGACAAGGTTGATCTGCATCACACCCGACGCCATCGCGGCAGGCAGGGCGATAACGATCATTGCGCGCATGTCCTTGGTCCAGCGGGGCCGTCCGGGTTTCAGGGCAAATCCCGCATCCGCCGCCGCCCGCCAAGTCAGCGCCAGCTGTGCGACACCGGCCAGCGGGATGGCCCAGACAAGCCAGGTCACCACAGCGCCGCCCGTGAGCGCGCCAATGGTCATGGCGGCAATGACGAAGATGTTCAAAAGCACCGGTGCTGCCGCCGCAACGGCAAACCGGCCCGTGGCATTCAGAACGCCTGAAAACAGCGCCGCCAGCGACATGCACAGGATGTAGGGAAAGACGATACGGCCGTAACCCACGGTCATGTCAAAGCGTTCGTCGCCCACAAACCCCTCTGCCGTGGCCCAGACCAGGGCCGGCATGAACACCATCCCCAGCCCGGTCAGCACCAGCACCACCAGCCCAAGACCGTTGAAGGCATCGCGGGCAAAACGCTGGGCGTCTTCCTCGCCTTCCAGTTTCTTTGCAAACATCGGCACGAAGGCTGCGTTGAACGCCCCTTCGGCAAAGAACCGGCGGAACATATTGGGCAGCCGGAACGCCGCAACAAAGGCGTCCATCACCGGTCCGGGCCCGATCAGAGACAGCAGCAGCACCTCGCGGATGAACCCCAGCACACGGCTGAGCAAGGTCCACACCCCCACGGTGAAAAAGCCGGTCATCAGGCGGATGGGTTTCATGGAGGGCCTTTGCTGCGCTGCGGTTCTCCAGCCTTAACTTGGCCGCGGGGTGGGCGCAATCTGCAAGGCGGGCATTTACCCTTCAGCCCGCTCCACCCCTTCCGTGATGGCCGTCCGAAGCCGCTTTTCAAGCGTCTTCTGCTTGCTTTCAGCGTAGTACTTCAGCCCGAACATGTCTTTGACGTAGAAAGTATCGACCACCTGTTCGCCATAGGTCGCAATGACCGCATTGGCCACATAGACGTTTGAATCCGCCAGCGTCCGCGCCAGATCATAGAGCAGTCCGGGACGGTCGCGGGTGTCCACTTCGATGATCGTGTAAATCTCAGACCCTTCGTTGTCGAAAGTGATATGCGTGGGCACCCGAAAGGCTTTCTCGCGCTTTTTGACCTTATCGCGAGACTTCAGCGCATCGCGCGTCACCACTTCGCCGCGCAGGATCTTTTCGATCATCTTGCGCAGGCGGGGCAGGCGGTCGGCTTCATACGCGTTGCCGTCCGCGTCCTGAATCCAGAAGGCATCGGTCACATGCCCGTCTCGGGTGGTGTAGCTGCGCGCATCGACCACATTGGCACCGACCAGCGCCAGCGCACCTGCCAGCCGTGCGAAGATGCCCGGATGGTCGGACATCACAAAACAGGCGCGGGTGGCGTCGCGGTCCTCATCCGGGTGCAGATCAACGCGGATTTCCTCATCTTCTATATCCCGCAACAGGTTCGCAAAGGCCACATGCGCCGTGACATGCAGACCCTGCCAATAGGGATCGTAGTGCCGCGCTGTTTCTTCCTGAAGCGCCTTGCGCGGCCAGTCTGACAGCGCTTCGCGCAGAGCCTTCTTGGCCTCCGCGCCGCGGTTTGCGCGGTTGAGGTCCTCAAGCCCGGTTTCAAGCGCGCGTTCGGTCTGCCGATACAGCGCGCGGATCAACACGGCTTTCCAGTTGTTCCAGGTGTCCGGGCCAACCCCGCGAATGTCGCAGACCGTCAGCACGCAAAGCAGGTCGAGCCGTTTGACCGTTTGCACCGCCTTGGCAAAGTCCCGTACCGTGCGTGGGTCCGCGATGTCGCGCTTCTGCGCCATGTCCGACATCAACAGATGATAGCGCACCAGCCATTCGGCAGTGTCGACCTCGTCCTGCTTCAGCCCCAGCCGTGGCGCGATCTTGCGCACCATTTTGGCGCCAAGGATGGAATGGTCTTCTGGCCGCCCCTTGCCGATGTCATGCAGCAGCAGCGCGGTATAAAGCACCTTGCGGTTGACCCCCTTGGCGAGGATGGAGGAGGCGACAGGGAGTTCTTCCTCAAGCTCCCCGCGTTCGATCCGGGCAAGGTTGGCGATGCACTGGATGGTATGCTCATCAACCGTGTAGCTGTGATACATGTTGAACTGCATCATCGCGACGATGGGTTCGAATTCGGGGATAAAGGCGCTCAGCACACCCAATTCGTTCATCCGGCGCAGGGCGCGTTCGGGATTGCCGTGTTTGAGCAGCAGATCGTGGAACAGCCGTGTCGCTTCAGGGTCGGCGCGCATGGCGTCGTCGATCAGGTGCAGGTTGGCCTTGATCAGACGCATGGCGTTGGGATGGATGAGCATGCCGGTGCGCAGGGCTTCCTCGAAAATGCGCAGAATGTTGATCTTGTTGGACAGGAACGCCTCCTCGTCCTCAATGGCGAGGCGGTTGTGGACGACCTTGTATCCCTTCTTGACCCGTGGTTTGCGGCGAAAGATGCGTTCAAGCAGGGGTTCGGCCTTGAGGTGCACGGCTTCGAGGTTGGTCAGGAAGATGCGGGTCAGATCGCCAACGGCGGTCGCATGGCGAAAGAAATCCTGCATGAAGATTTCAACGGCGCGTCTGCCGCCAGTGTCCTCATACTGCATCGCTTCGGCCACCTGCACCTGCATGTCAAAGGTCAGCTGTTCGGTGGCGCGGCGGGTCAGCAGGTGCAGATGGCCACGCACCGCCCAGAGGAAATCCTCGGCGGCGCGGAACGTCTCGTATTCATCGACGCGGAACACGCCGGTTTTCTGGAGGTCAGAGACCCGTTCGACCCCGTAGATGTGCTTGGCGATCCAGAACAGGGAATGCAGGTCGCGCAGCCCGCCTTTACCTTCCTTGACGTTCGGCTCCACCACATAGCGTTGCCCCTGCCGGGTATGGCGGTTGTCGCGCTCCTCCAGCTTGGCTTCGATGAACGGGCGGCCGGTGCCTGCGAACAGGTCATGGCGCAGGGTGGTTTTGAGCTGCTCAGCGAGTTCCGGGTCGCCTGCGATATGGCGTTGTTCCAGCAGGGCGGTCTGAATGGTGAAATCCTCCCCACCCAGGCGGACGCATTCCTTGATCGTGCGGGTGGCGTGGCCAACTTTCAGTTTCAGATCCCACAGCATGTAGAGCATGCTTTCGATCACGCTCTCGCTCCAGGCGGTGGCCTTGTAGGGGATCACAAACAGCAGATCGACGTCAGAGAAAGGGGCCATTTCGCCCCGTCCGTATCCTCCGACCGCCATCACCGACAGGCGCTCCCCCTCGGTCGGATTCGGATTGGGGTGCAAGTGGGTTGTGGCCACATAGAGGGCCATCTGCACCAGATTGTCTGTCAGATAGGTATAGGACCGTGTCATCGGACGCGCATCAAAAGGGTGCGCCGCAAAGCGTTCGGCAATCAGGGCCCGTGCGTCTTTTTGCGCCCGCGCCAGGGCCTTCACGGCCGCCTGCCGCGGCGCGCCTTCGTCCGGATCGGTGCAGGCCGCATCGAGGGCAGACCGGATGGCCGATGTATCAAACAGGTCTCGCGGTTCGGCAATCAGGCGCCGCTCGGGGGCGGCGCCTGATGGAGGGGTTTGGGCGGTGGTGTCTGACAACTCTAGAAACCGGCGCCGCCGAAGGCGGTTGGCGCGGGTTCAAGCACCACGACACCCCGGTCCCGCACGGTTGCGATGGCAAGGCCCCGTTCATTGGTGCCGTCACCGCGCAGGCGGAAGATGCCGCTGGCCCCGCGGAACCCGGCGTTCTGGGTGAGGGCGCGCGCGGACAAGGCGTCAGACTTGCCGGATTTCGCAAGCGCGCCGACGGCTGCAATGCCGTCAAAGGCGAGGCCCGCCAGCGGATGCGGATTTGTGCTGTAGGCTTCGGTATAGCGCGCGCGGAACGCGCCGGAGGCAGTCGGGTCCGGTAGCGCAAACCAGCCGCCTTGCACGCCAGGCAGATCAAGCGTTTGCGGCGGGATATCCCAGCGGGTCAGGCCGATGTATTGCGCGCCGGGTGCGGAGACGCCTGCCTCTGGCAGCAATTGCGCAAACAAGGGCAGTGCGCTGGCGGAAGAGGTGGTCAGAAAGAGCGCATTGGCGCCTGTCTGGTCCATTGTCGCCTTGACCCGTGGCACAGCGGCGGTCACCGCTTCCTGGCTCAGCGCATAGCTGACGGAGCCGGTGATCGTGGCGCGGTTGTTGGCTGCGGCCTGCGTGATGGCTGCGCGGCCCAGTTGGCCTGCGACATCATCGGCGTGCAGAATGACGATCTTGTCCCGGCCATTGCGGCGGGCAAAGCCGACAAGCCGATTGGCTGTATTGGTGAATGTCGGCCCCATCACAAAGACATTGCCGCCCGCGATGGAGGGGTTGTTGGAAAACGACAGGACGTTCACCCCTGCCGGGGCAACGGCCACGCCAGCGGCATTGGCCGCTTCGCCGTAGACGGGTCCCAGAATGATCTTTGCCCCTTCATTGACAGCTTGCGCCGCCACGTTGGCGGCTGTGCCTGCATTGCCTGCCGTTGAATAGACCCGCAAATCAACCTGCACACCGTCCAGATCCCGGATTGCCAGACGGGCAGCGTTTTCAAGGTTCTGGGCCAACAGATCGTCACTGCCTGATCCGCCGCTGGGCACCAGCAGGGCCACGGGGATGGGGGCGGAGGTGTCAATGTCGGGCGCATTCGCGCTGCCGATGCCGCCAAGGGCGATGGGTTCACAGGCGGCCAGAAGGACCGCGCAAAAAGACATCAGGATCATCCGCAGCTGCATGCGACGGGCTTCGACAAAGGCAATCATTTAATGGTACTCCCCCAGTGGTGGCATGGCGCCCCCGCGCCGATTACATCGGTCGCGATCATAGAGAGTGCGAAAGGCGGGTCCAGCTTGAATTATCAAAAGACCACCCTGCCGGCGGGTTTCTACCTTGTCGGTGTGCCCATCGGGACGGCGCGGGATATCACGCTGAGGGCGCTTGATGTGCTGGCATCTGCCGATGTACTGGCGGCCGAAGACACCCGCAGCCTGCGTCGGCTGATGGACATCCATGGTGTGCCGCTGGGCGACCGCCGGGTGATCGCCCTGCATGATCACAGTGCGGTGCGGGTCCAGGACCAGTTGCTGGCGGCAGTGAAAGACGGCAAAGCCGTTGCCTATGCGTCCGAGGCGGGGATGCCATTGATCGCAGATCCCGGATTTGAACTGGCCCGCGCGGCCCGTGCCGCCGGGTTGCCGCTGACCTGCGCACCGGGGCCGTCCGCCGTGCTGACAGCGCTTGCGCTGGGCGGGCTGCCGACAGATGCGTTCTTTTTTGCAGGCTTCCTGCCGAATGCGAAAGCCGCCCGGTGCCGCGCTTTGGAGGGGCTGGCAGAGGTCGCAGGCACTTTGGTGTGCTACGAATCCCCCAAACGGTTGGGTGCGATGCTGCGCGACGCAGCACAGGTGCTGGGCGAAGGGCGCGAGGCTGCTGTCTGCCGGGAACTGACCAAACGGTTCGAAGAGGTGCAGCGCGGCACGCTGGCGGAACTCGCCGCGCGATATGCGGAAAAAGCACCAAAAGGGGAGATCGTTGTTCTGATCGACCGGGGACGTTTAGAAACTGTTAGGGAAGTTGATTTACCCTCGGCCTTGCGGCTGGCGTTGGAAACGATGTCGATGCGGGATGCGGTGGATGCCGTGACCGCCGCACATGGATTGCCACGCCGCAAGGTGTATCAAGCAGCGCTCGCGCTTGGAAAGGATGACAACTGATGCAACCAGCCCTTGTCGATCACCGCCGCAAAAGGGGACAGACCGCGTACCATGCAGGTCTCGCTGCGGAACAGCGCATTGCTCAGGACTACGCGCGACGCGGATTTGCACTGGCCCGCGCACGCTGGCGCGGCAAAGCGGGTGAAATTGATCTGATCCTGCGCGATGGGGCCGGGCTCATTTTTGTTGAGGTCAAGCAGGCCCGTGATTTCGACCGCGCCGCTGAAAGCCTTTCCGCCCGCCAGATGCGCAGGCTCTATGGTGCGGCCGAGGAATTTCTTGGATCGGAACCCGCTGGCAGCCTGACAGAGGTTCGTTTTGATGTCGCCCTTGTGAACGGTCGCGGGGAAACGCGGATCATCGAAAACGCCTTTGGTCACGGCTGACCCATTGCACCTGTCCCTCTGCTACGCCATCTAGAAACGGCGTGACCCGCAGTATGCAAGGACAGACCCATGAAGATTGCCTTTCAGATGGACCCGATCGGGGCCGTGGACATCAATGCCGACAGCAGCTTTCGTCTTGCGGAAGAGGCGCAAGCGCGGGGGCATACCCTGTTCTTTTACACGCCCGATGATCTGGCGTACCGCGAGGGCAAGATCACGGCGCGGGGGCAGGATTTTACCGTCCAGCGCGTGCAGGGGGATCATGCGCAGCTTGGTCCGGTACGGGATGTGGATCTGGCAGGTTTCGATGTGGTCTGGCTGCGTCAGGACCCGCCATTTGACATGCACTACATCACATCCACCCATTTGCTGGACCGGCTGAAAGACACCACCCTTGTTGTCAACGACCCCTTCTGGGTGCGCAACTTCCCGGAAAAACTGTTGGTTCTGGACTTTCCTGACCTGACGCCGCCCACAACGATTGCGCGCAATCTCGATACCATCAAGGCCTTCAAGGAGGAACATGGCGATGTGATCCTCAAACCGCTCTACGGCAACGGCGGCGCAGGCGTGTTCCGGCTGGACCGCGGTGACCGTAACCTGACCTCCCTGCATGAGCTGTTCACCGGTTTCTCCCGTGAGCCGTTGATTGTGCAAAAGTTCTTGCCCGCCGTCTCCAAAGGCGACAAGCGGGTGATCCTTGTGGATGGGGAAGCCGTCGGCGCCATCAACCGCGTCCCCGCAGAGGGGGAGACACGGTCCAACATGCACGTGGGTGGCCGTCCGGAAAAAATCGGCCTGACGGAACGCGATCTTGAGATTTGCGCGCGGATCGGGCCGCTTCTGCGCGAGAAGGGTCAGGTCTTTGTCGGGATCGACGTGATTGGCGATTATCTGACAGAGATCAACGTGACCTCTCCCACCGGCATTCAGGAGCTGGAGCGGTTTGACGGGGTGAACATCGCCGGACAGATCTGGGATGCAATCGAGGCGCGGCTGGGGTGAGCCTGCGCGCGCGCTTGATCAACACCTGGCTGCGCCGGGTTGAGAAACCGCGTCTGGCACGGGCGGAGCGGCCTGAAGATCTGCGGGAAGGGTTGGAACGGCAGGCCCGGCTTTTCTTTCGCGCGCCGCGCGGCAGCCAGATGCAGTGGCAGGTGTTGGAAGCAGGCCAGCGGCGGCTGGATGCCCTTGAGATTGTGCCGCGCGACCTGCGCAGTGACGGGGTTGTGCTCTACATCCATGGCGGCGCATTCGTTTTTGGCAGTCCACGCACCCATGCTGCCATGGCTGCGGCGCTGGGGGCGCGGTTAGGCGCACGGGTTGTCCTGCCGAAGTACCGTCTTGCGCCGGAAGCGCCCTTTCCGGCGGCGCCTGCGGATGTGCGCACCGCTTGGGATGCGTTGCTGGCGCAGGGCGTTCCAGCGGATCAGATCATCATCGGTGGAGACAGCGCGGGCGGCGCATTGGCGCTCGGCTTGCTGGCAGGAATTTGTGCAGAGGACGGTGCGCAACCCGCAGGTGTGTTCTGTTTATCCCCGCTCACCGATCTCACCTACAGCGGGGAGAGCTTTCATCAGAACGCGGAACGTGAGGCGCTGCTTGCCGCCAGCCGTGCCTTTGAGCTGTCCGAGATGTATCTGGGCGCGCTTGCCGCGGACCGGCCAGATGTGAGCCCGCTCTTTGCAGAGTTCGCCGGGGCCTGTCCGGTGTGGCTCACTGTCGGCGATACGGAGATCCTGCGCGATGACAGCCGGCGCATGGTGCGCAGGCTGGAAGAGCAGGGCGTGCCGGTGACGTTTGAGGAACGCCACGACCTGCCGCATGTCTGGCCCTTGCTGCACAACATCCTGCCGGAAGGGCGCGAAACGCTGGATCAGGTCGCGGCCTGGATCAGGCGTCAACCGGGCTGGCCAGCCGGAAGCTGACCGCTTCTGCGATGTGGCGTTTGTGCAGGACATCTGCGCCGTCCAGATCGGCAATGGTGCGGGCGACCCGCAGGATGCGGTGATACCCCCGCGCAGACAGATGAAACTTCTCTGCCACCCGCGCCAGTAGAGCCTGGGCCTCGGCATCGGGTTGGGTGATCTCTTCGAGCAGGTCGCCCGTGGCATCGGCATTGACGCGCAGTTCCGGATGCGCCGCAAAGCGGGTGGCCTGGACCTGTCGCGCCACGGCGACTCTGTCCGCCACCACGGCGGAACTGTCCCCGCTTGCAGGCAGGCCCAGATCGGTAAAAGCCACCGGTGGGACATCCACGCGCAGGTCGAACCGGTCCATCAGCGGCCCTGAGATGCGGCCCAGATAGTCCTCTCCGCATTGCGGTACGCGCGCGCAGGCGCGCTCAGGATCCGACAGATATCCGCATTTGCAGGGGTTGGCCGCGGCCACCAGCATGAATTTGCAGGGGTATTTCACATGCGCATTGGCGCGGGCGATCATCACCTCGCCATTCTCGATCGGTTGGCGGAGGGTTTCCAGCACGGTGCGTGGAAATTCAGGGAATTCGTCCATGAACAGCACGCCATTGTGGGCAAGACTGACTTCACCGGGCTGCGCGCGGCGTCCGCCGCCGATAATCGCAGCCATCGAGGCGGTGTGGTGCGGTTCACGGAAAGGGCGCGCGCTGGTGATCCCCCCTTCGTCGAGCAGACCGGCAAGGGAGTGGATCATGGAGGTATCCAGCGCTTCTGCCGCGCTGAGCGGGGGCAGGATGGAAGGCAGGCGGGCGGCCAGCATGCTTTTTCCTGAACCGGGGGTGCCGACAAACATCAGGTGGTGCCGCCCGGCAGCGGCAATCTCTAACGCCCGTTTGGCCCGCTCCTGACCTTTGACTTCCCTCAGGTCACGGCCCGTCGGAGGGGCTGCCACCTGTCCGGGTTCGGCAGGGCTGAGCGGGGCCTGACCGGTATAGTGGCGCACCACATCGCCCAGTGAGGCCGCTGCAATCACCTGCGCTTCCCCGACCCAGGCCGCCTCGGCACCCGATCCCAGGGGACACAGAAGCCCCCGGTTGTGTTCGGCAGCGGCCATTGCGGCAGGCAAGGCACCGACGACAGGCACCAAGGTGCCATCGAGGGAAAGCTCCCCCAAGGCCACAGTATTCTGGGTTACATCATCCGGCAGGATGTCGAGGGCCGCGAGCAGCGCCATGGCGATGGGCAGATCGAAATGGCTGCCTTCCTTGGGCAGGTCCGCCGGGCTGAGGTTGATGGTGATGCGTTTGGAAGGCAGGGCAATGGCCATGGATGTCAGCGCCGTGCGCACGCGGTCGCGCGCTTCTGACACCGCCTTGTCCGGCAGACCAACGATAGAGAACGCCGGCAGACCTGCGGTCACGGCGCATTGCACCTCAACCATCCGCGCCTCGATCCCCTGGAAGGCAACTGTATAGGCGCGTGCAACCAAGCGACCTTTCTCCTTAAACTTGGTTAAGGGGTAAGGCGGCTTGGTTTACGAATGATTAACAACGAGTGGTCTGCCCCGCGCTCAGTCGCTTTCCGGCCAGGGTGCTGTTGGCACGCCCATGTCGTAGGGGAAGGGGTCATATGTGACCTTCAGCCCTTCGGCCCGCCATGCCTTGAACGCCGGGTCTGCGATGGTGGTGTCACAATAGGCGCGTGCAGAGGCTGAAACCGGCAGGTCGTATCCGACGATCCGCGCGGTGACCGGGGCGTAGAAGACATCCGCCAGACTGTATGCGCCAAAAAGCCATGGCCCCTCTGTCTTGCGTGTCGCGCGGGCGTGATCCCAAAGCTCTTCAAGCCGTTTCAGATCACCGCGCAGGGCATCGGATGGGGGAAACCCTTTGTTCACATGTTGCAACTGCATCGGGCATTCATCGCGCAGGGTGGCAAATCCAGCGGTCATGGCAGCAGACAGCCACCGTGCCGTTGCGCGGTCCGCAGGATCCTGCGGCCACATGTCAACGTCCGGATGACGTTCCGCCAGCGTTTCGGCCATCGCCAGCGTTTCACCCACAACGGTGCCTTCGGGTGTCCGCAATGTGGGGACCAGTCTGGCCGGTTTCAGATGCGCCAAATCAACGTCCATCGTCTTGGCATAGAGCCCGACCAGATGGCAGTTGAACGGCAGGTTGAATTTTTCCAACATCAGCCAGCCCCGCAAGGACCAACTGGAGAAGGTGCGATCACCGATATAGAGGTCATATGTCATGTCGGGCAGGCTAATCGCCGCGCGGTCATGGTGCCAAACGCTATTGTGTGACGGGGTGCATCACGGAGTGTGATTGATCCCCTGCACCTGCCATCTGCCCTCAACATGGGTGATCTGCGTGACGGATAGGTTGTCGATCTTATGCGCCATCGCCTCATAGGCGGAGACTTCCAGCGCGCGCTGGACCTGCGTCAGGATCGCGCCGAAATGGGCAACGGCAATGATATGGGCCTCCGGGTGCGCCATGTTCATCCGGTCCACAACGGCGTCGATCCGTGCGGCGGCTTCGTTCCAGCTTTCGCCACCGGGGGCGCGGATGGTGCCGGGGGTTTCCCAGTAGGCGCGGCTGAGTTCGGGATCGCGCTTGGCGACCTCGGTGAAGTGCATCCCGTCCCAGACGCCAAAGTGCAGTTCCCGCAGGCCCGCGTCATGGGGCAATCGCCGACGTCTGGCACTGCCCAATACGTCAGCGGTGGCCACGCACCGCGACAGGTCTGAGGAGATCATCAGCGCGTCTTGGGGCAAATGCGCATCGAGGCGTGCAAGGGTTGCGGTATCCGACAGATCCGCAGGAATATCCCGCCAGCCCACAAAGGTCTTCGCATGGGTCGGCCCATGGCGCACCCAGTGCCAGGTTGTCATGGCAATGTCCCCTTCAGCACCAGTGGCAATCCGGCGATCACGTTCACAACCACATCGGCCTGCGCGGCCAGGGCAATGTTCAGGCGACCCTGAGCATTGCGAAACTGCCGGGCCAGTGCGTTTTGCGGGACAATGCCATGCCCGACCTCGTTGGAGACGATGATCCACGGCGCCGGGCAATGGTGCAGGCCGGACAGCAGGGCATCCTGCGCGCGATCCAGATCCGATCCGGCCATCATATGGTTGTTCAGCCACATGGTTGCGCAGTCGATCAGCACCACCGTGTCAGGTGCAAGGGTGCGGAGGGTATCGGCAGGATCCAGCGGAGATTCACAGGTGGTCCACCGCGCATCCCGGCGCATTTGATGGACTTTTACACGTTTCTCTGTTTCCGCGTCGAAGATTTGACCCGTCGCAATGTAAGTCATTGGCCGACCGTAGCTTTCGGTCATTTTCTCGGCCCATTCCGATTTGCCGGAAGCCGCTCCGCCGAGCACAAATACACCATTTTGCAACTTTTTTCTCTCCAATTTGGAACCAATCGGCAGGGTCATGCGTAGACATAACAAAGGTGCGCCACAAGGCATGCCGCGTGATAGGGAGAATGATGAATGACGGTGCACACGGCGCGTGAGTTTTCTTTAGCACGTACCGCGATGAAGGCAGAATTGCTGGATGCGGAGACGGAATTGCGGTTGGCCTATGCCTGGCGCGATGACCGCGATGAAGCGGCGCTTCACCGGTTGATCACCGCATACATGCGGCTGGCGATCTCCATGGCGGGCAAGTTCAAACGCTATGGCGCGCCGATGAATGACCTTATCCAAGAGGCGGGTCTGGGCCTGATGAAGGCGGCGGACAAGTTTGATCCCGACCGCGGTGTGCGGTTCTCCACCTATGCGGTGTGGTGGATCAAAGCCTCCATTCAGGACCACGTGATGCGCAACTGGTCGATGGTGCGCACCGGGTCCACGTCCTCGCAGAAATCCCTCTTTTTCAACATGCGCCGCGTGCAGGCCCGGTTGGAGCGCGAAGCGGCCGCTGCGGGTGAGACGCTTGATCGCCACCAGCTGCGCCAGATGATCTCAACAGAGATTGGCGTGCCGCTGCATGATGTGGAGATGATGGAAGGGCGATTGTCCGGTTCTGACTATTCCCTGAACGCCACGCAGTCGGCTGAGGATGAGGGCCGTGAGTGGATCGATGCGCTGGTTGACGACAGCGCACAGGCGGCTGAGCAGGTTGAAGAAAGCCACGACAACCAACAGCTGCGCAACTGGCTGGTCACCGCCATGGGCGAGCTGAACGACCGGGAGCAGTTCATCGTGCGGGAGCGCAAGCTGCGCGACCAGCCCCGCACGCTTGAGAGCCTCGGCACAGAGCTGAGCCTGTCGAAAGAGCGGGTGCGTCAGCTGGAGGCTGCGGCCTTCATCAAGATGCGCAAATCGCTTCAGGGGCAATCCCAGGAAGTGATGCATTTCCTCAACTGAACGGTCGACCCGCTGAGGGCTGGCAGATCACGCTGACCCGGCCTATGGTCCCCCCGTTAACGCGGTGAGAGGACAACCCATGCTGGCGGGCAAACATATTCTGCTGATCATCGGGGGCGGTATCGCCGCCTATAAATCGCTGGAGCTGATCCGGTTGCTGCGCACGGCGGGTGCGCAGGTGACACCCGTGCTGACCAAAGCCGGGTCCGAGTTTGTCACGCCCTTGTCGATTTCCGCCCTTGCAGGAAGCAAGGTCTACAGCGACCTGTTTGATCTGGGCGATGAAGCCGAGATGGGGCACATCCAGCTGAGCCGCGTTGCGGATCTGGTGGTGGTGGCCCCGGTTACAGCAGATCTGATGGCCAAGATGGCATCCGGGCTGGCAAGTGATCTGGCCTCTACGCTGCTGTTGGCGACGGATACACCCGTGCTGATGGCCCCTGCGATGAATGTGCGGATGTGGGAACACGCCGCGACACAGCGCAACCTTGCAACCTTGCAGGGGGACGGCATCGCCGTCGTTGGCCCCAATGCAGGGGACATGGCCTGCGGTGAATATGGGCCCGGTCGGATGGCGGAACCTGCTGAAATCATGGCCGCAATCGACGCGCAACTGGGGCAGGGGCCGCTCACGGGCAAGCGCGTGCTGATCACGTCGGGACCCACGCATGAGCCGATTGATCCGGTGCGCTACATTGCGAACCGATCCTCCGGGGCGCAGGGAACAGCCATCGCGACCGCGCTGGCAGCACTTGGCGCTGAGGTGGTGTTTGTCACCGGGCCTGCTGATGTGCCGCCGCCCTCTGGCGTGCATGTCATCCGGGTCGAGACGGCCCATCAGATGCTGGACGCGGTACAGGCGGCCTTGCCCTGCGATGCGGCGGTCTTTGCTGCTGCTGTTGCAGACTGGCGCGTGGCATCGGCCAGTGACAGCAAGCTCAAGAAAACCAAAGATGGATTGCCCGCGCTCACCTTTGCGGAGAACCCCGACATCCTGCATACCGTCGCGCAGATGACAAAGGGCCGTCCCGCCCTTGTCGTCGGCTTCGCGGCAGAGACGGACGATGTTCTGGCCAATGCCACAGCCAAGCGTGCGCGCAAGGGGTGCGACTGGATCGTGGCCAATGATGTCTCTCCTGAAACGGGCATCATGGGGGGCGCGGAAAACGCTGTGACCCTGATCAGCGACAGCGGATCAGAAAGCTGGCCGCGCATGGGCAAGGACGCGGTGGCTGCGCAACTGGCCCAGCGGATTGCCGACGCTTTGGGGCGTGCTCCGTGACGGTGATCCGGCTGGTCTGGGCCGAGGGCGCAGATCCATCGCTTGGCCTGCCTGCCTATGAAACGCCGGGTGCGGCTGGGGCGGATCTGCGCGCCAACCTGCGGGGTGGTCCGGTGCAGATCGCGTCCGGGGCGCGGGCGCTGATTTCAACCGGACTGCACATGGAAATCCCTTTGGGGTTTGAAGTGCAGGTGCGCCCACGGTCGGGGCTCGCGCTGAAACACGGGATTACGCTGCCCAACAGCCCCGGCACCATCGACAGCGACTATCGCGGTGTGGTGGGGGTGATCCTGTTGAATGCCGGGGAACAGGCGTTTGAGGTCACCCACGGCATGCGCATCGCGCAAATGGTGGTCGCGCCGGTCACGCAGGCTAGGTTCGAGGTCTCAGATGTCTTGTCCGCCACAGCGCGGGGGCAGGGCGGGTTTGGGTCGACCGGGGTAGGCTGATGATACTGGTTTTTGCAATGGCTGCTGCAATCTGGTTCGGTGGCGCACTGATGGATGCGCCGCGACAGGCGCGGCTGATTTTGCTCAGCCTTCTTTATGTGGCGGTGCTGGGCATTCAGGTGGCGTTTCCCGCAGGCCATCCGCTGGTGCAGGCCACCGGGGGCAGTGCAGCACTTTGGCTGATCCTGGGCGGATTTGTTGCGCTTTTCATCGGCTACCGCGCGGTGTTGCGTCAGCTCCGAAGCCGGGTCACGGGCATTGCAGCGGCCCCTTTGATGGACGCCGAGAAACCCAAAACGCTGAGCGAGACAGAGCTGAATCGCTACGCCCGCCATATCGTGCTGCGCGAAGTCGGCGGCGCTGGGCAAAAGGCGTTGAGAGACGCGAAAGTGCTGGTCATTGGCGCAGGCGGCCTTGGCGCGCCCGCGTTGCAATACCTTGCGGCAGCAGGGGTTGGGACCATTGGTGTGATTGACGATGACACGGTGGAAAACGCCAATCTGCAACGGCAGGTCATCCACAAGGACAGCGCCATCGGGATGCCCAAGGTGTTCTCTGCCCAGAAAGAGATGGAAGCGCAGAACCCTTACGTGACCGTGCGCCCCTACAACCGGCGCTTTACCGACGACATCGCGGCAGAGCTGGTGGCGGAATATGATCTGGTGCTGGACGGCTGCGATAACTTTGAGACGCGATATCTGGTCAACGCGACCTGCGTGGCCGGGAAGGTGCCGATGATTTCCGGCGCGCTCAGCCAGTGGGAGGGGCAGTTGAGCGTGTTTGATCCAGCCACCAACGGGCCTTGCTACGAATGTATCTTCCCCACCGCCCCCGCACCGCATCTGGCCCCCAGTTGTGCAGAGGCGGGCGTGATCGGGCCGCTGCCCGGTGTGGTTGGCGCCATGATGGCGGTGGAGGCGATCAAGATGATCACCGGGGCGGGCACGCCCCTGCGGTGTCAGATGATGATCTATGACGCGCTTTATGGCGAAAGCCGTCAGATTGCGCTCGGCCCCCGCGCCGATTGCCCGGTCTGCGGCAATCGCGCCTGATTGTAACGCCGCCCCCGCGCCCTTACCTGACCTTCAAAGGAGAACCGCATGACAAACCCGCTGCTGCAAGACTGGACCACGCCTTTTGGGATCGCGCCCTTTGATCAGGTGTCTGACGATGATTTTGCGCCCGCTCTGGAGGAGGCGCTGGCGGCGCATCTGGCAGAGATCGCCGCGATTGCTGACACCCCGGATGCGCCGACTTTCGCGAACACCGTGGAAGCGCTGGAAGCTGCGGGCACCGGGTTGGACAAGGTGCTGGGCGTGTTTTTCACCGTCGCGGGTGCTGACAGCAATCCCGCGCGGGAGGATTTGCAGCGGGCGTTTTCCCCCAAGCTCGCCGCGCATTTCTCTGAAATCTCCGGCAACAAGGCGTTGTTTGCGCGGGTGAACGCGGTTTGGGAAAGCCGTGATGCCCTGACGCTGAGCGCGGAACAGGCGCGGGTGCTGATGCTGACCCATCGCGGCTTTGTGCGGGCGGGTGCCGCACTGGAAGGCGCGGCAGAGGTGCGGATGAAAGAGATCAAGGCGCGGCTGGCGGTGCTGGGCACGTCCTTTACGCAGAACCTGCTGGCGGATGAGCGGGCGTGGTTCATGGAACTGGCCGAGGATGATCTGGACGGTTTGCCCGACTTTGTCGTCGCGGCGGCCCGTGCAGCGGGGGAAGAGAAGGGGGCGGATGGCCCTGTTGTCACCCTCTCACGATCGCTGATTGTGCCGTTTCTGCAATTCTCCCCCCGGCGCGATCTGCGCGAAAAGGCGTTCCGCGCGTGGGAAGCGCGTGGGGCAAATGGCGGCGAGACGGACAACCGCGCCATCGCGGCAGAAACGCTGGCCCTGCGGGAAGAACGTGCGAAGCTGTTGGGCTATGCGACCTTCGCGGACTACAAGCTGGAAACCGAAATGGCCAAGACACCCGACGCGGTGCGCAGGCTGTTGATGGATGTCTGGAAACCCGCCAAAGCGCAGGCCGAAGTGGATGCCGCTGTGCTGACCGAGATGATGCACGCCGACGGCATAAACGAAGCGCTGGCACCCTGGGACTGGCGCTATTACGCTGAAAAGCGGCGCGCGGCGGAGCATGATCTGGATGAAGCGGCGTTGAAGCCCTACTTCCAACTGGACCGCATGATCGAGGCGTCTTTTGCCTGTGCGCACCGCCTGTTTGGTCTGGAATTCGCACCGCTGGACGTGCCGCTGTATCACCCCGATTGCCGGGCGTGGAATGTGACGCGGGACGGCAAGCATGTGGCGGTGTTCATCGGGGATTACTTCGCACGCGGGTCCAAACGGTCGGGCGCGTGGTGTTCTGCGATGCGCGCGCAGGCGAAGTTCCCGCAGGTGCAAAGCCCGGTGGTGATCAACGTGTGCAACTTCGCCAAATCCGATCCGGCGCTGTTGTCCTATGACGACGCGCGGACGCTGTTCCATGAGTTTGGCCATGCGCTGCACCAGATGCTGTCTGACGTGACCTATGAAAGCGTGTCGGGCACCTCCGTCGCGCGGGATTTTGTCGAATTGCCGAGCCAGCTTTATGAACACTGGCTGGAAGTGCCGGAGGTCTTGGCAGAATTTGCGACCCATGCAGAGACGGGTGAGGCGATGCCGAAAGAGATGCTCGACAAGGTGCTGGGGGCCGCGACCTTTGATATGGGGTTCCAGACGGTGGAATATGTGGCCTCCGCGCTGGTTGATCTGTCATTCCACGACGGTGCGGCCCCTGCTGATCCGATGGCGCGTCAGGTGGAAGTGCTGAGTGAGATCGGCATGCCGGAGGCGATCCGGATGCGCCATGCAACGCCGCAGTTTGCCCATGTGTTTGCAGGGGACGGATATTCCAGCGGCTATTACAGCTACATGTGGTCCGAGGTGATGGACGCCGATGCGTTTGAAGCCTTTGAGGAAGCAGGTGGTGCTTTTGATCCGGAACGGGCAAGGGCGCTGGAGGAGCATATTCTCTCCACCGGCGGATCACAGGATGCGGCAGAACTTTATGTGGCGTTCCGGGGGCGTTTGCCGGGGGTGGAGGCCCTTTTGAAAGGGCGCGGACTGGCGGCCTAGAACGGCGCAGGGACGCATTTGTCCCCGCGGGGACAGGCATTAACCTTTTGTTACCATCACGGAAACAGGGGGTTGGCGGTGTGTCTTAAGGTTAATTCTGTACGAGGCAACGCCCTGTTGTCCGTAGGGTGCGCATTCACTGCGCACCGTACTCCATTGGCAACCGGCGCGGTGGTGCGCAGTAAATGCGCACCCTACGTCAGTATCCCAATGCGCGGTCCACGAGATTGATAAACGGCTCCCCCGCCTCGCCCCGGCGCACGTTCTCTGCAATGACCTGTGACGCCGTTCCCGCCCGTGTCTCCGCCGCGATGTGTGGGGTGACGGTGACATTCGGATGCGCCCAATAGGGGTTCTCCGGCGGTAGGGGTTCCTCGCGGAACACATCGAGCGTGGCGTGGGCGATGTGGCCTGTATCCAGTGCATCCAACAGCGCTGCATCCTCGATCAACGGCCCGCGCCCCGGATTGATGATCCGCGCGCCTTTGGGCATCAGCGCCAGCGTCTCAGCATTCAGCGTGTTGGTGGTGGCGGGCGTGTCGGGCAGCAGGAGCACGGCAATCTCGGCCCGGTGCAGCGCCTCTTTCAGTCCCTCCGGCCCGTGCAGGCAGTCGACGCCCGCGACCTCTTTGGGGCTGCGTGACCAGCCGGTGACGTTGAAGCCAAGCTGCACCAGCGTCCGGGCTGCGGCAGCCCCCAGTGCGCCAAGCCCCAGCATGACCACGGACCGTTCCTGCGCCAGCGGCACCTCGCGGGGCTCCCATTTGGCATCCGTGCGCAAAACATCAGTGTCCATGTCCAGATGATAACGCAGCACATGGCCGGTGACCCATTCGACCATGCCTTTTGTCAGCCCCGGATCCACCATCCGCGCCAGCGGAATGTGCAGGGTTTTGTTGCCCGTGATCGCTTCGACACCGGCCCAGAGGTTCAGCACCGCCTTTGCGCGGGTGTAGGGGGTGAAGTCCTGTAGATCGCTGTTGGGGGCATAGATGATGTAGTCCACCTCCGCCGGGGGGATGTCCATGGCCAGATGCACCTCGATCCCGGCTTGGGCAAAAGCGGCGCGCAGGGGCGCTTCATACACCGTCCAACGCTCAGTCTTGGCGGCAAAAAGGACATTCACGGGCATGGGTTACCTCGGTCTGTGGACATGGGCGGATTGCACCAGCCCGAAAGCCAGCATCAACACCAGCATCGCTGACCCGCCATAGCTGACCAGCGGCAGCGGGACCCCCACAACCGGGGCGAGCCCCATGACCATCGACATGTTCACCGCGAAGAACAGAAAGAAGTTCAGCGCAATGCCAAGGGTGAGCAGGGAGGAGAAGCGGTCCTTGTTGAGCAGCGCGGTGACCACGCAGAACAGGATAATCAGCGCATAAAGCCCCAGAAGGGAGACTGCGCCGAGAAATCCGAATTCCTCCGCCAGGGTGGTGAAGATGAAATCGGTGTGTTTTTCCGGCAGGAAGTTCAGCCGTGATTGCGTGCCCTGCATGAACCCGCGTCCGGTCCATCCCCCTGATCCCAGCGCGATCTTGGATTGGGTGATGTGGTAGCCTGCGCCCAATGGGTCTGCGGCAGGATCAAGGAAGGTATCCACACGCCGGTATTGGTAGTCGTTCAGCAATTGCCAGCCGGTGCCGCGGGATTGAAACACCGCCGTGATCAAGCCAAGGCCAGAGGCAATGACAGCGGCGAAATAGGCCCAGTGCACCCCTGCCAGAAACATCAGCCCGCCGCCTGCGGTCAGCAACAACAGCGAAGTGCCGAGGTCCGGCTGGCGCAGGACAAGCGCGGTTGGCACAAGAATAATCAGCACCGGCAGCAGCACCCAAAGGGGCTTTGACACTTTCTTGGCAGGCAGCCAGTCGTAATAGGCGGCCAGAAACATCACCAGCGTGATCTTCATCAGTTCCGAGGGCTGCAAATCCATGAAGCCCAGATCAATCCACCGTTGCGAGCCTTTGCGCTCATCCCCGATCAGCGCCACTGCGACCAGCAGCAGCAAGGACACCGCATAGGCAAGACCCGACAGGTTACGCCAGAGCCAGATCGGGATCATGGCGACCACAAACAGCAACGTAAGCCCCATCGCGAAACGTTTCATCTGCGGTTCTGCCCAGGGGCTGAAGGATCCGCCCGCAACGGAGTAGAGCATCAGGAAACCGATGCCACAGACAGATCCCAAAAGCAGCACCAGCGGCCAGTTCAGGAACAGGATCTTGCGCAGCCCAACCGGCGTAGATTTGACCGTACCCTCAAGATAACTCATGCCTGATCGCTTCCCTGAATGGCGGCCTGCGGCTGCATCTCGCGCAGCTTGCGCTGCTGGGTTTCGATCCGGTCCCGGTCGCGGGTCGGATAGGCTTCAAGCGGCGGCTCGCCTGCGTAGAGGGCTTGCAGCATCACGTCACGCGCAATGGGGGCCGCGGCAGAGGACCCGCCGCCGCCATGCTCAACCAGAACAGAGATTGCGTAGCGGGGGGCCTCATAAGGCGCATAGCCCACGAACAGCGCGTGGTCGCGCCGTTCCCATGGCAGGTCGGCGTTGCGGGTCACGCCGCGCGCGCGTTCGGCGGCGGTGATGTTGCGGACCTGAGAGGTGCCGGTCTTGCCAGCCATGCGCATGCCGTCGGCAATGATCCGGGAGCTGTAGGCCGTTCCGCGCCGTTCGTTGACGACCTGATACATGCCGGTGCGCATCTGGCGCAGGTTGTTTTCGTTCATGTCCAGACCGGTGATATCGGGCATTTCCTGTTCCACGCCGTCGATGGTCTTGATCAGGCGCGGGGAGAGTAGCCTGCCCGTGGCGAGCCGCGCAGTCATCACCGCCAGCTGCATCGGAGAGGCCAGCATAAACCCCTGCCCGATAGAGGCGTTGACGCTGTCGCCAATCACCCATTCGTCGCCACGGGTGCGCTGTTTCCAGTCCTTTGTCGGCGTCAGGCCAGCCGCGACAGAGGACAGGGACAGCTCATGTTTGACACCCAGCCCAAAGCGGTTCGCCATGGCGGTGATCTTCTCAATCCCGACTTTCAGGGCGAGATCATAGTAATAGACGTCACAGGATTGCTTGATGGAGTTCTTGAGGTCCATCCAGCCATGCCCCACCCGTTTCCAGCAGTGAAACCGTCGGCCCCCGACTTCCAGATGGCCGGGGCACCAGGTGATTTCTTCGGGGCCGGTCAGCCCTTCTTCCAGCGCGGCCATGGCCACGATCATCTTGAAGGTCGAGCCGGGGGGATAGGTGCCCTGCACGGTCTTGTTGACCAGCGGGCGGTACTTCGAGTTCAGCAGCGGGTCATAATCCCTGGAGGAAATGCCGCCGATAAAGAGGTTCGGGTCGTAGCTGGGGGCGGAGGCATTGGCGACCAGATCGCCGGTTTCGCAGTCCATCACGACCACGGCGGCACTTTCACCGGTCAGGCGCGCCTGCACATAGCGTTGCAGTTCAGCGTCCAGTGTCAGCTGCACATCCAGCCCTGATTGTCCTTCCCTGCGGGACAATTCGCGCATCACCCGGCCTGTGGCGTTGACTTCGACCTGCTTGGTGCCGGCGGAGCCGCGCAGGACGGCTTCCTGTCGGGCCTCCACGTTGATCTTGCCAATCTGGAAGCGCGGGATGCGCAGCAGCTGGTCGGGTGTTTCCAGCGCGTCAAGGTCGGCCTGGCTGACCCGGCCCACGCGGCCCACAACATGGGCAAAGTCCGATCCGCGCGGATAGACGCGGGTCAGACCGACTTCGGGTGTGATGCCGGGCAGGGCAGGCGCGTTCACGCTGACTTTGCTCACGTCTTCCCAGCTGACGTCATCCACGATGGTGACCGGCAGAAACGGGGCGGAGCGTTTCACTTCAGCCACGGCGCGGGTCAGGGTATCGGGGTCAATCTCGATAATCTGGGCAAGCCGCTGCATCACCTTGTCGACATCGCCTGCATCCTCGCGGACCATGACGATCCGGTAGGAGGGGACGTTCTGGGCCAGACGCACACCGTTGCGGTCGAAAATCTCGCCGCGGGCGGGGGGGATCAGGCGGATGTTGATGCGGTTTTCTTCGGCCAGCAGACGGAATTGATCGGCCTGATCCACTTGCAGATACCGCATCCGCGCGGCCAGCCCGCCCACAAACAGCAACTGCACCCCGCCCAGCAGGGCAGCGCGGCGGGTCAGCTTGGCGTGGCTGGCTTCGTTTTCTGCGCGGTTGCGTTTCATGGCGGTGCGTTTGTCTCCTCCGTCAGGCGCGTTGCCCCAATGCGTCCATCTCTCCGGGGGCCATTTTGCGGACCCCCATCAGCCAATGGCTGACAGCGACGACCAAGGGGTAGATTAGCAGGGTCATGCCCGCTTCGGAAAGGCTAAGCCCCCAGCCGGGCAAATCAACCAGTACGATGGCCAGAATGATGCGGTTGGCCAGCATGATCCCGATGATGATCAGCGTCACGCTGATCCATTCGGCAAGGAAGTTGGAATCGCGCAGGCTGCGGCCCTGGTTCTTGAGGTTTTCACAGCCGATCAAGGCCAGCAATGCCCACAGACCCGGCGGGCGTTGCAGCAGCAGGTCTGCCAGAAAGAACAGGACCGCAAGGATCGGCATGGGCACATAGTCCGGGCGGCGCAGGCACCAAGCGCAGGCAAAGGCAAGCAGCAGGTTTGGTCCGGCAAACCAGCGCGGCGTTGTCTCCAGCGGCAGCAGTTGGAAGAACAGGATCACCATCGCCAGCAACACGAAACCGGCGCGCATGATCCACAGGCGGGTGGGGGACAGATCACTCATTTGCAACGGCAGGGGTGTCAGGCAGGATGTCGTCCTGCGGGATCAACGGGCCGGAGGGGGCGATGACCTGTGCGGTGTCGGTGACCGCTTCGGTGCCGTAGTGGCGCAGCACGCGGAGGAATTTGAGGCGCTCATAGTCGGCGGCCAAACGCACCCGCAAACGCCCACCGGGGTCCGCCGCGACCTGGCCGATCAGCAGGCCCGCAGGGAACACACCGCCGTCGCCGGAACTGATCACCCGGTCGCCGGGGCGCACCAGATCAGGGCTTTCGATGAAGTCGATGAAGGGAGCGGCGGAATTGTCGCCTGCCACGATCGCGCGCTGGCCGGAGGGCTGGATGGTCGCCGGGATGCGGCTGGAGGCATCGGTGAGCAGGATCACGCGGGCGGTGTTTTCGCCAAGGCCGGAGATACGTCCGACAAGCCCGATGCCGTCCATCGTGGCCCAGCCATCCAGCAGCCCGTCGCGTGCGCCGACGTTCAGCAGCACCGATTGCCGAAACGGCGATCCGCTGTCGGCCAGCACAACGCCGGTGATGAACGTCAGGCGCGGATCAAGCCGCACCTTGTTCAGATCCAGGAGCCGGGCGTTTTCCTGCTCCAACTGCAGGGCGGCTTCTTTCCATGCCTGCATCTGCCTGAGTTCGCTGCGCAGTTCCTGGTTTTGCTCTGACAGCCTCTGATAACTTTGAAAGTCCCGCAGCAGATTGATGGTGCCAGTGACAGGTGCCATGGCCCAGTCAAAGTTGGGGACCAGCCGGTCCGTGACCTGCGCGCGGAAACGTTCGACGCGCGGGCTGTCGATGCGCCACAGGAGGAAGGTTGCCCCAAGGATGATGACCAGCACAGCCAGCAACAACCGGCGCAGCGGGCCGGTGTAATCTGTTGTTGCGAGTGATCTGTCTCTGGCCATGGGTAGGCTGCGCTCCTGCCCGGATTGGCCTGAGCGGCAAGGGCCGGGTTTCGCTTATGTTTAGCAGGATTTAGCTGTCATAGTCGATGGCGTGGCGCAGCTGTTTTTCATACTCCAGCGCCTTGCCGGTGCCCAATGCCACGCAGTTGAGCGACTCGTCCGCGATGGAGACGGCGAGCCCCGTCTGTTCGCGCAACGCCAGATCCAGATCGCCCAAAAGCGCGCCGCCCCCGGTGAGCATCACGCCCCGGTCGACGATGTCAGCGGCCAGATCGGGTGGTGTGGTTTCAAGCGCGGTCATCACCGCTTCGCAGATCTGCTGCACGGGTTCGGCCAGCGCTTCGGCGATCTGCGCCTGTGTGACTTCGATTTCCTTGGGCACACCGTTCAAGAGGTCACGACCCCGGATCTGCATGGAGGTGCCACGGCCATCGTCGGGCATCCGTGCCGTGCCGATGGAGGTCTTGATCCGCTCCGCTGTGGTATCCCCCACCAGCAGGTTTTGCTGGCGTCGCAGGTAGCTGACGATGGCTTCGTCCATGCGGTCCCCACCGACGCGGACGGAGCGGGCATAAACGATGTCACCAAGGCTCAGCACGGCCACTTCCGTTGTACCGCCGCCGATGTCCACAACCATGTTGCCTGTGGGATCGGTGATGGGCATGCCTGCCCCAATGGCCGCCGCAATGGGTTCGGCGATCAGACCGGCACGGCGCGCACCCGCTTTCAGCACGGAATCGCGAATGGCGCGTTTTTCAACCGGTGTCGCCCCATGGGGCACGCACACCACGATCTTGGGTTTGGAAAAGGTGGAGCGTTTGTGCACCTTGCGGATGAAGTGTTTGATCATCTCCTCGGCGGTATCAAAGTCTGCGATCACCCCTTCGCGCATGGGCCGGATCGCTTCGATGGAACCGGGTGTGCGGCCCAGCATCAGCTTGGCGTCCTCGCCCACAGCCAGCACCTTTTTGACGCCATCCTTGACGTGATAGGCCACCACGGATGGCTCCGACAGGATGATCCCCTTGCCTTTGACGTAGACCAGCGTGTTTGCCGTGCCCAGATCAATCGCCATGTCAGAGGAAAAGAGGCCCCTGAGGTTTCCGAAGATGCTCATGTCAGATGGTCCTTGCCAATAACCGCTTTGGCCCGCGACTCTATCAGTGGCAGGCGTGGGTCTTATAGGCTGCGCGGGGGGCAGGTGAAAGGGGAGAAGCGCGCAGCCCTCGGCATCTTGCCGCCTGTGCCGTAGGGTTCTTTGAGGCAGATTCTGAAGGGAACGGGACAATGAAGAAAATTCAAAGTCTGGGCGTGCATCACATCACGCTGACGGGGGCGGACCGGCAAACCAGCATTGACTTCTGGGAAGGGGTGCTGGGCATGCCGTTTATCTTTGACCAGCCCAATCTGGATGACCCAGACGAAGGGCATCTGTACTTTGATCCTGGCGACGGGCGGCTGATCACGATCTTCACCAATGAGGGGCGCAAGGGCACGCCGGACCGCACGCCGACAGAGCCGGGATGTGTGCATCACGTGGCCTTTGAAGTGGACCGGGCGATGTTTGATCAAGTGCCGGAGCGGTTGGAGGCGCGGGGGATTGGGCATTCGGGTGTGAAGGACCGGGGGTTCATGCACTCGGTCTATTTCACCGATCCGCTGGGGTTGCTGATTGAACTGGCCTGCTACACCTTCATTCCGCCGCGTGGATCAAGCCACGCTGAGGTCATGCTGGAGGCGCATAAGCTGCGGGTGGCGCGGGGGGCGCATGCGATTGAGCGGGAGCATCTGGCGGATGCGGTGTTGCTGATCGTGGAGCGGTCTCAGGCGTCCTTGAGCGATGATCGCGGAGCCAAGAACCCGTATACGTAGGGTGCGCATTTACTGCGCACCTTCTTGTTATGTTTCGCGAAATGGCATCGGTCGGAGTGGTGCGCAGTAAATGCGCACCCTACGGGTCAGCTCACGTCCTTGTAGCTGACTTCACGCTTGTCGCTGCCGCCCTTTTCGCGGCGCACCAGCAGGCGGTTGAGCGCGTGGATATAGGCGCGAACGGAGGCCACCACCGTATCCGTATCCGCTGACTGGCCGGTGACGATGCGGCCGTCTTCCTCCATGCGCACAGATACCGTTGCCTGCGCATCGGTGCCTTCGGTGACGGCATGCACCTGATAGAGTTGCAGACGCGCATCGTGCGGCACGAGGGACTTCACGCATTTGAACGCGGCATCTACCGGACCGTCGCCGGATTGTTCGGTTTGCTGGGTCTCCCCATCGACCTCCAACGTCATCCGCGCCTCGTTCGGGCCATCGGTGCCGCAGACCACGTGCATGGAGGTCAGCTTGATGCGGTCCTCCTCCGGGTCGGTGGTGGTGCGCATCAGTGCGATCAGGTCATCTTCGTAGATTTCCTTTTTGCGATCAGCGAGTTCCTTGAAACGGACGAAGACATCCTTGAGCTGGTTGTCGCCCAACTCGAACCCCAATTCCTCCAGCTTGGAGCGCAGGGCGGCGCGGCCTGAATGTTTGCCCATGACGATGTTCGTCTCCGTCAGGCCGACGTCTTCGGGGCGCATGATCTCAAAAGTCTCCGCGTTCTTGAGCATGCCGTCCTGGTGGATGCCGCTTTCGTGCGCAAAGGCGTTCTTGCCGACGATGGCTTTGTTGGGCTGCACGAGGAAGCCTGACACCGCTGACACCCGGCGGGAGATGTTCATGATCTTGGTGCTGTCGATTTGCGTCTGGTAGGGCATGATGTCGTTGCGGACCTTCATGGCCATGACGACTTCTTCGAGGGCGGTATTGCCCGCGCGTTCACCCAAGCCGTTGATTGTGCATTCGATCTGGCGCGCACCAGCCTCCACTGCGGCAAGGCTGTTTGCCGTCGCCATGCCAAGGTCATTGTGGCAGTGGGTGGCAAAAGTTATCTCATCCGCGCCGGGCACGTTTTCGAGCAATTTCGCAATCAAATCAGCGCTTTCGCGGGGGGCGGTGTAGCCCACCGTGTCAGGGATGTTGATGGTGGTGGCGCCTGCTTTGATGGCGATTTCGACCACGCGGTAGAGATAGTCGAGTTCGGTGCGCGTGGCATCCATGGGCGACCATTGCACATTGTCACACAGGTTCCGGGCGTGGGTCACGGTGTCATGGATCCGCTCTGCCATTTCGTCCTTGGTGAGGTTCGGAATGGCCCGGTGCAGCGGCGATGTGCCGATGAAGGTGTGGATGCGCGGTTGGGCGGCGTTCTTGACCGCTTCCCAGCAGCGGTCGATGTCGGGCAGCTGTGCGCGGGCGAGGCCGCAGATGACGGCGTTCTTTGATTGACGTGCAATCTCGGACACGGCGGCGAAGTCACCCTCAGAGGCGATGGGGAAGCCGGCTTCGATAATATCAACGCCCATTTCGTCCAAAAGCCCTGCAATTTCAAGCTTTTCGGCGTGGGTCATGGTGGCGCCCGGCGACTGTTCGCCGTCGCGCAAGGTGGTGTCAAAGATCAAGACGCGGTCTTGTTCAGATGGGTTTGTCATGTCGGTGTCTTTCTTGTCTGCTGTAAATCCGTGGCGCGCGGCGTTCCCTCTGAGCGGGCGCGCCGGGATGGCACGCTCAGAGGCGGGATAGCAGCAGCAGGGTGGCACGCAGGGCGCACGCCGGACGGCGTGGCAGGGTCGAGGTATGGGCTGCGTGTGTCATGCGACCTTTTATACCGGGGGATTTTCAAATGGGAAGAGGGGAGTTTCTTGATTTGGCGCAGGCAGACCTAGGTCCCTGTGGATGACAAAGACATTGATATTGGGGGCGTCTGGCGGGATTGGCGCGGCTTTGGCCGCGGCCTGCAGGGCGCGTGGTGAAGACGTGGTGGGGCTGTCGCGCTCCGTGGATGGGTTTGATATTACGGATGAAAATTCCGTTTCGGACCATCTGGGACGGCTGGAGTGGCCCTTTGACCGGGTGGTTGTGGCGACGGGCGCGTTGGAGATTGGCGGGGCTGAGCCGGAGAAATCCATCAAGGCAATCCGCGCTCAGGCGATGATGGATCAGTTCGCGCTGAATGCGGTGGGGCCTGCGCTGGTGCTGGCCCAGGCGCAGCGGTTGCTGCCGCGCAAGGGGCGGTCGGTGATGGCGGTTCTGTCGGCGCGCGTGGGGTCGATCGGGGACAACCGGATGGGCGGCTGGATCAGCTACCGCAGCGCCAAGGCGGCGGTCAATCAGGTGGTGCATACGGCGGCGATTGAACTGGCGCGGACGCATAAGGACAACGTGCTGGTGGCGCTGCATCCGGGGACTGTGCAGACACCGTTTACGCAGAAGTATGTGGGGCGGCATCCGGCGGTGTCTGCGGGCGAGGCGGCGGAGAATTTGTTGCGGGTGATGGATGGGTTAGTGCCTGAAAATACTGGCAGTTTCTACGATTGGGCAGGCAAGGAGGTGGCGTGGTGACGCGGCTTGTTCTGGTGTTGGGGGATCAGCTGTCGGAGGGGCTTTCGGCGCTGACCCAAGCGGACAAGAACGCCGATGTCGTGGTCATGGCGGAGGTGGATGAAGAGGCCGGATATGTGGGCCACCATCCGAAGAAAATCGCGCTGATCTTTGCCGCGATGCGCAAGTTCGCGGGTGCCTTGCGGGAGGCCGGTTGGGACGTGCGGTACACGCAGTTGGACGACACGGAGAATGCAGGTTCAATCGTGGGGGAGTTGCTGCGGCGGGCGGCGGAAACGGGGGCGTCGGAGGTGCTGGTGACAGAACCCGGTGAGTGGCGGCTGATCGAGAAGATCAAGCATGCGCCGATCAAGACGCATATCCTTCAGGATGACCGATTTATCGCTTCCCATAAGGAGTTCGAGGATTGGGCGGAGGGGCGTAAGGCCCTGAGAATGGAGTATTTTTACCGCGATATGCGGCGCAAGACGGGGCTGTTGATGGAAGGGGATAAACCCGCCGGGGACAAGTGGAACTACGACCATGACAACCGCAAGGCCGCCCCGGATGACGTGACCGTAGAGGGGCCTTTGTGGTTCGAGCCGGACGATGAGGTCGCGGAGGTTCTGGCGCTGGTGGAGGCGCGGTTTGAGGGGCATTTCGGGGACCTGCGGCCCTTTGGATTTGCCACCACGCGGGCGCAGGCTTTGGAGGCGTTGGAGCACTTTGTGGCGCATGCTTTGGCGCGGTTCGGGGACTATCAGGATGCGATGCTGGAGGGGCACTCGTTTCTGTATCACGCGGTGGTCTCGCCCTATCTGAACATCGGGTTGCTGGGGCCGTTGGAGGTCTGTCAGGCTGTTGAAAAGGCTTGGGAAAAGGGCTGCGTGCCGATCAACGCGGCGGAGGGGTTTATCCGGCAGATCATCGGCTGGCGGGAGTATGTCAGGGGGATCTATTTCCTGGAAGGGCCGGCCTATCCGGCGCGGAATGTTCTCAAACATAACAGGGCGTTACCGGCGTTTTACTGGGGGGCGGAGACCCGGATGAACTGCATCGCCCATGCGGTGGGGCAGACGAAGACGCAGGCCTATGCCCATCATATCCAGCGGCTGATGGTGACAGGCAATTTCGCGCTGCTGGCGGGGATTGATCCAGGCGAGGTGCATGAGTGGTATCTGGCGGTTTATGCGGATGCCTTTGAGTGGGTGGAAAGCCCCAATACCGTGGGCATGTCGCAGTTCGCGGACGGGGGCATTATCGCGTCAAAACCTTACGTGTCTTCAGGGGCTTACATCAATCGCATGTCAGATTACTGCAAGGGCTGCGCCTATAAGGTGAGCGTGAAAACGGGGGAGGAGGCCTGCCCGTTCAACCTGCTCTACTGGCACTTTCTGGACCGGCATCGGGAGCGGTTTTCGAACAACGCGCGGATGGGGAATATGTACCGGACCTGGGACCGGATGGATGCGGCGCGGCGGGAGACGGTCTTGGCGGATGCGGCAGCGTTTTTGGCGAAGCTGGACGCGGGGGAGGTGGTCTGACGCAACGGTTAACAGCGCGTTAGGGATCGTTTTGGGCGAATCGGGGTTAACGGCCTTGTTTTGTGGGGTTTGGGCGGGGCACGGTCCGTACACGAGGCGTACACAAGCTGTACACCGTTTCAGGCACCGACGGCGTGGTTAACGGGGCGTGCGGTGGGGTGTTCGGGTTTTGTTAACGGGTTGGGTGGGTTGCACCCACCCTACGTGCACCATTCATCCAGGGTGGCTTTGACCTCATCGGGCCAGGGGACGGAGGTGTGTTTGTCCAGATCGGAGGCGGCGAGGACCTGGATGGAGTTCCAGCGGGTTTCCTCCCCACAAAGGATCTGGTGTTTGAGCGTGACGGAGGACCGGCCCACGCGCACCACCTGCAATTCAAACGTCAGGGTTTCGCCAAAGAGCGAGGGAATGGAGAAGTCGCAGGTCAGGTGCACGGTGGGGGTGCCCCAGCGGTCTTTCCAGATGATCTCATGCCAGGGGTAACCGATGTGGGTCCAGAATTCCTCGTTCACGCCATTGAGGATGTCGAGGTAGGCTGGGAAATAGGCGGTGCCGGAGATGTCACAATCGCCGAAGCGGAGTTCACGGTTGGTGGTGAAGGTTTTGGGCATGGTGGGTGCTCATCTGGTGACGGATGCGCCTCGTTTAGCGGGTGTTGGGGGGATTGGGTAGGGGTGTTACGGTGTGGCGTATGTCGGGCAATTGCGAAGGGAGACGCCATTGTGGATGAGCCAGCAGACAGCGGCTTTTGTGTCGATGTTGACGTGCGCGATGTGCCGGGCATGGGGCGCGGCGTGTTTGCGCGGCAGGCGATTGCCGAAGGCAGCATTGTGTGGCGGTTCACCGAAGGATGTTACCGGGTTTATGACGAAACGGGGTTTTTGGCGGCGATTGGGCCGATGGGCCATGATGAGGTTGCCTATGAGCTGACGCATGTCTTTGCGTTTGCAGATTTCCCGTCCTGCCTTGTGCGGATTCTGGATGATGGCGTTTTGATCAATCACGCGCAGCAGGGGACCCTTGCCACGCATTTTGACTGCGGGTTGCAGGACTATCGGGACGTGTCCGGCGTTGATGACGTGGCGCGGGCGTTGCTGGGAGACAGGTTTGCGATGATCGCGACCCGCGATATCGGCGCGGGGGAGGAACTGACGGCGAATTACAGCAAGGACATCTTCGATCCGCCGTTCTACCTTCGGCTGTGCACGCAGTATGGGGTGGACGCGGCCTATCTGGACGGGGATTAGGGTCAACACGACCTAGGTTGCGGTCACTTCGAGGTCCAATACAAGCAGCCCGTCGGTCCCGCCCTCGGCCAGCGCCACAAGCTGTGCGCCAAGCTCCTTGTGGTCGGGGTGGGTGGCGTAGGTCTCAAGGTCTGCCCAGCTGTCGAAGTCGATGGTGAAGCCGTGGGAGTAGCCGCGTTCGAGGTTTTCGGGGCTTTTGGAAGGGCCTGCGGTGAAGGCATGGGCGCCGGGGAGTTTTGAGGTGAGGCTGGCGAGGGCGGCGTAGATGTCGGCGATGCGGGGTTCCGGGGTGTCGCGCGGGAATTTGGTGAGGACGATGTGGCGGATCATCATGGGTTCCTTTGGGGGCGCTTTTGGCCGCAAAAGCAGATGCAACCATTGAAAAACACGCACTATCGACCGATCTTCTACCCAGAGGATCGAAACAGCTGATTATGAAATACGTTCTGGCAGTATTGGTCGATACCGGTGAAAAACTCCGACCACCAAATCTTGTTTTTGCGCCCGTTGTGCCATCTCGCCCGTTGAGCGCGTTGATTTTTCCTGGAGTTTGATTGCTCGTCAGGTCGGTACGAGTTTGGCGAGGCGTTTGAGGTTCTGGGCGGTGGCGGCGAGGAGGAATTCTTCTCTTGCTCCTGACAGGCCCCGGAGCCGGAGACGCTTGAGGCCGAGATGTCGTTTCAGGTGGGCGAAGAGCATCTCGACCTTTTTTCGTCTTCGTCGGGCATCTTGATAAGCGTCTGTCTCGGCGATGGCGCGGACTTTTTCGCGGAGCGGCTCGTCCGTTGAAACGGCAAGGCTGCGGGATGGCGCATCGGTGCAGGACGCTTTGATCGGGCAAGCACCACAGGTCTTCGTGTTGCCCTGATACCGCTTCTGCCGGCGTTCCGGCATTTCAGCGCGCAGTTTCAGGTTGTGCCCGTGAGGGCAGACGAACACGTCGCGCTCGGCGTCGTAGGTGAAGGCCTCGCGGGTCAGCTTCCCATCCGTTTGTTTTGTCCGGTCCAGCACGGGGATGTACTGTGTGATCTTCCGCTCTTCGAGCCAGCTCAAGAACGGGCTGGTACCGTAAGCTTTGTCGGCGGCGAGGCTCTTTGGCGTGAACCCATACCCCTTGCTGCGTTCAATCATGGCCTTGGCCGCGACGATCTCTTGGCTGAGCCGGGCGGGCGTTGCCTCCACATCCATGATCACGCCGTTCAAGTCGTCGACCAGATAATTGGTCTCGTAGGAGAAGCGGCCTGGCCCATCCTTGAGCGACCATGCCGCTTGTGGATCGGTCTCGGAGATGTATTTGGGCCCTTTTGGTATTCTGCCGTTGCCGTCCGGCTTTGGCGGACCTGCGGCATCGAGGGCGTCGAGGTAGGTCTGCACAGGCCGCGAGATCCGTTCCGACTTGTCCCACGTATCCTTGATCTTGTCCGGGCTGTCCCGCCGCGTCCAGTTGGCATCGGCTTCGACCGTACTGCCGTCAACGAGCGCACCGACCCCACCGACGATCCCGGCGTTCATACACTGCTCGACAACCAACTCGAAGACACTGCGGAGCACATCACCTTCGGCAAAACGGCCATATCGGTTCTTGGAGAAAGTCGAGCGCTCAGGCACACGGCCGTCGAGGCCGAGCTTGCAGAACCACCGGTACGCCAGGTTGAGATGCACCTCCTGGCAGAGCCGCGTTTCAGACCGGATGCCATAGAGATACCCGACAAGCAGCATGCGGATCATCAGCTCCGGGTCGATCGAGGGCCGTCCAGTATGGCTGTAAAGGTCCTGAAGCCCCGCGCGGAGCTCGGTGAAGTCGAGCAGCCGGTCAATCTTGCGAAGCGGGTGGTCGGCTGGAACGTGATCCTCAAGCCGGAACTCGTAAAATAGCGCTTCGCCTGGCTGCTGTCGTCCCATCATCGCCCGTACCTCCGTCTGTTAATCAAACAGAATCAGAGGCTTGAGCGCAAAACAAGGATGAAACCACAACATCTAGTGGCAAGAGTTTTTCACCGATATCGGTCGTTTGTGCAACTTTGTTCGGTGTGTTTGTTTACATCGTGCTTGGCACCACAAAGGTTGTCGAGCGGGGTTCACATGGTCCCTTCACCATTGGTGAGGATAAGGCTGTTTCCGCGCAGACCCTGCGGCAGTTGGGTCTTTGGCCGCCGAGGGCGATTGCGCCGCACCGTCCATGGCTGGACTCCCCAGATTTCGCTGAACTTGAGCGTGTTTTTGGCGCGGATGAGGGGATCATGGTTGGTTTTGGCGTTGCCAGTAGCTTTCCGACCCGGTTGGAGTTCGAAGGAGACACGCTCGTCGCCTATTGGCCGGTTGAGACGCCAAAGACATGGTCGAACCCAAATCCCGGATACGATGAGGCGGAGGAAGCGATACTTGCTTTTCAGGATAGAATTGCAATTGGGATGTCGCGTGAGAACGTCTTTAGAAGCGTGGCGCAAAGCGGACAAGAAATCGGCACCGCTGTCCGTGGGCATGTCGCCGGGGAAAGGCGATTTAGAGACTTGCCTTTTGCCGAAAGGGAAGTTGATCAAGGATACGCTGACTTTGTGTTCGGTAAATCTGGTTGGGCATTTCGGGGCCTAAAAGATGCCGTTTGGTACCGCTTCTTCAGGGAGCCGCATACCTCTTTGGTCAAATTGTTCTTTGACGAGGGCACGCTGGTCCGGATCGAACATTACCAGACGCCGTTCGAATTGCCCTGACGGGGGGTGTGCCACTGGTTGCGGCACCTACCCATGCACGGCCTTGCTGTCCTCCGGCGCTTCCTCCCTATCAAACATCCCGTAATCCCGGATCACATGGGCAATCCGCAGGTGGTAATCGGTGAATATCCCACCGCGCCCCTTGGCCTGCGCCCCCCGGTGCGCCGCAAGGTGACGCCAGCGGGTGACGGCGTCTTCGTCCTCGAAAAACGACAGGGACAGGAGTTTGTCGGGGTTGGTGAGGCTCTGGAACCGTTCGACGGAGATAAACCCTTCGACTTCCTCCACCATGGGGCGCATGGCGGCGGCGATGTCGAGGTATTCGGCCTTGCGGTCGGGGTGGGGCATGACTTCGAAAATAACGGCGATCATATGGGCTCTCCATGGGGGGCAGAGGCGAGGGTGAGCCAGGTGCGGTCCTCGCGCAAGATGAATTTCTCGGACTGGGCAAAGGCGTAGTTTTCGCGGCCCAGCGGATCCTCGGCGAGGCGGGCGCGGTAGGCTTCGTATGCGGCCAGCGAGGGCACGTTGTAGATGCCATAGGCGAGGGTCGACGATCCTTCGTGCGGGGCATAGTAGCCGATCAGATCCGCGCCACAGCGGGGGATCGCGGTGCCCCAGGTGCGGGCGTAGTGGCGGAAGGCGTCCGTCTTGGTCGGGTCGATCTGGTAGCGGATGATGCAGGTGAGCATGGTGGGTCCTTTCGTTGCTGATCTGGTGATAGCGGATTGCGCGGGATGAATGCTTCGGCTACGGTCGAAGTATGAAAGAAGGGCCAGACATATCGCGGATTGCCGCTTTGATTGGAGACCCGGCGCGCGCCAACATCCTGACGGCGCTGATGGCGGGCAAGGCGCTGACGGCGACGGAGCTGGCGGCGGAGGCCGGCGTGACCGTGCAGACAGCCAGCGCGCATCTGGGCAAGCTGGAAGCGGGGGAGCTGATCCGCTGTCGCAAATCCGGGCGGCACAAGTATTTCAATCTGGCAGGTGATGATGTGGGCCATGCGCTGGAGGCGCTGATGGGGCTGGCGGCGGGGGCCGGGCATTTGCGCACGCGCACGGGGCCGAAGGATGCGGCGCTCCGGGAGGCGCGGGTGTGTTACAGCCATCTGGCGGGGGCGCGGGGGATCGCGCTCTATCAGGGATTGCTGCGGCGCGGGGCGCTGCGTGAGAGCGGGGATGACGTGGCGCTGACCGACGCAGGTGCTGCGTTTCTGACCGGGTTTGGTGTGGATATTGCAACGCTCCGGCGCGGCAAGACACCGCTGTGCCGGACCTGCCTCGATTGGAGCGCACGGCAGACGCATCTGGCGGGCTCCGTGGGCCGCGCGGTGCTGGCGGAGATCATCGCGAAGGGCTGGGCGGCGCGGGTTGAAGGCACGCGGGTCGTGCGGTTTTCAGACACGGGCGCGCGGGCGTTTGAAGAGACGTTTGGCGGCTAGATCTGGCCTGCGTCCTTGAGGCGCTGGATGCCATAGGCGAGATGGCGGGTCGAGAAGGAATGGCCACCTTCGAAAAGGCAGAACTCCAGCACGTCCCCTGTGGGGTTCGCGCGGTTTTCGCAGGCGAGGGTATCTGTCTGCGCCGCGCGTGCATCGCCAAAACCACCAAATGTCTGATAGAGCGCCAAAGCCTCCTGCACCTCTCCCTGTTTGGTCTCCCCGATGGGGCGGCCTGTCAGCGGCACGGTGCGGTCGCGATCCCCGTGGATATGCACGATGCTTTGCACAGGCGATGCGCAGGTCTCAGGTGGTTTCAGCCAGAAGGTGCCGGAGATCGGGATGAACCCCGCAAAGCGCTCGGGGTGCGAACAGGCGAGGTTCCAGACCATCATGCCGCCGGCGGAAAACCCGCTTGCGATGATGCGGTCGGGGTCAATGTGGTGGTGCGCGGTTGCATCCGCAATCACCGCGTCGAAATAGGCAAATTCCGCCGCCCCGGTGCTGTCAAAGGTGCGCGGGCCATAGGGCAAATCCCAGGTCCCATTCACGCCTTGCGCGGCAATGAGCGCCAGCCCCGCATCCGACACCATGCGGCGCAACCCATTGTTGCGCATCACCCCAGCAGCGGACCCCTTGTAGCCATGCGACCAGATCAACGCGCCCACCGGCGTGCTGCCATCATGCCCTTCCGGCATCACGATGCGGTAATGACGATCACCCACAGGGCAATTGCTGTCCGCGCCACAGGCAAAAGCGGCAGGGGCGGTGAGCAGGAAAAACAAGCTGATCAGATATCTCATAGGCCCAACATGGCGTGCTGCGCGCCCGCGTCAATTCACAAGCCTGTGCCCGCTCACATCAATCGCCAAGGCGGCTGAATGAACGCCCACGTGGCCCCTCTTTTTGGCCGTAGGGTTAGGACCCATTCATCCTGCCCCATTGGCGCTCGTTTTTGCAAAATCACAGTGGTTTGGTGGGCGCAGGTCATAGTCATTTTACGGGCAAGCCCGCCAAGACGCTGTGATGGAGCAAAAACAGCGTCCTGCGGATTTGACGGATTTTCCCTCTGGCTGCGTTGCATCTGCTTGAAATAGAACCACTATTCCTGCGCAGACGCGCCTTGCCAGAGAAAAAATCTGTCAAACCAATGGAGCAGGATGAATGGGTCCTAACCCTAAATATCCCAGTGCTCCGCTTGCCCCAAACCTGACAGAAAAGGTTTAGGACGGATCCCGCCACCTGTTCACAATCGGATACCGCCGATCCAGCCAGAACGCGCCCGTGGTCAGACGTGGCCCCGGTGCAGACTGAAACCGTTTATATTCAGAGACATAGATCAGATGTTCGACTTTCCTGGCCATCTCCCGATCATATCCTGCCGCGACGCAATCGGCGATCGACCCGTCCTGATCGACGAGAATATCGAGGAGCGCATCCAGCACCGGATAATCCGGCAGGCTGTCGCTGTCCCTTTGATCCTCCCGCAGTTCTGCGGTGGGCGGTTTGGTGATGATCGTCTCGGGGATCATGGTGCCTGCGGGCGCCATCATCCAGTCGCGGTGGTTTTCGTTGCGCCAGCGACAGGTCTCGAACACGCGGGTTTTGTACATGTCCTTGATCGGGTTATAGCCGCCCGACATGTCGCCGTAGATCGTGGCATAGCCCACCGCCACTTCGGATTTGTTGCCGGTGGTCAGAAGCATTTCGCCGAACTTGTTGCTGAGCGCCATCAACAGCAGACCGCGCAGGCGGGACTGGATGTTTTCCTCGGTCAGGCCCTCTTCGGTGCCTTCAAAGAGCGGGGCGAGCGTGTTGGTGATCGCCTCACGACCTTCCTTGATCGGCACATAGTCGTAGCGGCACCCCAGCGCCTGCGCCACGGCTTCGGCATCATCCAGGGAGTTTTGCGAGGTGTATTCGGAGGGCAGCATCACGCAGCGCACGTTCTCCGGCCCCAGCGCATCCGCTGCGATGGTGGCGACGATGGCGCTGTCAATGCCGCCGGAGAGACCCAGCAGCACTTTCCTGAAGCCGGTCTTGGCCATGTAATCGCGCAGGCCCTGCACGCAGACGCGATAGTCGGCTTCCCATTCATCGGGATAAAGGGCGGGTGTCTGCGGCACCACGCGCCAGCCTTCGGGGCCGCGCTCCAGATCCACATGGGTGATGGTTTCGTCAAAGGCGGGCAGCTGGATGGCCAGTTCCCCACCGGGGTTCAGCGCAAAGGAGGCCCCGTCAAAGATCTGGTCGTCCTGCCCCCCCACCATGTTGAGGTAGATGAGCGGCAGGCCGGTCTCCACCACCCGCGCGACGATCACGTTCAGCCGGGTTTCCAGCCTGTTGCGGTTATAGGGCGAGCCATTGGGCACCAGCAGGAATTCCGCCCCGGTTTCAGCCAGTGTTTCGGCCACATCGGGGTGCCATGCGTCTTCGCAGACGGGCGAGCCCACGCGGGTGTTGCCAACGGAGTACGGCCCGCCAAGGGGGCCTGCGTCAAAGATGCGGACCTCGTCAAACACCGTCTCATTGGGCAGTTCGTGTTTGAGGCTGCGGGAGGCGATCTTGCCGCCTTTGAGGATCAGATAGGCGTTGTAGAGCTTGTCCTCCTCCGCCACGGGCGCACCGATGGCCAGTGCGGGGCCGTCCGCGCAATCCGCTGCAAGCGCTTCGATATGGGACATGGCGTCCCGCTGGAAGGCGGGTTTCATCACCAGATCCTGCGCGTTGTAACCTGCGATGAACATCTCGGGCAGGGCGACCAGATCGGCGCCTGCGTCCTTGCCCTGCGCCCAGGCTTCCCGCGCCAGGGCGGCGTTGCCGGCCAGATCGCCAACGGTTGGATTGAGCTGGCCCAGAGTGATGCGAAAACGGTCTGCCATGGTGATGCCCTTTGGTTACGGGCGTTGATGTAGCAGATCAAACCGGGGGTTAAACCCCGCAACGGCATTTTGGCGCAGCGGGTGGCGGTTCAGGGCAGGCGTTCGAACCGCGCGATGTTGCCGGGGGTGACGTGGAAGGGCTGTTCGTCACAGGTGTAGATGGCGATTTTCGGCCCGCCATAGGCCAGCGGGTCATTCAGCGTGCCGACTTTGAGCACGATGCGTTCCCCATCGGTGAGTTCGGTGGTGATATGGGTGCCGCAGGTGCCGCAGAAGCAGCGGGTGACGGGGCTGTCCAGATCGCTGCGGGTGAAGGTTTGGGGCGTGCCTTTGGTCCAGGTGAAGCCGTCGCGCGGCAGGATCATGAAGTAGTTCGGCCCGCCACCGGAGATATACTGGCATTCCCGGCAGTGGCATTGCGCCTTGAGCTGCACCGGGCCGGTGGCCGCATATTGCAAGGCACCGCAATAGCAGCGCCCGGTAAGATCCGTGGGTGTGGGCATCAGGGTCTCCTGTTCGCATTCGTGATGACTGTAGGCAGGGGTCATGGCCACAGCAAGGCGAGAGGGGGGCAAAAGTGGATTGCCCCCCATGGCGTCCTTGCTTAGGCTTGCCCCCAAATGGTGACCCTCCCTGCGCGGTCCTCCCCCGCGCGCGGCAACAATGGTAGAGATATGACACCCCTGACGCGCCTGACATCTGCTGTATCTGTTTTGCTTGCCCTCATTGCCTTGCCCGCCACTGCGCAGGACGAGGGGCAGGTGATCACCAAGCAATATGACGATGGCGGGGTCTATGAGGGCACCTTCAAGGGCGGTTTGCAGCACGGGGAAGGCACCTACAAGCTGCCCAACGGCTATGAGTACACCGGCCAGTGGGTGGATGGTGAGATCAGGGGCGAAGGCGTTGCGCGCTTTCCCAACGGGTCGGTCTATCAGGGGAATTTCTCCAAGGGGAAGCCGGATGGGTTTGGCAAGATCACCTTTGCCGATGGCGGCACCTATGAAGGCGACTGGCAGGGCGGCGCGATCATCGGACAGGGGGTGGCGCTCTATGCCAACGGGGTGCGCTACGAGGGGACGTTCCGCAATGCCAAACACCACGGCAAAGGCGTGATGCAGAGCCCCGGCGGCTATGAATACAAGGGCGACTGGATTGACGGGATCAAACAGGGGGCGGGTGTGATCACCTATCCCGATGGCGCGGTCTATGAGGGGGAGATTGTCGTGGGCAAACGCGCCGGGCAAGGCACGCTGACCATGCCGGACGGGCTGACCTATGTGGGGCTGTGGAAGGATGGCCAGATTGACGGCACGGGCACGCTGACCCAACCCAATGGCGATGTCTACGAAGGCCAGCTGGCCGCCGGGCGGCGCGAGGGCAAGGGCAAGGTCACCTATGCCAATGGCGACACCTATGAGGGTGATTTCCGCGATGACCGCCGCGACGGGCAGGGCACGTTTACCGGGGTGGATGGCTATGTCTACACCGGCTCATGGGTGGCAGGCCAGATCGAGGGGCAGGGACAGGTGACTTATCCCGACGGATCGGTCTACCTGGGCAGTTTCCGCAACGATCTGGCTGACGGGCAGGGCAAGATCACCTACCCCGATGGCGCGACCTATGAAGGCGGCTGGGCCGCTGGCGTGATCGAGGGGGAAGGCCGCGCCACCTACGCCAATGGCGTGGTCTATGAGGGCGGGTTCAAAAACGCCCGCAACCATGGGCAGGGGGTGATGACCTATGCGGATGGCTACCGCTATGAGGGGGAATGGGCAGAGGGCGAACGCGCTGGCACCGGGATTGCAACCTACCCTGATGGCACGATCTACGAGGGCCAGTTCGAGGCGGGCCAGCGCCATGGCGAGGGCAAGATCACCATGCCAAGCGGTTTCACCTATGTAGGCCAGTGGGAGCGCGGCGCGATTGAGGGCAACGGTATCGCCACCTACGCCAATGGCGACGTCTATGAGGGCGCGTTCACGGGCGGCAAACGACAGGGGGCCGGTACGATGCGCTATGCGACGGGGGAAGAGGCCTCGGGCCAGTGGGACAACGGGGCGTTGCAGCAAGGTGGGTGACCTCTGCTTTGGATGTGCAGACGCCTGCGCCATTCTGGTCTTCCAAATGGTCTAAAAAACCCCACCGGAGGTCTGAAATCTCTTTTGGTGCGCCGACAGAGATTTTAACGCTCCGCGGGGGTTTTTGAAACCATTTGGAAGAGGGGGCTGTCCTTTGAGGAGACAGCCCGCGCTTGGTTCAGAGCATCAGCTGGTAGCTGTGGGGGACGTAGTGGAAGCCGTCGCCACGGGTTTCGACATAGCCGATGCCGGGCCAGGGCATGTGGTAGCCGACGAAGGGCATCTTTTCGGCCGCCATCATCGACAGCAGCGCGCGGCGGGTCTCGGCGGCGGCGGATTTGTCCATGTCGAATTTCACTTCCCAGTCGGGATGGGCCAGGGACCAGACGTAGTGGTTGGCGAAATCGGCACCCAGCAGCATGGATTTGCCCTCTGACGTCAGGCGGTAGGTCATGTGGCCCGGCGTGTGGCCGAAGGCGCCGACGGAGGTGATGCCGGTGACCACGTCCTGGCCTGCGTCGAGGAAGGTTGTCATCTCGGCCATGGGGCGCATGTTGTTGTCGAAGTTCTCGTTCTCTGCCTTTGCCCATGTGTCGTATTCGACCTGACCGGTGACATAGCGGGCGTTGGGATAGGTGGCCGCGCCGTCGTTCATCATGCCGCCGATGTGGTCGCCGTGCATGTGGGTGATCACCACGATGTCGACCTGATCGGCGGTGTAGCCAGCGGCGGTGACCGCTGCGAGGGTGCCAGCGGCAGAGAGGCCCGTGTCAAAGAGCACCAGTTCGGCACCGGTGTTGACCAGCGTCGGCGTGAAGAAGAACTGCGCGGCATCGGTGGGCAGATTGGCCGCAGCGGAGGCGGCAGCGAAGGTGTCTGCATCGACGTTCATGCCGAAGATGTTTTGCGGATCGGGCACGGAGCGGGTGCCAGCGAGCAGGGTTGTCACTTCAAACCCGCCGAGCTTCACGCGGTTGAACGGGGCGGGAGACACGCCCATCATCGGCGCGCCGGCACGGGCGATTGTCGCGCTGGTGGCGGCAAGGGGCAGGGCGGCGGCGGTGAGCAGGGTTTGACGGCGGGTGAGGGTCATGGGGGGCTCCTTTGGTTGGGCTTGATCCCAAAGAGCTAGTGCGGCGGCGCGTCGGGCCAAGTTTGCGACCGGGATCCGCGTTCATTTTATCGTGAGACGGGGGGCCGCAAGCCGGTGCGATTTGCTGTATACTGGGGCAAAGGGAGGGTGGTGTGATGGATGTTCAGGAGGTGAGCCCTGCGCGGCGTCACGGGGAGGCGGCCCGGTTGGATGCGTTGTTTCAGCGGGTTACGGGCTGGCAGCCGGTGCTGTGGTCGGGTGCGATGCTGGGTTATGGCAGCTATGATTACACCTATAAGTCGGGGCGGACCGGCACGTGGTTTGTCACCGGCTTTGCGCCGCGCAAGGCGAAGCTGAGCATTTACATTATGCCGGGCTATGCCGATTTCGGTGGCATTCTGGCGCGGCTGGGCAAACACACCAAAGGCAAGTCGTGTCTGTATCTCAACAAGCTGGCGGATGCGGATGAGGACGTTCTGGCAGCGCTCATTCGCGCAGGGCTGGATGATCTGGCGACCCATTGGCCGGTGCACCCCAGCTAACTGGACAATTTGGGCGCGCTGTGACAAGCCACGCGGCAAAAGGAGCCCTACCGATGTCCAGCCCGACCGTCACCCGTTTTGCCCCGTCCCCCACCGGTTTCATCCATGTGGGCAACCTGCGCACGGCGTTGATGAACTACCTCATCGCGCGCAAGGCGGGCGGCACGTTCATCCTGCGGATTGACGACACGGACCCTGAGCGCAGCAAGGAAGAATATGTTGACGGGATCAAGGAAGACCTGACCTGGCTGGGGCTGCATTGGGACCGGGTCGAGCGGCAGTCGGAGCGGTTGGAAAAGTACCATGCAGCAGCAGACAAGCTGCGCGAGATCGGGCGGTTCTACGAGGCGTTCGAGACGCCGACGGAACTGGATCTGAAGCGCAAGAAGCAGCTGAATATGGGCAAGCCGCCGGTCTATGATCGGGCTGCTTTGGCGTTGTCGGATGCGGAGAAGGATGCGCTGCGCGCGGAGCGGGGCGATGGGGTCTGGCGGTTCAAGCTGGACAATCAGCGGACCGAGTGGGTGGATGGTATCCTGGGGGATATCTCCATTGATTCCAATTCGGTATCGGATCCGGTGCTGATCCGGGGCGATGGGCAGATCCTCTATACGCTGGCCTCAGTCGTGGATGATACGGAGATGGGGGTGACCCATGTTGTGCGCGGCTCGGACCATGTGACCAACACCGCGACGCAGATCCAGATCATGGAAGCGCTGGGCGGAGGTGCGGTGCCGTCGTTTGCGCATCATTCGTTGCTGACCGGGCCGCAGGGGGAGGCGTTGTCGAAACGTCTGGGCACGCTGGCGCTGCGCGATTTGCGGGCGCAGGGGGTGCATCCCTTTGCGTTGTTGAGCCTGATGGCGCGGCTGGGGTCGTCGGACCCGGTGGAGCTGCGCACGGATATGGCGGAATTGATTGACGGGTTTGATATTGAGCGCTTTGGCTCTGCCCCCACGAAGTTCGATGTGAAGGATCTGTTCCCGCTGACAGGGCGGTTTTTGCAGACGCTTGAGGCAGCGGATGTTGCGGACAAGATTGCCGATCTGGGCGTGCCTGCCGACAAGGCGGCGCAGTTCTGGGCGGTGACGCGGGAGAACATCGAGACGTTGCACGATCTGGACGGCTGGTGGGCGATGTTCCGCGATGGGGCCGCGCCGGTGATTGCGGATGAGGATGCCGCGTTTGTGGCACAGGCCATGGAGATGTTGCCGGCGATGCCCTTTGACGAAGGCACCTGGGGCATGTGGACCGCAGCCGTGAAGGAGGCAACGGGGCGCAAGGGGCGCGGGTTGTTCCGGCCGCTGCGGCTGGCCTTGACGGGGCAGGAGAGCGGACCGGAGATGGCGGCGGTGATGCCGTTGTTGCAGAAGGTGCGCGCGCGTCAGGGCTGAACCAGGGTCGCTTTTTGCGTGCTCAGGTGGTCGTTGACCAGATCGGTTTCGTCTTTGCTGAGGCTTTGGGCGCGGGGATATTGCGGGGCCGCGCGGTCATTCAGGACGGGTGTTTCCCAGCCTGCGGTGGTCTCAAAAAATCGGGTGACGCCGACCTCTCCGAACTCGCGCAGGAAGCCCTGTACCACCACGTCGAGATAGCTGAGCAGGATCACGTGATCGCCGGTGTCCACATGGGTGTCTTCGGGCACCTGATAGTGGGCGACCAAGGGTTGCAGCGTCAGCGGGTGGGCAACCGCATCGCCTGAACCGATGCGGGTATAGCCGCTTTCGCGCGCATCGAGGGCGGCCCAGTCGTTCTGCGGCACAGCGGCGATCAGACCGTCGATGGTGGTGGTTGTATCGGGCACAACGCTGAGGAAAACGGTGTCGCGTCCGGCACAGCGGACCCATGCGCGGTGCCAGCCGTTCAGTTGCGCGGGATGCGCATCGGGGTAGGCGTGGGTCTGGCGGTTCACAAGGCTGCCGTAGCCAAAGAAATAGGGTGTCATGCCGGTGGCTCCGTTTTGGGGCAAACAACCATGTGAGGGGACTATGCACAAGTGTGCTTGACGTGGTCGTATACCCGCGCATACCAATAGGCACCGTTATGGGAGAATCGGTTGCACGCCGATGCCGAAGGAGCAACCGCCCCGGAAACTCTCAGGCCAAAGGACCGTAACGGGCAGGACAGCTCTGGAGAGTGGCGCGTGAGGCGCCCGCCGAAGGGATAACGATCTCAGGCGAAAGGACAGAGGGGGCATTATGGGACCGCAATCACGCGGTCTGATGATGCCGGTTCCCGCAGGGATGCGCCCGGCCTTTGGAAGGGACAGGGACGCGATGAGTGATCTCAAACGGACACCGCTTTATGATCTGCATGTGGCCCTTGGTGCGCGCATGGTGCCTTTTGCGGGCTATTCCATGCCCGTGCAGTTTGAAGGCGTGATGGCGGAGCATGTGCAGACGCGGCAAAAGGCCGGGCTGTTTGATGTGAGCCACATGGGCCAGGTGATGCTGACGGGTGCGTCCTGGGACGCAGTGGCGCTGGCGTTTGAAGCGATGGTGCCGCAGGACGTGCTGGGGCTGGCCGATGGGCGTCAGCGCTATGGGTTTTTCACCAACGCGGCGGGCGGGATCGAGGATGATCTGATGTTCGCGCGGCGCGGGGATGCGTTGTTTGTCGTGGTGAATGCGGCCTGCAAGGACGCGGATGTGGCGCGGATGCGGGCGGCACTGGAGCCGGGCGTGACGGTCGAGTTGATTGAGGATCGCGCGTTGATTGCAGTGCAGGGGCCGGGGGCGGAAGCGGTGCTGTCGGGCATGGATGCCGCGGCGGCGGAGATGCGGTTCATGGATGTGCGCGATCTGGATCTGGGCGGCGTGGCGGTCTGGGCCTCGCGGTCGGGATACACCGGTGAGGATGGCTATGAGTTGTCGGTGCCTGCGCAGGCGGTTGAAGGTTTGACAAAGGCGCTGCTGGATCATGCGGAAGTGGCGCCCATTGGTCTGGGGGCGCGGGACAGCCTGCGGCTGGAAGCCGGGTTGTGCCTGTATGGGCATGACATGGATGCGGAGACGACACCGACAGAAGCGGCCCTGAACTGGGCCATCCAGAAGGTGCGCCGCACGGGCGGTGCGCGGGCTGGCGGGTTTCCGGGTGCGGATGTGGTGTTGGCGCAGCTGGCGGATGGTGCGGCACGCAAGCGCGTCGGGTTGCTGCCTGAGGGCCGTGCGCCGATGCGCGAAGGGGTGGCATTGTTTGACGCGGCAGAGGGCGGTGCGCAGGTCGGGGTTGTGACCTCGGGCGGGTTTGGCCCCTCGGTGGAGCGGCCTGTGGCGATGGCCATGCTGGATGCGGCCGCCGTGGATCAACCGCTCTGGGGTGAGGTACGCGGCAAGCGGTTGCCGGTTGCCACAGCACCGCTGCCCTTCGTGGCAGCAGGTTTCAAAAGATAACTTCAAGACAGGGAAAGACAGATGAAATTTACTGAAGAACATGAGTGGCTGCGCGTTGAGGGCGATGAAGTTGTGGTGGGCATCACAGCCCACGCGGCAGAGCAGCTGGGCGATGTGGTGTTTGTGGAACTGCCCGACGAGGGCACCACAGTCAGCAAGGATGACGAAGTGGTGGTGATTGAAAGCGTCAAGGCGGCCTCGGACATTCTGGCGCCGATCGACGGGGAAATCACGGAAGTGAACAGCGCATTGGCGGACAATCCGGGCATGGTAAATGACGACCCGCAAGGCGAGGCGTGGTTCTTCAGGATGACGGTGAGTGACGCGTCCCAGATGGACGAGTTCATGGATGAAGCCGGGTATCAGAAGTTTATCGGGTGAGATGAACAGGACTGTCGGGGGTTTTGCATCTGTTTCACCAAAACAGATTTCAGGCCTCTGGCAGGGTTTTTTGAACCATTTGGAAGCAGGAAAAACGGGATGAGTAAGCCCAAACTGGTAAAGATTGTGGGATCCATTGGCAGCTATACGGCTGATGTTGACGGCTGCCAGTTGGGGGTCATTCATCAAACCTTCTACAGGCCCGATGGCTCTTACAGGCACCCGTTCTTGAAGGCTGATTTTGAGAGTTTTAAAGTTCAGAACCTCATTTCGGCTCTAAAAAAATACGACTTAGTAGTCATGCAGCGAGACAAAGATCCCGAAACGCTCGCTCGCGATGGGTATGTCGGGGTTTTCAGGTTCAAAGACTTCGCAGCTGATCCGGACAATGGATTGAGTCTCAAAATTACAGCGCGTTACGCAGACCCAAAGAGGTGAAAAATGACATTCAAGCCAACAGAGTATTTGCCGTATGATTTTGCCAATCGGCGGCACATCGGGCCGTCGCCGGCGGAGATGTCGGATATGTTGAAGGTGGTGGGGGCCAAGTCATTGGCCGCGTTGATGGATGATACGCTGCCGCCTGCGATCCGGATGGAAGGGAGCCTCGATTTTGGCCGGGCGATGTCGGAGCGCGAGGTGCTGGAGCACATGCGCAAGGTGGCGTCCAAGAACAAGGTTCTGACCTCGCTGATCGGGCAGGGGTATCACGGGACGGTGACGCCGCCCGCGATCCAGCGGAACATTCTGGAAAACCCGGCGTGGTATACCGCCTATACGCCCTATCAGCCGGAGATTTCGCAGGGGCGGCTGGAGGCTTTGCTGAATTTCCAGACGATGGTCTGTGATCTGACCGGGTTGCCGGTAGCGAATGCGTCGTTGCTGGATGAGGCGACGGCTTGTGCCGAGGCGATGACGATGGCGCAAAGGGTGTCGAAGTCGAAGTGCACGGCGTTCTTTGTGGATCAGGATTGCCATCCGCAGAACATTGCGGTGATGCGGACGCGGGCGGTGCCTTTGGGGATTGAGGTTGTTGTCGGTGATCCGTCGGAGATGGATGCGAGCGCCGTCTTCGGGGCGATTTTCCAGTATCCGGGGACGCATGGGCATGTGCGGGATTTCACGCCGGTGATTGCGGCATTGCATGCGCATAAGGGCGTGGCGGTCATGTCTGCTGATCCGCTGGCGCTGACGGTGCTGAAGGAACCGGGTGCCATGGGGGCGGATATCGCGGTGGGCTCGACCCAGCGGTTTGGCGTGCCGGAGGGCTATGGCGGGCCACATGCGGCCTATATGGCGTGCAAGGATGCCTATAAACGCTCGATGCCCGGGCGGATTGTGGGCGTGTCGATTGATGCGCACGGCAACCGGGCGTACCGGTTGTCTTTGCAGACCCGCGAGCAGCATATCCGGCGGGAGAAGGCGACCTCGAACGTCTGCACGGCGCAGGCGTTGTTGGCGGTGATGGCCAGCATGTATGCGGTGTTCCATGGCCCGGAGGGGCTGAAGGCGATTGCGCAGCGGATCCATCGCAAGACGGTGCGGCTGGCCGAGGGGCTGAAGATGGCGGGCTTTGACGTGCGGCCTGCGACTTTCTTTGACACGATTACCGTCGAGGTCGGGCCGTTGCAGTCCGCTGTTCTGAAGTCAGCGGTGGATGAGGGGATCAACCTGCGCGCTGTTGGTGAGACAAAGGTCGGGATCACGCTGGATGAACGTTCCAAACCTGCGACGATTGAAGCGGTGTGGCGGGCGTTCGGGATTGACAAGGCGGACAAGGATTATACGCCGCATTATCATATGCCCGAAAAGCTCATTCGTGAGACCACCTATCTGACCCATCCGATTTTCCACATGAACCGGGCCGAGACAGAGATGATGCGCTATATGCGCCGTCTGGCCGACCGTGATCTGGCGCTGGACCGGGCGATGATCCCCCTGGGATCCTGCACGATGAAGCTGAATTCAGCCGCGGAGATGATGCCGGTCAGCTGGCGGGAGTTTTCGTTGATGCACCCTTATGCGCCGGCCGATCAGGCCGAGGGGTATGCCCATATGATCGACGATCTGTCGGCGAAGCTCTGTGACATCACTGGTTATGATGCGATTTCGATGCAGCCCAATTCGGGCGCGCAGGGGGAGTATGCGGGGCTCTTGACGATTGCGGGCTATCACCGGGCGCGGGGAGAGGGGCATCGCAACATTTGCCTCATTCCGATGAGCGCGCATGGGACCAATCCGGCGAGCGCCCAGATGGTCGGCTGGAAAGTCGTTGCGGTGAAGTCGGCAGAGAATGGCGACATTGATCTGGAGGATTTCCGCGCCAAGGCGGAAGCGCACAGCGAGAACCTCGCGGGCTGCATGATCACCTATCCGTCCACGCACGGTGTGTTTGAGGAGACGGTGACGGAAGTTACCAGGATCACCCATGATCACGGCGGGCAGGTCTATATTGACGGGGCCAACATGAACGCCATGGTTGGATTGTCCCGGCCCGGTGATCTGGGTGGGGACGTGAGCCATCTGAACCTGCACAAGACCTTCTGCATTCCCCACGGTGGCGGCGGGCCCGGCATGGGGCCGATTGGCGTGAAGGCGCATCTGGTGCCGCATCTGCCGGGCGACCCCAATGCGGGGGGCAATGCGGTGTCGGCGGCGGCCTTTGGCTCGCCTTCCCTGTTGCCGATCTCATGGGCCTATTGCCTGATGATGGGCGGAGAGGGTTTGACGCAGGCGACGCGGGTGGCGATTTTGAACGCCAACTATATCGCCAAGCGGTTGGAGGGGGCGTTTGACGTGCTCTATCGCGGTCCCACAGGCCGCGTGGCGCATGAGTGCATTCTTGATGTGCGCCCCTTTGAGGAAAGTGCGGGCGTGACGGTGGATGACATTGCCAAGCGGTTGATTGACTGTGGCTTCCACGCGCCGACGATGTCATGGCCGGTGGCAGGCACGCTGATGGTGGAGCCGACAGAGAGTGAGACGAAGGCGGAGCTGGACCGGTTCTGTGACGCGATGCTGGCCATCCGGGAGGAGATCGCGGCGATTGAGAAGGGCGAGATTGATCCGCAGAACAACCCGCTGAAGAACGCGCCGCATACGGTGGAGGATCTGGTGCTGGAATGGGGCGAGCGGCCCTATACCCGCGAGCAGGGCTGTTTCCCGCCCGGCGCCTACCGGATCGACAAGTATTGGCCGCCGGTGAACCGCGTGGACAATGTGCATGGCGACCGGAATCTGGTATGCACCTGTCCGCCGATGGAGGAATATGTGGAAGCGGCGGAGTAGGGATTTGCGGCTGGCGTGATGGGTGCAAGCACCCATCCTACGGGCCGTCGGGTGCGCATTGATTGCGCGCCGTTGGTATCGGGCTGTAGGGTGGGTGAAACCCACATCACGTCAAAAACGAAAACACCTTCTTCAGCCGGTTCCACGTCGGCCGATCGGGGGCCACGAGCAGGTGGCCGTCGGTGCGGCTGGCGTCGTAGGGGCCGCCGTCGAGCATTTCCACATGGCAGCCGGCGCGTTCGCAGATCAAAGCGCCTGCCAGATGGTCCCAGGGTTTCAGCTCAGCCGACAGCAGGAAGTCGGCGCGGCCTTGCGCGATCATGCGGTATTCGTGGGCCGAGCAACGCAGGGCGTGGGTGCGGCCGAGCGAGGGGAAGGTGGCCAGCAGTTCTGCGCGCTTGTCGGCGGGGAACATGTCATAGCCGATGAAGCCTGTCAGGTTTTCCAGCTGTTTGCCCATGGAGGCTTTGAGCGGGGTTTCCACCCCGCTGGGGCGGTCGATGCGGGCGGCGCTTTCGTCATCGGCGATGGCCCAGTCATCCGAGACGGGATCATAGATCAGGCCGAAGGCGGGGCGGCCAAACTGGGTTACGGCCAGGATCGTGCCAAAGACCGCCAGACCGTTGGCGAAGTTCCATGTGCCGTCGATGGGGTCGAGGACGAAAGCCAGCGGCGCATCGGCGATCTCTTCCACGATGGCCGGGTTCTTGGCGGCGGCTTCCTCTCCCACGATCAGCGCATGGGGGAAGGCGATTTGCAGGGCGCGGGTCATCATCGCCTCTGCCGCGAGGTCTGCGATGGTCACAAGGTCATCGCTGCGGGTTTTGGTGAAGACCTCATCGGGTTCCAGAATGCCGAAACGGGAGGTGATCTCAGCACGGGCGGCGCGGCGGACGATGTTGATGATCTGTTGCTGCTGGGCGGGCGTCACCGCGCGGGGCAGCGTGGCTGGGAGGGTGTCGGTCATGTCGCGCCTTTGTTGTTCATATGTGGTGGCCTGCCTTCATTCGCGGGCACGCAGGACCTGTGCGGGTCGTGCGCCCAGAGCGCCAAGGGCAAAGCCCAGCCCTGACAGCACTGTCGCCAGCACCCCGCCGCTGACGATCATCAGTGCCGAGGGCCAGATGATTCTAAATTCCGTCTCCATCACATATCGGCTGACAGCCCAGCCGCCAAGTATGCCAGCCGCCAATGCAACCACCCCGGCAAAGAGGCCCAGCAGCATCGCGCGCAGCACGAAACTGGTGGCGATCATGCGGCGGGAGGCGCCGAGGGTTTTCAGCAAGGCCGCTTCATAGGTGCGGGCGGAAGTGCCTGCGGCGGCGGCACCGATCAGGACGATGAAGCCGGTCAACAGCGTGGCGAGGGCCCCGTAGGAGGTGGCGGCCGCCAGACCGGCGAGGACGGAGGCCACACGGTCGATGGCGTCGCGCACGCGGACGGCGGTGATGTTGGGGTACGCGCTGGCCAGATCGCGCAGGATCGCGGCTTCGGCTTCGGGCGTGGCGTAGACGGTGGAGATGAAGGTATGGGGGGCGGCTTCCAGCGCCGATGGGTTCATGGTGAGGATGAAGCCGATCCCGGCGGTGGAGAAGTCGACCTCCTGAAAGCTGGTGATTTCTCCGGTGATGTCGCGGCCGAGGATGTTGACGGTGAGGGTGTCGCCAAGGGTGAGGCCCATTTCTTCGGCTTCCTCAGCGGCGAAGCTGATCTGGGTGGGGCCGGTGTAATCGGTGGGCCACCATTCCCCGGCGGTCAGATTGGTATCGGCATCCGGCGTGGCGGCATAGGTCACGCCCCGGTCGCCGTTCAGGACCCAGTGATCGCCTGCGGTGTCTTTGGCGGGGCCACCGTTGATCTGGGTGATCACGCCGCGCAGCATGGGCGCGCTGTCGATCTTGCTGACGGCGGGGTCGTTCTCCAGCCGCTCGGTATAGCCTGCCATCTGGTCCTTCTGGATGTCGATGAAGAAATACGACGGGGCGACGTCGGGGAGGTTGCCGGAGATGGCTTGTCTGAGATTGCCGTCGATTTGCCCCACGGCGGCCAGGACCGACAGGCCGAGGCCGAGCGACAGCACCACGGCGCCTGCGCCTTCGCCCGGTCCGCTGATCGCGGCCATGGCCCATCGCAGGCGGGGATAGCCGCGGGTGCGGTGGGCGAGTTGCCGTGCGATCATGCGCAGCAGCAACGCGGCGAGGGCGAGGATCAGGAGTGCCCCTGCGATCCCGCCCAGCGTCCAGAGGGTCAGCATCCATGAGCCGTTGAACCAGCCGGCAGTGGCGATCAGGGCGGCGGCGACGGCGACGACGGCGAGGATGTACTTCGGGGCGGGCAGGGTTTTGGCACCGGCCCATGCGTCGCGGAAGAGGGTTGCCGCGCGCACGTCCTCGCTGCGGGCCAGTGGCCAGAGGGTGAAGGCGAGGGCGGTGAGCAGGCCATAGAGGGAGGCTTCGAACAGCGGCGCGGGGTAGAGGGAGAAGGCGGCGGGCACGGGCAGGCGGGCTTCGATCAGCGGGGCGAGCAGGAGCGGGGCGAGGCCACCCAGCAGGACGCCGATGAAGACACCCAGCAGGCTGAGGGCGCCGATCTGGAGGAAGTAGGTCTGGAAGACCGTTGCGCGGTCTGCGCCCAGTGCGCGCAGGGTCGCGATGGTGCCGGTTTTATTGGCGAGGTAGGCGCGGACAGCGGCGGAGACACCGACGCCGCCCACCGTAAGGCCGGAGAGGCCCACAAGCACAAGGAACGCGCTGAGACGGTCAACGAATTGCGCCACGCCCGGCGCGCCGTTGCGGGCATCGGTCCAGCGCATGCCGGCATTGGCGAAGGTTTCTGCGGCTTCGTCCTCCAGCACTTGCAGGTCGGTGCCGGGGCGGACCGTAAGGCGGTATTTGCTGTTGAAGAGCGTGCCGGGGGCGAGGAGGCCAGCGCCTTCGAGGTCCGCGCGCTTGAGGAGCGTGCGGGGGCCGAGGGCGAAGCCGCTGGCGGCGCTGTCTGGTTCGCGTTCAATGAGGGCGGTGAGGGTGAAGGTCTTGGTGCCAAGGTCGAAGGTGTCACCGGGTTGCAGGCCGAGGCGATCAGACAGGGCGCGTTCCATCACAGCGCCGGGGGCGGCGGCGGTGCCTTCCAGTGCTTCTGCCAAGGGGATATCGGGGGCGAGCACCATGTCGCCCACCAGCGGATAAGCCTCATCGACGCCTTTGACCTGGGTCAAAGCGCGCGCGTCGCCGACCACGGCCATGGAGCGGAATTCAACGATTTCGGAGATGTCCTGCGCGCGGGCGGCCATCCAGACGCGCTCTTCGGGCGTGGCGAAGCGGTAGGTGAAATCAAGCTCGGCCGCACCGCCCAGCAAGGCTGCGCCTTCGCGTTCAAGGCCTGCTTCAATCGCGGCGCGGACGGAACCGACCGCGGCGATGGCGGCGACACCGAGGGCGAGACAGGCGAGGAACAGGCGAAAGCCCCGCAGCCCCCCGCGCATTTCGCGGCGGGCAAAGCGGCTGGCTTGCGCGAGGCTCATACAAGTTTTCCGTCAGCCAGCCGCACCACGCGGTCACAGCGTTCGGCCAGCGTCGGATCGTGGGTGACCAGCACCAGCGTCGATCCATGGGCGTCGCGCAGGGCAAAGAGCAGATCCATGATCGCTTCGCCATTGGCGCTGTCGAGGTTGCCGGTGGGTTCATCGGCCAGCAGGATGGCGGGGTTTGGGGCCGTGGCACGGGCGAGGGCCACACGCTGTTGTTCGCCCCCCGACATTTGTGCCGGATAGTGCCCGGTGCGGTGGCCAAGGCCCACGGTTTCCAGCGCCTCTGCCGCGCGCTCAAAGGCGTCTTCGGCCCCTGCAAGCTCCATGGGGGTCGCGACGTTCTCCAACGCGGTCATGGTCGGGATCAGGTGGAAGGACTGGAACACGATGCCCATGCGCCCGCGCGCCGCATCCCCACGTCGGAAACGGGCCAGCGCGTCTTCGTTCATGGTTGTCAGGTCCTGACCCAATGCGAGCACATGGCCGCCCGTGGCTTGCTCCAACCCGCCCATGACCATCAGCAGCGAGGATTTGCCGGAACCCGAGGGGCCGGTCAGGGCCAAGGTCTCTCCCGGCTGGACGTTCAGCGAAATGCCGCGCAGGATATCGACGGGTCCGGCATTGCCCTTGAGGGAAAGCATCACATCTTCAAGTTCAAACGTTGGTTCTGTCACGGATGGTGGCCCTTGTCCCTGTCCCGTCTGGATATGGAGTTCTTATGATCAGGTGCAAGGCGCTGGGTGCGATTATGGTGCTGATGGCAGGCGCGGCACAGGCCGATGACGTGGTCATTGCGGCACTGGGCGATAGTCTGACGCAAGGATATGGCCTGCCAGTGGAGGAGGGGTTTGTTCCGCAGTTGCAGCGTTGGCTGGACGCGCAGGGCGCTGATGTGCGGTTGATCAATGCGGGGGTGTCGGGGGATACGACTGCGGGCGGTTTGGCCCGTGTCGGCTGGACCCTGACGCCGGAGGTGGACGGCATGATCGTGGCGCTGGGCGGCAATGACCTGCTGCGTGGGCTCGATCCGGCGGAGGCGCGGGGGAACATCGAGGGGATTCTTCAGGCGGCGGATGCGGCGGAGGTTGAGGTGCTTCTGATCGGGATGGAGGCGCCGGGGAATTACGGGCCGGACTACAAGGCGCAGTTCGATGCGCTTTATCCGGAACTGGCGGGCACCTATGGCACCGGGTTTCTGGAGAGCTTTTTCACAGGCTTGGTGGCCGAGGGAGAGGATATGAACCCGGCTGCCTTGCAGCAGTGGTTTCAATCAGACGGCATTCACCCGAATGCAGCAGGGGTTGCCAGGATCGTCGAAGGGATCGGGCCAGAGGTGCTGGTGTTGATCGACACGATCGGGGCGGAGTGAGCGATGCCGGGGCGGTTTTTCCTCACCACGCCGATGCGGGAGGTGGCGGCCGCGTTGGGTGTGGACGCCGGGGCGCTGGGCAATGAACCGGCCCGCCACAACATCGCCCCCGGCCAGCAGATCGTGACCTTCGGGCCCGGCGGGTTTGGCCATATGCGTTGGGGCATCATCCCGGTGGGGCGCGTGAACGCGCGGGGTCGCCCGGTGATGGAGACGCTGGTCAATGCACGCTCGGAAACGGTGTTTGACAAATCCGCCTATGAGGGCACGGGCCGCGCGGTGGTGCCTGCCAATGGCTGGTATGAATGGACCGGAGAGAAGCGGAGCAAGACCGCCTGGCGCATCGCGCCCAAAGGCGGGGGGCTGTTGTGGTTCGCGGCGATCACGGATGTCTGGAAAGGCCCCGGCGGCATTGAAGTGCCGCAGGTGGCGACGGTGACCTGCCCGCCGAGTGCGGATGTGGTGGACATCCATCACCGGATGGGCGTGTTTCTTGAGGTGGCTGATGTCCCGCTGTGGCTGGACGGCGATGTGGAGACGGTCACACCGTTGATGCGGCCCTGGCCCGACGGGCGTCTGGCGGTGGAAGAGGCGGTTGGGGTGGATTGGGACGGGCCGTGACCCTAGCGCCAGTTCAGCACCACCTTGCCGGAGCGGCCTGATTTCATCTGCGCGAACCCTTCGGCGAAATCGGCCACGTCGTAGCGATGGGTGATCACACGGCTGACGTCCAACCCGTTTTGCAGCATGGCAATCATCTTGTACCAGGTTTCAAACATCTCCCGACCGTAGACGCCTTTGATGGTGATCGCCTTGAAGACGATGCTGCTCCAGTTGACGGGAGATTGACCGGGCGGAATGCCCAGCAGGGCGATCTTGCCGCCCATCACCAGCGCTTCGACCATCTGGTCGAGTGCTGCCTGACTGCCGGACATTTCAAGCCCGACGTCAAAGCCTTCGGTCAGGCCAAGCTGATGGGCGACGTCGTTGAGGTCTTCCTCAGCCACGTTCACGGTGCGCACGCTGGGCACCACATGTTCGGCCAGCGTCAGGCGGTCTGCGTTGATGTCGGTCAGCACGACATTGCGCGCCCCGGCATGGCGGGCGACGGCTGCGGCCATGATGCCGATGGGGCCTGCGCCGGTGATCAGGACATCCTCGCTCAGCAAGTCAAAGCTGAGCGCTGTGTGCACCGCGTTGCCGAGCGGGTCGAGGATGGCGCCGATCTCATCGGGGATATCATCCGGCAGGGGCACCACATTGAACGCGGGCAGCCTGAGATATTGGGCAAAGGCGCCCTGTTCATTCACGCCGATCCCGCGCGTGCCGGGATCCAGGTGGAACTTGCCGGCCCGTGACTGGCGGCTTTCCGTGCCGATCAGGTGCCCTTCGCCCGAGCAGCGCTGGCCGCGCGTCAGGCCGGTCACGTTGCGGCCCATGTCCACGATCTCTCCGGCGAATTCATGGCCGGTGATCATGGGCACCGGGACGGTGGCGGCGGCCCAGTCGTCCCAGTTCCAGATGTGAATGTCGGTGCCGCAAATCCCGGTCATGTTGATGCTGATCAGCACGTCCTCCGGCCCGATTTCCGGCACCGGGGCGTTGATCTGCCACAGCCCTTCGGCAGGTTTCGTTTTGGCCAGCGCGGTCATGGTGTTGGGGATCATGGAATCAGCTCCAAGGCACGGCCCGCTTTGCCGAAAGCCGCCAGCGCGTGGTCGAGGTCAGCGGTGCTGAGACGCGCGTTCATCTGGGTACGGATGCGGGCCTGACCATGGGGGACAACCGGAAAGAAGAAACCGGAGACAAGCACGCCTTCCTCAAACAGCTTGGCGGCCATGTCCTGCGCCAGATTGGCATCGCCCAGCATCACCGGCACAATCGGATGCTCCCCCGGCAAAAGGTCAAAGCCCAGTTTGGTCAGTCCGGCGCGCCAATAGGCGGTGTTTTTGAACAGCTGTGCGCGCAGGGCGGCCCCGTCTTCGACCAGCTGGATGGCTTCAATTCCGGCAGCCACCACGGCGGGGGGCAGCGAATTTGAGAAGAGATAGGGCCGGGCGCGTTGCCGCAGCAGATCAATCACAGGCTGGGGGCCTGCGATATAGCCGCCAATCGCGCCGCCAAGGGCTTTGCCCAGCGTGCCGGTCAGGATATCAACGGAGGTGTCGAAGTGATCCGGCGTTCCCGCGCCACGCGGCCCCATGAAGCCGGTGGCATGGCAGTCATCCACCATGACAATCGCGTCATATTGGTCCGCCAGCGCCCGTATGCCCGGCAGATCAGCCAAGGTGCCATCCATTGAGAACACGCCGTCGGTGGCGATCATGATGTGGCGCGCGCCGGCGGCTCTGGCCTCTTTCAGGCAGCCTTCCAGTGCGGCCATATCGTTGTTGGCATAGCGGTAGCGCTGCGCCTTGCACAGCCGGATGCCATCAATGATCGAGGCGTGGTTCAGGCTGTCCGAGATGATTGCATCTTCAGGGCCCAGGAGCGGTTCAAAGAGCCCCCCATTGGCGTCAAAGCACGCGGCAAAGAGGATCGCGTCGTCCATCCCCAGAAAGCGCGCGAGGCGCTGTTCGAGGTCGCGGTGGATGTCCTGCGTGCCACAGATGAAGCGGACGCTGGCCATGCCGTAACCATGGGCGTCCATCGCGTTTTTTGCCGCCGTGATCAGGGCGGGGTGGTTGGCGAGGCCAAGGTAGTTGTTGGCACACAGGTTGATGACCTCACGCGCCCCGACGGTGACCGTGCCCGCCTGTTCAGAGGTGATCAGGCGTTCGCGTTTATGGAGGCCATCAGATGTGATCTGGGCCAGTGTATCATTGATATGGGCAAGAAACGGATCGGGCATGGGACGACTCCTCTGACGCCCCCCGTATCTGTCATAACGGATGGATTTCCGCAATGATAAATTCCGTTATGACATACAGATTTCCGCTAAATCGCCATCAGCTTGATTTCACGATCAGAAACACGCGGGCTGCGCCGTCCACGGCGGTGATTTCATGGGGGACGTCCGCCGCATAGCGGGCGGTGTCGCCCATGGACAGGATGCTGTCCGCCGTGCCGGACATGATCCGGATGCGGCCTTCCAACACGGTCAGTTGCTCCACCGCGCCGCGCGCATGCGGCTGGCTGCTGAGAGAACCGCCCGTCTGAAAGGAGATGTCATAGACCTCATGCCCGCCTGCCTCCTCGGGCGGAGAGAGGATCGCGATGCGGCAGCCTTTGCCCATGTTCTCAATCGTGGGGACCTCTGCGGCCTGTAGGACGTCAATCCTGTCGCCCCTTTCGCCCTGCGCCATGAGGCCGGCAAAATCGACGTTCAGCGCGCGGGTCAGGTTCCACAGGGTCGCGATGGTCGGGCTGCTTTCGCCCCGCTCAATCTGGCTGACCATGGAGCGCGACACGCCGCTGAGGTTCGCCGTTGCATCAAGGGAGAGGCCTTGCGCCTTGCGGGCTTCTTTCAGCCGGCGCGGCAGGGCATTTAAGATACTGTCAGTGTTTTCCGTCATAGTGGAAACCTACGAAGGATTGCGGGGTTTGCAAGGGTGGTTTGCGCGAGGGGCGCCCTGCGCACCGATTGCGGCAGCGGGCAGCCTGTGCGGCCCCTCACACCTCCATCACGGTGCGGGGTGGGGTGTCATAGGCGATGTAGCCTTTGACGTAGTCCAGATGTGCCGCGCCCCAGATCTGTTCGACCAGCCACAGCGACATTTCAATGCCGGAGGTCACCCCGCCTGCGGTCACAAGGTTGCCATCCCGCAGGACGCGGACGCCTTCGACCACATTGGCATCGGTGGTGTCGCGCAGCTCCTTGAGGAACCAATGATGCGTGGTGACACGTCGGCCTGTTGTCAGGCCCGCGCCCACCAGCAGGAAGGTGCCGGTGCAGACGCTGGTGATCCAGGTGCAGGTGGGGGCAGCGGTCTGGAGCCATTGCACGGTGGCGGGGTTCTCCAGCTGTTCCTTAGCCCCGTCGCCCCCCGGCACGATGATGACATCAGGCGTGGGGATGTCGGCGTAGGTATGGGTGGGAAAGACGCACATGCCTTTCTCGCAGGTGACGGGATCGGGTGTCTCGGCCACCAGAATAACCTGCCAGTCGGGGTCTTTCTCAGCGGCGGCGCCCAGCGTTTCCCAGGGACCGACAAAATCCATCTCTTCGGCATGGTCGAAAATCACGATTGCAATGGTCTTGGGCATGGGCGGCTTTCAGCGGGGGTGTCAGACACAGAAGCGGACGCCGCAGCGTCCGCCTCAAAAAACTCAGGCTTTGGTCGGCCTTGTGTCAGGCCAGTGCGATGTTCGCCGCGCTTTCGCGCCCGTCCCGGCCCGCTTCGATGTCGAAGGTGACCTTCTGGTTGTCTGCAAGCCCGGTCAGACCTGCGCGTTCAACCGCAGAGATGTGGACAAATACATCCTTGCCGCCGCCATCGGGCGCGATAAAGCCGTAGCCTTTTGTCGTGTTGAACCATTTCACGGTGCCAGTTGCCATGACCCCATTTCTCCTGTCTTAGGTCTGCCCGCAGTATGCGGCAGCGTGGCGTGGACGAATGTGTCTTCGGCCCAGTGGCCCTCAGGCAGGTGGTGTCGAAATTCTTTCGTGCAGCGCCGACATAGTGGCCGAAAGGCGTGTTTTTCGCAAGATATTTACCCTGCGCCACCGTCCCAATTGGCGCTTTGCAGCGCAAACTTCGCAAAACTGCAATAATTTTACCAGTTGATAAAATTTTTGATCCGTGAGAGCGTTTGACCATCCAGCAAGCATGAGGGTGCGTCAGATGTCGTCAGATGTGTTTCAACCAGGGGTAATGCCGGGCCGTCTGCCCGCCGCGGCGTATGAGGCGCAGTTTTCAGATCTGCATCCCGCGCTTGACGGGCATGAGGCCTTGGTGGCCGCAGACCGGTGCTATTTCTGCCATGACGCGCCCTGCATCACGGCTTGTCCGACGGACATCGACATTCCGCTGTTCATTCGCCAGATCGCCACGGGCACGCCGGATGCGGCGGCCAAGACGATCCTGACCCAGAACATCATGGGCGGCATGTGCGCGCGCGTCTGCCCGACAGAGACCTTATGCGAAGAAGCCTGTGTGCGGGAGGCGGCCGAAGGCAAGCCGGTGCTGATCGGGCAGTTGCAGCGTTATGCGACGGATCATTTGCAGGCGCAGGGCATCCATCCTTTCAGCCGGGGCGCGACAACGGGCAAGAGGATTGCCGTGGTTGGCGCGGGGCCCGCAGGGCTGGCCTGCGCACACCGGCTGGCGATGCTGGGCCATGACGTGGTGGTGCATGATGCGCGGCCCAAGCCCGGTGGGCTGAATGAATACGGGATCGCGGCCTACAAGACACCGGACGGGTTTGCCCAGGCCGAAGTGGATTGGCTGCTCAAGATCGGCGGGATCGAGATCAAACATGGCTTGGCGCTGGGCGATGGTGTGAAGCTGGACGGGCTGCGCGCGGTTTATGACGCGGTGTTCCTGGGGATTGGTCTGGCGGGTGTGAACGCGCTGGGTGCCGAAGGCGAGGATAAGGACGGTGTCTCCGACGCGGTGGATTTTATCGCGGAGCTGCGGCAGGCGTCCGATGTGGCACAGGTGCCGATTGGGCGCGATGTGGTGGTGATCGGCGGTGGCATGACGGCGGTGGATGCAGCGGTGCAGGCCAAGTTGTTGGGCGCGCTGAACGTGACGCTGGTCTACCGGCGCGGGCGGGACCGGATGAATGCGAGCGTGTTCGAGCAGGATCTGGCGGCCTCCAAAGGCGTGCGGATCGTGACCCATGCGGTGCCGGTTGCGGTGCATGGCAATGGCGCGGTGCGGGAGATTGAATTTGAGTACGTCGATGATGCGATGCAGGGCACGGGCCAGACGCTCAAGCTGGCGGCGGATCAGGTGTTCAAGGCGATTGGCCAGACGCTGGAGGGTGAGGGATTGCCCGTGCTGGACGGGCGCAAGATCAAGGTGGATGCCAATGGGCGGACATCCGTGGATGATGTCTGGGCTGGCGGGGATTGCGCGTCAGGCGGTGATGACCTGACGGTGACGGCCGTGGCCGAAGGGCGCGATGCGGCGGAAGACATGCACCGGGTTTTGATGGGGGATGATGGGTGAAATCACCCATCCTACGAGGAGTGGCACTATGGCTGACCTGACAACTGACTTTCTGGGCATTAAATCCCCAAACCCGTTCTGGCTGGCCTCGGCCCCGCCGACGGACAAGGAATACAACGTCCGCCGCGCATTTGATGCGGGCTGGGGCGGTGTTGTGTGGAAGACGCTGGGGTCCGAGGGGCCTCCGGTCGTGAATGTGAACGGGCCGCGGTACGGCGCGATCTATGGGGCGGATCGGCGGTTGTTGGGGCTCAACAACATTGAGCTGATCACTGACCGCGACCTCTACACCAATCTGGAAGAGATCAAACGCGTGAAGGCCGATTACCCGGACCGCGCGATGATCGTATCGATCATGGTGCCTTGTGAGGAAGCCGCGTGGAAGGCGATCCTGCCGCTGGTGGAGGACACGGGCGCGGATGGGATTGAGCTGAACTTTGGCTGTCCGCACGGGATGAGCGAGCGGGGGATGGGCGCTGCTGTGGGGCAGGTGCCCGAGTACATCGAGATGGTGACGCGGTGGTGCAAGCAGTATTACTCGAAACCTGTCATCGTTAAGCTAACGCCGAACATCACCGATATCACCAAACCTGCGGCAGCGGCGCGCGCGGGCGGCGCGGATGCGGTGAGCCTGATCAATACGATCAATTCGATCACCTCCGTGAACCTCGACACGATGTCGCCTGAGCCGTCGATTGACGGCAAGGGCTCGCACGGCGGCTATTGCGGCCCGGCGGTCAAACCGATTGCCATGTCGATGGTGTCGGAGATTGCGCGCGGGGAGCACACGCGGGGGATGGAAATCTCCGGCATTGGTGGCATCACGACGTGGCGTGATGCGGCGGAGTTCATCACGCTGGGCTGCGGCAATGTGCAGGTCTGCACGGCAGCGATGACCTATGGGTTCAAGGTGGTGCAGGAGATGATCAGCGGTCTGTCCGAATGGATGGATGAGAAGGGGCACACCAGCATTGCGGATTTCAAGGGTGCTGCGGTGCCCAATGTCACCGACTGGCAGTATCTGAACCTCAATTACGTGGCCAAGGCGGTGATCAATCAGGACCTGTGCATTTCCTGCGGGCGGTGTTTTGCGGCTTGCGAGGATACCTCACATCAGGCGATTGCGATGTCGGAGGACCGCACGTTTACGGTGATCGACGAAGAATGTGTGGCCTGTAACTTGTGTGTGAATGTCTGCCCGGTGGAGGACTGCATCACCATGGAGGCGATGACGCCCGGTGCGGTGGATCCCCGCACGGGCAAGGTTGTCCAGCCGGAGTATGCCAACTGGACAACCCACCCCAACAATCCGGCAGCGAAGGCTGCGGAGTAGTGTTGTGATGCGGGTCTGATCAGGCCCGCATCAGAAACGGCAGTGTGGGCAGGGGCAGGGGCATTTCCTGCGCCCGCTGACGTGTCTTTTCTGCCATGTCTACGATCTCCGGCGGGTCTGCGGGTGGTTCGGCACGCACGGGTTCTGCTGTTTGTGCCGCGCTTTCGGCCTGTGCGGTCACGATGGAGCGGGGTGTGGCATCAATGGGCCGGGCGGTTGCCGCGTCCTGTTTCAGGGGCTGTTGCGCAGCCGCCCCTCCGGCACCGGCGCCGCTGCCGTCATAGGATGTGGACGATCCGCTGTTGCGGGTGTCCGCGCTGCTTTCGGTTGGGGTGACGGCCTGCGGGGTCAGGGTGCCCGGCGCCTCAAACCCGGTGGACAGGCTGCCCAGGGTTGGCGGTTGCGCCTGCGAGGCGTAGGGATTTGTCAGCAAAAGTACACTCATGTCTGCTCCTGTCGATTGCGAGGGAGCCCACCACCCGCGTCAAATTTGCGGGGGAGGTGTTAACAGAGTGCTAACGCGCGTCAGGCTTCGATCCAAAAGGTTAACGCTCAGGGTGTTTTGGGCAGCGCAAGCAGTGCGCCGAACATCTGGGCGAGGTGGGCGCTGGCCTGCGCGTGGGTATCACTGGCGTGGGATGCCAGCACCTGGACCTGTGCGTCAAAGTCGGCGTAGTGCTGTGTGGTGGCCCAGATGGAGAAGATCAGGTGCTGCGGGTCTAGCGGCGGCAGCGCGCCCTGGTCGATCCAGCGCTGGATCAGTGCGCATTTTTCGTCAAACAGCGGCTTGAGGTGGCGTTCGAGATGCGGCGACATGCGCGGCGCGCCTTGCAGGATCTCACCGGCAAACAGGCGGCTCTCCTGTGGCAGGTCGCGGGCCATGTCCAGTTTGCGCTGCACGTAACTGAGGATTTCGCTGCGCGGATCGCCTGCGGCGTCCAGCTTGATCATCGGATCCAGCCAGCTTTCCATCAGGCGGTTCAGCAGGGTGACGTGGATGTCTTCCTTGCCGTCGAAGTAATAGAGGATGTTGGGTTTGCTGATCCCGGCCTCTGCGGCGATCTGGTCCAGCGTGGTGCCCCGGTAGCCGTGGCGGGAAAAAACCTCCAGCGCGGCGTCCAGGATCATTTTGCGGTTGCGCGTCTGGATGCGGCTGGGTTTCTTGGCCGGGGGTGTCTGTTTGGTCACGCAGGGTCTTTCCGGTGCACGTGCCGCAGAAAAGGGCAGATCGGTTAAGCTTGCCCGAAGGCCATAAAGCAGTTCTTGACAGAGGCAACCCTAACCGCAATCGTGTATTTACCAAATGGTAAAATTTTTTGCGAAGACGCCAGCCTGATAAAGGAGCCAGCCATGAGCGCGCCCGGCCAGAACCTCAAGATCAACCCGGACCGTTTGTGGGACAGCCTGATGGAGATGGCCAAGATCGGCCCCGGTGTTGCCGGTGGCAACAACCGCCAGACGTTGACCGATGAGGACGCCGAGGGGCGGGCGTTGTTTCAGTGCTGGTGCGAGGAGGCGGGGTGTTCCATGGGCCTTGATCAGATGGGCAACATGTTTGCCCGTCGTGAGGGCACCGACCCCGATGCGCTGCCGGTCTATGTGGGCTCGCATCTGGATACGCAGCCGACGGGGGGCAAATATGACGGTGTGCTGGGGGTGCTGGCGGGGCTGGAATTGATCCGGACGCTGAATGATCTGGGCATCAAGACCAGGCACCCGATTGTGGCCACGAATTTCACCAATGAAGAGGGGACAAGATACGCGCCCGCGATGCTGTCTTCGGGTGTGTTTGCGGGCGTGCACACGCAGGATTGGGCCTACGCGCAGACGGATGCGGAGGGCAAGGCCTTTGGCGATGAGCTCAAACGCATCGGCTGGCGGGGGGAAGAAGAAGTGGGCGCGCGCAAGATGCATGCGTTCTTTGAGTTGCATATTGAGCAGGGCCCGATTTTGGAAGCCGAGGGCGTTGACGTTGGCGTGGTGACCCATGGGCAGGGCTTGAGCTGGACGCAGGTGACGGTGACGGGGCGGGATTCGCATACCGGTTCCACGCCGATGCCGATGCGCAGGAATGCCGGTCTGGGCATGGCGCGGATGTTGGAGAAGGTGGACGAGATCGCTTGGAGGCATGCGCCCCATGCGGTGGGGGCCGCGGGGCATATTGATGTCTATCCGAACTCCCGCAACGTGATCCCCGGACGGGTGGTGTTCACGGTTGATTTCCGGTCCCCTGATCTGAGCGTGATCGAGGATATGGAGAAGCGGCTGCGCATTGAGGGGCAGAAGATTGCCGATGAAATGGGGCTTGAGGTGGCGTTCGAGAAGGTTGGCGGGTTTGATCCGGTGACCTTTGATGAGGGCTGTGTGTCTGCCGTGCGGGATGCGGCGGAGCGGCTTGGGTATTCCCACATGAACCTGATTTCCGGGGCGGGTCATGATGCCTGCTGGATCAACAGGGTGGCACCGACGGCGATGGTGATGTGTCCCTGCGTGGATGGTTTGAGCCATAACGAGGCGGAAGAGATTTCGAAGGAATGGGCCATGGCGGGCGCGGATGTGCTGCTGCATGCGGTGGTGGAGACGGCTGAGGTTGTCGGGTGAGGTGGAGGCGTTTTCTTTGAAAGAAAACGATCGGAATTTTTGAAAAATTCCGGGGTGCTTGGTTGGATATGACGTGCTTGAGTTGAGTGTTGCTTTCTTTCGGGGCTCTGCCCCGGACCCCGGGATATTTTTGGAGAAAAGATAGGCGGATGGGAGATACGGCATGAGCAAGGTGATCAAAGGTGGGATGGTCTGTACGGCGGACCGGACATGGAAAGCGGATGTGCTGATTGAGGGTGAGAAGATCGTGCGCATTGGTGAGGATCTGGTGGGCGATGAATATATCGACGCCGAGGGGGCCTATGTGATCCCCGGCGGGATTGATCCGCATACGCATCTTGAGATGCCTTTCATGGGGACCACGGCGGCGGAGACCTTTGAGAGTGGCACATGGGCGGCGGCCTGTGGCGGGACCACGATGATTGTGGATTTCTGTCTGCCGGGGGAAGATGGGTCGATCAAGAACGCCATCAACGAGTGGCACCGGAAGTCGGCGCCGCAGATCTGTTCGGATGTGGGATACCACATGGCGATCACGGGCTGGGATGAGACTGTTTTCAACGAGATGAAGGACGCTGTGGATATGGGCGTCAATTCCTTCAAGCATTTCATGGCCTACAAGGGTGCGCTGATGATTGAGGATGATGAGATGTTCGCCTCTTTCAAGCGCTGTGCGGAGCTGGGTGCGCTGCCGATGGTGCATGCGGAGAACGGCGATCTGGTTGCGGAATTGCAGCAGAAGTACATGGATCAGGGGATCACCGGGCCGGAGGGGCATGCCTACAGCCGTCCGCCTGAGTTGGAGGGCGAAGCGGCGAACAGGGCGATTACGATTGCCGATACCGCAGGGGTGCCCTTGTACATCGTGCATGTGTCCTGCGAGCAGACGCACGAGGCCATCCGGCGGGCGCGGCAGAAGGGGATGCGGGTTTATGGAGAGCCGCTTATCCAGTTTCTGACACTGGATGAGAGTGAGTATTTCAACAAAGACTGGGACCATGCGGCGCGAAGGGTCATGTCGCCACCGTTTCGGTCCAAGGACCATCAGGACTCGCTTTGGGCGGGGTTGCAGGCGGGGTCGTTGCAGGTTGTGGCGACGGATCATGCGGCGTTTTCCACCGAGCAGAAGCGGGCGGGGCGGGATGATTTTCGGATCATTCCCAATGGGTCCAATGGGTTGGAGGAGCGCTTGAGCGTTCTCTGGACGGAAGGGGTTGAGACGGGACGGTTGACGCCGAATGAGTTTGTGGCGGCGACCTCCACCAATGTGGCGAAGATCCTGAACATCTATCCGCGCAAGGGGGCGATTGTTGAGGGGGCGGATGCGGATATTGTGGTGTGGGATCCGAAGATCACCAAGTCGATTTCGCCTGCGAACCATCATTCGGTATTGGATTACAATGTGTTCGAGGGGTTCGAGGTGACGGCGAATGCGCGCTATACACTGAGCCGGGGCGATGTGATCTGGGCCTGGGGGCAGAATTCGCAGGCCAATCCGGGGCGGGGGAAGTTTGTGCCGAGGCCCGCGTTCCCGTCAGCGAATGTGGCGTTGTCGAAGTGGAAGGCGTTGACCTCGCCCAAGATGATCAAGCGGGATCCGTTGAATATTCCGGCGGGGATTTGAGTGGGTATCAGAACAACGCTTTACTCTGTCGACCGCGACGCAGTGGTTTCCTTCATCGAGGCCGAGGACACGGATTTTGATCTGCAAGACCCGACAGAGCTGGATAGGGCGGTGCCGGTCCTCAGCTATCTGATTGGTGCGGATGCGGGCAGGCGGCCGCTCTATTGCTCGGAATGCCTTGACTTGGGGGACGCGGCGTTGAGGGGCTTCATGCCGGAAGATGCGGCGATGTTTCTGCGCAGGATGCAGGACTGCCCCCCAAGCGAGAGGCTCGCTGAGGTCGATTGGCAGTCAGAGATTGTGGGTAAAATCTCTCCGTTTGCGGACGGCGATACCAAGGAGGATGGCATCCGGTACATTGGTCCCTACGCGGAGGTGTTCGAGAGCGGTCTGGAGCGCCTCGTGGCACAGGGGCGTGGCATGATCACAGTGGAGGCTTGAGTACGTGAGTGTAATTGCGGCCAAAGATCTCGACCTCACGTTTCAGACGAACGACGGTCCTGTTGACGCTCTCAAAGGCGTCACCCTCGACATTGATGCAGGCGACTTCGTTTCCTTCATTGGCCCGTCGGGCTGTGGCAAAACCACCTTTCTGCGGGTGATGGCGGATCTGGAGCAACCGACGGGGGGGCAGATCACCGTCAATGGGGTCTCGCCTGAGGACGCGCGGAAGAACCGGGCCTATGGCTATGTGTTTCAGGCGGCGGGGCTCTATCCGTGGCGGACGATTGGGGGGAATATTCGTCTGCCGTTGGAAATCATGGGGATTTCCAAGGCGGAGCAGGCGGAGCGGGTTGCGCGGGTGTTGGAACTGGTGGAGCTTGCAGGGTTTGAGAAGAAATTCCCGTGGCAATTGTCCGGGGGCATGCAGCAGCGCGCCAGCATTGCGCGGGCGTTGTCGTTTGACGCGGATATCTTGCTGATGGATGAACCTTTCGGGGCGCTGGATGAGATTGTGCGCGATCACCTCAATGAGCAGTTGTTGAAGCTGTGGGCACGGACAGAGAAGACGATTGCCTTTGTCACCCATTCGATCCCTGAGGCGGTGTATCTGAGCACCAAGATTGTCGTCATGTCACCCCGGCCGGGACGGATCACGGATGTGATTGACAGTCCGCTGCCCAAGGAGCGGCCGCTCGATATTCGCGACACACCTGCGTTTCTGGAAGTGGCGCATCGGGTGCGGGAAGGGTTGCGGGCGGGGCATCTGGATGAGTAACGAGGGGCGCTTTTTGCGGATCGGCCCTTCGGGGAGGTTTTTGAACCATTTGGAAGCAGGGGGTGGTGTGTGAGAGCATCCGTCGTGCCTGTCTTGACCGTTGTGGGGTGCATCTTTGTGCTGTGGTACGCCGCCGCGGTTTGGCTGAACGCGCCCTGGGCCTATGACAAGGCGACAAGGTCGGGGGAGGTGCTGACGTTTGGCCGCGTTGTGGAGGATACCTGGTCTCAGGAGAAGCCGAAGCTGCCGGCACCGCATCAGGTGGGGGCGGAGATCTGGAAGACGACGGTGGAGAAGAAGATTACCTCCAAGCGGTCGTTGATCTATCATTCCTGGATTACCCTGAGTGCCACCTTGTTGGGGTTCGCGTTGGGCACGGCGCTGGGCATTCTGCTGGCGGTGGGGATTGTCTTCAACCGCACCATGGACATGAGCGTGATGCCCTGGGTCATTGCCAGTCAGACCATTCCCATTCTGGCGATTGCGCCGATGATCATCGTGGTGCTGAACGCGGTGGGAATTTCGGGGCTGCTGCCCAAGGCGATGATTTCGATGTATCTGTCGTTCTTCCCGGTGGTTGTCGGCATGGTGAAGGGGCTGCGCAGCCCGGATCAGATGCAGCTCGACCAGATGCGGACCTGGCATGCCAGCGGCAGCCAGATGTTCTGGAAGCTGCGCCTGCCTGCGTCGATGCCGTATCTGTTTACCTCGCTGAAGATCGGGATGGCGGCCTCGCTTGTGGGGGCGATTGTGGGGGAATTGCCGACGGGGGCTGTGGCCGGATTGGGCGCGCGGTTGCTGGCGGGGAGTTATTACGGGCAGACCATTCAGATCTGGTCGGCGCTGATCATGGCGGCAGCCCTGGCGGCGGCTTTGGTCGGGATCATCGGGTTTGTGCAGCGGGTCACGCTTAGACGGATGGGGATGGCGTGATGGGCTGGCTGGTCTTTGCCATCGCGGTCTGGGCGGCAGGCTGGGCGCTGAATGTCTGGTTGTCGCGGCGGCCTGCGTCGAAGTGGACCGGGCTGGGCGCGCCGATTGTGTTTGGGGCGACGTTGATTGCGATCTGGGAAGGGATCGTGCGCGGGTTCGAGATCAATCAGGTGCTGTTGCCGGCCCCCTCTGCCATTGCAGCGCGGTTTGCGGCATCGCTGGACATCCTGTGGGTGGATTTCGTGCAGACGGTGATCAAGGGCGCTTTGACAGGATATATCATCGGCTGTGGGGCGGCGTTTCTGGTGGCATTGCTGGTGGATCGCTACGATTTCCTGCGGCGCGGATTGCTGCCGGTGGGGAATTTCGTCGCGGCCTTGCCTGTCATCGGGATGGCGCCGATACTGGTGATGTGGTTCGGATTTGATTGGCAATCCAAAGCGGCGGTTGTGGTGGTCATGGTGTTCTTTCCGATGCTGGTGAACACTGTGCAGGGGTTACAGGACACGTCGGCCATGCAGCGTGACCTGATGCGGACCTATGCGGCAGGCTATTGGTCCACGCTCGCCAAACTGCGGCTGCCTGCGGCGATGCCGTTTATCTTCAACGGGCTCAAGATTGGCACCACGCTGGCGCTGATCGGGGCGATTGTTGCTGAATTTTTCGGCTCTCCCGTCAAGGGGATGGGCTTTCGGATCTCCACATCGGTGGGTCAGCTTGCGCTTGATCTGGTGTGGGCAGAGATTGTTGTCGCGGCCATCACCGGCTCTGCCTTTTATGGCGCGATGGCATTGATCGAGAGATCGGTCACCTTCTGGCATCCAAGTCAGAGGCACTAACAACAAAAGAAGAGAAGTATGAAGGGAGTACGACCATGAATTTTGTATCAAAAGCAGCGGCGACGGTTGCCGTTGGCCTCTGGGGCACGTTGGCCCAGGCAGCGGACGACGTGACGTTGCAGCTCAAGTGGGTCACGCAGGCGCAGTTTGCGGGCTACTATGTGGCGCTGGACAAGGGGTTTTACGAGGAAGAGGGGCTGGATGTGACGATCAAGCCCGGCGGGCCTGATATTGCACCCACACAGGTGCTGGCCGGTGGCGGTGCGGATGTCACTGTGGAGTGGATGCCAGCGGCGCTGTCGGCGCGGGAGAAAGGCCTGAACATGGTCAATATCGCGCAGCCGTTCAAATCCTCGGGCATGATGCTGACCTGCCGCAAGGACGCAGGCATTGCCAGCACGGATGATTTCAAAGGCAAGACACTGGGCGTCTGGTTCTTTGGCAATGAATTCCCGTTCCTGAGCTGGATGTCGCAGTTGGGCATTCCGACAACCGGCGGTGCGGATGGTGTTGAGGTGCTCAAGCAGGGTTTCAACGTCGACCCCTTGCTGCAGCAGCAGGCGGCCTGTGTGTCAACGATGACCTACAATGAATACTGGCAGGTGATCGACGCGGGGTTGAGCCCGGATGATCTGCAGGTGTTCAAATACGAAGATCAGGGCGTGGCGACCTTGGAAGACGGTCTTTATGTGCTGGAAGAGAACCTTGCCGATCCGGCGTTTGAAGACCGGATGGTGCGGTTCGTGCGCGCGTCCATGAAGGGCTGGAAGTATGCAGAGGAGAACCCGGACGAAGCGGCGGATATCGTGCTGGAAAACGATGCCTCCGGCGCGCAGACCGAGAAGCACCAGCGCCGGATGATGGGGGAAGTGGCCAAACTGACCGCCGGGTCGAATGGCGCGCTGGACGTGGCGGATTACGAGCGCACGGTGGCTTCGCTGCTGGCGGGTGGTTCTGATCCGGTCATCTCCAAGGCGCCCGAAGGGGCCTGGACCCATCAGATCACGGACAAGGCGTTGAACTAAGGCGCTTTGACGTTTTGACGCGACCCGAAGGGGTGAAAGGGCCTGCGCCGTGGCGTGGGCCCTTTTCTGTTGGCGGTGCGTTGGGCCGTGAGGGTTGTGGTCAGGCACCTGTGCGGCGTGCTGGCGTCGATTCGACCCTCTGGGCAGCTGCGCGGGAAGGCGCGGATTGGCGGCGATGAGACGAAGTGCGCAATATGTCAACAAAAATTTACATTGACGGTGTCAAGTAACAGTGACACCATGTCGCACATAGGAAGCAATCCTACTTGTTTCGTTGAAGTCAATTTTGATGCCAATTTGTGGGTTTGCTTCCTCCAATTAGAAGAGGAGGACTCACATGGCAGACGAAGACAAAGTCTGGCCTACCGGATTGACGCTCGAAGAAGCTGAAGAAGTGCATAGCTATCTCATCGATGGTACGCGCGTTTTCGGAGCGATCGCGCTCATTGCTCACGTATTGGTCGCTATCGCGACCCCGTGGCTCGGATAGGGGGCAGACACCATGAACAATGCAAAAATGTGGCTTGTTGTTTCGCCAACAGTCGGCGTTCCCATTTTCCTGGGTGCTGTCGCAGTTGGTTCATTTGCCGTGCACCTTCAGGTGGTCAAGAATACCTCTTGGGTCTCTGATTTCCTGCAAGGCGTTCCTATGGGAACAGGCGACCGGGTTGCAGCAGCAGCTGTGCTTGAGCCTTCGGATGTTGAAGCCGCAACGGCGTCATACACCCTGCCCACAGCGGACGGGCTCGAAGTGACAGTGATCCTTCCTGACGGGACAAGTGCGCAGGCCATCATTCAGATGCCTGAAAAGCACGTTTCGTTACAGGCAGATCATCTGCCGCCGACGATCACACAATAGAGATTGAGCCTGCGGCTGCGGTGCGCGGGCTCAATTCCATGAAATTTCAGGACATGTTGCCGCTTGCGCAGACCTGCGCGCGGTGCGTGAAATCTTAGATGTTCGACTATCGGAAATATGCGACGCAGAAGCTGGCTGCGCTGGGGCCGAAGTATCTGCCGTTTGCGGATGTGGCCACGGCAGAGGTGCCGCTGTCGCGGTTGTTCCGGCTGTCGCTGTTTCAGGTCACGGTTGGTATGGCGCTTGTCATGCTGGTGGGGACGCTGAACCGGGTGATGATTGTCGAGTTGAACGTCCCCGCGACCCTTGTTGCGGTGATGCTGGCGCTGCCGCTGGTGTTTGCGCCCTTCCGCACGCTGATTGGCTACAAGTCTGATGTGCACGTTTCTGCCCTTGGGCTGAGGCGCATTCCCTACATCTGGAAAGGCACGTTGTGTCAGTTTGGTGGCTTTGCGATCATGCCCTTCGCGCTGCTGGTTCTGTCTGGCTATGGCGAAGCGGTCGACGCGCCCAGGTGGATCGGGTTGAGTGCGGCTGCACTGGCCTTCCTGCTGGTGGGTGCCGGTGTCCATATCGTGCAGACGGTCGGGTTGGCGTTGGCGACGGATCTGGTGGAAGAGGCCGATCAGCCCAAGGTCGTGGGGCTGATGTATGTGATGCTCCTGCTGGGCATGGTCTTGAGCGCGCTGGTGTATGGGGCGTTGTTGGAGAATTACACGCCGGGTCGGTTAATACAGGTCATTCAGGGCAGTGCGGTGGTGACCGTGGCGTTGAACCTGATCGCCGTCTGGAAACAAGAGACGCGCAGCCGCGAACGGGCGGCGCAGATGAAAGTCGCACGGCCACAACCGTTTAGGCAGGCATGGGCGCAGCTGGCGCAGACCGATGGGATCATGCGGTTGCTGGTTGTGATTTGTCTGGGCACCTTCGGCTTTGGCATGGCGGATGTGCTGCTGGAGCCTTACGGCGGACAGGCGTTGGGGCTGTCGGTGGCCGACACCACCAAGCTGACGGCCTTGTTTGCAACGGGCACACTTGTGGGCTTTGGCATCGCGTCGCGATTGCTGAGCGGTGACACGGTACCTGTCAATCTTGCGCTGACCGGGGCCACCATCGGGATACCGGGGTTTGCGCTGATCATCTTCGCCTCCATGGGCGGTGGTGTGGTGAGCTTTCTGGCAGGCATCTTCCTTGTGGGTCTGGGCACCGGGCTCTTTGGACACGCGACGTTGACCGCCACCATGCGCAGCGCGCCGAAGGAACGCATTGGACTTGCGCTGGGCGCGTGGGGCGCCGCGCAGGCCTGCGCGGCAGGCGTGGGCGTGGCCCTTGCCGGGATTGTCCGGGACGTTCTGGTGGGGCTGCAGGGGGCAACTGGAAATGCGGTGCAGACGCCCTACAATGTTGTTTTCGGCATCGAAGCGATCAGCCTGCTGGCAGCTGTCGCGGTGATGTGGCCCATTGCAAGACGCGTCGCGAGACACCCAAAGATCAACAATTCGAACACCAACGGAGTGGAAGCATCATGACAACAATCATTACACGTGTGTTCCCCGATGTCGCGGCAGCGGAAAAAGCGGTGAAGCGGCTCGACTTCAAGGGATTGCCCAAGCGCAACCGTCAGATCATCGTGGCGGGCGACAAGGCGGAGATGGAGATGCAGCGCGCGGGGGTGCATGAAACAGCCATGGGGCCCTATGCAAAGAAGCTGGCGGCAGGCAATGCCGTTGTTGCCGTTGCCGCAACCTACAAGCCCCTTGGCGTCGCCCGTCTGACCCGCGAGATTTTCGAGAACGCCGATACAATCGACATGGGCGATGTGGTGGAAGAAGCCAAGGTCGCCTGGGAGCCGGAGAAAGCGCCAAGTGTGCTGAAAGACCACCCGCTTTTCCTGACCCTGCCGGGGATGGAGATGCCCGGCCGGGTCTCCACCATGTTCGGGATGCGGTTGCTGAAAGATCACAAGACCAAACGGCCGCTGATGGACCATGATCGCCGGATGTCACGGATGTTCTGGCCGATGCCTCTGGTGTCGAAAAAACAGCGCTCCTCCTCCGTGATCAGTGGCGGGCGGCATATGTCAAAGATGTTCTGGCCGATGAAGCTGCTGTCGACGGCGGAGCGGCGGAAATCCGTGATCCCCGGCGGTGGTACGCCGTTCTCCCGTCGTATGGGCATGAAACTGATCAGCTAGCAGTCCGCAGGTCTGGCGGGTCGTCGGATAGGGTATGTGCCATGGGTGCGGAACATCCATCCGTCTTGCGCGGGCATTGCCTGTGTGGGGCCGCGCGGTTCAGGCTGGTCGGCCCGCACAACTGGGTCGGCCATTGTCATTGTGAGAGCTGTCGGCGCGCCACAGCCTCGCCCTTCACCACATGGGTCGGGCAGCCAAACGGGGCTTGGGAGCTGACGGGGCCAGAGATCCGCAGCTACCAGAGCAGTCCCGGCAACACCCGTGGGTTTTGCGGCACCTGCGGCTCGCCGCTCTACTTCAAGTCAGACCGCTATCCCGATGAGATGCACTTTTACGCCGCGTTGCTGGACGATCCTGCATCGGTCGAACCGGCAGAGCACTTTCATGCGGCAGAACGGGTGGCCTGGCTGCATCTGGCGGACGGGTTGCCGGAGGCTTGACCCTGCTCACGGACCCTGAACAGCGCGGGAGTGTGTATTGATGGGGCCGCCGCGGCTTTTTTGAGAAGAGGGGCATGGCGCGCGCTGCTTTTACCGCTATCAAGAGGTGGCAGTGCAGGAGCGTCACATGGACCACCTTCAGGCTTTCAAGCCCCGCCCGATATCGGCTTTCCCGGTGGCCCGGCAAAACGGGTGGCTGCTCAAGCGCTATGCGATCCTGGCCGAAGGCCGGGAGAGTGACGATGGGGTCATGACCGCTGCGCTGTCGGAGGCCTGCGCCCGGTTGCCAGCGCCGGGTGCGTTGGCGGATCAGACGGGCAATCATGGCGTCGGGGTACAGATCGTTCACTTCGCGCAGGTCGCGGTGGTGTCCCCGGTCTTCTATTGGCAATGGGGGAGTGTGCTGGCCCGTCTCCCTCAGATGCGGGCGCAGTGGCAGACGCCTTCGGTGTTCGAAGATGGTGTGCCCAACGTTCTGGGCTGTGTCTGGGAGATGGAGATCGTGGCGTTTGAAGTCGCAGCCTGGCAACGGACGATGTTGTCCGGGGTGGGGCGTCCTGCGGAACGGCTGGATGCGTATCTTGGGACCTTTGTTGCATAGGCTTGCGGTGGGCCCGGTTGGGCAGGTTCGTCCCCGCCCGCCGCTGCCATGCAACATGTCCCTTTCGGGGTTACTCCAGTTCCTTCGATGCTGCGTAGGTGCCTGCTTTCAAGCGCAGACTGTCCTCAATAATCGAAGCCACCGCCGCCACGCAGACGAGAAATCCTGAGATCGGCACAATGGCGATGGCGTATTTCTTTGGCATGTAGTTGGGTTTGAACACGATGCCGCCGTCTTCCCAGGCGAAATACCACATCTCCCAGTACTTGCCGCCCATGGTGGTGACGGCCTCAATTCCCCAGATGATCATCACGATCCCCAGGCAGAAGATCACCGCTGTCCAGAATTGTTGCACAACGAAGGCGGCCTTCTTCGGCAGTTTTGTATAGATCAGGTCAAGCGCGATGTGGTCCTTGTCCCGCACCGTCAGGGCCAGCGCAAAGAAGACCAGCCAGATGTTGCTGAGCACGGTCAGCAGATCGCCCCAGATGGGCGGGTTCTTGAAGACATAGCGCATGACCACCGAATAGACGGTGAAGGCAACCATGGCCAAAAGGAACACACCGCAAAACGCGGTCAGGGTTTTCTTGACGGCGCGGTCGATGAATTTGATTGCAGCGATCATGTCTTGGTCCCCTTAACTGGCAAAGCCCAAGGCCCGCGGCAGGAACATGGTGAATTCGGGCACCACGATCAGCACGAAGAGCAGCACAAAAAGTGCCGCGAGGTAGGGCAGCATGGCGATGGCGACTTTCTCAAGCCTGACTTCGGCGATGGCGCCGGCGGTGAAAAAGGCGACACCGACAGGTGGGGTGACCGATCCGATCAGGAAACCCACGACGACCACCAACGCGGCCTGCACGTCGGCGTATCCCGCCTTGACCATGACATCGACCAGCACGGGGCCGACGACGATGATATTGGCCGCTGAATCCATCACCATGCCCAGAAGGCAGATGAACAGCACCAGCACCAGTGCGAAGACCAGCGGGTTGTAGGTATAGCTGAGCAGCCATTCCTCCAGCTGGCCAATGGCGCCAAGCGAGGTCAGAAGCCAGCTGAACGGACCGGAGGCTGCGATGATGATGAACACCATGGCGGAGTTGCGGAAGGCGCGGACAAAGGCGCTTTGGCAATTGTCCCAGGTGATTGTGCGGTAAACGAAGAGGCCGACAAAAAGCGCGATGGTCGCGGTCAACGCGCCTGCTTCGACCACGCCAGCAATGCCAAAGACGACCGACCCCACCAGCACAGCGGGGATGAGAAGGGCGAAGGAGGATTTGTATCCGGCAACGGCGATGCCTTTGAGGCTGAAGGGTTCATCGCTGCGCTCAAAGTTGTTGCGCCGGGCAATGATGTAGTTGATCACCATCAACAGGCCGCCGATCATCATGCCGGGGATGATGCCGCCCGCAAACAAGGCACCCACGGAAATGCCGCCTGCGTTGGCCAGGACAATCATCATGATCGACGGTGGGATGATGCCGCCAATGGTGGAGCTGACAGCGGTGATGGCGGCGGCGAATTCGGGTGGGTAACCGGCCTTTTTCATACCCGGCACCAGCAGTGACCCGACCGTTGCCGTGTCGGCCACGACGGACCCGTTCATCCCGGCAAAGAACATGCTGACCAGCACATTGGCCTGCGCCATGGAGCCGCGCATCCGTCCGATGATCCGCTGGCTGAGGTCTACCAGCCGGTCGGTGATGGTGGCGGATGTCATCAGCTCGCCCGTCAGCATGAAGAACGGGATGGCGGTCAGGGGCACCGAGTCGATGGCGCTGAACATCTGGCTGGGGATCAGGATCATCGGGGCGGCATCGGTGATCAGGATATAGATCACCGGGATCAGGATCATCGTGAAACCAACCGGTGCGCCGAGCATGATCAGGATGACCAGCACGATCAGGAGCGCGACGCTTTCCATTCAGATGAACCCCATTCCAATATGTAAATCTGGTCTTTTTACGATCAGGCGCGGAACATCATCCCGCGCCTGATCCTGTCTTTAGGGAAGTCCGACGTCTAGAGCGCGCCTGCTTCTTCCAATTGGGCAATGAAGCCTGTCATGCCTTGCTCTTCCAGAACACGGCGTGCGACAGCGGGATCATAGGTGCCCTTGGCGTTCAGCCATGCGTCAATCGCGCCTGCACGCCACAGGGCCAGCTGTTCCTCATTGGGGACATACCAGTCTTTCGCGGTCTCCTTGATCGCGGCTTCACCGGCTTCGACCCACTCCCGGTCCAGTTCCTGCACCTTTTCGCCAAAGGCCTTGGCCGCGGTCCGCAACCAGCCTTTTTCCTCATCGCTCAATGCGTCGTACTGGCGTTTGTCGATGGACAGCTGGTTGCCGGACCATGATCCGCCGATTTCGGTGAAGTAGGGGGCGACTTCGTGCAGTTTGGCGACATGCTGCCAGGGGGTGGCCACGTATTGACCGGAGACAACGCCGGTTTGCAGACCCTGATAGAGCTGCGCCCAGTCGTATGGCACCGGTACGGCACCCCAGTTTTTCACCAGCGTGTATTCAATCGGGCTTTTGGTCACGCGCCATTTCAGCCCTTCCATGTCGCTGGGCACCTGAACGGGACCATGCGCATTGCCCAACTGGCGGAAGCCACCGGAGGAATAGACCGTCAGGCAGACATGGCCTGCCTCTTCGGCTGCGATCTCGCACTGCATCTCGGCCAACCATTCGGATGAGATGCGGTCGGCGTCCTCGATGCTCTTGAAGATGTAGGGCAGATCGAAGATTGCCAGTGATGTGCCAAAGTTGCCGAAATTCGCGGTGGAACTGGTCCAGAGCGCCAGAAGCCCCTGATTGGCCTGCTCTCCGCAGGATTGTTCGCTGCACAGCGAGCGGCGGTAGTGTGGTTCGATCTTCAGCTTGCCGCCGGACACTTCTTCCAGTGTCGGGATCAGCGCCTGATCAATCGCGTCGCCAATCGGCATGCCGATGAAGCCGACGGTGCCCAGTTTCAGGACTTTTTCGGCGCTGGCCGCACCTGCTGACAAGGCGAGTGCGCTTGCCAGACATAGCATCTTTCCAACAGTTCTCAGTCTCATGTGTATTGCTCCCATGGATGGTTTCTTGGTTGGGCTCATCTTTCATCGGGGGTCAGGTCAAAGAAAGTGACAGATAGTTTGAAAGAAGGGGACAGATCAGTTTGAACCTGACAGACAGCCCTTCAAGGACCTAAACTTTGAACCTGCACCCCTGCGCGGAAAGGAGATCAAATGGCGTCCGTGACCCCGAGATTCATGAAGCTGCCCGAAAATTCTCCGCTGAGCCTGCGCGATCAGATCTGCGAAGTCGTGAGTGCCGCGATCACGTCGGAATCCCTTGCGCACGACAGACCCCTGCCATCCTGCCGCGAATTGGCCGAGCAGTTGGACGTGTCCCGGAACACGGTGTTTGCAGCCTACAACCGGCTGGTTGATCTGGAGCTTCTGGTATCACGGGATCGGTCGGGATATTTCGTGGCCCCACAGGCAGCATCCTTGCAGGCGGCGCAATCGGCAAGCGCGGATGCGGGGCGCCGGACTGTGCCTTGCCCTGTTTCCTTTGGTCAGAACAATCTGATGCCGGTGGTCAATCCGCTGGACTGGAATGCCTATCCTTATCCGTTCATCTACAACCAGATCGACCCGGATCTGTTCCCCGTGGATGGCTGGCGCGAATGCACGCGGCAGGCGTTGGGGCGCAAGCAGATGCCTATCTGGGCCAGTGATTCAGTCGAAAGCGACAGCCCGCAACTGATCCAGCAATTGCGGCAGAGGCTGCTGAACACACGTGGCATCTATGCCGATGATGATGAAATCCTGATCACGCTGGGCTCGCAAAACGCACTATATATTCTGGGTACGATCTTTGCGAAATCCGGCAAACCTGTCGCGCTCGAAGATCCGGGCTTCTTTGGGGCGCGCAATGCCTTTCGTCTCGCCGGGACCGAGTTGATCGGCGTTGCCATTGATGACAACGGCATCATCCCAAGTGCCATCCCGTCAGGCTGTCAGTTGGTCTTCACCACCCCCAGCCACCAGTTTCCCACCATGGTCACCATGAGCCAGAAACGGCGGGAAGAGCTGCTGGAGGCGGCGGTTGCGAAGGATTTCCTCATCATTGAGGACGATTACGAGGCGGAGATGAACTATGTCGCCAAATCATCGCCGTCGATGCGGTCGATGGATGAAACGGGGCGGGTGATCTATGTCGGCAGTCTGTCAAAGACCATCTCACCCGGTATTCGCCTTGGTTTTATCGTGGCGCACCGTGATATCATCCGCGAAGCGCGCATCGCGCGTGGCGTGATGATGCGGCATCCGCCGACGATCGTGCAGGAGATCGTCGCGCTGTTCTTTCAGTTGGGGCATTACGATTCCCACCTGCGCAATATCGAACGGCGGTATGACAAGCGCTGGCATGCGATGAATGATGCGATCACCCGGCACCTGGGCATGTTGCAACGGACCGATTCCGAAGGGGGGACATCGTTCTGGCTGACCGGACCGGAGGGGTTTGATGCCTCCGAACTGGCGGTGCGGCTGCGGGCAAAGGGGGTCTTGGTCGACCGGGGGCAGGATTACTATCTGGGCATGAACGACAAACGCAGTTTCCGATTGGGGTTTGCCTATGTTCCGGTGTCAAAGCTGGAAGCAGGCGTTCGGGTCATCGCAGAAGAAGTGAAAGCGCTGCTGTGACGCGGTTGCGGCATCTGTCCCTTCGAATTGCCAGACCTGTCTCTCGTCCGGGCTTGGCCACTTCAGGTAGCGTGTCAGCACTGCAAGGAAGCAACAATACGCAAGGCATGACATGTCGGGAAATCCAATCTTGAAGGACCGAACGGACCAAAATCAAACCGTGCGCACCTTCACCCACCATGTTCCCGATGCGCTGCTGGAAGACATCCGCACCCGTGTCGCCGCCTTTCCCTGGCATGAGATGCCGGATGATGGGGGCTGGGACTACGGGGCGAACCTCGACTACATGAAAGAGCTGTGCGCCTATTGGGTCGACGGCTTTGACTGGCGCGCGCAAGAGGCGCGGCTGAATGCCTTTCCGCAGTTTCGCGCGCAGGTCGATGGCATCGACATGCACTTTATCCAAGAGGTCGGCAGCGGCCCGAACCCCATGCCGCTGATGATCAGCCACGGCTGGCCCGGTTCTGTCGCGGAATTCCTGAATCTGATTGAGCCACTCGCCCATCCAGAGCGTTTTGGCGGCAAGGAAGAGGATGCGTTCACCGTGATCGCGCCGTCCTTGCCGGGTTTCGGTTTTTCCGGGCGTCCCCCGCGGCCCTATGGACCGCGCAAGATGGCCGGTGTTCTGAACGCGCTGATGACGCAGACGCTGGGCTTTGACAGCTATCTGGCGCAGGGCGGCGACTGGGGCGGGGCGATCTGTTCCTGGCTGGGCTTTGAGCACGCACCCGCCTGTGCGGCCATTCACATCAATGTTCTTACCATGCGCCATCCCGATGGTCCGCAGACACCCGAGGAAGTCGCCTGGGCTGCGCAGTTCGACGCGGATCAGGTCATGCAGAACGGCTATCGCACGCAGCAGGCCACCCGGCCCCAAACGCTGAGCTACGCGATGATGGACAGCCCCGTGGGGATCGCGGCATGGCTGGTGGAGAAGTTCCACGACTGGTCCGATGTGCCCACCGGGCGGATTGAGGATGCGCATAGCAAGGATGAGCTGCTGACCAATATCATGATCTACATCGTGACGCGGACCTTCAATTCTGCGTCGTGGATTTACTATGGGCGGCGCGAGGAGGGCGGGCGCGTGTTGTCGCCCGAAGGCAAACGTGTGGAAGTGCCCACCGGCTGCGCCGTTTTCCCGGCGGAAATGCTGCGCTGGCCGCCCAGATCCTACGCCGACCGCATCTACAACATCACCCATTGGACAGAGATGCCGCGCGGCGGTCACTTCGCCGCGATGGAAGAGCCCGAGATGCTCTTGAATGACATTCGCGCATTCGCACGCAGCCTGCGCACCTAATTCAACGGAGACCAAAATGACGCTTTCGCATGCCGAGTATCAGGCCCTTGCCAGAACACTGAAACCGGGCGGTCAGGCCTATATCGACGGCGCATTCTGTGACGCGGCGGATGGGGCGACGTTTGAGACCGTCAATCCGGCAACCGGTGAGGTTCTGGCCGAGGTCGCCCATTGTAAAGCGGCGGATGTGGACCGTGCCGTGACAGCCGCGCGGCGTGTTTTCAATGAAGGGACCTGGTCACGGGCCGAACCCGAGGAGCGCAAGGAGGTCTTGCTGAAAGTCGCACAACTGGTGCGGGAGCACACCCATGAGCTGGCGGTGCTGGAAAGCCTCGATACCGGCAAGACGATCAACGACTGCATGGAAGAGATCGGGTGCGAGGTTCCGAAGTTCTTCCAATGGTATGCCGAATTGGCGGACAAGACGTTCGGCAAGATTGCCCCGACCGGACCCGGCACAATGGCGTTGATCACCAAGGAACCGGCAGGTGTTGCCGGTGCCGTGCTGCCGTGGAACTTCCCGCTGGTCATGGCCGCCTGGAAAATCGCGCCCTCGCTTGCGGTGGGGTGTTCGGCGGTGATCAAACCGGCGGAACAAACGCCCCTGACCACGATCCGGCTAGCGGAACTGATGCAGGAAGCGGGGGTGCCTGCGGGTGTGATCAACATCGTGCCGGGCTTTGGTGAGACGGCAGGCAAGGCGATTGGCCTGCACAACGACATCGACACCGTGTCCTTTACGGGCTCGACCGAGGTTGGCCGGATGTTCATGCGCTATTCCGGGGACAGCAATCTGAAAGGTGTGGGGCTGGAAATGGGCGGCAAGAGCCCGTTTATTGTTCTGGATGATGCGCGGCTGACCGATGACCTGATCGAACATGCCGCCATGTCGGCGTTCTGGAACGGCGGGCAGAACTGTTCGGCCAACATGCGGCAGTTGATTGCAGCGCCGCTGGTTGAGGAATTTACCGGGCGGATCTGCGAACGGGTCAAAGCCTTCAAGCTGGGCGACCCGCTCGATCCCGCAACGGACATCGGCTCGATGATCACCAAGGATCACAAGGAAATGGTCATGCGCTATATCCAAAGCGGCATCGACGAAGGTGCCGGCATGGTGATGGGCGGGGACAGCGATCTGCCGGGATACTTCATCCAGCCCACGCTGTTTCAGAATGTCACCCCCGATATGAAGATCGCGCGCGAAGAGATTTTTGGGCCGGTGCTTGGCATCATGCCGATGCAGAGTGTGGAAGAAGCGCTGGCGGTGGCCAGTGACACGGATTACGGGCTGCACGCGAGTGTTTTCACCCAGGATATCGACCGGGCGCTGCACATGGCGCGGTCTTTGCCCTGCGGCACCGTTTCGGTGAACGGGTTTTCCGAAGGCGACATCAAGACGCCCTTCGGTGGCTACAAGCAATCCGGCTCCCTTGCGCGGGACAACGGAACCGAGGCACTGGAGCAATACTTGCAAACCAAGACGATATGGATCGAAACGCCAACCTGAAGCGCGGGCGTGGTGCGGGGTGGGGCAGGTGCCTCCGAAGCGCGTTGGTCACCCGCGACCCGAACGGCCGCGGGTCTTGCGTCTAGCCCGCCTGATACTGCGGTGTGGATGCAAGGAACGACCCATATGCAGCAGCATTCGGATAGGAGAACTGCTCAGCCAACGGATTTGTCCGTTTCCTTTTTGACGCGCCCATGTCGCTCAGCAGTTCGTCGAAATGCTTGAAGTGGAATGGTGCCGAACACAGGCCGCCATAGATTTGGGCCGCCGGGCGTTCTGTGCGCTTCCAGTTCAGCATCATATTGATGTTTGCGTTCATCTCTGCCGCTGTCGGCTGGTGCTTGAGCTGCCCGTCGGCATAGCGCACCAGCCAATTGGCGATCATCTCAGCCGAGAGCACCGTGCAGAAGCTGGAGTTGAAACCAACGAAACCCATGTCCGGCAGATCAGGGTTCACGGCCAGCCGGTAGACGCGGTATTGACCGTCGCTTTCTATCAGCTTGTCCTGATAGGCCTGCGGCAGATAGGGCACGCCAAGTTTCCAGCCCACCGCGAGGATGGCCACATCGCAGGGCACAACCTCCCCGGTCGAGAGTTTCAGCCCCGCGTCCGTGTAGCTGTCGAAGGTGCCAATCACCGGGGTGATCTGGCCCTTGTCCAGACACTCGATCAGCCCCGGCGTCACGATGGGGACAGAGCATGAGACCTCTTTCTCGATCGGGGTCTTGGGCACCATGCCGTGTTTTTTCAGTTTGAGCTGCGTTTTGAGCAGGGTTTCCAGCCCCCGGAAATTCGCCCAGACCAATGGTTTGAGGGCTGCGGCGATCATGCGTTGTAACGGGTTCTTGCCCCATTGATTGAACTGCTGTTCCTGCGCGCGCATGTAGAGCAGGCGCTTGAAGTTGATCCCGCCGACGAAGTACGGCACCCGCCAGACGTTTTCCAGATAGACCAGTTTGACCGACTTTGCGCCGTTCTTCACGGCGTTGACTGCGATGTCTGTTGCGGATTTGGAGCCACCCAGCACAACAACATCCTTGCCGGCACAAATCGATGGATCGGTGTATTCGGATGAATGAAGGACTTTGCCACCGCGTTCGATAAATGCGTCCTGACCGGGGTGGGTGATGATGTTCTTCTCGGAAAACTGGCCCGTGCAGATTGAGACGAAATCGAAATCCTCCGTCCAGGTCATGTCACCTGCTTCCAGTGTCAGGGTCCATCCGGGGGCGCCATCCGCGCGGCGTTCCATCGTTTTGACGCTTGTGTTCAGCCGAAACAGCCGGGCAAGTCTGTGCTTTTCAGCATAGGAATGAAGATAGGCATGAACCTGCGGCCCCTTGGGCCACTCAGGATAGTCATCCGGCATCGGATGATCGGTGTAGCAATACAGATCCTTGGGCGACTGGGTCTGCACATCGGGGTAGGAGCGCGACAGCTCCCAGACGCCGCCAAAATCATGGCTGCGCTCAAACCCGCAAACGCGATGGCCCTTTTCGTCAAACACCTTGGCCGCTGCCAGGCCGCTGACACCACCGCCGATGACGGCGACTTTCTTGCGCGCTACCATCTGATCGCCCCTCATGCCTCTGCCGGGGGTGGGAGGAAGTCGACTTCGTGCATCGCAGAGATCCGCACCAGTTCGTCAGGGTCGGTGACGCCATCGAGTTTGGTGAAAAGATCAAACAGCTTGCGCGCAGGTGCGACGCCGAACACGCAGGTCGCCTCGCTGCCGGAGCGGTTGAAAATGCCATGCGCTTCGCCCATCGGCATCCGGACGAGGTCACCGGGGCCTGCCTTGTGGACATCGCCCAGAAATTCGATCTCCAGATTGCCGGTCAGCACGTTGATCCATTCATCCTGCGTGGGGTGAATATGTGGGGGGACAAAGCTGTCTGCGGGGATGTGGGCGTGCCAGACAAAGGCGTTGTTGCTGAGAAGTTTGGGTGTGTAGGTTTGCCCCACGACGTTCCATGACTTGTCGATTATTCCTTCGGATGCAGGTGTAATCCCTTTTTCCATTGTTGGTCCTCCTTGATGTGTCGCGTCATCCTGCGCCAAGCTGCGAGGGGCGCTTATCCAAAAAACGAACCGAAATGCTTTAGGCTTGAAATAAAAACCCGCATCGGCCAGTATTTCCGGTGGGAGACGCCAGATGGATGTGCAGACGACGGAATACCTGACGGAGTATCCGCTGTTGCGGACCGATGATCTGGACGAAGCGCGTTTCCGTGTCACGGAGAAATTCTGTGATCACAAGCTGGACAAGTCATCGCGCTTTGATGATCTGGCGGTGCGGCACAACCATATCGCGGGCCAGCACGTTTCAATCAATTACCTGCATTACGGCGCAGACGTGAAGATCGACCCCGGCATGCTGGAAGGTTTCTATTTGCTGCAATTGCCGCTCAGCGGGTCGGCCTTTGTGCGGCATCGACGCCGGGAGATCATCGCGGGGCCGCAGAAGGCGACGCTGCTGAACCCGGACCGGGAGACCCAGATGGAGTGGCACGGGGATTGTCGCAAACTGCTGTTGCAGATTGATAAGGGGTTTCTGGCACGGATGGCAGAGGATCTGTTGGGGCGGCCACCGCCCGGCCCGGTTCGCTTTGACCCGGCGGTTGATCTGCGCAGCGGTCCCGGCCAGCACATACGCCGCATCCTGACGCGCGCCGCTCAGATGGCGAGCGAGGGGGCGCTTTTTGGCAAGGCAGGGCAGGCGCAGGATCTGTGGACCGAGATGGAACTGGTTTCGACCCTGCTGAACCACCAGTCCAGCAACATCTCTCACATGCTTGACGCGGCGGATCAGCGGGCGCTGCCTGCTGAGATCAAACGTGCTGTCTCCTACATTCATGACAACCTGTCCGAGCCGATCAGGTTACGCGACATCGCCGAGAATACCGGTATGAATGTCCGCACCTTGCAAAAGGGCTTCCAGCGCACGTTTGGCAAATCCCCCATGCAGGTGCTGAGAGAGGCACGGATGGATGCGGCGCACTACTATCTGTCGGTAAGGAGCGATGCGCCAAGCGTCAGCGACGCGGCCTATCAGGCCGGTTTCTCCCATCTGGGGCGGTTTTCGCAAGCCTACAAGACACGCTTTGGCCGTTTGCCGAGCGAGGAGGCCATCGGCGATCACAGGCCGTTTTGCAGGAACAGGACTGATCCATCGCAGTGAAGACATGGCGCAGCACCGGTTGTTTCAACCCTCAAGGAAAAAGGGCCGCCCCGTAGGACAGCCCTTCACTTGATATTCAGGTTTGAGCCCGGATCAGAGTACGGTGACCACGGTGCCAAGTGGCACCCGCTCATACAGGTCTTTGACATGCTCATTCATCATCCGGATGCAGCCATTGGAGACGGAGCGGCCAATGGAATTGGGCTGCGTTGTGCCGTGGATGCGGAAGTAGGTGTCCTTGCCGTTCTGGAACAGATAAAGCGCGCGGGCGCCCAGAGGGTTGCCGGGGCCACCGGGTTGCGCGTCGGTGTTGCCGATGAAGCGCTTGTAGGCCTGTGGGTCACGCTCGATCATCTCATTGGTCGGGCGCCATGTGGGCCATTCCTTTTTGACGTCAATGGTCGCGGTCCCGGTGAATTCAAGGCCGGCTTTGCCAACACCCACACCGTAGCGCAACGCGCGTCCGGGGGCGGTGACGAAATAGAGGTAGTGGCTGCGTGGCAGAATCAGCAACTGACCGGGCTGATACTGGCTTTTGATCGACACTTCCTGAGGGGTGGCGTCAAAGGCGGCGGTCCGGGCAGAGAGAACCTGTGGCAGGGCAGTCGCGGCAAGCGTGCTGGCGAGGAAAGTACGGCGGCGCATTGGATGCTCCATAAATTGGCTAAAGGACGCTGCGATTTTCCCAATATTGGGATTCGTCGCAAGCCTAAGATGCGAAAAACCGACCAATAGTTGCCCATTGGTCGGTCACATTCGCGTAATCAGTGCTGAAGCGCGTGGCTTCAGGCGAGGGCGATGTTTGTCGCGCTCTCGCGGCCATCACGGCCTGCTTCGATGTCGAAAGTCACTTTCTGGTCGTCGGCCAGACCTGTGAGGCCTGCGCGCTCAACAGCAGAAATGTGCACAAACACGTCCTTGCTGCCGCCATCGGGTGCGATAAAGCCGAAGCCTTTTGTTGCGTTGAACCATTTTACGGTGCCAGTGGCCATATCCGTATTCTCCGTTTTAGTGTGCCACCCGCGTCGTGCGGTGGCTTGGCGTCGTTTTCGTCAAGATCGAACTGAGCGCCGGTAAGGGAGACAGGGGTCGGCCATGAGTCACGTAAGCACTGTTAGCCATGACAGGTTGTGATGCTCAGGGCAAGAGGGACCATTTAGGGCACAAATTCAGGCAACAGCTTGCCGATTGAGGGGTGTTCGGCAAGCTGTTGCCATGATTGCCAAATATTTTCCGTACATCTTCAAATTGACACAAATCAGCCGCGAACGCGCCTTCTGCGCATGCCTTTTCGATTGAGGTTTAATGCCGTTTGCAGGGGGGTCCGGCAGGCGGATGTAGAGTGAAGAGGAAATTTGATGCGTATACTTGCAGTTGACGATGATCCGGTGATTCTCGAAATGCTAGAGGAATGCCTGCCGAATGGTCGGGATATTGATCTGGTGGTTTGCAGTTCTGCCGAAGAGGCTTTGGCGATCACAAGATCGGATGATCAGCCGTTTGATTGCCTGTTGCTGGACGTGATGCTTCCCGGCATTGACGGCATTGCCCTGTGTGACAACTTCCGCCAGAGCAAGCGCTATCGCACCACGCCGATCATCATGATCACCGCCAGCCGTGAGGCAGACCTGATGGAACGCGCGTTTCATGCAGGTGCGACGGATTTCCTGTCCAAGCCGCTGGATGGCATTGAATTGCAGGCGCGGATCAATGCCGCTGCCATGCTAAACGCCAGCCTGCACCGCGAGCGCGCGGCGCAACATACTCTGGCAGAGCTTTCGCAACGCCTGCGTTTGCGCTTTGACGAAGAGATTGATCTGGACGTGCCGGGGATCGGCGACTCGCTGTCGCTGGAAAATGCCCTGCTGCGGATGCCCGACGGGTGTTACGCGATGAGCCTGTTCACCCTCGACATTGTCGGGCTGCGCGGGATCCACAAGGCGGTCTGTCCTTCTGCGTTCCGCTATCATCTGGAAACCGTGGGTCTTGCCGCAACCGAAGGGCTGGAAGGCCGGGCGTGGCGTTTGGCCTATGTGGGCAGCGGACGGTATGTGGGCGTGGTGATGGGACGCGCGCGTTTCAACCGCGATGTGGTTCTGGATGAGATCAACGCGACATTGGCGCTGACCTGGGATGTGGAGCAGAGTTCCACCCCGCAACCGCCTGTCCTGCGGCTCAACAAGATCACCGAGCAGCGTTTGTGGTCGGGCCTGTCGGCCAGCGACAAGATCCGCGAGCATCTGGAGAACAACGATACGCTGTCCGGCTTGCCTGCGGAGGACAACGAAGATGCGTTGTTTGACCGTCTGGAAACCGCGATTGAGGACGAGCGTTAAGGTTCTTTAACGTCTTCGACTGAGTTGTGAAGGACGTCCCTCGGGGCGTCCTTTTCTGTTTCGGGGGTATCGTCTTGCAACAGATCACGCAGGCGGCTGCGCAGATCGTTGGCGCGGCGGATGAGGTTGCTGGGTTTGAGCGCTTGTTTGGGCACGCAATGGGTGTTGGTGGGGGCCGTGGCCATGGAGATGCCGTTTATGGGCCGGGTGATGATGTTCTTGTTCAGAAGGAGCGCATGCACCTGCGCGGCCATGTCAGGCGGGACTTTCAGGTGCCGCGCGAGCATGTCGGTGGTGCAGTGGTTGTGTGACCGGGCGAGGAGCGTTGCGAGGGGGAGGTGTTTGGCCGCCGTCGGGGAGAATGCGCCTGCGGGAAGGGCAGGGGATGCGGTGAGCGTGGCGAGGGCGGTGAGGAAGGTGCGGCGTTTCATGGGGAAGATGTGGGGTTGTTGCGAATGATTTGCAAGTTTGCTGTGGGATGGGTGATTTCACCCATCATTAACCATCTTCGACAAGACTTGTAATATGACGAACTATCGCCGCCTGCGTAAATCGGGTGCCACGTACTTCTTTACCGTCGCGCTGGCGGATCGCTCTTCTTCTTTGCTGTTGAGAGAGATTGATGCACTGCGCGATGCCTTTGAGCTGACGATGAGAGAACGGCCCTTCCATTGCGCAGCGGCGGTTATTCTGCCTGACCATTTGCATGCAATGTGGACTTTACCGCCCGGTGATGCAGCGTTTTCAACGCGCTGGCGCTTGATCAAGTCGAGGTTCTCACGGGCGACCGGGATTTCGAGGCCACGCGGCGCGTCACAGCGAAAAAAGCAGGAACGGGGTGTCTGGCAAAGACGGTTTTGGGAGCACCGCATCCGAGATGAGACCGATCTTCGCAAGCATGTGATGTATTGCTGGGGCAATCCGGTGAAACATGGCCTGGTCGCGCAGCCTGCGGCGTGGCCGTATTCGTCGATCCACAGGGATATGCGCGAAGGTCGTGTGCCACCGGAATGGTGCGCAGTTGCGGAAGGCGAATTTGGAGAACCGTAGGATGGGTGCTTGCACCCATCACATTGGTTCAGCCGGGAAGGAAGATGGGTGCAAGCACCCATCCTACGTTTACCGCACGAATTTCTTGTGCTTCATCCGCTTGGGCTCCAGCGCATCGGCACCCAGACGGCGCTTTTTGTCTTCCTCGTAATCGGTGAACCCGCCCTCGAACCACTCCACATGGGCGTCGCCTTCAAACGCCAGCATATGCGTGCAAATCCGGTCAAGGAAGAAACGGTCGTGGGAGATCACCACCGCGCAGCCGGCGAAATCGACCAGCGCGTCTTCCAAGGCACGCAGTGTTTCCACGTCCAGATCGTTGGTCGGTTCATCCAGCAGCAGCACGTTGCCGCCTTCTTTCAGAAGCCGCGCCATGTGCACGCGGTTGCGCTCCCCTCCTGACAGCAATCCAACTTTCTTCTGCTGGTCGCCGCCCTTGAAGTTGAAGGACGAACAATAGGCGCGGGAGTTCACTTCCGCGTCGCCCAGTTGGATCAGTTCCGCGCCGCCGGTGACAGCTTGCCAGACGGTATCTTCGGGGTTCAGATCATCACGGGACTGGTCGACGTAGGACAGATCAACGGTATCGCCGTATTCAATCGTGCCCTCGTCGGGTTTCTCCTGCCCGGTCAGCATCTTGAAGAGCGTGGATTTACCTGCACCGTTGGGACCGATCACACCGACGATGCCGCCGGGGGGCAGGTTGAAATCAAGGCCTTCCACCAGAAGCTTGTCGCCCATGGCTTTCTTGAGGCCTGCAACTTCGATCACCTTGTTGCCCAAACGCGGGCCGTTTGGGATGACGATCTGCGCGCGGGTCAGTTTTTCACGCTCTGATGTTTCGGCCAGATCGTTGTAGGCGTTGATTCGGGCCTTGGATTTGGCCTGCCGCGCCTTGGCGCCCTGCCGCATCCATTCGAGTTCACGCTCCAGCGTCTTTTGCTTGGATTTGTCCTCACGCGCTTCCTGCTCCAGCCGTTTGGCTTTCTGCTCCAGCCAGGCGGAATAGTTGCCTTCGTAGGGCACGCCGCGGCCCCGGTCCAATTCCAGGATCCAGCCGGTGATGTCATCAAGGAAGTAGCGGTCGTGGGTGACGATCAGGATTGTGCCCTTGTAGTCAATGAGGTGCTGTTGCAGCCAGGCGATGGTTTCGGCGTCAAGGTGGTTGGTCGGTTCGTCCAGCAGCAGCATATCCGGCGCTTCCAGCAGCAGCTTGCACAGCGCCACGCGGCGCGCTTCCCCCCCTGACAGATCCGCGATGTTGGCGTCGTCAGGCGGGCAGCGGAGCGCTTCCATGGAGACGTCGATCTGACTGTCCAGGTCCCAGAGGTTCTGCGCGTCAATGTCGTCTTGCAGTTTGGCCATCTCATCGGCCGTCTCGTCGGAGTAGTTCATGGCCAGTTCATTGTAGCGATCAAGGATGGCTTTCTTGTCTGCCACGCCGAGCATCACGTTCTCCCGCACGGTCAGGTCCGGGTCGAGTTTGGGTTCCTGCGGCAGGTAGCCCACCCGCGCGCCCTCAGCCGCCCAGGCTTCGCCCTGAAAGTCCTTGTCCATGCCCGCCATGATCTTCAGCAGCGTGGATTTGCCGGCGCCGTTGACGCCCACAACACCGATCTTCACACCGGGAAGGAAGTTCAGGTGAATGTTTTCAAAGAGTTTTTTGCCACCCGGATAGGTCTTGGAGACACCGGACATGTGGTAAACGAACTGATAGGCGGCCATGGGACGATTCCTGTCTGGTCAAATGGAGTTGGCTCTCGCAATATCGCGGCGATGGAACAAGATCAACGCAGACCTCTTTGGGCCGTGGTGGCGCAGCTTCTGGGCGTTGTCTTGTTGTGTGGATGCTCCACCGCGGTGGGGCTGTCGCAGACGCCTAATCTGTATCTGGGGGGACGGACCTATCCGGACAAGGCCGTGCCTGCGGTTTTGCAGGTTATTGATCCGCCGATGTTCTTTGTCACGGATCGCATGCCCCTTGGCGGGCAGGGGCGGGTGACAGGCTATGGGGCCGGACGGTCGGATGCGATGGCCTTTGGCCGCGCAGATGTGCAGTTTCAGGCCGGCGGCTGGGCAGACCTTGTGGAGCGCACCTATGTGGACCGCGGTCGGCGGATGTCGCGGCTGGATGTGGCGCGGGTTGAGGAAATCGTTCGGTTCCCGCTGATCCCGTTGCAGATGCGGCGGTCGGACGGCGGATTGCGGGTGACCGACGAAGCGCAGCGTGCCTATGGCGCGCAGGAGGATGCGTTCAAGGCGGCCGTGCAGGCGGAGGTGAAGCGCACCGGCAATGGCCGGGTGCTGGTCTATGTGCATGGCGTGGGCAATGATTTTGACAACGCCCTCCAGACATTGGCGAGCCTTTGGCATTTCTCCGGTCGGCGGTCGACGCCTGTGGCGTTTACCTGGCCTGCGGGGAATGGCGGTGCGCTTGGCTACTTCCGGGACCGAGAGGCGGCTGATTTCAGTGTGTTTCACGCCAAGGAGTTTCTGCGGCTGATTGCCGAGATACCGGAGGTGGAGGACATCGACATTGTCGCCCATTCGCGCGGCACCAGTGTGATGACGCAGGCCCTGCGGGAAACGGTCATTTATCATCAGGGGCGCGGTGTGCCACCAAAGCTGGCGATGAAAACGGGCACATTGATCCTTGCGGCTCCCGATCTGGACACCGGTGTGGCGCGCCAGCGGATCGCATCAGAGCGTGTGTCGGAGGCATTTGAGCAGGTCAATATCTATGTGAACCCCGACGATACCGCGCTGCGGTTGTCGTCGTTTCTGACCAAGTACCCGCGTATCGGTGCCGCGGAGAAACAGGACTTCGGTCCGGGTGAGCTTGCACAGTTGCGCAAGGAAGGACTGGTGCATTTTATCCGGGTGGAGGGGGCCAGCGGGTCGCACAGCCATTCGTATTTCCGGCAAAACCCGGCTGTCCTGTCCGATATCGTGTTGGCGCTCAGGACCCGCGCCTTTCCTGGCGGCACATTACGCCCGCTTGAGGAAGACGCGGATCTGTTCTGGCGGTTGCAGCCGAATTACCCCCTTGACCGGCTGCCGGATCTGGAGATCGAGCCGGGGCAGTGAGTGCGTTTCAGGAGATGATCAATCGGTATGCCCGGCCCGGTGTGGTGCAGGGCATCTGGCTGCGCCCGGCGCGTTTGATTGAGCCGGTGTGTGTGGAGCAGGCGCTGCTCACGGAGGGTGGTTTGGAAGGGGATCACGGGCGTGCGGGAAAACGCGCGGTCACGTTGATACAGGCAGAACATCTGGCGGTGATCGGTGCGATGCTGGGCCAGCAGGCGGTTGATCCTGCCCGCCTTCGGCGGAATTTTGTTGTTGCCGGTTTGAACCTGAATGCGCTCAAGGGGCGGCACTTGCAGATCGGGGATGCTGTGCTTGAGATCAGCACAATCTGTGCGCCGTGCAGCCGGATGGAGACCGCGCTGGGCCAAGGGGGCTATGCCGCGATGCGGGGGCATGGCGGCTGGTGTGCGTCGGTGGTGTCAACCGGGGTTGTGAGTCTGGGCGTCGCGGTGGTGCCGTTGCCGGTGACGGGTCATTGACAAAGGGCGGCAATCCCCCTCCTTTCGGCTTTTGAAGTCAGTCGGAGCCCCGTAGTTGCGCCATACCATGCCATATGCCACGCCCGGTCAGGTGATCGGGCTACTGGGCGGATCGTTTGATCCGGCCCATGCGGGCCATGCGCATATCACGCGCGAGGCGCTCAAACGGTTCGGGTTGGACCGGGTGTGGTGGCTTGTCAGTCCCGGCAACCCGCTGAAAGACCGGGGGCCTGCGCCGATGGCCAAGCGGATTGCGCGGGCGCGTGCGGTGATGCAGCATCCGCGTGTCGAAGTGACCGGGATCGAGGCGCAGCTGGGCACCCGCTACACCGCGCAGACGCTGAAAGCGTTGCAGATGCTGTACCCCCATGTGCGTTTTGTCTGGTTGATGGGGGCCGATAACATGGCGCAACTGCATTTGTGGCAGGACTGGCGACAGATCATGGAGAGCGTGCCGATTGGCGTGTTGGCGCGTCCCGGCCAGCGGATTTCCGCACGGATGAGCCGGGCTGCGGCGCTCTATGCACCGTACCGGATACCGGGGCGGTTCGGGCATCTGCTGGCGCAAGCGGAGGCACCTGCGTGGTGCTTTGTGAATGTGCCGATGAACGACGCGTCGTCGACCGCGATCCGGGCGCGGGGCGATTGGTCAACGGAGCCGGGTTGAGGCAAGCCCTGCGCTGATGATCACGATCAGGCCTGCCCATGTCCAGACGTCCGGCAGATCGGCAAAGACGATCCAGCCCAACAGGACCGCAGCAATCAGCTGGAAATAGACGAGTGGTGCCAGCCGTGTTGCTGGCGCAAGGCGGTAGGCATAGAGCAGCAGCAGATTGCCCAGCATCGAACACAGTGTGGAGGTCAGGGTGAGCGTGGCGGTTGCCGTGGTCAGCGGCGGCAGGGTGCTGAGGCCGAACGGAAGAAGGGCCAGCGCACTGATGAAGAGCTGGCTGAAGGTCAGGGCCATGGGCTTGCCCACGTCCGACAACCAGCGCGACATGGTCAGGAAGGCCCCGTAGAAAAGGCCTGCAACCACCGCCCAGATCACGCCCGGTTCGCCGCCTATACCGGGGCGGACAACCATCAAGACGCCCATGAATCCCATTAAAATCAGGCCGCTGCGTATCCAGGTGACAGGTTCCCGCAGAAAGATCGCGGCAAGGATGTAGCTGATCATCGGACCGATGAAGAAGGCGGCGAAGACGGTTGCGATCTCGGCTTTTTGCAGGGCGAACTGGATGGACGTCAGCCCGCAGGTCAGGCTGAGCGCGCGGAGCCAGACCCGCTTGTCCCGCAGCAAGGCCAATGTGCCGCTTGGCAGAAAGGGCAGCACCATCAGCGCACCGAAGGCAAAGCGGGACCATGCGACAAACACCGGGGAAACGCCCATTTCAGAGCTCAGGACCTTGCCTGCCGCATCCCCGGCGGGGATCAGCGACATGGCAACAAACATGATCAGGACGGCGCGTTGCATGACGCGCCCTAACATGTCGGTGTGTTGGTGAAAATGTGTATCGTGGGCGGTTGTGTGCAAACCCTCTGTGGGGTTTAAAAGAACCATGGGAAGAGGGATGTCACGGCGGGGATTTTTGCGCAGCGGTGCGGCGTTGATGGCGTGCGCGCCTACTGCGGCTTACGCCTCGCCGCCTGATACGTCACTGCGCCCGGTGCTGCGGGCAGATGACCTTTTCAAACGCGCGATCCCGGACGCAGAAGCGATTATTCGGGGCGAGAAGCTGACCGGGCGGGTGGCTTTTGCCGTGGCGGATGCGGCAAGCGGGGATTGGCTGGAGTGCGCCCATGAACATGCGGGCACGCCGCCTGCCAGTGTAACAAAGGCTGTAACAGCGCTTTATGCGCTCGACACCTTGGGGGCGGAGCACCGGTTTGAGACGCGGGTGTGTGCGCTGGGGGGGCTTGTCGACGGCGTGGTGCAGGGCGATCTGGTCCTGATCGGCGGCGGTGATCCCACACTGGACACGGACGGGCTGGCCGGTATGGCGGCAGCGTTGAAAGAAGCCGGTGTGCGCGAGGTCAAAGGCGGTTTCAAGATTTACGAAGCGGCGCTGCCCGTTACGGTTGAGATTGACCCCGATCAGCCCGATCACGTTGGCTACAACCCTGCGGTTTCGGCGCTGGCGCTAAATTACAACCGGGTGCATTTTGAATGGAAGCGCGGAAGCAATGGCTATGGGGTCACCATGGATGCCCGGACGGCGAAGTATCGTCCCGCTGTGGCCATGGCTGCGATTCAGGTCAAGGACCGGAGCGTGCCGGTCTATACCTATGAGAACCAGGGCGGCAAAGACCGTTGGACAGTCGCGCGCGGCGCGCTGGGCAAAGGCGGGGCGCGTTGGTTGCCGGTGCGCAAGCCGGGGCTTTATGCGGGCGATGTCTTTGCCACATTGGCCCGGTCGCACGGTATTCGGCTGAAACAGCCTGAACTCATCGACAGCTTGCCCAAGGGCGGGGACGTTCTGGTGCGGTGGGAAAGCGGCCCGTTGCGCGGGATCCTGCGCGATATGCTGAAGTATTCAACCAATCTGACCGCTGAAATGGTCGGGCTTGCCGCGTCAACGCGGCGGGCGGGACCATTGGCGGGATTGCGCGCCTCTGCGGCGGAAATGAACGTCTGGGCGGCTGAGACGTTGGGCATGGCGCGCCCCGCCTTGGTGGATCACTCCGGGTTGGGGGATGACAGCAGGTTGACGGCCTTGGACATGGCCAAGGCCTTGCTCAAGGTGCAGGAAGGGCCTTTGCGGCCGATCCTGAAACCCTTCCGGTTGCGCGACAAAGAGGGGCGGCCGATGACGGATGGGGCCATAACCGTTGATGCCAAGACGGGAACGCTGAACTTCGTCTCATCCCTTGCGGGCTATATCACTGCGCCCACCGGGCAGGTGATGGCCTTTGCGATTTTTGCCGCAGACGGGGACGCCCGCGCCAAGGTGCGCCCCGAAGATCGTGAACGCCCGCCCGGCGCACGGACCTGGAACAGGCGCGCCAAGCGCGTGCAGCAAGGTCTCATTGAACGTTGGGCCGCGCTTTACGGCAGCGAGCAGACCACGCAGCTTTAAAGATCAGGACAGGTGGCGCGCCCGTGCCCCGCGTTCGATTGCGGCGGCATGCAGGCGGTCGATCTCAAGCTCATACCGGATTTCTTCCAGCAGGCGCAGTTCTGTTTCCTCCAGCGTGCCATCGGCGGCCGCCACGTCACAGGCCAGCGCATACCCGGTTTCAAACAGCCGTTGGGGCAGTGCTGCCTTGATGAGACCAAAGAGCGCATCAAGCCCGTCTTCCTGCTCAAACAGGTCAAAGACGGTTTTGCTGACGATGCTCAGGCGGTCCTCGTCGTAGTCGGCGAAAATCGGCAATGTACTGACCGAAGACTGGATCTTGAGCAGTTCTACGGTCCCGATATCGGCGTCTGAGACGGAAACAGCCACCATGAGGGCGACAAGGCAATCTTGCGCGCTGAGCGAGAGGGAGGGGCTGTCTTGCATGAGGTGTCCTTTGGGGGAGGGATGTTGCGGTGCAGAATATTGACCCTTCCCCGGTGACGCAATAGGTACGCGGGCAGTCTGGCGCATGGGGCGCCCTGGCGGAATATGGATGATCCGATATGTCTGAGACGCGCGATGCAGCGATGAGCAGCAAGGCCTGGCCTTTTGAAGAGGCGCGCCGCGTCCTCAAACGCTACGCATCAAAACCGCCGCAGAAGGGGTATGTCCTGTTCGAGACGGGCTATGGCCCGTCCGGCTTGCCGCATATCGGCACCTTTGGCGAAGTGCTGCGCACCACGATGATCAAGCGCGCCTTTGAAGAGATTTCCGATATTCCGACCAGGCTGGTCTGTTTTTCGGACGATCTGGACGGGATGCGCAAAGTGCCGGGCAATGTGCCCCAGCAGGAGATGCTGGCCGAGCATATGCACAAGCCTTTGACCGCCGTGCCGGACCCGTTTGGCACGCATGAGAGTTTTGGCCATCATAACAACGCCATGCTGCGTCGGTTTCTGGACACCTTTGGCTTTGAGTATGAGTTCTATTCTGCCAAGGAGTTCTACGAAAGCGGGCAGTTTGACGAGATCCTGCTGCGCGCGGCAGAGCGGTATGACGAGATCATGGCCGTGATGCTGAAGTCATTGCGCGAAGAGCGCCGCCAGACCTATTCGATTTTCCTGCCGATCCACCCGGAAACGGGCCGTGTGTTGTATGTGCCGATCAAAGAGGTGAATGCCAAAGACGGGACCATCACCTTCGACACCGAAGACGGGGTTGAGATGACCCTTCCTGTGACCGGGGGTAATGTGAAGCTCCAGTGGAAGCCTGACTTTGGCGCGCGCTGGGCGGCGCTGGACGTCGATTTTGAGATGTACGGCAAGGAACACGCCACCAACACGGCGATCTATGACCGAATTTGCGAGATCCTTGGGGGCAAGAAGCCTGAGCATTTCAGCTATGAGCTGTTTTTGGACGAGAATGGGCAGAAGATTTCCAAATCCTCCGGCAATGGCATTTCGATTGACCAGTGGCTGACCTACGCCAGCACGGAATCGTTGAGCTATTTCATGTATCTCAAGCCCAAGACGGCCAAGCGGATGTATTTTGATGTCATCCCCAAGGCTGTGGATGAGTATCACCAGCAGCTGCGCGCCTATGAGACGCAGGACGAAAAAGCGCGTCTGAACAACCCGGTATGGCATATTCACGGTGGTGATGTGCCGACCTCGGATATGGTTGTGCCGTTTTCGATGCTGCTTAATCTGGCGTCTGTGTCGTCGGCTGAGGACAAGTCGCAGCTTTGGGGCTTCATCCAGCGATATGCGCCGGAGGCCTCACCCGAGACCAATCCGGGCATGGATGCGGCGGCAGGGCATGCGGTGCGGTATTTCAATGACTTCGTGAAGCCGCAGAAGGTGTTCCGGGCGCCAAGTGATCTGGAACGTGAAGCGCTTGAAGAACTGCGGGACAATCTCAAGACCTGGGACGGCGGGTTGGATGCCGAAGCCTTGCAGAGCATGGTTTTCGCCGTGGGCAAGCCGAAGTTCGAGCCGTTGCGCGACTGGTTTACCGCGCTGTATGAAGTGCTTCTGGGCGCATCGCAGGGGCCGCGGTTTGGGGGCTTTATCGCGCTTTATGGCGTGGAAGAGACGATTGCGCTCATCGATGCGGCCCTTGCCGGAGAGCTTCTCTCAACCTGATTTCTTGCCTCCCTTTGTGCGCGCCTTACCATCATGGCATCGCACATGGGGAGACAGGATATGCGTAAAGGTTTGATTGCCATGCTTGGCGGGCTGCTGATGTCGGTGTTTCTGGCCGTCACCGCGACCGCGCAGCAGGCAGAGATTGAAGGCACCATCACCAGCCAGCTTGAAGCGTTCAAAGTGGACGATTTCGAGCAGGCGTTCACCTATGCCACGCCCACCTTGCAGAGGCTGTTCAAGACACCGCAGAACTTTGAGCGCATGGTGACGCAGGGCTATCCCATGGTCTGGCGTCCTGCCGAGGTGACCTATCTGGAGCTGGCCGAACAGCGCGGCGCGCTGATCCAGAAAGTGCAGATCGTGGATGCCAAGGGGTTCAAGCACCTGCTGGCCTACCGGATGATCAAGACAGATGCAGGTTGGCGTATCGGAGGGGTGCAGATCCTGGATTCGGAGAGTGTGACAGCCTGAGATGCTCCCGTTCGGGCAGGGGCACGGCACTTAAGACAAATCTCCTAAAATCCCTTTCAAACTTTACGCTTTGTTAAGGGGTTAGCCCCTAGTCCTGACGGCATGGGCTATAGAATTCCATCTGTGATGGTGATCGTTTTGGCGGCTTTTGTCTGCGCTGCATTTGGCGCGGCGGGCCATGCAACGACTTTGCAGGCGACGGATGTCCCGTTGGAGCAAGAAGTGCCGGGCAGAACATATTGTCACTGGTCCGTTTCCTCAGGCGGGCTGTATGCAAGGGGGTCGGATGCCTTTGGTGATTTGTGTCATTGTGACGCGTTCTGCGCGGCCTATGCGCAGCGCACAGACATCACAGGCAAGGCTCTGAGAGCGCGCCTTTTGCCGCGCGTGGAAGGACACTGGGGCCGCAGGCGCGGTGTGTTTGCGCAGTCTGTCTTTCGGGTTCCGCCAACGTCCTTCAGGCAGGGTATCTTGTGGGCGCCTTGCAACGGGAACTGCTGGCAGCGCACGACAAGGCGTGGGTCTGCGCATGTGGTGCGCGTCAGAGCGCCTGTACAACCTGTGCCACTGCCGCCTGCGCTCGGGATGCTTGTGCTGGGCCTGAGCGTGAGCCTGCTTGGCCTGCGCCGCCGTCGCGCATTGGGTGTTGCGCGGCATACGCGCGCTGCGGTGCGGCCCACTTAACCCCTTCCCGTTATTTCCCTGTTCCGTCCCGACGGCTGTCGGGCTTCAGCGCAATCAGACGGATGTCTGCGGGCCGGGGTGGCCGCAGGTGCCGGAGAAGGGATTTGAGATGAGCAATGCGACAATCAACGGTGCGGCCCTGATGCCTGCACCCTACGCCGATGGTCTGGATGTCTATTCAAGGGGCAACGGCACACCGGGAACAGATACCTATCAAAGCGCACCAAATGCTGCCTTTGTGCCTGCGGATCAGGACTTTGGCGGGGCTTTGGAGATTTTCAAATCCGAAACCGTGACCCGCTTGCGCTTCATGGGGCAGACGCCGCTGGAGCCGGGGTGCTATCTGCGGATCACGGCGCGGGTCAAGGCGGTCAGTGGCACACTGCCGCTGGTGCGCATTGCCGGGTATCCGGCGCAAGGCAACGGCAGTGTCGTGCCGGATGTCTTGCAGAACGCGCCGCCCATCCAGCTGACCAGCTACGGTGAGGTGGTTGAGATCAGCGCGATTGTCGGGGCAGGGGCGCGCGACGGTGTTGATATGGTCTGGGGCACAGATGCGGTCTACGGGCACTTTGGCATCGACCTGTCAGGGCCCAACGGAGGCATTGTGCGGGTTGATGATCTGGTGATCGAAGACGTCACAGCCGCGTTTCGCGGAGAGGTGCTGGCCACGGTCGATGTGGTTGACTATGGCGCGATTGGCGACGGGACCACGGACAACACGGCCGCCTTCGAAGCTGCAAACATCGCGGCAGAAGGTCGGACCATCCTCGTCCCTGACGGGGTTTTTCGTTTAAACGGGGATGTCACAATTGATACGGACATTCGTTTCGTCGGCCATGTGACGATGCCGACGGCGGCAGTGCTTTTGCTGCGCTGCAACTTTGATTTGCCCAATTACATCGATGCCTTCGAGGATGAAGAGCTGGCCTTTCTGAAGGCGTTCCAGGCGCTGCTGAACAATTCGGATCATGAAACGCTCGACCTCAAGGGGCGCAAGGTGAATGTGACCGCACCGCTGGATATGCAGGCGGCTGTTCCGGATCGCACCAGTTATGCCACCCGGCGGGTTGTTCGGGGCGGGCAGTTGGAGGCCGCAAATTCTGCCGCGTGGGATACCGAGGAGGTAACGTCGCAAGCCACCTATTCGCCCGGTGATGCCCGGACCCTGAGCAATGTGACCAACGTGGCCAATGTGCCCGTCGGTGCGCTGGTTGAGGGTACAGGGGTGGGCCGTGAGGTATATGTGCGTGCCAAGAACGTTGCACTTCAGGAAGTGACGCTGAGCGCGCCGCTGTTTGACGCGGCGGGGACGCAGAACTTCACCTTCCGGAAGTTCCAGTATCTGATCGACTTCTCCGGCTTCACCCAGCTTGGCAAATTCGTCATGGCAGACATGGAGTTTCAGTGTAACGATCGGTGCAGTGGCATCATGCTGGCGCAGACCGGCAGTACCTTCCATGTGCGCGACAGCTTCATCAGCCGTCCTGCGGATCGCGGGATTACCTCTATCGGGACGGGGTGTCAGGGAATGTTCATCGACCGTTGTCAGTTCCTGTCGGCAGAGGACGCACTGCCTGTGGCGAACCGCCGGACGATCGGGTTCAACACCAATGCCAATGATGTGAAAGTCCGCGATAACCGCGCCACCCGGTTCCGGCATTTTGGGTTGCTGGCTGGTGCGAACAACCTGATCCTTGGCAATCACTTCTTTCAGGGGGACGCGATAGCAGGCGGTATCCGGTCTGCCGGGTTGATCCTGTGTGCGCAACACACCAGCTCCATTGTGTCGGGCAACTACGTCGACAACTGCTTTATCGAATGGACCAACGAACAGGATCCGGCCCCTGAGTTTAACACCGAGTTCTCCTTTTCGGCACTCAGCATCACGGACAATGTCTTTTTGTCCGGTGATGTCGCGCCGTGGTTCAGCTATCTGGTGGTGAAGCCGCATGGGGTGGGGCATTTCCTGAGCGGCGTGTTGATCACCGGCAACCGGTTCCGCAGCATCAACGGGACCATTGACCGGGTGGACCGGGTGGATACCACCTTTGCCGATCTTGATATTGCACGGTGCAAGAACGTGGTGATGACCGGGAATTCATATCACGGTGTCACCGCGCAGGTCGAAACCCCGGCGCATATCGAGTTCACGCAAAACACCGAGAGCAACGCCTGGCAGATTGATGCGTCGGATTATCTGCCGTTCGGGGGGCAGGCCTTGAAGGTGGACAGCATCACGCCGATGGGTGGGATCCGCAATGCAAACAACGTGCGCCAGTACGATATGCCTTACGTTGACGTGGCACGGGGCGCGGACAGGCGCAGCATCCAGGTCGTCTGGCCCTCCGATGTGCGCGGCAGTGTGATGGCTGTGGTCCGGATGGACGCGCGCTAAGGCGCTCCATCGCGTTTCGGGGGAGACCCGGAAACGCCTCAGAAAGTGCGCCAGAGGCCCAGCTTGAGGGCGGTACTGCCGGTATCGTCCAGCGGGGTCTCGGCGCCGATTTGAATGCGGTATTCCCTGCCGCGCGGTTGCAGAACGAGGGAGGGGGCGATGCTGGCGGATGCGGTGCCGTCAAAGTCTGTCAGGTAGAGTTGCAACATCCCCGTGGTGACTTCTGTAAACCCCATGCCGATGGTGCTGTCGACCTTTAGCGTGCCCTGCGACGTTGTGATGTCCCAGCGGTAGGAACTGTCCACCGACACCCAGCCGTACCGGTCCCCCCATTGCAGACCCCGACCCCAGGAGAGCCCGATTTTCACATGGGGTTGCACAACGCTGTCGTCCCATGTGGCGCCAAGGCCGAGTTCATAGGCCCATTTGCTGGTCTTGTCGGGATCACCCAGCGGGCGGCGCATGAAGAGGGTCGCAAAGCCGTCCTGCACCCCCAATCGGTCATGGGCAATGCGCACATCCGCGCCGAGCGTCAGGTCAGGGCGCAGCCCGTATTCCAGATATGATGTGTTGGCGATGTCCTGATCCGCCGTGATGGTAAACGCCGTGGAACTGAACGTCTTGCCCTTTTCGCGCAACCAGGCGCCAGCCTCTGCCGAACCGGCAGAGAGCGCGAGCAAACAGAATGAAACATATAGATTTTTCCGCACGGGAACCCTCCAGACGAGGACGGTGGCGGGTAATTGGTTAACAAAAGATTAACGGGACTGATTTCCCATGGAGCGCAGTCGTGGTGGCAGGCATTTTTGTAGATATGTTGTGATTTTGTGGCGCGGTCGGATGCGGGTCTGTCAGCACCGAGCGCAGTTTGGGCAAAAACCCGCGAATTTGCAGGATATTCGGATCCATGCCCGGTGAAATTGCGGCCGGAATACCTATCTATTCGGGGAACCAATTGAGGAGACCCCGATGAAATGTCCAATCGACGGAACCGAGCTTGTCATTACAGATCGCAGTGGCGTGGAAATTGACTATTGCCCGCAGTGCAGGGGCGTGTGGCTCGACCGGGGGGAATTGGACAAGATCATTGATCGGTCTTTTGGCCAGCAGGCTCCTGCCGCAGCAGCACCGCCCCAGCAGCAGCAACATCACGGGGGCTACCGCAAGAAGAAGCGGGGTGGGTTCCTGGAGGAGTTGTTTGACTTCTAAAGGGGTTGAGGGCCGCGTTACCGTTTGAAGGCAATCCGCAGGTCATCGACCGCGTCCACCTGAGCGGGGGAAAGATCATCCCCGACAAGTGACGCGAGCACATCCTGCATTCTGTCCCATGCCGATCCGTCGTCGATTTTCCTTAACCTGCGCCCTAGGCGGGGGACCGCTTCGCGGGCGCCGTTGCATTGGGTGACCAGCCAGCGGCCCAGCACTTCCATCTCTTCGGCTTCCGCTTCAGTGCAGCGCAGTTTTGAGCGCAGGAGCATGTGCAGGCGATCGCGTTGCTCAATGGTCGGGAGGGTATCAAGCTCCAGAAAGGACTGGGCAATCGCGCAGATGGCGATCCGCGGGTCATCGATCCCTTCAACCGGATGGGCGTTTGTCTGACGCCGAAAGGCGAGCCTGCGCGGCGCGTTCTTGAGCGTCGTGGCCACGTCCTGCGCGGTGTGGATGGCCTCCCTTGGGTTCTGGCGGACCCACCACCATACGGCGCCGGCAAGGGCGGTTAGGATTGCAATAACGATGGGCATGGTGCGGACCTCTCAAACAGACGTGGGCCTGTTCTAACGGCCAATGCGGCAAAGGATAGGCGCGCAGCAGGGTAATTATGTGGCGTCAACTGGTGGGAAGCGGCGCTTCGCATGCCCGGAATGCCGCAACCGGTTCGGCAGCGCCGTTGAGCGGGACGGAAATCACCTGTGCGCCGACAAAGGCGGTCATCAGTTTGTTGAACTGCAGGCCGTTCAGGACATTGCCAAAACCGCTGTCCTCAACCGTCACGCGGCGGCGGTCATCGGTGAACTGGTGGCGGTCGGTGCCGATGGCAATCGGCAGATCCCCGTCAAAGCGCAGGCCGAACGTCGGGGCGGCGGGGAACCCTTCGGTCTGCTTCAGCGAGATGGAATAAAGCGGTGTCACCGGGTCATAGGTCAAGGTGACGGCAACATCGCCGCTTTGATGGGTCAGGACACAGGGCATCCCCGGCGTGAATTCCCAGGCGGTGGCTTGGGTCGCCAGTGCGCATGACAGTATTGCCGCTGCACTCAGGGAGGATTTCAGGCGGAGCATCATCATGCGCTAAGAGGTATTGCGCGGATCTGTAAGGTCAAAGGGTCCTGTGATTGGCGTTGTCTCAGGTTGCCCGTCGCCTGCGGCGACAGAACGCCATACCACCCAGCGCACCACCCAGCAGCAGGAGGCTCGCCGGGAGGGGCACGTTCGCAACGATGGGGGACATGGTCCCGGTGAAGCGGCCGTCCTCCGCGAAGCTGAGCCCGGTCACGAAAGCCGTCGGATCAAGCGGATCAAGTGCCGCGCCTGTTTCGATGCCAAGGATGCGGAAACGATCCGTGCCGTCGCCGAGGAAGTATTCGGTGCCTGCCAGAACGTCCTGCTCAAAGGCATATTCGGTGCCGTTCCACAGGTGCAGGGAGAACATATCGTCGCCAATCTCGGGCAGGATGAAGGAATTGAAGAAGGGGTCCTGCGCGCCGATCTGGTAGTCGTAGCCGATGGCGACGAGGGGGTCGTAGTATTGGATTTGTTCGGCGAGGACGGGGTTGTCGAAGTTAAACGTTGGTACACCCGTGCTCGTATCAACTTCGGGGATGAATAGCTCCTGTTCGTCTGGAAGGTCGGTCAACGTAAAGTCGAAGAACGTCCGATTTATTGATACCGCAGAGCCGGCTTGGCTGCTTCCCGACGGATTAGTGCCATCACTTCGGCTGATCCTCGTCTGCACTTCAATCGTGTAGAGCCCATCTTCGGTAATGAAACCGTCTGGCAGGGTGAATGTTTGTGCACCACCCGTCCCGGACACGAAGATACGGTCTGGGAAGTTGGCCTCGTTTCTGCTGAGCTGATCGTAGATTGAGATCGTGTATGCATCGACGCCATTTACCGGATCCCATGCGAAGGTAGGTGTCGTGGTGTCCGCGCCCGACACAATCCGCATGTTGGAGACCCGATCAATGGCGGGCGCGTCTCCGACTTCCGGCGTGTTGACGATCAGAACGTCGCTTCCGTTCGTAAACTCCAGTTCCCAGGATCCCAAAACGCTCTCGTTGAATTCGAAACCGCCTGCAAATTGGTTCGGATTGATTGTGGTAGGGAAGAAGCTTAACTGGACCTCAGCGTCACCTTGATAGGCGACGCCTGTTGTCTCTGTGGCAGATACCGGGGTGCTATTGTCTTCCCCCTTGCCGTTTGGCACGACGTTGACCGCGCCAAAAATCAGTCGGTCTTCGCGACGGAAGCCTACGCTGTTTGGCCCGGACCGGTTGCGATAGTGAAAGACTTCCCATGCGTCGCCGTTGGCATCTACGTTAATCGGCGCAGCCTCTAGATCAGGAATTGCAAAGAATGGCGTGATCAAAACAGCAGAAAGAAATAGGCGCATTGGAACCTCTATCGAAACAAAGTGTTTCCAAAGAATACCAAATTCGCCTCACAGAGTCGTGAGTTAAGAATCCAATCGACTCAATAATTTCCCGGAAAGGGCGACCTCCCCAAAGGTTAACGCAACCCTACCGCCGCCCCTTCTTCCGCTTCACCCCGCCGCGCATGCCGCCCCTGCCCATGGTGCTGCGCCCCGACTTGCTCTGCGCGTCATCCACTGCCTTCTCAACCGCGTATTGCCGGGCCATTGGATCGTCGGCAATTGCCAGATCAACGGCTTCCAGCCGTTTAACCTCGTCCCGCAAACGCGCGGCTTCTTCGAATTCGAGGTTCTCCGCCGCTTTGCGCATATCTGTGCGCAACCCGTCCAAGACAGCCTGCATGTTCGATCCGGCCATCTTCTTGTCGATCTGCGTGGTCACGCGCGCCTGATCGGTGTCCCCTTTGTAAAGCCCTGCCAGAATGTCGTCGACGTTCTTCTTGACCGTCTCTGGCGTGATCCCGTGTTCTTCGTTGTAGGCGATCTGTTTGGCGCGGCGGCGGTCGGTTTCGGCCAGCGCGCGTTCCATCGAGCCGGTGATGCGGTCGGCATACATGATCACGCGGCCTTCAGCGTTCCGCGCGGCGCGGCCGATGGTTTGAATGAGAGATGTCTCAGACCGCAGGAAGCCTTCCTTGTCCGCGTCCAGAATGGCCACCAGACCACATTCGGGGATGTCCAGGCCTTCGCGCAGCAGGTTGATGCCGATCAGCACATCGAACGCGCCCAGACGCAGGTCGCGCAGGATTTCGATGCGTTCGATGGTGTCAATGTCAGAGTGCATGTAGCGCACGCGGATGCCCTGTTCGTGCATGTATTCGGTCAGGTCCTCGGCCATCCGTTTGGTCAGCGTCGTGCAGAGCGTCCGGTAACCATCCGCGGCGACCTTGCGGACCTCGTCCAGCAGATCGTCCACCTGCATCTCAACGGGGCGGATTTCGATCATCGGGTCCAGCAACCCGGTGGGGCGGATGACCTGTTCGGTGAAGACACCACCGGTTTGTTCAATCTCCCAGGAGGCGGGGGTGGCGGAGACGAAAACCGACTGCGGGCGCATGGCATCCCATTCCTCGAACTTGAGGGGGCGGTTGTCCATGCAGGAGGGCAGGCGGAAGCCGTGTTCGGCCAGTGTGAATTTGCGGCGGTAGTCGCCTTTGTACATGCCGCCGATCTGCGGGACGGAGACGTGGCTTTCGTCGGCAAAGACAATTGCGTTGTCGGGGATGAATTCGAACAGGGTGGGGGGCGGCTCCCCCGGTGCGCGGCCTGTGAGGTAGCGGGAGTAGTTTTCGATGCCGTTGCAGACGCCGGTTGCCTCCAGCATTTCCAGATCGAAGTTTGTGCGCTGCTCCAGCCTCTGGGCCTCCAGCAGTTTGCCGTCGTTCACCAGCTGGTCCAGGCGTATTTTCAGCTCTTTCTTGATGCCGATGATGGCCTGCTGCATCGTGGGTTTGGGTGTGACGTAGTGGGAGTTCGCATAGACGCGGATCTGGTCCATCGTCTGCACCTTCTCCCCGGTGAGGGGGTCGAATTCGGTGATGCTTTCCAACTCCTCCCCGAAAAAGCTCAACCGCCATGCACGGTCTTCGAGGTGGGCGGGGAAGATCTCCAACGCATCGCCGCGCACGCGGAACGACCCGCGCTGAAACGCGGCGTCGTTGCGTTTGTACTGCTGGGCCACCAGATCGGCGATCACCTGACGCTGGTCGTACATCTGCCCGGCCTTCAGGTCCTGCGTCATCGCGCCATAGGTCTCAACCGAGCCGATGCCGTAGATGCAGGACACCGAGGCCACGATGATCACATCGTCGCGTTCGAGCAGTGCGCGCGTGGCGGAGTGGCGCATGCGGTCGATCTGTTCGTTGATCTGGGATTCCTTCTCAATATAGGTATCCGATCGCGCGACATAGGCTTCGGGCTGGTAGTAGTCGTAATAGGACACGAAGTATTCGACGGCGTTGTCAGGAAAGAAGCCTTTGAATTCACCATACAATTGCGCCGCCAGGGTCTTGTTCGGGGCCAGAATGATGGCGGGCCGGTTGGTTTGCTCAATCACCTTCGCCATGGTGAAGGTCTTGCCCGTGCCAGTCGCCCCCAGCAGCACCTGATCGCGGTCACCGTCGCGGACACCGGCGCAGAGTTCCTCAATCGCCGTGGGCTGGTCGCCTGCGGGTTCAAACTCCGTCTGCATGCGGAACGTCTTGCCGCCTTCCAGCTTGGGACGGCTGCGCACGTCCGGGGCCGGGTGGGCCAGAACGGCGGTGGCGTCAGAGCTGTCGGTCTGGGCGTAGGGCATTGGGGAATCCTTGGCTGGCTTCGTTCAAAGGTGTCACGTTTGGCAGGGGGTTCAAGGGGTGTGGCGGTCGCTGCTGCCATAAATTGACATGAGTGCCCCGTTGAAAGGGGATCCCATCGCAGTATGTGGTGTGACAGTGCTTTGAAACCTGCTGATGTTACGCCGTCTGCACCCTTGCCCCAGCAGGCGGAATGACCGATATAGAGGGCAACCCACAGCCAGAGGATCGCCCATGCGCGCCCGCATTTTTCAGCCTGCCCGTACTGCCATGTCATCTGGCACCGCCAAGACCCACCATTGGGTCCTGGAATTCGCCCCGGCCGAAGCGCGGGAGATTGACCCGCTGATGGGGTGGACGTCGTCCTCTGACACGCAAAGCCAGGTGCGTTTGCAGTTCGACAGCAAGGAAGATGCCATCGAATACGCGCGCGACAACCGCATCGACGCGCAGGTGCAGGACCCCAACAAGCGCAAACCCAACATCCGCCCCGGCGGATATGGCGACAACTTTGCAACAGGGCGCCGGGGGGCATGGACACACTGAACCCTCTGAGCGTCGCCGAGGAAGACATCTCGGCCGAGGATGTGCGCCTTCTTCTGAAGCGGCATTTCGATGTGATGCGCTCCAATTCTCCGATCAGTTCCTGCCATGTGATGGAGCCGGATGAGCTGCTGGATGCGCAGGCGACATTGCTGACGGCGCGCCGGTCTGGGGAATTGCTGGGGGTCGGTGCGATCCGTCAGATCGACACAAATCATGCAGAGCTGAAATCGATGCACACGGCGCAAGCGGCGCGTGGGCAGGGCGTCGGACAGACGATCTTGACGCATCTTCTGGACCGCGCGCGTGGTGACGGGATGTCACGGGTGAGCCTTGAAACCGGCACGATCGATTTGTTCGCCCCCGCCCGCGCGCTGTACCTGCGCAATGGTTTCGAGGAATGCCCGCCATTTGGCGACTATGTGCTCGACCCGCTCAGTGTTTTCATGACGCGGCTGGTCTAGGACTTGCACGGGCGCCCTTGCTGCGGCATGAACAGCGCAGCGGTCCCTTAGCTCAACTGGATAGAGCAGCTGACTTCTAATCAGCAGGTTGAGGGTTCGAGTCCTTCAGGGATCGCCATGTTTTTAAACAATAAAATTTGAAATTACTTACTGAATAGCGCGGCGAAATCGACGCTGGGGGACATATGGGGGACATGTGACCTCATTCTGGTCAAGCCACAGGTCATAGACCCCTGCTTAGCAGACACGCTGAATAGCATAGTATTTTGGGTGCTCTGTCGTTTCCCTATACTGTAATCTTTCTAAGCGGCAAATTTGCTCTGCCGAGGTTTTGGGAAAGCCAATTGCGCCTTGGTTTTTGATAGTCTTGATGGGGCGGTGTTCGCTTGCGGATGCACCGAGACAGCACAAGGCTGAGCATCAATGGCTACCGCAAGGACAAGGTGCCGTGCGTGCGGTTCCACCCAGGGCGCGCAGCTGGTCACCAAAATGATCAGTGCGGACCCGCAAAGCCGCTAAGGCGGCGGCCTCGTCAATGCCGCGCACGGCTCCGTGCTTCATCACGGTACGACCGCGCACCCAGCTTTGGGTGACATCATCAGCGCGGGCATGCCAGACAAGGGAAGCCGCGGTCCCGAAGAACGGCTGCAGGTGGGCGCGATTGAGATCGACGAGGATCATATCTGCCTCCCGCCCGGGCGTTAGCCGTCCGATACTGTCGCCCAGCCCCATGACTTCTGCAGCGCCAGCGGTGGCCAGTTCCAAGGCCTCGTAACTCGTCAATGCCGTATGGTTGCCCGCCTTAATCCGCGTCGCGCCGAGCATTACCCGCATGGATTCAAAAGGATCATTCTGCAACCAGTCTGTGGCCAGCCCAGTCCGGATCCCACGCGCCCGGATCGTAGACAATTCGGGGTAGCCGCCCCGGCGGGGATAGATCGAGGCCGCATGACCGTACCCGATATCCAACTGTGCGGCGGCATCCAGATCGCCTGAATCCGCAAATGTCAGGTGCGCCAACACCCAGTCGGCGCCCAGGATACCAAGTTCGGCCAGCCAGGTGACCGGGCCGCATCCATGCGCGTCTCGGATCACTGCCACTTCTTGAGGGGATTGGGCCGCGTGGGTGTGAAGACCCCAGCCTCCGGCCCGCGCCTCGCTCGCGCATTCAAGGAAAAGCCCTTCCGACACCGTGTCCACAGCGTGGGGTCCAAGTCGTGCAGTGATCAACCCATCGTTCTGTTCATGCCAGCGCTCTGCTGCCGCAACCCCCGCCCGTAACGTGCGGGCTCCGATGTCGGGTTGACGAGTATAATCCACATCTACAACACGGTCCTTATCCACGTCGACGATCTCGGTGGCCAATTGCATGCGCAATCCAGTGGCCAGGGCAGCCTGTCCCATGGCGTCGGGCGCATACCAGAAGTCGTTGAGTGTGGTGATCCCGGCCCGCGCCATCTCGACCGTGCCCAGAAGGGCCATTCGGGCCCAGTCATCAGGATCCACGACTCCTTCGCCCCGGAATGCAACCGTGTAGAGTGCCCGACCCCCTTCGCCATCCTCTGTCTGGGAGCGGAAGATTGTGGAGGCCGCGTGGCAATGGCAATTGACGAAGCCGGGCATGAGCGCCGAATGCGGTGCGTTGACCACCTCAGTGGCAGACCAAGGCTGGTTTCGACGCGGCCCACAGTAGACGATCTTTCCGTCTTTGACGGCGACCTCCCCATCCCGGATCGACTCCGCCGCGCCGTCAACGGGATAAATCCAACCTGCCCGCACTAGAAGATCCACAGTCTGATCCATACGCCATCCTTCCACGTACCTTTGGTCCAACATGCACGAAGCCCCATTGCCTAACAACTATCCTGCGTTGTCGATGGTGCCTGTGTCCCTTTCCAAGTAGGCTGGCCTGAGTGTGTGGAAGGCTTGTATCACCGACCCGTCTGATCGAACGATCCGCATTTATGTCCACCCTCTCAGCCAGTGGACAGTAGCGCATGCATTTAGCGGACAACTCGCACAACAGACCCTAGGCGCCGCATTTCCAAATTGGACGCGCATTAGGGTTGTAAAAACAGGCTCTTCAGCCTGATTTTCTTGTTTTGTGTCCACTGTGAAATCAGGGTGGACAGAACTGAAGACCTCTCTGAGGACACACTACTGCTGCGCCACGTCATTTGAGGCTGCAACGACCAACGGTGGTTCAGCCGGAAACGACCTTACATCGAACCACTTGAAGCGGGTGCCGTCCGAGTTCGCCTGATCCCCCATTATGATCTGTGGTGAGTTGGTCCTATGCCTGATCAGAGCCGCTCGAAAGGCGCGGAGATCTATCAGCCACCATGCATCTAAACCGGTCTGTGACGGGTTTGAGTGGCCGTAGAACATCCAATCCCCATGTCCATTCACTATCTTGGAGAGCTCTGTTTGGGCGCCTGAGCTGACGGTCGAGCGGATGGTGAACTGGTGGGGATAGCGTAGCGCATAGCCTGGACGCCTGACACGCGCCGCGACGCGCATGTCTCGGGCTTCCAGCATCATGAGATCAGTTGCCTGTATTTGATCGAAGGGATCTGCCGCGGTTTCCAGAAGGTGGCGGCCAACGAGGTCCTTGATCTCTGGTAGGAACTTGTCCGACCAGTTGCGGTTTACTGTGTAACAATTCACTCTCTAAAAACTCCAAAATGGATCACCTGTGCCGCAAATACAGTCTGGCACAGGTGTCGTAGTAGGTTTGGTTCAGGGGTTGGCATCCCTTTCCGTGCGCGGTTCTGCAAGCGGACCAAGAGCGCCAGTAAAACGCGCAGCCTCTGCCTTTAACGTTGCCACACCTTCTGGGGCAAAACCGTCCTCCAAAAGAGCTGCGATCTTGCGCAACGCATCCATCGCGTTTTCGGGTTCGACTGCCAAGAGCGTGAGTTCTGCGTTCTTCACGGCATCGGTAGCATTGTTTGCGGCCTCTACTGCCTTGGGGCATTCCTCACCAGTTAACCGGTTAAAAGTCTTGCTCTGCGCTGTGACAGCATCGTCGTGAGCCTTTCGGGCGTCCTCAAGATCAGCAATTGCTTGTTGAATTCGGTTCATGAGTCACTCCCTTTCTTCGCGGCCTTCTCCAGGTTCTCGATAACCTCGATCAGTTCGCCAGCCCATTTCTCCGCCAGCTTAAGCCCAAAGCACAGGCCATTACCTTCTGAGAAGGCTGTAGGCTGGTCGTTGTCCGCTGCGGTGTGGCAGAGCCGCAAAAGGCTGTTGAGGCGGTAGGCCAGATCCTCCGCTGTCAGTTCATGATTGGCAAATGGCGCGTGGCGCTGGATGATTTCTGCGTTCGTCATGTCGTTCCCCTTTATGCAGGTGGCTTTAGGCAAACCCACCGTTTGATTGCGAATTGCTTAGGCGGCGCGGGCCGATGGCTGCTCTGCAATGGTATTCCGCTTGGCTTTGGCGAAGCTGATGGGCGCTGCTTCTGCGGCCTCTTGATGTGCGCGAAGGGCGGCACGGAGCACACCAAGGCGTGCGTAGTCGGCTTGCGTGAGTTTGCTCTTGTTCTCCACCTCAGCAATGGCAGCGCGGGCGCGGTTAATTGGGCAGGTCTTGTATGCGGCGAGCTTGGCCTTGGACCATGCGCGGGACAGCTCCTCTCCGAAGGCGCGGCGGCAGAACGGCAGGCGTGCATTGAACCGGCGGTAGTTGGCCCATGCTTCCTGCATGATGGCGGTGCGGTTGATTGCGGTCGCTTTAATCATCGTCTCTTCTTCCTCCGAAGCTCTTGCTCACTGATAACTACCTATCACTAGACTTTACTGATAACAAGTGCACAGTGAGAAAAAGTTATCAACGAGCAGGCATCACCGATGAAAAAACCGATTAAGGCCGCCAGAACACTTGCCGACCTGACCCAGCAGGAACTTTGCGAGATGGCGGACGTCCCCTTGATTACGCTGCGAAGGATTGAGGGCAGGCCTTCGCACAAAGGGCTGGTATCTGCAGATGCAGAGGAACGCGTCGTGGCGGCGCTTGAAGCGGCGGGCGTAGACTTCATCCCAGAGAACGGCGGTGGTGCTGGGGTGAGGCTGAGGAACCGGGCGTCGGATGGTGAATGACTCGCATTGAGCACCGCTGTTGCGTAGCACAACCAGTTCTCAGTTCCGTCCAAGCACTAATGGGCTGCTAAAGCTACCGAAGTGGCAATGCTCTATTACGCCAAAGTGGTTTAGATCATTGCAGTTTGCGGCAAGAGTTAGACCGCACGCAGCCTTAATGCGAAACAATCAAGAGATTTAAGAACCCACTATTTACGGCGGAAGCGCTTTATTGCCTCATTTCGCCCATATTCGACCTGTTTGCGTCAAAAAATTGACGTAGGGACACTTTTTCGCCTAAAACAGCATATCCCTAGCTTGGCCCGTAGAGCCAAGCAGTGGGCGGAATGTTGGGTGGGGGCCTTGCATTTGCGAACCAGAGTATCTGGTCCGCAATCCGTGCGAATTGGGTGATGAGTGTTTTTTTGTTTGCGACATGTACTCGCTGCCGCTTGGCGTTCACTTTCGCCGACTCGACTTGAGAGCGGGGAGGCATAGGGATGTCTCTCCGGCGTTTTGATTTTCACCTAAATAGAGTTGAAGAAGAGAGAGCAGGCCCTGCTGTCTTTAGCGATCCCAGTCAGACTCGGCGCGCTTGGATATCAGTCCGGCTAATCCTTGTCGCCCTAGCTGCCCTCATTTGGACCACCCTATTCATCGACGGCATACCCTATGTTAAACCAGCTCTTGCAAATCAACTTAGCATTAAGCCCGCAAGGGCAAAGATTGATAGCGAGAGCCTAGAAAGTCACAACTCTGTTGAGACGGCCAATCTGACCTCTAGCTGCAAAGCTGCATTTGGTGGAAATCAGACGGGATCAGTGTTGGCCCCGCCGCAGCGTATCGTTGCGCATCTTCCAATCTCGGTTGAATGGTCGCACCTGTCTCTGAACAGCAGCTGTCAGACAATCGATGTTTTGGTACCTGATTGGGTTACCATTTCTGTTAAAGACAGCAAGGCAAGTACTCACGTCACAAGCAAAGATACACGTATGGCGGCTGAAGAGTATGTTGCTGATCGCGAGGGTGAAATCACTGTCTTGCCAAGAGTGCAATTTGATCTGAGCTTACTCGACAGATTGGCTTCTGAGGAAATCATCGGCACCACGCTTTCTCAAGAAATGAAGTCCCATATGGCGAGAAAGCTCACATCGCTTAACGCCGATGGCGCCTGCCTGGACCTTGAGCCGCTCACTGACTGGGAGGTCGCCAACCTCTTGCAACTATTGAATGATTTCAAGATCACCCTACAAGATGCGGGATTCCGGACATGCATCATCATGAACGCAACTCGTAGACCTTGGTTGGCCTTTGACTTCGAAAGAGGTTTTGACCATGTCATATTGAAGGCGTTCTATGAACCTTGGATTGGTTCAGCACCTACACCTCTGTCAAAAAACGATTGGTTAGCCGAGACTGTCAAGTCCGCGTTGTCTCGAGTCGGAAGTGAACGGCTTACCATCGCATTGGGCAACTTTTCGACTAGTTGGGAAGACGGATCACCAGTCCCCAAGAAGCTCTCCTACGGCGAAGTCATAACAAATGTCAGCAAAACAGATGCAGAACTGCATTTCGCGGCAGAAGCATCTGGGTCGTTCGCAAAGTATCAATCTGAGAATCGACGCCAGGAAAAGGTGTGGATGAATGACGCAGCCTCAATGTTCAATAACCTAGAGATTTTAGAGGACGGTGGGGTTTCGAGCATTGGCGTCTGGTCGTTGGGCTATGAGGATCCTGGGATTTGGCCACTCATCGGCGCTTTCAGGGCAAACTTACCTAGAGCAACGCAAGCAATTGAAACAGTAAGCCTGAACAACTTCGTTCAGTACGTGGGAAGAGGACCGGCTCTTCGTATCTTAGAGAAGGCGAGTCTTGGGTACCGCCAAGTTAAGACAAGTGCGCAGACGGGGCTGATTACTGAACAAAACTACGGCTATTACCCAACTCCGTATCAGATTGAACGCTATGGTGCGCCAGAAGCGAATGAGTTGATCTTGACATTTGATGATGGGCCTCACCCTGAGTACACGGCAGCTGTCCTGAAGATATTGGAGGAGCTTGATGTTCCTGCAACATTCTTTGTTTTGGGTCAGAATGTGATGAAACATCCGGATCTTGTAAGACGCATTGTGGACAACGGACACGAAATTGGCACACATTCATTTTCACATCCGAGAATGGATCAGATATCCCATTCACGTACAGATTTTGAGCACGACTTCTCCCATCGCGCCTTGGCAAGTGCAGTCGGCCAGGACACGATTCTGTATCGTGAGCCATTCTTAAGAAGCGGAGGCCCAATCAGCAGCGACCGGATCTGGCCCCTTGAAGTCGTTCAAGCACGCGGCTCATTGATCTACGGAATGGATGTTGTCCCAAAAGACTGGCTTGGATTGAGCAGCGAAGAAATCTCCGCGTATGTAATATCACAGGTTGAAGATGGTTTGGGCAATGTCATTCTACTACATGATGGCGGCAAAAACCGGGCACCTTCGGTTGAAGCGCTACCACAAATAGTCAATGAACTGCGTAGTCGAGGGTACACTTTTACCACAGTTTCTGAGACACTTGGAATAAATAGAACAGAGCTCATGCCAGAAGTAACCGGGCTTGGCCTGCTATTTGACAAGGTATCGTTCGCGTTTGCGTCACTGACCCTCACCTTGCTACAGGTAGTATTCTGGTGCGTCCTTTTTGTAGGTCTTTTCAGATCCATGGCAATCGTTTGCCTAGCGCTTCTTAGGAAAAAGCACTCGGTTAACTCGCTAGAGAATAGTCCGAAGGTTTCGGTGATTATTCCGGCATTTAATGAAGAGGTCGCAATCCACAAGTGTATCGAAAGTGTTCTTTGCTCTGACTACAAGAATTTAGAGGTCATCGTAGTCGATGATGGTTCGCTTGATAACACCATCAATGAAGCGCTCGAGTTTAAGCACGATACTAGGGTCAGATACATCTTCCAACCAAACCAGGGAAAGTGGAGTGCTCTAAATAGGGCGATTTCCTCCTTGGACTCTGAAGTAGCTGTTTGTATTGATGCCGATACCGAAGTTCGATCAGATGCAATCTCCAAGATGGTTTCGCATTTTTCTGACCCTCAGGTCGGGGCGGTTGCGGGAAAGATCACTGTTGGCAACGTTAGCAATTTGCTGACATCGATGCAGGCATTGGAATATGTAACAGCGCAGAATTTCGACAGGCGAGCTTATGACCACATAAACGGAATTTTAGTTGTTCCTGGAGCATTGGGTGCTTGGCGGCTCTCCGCACTTGAACGAGCAGGTCTATTTTGCAGTGAAACTTTGACTGAAGACTGTGACCTTACCGTTTCAGTCAATCGGTCTGGATATCGGGTGGTTTATGAAGAACGAGCGATAGCCGTAACTGAAGCTCCGCGAACTGTCTCTGCACTGCTCACTCAGCGTTTGCGATGGTCGTTGGGGATGTTCCAAAGCGCTTGGAAACACAAAAATGCTGTGCGAGAAAGACGGAGTGTTGGCCTAATCTCAATTCCCGATATGGTCGTTTTTGGCTATCTATTCCCATTACTAGCCCCTATCGCTGATCTTTTTATCCTGATTGCAGCATATGGATACCTTGTAGGCAGCTGGACTGGCGATGTTGGTGCAAATGCCAGCCTAGTACCTCCAAAAATGATCTGGGCATATCTTGCTTTACCCGTGGTTGAGTTTTTCGTCGCTTTCTTAGCTGTGCTGACAGACCCGAGCACCAAGAACAGGCTGATACTAGTATGGCCAATGCAACGAATTGTTTACCGCCCACTACTGTACGTATCTGTATTCCGTGCGCTTATTCGTGCAGCTTCAGGCAGTCTGGCCGCATGGGGCAAATCAAAACGCTACGGCGGAAAACTACTAGCCCAGGAGTATGCTAAATGAATCGTCGCGGATTCCTTCTGTCTGCTGCTGCGACCATAGGTAGCTCGACCGTAACAATTGCTAGCCCAACAATTGCGACCAGCAGTATTGCTTCGCTGGTCTTGACGGGCATCGATCCGGGCCTTTCGGCTGAGAGCTTCATCACGGTTCTTGATGAGGTTTGTTCGCGTGGCATTCCTGTTACCTGCGTGGTCTCCCCTTACGGAAAGGACGGAGAGGCAATTTCTCCGAAATCAGCCATCAGTAGCGTGCTAACCGCCTACATGCTTCAAAACAAGATTGAAGTAGCGCCATTCATGCCGGGCCTTCCAAATCAGTCGGATTATTTTCAGGGCCGCTCACTTCACGAGGTAACTAAGCTTCTTAGTAACGCCTTGGCAGGGGGAATGCTGGATCGGCCGAATTTCAAAACCATCGCCTCTGACGATACCGAGAATCCGTGGGAACCAACTGGAGTACGGGCTGGTGGAGTGAAGACCGTCCTCGTGGTTCCAACCGGTGAAAGAGAGGTCAAATCAGAAATCTGGCCAAATGGTGTATTACGCCTCATGGGCGGCAAGTGGTTCCCGCTTGACCTATCAAAAGATGCGGACTTGAAGCTTAGCGGAACTCAGTCAATTTTTCACCTGGACATGGTTCACTTGGAGGGGATGGCAGCACAAGACGTTGTGGATAAAATAGGTCACACCTTGGACAAACTTAACTTGCTGGAAAAAACTGGAGCGACAAGTTTACTCAGAATCTCGGACTTACATCTGCGTGACAATTACAGACTCCATCGATTTGTTGCCGTGCACTTGGCTTATCCGGATACCAGCGACAGCGACCTGATGGCACATTTTGAAACCTTCAAGATTGATCTGGAGCGAGATGGCCTGCAAGTGAGCATTGGTCAGCCTCCGAAACATAGCATCGGTGAAAAGTCATTGTTTTGGCTTCCTATTGGGAACCCGCGAGAGGAGCGGCATTCTGAATCCCGGCATCTCAAACTTTTCAGTGTTAACGTAGACGAGATTAGCGGCCACACCAAGGGCGAAGTTGACCCTGGTTTGGTGCTTCAGTCTGGCCAATGCGTTGGTCTGGCAGGCCATGAAACAAAAGGCCTAGATAGTGCAGGCATACTTTGGCTGCCGAGCGTTCAAGTCTCTGATCTCAATTCTCTGGAGACACTTCAGGAACGGCTGGAGAATGCAGAAGATGTTGTAGTTTCCATTCAAGCTGAGGCTCTTTCAAATCCATACATGAGACTCGGATTGCGCTCCCAGCTGAAGAAGGCAATGCGGGATGGTTTCAGTCTGCTTGGAGCAATTGACCTACTTGTCAACGAAATCGCTCCTAAGGGCGCAGAAATGGCCCACCAAAGGCGCACAGTCGGGGCTCTGGCTTATACAGGTAGAGCTTCCCCCTCAAGGGCGGCACGCGAACGCAAACGCCTATTCGATGATGCTCAAGTTGCTTGGAGCTATATCAGCCAGAATACAATTCAAAGAACCGGACTTTGTCCAGCAACTGTAAGCTTTTCTCCAACAGAAGGTCGTGTGCATCCGACGGTGACCATGTGGGACGTCGGGAGCCACATCAATGGGCTAATTGCCGCTTCGCAGATAGGCTTCCTCCCAAAGCGGGAATTTGAAAGGAACATCGCAAAGATCCTGAGACAAGTCAGAGGAAGGAAGACCCAAAACCGCTTACTGCCGCAGGGCTGGATACGAGTGGATCGCCAAAAGTGGGGAAACAGAAATTTTGATGGCAGCGATGCTGGAAGACTGCTGTCATCGCTTGAGAACCTGAGGCGCTATGCAGGCATGAATGACCAGCTTGAAAGTTTAGTAAACTCTTGGGATTTGGCCAAGATTGTAATTGATGGTGAAGTCAACTCGGTTACCGATGGCAAGCTGCACTCGGTCTATAGGTCTCATAGCGCGCACTATTCTGCGCGGGCATTCCGCTCATGGGGGGTTAACGCCAAATCTCCATATGAGGTTGTTAGCAGTAAACTCTCCTATGACGACCAAATGCGGTTGCTGGAAGCGGCTTCAGCAATTGGTCCCCTAGGTGCAGAGCCACTCTTGCTGGAAGCCATGGAAAGCGACATGTCGTTGGAAAGCGCATACTTGGCGGAGGTTTTGTTTGCAGCACAAGTCGAAGACTTCAAGGAAACAGGGCGGCTGATCGCAGTCTCAGAGGGCCCAATTGATCGCGCGCCATGGTTCACATACCAAGGCTTGCAGCTTGATGCTCAAAAGCGGACTTGGGCATTGGATACTGTGGGTCTCAATCCGGAACACCACACAGCAGAATTCTGGGACGAATATCTGGTTTTGAGTTCTAAGGCGGCGTTTCTTTGGGCTGCGTACAAGCCACATGAGCACTCTGATAATTTAGTCGAGTTTGTTCGGAGGAATTGCAAGACCAAGCAGGGCTTCGCTTCGAGCGTATTCTCAAAGTCAGGTCGAGTTACATCAACATATTCGGACCTAAACACGAACGGGGTGATTCTACAGGCAATCGCCAGGCGGCTTGGTGAGGCCTGAGTAAGCTGATTTCTACTACTCAATGCAAAGCGGTCCATTTTAAGCGATGGTCCGCCCTTGGTCTTTGAGAACAGTATCAGTGATACGGTCTGGAGTGTTTCCAGACCTGGCGGCAATTTGCATAAAGAATTGTGCGAATCACCATTTTGCCCGATATTCTGCAGACGGCGAAGAGATCACTTCGCTCCCAATTGCTGCGTACCTTCTACCCAGTAGCCGCAGCATACCTACTGACGGTAGCTAACCGCGTTTCCAAAGTGCGGTTAGCTACTTCAACCCACATCTTTTGATGGAGGGAAATCATCCCTGAGGCACCAAAGAGCTTGCGCGGCATCGGCAACACCATGCAGTTCTAATTCAACCTTTCCTACCGGAAATCTCTGGCGCAAAGATGTAGAACATTGCTACTCATGGTGGGAAGTGGAGCTACGCTTTTGCAGAGGCTGGGGCCCCGAGTCTTCTGGGGGTAGAGGGCCGGGCTGAGCTGATTGAGCTATTTGATGAGTTGCCCGATTCCGCTGCGAAGGAGCGTGTAACTCTCAAAGCAGGAGCAGAGAGTAGCTTAAAAGCGCCGGATGCTGTCCAAGTATTGGTGAGTAGCTCAATACCATGAGTTCCATTGTCGCGGCTTTCTGGTTTCGAGCGTTGTGGTAATCATAAGTCAAAGTTGCCAAAGGAGAAAATAGTTAACATTTTCAATTTTTTGTGCCGTCTTTACTCTGAGGCCCAAAAGCGATCATTGGACCAGCCGCAGCGAAAGAGCGCTCTGTTCGACAACAGACCTTACCGAATTCGCGTAAAGACATTGCTTCATTTCAGTTCGGCCATCTCCATGCTATCGCTGCGAGGTAGTTCCCCGATACCACGGCCCCGACTGTAGTCCGCATTGGGCCATACCCATCCGCTGGCTTGATGTTGCGGGTTTCTCTGCGATTGCGGGCTAAGCGGATCATGCCCGACAGCGTCAATACCATGAACTCTCCCTCCCCTTTGAGAGGAATGGTGTCCACGGCCTGCCAGCCTTCAGCTATAGCATCATCGTGCATTTCGAACGGGTCGCGGCGCTTGGGAACGTAATGACGCATTTGTTTACCGTTTTATTGACGTGTCCCGGTTTGAGACAAGGCGATTTGCCCTATCAGGCCTGTTATGCGCTTAAACAGTGATTTACCAGCTTCCAAATGGCATTCTATCTACGGTAGCGCGGGCTGCATCTGACCCGAGGTGACCACAATTCGTTCGGAAATGATGTACCGCTTGCCTTACATCTGGCGATGAAGCTACCTTTGAAGGCATTCCTCGAGAGTCCTCCAGACATCTTAGGAACAGGTTGATACCCATCTTTACTGCGCATTGGCCTTAGCAGCGGAGGCGGTTCCCTAGCCACGTTCTCCGCTGCCAAATCCATTCACTTAGTGTTGGTCTGTTCGTTATACTTCTGCACAAGTCTGTTGTGGCATCATGCGTTCATCCGCAAAGCAGTGCCGAGCTTTTTGGTGCAGTGCTCCATTCTCGGCCCACCAAAGTGCAACGATTGAAAAGCACTTCTCATCCAGATTGAGCAGCAGCATGCCGTTCCATTGGCCGCTGACCTCTGACGGAGGACAACCCTGTAGCTCCTCGGCAGGGAAGTCGTTAGCAGCAGCCAACTCCGTTAGGGAGATTGCGCGCCCATCCTGTGCAAAGCCTTGTACAGTGAAAGGCAGGCCATTGGCTTTCCAGATGCCATATTGGCGCATCTCCCCGGTACGGTTTTCTTGCAAGCCCAGAGAACCATGGCGGCGCCGGAGTTAAGCTGAGGAACCGGGCATCCGAACAATAGCTGGTGTATTTTGGAGTGGCTATTTGTCGTCAGCAGCGTACTCTCAGACCTGTGTTGGAGTCTCAAAAGACCATCAACCAAGTGATACATGTTGTACGAAAGGGAAGCAGATGCCGGTACTTGAGTTTTTGAATGGGCTCCAAAAGTACCGCGAGGATGCTAAACATCTGGCCCGTCAGCGGCAGCGCCATGCCTTTCTGATCGAGCCATTCCTTGACGATATCAAGGGCGCGAAAGTGCTGGACATAGCAGCTCATGATGGACGTTGGAGCTATGCCCTTGCGGAAGCTGGCGCGGAAAGCGTGCTTGGCATCGAGGGACGTGCTGACTTAGTTGAGCTCTTTGATGAATTGCCAGACTCCGCTGCGAAGGAGCGAGTAACCCTTGCAGCAGAAGACTTATTCGACGCTTTGGATCGTCTGATCGCAGAGAAGCAGACCTTTGATGTCGTGGCGCTCTTCGGAATCATGTATCACGTAATGGACCATTTTCGCATTGTTCGCCAATGCGTGCAGCTTTCGGCTAAACTTATCATCATCGACAGTGAATTCATGAAGGGCGTAAACCCTTACATTCAAATGGTCAAAGAGCGGACTGACGTTGAGATCAACGCCACACCTCAAATTGGCGGTCAGGAAATAGCAATCAAAGGCGTGATGAGCAGTGCCGCTATGGAGCGTATCGCGGAAGCTCTTAGCTATGAGATTGAATGGTTGCCTTGGGAGAATCTGCCCAAAGAGAACAGAACGGTTGTTCGAGACTATTTTCGGGGACCGCAAAAGAAAATGGTGCGGCGGACCTGTGCCCTGAGGCCAAGAAGGAGTTAACTTGATAGTCCGACCAGATATCAGCGATCCTGATGTCCGGAGGAGTCTGCAACCGAGAACCGCGCCATACTTCATCCTTCTAAGCTACTGCCGTCACGTTGGCTTCCAAAAGCAGTCAACCTCAGGCGGCAATTGGGTCGCTCGGGTCAGAAATAGGGACGGAGGATATAAGCAACACCGGGTGGGACACACGCACCAGATGAGCTTTGAAGAAGCCGTCAGGAATGCTGAGGACTGGTTTGCTAGGTCTGATATCGCTATCATTGCTGCCGAGCCATATCAACTTGGTTCCAAACGGTCTTTGAGTATCTGCCCAATTGGCAGCGTTCCAACGGTCGCAAGCGCAATGAAGAACTATCTTGAGTGGAAGGCTATGGCTGCAACAAGGTCGCACTTCGAAACGCTGGTAAGCCTAATCAACTACTACATCGTCCCAAATCTAGCGCTCGTGCTACTGGAGGAGTTCAACGGAAAACACTTTGGTGACTTTTGCCTCCAAGTGATCGAAACGCCTCCAAAACTTGGGCGGGAAGACCCGAGGACCCGCAACAAGCTGCGAGAGCTTTCCCAAGAGGCGCTGCGGAAACGTAAGAAGACCCTTAACGCGCTGATTAGTATCCTGCGCGGAGCGTTCCTCCTGGCTTGGGAAAGAGGCGACCTAGAGGGCGACAAGCCGATACGATGCTTGCGCCGCCTTCCGAATGTAGACCGCCCGCGCGTTGTTTTTCTCAGTCGTCAACAGTGCCAAAGATTGTTGGACGCATGTTCCGATGATCTGAGGATCCTGGTACAGGCTGCTCTTTATACCGGCTGCCGTGCAAACGAACTCTGCAAAATGCGTGTCGAGGACCTGGACCAAAGTGGATGCGCAGTCTTTGTTTCATCCTTGAAAGGCGTGAGGCAGCGTTTTGTCTTCCTGCCTCCTGAGGGCCTTGAGTTCTTTCGATGTATCGCTGGTAACAGGCCCCCCTCAGAGAACTTATTCAGTAGGGCAAGCGGGAGGATCTGGGGTGCTGAGTACAAGAGCCACTTTCAGAAAGCACGGAAGCTCTCGGGGCTTCCTAATTCAATCACGTTTCACGGTCTCCGGCATACTTATGCGAGCCAATTGATTCAGGGCGGCGCATCTTTGCTAACAGTGGCAGAGCAACTTGGTCATTGTAACGTCCAGACTGTGAGCACCACCTATGGGCATCTCTGTGCGCATCAGCGCGAAGAGGAGGTTCGCCGCAGCTTTGAAGCGCTCCAGTGCACCTCGGCTAACCGGATAAAGCCACAAGCGAGGAATTCTGTTCCCGTTTTCAGGCATCATCAGGAGATTGCTTGGCCGCGTTCAAACCATGCCAGATATAGTGGGCCGCTACTCTCGCGACTGCGCCCAGAATGAGGAGTCAGTGCCTACCGGACAGGCCATCAAATACCTCAACTACCTCTTTGCTCGGTCGGGCCAACGGCTTTGAAGGGAGTGAGCTTTCATTTTCTGGCGTTCCTTCTCGATTCCAATTCTGGGGAGGTTTCCCGCGACGCATCTGAGCAAACCGTTCTTTAAGGTTTTCGGCTTGCTCTTTGTTCGCTTCGGACAAGCCAGAAAAGCACCTCTGAACGTTTGCCTCCCTGACCTGTGCGGCGAGGTGGCCATATGTAGTCATAACGGTGAGCGTACTCGCATGCCCGAGCTGCTTGGCGACTGTGTCCAATGTCGCTCCGCCTTGGATGAGATCACTCGCATAGGTGTGCCGGAGACCATGGAAGACGAACTCTTTCGGTAGACCAGCCTTTGCCACCGCAGTACGAAACTGCAATGTGTGTTGCCGCCGCCAGGGCAGACCTTTCGTTGACACAAACACGTGATCGCTATCCTTTTTGCCAACACAGGCGGCCAAAAAGAATGCCATGCCCTCCTCTGGGAGGAAAACAAATCTGGCCGGGCTGCTTTTGAAGGCTTTGATGTGAATTCCAAAGCCATCCTTGCCGACGTCCTCGACCCGCAATTCACCAAGTTCGCCCACTCGGCATCCGGTATACAAAGCCGCCATGACCAGCTTAAGAAGAGCCTCTGAGCAGGAGTTGAGCAGCCGACTGCATTCAGGCCTTGTAAGGAAGATTGTTCGCGGTTTGTGATTCACGGATACTCGGTTCAGGCATTTCCAAGAACGCTCTGACGACAAATGCCCGTTCTCCCAAGCATAGCGAAACACCATCCTCAAGATGCTCACCAGTGAGTTGAAGGTCCGTTTACGCCTGCGCACCTCGTCTGCGGTAAGGTCGTTGATCTCTACTCGAGCAGGTAGGCTTTCAAAGCCCCTCTTCGGTGGCTGCTCCAAGGTATTTATTGCTAGCCGTTGCATGTCTTTGCCACGGAAATCCTCAATCGGAATTCCGCTGAAATCCGAAACCAGATGGTGGTTCATCAATGTGAGATTGTTGTAATGACCGCCTTCAGAGCGGGCCAATTTGGACCACTCCAGATAATCCGCCATCGCGTGCCCCACTGTATAGACAGGCCCAATTGGGCATACTGAAAGTTTGGTAACTCTACCCACGCTCTCTGGCGGCACTGACAAGGCTTGAACCTGAGAGGTTTCAAACCACTCGAAAGCCCTTGCAACTGCCTCTTGATATGGGATTGCAGGCTTGCTCAGAGGGAGGGCGGCACCCAGACACTTCTGGCGATAGCTCCCGTTGGTGCGCAGTGTTCGGGCTACCCAGTTACAGATCCGTTCATCTTGTCTATGAACCCCGATGTGCCTTCCATTTAGCAATCTGTGCCAGTGCGGATACTCTCTGTGGGTTAGCTTCTGAATCTCATCCGGTGTTTTGAAGGGGCAGCTTCTAACGGTGTCTGGTCTATCTGAGTGCTTGCTGCGCGTCTCGAGTCCTATTGGCATGGTGGCCTCCATCAATTTGAAAGCCTGAAACTTCACAGCTATCAGCGTAAATCCCTAGAAGAATGTGGATTACCAAAAGTTCTGGGAGATACAGCATCACCTCTGGTTCAGTTTAACTGGCGTTGTTCAGATGCGAACTGAGAACTCCCGCGAACAAAGTATTCCCTTGCTGCTTCGTTGAAGCCATACGTTTTGACATAATCAAGAAGTGCTTTTTCAAGTGCCAGTATGCGTTCTTTATCGTCCATGATGATACCTTTTTTGCGTGTCCGGAAGACTTGCAGCCAATCGTTAACAACTGGTTAACGGTGCTCCAAAAGAAGGCAGAAACGGTAAAAACATCAGTGCTAGAGTCATCGCGGCTGGTTTGGCACGGGATTGTCCAAGGTATTCTGGCGGTAGGTATCGCAAGTATGAAACCGACCAATCCCGCTCCGTATCGTAAGCGTCCGGTCTTGCTGCTCTGACGTGTCATAGAGTGCGTTGATAAGTGTCCACCATTGATAGTGGACATCTTGAGGGCGGCTATGGCGGGCAAGAAGGGTCAGAAGAAACGGTTCTGGTCGGATGAGGAGAAGGTGTCGATCTGTGCGCAAACATGTGCGCCGGGGGTATCGGTTGCGCAGGTCGCGCGGCGGTATGCCATGAACACCAACCTGATCCACAAATGGCTACGTGATCCCAAGTTTGCACCGGATCGGGAGATTATTGAAGACGAGGTTAGTGAGACGCCCTGCTTGCTGCCTGTGGAGATTGTTGACCGGCCTGCCACCGAAGAACCGGGCGCCGCGCGTGCAGCCAATGCTGCATCCGGCCACAGTGCGATTGAGATCGACATCGCAGGCGGCCATCAATTGAGGATTGTCGGTAGCTACGATCCCGAGGCGCTGGCGCGGCTGATCCGTGGCCTTTCCATATGATCCCTGTCCCTGCGAACACGCGCGTCTGGCTGGCCGCCGGTGTGACCGACATGCGGCGCGGGTTCACGACGCTTGCAGCTCAGGCCGAACAGACGTTGAAGCAGGATCCGTTCACCGGGCATCTGTTTGTCTTTCGTGGTCGCCGCGGTGATCTGATCAAGATTATCTGGTGGGATGGTCAGGGCGCATGCCTGTTCAGCAAACGCCTGGAGAAAGGTCGGTTCGTGTGGCCATCGGCGAAAGAGGGCAAGATCGCCCTGACTGCCGCGCAGTTATCGATGCTGCTCGAAGGGATCGACTGGCGTGTGCCGCAGCGCAGTTGGACACCGCTTAGGGCTGGGTAAATGCGCACGTGGGATTCCCGCCGTGTCGTTGTTTTGCTATAGTCTAGCCATGCTGGACGTCGACAAAGCCCTGCCGAAAGACCCTGATGAACTCAGGCAGTTCACAGCACTTTTGCTGGCCGAGGTGAAGTCGCAGGCCATGCTGATAGAGAAGCTACGCCATCAACTGGCAGGTCATCGCAATCACCGTTTTGGATCGTCATCAGAGAGTATCGAGCAGCTTCAGCTGGACCTGGAAACGAGCGAGATCGCAGTCGCCAAGATGACGGCAAAGCTGCGGCTTCCCGATGAGGAGCCAAAAGACAAACCAAAGTGCCGCCCCATCCCTGATCACATTCCGCGCATGGAAGTGGAGCTAACGACTGGCGACGAAGATTGCCCCCAGTGCGGTGGTGGACTGCGCCGCCTCGGCGAGGATGTGACCGAAGAGCTGGAATACGTTCCAGGTCGTTTCATCGTGAACCGCATCGTGCGGCCGCGCTTCGCTTGCTCAGGCTGCGAAGCCTTCACACAAGCCGCATTACCATCGCGTCCCATCGAGCGCGGGCGTCCTGGTCCGGGCCTGCTGGCGCATGTGTTGGTCAACAAATACGCGGATCACTTACCGCTCTATCGTCAAAGCGGCATCTTCGAACGCGACGGGATCGACATTGATCGTTCAACGCTGGCCGATTGGATCGGCAAGTCCACGGCGCTTCTGGAACCACTGGCGGATGCTATCGGGCGGCATGTGCTGGCCGGTCAGGTCATCTTCGCTGATGATACGCCGGTGAAGATGCTGGCACCCGGCACGGGCAAAACAGCGACAGCACGCCTTTGGGCCTATGGTCGGGATGAGCGGCCTTGGGGTAGTAGCGTTCCACCTGCCAGTTGGTATCAGTTCTCCCCTGATCGCAAAGGGCAGCATCCCAAAGATCATCTGGCCAAATACCATGGCTGGATGCATGCGGACGGCTATGCCGGGTTCGAAGATCTCTACCGCTTAGGCGATATCAACGAGGTCGCCTGCATGGCGCATGTCAGGCGCAAGTTCGTCGACGTCCACCGCGCCCAACGCTCGGCTATCGCCGACGAAGCCATCAAACGCATCGCGCAGCTCTACGCGGTCGAGAAGGCGGTGCGCGGGTCGCCACCAGAAACACGCGTCGAGATCAGGCAAGCGCAGGCAAAGCCGGTCTTCGATGATCTGGAAACGTGGCTCCACGCCCAACTGCCCAGTATCTCAGGTAAGTCGCCACTGGCAGGTGCACTCCGTTATGCACTGACGCGCATGGCGCGGCTCAGACCGTACCTCGACCACGGCATCTTGGAATTGGACAACAACACCGCCGAACGGGCCATGCGATCCGTCGCAATCGGGCGCAAGAATTACCTGTTTGTCGGATCACAGACCGGTGGTCGCGCAGCCGCCATCGCCTACACCTTGATTGAAACCGCAAAACTGAACGGTATCGACCCGCAGCAATGGTTGGCCGACACACTCGCCCGCATTCCAGACTACAAGATCAACCGCGTCGATGATCTCCTGCCATGGAAAACCGCACTATAGGGTCGGTCAGACCGGACGCTTACTCCGTATCGATGAAGCGCGATTGCCGATGAGTCGGCGAACAATGCCTCGTGACACCCCCACCAATGCTGGCTCATCTTTGTCTGCATCTTCTTCCACCAACCTAAAGGCTCTACCTGAAGAAGCCCTTAGCCTTTGTAGGCTTCTGGTTGGCCTCCCAATCAACAATGTCTCCTGAACAGCTTGTTTCTGAATGTTGCTGAACGGCTTTTTCAGTCCTAGCGGTAGACAATTCAGCAATCTCCTTAACAACCTGAGGGATCTCGAAAATGCCGCACTGGTACGCACGTTTTATGATCGCTTCGGCCTGTCGTTTTGAAGGAATATCGGCGCTATCTGCAACACCCCCATCAAGAAGAGCCTTGCTTGAAGAAGCGAATTGAACAAACCGCTTCAAATCTTGTGTAACTTCGTACACTTCCTGTATGCGGCTGATTTCACAAGTTTGCTTTGAAAAACTGAACATCTTGAGCCCAACTCATTCCTTGGTTGCGCAGATGTATAGACTACAATTTTGACGTGAATATGGCATTACTATCTATGATTGCAACTGCATTCATCGCTGCGCGTAGGCCATCTGGCTCCATCAACAGAACGCACATAGCCGCATCGATACCGCCGAAAGTAGTTCTAGAAACTGTAACAGAACATGCAGAACTTGAGCCGTACCCCAGGCAAAGACATGCAGCCCTGCCGGGCGAACTTATATGTCTTCTAAGGAGGCCTCACTCAACATTTGCAGGTTTTTCTCGCAGCAGGCGTGTGGGAGAAGTGCCCCAAAAGGGCGAGTCAATAAGTCCTTCCCGCTTTGAGTGAGACGTACTGACCGAGCGCCAATGCTTGAACGCAAAAGGGTGGTTCCACGATAGCGCTCTCGTCTTCCAGTACTATAGCGCGCCCATCACCGAATCGTTGATGATGACGACGTACATCATCCCAACCGAATAGCACGATTGCGGCTAACTGTTCGCCTTCCCCGGTATCTGATATCAACATGTACTTGGTATTGCTTCCCGCCAGTTCGTAAACGCACCCAAAGCAAGGCTCGCCGTTGGAAAGAACATCTGCAAGCTCATAGCGACATTCAAAGGGTGTTTTTGCAACGAGCCAGTTTGCCACTTTGGCGAGTGTGACGGTTGGAACCGTAAGCAAATCTCTTGATATGGGAGTGCGGTAATTCACAATGACTCTCCATTTTGGAGAAGTGTTGCGCCGAAGATAGCGCAACATATCGGTTTGAGTTAAGCCTTCTCACAATAAGTAGCAGAGCACCGAACAGCCCTGCCACCGCGAGTTGCTTCTAAGTTGAGTGACTCAATGTCGCACCAACCATTGCGAGCGCAATTGAACCCCGACTTTGAGGCTCGCTAATCAGCCTATTGACGCAGCAACAAAACGCCCAAGCATCACTTGGGGCGCTGCAACGGAGCATGCAGCTGACTTACATTGCGGAGACACCGTAGAGCTTGGGAAGCACTCAAACCAAAAGCACACAGACCAAGCCGGTGAGCGAATATGCCTTCCGCGTGGTTGGCCGACTGACAGCCCGAAAGAGCGATGAACTTGAACGCTAGAAGTGATCTCTGGAGTCAAATCCAAGCCGGAAACTAGACACCATCCTATTCATGCACAGCCCTTTTGTTGCTGAACTACCTCAGCAGCTTGGATGCGACCCTTTGTAACCGCAATCGCGGTTTCCTTATCATTTCCCGACATGCTCGAAACAGGAAGGCCGAGCAGGAGAACACCTACGGTATCTCCGCTGGCAGCACTTTTTTGCGCTGCGCTCAAGTTCTCCAAACTTTGAGACAGGTTGAGTTTTTCTTGGGCGAGATTCTTGCAAGAGAAACGCAGATATGGATTAGGTCCGATGTCGGCAGCCGGAATGTTCTCAGGTTGCTTTGCGCAAGCCGTTGCCACCATTAGGGCGGTCAAAATCATATATCGCATCAATATTCTCCACAAAATAGCCGGACCAGATTCTCCGACAGAACTGCACTATTACGCGATGTGCCGGTGAGGGAAACAACTTATGAGAATGGGGCAGATGGTGTGCCAAAACTGCTACTGAATGGCAATCAGCTTCCAGCAAGTGGTCCCAATGTTATCAACACGTTCGTTGGTCAACTTAGTACAAACAATGTCGGAACTCACCTGAAACAATTAGAAGATTGATCCAGATCAACGCGCGTAAAAATCACAAGCCGCACAGATGGCCAATTGAACAACCCAATTTAGAGACGCTATGCTTCGCCTGCTAACATGCCTACCTATTATTCTGCTCGTAGCCAGCGGCCCGAGCCTTGCTCTACAAGGTCCTGGAGTCCTAGACACTGCGAAACCTTCGACCGTTATGCATAGCGGCGGCTGCAGGAAGAGCTCACCAAAAGGCCAATGCTGCCATGCAGGCTCCAAGCCACTTCATTGCCACTAGACTGATAGCACTCGTCTGAAACAGAGCGCCATTGCTATCACTGCATCACTGATGGCCGCAAATCGTGCTCATACGCAAGAAACGCAACATCTTGCTGCGCGGCCTCCAGCCCCGCTGTCAGCTCATCAAGGCTCACCAACGGAGATAGCACCAGCAAGGCGAACAGGCGGTCCTGCGCGCTATCAACGAGGTCTGCAACGTCACGACTACCCGATTCTATCTGCATCTGCTCAATCAGCATCCGCATGGTTACCCTTGCCCACTCCGCATTGCGGTTGGACAGCGGCTTGGAGATGGCTTCTGAAACCAGAGCCATTCTTCTCCTGAGAAACTTTCCGCCGCTCCTGAGAAGTAGGGTGCCAGCCTGCTCCACACGGTCTTGTTCTTCGCAGTCGCCCGTGGGCCCATTAGCAAGGCACGGAACAACAGCGGGTCTTCCACTGTGTAGATCATCATTTGCTCCGCCTTGTCGTTCTGCAGTTTACTCTGTCGCTGTCTCCGACATTTCTTGACCATGACCATGACCATGACCATGACCATGAATCCCTGTTTCGACAACTCTATTTCATAGCCCTTTGACTAAGCCCGATTCTCCAATACCCTCTGACGCATAAGTCCGAACCTACATTTTGAGAGGGATTGCTATGCGTGCGCTTCACATGATTTTTTCTGCGTTTTTGACTTTGTTCATCTGGTCTCTCGCTTTTGTCAGCCCTGCGACCGCCCAATCCGGCTCAGAAGACCTAGGGCGGCTGACGCAGTATCTGCCAGTCTCAGGTCAAGACAACATCTGGCGATACACCAACAACGGCAGCAGTTTTGAAATCGAAAATATCGGTGATCCGCAAGCGATCAAATACTTCTTTGTCGCCCCAGAAAACGGAACTGAAGGGCGGCGGCAGATCAGTGTCGTGCTCGAGATTCACCCCGATAGCACTGGCTCCGCCGGAATACTCTATGGGCTGAATGATGCCCGTGATCTTTACCACATGCTGACACTAGACGCGCAGGGCATGGTGCGGGTGTTCCGTCGCGATGGCGATGGTTTCAGGTCCTTGCTTGAGCAATCCAGCAGTGCATTTGAGCAAGGCCGCGCCAATATGCTGAACATTGAAGAAAACGGAGATGAGATTTCGTACCTGCTCAACGGTACGTCGCTCGGCTCCGTTGGAGGGGATCTATTTGGCTTTGGTGCCGTCGGACTTGCGGCAGTGGGCGATGTGCAGGCCTATTTCACTAGGTTCTCTGATGCGGCAGGCAGCGATCAATCCAGCAACACTGGGCAGAGCAACCACACGCTGGCGTCAAACCAGACGAATTCTCTACCGGGCAAAGCGATTGAAATGCGACGCGTGCAGATCATGGATCAGAACGGGCCCACGGGCCAGCCCTTTCCTGCTTACGAAACCCTCGTGCCCGCAGGCTGGAAAACTCAAGGTGGCGTGAAATGGAGCAACTCAGACGGGCAAGCGGGTTGTTTCACAGGGGCAGGGCTAATGTGGGGTACGGGCACTCAGGACGAAGCATACGGCCTCGCCTTCATGGATCCGCTAAGCTGGGGCATGTCCACAAACGGGCCGGTTGGCTACATGTGTTTGGGACAGGACCTGACGGATGCCGAGATGGTATCGCGTGCCTACTTTCAAGCGATTTCAAGCACCATGCAGGTCACTATCAAAGACGTCCAACGCGCTCCAGAACTGGAGCCACTGACGCAGTTGATCGGGCAGGCATGGCGCGCCAGTTGGCCTGCCAGTGCAAAGGCCTGGGTGGATGGGGTGGTAATACGCGCCCATGTACGAACACAACAGCGCGAGAACGACGCCTATATCGTTGTGATCACCAAGCATGCGGAGGCCAACTACTCCGGAGCTGTTTATCGAGATGGGCGAACGGCAATGATCATGGGTATATTCACACCCGTGGGCAAGTTAGACGAAGGACACCCGGGCTTTGCCCCAATCATCAATAACTTGAGGGTCAATCCGCAGTGGAAGCAACTTGAGACCCAGTGGTGGGTCAAGAAACTGAACCAGCCGCGTCCGAACCTAAACATTGCTGCAAAGGCTGATACGTCTATCGGCGACATGATGTTTGAAAGCTGGAAAAAGCGTGAAGGGATGAGAGATGCGGGCCACGCCAAGTCGATTAACGGCATCTGGGAAGTGCAGCCTTGGAAAACCCCTTCGGGTAACACAGTGATGCTCAACCAGAATTACAACCACGCTTGGCAGTTACAAAACGGGTCGATTGTCCTGACGAACAACGCCAACTTCAACCCAATGCAGGCTTACAACCAAACCGGCCAGCAGATGCAGCAGAACTAGATTGCCCTGATGCATTTGCCAACGATCCCAGATACCTGCAGCTCAATAAGAAATGTCCGCATCTGGTAGACCAGAAACTACACTTCATTTCTCTCAAGAGACTAAAGTGTTGCGTCGACCTATTGAGAGCACCCGGGGTTACTGATTTTCCTTAGCCACCGCACGCCGGGCTTCCAGCACTGCAATGCGGTCGCGGATGAGATCGCGGTCCATACCTTTCACCATCTCAGGGTTAATTGCATCGTCATCCTGCGGATCAACAGGGCGACCGGGGCGGTTCTCGAAGGCCTCTTGGGTAATGCGCGGGTTGGTTTTCCCCCAAGTTTCGGGAAAGCGGGTTTCAAGGATTTTGATCAAAACTGAAGGTGGCCGGCAGACGCCGATGATGCTCTCGCGCGCTTGTTTACTCCAATAGGCGCGTAGGAGATACCAGGCTTGGTGCATCGCGTCCTCAAACTCTGGATAGCGGTTGGCCCAGTTGTAGAGCGTGCTCATGGTCACGCCGATGGCTGCACACCACTCTTCGACGAACAGACCTTGCTGCGCCAGTTCACGCACTGTCCAGCAGTACTCCGGATCGTACTTGTTCGCTGGGCCGTTTGCCGCGGTGTTGGGGATTACAGTAAGGCTTGAAAAACGTGTTCTGGCCATTTTCTTTGCTCCTATTGTGTTGATTAGTCCAAGACGCTGAGGCCAACCTCAGTCAGGGCAGGGGAGGCGTCATTTGTCATCCAACCGCGTCGGATGAGGCTATTTCTCATCTCGCGTGCATCCGAGTCCGTCGTGCCGATTGCATCGCGTATGCACCGGGCCACTGACAAGCTCGACTGGCGCTCAGAAAGAGCCCGCATGATGGTGTATTCGCTGGGAAGGACGGTCCCACTCAGTACGTTGCGTGGCATGCCGCTCAGGGGCTCCTCCGTTCGGATTGCGAAGTAGTGCGTAAGCTGATCGGTGATCCGCTTCTGCCGCGGCCAAACAAGCCCGAACCCCGCAACAAGGGAAAAGTACATCCGCTTCTCGACAAGGTCTTGGCTGCTCTGCTGATCGACCGCGATGAAGCCGCAGTGATAGTAGGCAGTCTCCTTCGGCTTTGCGTTGTGAATCCAGGAAACTGCTTGAGATAGCTGATAGATGATTGCGTCGGGTTGCACAGGGACGGCGTGGCTAACACGTGGGTGAATGGCGGGCCGTAGCTTCTGATTGAAATCGTCGGGTGGTGCTTGTGCCGTCTGGGTGAGGGTCCGGTCAGCAGTGTCTTTCATTGAAGGCCCTCACGATCATCCGGTTCACCTTCTTCAGGAACTGAGGTGGCGAGAGCGGCGCCGGTGCCAGTAAAGTAGGGTGCCAGCTTGTTGATATGACGTTTTGTCAGCTTCAGGCTCTCCGGTTTGACCATCAGCATGTGGAACAGTTGAGGATCGGACACCGCGTCGATCAACATCTGCTCTGCCTTGTCATTCTGTAGGTTGCCCAGAAGGGCTTTCATGCGGCCAGACGCCATCTGTGCAGTTTGGATGGAGGCGCCACTTGATCCGCCACCCGCCTTAGCCCCTTGCTTCGCCGCGATCACACGCGCCACCATCTCAATGACGCGGTTCGGTGATCTTGGGGAAAGACCGCCAATATCTGCAGAAGACTTCCGGCCTTTGCGCAGTTTCTTCAACTCAACCGCGATCCGGCCCATGCGGTTGAATTCGCTTTCGTTCAAAACCGTTTTAAGGGCCGCTTCGTTTTCTGGCATCTTCATGAAGCGGATCATCGCCTCGCCTGAAAGCCCGTTGGCGTCTGTGTTTTTCCGGATTACGAAATCAGCAAAAGAGCCTTTAAGACCAGCCAGAGCCTTCCCGCTCTTGTCCTTGCGGGCCGTGGCGACAAGTTGTTTCGCCTGTTTCGACGGCCGCTTTGACTTGAATATGACATCTATGGCCGCCTCCGGTGGTGCTTGATTAAACGCCGCGGTTACTGACTTTGCCGGATTCTCAATGTTCTTCAACGTGGTTTTTCCGCGGGTCTCGGCTGCTGCAGCGCGCGTCTGTGTGCGCAGCGCTTCATCGAACGTCTCCTTGAGGTACGGGAAACGCTCCATCATATCGGCATTGTCGCGCATGAAGGTCGCGGCTCCGCGCGGGTTGAACGTGTCATCAGCGGCAAACGCGGCGCGATCAAAACGATTGCGCAAAAAGTCTTCGAGTTGTGGCTCCGCCCGGGCATTTGTTGCGTTTTGGATGTTGTCGGCTGCAACTGCACCGGTTGTGCCACCTCTGCCCAAGGAGCGATCCAAGGTTAGCGCAGGGTCAATGACCATGTCGCCGTCCGGCGTCCGTCTTAGCAACTTACCTACGATGCCCTGGCTGAAGGTCTGATGCATTTCAGCAGAAAAAGCGCGCGCTGTGTCGATGGAACGACCAACCTCTGTCTGGCCCGCTCCTGAACCAAGGTCGTCAAGAATGCTGTCAGCGATCTTGTTTGCAATACGGGCCTTATTCGGGTTCTGATCGCTACCGGCCATAGCCGATCGGGCTACGCGGCGCAGTTCGGAATAGAGCCCGTGAACCTCGGCCACAGTGTCAAATTCACCAAGAGGGTCATTGGCGTTTTGCGCCAGCATTTGACGGACCACACGGGGGATATCATCCTGTTGCGCGCGCGGTGTCGCGGCAATCAGGTCCTGGGCCGCTGCTTTCGCCCCAGATGTGCCTACTTCGGTATCCTTCGGCACTTTGGCCCACAAGAAATCTTCCTGCGCCTTGGCCGCAGTTTCAGCAGCCTTGATCTGATTGGATACTTCTTGGCTGTTGAACATTTCGCTGTTTTTCGCGGTGGGCCGCAATGCGCCTTTGGTGGCGCGATCTACCGCTCCGATGATCTCCTCCCGGAAAGACTGACGGCGTTGCTCAAAAAAGGCCTGCGCATCAGCAGGATCTCCGCCCATGTCACGCACTTTGTTCGCGGCGATGTGTTGGGCATCGTCAGCTTGTTCATCCATTGTCGCACGCAGCTTCGGATCACGCTTCATCGCCTCTTGTTCGAGGGCTAAGAGGTTTTTGTCGCCGATCTGCTGTGCTGGTGTCAGGCCAATTTCTGTGGGCCCGATCTGCCTTGCAAGCTCTGCAGCGCGATCAGCGCCACCGGCAAGTTCTTGTATCCGCTGGCGAGCGACTTCTTCGCCCCCTGCATTTGTATATGGCAGTGCCGCGGTCTTTACTGCCGACGCGACCTTGCGGGCACCCATGGCTGTCGGCGTTGCGCGGACCACTGGGGCGACGGCGCCCGCCCCGGCGCCACCCACAATGCCTACCGTCAGTTGCAGCCACTCCGGCGCCCCTGCGTCTTCAGCGAGACTCTCAGCGCCTTGTGCCGCACCACCTGCGGCCAGTTCTGCAGCAACTCCAGATTTCGAAGCCATCGCTGTCGCCGCATCATCAGCGATCTGGCCTACCATGCCACTGGCCTGAGAGAGGCCTTTGGCGGCAAGTCCTCCAAATGGGGCGGCCCCGGCCGCGTTTCCGGCCCCACGAAACACGTTTTCCATGAAGGTTTCTGGTGCGGATGTCGCGCGATTGACGCCGATTGCATCCATGCCTTTTTCAAGACCGGTTACCGCTGATCCGGTGCCGTCTTTGAACGGATTGAGAGCGTGAGGTTTGTCAAAGGGGTTAAGGAGGTCGAGGATGAGCCCGCCACTTTCCGCGATCCCTTGGTTCAGCTGGCCCATGTTACCGGCTTTATCCTCCTTGCCGAGGCTGGCCGCGATTTCTTCAACCGTCGCGTTCTGATCTTCTGCAGACAGATCCAAGAAAGACCGGTCAACAGCAACACGCTGGCCGTTGATGACCAGTTTGACTTCGCCGCTCACTGTTCGACCCTCCACTTGATGCCGTTGGTGGTTGCCTGCGTTTCACCATCTCCGAACCTGCCGAGAGCGTCATCCAGCTGCGCGATAATCGCCTCAACACCTGTGATCTGCTGGTTCATCTTATCCCGGTCAGGTTGGCGCATTCTGCGCGCAGTTTTTGCTTTGAGGGTCTCGAGGTCAGTGGCAAAACTGGATCTCAAAGCTCTGAGCTTCGACTGTGCTCCTTCGGCGCCCTGCAAGCCGCCAGTCTGCGCAGTCAGGGCCTGGATCGCATCCATGCGCTTTCCCGTAGGCTGTCTGCCATAGGTTTGGGCAAAGGCATTCGTGAGGTTTTCACTCAGGACGTTGAAGTAATCCTGTGTGTTGCGAACCCCTTCGTAAGGCGTTCCCAACCCAGCAAAGTCAGAAATTGCATTGATGCCTCCTTTCAATTGGCCCTCTAGACCAAAGCCGTCTTCGGCGTTGCTGATCGGCGGCAGGTTGGTGGGCGCGGGGGTTGCCCGTGGGACCACACCAGCCACGGGCGCGTCCGCAGGCACATTATCGTCGGCCCCGTCCGCTAAAGCACCGCCTGAAGCGGTCGGAACTCCCTTTACGGGCATGCCGGTCGCTTTGTCGATGATGGTCACAACCCCGTATTCGTCCCGATTGATCGCGAGAACGCCATCAGCAATCTTGACCGCTGTTTCGCGGGGAATATCGAGAGCCATAAGGCGCTCAATTTTCTGCTCTGCTGCGCTTTGCTTCGGCGGGTCTGGCTGCACGTCCGTGAACACCTGTTCCTGTGTGTCCTGATAACGGTTGATGCCATTCACGTCTTTGATGATCTTCCGCTCTGGGGGTTCCATGGCCTTCTCAAGCCCCAGCATGCCGCTGGCCAGCGCGATCTGGTCTTGCGGAGACATTGGGCCACCTTGCGACATGCCTTGGGTCAGCATTGTGCTCGCTAGATCGCGGAGATGAGGCGACACGTCCTGATTGCTCATCAAGCCAATGAGTTTGCGCATGCTGTCTTGGTTCATGCGTTGCGATTGACCCACTCCAGCGAAAGTACTGAAATCACCGGAGGCAAGGCGCGCTGCATTTTGACGAGCTGGCGATGCAGGGCCATCCGTCCCCAAGAGCGCGTTAGCCATCATCTCACCGTAGCTGGTTTCGTCGCCAAAGATAGAGGACGCAGCCCCACGGTCGTTGCCAACGCCATGGGGCGCGATCAGACGTGCGCCAGGAAGGTTGCCGAACGCCTCTTTGTAGATTTGGGCGAAGGCCTCTGGGTTGGCTGCGACAGCTTCCTGCATCGCCATATCGCTATTGAAGAATGGCTCTGCATGAACGGTATGTGACACACCGCGCCCGTTCTCTGAGCGTGTCCGGACACCGCGCACAGGATAGTTTTCAATTCCGTTTTTGGCTGCGAACTCCGCCACCATCTGGTTGTAGCGCTCAGCCGCGGCACGAACTTCCGGTGAGGCATTATCCGGGATGATGACCTCTGTCCCGCGTGCGGTACCACTTTCGGATGCATTGAAGTCCATCGAAACGTTCAGGGCATCGGCTGAAGGCTGGAATGCTGCCCGCGTCTGCGGCGAAATCAAGAAGTCCGCTGCGGCGTTGGTGCTACCCGACGGTGTGGATCCAGCAGGATTGGCTTTCTCCAGCGCCTTCGCGATACCCTTCATTCCCGGCGGAGAGTTCTCAGTTGAAAAGCCCGGCACAGCCTCACGCCTTACTGATACAGCATTCGCTGACGGGGCGGCGCGCTCACCTCCCATTGCGGCAATGAGGGTGTCCATGGCGGATGCGTCTCGGCCTGCCTGTGCTTCTTTGAACAGACCAGACGTACGCGTTCCGATGGCGCCTCCCACCATCGGGGTCAAAGCCGCCAGCAGGGGTGAACCACTTTCCTTGCTCGATGCCATGCCGCTGGCGAGCAGTTGTGTCACCAGATCCAGTTGGCCGCGAGAACCGCGCTCTGGGAGAATCCCGGCCTCACCGCGGCGAAAGACGCTTGCTGGATCAGAGAACACAGGTGATTTTTCTGCGATGATTGGCGGTGTGCCCTGACCGCTCCCGAAGAGACCGTGCTTAGCCATCAGTGGGTTACCTCCATGCTTTTGTCCTGTTGGTTCCGGAACCCCCGACCGTCCAGAAGTTGGTCCTCAAGGTACTGGATCCGGTAGAGAGCGTTCTGCAGCGCTGTCAGCGCGACACCGAGAAGATCATCGGGTTGGATTTCCTTGCCATTGCCGAGACCCGTGACGCGATGGAAGGCGCCAGGCATTGGACCGACGTGAGGCTGAACGCTGTCCTTACCCGATCCGCTGACCTCCTCATGCTTCCAAAAGTAGATCGGGAGCTTCTGGACAATTGCCTCGGCGACGGCAGCGTCCGCGTAGCCAAAGATGGCGCGACCGTCTTCGCTGAAGAGGGGGCGCATGGTCGGCGCCAGCGGGGGCTCGTCCTGTGCTGTGTTGTCGGTTGCAGCGGGATCATTGCTCATTGTTCGGCCTCCTGATTGTTGGGTAGCGGTTTGTTGGTCACATTGCGGCAAGTTTGCTTGGCATCGGTTGGGGAAGGCTCAGGTTGGCTGCTGCGCAATTGCTTTCCAGCGGTTCCTCTTGGCAGCCCGTTCCGGTTCGACTGCGGCTGACACCTGGGGAACCTCGTCCATCCAACCGCCAGCACGAAGCCAACTCCCTGGATGTTTTGTGAAGGTTGGGTCCTGATGGCGGCGGCTTTCAGCGTAGCGAACCATCCCGTCAAGGAGTTCTTCCGGCGATGCTTTTTTGAGTGCGACCTTGTAGGCTTTGAAGGCATCCTCCTTGGAGACCTTCTTCGGAACAATTTTCCAGAATTCTTCGAACTGATCGGGGTAACTTGCCCTTACCTGTTTAGTTATTGAGTTACTTACAGGGTTAGTAGGACAATTTGTCCGCTGGTTTTGACACTTTTTGTCCGCTGGTGGCGACATGTTTTGTCCTACGGTCAATTTGTCCGCTGGACAGTTTGTCCGCTGGTCAAATTCGGCCTCAAAAGCGAGGAAGTACCGGTCGGAATTGAAGGTGCCGCCTTTCCCCTTCCGGTGCTCCTTCCTGATCAAACCAGCCGCTTCAAGGACCTGCAATTGACGCCGGATTGTTCGGACGTTTGTTTCGCAATCTTCGGCGAGTGTCTCTTGGGATGGGAAGCAGCCATGATCCGGGTTGTACCGGTCACACAGATGCCACAGCAAAATCTTCGCACTGGGTTTAAGGCCGCGTTGCTTGATCGCCCAATTTGTGGCTTCGTGGCTCATTCTGTTACTCCCAGATCCGGTTGACAGCGGCGTCGAACATCACGTGCGCAGTTGCGATCCGGCCTTGGCGCTGTTTTGCAACGATGATCTCCAGGCGGTTCTTTGCTGCCAAACTGGCGGCGGTCCAATCTGCGTAGTCTTCGAGGTCATCAGTGGAGGGCTCTTCACGCTCGAGGTAATACTCGTCGCGGAAGCAGAACATAACACCGTCAGCGTCTTGTTCGAGCTGCCCGGATTCGCGCAGATCGGACATCTTCGGGCGTTTGTCATCACGATCTTCCAAAGAACGGGAAAGCTGTGAGAGGGCTATGACAGGAACACCCAGGTCCATCGCCAGGCTCTTCAGGGCAAGGCTGATTTCCGTCACTTGCTCATAGCGGGTACGGGCTTTTGCCTTCAAAAGTTGAGCATAATCGATCAGGACAAGGGGCGTCTTTTCTCCGGCCATCTGACGCAGCGACTGCTTCACACCAACTTGCAGAAGGCTCGTGTCTTGGTATTGGCGAGGAAGGAACGTGATTGGCAGTTCCGCCACCTCTTCTGCAGCATTGAAGAGAGCCGTTTCCTGAGCGTCGTCATAATGCCCGCGGCGGATATCGGAGTATGGAGTTGGGCGGTTGAGACGGGCGGTCTGCTCTGAAAGCGCGCGCAGTGCCATGGCTTCGGGCGCCATCTCCAACGAGGCAATGACGACTGGGTGACCAGCACGCGCTGCATTCAACCCCACAGACAAGGCGACTGCGGTTTTGCCCATAGACGGACGTCCGCCGAGGAGCCAGAGTTCGCCAGCACCAAAGCCGGGAATGATCTGATCTAAGGCATTGATCCCGCTTGCTACACTGTCGATGCGTTCACCCTCGTGGGCGTTGTTTGCTTGCTCCATTGCGCCGGTGACTGCCGCCATCATGGACGTTGGTTTCACGGCTGTTTCGGATTGGCTCAGAACGCCAAACGCACCTTCCATCTGCGCGGCAATATCGGATGCCAGCAGATCACCTTGCGCGATACCGTCGCGGGCCCGGTCCATGATTGCGATGAGGTCGCGCTTGGATTTGGCTTCCGCTAAGACTTCCACGTAGCTGGCAGCCATTGAACTGGACACAGATGCACCTGCAAGACGGGCCAGGTAACCTTTCCCGCCCAGTTCGCTCAAACGCTCCACAAGGTCTTCGGAGAGGGAGGCTGCCACTGTGACAGGTGAAACTGTCCGGCCATTTTTCTCCAGCCCAAGACAAACATTAAAAACATCACGGTGAACTGGATCGTAGAAGATATCTGCCCCGCCACCTGCGGTCACATGGGTGGTTCCGTAGTTCAGCAAGATTGACCCAAGAAGCTGTTGCTCGGCTTCAATCGAATGCGGAGGCGCGTCGTTGCCGGGTTGGATGTGGCTGACCTGGTTCATTTCTTCCAGCCCGCCATGATGTTAGGAATGAAAGAACTGGCAGGTTTCCAGTTGTCCACCTGCTTCTGTTGATCGGGAGCGTGCGCTTGGCCCTCTTTGCCGACTGGCTGGGCCTTATCTGAGGGAGAATCCTTCATCAGTTCGAAACCTGTGCGGTTTCATTGATCCAGCGATCAAGTTCAGCCAGTTCAACCCGGGTCGAGCCAAGGATTTTGGTGAATTTGAGGCGGCCGAGCTTCTCTTGAGCGTAAAGCGTCGAGCGGGACATGCCGGTATAGGCAGCCGCATCTTTGAGGGGAAGCAGGCGGCGCTGCTCGAGGGGGATACGCATTGTGTTTTACTCCTGTCCGAGATGGTTCAGGAGTGGTTTGAGCATGTCACACTCGCCTTGGTCTAAGTGGGGCAAATGATATTTTTTGGGTTATTTGCCCCACTAGCGGAGAATGGGGGCACTCTCCTTTGGTTTTTCCTTTTTCTCATCAATAACGTCCCGGGTAAACTCTTCCACCCCGGTATTGATCTTAAGGTTGAGTAAAAGAAGAACACTGGTCAGGAAATCGGAGAATTCTCCGGATCTCTTGTTTGTTACGCCACTAGTAGAATACTTCGGAATCTGTCCGGTCAGGCCAGCGAATACTTCGTAACACTCTTGAGCAACCGCATTTGTGGCTAAATTATGGATGTTGCCTTTCCCGCGGTTTGGCCCCTTTTTGACCACCTCGATAGCTTTGCTGAGGTCAACGATCAGCATATCCAGATGTTGAGAAATGATCTGGGTCACTTTCGCTTCGCCTATGTGTATCCAGGGGTCATGGCCAACATAGGGTTCTTCAATTGCCTCTTGGACAGCTTCCGCCCCGATCAGCAACTTGGCTGCAAGGTTTCTTAAAGCAATGCGTCCTTGGGCTTTTACGTTCGCCAGCTTGTTCTTTGCCCTCTTAAGGTTTTTGATTACATCATCTAGCTCTTTAGTTTCTTTGGCTATGGATGTTGTTTTCTTCGTCTGCCCTTCAGCGTTAATGCCAATCTCGTAGGTTTGCCAAATTTCATTGGCCCAGCAATTACAAACTGAATTATCCGGGAAATGATCTTGTATGACCGCCAGGATCACCTCGGCACCTTCATCAAGGTCCGGCATGCAGGGTCCGTCAGACGTAACTTGTTCGCTGAAGGGCACCCAATCTGGCTCTAATTCATCAGACATCACTTCACCTCCAACTTGATCACATCAGCGCTTTCGCCGGTCACCAGTGCCGCCCAGCGATCAAGCGCGGCCGCCCTTTGTGGCAGCATCTCTGCTTGGTTGTAGACCCGCGAAACCGCACTTGGCGCCGACCCACCAGCAACATGGTTCAACACGCGGTCCGAAACTGCTTCAGGCACATCGGCATCGGCCATCGCGGTCGAGAAGGCTGTGCGGATGTCGTGAATTCGCCAAGGCCCGACTTTGTCGCCAAGAATTTTGTCCAGCCGCTCCTTAGCCCGGCTGATGCCAGAGACCGGCGTCGTACCCGTTGTAGTGAACAGATAATCTGCAGCATGGCCCTTTTCTTCGGCACGCTCCTGTGCGTCCGCCAAAGCGGCTTGTACTTCAGGAAGGGCAGGGGGCGACAAGTGAGTGATGTGACCTTTGTCATTCTTAGTCTGTGATCCCGGCTTGACGATCCGCCCTCGCTCAAGGTCCAACTCCGCGATCCGAAGGCCAAGGATTTCGCCGCGCCGCTGGACGGTAAGGATGAAAAGGCGGAACACCGGACCCCAGAGAGGACCAATTTCGAAGGTTGCATTCCAGATCGCACGGACTTCTTGGATATCCAGCACACGTTCTCTGGCTGTCTCTCGCCCCGCTTTGGCAATACCTTGTCCGATGTTTGAAGCGATGTAGCTCCTGCCGAACGCCCAGCTTGAGAATGCGAGCAATGCCGCTCTAATTCGGTTGGCGGCAACCAACCTGCCTTCCTTTGCTTTATCATCAACAGCTTTCTGAAGGTCAGCGCGCGTAAGCTCCCCAACCGGGTTGCTTAGATGCTTCTGAAGGGCAACCTCGATCTGACGTTTTCGTTTGTCGCCCGTGCGGATGGTAGAGAGATGGAGGTCTGCGTAGGTATCGATTACGGTTTGCAGTGACTTGATCTGGGCTTCTGCCCGTTCGGCTTCCTGCTTTTCTTTCGCGGCCATTTGCACCCTGTCTATACCCTTCGCGGCCTCCGCCTCGATCTCAAGCGCGAGCTTTCGGGCTTCAGCGAGGCTTATGGGTTCCGGCCAAGTCCCAAAGGTGTGCTTCCTTTTTGGCCCTCCCTTGATGCGTTTCTCGTACATCCACACCGCTTTGCCAGCTGCTGATAGCCTTAGGCGCAATCCAGGTCGCAACGTGTCTGATATCTCAACTCGCCCCTCGGTAGGCACCTGCTTCTTGAACTTCTGTAGGACTGGCTCGGTCAGTTTGGTTTTCATGAAACACCCGTTTGGGGGACAGCTGGGGGACACTGGGGGGACAAAATCGGTGAGATGTTGGTAGACAACTACGGACAGTCATAGACAGAAATTGCCTGCTGCGCAACTTGGAGAGATCCGCAAGTCTCTTATTTTTATTGATTAAATGAGATGTCGTGGGGCGTTGGTGGACGTCCGTGGATTTCGAGAGGAAGTACGATACCCGGCGACTTCTAATCAGCAGGTTGAGGGTTCGAGTCCTTCAGGGATCGCCATGGTTTTATGAGAAGATTTGTGGGATCTGCACGCGGTGCTGCCAGCTGGGAGCCTGTGACGCCATAACTCACTAGCATCGGGTTCGGCCGTTTGAATTCAGGACCGGCGCATCAGGCCAGAATGGTATCTGTGCCCAACAGGTCAAGATAGATCTGCGGGACATCATCAAGCTGGTCATAGGTCGTGATTGACGGGTCCCCGTCGGCATATTCACTCACGCGAACCAACCATGATGCAGATTGCGTCTGGTGCATTTCGACGTGCAAAAGCCTTTGCCCGTCCTCGAGGAGACTGGCGGCTTCATCGCCGTTATCAAACTCGGTGTGCTCAATCCATTGGCTGTCGTCTTCGGGGTTTTTGGAGGATGTGATGGTTTGCCACAGGAATATGTCGTTCAAGTCCATGCGTACCTGCGATGTGAGTTCGCCCTCATCGTGGTGCTCTTGTTGAACGACGCCGTTGTCAAAGGTCACGGTCTTGCTGATGATCGCGCCGGACTGATCAAAACGGGTCACGGATGTGTCCCAGATTTTTGTACCTCCCCCATCGGTGCGTGTTGTTACGCTGCGCATGCCTTCGCTGAACACATCGTGCTGGGACACGCCCCCGACGAAACTGATCGTTCGGTCGGTCGTGTTGCCCGCCAGATCAAATGTCATTTCGATTCTGGTCCAGGTTTCGGTGTTGATGGGAGCATTTCTGTCCACGTAGGTGCGCACGCCATCCGTGAATGTCTCGTGACGCCATTGGCCGCTATCGAAGTCTGTTCGTCTGCTTACCAATTCGCCGGAGCTTGAATAGGTGTTCACGACGCTGGACCATAATGCGCTGTCGTCACGATCTGACCAACTGCGTCTGATCAGGTTTTCATTCTCGTAGTACGCACTCCCTCCATCATCAAAGAGGATCGTTCGCGTGAGCTCGACGCCGTTCTCAAAAGTCTGAGTCCTGCTTTTCCAGGGGGTCTGAGATCTTTCATCGCTTTCAGTTCGGGAAACCAGCACGCCATCCTGAGTGACCGTGCGGAACGAGCCGCCGTCGTCATACCTGATGGAATAGGTCCCGGTCCCGTGCAGGACCGAGTAGGTCGATGACTTTTGCGTCCAATCCTCCACGTTGCCAGTGTCGTTTTCCGTGACGGAGGTTGCAATGCCATCGGTATAGCGGGTCGTAACGGAGACCCCATTGTCGTAGTTCAGCTGCTCGTGAAGTTTTTGTCCGTCTGCGTCGAAGGCAACCGAATGATCATCCCAGTCCCAAAGATCTCCGAAGTCCCGTTTTCTCACGGCGCGCCCGGCGTCATTTGCAAACGGGTATATGGTCTCTTGCATGCCATTGTCATGGATGATGGTTTTTGAACTGTATTCACCGTCGATGTTGAATCTTGTCGAAATCGACGTCCAGGTCGCGCTGTTGCTCACATCCTCCTGTAGAATGGAGACCCGCTTGTCCCCATCGAATACGGTAAGCGTTGTGTTGCCGTTGGATGTCGTCGTTACCTTTTGGGTCAGCGTTCCGAAAAAGTACGTTTCTGCCCGCACGTCACCGTTGTCGAAGACGACTTCACGCTCTGTTACCCGGCGACCGCCGTCGAAACCTGTGCGGATGGTGGCCCAGGAATGGCTGTTTCCTTCATCGGTCTTGACCGATGAGACGAGATACGCGATCCCGAAGGCCTCAGCATACGCATAGGTTTTCAGCGTGCGCACTGACCCGTCGTCCAACGCATCTATCGTGGTGATATTCCCGAATGCGCCGTATGTGATCTGTTGGCTTTGAACGGGCAAGACATCCGTCGGATCGGTCAGAGACCACTGGGTCAGAAGGCCGTCCACGAAGTTCCTAACCTCAAGGTGGCCATCATCAAATGTGGTGGTGACATTCCTGAAGGTCTGGCCCGACTGGACGAACTCTTCTGTTGTTCTCTCACTCCAATCGAATGCGTCATTCGTGTCAATTTGTGTCGCGATGGCCATTGTATTCACTACCTGGAGGATACTGCCGTTCAGGGTAGTTCAAAACCTTGTCGAGAATGTGGTGAAGGGATGAATTGGGGTCCCGTCACCAAGCGCTCAATTACAAGACGCGAGTTTGCCGCCGGTACAGATGTTGTCGGACAGAACCATTCCGTTCGCCGCTGCGGCTCTTTGACGGTCATCGCGGTCAGAGCGGGCATCAATATCGGCATCGGGCCCGCCATCAATATCGGGAGAGGTTACGCCAGGCCCCCCGCCACCGGGGCCACCGCCGCCGGGGGCAACCCCACCGGGGCCACCGCCACCATTGTTCGCTGCCACAACCGCATAGGCAGGCGCAGAAAACAGGAAAACACATACTGAGAAAGCCAGGGTACAACTCTTTACAAACATTTTACTCTCACACTTGAGGTTACTGGTTACACACACAAACACGGTTCACCCACGTGATACCCACCGAAACCCCTTCGGTGGTGCCAGTGCCGAATGGTCATCCCCGAAACGTTCAGAGACACGCCAGATGGTCATGGGCAAACCTTCGCCAAAACTCTTTGGCGGACTTTCGACAGTATCGACACGCGCAGATTATGTCAAAATCTGGCCGAAAATTTACCGAATACGTGTTCTATTGTGCCGCTTTTTGGTGAGGAAGGTCGATGTCCGGGCGATTGTCCTTGTTTTGGATACAGTGGCTGCCTTTGGCTGCGACAGATTCCAGTGGGCCGGTCATACCGCCAGAGGTGGGGAGTATCCGGGGAGGGAAGTAGTCTCGTTCAGCCCATTGCGCGCGCTCCGCCGCTGGGCACGGGGCAAGACGGACCGGATTAATCGCGGGCTCAGCCTTCAACCAGATATGGGTCAAGACTGGCTTTGAAGGTCTCGAAGAATTCAAGCGTGATCAGGGATGGTTTCTTGTGGATCGGCCGCACCAGCGAGATGCCATGGGGCAACGTCGGGCGAAAGGGGCGAAAACTGATACCCTTGGCTGCGTATTTCACAGCATCAAGTTCGCTGACAATGGACACGCCCACCCCTTCGCACACCAGTTCACAGGCGGCAGTGAACTGGCGGACCTCAATGTGGGACCGCAGTTCGATCTGGTCATCCTGAAAGCGCCGTTCCAGCGCCTTGAAAAACACGCTGTCCTTGCGGGTGTGGATGATGTTCTCCTCTGCCAGATCATGGGGATGGATCTCTTTTTGGCGCTCCAAGTGATGCCCTTGTGGGAAAATGCAGACGGTGCGCACGTTGACGTCCGTCCGTTCGACCGCCGGGTGGCCAAAAAAACCGTCCGTGATGCCAAAGTCATATTGTTCCGTGATCATCCATTCGAGGATCCGCTCCGGCCTGTCCGGCTCAATGGTCATGGAGATGCCCGGACGGTCCCGCAAGAACGCCGCCACAACGGACGGCAGGTGGCTTGTTGCGAAACCGGGCAGGCAAGCGATGCGGATATGACCCGCCTTGCGTTTGGTGATGTCGGCGCTGACATCCGAAATCTGCCGCATCAGTTCAATGACACGGCGAATGTCGGGCTCCAGCAGCCGCACCTCCTGCGAGGGGACAAGGCGTCCGTCGCGTTTGTCAAAAAGTTGGAAGTCAAACTCCTTCGCCAGATCAGACAGCAAGCGGCTTGTTGCCGGCTGGCTGATGCCAAGATCAGCGGCTGCGGATGTAACAGAACCGTTAACTATGACCGCCATAAGAGCTTCAAGTTGACGGAATCGGGGCGTTCTTCGATCTGACATGGACGCATCTAACCGCTCAACCCTTACCAAGCATAGCATAATGTTATGCAGATTAGCTAAATGGGCAGCTTGAATTATGGGAATGTGCCAATACACTCGCCAACATTGCATTCCCCGACTCGACCACGGGTCGGTGGAACCAAAAAAACGCATCGAACAGATGCACGGGAGGAAAACATGAAGAAATTATTGCTCGGCGCTTTCGCCGCAACCACTGCGCTCACGCCCATTGCGGCGTCTGCGGAGACGGAAGTTCAGTTCTGGCACGCCTTCACCGGGCGTTTGGGAGAGCTTGTCGCGGCTCAGGTCGAAGCGTTCAACGCCAGCCAGAGCGACTATACCGTTGTTCAAAGCCACAAGGGTAACTATTCCGAGACGCTGAACGCGGGCATCGCAGCATTCCGCGCGCAGGAGCAGCCGCACATTCTGATGGTGTTCGAAGTTGGCACAGCCACGATGATGAGTGCCGAAGGTGCGATCAAGCCCGTCTATGAAGTGATGGCCGAAAGCGGTGCTGCATTTGACCCGGATGCCTACATCGGCTCGGTCAAAGGGTATTATACCACCACCGAGGGCGAAATGCTGTCACTGCCTTTCAACTCCTCCACGCCCGTGTTGTGGGTGAACCGCGATGCGTTTGAAGCGGCGGGTGTTGACCCTGACATGGATCTGTCCACCTGGGAGAACGTCGGCACGGCGCTGGACGCGCTGAAGGCCGGGGGCGAGGATTGCCCGCTGGTCACAGCCTGGCAAAGCTGGATCCATCTGGAGAACCTGTCTGCCTATCACGACACGCCTTTTGCCACGCAGGACAACGGCTTTGCCGGGCTCGACACAGAACTTGCGTTGAACGGACCGGTGCAGGTCGCACACCTGAGCGCGATGGGCAAATGGGCCGAAGAGGGCAAGTTCATCTATACGGGTCGCCGCAACGAAGGTGGTGCGAACTTCCGGGCGGGCGAATGTGCGCTCTTCACCGAAAGCTCGGCTGGCTACGCGGGGATCAAGGCGGAAGCGGAGTTTGATTTCGAAGTGCGCCCGCTGCCTTATTGGGCCGCTGTGACGGACAGCCCGCAGAACACCATCATTGGTGGTGCATCGCTGTGGGTCATGGAAGGCCATGAAGCGGAAGAGTACAAAGGCGTTGGTGAATTCCTCAGCTTCCTGTCCTCATCCGACGTGCAGGCGCAATGGCATCAGGACACCGGCTATCTGCCGATCACGACTGAGGCAGGTGACGCCACGCGCGCGGCCGGTTTCTATGATGCGAACCCCGGCACCGACATCGCGGTCATCCAGATGACAGCGAAAGAGCCGACAGCCAACTCTAAAGGCCTGCGCCTTGGTTCCTTCGATCAGATCCGCGGGATCATCGACGAAGAGCTGGAAGGCATCTGGTCCGGCGACAAGACTGCGCAAGAAGCAATGGACAGCGCCAAGGAACGCGGCGATGCCCTGCTGCGCCGCTTTGAAAGCGCCAACCGCTAACACAACAACAAAGAATGCGGGCCTTTCGGGGTCCGCATTTGCTTTCGGGGGAGGGTTAAGATTTGGAAAAACGCGTGACCTTTCGCGGCTGGCTCTTGCCGCTGGCGTTGATTGCGCCACAGGTGATCATCTCTGCGGTTTTCTTCTTCTATCCTGCCGGACAGGCGATCTGGCAATCCCTGTTCATCCCTGACCCCTTCGGCCTGTCGGCGCAATTCGTGGGCCTTGGGAACTTCGAATACCTCCTGAGCGACCCGTTCTACCGTGCGTCGTTCCTGACCACTGCGATCTTCTCCATCCTCGTGACGCTGTGTTCGATGATCCCGGCGTTGTTTCTGGCTGTGATCGCGGACCGGTTGATCAAAGGCTCCGGCCTTTACCGCACGCTGCTGATCTGGCCTTACGCCGTGGCCCCGGCTGTTGCGGGTGTGCTGTGGCTTTTCATGTTCAACACGCGGGTCGGTGTGATCTCGTGGTATCTGGGGCAGCTTGGCTATGACTGGAACCACGTGCTGAATGGCACCGAGGCGATGGGCCTCGTGGTTGTCGCCTCCGCCTGGGGCCGGATCAGCTATAACTTTCTGTTCTTCTTTGCCGCCCTTCAGGCCGTTCCCCGCTCCGTCATCGAAGCGGCGGCGATTGATGGCGCGCATTTCTGGCGGCGGTTCTTCACCATCGTGTTGCCGCTGATCACCCCCACGGCCTTCTTCCTGCTGGTGGTGAACATCGTCTACGCGTTCTTTGAAACCTTCGGCGTGATCCACACGATCACCTCAGGGGGGCCGCAGCAATCGACCACGATCCTTGTCTACAAAGTGTTTGCCGACGGGTTCGTCGGCCAGGACCTTGGATCTTCCGCCGCGCAATCAGTGATCCTGCTGTTTGTGGTGGGCCTGCTGACGGTTGTGCAGTTCAAGTTCATTGAAAAACGGGTGCATTACTGATGGCGTCTGAGAAACACGGCATGGTCGAAAAACGCGGCGCGGGATTGTGGCTGACGCACCTGCTGATGATCCTCGGCGTGCTGGTGATCTTCTTCCCGATCTGGCTGGCGTTTGTGGCGTCCACCGTCACCCAGCCTGAGATCGTATCGCCACCCATGCCGATCTGGCCGGGGGACCAGTTCTGGGAAAACTATTCGGCAGCATTGTTTTCCGGCGTGAATGTGCCGGTGCTGACGATGCTGGGCAACAGTCTGGTGATGGCCATCGGCATTGCGGTGGGCAAGATCATCATCTCGCTGCTGTCGGCCTTTGCTATTGTCTATTTCAAGTTTCCCGGCCGGACGACCTTCTTCTGGCTGATCTTCCTGACGCTGATGCTGCCTGTCGAAGTCCGCATCGTGCCCACGTTCGAGGTGGTGGCAGGCTTTGGCATGCTCAACAGCTATTCTGGTCTGATCTTCCCGCTGATCGCGTCGGCCACAGCTACTTTCCTCTTCCGTCAGTTCTTTATGACGATCCCCGATGAGCTTGCCGAAGCCGCCCGTGTTGATGGCGCGCGGCCCATGCGGTTCTTCATCGACATCGTTGTCCCGATGAGCCGCACGAACATCGCAGCGCTCTTCGTGATCCTGTTCATCTACGGCTGGAACCAATACCTCTGGCCGCTGCTGATCACCACGGACCCGGAAATGAACACCATCGTCATGGGCATCAAGCAGATGTTCCCCTCGGGCGATGATGTGGCCGAATGGCCGGTGATCATGGCGACTTCCATCCTCGCGATGGTGCCGCCCGTGATTGTGGTGGTGTCGATGCAAAAGCTCTTTGTCCGCGGCCTTGTCGATAGTGAGAAATAACCCATGGCAACTGTGACCCTTCAAGACGTCAAGAAAAGCTTCGGCGCGACGGATGTGATCCACGGGATTGATGTGGAGATAGCGGATGGCGAGTTCATCGTCATCGTCGGCCCCTCCGGCTGTGGCAAATCCACTTTGCTGCGTATGGTGGCGGGGCTTGAGACGGTTTCTGCCGGGGATATCCTGATCAACGGCACGCGCGCGAATGAGAAGGAGCCGATGGACCGCGACATCGCGATGGTGTTCCAGAACTACGCGCTCTACCCGCATATGTCGGTGCGGCAGAACATGGGCTACGGGCTGAAGATCGCCAAACTGCCGAAGGCGGAGATTGAAGAGAAGGTTCAGAACGCCGCCAAGTTGCTACAGCTTGAAGCGCTGCTGGACCGCAAGCCGCGTGAATTGTCAGGTGGGCAACGCCAGCGCGTCGCCATGGGCCGCGCGATTGTGCGTGAGCCTGCCGTGTTCCTGTTTGATGAGCCGCTGTCGAACCTTGATGCCAAGCTGCGTGTGCAGATGCGGCTTGAGATCCGGGAGTTGCAGGACAAGTTGGGCATCACCTCGCTCTATGTGACACACGATCAGGTCGAAGCCATGACCATGGCCGACCGGATGATCGTGATGAACGGTGGCATCGCGGAGCAGATCGGCACACCGCTGGAGGTTTATGAAACCCCACGTACTTTGTTTGCCGCCCAATTTATCGGCAGCCCTGCGATGAACGTCTTTGATGCGCGTGTCGAAGGGGGCGTGGTCAAGATGGGTGAGGCTTCAATCGGCCCAACCCAAGGTCCGGATGGCCCGATCAAGCTGGGTTTGCGGCCTGAGCATCTGATGGCAGATGACGCAGGACCCATTGAGGCGCATATCCAGATGTCCGAGCCGTTGGGTGCAAACACCCTGCTGCATGGGCGTCTGAGCCATAGCTCAGACGTCATCACCGTCAGCCTCGCCGGGGTGCATCCGATCAGCGAGAAGGGCGCGACGCGGCGCTATGCGGTGGCACCGGCGCATATCCATCTGTTTGATCCGGCCACAGGGCACCGGCGGGAGACGTGAAACGCATGCTGGCCAGGTAGATTTGGACCTGAGACTTGCAATCCCCTCTGCCTCACGGGCCGCAATTGACAACACGCCAGCCGCGCTACCTTCTGGCACGCCACGTTCGGAGGGTTGGTGTGTTCCAGACCATGATACGACTGATCGCTGTTTGTCTTGCGCTTGCGTTGGCGCAGGGTGCATCGGCCCAAGGGGGCGCTGCCGCTGTGGGTGTGCAAACCGTTGAGACGCGCACATTGTCCGAGACGGTGCCGGTGTTTGCGGAGATCGTGACAGCCCGCAACGGTGCGGTCGCCAGCCGCGTCGCCGGGAACGTTGACACGATACACGTGCTTGCAGGCAGTGCCGTACAGCAAGGGGATTTGCTGGTAGAGCTGAACCGCGACCTGCTGTCCATCCGGGTGCGCCAGGCGCGTGCGCGGATTGCAGAGGCCGAAGCAAGTGTCGCCACAGGCGAGGTGCGGCTGGCGAGCGCTCAGACCTCGTTTGAGCGGATCAATGCCCTGCGGTCTTCGGCGTCGTTCTCGCAAGGGCGTTTTGATGACGTGCTGTCAGAGGTACAGGTCGCCCGCGCGCAACTGGCGGAGGCGCAGGCGCGTCTGGAAAGCGGGAATGCACAATTGGCCGAGGCGGAATACCAGCTGCAACGCAGCATGATCCACGCGCCTTTTTCCGGCGTGGTGCTGGAGGTGCTGACCATTCCGGGCGCCTATATTCAGGCGGGCACCCCGGTCGTTGCGGTGCTGGACACGGAGTCTTTTGAGATTGAGGCAAGCATACCCGCCCGCTTTGTCAGGGATCTGCGTCCCGGCCAGCAGGTGAAAGGCACGTTGGAAACCAATGAGGTGCTTGATTTGCAACTGCGCGCGATCCTGCCGGTGGAGGATCCGTCAACGCGCACCCGCGCGGTGCGGTTCTCGGCTTCTGGACTTGGTGAGATGCGCAACCTTGCCATTGGCCAGTCGCTGACGGTCGATATTCCCGTTGGTGAAGCGCGGGACGTGCTGTCGGTGCCCAAGGACGCGCTGGTGCAGGCACGGGGCGGCTGGACGGTTTTCGTGGCGGCGGATGGGAAAGCCCAGCCGCGCACGGTTGAGATCGGCGTCCCCGCGGGCGACCGGTATGAGGTTCTGACGGGGCTTGCCCCCGGTGATCTGGTGGTGGTGCGCGGGAATGAACGGCTGCGTCCGGGGCAGGACATTCGTCCAACGCCTGTTGAGACAAACTGATGAACCCGATCCGCTTTGCCATTGAACGGCCCGTCGCGGTTGTTGCTGCTGTTCTGATCGCGCTTCTTTTTGGGGCGATTGCCCTGACCCGCATTCCGATCCAGCTTGCCCCCGATGTGCGCAAACCCATCGTTGTCGTCGAAACCCAATGGCCCGGTGCCGCGCCATCAGAAGTCGAACGGGAAATCGTGAACCTTCAGGAAGACGCCCTGCGCGGATTGGAAGGGTTGGAGATCATGACTTCCCGGTCGCGCACCGGACAGGCGGAGGTGACACTGGAGTTCGCGGTGGGCACCGACATGGGCGACAGCCTGCTTCTGGTGTCCAACCGACTGGACCGGGTCAGCGGCTATCCGGATGAGGCAAATGAGCCGACGCTCAACACCTCCGGTTCTGATGACAGCCCGATCGCCTGGGTGATCGTGACGGCGCAGGAAGGCAACACGCGCGACATCGCCACCTACCGCGATTTCATCGAAGACACGGTGCAAGACCGGGTAGAGCGGGTCGAGGGTGTATCCTCCGTCAACCTGTTTGGCGGCGTGACGCGGGAGTTGCAGATCATCGTCGATCCGCTGCGGCTGTCGCGCTACAACCTCACCGTGCCGGAAGTTGTGCGCATCCTGCGGGCGGAGAATATCTCCATCTCTGCCGGTGATCTGGATGAGGGCAAGCGCCGATACGTTGTGCGCACCGAAGGCAATCTGAACACCGAAGACGCGATCCGCAACGTTGTGCTGCGGTCTGGCGCTGCGTCTGGCGGGGTGGGGCAGGTGCGCGTGGCGGATGTTGCGAATGTGTCTTTCAGCTATGCCGACGCCACCACACGGCTGCGCTTTCGCGGGGAGCCGGGGCTGGCCTTCAACATCGTGCGTGAAGCAGGGGCCAATGTCATTGCCGTGATGGAGGACATTCGCGTTGTTCTGGCCGATCTCGGGGCGGGGCCTGTTGCGGATGCGGGGCTTGAGCTGGAACAGGTCTATGATGAGACGATCTACATTGACGGCGCCATTGATCTGGTGACGCAGAACATCTGGATCGGAGGGGCTTTGGCCGCGTTGATCCTGATGCTCTTTCTGCGTTCTCCGCGTGCGACCATCGTCGTGTCTCTGTCGATCCCGGTGTCTATCGTGGCGACTTTCGTGGTGATGGCTCTGACCGGTCGGACGCTGAACGTGATTTCCCTTGCCGGGATCGCCTTTGCCGTCGGCATGATCGTGGATGCCGCGATTGTGGTGCTTGAGAACATCTTCCGTTTGCGCGAAGCGGGTAAATCGCGGCGCGAAGCCGCCTATGAAGGCGCGCGGCAGGTCTGGGGGGCGATCCTTGTGTCGGCCCTGACGACCGTTCTGGTCTTCGTGCCGATCCTCATCATGCAGCTGGAGGCGGGGCAGCTCTTCCGTGACATCGCCGTTGCGATCTCCGTCTCGGTGCTGTTGTCGCTTGTGGTTGCGGTCACGGTGATCCCGGCGCTGGCGTCGCGCCTGCTGAGCCAGAAGGACCAGACCCCGACGCGGCTGTGGGGGGTGGATCACATCGCAGGGGGCTTCCGGGCGCTGGTGATGATCTATGTGCGTTGGACCGTCCGGTCCCGTGCGCTGGGCTTGTTGATGGTGGGGCTGATCGCGGGCGGTGCGGCCCTTGCCAGCATCACTTTCCTGCCGCGGCTGGAGTATCTGCCTGAAGGCAACCGGAACCTTGTGTTTGGCCTGATCATCCCGCCACCGGGATACAACCTTGATACGACCCAAACCATCGCCGAGCGGATCGAGAGCGTTGCGCGCCCGCTGTGGGAAGCGGCACCCGAGACCGAGACCGAAGATGGTACGCCGACAATTGACAACTTCTTTTTTGTGGCCACGCCCGGCAACTCCTTTGTCGGGTCCAGTGCGGTGGACGGTGCGCGGGCGGGTGATCTGATCCCGGTGCTGTCACGGCCGATCTTTGCGGAACCCGGCACCTTTGGCTTCATGACCCAGCCGTCGCTGTTTGGCCGTGGCGTTGGGGGCGGGCGCACGATTGAGCTGAATGTTTCGGGTCAGGACCTGAACGACATTCTGGCGGTTGCCGGGCAGGCCGCGGGGATGGTGAGCGCGCTGTTGCCCCGCTCGGAAGGGCATCAGTTTCGACCGATCCCCGGTCTTGAGCTTGGCGCGCCGGAAGTACGGCTGATCCCGGACCGTCAGCGCCTTGCGGATGCGGGTCTGGACAGTTCCGAACTGGCCGCGACGGTGGATGCGTTCAACGACGGGCTGCGCGTGGCCGAAGTGACCGTGGGGGCGGAGCGGATCAATCTTGTGCTGCGCGGTGACCGCTCAGTGCAGCGCGCGCTCAGGACGCAGGATGTGGGCAATTATCCGGTGGTGACGCCAAATGGTCAGATCGTGCCGGTTTCCGCGTTGTCTGATGTTGTTCTTACGGCAGGGCCTACCGAGATCCGCCACCGGGACCGCCTGCGCACCGTGACGCTGGAAATCCGCCCGTCAGACGCATTGCCGCTGGAGGCAGCCGTGGAGCTTCTGGAAACGGAAGTTGTCGCCGCGCTGGAAGCGCAGGGATTGCCGGGCAGTGTGGTGCTGTCCGTCTCTGGCACTGCGGACCAATTGAGCCAGACCTGGAATGCCATTCAGATCAATTTGCTGGTCGCGTTGATCATTGTTTTCCTTGTGATGGCGATCCTGTTCGAGAGTTTTGTTCTGCCTCTGGTCATCCTGATCGCCGTGCCCGTCGCTGCGGCGGGCGGTGTCGGGGGCCTTGCGCTTTTGAACCTGTATCAGACCCAACCGATGGACATGCTGACCCTGCTTGGGTTCGTCATCCTTGTGGGGATCGTTGTAAACAACGCCATTTTGATCGTGCATCAGGCGCTGTACCACCTGCGCACGGATCGCATGACGCCGGTTGACGCGATCGAGGAAGCGACGCGCAACCGGATCCGGCCTATCTTCATGTCTACGCTGACGTCGGTCATGGGAATGCTGCCTTTGATCATCTTCCCCGGCGAAGGGTCTGAGCTTTATCGGGGGCTGGGGGCTGTTGTGGTGGGCGGCTTGTCTATGTCCGCCTTCCTGACCTTGCTGACTGTGCCACCGCTGCTGCGCCTGTGCCTGCGGCCGGAGCAGGAGGATGTTGAAACATCGGCGGGCACGGCGCCTGCGTGACCGGTTCCTGCGGCATCTGATCGTCTTTCACTTTCCCGCCGTCTGAGTGTCACCGCCGCGGGGCGGATGGTGCGAATCCGGGTAAGCAGCCGTGCATGCGGCATGCGCGATTCGTCTGGTTGCGCAGCGAATGGTCGGCACGCAGGCATCGGGCGGCAGCTTTCGCCGCGTATGGATCTCGGAATTTATGTATACAATTGTATGCCGAACGGGAATGCGGGGCTGCATCCCGTTTGAGATAGATCGCGGAAATCATGGGCAAAATCCCCGTTGTGAAAAGTTGTTAACCTATTTACTCACTTCGGCGCGAAAAAATTTACAAAAAAACTATTTAAGACCAGCGCATTGGTCGATGAGTCTCAAAAATGTGTATTTTCCTCCGCAGCCGCCGCGTTTTCTGGACACCGGAAGAACCGCTGGCGCAGCGTGAGGAGGACGCCCATGATCACCAAGGTTCTAGCAAAATCAACAGACGCCGTTTCACCAGATGTCAGTCAGCCACAGCCGCATGTCAGCGCCGCAGATTATGCGCAGATGTACGCCGCATCCGTGGCTGAGCCGGACACATTCTGGGCTGAACATGGAAAGCGCATTGACTGGATCAAGCCTTATTCGAAGGTAAAGAACACATCGTTCGAACCCGGTAACGTTGACATCCGCTGGTTCGAGGATGGCACGCTGAATGTCTCAGCCAATTGCATCGACCGCCACCTTGAAACGCGCGGTGATCAGACCGCGATCATCTGGGAACCGGATGATCCCAGAAAAGAACCTGCGCAGCACATCACCTATAAACAACTGCACCAATCCGTCGCCAAAATGGCGAATGTGTTGCGGTCGCTGGGGGTGGAGAAGGGTGACCGGGTTGTCATCTATCTGCCGATGATCCCTGAAGCCGCTTACGCCATGCTGGCCTGCACACGGATCGGTGCCATTCATTCCATCGTTTTCGCCGGTTTCTCCCCGGACGCTCTGGGGGCGCGTATCAACGGATGTGACGCTAAAGTTGTCATTACCGCAGATCATGCGCCCCGGGGCGGACGAGAAACGCCATTGAAATCAAACGCCGATACCGCGCTGCTGCATTGCAAGGACCATGTGCAATGTCTTGTGGTCAAACGCACGGGCGGGCAGACCACCTGGACCGACCGCGATCATGATTGCAACGCGCTGATGGCGGAAGCCTCCGCCGATTGCGCGCCGGTTGAAATGGCGGCCGAAGATCCATTGTTCATCCTCTACACCTCCGGCTCCACCGGGCAGCCCAAAGGCGTGGTGCATACCACAGGTGGTTATCTGGTTTATGCCGCCATGACCCATGAGATCGTGTTCGATTACCACGATGGCGATGTCTTCTGGTGCACGGCGGATGTGGGTTGGGTGACCGGGCACAGCTATATCGTGTACGGTCCGCTGGCCAATGGTGCCACGACGATCATGTTCGAAGGGGTGCCAACATTTCCCGATGCGGGCCGGTTCTGGGAAATTTGTGCCAAGCACAAAGTGAACCAGTTCTACACCGCCCCCACCGCCATCCGCGCGCTGATGGGCGCGGGCAAAGAGTGGGTCGAGAAGCACGATCTGTCGGATCTGCGCCTGCTTGGATCGGTTGGCGAGCCGATCAATCCTGAAGCGTGGAACTGGTACAATGAGGTTGTCGGCAAGGGCAATTGCCCCATCGTCGATACCTTCTGGCAGACCGAAACGGGCGGTCACATGCTGACCCCGCTGCCCGGTGCCACGAAGCTGAAACCCGGTGCGGCGCAGATACCGTTCTTCGGCGTGCAGCCTGTTGTGCTGGAACCCACCTCTGGTGACGTCATCGAAGGGAACGGGGTTGAGGGCGTCCTGTGCATGAAGGACAGCTGGCCCGGCCAGATGCGCACCGTTTGGGGGGATCATGAACGGTTCGAGAAGACCTATTTCGGGGACTACAAGGGCTACTATTTCTCTGGGGACGGCTGTCGCCGCGACGAAGATGGGGATTACTGGATCACGGGTCGGGTTGACGATGTGATCAACGTCTCCGGCCACCGTATGGGCACGGCGGAGGTCGAAAGCGCTCTGGTCGCCCATGCGAAGGTCGCTGAAAGCGCCGTGGTTGGCTATCCCCATGATGTCAAAGGGCAGGGCATCTACGCCTATGTCACTTTGATGATTGGCGAAGGGCCTTCGGATGCGCTGCGCAAGGAGCTGGAGACCTGGGTCCGGACCGAAATTGGTCCGATTGCGAAGCCGGATCTGATCCAGTGGGCGCCGGGCCTGCCAAAGACCCGCTCCGGCAAGATCATGCGGCGTATCCTGCGCAAGATTGCGGAGGATGATTTCGGCGCGCTGGGCGACACTTCGACCTTGGCGGATCCGTCGGTCGTCGATGATCTGATCGAAAACCGCATGAACCGCCAGCGCTCAAGCAGCGACGCGGTAGCGCATGGAAAAGGGGACGCATGATGGACGGCGCAATGACCCCGACTGTGGCACCCGTTCTGATCCTGCTTGGCCCTCCGGGTGCCGGCAAAGGCACGCAGGCGCGGTTGCTGGAAGAGACCCACGGGCTGATCCAGCTTTCTACCGGCGATCTGCTGCGCGCCGCCGTCGCGGCGGGCACGGACGCGGGCAAGCAAGCCAAGGCGGTGATGGACGCAGGCGATCTGGTCAGCGATGAGATCGTGATTGCAATCCTGCGGGACAGACTGGCTGAACCGGATTGCACCAAAGGCGTGATCCTTGACGGTTTCCCACGCACGACTGTTCAGGCCGAAGCGTTGGACACGCTCCTGTGTGACACCGGGCAGTGCATCAATGCCGCCATCAGCCTTGAGGTTGAGGACGAAGCGATGGTCACCCGCATCTCTGGCCGCTTCACCTGTGGTGGTTGCGGAGAAGGGTATCACGATCACTTCAAACCTACAGCAGTGGCAGGTACCTGCGATCACTGCGGCAGCACCGATATGAAACGCCGCGCGGATGACAACGCAGCGACAGTGGCGCAGCGGCTGGAGGCCTACCACGCCCAGACCGCACCGCTGATTGACTACTACGAGACCAAAGGCGCGCTGTCCCGCGTTCCGGCGATGGGGGCGATTGACGACATCGCCGCCGCACTCAACGCGGTTGTGTCGAAAGCCACGGCATAACGCATTCATTGGCAGGCCCCCGCGGCCTGAAGGGAACCAAACGGAGGAGGGAACCAACACATGTCCCAAGACAACGATAAAAACGCCTATTGGTCAGCCAATGTGCGTCTCATCCTGATCAGCCTTGCCATATGGGCGCTGGTCTCATTCGGGTTCGGGATCATCCTGCGCCCCTTGCTGTCCGGCATCGCCGTCGGCGGCACCGATCTTGGCTTCTGGTTCGCCCAGCAAGGGTCGATCATCATCTTCCTGATCCTGATCTTTTTCTACGCATGGCGCATGAACAAGCTCGACCAGGAACACGGCGTGGACGAGGAGTAGGAACATGGACCAGTTTACACTCAACCTGCTGTTTGTGGGTGCTTCTTTTGCGCTCTACATCGGCATCGCGATCTGGGCCCGTGCGGGCTCCACATCGGAATTCTATGCAGCCGGACGCGGCGTACACCCTGTCACCAACGGCATGGCGACCGCTGCTGACTGGATGTCTGCCGCCTCCTTCATCTCCATGGCGGGGCTGATTGCCTTTACAGGTTATGACAACTCCTCCTTCCTGATGGGCTGGACGGGCGGCTATGTGCTGCTGGCCTTGCTGCTTGCACCGTACCTGCGCAAGTTCGGCAAGTTCACTGTGTCCGAGTTCATCGGCGACCGGTTCTATTCCAAGACCGCGCGGATGGTGGCGGTGATCTGTCTGTTGGTGGCTTCCATCACTTATGTGATCGGTCAGATGCAGGGCGTGGGCATTGCCTTTGGCCGTTTCCTTGAGATCGACGCCTTCTGGGGTCTGCTGATCGGGGCCTGCGTTGTTTTCGCCTACGCTGTGTTCGGCGGTATGAAGGGCGTGACCTATACGCAGGTGGCACAATACTGCGTGCTGATCACGGCCTATACCATTCCGGCGGTCTTTATCTCCCTGCAACTGACGGGCAATCCGATCCCTGCGCTGGGGCTGTTTGGTACCGTCGAAAGCGGTGAGCCGCTGCTGGCCAAGCTGAACCAGATCGTGACCGATCTTGGGTTTGCCGAGTATACGGCGGCGCATGGGTCAACGCTGAACATGGTGCTCTTTACGCTGTCGCTGATGATCGGCACGGCGGGTCTGCCCCACGTCATTATGCGCTTCTTTACGGTGCCCAAGGTGTCTGATGCGCGCTGGTCTGCGGGCTGGACGCTGGTGTTCATCGCACTGCTCTATCTGACTGCCCCTGCGGTGGGTGCGATGGCACGGCTGAACATCTCTGAACTGATGTGGCCCAATGGCACAAACGCTGAAGCCGTGAGCGTGGAGCAGATCGAAACCGATCCAGAGTACGCCTGGATGGCGACGTGGCAGAAAACCGGCCTTCTGGGTTGGGAAGACAAGAACGGCGACGGCAAGATCCAGTACTACAACGACAAGAACGCGGATCTGCAGACTAAAGCGGCGGAGAACGGCTGGGAAGGCAATGAGCTGACCAACTTCAACCGCGACATCCTTGTTCTGGCCAATCCGGAGATTGCATCGCTTCCCGGCTGGGTGATCGGCCTTGTCGCGGCGGGTGGCCTTGCGGCGGCCCTGTCGACGGCGGCGGGTTTGTTGCTGGCGATTTCCTCGGCGGTCAGTCACGACTTGCTGAAAGGACAGCTGACGCCAAACATGTCAGAGAAAAACGAGCTGATGGCAGCGCGTATCTCAATGGCAGCGGCGATTGTGGTCGCGGTTCTGCTGGGCCTCAACCCACCGGGATTTGCGGCGCAAACCGTGGCGCTGGCCTTTGGCCTTGCGGCGGCTTCGATCTTCCCGGCGCTGATGATGGGGATCTTCTCGACCCGCATCAACAACGTGGGCGCGGTGGCAGGGATGCTGGCCGGTCTGGTGGTCACGCTGCTCTATATCTTCCTGCACAAGGGGTGGTTCTTCATTCCTGACACCAACTCCTTCACCGATGCCGATCCGCTGCTTGGGCCGATTAAATCCACTTCCTTTGGTGCAATCGGTGCGATGGTCAACTTTGCGGTGGCGTTCGTTGTCTCCGGCATGACCAAGGAAACCCCGCAGGAGATCAAGGATCTGGTCGAAAGCGTTCGTGTGCCACGTGGTGCCGGTACGGCTGTCGAAGGTCACTGAACAACGTCCCGCCGCCGCAAGGTTTTCCTGTGCGGCGGTGGGTCTTCCTGAAAGACTGAGGATGCCCGCACACCTGCGGGCACTTCCTTTTCATTACGAGGCACCCCCATGACGCTTCCTGCTGCGCTCACGCAATTCCTTGCCTCCGTCCACCCCTATGACAGTTTGCCTGACAGCGTGCTTGCATCGGTGGCTGAGGTTTGTGACGTGCTGACGCTTGATGCGGGAGAGGCGGTCTTCGCGGTGGGGGATACGGTCGCGCACCTTTACATCATTGTTGAAGGTGAGATTGAGATTACCGATGAAACCGGCGCTCAACTGTCCATCCTTGGCACCCGAAATTCATTTGGTGAACGCGCGTTGTTGCGGGGCGCATTGGCGAGCCGTACGGCAACGGTAACAGCGGCGGCGACCATGATCGTGTTGCCTTCCGACACGCTGTTTACACTGATTGATACACATGCGGCGGTCGCAAAGTTCTTTGATCGTCGCCCGTCCCCGCGCGGTAACACCAATGATCTTGGAACCCTGCAAATTGCCAAACTGATGACCCGTGATCCGGTCATCTGCCCGCCCGATACGCCCATTCGCAAAGCGGCTGCCTTGATGCACGCGCGAAGGATCTCTTCGATATGCGTGGGCACCCCGGCGCAGTTCCAAGGGATCGTCACCCTGCGTGATATGAACTCCCGCGTGATTGCCGAAGGCATGGACCCGACCGCGCCGATTTCTACGATTATGACCACCGATCCGCTGACGCTTGCGCCACAGGCGCTGGTGACGGATGTCCTGCATCTGATGGTCGAACGCGGCATCGGTCATGTGCCCATCGTGACGGGAGGGGCGCTGCAAGGGATCGTCACCCAGACCGATCTGACACGCGCACAGGCAAAATCATCGGCGGAACTGGTGGGCCGTGTGGCAAAGGCAGCATCCGCTGAGGAAATGGCGCGGGCCACCGCAGAGATCCCGCAGGTGCTGGTACAACTGGTCGATGCAGGCAACCGGCATGAGGTCATCACCCGGCTGATCACCGACATTGCCGATACGGCCACCCGCCGCCTGCTGGCCCTTGCCGAACAAACGCTTGGCCCGCCGCCGGTGCCTTACGTCTGGCTTGCCTGCGGCAGTCAGGGGCGTCAGGAGCAAACGGGGGTTTCCGATCAGGACAATTGCCTGATCCTGTCAGATGCGATGAGCGATGCGGATATGCCATACTTCGCGGCGCTTGCGAAAATCGTCAGCGACGGATTGGACGTTTGCGGATACTTCTATTGTCCTGGCGACATGATGGCGACCAACCCGCGCTGGTGTCAGCCACTCAAAGTCTGGCGGGAGTACTTCCAAAGCTGGATCGCCAAACCCAACCCGGAAGCGCAGATGCTGGCATCCGTCATGTTTGATCTGCGGCCAATCGGCGGGGACGACAGCCTCTTCAACGATCTGCAACGTGAAACGCTTGAGGCTTCCTCAAAGAACTCCATCTTCAGGGCGCATATGATTTCAAACTCGCTCAAGCATCAGCCGCCGCTGGGGCTGCTGCGGGGGCTTGCGACCATCCGGTCAGGGGATCATCGCAATCAACTGGATCTCAAACACAATGGTGTTGTGCCGATAGTCGATCTTGGCCGGATTTACACCTTGCAAGGCAAGTTGTTGCCAGTGAACACGCGCGCCCGGCTGGAGGCTGCGATTGCGGCGGGTGCTGTCTCCTCCTCTGGCGGGGCGGACCTGCTGGATGCCTATGATCTTGTTGCAAACCTGCGCCTCAAGCATCAGGCAGATCAGATCAGAAGTGGTCAGGACCCGAGCAACTACCTTGATCCGTCCACGCTTTCTGATTTTGAGCGCAGCCATCTGCGCGATGCGTTTGTTGTGGTCAAAACGATGCAATCTGCTGCGGGATCGGGAAAAGGTGCGTTAGGATGAGCATATGTTCGTAGAATTGATCGCGACAGTTTTCGCAGGCATCGCCTGCGCCGGGGTCGCTTTGTTGTTGAATATGGTGACCGGTCGCCGTCTGCCGAAATGGGTCATGCCTGTTGTTGCCGGTCTGGGCATGATCGGCATGACCATTTCCAATGAATACACATGGTTTGACCGCACCGCAGAACGGCTGCCCGATGGGGTCAACATCGCCATGAAGATCGAGGAGCAGAGCTGGATACGGCCCTGGACGCAAGTGTGGCCCTACACCAAACGCTTTGTCGCAGCAGATACGGCGACGACCCGCACGAACGCTGACTTGCCCGATCAGCGCCTGACCGACCTGTATTTCTTTGGCCGCTGGTCGCCGGTGACGCAGGCGCCGATGTTGTTTGACTGTGCGGGCGCGCGCTCTGCCATTCTGATCGACGGGGCGGATTTTGGCGAAGGGGGCAGGGTCGCCAATGCCGAATGGGAAGCCATGCCCGCCGATGACCCGATCCTGAAGCTCGTCTGCGGGGGCTGATATGCTCACCAAACTCAGCCTGCGCCTGCGGATCTTTCTGTTCTTCTGCTTGCTGGCGCTGGCTGGGGCCGCGCTGGCGGCAGCCGCCATGGCGTTTGGCTGGTCACGGGCCGAAGACGCGGTGCCTGTGGGGGCGTTTGTGACGGCCTTTGTGCTTTTTGCGTTTCTGAACACCGGGCTGGTTCTGATCGTCTGGCTGTTGTTCGATGAGAACATCGCCAAGCCGATCAACGCCCTCTCCGCCAATCTGCGGCTGAGGGCTCATGCCGGCGTAGAAAGCGATGTCAGCGCGGACGTCGCGCAATACCTCGAGGACCTTGCCCCCGCCGCCGATGCGCTGGCGCAGACAGTGAAGGCATCCCTGTCAGGTGCGGCTGGTGAGATTGCCCGTGAGACGGAGCTTTTGACAGCGGAACGCGAACAACTGACTGCACTTCTTACCGAAATCCCAATCGCGACCCTTGTCCTCAATGCCGCAGATGAGATCGTTCTTTATGACGGTCAGGCTGCCGCGATCCTGTCCGAGGTCGCGCCGCCGCGCCTCAAGGCGCCTTTGGCGGATTACTTTGATCTGGCAGCTTTTTTCGAGGCGCGTGAACGGGCGTCTTCCAAGGGATCCTATACGGCCTTCGCGCTCACCGCGCCTGCGCAAGGCGTCACACTCAACGCCCGCCTCAAGGCGCTTGAGGAAGGCGGGCACATGATCTTTGTGGACGTGGAGACGGAGACGCTTGCGCTGACTGATCCGCGACCGCTGGTTTTTGATTTCGATCTGATCAATGCGACCGCACCGAAAGAGATCGCCAAGACGCCGCTGTCCGAACTTTGTTTCGTGCCTTTTGATACGGAAACGACGGGCCTGTCGGTCGAGAAGGATGACATCGTGCAGCTTGGCGCGGTCCGGGTGCTGAACGGGCGGATCGTGGCGGGCGAGGTGATGGACGTCTATGTCAATCCGGGCCGCCCGATCCCGCCCTCGTCCACGAAAATCCATCACGTCACGGATGCCGATGTTGCGGATGCCAAGGACATCGCCACAGTCGGGCGCGCCTTTCACCACTTCGCGCGGGATGCGGTGCTGGTGGCGCATAATGCGCCGTTTGATATCGGGCTGTTGCGCAAGTCGGCAGATGTCATGGGGGTCGAATGGTCCCATCCTGTGCTGGATACGGTGCTGTTGTCGGCCGTGGTTTTCGGCACCACGGAGGCGCATTCACTGGATGCCCTGTGCGACCGGCTTTCGGTCACGATCCCCGCTCATGCACGCCACACCGCGCTGGGTGACGCCCAGGCAACGGCAGAGGTTCTGGTCAGGCTCTTGCCGCTGGTGGCAGCGAAGGGGTTCACGACGTTTGAGCAACTGATCGCAGAAACCCGGCGTCACAGCCGTCTGCTCGAGGATTTGAATCAATAGGGTCGAAAGCCAATGTCTGCGCAGCGCTACTCAAGCGGTAGACGTTAGTGACGGGCTCGGCTGAGGATTACTTTCGAATTTGAGGTGTATTATTGACTTTATCCAATAGAATTATCTGAAAGACTGTTCAAAGGATCAGATAGAATTGAATTGTGTCGTATGCAGAAGCTCACGGAATAGACGTGCCTAATTGTTTTGTTTGAAAGTGCGGAAGTGTGCTAAGGTATTTAATAGTTTAGTTGAACATAATTGGAGTCGTTATTGATGTACTCCCCCTTTTTGAGACGTGCCCATAATATCCTTTTGGCAGGTGGTGCTGCATTTCTATTTTCTGTTGCCGCCACTGAGGCAAATGCAAATTGTGCTGGGAAGGATCGGGTTGTGCTGAGTGATGGCAGCAAGGCCTGCGTGCTGCGCAAGGAGCCAACTCAGATCAACCGGACGAGGTCTATTGCTGGCGGTTCGCAAGCAACGCCCCTCAAGTCCTCCGTAAATGGCGCTGCTATCGTATTGAATTTTTATGAAGAGAACGGCGCGGTTGTCGGTCGAAATACAATACACAAGCGCGCGACAGAAACATGTGAAAGATTCCGGGATGAGATGCTGAAGATGGTCAAACGCCCCGGCAACCCATTCATGGTTGTTGTGTTGACCTGGGGCAAAGCGCGCGTTGCGAGCGATGGTCGCACGAGCTTCGAGGCCGTAAGCAACACATTCTTTACAAGGAACTGTTGGGTCAAACGGGGCACGAAGCCTTAGAGTTTTTTTTGAAGATGATGGTCGTCATTTTGATCAAGGTAGCTGATCTGTTCGTGTGAATGCCTTGGGAAATCTGTGCGGGTGACAATGTCGGTATCCCGTTATGTCAGACTCGCTTTGATCGTTTGCGCCGCCGCCGTATATCCGCCCGCAGCACCATCGACGAAATGGACGTGATCGTCCGTCATGATGGAGGGGACGATGCAGGTCATCATGGCTTCCGACTGGGCATGAAGACCAAAGCGGATGATCCCCGCGTCAGCACTCTGTTGCAGAACCGCGCGCAACCGCTTTTCGGTTTGGGCATCGCAGTCGAGGGTCATTTTCAACCCGTCTTCGAACTTGCGAAAGTCGGCGTTGCGGCCGACGTCTTCCCGGTAGCGCCTTGCGTCAAAACCGGCGATCCTGATGCCGGTCTTGATCAGAAACCATGCCATGAAGCTTTCAAACAACGCCTTGCGCCGTGCCGCCCCCAATGAACCCTTGCCGCGCTGCGCATGGGCTTCCAGTGTCGCACCCGCTGGAGGCCATTTGACGCCTGGGCCTGCGGTTTCTGCGGGATGTCCTGCGCGGTCCAGACCGTTTGCCACTTCCACAACCTGCCGGGCGAGGTCTGAGAAAGCAGGGCCGGGAATGTCATCACGTGGTAGGATGACCACGGACAGTATTGTGCCGTGACGGCTGGGCATGTGGCTCCACCTGCAAGAAAGGCCCGTCAGATCAGGTTGTGTGCCGGGTGCTGCCGGAAGAATGTCATGGGCCCCGGCCTTCATCTGGTTTTCCGCCCAGCTTAGCCCGCCACCGGAGAACATCGCATAATCGACCCCTTTGGCTGCCTGAAACCGGGCCACCGTCACATCCACCCCCGCCGCGCGGATATCGCGGACGCGGACCATGCCGATGCGCAATCCCATGTCGAATTCCTCGCGGGCCCAGACCTGTACGGCGGCCAAAGCCTGTGCGCTACGGTCTTTCCAGGATGGCGGCACGGCAAACCCCGCACCGTCGCCGCCAAAGATATAGGGAAAAGGGGCGCCTGCATGTGCGTTGATCTGGGCTGAGATCACAGCCGCACCAACCATGTTCACCGTCTTGTAACGGCCATCCGCAACCGCCTGCGTGGATCCGACAATGTCCGATGTGCCAACCCACCAATCGTCGGGAAGAGCGACGTACAGCTTCGCATCCGAAAGGTTCGCGAAGGTGTCGTGGGGTGTGACGGAAGCGTAAAAGTCGCTGCTGGAGGCTTGTGTGTCCATAGATCAGTGGTAGGCGCATTTTGCCGATGCGACAACCTAAGCGTCCTTTGCGGGCCTGCTCAGATGATCTTTTTGCGCACCGCAATGATCGCCGCATGATGCCGATTGGCTGCCGCAAGTTTGGAGATCACCTTGTTGATGTGGTAATTCACTGTTGCTGCGGAGATAGAGATGATGTCCGCGATCTCATCGCTGGTTTTGCCTTCAGCGGTCCATTTGATGCATTCCAGTTCACGCGGGGACAGGTCCGGCGTCTGCTGCGCGCAGGCGGTGTCCGCACATATCACCATTGCCCGGTCGTGGGCCTGCATGGCGACCAGAAGCGCTTTGCTGCCTTCATGGCGGACAGCCTCAACAAGGTCCTGATCACCGGACGACACAATGGAAAAGACACCAAGATCGTTGTTTGGCCCCCGGATCGGGATGGAATACCCTGCTGAGATGCTGAATTCACGCGCCTCATAAAAGACCCGTTTCTGGATCTTTCGGAACGGGCTGAGGAAGGTTTTCTGATTCCAGAAAAACGGCAGCCGGGCATTGCGGGAAGTCACAATGACCGGATCGTAATGCTGGTAGGATTTGCGCAGGTAACGGTCCAGCCAGTTTTGCCGGTAGTTGGACAGAAAGACCTCTTCCTCTTCATCGCTGCCACTGACCAGAAAGTACGAGAAATACGGCAACCCAAGCGAGCTGCTGTAGGATTTCAGCGCTGCACTCAGCTGTTGCATGTCGTGACAGTCTTCGAATTGTAGATCGTCAATCACGGTGATCCTGTCCCTCTTTCGTCCGCGGCGCCCCCTGAACACTAGCAGATTTGCTAGTGGACAGTGAATCATCCGCCGTGCCCTACTTTTCGCACATCTGATTAAGGATCTGGGGAACGCATGATGCAAGCACATGTCTTGAAATTGAGTCTGGCCGCAGGGCTGTTGTTGAGCCCGCTATCGGCCTTTGCCGACGTGGTGAAGATTGGTGTCTTGGCGCCGTTGACGGGGCCAGCGGCGGCCGATGGGCAGGAATTTGTCAACGGCGTTGAATGGGCGGTGGATGAAGCCAACGCCAACGGCGGTGTTGCGGGATATACGTTTGAGGTGGTGACAGCGGACGTCAAGGACGGCTCTGCCGCGAATGTATCATCGGGGGCTGAGCGGCTTTTGGGCACGGATGGGGTTGAAGTCATCATGACAGGATATGCCTCTCTGAGCATGTTCGAAGTGGATTTGATGGCGGAGGCGGGCATGCCCTACATCGCCGCTGGTCCATCGCCATCTTTTGCGGCGATCACCACACAGGACATTGATTACTACTGGTGCTGCTGGTCCTTCACGGCCTCTTTCAAAGGCTATGAAACAGACGTTCTGCCCGCAGTGGAAGCTCTGGCGGAGCGGGGAGAGATCACGCTGCGCGACAAGTCCGTTGCGATCATTTCCTCGGACAATGCCTATTCCAAGACGATTTCCGAAGGCATGAAGGTGTCCTTTGAGGAAGGCGGCTGGAACATTGTCGTGGATGAGCTGGTGCCCTTTGGCGAGGTTGGCGACTGGCGCGCAATTCTGGCAAAGGTGCGGGACACGAACCCCGATCTGGTGATCAACACCGACTACTTGCCGGGCAACTCCGCGTTGTTTCTCAATCAGTTTGTGGAGACACCAACGGATTCGCTGGTCTTCCTGCAATATGCACCGTCCGTGCCGGAGTTCATCAATCTGACGGGCGATAACTCAACAGGCGTGCTCTACAACCTGATCAACGCGCCGCTCGACAGCGACAGCTGGCCGCGCGGGCAGGCGTTGATGCGCGCCTATGAGGCTCGCTTTGGGGTGCCTTCGGGGGCGTATGGTGTGGGCCTGTATGAAATGGCGAATTTCTATTTCGAAGCGCTGGAACAGGTAGGCGATCCAACCAAGCGGGAGGAGGTGGCCGCCGCGATTGGCCAGATCAAGCGCGATACGGTCGCAGGTCCGCTGGAGTTTGACCCGGAAACCCACGTGGCGCTGCAGAGCAACGATCACATCCCGGTGTCTTTCTGGCAGATCCAGGACGGCAAGCGCATCCTGATCGAGCCTGACAAATACAAGAACGGCAGCTTCATGCTGCCGCCGTGGATGTCCAAGTAAGCGAGGCCGGGACGGTGACGGTTGGTCCAATTCTTGAGGTGTCGCATCTGTCCAAGAGCTTTGGTGCGATCAAGGCTGTCGATGACATCAGCTTCACCGTCCAGCGTGGTGAAATCCTTGGTATTGCCGGGCCCAACGGGTCCGGCAAGTCCACCCTTTTTAACGCCATCACGCGCATTCCGTTTTCAGCGACGTCCGGTGAGGTGATCTTTGACGGTCAGCCCATCCACCGGCTGGCCAACAATGAAATCGCCAAACGCGGGGTGGCCCGGACGTTTCAGCGCGAATCCGTGTTTCCCAATCTGTCGGCCATCGACAATGTCCTGCTGACGGTGGAGCAGACAGAGCGTGCGCTGACTTTTCAGCAGAAATTGACCTTGGCCGAACAGACATTGGAAATCGTTGGCTTCCCGGCAACTTTGATGAACTGGCCTGCGGGGCAATTGCCGGTGTTCCTGCGCAAGCTGGTGATGATTGCAGGGGCGGTGGCGCTTGATCCGAAAGTGCTGTTGCTGGATGAGCCCGCGTCCAGCCTGACGCTGGAGGAGATTGAGCGCATGCGCCTGGTGATCGTGCAGGTGCAGCAGCTGGGCACAACGGTTTTGCTCGTAGAGCATGTGCTGACGTTGTTGATGGCCGTCTCTGACAGGCTGATGGTGCTGGATCAGGGGCAGGTGATCGCCACGGGCGCGCCAAATGATGTGGTCAACGATCCTGCGGTGATCGAAGCCTATCTGGGGGCCGCTGCATGAGCGCGCCGCTGTTGGAAGTGCGCGGGTTGTCGGGGGGATATGATCCCATCCAGATCTTCAGCCAGATTGACCTGACCCTCAGTGCAGGGGAATCTATTGGGTTCTTTGGTCCCAATGGCCATGGCAAATCCACGTTGATGAAGACCATCAGCGGTGTGCTCGCCCCCTGGACCGGAGAGATCGTTCTGGAAGGGCAGCGGTTGAACCGGGCAGGGGAGAGGGGCAGCCGCAGGTGGCGGAACTTCAACTATGACGTGGTCACGCGGCGGCGTATGGACCCCAAGAAGGTGGCGCGCGCGGGGCTGATCCATGTGCCCGAAGGCAGCCTCTTGTTCCCTGAAATGACCGTGGCCGAAACCATGGATGTGGCACCGGTTGCAGCGGCGGGGCGCGGGAAAAGCGCGGATCGACTCGCGCAGGTGCACGATCTTTTTCCCCGCCTGCGCGAACGGCTGGACAGCAAGATCCGTTATCTGTCGGGCGGAGAGCGGCAAATGGTGGCGATTGCCTGCGGCCTGCTGGGAGACCCAAAACTGATGATCCTGGATGAGCCGACGCTTGGGCTGTCGCCCAAACTGAGGATTGAGTTGTGTCAGGCGATTGCGTCGATCAAGGCGGCGGGTGTGCCGCTGATCTTGATTGATCAGGACGTGAACTTCCTGACGGAACTGATCGACCGGCTCTACCTCTTTGACCATGGCCGGATCAGCGGCGTGCTGGAAAAGGCCGATATCCCGAGCCACGAAAAACTGATGGCCATGCTGTTCGGGGAACCCGCCGCATGAGTTTCGAGAGTTTCCTGTTTGTCCTCACCGGTGGTGTCGTGCTGGGCGCGCTTTATGCGTTGATGGCGGCGGGGCTGGCGGTTGTCTGGACCACGCTGGGCATCTTCAATTTCTCCCATGGCGCGTTTGTGGCATTGGGCGCCTACATTGGCTGGCAGGTGGGGAATGTGGATGGTTTTGCGCTGGGTCATGTCCTTGGGCTGAGCGCGACGGTGCTGGGCATGTTCGCGCTGGGCATTCTCTTCCAGCAGATGTTCATCCGACCGTTTGAGCGCAAGGAGAACATCGTTGCAGCCACCGTGATCACCACGCTTGCGGGGGCGACGGTGTTGCAGAATGGGATGCTGCTGATCTGGGGTCCACGCTCCAAACAGATCTCCGGCATCGGGGAGGGCAGCCTCAACATCGGGCCGCTGGCATTTTCATGGAACGAAGTGGCGCTGATTGTTCTGGTGGCTTTCATCCTTGGGGCCGTTGGATGGTTCCTGTCGCGCACCCGCACGGGCCGCTCCATGCGCGCGGTGTCCCAGAACCGCCAAGCGGCAGAGTTGATGGGGTTGAACGTGCCGCTGCTCTATGCGCTGGCATTTGGGCTCTCGGCGGCGATGGCCGGGGTGGCGGGGTACTTCGTCGGCTCGGTTCGGTTCATTAACCCCACAATGGGCGCAGACCCCCTGATGAAAGCGCTGATCGTGGTGATCTTTGGCGGCATCGCGCGGTTCACCAGCCCGATCTACGCGGCGCTGATCGTCGGATTGGTCGAGAGTTTCACCACCTTCTACCTTGGCCTTTATTGGGCGCCTGCGGTCCTGTTTGCGATGATGATGATCGTGCTGACGATCAAACCTGCGGGCCTTTTTGGCACCCACCAGAGAACGCTCTAATATGCGCTATGATCCTCCTTTCCACCGCACCAACGGCCTGATCCCGGCGGTTCTGTTTGTTCTGGTGCTGGCAGTGGTGCCCTTTGTCTTTGATGGCTCCTACATCCGGCACCTGATCATCCTGTCGCTGGTCTTTGCAATTGTCGCGGCCTCATGGGATCTCAGCTTTGGCTTTGGCGGGCTGTTGAATTTCGCGCATGTGGCGCTGTTTGCTGTGGGGATTTACACCTATGGCATTCTGGCCAAGACCTATGGGGTGAACCCGTGGCTGGCAATCCTGCTGGCGGGGCCAGCGGCGATGGTTTTTGCGTCGATCATGGTGCTGCCGGTGCTGCGGCTGGATGGGATGTATGTGATCCTTGTCACCATCGCCTTCTCGCAGATCATCTATCAGGGTGTGATTTCGCAGTCCGACATCACCGGAGGGACCTCCGGCATGGTGACGCTGCCGATGTTGCAGATTGATGGCTACCGCTTCGTCAAGGATGGCAAGATCGGGTACTACTATACGGCCCTTGCGCTGATGGTGGTCTGCGTGGGGTCGATCTATCTGATCACCCGCTCCGCTTTGGGGCGTGCGATCATCGCGCTGCGGGACAACAAATACTACGCCATGTCGCGGGGCGTTTCGGAGTGGCGCACGCGGCTTGCGACCCTTGCTCTGAGCGCGTTTTTTGCGGGCATTGCGGGTGGGTTCTATGGCTCTTATGTGCGCGTCGCTTCGCCAGATATATTCGGGATCGGGTCACTGACACTGGTGCTGTCGATCCTTTTGGTCGGGGGGCTTGCGACGCTCTGGGGGCCGGTGATCGCGGCCTTTGTGATCATCCTGCTGTCGGAAAGCCTTGGGTGGATGGGGGCGTGGCGCGACATCATCATCGCATTGATGATCGTGGCGGTGATGGTGTTTTATCCCGGCGGATTGTGGGGCGTGATACAGGAATTGCGGGAGACGTTCGCGACCTTGCGCGCGGCGCTGATGGTGCGGATGCGGCGGCGTTTCGAACGGGCCAAGCGGGAAGGGATGCTGGGCCTGCGCGAGGAAATGGTTGAGACCAAACACGGGTTGATCGCCGTGGCGGATACGGGTGCAAGTCATACTCATACTGGCCCGCCTATTCTGCTGCTGCATGGAAACTCCGCCTGCAAGGAAGCCTTCCAGAACCAATTTGCCCATTTCCGCGACAGGCACCGGGTCATCGCGTTCGACCTGCCGGGGCATGGCGCATCGGATAATGGCGATCCCGAAGAGACCTACAACGTCATCGCCTATGCGGACATCGCGGAGGAGATCTTGACGCAGAAAGGCATCACAAACCCGATTGTCCTGGGCTGGTCACTGGGAGGGTACAACGCGCTGGAACTCACCGCGCGCAATCCGCAAGCCTATGCGGGCGTGGTCACAACGGGCACCGCACCTTTGAACATGGCACCTGATGATTTCGCCAAGGGGCATGATGCCAAATCCCACCTCATTCTGGCGGGCAAACAGTATCTCACAGGGGCGGAGGCCACGACCTTCGCCAGCCATGCTACCGTGCCCAAATCCGAAAAGAGCGCATTCCTGCATCGCAATCTGCGCCGCACGGACGGGCGGGCGCGGTTTTACATGATCACGAAGCTGACCGTCGTGGACTGGCCGCGCCATATGCGGATGCTGCGCGAGGGGCAGATCCCCGTTGCCGTGATGAACGGGCATGACGATCCGTTCCTGAACCACGACTACATCGCGGGTTTGCAGTATGGCATGATCTGGAAAGGACGCACGACGGACATCCCAAACGGCAAACACGCGCCGTTCTTTAATGAGCCTGAGGCGTTCAATGCCGCCCTTGAGGCCTTTATCGACTGGGCGGCGGAGGCGCGGGCAGAGGGGGACTAATGTGCCCAAAGACCCTGCTGCGGTGCTTGGGCTGGTGTTCTTAGAGCATCGTAAAGATACGTGCAGGCCCGCCGCTACTACAGCGATGTTTCGGCGCAACGATCACCAGCGTCGCACCGGCAGCGGCCATGGCAGGCGTGCCCATCGCGCTTGTGGTCCGGGCCACAGCCGTGCCTTCGGTGAAGGAACGGCGCGACAGCATTTTGCCTTTCACCGCGCTCATCACGCAAATACCCCACATCGTTTGTCCTTTCTGTGAGTTCTGAAGTCTCCGATTGGTCCGGATATAGGCAACAGAGGGTCTGCACCCGCGACGTGGTGCAGGTTCCCCTTCAGCCGATGCTGGATGCTTTACGCTCAGCAGCTTCGCGCAGCCGCGCGAAGTCATCGCCCGCGTGATAGCTGGAGCGGGTGAGCGGCGTGGCCGACACCATGGAGAACCCTTTGCCATAAGCGGCCTTTTCGTAGGAAGCGAACTCTTCCGGTGTTACGAAACGGTCGATGCCGTGGTGCTTGGGCGTGGGTTGCAGGTATTGCCCGATGGTCAGGAAATCCACATCCGCCGCGCGCATGTCGTCCATGACTTGCAGGACGGATTTGCGGTCTTCGCCCAAGCCCACCATGATGCCTGATTTGGTAAAAATACTGCCGTCCAACTCCTTCACCCGTTGCAACAGGCGGAGTGAGTGGAAGTAGCGTGCGCCGGGACGGACCTCGGGGTAGAGGCCGGGGACGGTTTCAAGGTTGTGGTTGAACACATCAGGCCGCGCGTCGACGACCGTTTCCAGCATGCTTGCATCGCACTTCAGGAAGTCGGGTGTCAGCACTTCGATGGTGGTCTTGGGGCTACGGTGGCGCACGGCGCGGATGGTCTGGGCGAAGTGCTCAGCACCGCCGTCTTCCAGATCGTCGCGATCCACGGATGTGATGACCACGTGGTTCAAACCCAGTTTGGCGACCGCATGGGCCACACGACCCGGCTCAAACGCGTCCAACTGGTCAGGGCGACCCGTGGCGATATTGCAGAAGGTGCAGCCGCGTGTGCAGATCTCTCCCATGATCATCATGGTGGCGTGGCCCTGGGACCAGCATTCACCCGCGTTGGGGCATCCGGCCTCTTCGCAGACCGTGACGAGGCTGTTCTCACGCATGATCTTTTTGGTGTCGTCATAGGCCTGCCCACCCGGTGCGCGGACGCGGATCCAGCTGGGTTTTTTCGGCTGCGCGTTGTCGGGCTTGCGGGCCTTTTCGGGGTGCCGTTGTTCGGGAATTTTCAGGTCGCGCATGGGATTGGCCTTTTGGGAAGGGGGGCCGAGGGCGCAGGCGCGCCCCCGGAGTGTGTTTACTTCTTTTTCTTCGGCGGCATCAGATCGGTGATCGTGCCTTCGAACATTTCCGCCGCGAAGTTGACGGTTTCGGCAACGGTCGGGTGCGCGTGGATCGTGTGACCCAGATCGACCGCATCCGCGCCCATCTCTATCGCCAGCGCCACTTCGGCGATCAATTCGCCTGCGTTGGTGCCCACGATGCCTGCGCCGACAACACGGTTGGTTTCGGGATCGAACAGCACCTTGGTGATGCCTTCGTTGCGGCCATTTGACAGGGAGCGGCCGGAGGCGGCCCATGGGAAAACACCCTTGCCGACTTTGATGCCGCTTGCCTTGGCTTCGTTCTCTGTCATGCCGACCCAGGCGACCTCGGGATCGGTATAGGCGACCGATGGGATCACCTTGGCATCCAGGAAGCGTTTGTGACCTGCGCAGACCTCGGCAGCGACTTTCCCTTCGTGCACGGCTTTGTGTGCCAGCATCGGCTGGCCGACCACATCGCCGATGGCGAAGATATGCGGCACGCCGGTGCGCTGCTGTTTGTCCACGGCGATGAAGCCGCGTTCGTCCACAGCGACGCCCGCCTTGTCCGCATCAATCAACGCGCCGTTGGGTTTGCGGCCCACGGCCACCAGCACCTTGTCGAAGGTATCGACAATCTCACCATCCGGGCCTTCCATCGTGACCTTGATGCCCTTTTTCTGGGCTTCAACGGCGGTCACCTTGGTCTTGGTCAGGATCGCCTCGTAGCGGCCTTCGATGCGTTTGTGCAGCGGTTTGACAATGTCCTTGTCCGCGCCGGGAATGATCTGGTCCATGAATTCCACGACGGTCACTTTCGATCCCATCGCGTCATAGACGCAGGCCATCTCAAGCCCGATGATCCCGCCGCCCAGCACCAGCAGGCGCTTGGGGATGTCCGCCAATTCCAGCGCGCCGGTGCTGTCGATGATGCGCGGATCGTCGTGGGGGATGAAGGGCAGGTGCACCGCTTGGGAGCCTGCGGCGATGATGCACTGGTCAAAGCTGACCGTCTTGGTGCCGTACTCGCCTTGCACTTCGATCATGTTGGGCCCGGTGAATGTGCCATAGCCGTTCACGACCGTGACCTTGCGGCCCTTCGCCAGACCGGAGAGGCCACCTGTCAACTGACCCACGACGGAAGATTTCCAGTCGCGCAGCTTGTCGATGTCGATCTTGGGTTTGCCAAAGCTGACACCGTGATCGGCCATCTCTTCGGCTTCGGTGATCACCTTGGCGCTGTGCAACAGCGCTTTCGATGGGATACAGCCCACGTTCAGGCAAACCCCGCCAAGGGTGTCGTATTTTTCGATCAACACGACCTTCTTGCCGAGATCCGCCGCGCGGAACGCTGCGGTGTAGCCCCCCGGCCCAGAGCCCAGAACAACTACCTCCCCATGCACGTCACCTGCACCAGTTGCTGTGCCTGTGGCAGCAACGGCTGTGGGGGCCGCAGCGGGGGCCTCTGCTGGTGCGGCTGGCACATCGCCCGCATCCGCACCTTCAAGGATCAGGATCAATGCGCCTTCTGAGACCTGGTCCCCTTCGGCCACTTTGATCTCCTTCACCACGCCCGCAGCGGGGGAGGGCACTTCCATTGTGGCTTTGTCACTTTCCAGCTCGATCAGCGGGTCTTCGGCGGCGACGGTGTCACCCACGCTGACCAGAATGCCGATGACGGGGACGTTGTCGAAATCGCCAATATCGGGAACTTTGACTTCCATGGTCACGCCCTCCTTACAGCATCAGCCGGCGCACATCGCCGAGCAGGTGTTTCAGGGTCGCGCAGAACCGGGCCGCCAGTGCGCCGTCAATGGCACGGTGGTCATAGCTGAGCGAAAGCGGCTGCATGTTGCGTGGCAGGAAGGTTTCGGTTTCCTTGTCCCATACGGGTGCCATCTTGGACCGGGTGAGGCCCAGAATGGCCACTTCGGGCGCATTCACGATCGGGGTGAAGGACGTGCCGCCAATACCGCCGAGCGAGGAAATGGTGAAAGTCGCGCCGGACATGTCCGGCCCTTTCAGCGCACCATCGCGGGCTTTTGCGGAAAGCTCTCCCAGCTCTTTGGAGATCTCGACAATGCCTTTGCGATCCGCGTCCTTGATCACCGGAACAACCAACCCGTTGGGCGTGTCGGCGGCAAAGCCGATGTTGTAGAAGTCCTTTTTGATCAGCTTGTCGCCATCGGGGTGGATCGAGGAATTGACCTCCCAATGCTGTTTCAGGGCAGAAACGGACGCCTTGATCACGAACGACAGCAACGTGACGCGATACCCTTCGGTTTTGGCCTGCGTGTCCAACTCGCGACGGTACATGTCCAGATCGGTGATGTCCGCCTCTTCGTTGTGGGTCACATGCGGGATGTTCAGCCAGCTGCGGTGCAGCGCGGGGCCCGAAAGCTTCTTGATCCGGGGCATTTCCACATCTTCGACCGGGCCGAATTTGGAGAAATCCACCACCGGGATCGGCGGGATGCCCATGCCGCCCTGAGCGGCACCGCTGGCTGCGGGGGCCGTGGTGGATTTGAGCATCGCAGTCACGTCTTCGCGCAGGATGCGTCCCTTGCGGCCCGTGCCGTTGACCTTGGTCAGGTCAATCTCCAACTGGCGGGCGAAAGCCCGGACGGAGGGGGAAGCATGCGCTTTGCCGAAGCCTGCATCCGTGACCACGGGGGCCGGTGCCGCAACAGGAGCCGCCGCTGGAGCAGGGGCCGCCGCAGCGGGTGCTGCCGCCGGAGCGGGGGCATCACTTGTCGCTTCGCCTTCAAGGATCAGCAGCAATGCACCTTCGGATACCTTGTCGCCTTCGCTGACCTTGATCTCCACCACTTTGCCAGCCGCAGGGCTGGGCACTTCCATGGTGGCCTTGTCGGATTCCAGCTCAACCAGCGGGTCTTCTTCGGCGATCACGTCGCCCACGCTGACCAGAATGCCAATCACCGGCACATCGTCAAAATCGCCAATATCAGGCACTTTTACTTCAATTGTCATCTTCTCGTCTCCTGATATGCGCGGTTAAACCAAACGCGGGTTCGGCTTGGCGCCGTCAATGTCGTACTTCTTGAGTGCTTTGGTCAGATCGGCCTTGCTGACCGCGCCTTCGCGGTAGAGATCGACCATGGCCGCAGCGGCGATGTGGTTTGCGTCCACCTCAAAGAAGCGGCGCAGGTTGACCCGGCTGTCAGAGCGGCCGTAACCGTCTGTGCCCAACACGGTGAAGCGGTTCGGCACGAAGGCGCGGATCTGTTCAGCGTAGTTCTTCATGTAATCCGTGGCGCAGATCACCGGGCCTTTGGCCTTGTTCAGCTGCTGGGTCACGAAAGGCACACGGGTGTCTGCCAGTGGGTTCAGGCGGTTCTCCCGCTCAGCGTCCTGACCGTCACGCGCCAGTTCATTCAGCGATGTCGCCGACCAGATGTCAGAGGTGACGCCGAAGTCATCCTTCAACATCTCCGCCGCTTTCATCGCCTGCACAAGGATCGTGCCGGAGCCCATCAGATTGACGTGTTTCTTGCCGGGTTTCTTCACCTCAGACAGCCGGTAAAGACCCTTGATGATCTCATCTTCAACGCCCGTAGGCATATCGGGATGCTGGTAGTTCTCGTTCATCAAAGTCAGGTAGAAATAGACGTCTTCCTGATCGACATACATCCGCTGCAGGCCGTGGTGCACCAGTACGGCCACCTCATAGCTGAAGGTTGGATCGTAGGTGATGCAGTTGGGGATGGTGCTGGCCAGGATATGGCTGTGGCCATCCTCGTGCTGCAAGCCTTCGCCGTTCAGCGTGGTCCGCCCGGCGGTGCCGCCCAGCATGAAGCCACGTGCACGGCTGTCGCCTGCGGCCCAGGCCAGATCACCAATCCGCTGGAAGCCGAACATCGAGTAGTAGATGAAGAATGGGATCATCGGCACGCCATGATTGGAATAGGCTGTCGCTGCCGCGATCCAGTCGGCCATGGCACCCGCTTCGTTTATGCCTTCCTGCAAGACCTGACCGTCGGTCGTTTCCTTGTAGTACATCATCTGGTCGGCATCTTCGGGCGTGTATTGCTGGCCGCGTGGGTTGTAGATACCGACGGAGCGGAACAGCCCCTCCATGCCAAACGTGCGCGATTCATCGGGGACAATCGGCACAACCTGCTTGCCGATGTTCTTGTCGCGCAAGAGCGTGGTCAGGATGCGCACAAAGGCCATGGTGGTGGAAATCTCACGATCTCCGGTGCCTTTCAGTTGCCCTTCGAACTTTGACAGTTCAGGGATTTGCAGCGCGTCCACCTTGTGGTGCCGGATGGGGAAGGCCCCGCCGAGTGCCTTGCGGCGGTCCGCAAGATAGGCCTTTTGCGCGTTGTTGAGCGACACAAACGGTGCCTTTGGCAGATCTTCGTCGCTAATCGGGATGTCAAAGCGATCCCGGAAGGCGCGCAGCTGGTCCTCTGCCAGTTTCTTTTGCTGGTGGGTGGTGTTCTGGCCTTCGCCAGCGGTGCCCATGCCATAGCCTTTGACGGTTTTGACCAGCAGGCAGGTGGGTTGATCCTTGGTCTCTGTCGCGCGTTTGAAGACGGTATAGACTTTTTCGGGATCGTGTCCGCCCCGGCGCAGCGCCCAGATCTGTTCGTCGGTCCAATCCTCAACCAATGCCGCGGTTTCGGGATACTTGCCGAAGAAATGCTTGCGGATATACGCGCCGTCCTTGGATTTGAACGTCTGGTAATCCCCGTCGATGGTTTCATCCATCAACTGGCGCAGCTTGCCGGAGGTGTCTTTCTCCAGCAGTTCATCCCAGCCTTTGCCCCAGAGGAGTTTGATCACGTTCCAACCGGCACCGCGGAAGTCGCCTTCAAGCTCCTGCACGATCTTGTGGTTGCCGCGCACAGGTCCATCAAGGCGTTGCAGGTTGCAGTTGATCACGAAGATCAGGTTATCGAGGCCTTCGCGTGCCGCCAGATCAATCGCGCCCCGGCTTTCGGGTTCGTCCATCTCTCCATCACCAAGGAAGCACCAGACTTTGCGGTCGGCCATGTCGATGTGGCCCCGGTTGTGCATGTATTTCATGAACCGCGCCTGATAGATCGCCATCAATGGCCCCAGACCCATGGAAACGGTCGGGAATTGCCAATAGTCCGGCATCAGCCATGGGTGGGGATAGGAGCTGAGGCCCTTGCCATCCACTTCGGAGCGGAAGTTCTCCAACTCCTCCTCGGTGATTCGCCCTTCCATGAAGGACCGCGCATAGATGCCGGGGATCACGTGGCCCTGAAAGAACACCAGATCGCCGCCATGGATCGCGGATTTGGAACGCCAGAAGTGGTTGAGGCCGATGTCATACATCACAGCGGATGAGGCGAAGGAGGCGATGTGCCCGCCGTATTCACTGCTTACTTTGTTGCGCCGCACCACGGTGGCCATGGCGTTCCAGCGGTTGATCGTGCGAATGCGCCATTCCATTTCCAGATCGCCGGGAAAAGCTTCCTGATCGTCGGCGGGAATGGTGTTCTGATAAGGTGTGGTCGCAGAGAAGGGCAGGTTTGCCCCCGCCGCGCGGGCCTGAGAGACCGCCTTGTCGAGCAGGAAATGCGCGCGGTTGGCGCCGTCCTTTTCGATCACATCTGAAACGGCTTCCTGCCATTCCAGCGTTTCGGTCGGGTCGAGGTCGGGTATCTGGTCGGTCATGGTTTATCCCTCAGACAAAGAACTGCGCGCCGTTGGCGGAGATGGTGGAGCCGTTGATGAAACCGGCGTCATCTGCGGCAAGGAAGCTCACGCAGCGCGCGATTTCGTCGGGTTCGCCCAGGCGGCCTGCGGGGATTCCCGCGACGATGCTGTCACGCACCTTTTCAGGGATCGCCATGACCATTTCGGTGCCGATGTAGCCGGGGCAGATTGCGTTGGCGGTGATGCCTGCGCGCGCGCCTTCCTGTGCCAGGGATTTCACGATCCCCAGATCGCCCGCCTTGGTCGCGGCGTAGTTCACTTGTGCGAACTGGCCCTTCTGGCCGTTGATGGAAGAGATCACGATGATCCGCCCGAACTTGCGTTCGCGCATCCCCGGCCAGATGGGGTGCACGGTGTTGAAAACACCCGTGAGGTTCGTGTCGATGACCTGATGCCACTGCTCCGGCGTCATCTTGTGGAATGGTGCGTCGCGGGTGATGCCTGCGTTCGCAACCACCACGTCGATGGGGCCAAGGTCAGCTTCAACCTGTGCGATGCCCGCCGCAGAGCTTTCGTAATCCGCGACGTTCCATTTGTAGGTTTTGATGCCCGTTTCAGCGGTGAAAGCTGCCGCCGCTTCATCGTTCCCGGCATAGGTTGCCGCAACGCGATAACCGTCCGCTTTGAGTTTCTTAGAGATGGCTTCGCCGATCCCCCGGCTTCCCCCGGTAACAAGTGCAACGCGTCCCATATTCTTCTTCCTTCGTAAGTTGTTCGGACCTGTCTATGGTCCGGTTTTTGCTTGGTCTTTGATCCAGATCACGGCCGCTCAACACAGAGCGCGACACCCATGCCGCCGCCGATGCACAGGGTCGCCAGACCCTTCCTGGCGTCCCGGCGCTGCATCTCGAACAGCAACGTGTTCAGCACCCGACAACCGGAAGCGCCGATGGGGTGACCGATGGCAATCGCGCCACCGTTGACGTTCACAATCGCGGGATCCCAGCCCATCTCTTTGTTCACCGCACAGGCCTGTGCGGCGAAGGCTTCATTCGCTTCGACCAGATCCAGATCGCCAACGGACCAGCCTGCCTTGTCCAGCGCTTTGCGGCTGGCATAAATCGGGCCCACACCCATGATGGAGGGGTCCAGACCAGCGGTCGCATAGCTGGCAATGCGGGCGAGTGGTTTGATACCCCGCTTTTCGGCGTTGTCCGCGCACATCAGCAGCACCGCTGCGGCACCATCGTTCAGGCCGGAGGCGTTGGCAGCCGTGACAGAGCCATCCTTGGTGAAGGCGGGGCGCAGTTTCTGCATCGCTTCCATGGTCGCGCCGTGGCGGATGTATTCGTCTTGATCGACGATGATGTCACCTTTGCGGGTCTTGACGGTGAAAGCTGCGATCTCATCCGCGAATTTGCCTGCCTTCTGGGCGGCTTCGGCCTTGTTCTGGGAAGCAACGGCAAATTCGTCCTGCTGGTCGCGGCTGATCTGCCATTTCTCGGCGACATTTTCAGCCGTCTGGCCCATGTGATAGCCGTTGAAGGCATCCCACAATCCGTCGCGGATCATCGTATCGATGAACTGCAAGTCGCCCATTTTCTGACCGGGGCGCAGGTTTTGCGCGTGGGGGGACATGGTCATGTTTTCCTGACCACCCGCTGCCACGATGCTCGCATCACCAAGTTGGATATGCTGTGCACCCAAAGCCACGGCGCGCAGACCGGAGCCGCAGACCTGGTTGATCGACCAAGCGGCACTTTCCTGCGGCAGACCCGCATTGATATGCGCCTGACGGGCAGGGTTCTGGCCCTGTGCGGCGGTCAACACCTGACCCAGAATGGTTTCGGACACTTCGGATTTATCAATCCCCGCACGTTCAACGATGGCGTCCAGCACGGCAGCGCCCAGATCATGGGCCGGCGTGTTGGCGAATGATCCCCCGAAGGAGCCGACAGCAGTACGTGCAGCAGATGCGATAACAACATTGGTCATGGTCTTGGCCTTTCTTGCCCGGTCTTCAGGCGTAGTTTTTCTTCTTGGACATCTTGCCGATGCCCGGGTTCATGGAATTGGTGGGGTCGACGGATTTGTAGAAATGCGCCAGATCCGGTTTGGCTTTGTACAGGTGCCCGACGTTGTGTTCGGCGGGGTATTCAGCGCCGCGCTTTTCAAGCAGTTCCAGCATCTGGGCTTTCAGCGCTTTCACATCCACACCTTTGCGCAGGATGTAATCCTGATGCAGCACGTGGCACATGAAGTGGCCGTAATAGAGCCGGTGCAGGATGTGCTTGTTGATTTCTTCGGGCAGCTCTTCGAGCCATGCGCGTTCGTTGCGCTTCAGGGCAATGTCCAACGCAAGGATGTCTTCGACGTCGCCCGCATGTACATTCTGGTAGCGGATCGCAGCGCCGGCAGCGGCAAAGCGGTGCAGGCCTGCGATTTTGCCTTCGCGCGGGGTGCAGGCAAAGAAATCAGCCTCGATATTTGCGAAGGTTGTTTCCAGATAGGCTTGGGTTTCGGCAATCCCGCCGTCGCGGGTCTTGATGATCAGGTGGTGCTCAAACCGGTCGCGGAATTCCGTCATGCGTTTGGGCAGGATGCGGGGCCAGAGGGCGCTGAGCGCCTGCATGAACTTGTCGGTGAACCCGTTCAGGAACGGGATCTTGTTCAGCCGCGCATCCACCGCTCCCTTGAGCGCGAAGAACATCGGCAGCTTGTCGGTGCCCAGCTTGTCGATCATCACCATGGTGTCCTTGCCGTATTTAGTGGCAATGTCGAACACCTCCCGGTGCATGAATTCCGCGCTCACGGGCAGGGTTTCAAAATGAGCCAGCATATGGCGGCGCAGGGCGGTCAGGTCGTCGGGATTGTTGGTGCCGACGTAGAATACCTGCTCGGCATCGTTTTGGGGGTAGGTGTCCAGCCGCACGGCAAAGACCGCCAGCTTGCCCGCGCATCCGGCACTTTCGTGCAGGCAGCGTTTGTCGGCGTTGAAGCGTGAGGGGGTCTCCGCATCCACATCGCGGACGATACGGGCGTAGTCGGTATCAGAGGCTTTCTTGTTTGTCTCTTCCAGATCGGCATCGGTGAAGGTGCCGTTCTGCACACGGGTCAGGATCTCTTCCGGGTTGTCACCCAGCTGCATGCCAAGGTGGTTCACGAGGTTCAATGCGCCATCCGCGTCGATCTGCGCATAGAGCGACAGTTCTGTATAGGATGGCCCCCGCTCAATCAGTGATCCGCCGGAGTTGTTGCACACGCCGCCCACGACAGACGCCCCGATGCAGGACGATCCAATCACCGAATGCGGCTGACGCCCCAACGGATCCAGTATCTTTTCCAGCGCAAAAAGCGTGGAGCCGGGCAGGGCCAGCACCTGCATGCCGCCCTTGATCAGGTGCAGCGCGTCCATCCGGCGGGTGTTGATCAGCACCACCCCCCGGTCATAGCTGCCGTTTGGGGTGCTGCCTTCGGTCAGGCCGGTGTTGGCCGCCTGCATGATGACGATCTTGTCCGCCGCCACGCAGGCTTGCAGCACCTGCCATTGTTCCACCAGTGTGCCGGGTTGCACAACACACAGCGCGTCGCCCTGACCAGACCGGAACCCCTTGCGAAACCGTTCCGTCTTTTTCGCGCCGGTCAGCAAGTGCCGGGAGCCGACAATCTTGCGCAGGGCGGTCAGGAGGTCTTGATCAGTCATGGTCTTTCTCCTTTTCGAAACGGTTGGGTTCAGTAGGCGACAGAGGGCAACCAGGTGGCAAGTGCAGGCCAGAGGAAGACAAGTGCCAGACCCGTCAGCTGCAACAGGACGAAGGGGATCACGCCACGATAGATGTGCATCAGACTGATTTCCTTCGGCGCGACACCCTTGAGGTAGAAGAGCGCGAAGCCAACCGGCGGGGTGAGAAAGGAGGTCTGCAAGGTAACCGCCACAAGGATCACGAACCACACCAGCGAAGGCTCATCAATGACGCCGAAACCGGGGATGTCCATGCCAAGGCCGTTCACGATGGGCCGCATCAGGGGCAGCACGATCAGCGTGATTTCGATCCAATCGAGCACGAAGCCCAGCAGGAAGACGATGAACAGGATGAACAGAACCGTACCCGTCGGGCCAAACCCGGTGGAGGCGATCATGTGTTCAATCAGCTCGTCCCCGCCCAGCTCCCGCAGCACATAGGAGAACACGGTCGCACCCAGGAAGATCGCAAAGATATAGGCCGTGGTGTTGAAGGTGGAGATCAGCACGTTCACCAGTTTCTTCAGCGTCAGCTTGCGATAGCCAAGCGCCAGCAATGTGGCACCCAATGCGCCGACGCCGGAGGCCTCGGTCGGCGTGGTGATGCCCGCAAAGATGGAACCCAGCACGGCAAGGATCAGACCAAGGGTCGGGATGACAGCGATCAGCACGGCTTTGACAGCTTCCCAGTCGGGGGCTTTGGCACCTTCGGGCACGGGGGCCACATCAGGCTTAATCAGCGCGATGATGAAGATGTAGAGCAGATAGAGACCCCCGATGATGATACCGGGGAAGACCGCGGCCATGAACAGATCGCCCACGGACAGGGCCATCTGATCGGCCATGATCACCAGCATGATGGAAGGCGGGATCAGGATGCCCAGCGTGCCTGAGGCAGAGACAACACCGGCAGCCAATGTGGGGGAGTATTTCTGCTCCATCATGGAGGGGAGGGAGAGGACCCCAAGCAGAACCACAGAGGCGCCGATGATCCCGGTTGATGCGGCAAGGATGATGCCGATCATGGTGACGGTGATGGCAAGGCCGCCGCGTGTCTTGCCGAAAAGGCGCTGCATCGCGGTCATGAGCTTTTCCGCCACACCGGATTCGTCCAGCATCAGACCCATGAAGATGAACATCGGCAGGGCAACGAGGACAGCGTTGGACATGGTCGCATAGACCCGGTTCACAACTGCACCCAATGTCAGATAGTCCAGCCCGGTGAAGGTGGATTCCAACCCGGTCCACAGCATCAGGTCGTTGTCGAAGAGGTAAGCCAGACCACAGTAGGACACACCCACACCCGCCAGCGTCCACGCCACCGGATAGCCGGTAAACAGCAGGGCGATGAAGGTCATGAACATCGCGATGACCAGCTTTTCCTCGGTGGTTTCCACCAGGAAGGTCAGGGCGATTGCAACAACAACGAAGCAAAGCAGGGCAACAACGATCAGGCGCAGGCCCTTGCCCACACGTTCCTGTTCGTAGTTGGCAAACAAGGCATGGACGTCGTGGATCAACCGGGCAAGCGCGCCCATGGCCAGCAGGATGAAGGACAGCGGGATGACGGATTTCAGGATGTAGCGCATCGGCAGACCCGTGGGGCTGTCGGAGCGTTCGTTCACCCGCAGGCTTTCGTAGAAGTAGTCATAGCCCTGATCGATCATCAGATAAATGAAGGGAACCAGCAGCGTCAGAATGCCAAGCACCTCGATGATGCGCTGGGCGCGGCGGCTCAGTTGCATATGCAGCAGGTCAACGCGGACGTGGCTGTCTGTCACCAGCGCGTATGAAATACCGACCATGGTGACGAGGCCGTAAAAGTGCCACTGGATCTCATCCAGTTTGGGGAAGTTCTGATTGGCCAGATAACGGAACAGCACCTGCGAAACGATGGCGCCGATCAGCAGGATGTTGGCCCACATGACGACATGACCAATGGCCTTGACTGTCTTGTCCAACCCAACCGCGATGGCCTGGGTGTCTGTCTCCGGATGCTCCAACACGTCTTCGTAGGTCTGGATCGGATCGTCTATGCGTTTATCTTGGTCGACCATGGTCCCCTCCCGGTGCCTGCCGCGGGTGCCGGGCAGACCTAAGGTAATCAGAAATTTCGGTGAAAGTGTGGGATCGGGCGGCAGCGCGTGGCCGCCACCCGAGGTGTGTTGGTCTTACTTACGTGGCAGGAACGCGTTGCTCTTCCACAGGGTGTAGCCGTCGCGGAAGGTGTTCATGTCTTCCAGAACCTTGGCAAAGAAGGGGTCAGCGGCAGCTTCTTCAGCGGCAACTTCTTCCCAGGTCTCTTTGAACACGGCCAGCATCTCTGGCGACCACTGCTTCATGATCACGCCGTTGTTTTCGATGTTGTCGAGCAGCGCTGCGTGCTGGATCGCTTCGCCTTCGGCAAAGCTGTCGGTCATGGAACTGCGGCAGGCGTTTTCGATGATCGCCTTGTGCTGCTCTGAGGCTTCGTTCCAGACGTCGCCGTTGATCAGCAGTTCAAACACGGTCGCTTGCTGGTGCCAGCCGGGGAAGTAGTTGTATTTCACCAGCTTGTGGAAGCCCAGACGGGCGTCGATGGCAGGCATGGAGAATTCGGTCGCGTCAATCGCGCCTTTTTCCAGTGCGGGGAAGATTTCACCGCCGGGCAGCAGGGATGTCGCAACACCCAGTTTCTGCATCACTTTACCACCCAGACCGAAGAAGCGCATTTTCAGGCCCTTGAGGTCTTCGGGAGAGTTGATTTCCTTGGAGAACCAACCGGATGTCTCAGGTGCGATGATCGCGCAAGGCAGGACTTTGACGTTGAAACCGGCCTGGTCGTACATCTCCTGATAGAGCGACATGCCGTTGCCGTAGTAGAGCCACGCCATGTATTCGCCCGCTTCAGGGCCGAATGGCACGGCAGAAAACAAAGGGGCCGCAGGGATCTTACCGGCCCAATAGCCCGCGGTGGTGTAACCGGAATTGATCTTGCCAGAGGAAACCGCGTCGAGGATTTCGAAAGGAGGGACCAGTTTGCCGGGCTCATAGACCTTCATCTTGATGGTGTTGCCGGACATCAGGTTCAACTGCTCTGCCACGCGGGGGATGGGTGTGCCCAGACCGGGGAGCGCTGTGGAGAACGCGATGGGCGTCTTCAGCAGGATCTTGTCGGCGGCCAGCGTGGCCGTCGCAGACATCATGGTGGCCGCGACGGCCAGGCTTGTTACGATCTTCTTCATTTGGGGTCTCCTCCTTGTGGCAGATACTGCCGTTCTTTGGTTCTGGGGATGTGGAGCGCTTGAGCCCAAACATCGACATCTCCCGGTTTCGATGAGGTGGTTCATATTATTTACCACTCCATCAAGTCAACGAAAATTGTGACCACTTGTCTTGATTTGCTGGAGGAAATGCCTAATTTGAGGGCGCATTTGCATGTATTCTGATCTCTTTCGCGACCTGCGAATTTTGATAAAATATATTTAAAACAGTTTATTGGTGAGATTTGTCACGCTGAAGTGGTCGTGATTTTGGGAGTATTGAGATTTTCTGATAATTGGATCATTTTATTTACCACTTGATCCGGCTACGACTGCTTATCAGCTAGACTTTTGAAGGTATGATTCTTATAATGGTAAACGTTACAGGCCACCGATCAGAGGGCGTTGGTAGAATGATGAACTCAGTTTTTGAACAAATCGGGCATACATCGGTCGTCGACACGATCGTTGCGCAGATTGAAACCTTGATCCTGAACGGGATCCTCAGGGATGGTGGTCGCCTGCCGTCAGAACGTGACCTGGCGGAGCAGATGGGCGTCTCCCGGCCCAAGGTGCGCGAGGCACTCAAACAGCTTGAGGAAAATGACCTCATTCAGGTGCGACATGGCGAAGGGGCCTTTATCGCGCCGCTTGTCGGATCGGCCATGTCACCGGCGTTGATCGCGCTCTACTCCCGCCATCAGGATGCTTTTGCCTCTTATCTTGAGTTCCGCGCGGCGCAGGAAGGGTTTGCCGCCAGCCTTGCGGCGACCCGTGCGACCGCTGCTGACAAGGAGATCCTCGCGCGGATCATGGACAAACTGGATGCGGCCCATGATGAACAGGACCCTCATGCCTCGCAGGAGGCGGATATCCTGTTCCATTCCGCGATCATCGATGCCAGCCATAATTCCCTGCTGGTGCATACAATGTCGTCGATCTATGCGCTGACGCAGCAGAACCTCTTTTACAACCGGTCCTTCCTGCGGTCGATCGACGGCACGGGGGATCAGCTTCAGGCGCAGCATCGCGAGATTTTTGAGGCCATAAATGCAGGTGATCCCGAACGCGCGGAAACAGCAGCGCGCGATCATATCAATTTTGTGCAGCGATCATACGTGGAAGAACAATCGCGCGCCCAACGGGATCAGGTTTCAAGCCGTCGGCTCGCCTTGATGTGAGCCGATACGGAAATAAATGAGGGTGTAAGGCGCGTCAGATCTGGACTGCGTCGATCAAGGTCAGTTGGCGCGTTGCGGGCAATAGACGCGGCACCAGCAGATACGGCGCACGCATGCCTGCGTGCCGTGGGATAACCGCATAACACAGGTGCCCGCAGCCGGTTTCATCCATCATTGTCATCCGTAGGACATCGGCAAAATCTGCGAGGGTCCGAATGGTGGCGCAATCCACGTTCAGGGTATTGGCCGGGACTGGAGCAAAGCTGTGGTCATTGGCCGCCAGTTTGCCATCGCTGTCCTTCAGCGCAAAGGTGTCTCCTAGCATGAAGTCTTCGCAAGTTGTGAGCGTCTCTGCGTGCATGACGCCTTGCGTGACAACGACGGAGGTCAGAGGCATGCTGCAAAACGCCTGATCGAAGGATGACAACAGGCAAGTATCAATCCGACCGGGAACCGGGCCCCTGCGGGGGACCGCAGCGTGCCGTTCAGGAAGTGGGACTACATTGCTGTAATGACGCATCTAACCGTTCCAAAGAAGGCGACAGGATTCTGTTGCCGGTGCTTCGGGTTATCGTGGCCAAAAGAGGCGCGAGTGAGGCCTTTTTTGTATTTTAGAAACAATGACTGCCACAAATAGGTGATTTGTTTCCGAGGTTTGCCACAATTTGAGTAGATTAACGTTTAGGTAGAAATTTGCCTCTGGTTGTGTGCTGTTTAGCCTGCTCGCCCGGCTTTGCCGTACATCAGGACACACGTCCTGCCCGGTCAGTTTTTGGACCCCCTGGTCCACTGATTCCATTTGCCTGTTCGGGTTATGTGTCCGCTGCGCCTGCTCTTTCGTACCGCCGGGACAGCGCCCTTTTGCGGTGCGCTTTCTGGCAGCGCTTCGCTTGCCGTTCGATGTCATTTCTGCCCTTGTCCGGGTCTGTATCAAAAGGGGTAGACCCCAAATTGACCGGCACGCGGTCTGTTTGCCAGCCCCGGCACAGTTTTGCCTATATGTTGAGCGTCCTGATATGGGGTCACGATAGTGGTCCGGCGTTCCCTGCTGTGGTGGCTCCACGTGGCACCTGCGCCTGTCGCGCAGAGGTTATCATACCAACCGCCGCGCACAGATCACCGCGCAGATCAGCGATGCGGGTGGCGCTGGTAGCCTTGTCGGGGGTGCGCAGAATGGCAGCGGGGTGCAGCGTGATGAGGACGGGCAGGCCGGACAGACCCTTTTCCACAGATCCGCGCCGTTTGATCAGGTCACGGCCGTTGCCTGTCAAGGCGCGCGCGGCGGTGGCGCCAAGGGCAACGATCAGCAGCGGCTGCACGTGGTCTACTTCCTTGTCCAGCCACCAGCGGCAATGGTCGATTTCTGACGCGGTGGGGTTTTGGTGGATGCGCCGTTTGCCGCGCGGCTGGAATTTGAAGTGTTTGACGGCGTTGGTCACATAGACGGCTGTCCGGTCCATCCCCGCGTCGGCGGCCAATTGGTCAAACAACTGACCTGCGGGGCCGACAAAGGGGCGACCTTGCAGATCCTCCTGGTCACCGGGCTGTTCGCCGACAATCATCAATTCCGCATCTTGCGGCCCTTCGCCCGGCACACCCTGCGTTGCCATCTGACCCAACGGGCAACGGGTACAGGCGTTCAATCTGGCAAGCGGGCCAACTCGATCCACCGACCGCTCTGGCAGGCGCGATAGAATGCGATCCGCGCGGGCGGGTGCAAAACTCGGCGCGGTTTCCTGCATCTGGCGGGCGCGGGCTTCGGCATTGGCGATCAGATCCGGGATCAAAGCGGCTTCGGGCAGGTTCTTCCAATATTTCTTGGGCATCTCCGACTGCATTGCTTTCACCTTCAGCCGTGCGGGATTGAAGATGTTGGCGTAGTAGGTGCGCCACAGCTCCTCCGTCTCATCGCTCAGTTCCAGACGTTCAGATGCCACCGCTTCATGCCGCAGCACCCCGCCTTCAAATCGCATGGTGACCTCGGGCGTGACAATCACCCAATCCATGTCCCCGAACCGCCGGGTGAAAAACGGCGCGATCAGTTCTTCAATGCGGTGATCCGGCTCAAACCACGAGAGGAACTGCCGCCGGTTCGCGCCCTCTGGGCTGACTTCCCGAAAACGGACAAAGGCTTTCATCTTGTGCATGTCGCGGCGGATGTGTTTGGCCGTCTGCTCGGCCCGCTGGACCAGCGGATCGGCGCGGTTGGTCAGCGCGCGGGGGGCGTCGCGCAGATGCAGCAGCAGGGAATAGAGCAGATGGGGCGCTTGCGGGTCGCGGGCGGCGATCACCTGTTTTGCCAATGCGGGAAAAGCGCGCGGCACATTCAGCGGGGCATCCATGGGCGGAAGTGGCATCGCCTGCGCGTCAAACAGCCCTTCGGCTTCGCCTTCCATCCGCCAATCTACCGCATCGGGGGGGACATCCGCACCCGCCAGGGCCCGCGCCGCATCACGCCACGTGGCAAAGGTGCCCAGCCGGGGCAGGGTGACGCTGTATCTCAAAACAGGCTCAGCTGTTCCGGGGGCGGGGCAAACCGCGCGCGCAGGTTCGCCGCATCCGTCAGCCCGCCGGGCTGCCAGTCGCGCGCAACGATGAACGGTTTGGCTTTCTTCACCAACGCCCCGATCCGGCGCAGATCGTCGTATCCCAAAGCCCCATTGCGCCGTGCACTGAGGATCCGGCCCACGGATTTCGTGCCAAAGCCCGGCACGCGCAGAAGTGTTTCCCGGCCCGCACGGTTCACATCCACCGGAAAGGCATGGCGGTTCGCCAGTGCCCAGGCCAATTTCGGATCAATCTCCAGATCCAGCATGCCGGAGCCTGCATCGGGGGCAATCTCCTGCGCGTCGAACCCGTAGAACCGCAAAAGCCAATCCGCCTGATACAGTCGATGCTCCCGCACCAAAGGGGGTTTGATCAGTGGCAATTTCGCGGTGCTGTCGGGGATCGGAGAGAACGCCGAATAATACACCCGCTTGAGCTTGTAAGAACTGTAGAGCCGGGTGGAGCTTTGCAGGATTGTCCGGTCATTGGCCCCATCCGCGCCCACGATCAGCTGCGTCGATTGCCCGGCGGGGGCGAACTTTGGCGCTTTGCGGCCCGTGTAGGTGGGCGCTTTCAACTCTTCCTTGCGCAGGCGCACGTTTCCCATCGCGCGCCGGATTTCATCGGGGTTCTTTTCGGGCGCGTAGTTTTTCAACCCCGCATCGGTTGGCAATTCGATGTTCATCGACAGCCGGTCCGCATAAAGCCCCGCTTCTTCGATCAACTGAGGAGCAGCGTCTGGAATCGTCTTGAGGTGGATATACCCGCGAAAGTGATGGTCCTGCCGCAGGGTCCGGGCAATGCGCACCATATCGGCCATCGTGTCATCGGGGGACTTGATGATGCCGGAGGATAGAAACAGCCCCTCGATGTAATTGCGCCGGTAGAATTCGATGGTCAGATGCACCACCTCTTCAGGCGTGAAGCGGGCGCGTTCCACGTTGGACGACACCCGGTTGATGCAATAGGCGCAATCGTAGATGCAGAAGTTTGTCATCAGGATCTTCAGCAGTGAAATGCAGCGGCCATCGGGTGCATAGGCATGACAGATCCCCGATCCTTCGGTGCTGCCCAATCCCTTGCCATCCGCGGAGTTGCGTTTCGCGGTGCCTGACGACGCGCAGGAGGCGTCGTATTTCGCCGCATCGCTGAGCAGGGCCAGCTTTTCCTTGAGGTTCAGTTTTGCCATATGTTCTTGATATGTTCCTGTGCGCCATCGCGCAACTGTTCATCCTGAATCTGCGACATCCTTTCGCAAATGCGCCCCTGCCGGATCAGCCCAAACCCGCACATTGCGCAAAGCTCGCTTTGCGGGGGAGGCGGGATGCGCTACACCAAGAAAAAACAAAATTGAGGTGGGCAGATGCAGACGTCACGCAGGAACTTCACACTTGGATTGGGCGCAATGGGCCTGTCGGCATGTACGACCGGGACGGGCGTTCTGGGACCACGCGCAGGCAGCAGCAGCGCCGGATCATCAGGTGCCGCCAGCTTGCCCGCTGATCTGCGCCCGGCGCCCAATGCGGGCTATGACGCCTGGGTCGCCAGCTTCCGCAGCCGTGCGGCGGCGCAGGGGATCTCCCCATCGACGCTGAACGCTGGCTTTCGCGGTGCCGGGTACCTGCCTGGTGTGGTCAAACGTGATCGCAACCAGACGGAATTTACCCGCACGCTTGAGGATTATCTGGCCATCGCCGCCTCCGATGAACGGGTCGCCAAGGGCCGTGCCGCTTATGCGCGCCATCGCAGCACATTGAACGCGGTAGAGGCGAAGTACGGCGTTGCCGCCAGTATCGTGACCGCCGTTTGGGGGCTGGAGAGCTTCTATGGAGAGCGGCGGGGGAATGTGCCTGTGATCTCCGCCACGTCTACGCTGGCCTATGACGGCAGGCGGGGGGCGTTCTTTGAAAAGCAACTGCTGGCGGCGCTGAAGATCCTGCAAAACGGCGATACCACAGCAAGCCAGCTGACCGGGTCATGGGCCGGCGCCATGGGGCATACGCAGTTTATCCCAACTTCCTATGAGGCCTTTGCCGTTGATTTCACTGGGGATGGTCGCCGCGATATCTGGTCAAACGATCCTGCGGATTCATTGGCCTCAACAGCGGCCTATCTCTCGCGCAATGGCTGGACGCGCGGTCTGAAATGGGGGGGTGAAGCCGGCAGCGGCGCACCGGGCGGCAGCCGCCTGCAACCGCAAGCTGGAGGGCCAGTGTTCAACGTGACATCGAACTTCCGGGTGATCAAACGCTACAACAACTCCGACAGCTATGCGATTGGGGTGGGCCATCTGGCAGATCGTATTCTGGGCGGTGGCCCCCTGCGCGCCAGCTTCCCGCCAGACAAATACGGTCTGACCAAGGATGACCGCGTTGCATTGCAACAGCGGCTCACGGCGCGGGGGTTCGATACAGGCGGATCTGATGGCGTGATCGGGCCCAACAGCCGCGCCGCAATCAGCGCCTATCAATCCAGTCTCGGACTGCCTGCAACGGGGGATCCTTCTCCCGATCTGCTTGCGCGGCTGGGGTAGGAGCCGGATCGACAGTTCTTACTGCCGGAGCAGACCTTCGTCCGTGACGTGAAAGACGGTGCCACTTTGCGCCGCATCGCATGCGGAAGTCGCACAGATGGAGATCCGCCGCCCCGTCAATTGGTCCATGCGAAACTCAAGCCCCAGCGCGTTGTTGATCACGGCGCGCTGCGCGGATGGCAGATCAAGAATATCTCCGACAATCGTGACGGGCGTGTTGGATTGCGCGACCACCGTTGCCAAGGCGCGGGTTTCCTTCTGCCACGGTCGATAGCTGGCATATTGCTGGAAGATCAGAAGGATGTAGCAGAACAGGATCAGCAGGACTGTATTCTTGGCGATCCGTCCGCTGGTGCCGCCTTGGGCCACAAGCAGTTGGGCTGCGCGGACGATCATCATCCCGTAAATGACCCAGACAAAGATGAACCCCCGCGGCGGGGCAAGTGCCCCTGTCTTGAGGATCTGGACCATGATCAGCGCAACCCCGATCCAGAACCCTGCATGCAGATAGGCCGCCTCTCCCGGTGCGCGCCACAGCAGGACAGCGGTCGTGAGGCCGAACAGACCCAGATGAAAGGCGGCGACTGCCTCAAGCCCAAAACTGGTTGAGATCAGAAAGCCGGCAAGGCTCTGCTGGATCAACGGAATGTTGGCGATCAGCCCGGCGAAATCCTGTGCCGGAGTCGCGTCGCGCCATTCCGCAAGCGGTACGCCAAAAACGCCATGCACCTGAAGGTTGATCGTATAGACGCACAGCACCGCCGCTGCGAAACTGAAGGTGAAAAGGACAAGCAGTCCGATCAGGTCGCGCAGCGACCGGTTCTCGCTCCGGGCAAGGCAGACGGCCAGCAAAAGCAGCGGGTAGGTCGTATAGGCCATGAATGTCAGCACGACAAAGGGCGGCAAGAGCGCGCGATGGCTGCTGGCGCGCATCCATGTGCCCAGCCAGGCGTAAAGCGCCACAAGCGCAAGACCCGGCAGCAGCGTGTTGAACCACAATGAAATCAGCATTGCTGAGGGGGAGATGACGATCAGCAGCGCCATCAGCCCCGTGAACCAGGGCTGTGCGTGTCTGCCAATGGCTGCAACAGCCAAAGACGCCGCAAAGATGGCCCAGAGCATTTGATAGAGGGCGAAGTTCAGCCATGATGGAGTGACAAACCCGCGCTCATGCCAGAGGTAATTCAGCCACCGGCCTTCATGCAGAGTCTTTTCCCAGAACCCCGCAGGTTCCGCCATCAGGGCCGGGAAATCGTCATACCGCATCATCGGATCGATGAGGTTGGGCAGGCTGAACACCACAACGCACAGCAGTGTCACCAGATAAGTGGGCCACAGCCGCAGCCCGTGTTGGGCCGGGCGGGTCATCCCCATCACGGCAGGGTCACTGGCGACATGGCTCATCAGATCAACCTTGCTGAGGCTGACCACGCCGGGCTTTGGCTGCCAAGACTGACGCGCGCGCCTGTGCGATGCGCGTCACGGTGCCTTGCGGCAGATGTGACACGATGCTCCGGCGCAGACGCCACATCGGATCGCCTGCATTCTTCAGGATCTGACCGTCGTCCAGCGCATGCTGGCGGATCGCATCGGGCAGATCAAAAGCAGCACTTTGTTTGACGTAAAGAACCGCGTTGTAGCGATACCATGGCTCGACGTCCTTGTTCTTTTTCAGATAGGGCCGCAGGCAATCATAGGCGCGATACCCGCGTTCCTCGAACTTGGCCTGCCAGAAGGACAGGGGTTGTTCGTTGACGTGAAACTCTCCGCCCTGACCCACCACGGCTGCTGAAAACATCACCCGGTCTGCGGCGGCGGTCAGGCTGTCGACCAGGGCATCCGACGCGGCCGTCGGCAAATGCTCTCCGACTTCGAGGCTTTGTGCCAGATCGAACCTGCGACCCAGGTTCAAAGGCGCGGTCAGATCTCCGGCATGGAAGTTCTGCACAGGGATCGCAAGCTGGGCGCGGTCGACATAATCACCGTCGACCCCCATCACATCCGTCGCACCGGCGCGTTGCCATTCCCGCAACCAGACGCCGCGACCGCACCCCAGATCAAGCACGCTTTTGGGGGCAAGCCACGCGGACATCAGACCAATCAGCGCCTGCGCAGAGCGCCGCGCGCCATGGTCGATGTAGTCAAAGAACGTATCGTTGTAGACGTGGGTCATTGCGCTGCATCCATCTTGTCGCCGGGGATCAGAAAGACCCAGCGGGTCATGATCAGATAGTTCTGGAACGGCAGGACCACCGTGACGATCACCGCCGCAAGCCAGTGCGGCAGGCCCATTGCGGGCCCGGCAACCCCGGTGATCACCGCCGAGGTAATCAGACCGCAGCAGATCATCAGACCAAACCGCGTGACCTGTGGTGCATCATCCAGCCGCGCACCGAAGGTGAAGCTGGCCTGTCCGACATATTGCAGCGCCACCGCCAGCAGGAAGGCACCGGCGTTGGACAGGCTCTGCGTCAGCCCGGCTGCCATGAACAGCAGGTAAAGGGCCACATAGGTTGCCGCGACAACGCCGCCGACAAGCGCAAAGCGCATGAATTGTTTTTGGTTTTCCATGAGTTAAGCTCGCTTTTTAAGCAAGACGGGCGCTTCGGCATCTGCCGCACGCGTGTCTTCGGATACAAAATAGAGGGGGCGGTTCTTGGCTTCGACGTAAAGCCGGCCGATATACTCGCCCAGAATGCCAAGGGTCAAAAGCTGCACGCCCGAGAACGCCGAGATCGCCAGCACAACAGAGGCCCACCCCGGTGCGGTCTGATACAGGATCAGCGACCGGAACACATAGATCATCATCAACCCCGCCACGCCAAGGCTGACAAACGACAGCCGCGTCGCCAGTTTGAGCGGTTTGGTGGAGAAGGCCGTCATCGCATCAATGGCGAACCGCAGCATTTTGCGGAACGGATACTTCGTCTCTCCCACCTCGCGGGGCGCGCGGCTGTATTCAATGCCGATCTGCCGAAATCCAACCCATGCAAACATGCCCCGGATGAAACGCGCCTTTTCAGGCATGGCCAACACCGCATCCAGCGCCGTGCGGCTGACAAGACGAAAATCGCCGGTGTCGCGGGGGATATCCACGTCAGACATCGCATTCAGGACACGGTAGAACACATGTGCCGTGGCGCGTTTGAACAGGGTCTCGCCCTGACGCTCGGTCCGGCGGCCGTACACGACGTCATACCCGCGGTCCATCATGGTCATCATGTCCTGCAACAGTTCCGGTGGGTCCTGAAGATCCGCATCCAGCATGAAAATGCGCGCACCAAGGGCGGCTTGCAGTCCTGCGGTCAAGGCAATCTGATGCCCGCGGTTGATCGACATGCGGATGCCGCGCACCTGTGGACATGTCGCCTGTGCGGCCTTGATCGCGGCCCATGTCTCATCCGTGGAGCCATCATCGACCAGGATGATCTCCGCGCGGTCGCTGTAGGGCGCGATGGCCAGCGCCAGGCGCGACACGAGCGAAGGAATGGCCTCCTCCTCGTTCATGCAAGGAACCACGACGGACAAATACATAAGAATGCTCCAGCAGCGTTTAAGCTGGACTAGCCCTGTTTTGTGGCGGCAATTGGGCCAGGATTTGGCGATTTAGAGCAGCCAACCCAAAACCTGAAGCACTCAGTTGCGGGGAAAGGCCCCGCCTCCGGGCGGTTCCGGCTTTATCGGGCAACCAGCCCGCGCTGCGCCGGAACACACCCGCATCCTGGGCCTTTCTGCGCAACTGAGGGCCCCAGGTTTTGGGTTGGCTGCTCTAAGGAAACGAATTGTTTCGATTCCCTCAACGCGCGGGTGCAGTGTTTCCGATGCGGCCCTCTTTGGCTGCTTTGGCACGTCCGGAAGTGATGAAGCGGCGCTCAAAATGGTTCGATATGGTCCGCCGACAGGGCGTAGGCGATATCGGCCAGTTGCGTGGACATGGATGCGGTGCCGAACATCCCCACCACGTTCACCGCTTCAAACAAACCAGCAGTTTCGTAAGGTGTTTGCGTCGTGACAAAGACCAGCTGATTTGCAGGCGGCGGGGGGACATGCACACAGGCCCCGACAAAGGGCACAAGGATGAAAGCGGTCACACCCGTTCCCGAATACTCAATCGGCACGATGAACCCCGGCAGCCGCACAATCTCGCCATTCCACTCCGTGCGCACCCCATGGGAGGGCGGCTGTTGATCGGCAAGGCTGGGGCCGTTGTGCTGGATCAACTCCTGAATGACGGGCGGGATGACAGGCTGGCCTTCGGGGATCAGATCGGTCCATTCCAGGTCGATGTAGTCCTTTGCAAAGGCCACCTGCGGCGTGACCGTGAGCGCACCAAGGGCGGCAAGCACGGCACGCCGGTCAAAAGGGGCGGCTACCATGTGTAGGCCTCGATCAGGTCAGCCGTCAGGGCATATCCGATGTCCGCGATTGTTGTCGATTGCAGCTCATGCCGCATGCGGCCCGTGACCCACACCGGGTCCCACAATTTGTCACTGGGCCAGGGTTTCTTGCTATCGACAAAAACCAGCTGGTTGGCGGGGGGCGGAGGTGTGTGAATGCAGGCGCCCACGTAAGGCACCATGATGAAACTGGTCACGCCTGCCGTCGACATGTCGATGGGCAGGACATATCCGGGCATCTTGATATAGGCACCGTGCAGTTTCTTGTTCAGCTTCGTGGCGTTTTCATCAAACTCCGGCAGCCAGGTGTCGCGGACCCGGTCCATTTGCCCTTCGCCAATGATCTGCGCGTAAGGCACACCGGGCGGGATCAGCTCATCCCAGCCGATCACACGGGGAGAGGCGGCAAGGCCGACGCGCGGCATTGCGGCACTTGCCGCAGCGGCGGCGATGAGGTGGCGGCGGGACAAAGTCATCGTTCAAACCCCTCTGCTAGATCCGGACCATCATACCATCGGCCAGCGACATGCGGTAGGCCCTCAAGGCGGGCACCATGCTCACAATTGCGCCAGCAGCCACCACGCCTACAAGAACCCAAAGCTCCCGCAGGGACGGCGGATCTATCGGCAACCACAGGCCAAAGGCGGCGTCGACAAGGGGCTGCGCCACGACCAGCCCGGCGTAAAGCAACGCCAGACCAATGATCGCGCCGATGGCGGCCATCAGCGTGGCTTCCAGCACCAGCAGGCTGAGGATCACACGGGGCCGTGCCCCCATCGCCCGAAAGATCGCCATTTCCCGTCGTCGTTCATTCAGGCTGGAGAATATGGTGGCCATCATCCCGATCAGCGCCGTGATCACGACCATGCCCGAGACGGCAATCAATGCTGTTTCTGCAATGCCGACAATTTGCCAAAGCTCCTGAAGCGCCACCCCCGGCAGGATCGCCAACAGCGGCTCTTGCGGGTAGTCATTGATCGCACGTTGCAGGCCAAAGACCTGCAAGCGGCTTTTGACTCCGACAAGCGCTGCGGTGACCGCCTTCGGCTCAAGCTCCATCTGGCGGATCACATCGGCTGGTGTGGATTGCCCCGGTATCTTCGCCCCACTTTGCCAATCCACATGAATGGCCTCAATCGCCCGCAGGCTGACAATCACGGTGCGGTCGACCGGCGTGCCGGTCTTTTCCAGAATGCCGGACACCCGAAACGGCTGATCATCATGGGCGACAAAGGACGCAAGCCCATGGGCCACGACAATGGGGTCTCCAACCTTGTAGTTCAGCGTCGCGGCCACATCGGCACCAATGACAGCGTCAAAGAGGTCATCCATCAGCAGGCCCTGCGCAACGGCCAGCGACCGCCCGGCGCGGTACTTGTAGCGCTCGAAAAAAGCACTGGTGGTGCCCATGACTCTGAATTGCCTGTGGCTGTCCCCAAGGGAGATCGGCACGATCCAGTCCACCTCTGGCCGGGCGGCAATGTCATTGTAGCTTTCCCAGGTGAGGTTGTTGGTGGCATTGCCGATGCGGAACACCGAATAGAGCAGCAGCTGCACCGAACCAGAACGCGCGCCGATGATCAGATCAGTGCCCGAAATCGTATCGGCAAAGCTGGCCTTGGCCCCGGTGCGGACCTTCTCAACCCCCAGAAACAGGGCGACGGACAGGGCTATCGCAAGGATCGTCATGCCAACGGTCAAGGCGCGGGCCATCAGCGAACGGAATGCGAGCCGCAGGATCATGCCGCACCTTGAAGGGGGCTGGTCACATCCGACATCTGCACAACCCGGTCAAAATGCGCGGCCAGCCGGGCATCATGGCTGACCATCAGCAAAGTGCTGCGATTGGCGCGCGCCTGCGCGAAAAGCAACTCAAGGAATGTGGCTTGGGTCGCTGCATCCAGTGCCGATGTCGGCTCATCCGCGATGATCAGCGGCGGGGCGCCAATGAGGGCACGCGCCGCTGCAACGCGCTGCTGCTGGCCTACGCTGAGTGTGCCGGCCTGCGCGGCAATGGCCTCTTCCGGCAGGCCGAGGGTGGTACACAACCTATGGGCCTCCTCCTGCGGCGCTGCTACCCGCGCACGGCGCTGTGGCGCAAAGCGCAAAGGCAGCAGGATATTGTCGCGCACAGAGGCATAGGGCAGCAAATTGAACTGCTGAAAGATCAACCCGATCTGTTCGGCCCTGAACCGGTCGCGTTTGCCCGCTGACAGGGACGCGAGGTCTGTGCCGCCCACCGTCACGGAACCCGCCTGCGCGGTGATCGTGCCACAGATCAGCGACAGAAGCGTCGATTTACCCGATCCGCTTTCGCCCAGCAGCAGCACGGTTTCTGACGGCGCAATGGCGAAATCCGCGATGTCCAGAGCAAAGGACGCCCGACCCGGCCAGCGGTATCGGACGTCACGCAGAGATAGAATGGAAGTGTCTGAATCCATCCGCACAATCAGGCTCAGAACATGTCGCGCAGGTCAAGGGTGGGCGCATCCCGCACCACTTCAAATGCCGTCGCACCCCGGTCAGAGACGACCTGCACTTCAAGCTCCAGCGCGTTAGGGAAGCTGTCGAAATAGGCAAAGGTGACAAGCGTCGCCTGCGCGGGAACGGCACAGTTCAGAAGATACTCGGCATGAAACTCTGTGTGGTTGGCCTCTTTGCCGTGGTCGTCATGGTCGTGATCGTGGTCCTTTTGATGGGCCGCGTGATCTTCGTCCGTGTGACCCTCTTCGCCATGTTTCGCGTGGTCATGGTCGTCATGGTCGTCTGCATGATCCTCGTGCCCGTGATCGTCGTGATCCTCTTCGCTTTCAAGGGAAGCACTGGCCTGCACAACACTGCACCCGGCCGTGGCGGGCAGGGCGAACAGATCAAGCGGGCGCGCAAGCGTGGCAACCGCTGCATCCACCTTGGCGCGGTCTTCCGCGGTCTTTGCTTCATACTCGAACCCGACAATATCCGCCCCCGGTGCATGCAGTTCCATCGCGATCTGATCACCGTCAAATGCGATATTCAACTGCCCAACGCCGTGTTCATGGGCGTCCAGCTGGCGGGTTTCTTCGGCGCTGGCGGCACCTGCGGCAAGAAGGACAAGGGCGGCTGGAGCTAGTCTGTGCATGGTGCAGATCCTTTTCATGGGGTCATGGGCATTACGTGGCGCAGGTTTGGCACCGCCCGTGGATTTCAACGATATGGCGGGTGGGCTCAAAGGCGGACTTTTGGGAGAGCGCCGTGAGCTGCGGTAAAAGCTGCGCCCCGTCGTGTTCTTCGACGGCAAGGCATTCTTCACAGATGGCCAGCACCGGGACAGAGGTTTCATGCGCGCAGCGGCAGGGCACAAAGGCATTGATGGATTCCAGCTTGTGCGCGCGCCCCTGTTCGGTCAGGGCGGCCAGCGTCCGATAGATGGTCGGCGCGGCCAGACCGGGCTCTCCCACCTTCATCTGGTCAAGGATCGCATAGGCGGTCATGGGTTTGTCATGCTGGTTCAGCACGTCCAGAACGTCCGACTGCCGTGTTGCCGCCTGCTTGCGCATACATGCGTCTCCTGATCCGCTGTCCAAATTTGTTATATTATAAAATAAATTCTGGACGGATCGCAACGCGATTCATCGGATGTGCCAGCCGAATTGCCGCCGGCAAATCGTTGCAAAGCGCCGCTACTCAGGCTCCCAAAAGGAAGGGGGCATGTCGTGCAGCAGTTCCGCCGCCTTGTCCTCAATCCAATCTTGACGGTCGTCCGTGCTCCATGATGCCAGATCCGGTTCCTCCTTGATCAGCATCTTGGCCTTGATCAGCGCCTGACTGTATTTGATGTCTTCGATCCGGCCATCGGCGACGATGGCATAAACGAACCGCCCACCCATCGCCTTGGCCAGCTGCTCCATCTGTTTGAGCGAAACAGCGCCTTCTTTCTCGCTCCGCTCTGCCTGATAGACCGCGTTGCGACTGACACCCTTGCGCAGCGCCACCTGTTCGGCTGACATGCCAAGAGCGCGCCGCACGGAGGCAATCCACCCCTTTTCCGGCACAGAAACAGCACCCAATTGCTTGGATGTCTTGTCAATCATGCGCGCCAGACGGCGTTGCTCCATGAAATTCGGCATTCAGTGCTCCGTCGGGCGTGGAATTGATATGAAATTTACTGTATCATAACCAATAAATATTATCAAATGACAAAATTTGCACATATATACTTCAACTAATATGAAAAGTGTGTTATATACTGTTGGAAAGGTTGAGTATGATAGAGTTATTTACGTCCCCACCATCCCTGCCATTTGCCATCGCGCTCACTGTTGTAGCTGCGTTGTTTGTGCTGGAAATCCTGAGCGCCCTGATTGGCGGATCGATCCTTGGCGTCGGGTCCGACGGACCTGATGTGGATATCGACGCAGATTTTGACCTTTCGGTCGAAGCGGGGGGCGATCTTGATCTTGATCTTGATGTCGAGGCCGTAACAGAGGTCATCGACACCACCGAAGCATCCGGCGGGCTGTTCACATGGTTGGGCGCGCGCGACGTGCCTTTCCTGATCTGGCTGGTGTCGTTTCTGACGATGTTTGGCCTGTCGGGCCTGATCCTCCAGTCCGTTGTTGATGGGCTGGTGGGGCGGTCGCTGCCTGCCTTGGTGGCCTCTCTCATCGCGTTTGTGCCCGCGCTTGGCGTGACACGTGTCATCGCCAACTGGGTGGCTCTGATCATGCCCAAGACCGAAACCACGGCCCTCAAGGCCCGCCATATGGGGGGGTATCACGGCACCATCACCCAAGGCACCGCACAGCGCGGCAAACCGGCGGAGGTCAAGATCAAGGACCGCCACGGCAACGTCCACTACCTGCGGGTTGAGCCGCTGCATGATGAAGAGATCTTTCCGTCAGGCAGTGACGTGACATTGATCCGCAAACGTGGCGACAAGTTCTTCGTCATCTGAAGCTTCTCGCCGTTCCACCATCCGTTCCAGTTCCTTACAGGAGTATTTCTATGCCTTTTTCATCAATCCTCATCCCTGCTGCGATTATTGTCGCCCTTCTCCTTTTCATCGGACTGATCATGGCGCGGCTCTACAAGCGCGCCACCCGCGAAACCAGTCTGGTGAAGACCGGGTCGGGCGGGAAGAAAGTGATCATGGACGGTGGCACCATTGTGGTTCCGTTCCTGCATGAAATCTCAAAGGTGAACATGAAGACCCTGCGTCTTGAAGTGTCCCGCGTAGCGGAGCAATCCCTGATCACCAAGGACCGTATGCGGGTGGACGTGGGCGTTGAATTCTACGTGTCAGTCAACGCGACCGAAGACGGCATTTCCCGCGCCGCCCAGACCCTGGGGGACCGGACGTTTCATGTCGATCAACTGCGTGAGATGATCGAGGGTAAGCTGGTCGATGGCCTGCGGGCCGTGGCTGCGCAGATGACCATGGATGAGCTGCACGAAAACCGGGCGAGCTTTGTGCAGGAAGTGCAGAACGCGATTTCCGAAGACCTGCTGAAGAACGGTCTTGAGCTCGAAGCGGTGTCGCTGACCGCGCTTGATCAGACCCCCTTCGAAAGCCTTGATGAGAACAACGCGTTTAACGCCGTTGGTATGCAAAAGCTCGCTGCTGTGATCGCGACCTCGCGCAAGGAACGCGCCGAAATCTCAGCGGAGGCGGACGTGGCCGTTGCCCAGTCCGAAATGGAAGCGGAAAAGCGCAAATATCAGATCGAGCGTGAAAAGCAGCAGGCGGAAATCGCCCAGATCGAAGAGATCCAGACCCTTCAGGCCGAACAGGAAGCCCAGATTGCCCGCAATCAGGAAGCCTCCGACCGCGCCAAGGAGGAGGCCCGCATTCAACGTGAGCGCGCCGTCCGCGCCGCAGAGATTGAGCGCGAGCGTGCCATCCGTGAGGCGGAAATCGCCAAGGAGCGGGAGCTGGAGGTTGCCGATCAGGAGCGCGCCATCATCGTGGCCCGCAAGTCCGAGGAAGAAAGCCAGGCCCGCGCCTCTGCCGACAATGCGCGTGCCGAAGCCAAGAAGGCCGCCGAAGCCATCGAAACCGCCCGCGCCGTGGCGGAGGCCGAGCGGGTCAAGCAGATCGCCTTGATCGAAGCCCAGAAAGAAGCCGAACGTCAGGCCACCGCCATCCGTCTGGCTGCCGAGGCCGAGAAAGACGCGGCAAGCGACCGGGCCGCCGCCAAGCTGGAAGAAGCGCAGGCAGATGCGAATGCAATCACTGTGCGCGCAGAGGCCAAGAAAACCGACCTGCTGGCAACTGCGGAAGGTCAGACGGCGATTGCCAACTCCGAGAATGAATTGAGCGCAGAGATCGTCGCGATGAAGATCCGTCTTGCCCAGCTTGAAGCGATGCCTGCCATCATTGCCGAGATGGTGAAACCGGCTGAAAAGATCGACTCGATCAAGATCCATCAGGTGACGGGCATGGGGCAACCCGGTGCAGGGGGCGGTGGCGACGGTGCGGTCAGCGGGACCCCTGTCAATCAGGCGCTCGATTCCGTTCTGGGCATGGCGCTCCAGATGCCCGCCATGCAGGCCTTGGGCAAGGAACTTGGGGTGAGCCTGGAAAACGGCGTTGCCGGTGTCGCCAATGATGTGATGGACGTGCCTGCCGTGCAAAAAGCGGACACGAAGGACGCCAAGGGCGCGTAGGTCCGCGACATACGGGGAAATCGGTGGGAGCCGGGCATTGCGCCCGGCTTCTTTTGTTCCCGCCGCCGCCCGGACGGCCTGATGTCAGCTACCCGGCGCGGAGTTTCAAGAAACCGACGGTGACAGCCGAAAGCGCGACCATCACTGTTGCCGTGCCAAGCATCAGGGCAAGCCCCCCGACCTGATAGGTCACCCCCGACAGGATTGTTCCGGCCAGACGGCCTCCGGCGTTTGCCATGTAGTAGAAACCGACATCCATCGTGACCCTCTCTGCGCTTGTGAAAGAGAGGATGAGATAGGAATGCAGGGAGGAGTTCACGGCAAAAACCGCGCCAAAGACCAGCAGCCCGGCGACAAGCGCAGCCGTCAGCCAGACCTGCGGCGCGCCGGTCATGACAGCCGCCACTGTCAGCACCGCAGGCACCGCCGCCAGCCCCCAGGCCCAGTGGCGCGCGGCGGCGATCAATTCTGCCTCCCCTCGGGTCCGGGCGCGCAGAATGCGGGGTGCATTCGCTTGCACCAGACCATAAAGGATCACCCACCCGGCCATGAAAGTGCCGATCAGGAAAAACGCGGCCCGGTTGCCCTCCGTCGTGCCGTCCGACAGGACCGCGTAGAAATAGATCGGAATGCCCACGACAAACCAGACATCCCGCGCGCCGAACAGGAACACCCGCGCCGCGCTGAGCCAGTTCACGTTGGCCGATTTGGAAAACACCTCAGAAAACTTCGCGCCCTTGCGCCCCACGGGCAAACCCGGCGGCATCGCAATCAGCAGGGCCAGCAAGACCCCTGCAAGGATCGTGGCCATGCCCAGCACGGCCCAGACGAACCCCATCGTGGCCAGCAGTGCAGCCCCCAGCAGGTAACCGAGGCCCTTCACCATGTTCTTGGATCCGGTCAGCAGCGCAACCCAGCGAAACAGCCCACCTGCTTCGGACGGCGCCAGCAGTTTGACAGCGGATTTCGAGGACATCTTGGCAAGGTCCTTGGCCACACCGCTCGCCCCCTGCACCAGCATCACATAGACCACCGACGCCCCAACGGCCCAACCCGGATCAAGCTGTGCCAGCGCCACAAGGGCCAGCACCTGTAGCCCCAGACCCGCATAGAGCGTGGAGGCCAGCCCGAACCGCGCCGCGATCCAGCCCGCGCTGAGGTTGGTGACCACCCCCGCAATCTCATACAGCACAAACAGATAGGCCAGCTGCACCGGAGAGAACCCCAGCGTGTGGAAATGCAGCAGCACCAGCATGCGCAGCGCCCCATCGGTGAGCATGAACGCCCAATAGGCCGCCGTCACCGCGATGTACGCAGGCAAGCCCTCAGGTCGCGCCGCGCTATCGCTCACAGACTGTCCCCGACCATGCAGGCCACATCGACCAACCGGTGCGCATAGCCCATCTCGTTGTCATACCAGACATAGACCTTCACCTGTGTGCCGTTCACCACCATCGTGGACAGGGCATCCACAATGCCGGAGCGTTCATCGTTGGTGTAATCCGTCGACACCAGCGGCCGTTCCTCATACCCCAGAATACCCTTCAGCGGCCCCTCCGCCGCGGCCTTGAACAGGGCGTTGACCTCCTCAACGCTCGTCTCCCGCGCCACTTCGAACACGCAATCGGTAAGGGAGGCATTCAGCAGTGGCACCCGCACCGCATGGCCGTTCAGGCGGCCGGTCAGTTCAGGATAGATCAACGTAATCGCCGTGGCGCTGCCCGTGGTCGTCGGGATCAGCGAATTCAGCGCCGACCGGGCCCGGCGCAGATCCTTGGCCGGTCGGTCCACGATGGTCTGTGTGTTGGTCACATCGTGGATTGTCGTGATGGAGCCATGTTTGATCCTCAGGGTCTCGTGGATGACCTTGACCACCGGAGCGAGGCAATTGGTGGTGCAACTGGCCGCTGTCACGATGCTGTGGCGTGCAGGCTCATAGATGTCATGATTGACCCCGTAGACGATATTGGCGGCATCCCCGTCTTTGACAGGGGCCGACACGACCACTTTCTTCACGCCCGCATCGAAATAGGGCGCCAGCTTCGCTTCACTTTTGAAAACACCTGTGCAGTCGATCACCACGTCCACGCCCTCCAACGGCAGCGCGTCAAGATCGCGCGTGCCAATGAAAGGCAGGCGGGTGCCGTCGATGGTGACGCTGTCCGCATCATGGGCAAAATCAGCGTGCCAGCGCCCATGAACCGTGTCGAATTCAAACAGATGCGCGTGCATCTCCGGATCGCCCACCGCATCGTTGATCCAGGCAATCTTGGCCCCCCGCGCCAGCAGGGGTTTCAAGGCAAGCTTGCCAATACGGCCAAGACCATTGAGGGCGTAGACGGTCATGCGGAGGGTCCTTCTTCTTGGGTTTGGCCGATCTGATCGACGGCCTGTTGCAGGGACATGCGGTCAAGCGCGGCCAGCGGCAGCGCGGCAAAGGCGGACATACGGTTGCGCAGCGCCCCATAGGTCTGATGAAACGCAAGGCTCTTTTCCGCGTCGGACCCTGCCACCGCAGCCGGATCAGGCAGCCCCCAATGCGCACTGATCGGCTGCCCCTGCCAGGACGGACATTCCTCATTCGCCGCCCGGTTGCACACGGTAAAGACGAAGTCGAATTCCGGCGCCCCCGCGCGCTGAAATTCAGCAATGTTCTTGGCGCGTAATGCAGAGACGTCATGTCCCTTGTGCTCCAGAACCTCGATGGCAAAGGGGTTCAGCTGTGACTGCGGCTTGGTCCCCGCCGAATGGGCCACAAACCGCTCTCCCGCGATGTCGCTCAGGATCGCTTCGGCAAAGATCGACCGGGCAGAGTTGCCCGTGCAGATGAACAGAACGTTGTAGCGCTTGTCGGTCATGCGTTTGTCTCCTTCTGGGGTAGGATCGGCCGCCGGGGCGCAAATCTCCGGACGTCCCCGGCAGCAATCGTTCAGCAGATAATCGATGGTCTCGCGCGCAGCGTCCATGTCGATGGCATAGCGCAGCGACGTGCCCGCACGTTCCTGCGTGACCAGCCCGACCTGCAAGAGAGCGTGCACATAGGTCGAAAGCGTATTGCGTTTCAGCCCCAAGGCCTCTGCCAGTTCGCTCGCCGGCACCCGGTCCGGATACCGCCGCATCAAAAGGCGGAACAGGGCCAGCCGCTGAGGATGGCCGAGGATGGAGAGGCGGGTGGGGATCAATACTTCCATATTTCAGGAATATATGAATTATACGCCGTTGGAAAATGAAACTTTTGTAACAGCATACCCGAAGTGGTTGTGTTGGTTTCGGCTCGTGTTTTGACAGAATGCTGAAATCGACCAAGCTGCTTCAAGGGCAGGGGCACCAGCTGACAGTGTGGTGGATGTAGTGCGCCCGGAGGGGAACAACCTGGAACCTTCCAAGCTCCCATCGTTCTTTCAGAACGACTGCCGCCCAGTGCTATTCGGTGAATACGGTTGTCGCTCTTTACAGAGCGACTGTGGTGCTGCTGGAGGGCATTGGAATCCTGTTTCGTGGCGTTTCGCGGCATACCGAAAAACCTACGTTATCCCATGATTCTAAATAAATATCTGTCCTAGGGTGTTCCATGGCGCACCCCGCCGTCCTATATGTGAAGGGTGGCCTAGAAGGTGGACCAGATGACCCGTGCATTGAACAAGCTATCCGCTCAAACCGTCAAGGCGGCTCCGGCTGGAAAACACTCCGATGGCGGTGGCCTTTGGATATTCAAGAATGATGAAGGCGGCGGTAAATGGGTGCTGCGTGTCCATATTCATGGGCGCAGGCGTGAAATGGGGCTGGGTGCCTTCCCGGTTGTTTCGCTCAAAGAAGCGCGAGAGGAAGCCGACAAATGGCGGGCCGTAGTTCGTCAGGGCAAAGACCCGATCAAACAGCGCAATGCTGAAAAGCGCGATGCAGCGCGCCACATGCATCTGCTGCAGGATATTGCCAAGGATGCTTTTGAAAGCCGCAAAGCTGAATTGAAGGGCGACGGGAAGGCAGGTCGCTGGTGGTCACCTATAGAACTGCACGTCCTGCCAAAGCTGGGCAAGGTTCCGGTGGCAGAGATTGACCAGCGCGACATTCGCGACACGCTGGCCCCGATCTGGCATGACAAAGCCCATACCGCTAAGAAAGCCATGAACCGTCTGGGCATTTGCATCCGCCATGCAGCGGCGCTGGGCTTGGACGTGGATATTCAGGCGACGGACAAGGCCAAGGCGCTATTGGGCAAACAGCGCCACAAAACACAGAACACGCCTGCGGTGCCTTGGCAGGATGTGCCAGCCTTCTATCAGTCTTTGAACGAAGGAACGGTTACGGAACTGGCGCTGCGGTTGCTTATCTTGACTGCGGTGCGGTCTGCGCCGCTGCGTTTCATGCGGTTGGACCAGATCGAAGGGGACATATGGACCGTACCAGCGGAGGCGATGAAGGGCCGCAGGGATGCCACAAGCGATTTTCGAGTGCCATTGTCTACGGAGGCGCTTGGCGTGATTGAACAAGCAAAACCATTTGCGCGGGATGGCTACCTTTTCCCCGGTGTTCGGCGCGGCGTCATTTCTGATGCCACCATGTCCAAGTACATGGCGCGGCGCGGTATGACTGCACGGCCCCACGGTTTTCGTTCATCTTTCCGGGATTGGACAGCGGAAGCAACGCAGACGCCGCGTGAGGTGGCGGAGACGTGTTTGGGTCATGTGTCCGGTGGCGCTGTCGAACTGGCGTATCGGCGAACAGATTTTTTGGAGCAACGGCGGGCATTAATGGAGCGGTGGGGCCTACATGTGCGTTTGAACGATCTGAAAGTTGTTAGGTTGGCTCAAGCGCCGGGGTCTTTAGTTTGAGACACATTTTCGCCATGTCGCGACATGCTTCCGCTCTGCTCGAGACTGAGCAATATCAGCGTTTTTACACGCTGGTTTTTGATGCTGCAATCGAGCGAGACCCCGTTACTGCAACGCACGACTATCTCTTTGAGAACCGGGACTCGCTGGAGGCAAGTATTAGCTTATTGCAAGACGAACTTAGGATTGTATTTCTGCGACGTGTTACCTATGGAAAATCAGCCCTTACGCAGGATGAAATTCAGGCAATTTCAGATGCTCTCACAGCCCCAGATGATGCGGCTATAGAGGCTGCGCGCGAGCTTCTTGTTGATCATTTGGCCTTGTCCGAAACTAGTCCAAGCAATCTGAGTGGAGTGTTTCAGAAGCTGTTTTCCGCAATGGATAACCCCAAGCGAGCAGGCCGCAAATCGACCGCTTACGCAAGCAGAAACCACGTGATTTGTTCAGCGGTGAACAGGCTAATGAAGGCAGGCCTAACGAAGATCGGTCAAGGCCAGTCTGCCTGTCAGATTGTTTCCGACGAAATGTGCAAACTTGGCTTCCCGTTATCAATAGATGGTGTGCGCAAGGTACTGGACGGGGCAAAGCCCGGCTCGGTGAATCCTGAAGAGGTTGATATGGTCATTGCCAAAGCAAGCGAAGGCTTTAGCCAGAAAGAGCTTCAGGAGCGAAAGGATGCTTGGGATCGTCTGGAGGAAATTGGAAAGAAAGAGGGCTACATTCCTTCCAGTGACGCTAGCTGAACGACGCGCCAAGGTGTGCCTACATTCGTAGGAGTACACAATGAAATACCTCTCTTTTGCAGACCTCCAGAAGAAACTCGGTGGCCGGGGACGGACGACAATTTATCGCGATTGCGATCAAGGTCGTCTGCCAAAACCAACCAAAATTGGCTCACGCCTTTACTGGAAAGAAACCGAAGTAGATGCAGCGATTGCATCCCTTGCGGGCTAAGACCCGTCCCACCCGGCGCATAAGCGCTGGGCATGTGGGACAGGAATATATCTTGGTGGATACTCCCAACACATACGCCCAGCGCCGCGCGTTTTCAATCAAAGGATTGAACATGCCACAGGCACATTCTTACTCAAAACCAACCAGCGTCTACTGGACGTGCAAGGCCCTTACGGAGGGGCAAACCATCTCCCAACTGACGCAGATTCAAAATGTGAAAGGCTGGCGTTTGCCTGCCGTTATTCACCGCTTGAAAGCGGAGTATCACTGGCCGATCTGCACCGAATATCGTCAACCGGACGGCGTGGCGTTTTACTCACTGTCGCCAGACGTGGATCGGGCAACACTGCGGTTCCCCAAATCAGCAGAGGCGCTGGGCCATGGGGAGGACTGCGCATGACGTCCCTTCGCATTCTCCGCCTGCGCCGCCGCTACGGCATGACCGAAACGCAGGCCCGCCTGTTTGCCGAATTGTTCTTTGGAGGGTCACGCCATGGATAAGAGATACATGCTTGCCACCAAAGACGGCTCATGGGTGGTCATGGCCCGAAAGGGCGCAGGGGCCGCTACAGACGCCGCGTGGGTGACGCTGGGCGGTTGCCCTAGCCAAATGGTCGCCCTGCGCCTCTACATGGCGCTTATGGCGCGTGGCGGGCGCTGATGGGGGGCAAGCCTTACAAGTACGCGAAGAAGGGGGCTGGGCGTCATGTCCAGCTTCCTGAATGGGTGCAGGCAACGGAGGCATGGGCAACGCTCAAACCTGGCCCCCGCGCGCTCTATATCGAACTGAAGCGGCGCTTCACCGGATCGAACAACGGGCGCATCCTTCTCAGCCATCGCGATGCTGCAAAGGCGCTGAACGTGCACCGCAACACTGTCGGGCAGTGGTTTCAGGAATTGCAGGACCGGGCGTTCATCCGCATGACGCAAGGGCCGTGCCTTGGGCCGTCCGGCGTCGGCATGACGTCGCATTGGGCGCTGGAGGAATTGCCCTGCGATGACCTCAAAACAGCGCCGAAGGGCTTTGCCATTTGGCGGAAAATTCAGAAGCCCCGCACAAAAGAGCGGACACCCTGTCACAACCATTGTGACACTAGGGGCAATCTTAGGGTGGTGAAACAATGAACCGTCACAAAATCTGTGCCGCATGTCAGAGTTTTGCGAAAGCCCGCGTCACAAAAAACAGGACATTTATACATCTAGCCAAAGGCAGGACAGCATGAGCAAGCAACCCGTCAGATCGGAAAGCACGTTGGGCGTTAGTTTCAAAGGTACACCCGAGGAAGGCCAGCAGGTCGAAATCACGGAAAAGACTGCCATCGAAAAGATATTCAGAACAAATCATCCGGAGATTGCTGAGGGCCTTCTGCGCCATTGTTTGAAGGCTCTGAAGTCAACTGAGGCCAGCGATGAATATGAGGGCAACGACGAACGGGTTTTTATGGTTGCGGTCATAGCAGAGATTGCTCCGCGCGATACTGTAGAGCGGTTGCTAGCGGTGCAGATGGCGGCAACGCATGTGGCACTGGTGCGCGCTGGCCGATGGCTGGGGAACGCTGAAACCGTCCAGCAGGTTCAGGCGCACTATTCAGGGTACAACAAGCTTGCCCGGACCTATACGACACAGATTGAGGCGCTGCGCAAACACCGCAACGGCGGCAAGCAAACCGTGGTCGTGCAACGGGTGAACGTTGAAGACGGCGGGCAAGCGATTGTGGGCACGGTTGAGAAGGGGGGTAAGTGATGGAAATCGACGATAACCCCATGCAAAGGGCGCACCAATCACCTAGATGCACAGCCAACTCCAAGCGCTCTGGCGTTCTGTGCAAAAACCCTGCAGTGCGCGGCTGGGCGGTTTGCCGGATGCATGGCGCTGGCGGTGGTGCATGTTCCGGTTCAACACATCCTAATTATCGGCACGGATTGAGGACAAAGAAAATGCAGAATATGCGCCGCTTGGTTCGGTTCTTAATGGGACCAACTGCAGACGGTTTCTGACGCTGATATTTCAGAGAATTGGACAATGTCTAGATTGTGAGTGCTTAGCTTTGCGCCAGCAGTGAATGGCAGGCATGAGCCCAAATTGACCAATGCCGCACGGTCTGCGAACGTCTTACAATGAGTTTCACCGGGTCTAGCGACAAATGAGAAAACTATTGCGCAGTCTACTAGGACGACAGCCAAGAACCCGTCGAACTTATGAGAAACGGGCAGACGATCTCTTTATTCCTTTTCAACTCGAATGCGCCGACATTCGCCCCGTCTCCGGCGATCGCCAAATTGCTTCATTCACCCATCCAGGAGTTTTCTATGATGTCTCACTCTCCTACCAGACTTGTTCTTGCCCTGATTTTTTGCATCGTAGCGATTTCCCGGCAAATAGCTTTTCAAGATGGTGCAAGCACCTTATGGCTGCGCTGAGTGATGAAGGAGCCTTCAAAAACATAGGTGAATGGCACAAGGCAATCGCTGAGGCAGGCCATGGAGGGCCCTTCAGTGCGTTCACTGTAACCACGGAAAGGTCTCAAGTCTTTCTTCTGACTGCGGGGCGCAACCCTGATTGGATCAATGTACTTGGCAGAACACGCAGAAAAGGCGAACAGGCGCACCAAGCGAGCGGTTCGATACGAGAATTTGGGTGGTGTATCTCAGAACGGCGTTGGTCTTATGGCGAAGGCCCGCCTGGAGCGCGTGAACTCCGAAGACTGATGGTTCAAATCAACGAAATCCAGTATTTCTAGTCTTAGCCGAAGGAAACTTGTTTCTTTGCTCCAGCAGCTAAATGCGTAGAGTGGAGTTGAGAAGAAGCAACTCAGGGAGACTAGTTGTGTGGAGTTGGTTCGATATCCTGGTAGCAGCATGAGAGTGGCCAACGCTCTCTTTTGCGCGTTTTTCCTGCAATTCCTTAGCACATCTGCCTTCGCTCAAAATGCTGAACACCCAAACTACCCAGTCATCATAGTAGATGAGGGTGACGGGATTATTGCGATTGCTGATGAAATTGATTCCCGTACACCTTTGGCGTTTGAGAGAACTCTCTCGGAGGTGCCAAACGCTTCAGTGCTGATACTTGATAGTCCGGGAGGGGCTGTTCATGGTGCGCTTGCCATAGCTACCAGAGTGCATGGCTTGGGTATGGCTACCGTTGTTTTGAGTGAGAGTAAGTGTTTTTCAGCCTGTGCATTGGTATTCTTTGCAGGGGCCGAGCGATTGGCATTTGGTGAACTCGGCGTGCATCAGATAAGCCCATCAAATGGGCGTGGTGATATGGTGGGTGGACAATTCGCACTGGCGGACGTGCTCGAAGCATTGAATGACTATGACGTTCCTTCCGAAGTGATTGGGGTGATGTTGAGAACTCCTCCCGAAAGCATGTATGTCTTCTCGGCATCGGAGAATCGCCGCTACGGCTTTCTTAATGAAACAGAGCCTCAGACTGCCAGTCCAGAACCTCGACCCAAAACGGTTGATCTTGCTAATCCTGAGACATGGCGAGGCAAGGTTATTACAGGTCAACTAGTCTCCAGTGGAAAGAAATGGTACGCATCGCTGAACAAAGATGGGACCACCATATTTCAATTCACAAGCGGGCAGGTTTCCTCAGGAAGATATTATTTGTCAGAGAGCGAAGTCTGCTTTCAACTTGATCAAAATCCTGAGTTTGCATGCCGTAGGCCTGTACCGGGACCGGCTGGCGTTAGATGGTATGACGAGGATGGAGGCTATCAGTCACTAATTGTAAGCGTCGATAACGCGAGAATGGGCGCGATTGTCCCCCGGCAGAAAACAGTAAACAGTATTTCCGACCATATCTTACCGGGTGATTGCGCTTTGATAGTGGCATCCCGGCCCACGATTTCCGAAGCGCGGGACTACGTCCTATCAAGTGTAACTGACCGCCGATATCTGAAAGCATTCCGGTCCAGAAACGGTTGGATTGCAATTTCAATAGGGACACTCAAGGCTCACGAGGTTGATGCTGTTGTTTCGAAATGGAAAAAGTCTGGCCGAATTCCAAAAGACAGCTACTGTTCTACGGGTTCGAACTATGAGGCAGTAGTAAGCCTAGGGCTACAGTGAACTCAGATTCTCTTGTGATTAAGCATTGGCGTGTCGAGGCGGGATTTTCTCTCGGCTAGCGCCAGCCTTGGATTCTGGGACACAGCTAGTGGTCTGAAAAGAGCGCCAACTCAAGCTGAGAAAGGTGGCCTGCAGGGTGGTCTAGCCCGCTTAAGTATCTCTTAAGTAATTGAAATTAATAATACATATCAAATAATGTGGTGCTGCTGGAGAGAATCGAACTCTCGACCTCTCCCTTACCAAGGGAGTGCTCTACCTCTGAGCTACAGCAGCCTATCCACTTCAGGGCACCGGGAAAAAACGCCCTACTAATACCCTACTAATTTCCACCACGCCCCGCTAACTCATTGTTCGAACACTCGAACTTGGAATGGACCCGCCCATTACCAAGGGAGTGCTCTACCTCTGAGCTACAGCAGCGCCGATGAGCGCGGTCATTAGCGGCTAACTGGACATCGTGCAAGCCTAATCTGGACCCTCACCGCGCCCTGCGGTACAGAGGCAGCATGGCACGCCAAACCCCCTCGCAGGGGCCGTCAAAATCCGGGCAAAACCGGGAGGATCGGCTCAAATCCGCGCTCAAGGCCAATATGGCGCGGCGCAAGGCTCAAGCACGTGCGCGGGCAGGCCAGAATATTGAGTTGGCGTCGGATACGCAGGCAGATGAAACAGACCGGGCTGGCAAACGGCCCGCACAAGAAAGCTAGAGCATATGGATTCCATTCTGGTCAGGGGCGGCACACCGCTTTCGGGGCAAATCCCCATCGCGGGCGCGAAAAACGCTTGCCTCACCCTGATGCCCGCGACCTTGCTGAGCGAGGAGCCTTTGACGCTGACCGGCGCGCCCCGGCTCAGCGACATCCGTACCATGACCCAACTGCTGGAATCCCTCGGTGCCGAAGTGACCGCCTTGCAGGAGGGCCAGGTGCTGGCCTTGTCCAGCCATGGTGCGATCAACACGCGGGCGGACTATGACATCGTGCGCAAGATGCGCGCCTCCAACCTGGTGCTGGGTCCGCTGTTGGCACGCGAAGGCCATGCAATCGTTTCGCTGCCCGGCGGCTGCGCGATTGGCGCGCGGCCCATGGACATCCACACGGACGGGCTTGGCCAAATGGGCGCAGAGATTGAGCTGCGCGATGGTTACCTGCACGCCAAGGCGGCGGGCGGGAAACTCAAGGGCGCCGTGATCGACTTCCCCTTCGCCTCCGTCGGCGCGACAGAAAACATCATGATGGCCGCCACGCTGGCCAAAGGCACCACGGTGATCAACAACGCCGCGCGCGAGCCGGAGATCGTCGATCTCGCCACCTGCCTGCGGGCCATGGGGGCTGAGATCGACGGCGACGGCAGCCCAACCATCACCATTCAGGGCGTCGACCGTCTGCACGGTGCCACCCACCGCGTTGTGACGGACCGGATTGAACTGGGCACCTATATGCTCGCACCCGCGATCTGCGGCGGCGAAGTGGAATGTCTGGGCGGACGCATCAGCCTGCTGGAAAGCTTCTGCGAAAAACTGGAAGCGGCGGGCATCAGCGTGACGGAAACGGACAAGGGCCTCAAGGTCGCCCGCAAAAACGGGCGCATCCGCGCGGTCGACGTGACCACCGCGCCCTTTCCGGGGTTTCCAACCGATTTGCAGGCCCAGATGATGGCGCTTCTCTGCACCGCCGATGGCACCTCACACCTCGAAGAAAAGATCTTCGAGAACCGCTTCATGCACGCCCCCGAACTCATCCGCATGGGTGCCGAGATCGAGGTGCACGGCGGCACCGCAACGGTCACGGGTGTCGAACGCCTCAAAGGCGCGCCGGTGATGGCCACTGACCTGCGCGCCTCTGTCTCCCTGATCCTTGCAGGCCTCGCGGCTGAGGGAGAAACCAAAGTCGCCCGCGTCTACCACCTTGACCGGGGCTATGAGCATGTGGTGACAAAACTCTCCGGCATCGGCGCGGATATCGAACGGATCAAGGACACATGACCAACGACGCGCGTTTCGAAGACGGCAGCGAAGCCCCGATCAACATCGGGGCACTGGATGCCGAAGACCTCAAGGTGATCGCCTCACTGGTGCAGGACGCCGTGTTCCCCGCGTCCGAAATGCGCTGGGACCGCAAGGCAGGCCGCTTTGCGCTGCTGATCAACCGCGTGCGCTGGGAAGACACCGGCAACGCCCGCCATGGTGCAGAACGGGTCCAGTCCCTGCTGGTCTTTGAAACCATCCAGCATGTCGCCAGTCAGGGCATCCCTCGGGGCGATGCGGACACCGTGCTGTCTCTGCTGGACATCACCTTTGATGAAACCGATGCGCCCTCCGGCCATGTCACCCTCACCCTTGCGGGGGACGGCGCCCTCCGCCTCACGGCCGAAACGCTCGAAGCGACCCTCAAAGACGTCACGCGCCCCTACAAAGCCCCCTCCGGCAAGCGTCCACATCACGACACCTGAGACCCTCACCACCTGCTTCCAAATGGTTCCAAAAACCCCGCCGGAGGCCTGAAATCTGTTTTGGAGCACCCACCGCCATGCCCACCTTCCTCGACAGTCAATCCCCGGACTTTGAGACATCCTTTGCCCGGCTCCTGAATGCCAAACGCGAAGACAGCCCGGATGTGGATGCGGTGGTGGCCGACATCATTGCGCAGGTCCGCGCCACCGGTGACGCAGCCGTCATTGCGCTGACCGCGACATTCGACCGGATCACCCTGACCGCAGACACCCTGCGCATCACCCCCGAAGAAATGGCGCAGGCCATTGAGGAGGTCGCTGCCGAAGACCGCGCAGCCCTCGAACATGCTGCCGCGCGCATCCGCGCCTACCACGCGCGCCAACTGCCCGAAGACGCCCAATGGACGGATGAGGCGGGCGCAACCCTCGGCTGGCGCTGGAGCGCGGTCTCCGCCGCTGGTCTCTATGTCCCCGGTGGCCTCGCCAGCTATCCCAGCTCTGTCCTGATGAACGCCATCCCCGCAAAGGTGGCCGGTGTTGACCGCCTCGCCATGGTGGTGCCCACGCCCGATGGCATCCTGAACCCACTGGTCCTGCTGGCCGCGCATCTGTCCGGCGTCGATGAAATCTACCGTATTGGCGGGGCGCAGGCGGTTGCGGCCCTTGCCTACGGGACCGAAACCATCGCCCCCGTGGACAAGATCACCGGCCCCGGCAACGCCTTTGTCGCTGCCGCCAAACGCCGGGTGTTCGGCAAAGTCGGCATCGACATGATTGCCGGCCCTTCGGAAATCCTTGTCATCGCGGATGCTGACAATGACCCCGACTGGATCGCGCTTGACCTGCTCAGCCAGGCGGAACATGACGCCTCCGCCCAGTCGATCCTGATCACCACCGATGCAGCCTTTGGTCAGGCGGTGGCCAGATCCGTCGAAAGCCACCTCACAACCCTCCAGCGTCGCGCCATCGCAGGTGACAGCTGGCGCGACTTCGGGGCCATCATCACCGTGCCGGACCTTGCCACCGCTGCCCGCCTCAGCGACCGCATCGCGCCTGAACACCTTGAGCTTTGCGTCGCGGACCCCGATGCGCTGAGCGCCCAGGTCACCCACGCCGGTGCGATTTTTCTGGGCCAATGGACGCCGGAAGCCATCGGGGATTATGTCGGCGGCCCCAATCACGTCCTGCCCACCGCGCGCTCCGCGCGGTTTTCCTCCGGCCTCTCGGTGCTTGACTTCATGAAGCGGACCACGCTGGCCCGGATGACTCCGGACGCGCTCCGCGCCATCGGCCCTGCCGCCGAGCGGCTTGCCGCTTCCGAAAGCCTTGAGGCGCACGGCCTTTCCGTCACCGCCCGCCTGAACAAGTTGAACCGCTGATATGCTTGCGATCGATATCCAGACCCGCCAGATCCTCGCGCCGATCTTCATCGGCATTGCCACCTTCTTTCTCTACACAACTTCGAATGGCGCATCCGCATCCCTTGCCCTGCTGGCCGCATTGGCCGTGGCGGTGCATATGGCCAACCTCGGCCTGCGCGATGCGACGTTCAAGGCACTGATCAATGCCAAGGGTGTTGGCATCCGGGACGCGCTTGCCCGCTGCTGTATGGTGGTCTTCGACGCGATCGTGCTGTTTGGCATCATCACCGCAGCTGGCCTGACCATGGCCTGGCCGATCTTCATCAGCCTGTGTATCGGGCTTGGCATTGTCCTGCCGATTGTTGTCTTTGTGATGACCCGCTCCGCCCGCGCGCCGCAGCCTGCGCAACCGGGGCTGCCGATGGACTACTGGGCGCCGCCCGCCTTCCTGCTGCTGTTGCTGGCGCTGCTCTCCGCCGCAGGCACCATGGTCGCCGCAGACGGCAGCCAGCCCTTTGTCTCGCTTGTCCTGATCAGCACGCTCTTTGCCATCAACCGCTCCGGCAGCCGCCTTGTCGGGCGCGCGCGGATCCTGGGATATGCCTCCATGGCGGGCACGCTTGTGCTTTTGGTGGCCAGCTACCTGCTGGCGGGCTGACGCAGCCTCTCCATCCTCCCCATTGCGTTGGAAATGGGGCTGACGTATCCCTGCGCCATCGGTTTTTTAGTAAAAGTTGATCTTCCATGTCCCGTATCAGCCATATCGCCCTCGACGACGCAAACCTGCCTCCGCCCACGCCGGAGATTGAGCAGGAGCGCAAGGTCGCGGTCTTCGACCTTCTTGAAGACAACACCTTCATCATCCCCGCGCGGGAGGACCGCCCGGTCCCGCAAGGCCCCTATCATCTGGGCCTCAGCATCCGGGACAAACGGCTGGTCTTTGATGTGGAAACGGAAAAGGCCGAAAAGGCTGCCGAATTCCACCTGTCGCTTGGTCCCTTCCGCCAGGTCGTCAAGGACTACTTCCAGATCTGCGAAAGCTACTTTGACGCGGTCAAGAAACTGCCACCCTCCCAGATCGAAACCATCGACATGGCCCGGCGCGGGATCCACAATGAAGGCAGCCGGGTGTTGCAGGAACGGCTGGAAGGCAAGGCGGAGATTGATGAGGACACCGCCCGCCGTCTCTTCACCCTGATCTGCGTTCTGCACTTCGGCGGCTGAATGACCCAGGCGCTTCCTCAATCGGTCCTCTTTTGTTGTGACCACAATGCCGTGCGTTCGCCCATGGCCGAAGGATTGATGAAGAAGTTCTACGGCACCGAAACCTACGTCCAGTCCGTGGGCGTGAAGAACGATCTTGAAATTGACGGCTTTTCCATTGCCGTCTGTCAGGAAATGAACGTGGAACTGTCGCGCCACCGCTCGCGCAGCTTTGACGAGATGGAGCAATGGGGCGATGACCTCAGTTCCTTCGATCTGGTGATCGCGCTGTCTCCGGCCAGCCAGCGCCGTGCGCTGGAACTGACGCGGTTTTTCCATCTGGAAGTGGAATACTGGCCCATCCTCGATCCCACCGGTCTGGGGGAGACGCGCGAAGCCAAGCTGGTGCAATTTCGCGCCGCCCGCGACCAGATCGCGGAACGCCTTCTGGCCCGTTTCGGCCCTCCCACACAAAAGGATGCCCTATGAACGCGACGATCCAACGCTATTTTGAGGCTTTCAACGCGGGCGACACCGACGCCATGATCGCCTGCCTGGCAGATGACGTCGCCCATCACGTCAACGAAGGCAACGTGCGCCGGGGCAAAGATGCCTTTGCCGACTTCTGCGCACATATGACGGCAAGCTACCGCGAAACCCTCACGGATATGGTGATCTTCGCCAATCCGGACGGCACCCGCGCCGCTGCGGAATACACCGTCAACGGCACCTACTTGCAAACGGACCCCGGCCTGCCAGAGGCGCGCGGCCAAACCTATGTCCTGCCGGCCGGGTCCTTCTTTGAGCTCAGCGGCGACAAGATCAGCCGGGTGACGACCTACTACAACCTCGGCGACTGGACAGCACAGGTGTCATGAGGGTCGCCGCCCTCACCGGGGATGCCTTTGCAGCGGCATTGCCAGAAGTGGCGCGTCTGCGCATCGAGGTCTTCCGCGCCTTTCCCTATCTCTATGACGGGGATCTGGCCTATGAGGAACGCTACCTGCACGCCTTTGCGGCCAGCCCCCGTGCCATTCTGGTGGGGGCGTTTGACGGTGATGCGGTGGTCGGGGCCAGCACAGGCGCGCCGCTGGCAGACCATGCCGAGGATTTCGCCGCGGCCTTCGCCGGTACGGATCTTGATCTGGCAGAGGTCTTCTATTGTGCGGAAAGCGTCCTGCAACCTGCGTACCGGGGCAGGGGCATCGGCCACAGGTTCTTTGATCTCAGAGAGGCGCACGCCCGCGCTCATGGGTTCAAAAAGGTGTGCTTCTGCGCGGTGATGCGGGCGCCGGACCATCCCGCACGGCCCGCTGACTACCGCCCGCTTGACGGCTTCTGGCAGGCGCGCGGATACGCACCGCGACCCGGCGTCGTTGCCGCATTCAGCTGGAAAGAACACGGCCAGACGACCGAGACGACCAACCACTTGCAATTTTGGATGCGCGATCTCTGAAAGCGCGCGGAAATTTTCAAAATTTCCGACCGATTTCTTTCAAAGAAATCGATCCCCGCGAAAATCATCCCCGCCTCAGGTATCCTGACACAACCGTGCGGCTTCTCCCGCAAAACCCTTCCAGGCTTGCCAGAACCGCTCATTCCCGGCCGCATCCGACTGCCGGATCTCCTGCAACCGCGCCGGATCACCCCACAAGGACGCCCCGCGCCGCTGATCGCCCGCAGACAACTCCCGGTTCGCCACCGCCTGCACACAGCCACACCGCGCCCGCGACGCCGCCTTGCGCCCGCCTGCCTGACAGGCCTGTTGAATAGGCCCCTTGGCAAACAGGAACGGAGACGGCGCATATCCCCCACGCGGGCTGCTCTCCCTCGGCGCACCGCCGCAAGCCGCAAGACCTGCAAGCGCCGCAATGGCAATCGTGATACGGATCATGGCTCAGCCTCATCGCTTCGGACCGTTGGGGTCACTTGTTGGGGCGGAGTATGCCTGAAACGAGCGGGCGGGGCAATTCACGGTTGAGTATACTGGCCCGCAAGGGTGTGCCGCAAACAACGTACTTTTGTCTTCCGGCACGCAACGCCATATCCCATTGACCAAACCGGGTTTCCGCATCATATCCCCCTACATGACACCACTATCCCACATCCGCAATTTCTCCATCGTCGCGCACATCGACCATGGGAAATCCACGCTCGCTGACCGCCTGATCCAGTCCACCAACACCGTGGCGGATCGCGATATGAAAGAGCAGATGCTCGACAGCATGGACATCGAACGTGAGCGCGGGATCACCATCAAGGCGCAGACCGTGCGGATCAACTACACCGCCCAGAACGGGGAGGAATACGTCCTCAACCTGATCGACACGCCGGGCCATGTGGACTTCGCCTATGAGGTCTCCCGCTCCATGCGCGCGGTCGAAGGCTCGCTGCTGGTGGTCGACAGCACACAAGGGGTGGAAGCGCAGACGCTTGCCAATGTCTATCACGCCATCGACGCGGACCACGAAATCGTGCCCGTCCTGAACAAGATCGACCTGCCTGCCTCTGACTGTGACCGCGTGGCCGAACAGATCGAGGATGTGATCGGCATCGACGCCTCGGGCGCCATTCAGGTCTCTGCCAAAACCGGACAGGGCATCATGGAAACGCTGGAATCCATTGTCCAGAACCTGCCCGCCCCCAAAGGCGAGCGCGACGCGCCGCTGAAAGCCATGCTGGTGGATTCATGGTACGACAGCTACCTCGGCGTGATCGTCCTTGTGCGCATCATGGACGGTGTGCTGAAAAAGGGCGACCGCATCCGGATGCTGTCGAACAACTCCACCCACCACGTGGACCGCATCGGCGTCTTCCGCCCGGAAATGACCGTGATTGATGAACTTGGACCGGGTGAGATCGGCTTCCTCACCGCCTCCATCAAACAGGTCCGCGACACCCGCGTGGGCGACACGATCACGCATGAGAAGAAAGGCACCGAAGACGCGCTGCCGGGCTTCAAACCCTCGCAGCCTGTGGTGTTCTGCGGCCTCTTCCCGGTGGATTCAGCCGAATTCGAAGACCTCCGCGACGCGATTGAGAAACTTGCCCTCAATGACGCCAGCTTCTCGTTTGAGATGGAGACCTCCGCCGCCCTCGGCTTCGGCTTCCGCTGCGGGTTCCTTGGTCTGCTGCATCTCGAAGTGATCCGCGACCGGATTGAGCGGGAATACAACATCGAACTGATCACCACCGCGCCTTCGGTGATCTATCACATCCACCACAAAGACGGCACCATGCAGGAGCTGCACAACCCCGCCGACATGCCCGACATGACGCTGGTCGACCACCTGCAGGAGCCGCGGATCAAAGCCACGATTCTGGTGCCCGACGACTACCTCGGCGATGTGCTGAAACTCTGCCAGGACCGGCGCGGGATACAGGAAGACCTCACCTACGCAGGCTCCCGCGCGATGGTGGTCTATGATCTGCCGCTGAACGAAGTGGTGTTTGATTTCTATGACCGGTTGAAATCGGTGACCAAGGGCTATGCGTCCTTCGACTATGCGATGATCGGCTACCGTCAGGACAATCTGGTGAAGATGTCGATCCTTGTGAACGATGAGCCGGTGGATGCGCTCAGCACCATGGTCCACCGCGACCGGGCCGAGGCCCGTGGCCGTGCGATGGTCGAAAAGCTCAAGGATCTGATCCCCCGGCACATGTTCAAGATCCCCATTCAGGCGGCGATCGGCGGCAAGGTGATTGCGCGCGAGACGTTGTCGGCGATGCGCAAGGACGTGACGGCGAAGTGCTATGGCGGGGATGCGACGCGGAAGCGGAAGCTGCTGGACAAACAGAAGGCGGGTAAGAAGAAGATGCGCCAATTCGGGAAGGTGGATATTCCGCAGGAGGCGTTTATCTCGGCGTTGAAGATGGATGGGTAGGGTGGGTGAAACCCACGCGTGGGGGTGAAACCCATGCGCACATCGCTTTTTTGACGCCACCACGCGTGGGGTGACGCCCATGCACGCGACGGTTTTTTGACGCCACCACGCGTGGGTTTCACCCACCCTACGCCCCCACCATTTCCCGATGCATCGTTGAATAGGGCCAATCCATGGGCTGTTCGACCAACCCATGCTTCACCGGGTTGAAATGGCAATACTCTACATGCACGGCGAAATCTTCTTCATTCCGGATGCAATGCTCCCAAAACCGCCGTTGCCAAATCCCGCGCTCCCCCTTGCGGGCTTTGCTCGCGCTGACACGTGGCCTATGTGTGCAATGCTTTGAAAAGGTTGATTTGATTTTTTTCCACCGCACAGAGAAGTCCGCATCGCCCGGAGGCAATGTCCAGACGGCATGGAGATGATCTGGCAAAACCACCATTGCGTCACATTGGATTGGATGCTCCTTCACGACGGAAGCATAGGTCGAACGAAGGAGGTCAATCTCTCTCAGCAGCAGATCCCCGCCCCGCTGTGCGAGGTTGACGGTAAAGAAATATGTGCCACCGGGGACATACATGCGGCGATATCGGCTCATTGGGCTAACTTGCCGCATTCTGGTTAACAAATGTTTGAGGGTAGGTTTCACCCACCTACGCTTGGGGAACTCCCTCAACTCAAACACAAATCTCAACTTACCCACAGCAAAATCCCCAATAAATACAACGACTTATCCACAAGAAATTTCCCAAAACCTTAACAAAACCCTTGCCGACTCACCCCTTCCCCTCGCACCCTTGATCCATCGCAGCGGTTCTTCGGAACCAAAGCGGGAACGCAGCAGACCCGGGCGCAGACGGGCACAGGTGGACAAGGTCATAGACCAAAGCCATCCGTGTAACGGGCGAACGGATGCAGGTCAGATCGTGTGGGGGTGAAAGCCTCGGGGCGAAAAGGCGGTGTCATCAGGAATGTTGTGGGTCAGGCAGGGCCTTCGGGGCGTGTCGGATCAAGCGGCGGACTGGAAACAGGGCGTTGTGGCGGAAGGCGGTAACGCAGGCCGTGGGGGGACGGAAACGGATCTCCGAACGCTCAGGATCGCAAGATCAGGAGCAGTTGCGGGTCTTCGGACGTGTGACATGTGGCGGCCCTCGGGCTGACCACGCTGCGCCACCGGCAGGATCCTCGGGTCCGGTACGGAGTACAGGGAAGACGTCAGGATGGGCCTCGGCCCGATGCAAAGACCGCGTCTGAGCACCTGACGTCTTTTTCCTGTTCTGGGGCCCGATTTCCCAACACATACCTCCGACCTGATCCGCGCGTCTGCATGGCCTGTGTCCATGAAAAAGACCCGGAAGATTTCTCCTCCGGGCCCCTCAACGTCAGTTGATGCTGTGCCGCGTCTTTATGCACCTGTACCCTTGCACTACACACAATAGCTGGTTCGCGCAACAATATATCGCGGTTCTTAGCGCTCGTCCGGCTGCCTGTGGTGGTTTTGCGCCGGGTTGCCTGCATTTTAACCCCCTGTGCACCGCCCGGTGTACAGGTTGTGTACAGGTTGTGACTCTTAAGATCCGGTTAAATCAGCCAAGGTCCCGCAGCGAGACCGCCCTTGCGCCACCCGCCAGAAGCTCTTCCAGAACGCCTCGGGTGAAGTCCCAGATCGCGGCATCATGGACCAGATGATGGGTCAGCAGGCCCAGCGGTTCCGTCGCATCCGTGACGCCTGCGCGCCGGTCTTGCAAGGTCTCGACCAGCGCCGGAATCAACTGCTCCGGCGGCACCAGCCCGCCGCCGCCACGCCAGAAAATCGGGTCCAGATGTGTGTTTATCTGCACCAGTCCGGGCATCGGATAGGCCGTTTTGCGCGGCGTGAAGGTCGACACACCCGCGTATCCCGCGCTGGGCAGGGCGGCGATCAACCGGGCGTCCATCCGGTTCCAAGGTGGCACGAATAAGTCAATACTATCAGCAGGAAAGAGGGTTTTCAGCCGCGTCAGCCCCAGCCCCATCTCCGCCGCCGCTTCTGGCCTGGGATGGCCGAACTCTGCCTTCTTCTCCCCCTCCGGCGCGTGGTTCAGGTGCGCCCAGCCATGCACCATCGGCACCACCAAAGGCCGCGCGCCAATGGCATCGGCAAGACTGTCCTCCGCCAGGGAAGGGATCACGGCCAGATGCAGGGAGACATCAAGTTCCGTCGCCAAATCAACCAGTTGCGTCAATTCTGCTGTTGCCGCCACCGCATCATCATCACGCCACCAGATCGGCAGGCCCCGCCCTTCCGCCCGCCAGATCCCCAGCTCTGCCCGCAGGTCAGACCAGTCAATCCGCATGCTGGCCCCTCCATAATTCATCAACAATCTTAACGCTTTGCGCAGCACCATCCATATTGGCCTGCAAAGGCGCGCGCCGGGGTTCCCCGTCCAAATCGTCGAGTGTCCGGAGAAGCTGTGGCCCCGTCAGCTCCGAAGCGCGCAGCACCGCAATCCCCGGCTGCGCCGCCAGTGCCTGCGCCCGCAACCCCTGTTCGACCTCGCTGCCCGCATCGAACGGCACAAACACGGCGTTGACCCCACTTTGCAGCACGTCCAGCGCGGTGTTGTAGCCGCACATGCTGATCGAGGCTTCTGCGTGATACAGCATCTGCCGAAAGTCAGGTCGGGCGGGTTCGATGATCACGTTGCGCGGGGCCTGCGCCTGCATGGCCACCGCACGGGCCTCTGCGCCCGCCCCGCCCAGCAGCAACCGCCAACGGCGATCTCCCAGCCGTGCTGCATCCAGCGCTGCGGCGAAGATATGCCCGCCGACATCGCCCCCGCCTGCGCTCACGATGATCTCTCCATGTCCAACCGCATCCGGGTGGGGTTGGGCAGGCGGCGGGGCGACAAAACCAGTGTAGTGTAGCTTGCTTTGCAAGGCAGGACTGACCGGCCAGCTGATGTTGAGCGGGGTCAGATTCGGGTCGGCGTGTACCAGAACGGCGTCATAGGAATTTGCGACAAAAGCATCGGCCAGCGCGGCCTTTGCAGGTTTCGACGGCGGGGCAAGGATATCACGGATCGAGCATGCGATCAGGGGCCGACTTGTCTGTGCATTTGCTGCGTCCAGCAGGGCGCTGAATTCATCCTTCAGGATCCGCCGACCAAAGGGAAAGAGCTCCGTGATCAAAACATCAGGGGCCATACGCTCCAGTATTGAAAGCAGGAACCTCTGTCGGTCACGCATGTATAAGGCACTGACTTGCTGCCTTTTTTCGTCCAGCAAAACGCTGAAATCGACACCGTCAGAGCGAACTGGGGGAAGCTGTTCAACCTGCACATCAGCCATGCTCAGATGAGGCGCGGCCATGCCACCTGACACCACAACAGCCTTGTTGCCTTTCGCACCAAAGGCGCGTGCAAGGGTCAGCGCACGGGCGAGATGCCCGGTTCCCAGCAGGTGTGTCACGACGATCATGACTTTCATATGCGCGGCTCCAGCCGGATGGGGTTGGGCAAGGTTGTCCAGTCTGATGTGGTCATATCAATGACGAACAGGCGGTTGCGCTTGATGCGAAAAGGGGCAGGGCCGTTGAAGTCCCAGCCCGTCGCATGGGCCAGCAAAACACGCATGATGCCGATGTGGCAGACAGCGACGTTATCCCCGCTCAAACCTGCCACCCAACGGAGCAGACGCTGGCGTATGGTCTCAGGGTTTTCGCCACCCGGCGGGGTGTAGTGCCATCCCCAGTCTTCGATGTCGCGGTAGCCGCTTGTTGGGTCTGACCGCAGGTCCTTGCCGTGCAGGCCTTCCCATGCGCCCCAGTCCATTTCGGTCAGGGCTGCATGGGTCTGTGGCGCTGCACCTGCGACCAGTAACGCGGTATCACGGGCGCGGGCCAGCGGGCTGGACCACAGGGTTGCACGATCCCATGGCGTGGGCAGTTTTTGAGCGGCAAGCTCTGCCTCGGCCGCTGCATCAAGTGGGATGTCGGTGCGGCCCTGAATGCGGCCCGCGCGGTTCCATTCGGTGTGGCCGTGGCGGAGGAGGGCGAGGCGGGTCATGGGGCAACGCCAACGGTAGCAAGTGCGGCGCGCAGCCGGGCTGCGGCGGCGGGCAGCAGATGCGTTCGGGCGACATATGCGCGGGCGGCATCGCCGGACCGGCGCCGCTGATCCGCGTCCTGCAACAGCGGCAGGATCATGTCAGCAAGGCCCTGCGGGCCGCTGTCGATATCTGGATAGGTGCCGCTGGGGGCGAGGACATCGCGCACTCCCGAACGGTCCTGTGCAACGGCGGGCAGCCCATGTGCCTGCGCTTCGAGATATGACAGCCCGAAAGCTTCATTCACACCGGGCCAGAACAGCAGGCTTGCGTTTTGATAGAGGGTCGACATCTCTTCCGGTGCCTTGGTTCCAAGAAACCGGACGGCGCCCCCAAAGGGGGCCATCAGCGCCGCAACCGCGTCGCGCGCCGCGCCATCGCCTGCGATATCCAGCTGCCATGTGCCCACAGGCAGCAGGTGCAATGTCTGGGCAACCAGTTGGTAGGAGGCAACTTTATCGCCCGGCCGCATCATGCCCACGGCCAACATTGGGCCTTCCCGTGGGCCCAGAGGCGGCAGGTCAGCCTGTGGAAGAAAGGGGGCCAGTGGCAGCACATGCTGGCCCTTTGGTGCATCACGGATGAGCGCTTCGGCATCGTGGTGGGTGAAATAGAGGATCGCATCTGCGGCATCTGCGGCATCCTCCGCAGCCTGTGCAAAGCGCGCCCATGGACCGGTGAGGCGTTTGCGGGCGCGGGTGGATTCAATCTGCACATAGGGAATACCAAGCGCTTTGGTGACAGCGGGGCCAAGCAGATCAGGCGCTTTGTAGTAGTTGTGGTAGGTAATCCATGCCTGCCAGCCTTCGGTTTTGCCTTGCTGGATCAGATGCGGCATTTCTTGTTCTGCGCTGGCGATAAGAGCGGTCTGACGTGCCGGCGCGCCCGCGCCGTCGCGGCTGCGCAAACTGCTGGCGAGGGTCACCTCCGCCTCCAGTGTTTCGAGGGCCTTGAGAATGCTGCGGGCCATGGCCCGGTCACCAGAAGGGTTTTGGTGGTACGGCGATTTCAAAGGTGCATAGAACGCCAGTTGCATCAGCCCGGCTGCTTCAGCATTGCGTCAAGGCGGCGTTTGAGGTGGTCAATGCCGGGGTGCATCAGAAAGTCTGTGGTCAGGCGCTGAAAGGCCTTCTCGGCAAGCTGCGGCCCTAAGGTGGGATCATGGGCGATCTGTTGCATTGCATCGGCAAGTGCAGCTGGAGCATCTTCTGTCAGAATGCCATGCACGCCGTTCTCAATGAACTCCGGGATGGCGGAGACGGGCGTGGACAGGATTGGCAACATCTGGCTGGCGGCTTCCATCAGCACATTGGGAAGGCCGTCGCGGTCGCCATCTTCTGCAATCCGGGAGGGGAGCACGAAGAGATCTGCCTTTTGCATCGCGGCGATCACTTCGGGCTGGTCGCAGGCGCCGCGCCAGGTGATCTGTGCTGCAACGCCCCGTTCAGCGGCGCGGGCGCGCATCTGTTCATCCAGAGCGCCGCCACCAATGTGGGTCCAATGCCAGTTGAGCGATTTGGGCAACAGGGCAAGCGCGTCGATCAGGTTGTCGAAGCCTTTCTTTTCCACCAGACGCCCGACGGACATCATGTGCAGGGGGCTGTTTGGCAGACGCAAGGCGCGCGTCGGCGGCGCGGGGAAGCGGCTGAGATCAAGGCCGTGGTAGACAAGGTCCACCCGTCCCGGCACATCGGCAAGCGACTGCAAATGCTGCGCGCCAAAACCGGTGCAGGTGGCGCCAAAGGCGGCTCCGTGGTGGGCGTTCGACAGTTTTTCGCGCAACTCCCATTCAGGCGAGGTCCAGATGTCTTTCGCATGCGCGGAGAACGACCAGGGCACACCCCGCAGGATTGCCGCATACCGCGCCACGGAGGCGGGGGTGTGCAGGAAATGGGCATAGAGCCCGCGCACATCCTCTGGCATCTCATGGGCCATGACGCAGGCCTGCCCCCATCGCCGCCTGCGGTTTGGCGTATCATCCCGCGCCACATCTCTGGCATAGGCGTCGGCGGCGGCATCAAATCCCGGCAGATCAGCGGCCGCACCAATGGCGCGCGCGACGCGGCGCGGCTCATCGCGCAGGTATTCTGGCAGGTATCTGACCGGGGCCTGCAACCGGTCGTGCAGCGGGTGGGTCTTGGTGTCGGTCGGGTGACGCAAAGACCACAGCTCAAACGCGAGGCCCGCTTCTTCGAGGGCGACAAGTTCCTGGGCAATGAAGGTCTCTGACAGGCGTGGCCAGCCTTTGACGACCACGGCGAGCGGTGCAGTCATGGGTCCACGTCCCAGTGCATCAGGGCGCGCGCGCGGTCGACGACAACGTCCAGCCCGTCCAGCAGACCATCTGCGCCCGCCTGGGAGGGTTTGGGTTGGTCGGGCAGGCCGCGGATGGCGCGGATCATCGCGTCCGGCGTCATCCCGTCGCGGGCTTCATCCAGCATCCGCACGAGGCCAAGCTGCTCTGCCCGGCTGGCGCGGATCCATTGTTCAAGCCGGGGGGAAGTGCGCGGGACGATCACGGCGGGCTTGTCGAAAGACAAAACCTCGCAGAACGTGTTGTATCCCCCCATGCAGACGACGCCTTCGGCACCTGCAAAAATCGCCTCGATCCGGCTGTCAAAGCCAAGGGCTGTGACGCGGCCATTCAGTTTGGCGACACGGGCGTCAAAGGCCTCACGCACATCACCCGAAAGGAAGGGTCCATAGATCAGAACCGCATTCGGTTTCAGCGTCGGATCCTTTTCATAGGCATCCAGGACAAGGGACACCATCGCGGCCCCATCGCCGCCGCCACCGGGGGTGATCAGGATATACGGCCCCTCCGGCGCATCGGTGGGGTCGGTGACACTGCGGCGCAGATACCCGGTCCAGTGCATCCGCTTGCGGGTGGCCGCGTCCAGCTTCAGCCCTTCGGTCGGGTCATAGACATCGCGCACCCCGTAGACCCAGATTTCATCATAGAGTTTTTGCGTGGCTGCTACCGCGCCTTTGCGGTCCCATTCCTCTGCCAAAACCTCCGGTTCATCCAGCACATCACGCAGGCCAAGAACGGTTTGGGTGCGTCCCCGCATGCGCAGATATTCCAGCGTGGGCAAAAGCTCCCCGCGAAAACCTGTGGGTTCCTTGTCAACGATCAGCAGGTCTGGATCGAACCGCTCCACCGCGCTCTGGATCAGGCCTGCGCGCAGGGCGGTGGTGTCGTCGATGCTCAACGCCAGTGTCTGGCTGGCGTAGCTACCATCGGGCAGCTTGGTGACACCGGGCAGCCGGATGTGGTCCACACGTTCGGGAAACGTGAAACGCCCCGCGATCGGAGAGCCGGTCAGGATCAGGGCGGAAGCTTCGTTGTCACCGGCAGTCAATGCGGTTGCCAAGGCGCGGGATCTGCGCAGATGGCCCAGTCCGAACGTGTCGTGGCTGTAAAACATAACCCGGTGTGCGGCGCGCCGCGCACGGCTGATGCGAGGTTCGCGGTAGCCCATATTCATCTTCCCACCCCGGTCTCAGAGCCGCAGCGTGCGGCCCTTGTTTCCCAAGATCCCGGCACTGTCATAAAGCACCAAGTGCGGTTTGCCATAGGTTTGGGCACTTTCTGTGCATGGTTGGGGTGAAGCCCGATGCGCATTGGCCACAGGCGTTTCAAAGGGGGGAGTGTGGTTTGGAGAGACATTCAGCACCAGAGCAATTCACCCGCGATGTATGTGGCGGCGCGCGCAACAACAAGGCTTGCGGATCGCTTCATGTCCCTGCGCACCAGACTTTGATGTGGTGTGATTGCATTGGTCTGAGTGCTGGCATAGCGTACCCCCGAACCAATTGGGTCCGGTTAGGCCATATGCGCATCCTGATTTTACTAAGCTTTTTGATGAGTTTCTTTGTCTTGCTCAGTGCCAATGTTGGCACGGCGCAAAGCCTTGTCGACCTGCGGTCAGATGCGGAAATACAAAGCACTGACACTGCGGGCGACATTGAGGAAATCCTGCGCCGTGCGGACGAAAATGATCTGCGCGTGGTGGTCATTGACCGCGACGGCAATGTCCTGACGCAAACCGCCCGAGCTGAGCAGCAGCCCGCGACTGACGTGAGCGGAGCGGAGGAGCATTCCGCGCTGATGGTCATGCAGGAACGCGCCGTGCGGTTCCGAAGTGCACTTGTGGACCGGGTGCTTGAGCTGCCCGTGGCCATCAACGAGGTGCTCTATATCCTCCGCGCGGCCAGCCCGGACGGCACGCTGTGGGCTTTTGGCCGGGCGCTGGTCCTTAGTCTGCTGATGTTTGCAGCAGGCTATGTGGTGGAGCGGCAGATCTACGCCAAACGGATGGCCAAACGGTTTGTGCAGGCGCGTATCCGCAGCGCTCCACAGGGCTATGTGGAGAAGATGCCGTTCCTGATTTTCCGCTTTGTGCTGGGGGTGGTCGGTATTCTGGTGTCGATGGCTGTCGCCTATCTGCTGGGCGCGATCATCTTCGGGCCGCTTGACGATACAGCCATGCAATTCACGGTTACGCTGATCAACATCGGGTATTTCTCCTGCCGGTTTGTGGCAGGCCTCTGGCGCATGATCCTGTCGCCTTTCCTGTCCCAGTATCGCATTCCTCAGCTGAGCGACCGGGACGCCAAACGCCTGCATCGCTGGCTGTGGGGCCTTGCCACGTTTGAGATCTGCGCCATCCTGCTGGGGGCCTGGATCGCGGAACTCGGCCTGAACTACGACGCATATGCCTTCATCGCCTCGGTTCTGTCCGGTGTGATTGTCTTGCTCAACATCGTGCTGGTCGTGGTCAATGGCCGTGCCATCAGCAACGCCATCAGAGGCGGCAAACCGCAGTCTGAATGCAGCCTGATCGTCCGGATGCTGGCAACGGTCTGGGCCCCTGCGGTGGTGCTTTATGTGCTCTTTGCCTGGGCATCTTTGACCTATGATCTGGTGCTTGAGAACCCCTCCGCCATCCCGCTGATCGCGGGCGCCTATGGGATCATCATCTCCATCATCGTGGTCTACGGGGTGATCAACTATCTCATCGAACGCAGCTTTGCCCGTGCCCGCGCGCTGCGGCGGCTCAACAGCATCCGGCAGGAACAACAGCAACAAGCCCTTGCCCTGGCGGCGGCGGAGCGTCTGGCGGAAGAAGAGGCGAGCGCGGACAATCTGGAGAATGCGGAGCGTCTGGAAGCCGCGCTGGAGGAAACAGAGGCGGCGGTCAGTGAAGAGCGCAAGGCCAGCGGCTGGGTGCCCCATGCGGAGATGAACACCTTTGAAGCGCTGGCGCGCCGGGTGGCGGGCATTCTTGCGTTTGTGGCCGGGATCTATGCGTTTTTCTACATCTGGGACAACGATGGTGCGCGCATGGTGGAAAGCTATGCGGACAGGATGCTCGACGTCATGGTGATCCTGTTCATCGGCTATGTCGTCTATCACGCATTCCGCATCTGGATTGACACCAAGATTGCCGAGGAAGTCGGCGATCAGCCGGAGGTGGAACTGGGCGACGAAGGCGGCGGGACCTCTGCCTCCCGGCTGGCCACGCTGCTGCCGCTGTTCCGGAACTTTGTGCTGATCGTTGTTGTCGTCTCGGTTCTGCTGGTGGTTCTGATGGAGTTGGGGATCAACGTCGGCCCGCTGTTTGCCGGGGCTGGCATCGTGGGTGTGGCGATTGGTTTCGGCTCTCAGGCTCTGGTGCGGGATATCTTCGCGGGGGCGTTCTTTCTGTTTGATGACGCCTTCCGCAAGGGGGAATATCTGGATGTGGGTGGGGTCAAGGGAACGGTGGAGAAAATCTCTGTCCGGTCGTTCCAACTGCGCCACCATCTTGGGTATCTGCACACCATTCCTTTCGGGGAATTGCAGGTGATGACCAACTTTTCCCGCGACTGGGTGATGATGAAACTGCCCCTGCGCGTGACCTATGACACGGATGTTGAAAAGGTGCGCAAGCTGATCAAGAAGCTGGGGCAGGACTTGCTCAGCGATCCCGAGATTGGTGATGATTTCATCCAGCCGCTGAAGTCGCAGGGGGTGATCGAGATGCAGGACAGTGCGATGATCATCCGGGTCAAATTCATGACCAAACCGGGCGATCAATGGGTGATCCGCAAGCGGGTTTACGCCGAGATCCGTGCGCTGTTTGAGCAAGAAGGGATCAAGTTTGCCCATCGCGAGGTGACTGTGCGGCTTGCGGATGGAAAGGTCGAAGACCTTACAGACGCAGAGACAAAAGCGGTTACGGCTGCGGCGCAAGCGGTGATCGAGGAGGACCCTTTGCTGGAAGGCGAAGACAAGGATGGAGGGGACGACCGGTAAGTTGAAAGCGCAGGCTGCATGGTTATCTTTTCTGGCAAGAAGTCTTAACCGCAGGAGATCGCCATGACCGTCACCCGCCGTACCTTCCTTGCCAGTGCTGCCGCAACCGCAACCATCACCATTCTGCCTTTCGAGGCACGCACGGAGGCAACTGCCGGAGACGTGTTTGAGACGCCCGCCGGGCCGATCACAGTGCATCCCGTTGCTCATGCCTCTTTCGTGATGGAGACGCCCAAGGGGACAATCTATGTTGATCCGGTTGGGGGCGCTGGACGCTATAGCGCCTATCCGGCCGCGGATTTGATCATGATCACCCATCAGCATGGAGATCATTTTGATGCGGGAACCCTTGCGGGGCTTGTTCAGGAGGGAACGCAGATCATCACCAACCCGGCGGTTTTCGCGCTGTTGCCGGACGGGTTGAAAGCGCAGGCGCGCGAGATCGCCAATGGCGACGTGGCCGATTTCGCCAATATGAACATCGAGGCAATCCCGGCCTACAACCTGACGGAAGAGCGCCTGACGTTCCACCCGCCGGGACGCGACAATGGGTATGTCCTGAACTTCGAGGGCTTTCGCGTTTACATCTCCGGTGACACCGAAGACATCCCCGAGATGCGGGAGTTGAGCGACATTGATCTGGCATTCGTTTGCATGAACCTGCCGTTCACGATGGACGCCAATGCGGCGGCTTCTGCCGTGTCAGAATTCGCGCCAAGGTTTGTTTATCCGTATCACTACCGGGGGCGGGACGGGGGCACGCAGGATCCGGAGGCCTTTGCCAAGCGGTTGGGGACGGCTGAGATCGAGGTGCTATACGGTGACTGGTACGGCTGACTTTATGGATCGAATGCCCATTGAGGGCATCCGACCCATGCGAGAGGCTCTGCCTCTCGCGCTCTCCGGGATATTTTGGGAGAAAAGAGGGGGGCAGCGGTGGGGTCAGGATTTGTAGGGATCGAGGGACGCGCGCAGGCCGTCACCGAGGAAGTTGAACGCGAGCACGACGACGATGATCGGCAGCATCGGGATGGCGGTCCACCAGTAGATTTCGATACTGGCAAGGTTCTGGGCGTCATTCAGCATCACGCCCCATGACACCGCAGGGGCGCGCAGGCCAAGGCCGAGGAAGCTGAGTGCGGTTTCCCCCAGGATCATTGCGGGGATCGACAGGGTCGCGCTGGCAATCAGGTGGGACATGAAGTTTGGCAGCAGATGTCGCCTGATCACGCGCGAAGGTTTTGCGCCCATCATTTCGGCCGCTTTCACGAATTCCTCTTCGCGCAGCGACAGGAATTTGGATCGCACGGCACGGGCCAGTCCGGGCCAATCGAGGATGCCAAGGATGATCGAGATGATGAAGAACACCGCCACCGGGCCCCAATTGGACGGCACAGCTGCGGAGAGCGCCAGCCACAGCGGCAGCTCAGGCAGGGAGCGCAGAATTTCGATGGCACGGTTGATGATCCAGTCGGTCTTGCCCCCGAAGTATCCGGCCAGCGCGCCGAAGGTGATGCCCAGAAGGAAAGAGACCGTGATGCCGATCAAGCCCACGGTCAGTGACAGTTGAGCGCCGTAGAGGATGCGGCTAAACACATCGCGGCCCAGACGGTCAGATCCCCACAGGAAGACGGTTGCGCCCTCCGGTGCGCAGAACAGGTGCGTGTCGGAGGGGATCAGGCCAAAGAGGTTGTAGTCATCGCCCTCACAGAAGAACTGCAACCGCATCGGGGTTGTTTCATCGGTGGTATAGGTCCAGCGGAAATTCTCCAGATCTGCGGTGGCTGTGATGGGGTAGACATAGGGGCCAACAAAGCTGCCGTCGTGCCACAGGTTCACCGATTGCGGTGGGGCATAGAGGTAATCGGCGCTGCGCTCGTTCGGGGTGTAGGGCGCGATGAAGCCTGCGATGGGCAGGATCAGGTAGCAGGTCAGCAGGAATATGCCCGAGATCAGCGCCAGCTTGTGCCTCCGGAACTTGCGCCAGGTCAGCAGCCAGGCAGGCGCGTCCATGTCGCTGCGCTCAGGCGCGCTGATGTCGGTGGCTTCGGACCAGGGTTCGGGATCGACGTAACGGTCGTCAGTTTGCTGTGTCATCCGCCGCGGGCTCCGTAGCGGATGCGCGGATCAAGCAGCACCAGCAAGAGGTCGGAGATCATCGTGCCGATGAGGGTCAGCAGCGCGACAAACATCAGGATGAAGGCAGCAAGGAACTGGTCCTGCGATTTCAGCGCGGCCAGCAGGAAGGGGCCGATGGTTTGCAGACCCAGGACAACGGAAACGAGGACGGATCCTGACACCATTGCGGGCAGCAGGTTGCCGATGTCTGCGACGAAGGGATTGAATGCCATGCGGAGCGGGTATTTGGCCAGCAGGCGGGCAGGGGCCATGCCCTTGGCTTTGGCGGTCTCCACATAGGGTTTGCTCAGCTCATCGAGCATGTTGGCCCGCAGGCGCTGCATCATGGCGGCGGCCCCTGCGGTGCCGATCACGAAGGTGGGAATGATCAGGTGCAGCAGGATGGACTTGACCTTGGGCCATGACATCGGCTCCCCCTCGTAGATCGGGTTCATCAGGCCGCCGATGGGCAGGTCAAAATACTTGTGGCCGTAATAGAACAGGATCAGGGCCAGCAGGAAGTTCGGTGTGGCAAGGCCGAGGTAGCCGATGAAACCGGCCGTGTAATCGACCCAGGTTTCCGATTTGGCCGCCGCCAGGACGCCCAGTGGCAGCGCGATCATGTAGACGAACAGAACGGCAGCGAGGTTGACCAGAACCGTCAGCCACAAAGCGTCGCCGACAATCTCGCTGACCGGGCGGTCAAACTCGAACGACCAGCCAAAGTCACCCTGAAGCAGGCCGGAAAATCCGTTTGGCCCGGAAGAAAATCCGGCCCAGATCAGGTATTGTTCCCAGATCGGCCGGTCCAGCGCGTATTCGGTGCGCAGGAACTCCGCTTTGGCGACACCTTCGGCTTGCCCCGTGGCGCGCAGTTCGGCGATCTGGTTGCTGAGGTAATCCCCCGGCGGCAGGTTGATGATCGCAAAGACCATGATCGAGACCACGAACAGCGTCAGCAGCATCGTGAAAAAGCGGTAGACCGCATAGCGCAGAAACATCATTCAGTCACCTGCTCGTGCGGGTCGTCGTAGAAAAATTCATCAATCCGGTGGATGCCGAAATGGGCGCCGGGATCGAAGGCCCAGATGGCTTTCTCGGGCACATTGCGCAGCGACTTGTTGATCACGACGGGCTGGGGAGCCTCAGAGAGGATGCCAATGCCGAACTGCTGATCGGCATGGATTCCCAGCATCTCATCCCAGACCGCGCGGCGCTTGTCCGTGTCGGTGGTATGGTTCCAGACGTAGAGAAGCTCCATCAGGCGCTGCGCACTTGGCAGATCGGGCGCTTCGCCGGCTTCTCCTTTGGTTTGGTAGTATTGCCCCCATTTGGGCCAGGCAAAGAACTCCTGATTGGTGGGGGCAAGGTACTTTGGTGATGTGCCTGTATTGGGCAATCCGTTGTCCCACCCGAACCAGATCGCAGCCATGCTCACACCGGCATAGACGCGATTGCGCAGGATATCCCGGTCAAGCGGGCGCAGGATCAGTTTGATGCCAAGCTCCCGCCAGGTATCAGTCACAATGGCCAGCGCGTTTTCGACCTCCTGTCGTTCACCTGCGGTTTCAACCACGAATTCCATCGGACGCCCGTCTGGCAGCATGCGCAATCCAGCAGGCGTGCGCTCTGTCAGGCCCATCTCATCCAGCAGGGCATTGCCGCGGGCGATGTCCATTTCGGACCATGCCAGCATGTCTTCGGCTTCGTGCAGCGGGCTGTAGGACACCGCTGACATGCCTCCCTCGCTCGCCAGACCGAAGTAGAGCGCGCGGTTGATCATGCGGCGGTCAATGCCAAGGCTGAGCGCACGGCGAAACCGCACGTCCCGCATGATCTCCCGCCAGACAGGATCATTGAAGTTGAGGTTGGGATAGACTGCGATCTGGCTTGCCGCGCCATTGGCCCAAAGCAGTGTGCGGTAGTTGCCGCCGTCTGCCTCGCCCTTCTTGAGGATCGAGATGTCGGGGAAGTCCAGCCCGCGCGCTTGCAGATCCACTTCGCCTGCATTGGCTTTCGCGGCAATCAACCCGCCGCCGACAATGTTCATCTCCACCACATCGATGTAGGGCAGTTGGATGCCGCGGGCGTCAACGCGGTGATAATAGGGGTTGCGGACAAATATCTGGCGGGAGGAACGCCCGCTTGCGTTGATCCATGGTTGCAATGTGGGCAGCGCGGGATTGTCGTATTTGTACATGTTGTCGCGCTTGTTGTGCAGCGCTGCCCAGCTTTTTACCCGTGCCTTTCGGGTTTCCTTTTTCAGGTCTGCCGGATCGGCGAACGCGCCGTGGAACTGTCTGAGGTAGTGGGCGGGCCGGTAGATGAAAGGAGGGCTGGCTTGTGCCAGCAACGGCAGGAAATTGGAGTTCGCGGTGGGCCATTCAAACACCACCGTATGGGCATCGGGAAAGGTGACCGTGCCCAGAACACCGTCAATGTACATGAATTCCGGCGGGCCTGTTGGGGTGATCTGTTCATTGTTGACCACATTTTCCCACCAGTAGCGGAAATCCTCTGACGTGAAAGGCGCGCCGTCAGACCAGCGGTGACCGGGACGCAGATGCAGGGTGTAGCGGCGGTCTTCTTCAACCTCAATATCGCGCAGAATGTCCGGATAGAGTTCATACTCCGGCGTGTATCCAACCAATCGCGCATAGCCATAGACGACCATCTGTCGGACATCCTTGGTCCTCGACACAAGGGTGCGCAGGGTGCCGCCCTGTTTGCCAAATGCACGGCCCTTGGCCTCAAGATCGACGACAAGGGGCGTGTCGGGCAGACGTTCGGCTGCGGGTGGCATGTCCCCCTGACCCACTTCCATGGCCCAGAATGAGCTTTCCTGCACCGGCTGGTCAGCAACAGCGGGGACAGGCAGAAGCAGGAAAAGGACAAACAGGAAATTACGCATGACACCGCACCATATGACCAGGTTCCAACGTGCGCAATGCGGGGGCGTCTGGTCCGTCAAAGCGAAACATCTCAGGCCAGGTTGTTGGGCTGCCTGCCCCCCTGGCAACAAGGGCCAGATCAATCGGACGAGAGATATCAGGTTTTGGCTGTGCCGCGATCAACGCCTTGGTGTAGGGGTGGCGCGGATTATGGAAAAGCTGCGCGGGCGGGGCCTGTTCGACAATGACACCGGCGCGCATGACCGCAACCTCATCCGCGATCCGGGCAACAACGGCCAGGTCATGGCTGATGAACAGATAACTCAGGTCGGCCCGGTCCCGGATTTCTTCAAGCAGGGTCAGAATCTGATCCTGAACAGACACGTCCAGAGCAGAGGTCGGCTCGTCACAGATCAGCAGGCGCGGGTCGAGCGTCAATGCCCGCGCAATCGACAGACGTTGCCGTTGACCACCTGAGAAGGCGTGTGGGTAGCGCTGTAGCATGTTGGGATTCAGGCCGACCCATTCAAGCATTGCTGCTGCTTTCTCGCGCCGTTCTGCCGGGTTGCCGATCTGATGGATCTGCATCGGCTCGCACAGGGCTTCCATCACCCGCATGCGCGGGCTGAGCGATGAATAGGGGTCCTGAAACACCATCTGTGCCTGACGCTGGAATTGAAGGCGCTGGGCATTTGTCATGGCATGAACGGGCAGAGGTGTTGCATCGGTGCTGGGATGGAACAGCACTTCGCCCCCCGGATCAGGTTTTTCCGCGCCCAGTGCCACACGGGCGCAGGTGGTCTTGCCTGAACCGCTTTCGCCCACGACGGCCAGTGTCTTGCCGCGCAATACCTTGAGGTTCACATCGCGGCAGGCGGTGATCACGGTGGGTTTGCGCCAGCCGCCTGCGCGCATGGTAAAGCTTTTGGTGATGTCACGCAGATCAAGGATCACATCATCGCCTGTGTTGGTGCTGATCCGTGGTGGTTCTGCGACATTCGGTATCTTTGGCGCTGCCGCAAACAGCTTTTCGGTATAGCCATGCGCGGGGCTGCCAAGGACCTGTTCGGCGGTGCCGCGCTCCATCACGCGGCCCTTGTTCATCACGACAACTTTTTGCGCCATGTTGGCAACAACACCCAGATCGTGGGTGACAAGGATCATGGCCATGCCGGTCTCGGCCTGAAGGTCCCGCATCAACCCCAATACCTGGGCCTGGGTGGTCACATCGAGGGCCGTTGTCGGTTCATCCGCGATCATCACTTCGGGCTGGGCGATCATGGCCATTGCGATCATCGCGCGTTGCCGCATGCCGCCGGACATCTCAAACGGATAGCTGGCGTAGGCCCGCGCCGGATCAACAAAGCCGACCTTTTCAAATTTCTCCAACACACGCCGTTTGGCTTCCGTGGGCCCAATGCTGCGGTGCAGGCGAAGCACTTCTGCGACCTGATGACCAAGCCGGTGCAGCGGGGACAGGGACCGCATCGGTTCCTGAAAGATCATCGAGATGCGATCGCCCCGGATGCTGCGCATCTTGCGTTCCGACAGGGACAGCAGATCAACGGTTCCGTCTTTCCCGGCGTATGAAATCGTACCTTCGCGCAACTGCGCCGCTTCTGGCAGGATACGCAACACGCTCCGGCAGGTCAGCGTCTTTCCCGATCCGCTCTCCCCAACCAGCGCGACGGTTTCACCCGCCCCGACGGTGAAGCTCACATCACGTACGACCGGTTCGCCCGCACCAAAACCTATGGTCAGGCCGTCAATGTCCAAAAGTGTGCGCATTGCGGCCTCTTGCTCGCGTGTTCAGTATGATCAAATTCAGTCAAACCGATTTGATCGATTCAGTCCAGCCTACTGGTCATGCCCCCTACACATTGCTGGGGCGATGCGTCATCCTGTGCGCCAACACCAAATGCGGAGACCTCAAACATGAGCCGACTCGATCTCTTTGTTGATCGTATGGTAAGCCAGCGCGCCTGCCTCAATTACGGGGCCGCTCTGGTCTCTGCTCTGGAGGGGCCCGCGTTCGAGCTTGGGTTGGGCAATGGGCGTACCTATTCGCACATGCGGGAGATCATGCCGGAGCGGGACATCTACGTTTTTGAACGCAGCCCCGCGGCCCATCCCGACAGCACCCCCCCGGAGGATCGGCTTATTCTGGGTAATGTCGATGAAACCCTGCCTGAAGCGCTGGCGCGATTTGGCGATAGCATTGTGTTGATCCACGCCGACCTGGGTGGCCACAACCCCGAAAAGAACGATGCCTTTGCACGGCTGGTTTCGCCGCTGGTTGAACCGTTGCTGGCCAGGCGTGGATTGATGATCTCCAGCGACAGGATGTATTTTGACGACCTGCGGGAAATCGACATTCCGCCGGATGCCGTGCCGGGCCGTTGCTTCATCTATCAGCGCGCCTGATTTCCGCTCTTTCCTGAACACCGGAATGATTTGCTTGCCTTCGTGGCAAGCCGGCGCTAGCTGTCTCGTGGAGGATAGTGAAACACTGTTTTACTATGTAAAATAACTTGGGAGGAGGATCCTTAATGACTTTCTTGAAATCTCTTTCGATGGCGGCAGCACTCGCTGTAGCGGGCAGCGTTGCCACGGCTGAAACAGTCCTGATCCACGGCGAAGCAGGTCCGAATCGTGGTGCCCGTGCGGCAGCGCTCCAGTGGTTTGCGGATACTGTCGCGGACCGATCTGACGGCGAGATGCGCGTCGACATCCAGTGGGGCGGTGCGCTGTTCAAGGCAAAGGCGGCCATGCAGTCCATTGGTGATGGCGTTGCGGACATGGGTTCGGTGATTGCGGTCTATTATCCGCAGGAAATGGCCGCATACGGCATCGCTGATCTGCCGGTGAACAACCCCGACGCCTGGGTTGGCATGCGTGCCACGGATGAGCTGCTGCGCACCAATGCGCAAATTCAGGAAAACCTTGCGGACAAAAATCTTGTCTACATCGGCACTTGGACAACGAGCCAAGTCAACATCGGCTGCAAGGACGCCGCAATCCGGTCTGTTGCGGACATCGAAGGGCTGAAAGTCCGCGGTGTGGGCGCCTACGGCAAGGTCTTCGGAGAGCAGAAGGCCAATATGGTCAACATGTCCATTTATGAAGCCTATCAGGGGCTTGATACCGGCTTGATCGATTGCTCTCAAGGGTACTCCTATGCGGTTGCAGCGCTGAAGCAGGCCGAGGTGATGACCAGCTACACGCTGCTGAACTGGGGCCAGGTCGGCGGTGTCGGCATGTTCATGAACAAGGATGTCTACGATTCGCTGAGCGCGGAAGAGCAGGCGCTGCTGGGTGCGGTCGGGTCTGACATGGCGGATGAGTTTGGCCGTCTGATCACCAGCGCGAACGCCAAGGCGATCGAGGACATGAAGGCGGCAGGCGTCGAAGTGATCGAACTGCCTGAGGTCGAGCGGGCCAAACTGGTCGATGCCGGCGGCAAATTCCTTGATGCCTGGGTGGAGACGGCTGGTGCCACAGGTCTGGACGGGGCATCCCTGCTGGAGGAATACCGTGGCCTGATCGCCAAATACACCGAGGTGCGTGACACCGAAGGCTACCCCTGGGCTGCAAAGACCAACTGAAGCCACGCTTTGATCAAGACAACAGAATGTGCCGCCCCGGACAGGGGCGGCGCGTTCACTGCGGTTTTTGGCAAGCCATGGGAGGGGCATCATGCTGATCAATCTGGAGAAAATCCTGTTGGGGTTGGGGGCGCTGGCCGTCATCTGTCTGGGTGTGTTGATCACGACAAATGTCGTCGCCCGCGCGGTGTTTGCCTCCAGCGTGCCCGACAGCGTCACGATGGTGCGCGAATTGATGGTCGCAGCCATTTTGCTGCCCTTGGCCGCTGCAACAGCCGCCCGCGCCCATGTGAGCGTGGCCTTCATCACCGACCGTTTCCCGGATCGCGCCCGATCATGGCTGATCGTCATGGGGTCGCTGGTTGGCCTCATCGGGCTGGCCCCGCTGATCTATGCAGGCGGGCGAGAGTTTCTGAGCGTCTGGGAAAAGGGCAGTTTCTACTACGGTGATCTCAACCTGCCGAAATGGCCCGGTCTGTTGTTGTTTGTAATCGGCATCGCCGCGACATGGTTGCGCTTGCTTGAGCTGTTTGTCCGCGATCTGCGTACCGTTCTGGCAGGCGGGATCGTCTCGGACGAGCAACAGCACGAAGACACGCTGATGGGCAACGAGGAGGGCGTGTAATGGATGCCGGAACCGTTGGCCTGATTGCCTTTGCCGCTGTTCTGGGCCTGCTGGCCCTGCGGGTGCCCATTGCCTTTACCCTTGCTTCCGTCGCGACGGTTGCGACGTTCTTTATCTTTGCCTTCCGCACGGGCGAGTTCCTGCCTGAACGCGCGATCCGTGCTACGACCTCAATGGTGTTCTCAAATTCCTTTGATCTGATCCATTCCTATGATCTGTCGATGATCCCGCTGTTTGTGGCGTTGGGCCATATTGCCTACCGTGCGGACATCACGACCAAGATCTACCACGCCGCGAAGGTCTGGCTGACGAAACTGCCCGGCGGTGTTGCCATGGCATCCGTGATGGGCTGTGGCGGATTTTCCGCGATCACCGGGTCGTCGATTGCCTGTGCTTCCACCATGGGGCGTATCTGTACGCCTGAGATGCTGCGCATGGGCTACGACCCGCGACTGGCCACGGCCAGTGTGGCGGCAGGCGGGACACTTGGGTCACTCATTCCGCCGTCTGTGCTGTTCATTATCTACGGTATCTTCACCGAAACCTCTATCTCCGCGCTGTTTCTGGCGGGCGTCTTGCCGGGGCTTCTGACGCTGGCGGGCTTCGTGCTGGTCATTGCGGTCTGGGTCTGGCGCCGTCCCGAAGTGGCCCCACCCACCGATCAGCGGTTCACACGGTCTGAGCGTCTTCAGGCGGCGTGGGAAAGCTGGCCTGCGGTGCTGCTGTTTGTGCTGATCATCGGTGGGATTTATGGCGGCATCTTCACCGCGACCGAAGCTGCGGCGGTCTGTGTGGTCGCAGCAACGCTGATCGGGTTTGCGCAGAAACGTCTGACAGTTTCCAGCCTTTGGGACGCGGTCAAGGAAACCTGCGTTCAGACCACCGCGATTTTCCTCATTGCAGCCAGCGCCAAGATCTTCGTGGCTTTCGTTGCCTTGACGGGTGTTGCGCCGCTGGTCGTCAACATGGTGACAGAGGCGCAGTTGTCCGTCGTGGTGCTGATGCTGTGCATCGCGGTGATCTATCTTCTGCTGGGCATGTTCCTTGATCCCATCGGCATAATGGTGCTGACCCTGCCGCTGATGATTCCGCTGGTGGAAAGCTATGACCTGAATCTGATCTGGTTCGGGGTTGTGGTGATCAAACTGCTGGAGATCGGTCTGATCACGCCGCCCGTGGGCCTCAACGTCTTTGTCATCGCCAATGTGGTGGGCAAGGACGCGCCCATCGACAAGATCTTTGCAGGCATCGCGCGGTTCCTGAGCGTGGATGTGATCGTTCTGATCCTGATCATGTCCTTTCCGATGATCTCTCTGCTGATTCCGATGGCGGCGCGATGACAGAACAATCGTCAGATCGGAAATTTGCCAACACCCTCGCACGGGGCCTTGGCGTGTTGCGCGCGTTTCGCGCCAGCGACAATGGACTGACGAATGCCGATATCGCGGACCGGACAGGCATCCCCAAACCCACCGTTACGCGGCTGACCTATACATTGTGTGAGCTGGGTTACCTGAGCCATGGCGGGCGAAACGACCGGTTTCGGCTGGGGCCAGCGGCGGTCGCGCTGGGATCTGTGGCGTCCCTGTCCATCAGCTTTGTCGAGCTTGCATCGGAGGCGATGCAGAAGCTGGCGGATGACACCGGGACGCTGGCGCTGATCGCGGTGCGGGACGGCGACAGGATGCTTTTGGCGCGGACGTGGCGGCCGCAAGGCATGGCAACGATCTGGCTGGAGCCGGGGCACCGCATCCCCATATTTGGCTCCTCTTCCGGCATGGCGGTGCTTGCGACGTTGGGTGACGAACGATTTGCAGCGCTGGAACCTGTTGCAGCGCTCAGCCAGTTCCGGCAGGAAGGATATGACCAATTGCTGGGTCAGGGTTTTGTTCTGGCACCACCGCCGACGCGGTATGCGCGGACAGTGAATGCGGTCAGTGTGCCGTATTACGCCAGTGAGTTTGGCGAGGCGGTCGCCTTCACCTGCGGGGCGCTGCCACAGGATTTGCCGGACGCCCGCATGATTGATGAGGTGGGCCCGGCGTTGCGCGACACAGTGCGCGCATTGGAACAACAAACCGGCACTGCGCCTGCATTGGCGCGGCGCGGCTGAGATGAGATATCAAGGAGACCCCGATGACAGACAAGATTGCCTACGCGCGCCAAGGTGACATCGCCGTTTTGCGCATCCAGAACCCGCCGGTCAACGCATTGAGCCAGGCGGTACGGCAGGGCTTGTCAGAGGCGATGGACCGCGCCGAAAGCGAAGATGGCGTGCGCGCGGTTTTGATCCTTGGCGATGGCCGCGCGTTTATCGCCGGGGCTGACATTACCGAGTTCGGCAAGCCGCCGATGGAGCCGAACCTGCCCGACCTCTGCACGCGGATTGAGGCGTCTCCATTGCTGGTTGTCGCTTCCATGCACGGCGTCTCTCTGGGCGGTGGTCTTGAGGTGGCATTGGGCTGTCACTACCGCGTGGCACAGCCCTCGGCCCGCGTCGGTTTGCCCGAAGTGCACCTTGGCATTCTGCCGGGTGCAGGCGGAACGCAACGTCTGCCCCGCGTGACCGGCGCTGAGGCGGCGATTGAGGCGATCACCACGGGCCGCCACATCAAAGCGCCCGAGGCGTTGGAAATGGGGATCGTCGACAAGATTGAAGAAGGCGACCCCGAAGCGGTTGGTCTGGCCTACACGCAATCCCTGCTTGATGAAGGCGCGCCGCGCCGCCCGGTCAGCGAAATGCCGGGTCCGGATGGGGTGGATTGGGATGCGACCTATGCGGCGGTGTTGAAGAAAGGACGCGGGCAGATCAGCCCAGCCACGGCTGTGCGCGCCATTCAGGCCGCGTCAGAGTTGCCGTTTGAGCAAGGCATCAAGCGCGAGCGGGAGTTGTTCATGGAGCTGATGAACACCGACCAGCGCAGGGGTCTGATCCACGCGTTCTTCAACGAACGCGCGGTCAGCAACCTGCCGGAACTGAAGGGCGTGGAGCCGCGCGCGCTTAACGCCATCGGTGTGATTGGCGGTGGCACGATGGGTGCTGGCATTGCAACGGCGGCGTTGTTGGCGGGCCTTGGCGTGGTGTTGATCGAAATGCAGGCTGACGCTGCTGAGGCTGCCAAGGGTCGGATCGCAGGCAACCTGCAAGGCGCATTGAAACGTGGCAAGATCTCTCAGGAACAGTTCGACGCGCTGACCACAAAGGCGCTGACGGTATCGACCCGCTATGACAGTCTTGGCGATGTCGATCTGGTGATTGAAGCGGTGTTTGAAGAGATGTCCGTCAAAAAGGACGTCTTTGCCAAACTGGATGCCGCCTGCAAACCGGGCTGCGTGCTGGCGACCAACACGTCCTATCTGGATGTGAACGAGATCGCTGCCGCAACCGCGCGTCCTGCGGATGTGATTGGCCTGCATTTCTTCTCTCCCGCGCATGTGATGAAGTTGTTGGAAGTGGTCGTGGCGGATCAGACGGCGTTGGACGTAACGGCAACTGGGTTTGCGTTGGGCAAGATGCTGGGCAAGATCTCTGTCAAGGCAGGGGTTTGTGACGGCTTTATCGGCAACCGCATCCTCGCCACATATCGTGCAGCGGCGGGGCATATGGTGCTGGATGGGGCGTCTCCCTTCCAGATTGACAAGGCGCTGGTGGACTTTGGGTTTGCGATGGGACCCTTTGCGGTGTCCGATCTGGCGGGGCTCGACATCGGCTGGGCCACGCGCAAGCGCAAGGCACCCACTTTGCATCCGGACGAACGGGTGCCGACCTATATCGACCGTCTATGTGAGCAAGGCCATTTTGGCCAGAAAACCGGGCGGGGGTACTATATCTATGAACAGGGCAAACGCGGTGGCGTGCCCAACCCGGACATCACCCGCTTGATCGAAGCTGAACAAGCCGAACTTGGCATCACCCCCCGCGCTTTCACGGATGAAGAGATCGTCCGCCGTTACATGTGCGCGATGGTCAATGAGAGCGCCAAAGTGGTGGGCGAAGGTATCGCCGCACGGCCGCTGGATGTGGATATGACGCTGCTCTTTGGCTACGGCTTCCCGCGCTACTGGGGCGGGCCGCTGAAGTGGGCGGATATTCAAGGGGTGGATGCGGTCCTGGCCGATATCGAAACCTACGCCAAGGAAGATGCGTGGTTCTGGCAACCAGCGCCACTTTTGAAACAACTGGTGGCCGACGGGCGCACCTTCGATGATCTGAACAAAGGAAACGCCAAATGAAACAGGCTGTACTCGTCTCCTCCGCCCGCACGGGCCTTGCCAAGTCGTTCCGTGGGTCCTTCAACATGACGCATGGTGCTGCGATGGGCGGCCATGCGGTGGAACATGCCGTGGCCCGCGCCGGGCTTGATCCGTCGCAGATCGAGGACGTGGTGATGGGCTGTGCCACACCAGAAGGCGCCACCGGCGGCAACATCGCACGGCAGATTGCCTTGCGTGCGGGTCTGCCTGTGACGGCTTCTGGCGTGACGGTGAACCGCTTCTGCTCCTCCGGATTGCAGACAATTGCGATGGCCGCCAATGCGATCACACAGGAAGGCGCAGGCCCAATGGTTGCGGGCGGGGTGGAGAGCATCTCCATGGTGCAGCCGCATGCGAAGTCTGTGAAAGACGCTTGGCTGGAAGAGCATAAGCCCGACATCTACATGACCATGATCGAAACGGCGGATGTGGTTGCCGAACGCTATGGCCTCAGCCGGGAGTATCAGGACGAGTATTCCCTGCGCAGCCAGTTGCGCATGGCCGCAGCCCAGGAAGCAGGCAAGTTCGATGAAGAGATCGTGCCGATGAAGACTGTCATGGGCGTGCAGGACAAAGAGACCAAAGAGATCAGCACCCATGAGGTCACGGTCACGGGGGATGAATGCAACCGCCCGACCACCACGATGGAAGGTCTGTCCGGGCTTCAGCCGGTGCGCGGCGAAGGGAACTTCATCACCGCAGGTAATGCCAGCCAGCTGTCCGATGGGGCGGCAGCGGTTGTGCTGATGGACAGTGTCGAAGCGGAAAAAGCCGGGATCGAGCCGATGGGCGCCTTCAAAGGGTTCGCTGTTGCGGGCTGTGAGCCTGATGAAATGGGCATCGGCCCGATCTATGCGGTGCCGCGTCTGTTGGAGCGGCATGGTCTGAAGGTGGATGACATCGACCTGTGGGAGTTGAACGAAGCTTTCGCTTCTCAATGCCTCTATTCCCGCGACCAGTTGCATATTGATCCGGAGAAATACAACGTCAACGGCGGCTCCATCGCCATCGGCCACCCCTTTGGCATGACGGGCGCACGCATGGCCGGGCACCTGATGTACGAAGGCAAGCGGCGCGGTGCAAAGCTTGGCGTTGTGACCATGTGCATCGGCGGCGGCATGGGCGCGGCCGGCCTCTTTGAAATCTACTCATAAGGAGCGACACGATGGACCTGAGCTATTCTGCTGAAGAACAGGCATTCCGCGACGACGTCCGCGACTTTTTGACCACCAAGCTGCCCGAAGACCTGCGCGACAAGGTGCGTGACGGGGGTGAGTTGAACAAGGCGGACATGGAACGCTGGCATGCGATCCTGAACGCGCAGGGCTGGCTTGCGCCCAATTGGCCGAAGTCCTTTGGGGGCGCGGAATGGAACGCGGTGCAGCGGCACATCTTCGAGGAAGAAGCTGCCGCGCATCACGCGCCACGCATCGTGCCGTTTGGCCTGTCGATGCTGGCGCCAGTGTTGCAGAAATTTGGCTCGCAGGAACAGTGCGACTATTGGCTGCCGCGTATCCTGTCGGGCGAAGACTGGTGGTGTCAGGGCTATTCCGAACCGGGTGCCGGGTCTGATCTGGCGTCGCTGAAAACGACCGCGGTGAAGGATGGCGACCACTATATCGTCAACGGTCAGAAGACCTGGACCACACTGGGTCAGCACGCGAACATGATCTTTTGCCTCGTGCGTACCGACAAGGACGTGAAGCAGCAGGAGGGGATTTCGTTCCTTCTGATTGACATGGACACGCCCGGTGTCGAAGTGCGGCCCATTGTGCTGCTTGATGGCGGTGCGGAGGTGAACGAGGTCTGGTTCACGGATGTGAAGGTTCCGGTTGAGAACCTCGTGGGGGAGGAGAACAAGGGCTGGACCTATGCCAAGTACCTCCTGACCCATGAACGCACGAATATCGCGGGCGTGGGTTTTTCTCAGGCCGGGCTGACGCGGGTGCGGCGGATTGCGAAATCCGAGATGTCGGGCGGCAAGCCATTGATCGAGAACCCGCATTTCGCGGCCCGTCTGGCGCAGGTGGAGATTGATCTCAAAGCGATGGCGACAACGAACCTGCGCATCGTCTCCAAAGCGGCGGCTGGTACGGCACCGGGGGTGGAAAGTTCGATGCTCAAGGTCAAAGGCACGATTATCCGGCAGGAAATCAACGATCTGGCCCGCCGCGCGGCGGGGGCCTATGCGATGCCCTTTGCCTCGGAAGCGTTGGAAGGCAGCAATGCAGGTCTGCCTGATCCAAGCGGGGCGGGTCCGGTCGCATCACAGTATTTCAACAACCGCAAGCTGTCGATCTTTGGTGGGTCCAATGAGATCCAGCGTGGCATCATTGCCAAAGTCACGATGGGGGGCTGAACATATGAATTTTGACCTGACCGAAGAACGGCAGATGTTGCAGGACACTCTCCGGCGGTTCCTGCGCGAACGCTATGACACGGCAACCCGCAACAAGATCATCGAAAGCGCCAGCGGCATGTCCGACGACATCTGGGGCCAACTGGCCGAACTGGGTGTGATCGGGGCGCTGTTTACGGAAGAACAGGGTGGCTTTGGCGGCGCGGGTTTCGACTTGGCCGTGGTGTTCGAAGAACTGGGACGTGCAGGCGTGGTTGAGCCGATGCTGGATACTGCCGTTCTGGCAGGTGGACTGGTTGCTGATCTGGGCGATGAGTCCCAGCAGGCGCTGGTCGAAGAGGTCATCGGCGGGGCGATGCAGATGGCGTTTGCCCATGGCGAACCTTCCAGTCGGTATGATCTCAACCGGGTGCAGGCGACAGCGAAGGCGGAGGGCGATGAGATCGTTCTCAATGGCCACAAGGCGGTTGTGGTGAATGCGGAAGCCGCACAGATGCTTGTCGTCTCGGCCCGTGAAAGTGGCAACATTGGCGATACCGATGGTATTTCCCTGTTTGTCCTGCCCGCAGATACCAAAGGCATTACCATCCAGGGCTATGCCCTGCTGGCAGGCGGTCGGGCGGCAGAAGTGATGCTGGATGATGTCCGGCTGCCCGCATCTGCGCGATTGGGTGCGGCAGGCAAGGCCTTTGACGCCATCGAAGCGCGGGTCGCTGCGGCCAGTGTGGCGCAATGCGCCGAAACGCTGGGGGCGATGGAAACCGCGACGCATTTGACCAAGGAATATCTGGGCACGCGCAAGCAATTCGGCCGTCCCATCGGCACCTTTCAGGCGCTGGCGCACCGCATGTCCGATCTGCTGATCGAGATGGAGCAGGCGCGCTCGGCGGTGATCAACGCTGCGGGCCATCTGGAAAGCGCGCGGGGCGAACGGGAACGTCAGGTGTCGGCTGCCAAGAACCTCATGGGTCGCGCGGGCCGTCTGGTGGCCGAGGACAGCATCCAGATGCACGGCGGCATTGCCATGACGCAGGAATATGAACTGGCCCATATCGCCAAACGCATCGTCATGGCCGACCACCGCTTTGGCGACACGGATCATCATCTGGAGCGTTATATTGCCCTTGCCGCCGCATGAAGCGCCCCAAAGCGGGGCAGAGTTGTTGGTCGGATACCGGATTGATCTGAGTGATCCGTCCGGGCTGGCCACGGTGACGCTGGATATCCAAGCCAAGCACCGCAACCGCAATGGCACCCTGCATGGTGGTATCCATGCCATGATGCTGGACGCGGCGGCGGGCTTTGCCGCCTCGCGGTTTCTGGCGGGGGAAGACGCGCTGACGCCGGTGCTGACCTTGTCGCTCAGCACATCCTACGTGGCCGCTGCGGCAGAGGGGGAGGTGGTGGCGACCGGCAAGGTATCGGGAGGTGGTTACAAGATCGTGTATGCCACGTCCGAGATCCGCGATGCCGCTGGCACCATTCTATCGACGGCAAACGGTGTTTTCAAAAGGGCAAAGGCATGAGCGCACGGATCGAAGACAAAGGCGATCGGCTGATCATCTGGAACGGCAATACGGCGCGCCGGGGTGCGCTGTCGCCAGAGCTTTATGATTGTATCGCGCGTGCCATGGAACAGGCGCAAGAACCGCGCATCCGCGCGGTGATCCTGACCTCAGAAGGGGAATTCTTCTGTGCCGGGGGCGATCTGAACGTATTGATCGAACGCCGCGGGGTCAGTGAATCGGAGCGTCGCGAGAAGGTGGATGACCTGCACGATCTGGTGCGTGCCATGCGCGCCTGTCCGGTGCCCGTCATCGCTGCCGTGGAAGGTGGTGCTGCGGGGGCCGGGCTGTCGTTGGCGCTGGCGTGTGATCTGATAGTGGCCAGCAAGGAAGCCAAGTTTACAGCCGCTTACGTCAAGGCCGGGCTGGTGCCGGATGCGGGCCTCACCTCCGCCATGGCGCGCATGTTGCCGCGCCCGCTGGCGATGGAGATGTGTCTGCTGGGCCGTCCGGTGATGGCAACCCGCTTTGCCGAACTGGGCGCGATCACGCGGCTTTGCCCGCAAGGGGCTGCGCTGGAGGAAGCCATGCTGCTGGCCGATACGCTTGCTGCGGGACCGCGTGCCGCGCAGTCGACCATCCGCCAGTTGGTCAGCGCGGCCTATGAAAGCACCGAGGCCGCGCAGTTGGATGCCGAACGCGATGCCATGGCAGCGGCTGCCGGGGCGGATGAAGCCGCCGAAGGGATCGCCGCCTTTTTGGAAAAACGCAAACCCGTCTATCGGTGAGCAACGCAGAGAAAGCACCATCCCATGGCCCGTGTTGAGACTTTTTTGACAGATCAGGCGCAGACGCGCCCCGATGCGCTTGCGTTGACAGACAGCATCGGTACGGCGTGGAGCTATGCTGATCTGGATGTGGCAAGCGATGCCTTGAGCGCGGAATTGAAGACTGCGGGTGTACGCGCCAATGACCGGGTGTTGCTGCTGTCGGAAAACTGCGCCGCCGCTGTCGCCGTGCTCTTTGCCTGCTGGAAGATGGATGCTGTCGTGATCCCCGTGAATGCCCGCCAGTCAGAGGGCGAAGTCGCACGCATCCTCAACCACGCACAGCCTGCGGCGGTATTGATGACCTGTGCCGTCTCGGACGACGCTGTTGCCCATGCGGAACGGATGGGCGCGCGGGAGATATCAGGCGCATTTGGAGCGCTGCATCTGGCAACACCATTGCCAAGCGCACCTGATGCGGACCTGCATGACGTTGCGGTCCTGCTCTACACAACCGGTACGACGGGTGATCCCAAAGGTGTGATGCTGACCCATGACAACCTGCGGTTTGGCGGCATGGCGTCTGCCAATCTCCGGGACATGCGGCAGGATGATCTGATTTACGGCGTGCTGCCGATCACCCATGTTTTCGGGCTGGCCTCCGTTGTGACGGCGTCATGCTATACTGGCGCCACCGTTCGGATGGAGGCGCGCTTTACCGCGGCCAAGCTGTTTGAGGCCTTGCAGGACGGGGTGACATTGCTGTCTGCGGTACCGCAGATGCACGCGCTTTTGATGCAGTATACCAAGGAGCAGGGGCTGACGACACTGGGCTCGGACCGGCTGCGGTATGTGTCGTCCGGTGCCGCACCGCTGGACCCGGCATGGAAACGCAAGGCTGAGGCATTCTACGGCGTCGCCCTGCAAAACGGGTATGGCATGACAGAAACCACCGCAGGCATTTGCGCCACACGGAGCGAGATTGGCGATCCCGACATCTCTGTTGGGCCACCGCTGCCGGGGGTTGAAGTGCGGATTGACGATACTGTTGAAGGCGGAAGCCCCGGAGAGGGCGAAGTGCTCACCCGTGGGGGGCATGTGATGAAGGGGTACTACCGCAACCCGGATGAAACCCGTCGCGTGCTTGAGGACGGCGGCTGGTTGCGGACCGGTGATCTGGGCAAGATTGACGACCAGGGGATGCTGCACATTCTTGGGCGCTCGAAAGAGCTGATCATCCATGGTGGGTTCAACGTTTACCCGCCGGAAGTCGAAGCGGCGCTGAATGATCATCCGCAGGTGATCCAGTCTGCTGTGATTGGCAAGATGATCAAGGGCGATGAAAAGGTGCTGGCCTTTGTGCAGATCGCCGAAGGGGATGATCTCACCCCCGACGATCTGAAGGCTTTTGTCAGCGCGCGTCTGGCCGGGTACAAGCGCCCGTCACAGATTATTCTGGCAACCAGCCTGCCAGCGGCGCCCACGGGCAAGATCCTCAAACACCGGTTGATGGATGCCTTTGCGGATCAGTTTGACTGATCAGGTATAGGTGCCTTCGGCGGCGGCGCGGATGGCGCGGATATTTTCACCGTAGGGTGCGGGATTGGTGGCAGAGCCGCCTTTGAACACGGCGGAGCCTGCCACAAGCACATCCGCTCCGGCTTGCGCCAGCTGTGGTGCGGTTGTCGGATCAACGCCGCCGTCAATTTCGATATGGATGGGCCGGTCGCCGATCATTGACCGCAGGGTGCGAACCTTGTCGGTCATGTCGATGAACTTCTGCCCGCCAAAACCGGGGTTCACGGTCATCACGCACACCATGTCGGTGACATCCAACAGGGGGGCAACCGCTTCTGCTGGCGTGCCGGGGTTCAAGGCGACGCCTGCTTTGGCCCCGCTGGCGCGGATGGCTTGCAGGGTGCGATGGATATGGGGCCCTGCTTCGACATGGGCGGTGATGATATCCGCGCCCGCCTGCGCAAATGCGTCGATGTAGGGATCAACAGGTGCGATCATCAGATGCACGTCCATCACTCCCTTGATATGCGGGCGGATCGCGGCGCAGGTGGTGGGGCCGAAGGAGATGTTGGGGACGAAATGGCCGTCCATCACATCCACATGCACCCAGTCAGCGCCCTGCGCCTCAACAGCGGCGCATTCCGCGCCGAAATTGGCGAAGTCAGCGGCAAGAATGGAAGGCGCGATCTTGATGGCGCGGGAAAAGGTCATGGCAAGCCCCGTTTGTTGGCGTCACCGGCTGATACCGCGTCTGTCTGGGGGAGGGTAGGGCTGTTTGGCGTTCTGCATGGTAAAAATGCACGTCATCCACCCGGAAAGCGATCCGGCCGCGTCCCGCATTCGCTTGACCTGAATGCAGCGCATGCGCATCCTGCGGCCAGATATATTGGGAGGATACCATGACCACGTTCAACCGCCGTCAGGCTTTGACGACCCTGAGTGCAACCGCGGCCTTGGGGCTTGCTGCGCCTGCGCTGGCTGCCAACCGCAAGATCACCGTGGGCGCGCTGCGCTTTACCAGCCACTCAGGCAGTTTTGTCGCCTATGAGCGTGGCTATTTCGCAGAAGCCGGGCTGGACGTTGAAATGCGCTTCTTCGAGGCGGCCCAGCCCATGGCCGTTGCGATTGCCAGCGGGGATGTCGACTATGCGGTGACGGCCATTTCCGGTGGCCTTGTTTCGCTGGCACAGAAAGGTGCGATCAAGGTGATTGGCGGGGCGCTTCAGGAAGAGGCGGGGATTGATGGGCAGAAGATCCTCGTGTCCGACGCCGCCTATCAGGCCGGGATCACCAGCCCTGCGCAATTGGACGGCAAAAGCTGGGCCGTGACGCAGGCGGGTTCTTCCTTCCACTACATGGGTTCCAAAATGGCCGCCGCCGAGGGGATCAACCTCAGCTTCAAGCCGTTGCAAAAGGTCGGCGCGATTATCGGCGCGCTGAAGTCCGGGCAAGTGGATGCCTGGTCCATCGTGCCCCATATCGCCAAGCCGCTGTCTGGGTCGGGCGCGGTGCATATCATCGGCGATGTGGCCGACTACGTGAAGGATTATCAGGTCACGACCGTTTTCACCTCCGCCAAGAACGCCGCCGACGAGGGCGACATGACGCGCGGTTTCCTCGCGGGCTTCTCCAAGGGTGTGGCGGATTACAATGCGGCCATGATCGCCAAGACAGGCGGCGAGGACGGCGTGAACGCAATGGTCGATCTGATCCACAAGTATGTCTACACCGACCGTCCGCGCGAAAAGGCGGCGCCGTCGATCATCAATGGCACCATGCGGTTGAACGAAGGGGCGGCGCTGAACGTGGCGTCTGTTGCGGATCAGCTCAGCTGGTTCCAGTCCGAAGGGCTGGTGGACGCGGACATCACGCTCGATCAGTTGATCGATACTTCTTACGTTGAGACCATCGGCGCCTGATCCGGGCGGCGCGGGATGGACCTGCGGCTTGAGAAGGTCAGTCATCACTATGGTGCGACGGAAGTGCTGCGGGACATCACGCTTGATGTCCCGTCTGGCAAGATCGTGTGTATCGTGGGCCCTTCGGGCTGTGGCAAGTCTACCTTGCTGCGGATGCTGGGCGGGCTGGAGCGGCCAGATCAGGGGCAGGTCCTGCAAGTGGGTGCACCACCTGCGGGCTGCCTGAACCCGCTGACATTTATCTTTCAGGACTTTGCTTTGCTGCCGTGGCGGTCGGTGCGGGGCAATGTCTCTCTCGTGCTGGAGGATCACCCGCTGGATCGTGCCGCGCGGGGGGCGATCATTGATGATGTGCTGTCCCGAACCAAACTGGCTGAGTTTGGTGATGCTTTGCCCAAGCAACTGTCGGGCGGGATGAAACAACGGGTGGCGATTGCCCGTGCGCTGGCGGTGAACCCGGCGGTGATGCTGATGGATGAACCTCTGAGCGCGCTGGACAGTCAAACGCGCGAATTGCTGATGGATGATCTGGTGAGCCTCTGGACCCGCGCGCCGTTTGGCGCTGTCTATGTCACCCACAACCTGGCCGAAGCGGTAAGGCTGGGCCACAGGATTGTCGTGCTGTCGCGCAGGCCGGGGCAGGTGCGGGAGGTGGTCTCCATCGACATGCCGTTGGAAGACCGTCGCAATGGGCTGGCCGAACTGGAGACCCAGCAAAAAATCCTGTGGGATATGATGCGCGAAGAGGCGATGGCGGCGGATGCGGAGTTGGTCGATGTCTGATCCGGCGCGCCCGGTTCCGTTTCGGGGGGGTGGTTTCGTTGCACGCCAGCGGCGGGGCATGGGGTTGTTGGTCTTTGTGCTGTTGATTGCCTTTGCTGAATGGGGCACCCGGACGGGTTTCATTTCGGCCCTGACATTGCCGCGTCCCAGCGATGTGTTGCTGACATTCAAGGAACTCTACGACACGGGCATGTTGTTCAAGCATCTGATCCCTTCGCTGACCCGGCTGGTCGTCGGGGCGAGCATTGGCGCGGGTCTGGGCATCGCATTGGGCGTGCTGATTGCTCTGTTTTCACTCGTGCGGGCCGGGTTGGTTCCGCTGGTTGCTGCGATCTTCCCGATCCCGAAGATCGCGCTCTTGCCGCTCTTCGTGATCTGGTTTGGCATTGATGAGGCGAGCAAATACGCCCTCATCGCTTTTGGCACTTTCACGCCAACAGTGGTGGCGACCTATGCCGCCGTCGACAACGTCGACCGCACGCTGATCCGTATGGGCCAGAGCTTTGGGCTCAGCTGGCAATCCATCGTGCGCAAGATCGTGTTGCCGGGGGCGATGCCGGGCATCCTGTCAGGCCTGCGCATTTCGCTGACCATCGCGATCATCCTGCTGGTGGCTGCTGAAATGCTGGGCGCGGAGTTTGGAATCGGTGCGTATATCCTCCAGGCGGGCAGCCTTTATGACCTTGAGCGGTTGTTCGCGGGCGTGGTGATCCTGTCGGTGCTTGGTGTGCTTGTCTCTGCCGGGATCGCAGCGGTGGAGCGGCGGGTGCTGCGCTGGCGTGTCTGACTTCAGATGTCACCAATCAGGATCGCGCGGAAGTCATTGACGTTTGTCCCCGTCGGGCCGGTCATGAACAGCGCGTCGATCCCCTTGAACGCTGTGAAGGCATTGTTGCCCTGCAACATCGCAGCAGGATCAATGCCCGCCGCGCGCATGCGGGTGGTTGTGGTGCCGTCCGCAAAGGCACCTGCGTTGTCTTCTGAACCGTCGATGCCATCGGTGTCTGCCGCCAAGGCAGTGATCCCGTCCGAGCCTTCCAGCGCCAATGACAGCGCAAGCTGGAATTCCGCGTTCCGTCCGCCGCGTCCCTTGTGGCGCAGGGTGACAGTAGTTTCGCCACCAGACAGCATCACGAAAGGCGCAGGAAAGGGAATACCGGTATCTGCGGCTTGCAGGGCAAGGGCCGCATGGACCTGTGCCACATCGCGCGCTTCGCCTTCGATGCGGTCGGACATGACCCAGGCGTTCACACCCTGCGCGCGCGCCGCCTGCGCCGCCGCTTCGAGAGAGATCGCAGCAGAGGCGATGATCTGCGTGCTGACGCGGGTGTCCGTTGGTGTTGCAGCGTCTGGGTCCTGTGCGGCGAGGTGGGCCATCAATCGGTCCGGCAGGGCAATCCCGCGGCTTTTGACAAGCGCCTGTACCTCAGCAGCAGAGGGGCGTCCGGGGACAGTGGGCCCTGACGCGACTTCGCGGGGATCATCGCCGGGCACATCCGACACGATCAGGTTGCAGACCTGCGCGGGGGCAGCCAGTTCGGCCAGCCGTCCGCCATTGATCCCGCTGAACCGCTTGCGAATGTCGTTCATCACGGAGATCGGCGCACCTGAGGCCAGCAGCGCTTCGTTCAGCGCTTGCAGATCGGCAAGCGCCAACCCTTCGGGTGGATCAGGCAACAAGGATGATCCACCGCCACAGACCAGAGCGACGACCAGATCATCCGGTCCCAACCCTGTCACTGCGGCTTTCAATGCCTGGGCGGCGTCGAGGCCCGCTGCATCCGGTACCGGGTGGGCGGCTTCCATGACTTTGATCCGCGCGCATGGCGCGGCGTACCCGTACCGCGTGACCACAACCCCTTCCAGCGGACCGGGCCACAACCGTTCAAACGCCTGCGCAAGCTGCGCTGCACCCTTGCCTGCGCCGACAACAATTGTGCGGCCCTTGGGCGGTTTGGGCAGGTGCCCGGCCAATGTGACTTTTGGATCGGCGGCGGCCACCGCAGCGTCGAACAGACCCGACAGAAACGCCTCTCTGCGCGCCCGGCTCACAGTTTCAACCCGCAGGTTTCAAACGCCTGACGTGTCGCTTCCTTCTCCGCATCGGTCAGTTGCAGCAACGGGCTGCGGACCGGGCCACCAGCCTGACCCAACAGCTCTTGCCAGTACTTTCCATGTGCCTGCGGTTTCCCACCGGGTTTGGTGCGCTTGATGGCATTGCGCACAGGGTCAAGGCTGTCCCGGATCCGCCGCGCGGTGGCGAAATCACCGCTGAACGCGGCTTGGGTGTAATCGTGCATCCGCCGGTCCACCTTGGTCTGCAACTGATAGGGCGGGGAGGAACAGAGATAGAGCTTCCAGTCCAACTCCTCGATATTGTCCAGCCATTCGACTTCAGACGCGGTGGAGACGTGGATCTTGTCCCCCACCATATGCGTCAGCTTCACATACATGTCGCGCGGGACGGAATATTTGATGGCCACGATATTGGGCAGGTCCGCGATGCGGGCGCACAGCTCCGGGCTCATCAGATAGCCGCTGTCCGGATGGCTCCACATGGCGATGCCGATATCGACCTGATCGCAGATGGTCTTGTAGTAGTTGTAAACGGTGTCGTCGGGGTCGGTCACGAAATGCAGTACCGGGGCGTGGACGACGATATAGTCTGCACCGCAGTCTTGTGCATGGCGCGCCAGTTCCAACACCGTGTCGAAGTTCTGATCCGAGGCTGACATGATCGTCCCCGCCTTGCCGCCACATTCATCGACTGCGATTTCAAAGTTGCGTTTACGTTCCTCCAGCGACATGGAGAAGAACTCCCCCTGCTTGCCCGCGATGAAGAGGCCCTGAATGTCCAGGTCATCGATCCAGTGGCGGATGTTGGACCGTAGCCCGGCCTCGTTGAAAGACTGATCCGCGTTAAAGGGGTTCAGGGCCGCTGCCCAGATGCCACGCATGTTTTCGCGGGCATAGTCTTTGGCTTCGGATCGGGCGTACTTCATCAGAGGTCTTTCTTGGTCAAGGCCTGCGCGATGGCATGCCAAAGGGAGCAGGACGTCAGGGGCATATCAAGATCAGTTATCCCGAGCGGGGCAAGGGCATCAAGCACGCCGTTGAGAATGGCGATGGGCGCCGAAATGGTTCCGGCTTCACCCACGCCCTTGGCTCCAAGGGCATTTGTGGGGGAGGGCGAGCAGAGTTTCGCAACATGGACCTGTGGGATATCTGCGGCGCGCGGCATGGCGTAGTCCATAAACGATCCGGTCAGCAATTGCCCGTCTTCGTCATAGCGCACCGCTTCCATCAACGCTTCGCCAAGACCCTGAGCAAAGCCGCCGATAATTTGACCCATCACCGCGTCTGCGTTGATGACGATGCCAGCATCATCCACACAGAATGCCCGTTCAAGGGTTGGCGTGCCGGTCTCAGTGTCAATGCAGACCATCACCAGACAGGCCCCGTGGCCCCACGCCTGGCCGGTATTTTCATAGCGTTCCTCAACGGTAATCACCCCGGTCTCGCCGGCCTCGCGGCGTGCGCGGGCGCGGGTGCAAGCCACATGCACAGCGCTGCCGCCTATGGCTGTCGCGCGGCTGGCCAGCGCACCGATCCCTTCGGGGCATTTGGCGGTATCGGCAAGCTGAACGGTGATCTGCTCTGGCGGAAAGCCAAGCACGTCTGCTGCGATACGCGTGTAGCTTTGCTGCCGCGCCTGTCCTTGTGATGATGAACCGCTTGCAATGTCAGCGTGGCCATCTGGATGCAGCGTCACCCGCGCGCTTTCCCAACCGCTGCCGGAGGGTTCGAGGTAGAATGCCGTACCGATCCCGACCAATGCACCCTCTGCCCGGCGTCTGTCTCGTTCCGCCCGAAGGGCAGCATAGGCACTTTCCCGCGCCAGCAGATCAATCGCCGCGCCATAATCCCCACTTTCGAGCGTGTTGCCAGTTGCGGTTCTATGCGGCAGCGCGTCAGCGGGCAGGAGGTTTTGCCGGCGCAGGTCCAGCGGGTCTGCCTCAAGAACCCGCGCGGCCTTGTCGACCAGACGCTCCATCAGGGCGTTGGCTTCTGGTCTGCCCGCGCCGCGATAGATGCCCGTTGGACCAAGGGGCACGGTTTGGGCTTCGGTTCGGATGTCGAGAGCCCCGACAATGTAGCCCGAGGGCAGGATGCGGGCGCTGTTCCAGGCTGGGATCAGGCCAGAGTTTGGCAGCCAATGGCCCAGCGGCGCGGTTGTCTGTGCCCTGAGCGCCAGAAAACGGCCGTCTTTATCCAGTGCCAGAGCACCGCTGCTTTGGACCCCGCGCCCTTGCGTGGCAGAGAGGAACTCGTCAGACCGCGCGGCGATCCAGCGCACGGACCTTTGGTGATGAAACGCGGCCCAGACCGCCAGCACTTCCTCAGGATAGAGAGAGGCTTTCATGCCGAAAGCCCCGCCCACATCGCGCGCGATCACGCGCAGGCGGGAGGGGTCTATCGAAAGGATGCGGGCCAGCTCGGACCGGGTGCGGTGAGGGGTTTGTGTCGCATGCCAGATGGTGGCCGATTGCGTTGCCGCGTCAAAGCGAACGGCGATCCCACGTGGCTCCATCGGGCTGGGGGCAAGGCGGGGGTGCGCGATGGATGCGCTGACGACATGTGCCGCTTTTGCGAAGGCGGCATCACAGTCACCCGATTGCCAGTGCTGTTGCGCGATTGTGCGCGGTGGGGGCAACGTCGCCTCTGCGATGTCCAGCCAGATGGCCTCTGCGCCATCTGCGGCGGCCGTGGGTGTCTCTGCCAGAACGGCGGCAACGGGCTGACCGACGGCGTCGACACGGGTCTGCGCGAGGATGGGATAGGGCAGGGGGATGGAAACGGGGATGACGGCATTCACGGACAATGCGCCCAGATGCGCCACATTACCCCCGATGTGCACGGCAACCACCCCGTCCACATCCAGAGCGTCCGCACATTCAAGCGTCTCGATGGCCCCAGCGGCAACCGGGCTGCGCAAAAACGCCAGATGCAGCGGATTGTCCAGCGGCGCATCGGCGGCGTAACACCCGCGCCCGGTCAGGCGCGCGGTCTGGGAGGGCATCGGGGACGTCATCTGCGCACGTATCGTGACCGCCGGATCAGGCTTTGGATGGCAGTGTGACCCAGCCTTCGGGCGGTTCCTTGCCGGGATGCAGCGCGTTGCAGGCGGGGCAGGTGCGGTCCTCTTTCGAGGCGTAGAAGGCTTTGTAGACGGGCAGCAGGTCTTTCACGATGGATTCCATCTGCAACTCCGCCCGGTGCACAAGCGATTGGCATTCAAAGCAGTACCATTCCACCGCGTCCAGCTCACCTTGCTGGCGTTTCGGTTCGATCACCAACCCGATGGAGCCTTCCTGCGGACGTTGGGGAGAGTGGCGCACATGGGGCGGCAGAAGGAAAATCTCGCCCTCGCGAATGGGCACGTCATAAAACTCGGTCCCGTCATAGAGTTTCAGCACCATGTCGCCTTCGATCTGGTAAAAGAACTCCTCCACTGGGTCGTCATGGTAGTCAGTACGCTTGTTGGGGCCCCCCACGACGGTGACCATCATGTCGGCGTCTTCCCAGATCTGCTGGTTGCCAACAGGTGGTTTCAGCAAGTGACGGTGTTCCTCAATCCAGCCTTTGAAGTCAAATGCGCGCAGCTGTCCCATGATCGGCCTCTCCCATACCAGTCCTTGAGACTATAGGAGCATTCCCGCAGCATATCCAAGAGGCAGCAATGGTCTTGCACCCTGTGCGACGGTAATGCGTATACTCATGACATGTGCCGTGCATCTGTCCTTTCTGGTTTGTCGATACTGCTGATGTGCAGTGCCGGACCCGCCCTTGCACATGCCGCAGAGCAGGGATTTGTCCTGCTGCTGCCGACCCAGGCCTATGCGATTGGCGGCACGATGACGGTGGCCGCGTCTATCGTGCTGGTGACTTGTCTGCCGATTGACATTCTGGAGCGGTTCTTTCGGCCCGTCACGCTGCCAAACACGCTGGCTCTGAGGGGTGTTGCCGCGGGGTCCTCTTGGATCGGGACAGGTGTATTCCTTGGCCTGATCTGGATTGGCTGGGCAGGCCCAACAGACCCGCAGGAAAATCTGCTGCCGCTGACTCTCTGGACGGTGTGGTGGATTGCGCTTTTTGTGGTGCAGGGGTTGGTCATGGACATCTGGCGATGGGTGAACCCCTGGACAGGACCGGCATCGTTGCTTTCCCGTCGCACGCCGCCATTGCGCCTGCCAGCGCACTGGCACGCCTGGCCGGCGGTGCTGATCTTTTTGCTGTTCCAGTGTTTCATTCTGGCTGACATCGCGCCCAGCGACCCACCGCGGCTTGCGGCGTTCGCAATTGGGTATTGGGTCTTCACGCTTGTCGGCATGTCGCTGTGTGGCGCGGACCGGTGGGGGCGGCAGGTGGAATGTTTCACGGTGCTGTTCCAACTCATTGGAACGTTGCGGCCCGTGCACCTGTGGCACCGCGCCAAAGCGGGCGCGCCGGGATGGTTCAGCCTGTCGTCAGGTCCGCTGGATAGCAGCCACGCGGTCTTTTGCCTTGTCATTCTCGCGTCAGGAAGTTTCGACGGATTGCATGAAACATTCTGGTGGCTGGCGAAGCTGGGCATCAACCCGCTGGAGTTTCCGGGCCGCTCCGCCGTGATCTGGCCCTCGACGATTGGGCTGATTGGCGCGAACCTTGCCCTTGTTGTCGTTTTTGCCTTCAGCGTCTGGATTGGTGTCCGGGCTTTGGCCGTACTGGGCAAAAGCCCGCCGCTGCCTTTCGGGTTGGCTTTCAACACTTTCGCTATCTCGATCCTGCCCATCGCGCTGGGGTATCATTTCTCTCACTATCTGGTCAGCTTCATGGTGCAGATCCAGTATATGCTGATCGCGCTGGGTGATCCGCTGGGACGCGGTGCGACCCTCTTTGGTCTGGCTGATCTGCGCGTCACAACCGGGTTTCTGAACACGGCGGACACGGTGAAAGTCATCTGGCTGACGCAGGCCTTTGCAGTTGTCTTTTCCCATGTTCTGTCAGTGCTGATGGCGCATCACATGGCGTCAAAATTCTGCCGGTCGAACAAGGACATGCTGCTGTTGCAAGTCGGTTTGAGCGTACTGATGATCTCTTATACGATCTTTGGCCTGTGGCTGCTGGCCGTCCCGCGTGGGGCGTGACGGGCAAATAAAAAACTGGACTTTTTGTTAGTGCACACACAAACTCACCTCACAAAAAGCGAAAATGCTTGGGAGAAAATCGATGTCCAACGGGAAAACTCAGATCAACCGCCGCACGGCACTCAAGGGCCTTGGCGCAGGGACGCTTGCCGCTTCCGGTGTGCTGCCGGGCAGCCTTGGATTTGCGCAGGCGCAAAGCAGCGCGCCGATCAAGATTGGCTTTCAGAAACATGCAACGGGCATCGGGGCCGCCTACGGGCGCTGGTACGACGCCACGACCACGGCGGCGGTGGCGCGCATCAATGACATGGGCGGTATCAATGGCCGCCCGGTTGAGATCGTGACCGAGGACGATGGCACCGACCCCAAGCGCGGTGCCGAAGTGCTCGAAAAATTCGCGACACAGCACAATTGCGATGTGGCATTTGGCACGCTCTTCAGCCACGTGGTTATCGGTTCTGCCCCACGGGCAGGTGAATTGAAACTGCCGTATTTCGTGGTCTCCGAAGGGCACCATGTCGCTTCCGGCATGCTCAACCGCTATACGCTGCAACCCGGTATCACGGATGTGAAAAGCCAGGTCAAATCCATGGCACCATTCGTTGGCGACAATCTGGGCAAGAAGGTCACGATGATCTATCCCGACTTTGCCTTCGGCCATGATCACCGCGATTTCTTTTCTGAAGCGATTGAAGCGCAGGGCGGCGAAGTGGTCGCCAAGATCGCGATCCCACCGACCGAGACGTCCTTCACCCGTTACTTCCCGAACATCCCGCGTGAGACGGAAGTCGTCTATCACGTCATGGTGGGCCCCGGCGTGCTGACTTTTGTCAAAGAGCTGGGTGAATTCTTCGGCCCCTCCCGGCCTGAGATTTTCGGCTTTATCGACAGTCTTGAGGCCGTCAGCATCAACAGCCCCGGTCTGGAATTCCTGGAAGGCACGTATTTCTGGGAAGGCAACCCGCGTCACGCGCAGGCGAACCAGACAGAGTTCGACAAGGCGTACCGCGAAGCCGTTGGTGTTGATGAGATGGGTGCATCTACGGCGGATGCCAAGGATGTCTCGACCTACGCGCATATGTTCGGCTGCTGGGAAACGCTTAACATCATCAAGGCAGGCATGGAGAGCGCGCATTATCAGGGACCGGGTGACCGGGCCAAGCTGATCGAAGCGGTTGAGGCGATGACGGATATGCCGGAATCGATGGATCACCCGCAGGGGCCAAAACGGTTCAACGGCAAGACCCACCAGACCTTTGGCGTGCAATACATCTCCAAGGTGGAAAACGGGAAGCTGGTGGTGCAGCACACGGCATCTATCGAAGATGGCATGTACGAGGACGAAGTCGACTACACGACCCAATCCTTCTGATCCCCGCGCAGCCATAAGGACGACCCAGAGCGATGGAATTCGGACCTCACCTGATGCTGGCCGCCCTTGAGGGGGCGGTCACGGCAGCCATTCTTGCGCTGACCGCCATGGGGCTGAGCATTGTTTTCGGTGTGATGCGTGTGGTGAATGTGGCGCACGGGGAGTTCTACATGCTGGGCGCTGTGCTGGCGTGGTGGGTGGCCACCGTGTTGGGCACGCATCCGGCCATCGGGTTTGTCGCGGCGTTGATCATCGCGCCAGCGCTTGTTGGCGGGATCGCGATGGTGGCGGATCGGTTGGTGCTCAAGCGTGTGGCCTATGACGCGGACAGGACAATCGTGGCCACGATCGGGATGCTCTATATCATCCAGCAAACCACGCTGATGACCTTCGGCCCCGATGCACGGCCCGTTGAGCCGCCCTTCAATACACGCCTTGCGCTGCCATGGTTTGAATGGGGCGAGAACGGCTTTGCGATGTTCTGGCCCTGGGGGCTGAGCACGACGAGCTACAAGCTGTTCGTTATTGCCGCCGCGGCGGTGGTTCTGGTGGCATTGTGGTTGGTGATCACCCGGACCAAGGCTGGGCTGCTGATGCGCGCGACCCAGCAGGACAGTGAAACGGCGCAGGCCTTCGGCGTGCCCGTCGGGCGCGTCTATTCGCTGGTCTTCGGGCTGGGTGCTGGGTTGGCGGCCCTTGGTGCGGTCTTGGTGGTGCCCATACAACAGGCGCATTACCTGATGGGGCACGACCCGTTGTTGCTGTCGTTTATCGTGGTGATCATTGGCGGTCTGGGCAGTCTGCCCGGCACCGTCATCGCAGCGCTTCTGATCGGGATGAGCGATGGGATCATCTCTGTCTTTTTCTCCCCAACGCTTGCCAAGATCATTGCCACGCTGTTGGTGGCGCTGGTGCTGGTGTTCCGCCCGCAAGGCCTGATGGGGCGTGCGCAGACATGAAGGACGCCGCCAAGTCCAATGCCCTGCACTTTGGCGTGCTGGCCACGCTCTTGGTGCTGTTCTTCGTGTTACCCCCCTATCACGCAGGCAATCTGTCGCGGATCATGGTGCTGGCGATCTATGCGATGGGGTTCAATCTGGTTTTTGGCTACACCGGACTTCTCAGCCTTGGTCACGCGATGTTCTTTGCGGCGGGCATGTATGGCTTTGGCCTGACGGCGAACCTTGCCGGATGGCCGGTGGTGCCGGCGTTTGCTACCGGGATCGTCTGTGCGGCTGCTCTGGCTGCTGTTGTCGCGGCGCTTGCGCTGCGCACGGCGGGGGTATCGTTCATGATCGTCACGCTGATGTTCGCGCAGACGGCCTATCTGGTGGTGCTCTATTTCGGGGAATACACACGCGGCGATGAAGGCTTCGTGGTCCAAAAAGCCGCCCGCATGATCGGCGAGATTGACCTGACCACGGACACCGCCCGTTTCTTCGCGGCCTATATCCTCTTTGCGATCTGCTTTCTGGGCCTCGCGCGGGTCATCCAGTCGCGTTTTGGCCGCACGTTGGTGGCCATCCGCGAGAATGAAGAACGCACGCGGATGCTGGGCTATGATGCACAGCGGCACAAGCTCTATGCGATGATCCTGTCGGGGGCTGTGTCGGGTGTCGCTGGGGCGGCCTATGCGATGCTGTTTGGCTATGTGGGCGCGACCTTTGCGTCGGTGCAATATTCGATCTTCCCGCTGCTCTGGGTGCTTCTTGGCGGGGCGGGCACAACCATCGGGCCGCTCATTGGCGTGCTCTTCATGTTCTACCTGATCGACTTCTCCAGCTCTTTCACAAACGCCTACATGCTGATCGCGGGCGTGGCGCTGGTGTTGCTGACGCTCTTTGCGCCGCATGGGTTGGCGGGGCTTGTGCGCAGGAAGGTGTTCGCATGGCTGCCATGAACATCTTAGAGACCCGCGGGCTGACCAAGACCTATGCGGGGCTGAAAGCCAATACGGACATCAACTTCGTCCTCGCACGCGGCAAGGTTACGGCGTTGATCGGCCCCAATGGGGCGGGTAAATCGACCTTCGTGGGCATGGTCAGCGGACGCACCCCGGCCACCAGCGGCAAGGTGTTTTTCGAAGGGCGCGACATCAGCGCATTGCCAGCGCACAAACGCATTCAACTGGGGCTGGCCTATACCTTCCAGATCACCTCGATCTTTCCGGGGCTGACCCTGCATGAGAATGTAGCACTTGCGGCGCGGCGCATTCTGGGGGGCGATCCGGCAAAGACGGACGCCAAGGTGCGGTATGTGTTGGAACGTGTGGGCATCGATGACCGCGCGGATCAGATCGCCGGTGATCTCAGCTATGGCCACCAGCGGTTGCTGGAAATCGCCATGGGGCTGGCGCAGGAGCCGAAGATCTTCATTCTGGATGAGCCGACACAAGGGCTTGCTGAATCCGAAGTGCAGGATTTCATCAAGCTGATCCGCGATCTGGCGGGGGAGACGACGATCCTGCTGATCGAACACAACATGAAAGTCGTCATGGCCGCTGCTGATCACATCACGGTGCTGGATCAGGGCATGGTGCTGGCCAATGGCACGCCCGGGGAAATCCATGCCAATCCGGCAGTACAAGCCGCCTATCTGGGGACAGCGGATGCTTGAGGTGCAGGGCATCCACGCAGCTTACGGGCAAGTGCAGGCGCTCTATGGTGTGAGCTTCACAGCCAGACCGGGCGAAATCCTCTGCCTGCTGGGCCGCAATGGCGCGGGCAAGACAACCACGCTGAAGACGATCATGGGGCTGCTTCCCCTCAGCGAAGGGTCGGTCTCTCTTGAGGGGGAGGTGCTGAACCTGCTGTCGCCGCATGAAGTACCGAAACGCGGCATCGGTTACATTCCGCAGGGCCGTCGCTTGTTTCCTGAACTCAGCGTTGCGGAAAACATCGAAATTGGCCTGATGACCCGTGGAGAGGGGAAAGACACCCGCGATTGGGTGCTGGATCTGTTTCCCCGTCTGCGTGAACGGCTGGGGCAGGCGGCGGGAACCCTGTCTGGCGGGGAGCAACAGATGCTGGCAACCGCCCGCGCGCTGTGTCTGCGGCCAAAGGTGCTGCTGCTGGACGAGCCGACCGAAGGGTTGCAGCCCTCGATCATTGCGCTGATCCGGGATGTGGTGCTGAAGATGAAAGCCGAAGGCATCGCCATCGTGCTGGTGGAGCAGCGGGTGGAGACAGTCATGGCCATCGCCGATCAGGCGGTGTTCATTGAGAATGGTCGCAACGTGGACGCGATGAGCGCGGCGGAGTTGCAGGCCGATCCGGGCAAACTGAAAGCCTATCTGGGCGTCTGACGCCACATTCTGACGGGAGGGGAAAACATGTCAAAACTGGTGATCCGCAACATCGGGCAAATCCTGTCGGGCAAGCTGGAGGAGCCGATTTTCGATGGTCATTGCCTGATTGCCGTGGACGGCAAGATCAGCGCGTGGGGGGCTGAGGCAGACCTTGATTGCGAAGGGGCCGATACGGTGGTCGATGCCATGGGCGTAACCCTCGCCCCCGGCCTGATCGACAGTCACATTCACCCGGTCGTGGGTGACTATACCCCGCGCCAGCAACAGCTCCACTGGATCGATTCCACGCTACACGGGGGTGTCACGACCCTCATTTCGGCAGGCGAAGTGCATATGCCCGGACGCCCAAACGATGTGGTTGGCACCGTCGCCATGGCGATTGCCGCGCAGCGTTGGTACGAGAATTTCCGGCCCTCCGGGGTGAAGGTCCACGCGGGGGCTCCGCTGCTGCAAGCGGGGTTGGAGGAGCATCATTTCAAACAGATGTCCGACGCCGGTGTGCGGCTGATCGGCGAAGTGGGGCTTGGCACGGTGAAGGATGGCAAGACGGCCAACCAGATGATCGGCTGGGCGCGCAAATACGGGATGCAATCGACAATCCACACGGGCGGGCCTTCGATCCCCGGCTCGGGCCTGATCGACGCGGATATGGTGTTGGAAACGGGCACGGATGTTGTGGGCCACATCAACGGTGGCCATTCCGCGCTGCCGGATGATCAGATCGTCTGCCTGTGCGAGAACTGCAAGGCAGCGTTGGAGATTGTACACAACGGCAACGAACGTGCGGCTTTGCTGACGCTCAATACCGCGCGGGAGTTGGGCAAGCTCGATCAGGTGATCCTTGGCACGGATGGCCCTGCGGGGTCGGGCGTGCAGCCGCTCGGGATCATGCGCATGGTGGCGATGTTGTCCGCGCTTGGAAATGTGAAGGCGGAGGAGGCGTTCTGCTTTGCCAACGGCAACACCGCGCGGCAGCGTAAGCTGGATACCGGGCTGATCGAGACCGGCAAATGTGCCGATTTCGTGCTGATGGATCAGGCGCAGCATGCGCCGGGCAAGTCACTGCTGGAATCGGTGGAGCTGGGCAATCTGCCGGGTGTGGGCATGACGGTTATTGACGGCGTTGTGCGCAGCCTTCGCAGCCGCAACACCCCGCCTGCAAACAGGTTGCCGGAACTGGCCAAAGGGGTGATGGGCGTCTAACCAAGCTTGCGCAGCAGCTCCAGAAACGTCTGCCGTTCGGCCGCATCCAGCGGCGCGAGCGTTTCATCGGTAATGGCATGACCCATCGCCTTGAGGTCCTGAACCATGGCTGATCCCTTTGCCGTGAGCGAAATGATCGACCGCCGCTTGTCGTTCGGATCAGAGGTGGATTGCGCCAGCCCCTTGGCTTTCAGGCGGTCCACCACGCCCTTGATCGTCGCCACATCCATTGCTGTCAGCCGCCCCAGATGGTTCTGCGAGACCTCCCCCACCTCTGCAACCCGCAGAATGGTCGAGAACTGTGTGGGCGTCAGATTGTCGATGGCGTGCTTTTGAAAAATCACCGCATGCTGCTGGCTGGCCAATCGCAACAGGTAACCGACCTGATCTTCCAGCACATAACGCGCGGTGAGGGTGTCGGGGCTGTCTTCCATGCCTCACAATAAGGCGCAGGCGTGCTTTGACACAACCTCAAAGCTATTGCGCGCTCAGCGCAGGCCGTCTTCGCCCTTGGCGTCTTCATGGGTCAGTCCGCCAACGCGGGGCAGGGGCCTGCCGCTGTCAGTGACGGCGACGGCGACCATGATTTCATTCGCACGGGGGGCATCGTTCAGCCGCACTTCGATCCCGTCGAAATGGCTGCGCACATAGGCGGCGTCCTTGTGGCCCAGGGGCACATCAAGCACCTGACCGGGGCTGCCCATCTTCTTGGACGATGGCACCAGCGCTGCCCCTTTCTCCACCACCTTGCGCAAAGGCGCGCCCAGTTTCGGATGGAGGATCGCGGCGGCGTGTTCCAGCTCTCCGTTCTCGCCAACCATGGCAGACTTGCCATAGCTTTCGGCCTGCGCAGGTGTGATGCCAAGCGCGTCGACGCACCGCTGGCCGAGGATGCCACCCAGTTCCGCACCAATCTCCATCAGCGGTGTCAGGTCTTCGGTATAACTGCCCGCGAAGGGGTTGGCGATCACTGCAACGGCCACGGCCTTGCGGGTCTCGGGGCTGATCTGCCGCCCGGCTTCGATATGTGTCTCTTCGACGTTTATGGCGATCTTGCGAATGTTCAGGCTCATCTCAAACCGTCCTCCCCTTTGATGTCAGCAGCGTCCAGCCCGCCTGCGCGGTTGTGAATGCGGGCGCCCGTGGACATGACCAGCACCAAGACCAGTTCACCCGCGCGCGGTGTGTCGTTGCAGCCCACTTCCATCGCGTCAAAATGGCTGCGCACATAGGAGGCGTTGATATGCGTGATCGGCACGTCCAGCCGCGCACCGACGCCGCCGACCTTCTTGGTCGAGGGCACGATGGCATTTGAGTTGTCCAGCAACTGCCGCATCGCGTAACCGCCCGGCGCATGCCAGAGCGCGCCATGTTCCAATTCGCCCGCTTCCCCGACGATGGTGCCTTTGCCGTAGCCCTGCACCTGCTCCGGCCCACCCAGGGTATCGACCAGCCGTTGTGCCATCTGCAATCCGAGCGGTTTGAGGTCTTCCATGAAAGGCTGAATGTCTTCGACATAGCGGCCGGCGAACGGGTTTTCGATGATCGCAAGTGCGGCAGCGCGGCGTTGCGGTTTGTCAGGGGCAGGGCCGCCTTCATGAAAGATTTCTTCCACACTCAGCACGGTTTTTCGCAGGATTAGGTCAGGCATCGACAAGGCTCTTTTCGGGTAAGGTGAACGGGGCGGGGTTCAGCAGGCGTTTTTCGCCTTGCAGGAAGAGGGCAGCAGCATGGATCAGGCCACGTTGCGCAAATGCGCGGGCGCAGGCAAGGCCCGCGTCCAAGGCGCAGGCGCGGTCAGCGGCGTTCAGTGGGCCACATGCGGTGACAACGGGGCGTCTGCCCAGATCGCTGTCTGGCTGGATGTCTTCCGCAGCGCGTCGCGCTATGGTTGGATGTCCCGGCAGGTTCACCGCGTTGGCAATCAGCGTTGCGGCAACATCCGCCTGTGCCGCTGTTCCGGCCAGCACCGTGACGCTGTCTGCAATGCCAAGGCTCAGACTGCGGCCATGACGTCCGCTGGTGGCAATGCCGCGGATCGGGGTTTCCGCGTTCAGCCGCAGTGTTCCAAGGGGGTGGTTGTCGTGCGACGCCATGCCAAGCGTAAAGCTCTCTCCCGGTTCAAGATGCACGGCAATGTCCCCGCCGTTGTTCACATAGGCGCGCGCCGGTGTGCTGCCTGCAAGCATCGCCGCCAGAACGGTTTCCGCGACACTGCCCGCAACCGCTGCCATCGGCGTGACAAACCCTGCGCTTGCGTATGGTGCGGTGGCGCCGATCATGCGATGGGCGGTTTCGGTTTCGGCAGGGCTGGCGTCAACGGTCTGGGCAGAGCGCAGAAGGGGCAGTTGATCGACAAGCCCTTGCAAGACGCTCTCAAAACCTGCACGGGCGGCTTCAAACGCCCGGATGCGGTCCTGATCCGCACCGATGATCAGATCAATCGGTCCATGGTGCAGATGCAGCCGGGTGCCATCCGCCAGCAAAGCGGCCTGCGGCCCCATCACTCTTTCTTTCCTTTGTCCCAGCGGTAGTTCGCGCGCGCCATCGGATCGTGTCCCATGGCCTCACCCGACACTTTGCGGGCGGTATCAAGGCCAACCTGATCCACGGGCTGGACCTCCTCCATATACCCGCCCAGAAGTTCATAGTCGCGCAGCCGCATGGAAAACTCGATGGGGGCGACAAGGGCAGGGGTGGGGACATAGCCAAAAGATTCAGTTGGCATGTCCATCACATCCAGCATCACCGTGATCCCGCCACCGGGCCAGACATAGGCTTCGGCCCCGCCGCAGGACACATGGGTCAGCGACTCCTTGACCGACCGGGTCAGACGAACGGGGTTCTCCGTCACGCCAGCGCGCAGTGACCCGCCCGCGCCGCCCATAAACAGGACCGAACAAACAGAGGGTTCGCAATTCTCTGCAATGATGTCCGTGGAGCGTTTGAGGGCAGCGGGCATCTGCGCCATCTGCGGCTGCAATGCCGCATCCAGCTCATAATAGGCAAACTGCTCTCCAGTGGTGGAAACCATGAGCATCCGCAGCCCTTCCCAGGCGATCTTGGGGTTGAACGGCCCAAGGATCGTCAGCGGGTCATCAATGTCTGTGCCGCCCCAACCGGTGCCGGGTGCCGCCACCTGAAAATACCGTCCGGGGGTGGAGCGCCGCCCCTTGATCTTGATCCCTGTGGGCGGAATATCCAGCAGCTTGCCCGCTTGATGTTCGGACAACACGCCGGTGATGTGATCATCCACCACAACCACCTCATCCGCATGACCCAGCCATTGCTTGGCAAACATCCCGATGGAGGCCGACCCGCAGCCCACGCGCATCAGCCGTTCTTCCTCCCCGTTGATGATCGGCGCCTTGCCTGCTTCAACCACCAGCGTTGTGGCATGTTCTGCGTCACCAACAACCATCTCGACGGCTTGCCGGTTGCACAGCTTCAGCAGTGCATCGCAGGTCACGCGCCCCTCTTTCTTGCTGCCGCCGGTCAGATGCTCCACGCCACCAAGGCTCAGCATCTTGGAGCCATATTCGGAGGTCATCACATGGCCAATCGGTTCTCCATCAACATAGACCACATCACGCTCGTGGCCGATGTGGCGGTCGGTGTCGATCTTCACCTTCACGCCGCAGTAGGAGAATATCCCCTCGGTCACGACCGTGACCATATCCACACCTTCGACGTCCTGACTGACGATAAAGGGTGCAGGTTTGTAATCCGGATAGGTGGTGCCGGCACCGACGGCGGTCACAAAGGGACGTGCACCCTGCACGATGTCGCCGTCCCAGTCCTCAACCCCGCCCTCCTTGAGGAACGGCACCAGCTTTTGCGTGGTGTTTTCAATCACCGTCAGCGCATCAAGCCGCACCAGATCACCGTCGTGGTTGGCATAGCGGTCGCAGGCGCCGATCTTGCCCTCGGCGATGTAGCACATCACCGGACAAGCGTCGCAGCGGATCTTTTCAGGGCGGTCGGCTCTGTTCATCGCTCCAGCCCCTTGATAGCCGCGCGCACCCTGTCGGGTGTCGCGGGAACACGGGTGATGCGTGCGCCGGTCGCAGCATAGATGGCGTTCAGGATCGCAGGGGCGGTCGGGATCAGCACATGTTCCCCCAGCCCCTTGGCGCCGTAGGGGCCATGGGCGTCAGGTTCTTCGATGATCAAGGTCTCAATCGGCGGGATGTCCCCAATCGTGGGGATCAGGTAGTCGTGCAGGTTTTCAGTGCGCCCCGGCAGATATTCCTCCATCAGCGCCATGCCGAGGCCCTGGGCAATGCCGCCCTGCACCTGTCCTTCGACCAGCATCGGATTTATGGCCTGCCCCACATCATGGGCGGCCACAAACTTCAGCGGCTTGACGGTGCCCATCTCGGGGTCGACTTCAACCACCACCAGATGCGCGGCATAGCCGAACTGCGCATAGGGTTCGCCCTGACCGTTTGCATCCAGCGGTTTTGTGGGAGGGTCATAGGTTTCCTCAGCGCGGAAGGCGAAACCTTCGCTGTCGGTCTCAACCGTGCCAAGATCGAAGGTATGAACAGTGCCCGCGTCCGTCGCTGTGATCGCGCCATCGGCAATCTCAAGCGCTGCTTCGGCGGAGACATTCATCCGCTGCACAATCGCCCGCCTCAGCGCCTCGCCCGAGAGCCGGGCCGCATTGCCAGAGACATAGGTCTGACGGGAGGCGGACGTCTTGCCCGCGTCCGGCGTCACATCGGTATCCGGCCCGACGATCTTGATCTGGCCCACCGGTATGCCCAAGGCGGTTGCAAAGATCTGGGCAATCACCGTGTTCGCCCCTTGGCCAATGTCCATCGCCCCCTGATGCAACACGACCGTTCCATCCGCCCTCACGCCTGATTTGATGGTCGATGGGTTGGGCAGCGAGGTGTTGCCGCAGCCGTACCACCCGGCTGCAACGCCAACGCCGTACCGCGTGTTCTTGCCGGAGGTGTTGTGGTCTGTCGCGGCGGCCCGCTCGGCTGCCCAGGCGGGTTTCAGGGCTTCCAGACAGGCTTTGATGCCCACGCCTTGGCTGAAGACCTGCCCGCAAACCGTGGGCATGTTGTTGGTCAGGGCGTTGTGGATGCGGAACGCCAGCGGGTCCATTCCAAGCTTTTCCGCCAGAGCGTCGAACAGGCATTCCTGCGCAATCGCGGATTGCGGCACGCCAAAGCCCCGAAAGGCTCCGGCGGGTGGATTGTTGGTGTGGATACCTGCGGATTCCGCACGATAATCGCCAATCCTGTAAGGCCCGGAAGCATGGACAGGCACACGGTTGGCCACTGTTGGTCCCCAGCTGGCATAGGCGCCGGTATCAAAGGCGCCATAGAAATCAAACCCAAACAGCGTCCCGTCGCGCTGCGCGCCAATACGCAGGCGTATGTCGGATGGATGCCTTTTTGTCGTGCTCTGCATCGACTCGGTCCGGGTATAGGTCAGCCGCACGGGTTTGCCGGTCTTTAACGCGGCAAGCGCCAAGTAGGGCTGAACGGAGATGTCCAGCTTGGAGCCAAAACCGCCTCCCACCGCGCTGGGCACAATGCGGATTTTGCTGCGGTCCATGCCAAGGATGATCTCCAGCGCTTCGAGGTCCATCACGGGGGCCTGTGTGCAGGCATGCACTTCCACCCGGCCCTCCACGATTTCGGCAAAGCCTGCTTCCGGTTCGATATAGGCGTGTTCGACAAAGCCGCTCTCAAAGTGGCCTTCGACGGTGACATCGGCGCGGGCGAGGGCCGCTTGCGCATCGCCCGATTGGACAAAACCGCCGCACATGACATTGCCCCCACGACCCTGATGCAGTTGCACGGCTCCCTCTGATTGAGCGCTGTGAATGTCGCAGGCGGGCGGGCGCTCTTCCCAGGTGACAGGGAATGCGGCTGGGTCCAGGGCGTTGATTGCTTCGGGGGTGCCGATGACAGCTGCAATGGCCTCCCCACGGAACCGCACCTCGGCCTCGGCAAAAACGGGCTGGTCGACGAACTGAGGAATAACGCCAAAGGCATTGTGTCCGGGGATGTCAGCAGCGGTCAGAACAGCCTCAATGCCGTTCCGGCTGGCAATAAACCCCTCCAGATCGCCAAGAGTGAATCCGGCCCGCGCAAAGGGCGCGCGGATGATGAAAATCTCAAGCGTGCCGGGGGGAGCGATGTCATCGCCAAAACGTTCGTGACCGGTGATCTTGTCCGCCCCATCAATGCGCTTGATCGGGTCACCGACATTGCCGCGCGCGTTCTGGGTTGTTGGGGCCGCACCGCGCACCGCGTCAATGATCTTGCGATATCCCGTGCACCGGCACAGCACACCGCCCAAGGCATCCTGCACCTCCACTTCCGCTGGTGTGGCGTTTTTCCGCAGCAACGCCACGGCGGAAACCATCATGCCCGGTGTGCAGATGCCGCATTGGGCTGCCCCCTGTTCGGCAAAGCGGGTGCCCAATGCCTGCGCAACCGGGTCAGACCTGTGCAGGCCAGCCGCGGTTTCAATGTGATGCCCTTCTGCCTGATGGACCGGGGTCAGGCAGGCACAGACCGGGGCGCCGTTCATCAAGACCGTGCAGGCCCCACAATCACCCGCGTTGCAGCCGATCTTTAAATCCCGTGCGCCCAGGGCCTCTCGCAGGACGTGCGACAACCGTTGTCCGGGCTGGGCAGGTGCCGATACTGCGACGCCGTCAAGCGTGAACTGCACCATGGGAATACCGTGCGGGTTATTCATGGCCAGCCGCCCGCGCGATGGCCCGCGCACATTGGGTTGCGACAACCTCCTGACGGAAGGCCGCCGTGCCGCGTACATCCGAAATCGGCGAAAGAGCAGAAAGATGCGCCGGGTCCACTTCCGCCCTGCGTGCGTCCTGGCCGATCAAAGCAGCCTCCAGCGCGGGCAAACGTTGTGCTACCGCAGAACAGGCGCCAACGGCTACGCGCGCCTGTGTGATTTTTCCCGCCGCGTCGCAGCTGACCGAGGCCGCCGTCATGGTGATGGAAATGACCAGATACCGGCGGCTGCCAAGCTTCTCAAAGGCAGATCCCATGTCTTGAGGCGGTGTCGGGATGCTCACGGCGGTGACCAGTTCATCTTCCCTGCGTGCCGTCTTGCGCACGCCAGAGATGAAATCGCGCAAGGGCACCGTCCGCGTGCCGTTTTCTGCGCTGGCAAGTTCGACTTCGGCATCCAGTATCAACAGCGGCGGCACGCCGTCCGCGGCAGGGGAGGCGTTGCACAGGTTGCCGCATAAGGTCGCGGCGTTCTGGATCTGGACGCTGCCGACCTCCCTCGCGGCCTGTTTCAAGGCGTCAAACCCGGGTGGTAGGCTGGCGCGGATGACGTCCGTCCATGTGGTTGCCGCACCGATGCGCCAGCCTGCCTCAGTCCGGTTTATTCCCCGCAGGCCGCCGATCCGGGTGATGTCCAGAAAACGATCAGGCGTTTGGCCTTGCGCCATCGCGGGATATACATCCGTGCCTCCGGCAATCACCTTGCCGCCCCCCTGCGCTGCAAGGCGCAGCGCTTCATCCAGCGTGGCGGGAGCGTGATAGGACAAGGGCAGAACCTCATGATTGTTTGTGTGCGAATGATAGGAAGCAGTGCGCGCTGTTGTCAAACCTTTTTGATTGGGGTGGCGGTAGACACTCTTGCGGCGGAACTTTAGAACCTGAGGTATTGTTGACGTAAAGGAAAGACACCCCATTCTGCCTGAATTGGCGCCTGTTTTTATGACACAGACTTTTCCACTGACCCCTATTCAGCAGGGCATGTTCGCAGGCTCGACGCTTGCCGCACGGCCGTGGCTCTATGTCGAACAGGTTGTGGTCGATATGCCGGGGGAGCAGATTGACGCCGATGCGATGGCTGATGCCTGGCAAGGATTGATGCAAGCCCATCCGGTCCTGCGCATACAGATCATTGCGGAAGCGGGTCAAACACCGGTCCAGCGTGTCGTGCCATCGGCAAAGGTTCTCATCGCGGTGCGTGATCTGTCCGATCTGGATCCAGTTGCTGCGGCTCAGGCCTTTGATGATTTCATCGCGCAGGACCGCGATGCAGGTATCGATGCGACCACCGCGCCGGGGTTCCGCGTGACGGTGTTCAGGATCGCAGCAGATCACAGCAAACTGGTCTGGACCTTTCCGCATACGCTGCTGGATGGACGTAGTTTCGCCCCGCTGTTGGCCGAGGCATTTGACCGCTATGAGGCGATCCTTGCAGGCAAGCCCGTGTCAGCGGAGGAGGTCATCGCAACCCCGCGCTTTCAGGAACATTGCACATTGCTCGCGCAGGTTGGGCATGAGGAAGGAACCCGGCATTTCGCGCAGGCGCTGGAAGGCTGGGAAGGCGGTGAGGGTCTGGTGCGCGACGGGGTGGAACCGGGGCGCAAACGCTTTGAAGAACGGCACCTGACGCAACAGGAGACCGCGGCAATTGGCCGGATCGCGCAACGCACAGGGGTGGCCATCAGCACGGTGATCATGCTGGCGTGGGGCGTTGTAACCGCACGTCTTGCGGGACGTGATGACACGGTCTTTGGCAATACGCTGAACGGTCGCAATCTGGTCTCCGGCTCCGCTGATGCGCCGGGGTGTTTCATCGTGACGGTGCCCATGCGGCTGCATCTGACGGGGGACCTGACGCTTGGCACGGCGCTCAAACGGATGCGTGCCAACCAGATTGCGTTGCGTCCCTATGAGCAAACGCCGCTGACCACCATTCGACAGCATCTGGACATCCCGCTAGGACGGCAGATCTTTGATACGCTGGTGATGTTCGACCGGACAAGCCTGCAAGACCAGATGCAGGCGCGTGGCGGGGCGTGGGATACCCGGCACGTTTCCTTGCTTGAAGAAGGGGATGCGCCGATTACGCTGGCTGCATTCTGTTCGGATGAGACGCATCTGACGGTCGAATACGACCCGGATCAGGCGCCCAAAGGGGCCGCCCTTGCCGATCATCTGCTGCACTTCCTGCGCAACCTCGACGGGGCCACCGCCACCCGACCCCTGGGATCAATCTCCATGCTGAGCGCGGGCGAGGAGACGCGGCTGCGTGCATTGTCCGGTGGGTCTTTGCAGCAAGCAGCGGACAAGCGATGCTGCGCCACCCTGTTTGAAGAAATCGTTGCGCGCCAGCCGGATCATCCGGCGCTGGAGCAGCCGGGGGAGGCCCCCCTGACATTCGCCGCACTTGATAGGCTTGCCAATCTTCGGGCGCATGACCTGATCGCAGCCGGAATTGCGCCCGGAGATACCGTTGGCATTTGCGCGGCCCGCAGCCCTGCGTTTGTCATCGCGCAGCTGGCCATATGGAAGGTCGGTGCCGCCTTTGTGCCGATGGACCCCAGCTATCCGGCGGATACGTTGAATATCATCGCGCAGGACAGTGGGGCAAGGCTGATCCTGACGGACAGCGCGGCCCCCGATCTGGTGGGCGCAACACGTGACGTGAGCGCGCCCTTTGCCGACCCTCTGGCCGAGACACCACCTTCGCGGGATGGAATGGCGTGGGACCGTCTCGCCTATGTCATTTTCACCTCCGGCTCCACCGGGCGGCCCAAGGGGGTGATGGTCTCCCATGCAGCTCTCAGCGCGCACAGCCGCGCGATCATCCCATTGCTGGGCCTCACCGCGGCGGACCGGATGCTGCAATTTGCAGCGCTCAGCTTTGATGTCGCAATTGAAGAGGTGATGGGCACGCTCCTTGCCGGGGCGACGTTGGTTCTACGTACAGTGGAGATGTCGCAATCAACCGACATTTTTCTCGAACAGGTACAGCACCTTGGCATCACGGCGCTGAACCTGCCCACCGGCTTCTGGGTGGCGTTGACGGATGCGCTGGAAACCACGGAGGCCGCGTTTCCGGATCAGGTGCGCGTCTTGATCGTCGGGGGGGAACGTGTGCCGCTCTCCGTCCTGCGGCGCTGGCGCGACCGGGTGCCGGACGTCCGGTGGCTGAACGGCTATGGCCCGACCGAAACGACGATCACCTCAACCGCCCATGCGGTGACAGATGCGGATCTGACAGGCGACAGCGTGCCGATTGGATTGCCACTGTCCCATGCGCGGGGGTGGATCATCGCGGCGGATGGCGCACTTGCGCCCGAAGGCGCTGAAGGGGAGTTGAGTTTTTCTGGTCCAGCATTGGCCGAAGGTTACGTTGGCCTGCCGGACCGCACGGCAACCTCTTTCGCCAAGGCGCGTTTTGATCCCGATATTGACCGCCTTTATGCCAGTGGTGATCGGGCCGTGTGGAAACGGGGATTGCTGCACTTCATCGGGCGGGTTGACCGGCAGATCAAACTGCGCGGGTTTCGGATCGAACCGGGTCAGATCGAAGGTGTGCTGGAAGCGCGCGATGAAATCGGTCGCGCCCATTGTGCGCTCCACACCCCGGACAAAGGACAGCCTCGGCTTGTTGCGTGGTATTCTGCGGCGTCGCAGGAAGACGCCCCGCCGCCGCATCTTGTCCGTGACATGATCAAGGACGCGCTGCCGCCGCATATGATGCCGGAACTTGTACCGATCACCGCATGGCCGCAGACCCCCGGCGGAAAAGTGGCGACGGACCAACTGCCGCCACCGACTGCCGCCGATACGGTTGAGCCGAGCGACATCGAAGACGCCTCCCCGCTGACCAAAGATGTGGCAGCTTTGTTTGAAGACCTGTTGCAGACATCAGGCGTGGGGCCTCAGACTTCCTTCTTTGATGTGGGCGGGGATTCCCTGTCGCTGTTGCGCCTCCTGCCGCAGGTTGAGCGAAAATTCGGCGTGCGCCTGAAACCGACCGCGCTCTATACCGATCCCACGCCGCGTGGAGTGGTGCGGGCCTTGCAGGAACAGGAAGCCGATCCGTTGGTCGTGATCCCGATCCAACCAGACGGCGCGCTGCCGCCGCTCTATGGTGTGCATGTGTTGGGGGACAACGGGTCGTTCTTTCGCCCCCTGGCGGCGGAACTTGGGCCGAACCAGCCGGTTTTCGGCCTGACCGTTGGGTTGCTCAGCGCAGACACGCCAACTGAAGTGGCAGATATTGCCCGATTTTACCTTCAGCAAATCGAACGCCACTACCCGACAGGTCCGCTGTCGCTGATCGCGGTATCCGCCGGCAGCTATGTGACCTTTGAACTGGCCCACCAGCTTCTGGCATGTGGGCGTGACGTGCGGGCATTGATCCTGCTGGACGCCGAAGGCCCCGGCGGCAGAGCGCGGTTGGGTCGGGCAGGACGATTGGGCGTGCACATGCGTGCGTTCAGCAAGCAAGGGATGTCCTATGTGGCCCAAGTGAAAGAAAAGCGGGCTGAGGCGAAAACCTATGCCGAAGCGCAGGCGCGTCTTACGTCTGAGGCAGATCGGGATGAGGCAGCTGCAATCGACAATGTCGCTGATTTTGTCGCTGCCAACGCGCTTGCCATCGAAGCTTACGAGCCGCAGCCCTATCCCAGACGCCTGACGATTTTCCGCGCGGCTGATGACAAATTCGACAGCCCCAAGGCGCGTCAGACCGGGTTGGGTTGGAAACCCGTGGCTGCGGCGGGGTTTGATATCACTGACGTGCCCGGTGACCACCTTGGGATATTGGAACCGCCGAATGTCTCAACCCTCGCCGCGCAGGTAGCATACGTTCTGAAACCACGCGACGAGGATGAGGCGTAACAGGCAGGCCCTCGGATCAGATGATCTGTTCCAGCAAGGTGCGGGTGTTTTCTGCCGTCATTTCAATGGGGTTCCCGCCGGTGCTGGGATCGCTCAACGCGCCTTTGACAATGCGGTCGATGTCCGGGTTCTCAATGCCCAGTCCGCGCAGCTTCTTCGGAATGCCAAGATCGGCGTTCAGCCCATCGACAAAGCCGCAGAACCCGTCAAATCCACCGTCGATATCCAGGTACCGTGCGGCCATGTCCATACGCGCGGCAATGGCAGAGCTGTTGAATTGAAGCACCGCAGGCATGCAGACCGCATTCGTTGTGCCGTGGTGGGTGTGATAGATCGCGCCAATGGGATGCGACAGGGCATGGATGGCGCCCAGACCCTTCTGAAAGGCCGTGGCCCCCATGGCTGCTGCTGACATCATCTGCGCGCGTGCCTCAATGTCGGAGCCATCGGCATAGGCGCGGGGCAGGTAGTCCTTGACCAAGCGCATGCCCTCAAGCGCCATGCCCTGGCTCATCGGGTGGTAATGGGGGGAGGAGAACGCCTCCACACAATGGGCAAATGCGTCCAATCCGGTGCCTGCGGTGATGAAGGGCGGCATGCCCACAGTCAGTTCAGGGTCGCAAATCACGACGGCAGGCAGGAACTTGGGGTGGAAGATGATCTTTTTCTCTTCCGTGACCGAATTGGTGATGACCGACGCGCGCCCCACTTCAGAGCCGGTGCCGGCCGTGGTCGGCACGGCGACGATGGGCGCGATGGCGTCTGCGTCTGCGCGGGTCCACCAATCGCCCACATCCTCGAAATCCCAGATCGGCCGCGTTTGCCCGGCCCAGAAGGCCACCAGCTTGCCCAGATCAAGTCCCGACCCGCCACCAAAGGCGACAACACCGTCATGCCCGCCTTCCTTGAAGGCTTTCACGCCCGCTTCGGCGTTCTTTTCATTCGGGTTTGGGTCCACATCGGCAAAGATTGCCCGGCCCAATCCGGCTTTCTCCAACAGGTCCAGTGTGCGGGTGGTGATCTCCATCTCTGCCAGGCCGCGGTCGGTGATCAGCAGAGGTTTCTTGATGCCCGCCACAGCACAGGCGTCGGCAATTTCAGATATACGGCCCGCGCCAAAACGGATGGCGGTGGGATAGGACCAATTCGCAGTCAGGCTCATGTCTTTAAGCTTTCTTGAGGTGATATGATTTTGGACGGGTCAGCGTGTGATAGCCGATCACGGACAACCCTCCGCCCCGCCCGGTGTCTTTGCAGCCGGTCCAGCACAGGGCTGGGTCCAGATAATCGGCCCGGTTCATGAAGACCGTGCCGGTTTCAATTTGATCGGCAATGGATTCTGCGCGTGCCACGTCATTGGTCCAGACAGAAGCCGTCAGGCCAAAGTCACTGTCGTTCATCAACGCGATGGCTTCGGCGTCGTCCTTGACCGCCATGATGCCCACAACGGGGCCAAAACTTTCCTCGCGCATTACCCGCATGTCATGCGTCACATTGGTTAGGATTTGTGGCATTAAGTAGGCACCGCCATCTTTTGGGAACAATTTCGGCGCAATATGCGCCTTTGCACCCGCCGCGATGGCCTCTGCCGTTTGCGCGCGCACTTCATCGGCGAACCGCGCCTGCGCCATGGGCCCCAGGGTTGTTTCAGGGTCCAGTGGATTGCCCAGTTTGTAGCCGCTGACGATCTCCACCGCTTTGGCAACGAAGGCATCGAAGTGCTGCTCGGCCACATAGATTCGCTCAATCCCGCAGCAACACTGGCCGGAGTTGAACATCGCTCCGTCAATCAGCGTTTCGGCCGCGGCATCCACTTCCGCGTCGTCGCAGACGTACCCCGGATCCTTGCCGCCCAATTCCAAACCCAAACCGGTGAAGGTGCCGCAGGCGGCGGCTTCCATCGCTTTGCCACCGCCGACAGAGCCGGTGAAGTTTACAAAGCCAAAGGCGCGGGTAGCGATGAGGTCAGAGGTGGTCTGGTGATCCAGAAAGACGTTTTGAAACACCGCTTCGGGCACACCTGCGGCATGGAACGCCTGCGCCATACGTTCGCCCACCAGCGGCGTTTGGCTGGCGTGTTTGAGCATCACAGCATTGCCCGCAATCAGCGCAGGTGCCACGGTGTTGATGGCTGTCATATACGGGTAGTTCCACGGCGCCACGACCAGCAGAACGCCGTGCGGCACACGCTTGATCACGCGGCGGAAGGCATCGCTGTCCTCGATTTCAATCGGGGCGAGGGCGTCTTCTGCGATTTCTGCCATATAGGTGGCGCGTTCGTTGAAGCCGCCAAACTCCCCGCCATAGCGGATGGGGCGGCCCATCTGGTGCGCGAGTTCCGGCACGATCTCATCGTTCATCGCGCCGACGTTGGCGACGCCCTTTTGCACCCGCGCAATCCGCTCTTCCAGCGGCAAGGCCGCCCAGGCGGCTTGCGCTGTCTTCGCCGCATCCACCGCGGCGCGCGCGGCATCAGCGGACAGCGTCTCACGCTCCGCGTAGACCGATCCGTCAATCGGTGAAATACATCTGATCATGCCCGCTCAAACCCCCGTGCGATTTCCCAATCCGTGACCACCCGGTCAAATTCTTCCTGCTCCACCTCCGCGCAGCGGGTGTAGTGGTCCATCACATCGTCCCCAAACGCCTCGCGCAGCATGGCTGACCTGCGCAGGGTTTCGATGGCCGTGCGCAGGTTCTGCGGAATATCCGCCGCTTTGGCGTCTTCATACACATCGCCCGTGGTGGGCGGGGCCAGCTCCATCTCATTCTCGATCCCCTTGATCCCGGCAGCCAGCATCGCGGCCTGTGCCAGATAGGGGTTCAGGTCTGACCCACCGACACGGCATTCCACCCGCACGCCCTTGGTGCCATCGCCGCACAGGCGGAAGCCTGCGGTGCGGTTGTCCACCGACCAGACCGTCTTGGTTGGCGCAAAGGTGCCTTTGGCAAAGCGTTTGTAGCTGTTCACATAGGGCGCAAGGAAGAACGTGTAGTCGGGCGCGTAGGCGATCAGCCCGGCCATGTAGTGTTTCATCAGTTGCGACATGCCCAGATCGTCGCTGGCGTCATAGAACATCGGTTGCCCGTCCTGCCACAGCGATTGGTGCACGTGGCTGGAACTGCCGACCTTGTCGTGATGCCACTTGGGCAGGAAGGACGCGGCATGCCCATGGGCGTTGGCGATTTCCTTGATGCCGTGTTTGGCGATCGTGTGGTGATCGGCACAATCGAGCGCGGCGGCATAGCGGATGTTAAGCTCTTCCTGCCCGGTCTCGGCTTCGCCCTTGGAATTTTCAATCGGCAGACCGGCGGCATAGAGGTGATTGCGAATGGGCCGCATCACATGCTCTTCCTTGGTGGTTTGCAGCATGTGGTAGTCTTCGTTGTAACCAGAGATTGGCGTCAGATTGCGATAGCCATCGCGCCGGATGTCGTCGAAACTCTGCTCAAACAGGAAGAATTCCAGCTCCGTCGCCATCATCGCGTCGAACCCCATGTCGGCCAGACGCGCGACCTGTCGTTGCAGCATGGCGCGGGGGGAATGGGGGACGGGCAGGTGGCTGTGGTGATCGAGTATGTCACACAGCACCATCGCGGTGCCATCAAGCCACGGCACGGGGCGGATCGTGGCAAGATCCGGTTTCATCACATAATCGCCATAGCCTGACTGCCAGGAGGTGGAGGCATATCCCTCCGGCGTGCCCATCTCCAGATCGGTGGCGAGCAGGTAGTTGCAGCAATGGGTTTCCTCAAACGAGTGTTCGACGAAGTTCACCGCATGGAACCGTTTGCCCATCAACCGCCCCTGCATGTCGACAAAACAGGCCAGCACCGTGTCGATGCTGCCATCATGGACGCGGGATTTCAGATCGTCAAAGCTCATTATGCCGGGCATGGGGCTACCTTTCTAAAATTTAGACAACAAGCGACACGGCAAAACCGCCGATAAGGAAGTAACTGATGACGCAGAATACCCAACGAAACTGGCGATATTCTGGGCCAAGTTTTCCTTGAACGATGCCACCGACTAGTGCCGCCGGGTAAAGCGCAACAAAGGCGACAATTAATACGAGAATGGCGGACATTTTAGCTCCAGTTTCACTCTTCTTGGTAGCTTGGGGGACGGCATGAACCGCCCCCCTTTAAGGTCAGGTATAGCGGTACGGACGGCCCGCTTTTTCCATATCCTCGTTATACTGTTTGAAGATGTCGACCACCTTGCGCTTGGTCTCGCTTTCAGCGGCGATCTCCTCCCAGAATTCGCGGGCCGCGCTCTCAACGGTGGCCCATTCTTCATCGGGGATTGTGGTCAGCTTCAGTTTGTCACCGTTCACGCGCAGGCGCGCTTCGCCACCCCAATACCAATGCTGGCGGTAGTAATGCGACTGCTCGCAGCAGACCTGGAACAACATCTGCAAGTCTTCGGGCAGCTCGTTCCAGCGGTCCATGTTGGCAAAGAAGTGCCCGATCCACGCGCCGGAGATGTTGTTGGTGAGGAAGTAGTTGGTCACATCCGCCCAGCCGACGGTGTAGTCTTCGGTGATGCCGGACCATGCGATGCCGTCCAGCTCGCCCGTTTGTACGGCCACTTCGATGTCTTCCCACGGCAGGTTCACCGGCACGACGCCGAACTGGCTGAGGAAACGACCCGCCGTGGGGAAGGTGAAGATGCGCTTGCCCTTCAAATCCGCAAGGCTGTTGATCGGATCTTTCGTGGCAAAGTGGCAAGGGTCCCACGCGCCGGCAGAGATGTGCTTGACGCCAACGGCTTCGTACTCTGACGCCCAGATCTCGTTCAGGCCGTACTGGTTGAACAGCACTGGCACATCCAGCGAATAGCGTGAGCCGAAAGGGAAATACCCGCCGAAGACGGTGACTTCGGTGGGGGACGCCATGCTGTCATCATCCGACTGCACCGCGTCAATCGTCCCGCGCTGCATGGCCTGGAACAGCTCGCCTGTAGGCACCAGCTGATCGGCGTAGAACAGCTCGATCTGCATCCGGTCGCCCGCGATCTGGTTGAACATCTTGATGGCTGGATCAATCACCTCAGCGGCCAAAGCGGCCCCTGCATAGGTCTGCATCCGCCATTTGATCGTGCTTTGCGCCAGCGCCGGTGTGGCAAGGGCGGCCGGGGCGGCAACGGCGGCCCCTTTGATGAATGTACGTCTTGTCGTCATGGTCTTCTCTCCTTGTTTAAGGTTGTGCCGGTTGGCCCGGCTTTTGGGTTCATTGTCCGTAAACGAGTTCCGGCAGCCAGAGCGCCAGCCCCGGAAACACCATCACCAGCGTGAGCGCCGCGACCATCACCAACACAAAGGGTGTGATGGAGGCATAGATGTCCCGCAGCGAAATCTCCGGTGGTGCCATGGCGCGCATGAGGAACAGGTTATAGCCGAACGGCGGCGTCATATAGGCGATCTGCGTCGTGATCGTATAAAGGATACCGTACCAGATGAGGTCGAACCCCAGCGCGCCCACCAGCGGCACGTAAAGCGGTGCGACGATCACCAGCATCGCGGTGTCATCCAGAAATGTGCCCATCAGGATAAAGCTCAGCTGCATCAGGATGAGGATCATCCACGGGCTGAGGTTCAGCTGTTCTGTAAACAGGTTCTCAATCGCCTTCACCGCGCCCAACCCGTCGAACACGGCCCCAAAGGCGAGGGCGGCAAGGATGATCCACATGAACATGCAGGTGATGCCCAGCGTCTTGCGCACCGAATTCTCGAACACCTCGCTGGTCATCCGCCCTTTCAGCACGGCGGCAAAGAAGGCCGCAAGCGCGCCAATCGCGGAGCTTTCCACGAGGCTGGTCCAGCCATTCACGAAGGGAATCATCATCGTCGCGAAGATGCCCAGCGGCAGCAGACCCGCGCGCAACAGGCGCAGTTTTTCCGCAGGTGGCAGGTCACGGTCCTCAGCGCTCAGAACGGGGCCAAGGGCCGGGTTCATCCGGCAGCGGATCGCAATGTAGAGGATGAACATCGTGGCCATCATCAACCCCGGCACAATCCCGGCCAGCCAAAGCTGGCCCACGGGCTGACGGGCAATCATTGCATAGAGCACAAGCACCACGGAGGGCGGGACGAGGATGCCAAGGCTGGAACCTGCCTGTATCACCCCCGTCACCATCCGTTTGTCATAGCCCCGCTTGAGCAGTTCGGGCAGTGCAATCGTGGCACCAATCGCCATGCCCGCCACGCTCAACCCGTTCATGGCGGAGATCAGGACCATCAATCCAATCGTGCCGATGGCCAGCCCGCCGCGCAATCCGCCCATCCAGACGTGGAACATCCGGTACAGATCATCCGCGATTTTGGATTCCGACAGCACGTAGCCCATGAAGATGAACATCGGCAGGGTCAGCAGCGGATACCAGTTCATCAGCTTCATCGCGGCGGAGAAACCGATGTCGAACCCGCCCTTGTCGCCCCACAGCAACAGGGCCGCGACAACGGCGATGAACCCGATTGCACCAAACACGCGCTGGCCCGTCAGGAGCATCAGCATCATGGTGGAGAACATGAGCGTGGCGATCATTTCATAAGGCATCAGACGCTCTCACCCCGCAGGCGCAGCACGTCTTTGCAGAGCTCAGACAGGCACTGGAGGATCATCAGGAAAAAGCCCACGATCATTACAGTCTTGATCGGCCACATATAGGGCCGCCATGCGGAGGAGGAACGTTCAAGCCGCCCGACTTCCTCAGTGCCGATGGCCACGCCAAACAGGTAGGAGATCGGCTCCGTCTTCCAGTAGCCCAGCGAATAGGCGGTGGAACTGATCGCACCGTAGAGCAACACACAGAGGTAGAAGATCAGGAAACAGACGGTGATCAGATCAAACCACGCCTTACGCCTCAGCGACCACCCGCCATAAAGCAGGTCCATCCGCACGTTCGATCCCATCTGGATCGAATAGGGCCCGCCGAGGATGTAATAGGCAACCATCGCAAACTGCGCCATTTCCAGCGTCCAGAGCGATGGCAGGAAGAACGTCTTGCTGATCGACGACCACAACAGAATGCCCATCAGGACAAAGATGCCGTACATCATCACCCGGCCCGTGCGGTAATTCACGGCGTCCACGACACTGATATAGCCGCGCATCACGCTGAACATTGGATGTCTCCCGCGGCTTCGATCTGGCGGCTGGCCTGTGTGATCCACTGGGCAAACATATCGCCCATGGCGTTTTGCTCGGCCTTAGTGGTGATCAGGTCATTGCGGATTTCGATCATCAGATTGGGGTGGTTCCCCGGAAGACCATGGCGCTGCAAGGTATGGGTCACACCGTCGTCTGGGCCGTAGGGGGCATTGCGTTCGACCGACAGGGTGTTGTGCTGTGCGGCCGTGCTCAGCATGGCGTCGGCCAACCGGGTGTCACTGTCATGGAGCAATCCAATCTCCACACTGCGGGGGTGGCCATGGAAGGTCGGTGTGAAGCTGTGCACGGTGACCAGAACCGGCGCGGATTTCCGGGCCAAACGGTCTGCGACAGCGGCGTGAAAGGGGGCATAAATGCCGTCGATCCGGGCAGCCCGCTCTTCTACGCTCAGCTGTATGTTTCCGGGGATGTCAAAAACCTCGCTCCGCTCCGGCATCGCGCCGGGGGCGTCCGGCGGGCGGTTGCAATCATACAAGAGCCGCGACAGCGTGCCTGCGACAAGCGTCGCATCAAGGCGCTTTGACAACCGCTCTGCCACCGCCAGTGCGCCGGGGTCCCAGGCGATATGCGCCTTGCGGGCCTCAAGCGGCAGACCAAGGTGATCATAGCAGTCCGGGATATGGGGTGAGGCATGCTCACACACCAGTACCAGCGCAGAGGAACCGGCCGGGTTCACAATCCGCACAGGCGGGATCTGGAAATCAGGTTCAGCGGCAGACATCGTATCTCCTTGACCCGAAAGTGCTTGCTTCAATCGGCTTATGTCAACACAATTGTGAAAAATTTATCACTGCTCGATGCGATGTGTTATTTTTTCGATCAAACGGGAGGCGCATATGCCTGAGGTAACTCTGACCATCTCCGACCGCATTCAGGGAAAGTTGGATGATCTGACGCGCGCCGAACGGCAGTTGGCGCAGTCCATTCTGGAGAACTACCCTGCCTCAGGTCTTGGCCCGCTGGCGACATTGGCGGAGGAGGCGAACGTCTCCGTCCCGACTGTCGCGCGGATGGTGCAGAAACTGGGTTTCAAAGGCTATCCCGATTTTCAGAGCGCCCTGCGCGAGGAGTTGAAGGCCAAGGCGCGCAACCCTATCGCCCGGCACGACACATGGACAGATGGCGCGCCGGAGGGGCATATGCTCAACCGGTTCACGGATGCGGTGATCGACAACATCCGCCATACGCTGGGACAGATCGACCCCGCCGGGTTCGATGCGGCCTGTGCGCTCGTTGGGGATGCAGACCGGCATCTCTATATCGTGGGCGGGCGTATCACGCATACGCTGGCGGAATATCTGTTCCTGCACATGCAGGTCATCCGCCCGAACCTGACGCATATTCAATCCACCTCAAACGCATGGCCGCATTACCTGCTGGATGTGCAGGAGGGGGATGTCTTTGTGATCTATGACGTCCGGCGGTATGAAAACAACACCCTCAAGCTGGCGGAGATGGCCCATGCGAAGGGGGCGAAGCTGATCCTGTTTACGGATCAGTGGCGGTCGCCTGTGCATCCCTTGGCGGATATCTGTCTGTCAGCGCGGATCATGGTGCCGTCGGCTTGGGATTCGGCGGCCACGACGCTGTTGCTGACGGAGACGATGATCTCCTCCGTGCAGAACCTCGATTGGGAGCAGACGAGAGGCAGGATGGAACAACTCGAAGAGATGTTCGATCAGACCCGATTGTTTCGCAAGTTCACCTGACCGAGCGCGGATTTTGACGCAGAATCCGGTCAGAAGATGACAACTGGCCCGCATCACACGTTGAAATTTGCGCCAAATTCTGACCGTTTTCCGCGCCGGAAAACGCCCCGGCTCAGCCCGGTGACATGCCCCGCAACCGTTCTGACCGACGCCGCAGCAATTCCACAACCGTCAACAGGGCAATCGACACCACCACAAGGATCGTCGCAACCGCCAGAATGGTCGGGCTGATCTGCTCGCGCAGGCCGGTGAACATCTGCCAGGGCAAGGTCTTCTGCCCGGCTGAGCCGACAAACAACACCACAACCACCTCGTCAAAAGAAGTGATGAACGCGAACAATCCGCCTGAGATCACGCCGGGCAGAATGAGCGGCATCTGCACCTTGAAGAACGTCCGCACCGGCCCCGCACCCATATTCGCAGCCGCCCGCGTGAGCGAGTTGTCAAAGCCCACAAGCGTCGCCGTCACCGTGATGATTACGAAGGGAATACCAAGGGCCGCGTGGGCCAGGACCACGCCGATGTAGGTGCCTTGCAGACCAACGCGGCTGTAAAAGAAATACATGCCTGCGGCTGAGATGATCAGCGGCACGATCATGGGGGAGATCAGGATCGCCATGATCGCACGGCGGAAAGGCACATGCGGCTGGCTCAGCCCGATGGCTGCGAGCGTCCCGAAGCTGACCGACAGCAGGGTTGCGACAGGCGCAATCTTGACCGAGTTGGCGAGGGCCTGCTGCCAATCCGCGTTGGTGAAGAAATCGCGGTAGTGTTTGAGGGAGTACCCTTCGGGATCAAACCGCAGCATTTCCGGCGTGAAGGTAAAGAAATCTTCCGCATTGAAGCTCAGCGGCATGACCACAAGGATGGGGGTGATCAGGAAGATCAGGATCGCGCCGCAGATGACACGGAAGGTGAAATGCCAGAGCACTTGGCCGGGGGTGAGGTAGGGGGCCACTTTCGCGCGGTAGCGCCCCTCGTAAAGCCAAAAGCTGAACCAGCCGAAGAACCATCCAAAAAGCGCGCCAATGATGCCCGCAACAAATCCGCCAAGGATGAATCCGGCAATGCCCAGCAGAACCACGATGCCCCAGCGCGAAGGCGTTTCGGCCTTGACCACCTGTGTGGCGACAAGGGCGATCAAGGCCATGAACAACGCGCCCAGCACGACACCCAACAGAGAGCTGCCCTGCGCCGTTCCGACAAACAGGCCTGCAACCGCACCGGCTGCGGCAACCACGGGCACATAGAAGGAAACAGGTGTGCGGGAAATCGGTGTAAGTGCGGCCATGGTTCAGCCTCCCAACTTGACGTTGTCGATGCCGACGATCCGGTCGTAGGCCCAATAAAGACCCAACACAACCGCCAGCAGGATGGCACCAAGTGCCGCCGCCAGACCCCAGTTCAGCGAGCTGGAGATGTGATACGCGATCCGGTTGGAGATGAATGTTCCCGTCGTGCCGCCAACGATTTCAGGCGTGATGTAGTAGCCAATCGACAGGATGAAGACGAGGATCGACCCCGCGCCAATCCCCGGCACCGACTGCGGGAAGTACACCCGCCAGAACGCTGTCCAGTTCGTCGCACCCAGCGATTTCGCCGCACGGGTATAGCTCGGTGGAATGGTCTTCATCACCGAATAGAGTGGCAGGATCATAAAGGGCAGCAGGATATGCGTCATCGCGATGATCGTGCCCGTCTGGTTGTTGATCAGCGCCAATCGGCTGTCATCGGCCACCACGCCCAGCCACACCAGCGTATCATTCACCACACCCTGTTGTTGCAGCATCACCTTCCAGGCTGAGGTCCGCACCAGCAGCGATGTCCAGAAGGGCAGCAGCACAAGGATCATCAGCAGGTTCGCCGTCTTGGCGGGCAGGTTGGCAAGCATATACCCCACCGGATATCCCAGCAGGATACAGCTGCCCGTGATCACCAGCGACATGAACAGCGTGCGCATGAAGAGCTTGAGGTAGATCTGCTCGTTGTCGTCGCGCATCTCCGGCCCGTCGATGGTCTTTTGCATGTCAATGGAGTTCAGGAAGTAGCCGGACGTGAAATTCGGGCTGTAGACCTTGAGCGTTTGCCAGACATCCAGCGATCCCCAATCCTCATCCACATCCTCAAAGGCTTCGCGGAACACAACGGTCTCGAAATCACCCGCAGCCGCGGCGGCAGCTTGCAGTTCCGCAGCACCGGGACCTGCATAGCTGGCAACACCCGCACCGCTTGTCAGATCCTGATGCAGGGCGGAATAGATCAGCGCCCAAGGGTCTTCCTTGGCCAGATTGTCTTCATCCTCGTTCTGCACAAAGTCGGCGTAGAGGGTGAACATCTCTGCCGTCAGCGGCAACAGGGTGCTGACCGCACCGCTGGCAACGAACTGCGGCTGCGCGGTGTCTGATTTGTCATCCCAGGCGTTCTGGGCCGCCAGCCAATCGGCATCGCCCATCAAGGCATTCCAGTTCTCGCCCTGCTTCCAGAAACCGTCCAGGTCCTCGAACTGATCCTGATAGACCTCTCCCATATCCTCAACCTTGCGGCCGGATTTCCGGAAGAGAGAGGACACGCCTGTCAACTCATAGTTCAGGCGGGAGCCGAGGCGGGTGTGCAGTTTGCGTTCCTTGGCGAGGAAAATATCGCGGTAGAGCTCTCTGTAGGTGGAATCTTCGGGCAGGGCATCGCCTCCCGCATCCCAATCGGCCAGCGCTTGTGTGGTGCGCGGCAGGGTGTCGGATACGATCTGGTTCTCGACAGAGCGGAACAGCATATCTGCAATCGGGGCGATGAAGGTCAGCAGCACGAAAATCAACAGCGGCGCGATCAGCATCAGCGCACGCAGTTTGCTGCGGCGCAGGGCGCGGTTCAGGCTGGATTTCAACGTGCGGCCATCTGCGGCCAGCATCGGCCCATCGTTCGCGGTATCGGGTGCGGTGCTGGATGTCATGTCTGGCCTACTTCGCATGTGAGGGGCGGCGCAGCGATGAATACAGGCTGCGGCTTGGGAAGCCCGGGGCCATGGCAGATGCCACAGCCCCGAGCAGGGTTCAGGTCAAACGCGGCTTATTGTGCCAGCCACGCCTGGAATTTCGCGTCGATGTCGTCGCGGTAGTCAGCCCAGAACTCGTAGTTGTACAGGAACGTGTTCTTGGCGTTCTCTGGATCGGTTGGCATATGTGGCGCCATGTCGATGCCCAGATCAGCGTGCTGACCGACCAGCGGTGCGGAGGACGCACGTGCAGGACCGTAGGAGATGTACTTCGCCTGATCCGCCAGACGCTGTGTGTCTGTGGCAAACATGATGTAGTCCAGCGCGCGTGCTTTACGCTCGTCAGACAGACCGGTTGGGATGATCCAACCATCAAGGTCGAACACCTGCGCGTCCCAGAGCATCGCAACTGGCTGCTTCTGCTCTTCGATGACAGAGAACAGACGACCGTTGTAGGTGGACCCCATTACGACTTCGCCATCGGCCAGAAGCTGTGGTGTGTCCGCACCGGCGGACCACCAGATTACGTCGTCCTTGATGGTGGCCAGCTTGTCCAGCGCCTGCTGCTGACCTTCTTCGGTCTCCAGCACGTCATAGACGTCGTCCTTTGCAACGCCGTCACACAGCAGCGCCCATTCCATGTTGTTGATCGGACGCTTTTCCAGCGCGCGCTTGCCGGGATAGGCTTCGGTGTCGAAGACCGCGCAGACGGATGTGGGTGGTGTGTCACCAACCATGTCTGTGCGATAGCCGAATGTGGTGGAATAGACGATCTGCGGGATGAAGCAGTCGGAGACCAGCAGGTCGCCGAAGTCTTCGGACGCAGGTGTACCGTCAGGTGCGGCGGCCAGCTGCTCGTCCGCGTCGATTTCCATCGCCAGACCTTCGTCGCACAGGCGGATGGCGTCGGCTGCAACGACGTCGACCACGTCCCATGTCACATTACCGGCTTCGTTCATCGCGCGCAGCTTGGCCACGGCCTCGGCAGAGGACTCATCATTGATGATCGTGACCCCTGTCTTCTCCATGTATGGATTGTGATAGGCTTGCTGTTGGCTGTTGGAATAAGCGCCGCCCCAGCTCACAATGGTCATTTCGTTTGCCATGTGGCCGTCCGCGGCAACCATACCGGCTGCTACTGTCAGCGCGGTTGATGCCATAAGCGTCTTTGCTAGTTTCATTGGTTACTCTCCCATTATACGCCCGTATGGCTCGTGAAGCATGACAGCACGGGCTTGGCCGCCATGCTTGTTGTGTGGGCGCGGGGATGCGTCAGGCATCCAGCGCGCGGCAATCCTGTGGCAACCACCCGATCTCGATCTGTTCACCGGGTTTCAGGCGGGTCTGATCGGGGGCGTTGCGCGTCTTGATGACGAAATCATCCTTGCCCGCCACGCGCAGACGCGTGCGGAAGATGTCACCCATGTAGATGAACTCCAGCACTTCGGCTTTCAGCGTATGGGCGTCCGCGCTCAGGCGGTCCTTGTTGTATTCCACGCGCTCAGGCCGGATGGAAACGCGGGTGCGTTCCCCGACCGTGGTCACATTGATGGGCTTGGCGTCGATCACGGCACCGCCATCCAGTTCAACCAGTGCCACGTCGTTGTTGATCTCCTTGATCACACCTTCCAACGTGTTGTTTTCGCCGATGAACTGCGCGACAAAGCTGTTCTCCGGCTCTTCATAAAGCTTGTCCGGCGGGGCCAGTTGCTGAATGCGGCCATCGTCGAATACCGCCACGCGGTCCGACATGGTCAGGGCTTCGGTCTGGTCGTGGGTCACATAAACGGTGGTGATGCCCAGTTCATGCGCCAGATTGGTAATCTCGAATTGCAGGGTCTCGCGCAGCTGTTTGTCCAGCGCGCCCAGTGGTTCATCCATCAAAACAAGCTCAGGTTCGAACACCAAAGCGCGGCTCAATGCGATCCGCTGCTGCTGGCCGCCGGACAATTGCGCGGGGCGGCGTCCACCAAAGTCGCCCATCTGGACCATATCCAGCGCGCGCTTCACTTTCTCTTCCCGTTCCGACTTGCCCATGCCGCGCACTTCCAGTGGGAAGGACAGGTTTTCCGCAACAGTCATATGCGGGAACAGGGCGTAGTTCTGAAACACCATGCCAATCCCGCGCTTGTGCGGTGGGATGTTGTTGATGGATTTGCCGTCCAACAGAATGTCGCCGTGGGTTGCTGTCTCGAACCCTGCCAGCATCATCAGGCAGGTGGTTTTGCCGGAACCGGAAGGTCCAAGCATCGTCAGAAATTCACCTTTCGGCAAAGACAGATTGAGGTCTTTCACGACCAGATTTTCGCCGTCATAGGATTTCTGAACACGTTCGAATGCAACGAACGCTTCGTCTGACGCATTATCCAAAGCGTCTCCTTCCCTGTGTCCTTTCGCGGCGCGTTGATCCCGCCGTCGCACTTAAAGTCAGGTCAATAGGCAATTGACCTATCGTATTGGTAACAAGCTTCGACCTGACTGCAACCAGATTCTTGCGGGGCTTCAGGCCAGTTTGCGCTATCAGTTCGTCAGGGCTGCCGGTTCAACTGCTGCATATGCCAGGCTAATGCCTGATTGCTGGACAGGACAGGTTTGCCTAATTGCGCAGAGAGATGGGGAATCACGCCAAGGGTGCGCAGGTTCGTGCAGCTCAGGAAAACGCCCTCCACCGCCGTGTCCGCGCCCAGCTTCAGCGCAGATGTGATCAGCGATGCCGCATCGATGCGCGCCACCTTTGCTTCTTCCGCCTCGCCGAAAGTGCCGAAGACATCCGTGCTCAGACCGGCCTCGGCAAAGGCCGCGCGCAGCGGCACGTTCACCTCTGCGATGTAGGGGGAAATCAGCGCGAGGTTCGAAATGCCATGATGCGCGGCGCAGGCAATGGCTGCGCGCAGGGGGTTCGTGACATGTGCGACCTCTGCCGCGTTCTGCACAATCCGCTCAACCTTGTCCGAGCCGATGACCGCACTGGCAGAGGTGCACCCGTACCCAATGACCCGGTAGGGTCTGCTTGATGGCAGCAGGCGTGCCGCTGCCTCCAGCGCGGTGGACATCGCACCAAGCGTCTCAGTCGTCACGGTCGGTGCGCTTGGAATGCGGGTGACATAAAGCGGAGTTGGATCATCGCGCAGCGTCGTGCGCATGTCCCCTTCCAGCGTTTCATCCGCTTGCAGGACAATCAGCCCCAAGGGTGGGGTCTCGGGATCATCCGCGTCAAGGGTATAGGGCAGGGGGGTCACAGACAGGCCATCTCCGGTCCGGGACGGGGGGAAAGGCACGCCGCACTGCTTTCGTGTATCGCAATATTCTCTTCATGCAGCATGATGCCTCGATCCGTCGCAATACCAGGCCCAAGCGTCAGGACCAACGCCGTCTGGCGCTGCGCCAGCCGCTGGGTGTATGTCGCACGGTCAGAGCCAAATTGAGCTGTCAGATCAAAGCGCGGCACCGGGAGCCGCCTTGAGCAATGCGCGCGTATATTCATGTTGTGGGTTTGCGTAGACGTCTGCTGTGGGTCCGGTCTCTACCACTTCGCCTTTGTTCATCACCAGAATACGGTCGCAAATCTGCGCCGCGACCCGCAGGTCGTGGGTGATGAACAGCATCGCCAGATCAAACTTCTGACGCACGTCATCCAACAGATCCAGCACCTGCGCCTGTACCGACACATCCAAAGCCGATACGGCCTCATCCGCGATCAGGATCATCGGCTCCATCGCCAACGCACGGGCGATGCAAATCCGCTGTCGTTGCCCGCCGGAGAACTGGTGCGGGAAACGATCCAGCGCATCGGGCGACAAACCAACAACGCGCATCAGTTCTGCTGCCCGCTCATGGGCTTGGGCCGCGCTGATCCCGTAGTTCATCGGGCCTTCCACGATACTTTGTCCCACAGTCCGTCTGGGATTGAGGGACCGGTACGGGTCCTGAAAGACGATCTGGATGTCGCGCCTGTGAGGGCGCAGCTGGCCTTCTTTGAGGGTCGCGATGTTTTCCCCGTTGATCAACACTTCGCCGGAGGTGGGATCAATCAGCCGCATGATACAGCGCGCGACGGTCGATTTGCCCGATCCGCTTTCGCCCACAATGCCCAGCGTTTCGCCGCGCCGCACGGTCAGGTCCACTTCCTGCACGGCCTTCACCACGCGGCCTGTGCCCAGCAATCCGGGTGTGCCATAGACCTTGACCAGATCATCGGTGCTGAGCGCCTTGTCGCCGGTTGCGGGTTCGCGTTTGGGTGGCGTCATCGACGGCACCGCCGCGATCAGCATTTTGGTGTAGTCATCCTTGGGCGCGTGCAGCACTTCGTCCACGGTGCCCTGTTCCACGATTTGCCCGTATTTCATCACCGCGACGCGGTCCGCGATCTCTGCCACCACGCCGAAATCATGGGTGATGAACATCACCCCCATGCCCTTGCGTTTCTGAATGTCCTTGATCAGCGCCAGAATCTGCGCCTGCGTGGTCACGTCGAGCGCCGTTGTCGGCTCATCCGCGATCAGCAATTGTGGTTCCAGCGTGAGGGCCATGGCGATCATGATCCGCTGGCGCTGCCCGCCGGACAACTGGTGCGGATAGGAGCGGTACATCTTTTCAGGATCGGGCAGGCTGACGTCGTTCATCGCGGCAATCACACGTTCCTTGCGCTGCGACTGGGACATGTTGGTGTGGATTTCCAACATCTCCGAGATCTGGTCGCCCACGCGCAGAACGGGGTTGAGCGCGGTCATGGGTTCCTGAAAGATCATGCCCATCTTCTCGCCCCGCAGCTTGCGCAGGCGTGCGTCTGTCGCGTTGAGAATGTCCTCACCATCCAGCCTGATCGCGCCAGACACCGGCGTCAGTGCGCGCTTGTCCGCAAGGCCCATCACGGAAAACGCGGTCACGGATTTACCTGATCCGCTTTCGCCCACGACGCACAGGATTTCACCCTTGTCGACATGCAGGGTCACGCCTTCGATGGCAAAGGGGCGGTCTGCACCGTCAGGCAGTTTGACGGTCAGATTGTCTACCTCGAGAATGCTCATCAGCGCATGTTCCTTGCAATGCGGGGATCCAGGGTATCGCGCAACCCGTCACCCACAACGTTCACCGCCAGCACGGTCACCGCCAGACAGATGCCGGGGAAGAAGATGATCCAGGGGGTCAGCTGAAAGAACGTGCGCCCCTCGGACATGATGTTACCCCAGGATGGGATTTCGGGCGGGATGCCCGCGCCCAGAAAGCCCAGAATGGATTCCGTCAGCATGGCTGAGCCGCAGATATACGTGGCCTGCACGATCAGCGGCGCGATGGTGTTGGGCAGCACGTGGCGGACCAGAATGGTCGGCACGCGGGTGCCCGCGGAAATGGCCGCCTCCACATAAGGCTCCTCCCGCACGGTCAGCACGACCGAGCGGACAAGCCGCACCACACGCGGTATTTCAGGGATCACGATGGCCAGCACCACCGTGCCCAACGTCGCACCCGACAGTGCGATCAACGCGATGGCCAGCAGGATTGCGGGGATCGACATCAGACCATCCATCAACCGCATGATCAGCGCATCCGCCAGCCGGATGTAGCCCGCAATCAGCCCCAGAAACAGGCCAACAGCCACGGCGACAACCGCCACGACCAGCCCCACAATCAGCGACACACGCGCACCACTGACGACCCGTGAATAGACGTCACGCCCCAGCATGTCAGTGCCGAAGGTCCCCGCCCCACCCGGTGGTTTCAACCGGTTGGTCGGGTTCAGCTCCATCGGGTCGAGCGTGAAGAACGGCCCGAAGACCGCGAATAGGGCGATCAGGATCAGGATTGCGCCGCCCCAGAAAACGCCGCGATTGCGCAAGGCAATTCGGGCAAGGCTGATGTCCTTGGCGGCTTCTGCGGCGGCCGTCGGTTCGGTCGGGAGTGTGGCTTGATCGCTCATCAGTACCGGATCCTTGGGTCAAGCAGCGTATAGCTGAGGTCAATCAGCAGATTGATGAAGATGTAGATGAAGCTGAAGAACAGGATCAGCCCCTGAATGATCGGGTAATCCCGCGCCAGCACCGCATCCAGCACCAGCCGCCCCAGGCCGGGGATGTTGAACACGCTCTCGGTCACAACCACGCCGCCCAAGAGCAATGCGATGCCGATGCCGATCACCGTGACCACCGGCACAGCGGCGTTGCGCAGCCCGTGGCGCATGAGGATCTTGAACTCCGACTGGCCCTTGGCGCGGGCTGTGCGGATGTAATCCTCTTCCAGAACCTCAATCACCGAGGCCCGCGTCATCCGCGCAATCAGCGCGATGAAGATCACACTCAAGGTGAGCGAGGGCAGGGTGATATGGTAAAAGAACGGCCCTATCCCTTCGGTAAAGGGGGATTTGTAGCCTTGGACGGGTAAGATCTGTAGCTGCATCGCGAAAACGTAGATCAGAATATAGCCCATCACGAAGGCGGGTATCGAAAAGCCGCTGACGGAGAACAGCATCACAAAACGGTCGATCAGTGAACCCGACCGGAATGCCGCCAACGTGCCCAGTGGCACGGCAACCGCCACGGCAAAGGTGATCGTGGTCAATGCCAGAAGCAATGTGGGCTCAAGCCGCTGACCGATCAGCTCGGTCACGGGTTTGCCGGAAAAGATCGACACCCCCAGATTGCCCTGTGCAAGCGATCCGACCCAGCGGACAAACTGCACGACAATGGGATCTGAAAGGCCAAGCTGTTCGCGGATGCGTTCAACATCTTCGGCGGTGGCATAATCCCCCGCGATGACCGATGCCGGATCGCCGGGCGCGAGCCGCAGCATCAGGAATACAAAAAGCGCTACCAATATCATGACTGGTATGGTCGAAAGCACACGCATGGTGATGTAGCGCGTCATGAATTCCCCCGAACGGATTGTGAAAAAAACACAGCAAGTGCGGCGCGGGTCAGGACCCGCGCCGCACGTAGGTCATATTACTCCAGACCGATGTTCCAGAAGAACTGCACCGGAGACTTGATCAGGCCCTTCACATTGTTGCGGTAGGCAACAGGGGTAAAGAACTGGCCCAGGTGACCGGAAGCACCGATCGCCCAGAGGCGCTCTTGCACCTTGGCGCCGATCTCGGCTTTCTCATCGGCAGAACCGGCAACGGCAAAGGCCGTCCGCGCTGTTTCCAATTCAGCGTCTTCCGCCCAGCCGAACCAACCCGCTTCTGGGTTGCCGGAGAAGGCAATCGCCATTGGGTCAATCACGTCCGCACCGATCCACCATGTGTGGAACATGTTCCAGCCGCCATCAGCGACAGGATCACGCAGCGCCCGACGGGAGGTCAGCGTGGACCAGTCCATCGCCTGCACTTCAACCTCGAAACCCGTGTCACGCAGCTTTTCCGCTGTGATCAGCGAGAACGCGGAGAGGATCGGAATGTCCGTTGGCTGCATGATAACGACGGGTGTGCCATCATAGCCGGAAGCGGCGAGCGCCTCTTTGGCCTTGTCGATATCGCCCGTGGACATCACGTCGGAACCCACATCGTTGTCCAGCGGCGTGCCGCATGGGAACACCGAATGGCAGGTTTTCCAGAAGGCAGGATCACCCACGGCACCGGCCATGTAGTCTTCCTGCTTCATCGCCATCAGCGCTGCACGGCGGACCTCTGCGTTGTCGAAGGGCGGCAGCAGGTGGTTGAAGCGGGCAAAGCCCACGTTGCCCAGCGGATCGTTGACCTCGACCGTGATGTCGGGGTTGGCGTCCAGCAGCGGTGCCAGATCGTTGGCAGGTGCCTCGAAGAAGTCGATCTCACCCGCCATCAGCGCGTTCATCGCTGTTGTCTGGTCAGGGAAATAGGTCCATTCGACCTTGTCCACCTTTGCAATCTTGCCACCTGATGCGGCAGAGACGGGCTCTTCACGTGGCACATAGTCGGCGAATTTGGTGTAGACCACCTTGCTGCCGGGCACCCACTGATCCGCTTCAAAGACGAAAGGACCGGAACCGGTGAAGTCGGTGATCTGCTCAAACGGGTCCGTTGCCGCGACGCGCGCTGGCATGATGAACGGCACGTTGGAAGAGATTTTACCAATTGATTCAAGCACAAGGCCATATTCGTTGGCAAGTGTCAGAACCACGGTCTTGTCGTCCTGGGCTTCAAGGCTGGCGGTGTTGGCCATCAACTGCTGGCCCATCCCGTCGCGCTTGCCCCAACGCTCAAGCGAGGCAACCACGTCCGTCGCCGTGACCGGCGCGCCGTCATGGAACTTCAGCCCGTCGCGCAGCACAAACGTCCAGACAAGGCCGTCATCTGAAGTGGACCATGTGTCGACCATCTGTGGCTGTGGTTTGAAGTCTTCGTCCATCGCGAACAACGTGTCATAGATCATGTAACCATGGTTCCGCGTGATATACGCGGTGGTCCAGATCGGATCGAGGTTCTTGAGGTCCGCATGCGGAATGACCCGCAGTGTTGTTTCCGCCTGTGCGACCGTGGGCATTGCCCCCATCGCGAGCGGGACCGCCAGCACTGCTGCAAGCAGGCTCCGGCGCTTGATCCATCCAAGCATATGTATTCTCCCTATTGTTGCGTTTTCACTTATTTGGTTTACGCATGGGTAATCAGGCACGGCTGGATACAGCTTGTCAATCGCGTGCAAACGATTTTTGCTTTCTCAGAACGAACCGCCTTTTTGTGCGGCACCAGGCCGAAGGACCCTCCCGAATGATCACTGTATACAGCGCTGCAAAGGTTATAACGATGGACCCAAACCGGCCCGAGGCCACGCATATCGCTGTGCGTGACGGCCGTGTGCTGGCGGTGGGTGGCCCTGATTGCGCGGACGGCTGGGGGGAGGCGACGCTGGATGACCGCTTTGCGGCCCACGTGATTCTCCCCGGCTTGATCGAAGCGCACGCCCATGTTTCCGCCGGGGGCATCTGGGACCATACATACTGTGGACATTACGCCAGAAAAGACCCCAAGGGCCGCCTGTGGGAGGGGGTTGGCGACTACGACGCAATCATCGCCCGGCTGGCGCAGGTCGCTGCTGAAACACCCAAGGGTGAGCCGGTCATCGGCTGGGGGCTGGACCCGAATTTCCTGCAAGGTCGCCGGTTCGACAAGGCGCATCTTGATCAGGTCTCCACCGACCATCCGGTGGTTGTGCTGCACTCGAATTTCCATCTGATGACGACCAATTCTGCCGCGCTGGCAATGGCCGGTTTCGATGCAGGCACAAACATCGAAGGGGTGATGAAAGGCCCCGACGGCACCCCCAACGGTGAGCTGCAGGAATTTGCGGCGATGACGCCGATGATAAATGCAAGTGGATGTAATTTCCTGAACATGGCCAACGAAGCCAGCCTGCGCGCCTACGGTCAGGTCGCGCGGCTTTGCGGGGTGACCACGGTGGCGGAACTGCTGTCGGACCTGCCGGAGGAGGAGGTCGGCATGATCGAACGGGTCGTGCATGACCCGGCGTTTCCGGCCCGTTATGTGCCCATCATGAACGCCATGGTCGGCGACCCCGAAGCCGAAGCCGCCCGCGCCGTCGCCCTGCGCGCGCGCTCCACCGACAAACTGTCGCTTGGACGTGCAAAGCTGTTCACCGATGGGGCCATTCAGGGCTTCACCGCCAAGCTGAAAGCGCCCGGCTACATGACCGGAGAAGACAACGGCATCTGGAACATGGACCTTGATCACTTCCGCCGTGCGGTGGAGGCGCTGCACAAGGCCGGCGTGAAGACCCATATCCATACCAACGGCGACGCGGCCTCCGAAATGACGATCGAAGTCTACGAAGAGGTCATGCTGAAGTACCCCAACCCTGACCTGCGTCACACGCTGGAACATGTGCAACTCGCGGGCCGCGACCAGTTCAAACGCATGAAAGCGCTGGGCCTGACCTGCAACATCTTCGGCAACCACATCCATTACTTTGGTGACATCCACTGGACCAGGACCGTCGGTCCCGACCGCGCATCGCGCATGAATGCCTGTCGCGACGCGGTTGAGATCTTCGACAATGAATTTGCCATCCATTCCGATGCGCCGGTCACTCCGATGGCCCCGCTGGTGACAGCCTGGGCGGTTGTGAACCGGGTGACGGAGACGGGCAGGGTGCTGGGCACCTCTCAACAGATCACCGTGCCGCAAGCGCTGCATTGCATCACACTTGGGGCGGCGCATGTGCTGAAACTCGATCACGAGGTCGGCTCGATCCAGACCGGCAAACATGCCGATTTCTGCGTGCTGGCCGAAGACCCGCTTGCCGTCGATCCCATGGCGCTGCGCGATATCGACGTCGTGGCGACTGTCCTTGGCGGAGAAGTCACCCAATGACCCGCGTCGCTGTCGCTGGCTTCCAGCATGAAACCAACACCTTCGCCCCCTTCCCAACCACGCTGGAAACCTTCCAGACCGGCGGCTCATGGCCCGCCCTAACCCGTGGCGCGGCGCTTCACGAGACCATGCGTGGCCTCAATATCCCTCTTTCGGGTTTCATGGCCGCCTGCGAGCACGAGATGATCCCGATCCTGTGGTGCGGTGCCGAACCGGGCGGCTACGTGGAAGAAGAGGCGTTCGAGACCATTGTCGGCGACATCCTTCAGGCCATCACGGACAGCAATCCCGATGCCGTCTACCTCGACCTGCATGGCGCGATGGTCACCCGCGCCCATGACGACGCCGAAGCTGAAATCATCGCCCGCGTGCGCAAGGTCATCGGCCCCAACGTGCCTTTCGTGGTCAGCTTCGATCTGCACGGCAACCTCTCCAAACCGGTCTCTGACCTCACGGACGGCGTCACCCTCTACCGCACCTACCCCCACACCGATCTGGCCGACACCGGCGCACGCGCCGCGCATCTGCTGGATCGCCTGCTGCAAGGCCCTCTCGCGAAGGCCTACAAACAGGTCGACCTCCTCCTGCCCATCACCGCCCAATCGACGGAGTTCGAACCCGCGAAATCCATATACGCCGCCCTCGACACCCTCAATGTCACCTCTACTGACATCGCCATGGGCTTCCCCCCCGCCGACATCCCCGACGTTGGCCCCACGATCTTCGCCTATGACCCCGACCCGGCCAAAGCGCAAGCAACCGTCGACCACATCGCCGCATCCATCCTCGCCGCGGAAACCCAATTCGACGCCCGGCTCGAAAAAACGGTGCCTTGCGTTGCCCGCGCCATGACGCTGCAAGCCCCCGTCGTCATCGCTGATCCTCAGGACAACCCCGGCGCGGGCGGCACGGGCGACACCACGGGTGTGCTGCGCGCGCTCATCGAAAACGATGTTCCCGACGCCGTGCTCTCCATGCTCTATGACCCCAAAACCGCTGCCGCGGCCCACGCCGCGGGGCAGGGGGCTGAAATAGACGTCTCTATCGGCGGTGCCTTCAACCAATACTCAAAACCCCTCGACGTCCGCGTCAAAGTCGAAGCCCTCTCCGACGGCATCTTCGACTTCACCGGCCCGATGTTCGGCGGCGCCACCGCCCACCTCGGCCCCGTCGCGCGCCTGCACATCCTCAACACCGGCGTCACCGTCGTCGTCGGCAGCCGCCGCGGCCAGAACGCCGACCAGGAAATGTTCCGCGTCGTCGGCATCGAACCCAAAGACCACGCCATCGTCTGCGTGAAATCCGGTGTGCATTTCATGGCCGACTACCTGCGCATCACCAACCGCATCCTCTTTGCCGAAAGCCCCGGCGCCAACCCCTGCCACCTCGAAACCCTCCCCTACACCAAAATCCGCAAAGGCATCCGCTTGGGCAACAGCGGCAAAACCACCTGACCCCACTCCCCCATCTTTTCTCCCTAAATATCCCGGAGAGCACGAGAGGCAGCGCCTCTCGTATGGGCGTCAGCCCATCCAGCAACGCCTCCACAAAAGAATCCCTTGCCAACCCAGACGCTTCCCTCTAAAGGCACACGAGTTCAGCCCGGCACATGCCCCTGAACCTTAAAATACCGACGCGACGAAGCCCGTGATGAGCACGGCCTTCCAATCCGTTTGAAGCCCTAATCTAAAGGGATATGCACATGGCCGCTCAAAGCCAGAACATCCGCATTCGCCTCAAGGCGTTTGATTACCGGGTGCTTGACGCCTCCACTCAGGAAATCGTCAATACAGCCAAGCGCACAGGCGCTTCTGTCCGGGGTCCGATCCCGCTGCCCAACAAAATCGAAAAATTCACCGTTCTGCGTGGTCCCCACGTTGACAAGAAATCCCGTGACCAGTTCGAAATCCGCACGCACAAGCGTCTGCTGGATATCGTTGATCCGACCCCCCAGACCGTGGACGCGCTGATGAAGCTCGACCTCGCCGCTGGTGTGGACGTCGAGATCAAGCTGCAGTCATAATAGTCGGAGGGTAATTGATATGTTGCGCTCAGGCGTTATTGCAAAAAAGGTGGGGATGACCCGCCTGTTCATGGAAGACGGCAAACAGATCCCTGTGACCGTTCTTCAACTCGACAATCTTCAGGTCGTCGCACAGCGCACGCCCGAGAAGGACGGCTACACCGCCGTTCAGCTTGGTGCAGGCACGGCGAAAGCCAAGCGGACCTCCAAAGCCATGCGCGGCCACTTCTCCGCAGCCTCGGTGGAACCCAAGCGCAAGGTCGCAGAATTCCGCGTTGACGCGGATGCGATGCTGCCCGTGGGCGAAGAGATCATCGCGGCCCACTATTTCGAGGGTCAGTTTGTTGATGTTGCAGGCACCTCCATCGGTAAAGGTTTTGCCGGTGCGATGAAGCGCCACAACTTCGGCGGTCTGCGCGCCACACACGGTGTCTCGATCTCTCACCGTTCGCACGGCTCCACCGGTCAGTGTCAGGATCCCGGCAAGGTTTTCAAAGGCAAGAAAATGGCCGGTCACATGGGCGCTGCCCGTGTCACCACGCAGAACCTTCAGGTCGTCAAAACCGACGTGGGCCGTGGCCTGATCATGGTCAAAGGCGCTGTTCCCGGCTCCAAAGGCGGTTGGGTCACCGTCAAGGACGCGGTGAAAAAGCCGTTCCCTGAGAATGCGATCCTGCCCGCTGCTCTGGCCTCCGCTGCCAGGGAAGCTGAAAAAGCCGCCGAAGAAGCAGCCGCAGCAGCCGCCGCCGAAGCCGAAGCAGAAGCCGCACGCCTTGCAGAAGAGCAGGCCGCCGCCGAAGCCGAAGCGCTGAAAGCAGCCGAAGCCGAAATCGAAGCGGAGAAGTCCGATGATGCGGGCGACGCTGCTGAAGACAAGAAAGAAGGTGACGCATGAAACTCGATGTCATCAAACTCGACGGCGGCAAAGCCGGATCGGTAGACCTGGACGAGGCTCTGTTCGGTCTTGAGCCACGCGCCGACATCCTGCACCGCGTCGTGCGCTGGCAGCGTAACAACGCCCAGCAAGGCACGCACAAGGTCAAGACCCGGTCTGAAACCAGCTATTCCACCAAGAAGATCTATCGCCAGAAGGGCACCGGCGGCGCACGCCACGGCTCCCGCAATGCGCCGATCTTCCGGGGGGGCGGCATCTACAAGGGTCCAACCCCGCGCAGCCACGGTCACGAGCTGACCAAGAAGTTCCGCAAGCTGGGTCTCAAGCATGCGCTGTCCGCCAAGGCGAAAGCCGGTCAGTTGGTCATTATTGACGAGGCCGCTTCCGAAGGCAAAACCGCCGCACTGGCCAAGCAGGTCTCCTCCCTGGGGTGGAAACGTGCGCTGGTCATCGACGGGGCAAGCGTGAACGAAAACTTCGCCCAGGCCGCCCGCAACATCGAAGGCCTGGATATCCTGCCATCGATGGGCGCAAACGTATATGACATCCTCAAGCGTGACACTCTGGTGATCACCAAAGCAGGTGTCGAAGCATTGGAGGCCCGTTTGAAATGAGCGCCAAGCACGAACACTACGACGTGATCCGCAAGCCGATCATCACCGAGAAAGCAACCATGGCTTCTGAAGCCAACGCGGTTGTGTTCGAAGTGGCCATCGACAGCAACAAACCCCAGATCAAGGAAGCGGTTGAAGCCCTCTTTGGTGTGAAGGTGAAGGCGGTGAACACGACGATCACCAAAGGCAAAGTCAAACGCTTCCGTGGCCAGTTGGGCAAGCGGAAGGACGTCAAGAAGGCTTATGTGACCTTGGAAGAGGGTAACACGATTGACGTCTCCACGGGCCTGTAACCCGTAGGGTGGGTGCAACCCACGCGTACAGATAACAGAGGCCCCCGTAAACGCGGGGGCCTTTTCGTTTGGGGATCGAAATATTGGGGCGTTCCGAGCAACTTCTATGCCCTGTGGAGGGGATGTGTAAGAAATAGCCGGGAGTAAAACCCGTCTTTGGTGTGATTAGGGTCTTGGAGGTTGGGAATGGCGGAGCGGATTGAGGTGACTGTGGAGGAAGCGGAGGCGGACTTTGAACGACTGCTAAAGTTAGCGCTGCAAGGGGAGCAGGTTGTGATTTTGCGGGAGGATGGATTTTGCGTTCAGTTGGTTCCCAACATCAAGGACAAGAACGGTTGAGTTAAATCTAGTCAGTTTCTGACTAGTCGGCTGGAGTGCGAGTGCAATCTGCAAGAAGCAGACGCTTAACCTTCCCGCTTGCCGATGTTACCTTTCGTGCGCGAAAATCCAGCTTATTCCGGGCTCCAACGTTGCTCCCATGAAGCGACCAAGTCAATTGGCCTAGATCACCTGTTGGAAAATCACCGTCTGGACGAATAGGTACTACTCGGTCGAGAGGATCGATGAACGCTCGGCCATTACGTGAAAGTGCATTGTATCGAGTCACGTTTCCAGAAAGAACCTCAAGTCGGTCAGACATATCCTGCGTAGTAACCCAATCCTTCGTATCTTCATCGAAAGCTACTAATTCCTGTCGGGAAGACCCAATAGTAATTAACTCCACACCATCTTCTTAACCGATTGGTCGGTGGGCCGCCTGCAGACTGCCCTCCAGCGTTTCCGCTAATTCATCCAGATCGACTGGGAGCCTTTTTAGTGGAGGCGGTTCTTTTCTAGCATAGATCTTCTGAAGATGCGGGTGGTTTGGCTCTGCACTTAACAGGCCCCCGGCACGACGAAAAGCGGTTTTGATAAAGTCATAGAACACAGGAGCAGTGAGTGCCACGCCTGCTGCAGACGTAACAGGGTGCGCCTCCAGGAGGATAACTAAGTCGATTAGGAAGCTTCCCTGCCTAGCTGGTCGTAGGAATATCTTGGCTCCCTTCAAAGCCGTGGCGCGAGATACAGGTTCTCCGGTCATATATGCGTGAGTCGCGATGTGAATCGCCCGCGTCATGCCATCAATAGAGGTTGCGCCATCATATCCGGGGAGTTCATTTCTATCGGCAGCTCCGCCTGTGTATTTGATCCTAAGGGGTATCTTTGAAAGTGCCATTTGGCCCCAAAATTCTAGAGTTCTTTTACAAGCGTACCGATACTAGTTACGTCGGCGGCCAAAATAAGGCTGGTATTGTTTGTAACCTGTTTTTCTGAGTAGGTTTTACCTCCGACCAAATCCGAAAAAAAGAAGTTAGCATTCCCAAGTGGGTCGTTCGCATATGCACGCCGCATCAGATAGCACGCTAAAGCTCCGTACCTTTGCGTTAGTGGCGGAGATTGAGTGGCCCACAAACCGTAGCAGTTCCTCGTTTCTTTTTTGGTCAACTCAAAAAGCGGATCAATAGAGATAGAAATTCCTGCATTCGGGAAGTTTAGTGTTCGCTTGCTCTTCAACGGCTCAATAGATTTCGACCCACCAAATTTTGTTGCAAAGCGGCTATATGCCTCCTGATTGTGTTTTCTTTCAACGGCGTTTGTTGGTGTCGCAAGTACTGCGAGTGCTTTGTCATGGTCTCCCGATGCATGAAAGCGAACCGCCTTCTGCATCGTTTGATAAAAGTCATAGCCGCCCGGACCCGACAGTCGCTTTTGAATTTCGGAAATTCTTTGCCCAGTATCTAGCAATGAAATTTTGATGAACGTGTTTAGAGAAAAGTTAATCAAACTATGAGCCACCAATCTTGCTGTCCTACAACTTAAGATAAAATCTTTAGACGAAATTGCAACTGTGGTGCGCTAGATTGTCCCGTAATAAGTCGTCGGGTTTGTCCTTGACCCCACCCCCCATCCACCCTAAACGACCCCATCGGCAAGGCCCCGGATTCGTCCGGGGCTTTCCTATTGTCGCATCGGTGGGTTTCACCCACCCTACGGCACACCCAAAATCGGGGACCTTCGGGGCCCTTCATACCAGTGGTCGTCACAAGGACGACCGAAGCAAAACGGAAGACAGACAACATGGCACTCAAGTCGTATAAACCGACGACGCCGGGCCAGCGTGGGCTGGTACTGATCGACCGTTCGGAGCTTTGGAAAGGCCGCCCGGTCAAAGCCCTCACAGAGGGTCTGACCAAGAATGGCGGACGGAACAACACCGGACGGATCACGATGCGTCGCAAAGGCGGTGGGGCAAAGCGCCTCTACCGTATCGTAGATTTCAAGCGCAACAAAATGGACATGTCCGCAGTTGTTGCCCGCATTGAATATGACCCCAACCGGACCGCGTTTATCGCGCTGATCCAATACGAAGACGGCGAGCAGGCGTATATCCTTGCGCCTCAGCGTCTGGCAATCGGTGACAAGGTCATCGCCTCCGCCAAAGCCGACATCAAACCCGGCAACGCCATGCCTTTCTCTGGCATGCCCATCGGTACCATCATCCACAACATCGAGATGAAGCCCGGCAAAGGCGGTCAGATCGCCCGTGCTGCTGGCACTTACGCTCAGTTCGTGGGTCGTGATGGCGGTTACGCTCAGATCCGTCTGAGCTCCGGCGAGCTGCGTCTTGTCCGTCAGGAATGCATGGCCACTGTTGGTGCCGTGTCCAACCCCGACAACTCCAACCAGAACTACGGTAAAGCGGGCCGCATGCGTCACAAGGGCATCCGTCCTTCTGTGCGTGGTGTCGTGATGAACCCGATCGACCACCCGCACGGTGGTGGTGAAGGCCGGACCTCTGGTGGTCGTCACCCGGTGACGCCATGGGGCAAGCCAACCAAGGGTGCCAAGACACGTAACAAGAAAAAAGCGTCAAGCAGTCTGATCGTCAGATCGCGCCACGCCAAGAAGAAGGGGCGCTAAGAATGTCTCGATCCGTATGGAAAGGTCCTTTTGTTGACAGCTATGTCCTCAAAAAGGCCGAAGCGTCCCGCGAGAGCGGTCGCAATGAGGTTATCAAGATCTGGTCGCGTCGTTCGACCATCCTGCCTCAGTTTGTTGGTCTGACGTTCGGCGTCTACAACGGCCGCAAGCACATCCCTGTCAACATCAGCGAAGAAATGATCGGTCAGAAGTTTGGCGAATATAGCCCAACGCGGACCTACTACGGTCATGCCGCCGACAAGAAGGCGAAACGCAAATGAGCAAGGATAAGAATCCCCGCCGCGTGGCAGACAACGAAGCACGTGCAAAGCTGCGCATGCTGAAGACGTCTCCGCAGAAACTGAACCTCGTTGCTGGCCTGATCCGCGGCAAGAAGGTGGACAAGGCCCTGACGGACCTCACCTTCTCCAAGAAGCGGATCGCGCAGGACGTGAAGAAATGTCTTCAGTCCGCCATCGCCAACGCCGAGAACAACCACAACCTTGACGTGGACGAGCTGATCGTCGCGGAGGCCTATGTTGGCAAGAACCTCACCATGAAGCGTGGTCGTCCACGTGCCCGTGGCCGGTTCGGCAAGATCATCAAGCCATTCGCTGAAGTCACAATCGTCGTGCGCCAAGTTGAGGAGCAAGCATAATGGGTAACAAAGTAAACCCGATCGGCATGCGCCTGCAGGTGAACCGTACATGGGACAGCCGCTGGTACGCCGACACGAAGGACTACGGTGATCTTCTGCTCGAAGACCTCGCCATCCGCGCCTTCATCAAGGAAGAGTGTCATCAGGCCGGTGTGGCCCGTGTGATCATCGAACGTCCGCACAAAAAGTGCCGCGTGACGATCCACACAGCACGTCCCGGTGTCATCATCGGCAAGAAGGGTGCAGACATCGAAGGTCTGCGCCAGAAGATCGCCAAGATGACCTCGTCGGAACTGCACCTCAACATCGTTGAGGTCCGCAAGCCCGAGCTGGACGCCGCACTTGTCGGTGAAAGCATCGCACAACAGCTGGAGCGCCGGGTGTCTTTCCGCCGCGCCATGAAGCGTGCCGTGCAGAACGCAATGCGCATGGGTGCCCTGGGCATCCGCTGCAACCTGGCGGGCCGCCTTGGTGGTGCCGAAATCGCGCGTACCGAATGGTACCGTGAGGGCCGCGTGCCCCTGCACACCCTGCGTGCGGACATCGATTACGCCCACGTCGAAGCAAAGACTGCCTATGGCATCATCGGCATCAAGACGTGGATCTTCAAAGGCGAGATCATGGAACATGATCCTGCCGCCCGTGACCGCAAGGCACAGGAAATGCAAGACGGCCCGGCCCCTCGTGGTGCTGGCGGTCGGCGTTAAGGAGTAGATAGATGCTACAGCCAAAACGTACGAAATTCCGCAAGCAGTTCAAAGGCTCCATCAAGGGTCTGGCGAAGGGCGGGTCTGACCTGAACTTCGGCACCTATGGCCTCAAAGCACTGCAGCCGGAGCGTGTGACTGCACGCCAGATCGAAGCGGCACGTCGTGCCATGACGCGTCACATGAAGCGTCAGGGCCGTGTGTGGATCCGGATTTTTCCGGATGTGCCCGTGACCTCCAAGCCCGTCGAAGTTCGGATGGGTAAAGGTAAAGGTTCCGTGGATTTCTGGGCCTGCAAAGTGAAGCCCGGCCGTGTGATGTTCGAGATCGACGGCGTGAACGACGACATCGCGCGCGAAGCGCTGCGTCTGGCGGCGATGAAGCTGCCGATCAAGACGCGTGTTGTCGTTCGGGAAGACTGGTAGACGTCGGTTTCCTTTGGGAAAACGACGGGAGTGACAGTCGCTTTTGGTTCTTCACCAAAAGCGATGAGAACCCACTCCGGTAGAGATAGAGAGCCCCCGTTGCGTGAGTGACGGGGGTTTTCTTATTCAGTTGTTAATTATTTCCCGCAATTCCGCCTTAAGTAAGAGGATTTTCACGTTTAGCGTTTCCATACCGATGAAAATTACTCCGATTATCACTACAAAAGGCAGAACCATGTCTTCCGATAGTTTCGTTGTGATGTCACCTCCGGCGCTCCATTGAAGGAAAAACGCCATCATAAGTAGAAGGAAAGGAAAGATGTTCCGTTGCCTCTTAACGTTTTTGATCTCTTGCAAAAGATCATCTTTGAGAAAATCATCGCGCGTATTCATATCAGAGGTGCCCCAAATTCTTTAGCTAAGTCGCTCTACAAGTTGTTCCCGTCGGTTTGCTGCGTAGCATAAAATTAGGTTTGTCGCAGTGGCCTTCCTCTGTACCCACCCACGAAACCAACACCTCCCCCATTGACCTCAGCGCCAAACCCCGCGACCCTCTCCCTACCCAAGCGCCACACAAACCCGGCGCCCCCCAGGAAAAGGATCACGCGCATGACGCTGAACTTGAACCCCCTCCACGTCTCCTTGCTGGCGCTCACAATTGGTGCAACGGCCGCCTCTGCCGCCGACCTCTCTGTCGGCCTGCAACAGGAACCCACAACCCTTGATCCCACGTCAGAGGCGACCGCCTCCATCGACGGGATGCTCATGCAGAACGTCTATGAGACGTTGACGATCATCCAGCAGGACGGCTCCGTTGGCCCGAACCTCGCCACCGGTTGGGAGGTCTCCGATGACGGGTTGAACTACACCTTCACCCTCGCCGAAGGGGTCACCTTCCATGACGGGACCACCTTTGACGCGGATGACGTGATCTTCTCCTTCAACCGCGCCATGGCCGAGGATTCGAAGAACCCCGCCAAGAAGATCTTTGCGGGGATCACCAGCATCACCGCGCCCGATCCGCTGACCGTCGAAGTGACGCTGAAGGAATCCGAAGCCTTCTTCCTGTTCAACATGGGCAAGGGCGATGCGGCTATCGTGGCCCCTGAAACCGCCGACAATAACGCCACCACGCCGGTCGGCACAGGCCCCTTCAAGTTTGACAACTGGAACCGCGGCGACCGCCTGACGCTGGTCAAGAACCCCGATCACCGGGAGGCGGACATCGTCTCCCTCGACTCTGTGACGTTCCGCTTCGTCTCCGATGCTGCCGCCGCCACCGCCGCGATGATGGCCGAAGAGATTGACGCCTATCCGGCCTTCCCGGCGCCCGAACTGCTGGAGCAATTTGAAGCCGATCCGCGCTTCAAGGTCACGCAGGGCAACACCCAGGGTGAAGTGATCCTCGCCATCAACAACGCCAAACCGCCCTTCGACAACATCGAGGTGCGCCGCGCGATCAGCCACGCGATCAACCGCGACGAAATCATTGATGGCGCGATGTACGGCAAGGCCACGCCGATTGGCAGTTTCTATCCGCCGCAGGGTGAGGCCTATGTTGATCTGACAGGGACCTACGCAAACGACACCGCCAAGGCGACAGAGATGTTTGAAGCGGCAGGTGTTGCAGGTTCTACCATGACCCTGCGTGTGCCTCCGTTCCCCTATGCGATGCGCTCGGCTGAGATCGTGCAGGCGCAGCTGGCTGAAGCCGGGATCGATGCCAAGGTCGAAAACGTCGAGTGGGGCTTCTGGATCGATGAGATCTACCGCAAGAAGAACTACGACATGACCATCATCGCCCATGTTGAACCCAACGACATGGGCAACTTCGCCCGTGGCGCGGACTATTACTATGGCTATGAGAACCCCGATTTCACTGCCCTGTGGGAGAAGATCCGCACCGAAGCAGACCCGGAGGTCCGCAATGCGCTGCTCAAAGAAGGGCAGGAGTTCCTGACCAATGAGGCGGTGCACGGCTTCCTCTATCAGCTGCCGCTGCACGGTATCTTCCGCAATGAAGTCGAAGGTTACTGGCCCTCTGTGCCGGTGTCCTACATGCCGCTGAAGTTCGTCTCCAAGGGGTGACTTCGAAGACGCAAAGCACGGTGGCCTCCCCACGCGGGGGCCACCCAGCGGGCGTGACATGACTTATTTTATCCTGCGCCGCACCCTCGGCTTTATCGGCACGCTCTTTGCGGTGTCGATTGTGGTGTTTGCCACGATGAACATCCTGCCCGGCGATCCGGCGATGTCGATCCTCGGGCTTGAGGCGACGGAGGATGCGCTGGCGGCCCTGCGCGAAGACCTCGGCCTCAACGCGCCCGTCCACATCCGCTATGTCGAATGGATCACCGGCGCGTTTGTTGGCGATTTCGGCACCAGCCATTCGTTCCGCGTGCCGGTCTCCGAGCTGATCGGTGAGCGCCTTGGCATGACCATTTCGCTGGCCGTTGCGGGGATGTTGCTGACCTTAGTTCTCGCCCTCAGCCTTGGCATCTTCGCCGCCTCAAAGCACCGCCAAATCGGCGATTGGGGTGTCATGTTCCTGTCGCAACTGGGTATCGCCGTCCCCGCGTTTTGGCTCTCCATCCTTCTGGTGCTCCTCTTTGCGGTCAAACTGCGCTGGCTCCCGCCGGGTGGTTTTGCAGGCTGGGACGATCCCGTCGCCGCGATGCGCTCGCTTATCCTGCCCACCGTCGCGCTGGCGCTTGTGCAATCGTCGGTCCTCGCCCGTGTCACGCGGTCCTCCGCGCTTGAAGTCATGCGGCAGGATTTCACCCGCACCGCCCGCGCCTCGGGTCTCAGCCAGCGGCGCATCTTGTGGCGGCACGTGCTGCCCAACGCATTGGTGCCCATCGTCACCATCGTCGGCATGCAGTTCGCGGCGCTTGTGACCGGTACCATCGTGATCGAAAACGTCTTCTACCTCCCCGGTCTGGGCCGCCTGATCTTCCAATCCATCTCCAACCGCGACCTGCCCACGGTGCAGGCGCTGGTGATGCTGTTTGCCGCCATCGTGGTCACAGCCAATTTCATCGTGGACCTGCTCTACGTCGTCATCGACCCTCGCCTGAAAGCCCGCCAATGACCCGGCTGCCTGCGAACTTCCTGCTGGGCGCGGTGCTGGTGTCGTTGATGGTTGGCCTCGCGGCCTTGTCGCTGGTCTGGACACCGCACGATCCAACGGCCCTCGACATCCGCAACAAGTTCGCGGACCCCTCGATGACCAACTGGCTCGGCACTGACAAGCTGGGGCGGGATGTGGTCTCCCAACTCATGCTGGGCGCGCGCAATTCGATGACCGTGGCGCTGGTGGCGGTGCTGATGGGCGGCTCTATCGGCGTGGTCCTCGGCCTGCTGGCCGCAGGCATCGGCGGCTGGGTCGAAGACCTTGTGATGCGCCTTGCCGACCTGAGCTTCGCGTTCCCCGCGCTCCTTTTTGCCATCATGCTGGCGGCGGTCTTTGGCCCTTCGCTTTCAAACGCTGTCTTCGCCATCGCTTTCATCAACATCCCCATCTTCGCCCGTGTCACCCGCGCCTCCGCCAACCAAATCTGGACGCGCGACTATGTTATGGCTGCGCGGGCGGCAGGCATGGGTACCTTCGCCATCAGCCGCGATCACATCCTGCCCAACATTGCCGCTGCGATCATCGTGCAGGCCACCATCGAATTTGCCGTCGCCATCCTTGCCGAAGCCGCCCTCAGCTACCTCGGCCTCGGTGCGCAGCCCCCTGCGGCAAGCTGGGGCCGCATGCTGTCAGAGGCGCAGACGCTGATGTATCTCGCCCCCGAACTGGCGATCTATCCCGGTCTCTGCATCGTCGCTGCCGTCCTCGGCTTTGGCCTTCTGGGCGACGGTCTGCGCGACATCACCGATCCCCGACTGGTGCGGGAGCGGTAGATGATCGAGCTTGATACCCTGTCCGTCACCTTTGCCGCCGGCAGCGCGCTGCGCGACATTTCTCTCAAGATCGCACCGGGGGACCGGTTGGGCATTGTGGGGGAAAGCGGGTCGGGCAAGAGCCTGCTGGCGTCCTGTCTGATGGGCATGGCGCCGGATGCCGCGACGCTCTCCGGCACCCTGACCATCGACGGGGTGGACATGAGCGACGCGGACGAGGAAACATGGCGGCCCCTGCGTGCGCGCCGCGTTGCGATGATCTTTCAGGAGCCGATGTCCGCCCTCAATCCGCTGCGCCGGGTTGGCGATACGGTCGCCGAACCGCTGCGCCTGCATTTTGGTCTCAGCCGCGATGAGGCGGCCAAACGTGTGGCGGAACTCTTTGCCGAGGTCGATCTGCCCAACCCCGAACGCCGCGCGCGCATGTTCCCGCATGAGCTTTCCGGTGGCCAACGCCAACGCGTGCTGATTGCCCTTGCACTGGCCTGTGATCCCGCGCTGCTGATCGCGGATGAGCCGACCACCGCACTTGATGCGAATGTCGCACTACAGGTCACCGACCTGTTGGTGGACCTGTCGGAAAAACGCGGCATGGCGTTGGTGTTGATCAGTCATGATCTGGCTTCGGTCGCCCGCTCAACCGAACGGGTTGCCGTGATGTATGGCGGTGATATCGTCGAGCGTGGCGGGACGGACGACGTGCTGCACGCGCCGCAGCATCCCTATACCCAGGGCCTTCTTGCCGCGCGGCCCGATCCGCAAGCCGCCCTGCGGGATGAACAGGGCAAGCGCAAACGTCTGCCGACGATACCGGGCAATGTCCCCCCGCTCAGCGGTCTGGCCCAGGGCTGTCGCTTTGCTGGCCGCTGTGCGCTGGAGCGCCCCGACTGCGCCACCGCACGGCCGGTCCCCCATGGCCCGCGCATGCTGCTCTGCCCGGTGGTGGAGGGGGCAGCATGACGCTCCTGCGTGCCGAAGGGCTGACCCGTCACTATCCGCTGCCCCGCACCCGCGTGCTTGGCCCGCGCCCTCGCCTGACGGCGATTGAGGACGCCAGTTTCACGATCAGCGCAGGCGAAACCCTTGGTGTGGTTGGGGAGAGCGGGTCGGGCAAATCCACGCTGGCCCGGCTGGTGATGGCGTTTGAGAAACCAGATGCGGGCAGTGTTGCCTTTGACGGGAAAGACCTGCACAGCCTGTCCCGCCCCGACCTGCGTCGCCTGCGCCCGGAATTTCAGATGATCTTTCAGGACCCCTATGGCTCCCTCGATCCGCGCCGCAGGGTGGGATGGTCGCTGGGCGAACCCCTGCGCGCCATGGGCACCGATGAGGGCCGCAAGATCGCCGACAGTCTGGTGCAGGTGGGCTTGCACGCCGAAGACGCGACCAAATTCCCTCACGAATTTTCAGGCGGCCAGCGCCAGCGCATTGCCATCGCGCGGGCCATCATCACGCGGCCGCAGCTGTTGGTCGCGGATGAGGCGGTGTCGGCGCTCGATGTCTCTGTCCGCGCGCAGATCCTCAACCTGCTGATGGACCTTCAGGAAGAGCTGGGTCTTGCGATGCTGTTCATCAGCCACGACATGGCTGTGGTCGCCGCCCTGTGTGACACGCTGATGGTGCTGAAGTCCGGCAATGTGCTGGAGCAGGGCAATGCCGCCGCCATTCTCAATGCGCCACAACATGAATACACCCAATCCCTGCTCACAGCTGCTGGAACACCCTGATGACCCGATTTATCCACCTCACCGATTTGCATATCTCGCACGCCCGTGCAGGTACCTCTGGAGAGAACTCCGCCTCCCTCACCACCCTGCGGCGCGCTGTTGAGGCGATCAACGCGATGGACCCGCAGCCTGAATTCGTGGTGGCTAGCGGGGATCTGACCAACATGGGCGATGAAGCGAGCTATGCTTTGTTGAAAGAGACCATTGCCCCGCTCAAGGCCCCGTGGATCCCCGCATTGGGCAATCACGACACGCGCAAGGGCTATCACGCGGTCTTTGGCGATGGTGCTGCGCCCACGCCGCTGTTCTCCAGCCGGGCCATTGGCAGCCAGCACATCATCACACTTGATACGCTGATTCCCAAACACGTCGCAGGCACCATAGACGACGCGCAGTTTGCCATGCTCGAAGACGCCCTCAACGACCATCCGGATCTGTCCAAACTCATCGTCATGCACCACCCGCCGCGACTGGATGAAGGCGGCCTGCCATGGGGCAGCATCGACATGCCTGCCAGTACCCGCCTTGCCGACGTGCTCAAACCCCATAATGTCACCGCGATCCTGTCGGGGCACATCCACATCAACCAGACCAGCCTGTGGCACGGCATCCCGATCCTTGTCTCCACGGGGCTGGAATCAACCGTTGACCTGTTGGAGCGTCGTGATCTGCGGATCATGGAAGGGGCCGGCTTCACGATCTGCTATGTGCGGGACAGTGGCCTGACTGCGTCCTACGTGACACTTCTGCCCCAGGCGCGCGAGTTGAATGTGATTGACCGTGCGCGGTTGCTGAAGTTTACGTGATAGGGCATCACTGCCAGCTGTAGTTGAAACTCACACTGATCCGGTCGTCTTCGGACATGTTCATCGGCACCTCATGGCGCAGCCAGCTTTCCCAAAGCAGCACATCACCCACTTCGGGTGCGATATAGGCAAAAGCGCGCAATTCCTCAGGCGCGTCCTTAACCCGACCGGGGGCTGCCATCATCATCGGCAGGCGCGGGTCTTCCAGCTTGAGCGCGCTCGCCCCGTCCGGCATTGCCACGTAGGTCGTGCCGGAAATCACGGAATGGGGATGGATGTGGCTGGTGTGAATGCCGCCCTCAGGCAGGATGTTGATCCAGATGTCCTCCAGCTTCAACGCGCGGCCATCCAGATCAAACGCAAGGTCCCTGGCAAAGGCCGCCACATGCGCATCCAGCAGCTTGATCACATCGGCAAAGATCGGAAAACGCCACCCCAGATCGGTGAGCGAGGCATAGGACGTGTAGCCCGGATAGCCGTTGTCTTCGGACCATTGCTGGCCTGCCTCATCATCCTGCGCGATGGACCAGCAGGAGGCTTCAAGCTCGCCGGGGTCCACGGTGTCGCCGAACTCTGACAGTTTCGCGTGATAAAGACGGGTCACAAAAAGAGATTTGATGTCTGCCATTCGGGCCTCATACGTCAGCGCGCGGGTTCAGAAAACCCGTTGCACGGCGCGGGACAGGAAAAAACCGTGGCCGTCCAGATTGCTGCATTCCAGTCCCTGGCGGGACGAGAAACAGCTGAACCCGCCAAAGTTCCCGCGCACGCCGTATTCCGCGACGCTTTGCGCACCGGTGCCCTGGGCGGCGATATTTTCGCAGGTCATGGAGACGTAGCCGCGTTCATCCATCTGAAAGGTATGCCCCCAGGCGGCAGCGCATCCTGTGGGGCGCGGGGCAGGGGGTGTGCCGCCTTTCTGGAAGATGGTGCAGTGAATGTCAGAGCCTTCAAAACTCTCCCCGACCCAGCATTCGATGTTCTTGGAGGGGGTGGCAAAGCTCCAGACATCGGCAGTGGCGGGCGAAGCAAGAAGCGCAAGGGTAGCAAGCAGTCTCAGGATCATGATGTGTCTCGGTCGTCGATTGAGGTTTCCCGGCCAAATTACCCCAGATATAGGCATCCGTCTGCCCCCTTTGCAGCAGCCTGATCATGGGGGCGGATAAAGGGTTGCAATGCAAAGCAGCCCGGCGTATCAGCGCCACTCATCATGAACTCCACGGGAATCAGGGTGACGCGCGTGCGCGGCCTGCCCGTGATGTTGAAAGGAAAAAGGCGATGGACGCCAAAGAACTGCATGACAAGACGCCGGACCAGCTCCGCGACGAACTTGTGAACCTGAAGAAAGAAGCCTTCAACCTGCGCTTCCAGCAAGCCACTGGCCAGCTGGAAAACCCTGCGCGTCTGCGTTCCGTGAAGCGGGACGTGGCGCGGGTCAAGACTGTGTTGAACCAAAAGGCCCAAGCGGCCGCTGCTGAATAAGGAGAGCACCTATGCCAAAGCGTATCCTGCAAGGCGTCGTGACCTCCGACGCAAACGCCCAGACCATCACCGTATCCGTTGAGCGCCGCTTCACGCATCCGGTTCTGAAGAAGACCATCCGTAAGTCCAAGAAGTATCGGGCCCACGATGAGAACAACACCTACAAGGTAGGTGAGACGGTCCGCATCATCGAATGCGCGCCGAAATCCAAGACGAAACGTTGGGAAGTTTACGCAGGCGCCAAAGCCGAAGCGTAAGCCAACCTTATTAATCGAAACCCTGGGGACAAGGCACGCATCGCCCCCCAAAGGTCGGGAGAAACCAAATGATCCAGATGCAGACCAACCTGGATGTTGCTGACAACAGCGGCGCGCGCCGTGTTCAGTGCATCAAGGTACTGGGTGGTTCCAAGCGTAAATACGCATCCGTCGGCGACATCATTGTCGTGTCGGTCAAGGAAGCCATTCCACGTGGCCGTGTGAAAAAAGGCGACGTCCGCAAGGCCGTCGTTGTGCGCACCGCCAAGGAAGTCCGTCGCGACGATGGCACCGCCATCCGCTTTGACCGCAACGCGGCCGTGATCCTCAACAACAACAACGAACCCATGGGTACACGTATCTTTGGACCAGTTGTGCGTGAGTTGCGCGGCAAGAACTTCATGAAAATCATCTCGCTCGCTCCGGAGGTGCTGTAATCATGGCTGCTAAGCTGAGAAAAGGTGACAAGGTCATCGTTTTGGCCGGTAAGGACAAGGGCAAGACAGGCAGCATCACGTCTGTTGACCCGAAATCCAACAAGGCCATCGTGGACGGGATCAACATCTCCATCCGCGCCACCCGTCAGTCCCAGGAAAGCCAGGGCGGTCGCATCCCCAAAGCGATGCCGATTGACCTGAGCAACCTCGCGATTGTGGATGCCAACGGCAAAGCTACCCGCGTGGGCTTCAAGATGGACGGCGACACCAAGGTGCGTTTCGCCAAGACAACAGGGGATGTGATCTGATGCTTGATACCGCGAACTACACACCCCGCCTCAAGGCCGACTACAAGGACCGCATCCGCGCGGTCCTGAAAGAAGAGTTCGGCTACAAGAACGACATGCAGATCCCGCGTCTGGACAAGATTGTCCTGAACATCGGCTGTGGTGCCGAAGCCGTGCGTGACAGCAAGAAAGCCAAATCCGCTCAGGAAGACCTGACCGCGATTGCAGGCCAGAAAGCGCTGACCACCAAGGCAAAGAAATCCATCGCTGGTTTCCGCGTCCGTGAGGACATGCCGCTGGGTGCGAAAGTCACCCTGCGTGGCGACCGGATGTATGAATTTCTGGACCGTTTCATCACGATTGCACTGCCCCGCGTCCGCGACTTCCGCGGCGTCTCCGGCAAGTCTTTTGACGGCCGTGGCAACTACGCCATGGGCATGAAAGAGCACATCGTGTTCCCGGAAATCGACTTTGATAAAGTCGATGAGACCTGGGGAATGGACATTGTCATCACGACAACGGCGAACACCGACGCAGAAGCGAAAGCATTGTTGAAAGCACTCAACATGCCTTTCAATTCATAAGCGCGGGAGGGATTAGATATGGCTAAGAAATCCATGATTGCACGCGAGAAGAAGCGTGAAGCACTGGTCAAGAAGTACGCTGAGAAGCGCGCCGAGCTGAAGGCGATCATCAACGATCAGGAAAAGCCGATGGAAGAGCGTTTCCGCGCCTCCCTGAAGCTGGCGAAACTGCCGCGCAACTCCAGCGCTGTGCGTCTGCACAACCGCTGCCAGTTGACCGGTCGTCCACATGCGTATTACCGCAAACTGAAAATCTCGCGTATCGCGCTGCGGGACCTCGGCTCACAAGGCCAGATCCCCGGCATGGTCAAGTCGAGCTGGTAAGGAGGGCATATTATGAACGATCCTATCGCAGATATGCTGACCCGTATCCGTAACTCTTCGATGCGCGGCAAATCCACCGTTGTGACACCGGCTTCCAAGCTGCGTGCATGGGTGCTGGATGTGCTGGCGGACGAGGGTTACATCCGCGGCTATGAGAAAATGACGGGCGCCGACGGCCATCCCGCCATTGAGATCAGCCTCAAGTATTACGAGGGCGAACCTGTTATTCGTGAGCTCAAGCGGGTCTCCAAGCCCGGTCGCCGCGTCTACATGGGCGTCAATGACATTCCGCAGGTCCGTCAGGGTCTGGGTGTGTCGATTGTCTCCACCCCCAAGGGTGTGATGTCGGATCAAAGCGCACGCAGCCACAATGTTGGCGGCGAAGTGCTCTGCACCGTATTCTAAGGAGTAGATCATGTCTCGTATTGGTAAAAAACCGGTCGATCTGCCCAGCGGTGTCACCGCCACGGTCAGCGGCCAGTCCATCGAAGTGAAGGGCCCCAAGGGCACACGGCATTTCAAGGCAACCGACGATGTCGACCTGAAGGTCGAGGACAATGTTGTCACTGTGACGCCGCGCGGCAAGTCCAAGCGCGCGCGCCAGCAGTGGGGCATGTCCCGCACGATGGTCGAAAATCTGGTGACCGGCGTCACCCAGGGTTTCAAGAAAGAGCTTGAGATTCAGGGTGTTGGTTACCGTGCCCAGATGCAGGGCAACACGCTGAAACTGAACCTCGGCCTGTCCCATGACGTGGATTACACCGCACCCGAGGGTGTGACCGTGACCGCGCCCAAGCAGACCGAAGTTGTTGTGGAAGGCATTGACGAACAGCTTGTTGGTCAGGTCGCCGCGAACATCCGCCAGTGGCGCAAGCCCGAGCCCTATAAGGGCAAGGGTATCCGCTACAAGGGTGAGTTCGTCTTCCGCAAAGAAGGCAAGAAGAAGTAAGGAACGCACCATGGCAAACAGCAAAAGAACACTGTTCATCAAACGCCGCCTGCGCGTTCGGAACAAACTGCGCCGCGTCAACGCAGGCCGCATGCGCCTGTCGGTTCACCGCTCGTCCAAGAACATCTCCGTTCAGCTGATCGACGATGTGGCGGGCAAGACCCTGGCATCCGCCTCCACGTTGGAGAAGGATCTGGGCGTCGTCGGCAAGAACAACATCGAAGCAGCGACCAAGGTCGGTGCAGCGATTGCCGAGCGCGCCAAGAAGGCGGGCGTGGAAGAGGCATATTTTGACCGGGGCGGTTTCCTGTTCCACGGCAAAGTAAAAGCGCTTGCAGACGCAGCCCGTGAGGGTGGTCTGAAGATATAGGTGGTTACGTGTGTTTCATCCACCCTACGTAGGGTGGGTGAAACACACCACCCACCAATGCAAGGTGCGCGACATCCGCGCACCTTCGATGACCGAGGCCATTGTGGCACTGCGGTTGGACAATTGGGCAAAACGCCCGCACATCAAGGAGGCCCACATGGCCAGAGACGACAACCGAGGGGGCAACCGCCGCAACCGCGACGAAGCACCCGAATTCGCAGACCGCTTGGTCGCCATCAACCGGGTCTCCAAGACCGTGAAGGGTGGTAAACGCTTTGGCTTCGCCGCACTTGTTGTTGTGGGTGACCAAAAAGGCCGCGTGGGGTTTGGCAAGGGTAAAGCCAAGGAAGTGCCCGAGGCGATCCGTAAGGCAACCGAGCAGGCCAAACGCCAGATGATCCGCGTTCAGCTGCGCGAAGGCCGCACGCTGCACCACGACATGGCGGGCCGTCACGGCGCCGGCAAGGTCATCATGCGCACCGCACCAGAGGGTACAGGCATCATCGCCGGTGGTCCCATGCGTGCCGTGTTCGAGATGCTGGGTGTGAAGGACGTTGTGTCCAAATCCATCGGCTCGCAGAACCCTTACAACATGATCCGCGCCACGATGGACGGTCTGCGCAAGGAAAGCTCCCCGCGTTCCGTCGCACAGCGTCGTGGCAAGAAGGTCGCCGACATCCTGCCCAAGACGGACGCGCCTGCGCCCGCAGCTGAGGAGGCCTAAACCATGGCTAAGACAATTGTCATCAAACAGATCGGCTCCCCGATCCGCCGCCCTGCAAAACAGCGTGCCACGCTGGTGGGTCTGGGCCTGAACAAGATGCACCGCACGCGTGAGCTGGAAGATACCCCAGCCGTGCGCGGCATGATCAACAAGGTCTCGCATATGGTCGAGATCGTGGAAGAGAAGGGGTAATCGTTTTCTTTCAAAGAAAACGGACGGACTTTTTCAAAAAGTCCGATGCCTGAGATTGAACGCCTCGCTGGAAACAGCGGGGCGTTTGCTTTAAGGGACGCGGGCCAACCTGGCAGTAATGAAATTGAGGAGTCTAGGTTTTGACAGTGCCAGCTAAGTACGCACAGCATTATCTGCCAGTGAAGTATTTCCTAAACTCTTACAGAGCTCTCTCAGATGGTCGCACAGCTGTGGCCTTGCTACAGAAACAAGTGGAGAGCAAAGAGACATTTGTATCTGATTGGAAAATAAGCTGGATAGCAGCCTGTGCCATACTTCGCACGTCCATTGATCTCTTCAAAGTTGATAAAAAATTATGCTTAAACAAAAAGATAAGAGAAGAGATCGGTCGTGAATGGGACGCAATCGCGGAAAACAAACAAGCCCACGCGATTTTCTGGGAGTTCTTGAGAAAAGAGCGTGATAATATCGTGCATCACTATTCTTGGGCCGCGTATGAGGTCTGGATGGACGAAGAAGGGAGTGCCCAGAAACCAAGACTAGGCATTCTTGACATGAGGCCCGAAGGTTCACGTACGGTGCTGATGATGCGATCAGGTAAGTATGAAGGCGAAGACTCACTAAAGCTGTTAAAAGAGAGCGCTGATTGGATTCAGGAGCGCATTTTCGCTGCAATCAAGCGGGCTGACTTTGACCCGGAGGAGTACCGAAATTTGGTTACCTTCAAAAAACGTAATCCAATAGACGCCAGCCTTATCATTGGCACGGAGACTTGAGTTTCTGATATGATATGTTCTTGAAGTCCTCGCTCAATGGCCAAGTCACTCACCGCATCTAAGGTAACTCCACTTAGGAAACGCATGAGAAGGCGTTCAGCTTTGGTTTGCGCCTTGAGGGTTTGATTATTGTGAGCACTTGATCCCAACTCCCACCCCCTCTATACGCCCCCAGTGGCCCACGAATCCCGGCCACCCTAACCGTAAAACGCCGCGTCTGCTCACTCCCGTCGCTGGGGAGCATTTCCGGCAAAAGGAGAAGCGACATGAAACTGAATGAACTGTCCGACAACCCCGGTGCAACCAAGAAACGCAAGCGCGTTGGTCGTGGTCCCGGTTCCGGCACCGGTAAAATGGGTGGCCGTGGTATCAAAGGTCAGAAATCCCGCTCGGGTGTGGCGATCAATGGTTACGAAGGCGGCCAGATGCCGCTCTACCAGCGTCTGCCAAAGCGTGGCTTCAACAAGCCGAACCGCAAATCCTACGCTGTTGTGAACCTGGGCCTGATCCAAAAATTCATTGACGAGAAAAAGCTCGACGCGAAGAAGCCCATCGACGGTGCAGCACTTGTGGCTTCCGGCCTCGTGCGTCGTGAACTGGACGGCATCCGCGTGCTCGCCAAGGGTGATATCTCCGCCAAGGTCGATCTGCATGTGGCGGGTGCGTCCAAATCTGCCGTTGCGGCAGTGGAGAAGGCCGGTGGCTCCCTGACTGTGACCGCACCCGCGGCGGCAGAAGCCTCCGAGTAATCCGCCCTTAAGGCTTGTGAGCGGGCCGCGACCCGCTTACATACTCACATGAGTTTTCCTAAACGCCGCCCGCCGGAAAACGGCAGGGCGGCGTTTGTCCAACCAAAGGTGACACACCCCATGGTATCAGCCGTCGAAAACATGGCCGCCAACACCAGCTGGTCCGCGCTGGGCAAGGCAACAGACCTGCGCAACCGGATCCTCTTCACACTCGGCCTTTTGATCGTCTACCGCCTGGGGACCTTCATCCCCGTTCCGGGCATCGACGGCGACGCATTGCGCCAGTTCATGGAACAGGCGGGGCAGGGCATCGGCGGCATGGTGTCGATGTTCACAGGGGGCGCGCTGGGCCGGATGGGCATCTTTGCTCTGGGCATCATGCCCTACATTTCCGCCTCGATCATCGTGCAGTTGATGGGGTCGATGTACCCACCCTGGGAGGCGCTCAAGAAAGAGGGCGAGCAGGGCCGCAAGAAGCTGAACCAATACACACGCTACGGTACGGTGGCGCTGGCTACGGTGCAGTCCTACGGTCTTGCTGTCAGCCTTGAAGCAGGGGATATCGCCGCCGATCCGGGCATGTATTTCCGCATTGCCTGCATGATCACGCTTGTTGGTGGCACCATGTTCCTGATGTGGCTGGGTGAGCAGATCACCGCACGCGGCATCGGTAATGGCATCTCGCTGATTATCTTCGTGGGCATCATCGCCGAAGTCCCTGCCGCGCTGGCACAGTTCTTTGCCTCTGGCCGCTCCGGTGCGATCAGCCCTGCGCTGATTGTGGGGGTACTGATCATGGTGGTTGCGACGATCATGTTCGTGGTGTTCATGGAACGCGCCCTGCGCAAGATCCACATCCAGTATCCACGCCGTCAGGTCGGGATGAAGGTCTATGACGGCGGCTCCAGCCACTTGCCCGTCAAAGTGAACCCCGCCGGTGTGATCCCCGCGATCTTCGCCAGTTCGCTGTTGCTGCTGCCTGTGACGATCAGCACGTTCTCGGGCAGTTCCACGGGTCCGATCATGTCCTGGCTGCTGGCCAACTTCGGTCCGGGTCAGCCGCTCTATCTGCTGTTCTTCATCGCGATGATCGTGTTCTTTACCTATTTCTACACATTCAACGTCAGCTTCAAACCGGATGACGTGGCGGACAACCTGAAGAACCAGAATGGCTTCATCCCCGGCATTCGCCCCGGCAAACGCACGTCGGAGTATCTGGAATACGTGGTCAATCGCATCCTTGTTCTGGGTGCGGGCTACCTTGCGCTGGTCTGTGTGTTTCCCGAAATCCTGCGCGGCCAGTTTGCGATCCCGTTCTACTTCGGCGGCACGTCGGTGCTGATTGTTGTCTCGGTGACGATGGACACAATCCAGCAGGTGCAAAGCCATCTGTTGGCGCACCAGTACGAAGGATTGCTTGAAAAATCCCAGCTGCGGGGCAAAGGTGCTGGCAAAGGAAAGTCTGGACGCAAGAAACGGAGCCCCGTTCGTAAATGAATATCATACTTCTCGGGCCTCCGGGCGCAGGCAAAGGCACGCAGGCGCGCCATCTGGTTGACACCCGCAACATGGTTCAGCTGTCCACGGGCGATATGCTGCGCGAAGCGAAAGACTCCGGTACGGACATGGGCAAGATCCTCGCCGACGTGATGGCGCGCGGTGATCTGGTCACCGATCAGATCGTCATCGGCCTGATCCGCGAAAAGCTGAGCGGTGAGAAGGCAGGCGGCTTCATCTTTGACGGTTTCCCCCGCACGCTGGAGCAGGCGGATGCACTGGGCGCACTGATGGCCTCCGAAGGGCAGACGCTGGACCAGGTGATCGAGATGCGCGTGGACGATGCTGCGCTGGTGGAGCGGATCACGGCGCGGTCGACCTGTGGCGGCTGTGGTGAGGTTTACAACGACAAGACCAAGCCGATCCCTGCGGACGGAAAATGCACCAACTGCGGTAAAGAGAATGACTTCAAACGCCGCGCGGATGACAATGAGGAAAGCCTCAAGACCCGTCTGATGGCCTATTATAAACAGACCTCGCCGCTGATTGGCTATTACTACGCCAAGGACATGCTGAAGGTCGTAGATGGTCTGGCCAGCATTGAAGAGGTGCAGGGCAGCATTGCCGGGGCGCTGGACGGGTAAAGATCCGTACAACCTACGCCACAGGCACAGGTCTTCGCTTCCCCTTCCAAATGGTTCAAAAAACCTCTGGAGTATGAGGGTGGAAAACCCTCATCCGTCGCCCCCCGTGGCGACGGCGCCACCGATGATCAAGGCGCCTCCGCCCGCTCAATCATCGCCTCCCGCACCCAGGCATTCAGCGGCCCAATTGCCTCTGCCAGATGCACCATCTTCTCCACGATATCCCCGTTCAGCCATACCGCCTTCGGCTGTTCCACGCTTGTGACATAGCGCTTGAGCCGCAGGAACGGCGCACAGGCTGCGTCCCCATGCTGCTGAAACCCCCGTGGCATCGTCTTGAGACTGCCCTCCCGCGACAGGGGATAGCCCTTGGCTTCCAGCGCTTCGACCATCTCTGCAAAGCTCTCCGGCTCGGCCACAATCCGGTCCCGGACCCGGTTCAACTCCGGGGTGGCCAACTGGTAATGACCCGCTGCCAGCATCCCGCCGCGCGGACCCACCTGGGCATAGACCACGCCGCCGCCCTCTCCCTTGCTGCCATTGGGGGTGATCATCCCGGATACGGTTGACTTGTAGGGCGTCTTGTCCTTGGAAAACCGCACGTCGCGGTATTGGCGGAACATGGTCTTCTCCGACCCGATCATCGGATAGCGGCTGCCTTCCAGCAACATCGTCACCACCCCCAGCATGCCTGCAAAGGGCGCGCGCACTTCCGCCTTCAGCTTTTCCTTGTTTTCGTCGTACCAGGCCTTGTTGTTGTTGGCCTCCAATTCAGCCAGAATGGCGAAAGAGGTCTCAGAAAATCCGGCCATGGAAAGGCTCCTTTTGGGCTGGTCGCAATGCGCGGCGATGTGCGCGAGGATAGCGTTTCAGACCATCCTGCCAAGAGGGTGGTGCACAGCGCTTGACGCTGCCCAAAAAAGGTCATAACCAGCGCTATCTCGACAGAGAATCAAATTGCAACGCGGGTCGCTCCTGCCGCGCAAGATCACCTGATCAGCCCAGGCCCGGTGGCGTCAAACGCTCCGGGCTTATGTTGTGAAAAAAGGGTCTGGGATCACGGACCCGCAACGAAAAGGAATTGCACACGTGGCACGTATTGCCGGCGTCAACATCCCGACTGCAAAGCGGGTTCCAATCGCCCTTACCTACATCACCGGAATCGGCAACGCTTCCGCCAAAGCCATCTGCGAAGCGGTCGGCATCGACCCGACCCGTCGCGTCAACGAACTCTCCGACACCGAAGTCGTGAAAGTGCGTGAGCACATCGACGAGAATTATACCGTCGAAGGCGACCTGCGTCGTGACACGCAGATGAACATCAAACGTCTGATGGACCTCGGCTGCTACCGTGGCCTGCGTCACCGTCGTAACCTGCCCGTCCGCGGTCAGCGTACGCACACAAATGCTCGCACCCGCAAAGGCCCCGCAAAGGCCATTGCCGGCAAGAAGAAATAAGGGAGGCTTGAGATATGGCACGTGAACGTCGCGTAAAACGTAAAGTCTCCAAGAACATCGCCGCTGGTGTGGCGCATGTGAATTCGAGCTTCAACAACACCAAGATCCTGATCTCCGATGTTCAGGGCAACGCCATCAGCTGGTCTTCGGCGGGCACCATGGGCTTCAAAGGCTCACGGAAATCCACGCCTTATGCCGCACAGATGGCGGCAGAGGACGCAGGCCGCAAAGCACAGGAACATGGCGTGAAAACGCTTGAGGTCGAAGTGCAGGGCCCTGGTTCCGGCCGTGAGAGCGCATTGCGCGCACTGGCGGCTGCGGGTTTCAACATCACCTCGATCCGTGATGTGACACCCATGGCCCACAACGGCTGCCGTCCGCCCAAGCGCCGCCGCGTTTAAGCGAACAGATACTTTACGGGGTTTGCGCCATTTGGCGCAGGCCCCATACCGCCTTTTTGAAACCTCGAGCGTAACTGCCGACCGGACATGCGACAGTTACAAGAATGGAGGGACACATGATCCACAAAAATTGGGCTGAACTGATTAAACCACAGCAGCTGGACGTCAAGCCGGGCAATGACCCTGCGCGTCAGGCAACTGTGATGGCCGAACCGCTGGAGCGCGGCTTTGGTCTGACCATGGGCAACGCGCTGCGCCGTGTGCTGATGTCGTCCCTGCAGGGTGCGGCCATCACATCCGTGCAGATCGACAATGTACTTCACGAGTTTTCCTCCGTTGCCGGGGTCCGCGAAGATGTCACCGACATCATCCTGAACCTCAAAGGCGTTTCCATCCGCATGGAAGTCGAAGGGCCCAAGCGCCTGTCGATCTCCGCCAAAGGTCCGGGCGTTGTGACCGCCGGTGACATCTCTGAAAGCGCCGGGATCGAGATCCTGAACCGTGATCACGTCATCTGCCACCTCGACGATGGCGCGGACGTCTACATGGAACTGACCGTAAATACCGGTAAGGGCTATGTGTCTGCGGACAAGAACAAGCCAGAGGACGCACCGATTGGTCTTATCCCAATCGACGCGATCTATTCTCCGGTCAAGAAAGTCAGCTACGACGTGCAGCCGACCCGCGAAGGTCAGGTGCTGGATTATGACAAGCTGACCATGAAGGTCGAAACAGACGGTTCCATCACGCCGGATGACGCGGTGGCTTTTGCTGCGCGTATCCTGCAGGACCAGCTGGGCATCTTTGTGAACTTCGATGAGCCTGAATCCGCGTCGCGTGCCGACGAAGATGATGGTCTGGAATTCAACCCGCTGCTGCTGAAGAAAGTGGACGAGTTGGAATTGTCAGTACGTTCCGCGAACTGCCTGAAGAACGACAACATCGTGTATATTGGCGATCTGATCCAGAAGACAGAAGCCGAAATGTTGCGCACGCCGAACTTCGGCCGGAAGTCTTTGAACGAGATCAAGGAAGTCCTGTCCGGTATGGGGCTGCACCTTGGCATGGACGTCGAAGACTGGCCGCCGGACAACATCGAAGACCTCGCCAAGAAGTTCGAGGATTCGTTTTAAGAATGCGTGGGTTTCACCCACCCTACGTAGGGTGGGTGAAACCCACCACCCGGGCATCTGCCCTTTCATCGCCCGCCTTTGGGCGGACGACTACCGGGTAACGCGCCTTCCTCGCGGAAGACACGTACCCCAAGGAGAGCAGCGGGCACGCACCCGTTGCCAGACAAAGTAAAAACGCCCGTAGAGGGCACCAGATTGGAGAAGAAGAAATGCGTCACGCACGTGGATACCGCCGCCTGAACCGCACACATGAGCACCGCAAAGCGCTCTGGGCCAACATGGCCGGCTCGCTCATCGAACATGAGCAAATCAAGACAACCCTGCCCAAGGCAAAGGAACTGCGCCCGATCATCGAAAAGATGATCACGCTCGCCAAACGCGGCGACCTGCACGCCCGTCGTCAGGCCGCTTCAAAGCTGAAGCAAGATCAGTATGTTGCCAAGCTCTTTGACGTGCTCGGCCCCCGCTACAAGGACCGCCAGGGCGGTTACGTGCGCGTGCTGAAAGCCGGCTTCCGCTATGGTGACATGGCACCCATGGCGATCATCGAATTTGTCGACCGTGATCGCGATGCCAAAGGTGCAGCCGACAAGGCCCGCCTGGCCGCGGAAGAAGCTGCTGAGGAATAAGACCTCTCACAGTATCAGACGTAAAAGCCCTGCCGATCTGGCGGGGCTTTTTTATTCTCTGCAACGATGTGTCGTGTTTGGAGCCGGTGTTGCGCAGGGATATTTTTGGCCAAAAAGAGGAGGGGAGTTGCGTGTCCCCCGTCCGTTGCGCATATCCTTGGGTATGAAAGTTCTTGTCCTGATCCTGTCGCTCCTCGGCGCGCCCCTTGCCGCGCAGCAGGTGCCGCAGTCGCAATCCGAAATCCAGCTCAGCTTTGTGCCGCTTGTGCGCGAGGCAGCCCCTGCGGTGGTGAACATCTATGCCAAGATCATGGCCGAACCGCGTGGCACACCCTTGCAGCGGGATCCGTTTTTTGAGCGGTTCTTTCGCGATCCGTTCATGGAAAGGCCGCGGGTGCAGAACTCGCTCGGCTCCGGGGTGATCCTGTCGGCGGACGGGATTGTCGTGTCGAACTATCACGTGGTGGGCATGGCCACGGAAATCCGCGTGGTGCTGAGCGACCGGCGCGAATACGAGGCGCGGGTTCTGTTGGGCGACAAGGACGCGGACCTTGCCATTCTGAAGATCGAAGCCGAGGAAGACCTGCCGTTTCTGGACCTGCGCGACAGTGCAGGCGTTGAAGTGGGGGAATTGGCATTGGCCATCGGCAATCCCTTTGGCGTGGGCCAGACTGTCAGCAGCGGGATCGTGTCTGGGCTTGCACGGTCCGGTGTGGGGGGCGGAAATTCCGGTGTGGGGTATTTCATTCAGACCGATGCGCCGATCAATCCGGGCAATTCGGGTGGCGCGCTCATCGACATGGCGGGCCGTTTGATTGGGATCAACACGTCGATCCTCACCCGATCGGGCGGCTCCAACGGCATTGGATTTGCCATCCCGGCTGATCTGGTCGCGGTGTTTGTGGAGCAGGCGCGGGCGGGGCAGGTCCGTTTCGGGCGGCCCTGGGCAGGCATCAGCGGGCAGCCGGTGGACAGTGACATGGCGGGGCCGTTGGGGTTGGACCGGCCCGGCGGGATCATCGTCTCGGGGCTGCATCCGGCTTCGCCCTTTCTGGCGGCGGGGCTTGAAGTGGGGGATGTGATCACGGCGGTGGATGGCGCGCCGGTAAACACGCCGGCAGAGATGATCTATCGCATGTCGGTCGCCGGGTTGGGCCGGGAGGCTGAGGTCACGCGGGTGCAGGAGGGGCAGGAGGGCACGCTCACCGTGTCGTTGATTGCCGCGCCCGACACGCCAGCCCGTGATGAAATCACGCTGGGCCAGCGCAGCAAGCTGCCCGGATTGCGCATGGTGCGGATCAATCCGGCGGTTCTGTCAGAGCTGAACCTTCCCTTGCAAAGCGAAGGGGTTGCGGTGCTGAACCCTGGTGTTGCCGCGCGTGTTGGCTTGCGTGCGGGCGATGTTGTTCTGGCGATCAACGGCGTTGAGGTTGGCCATCCGGACGACGTTGTCGCGGTTTTGGCGGGGCAGTTGAGGCGTGTCGAAATGGTGGTGCGGCGCGGCGCGCGGCAGACGGTTTTGCGGTTCCGCGTCTGATGGCGGATTTGTTCGACAGTGGCGCGGCCCAAGCCGAGAGCCTGCATCGGCCGCTGGCCGACAGGCTGCGGCCAAAGACATTGGCTGAGGTGATTGGCCAGCGTCAGGTGCTCGGGCCGGAAGCACCGCTGACGGTGATGTTGTCGTCTGGCAGCCTGTCGTCGCTGATCTTCTGGGGCCCGCCGGGCGTGGGCAAGACGACCATCGCCCGGCTGCTGGCGGATGAGACAGACCTGCATTTCGTGCAGATCAGCGCGATCTTTTCCGGCGTGCCGGAGTTGCGAAAGGTCTTTGAAGCCGCCCGCCTGCGCCGCCAGCAAGGGCAGGGTACGCTGCTGTTTGTCGATGAAATCCACCGCTTCAACAAGGCGCAGCAGGATGGGTTCCTGCCGCATATGGAAGACGGGACGATCCTGCTGGTCGGGGCGACGACGGAGAACCCGTCGTTTGAGCTGAACCGCGCGGTGCTGAGCCGGGCGCAGGTGCTGGTGCTGGAGCGGTTGCCGGAGGAGGATCTTGCTCTGCTGGCCACGCGGGCGGAAGAGGAATTGGGTCGGGCCCTGCCGCTGGACGCTGGGGCGCGGACCGCGCTTTACGAGATGGCCGATGGGGACGGGCGTGCCTTGCTCAACCTCATAGAGCAGGTCGCGGCCTGGGACGTGGAGGCGCCGCTGGACAAAGCCGCCCTTGGCGCGCGGCTGATGCGGCGTGCGGCGCAGTATGACAAGGGTGGGGATGAACATTACAACCTGATCTCCGCCCTGCATAAATCCGTGCGCGGGTCGGATCCGGATGCGGCGCTTTATTGGTTTGCGCGCATGCTGGAAGGGGGCGAAGATCCCCGGTATCTGGCCCGGCGCATCACGCGGATGGCGGTTGAGGACATTGGTCTGGCCGATCCGCAGGCGCAGGCGGTCTGTCTGCAATCCTGGGAGACGTTTGAGCGGCTGGGCAGTCCTGAAGGGGAATTGGCGCTGGCGCAGGCAGTGACCTATCTGGCGCTCGCGCCGAAATCAAACGCGGCTTACGTGGCCTACAAAGGGGCGCGCAGGGCGGCGAAAGCGACGGGGTCTGCGCCGCCGCCGAAACACATTCTGAATGCGGCGACAGGGATGATGAAGGACATGGGGTACGGCGCGGATTACGCCTATGACCATGACGCCGAGGACGGGTTTTCGGGGCAGAATTATTTTCCCGAAGGGGTGGAGCGGCAGGCGCTTTATCAACCGGTGGAGCGGGGGTTCGAGCGGGACCTGAAAAAGCGGCTGGCGTATTTTGCCAAGCTGCGTGCCAAACGCGAAGAATAGCCCGCCCAGCTTGACAAATGCGGGCCAAGGGCTGACAGACCGCACATGATTTCAACAGTTCTTCTTGTCGCCTTGGGCGGTGCCATTGGTGCTGCATGCCGGTTCCTCATGGGGGTCGGTCTGCTGCGTCTGCTGGGGCCGCAGGATTTCCCGCTGGCGATCATCACGGTCAATGTGGTGGGGTCGTTCCTGATGGGGGTCTTTGTGGTGGCTGCCGCGCAGAAGGGGCTCACGCATCTGAGCCCTTTTGTGATGACGGGTGTGCTGGGGGGCTTTACCACCTTTTCGGCGTTTTCGCTTGAGACGGTGACATTGATGGAGCGGGGCCAGATCGGTGCCGCGGGACTTTATGTGGCCTTGTCAGTGGGGCTGTCGATTGCGGGTCTGATGGCAGGCCTTTGGATGGCGCGCGGGGTATTTGCATGAGCCGGGTTCAGACAGTGACAGTGGCAGAGGATGAGGGCGATCAGCGGCTGGACCGTTGGTTCAAGCGCCGCTTCCCGCAGATCCCGCAGGGGCGCATCGACAAGATGTGTCGCAAGGGAGAGATCCGCGTTGATGGGGGCCGGGTCAAGGGCGCGACGCGCGTCGAGGTGGGCCAGCAGGTGCGCATTCCGCCGCTGCCCGATGACGCCGCCCCACCGCCAACGAAACGGGCAACCGTGTCGGATGCGGATGCCAGGATGATCCGGGCTTGTGTGATCTACAAGGACGACCACGTGATTGCGCTGAACAAGCCGCCCGGTCTGGCGGTGCAGGGCGGCTCGGGCCAGTCAGAACGGCATGTGGATGCTTTGTCTGCGGCGCTGATGTTCGACTTTGAGGAGAAGCCCCGGCTGGTGCACCGGTTGGACAAGGATACCTCGGGCGTGCTGCTGCTGGCGCGGACACGCATGGCCGCCAAGGCGCTGACCGCGGCGATGCGGCACCGGGAGACGCGCAAGATCTACTGGGCGTTGGTCGCCGGTGTCCCGACGCCCTATCTGGGTGAGATCCGCTATGGTCTGGTCAAGGCAGGCGGCCATGGGCGCAGCGGGGAGGGCGAGAAGATGATCGCCGTGCATCCGCGCGACATGGATGACACGCCGGGTGCAAAACGCGCGCATACGCTCTATGCGACGCTGTTTCGGGTGGCGTCCCGTGCGGCCTGGGTGGCGCTGGAACCTGTCACCGGGCGGACGCACCAGCTGCGCGCGCATATGGCAGAGATCGGGCATCCGATTGCGGGGGACGGCAAATACGGCGGCTCCGGGCAGGACAACATGGGGGATGGCTGGGGCGCGCAACTGGGCGGGGTGATCAGCAAGAAGCTGCATCTGCACGCGCGCATGATGCGGTTTGAGCATCCTGAGACCCGCAAGGTGATCACAGTCACGGCTGAACTGCCCGACCATATGGCACACAGTTGGGACACCTTCGGGTGGACAGAAGATCTGGCGGCTGATGATCCTTTCGAGAGTCTGCAATGAGCGCACCCCTGCGGCTGGTGATCTTTGATGTGGATGGCACGCTGGTGGACAGCCAGGGGGATATCCTTGCCGCGATGGCGGTGGCCTTTGAGGCCGTTGGCCTGCCGTTGCCACCGCGCGCGGATCTGTTGGCAATGGTGGGCCTGTCGCTTGAGGTGATCTTTCCCGCGCTGGTGCCGGAGGCGGATGCGGCCACGCATCGGCGGATGGTTGATGGGTACAAGGACGCCTATGTGATGCTCAGGGCGCAGGGCGGGGTGGCAAAGTCCTCGCCCCTTTACCCCGGCGCGCGGGAAACGCTGGAGGCGCTGCATGCCATTCCAGAGGTGCTGCTGGGTGTGGCCACGGGCAAGTCTCGGCGCGGGCTGGACAAGCTGATCGACGGGCACGGGTTGGACGGCCTGTTTGTCACCCAGCATTGTGCGGATTTTCATCCGTCAAAACCACATCCTTCCATGATCCTGGCGGCGCTGTCTGATACCGGCGTTGCGGCAGCGGATGCGGTTGTGGTGGGGGATACAAGTTTCGATATGGAGATGGCGGCAAGTGCGGGTGTGGCCGGGATTGGCGTCAGTTGGGGCTATCACGACCGCGCGCGGCTTGGCGCCCAGGCGCGGCTGGTGATTGACGGCTTTGATGCGCTGCATCCCGCGTTGGATCAGGTTTGGGGGCAAAGGGTATGAGCGACTGGAAAGCCAAACGGTTCTGGAAATCTGCGGCTGTTGTGCCCGCGCAGGGCGGTTTCACGGTGGAACTTGATGGCCGTCCCGTCCGCACTCCGGCCAAGCAGCTGTTGATCCTGCCGTCTGCCGCCATGGCCCGCGTGGTTGCGCAGGAGTGGGATGCCCAGGAAGACGTGATCAAACCGCATACCATGCCAGCGACCAAAACCGCGAATGCGGCGCTCGACAAGGTGACGGTCCAGCATGGGGAAGTGGCCGATATGCTCGCGGCCTATGGGGACAGTGATCTGTTGTGCTACCGCGCGGAAGGCCCTGCGGAACTGGTGGCGCGGCAGGCGGAGGTCTGGGATCCCATGCTGGAGTGGGCGGCGACCACGTTGGGGGCACGACTGGAGCCGCGCGTGGGGGTGATTCACGCCCCGCAAGACCCCGCAGCGCTTGAGGTTCTGTCCCTGCGCACACATCAGCTGGGCGTGTTTGAGCTGGCGGCATTCCATGATCTGGTGAGCCTGTCGGGGTCATTGGTTCTTGGCTTTGCAGCGGCATTGGGCGCGCGCGACAGCGATGCGCTGTGGGACATGTCACGGCTGGATGAGATCTGGCAGGCCGAGCAATGGGGCAGGGACGAGGAAGCCGAGGCGCAATCTGCCCTTCGCCGCGCGGCTTTTCTGCATGCGAGCCGAATGTTTGCGCTATCACAGCCCGAAACCTGCGACCCGAACGCCTGATTGGGTTGCTTTACCCTGAGTTGAGGCATTTCGGGACCGATTCTGAGGGTCAGCCTCTTGACCTTCGACGGGGAATCCGCACACATATTGCCCACTGTCGGGGAGCGATCCCGCCAGTATCACCTATGGCAGCCAAAATGGCTCCATAAGAACCGCCCATCAACGTGGCGGACAATCAGGAAGAGGTTGAAATGAAAAAATCTGTATTTTTCGGTGCTATGACAGCAGCCGGTCTCGCGGCGGGTGCCGCAGCTGCTGGTACACTGGATGACGTGAAAGAACGCGGCAAACTGAACTGTGGTGTGACCACAGGCCTTATCGGTTTTGCGGCACCAGACGCCAATGGCGAATGGAAGGGCTTTGACGTTTCGGTTTGCCGCGCGGTTGCTGCGGCAGCGCTGGGCGATGCGACGGCTGTCGAATTCGTTCCCACAACCGGCAAGACACGCTTCACCGCGCTGGCTTCCGGCGAGATCGACATGCTCGCACGTAACACCACCTGGACATTCTCCCGCGACGTCGACCTGAAGTTCGATTTCGTCGGTGTGAACTACTATGACGGTCAGGGCTTCATGGTTCCAAAGGAACTGGGTGTGTCCTCCGCCAAGGAACTGGACGGCGCGACTGTCTGCATCCAGACCGGCACAACAACAGAGCTGAACCTGGCGGATTTCTTCCGCTCCAACAACATCAGCTATGAGCCCGTGCCAATCGAGACAAACGCCGAAGCGCAGCAGCAGTACCTTGCCGGTGCCTGCGACGTTTACACCACAGACGCGTCCGGCCTGGCCGCGACACGTGCTGCGTTTGAAAATCCTGGCGACCACGTTCTGCTGCCAGAGATCATCTCCAAAGAGCCGCTGGGCCCACTGGTCCGTCACGGCGACAACGACTGGGGCGATGTGGTCCGTTGGACCCTGAACGCATTGATCACAGCCGAAGAGCTGGGTGTGACCTCCGCCAACGTTGGTGAGATGGCAAGTGCCGGCAACAACCCCGAAGTCTCTCGTCTTCTGGGTTCCGAAGGTGGCCTTGGCGCGATGCTGGGTCTGGACGCGGACGCATTCAAGCGCGCGATCGAGACTCAGGGCAACTACGGTGAAATCTTTGCCAAGAACATCGGCGAAGACACACCCATCGGTCTGGCCCGTGGACTGAACGCACAGTGGACAGAAGGCGGCCTGCTCTACAGCCCCCCCTTCCGCTAAACACATCAGTCAAAGGGCGCGATACATGTCGCGCCCTTTGCGCCTCACGACGGCCCCTTTTGCGGGGACAACCAAGCCGGGACGGGCGCCTCAAGGCGCTGATAAAAATCAACGCCCGGCCACACAGGGATATATCTGATGACGACCATACCCGACCCTCAAGGGGGTACGTTCCGGCTATCCATGCTGTTGAACGACACCCGTTACCGGTCGATGACGCTGCAAGCGATTGCCGCGCTCATCTTGGCGCTTGCGCTCTTCTATCTGTATTCAAACCTCACCGCGAACCTGCGTGCTGCCGGGTTGAACATCTCGTTCGACTTCCTGGGGGCACCCGCGGGATATGACATCAACCAGACACTGGTTGACTACAACAGCCAGTCGAGCAACCTGCGCGCGGCCATTGTCGGCATTCTCAATACGCTGCTTGTCGCCTTTCTGGCCTGTATCACGGCCACGATCTTTGGCGTGCTGGCCGGGGTCCTGCGTCTGTCCAACAACTGGCTCGTCAGCAAGCTCATGGCGTTTTATGTCGAGATCTTCCGCAATATCCCTGTGTTGATCTGGATCATCATCATCTTCACCATCATGACGGCGGTGATGCCCGGTCCCCGTGCGTTCAGGGGGGACGCTGCCACCTCGTCGATGTTGATGGACCTGTTTGCCTTCACCAACCGCGGTGTCTACATCCCCGGACCCTATTTCACCCGCGGTATCGGCGGAGAGGAAGGCAGCGTGGTCAATTGGCTGCTGGTGATCGGAGTGCTGGTTGCCTCGTATTTCAGCGCGCGATTCATGACCAACCGTGCCAATGCCATTCAGGCTGATACGGGGATCCGGCCCAATACGCTCTGGACCAATCTCGCGATCTGGTTTGTGCCGCTGATCGTGTTGTTGTTCATCCTTGGCCTCAGCTGGGACATTCCCGCGCTCAAGGGCTTCAACTTTCAGGGGGGGATCAAGATTGGTGGACCGCTGATTGCCTTGTGGTTTGCCCTGTCGATCTACACCGGTGCCTTCATCGCGGAAAACGTGCGCGCAGGCATTCAGGCGGTCAGCAAAGGCCAGACCGAAGCCGCTTCTGCCCTGGGGCTGCGTGGCAACCGGGTGATGAGCCTTGTGGTGCTGCCACAGGCGTTGCGGGTGATCATCCCGCCGTTGATTTCGCAGTACCTGAACATCACCAAGAACTCCTCTCTGGCCATTGCGGTGGGCTATGCCGACATCACCGCGACGCTGGGCGGGATCACCCTGAACCAGACGGGCCGGGCGATTGAATGCGTGCTTCTGTTGATGCTGTTCTATCTTGTCATCTCGCTGCTGATCTCCGCAGGGATGAACGTCTACAACAACGCCATGAAGCTGAAGGAGCGCTGAGATGTCAGACACACCTGCACAGTCCGTTGCCTTTGTGCGCGAAACCGCCATCCCGCCTTCGCCGGCCCCTGCCAATGCGTCAGGGATCGTCAAATGGATGCGTGACAACCTTTTTGCAACCTGGCCCAACGCGCTGCTGACGATTGCGTCGATTTACGTGATCTACCTGATCCTGGCCGGTACGATGCCGTGGATCTTCAACGGCGTCTGGAACACCAACTCACTGGCGGAGTGCCGCGAGGTGCTTGATGGTACGGTCGGCGCCTGTTTTTCGGTTCTGACGGAACGCTGGAACCAGCTGCTGTTCGGCTTCAAGTATCCGGTCGATCAATACTGGCGTCCGCTGACGGCCTTCCTGCTGATGTTTGCGGCTCTTGCGCCGGTGCTTTTCTTTGACCTGCCGCGCAAGCTGCTGATCATCACTGCGCTCTTCCCGTTTGTGGCCTATTGGCTGATCTGGGGTGGGACAATCTGGACCCCGCTTTTCGCCCTGCTGGGCTTTGTTGCGGGCTATCTGGTCTATGCGCGTTTTGTCACGCAGAGCTTTGCCGTGGGCTTTTTCGGGGGTGTCTTCGCGGCGGTCGTGGTCTGGATCGTGACCGGCTACATCACGCCGATGCTTGCGCCAGAGCAGCCTCTGCTCGAAGCGGTGCCCTCGCGGGATCTGGGGGGCTATATGCTCAACATGATGCTGGGGCTGACCTGCGTGTCGCTGTCGCTGCCGCTGGGCATCGCGCTGGCGCTGGGGCGGCAAAGTTCCATGCCGCTGATCAAGTGGATCTGTGTGATCTTCATCGAGTTTATCCGGGGTGTGCCGCTGATCACATTGCTGTTCGTGGCAAACGTGATGCTGGCGTATTTCTTCCCACCCGGCTCCGGTGTGGATCTGTTCCTGCGTGTGGTGATCATGATCACCATGTTCTCCTCGGCCTATATCGCCGAGGTGATCCGCGGGGGCCTCGCCGCGCTGCCCAAGGGGCAATATGAGGCGGCCGACAGCCTTGGACTTGATTATCCGCAAGCCATGCGGCTGATCATCCTGCCGCAGGCGCTCAAGATCTCCATTCCGGGGATCGTGAACATCGCGGTGGGTCTGTTCAAGGATACAACCCTCGTGTCGGTTATCTCCATGTTCGACATTCTGGGCATGATCCGCGGTCCGATCCTGGCCTCCACCGATTGGAACGGCGTCTATTGGGAACTGCTGGGCTTTGCCTGCGTGGTCTTCTTTGTCGTCTGCTACTCCATCTCTCAATACTCGCAGTGGCTCGAACGCCGTCTTGCGACTGATCATCGCTGAACAAGCGTCTTTTTAGGAAAGGGCTGAACTTATGGCCGACACTGCGCAAATGAAAGTCTCCGACGAGGTCGCGATCTCTATCCAGCAGATGAACAAGTGGTACGGCGCGTTCCACGTGCTGCGCGATATTGATCTGACGGTGTATCAGGGCGAACGTATCGTGATTTGCGGGCCGTCTGGCTCGGGTAAATCCACGCTCATCCGCTGCATCAATGCGCTGGAGGAGCATCAGAAGGGCTCTATCGAGGTGGACGGCACGCTGTTGTCGTCTGACCTCAAGAACATCGACAAGATCCGCTCAGAGGTTGGCATGTGCTTTCAGCACTTCAACCTCTTCCCGCATCTGACGATCCTTGAGAACTGCACGCTGGCCCCGATCTGGGTCCGCAAGACGCCCAAGAAGGAAGCCGAGGAAACGGCGATGCATTTCCTTGAGAAGGTGAAGATCCCCGATCAGGCGAACAAGTATCCCGGTCAGCTTTCGGGTGGTCAGCAGCAGCGGGTGGCGATTGCGCGTTCCCTGTGCATGCGTCCGCGTATCATGCTGTTCGATGAACCCACGTCCGCGCTTGACCCGGAGATGATCAAGGAAGTGCTTGATACGATGATCGAGCTTGCCGAAGAAGGCATGACCATGCTCTGCGTGACCCACGAGATGGGTTTTGCCCGTCAGGTGGCGAACCGGGTGATCTTCATGGACGAAGGCCAGATCGTGGAGCAGAACGAGCCAGAGGCGTTCTTCAACAACCCGCAGTCGCCAAGGACGCAGCTGTTCCTGAGCCAGATCCTGGGTCACTGACAGGTTAACTGCCGGGCCGCCGCCACGGGGGGCGGCGGGTGAGGGCTGTTTGCCCTCACACTCCCAAGGTTTTTAGAACCATTTGGAAGGGGGAGCGGCGCGCTTCCCCTTTCTTGCTGTTTGTCGTGTTGTCAGGTCAGGTTGCGGGGGGTGACGAAATCGACGCAGCTTGCACTGTGCCAGCGTGCATCGGCCCAGTGGTCGATCTCAAAGTCAGCCACCAGCGTAGCGCCAGTGGGGTATTTGCCAAATTGCGGATGGTCCGGCGGCGCGGGCAGCAGGCGTTCGGCGCAATATCCGATGCCGGGATTGTGGCCGATGACCAGCACCACCTCACCTTTGGCGCGCTGGATCCGGTCGAGGATCTGATCCTCACTTGCCAGATAGAGGCCGCGTTCAAAATGGGCGGCGATGTCTTCAGGCAGATCCAGCCGCACAAAGGTTTCGCGCGTGCGCGCAGCGGAGGAACAGAGCACCTCATCGGGGGTCAATTCCGCTGTGCGGAGCCAGTCGCCCAATGCCGCCGCGCCCTGCCGCCCGCGGGGGTTCAGCATGCGGTCATGGTCGCTGGTCAACGCGCCGGACCAGTCCGATTTCGCATGGCGCATCAGGATCAGGCGTTTCATGTCAGGCCCCTTTGAACTGTTGCATGTGGTACGCCGATTGTGCGGGCAATCGGCCAAAGTCTTGTGACACCGGGCAGGACCGGCGCACCGCACAGCCCGATGTCAGGTTCATCGCGCCTTCCGCTGTGTCCAGAAAGCTACGGCATGTTGGCACGTCATAGCCTTCCGGCGTCAAGGCCCCCGACAGGCAAGCGGTCCGGCAGGGTTGTTCCGCGCAGCTGTCACAGGGGGCAGGGCCAGCCTTGGGCAGGTCAATATGCTCAGCCAGTGCCAGCGCGCCCCGGAAGGAGACAAACAGCCCCGCACGGTCATGGACCAGAAAATTGATGGGAGAGGCGTGGAGGCGCCCGGTGCGCAGCGCCCAGCTGAAGAACGGCAGGAACGGCGCGCCGCCAAAGGGATAAAGCGGCGTTGCCCCCAGGTCATCGGCCCAGTCACCGACCACGCGGGTGGACCAGCGGTCCATTGGGTCTGGCTGTCCGTCCTGCCATTCCGCGCTCTGCGTGAAAGCATCCCAGAAAACGGGCTCATCCGGGCCAAGCATCAGCAGTGTTTTGCAGCCCTGTGGTGCATTGTCCTCAGCCGAGGGGTGGAAGCCGCCCAGAATGGTCAGGCTGCGCGCTGCGGCCTCCTGTTCGAGCGTCGGGTACATCATCCGCGGCGGATGATGCTGCCCGCACCGTGTTCGGTAAACAGCTCCAGCAGGCAGGCGTTGGGCGCGCGGCCATCGAGGATAACAGCCGCCCGCACCCCCCCTGCAAGCGCATCAAGCGCGGTTTGTGTCTTGGGGATCATGCCGCCTGCGATGGTGCCATCTGCGACCATCTCGGTGATCTGGCTTGCGGTGAGTTCGGTCAGTACCTCGCCTGCGTCATTCTTGACACCGTCCACATCCGTAAGAAGCAACAGGCGGTCCGCCTGTAGGGCTGCGGCGATGGCCCCGGCGGCGGTGTCGCCGTTGATGTTGAAGGTCTCTCCCCCGCTGCCCATGCCGAGGGGCGCAATCACGGGGATGAATCCCTTCTCTGCCAGATCGTCCAGGACGCTGGCGTTCACTTTGGACGGTTTGCCAACAAGCCCCAGCGCCGGGTTCTCTGCCTCGCACATGATCAGGCCGCTGTCCTTGCCGGACAGCCCCACGGCGCGCCCGCCCTGTTCGGTGATGGCCTGCACAATCCGTGCATTGACGATCCCCGACAGGACCATTTCGACCACCTCGATGGTGGCGGTATCGGTCACACGTTTGCCGTCCACGAAATCAGAGGTGATGCCCAACCGGTCCAGCATCTGGTTGATCATCGGCCCGCCACCATGCACGACCACGGGCTGTACCCCAACCTGTCGCATCAAGGTGACGTCGCGGGCGAATTCCGCCATCGCGTCATCGCTGCCCATGGCGTGGCCGCCCAGCTTGATGACGACCGTCGCATCGGCGTAGCGTTGCAGGAAGGGCAGCGCCTGGCTCAGCGTCTGCGCGGTGGCGATCCAGTCGCGGTTCATGTCTTGTTTTCTCATCTGTCGGTCTTGAGTGTCATTCGAGCGTGGCGATGATGGCACGCAAGGTGGGAATACCCCAGCCTTTTTCCGAGGAGGTCACAATGATTTCCGGATAGGCCGCAGGATGTTTGGACAGCGCCCCGCGCACCTGATCGAGCACCTTGGCGCGTTCTTTCTCTTTCACCTTGTCGGCTTTGGTCAACACCGCCTGAAAGGTGACGGCTGAACTGTCGAGCAGGCTGAGGATCTCTTCATCGACCTTTTTGACCCCGTGGCGCGCGTCGATCAGAACAAAGGCGCGGCGCAGGGTCTGGCGGCCCGACAGGTATTGCTTGAGCAGCCGTTGCCATCTCTGCACGACCGGCAAGGGGGCGTTGGCATAGCCATATCCGGGCAGGTCCACCAGATAGTGACTGTCGGCGGCGGTGAAGAAGTTGATTTCCTGCGTGCGGCCGGGGGTGTTGGAGGCGCGTGCCAGCGCCTTGGTGCCTGTCAGCGCATTGATCAGCGTGGATTTGCCCACGTTGGAACGTCCGGCAAAGCAGACCTCCATCCGGTCAGGCGGCGGCAGGCCGTCCATCGCCACCACGCCTTTGACAAAGGTGCTTTCGGCGGCAAACAGCAAGCGACCCTTCTCCGCCGTGGCGGCATCCGGTTCGTCCGCCAGGGGGAAGGGCAGTTGCATGGGATTACTTGCCGCCCTTTTTGGCCGGGGCCTTGGCGTCTGCATCCGCCTTTGGCTTGCGCTTGAAGCCGCTGGTGATGTTGCCCATCAGATCGGGTTTGTAGCCCTGGCTGCGCATGATCAGATACTGCTGCGTAAAGGTGATCGTGTTGTTGGCGATCCAGTAGACGACCAGCCCGCTGGCGAAACTGCCCAGCATGAACATGAACACCCAGGGCATCCAGGCAAAGATCATCTGCTGCGTCGGGTCCGTGGGCGCCGGGTTCAGCTTTTGCTGGAGCCACATGGAGATGCCCAGCAACAGCGGCAGGATGCCGATGAAGATCAGCGCCATGAAGGTCTCCGGCGCGGGGCCGGCCCAGGGCAGCAGGCCAAAGAGGTTGAAGATCGAGGTGGGATCCGGGGCGGAGAGGTCCTGAAACGGACCGAAGAAGGGCGCATGGCGCAATTCGATCGTGACGAAAATCACCTTGTAGAGCGAGAAGAAGATCGGGATCTGCAACAGGATCGGCAAACAGCCCGCGGCGGGGTTCACCTTTTCCTTCTTGTAGAGCTCCATCATGCCTTGCTGCATTTTCTGGCGGTCGTCGCCTGCCTGCTCCTTGAGCTTCTCCATCTGCGGCTGAAGCTCTTTCATCTTCGCCATGGAGACGTAGGATTTGTAGGCCAGCGGGAAGAGCACCGCCTTGATGATCAGCGTGAGGCCAATGATGGCCCAACCCATGTTGCCAATCAGCTTGTTGAGCTCATGCAGCAGCCAGAAGATCGGCTTGGTGAGGAAAGCGAACCAGCCCCAGTCGATGCTGTCGATGAATTTGACCACGCCTTCGGCTTCGTATTCGCGCAGGATCGCCCATTCCTTGGCCCCGGCGAAAAGCTGTGTCTGTACTTCGGCGCTGGCGCCGGGGGCCACGGTCTGTGTCGGCAGGCGGGTGATCGCGCGGTAGATGTCACTGCGCGCGTCATAGGTGAGGGCCTGATCAAAGCTCTGGCCCGCGCCGGGGATCAGAATGGCCTGCCAGAAGTGGTCGGTAAAGCCGACCCAGCCGGAGGCGACGTCCTTGGTCACGATGGCCTGACGGCCCCATTCGGCGTTGATGTCCGCCTCTGCAATGTCTTCCCAATCGGTTTCGGCAAGCTCTTCATTGGCGACGGCAACCGCGCCTTCGTGCAGGATGAAGAAATTCTCAAGATCGTCCGGCTCCGTGTGCTGCACGATCATGCCATAGGGGGACAGGGTGACCGGGTCTTCGCCGTCGTTGGTGACCGTCTGGGTGAGCGAGAACATGTAGTCCGCATCGACGGTGATCGTGCGGGTAAAGGTCTGGCCTGCGCCATTGTCCCAGCTCAACGTGATAGGCGCATCGACGCCAAGCGTATCGCCGCTGGTGAGGGTCCATGTGGTGGAGGGGCCGGGGACGGCTTCTGCGTCAATGCCGCTGCCCGCCGCCCAGCCTTGCAGGGCGTAATAGGCGTCATTGGTGCCTTGAGGCGACAGCATGGTGACGATGGGGGCGTCATCCTGGCGGGTGGTGCGGTAATCCTTGAGCTTCAGATCATCGATCCGCCCGCCCAGCAGGGAGATGGAGCCTGTCAGGCGCGGTGTCTCGATGGTGACACGCGCGGCCTCTTCCAGCGCTGTTGCGCTTTCATCGGTGGGGGTGTCAGCCGGGGCGGTTGCGGTGCCTGTCGCAGGGGCTGCCGGGACGGAGGCGGTCTCCGCCGCTGACTGTTCCGCAGTGCCCTCCAGCGGTGTGTCCGGCGCGGGGGGCGGGAACAGCAAGAACCAGATCAGGATCACGACAAAGCTGAGCGCCGTTGCAAGGATGAGATTCTTGTTCTGGTCGTCCATTCAAACCGCCATTTGCTGTCATGAGATGTGTGGTGCGGTTCAACAGAGTGCAGCGGCAAAGGTCAAGCGGAATCGGGTGAAAATGGCTGCGGCGATGGGGCGCTCGTGGAGGAAACGGGCGATTATCGCGGCCATCCGGGGGACCGTGCGGGATGGCTGGCGGGGGACATTGTTTGGAACAGGCCGGGGCCGCTGTTGTGTCACGGCGGCAGAAACAGCCGAATGGGCGGGTTCAGCTGTCTTTGCCGCCCATGATGCGCGGCATGTCCTGAAGCTTTTCACTGTGTGCAACAAGCCAGTCGAGGGTCTGTTCGAAGGGCATCGGCCGGGCGATGCCGAACCCCTGTACGTGGTCACATCCAAGTTGCGCCAACAGGACATGTTCTCCAACAGTTTCAACGCCTTCTGCCAGTGTTTCAACGCCCAGCCGTTCTGCCATGGTCAGGATCGCACCGATCATGCGTTGCTGTTCGGGGTCGCGGTCTGCCTTGATCACAAAGGAGCGGTCGATCTTGATCCGCGCGACAGAGAAACGGCGGATGGAGGCGATGGAGGCATGCCCGGTGCCAAAGTCATCCAGATCGATCGTGCAGCCCAATTCGCCCAGTGCGTTGATGTTGCGGGTGATCATGTCATGCGGCGCGCTTGCCACCACGGTTTCCAGCACTTCAACCGCGAGACGGTTCGGAGCAAGGTCAAATCGGTCCAGTTCCCATTTGATTTTTTCCAGCAGGCGGGGGTTGTTCAGTTCCGAGCCGGCGAAATTGACACCGACCTGCGGGACCGTGACGCCGGCGCCGTCCCAGGCTTTGAGTGCGGCAAAGCTGTGGTACATCATCACCTCTGCCAGTCGTTCCAGCAGTGCTGCTTCCTCCAGCGCAGGCAGGAACTCCGCAGGGGAGATCATGCCGCGTTCAGGGTGGTTCCAGCGGGCCAAAGCCTCAAACCCTGTGACCTCCCCGGTGTCGGTGGAAATCTGCGGCTGGAACCAGGGCTGTATCTGACCGGTGTCGAGCGCGGTTGCGGCGTCATCGCGCAGGGTGCTGCGCACTTGCTGGGCGCGGTGCATGTCGTCGTTGAAGGCGCGGATGGCGGTCGGGCCATGGCGTTTGGCTTCTCTCAAGGCGGTGTTGGCGGCTTCGATCCAGTCGGTGGCCGTGCGCCCCGGCGCACGGGCGTGCTGGCAAAAGCCCACGGAGGCGGTGATGTAGATGGTGATGCCATCGACGGAGATCGGTTCCTCCACCGCGGATTGAAGGCGCGCAGCAAGCTGAATGCAGGTTTCAAGGTCAAGCTGGCGCATGGGGGCCGTACAGATCGCAAACCGCGCATCGCCCAATTCGCCCAGAGCGTCTGCATCACGCAGAACAGCTGTGAGGCGGTCAGCGGTGCGCTGTCGGATCAGGTCGGCCGTGGCCTGTCCATGGCGGCCTGCGATCTGATCAAACTCTTCCAGCATCAGAAACATCAGCGTCGATTCTTCGCGCGCGCCGGTACAATGGTCATGGACTTGCGCGACTTTGGCATCAAACGCAGCGCGCGGCAGGACATCGCCGTAGCGCTCCAGCGGAATACGCTCTTCATGGATGGCGCCGGCGGCAAGATAGATCAGCGGCAGCAGGCCGGACACAACGATCAGCGCCCCTTCGCCGCCGAGCCAGTAGGAGGCGAGCGAGATACAGGGCAGGAAAGCCAGCGCAGGCGGGCCCGTGAGATACAGTGCCAACCGCCGTCGCAGTCCGGTCAGCATCGGATGCTCTATCTGCGCCATTCCATACCTCCTCAAAGCAGCGCGGAGATGTCGCTGCGGTGGGGTAGGCTTAACCTGTGAGGGGTGGTGCAGGTGTTAACGGGGCGATGATTATCTGCGAAAATTTTGCTAAAATGCGTCGGACTTCAGGGAAAGTCCGGTGAAATCAAAGAGCTTTGGGTCGAGCAGATGCGAAGGACGCGCGTTCATCAGGGCGCGGAACATCACCTGCCTGCGGCCGGGGCTGTTGGCTTCCCAGCCGTCAAGGATCGCCTTGACCTGCTGGCGTTGCAAACCGTCCTGTGAGCCGCAGAGGTCACAGGGAATGATCGGATAGTCCATCGCGCGGGCGAATTTCTCACAATCGGCTTCGGCCACATGGGCCAGAGGGCGGTACAAAAACAGGTCGCCTTCCTCGTTCACCAGTTTGGGCGGCATGGTCGCCAGTCGCCCGCCGTGAAAGAGGTTCATGAAGAAGGTCTCAAGAATATCATCGCGGTGGTGGCCCAGCACGACGGCGGAACAGCCTTCCTCGCGCGCGATGCGGTAGAGATTGCCGCGGCGCAGGCGCGAGCAGAGCGCGCAGAAGGTGCGCCCCTGAGGCACTTTGTCCATGACGATGGAATAGGTGTCCTGATACTCAATCCGGTGGGGCACGCCCATTTTCTCAAGAAACGCAGGCAGCACGGTCGCGGGGAAACCGGGCTGGCCCTGATCGAGATTGCAGGCCAGCAGATCGACGGGCAGAAGGCCCCGCCATTGCAGTTCGTGCAAAACCGCCAGCAGGGTATAGCTGTCCTTGCCGCCCGAGAGGCAGACCAGCCAGCGCTGTTTGGGTTTGTCGGGATCGACCATGCCATATTGATCCACCGCTTCGCGGGTCGCACGCACAATACGTTTGCGGAGCTTCTTGAACTCCGTTGTTTGCGGGGCGCCGTAGAACAGCGGGTGAATGTCGTCGGGTTGATCCAGCATGACGGTGGCTTAGTGGATCATGCGGTGCCGATCAAGCGGGGCGCGGCCCCGCGACGGTCCCGCAAAAAGGTCAGGGAAACCGGTATTTCGAGAACCGCCCGGAAGATGTATACTTGTGGTTGAATTTCAATCACTCAACAATTTCAGGAGCATATCATGGACTATATCTATTGCGTGCGTTCCGTGCGTGACGGGGCATTCACGGCTGAACCCGGCGCGAATTACTTCCTCAAGATCCCCAGCAACGTCAAACATCCCAAGCCGACGCATCAGATCAACAAGGACACCTGGATCAAGGCGGTGATGGCAGAGGCCCGGCACGGGCCGCAGGACGATGCGCCGGTGGGGGATATTGTGGTTTACGTGCATGGGTTTAACACACCGATGGACGTGATGCTGGAACGCCAGCGCCTGCTGCGCGCGGGGCTGGAGCGGCACGGGTTTGAAGGATCGGTGATCAGTTTCGACTGGCCCAGCGACGACCGGGCGCTGAACTACCTCGAAGACCGGACGGACGCGAAAATGACCGCCTTGCGGCTGGTGGATGAGGGGATCGCCAGCTTTGCCGCAATGCAGACGCCGGAGTGCCGGATCAACCTGCATCTGGCGGCGCATTCGATGGGGTCTTACGTGCTGCGCGAGGCTTTTGACGATGCGGATGACCGCCCGCAAGTGGCGGCACACAGCTGGTCTGTCAGCCAGGTGATGCTGCTGTCGGGGGATGTTTCTGCCAGTTCGATGGCGGCGGGATCGTCGAAGTCGAGCTCGCTTTACCGTCATTGTGTGCGGCTGACGAACTACTTCAATCCGTTCGATGATGTGCTGTCGCTGTCGAACGTCAAACGGGTGGGGGTCTCACCGCGACTGGGGCGGGTGGGGCTGCCGGAGGACCGGCCGGGCAAAGCCGTGAACATCAATTGCGGGAATTATTTCAAAGCCAACCGGGGGGATTTTGCGGGCGTCGCGAACGCGCCGCACACCTGGTATTTCTACGATGATGTGGTGATGGAGGACATGGCCCATACGATCCGGGGCGACACGGACCGGCATGAGATCCCGACGCGGTTGCAAGGCAGTGCGGGCAATCTGGTGCTGTGGCCTGCGGGGGTGCCGGTGGGATAGGAAACGGGCGTTGCGCGAAAATATTTTTGCGTTAACGCCTGTGGGCCGAGGGGCAAAAACCCGTACACGCCCTGTGCACAACCTGTACACCGCCCCGTTTTCAGGCCCGACTGTTAACGCAGCGTGCGGTGAGTGGTTAACGCCGGGTGGCTATGGACGGTCTTCTTTGCCCGGCACGGGGTCATATCCGTCGCCGCCCCAGGGATGGCAGCGCCCGATGCGGCGGGCGGCGAGCCATGTGCCTTTGAGGCCGCCGTGTTTCTCCAAGGCCTCAAGCGCATAGGCGCTGCACGTCGGCTGGTAGCGGCAGTTGAAGCCGACCCAGGGGCTGAAGATCAGGCGGTAGCCGTGCACGGGCAGGCGCAGGAGGCGGGCGAGCAGCGTCATGACCGGGTGTGGAGTTTGGCAAGCGCACGGGCGAAGTCGGCTTGCAACTGTGCGAAGGGCAGGGTGGCGGTGGCCCCCTTGCGGCCGATCAGGACGTAGTCGTGGCCGCTCTGGCCAAGGCTGGGCAGCGCAAGGCGGGCGATTTCGCGCAGGCGGCGTTTGGCGCGGTTTCGCGCGACGGCATTGCCGACTTTCTTGGAACAGGTGAAGCCGACACGGATGTCGGCGCTGGTGCGCTCATCCGCGTGGCGTCTTCGCATTTGCAGGATGAAACCGGGGGTGGCCTGATGCGCGGCGCGGGAGGCGCGTTGAAAGTCGGCACGTTTGGTCAGGGTTTCCACACGCAGAAAAGCCGCCGGGGGCGTTGCCCCGACCCTGGCATCTGTGCCTGTCTGGGGCGCCTCCGGCGGCATCAATGTCTGCGGCAATGGCTGGCGCTTAAGCGCTCAGCGACTTGCGGCCCTGCGCGCGGCGGGCATTGATGATCTTGCGACCCGCTTTGGTCGCCATACGGGCACGGAACCCGTGGCGGCGCTTGCGGACGAGGTTCGAGGGTTGAAAGGTGCGTTTCATCGCTCCGTCTCCATCTAAGATGCGCGCCCGGATTCGGGCGGCGCTGCAATTCAGACCCGGTCTTTACGGCGCGACCTGCGCCAAGTCAAACGGTAGAAGGGGCATTTTCGCCTGTTCTTGCAATAAATCCTGCCTGAGCGGTGCGAAATGTTTCAATCGGCTGGCATGTCGTCACAAACAGCCCTCTATTATACACCGATGATCAAGCGCCCGTGAGGGCTCTATCCCGCGCAAGCCTAACGCGCCATCTAGGGTGAAACAGCAACCAACCCTGAAAGTGGTGCAGAAAATGACGCAGATGACCGAACCAGAGACCGAGATGCAGAAGTCGGCGCTGATGCGCCATCTGCCGTTGATCGCCATCGCGGTGGTTGCGATTGTGGGGGCGTTCACGCTGCGCGATTATCTCAGCTTTGATGCGCTGCGCGACAACCGCGAGGCGCTGCTGGCGTTCCGGGATGCCAATTTTGTGCTGACGGTGCTGGGGTTCATTGCGATCTACGTGCTGATCGTGGGCTTTTCGCTGCCCGGCGCGGCGATTGCCACGCTGACGGGTGGCTTTCTGTTTGGCACGGCGCTGGGCACGGTGGTCAACATCACCGGGGCCACGCTGGGGGCGTCGGTGATTTTTCTGGCCGCCCGCATGGGGCTGGGGGAGCGGCTGAAGGCGCGGATGGAGGCGTCTGACGGGATGGTGGCGCGGCTGAAGAAGGGGTTGGATGAGAACCAGTGGTCGATGTTGTTCTTTATCCGGTTGGTGCCTGCGGTGCCGTTCTTTCTGGCCAATTTGATCCCGGCGTTTCTGGGGGTGCCGCTCTATCGGTTTGTGATCTCGACCTTTATCGGGATCATTCCGGGCAGCCTTGTCTTTACCTCCGTGGGGGCGGGGCTGGGCGACGTGTTCGCCCGTGGGGAAAGCCCGAATCTGGGGATCATCTTTGAGCCCTATATCCTGTTCCCGATCCTGGGCCTGTGCCTGTTGTCGGTGCTGCCGGTGATTATCAAGAAACTGACGGGCAAGAAGGAATTGCTGAAATGAACCGGATCAAGACGGATGTGCTGGTGATTGGCGGCGGGTCGGGAGGGCTGTCGGTGGCGGCGGGAGCGTCGCAGATGGGCGCGGATGTGGTTCTGCTGGAAGGACACAAGATGGGCGGGGATTGCCTGAACTATGGCTGTGTGCCGTCGAAGGCGCTGATTGCCACGGGCAAGTCGGCCTATGGGCAGCAGCACGGGGCGCAATATGGCGTGCAGGATGCGGCGGGCGTGGTGGATTATGCGGCGGCCAAGGATCATGTGGCCGATGTGATTGCGCAGATCGAGCCGATGGATTCCGTGGAACGCTTCGAGGGTCTTGGCGTCAAGGTGATCGAGGCATTCGGGCGCTTTATCTCAAAGGACGAGGTGCAGGCGGGGGACACAGTGATCAAGGCGCGTCGGGTGGTGATTGCCACGGGGTCCGCGCCGCTGGTGCCGCCCATTCCGGGGCTGGAGAATGTACCCTATGAGACCAACGAGACGTTGTTTGACCTGCGCGAGGCGCCCGAGCATTTGCTGATCATCGGCGGCGGTCCGATTGGCATGGAGATGGCGCAGGCGCATATCCGCATGGGCTGCAAAGTGACGGTGATCGAAGGGGCCAAGGCTCTGGGCAAGGATGATCCGGAATTGGCGGGTGTGGTGTTGGATGCGCTGCGGGACGAAGGCGTGGTGATTGAGGAAGATGCGCTGGCGGCTGAAATCCGCGGCAAAGCGGGCGCGATTGAGGTGGAGGCCAAGGATGGCCGTATCTTCAAGGGCTCACATCTGTTGATGGCGGTGGGGCGGAAAGCGAATACCGAAAAGCTGGATCTGGAAAAGGCGGGCATCAAGCCTGCGCGCAATGGAATCAAGGTGGATGCGTCTTTGCGGACCACCAACAAGAAGGTCTATGCCATCGGCGATGTGGCAGGCGGGCTGCAATTCACCCATGTGGCGGGGTATCATGCGGGGGTAATCATCCGGTCGATGCTGTTTGGGCTGCCCTCAAAAGCCAAGACTGCCCATATCCCCTGGGCCACCTATACCGATCCCGAGCTGGCTCAGGTCGGGATGACCGAAGCGGAAGCGAAGAAAGCCCATGGCATCAAGCTGGAGGTTGTGCGGTTTCACTACACCCACAACGACCGCGCCATTGCGGAGCGGAAAACCAAGGGGTTCATCAAGGTCATGGTCGTCAAAGGCCGCCCCGTGGGCGTCAGCATTGTCGGCTATCAGGCCGGAGAGCTGATCAACCTCTGGGCGCTGGCACTGGCCAACTCCATGAAAATGAGCCAAATTGCCGCCATGGTCGCCCCTTACCCGACGATTGGCGAGATCAACAAACGCGCAGCGGGCGCGTATTTCAGCCCGCGCCTGTTTGAAAGCGATACGGTCAAGCGCGTGGTGGGCTTTGTGCAGCGGTATCTTCCGTGAGCAGGGCAGGCGGTCTTCGGGGTTTAAGGTAGCGGCAGATGTTCAATTCCCTTTCGGGCCGGTTGGTGATCCTGACCATCATCTTCGTGATGCTGGCAGAGGTGCTGATCTTTGTCCCCTCCATCGCGCGGTTTCGTGAAGATTACATGCTGAACCGGCTGGAGCGGGCGCAGATTGCCTCGCTCGCGCTCTTGGCCGATGACATGATCGATGAAGAACTGGAAGCGGAACTGCTGCTGAATGCCGAGGTGTTCAATGTGGTGCTGCGCCGGGATGAGGTGCGGCAGTTGATGCTGGCCTCTCCGATGCCGCGCCCGATTGTGGAGACCTTTGATCTGCGCGAGTCGACCGCGTTTTCGCTGATCGGGGATGCCACGCGGCGGCTGTTGCAGCCGGAAAACGAGGTGATCCGGGTCATTGGCGCGCCGGTGCGAGACGCGGGCCTGCTGATTGAGATCACCATGGAAACGGCCCCCATGCGCATGGCGATGCTGGATTATGGCGTGCGGATTCTGATCCTGTCGGCGGTGATTTCGATTGTGACTGCGGCGTTGTTGTTTGTCGCGATGCGCGCCTTGCTCTTGAAACCGATCAAGGGCGTGGTGGGGCATATGCAGCGCTATGCCCAGGCGCCAGAGGACGCGCGGCGGATCATTGAACCCTCCGCCAGTGTGACAGAACTGTATGAGGCGGAAGTGGCACTGCGCACGATGCAAACGGATCTGACGCAGGCGCTGAAACAGAAGGAGCGGCTGGCGCAGCTGGGATCGGCGGTGAGCAAGATCAGCCATGATCTGCGCAACATCCTGACCTCGGCGCAGCTTTTTACCGACCGGATTGAAATGTCCGAGGATCCGACGGTGAAACGTATGGCGCCCAAGCTGGTGGGCTCCATCACCCGCGCGGTGCATCTGTGTGAAAGCACGCTTGCCTTTGGCAAGGCGGAGGAACCCGGGCCGACGCTGACGATGGTTGCCTTGCCGGAACTGATCGAAGACGCGCTGGCCGGAGAGCGGCTGGCCAGTGCCGGACATGACATCAGTTTTGCGGTGGATGTGCCTGCGGATATGATGATCCGCGCGGACCCTGAACAGATGTACCGCGTGCTGTCGAACCTTGTGCGCAATGCGCGGCAGGCGCTGGCGGCAACGGGCAGGGGAGGCGAGATCGCCCTGCGGGCCAATGACACCGAAAACGCCTGGGAGATCGAGGTCAGCGACACCGGCCCCGGCCTGCCCACAAAGGCGCAAACCCATCTGTTCACCCCGTTTCAGGGCGGCGCGCGCAAGGGCGGTTCTGGCCTTGGCCTGGCCATCGCGGCAGAGCTTGTGAAGGGCCACGGCGGCCGGTTGCAGCTTTTGCGGACGGATGAAAATGGCACTGTATTCTGCATCACCTTGCCCAAGGGGGATGGGACCCTTTGAGAGGCGCTGAGCGAATGGCCATGTCGCTTAAAAGGGGGCTTGCAAAGCCTGTGCAGGCCCACTAAACCGCCCAGCAGTGGACCGATAGCTCAGCTGGATAGAGTACCTGACTACGAATCAGGGGGTCGGGGGTTCGAATCCTCCTCGGTCCGCCACTTCACCCCAGACGAACGTCAGATGACTTTGACCGTTGCGTCATAAACCGACCAAATCCCGATCCTTGACCCATTTGGGTTGTTTCATTTGATCCCGTTTCCCAACCGGAAAATCGGGGGCGATTTGTAGATCAGACCGCGAAGCCGCCTTCTCGTGTAAATCTGCCACGTGGGGAACGCGGATGGGGGCGAGGCAACGCTATTCGACAAGGTTGATGCGGCCCGCAGCGTAGCGAGGACACGGCCTTGTCGAATGGGATTGCCCGAAGGGGAAGGCTGCGCCTTCACCCTTACTACATCGGGCGTTTGGCTTTTCCAAATCCCCAATGTCAGGATGAAAGGTATGGCAGGGCATGGGCCTGCCTCCGTGTGGGCTTAACTTGATCTGATTATCGGAAACCCATTGCAGACCTTCGTGCGGATCGTAGCGAAAGAGGAAAAAGAGCCCAACGCGGTGCCAGCAAAAGGACCCCCGCACGGAATCAAGGGCTTTAGCCCGCCGTGCATCGCCAGACCGCCCCACCGGGTTGGCGATTTGGCTGCCACCTGCGCATCCTTCTGTTGGAGCAATAACTTGGCAGCCATAAACTGCCCCGAACCCACGTCGGATCGCCACCCCGCGGTCTGGCAATGCACGGCTTTCGTTTCGGCAGATAAGGAATGGCAGCAAAGTCCGCTGTGCCTCCGTTTGTCCAAGGGTTGATGTAGATCCGGTTTGGGGCAAGAATGCTTGACGTTTGGGCCAATATTGTATGACGCGCGGCGCTGGCGGGATTCAAGAAATTCGCTTTCTCGAGTCAAAGGTTCGTGATGTTCCACAACCCCCTTTGGCGTTTCTCTGTTGAGTTTCCTGCGCATTCTGTCGAACCATTGCTGGTGGGGTCGTCCGTTTCTGAACCCGTTTCGGTCTGCCGCATTTTCACAAATCCCTGGTCGGCCATCAGGCTGTGCCGGGCGTGACCTGCGTATGCTTGGGGCATCTGCGGCGATCTGTGGAAATGGTGCGCAATCCTGATCTGACGGAGGCCAGCCTGCGCTGCGGACGGGGCAAAACCGGACGGGGCTGCACCGCCGCGGAAGAGGCAAAGGGTCACTGGCCGGAAAGCGCCGCAACCACTTAGCCTTCCGCAGTTTCAATCTTCCAGGCGTCCAGTAACTTCGGGAGCGCAACCTGCCAATCCAGAACTCCGGTCTGGGCGGCCCATGAGAGATACTGACCTTTCAAATCCGCCTCAAGCCTGGGAGATGTGCCGGCCAGATTGTTCAACTCTGTTCGGTCCGCCTCCATATCATAAAGTTCCCAATCCTGCGCATATTGGCGCACCAATTTGAACTGCCCGAGGCGAATGGCAGCGTTTCCTTCATGTTCGAAGAAGATCGGCTGTGCGCGCTCCCATTCCTTTCCGCAGAGCAGGGAGAGGAGGGATTCACCCTGCATCGGCTGGATTTCATGCCCGCCAACCTCGTTTTGATATGTACACCCCGTTGCCTCAAGAATGGTCGGCAAGATGTCCACGACGTGGCAGGCGGCATGGGCGGTGTCGCGGGCTTTGAACCCTTTGGGCCAATGCGCGACAAGCGGCGTCGATATGCCGCCTTCGTGCACGTAATGCTTGAACAGCCGAAAGGGCGCGTTGGAAACGTTGGCCCAGGGTTTGTCGTAGCTTTGATAGGTCAGCGCATTTCCGGGCATGACGTCAGGGCGATTGCCCATCTCAATCCTGCGGCCGTCAGCGGTGGTATCGGGGAAGAACTTGGCCCATCCATCTTCGGCCATGAACTCGGCACAGCCGCCGTTGTCGGACAGAAACAAGATCAGCGTGTTGTCGAACCTGTCCATGCGTTTGAGTTCGGCGATCAGACGGCCAATGGATTGATCCATCCGGTCCACCATTGCCGCATAGGTCGCCATTTTGCGGGCTTCCCAATCGGTGTTCTTCTCTGCGGTCCAGGAGTGGACCTGATCATCGCGGGGGGAGATATCCCAGTTGGTCTGGAACAGCCCCATGGCATTCATCGTCTCGTGGCGCGCGGTGCGCGTGGCGTCCCAGCCGGCGCTGTAAACACCGTCGTATCGGGCGATGTCTTCTTCATGGGCGTGAAGCGGCCAATGCGGGGCGGTATGCGCCAGATAGAGGAAGAACGGCTGATGGTCGGGTGTCTCTTCAATCATGCCGATGGCTTTGTCGGTGATTGCGTCGGTGAAGTAGAAATCATCGGGGAAGGTCTCAACCCGGCTGTCGTCTTCCAGCATGTAATGGGGCGAAAAGAAATGCGTGACGCCATCGACAATGCCATAGAAGCGGTCAAACCCGCGTTGGCGCGGCGTTGGGTGTTCCACATCGCCGACGCGCCAGCTGTCGACCTCGCGGGCCATGAAATCCCCGGCCACGTGCCACTTGCCGGACATCAGCGTTCGGTAGCCATTGGCGCGCAAATGCTCTGCAATCGTCGCACTGTCATTGCGCAAGAACCCCTGATAGGCAGGTGTGCCCAGATTGGCCCCCATGTGACCGACGCCTGCATTGTGAGGATAGAGCCCGGTCAGCAAGGACGCGCGGGTGGGGCAACATCTGGCGCAATTGTACATGGCCGACAGCATCGTGCCATCGCGCGCAAGCGCATCAATGTTGGGTGTCTTGATTTCTGAACCGGTGACCCCAAGATCCGCGAAGCCCAGATCATCGGCGAGGATCAAGATGACGTTTGGCCGTTCGTTCATGTCTGGCATCGTTTGACCTCCGGCAATGTGTGAAAAAAGCGTAGGACCGCCTAAACACAAAGACAACAGACTTTGATCGCGCGTGCTGAAGCCCGCTGTTTGGGTGTCGTGAGGTCAGGCCGGCCCATATCCTGCATGAACGGCAAAGTGGCGCGAAACCCGCAGGCCTTTCCCCGGATTTGATTGGACAGTCAGCGTCTCAGGGATGGCTTGCAGAAACCAGCGAGAGAGATGGATGACGGTCGATTGTCGGGACGAAGTTGGCGATGCTTTACGACGATGAGGTCTTGGTGACCGTGTTCTCCAATGATCCTATTCCAGAAACAGAGATCGAGAGGTGATCACCGGGCAGCAGAAACCGTCGGGGCGTTCTGCTGCCTCCGGTTCCGTCTGGTGATCCTGTTGCGATGATGTCTCCGGGGTGCAAACAGAAGAGCGAGGAGGCGTAGGAGATTTGCGCGGCCAGAGTGAAAATCATGTCGCGGCCAAAGGCGCATTGTACCGTGTCGCCATTCAGAGCCACGGTCAGTTGCAGGTCTTCCACAGGCGCGAGCGCATCTGCCGTGGTGATCCACGGCCCCCACGATCCGGAGTTCGCAAAGTTCTTGCCTGCGTAGATCGAGTGTTTCTGCCACTCCCGCACGGAGCCATCATTGAAAATGGAATATCCCAGAACGGAGTTCAGCGCATCCGCGTGGGACACATGTCGCGCCGCTTTGCCGATGACCACCGCGATTTCGCCTTCGTAGTCAAAACTCCGGGACGGCGCGCCCATGGGCATTTCGAGTGCTGCGTGATGCGGCACAAGTGTGTCGCGCTCTTTGCCGAACAGAATGATGTTGTCGGGTTTCGGAGGCACCACGCCGTCGACCGGGTAGGGTTTGGGATAGTTCAGGCCAACGCAGATGATCTTGCGCGGGTTGGGTATTGGTTGAAGGAATGTGATTTCACCAAGGTGGAGTGTTTCTGACAGGTTTGAGCCGTCCCGCAGAAGATCAACGTCCCCTGCATCGAGCAGGTCTCGCAATGTGGGAAACCGCGCCTGCACGTCAGCGCCAACAGGACGCACGCCCCCCTCGATAAAGACACCGTAGAGCGCGCGGCCGTTTTGCAGAAAGGAGCCGATATTCATTTGGCCGACCCTCCGAAGCCGCGTTCGCGCTGCTTTAGAATGGCGGTGAGCGTGTCGTTATAGGGGGTAGGGATGCCCGCATCGCGGCCCATCACGGGAACAATTCCGTTGATCGCATCCAGTTCCGACACCCGTTCCGCCATATGATCCAGCAGCATGGAGGGTCTGGCCTGCGGCATGCCCGCGCCAAACGCCGTGACATAGGCAACGGGGTCGTCGAAGGACAGTTGAATGCCTCTGGCGCGGGCGATGGCATAGGCCTCCTGCATGGCCCCAAGCGCGATGTGCCAATGCTCCGGGCTTTCCATGAGTTCACCGACGGTGGCATTGAATGTGGTGCAGGGGGCACTGAATGTGACGTTGCACAGAAACTTCTCCCAAATCAGCTGGGTGATGTTGTCAAAGGCCTTGACGTTGAAGCCCGCGTCTTTCCAGACGCGCTCCATCTGTTGCAGTCGATCCGTCAGGCCGCCCTCGATCTCCCCAATTCTGATCAGTTTCATGCTGTTGTGATGTGCATGACCGGGGCCCTTCATGGAGGCACCGAACCCGTCTGCGACGCCGAGCAGGACGTTCTGGACCGGCATGTGTCCGGCGATCCGCTCTGCGGCGCCAAGGCCGTTCTGGATTGTCAGGACCAGCGCGTCATTACCGATCACCGCCGCCGCATCCTGAGCGGCAGGCCCAACGCCCGAGGCTTTCGTTGCGATCAGGCACAGGTCGCACGGCCCGACGTCTGACATCCGCGTGGTTGCGCGGATCGTTGTGACCCTCCTGTCACCGCTGGCGCCTTCCACCCGCAACCCGGTTGTGTTGATCGCATCAACATGCGCGTCCCAGGTATCGACAGCCCATACGTCGTGGCCCGCATCAGCCAGCAAAGCCGCATAGATGGAGCCCATGGCCCCGACACCTATCACTGCGATCTTCATGCCGGACGCATCCTTGATTTTGGCAGGCCAATGTTGAACCGGGCCCGCAGCGACTGCTCACAGGCCTCGGGGATGTACGATGGGTAATGCTCAGCCAGCGTCGTCCTCACCGTTTCTCGCGCGGAGGCATTTATCGTGGGTGACCCTCCCGCCAACCATGCTTCGGGCGGCTGCCTATCTGCGTGCTGGGGGTAGATGAAGTCCGACTTCATCCGCGCATAGGTGTCGGCGTGACCAAGGTAATGCCCTTCTCCGCGCACCACATCCGACACGGTATCTGCCGACAGGGTGGCGTCGCTCACTTCGATCTGACCACAGGATTGCAGGATCGCGCCCAGCATGTCGTTGTCAATCACGTAAGCCTCCAATGACGTCGCCAACAGGCCCGCCTGCGTCCCTGCCGCTTGGGTGATCAGATTGGCCCCTGCCTGTGCCGCGAGCGTGACTGTGAGGGCTTTTTCATACCCCGATTGTGCATCGGCCAGCTTGCTGTCGGTGGCCCCGGCGATTGTCGAATTGGGCAGGTCATAGTGCCGCGCGATCTGCGAAGCTGCCGCAGTGAGGGCTGCTTGCTCTCCTCCGCCGCCCGCCATGCCGCCAGAGCGCAGATCAGTGACCATGGGTCTTGCGCCGTAAACCGCGCGTGCCGCCGGATCCAGGGCCCATGCAAAGACCATACCGGCCAGCGTTTCGGCGTTGGTTTGGGCAAGGCATCCCGCAATTGTCACTGGGCTGGAGGCGCCCATCTGTCCGAACGTGTTGACCATGACCGGTATACCGCGCGTCACGGCCTCGGCCAGAACCATGCAGGCGTCGGTATCAAACCGCAGGGGGGGAACCACGTGGTTGACGTTCAAAGAGAGAAATGGCCTGGCGCGAAAGGCATCCTCAGACCCTGCGATTTCATAACATATCTGCGCGATGTCGCGCACATGGGACGGATCGCTTGCGCTGACCATGACGTGCTTTTGCGTCCCCGCAAGCGATGCAAAGGCGGTGTTGATGTCCAGATCGCGCGTTGTCTGCATATCGCCTGCGATCATTGACCGGGAAAAGAAATGGATGTGGTCCAGCGTGTCGACGAGCCGCGCGGCATCGTAAAGGTCTGCAAGCGTCGCGGGGCGGTAGCTGCCATCCGCGCGATCCACAACATGGGGAGACGCGCCACCCGACCCGGCGTGTACTTTGGCGCCGGTCAGATCAAGCGCATGGTCGCCGCCACGTCCGAACAGGGTGAAATTCCGGCGCATCCCGGCGAGCGCCTTGTCGACCAACGCCTGTGGAATCAGGAGGCGCCCGTCGTCATTCACTCCGCCGCCACGGGCGGTTATCACGTCGATCATCAAAGGCGGGGCATCGCTCAGACCGATCTGCGCGAGGATGTCCAACGAGGTGTCGTGGATGCGCGCGAGATCCTGTTCCCCCAGAGGGTTCAACCGCCCTGCTACAGGAAGCCTGCGCGCCGGAACGTCGTCTGAACGCTGCTGCCCTGTTTTGCGCCTCCCGCCGGAACGTGCGCGACGGGGCACAATATCCGCGCCATCTACCATTTCTGCCCTCTGGTTCTGTCCCGAGCACAGTCGCGGGGGCATTGTTTCTCGACAAGTAATTTGTCCTTGCACTATGAATAAAGAAATTTGTGGTTATGGAAGCCTGAACCCGTGCGCAGTGCCCCCAGAAAACTTCCGCTGACCGCGCTTCGCACTTTCGAAGTCGCCGCCCGCAGGTTGAGCTTCAAGGATGCGGCCGAAGAGCTTTGTGTCAGCCCGACGACCGTGAGCAATCAGATTCGGGAACTTGAACGGGACTGGCGCTGCAAGCTGTTCATTCGCAAGACGCGGGCTGTCGTTTTGACGGATGAAGGTCGCACGCTGAGCGCAGTGCTGACGCGGTCATTCGGAGAGATCCGCAGCGCGGTTGAGGACCGCATTCATCGCTCGCGTCGCACAGTGACGCTTGCGGTTGGGCCGATCTTTGGCGCGCGCTGGATGATCCCGCGCCTTGCGGCTTTCAAACAGGCCTGTCCCAGGATTGATTTGGTGCTGCGCGACAGCCCCCGGATCACGGATGCGGTTATGATGGATACGCATCTGGCCGTTGATTGGGGTGTCGGTGACTGGTCCGGGCTGGAATGCCACAGGCTGCTGGATGTGACCTATGCGCCGGTTGTGAGTGCGGCGCTGTTGGCCCGCTGTGGTGGTCTTGATGATCCGCGTGATCTGTCACGTTACCCGATCATCCACCAGCGGGACCGGTCTGAATGGGCGGCTTGGCTGACCGAAGCGGGATGTCCTGATCTGGAGTGGGTCGATGACACTGTGATTACGGATACGAATCTGGTGATGCAGGCTGCGACTGATGGGCTTGGCGTGGCCTTGGGCATCTTGCCGTTTGTGCAGCCGGAGCTGGATGCAGGCCATCTGATCAAGCCATTTGAAACGCGGCTGCATCCGCAGCGGTCCTTCTATTTGCTCGCGAAACCCAGCAGCGAACGGACGTCGGAGGTTGCGGCTGTGATGAACTGGATGCTCGCGCAGGCGGCACAAGACTGCGGCTAGAGGGTCAGCGGGGCCTCATGGGCTGTGCCATCAGGTCCGCGCCTGACCTCAAAGGCGCCGCCGGTCGGCTCGGCGGCATGGATTTTCGTTGGGCCGTCTGGACCAAAGGCCACTGCAACGCCGTCGTCGATTGCGATGCTCCGGGGCATTTCCTTTGCGGCGACCGCCGCGTGAAGCGCGCCTTTCCGCTCAAATTCAGTCGCGTAGTGCGGGCACGCCCCGCCTTTGAGAAGCCCCAGCCCACGCAGCGGACGCATTGGGCCGTTCCCGGAGCTGAACAAGAAACTGTCGAACCAGCAGACCGCACCGGCACTGACCCCTGCCAGCGTCAGCCCGTCAAAGGCGGCATTGCGCAATGCCTGATCCCAACCGGTCTTGCGCCAGTCAGCGACCATTGCTTGCGTATTGCCGCCACCGACATAAACCAGGTCGAGACGGGCGAGTTCCTCGGCCACTCTTTCAGCCGTCCAATCCATGGGTAGATGTTCATGATGCGTCACCAGATCGTTGAAGCGGGCATGAAACCTGTCGATCTTGACAACGTCGTCCTGGCTGGCTGTTGCGATGAAACCAACTTTGGGATCGTCTTTTCCTGTTTGCCGGAGGCAAAACGTATCCAGAGACGGATAGGTCGCATGCGTAAAGCCACCGCCCCCGATTGCAACGATGTTCAGATCCGCCACATCACTCTCTTTCATGCGTTTTTCACATACATCCCCCAAGAAACGGTATTTGTTCTATGGATGTCAAAGGGCAAAGCTTGACCTTCAAAAGAGTTTTCCAGTCACGATGGATGGCAAAAATTCCATTCATGGGCGCATCAATTTGCGTTTGTCGATCCGCGAAGCTGAGGACGAACATCTGATAAGGAGGGTGCCGCATAAGCCCTCCGATACTGGGAGGAGACACAATGAAACGAATTATCGCACTTGCGTCGGTTGCCGCGCTGACCGCCGGGTTGGCGTCAGCAGAACCGAGCGGGACATTTCGTCAAGCGCATGAGTTAGGATTCGGCGCCAATTCAAGCCTTGATCCGATTTCGAAAGGCCGCGTGTTCCAGATTACCGAAAAGATCATGAGCCGTCTGGTCCGTCCCGGTCTTGATGGCAAGCCACAGGCGGATCTGGCGACAAGCTGGGAAGCCAACGAAGACGCCACGGTCTGGACTTTCAAGCTGCGCGACGGCGTGACTTTCCATGATGGATCAACATTTGAAGCTGCCGATGTGGTCTATTCGCTGAACCGCGTGCTGGACCCCGACAGCGACAGCCCGGCGCGGTCCGCCGTCAAGATGATCACCGAGGTGAAGGCGCTTGATGACATGACGGTTCAGATCACGCTGGACACGCCCTTTGCCGACATGCCGTTGCAGTTGATGGACTATCGGTTGCGTATGTTGAACGAAGGGTCGGGCGACACCATCGCAACCAGCGGCAACGGCACCGGACCTTTCAAGGTGGAAACCTTTGATGCCGAAGGCACGACGGTTCTGGTCGCGAACCCCGACTATTGGGAAGGCGCGCCGGGTGTTGCCAGGATGGAAGTGATCGGCATCGCGGATGGGCAGGCCCGCTTGCAGGCGCTGCTTGGCGGCCAGATCGATATGGAGCGTGGCATAACGGCCCAGCAGCGCGTCATGCTGTCGGGATCGGACAAGTACAACGTGCAGGTCATTCCGACGGGCAACTGGCGCGGCCTGGTGTTCCGCACCGATGTCGAACCTTTCTCGGACGTGCGCGTGCGTCAGGCGGTTCGCATGGCCGCTGACCGTGAAGAACTTGTGCAGCTGGTTCTGGGCGGCGAAGGGATCGTGGCCTGTGACACGCCGGTTGAACCCAACGACCAATATCGTGCCGATCTGACCTGCCCGCAGGACATTGAAGGCGCAAAGGCGCTTCTGGCCGAAGCAGGTTATCCTGATGGCATCGACATCGACGTGCATGTTGCAACGCTGGAGCCGACATGGCCCACCCTTGCCGTGGCCTATCAGGAACAAGCCGCTGCGGCCGGCATTCGGGTCAATGTGGTGCAGGCACCCTCCGATGGTTTTTGGTCAGAGGTCTGGATGAAAAAGGACGTCTCGGCCACCCGCTGGAACGAACGCCCTGCAGATCAGGCTTTGCACGAGATCTATCTTTCGACGGCAAAGTGGAACGAAAGCTACTTCAAGGATGAAGCCTTTGACAGCATGCTGGCCGACGCGCGCCGGGAGCTGGACTTTGACAAGCGCAAGGCGATCTATGTGGCGGCACAGGAGCATTTGCAGGAGAACGCGGGCACGCTGATCCCGTATACAGTGACCAAGTTGGTTGGCGTGTCTTCGCGGGTTTCAAACCTCGACGAGGTAAAGAACGACGCGGTGCGCTGGCACAAGATCACGGTCGACTGAGACTTTGAAGAACGACATGGGCGCAGCAAAAGCTGTGCCCATGTATGTCCATTCCCCCGCCAGTCAGGTTTCTTCCCATGCTTCGCATGCTCATTCGTCGGCTTTTTCTGGGTGCGGTCACGGTGGTCATCGTCTCCATGATCATCTTCACCGGCGTCGAGATGTTGCCCGGAGACGCCTGCACGGCATTTCTGGAGCGTGAAGCGCAAGGCAAGCTGCTTGAAAACTGTCGTGAGGCGCAAGGGCTGAACCGAACAGCCGCCGTGCGCTATTTCGATTGGGCGACAAGTGCCGCGCAAGGCGATCTGGGTGTCTCTGCGAATGGTTCAAAGAGCATTGCCGAACTTGTTGGCAACCGGCTTAAAAACTCGCTCCTGCTGGCGGCCTGTGCGCTTGCTTTGGGTGTCCCGCTGGCGATTTTCCTGGGCGTCGTCGCTGGGCTGTGGCGTGATCGCCCCGTTGACCTGACGGTGTCGACCCTCGCCATTTTTGCCATGACCATCCCGGAGTTTGTGTCCGCGACGGTGCTCATTCTGGTCTTCTCCGTCTGGCTTGGCTGGCTGCCCGGTATCGTGCTGACCTCGGCGAATGCGCCCGCTTCGGCGTTCTTTCCGGAGATCCTGCTGCCCGTTCTGGTGCTGACCATGGTGATGACGGCCCATATTCTGCGCATGGTGCGGTCCTCCGTGATTGAGGTGATGGCCGGTGATTACATCCAGATGGCGACGCTGAAAGGCGTGCCGTACTGGCGGATCGTGTTCCGCCACGCTTTGCCCAACGCGCTGCTGCCTGCGATCAACGTCGTGGCGTTGACGATTGCCTGGCTCCTGGGCGGCGTCGTGGTGATTGAGGTTGTGTTCAATTATCCCGGTCTGGGGCGCATGATGATCGACGCGATCTCGGACCGTGACCTGCCGGTGGTGCAGGCGATCGCGCTCATTGTGGCCACTGTTTATGTCGGCGTGAATCTGAGCGCTGATATCCTTACCATGATCGCCAACCCGCGCTTGCGCACATTGCACATGAGGCGCGGATGAACGTTACAACGGCGCCCCAGCAAAACACGCGCTTGAACCGTATTCTGACGGTGCTGCGCGATGTGGTGTCCCGTCCGTCCGGCGCAATCGGCCTGTCGCTTGTTGTGTTTCATGTGGTGCTGGCCTTGGTCAGCCCGCTGATCGTGCCCTACGATTACAAGGCCATGAACAGCGCGATGATGCTGACCGGGCCGGAAACGGCGCATTGGCTCGGCACCGATCATCTGGGCCGCGATGTGTTTACCCGCGTGCTTTTGGGCGGGCGGGAGGCCTTGTTGGTCACCGGGATCGCCACACCCATCGCGGTGTCCTGGGGCGGATTTGTCGGCATCTTCTTTGGCTTGATCGGCGGGCGGGTCGATGAGGTTCTGATGCGTGTTGTGGACGCGTTCCTGTCCCTGCCGTGGATCCTGAAGATGCTGGTTCTGATCGTGACCTTCGGCACCGGGATCGAGGTTCTGATCCCGACGCTGGCCTTCTTTTACGGCATTCCCGTGATCCGCATTGCCCGCGCGGCGACCCATGATGTGGTGGCCCGCGATTTTGTCGCCGCCTCCCGCGCGCGCGGACATGGCCGCATGACGATCATCCAGCGCGAACTCCTGCCCAATGTGCTGGACACATTGATGGTCGAGGGCGCGATGCGCTGGTCGTGGATGCTGCTGGCGTTCTCCTCGCTCTCCTTTCTTGGTTTTGGCGTCTCCCCGCCCACGCCTGATTGGGGGCTGATGATCGCGGATGCACGCGGCTTCATGTCGTTCGCACCTTGGGGCGTTCTGGGGCCGGTGATCGCCTTGTCGTCCCTCATCATCGGGATCAACCTGACGGCAGATGCACTGGCCAAGGCCCTTGGCATCGACCGGGCCCAAAAGGCCCCGGTATGAGCACGCCTTTGATCGACATCCGCAACATTTCCGTCGGTTTCACCGGGAAATCCGGGGAGACCCTGCCGGTCCTGCGCAATATTGATCTGCGCGTGGGCGAGGGGGAGAGCATCGGCATTGTCGGCGAAAGCGGCTCTGGCAAATCAACGCTGGCGCTGGCGGCGATGGGTTATCTGAAGCGAGGTTTGCGCTTGCTGAACGGGGCTGTCGCCTTTCAGGGGCAGGACATGTTCGCACAATCGCGCAGGGAATTGGAGCATATTCGCGGTGGCGAGTTGGCTCTGATCCCGCAAAACTCGGGCCAGTCCCTGACGCCGACGCTGCGGATCGGCGCGCAACTGATCGAGGCGCTGCGCCTGCATTCCGATGTGCCTGACGCGAAACACACCGCCAAGGCCGTGGAATTGCTCGGTCAGGTTCGCCTGCCGGATCCCGATGCCATCATGACCCGGTTCCCGCATGAGCTGTCAGGTGGTCAGCAACAGCGGGTCGCCATCGCAATGGCACTGGCCGGGGAGCCACATGCCCTGCTGCTGGATGAACCGACCACCGGCCTTGATGTCACGACGCAGGCACACATCCTTGAGCTGCTGCGCGACATCGCCCGTGCGCGTGGCATGGCGATGGTCTATGTCAGCCATGACCTTGGCGCGATTGCGCGGGTCTGCGACCATGTCGTGGTCATGTATGCGGGCGAAGTTGTACTGCAAGGCACCACGCGGCAGGTGCTCACCGCCCCGGTTCACCCCTATGCGCGCGGTCTTCTCGCCTCCATTCCCAAGCTCAGCGATCCGCGTTTGCCCGTCGCGCTGGACGGCACGCCCCCCGCCCCCGGCGGGGCGGGCGCGGGATGCGCCTTTGTGGATCGTTGCGCCCTGGCGCAGGACAGATGCCGCTCTGCCCGGCCTGAATTGACGCCGCAGCCGGGTGGCGAAGCCGTTCGTTGCTTCTTCCCCGAACAGGCCGATCAGATATCACTTGCCGGCACAGGCGCGGAACCGGCGAAAGTCGCCGCCGCCGACGAACCGGCGTTGCGTCTAGAAGACCTCTCCATCAGCTACAGCCAGCCGGGGGTGTTCGACAAGATACTGCGGCGCGAAACCGCGCGTGTCATGACAGTGGACGGTATCGAGATCACCGTTGAGAAGGGCGAAACGCTGGGCCTTGTCGGCGAAAGCGGCTCGGGCAAATCCACCATCCTCAAGGCCGTCGCAGGGCTCCTGCCTCCGGCCGGAGGTCAGATCAGCGTATCGGGCGGCGCCCCTTTGGCGCGGGAGGTTGAGTATCGCAGCGCGGATCATCTGCGCAAAGTGCAACTGATCTTTCAAAACCCTGATGACAGCCTCAACCCGCGCCACACCATCGCGGAGATCCTCGAACAACCGCTGAAGCTCTATTTTGGGCTGGGCGGTGACGCGCTCTACCAACGCAGCGCGGAGATCCTGGAGCGCGTCCGTCTGGGCGCTCACTACCTTGACCGCCTGCCCAGCCAACTGTCGGGAGGAGAGAAACAGCGTGTCGCCATCGCCCGCGCCTTTGCGGCGGAACCTGAACTGGTTCTGTGTGATGAGGTGACCTCTGCGCTTGACGTGTCCGTGCAGGCGGCGGTGCTTGATCTGCTGAACGACCTCAAGGCGACCCAAGGCACCACATACGTCTTTGTGAGCCATGACCTTGCCGTTGTCCGCGCCTTGTCGGATCGGGTTGCCGTGCTGTATCAGGGGCGGTTGTGCGAAATCGGCCCTTCGGCAAGTGTCTATGCCACACCATCCCACCCCTACACCGAAGTGCTGCTGGATGCCGTGCTCGAACCTGATCCCGACACGGCGCCCACCCTCAGTGCAGATGACGTGGTTGAGATGTCTCCCCCGGCCCGCGGCTGTCCCTTCCAGCGCCGCTGCCCGCGCAAGATCGGCGCAATATGCGACACAGATACACCACCCTGGCAGCAGGGTAAGGATGGTCACGCGATACGATGCCATCATGCGGTTGCGGAGCTTTCACGCCTGCAAGGGGTGCAGACCAAAGAGCAGGTGTCGTGATTGGGTCGGACCAGTTGATCAGGCAAATGGCAGGGCGGAAACCTCTCCGGAGCGTAGGATACCATCCTGAGACCGGACTGTAACCGCCTGCCCCACGGCCCAATACGCGCGATCAATCATGGCGTGTCCCACGTTGCATTTCAGCCTTGGCGACCAAACCGCAGAAGTCACCTGTCCGACCTGCACATCCCCCACCATCACCGGCCAGGCTTTTGAGCAGGTCGGGCAGGGGCCGCCATCAAAGGCAACACCACGGATTTTGCGCTGCACGCCGTCGGCTGCGATCTTTTGCAGGGCCGCCAGACCGATATAGTCAATCGAGCCGTCCACCGTGCAGAATTTGCCCAATCCGATCTCAAAAGGGTTGTTCTCCCGCGTCATCTCATTTCCGTAGGAGAACAGACCGCCTTCGACCCGCTCGATCAGATTTGGACAGCCGGGCGTGATGTCGTGGGCTTGACCCGCCTCCCAGATCGCGTCCCAGAGAGCGGTGCCAAGGTGTCCGCCCTGCAAATAGATCTCGAACCCGCCTTGCCGCGAATATCCGGACCGCGCGATGCGTTGCTGCGTCCCTTCGACGTCAATCCATCCGAACCTGAAGAACCCGATGTCCCGGATATGCGCGCCAAAGAGGTCAGCCAGCAGTCTTTCGGCCTTTGGCCCCTGAACAGCGAGCGGCGACACATCCGGCTCCGTCACCTCCACATCCAGGCCGCGCCCAAGCGCAAGGCCCATCGCGTAGAGCAGCACATCACTGTCGGCGATTGATAGCCAGAAACGATCCTCTGCCAGCTTCAGCAGGACAGGATCGTTGATCAGCCCGGCATTGGCATCGATCAGCGGGACATAGAGGCAGTCGCCCACACGCGCCCCGGAGATGTCGCGCGGGGTCATCCATTGCACAAGAAATGCGGCGTCCGGCCCGGTGATTTGCACCTGCCGCTGGCAGCCCACATCCCAAATCTGCACATGTTCGCGCAGATGCCAGTAGTCTTGTTCGACCGACGGCTGAAAAGCCTTGGGCAGAAGCGTATGATTGACGACCGAAAACCCACGGACGCCAACCTGTTCCACGCGATCCGTATAGGGCGTGCGGCGAATACGCCGTGACATGTTCAAACCGTCCATCAGGCGGAGCACCACATCGAATAGGAATTGGGGTTCAGGATCACTGGCATATGATAGGCCCCTTCCGGATCAGGCATGGCAAAGCGCAGGGCGATCTGCTGCACAGAGGCGGGCATGTTGCGTGCGGCCCAATAGGCGGCGGTGTCGAACACCAGCTCATAGGTTGCGGTTGGGTCGACAGCCGCGGGAGCGATCTGTTGTGACAGGCGCCCGCCTGCATCCATCTCCGAGGCGAAAACCACCGCGCCGCTCTCCAGATTGCGCAGTGTGACCGCGATGCCCCCCGCGTGGGTGCCGTCAGAGCCGTTCAGCGTATGTGAGGTCAGTATCGCCATTACTCAATCGAAGCCTTGTCTCGTTTGTCAGAGGTCGCCGCCACAATCGGGCTGATCACGCCCCTGCATTTCACATTCACGATCGCCGTTTTGCCGCTGGCCATGGCGCGTTTCAATGCAGGTGCCAGTTGGTCGCGGGTCTCCACCAGTTCCCCATGCCCCCCGAGCCCTTCGCACATGGTGTGGAAGGGAATATCGCGGAAATCGGTGGCGAAGTGCTGGCCATTCTCAAACAGGCGTTCCTGCTGCTGGGAAATGCAATCAAGGCCACCGTTATTGTCGATCACAATAGTGATCGGCAGGTTGTCCTGAAACGCGGATTCAATCGACAAGCCGCCAGACAGGAATGCCCCATCGCCCGAGATGACCACGACATTGCGATCAGGATGTACAGATTTGGCCGAGACGCCGAAAGACACCCCAACGCCAAGCAGCGAGTAGTTGCCCGGGTGCATGATCCCGCCCAGCTTCTGCCCCCGCCAGCCCGCCATGTTGACTGCGATCTCGGACCAGAAATGCGTGTTGCCGCCGTCAAAGATCAGCCAGTCGTCATCGCCCATCTGCTCCTGCACATCGAGCGACAGTTGCAGCGGGTGCATCTTTCCCGGCCTGGCCGTCTCTGCCGCGATATGGGCGTACCATTCATCTACCCAAGCGGCCCGGCGGGTCTTTTGCAGGTCGAACCAGTCAGGCCATGATTTTCCCACTGCCATCAGCGCATCCAGAAACGCACCGGGATCAGACAAGAGCACCTCATCTGCGGCCTGATTGTTTTCCAGCTCCTCATGGCTGCCATTGATGCAAACCAGCGTCTGATCCTTGGTAAAGAACGGCGGATTGCCAAAATTCATCTGATTGTCCAGCCGTCCGCCAATCATCAAGACCAGATCGGCCTCATGTATGGCGGGTTTGGAGGGGTGATACTGATGGAAATCCGCCAGCCCCATATAGGCCTCGCATTCCTCGCCCAGCAGTTTGGCGTGATAGGGGACGTTGAAGATGGGCAGGCGCAAGGCCTTGCCCACGGCTTCCAGCTTGTCCTCGGATTTTGACCACCAGACACCATGGCCGCCGATGATCACCGGGCGTTCGGCCTGGGCGACCAGACCCAGCACGGTTTTCAGCGCAGAAGGGTCAGGCCATGCACGCGGCACCGGGCGGTCCGTGCGATCAAACGGGCGTTCTTCCAGCCCGGCATCCACGGCAAAGGACGAAAACATGATATCGACGGGAAGCGAGATATGAACCGGTCCGGGATACCCCGTCGTCGCCGCTGTCCAGGCGCGGTTCACGAATTCGCTGATGCGTTCACCATCGGTGATCTGGACCGAGTATTTGACCAGCGGGGCGGCGATTGCGACATCGTCGATTTCCTTGAAACCGCCAGCGCCTTGCCGCTTCAACGTGGACGAGCCCGTGACGAAAATCACCGGACTGCGTTCACCGCCTGCTTCCAGCATTGCCGGCACCGCATTGGCGAAGCCTTCCGGTCCTACCAGACACACCGTCGGCTTGCGGGTGATCCGCGCATGTCCATCGGCCAGATGCCCCGCAATTTGCTCATGCGGGGTGTTGATCACCGGCATCTGACATTCCATGAACCCCTCAAGCGCCGGATTGCAAAATCCGCCCGCAAGGGTGAATGCGTGCTCCACGCCTTTTTCCTTGAGGGCGCGGGCCAGCAAGGCACCGCCTCTGATCATTTTCGGATTGCTCATCTTGGTCAGCTCTTCTTTCAGGTCTTTGCAGCGATGTGTAACGGTGTTGGCGCTTGTCGCCGGGTCTGGTCTGCAACCGGCGACGGGAAAAGGCTGCGCGGCCCAAGATCCGCGATGGAACGCACGCCCAATTGTGCAAGCACGACGCTGATGTCTTCGGCAAAGCAGGTCAAGAGCTGCATCAACCCCGGTGCGCCGCCTGCGCCCAATGCGTATAATGCAGGACGTCCGATCATCACGAAATCGGCGCCAAGCGCCAGTGCTTTGACAACATCCTCTCCGCTGCGCACGCCGCTGTCGAAAAGGAGCGGCACATCGGGGCCCACGGCCTCTCGAATGATGGCAAGCAGGTCGATCGCAGGGGGCACGCTGTCCAGCTGGCGTCCGCCATGGTTGGACACATAGACCGCATCGGCACCCAATCGGCAGACCTGCCGGGCATCCTCTCCAGATGTCACACCTTTGACGATCAATGTGCCGGGCCAGTTGTCTCGTAATGTCCGGAGGAAATCCCAATTTGCACCAGCGCGGCTCGCGCCGCGGTCGAAAGTGTTCGCCCCATCGGTGCCTGTGAAGTTCTTCGGGCTTGGCGCACCGTTGCGCAAGGTGCTCAGCGACCAGCGCGGATGCGTGGCGAAATCCCAAAAGGCGTGCGGGGTCATTGAAAATGGCATGGTGAAACCATTCCTGAGATCCCGGATGCGCCGCGAGACCTGCGGCACATCGACCGTCAGAACGAGCGTCTCATAACCCGCATCCCTCGCCCGATCTGCCATCATCAGCGACGCTTCGGCGGATTGTCCGAAATAGAGCTGGAACCATGCCAGGGGGCCCGCCCAGTCTCCCATATTCTCAATCGTGCTGGAGGCCGCAGAAGACAGGCAAACCGGTATGTCAAAAGCCTTGGCAACTTCCGCGATGTGCCTGTCGGCGTCGGGGCAAACCAGATTGCACATGCCCATCGGCGCGATGCCGACCGGCAGGCCAAATTGCTGTCCCAAAAGGCCTGTTGCCGTGGAACGCTCCGCGACGTCCTCCATCACCCGCGGCTGCAACATGATGGTGTCAAACTGCGATTGATTGCGGGTTGCTCCGATTTCGCGCCCGGCAGCGCCCTCGATAAAATCGAAGATCAATCGCGGAAGTCTGCGCTGCGCCAAGCGCCGTGCATCCTCGGTCGAATAAATCTGGTCGGCTGAGAGCACCATCGCGATATCGGCCCTTACGCAAGAGGGTTAGACCTGTGAGCCTACAAACTTCGATCTGGCTTCGACCAATCGAAAAACGTTTTCAACTCATGCGTTGTCTCTATGTCAGCGGATGTAGGTGGAAAATCCCAATGAGGCCCAGCAGCCATTCGCGTCCCGACCGACCCGGTGCACGCTCCACTCAATGAACTTCCTAGCTCAAGGATTTGACCTGTCTGACCCGCTCTTCCAGCTGGGTGGCGAACAGGTCTACAAATTTCAGCGCCTCGCGTGGCAGTTTTTCCCGCCGCGCGGCGATTGCAGTCACGAAATAGGTCAGGTTCTGTTGGATCGGTCGAAACACGACGCCGCCCATGCGCACGGCTTGTTCGGCGGAAAACGGGTCCGAGACGGCCATGACCGACGCTTCACGCACCAAGGCGCCAGCCAAAGGCATGTTCGCCACGGACAAGCGCGACCGCGCGCGCATCTTGCCCGACAGCGCGGGGTCAATCGACATCATCGAGTCCGGGTAGCTGTCGCCGAAGGTCACGAAGGTCTCGGTTTGTGCCAATTCTTCAAGATCAACAGCGCCATATTCACCAGCGGCAGGGTGGTCCTCCGGCATCAGACAGACATAGGGGGCGGAGGTCTGGTACAGGATATCGACCCCGTCGTAGTTGGGTTCCCGCCCGACAATGCCAAGATCAATCTGACGCATCTGGACAGCATCCACAATGGCAGGTGTGTTGCGCGATTGGATATCAAAGCGGATATCGGGATTGTCGTTGTAAAGACGGCTGATCGCTTGTGGCAGTTCAATTGTCGCGATGGATTGGATCGTGGCGATTGAGATGGTCCCGCCCTGGGATGTCCTGATGGATTTGGCCAGGTCCTCAAGCCGGTCAATGCCCACGAACATGGATTCCACCCCCTCGTAGAAATGCCGGCCTTCCACAGTCGGCGTCAGCCCCCGCCCGATGCGCACAAACAGCGGGAAGCCGGCCGACAGTTCCAGATCAGCAATCAGGCGGCTGACACTGGGCTGCGAGATGTGCATCATCTTCGCTGCTTCGGTGATCGACCCGCTGCGGATCGTGGCGCGGAAGGCTTCCAATTGGCGTAGGTTCATCTCGTTCAACCATCCGTTATTTTTTGGCTGAACCTTAATCCATTCGCCCGCTGCATGTATAGAACCCGGATTTCTATCCGCTGCACGGATGATTTCATTGTGAGACACGATTGGCGTGCATTTATGTTTGGTCTTAGTGGCTCCTGACCCCAACGATGGCCGGGGAAGACATTGGGGATCATATCACCAGCGGCATGGCGGCTTCACGAGAAAGCCGCATCCACGATGAATTCCACTTTCAGCTCGGGTCGGGCGAGTTTGGCTTCACCACAGGCACGGGCCGGCGCGTGCCCGGCAGGCACCCATGCGTTCCAGACTTCATTCAGGCCATTGAAATCCTGCATATCGGCCAGCCAGATCGTGACCCGCAACATGTCCTCGCGTGACGATCCGGCCTTTGTCAGAAGCGTGTCGATATTGTCCAAGCAGGTTTGCACTTGCTGCTGGATCGTTTCACCCTCGGCGACCTGGCCTGTCAGGTAGACCACGCCATTGTGCTTCACGATTTTCGAGGACCGTGTGCCTGTGTCGATGCGTTCGATCATGTGATTTCCTTGTGATTCATGTGTGCAGCGCCGCAATCGGGCTGTTGAGATTGGCATATAGCCACCAGACCGGAATTGAGGCAAACTTGATTTCATTGAATCTATTTCAGGGTGACTTAAGTTGACCATCAAGATCGAGATGCTCAGATGTTTTACGATGGTTGCCACCCATGGCAGCCTGTCGGAGGCCTCAGATGTGCTTGGACGGACGCCATCCGCCGTCTCCATGATGCTCAAGCAGTTTGAGGATCACGTGGGCTCTGCCTTGTTCGAGACGGCCCGGAAGTCCCGTCTGACGCCCATCGGAGAGTTGATCCTGACCGAAGCCCGTCGAGAGGTCGCGCATTTCGAGAACACGGTCGCCGTGATCGAGGGCCTGGCGCGCTCCGAGCTTGGTTTTCTGAGGTTGGCTGTCACACCGTCGGTGGCGTCAACGGTGCTGCCGCCTGTGATTTTCAAATTTGCCGAGAAGTATCCGAAGGTTCAGATCGACCTGCGCGACATGGATTCAGCAACCATCGCGCGGGAACTGGCGCGGGAGCGGGCTGATATCGGCATTGGGTCCTTTCCGGTCGTTGAGGGGATGAGCCGCACTGAGTTGTTCAGCGATGCGTTTGGACTGGTATGCCCAAAAAACCATCCGCTTGCCGAAAACTGGGATCAGCTGACGTGGCGCAGCCTCGGGGATCAGACGATCATCGCGAATGGCCTGTGCAAGCAGATCACAGATCCGGATTTTGCGCCCATTCTTGCGCGTTCACGACTGATGGTTCCGAACATGGCATCCTTGTTGGGGCTGGTCCGGCAAGGGGTCGGGATCACCGTACTGCCGCAGCTGACCGTTGCCAACCTTCAGGAAGAGTTTGCGTTTTTACCGCTCGCCGATGTGACCGCGCGCCGCACTGTGCATTTGATGTCCCGCCCCAAAAACCTGCTGATGCCCGCGGCTCGGGAGTTCCTGAAACTGATCACGGATATGAAGCGGGACGGCAGCTTGTTGCCAGATACCCAATTTCAGAAAACCTGAAGAAAAATACAACTCATTCTAAAAGCCTGAATCCATTCTGTGACGTATGCTTCGCCTGCGCACGCCGCGCCTGATCGGAAGGATACATCATGCAGGACACCAAACTGAACTACATCGCCGGGGAATGGGTTGCGGGTGCGTCTGAGATCGAAAACCGCAATCCTTCTGACCTGAGTGATCTGATCGGGATGTTCGCGCAGGCAAGCCCGGATCAACTGGACGCCACCCTTGAGCAAGCGCAGCGGGCGCAGGTTGAGTGGGCCGCCTACGGGATCGAGCGCAAATACAACGTGCTGATGGCGATTGGCACCGAGATGATGCGCCGCGCGGAAGAGCTGGGCACCTTGCTGGCGCGCGAAGAAGGCAAGCCCCTGGCAGAGGGCAGGGGCGAGGTGTACCGCGCCGGGCAGTTCTTCACCTACTACGCAGCAGAAACCCTGCGCCAGATGGGCGACACCGCCGATTCCGTGCGCGACGGGATCGAGATCGACGTGCGCCGCGAACCTGTGGGCGTCGTGGCGGTGATTTCCCCGTGGAATTTCCCCACCGCCACCGCGTCGTGGAAGATCGCACCTGCGCTTTGTTATGGGAACGCCGTGGTCTGGAAGCCTGCGAATGTCACACCTGCCTCCGCTGTGGCGCTGGTTGAGATCATCGCGCGGCAGGATGTTCCCAAAGGCCTTGTGTCTCTGGTGATGGGCGCCGGAAGCGCGATTGGTCAGCGTTTGGTCGAAAGCCCGAAAGTGGGCGCGATCAGCTTCACCGGTTCGGTGCCCGTGGGCAAATGCATCGCGGCGAGCGCCATTCAGAACCTGACGCGGGTGCAGTTGGAGATGGGGTCAAAGAACGCTTTGGCGGTGATGGATGACGCGGATCTTGATCTGGCGGTGTCGCTGGCATTGGGCGGCGCATTTGGCGGCTCGGGGCAGAAATGCACGGCGTCGTCACGGCTGGTGGTACATCAGTCCGTTCATGATCAGTTTGTCGAAAAGCTGGTTGCTGGGGCGAAGGCGATGAAGGTTGGGCACGCGCTGGAGGAGGGCACCCAGATGGGGCCGGTCGTCTCCGAGCAGCAGCTGAACGAGAACCTTGCCTATGTCGATCTTGCGGCATCTGAGGGGGCGGAACTGCTCTGTGGTGGGCAGCGGTTGGAGATGGCGACTGAGGGCTATTACATGTCCCCCGGCGTGTTTGTCGGCACCACCAACGACATGCGGATCAACCGCGAAGAGATGTTCGCGCCGCTTGCCTGTGTCATCCCCGTGGCCAGCTATGACGAGGCGCTGCATGTGGTCAATGACACGAACTTTGGTCTGACCGCAGGCATTGTCACCACCAATCTGGCCCGCGCCACGCACTTCCGCCGCAACGCGCAATCGGGCTGTGTGATGGTCAACCTGCCCACTGCTGGCACCGACTATCACGTGCCATTTGGCGGGCGCGGGGACAGCTCTTACGGGCCACGTGAACAGGGCCGCACGGCGGCGGAATTCTACACGATTGTGAAGACGGCCTACATCGCCTCCGGCACGCCGACATGATGCGGATCGACAATCTTCAATACGCCAATTGGTCGGAGAAGATCTTCCGCCAGATGCGCGATGGGGGCGTGGACGCGGTGCATGTCACCATCGCCTATCACGAGAATTTCCGCGAGACGGTGCTGAACTTCGAGCAGTGGAACCGGTGGTTTGAGCAATACCCGGACCTGATCATCAAGGGCCAATGGGCCAGCGACGTGGACCGCGCTAAAGCCGAAGGCAAGACGGCGATCTTCTTCGGCTTCCAGAACCCCAGCCCCATTGAGGACGACATCGGGCTGGTCGAGATCGTGCATACCCTCGGTGCGCGGTTCATGCAGCTGACCTACAACAACCAGTCCTTGCTGGCGACGGGGTGTTACGAGGCCGAGGACACCGGCATCACCCGGATGGGGCGTCAGGTGATCAAGGAAATGAACCGCGTCGGGCTGGTGGTGGACATGAGCCATTCGGCGGACCGCTCCACCATCGAGGCGGCAGAGATTTCCGAGCGTCCCATCGCGATCACCCATGCCAATCCCTATGAATGGTCCCCTGCGCTGCGCAACAAGAAGGATGATGTGATCCGCGCGGTGACGGAAAACGGTGGCATGATGGGCTTCTCTGTCTATCCGCATCATCTGAAGGGCAAATCCGGCTGCTCGTTGGAGAGCTTTTGCGAGATGATCGCCCGTGCGGCTGAGACCTATGGCGCACAAAACCTTGGGATCGGGACGGACCTGTGTCAGGACCACCCTGACTCTGTGGTCGAGTGGATGCGCGTGGGCCGCTGGAGCAAAGAGATCGACTATGGCGAAGGATCGGCCGCAGCACCCGGTTTCCCGCCCATGCCCAAGTGGTTCAACGACAATCGCGACTTTGGAAACATCGAAGCAGGCTTGCGCGCCACAGGGCTGAGCGACGGGGAGGTCGCGGGCATCATGGGCGACAACTGGCACAGGTTTTACGCGGAAAATTTCACACCATTGATCTAAGGGGAGGGCAGGCCATGCAGCCGCAGGCGAACACATCACAGACCGTTGTCACACGAGACCCTGCGCAGGTCATGCGCCTGTCGCGTCTGGGGTCGTTCCATCAATCTCGCCTGTCTTTCATGCGCATTCTGACCCGCCGGATGACCCGCGAAAACTGGACCTTTACCCGCCCGGTCTTTGAGTTTGACGCCAAGGGCGTGGGCCACGCTGTCTATTGCGCGCATACGCCGGACCGCACCTATTCGCTCATTGCTTTTGGTCATGATCTGCCGCCCGAAGAACGCTCTGACCGGGTGATTGCGACCGCATGGGACAGCACCTTCACCCTGTTTGACGGTGTGCCGGAGGCCGCTGACATTGAGCGCCTGCGCCAGAACATCCCCCTGCAAGAAGCGGGCCGTGTGAGCGAAAGGGAGCTGTCGGTCTCACGTGCAAACCGCTCAGTGCGGTTGTGGGATCATGTGGTGTCCCGCCTTGCCGCAGGTGCGCAGCCCGACCCGGGCGAAGTCGCCAAGGTCGGCTATCTGATGCGCACCACGGCGGTTTACGGGTCGGGTAAACTCGGCGCAGCGGATCGTGAGATGATCGCGGACCGACCTGAATGCGCATCACCTTTCCAGATTGAAATGCTGTCCGTCTTTCTGACCCGAAGCTACGTGCGCGATCTGGTGCAGCATATGGCAGACCTGAAAGGGGGTGCTGCGGCAGTCCCGCTGGACGCGGGGATTGCGCGCAGCCTCGGTATTGGCAATTCCACAGGACTGGGGATGGCTCCGTTTCTGGTCAACCACCCGATGTTGTTCAACAATTGGATTGCCGCGCGTGAAGAGGCGATCGCAATTGTGCGCAGCTTACCCGCCGCCACAGCCTCTGAGGTCGCTACGTTTCGGGAGATGCTGGAGCGCTCCATCCTTTCTGCTGATCTCTGGTATTCGGAGCATCCGATACAGGTTGAGAAACTGAAGCGATTGCGCCGCGATCTCTCCGCGCTGGAGACCCATCTTGCCGATGCCGATCTGGCTGGACCGCGTCCGTGGGACAGGCTTTTTGTCTGGGCCGAAGGCGCGTTGGGGGAAGACGCTCAGGAATGCCTGGCGTCGCTGATGCTGGAGCCCTATGGCAGGCTTGTCGACCATCTGGCCGATAAGATGTCCGACAAAGACAGGCATGCGTTTCGCATTGATGGCACTATGCGGGTGGCAGATCTGCGCGCTGTTCTGGAACGCGCCTATGGGTGGGCGCTGGATATTGACTGGTCAGAAAAAGAACAATGCGCGCGTGCCTGGTATGTCTCGCAGGAAAAACTGGAGCCCCGTCTGGGGGAGCGTTTTGAAGAACCGATTGCCCCCTATGAGCAGCCTTTGGCACCGGGCCGGGATGCCGCCGCGCTCTATCGGGCGCTGAAGGACAAGGATGGTAACGCACCCCTCGCGGCTTTCCTCTTGACCCATCCCGAACATCGCCACTGCGTCAGGCGGGCGCAGATCGTGGCCCGCGCACCTTATGCTGAAATTCGCGACAACACGATCGGCTCTGATCTGATGCCGATTGATATGCTGCGTTGCAAGCTCTCCTTCTTCGGGGCCACCCATTTCGATCCGAGATCAGATCGATGGGTGCGCATTTGCATGTTCGGAAACGCGCCCTATCCGGAAGAGCTATCGGACAGCCAGGTCGACGACTGGTCCTATCCGCCTTTGTTGGAGGGCGCAAAGTGAACCGCTCGCTGAATGAAATTGAAGCCCATGCGAAACGGGCGGCACGCGGCGCCGGTCTGTCCTGGGGCATGGCGGAAGAAACTGGGCGCGCTGCGCGTTGGCTTGCCTCTCACGATCTGGCAGGTCCAGCGCTCCTGGCTGATGTCCTTGAGAAAAATGACGGGCTGGCCCATGCGCAGGTCGCGCCGGTATCACTGGACGGTGACTGGTACGCGCGGGCGGGCGACCTGTGCCCGCTTGCGGTTGGTGCCACGTTGAACGATTGCGCTGAACGGCTGGCGCCGGGGCTTTCGATAAAGGCGCGCAATGTTTCCTGCCCTCTGCTGATCGTGCCTTTCGCTGCGTGGGCCGCGATCCACCTCAGACAACCGGTGCGCGTGAGTTATGAAAACGTGCGGATCGAGACGGACGGTGACGGGCTCTGGATCGATGATCCACACCAGGCCATCAATGCAGGCAAGGCGGAGACTGTGATCTTTCAGCGTGCAAGCACACGCACAGATCCCGCGCAGCGACCAGCTGTGCGGGGCAACGTCAGCTGTAAAAACTGGGCGCGGCTGGGCGCTTTTTCAGAGCGAACATTTGCGCCCGCGACCGAGGCCTCCCGACGATTGGGCGCCGGTTCAGGCCTGTCCGACAATGACTAGACAAGATCAATCAATCCCGCAGCGGATGCGCCAGCTTGCTGCGGGAAGACGAAATACGGCGCAACCAAAGAAACAGGGGACAAAAAATGACAATTAAACCACCATTTACCGCGTTGGAGATCGAGAAGGCTCCATCCGGATTCTACGAGGGCTACAGCCTTCCGATTGCACTGATCAGCAAGACGATCATGGTCGCACTGGTCCTTTGGGCGCTGGTCTGGCCCGGCAACGCGAGCAGCGTGTTGTCTGCTGTGAACGGCAGCTTGCTGAACGGGTTCAACGGCTTTTACATCATCTCCGTCGGCGTTTTCGCGTTCTTTCTGTTCGTGCTGGCCCTCTTGCCGGCAACCGGCAGCAAGAAGCTCGGAACCGCAGGAACCGTACCGGAGTTTTCGAACTTCTCGTGGTTCTCGATGATGTTCGGCGCGGGTCTGGGTGTTGGTCTGATGGTCTTTGCCACCGCCGAACCGATTGGCCTTTGGGGATCAAACCCTGTGGTCCTGTCCGGCGAGGTGGCTGCGCATTCAGAAGAGGCGGTGAAATCGGCCTATCGCTATACATTCCTGCACTACGGTTTCCACGCCTGGGCCATCTACGTGCTGACTGGTCTGTCACTCGCCTATTACGCCTATACCCGTGAAATGCCGCTGACGATCCGGTCGGCGCTGACCCCTTTGCTTGGCAAAGCGGCAAATGGCTTCCTGGGCCATCTGGTTGATGTGCTTGGCGTTGTGGCCACGATCCTCGGCGTGTCCGTCACCATCGGTTTTGGTGTCAGCCAGTTCGTTGATGGTGTCTATGCCGTGTCTGGCATGGAGTGGCTGATGAACGGCGATGCAGAAGCGCCCAAGCCAAGCACGGTCGGACTGATCGCGGCACTGCTGGTGATCATGGGCTTGTCGATCCTCTCTGCAGTTTCAGGTGTGGGACGGGGGATCAAATACCTGTCGAACCTCAATCTGGTTCTGTCGGTCATCCTGCTTCTGACCTTTGTGATCTTCGGCTCTTTCTTTTTCGCGATGACAAAGTTCGGTGCGGGTCTGGTCGATTACATCCTGCACTTCGTTCAGATGTCTTTCGGCGCCTATGGACCTCAATCAGCGGACGCTTTTGCCGCAGCCATTCCGGAGGCGGCGCAGGCCTTGCCCGCTGAAGATATCGCGGCAATCTACGGTTCTGCCACGTCGCCATGGGGATCCATGACCGGGTTCGCCGAAGGCTTGCCTGCCTCTGCTGCGGACCTCGACGCGGCGGCCATCTATGCCGCCGGTGAACAAGGCCGTCAGTTCGGCTGGCAAGCAGGCTGGACCACCTTCTACTGGGCATGGTGGATCGCATTCTCGCCCTTTGTCGGCCTGTTCCTTGCGCGTATCTCCAAGGGCCGCACCGTGCGTGAGTTTATCTTCGGTTGCGTGATCGCGCCTGCCATCGTCTGCTTTTTGTGGATGACCATTCTGGGCGGCACCGCGATTGATCTGGAGCTGAATGGCGACGCTGCGGGCTCCCTGATCGGGGCCACCAACACGGCCAAACTGTTTGCAACACTTGAGCAAATGATCTCTGGCGGGTTTCTGTCGGCCATTACGATCATGTGCGTCGTCCTGATCATGACGTTTCTCGTTACATCGGCAGACTCCGGCATTTTGGTGATGAACACGATCATGTCCGGCGGCGAGCAGGAAACCGGCATCAAGCATCGCATCATCTGGGGGCTGATCCTCACTGCGGTGATTGGGGCGCTGATCATCGCTGGCAACAGCGGTGCCGAGGCCAATCCATTCGGCGCGCTGCAAAATGCGATGATCATCGGCGCATTGCCCTTCACCATCGTGATGGTCTTCATGATGATATCGCTCGTGAAGGCATTGTATCGTGACAGCATACGGGCAAAACACGCCTAGACCGCGAAAGCATAGGCCGCGCAAAATGCGCGGCCTATGGCTGGGGGGCGAAATGTCTGGCGCAATGCGGCTGAGGGCAGTGCGGTTGCGCAACCCTGTTCCGGGACGTTTTGACCTTGAGGAACAGACAGCCTTCGCGGGGCCTGTCGGGGGCGATTGGAATCATCTTGTGCCGACGGGGAAGTTCTTTGTGAGCGTCCCGAATATTTGTCCGCGCCCTATCACAAAACTGCAATAACCCACTGCTATCTCGCTTGAAAATACCCTCCCCGGAAAAATCTTGCGCGGTGGAGGGGTTGTTTGTACTACTATATGGAAACGTTTCCATTGGGAGGTGGAAATTGGGTCAAGCTGCCACGATCAAGGATGTCGCTCAGCGTGCGGGCTGTGGTGTTGCCACGGCCAGCAGGGTGTTGAACGATACCGGTCCGGCCAGTGCCGAGATGCGCAAGCGGGTCATGGCGGCGGCGGATGCGCTGGATTTTCAGTTCAGCGACGTGGGCAGATCGCTCCAGAGCAGTACGACGCGCACGATTGGCTGTATTGTCCCGTCGATCGAAAACCCGGTCTATGCGGATGCGGTGCAGGGCGCGCAGGCGGTGTTTCTGAACGCGGGCTACCAGATGCTGTTGATCTGTACCAACTACAGCGTGGAATCGGAAATCCATGCCGTGCGCACGTTGATTGCCAAGCAGGTGGATGGAATCCTGCTGACGGTGGGGGATGCGCAGAACAGCGAAGGGCTGGACCTGATCCGGCGTCGGCAGGTGCCGCATAGTTTGCTGTTCAACGCCGCACCGGCGGGGCAAAGGAGCTGGTCGGTCGATGATCATGCCGCAGCAGCGGCGGTTGCGGATGCCTTTGCCGAGAACAACCATGCGCACACGGGCTTTCTGGCGCTGAATTTCCTCAGTTCAGACCGCGCGCGCCACCGGTACGAAGGGTTTGCGGAGCGCTGCGCAGAGCGGGGCATGGCACCGCCTGCGTTGCTGGAGGTTGATGACGACGGTCTGGACCTGACGGCGCGGTTGCAGGACTTTCTGGCGGCGCATCCGGAATTGACCGGCATCTTCGCCTCCAACGATTTTCTGGCGTTGGCCGCGATCCGCAGTGCGCGCAGGCTGTTCATTGATGTGCCAGGGGATCTGTCGATTGTCGGATTTGATGGCATCAAAGTCGGTCAGATGGTCGAGCCAAGTCTGGCGACGATTGTGACAACCCCACGGGTGCTGGGGGCGGGGGCCGGGGAGACGGTTCTGTCGATGATCGACGGATCCGCGCCGCCTGACGTGCCGCAAAAAGACCAGACATTCAGTTTCCGCGCCGGAGGCAGCCTTGCGCCTTTGACCGCCGAAAGCAAAGACGACGGAAAGGTTGCAGCCTTCCCGTCGCCAGACGACCCAACCCGAAAGACAGCTAAATCCAACAGGAGAGACCAACATGAGATATAAACTTGCAGCAGCCTTCGTGACAATGGCGTTTGCCACGCCCGCGCTGGCTGAGGACGCGGTGTGCTACAACTGCCCACCCCAGTGGGCAGATTGGGCATCGATGCTGGAGGCGATTGATCAAGAACTCGACATCCAGATGCCGCATGACAACAAGAACTCCGGCCAGACCCTCAGTCAGCTTCTGGCAGAGCGGGACAATCCGATTGCCGATGTGGCCTATTACGGCGTGACCACCGGCATCAAGGCCGGGAACGAGGGGGTTGCGACGGCCTATAAACCTGCCGGGTTTGACGAGATTCCGGAGGGGTTGAAGGACCCGGACGGCAAGTGGTTCGCCATTCACTACGGCACGCTTGGCTTTTTCGTGAATGTTGACGCGCTGGGCGGCGCCGAGGTGCCGCAGTGTTTTGCGGACCTGACCAAACCGGCGTACCGCGGCATGGTCGGTTATCTTGATCCCTCATCGGCTTTTGTCGGTTATGCCGGTGCGGTTGCGGTGAACATGGCCTTTGGCGGGGACCTGAACAACTTTGATCCTGCGGTAAAATACTTCAACGAATTGGCGGAGAATTCGCCTATCGTGCCCAAGCAGACGTCGTTTGCACGGGTTGTGTCCGGTGAGATTCCGATCCTGTTTGACTATGACTTCAACGCCTATCGCGGGAAGTATGAGGAAGACGGCAATTTCGAGTTTGTTCTGCCCTGCGAAGGCTCTGTCCGGGTGCCCTATGTGATGAGCCTTGTGAACAACGGCCCCAACCCCGAATTGGGCAAACGGGTGCTGGATTTCATCCTGTCTGACAAGGGGCAGGCGATCTGGACGAATGCCTATCTGCAACCCGCGCGGCCGGTAGAGCTGCCCGCAGCGGTGGCAGAGAAGTTCCTGCCTGCCAGCGATTACGAGCGTGCGGTTGCGGTGGATTATGCCGAGATGGAAAAGGCGCAGGCTGGTTTCGGCGAACGCTATCTGTCCGAAGTCAAATAGCGTGATGCTGTCTCGAAAAGGAAGGGCCGGGCATATGCCCGGCTCTTGATGCGCTGATGTCCAACCGAACTTTTGTGCTGGCGTGTCTGACGCCGCTGCTGATCTTTTCGCTGGCGTTTCTTGCGCTGCCGCTGGTGCGGCTGTTTCTGGCATCGGGTGAGGGGGATGCGGGCTGGGCGGTTTATCTCGATATTCTGCGCAAGCCGCGCTACCTCAACACGCTTGTGCTGACGGTGCTGGTGTCTTTGGCGACGACCTTTGCGGCGCTCGCGGTGTCCACGACGGCGGGCATGTTCCTGCTGCGCAACCAGTTTCGGGGCAGGGGCATCCTGTTGTCGGTTCTGACGCTGCCGCTGGCCTTTCCGGGCGTTGTGATCGGGTTTCTGATCATCCTGCTGGGGGGGCGTCAAGGGCTGGTGAACCAGTTGACGCCGGGCCATGTGGTCTTTGCCTATTCGGTGGTGGGACTGTTTCTGGGCTATCTCTATTTTTCGATCCCGCGGGTGTTGCTGACGGTCATGGCCGCGGCAGAAAAACTTGATCCCGCACTGGAGGAGGCGGCCCGCACCATGGGTGCATCGCCTTTCAGAGTGGTGATTGACGTGATCATACCGGGGTTGATGCCGTCGCTGATTGCCTCTGGTGCCATTGCCTTTGCCACAGCGATGGGCGCGTTCGGCACGGCGTTCACGCTGGCCACGGACATCGATGTGATCCCGATGGTGATCTATACGGAGTTCACGCTGTCGGCGAACATCGCGATGGCGGCAGCGCTGTCCATCGTGCTGGGTCTGGTGACCTGGGTGCTGTTGTTGATCGCGCGCAGCCTGTCAGGCGCAACCGTTGCGGCGGGGGGCTGACATGTTCCGATCAAAAGCGAAAATCCTGCAACTGGCGGTCACCCTGTTGGCCTGCGCATTCCTGCTGGTGCCCACGATCCTGTCGGTGATGGCGGGGCTTACGGTGAATTACTTTCAGGGCATTTCCTCCGGTTTGACCCTGAAGTGGATCTATCAGGTCTGGGAGCTTTATGCCGACAGTATCTTTCTGTCGATCCGGCTGGCGCTGGCGTGCCTTGTTGTGACGCTGATCATCGGGCTGCCTGCCGCATATGGGCTGGCGCGCCACCCCGGCTGGCTGTCGCGGTTGCTGGAGGAGTTCATCTCTCTGCCGTTGGCGGTGCCGGGTCTTGCGCTGGCGCTGGCGCTGCTTCAGCTTTACGGCTCCATGAAGGGGTTCAGGGCGTCCTGGACCTTCATTCTGGTGGGGCATGTGCTGTATACATTGCCGTTCATGGTGCGCTCCATCCTTGCGGTGCTGGCGGCGATGGACCTCAAGACATTGGAAGAGGGTGCAGCATCGCTGGGGGCCACGCCATGGCAGAGGTTTCGCGATATCGTGGTGCCCAATGCCATGCCCGGTATTCTGGCAGGATCGCTTACGGTTGTGACGCTGTCGCTGGGTGAGTTCAACCTGACATGGATGCTGCATACCCCGTACCTCAAGACCTTGCCGGTGGGCCTTGCGGACAGCTATGCCTCCATGCGGCTGGAGATTGCGTCTGCCTATACGCTTGTCTTTTTCATCATCATCGTTCCGCTTTTGATGGCCATGCAATGGGCGTCTGCGCGTGCGCAAAGGATCGCCAAATGACACTTCGACTGACCAATACCGCAAAGACCTACCCGGATGGGACACGGGCGCTGCTGCCGACCGAGTTGAGCGTTGATCGGGGGGAGATCGTTTCGCTTCTGGGGCCGTCTGGATGCGGGAAGACCACGCTGTTGCGGATCATTGCGGGGCTTGAGACGCCGGATGCGGGCAGTGAGATCTGGTTTGACAGCGACAACGTCACCAGTCTGCCTGTTGAACGGCGGAAGGTGGGGATGGTGTTTCAGTCCTACGCCTTGTTCCCGAACATGTCGGTGCGGGCCAACATCGGCTACGGGCTGAAGATGCAGAAGCTGCCCAAGAGCGAGATTGACGCCCGCGTTACCGAAGTGCTGGAGATGTGCCAGCTTCAGGCCTTTGCCGGCCGCGCGATTGATGCGCTGTCGGGCGGCCAGCGGCAGCGCGTGGCCTTGGCCCGTGCGATTGCGCCAAGACCAAGGTTGCTGTTGCTGGATGAGCCCTTGTCGGCGCTGGATGCGGCCCTGCGGGAGGCCTTGCGGGATGAGTTGGCTGTGCTGTTGAGGGAGTTCGACATCACGGCGATTTTCGTCACCCACGATCAGGATGAAGCCATGGCGATTGCCGACCGTGTGGCGGTCATGTCGAGCGGTCAGGTGGTGCAGAGCGGGACGCCTGAGGACCTGTATCGCAATCCCAAGTCGGCCTTTGTTGCGGGGTTTGTGGGCAATGCCATGCGCCTTGAGGGGCGGTGTGAAGCGGCACGTCTGGAGCTTGCGGGCGGCGCGTTGACCTTGCCGGGGGACGGCACGGGGCAGGATGTGTTCGTGCGTGCAGAAGACGTTGAGATCAGTGCAGATGGCCCCCTGACGGCGCGGGTTGAGACGGTGACGTTTCTGGGCACCCATTACCGCATCGGGTTGTCCGGCATCACAGGGGATGTGCTTGCCGCGATCTACGCGGGCCAGAACGCGCCGCGGGTGGGGGAGAGGGTCAAAGCCGGGATCAAACCCGAAGCATTGATGTTGTTGCCCCAAGACCCGGCACGTGCATGACCCGGATTATCCAGATCTCTGACCCGCATATCGTCCCGTTCGGGCAGCTGGCCTATGGGCAGGTTGATACCGCCGAGGCTCTTGCCCAATGTGTCGAGACGATCAACCGGAGCCTGCCCGAGATCGGTCCCGTTGATATGGCCATTGTCACCGGCGATCTGACGGATTTCGGCACGCCCGAGGAATACCAGCGGTTTCGCAGTCTGATGGAGCCGCTGGACATGCCCTACCGGGCGGTGCCGGGCAACCATGATGACGCTGCCACGATGCAGGCCTGTTTTGCCGATCAGGACTGGATGCCCGAGGAGGGCCCGGTCAACTGGGTCACGGACTTCGGCGACCTTGCGGTGATCGGGCTTGATAGCAGCGTGGCGGGGCATGCCCATGGGCATCTCAGCGATACCACGCTGGCGTTTCTGACAACCGCGCTTGCGGCACGGCCGGGAGGGCGGGTGATGGTTGCGCTGCACCATCCGCCGCTTCTGACCGGCATAGAAAAGATGGACATACAGAACCTGCGCGACAGCCGGGCGTTGCAGTCAATCCTGTCGGGATATGACGGAGAGCTGCGGCTGACCTGCGGTCATGTGCATCGCAACATTCTGGCCCCGTTTGGTGCGGTGATGTGTCAGATCGCGCCTGGGGTGTCCCATGCGGTCACCATGGACCTGCGCGAAGGGGCACCAAACTGCCTTACCCAGGAGCCCGGCGGGTTCCTGTTGCATGATGTGCGGGGCGGGATCGTGACACATACCATTCCGGTTGGGCTGTTTCCGGGACCCTTTCTGTTCTATCCAGACAACTGACCGTCACTGGCAGAGCGAAAGAGGTGATCCATGGGTGACACGAGCCTTCTCTTGTTTGCCTTGCATATTGCTGGTGCCGCCGCCCTGCTGATCTGGGCGGTGCGCCTTTTGCGCACCGGGGTGGAGCGTGCCTATTCCGTCCAATTGCGCAGCTTCCTGCGCCGGTCCAACGCGAACCGGATGCAGGCCATGGGCAGTGGCGTGCTGGCCGCGCTGTGTCTGCAAAGTGCGACGGCGGTTGCGGTGCTGGTGTCCAACTTCGCCACCAAGGGCGGGGTTGGGCTGCTGGCGGGGATGGCGATCCTGCTGGGGGCGGATGTGGGGTCTGCCATCGTGTCGCAGATCCTGTTGCTGCGTCAGGATTTCCTGATCCCGCTGCTGCTGCTTGTCGGGGTTGTCCTGTTTTTGCGCAGCAACCGGAACGAGGTGCGCCAGCTTGGGCGGATGATGATCGGGATTGCGCTGATCTTTGTCTCGCTCGGGATGATCCGCACCGCAACGGGGCCGCTGATCGAAAACCCTGCCACGGCCAGTGTGATGGGGTATCTGGGGCGCGATATCCTGACGTCGTTCCTGATTGGGGGCCTGTTTGCCTGGGCGGTGCATTCATCGGTTGCGGCGGTGTTGTTCTTTGTCACGCTGGCAGGCCAGGGATTGCTGCCGCCAACGGGGGCGGCGGCGATGGTGCTGGGCGCCAATGCGGGCGGTGCGTTTCTGGCGTATATGCTGACGCTGGCGGCGCCGCTGACGGCGCGGCGCATTGTTGTGGCCAATCTGGTCCTGCGTGGAGGCGGGGCGGCATTGGTGCTGTTTTTGTTGTCCAAGGGGGCGGAAAACCTCAGTTGGCTGGGGGCGGACGCGACGCGTCAGATCATCAATCTGCATCTGGTTTTCAACGCGGCTCTTGCGCTGCTTTGCCTGCCGTTTCTGGGCTGGATCGCCGCCGCCACGATCCGCCTGTTCCCGGAGCGCGCCGACGGGGGGAACCAGCTTTCGCAGATTTCTGCGCTTGATCCGTCTACGCTGAAACGCCCTGCCAGCGCGTTGGCATGTGCGGCCCGTGAGGTCATGAAGATGGGCGAGGCGGCCGAGGGCATGCTGCGCTCTGCGATTGCGCTGTTCGAGACCTGGGATGCGCCGACGGCAAAGGCGATTGCCGAAAAGGCCGAGAGCGTCAGCGCGATGCATGCCGACATCAAGCATTTTCTGGCACAACTGGACCATGAAGGCCTGTCAGAGGCACAGCAGGGCAAAGTCGGAGAACTTGCCACGATCGCGCTGAACCTCGAAGCCGCAGCGGGTGCGATTTCGCAGGGGTTGGTGGTGCAGGCCGGTCAGCTCAACACCGAGGGGTTCGCGTTTTCAGAAGATGGGTGGGCGGATCTGGTGGATTTTCACGACCGGGTGCTCAGCAATGCGCAGCTTGCGCTGAGTGTTCTGATGAACGGAGCGCCTGACGCTGCACGGCAGTTGCTGCGGGCCAAGGACAAGGTGCGCAAGACCGAACAGAAACTTCAGGACAGACACCTTGCACGGCTGCGGAACAACATTCCGGCCAGTTTCGAAACCAGTCGGCTGCATCAGGATGCGTTGTTGACGCTGAAGAACATCAACGCAGCTTTCGCAACCATTGGCCGCCCGATTGCAGCGCGATCGGGTGATCTGCTGTCGACCCGTCTTTCTGCCAAGCCCAAGTCGAGCACGGCTGACGGCGGCTGAGGTCGTGCGCGCTGTTCAGGATGCGATGGGCATCGGGCAGGCAGGTCACTGGCGCTTGGCATGGTGGATAAGGTAGCGTGAAGGCGGGCGGTGACCTGAGCGCGCATATCCCTGGTCAGGCACGCCCCGTGCGGGGTGGTACGCCATCGCCCTGTAGTCAGCAGGGCATGGCGATGGGAGCATGAACAGATGATATCCGAGACGCAGAGCCAGAACCGGGGCCGAAACGGCGGGCGCCGTGGCCGCGCCGCTGCTGCCAAGGCGGCAAGCAGCCCGCTGCGCGAGACGCAGTACCGCCAGTTGCGCAATCCGTTTCCCAGCATGGATGTCTTTCCGCCCGATCAGGTTGAGGACATGCACCACAGCGCGCTGCGCATTCTTGAAGAGTTGGGCATGCGTGTTCTGTTGCCAGCGGCGCGCGATCTGTTTGCCAAGGCAGGCGCGCGGGTGGAGGAGGAGATGGTCTTTGTCGGGCGCGACATCGTTGCGGCTGCGCTGGAGACTGCGCCGAAGTCGATCACCTGCCGGGCGGGCAGGCGCGACCGCGATGTGGTGCTGGAGCTTGGCAGTCTGGTGTTTCAGGCGGGCGCAGGCGCGCCGCATGCCACCGATCTGCTGCGTGGGCGGCGGCCCGGCTCTGCGTCAGACTACATCGAGTACCTGCAACTGACGCAGCACTTTGACGTATTCCACATGGTCTCTCCGCAGGTGGAGCCGCAGGATGTCGCCACCCATCTGCGCCATTACTTCACAACCGAGGCACAGCTGACGTGGTCCGATAAATTCCCCTTCACCTTCTCGCGCGGCACGCCGCAGGTGATGGATTGTTTTGAGATGATCCGGGATTACCGCGGTGTGTCGGACGGTGCGTTTGCCGCCGCGCCCTACACCTACACGATCATCAACACCAACAGCCCCCGCACGCTGGATGTTCCGATGGCGCAGGGGCTCATCGACTTTGCCCGTCACGGGCAGATGTCGATTGTCACGCCCTTCACCCTGATGGGCGCGATGGCTCCGATTACGGTTGCAGGGGCGATCACGCTGTCCCATGCGGAAGCGTTGCTGGCGATCACGCTGACGCAACTGGTCAAACCCGGCGCGCCGGTGTGTTATGGCACGTTCACGTCCAACGTTGATATGAAGTCTGGCGCGCCTGCCTTTGGCACGCCCTCGCATTTTCAGGCCTCGCTCGCTGCGGGTCAGATGGCGCGCAAGATCGGGCTGCCCTGGCGATCGGCCGCAGGATCAGCCGCCAACGTCAATGACGTGCAGGCGGCCAATGAGAACCAGATGGGCCTTTGGGGGTGTCTGATGTCCGGGGCCACGGTGATCATCCACGCCGGCGGCTGGCTGGAGGGCGGTTTGTCGGTCTCTTATGAAAAGCTGGTGACGGATGCGGAAGTGCTGAACATGGTGGCAGAGCTATGTGCAGGCGCGCAGGCCGGGACCGATGAGATTGGTTTTGAAGGGGCGATCCGTGCGGTGGAGCCGCAGGGCCACTTCTTTGCTGCACCCCAGACGATGGAGCGGTATGATACGCAGTTCTATGAACCCATCGTGCATGATTACGCCAATTTCGGAACATGGACAGACCGGGGCAGCAAGGACGCCAACACGCGGGCCACAGAGGTCTGGCGGGAGATTGTGGACGCCAAGGCGCAGCCGGGACTGGATGCTGCGCGCTTGGGTGAGCTTCAGGCCTTCATTGCGAAACGCACGGCAGAGGGCGGCGCGCCGCCAGAGAGCTGAGCAGGGGTTTCGCCACCTGCCTGGTATTGCCCCACGCCGCCGGTCTGACCCTAAAGGGTCAGATAGCCGTAACCGGTTTTGGCGTCATACTGGCCACCGAGCGTTTCGATCAGCACTGTGCGGATGCTCGGGCCGTCGACGGGGTCCTTGTGGTCCCGCCGCGTCTCGATCAGTCTCGCGATCAGGCCGGCAGCCTGCGCGCTGGCAGCGGAGGTGCCGCCAAAGCCGTAATCCCCGGACTGGTGCGATACCAGACTGGTGGGATCCTGCGCATAGCCGCCATGCCCCAGAATATCCGGCGCGGGAATGTAGTTGTAGCGCATCACACCATCCCTGATCGGCTTTTGCGATGGGTCTTCGTCCCTGTCGCTTGGGCAGAGGCAGCACAATCCGGCTCCATACTGGCTGTAGTCCGCCGGGATCAGGGCAGAGGATTTGTCGGTGTTGTCAGACAGCTTGGATGCGCCAACAAGAATGATCCCGGTGCCGAGGAAGGGGTCTTCGGCATTGGCATTCACGTTTGCGGCGGCGGATGAAAAGGTATCTTTCAGGTCCTTGAACGGCAGGTCGGCAAACATCTCCCGGGCAAGCTTGCTGCCCTCCGCGCTCGACAAGGTATTGCAAACGCTTTCGAAATCAGATGCCGCGCCGGGGTAGGAGATGGTGCTGGTACCTTCGTTGCCGGAGGGGATCACCACCGGCACCTTTTGGCCTGCCAACAGGATGGCAAGGGCCAGCGGATCGCAGGGGCCTTCGTATTCTGCAATGTCGTTTTCCAATGGCCAATCGGCGGAATAGCTGTCTTCTGGAGGGCGGACAAAGGGCGGTCCGACCAGGATCAGGTCTGCCGGGCTGTCCGCGCGAAAGGCGATTTCCAGAATGGCGCGCCCGACGGCAAGGCGGTTTGCATGGGTGTCGGCCAACAGGGTGCTGACGCGGACCGGCAGCAGCGATGCTTCCGGGGCGGTGCCCCAGATCGGGCAGCTGTCATCATCCGTGGCACGCCCGACGATCAGGCCCCCCATGGCCGTGCCATGTGCGCCGCCTTTTGAGCTGAAGGCCATCCGGGCATCATGGGCGCGGGGATAGTCGCTGTTCTTCACCGATGGGGAGGCTGCCCAGACATCCGGGTCAGGCGTTTGGGCAAGGGCGGCATCAATGGCATGGCCGCCTTCGCGGTCAAACGTCGGGTGGGTGATGTCGACGGGACCGTCAACCAGACCCACACGCACCCCCGCGCCGCCGGTGGTCAGGTTACCCTTGTCGGCGCTGATGCCGAGGCGGGACAGCGACCATTGCTCAAGCGGATGGGCCATGGGTTCTGGTATCCGCTCACGCACCGGGCCATGGCCGAGGAAAGGGCTGGGTTCGGGGTCATAGGCGTGGATGTCCTCGATTGCCGCGACAAAGAGGGGGTCGAAGATCTCCCGCAGGTCACTGAAGGCGGCGCGCGCAATCTCTGCGCCTGCAATGCCGTCAGAGGCGTAATGCACGCCAGCCCATTCACGGTTCACGCGAATTCTGTCTGCGACATCAAAGGCTTCGGCAACGATACCGGGATTGTGCGCAAAGACCTCCGCGATGCCATGTGCGATCAGCGCCGCCTGTGTCGCGTGGCCGCTGGGGTAGGCTGCGTGGTTCGGAGGGGTGACCAGCGGGTCGATCCCGTGATCCATCAGATGTGGCCGCGGTCGGTCGTATTTGGCCTTGTAGTGCGAGGCGAGGGCGAGGCCCGCATCCTGCAACAACACCAGCAAGCGGATCAGGTTCACGGAGGTGCCGGAGGTGTCTTCATAGATCGACAGAAACTCAGGAATGATATCAGAGGCTTCGGCTTCGATCTGTTCCTTGCGGGCCAGACGCTCAGGCAGGTCTTGCAGGCGCAAAAGCTCTGCCAGTTCATCGCGCAGGCCATCGCCGGTGTAATGGGGCGGTCCGGGGATATCCGGGCCGATTGTCTCAAACAACTGCGGAAGCTTCTGGTGCAGACGCTGCACGTGTTCCTGATCGCGGACGACCCAAGCGCTGTAGACAGAGCCCAACCCGTCAACCTGACCGGAATTCGACTTTGTTTTCGTTTTGGTTTTGGTCTTTGTCTTCGTTTTGGTTTTCGTCTTTGTTTTTGTCTTGGTCACTTTGCGTCCTCCCGGTGGGCTTTGCCCTGTCCAATTGCTTTGGCCGCTTCTTCGATCAACCCGGCCTTCATCAGGCTGCTTTTGATCATGGCGAGGCTTTCGGTGCAGCGCTGGGCGTGATCATCGGCATCCATTTCAGGCGTTCCGAAAGAGCTGTCCAATGTCTTGATTTGTCTGAAATAACTTCGGGCGTGTTCATCTTCGCCCAGCATTGCGTGGCTGATAAACAGGTGGCGCAGAACGGGTAAAAAACTGGGCCGGATGGACAGCACGCGCTGTCCAAGGCGGATCGCATCTGTGTAGCGGTGCTGCAAGGTGGCGGCGATCATGGCGGAGGTGTCATAATAGAACCGATAGGGGCTGTAGCGGCCCAGGTTACGGGCCATGTCAGCAGCCTGTGCGCCTTGCGTGCTGTCATTGGAATAGATCGCATTCATCGCACGGGCGTCCCAGGCGAAGGCGAGGTTGGGCACCACGCGCAGGCTGTCGGCGATAAAGCGGCGGCCTTGTTCCAGATCGCCGCGCAGAAACCCTTCGTAATGGCCGGCGATGGCAAGGGAGATGGCATTGGAGGGATCGGCCTCAAGCGCGCGGGCAACATGTGCGCCAGCTTCCTCCACCGCGTCGCACTGGCGTTCGCGAATTTCGTTTCGGCGCAGCATTGCGCTGAACGCCAGCCAGCTTTCGGCGTTGGGGGAATAGTCCGATCCGATGAATTGCCGCAGGATATCTTCGGAATCGTGAATGCCCGAACGGGAGAGGCCGAAGAGCTGATGCACGGCGGTGTACAGCGTTGGCTTGGACGCTCTGTCCCGCTGCCGCAGGACAACGCCTTCGATGGAATCCACGGCCCCCATCACGAATTGCATCATCGTTTCGGAATTGACGGCATAGGCAGAGGTGCGGTCGGTCCCGATGGAGGAGGTCCAGATGACCTTGCCGGTGGCCGGAACGCGGGCGAGGATCGTGGCCTGCAATTCTTCACCGAGGACGGAAATGCGCACTTCGACCAGAACGGGCGGGCGCGATACCGCGTCTGCGGTGCGCCCGGTGAGTTGGTTGCTTTCCAGATCACGCAGATCGAAGGTTTCGACAAACCCGTTCTGCATGAATGTTGTCTGCATGGCACCGGTGATGCGTTCGGCCGCGACATGGGCGTGGGGATCGTCGGTGATCACGACCGGATTGCCGATCAGGATGCAGGGTGGCCCTTCGAAGCTGACCGGCGCGATGATCGTTGCCGGGCCAGCCTCGACCATGGTGGTGCGGGCGTCTTCGAGCCGGGCGGCAAAGGCCTGACGTTCCTCGCGCAACCAGTCTTCGGCTTCTTCGTCCAGAACGGGGGCGTCTTCGAAGAAAACGGCGCGAATGTCATCGCCGGGGTCCATGGAGACGTCAACATTATCCAGCCAGACATGTTCGTAATCAGCCTGCACTGCGTCATTCCACGGGTGGAGTGCTTTGCGCAGCGCGTGCAGGGATTGCCGCAGGGAGTTGCTGGCCTGTTCTTCAAGCCCCCGGCTCCAGATGCGCGATTTCAGCCAATCGCGGGAGCGCCGGTGATCGCGGGCGGTTGCCAGCATTGCCAGCAGAACGCGGCCCTTTTTCTCACTGATGCGCAAGGGGCCGCCGTCAGGATCGCTGAGCTGGAAGTTCCCAACCAAGGAAAGGCTGAGCCGGTTTGGATTGCGACCATCCATTTTGCCCATTGGGCTGTCCCCGCCAAATCCATCACCCACGTTCGCCTGAACCAGGCTTTCCCCGTCGAGATTAAGCATACTCCTACGAGGCTGTGAAGCGCCATGGGCCTGCTGGGCAGGCCGGAAGGGGGCGTATTTGTTCATTCTGGGACCAGCATTGGCGTGCCATCACCGTCTGAAAACCGGGATGGCAGGATTTCCTTTTCCCAAGGAAGGTACGTCGCATGCACATAGAGGGTCGCGCCGGGATCGGGTTCGTCGAAGGGCACGCACCGGGGCATTACTCTTGATACCTCGTCTGACTGTTTCACCCTGACCGCGCCGCTGAGCGTGATCTGGTTTTCAGACTGACGTAGAAGCAGATACCCATCCCCCCCCAGCGTGGTGCCGGGATGGGAAGGGGCATTTGCGAGATCCTGTTCAACCAAGAACAGGTCACCATCCAAGGTGTTCTGCAACACGAGCGTTGCGTAGATCCCGAACTCAGGTATCAAGCCCCCCGGCGCTGATACCTCAAGCTCGGAACACGCTCCGGCATTGGAGACACTCAAAAATTGATTGCAACCGCCCGATCGAGAAACAATTAGAAATTCGTTGCTCTCACTTATGATCGTGCGGGGGTTATCTAATTTCGCCATAGCCCGCCGGTTATGCATGGCGATAAAAAAGCTCACTGTTAAACCACTCCCCTCTCGTGTCACAGAACATCTCTGGTATGAACAGGAGCTATCATCGGGGCGTTCAAAGCTCCGTTAAAATTCTGTTAATAGGTTACGTAAGGTAAGGATATTTTTTGCGCGCCTGCCCGAAGGCGCATTTTTATTTAGGTATTATAGTTACTTAATTGACTTTCGCGATTTGCTGGATTTTGCCGTTGGCAACGGTTCTGGCGCGAGGACTGGTCGGTTCGGGTGGCAGAACACCCTCCGACGGATGCTCTGTTGGTTGAGGCGAAAGCGCGTGTCGCAACCAAAAGCTGATGCGCCGCCTCAGTCCTTCTCAGGGGAATCGAATACAGGGTCGAGCATTGGAACGAGACGTATCTCTCCGGTCACGGCAATCGGGGGAAGCGATGGCGTCGCCCGGAGGGCGGGCATCAGTCTTGGGAGGTGGTCGCCGCTTGGCGGGTTTGGTTTGGTGGCTTTCCCAGATGCAGCAGATCGAGGCTGCGCTGGATTTCGGAGCGGTTCAGATTGCGTCCGATCAGCACAATGCGGGTACGGCGGTCATCGCCGTCCCATGAATTCAGTGGCACGGGCGGGTCGAAAATATGTTGGACCCCGTGGAACGCGAAAGGGGTCTCAATGCCTTCGAGGAACAGAATTCCCTTCACGCGCAGGATGTCACGGCCTTTAAAGGCGATCAACGTATCGAACCATGTGTCGAAGACTGCATCGTCGAGAGGTTCTTCAAGGATGATGGAGATAGATGTGATGTCAGTGTCATGAGGTGTAAATTCGGCCTGTCTGGCCGGGGGCGGGGACAGGCCTGAGAGATTGGCCAGCGGGTCTTTGACCGGTTTTGGGGTTGTCCAGTCGATGGCCTGCTGTTGCGTTGCGTTTTCGCGCATCGCAGACAGGTTCCAGAGGGTGGCGGGCCGGAAGGTTTCACATGAAGATCGCAGGATCTCAGCTGTCGGGTTGAGGCCACGCAGCCGCGTTTCAACCCGATCTGCCACATGATCCTCCACAAGGTCAGTTTTGCTCAGCACGATCAGATCGGCGAGCGCCACCTGAGAGACCGCTTCAAACTGGGCATCAAGCGTGGCGGGGCCGTTCACCGCGTCGAATACGGTGACAACACCATCTATCCGCGCATCCCGCGCCAGTACGGGGTCTATGAGGAAGGTCTGCATGATCGGGCTTGGATCTGCCAAGCCGGTTGTTTCAATCACAACTCTATCGAAGCTGAGCATGCCTGCGTCCCGTCGGGCGAGCAGCTTTGCGAAGGTGTTGGACAGGTCGCCGCGGATCGAACAGCACAGGCAGCCGGATTGCATTAAGATGATGTCGTCCTCCGCCGTTTCGATCAGGTCATGGTCCAGGCCGGCTTCTCCGAATTCGTTTACGATAACAGCGATCTGCCCGGCGGCGGCATCCGAGAGCGCTCTGTTCAGCAGGGTCGTCTTTCCCGCTCCCAGAAACCCGGTCAGCAGGGAGACGGGCAGCCGAGATGCGCCGCCTGGGCCTGTTGGGGTGTCGGAGATATAGGTCAATGCGGTTCCTTGGCATATGTAATAACGTAGCAATTTTCTGGCGGATTTTCACGCCAAACGGCTGCGGCCTCATCGGTTTTCTGCTCAGCGCGGGCGATCAGCGGCTGTCCGGACGACTGCCGCTGATGCCGACCTGATCAGAGGCATTCGGCAAGCGTATCCGCCATATTGCGAATAAGCTGGGGGTAAAGCGCGGCACCCGGCTCAAGCGCGGCGCCAAGTGGGTCAATGATGCCTGTGTTTGCATCCGTCCCGTCCAGGACGGTCGCGATGAGAGCGGCATTGAACTGGGGTTCCGCCAGGACGCAATCAATGCCTTCGGCGCGGATGCGCCCCTGGATTTCAGCGATACGGGCAGGGCTTGGGTCTGATGCGTCACCGATGGAAATGGCACCGGATGCCGGGAAGTCAAAGGCGTTCTCAAAGTACTGATACGCGTCGTGGAAAACGATGAAGCTCCGACCGCGCACCGGTTCAAGGGTGGTTGTGACCTGCGCGGACAGCGCTTCCATCTCAGCGCGGGCGGCGGCGGCGTTGGCAAAGTAGGCGCCGGCGTTGTCCGGATCGGCCGAAGAAAGCTGCGCTGCGATCACGTTTAACCATGTGTTTGCGTTCTGCGGTGACAACCAGGCGTGGGGGTCATGGGCACCGTGCGCATGGTCCTCATGGTCGGCGTGATCCTCGTCACCGTGATCGTCATGGCCGTGGTCTTTGGCGTGTTCATCATGCCCGTGTTCTTTGTCTTCGGCATGGTCGTGATCGTCGTGCCCGTGTTCTTCCCCGTCGGCATGCTTCTCCTCGTCATGCGTGTCGTGATCCTCGTGATCGTGGGCTTCGAACAATGCCCCTTCCCGGAAGTCGAGCAGGGTCGTTCCTTCGGCCTCAAGCAGTGTGGTGACAGCGGCCTTGGTGGCCAGCGTGGCCACGGCATCCTCCATCCATGGCGTCAGATCCTCGCCCATCCAGAACACAAGGTCCGCCTCCTGCAAGGCGGAGGCTTCCGAGGGGCGCAGGCTGTATTCATGGGGGGAGGCGCCCGACTGAACGATCAATGCAGGCGTACCGACCCCGTCCATGACGCGCGCCACCAGTGAATGCACCGGGGCGATATCAACGGCGACGTTCGGCACTTCTGCATAGGCAACGCTGCCCATCAGCAGTACGGTAAGGGAGGTAGGAATAAGGTTTCTGGACATCGGGACCTCTATGTGATCTTATAACGTTACGTTTTCAATTAGCGCATGTGGAGCAACATGACAAGCGAAGACCAATCCATTGCTGCTGGTGGGCAGGCCCCTTTGGGATTTGAGAAGCACAACCATGAACGGTGTGTGGATCATGCGCTGTCCTCAGTGGAAGCGCGGTGCGCGGACAAGGGGCTTCGTTTGACCCCTGTGCGGCGCAAGGTGCTTGAGCTGTTGTTGCAGGAACACCGCGCGCTTGGAGCTTACGCGATTCTCGACCTGTTGCGCGAAGCGGGGTTTGGATCGCAGCCCCCCGTGGCCTACCGGGCCTTGGATTTTCTGTCTGAGCATGGCTTTGTTCACAAGATTGAACGTTTGAATGCCTTTGTGGCCTGTGCCCATCCTGGCGAGAGCCACTCCCCCGCATTCATGATCTGCCGCCTGTGTGATGCCGTTGCGGAGGCGCAGTCGACCCCTGCGAAAGGTGTGCTGGGCGAGGCGGCGCGGGCAGCAGGGTTTCAGATTGAGAAAACCGTTGTGGAAGCTGAGGGCGTGTGTCCGGCGTGTAGTGACAAGGCAAGCGCATGAGTTTGATTTCCGTGAATAATCTGAGTGTCGCCTATGGTGCTAATACAGTGCTGCGTAACGTCGGCCTTGAACTGGAACCCGGAGAGATCGTGACCATCGTGGGCCCGAACGGGTCCGGCAAAACCAGCCTGCTGCGCGCCATCATCGGCGCGACAGCCCCGGCAAGCGGTGTTGTCAGCCTGAAACCGGGGTTGAAGATCGGCTACGTCCCCCAGCGGCTGCACATCGATCAAACGCTGCCGATCACGGTCGAGCGTTTCATGCGGCTGACGGAGCGTGTGAAGGCGGCGGTCTGCACGGACGCCCTGCGCGCGGCAGGGGTGCCTGATCTTCTGAAACGGCAGATGTCCCAGCTCTCTGGCGGGCAGTTCCAGCGTGTGTTGTTGGCGCGGGCCCTGATCAATCGCCCGGACGTGCTGTTGCTGGATGAGGCGACGCAAGGACTGGATCAGCCCGGCTCCGCTGCGTTTTATCAGCAGATCGAAGAGGTGCGCAACGCCACCGGATGCGCGGTTCTGATGATCAGCCACGACCTGCATGTGGTGATGAGCGCATCGGACCGTGTGATCTGTCTGAATGGGCATGTCTGCTGCGAAGGCACGCCGGCGGTTGTCGCCTCTGCCCCCGAATATCGTGCCCTGTTCGGGGCCGGCACTGGCGGCGCACTGGCGCTGTACCGGCATGAGCACGATCACGACCATACCCACCACAATGAGGCCGCAGAGTAGTGTTTGACGATTTCATGACCCGCGCCACACTGGCCGGGATCGGCGTTGCCTTTGCCGCCGCACCTTTGGGCTGTTTCGTGGTCTGGCGGCGGATGGCCTATTTTGGCGACGCCACCGCCCATGCCGCGATCCTGGGCGTTGCCCTGTCATTGACGTTCGAGATGTCGATCTTTCCCGGCGTGCTTGCCGTGGCGCTGATCATGGCGCTGACGGTGACGTTTCTGACCGGGCGTGGCTATGCGATGGACACGCTTCTGGGCGTTCTTGCCCATTCCGCGCTGGCCTTCGGGTTGGTTGCGGTATCCTTCCTGTCCGGGATCCGGATCGACCTGATGGCCTATCTTTTCGGGGATATCCTTGCGGTGTCACGGACAGACCTTGTGGTGATCTGGGGCGGGGCTGTGCTGGTGGTGGGGCTGATCCTGTGGCGCTGGGCGGCTCTGCTGACCTCAACCCTGAACGAAGAACTGGCCTATGCCAGCGGCCTCAACCCCAAGCGGGAACAGCTTGTCCTGACTCTGGCGCTGGCCATTACCGTTGCCGTCGCCATCAAGGTTGTCGGTGTTCTGCTGATCGCTGCAATGTTGATTATCCCTGCCGCCGCCGCGCGGGGTCTTGCCCGAACGCCCGAAGCGATGGCGTTGATTGCAGCCGCGATTGGCGCATTGTCGGCGTTTGCCGGTCTGCAAGGCGCCTATCTGTTCGACACCCCGGCGGGGCCGTCGATTGTCTGCGTGGCTGCGGTGCTTTTTGTCGGGTTGAACCTGATTGGATGGCAAAGCAGGCGAGGGGCTTGAGGGGGCGGGCGATGGGCGCGCGCATTGCTTGTAGCGGCGCAACGGGCCGCGGTCGGGCGACATTTGATACACTTGTTTGGGAAGTGGTGGGCGACCCTGGAATCGAACCAGGCGTGCGTCTCCGCGAGGGAGTTACAGTCCCCTGCCACACCTTGCGGCCTGTCGCCCACTGCCGGGCTGATTACCTGTGGGTCTGGGATGCGTCAACCTCTAAAGTGGCGCAAGAGCGCTGCTGCTGACCGGCAGAATTCCTGTTGCAGTTGGGGCGTTTGCATTTGAACGACCACCGCGTGGCGAAGACGCCTGATGATCATTGCAAGTCAGTGCCTTGGCTTGACGTGCTGCAATCGCTAGACCGACAGCACAAACATGGGGAACGCGCATGAAAAAGCCGAAATGGGTTGTCGCAAAGGAGCAGGGAAAGAAGGCCGAAGCGCGCGAGACGCTCTGGCTTTTTGGTCTGCATGCGGTGCGCGATGCTCTGCGGAACCCGACGCGTGAAAAGCTGACGCTGATGGTCACGCCGAATGCGCAGGCCAAGCTTGAAGATGCCATTGCGGCCTCCGGCATGACCCCGGAGGTCGTCGACCCGCGCAGATTCAAGCCGCCGATTGATGCAGGATCGGTGCATCAGGGGGCGGTTCTGGAGGTCAAACCGCTGAATTGGGGGCGGCTGGAGGATGTTTGCATCGGGCCGGCAGCCCCACGGGTGATTCTGCTGGACCGTGTGACTGATCCGCATAACGTTGGTGCGATCCTGCGGTCGGCAGAGGTATTGGGCGCGGTGGCGGTGGTCGGGACGCGACATCACTCCGCGCCGGAGACCGGCGCGCTGGCCAAGACCGCAAGTGGGGCGTTGGAACGCCAGCCTTACTTGCGGGTGCGCAATCTGGCAGATGCGATCCGGGCGCTTCAGGACATGGGCTACATGGTGCTGGGACTGGACGGGGAGGGTGCCCAGACCATCGAGGCAGCCGTGGACGGCAAACAGGACCGCCCGGTCGCGTTGGTGCTGGGGGCGGAGGGGCCGGGCCTGCGCGAAAAGACCCGTGAAACAGTGGACGCCTTGGTCCGGATCGATGCGGCAGGCGCTTTTGGATCGCTCAACGTCTCCAACGCGGCAGCAATCGGCCTATATGCTTCGTTGACGCATTGATTAGGAGCACCGATGGGCCCGCCTACGAAAATCGCCACCTGCCGCCATTGCGGCAGCAAAGCAGCGCTGACCCTCGACACGGGACGTCACGAATTGGCCTGCGCCAACTGCGGCGCCCCCCTGCATGACCTCAAGATGCTGCCCAAACGCAAGACGGCCCCTGGGAAACCCAGACGCAGACGGGTGGCCGTGTCGCACCATCCCGAGGTGCGTCAGTTTCCGGCGGAGCAGCGCCAGCAGAAGGCGCAAAAACGCAAACCCAGGAAGGTGAAGCGCCGCAAGTCCTGGCTGAAAGACATCGCGGAAGAGGTGTTTGATCTTGTCGAAGATATCTTCGACTAGAACAGGCAAGGGACAGTGCTGTTTTAACTTTTCGTTCACATTGATGCGAGAAGCTCTTCCGGGGGGACCCCAGTCCCCCCATTTGAAGTGTCACAGGGCCGGATATGGAACGTCTGTCCCTGCATGACTGTCCCTCGTTCCGCACCTGCGCGCCCCGGGCTCTGCCTTGGGGCGTTCTTTTTTGCAGCGTTTGGTGCATCGGGCTTTTCCTGCGTGCGGCGCAAAGCTAGGTTGCGCCCATGACATATTCTGACGCCTTTCTGAAAAACGTGCTGGTACGTACCCAGACAGTGGCCATGGTTGGCGTGTCCCTGAACCCGGTCCGGGCCAGCTACTTCGTGGCACGCTACCTTGGTCTGCGTGGATATAATGTGGTGCCGGTCAATCCACGCCACGCGGGGGAGCGCCTTTTTGGTCAAGAGGTGCGTGGAAGCCTTGCCGACGTGCCGAAGACCGTCGACATGGTTGACATCTTTCGCCGATCGGACGCTGTACCCGACATTGTTGCCGAAGCGCTGGAGACCCTGCCAGAGCTGAAAACCATCTGGATGCAGATCGGTGTGGAGCATGCGCAGGCCGCTGCGCAGGCACAGGCACGCAGCATCGATGTCATTCAAAACCGCTGCCCGAAGATTGAATATCAACGCCTCTTCGGGGAGTTGCGCCGCGGCGGGTTCGCGACAGGTGTGATTTCAAGCAGGCTTTAGGGTGTTGGGATGAGCCGCAACCCGTCTTCCAAATGGTTCTAAAAACCCTGCCAGAGGCCTGAAATCTCTTTTGGAACTCCAAAAGAGACTTTAACGCTCCGCGGGGGTTTTTTGAGCCATTTGGAAGACAGGTGTTGTATCAGCGATTTGCTTTTTCACTGAGACCGGATTGTGTCTGGCGGGCGGCAAGGGTCTGCATCACATCTGACAGTGGGACATCGCGGGCGGCGAGCATGACCAGAAGGTGGTAGAGGACATCTGCGGCTTCCGATGTAAGGGCAGTACGGTCGCCCCTTACCGCTTCGATAATGGCTTCGACAGCTTCTTCTCCGAATTTTTCGGCGCATTTCTCCGGGCCTTTTGCCAGCAGTTGCGCGGTCCAGCTGCTGGAAGGGTCTGCGGATTTTCGGGCCTGAATGGTGGCGTAGAGATCGTCGAGGGTCATGTCAGCCTCATCGGTATGCCGGCCTCGGCCATGTGTTGTTTGGCTTGTGCAATGGTGAATTCGCCGAAGTGGAAGATCGAGGCGGCGAGCACGGCAGAGGCGCCTCCTTCGGTCACGCCTTCGACGAGGTGATCAAGGGTGCCGACACCGCCGGAGGCGATGACAGGCACGCTGACGGCGTCGGAAATCGCGCGTGTCAGGGGTAAATTGAAGCCCGCCTTCGTACCGTCCCGGTCCATGGAGGTGAGCAGGATTTCTCCGGCCCCTTTGGCGGTCACTGTCCTGGCAAATTCAACCGCGTCAATCCCGGTCGGTTTGCGGCCGCCATGGGTGAAGATTTCCCATGTGCCGGGCGCTGTGGTCTTGGCGTCGATGGCGCAGACAATGCACTGGCTGCCGAACTGGTCTGCGGCTTGTGCGATCACGTCCGGATTGGCGACAGCAGCAGAATTGAAGCTGACCTTGTCGGCACCGGCCAAAAGAAGGGCGCGAACATCAGCAGCCGTGCGCACGCCGCCCCCTACCGTGAGCGGGATATAGCAATGTTCGGCCGTCCGTCGCACCAGATCAAACATCGTGCCGCGGTTCTCATGCGTGGCGTGAATGTCGAGGAAGCACAGTTCATCGGCCCCTGCGGCGTCATAGGCGATGGCGGCGTCCACCGGGTCGCCTGCGTCGCGCAAGCCGACGAAGTTCACGCCTTTCACCACGCGGCCGTCGGCAACGTCCAGGCAGGGGATGATGCGGGTTTTGAGCATGAGGCTGTCTTAGCGGGCTGGGCGGCGTGGGGCAAGCCGCTGGAGGGCTGTCTGCCCTCCAGACCTCCCGAGGTTTTTGCAACCATTTGGAAGATCAGGTCGCAAGCTGTCGTAGCGCGCTCTTGAGGTCGATCGCTCCATCATAGAGCGCGCGGCCGGAGATGGCGCCTTCAATCACGCCGGTGTCTCTAAGCGCGGTGAGATCTTCCAGAGAGGACACACCGCCCGAGGCGATCACCGGGATTGACACAGCGCGGGCGAGATCGGCTGTGGCGGTGACATTGGGGCCGCCCATTGCGCCATCGCGCAGGATGTCGGTGTAGATGATGGCAGCGACGCCTGCGTCTTCAAAGGACCTGGCGAGATCGGTGACCATGACATCCGTTTCCTCTGCCCAGCCTTTGGTGGCGACTTTGCCGTTTCGGGCATCAATGCCAACCGCGACCTTGCCGGGGAAGGTGCGGGCGGCTTCGCGCACCAGATCGGGGTTTTCAACGGCCACGGTACCGAGGATCACGCGGGCAAGGCCTTTGTCCAGCCAGCTTTCGATCGTGGCCATGTCGCGGATGCCGCCGCCGAGTTGGGCAGGTACCTCGCAGGACTTCAGGATCGCTTCGACGGGGGCTGCGTTTACAGGTGTTCCGGCAAAGGCGCCGTTGAGATCAACGAGGTGCAACCATTGGCATCCTGCCGCCACAAAGGCGCGGCCCTGTGCGGCCGGGTCGTCGTTGAAGACGGTGGAGCGTGCCATGTCGCCATGCACCAGGCGCACGGCCTGGCCGTCTTTGAGGTCGATGGCGGGATAGAGGATCATGGTGCGGGTCCTTGTTGGAGCTTTGGAGGCGGTTTTGCACGGGGAGCCGCGTTTTGCAACGCGACCTGAGGTCAGGCTTGTCAGAACGGGGTGGCATGCCTCAGACTGGTTAAAAATTGGAGTTTACAATATGAAAACGTTTCTTGCTTCTGTGGTGTTCGGTTTGGCTTTGGCCAGTACTGCTTGGGCCGCAGATCCAATAGAAGGTCTTTGGAAAACACAGCCTGATGACGGGGTCTTTTATCATGTAAAAATGCAACCTTGCGGCGGGGGCTTTTGCGGGGTCTTCCAGAAAAAGTTTGAAGGCGGCAAAGAAGTTGCATCCGATGTGATCGGCAAGAACGCTGTGTTTGATATGAAGGCCACTGGCGGCGGGAGCTACGAAGGCAAGGCTTGGAAGCCATCAAATAACAAAACATACAAAGGCACCGGAGAGGTGTCTGGCAACAAACTGCGTATTGGGGGATGTGTCCTTGGTGGACTGATTTGCCTGAAGCAGACCTGGACCCGCGTCAATTGAGAGCCATCGCCGCTGGTCACAGAGAATACCCCCTGGCTGATCCGGGACTGTCATAGATGCGGGCGCAAAGTTGATATCTATAAGGCTTTTCGATAGGGTTAGGACGCAAATCCCGATGCGACGTGGAAAGCGCTATGACAATTCTCTTGCGGCTCTTAGGGCTTCTAATGGTGCTATCGGTGGCTCTTCCAGCGACGGCTCAAGGGGAAGCCGTGGTCGAAGTGCCGAGAGGGCTGTGGGAAACGGAAGCCGATCCTTTCGGCATCGTATTCCACGTGCGCACCAAACGGTGCGGGCGGGCCCTGTGCGGCCGGGTGGAGCGGGTCAAGGACCGGCGCGGTTATGATACGCCGTCCAATGCGGTCGGGGCCAAGGTGCTGTGGGAAATGCGCCCTCAGCCCGACGGCAGTTTCTTCGGGGAGTACCGGGGCCCGCAGGCCAACAGGTATCTCAAGTCCCGCGCCGAGATTGCAGGCAAGAAGCTACGGCTGAAAGCCTGCAATGACGAGGGGTGCGACACCCGCGTCTGGACGCTCATCCGTTAGGTCGTGTTGACATTCAGCGCGCAGCCTCAGCGCGAGACAGATTTTGCTCTGCACAAGGCGTCTGGCGTAATCGAATGCCGGCATTCTGAGCGCCTGACAACGACGGGCAGGGCAAAATCTGCCGCGCCCCAAAGGGTTTCGCGAATTTTCGCCAGACTTGCGTTGTCTGACCTTCCAATAGCTGACTATTGTTGCGCTCAGACGCCTGACTCTGACGAAAATTCGACTGAAACTGAGGTTACGCGCTGAATGGCAACACGACCTAACGTCAGGGCGCCCATTTCAGGAAATTCGCGATCAGCCGGAGGCCGGTGGCCTGGGACTTTTCCGGGTGAAACTGCATGCCCAGCATCGTATCCCGGCCAATGATCGCCGTTACATCACCTGCGTAATCCACATGCGCCAGCCGTTGCGTCGGGGTGGTGACGGCCATGTGGTAGGAATGCACGAAATAGGCGTGATCGCCGGTCTTGATGCCCTCAAACACGGCATGTGGCGTGTCGATGACAAGATCGTTCCAGCCCATATGCGGCACCTTCAGGGTTGGATCAGAGGGCTCGATCTTCGTGACCTCACCGGCAATCCAGCCCAGCCCTGGCGTTTCGCGGTATTCGCGCCCAAGGCTTGCCATCAGTTGCATGCCGACACAGATGCCCAGAAAGGGGCGTCCTTTGACCTCCACCGCCTCAACCATCGCGTCATAGAGGCCGGATTTGCCCTTCAGGGCTTCCATGCAGGCCGGAAAGGCACCGTCACCGGGCAGCACGATACGATCCGCGGAGGCAACAACCTCAGCATCCGCTGTCACGGTCACGTCGCCTGCGTCCTGTTCGCGGGCCATCCGCTCAAACGCCTTGTGGGCAGAATGCAGATTGCCGGATTCGTAGTCGATGATGGCCGTCAGCATCGGATCAAAGCGCGCCTTTGGTCGAGGGGATCGCATCCGCCTTGCGGGGGTCCACCTCAACCGCGTCGCGCAGCGCGCGGGCCACTGATTTGAAGCACGCCTCTGCGATGTGGTGGCTGTTCAGCCCATGCAGCATATCGACATGCAGGGTGATGCCTGCGTGTGTGCTGAGGGCCTGAAAGAACTCGCGCACCAGTTCGCAATCGAACGTACCGATGCGGTCGGTGGGCAGGTCGACATTCCAGATCAGGAAGGGTCGCGCAGAAAGGTCCAGCGCGCAGCGGATCAGCGCGTCATCCATCGGCAACAGGCAGGACCCATAGCGGCGGATGCCGCGTTTGTCACCAAGGGCCGTGGCCAGCGCCTGACCCAGCGCGATGCCGACATCCTCAACGGTGTGGTGATCGTCGATGTGCAGGTCGCCCTTGGCGCGCACCTTCATGTCGATCAGGGCGTGGCGTGCCAGCTGGTCCAGCATATGGTCAAAGAAGCCCACGCCGGTCTCGTTGTCATAGACACCGGTGCCGTCAAGATTGATCTCAACAGTGATGTCGGTCTCAGCGGTGGTGCGGGTCAGGCTGGTCTGACGCATGGGACTTCTCCTTGGAAACTCGCGCCCTTATAGCAGTGCTGTGGGTCAGGCCAAGGGGCTGGCGCGCGATCGGGGATTGCGACGCGCGCGCCCTTATGTCAGCCTGCACCCACCCGTCAGTGAGGTCCCCACATGAGCACCTGTGTTTTCGTCCAGATCCGTTGTCGCCCCGGCACCACCTACCGCGTGGCAGAGGAGATTGCGCTGCGCGAGATCCACTCGGAGCTTTACTCCACCTCGGGCGATTATGATCTGCTGATGAAGGTCTATATCCCAAAGACGGAAGACGTCGGTGTTTTCATCAACGAACGTTTGCTGGACATCGACGGGATTGAGCGGTCACTGACCACCATGACATTCAAGGTTTTCTGAGGATGCGCCGGGCCTGCGCCGCAGGCCTGCTGCTGCTGGCTTGGACAAATGCCGCAGATGCAGGGCGCACCTATGAGGGCAGGGAAGCCGTCGCGCTGCGGTGTTCGAACCTGCTGTCCATCACTGCGGTCGTTTTGTCAGAAGCCGGTGAAATCACCAAGGTTGAGCGGGACATCATGCTGTTCGCCACCGTCTCGATATTGGAACGACACGTCAGCGGCACCCGTGCACAGAAAAAGCGCGCCCTCGCTGTGGTGCGCGAACGACGCTCTGTTGTGGAAACGCTTGAGGACTACAAGCGCAATGCGCAGCGGTGCCTCAAGCAATTTCCAATCAACTGAAGAGGGGCGCAGCCGTCTCAGGACAGCTGGCGCACTTTCGTTTTTTCCCGCATCAACGCGCGGCCAATGGCCCGGTCGAATGTCTTTTTGACCCGCTGGTTGCGGCTTGCGTTCGGTGGAATGGGGTTGCCTATGGCCACGCAGATGTTCATGGGCGAGCCATCTTCGAACATTGCCGCACCTTCGCCAAGCAGGGCGTGGACGCGGTCTTCGATCTCGGGCCAGACCAGCGATTGCGCTTGCTGGGTGATGCACAGGAAGGTGCCATCGCCATCATAGGCCGTCAAAAGCTTGGGACAATCGACGACGTCTGTCACGGCTTCGGACACTTCTGACAGGGCAACAGCCAGCTCACGGGTGTTACATTCTGCAAAAAGGCTGTCCATGTTCTCAATCCGGACAGCAAAGATGCTGCACGTGTCCAGACGGCGACGCGACAGCTGCGACAGGTAGTTTCCAAGCGAGAACGGAAGCACCAGCTGATCGATGTTGGCCAAGCGGACGGAATCGCCGATCTTGAACGGGTGTTCGCCCTTCGCGCCATCTGCTGGGAGATCAACGGGGTTCAGGCGCGGCGCGCTGCCGACCGTTTCGGTCATGCGCTTGGCCACGCGAACGCGCGTCGTGATCTCTTTTACGTCGAAGGGTTTGTTGATGTAGTCGTTTGCACCGGCTGCGAAGGCACGCTCAATGATGCCGCGGTCCGTGACGGAGGTCAGCATCAGGATCGGCGTGTCACGATACTGCGGCAGGGCGCGGATGCGGCTACACAGTTCCACACCTGTCATGCCCGGCATCTCAATATCGAGGAGCAAACAGTCAAACTGTGCGTCCGGGTCCGACAGGATGTTGAGCGCATCCATGCCTGAAGACGCGACGGTAATCTGGGGGAAATCCGCCTGTTTGAACACGACCGGCAAGAGGTCAAGGATCAGGGGATCGTCATCAACTGCCAGTAGTCTCATTGTGGTTTTCTCCAAGTGTTAAATGAGCCACGCTCTCTCGACGTGTTGTTTCTGCTCGACTGGGTCCCACTTAAGAGGCTGAAAAAGACCAAATTATGGCTATTTCTCACAAATTCCTGGCACATTCTTGCCAAATGCTGGATTTTGTCCGCTAGTTTAGCGAATTCTTGCCTCTACTGCAGGTTTAGTCGGCAGAAAGCCGCCGGGAGGGTGATTCTGCGCGATTTCTGCTCAAGGCCGTTTCAGGTCGATCCCGTGGTGGTGGACGAGGGCGAATTGCGCGTCAGTATGGGGCAGATAAGAGATGAACTCACTCGTCCCGCAGGCGGGCAGGCCGAGGGCGTCAATGAGCGTTGCATCATATTGTCCCGAAAGCAGTGCAATGCCCTCTCTTGCCAATAAATCACGTGTCCCCCGCCCCTTATCCGACCGGATCCGCCGCATAAAATCCTGCTGCTGGGCGACGGCTTCTACGACGTCGCGGCTGATCGGCTCGCCCTGCACCTCTCTGAACAGGCTGGCCATGCGCGCATTGCCGGACGTGCCCGCAAAAATCCGTGCAACCATGGCCTCATCCCGCCCGCGCCAGAAGTTCGCGGGATAGGGGTGTTCTTTGAACAACCAGTGGATATGGGCGAAGCCTTCAGCGGAAATACTGCGTTTGGCGTCTTTATTCTGTCCTTGCGTCAAATACGCCACATGCGCCACGATCAGGCCCAGATAGCAGCATGCCCGCGCCTCATCTGCTGCAACAAGGAGGCAGGGATGGCCCACGGCTTCGGTCGGGATCATCCAGTTGTTGCCCATGGTATGTTTGATATCGACGTCATGGCCCAGAAGCGCGGTATCAAGGCGGCCGCGGGGCAGGTTCAGAAGGGCGCGCAGTTCAATCTCTACCCGTGTGCCGATGTAGGTCTTTTCGGTCTTCTCCAGCTCTTCATACGCGCGCCGCCCGGTCTTGGGGGTCATGATCACATCATCGATGCAGGTGCGCAGCATGTTGGGAAAGCGCTGCGCAAGACTGTCGGCGCCGCCGCCGCGCCGCAGGATATCCTCAGCCAACGGGTGCAGTACATGATAGTCAGGATGGTCTGGCGCGATCAGGCTGAAGGGCAGCGCCTTTTTCATCGCCTGACCGCCTAACCCGCCACGGCATGCAGTTTGCGCTTGCGCAGCGCACGGGCGATCTGACGACCCACCGCTTCGGCCACAGGCGGGGGAAAGGCATTACCCACCTGGCGGTAGGCATTGGTTTTGGCGCCGGTGAAGTGCCAGTCGTCCGGGAACCCTTGAATGCGCGCCACCATCGGTACGGTCAGACGCGGCATGTCGTTGTGGAACGGGTCAGGGGGCTCATAGGCAATGGTGCGCCCCTCAACCCCCAACGTTGCCCAGGCCGCCCGCGCCCGTGTCGGACCCAGATCGGGCCCGCCGTGTTTCTTCGATCCGCCGACGATTGTCGGCGCGATCTCATCCGCCTTGTCCGCCCAGTCATCCGCGCCGCGCCAGCCGCCCGCAGCCATAAGGTCGCGCAGGGTCTCGCCCACGGTAGGCGGGTTGTGGGGCAGGGGATCTGGCCAGTCAAAGAAATCCGCGCGATGTTTCTCCACCGCGACAATCACCACACGCGGGCGCAACTGTGGCACACCATAGTCCGAGGCATTCAACAAACGCCAGTCGGTGCGATAGCCGAGCTTGTCCAGCTGGGTCTTCAGGCGTTCGCGGTAGTCATGAAACACCGCATCCAGAAAGCCACGCACGTTTTCAATCATCACCGCACGGGGGCGGGCGGCATCGATGATCTCTATCGCGTCGTTGAAGAGATTGCGTTCATCCTGTTCCCCCAGCTGCTTGCCCGCAACGGAAAAAGGCGGGCACGGCAACCCACCGGCGAGCAGATCCATACCCGCGTAATCCCCCGCGCGTTCCTTGAAATCGCGCAGGTCTTCTTCGAGCACCTGCCACTGCGGGCGGTTGTGGCGCAGCGTGTTGCAGCAATGCTTGTCGATCTCCACCAAAGCGGAATGGCCAAAGCCCGCACGCTCAAGCCCCAAAGCCTGACCGCCCGCACCTGCACAAAGCTCCACCGATGTCAGCATGCTGCCTGTTCCTTGCTCTGCGCCCTGTGGCGTCTGTTCTGTCTTCGTTCTAGCTCACCGCCCGTGGCGCGGCAAGGGTCACAATGGGGCTTTGTCCGATGGTGATTGTTTTGGTGCGTTGGACTGCGGGGCAGGGCCGACCAGACTTTTGGCAATGCCAAGCGACGCACCCAACAGCCCAAGGAAGATCGACAGCGCCAGCGGCAGCGCATCGCTTGCCAGACGGTCCATCCAGCGGGTTGTTATTTCTGTGCGCGCGGCCCCAATGCGGTCCACCAGCAAAGCGCTGTGTCGCAAGGGGGAGGTCGCAACAATGTCAAATCCCCGGTCTGACGTCCGAGCCGGTGGCATAAGGACCATTTGGGTGGGGATTTCGGCTCCTTGCCGATCAACAAGGCTGACAAAGTCACCGGGCAACAATGTTCCCTTTGCAATCAAGGTCGGCCCCGATGACAAGCCCAACCGCTCGCGGATTTCGTAGCTTCCGTTCAGCAGCAGAAAAGAGGTGCGCGATTTCACCGGATTTCCGACCTGGACACGCCCTTTGAGAAAGACGGCTTCTGTCGTGGCGAGCGAGGATCGCGGGAAAAAGAGCACGCTGTTTGGGGTGATGGGAATGCCGTCAAATGTGGAGAAGTTTTTTGGCTCTGGCTTCTCATAGGTCACATCAACGGTCATTGGTCCGCCAGCGGTATGGTTGATCACAAGCCGAGTGCCTTCGACCCAGGTGATCTCAAAGAACGCCTGTTCTGGCACAGCAGGTGTCTTTGCGGCTGTGTCCTCGGATCCATCTGTGTCCTCGGATCCATCCGTGTCCTCGGCTTCAGGCGGCGGTTCCACGGCGTTCACAAAAAAGCTGGGGCTGCATTGTGGGTTCGCGGCAAGTGTTTCCGGTTTGCTGGTGACATCTTCAGTTTTGCGCAGGCACAGGGACGCATCTGCAAGTTCCCAGTCCTGGGGGTCATCACCTGTAACGTTCACTGCGACTGAATTGGTCGTGGCATAGAGGGTGAAAGACTGCTTTCGGCCAATGGCATAGTAGACAACGACGCCCACAAATACTGCGAGGATCACCAGTCGGAGGATCCGTTCAAGGGGGATGTCGCCCGGCAAGGTACGCGCCACTGCTTTCAGCCTTTTGACAAAGATGTTCATTTCAATGCTGGCAGGAATATCCGACCGGTTTCGCCTGGCCTGCTTCTCCCCTTGTAAAGTCGGGTGTAGCGGAATGTGGCTTCACCATTTGCGCCTTTGGGCACGCTGACTGTACATGTGAAGTTGAATTTGATCGCATCGGACCTGTCCAGTTTGTGACAGCTCACAGGCAGTTCCACGGCGTTTAGGGTCATGGAGGCTTCGATCTCGGATGTTTTTCTGGCGTGCATGTTGAGGACAAGGGTCGAATTCCCGACACCATCTCGCGCTACGTCGGCCAGTCCACCGTTCAGCACGGCGGGATATAGAACGGTTGCAGGCGTCGCCGCGTCACCACACGGGCCGGAGGAAGCCACAACGCCACTGTTGTCGACAGAAGCATTTGACCACACATTTGCAAAGTTGGTCGTATAGGCCAGTTCAATCCAGCCCTGCATTGATTTTGTGGTGGCATATTCCCCTTTGGCGGCAAAGCGGCCGTCAATCGTCGTCGCTTCGAGGCAGACAACTTCTGTTGGCCCGATATCCGGAACGAACGTAAGAACCGTGGGGCGCCGTTCTGCCTGAGCCGACTGGAAGTGGAGGCCGACCAACCAGTCAGGCGCGGCAATCAACCCTTCTTCCTCGGGGATGTCCTGGAAATCGGGATCGGTCAGCAAGGGGATGTCTTGTGCAGATACAGAGGACGGGGCACTCTGGGCAAAAATGCACATACACAAGAGAACCCTTTTCAAACAATCCATGATTGCGACCCCATGCCATTTCTTCCGACCGTAGCTAAACACGCAGCAGATTTTCTAACAACCATTCTTGCGTGTCTTTTGACGCTGGCGCTCGCCGGTGCTGGGCAGGCCGCCACTTTGGTGGATGTCAACAATGAGGGCGGGCATGCCTTCTTGGTCAGCTACCGCGGCAACTGCTATGCGGTGATGCCGAAGCATGTGGCCAAAACGGACCGTCTGGCTTTGGTATCGGCGCTTCCGCAGACAACAGGTGTCGCTACGGTGTTTTGGCGTCACGTGGACGAGGATCTTGCCATTGCCTATGTGGAAGGCGATCTGAGCGAAGCATGCGAGTTGCGGTGGTCTGCGTTGTCGGCACAGGTGGGGCCGCAGATCAACGCGCCGGGGTCTGGCGGCTTGTCGCGGATCAACTGGGCGGGCGTTATGCTCGACCGCGCCGAAGGGGTGATCACGGATGCCGATGACGAAACCTTTGTTGTGACCACCACCGACAACTGGGCCGAGGCCGAGGTCGAAGGCGGGGTCAGCGGTGCATTGTTCTACAAGGGCACGGCGCCGATCGGCATGGCGCTGAGCACGCTGAGCAATCGCCAGGCGCGGTTTCTGCGGATGGACCGTGTTTTTGCGCTGATTGATCCGGTGCTTGCAGGCAAAAGTGGGGCACATCCGTCGACTGGCCGGATCACCGCAGGATCCAATGGTCTGGGGTTTCGCGTGACTGGGCAGGCAATTGTCGATGGCGGGGTTCTCAAAGGTCTGTCTGGCACCAGCCAGTGGCCCTGGACCGGTGCACCGGTCGAACTTGAACTGACGCTGTCCAACGAGGTGCCGGTGCCGATCAACCGCATCGCATTGCAAAGCACACCATCAGCAGATGTCGCCATGCCTCAGCGCATTACGGTGGCGTTGGACGTTGGTATGCCGGGCAGCCCGTTCTGGCGCGCGATCAACGCCGACGACATGTCGCCCAGCGGTGTGCTGGACATTCCCACCGGGGGCAGTCGGGCACGCCGCGTCAAACTGCGGATTGAGAGCGTTTGGGGGCAGGGTGCGATGGTCGGGCTGGACAGTATCGTTCTGGAGTGACGGTCACTCCTTGAGATCGATGGCGGCCTGTGCGCGGCCCGAATACATCACGATTGGCCCGCGCAACACGCCGTCCGGACCCAATGTCAGGTTTGCCTGCGCGACATAGGAATTGAATTTGTAGTTGTACTGCACATTCAGGCCCCGGATCGTGAAGATACAAGTCCCCCGCGACGTGGCCCAGCAGGTTTCATTGAAAGTGCCGGTGTTCAGCATGATGGAGGCACCGTTCTCCGTTGCGACACCATTGAGATATTCGACCCAGGCGTAGGTTTCCAGACTGTCGCCGCCGGTCACGTCAAGACGCACCTGCGGGTTGGTGTTGAACACCGATTGGATGGCCATGTTCTGCAAGACCGGGTTGGTTGAAAACAGCGCAAACTCCCGACCGATCCGAACCATGGCGGGGTCCTTCTCCGCCAGCAGGAGTTTGACCAGCGCATATTGCGTATTGGGATCCGATGTTTGCAGGGCCCGCAAGACATCGTTGATGCGGTTGGCGTCCTCTGCTGCCCGGTCCAAAAGTTCCTGCGTGGAGGATTGGGCGGCCAGCGGGCTACCTGTGAGCGTGATGCAGGTGGAAACGAGAATGCCTGCGCAGAGCGTTTGCAGCCGGTTTGGGGTCATCTGAGATTTTCCTTGAGTGCCAGCGGTTTCGGTATCGGGTGCCATTTGCCACGTCGGCAGGCGGCGCCCTGAAGTAGCCTACTGTCCTGCCCAATACGCGTCCACCATTTCGACGCACCCGGAAAAAGCGCAAAGGCGACTGTCTGAGGTGATCAGGACACCCCCGCGCAATCACCTGATGAGGTAGTGCAGCCTTAAATCACGCTCGATCGTGCACATCGTTTGCCCGGCGTCATGATTGCTTTCTCCCAAGGTGCGGTAGGCAACGCCATGTTATCATTCCACTCCCCGCCACGCTCCCCCGACCCAAAAACAACAAAGGCCGCCCGAAGGCGGCCTGTGTGTTTTCCACATGGGTGGTGTGGTCCAATTGGAGCGGGCGAGGCGATTCGAACGCCCGACCCTAACCTTGGCAAGGTTATGCTCTACCCCTGAGCTACGCCCGCTTCCTTGGGTGAGGGGGAGATACCCACCCAGGCTTCGCCTTGCAAGGGGCAAAATCCAAAGCGCGCGAAAAAAAACAGCAATTGCGGCCTTGTTGCGAAACAAATCAGGGCGGGTTCGGCAATTGTCCTCTTGACCTCAACCATGCTTCAGCCACGACAACACCTGGCAAGGAGTATCAGGCATGACCAGCAGCATCTACATACGGTTTGTCACCGCCAGTGGCCTGACCAATCTGGCCGATGGGATAGCGACCCTTGCCTGGGCGTGGCTGGCCAGCCTGCTGACGCGCGATCCGTTGTTGATCGCTGTGGTGCCGGTGGCGCTGCGATTGCCGTGGTTCATCTGCGCAATCCCGGCCGGGATCATCACCGACCGCGTGGACCGCCGCCTGTTGATCCTGTGGATGGACGCTGCGCGGGGGCTGGCATTCGCAGCGGTTGCCATTGCCTTGTGGGTGGCGCTGCCACTGCCGGTGCCCCCACAATCAGGTGTGGCGCAACCGCTGATCTTCGCTTTGATCCTGGGGGCGGCCGCCATAGTGGGCGTGGCTGAGGTCTTTCGCGATAACGCCGCCCAGACGATGCTGCCCGCCATTGTGCCCCATGCCGCGCTTGAGCGCGCCAATGGCCGTCTGTGGTCGGTTGAACTGGTGGGTAACGCGCTGTTGGGACCGGCGTTGGGTGCGTTTCTGATCGCCCTGGCGGTGCCGCTGCCCTTTGCCTTGAACGCAGCGGCCTATGGCCTTGCCGTGATGCTGTTTCTGGCCCTCTCAGGTCCGTTCAAACCCGCCGTGACGGTCGAAAAGAACTGGCGCAAGGAATTGGCCGTGGCGGTTGCTTTTCTCCGGTCCAAACCGCTCTTGATGGCGCTGGCCTGGATCACCGGCTTCTGGAACCTGCTCTTCGAGATGGTGATGATCGCGCTGATCCTGCATGTGCAGGAAAACCTGTCGGTGGGCGCGCAGACCTATGGTCTGATCCTGGCGGCAGGCGCGCTGGGGGGCATATTGGGAGGATGGACAGGAGAACGTGTGATCCATGCCCTGGGGCCAATGAGGACGGCGCAATGGATGCTTGTGCTGACGGCACCGGCCTTCGTTGCCATCGCCCTTGCCCCCGGTGCGGTGTCACTGGCGATCATCCTCGCGGTCTTCAACTATACGGGTCTGGTGTGGAACACTGTCTCCGTTTCCTACCGTCAGAGGATGATCCCGGATGCACTTCTGGGACGGGTCAACAGCCTGTACCGCCTGATGGCCTGGGGCATGATGCCTGTTGGCCTGTTGCTGTCAGGGATGGTGGTGAAGCTCACGGACGGCCCTCTGCCGCGGGATGTGGCTCTGATGATGCCCTTCGGTGTCGGCACCCTTGGCGCCATCCTCCTTGGTGTGCTGGGGTGGCGCGCGCTTGGTCGCTGGTTCCCCTCCTAGAGCCTTTTGCACCATATGATGCCACTTGCGCGCAGGCCCCCTTCCAAATGGTTCAAAAAACCCCACCGGAGGTCTGAAATCCAATCACGCGGCGGTCACCACATGCCCCGCCGCCCCTGTTGCACACAGGGTTTCAGAACACCGCATGTGCAAGCAACCCGCATGCCGCCAGGAGCAGACAGGCAAAAGTAAGCAGCATGCCAAGCTGACGCAGGATGATCTTCTGCGGTGTTACGGCAAATCCCAGCGGATGGATAATCCGGCCCGCGAGCAGGAGCACCCCCAAGCCATGCACCGCAATCGCAGGCGCGCCCTGAAGTTCTACCAAAAGGATGAGGATCAGCCCCAGCGGGGCATACTCTGCACAATTGGCCTGCGTGCGCATGCGTTTGAGCAGGTTCTTGTCGCCGCTGTCGCCCAGCGACAGCCGGTTCGCCTGACGGTACATGATAACGCGCCAGGTCAGCACGAAGTAAACGAGGGTGACAAGAGCGGCGTAAAGGGGGGTGATGGTGGGGATCATGGGATGCCTTCTCCAGGTCGGGGCTCAGCCCGTTTTTGACCATTGGTTCAGGCGACGCAAGAGTGCGATCAGACACAGAGCAATGAGACTCCAGAAAATCACCGCCGATAGAAGCCCGCTGTAGGTGTCAATCGTGATGCGTTGGGCCACATAGGCCTCGTAATCTTCATACCGCTTTGGGTGGTCAACCAGCCATCTGTCCCATGAGGGTCGCGTTGCCATGATGGTCAGGCAAACCGCAAAAACACTGGCGATCCATGCCGTCGCCCGTGGCAGAGGGGCTGCCCACCGCGCGGTTGCGGCCAGGACCACAGTCAGGGTGCATGCAGGAAGTGCCAGACCCGCGAAATGATGAAACAACGAGACGACGTAGTATGTGTCTTGCGATCCAGCGATCTGGTCATGGTCTTGCATCCAGATATGTCTCCACACCGCGACCGGCAGGGCCGCCAAAAACACCAAGCTAAGCGACAGCGCTGACATACGGACTACAGCTGACTTACGCGCGGCAATCGCCCAGATTTGCGGGCCAAGCAGAGCGATCACGACAAGGCTGATCGGCATATCCCCTCCACCACCAACAAGGAAAGGCCCCGACATCCATCGGGGCCTTTCCTTGTTCTGACGCAACCTCGGCTCAGTGGCCGGGCTGTTTGTCCCATTCTTCCTGCTTTGGCAGGATCTCGAACGTATGCTCCGGGGGAGGGGACGGCAGGGTCCACTCCAGCGTGTCGGCATATTCGTTCCAGGGGTTGTTCGCCGTGACCCGTGCCCCGCGCGTCAGCACATAGGCCATGACACCGAAGAAGAACAGGAAGGAGGCAAAGCTGAGGAACGCACCCAGCGAAGACCACCAGTTCCAGTAGGCGAATGCCTCAGGGTAGTCGATATAGCGCCGCGGCATGCCCTGACGACCCAGGAAGTGCTGGGGGAAGAATGTCAGGTTTGCACCGATGAAGAAGGTCCAGAAGTGCAGCTTGCCTGCCCATTCAGGGTACATCCGTCCGCTCATCTTGGGCAGGTAGAAGTAGATGCCCGCAAAGATCGCAAAGACAGCACCAAGGCTCATCACATAGTGGAAGTGCGCCACAACATAGTAGGTGTCATGGTAGTAGCGGTCGACAGCTGCTTGCGACAGCACGATGCCCGTCACACCACCCACGGTGAAGAGGAACAGGAAGCCGAATGCCCAGAGCATCGGTGTCTTGAACTCAACCGAACCGCCCCACATGGTCGCGATCCAGGAGAAGATCTTGACCCCTGTTGGTACCGCGATGACCATGGTTGCCAGCATGAAATAGGCTTGCTGGTTCAGCGTCATGCCCACCGTATACATGTGGTGTGCCCAGACGACGAAACCCAATGCACCAATCGCGATCAGCGCCCAGACCATCGGCAGATAGCCGAAGATCGGTTTCTTGGAGAAGGTCGCGATGACGTGGCTGATGATGCCAAAGCCCGGTAGGATCACGATGTACACTTCCGGGTGGCCGAAGAACCACAGGATGTGCTGGTAGAGAACCGGATCCCCGCCGCCTGACGGATCAAAGAAGGCAAAGCCAAAGTTCCGGTCCATCAGCAGCATGGTAATCGCGCCGGCCAGAACAGGCAGGGACAGCAGGATCAGCCAGCTTGTCACGAAGATCGACCAGCTGAACAGTGGCACTTTGAAAAGCGTCATGCCGGGGGCACGCATGTTCAGGAAGGTGGTGATCATGTTGATCGCACCCAGGATCGATGAGGCGCCGGAGACATGGACCGCGAAGATCGCAAGGTCCATCGACATGCCGCCTTCTTTCACCGAAAGCGGCGGATAAAGCACCCATCCAACACCCGATCCCGCCTGGCCATTGCCGCCCGGCGCAAGCACGGAGCAAACCGCCAGCGTGGTTCCGGCAACGTAGAGCCAGAATGACAGGTTGTTCATCCGCGGGAACGCCATATCCGGCGCGCCGATCTGCAAAGGCATGAAATAGTTGCCAAAACCGCCGAAGAGGGCGGGAATGACAACAAAGAACATCATGAGAATACCGTGACCGGTGATCAGTACATTCCAAAGATGCCCGTTGGGGGTACAGGTCGTGGCACTGTCGGCCATCAGCCGCGCGCCTTCCTGACACATATACTGCACACCCGGCTCCATCAGCTCTAGCCGCATGTAGACGGTGAATGCGACCGAGATGAACCCGGCAAAAGCAGAGACAACGAGGTAGAGAATACCGATGTCTTTGTGGTTTGTGGACATGAACCACCGTGTGAAGAATCCACGGTTGTCTTCATGGTCGTGCCCGTGAATGGCTGCGTCTGCCATGCGGTGCCTCCTGAAATTGACTGTTGGTACACCGCGTCTGTTGGCTAGCACACGGCGCATCTTGGTGTTGGTTCTAAAGCGGCTGATCGACAGGAGCAATGGTCGTGATCGTCGCAGAGGCGGAAAATTGGGTTCAAAGCGACTGTTATTTCTAAGGGTTTCTTGATCCACCTCTGTGTCTGGTGCCTTGCCAGCGGCAAATTGCCATGGGGGTGGCTGCCCGCGCTTTCAAGGCTGTACCGGGGATTCGCAATGTTTCAGGTGGTTTGCGGGTGGATCGTGAACAGCTCTTGCGGTGTTTCGACGCCGCGCAACATGTAGCGGCCAAGAGAGATCAGCTCGAACCCGTTTTGCGTCACATCCTGCGCCACGGCTTGCGAGATGATTACCGATTGCCCCAGGGATCTGTGCATCCCACCGATCCGCGCGCCCAGATTCACTTCAGGACCGATCACGGTGAAATCCAGACGCTCATTCGCGCCAATATTGCCGTAGAGCACTGGGCCCGCATGCAGCGCGATCGTGTATTCCATCGTTTCCGCATTATTCGCCGTCCGGCTGGTGTTGAGACGGTCAATATCGTCGCGCAGCATGCGCACCGTCGCTATAGCCCGGTCCGGGGCGTCGTCCAGCACATCCCGATCAAAGATCGCGAGCAACCCGTCGCCCATGAATTTCAGAACGTTGCCGTGGTTCTCCTCGATCCGGGCAACCACATGGCCGAAGTAGTCGTTCAGCATCGCGATAAGGTCTTCACCCGCCACCTGTTGTGACATGCCGGTGAAGCCTTCCAGGTCGAAGTAGCAGATGACCGCATTGATCCATCTGCTGGAGCCGCGCTCAATCTCCCCTGACAGCACCCGTTGTCCTGCATCCGCCCCCAGATAAATGCCCAGAAGGTCGCCAGCGGTCTTGCGGTTGCTGGTTGCGCGCATCGCCAGTGCCATCGCAGGGAACGTCAGGCGGATCAGTGCCAGGTCCCTGTCCGAAAACCCACCCGGCCCGTCACATATCCAGGACATCAACGTCCCCTCTGTGCGCGCAGTCGGCTCGACATGGTCGCCTTCGTTCCAGTCACCAAACACCAGACCAGCGGCATAGTAATCTGTGGCGCCGCGCGCCTGCATCTCCGCGAGCAAGGCAAACCTGCTGGGCTCTTCGGATGTGCCAAGGCGCTCCCGGTAGTCCAAGCGACCGGCGCTGATCATATGGTAAAAGGGGCTTCTTACCCAGTCTTCCCGCACGTCAGTGCTGTGTCCATATTCCCGCCGGTCCGACCCTTCATCGCGCTGCCATTGAATGCCAACACTGCCGTAGACAGGGTGTAGGGCGTTGATCGTGACATGGGCCCGCATGAGCGGCACGCCCAGTGCAAGCACTTCGGCACAATAGGCCTCCAGAAAAGCCAGTTGCGGCTGCTCCCGCGCGCCATTGCGGGTAATCCACGTGTTCAGTGCCACGACACGCGGATCATCGAGCCAGAATTCAAAGTCTGTGGGAACGTCCATCTGCTGCCCTTCGATCAGAGGCCGTCGCCAATGTAGCGTTGCATTGACCCGGCCGGCAACGGGTCTTTGCCCCATGGATCAGCGGGACGGTGAAAATACCGTGTCAAAGCTCTGCCGCAAGGCCAGATCGACATCGTTCATTGTCACCGGCAGGCCAAGATCAACGAGCGAGGTCACCCCGTGTGCGTTGATCCCGCAGGGTACAATCCCACTGAAATGCTCCAGATCGGGCTCAACATTGATGCTGATCCCGTGGAAACTGATCCACTTGCGCAGCCTGATGCCGATCGCCGCGACCTTGTCTTCTGCCGGGCTGCCGTCTGCCTGTGGCGGTTTTTCAGGACGTTGCACCCAGACCCCAACGCGGCCCGGTCGGATCTCTCCGCGCACATTGAACTGATCCAGCGCGCCGATCACCCAGTCTTCCAACTGGCGGACAAAACAGCGCACGTCCCGGCCGCGTTTGCCAACGTCCAGCAAAACATACGCCACCCGTTGACCGGGCCCGTGATATGTATACTGCCCGCCGCGTTTGGTCGGATAGACCGGAAAGCGGTCTGGCGCGATCAGGTCTTCGGCCTGTGCGGATGTGCCTGCGGTGTAAAGCGGCGGATGTTCCACCAGCCAGATACACTCCTGCGCGTCGCCCGATGCGATCTCCGCGACACGTGCTTCCATCCAGGTTTCTGCTGTGCGGTATTCGGTCAAGCCGTCTGATGTGATCCATTCAACCATATCTGTGGTGTAGAAGCTGACCGCTGTCCCGACAAGGGGGCAGGGCGGTTCAGGCGGCGGCCCGTTCCGACAGCACCTTTTGCAGCATTTCTGCATAGGTCTGGGCGCCTTGCGCGCCGGTCAGCAGATACCGTTGATCAAAGACCATCGACGGCACCCCGGATATGCCGCGCGACGTCCAGAATGTCTGCGCCTTGCGGGTCGCCTCTGCATGGCTGCCACTGGTCAGGACGTCGCCTGCTGCTGTCTTGTCCAGTCCAACGCTTTCGGCGATCTGCAACAGGACCTCTCTGTCCGACAGATCCAGCGCTTGGGTGAAGTGGGCGTCAAACAAGGCCATCTTCAGTGGATGCTGGAGCCCATGTTCCTGCGCCCAGCCGAGCAATTGGTGGGCTGCGAAGGTATTCACGATCCGGCTGTTGTCTGAAAACCGAAAATCGATGCCCAGCGATGTCCCAAGCTCTGTCAGACGGGCGCGGTTCGCTTCCGACTGTGCATGGGTGCTGCCATATTTCTCCGCAATATGCTCGGCCAGGTTCTGGCCTCCGGGACCCATATCGGGGTTCAGCTCAAACGGATGCCAGCGCACAAACGCGCCGACGTTCAGATGGGCGAGGGCCTGTTCAAGCTGGCGAAAGCCGACAATGCACCAGGGGCACATCACGTCAGAAACGATATCGATCTGCACGGCTGTCCCGGCATCAACGGTGGGATTGGTGGTGTCAGCCAAGGTGTCTTGCACGGAAATCCCCTGAAAATGAGAGACAATGTCCTAAGATCAGCAGTCCAAGTGCCGGTTTCAAGGTCAATACGGCCAAATTTCAGCAGAATCCTTTGGGCAGGGGTGGATTTGGTGTAGTCTCCGCGCCAATATCACGTGATTCATTTAGTTTGGAGCGAAAGCATGATTTTCAGGGGTTTGACAGCGGCCGTGTTTGCCGTCTCACTTGCAATAATTCCGGCAGAGCAGGCCGAGGCCGACGCAGGCGACTTTATCGCAGGGGCGATCATCGGTGGCATTGTGGGGGCGAACGCGAAGAAGCAGCGCCGCACCACCACGCGGAGCACACGCAAGACCTACCGGTCAAAACTGCCTTCCACGCAGGAAGGCCGCAGCATTCAGGCATCCCTGAACTACTTTGGTTTCAACGCAGGCACGGTCGACGGTCAGCTTGGGCGCAGGACCCGCAACGCGGTGTCGCAGTATCAGGCATATCTGGGCTATCCCGTCACCGGTCAGCTTTCCGCGTTTGAGCAGAACCTGCTGATTTCCAGCTATAACCGCGCACAGGCCGGTGGCTACGCCACGCAGCAGCTTGTGGCCTCCAACATCGACGGCACGCGCGGTCTTTTGAAGACCTACCGTTCTGAAATGGCGGGCCAGACCACATCGGTCGCTGCTGCTGCACCGTCCACGACGATCGTCGTGGCGCCGCAGGCTGTCGCACCCCAGACGCAAGGCACTTTGGCAGCAACCGTGCCCGCAGCAACGGCACCGCTTGCCGGGGCGGCGGGGCTGGCGGCGGCGGTCGCGCCCGCTCCTGCGGCCAACGCGCTGCCCAACTTCCTGGGCGCGGGCACGCAAGCCTCGCTGGCGTCGCATTGCAACACCGTGTCGCTGATCACCAACACCAATGGCGGCTTCACCACATTGGCAAACATGAGCGATCCCAACGTGGCGCTGAACGAACAGTTCTGCCTTGCACGGACCTATGCCATCGCCAAATCCGAAGAGCTGGTCAGCAAGATACAGGGGTTCACTCCGGATCAGATCGCCCAGCAGTGTGAGGGTTTCGGCCCCGCGATGAAGGATCAGGTTGCGTCTTTGTCGCTGAAGCCGCGTGACGCGGTTGTGGCGGATGTGTCTTCTTTCGTGTTGAGCACCGGGATGTCACCTGCCCAACTGGCAGGCACCGCACGCATTTGTCTGGGTGTGGGATACCGCACGGACAACATGGATGTGGCGCTGGGCTCTGCCCTGCTGCTCTATGCGATGGGCGAAGGGGTCTATGGCGAACTGATGGGACATCATCTGAGCCAGGGCTTCGGCCCGGCCAAGCGCGTTGACATGGCGGCAGCATGGTACGACGCAGGCCTGAACGCAGCAGACAGCGGTGCAGCGGCTGTCTTCGTCCCCGGTCAGCCTGAGCGGACAGAGATCATTCGCCAGGCAGCCATGCGCGCAGGTGGTGCAGCTAACACCTTGCCGCAGGTCCAGCCGGCCTCAACAGCCGGTGGTGGTTTGCCGACCTTTTCGATCAGCGAATAACCCCGCCTGATTTGCAAAACTTCAATGCCCCCGGTTGCCTTGAGCACCGGGGGCTTTTTGTTGTCGTTTGCCTCTTCACAAGCCTGCACAGTTTGTCTAAACGGCTTGCACTGCCTATGGCTTGCGGTCGTGGCGGAATGGTAGACGCGCAGCGTTGAGGTCGCTGTGGGGTAACACCCGTGAGAGTTCGAGTCTCTCCGACCGCACCAATCCTCTCCGGATCGCGTTCTGGATATTCATTGATCTGCTTCGATCCGTTTGGCCAAAGATCACATGGGCATTCAACCTGTCCTTTGTCCATCACTCTGGCAGCACATTATCGCGCAGCACGCCAAAGAGTTCGTTGGGATTCCACCACGTGAGTGGATATGCTTGCCTTGGGGCCAGGTTGTGTTCGTTTCAATGCGAAGATCGGTGGACACTGCTGAACCCGCGGTGGGGTTTTGATCTGGGAGACACAAACGATGGAATATCGGTATCTGGGGCGCAGCGGGCTCAAGGTCTCTGCCCTTACAATGGGCACATTCACCTTCGGCGGGCGCGGGGACTTTGGGCGCGTTGGTGCGCAGGATATTGAAGAAGCGGGGCGGCTGGTCGATGTCTGTCTGGACCGCGGCGTCAACCTGATCGACACGGCCAACATGTACTCAACCGGATTGTCAGAAGAGGTCGTCGGCGCGGTGATGAAAGACCGTGATCCGGACACGTTGATCTGCTCCAAGGCCCGCATGCGGATCGGGGAAGGGCCCAATGATGAAGGGATGAGTCGCTGGCATCTGATCCGTGAATGTGAGCGGTCTCTGAAACGGCTTGGACGCGATCACATCGACATTTACCTGATGCACGAATGGGACGGCCAGACGCCGATGGATGAGGTGATGTCCGCGCTCGACCGTTTGGTGCGGGACGGAAAGGTGCGCTACACGGGCTGTTCAAACTGGTCTGGCTGGCAGGTGATGAAGGGGCTCATGGCCAGTGGGGCAGGCGGGTTGGAACGGTTCACCGCCCAGCAGATCCACTACACGCTTGAAGCCCGCGAGGCGGAGTATGAACTGCTGCCGCTGTCGGTGGACCAGGGCCTTGGCGTGATGATCTGGTCGCCGCTGGTGGCCGGGTTGCTGACGGGCAAGCACTCCCATGAGGCGTTTGCCGAAGGGTCACGACAGGCGAAAGGCTGGACCGAGCCGCCGATCCGCGATTGGGGTCGGTTGTGGGATATCGTCGACGTTCTGCGCGACGTCGCGGGCGACCGCCCTGTTGCGCAGGTGGCGCTGGCATGGCTGTTGCAACGCCCGGCTGTGGCAACGCTGGTTGTCGGTGGCCGTACAGAGGCGCAGTTTGCGGAAACGCTGGGGGCTGCCGATCTGACACTCACACCGGAAGAGATTGCAAAGCTGGATACCGTTTCACGACCACCCTTGATTTATCCCTACTGGCACCAGAACCAATTCGCAAAGCCGCGTTTCAACGAAGCTGATTGGGCGCTGCATGCGGGCCAGTCGGTTGATGGTCTGGAAGGCTACGACACCTAGCGGTCGGTCAGCGCCTCTACGATCTTGGTCATGGCGAGCATGCCGGGGTCCTCCATGCCGACAGATTTCTCTGCAAAAATGCGGGCCCGCCCGATGGTGGCGGGTTTGTCGCGCAAGGCGTCCTGTGCGTCCTGCGTTGCCTTCACCGCAGCCCTGGCGGGATCATCCGCCCCCTCCAGCGCGCGGGCCATGGCGTTGAGCGAATCCAGGACTGTCTTGCCCCCCAAGGTGGCCTTTCCCCGTTCCATCATCTTGGTACAGGCGGCGTCCAGCAGGCTGGACAGATCCGCCGCTGCCAAGGCATCGCGGCCCTTTGCCTCCTTGGCTGCCGCCATCAGTCCGGTTGCCATCAATGTGCCGTAGGACGAGGAAGACGCCTTTGTGAAGGCCTTTGCGCAGGCCATCAGAGCCATGCCGATGTCATCCGGAAAGTCGTCCGAGGCCGCCACCACCGCACGTGCGCCGCTGCGCATGGTGATCCCCAGATCACCGTCCCCCAACGCCCCGTCAGCAGCATTCAGGGTGTCGGCCTCCGCCTCCATCGCATTCTGCAACCGCAGGGCAGCAGCCTTGAGATCCGCAACCGTGATCGTCATCGCACGCTCCAGAAAGCGCATTCGCACGGCGCCTTGAGATAGCCTTCCAATTCGTCGTCCAGTTTGCACAGAGTGAAAGAGACACCTGTCATTTCCATCGATGTTGCGTAGCGCCCGACCAGTGGCATCACGACTTCCGCCCCTGCCGCGTGAAGACGTTTCTGGACTATCCGGTAGAGGATATAGAGTTCCTCATGCGGTGTGGCACCCAGCGAGTTGACGAGCACGGAGACACGGTCGCCTTTGCCGATCTCGATATCCGCCAGCAGGCGGTCCATCATTTCATCGGCAATGACGTCAGCGGGGCGCAATTTGTCACGCCAGACACCGGGTTCCCCATGGATGCCCATGCCCATTTCCATCTCGTCCTCGCCAATCTCGAACGTGGGTTTGCCTGCCTGCGGCACGGTGCAGGACGACAGGGCGGCCCCGACAGAGCGGCAGGCGTCGGCGGTTTTCTGGGCCACGCGGGTGACCCCTGCAAGATCAAGACCTGCTTCAGCCGCCGCCCCTGCGATCTTGAAGGCGTAGACCATCCCGGCGACGCCGCGCCGCTTCTCGGCCTCCTCAGGCGGGGCAGAGGCGACATCGTCGGCCAGCAGGACGGTGGCGCTGTCGATGTCGTCCATTTCGACCAGATCGCCGGCCATGTCGAAGTTCATCACGTCGCCGCCGTAGTTGCCGTAGAGCCGAAGCACCCCGGCCCCCTGATCCGCCGCGCGCATCGCATCTGCCATCTGATCCGCAGAGGGAGAGGCAAAGACCTGCCCGATGGCGCAGGCGTCCAGCAATCCGGTGCCGACATATCCTGTGAAGACGGGCAGGTGGCCCGATCCGCCACCGGAGACGATCCCGACCTTGCCCGCTTTGCCCGGCGCGGCGCGCGCGACAACGCGGCCCTCCTCTCCGGCCAGCCGGTAGATGTCGGGATGTGCCGCGACCAGACCTTCAAGCGTTTCATCGACATAGTTCTCGGGATCATTGAGGATCTTTTTCATGTTTTTCTCCGGAAAGTGACGAGATTGATAAGCATCACGGCGATCAGCAGGATCCCCCAGATCATCTCGCGCGCGAAATTGGTGACCTGAAGTAGGTTCAGGCCGGACGACAGGAACTGCATCGACAGCACAGCCAGAACAACGCCGATGATACGGCCGTATCCGCCATAGGGATTGACGCCCCCCAGCACCGCGATCAGCACGGCCAGCAGCAGGTAGCTGCTGCCGTAGTCGGCCTTGGCGGAATTCGCGCGCGACATGACGATAAGGCCTGCCACGGCAGATAATGTGCCGCACAGCGCGTAGACCTTGAGCAGGACCCGGTCGGTGTCCATCGCCGCATATCGCGCGGCGAGGGGGTTTGAGCCGAACATCCGGGTCTTCAAACCGAAGGCGGTGTATTTCAGTGCCCAGCCAACAACCGCGGCAAGCACCGCGAAAATCACCAGCGGTACGGGAATGCCAAGCAAGGTTCCATTGCCCACCCAGGCGACGGCGGGTGGCATGCCCATGACGGCACTGCCGCCGGTCATGGCGATGGCTAGTCCGGTATAGATCAGCCCGCTGCCCAGCGTCGCCAGGATCGGGGGGAGCCCGAAGGTTGCCACCAGCACGCCATTGAACAGGCCTGCTGCCAGCCCGACGGCCAGGGACAGTGCGATGGCCGCCAGAAACAATCCGGTGCCCGTGCCTTCACCGGCAAAGCTGCTCATGAACAGGGCCGCAACCACCGCTGACAGGTTGGCCGCTCCAACCACCGAAAGGTCGATGCCGCCGGTCAGCATGGCAACGGAAACCGCAAGGGCGAGGATTGCGAACTCGGGGAACTGGAACGCCATTGAGGTCAGATTGGCGGGGGACAGAAACCGGTCCGGGGACAGGACCGCCATGGTGACGAAGACGACAATGGTGATGATGGCCAGACGACCTTCGGTGGTGTGCAGGATACGGTTGATCATGTCTGGCGCGCCTCCGCACGTTTGGCCTGCCAGGCGGGAAGCCCGGTCCCCAACAGGATCAGGGCACCGATGGCCACCGATTGCCACGTCGATGGAATGCCGATCACAATCAGCGAATTGCGCACCAGCACGATCAGCGCAACGCCCAGCAGCGTGCCGGTCAGGGTGCCGACCCCGCCGGTCAGGCGCGCGCCGCCCAGAACAACGGCTGCAATCACGCTGAGTTCCAACCCGACAAGGTCAAACGGGTTGGAGATGCGCGCCATGGAGGCGTGGATGATGCCCGCCAGTCCCGCCAGCGCACCGACAAAGACGTAGATGAAGAACTGCGTGCGGCGCACGTCAATCCCGATGCGGCGCGCGCTTTCCGGGGCGCCGCCAATGGCATAGATCGCGCGCCCCAGCATGGTGCGGTTCAGGATGAACCAGGTGGCGACCACGATGATCACCAGCGCCATGAAGGCCCATGGCAGCGAATAGAACGACCCATCCGAATTGGTCCCGCGCACCATCATCCAGCGGCTGAAATCACGCATGCCTGATGGCAGGTTCGAGATTTGCAGCGTGCCGATGAACGTCAACAGAAAGCCGCGGAACACCGAGAGTGTCCCTAGAGTAACGATCAACGTGGGCAGGCCGCAAAACGCGATCAGAAAGCCATTGATCGCGCCCAGAACCGCGCCGATTAGCGTGGCAATGGTAAAGGCAAGCGGCCAGGGCATGTCAGGGGCGACATCGCGCAGCAACACCGTCGTTGCATACATCGCAAAGGCGGCAACAGCGGTGAAACTGACGTCAATGCCGCCCGATACCAGCACAACCATGGCGCCCACCGCAAAGATCCCCAACACGATGGAATTGCGCATCAAATCGGTCAGGGTAGGGATCGAGAGAAAGTTCGGATCGCTCAGCGTGGCCAAAACACAAAACGCGACGATGACGGCAAAAACCAGCACCTCATTGCGTGTCCAGTCGAATGATTTCATGCCCACCGCCCTGTTTGCTCGTTTGTCTTGCCGGTCATGACGCAAGCCTGTGGCTCAAGTCCGCTTCGGTCACGCCCGCACCGCCGGTCACTTCTTCGGTCACCCGCCCGCCTTTCATCACAAGGATGCGGTGGCAGGTCGCAAGCAGCTCCGGCAGATCATCGGAAATCACGATCACCCCCAGCCCGCCTTCGGCCAGATCGGCCATGATGCCGTGGATCTCTGCTTTGGACCCCACATCAACACCCACGCTGGGTCCGTTCAGGATCAGAACGCGCGGTTGGCGCGCCATCCATCTGGCCAGCACCACACGCTGCTGGTTGCCGCCTGACAGGGACCGCACCGGGGCGGTTGGATCGGGGGCCTTGACCGACAGGCGCTTGAGCCAGTCGGCCGCTTCTTCCCAGAGGTTGGCAAGGTTCAGCACACCTGAGTGTGCGTGAGTGTCAAACCGGCCGACGGCGATGTTGTGGGCGATGCTCTGCTCCAGAAACAACCCTTCTGTCAGGCGGTCTTCGGGCACGTATCCAATGCCTGCGGCAGCTGCCGCAATCGGATCGCCCAGCGGGATGTCAGTGCCATCCAGGGTCACGCGCCCCTGATCCGGTTGCACCAACCCGAACAAGGCCTTGGCCAGTGATGTGCGGCCCGATCCCAAGAGGCCCGCAACGCCCAGCACTTCACCTGCGCGCAACGTGAGGGAGACATCTTCGAATGCGCCGCTCCGGGCGAGGCTTTGGACGTCGAGCAGCACAGGGGAAGCAGGGTCCAGCGGGGCAGGCGGCTCTGACGCGACATCGCGGCCTGTCATGGCGCGGGTCAGCGACGCGCTGTCAAAGTCGGTTGCGGGCCCTTCGGCCACCTTTTCGCCGTTGCGCAGGACCACAACGGTCTCGCAGACCTCCAGAACCTCAGCCAGCTTGTGAGAGACGAAGAGCACCGCCACGCCGTCGGCTTTGAGGGTCCGTATCAGATCCAGCAGGCGGGCGACTTCACGCTCGGTCAGGGCGGTTGTTGGTTCATCCATGATAATGAGGCGCGCGTCGGCGGCCAGCGCCCGGCAGATTGCAACAAGCTGTTTATGGGCGACGGGCAGGCGTTCGACCCGCATGTCGAGATCGAGCTTCACGCCGACGCGGTCCAGAACTTCCTCGGCACGGGCCCGCGCGCGGGCGGCACGCACCATCAGCGTTCCAGTCGCGCGTTCGGCGGTCATGGCGATGTTTTCAGCCACGGTCAGGTTGGGAAAAAGGCTGAAGTCCTGAAAGATCACCTGCACACCGGCAGCCGTCGCAGCGGTGGGTGTCAGGCGCGTCTGGGGCACACCGTCGAACAGCACACGCCCTTCGGTTGTCTGTTCAACGCCCACCAGCACTTTGATCAGGGTGGATTTGCCTGATCCGTTTTCACCGGCAAGACAAACGGCTTCGCCTGCACGGATGGTGAGATCAACGTTATCGAGCGCTGTGATCGCGGCGTAGCGTTTTGTGACTGCCTCCAGCGTGACAAGCGGGGCAGCATTGGGGTCAGTCGGCATGGGTTGTCCTTGTTCTGGCGGCGCCCCGACGGGTCGGGACGCTGCCGATTTGAGGGTCAGGACGCGCGGTTTAGAAGTCGTACTCGCCCATGTTGGAAGCATCCACGTCCACAAAGGCGCGGCCCGTGATGACCTTGCCTTCGAGCGTCACGGCCTCGTAACCTTCAAGACCCAGATCCATGCCATCGGTGACTTCCTCACCGTTCATCACCATCATGGCGACCTGGTTCATGGCGATGCCTGCGATCTTTGGATCCCAGAAACCGATACCGTCCACGGCACCTGTTTCCATGTACTGACCGGCAATGGAGGGCAGCGAGGTGCCAAAGACGCAGGTGGCGTCTTCGAGACCACGCTCCTCAATCGCCAGACCGATGCCTGCCACGTCCGTAGATGCGGACCCTTGCATGCCCTTGATGTTCGGGTAGGCGCGCAGCACTTCCTGTGCCTTTGCGTAGGCCTGCTGCTGGTCATCGGCTGTTTCGTTCTTGTCACCCACCAACGTCATGTTGGGATAGGCTTCTTTCTGGCGGGCGATGGCGCCGTCTACCCACTGATTGTGGGTTTGGCTCCCAAGTGAGCCAACAAACACCGCGTATTCGCCTTCCTCACCCATGCAGGCCGCCATGCGATCCATCAGGTTTGCGCCGAAGTCTTCGTTCTTGAAGGCCTCGATATCATAGAGCGTGTTCTGCTGGCTGGCGGCTTCGTGTGTGATCACGGTGATGCCTGCTTCCATCGCACGGCCCAGAACGGGCTCGATTGCTTCGGGGGACATCGGAACAACCAGCAAGGCATCCACACCTTGCGCAATCATGTCTTCGATCAGGGCGACCTGCTGCTGCGGATCAGCCTGAGCGGGACCCACGAGATAGGCGTTGTTGCCGGTTTCGGCAGCCCATTCGTCCACGCCTTCGCGCATCCGGTTGAACCAGGCGATGCCGTCGATCTTCACGACAGTGGCCAATTGTTTGGAGTGGCCGTCAGCGAGCACTGGGTGAACCAGCATCGTGCTTGCCAGGGCAGCTGCGGCAAATGTGATCTTCTTCATAATTTCCTCCCAAATTGTGTCCCGGCATCAGCCGGTGTCACGTGTTTCCACGGTAAATGGCGGAGCCGCTTTATCAAGCGGTTTCCGCATGGTCATGCCGGGACGCGATCAGCGCCGCAGCAAGGTCGGGCCGAACCAGATGGGGCAAATGCCCCGCGTTCGGTATCAGGTGAATGCGCGCCTCAGCGGGCAAGTGCGCCACGTCGCGCCAGTCGAGAATACGGTCAGCCGTGCCAAACATGACAGTGACCGGGCAGGGTGCGGCTGCGATATCGGCAGTGGCATCTATCCGCTGCATGCCATCTTCCGCGATTGCATTTGCAAGCGTAATGCGCGCGGCCAAGCCCTTGGTATGCCTGGGCAATTGCTGTGCCACGGCAGCATCCGACATCGGGCCGCCGTCCAGCAGCGACAAGGCGGATTTCAGGCGTTCGACAGTGTCCGCGTTGCCCATCGCCGTCAGAAATTCCGCTGACATTCTGTCACCCAGACCGGCAGGCGCAAACAGTGTCAGGGAACGCGCATTCACACCCGTGCGGCCAGCCAGGCGCGCTGCAAAGGCAGCACCCAGCGAATGCCCAACAAGGTGCAGCGGGCCGGAGGGCAGCCGGTTTGCCAGTTGAGCCACACCCTCCTCGAAACTCTGCGCGGTCTGTGGGTCATCGCCGTGGCCGGGAAGGTCGAGCGCCACACAGCTCAGCCCTTTCTTTGCCAATCGCTGGGGCAGGCCCCGCCATCCGGCTTTGTCATCGAATAGCCCGTGTAGCAGAACAACGGTGCCGCCACTGTTGTGCACATCATCGGCTGTGATCCGGCCACGTCTGCCTGTGCCGGTCACGCCGGACAGGGTGATGCCCTGTTTGCGTGCTGCGGCGCGGGCCGCGGGGGAGGCGGCAATGCGGTCCTCACCTGCGCGTAACTCCGGCTTTGCCGGTTGTCGCGTCTGGGGTGCATTCGGTGGGACTGTCGGTACAACGGACGGCTCTTCAGGCTCGGGCTCAGCCGCTGCGCCCGCCTGTTCCACTTTGGCAATCGCCGCATCCAGTGCGACCGTGTCACCGGGCGATACCAGTTGTTCAATCAAGGTTCCATCCGCCAAGGCGGGGACTTCGACAACGGTCTTGTCCGTCTCCACCTCAAGCAGCACATCGCCGCGGGCGTAGGTGTCACCGGGGGCAACCATCCACTCGGTAACCTTTGCCTCCTCCATGGTTTCACCCAGGCGCGGCAGATTGAGCGTTACGCGGCCCATGACGGCGCCTCCCGCGTGACCAGCCAGCGCGCGACGTCTTCGATCAGCCTTGCCTCCGGGATCGAGGCGCGTTCCAAATCAGGGGAAACCGGTATCGGGATGTCTTCGCCGCCAAGGCGCAGGGGGGGCTCTTCGAGGAAGTCAAAACACTGCTCTGTTACCCGTGCCGCGATTTCAGAGGCGACCGACCCGGTTGTAACGGCTTCGGTCACAATCATGCAGCGCCCGGTGTGGCGGACCGATTCCATCAACAGGCTGTCGTCCAGCGGGTTGAGGCAGCGCAGGTCAATGACCTCCACCTCGACCTCGGGTGCCATGGCGGCGGCAGCCGTCAGCGTCTCGTGCAACATGCGGCTGTAGGTGGCGATGGTCAGGTCCTGCCCTGCGCGGCGGCGTACGGGCTGACCCCAAGGCGCATCGGGTGCGGCACCAATCTCACCCTTCATGGTGTAGAGCCCCTTGTGTTCGATGAACACAACCGGGTCCGGTTGGCGCATCGCATCGCGCAGAAGGTGATAGGCATCGCTCACCGTGCCGGGCATCGCAAGCCGCAGACCGGGCGTGTGCATGATCCACGCCTCCAGGGATTGTGAGTGCTGGGCGGCTGCCGACCGCCCTGTGCCGCCTTGGGTGCGCAGGACCATCGGCACACCGATCTGGCCCCCGAACATGTAGCGCGATTTTGCGGCCTGATTGGCCAGCTGATCCATCACCATGCCTGCGAAATCGACGTACATGATTTCCGCGACAGGACGCAGACCCGTCATCGCCGCCCCGATGGCGGCCCCGACGATGCCGGGTTCCGAGATTGGGGTATCGATGACCCGGTGCGCGCCAAAGGTGTCGAGCAGCCCCTTCGTCACCCCGTAAGCCCCACCGTAAAGGCCCACTTCCTCTCCCATCAGGATGACAGCCTCGTCTTCGGACATGGCATCGTTGAGGGCTTGGCGCAGGGCATCGCGATAGGTGACTTCGGTCATGCGAAATCCTCAAGCACGCGGGAAATCCGTGTTCGCTGCGGCTCCGGGGCAGGGGTGGCCGGATCATAGACGTCCTGAAACATCGTGTCTGGCGCAGGGGGTGTGGCAGCAATCGCAGCTTCCATCGCGGTGTCCATCTCTGTGGTGACCTCCGCGTCGATGGCGTCCAGCGCGGCTGCGTCGTCCAGCGCGGTACGTGCCGTGACGAGCGGATCGCGCCGGCGGCCTTCCTCCTCCTCCTCCGGGGTGCGGTAGGGGCTCTTGTCCATGCGGGCATGGCCGTGAAAGCGGTAGGCGTCGATTTCCAGAAAACCCGGTTGCTTGTCCCGTGCGCCTTCGACAATGGTGCGGGCTGTATCGTGCACGACCTCCACATCCGCGCCATCCGCGCGTGCCGCCTGAAGGCCAAAGGCCTCTGCGCGGGCCGGAAAGTCCTGCCTGCCGGCGGAGCGGTCCACGCGGGTGCCCATGCCGTATTGGTTGTTGATGCAGCAGAACACCACCGGCAGCTTCCAAAGTGCGGCCATGTTCATCGCTTCATAGAGGATCCCCTGACCCATGGCGCCGTCGCCGAAGAACGCGACGGAAATCGCATCAGAGCCGGTGTTGCGCGCGGTGATCCCGGCACCAATGATATGCGGGATGCCGCCACCGACGATGGCGTTTGCCCCCAGATGGCCAAGGCTACGGTCCGCGATGTGCATTGAGCCGCCTTTTCCCCGGCAATACCCCGCTTCGCGTCCGCCGATTTCCGCCAGCATGCGCATCGGGTCTGCGCCGCGGGCCAGAAAAATGCCGTGGCCGCGGTGATGGGTGGTGAAGGTATCGCCTTCGGCCATGTGATCGGTCAGACCCACAACCGCCTCTTCGCCGATGGAGAGATGCAGCATGGAGCCCGCCGACTGGCCTTTCAGGAACAGCTCGCCCACGCGTTCCTCAAACGTGCGGATGCGCCGCATGGTGCGGTAGCGGTTCAGCGGCGCGTCATTGACAAGGGTCATTCGCGGATCTGCTTGAGGGCGCCAAAGGCGGCTTGGTAGCGTTCAAAGATCGGCGCATAGGCCGCGTGGGACTGCATGTCGGGTTCAATCACGCGGGCCGTGCGCACCATCGCCGCGCAGGCGCTGTCGATATCTTCGTAAGCGCCGGCCCCGACCGAGGCGAGGATCGCGGCACCAAGACAGGGCGCTTCGGGCTGTTCGGTTACTTCCAGCGGCAGGCCCAGCGTGTCTGCATGGATTTGCAGCCAGAACGGTGCGTTCACCGCCCCGCCGGCCACGACAATGCGCTTGGCTTCAAAAGCTGTCCCAAAGGCATCCACGATCGCACGGGTGCCCAGGCAGACTCCTTCGATCAGGGCGCGATATACATGGGCGGGCGTGTGTTTCAGCGTCAGCCCGGTGATGGCACCACGTGCCAGTGCATCGGTATGCGGGGTGCGGTTGCCCTGAAAATGGTCGACGGCCAGCAGCCCTTCTGCACCCGGCGGCAGTGCTTCAGCCAGGGCGTTGAGGTCATCATAGGTCGCATCGGGGGCAAAGTTGCGCTTGAACCAGGCGATCACCGATCCGGTGGAGGTCTGCCCCCCTTCGATGATGTCCCGACCGGGGTAGACGCAATCGGCATAGGTGCCCCAAACACCGTTCGTGTGGGTCTCGCGCATGGCGACGCCCAGTTGCAGATGCGACGATCCGGTGATGAGCGCCAGATCACCCGGTTGGGTAACCCCAAGGCCGATCATCCCGATAAAAGCGTCCGCGCCTCCCTGCACGACCTGACAGGCCTCTGTCAGCCCCAGATGGGCTGCGGCCTCTTTGGTCAGGGGGCCGATAACTTCACCGGGTGCCGCGAAATCCTTGGGCCATTTGTCGCGCAGGTCTGCAAGCCCCACGCGCGCCAGCAATGCGTCAGGCCAGCCGCCATGCCGGGTCTGGTAATGCCACCGCATCGTCATGTTGTTCAGCGATGCAGTCCAGCGTCCGGTCAGGCGCAGGGTCATAAAGTCCTGATACTCGCCCACCATCGCCGTCTTTGACCAAATGTCGGGCTGGTTGCGCTTGATCCACAGGGCTTTGGGCAGCATCCATTCGGGGCTTAACGGGCCTGCGCCACCGCCGTTGATCCGGAGCGCAGGGTCACCGCTGGCGAGGATGTCCGCCGCCTCCCGGTGGGCGCGGACGTCCATCCACAGCAGGCAGGGGCGCACCGGCGCTCCATTGCTGTCAAGCGCCACGACGGTGCAGCTGGTGGTATCACAGGCCAGCGCGCCAATGGCGTCCGGCGTCAAACCCGCGGCGGCAATCGCGCCTTTGACGGCCACGCCAGCGGCGGTCCACCAGTCTTCCGGGTTTTGTTCTGCATGGCTGGGGGCGGGGAATTGCGTGTCATAGGGCGCGGCGTGGTCTCCGACCGACCGACCGTCGAGGGTGAATACCCGCGCCCGGATGCTTTCAGTACCGCCGTCTATGCCCAGGACATATTCCGTCATGCGTCCCCCCAAAGCGCGTGCTGCATCTGCACAATTGTGCAGTACACCAACATATGTGTATGATGTGGTGCAGATGACGTCAAGTAAAGGGACCGCGCCGATGACCGACGAAACGCGCATCCGTGCGGCATGGCTCTATCACGTCGGTGAACTAAGCCAGGACGAGGTTGGACAGCGGCTTGGACTGTCGCGTTTCAAGGTTCTGCGTCTTCTGTCGGATGCCCGCGCCGCCGGAGAGGTCGTGATCTCGCTCGATCATCGCAGCACCGGTACGCTGGGCCTTGCGGAAACGCTGCGGAAGGCCTTTGATCTCAAGGATGTGCTGGTTGCGCCTGACACTGGCAACAGTGATGCAGCCACCGCGCGGCGCGCTGTTGGTATCGTCGCGGCAAGTTGGTTGGCGCGTGTTGCAGCGGGTGGTCCGATGACAGTGGGGGTTGGCTGGGGCCGAACATTGTCAGCGATGGCAGATGCGCTGGTTGGCTTGAACAACCCCAAACTCAGAATTGTTTCCCTGATGGGGGCGATGGTGCGCACAGGTCCGGAAGGGCCGATTGATGTCTGTGCCCGGATTGCAGCCGTCGCGGGGGGGCAGGCCCTGTTCCTGCCCGCGCCCTTTCTGGCCGATACGCCGGAAGATGCGGCGTTGATCATGCAGCAGCGACTGGTGCGCGAAGCACTGGATGCAGCGCGCGCCGCGCGGCACATGATCATCTCTGTGGGGGAGGGGGGGCAGGAGGCATTGCTGACGTCCTCCGGGGTGATTGACGCCGCGGACATCGCAACACTTGAGGCGGCAGAAGTCGTGGCAGACACGACAGGCAAGTTCTTTCAGGAAGATGGTACGCTGGCGCAGGTTGATCTGAACACACGTACACCTGCAATCGGGCTGGAAGATCTCAATCGCGCTGAAGTTACACTCTTGGTTGCGGGACCAGCCAAGGCCCGCGCTGCGCGCGCCGTGCTACGCTCGGGGATCGTGAACCGGGTCGTGACGGACGAGGCCACGGCAATGATATTGATGGAGGGCAAAGGATGAAGGGGTTTGGTGTTCACACCAGCATGTGGACAATGACGTGGGACCGCGATGGGTCGGAACGGGCCATCAAGGCGGCGACCGAGCATGGCTTCGATTTCATCGAAATTGCGCTGTTGTCGCCGGACAAGGTGGATCCGAAAGCTTCGCGCATCTTGCTGGAACAGGCGGCGCTTCCCGCTGTTGGCTCGCTCGGCCTGCCGGAGCCTGTTTGGCCGTCGCGGCATGGCCCGGACGACGCCGTCGCGTTTTTGCAAAACGCGCTGGATGTCGCCAGTGCCATGGGTCTGACCGCGCTCACCGGGGTGACCTATGGTGGCATCGGTGAAACCACGGGCCTGCCGCCCACCGCGCAGGAGCTGGATAACGTGGCAAGAACACTGGAGCGCGCGGCGTCACATGCGGCCAGGCTTGGCATGCGCTTCGGGATCGAGCCGGTGAACCGCTATGAGACCCATCTCATCAACACAGCCCAACAGGGCGTGGAGATGATTGAGCGGATCGGGGCCGATAACATGTTCCTGCACCTTGATACCTATCACATGAACATCGAGGAACGTGGCATCGCCATGGGGGTGTTGGACGCAGGTCCGCATCTTGATTACATTCACCTGTCTGAATCCGACCGTGGTACGCCGGGGGCGGGGAACGTCAGGTGGGACGAAGTCTATGGCGCGCTGGCTGCCATCGATTTTACCGGCGGGCTGGCCATGGAAAGCTTCATTGATATGCCCCCTGAAATCGCCCATGGCCTTGCCGTGTGGCGGCCGGTCGCTGAAAGTCGCGATGTGGTTTTGGAAAGGGGTCTGCCGTTCCTGCGCAACAAGGCGCTGCAATATCGGTTGATTTGAGGGCTCAAGAACCCGAGTGTCAGCGGCTTGACACCGGATGTGCCACGAGCAGGTGGAGCCGTGATGGACAAAGAGCAGAGCAAGGGGCCTGAACCAAAATCCACGCTCCTCGTCGGTGGTGGGATCGTCGGGCTTGCGTCCGCATATGCCCTGGCGCGCGACGGGGGGCAGGTCACCGTCATTGATCAAGGCCCGATTGAGCGGCGTGCTTCTTCTGCGACAGCAGGTATCATCGGGGGGTCCAGCGTCATTCCCTGGGCCAGTTCCCGCCTGTGGCCCCGTGTTCCGGGGCATTTGCTGAACCGGGATGGGCCATTGCGGGTGTCGTATCCGTGGCCACGCAACCTTGCCGGATATGTCGCGCGGAGCGTGCTGTCAGGACGCAGCATACCAAGGCAGAAGAGTTCTGCGGGGCTGGCAAATCTGGGATTGCGCGGGTGGGACGCGTGGCAAAGCCTGTTGGAGGGCTTGCCGGAAGCCCGTCAGATGTTTGAGCAAAACGGGTGTCTGTTTTTCTACGCCACCCCTGAACAGCGGCGGGCCGATGCGGCGGGGAATGCGCTGCGCCGCAGCTTTGGCATGGATTTGTCAGAGCTCGATGCGGGTGAGATGAAAGCAATTCTGCCGCCGCTTGCCTGTGATGTCGCAGGTGGTGTGCGGGTCAATGCGGCAGGGCATGTGCTTGACCCGATAGGGTTGCAGCAATGTTTGCGCGCCGCTGTGGAGGCGCTGGGCGGCAGATTTATCGCGCAGTCGGTTGCCGGTTTTGAAACCGTGGGCCAGCGCGTCACATCCATAACCACCGATGACGGCGCGTCCCATGCGGCGGATGCCATCGTTCTATGTGCCGGTGCGGGATCAAGAGCATTGGCCGCGCAGTTAGGGCACAAGGTGCAGATGATCCCTGCCTGGGGCGCGTCCGTTACCTTCACAAACCCCTCGGTTCAGGTGACAGCGCCACTTCTGTTGCAGAGCGACGGCATTGCAGTCACGCCGTCAAAGTCGGGGTTGCGGGTCTCCGGCTTGCTTCAACTGGGTGGGGGCGGCAAGGCCGATGCGATGATTGCCACGCTCACCCGAAAGGTGCAGCACCTGTTTGGGGTGTTCTCCTACACTGACATGCTGAGCTTCACCGGGGCACGCCCGCTGACGGCGGATTCGCTGCCCTGCCTTGGACCCGATCCGCATTTTCAAAACGTCTTTCACAATTTCGGGCACGGGCATTGGGGGCTGACGCAGGCCTCAACTTCGGCCCTGGTGATCAGCGACCTTGTCCGGGACCGTACCCCGCGCATTGATATCAGCTCCTATGGCCCAGATCGCTTCTAGGCTGCAAATTCGCGGATCACCTGGCCTGCATTGATCGGCATGCGCACCCCGTCCCGCATCGCCATCTTGCCGTTGACCAGCACATGACAAATGCCGGAGGCATAGCCCCGCGGGTTCTTGGCTGTTGCATTGCTGGCGATGTTGACCCGGTCAAAGACACAGACGTCTGCGTGGCAGCCGACTTTCAAAGCGCCGCGTCCATTCAGGCCCAGCCGCGCTGCGGGGACCGAGGTGAGCTTGGCCAGCCCTTCGGAGAGGGACAGGATGCCCCTGTCCCGTACGTAGTATTGCAGGAATCTGGCCGCCCACCCATAGCCGGTGAGGGAGCCGAGATGATCTTTCAACACACCTTCGTTCGCCGTTGCAACGGTGTCCGAGATGACGGCGCATTCGGGCTGGTTCAGACACAGGTCCACGTCCTCATCGCGGAAGGAGCGTGATGTCCACATGCAGGACATCATGTCCTGTCCTTCTTCCAGCAAAATATCGAGCACGGCGTCATAGGGATGGCAATTGCGCATGCGCCCGATCTCGGCAAAATCGGTACCAACGATATCCTTGTTGTGTGTGGCGTTCAGCAAGACGATGTCAGACCATTTCTCTGCCTTCACAATCAACCACATCGGTTGTGGGTTTGCCTTGATCTTCTCGCGCATTTCCGGATTGTCGAGCCGTTCCAGCACATCGTCGATGCTGCCCGCCTGCGCCCATTTCGGCAGGATTGCTGCCATGAGCGTGTGGTTCCAGTCGTGCGGGATCACGTCAAAAGCGATGTCGGTGTCATGGCGGCGCGCCAGTTCGATCATCTCCAGCGTATGCTCCATGGCGTAGTCGGGCGCGCCGAATTTCGGCTGGATATGGCTGATCTGAAGTTTCGCGCCGGATTGGCGGGCGGTCGCAATCGCTTCGGCAAAGCCAAGGTCGTAATGCGTATCGCGGTTGCGGACGTGGGTCGCGTAGAGGCGTTTGTATTTCGCCGCCACTTCGCACAGGGGCACCAGATGCTCTGGCGCGGCAAGGATACCCGGAAAATACTCCAGCCCGGATGAAAACCCGCCCGCGCCTTCATCCATGCACTTGTCAACAAGGCGCGCCATTTCCTTGACATCATCTGCCTCACCGGGGTGCAACTCTCCGCCCAGAACAGCGCGGTGAATGGTGCCATGGCCAACGAAAGCCATCACGTTGACGCCCAGTTCAGTTGTATCCAGAACATCAAGGTAGTCCCCGAACCCCAGCCAGGTGTCGTGCTTTGCTGCGGCTGTGTACCAGGGCGCGACACGGCGAATGTCGTCGCTGGAATTGACCGGTGCACAGCTTGCACCGCATTGGCCGATGACCTCGGTCGTGACCCCCTGATGCACCTGGCTTTCGGCGCGTCCGTCTGCGATCAGCGTGAAATCCGAATGGGTGTGCATGTCAATGAATCCCGGTGAGACGACAAGCCCCGCCACATCGATGACTTCCGCCGCGTCTCCGTGTTTGATTGTCCCGCTTGGCTCAACTGCCGCGATCAGCCCGTCTTTGATGGCGACATCCCCGACGAAGCTGTCCGCTCCGGTGCCATCAAAGATTTCGCCATTCTTGAGAACCAGATCATACATCTTGCATCCTCCTATAAGGCAGGCCCGTAGAGCCAGTTTGGAAGTAGAACCGCCATCTCCGGGAAGGCGATCAGGATCAACAGGCCGATGATATAGGCCAGAATGAAAGGCAGAACCGCGACGGATATCCGTTCAATCGAGATGCCCGATATGCGCGCCGCAACCGAAAGGTTGCCGCCAAGTGGTGGTGTCAGAAAGCCGATCTCGCAGGTGATGACGGTGAAGATGCCGAACATCACCGGATCAACGCCCAGAGACAGCATCAGCGGCAGGAAGACGGCTGTGAACAGAACGATCTGCGCAAGGCTTTCCATGAAGGTCCCGATGAAGATGTAGAAGATGCCGACCATGATCAGGATCAGGTATTTGTTATCCGTGATCGAGGTGATGCCTTCCTGTACTGCGGTCGGGACATCGTAGAACGCCGTCAACTGACCAAAGGCCAGCGTGGGTGCGATGATGATCAGGATCCCGGTCAACAATGCGGTAAAGCGCAGCGCTTCGATGATCTTTTTCAACGTCAGTTCGCGGTAGACAAACAGGCCGACCACGAGCGAATAGAAAACGGCCACGCCTGCGGCCTCGGACGGGGTGAACGCCCCACCGTAGATGCCGCCAAGGATCAGCACCGGTGCGCCAATGGACCACTTGCCATCCCATGCCGCCCGCAGGAACGGTCCCCATGAAAACGGCTCGCCCGTGCCCCCATACCCGCGGCGGCGGGCGATGATGTAGGTGGTGATCATCAAGAGCCCGGTGATCACGATACCGGGCAGAATACCAGCGAGGAACAGCCGGGGGATCGAGGTGTCGGAGACCAGACCGTAGATGATCAGGAGGTTGGAGGGCGGGATAAGGCTGCCCAATGCGCCGCCTGCCGCAGTGATGCCCGCTGCAAACGGCACATCATAGCCATCGCGTTTCATTGCAGGCACCGTGACCGACCCGATTGCCGCCGTTGTCGCGGGGCCAGAGCCTGAAAGTGCGGCAAACAGCATGCAGGCAAAGACCGTAACCAGTCCCATTGAACCGCGATAGGCGCCCACCAGCGTTGTGGCGATGCCGATCATGCGGGTCGCCATGCCGCCGACTTCCATCAGTCGCCCGGCCAGAACGAACAGGGGAATGGTCAACAGGGGGAAGGGCGTCAGGCTCCCATATCCGGTCTGCGCGAGCAGCGTGTAGGGGATGTCGATCATGTAGATGCCGACCGCAGTGGTGACACCGACAGCCACAAAAAGAGGCACACCCATGATGGTCAGGATAACGAAGGTTATCCCGAGAATGGCGAGGGGGCTCATAGGTGCAACTCTTCGTCGTGGAGATCACCGGATTCGTCCAACTCACCGGGCAGGCCAGTCTGTCCGTCGCGAAACCAGATCACGTAGGTCTGAAGAAGGCGCAGCAACATCGCGCCGTACCCGATGAAGAGAATGGTCTGAGGATAAAACTGGTTGATGCCCAGGCTCGGGCTGGTTTCTGTGAACCGCCAGAAGATATGGAGGTAGTCCCAGCTGACCCGCAGCATGAACAGACAGAAGCCCGCCCAGACAAAATCTGCAAGAAAGATGACGTATTTGCCGAACTTTACGGGCAGCGATTGGACGGCCACCATGATGCGAATGTGGAAACGCTCCCTGACACAGAGGGACGCGCCGGAATAGACGGCCCAGACCATTGCGATGGCGGCTGTTTCCTCGGTCCAGTGCAGCGCGATCTCAAAAATGTAGCGCGCGGCGACCTGGCTGATGACCGCGACTGAAATGATCACCAGACAGGTGCAGCAGATCAGTTCCTCAAAGTGGCGTTCCAGCCAGCGTACCGCACCCATGCCCGGCTCCTGAATTCATGTGAGGAGAAGTAAGAAAGGGAGGCGCGAACGCCCCCCTTGAGGGTGGCCTCAGTTGGCAGCCGCCTGAATTTTCTGAACCAGCTCGATGAACGCGGCACCGCGCTTTTCAGCAAACTCGTTCTGCACTTTCTTGCCTGCTTCCACGAAGTCGCCGCGCTCTGGCGTTGTCATGGCCATGCCGCCTTCTTCGACCAGCCACTGGCGCACTTCGGCCGTTTCATTCGCCACCTGTGCGCGCATCTCGATGCCGGCATCTGTTGCCGCGCGCAGGATCTGCTCGCGCTGCTCATCGCTGAGTTTCTTCATGAAATTGTCAGAGGCAAAAAGCGGGGCCATCGCAACGAAATGCTCCAGCACGACAAGGTGCTTTTCGAACTCATAGAACTTCATGTCGCGGATGAACGAAGTGCCGTTGTCACCGCCATCAACCGTGCCGGTCTGAAGCGCCGTTGGTGTTTCTGACCAAGCCAGGGGCACGGGGTTTGCGCCGAACGCCTCAAATGTGGCCAGCATCACTTCGTTCTTGGGGACGCGGATTTTCAAGCCGTCCATGTCCGCCATAGTGTTGATCGGACGCACGGAATTGAAGAAGTCACGGTACAGCGCGGGGCCAAAGCTCAGCAGATGGACGGATGTGTCTTCCTGTAGTTTGGCTTTCATGAAGTCGCCAACTTCACCGTCAACGACGTCTTCAAGGTGCTTTGCGCTTTGGAAGATGTAGGGCAGAACGGTCACATCCATCAGCGACCAATGCGGGGAGACGTTGTTTGATGTGATGAAGAAGCCATCGACCGTGCCAAGCTGCATGGCCTTGAAGGCTTCGTCTTCGGAGCTGATCTGGTTACAGCAGCGCAGTTTCACATCGACCGAGCCGTTGGTGTATTCTTCGGCCTTTTCCTCAAAGATCTTGCCGAAACGGCCGTAGAGCGATTCCTCTGGCGCGCCAAAGCCCAAGTTCATCGTGATGTCCGCAGCTAACGCCGAAGTTGCGGTGACGCCGACCAAAGCAGCCGATGCAAGCGCTGTTTTCAGGTTTAGGAATGTCATTGCTTTCTCCCAGTTGGTTGTCGTTTTGCTGGAAGCTTGGCACATGCGTTTTGTCGAGTATAATATCAAAATCATCTCCATTGATAGAATTTGGGTATCATGGCTCTCGATCTTCGTCACTTCCGATGCTTTGCCGCCGTTGCCGAAGACCTGCATTTTCATCGTGCTGCCAAGAAGCTCGGTGTTGCCCAGCCCGCGTTGAGCCGGACGATCAAGAACCTCGAAAGTGAGCTGGGGGTGACACTGCTGGACCGCACCAACCGGCGCGTGGAATTGACGGAGGCAGGCAAGTCGTTTCTGGGGGGCTGCAAGGATGTTCTGGGGCGGACCCAACGGATTGTCGAAGACGCCATTCGGGTCCACGGCGGCAACATCGGGACACTGCGGATCGGATATACAGACAATGCCATGAACGGCTGTCTGCCAAGGCTGCTCAAGGCTTTTCAGGTGGAGCACCCAGACGTCACACTGCTTTTGACGCATTCGGTCACGTCAGAACAGTTCAGCCAGCTTGCGGATGGCACAATCGATGTTGGATTGGCGACAGGCACCGTTTCCCGCGCGGGGCTTGAGAGCTTGCGCGTCCAAAGCGAGCGCTTTGTCTGCGTGGTCTATGATGGTCATCCGCTGTCTGGGCGGGCGTCCATCAAACTGGCGGAATTGTCTGATGAGCCGATGATTCAGGGCGACAGGGATCATTGGCAGCATTTCTATTCATATGTCGCCCCCCTGTTCCGGCGGGAAGGGTTTGAACCGCTTGTTGTGCAAGAGGGTCTGACAATATCCGATATCCAAAGGCTGGTGGCATGCGGCATTGGTATCGCGGTGCTGACCGAAACGGTCGCTGATGGTTTGCCCGCCGGGTTGCGGGTCATTCCGATTGAAGATGTCAGCGACAGGCTGGACACGATTGCCGTCTGGCGCACCGACAGGAACAGTGTCGCAAAAGACAGCTTCGTTTCCTTTTTCAGGGTTTCCATGCGCGATGCGTAAAAGGCAACAGATCGGGGCGCTGCATCTGTCGTGTTGCGGTTCACCTCGCTTTGGCCCCTGTGATGTGTTCGTCTGCGGGTGAACCGGCTGTCAGAGTGACGGGGTCGCATACAATGAAAGGGGGGCAAGCGCTGTGAACATGAGCAAGGAAGACCAGGTCCAACTGGTATTGCGGTACTTTGCGGCGGTGGATCGCGAAGATCTCAGCGGTGTTCTTGCGACACTTGCCGATGATTGCGTGTTTTCTGTCGAAACCCATGGTGTCCGGCTTGAAGGGCATGACGCGATTGGGGCGATGCTTGAACGGCTTTGGAGAAATCATGAGGCGGTGCGCCATCTCGATTTCACCTATGTGGCTGATCCCGACGTCGGGAGGATTGCTGCAAGGTTCAGGGTTGAAAACACAGAGCATGATGGCACGATCACACGAAAGTCCAACTGCAACTTCTTCGACGTCAGAAATGGTAAGTTTTCGGCGGTGGCTGTCTATATGGCAGGTGCAAATACGCTGAACGCATGATGCGGAAGCTGACAGAATGCCCGTTGACTGGTGCCTGACCGGCTGATTGGGTCGCAAAGCAAATGCAACGGGGCATCCGCCCGACCGGCTTTGCGTCACCCCAGCAGATCCACAACCTGTGCGAAAGCCATGGACGCTCTGGTTGCATTTCATCGCGCTGATCAGAAAGCGTTTTGAATAAAACATAACGTCGGCTAACCTTCGCTCATATTGTTTTTGAACTTGATTTTTCTGCTCGGGGACTGGGGTCGTGAAGAAATTTGTTGAAGTGCTGCTTTTTTGCGGCGTGAGCCTTGGGGTGGGCGCGTCTGCGCAGGCTGAAACGCTGAAGCAAGCGGTTCAGTACGCCCTGACATCAAATCCGGCGTTGAAGGCCACCCAGGCGGAGACGCAGGCCAGCGCGTTTGAGTTGATGGAGCTGCGCCGGGAGTACCTGCCGAAGGTTGAGGTGTTTGGCGAAGCCGGGTGGCAGCGGGTGGATGACCCTGCATTTTTGTCACCTGCAGACAACAACCGGGTCGGCGACCGCGCGCAAATCGGCGTCAACGCCAGCGTTGTGCTTTTTGACGGGTATCGCCGCGCAAATCTGGTCTACGCCAATGCGGCACGGGTGGATGGCAACATCTTCCGGATGCTGGATGCATCCGAGACGATGGCGCTCAATGCTGCCGAAGCCTACATTGATGTGATCCGCCATCGGTCGCTCATACAGGTGGCCCGGCGCAATGTTGCCACACATCAGCGGATTGCGCGGCAGGTGCGGGATCTGGTCGACAGCGGGCGGTTGCCCAGCAGTGATGCGCTGACCATCGATGACAGGATCAGCTTTGCAAAACTGGCGCTGGCCGATGTGCAACGGGGGCTCAGGGATGCGGAGGCACGCTACAAGCGCGTGATCGGCCGCGCGCCGGGACCGAAGATGCATCTGCAATTGGGACCGGTGCCAAGATCCCTCGATGCGCTGACCCAGAAAGCCATCAAGAACAGTTACCGCGTCAAGTTCGCGCAAACCCAGATTGACCAGAGCCAGTTCGAGGCGGAAGTGGGATTGTCCGAAGCCCGGCCAAAACTGACCCTGAACGCCGGCGTCACCCGCGACATCAACCGCAACGGTTTACGCGGCAGTCGAACGGATGAATACCTTGGTGTCGGGATGCGCTGGACGCTGTACCAAGGCGGGCGCAAAGCCGCGCGGAACGCCTATGCCCAGCACACCCAGCGCGCCTTGTCCGAACGCGCGGTGGCCGTGCGTGAGGTGGCTGAATTGGCGGCTCTGTCGTGGAACAACTACCATTCAACAGCAGAGCGCAATGCAATGCTCAAACGTCAGTTGCGGATCAACGGGCTGATCGTTGAGGTCTATGCGGATGAGTTCGCAGCGGCCAAGCGCACGCTTTTGGATGTGCTGGAAGTGGAACGCGCGCGTTTCAATGTGGAGTTTCAGAAGGTAAGTTCGGACGCGGGCCTGGCCTTTGGGTCATACCGGGTTCTGGCGGCGGGCAGTGCATTGGCCCAGCACTTTGGTGTCCGCAACAGCGAGATCACGATGGAGCCGAACTTTCAGGCCCGTGCAAAGAACAACCCGACCGGGGTTTTTGACGTTACCATTGAGCCGCTGAAATGACAGCCGCGCCCGACACCGCCGGATCGGCAGTGTCGCCCCCGAGCCCTTCGGGAGAGGACGCGCCGGGGTACGGTGTGGTCGCCTGGTTTGCACAATACTTCAACAGACCCTATTCGGCCGCTGCTGTCGCATCGCGCCTGCCTGCCGGAGCGGATCTGACCGATCCGGTGATGATGTCCCGCGCGCTGGCTGCCATCGGATTGAAGTCTCAACTGGTCAAACGCGCACCACACAAGATCGATCAGATTGCACTGCCCTACATCGTCTTGCGCAAGGCGGGCACGCCGCTTGTCCTCACGGCGATTGGATCGCCCAATGGCGATGCCCGCGTCGTTGACCCGGCACAGGCAGGCGAGACGCGGACGCTGGCCAAGCGCGACCTAAAGCGCGAGGTGCTGTCCGAAGTCCTGCTTGTCACGCAGGCCGACGACCGTGCCAGCCGGATGTTGTCCCCTGACACAAAGTCGCTTGGCTCACAGAAGGGGCATTGGTTCTGGGCACCGGTGCGTGCGAATTGGGGCAACTGGGTGCAGGTGCTATTGGCCGCGCTGCTTCTGAACCTGCTGACGCTGGCGCTGCCGCTGTTCGTGATGAACGTCTATGACAAGGTTATTCCAAACCTTGCTTTTGTCACGCTGTGGACGCTGGCCATCGGCGTGGGCATCGCGCTGGCGCTTGATCTGGTGTTGCGCACGGTACGCTCCAACATCCTGGAGAACATTGGCCGGCGGGTCGATCTGAAAGTCGCAGCACGGTTGTTTGAGCAGGCCATGCAGGTGCGCTTGCTGTCGCGGCGCGGTGGGGCTGCGGGGATCGCCAGCACGATCCGGGACTTTGAAATGGTGCGGGAGTTCTTTGCCTCTGCCACCTTTGTGTCGCTGATCGACCTGATGTTCATCGGCATTTTCGTGGCGGCGCTGTTTGCGATTGTGGGTCCGATTGCCTTTGTCCCGCTGGCGGCGGTGCCGGTTGTTTTGTTGCTGGCACTGATCGCGCAGATCCCGCTGGGGCGCTCTGCCGCGCAGGCGCAGCAGATGGCGACGAAGCGGCATGTGGTGTTGGTGGAGTCGTTGGCGAGCATTGAGACCATCAAGAGCCTGAACGCCGAACCGTTCATGCAACGCGAATGGGAAACCGCTGTCACAGCGTCGTCCCACATCAACGGGCGGACAAAGTTCTGGTCGGGCGTTGCCACCAACGGCACGATGCTGGTGCAACAGGCGGTCAGCGTCGGGATCATCGTCTGGGGCGTCTTTCTGGTCTCCCGCGGGGAGATTACCATCGGCGGATTGATTGCGGCGAATATCCTGGCGGGCCGCGTGCTGGCGCCGCTTGGCACGATCGCGCAAACGATCTTTCGCGCGCAATATGCGTTCAAATCCCTTGCAGCGCTCAACCGTTTCATGGCGCTGCCGGTGGAGCAGGGGGACGCGGTCAAACGCACGACTCATGTGGTCGAAGGGGCGGTTTCCCTGCGCGACGTCTGCCTGACCTATCCAGATGCCCAGCAGCCCGCGTTGAACAACCTCAGTTTCGAATGTGAGGCCGGCGCGTCTATTGCTGTGCTTGGCAAGGTGGGGTCGGGCAAGACCACAACGGGCAAGGTTATCGCAGGGCTGTTGCAGCCGGACAGTGGCACCATCCTGATCGACGGGATCGCCCAGAAACACTATGAACCCGCTGATCTGCGGCGGGGCATTGGCTATCTGCCGCAGAACCCGGATCTATTTACGGGCACCTTGCGGGAAAACCTGATGATCGGGGACGCGAACGCCAGCGATGAGGCGCTGCGTCGCGCGCTCTATTTCGCGGCGATGGACAGTTTTGTTGAACAATCGCCTGAAGGGTTGGACATGTTCCTGGGCGATCAGGGCAGCAAACTTTCCGGCGGCCAACGGCAGGGGATTGCGCTGGCGCGGTTGATCCTGCGCAGGCCGCGTTTGCTGTTTCTGGATGAGCCGACAAATGCGATGGACCAACAGATGGAAGCGACGGTCATCGCCCGTCTGCGGGAGCTGAACAACGAAGGCACCGGGCTGATCATCTGCACCCACCGCCAGACGCTGGCGGCGATGACCACCCGGTTGCTGGTGATGGATCAGGGGCGCGTTGTGCTTGATGGGCCGCGCGGTGAGGTCTTGAACAAGCTGCGTGTCGCCAGCACCCAGAAGGCGGCGGGATAGGCCATGTTCGGAAACCGGATAGAGGATGATTTCGCCAACAGCATCAACGCCGCACCTGTGGCGCTGAAGGACCGTTTTTCTTGGGCCTTGTTGTTGGTGATCGCGCTGGGGTTGGGGGCGTTTCTGGCTTGGGCGGCGCTCTATGAGATTGAGGAATCCGCGCGCGCGACAGGCCGGGTAATCCCCTCTCAACAGGTGCAGGTGGTGCAGAGCCTTGAAGGGGGGATCGTCAGTGCCGTGATGGTCCGGGAAGGCGACATCGTGGAGGCGGGCGATGTGCTGATGCAGATCGATGACACCCGGTTTGCCTCCGAACAGGGGGAGTTGCGGGAGCAATCCTCTGCCATAGCGGCCGAAGCTGCGCGGTTGCGGGCAGAGGCGGAATTTGCGCCTGAGCTGACCTTTCGGGATGAACTTGTTGACCGAAACCCGCGCGCCACGGCGGCGGAGCAGGAGGTCTTCGTGTCCCGGCGGGATCAGCTTGTGCGGGAGTTGGAGGTGCTGGATGCGCAATTGGTCCAGCAGCGCAGTGCTCTGGCGGAATCGCGGGCACAGCGGGCCAAAACTGCGGCCGTGATTGCGCCGCTCAGTGAAGAGGCTGAGCTGACCAAAGGCATGGTGGATCGCGGTGTTGTGCCCAGAATTGAACTGCTGCGGTTGCAATCACGATTGGCAGAGCTGTCCGGGGATATCGCGGTCAGTCTGGCTGCGGAACCGCGGATCAAAGCCGCGATTTCCGAAGTGGAAAGCCAGATCGAAGCGACACGGTCTGCTTATGTGCTGGCGGCGCGGCAGCGGCTGGCGAAGTTGCAGCTTGAACTGGCGGTCGTGCAGGAAACGCTGCGCGCTGCCAATGACCGGGTCACCCGCGCGCAGTTGCGCGCGCCGGTGCGCGGGACGGTGAACACCATCCACACGACAACGCTTGGCGCGGTTGTCCAGCCGGGTGCGGCTTTGGTGGATATTGTGCCGATTGACGACAGTCTGCTGATTGAAGCAGATCTGGGACCGCGTGACATTGCCTTCGTGCGCTTGGGTGAGCCCGCATCGGTCAAGATCACGGCCTATGATTATCTTGTCTACGGCGCGATGGAGGGAGAGGTGGTGCGCATCGGTGCCGACACGATCCAGCGACCCGACGGGACCGAGTTCTTTCGCGTCGTGATCCGGACCGACAGGTCCTATCTGGGCAGTGCGGACAATCCGCTGCCAATCACCTCCGGCATGATTGCATCGGTGGATATCCAGACCGGACAAAAAACCGTGCTGTCCTATCTGGCAAAGCCGATCCTGCGGGCGCAGTCAGAGGCTTTGCGCGAACGGTAGATCACTTCTTGGTGGAGGCGAACACACCGTCCCAATCGGGCGGCGGCGGGTCTGCCCGCATGGCCGCCACGCGGTCCCGAAACAGCGCTGCATATTGACCCATTCCGAGCTTCAGCTCCTGAAACAGTTTTTCGATCTCTGGCAATCCGGCCTCAACCCCATCCCAGTCCTGTGCGTGGTAGGCGGTTTGCATTTCCGCATTCAGCGCGAAGGCCTTCTGAAAAGCCGGCGTGTCGCGCAGCTCCTTGTCGCCCACCAGGGCGAAGATGTTCTCCGGAAGCTCTTTGCCGACAACGCGCACGGTATCGAGTTCGATGAGCGCAAAGTCCTCCATTGCTTCGGCAGCCGTACTGGCGCCCAGAATGATGCTCGCCCCATAATACCTTGATTGCCCCTCCAGCCGGGAGGCGACGTTGACCGGATCTCCCAGGGCTGTGTAGTCGAACCGGGTTTTGGTCCCCATGTTGCCGACAACGCAATTGCCCGTGTTGATGCCGATACCGACGTTGATCGTATGGACCTTGGTGGGGGTGGCAATGTTTGCCGCCCCCGATTTGGCGCGTTTCATCCGGGCCAGGCGCGCCTCGGCCAGCCGGCGTTTGTTGAAGGCATCAACGTCTGAGATCATCCGGAGCGCTGCCTTGCAGGCGGCGCGGGCGTGGTCATCATTGTCCAGCGGCGCATTCCAGAACGCCATGACCGCATCGCCCATAAATTTGTCGATGGTGCCTTCATAGTCCAGGATGCCATTGGACAGGATCGTCAGGAATTGGTTCATCAGGGTTGTCAGCCCGGTCGGATCATCCTTGAAGTCCTCCGCGATGGCTGTGAAGCCACGCACATCACTGAACAACAGAGTCAGGTTGCGGGTCTCACCACCCAGGGAAAGCCCTCCCTTGTTGGCACCAAGCTGGGCGACCAGGTCAGGTGAGACATAGCGCCCGAAGGCATTGCGGATCTCCCGGCGCCGTCGTTCCTCCCGCAGGTAGTTGACCGTGGCCATCAGCATGATCGTGGAAATGGTCGCAATGGCCGGAAAGCTGAGGTCGAGCAGCACGCGGCTGCTGTGGAACATGTAGTAGGACGTGGCGGCATAGCCGACCAGCAGCAGCAATGCGCCTGATATCAGCCAGCGCGCGGTGATGTTTGGTGCAAAGATGATGACCAGCAGACACAAGACCAGCGTCGACATCAACTCAATTGCGATGGTGTAGTTCGGGCGGCTCAACGCGGTTTGAGACAGAATGTTTTCAAGCACTTGCGCGTGGATCTCTACACCAGCCATGGCGACCCCCAGCGGGGTGGCGCGGAAGTCTTCCAACCCGATGGCGGACGTGCCGACCAGCACCAGATGATTGGCCAGCCGCCCCTCGGGCATGCGCCCTGCGATGAGGTCCGAAGCTGAGATGTAGCGCGACGGCGAAGAGGGGGTCAGGTAGGGCCAGAGCGTGCCGTCCCGCGCGGTGCTGACAAGCTGGCCGGCAACGACCACCCCTTCGATGCCAGCCTCATTGGTGCGCACGGCAAAAGCCTGGCCGCCGGTTGCGATGCGCAACAATTCAGGGGTCAGGCCAAGCCGAATTTCACCCTGCACGCTCATCACGATGGGCACACGCCGGTAGACGCCATCAGGGTCAGGGCGCGCGGTAAACATGCCATGCCCCGACGCCGCCGCTTCGAGTTGGGGCAGGTTTTGCACGGCATCGGGGAACTGAAGCAGAAACGGCATCGGATTAGGCCCAATCAGCGCATGGGGCACATCAACCATGTCGCGCTTGACATCGCTGTTGCCTGACGCGGTGCGCACGCTGGTTTGACCAACGATCACACGCGCTGACCGGAACGCTTCCGCCAGGATATCATCGTTGCTTGGCAGTTCCAGCAATTGTGCGCCCAGATCGGGTGGCATCTCGGGATTGTCGGCGACGATTTGTTCGGCAGACAGGCGGTCTGGCTCCGAAAACACAATGTCGAAGGCAATCGCCACTGCGCCTGCCTGCGTGGCCTTTTGCACCATCTCCGCGACCCGCGTGCGCGGCCATGGCCATTGCCCGATTTCCGCGAGGCTGCGGTCATCAATGTCCAGAATGGCGACGGGGAGGGGGGCAAAGTCGCGCGGTTTTGACTGGTGATAGAAGTCAAAAGTCGCGTTGCGCAGTCCGGCCACGGGTGCAGGATCCGCGATCCTGATCACCAACCCACAAAGCAATCCGAAGATAGCAACAACCCGGACCCATCCGACCCATTTGGAAAACCAATCTCCCATACGTTCCTTTTTGCCAGTATGGCCTCGAAGGCTGACACGGTTGATCCGGCGCACCTCGTCTGCGGCGTCTCAAATGCCGAATCACACTGTCGCACAAATTCAGGAATTTCACATCTCAGGAGCCGTTCCTGTTGCGAGGGTGGGGAGGTTATCGGCAAAACTTCAATCTATGGGTGCATTTTGCCTAGTTTTTTGACTCAATGGACCACAAGTCAGCGAAAATCCGCCCCAAAAATGACAATGTGTTGTAAGTTCTGATTTTTAGGAATTTTACCGTGTCGCTCTTTTCACAGATCCCATCTGATGATGGAACGAATTGGGTTTCCATCGAACCTGGCGCTGACGGGCGCCTTGTCGTTCCACACGCAAAACAGCTTTTCGGTGCGCAATTTCAGCGCATGGGGAACGATCTTCGCTTGTTGAGCGAAGGGGAGGACGCTTTGCGCGTCCCGGACTACTTCAGCACTGAGACGCCAGCAGATATCTATGCGCCAAATGGCGCGATGCTCAACGGGGCAGCCGTGTCCCGGCTTGCGGGCCCTCTGGCACCGGGGCAATACGCGCAGGCTTCGGCTCCCACAGCGGCAGAGGCGATTGGTCAAGTGGAGACGGTTGACGGCACCAGCTCTGTGCAGCGGGCTGATGGCACCGTTGAAGACCTCGGTGTTGGCGTCAAGATTTTCGCAAATGATGTCATCCAGACAGCGGCTGACTCCACGGTTTCTGTCACGTTTGTCGATGGCACGATCTTTTCGCTTACTTCGAATTCGCGGATGATCATCGACAATCTCATCTACGATCCACAAAGCAACGCGAACTCCGGTGGTTTCAATCTTGTCCAGGGCGGGTTCGTTTTCATCGCAGGGCAGGTTGCCAAGACGGGCGGTATGGATGTCAGCACACCGTCTGCCACGATGGGCATCCGCGGCACAACGGTCATCGCCGAAGTTCAGACGATTGATGGCGTGCTCACCACGGAAGTGAGCCTGACACGTGACCCGGATGGCAGCGTCGGCGAAATCCTGTTGCTGGATGTAGATGGCAACGTGGTGACCAACATCACAGGAACCGACAGCAAGTGGATACTGACGGCGTCCGGGGAGGCGTTTGAGGTCTCACGATCCTTGCAGGATGATGCGGATGATAACCTGCTGATCGCGGAAGCTGTTGGTGCCTATCGCAGCGCGCTTGCACGTGTGGATGCGGGAGAGACGTTCGTGTCTTTCGGTGAAACTCGCAGCGAACGGGACAGCGATGGTGTGGGCAGTGGTCCGGGGAACGGTCTGGAACTGGATTCCATTGATGAGCCGGAAGGCATTGACCCCGGTGACGCACCTGAATTCGACCAACAGGATGCAGATGATGTCCCCTTTGATGAGGGGCGTCTGCGGCTGGAAGAAGAGTTTCTGCCGCCTGACACTGTTGTCACAGGTTTGGAAGACCCGACGGAAGGCGTCATCTCAGGCGAGATTGCGCTTGATGGTGAAGTGGATGTGACCACGCTGGAGTTCGCGCTTCTTGATGATCCGCAGAACGGGACCGCAACTGTGACGCCCGACGGGCAATTTGAATATGTGCCCTCCCCCAATTTCAACGGGCAGGATCAATTCACCTATCAGGTAACCGATGGAAATGAGATCGACACCAGTGGTACGATTTTCATTGAACTGGAACCTGTAAACGATGCGCCGGAGTTTGCAGACGCCGCTGCGACAGTGGCCGAAGACGGCACGTTAACCGGCACGCTGACTGCGACGGATGTGGATGGCGATGCGCTGACCTACACGCTGGAGGACCCTGCGGCGCATGGGGGCGTGGTGATCCTCGAAGATGGTACCTACAATTACCGGCCTGATCCGGATTACAGCGGCACCGATGCGTTCTCTGTCCGGGTGACGGACCCCGGTGGTGCAAGTGCGGTCGCTTTGGTCACGGTACAGGTTGACGGCAGCAATGATGTGCCGGTCGTTGTGGAGACGGGCAGCGTCGTTGCAGGTGATGTGACCGAGGATGCGACAGACCCGGTCACGGGCAGTCTGATCGCTACGGATGCGGATGTGGGCGATACCCTGACGTGGAGCGGTTCGGCTACTGGCACTTATGGCACGTTTGAGATCACAGCGGGGGGCGATTGGTCATATACACTCACCCCCGGTGCGGCTGACGGACTGGGCGTGGGGGCCATTGAGACGGAACAGTTCCTTGCGATCGTGACGGACACGGCGGGCACGACGGACACCCAGCAGGTGACCGTTACGATCACCGGCACCAATGATGGCGCAGAAGTTAGCGGCGTGGCGTCGGCTGTGATTGCGGAGGATGCCGGAACGAATCTTGTCAGCGGCCTGTTGACCAGTGCGGACCCCGACAATGCCGACAACGCCTTTCAGGCCGTCGCCCCCGGTGCGGAGACCTCGGCTGGATACGGCACCTATGCTGTCACGGCAGCAGGGCTTTGGACCTATACGCTGGATAACGCCAATGCTGACGTGAATGCGTTGGCTCCCTCCAGCGCGCCGCTGACCGACAGTTTTGTCGTTTTGACGGAAGACGGAACCGCGCAGGAGGTGACGGTCACGATCACAGGTGCCAATGATGGTGCGCTGATTGCGGGTGTCTCCAACGGTACGATTGCGGAAGATGCGGCAGTGGAGTTTGTCACTGGCCTGCTGACAAGCACGGACGCGGATAACGCCAACAACGCCTTTCAGGCCGTCGCGCCCGGTGCGGAGACATCAGCGGGCTACGGCAGCTTTGCCGTCACGGCGGCAGGGCTGTGGACCTATACGCTGGACAATACCAATGCCGAGGTGAATGCGTTGGGTCCGACAAGTGCAGCACTGACAGACAGTTTTATCGTGCGCAGCGAAGATGGCACGGCCCAAGAGGTCAGCATCACGATCACCGGCGCGAATGACGGTGCCGTGGTTGCAGGCGCAGCAATCGGGACACTTGCGGAAGACGCAAGTGTCGACTTTATCACCGGCGTGCTGACCAGCGCAGATGCTGACAATGCAGACAACGCGTTTCAGGTGGTGGCGCCGGGTGCTGTGACAGCGGCGGGCTTTGGCACCTTTGCCGTCACCGCAGCGGGTCTGTGGACCTATACGCTTGACAACGCAAACGCCGCGGTCGATGCGCTGAGCGCCACAAGTGCGCCGCTCACTGACAGTTTCACCCTGCGCACCGAAGATGGGACCGAGCAGGAAGTCACCGTGACGATCACGGGGACCAACGATGCCCCATCTCTGACCAGTACCGCTGATGATGCGTCCGGATTCCTGACCGAAAGCACGGACATTTCCTCTGTCACGGGGCAATTGACCGCCACGGATCCCGACGTGGGCGCAGTCTTGACATGGCGCGGTGGCGAGGCGGGCACCTACGGCATATTTGAAATCACCGAAGGTGGCACATGGACCTATACGCTCAGCAGCGCGGCGGAAGGTTTGTCTGTTGGAGAAACCGCCACAGAGACCTTTGATGTCTTTGTCAGCGATGGCCAGGGCGCTGAGGTTGGTCAGACTGTAACCATTGAGGTCGCAGGCACAAACCAATCCCCAATCGTGTCCGCCACCAGCATCATCGAGACAGTGCAAGACACCTCCGTCCTTGGCCAATTGACCGCCACTGACGCAGAAACCGCGCCCACAGACCTGATCTTTGCGCTGGGTTCGAATGGCCCCGCGGCAGGTGCGGTGACGGTCAATGCGGATGGCAGTTTTGAATACACGCCCGATGCCGGTTTTCAGGGTGTCGACCGGTTTGACTACACCGTCACGGATGCTGACGGCGGCGTCTCGACCGCGCGCGTCGAGGTGGAAGTGGAAAGCGAAGAAGGCGGAGCCGATGATGGCCGCTCGGCAACGCTGGACATTAACATTGTGCCCACTGACACGGCTGCGGGTGGCAGCGTCGCCATCACAACGGCTCAGGCGGAAACCAATACGATCAATCTGTCCATCGCAATGGACAGGTCCGGCAGTATTGGCCGGTCGGGTTGGGAAGATCAGGTCGATGCGGTGCTTGATGCGCTCGATACGCTGGCCCAATCCTTCGAAGGGGCGTCAACAGAGGTGGTGGTGCAGATCATTACCTACGCCACAACCACAATTGCCTATGCGCCGGTCGAATTGCAGGACTTCGACATTGCCCGCTCAACCCTGGTCAACAGCTATGAGAGCGGCAGCACCCGTTGGGACCGGGCCCTGGCAGATGCGCAGGACTTCTTTGACACGCAGAACGGCACGGGAAGTGCGGATACCAACTATCTGTTCTTTATCACAGATGGACAGCCAACTGTACCGCCGGACTTGCCTGCAAATCAGGGATGGCAGGCCATTTCAGAAGACCTCAGAACCGATGGCGGCGATGGCTACACTGTTCTGATCGAGGCTTTCGGCATTGGCGCGGAATATGACACCGAAAACCCGCCGCCCGAGTTGACGGAGCTTGCAGGAAGCGCACCGACCTTCCTTGCCGAGCCCAGCCAGTTGACCACGGCATTGGAAGCCTCGCCCGTCTTTAACCCGGTCCTGACCGATTTCACGCTCACGCTGGAAGTCGATGGCGGCCCTGCACAGGTCATTGCGACCGAAGACAGCCCCACATTCGCGACGCAGTCGCTGGAATATGAAGTGGCACTGGCAGAGATCGCGGACATCTACCTGCTGCTGGGCGAAAACAACCGGTTCAGCGCCACTGCACAGTTTGACCTTGATGGGGACGAAAACACGTCGGAGATCGAGCTTTTCTCAACCGAAGTGCTGGGCATCGCGGATACCGCGCAGACGCTGGATGGGCAGTCCGAAAGTGACCTGCTCTTTGGCAGCGGGGAGGGCGATCGCTTGCTAGGTGGGGGCGGCAATGACCTGATCATTGGCTTTGGAGGGGACGACACGCTGAATGGCGGGTCCGGGCAGGACACCATTCTGGCAGGCGCTGGCGATGATCGGATCTTGCTGTCCAATGCCCCAACGACGACCGGAGAGCGCGTGGAAGGTGGTGCGGGCCGTGATGTGCTGGAAGTCGTCGGGATCGGCGGCAGCATCGATGGTGATCTGCTTCCCATGTTGGATCTGAGCGGTATTGAAGTGATCGACATGGACAATGCGCAGGCAAACACGTTTGACATTGTCTCCTTGGGGGATGTGTTCGATCTGTCCGGTTCGGGGGATCTGGAGATTGCGGATCTGTTGGGGACATCCGCTGTGGCCAATGTCTCCCTCTTTGGGGATGCGGATGACGCCGTCGTGCTGGAGAATACCGCCACAACGGAATTCCAGTTGGCCGATGGCGTTACGGTAACGGATGCCAACGGGACGGAAATGGAAATCTATCAGTACTTTGGCAACGGTGCCTTGCTGGCGACGCTGTCGATAGATGCGGAAGTAGAGGTTGCCGTGACTGTCGCCTGACGGCGGCGGCCGCATCACTGTTGTCTATCGACAGTTTGGCGTGACCCTCTCTGGCTGCAATCTGCGCTGGGTATCAGCAGGATCACCTTTGGCTCGGGTTGCCGAACTTGCAGAGCTTTTCGACGGTTTTTCGACAGGCATTCAGCGAACACCGAAAGACTTCCGGAACACGCGCTACCAACCTGAAGGCAGCCAATGGCGTGATCCGCGTCTTTTCCTGTGCAAGTTGCGCGAGGGGGGCGGGTTATTTGCTTGCAGATTGCCCCCAAAATGGCTGATCCTCTGTTCAGTCATTGGATTCAGAATGACAGGATTTCTCGCAAGAAGGATGCCGCCAGTGCGCTATGAACGGCCTGAAACACTCAATGATGCCACAAGCCTGCTCGCTGAGGCGCAGGGAACCGCGTTTGTCCTTGCCGGGGGGACGGATTTGTTGGTCCGGATGAAGAATGATGATTTCGACGCGGATCTGGTGATCGACATCAAATCCATCGATGGCATGGGCAGCGTCGTTGAAACGGACGACGCCTTTGTGATCGGTGCGGCAGTGCCGTGCGCGGCTTTGGCCGAGCATGCAGCGTTGAGCGCGGCCTGGCCCGGTGTGGTGGAGGCCGCGAATCTGATCGGCTCCACGCAGATTCAGGGCCGGTGCACGATGGCGGGTAATCTGTGCAATGCCTCTCCAGCGGCAGACAGTGTGCCTGCCTTGGTTGCCGCAGGCGCACAGGCAAAGGTCGCGGGGCCGGGTGGCACGCGGATGGTCGCTGTTGAGGATATCCCGGCGGCACCGGGCAAGACATCGTTGCTGAAGGGCGAGATCATTGAGGCGATTGTGCTGGCCAAGCGTGCCGCCGGGTCAGGGGATGCGTATTTGCGGTTCATTCCGCGCACGGAAATGGACATCGCGGTTGTCGGTGTCGCGGTGAACCTGACGCTGGATGCGGCGGGCAAGGTCGATACCGCGCGGGTCGCGCTGGGGGCGGTAGCTCCGACGGTCTTGTTGGCGGAAGATGCCGCACAGACGCTGGTCGGCACCACGCTGGAGGACAGCGTGTTGGAAACACTGGCGGCGCAATGTTCCGCGATGTGCAATCCGATTGATGACAAACGCGGCACCATCGCGTTTCGCAAACAGGTCGCGGGCGTGCTGGCGCGCCGCGCGGCGCGCATTGCATTTGACCGGGCAGGAGGCACGTCATGAGTTCTATTCCAGTATCCACCACGATCAACGGCGATGAGGTTGAATTTCTGTGCAAACCGGATGAGACCCTGCTGGATGTTCTGCGTAACCGTTTGGGGCTGATGGGCGCCAAGGAAGGCTGCGGCACCGGCGATTGCGGTGCGTGCAGCACCATGATGGATGGGCGCATTGTGTGTTCCTGCCTCGTTCTGGGGGCCGAAGCGCAAGGCAGCAGCATTGAGACCATTGAAGGTATGGCGGACGGCAGTGAACTGCATCCGCTGCAACGCAAGTTCATCGAACATGCCGCCTTGCAATGCGGAATCTGCACACCGGGTTTTCTGGTCGCGGCCAAGGCGTTGCTGGACCAGAACCCGGATCCGACTGAGACAGAGATCAGGTTCTGGCTGGCGGGCAACCTCTGCCGCTGCACCGGCTATGACAAGATCGTGCGCGCGGTGCAGGATGCAGCATTGGAAATGAGGGGAGAAGAGGCATGAGTTTCGACGCGACATATCACGAGCAAAAGCTCAAATCCGTTGGCACCCGTCCCGAACGCCCCGACGGGGTGGACAAGGTTACCGGGCGCGCGCGCTATGGCGCTGATTTCAACATGCCGGGCCAATTGGTGGGCCGTGTGCTGCGCAGTCCGCATGCCCATGCGCGTATCGTGTCCATCGACACAAGCCGTGCTGAGGCGGTCAAAGGCGTGAAAGCGGTTGTGACGGCGGATGACCTGCCTGATCTGACGAACGGGGATCAGGACCTTTACAACATTCTGGACAACTGCATGGCCCGCGAAAAGGCGCTGTACGACGGGCACGCGGTTGCAGCGGTCGCGGCGATTGATGCGCATGCCGCGCGTGAAGCGTTGAAGCGGATCGACATTGAATATGAGGTTCTGCCCCATGTCGTCGATGTTGATCTGGCCATCACACCAGACGCGCCGGTCCTGAACGAGGCGGTGTTCACTGGCGGCGTTGAACCCGCGCCCACCGCACCCTCAAACCTGTCGAACCGGGCTGAGTTTGGACACGGCGACGTCGACGCTGGTTTTGCGCAGGCGGATTTCATCGTCGAACGCTCCTACAAGACAGAGCAAACCCATCAGGGCTACATTGAGCCACACGCCTGTGTGGCCAACTGCAATTCGGACGGCACGGCAGAGCTTTGGGTCTGTACCCAGGGCCATTTTGTTTACCGCCAGAACTGCGCGGATCTGCTGGGGCTGGAGGTGTCGAAACTGCGCGTCACCTCCTCCGAGATTGGTGGTGGCTTTGGCGGCAAGACCCACGTCTGGGCAGAGCCTGTGGCGCTGGCCCTGTCGCGCAAGGCCGGCCGGCCGGTGAAACTGGTGATGTCGCGCGAAGAGGTGTTTCGCGCCTCTGGCCCGACGAGTGCCACATCAATCGACATAAAGATTGGTGCGACCAAAGATGGCAGGATCACTGCCGGTATGGCCACGCTGCGCTACTCCGGCGGCCCCTATCCCGGCGACTGGGCCGAGATTGGTGCGATGACGTCTTTTGCCTGCTACGATCTGGAAAACGTCAAGACAGTGGGTCTTGAGGTGCTGGTGAACCGTCCCAAGGTTGCCGCTTACCGCGCGCCTTCGGCGCCGATGGCGGCATTCGCGGTTGAGAGTGCTGTGGATGAACTGGCCCATCAGATTGGCATGGATCCGGTCGATTTCCGCATCAAGAATGCGGCACAAGAGGGCAGCAGGTCTTCGTATGGGCCGGTTTATGGCCCCATCGGGATCGGACCTACTCTGGATGCCGCCAAGGCGCATCCGCACATGAGCGCGTCTCTGGGTAAAAATCAGGGCCGGGGCATGGCCTGTGGGTTCTGGTTCAACTTTGGGGGACAGACCTGTACCGACCTCAACGTCGGCGCGGATGGCACTGTCACCATTGCTGTCGGCACGGTTGATGTGGGCGGGTCGCGCGCGTCGCTGTCCCTGATCGCGGCTGAGGAGTTGGGCATTGCCTATTCGGACGTGAAAGCCGTCATCGCCGATACCTCGACGCTGGGCTACAATGACATGACGGATGGTAGCCGCGGCACGTTTTCGTCCTCCATGGCGACGATTTCGGCGGCCCGAAATGCAATCGACGTGATGCGCAACCGCGCGGCGCTGATGTGGGATATCCCGGTTGAGGATGTCTATTGGGAAGAGGGGCATGCCAAGGCCGCAGGTTCCAAGTATGGCAACCTGTCTCCGCTTTCCGTGGCGGAGATCGCGGCGGAGGCTGGCAACACCGGTGGCCCAATTGCAGGTCACAGTGAACTGGTGGCGGACGGCGCTGGCGTGTCCTTTGCGACGCACATCTGCGATATCGAAGTGGACCCGGAAACCGGAGCAAGCAGCGTTGTGCGATACACTGTCATTCAGGATGCGGGCAAGGCCGTGCATCCGTCTTATGTGGAAGGACAGTATCAGGGTGGTGCGGCGCAGGGCATCGGCTGGGCGTTGAACGAGGAATATGTCTACGGCGCGGATGGGCGTTTGCAGAACCCCGGCTTTCTGGATTACCGGGTGCCGGTCTGTTCTGATCTGCCGATGATCGACACACAGATCCTTGAGATCCCGAACCCGAACCACCCTTACGGTGTGCGCGGGGTGGGGGAGACGTCGATTGTGCCGCCGCTTGCAGCGATTGCCAACGCTGTCTCCAACGCGGTTGGGGTGCGGATGTCGCATGTGCCTGTGTCCCCTCCGCGCATCCTCGCGGCCTTGAACGCGGCAAAGGGTGGCTGATGGTTCAGGTGACGCTTTGGGGTGGGTTGGTGCCGCTGGCGGAGAACCAGAAAACCCTCACTGTTGAAGCGGACACCATTCGCGAATTGCTGCGCAAGCTGCAAGAGCGGTATCCGGGCCTGAGCGGTCCGATCAAGAACGACGTGGCCGTCGCGGTGGATGGTGTCATCTACCGCGACGACTGGTCACGGAAGATACCCGAAGGTGCTGAAGTTTTCCTGATGCGGCGGCTTGCTGGCGGGTAGCGTGCCGGACTAATCCTGCGCGGCGATCTGAGGCAACTCCCTTCGGAACGGTACATTGGGCATATCGCCCTCGCCGATTTCACGGGCGTAGCGGTGACCGGCGTAAACCGCAGCTGCGATCGTGCCGGGGGCGAGGCAGTCGCCAATCCGAGTGAGTGAAGGAAGCCCAGCCTGAGCGAGGGATTGATAGAGCGCGTCCACCGGATTGCGCATCGTTACCAACACCGTGCTGTCCGCCTCCACATCCTCTTGCGCACCCGAATAGCCACAAGCGAGCGTCACCTTGCCGGGCGCGATCCGTGTGAGGTTATGAGACAGCTTGATCTTCACACCCATCTCCATCAGCCGGGACTGAATCTTGTGTTGCTCCAACGTCTGGTAGGTCCATTCTGACACATGCGCGGCGGGGGTGACGAAGGTCACGTCGATGCCATCCTTGCGCAAGACCTCTGCCATCAGACCGCCCATGTAGAAATGATCGTCATCAAAGATCACCACAGGGCCATCGGGGCGGTCCCCTGCCATGATGTCATCTGGTGTCAGAATGCGGGCCGGGGAGGCGATGGAAATCCCGCGCGGGTTCTCGCGGCCAATGCCGTCGGCGGCCCACTTGGCTCCTGTGGCAATGACCACATGGTCAGCGGCAAACTCCTGCACGGTTTCGGGTGTCAGCGCGCTGGCCAGAAAGGTCTCGACATTGGCCATCTGGCTGATCTGCCAGATGCGGTGGTCTACAACGCGGCCCCATTCCGAGAGGCCGGGCAACCTACGTTCAGTGATCAACCGCCCGCCAAGAACCTCTGCCCCATCCGCCAGCGTGACGGCGTATCCGCGTTGGCCAAGAGCGCGTGCCGCTTCCAGCCCGGCCGGGCCAGCGCCGACGATCAGAACGCTTTCATCCGCGTGGCGCGGGGCGATCCTTTCAGGATGCCAGCGTTTGCGCCATTCCTCTCCCATGGTCGGGTTCTGGGTGCAGCGGATGGGCACGAACATGTTGTCGCCGGAGACGCAGATGTTGCAGCCAATGCACTCGCGGATGTCCTCAACCCGGCCCTCGTCGATCTTTTTGGGCAGAAAGGGATCGGCGATGGACGGGCGGGCGGCACCGATGAAATCCAGCACGCCGTTTTTGACCAGCGACACCATCGTGTCCGGAGAGGTATAGCGCCCGACGCCAACCACCGGCTTGCTGGTCACGCCTTTGACCCAGCGGATGTAGTCTTCCTGATACCCGGCGGCCTTGAAACGCGAGGTCGCGCTGTCGTTCTCCCAGCCGCTGATGTTGACGTCCCAGAGGTCTGGCACCTCTGCCAGCATTTCCACCAGTTCGCGGCCGTCGCCGTCGCTGGTGATGCCCTGTGGCCCCATCAGCTCGTCAACGGAAAGGCGGATGGCGATGGCACAGGTGTCACCCACAGCGTCGCGCGTGTCTTCAAGCGCTTCACGCAACAGACGCGCGCGGTTCTCAAGGCTGCCGCCATAGGCGTCGGACCGGCGGTTGCGGTAGGGTGACAGGAAATGCGAGATCGTGGAAAGCTGGTGTCCCGCGTAGACGTAGATGATGTCGAACCCCGCATCACGGGCGCGGATCGCGGCTTCGCGGTGCCAGCGGCGCAGGTTGGCGATGTCGGACAGATCCATCGCGCGGGCCTGAACCGGGTCGTGTAACGCGACGGGCGTATGGCTGGGGGCCATGGGCACGTCCCGGCTGTAACGGTTGGCCGCCATGGCGCCCGCGTGGTTCAATTCACACCCCACAAGCGCGCCGTATTCATGGACCGCTTCACACATACGGGCCAGCACGGGCACATCGCGGTCGTCCCACAACCTGCCGCCCATCCAGGGGGAGTGATCGGCAGAGGGGTGAATTTCCACCTCTTCGGTCGTCACGACGCCCCAACCACCTTCGGCTTTGGTGCGCCGCATCTCAGTCATGGACGAAGGATAACTGCGGCCCATGCCGTTGCAGTGGGGCACTTGGTAGAACCGGTTTGGCGCGGTCACTGGCCCGATCCTGACCGGTTCAAAGAGGATATCAAACCGGGGATCACGGGTCATGTCATGGCTCCTTCAGAAGCGTATGAGCGCGCTGGTGCCGCCGTGGTGACAGGAAGGCTCAGCTGTTTTCCCCGGCTGCCATTTGCTGGTCGCGCAGGTCGGCTCTTTGCTGGCGGAACATCAGGATTGCGGCGATCAGGACGCAGATGGAGATCACCAGAATGATGATCGTCGCCAATGCGTTGATATCCGGTCTCAGCCCCAACCGGATTCGGGAGAAAATCAGGATCGGCAACGTGTTTGCACCCGGCCCGGTCACAAAACTGGCGATCACCAGATCATCGAGCGACAAGGTAAAGGCCAGAAGCCACCCTGAAATCAGCGCTGGCGTCAGCCGGGGCAGAGTGATTGCTGTGAGCACCTTGAAAGGTTTGGCCCCAAGATCTGCTGCGGCTTCCTCAAGGTCTTCGCCCATCCCCGTCAGACGGGCCTGAATTGTCACTGCGACAAAGGCCATGGAGAAAGTGATATGGGCAATGGTGATCGTTGTGAAACCGCGTTCCGCAGGCCAGCCGACCAGTTCATTCAGAGAGATGAAAAAGACCAGCAGGGAAAGGCCGGTAATGACTTCCGGCATCACCAGCGGCGCCACCAGCATGCCGCCAAACAAGGTACGTCCCCTGAACCGACCAAAGCGCACCATGGCGAGACCTGCCAGCGCCCCCAGTATGGTTGCGAAGGTGGCATTGATAAATGCAATCTGGAGGCTGAGGGACACCGCGCTCCACACTTCCTCTGATTGGAACAGGACTTCATACCAGCGCAGCGACCAGCCGCCCCAGACGGGGACGATCTTGGAATAGTTGAAGGAATAGATGATCAGCAGGATCATCGGGATGTAGAAGAACGCCAGTCCCAGCGTCAGCATGATCGTCAGAAAGCGTGAGCGTTTGCCGTACATGTCTATGACGCCTCCGACGCTTTGCCCTGGAAGTACTGGAACACCATGATGGGCAGGACAAGCAGGAACAAAAGGACGATGGCAACAGCCGCAGCGACTGGCCAGTCGCTGTTGCGGGAGAACTCATTGTACAGAACGCGGCCGATCATGTTCACGTTGCCGCCGCCCAGCAGATCGGGGATGACGTATTCACCGGTTGCCGGGATAAAGACCAGCAGGCAGCCCGCGATGATCCCCGGCAGTGTCAGCGGCAGTGTCACCTTGAAGAAGGTGTTGGTGGGGCGTGAGCCAAGGTCTGCGGCGGCTTCGTTCAGGCTGCCGTCAAGCTTCTCCATATTGGCATACAGCGGCAAAATCATGAACGGCATGTAGGTATAGACGATACCGACATAGACCGCGAATTCAGTGTAGAGCATGCGAATGGGCTCATCGATCAGACCCAGCGAAATCAGCAGGTTGTTGATCGTGCCCTGATCCGCCAGCAGCCCCATCCACGCATAGACGCGCAACAGGAAAGAGGTCCAGAAGGGCAGAATAATCAGAAACAGCAGCACCGGCTTTGCCACGGGACCGGAGCGGACAATCGCATAGGCGATGGGATAACCAAAGAGCAGGCAGAGGAAGGTTGATGTCGTCGAAATCTTGAGCGAATTCAAGTAGGTGTTCAGGTACAGATCGTCTTCGAAAATATAGGTGAAATTGTCAAAGACGATGCGGATCGTCATGATCCCGCTGTCCGCCCATTCGATCATTTTGGTGAAGGGCGGGCTGGCGATGGCCAGTTCGGCGAGGCTGATTTTTGCGACGATAAAGAAGGGCGCAAGAAAGAAGATCAGCAGCCATGCAAAGGGGACCATCACAACGATGCTGCGCCAGTTGTTTTGCAGCTTGCGCCGGATGCGCTGCATCAGCGGCTTGGTCTCGGGCGTCGCAGCGGGCGCTGTCTGGGCCGCTGCATCGCTCATGAGTTCAAGAGCATCACGCTGGATGGCTCCCAGCTGATGGCGACCTTGTCTTCCCAGGTGATCCGTTGCGTTTCGCTGGTTGGGCGCGATTGGTTCGGCGCGGTGACATCGACAATCTGACCATTTGGTAACGCAACCTTGTAGATCGAGGTTTCGCCCAGATAGCCGATATCATCGACCACACCATTGACTGTGTTTGGACCGCTGACGGGCTCATCCGTTTTGACGATCTGAATTTTTTCAGGCCGCAGCGCGACCCAGATCTTGCTGCCTACAAGCACGGATTGCCCATGGTCGATATAGACTTCGGCAACGTCGGTCTGCACGCGGACATGATCGCTGCTGTCCTCAGTGACGCGCCCTTCGAAGAAATTGGCGGACCCGATGAAGTCCGCGACAAAGCGGGAGTCCGGGAATTCGTAGATTTCCGTTGGGGTGCCGATCTGCTGGAAACGCCCTGCATCCATTACGGCCATGCGGCTCGACAGGGTCATCGCTTCTTCCTGATCGTGGGTGACCACGATGAAAGTAACGCCAACCTTTTCCTGAATGTTGGCCAGTTCGAACTGCGTCTGTTTGCGCAGTTTCTTGTCCAGTGCAGCAAGCGGTTCGTCCAGCAGCAGCAACTTGGGCTGTTTGACCAGCGCGCGGGCAAGGGCCACACGCTGCCGCTGCCCCCCGGACAACTGCTGCGGTTTGCGTTTCTTGAAGTCCTGCAACTCAACGAGTGTCAGGATATCGTGCACCCGGTCGACGATATCGTTCTTCGGGACACGGTCCTGTTGCAGGCCAAAGGCAATGTTCTTCTCCACGCTCATGTGCGGAAACAAGGCGTAGCTTTGGAACATCATGTTTGTGGGGCGTTCGTAGGCGGGGACATCCGCCATATCCATCCCATCAATGGTGATGGAGCCACCGTTGAGCGATTCAAACCCCGCCAGCATACGCAGCAGCGTGGATTTCCCGCATCCAGATCCGCCCAGCAGGCAGAACAATTCGCCCTGATAGATATCCAGATCAACGTTATCGACGGCCGTGACGTCGCCATATTTCTTCGTGACACCTTTGATCTGGACCAAAGGCTTTTGCCCATCCTGGTCGAGCCATGGCGTGTCACTGACGGTTGGTGCACCAGTCAAATCAGGCCTCGCTAACGTTCATCTTGAGGTAAAGGCTGGCGGTGGCAGCGCAAAGGACGCCACCGCCAAAGAACATCAGATCGGCTTAGTTGCCGGCCTTGAAGTCTGTCCACGTGCGGGTTTGCAGGCGCTCCACTTTGGGAGGCAGCACAGCCGTCGTGTACATCTTGGCAACCTGATCGGACGTTGGGAACGCCGCCGGGCTGGAGGTCACTTCCTCATCCACCATAGGCTTGGCCGTCTTGTTGGCTGTCGCGTACCACGTGAAGTTACTGTCAGCGGCACCCACTTCGGGGCGCATCATGTAGTTGAGGAACAGATGCGCGTCCTCTTTGTTGGCAGCGTCCGTCGGGATCAGCCAGCCATCAATCCAGAGCTGTGCAGCGCCTTCGCCTTCGGGCAGGAAGAAGTCCAGAACAACGCCGGTGTTGGCCTCAGCCGCACCGGACATCGCCAGCAGGCCGTCCGGCCCCCAGGTGGTGGAAACGCAGAATTCCTTTTGTGGCATCCGCTGGTAGGCGTAGTTGTCGAAGGTTTTGATGTAGGGGCGGATCTCAGCCAGCATCGCGCCTACTTTTTCGTAGTCTTCGCGGTTGGTGGAGTTTGGATCCAGGCCCATATGTGCCAGCGCCATCGGGATGATATCACCGGGGGAGTCGAGGAAAGACACGCCGCATTTGGCAAGCTCTTTCATGTGGACGGGATCAAACACCATGTCCATGGAGCCGATTGGCGCGTCTGGATAGGTCTCCAGCACCAGTTCCTTGTTGTAGGTGACCCCATGGGTGCCCCACATGTAGGGAATGAAGTGTTTGTTGCCGGGGTCCCAATCGCTGGCCAGCTGTTCCATCAGCGCGGGGTCCATGTGCTTGATGTTGTCCAGCTTGGAGATGTCCAGTGGTTCGATGATGCCTGCCTTGATCAGGCGCGCGGTGTCGCCGCCGGAGTGGCTGACGACGTCGTAGCCGCTGTTACCTGCCAGCAGCTTGGCATCAATGGATTCCGCGGAATCGTAGGGGTCATAGATGACCTTGATGCCGAATTCCTTCTCAAAGTTGGCGATGGTGTCTTCGCCGATATACTCACCCCAGTTGGTGACCTTGAGGACGCGATCTTCGGCAAGGGCGGTGCCCGCTATAAGGACGCCTACGGCTGTCGTGAGCGTGACGCCCATCATGCCTTTCTTGATGTTCATGGCTTGGAGTTCTCCCTGATGTGATGGTCTTTGTTGGGGGCGCACATGTCGATGCTACAGCGATCACATGATCCCTCGGTAAGAAGTGTCTGGCGTGCCGTATGCTGTCGCAAAAGGTGCCCCTGTTTTGACTCATTGGATGGTCATGGAAAACGGTAAGCTGAGGGAAACAGGTGAGTCAAGCAACACCGCAAGCCAACGACATCACAACAAGAAGATACGCAGCTACGGGCATTTAGCCTGTTTAATATCGCATCCAACCAGAATTGAAGTGCTTTGGTAAAAGTGTCAGATTGACAAATGAGTGGTCGTTCAGTCAGGTATGCTTGACGCAAACGCAGATTTGCGGATCAATGTGGAGTGACGGGGAAGGGGTGCCTGCGCAGCCACAGGCAGGCTGAAATTCTACGAACGGTAGCAGCATTCCCGCTTTTGCGTCGCAATATGTATTTTAGGTTTGGATCAACGCCATGGATCAGAAAGTCAGAAACGTCGAAATTCCCGCGCAGTGGGACCGTCGCGGTTTGCCGGGATGGTGTTATCACAGCGACGCGCTACTCGAACTTGAGAAAGAGAAGCTGTTCAAGACCCATTGGCAGATCGCTTGCCATGTGTCTGACCTGCCAGAGGTTGGGAGCTTTCAATCCTTTGATCTGTGTCAAGAACGCGCGCTGATCGTGCGTGACAAGGAAGGCGACATTCGGGCGTTTCACAACATTTGCCGCCATCGCGGGTCGCGGCTGGTTGCCAAGGAACAGGGCGTTTGTCCCAATGCGCTGATCTGCCCGTTCCACGGCTGGGTCTATAATCTGGACGGCACGTTGCGCGGCGCGGCACGGCCTGAGACCTTTCCCGCACTCGACAAGCATGAATTTGGCCTGCGCCCGATTGAGATGGAGATCTGGCAGGGCTTCGTGTTTATGCGCTTTCAACCCGGACCGCAGCCATCTGTCGCGGAATTGATGGCGCCCTTTGAAGCAGAAATTGCGGTCTACAAATCAGACACCCATGTGCCGACCGACGGCATCTGGACCGAAGAGACGCCCGTAAACTGGAAGTCGATACGGGATGTGGACAACGAAGGTTATCACGTGGCAATGGCCCATCCGGCGCTTCAGGACCTCTATGGCTATACCTATGAGGATCAGCCCTATGTGGATGGAATTTCGCGGTCGGATGGGCAATTCACACCAACCAAGGGGCGGCGCTGGGCTGTCCGGAACTACAAGAAAATCTCCAAACCCCAGGACCATCTGCCCGAAGGTTTCCACAAGACGTGGCGGTACTACGGTATATTCCCCAATTCGGTGATCGCTGTGACACCTGAGACGGTGTTGTTTTATCAGGAATTCCCTCTCTCCACTGGCAAGTCCATGCTGCGCAGCGCGACGTACCGAAACGCGCAGGAGGACCGCCAGCAGCGTGCGGCGCGCTATCTGGCGTCGCGTATAGATCGCGAAACGGTCGAAGAGGATATTCAACTGACGATCTGGTCAAATGAATCGATGGCTTCAAAGTCTTTTGAGGGGTTCTACCTGTCCGATCTTGAGTACGGCGTTCGGTCCCATCATGACCATTTGCGGAAAGTTCTGCCTGTCTACAACGTGGAAGACCCCCCCCAAGAAGATCAGGTTGCCACGTTGAATGAAACGCTACAGTCTCGCTTGTCTTCGTGATGGGAGGCACGGGGCCCTCAGATGAAGCGCACGCCCAGCTTGCATTTCTTGAGGTGCCGGTTGGTGCGCCGGGTTCCGGCGGGGTGAGGTATGCGGCGGCGATGTACTTCTATCAGCAGGGTCTGATGTCAGCCGAAATGCTGGAGGTCTATCGTCAGTGCAGCAAATTCGACGATGAAGACCCCGTTGATCTGGCGCGTTTCGAAGGCGTCGCAAGCAGTGTTCTGATTTCTGACACAGCAGTGGGGCAGAGCGCATGAAGTCTGGTGTTCAGAACCCCGACGTGATCGTTGTCGGGGCAGGGACGGCGGGGCTGTCTGCGGCACAATCGTTGCGGGCCGCAGGGCTTGAGACACTTGTTGTGGAGGCCGCAGGTCATGCGGGCGGACGTTGTTTCACGGATACATCCACGTTTTCGGTGCCCTTTGACCGGGGCGGATCATGGCTGCACTCGGCTGCGATCAATCCGCTTGCGCGGCTGGCAGAAGCGCAGGGGGTGCCGCTGCATAAGGCGGATTGGAACAGCACAAGGGTTCAAGTCAAAGGGCATGACCTGACAGCTCAGGAAGTGGCAGACTACGGTGCATACGGCGACGCGATGTGGGAGGCGATCAACAGACGCGGCGGTCAGGAGCCCGATGTCAGCAGTTATGCGGCGTTGCCAGACGGGAAATGGGCCGACACCGCCAGCCGCTGGATCGCCCAGATGGTCGGAGGGGACGCGGATGTCACCTCAGCCAGAGATTCATACAACTATGCGAATGCCCAAGGCGATTGGCTGGTCGCAGGCGGGTTGGGCGCGTTTGTTCAGCGTTTGCATCGTGACGTACCGGTTGAACTGAACTGCCCTGTGGAGAAAATTGACTATTCCGGACCGCGTGTTCGGGTGACCACCACACGCGGGGTGATTGAGGCGAAACACCTGATCCTGACAGTCTCCACCGGCGTGCTGGCTGCCGAACGGATCGTGTTTGTGCCGCCCTTGCCATCTGCCAAACAGACGGCTGTTGGGGGGCTGCCAAACGGGTTGCTCAACAAGATCGGGATCGAATTTGATCCTGCCTGGCAAGAAGCCACAGAAGGTGACGCAGCAGACTACCATGTAGGTGACGCGGAATTCTGCACTCTTCATTTCGGCTTTTTCGGCACTTCGCTTGCAGTGGGGTTTGTCGCCGGACGCTTTGCAGCGGCATTGGAAGAAGAAGGCGCCGGTGCCGCAACTGATTTTTGTCTTCAGGGACTGCGTGCGACGTACGGCAGTGACGCATTGAAATACGTCCGGCGCACAGACGAAACGGCCTGGCAGACAAATGACCTGACGGTGGGGTCCTACAGCTTTGCCCGGCCCGGCCAGACAGATGCGCGCCGCGTGCTTGCAGAACCAATTGCAGATCGCCTGTTCTTCGCAGGAGAGGCCACCATGACGGATACCTATTCCACGGTGCATGGCGCTTATCTGAGCGGACAACGCTCAGCCGAACAAGTGATCGCGGCGATGCAGAAACAGGCCATCCCGGCCACTCAACCAGAAACCTGACGGAGCATTCGATGGACAACACCAACGCCAAGAATTGGGACAACGATCACTTCATGCACCCTTGGGAAGGGATGGACGATCTGGGCCAGAATGATCGCGCCTTCATCGAAGGCAGCGGCGGTGTCTATGTCACCAATGATGCAGGCGAGCGTCTGATTGATGGCCCTGCCGGGATGTGGTGTGTTCAGGTGGGCTATGGCCGGGATGAGATCGCGGATGCGATGGCGGCACAGGCGCGCAAACTTGCGTATTTCTCTCCGTTCAACAACACCAACTCTGTTGCGTCAGAATTCGCCAGAGAGATCGCCAAACGCGCGCCGGGTGATCTGAACCATGTGTTCTTTACCACGGGCGGATCGACAGCTGTCGACACCTCCATTCGGTTCATCCATTTCCGCAACAATCTGCTTGGCAAACCTGACAAGAAAAAGATCATCTCGCGTCAGAAAGCCTACCACGGCAGTACGTACCTGTCGGCAGCCGTAAGTGGCAAGGAACGGGACAGGCTGTGGCTGGACAAGCCTGACGACCTTGCGCATTTCCTGCCAGATGTGAACCCGATGCTGCGCGCACCGGATCAAAGCATCGCGGCGTTTCTGGACGAAAAGATCGCTGATCTGGAAAATGCGATTGTGGAACTGGGGGCGGAAAACGTTGCGGCCTTCATCGCGGAGCCTGTGCTGGCATCAGGTGGCGTTATCGTACCGCCGGAAGGCTATCACAAGCGCTGCATTGACGTCTGTCACAAGCATGACGTCCTTTACATTTCGGACGAAGTCGTCACGGCGTTCGGGCGGTTGGGCCATTGGTTCGCCTCGAAAGACATATTCGACATTCAGCCTGATATCATCACCTGCGCAAAGGGTTTGACCTCTGGATACGCACCGATGGGAGCGGCCATTTTTTCGGACAAGCTGCTGGCTGATGTGGCTGGGGTGAACGGGCAGGGGGCGACGTTCTCCAACGGATACACCTATTCAGGCCATCCGGTCAGCGCTGCGGCAGGTTTGGCCAGCATGCAGATCATTGAGCGTGAAGGGCTCTTGGAACACGTGCGTGCGGTGACACCGCAGTTTCAGGAACGGTTGAAGGCGTTGTCCGATCTGCCGTTGGTTATGGATGCGCGCGGCATGGGGCTGATGGGGTGTATCGAATGCTCCTATGATCCCGGTCGCCGGGCCTCGCTTGAACGGGACTATGCGCTGGGTGGGTTGATTGATGCGGAGTGTCAGGCGCGTGGTCTTGTGTTGCGGCCCCTGATCAACATGTGCGTGATGTCACCGCCGCTGGTGATCTCTCCGGATCAGATTGATCAGATGTTCGACATTCTGGCGCAGGCGATCCGGAAGGTGGACAGTGTGGGAGGCTAGCTTGCCGCTTAGAACTGCGTTCTGAACGTCAGTCCGAACTCCTGCACTTCGTCAAAGGCGTTACCATCTGAATCGAGCGCGTAATACGCTTCGAACTTGCCCAGTTGCGTATCAAACGAGGCGCCGATCCCGAATGCGCGGCGCCAGTCTTTTCCATCATCCAACGTGCCGGACGGCGCAGTTGTCGTATCCACGTTCCAGGCCGAACCGATGTCAAAGAACGCAAAGGTTTCAAACTCAGGGCGGGACGGGAAAATCGGGATCAGCACGTCTGTTCGGGCAACGGCATAGTAGTTGCCGCCCAGGAGTGTCGTCTGATCCGCCCCCCCTGCGCCACAGCCAAGGCAGACGTCGCGTGGCGCAATCGTGCCGCGCTCAAACCCGCGCAACCGTGCCCCTCCCAGCGACACACGTTCGCTTGCACGGGGGGCATCAGAGCCAAGACCCACAACCGCCCCCATCTCAATGCGCGTCCGGATGGCGAACCCATTGGCAGACAGCTGCTTGCGCGCAGCAAGCGACAGGCGGGAGAAGGACAGTTCCGTGTCGCCGCCCAAACCGGTGAAATCCTGATCAAACCGCAGGGACCATCCGTCCAGCGGCGGGCGCTCCGCATCAAAGAAGGAGGAGCCGGTGGCGAAACTGAAACCCACACCGGAATTGTTCAGCGCTCCGGCTTCGCCCTGAATGATCGGGGAGGCCGCAGCATCGACGTTCTTGATGTCGCTGCGCGCAAAAGTGTAGCGCAGCTCAAACGCGCCGCGATCCCAGGCGTCGAAGACAACGTAGGGTTCCACCTTGGCGGTTTCGAACTGGAAGGTCGTGTTGTCGTATTCATAGTTGCCATAGGACGCCCGCACACCGCCGCGCGTTCCTTCTGACCAGAAGTCCTCGGATCTGATCTGAAACCGAAGGGTCTGTACTTCATCTGCGAAAAAGAGGTTTCCGCGCAGCTGGGCGGCTGTTCCGAAGGCATCGTCAATCGACAATCCGGCCACACCGAAAACACCGTTGTTTGTGTCATACCCCAGCCCGAAGGTCAGGCCGCCGGTGTAGGTGGGGGTTTCGTCAACGGTGATGATCAATGTATCATCTTCGGAGGTGATCACGATGTCCTCGAACTCACCTGTGTATTCGAGGGCTTCTACAGCTGCGACAAGGTCTTCCTGACCCAGCAGGATACCGGTTTGCAGGCCTGAGCTGACAATGACGTCCTGATCCCTGAACCGTTCATTGCCGCGCACGTCAATCTGGTTGAAGACACGTGGCTGGGGATTTGCGTTAGCTGTTCCGGCGGCAATCAGTGCGATGCCGAGGCTTGCCACGATCGTTTTATACCTGCCCGAAACTGCACGCTTGCTGATCATTCACCCGCCCCCTTGTTACTTATGAAACCCTTAGTGAGATTTTGTCTGGTCCCGAAATTTTTTGGTGTACTTTGTCCAGCATCGGCGAAAAACCGCCGGTAAAACGTTGTCAATTAACCATAATTTAACGGTTGCTCCAGTTCGCGCTAAGGTTTCAATCGGAGGGGCCTTTCTCGTACCGTCATGCTGGCATACTCCTACCTCGTGAAGTTCAACGTCATCAGGCCGCACGGACAACAGCGGTGGCCGATTGGGTACAGGGAGATGTCCGTGAAGAAGCCACTGGTTCTTATCGCCGCTTCAGCCATCGTTTTGACAGGGTGCGCGGAGCCCTCAATTGAACCGGGTTTCAGGGATTTGCCCAGACCAGCAGGATTTTCGCCCAGCGTGAAGGAAGAAGCGGATGCAAATGCGGCAGGTGAGAACCTGACCTCCGCGCAAGCGCGCAGACGTGTTGATGAATTTCGCGTCAGTCGAAACTCCGCTTCGCAGAACTGGCCGGTCGATTCCATCACCTACAAAGGCTTCCGCAATCCGGGGCAGCGCGCGATCTATCTGCGTCGGTCGCTGGGCCGCTATGCGCTGATCGAAGCCAAGGAAAATGGCGCTGGCGTCGCTTTGAGCAAAGTTCGCCAAGTTGCCAAAACCTCTGCGCCGGGCACGTCAGGGGAATGGTGGGCGGGATCCATCCACAAGACGGATCTGACCCCCGGTGAACGCAACAGGGCGATCTCCCTGCCCGAAGTGGTGAGTGACACAATCAAGCACTCTCATCAGATTGCGGCTTTCGGGGATTTGCCAGCCATCCGCGGCACCGCCATTCAGGAGGCAAAGGGCCGCTTCGTGCCTGAATTTTTTGCCGAAGTCAGCAAGTCGCGCGAGAATGAGCGCGCGACGAGCCCTGCGATTGCAGCGGGTGCGGCCCGCGCGATCACCGATGAGGAAGAGGTCGAATTCGGCGTGCGGTCCCGCCTGATCACGGGGGGCGAGGTTTCAGTCTCGCAGCGTTTCACGACGACGGATACCAACCGCACCGCCTACATCCCCGGCGAACAGACTGAATCGCGCACGATCATTTCGTTGGTACAGCCCTTGCTGCGCGGCTCTGGCGTGGGGCAGAACGACAGCCCGCGCCGCATCGCGAATATGGACACCCAGATCGCGGTTGAGGAATTCCGCCGCCAGTCCGAGGCGCACCTGCTGGAGACCGAACGGGCGTATTGGAATCTCTATGTCGCACGGGCGGTGTTCATTCAGAAATCCCATCTGGCAGGCCACGGTCAACGCCTTGCAAGCCAGGTCCGTAACCGCTCGGAGATTGACGCCGACCCTGTCCTGATCAACCGGGCGGCTGCCTTGGCTGCCCAGTGGCGCGCGGATTCCGTTCGGGCCAAGGCCGCGGTCGATAATGCGGAGTTCCGGCTGGCCGCATTGGTGAACTCCCCAAAGATGGGTCCGGGCAATGTCGAACTATTGCCTGCCTCTGCGCCAAACGGGGCGCTTCAGATCCTGTCTGTCGAGGACACGCTTGAAGAGATTTTCGTGAACCGTCCCGAGCTGCAACAGGCCATTCTGCAATATGAAGCGGCGCTTTTGCGGGAAGGTATGGCGGCCAATGAAAGCCTCCCCGAACTGGATCTGATCCTTGAGGCATCCTTGTCGGGGGGCGCGGATGGGCGCGATATTTCTGGCGCTTTCAGCGATTCAGACAACGGCAATGGTCACATCGTCGGGTTGAAGTTCTCTGTCCCGCTCGGATTTGACGAACGCGATGCCCGCTACAAACGTCGCCGGCTTGAAACGATCCAGCAGGAGCGTCAGGTGCTGTCGGTGATTTCGACCATTCTGGCCGAAGTGAATGTTTCCGCCAACGAATACATCATCTCCACCCAGGATCTGAACGCGCAGCGGCGCGCCCAGCAAGCCGCACAACGGGATTTGTCCACGCTGCGGAACCGCTGGAATGATGGTGTTGGCGAAGGCCAGAGCATCGCGGTCTTCAGCGCGCTTCTGGACGCCTATGAGCGCGCGCAGTTGAACGAGCAGTCGGTTGTCACAGCACGCGCAACCCGTGAGATTGCGGCGGCCAATCTGGCGCGGGCGCGCGGTGTCCTGCTTCAGCGCTGGGGCCTGCGGCCGCAGCTGGTGAATGATGTGCGCGGTCAGCCGACCTACAAGTTGTCCAAGAAACGGTAATCCCGCGAAGCTGCCCGTCATGGGGCGGTGCATTAACGAGGTGCAGCTATGACCGTCATGCCCAAGCTGGAGCCATTGGAGGATCGGATCGTCTTGGACGGTGCCGATCCCGAAGTTACGATCTCAGGCCCCGATTTGCCCGTTGAACTGGGTGAGCAGGACGTCGGCTATACCATCACCTTTGACAATACAGGTACTGAGAGCGGGTATGTTCCCTACGTTGAGCTGATCATCCCGACCTCCGGCGCAGATGAGCAGGGGGACGGCCCCACCTTTGACAGTGCGCGTTTTCTGGGGGGGCCGATTGAGACCACTGTCCTGACCTTTGACGCAGACGGAGAGGTGGAGCATCCGTTTCTCGTTGATGCCATGGGCGATCCGTTGATTATCATGGGGGGCGATGCAGGCGACACGCTTGTAGTGTTTGAGCTGCCTTACGGATCGTTCTCTCCGGGCAATCCGGCGGTGGACATTGACGTGGTCATTGATTTCTCCAATGAGGCTGATCTGGGCGCAATGCCGCAGTTTGACGTGCTGGGCGGTTTTGCGCTGGGGTGTGATGCGCTGGATAATCCGGTGGATGATCCCGCCATACGCGGGACAAGCAGCAGTGAAACCACCGACCCGCGATTGTTGCAGGTTTCCAAGACAAGCAATGCGCCAGCCGATGAAAATGCCACGGGCCCAAGCTACGTTTATCAATACACGCTGAGCGTTGACGTCGCGCCAGGGCAGACGCTGGAAGACTTTGTGCTGACAGATAACCTGCCGCCAGAGATGGTGTTCGTCGGGAACGTCAGCATCAATGGTGGCGTTGGCGGTGCTGTGGCCACGCAACCGACTGTCGGGGCACAGGTCCAGCCGGGTGAGCAGTTGATTGTCGCGTTTGACGAAGTGTCCGGTTCCGTCTCGGTTGTGTTTGATTACTACCTGTCCAACGACCCCTCTGATGTCGCCACACCGACAAACAGCGCGACCACCGGCTTGCCCGCGCCCGTTGTGAACGACGTTACGGGCGAAGGGGATTGGACCCCGATTGACCCGGACGATGATCAGATCCGCGTCAGCGACAGCGATAACATCACCATCGAAGCCTCGACCCTCGCAATCCAGAAATCCAATGCGCTGGTGGTGGACAACAACGCTTCGGGGCCCTCACCGGGGGATGAGTATGAATTCACGCTGAACATTCAGGTTTCCGACTACTTCACGTACGGCGATGTGGTTGTTGAGGATATTCTGGGGGACGGCTGGGATTATCAGGAAGGATCCGCCGCATTCTTTGTGAGCGAAGAGGGCGGCAATGTCGGCTCTGCCGGGGCGCCGACAAGCCTGACGGCGCATGAGACTGTCGTGGAAGATGATCCAAACCTTGGGAATACCCGGTCGACCTGGGATATCTCTGATGCGTTGATCGCGGCAGGTGCTGCTGATGGTCTTTTGACAGGGGATATTGCCGGGGATGGTACCTCGTCAGGCACGCAGACAACGGTGCAGATCACCTACCGTGCGACAATCCTCAGCGCGTTTGAAGATACGGGGACAGGTGAATCCATGATCTCCCAAGGGGACCGGTTGCAAAACGATGCAACGGTCACGGGCAACGTCCGCAGCAATCTGTCTGAGGGGGGTGATCCCTCGCTGACGACGCCCAACAACGTCACCGATGATGCAAGCTCTGGCGTGTTCCTTGCCCGCGGTGGTATTGAATCAAAAGAAGTTTTCGCACTCAACGGTGATATCTCCCCGCCTGCCGATCTGGTAATTGCTGCCGGCGACACGGTCACGTTTGCGATTGAGTATCGCGCCCCGCTTGCGGCGTTCGAAGACTTCCGGATTGAGGATAACCTGCCTCAGCTGGTCTTTGATGTGGTCGGCAATTTCAATCCGGCGACGGCTTGGACCGACGTGCCTGTGGACCGCACTGCGCCGCCTGCTTCAGGCTCTGCCTATTTTGGCGCGGGGACCAGCACCAGCCTGCTTGGACTGACACCGACCATCACCACCGATGGCCCAAACAACGGTCTGGTTTTCGACTTCGGCACCTTCACAGAGCCGACGCCCGCAGAAGCCGTTATCCAGATCCTGTTCACCGCAACGGTTGAGGACGCGATATTTGCGCCGGACCTGTTGTTGACCAACCAGGTAACCGCCTTTGAAACCAATACGTTTGGTGAGGAAATCAACTCCACCGCCATTGCGCTGTTCAACTACGGGGAGCCGGACCTGAACATTACCAAGGGCGTGATCGGGTCAAGCTCAACCGACCCCGAAACATCGCTGAGTGGCCCAACCGGGCTGAGCGGTGTGAGCGTGCCGGATACATCCGTGCCGCGCTTTAGCGGGATTGTCAGTTCCGGCGCGCTGGACGGCGCGCCCATTGGCGTTGATGCGGATATTGAGAACATCGATGCGGGCGATACGGTCAGCTTTGCCATTGTACTTGAGAACGAGGGCACCGCCCCGAACGGCGCATTCAACATCACTGTCGAGGACACGCTGCCGGACGGCTTCGCGATCCCTGCGGGGGGGCTGAACCTGTCGGTGACGGATGGGGCACGCAATGTCATTGCCTTCACCCAACCCGATGGGACCGCTGCCACGCCGGATGACATCTTCAACGGTGGCATCTTGCTGGTGGACGATGGCCCGTTGCAGGGGGCGGCGTCCCTGTTTGATGAAACCTCTGGCGAAAACGTCATTGTCATCACCTATGATCTTGAGGTGGTTGATGCCATCAGCCCCAATGCGACGCTGACCAATACGGCCGGGATCACCAGCTACAATGCCTTTGAGGGCAACGGTCAGCCGTTTAATCCTGCCGGGCCGGTGAATCGGGTCACCAGCCCGATTGAAGATGACGCAACCGCAACCACCGAAAGCATCGAGATTGAAAAGTCTCTGGATGCCCGCCAATTTGATGGTGACATCACCGGGCGGAGCGGTAACGAAGTCGCCGTTGGTGAAAATCTCGAATTCCTTGTTCGCGTCGATGTGCCTGAGGGTACGATGTTCAACACCGTCATCTCTGACCGTGTCACCAATGGCGGTCTGACGCTCATCAGTGCCGAGATTGAAACGATGGGCGGAAACTTCACGGCCTCCACAGGTCTGGTCGCGACCGATACCACCACGGCTGTTGGGAATGCCTGGTCGCTGGACTTTGGCACGTTGGAAAACACCGCCGACAACGATCCGACAAATGATTTCATCGAAATTCGCGTATTCGCGCGGGCAGGGGATGCTGACGTTGGCGGCGCGAATCATTTCATGCGCAATCAGGCGTCAGTCGAGTTTGAAAATGCAGACATGCAAAGTTTCAGGGACAGGGACGATGCCGCTGTCCGTCTGATTGAGCCGAATGTTGCGTTGGACAAGACCGTCAGCCCCGCTTCCCCTTCGGCAGGTGGTGTGCTGAGCTATGAAGTGGAGATTACCAATCCGAGCGGCAACCGGGATGCCCCTGCTTTTGATCTGACGCTGTCCGACGTGCTGCACCCGGAAACCACATTGGATATCAGCAGCATCACGCTGGTGGTTAACGGGACGACCATAACCCAACCTTTTGATGGGACGAATTATGACCTGAGCACAAATGTCGGTGGGGACCCCAACGCATTTGAGGTCTTCATCGACCGATTGGATCAGAACGATGTGGTCCTTGTCCGCTATGAAGCGACGGTCAGCCCTACGGTTGCTGCGGGGCTGACGCTGCCGAACACGGCTGCTCTGTTCTATGATTCCACGCCGGAGGATGACAGTGGCGCGGACGGGGATGATCGCGAATACGCGCTGTCTGATACCGAAGAAGTCGTCACGCGGAACCTTGAACTGGACAAGAGCCTCGTGCCCGGCAGCACCAGCTATGATGAGACAACGGGCGCAAACCTCGGGATTGGGGAGCTTGCAACGTTTGAATTCACCGTCACTGTGCCAGAGGGCACGATCAGTGATGTTGTCCTGACCGACACGCTGCCTGCTGGGTTTGAATATGTCTCGTCCGAAGTTGTGCGGATTGGTGATGTCACTTCTGGCTCTGGACCTGCGGATAACATTGGCGGCTCTTTGCTGGCCGTCGGGGCTTCCGGCACGAATGTGGGCTTGGTGACAACATTTGACTTTGGTGATCTGACCAACTCGGTCGATACGGTGATCGACAGCAAAGACGAGATTGTCGTCAGGGTCACGGCGCGGGTGACAGATACGCCAGCGGCCGCAGACGGCGGCGATCTGACAAACATCGGTGCGGTGTCTGATACAAACGGCGACGGAGGAACCACTACGGTCACCGATGATGAGACGGTCACGGTGGTGGAGCCGGACATCACGCTCGACAAGACGGTAACGCCCGCCGATGCCGATGCGGGCGATCCGGTCAGCTATACGCTTACCATTGAGAACGAAGGCAGCGGACCCGCCTATGACATGCGGATGACCGATGATGTTGTTGGAGCGGATGTTGTTGCAGGCGGCGCGGTTTCAATCGTTTTGCAAGACGCATCCGGCAATGTGTTCACGCCTGTCGACGCGCCGACGTTCAGTTTCGACGGGGCAGGCGCGCTGGAAGTGATCGTGCCGGATTTGCCTGCCGGGCATGTGGCCATTGTGACCTATGACGCGGTTGTGCAGGACACGGCGTTGTTCTCAACCGCGCTGACCAACACAGCAGAGGTTGCGCGCTACGATTCCAATCCGGCAGGGGATGCCATCACACCGGCAGGCGGCGCGGAGGAAGAGCGCGTTTACACCGGCCCCAGCGATACAGCGGTGGTGACAACACCGGATGCGACGGTTGCCAAAAATTACCTGTCCAGCAGTGACACGAACACGCCAGATGCCGCAGGCAGTGATCCGGCCGAGCTTAACGTGGGCGAAGAGGTCACCTATGAGCTGATCTTGACCGTGCCGCAGGGCACGGCAGACATCGTGCTCACGGACAGCCTGCCGCCGGGTTTGCTGGCGCAATCCGCGACGGTGGTGTCGATTGGCGACGATGTGAATGACACCTCCACAAGGCTTTCGGCCAATGACACCGACGCGGACCCGGCCATCACGATCAGCGGCTCGCGGGACAGTGTGACCTTTGACTTTGGCACCATTGCGGTCGACGGGTCGGACGATGCCGCTGCAACAGACACGACAATCGTGGTGCGGGTCACGTCGATTGTCGCTGATGTTGCCGCCGCGACGCAAGGGGCGGCATTGACGAACACGGCGACGCTGGTTGTGACCGATCCAGGAACCGGCACAGCGCTTCAGGACCCTGCAACAGCAACTGAAACGATCAATGTGGTGGAGCCAGAACTGGAGCTGGTCAAAACCGGCCCCGTCGGTGGCGATCTGGGGGAGATTGTGCCCTACAGCATCACCGTGACCAACACGGGGGATGGTCCTGCCTATGATGCTGACGTTACGGACACATTCGCCAACACCAACCTGCTGTATCAAAACGGCACGGCAGAGGTGTTCCTGAACGGTGTGTCGCTTGTTCCACAACCGACGATCATTGAAGCTGCGGCACCGGTGCCGACGGGATTTCAGGTGCAGGATCTCACCTTTCTGCCGGGCGATGTGATCCGGGTGGACTTCGATGTGCAGGTTTCCCCAACCGCGCCTCCGTCGGAGACGTTCACAAACATGGCGACGGTTGTCTTTGACAGCGTCGAAGGGGAGCCTGTTGACGCAGATGGCGCACCCTTGGGCCGGGACGATATCGACAGCGATACGCATAATCTGGCAACCGTTCCGCGGATCAGCAAAACACCTTTCACCTCGCAATTCGCTGAGACCGATAGCGAACTGGGCTCTGCCCCGTTTGACCTGGCCATCGGTGAGGAGGTCACGTTCCGCTATGAGATCACCCTGCCGGAGATTGATCTGGACAGTGTGATCGCCACTGACGTGTTGCCTGCGGGGCTTGAATTCGTGTCGGCCAATGTCGTTGCCGTCAACGGTACCGGAGCAGCGGGGACGGTCGTTGTGACGCCGGATGGCGTGAACCCCAACGAGATTGAGCTTGATTTCGGTGGGATGAACAACGCCGTTGACGGCACCATTGGCCCCGATGATGTGTTGGTGTTCGAGGTCGTTGCCCGCGTCACGGATGGCGGACTGGTTGCTGGGGACATGCTGACCAATACCGTGTCGCTTGATGTTGACCCGGTCAGTGGGACGCCCTTCGGCACGCAGACCACCACTGCGGATGTGCGCGTGGTGGAGCCGGAACTGACCATCGACAAGACAGGACCGCTTGCGCTCAATCCCGGTGGGGCGCCGGGCATATTCACGGTTGTGATCACCAATGCCGGTGTCTCCGGCGCCGAAGGGCCTGCCTATGATCTGGACATTGCAGACACAATGCCCGCAGGGCTGACGCTTGACCCCGGCTCTTTTACGTTTGCCGATGGCAGCGGCGGCACACTGACGCCGGAGAGCTTTAGCGCCAATGCCAGCACTTTCCTTGCGGAGTTTGCGCTCCTTGAGGTGGGGGAGAGCATTGTGGTGACCTATCAGGCATCGCTGGATACCGGTGAAGGGCCGCTGACCACCTTTGAGAATACCGCGAGCGCGGATTATTTCAGCGCACCGGACGATCTTGTCGATGCAGGTGGGCGCCCTGTGGCGGAGGATTACACCCCCGTTGAGGACAGCCACATCATCTCAACCGTACCGACGTTGGAGAAGACGGCGATTGCCTCCGGCACATCTGAGACGCCGGAAAACGCGGATGGCGACGCGGTTCAAGACCTCACCATCGGTGAAACCGTCACATATGAGCTCACGCTGACCTTGCCGGAAATCCCGATGGACAGGGTTGTGCTCAGCGACAGCTTGCCTGCGGGGCTGAGTTTTGTCGCGGCAGAGGTGACAGGCATCGGCAGCGAGATCACGGTGGGCGGTGAAACCGACCTTGCCGTGATCAACGCAGGTGCGACATTGTCGGTGGTGGGGCAGGATCTGACCCTGACACTTGCGGATGTGATCAACACTTATGTCGATGGGACCATTGATCCGGGGCAGGATACGGTAACGGTCCAGATCGTCGCGCGCGTAGACGATGATCCGGCCAATGTGGGGGCTTTGCCGAATACGCAACTGACCAACACCGCAGGCTTGATCGTCACCCCGCAGGGGGAACCCGCACTGACGCAAGCCACAGCAAGCGAAACCGTCGAAATCGTTGAGCCAAATCTGACTGTTACCAAGTCGGGTGATATCGCCGTAAACCCCGGTGACCCGGTTGATTACGCGGTGAGTGTAACCAATGACGGGACCGCGCCTGCCTTTGATGTGATCGTCGCGGACAGTTTTGACAGCCCTGAGCTGTCGCTTGTCTCCGGTTCGGTTGTGATCGTGCTGGACGGCGTGGATATCACCGCTTCGGTGGATGTTGTTGAGACAGGCGACGGGTTCTCCTTTGAACTGGATGACAATGTTACCGGGGATCCGATTCCTGTTCCGGTCGGCGTGACACTTGATGTGACCTATACCGCCCTGCTGGACGCGAATGCGCCCGAGGCGGAGACGTTCCTCAACACGGCCACTGTCGCCTATGACAGTCTGCCGGGTGATCCCTTGGATGAAAACGGCAACCCCGTGGATGACCGGGACTACACCGCCGATGATGATACGTCGGTTGCGACAGTGCCGTTCCTGACAAAGACCCCCACGACATCAAGCTTTTCTGAAACACCAAGCACGTTTGGCGATACGCCCTTTGATCTCAACATTGGGGAAGAGGTCACCTATACCTACGAGCTTTTCCTGCCAGAGATCGACATGTCCAGCGTCGTGTTTGAGGACGCGCTGGCGCCCGGTCTGGAATTTGTCAGCTTCAATGTGGTGTCGTTCGGGTCAGACATGTCTGATCTGTCCAACAACGCGCTGACTGATCCCACGTTGACGGAAGTGACGCCACAGAACTTCCTGCTTGATTTCGGGGGGATCCGAAATCTGGAAGATACCGCGCCGCCAACAATTGGTGCCGATGATGTCATCACGATCGAAGTCGTGGCGCGGGTGACGAATGACGGTGTGCCGAATGCCGGGGACAACTTGTCAAATGCCGCAAGTCTGGCGGTTGTGCCGGTGGGCGGAAGCCCTCTGTCTGCTGCGGAAGCGGATGCGGACGTGCGGGTGGTCGAGCCTGAGCTTGAGATCGCCAAGGCCGGCCCCGTGGCGCTGAGCCCCGGAGAAAGCGGCGTGTTCACCATCAATGTCCAGAACGTCGGTCCGGGTATCGCACCTGATGCCACAGGACCGGCATATGACATTGAAATCACCGATACCCTGCCAACGGGCATGACGCTTGACGGATCGACCATCAACGTGACGCGAAACGGGTCGGCCTATGCACCGGGTTCGGGTGAACTGACTTTCTCTGCGGCGTCTTTCACGCTGAACATCGATGTGATGGACCCGCAGGATGTGTTTGTGATCACCTATGACGGCACGCTTTCCCCCTCTGCGGATCCGCTTGAAACCTTCACCAACACGGTGACAGCGGACTATGACAGCGCCCCGGGTGACCCGTTGGATGCAGACGGCAACCCGGTTGAGGAAACCTACACCCCGGTTGATGCCTCCTTCACCGTGGCGACCATTCCAACGCTTGAGAAAACGACCCTGTCCTCCAGTTTTGCCCAGACACCGGAGGACGCGGATGGCGATATGATCCGCGACCTGCAAATCGGTGAAGAAGTGACTTATGAGTTGGTGCTGACCCTGCCTGAAATCGCGATGGACGCGGTGACCCTGACGGACACTTTGCCAACTGGCCTGACCTTCGTCTCGGCCGAGGTTGTGGGGCTTGGCGGTTCGGTCACGGTTGGCGGGGGCACGGATCTTGCGACCATCAATGCTGGGGCGTCTTTTGTTGAAGCGGGGCAGTTGCTGACCATCACGCTGGATGATGTGCTGAACAGCGATACGGATGGAACCGGAACACGGGCAAATGATGCGATCATCGTTCAGGTGGTTGCGCGGGTAGAAGACATTCCCGCCAACAGCGGCACCATGCCCAATAGCCAGCTGACCAACACCGCCGGGTTGATCATTGATCCCATTGGGCCGGATGCGCCGCTGGCCGAGATCACGGCGGCCGAAACGGTTGAGATTGTTGAACCGGCACTGGAACTGACAAAGACGGGTGAAGTTGCAGGTGACCTTGGCCAACCTGTTGCATACGCAATTGAGGTTGTGAACACGGGCAACAGCACCGCGTTTGATGTGTTGATTGCGGATGCACTTGCCAACCCGAACCTGACCTATGTGCCCGGTTCCGCTGAAGTCTTCCTCAATGGCGTATCTCTGGGGGTACAGCCAACGGTGACGACGCCTGCGACAGGTCAGACGGGCGGTTTTGAACTGACGCTGGACGAGATTGCGCCGGGCGACGTGATCCGCGTTGACTTTTCTGCCACCATCTCCGCGACCGCCCCTGCGGCCAGTACGCTGGACAATACCGCCACCGTGAATTTCGACAGTGCGCCGGGTGACCCCGTCGACGCGGGGGGCAACCCTGTTGGGCGCACGGGGTCCGACAGTGACGACCATGTCGTTGTGACCTCTCCCGGTCTTGAGAAGACGGCGTTCACTTCTCAGTTCACGGAAACGGATAGTGAACTGGGCTCCTCTCCCTTCGAACTGACCGTTGGTGAAGAGGTCACGTACCGCTATGCGCTGACCTTGCCTGAGATTGCGCTGGAGGGTGTTACCTTGACCGATGTGCTGCCGGACGAGGTGGCGTTTGTCTCTGCCACGGTGATTGATGTGAATGGCACTGGCGCGGCAGGCACGGTCATAGTGACGCCGGACGGTACAAACCCTAATGAGATCACGTTCGACTTCGGGGCGATGACCAACGCCTCCGACGGTTCCATCGGAGCGGATGACGTGCTGATCTTCGACGTTGTCGCGCGCGTGCTAAGCGATGGCGGCACCGGGGCAGGGGACGACCTGGCCAATACAGCCACGCTCAACGTCGATCCGGTTGGTGACGATCCCTTTGCGCCGGTGACGGATACGGCAGAGGTCACCGTGGTTGAACCCTTGCTGGAGTTGGAAAAGTCAGGTCCACTGGCCGTTGATCCCGGTGATCCAGCGACATTTGTGCTGAGGATTACGAATGATGGCGACCCCGCAGGCGGCGGTCCTGCATTTGATCTTGCGATTGGCGATGTCTTGCCCGCCGCGTTTACCTTAGACACCGGCTCCCTGTCCTACACCATTGACGGGGTTGCCGCGACGCCCAGCTCGGTGAGCATAACGGGCACCGGATTTGACGTCACGTTCGATGTGCTGGCCTTGGATGAGGTGCTGGAAATCACCTATGTCGCGACGCTTTCTGCAACGGCTGCGCCTGTGGATTCCTTCGTGAATACCGCCAGCGTCGATTATGACAGCGTTCCGGGCGATCCGCTTGACGAAGGGGGCAATCCGGTTGGTGTGGACTATCCGACGGTGACCGATGATCACGTGATCACCACCGGGCCGACCCTGACGAAAGAGCCCGTCTCAACCGGCTTTGGCGAAACGCCTGAGGATGGGGATGGCGATGGCATTCTGGGGGCAGCCATCGGGGAAGAGATCACCTATGAACTGGTTCTGACCCTGCCGGAGATCGCGATGGATACAGCGGTGTTGACGGATGTTCTGCCTGACGGGCTGACGTTTGTGAGTGCCAATGTCACCAACGTCGGCAGTGAGATCACGGTTGGCACGACGGACATTGCCAACGCCGGTCAGACGATGACGATCACCTTCAACGATCTGGTCAACAGCTATGTTGACGGTACGATCACCGCCGCCGAAGACACGATCACAGTAGAGGTCGTTGCGCGTGTGAATGATATCGCGACAAACGTGCAGGGTACACAGCTGACCAATACCGCCGGGTTGATTGTGACGCCCGAAGGGGAACTTGCCCTCGACCAGGTGATTGATACCGGCACGATCGAAGTGATTGAGCCAAGTATCAGCGTTGAGAAGTCCACAAGTGAGACGGATCCTCTGCTGGGGGAGACGTTTATCTACACGCTTGTGGTCACCAATGATGCCACTGCCACGTCGCCCGCTTTCAACACCGTGGTCTCCGACACGTTGCCGTTCCAGTTGACGCTGACCGGCAACACGATCCTGTCCGATCCGACGCTCGGGTCGGTGTCGCCGACCTCTGTGAACGGGTCCGACACGTTGATCGTCACCATCCCCGTGCTGGAACCGGGTCAGAGCCTGACAATTGATCTGGAGGTCACTGTCGGCTTCCTCACGGATGTGTTGATGCCGGTTTCAAATACGGCCTCCATTGACGGCGGCTCGACACCTGTCGCAAACGATCCCAATGGCCGCAGCTATGATGATGACGACACGGCAACCATCGTACCACAGCCCTTGCCCGAAGAAGAAGAGGGGCGTCAGACCAAGGCGATTGACGGCATTGATGATGCGCAGTTCCTGCCCATTCTGTTGATCGACCCGATCTTCACCGGCACGGCAGAGCCGGGATCGAACGTGACCATCAACCTCTACCGGCAGGACGGGTCACTCGACTATGTGCGCAACATCGTCGCGGACACTGGCGGGCATTGGATCGCGATTTTCCCACGGGTGGAACTGCATGATCTGGAGGATGATTTCCACGATGAGTTCGAAAGCTCCGTGCTCTTTGATGCGCCGGTTCAATTGCTGGACAGCTATACGCAGGACTCGTTCCGGCTGGTGAATGAGACCCGTGCGCTGACTGTTGGTTCCCAGTTGATTGACGAGGCTTACACGCTTGGTGTGACAGTGGATCGCCCGTCCACCTTGCCGGACGAGGCTGGTCTGCACAACACGCGGACCTATTTCGCATCGGCCCATGTGGGTGAGATTTACGGCAAGCAGGACATCCTGAAGGTCGGTGACATCTTTGATGATATCGCGTTCCGCACGGTTGAGGACATGTATAACAGCACCTCGGATCCTTTGGGGGTGAGCCTGAATCGCTTCAACTACGAATTCCTCAGCGGACAGACAGCGGTGCCGGGTCAGCAGTGATTGGCGTTGATCACAGCCAGACGCGCAGTAAAATCCAGTCGCGCAAGTTGTTATAGAGCACTTGCCAGATGGGTCGCCGGGTGTCGCCAACCAGCAGCAGTCCGGTCAGGCCGGGCCGCAGCCCGTCGATGTCTGCATTGAACGTCGCCTTGGCTGTCGCGCTGGGGACGTCAGCCGTCACATCAATTGCGGGCGAGACTGACGCAACCGTCGCGGCATAGGTGACCGTTGGATCGAAGTCCGGGCGAAACTGACCTGCGTCTCCTGCTCCCACCTTGCCGATGTCAGCTTCCAGAATGGTCAGCGTCAGAGCAACGTCGGCGGGGTCGGAAATCTCCAACAGGGGATCGCCCTGGCGCACGGTGGTCCCAATGCGTTGCTTCAGATCGCCCAGAACAGAGATGCCATCAATCTGCGCCGTGATTTTGGCGCTGGCTTTGCGTGCTTCAAGAAGGTCAATGCGGGAGTTGAACTGCGCAACCGCAAGCTCTGCGTTCCGCAGGGATGCGGCGTTGGCGTTCAGCCGCGCGGTCTCCTGTTCAATGACAGCCGCTGCGCGTTCAGAGCGGAGGCCGGTCAGCTCAATATCGATCTCTTGCGTGTCAAGGATCACGATGGTCTGGCCTGCGCGCAGGGGGACACCTTCTTCGACGTCGATGCGCTGAATAACGGTGGTGAAGGGGGCCGTGACGATCCGCTTGTTGACCGCTTCGGTTGTTGCATTGATCCGGACGCCATCTGGGATGGGGATCAGCCCGATGCCAACTACCGCCAAGGCGAAAGCGGCATAGCGGTTCAGTTTCGCCAACGATCTGCGCGGGGCTTGTCCATGGTCGGCTTGCGCAAACAGGGCGGCGGTCAGCGGCAACAGGGCAGGCGCGCGCGTTGGTTTTTCCAGCAACAGCGCCAGCCCGTCTTCCCGACCGGGAATGGCCGCGAAGCTGCGCGCCCGAGCAGAAAGCGATTGCCGTGCTGTTTCCTGCAACTGCCCCCTTAGCTTGTCAGGGAGCAGCGCGCGTTTGGTAAACTTGTCCTGACCGGAGATCGTGAGGTCCTTCAAATCGCCGCCGCGCCATATCCCGGCTGCCGCATAGTCAGCGCCGGATATCCGCGCAAGCCTGTCGACCATCGGCTGAAGCCGCGCGGCGTCCCCGCTTGCAATCTTGTTAATGTCCCGTGTCAGTGCAGCCTGTTCCACCATGTCCGGATTGCGGAACTGGGCGAAGGAGAGATGCGAAAGGGTGGTGACGCGTTCATAGGCCACGCTTTGCGCACCGGGCCCGCCGGAGGGCAGGGTGAGCGCCAATATCGCGGTACTGCTGTCTGGCATGGCGATGTCTGCGATCAGCAACCCGTCCGCAAACCGCGCGCGGGGGATGTCTGTTGGGGGGGCTGTGGGCGGCTCTGCGGTCAGGGCTTTGCTGAGGGTTTCAAACGCGGGCGCGTTTCCGATGCTGGCAAACAGGGCTGCGTCCTCCTCCCCGCGCGGGCGGGACCAGAGGGAGACGCTGCGAGAAGTCGTCAGGGCAGCAACCAATTCCACCAGACGCTGGGGGAAGGGGGGGGCGGAAAGATACGGGGAAAAGCACGCGGCGATTGCATCATTCAAATCGCGGGTTTGCGTCTGCGGCGGAGGAGCAGATGTGGGGGACTCGTCTTCGGCCATGTCAGCGACGCCGAAGCTCAATGGTGGTGCCGGCAAAGATCCGACGGTCCGGATTGTCCATCTCAAGACGGACACGGACGCTGCGGCTGGCGGGATCAATACGCGGATCAACAGCGGCGACGGTCAGTTCCAGACTGGACTGCTCAGCGCCTGCCAGATTGGCGGAGACCCTGTCCCCGACCTTCAGGCTTTGCGCCCAGTCCACAGGCAGAAAGGCCGTGGCGCTGAGCCGGGCGAGGTTGCCAAACTCAAGTATCGTCTCATCGGTATCAACGATTGCGCCGGGTTCTGCGATGATCTGCAAAACGGTGCCGTTGAACGGTGCCTGCATGATGAATTCGGACAGCGTTGCCTCTTCCAGAGCCAGTTGTGCGCCCAGTCGGGTTGCGGTTTCTGCTGCGATCTGGGCGTCAGCGCGGGCCAGCGAAAGGGCCTGTTCGGCTTGCCGCACTTCCCACGGCTGTGCTGCCCCGCGCGCACGCGCCTTGGTGATGCGCGCCAATAGCTCTGTCGCCTGTTCGACGACAATATCTGCACGATCTGTCGGACCCGCAGCAGCTGCGGCGATCTTGGCCAATGCAACCCGCGCTTCCTGCACGCGGGCATCCATTGCAGCCAGCACTGCGCCCTTCGCCAGACCATCGCCTTCGGCAACATCCAGCATCGCCAGTCGGCCAGGCACGGAGGGTTTCAGCTCAATCACCTGAACCGGTTCCAGAATGGCGGAGACATTTTGTGCAAGGGTGGCCGTAGACCACCCCAGATGGGCCAGTATCACCCATCCCAACACCCGCATCACAGGGCAGATCCAAACGATGAGAAGTTGGTCAGCGACAGGTGGTGCGCCGCATAGATGTTCAGCACACCACGGCGCGCCAGACCTGCCAGCACATCATCCGGCAAGGCACGCAGTTTTTCCTCAGAGATGACCCGGAACCCGTCCACCTTGAGGGTCTTTTCGCCGCGCGAAACTGTGACGGTCGAGTCTTCGATCAGATCAAATTTGATTGCTTCCTCCATCGCGAGCCGCGTGCGTTGGGTGGCGATGTCATAGCGGTTGCAGAAATCCATCACGTTCTTGAGCAACGTTCCGGGTTGTCCGTCCTCCTCAAACAGCGCGCGGTCTGGTGCCCCTTTCGTATCGAAAATGACGGAGGACAGGTCCGCACAGAGGATATTGCGATCAGAGGTGTTGGATTCCCTGACGTATGCGAAAGGATAGCGCCGCAGGTAGGCCGGGATATAGGCCCCCTTGGCCCAGTGTCCGTCAGCATCCACATGATCGTTTCGCCCGGTTTCAAACCCGACCAGAGCAACGGGCGTTGGCACATCTCCTCCGGCCAGAACAATGGGGTAGTTGCGCATGGCCGGGGCGAATTCGTCCGTGGTGACGGGGATCGCGTTGACCATATTGGCAAAAGCGTAGTCGCGTTCAGGAGACAGGTAGGTCCCGCTTTGCCGCTCTGCTGTCAGGGGCACCAATGTCTTGTAGAGCATTGGCAAACGATCTGGCTGAAGCTCCTTATCGGCTTTTGAAACGGCGCGTCTTTTGACCATGATACTCTTCTTTTTTGTTACTGCTGCTCAAGGGGTAGTCGATCTTGCAGGGCCCGCGCGACGCTTAACCAGGCACGTGCTGCGAGCGAGGAGCGTGGCATTTCAAGGCGCCCGACAAGAGCGCTGCCGTGGGTCAGGTCGAACGCGCAGGTTGCCTCCCGGTCTGGCACGTCAGCCTTGAGATATATTAGGCCATTCCGGGCGATGAGAGAAGTCAGTTCACCCCTGATTTGTGCAGGAAAGCTGCATGCCGGGCGGATCACCGCGCGCACCTGAATTTGCGTGCCTTGCGCAATCATCATGTCACGCCGGAGGCGCGATTGATCGAGCCGGAACAGCAGATGTGGCGGCGCAGCGGTTGAGATTGCGCCAAGCCTATCATTGGCCGCCGGTCGGACCCATGACCCGCCAAGCCAGCGCGCCTGCATCGGGGTCCAGATGTCAGAAGTGGCGGCACCGTCTGTGAACAATGCCAACTTCGCGCGGCGCGCTTCCAACTGGGCTTTGGCATCCGTATTGGCGTCGATTTCAGAAGCCAGACGTGCCTGTTCCTGCGCGGAAGCAAAGCTGGCGCGCTTGAGATTTTCTAACATCAGCCCTTGCAGGTTGGTATGGGCGATGCGCTGATCAAGCTCCGGGTTTTCCAGCCGCCATCCGGCACTGTCATGCAGCAGTTGTCCTGCTTCGGTCGCTTCGGCAAAACGGGTGTCATACAGCATCATCTGCCCCTGCATCAGCATCCTGCCGGGCAAAGGGATAAACAGTGCAGCCACAATCGTTGCAATCGCACCGCCCGCCAGCAGTGTTTTGAGCGGTCTTGCACCGGACTTGCGCACAAAACGCGCGGTGTTGATCAAAGGCCGCACCACAAGCGTTATCAGAACAACAGCGGCAGCAACCGGGGCAATGCGCGGGTCGATCTGGTAGAAGATCCAGAAGATACCCGTAAAGATCGTCCAGCGGTAGGCATAGGACATAAGCCAATAGATCAGTTCCGATCTGCGCTGGCGGGGCAGGTCCGCACCCAGCAAGCGGGCGGCCGTGCTGCGCGCCGCCATCGCTGCGCGCGCCGCAAGGTTGGGGCGACGCAGGTAATCGGTCAGCATGAAATATCCATCCAGCTTGATCGCCGGGTTCAGATTGAACAGCAGTGCCAGCGCACCGGCGACAATCACAACCTGCAGGATCACAGTTTGCACAAGGCCGGTCTGTGTCTCTGCCCAGATGAAAGTCAGGGCGGCCATGGCCCAGGTTTCGAAATAGATACCCCCGGCACCAATCATCACCCGGCGACCTGTGGATTTCAGGCGCCATGCGCCGGTCACATCCGTGAACGGGAAGGGGGACATCGCAAAGATGCAGATGCCCACACGGATTGGTCCGGGTTCCACCCCTTCCTGAATGCACATCTGCCTGTAGGCCAGTGCATGGCCCAGTTCGTGCACAATTTTCAGCCCGACAAAAAACGCAGCAAAGATTGCCCATTGCTGCCAACTGGCTTCCAACACCTGCGCCATCGTCAGCGCAACCTTGTCCCGGTTGCTGAGGAGTTCGAACGCCATGCCCAACATAAGCACGCCCCAGATGGCATACCCGAGAGGGGAATAGGCAAAGCGGCCAAGGCCCCGCAGCCTGTGGGTCAGGCGTTGAATGTCGAGTATGTCCCAACGAACGGTCACCAGCTTGTTTTCCAGCGGTGCCACCGGTGCGGCGTCCGACACGTGGGTTTCTCCGGGATTGGTGATCAACCCGTTCTCAAACAGTTTCTTCAGCAGCGGGCCGACCTGCGTGGGCGGCATGCCCACCTGCACAAGGGCTGCGGCAACCTGCTGGGTGTCCTTCAGAGCGGTAAAAAATTCCACCGTCACCCGGTTGGCGAGAAAGAACTTGCCGGTGGCTTCATTGCAGATGACATACTCCGGCTCTGCCCCGGCGTGGGGCGTGACATCGGTGATTGTCACAAAGGCGGGCACCTTGAGCTCCCGATAGCCATCTATGGTGACGTCATTGTTCTGCATTGAGCGCGATCATCTAGAAGTGGCGTTGATGCAGGCTACACCCAAAGGGGCCAGGATGGAATGTGAGAGCGCCTGGAGTGGCAAGGTTTGTCCTAGGCCCAGGACCCCTTAATCTCGCACCGCTGGTTTGACAGATTTTTCTCGTGACAAGGCACGTGCGCGCGGGAACTCTTGTTGAATTTCAATCGGATGTAAGGCAGCTTACGGGGAAATTCCGTCAAATCCCCTCTCACACATGCCCTGCATGTGTTGCCGGGCAAGGAAAGGACGACAAAACCGCTTCATTTCAATGGCGTGAGCCATTTGCAATGAACCCGTTCGTCGTTGCATGCCTCAAACCATTGAACTTTTGCGGTTTTGACGCCAGCGGTACGAGATTAAGGGGTCTTGGGCCTAAGCTGCCGTAGTGTTGTTTCGGGCCGAAATCAGGCGCTGACGTTGGCAAGCCACGGGACCCTTTGTAGCGCCTCTGCGTGGGCCTCCGCCTGACTGGCATAGACGTTGCCTGCGTGGTGGCCAATGCTGTACCAGCCGCGTGGATCTTCGGGATCGCGGCGGAAATGGTCAAATCCGTAGCTGCCGTCCGGCCGACGGAACAGATCAACACATGTGGTGCCATCAGGTGCGTTGATCGACTGCATGACTTTGTTTTTATGGGCCATTTCGCTCTGCCATTTGCCTTTACTGATCAAGGCTATCATCAGAAACCGCAGGTGCACAGTCGGAACATTCTGGACAACAGGGCCGAAAGGGCCACAGTTTAGGTGGGAAAAGGGGATGCCAAAATGACCGAAACACTCGCGCAGAATTACGACAAGGCAGGCTATCACGCCAAGCAGACCCATGGCGCACGCCCCGCTTTGGTGCTGGTGGATTTCGCGCAGGCCTATTTTGACCCGGATGCCCCGCTTTATGGCGGTGAGGGCTGTGTCGCTGCGCGGGATCATGCGATTGCCTTGGCGCAAGGCGCGCGGACCGCGGGGGTGCCGGTGATCTTCACGGAAGTGAAGTATCAACCCGGAGGCAGTGATGGCGGGGCGTTCTATGCCAAGGTCCCGGCGCTGTCGTGCTTCGATGCGGGGCGCGACACGCAGAAACTGGTGGAGGGGTTAACCGTCGAGCCCGGTGACCTGATGATCACCAAGCAATACCCCAGCGCGTTTTTTGGCACATCATTGGCGGCGACGTTGCAGTTTCACAAGATAGACACGCTGGTGATTGGCGGGCTGACCACGTCGGGTTGCGTGCGGGCGACCTGCATCGACAGCATCTCATCCGGTTTTGTGACGTTGATCGCGGAGGAAGCCTGCGGGGACCGCGCGGCGGGACCGCACGAGGCGAACCTGTTTGATATGAGTGCAAAATACGCCGACTTGATCTCGACCAAGGATGCGGTGGCGTATTTTCAGTCCTGTGCTGCTACATGATCCTTGGCTTTTCGCCGCGATCATCCCGCGCGGCATCGGGATCCTCGTCCTGCCACAGACGCGCGATATAGCGCGCGCCGGTGATGCCGTTGGAGGCGTCCGAGGCCAGCCAAAGGGCAGGCGCACGCATAATGTCCGGGGGCAACAGATTGCCGTCCGCGCCTTTCTTGTCAGGTGCCGGGGGCAACAGATCAGTGTCGGTGGCGCCTCCGGGCAACAGGACGTTCACATCGACACCGGTGCCCGCCAGATCGGCGGCCCAGACCCGGCTTGCGGCTTCCAGAAAGGCTTTGCTTGGGCCGTAGGGCGCATAGCCTGTGCGCACCATCGTCTGGTATGAAGTCGAGATGTTGATGATCTTGCCAAACCCTTGTGCCAGCATTTGCGGCACTGCGGCACGCGCCATGTGGAAAGGGCCGTTGATGTTGGCGTTGACGATGTCGCGCCAGGCGTTGCTGTCGGCTTCCCAGAACTTGGTCGGTGTGGTGTTGAAGGTCTCCGAGATCATCCGCATGCCAAGACCTGCGTTGTTAATCAAGACGTCAAGCCGCCCAAAGGACCTCACCGCAGTCGCCACCGCTTCAGCAGCAGCAGCGGGCGACGTCACGTCTGCCGCGATACTCACCGCGTCGTTTCCCAGATCACGGCATGTGGCCGACAAGGCGTCCGACGGGCCCGCCCCGGTGATGACCACCCGCGCCCCGGCGCCTGCGAGGGCCAGTGCCATTTCACGGCCCAGTCCCCGTGACCCGCCAGTGATCAGCACAACGCGACCATTCACAGAGGGGTGATTCATAGCATTTCTTTCCTGCCGTTGATCCATCAGGCAAACCTTTCCTTGCGCCTTAACCTGAATGCCGAGGCAGATTTGTCCAGACAAATTTTTCTTGACGCTGCCCCCTTCGCATTTACCGTTAGAGCGCGCAGCGCAAGAGGGGGCAGGGATGAGCATTGAGAAACGTGTATTGATTGCAGGGGCAGGGCCGGTTGGGCTGGTCGCTGCGGTGTCCTTGATCGAAGAAGGCATTCCGGTCACGGTGCTCGAAGCTTCTGCGGATTTGGCAGTGGACCTACGGGCCTCGACGTTCCATCCACCGACCGTCGATTTTCTTGACCGCCTCGGCCTCGCTGACGGGTTGATCGCGCGTGGGATCAAATGTCCGCTGTGGCAGTTCCGCGACCGCAAGGAAGGAGAAGTTGCTACTTTTGATCTGGGGTTGCTGGCCAATGAAACAGCGCACCCCTACCGCCTTCAGGCGGAGCAATGGAAGTTGACTGAAGCCGCCCGCGCGCGGCTGGAAGCGGAGGCTGACGCAGAGCTTATTACCGATATTGTGGTCGAGGAGGTGACGCAGGATGCCGATGCGGTCACCGTCACAGCGCGGCGAAAAACCGGGGAGGTGGAGACCTTTCGCACGCCCTATCTGATCGGCGCAGACGGTGCCCGCTCAACCGTACGCAAATCCACGGGCGTCGCCTTTCCCGGCCTGACGATCCCGGAAATCTTCCTCTCTCTCTCTACCCCTTTCCGGTACGATCTGGCAATAGAGGGGCTTGCGGACATCAGCTACATTTCTGATCCCGAAGAGTGGCTGGTGCTGCTGCGCACACCAACCCTGTGGCGTGTGTTGTTCCCGACTGACCCCAACCTGAGCGATGAGTCGATCCTTGATCCGGCCCGGATCGAGGCGCGCATGCAGGCGCTGTTGCCCGGTGAACCCTATGAGATCGCTCATAAAACCGCCTACCGTGTGCACGAGCGGGTCGCGGAGCATTATGTCCACGGGCGCATATTCCTTGCGGGGGATGCGGCGCATCTGAACAACCCATTGGGGGGGATGGGTATGAACGGTGGCATCCACGATGCGGTCAACCTGTCTGAGAAACTGGCGCAGGTCTGGCGGGGCGCGCCGATTGATCTCATGGGGCGCTATGAACGCCAGCGGCGCAAGGTTGCCATTGAAACGGTGCAGGCGCAGGCGCTGCGCAACCGCGCGGTCTTGAATGAAACCGATCCGGAGAAGCGCCGCGCCTATCACGATGACTTGCGCGCAACGGTGGATGACAGGGACAAACATCTGGCCTATGTCTTGCGCTCGTCCATGATCCAGTCCCTTCGCGATCTGGAGGATGTGTCCTGACGCAAAGGATCTGAGATGGAAGACCTTAAGCGTTCTGCCAAGACGCCGCGCTACGTTGAGATTTTCGAAGCCCTGCGCGCGGACATCGGCTCGGGTGTCTTTGCGGTGGGCACGCTGTTGCCGAGCGAAGCGCGGTTGTGCGCGCGTTTCAATGTCTCGCGGTTCACCGTGCGCGAAGCGCTGCGGCGTTTGCAGACGGAAGGTATGGTCTCAAGAACCCAAGGCGCGGGCAGTCGGGTGCTGCGCGACACACCGTCGGGCGTTTTTGTGCAGAACTATCGCTCGGTCTCTGACCTGTCGCAGTACGCGGCGGAAACAGATCTCGAAGTACTCAAAGTTGAAGAGACGATCCTGTGCGCAGATGTCGCCGGACGCATAGGGCAGAGCGAGGGGGAGACCTGGGTCTTGCTGCGCAGTTTGCGGCGCACGCCCGAAGCCGCACCTCTTGCCATGGTGGAAAGCTACGTGCCGCTGCGTTTCAAGGCAATCGCGCCGGGATTGGCTGACAGTGCTGGGCCGATCTATGCCGGATTGGCCAGAGCCGCGGGGGAAGAGATCGAACGGGTGGATCAGGAAACACAGGCGCTGCCTGCGCCCTATCACGTGGCTGACGCCCTGGGCGTTGCCGAGGGGGCGCCAGTGCTGCGCATTCTCAGGCGCTATGCAAGCAAATCCGGGTTGTTGATCGCGTCGTTCAACTGGCATCACGGCGGGGATCGCTACATTCACCGCACCCGCATCATGCTGGAGCGGGAATAAGTCTCAGACTTCGGCCCATTTCCTGTCGAACGCCCAGACGTCTTCGAAGCCCATCAGCTTGCTGAATTCGCCAAAGTCTTCGAGGTTGGTCGCGGAGACATCGCCAGTGTCGGCCAAAGCGCCATAGGCGTCTTTCAAGGCTTGACCCACGGCGAGAAAACCAAGGGCCGGGTGAATGCCGATGGCAAAGCCCAGCTTGGCCAGTTCCGCCGAGGGCAGAATTGGTGTGCGTCCTCCCGATACCATGTTGGCAAGGGTCGGCTTGCCGATGCGGTCGTTGATTGCCTGCATCTCTTCCACGGTTTCGGGCGCTTCGATGAATACGACATCGGCACCGGCCTTCTCAAAGGCTTCGCCCCGGCGCAGCGCTTCGTCCAGCCCAAGGCTGGTGCGGCTGTCAGTGCGGGCGATGATCAGGAAATCCGAACTGGCGCGGCTGTCGCTCGCCACTTTAATCTTGGAGACCATGTCTTCCAGCGGCACAACCCGTCTGCCGGGTGTGTGGCCGCATTTCTTGGGGTATTCCTGATCCTCGATCTGGATCGCTGTCACACCTGCCGCCTCATATCCCCGAACAGTGTGGCGGACATTGAGAAGCCCCCCATAACCGGTATCCGCATCCGCGATCACGGGTGTATCTGACCCTTCAACAATGCGCCGCACCCGCGTTTCCATGTCTGTGTAGGTCATAATGCCTGCATCCGGCAGCCCCATGTGTGAGGCCGCAATGCCGTAGCCTGTGACATAGAGGGCGGGAAACCCCATCCGGTCTGCAACAAGGGTGGAGATCATGTCGAACACGCCCGGCGCAGAGATGAATTCCCCGGCTTCGATCATCTGTTTCAGTTTCGGATCGGCCATTTCTCTCTCCCAAATCATGTGCGGCGCGGGGCCGGAATTTCTCATTTGAATAGAGCGTGATCCGGTGGCAGGTCAATAATTTGTCCAGACAAATTCTTGACGGATCGAAAAATGCGATATCTAAATTGAGAGAGAATGCGGGAAGGGGAGGCGAAGCGATGTCCAAAGACGCACGCGGCTGGCGATGCAAATTCGCCGTTGTTGCCCCCTCAACCAACACCATTGTGCAGCCTGACATGGACGATTTTCGCGTGCCCGGCGTGACCAATCACTTCGGTCGCATCTATGTGCCGAATATGAAAGTCGGCAACGACGAGGAATTCGTGGCGCTGGTCGAGGCGATTGGCGCCACGCTCTATGATGCGGTGGATCGGTGCAGCACGTCTGAACCTGACTATCTGATCATGGGCATGTCGGCCCTGATGTTCTGGGATGGGCGCGGGCCATCGGAAAAGCGGATGCAGGAATTGTCGGATCACTGTGGGCTAGAGGTCTCTGCCGGGTCGTTTGCCTGTGAAGCGGCGTTGAACCTGACAGGGGCCAAGCGCATTGCGGTGATCTCTCCTTACTTTCCGATCTCGGACAAGAACGTGACGCTGTTCTTTCAGGACTGTGGGTTCGACGTGGTCCGCTTTCGTGGGCTGAAATGCCCCAGCCCGGTCGCGATTGCGCAGGTGCAGGAGGATACGTTGCGCGCCCATGTGGCAGAGATGGATGGCGATGATGTCGATGCCTTTGTGCAGGTCGGCACGAACCTGAGCATGTGCAGCCTGTGTACGGAGCTGGAAGCGGAGTACGGCAAACCCTTCATCGCGATCAACGCCGCGACCTACTGGCATGCGATGCGGGCCATGGGGATCAAGGATCAGTTTTCGGGCCACGGCCCATTGTTCGAAAAACACTAAATAAAAATAGGGAGTTACAACACATGAAAATGAAGCATCTGATGGGTCTGACCCTGTCTCTTACGCTGGGCGCGACTGCTGTTGCGGCTGAACTTGCCGCGCTTGGATCAACCGCGCGTGGTGGTACGAGCCAGATTGGCCGGACGCTGGCTGCGGCGATTTCCGAGGTGGGCGATATGCAAATGCGGCCGCAGGAACTGGCCAATACCGCTGATTACATCCCGCTGGTCAACGCCGGGGAGATTGAGTTTGGCATCGCCAACGTGGTGCAGCTGACCTACGCGGTGAACGGCACGGGCATGTCCGAAGGGCGTCCAAACGAGAACCTGCAAATGGTCGCCACGCTCATGCCCTTCCGCAGCGCCTATATCGTGCGCAAGGACAGCGACATCAAAAGCCTCGAAGACCTCAAGGGCAAGCGCGTCCCGGTTTTCGCGGACAGGGCGCTGGGGGACTATGTTACCCGTGGGTATTTTGCGAATGCTGACATGAGCCTTGACGAAGTGGACGGCGTCGCCGTGCCGAACTTCCCGCGCATGTGGTCAAGCTTTGCCGAAGGGTCAGCGGATGTGGCGATTGTCGTCGTGGGAGCGGGCAACAGCCGCGAATATGACGCCTCCTTCGGTATTCGCTATCTGTCCTTTGACGACAGCCCCGAAGCGCTGGAGCGGATGCGCACCTACCTTCCTCAGAACTACTTGCAGGAAATGCCAGCAGGCAGTGTGCCGGGCATTGACGCGCCGACAAACGTGAATGTCTTTGACTACACGTTCTTTGCGGGCGCGGATGTGTCCGAGGAGATGGTCTACAACGCCGTCAAAGCGCTGTGGGAAAAGGAAGCGGATCTGCTTGCGGGTGGTCCTTTCTGGAATGGCTTCGCCAAGGAAGCCATGGGCAAGCAGGTCGGCCTGACCTATCACCCCGGTGCCATCAAGTTCTACAAAGAGATGGGCGTCTGGGCTGAGTAACCGGACGCATAACCGTGGCTGAGCAGAGCACGCAAACCCCTCTGCGCGCAAGGATCTCCATCACGGGGATCCTTGCGGCGCTGATCACGCTGACGGCGGTGCTCTGGTCCTCTGGCGCGCCGTTGTGGTTGGGCTGGCGTGTCTATTCCGAACAGGTTCTGATCGCCGCTTTGGCCTTTGCCATGGCGGTTGCCTTCATCATCAGCCCCAGTGGACCGCGGTGGTGGACGCGCTTTGCTGCGGCTGCCTCCATCGGCTTTGGCGCATGGCTCGCCCTGCGCTTTCCGACGCTATCGGAGAATGTGTTTTACCATCCGACGGAGGCGCTGATCATCTCCGTGATCGGGTTTGTGCTGCTGCTGGATGCCGTGCGGCGCACGATGGGGTGGAGCCTGATTGTTATTCTTGGCACCGTGTGTCTCTACGCGCTCTTTTCATCGAATTTCTCAGGACCGCTGCAAAGTCGGTCCATTGCACCGGATCGGTTGCTGACGTTTCTGATGTTGGACAGCGCTTCGCTCGCTGGGGCGGCATTGTCGATTGCGGTGGCGGTTGTGGTGCCGTTTCTGATCCTGTCACAGCTTCTGCTGGCGACGGGCGGGTCGGCGTTCTTTTCGGATCTGTCACTGGCGCTTGCAGGCCGCAAGCGGGGCGGGGCGGGCAAAATCGCGATCCTTGGTTCTGCGTTTTTTGGGTCGGTGTCGGGTAGCGCTGTGTCCAATGTGGCCTCCACTGGTGCCATCACCATCCCGATGATGAAAGACGGCGGCTACCGGTCCAAGACCGCGGGCGCGATTGAGGCTGCGGCTTCAACGGGTGGGCAGTTGATGCCGCCCATCATGGGGGCGGCGGCCTTCCTGTTGGCTGAGAATTTGCAAGCAAGCTACATCGACGTGATGTTGGCCGCGCTGATCCCGTCGATCCTGTATTACTTCAGTCTGTTCATGTTCGCGGATCTTGAAGCGGGCCGCCTGAACATCGCGCGGGTTGAGGAAGCGCGCATCCCTCCGATGGCTCGTGTGATGCGCAAAGGTTGGTTTGTCTTTGCTCCCTTCGTGGTCCTGCTCGTCGGCCTGTTCAGTTTCAATCTGCGCCCTGAGACGGCCGCTCTGGTTGCGGTTTTGGTGCTTCTGGGGTTGTCGATGATCCAGACCTATGATGGCCGCCGCGTCAGTCCCAAGGTGCTGATTGGTGTTCTGGTATCTGCTGGCAAGGCTGCGGTGGAGATCATCCTGATCTGTGCCATCGCCGGGATGATCATCGGACTGGTCGCACGCTCTGGCCTGTCCTTCGGGATGGGGTTTTTCCTGGTGCAGTTGGGCCAGTCGAGCTTGCTGTTGTTGCTGCTTGTGACCGCGTTGGTCTGTATTGTGATGGGAATGGGGTTGCCGACGGTCGGGGTGTATCTGCTGCTGGCATCCCTTGCTGCGCCGCCCTTGGTGGAGCTGGGTTTGCAACCGATGGCGGCACATCTCTTTGTGCTCTACTTCGGCATGCTGTCGATGCTGACCCCGCCTGTTGCGATTGCGGCCTTCGTGGCGTCCAACATGGCCAAGGCACCGCCGATGGCAACGGCGGTCGAAGCGGTGCGCATCGGGTGGCCTGCCTATTTGATCCCGTTCTTTTTCGCAGCCTCTCCGGCGTTGCTGTTTGATGGCGCGTTGTGGTTGATCGCGGTCACCGGGATCAAGGCGCTGATTGGCGTCTATGCGGTCACCGGGGGGATTGTCGGATTTATCGGGCGTGATTTGTCGGCGCCTGAACGCGTGATTGCCGCGGGGTGTGGGATCGCTGTCTTGTGCCCTTGGGAGGCTTTTGCAGGTGCTGTTTGGCTGAACGCCGTTGGGCTGGCGATTGCCCTGATGTTCATCGCGTTGACCCGACGCAGCATCGCCTAGGGCGCAGAGGTGTGAGGGGCGCTAACTGCAACTGAGCGCTTGACTGACCGATCAGTCAGGATATGGTCACCACATGGGAGTTGAAGCTGAAGTCCTGACGAAAGACGGTCTTTCGACCGTGGAGCGCATTACAATCGCTGCTGAGCTAGAGTTTGCGGAGCGTGGTTTCGATGGCGCGGGGATGAAAGCCATCTCGCGCCGTGCAGACGTCAGTCAGGCGCTTTTGCACTACCATTTCGGCAGCAAGGATCAGCTTTATACCGAAGTTGTGAAACGGCGTTCAAAGGTCATCAATGACGAACGGGCGGCCTTGCTGGACAGCGTCGATCTGAACGCTGCGGATGCCTTGGCGCAGATCCTTGATGCGCTGTTCCGGCCCCCGCTTGGGCCAGCGGGGGGTGATCAAGCCTACACCCGCATCTTCGGGGGATTGATTGTGGGGCGGGAGAGGGAGCGGCTTCTTGTCAAAGCCTATTACGACCCGACCGCGCAGCGGTTTATCGATGCCCTTCAGCGGATCAAGCCAAAGATGAGCCGTAAGACGGCGGCGCATGCCTATTCGCTGGCGCTAGGTGCGCTGGTGGCTGTGATCAGCCGCGATGGGCGGATTGAACGGCTGATGGGGGAAGAGGGGCAAAGGAGCATCGAGGACGTGCTGGACGGCCTTGTCACCTTTGCCAGCGGCGGGATCGCTGCTTTGGCAGATCGAGAAAATTGAACCAAACACCTGGGAGGGAAACATGAAAACGACACTGAGAGCGCTGCTTCTGGCAGCAACAGCCGCACTGCCCGTGGGTGCCATGGCGGAGACGATCAACGCCACCATCGCCGCAGGTCATCCACCTGTCTTCCGCTGGGTCAAAATGCTGGACGAGGTATTTGTCCCTGCCGTTGCCGCCAAGCTGGAAGGCACGGAGCACAGCGTGAATTTCACCGGGCAATACGGTGGTTCCATCGCCAAGGTTGGAGAGGAACTGGAGGCGGTTGAAGCGGGTCTGGTGGAATTGGGCACATGTCAGGCGCTTTTTGATCCGGCCAAGATGGCTCCACAGAACGTGACCTATTACACCCCCTTCGTCAGCGATGATGTGCGCAAGGTCAGCGATCTGATGCACCGTTTGCAGGTTGAGGATGCCAACATGCAGACCAGCTATGACAACAATGGCGTGGTTTATGTTGGCGCACCGATTGTGATCGACGACTACCTGTTGATGACCAACTTCCCGGTCTCATCTCTTGCTGATCTGGAAGGCAAGAAGATCGGCGCGCCGGGGGCCGCGTTGAACTGGCTGAAAGGGACGGGAGCTGTCGGTGTCTCGGGCAACCTCACGACCTATTACAATGAGATTAAGACAGGCGTTTTTGACGGCGTGATCGTCTTCGCCTCTGCTGCGCTTCCGGGCAAGCTTTTCGAAGTGGCGCCCAACATCACCCGTGCCGGGCTTGGCGCGCAATACGCGGGCTCCATCTGTGCCAATGCGGATTGGTGGAACGGCCTGCCTGCTGAAGTGCAGATTGCGATGACCGAAGCTGCTGGTGAAACGGGGGAGTGGTATGTTTCCAACCTCGAAGCGGCTGTGACAGGTGCGTTTGAGGCGATGGGAGCCGCCGGCGCCACGATCACCGATGCGCCACAAGACATGCGGGACGTCTGGGCTGCCGGTATGGACAACGCGGCCAAGGAATGGGCGGCAGGTATCCCCGGCGGAACTGACGTTCTGTCCACCTACATGGAGGAGATGCGCGCTGCAGGGGCCACGCCTCTGCGCGACTGGGACAAAGAGTAACCCATGTCCGCCATTGCACGTCAGGATCCAGCGCCTCTGCGGGCGCTGGATGTGTGCACACAAGCGGCGAATGTTGTCGGGTCACTGCTGATTGTCGGTCTGGTCTTGCTGATCGGCGCAGATGTGCTGGGCCGTAACCTTTTTGCCGCCCCGATTTCGGGGGTGCCGGAGATGGTGAAACTGTCGATTGTGGCCATCGTTTTCTTGCAGGCACCGCAGGCGTTGAAGGCAGGGCGTATGACCCGCTCTGACGCGCTGATTGACAGGATCAATGCGCGGTTTCCCAAGTTGGGCGGCGCGATGGAGACGGTGTTTGACCTGCTGGCGATCCTCGTCATCGGCGCGATCTTCTATGCGACCTATCCGATCTTCATCAAATCATGGGTGCGCAACGATTTCGTCGGTGCCGCTGGCGATTTCACGGCACCCACATGGCCTGTCAAACTGATGATCCTCATTGGGGCGGCCTTGCTGCTGTTGCAGTTCTTCGCCCGCATCGTGCGCAGGTATCGGAGCGCGCAGGCATGACCGCATTCGACATTGGTCTAATGGCGCTGGGTGGCATGGGCTTTTTCGTGATGCTGGGGATGTATGTGCCCATTGCGCTGATCCTGATGTCGTTCCTGGGGGTCTGGGCAATCAAAGGCTCACCCCTGCTGGCGGCCAAGATGCTGGGGCTGGCGGCGAATGATGCCATCGCGAGCTATTTCTTCGGCGTTGTGCCGCTGTTTGTGTTGATGGGTTTTTTGGTGTCCGAAAGCGGGATCGGGCGGGACGCCTTTGATGTGGCCAATGCGATGTTCCGCAAGATCAAAGGCGGGCTGGGCGTGGGTACCGTCGCCGCCAATGCGATTTTTGCGGCGGTGACGGGTATCTCCATCGCCTCTGCTGCTGTCTTTACCAAAATTGCCGTGCCTGAGATGCGCAGGCATGGCTACACCAACCGCTTCTCCGTTGGGGTTGTGGCAGGCAGTTCCGTGCTGGGCATGCTGATCCCACCATCGCTGTTGCTGATCCTCTACGGGCTGCTGACCGAACAGAGCATTGGTGATCTGTTTGTCGCGGGCATCGGCCCCGGCATCCTGCTCGCGGTGTTCTTTGCCATTGGCGTGGTGCTGATGGCGATCTTTGCGCCCAAGTTCACCGGGGAGACGTTGAGCACAGATGCACAGGCGCTTTCCAGTGGAGAGCTGATCAGCAAATCCGTCCCACTTGCCGCGTTGATCCTTGTTGTTCTTGGCGGGATCTACGCCGGTTTCTTTACCCCGGTGGAGGCGGGGGCGGTCGGCGCAATTGGCGCGCTGATCATCGGCCTGATCAAACGCCGCCTTGATCTGCCTGCGCTCTGGCGTGTGCTGGTGGAGACCGGGTTGGTCACTGCTGCGGTTTGTTTCCTGATCATCGCTGCGCAGATGTATTCGCGGATGCTGGCCTTTTCAGGGGTGCCGAATGCCTTTGGCCAGATGGCAGCCACGGCTGATCTGGGGCTGATGGGGTTGATCCTGCTGTATGTGCTGGTGGTGATCCTGCTGGGGATGATCCTTGATAGCTCCTCCATCATGCTGATCCTTGTGCCGCTGATGCTGCCCATCCTGAACCCGATGGGCGTTGATCTGATCTGGTTTGGCATCGTCACTGTTGTGGCCATTGAAATTGGCCTGCTGACGCCGCCCTTTGGCATATCCGTCTACGTCATCAAATCCACGCTGGATGATCCCGATATCAGCCTTGCCGATATCTTCATCGGCGCGGCCCCCTTTGCCTTGATGATGCTCGCCTGTCTGGCGCTGATCATCGCCTTCCCCGTCATCGCCACCGGCCTGTTGTAACACCCGAAGGAGACCCCATGCCCCGTACCTTCATTGACCTTTCGGTTCCACTGGAGGCGGATATCCCCTCCGATCCGGAGATCATGTTGCCCCAGATCGAATACTTCGACCACAAGCAGACGGCAGAGCAGATGGCAGGGTTTTTCCCCGGCATGACGCCTGATCAACTGCCCGGCGGTGATGGCTGGGCGTTGGAGAAACTGACGATCTACACCCACAACGGCACCCATCTGGATGCGCCTTATCACCACCATTCGACGATGAACGGGGGGGAACGCGCGATCACCATTGATGAAGTGCCGTTGGAGTGGTGTTTCAATCCCGGTGTGAAGCTGGATTTCCGGCATTTCGATGACGGCTACATGGTCACGCCTGCGGATATTGACGCGGAACTGGCCCGGATTGGCCATACGCTTGCACCGCTGGATATCGTGGTGGTGAACACCTCGGCCGGGGCGAAGTACGGTCAGCCGGATTATCTGATCAAAGGCTGCGGCATGGGGCGCGATGCGACGCTGCACCTGTTGGAGCAGGGGGTGCGGGTGACAGGCACCGATGCGTGGAGCTGGGACGCGCCTTTTCCACTGACCGCGGCGCGGTTTGCAAAAGAGGGTGACCCGTCGATCATCTGGGAGGGGCACCGCGCCAGCATGGAGATCGGGTACTGCCATATTGAGAAGCTCGCCAACCTCGACCAGCTGCCTGCGACCGGTTGGACGATGTCTTGTTTCCCTTTCAAGATCAAAGCCGCGTCCGCCGGGTTCATCCGCGCCGTCGCGATACTGGAGGACTGACCCATGGCAAAAACCATCATCACCTGCGCCATTACCGGGGCCATTCACACGCCGACGATGTCGGATGCGCTGCCGATCAATTCCGAAATGATCTATGAACAGGCCGTTGAAGCCGCCCATGCGGGGGCCGCGATCCTGCATCTGCACGCGCGCAACCCCGCCAATGGCGCACCGTCGATCAACCCGGACCACTTCATGGAATTCCTGCCCCGCATCAAGGCAGAGACGGATGCGATCGTGAACATCTCCACCGGGGGCAGTCTGAGCACCGGGATCGAGGACCGGATGGCCCCCGCTGTGCGCGCCTCGCCTGAGATGTGTTCGCTGAACATGGGGTCGCTCAACTTCGCGATGCACCCGCTTGCCGATCGGTACAAGGCGTGGAAGTTCGATTGGGAGGAAGCCTATGTGCGCGGCTCCGAAGGCAATATCTTTCGCAACACCTTTGAGGATATCGCGAAGGTGGCTGAAACCTTGGGCAAGGCGCATGGCTGCCGGTTCGAGCATGAGTGTTATGACGTTGGTCACCTCTACAACCTGAAATTCTGCATGGATCAGGGCATGTTCAAAGCTCCGGTCTTTCTACAATTCGTGATGGGCATCCTGGGCGGCATCACGGCCAATATCGACAATCTGGTCTTCATGAAGCAGACCGCAGACCGCCTGTTCGGTGACAACTACCGCTGGTCTGTGATTGGTGCGGGTGTGGCACAGATGCGGTTGGGGGCTGTGGCGGCACAGATGGGCGGCAATGTGCGCGTGGGGCTTGAGGATTCACTCTTCATCGCGCGCGGTAAGCTGGCCACGTCCAACGCCCAGCAGGTGCGCAAGATGCGTGAAATCCTTGGACTGCAAGGCAATGAGATCGCCACCCCGGATGAGGCGCGGGCGATCCTTGCGCTGAAAGGTGCAGACAAGGTGACGTTTTGAGGAAGGGCAAAGGATGACCATAGAGCAACCGAAGGAACCGGTGGACGTTGTCTTTGCCTGTTCCGGTCATGCGACGGGCAAGATGCGCAATGATCTGGACGTCCGGATGGTCGAGCCGATGCTGGAGACGTTCACGCTGGCAACGGATGAAGGGCCGTTTCACGGGGGCGATGCCACCGCACCACCTCCGCTGGCGCTGTTCATTGGGGGGCTGACGGGGTGCATCATGACGCAACTGCGCGCCTTTGCGAAACGCATGGGCGTGCAGATTGATGACCTGCATGTGGACTGCAAGATCGTCTGGCAGTGGACCCCCAGGGATCGCATTTATGAGACTGCACCAAAGTCGTTTGAAATCGACATTACACTTGAAAGCCCCAACCCGCTGAACGAACAGATGGCTCTGATTGCGGCAGCCAAGAAGGGTTGTTTTGTCGAGCAGACGTTGGGCCAGTCAAATGTCATCCGTCACCGGCTCAAGACAGCAGAAGGGTTTGTGTCTGCGGATGGGGGCTGAACCTACCCGGCAACGCGGATGTTCAGGCCTTTTAATGCAACGTCAAAATCCGCACCGGGCGCGGCGTTGGTCACCAGCATATCGCCTTCCTTGAAAGCGGGCTGACGCAGGGCAGGCCTGCGGTCTTGCGGCTGAAACTTTGAGGCATCCACAGCCATGATCGCCGTTTTGGCGTTGTCCATCATCGCGGAAGCAATATCGACCTCGCATTGTTCATGCACCAGAAATGCCTTGGTGGGGTGGACCATGGAGGCGGACAGCACACAGTAATCCACCTCCATCCGTTCGATCACTTCAAAAGCCGCGCGGTCAAAGGCGGCGCCGTCATGGTCACGCAACTGGGTGCCCGCCATGGAGACGTTGTTGCCGGGGATCATTGCAAGCGTGCTGGCAACGAATGCGGAATTCGTCACCACTGTGAGCGCCTTGCGCTGCCTCAGTGCCTGCGCGATGAACGCCGAAGTCGAGCCGGTATCAATGGCAACGCTGTCACCGTCCTGAATGATCTGCGCAACCTCGGAGGCGATGGCGACCTTTGCGTCGCGGTTCACGCTCATCCGAGACAGGAACGGTGGATCCAGCGCGGATTTGTTCGATACCAGCGCGCCATGCACCTTGCTCAGGTCCCCGCGCTCGGCCATCGGGCGGGTCACACGGCGGATGGTTTGATCCGAAACGCCAAGAATCTGGGAGAGTTCCTGCACAGAGACGGTGCCCAGCATGTCGACCGTGCGCAGGATCTCTGCTGAGTATTTTGACAAGCTGCGTGACTGCATGACGGGGTGCTCCTGAAGGAACTTCTAACAAAAATCAACAAAAACCAACATCGTTATGGTTTTGCCTGAAAAGGCTGTTGGTGTGGTGGCCTTGTATGTCGAAAGCCGCCGGATTTATCCATTCACTATTTCCAGTAGGTCTGCGTGTAGGTGTGGCGTCGCTGCGGTGAGGGTCCTGCCGTCCGATTCCATGGTCAGGCGGTTGCCTTGCCAGTCTGTCATCATACCACCTGCGGCTTCGACGACCGCGGAGACGGGCAGATAATCGTAGGGTTGCAGATCAAAATCCACGACCGCATCCGCATGTCCACTGGCCACCAAAGCGTGAGGGTAGCAATCGGCTGCCATGCGGCGAAGGTTTCCGGCAGCAATCAATCGGTTGAAGACCGCCGTCTCTCGTTGGGCAAGTTTATCGCCTTCGTTGATAAAAAGCCGCGCGGCGCTCAGGGATGTGCAGGTGCTTGTTTTTATGGCGTTTCCATTGCATGTCGATGGTATGTCATGGCCACCTGCATAGACTTCGTTCAATGCGGGCATCCGGATGATACCCATCTCGGGCACACCCTGAACGACATAGCCAAGCAACATACCAAAGAGCGGAAGGCCGGTGATGAAAGACCGTGTGCCGTCGATTGGGTCGATGATCCACATGTCTTCAGCGATGCCGGTCTTGCCGAACTCCTCTCCAAAGATCGCGTCATGGGGATAGTGATGCAGCAACCCTTCGCGGATAGCGCTTTCGGTTGCCTTGTCGGCAATCGTGACAGGGCTCTCGTCCGACTTCGTTTCAATATCCAACGGTCTGCGGAAGTGTGCCATGGCCACTTCAGATGCTGTCTGAGTGATCTCCAACGCGTGTTTCAACCGTTGCCGGAGCTCTGCCACGCTCATCCTCCCCTTTGAAATGGGTTTCTCCTTGCCTTCAAATTGATGTGTCGGCGTTAAAAAATCCACAGAAAAGTACATCATTTGTTGTTTTTTGTTGATTTGTGCGGGGGATGTTGTTGAATGGCTGGGTCAATGCCGACGCCGCAGCATGATTGCATTTCGGAAAAAGAGTGTCGGCTCAAACTGGGAGACCTTGACATGAAACGCCTTTCCCTCGCCGTTGCGACACTACTGGCCACGGCTCCAGCTTTTGCAGAAGACTCCAGCGATCCGATTAAACTGACGCTGCACGATTGGTCAGGTCAGCTGATCACCACCACGTTGATGGGGGAGGTCCTGAAAAAAGCTGGAAACAATATCGAATACGTACAGGCCGACTACATTGCGCAGTTTGCGGGCCTGAAAACGGGTGATCTGCACCTTGCGATGGAACTGTGGGAAACCACAGCGCGTGAGGCGATGGACGAGGCCTTTGCCACCGGCAATGTTGTCAGCTTCGGAGAGACCGGCATGCAGGCGATCGAAGAGTGGTGGTATCCCGCCTATATGGAAGAGCGCTGCCCCGGATTGCCGGATTGGCAGGCGCTGAATGATTGTGCGTCCGAATTCGCCACAGCGGAAACCGCGCCAATGGGCCGTTACCTTGGCGGGCCTGTGACCTGGGGTGGCTTTGATGACGAACGTGTCGAAGCGCTCGGCATGGACTTTGAGGTGGTGCATGCGGGCACGGATGCAGCCCTTTTTGCCGAGCTTGAAGCGGCCTATCAGCGGCAGGATCCGATTGTCCTGTGGGTCTATGCACCCCATTGGGCCCCGGCGAAATACGACGGCAAGTTTGTGGAATTCCCTGCCTATTCCTCTGAGTGCTACAATGATCCTTCCGTCGGTATTAACCCCGATGCCGCCTATGACTGCGGCAAGCCCCGTGGTCCGATCTGGAAAGCAGGTTGGGTCGGTCTGGCGGACAAGTGGCCCAGTGCGGCGAAGACCATTGAGAACTTCAAGATCACCAACGAAGACATGGGTGCCATGGTTGCGGATGTTGATCTGAACGGAAAGTCCGTTGATGAAGTTGTCGCCGCCTGGATGACAGAGAACAAGGACACATGGTCCGGCTGGATTGCGAAGTAAGCAAAGCTGTCGAAATGGATGCGGCGTTTGCTTTCCTGCGCCGCATCCTAATACTCTATTGTAATCAACGCTCCTTTGTCCGCTGAACCTGCGGCGGAAGAGGGCTGCGCCCGAGGTCCGGATGAGCACATCTGTCATTCTTGATTGCCGCAATGTCTGGAAGCTGTATGGCGCGCAGGCGGAGAGCCTGTTGGCGCAGAATCCTGCGCCAGACGCAGAGATGCTGAAAGAGGCGGGCGTGATCGGCGCTGTGCGTGCAGCGAACGTGCAAATCCTCAAGGGTGAGATCTTTGTCATCATGGGATTGTCCGGTTCGGGCAAGTCGACCTTGGTGCGGTGTCTGTCCCGCCTTGTGGAGCCGACAGCTGGAGAGATCGAATTTGACGGTCAGGACCTGCTGCGCGCCACGGATGCGGAACTGATTGAGATCCGGCGCAAGAAAATGGGCATGGTGTTTCAGCAATTCGCGTTGATGCCGCATCTGACCGTGCTGGAAAACGCGGCATTTCCGTTGGAGGTGCAGGGCGTGGATCGGGCAACCCGTGAAACACGCGCCCGCGAGATGGTGGAACTTGTCGGCCTGAAGGGGCGTGAAGGGTATCACCCGCGCGAGCTCTCTGGAGGGCAGCAACAACGTGTCGGCATTGCCCGCAGTCTGGTGGTGGAGCCGGACCTGTGGTTTCTGGATGAACCGTTCTCGGCCCTTGATCCCTTGATCCGGCGTGAGATGCAGGATGAGTTCCTGCGCCTGCAAAGCATGTTGAAAAAGACCATCGTCTTTATCACCCATGACTTTGATGAAGCCATTCGCTTGGCTGACCGGATTGCGGTGATGAAGGACGGTGTGATTGAACAGGTCGCCACCCCCGAAGAGTTGGTGCGCAATCCTGCCACGGATTACGTCGCTGAATTCACCCGTCATGTGGCACGCGCCAAGGTCTTCCGGGCCAGATCGGTGATGGAACCGCTGACCGCTGACAGCTTTGCCGGGGAGGTTGCCCATGACGCCACAATTGAAGACATCGCCGCTCAGGTCGAAGGGGCGGATGCGCCGTTCAGGGTCATGCGCGATGGCGCTGCTGTGGGGCAGATCACTGCGCGTGCCGTGATTGACGTTTTGGTGGGGCGCGTCTGATGTCGCGGGTGATGCCCTATATCACGCGAAACACCGTGTTTTGGGTGGTCCTGTTTGCCCTGACGTGGCTCTTGTCGCGCAATTCCTTCGCACTCTACAAAGCACTTGATGCGCGCTGGATTATCCGCTTTCCCAAGAAATACGAACTGCCGCTGGAAGGGTGGATCAGCACCTTTCTCGATTGGCTCGTCAATACCGCAAACTTCTGGCTTTTCACCTTTCGCGATCTGACCCGCGCCATCGCTGTGGTGATCGAAGTGCCCTATCAGGTGCTGCGCAATCTGCTGATCGAAGGTTTCCAGACCGGCTTGGGAGAGCAGGCCGTGCAGCTCGCCCCATCAATGAGTTGGATCGCCGTGATCGCTGTCGTCGTGGCTGTGGGGCATTATGCGCGCAACTGGGCGCTCGCCGGGTTGGTCGGGCTGTGCTTTCTTTATCTGGCGGTGTTTGGCCAATGGGAAAGCGCGATGATCACGCTGGCGTCGGTTTTGGTGGCCGTGCCGATTGGTGCTGTGGGCGGGCTGGCGCTGGGAATTCTGGCCTACCGCATGCCGTGGTTTGACCGTGCCTTGCGACCGGTATTGGACCTGATGCAGACGGTGCCCGTCTTTGCCTATCTGGTGCCGATCCTGATCCTCTTTGGCTTTGGCCCGGTTTCGGCGCTGGTCGCGACGATCATCTACGCGATGCCACCCATGGTGCGGGTGACCATCCTCGCGCTGCGGGCTGTCCCGGCTGAGATCGTGGAGGCAGGCCGCATGGCGGGTTGCACCGCGCGGCAGATCACGTGGAAGGTGCTGGTCCCTTCGGCGACGCCAACGCTGATGGTGGGGGTCAATCAGGTGATCATGCTGACGCTGAACATGGTGATCATCGCATCCATGATCGGGGCCGGGGGCCTGGGTTTTGATGTGTTGTCGAGCCTGCGGCGGCTGGACATTGGCGGTGGGATTGAAGCTGGACTGGCCATTGTGGTCATGGCAATTGCACTGGACCGCGCGTCGCAAGCGTTTTCCGAACGCAAATACAGTGAGCCGCGCTCAGGCAATGTGCTTCAGCGTCATCCGTGGTCCGGAACGGTGGTTCTGGTTGTCCTCGGGACCTTCATTCTTGGTCGGTTCGTGCCCGCTGTGCAGACCTATCCCGAAGCGCTGACCATCACCACAAGCCCGTTCTGGTCGGCTGCGATGGAGTGGGTCAACGTCAATTTCTTTGACACGTTTGAAGCGATCAAGACGGTCCTGCTCAAAGGGTTGTTGCTTCCGGTAAAGAAGTTCTTTGCAGGCATTCCATGGGGCTGGGGGATCATCGCGGTCGGGCTGATCGCATGGCGTGTGAATGGATGGCGGTTGGGCGTCATGGCGGCATTGCTGATGGCTTTCATCGCGGCATCTGGTCTTTGGGCCAAAGCGATGGTCACGATCTATCTGTGCGGCGTTTCGGTTCTGCTGGCCACGCTGATCGGCATCCCGCTGGGGATCTGGGCGGCGGAACGGCCACGGGCCGGACGGGTGATCCTTGGCCTGATGGATACCCTGCAAACGCTGCCGTCATTTGTGTATCTGATCCCCGTGGTGATGCTGTTCCGTGTGGGCGATTTCAGCGCGATGATTGCCGTGATCCTCTACGCGCTGGCGCCTGCCGTGCGATATGCCGCCCATGGTTTGCGCGAAGTGCCGGAGCAACTGGTGGAGGCGGGCCAGATGGCGGGCTGCACGCCAGGGCAATTGCTGTGGCGGGTAAAGCTGCCGCTGGCTACGCCGCAGATCCTGTTGGGGTTGAACCAGACCATCATGCTGGCCCTCTCGATGCTGGTGATCACGGCTCTGGTCGGGACACGTGATCTGGGACAGGAAGTCTACATCGCGCTGACCAAGGCCAACGCCGGGCAGGGGATCGTGGCAGGGCTTTCGGTCGCATTCATTGCCATCATCGCAGACCGGATCGTCAATGCGCTGGCCGAAGGCCAGAAACGGAGGTTGGGAATATGAGCGAGAGCCCCATTGATTTCGCAGCGCAGCTGCCGTGTTTCGACAACCCCACGGACATTCAGGCCCTCGACGGCGGCATCACCAACGTGAACCTCCGACTGCGCGATGGCGACAAGGAATACGTGGTTCGGCTGGGCAGCGACATTCCGGAACATGGCGTGCTGCGGTGGAACGAACTGGCCCTCAGCCGCGCGGCCCAGGCAGAAGGCATATCGCCAGCGGTGATCTATCATGCGCCCGGTGTGCTGGTACTGGAATTCATCCCCTCCACTGCGCTGGATGAAGCGGGTGTGCGGGATGCAAAAAACCTGAGCCGCATCGTTGATCTGGTGGCAAAATCGCACCGGGGGCTGGGCAAGCATCTGACGGAACCCGTGCTCAGCTTTTGGCCCTTTCAGGTCAATCTGACCTATATGACACGGCTGCGTGCCGCAGGCTCCGCGCATATTCCGAAACTCCCGCAGCTCGAAGCGGATGCAGCGATGCTGCAAGCGGCGACGGGGCCGGTGGATATGGTGATCGGGCACAATGACCTGCTGGCGGCCAATATTCTCGATGACGGATCGCGGCTGTGGCTGATTGATTGGGAATACGGCGGCTATAACACCCCGCTCTTTGATCTGGCGGGGCTGGCGGGCAACAACGGTCTGTCGGAACCTCAGGAGCGCGCGATGCTGGATCAGTATTTCGACGGCCCTGCCGAGGCACAATGGCGGCCTTTCATGGCGATGAAATGCGTCTCCCTCCTACGGGAGACGTTGTGGTCGATGACCTCTGAACTGCACTCCGAACTGGATTTTGACTACGCCGCCTATACGGCTGAAAACCTTGACCGCTTTACTGCCGCTTTGGCCGATTTCCGCAACTGCTGAGGATTGATCATGTCGCTTCCCGCATCTTCCAAAATCATTATCATCGGCGGTGGCATTGTTGGCTGTTCAACCGCCTACCACCTTGCCCAGATGGGGCAGGAGGTCTTGCTGCTGGAAAAAGCAGCACTCACGTCCGGCTCCACCTGGCATGCGGCAGGATTGGTCGGGCAGTTGCGGTCCAGCGCGAACATCACGCAGCTTCTGGGCTATTCGATTGAACTTTACGACAGGCTGGAAGAAGAAACCGGCCTGGCGACGGGATGGAAAATGAACGGCGGCCTGCGGTTGGCCTGCAACGCAGAGCGCTGGACGGAGGTCAAGCGGCAGGCGACGACGGCGCATTCCTTCGGTCTGGATATGCAGCTTTTGACCCCGCAGGAGGCGCAGGATCTCTGGCCTCTGATGGACATCAGCGATGTGATTGGTGCCGCCTTCCTGCCAACAGACGGGCAGGCCAGCCCATCAGACATCACGCAGGCGCTGGCCAAAGGCGCGCGTGCAAAAGGGGCTGTGTTGAAGGAAAACACGCCTGTAATGCAAATCCTGACGGAAAAGGGCGTGCTGACCGGGGTGCGGACGGCGGCAGGTGATATTGCGTGCGACAAGCTGGTGCTGTGTTGCGGGCAGTGGACGCGGGAACTGGCCAAATCCATCGGTGTGACGGTGCCGCTGGTGTCGGTTGAACATCAATACCTGATTACCGAACCCTTCGATGTGCCCAGCAGCTTGCCCACCCTTCGCGACCCGGACCGGCTGACGTACTACAAAGAAGAGGTCGGCGGGCTGGTCATGGGGGGCTATGAGCCCAACGGCATTCCCTGGGCGCAAAAAGGCATCCCCGATCCGTTTGATTTTCAACTTCTCGACTCCAACTTTGACCATTTCGAACAGCTGATAGAGCTATCGCTCCCCCGTGTGCCCAAGCTGGAGACCGCAGGGGTCAAACAACTGATCAACGGGCCGGAAAGCTTTACGCCGGATGGGAATTTCATCCTTGGTGAAGCGCTGGAGATGAACAATGTCTTCATCGGTGCCGGGTTCAACGCCTACGGAATTGCAGCAGGCGGCGGGGCGGGCATGGCGCTGGCGGAATGGGTCGCCAACGGGGCGCCGCCCTATGACCTCTGGCCGGTGGACATTCGCCGCTTTGGCCGGCCGCACACCGACACCGACTGGGTCCGCACCCGGACGCTGGAGGCCTATGGCAAGCATTACACAATGGCCTGGCCGTCAGAAGAACATGACAGCGGGCGGCCCTGCAGGCGATCGCCGCTCTACCAGACGCTCAAAGACGCGGGCGCGGTTTTTGGTGAAAAGCTGGGGTGGGAACGTCCAAACTGGTTTGCACAACCAGATGAGGAGGCGCGGGACATCTACACCTTCGAGCGCCCCAATTGGCATGCGCCCGTTGGGCGTGAGCACAAGGCGGCGCGGGAAGCGGCGGTGCTGTTTGACCAGTCGTCCTTTGCAAAGTTCATCCTGAAAGGTCCTGATGCAGAAGAGGCTTTGCAGTGGATCGCTGCGAACCGCGTGGACAAACCGCTGGGGGCGATCATCTACACACAGATGCTTAATGACAGGGGCGGGATCGAATGCGATCTGACCTGCGTGCGCACAGGGTATGACGAATACTACATCGTGACCGGCACCGGATATGCCACCCATGATTTCGACTGGATCAGGCGCAACATCCCCAAGGGCATGAATGCACAATTGGTCGATGTTACCTCTTCCAATGCGGTGTTGTCGCTGTTTGGTCCCAAGGCGCGCGACATTCTCGCCGCCGTGACAAACGACGATGTCAGCGACGCGCGCCAGCCCTTCGGCACCGCGCGGCAGGTCGGCATCGCTGGCTGTCCGGTTCTCGCAATGCGTATCACCTATGTTGGTGAACTCGGTTGGGAATTGCATCTGCCGACGGAATACGCGCAGACGGTTTTCGAGGCGCTGCATCAAGCGGGTGCGCCGCATGGTCTGCGCAACGCAGGCTACCGCGCGATTGAAACGCTGCGGCTTGAGAAAGGATACCGTGCCTGGTCCTCCGACATCGGGCCTGATCATACGCCGGACGAGGCCGGGTTGGGTTGGGCTGTCAAACTCAAATCCAACATCCCTTTCAAGGGGCGCGAAGCGGTGGCGGCACAGCGGGAAAGTGGGATCAAGAAAATCCTCGCCACATTCACAACGGACGGGAACACCATCCTGTCAGGGCGTGAAACCATTTACCGGAATGGGGAACGGTGCGGCTGGCTCAGCTCAGGGGGGTATGGGCATACGGTGGGACGCTCCATCGGAATGGGGTATGTGCGCGCGACCGATGTGATCGACAAGGCCTATGTTCTGGATGGAACCTATGAGCTTGAGGTTGCGACAGAACGTGTGCCTGCGGAAGTCACGCTGGCCCCATTGTATGATCCGAAAATGGAACGGGTGAAGGTCTGAGGCCATGACGCAACATGCCGCGAAACACCTGATCATTGGGGGCGGGATCATTGGCTGCTCTATCGCGTATCACTTGACGCGGATGGGGGAGAAAGACGTGGTGCTGCTGGAGCGGAGCAATCTGACGGAAGGAGCCACATGGCATGCCGCTGGTTTGGTCGGGCAGCTTAGATCGTCACGCAACACCACGCGCATGCTCAAGAAATCGGTCGAAATGTACGACCGTCTGCAAAATGAAGAGGGCATGCAGTTTGACTGGAAAAAGACCGGTTCGCTGAGGCTCGCAGCGACCCGCGACCGGATGCTGGAGGCCAAACGCCTTGCGACCATGGCCCGCAGTTTCGATCTGGAGATGGAGATCATTTCACCGTCTGAGGCGAAGGCACTCTTTCCCTTGATTGATGACAGCGGGCTGGAAGGGGCCGCGTTCATTCCGTCTGATGGGTACGTTGACCCGGCATCGCTGTGTCAGGCGGTGGCCAGTGCCGCGCGCAAACAGGGTGCTGATATTCGTCAGAACGTGGAGGTGACGGATTTTAACGTTGCCGGGGGCCGCGTCGCTTCTGTTGAGACGCGCGAAGGGCGGTGGGAGGCGCAGAACGTTATCATCGCGACGGGGATGTGGAGCCGTGAGCTGGGTGCAAAACTTGGCATTCGCGTGCCCGCCTGCGCGGTGGAGCATCAATACATCGTCACCGAAAGCACAGGCAGTGAGATCGGCCATTACCCGACGCTGCGCGATCCCGAACGGCTGGTCTACTACAAACCCGATGTCGGTGGGCGCCTGGTTGTTGGTGGTTACGAAGACAATACGCTGGCGTTTGGTAATCCGGCGATACCCGGCAGGTTTGTCCGACAGCTTCTGCCCGAGAACCTTGACCGCTTTCTGCCTCTGGCGGAATTGGCAGGGCAGGTGACGCCGGTGATCAATGAAGTGGGAATTCGTCAGGTCATCAACGGCCCCATTCCCTATTCCGCCGATGGCGATTTCGTCATGGGTTGGCAACCGGGGTTCGACAACCTGATGCTTGCGACTGGCTTTCTCTACGGCATCGCGGCTGGGGGCGGAGCAGGCGAAATGATCGCCGAATGGGTGGTTGATGGCGCCCCATCGCTTGATCTGTGGCCGCTGGATGTGCGCCGTTTTGGGCCGCACCACGGCACCCGCGCCTTCATGTTTCCCCGTGCGGTGGAGCACTACGCCCACCACTACAAGATGCGCTATCCGGGGCAGGAGCATGAAACGGTTCGGCAACTACGCCTCTCTCCGCTGTATCATCGTCTGAAAGAGGCGGGTGCAGTCTATGGATCGAAAAACGGATGGGAGCGCCCCTTGTGGTTTGCCCCGGAAGGCGTGCCCGCCGTCGATCAGCTCGATTTTCTCAGACCCGGCTGGAAGGCTTTTGCTGCTCAGGAGCATAGGGCCGTTCGCGAACGCGTGGCGCTGATTGATCAATCCAGTTTTGCCAAGTTCGATATCCTTGGCGCGGGCACAATGGAGGCGCTGCAAAAGCTCTGCGTCTCGAATATGGACAAGCCGACGGGTGCCATCATCTATACGCAGATGTGCAACGCCTCCGGCGGAATTGAGGCCGATGTGACGTTCATCAGGCTGGGCGCGGATCACTTCAGGATGATCACCGGGTCAGGGTTTGGTGTGCATGACAGCGACTGGTTGCAGCGCCATCTGCCTCAGGGTGTGCATGTGATGGAGGTCACGAGCGGATATGCGGTGCTGAATATCGCTGGACCACGTGCGCGTGAGGTCTTGCAGGCCGTGTCTGAGGCCGATGTGTCCGATGCCGCGATCCCGTTTTCCACGGCCCGTGACATCATCATTGGTGCGGCACCTGTTCTGGCGGCTCGCATTGGCTATGTCGGAGAATTGGGGTTTGAGCTTCATATCCCCACGGAATACGCGGCACATGTCTACGACAGGCTTTGGGATGCAGGGCAGCCCGCCGGGATCGCCAATGTCGGCTACCGCGCCATTGAAAGCCTGCGGATGGAGAAGGGTTATGTCTATTGGTCCGGTGACATCTCTCCGGACTACACGCCCCTTGAAGCAGGGTTGGGCTTTCGGGTGCATCTGAAATCCAAAGGGGACTTCCTTGGCCGGGCGGCGTTGGAAGCGCAAAAGCAGGAGGGCCCAGATCGTCGTCTGTGCACGTTCACCACGGATGCCAATCTCCCGCTCACAGGGGGGGAGGCAATTTTGCTGGGGGATCAGGTTGTCTCCCTTGCAACTTCGGTGGGCTATGGCTGGAGCGTGGGACAGACGATCCTGCGCGGGTATCTCGACAAGGCACATTGGGGACAAAGCCGTTTCGCGGTGGAGGTCTTTGGTGAAAGCCATCCGGTTCTTCAGGTCGATGGCCCGATCTACGATCCACAAAACACAGCGCTCAAGGCATAGGGGGAGAGATCATGACAGAACATGCAAACGCCGTGATGGAGGCGCTACGCAAGGTAACGGGTTTCAGGAAAGTCACGGAGGCCGACAGCATTACGCGCCTTGGTGGGCTGACCAATCTGGTGCACCGCGTCGATGTCGGCGCAGATTCCCTGATCGTGCGCATTCCGGGGGAGGGAACAGAGGCTTACATCGACCGGGCGGTTGAGATCCACAACGCCAAGGCCGCCGCGCGCGCGGGCGTGTCGCCCGAAGTCATCTATGCTGAGGATGAGAGCGGGCTGATGATCTCTGAAACGGTGCCGAACATTGAAACGATGACGCCTGATCTGTTCAAGACGCGCTTGGGATCGCCCGGTCGCGCAGGCAAAGCACTGGCCAAGCTCCACACCTCGGGAGAGGTTTTCGAGTTTCGTTTCGAATTGTTTGCGATGATTGAGGATTATCTGAAGGTTCTGTCGACCAAAGACGTGAGGCTGCCCGATGGCTATCACGCGCTTGTTGCGGCGGCGGCACCGATCAAGGAAGTGCTGCGCGCTGCCGATACACCGCTTGCCCCGTGTCATTGCGATCCCCTGTGCGAGAACTTCCTTGATGATGGAAAGATCATGTGGATCGTGGATTGGGAATACTCAGGTATGAACGATCCGCTCTGGGACCTTGGGGATCTGTCCGTTGAGGCGGGAATGGATGCCGCACAGGATGCCGAGATGATGACGGCGTATTTCGGCCGTGCGCCCACACCGGCAGAGATGGGGCGCATGGTCATCTACAAAGCCATGTGCGATTTGTTGTGGACGCTCTGGGGGTTGATTCAGGTTGCGGACAAGAATCCGGCTGAGGATTTCTGGGCCTATTCCATTGGCCGATTTGAGCGGTGCAAGGCGTTGATGGAGGCGCCCGACTTTGAAGGGCATCTGGACGCGGTCAAGCACGGTTGAGCACGGAAGCGGTTGGTTTCGCTTGTCTGATCGGCGATACGTTCGAACAGGCAGAAATAGATACGCCTCCGTATGGTTTTAGGGAGCCAGCCACGTCCCCTGCCAATCGTCGGTGTCACGGTACTGCGCACGCCGATGCTGTGGCCCGAGGTGGACCAGATCAATCTCTGTCAACCAGCACCTCAACACCGCAAAACGCGCGCGCTCGGCTGGCTTTTCATAATCAAACACATGATCAATCGGACTGCCGGGCAGGGGCTCGGTTCCGTAGGATATGCGGGAGCCGACGGGCACCTTGGCCCATTGCGCCTCGACCGCATCGCCGGACAGGATTTCAACCCGTGCTGTCAGCCTGATCTGAAGATCAGCGCGCGGCAACCAGACATGCAGCGCAGCAAGCGGGGTGTTCTGCAACGCACTGACCTTGGGGGTGGCAATGTCGGTATGAACCTCCACGCAAGCCGTGCTCTGCCGGGCGGCACGCAGGGCGACGGTTCGGGCCTCCGGCACCCCGTCGGGAGAGACGGTGGCGAAGGTTGGATAGCGGGCCGGCGACCGGCTGTCTGAAACGCCGCGCGACAGGTGTTGCCATGCCTCGTTCAGGAATGCGGTCAGATCGTTGGGGTCACTCATAGCCTGTCATCTCCAGATACCCGCGCCCGGTATGGCTGCCCGATGTGGCAATCGGCCCTTCCCAATAGGGGATGGTCAGCCCCATCCAGGCTTGGCTGTTGAGGGCCTTGACCGTCACGTCGACGCCTCGGTCGGGGAGGCGGACCCGCCATTCAGTCGGCACCTCCCGGCCAGCAACATCGGAGACCGCCAAAGGTGCTGCGGCGAATGCGCCATCGGGGTAGGGGGTCGTTGTGCCATCTGCCGCGATCCATGTTGACGAGGTGTAGAGCGACCCGTCCGATTGCCTCAGCTGAAAGCCCATCATCTTGGTCCCGTCGTCAAAGGAAAGGGAGAACCAATCCCAACCCGACTGTGTCTCTGACAGAGGCTGCGAAGACCATTCACGGTCAAGCCATGCCTCACCCGTCACCGCGACATCGCCAGTGGGCAGGCGCAGGGTGCCTTCGATCTGAAAGAAGGGTTGCGAGTAATAATAGCTCGCCTGACCTTCCGCTGACTTGAGGGAGAACCCGTTCTCTCCCTGAAAGATCAGCGGGCCTTGCGCGTCCAATGCCATGTCATAGCCGAAGTCGGGTCCATTGGCGGCAAGGCGGAGGGTGTCAAAGTCAGGGCCCTGCAGAACCCATTCGTCAATCCAAGCGCGGAACGGGTCTGCAACCACGCCGGCTTGGCCAATGCCCCCTCGCGCGAACCGTTCGGTTGCGAAATGCCGATCCGGGGTGGTGATGGCGGCATGGGCAAACCAGATCTGTGGGGATTGCCATCCTGTCTTTTCCCCCGGCGCGAGGGCTGAACGAAAAAGCGTCCATTGCAGCCCGTAGGGTGTGCCGTCAGCGGCCTCCAGATTTGCCGTCAGATACCACCATTCGATGCGGTAATCCGGATGCGCACCGTGATCTGTGGGGAAGGTGAAGATCGGATCGGGTTGTGGTGTTGCAAATCCTTCGGCATCGCTGCCAAGGCCCGAAAAACCCTGTGCAACAGCGGCAACTGGCAGCAAAAGGAGGACGGCGAGTACCTTAGCGTTCATTGGCAAAGACCTTCAGCAGGGCGGAGGGCGGCGTGCGCATCAGGCGCAGCGCGGGCCAGCTTGCCGCAAGAAACGCGGCCAACAGCGCGTAGAGGCCCAGCTGGATGTATTCGGCAGGGAACAGGAACATCGGTAATTGCCATCCAAACGCCTCCACATTGACAATCGTCAGCAACACCCAGGCGAGCGCAAGGCCAAGCGGGATCGCGCAGACAAACACCAGCGCTGCCAAAATGACCGCACGCAACAGCTCCAGCTGTCCAAGGCTGCGGCGCGTCAGACCCAGTGCCCAGACGGGGGCAAGTTGCGGCAGGCGCAGGTCAGCAAGGGTGAGCAGGCTCATCAGAATGGCAAACCCCGCCACGCCAAGCGTTAGGACGTTAAGCGCGGAGGTGACTGTGAATGTCCGCTCAAAAATCTCCAGTGACAGGGCCTTGATCGCCGCTTGGTTGGTGATGGCGCTGTCGGGGATATCAAGGGCGGCTACGATGTCCTGACGCAGTTGCGCCGGGTCTTCGGTGCGCACGCCAAAACGGGTGGGGTATAGATCTGGATGCAGATTGCCGAACAAGGCTTCTGACAGGATCACCTGACCTTGCGGATTGCCATAGTCCCCAACCACGGCCGCGATGGGGAGGGTAAGGTCGCTGGTAATCTGGATGTTGTCGCCAATCCATAGATCCGCCCGCCGCGCGAGTTGTTCGTTTACAACTGCACCGCGACCGCCTTCCACGACGTCCCATGCCTTGGGCACCGCATCCAGAAACACCCAATTCTCACGATAGGTCGGTCCAACGCGGGCGCCAAAGAGCCGTGCGGGCTGTCCTGCGATTTCTGTTTGTGTGGACAACAGCGGCAGGAGGTCCGTTGTGCTTTGCAGCAGATATGCCTCCAGCCGCGCACTTTCTTCGGCATTCTCGACCTGAATGAACAGTTCTGGTGCAAGGCGTTGATCCAGAAAGCCAACAAAGGTCAGACGGAAGCTCGACACCATGGTCGAGACGCCGATGTTTGCCGAGACCGCGAGCAACAGCGCCATCATTGCAAGGCTCAACCCCGGAAGCTGTTGCCGGGTGTCCGCCCAAAACCAGCTCCAGCGGGGTGTTGTGCTGCGGTCCTGAAAGAAGGTCAGAACCCTTTCGGCGACGGCGGGCAGGGTAAGGGCGGCCCCGATCAGCAGACATCCCAACAGGGCAAATCCAACAACAAGGCCTTCCCCGACAAGCGCCAGTACACCCGCCATGCCAAGCAGCGCGAGCGCGGCGATCGTTTGTAGTCGAAACCGGGAGGATGTCGCCATGACCCAGGCGCGCGGGCGGACGCTTGCCAAGAGCGGCATCCGTGCAATCTGCCAGATGCGGCTGGACAGGGCTGCGGCGGTGCCGAGCAACGCCAGCGCTAGCCCAGATGCCCACCAGACCGGGCGAAGCTCCAACGTGCCAGAGATTTGCGCCCCATAGAGGCCACGCAAGGTGGCGGCGACATCGGGCAACAGCAGCGCCGCAATCAGATACCCCAGAACAATCCCAAGTCCTGCACCGATGAGGGCGAGGGTCAGCATTTCAATCGTGATCAGAACGACAATCCTGCGCAGGGGCACACCAAGGGATCGCAAGGTGCGGATCATGCCGCGGCGTTGTTCAAAGGCCAGCCCGATTGTGCTGTGCACAATGAAAAGGCCAACCGCGAAACTGAGCAATCCAAAGGCGGTCAGGTTCAGGTGAAAACTGTCAGTGAGCTGTGCCACATCCGCCATCTGGTCGGAAAGCTGCAAACGCAGCTGCGGTGCCACCTCGCCCAGATCGGGTTGCAGGCCGGGTTGGTCCGGGAGCACCATCAGGCGGGTCAGGTCGTCCCGTCCCAGCAGGTTTTGCACCACGCCGATGTCGCCTATGGCAACGCCGGGGGCGATGTCGGCGTTGATCGTCACCTCAGCAAGATCACCCAACCGCCCGGCGGTCTGGGCATTGGCGATGAGGCGATTTGCTTGACCAAAGACAAGCGCGGGTTGCCCTTCGTTCGACATGCTGCCCGCGATGCCGCCCGGTGATGTCACGGGATCAATCCCGACCAGCCGCACGTCCCCCAATCGCCCGTCAATCACCGGAGAGACAAGCCAGCCTGACCGGCGTAGCGCCACGTAAACCTCCTGCGCTATGCGGTCACCCTGACGGGGCAGGAGCAGGTCGTATTGCCCTTCGCCAAGCGTTGAGGCGGCAGCGTCATAGCTCGCCCGCGCTTCGGCGTTGATTGCCTGAACGCCGGACCAAAGTGCTGTGGCCAGGGCAAGACCGGCAAGAAAGGCAAACAGCTGGACCGGGTTGCGCCGCCAGTGCGACAGCAACGCGCGCAGGCAGGTCAGTGTCATGCCACCAGACCGTTCTTGAGGGTCAGCTGCCGGTCCATGCGCGCGGCAATCTTGGGTGAATGGGTCACCATCATCAGCGCTGCCCCGGTTTGCGCGACCAGTTTCAGCATTTCATCCAGCACATCCTCCGCTGTGCCTTCATCAAGATTGCCGGTCGGTTCATCGGCCAGCAGCAGCTTGGGGCGCGCGGCCAAAGCGCGGGCAATCGCCACCCGTTGCTGTTGCCCGCCAGAGAGCGCTTCGGGGTATTTCTTCATCTGATCTGCCAGCCCCAACGCGCCCACAAGTTGCTGGATATGTGCCTCATCCACACGCCCCGCAAGAGCGGCCTGAAAGGAGATGTTGGCCGCGACTGTCAGGGACGGGATCAGGTTGAACTGTTGGAAGACCAGCGCGATTTCACTGCGGCGCAAGGCTGCTCTACCGCTGTCATCAAGGTCGGTCATGTCTATGCCGGACACTCTGACAGCGCCGCTACCCGGTGCTTCAAGACCGCTGGCAATGTGCAGAATGGTGCTTTTACCGCTGCCCGATTCACCGGTCAGGGCCAGGGTTTCGCCCTCAGCCAATTCAAAGCTGATGCCGCGCAGCACCGGCACGTCCCCTTCGCTGTCGCGAAAGGACTTTTGCACCGATTCGAACTCAAGAACCATCACGTCTCTCCAATGGGGCTAAGGTATGGCGTATCGGCTGGTTTGACAGGGCGCGCGCGCAGAAACCAAATCAGATGTGTCGAAAGCCAAAGCATCGCGCGTGGTTTGCCTTCACGCCATGATCTGGACGACGCCACCGACAACGCGCGCCTGTAACATCCTCAGCGGCACCCGCGCAGGTGCCGCCACGGCCGCACCCGACCGGGCATCAAAGAGCCCTTGGTGCAGGGGACATTCGATATGGGTGCCGTTGAAGTATCCGTCACAAAGGTTCGCCGCCCCATGGGTGCACCGCGCTAATGAGACGGTGATGCCCTCCTTTGTGTCAAACACAGCCAGCTCGCGCCCCTGAAAACTCACGGGCGTTGCGTCCCCGGCAAAGAGATCCGCCACGTTGATCAAGTCCTGCCAGGTCTTTTCGCGCGCCATTTCAGCCCGCCTCAGCGGCGTCGCTTCGCGGCGTGCGGCCGGTCAACTGTCCCAGAATGTCGATGTGTGCCCCCAGATATCCGCGCGGCTCTACCGCCACATGGGTCTTCAGTTTCTCATGCAGGGCAGGCAGGGCATAGAACGGAACAGAAGCGGCATAATGGTGCTCCGCATGGTAGTTCATGTTCCATGCGAGAAACTGCATGGGCCGGGCGACGTAATTCGTGCGGGTGTTTTCCTTCATGTCGCGCACGCAGGGTTTGCCGACATGTTCGGTCATGCGGATAAAGCGCATCACCGGCTCTCCCAGCACCACGGGCAGCCACCAGTACCATATCGGCGCCCACCAGCCCGTGGCGGTGCAGGCGGCAAGGATCACAAGATATCCGATCAGCATCAACCGCGCTTCCCAGAAGATGGTTTGATGCTCCGGCCTGGGTATGAACCGCTCTTCTTCTGGCGTCAGTCGACCCATCGTATGCCGTGCCAGTTCGGTGAACTTGTTGCGCCAATAGGGGATCGAGGACAGATACCAGAAATAGCCGCCAAGCGACTGCGGCAGCTCGATCATCTCCGGATCGTCGCCGTGCAGTTGTGTGTAGGTGTGGTGGTCGCAATGCTCATACCGAAAGTGCCGGTTGGGCAGCATGATGATAAACCCGCAGATGTTACCAATGACGTCATTGATCCAGCGTGTCTTGAACACCGTGTAGTGGCAGCATTCGTGCTGGAGGGAGAAGTGATGCACCATCACCACCCCATGCAGGAACATCGCAGGCCAGATCAGCCAGCTGTCATAGGCCAGAAAAATCAGCGACCCGGTACAGGCCAAAACGACAATCCAAAGGGCCAGATGCCGGAACGCAGGCCCGTTGGAGCGTTGCATCAGCGTTTTCAGTTCAACCCGCGTCAGCGTGCCATCGGCGAGGGCCTGTGTAATGGGTGTCAGAACGGGTGCGGACATGAGCGTGCTTTCCTTGTTACCCCCAGAGTAGGTTTGGACCTTTGCAATGCAAGGCGGTAGTTTGGCACAGGACTGATTTTGCAGGATGCGACCATGACCAAGAGCGCTGTCACCCCGACAATTGATTTAGGCGCGGATGGGCGCCATGTGGGCGATTTGCGGGTGCGGTGGTCGGACAACTCTGTGCCTTTGGGTTATCACCCCGTGCCGATCCTCAGTTTACGGAATGGCGCGGGACCCGTGGTGGTGTTGATTGCGGGCACCCACGGGGATGAATTTGAAGGGCCGTCCGCGATCATGCGGGTGATGGGCGCGCTTCAACCGGACGAGATCCGCGGGCAGATCATTGCAATTCCTGCGTTGAATGCCCCGGCAGTGCGACAAGCGGCGCGGGTGTCGCCTCTGGATGGTGTGAATCTCAACCGCGCCTTTCCCGGCAATCCGATGGGAGGCGTGACAGATCAGGTTGCCTACTACGTCGAGACAGCCTTGCTGCCGATGGCGGACGCCGCCGTTGATCTGCATTCCGGCGGATCGGCGTCGTTCTTTACCCCCTGCACCTTGCCGACGCGGACGGCGGATGCCGCGCTCTATGCCCGCAACCTCGAATTGGCGGAGGTGTTTGGCCTGCCGCATATTTGGGTGCTGGGCAGTTTCAACGACGCCCGTTCGGTCAATTCCGCAGCGGAACGCGCAGGCGTTCCGATGATCGCTGCTGAACTTGGGGGCTGTGGTGGTGTGGACCCAGTGATTACCGATGCGACGGAGGCGGGACTGATGCGCGTGTTGCGGCATGTCGGTGTGGTGCAGGGGCAAGTGGAAGCGCTGCCAGCACCCCGCAAGGTTGAGATTACCAGCGCAGAGCATAGCCTCTATGCCCCCGGCGAAGGCGTCTTTGACCGCCGCGCGCAGGCGGGGCAGGACGTGAAAGCCGGGGACATCGCAGGCACCTTGCACTACGTGCTGGAGCCGCGCCGACCGTCGGAGGTGATTGCCTTTGCCCATGACGGCATGGTGCTTGCCCACACCAACCGAGGCTATGTGCAACGCGGAGATATGTTGATGATGGTGGTCCGCGACGTCGATTGACTATCGTCGTTCCAACCGTCGGAAGAGCACCGACAGACCAAAACAGATGACGAAGTAGAAAGCGGCGGCAGTCAGCCATGCCTCAAATATCAGACGGGTAGAGGCCACAAGCTCCACCGTTTTGAACGTCAGGTCCGGCACGGAAATCAGTGAAACCAGCGAGCTGTCCTTGACCAGAGAGATGAACTGGTTGGCCATCGGCGGCATCACCTTGCGCATGGCTTGCGGCAGCACGATGTATCGCATTTCCTGCCAGCGGCTCATCCCGATGGACCGCGCCGCTTCGCGCTGGCCCTTGTCGACCGATTGAATACCCGCGCGCACGATTTCCCCGACAAAGGCGCTTTCAAAAAGCGCCAGCACAATGATGCCAGAGATCAGCGCCGGGAAGCGCCGCATGTCACCAAAGAGGAATGTCCAGACGGCGTTGTTGTCGCTCCGCGCAATCTCCCGCGCCCAGCGTTCCATGTTCAGGGCCTGGATCAGCTGTTCGGACAGGAAGAAAAAGAAGATGAAGATCACAACGACCGGCGGCACGTTGCGCAGGAATTCCAGATAGGTGCGGGCCAGCATGCGCACTGTCAGATTGGCTGAACACCGCGCGATCCCTAGGATGACGCCAAGGATCAGCGCAAGGATGCTGGCGTAGATGCTGATGCGGATCGTGGCGACGAGGCCCTGCACCAGCAGGTTGGCGACCCAGCGTTCTTCGCTCTCTTTGTAGCGGAACATGTAGTTGGGAATGCGTTCCCAGCGCCAGTCGTAGTTCAGCGCGCCGCCGATGCGCAGGATGATCACGGAAGCCACACCAATGATCACCGCCAGAATGACGTAATCCAGCCAATGCAGGCGTTTGATCAATTTGCGCATATTGGGAATGGCTTTCGGACAGAGATCAGGCGGGCCCGTGACAGGCCCGCCCGTGCGTCGCTTATTCTGCGACGTCGTCTTTCCAGTCGTCACCACGGAACCAGTAATCGTGACGCTCTTTCAGCCAGCCGGTACGGGTTTTCACGCCGATCCAGTTGTTGAAATAGTTCTCCGCGTCCGGGTCGCCCTTGCGGAAGGCAAAGGCTTCACCACCTGCCTGAAACGTCTCGTTGAACGGGACATAGAGCGTGTCGGAGTAGCGGCGTGCTTCCTCGGATGGGGTCGGCTCAGACGCCATTGTCGCATGCGCGTTGCCATTGAGCACTTCCTGGGTGGAGGCGCCGTCTTCGTCAAACATCAGCAATTCCGCTTGAGGGAACATGGACTGGATGACGGCCACCGGGGTGGCACCCCGGCGCGCGGCGAAGGTCACGTCAGGGCTGTTGTAGTCTTCCAGTGTGAACCCTTCGGTCATGGACTTGTTGGCCAGAATGGTCATGCCGGAATAGGCGTAAGGGTCCGAGAACGCGACGGTCAGGTTCCGTTGTGGCGTGATCGACATGCCGGAAATGATCACGTCGAATTTGCCAGACACAAGCGCGGGAATGATCCCGTCCCATGAGGTCGGCACGAATTCGACCTCAACCCCCATGTCCTTGGCCAGTTCCCGACCCACGTCCAGCTCAAAGCCGACCAGATCACCGTCGAGGTTGCGCATGGACCACGGGCGGAAGATCGACAGGCCGATCTTGATCACGCCATTTTCCTTGATGCTCTCGATCACACTGTCGCTGGACAGGCTTTGTTGTGTGCTTTGCGCAGAGGCGGGCAGGGCCAGCGCCATCGCGGCGGCAGAGGCCATCGCAAGGCCTGCAAGGCGTCGGGTAAGTGTCATAGGTCTTCTCCTTGTTGGTAGATGTATTGGGTTACGTCTGAACGGCGTATTTCTTCTCCAGCCGGGAAACGCCGATGGATAATGCGAGTGTGACCACCATGTAGACCGCGGCGATGGTGAACCAAATCTCAAAGCTCATGTAGGTGTCAGAAATCAGGTTGCGTCCAATGGTGGTCAGTTCCGCCACCGCAATCACACTGACAATGGCAGAGCTTTTGATCAGGTGCACCACTTCGCCGGTCATTGGCGGCAGCATGAATTTCACCGACTGCGGCAACACGATATAGCGGTACGCCTGTCCTTTGCTCATCCCAATGGAGGTCGCGCCTTCCCATTGTCCCTTGGGCACCGCGTTGATGCCCGCGCGGAAAATCTCCGAAATCAGGGCGGCGTGGAAGACGGCAAGGCACATTACACTGGCGGTGTAGCGGTCGAGTTTGAAGACCGGGCCAAGCACGTAATAGAACAGATAGAGCAGCACCAAGATCGGCATGTTGCGGACGAATTCAAGAAACGCGACAGCGACTGCGGTGCCGATCACAAGACCCGACAGGCGCAGCAGGGCCACCAGCAATCCCAACACGGTCGCAAAGAAGAAAGCTGTGACCGACAGCTGAATGGTCTTCACCAGCCCGATCATGATCTCCCCCCACTGAAATCCGTCGTCGGTCAGCGTGTAGAAATACTGCGGCATGCGGTACCATTGCCAGTTGTAGCCCATGGACTGCGCGCCGGAATAGGCCGACCAGATGATCATCCCGATCACCAGCAGATACAGCGCCACCGACACCGGAACGGAGTTCATGAAGGCGCGGAACTTCTTCGCACCATTTGGGGCCCGCGCTGCCATCAGTGGTCCAGAATCTGGCTGAGGAACATCTTGCAGCGCTCGCTTTCGGGGTTGGTAAAGAACTTCTCTGGCGGGGCGGTTTCTACGATGCGGCCTGCTTCCATAAACACCATGGTGTCGGCAACCTTGCGGGCAAATCCCATTTCATGGGTGACGCAGACCATGGTGATCCCGGTGCTGGCAAGTTCGACCATCACATCGAGCACTTCGTTGATCATCTCAGGATCAAGGGCAGAGGTGGGTTCATCAAACAGCATGATCCGCGTCTGCATGCATAAGGACCGCGCAATCGCGACCCTTTGCTGCTGGCCCCCTGACAGCTGCGCGGGATATTTGTCGGCCTGCTCCGGAATATGGACCCGTTCCAGATAGGTGCGTGCGCGTTTTTCGGCTTCGGCTCTGGAAATCTTCTGGACCTTCATCGGACCAATCGTGAGGTTTTCCAGGATCGTCAGATGCGGAAACAGATTGAACTGCTGGAACACCATGCCCACTTCCTGACGCAGCCTGCGCAACCCTTTGGAGCCTTCCTCCACCTCGATCCCGTCGATGACGATGGTGCCCGCGTTGTGAAACTCCAACCCGTTGAAGCACCGGATCAACGTCGACTTGCCAGAGCCGGAGGGGCCGCAGATCACCACGCGCTCGCCCTGCTTTACGGTCAGGCTGACATCGGTGAGGGCTTGGAAATCATCGTAGAATTTGTCGACTTTGGAGACAGAGATCATGGTATCGTTCTGAACCATTACTGTGTGCTCCTGAAACTACGCGCGGTCTTGGGTCAGTATGTCTGCGGGTCTTCTTGAACCGCAACAGTTTTCTGACGCCCTTTGGTGGTGTGTCAGATTAACTAGGTCAGAATTCTCAAGGGCGATCAAAAAAGTTTCAATCCGCCGATTTTGTCGTTGGCAACATGTCTGGCTATGAAGAGGGACAGGATCAGCCCCGTGGAGACCGCAAAAGCGATGCCGATGGGGACGCCCGTCAGGCCCCATCCCAAAGCCTCCGACAGGAACCAAATGAAAAAGGCGACACCGAAGATCTGGCGGTAGATGCCGATCCACATGGTCCAGACCGCTTTCTTCAGGGCTTGCAGCAGTGAGTTGACGGAAAACAGCACCACGTAGATTGGCAGGATCACGGCCTCGACTTTCATAAACAAGGCGCTGATGCGGATAACCTCAGGGTCGGAGGAAAACAGGCGCGTTGCAAGCGCGCCCCCAAACCACAGGAACGGGAAAGCGCAGGCGGTGAAAGCCACGCCCAACATCCAGCACATCTTGAAAGCCTCCCGAACGCGGTCAAAATTGCCGGCACCGTAGTTTTGCGCCGCGATCGGCAGGAAAGCGATGGTCACGCCAAGCGCGGGCAACAGGAATATCTGTTCGACCCGAAACGCCACACCAAAGCCTGCCAGCGCTTCTTCACCGTAGCCCTTGAGGGCGTATTGCACGATGAACCCGCTGGCGAATGTGACCAGCAGGGCAAAGCCTGCGGGGAACGCCTGCGTGGCAATCTCCCGGTATTTGCGGGGCAGCGGGATGAATTCGCCCACCTTGAGGTCCTGCATCATCGCCCGGCCAAAGATCCTGTACAGGACATAGATCGCAACGCCCGTCTGGCTCAGCACTGTGGCAAGCGCGATGCCCGGAAATCCCATGCCCGGCACAAGACCAGGTATGCCAAACATCAACAACGGGTTCAGCGCAACGTTTGCGAAAAAGGCCACCATCAGCGCGCGCTGCATGGAAACCGTATCGCCTCTGGCCTGTAGAATGCCATTGCCGCCATAGGCCAAAATGAAGCCCGGCAGCGATAGCACCAGCCAGTTGAAATAGGATTGCCCCGCGTCCCGGTACGCACCGGGTTCAGAGACGATGGCGATCAGCGACGGGCCTGAGAGGAGGGCGATGCAGATCATGATTATCGTGGCGACAATCGCGAAACTGATGCCCTGCGCGGCAAGATGGCGGGCATCGGCAACATCCTTGCGCCCCTTTGCATTGCCCACCAGCGCGCTCATCGCGGAGCCAAGGCCGAAGCCAACCGCAACAAGGACAAAGAACGCCTGAAACCCAACGATCAGCCCTGCTTGGGCCTGCGTGCCGATGTAGCCTGCATAGAATGTATCAACGACATTATAGAGCGTGCTGAACAGCATCCCCACAGCGGCAGGCAACGCCAGCTTGCGAAAGTGACCGGAGATCGGCCCGGTGGTCAGGTCTTCATCTATCATGGCGCGGTCTTTCGCGTGGGGTCACAGCTGTGTTGTCATCTTGTAGCCCCGCGCGAAGTACATCCGCGCATAGGTGACGCTGAGATCATTGAGCCAGGTCGTCCGTTCGAGGGTAAAGATCGCGTCACCCTCGGCCATGTTCAGGAAGTCGGCAATCTCTTGCGTGGCGTTGATCGCGGAAAAAACCAGTTCGCCGTCGGTAAAGGGAACCTTGCGGACCAGCCATTCATTTGGGCCAAGCGCCTCAAAGGGTTCATGTGCCGCATCCGGAACAGCGGCGATGTTGATCCAGCGATCCTCCAGCTGGTAGCCGTGTCTGTCGGCATAATGCATGCAGCGCAGGTGGAGCACCTGCTGGTTCTTGGGCAGGTTGATCTGTGCCTGTAGCCAGCCGGGGGCAGGCATCACCTGCCGTTCCACCAGGATGTAACGGTACGCCGCGCCGCTGTTGGTGATCTCCTCGCGGATCAGGGGGATGGCGAATTCGGCCTTGCGGCTGGGCGCCGATTTGACCCGTGTTCCGGCTTTGCGTTTGCGCTCCAGAATGCCTTCATGGACCAGTTCGCGCATCGCCCGATTGACCGTCGCACGGGCGCAGCCGAACTCCTTGGCCAGTTCCACCTCTCCGGGCAGGTTGGCGCCGGGGGGCCAAACGTTTTTGCGGATGCGATCCAGCACGTTGGCCTTGATGTCATGGTAGCTGGTGCGCACGTTTGAGGCCGCTCGTATATTATGTCTGATGTTATTTTGATAATGGCGGACGAAAGAGGAGGCCGCAAGCCATTCCATTAGGTGGGCTAATGTATACTGTTATCACCCCGCTATTGGTCAGTGGGGGCTGGGTCATTAACCTTTTCCCAACAGACGCGGTCGCCAGCCGCGCATATGCCCCAAAGCGGGCAGGGGACAAGGGAAATCAAAGTGTTGGATGTTGCACGAAATCCGCTGGATCAGGGTGCGCGTAATTTGCTGCTGAATTGCGCAAGATGCCAGCCGGGGCACAGTGTCCTGATTGTGTATGAGACCGAAGACGACGGATATTACGATCCGGAATTGCGGGGCGAACTTGAGCGCGTCGCGGGTCATCTGGGCCTGATCACCCAGTCTCATGGTGTCCCGATTGCCCATGACGTAACTGATCCGGACGCAGTGCTTGCCGCGAAAATGGCCGCTGCGGATTGCACGATATTTCTGGCGCGCATGGGAGATCAGATCAGGTTTCGGCCAAGGGACGCCGCTTTGAACCAGATCATCAGCTATGCGCTGGACCGTGACATGCTCGCCTCTCCCTTCGGAACTGTGGACTACCGGGCTTTTGATGATCTGAAATACCTGATCAACGATGCGATTGCGGTGGCGCAGGATATCCATGTGACCTGCCCGGCGGGCACGGATTTCCGGGGCGGGCCGGTGTATTTTGAAAGCCACGGGTCCGATGTCACGCGCAAACGGTTCCCTGTGTCCGTTTTCGCGCCGGTCCCCGCGGCTTCCTTTTCCGGCAAGGTCGCGCAGCGCGGGTTTCTGACCGGGACAGGGTCGAACTATTACACGCCCTGGTCCTGCGCTGTTGAAGATACCTTGGTCGTTAATTTTGACTCCAACCGCATCACCGGGTTTGAGGGGAGCGACAGCGATGTCGTCGCCGCTCAGGCGCATTATGAAAGCGTTGGTACGCGGTATGGGCTGGATACGTATTTTGTTCACTCATGGCACGCGGGCATTCATCCCGGCTGCGCCTCCAAAGCCCCCGCAGGCGCGCATATGGAACGCTGGAGCGGCAGCGCCTTTGGCAATCCGCGCCTGTTGCATTTTCATACCTGCGGAGATTACCCGCCCGGAGAGATTTCGCTGAACGTTCTGGACCCGACCATCCGGCTGGATGGGGTCGCTGTCTGGGAGCAGGGTATTCTGCACCCTGAGCGGATCAAGGGCGGCGCTGCGTTGCTGGCCGCGCATCCCGATATGGCGGCTGTCTTTGCGGATCCGGCCACAGATGTCGGGCAAGCGGCCTGCGGAAATCTGCGGTACGGCGCTTAATCCGGTTTGCCGGACCGGGCGAATGCGCCTGCTTCTTCATGCAGCCATGTGCGGAAGGCCTGAACGGGCTTTGAAGCCAGCGCGTCATGGGCGCAGACAAACCAATATGAAAACTGCGACTGCGCAATCTGAGGGAAGGGATAGACAAGTGTTCCCTCCGCCACGGCGTCTGCCACCAAGGGTCCCCGTCCCATCGCCACGCCGAGCCCCTGTGCGGCGGCTTGCACCACAAGGTTCGCCTGTCCATACGTTCGCGTACGGTCAAATCGAGGCAGGCTGATGCCGCACTCCCTTGCCCAGAAATCCCAGTTGGACGCCATGTCGGCGGTTTCCAGATTGTCCTGCAAGATCGTGTGCGCGGTCAGATCGCCCACGCTTTGCAGCTTCTCCGCCAGCTTTGGCGCGCAGACGGGCGACATGCGTTCGGCCATCAGCTGTTCGGCATGCAGGCCGGGGAAGCCGCCTGCGCTATAGCAGATATAGACATCCGCCTCCGACAGATCAGGGTCACGAGACTGCGGATCAGTCGAGAGCGAGATGGAGATGTCCGGGTTGGAGTCGTCAAAATTCAGCAACCTCGGCAACAGCCATAGAAACGCAAATCCGGGTGGGGAGCCGACAAGGATGCCCGCACCTTGCGATTTCGAGGTGCCACGCAGGTCTTCGCAGAGGCTCTCCACCATGCCAAACCCTTCCCGCGTGGCGCGGGCCAGCCGCTCACCTGCTTCTGTCGGCAGGGTTTGTCGGCCGCGCCGGATCAACAGGCGCTGGCCAATCCAGTCTTCCAGATGCCGGATATGCTGACTGACGGCGCTTTGGGTGACGTTCAGTTCATCCGCCGCACGGCCAAATCCGCGCAGCCGCACCACCGCTTCGAGGGTGCGCAATGCGTTGAAGGGCAGGGTCTTGAGCATGTTGGTGCGGCGCCCTTAATCTATCTTCTTCATCAGGTTCTGTAACGTGCGGCGATACTGGGCCACGATCTCGTCCTGCGCAACATGTCTGCCCTCCTGCACGCGATGGCGTCCTGCCGACCAGACGTCGGTGATCAGACGTTGGTTGCCTGCAAAGATGAAGCCATCCAGCAGTTGCGCATCCGTCAATCCGCACAAGGTCGGCGCGGCGCTGTTGAGGGCCATCATGTCGGCCCAGTTCCCCACTTTCAACGCGCCGGTATCGCGTCCGAGCGACTGTGCGGCACCTTTTGCCGCTGCGTGGTAAAGCGTCTCTCCGGTCGCGCCGTTTTCGGCGGCAAGCACATTGCGCTGGCGGTGATGCAAGCGCTGTGAATACTCCAGCATCCGCAATTCCTCAGCCGCGCTGATGTTGATGTTGGAATCGGTGCCCATTCCGAACCGGCCGCCGTGTTGCAGGTAGACAGGCGCGTTGAATATCCCGTCGCCCAGGTTCGCTTCCGTGACGGAGCACAGACCGACGGCCGCCCCGCTTTCCGCAACGGCGCGCGTTTCCGCGTCGGTCATATGGGTTGCGTGGATCAGGCACCACCGCGTGTCGACCGCTGCGGCATCCATCAGCCATTCTACAGGCCGGGCACCAAGGACGCTTTTGACGTCTTCGACTTCCTTTGTCTGCTCTGCGATGTGCAGATGGATGGGGCCGTCCGGGTAGTCAGAAACGACCGCAGCAAGATCTTCGGGGGACGTGGCGCGCAGGGAATGCGGCGCGATCCCAAGGCCCGTGTCAGCGGGCATGTTAGTGACCATCGTTTTGCAGCGTGTCATCAACTGATCGAAAGCGTCCCGCGTATGGCCAAACCGGTGCTGCCCACCCGCCAGCGGCTTCTGCCCGATATCGTCATAGGTATAGAGCACGGGCAAATGGGTCAGGCCAATGCCCGTGTCCGTGGCGGCCTGCATGATGTGCCCCGACAGTTCCGCCGGATCCTCATAGACCTGTCCGCCCGCCGCGTGATGGAGGTAGTGAAACTCTGCCACTGCGGCATAGCCAGCCTCCTGCATTTCCATGAAGGCAAAGCGGGCAATGGCGCCGACGTCCTCCGGCGTCAGATGGTCGAGGAACTGATACATCAAGCGACGCCAGGTCCAGAAATTCTCCCGGCCCTGCTTGCGAAATTCAGTCATGCCCGCCATCGCCCGTTGAAAGCTGTGGCTGTGCAGATTGGACAGCGCAGGCAGCAGCGTATCGACTGTGACATCATCAGGTGCCGCCCGGTCAGAGGGTGTGATCGCGGTGATCCGGCCACCCGTAAGGGTGAGGCTCACGTCCCGTGCCCATCCGCTCTCCAGACAGGCGCGTTTGGCGAAGACTCTCATGGCTCAATCCGTTTATTATGAATGGACATAATAATCTTACGAGCATACAATTGAGGGGACAAGTTGAATCTCTGCTCCGGGTAACAGCCTTGACCGCCTCCATCCTTACCAATTGCACGATCGCGACCATGGCCTCGGGGCAGGCGCCCTATGGGATGACAGGGCAGGATGCGCTGGTGATGGACGGCGCGGCGATTGCGTGGGTCGGCCGTCGGCACGATCTGCCAGAAGAATATCTCGACGCGCCCATAACCGATCTTGCCGGGCGGCTGGTGACGCCGGGGTTGATTGATTGCCACACGCATCTGGTCTTTGGCGGGCACCGCGCTGTCGAGTTCGAAATGCGGCTGAACGGCGCGAGCTACGAAGAGGTTGCGCGCGCGGGTGGTGGGATCATTTCCACGGTCACCGATACGCGTGATGCGTCAGAGGATGACTTGGTGGCAGGTGCTTTGCCCCGGTTGGACGCGCTCATTGCCGAAGGGGTCACCACGGTTGAGATCAAGTCAGGCTATGGTCTGAACGCGCTGGTTGAGCTGCGTATGCTGCGCGCCGCGCGGCGGTTGGCGCAGCTTCGCCCGGTGACCGTCAAGACAACCTATCTGGGGGCCCATGCCGTGCCACCCGAATACGCAGGACAGGCTGATCTCTATCTTGAAGAAGTCTGCATTCCGACGCTGCACGCAGGTCATGAAGAAGGGCTGATTGATGCGGTTGACGCGTTTTGTGAAGGCATTGCCTTCCAGCCTGCACAAGTGACGCGCGTGTTTGAAGCGGCAGCGGCGCTGGGCCTGCCTGTGAAGATCCATGCCGAACAGCTTTCCAATCTGGGAGGGGCGGCGCTGGCCGCCGGGTTTGGTGCGCTTTCTGCGGATCATATCGAGTATCTGGATGAAGCGGGTGTGCAGGCCTTGGCAGATGCGGGAACCGCTGCGGTCATTCTGCCGGGTGCCTTCTACACCCTGCGCGAAACGCAGATGCCGCCCATTGATCTGCTGCGCGCCCACAAGGTGCCGATGGCGGTGGCCACGGATGCCAACCCCGGTTCGTCGCCGATGACCTCCCTGCTGCTGGCAATGAACATGGCGGCGACGCTGTTTCGGATGACGCCCGAGGAAACACTCGCCGGTGCCACGCGCAATGCCGCACTGGCGCTGGGCCTTGCGGATCGCGGTGTGATTGCACCAGGGATGCGCGCTGATCTGGCGATCTGGGATGTCTCCATCCCGGCTGAACTGAGCTACCGGATGGGGTTCAATCCGCTCTATGCCCGTGTGTTTGGAGGTGTGATGTGACCGTGATGACCCTGACCCCCGGTGCTGTGACGCTGGATGAACTGGCGCAGGTTCTAAAGCAGGAGGCTGCGGTTGTCCTTGATCCGGCCTGCCGTCCATCGGTCGAGGCTGCGGCGCAGCGCATCGCACAGGCGGCTGCGGGACGTGACGCGGTCTATGGGGTGAACACCGGTTTTGGCAAACTGGCGAGCGTGAAGATCGCCAGTGCTGACACGGCCACCCTTCAGCGCAACCTGATCCTGTCGCATTGCTGCGGCGTGGGGGAGCCGATTTCGCGCGCACATGCGCGGTTGATCATGGTGTTGAAGCTGCTGTCGCTGGGTCGCGGGGCGTCAGGCGTGCGGTGGGACCTGATCGAATTGCTGCAAGACATGCTGATGCGTGGTGTCACCCCGGTGATCCCGGCGCAAGGCTCTGTCGGTGCGTCGGGCGATCTGGCGCCCTTGGCACATATGACAGCTGTATTAATCGGGGAGGGGGAAGCCGAATACGACGGCAACATCCTGTCCGGGCAGGACGCGCTGCGCAAAGCGGGCCTTTCGCCTGTTTCGCTTGGCCCGAAAGAAGGGCTTGCGTTTATCAATGGCACGCAGTTCTCCACCGCTTTCGCCTTATCCGGATTGTTCGCGGCCTGGGAGGCTGCGCAATCGGCCTTGATCACATCAGCGATGTCGACGGATGCGATCATGGGGTCCACCGCGCCGTTGCAACCCGAAATCCACAGCCTGCGCGGACACCGCGGCCAGATCGAAGCGGCCGTCTCCATGCGGGCCTTGCTGGCCGGATCGCAGATCCGGGAAAGCCACCGCGAAGGGGACACCCGTGTTCAGGACCCCTATTGCATCCGGTGCCAACCACAGGTGACGGGCGCGGCAATGGATGTCCTGCGCCAAGCCGCGATGACGCTGAGGATCGAAGCAAATGCCGCGACAGACAACCCGCTGGTGCTGACAGAGGCCGACATGATCGTCTCCGGCGGCAATTTCCATGCAGAGCCTGTTGGTTTTGCCGCCGATATGATCGCTCTCGCCGTGTCAGAGATCGGCGCGATTGCGCAGCGTCGCATCGCGCTGATGGTCGACCCGACCCTGTCGTTTGATCTGCCGCCGTTTCTGACGCCGGATCCCGGTCTGAATTCGGGGTACATGATTGCCGAAGTCACGACGGCAGCGCTGATGTCAGAGAACAAGCATCTTGCGGGCCCATGCGTCACAGACAGCACGCCCACGTCGGCCAATCAGGAAGACCATGTGTCGATGGCGGCGCATGGTGCCTACCGGTTGCAGCGCATGGTGCGTAATCTGCACAGCATTCTGGGTGTCGAACTGCTTTGTGCTGCGCAAGGCATCGGGTTTCGTGCGCCGCTGCGCACCAGCGATGCGCTGTCGGCCTGCATCGGGTGTTTGCGTGAGGAGGTTCCGGCGCTTGAAGAGGACCGCTACCTCGCACCGGACATTGCCAAAGCCTCCGCGATCATTGCAGGAAGTGGTTTGCGAGAGACGGCAAAGGTCGCATTGCCGGAGCTTGAGGCATGAACGTGTTTGAAGTGATCAAAGGCGATGGCCCGATTGTTTTGGCACAACCGCATGGTGGCACTTTCTTGCCAAGCAATGTTCTGACCGGTTTGAACGCGCGCGGGCAGGCGCTTGCAGATACCGATTGGCATATTGCGCGGCTTTATGACGGGCTGCTGGAGGGGGCGACCATCGTGCGCTCGAACATCCATCGGTATGTGATTGACGCGAACCGTGATCCGATGGGGACATCGCTCTACCCCGGTCAGAACACCACGTCGCTTTGTCCGCTGACCGATTTTGATGGGCAGGATATCTGGCTGCCGGGGCGGGCGCCTTCTGCGGATGAGGTAGAAGCACGGCGGCTGACATATCATGCGCCCTATCATGCGGCTTTGGCAGAGGAATTGGATCGGGTTCAGGCGACCCACGGCGTTGCCGTCCTTTACGACTGTCATTCGATCAGATCGAAAATCCCCTTTCTGTTTGAAGGGGCGTTGCCCACGTTCAGCATCGGCACCAACGGGGGCACAAGCTGCGCGCCTGCAATACAAGATGCGGTTTCCGCCCGTTGCGAAGGGGCCTCTGATTTCCGTACGGTTGTGAATGGTCGCTTCAAGGGCGGCTGGACAACACGTCACTACGGGCAGCCGGGCATGAATGTCCACGCCATCCAGATGGAGCTGGCCCAGATGGCCTACATGGAAGAATTCCCGCCCTGGGAGTATCTGCCAAACCGCGCCGCGCGTCTGCAACCGATCCTGTCTGATGTTCTGAAATCCCTCGACACCCTCGCCCGGAGCGGTGCACTGACAACCAAAGGAAGTTGACATGTTTGAGCGCAAGAACGCCCGCGACGTCTACCCGCCCACCGGTCCTGAGCTGACGGCAAAGAGCTGGCAGACAGAAGCCCCCTTGCGGATGCTGATGAATAACCTGCACCCGGACGTGGCTGAAAACCCGCATGAGCTGGTGGTCTATGGCGGGATCGGGCGTGCGGCACGGTCCTGGTCTGACTTTGACGCGATGGTCGCGACGTTGAAGGATCTGGAAGCGGATGAGACGATGATCGTGCAATCGGGCCGCCCCGTTGCGGTGATCAAAACCCACAGCGACGCGCCACGTGTCCTGATTGCCAACTCCAATCTGGTACCGCATTGGGCGACGTGGGATCACTTCAACGAACTGGATAAGAAAGGTCTGGCGATGTACGGCCAGATGACCGCCGGGTCGTGGATTTACATCGGCTCGCAAGGCATCGTGCAGGGCACCTATGAGACTTTTGTGGAGGCGGGGCGTCAGCATTACGATGGCGACCTGACGGGCAAGTGGATCCTGACCGGCGGCTTGGGTGGCATGGGCGGCGCGCAGCCTTTGGCGGCAGTGATGGCCGGGGCCTGCTGTCTGGCGGTGGAGTGTAATCCGGAGTCGATAGACTTCCGTATGCGCACCAACTACGTCGACGCCCGCGCCGATACGCTTGATGAAGCGCTGGAGATGATCAACCGCTGGACCGCAGCGGGGGAGGCGAAATCCGTGGGGCTTCTGGGCAATGCGGCGGACATCTTTCCCGAATTGGTCAAACGAGGTGTGCGGCCTGATATCGTCACCGACCAGACCTCAGCCCATGATCCGACCAACGGGTATCTGCCACAGGGCTGGGGGCTTGCCGAATGGCGGGCCAAGCGCGAAAGCGATCCCAAGGCCGTGGAGGCTGCCGCGCGCGCGTCGATGAAGATACACGTCAGGGCGATGTGTGATTTCGACGCGGCGGGCGTGCCGACGCTTGATTACGGCAACAACATCCGGCAGGTGGCCCTTGAGGAAGGGTTGATGAACGCCTTCGACTTTCCCGGCTTTGTGCCTGCCTACATCCGTCCGCTCTTTTGTCGCGGCATCGGCCCGTTCCGCTGGGCAGCTTTGTCCGGTGATCCCGAAGACATCTACAAGACCGACGCCAAGGTGAAGGAACTGGTGGATGATCCGCATCTTCACAACTGGCTCGACATGGCGCGGGAACGGATCAGTTTTCAGGGGCTGCCTGCGCGGATTTGCTGGGTGGGTCTTGGCGTACGCCACAAACTGGGGCTGGCCTTCAACGAGATGGTAAAGAATGGGGAGCTTTCTGCGCCGGTCGTCATCGGGCGCGATCACCTCGACAGTGGGTCGGTAGCCTCGCCCAACCGGGAGACGGAAGCGATGAAAGATGGCTCTGACGCCGTATCCGACTGGCCGCTGCTGAATGCGCTGATCAACACGGCCTCTGGTGCGACTTGGGTATCGCTGCACCATGGCGGCGGCGTCGGTATGGGGTTCAGCCAGCATGCGGGCATGGTGATCTGCGCGGATGGCACGGATGAAGCAGCGGCGCGGTTGGAGCGTGTGTTGTGGAACGATCCCGCGTCCGGTGTCTGGCGGCATGCGGATGCGGGATACGAGGACGCTGTGGCATGTGCGCGCGAACAGGGGCTTCGGCTGCCAACCATTCTGGGCAATTGATCGGGGCCGCGCTACACCGAGCAGGTGAATTTTAGGACGAAGGGGCACGACATGTTCTTACGCAATTGCTGGTATGTCGCCGGGTGGAGCAAGGACTACGTCCAGAAGCTCAAACCGCAGATGCTGCTGGGGGAGGAGATCGTGTTCTATCGGCAATCCGATGGCACGCCCGTGGCGCTGGAGGATGCCTGCCCGCACCGCAAACTGCCCCTGTCGATGGGGGCGATTGAGAATGATCATGTGGTCTGTGGCTACCACGGTTTGACGTTTGACTGCACCGGCACCTGCATTGACAGCCCCACGCAACGGGGCATGACCCCGCGCCGTGCGGTTGTGCGGTCCTATCCGGTGGTGGACCGCTATCGCTTGCTGTGGATCTGGATGGGCGATCCGGAACTGGCCAACCCCGACGATATTTTCGAGATTGAGAATTTCGACAATCCTGAGTGGGGCTATACCGATGGTGGCATGCTCCCCATTGCGTGCAATTATCTGTGGGTGGTCGACAATCTGCTGGACCCCAGCCATGTGGCATGGGTGCATGTGACGTCTTTCGCGGGTGCGGGCACGGACGACCAGCCGCTGGATATGGAGAAGACCGACCGGGGGGTGATCGTCTCCCGCTGGATTTATGATCAGCCTGCATCGCCCTATTACAAGGATCTTGTGCGGTTTGACGGCCACTGCGACCGCAAGCAGCATTATGAGATGTGCGTGCCTGCCATTGCCTTGAACAAATCTATCTACACGCCTGTCGGCACCGGCGGGCCGGACAAGCCGGAGGTGGCGGAGACCTATGTGAACATCTCCTACAACTTCATGACGCCAGTGGATGAGAAAAACACGCAATACATCTGGTTCCAGCACCGCAACACGGACCCCAAGGATGCCGCGATTTCCGAGAAGATGAACGCAGGCGCGGTCATGGCCTTCAACGAAGACAAGGAGATTTTGGAAGCCGTGCAGCGCGGCATGGACAAGATGGCCACGCCCAACATTGATCTTGGTCTGGACCTTGGGGCCAAGACGTTCAGACGCAAGTTGCAGAAGCTGATCGACGCGGAGCAGGCGGGCTAGCGCGCCGCCTGCCGCAAGATCTCCAAGCGTTTGAACAGCGCATCTGCGGTCTTCCATGTGACCTGCGCCTTTTCATTCTCGCTCAGATCAGCGGGGACAACGGCGTGGGTGTAGGGATCATCCTTGAAGATCGGATAATCTGACCCCAGCATTATCCGGTCTGCCCCCAGCAGTTTCACCGCTCCCTCCAATGCGCGTGGGCCAAGTGATGCGCAATCGTACCAAAGTCGGCGCAAACGATCCGTCGGGAAGGGCGCGTCGGGGTTGCGGTGGCGGGCGATGCTTTCGATCCGCTCAAAGATGAAGGGCAGGGTGCCGCCAAGGTTCACGATCTGGAAGCTGATGTTGGGGTAGGCCTCCAGCATGTCGGAGAGGACCACCGTGAGGGCGACCTGTGAGGCGCTTGATTGCAGGTCAACGGCGGACAGGCGGTATTGCACGTGATCCGCCGGAAGGGGCGGTGGTTCCTGACCGACCTTCAGGCCGGGGTGCAGCATGATGTGACACCCGTAGGTGTTGGCGGCCTCCAGCAGAGGCGCGAGGGGTGCGGCCTCCTCAAGGGAGTTGAAGTAGTTTGAGGGTAGGATGATCCCCGGCAAGCCCAGATCGCGCCGGATCCGCCGGACTTCGCCGCAAGCCAGATCCAGATCATCTAGGGGCACACCCGCAAGCCCGATCAGCGCGCCATCCGTTTCTGCCGTGAGCTGGGCAAGATGGTCGTTGTAGGCCGATATCGCAGGGGCGATTTCATCAGCGGGCAACAGGTCCACGCCCAAAGCACCGGGGAAGGTCAGCAAGCGGTGGGTCAGGCCTGCCGCCCGCATCTCGGCCAGTCCAACCCGGTGGTCGTGGTAATGATCGGTAAAGGGAAACTCCCCGTTCATGGCAACCATCACTGTCACCCCGTCATCACGTGTACGCAGGTATGGGCGCGTCTTGCGTGCGCGCAACGTATCGACCAATCCGCCTCCGTAATAATGGGAGTGCATGTCGATGCGGCTGTTCTTGTCGATCATCGGTGGCTCCGATCCGTGTTCAAACGAAAAAGGCGGCGTCCCCTCGAACGCCGCCTTCTGTCTCAGCCCGTGTCAAAGGACCCCCTCAGAGGCCCCATTTGACCGCTGTCGCTTCAAAGAACCCTTGGGCTTTCTTCAACTCAATCCAGCTGTTGACGTAGTTGATCCAGACCTGATCGGTCTGTGGCAGCAGCATCGCAATCGGTGTGGGGGCGCGGGCTTCGCCCACTTCGATCTGGCGCACGTTGGGGAACTTCTCCAACAGGGTCGCACCTTCGATGTTGGAGGTGATGAACACATCCGCACGGCCTGACAGCACTTCCTGGAAACCACGCGCAGGGGCTTCAACGACGACAATCTCCGCATCCGGGAACCACGCTTTCACGTTCTTTTCAAAGGTCGTGCCCAGCGTTGTGGCAACCTTCACGTCGCCGCTGTTGATCGAGTCCCATCCGTCGAAACGGTCGGCTTTGTCGGCGGTGGTGAAGGGGTAAATCTCAACAAAGATGTAGCTGTCGGAATATCCTGCCGCCTTCAGCCGGGCAGGGCTGATGGAGGCGGAACCGGTCATGTGATAGTTGCCCGCCACAACGCCGTTGACCAGCGTTTTCCAGTCGGTCGGCACCATCTCAAGCTCAACCCCCAGATCGGCGGCCAGCTGGGTCATGACGTCGATGTCATACCCCACATAGGAGTTCGTCGCAGGGTCGCGCACGGACATGGGGTTCCAGTCGCCCGTCGTGCCGACTTTCAGCACACCACCGCTGAGGATTTCATTCAGTGCGGATTGCGCAACGGCGGGCAACGTGCCCAGCGACATCGCAAAAGCGGCAGCAAGGCCCAAGGTCTTCATCAGTTTCATGTATCATCCCCATTGGTGATCGTTGTTGTTATGTCTACACAAATATTTTTTTGTATAGTTCTATATTAAAAGCAAGTAGCAATGGACTTAACCAAACTTCGAAGGATGGGTCCATGGCCGAAACCAGTCCAGCGATTGAGATCAGCGCGCTGAACAAGTGGTATGACGACTACCATGCGCTCAAGGACATCGACTTACAAGTTGCCCACGGTGAACGTATCGTGATCTGCGGGCCGTCGGGGTCAGGCAAATCCACTTTGATCCGCTGCGTGAATTCGCTTGAGCAGCATAATTCCGGCAAGATCGTCGTGGACGGGATCGAGATGCGCGATGAGGCCTCCATCAATGAGATCCGGTCCGAAGTTGGCATGGTGTTCCAGCAGTTCAACCTGTTTCCGCACCTGACGATCCTGCAAAACCTCACCCTTGGCCCGATGAAAGCGCGGGGGATGTCCAAGGCAGACGCCGAGGCGCGGGCGATGAAATACCTCGAACGGGTGCGTATCCCCGATCAGGCCCACAAAAAGCCTGCCGGATTGTCGGGGGGACAGCAGCAGCGCGTGGCGATTGCACGGTCGCTGTGCATGGAGCCGAAGATCATGCTCTTCGATGAGCCGACCTCAGCGCTTGATCCGGAAATGATCTCCGAAGTGCTGGATGTGATCGTGGATCTGGCGGAAAGCGGCATGACGATGATTGTCGTCACCCATGAGATGGGATTTGCGCGCAAGGCGGCGGACAGGATGATCTTTATGGACCATGGAGAGCTCATCGAACGCGGCACGCCGGAGCAGTTCTTTGAAGCGCCCAAGACGGAACGGTGCAAACAGTTCCTCAGCCAGATTTTGCAGCATTGAGGGGCAGGATGATGAGAGTATTTGCGCTGCTTGCCACCTTCCTATCGCTTGTTGGTTGTTCCGCTGACTCCGGCACTTGGGGGTGGTATGTCATCGACCCGCGCACGACAGGCGGTATGAACAACATCAAATTTTTGCTGAACGGTTTCGGGGCCACGATCCTGCTGTCGGTCATTGCTGCTGTGATGTCGATGGTGATCGGCCTGATGGTGGCCCTGCCGGGGATGTCGACGAACCGCTGGATCAGGTTGCCCTCGCGCATCTACATCGAGTTTGTCCGCGCCATTCCGCTGCTGCCGATGCTCTTTTGGGTGTTTTACGGCTTGCCCGTGGTGCTGAAATCCATGGGGATCAATGTCAGCATTGACGCCTTTTGGGGGGCGATCATCACGCTTGCGATCTCCGACAGCGCCTTCACGGCGGAGATTTACCGCTCCGGCATTCAGTCCATCAACAAGGGCCAGACCGAAGCGGCCAAGACCGTGGGGCTGAACTACCGCCAGACCATGCGTTACGTGATCCTGCCGCAGGCGATCAAACGGATCCTGCCGCCCTTGGCGAACCAGTTCATCTATATTGTGAAGATGTCGGCTTTTGCCTCTGTCATCGGCATGCAGGAACTCACACGTCGCGCCAATGAACTGGTGGTGACGGAATACCGCCCGCTGGAAATCTACACGCTGCTGATCTTTGAATATCTGGTTCTGGTCCTGATCATCAGCTTCTTTGTGCGCTGGCTGGAGCGGAAGATGGGATCGGATGAGAGCCGCTGATCAGGCGGTGAAGGCGCGGTAATCCGCTGCGATTTCCTGTGCTGCCGTTTCGATCAATTGGCGGCCCTGTTCGGGCCGTGCAAGGGCGGAATGCGATCCAACGCGACCATCAGGAAAGTCCCGGCGATGCGCATCCGGGGGGCCGTGTTTGTCCCCGGCGTGGGCTTTGATGAAATCAGACGTCAGCTTGCGGGGCGGGGGCAGATCGGGATCTTCGATGATCCGGTGCGTGTGCTGGGTGACCGCGACCTCCGACGGGGTTGCGTGCATGCCTTCCCAATCGCCGTACCAGGCCTGTCGCAGGGTGTTTACACCATCAAAGTCCCACCAACTGCGGATGCGCACCTCGGCCTCAACACCTTCCGCCGCTTCGCGCAACGGTTCAAGGTTGGCGCCATGGCCGTTCAGGACGTAGATCTTCCTGAACCCGTGGTGCGCAAGGCTGCCCATCACCTGTCGCGCGACCTGTCTGAAAAGCGTTGCATCCAGCGACACCGTGCCGGGGAAGCTCATGTTGAAGGGTGCTGGCGCATAGGCCAGCTCAGGAGCGACAATCGCTTCACAATGGTCCGCCGCGGCCCAGGCCATCTCCCGCGCGCAGATCGCATCCGTGCCGATCAGGCCAAGCGGTCCGTGCTGCTCCATGGAGCCGGTGGGCAGGATGACACCTGCGCTGCGACGAAGGTAGGCTTCGACTTCGATCCATGTCATCGTTTCAAGTCTCATATCGCCTGCTAACGCGCGCACTTATCAAAAGGAAAGAAAAATCATGGGCTGGACCACATTCCTCAATGACACCATGGGCCGCATCGGCACATTGCAGAAAGAAGCGCCGGAACTGTTTAAGGGGTTCAACGCGATGGGACAGGCGGCCAAGAAGTCCGGTGCGCTGGATGAAAAGACCAAAGAGCTGATCGCACTCGGCATTGCTGTCTCAACCCGCTGTGACAGCTGCATCGGGTTTCACGTCAAATCGCTGGTGCGGCTGAAGACCACCCGCGAAGAACTCTGCGAGGCACTGGAGATGATCGCCTACATGGGCGGCGGGCCGTCGATTGCCTACGGGGCCAAGGCGCTGGAAGCCTATGATGAGTTCACGGGTACGTCTTGAACGTCACCGGTCGAAACACTGGCGGATCAGGCTGTCGTAGACGGCCTTTGCACCTGCTGTGTTCAGGTGATCCACATCTCGAAAGAGCCTGTCCGGTACGACCTGCGCGCGCGCGTCGATGAAACGTGCGCCCGATTGGGCGGCGGTTTGCCGGAAGAATGAGATCGCCGTGGCGTGCCCTGCTGCCGTGTCTGCGCTGCTGGCGGTGAGGTAGTCTTGTGTCACCGGAAAGCTGATCATGCACAGATCCGCGCCGCGCTCTGTCAGAAAGGTAATCATGTCGAGATAGCGATCCTGCGCCGCCGCGACGGCATCCGGATGGGCCAGTGCATGGTTTTGCAGCCGCATGCGTGCCTCAAATGTCTGCATGCGGTCGGGCAGGGCGGCAAAGTCCCCTTCGGACAACAGCGCACCGTTTGCCGTCTGCTGCACCTTGGAGTGAAGCGTGCCGACGCCTTCGACGAAGGCCTGCCAATAGGCGTTCAGCTGCGGACGGTGCCGGTCAGCGGTCATGTGCAAAAGCGGCGCATGTGCGGGGCTGTTGGATCTGGCAGGGGCGAAGACGCGGTAGGCTGCGAAGAGATGCGGATCGGCTTGTATGATGACCCGACCGGGCGCGTGATGTGCGAAGTGAAGGCGCACTTTTGCGAACATGTCTTCGATATTCTCTGACGGATAGGCAAGGTTCACGAAACTGCCTTGTGCTGCAAAACCCCGCGCCACATGGCTGTCACCAAAGGCGGCATCCGCGTGGTCGGAAGTTCGCAGTAACTCAAGGTGTCCCGCGCGGGTGTCTTGCGGCAGTACCTGTGTCCGCACCAGAAGTTCCGTTGCCGCGATGAGCAATAGCAGCGTCAGCACAAAACCCCGTGCCAGCACGGTCAACCCACCGGGGGCCGCGGCCGCAGTCGTATGCTCAGAACTGGAAATAGATGAAGGCATAGCTTCCACTTGCATAGGTTTTGAACACGGCCACGGCCCCCAACGCACCCACTGCGCCATAAAGGGCCTGATGGCTGATGGCAGCGGGACGCCAGTCCTTGAAACGGGACACGATCTGGACCGCGTTTGGGGTGAACCACGCCAGACATGCACCGCTGAGCGCAAAGACCGCGACCCATGCGACATCGGCGAAAATCGCCAGCTCAAATGCCGTGTTGCTGCCCACGCCCACCATGGCGGAGAGGATTGCAAATGCCTGCGGGAAATCCTCGGCCCGGAAGAAGACCCATGCAATGACAACGCACGTGAAGGTCAGCACCAGACTGAACGCAGGCGGCAAGCGGTAGGGGCTGAACCGCCGCCAGATGTGGTTCACCGTCAGATAGAACCCATGCAGCGCGCCCCAGACGATGAACTGCCAGCCCGCGCCGTGCCACAATCCCCCCAGCAGCATGACGATCCAGAGGTTCGCGTAACGGCGCACAGGGCCTTTGCGGTTGCCGCCCAAAGGCAGGTAGATGTAGTCGCGCAGGAAAATCGACAGGGTGATGTTCCAGCGCCGCCAGAAATCGATGATGTCGTAGGATTTGTAAGGAGAACGGAAGTTCTCCGGCAGGCGCAGCCCAAAGATCAGGCCCAGTCCCAGCGCCATATCCGCATAGCCGGAAAAATCAAAATAGATCTGGAAGGTGTAGCTGAGCATGCCCAGCCACGCCTCTGCCATCGTCGGTTCAATCCCCAGCGATTGTGCGTAAAACAGCGTATCGGCTCCCATACGCAGGTTGTCTGCCAGCAGCACTTTCTTGCCCAGACCGATACAGAACAGCAACGCGCCCATGGTCACGTCGCGGGTCAGAAAGCGGGCAAAGTTGGATTGCCCCAGCTGCGGGATCAACTCCCGATGATGGACGATGGGGCCTGCGATCAGTTGCGGAAAGAAGGTGACGAAGAAGACATATTCGACCAGCTTGCCGGGTTCGGCTTTGCGCTGATGGATGTCCACCAGATAGGCGATCTGCTGGAAGGTGAAGAAGGAGATGCCAAGGGGCAGAAGGATCGTGCCCACGCCGATATGGCTGCCAAGGATGGTGCTTACCATCTCTGCCAGAAAGCCCGCGTATTTGAACCATGCCAGCAAGCCAAGGTTCAGCGCCACACCGATCCCGGTGAGCCACTTGTCAGGGCGCGCATGGATGCGACGCGCCAGCAGGAAGTTCACGCCAATCGTCGCCATCAGCAGGACGATATAGGGCGGATAATGCCAGCCGTAGAACACCAGCGACGCGGCAGAGAGAAAGATCAACGCGGCCTGCCGGCCAAGGCTCCGGTACGCAACAAACGTGCCCAGAACCGTGGCCGGCAGAAAGCCGAAGAGAAAGGGGAGGGACGCGAAAAGCACGGTGCGCCTACATCACTCGGCCGGGAATTGTTTGCGGCGGAACGGCCGGGTCAGGATGCGCCAGATGTTCACAACCGGCGTGACGTAGAGACCAAACAGGGATCGGTATTCTGGCATTTCCTCTTCGTCGATGCCGAACTTCACCCGCTCTTCGAACTTGGGCAGGTAGAGCGTTCCGAACAGGCTGTCCCAGAAGGAAAAGATATGGCCGAAGTTCTTGTCGTAGTGCTCAGGTGAGACGCTGTGGTGCACCTGATGCTGTGCGGGGGAGATGAAGATCTTGTTCCAGAAGTTGCCGTAGGAAATCCAGATGTGGCTGTGGCGCAGGTTGTACCCCGCCGCCCGCCACAGCCAGATGCCAAAGAGCGTGCCGAAGAAATTAATGGGCATCAGGTTGAGGCCAAAGACCACCGTCCAGATGCCCGTGCCCAGACCCAGAAACAGGGCCACAATCACCGCACCAAAGATCGCTTCCAGCGGATGGCGGCGCATGGCGGTTGCAGGCGTCATCACCTCGGCGGAGTGGTGGACCTTGTGCAACTCCCACAACACCGGCACCTTGTGCTTGAGGTAGTGCGCGTAGCTGGCGCTGAAGTCCCAGATCAGCATCAGGTAGATCGAATAGATGATGCGCTGGGTGAGGGAAGGGCTTGCCTCGGTTGCTTCATGGCCAAGAGCGGATGCTGTACCGACAACAAATTCTGACACGATTGCGGGGCTGAAGAAGGCGGAAATCGTGATGAAGAACAGCACGATCTGGTTGATGATGAACACCCAGTAGTCGAGCTTTGCAGAGCCATGCAGAAACACCCGTTTCGGAAACAGCAACGCCACAAGGCGGCGCGGTTCCAGATTGCGCCACCCCGTTTTGCGTGAGAGGCGCGTGGCGACAACGATCCCTGCAATGATCAGTGCGATCAGCATGGAGATGGGACCGAAGAAATGTCCGGGATTGAGAAAAAGTGCGCCAGTCTGTTCCCAGACCATGATGAAGAATGATTTTAGGTTTTCCATCGCAAACGAAGCCCTGTAGGATTTTTATAGGCCCAGCGCTACGGGCCGAATTGGGCCGCATTGTGGCGTGCGCGTGGACATTCAGCGGAGATCGTGAAGATTTTTGCGGAATTGATGATAATCGCCCGGACGGTCCCTTTGATCTTCATGGAACGTAAGCGGGCAGGGTGCGCAAGGCGGGGAGTCTCGCCCGCAAGGAAACGGAAAGTATTTCCGTTTTGCCTGATTTACGGTATCTGGCTGCTGGACACTTTTTGCAGGAAAGGCCGATGTGACCCGCCTGAGCTTTGGACCATTGCGCACCCGGCCCACCCCGCAACAGGCGCGGGCGGTGGCACGGGTGCATGTGATCCTGCACGCCACGGCTGACCTGCTCGGCACCCGCGCGCCGCAAGACATCAGCACAACGGCGATTGCCGCGCATGCGGGGATTCCGGTCAGTTCGATCTACCGGTACTTTCCGACCGTGGAAGATCTGCTGCGGGAACTCTACCTCCAGACCGCGGGGGAGTTGCGCGCCAAGCTGTTTGCGATCTTTGACGATGCGCGGACGCACCCCCGCTGGCAGGACCGCTTGCGCAAAGCGCTTGAGACGCAGCGCAGCTACCTTGCCGAACATCCCTACTACCGGCCGCTCTTGATGGCGTTCATGGTCAGTCGCGGCCCCCTGGCGGTGGAGGATGAGGAGCACGATGAGTTGGTCACGTTCCTGCACAGGCGCTGGGCGCGGGGGGAGGATGGGTTTCATGGCGGCGATGCCCGCGTGGTGGCCAATACCACCATCCAGATTGCGCTGGCGATGGAAGACCTGATTGCGGCACAGAAGGACCGCGATGCCTCACGGCCCTACTCGGCAGAACTGTCCCGTTTGCTGGAAGGGTATCTTTCCAGCTACCTCAGCAATGAAGGTCAGGCGACCGTATCGGACCGCCCCGCCTGACGGCCCGAAAAGATGCAGCCGCCCAGAAACGTGCCCTCCAGCGCGTTGTAGCCGTGATAGCCGCCACCCCCGAAACCTGCCACTTCTCCGGCAGCGAAGAGGCCCGGAATTGGTTCGCCCGCCGCATTCAGCATCTGGCTGTTCAGGTCCGTTTCCAACCCACCCAGCGTCTTGCGGGTGATGATGTTCAACTTCACCCCCACCAGCGGACCATTTGCCGGGTCGAGGATCTTGTGCAGCTTTGCCGTGCGCTGGAACTTGTCCCCGCGATAGTTGCGCGCGGCGTGGATTGCCATGATCTGTGCGTCCTTGGTGAAGGGGTTGTCGGTCTGCGCGTCCCGCGCCTTGATCTCCGCTTCGATCTTGTCCAGCGGCAGCAGGTCATTGCCTTCCATGGCGTTCATCTTGCCCACCAGCTCTTCCAGCGTTTTGGCGACAACGAAGTTTTCCCCATGTTCCTTGAACGCCTCGACCGCCGGGGTGGCTTGCTTGTTCAGGATGCGCTGCTTGAGGACCTCTTTCCAGCTTTTCTGCTCGAAATCCGGGTTCTGTTCGGAACCGGACAGGGCGAATTCCTTTTTGAGGATTTTCTGCGTGGTGATGAACCATGAGTAATCATAGCCGGTGTCGAGGATCATCTTGAGCGTGCCCAGACTGTCAAAGCCGGGCAAGGCGGGGGGCGCAAAGCGGTTGCCGGTGGCGTCGAACCACATCGACGAAGGCCCCGGCAGGATGCGGATACCGTGGTTGGGCCAGATGGGATCCCAGTTCTTGACCCCTTCGGTATAATGCCACATCCGGTCGTTGTTGATCAGGTTGCCGCCCGCCTTCTGGCTGATGCCGACCATGCGGCCATCCACATGGGCGGGGACACCTGCGATCATCTCTTTGGGGGCGGGGCCAAGACGGTCGGTGGGCCAGGACTGCCGTACCAGATCGAAATTGCCGCCGATCCCGCCGGAAGTGACCATGACCGACGGCGCGCGCAGTTCAAAATCACCGATCACATCGCGGTTGGTGGATTGCCCGCGCAAGGCGTTGTCCGGGGCGAGGATCTCACCCACCACGCCCTTGGCCGCGCCGTTCTCCATGATGATGTTGGAGCACCGGTGCCGGAACTTCAGCGTGATCCGCCCGGCCTTCTCATGTGCGCGCACCCGGCGCTCAAACGGTTCCTGCGTGCCGGGGCCGACGCCCCATGTCAGATGGAAACGCGGCACGGAGTTGCCATGACCCGACCCAAAGCCGCCCCCACGTTCTGCCCAGCCGACAATCGGGAACCAGCGCATGCCCATGTTGTAAAGCCAGTTGCGCATCGGGCCTGCGGCAAAGTCGATATAGGCTTCGGCCCATTTGCGCGGCCAGTTGTCTTCGGGCCGGTCAAACTGCGCGGACCCCATCCAGTCCTGCAAAGCCAGCGCGCGGCTGTCCTTGATCCCCATGCGGCGCTGTTCGGGCGTGTTGATCAACAACAACCCGCCCAATGACCAGAAGGCCTGCCCGCCCAGAAAGGCTTCGGGTTCCTGATCGATGATCGTGACCGACTTGCCCCGGTCGGCCAGTTCCGCAGCGGCCACAAGGCCTGACAGCCCCCCGCCGACGATGATGACGTCTGATGTCTGATCCATGAGGAAGGCTCCTTAATCCATGCGCCGGAAGATGAAGAGGGCGGGAATGATCGTAAGGTACATCGCAAGGCCGTAGACCGCAGATGGCAAGCCGTAGGGGCTGAAACCATCCGTGCTGCCCACAACGATGCTGGCAATCGCAATGCCGAGGGTGCCGTTCTGCACCCCGGTCTCGATCGAGATCGTCTTGGCCTCGTTGCGGGTGCGGCCCAAGAGGCGGGGCACGGTGTATCCGACGGCGGTCAGCACCACCAGCATGGCCAGCACAGCAGGCCCGATGCTGGGCAGGTTTTCGACAAACAATCCCCAGTTGCCCGCCAGTGCCGCCAGAACGATGGCTGCAAAAAGGATCACTGCGATGCGGCTGATGGCAGGCTCCGCACGCGACATGGCTGTAGGGAACAGGCGGCGCAAACCCAGGCCCAGCATGATGGGCACGACAGTGAGCGCGAACATGGTCACGGCAGTTGCGGTGATGTCGACTTCAGGCGCATTGGCCCCCATGAACGTCGCAACGGCGAAGCTCATGATCAGCGGCACGGTGATCATGCTGGTCAGGCTGATGACAGCGGTCAAGGACACCGAAAGTGCAACGTCCCCCTTTGCAAGCCTTGAGATGATGTTGCTGGTCACACCACCGGGGCAGGCGGCAAGGATCATGAACCCAACAGCAATTTCCGCCTGCAGGCCGAAAGCCAGAATGATCAGATAGACAACAAGGGGGAGCAGGATCACCTGATTCAACGCACCCACGGCAAAGGCCAGAGGCCGCTGGCCCACCCGCAGAAAGTCCCCCAGCGTCAGGCCAACCCCAAGTGAAAACATGATAAATGCCAGCCCAAGCGGCAGCACGACTGAAATCAGAGTATCCATATGCCCCTCCCAAAGCGCTGTTTTTGGCAGGAACCAAAACAGAATAAAATTCTGTTTACTGTAAGCCGGGTCTCAGAACCAGCGTTTTGTCAGCAGAAGTGGGGGGAGGGCGGCCCGTGCGGGCAGAAGTCAGGACGCGCGTTTCAGCCCGGTTGACCCCTGCGGGGTGCTGTGCGGCACGAAGATCCGGAAAGTCGTCCCTTCGCCTTCCTGGCTTTCCAGTTCCACGGTGCCGTGATGATGCTCAACAATGGCTTTGACGATACTCAACCCAAGACCCGTCCCGCGTCGTTCCATCTCACCGTTTTTGGCTTGGGTGAAACGGTCAAAGATCGTGGCTTGTGCCGCTTTGGGAATGCCAACGCCAAAGTCCTGAACGGTGATGTGTACACCTTCTGCGGATGTGTCGAGGATGGCATGCACCTCCCCGCCGCGGTTTGAGAACTTGGCTGCGTTCGACAGCAGGTTGTTGAGCACCTGCAACATCCGGTCCGGGTCACAATAGATCTGGTGGGTGTCTTCCAGACCTTTGGTCACGACTTTCACGCCGTATTGGGCCAGATAGGATTCATTGGCCATAAGGGCTTCGGAGAACAATTTCCCTGCATCATGCTCACGCATCTCAAAGACCATCTTGCCTGCCGCGATCTTGTCGAGCTCAAGCATGTCGTTCACGATGAACACCAGACGTTCGGAATTGCGGTGCGCAATCTCCAGCAGGTTGCGGGCCTTGTCCGTCAATTCTCCCGTTGCACCTGACAACACCAGCCCGATGCCACCTTTGATGGAGGTAAGCGGAGAGCGCAATTCGTGACTGACCGTTGCGGTGAATTCGTCCTTGGCTTTGTCCAGTGCAACCCGCTCCGACACGTTGTGGCGAATGCAGGCGAAACGCTCCTTGCCATCGGCGGTCCGCATCAGCTGCACGGTGTTTTCATAGGTCTCACCGTCGAGGTCTTCATTGAAACGCACCTCGGTGACGTCGCCCTCCAGCAGCGGTCCCACTTCGGCTTCGAACCGCTCACGGTCGAAGTCCTGGTGCGCGGTCATCATTGTCTTGCCTTCAAAGTCCTGGGCGGACCAGTCAAAGCGGCGCATTGCGGCTTCGTTCATATAGACATAACGCAGGTCTTTTGTGCCAAGCAGAAAGATCTCGTCCTGCATCATGTGCAAGGCGCGGTACATGTCCTTTTCTGACTGCACATGTTTGCTGTCGGTGATGTCTGTCCGGATGGAGATGCTTTTGATGTGATTGCCTGCGTCATCCATCACCGGATAGATCGTGGTGCGGACCCAGACGTTGGCACCGTTCTTGTGCTTGAGCCGTTGCTCACCGCTCCAGCTTTGCCCCTCGGCCAGTGTATCGCGGATTTCGGTGAACCGTTCATAATCGACTTCGGCGTAGATCACGCTGATTTCCTTGCCGATGAGGTCCGCTTCGGCATAGCCCAGGGCCTCTTCAAAACGGGCGTTGCAATGCAGCATGACGCCATCGGCCGACGCCGTGCTGACAATCGAATGGTCGTGCATTGCGGCCAGCTCACGCTCAAGCAAGGACTTGTCGTACAAGTCGCGCGCCTGAATAGGTTGCAGACCTATCTTGCGCAGACAGGTCGTGGCCAGGTGCTTTAGCGAGATACTCATCTACTTGGTGCGTCCTACTGGATCTATTCGGCATCGTCGAAGCTGAGAATGCACGTTCAATCCCGTCGAATTGACGCTGTCATCGGGGCTTTATTGAGATTTTTTCTCTGGGCGCGGCACATTCTCGCCGAAGTTGATCTTGGGTGGGAGGCTGCAATTCCAGCTTTCACAATCTTACCGCAGAACGCCAAAAGGGCGCCCGGAGGAGCGCCTTCATACGGAACGGAATTTCCGCTTAAGTCAGCTGACCATTGCCGCCACGATCAGCATGATCACAGGGGTCAGCATCGCCACGATCAGACAGGTAATATAGTCCCGCTTGGCGGCGCGGGCCGCAAGCAGTTCCGGGGAAACGGGAGGCAGAAACGCCTCGTCTCCTTCAAATGTGGTGACCTTAATATCAGCGGTCGACATCATCAATTTAACCTTCAACCTGGCTCCTAAGCTACAGAGCCGCTTAGAAAAGGGGGCCGCACCTGAAAAACTCAGTGCGACCCACCCTCACTCGTTACTTAACAAAACCGCGGCCGACGGGATGGACATCTGGCAGCAATCCTCACGCTTCGTCACAGGCCTTTAACAAGAATACTGGTACTGAAATGACCGGCCTTCAAACATCGAACTTTCTATGACGTAACTTTTGCTAAAATTCGCGATTTCGCTCAATTGATTGAATACGTTCATTTTGGGTTCATGAATTCACCCATGCCGGGTGATTTGATTACCCTTTTTAGTAGAAACAGTCCGGTGGTTTTACGAAGATGGGCGCCCAATTGTTGACGCAAAGGAAATCAGAGACCTCTGATTTCTGTTTCACCACCCCTTTGCTGGGGGTGCGAGACAGGGGGTGTACATCTTTCACCCCCCGAGATTGGCGCGAAACGACGTCACAGACGCCGAATCCCTCACGCCTGAGTTGATTCGACCAGAACCCTGTCTGCTTCGGGCAGATCGAGCGTGGACCATGTCTGGTCCTCTACCGGCTTGGGCGGGGTATCACAAGCGCGACGATGGATGTGCACCTTGGCAATGAAGTTGGCAGAGATGGGGGCGGTCACAAACAGGAACGCCATGATCAGCAGCTCATGCAGGGAGCCGGTGCTGAACACATAGGAATATATGATCGAGGCAAGTAGCAAAGCCCCGATGCCGATGGTGCCGACCTTGGTGGGCGCGTGCAGCCGGACCATGGAATCGTTGAACCGCAAAAGCCCGATGGTGCCGATCAGCGCAAATGCGCCTCCAATCAGCAGGCAGATGGCCACGGCGTAGGTGCCGAAAATCTCCAAGGTCATTCGATGATGTCCCCCCGCAGGATAAAGCGTGCATAGGCCACGGTCGAGATGAAGCCGAGCATGGCAATGATCAACGTCACTTCGAAATAGATACGAGAGCCCTGGGCGATGCCCAGAAGCACGATCAGACCAATGGCGTTCACGGTCATGGTATCAATCGCCAGAATGCGGTCGCCGGTGCTGGGACCGATGACCAGACGCACCATCGACAGAACCTGACCCAGTGCCACGGCCACAAAGGCGATGATCAGGGCGGTGTCCATAAAGCTGGTAGCAGCGCTCATGCGAAAATCTCCTTCAGGCGGCGCTCATAGCGGTGTTTGATTTCATCGCGGATCGCATCGGGGTCGGGGGCGTCCAGAGCATGCACAAGCAGGCTGTGCCCCTCGCTCGACAGATCTGCGGAAACGGTGCCCGGTGTCAGGGTGATGGTGCCCGCCAGGATCGTGATCGCCTCGGGCTGGCGCAGGTCCAGCGGCACGACAATCCACGCGGGCCGCAGTTTGGAATTGGGCCGCGTCAGCACGATCCACGCGACCTGCACATTGGCCACCATGATGTCCCACATCACCACAAGCATATAGCTGATCATGCGGGCCGGGTTGAACTGAACCGGCCTGTCTGGCCAGAACTGTGCGGTCAGCTTGGGGATCAGCACACCAAGGATCAGGCCAAAGACGAACATCCCGGATGAGAATTCGTTCTGGAGCAGGATCCAGACCGCAGCCAGCAGCAAGGTCAGCAAAGGATGTGGCAACAGCCATCTGTACGCGCGTCCCATCTCAGTGATCCTCCTCTTTATCCTTGGCTTTGGCATCGCTCAGCTTGCCGGGGGTCTCCAGCACCGTGGTGATGTAGGCCGTTGGGTTGAACAGCTGCTCTGCCGTCGCAGTCGCGTATCGATAGGCGGGGCCTGCGAAGACCGTATGCGCCACCAGCAAGGCGATCAGCCCGCCGACTGCGACATAGGACAGGGCGTCCGGCGCCGGGAAGGTTTCCGCATCGGGCTCCGGATCGACGCTGCGCGCTTTCCAGAAAACGGTGCTGCCTGCGCGGGCAAATCCCACCACGCTGATCAGGCTGGCAGTCAGGACAATGGCCCAGATCCAGCGCATGCTGTCCTGGTCAAACGCCGCATCAAGGATCAGCAGCTTGCCGATGAACCCCGACAGGGGCGGCAGGCCTGCCATGGCAATTGCCGCGACAAAGAACAGCCCGGCCGTGCGCCGGCCGCCGGCAAAGAACGGCTGCGCGGTCAGGCGCAGATCGCCCCGGCCATGGGCCACCAGATCGGTGATCAGGAACAGCGACGCCGCCGCAAGTGTGGAATGGATGATATAGTAGAGCGCGGCCGCGATGCTTTCGGGTGTGAACAGCGAAATGGTGACCATCACCATGCCCATCGACCCGATGACCGAAAACGCCACCAGACGGTCCAGCGACCGCGCCGCCAGCACACCGATCATGCCCAACGCCAGCGATGCCAGTGCGGCGGGCAGCAGCCAGACATCATGCAGGCCAGCCGTCACAGCAACGCCCGGCGCGAAGATCATCGTATAGACGCGGATGATCGCATAGGCGCCGACCTTGGTCATAATGGCAAAGAGGGCTGCCACCGGGGCAGGGGCCTCCGCATAGCTGGAGGGCAGCCAGAAGTGCAGGGGCAGCAGGGCGGCTTTGACCGCAAAGACCATCAGCAACAGCACGGCGGCAAGGCGGATGCCAACCGTTTCAGCAGGGTCAACGCTGGACAGGCGCTGCGCCAGATCCGCCATGTTGAGCGTGCCCGTCTCCGCATAGATCGCACCCAGTGCGAACAGGAACAGGGTGGAGCCCATCAGATTGAAAAGCACATATTGCACACCGGCCCGCAGCCGCGCATTGCCGCCTGCGTGGATCATCAGCCCGTAGGAGGCGATCAGCAGAACCTCAAAGAAAACAAAGAGGTTGAAGAGGTCTCCTGTCAGGAACGCCCCCATGATGCCCATCAGCTGGAACTGGAACAGCGCATGGAAATGCCGCCCGCGTGTGTCCCAGCCAGAGCCGATGGAATAGAGCAGAACGAAGAGGCCAAGGATCGCCGTGAGCAGCACCATCATGGTGCTCAGGCGGTCTCCGACCACCACAATGCCGAAGGGCGCGGCCCAGTCGCCCAGTTGATAGAGCAGCACAGTGCCGTCAGAGGTCTGCCATGCAAGGCTTGCGGCCAGCACGATCTGGGCGATGACGCCTGCGATGGAAAACACCCGCTGGATGCCCACATGGTAGCGCGCGGCGAGCACGATGAAGGGCGCAAGGATCGCGGGCAGGACGACGGGCAGGATGATCCAATGGGTCATGGCTTGGCCTCCCCATCGGGGGCATCGGGGTCGATTACCGGATCATTCACATGGTCATCATCAGCGCCCAGATACGAGCCAAGCGCGATCATCACCACCACGGCCGTCATGCCGAAGGAAATCACAATGGCCGTCAGCACCAGCGCCTGTGGCAGCGGATCGGTATAGACCTCTGCATCCGTCAGGATCGGTGGGGCCGATACCGTCAAACGGCCGGAGGCAAAGAGGAACACGTTGACCGCATAGGTCAGCAGCGACATGCCCAGGATCACTGGGAAGGTGCGCAGGCGCATCACCATATAGGTGCCCGCAGCCGTGAGGATGCCGATGGCGGAGGCGACAAGAAATTCCATATCAGGCGCCTCCTTCCAGTGGCTTGGTGGGTTCTGGCGGATCGTCCCGTGAGGGGTCGATGTCCATGGCGTAGTCGCTGTCCTTCACATGGGCGCGCCGTGCCAGGCGGGAGAAACTTTCCAGCGACAGCATCACCGCACCGACCACGGCAAGGAACACGCCCACGTCAAAGAGGGCAGCGGTGGCCAGTTCGAACTTCTCAAACGGCGGGATGCGGACATAGGTGAAGTCGGAAGTCAGGAAAGGCTTGCCGAAGAACCATGAGCCGATGCCCGTCAGCCCAGCGATCAGCACGCCTGCACCGATGATGCCGTGATAGGGGTAGCGTTGCCGCGCTGTGGCCCAGGCAAAGCCGCTGGCCATATACTGCATCACCACGGCGATGGAGACGACAAGGCCCGCGATGAACCCGCCACCCGGCTCATTGTGGCCGCGCAGGAAGATGTAGAAACCGACCATCAGCACCACGGGCATCATCACGCGGGTCAGGACGACCATCATCATCGGGTGCATGTCACCCGCACGGGGCTGATCGGGCATCCGGTTCAGCAGACGCGCGCGGACCGGGCCGCTCAGCAGGGTTTCGGTCAGGGCGTAGATCAGCAGGGCGGCGATGCCCAGCACGATGATCTCTCCAAAGGTGTCAAATCCCCGGAAATCCACGAGGATCACGTTGACCACATTGGTGCCGCCGCCACCTTTGTAGGAATTGGCAAGGTGGAATTCGGAGATCGGCGTCTGCACCGCCTCGCGCAGGAGGAAATGATAAGACATCATCATCGCCCCCGCGCCCAAGGCCAGCGCAACCGCGCCGTCGCGCACGCGGCGCAGGGTGGTGCTTTCAATAGGGGTCTGGTTGGGCAGGAAGTTCAGGGCCAGCAGCAGCAGGATGATCGTCACCACTTCGACGGTGATCTGGGTCATTGCCAGATCAGGCGCGCTGAAGAACACGAAACCCACGGAGACCATCAGCCCGACGATCCCGATAAAGATCAGCGCAAGCAGGCGGTTGCGGTGCAGGGCGACAAGGCCGCAGGTGGCGGCGACCAGCATCGCCCAGCCTGCGAGTTCCACAGGGCCTGCGGGCTGCACGGTGCGGGTGGCCGGGCCCACGGTGCCGGTGGCCCAGGCGTGGTATCCGACGGCCAGAACCGTCACGCTGAAGATGGCGGCGTAGCGGGTGAAAGCGCCGTTATGTAACCCATGGGTGACCGTCTGGGCGAGGGAGACCGCGGCGGCGATGATCGCCTCGAAGATGGTTTTCGCTTCGGGCCGGGGGGTATTTTCCCACGCGCTCAGCAGGGGATTGAAGATCAGCATCAACAGCAGGCCACCGACAACCGCCGCGATGGACATGTAGAGTGCAGGCACGAGACCGTGCCAGATCTTGAAGTAAGCCTTTGGAACTTCAGCAGCTTCTCCCAGAACGGAAGCGGTGACGATCTTCACGAATGGCTCAGCCAGGAAAGGCGCGCAGCCGATCACGACAACCAGCACCACGAGGATTGCCGGCGGCATCCACAGGCCGGGGCCGGGATCATGGGGTGCTGCGGGGTAGTCGTCGCGCTTGGGGCCAAGGAAGGTATGGCCGATCAGGCGGAAGCAATAGGCGGCGGAGAAGAGCGAGCCGATGGTGGCCAGTGCCGGGACCAGCCATGGGGTGTTGAAGAGGACGGTGTGGTTGGCCTCCTCCAGCATCATTTCCTTGGACAGGAAGCCGTTGAGGAAGGGGATGCCCGCCATCGACAAAGCCGCGATGCTGGCGATCACAAAGGTGATGGGCATCAGGTGCCTGAGCCCGCCTAAGAGTCTGATATCGCGGGTATGTGTCTCATGGTCGATGATGCCTGCGGACATGAAGAGGGCGGCTTTGAACGTGGCGTGGTTGAGGATGTGGAACATCGCGGCCATGGCCCCAAAGGCGGTGCCGGTGCCCAGAAGCATGGTGATCAGGCCAAGGTGGCTGACGGTGGAGAAAGCCAGCAAGGCTTTGAGATCATGTTTGAAAAGCGCGATCACCGCGCCCAGCACCATGGTGATCAGGCCCGCGCTGGTGACGATCACGAACCATTCGGTGGTGCCCGACAGCACAGGCCACATGCGCGCCATCAGGAAGATGCCCGCCTTCACCATCGTGGCGGAGTGCAGATAGGCAGAGACGGGCGTGGGGGCGGCCATCGCGTGGGGCAGCCAGAAGTGGAAGGGGAACTGCGCGGACTTGGTGAAGCAGCCCAGCAGGATCAGGATCAGCGCAGGCAGGTAGAGCGGGCTTTCCTGAATAAGCTCACGGTTTTGCAGGATCACGGAGAGATCATAACTGCCCGCGATCTGGCCCAGGATCAGCATGCCCCCGATCATCGCGAGGCCACCCATGCCGGTCACGGTCAGTGCCATGCGCGCGCCTTGCCGCCCTTCGGGCAGATGTTTCCAATAGCCGATCAGCAGGAAGGAGGAGAGCGACGTGAGTTCCCAGAAAATGAGCAAAAGCAGGATGTTATCAGACAGAACAATGCCCACCATCGCGCCTTGAAAAAGCAGAAGGTAGGTGAAGAATTCACCCATGTGATCCTCACGCGCCAGATAGAACCGGGCGTAGGTGATGATCAGAAGGCCGATGCCGAGGATCAGACAGGCGAAGAAAAAGCCAAGCCCGTCGAGCATGAAATTCACGTTTAGTCCCAGCGCGGGCAACCAGTTCACGCCGGTCTGGACGACCTCTCCGGACAGGACGGCCGGGGCGTTGGTGAGCAGGCCGATCAGGGCGGCGAGCGTGACAGTGAAGGTGACGCCGGCACAGGCTTGACGCCCCGCCTGGTTCATCAATCCCGGTAGCAAGGCCCCGAGAAAGGGCAGGGCAACAACGAGGAAGAGGGACACGCGAACTCCTGATATTCTGGATGGGACGTCGCCCATATCTGGGTGAATTTGAGGGGTTTCTCAAGGGAAACCGGACAATCTGGGCACAAAACTGTTTTCTGATTGGGTACAATTAGAGCGGTGAGACGATTTGGGGAGAGGTGGGTATTAAGAAGTAAGCCTCCGACATGATCCCGGATCGGGAGCGCGGGAAATGCGGGTGGATCGTGACAGTTTGCCGCAGAATGACGGGGGGTGGGAAGGGTGAAAAACGGGGGGCACAACCGGTACACGGACTGTGCACAACCTGTACACCGTTTGTGCACAGTTGTTTGAAAACAGAGACTTAGCCGATCTGGCAAAATCGGGGGTCAGGCCTTGCCATTTGGGCGGGTTTTGGGCCATCTGACCCCTACAGTTTCAAGGAGACAGATCCGATGCGCGCCATGCAACTCATCGCTACCGACGCCCCGCTTGAAATGCGCGAAATCGACCGTCCGACCCCGGCGGCGGGGGAGGTGTTGGTGAAGGTGGAAACCTGCGGGCTGAACTTTGGTGACACGCTGATCATCAAGGGCACCTATCAGGAGAAGCCGCCCTTGCCCGCGACGCTGGGGATGGAGCTGGCCGGGACCGTGGCAGCGGTGGGGGAGGGTGTCACGGACCTGACAGCCGGTACGCGGATCGCGTCCTATTCGGGGTTCGGGGGCTTGGGCGAATATGTGTGTATCCCGGCGGCGATCTGTGTGCCGATCCCGGATGAGATGACAGCGGTGGATGCGGCGGCGTTTCTGATTGCCTATGGCACCAGCCACGTCGGGCTTGACTACAAGGCGCATCTGAAACCGGGGGAGCGGTTGCTGGTGCTGGGCGCGTCGGGCGGCGTGGGTCTGACGGCGGTGGAACTGGGCAAGCTGATGGGGGCGGAGGTGATTGCCTGCGCACGCGGCAAAGAGAAGCTGGAGATTTGCCGTCAGATGGGGGCCGACCATCTGGTGGATTCCGAAACCGATGACATCCGCGAAGTGGTCAAAGGCCTGGGCGGTGCGGATGTGGTTTACGACCCGGTGGGCGGCGATCAGTTCAAGGCCGCCCTGCGCGCCGCGAACCCCGAGGCGCGGTTGCTGCCGCTGGGGTTTGCCTCCGGCGAGGTGCCGCAGATCCCGGCGAACATCGTGCTGGTCAAGAATATCTCGGTCATCGGGTTTTACTGGGGCGGGTATGCCAAGCTGAACCCGAAAGTGCTGACGGACAGTTTCAAGGTGCTGTTCGACTGGTACGCCGCAGGCAAGCTGAAGCCCCATGTCAGCCATGTGATGCCATTGGCGCAGGCCAATGAGGCGCTTGACCTGTTGCGCAGCCGCAAGGCGACAGGCAAGGTTGTGGTGGAAGTGCAGAAGTAACCTGCATCAGCGCACAGGCTGTCTGGTTGACACTTTGGGGTGGGTTCTACACTTCTGCCCAAGGCAACAAAGGTCCCTCCATGTCTGATATCGTCCGCATCACCGACCTGCAAAAATCCTACAAGGGTGGGTTTCAGGCCCTCAAGGGGGTGTCGCTGAACATCCGGGAAGGGGAGATCTTGGCGCTGCTGGGGCCGAATGGCGCGGGCAAGACCACGCTGATCTCAACCGTGTGCGGGATCACGACGCCGACGTCGGGCAGTGTGAGCGTGGGCGGGCATGACATTATCACGGATTACCGCGCCGCGCGGCAGATGATCGGGCTGGTGCCGCAGGAGATCAATCTGGAACCCTTTGAGCGGGTGATCAACACCGTGCGGTTTTCGCGCGGGCTGTTTGGCAAACCGTCTGATGACAAGGCGATTGAGAAGGTGCTGCGGCAATTGTCGCTGTGGGACAAGAAAGACAGCCAGATCAGGGAATTGTCAGGCGGGATGAAGCGCCGGGTGCTGATCGCCAAGGCGCTGGCCCATGATCCGAGGGTGCTGTTTCTGGACGAACCCACGGCGGGTGTGGATGTGGAATTGCGCAAGGACATGTGGGAGGTCGTGGCGGGCCTGAAGGCGGATGGCGTGACGATCATTCTGACCACGCATTACATCGAAGAGGCCGAAGCGATTGCCGACCGTGTGGGCGTGATCGCCAGTGGTGAGTTGATGCTGGTGGAGGACAAGGACACCCTGATGGCGCGGATGGGGCAGAAAGAGCTGGAAGTGCAGCTGACGGAGAAGATTTCCGAGATCCCCGAAAGCCTGCGGTCAGACGCGCTGCGTCTGTCGGAGGATGGCGGGGCGTTGATCTATACCTATGACACCAAGAGCGAGCGGACGGGGATCACCTCGCTCCTGTCGAAGGTGGCGGCGGCGGGGCTGGTGCTGCGTGATGTGGTGACGCGGCAATCCAGTCTGGAAGAGATTTTCGTCACCCTGGTGAAGGAGGATGCGGCATGAACTGGATGGCGGTCCTTTCCATTTTCCGGTTTGAAATGGCGCGGTTTTTCCGCACCATCGCGCAGAGCTTTCTGGCGCCGGTGATTTCGACGTCCTTGTATTTCGTGGTGTTTGGCGCCGCGATTGGCAGCCGCATTCAGGAGGTCGAGGGCGTGAGCTATGCCGCGTTCATCGTGCCGGGGCTGATCATGCTGACGGTGATCACGCAGGCGATCTCCAACGCATCGTTTGGGATCTATTTTCCTAAATTCATCGGGACATTCTTTGAGCTGCTGTCGGCCCCGATCAGCTTTATCGAGATTGTCATCGGCTATGTGGGCGCGGCGGCGATCAAGGCGTTGATCATCGGGGCGATCATCCTGTGCACGGCGTTCTTCTTTGTCGATTTCACCATTGAACATCCCATTGCCATGGTGGCGTTTCTGGTGCTGACCACGATCAGTTTTGCGCTGTTTGGGTTCATCCTGGGCATCTGGGCAGGGAACTTCGAGCAGTTGCAGATTGTGCCGCTGTTGATCGTGACCCCCTTGGTTTTTCTGGGCGGGTCGTTCTATTCGATCAACATGCTGCCACCCGTGTGGCAGACGATTTCGATGTTCAATCCGGTGGTCTATCTGATCTCCGGTTTTCGCTGGGCGTTCTTTGGTACGGCGGATGTGCCGATCCTGACCAGCCTGCTGGCGATTGGCCTGTTCACAGCGGCCTGTCTGGGCGTGATCTGGTGGATTTTCCGCACCGGCTGGCGCATCCGGCAGTGACCGATTTGCACTGTGGGGAATAAAGACACGCATCGCCTTGTTTGCCGCCGCCCGCCGCTCTACATCTGACGGATGAGTAATTGGCTGCCCTTCCTGAAATCTGGCCCGACCGTCGCTGTGATCCGCCTTGCAGGTGTGATTGGCGCGCAGGGGCGGGGTGCGTTGAATGACGCGGTGCTGGCCCCGGCGATTGAGAAGGCGTTTGCCAAGGGCAAGCCTGTGGCGGTGGCGCTGGAGGTGAACTCTCCCGGTGGCAGCCCGGTGCAATCCTCGCTGATCGGTGCGCGCATCCGGCGGCTGGCCGAAGAGAAAGACGTGCCGGTCATCGCTTTCGTGGAGGATGTTGCCGCATCCGGCGGGTATTGGCTGGCGGCGGCGGCGGATGAGATTTATGGCGATCCGTCTTCGGTTGTGGGGTCGATCGGCGTGATTTCGGCCTCCTTCGGGCTGCATGAGTTGATTGGCAACTACGGTGTGGAACGGCGGGTGCATACGGCGGGCAAGTCCAAGAGCATGCTGGACCCGTTCCGCCCGGAAAACCCCGAGGATGTTGCGCGGCTGAAAGTGCTGCTGGAAGACATTCATGTGAATTTCAAAGACCACGTCAGCGCGCGGCGCGCAGGCAAGCTGCCGGAGGATCAGGACCTGTTCACCGGGGAAGTCTGGCTTTCTAGACGTGCTGCGGAACTGGGGTTGATCGACGGGATCGGGCACCTCAAGCCGATGATGAAAGAGCGGTTTGGCGACAAGGTGAAGTTCCGCCGCTATGGCGTGAAGCGCGGATTGCTGAGCCGGTTTGGCGCCCAGATGGTGCAGGACGCGGTGCAGGGCATTGAGGAGCGGGCGGCCTACGCGCGCTTTGGTCTGTAGCGCATGATTTCAAAGATCGTCCTCCTTTTCCTTGTCGTGATGGGCACGCTCGCCTTTTTTGGCAAGATGCATTGGCTGGGCGGTAAACGGTTGAAACAGACGAAGTGCAGCGCCTGCGGGCGGCACCGGATCGGCAAGGGTGATTGTCCTTGCGGGGGTAAGACCTGATGCTGATGCCATGGGTGTTGTCCGGGCTGGGGCTGGTGATCCTGCTGCTGGCGGGGGATGCGCTGGTCAAGGGGGCGGTGAACCTGTCGCTGCGGCTGGGTGTGCCCGCGATGATCGTCAGCCTGACGATTGTGGCCTTTGGCACGTCGGCGCCGGAGCTGTTGATTGCGATCAAGGCGGTGCTGGACAATGCGCCGGGGATTGCACTGGGCAATGTGGTGGGGTCGAACACGGCCAATATCCTGCTGGTGCTGGGCGTGCCTGCGCTGCTGGCGACGATGCACACCTCTGAGTGTGACACGCGCAAGAATTTCACGGTGATGATCGCCGCGACGCTGCTGTTTATCGCATTGGCGTTCCGCGGGGTTTTTGACTGGCTGGCCGGTTTGGTGCTGCTGGGGGCGCTGGGATATGTGCTGGGCTCGGCCTTCATGGAGGCGCGCAGCCACCGCAAGGCCTGTGCCGATGATGAGGAAGAGCCCGAAGGGGCGGACCCGGACATGCCGAAGTGGCAGATCGGGACGTTTCTGGTGCTGGGGCTGATCGGCCTGCCCGTGGGGGCGAACCTGCTGGTGGAGAACGCCTCGGTGATTGCGCGGGCGTATGGGGTCAGCGATACGGTCATTGGCCTGACGCTGGTGGCGATTGGTACGTCCTTGCCGGAGCTTGCGACCACGGTGATGGCCGCGCTGCGACGGCAGGCTGATGTGGCGCTGGGCAATGTGATCGGGTCGAACATGTTCAACCTGCTGGCCATTGTCGGCATTGCCAGCCTTGTGGGACCGATCAGCGTGGACCCGGCGTTCCTGCGGTTTGATCTGTGGGTGATGCTGGCGGCGTCGCTGCTGCTGATCCCGTTTGTCTTCATGGGCCGGGACATCACCCGGATGGCCGGCATCGGCTTGACCGCGATGTATGCGTTCTATCTTTTCGTCGTGTTGGCGTAGACTGAGGGGCGACCCATGAGACGGGCATTGGTAACGGGGGCGGGGCAGCGCCTTGGGCAGGCGATGGCGCTGTATCTGGCGCAACGCGGGTTTGATGTGGCAGTGCATTACGCGCAGTCTGCCGAGGGCGCGGAAGAGACGGTGCGCCGGATCAAGGCGATGGGCCGGCAGGCCGTGGCGCTGAAGGCCGATCTGCTGGATGAGGCGGAGACGCAAGCGCTGTTTCCGGCGGCGGTCACGGCTTTGGGCGGGCCGATCACCTGTCTGGTCAACAACGCCTCTATCTTCGAATACGACACGGTTCACAGTGCCACGCGCAACAGCTGGGACCGGCATATGGACAGCAATCTACGGGCGCCGTTTGTATTGACGCAAGCCATGGCGGCGCAGGGGATGGCGGCGGAGGTTGATGACGCGGGAGAGCCGGTGGCGACCGGCTTGATCGTCAATATGATCGACCAGCGGGTGCGCAAGCTGACGCCGGAGTTCATGACCTACACGCTGGCCAAGATGGGCCTGTGGGCGATGACTCAGACCACGGCGCAGGCGCTGGCGCCGGTCATTCGCGTGAATGCCATCGGGCCGGGACCGACCCTGAAAGGCGCGCGGCAATCCCAGACGCATTTTGCCGATCAGCGGGCCAACACGGTGCTGGGGCGCGGGGCCAATCCGGATGACATCACCGCTGCCCTTGGATACTTTCTGGATGCGCCGGCGGTCACGGGACAACTTATGTGTGTGGACGGTGGCCAGCACCTTGGCTGGCAGACGCCGGACGTTCTTGGGGTTGAGTGACACGCGAAGTTTACAGAAGTTTTGCACCTGTCTTCATGAAGATGAAGATTTGGTTGCTAAAGTCTAATGGTTTCAGTGTTTTGCAGAACTGAAATAAAAGTAATAAATTAAAACAATGACTTACATAACTGCCTAAAAATTAGGCGTTTTAACGAAGTGCCCTGATGATAAGGATTTTTTCTGCAATGCGTGAACTTATAGGCAGAGTTATCCACAGACATGGTGGACTGAAAAGCGCTTGCCATTCCGGCTATCATCACGCTTGCGAATCTGGAGGCCGCCGCACGCATGACATCGACCGCTGAGACACCACAACTGGGGCACGAAGTGATCCAGAGCTACCTCAAGACCATCGACAGCTCTCCGGGGGTGTACCGGATGCTCGATGCGGAGAGCAGGGTGCTCTATGTCGGCAAGGCGCGCAATCTGCGGGCGCGGGTCAGCAACTATGCGCGGCCTTCGGGGCATTCGGGGCGGATTGCGCGGATGATCGCGAACACCGCGTCGATGATGTTCCTGACCACCAAGACCGAAACCGAGGCGCTGCTGCTGGAGCAGAACCTGATCAAGCAGCTCAAGCCCAAGTTCAACGTGCTGCTGCGCGACGACAAGAGCTTTCCCAATATTCTGGTCACAGCGGAACATGATTATCCGCAGATCAAGAAGCATCGCGGCGCGAAGAAGGAGAAGGGGGCGTATTACGGCCCCTTTGCCAGCGCGGGCGCGGTGAACCGGACGCTGAATCAGTTGCAGCGGGTGTTCCTGCTGCGCGATTGCTCCAACGCGATGTTCGACAGCCGCACACGGCCCTGTTTGCAGTATCAGATCAAGCGGTGCAGCGCGCCCTGCGTGGGCAAGATCAGCCCGGAGGAATATCGCCAGACGGTCAAGGACGCCGAGCGCTTTTTGTCGGGCAAGAAGACCGACATTCAGGCGCGGCTGGCAAAGGAGATGACGCAGGCGTCCGAGGAGATGGAATTTGAGCGGGCGGCGGCGTTGCGCGACCGGATCAAGGCGCTGACGCAGGTGCAGACCTCGCAGGGGATCAACCCGAAGGGCGTGACGGAGGCCGACATCATCGCGCTGCACATGGACAGCGGGCAGGCCTGCGTTCAGGTGTTTTTCATTCGGGCCAACCAGAACTGGGGCAACCGGGATTACTACCCGCGTGTCGGTGCGGATGTGGATGCGGCGGAGGTGCTGGAAGCGTTCATCGGGCAGTTCTATGACACCCGCGAACCCGCGCGGCAGTTGATCCTGAGCAATGAGATTGAGAATGCTGATCTGATGGCGGATGCCCTGACCGGCAAGCTGGGCCGCAAGGTGGAGCTGCTGGTGCCGCGCCGGGGGGAAAAGGCGGAACTGGTGGACGGCGCGCTGCGCAATGCGCGCGAGAGCCTTGCGCGCAAGATGGCGGAGACGGCGACACAGGCGCGGTTGATGCAAGGATTGGCGGATGCCTTTGATCTGCCCGGCCCGCCGCAGCGGATTGAGGTCTATGACAACTCCCACATTCAGGGGACCAATGCGGTGGGCGCGATGATTGTCGCGGGCCCGGAAGGGATGATGAAGAACCAGTACCGCAAGTTCAACATCCGGGGGGAGGAGCTGACCCCCGGTGATGATTTCGGGATGATGAAAGAGGTGCTGAACCGGCGGTTCAAACGGCTGATCAAGGAAGACCCGGATCGCACCGAAGGCATGTGGCCGGATCTGCTGCTGATCGACGGGGGCGCCGGGCAGGTGAGTGCGGTGCGCAAGATCATGCGCGATCACGGGGTGGAGGATATTCCCATGGTCGGCGTGGCCAAAGGCGTTGACCGGGATGCGGGTAAGGAGGAATTCCACCGCACCGGGCAGCGGCCGATGGCGCTGAGGCACAATGATCCGGTGCTGTACTTCGTGCAGCGTTTGCGCGATGAGGCGCACCGCTTTGCCATTGGCACGCACCGGGCGAAACGCGCCAAGGCGGTGGGTGCGACGCCGCTGGATGAGGTGCCGGGCGTGGGGGCGGCGCGCAAGCGGGCGCTGTTGGCACATTTCGGGTCGGCCAAGGCGGTGGGCCGCGCGAACCTCAGCGACCTCAAGGCGGTGGCGGGGGTGTCGGATGCGCTGGCGGAGACGATCTATGCCTATTTCCACGAGCGGGGATGAAGCGTGCGGCCACGTCGCGTTTGAAGGCTTCAAACAGCAGATCGCCGCCACGGGTGTTCAGGTGGTCGTTGTCATGGTCGGGTTTGGTATCGGGTTTCGGGATCTCTCCCAGCCAGTCGGCTGAGTTTTCGTAGAAGGCCGGATCGGGTGTGCCATCGGGGGCGCAGATGCCGGATGTCAGATGGGCGATGGGAAAGCCGATGTGCCGCTGTACCCTTGCGGTGGCGTCCTGGAGCGTCATGGCGGCAAACCCGGCGCGGGCACGGCTGAGGGGGATGGGTTTCGGGATCAGGATGATGCGGCGGGGCGGCAGCACCTGCGCCATGGCCCGCGCCAGCCGGATGCTGTGGCTGTCTTGCAGGCGTTCGGTCACATGGGCGGCCAGATAGGCCGCGCTGTAACGGTGCAGACGTTTCGGCATCAGGGTGAGCGGTTCGGCCATGTCGGCATAGATGTAGGCCAGATCAAAACGGTGCAGCGCCGGGGCGGCGGGGCTGTTGAGCTGAACCTCATAGCCGGTGACCTGCCCATCGGGCGTGATCTGGAAGTTTTTCACCCGCTGGCCGGGGGCCGCGACAAGGGCCACGTTGGGGTGACGGCGGACCCGGTGGAAAAGCGCGCCGGTCTGGCTGTCGCCGGCAATCAGGACCTCCACCATCAGTGCAGCCCTTTGGCGCGGGCCAGCAGGGCTTCTTCGCAGATGACATGTGCGGGGTCTGGTGGGGGTGGTGCAGGCGCATGTGCAGGCGAGGTGTCCAGTGCGTCCAAGAAATGCTGCATCACGCAGTCGACCCCTTTGGCCGCAACATCGCGTTGGTTGGGGGCAAAGAAGGTGCCCCGGAATGCGGGTGACGAGATGATTTCATACGCCGGGAAGTAATCCACATGGGACAGGGTGCGGGCCAGTTCGCCGCAGACGGCGCGGAGGATGGATTTTGACAGGGTGGTTGCCGGGATCACGTGGTCCCCGCTCATCGTGGCGGTGAGGGGGACGGGGGAGACGGTCAGCAGGACCCGCAGCTCCGGGTTGATCTGGCGCATCAGGTGGATGGCGTCCCAGAGGCTTTCGAGGGTGTCGGCAAAGCCCAGCGTATCAAAGCCGTGAAGCGTGGGATCGAAGGTGCCCGCAGCGGTGCCGGGGCAGAGGGGGTATTCATACCCCTCGGTCAGGTGGTGCCAGCGTTCGGTCAGCCCAAGGGTGAAGACAAAGACCTGCGCGCGGCGGATGCTGTCGGCAAAGGAGTTGAGGGTGACCCGGCGGCTGCGCTGCGCCTCTGCCAGAGAGGCGAAACCATCTGGTTCGATCCGGGGGCGGAACGGGTCTTTGACCCGGTCGCCGCAGGTCCAGAATTCATCGGGCGGGGCGGCCGCCCCGGCGGCCCAGCGGACCCATTGGCGCAGAAGCGTGGTGGTGTAGATGTTGCCGGTGCGGGCGGAGAAGACGTTGTAGTGGAAGGCCGGATCGGTCCGGGGCGCGTTCCCTGCGGGGGGCTCCATGTTCAGCCAGTTGAAGCCACGCTGGCGCAGGGCCGCGCCGATGTGCTGTGCAAAGCAGGAGCCGTAAGTGACGACAGGTGTTGTCGCATCCAGCGCGAACCGGGGCGACCAGAGCGCGGAAATGTCGAACATGCTGCGGCTGCTGACGGCGGTTTTCCAGAAAGCGTGATCCGGCAGATCGGCGTAGGGCGAGGTCGGTGACTGGTTCACAAGCGGTGTGATCCCCTGAATTTCTGAATAATGTGTAAACTTTACAAGAGGGTAGAAGGTGTCTCAGCGTCGGGCAAGACGGGTAATCGTGTCGATTTATCTCAGTTCATTGGTGCTTTCCTGCCCCTGCCGGGCGAGGTAGAAGGAGGTATGAAGTGGAACCTGCCGAACGTCCTGACCCTTTTGCGCCTTGCTGCGGCACCGGGCGTTGCGGTGATGTTTTTGTATTTCACCCGGCCTTATGCGGATTGGTTTGCGCTGGTGCTGTTTGTGACAGCGGCGATAACCGATTGGTTTGACGGCTATCTTGCGCGCGCGTGGAAGCAGGAAACCAAGCTGGGCACGATGCTGGACCCGATTGCCGACAAGGCGATGGTGGTCATCGCCCTGATGGTGATCGTGGCCTTTTCCAGCTGGTCGCCCTGGCTGGTGCTGCCTGCCACGGTGATCCTGTTCCGGGAGGTTTTTGTCTCTGGCTTGCGGGAATATCTGGGGGATACGGCGGGGACTTTAAAAGTGACAAAGCTCGCTAAATGGAAAACGACGTTGCAGATGATCGCGATTGCGGTGCTGTTTTCGCAGGGGGTGTTTGAGCATTACCTGGGCATGTCGGTCTTCGGGATGGATGAGCAGATGGTCAGCGCCATTCTGAACGGGGATGAAGAGGACCTGCTGGGCCTGCAATGGAAGTTGCTGGGCATGGAATGGGCCGGGATCATTGGCCTGATCCTGCTGTGGATTGCAGCGGCGCTGACGGCGATCACCGGGTTTGATTATCTGGCCAAGGCGATGCCGCATCTGAAGGAGGGACGCTGATGAATGTGCTTTATTTTGCATGGGTCCGGGAGCGGATCGGTCTGCCCCGTGAAGAGGTGGAAACGGGTGCGGCGACGGTCGCGGAGCTGGTCACCGAATTGCGCGCGCGGGAAGAGCGGTATGATCTGGCGTTCTCAGACCTGTCAGCCTTGCGCGTGGCTGTGGACCAGCAGTTGACCGATTTTGACGCATCACTGGAAGGCGCGCGCGAAGTGGCGTTCTTTCCACCGATGACAGGCGGCTAGGGCCATGCGGATTTGCGTGCAGGCAGAGCCGTTTGATCTGGGGGCAGAGAGCGCGGCCTTTGCGGCGGGACGCAAGGATATGGGGGCGATCGTGACCTTCACCGGCGTGGTGCGCGATCTGGCCGATGATCCGCTGGAGGTGATGGAGATCGAGCATTACCCCGGCATGACCGAGAAGGCGCTGGAGCAGATTGCGGCGGATGCCATCACCCGGTTTTCGCTGGGCGATGCTTTGGTGATCCATCGCTACGGGCCGTTGAAGCCCGGTGAGATGATCATGATGGTGGCCACAGCCGCGCCGCACCGCAAGGACGCCTTTGACGGCGCTGAATTCCTGATGGATTACCTCAAGTCCCGCGCGCCGTTCTGGAAACGAGAAGTGACGCGGGGCGGGGCGGATTGGGTGGATGCCAAGGACGCGGACGAAGACGCGCTGACACGCTGGTAAACCGCGCGCCCTTGACCTGCATCAAGGTCTGAGCCCCTGCTTTTGGGGTAAGGCTGATGCAACATACAGGAGACACAGCATGATTTCTTCAATCGTTGTCGGCTTTGACGGCTCGGACGCAGCGGAACGGGCCTTGCAGATGGGATGCGAATTGGCGTCCAAATTCGGCGCGCACATCGAGGTGTCGCATACGCCGCTGGACGAAACGGTCACATTCGCGGCGGAAGCGATCTCAGGGTTTTATGTGGGCACATCCGTGGCGCAGGATGAACTGCTGCGCGACGCGGCGGAGAAGGTCGGCGCGCGCGCCAAGGCGATTGCCTCAGAGGCGGGGATCAAGGACATCGAGGTGCATATCGGTCATGGTGATCCGGTGGATTGCGTTCTGGCGCGGGCAACGGTTGCCAATGCGGATCTGATCGTGACCGGGCGTCGCGGTCTGGGCAGTGTCACGGGGTTGTTTCTGGGCAGCACGTCGCAATCGATCAGCAAGAACGCAAGCTGCGCGGTGATGACTGTCGCGTAAGGCGTTTCGCAAGCGGGGTGGGCGGTATCAGCCCGCCTGCTGGCGTTCGATGATGTTGCGCATTTCTTCGGCTTCATGACGGGCATCGCGCAAACCGTCCATCGCGGCGCGCAGTTCCGCTTCGGTCTGGGAGAGCTGATTTGTCAGCTCCGCCTCCCGCTGTTGCAGGTAGGTGATGGCCTGATCGCGGGTTTCTTCGGCTTCATGCAACTCCTGGCTCATCCGGTCGAGTTCAGCCACATCGCCTGCGGCCACACGGGTGAAGCGGTGCAGCAGCCAATTGGCAAACCAGCCGAGGCAGAATGCCACGAACAGGATGATCGCGGTTGCGATGACAAATTCAGTTCTGCTCATTATCTGAGCCTTCTTGCGCGGTTTCGTCGCTGTTATCGCCTGTATCGTCCGCATTTTCCAGCGCTGTTTCAACAGGTTCTTCGCGGATTAGGCGGAATTCGATGCGCCGGTTGGCTTCGCGGCCTTCCTCAGACTTGTTATCGGCGATGGGGGTCACCTCTCCGTAGCCTTTGGCGGTGAAGGAGCCGGTGAGGACGCGGCGGGCGCGCAGTTCGTTCAGGACGGATTCGGCGCGGCTCTGGCTGAGTTCAAGGTTCATGCTTTCGCGGCCCTGGCTGTCCGTATGGCCCTGAATTTCAAGGGGGATGTCGCCGCAGCGTTTCAGGATACCGGCGATCTGATCCATCACCACAAGCGCAGAGGCATCAATGGTGGCGCTGCCGGGTTCAAAGCTGATCTTGCCCAGTTCCAGTACAGCACCGATTTCGGCTTCGCATTCGTCGGGGGTGGGCAGGCCCAGCACCGGGTCGAGTTTTTCAAGATAGCGGACAGAGATGTCATAATCGCTGCCATCGCCCAGGCGTTCGGACAGCAGGGCGGTGATTTCCGCACTGGCGTTGGGATTGCCGGTCTCCCCCTTCACGGCAACGGCGTCTGGCGTCACCTTGAGCGATCCGTTGTTGAGCATCGACAGTGCTTCCAATCCCGTCAGAACGCGCGGGGTCCAGTTGCCGGGCAGGCCTTCGACCAGCCGGGCAGCGGTCTTTACCTTGGCGGAACCGAAGCGCGCCTTGGCGTAGCTGTCAGCCAGTTCGCGGGAAGCCGCATCGGCCAGTCTGCCGCGCAGTTCCACGTCCCCTTCGGCACTGAGCGTGGCGAGGAATTCCTGTGGCCCGGCATTGGGATCTTCGACCTTGGGCAGTTTGGCGCGCAGGGCGAAGACGTCAGGCAGGTTGTTTTCCAGCTCTCCCACGATGTCATCGAATTTGCCCTGTTCCGTGCCGGGCAGGGCCACAAGGGTGATGTCCGCATCCGCAAAGGTCACGGTGCCGCCTTCGAGGCGGGCAACAGCGTCAATGCTCTGGGCGACGGCTTCGGACCAGTTGGGGCTGGGCACGCCCATGCCGACCACGCAGCGCGCGGTGCCGGTGATGCCTGCACGGGTGCCGGCGGCCAGAATGCGCACACGGGCTTCTTCGGTATCGGCGGAGCAGGCATCGAATTTGGCGCCGTCTTCATCCAGTTGGAACCGCAGCGAGAAGGGCGTGATCACCGGGCGGGGTGCGGCGATATCCAGCCGCACCGACAGGTTGGGTGGCGTTGCGCGGTTCAGGCGGGCCTCCATCTGCATCTTGTCTTCGACACTGTCGGCAATCGCGGTGATCGACACACGCCCGGCTTCCACGGAGGCTTTGGCGCGGGGCAGTTCGGCCATCGCGGTGAGGGCAAAAGCAAAGGCATCGTCCCAATCGCGCGGCGCGGGGTAATCGGCGCTTTCCAGCAGGTCGGTCACGCGGGTGTCGCCAACGATGTCGGTAAAACGCTCAATCGCGTCCTCGCGGGAGGTGGTGGCGGGGACGAGGCCGATGATGGAGATGCCGCTGTCATTGCGCAGCACTTCGGCAGAAAAGCGGGGCGGGGCGATGTCGGCCTGTGCCTCCACCTCCATCTCATCAATGACGCGGGCGGCGTCGACCATGCTGCCGGCGGTCGACAGGGCGCGGAACCGGACGGCTTCGGTGGGGGCAATGCCCGCCAGGATCACCTGCAAGCCGTCGGCCTGTACCTCAGCCCAGGTCATGCCTGCCTCATCCAGCGCATCACGCACGCCGATTTCGGAATTTTCCTCAATCAGTTTGACGGAAAAGTTGGCCGCCACCAGGGACACCACCGCCGCCGCAGTGAAGGTGATCGCAACAATCAGAAGGGCAGAGAGACGCATGGGTCGCATGGGAAGGCTTTGCACCGTTTCAGTTCACCCAAGTGATACGCCTCTGGGCGCGGGGGTGCAATCACACCAGCAGCGCTGCGGCAAAAAACAACAGCGGGATCATGCCGGTATCGCGGTTGGCGCGGAAGAGTTGCAGGCATTTGGCGGAATTTTCGATATCGAGCCCGCGCAATTGCCATGCCATGTGCCAGCCCATCGCCCATGGGCCGCCAAGTGCGATGACCAGCGCCAGAACGCTTGCGTTGCCTTGCACGGCGAAGATCACGGCAAGGCCCATCAGCCCCACAGTGGCCATCAGGAAGCGGCGCAGCCACGACGCGGTTTGCTTGCCAAAGAGCCGTGCTGTGGATTTTACCCCGATCAGCGCGTCGTCCTCGGTGTCCTGATGCGCATAGATCGTGTCATAGAACAGCGTCCAGGCGATGCCTGCTGCATAGAGCAGCAATGCAGGCGCATCGAGGCGACCCGTGTGGGCGGTCCAGACCAGCACCGCGCCCCAGTTGAAAGCGAGGCCAAGAAACACCTGCGGCCACCATGTGAACCGCTTTGCATAAGGGTAGACCGTCACCAGCAGCAGCGACAGCACGCCAAGGCCGATGGCCTGCCAGTTGAAGGTGAACAGGATGCAGGCCGCCAGCAGGGCTTGCAGGACCATCCAGATGACGGCGCCTTTGACGCTGACCTGACCTGAGGGGATGGGGCGGGAACGCGTACGTTCAACCAGACCGTCAAAGTCGCGGTCGGTGATGTCGTTCCATGTGCAGCCCGCGCCGCGCATCAGGAATGCCCCGATGCCGCAGCCGATGAAGATCCATGCGTCCTCCCAGCGGGGAGATTGATCATAGAGGATCGCCAGTGCCAGACCCCACCAGCAGGGCAAAAGCAGCAGCCAGGTGCCGATCGGCCGATCCGCACGGCTGAGGCGCAGGTAGGGCCGGGTGAACGCCGGGGCGTAGACATCCACCCAATTGTCGGCAGGCGCATCCGCGACGGTGCCATCTGGCGGTAGTGGCGTGTCTTGCATATATCATGTCCCATGAGCGCAAAGATCAGATTGTATGTAGAGCAGGATTTGGCACCGGGGCAATCGGTTCCTTTGTCGCGGGATCAGGCGCATTACCTGTTTGGGGTGATGCGGCTGGGCGTGGGGGCGCAGGTGCTCTTGTTCAATGGCCGGGACGGGGAGTTTCTGGCGGATGTCGCGGAGGCGGGCAAGCGCGGCGGAGTGTTGATGTGCGTGTCATTGACGCGGGATTTGCAGATGCCCCCCGATCTGTGGCTCCTGTTTGCGCCGATCAAGAAGGCGCGCACGGATTTCATTGTGGAGAAGGCAGCGGAAATGGGCGCGTCCCGGATCGTGCCGGTGATGACGGAGTTTACAAACGCAGGCCGGGTGCATCGGGACCGGTTGCAGGCCCATGCGGTGGAAGCCGCGGAGCAATGCGGCGGGACCTTTGTGCCGGAGGTGGCGGAGGCGGTGAAGCTGGATCGTTTGTTGGCGGATTGGGACCGCTCCCGGATGATAATGTTTTGCGATGAAACTGGCGCAGGTTCGCCAGATCCGGGGCTTGATCAATTCCGGAAGTGTGGGCCGCGCCAAAGCTGGGCAATTCTAGTCGGGCCTGAGGGTGGATTTTCCGAGCGAGAGCGCACTTTGATTAGCAATCAGGACGGCACCGTCTACAATGCTGGGTTAGGCCCTAGAATTCTGCGGGCCGATACCGCAGCAGTTGCTGCGATGGCGCTATGGCAACGAGCGTTGGGGGATTGGCAATGGTTCGACGAATGAACACTAAGCGACGAGCGCTCAGCGATTGGACGTAAGATGAGCTTTTTCAGGCCAGAAGCACAGGCGCAGGTGTGGCGCTGGCGCGAGGTGATCGTGGGCGGCGGGGCGCTTGTCCTTGGTCTCTATCTGGCGCTGGGGCCGGGGGCATTGCTGAGCTTTCCGGGTGTGGCGCTGATCGTGGTGGGGGCTTTGCTGGTCTGGATCGGCATCCAGCGGGGGCGGTTTCGCGGGTCGGCGGATGGCGCGGGCGCGGTGCAGGTCGACGAAGGGCAGGTGACCTATTTCGGCCCCCTGACCGGCGGCACAATTGACCTGCGCGAAATGCAGAGCCTTGTGCTGAGCGGCACGATGTTTCCGCCCCACTGGCGGTTGGAGCAACGCGGCGTGCCGCCTTTGCTGATCCCGGTGAATGCGGTTGGCGCGGATGGCTTGTTTGATGCCTTTGCCACCTTGCCGGGCCTGCGCACCGAGCGGATGCTGAGCACGCTGAAGGCCAACCCGCGTCAAGAAGTTGTGATCTGGCAGCGTGGTCCGCTGCGCCCGGAGGGTGCCTTGCTGCATTGACACCCCGCGCAAATCGCAGCATCCCTGAACGTCTTGAAACCAACTCCCGGAGCGAAGCCCATGTCCATCCCCCAATCCGGCGGCGGGCCGATCGAACGTCACGAACAACTGGCAGAATATCTGTCTGACGGGTGCAAACCCAAAGAGGACTGGCGCATCGGGACGGAGCACGAGAAGTTCGGCTACTGCAAGGACACGCTGAAACCGCTGCCTTATGAGGGGGATCGCTCCATCCGCGTGATGCTGGAGGGGCTGCGCGACGGGCACGGCTGGTCGCCGGTGGAAGAAGCGGGCAAGCTGATTGGTCTGGAGAAGGACGGCGCGAATATCTCGCTTGAGCCGGGGGGGCAGCTGGAGCTGTCCGGCGCGCCGCTGGAGACCATTCATGAGACCTGCGACGAGGTGAACGTGCATTTGCGGGAAGTGCAGGATGTAGCGGACCGGATTGGCGCGGGTTTCATCGGGCTGGGCGGTGCACCCATCTGGACGCATGAGCAGATGGATCTGATGCCCAAGGGCCGCTACAAGCTGATGAACGACTATATGACCCGCGTGGGCACCATGGGGCGGGTGATGATGCGGCGGACCTGCACGGTGCAGGTGAACCTCGACTTCGGGTCAGAGGCGGACATGGTCCAGAAGATGCGCGTGGCGATTGCGTTGCAATCGGTGGCCACAGCGCTTTTCGCCAATTCGCCCTTCTTTGAAGGGCGGGCGAACGGCTATAAATCCCAACGCTCGATGGTTTGGCGCAATCTGGATGCGGCGCGCACAGGCACCTTGCCGTTTGTCTTTGAAGAGGGCTTCGGGTTTGAACGCTGGGTGGAATATGCGCTCGATGTGCCGATGTATTTTGTCTACCGCGACGGTGCGTATATCAACGCGCTGGGTATGTCGTTTCGGGATTTTCTGGTGGGCAAATTGCCTGCATTGCCCGGTGAGACGCCGACGCTGAGCGATTGGGCGGATCATCTGACAACGGCCTTCCCCGAAGCGCGGATGAAAAAGTACATCGAGATGCGCGGCGCGGATGGCGGGCCGTGGCGGCGGCTCTGTGCCTTGCCCGCGTTCTGGGTGGGGCTGATGTATGATCAGGAGGCGCTGGATGGCGCCTGGGATCTGGTCAAGGGCTGGGGGCCTGCGGAGCATGATGCGCTGCGGACGGCGGCGAGCATTGACGGTTTGCAGGCCAAGGTCACGGGCATCAACATGCACGACATCGCGCGCGAAGCGGTGGCGCTGGCGGAGCTTGGTCTGAAGAACCGGGCAAGGGCGGGCGCGGGTGGTCTGGTGCCGGATGAGACGCATTTCCTGAACGCGCTGAAAGAGAGTGTGGAGAGCGGGAAAGTGCCGGCAGATGAGTTGCTGGAGGACTACCACGGCAAGTGGGGTGGGGATCTGAGCCGGATCTATGCGGATTACAGTTACTGAGCCGCAGAAGACATTTTCCCTTGCAAGCTCGTACGTGGAGCCTGGTGTGGCGCGCTGGGGGAGGCTTGCATGGGCGTGTCGTAGCGCCCCCCTTGACCTATCTCGATCTGCCCAACCCGATCGGTGGTCAACGCGTCCCGTCGTTCAGCCCGGATATCCGGTGAGGAACATGTTCAGGGTTGGACGATTTTCTGCAGCTGAACGGTCTGTCGGACGTTTTTTCCGTTGGACCGAATGGTCTCACTGCGTTTGACAAGCAGGTTGTTCTCGCCAAGTTTGTGCGTTGACTTGAGGCGGTTCGAATCCGCGTTTGTCACCACATGCAATGTCCGCCCGCGCAGCTTGGTTTCGTATGCCTTTCGGGTACTGGATTTCTCAGCGCCTGTTTTGGCATCATAGGTAATACGCACATGTTCGCAGCGGGCCAGCCCGGAGCGGACGCAGTGAAAAGGCTGCCAAACCGTTCGCATCCGGAGGGCGCGGCGTTCCTGCGAGAGCATCCGGCCGGCTGCGTCATAGGCGATGATCCGGCGCAGCGGGCCAGGTTTTCCCCCTTTGGCAGCATGGCGGTGCACGATGTGTTGGCCATTCGTCACGCCCTGGTAGATGTCGATGTATCTGCCCGACCCAATGAGGCCGGAATAGCTGTAGTGAAACTGTGTGCCGGGCGCATAGGAGCTGAAGTTCACGCCAATGGGGTTGGCCGAAGCGATCGATGCCACGCAAACCAACCAACAAACAAATGCTGTTTCCTGTACAAACCTGATCATCAACTTCACCTCCCAAAAAGCTCGCGGTTTTCTAGCAAGTGCCTGCGTGTCGTGAAAGCGCGCATCTCGCCTTTTGCATTTTTTGGCGTTGGGCGGCAGGGCAGACCGCCATGACGCGACAGGGGCCTTCGGGTCCGAGGGCCCCTGTTTAGGGCGATGCCATTCAAAGAGGGGTCAGGCAGGTGCGGTCTCTGACGCAGCTTGTTTCTTGGCCGCCTTGGCTTTGGGCGCTTTGCCCTTCGCTGCGGGCATCCGCACCACGGCGCGCAGGGTTGCGATGGCGTGGGTGAAGCCGAGGCCGAGGCAGAGGGCGGCGAACCCGAGGCTGAGGAAGAAGGCGGGCAGGGCCGCGCCGTCTGCCAAAGCCAATCCAGAGCCAATGACGATGATCCCGCCGCTGCCGATTGCGGCAAAGCCGGTGGCCACGGTCACGGCGGCTGCATGGGCGGCGGTTTTGCTTTGCGGGCAGGTGCCGATCAGGTGGCCGATTTTGAGGATCATGATGCACAGGGCAATGAGGGCGGCCAGTGCGAGGGTGATATAGGTAAGTGCGAGCATAATCATGGGTTTGGTCCTTTCGAGTGTGATCAGATGTATTGTGGTTGTGCGTAGAAATCGCGGCGCAGGCGGTTGTAGAGGTAGCCAAAGCCCCAGGCCCAGGCAGGGGCGAAGATCATGCCAAAGCAGACGATGAACATGGCGCCGGTAAAGATCTCCTTGTCGTGGGTGAGCACGGCGGCTACTGCGCCCAAAGGGAAGATCATGAGGTTGGCGAAGAAGGCGAGGGCGGCGATATCGCGGGTCTCTCCGCCAGTGCGGCGCAAATGCCAGAGCAGTAGTGGGGTGCCGATCAACAAATAGAACGGTCCACCAAAGGCGAGGGCGAAGACAGGGATGAACAGCATCCAGAAGCTGAGCGCGGTCACCAGCAGCGGCCCCCCAAGCAGCGCCACGAAAAATGCCACCGGATCAATGATGTAACGCGGTGCGGCGGCGCGTTTTTCCGCGCGGGCCTGCATGCGCATTTCGATCTTTTCAAGTATTTCTGTCATGAGAGAAATCTCCGGGTAAATAAAAAGGGAAAGTCAGCTTTTGCCCTTGGGCAGGAAGCGCGCGACGCGGCCGCCGAGTTTGATCACCGACAGTTGTACCGCACGGGGCAGGCGGGAGACGTCGCGATACCAATCGTCGAACATCTGCATGGTCGTGAGCGTTTCGTTGATCCGCTCCTTGACCGCCGGTGGCGTCGCGTCGTCCTCGGCTTCCGCCTGCACGGCGCGCAGGGCTTGCAGGGTGGGGGCAAACTCCCGCTCGCGGCGGGACTCAACAACGGTGGTGACCAGATCGAACATGTCGCGGATGGAGGTGAAGTGATCGCGCCGGTCGCCCAGTTTGCGTTGGGATTTGACCATGCCGAGCGATTGCAATTCCTTCAGGCCATTGGACACGTTGGAGCGGGCAAGGTTCAGCAGATCGCAAATCTCATCCGCGCTCAGCGCATCGGGAGAGATATGCAGAAGCGCATGGATCTGCGCCACGGAGCGGTTGGTGCCCCATTTCGCCCCCATATCCCCCCAGTGGAGGATGAAGTTCTGCATGGCGGGGGTGAGGTGCATGTTTCCGACTCGCTATTAATTTCTGTAATGACAGAAATATCAGAATGGACGGGAGTGGCAAGTGTTTTCTTTCCGGCGCCCGCACGGTAGGGGTCGGGCATGCGGATACTCACCTTCCTTTTGATCTGGGGCGCGGGCATGGCCCGTGCCGAAGACAGTTCTGTCTATATGGAGCGTGCGGCAGACGGGTTGCGCAGAGGGCTGGCCGCCGTGGGCACTTGGGAAGAGATGCGCAGCGCAGATCAGATCGTGATGCAGTGTCGCGATTGTCAGGGATCGGTCACGGTTGTGGTGCGGATAATGGAAGACTACGCGGAGGGGTCGGGGTTTGCCCATCCGATGGCTTTGTATGACGCAGGCCGGGTTCAGATGTGCCGCGAGCTGGTTGCGGAACGGCGGGGCCGGTGTCTGGATGATCACCGTTCGGTTGAGGACGGGCGGCTGGTTCATGAAGTCGTGCAGGCGGAGGGACCGCATCTGCATGCGGGGTATGTATCCAGTGACGAAGGCGCGCGCGAGGTTGATGTGATCGTGCCGGTGCTGCGCGATGCGGTCAGGCGGCTCAGCCCGCGTTGGTAGCAAGATGGACGCCGGGGTTTCCGTCTGCGCGTCCGGTTCATCGCGCCGATTGTGGCAACCTCAGCACTCCACACGGCACGTCCTGCCTTTCGACAAGGCTGCCGGGTCCGAGAGGCAGGCTATCTGCGCCCAATCGGGGGGACATTGCGCACGTGTTCCCGCGTGTAGCGGTAGATACACCGCTGATACATCGCGCGTACTTCATAGGGTGAGCGATACCGTCCGTTTGGCCCCACGCTATCGGTGGCGTAACGTTCAGCGCGCTTGAGGCATATCCTCTTTGCCTCGGTCATCGAGAGACGCTGAGAGGCGTCAGCGGTGGTCGGCACCGTTGAGGCACCGAATGCCAGTCCAAAGGTAAGTGCCAGTGTTGCGATGTGTTTTTGAAGCATGTCAGTCCTGCCTTTGATGTTTGCCTGTCCTATCGGTGTGGCCAGCGTGCGCTGTCCGGGTGGGTCGTGAGGGCTGGATAAGCGCTGTGTGGTGTCTCGATCTGCCCTCCACTTAAGCAGTTGCTTGGGCTTATCAACCGGGCGGCGGGGCGGGTCTGTTCAATCCGGCGCAGTGTCCGGCGTGAAGGCACGCAGGAAGGCGATGACCTTCTCTGCGGGCATTTCGCAGGGGTAGAGCTGCGGACCGGCGGCAAGGTGGTAAAGGTTGAGGCTGATGTAATCCGTCCCGCCGCGTTCCTCAGCCACGAGCTTTTCGGATTTGCCGTTGTTGAAGATGCTGCGGGTGGCGACATAGGTGCGCCCGAATGCGGTGCCCGTCACCGTGCCGTGGGGCAGGGCGCTCAGCAGGGCCGGCACATCGGCGGGGGGTGTCACCCCTTTTGGCCGATCTTCGGCTCCGTGCCGGCGCGCAGGCGGGAGATATTGGCGCGGTGTCGCCAGAAGATCAGCAGCGTCAGCAGGATGCCCAGCACCATCGCCTGTCCGTAACCAAGAAACATCATCAGGAAGGTAGAGGCAGACGCGGCGGCAAGGGCTGCCATGGATGAGGTGCGGCTGAGTGCGGCGGCGATCAGCCAGACGACACAGCAGGCGACACCAACGGGCCACGCCAGTGCGATCAGGATGCCAAGGAATGTCGCCACGCCCTTGCCCCCCGCAAACCGCAGCCAGATCGGATAGCAATGCCCGATCATTGCAGCGAGAGCCGCGATTTGCACGGCGTCTTCAGAAGCAAAGGCGCGCGCGATCAGAACGGCGGCGGCACCCTTGCCACCATCCAGCAGCAGGGTCATCGCGGCGGCAGGTTTGCTGCCTGTGCGCAGCACGTTTGTCGCTCCGATGTTACCCGATCCGATGTCGCGCAGGTTGCCCAGCCCCATAACACGGGCGATGATCATACCGAAGGGAATGGAGCCAAGCAGGTATCCAAACAGACCCCATGCCAGAAGGAGCGGGAGGGCGGTTTCAAATAGGGGCATCAGGGGGCCTCAAATACGGAAGTGCCTGCAACGAAGGTTTGCAGCACCTTACCCTGCATCCGCATGCCGTCAAACGGCGTGTTGCGGGATTTGGACTGGAGCGTGGTGCGGTCCAGCACGAAAGGCGCATCCGGATCGAAGAGGACCAGATCGGCAGGGGCACCTTCGGCCAGACGGCCACCGGGCAGCCGCAGGCGTTTGGCGGGGTTCAGCGACAGGGCGCGCCAGAGGTGGGGCAGGTCCATGATTTCCGCATGGACCAGACGCATGGCGGCGGGCAGGAGGGTCTCCAACCCAACGGCACCGGAGGCGGCTTCCTCAAACGGCAGGCGTTTGCTTTCCTCGTCCTGCGGGGTGTGCATGGATGAGATGATGTCAATCAGCCCCTCCGCCACCGCATGGGCCACGGCAAGGCGGTCGTCTTCATCCCGCAGGGGCGGTTTGACCTTGAAGAAAGTGCGGTAGTCGGAGACGTCGAGCGCATTGAGCGTCAGGTGGTGAATGCCCACGCCTGCGGTGACATCGAGGCCTGCATCCTTGGCGCGTTTGAGCGCGGGCAGGGCGGCGGCGGTTGTGATCTGATCGGCGTGGTAGCGTGCTCCGGTCATCTCAACCAGCGCCATGTCCCGTTCCAGCCCCATCCGTTCGGCCATGGGGGAGACGGCGGGCAGACCACGGAGGGAGGCGAACTTGCCGGAGGTCGCCGCCGCACCGGCGCTGAGGATCGGTTCCTGCGGGTGGGCGATGACCAGCGCGCCAAGGCTGCGGGCATAGGTGAGGGCGCGGGTGAAGACTTTGGTATCGGTCACAACGCGGTCGCAATCGGTGAAGGCAGCGGCGCCTGCGTCGGTGAGAAAACCGATTTCGGTCATCTCTCGCCCCTCACGGCCTTTGGTGAGGGCGGCCATGGGGACGACATTCACTGGGGCGGCTTCATTGGCGCGGCGGGTGACGAATTCCAGCGCCTCGGGCGTGTCGGTGGCGGGGGTCGTGTCGGGACGGGTGATCATCGTGGTCACCCCGCCTGCGGCAGCGGCACGGCCGGCGGAGCGGTAGCTTTCCTTGTGCCGCTCACCGGGTTCGCAGACTTTCACACCCAGATCAACGATACCGGGGGCAAGGGCGCGGCCTTTGCAGTCGATGATATGGGTGCCGTTTGGCGCTGTGCCTGTGGTGATGTCTTGGATAATGCCATTCGCGACCGTCAGGTGGCCAAGGGTGTCGGTGCCGGCTTCAGGGTCGATGAGCCGGGCGTTGATAAAGTGGGTGGTGGTCATGCGGTGCCTCTTTGGACGGAGCGGAGCAATTGGTAGACAGCGTGGGGGTCGTCGAGCATTTCGAACCCGATATCAGACTCGCCCTCAGATCCGGAACTCCAATGGTCTTCACGCTCAGCGAACAACACCGCGTTGCGACGCCCCTCTTTCAATTTGAACCTGATGTCTGGCGTGATGGGAATGATGTCCAACTTATGCCCCATCGGCCCACGATAGCTGATGAACGCGCGTTTGTTGGTCAGCAGGTAAGAGGCGCGGCTGCGCTGAAACGCTTTCCAGAACGGGACACACGCAAAAAATAGGATGAGAAAACCAACCCCAAATCTCGCTTCGTCTCGCTGATCGTGAGTAGAACCATGCGCAGCAGCATAGAGTAGAACTAGAATTACCGTCATTACAAGAAAACCAGGGATGTCGAAGGCATCCCGTATACGGCTTGACGGTCTGCCCTGCCAAATGACCCGCTCGTCTGGATCAAGCAGTGCGTCCCATTCCTCATCCTCACTCATCCCCCGATCCAGAGCATCATCGCGACCACGAAGAAGGCCACCAACAGCGCGATCATGGCGATCCGGCCTGACATGGCGGCGTCAGAGGGGCGCTTTTTGGCAGGCAGTTCAGGCTCCACGTCCTGCGGCAGGGCGGAAGGTGTCTCAAGATCAACCTTGCTGGTCGTATCGATGCCGTGCTGCGGGTAGGTGCCGATGAGGGTCAGTTCGGGTTGTGGCGTCAGTTCCTGCGCGCGCGAATTGAAGGCGGAGGAGTAGACCAGCATGATGTGCCCTTCCAGCGCATCGAGCTTGGCGCGGTCGGGCTCAACCGTTTCGGCAATCACGTCATTGCCTTCGATCAGGAAGTTGGAGAGGGACAGATCGCCGAGGCTGGTGCGGGCAAAGACTTCCACACCCGCAGGGTCGATGTTTTCCACCCCCAGGGCGTTGGGCAGGGTGGCCAGAAGGGTCTTGGCGCGGGCGTCGGACATCGACAGGGCGAAGACGCGGATGTGCAGCGCTTCGTTTGCGGGGACCTTGATGGGGCGTTTCATGCGGCGGCTCCTGTCTGGGTCCGGTTGCGCGCCAGCAAATCCATCGCGGCCATGCGCACGGCCACGCCCATTTCGACCTGTTCCTGAATGACGCTGCGGTTGATGTCGTCGGCCAATGTGCCGTCGATTTCAACGCCGCGGTTCATCGGGCCGGGGTGCATGACGATGGCGTCGTCGGCGGCGTGGGAGAGTTTCGCGGCGTCCAGCCCGTAGCGGTGGTAATATTCGCGTTCCGACGGGATAAACCCGCCATCCATGCGTTCGCGTTGCAGGCGCAGCATCATCACCACGTCCACATCCTTCAGACCTTCGGCCATATTGTCAAAGACCTCCACGCCGAAGTCGGCAATGCCGGAGGGCATGAGCGTTGGCGGGCCAATCAGGCGCAAGCGGTTTTCCATCTTGCCCAGCAGCAGGATGTTGGAGCGGGCCACGCGGCTGTGTGCGATGTCGCCGCAGATGGCGATGGAAAGACGGTGCAAGCGGCCTTTCTTGCGGCGGATTGTCAGCGCATCCAGTAGCGCCTGCGTGGGGTGTTCGTGGCGGCCATCGCCTGCGTTCAGGACGGCGCAGTTTACTTTCTGGGCCAACAGGTCCACCGCACCGGACTGCGGATGGCGGACCACCAGCATGTCGGGATGCATGGCGTTGAGGGTCATCGCTGTGTCAATCAGCGTCTCGCCCTTTTTGATCGACGAGGCCTGCATCGCCATGTTCATCACATCCGCCCCAAGGCGTTTGCCCGCGATCTCGAAACTCGCCTGTGTGCGGGTGGAGTTTTCAAAGAACATGTTGATCTGCGTCAGCCCCGCCAGTGCGTCGCTGTGTTTGTCCGGCTGCCGGTTCAGGGCGGCATAGCGGTCGGCAAGGTCCAGAAGCGTGGTGATATCGCCCTGTGACAGTTGTTCGATGCCCAGAAGATGACGGTGTGGGAAAGACATGGCGCGGCCCTTTCACGTGCTGGCGCTCGTATACGCGCAGGGGCAAGGCGGCGGCAAGGCGTTTGGGCATTTTGAATGGGCGGCGGGCAGGGTAGAGTCTGTCCCATGGAATCAGCGACCTTTCATCACGACCTTGCGCTGCTGGACTGGCAGGTCGAACTCGGCGCGACGGAGGCGATACTGGATGCCCCCGTGAACCGCTATGACCTGCCTGCTGCGACAGCGGCGGCGAAGCCTGCCAAAGCAGCGGCAGCCAAACCCGGACGGCCTGCGCCACCGCCCAAGGTGGACCCGGTTGCAGTGGCTGAACAGGCGGCAGCGGCGGCACAGGATCTGGACGCGCTGCGGGCCGTGATGGCGGCGTTTGAGCATTGTGAGTTGAAGAAAGGCGCGCGCAATCTGGTGTTCTCCGACGGGATACCGGGCGCGCCGGTGATGATCGTGGGGGAGGCGCCGGGGCGGGACGAGGACCGCGAAGGCAAGCCCTTTGTCGGCCGCGCGGGGCAGTTGCTGGACAAGATGCTGGGCGCGATTGACCGGGGGCGCACGCGGGAGGATTCGCCGGTCTATATCACCAACGTGCTGCCGTGGCGGCCGCCGCAGAACCGCGATCCAAAGCCGGATGAGATTGCGATGATGAAACCTTTCCTGCTGCGCCACATCGCGCTGGCGCAGCCCAAGGTGCTGGTGCTGGTGGGCAATTGGTCGTGCCAGACATTGCTGGGCAAGCGGGGTATCACGCGGCTCAGGGGCGAATGGACGCAGGCGGCGGGCCTGCCGGCGCTGCCGATCTTTCACCCGGCCTATCTGCTGCGCAGTCCCGGTTTCAAACGGGAGGCCTGGGCGGATTTGTTAAGCCTCAAGGCGCATCTGCGCAATGGTTGATCTGCTGACCCTTGCGGCCTTTGTGCCTGCCGCCCTTGCGCTGAACCTGACGCCGGGGGCGGATATGCTGTTCTGTTTCGGGCAAGGCATGCGGTCGGGCCCACGGGCGGCCATGGCGGCGAGTGCGGGGATCAGCACGGGCAGTTTCGTGCATGTCACAATTGCGGGTCTGGGATTGGGCGCGGTGATCGCGCAAGCGCCCTGGGCCTTTGACGTGATCCGCTGGGTTGGGGTTCTGTACCTGCTCTATCTTGCGGCGCAGGTCCTGCGCGAGAGTGGCGACACCACGGATCGCGCGCCGGGGCTGACAGCCCGCAAGGCATTTGTGACCGGGCTGCTGGTGAACCTGACCAACCCCAAAGTGATCCTGTTTGTGTTGGCCTTTCTGCCGCAGTTCGTTCGGCCCGACGCGGGCAGCGTCCTGGGGCAGTTTCTGGTGCTGGGCTTTGTCATTTCGCTTGGCGGGCTGGTGATCAATGGTGCGGTGGGTGTCTTTGCCTCCGGCATCGGGCGGCGGATGGTGCGGGGCGGCAAGGCGCTGGGCTGGATCACCAGCGGTATTTTCGTGGCGCTGGCCGCAAGGCTGGCCGTGATGGAGCGGGTATGAGCAGAATTGACGAGAGCATTGAATTCATTGCCGTTCGCATTGCGGTGCTGACGGTATCGGACAGCCGGGATGCGTCACAGGACCGCTCAGGCGATGTGCTGGTGGACCGGCTGACGGGCGCAGGCCATACGCTGGCGGCGCGCCATATCATGCCCGATGAGCGTAAGCTGATCGCCGATCAGCTGCGCGCATGGAGCGAGGACCCGGAGATCGACGTGATCCTGACAACGGGGGGCACGGGGCTGACCGGGCGCGATGTCACGGTGGAGGCCCACCGCGATGTCTATGAGAAAGAGATCGACGCTTTCGGGACGGTTTTCACCATGGTCTCGATGCAAAAGATCGGCACTTCTGCCGTGCAGAGCCGGGCGACGGGTGGCGTTGCCAATGGCACGTACCTTTTTGCGCTGCCCGGATCACCGGGGGCCTGCAAGGATGCCTGGGACGAGATTTTGCTCAAACAGCTCGATTACCGGCACCGGCCCTGCAACTTTGTCGAGATCATGCCCCGGCTGGATGAACACAAGCGCCGCAAATAAATTCGGGCGCTGTGCGACGGAAAACTGTATGTCATCCGTACCATAACGTGATTTGGTATTTCTGGCGCGCCCCTTACCTTATGCGTCAGTGATACGGGGTGAACTGAGGGTCCGACCTTTATGCGGTTTTTGCGGCAGACGATGATTGGCTTGTTTCTGGCCTCCGTGGCGGTGGGGCTGCTGGTTTACGCCGCATCGCTGGTGGGAGGGGCGGTGCAGGAGCGGCTGGCCGATGATGCCAGCGCGCCGCCTGCGCGGGAGCGGGTCTTTGCGGTGAATGTGATCACGGCGCAGGCCGAGGACATCGTGCCCACGCTGGAGACCTATGGTGAGGTGCAAAGCCGCCGTTTGCTGGAGTTGCGCGCGGCTGTTGGCGGGCGGGTGATTGAGCTGTCGGATGCCTTTCAGGACGGTGGCGCGGTGACTGCCGGGCAGGTGTTGGTCCGTCTGGACCCGGCGAATGCCCAGGACGCGGTGGACCGGGCCAAGAACGATCTGGCCGATGCCGCAGCCGAGGAACGCGATGCCAAGCGGGGATTGATCCTGGCGCAGGATGAACTGGCCGCAGCGGTGGAGCAATCCGACCTGCGGGCACGGGCGTTTGACCGTCAGGTTGATCTGGCGGCACGCGGGGTCGGCACGGCCACCGCGACGGAGACGGCTGAACTGGCGGCGGCGGCGGCGCGCCAGTCGGTGTTGTCGCGCAGGCAGGCCGAAGCGCAGGCCGAAGTGCGCGTTGATCTGGCCGCCACACGTCTGTCGCGCACCCGCATTGCGCTGGCGGAGGCGGAGCGGCGGTTGGCGGACACGACGATCACCGCACCCTTTGACGGCACGTTGTCGGCCACGGATGTGGTGGTGGGGCGGCTGGTGTCTGCCAATGAGCGGCTGGCGGAGTTGATTGATCCGGATGATCTGGAAGTGTCCTTTCGTGTCTCCACCGCGCAATACGCGCGGCTGCTGGGGGCAGACAGCAGTCTTCTGAAGGCCGAGATCCGGGCGACACTCGACGTGGCAGGCCTTGATCTGGATGCCCGCGGGCAGATCACCCGCGCCAGTGCGGCGGCGGGTGCGGGGGCGACGGGCCGCTTGATTTTTGCGACCCTGCGGGAGGCTGCCGGGTTCAAGCAGGGTGATTTTGTGACCGTGCGCGTGCAGGAACCGCTGCTGGTTGATGTGGTGCGTTTGCCTGCTTCCGCGCTGGATGCGCGGGACGACGTGCTGGTGCTGGACAGTGAGGATCGTCTGGAGGCGGTCAGCGTCGAACTGATGCGCCGTCAGGGCGATGACGTGCTGGTGCGCGGCCCCATCGAAGGGCGCTCGGTGGTGCGCGAACGTTCTCCGTTGTTGGGCGCGGGGATCGCGGTGAAACCGATCCAGCCCGGCGATGCGCAGGCCGCGGTTGAGGCCGGGCCGGAGATGCTGGAGTTGAGCGATGAGCGCCGCGCGCGGCTGGTGGCGTTTGTGGAAAGCAACAACCGCATGCCGAAGGAAGCCAAGGCGCGCGTCTTGGCCCGGTTGGCAGAACCCAAGGTGCCTGCGCAGATGGTTGCGCGCATCGAAAGCCGGATGGGGGGCTAGGGCATGGCGCGCCAGATCCCCGGTGCGGCGGGTGGTGTCCTGTCCTATTTTGTGCGGCACCGCACGGCGGCGAACCTGTTGCTGGTCATGTTGCTGGTCGCGGGTGCTGCTGCAATCCCCAACATGCGGGCGCAGTTCTTTCCTGATGTGATCCTCGACAACGTCTCGGTCACCACGGTTTGGGAAGGGGCAGGGGCCGAGGATGTGGACAGCGCCATCGTGCAGGTGCTGGAACCCGCATTGTTGAGCGTTGAGGGCGTGGAAAGCACCGAAAGCACCTCGCGGGAGGGGCGTGCCGTGATCAGGCTGGAGTTTGATCCCGGCTGGGACATGGGGCGTGCAGCCAATGACGTGCAAACGGCGGTAGATGCCGTCACGACCTTGCCGTCAGAGGCCGAAGATCCGGAGGTCAAACGCGGTGCCTGGCGCGACCGGGTGACGGATGTGGTGATCACCGGGCCGGTTGCACCGGATCAGTTGGGCCGGTTCGCCGATGAATTTGTCACCCGCCTGTTTGCCGCCGGGGTGACGCGCACGACCATTCAGGGTGTCGCCGCGCCCCAGACATTGGTGGAGGTCTCCTCCACCAGTCTGATCGCCTATGACATCACCATGGCCGAGATCGCGGCAGCCATCGCCGAAGAGGTCGATGCAGACCCGGCAGGGGATGTGTCGGGCGCCAATGCACGGGTGCGCACAGGCACGGCCAAACGCTCCCCCCAGCAGATCGCCGAAGTGGTGTTGCGGTCCAATCCGGATGGATCAAAGCTGGTGGTGGGCGATATTGCCCGCGTCATCGACGAAGGGGTCGATCGGGAGCGGAGCTTTTTCGTGGGCGACACGCCTGCGATGTCGGTGCGGGTGGACCGCTCCAACGGCGGCGATGCGATTGGCATTCAGGAAACCGTGGAAACGGTCGCGGCAGAACTGGAGGCGAGCCTGCCTGCCACCGTGACGCTTGAGCTGATCCGCACGCGGGCGGCGGCGATCACAGGGCGTCTGGATCTGTTGATCGACAACGGCCTGACCGGTCTGGCTTTGGTGGTCTGCCTGCTGTTCCTGTTCCTCAACGCGCGCACGGCCTTCTGGGTGGCGGCGGGCATCCCGGTCGCGATGGGGGCTGCGATTGCGCTGATGTATGCGGGCGGGCTGACGTTGAACATGATCTCCCTTTTCGGGCTGATCATCACGCTGGGCATCGTGGTGGATGACGCGATTGTGGTGGGCGAACACGCCGATCACCGCTTCCGGAACGGCGACACCCCGATGCAGGCGGCAGAGAACGCCGCGCGGCGCATGGCGATGCCGGTCTTTGCCGCGACGCTGACGACCGTGATTGCTTTCTTCGGGCTGGTCGCCGTGGGGGGGCGTTTTGGCGATCTGATCCGTGACATTCCTTTCACCGTGATTGCTGTTCTGGTTGCCAGTCTGGTCGAATGCTTCCTGATCCTGCCCAACCACATGGCCCATGCGATGAAGGCACAGGCCAGGGAACACTGGTACGACATGCCCAGCCGCGTGGTGAACAAGGGCTTCGTCTGGGTGCGGGAGACGCTGTTCCGCCCCTTCATGGCCGGCGTGATTGCCGCGCGCTATGCGGTGCTGGCGGGTGTGGTTGCGATCCTTGCCAGTCAGGTGGCGCTGTTCATCTCGGGCGAGGTGCAGTGGCGGTTCTTCAACGCGCCGGAACGCGGATCGGTCACCGGCAACTTCGCCATGGCCGAAGGGGCCACCCGCGCCGATACGCTTGAGATGATGCGCAACATGCAGCGCGCCACCGAAGCGCTGGGCGCGCGCTACGAAGAGGAATATGGCCGCAATCCGCTCGATTACGTCATCGCGCAGGTCGGCGGCAATGCGGGCTGGGGCCTGTCAGGGGCGGATACCAAGGACGCCGATCTGCTGGGTGGCATTTCCATCGAACTGATCGACGCGGACTTGCGGCCTTACTCCAGCTTCGCCTTTGTCGCAGCCCTTCAGGACGAGGTGATCAACCATCCGCTGGCCGAAACGGTCAGCTTCCGCGGATGGCGGTCCGGCCCCGGTGGGGATGCGCTCGATGTGCAGTTCTACGGGGCGGATACCGATACGCTCAAAGCTGCCTCCGAAGACCTGCAAGCGGCGATGCGCCAATATCCCGAAGTCAGCGCGGTGCAGGACAATCTGGCCTACGACAAGGAAGAGCTGATCCTTGATCTGACCCCGCAGGGGCAGGCGCTGGGCTTTACCATCGACACGCTGGGCCGCGCGTTGCGCAACCGTCTGGGCGGGATCGAAGCGGCGACCTATCCTGACGGGCCCCGGTCCGCCGCGATCCGGGTGGAACTGCCGGAGGGGGAGTTGACGGCCGATTTCCTTGACCGGACCCAGATGCGCAGCCCGGACGGGATATACGTGCCGCTGGCCGACATCGTCAGCGTGGAGCGGCGCACGGGGTTTTCCACGGTACGGCGGGAGAACGGCGTGCGGCTGATTTCCGTCACCGGCGACATCTCGGAGGATGATCCGGCGCGGGCGACGCTGATTGGCGCGGCGTTGCAGGAGGAGATCCTGCCGCGCATTGCCTCTGAACGGCAGGTGGCATTCCGGCTGGCGGGGCTGAGCGAGCAGGAAGACCGGTTCTTGCAGGATTCGCTGACCGGGCTGATCCTGTGTCTGACAGGCATCTTCCTCGTGCTGGCCTGGGTTTTTGGCAGCTGGACGCGGCCTTTCGTGGTGATGGCGATCATTCCCTTCGGGCTGGTGGGCACGATCTATGGCCATGCGCTGTGGGAGGTGCCGCTGAGCATGTTCACCGTGGTGGGCTTACTGGGCATGACGGGGATCATCATCAACGATTCCATCGTGCTGGTGACCACGATTGACGAACATGCGGAAACGCGCGGGCTGATCCCCTCGATCATCGAAGGGGCAGTGGACCGGCTCAGGCCGGTGATGCTGACGACGCTGACCACGGTGCTGGGCATGGCGCCGCTGCTTTATGAGCAAAGCCAGCAGGCGCAGTTCCTGAAACCGACGGTGATCACGCTGGTTTACGGTCTGGGTTTCGGCATGGTGCTGGTGCTGCTGGTCGTGCCCGCATTGGTTGCTGTGCAGCATGATATGGCGCGACAGGTCGCGGCGATGCGGCGCGGGCTGCGCGCGCCGGTGGGGCGGCTGCGCTGGGGGCTGACGGTGCTTTGGGCGGTGGTTGCGGGCTGGGGCGTGCTGACGCTGGGCTGGGCCCTGTGGCAGGGGGCGTTGCACCCCGCGCTGACACAAATGATCCCGGCGCTGGCGGAGCGGGGGGCCGGTTCAACGGCGCTGCTGCTGTTTATCGTCGGAGCGGCTGTGGTGGCGTTTGTGGGGTATGTCCTTGGTGCGCTGGCTTTTGTCCTCAGCGCCAGAGGGCGGCAGGCCTGAGGATCAGTTCGAACAGATCAGCCTGGCGTGCAGCCGTTGATCTCAACCGCGTGGTTCTTGCCCAGGACGGTGATCCTGATCTCTGACCGGTCAAGGACGATGCTGCCCCCTTCGTAAGCGGCCATATCCCCCGTCGCCACCAATTGGTTGCCTTGACGGGTGGTGTCCGTCTCGCTCATCCACAGGTTTGAAGGGCCGGGTTCGATCACCACCACCTCGCGCCCGCCTGCGTGGGGCAGGGTGAGGGTGGCTTCAATCTCCATCCCCAAGGCGCTGGGGCGCAGGGCGCAGCGGGCTTGGCTCACACCTGCTTCTTTCGCCGAATAGGGGCGCGCGGCAAGGGCGGCGGCAATGGCCGGTGTAGGGTTTGGGTTGCTGTCTGCCAGTGTTGCAGAGAGGGAAAGCTGCGCGGGAATGCAGATGTCGCGACAGACGCCAAGGTCCAGATCGAGGTTCAGTTCAATCGGTTTGTTCGCCTGTCTTGGGGCCAGCGTCAAAGGCAGGACCAGCCTGTCCTTGTAGCCAATCGTGCGAATGCCGCCTTCACGGTAGACCTGTGGCGCGGGCCAACTGATCCCGACGCCTGCAAGATTGCGCGACCCTGACCAGTTGAACTGCGGCGGGATGCCGGTATCGCCCGGCGCGCGCCAATAGGTCTTCCACCCCGGCGCAAGGGTAAGCTGAAGTGCTGCAACGCGGGTGCCATCTGCGCGCAGCCAACCGGGCACGATTGTGGCCTGCACGGCATTCTCGGGCACGCCCTGCGCCTGAACGGGCGCAGCAAGGGCAAGGGCAAACAGGGCGGCAGAGAGTGTGGCTTTGATCATGATCCCTAGATGGGCCATCCCCGCGGCGCTGCCAAGTCACGATTGGTTCAGCCATGTTTCGCGGATCCTCTTACGGGGGCCTTGTCAGGCGCGGCTGCGCTGTGCATCTTGAAAGGCAAGCCAGCCATTGCCGAAGGGGGCATCTGTCCGTGAACCTCACTGGAAAACTGCTGATTGCGATGCCGGGGATGAGTGATCCGCGCTTTGGTCATGCGGTGATCTTCATGGCCGATCATTCGGACAAGGGGGCGATGGGCCTGATCGTGAACAAGCCGGCAGAGGATCTGCGCCTGTCTGATGTGCTGGATCAACTCGACAGTGACATCATCCCGCAACCCGGCACCTTGGGCGTGCACATCGGCGGCCCGGTTGAAACGGGGCGCGGCTTTGTGCTGCATTCGGATGAATACACCTCTGCCATGCAGACAATGAAAGTCTCCCCCGGTTTTGCGGTGACAGCGACGCTGGATATCCTCGAAGACCTTGCCGCAGGTGATGGCCCGCGCCGGGCGCAACTGATGCTGGGCTATGCCGGCTGGGGCCCGCAGCAACTGGAGGGAGAGATCGCGCGCAACGGCTGGCTGACCGTGGATGCGAGTGAGGATCTGGTTTTTGAATTGCCCGATGCCAAGAAATGGAGCGCCGCGCTGCATTCCATCGGCATCGATCCGTTAGGACTGTCCGCCGCCGCCGGCCGCGCCTGACCCCCCCCTCGCCGCAAACGCCCCGTCAGATCACAATCTCACCCCTTCTACCCCGCATGCCTGCACCGTCCACATCCCCGCATCCATCCGCCACCATACCACCGCCCTGGCCCCTCTTTTTGGCCAAAAATATCCCGGCGCCCCGTATCGGCAAAAAACAACGCCTGTTATGCGCGCGGCGCGGCTGCACGGGCCAGTCTGTCATTGATGGCAAGGCCCAGACCTGTGTTCGGGATCGGTCTGACCGCAATCGGCGCGCCGGTGGCATCCAACCGGTGCAGATGATCGAACAGCCTGGCCGCCGCTTCGGTCAGATCTCCCATTGGCGACAGGTTCAGATCACATGCACCGGGTCCAAACCCCAAAAGCACCTCCCCCTCCAGTGCGTGCTGTGCATTCAGCCGCACCCGCGCGCGCGGCGCATAGTGAGAGGCCAATTGCCCCGGTGCGATGATCTCGGATCCGGCCTGCACGGCCAGAGGGGTGCCAAGGACCACTTCGATCTCCTCTGGCGCCAGCCCGCCCGCGCGCAGCAGCGTCGGGGTCTCGCCTGCAAGGCTGACAATGGTGCTTTCCAACCCGACAGGGCAGGGGCCGTCATCCACAACAGCGGCGATCCTGTCCCCCAGACCTGCCATGACATGCGCCGCCGTTGTCGCAGAAATCCGGCCGGACGGGTTTGCCGATGGCGCGGCGAGGGGGCCGCCGAAGGCCTTCAGCAGATCTTGTGCGCAGGCATGTTTCGGCACCCGCAGGGCGACCGTGTCCAATCCCGCTGTCACCAGCGAGGACAGGCCGTGATCTCCGCCCAGCGGCAGCACCAGCGTGAGCGGTCCGGGCCAGAACGCGCGCGCCAGCCTCTCAGCCAGATCCGACCACTGGACATATGACCTTGCCGTCCGGGTATCGGCACAATGCACGATCAGCGGATTGAAACTGGGCCGTCCCTTGGCTGCATAGATGGCGGCCACGGCTTCGCCGCGGCGCGCATCCGCGCCCAGACCGTAAACCGTCTCTGTTGGGAAAGACACCAACGCGCCTGTCGCCAGCAGCCGTGCCGCAGTCGCGATGCCATCCGCATCCGGGGAAAGGGTCAGGGCTGTCTGGGTCATCTTCATCTCGTGACGCCGCGTTCAGGTTGCGAGGATGCCGGGCGCGTTCCATGGTTGAGCTTGTTGCGTCACGCCCATATCAGGGTGCCGCGTGGCTTGCCAATACGCGATGCACGCCACCCCAGAAGGAGACCCCATGTCCTACCGCGCCCCTGTTGAGGATTTCAGCTTTCTCTTTAGCCATGTCATTGATTTTGCGGCCCTGCGGGCAACCGACCGGTTTGCTGCCGCCTCCGCCGATGTCACACAGGCGATCCTGCTTGAGGCGGGCAAGATGTGTGACGAAGTGCTCGCTCCCTTGCAGCGCAACGGGGATCTGACGCCAGCACGGCTGGAGAACGGCGTGGTGCGGACCTCTCCGGGCTATGACCAGGGCTACAGGGCCATTGCAGAAGGCGGCTGGATCGGGACAACCGCGTCGGAAGAGGCAGGGGGCATGGCCCTGCCGATGACGCTGATGACAGCGGTGAACGAAATGATGAGCGGCGCTTGTCTGGCGTTGCAACTGGCGCCGCTGATGACCGCAGGGCAGATTGAGGCGCTGGAGCATCACGCGAGCGATCAGCTCAAGGCGCTCTACCTGCCCAAGCTCGTCAGCGGCGAATGGACCGGTACGATGAACCTGACGGAGCCGCAGGCGGGCTCGGACGTGGGCGCGCTGTCCTCCAAGGCGGAGCCGCAGGGCGATGGCACCTATGCGATCACCGGGCAGAAGATCTACATCAGCTGGGGCGACCATGATCTGGCCAGCAACGTCTGCCATCTGGTGCTGGCGCGCATTCCGGGGGCGCCCGCAGGCACCAAGGGGATCAGCCTGTTTCTGGTGCCCAAGTTCATTCCCGACGCGGATGGCAATCCCGGCAAGCGCAACGGGGTGAGTGTTGTGAGCCTTGAGCACAAGATGGGCCTGCACGGCTCTCCCACGGCGGTGATGCAGTATGACGCCGCAACAGGCTGGCTTGTGGGGCCGGAGCAGGGCGGGATGGCGGCGATGTTCACCATGATGAACAACGCCCGGCTGGGTGTCGGCACCCAGGGCGTGGGCGTGGCGCAGGCGGCCTATGAACATGCGCTCGATTACGCGCTGGACCGCCGGCAGGGCAAGACGGGCCGCGAGGGCAAGGGCACCATCGTCGATCATGCCGATGTGCGGCGGATGCTGATCACCATGAAGGCGGATATCTTTGCCGCCCGGGCGATTGCCCTGTCCTGCGCGCAGGCGATTGATATGACGACCGCCACCGATGACCCGCAGTGGCGCGCGCGGGCGGCACTGCTGACGCCCATCGCCAAGGCTTTTGGCACCGACACCGGCATTGCAGTCAGCGAGATGGGTCTGCAAGTGCACGGCGGCATGGGATTTATCGAGGAAACCGGGGCTGCCCAGTTCAGCCGCGATGTGCGGGTGACCGCGATCTATGAAGGCACCAACGGCATTCAGGCCATGGATCTGGTGGCGCGCAAGATGATGGACGGTGGCGAAGCCGCCTCGCGCCTGCTGGATGAAATACAGGCCGATGCCGAAGCTGCGCGTGCTATCTATCCCAACATGGCCGACGCCGTCTGGCAGGCAGCAGAGACCATGCGGGAGGCGACCGAATGGCTGGTGGCCCAGTCGGAACTGAACACCCGATTTGCCGGGGCGGTGCCCTATCTGCATGCGTTTGCGCGAATCCTGGGGGGCGATCTGCACCTCAAAGCGGCCCTTGCGGACAAGGGCGGCACCCGCGAAGTGGTCGCGCGGTTCTACATCCAGCGCCTGTTGCCCGAACATGGCAGCCTGCTGGCCCACGCCCGCGCGGGCGAAGCGGATCTCTTCGCACTCACACCAGAAGAATTGGCAAGCTGATGAAAGATGTAGCACCCGAAGGGCTGCGCTATCCCTGGGATACCCCCCCGGCCCATGGGTCCGAGGCGATCGAAGTGGCCCCCGGCGTGCTGTGGCTGCGCTTGCCGCTGCCGATGAAACTGGATCATGTGAACATCTATGCGCTGGATGACGGTGCCAGCTGGACGGTGATCGACACCGGGTTTGCGTCAAAGAAATCCAGGGCGATCTGGGCAGAGGCGATGGCAGGCCCCCTGGGCGGCAAACCCGTGGGCCGCGTTGTTGTGACCCACCATCACCCCGATCACGTGGGTCTTGCAGGGTGGTTTCAGGCCGCGCATGGGGCAGAGCTGGTCACGACCCGCACCGCATGGCTGACCGCGCGGATGCTGACACTGGATGTGCAGGAGGTTTCCGCCCCCGAGGCGCTGACGTTCTACCAGCGCGCGGGCATGGACCCGACGTTGCTGGAAAAGCGCCGCGCCGACCGGCCGTTCAATTTCGCCGATGTCGTGGCGCCGCTGCCGGTGGGGTACACCCGCATCGGGCAGGGGGATCAGATCACCATGGGCGGGCGCACCTGGGATATCCACATTGGCAACGGACACGCGCCTGAGCATGCAACCTTCTGGAGCCGTGATGACAATCTGGTGATCGCGGGGGATCAGATCCTGTCTTCCATCAGCCCCAACATCGGCGTCTATCCGACCGAACCCATGGCCGATCCGATTGCTGAATGGCTGGAAGCCTGTGAGCGGCTGGCCGGGCTGGCACGGGCCGATCATCTGGTGCTGGGCGGGCACAAATTGCCCTTCACCGGCTTGCCCAAACGCATGGACCAGCTGATTGAGAACCACCATGGCGGGTTGAAACGATTGCTTGATTTCATCGACACGCCCAAGTCCGCCTCCGAGTGTTTTCCGCCGCTGTTCAAGCGCAAGATCGGCGAAGGGGAATACGGGCTGGCCCTTGTGGAAGCCGTTGCCCATCTCAGCCACCTTTACCAGACAGGTCTTGCCACCCGCACCCTGCGCGCCGAAGATGGCGCATGGGTATACCAGCGCAAGGGGTAACGGGTGATGAGTGAGCCGATCAAGACGGCCGCAGAAGCTGCGGAAGCAGAGGTGCTGCCGCGTATCTATGAGGTGCATTGCGACCCTGACCAACGCAGCGCCTGTGATCAGGAAGTGCCCGAAGCGGTGACGGCCAAACCGACGGACCAGAAATCTCCGGCGCAGTGGGCCTATGAGCGGGTGGTGCTCTACCTCAAGAATTTTGAGGAACAACTGGACAACGATCATGAGATTGCCATGGGTTTCACCGGTGGCGATGCGGGTGTGTTGCGGATCGAAGGGATGGGTTATTTCGATCCCGACATCGTGACATTCTATGGCAGTGACCCTGCGGGCGGCAGAACCCAGCTGGTCCAGCATGTCAGCCAGTTGAACGTGATGCTGCGCGCCCTGCCCAAACAGGTCAGCGCCGCCGCGCCGCGGCGCATCGGTTTCAGGCTGGTTGAGGATATGGAGAAAGCGCAGCAGAAATCGTGATCAGGTAGCGCGTTTTGACCGGGTGACAGGGTTCAAAGCATGGTGTAAGCAACGCGGACAGACAAATCAGGGACGATGATATGGCCGACCACGAACATGGCAGCATGGACTATAAAGATCAGCAGAAGACCTTTGACGGCTTCATGAGCTGGGTGACAAAATCAGTGATTGTGATCCTCGTATTGCTGGTCGCAATGGCGATTTTCATCCGCTGATCACGTCCTTCCGGAGACAATTGAGTTGAAACGTTTGGTAATCGGTTTGGCCGTTGCGGCCATTGTTGCAGGGTGTTCGGTTGACCAGAACCCGGACAGTTCAGATCAGGCTGTGGCCGCAGCAGCGTTCCGTGCCGGGGGGCCAACCTCTCTCACGCTGGTCACTGTGGTGAACAACCGGACCGGGGCAGGTGGGCACACCGCTTTGATCGTGAATGGTTCCCAACAGGTGATCTTTGATCCCGCAGGCTCGTTCCGCGATGAACGTGTGGTTGAGAAGGGTGATGTGCTTTACGGGATGACACCGGGGTGGGTGAAGGCGTTCAAATCCGCCCATGCGCGCGTCACGCATCATGTGGTCAGCCAGACTGTGGATGTGACACCTGAACAGGCGGAACGTGCGCTGAACCTTGTGCGCTCAAACGGGTCTGTTGCCGGCGCCTATTGCGCCAATTCCACCTCCGGTATTCTGGCTCAGATTGATGGGTTTCAGGGGATCAACCGGACCTTCTATCCGGTCAAGCTGATGGATCAGTTTGCGCTGGTGCCCGGTGTGCGGACCGACACATACTATGAAAACGACGAAGGTGATGTGATCGATGCGGTCACGGCTGTAAAGCTGGCCACGTCGCAGAGCTGAGAACGCTATCCCAACAGATAGAGCAAGCCATAGAGCGTAAATCCGCCTGACAGCATTGCGGCAATCACGTTCTTGGTCAGCAACCCAACCGTCAAAGCCGCCACAGCTGCGGCTAGGCGGGCCGGGTCCGTTTCGCCCCCCGTTGCCGCAGGCCACAGCACTTGCGGCGCGACCAAAGCAGGCAGGATCGCCACCGCCGTATAGCGCAGATGCCGCAACAGCCAGTCGGGCATGGCGCGGTTTCCCACCAGTCCGGTGAAGACAAAGCGCAGGAAAAAGCTGCCCAATCCAAGGCCGATGATCACCGTCCAGAGGGTGACGGGATCAATCATACACTGTCCTCTGCCGCGCGTCGCGCCGTCCACAGCTCAACCTGCGCGCCCGCCATCATGCCGGCAATACCGGCAATGATCAGGCCCAGCGAATAGGGCACCCCGGCGCAAAGCAGGCTCACAACCACAGCTACCAAGGCAGCGACCACATGGGCCAGCGTGCGGAACATCGGAGCGATCATCGCCAGAAAGGTGATCGGAATGGCGAAATCCAGTGCCCAACTGTCCGGCACCTGCGCACCCAGCAGCGCGCCGACCAGCGTGAACATATACCACAGCGGCACAATCGGTGTGACCGCGCCAAAGAAGTATCCCATCCGCTCCGGCAGGGTCATGTCCGGGCTGCGTTCATACTTCGCCACCGCCACAACATAGGATTGATCCACCGTCAGATAGGCCGCGCAGGCGCGCTGCCACAAAGGCGCTGAACCGATGTAAGGGGTCAGGGAGGCTGAATACATCGCCATGCGCAGGTTCACCGCGAGGGCGGAGGCAAGGACGACAAGCGTCGGCGCGTCTTCGACCATCAGTTGCAACGCGGTGAATTGTGCAGCCCCTGCAATCACTACAACCGAAAAGCTCAGCGTCTGCACCACACTCAGCCCGGCTTCGGTGGCCAACAGCCCAAAAAGGCTGGCAAAAGGGATGATGACCAGAATAAAGGGCGCGCCGGCGGCGACGCCTGAGAAATATGCGGATTTCACGGTGGTGATGGCCATGGGATGCCCCTAGATTACCAAGACGTCCTAGCGCCAAGTGGGGGAGGATACAATTGGCCCAAGACCCTGATCAAAGCGATTTCCTGATCGCTCCGGACCCCAAGGCACCACGATTGACGCGGGTGGTGGAAGGTGTGGATCATACCGGCGCGCGCACCGCGATTTCCGTGGTCGAAGAACGCCCGCTGACCATCTTCCTCAACGCGCAGGAGGTTGTGACGGCGATGACCATCGGGGACTACCCGCAGTATCTGGCACTGGGTTTCCTGCGCAATCAGCACATGCTGCGCGATGATGATGAGATCACCGGCGTCGATTATGACGAGGAGCTGGAGACGGTGGTTGTGCGCACCGCCCGCGCCACGGATTATGAGGACAAGATGCGCCGCAAGACCCGCACCTCCGGCTGTGCGGTGGGCACGGTGTTTGGAGATATGATGGAAGGGCTGGAGGACGTGGTGCTGCCCGACCACCGCGTCCGCACCTCTGATCTTTATGCGCTGGCCGCGCGCATCAACCGCACGCCGAGCCTTTATCTGGAGGCGGGCGCGATCCATGGCACGGTGCTGTGCCAGGGCGCGCAACCGCTTGTTTACATGGAAGATGTCGGGCGGCATAACGCGGTCGACAAGATCGCAGGCTGGATGCTCTCCGAAGGGGTCGGGCCTGCGGACAAGGTGCTCTATACCACCGGGCGTCTGACCTCCGAGATGGTGATCAAGACCGCGATGATGGGGATCCCGGTGCTGGCCTCGCGCTCTGGCTTTACCGCCTGGGGGGTGGAGATCGCCCAGCAGATCGGGCTGACACTGATTGGCCGGATGAAGGGCCAGCGGTTTGTGTGTCTGAGTGGGGAGGACCGTCTGATCCGCGATGCGGACCCCGCACAGGTGGCCGAAGAGCCGCGCAAATCGGGGCGCAAGGGGGCGGTATGAGCGACATAAATTTCTTCAAGGAGATTTGCCCGGAATTTTCGAAAATTCCGACACCCGTTGAGAGGGCGACATGAAACAACCGCTCGGCGTGATCCTTGCAGGCGGGCAGGCGACCCGTATGGGCGGCGGCGACAAGGGGCTGTTGTCCTTGGGAGGGCAAACCCTGCTGACCCGTGTCATCGACCGACTGGCCCCGCAGGTCGATCAGCTCGCCCTGAACGCCAACGGCGATCCCGCGCGGTTTGCGGGCTATGATCTGCCTGTGCTCCCTGACAGCATCGACGGCTTTGTTGGCCCGCTTGCCGGGGTGCTTGCCGGGCTCGACTGGGCCGCAGCCCAAGGGGCGGACACCATCGTCACCGCCGCCGCTGATACGCCCTTCTTTCCCTCCGATCTGGTGCCGCAGCTTCTGCTCGCCAGCGAAGGGATGACCCATCCGCTGGTGCTGGCTGCCACGCCGGACCCCGACCGTGGCAAAGCCCGCCATCCCACCTTCGGCCTCTGGCCTGTCGCCTTGCGCGACGACCTGCGTGCAGCCCTCACAGGAGGCCTGCGCAAAGTCGTGATGTGGACCGACAAACACGACGGACGCATGGCGATGTTCCCGCAGGAAGATGCCTTTTTCAACGTGAATACCCCGGAGGATCTGGTCCGGGCAGAAGGAATGCTATGAGACTCTACGGTGTGACGGGCTGGAAAAACGCGGGCAAAACCGGGCTGATGGAACGGCTGGTGGCCGAGATCACGGCGCGGGGGCATTCCGTGTCTACGGTGAAACACGCCCATCACACTTTTGACGTCGACCACGCCGGCAAGGACAGCTACCGCCACCGTCAGGCCGGCGCGCATGAGGTGCTGCTCGCGTCGCGCAACCGCGTGGCCTTGATGCAGGAATTGCGCGATCAGGAGGAGCCGACATTGGCGGACCTGCTGACCCGCCTCAAGCCCGTCGATCTGGTGCTGATCGAAGGCTACAAACGCGACAGCCATCCCAAGGTCGAAGCCCACCGGGCAGAGCCGGGCAATCCGCTGATCGCGCCGGGCGATCCGACCATCCGCGCCGTGGCCAGCGATGTGCCGCTCGATCTGGACCGACCGGTGTTCGATCTGGATGACACCGTTGCGGTTGCGGATTTCATCCTGGCCGAGGTTGGGCTGTGAAGCCATTTGACACCATCGTGGTGGCGGATTGGTCCGCTGCCAAACGCGCGCCTGCCAGGCCGTCAAAGGATGCAATCTGGCTGGGTATAACGCGGAGCGGTGTGTCTGAGGACCCCGTCTATTGCCGGACCCGGCAAGAGGCGGAGGCGTGGATCGTGGCGTTGATCACGCAGGAAACCGCAGCGGGGCGGCGTCTGCTTGTGACGTTTGACTTCCCCTTCGGCTATCCCGTCGGCTTTGCCCGCCATGTGACCGGATCCGACGATCCCTTTGCCCTGTGGGCGTGGTTTGCCGACCGGATCGAAGACCGGCCTGATGGGGCGAACAACCGCTTTGACGTGGCAGAGACCCTGAATGCGATGTTTGAGGGGCCGGGCCCGTTCTGGGGCAAGCTGGACCGCGACAAATGGCCAGGTGTGCCCTACCGGAAAGAGGGGATTGCCTTTGATGTCGTGGCCGAAAAACGGGCCTGCGACCGGGTGGCGCGCGCCTCCTCCTCCTGTTTTCAATTGGCCTTTCCGCCCACCGTTGGGGGGCAGGTCATGATGGGCCTGCCGATGCTGTCGCGGCTGCGCAAGCTGGACGGGGTTCGGGTCTGGCCGTTTGAAGACTGGCAGCAGGCACCTGTTGTGTTGGCGGAAATCTGGCCGGGGGTGATTGAACCTGCGGTGAAAGCCGCGCTTGCCACACAGGGTCCGGATGCCATCCGGGATCGGGAGCAAGTGCGGCTTCTGGCGATGGCCCTGTCGCGCCTTCCAGTGGATGATCTGTACCGGGTGATGGCCGAGGTCCCCGCTGCGGCGCGGGAGGAAGCTTGGATCCTGGCAGCGGAGCTGAAAGAAGACCTGATTGTTCATGCTATGGAAACAGTGACGCCCTTGCGGAATGATTGTTTCGCTTTGCCTCCGGGTGTGCACTGGACCCCGGTGGCAGAGGCGCTGGACCTGCTGCAAAGCCGCCTCTCCCCTGTTGCAGGTGCGGAAACACTGCCCCTGGATGCCGCGCTCAACCGCATCTCCGCGGCGCCGGTCACGGCTGTCCGCGCCAACCCACCGCTGCCCAACACGGCGGTGGACGGCTACGGGTTTGCCGGGGGCAGGGGGGCGGGCAGGCATCGGCTGCCGCTGGTGGCGGGCCGCGCGGCGGCAGGGGACGCGCCGGGCGCGGTGCCCCACGGGGCCGCGATCCGCGTCCTGACGGGGGCTGCACTGCCAGACGGCGTGGACACGGTGATCCTGCAGGAAGACGTGGTGGTTGATGCCGACCACATCCGCTTTTCCGGACCGCTCAAAGCGGGAGCCAACACGCGTCAGGCAGGCGAAGACAAACACGCAGGCGACGCGGTACTGGCACAGGGAGAAGTGATCACGCCCGCCACACTGGCGCTCCTCGCCGCCACGGGGGTGCGGGAGGTCAAGGTACACAAACCCCTGCGCGTTGGGGTTTTGTCGACCGGGGATGAGCTGGTGCCTGTGGGGGCCGACGCCGGGGCAGGGCAGATCTATGATGCCAACAGGCCGATGCTGCTGGGTCTGATTGCGCGCTTCGGGTTTGAACCTGTTGATCTGGGCGCTGTTGCGGATGACCGCACAGCCCTGCGCGCGCGGCTGGACGCCTCAGCGCAGGAGGTCGATGTGGTGCTGACCAGCGGCGGGGCGTCCGCCGGGGACGAGGATCACGTCTCAGCCCTACTGGCAGAAGCAGGCGCGATGGCGCTGTGGCGCATTGCGATCAAACCGGGCCGCCCGCTGGCGCTGGGACTGTGGAACGGCGTGCCGGTCTTTGGCCTGCCCGGCAATCCGGTGGCCGCCATGGTCTGCACGCTGATCTTCGCGCGCCCCGCGATGGGGCTGCTGGCCGGCAAAGGATGGGCACACCCACAAGGTTTCACCGTGCCCGCGGCGTTCTCCAAACGCAAGAAAGCAGGCCGGCGCGAATACCTGCGCGCGCGTATCCGGGAGGGGCAGGCGGAGGTTTTTGCCTCCGAAGGGTCCGGCCGGATCTCAGGATTGTCCTGGGCAGACGGTCTGGTGGAATTGCCAGAACCTGCTGCCGACATCTCGCCCGGTGATCCGGTGACATACATCCCCTACGGCAGCTTCGGGATCTAGGCGAAGATCATTCCACCCGTTCAGGCAATGCGCCCGGCCCCCCTTCCAAATGGTTCCAAAAACCCTGCCAGAGGCCTGAAATCTCTTCTGGAGCACCAAAAGAGATTTTAGCGCTCCGCGGGGGTTTTTAGAACCATTTGGAAGGAGAGGCCCCAGCGACCTGGTCCTTGTTTGACAGGTCAGTCGAACGTCCCTGCACAGCGCCCGAGCAGCATGAAAGCCCGTGCGGCGCGGGTGTCGGCGAGGGCTGAGATTTCCTCATCCGTGGCGTCTTTTTCGAAAGCGGCAAAGGTCCGGTCAAAGCGGCGCAGGAAGTGGTGGGCGGCGTCGCGGAAGATCGGGTCCTGCTTCATTCGTGCATTGCTGAGCGCAAGGGACGAGCGGTCACGGATGCCACCAAGAGGAGCGATGGCGCGGCCGCGCGCGCCGCCTGCAAACTGCCGCCAGATATCGGGTCGGGCGCGGTCGGGCAGCAGGTCATCCATGTAGATACCGTCCTGTGACAGCAAGGTCAGCACGTCCTGTGCTGCGGTGACCAGTTGTGAGGCTTCGCGGTCCTTCAAGGCCCGGCGGAGGGCGGCGAAGCCCGCCTCGTCCTCGGCGGTTTCGGGGAAGTTCAGGGCACAGATGAAGTCGTCGTTCGACAGGCGCGGGGCCATGTCTTCGGCCTGGGTGCCAAGGGCGAGCGCCGGTTGATCGTCGGCGCTGGTGATGGGGGCCGCCGCATCTCTTTGCTGTTGTTCGCGGCGTGTGCTCTGGAAGGTCGCAAGGGCGGTTTCGGTCTTGCGGGTGGCCGCGGCGATTTCATCCAGTTTGCGCGCCACTGAAGGTTCGGTGCGCAGGTGCTGGCCCTGCTGCTGCGCGATATAGGCCTGACGGATCGCGTCGATGGCCGCCTGCAACCGCTGGCTTTCCTCGCGCATCACGCGGCTGGCGCGGGCGGCGGTCGCTGCCACCCAGATCATCGCCACGGGCATGAAGATCGCCAGCATCGTCATCAGGAAACGCAGGCTGCCGGTGCCGTCGGGTGCGGGCTCGGGACGCGGCGTGAACAGGAAAAAGATCGCCGAGCCCAGCAGCCAGATCACGCTGAGGCTGATCGCGATCACTTCGATTGAGGTGACCATTTCATGACGCGGCTTGTCATAGATGCCAAGCGCGGTGGGCCGCGATGCCGCATCCCCCTGCTGGCGGGCAGAGGCACTGGTGGTGTTCCGGTTGCCCGGTTCCGAATGTGATGTGGCGTCGGTCATCTGGTTCTCTTTCCATGCAGCCTAGGCATAGACGATCTTGAGGACCTCGTAAGACTTGTCTCCGCCCGGTGTGCGGACTTCCACCGAATCCCCCTCTTCCTTGCCGATGAGGGCGCGGGCGATGGGGGATTTGATGTTGAGCAGGCCGTCCTCGATCCGGGCCTCGTATTCACCAACGATCTGATAGGTTTTCTCTTCGTCCGTGTCCTCATCCACAAGCGTGACCTTAGCACCAAACTTGATGGCACCCGACAGCTTTGACGGATCAATGACCTCCGCCAGCGAAATCGCGCCTTCCAGTTCCTTGATGCGGCCTTCGATGAAGGACTGCTTTTCCTTGGCGGAATGGTATTCCGCGTTCTCTGAAAGGTCGCCATGTTCGCGCGCTTCGGCAATCGCCTTGATGATCGCAGGACGCTCGATTGTTTTGAGCTCTTTAAGCTCGGTCTCAAGCGCGCTGTGACCGGCGCGGGTCATTGGTATCTTTTCCATGGGCTCCGTCCGGAAAAAGGGCAGCCCGCAGGGGCACATCTGGGCACTGCGGGCAGTTGGTTGCAAAGTAAGTGACCTAAATCGAGGAGGGATTGCAAGGAAAATGGCGGCAAGTGGGGGATGTGGGCGCAGGGTGCTGTCAAAAGGCGCGCTGCGCGGATGACATTCCTGGTCTGTGCGGCGGCTCTGAGCCCTTCCCGTCAGGGTTGGACGTGGGTGAGGAGGGAGTGATCCTGCTGAGAGGTGCTTGAGGACGCGGTCTGCGCCTCAAGACACCTGCGCAAGGGGGGCGGCGATTCTCTGCCGCCTCAAGGGCAGGCAGCACGAAGGGCGCGGGGCCTGCGGCCTTCTTGACCCGGCAGAGAATCACGTCGTTTAAGCGTAGCTGACAACTTCGAATTCGATGCCTTCGTTGTCGTGAAAGTAGAAGCGGCGGCCCGGTTCATAGTCGCCGTGGTTGCTGGTTTCAAAGCCGTGAGCCTTGATGGCGGCTTCTGTGGCGTCAAGGTCATCGACGGTCACGGCCAAGTGGTTCAGGCCCGCCACCCGCGTGTAGCTGGAGGTGGCATCGACGACCGAGGTGCCGGGATTGTAGAGCGCGATGTAGCGCTGGTCGTTGCCCACATGGATTGTGTAGCCGCCTGAAATCGCATCTCCCTGCCAGCGGATATGCCAGCCGAACAGCTTTTCCATCCAGGCGGCGGTGGCCGCAGGGTCGCGGACGGTGATATTGGCGTGTTCAAGTTGTGCGGTGGTATCGGGCATTGGTTTGGCCTTTCGTATTGTGGTTCGTGTCTTCGTACCGTAATTTCTAAACCTAACTTTAGGTCAAGCTAGTTTTTTTGGAGGTGCAACGATGAATGATGGGTTGTCGATTGGGGCGCTGGCGCGGCGGACGGGGCTGGCGGTGTCCGCCATCCGCTATTACGAAGCGCAGGGGCTGATCAAACCCTGGCGCAACAGTGGGGGACAGCGGCGGTTCGAGCGGGCGGACTTGCGGCGGCTCAGCTTTGTGATGATCGCGCAGCAGTTCGGCTTCACCCTGCCGCAAATCCGGGCAGAGCTGGACCGGCTGCCGGGGGGGCGCACGCCCACCAAGGCCGATTGGGCGCGGATTTCCGAAGGGTTCCGCGCCGCATTGGACGCACGGATCACCACGTTGACCAAGCTGCGCGACAATCTGGACGGCTGTATCGGCTGCGGCTGTCTGAGCCTTGAGGTCTGCGCGCTTTACAACCCGCGGGACGCAGCGGCACAGATGGGGCAGGGCCCACGCTACCTGATGGGAGACGCGCCAGAGGCGCAAAAGCGCTGAAACACGCAGCAATTGCCACAATCTGCGGCGTTTTTACGCGCCGTTCCGATTGCATTGGGTTTCGGCGTGGCTTAGCTACGTCAAAACCGATTTTTGCCCAAGGGAGTGGTGCCAGTCATGGCTGAGATTGAACGCGAAGCGATGGAGTATGATGTGGTGATCGTCGGCGCGGGGCCTGCGGGCCTGTCTGCGGCGATCCGGCTGAAACAGATGGACCCGGAGTGCAACGTGGTTGTGCTGGAGAAGGGGTCCGAAGTGGGCGCGCATATTCTGTCCGGCGCGGTTCTTGATCCCTGCGGTCTGGATGCGTTGATCCCGGATTGGAAAGAGAAGGGCGCCCCGCTGAACGTGCCGGTCACGGATGACAAGTTCTATATGCTGGGCGAAGCTGGCGCGTTGCGGGTGCCGAATTTCCCCATGCCACCGCTGATGAACAACCACGGCAACTACATCGTGTCGATGGGCAACGTCTGCCGCTGGATGGCAGAGCAGGCCGAAGAGCTGGGCGTTGAGATTTTCCCCGGCATGGCCTGTTCCGAACTGGTCTATGGCGACAAGGGTGAAGTCAAAGGCGTGGTGGCCGGTGTCTTCGGCCTCGAAGCCGATGGAAGCTATGGCCCGGATACAGAGCCGGGGATGGAACTGCACGGCAAATATGTGTTCCTGTCCGAGGGCGTGCGCGGCAGCCTCTCCAAGCAGGTGATTGCGAAATACGACCTGGACAAGGGTGTTGAACCGCAGAAATACGGCCTTGGCATGAAAGAGATCTGGGAAGTGGATCCCGCCAAGCACAGGGAAGGCTCTGTCACCCATACGATGGGCTGGCCGCTGAACAAGAATGCCGGGGGCGGATCCTTCATCTATCACCTTGAGAACAATCAGGTTTACGTGGGTTTCGTGGTGCACCTTGGCTACAAGAACCCGCATGTGTTTCCTTACATGGAATTCCAGCGGTTCAAACATCACCCGATGGTGGCGGAACTGCTGAAGGCCGGCAAACGTGTGGCGTATGGCGCGCGTGCGATCACCGAAGGCGGGTATCAGTCGATGCCCAAGATGGTTGCACCGGGTGTGGCCTTGCTGGGCTGTTCGGTGGGCATGGTCAACCTGCCGCGCATCAAGGGCAACCACAACGCGATGTTGTCGGGCAAGGCTGCGGCTGAAGCGGCGATGGCGGCGATCAAGGCCGACCGTTCCGGCGATGAGCTGAGCGATTATGAAGCTGAAGTGCGCGGTGGTGAGATTGGCGCGGACCTGAAGAAAGTGCGCAACGTCAAACCGCTGTGGTCGAAGTATGGGCTCACGGCCTCTCTCGCGATTGGCGGGTTTGACATGTGGTGCAACACGCTTTTTGGTACCTCGCTGCTGGGCACGATGCACCACGGCAAATCCGATGCGGAAGCCACCGAAAAGGCCTCCAAACATACACCCATCGACTACCCCAAACCCGATGGCACGCTCAGCTTCGACCGCCTCACCAACGTGGCGTTTTCCTTCACCAACCATGAGGAAAGCCAGCCTGCGCATCTGACCCTGAAAGACGCGGATGTGCCCGTTAAGGTGAACCTTGCGGAATACGCGGGCCCCTCGGCGCGTTATTGTCCGGCGGGTGTCTATGAATTCGTCGGCGAAGGGGCGGAGACGAAGTTCCAGATCAACTTCCAGAACTGCGTGCACTGCAAGACCTGTGACATCAAGGACCCCAGCCAGAATATCGTCTGGACCACGCCTCAGGGCGGGGATGGGCCGAATTATCCGAACATGTGAGGCATATCACTTCTCAGGTGAAGGGCGGGCAAAGTCTCGCCCTTTTGCGTCTTTGCAAGGCATGTTGCTGTCACGTGCCTGTCATCGGCCTGCTCCTGCATTGCGATTGCACACAGACCTGCTAGCCTTTGCCAAAATGATAACGGGGTAAATTGCGCATGTTTCGCATTGTCTTAAGCACTATCGCTGCGGCGGCTGTGGCCGGGTCTCTGGCCTATCCGGTGGTGGCGCAGTCTGTGGCGGGGTCCTACCTGGCCGGCCGGCAAGCCGCGCTGCGCAGCGACTACAACGAGGCGGCGCGCTACTATACGCAGGCGCTCGCACGGGATCCGCAGAATGTGGAGTTGATCGAAAGCTCGACACTGTCGTTGCTGTCACTGGGCGAGATCGGCAAAGCCTACCCGCTGGCCCGCCAACTGGCGGAGAAGAACGCCAGCAGTCAGGTGGCGCGCATCGTGATCACCGCGGCATTGGCGCGGGAGGAAGACTACGCGGCCCTGCTGGCGCAGGAAGATGACAAAAGCGGGATTGGCCCTTGGGTCGATGGTCTGGTCAAGGCATGGGCGCATATGGGGCAGGGCGATGTGAGCACTGCACTGGCGGCGTTCGATACGCTGAGCGAACAACCGGGGATGCGTGGATTTGTGATGTATCACAAGGCCTTGGCGCTTGCCTCAGTCGGGGATTTCGAAGGCGCGGAAGCGATATTCTCAAGCGATCAGGCGGGCACTGCCGGGCAAACCCGTCGCGGCGTTGTGGCCCATGCAGAGGTGCTGGCACAGCTTGACCGCCGGGAAGATGCAGTGACCCTGATCCGTGAAGCCTTTGGCAATGGCACCGATCCTGAACTCGACGGGTTGATCACCGCGTTGGAGAACGGGGATGAGGTCTCCTACAGCCATGTGCGCAATGCGCGGCAAGGCATTGCAGAGGTGTTCTTTACCTTTGGCGCGGTGCTCAAATCCGAGGATGCGGGTGACTACTACGTGCTGCTCTATACCCGTGTGGCGCGTTATCTGCGGCCCACACATATCGACGCATTGCTGCTGACGGCTGGCTTGCTGGAAGCGCTGGGGCAATACGATCTGGCGATTGAAGAATACCGCGATGTCCCCGATCAAGACCCCGCCTTTCATGCCGCTGAACTGGGCCGGGCGGATGCGCTGCGCCGCTCAGGCAAGGTGGATCAAGCGATTGAAGTGCTTGAACAATTGGCCCGCACCCACAACCAGTTGGCAGTGGTCCATTCCACGTTGGGCGATGTCCTGCGCCGTCAGGAGAAATTCGCGGAAGCCATCGAAGCCTATGACCGCGCTGTTGAACGGGTGCCCGACAACCGCCGCGCCCGTTGGGTGCTGTTCTACTCACGCGGCATCGCCCATGAACGCTCCGGCAATGATGCCGCGTCCGAGGCGGATTTCCGTGCCGCGCTCAGCATCAATCCCGAACAGCCGCAGGTGCTGAACTACCTTGGCTATTCGATGGTGGAACAGAAACGCAATCTGGACGAAGCGCTCGACATGATCGAACGCGCGGTCGCGGCCAGCCCGGACAGCGGCTATATCGTGGATTCGCTGGGTTGGGTGCTCTTCCGCCTCGGCCGCTACGAAGAAGCCGTGGGCCAGATGGAGCGCGCGGTTGAGCTGATCCCGGTGGATCCGGTGGTCAACGATCATCTGGGCGATGTCTATTGGGCTGTGGGCCGCTACCGTGAAGCGGAATTCCAGTGGCGCCGTGCCCTGTCTTTCATTGACCCCGAAGACACCGATGGGGAGGCAGACCCCGAGCGCATTCGCCGCAAGCTGGATGTCGGTCTTGATCAGGTGCTGGAAGAGGAAGGCGCAGCCCCCCTCGGGGCCAGCCAGGACATTTGAGCCCGGTGATGAGGGTGAACGACGAATTGCTGCGCGTCACGGTGTTTGCCCCGGCCAAGGTCAATCTGACCCTGCATGTGACGGGACAGCGCGATGATGGCTATCACACGCTGGATTCCCTTATCGCCTTCGCCACGCGTGGGGACACGGTCACGGTGACCCCCGGCGATGTGCTGTCGCTGCGCTGCGTCGGGCCGGAAGGGGACAACGTGCCCGAGGACGCGGACAACCTTATCCTGAAGGTCGCGCGCCAGTTTCAGGATATGCCCGGTGCGGCGTTCCTGCTGGAAAAACACCTGCCGATTGCCTCTGGTATTGGCGGGGGATCAGCGGATGCCGCAGCCGCCTTTCGCGCACTCATGTGCATCTGGAGCGGCGGGGAGACAGGTGATGATGCCTATGACCCCGGCCAGACGCCTTTTGCCGAACGCCTGCTGGCGCTGGGTGCGGACATTCCTGTGTGCCTGTCGTGCAAGGCCGCGCGGATGCAGGGCGTCGGAGAGACGTTGAACCTTGTGGAAAATCTGCCGGGGATGGACGCGGTGCTGGTCAACCCACGGGTCGGCGTCTCCACCCCGCGGATCTTCAAAGCACTGGATGACAAGAACAACGCGCCTATGCCCGCGCGCCTGCCGCGCTTTGCCGGGGTGTATGAACTGGCCCTGTGGCTCAAGGAGCAGCGCAACGATTTGCAGGCCCCTGCGATGGCGCTTGTCCCCGAAATCCGCGATGCGATCGATGCGCTGGAACATGACAAGGACTGTATGTTCGCGCGCATGTCCGGATCGGGTGCCACCTGTTTCGGGATCTTTCCGAACAAGGAACGCGCAAGGGACGCGGCGGAACGTATCTCCAAAGCCAATCCGGCGTGGTGGGTCCGCAACACGCGCCTGACCTCGATGAGCAATGCCGCAAAACCGCGCCTGGAATGGGCATCGGACGCTGCGGCGGAAGTAGCTGATGCCGAAAAGGCAAAGACCGAAGGGTCTAGCTCACCCGGCTGACGACATAGTCACTCAGATCCAGCAGCATGGTTTTGAGGTCGTGATCGGGCAGGGGAGCGAGTGCTGCGTTGGCTTTCTGCGCCCATCCCAGCGCATCGGCCTTGGTGGCCTCCAGCGTGCCATGCTTCACCATCAGCGCCATTGCCTGTTCCAGATCGCCGTCTTCCTGACGCCCCTTTTCAATGGTGCGTTCCCAGAACGCCCGCTCTTCCGCATCGGCCTTGGCCACGGCTTTGATCAGCGGCAGGGTCAGCTTGCGCTCCCTGAAATCATCGCCGACGTTCTTGCCGGTGGTGTCTGCCTGCCCTTGATAATCCAGCAGGTCATCGACAATCTGGAACGCAATCCCCAGCGCATCGCCATAGTCAAACAGCGCCTTCACCGTCGCATCCTCCGCGCCCGCAATCACGCCGCCCACTTCGGTGGCGGCGGAGAACAGTGCCGCCGTCTTGCCGCGCACCACTTGCAGATAAATGCCTTCATCCGTCTTGAGGTTCTGCGCGGCCGTCAGCTGCAACACCTCGCCTTCGGCAATGGTCGCGGCTGCATTCGACAGGATCTTCATCACCCGCATGGAGCCGGGCTCGGTCATCAACTGGAAACTGCGGGCAAAGAGGTAATCCCCCACCAGCACGGAAGACTGGTTGTCCCACAGCAGGTTCGCCGTGGGCCGCCCGCGCCGCTGCTGGCTTTCGTCGACCACATCGTCATGCAGCAGGGTCGCGGTGTGAATGAACTCCACCGTGGCGGCCAGATGCACGTGATAGGGGCCGTCATAGCCACACATCCGCGCCGCCGCCAGCACCAGCATCGGGCGCAGACGCTTGCCGCCTGCCTCCACCAGATGCGCGGTCACTTCCGGGATGCGCGGCGCATGTTCCGAGGCCATCCGCGCGCGGATCAACGTGCCCACTTCGGCCATGTCGCTTTCAAGATAGGCGGCCAACCGGTCATGCGGTTTTGCCTGCGTGGCGTTTTTCATCAACATGACCCTATCCAAGGCTCGACAAATCGGCCTCAGGGGCCCACATAAAAAGGTATGAAGGAACTCTTGCGCAGCACCGATATCACCGTCATCGCCTTTGCCATGGCCCTTCTTGAGGGCGAGGATATAGCCTGCTTCGAGCAGGACGTAAACATGAGCGTGCTCGAAGGGGGGATCGGGATTTTCCCCCGGCGTCTGATGGTGCACCCCAATGACCATGACGCCGCAGTGCGGGTGCTGCTGGACAACGACATTCCGTTGGGGATGTGAGCGGTTTTGCGTCTCAGGATCTGACAGTGGACGCCTTTTTGGGCGGAAAAGTGCAGCTTTTACAGCCACGTGAGGGATACCGTGCGGGTGTGGACGCGGTATTGCTCGCCGCAAGCCTTCCCGCGACGCCGGGACAGCGTGTGCTGGAACTGGGCTGCGGGGCGGGGGCTGCGATACTTTGTCTCGCCGCGCGGGTGCCCGGCCTGGTGCTGACCGGGGTGGAGCGGCAGCCGGACATGGCGGCACTGGCGCAGCAGAACGGGCAGGGCGCGCTGGAGGTGGTCTGTGCCGATCTGGCCGACCTGCCCCTCACCGTGCGGGACCGGCAGTTTGACCATGTCCTTGCCAACCCGCCTTACTATGACCGCGCCGCTTCCGTCTCCTCGGACGATCCCGCGCGGGAGGCCGCCCATGGGGAGCAAACCCCGCTGGCCAAATGGATGCAGGTTGCGGGCAAACGCCTGGCCCCCAAAGGGGTGGCGACTTTTATCCACCGGACGGCACGTCTGCCGGACCTGATCCGGGCCCTGCCGCATGACCTTGGCTCTGTCGAAGTGCTGCCGCTGGCCGCCCGCGCCGGGCGCGAAGCAGACCGGGTGATCCTGCGGGCGCGCAAGAACGGGCGCGCGGCCTTTCGCCTGCATCCGCCGCTGGTTCTGCATCAGGGGGCGGCGCATACCCACGACGGGGACAGCTATGTGCCGATGATCCGCGATGTGCTGCGCCGGGGCGCTGCGCTGAATTACTAGCCCATCTTAACCGGATGTTAGCACAACCGGCGGTTATGCTGCAGGGCGGCGTGACAGACGCCGTTTTCTGTGGTCCTATCAAGACCTGACGTTTCACAAATGGAGGAATATATGGCTCTCAACGCGCATCTGGAGACGCTGAAAAAGAAACACCGGGAAATGAGCGAAGCAGTCGAATCCGCACAACGTGCACCCGGGATTGACGATCTGGAAGTTGCGACGATGAAAAAGGAAAAGCTGCGCTTGAAAGAGGAGATTATGCGCCTTTCCAGTTAGCCCTAAGACCAACTGGCGCGTGCCGCGGCCAGCGCGCCGCCAGTAATCAACAGCGCCGCCCATAGCAACACCATGCCGGGGGCGGCCACTCCGGCGATGACCAGCACCAGTGTGGACAACAGCGGTGCTGCGTAAGAGGACGTGCCGAGCAGTTGGATGTCCCCGTGTTTGACGCCGATATCCCAGACAAAGAACGCCAGTCCCACCGGGCCGATGCCAAGACCCGCAATCGCCGCCCACCCAAGGGGTGTCGTGGGCAGAACCGTCTCTTCAAACATCAGATGTAATGGCAGGGACAGCGCCGCCGTCGCCAGACAGAACACCGCGACCGATGCCGTTGGCGCATCGCCCACACGCCGTGACAGCACCGAATAGCCGGACCACGTCAGCGCACACAGAAGCGCCAGACCGTAGCCCGCCAGATATTGTCCCTCAAACCCCGCGCCGCCCCCCGTGATGATCAGCGCCGCCCCGGCAAACCCCATGACTGCTCCGATGATATGCCCCCGGCGCAGCTGCTCTCCGGGCAGCAGGCCGGAAAAGACCACGATCAGCAGCGGCCAGAGGTAGGCAATCAACCCGGCCTGTGCCGCAGGCGCCAGCCTGAGGGCTGAGAAATAGAGCGCGTGATAGCCAAAGAGACCAAGTGTGCCGAAGACATAGACCCGCAGCGGCACCTGCCTCAACCCCCGCAGCGCGCCCGTGCGCGCCGCCCAGATCAGCCCCAACGTGCCGCCAAGCGCAAAACACAACGTATTCAGCAGAAACGGCGGCGTTGGTGCGCTGCCCACGGTAAACAGCGCCAGCAAAGCCCAAAGCAGCACAGCGACAAATCCAATGGTGGTGGCGCGGTGTCGTGTCATGGTTCTGCCCTGCCGATCATCTCAAACGCATCTGCGATATGGGCGGTTTTGTCGATCTCCCGCAAGATCCATTCCTGAAACGCGGCGATCTGCGGGCGCGTTTCTGCGCCTTCGGGACACAGAAACCGGAACCTTGCCCCGGTTTGCAGCGCCTTGCCGTAAGGGGCGACCAGCCGCCCCTCCGCCAGATCCTTGATCACCAGCGCGCGCCGTCCCAGCGCCACGCCAATGCCGGCCAGTGCGGCATCCATGGCGTGATCGGCCTGTGAAAACCGCGGGCCAGCGGGGACAAGCGGCGCAATCCCGATGCCCCGCGCCCACGCCGCCCAATCCGTGGGCGGATCCAGAAAATCAATGGATTCGTCGATGATCAGAACCGCGTCCACCAGACTTTCGGGTGTTGGAAACCGCGCGGCCATCTCCGGCAACATCACCGGGGTGACCCATTCCTTCGCCAAAGGCAGGGAATAGAGCCCCGGATCAGGCCCGTAGCCAAAGCGGATGGCCACATCAATGTCGTCGCGCATGAAATCCATCCGTCTGAGCGAGGCAGAAAAGCGCAGCTCAATCTCCGGGTGTTCCTGCGCGAAATCATACAGACGCGGGGCCAGCCACTTGGCAGTAAACGCCGGGCCTGCGGTGACGGTAAGCGACTGATGGTCCTGCGTGCGCTGTGCGGCACGCCAGCCATTGGTCAGGGTTTCAAACCCCGCCTGCGCATCCGGCGCCAGCGCGCGGCCCGCATCCGTCAGCTCCACCGCGCGGTTGAGCCGACGAAACAGCGGTGCGCCCAGATGCGCCTCCAGCGATTTGATCTGAAAGCTCAACGCCGCAGGGGTCACGCTCAATTCCGCCGCCGCCTTGGCAAACGACATATGGCGGGCGGCGGCATCAAAGGCACGCAGGGCGGTCAAGGGGGGCAGGGGTAAGGACATAGTCACTTAAGTATAACTTAACTGAAGCGTTGAAAAGTCTCGTTTGTCAGCAATCTGCACAAGGTCCATATATGTCTCAATTCAGAAACACTCATGCAGCATCATCGAGGAGAGACACCCATGTTCGAAGCCACAACAAACCCCGCCGCCCAGGCCGCCATGAAAAAAGCCCACGCCGAACGGAGTGCCGCGCTCAGCACCGCCTGGCATTGGTTGTTCAACAGCCCGCGCCGCTAAACACTTTTTCCCAAAGGAGCCCCCCATGATCGAGGCCACAACAAACCCCGCCGCCCGCGACGCCATGAAGAAAGCCCATGCCGACCGCAGCGAAGCCCTCTCCACGGCCTGGAACTGGTTGGTCCGTTCTGCGCGCCGCTGAAGGGTCGCTCCCTTCTTACGACATGCATAAGGCCGGCTCGTTTGAGCCGGCCTTTGGTTTTAAACTGCCCTGATTGCGTCGCCGAAAAGCACAAGATCCAAATGAACCACAGCCCTCGCAAGCCCCTTCCAAATGGTTCAAAAAACCCGGGAGCATGAGGGCTGGCCCTCATCAAAATCTGTTTTGGACCACCAAGAGCCACAGGCGCGCCCGCACAAACGGACGCGCCCAGATTTTACACGAAGAACTGCGCGCCGTTGGCTGAGATGGTGGAGCCGTTGATAAAGCCCGCATCATCCGCCACGAGGAATTTGACCGCCCGCGCAATCTCTTCCGGCTCACCCAGACGCCCGGCGGGGATCTGCGCGATGATGCTCTCGCGGACCTTCTCCGGCACCGCCATCACCATGTCCGTCCCGATATAGCCGGGGCAGATGGCGTTGGCCGTGATGTTGGCCCGCGCGCCTTCCTGCGCCAGCGATTTCACGATCCCCAGATCGCCCGCCTTGGTCGCGGCGTAGTTCACTTGCGCAAACTGGCCCTTCTGGCCGTTGATGGAGGAGATGACCACGATGCGGCCGAACTTGCGCTCGCGCATGCCGGGCCAGATCGGGTGGATGGTGTTGAACACGCCGGTGAGGTTGGTGTCGATCACCTGATGCCATTGCTCTGGCGTCATCTTGTGGAACGGTGCGTCACGGGTGATGCCGGCATTGGCCACGACCACTTCGATAGGGCCCAGATCGCTTTCGACCTGCGCAATGCCTGCGGTGGAACTGTCATAGTCCGCCACGTTCCATTTGTAGGTCTTGATGCCGGTCTCTTCGGTAAAGGCGGCGGCGGCTTCGTCGTTGCCGGCATAGGTGGCCGCAACGGTATAGCCTGCTTCTTTGAGTTCCTTGGAAATGGCGGCGCCGATGCCTCGGCTGCCTCCGGTGACGAGTGCGACGCGGGACATGTGAATTCTCCAGTTCAATTGACGTTGTCATTCATTACGCGGGACGCGAAGTCAGCGCAACAATATTACGTGGGGTATTTGGGAAAGGGGGTGAAGGTGCGCAGTGAATACGCACCCTACGGTTGGTTACGGACGCTCAAGGCACATGGCAACGCCCATGCCGCCACCGATACACAGGGTCGCCAGACCCTTCTTGGCACCGCGTCGCTGCATTTCAAACAGCAGCGTGTTGAGGATACGGGCACCGGAGGCGCCAATCGGGTGACCGATGGCGATCGCACCGCCGTTCACGTTCACGATCGCCGGATCCCAGCCCATGTCCTTGTTGACCGCACAGGCCTGCGCGGCAAAGGCTTCGTTGGCTTCGACCAGATCCAGATCCTCGGCCTTCCAGCCGGCTTTTTCCAGCGCCTTGCGGGAGGCATAGATCGGGCCCACGCCCATGATGGAAGGGTCCAGACCGGCGGTCGCATAGGACGCGATCCGCGCCAGCGGCTCAATGCCGCGCTTCTCGGCGTCATCCGCGCTCATCAGCAGCGCGCCTGCCGCACCGTCATTCAGGCCAGAGGCGTTGGCAGCCGTGACAGACCCGTCCTTGGTAAACGCAGGACGCAGTTTCTGCATCGCTTCCATCGTCGCGCCATGGCGGATGTATTCGTCCTGATCCACAACCGTGTCGCCTTTGCGGCCCTTGACGGTGTAGGCCACGATCTCATCGGCGAACTTACCCGCTTTTTGCGCAGCTTCGGCCTTGTTTTGCGAGCCGACCGCAAATTCGTCCTGCTGGTCGCGGCTGATCTGCCATTTCTCTGCAACGTTTTCAGCTGTCTGACCCATGTGGTAGCCGTTGAACGCATCCCACAACCCGTCGCGGATCATCGTGTCGATGAACTGCAAATCACCCATTTTCTGACCGGGGCGCAGGTTTTGTGCGTGGGGGGACATGGTCATGTTTTCCTGACCACCCGCTGCCACGATGCTCGCATCGCCCAACTGGATGTGTTGAGCACCCAAAGCCACGGCGCGCAGACCGGAGCCGCAGACCTGGTTGATCGACCATGCCGCACTTTCCTGCGGCAGACCTGCATTGATATGCGCCTGACGGGCAGGGTTTTGACCTTGCGCTGCGGTCAGAACCTGACCCAGAATGGTTTCGGACACTTCGCCCGCATCGACGCCTGCGCGTGCCACCAGTTCCTTCAGAACGGCGGCGCCAAGGTCATGGGCGGGGACGGATGCGAATGATCCGCCGAAGCTGCCTACAGGGGTCCGGGCGGCGGATGCGATGACGACATTGGTCATGGATGGGGGTCCTCTTTGTCACTGGCGAGGAACATACAGCGCAGGCCCCAATCGATGGCTCCCGCGACTCCCCCACCTTCTGAGGGCGCTATACCTTATGGCTTCCCTTCGGGCAACTCACCCGTTTCTGCAAGCGCAAACAGATGCCGTTTCTCCGGCGGGTGTCACCCCGCGCGGGTCTGCTGTTGCGGCTGTGCCCAGCCGGGCTGCGTGGTGGGGGCACTGAAGTAATACCCTTGCAGGCAGTCGACCCCAAGCCTGGTGACCAGCCGCGCATCTGCGTCGGTCTCCACGTTTTCGGCCACGGTGATCAGGTCAAATTCCCGCGCCATCGCCAGCAGGGCAGAGGTGATCACCTGATTATCCGCATTGGTTGAGATGCCCCGGATGAACTGCCCGTCAATTTTCAGGACGTCGAAGAAGAAATCCCGGAAATACCGGATCGCCATGTGCCCGGAGCCGAAACGATCCATCGCAAAACAGACGCCCCATTTCTGATATTCGCCCATGAAATCCGCCACCAGTTCCGGCAGCAGCATGGTGGAGGCTTCCGAGATCTCGAAAATCAGACGCTCCGCTAGCGTCGGGTCGCGTTTGATCGCCCGGTTCAGCAGGGTGCGCCAGGGTTTGAACCCGATGGACCGCGCTGACATGTTGATCGACAGCCGCAGCCGCGGATGTGCCGACAGGGCCGCTGTGCCCATGCGCAGGGCGAGTGTGTCGATCTTGCGCCCCAGTTCCGTGTCTTCGACCACGGTGATGAAATCCCGGGCCGGGATCACGCGGCCGGTGGGATCCAGAATGCGGATCAAGCCTTCGTAAAAGGCGGTCTGGCTTTGATCACCGGCGGTCATAATGGGCTGGTAGGCCATCAGCGTCTGGTTGTGGGCCACGGCCTCTTCCACCATCTGCAAGACATCCTTGTCGCGCTGGGCCACTGCCGCGTTCAGCGGGCTGTCCGCGCCCGGCGGCAGATCAGCGAAACGTCGTTTTGTGTTGCGCAGCATGGCAGCATCCCTTCAATGATGGCGGAGCCTGAGTGCACCAGCAGGCGATAACAGGGGCTTAAAGCGTGGATTTGTCGCGCATTGGAAGGGATTGGTATGCAGGCGGATGAGACAAGCGGGCGCTGCGGCTGGGCCGGGTCAGAACCGATTTATGTCGCCTATCACGACACCGAATGGGGTGTGCCCGAATATGACAGCCGCGCGCTGTGGGAAAAGCTGATCCTCGATGGCTTTCAGGCGGGGTTGAGCTGGATCACGATCCTGAAAAAACGCGACAATTTCCGCGCGGCGTTTGAGGGGTTCGATCCCAATGTGATTGCCGGCTGGGGGGAGGCGGAGGTGCTGCGTCTGTTGCAGGACGAGGGGATCATCCGTCACCGGGGCAAGATCGAAGCGACAATCGTGAACGCCCGCGCCTGGCAGAAGGTGGAGCAGCGCGTGGGATTTGATCGGTTCATGTGGGACTATGTCGGGGGCACGCCGTTGCAGAATGCCTGGCCAACGCTGGCGGATGTGCCTGCCAAGACGGCGCTGTCTGAGCAAGTGTCGAAGGATCTCAAGAAAGAGGGCTTCAAGTTCTGCGGCCCGACGATTGTCTATGCGTGGATGCAGGCCTGCGGGTTGATCAATGATCATTTGACGGGGTGCCCGCAGCGGGAGGTTTGTGCGGGGTTGGGGCGGTGACGGGAGAAGGGCAGGGGGCTGCTGTGCGGCGGAGGCCGACCCTTCTGTAACTGAGATCTGCTAGAATGTGCTCACCATCGACCTTGGCGAAGGCCGATGGTGAGGCGGTGTTTGCACATGGCCCCTATCCGCCGGTTATTGAAAGAACTCCGCCTAACACGGGGATCGTCGCGACAGGGCCTGTGTCCTTGTCTAGATGATCTGTGACAAGCACCTGCTGAATGCGTGCCGCGTGCCTCGCCAATCCAGCAAATTTGGTGTGATTCACAAAATTGCCATCCTCAAGATCTGTTGCATCGATGACAATGGCACCAAGCTCGACCAACTCGTCGTCATTCGAATAGGCGCCAACGCGTTCGATTCCTCCCGCAAGTATCCGAGAGAGGCGGAGTGCTTGATCATCCTGGGACACAATCACAAAGTAGAGCACCGGTGGCCGCCCAATCTTTCTCAGCGAAGCCTTAAAGGCATCACATCAATGTCCGGAGCTGCGAGAACAACTGTTTCCAGTTTGCCCGCTATCTGACGCAGTTCGTGCCTTGGAAGTTGGCGCATCGTTTCCATGAACAGCCAGCTTCCCATGGAGTGCGCGACGATACTGATGCGGTCAACGGAGGATTCGGACAACTCAACAAGTGTCTTTGCCAGCGCATCTCGGGCAATCGCTGCGCTGTTGAGATCGTAGATGTAGTCTCTCAAGCGTCCGCCTGATGCCCAGGAAAACAGAACCGGCACCGCAGGTTGGTCCAGGTCATGAAAAAACTGTGCAAACCGATAAACCGCTTCTGGAAAACGTGTGTTGTAACCATGGACAAACAGGATGACTTCCCGGTTATCGTCCGAAAGACGCTGTGCGCGGGTGTTCAACTCTGACAGAAAGGCGTCATCACTCTCAAAATAGTCCGTTTCGCGGACCGTGACTTGCCTTTGTCGACCATCTGGATTGTTTGACGCTGCGCCGGGCCGTCCATCCGCATGTTCGGAGGGCAGAGAAATCAACGCTTTTGCATAGTCAGTCCGGGTCGATCTCTCTCGCGAGAACAAGGCCGCCCGCGTCTGGGAACGGCCCCGCGTGGTGACTATCATCAAACTGTGCTCGTTGGCTTCCGGCGGGGCATTCTGACGGACTGTCAGCTCTTCCTGGCCAAGTCTGGAAGAGCATCCGCTTGTCACGAGGCATAGAAGACACACCATCAACGTGACCCCAGCCTTCAGGCGTGACATCCCTTGGTCCAACTTTCTCACGGCTGGCACGCCAAGTCGGGAGATTGGTTTTGCCTGAGCGCGCGTCCGCAATGGATAGCAAACCTTCCCTATGACACGGCTCCGCGTTTTCAGCACCGAAGAACCCTTTGCAAAAAGCCAATGGCGGCACTCTCGAAGCTCCGCGCGATGGAGGCCTTTGGACTAAAAACCTCAAACGCGTGCGGTACGCCGGGGACCTCATAGATTTCGCAGGAAACCCCATCTGCATTGAGACGCTTGGCATAAGTGGCATATTGCGGGTGAAACAGATCCAGTGCGCACATTCCGATCCAGGTTGTCGGCAGCCCGGACAGATCCAGGCGACGTGCGGGCGCGGCATAGGCGGGCAGAACCTGCGCATTTGGTTGATTGGGTTTCAGGTAGGCACGCCACGACTGGTAATCCGCTTTGTTGTTCCAGACGAAATGATTGGGCTTGTCCAGACTTCTGTCTGCGGATGGTCTGTCGTCCAGCATCGGGTAGTAGAGGCATTGGGCAACGGGCTGTGTTCCACCATTGTCCAGAATGCGCTGCGCAAGCGCTGCCGCTATGCCGCCTCCCGCGCTATGCCCCGCCAGTGCCATGCGCGACGGATCGATGCCCCGGGTATGGCCATTTGACACAAGCCATTGCCAGACGGTGTAGCAATCATCGAGGTCGGCGGGAAAAGGGTGTTCAGGCGCGAGGCGATAGTCAGGGACAAACACAGTGACTCCGAGATCACGTGCGGCGCGTCCGGCCGTCGCGTTCAGGTGTTCCGGTTTTCCGGCCCAATGCCCGCCGCCAAACATCCAGAGTATGGCTGCATCACTTACGGGTGTTTCTGGCCGTATGACCAGAACCTCGACGCCGACAAGTGTTTCCCTGTGAGCCGATACACCTTTGGGCAACTTCGAGGATGACCCGATGTTGTAGAGCCGGCGAGACAGTCCAAAGAGGACTGGATGCGCGAAAGGAATCCTCGGCGTCCATCGAATGGCATTTCGAACTTCAGGGTGGAGATCGCTTGCCCGCATTACAGATGCTTTGCAAACCAGTCATTGGCCAACGTGCTTCCGCGCTCAAATCCACCAAAATATATCCCGTAATGGTCGATGTTCGGCAGCACTTCGTAACAGGTTTCGACACCGCGCTCTTTCAGTTTTGCGTGGGCACGGCCGCCGCTTTGCGTGACATCGAACATCTCCTCATTTTCGGCATCGAGGATCAGACACGGGACATCGACGAAGTCCACCATATCGCCGACGTGGTATTGTGCCATTCGAGCAAAATGTGGCGTGCCCTTCAGGCCGGGAAGCTGATCTTGGCTTTGAGGAATCGCGTCAAACTCACCACGCGCAATTTGAATTGCACGCTGACGAGCTTTGTTAGCAAAAACCTCGGGTAGGTTGAAGATGGCCGGGACCTGCACACTCAGCGCTTTGATCCGTTTGTCAACTGCTGCGGCGTAGAGTGCTGTACCGCCACCATAGCTAGTGCCCCAGGCGCCGATGCGGGCGGTATCAACACCCGGCTCGCCTTCTATGTAGTCAATTGCTGCGCGAAAGCTGTCGACCCAATCAAGCGGGTCGAGGAGATTGCGCACTTCTTGTGCCGTTACGCTGTGATCCGCAGCATCATGTGGCTCCGGTTTCGATCCCGTTGGGAGAAGCGGGCCGCGCGAGTTTCCCCAACTGGAGTGGGTGAATGTCAATGCGACCATTCCCGAAGACGCAAAGAGCGCGGCATATCGGGACGTGGTTTCCTTGTCGCCGCCAATGCCGTGGCTCAAGACAACGGCAGGGATTTTCTGGTCAACTGCGCGCGATTTGGGGCGGTAGATATCTCCATCCAGCGCAACACCGCGTGCCCATAGGGTGATGCACTGCCGCTCAACCGTATCAGGCAGGATCAGCGCGGGATAAACGATCGGGGCGTCATCTGTACCAGCCACGTCTATGCACCCTGTCGCCAGGCGGCATCGATAGAGTTCTTGTCCATCGCCTTTTCGGTTTTTGAGGATTGGATGCCGACGACTTTCCAAACACCGTCCACGCGGACGCACTCAAAGTGCACGACCCAACGTTGGATTTCGGTGTTATCCGCAGCTTGCCGCGACCAGATCACTTCAATCGAGGCGCCATTCGGGTTGTACACAAAGATCTTTTGCTCCGGGATCTCTGTATGACTGTATCCGCCTGCCACAAGCGCCTCGTGCTGCATGGACAGAAAATCAACGATCTGCTGGCCTTCCATCATCCAACCTGAAATCATCGGCTCAGTCGCCGTGACAAACATTGGGGTGCCCCAGTATTGCAGGATGAACTCGGGGCCCTCCTTGCGAATGCCGGCCCCAACCTCGACCCAGTGATTGAAATAAACGTCAAAAAACCAGTGACGGACTTCTTCTTCGATAGCGGCGCGATCAAACGACATAGTGCTTTCTCCCTTACTTTCCTTGGAATTCTAGCTTTGGGCGCTCGCGGCCTGCGCGATAGGCGTCAATGAAGGTTTTGAGATTTGTTTGGAGATCCGCTGAATGAAGGATTTCACCGGCCATTGCCGGGATAATTGCATCCGCGGCTTCGATGCCGCCGCTGGCCCAGGCCCGCAACAACGCTTTGTGTGCGCCATGGGCACGGGTCGCCCCCGTTCCCAGTTTTTCCGCCCACTTTAGGGCCGCATCGTTCAAGTCAGCTAAAGGCACCACTTCATTTATCAGGCCACAGTCCTGTGCATATTGGGCCCCGACCTTCTCGCAGGTCATGGCCCATTGAATGGCGCGGGTGCGTCCAACCCGCTCCGCCACGCGTTGAACGCCACCGAGAAAAGTGAAGACGCCCATTGATGCCTCGGAATGGCTGAAGCGGGCGTCGTCCGACGCGATAATGATGTCTCCACGCAGGGCGATTTCGAAGCCACCACCGCTACAGTTCCCCTGCACCGCCATGATGATTGGGACGGGCAGGGCCTCGAACAGGTCCATCAGCTGGAGGCCCTGCTCAATCATTTTCGAGAAGTCTTCTGCCGCGACACCTTCCCAGGCAGGAAAGTCGCCCCCAAAGCTGAAGTCGGGGCCTTCCGCGCGGAACAAGACCACCCGCGTGTCGTTGCGACCAGCAAGGTCTGCTATCGCTTCGGTCAGGCCCTTCACCAACGCGTCGCTCAGCCGGTTCTGAGGAGGATTGTTCAGGACAATAGTGGCAATGCCATTGTCGTGGGTGTAGCTCACTGCGGACATTCACCCTCTCCATTTTGTTTCAAATCTTGGTACTTGCAAAACGCAAGTTCTGATAGAAGAGAGCCGGAAAATATGTCACAGCAAGCTGCCAGCCTGAAAGGATCCATCGAATTTGATGTTTCGTTCGTTTCAGAGAGTGAAGCGACGGGCTGCATGCAGATCCAAGATGGGATCCAAAACCCTTTTGGCACTGTGCACGCGGGTGCGATGATCTGGTTCGCGGATGTCGTTGCGACAACGCTGGCGCTTCAAGGCGAACACCCGACGCCTGGCATGAAGGGCTTCCCTTTGGCCATCACCCTGAACGCCAATATGTTGTCCAACAGCCGGGAAGGCGCACTTCATGCAAAGGCAGTGTTCGTGAAGAAGGGTCGAACCGTTTCGACAGTGCGCACAACAGTCTCCTCCGATAATGGCAAGATATTGCTCGACATGACGACGACCCATATTGCGTCATGACGTGCAGCCGCAGGAACAATCAGGGGGAATATCAATGAAACAAGGCAATCGATCGAGGTGCCCCATCAACCTTTCATTGGAAATCTGGGGGGACAAATGGACCCTTCTCATCATCAGGGACATGATGTTTGTGGGAAAACGCACCTATGGCGATTTTCTGAAATCTGAGGAGGGGATATCGACGAATATCCTCGCGGACCGGCTCAAGATGCTGACCGAAAAGGGCATCATCGAACAGTCCAACTCGACCCAAACCAGATCAGGCTCTGCCTACAGGCTCACCCCAAAAGGGATCGGTCTGCTCCCAATCATGGCAGAAATCTACATATGGTCCGACGCGCATTTGGATCTCACGGACGAACTGCGCAACCGCATCCAAGACATCAAGGATGACAAGGCTTCGTTCATTGCGGCCGTCACCGAAACGCTCACCAGGGACAATTCATAAAAATGAACGCGCAAACCTCCCGCTATGTCGATGCAGAAACCCAGTTTCTTTCTGTGAACGGAACAAGGTTTGCTTATCGGACCATCGGTCCGAAATCGGGTGTCCCGATCGTGATGTTCAATCATCTTGCGGGCACAATTGACGATTGGGACCCATCGGTCGTTGACGGGCTGGCGGCGCAGCACCAGGTCCTCACCTTCGACAATCGCGGAATTGGTGGCTCCGAAGGTGCCACCCCGCAAACGGTCGCGGGCATGGCGGATGACGGCATTGCGTTCATCAAGGCGCTGGGCCTCGCGCAAGTCTACATGCTTGGGTTCTCCCTTGGGGGCGCCGTCGTTCAGGACATCGTCTTCAAAGAACCCGAACTCGCTCAAAAAATCATTTTGGGTGGTATCGGTCCAAGGGGCGGGATCGGCATCCGCAACATTCCGGGTCAGGCCTATCGCAATCAACTGCGCAGCCTTCTGACGTTCACCGATATTCGCGTTTTCCTGTTCTTCACCCGCACTGAGAACGGCAAGCGCGCGGCGCGCAGATTCCTTTCTCGCTTGAGCGAAAAGAAAACCGGACGGGTCAGGAAAGTCTCAATCAAGTCTTTCCGCGCTCAACTCGCCGCAATTGCGGAATACGCCAGCAGCGCGCCGCCTGACCTCAGCCGCATTGCCATGCCGACATTCGTCGCGAATGGTGAACATGACATTATGGTGCCCAGTGTAAACTCCGCGCATCTGATGCTCGGGATCCCAAACGCACGTTTATCCCTCTACAAGGACGCAGGCCACGGCGGGATCTTCCAGTATCACGACCAGTTCGTGGAAGAATCTCTGGCGTTCCTGAGCGAATGAGGATGCCAGGTTTCTTCATGAGGAGGCCTTATGCAGACCTCTCGTGATCAGACCTCCACTCAATTCATAGGGAAGGGGGGATGCGTTTGTGGAAGCGTGCAATACACCATTCACGGCGCGCCATTGTTTCGAGCTTTCTGCCATTGCGAGACGTGTCAGGCTTACAATCAGGCTGACTATGGGGACATATTGGTAATGCGCTCCGGCAGCGTTGCGCTGGAGCCTGAGACCAGCATCGACTTTCAGTTTCATCAGTGGCCCCCCGTTTTGAGCCGGGGCAAATGCGCTGACTGCGGCGGTGTGGCTGTTGAGAAAATCAGCCTTCCACTGTTTCCGAAGTTGATCGTTATCCCTGCGCAAACGCTGCGGTCTCAAGAGCGCGCACCGGCACCCGCGTTCCACATGTTCTGTCACAGACGTGTCAGTGAGATCGAAGACAACCTGCCCAGGCATACCGGATACCTCAACAGCCAATGGGCGTTTACGTCGGCAGTCTTGAGGGGACTTCGATGAACTTGAGCATCCGTGTGAGAGGACAGACCAGCAATGACAACCCTGCCAAGGGCGATTGAGCTTGCGGGTAGCGCGACCGAACAAATCAACACTAGAGGGAACCAAACATGACACAACAACTCGCAATCCAAACATTTGACATCCCCCAGTACGCCTTGAACATGCCGTCCGGGCCAGAGACCCCTGAAGGGGGTTGGACTTGGCCGTACTCGACCGCAACGCTGATTTCCGGGGACGAGGATGCGGTCCTTGTCGATGCTGTTCCCACTCTGAAGGATTCGGAGCGCCTGGTTGACTGGATAAAGGCGTCGGGCAAGCGGCCGCGCACAATCTACATCACGCACGGCCACTTTGATCACTATATTGGGGCCTCGATCGTTTTGGAGCATTTCCCTGAAGCATCCCTTGTCGCTACAAAATCAACGATAGAATTCATTGAGGAAGAGAAGGAAACGGGACGCGATCGCGCGATGTGGGCATCGCTCTTTTCGGAAGATATCGTACAGACGATTGTTGTGCCTGAGCTTACCGACGGAACTCTTGACATCGAAGGTCACAAGATCACGGCTGTTGAAGTCGGCCAATCAGACATAACGCGATCAAGCTACGTGCATGTCCCCAGCCTTGGAGCAATCATTGTAGGGGACATTGCTTACAATCAGGTACACCCGACCTTGATTGACAGTGATCATGACAAGCGCTTGGCCTGGATTCAAACGCTCACAGATTTGCTTGATCTGAAGCCGCAGATTGTTGTGGCATCTCACCGGACCCCGGATGCAGAGAACGGCATCCACGCCATAGAAGAAACGATCGCCTATTTGCGTCAGGCCAATCACTTCTTGGCAGAGAAACCCTCAACCCCTGAATTCATTGCTAAAATGATGGCTGCGTTTCCGTCCCACAAGAACCCATCGACGCTCATTGTCGGTGCTGTCTCCCTGAAGTTGGATGAAGCCGATGGTGGTTGATGATTGAGGGTTTCACCCTCCGGTTGGCAAACCAAAAGACCAGACTTTCTGAAAGTTGACCGTTGGCGCGTCTTCCATGTCAAACTGTGAACGAAGAGCCTGTTCTCTCGCTGCGCCGCCTCTCGCATGGATAAACAGATGCGGAAAATCCTGTGTTTTGAGCACATCCAGAGCGGAATCATCATGTTCGCTTTGGGATCAAACACGACCGCCCTCCACATCTCCCAAACACACCCATTGACTCCCTCCCCAATCCCCCGTAAAGCCGCGCTTTCATTGGTGTTGGTGGCCCCCGCAAGGGGATGCCTGTCGGGAATCATTCCAGAGGACAACGCCCTTCGAATAGCAAAATTGCCCATGGGCAACTCGCTAAAATTGTAATGAAGGAGAACAGCCGTGACCAAACGCACCGCTGCCAAGCACAAACTCGACCGCCGCATGGGCGAAAACATCTGGGGCCGTCCAAAGTCCCCCGTCAACCGCCGCGAATATGGCCCCGGCCAGCACGGTCAGCGCCGTAAAGGCAAACTTTCCGACTTCGGTATCCAGCTGCGCGCCAAGCAGAAGCTCAAGGGCTACTACGGCGACCTGACCGAAAAGCAGTTCCGCCGCATCTACGGCGAAGCGGAGCGGGTGAAGGGCGATACCGGTGAAAACCTGATCGGTCTGCTGGAGCGTCGTCTGGACGCGGTTGTGTACCGCGCCAAGTTCGTGGCCACAGTTTTTGCCGCACGCCAGTTTGTGAACCACGGCCACGTCCGTGTGAACGGCAAGAAAGTGAACATCCCCTCCTACCGCGTCAAGGAAGGCGACGTTGTGGAAGTGCGTGACCGTTCCAAGCAGATGGTTGCATTGCTCGAAGCCACACAGCTGGCAGAGCGTGACGTGCCGGATTACATCGAGGCCGACCACTCCAAGATGACCGCGACTTTTGTGCGCACCCCCGGTCTGGGCGATGTGCCGTACCCGGTGATGATGGAACCAAACCTCGTCGTGGAATTCTACGCGAAGAACTAAGCTTCGCCACGACACTGAAATTCATGGAAAGCCCTGTCGTTACGACGGGGCTTTTTTCGTTTCTGCTGTGCGGGACAGCAGCCATGCACGCTGGTCCTTGAGGGTGCGTTCAAACACACCCGCGAAGGCGTAGCAGGTCAGCGTGACCAGCCCCAGCAGCAGAGCGTCGTCCAGCAGTGCTGTGCCCGTGCCCGGCAGGGCGGGGCCGAGGAATTGCAGCAGCGGGTAGTGGAAAAGGTAGAGGGAGAAGCTGCCGCCTGCCAGCCAAGGGATCAGGCGACCCGCAGGTCTGGCGGCGCGGCGGCGGGTCAGGGCGGCGACGCCCAGAAGGTGCAGGGCAAAGCCAACAGCCAGCAGGTTGTTCCACAGAAACTCGTCGGAGAACCGCAGGGTGTTGAGGGTGTCCAGAGGCAGTGCCATCGAGGTCAGCATGCGCAACCCCTCCGGCAGACCTGTGATCTGCGCGCCGACGTAGGCGAGGGGCAGGCCGAAGACCAGATAGGGGATGAGACGTTGCCGGGGCATCAGGCCCCGGTCCAGACAGCGCCATACCCAGACGCCCATCAACCACGCGGGCATCAAGAGCAGGATGTTGAGACCGACCAGCCACACCCCCAGCGCCAGCAGCACGGTGCGCAGCGCGCCTGTCAGATACCAGGCGATGGCGAAGAGCGCGTAATAGGCGACCTCGTAGCTCAATGACCAATAGGGGCCGTTGCTGCCCAGCCGGGTCTGCATGCCGCCCCACTCGGAGGTGAAGCTGAGCCCGCGGGCGAGGTGTTCGGCGAGGGGCAGGGGGTTGTAGAACAGGCTGTCATAGAAGGCCGGGAACAGGGCGGCGCCGGTGCGGTCCAGCGCATAGCCGAGGATCAGGGCGGGGATGGCCACCGACAGGATGCGCGTGGCGCGGTTGAAGGCGAAGGATCTGAACCCGTGGTCCTTGGTTTGCGCCACAAAGGCAATGACCAGCCCGGAGAGCACAAAGAACAGCACTACCGCGTCCGAACCGAGGTTCAACTCGCGCACCCAGATGTGGCGGCCTTCCGTGAAGCGCGGGTAGGCGAAGTGGGAGATCAAAACCGCGAAAGCCGCGCCGAAGCGCAGCACGTCGAGGTAGTTGGAAAAACCCTTGTTCATCGCGGCACGCCTACTCCGCCGGGGTGACCGGGGCGGGGTCGGGATCAGGCTGCTTGGCGGGTTTGCGGCGCAATGTGGCCAGCGACTGGCGGATGGGCACCATCAGCGCGGTGCGCAGACTGTCGTGGGGTTGTGCGATGCGGTTGCCGTCCTTGTCGCCCAGGCCAAAGGCGATGTCCTCGCGTTCGGCGCAGATGTAGAGCGTGCCGAACATCCAGTCCCAGATCGCCAGCACTTCACCGTAGTTCTTGTTGTAGTGTTTCAGTTCGATGGAGTGATGCACCTGATGCTGGGCGGGTGAGATGAAGATGTGCTCCATCACCCGGCCAAAGCTGAGCCAGACATGGCTGTGGCGCAGATTGGCGGCGAAGGCGTTGAAGATCATGTAGAAGGCGTTGACGCCCAGCAGCAGGGGGATGCTGATTTCTGACACAAAAAGCGACAGGAGCAGGCCTTGCACCCCGCCGACGACCACGCCTTTGACCAGCGCCGCAAAGACATCGTAGATCGGGTGTTTGCGGTAGACGGTGATGGGGGTCATCACCTCGGCCGAGTGGTGCACGGCATGGAACGGCCAGAGCGTCGGGTGTTCGTGATGGACGCGGTGGATCCAGTAGGTCGAGAAGTCATTGGCCAGCAAAAGCAGCAGGCCGATCATGAACGGACTGAGGTCCATACCGGGTGAGAAAGTGCCGCCCAGCAGCCCGACAACGCCTGCGCTGACGGCGGACATGATCGCAATTTTCTGGAACAATCCCAAGAGGTTGAGCACACGACTGACCACAAAGAGCTGGATGTCGACCATGTGGGACTTGTGCAGGTACATCTGCGCAGGAAACAGCCACCGCAGGAATGAGCCGGAGCGCTTTTCCTTACGGTAGATGTAGAAGGCCAGCAGGATCATACCGGGCAGATACAGCGGCCACAGGCGGCTGCTTGGCCCGCCGAGGGCTGCGGACAATGTATCCAGAAGTGTTTCCATTGTTTCGATCTCTGCACCAATTGCCCTGTGGGGGCGGGATTGTTTGGCAATTGTCTAACCCGCGAATTGGGCGCCAAAATGGCAGGAGTGTGCTTTGTGCGTGGTGTTGGCCCGTACAGATTGGCGCAGGACGGATTCCCCACTGGCAGTGGCCTGCCCATGCGGTTAGAACCCCTCCAGAACAAGGAAAGACCATTCCCATGACCCAGATGACGCCACAACCCGGCATCATGGATATTGAGCTGTATGTCGGGGGCAAATCCGCGATTGCGGGGCGCGACAATGTGCTCAAGCTCAGCTCGAATGAGAACCCTTTGGGGCCTGTGCCTGCGGCTGTCGAAGCGGCCGCGGCAGCGGCGGTGGAGATGCACCGCTATCCGTCGACGGATCATGCGGGCCTGCGCGCCGCGATTGGAGAGATCTGGGGGCTGGATCCGGCGCGGGTGATCTGCGGTGCGGGATCGGACGAGGTGTTGCAGTTTGTCACACAGGCCTATGCGGGGCAGGGGGATGAGATCATCCATACGGCACATGGGTTTTCGCTTTATCCGGTGCTCATTCGCGCGGCGAGCGCGACGCCGGTCTGTGTGCCGGAGGCGGAGCGTCGCGTTGACGTGGATGCGATTTTGGGCGCGGTGACCGCACGCACGAAGATGGTGTTGCTTACCAATCCGGGCAATCCCACCGGCACGCGGCTGCCGGATGCGGATCTGGCGCGCTTGGTGGAGGGGCTGCCGGAGCGGATCATTCTGGTGATTGATGCGGCCTATGCTGAATATACGGATGGCTATGACGGCGGCGCGTCCTATGCCGCGACACGGCCCAACGTGTTGATGACGCGGACGTTTTCCAAGATCTACGGGTTGGGCGGATTGCGCATCGGCTGGGGCTATGGCCCGCAGGCGATGATCGATGTGATGAACCGGTTGCGACAGCCCTTCAACCTGTCGACGGTGCAGTTGGCTGCGGCTGAAGTGGCGGTGCGCGATACCGATTGGGTGGCGCGGTGTCAGGCGCTGAACGCGGATCAACGGGCGCGTCTGACGGGCGCCCTCGGGCAGTTGGGGATCGCCTGTGACCCTTCCGAGACGAACTTCGTTCTGGCGCGGTTCGCGGATGAGGCGGAAGCCTCTTCTGCGGAGGCGGCGTTTGTGGCGGACGGGATATTGATCCGGCGTGTGACGGGATACGGCTTTCCGGAGGGGCTGCGGATTACCGTGGGCGATGTGGACCAGACCGGTCGGGTGATTGATGTGTTGAACCGTTGGCGGGCTGCGGCATGAGCGTTGTATATGAAAAAGTCGCCCTGATCGGGTTGGGTCTGATTGCGTCGTCCATGTACTGGGCGATGAAACGCGACGGTCTGGCGGGGGAAGTGACAGGCTATGCCCGGTCGGCGGAGACGCGCGATACCGCGCGGGAGATCGGCTTGTGCGACCGGGTGTGCGACACGGCGGTCGAGGCCGTGCAGGACGCGGATCTGGTGGTGTTGTGCGTGCCGGTGGGCGTCATGGGCGATGTGGCAGCAGAGATCGCGCCGCATCTGAAACCCGGTGCCACGGTCAGCGATGTGGGATCGGTCAAAGGGGCGGTGATCGAAGCCGTGGCCCCGCATTTGCCCGATGGCGTGCATTTTGTGCCGTCCCATCCGATGGCCGGGACGGAGCATTCCGGGCCAAGGTCTGGCTTTGCCGAGCTTTACGACGGCAAATATTGCCTGATCGTTCCGGTGCCCGGCAGTGACCGCGATGCGGTGGACCGGCTCAAGGCGCTGTGGAACGGTATGGGGGCCTTCACCGATGAGCTGGAAGCGGAGCATCATGACCGTGTCTGCGCGGTGACCTCCCACGCACCGCACCTGATTGCCTATACGATGGTGGGCGTGGCCGATGATCTGCGCCGGGTTACCGACAGTGAGGTGATCAAGTATTCCGCAGCGGGCTTCCGGGATTTTACGCGGATTGCGGCCTCTGACCCGACGATGTGGCGGGATGTGTTTTTATCCAACAAGGATGCGACGCTGGAGATTTTGGGACGCTTCACCGAGGAGCTGTTCGCGCTGCAACGGGCAATCCGGCAGGGGGATGGCGATCATTTGCACGATTATTTCACCCGCACCCGCGCCATTCGGCGGGGGATTATTGAAGCTGGGCAGGACACGGATGCGCCGGACTTCGGGCGGTCAGGGTCCAAATCGTGAAACGCCTCGGCCTGCTTGCCGCGATTATCTGTGCGGCGCAGATGGCGCAGGCCACGGGGCCTGCGGTATCGGAACGCCCGGTGCAGCGGGGCGGGAACGTGGTGCAGAAACCGCTTGTGTCGCAGCCCAGCGGCTCTATCGCGCAGCCTGCGCAAAGCGCGGAACAAGAGCAGGCGCGGGAACGCGGCGGGCTGTTGCAATCGTTGCGTCCGCTGTTTCGGTCGAAGAAGGTCGAAGGGGAGGGGCGCGCGGCAAAGCGGGCGCTGCGCAAGGGCGCTGTTTGCGGTGATCTTTCGATTCAGGGAGAGGCGATTGGCAAGGTGCCCGGCCGCATTCGCGGCTGCGGGGTGACGGATGCCGTGCGCGTGCGGTCGGTGTCCGGCGTGGGGTTGAGCCAGTCGTCGGTCATGGATTGCACGACTGCGAGTGCTTTGAAAACATGGCTGGAACAATCGGCCAAACCGGCGCTGGCGCGCAAGGGTGGCGGGTTGAAAACGCTGCGGGTGGCGGCGCATTACGCCTGCCGGACGCGCAACAACCAGAAGGGGGCGAAGATATCCGAGCATGGCAAGGGCCGCGCGATTGATATCTCCGGTTTCAAGCTGGCGGATGGGTCTGAGGTCACGGTGCTGCGCGGCTGGAACGCGCGGGGCAGTTCCAAGGCGCTGCGGCGGATGCACCGGGATGCCTGCGGGCCGTTCGGGACCGTGCTGGGGCCGAATGCGGACCGGTTCCACCGGGATCATTTTCATTTTGATACGGCACGGTATCGGTCGGGCAGTTATTGCCGGTGATCAGCGCAGGATGATGCGCGGGGCGGGGCCGAGGGGGATGGGGCCCATGGCCACGCTGCCCCCTTTGAATGTCAGGGTCATATTCAACGTCTCCGGATCGCCGCCCATGTTGGAGAGCATGCCCAGTATCGTTTCCGCCTGTGGTCTGAAATCCGCCGCCAGTGCGCCGTTATCCTGAGCGATATCAAGAGCCTGCCGCCAGTTCTCTACCTGTAGGCTCACGCTGCCTTCCGGCACGCCGCTTGCATCAATCGTCAGATCGCCAGAAGCGCGGTGCCGCAATGCGCCCCATTTGATGTCCGCCTCTTCGATGGTGATCTTGCGGGGCTGGGGGCGGCGGGTTTCCAGTGCAGACCGGTCCCAGGGCGTGTCGAAAGTGACGCGCATGCGGGCGGTGAATGTGTCGAAACTCGAGGGCCAGTCGGTGGGCAGACCTGCCCGCAGGAATGCGCCGGGGGTGAGGTTCGTGGCATCGACGGTGAAGGCATAGGTCTCGGCGGTTTCAGTATCCTGCACCATGGAGGCGGTGAAGGCGCTGCCGCTGAGAAGCGCGCCTTCGGGGGCTGTGATTTGCCACAGTGCGCTGGTGGCCTGCATCGCTTCAAGTTGCAGGGAGGGGCCGGGGTGCAGGTTGAGGGTGGCCTGGCCCGCATTGGCTTGCAGCGTCAAAGGGCCATCGGGGCTGGACATGCGGATGGGGGTTTGGGGCAGGTCCAGTGTGACGTCACCGGGCCACCATGCGGGGGCGCTGAGGTCCAGATGCTCCATCTCAAGCGCGACACCTGTGGCCGGATCGGCCAGTACAGGTCCTTCGACATGCAGGTTCAGCCGGACGGGATAGCCGCTGCGCGTGACGCCTTGCGCCTCTGCCTGCCAGCCTTCCGCCTGGCGCAGGGCGAGCCAATTGTGCACGCCGCGTTCTGCCGCGCTGGAGGCGATGTACCACCACCCGCTCCACAGAGTTGCTGCCAGCATCAACACACCAATCACTCTGCTCATGGCGAACACCCCTTTAACTCATCCGATGGATGCGGTTTACCCGCACCATTGAACAAGAACCAGTGTGAAGGGACAGCGGCACATGGCGCTTTGGGTATTTGGGTATGGATCGTTGTTGTGGAACCCCGGATTTGACGTGGCCGAAAGCGTGATTGGCACCCTGCCGGGGTATGCGCGGTCGTTTTGCATGCGGTCGATCCATCATCGTGGGACCGAAGACGAACCGGGGCTGGTGCTGGCGCTGGATCATCAGCCGGATCATGCCTGTACGGGCATGGCCCTGCGCGCGGCAGACGGCACAGAGGAGGCGACGATTGCGTATCTGCGCGAGCGGGAGCTGATCTCCTCAGCCTATCTGGAGAAGGAATTGCAGGTCACACTGGCCGATGGCCGCGACGTCGAAGCGGTTGTTTACGTCATTGACGAGGCGCATGAGCAGTATTGCGGCGGGCTGCCGCTGGAAGAACAGGCGCAGATCATTGCCCATGCGGTGGGCGGGCGCGGGCCGAACACGGAATACCTCTATAACACGGCCGAACACCTGACCTCTGTCGGGCTGAAAGATGCTGACCTTGATTGGCTCTGTGCGCGGGTGAAATCCCTTGTTTGATAATGTCTTGGGCTTGCCGCGTTTTTCGGTATAGGCTGCGGGAAAGACAGGCAAAAGGGTCAGGAACAAGGCCAAATGGCGCAGCCAGACCAAAAGGGTAAAGTACAGTTTTCACAACCGGTGCGGCAGATTTCGCTGATGCTGATTGTGCTTGCGGCAACGGCGGGTGGGGCGTTTCTGGCGCTGCCGTCTGTCATGCCGATTTTCATTGAGAATCCCTATCTCAACGGGGTGATTTTCGCGGTCTTCGTGATCGGGGTGCTGGCCTGTTTTTATCAGGTTTTTCAGTTGATTGGCTCTGTCCGCTGGATTGAGAACTTCGCCTCTGACAAACCCGACCCTGAGACGGTGGCCCCACAGTTGCTGGCCCCCTTGGCGTCGTTGTTGCGGCAGCGGGGCGCGCGGATGCAGGTGTCGGCCACCTCCACCCGGTCGATACTGGATTCCGTTGCCAGCCGGATTGATGAAGCGCGGGAGATCACGCGCTACATCGTCAACATGCTGATTTTCCTTGGCCTTCTGGGAACCTTTTATGGTCTGGCCACCACGGTGCCGGCGGTTGTGGACACCATTCGCAGTCTGGCGCCTTCGGAAGGGTCCGATGGCGGCGGCGTGGGGGTGTTCAACCGTCTGATGACCGGGCTTGAAGCGCAGTTGGGCGGCATGGGCGTGGCCTTTGGTTCGTCCCTGTTGGGGCTGGCGGGATCACTGGTCGTGGGGTTGCTGGAGCTTTTTGCAGGCCATGGGCAGAACCGGTTTTATCAGGAGCTTGAGGATTGGCTGAGTTCGATCACCCGCGTGGGTTTCAGCTCGGGCGAAGAAGGTGCGGGCGATGGCGGCGGGGATGGCGGGGCCATCGCGGCAGTGATTGACCAGATGGCGGAGCAGATGGAGGGCTTGCAGCGGGTGCTGACGCAAACGGATGTGAACCGTGCGCTGATGGACGAAAAGCTGGGCAAGCTGACAGATGCGGTCGAACGCATGACCGAGAAGATGGAGACGCATGCGCCGGGGCAGGGGCCGCTGGACCGGATTGCAGACGGTCAGGACCGGATGATCGCGGCCTTGCAGAACCAGACCAGCGATGGGATCGACGCGGAAAGCCGGATGCGGTTGCGGTCGATTGACGTGCAGATTCTGCGCATCCTCGAAGAGATTTCCGCAGGCCGGCAGGAAACCATGGCAGAGCTGCGCCAAGACCTGCAACAGCTGACCCGCGCCGTGAGCGGTGACGCAATGGCAGAGGCCCGCCGCCGCCTGCCGGGCCCCCTGCGCCCCGGCGGTAAGGGGGACTGAGCATGGCCCTGTCGCGGCGCACTGGCACGCGGTTTCAAAGCTCCATCTGGCCGGGATTTGTGGACGCGATGACCGGGCTCTTGTTGGTGCTGATGTTTGTGCTGACCATTTTCATGGTGGTGCAATTCGTGCTGACCGAACGCATCACCGGACAGGAGACAGAGCTGGACGCGCTGGCTGGAGAGGTGGCGGCACTGGCGCAGGCGCTGGGTTTGGAAGAACGCGAGAGCGCGCAGTTGGAGGCGCGGTTGGGGGCGTTGAACACCTCGCTCACTGCCGCGCAGGACCGGGTGGCATTGCAGGCGGGGCAGATTGCCCTGCTGACGGCGGAGCGGGATCAGACCGCCGCCGCGCTGGCCGGAGCAGAAGCGCGGATCACGGATTTTGAAGCACAGGTTGCGGGGCTGTTGGCAGACCGGGACAGCGCCCGCGGGCAGGTGGCGGATCTGCAAGAGCGGGAGGCGCAATTGCTGAGCGCGCAGGAGGCGCTGAACCTTGCTTTGGCCACCGCCCGCGATGAGGTGGATGCGCAGGCGGAAGCCGCGCGGTTGGCGGCGGCCCGGCGGGAGGCGCTGGATGCCCTGATCGTCGATCTGCGCGCCCGCAACGCGGAGACAGAGGCGCAGGTGGCGGATTTGCAGAGTGATCTGGCCACGCAAGCAGAGGCTTTGAGCGCGGAGGAAGCCGCGCGGTTGGCAGAAGCCGCAGCGGCTCAGGCGTTGCGGGAAAGGTTGGAGAACGCGGATGCGGAGCTGACGGCGATGACGCTGGCGCTGGAGGAACAGCGGCAGGAGGCGGAGGATACGCTTACGTTGCTGGCCGCAGCACGGGCGGCTGAAGGGGAACTGGACACGCGGTTGAGCACTGCGCTTCTGGCGTTGCAGGAGGCGGAAACGGCAGCGGAACTGGCGGCTCAGCGGGCGGACATTCAGGCGGCATTGGCAGCAGAGCAGGATGACGCGCAGGCGCTTTTGCAGGCAGAGCAGGAACAATTGCGGGCGGCTCAGGCGGACTTGCAGGCACAACTGGCGGACGCCACGGCGCAGAACGCGGGATTGCAGGCAGAGTTGCGCGCGTTGCGCGGTGATCTGGACGCAGATGCCGTGGACCGGGAGACGTTGCGCGCGCAACTGGCGCAGGCCTTGGCGGCGAAGCTGGCGGCGCAGACGCTGGCGGAGGATACCACCACGGAGGCTGAAAAACGGGCGGCGTTGCTGGCGGAAGCGCAGCGGGCGTTGTCAGCGGAGGAAGAGACCAGCGCGGCGGCGCAACGGCAGACGGAATTGCTGAACCAGCAGGTCGCGGCGCTGCGCGGGCAGTTGGGGGATTTGCAGGCCCTGCTGGATGATGCGCGCGCGCGGGACGCGGCGCAGGAGATCGAATTGCAGTCGTTGGGCTCTGACCTGAACACCGCGCTGGCGCGGGTGGCGGTGGAAGAACGCAGGCGCGCAGCCTTGGAAGCGGCAGAGCGGGAGCGGCTGGAAGCCGAAGCGCGCGCCTTGCAGGAGCAGACCAAGGATCTGGAGCAGTACCGGTCAGAGTTCTTTGGCCGTCTGCGCGATCTGTTGGGCACGCAGGAGGGTGTGCGGATTGAAGGGGACCGGTTTGTATTCTCCTCCGAGGTGTTGTTCGCGCCGGGTGAGGTGGTTCTGTCCGGGGACGGGCAGGCGGAGATCGCCAAGGTCGCGGGCATTCTGCGCAGCATTGCCGATGAAATTCCGCCGGAGATTGACTGGGTGCTGCGGGTGGATGGTCACACGGATGACGTGCCGCTGTCGGGGCTGGGCGAGTTTGCGGACAACTGGGAGCTTAGTCAGGCGCGGGCCCTGTCGGTGGTCAAATACATGATCAGCGCGCTGGGGATTGCGCCGGACCGGTTGGCGGCGAATGGGTTTGGTCAGTTTCAGCCGGTGGATCTGGCGGATACGGATGAAGCGCGCGCGCGCAACCGGCGGATCGAGCTGAAATTTACCGAGAAGTAGGGCGCGCATTCATTGCGCACCTGCGGTGGCCGCTTCATGGGGTATGGGGTGGTGTGTTATTCGAGGGTGATCTGGCGGGTCATGGTGCTGATCACGTCGCCGTCACGGATCAGGCTGAGGGACCCGTTGTAGGTTCCACCGGGCCACGGATTACCGCGTCTGCGTTGGCCAACGGCCCGGAAGGACTGCGCCTGATCGCGTTCTATCACCTGATCGCTTTCCACCAACGTGCCGTTCGGCCCGTCAATGCGCATGCGGATGATGTCCCCGGCCTGTGTGCCGAAGCTGAGCGTATAGAGCACGATGGCGGGGGAGGTTGGATCAAGCGGGACCGCATCCGCCGTGCCTGCCTTCACATCGGCATATTCGGGGATCTTGTCGGCGAAGCCTCCGTCCAGCAGGCCGCCGGGCTGGTAGATCGGTGTTTCAGCCCATAGGGTGCTGTCCCCCGGCGTGTTGCAGCTGACCGTGCCGTCAGGGTCGAACGGGTCGATGGGCGTGCCGTCCTTACGCACGGACAGGTGCACGTGGGGAAAGGCGGCTTTGCCCGATTGACCTACGTAGCCCAGCACCTCTCCGACGTCGACATTCTGGCCGCGGGTGACTTTCACGGAGCCTTGTTTGAGGTGGCAGTATTGGGTCTGCCAGCCGTTTTGATGTTCCAGTACCACGCCATTGCCGCATTCGCGGCCTTCGACATCTTCGGCGGTGCCGGTGTCGGGCATGCCGTCCCGAAACCCCACAACCCGCCCTGCGGCAGAGGCGATGACGGGGATGTTCCGGGCGATATCCGCTTTGGTGGGCAGGCCAAAGTCGGTGCCCCGGTGCCCGTCGTAGCTGAGACCTGAACACTGGTAGTCCGAGGAGGAGGGGCCGGGATCACGGTCCATGTATTGCTGGATGAAGCAGCTTTCGCTTTCCAGATCGCAATCAATGGGCAGCTCAAGTAAAAAATCCTCCGCCAGCGCAGGGCTGGCGAAGGACATGAGGATCACCGCTGTGGCGGTTCTGATCATTCGGCCGTCAGAAGTGGCGGCTTGTCACCAGAGATCTGCGGCTTGTCCGGCGACAGGACCGTGAGGTCCAGTTCACCTTTCTTGACGCCAACCTTGACCACACCGCCCTTGGCGAGTTTGCCGAACAGCAATTCCTCCGCCAGTGGCTTTTTGATGTGCTCCTGAATCACGCGGCCCAGGGGACGCGCGCCCATCTTGTCGTCGTAGCCTTTGTCGGCCAGCCATTCTGCGGCTTTCTTGGAAAGCTCAATGGTCACGTTGCGGTCCATCAGTTGCGCTTCGAGTTGCAGCACGAACTTCTCGACCACGCGCAGGATCACTTCCTTGGGCAGCGCGCCGAAGGAGATCACCGCATCCAGACGGTTGCGGAATTCCGGCGTGAAGGTGCGTTCGATGGCCGCCGTGTCTTCGCCTGTGCGGCGGTCACGGCCAAAGCCGATTGCTTCTTTCGCCTGCTCTGTCGCACCGGCGTTGGAGGTCATGATCAGCACCACGTTGCGGAAATCCACGGTGCGGCCGTTGTGATCGGTCAGGCGGCCGTGGTCCATGACCTGAAGCAGGATGTTGTAGACATCCGGGTGCGCCTTTTCCATCTCATCCAGCAGCAGCACGCAGTGGGGGTGTTGATCGACACCGTCCGTGAGCATGCCGCCCTGATCGAACCCGACGTATCCGGGAGGGGCACCGATCAGACGGGAAACCGCGTGTTTCTCCATGTACTCCGACATGTCAAAACGCAGGAGTTCCACACCCAACGTGTCTGCCAATTGCTTGGCCACTTCGGTTTTACCCACACCGGTTGGACCGGCGAAGAGGTAGTTGCCGATGGGTTTTTCAGGTTCCCGCAGACCGGCACGGGCCAGTTTGATGGCGGAGGACAGCGCCTCAATGGCTTTGTCCTGACCGAAGACCACGCGCTTGAGCGAGGATTCCAGGTCCTTGAGCACCACAACATCATCCTTGGAGACGTTCTTGGGCGGGATGCGCGCGATTTTTGCGACGACGCCCTCGATCTCCTTCGTGCCGATTGTCTTGCGGCGTTTGGAGGCGACGACGAGGTGCTGTGCGGCACCGGCTTCGTCAATCACGTCGATGGCCGAATCCGGCAGCTTGCGGTCGTTGATATAGCGATGCGCCAGTTCCACCGACGTTTTGATCGCGTCGGAGGTGTATTTGACCGAATGGTGATCCTCAAAATATGGCTTGATGCCGCGCAGGATTTTCACCGCGTCTTCCACGGAAGGCTCATTCACGTCGATCTTCTGGAACCGGCGGCTCAGCGCGCGGTCCTTTTCAAAGTGCTGACGGAACTCCTTGTAGGTGGTGGAGCCCATGGTGCGCAGCTTGCCGCCCGCGAGCGCGGGTTTCAGCAGGTTGGAGGCGTCCATGGCGCCACCAGACGTGGCACCGGCACCGATCACCGTGTGAATCTCATCAATGAACAGCACCGCATCGTCATGCTCTTCCAACTCGCTGACCACGGCTTTCAGACGTTCCTCAAAATCACCGCGGTACCGGGTGCCTGCCAGCAGTGCGCCCATGTCGAGGGAGTAGATGGTGGTATTTTGAAGCACTTCGGGCGTTTCACCTGCCACGATCTTGCGCGCAAGCCCCTCGGCGATGGCGGTTTTGCCGACGCCCGGATCACCCACCAGCAGTGGGTTGTTCTTGCGGCGGCGGCAGAGGACCTGAATGCAGCGTTCCACTTCGCTGTCGCGGCCGATCAGCGGATCGACATCGCCATCGCGGGACTTGGCATTGAGATCTACGCAGTATTTAGCCAGCGCGGATTCTTTCTTGTCGCCCTCGGTCACGCCCTGGGCTTCTTCCTCATGCTCCGGCGCGCCTGCAACGGGGCGGGCTTCGCCGTAGGCTGGGTCCTTGGCGACACCGTGTGCGATGTAGTTCACCGCGTCATAGCGCGTCATCTCCTGTTCTTGCAGGAAGTAGGCCGCGTTGCTTTCGCGTTCGGCAAAGATGGCAACCAGCACGTTGGCGCCTGTCACCTCGGTCCGACCGGAGGATTGGACGTGAATTGCGGCACGCTGAATGACCCGCTGGAACGCGGCTGTCGGCACCGCTTCGGAGCCGTCCACGTCCGTGACCAGATTGCTCAGATCCTCGTCCACGAATTCGACCAGCGTTTCGCGCAGGTCGGATACGTCGACGGAGCAGGCTTTCATCACCTGAACCGCATCGGGTTCATCCAGCAACGCCAGCAGCAAATGCTCTAGCGTGGCGAATTCGTGGCGGCGGGCATTGGCCAACGCAAGGGCTGCGTGGATTGCCTGCTCTAGTGTATTCGAGAATGAAGGCACAAGCGTGCTCCTTTTCGATCTGGGTCGGGAGGGGGCGGGTAGGATAACGCATCCCCCTGAACCGACCATGGCCTCTTAGTATTAGAGTTTGGTTGATCACGGCGCGGCTTCAAGCGTTTTCTTGAAAAATGATGTCACAATTGCCGTGATCGCAGTGTTTTGGGCAGTTTTGTCGCAGGTTTCCGATCATTGTCTTTGGCTTCGAAACAGACGTTTGCAAACGTCTTCGGTCTGAATAGGGCCAAAACGGGATCAAAAATTGTCTTTGCGTTTGCGAATTTCGGCAAAAACGTCTGCGTCAGATGCGGTGGGCATCCCCAGAGTGGCGCGAATGCCGGGGTCGGCGGGGCGCAAAAAGGGATTGGTGGCGCGTTCGGTTGAGAGTTGCGAGGGCACTGTCGGCTCACCCTTGGCGCGGGCGGCGGTAATTTCGGATGCCCTAGAGATAAGTGCGGCATTACCGGGATCAACCGTCAGGGCGAATTTTGCGTTCGAGGCGGTGTATTCGTGGCCGGAACAGATCGTTGTGTCGTCGGGCCATTTGAGCATTTTCTGCATGCTGTCCCACATTTGTGCAGGCGTGCCTTCGAACAGCCGTCCACAGCCCAGAGCCATCAGGCTGTCGGCGGTGAAGGCGCATTTTGCTGCCGGAACATGAAAGGCGATGTGGCCGATGGTGTGGCCGGAGACGTCGATCACCTCTGCCGTCAGGTTGCCCAGCGTGACGGTATCGCCTTCGGCAACCGCCAGATCGAGCGGGGGCAGGCGGTGCGCGTCCGCCTGTGCGCCGACGACCTGTGCCGGATAGGCGGTCAACAGATCGGGCAAACCATCCACGTGGTCGTAGTGGTGGTGGGTCAGCCAGACCTGCGTCGGCGTCCAGCCGCGGCTCTCAAGGGCTGCCAGGATGGGCCCCGCTTCGGGGACGTCGATCACCGCCACCTCGCCCGTCGTGCCGCAGCGCAGAAGATAGGCATAATTGTCTGACAGGCAGGGGATCGTGATCAACTCATAAGCCATGGCTATTCCTTTGCGCGTGTTGCATCCTTACGTGCAGAGTGACACTCAGACCGATGGGCCGCAATGCACCTTGATGTTCAGGACCTGCGCAATTTCTATTACCGCAGTGCGTTGGGACGCGCCGCGCAGACGTCGTTGCGGGGGCGGATGCTCAAGATGTGGCCGGAAGCCAAGGGGCAGACGGTGGTGGGCTTTGGCTTTGCAGCACCCTTGTTGCGGCCCTTTCTGGCGGATGCGCGGCGGGTGATCACCCTGATGCCCGCACCGCAGGGGGTGATGCCCTGGCCTGCGGGCATGCCCAATACCTCGGTGCTGACGGAAGAGACCTTGTGGCCGCTGGAGACAGGTCACGTGGACAAGCTGGTGCTGCTGCACGGGCTTGAGACCTGTGAGCGGCCCTCCGATCTGCTGGAGGAATGCTGGCGGGTGCTGGGGCCGGGGGGCAGGGTGCTGTTTATCGTGCCCAACCGCGCGGGGCTTTGGGCGCGCCGGGACCGGACGCCGTTTGGATATGGGCGGCCCTATTCGCCGGGGCAGCTTGAAGCGCAGTTGCGCAAGCATCAGTTCCTGCCCGAACGCCATGCAACCGCGCTGCATCAGTTTCCATCGCAGCAGCGGGTCTGGATGAAATCGGCCAAGCTGTTTGAGAAAGTCGGGCAGGTGTTGCCGGCAATGCTGGCAGGTGGGGCGTTCATGGTGGAGGCGAGCAAGCTGGTCTATCCGCCCAAGGGGACGCCGAAGACCGCGCGCAAACGGATATCGGTGCTGGAGGGGCTGACCGAACCCGCCGTCAGCCGAAATCCCCGCCCGGCAGGATCGATGCCGCATCGCGGATAGATTCGGTTTTTGTGAATTCTCCAAGGGTGCGTCGGACCGCCGCACCCCGCGCCCTTTGAGGGGGCAGGACGCTGCGAGCGCAGCAAACAAAGTATCCAATGGTTCCAACGACCATCACTATACTGTGTTGCGGGTTAGCATATGCTCTGCTACATGGCCCCTGATTTAGCCGTCTTGACCCGTTTCAAGCCGCGCCCACATGCCGGTGAAGCGATCCAGATCGCGCAATTGGCCTGATTGAATGAGAGGATGCACGTGTCCGAAACAGCTTCGATTTCCACCGGCATCGCGGAGCGCTATGCGTCAGCCGTGTTTGACCTGGCCAAAGAGGCCAAGACCGTCAAAGCCATTGAGACCGATCTGGAGGCGCTGCAAGGTGCCCTGACCGACAGCGAAGATTTCCGCAGCCTGATCTCTTCTCCGGTGTACAGCCGTGATGAGCAGGGGACAGCGATTGCGGCTTTGTCCAAGAAAATGAAACTCTCCCCCACGATGGGCAACACGCTGGCGCTGATGGCGGCCAAGCGCCGCCTGTTCGTGCTGCCACAGCTGGTCCGCCAGCTGCGCGACATGATTGCGGCAGACAAGGGTGAGATCACGGCGGAAGTTACCTCTGCCAAGGCGCTGACCAAGGCGCAATCCGATAAACTTGCCAAATCGCTGAAAGCGACGACCGGCAAGACCGTCACGCTCCAGGCTTCTGTTGATGAAACACTCATCGGCGGTCTGATTGTCAAAGTGGGCTCCAAGATGATCGACACGTCGATCCGCTCGAAGCTCAATTCCCTCCAGAATGTAATGAAAGAGGTCGGATAAATGGGTATCCAAGCTGCAGAGATTTCTGCGATCCTGAAAGACCAGATCAAGAACTTTGGTCAAGAAGCAGAAGTGGCCGAAGTGGGCCGCGTTTTGTCCGTTGGTGACGGTATCGCCCGCGTACACGGCCTCGACAATGTTCAGGCTGGTGAAATGGTCGAATTCCCCGGCAACATTCAGGGCATGGCGCTGAACTTGGAGGCCGACAACGTCGGTGTGGTGATCTTCGGCAACGACCGGGACATCAAGGAAGGCGACACCGTCAAGCGGACGAACTCCATCGTGGACGTGCCCGTGGGTGACGAACTGCTGGGCCGTGTTGTGGACGGTCTGGGCAACCCGATTGATGGCAAGGGTCCTCTGGGCACCACCAAGCGTGCCTTGGCCGAAGTCAAAGCGCCGGGCATCATCCCGCGTAAATCCGTGCATGAGCCGATGGCCACAGGCCTCAAGTCCGTGGACGCGATGATCCCGATTGGCCGTGGCCAGCGGGAATTGATCATTGGCGACCGTCAGACCGGTAAAACTGCCGTTGCTCTGGACGCGATCCTGAACCAGGCGCAGGTCAACGAGGCCGCAGGCGACGACGAGAGCAAGAAGATGTACTGCGTCTACGTCGCGATCGGCCAGAAGCGTTCCACTGTGGCGCAGCTGGTGAAAAAGCTCGAAGAGACAGGCGCGATTGAATATTCCATTGTGGTGGCTTCCACCGCGTCCGAACCTGCCCCCATGCAGTTCCTTGCGCCTTATTGCGCGACAGCGATGGCAGAGCATTTCCGCGACAACGGCCGCCACGCGCTGATCATCTACGATGACCTGTCCAAGCAGGCCGTGTCTTATCGTCAGATGTCCCTGCTGCTGCGCCGCCCACCAGGCCGTGAAGCCTATCCTGGCGACGTTTTCTATCTGCACTCCCGCCTGCTGGAGCGTTCCGCGAAGCTGAGCGAAGATTTTGGCGGCGGTTCCCTGACAGCCCTGCCTGTGATCGAAACGCAAGGCGGTGACGTGTCCGCGTTTATTCCCACAAACGTGATTTCGATCACCGACGGGCAGATCTTCCTTGAAACGGAACTCTTCTATCAGGGCATCCGTCCTGCGGTGAACACCGGTCTGTCGGTTTCGCGTGTGGGCTCCTCCGCTCAAACCAAGGCGATGTCTTCGGTCGCGGGTCCGGTGAAACTGTCGCTCGCGCAGTACCGTGAGATGGCGGCCTTTGCGCAGTTTGGTTCCGATCTGGATGCCGCGACACAGCAGCTGCTGAACCGTGGTGCGCGTCTGACCGAGCTGATGAAACAGCCGCAGTACTCGCCACTGTCCAACGCCGAAATCGTCTGCATCATCTACGCGGGCACCAACGGCTATCTCGACAAGTTGGAAGTGACCCAGGTGGGTGCATGGGAGCAGGGGCTGTTGAACCATCTGCGGTCCAAGCACGCTGACCTGCTCAAGGACATCACCAACAACGACCGCAAGGTGAAAGACGAGCTGGAAGATAAAATCAAAGCAGCACTCGACGCTTTCGCCGCTGATCACGCTTAATTAAGGAGAGATAGGCCCATGGCAAATCTCAAGGACCTTAAAAACCGGATCTCGTCGGTCAAATCGACCCGCAAGATCACTAAGGCCATGCAAATGGTCGCGGCTGCCAAGCTGCGCCGTGCGCAGGAAGCGGCAGAGATGTCGCGCCCTTACGCGGAGCGGTTCAATGCTGTGATGGCAGGGCTGGCCGCGTCTGTTGGCGGGTCTGATTCAGCGCCCAAGCTGCTGTCAGGCACCGGTTCGGACAAGGTGAACCTGCTGGTCGTGATGACCTCTGAACGCGGTCTGTGTGGTGGTTTCAACACCAACATCGTCAAAAAGGCCCGTGCCCATGCGCAAGAGCTGTTGGCGGCGGGCAAAGAGGTGAAAATCCTCACCGTTGGCAAGAAAGGCCGGGATCAGCTGAAGCGTGACTTCGGGGATCATCTGGTCGGTCATGTCGACATGACGGAGGTGAAACGCCTTGCCTATTCAGACGCCCAGGGCATCGCCAAGGACGTGCTGAACCGCTTTGACGGGGGCGAATTTGATGTGGCCACGGTCTTCTATTCGGATTTCGTGAACGTCGTCAGCCAGATCCCCCGCGCGCATCAGATTATTCCTGCGACGTTTGAAGCGTCAGAGGATGAAGGGGCGAGCACGCTGTTCGATTACGAGCCTTCCGAGGAAGCGATCCTTGCGGATCTGCTGCCCCGTGGTGTGGCGACGGCGATCTTCTCGGGCCTGCTGGAAAATGCAGCCTCGGAGCAGGGCGCGCGGATGTCTGCAATGGACAACGCCACGCGCAACGCTGGTGACATGATCGACAGCCTCACCATCCAATACAACCGTTCCCGTCAGGCCGTTATTACGAACGAGCTGATCGAAATCATTTCCGGCGCGGAAGCGCTGTAAGCAAATCGGAGACACGACATGGCAAAAGCAGTCGGCAAAATCACCCAGGTCATCGGCGCTGTCGTTGACGTTCAGTTCGAAGGCGATCTGCCCGAGATCCTGAACGCCCTTCACACCGACAACCAGGACAAGACACTGGTGCTGGAAGTTGCCCAGCACCTTGGTGAGAACACGGTTCGCGCCATTGCGATGGATGCGACCGAAGGTCTGGTGCGCGGTGCGGCAGTGTCCGACACCGGCGCGCCCATTCAGGTGCCCGTGGGCAAGGCCACATTGGGCCGTATCCTGAACGTGACCGGCGACCCGGTTGACGAAAAGGGCCCGGTTGAGACGGATGAAAAACGCGCCATCCACGGTGACGCGCCGTCCTTTGCCGCCCAGTCCACTGAGACCGAAATCCTGACCACGGGCATCAAGGTCATCGACCTGCTGGCCCCCTACACCAAAGGCGGCAAGATCGGCCTCTTCGGTGGTGCGGGTGTGGGCAAGACGGTTCTGATCATGGAACTGATCAACAACATCGCCAAGGTGCACTCCGGTCTGTCCGTCTTCGCGGGCGTGGGGGAGCGTACCCGTGAGGGCAACGACCTCTATCACGAGATGATCGAATCCGGCGTTATCGTCCCTGACGACATGACGTCTTCCAAGATTGCGCTGGTCTATGGCCAGATGAACGAACCTCCAGGTGCGCGTATGCGTGTGGCCCTGTCCGGTCTGACACTGGCCGAGCAGTTCCGCGACGAATCCGGGTCCGACGTTCTGTTCTTCGTGGACAACATCTTCCGCTTTACACAGGCGGGTTCCGAGGTGTCGGCTCTGCTGGGTCGTATTCCTTCTGCGGTGGGCTACCAGCCAACACTGGCCACCGACATGGGTGCGATGCAGGAACGCATTTCCTCCACCAAGAACGGCTCCATCACCTCCGTTCAGGCCGTTTACGTGCCTGCGGATGACTTGACTGACCCGGCACCTGCGACGTCCTTTGCGCACCTTGATGCGACCACGGTTCTGGATCGTGCGATTTCGGAAAAGGGTATTTACCCGGCTGTGGACCCGCTGGGTTCCACCTCCCGTCTGCTCGATCCGCTGATCATCGGGGAAGAGCACTACAAGGTTGCGACCGACGTGCAGCAGGTGCTTCAGCGCTACAAATCGCTTCAGGACATCATCGCGATCCTCGGGATGGACGAACTCAGCGAGGACGACAAACTGGCCGTGGCCCGTGCGCGCAAGATCGAGCGTTTCCTGTCCCAGCCGTTTGACGTGGCGAAGGTCTTTACCGGCTCTGACGGCGTGCAGGTGCCGCTGGAAGACACGATTGCCTCCTTCAAGGCGGTTGTGGCCGGCGAATACGACCATCTGCCCGAAGGTGCGTTCTACATGGTAGGCGGCATCGATGATGTGAAGGCGAAAGCCGAGAAAATGGCGGCAGACGCCGCCTAAGGGAGCCTGAGTGATGGCAGAGACAATGCAATTCGATCTGGTGTCGCCCGAGCGGCGGCTGGCCTCTTTGCAGGTCACGTCTGTCCAGATCCCCGGCGCTGACGGCGACATGACGGCGATGGAGGGGCATTCCCCCACCATCACCACTCTGCGTCCCGGTGTGCTGTCTGTCGATGGGCCGGATGGCACGGCGGATTACGTGGTCACCGGTGGCTTTGCCGAGATCCGCGCCGATGGCGTCTCCGTTCTGGCGGAACGTGCGGTGCCAAAAGGCGATATGACCCAAGAGCATCTTGATGAGATGGTTGAGGAAGCCAAGTCCATGTATTCAAAGGCGAAAGAAGCCTTTGAGAATGAGCCTGGTCCGGTGGATGACGCCGCCAAACTGCTCTCGGACATGGTCGCCATGGGTGAGCATATGGGTCTGACGGCCAAGCAGTAACCTGCAATGCCTGTTTGAAAGACGGCCCCGCATCGCGCGGGGCCGTTTCCGTTTGGGGCGTGTGCGCCCGCGCGATTGCGCCGGCCCCTTTCCAGTACCGCAAAGGTCGGGTATCACTTTGCAACTTCGTTACTTTTTGCAGGTCGGCCCCAGTTTATGAAACGCTTACGCTCTCATTCCATCGGTGTGGACAGCGGAGATGTGATCCTGTTCTCGGACTACGAGGACGGGGGAGAGATGTGGACAGGCCGCGGCCAGCGCGAGCGGCGCAAGCACATCCGGTTTGATACACCCTATCGCGATGCGCCGACGGTGCAGGTGTCCATCTCGCTTTGGGATCTGGATGCCGCGACAGTGATCCGCGCGGATATCTCGGCGGAGGCGGTAACGGAGAAAGGGTTCGACATGGTGTTCCGCACTTGGGGCGACACCCGTGTGGCCCGTGTGCGCGTGGCCTGGTCCGCGATCGGGTCATTGCCCGACGATGATGATTGGGACGTGATTTGAGGCGGGGAGGGGTGCTTAGCCCCGCATGCCGTATTGTGCGGCGATGATTTGATCCTGAACCTTTGCCAGAGGGGCGGAAAGGGAAGCAGACCACATGATTGCTTATGTCACAGTTGGTGCCGATGACATCACAGGCGCGAAACGGTTCTATTCTGCCTTTCTGCCTGCGCTCGGCTACGGGCTGGATGAGGGACCTGAGGGGCTCAGCTATGTGTTGCCAGTCCCTCCCGGTCAACCGCCTGTTTCCCCGGATTTCTATGTCAAACCCACCTTCGATGGGAAACCTGCTTCTGCCGGGAACGGCTCCATGGTTGCCTTTGAGGCGCGCAGTCAAGCCCAAGTGCGTGACCTGCATGCGGCCGCCCTTGCGGCTGGTGGGGCTGATGAGGGGGCACCGGGGTTTCGCGCGGCCTATGGGCCACAATTCTATGTCGGCTACCTGCGTGACCCTCAGGGCAACAAGATCGCATTGTTCTCAAGCGATCCAACCGAACCGGGTCGGGACGGGTAGCGCGGGTGCCCACGGGGGCCTGCAAGGTCTGCGTCGCAGCGGGCGTTTTTGGTTGCGTTGAGGCCTTGTTCGGCCACTCTATGCCATGAACCGATACCGCAGGGGATGACCGTCATGGCCGACCGGAAGCTCTATCTTGGTCCGTTAACCGACAACCGGCGCTGGGATATGGTCAATATCCGTCCGGATGATGTGGTCGTCGTAACGCCTCCGAAGTGTGGCACGACATGGATGCAGACCATCGTGGCCCTGCTCCTTTCCGGTGATCCTGAGGTTGAACCGGAACTGGCCACCAAGATGCCTTGGGTCGATATTCGCTTTCGCGAGATGTCGGAGGTTGCTGAACGGCTGGAAGCGATGACCCACAGACGCTGCATGAAAAGCCACACGCCGATGGACGGGCTGCCGCACCATGATCATGCGCAGTTCATTTGCGTCTTTCGCCATCCGCTGGATGCGCATTTTTCCTATCGCAGGCACCTCGCCAACATCCACATGCCATTTTTCAGTCATTGGTTTCCCGAAGATGATACGGACGGCGTGACGTTTCGCCGTTTTCTGGATGCGGGGGCCGAGGGATATGACGGCGACGCGGCGCCGCTTGCCCATATCATCCGGCACTACAAGGCGGCGCTGGCCCGCGTGGACCGGCCCAATGTGTCGATGTTCCATTACGCGGATATGACCCGTGACTTGCCGGGCACCATCGCCAGAGTGGCCGACCTGCTGGACATCAGCCACCCGCCGCATGTGTTTGAACAATTGGTGGAGGCTGCTGGTTTTGACAACATGAAGGCCCATGCGGAACGATTTGCACCCGGCGGGGGCACGGGATTCATGAAGTCCGACACCGACTTTTTTCACAGTGGCACAAGTGGAAAATGGGTGGACGTCCTGACGAACAAAGAAATCAGCGCCTTTGATGCGGTGATGGACAGCTGTCTGACGCCCGAGGAACGCGCATGGCTGGAGTATGGATCTGCCGGGCAGATTTGACGGTACAGTTGGTCGTCAGGCTGCGGGGGGCGATCTTGCTACAGATGATCGCGGGGCTGGAGGAGATCACCGCCGGCATGCTGGACATTGACGGCGAAGAGATGAGCGATGGCCCGCCCGCGCTGTGTGGCATTGCGCCGGGTCCTCCGCGCCGCGTGCCGCCAGTTACCCCTGATACATCCCGTCATAGATGGGCCCCAGCGTGTCCGCCTCAAACAGCGAAGACACAGATGTCCCGTTCCAGATGTTCAGGATCGCCTGCGCAAAGATAGGGGCGGTGGGCACAATACGGATGTTCTTGGCTTTCTTGATCTCTTCGGTGGGCTGGATGCTGTCGGTGATCACCAGTGATTTCATCACTGAATTGGTCACACGTTCCACCGCCGGGCCGGACATCACACCGTGGGAGATGTAGGAGTGTACTTCCGCCGCGCCATTCTCCAGCAGGATTTCGGCGGCCTTGCAGAGCGTGCCGGCCGTGTCGCAAATGTCATCCACGATCAGGCAGGTCTTGCCCGTCACGTCCCCGATCACGGTCATTTCTGCCACTTCACCGGGTTTCTCGCGGCGTTTGTCGACGATGGCCAAAGGTGCATTCACCCGTTTGGCCAATTCACGCGCACGGGCCACGCCGCCCACATCCGGGGAGACGACCATCAGGCTGTCCATCTGGTCCTTGAACTGGGTCTTGATGTCCAATGCGAAGACAGGGGAGGCGTAGAGGTTGTCGACGGGAATGTCGAAGAAGCCCTGGATCTGGGCTGCGTGCAGGTCCATCGTCAGCACCCGTTCGATCCCCGTGCCGACCAGCATGTTCGCGACCATCTTGGCGGTGATCGGCGTGCGCGCCTTGGTGCGGCGGTCTTGCCGGGCGTAGCCGAAGTAGGGCAGCACCGCTGTCACCCGGCTGGCCGAAGACCGGCGCAGCGCGTCGGCCATGATCAGCAGTTCCATCAGGTTGTCGTTGGCGGGATTTGAGGTGGACTGGATGATGAACATGTCCTCGCCGCGCACGTTTTCGAAGACTTCGACGAAAATCTCACCATCGTTGAACCGTTCGACCCGTGTGTCGACCAATCCGACATTGACGCCACGGTGCAGGGACATGCGCCGGGCAATCGCTTGGGCCAAAGGTTTGTTGGCATTGCCGGTAATCAGCTTGGGCTCGGAAGTGAGGGGCATGGGGGAAGGCTCTCCGTGGCAGCGGGAATTGTAACAGAATCGCGACGTTGAACCCCGCTTAACATGGCCGTAACGTGCCACCAAGAACCCACCTTTAGATCGGACCCCAGATGCCACAGATCGACTACTTTTTCGCGACACTGTCCCCCTATTGCTACCTCGCCGGGGAGCGGCTGGAGGCGGTTGCGGCCAAACATGGCGCGACCATCAACTACAAGCCCTATGACATCATCGCAGGCTTTTCGCGCACCGGTGGAACGCTGCCGAATGAGCGTCACATCAGCCGCATTGAATACCGCGCGCAGGAACTGGTGCGGCAGGCGAAGAAGCTGGGAATGCCGTTTCACCTCAAGCCCGCCCATTGGCCGACAAATGGCGCGCCTGCGGCCTATGCGTTCATTGCGGCGCAGAATGCAGGCGGCGGGGATCTGGGCAAGCTGGCCCATGGGATCACCCGCGCGGTCTGGGCGGAGGAAAAAGACATCGCAGAGAATGATGTGGTGCGCGCGTGCCTGACCGATGCAGGATTTGATCCGGCGCTGGCGGACAGTGGTTTGCTGGAAGGGGCAGAAACCTACGCCCGAAACCTGGAAGAAGCGGTGGAGCGGGGGGTGTTTGGCGCGCCGTTCTATTTTGTCGGGGATCAGCGGTTCTGGGGGCAGGACCGGATTGAAGATATCGACCTGCATCTGGCGGGCGCGTTGTGAGCCTTCAGCCCGGCTTTGCGCCCTATGTCCACACGCTGGGGCAGGGCCCGCGCCGCGTTCTGGCCCTGCATTGCACGTTGGCGTTTGGTGGCGCGTGGGGCGGCATGGCAAAGCTGCTGGGCGACCGGTTGACTTTCGTCGCGCCTGATTTGCCCAGCCATGGCAATAGCGCGAAATGGGACGGGCAAAGCGACTTTGCGCAGACGGTGTTTGATACCACCCTGGCGCAGATGGATGCGGCTCCGATGGATGTGATCGGGCATTCCTTCGGAGCGGTGACCGCGCTGCGGCTGGCGGCAAAGCATCCCGAGCGCATTCGGTCGCTGACAGCGTTCGAGCCCGTCTTCTTTGCGGTCGCCAAGGCCGATGCACCGGAGACGCTGGTCGATCATGACCGGGCAGCCAAGCCCTTTCAGGACGCGATCGATGCAGGGAACATGGAAGGGGCCGCACGGGCGTTTAACAGCATGTGGAGCACGGAACGCGGCACATGGGACAAGATGCCCGAGCGCAGCCGCATGGCCATGGCACGGGCCATTCACGTGGTGCCCAGCACCTATGCGCTTCTCTATGATGACACCGACGGCATCCTTGCGCCCGGTGTGCTGGAGCGGTTGCGCATGCCTGTGACACTGGTGCGCGGCGCGTTCACCCACCGGGCGGTGACCGCGACGCTGGACGGGTTGCACAACCGCATTCCGGGGTCAGTTGTGGAGGTCATCCCCGAAGCAGGGCATATGGCACCGATTTCACATCCACGGGAGGTGGCAGCGGTGTTCGAAGCCGCGCTGGCGCGGGGCTGACCGGTCAGAAGTGCGCGAGGAACGTATCAATCTGATCGCGTGTGATGGACCAGTCGCAGACAAGGCGGCAGGCCACCATGTCCTCCGCCGCGCCGGGCAGCACATCGCCCCAAAGGTTGTATTGGGCGCCCGCATCGTGGAGGCGCTGGTGCACGGACCTTGGGAAGCGCGTGAAGATCATGTTGGCATCAGGGGTATGCAGAAACTCAGCGCCCGCTTTGGTCAGACACTGCGCCAGATATGCAGCATTGTCATTTGCCTGATGTGCGGTGCGCAGGAACAGGTCGTCCTGTAGATATCCGGCCATCTGCGCCGACAGGTAGCGGTGTTTAGAGAAAAGATGCGCGCCGCGTTTGCGGCGGAGCTGAAACTCCCACGCCTTTGAGGGATCAAAGAAAACAACGGCTTCCACCGCCATGCACCCGTTTTTGGTGCCCCCAAAGCTGACCACGTCCACGCCGGACTTCCACGACATCTCTGCCGCTGTGCATCCCAGTGCCGCCTGCGCATTGGCAAAGCGCGCGCCGTCCAGATGGACGGGTAGATTGTGGGCCTTGGCAACAGCGGTGAGGGCTTGCAGTTCCGCAAGGGAATGGACAGAGCCCCGTTCCGTGACCTGCGTGATCGTCACGGGGCCTGGCTGAGCAACGTGGACGTCGCCTGCGGGATGGGCCGTGATTGCGGCCTCCAGTGCCTCCGGCGTCATCTTGTCGTCTGTGCGCACGCAGGTAAGCTTGACGGCACCGGCGTAAAACTCCGGCGCGTTGCATTCGTCTTCTTCCACGTGGGCGACGCTGGAACAGTAGATTGTCTGCCACGGTTGGGTGTAACACGCCAGCGCCAGCGCATTGGCCGCCGTCCCGGTGGAGACCAGAAACACCTCTGCCTCCGGTGCCTCGAACACCCGGCGGATGCCGGTGCGGACCTCGTCCATCATATCATCATTGCCGTAGGGCAGCTGGTGGCCTGCGTTGGCGGCGATCACACGCTCCATCACCTGCGGATGCGCGGGGCCTGCATTGTCAGAGGCGAAAAACATCAGGTTGATTCCTCAATAACGTGGTCTTCCCATTCCTCGAACGGGGTGTCGAATTCCGAAACGGTCTGCCCGCGCACGGAAATGCCCGCGCGGTGCACGCTTTCGGGATCGCCGGACACCAGCGGATGCCAGTCGGGCAGGGGGTTGCCCTGCCACAGCAGACGATAGGCGCAGGTTTCAGGCATCCAATAGGCGTGGCTGTCCAGATTATCCGGGCGCAGCACGATGCAATCGGGCACGAAATGGTGGCGCTGCTCGTAATGGGCACAGCGGCAGGTGGCGTCATCGAGCAGGCGGCAAGCGACACGGGTCAGCGCAACCTCGCCACTGTCCTCATCCTCCAGCTTGTTCAGGCAGCATTTGCCACAGCCGTCACAGAGCGCTTCCCACTCCGTGGGCGACATCCGGGTCAGCGGTTTCTTCTCCCAGAACCGCGGCGTGAGGCCCTTGGCGGCGATGGGTTTCATAGCGCGCTGAGGATCGCACGAGCGCGGGCGCTGTCATCATCCATCTGCGCGATGAGCGCGTCGAGACTGTCGAACTTTTCCTCACCCCGCAGATGCTCCACCAGGCCGACCGAAAGGGATTTGCCGTAAAGGTCGCCCTTGAAATCAAAGAGATAGGTTTCGATGTTGGGGGTGTTCACCCCGAACATCGGGCGCACGCCAAGGCTGGCCACACCGTGATAGCTGCCCGCCTGCGGCCCTTCCAGAACATCGACCAGCACGGCGTAGACGCCAAAGGCCGGCGGGTGCAGGCCTTCGATGGACATGTTCGCCGTCGGATACCCCAAAGTGCGCCCGCGCTTTTCCCCGTGCAGCACCGCCCCGTCGATCCGGTGCCAGTGGCCCAGCATCTCGGCCGCATCGCGCGGGCGTCCATCGCTGAGGGCTGCACGGATGGCGGTGGAGGAAACGGTCTGTGTGCCATTGGCCATCAGCGGGGCGATGGTCACGTCAAAACCCAGTTGCGCGCCAAACGCCTTGAGGTCTTCTGCGGTGCCTTTGCGGCCCTTGCCAAAGCAGAAATCCGCGCCGACCACCACATGACGCAGGCCCAGACCGGCGTGCAGCACATCGCGGGCAAATGCGTCAGGCGTGAGGGAGGACAGCGCAGTCCCGAACGGCAGCTCATAAAGCCGCTCCACCCCGATCTTTTCCAGCCGGTGCGCACGCGCCTCCGCGCTCATCAACCGAAAGGGCGGGGCGTCGGGGGCGAAATGGCTGCGGGGATGCGGCTCAAAGGTGACAATGCCCAGAGGGGCCTCGGGCAGGGCGTCGCGCGCCAATTCGATCACCGACAGGTGGCCGCGGTGCACCCCGTCAAAATTACCGATGGCCGCGGTGGCCCCCCGGTCTTCGCTTGCAACCTGATTGTACTGCCGGATGATCTTCATGGCCCTTGCCTAATCGCGCAAAGGTCAGAGGGCAAGAGCCGCCCCCCAGCTTCATCTGGCCTGTAAACTCAAGGACGACAGAAGCGCCGGGCGCCTCAGTCGAATTTGCGCGATGGCGCCAGCACCGTGGCTTCACCAACCAGCACTTTCTTCCCTTCGACAGAGCAATGGCAATCCATCTTCACGATGCGCTTGGCGGGATCGATGTCGGTGACTTTCACTTCGGCATAAACCACATCGCCGGGGCGCACCGGGCGCAGGAACTTCAGCGACTGGCCCAGATAAACGGTGCCATGACCGGGCAGCTGTTCGCCAATCACGGCAGAGATCAGACCGGCCGTCAGCATCCCATGGGCGATACGCCCCTGAAAGATCGTATCCTGCGCATAGTCATCATCCAGATGCACCGGATTGCGGTCGGTGGAGATGGTGGCGAACATTTCGATATCTTCGTCCGTCACTTCCTTGCGGATATAGCGGAACATGCCGATTTCGATGTCTTCGATGACGATTGTGCCACGGGGAAGATTGTCCAACATCATACACCTCTCGGTAATAAAAGTATCACCGGAGCGTCCGGTTTGGAACTTAATTACTTCGCGCGCGCAGAAAATCAAGCGTTAAATGTGTCAGCGCAGGTGACCTATCGTAAAGGTGGGAGAGGACATTTCCTTTTCCAGATAAGTGGTTAGCGCCTCAGGATCCGGTTGTGTGCCAGTTTTTGTTTCTGATGCGGCCAGACCACCAGAGATAAAGAGGGAATCGATGTCTTCCCCGATGGCACCGGCGATGTCGGTCAGAACGCCGTCACCAATGCACAGGATTCGGTCATCCGCGATGCCGCGGCCCAATGCCGTCAGCCTGCGCCGGGCCAGATCATAGATCGGCGGATGGGGTTTGCCGAAATACAGGCTTTCACCGCCCATCTCGGTGTAGAGCTTGGCCAGCGCGCCGGCACACCACTCGCGCACCTCGCCCCGGTCCACGACGATATCGGGGTTCGCGCAGAGCAGTTTCAGCCCCTTCTGCTTGGCATAGAGGAACTGCGGGCGCATGACCTCCGGGTCGGCCATCGGGTCTTGAGGACCAGTACAGACGATGCCTTCGGCCTCTTCCAGCGGAACCGTTTCAATGGTCATCGGGTCTTCGATCAGGTGCAGGGGTTCAAAGAAGCGTTCATCACCCGGATAGCCGATGTGCCAGACCTTTTGCCCCACCGTGCCCAGAAACATCGCGGACCGTGCGGAATCGCCGGAGGTGGCGATAGTATCCCATGCGTCATCCGGCACGCCAAATTGCACCAGTTGTTTCTGCACACCTGCGCGGGGACGGGGGGAGTTGGTGACCAGAACCACCTTGCCGCCCTCGCGGCGATACTGCTGCAACGCTGCAACCGCTTCGGGCAGGGCATGGACGCCGTTGTGCACACAGCCCCACAGATCGACGAACATCGCGTCATATTGGGCAGAAATCTCGGACAGGGATTCGACGATACGGGTCATGGCGGCTCCAAAGCTGTTGCGCTGGCATAGGCCAATTGCGGCGGAGATGAAACCGGGCCCGGCTCAGTCCCGGTTTCCGGGTATCTGCCGGTTGCGCGTCCAGTCGAAGGTGCCCTGATCGCGCTCCTCGACCGCCTGTTTCCACCCCACGTCCTCGGACCGGGCCTTGAAGTTCAACCCTTCGGGAGAATGGCGAGTGATCCCGTCAAACACGGTGGCAAGCCGCTGGGTCTGGTTCAGGGTGACTTCCATGGTCTGGTTGATGACCATCTTGTGCATGGCCAGTTGGTTCACCGGCACGGTCGCCATGCGCGCGGCCAGTGCCTCCACCTCAGCGTCCAACTGATCCGCGGGCACGGATTTCAGCACCAGCCCCTTCTCCGCCGCTTCCGTGCCGGTGATCTTGTCACCCGTGAACATCATCCGCTTGGCGTTTTCCGGCCCCAGCCTGTAGACCCACATCGCCGTCGTGGGGCATCCCCAGACCCGCGCGGGCATGTAGCCGATCTGCGCGTCATCGGCCATCACCACCAGATCACAGCACAGGGCGATGTCCGAACCACCTGCAACCGCAAACCCGTGCACCTTGCAGATCACTGGTTTCATGGCGCGGAACAGCGACATGAAAGCCTGCGTGTTGGCCCACATGAACTGGTAATCCTGCATCGGGTCCCATGGCATGGGTTGGGTGACCCTGTTGTCCGGGTCAGCGGCGTAATGGGCCAGATCGTACCCTGCACAGAACGCCTTGCCCGCGCCCGACAGCACCATCACATGCACGTCCAGATCGGCGTCAGCACGCTCCACCGCTGCCTGCAAGTCGCGCGGCATGTCATCATCAATGGCGTTCATTACCTCTGGCCGGTTCAGCGTCAGCCGGGCAATCCGTCCGTCTTTTTCGTAGGCTACTGTGCTCATGGCATCCTCCTGTTCTGGCAGGGGCCTGCATGGCTCAATCCGCGTCGCTTGCGTATTCCAGCAGTTCCCCCGGCTGACACTCCAACACTTTGCAAATCGCGTCCAGCGTTGAGAACCGCACACCCCGCGCCTTGCCTGACCGCAGGATCGATAGGTTTTGTTCCGAAATCCCGACCTTTGCCGCCAGCTCGCGTGAGGTCATCTTGCGCTGGGCCAGCGCAACGTCGAGCCGCACAATGATCGCCACCTCAGATCACTTCCCGATGGTCCCGCCAAAGGGCGGCCCCCAGCACGAAGGCATGTGAGGTGAAGCTGGCCAGCAGGGCCGCGAAGATGGTCGTGATCTGCCCCGGACCGATAGAAACGGCGAGGGTCCGCTCCCCTTCAGGATAATGCCAGGAGGCGACGACGGTCCCAAGGGCGGCTGCCAACACACCCCAGATGACCACGACCCACAGCAATTGCGCCGTGCGGCGGGCAGCAGCGCCTGCCGCGCTGGCGTCCGCGATCAACAGGGCAGTGAAAATGCGGCGTGTTTGCCAGACGACGGCATACCAGATCCCGATCTGTGTCAGCGTAAGGGCGGTAAGTCCAAAGGCCTGCATGCCGCTTGCGTCGTCTCCGTCCTGACCCACTTGCGCGGCAAGCCATCGTCCGGCCGCGCCGGTCTCAACCAGAGTCCAGACAACCACAACCGCCCCCATCAGGATCAGCAGCGCCAGCACCGCAGTCAGAGCATTGCGCAGAATTTCGGCGGACCGCAGGAAAGACTGTGTTTCAGTTTCGATCATGTTTTTGACCTATACATTAATGTTTAACATTAATAGATAGTCGTAAATCATTTAGAATCGGAATTCAAGTCAGATGATAAAAGCAACCCTTTTGGCTGCGTTGAGCAGCGTTCTTCTGTCCGCTTGCGGCAGTGTCACTCCGGCGGGTCTGATGGCTGCTGCGCGGCTTGATCCGCTGGAAACCCCACCTGCCGCATTGGCGGTGGCTGTCAGCGTCCCGCAGGGTGTGCGCTTGCAGGACGGGGATGCGGTGTTGCGTCTGGCCTTTCAGCCCGAAGATCCCGCACAGGCCGAAGCCGTCGGGATTGAGGTGCCTCTTTCGGTGCGCGCAGATCCATCTGCGCCTGAGGCTACCGTGTCCGATGATCTGGTCTATGTGTTGCAACTGAACGCGCGGGACGCCGCCAGAATGGCCGACGCCCAACGCCAGATCATCGCCCTGCGCGCCGCAGAGGTCGCGGGGCAAGGGAGCCTTGGTATTGAGGTAACAGGCGGTTGTCTGATCTCAACGATGCCCGATACGTTTCCTGTCGCCACATGGCTGCGTCCCAAGCCCGCAGGCGACTGGGTGCCGCTGACCCGTAGAAGCGATTTGCTCAACGTGCTGCCCGCAGCAGAAGCGAACGCGCTGCTTGGACGGCTGGAAAGGTGCTGAACAGGGGCTTGAGCCCTGCGGCCTCAGACCTTGAGGTTTGGAATGATCTGCTTTTTGCGGCTCATGATGCCGGGCAGGACAACCGTGTCGCCGGACACCGATGCGCCAAAGCTCTTCTCGGCCACGCTCTTGGTCAGATCGTTGGGGATCAGCATGGTCGCTTCCTCATTGAGGATATCGACCACGAACAGCAGCACCTGATCGGCGCCATCCTCGGACGCCACGCCGGGCATTGCCGCCATCAGCGCATCCTTGCGGTCCAGCACAGAGGCAGGCGCGGTGGTTTCCAGAACGGAGACGCGGAACTGCTTGCCATCAACGGCGTATTCCTTGCTGTCCATGCGCAGCAACTCCGCTTCGGAAAAGGCGGAGACGTCGGATTTGGCGGCAAACATCTCAGCTGCAAAGGCAGGGATGTCGACGCCAAGATCCTTGGCCAGCGCATGGGCGATGGCCTTGTCTTCCTGTGTGGTTGTGGGGCTGCGGAATTCCAGCGTGTCCGACAGGATACAAGTCAGCATCGCGCCTTTCACCCCTGTGGGCATCTGCGCCATGTCATCGCCGATCATCTTCCACATGATGGTCGCGGTGCAGGCCAGTGGTTCAATCCGGATCTCGATGGGTCCCGCAGTTTCCAGACCGCCGACCAGCTTGTGATGGTCAATAATGCCGGTGATGTTGGCGGCGTTGATGCCGTCGGGCAATTCGGCAGGGTTGTTGGTGTCCACGATCACCACGTCCTGCCCTTCAGCCACGCCATCAATGATCTGCGGCTTGTCCAGTTTCCAGTGATCCAGCATGAACAGCGCTTCGGTGTTGGGCTCACCCAGCAGGGCGGGGGCGGCGTTCACGCCTTTGATCTGGTTGAGATACCAGGCCCAGATGATCGGGCTGCCGGTGCTGTCGGTGTCGGGGGATTTGTGGCCAAAAACAAGGGTTGTCATGGGAGGTTTACCTCAGGAAAGGGGAGTGATTTGCCGCCTTATAGGCGCGTGCCCCGGTGTTGTCACCACCCTGGCTTACAAGCCCAGATCCGCGCGTTTCTTCCTGGTCAATCCGGCCACCACCATGTCGTAGGAGGCTTTGATGTGCGCGCGCAGGCTGTCGTCCGACAGGCCCGGTGTGTCGTAATGCTGTATCCACTTCAGACCGCGCGACGCCATGTAGGGGGCAGGGCGCAAGCCGGGGCTGTCAGAGAGGATTTCGAACGCCATCTCGGACGCCTTGAAGGTCACGGTATTGCCGCTTTCACCCATGCCGATGATGGCAAAGACCTTGCCGCCGACCTTGTAGACATCCGCATTGCCCCACTGGACCACATGGGTGGCCTGCGGTTGGGCAGCGCAAAAGGCGGTCAGTTCGTCACGGGTCATGGGCGGAGCATAGACGGTTGGAAGCGGCGCGCAAATGGGGCAGGTTGGTCCCATGTCCGATAGCCCGCGTGAAACCGACCTCTATCTACCCGTCAAAGGGTTTCTTGAGGATCAGGGCTATGTGGTCAAAGCCGAGATTGGTGCCGCCGATGTGGTGGCCGTGCGCGGGGCAGAGCCGCCCGTTGTGGTGGAGTTGAAGCTGGGCTTTTCGCTGGCGCTGTTTCATCAGTGCATCGCGCGTTTGAAGGTGGTCGATGAGGTCTACATGGCCGTGGCGCGCCAGCCCGGAAAGCGGTTTCACAAGGCGTTGAAGGACAACACCGCGCTGGCGCGGCGGTTGGGGCTGGGGCTGATCACGGTGCGGCTGAAGGATGGTCTGGTCGAGGTCCATTGCGATCCCGGGCCATACAACCCGCGCAAATCCAGGAAACGCGAAACCGCGCTGCTGCGGGAGTTTGCCCGCAGGCAGGGCGACCCCAATGACGGTGGGCAGACGCGGGCGGGGCTGGTCACAGCCTACCGGCAGGACGCGCTCAAGATTGCGGTTTACCTGTTTGAAGTGGGGGCCAGCAAAGGCGCGGATGTCGCGCGGGAGACAGGCGTGCCCGCCGCAACCCGCATGATGCGCGACGATCACTACGGCTGGTTCGAGAAGGTTGAGAAGGGCGTCTACGGCCTGACCCCGGTGGGCGCAGAAGCGGTGAGCGTCAGCGGTCGGGTGCTGGGCACCTAGAGCAACCAACCCAAAACCTGAGGCCCTCAGTTGCGCAGAAAGGCCTCGGATGCGGGTGTGTTCCGGCGCAGCGCGGGTTGGCTGCTCTAAAAGGCCTGCCGTTCCAGCGTGTAGCCTTCCTTGGCAAGCAGGTTGAGAATGCCCTGCGCGCCCCCCAGATGCAGCGCGCCCGCTGCGACGACGATGCTGTCGCCGGGGGTGGCCTCAATGGGGGCGATCCAGGACAGGTTGCGCTGGATGTTGATCAGATCCATGACATCGTCAAAGAGGGCGTCAAATTCAGCGTCCGGCATGTCGAAATGGACGCGGGTGGTCACGCGGGAGGTTTCAAGCGCTGCGATCACCTCCTGATCGAAATACTGCTCCACCAGCGTGAAGCTGGCGTTCTCGGACGCGTCGACCGGCACAACTCCCAGATTGAGCAGGGCGATCTGCTCTTCCAGCGGGTCCTGATTGAACAGGCGGAATACCGTCTCGAAGGGTTCAAGTGAGGATGTCGGGACACCCGCGTTTTCGGCAATCGTCATGATCCGCTGATCCAGCCCATTCTTGCTTTGCGCCATTGATTTCAGGGTGCAGGGCGACATGGAGAGCATCAGGGTCAGATACCAGGGCTGAAACTTTGCCGCCATGAAGGGGGGAATGCCGCGCGCGCGGGCGGCATCGGCCAACCTGGCCCATGCGTCCTCCGGCATCAGTTCGATCAGGGTTGTATCGGTAAGAAAGAGCATTTCCGGCTGCGTGGCCACGGCCTGTTCCAGCGCGGCCTGGCTTTCCGCGTTCGCTTCGACAAGCAGATGATCTGCGGAACGGATGATCGGGGCGAGGGCGGCAGTCATCGGATCAAACCTTGGGTCATCCACATGCAGCGTGCCAATGATATGGAGTGTCCGGGTGCCACGGGTCGCTGTCCAATAGGTGCCTTCGGCGTAGGGAACCCCGTTGAGCCGCTGCGCGATCTCGGCACGTTGTTCGGGAGTCAGAACCGTGCGCAGATCAGTGCCGGTGCAGGCCGCATGCAGGCTTGCGGGCAAGATCAGCAGGAAGAGTATCAAAAACAATCGCATAGGTTCACGCTCCATGGTCCCTTGCGGGTAAGCTAGAGCAGCCGACCCAAAACCTGAAGCACTCAGCCAAACAGAATTTTACCAAGACCAAGCGTCGCGGCGCAGCCTGGGCTGGTTGCCCCTGCAAGACGCGTCGCGCCGGGATTGGGAGAATTCCGTTTGGCCCTTCGGGTTGCGCAGAAAGGCCCCGTCTCCGGGCGGTACCGGCTTGACCGGGCAACCAGCCCGCGCTGCGCCGGAACACACCCGCATCCGGGGCCTTTCTGCGCAACTGCGGGCCTCAGGTTTTGGGTCGGCTGCTCTAGGCGTGCTGCGGGCTGTCCTCAAGGACGGATTGGGAAACAACGGCGCTGCGTGCCTGCGACAGTTGCCCGATGTTGCGGGCAACGTGATCTGTCTGGCGGATGTCACGCCGGGTCAGCAGGGGGCGGCAGCGTGAGGTGTGGTGTGGCATGGCGTTCCGCGCTGTCGCGCTGTCCTTTGGCAAGATGTCCAGCGTTTGATCGTTGTTGAAATAGGTTTCCGCCCAGACCCCTTCGATCAGGACCAGCGCATGCTGATCCAGCACCAGATGGATATAGCGGACCGGATTTGGCCGGTTCTTCTGAATGCGCGCGCCCTTGCACAGTCCGACAAGGTGGGCCGCACGAATAAGGGCCGCGCCATCCAATGTGGCAAACCCGTGCTGGCGTGAGACATGGAGCCGTCGGTTGGGCAAACCGGGGCCGAAGCTGCCCGTTTCGATCACCACCGGCCGCAGGGATGGCTGATGCCGCAGGATATGCGGGGCATAGCTGCGCTGAAGGATGTGCCGGATTGTCTGGGGGCCATGATCGGCTGTGATGACCTGGTCGCCGGGGCGCAGGCGGCCGATGCGTTTAAGGCCGTGATCGGTCAGGATGTTGGTGTCAGGTGTAAAACAGCTTGGCGTAAAGAAGCCCGGATTGCCGTTTTGTGGCGGCGTATACTCGCTGTCCGTGACCAGTTGATTGCGCAGATCGCCTTCGTCGCCGGGTTCGGTGCCGGGCACAAAGTTCAGCGTCAGGGAATCGGTGCTGTTGCCCGAAATGGTCAGCACCCAGGTGGTGGCAGAGGTCTGCGTGGCGATGATGTCAGCTTCGGACGTCGCACCGATGTAGATGAAGTCGTTTTCGCCCTCAAAGTCATAGGCGATGTCGTTGCCCATGCCGGGTTCAAACCGGACCACGTCCCGGTCTGTCTGGGCCAGAGCATTGTCACCGCCGCCGGCCTCGCGGTCCATGAAGTAGAAATCAGCGTCTGCACCGCCATCGAAGTAATCATCACCCGACCCGCCATAAAGGCTGTCAGATCCGGCATCGCCATGGAGCGCGTCGTCCCCTTCATGGCCGGATACCGTGTCATCGCCGTCCCCGCCGTGGAGTGTATCCTGGCCTTCTTCGCCAATGACGGTGTCATTGCCGCTCCCGCCTGAAACACTGTCTCTGTCGGCACCACCATAGAGCCAGTCCTCGCCCGCACCCCCGTCGATGGTGTCGCGCCCGGCCCCGCCGTAAATGTCGTCGTTTCCTGCACCGCCTTCGATGGAATCGTCGCCGTCCCCGCCATAGACGGTGTCCCAATTATCGCCCGCGTCTATGCTGTCATTGCCGCTGCCGGCTACGATGAAATCGTCGCCGGTCCCGCCTCGAATGGTGTCATCCCCGGCATCCCCATAGATGTCGTCATAGCCATCCCCGCCGTCGATGGAGTCGTTGTCATCCTGACCCCTGATCGTGTCGTTGCCCGCGTCGCCGCTGATGCTGTCTGCCCCGGTACCGCCTTCGAGTGTATCGTCTCCAAGGCCGCCGCGAAGGGTATCGTTGCCGTCATTTCCTGTGACGAAATCCTGGCCGTCCCCGGCTGAGATACTGTCATCCGATGTGGATCCCAGTAGCGTGTCGTCCCCTGATGAGCCGTTGACTGTTGCCACGTCAGACCTCTAACAACTGTGCGTTCAGATCACAGGCTTGCCCGTTTTTGCTCAACAGTTGGTGAAGCGAAAGCAATGTAATGCTTCAAATGCCTTGGAATGATTTTTTGCCGACTGCGCTGTTGACAGCCGCGCTGTGCCTGCCTAACTACCGATCGTTATCACTCAACTGCCTTGAGTGCTAATGCCTGATCCGCACACAAAGGCGCGGCAGGCTGGGAGTAATAACTTTGAGCGTTAAGGAGCTACAAAGATGGCATTGAAACCGCTTCACGACCGGGTGCTGGTAAAGCGCACAGAGAGCGAAGAGAAAACCGCTGGCGGGTTGATCATCCCCGATAGCGCAAAGGAAAAGCCTTCCGAGGGCGAAGTTGTCGCTTGCGGTGAAGGCGCGCGCAAAGACAGCGGCGAGCTGATCGAGATGGCTGTCAAGCCAGGCGACAAGATCCTGTTCGGCAAATGGTCCGGCACAGAAGTCACCATCGACGGCGAAGAGATGCTGATGATGAAAGAGAGCGACATCATGGGGATCATTGCCTGATCACGGGGAATGACGGTGCGCAATGAATGCGCGCCCTGCGGATGATGCTTAATCTAACGATATAATGGAGAATGAATATGGCTGCTAAGGACGTCAAATTCGACACAGATGCCCGCAACAAGATGCTCAAGGGTGTGAACATCCTTGCTGACGCGGTGAAAGTCACGCTGGGCCCCAAAGGCCGCAACGTGGTTCTGGACAAATCTTTCGGCGCACCACGCATCACCAAAGACGGTGTTTCCGTGGCCAAAGAGATCGAGCTTGAGGACAAGTTCGAGAACATGGGCGCGCAGATGGTCAAGGAAGTTGCTTCCCGCACCAACGATGAAGCCGGTGACGGTACAACAACCGCAACCGTGCTGGCGCAGGCCATTGTGCGCGAAGGTATGAAGTCCGTCGCCGCTGGCATGAACCCCATGGACCTCAAGCGCGGCATCGACATGGCGACAACAACTGTTGTCGAGGCCATCAAAGCCGCCGCACGTGAAGTGTCCGACAGCGACGAAGTCGCACAGGTTGGCACCATCTCCGCCAACGGTGAGAAGGAAATCGGCCGTCAGATCGCAGACGCGATGCAGAAGGTTGGCAATGAGGGTGTGATCACCGTCGAAGAGAACAAAGGTCTGGAAACAGAGACAGACGTGGTTGAGGGCATGCAGTTCGACCGCGGCTACCTCTCTCCATACTTTGTCACCAACTCCGACAAGATGACTGTTGAGCTGGAAGATGCGATCATCCTGCTGCACGAGAAGAAGCTGTCTTCTTTGCAGCCCATGGTGCCGCTGCTTGAGCAGGTCATCCAGTCCCAGAAGCCTTTGCTGATCATCGCAGAAGACGTCGAAGGCGAAGCACTGGCGACACTCGTCGTGAACAAGCTGCGCGGTGGTCTGAAAATCGCTGCGGTGAAGGCGCCTGGTTTCGGTGATCGTCGCAAGGCGATGCTGCAGGACCTCGCAATCCTCACAGGCGGTCAGGTGATCTCCGAAGATCTGGGCATGAAGCTTGAGTCCGTGACCATGGACATGCTGGGTTCGGCCAAGAAAGTCTCCATCACCAAGGACGAAACCACTGTTGTGGACGGCGCCGGTGAGAAGGCTGAGATCGAAGCGCGCGTCGCTCAGATCCGCAACCAGATCGAAGAGACCACGTCTGACTACGACCGTGAGAAGCTGCAAGAGCGTGTTGCCAAACTGGCAGGCGGTGTTGCTGTGATCCGCGTCGGCGGCATGACCGAAGTCGAAGTGAAAGAGCGTAAAGACCGTGTGGACGATGCCCTGAACGCGACCCGTGCGGCCGTGCAGGAAGGTATCGTTGTAGGCGGCGGTGTTGCTCTGGTGCAGGCGGGCAAGAAGCTCGAAGGCATGGAAGGCGACAACAACGACCAGAGCGTCGGCATCAACATCGTGCGCAAGGCCATCGAAGCGCCGCTGCGTCAGATTGCCGAGAACTCCGGCGTTGACGGCTCCGTCGTTGCAGGCAAAGTCCGCGAGAGCGACGATGTCACGTTCGGCTTCAACGCACAGACTGAAGAGTATGGCGACCTGTTCAAGTTCGGCGTCATCGACCCTGCAAAGGTCGTGCGCACCGCGCTTCAGGATGCGGCCTCCATCGCAGGCCTGCTGATCACCACCGAGGCGATGGTCGCAGACCGTCCCGCCAAGGAAGGTGCCGGCGGCGGCATGGGCGGCGGCATGCCCGACATGGGCGGCATGGGCGGCATGATGTAAGCAGCCGCGCCTTCGCGTTGCTGCGGACATTCTCCGCTTTGAACTCAGGGAAAGGCGCATCTTCGGATGCGCCTTTTTCCATGCGCGGGGGGAGGCGTTAAGGGAAACGAAATCATCTCCATGATAGCCCGATCCCACCTGACAGCAGAGGCCGCCCATGCAGATGAATTCCGCCACACCGACCCTACACGCCGGGCGGGGGGACGTGATGACAAAAGGCGGTGCACAGGACATTGACGATTTTATCTATCTGATCAGCCATGATGTCCGCGCCTCCGTGCGGGCGTTGCTTGAACTGCCGCAGTGGATCGCTGAAGATCTGGAAGAGGCCGGGATCAAGGTGGAGGGGAGCGTTGCGCAATCCATCGACCTGATGAACCGCCATACCGGGCGTCTGGACCGGATGCTGGTTGATTTGCTGACCTATTCCCGCATCGGCCGCATGCAGGAGATATCTCAGATCGAGGTGGCGGAGGCGCTGGCAGAGGTGTGCGAAACCCTTCAACTGCCAGCGGGTTTCAGGCTGACCACAGATCTCGACTGCGGCTCCCTGATGATAGGGGAACGGGATATCCTGACACTGTTGACCGCGCTGCTCAGCAATGCGGTGAAACACCACGACAAGGATCAGGGCCAGATCGTTGTCACGGCCGAAAACCGTGCTGATCTGGTGGTGCTCAGTGTCAGCGATGACGGGCCGGGGATTGATGCAGAGATGCAGCAGCGTGTCTTTGGCGCGATGACCACGCTCAGACCCCGCGATGAGGTTGAGGGAAGTGGCATGGGGCTCGCCATTGTCCGCAAGATTGCAGAGCTTTACGGGGGGGAGGCGCGTGTTGGCCCTTCGGTCTATGGCCGAGGCTGCATGGTTGAAGTCACCCTGAGCCGAAGCGGCATGCAGACATAATGCGCGCGATGCACTGCGGTTTTGTCTGGAATTTTCCACAACTCCCGCAGCGCCGTTAAGAAATAGGCAGCCTTCCTGCGTCACTCCTTGAAGTGTATTTTCAACTCAAAGAGGGTCCTATGCTCCAATCCTCAGATACCATTTCCCAAGCGCCCGTTCCTCTGCCCGATATGGCAAACCTCCGGGTGCTGTTGCTGGATGACAGCAGCTTTGATTGCCAACGTATCCGGCGCCTGACAACAAAAACCGATCTGAGCATCGCGCTCGATGAGGTCAACAGCATTGAAGCGCTGGATCGGGCGGTGGATGAAACCCCATATGACCTGATCCTGATTGATTACCGTCTGCCCGTCGGTGACGGGATGGAGGCGCTGGATCACGTCCTGCGGACCCCCAAGAACCGGGATGCGGCAAAGATCATGATCACCGGTAACGGCGCGGTCGAGACAGAGGTGCAGGCCCTGCGCCGGGGATGCCATGATTTCATCAGCAAAGCCGATCTCGACGCTGACATGTTGCGTACCGCGATGATGAATGCGCTCACATTGGCAGGGCAGCGACATGCGGTGCAGGCCACATGGCAACGCGAAGCCCTGCATGAAGGGCTGGTATCCGCCCTCCAGGACCAGCGGGTAAAGGACAACCTGTCCGCCCTGATCCATCAGCAAGTCGGGCACATGGGGCCTGCGGCCGCGCGCCAGATTGCCGGATTGCCCTCGCATGAGTTCGAACTGTTGATTGCGGGGCTGCATGAAACGGACGATTTCGTGTTCCATTGACGGCAACAACGACAACACAATCGCGTGCCGCCCCCTTGGCCACCCTGCCAAGGGCGGCTAAGCCTTTGCGGGTGAGACTTGTTTTATTGATTGCCATTACCATGGTCGCTTTCGCGGCGAATTCCATTCTGACACGGCTGGCTGTGGATGGAGGGCATATCGACCCGTCAGGCTTTGCGCTGATCCGTGTCTTGGCCGGGGCTGTTGTGCTGAGCATGCTCATCACCGTGCGGGGCGGCAGCCTGCCGCTCTTCAGGCGCGAAAGACTGCCGGGGGCGATCAGCCTGACAGTCTATATGATTGGATTTTCGCTTGCGTATCTGACACTTGATGCCGGATTGGGGGCGCTGATCCTGTTTGGTGTCGTGCAGATCACGATGTTTGCCCATGCCGCGTTGACGGGCGCCGCACCGACAAGGCGACAGATCATCGGCGCGCTTGCGGCCTTTGCGGGTCTCTTGATCGTGCTCTGGCCGGGGGGCGGGGCCGGGACGGATATGCCGGGCGCGGTGTTGATGGTCTGTGCGGGCGTGGGCTGGGCGTCCTACACGATTGCGGGCAAACGGGCGTCTGATCCGCTGGCGGCGACCTCTGCCAATTTCGTGCTCTGCCTGCCGCTGATGGTGATTCTGCTTGTGGGCACCGGGTTGAACTTTGGCGTGGTCGGGATTGCTTTGGGGGTGCTCTGCGGTGGGCTGACGTCCGGTCTGGGATATGCGCTGTGGTATACGGTGCTGCCACGGATCAGCGGTCCGACAGCGGCTGTTGTCCAGCTCAGCGTGCCGGTGTTGGCGTTGATCGCAGGTGCAGTTTTTCTGGGCGAAGCCTTGGGACCGACAATTCTGATTGCGACCGCCTTGGTGGTTGGCGGGATCGGCTGGGCGGTTACCGGACAATCGGCTCAAGCGGGTCATAAATAGAAGACACCACCGGCCCGAAGGCCGCGGCGGTCAGGCTGTCGGGTTTATGCGGGATCTGCGCCAATTCCTCCGCCGTCACCCAGCGCCAGCGGTTCACGATGGCCTCCCGGTCTTGCCACGCGGGGTCAATGGTCGCGGGGCCGTTCAATGTGCAGTGAAAGTAGACATCGACCTGATGGAAGCTGCCATGGGGGTCGTGGAATTCGTTGACCAGACAGGGCGCGCCCACGGCGATGTCCAGCCCGCATTCCTCCCAGACCTCGCGCTTGAGGTTCTCTGGCAGGCTGCTGCCCCGCTCCACACCGCCGCCCGGCGCGCACATCAGCGGTTTGTCGGCGCTGGCATAGGCGTTCACCAGCAAGAGCCGCCCTTCATGTTTGAGGATCGCGCGCACGGCAAGTCGGGGGCAGGGCAGGGTCATCGGCTCACTTTCGCAAACGTGTAGGGGTTGAGCATTTCACGCGCGCGCAAATCAGTCTATCTGATGGGTATGGTGACACGGTATTTTCTTTTGGGTGTTCTGGCGATTCTGACGGCCTGTCAGACAACGCCCGTGGACGCGCGCTGCGTCGTGCTGCTGCACGGGCTGGCGCGGACGGAGAATTCCTTTGCCCTGATGGAAGCTGCATTGGAAGCGGAAGGATACCGCGTGGTACGCCCCGGCTATCCGTCGACCGAAGCACCGGTGCAGGAGCTGATGCGCGAAACCATACCCGATGCGGTTGCCAGCTGCGGCACGGACAAGGTTGATTTTGTCACCCACTCCATGGGGGGCATCCTTGTACGCAGCTGGGTGGCAGAGGTTGGAAACGCGCGCGTAGGGCGGGTGGTGATGCTGGCCCCTCCCAATCAGGGCAGTGAAGTGGTTGATACCTTGGGCTACATCGCGGCGTTTGACTGGATCAACGGGCCCGCCGGGGCGCAGATGGGCACCGGCACCGAAGGGCTGCCGCGGCGCTTGCCGCCTGTGACCTTCCCGGCGGGCATTATCGCAGGGTCGCAATCGCTCAACCCCTATTTCTCGACCATTCTGCCGGGGCAGGATGATGGCAAGGTGTCCGTCGCCTCAACACGGGTGCAGGGGATGACGGATCATCTGGTGCTGCCGGTCACACATACCTTTATGATGAACAACCCAAGGGTCATTGCGCAGACCATGGCGTTCCTGAACCGGGGCAGATTTGAACGCAACATGACCTGGATTGATGGCGTGCTGGACACGCTTCAATGCGAAGACGGGGCCTGCCTTCCCGGCGCGGACGAGGCCGACTGACATGACACCGCTTGATCTGACCGGGGCAGAGGTTCTGCTGCCCGAAGGGCTTCGCCCGGTGACGTTGTCCTTTGACGCGGGCGGTATTGTGGACAAATCTGTGGGCCGTTCCATCGACTTGCGTGGTTTCATGGTCTTGCCGGGCATTGTTGATGCCCATGGCGACGGGTTTGAGCGACATCTGGCGCAACGGCGCGGGGCGATGAAACAGCTTGATGCGGGGCTTGTGGCCTGTGAGGCGGAACTTGCGGCAAACGGCATCACAACGGCCGTACTGGCGCAGTTCATCAGCTGGGAAGGCGGCATGCGCGGCCCGGATTTCGCCGCTCAGGTCTTCAAGGGCGTGCGCGACATCCGCCGCCAGGTGGTGACCGATCTGCGCTGCCAGGTCCGGTTCGAGACGCATCTGCTGGAGCAATATGACACCTTGCCCGCGCAGCTGCGCGATTGGGGCGTGTCCTACCTGGTGTTCAATGATCATCTGCCCCATGACCGGCTGCTTGCGGGCAAGACCCCCCGGCGGCTGGTGGGGCAGGCGCTGAAAGCCGGACGCAGCCCGGAAAAGCATCACGCGATGATACAGGAGTTGCACGAACGCGGCCCGGATGTGCCTGCGGCGCTGGATGCGCTCTGTCCGCTGCTGGCCGCAGATGGCGTGCAGATGGGCAGCCATGATGACCAAACGGCAGAAACCCGTGCGGCATGGCGCGCGCGCGGCGTGCAGATTGCAGAGTTTCCCGAAACGCTGGAGGCCGCAGAAGCGGCGCATCAGGAGGGTGACGGTGTGATCATGGGCGCGCCCAACGTCGTGCGCGGCGGGTCGCACAATGGCAACCTTTCAGCGGTTGATCTGGTGGCTATGGGGTACTGCGATGCGCTGGCCTCGGATTATCACTACCCGTCGCCCCGGCGCGCGGCGTTCATGCTGGCCGACGCGGGGGTGGTATCGCTGGCAAAGGCATGGGCGATGATATCCGCCGGGCCTGCGGCCTTGCTGGGCCTGACGGACCGGGGGGCACTGACCCCCGGCAAACGGGCGGATTTTGTCGTTGTGGACAAGGACAGCAGACGGATCGCGGCGACCTTCTCAGGCGGGCGGGTGTCCTACATGAACGGGGCGGTCGCCGACCGGTTCTGGGCTTAGGGTTTGATCCGGTTGATGTGGCCCATCTTGCGGCCCGGCTTGGTTTCGGCTTTGCCGTAGAGGTGCAGCGCGGTGGATGCCTCCCGCGCCAGATCCGGCACCCGGTCCATGTCATGGCCAATCAGGTTTTCCATCACCACATCCGCGTATCGCGTGCCATCGCCCAAAGGCCATCCCGCCACCGCGCGGATATGTTGTTCAAACTGATCCACTGCACAGCCGTTCTGGGTCCAATGCCCGGAGTTGTGCACCCGTGGCGCGATCTCATTCACGATCAAGCCTTGCGGTGTGACGAAGAGTTCGACCCCCAGAACGCCGACATAATCGAGCGCGTTCAATATCTTGGCGGCCATCAATACGGCATCCGTGCGCTGCGCCGCGCTCAGCCGTGCAGGCACTGTGGTGGTATGCAAAATCCCGTCGCGGTGCACGTTTTCGCCCGGATCATAACAAGCGACATCACCTTCAGGACCCCGTGCAGCGATCACCGACACCTCATGGCTGAACTCAACAAACCCTTCCAGCACAGCCGGCGCGCCGTTCATGTCGGCCAGAGCCGCTGGCGCATCCTCAGCCGTCTGCAACCGGGCCTGCCCTTTGCCGTCATACCCGAACCGCCGGGTCTTGAGGATTGCGGGGGTGCCGATCCGCGCCACGGCAGCATCGAGAGACGCAGCATCCGTGATGTCCGCAAATGGTGCGACGGTCAGGCCCAAGTCTTGCAGAAAGGTCTTCTCAACAAGACGATCCTGCGAGATCCGCAACGCTTCACGCCCCGGACGGATGGGCACCAGCGCCTCGATCAGATCAAGGGCGGCGGTGGGCACGTTTTCGAATTCATAGGTGACCACATCGCAGGCGGTGGCGAAGGCTTTGAGGGCTGCTTCATCCTCGTAGGATGCCGTGGTCACCGCATGGGCCACATCGCCCGCAGGGGGATGGGCACCGGGTTCAAACACATGGGTGCGCAGGCCCAGACGGCTGGCGGCAACCGACAGCATACGCCCCAGCTGACCGCCGCCCAGAATGCCGATGGTGCTGCCTGCGGGCAGCGGGTCAGTCATCGCTCGGCTCCTGCGGGATTGACGCGCTGAGCGCTGCGCGCCATGCGTCGAGACGGGCGGCGAGTGCTGCGTCTTGCAAGGCCAGAATGCCCGCCGCCATCAGGGCGGCATTGGCCGCACCCGCAGCACCAATGGCCATGGTGGCCACCGGAAAGCCCTTGGGCATCTGCACAATTGAATAAAGGGAATCGACACCTGACAGCGCCTTTGTCTGCACCGGTACGCCGATCACCGGCACGCGGGTTTTGGAGGCCATCATGCCGGGCAGATGTGCGGCACCGCCTGCACCTGCAATGATCACCTGAAGGCCCCGGTCCACAGCGGTTTTGCCATATTCCCACAGCCGGTCCGGCGTCCGGTGGGCCGAGACGATCCGCGTCTCATAGGTCAGGTCCAGCTCATCCAGCAACGCAGCTGCTTCGCGCATGGTGGCCCAATCGGATTGGGACCCCATGATAATGCCGATAGGGGGGGTGCTCATGCGGTGTGCCGCCTTCGTCGTGGTCAGAGCGCGCACTATAGCCAAGTGCCGCGCCTTGGCAACGCAGCCCGCGCAATTCTCAGGCGATGATGTCCGGGGTCAGGCGATCTTCGATCTGGGCAATGACGTCTTTCAGCCGCAGCTTGCGCTTTTTCAGCCGCTGCAGGGTCAATTGGTCCCCGGTCGGGCGATCCCCCAGGGCGCTGATCGCCTCATCCAGATCGCGGTGTTCACGCCGAAACACTTCAAGCTCCACCCGCAAAACGTCATCCGTCTTCATGGCAATGTCAGTGGGGGCGTTCATTGATCAGGTGATTCCATCTTGTTTCCGGTTGTCTGTAATATAGGGCGCTCGGGGCCTTCCGCCTAGGACAATGCCAGATAAATCCATACCTTTAGGCGGTGTCTTGGGCGCCCTTGCCCTTGCACACCCCGGCTTGCTTTCCCATATTATGATCAGGTCGCCGTAATCGGGGCCGCATCACACAGTCGCTTGAGATGATAAGGACGTGTCGCAATGACGAAACTGACGCTGGGGTCATACCCGCATATGCTGGGCTTTGAGCAGCTTGAGCGGATGCTGGAACGGACCGCCAAATCCGGCAACGAAGGCTATCCGCCTTTCAATATCGAACAAACCTCTGATTTCAGCTACCGGATCACGCTGGCCGTTGCAGGCTTTGCGGAGCAGGACCTGTCGATCACCGTTGAGGACCGCCAACTGGTCATCCGGGGCAGACAGACAGACGACAGCGAAGGCCGGGTGTTTTTGCACCGTGGCATCGCGGCCCGCCAGTTCCAGCGCAGCTTTGTACTGGCCGATGGCGTGGAGGTGGGCGAGGCGCAGATGGAGAACGGGCTGCTGCACGTGGACCTGACCCGCGCCAAGCCGGAAACAGTTGTACAGACGATTTCGATCAAGAAAGGGTAAGACGATGGAAACTCAAAACGCTCAGGCGGAGGACCGCACGGTCTATGTCAAACCGATCCTTGTCGACGATCTGCCCCGCGAAGTGCGCGCGCAGGCCGAAGGGCTTGATCACCTCTATGCCGTCCATGACGCGCAGGGGCAGCAGTTGGCGCTGGTGGGCAACCGCAAGCTGGCGTTCAGCCTGGCCCGTCAGCACGATTACGCGCCGGTGATGGTGCACTGACACCCCCTCTTGCATCGCAGGTCACAAAAGCCGCAGGTTCCGCCTGCGGCTTTTTCTTTGGGGGAACGGGATGACGTTTGAATTTGACTGGGTGGATGCCTTCACGGATCAGGTGTTCGGTGGCAACGGCTGTGCGGTGGTCCATGGGGGTGCCGTTTTGTCTGACGGCGTGTGTACAGCTTATGTACAGGAAACATCACTGGTCGAATGCACCTTCACCGGCCCGTCAGAGGTCGCGGATTTTCACGTCAAATATTACATCGCCAGCCGGGAAATCCCCTTTGCCGGCCATCCGACCATCGCCACCGTCGTCGCCTTGCGGCATCGCGGTCTGGTGGACGTGGGACCCCTAACGCTAGAGACCGGCGCGGGTATTGTCGCGGTCGATGTGGGCGAGGACAGCGTGACGATGACCCAAGTCGCCCCGCAGTTCGGGCCTGAAGTGCCAGCAGAGATTGTGGCGGCTGTGGGCGGGCTTTCCGCCAGCGACATCATCGGCACGCCGCAGGTCGTGTCGACCGGATTGGCGTTTTGCATCACCGTGCTGCGCGACAAGGCAGCGCTTGCGCGGGTGCAGCTGGATCTGGACGCCATGACCCGCTTTGCCGCCAGCATCGGACAGGACAGCATTGATATGACAGAACCTTTCTGGATCACCCGCGAGGGTGCCACGGCCGCAGGGGATACCTTTGCGCGCCTCGTGCTGGCCCCGCCCAGCCCGCCGGAGGATTACTTCACCGGCTCCGCCACCGGGGCCGCTGCGGCCTATCTATGGTCCAAAGGCCTGATCGACAGCCCCCGGTTCATTGCCGAACAGGGACATGGGCTGGGCCGCCCCGGCCAGGCGCAGGTGGAAGTGCTGGGCCCGCGCGACGCCATCACCGGTGTGCGCGTCGCAGGGCAGGGGCGCGTCGTCATGTCGGGGGATGTTTTCATGCCGGATGGAACCCGTTAGGCAAGGCCAGCCATCAGGAGAGCCCCATGCCCGATCCCGCCATCGCCATACTGCCCTATGGGGGCCGACTTGGGCCCGCATTGGCGCACCAATCGCTGGATGATCTGAACTGGCCTCTGGGCCGTCCTGCGCGTCTTGCAAAGGGCGTTGTCGGCGATCTGACGCGGGCGGATCACCTGATTGTCTACCCCAGGACCAACATGCACTTTCAACTGCGCTGGGGCGTGGCGGCGCAGGTCTCCATGATGGTGGTCGAGCCTGAAATCATCCACCGGCGGCATTTGAGGCTGCTGCGCTGGACCCACCGGCGCTTTTACCGGGTGCTCAGCCACAATGATGCGCTTCTGAAGGCGATCCCGAATGGGATCTTGCATCCCTTTGGCACGACATGGGTGCCGGGACACGCGCGCCTCGATATTTCCAAACAGCATAACATGTCGCTGATTGCCTCCGCCAAGCGGGATACCGAAGGCCATTTGCTGCGCCATGACATGGTCGATCTGGTCAAGGACAAGGCGCTGGATGTGGCGGTTCTGGGGCGCGGCTATGCGCCGTTTGAAGACAAGGCTGACGGGCTGGCCCCGTACCGCTTTTCCGTGGTGATCGAGAACATGCGCGAGCCGAATTACTTCACCGAGAAGATCGTCGATGCAGTTCTGTGCGAAACGGTGCCGATCTACTGGGGATGTCCGAACATCGGTGATTTCTTCGACCCCGGTGCGGTGATCGCCTGTGAGACGGCAGAGGATATGAAAGCGGCAATCCGCGCGGCAAACGCAGGCCTCTATGATGCGATGTTGCCCGCATTGAAGGCGGCTAAAGTGCAAGCCGCGCATTGGGCTGATCTTGAGGGCAGGGCCGCCCGTGCGATCCGCGACACGCTTTAGGATGGGGGAATGCGGCCCGCGGGGCAGGCCGCATAGAACGACCTAGCCTGAGATAAGCCCCATGTTTTCCAGCTTCAACAACACCTGATGCGCGCAGTTGTCGACATCGACATTCTCTGTCTCAACCCGCAACTCAGGGCTTTCTGGAACGTCATAGGGGTCTGAAATCCCTGTGAATTCCTTGATCTTTCCCGCCCGCGCCAACTTGTAAAGCCCCTTGCGGTCGCGGCGCTCACATTCCTCAATGGAGGTGGCGACGTGGATTTCCACAAAGGCCCCGAAGGATTCCACATCCTCGCGCACAGCGCGGCGGGTGGTGGCATAGGGCGCGATGGGCGCGCAGATGGCGATACCGCCGTTCTTGGTAATCTCAGAGGCGACATAGCCGATGCGGCGGATGTTCAGATCGCGGTGCTCTTTGGAGAACCCCAGCTCGGATGACAGGTTCTTGCGCACGATATCGCCGTCCAGCAGCGTCACTGGCCGCCCGCCCATCTCCATCAGCTTGACCATCAGCGCGTTTGCAATGGTGGATTTGCCGGAACCGGAGAAACCGGTAAAAAACACGGTAAAACCCTGCTTGTTGCGCGGTGGACGGGTGCGGCGCAATTCCTTGACGACCTCGGGGAAGGAGAACCATTCAGGGATCTCCAGCCCTTCCTGCAAACGGCGGCGCAGTTCCGTGCCTGAGATGTTGAGGATGTTGACCTTTTCCTTGTCCTTGATCTCATCCATCGGCTCGTATTGGGCGCGGTCCTCGACCCAAACCATATGTTTGAAGTCGACCATCTCGATGCCCATTTCCTCCTGATGGGCGCGGAACAGATCCTGCGCGTCATAGGGGCCATAGAAATCATCCCCGGCGGAATTCTTGCCGGGGCCTGCGTGATCGCGGCCGACGATGAAATGGGTGCAGCCGTGGTTCTTGCGAATGAGCCCGTGCCAGACCGCCTCGCGCGGGCCGGCCATGCGCATGGCAAGGTTCAGCAAGGACATGGTGGTGGTGGCGGCAGGGTATTTGTCCAGCACTGCCTCATAACAGCGCACGCGGGTGAAATGATCCACATCGCCGGGTTTGGTCATGCCGACAACGGGGTGAATGAGCAGGTTCGCTTGCGCTTCACGGGCGGCGCGGAAGGTCAGTTCCTGATGCGCGCGGTGCAGCGGGTTGCGGGTCTGAAACGCAACGATGCGCCGCCAGCCGACTTTGCGGAAGTAGGCGCGCAATTCGTTCGGCGTATCGCGGCGACCACGGAAATCATAATGCACGGGCTGCTGGATGCCGGTGATCGGCCCGCCCAGGTACACCTTACCGGCTTGATTGTGCAGATAATTCACCGCCGGATGGGCGCTGTCGTCCGCGCCAAAGACCATCTCCGCCTCACGCGCCTTGTTCGGTGTATAGCGGTCCGTGACCGTCATCGTGCCAAGGATCACGCCTTCCTGATCGCGCAGGGCGATGTCCTGGCCAAGCTCGATGCTGGCGGCAAATTCCTCTGACACGTCCAGCGTGATCGGCATGGGCCACAGGGTGCCGTCAGCAAGGCGCATGTTCTCTACCACGCCGGTGTAATCTTCCTCGCTCAGGAACCCCTTGAGCGGGTTGAACCCCCCGTTCATCAGCAGTTCCAGATCGCAGATCTGGCGCGGGGTCAGGTCATGGCTGACCAGATCGGCGGCCTCTTCCTTCATCTTCTGCGCGGAATCGTAGGAGACATAGAGTTCGGGGATCGGGGCGAGGTTGTTCAGCATTCTACCACTTTCTTGGGTCGTAAACGGGGGGCGCAGCTGGCCTGCGTCCGGTTGCGCGCGGTATGGCCCTTGATTTGCGCAAAAGTCCAGTGTTTCAGGGTGGAAACACGCTGTTTCAGGTCAATTCATGCCGATCAGACACGTTCTGCGTCTGTCAGAGCCGTCTGAGCCGTTTCGCTGAGCGTGCTGAGCTGCGCATGCAGGGTGCTGGCCTCTTTCACCGGCCAGGCGTGCAGCGGTTCGGTTAACCCCCGCAGTTCAAGGGCGATCATGTCCTCGTCGGCCAGAGTATGGCCCGCAGCGGCAAGCAGCGGGGCAGAGATGAACGCCTGTACCTTGTGCTCCTTGGTCACCCCTTCCAGTCGGGAGGCCGTGTTGACGGTGTCACCGATCAAGGTGCGGGGCGCGTGGTGCGCGGCACCGATTTCACCCAGAACCACGTCGCCCAGATGCGCACCGATGCCAATCGCGACAGGGCTTTGGCCTTCGCTCGCCAGCGTGGTGTTGAATGTCTCAAGCGCTTGGGCCATGCCTTCGATCGCGCGCAGGGCGGCGGTGGCCGAACTGGCCGCATCCGCTGTTTCAAAGACGGCCAGAAAACCATCGCCCAGATATTTGTCCACAGTGCCCCCCTGCGCGGTGATCGACGGGACAATGGCGTCAAAGAACCTGTTCAGCAGGAAAACCACGTCATAGGGCAATAGCCCCGTCGTGCGGGCGGTGAACCCGCGCATGTCCAGAAACAGCAGGGCGAGGACTTTCTCCTCGCCCTGACTGGCGTGGGTGCGATGTCTGCGCCGCCCGTCAGGCTGGAAGACGCGGAAGACGGTGGCGGGCTCCAGCGGCTTGATCTGGCAGGCAAGGCGCGTGTTCGGACCCGCGCCGACCGACGCGAGGCTTCGGGCCTCCTCCGGGCTGGGCGGGTGCAGGTATTCCGCACCTTCCTCAATCACCACCCGGCAGGTGGTGCACCGTCCGCGCCCTCCGCACAGGGCCGCATGAGGCACACCGCGCAAGCGGGACATTTCCAGCAGCGTCAGCCCCTTGGGGGCGGCAATGCGCGACCCGCCGACATAGCTGATGCGCACAGAACGCCGGCGCGCGCGGATGTACTTGACCACATAGGCCAGTGCGACAATGGCCATGATGATCCCAAAGACCCATCGCATTTGCCCGGTGAGTGCGATCAACAGGCCAAAGGTCTCTCCATCGGGAAAGTTGAAGCGCTCAATCAGGCCGGCTTGCTGTTCCGGATCTGCGAAAGCGGCCTTGATCCGGCGCCCTTCCACCAGGAACCCGGTCAGGGCGAAGGCAGGCACCAGTGCTGCACCCGCAATCAGAGCAGGCAGGGATCGCCGCCACCACAGCGTCCCGCGCAGCCAGAAATGCAGGCCCGCGCAGCCATGCACCCAGACCACCAGCAACAGCAGGCTCTGCTTCCAGCCATCGGCGGTGTTGTAGAGCAGCAGCATGATATAGCTGAGCGTGTCGTTGACGTCGTAAATCTCATGCGCCGTGCGCGTGTGGATCAGATGGGCCACCAGCAACACCGGGATGAACAGGCCCAGGGCGATCTGCGTGGCTTCCCAAACCGGCATCCGCAAGGTGCCGCGCCGCGCCAGCTTGACCAGCGCCAGCGCCATATGGATCAGAAAAGCGCCGTAGAGCAGGGTGCTGCCCGCAATGCTGCGGGTGACGACTTGACGCCACAACTGAACGGTATCCATCACCTCAGCCGAGACGAGCCCCAGACCAATGTTCAGGAAATGGGTCAGCGCATAGACAAACAGCACCAGCCCGCTTGCGATGCGCAGTTTTGTGCCCCAGCTGCCTGCCCAAAGGTTGTTCATGCCGCGCCCCCTGACGCAGAACTTTGGGCGGGGGGCGGCATCACGTCAAGCAGCGCAGGACAGGCGCTACTCCGCAACCTGCGCAGGCACCGGGGTCGTCTCGGCCTCTTCGCCCTGTTCGGCCAGAAAACGCTCCGCCTCCAGCGCTGCCATGCAGCCCATGCCCGCGCTCGTCACCGCCTGCCGGTACTTGTGGTCCGTCAGGTCACCCGCTGCGAACACACCGGGGATGGAGGTCTCGGTGCTGTCAGGTTTGGTCACGACATAGCCGCCCATGTGGGTTTCCAGCACGTCCTTGACCAGCTCATTGGCAGGGGCGTGGCCGATGGCAATGAAGACGCCTTTGGCAGGGATGTCCGTGATCTCTCCGGTTTTGGTGTGTTTGACCTTTACGCCTTCGACGCCGGGCGGGGTGTCGGTGCCATAGACTTCGGCCAATTCATGAAACCACAGCGGTTCGATCTTGGGGTTCTTCATCAAGCGGTCGATCAGGATCGCTTCGGCGCGCAGCTCATCCCGGCGGTGGATCAGTGTGACCTTGGAGGCGAAGTTGGTCAGGAACAGCGCTTCTTCCACGGCGGTGTTGCCGCCGCCGACCACAACGATCTCCTGCCCGCGATAGAAAAAACCGTCACAGGTCGCACAGGCGGAGACGCCGAAGCCCTTGAACTTCTCTTCCGTCTCCAGCCCCAGCCATTTGGCGCGCGCGCCGGTGGCAAGGATCACCGCGTCCGCCACATAGGTCGTACCGCTGTCGCCTTTGGCTTTGAACGGCCGGCTGGACAGATCGAGATCGGTGATGATGTCGCCGATGATCTCCGTGCCCATGGCCTTGGCGTGGGCTTCCATGCGCACCATCAGGTCGGGGCCCTGCACTTCGGTATCGCCGGGCCAGTTTTCCACTTCCGTGGTGGTGGTCAGCTGGCCGCCGGGCTCAATGCCCTGCACCAGAATGGGGTTCAGCATGGCGCGGCTGGCATAGACGCCCGCCGTATACCCTGCGGGGCCGGAGCCGATGATCAGAACCTTGGTTTCGCGTGTGTCGGCCATCTGGCACCCCCAAATCTTGCAATGCAGCCCTGTCCATATAGACCTCTGTGCCGGACGCTTAAACCCCCTTGCACCGTCTCAGAGTGCTGCGGAAATGCGCTGACAGAAATGTGTATCCTGAAAGAATATTGCGCAGATGCGAAATATTATTGCGCTCACTAAGGGGGGTGATAAAAGAATCGCAAATTGAAAGGGGCATTCAATGGCAGGTACACGGCTTGATCCGATTGATCGGAAGATCCTGGCTGAGCTACAGGCGGATGGGCGCATGACCAACGTGGAACTTGCCAAACGCGTTGGTATTTCTGCGCCGCCCTGCCTGCGCCGGGTCCGCACGCTTGAGGAACAGGGATACATCAAAGGGTATCACGCAGAAGTTGACGCGCGCGAGCTGGGCTTTGAAGTGCAGGTGTTCGCGATGGTGGGCCTGGCCAGTCAGGCAGAGGTGGACCTGAGCGCGTTTGAAGAGAAGTGCCGCAGCTGGCCCTTGGTCCGTGAGTGTCACATGCTCAACGGTGAGGTTGATTTCATCATCAAGTGCGTTGCACCCGATCTGTCCAGCTTTCAGAAATTCCTCACCGGAGAGCTGCTGACCACGCCGAATGTGGCCAGTGTAAAGACCTCTCTTGTCATCAGGGACGCCAAGGATGAACCCGGCGTCCCCTTTGATGTTCTGGAAATGCGTTTGGCAGCAGAGGCTTAGCTTGGCTGACCGTCCACTTCCGGTGCGCGCGGGTGCGCCAGTGGGCCAAAGTCGGTGACATGGCCGATACGCGGGAACATCGACAGGAACCGGTCGCGCAAGGTGTGTGATACCATGCGGGTGGCATTGGCACCGGGATGAAAGGTTTCCATCTCGATCCCGCCTGCATTGATCGCGGCGTGCCGACTCAGACAGATGTGGAACAGGCGGACCGGGGTAGGCGGGATCACTTCGATCACATTCACGCCGTCCACGAATTCACGCACCGGTGTCAGCATCCGGGTGCCACCCGCTTCCGAGCGCAGATGGTGCGGCGTATGCAGGACGCGCGCGCCGGGTCCGACGGTCAGGAATGAACTGGGCCGCCCCTGACCAAAGCTGTCGGCCATGATGCGGATCAGAGGTGTGCGACGGCCTGCATCCGCAGGCACAAAGCTGGTGGAACCGATCCAGACCAGCTCAGCCGGCTCACCGGTCGAGGTGTTGATCATATCGCCGGGCTGCAAATCCTCCACAGCGATGCCGCCTTCGGTCGTCTGGATCACAGTGCCGCGGGCAAAAGCGGAGAAGGCAGATTCGAACAGGGGCAGTGCAGGGGCGCGGTCCTGGCCGATGTAGAGCGAACCATCCGCACGCAGGGCAGCGATTTCATAGCTGCGCATGGGGTGGTCGACCGCAGCCTGCGGTGCGCGGTAGCCCTGTGGGCCACTCATGGGAAGATGCGCAGCAGTGCGCGGTGTAGCGGTCAGGCGCGTGGCCCGGGCAGCGAGTTGTGTCATGCGATAAGCCTTTGCAGCTTTGTCACATCCGTGTTGGCCCCCACCAACAGCACGGAAGAAACGGGTGGCGTTACTTCAGTCTTCGATGGAGACCAAATCGCCATGCCAGCCGCGCATTGTCAAAGTTTCGATGACATTTACGCCTTATTTTGCGCCAATTTGCGTGAAATGCGCCTTTCTGTTTCCTTATTTCGGCAAGAGGCTGCCACATTCGGCCCCCCATCCCGTGCGGAGAATGAGAAAGACCGCGCAAGCGAATCAACGCTTGCACGGCCCATGTCCCCCGACATTTAACTTCTTGTGGGCGTCCGCGTGGGACGCGCCGGGATCAGCTGGCTTTGAGTTTGGGTGCCTCAACGGCATTGCGCTTTGCAATGAAGGCGGCGCGGCGTGCGCCACGGGCCCACGGCATGACCGTGTCTTCCTTGGCTGCGGTTGCGATGACGCCTTTGATGAAACGTGTGTTCGATTTCATGGTTCTGATCCTCTGTTGTTCTGCTGTAGGACGTTTGCCCTTGCTTGAGGATGAATATGACGGGGTATTTGGGCTGGTTTTGGGCGAAATCAGAGAAAATCGACTAAAATTCAGAAGGTCGGCGGACAGAATGGGGCGGATCCTGCCTGATTTGGAAAAGTGAGTGTTTTCAGTTGATTGTGTTCAGGTGTGGCCAATCGCAACAAAAGAGCGGGATTGTTTCCCATCTGAATCCTCTGCATTGCGGCAACCACTTGGCGGGGATTGCCGCATTTCTGCCTGCATCTGGCGTTGTGGCTAAAGCCGGATCGCGGCGATCAAGCGGCCGTAGTCTGCTTCTTTGGCGTGAGTCGCCCGCCTGTAGCTGTAAAACCGCTCCGCATCCGCATAGGTGCAATGGCGGGTCCATTCCGCGGCACCCACACCGGCGTCGCGCAGGCAATGCAGCCCGAAGGCGGGCAGGTCGAACATCATCCGGTCTTCCTTACCTTGTGCAAAGAAACGGGCGAAGTCGGGGTCTTCGGCGATGAAGTCCTCGAAAAACTCCGGTCCCACCTCGTAAGCCGCCTGGCTGATGGAGGGGCCGATCACCGCATGGATATGCGCAGGGGTCGCGCCCAGATCTTCCATGGCGGCAACGGTTGCGCTCAAGACGCCATCCAAGGCGCCGCGCCAGCCTGCATGGGCGGCACCAATCACACCGGCCCGCGTGTCCGCAAAGAGCACCGGCTGACAATCTGCGGTCAGCACCGACAGGGCAACGCCCGGTGTCGCGGTCACAAGCGCGTCGGCCTTTTCGGTCTCGGGCAAAGGGCCTGTCACTGTCACCGCCCGCGCGGAATGCACCTGATGCACCCCGACAAGATGATCAGGGGCCACGCCCATGGCCTTGGCCACGCGGGCGCGGTTGATCGTGACAATCTCACGCTGATCGCTGCTGCCGCGTCCGCAGTTCAGCCCTGCAAACACCCCGGAAGAGGCCCCCCCGCGCCGGGTGAAGAACCCATGCTGCAACGGCGCAAGACTGTCGGAGGTGATGATCTCAAGTGTCATGCTTCGGTCCCCGGCGGCGGCGTCCCTGCCGAAGGGTAGAGCGCCAGCACCTTGAACAGATTTCCCATTTCCGCCGGGTGGGTCAAGCGCCGATGGGCGGCGATATGCTGCTCCAGCGCAGCGCCGTCCAGAGATGTTGCCAACTGCTGCGCCCGTGCGGTGATGCCCAGCCGTTCCAGAAAGACCCCCTGCGGGGTCAGTCTGGAATGGGCGCAGGGGGCTGCCGCCGCAAGCGCTTCGAAATCCACATGGGCGGTCAGGTCCGCCGCACCGGGGTCGTGCAGGGGATCAACAGGTGCATGGTCCTGCACGGCCTGCAATGTGTCGCCCAAGCTGCGCCAATCGCCGTAGTCGATGATCAGCGCCGCACCTCCCTGTGCCGTGATGCGCTGGCCCAGCCCATCCACGATTGGTGCGGCACTGCTGCGTTCCTCAATCAGATCGCCGTCTTTTGTATCCGCCAGCCGGTCCTTCAACGCAGGTTGCGGCTGTGCGGGGCCCAGACCGAAGGTGAGCCTTCCCCCCTCCAGCCCCACGTGCCGCTCCCGCCAGCCACCGCCGTCGCGCACATATTGCCGGATGGGCAGCGCGTCGAAGAACTCATTCGCCAGGGCATAGATCGGCAGATCGGGCAGGGCGGTTGGGTCATCCAGCCAGCGCACCGCATGGTCCGCCAGCGTCTCCCGCTGGACGGCCCTCAATGCCGGTGACGCTTCGATCAGCATCACCTCCGCTGCTTCGACAAACCCCGGCACGCCCCGCGTGGCCCGCAGAACATCAGCCATCAAGGTGCCGCGTCCCGGTCCGAACTCCACCAGGGCAAAGCGCGCGGGCTGCCCCTGATCCAGCCAGCATTGCGCCAGTGACAGGCCCAGCATCTCGCCAAACATCTGACTGATCTCGGGCGCGGTGATGAAATCGCCGGCCTGCCCGAAGGGCGGGCGGGTGGTATAATAGCCAAGCGTCGGATGCAGCAGGCACATGGCCATAAAGGTGTCGACCCGCATCGGCCCATCCGCCGCGATCTGTGCGGCGATATGCGCCCTGAGGCTCATGCCGCCTTGCGCGACCGCAGGATGAAGTAAAGGCCAATCGCGATCATCGGCAGGCTCAGCATCTGCCCCATGGTCAGGCCATAACCCCCGATGTGCCACGCCAGCCCCAGCGGATTGCCGTCGGAGGCGAACAGCGCATCGGGCTGTCGCACAAACTCCACCATGAACCGCGCCGCGCCGTAGCCTGCCAGAAACGTCCCGCCAGTCCGCCCCGGCGTTTTCAGCGTGCCGCGCCGCCATGCCATCCAGATCAGCAAAGCGCCCAGCAGCAGACCTTCCAGCAGCGCTTCGTACAATTGCGAGGGATGGCGCGCGCAGATGCCTGCCACATCGGGGCAATATTGTGCCGCGTTACCGGGAAAGGCCACGCCCCAGGGCAGGTCGGTGGGGCGGCCCCAGAGCTCCGCGTTGATGAAGTTCGCCAGCCGTCCCAGCAGGATACCGGGGGCGAGGCCGAGACAGACCATATCGCCTGTGGAGACCGCCGACACCTTCTTGCGCCAGCAGAATGACAGGAAGGCAATGATCACACCCAGAGCGCCGCCATGGAAGGACATGCCGCCCAGCCAGACCTGCAAGATCTCTGCCGGGTGCGACAGGTAGTAGGCGGGCTGGTAGAACAGCACATATCCCAGCCGCCCGCCGAGGATGACACCAAGGATCACCCAGAACAGCAGATCCTCGACCTGCTGGGGCTGCATCACCGGGCGCTCGTCGCGCCAGAGACGGGGCGTTTTGACCGCCCGCAGCGCAATCCGCCAGCCGATGAGGATGCCCACGATATAGGCCATCGCATACCAGCGCAGCGCAAAGGTGAAGCCAAAAAGGGAGATGCTGAAAATCTCTGGGCTGATGTCGGGGAAGGGGAGCATGCCGGTCATAGCGCTGATTGACCGCGCCTGGCGGGGGAAGTCAACCTTGTCCGCACGCCACTTTGCCCCCATATAGAGGTCGAGCAAAGCGGAGAAGCAGCATGCAAACGCGCAACAAGATTTTTGACGACATCTCACAATTGATGACAAACGCGATGGGTGTGGCCCAGGGCGCCAAGGACGAAGCCGAGACGGCCATGAAAGGTATGATGGACCGCTGGCTGGCAGATCGGGACTTCGTGACCCGTGAAGAATTCGACGCGGTGCGCGCCATGGCACAAAAGGCGCGGGAAGAGAACGAAGCGCTCAAGGCGCGGCTGGACGCTTTGGAAGCCGACAAGGGCTGAGAGACGCGACCACTTTGATCAAAAGGGGGGCTTCGCGGCCCCCTTTTCTGCGGGATGTGCCCGTATTCCCTGCGAGGATTGGGCGGGAAACCGCATTACCCACAAGATATTGAAGTTATCCGCAAGTATTTGCGGTTATCCCCCAGAAAGGGGGTTGCCACAGCCCCCCATACTCAAGCACCATATATGGTAGAGACGGCGGAAACACCGCCGCTCTCTGGTACAGGCATCCAATTCTGGGCAGGCAAACCAGCGTTGGACATAATAAAAAGAGGTGTCGCAAATGACGCTGACAGAGCATTACTTGGAGGAAGACCTCCATCCTATCGATATTGTTGAAACACTTGCCAATGACAACGCCTGGGAATTTGATCGCATTGCTGACGATCAGATTGCGATGGTCGTCGATGGCTTGTGGCGGACCTATTCGATCACGCTTGCGTGGTCAGGGTACGATGAAACACTGGGTCTGATCTGCTCTTTCGATCTTGATCCGCCAGACGAGAAACTGCCCCAACTCTATGAATTGTTGAATGCAATCAACGATCAATGCTGGGCAGGGTCCTTCACCTACTGGGCGGAACAAAAGATGATGGTCTACCGCTATGGCCTGATGTTGGCCGGCGCGTCCGATCCATCGCCTGAGCAGATCGACACGATGATCGGTGCCGCTGTCTTCAATGCGGAGCGGTATTACCCCTCGCTGCAACTGCTGATCTGGGGCGACAAAACCCCCAAAGAGGCATTGCAGGTCGCCATTGCGCAGGCCTACGGCCACGCGTAACACTTTCCTCCGATAACAGGGGGACAGGTGATGAAAGACGGTCGGATCGCAACGCAGGGTCTGGTGCTGCTGGGCTGCGGAAAGATGGGATCGGCGATGCTGGCCGGATGGCTGGCACGCGGTTTGCCGACAGGGTCGGTCTGGGTTCAGGACCCGCAGCCGTCTGACTGGCTGAAAGAGCAGGGTGTGCATCTGAATGCGCCTTTGCCGGAGGCGCCCGCCCTCGTTCTGGTGGCGGTGAAACCTCAGATGATGGGTGATGCGTTGCCGTCGATGGCGGCGCTGGGCAATGGGGAGACGGTCTTTGTCTCCGTGGCCGCTGGCACGCCGATTTCCTATTTTGAACAGACACTTGGCGCAGATACACCCGTGGTCCGTGCGATGCCGAACACTCCGGCAGCGATCTCAAAAGGGATCACGGCGATTGTCGGCAACGGTGCGGCTGGTGCGGCGGCGCTGGACGAGGCCGAAGCGCTGCTAAGTGCGGTGGGCGAGGTGGTGCGGCTTGACGCTGAAAGCCAGATCGACGCGGTCACCGGGGTGAGCGGCTCCGGTCCGGCCTATGTGTTCCACATGATCGAATGTCTGGCTGCCGCGGGAGAGGCGCAGGGCCTGTCTGCCGCGCTGTCGCTGCAATTGGCCAAGGCCACAGTCGCCGGGGCAGGTGCGCTGGCGGCTGAGGCGGCTGAGGACCCCGCACAGCTACGGGTGAACGTCACCAGCCCCAATGGCACCACACAGGCCGCACTGGAGGTGCTGATGGACGCTGAGACCGGATTTCCTGCCCTGCTGCCTCGGGCGGTGAAGGCGGCCACGGACCGGTCGCGGGAGCTGGCCCGTGACGCATGAAATCGGCATCGATGACTTCCTGAAGGTAGATATCCGGGTGGGCACGGTGACCCGTGCCGAACCTTTCCCCGAGGCGCGCAAACCGGCGATCAAACTCTGGGTCGATTTCGGCGCGGAGATCGGGGAGCGCAAGACTTCCGCCCAGATCACCGCCCATTACACGCCCGACGACCTGATCGGAAAACAGGTCATCGGCGTGGTGAATTTCCCGCCGCGCCAGATCGGGCCGTTCATGTCCGAAGTGCTGGTGCTGGGGCTGTCAGATGCGGAGGGGGCGATTGTGCTGCTGGGGCCTGATCAGGCTGTTCCGAATGGTGGAAAGATGCACTAAGCGCTGGTAAATCAACGCTCTACCAGTCGGATTCCGGGGTGCGATCCCCCACGGCCTCGCGCCAATGACGCCTGCACAGCGAGATGTAGCTTTCGTTCCCGCCGATCATCACCTGCGCGCCGTCCTGCAGGACATTGCCCTGCGCATCCTTGCGCACGACCATCGTCGCCTTCTTGCCGCAGTGGCAGATGGTGCGCACTTCGCGCATCTCATCGGCGAGCGCCAGCAGGGTGGCGGATCCCGGAAACAACTGCCCTCGGAAATCGACCCGCAGGCCAAAACACATCACCGGCACGCTCAGATCATCCACGGCGCGGGCCAGTTGCCAGGCTTGCTCCGGTTCCAGAAATTGCGCCTCATCAATGAAGACGCAGGCGCAGGGGCCTGTCGCAAGGCGGTGTTTCAGCTTTGCAAACAGGTCCTCACCGGGGGCGAAAGTATCGGCCATCTCGCCAATGCCGATGCGGGAGGCGATGCGGGCCTGACCGGCCCGGTCGTCGATGTTGGCGGTCAGCAAATAGGGCTGCATGCCGCGTTCCACATAGTTGTGGGCGGCTTGCAGCAGCACCGTCGATTTGCCGGCATTCATGGTGGAGTAGTGAAAATAGAGCTTGGCCATGGGCCTGTGTTACGCACAGCCGCACGGCCAAGCAAGGTAGGAACCGTCGGGACAGAGACAGGTACGTAGATCTGCTGCCGCGGGGGGCGGCCTGCGGGGCCCCTTACCCGCAGAGATCTACGACCCCATCCACCCATCATGGGGTCAATGGTTACTCGTACCGCCTTCTTACTCATGAGGCGCAGATAGAAAATGACATTTACTGCTGAAAGGATTAATGGGAAAAACAAGTGTAGGTTCCCCTTTGAAAAAAGGGCCGAATGAGAAGACGGGACAAGCGTATGGCCGGTATTGGCAGTTATCTGAAAAAGCACACAGAAGCGCTTGTGAAAGACGTCGGGATTGAACGCGCCTGCACGCTGACCGGCAAATCCAAGGCGACGCTGGGGCGCTACTATTCTGATAATGAAGAACATTCTGACCGCTTCATGCCGATCGACGCGGTCGGCCTGCTGGAAGAGGCGGCCAGCTATCCGCATGTGACCGGCGCGCTGGCAGAGATCCGCGGGATCACCCTTGGGTTTGATGATCGCCGTGCCAATTCGGAACGCTCCGGCGGGGTGAATTCGGATGTGATCGCGCTCAGCCAGCGGTTTGCGATGCTGATGGCGGAGTATCAGCAGTCCATGGAGGACGGGCGGATCACCGTGAATGAAGCCAAACGGCTGTTGAAAGAAACGACCATGCTGCAACAGGTGCTGGTCGATATGAAGCTCAATCTGGAGGAGGAGAGTGACTGATGCTCTCCTTTCGCGATTTGGCCGGTAGCGGGGACGGGGGGATTGCCTCGTGGATCGTTATTGGGAACGGGATGTGCCCGTTGCCGAAGGTCATAAACGGGTTTCGTTAAAAGACGCTTAACGGGCTGTGATTTTCTCAGCCGTGGCGTTGAACAATCACCGAGCCCACGGAATATCCCGCCCCGAAAGAGCAGATCAGCCCGGTATCACCGTCGGCCAAGTCCTCGGAATACTTGGAGAATGCGATGATGGAGCCGGCGGAGGACGTATTGGCATAGTCCTGGAGGATGTTGGGCTGTTCCCCTGCCTCCGGCGTGCGCCCCAGCACTTTGCGGCCGATGAAATCATTCATTGACTTGTTTGCCTGATGCAGCCAGATGCGTTTGAGATCAGCGGCTTGCACGCCATTGCCCGCCATATGTCCCGCGATGTGCTCAGACACCAGCGGCAACACTTCCTTGAAGACTTTGCGGCCGTTTTGCATGAACTGCATGTCGCGTCGGTCGGCCACGCCATCAGGGCGGGAGCGGCGCAGGAAGCCGTTGTTGTTGCGGATGTTGTTGGAAAAATCTGTCGCGCAGCGGGTTGATTTTATTTCGAAATAGGCGCCTGCCGCGTCTTCACTGCGTTCGATCAGGGTGGCTGTGGCCACGTCGCCAAAGATGAAATGGCAATCCCGGTCGCGCCATTCGAGATGGGCGGAGCAGATCTCCGGATTGACGACCAAAGCGGAGCGGATGGAGCCGGAGCGGACCATGTCGGCAGCGGCCTGAATGCCGAAGGTGGCGGAGGAGCAGGCGACATTCATGTCGAAGGCGAAGCCGTTGATATTCAGTAGTTTCTGGATCTCGATGGCCACAGCGGGGTAGGCGCGTTCGAGGTTGGAAGCGGCGCAGATCACCGCGTCCACGTCAGCGGCGGTTTTGCCTGCGGCCTTGAGGGCTTTTTGGGCCGCATCCAGCGCCATTTCGGCCATCAGGGAGGGTTCATCATCGGCGCGCTGGCGCAGCAGGGGGTGCATGACGTGGGGGTCGAGCACGCCTGTTTTATCAATCACATAGCGCTGTTCGATGCCGGAGGCTTTGAAGATGAAGTCCTCCGAGGAATACTCCTTGGCGGGCAGGTCACCGGCTTCAATCGCGGCGGCATTTTCGGCGTTGTAGAGATCCACAAAAGCGTTAAAGGCTTCGACCAATTCGGCGTTGGTGATGACCTGATCGGGGGTGAAAACGCCTGTACCGGTGATTGCGGGTGTGTACATCTGGTTTCTTTCTTTATTCACAGTATCTTACGGGGCGTTCTTCGTGTGGGTAACTCAAGTCTGCACCGGAGTCACAACCTGTACACAACCTGTACACCGGCTGTGCACCGGGGCCTGGGCAAAAGTGTTAACAAAAACGGGTTGGATTTGCCATATTTGATGTGAATTGCGGTAAACCTGCGCGTCTGCCTATCCCTGCAACGCCTTTACGCCGATTTCATCCTCGGCCTGGGCCTTGATGGCCAGAGCGGCGGCGTAGGACCCGGCGGCGGTGGTGTAGTAGGGGATCTTGTCATAAAGCGCGATGGAGCGGATGGACTTGCTGTCTTCCACGGCTTGCGCGCCTTCGGTGGTGTTCATCAGCAGATGCACGCCCCCGTCTTTCATCATGTCAGTGATATCAGGCCGGCCTTCGTAGACCTTGTTAACCGTTTCGCAAGAAATGTCGTGCGACGATAGCCAGGTCGCCGTCCCACGGGTGGCGACGATGGTAAAGCCCTGATCGCGCAGGATCCGGGCGGCTGACAACATGTCGTCGGTTTTGTCGGCGTCTTTGATCGAAAGGAACGCACAGCCTTCGGAGGGCAAGATGGTGCCCGCGCCCATTTGCGCCTTGAGAAACGCGCGGGGGAAGTCGCGGTCCCAGCCCATGACTTCACCGGTGGAGCGCATTTCGGGGCCAAGCAGGGTGTCGACGCCGGGGAAGCGGGCAAAGGGCAGCACGGCTTCCTTGACGGAGAACCACGGCATGTTGGGATCGGCCAGTGTCATCGGGTCGCCCAGCGGCAGGGTGTCACTGTAGGAGCTTTGCTCCGGATAGGGGGCGCGCATGGGGAAATCGGAGAGTTTGGCGCCGGCCATGATCCGCGCGGCGATGGAGGCAATCGCTGAATCAGTGGCTTTGGCGACGAAAGGCACGGTGCGGGAGGCGCGGGGGTTTACTTCGATGAGGTAGATCACACCGTCCTTGACCGCGAACTGGATGTTCATCAGGCCGACAACGTTGAGGGCGCGTGCCAGCGCATGGGTCTGGCGTTCGACTTCGGCAATGATCTCTTTCGAGAGGGAGTAGGGCGGCAGGGAGCAGGCGCTGTCGCCGGAGTGCACGCCGGCTTCTTCGATGTGCTGCATGATGCCTGCGACATGCACATCCGTGCCGTCACACAGGGCATCCACGTCCAGCTCAACCGCACCGGAGAGATAGCTGTCGAGCAGCACGGGGCTGTCGCCGGACACGACCACGGCGCTGGAAATGTAGCGTTCGAGCGAGGCCATGTCGCGGACGATTTCCATGGCGCGGCCGCCGAGGACGTAGGAGGGGCGGATGACGAGGGGGAAGCCAATCTCTTCGGCGATACTCAAGGCTTCGGCGTCGGTGCTGGCGATGCCGTTGTTGGGTTGTTTGAGGCCGAGGGATTGGACAAGCTGTTGAAAACGCTCCCGATCTTCGGCCAGGTCAATGGCGTCGGGGGTGGTGCCGAGGATGGGGATGCCAGCCTCATGCAGGGCACCGGCGATTTTCAGAGGGGTCTGACCGCCGAACTGGACGATGACGCCGTGCAGCGTGCCGTTCTCCTGCTCCACCCGGAGGATTTCCATGACGTGCTCAAAGGTCAGAGGCTCAAAATAGAGGCGGTCGGAGGTGTCGTAGTCGGTTGAAACCGTTTCGGGGTTGCAGTTGACCATGATGGTTTCATAACCCGCGTCGGTCAAAGCGTAGCAGGCGTGACAGCAGCAATAGTCGAATTCGATGCCTTGCCCGATGCGGTTGGGGCCACCGCCGAGGATGACGACCTTTTTGCGGTCGGAGGGCCGCGCTTCGCATTCCACGTCGCCCATCATCGGGGCCTCGTAGGTGGAATACATATAGGGGGTTTGGGCTTCAAACTCAGCGGCGCAGGTATCAATGCGTTTGAAGACGGCGACCACGCCTGCGGCCTGGCGGGTGGCGCGGACCTGATTTTCCTTCATGCCTGCCAGATGTGCCAGGCGGGCATCGGTGAAGCCCATCATTTTCAAGTGACGCAGGCCTGCCTCATCGGTCGGAAGGCCGTTTGCCTTCACGTCCTCTTCGGCGGTGATGATTTCGCGGATGCGGGCAAGGAACCACGGGTCGAACATGGTGACGCCGTGGATGTCATCATCCGAGAGGCCGTGGCGCATGGCCTGCGCGATGGTGCGCAACCGGTCGGGGGTCTGCCGGGAGATGGCTTTGACGATGGCGGCGCGATTGTCGGGGGACATCGGCGTGTCCGCGTCCGCTTCGGTCACGCCGGGGATGGTGATTTCATCAAAGCCGGTCAGGCCTTCTTCCATCGAGGCGAGGGCCTTTTGCATGGACTCGTGGATCGTGCGGCCGATGGACATGGCTTCGCCGACGGATTTCATCGCGGTGGTCAGGTTCGGCTCGGAGCCGGGGAATTTCTCAAAGGCGAATTTGGGGATCTTGGTGACGACGTAGTCGATTGTGGGTTCGAACGACGCGGGCGTGACGCCGGTGATGTCGTTGTCGAGTTCATCCAGGGTGAAGCCGACAGCGAGTTTGGCGGCAATCTTGGCGATCGGGAAACCGGTGGCCTTGGAGGCCAGTGCCGAAGAGCGCGAGACGCGCGGGTTCATTTCGATCACCACCATGCGGCCATCGGCGGGGTTCACGGCCCATTGCACGTTGGAGCCTCCGGTTTCCACGCCAATCTCCCGCAGGACGGCGATGGAGTGGTTGCGCATGATTTGATATTCTTTGTCCGTGAGCGTGAGCGCGGGGGCCACGGTGATGGAATCGCCGGTGTGCACGCCCATCGGGTCCACGTTTTCGATGGCGCAGACGATGATGGCGTTGTCGGCGGTGTCGCGCACAACTTCCATTTCGAATTCTTTCCAGCCGAGCAGGGATTCGTCGATCAGGATCTGGCCGGTGGGGGAGGCGTCCATGCCGGAGCGGCAGATGGCCTCGTAATCCTCACGGTTGTAGGCCACGCCACCGCCGGTGCCGCCCATGGTGAAGGCGGGGCGGATGATGGCGGGCAGGCCGATCTCTTCGAGGGTTTCCAGCGCGATGGCGACACCGGCGGCGAGGTCCTTTTTCCCGTCTGCATCTTTGGGCGCGGTGCAGATGGTGGCGCGCGGGTTTTCAATGCCCAGACGGTCCATCGCTTCGCGGAAAAGCTTGCGGTCTTCGGCCATTTCAATGGCTTCGCGTTTGGCGCCGATCATCTCAACGTTGTATTTGTCGAGCACGCCCATTTCTTCAAGGGCCAGCGAGGTGTTCAGGCCTGTCTGGCCGCCCATGGTGGGCAGGAGCGCGTCGGGGCGTTCCTTTTCGATGATCTTGGCGACCATTTCGGGGGTGATGGGCTCAATATAGGTGGCGTCCGCAAGACCGGGATCGGTCATGATGGTGGCGGGGTTGGAGTTGACGAGGATGACCCGGTAGCCTTCCTCTTTCAGCGCCTTGCAGGCCTGCGCGCCGGAGTAGTCGAATTCACAGGCCTGTCCGATGACAATGGGACCCGCACCAATGATCATGATCGACTGGATGTCGGTTCTTTTTGGCATTGGTCCGCCCCCTGAAAATAAGCAAATTAGCCGCGTTATAGGGATGGGAACGCGGGGTGCAAGGGTGGAATTGGGGGCCAGCCCCCAAGCCCCCGGGTTTTTTGAACCATTTGGAAGGGGGAAAGGGTCAGGCGTCGAGGAAAACGCGCAGGGAGGCTTCGAATGCGCGGGGGTTTTCGGCGTGGAGCCAGTGGCCCGCACCGGGGAGTTTGGCGAAGCGGGCGCGGGGGAAGAGGGCGCGGATTTTGGGGCGGTGGTCTGGCAGGACGTAGTCCGACGCGCCCCCCGAAAGGAAGAGGGTGGGGTTTGTGAAGGGGCCGGTGAGCTCTTCGGGCCAGCCGATGATCTTGTCCATCTCCGCTTCCAGCGTGTCGAGGTTCAGGCGCCATTGTTTGTTGGGCACATCGAGCGATTGGGTGAAGAAGCTTTGCAGGCTGCGGTCGATGCCTGCGGCGGCGAGTTGGGTTTCTGCGTCGGAGCGGCGGGTGAGGGTGGTGAGATCGACGGTGCGCATGGCGTCGATCATGCCTTGTTGGGTGTGGGCATAGGCGATGGGGGCGATGTCAGCGATGACCAGTTTGCGGATGAGGTGGGGTTGGGTGAGGGCCAGCGCCATGGCCGCCTTGCCGCCCATGGAGTGGCCGCAGAGGTCCACGGGGCCGCCGATGTGGGTGATGAGGTCAGCAAGATCCGCGGCGAGGTCGGGGTAGCTGTGGCTGGCGTGCCGGGGGCTGGAGCCGTGGTTGCGCAGATCCGGCGTGATGGTAGGGCCACGGTCGGACAGGCGTTTGGCGATCACGCCCCAGTTGCGCCCCGAGCCGTAGAGGCCGTGCACGATCATCAGAGGCGGGGCGGTGCCATCGATTGTGTCAAATATGGAATACGCGAGCATGGGGTTTTGTAGGGTCATTGCGGGACGTGCACCAGTGCGATTAAAAATGCGCCATGACAGATATGCGTGACATTCCCATGAAGGCTGAAGCCGTGCGTGCGCTGATGGAAGAGCGGCTGGGGGTGAAGGGGCGTGATCTGGGGCAGGCGGTGCGCAAGGGACGGCGGATGTTGCCGCGCTGGGCGCGCAAGCAGGTGGCGGTGCTGGTTGCGGCGGATCGCGCGGCGCGCAGTCCGAAGACCGCCAAGCAGATTGACCGCACCAAGGTCATGCATGCCTATGAGTTGGTCACCAACCATCTGCGCGCCATCAACGTCAATGCGCAGCGGCGCGACCGCTTGCTGCGGCTGCTGGGGGTGATTGCTTTTCAGGTGCTGCTGCTGGCGGCGGCGTTTATCGCCTACATGTGGTGGCGCGGTTTTGTGTGAGGGACGGATATGAGCGTTGTGCGGATCGTGGCCAATCTTGCCACTGCGGATGTGCAGGGGGTGGCAGCGTTTTACAGTGATCTGTTTTCGCTGAACATTCTGATGGACATGACTTGGATTGTGACGCTCGGTGGGGATGAGCTGGCTCCGGTGCAGCTGAGCGTGGCGTCATCGGGCGGCAGCGGCAGCCCGGTGCCGGATCTGAGTGTGCTCGTCACCGATCTGGATGAGGTGGTTGAGCGGGCGGAGGCGCTGGGCGTGGCGCTGGTCTATCCGGTCACGGAAGAACCATGGGGCATTCGGCGGTTCATGGTTCATGATCCGATGGGCCGGCTGATCAACATCACCGAGCATATCTAGCCGTATTGCGCGTCCGTCACCGGCTCCATCCAGTCGGCAGCGCTGCCGTCCTGCGCTTCCTGCAAGGCGATATGGGTCATTGCGCAATCGGGCGCGGCACCGTGCCAGTGTTTCTCCCCCGGTGGGATCCAGACGACATCGCCGGGGCGCAGGGTCTGGATGGCTTTGCCGTCGGTCTGCGCGCGGCCCAATCCGGCGGTCACGATCAGGGTCTGACCCAGCGGATGGCTGTGCCAATGCGTGCGGGCACCGGGTTCAAACGTCACGGTCACGCCGTTCAGGCGGGCGGGTTCCGGCGCGCTGATCAGCGGATCGAAGCGGACGGTGCCGGTGAAATACGTGGCGGGGGCGGCGGTGGAGGGGCGGCTGCCTGCGGGGTGGATGATCATGGGGCTCTCCTGATGGGGTGCAGGCAGCTTAGGGGGTGAGCCGGACATGCAAAAGCCCCGGATGGTGTAATGCCGGGGCTTTGCTTTGGAATGTGCCGGGGGCCTTAGAGGTTCGGGTACAGCGGGAAGCGGGCGCACATGGCTTCCACTTCGGCCTTTACCTTGGCTTCGACCGCGCCGTTGCCGTCTTCGCCGTTGGCGGCGAGGCCGTCGACAACTTCGATGATCCAATCCGCGATCTGGCGGAACTCAGCCTCCCCAAAGCCGCGGGTGGTGCCTGCGGGAGAGCCAAGACGGATGCCGGAGGTGACCATGGGCTTTTCGGGGTCGAAGGGCACGCCGTTCTTGTTGCAGGTGATATGGGCGCGGCCCAGTGCCTTTTCGGTTGCGTTGCCTTTCACGCCTTTGGGGCGCAGGTCGACCAGCACCACATGGGTGTCGGTGCCGTGGGTGATCGTGTCCAGCCCGCCCTTGATGAGCTGATCGCTCAGCGCCTGCGCGTTGGTGATCACCTGCTGGATGTAGCGTTTGAACTCCGGCTGGAGCGCCTCGCCAAAGGCCACGGCCTTGGCCGCGATCACATGCATCAGCGGGCCGCCCTGAATGCCGGGGAAAATGGCGGAGTTGAATTTCTTCGCCAGCGCCTCGTCATTGGTGAGGATCATGCCGCCGCGCGGGCCGCGCAGCGTCTTGTGGGTGGTGGTGGTCGCCACATGCGCATGAGGGAAGGGGGAGGGGTGTTCGCCCGCCGCCACCAGTCCCGCGAAGTGGGCCATGTCCACGTGCAGATAGGCGCCCACACTGTCGGCAATCTCGCGCATGCGCTTGAAGTCGATCTGGCGCGGGATGGCGGACCCGCCAGCGATGATCAGCTTGGGTTTATGCTCCGTCGCCAGTTCCTGCACCTGATCGTAATCCAGCAGGTTGTCCTGCTTGCGCACGCCGTACTGGATGGCGTTGAACCATTTGCCCGATTGGTTGGGTGCGGCCCCATGCGTGAGGTGGCCACCCGCGTCGAGGCTCATGCCCAGAATGGTATCACCGGGCTGCAACAGCGCCTGGAACACACCCTGGTTGGCCTGTGAGCCGGAGTTGGGCTGCACGTTGGCGAAATCGACGCCAAACAGTTTGCAGGCACGCTCAATCGCCAGACGTTCGGCAACGTCGACATATTCGCAACCGCCATAGTAGCGCCGCCCGGCATAGCCTTCGGCGTATTTGTTGGTCATCACGGAGCCTTGCGCCTCCATCACGGCGGCTGAGACGATGTTCTCTGACGCGATCAGCTCAATCTCGTTGCGCTGGCGGCCCAGTTCTCCGGTGATGGAAGCCATCAGATCGGGATCGCTTTGGGCGAGCGAGGAGGTAAAGAAGTCTTTCATCGGATCATTCCCTGATTAGGCGTGGTTGGCGTGCCGTTTATCTTAAAGTGCGTCGCGCGGGAAGGTTGTAAAACGACGCAGCGGGCGATCTGCGCGCCAAAGCTGGTAGTGCTTGGGAATATGTGGTTGGAATACAGGCAGAATGCGCCTGATCGGAAACCTTGCCATGCCCACCACTTTATCCAAGCTGCGCCCATGTCGCTGAAGATTGCGTTTATGGCCAGCCGCGCGCCGGTGGCGCAGACCGCGCGGGCGGCGCTGATCGGCACCTACGGCGATGTTGCGCCGGAGGCGGCGGAGATCATCGTGGCGCTGGGCGGGGACGGCTTCATGCTGCAAACCCTGCATGACACCCAATCGCTGAGCGCGCCTGTCTATGGGATGAACCGGGGCACCATCGGGTTCTTGATGAATGCTTACGGCGAAAGTGACCTGATTGCCCGGCTGGAAGCGGCAGAGACGGCGGTGATCAATCCGCTGGTGATGGAAGCCACGCATCTGGATGGCAGCATCTCAAAGGCGCTGGCGATCAACGAAGTGTCGCTGCTGCGGGCAGGTCCACAGGCGGCGAAGCTTCAAATCTCCGTCGATGGGCGGCTGCGGTTGCAGGAACTGGTCTGTGACGGGGCGCTGGTGGCAACACCGGCCGGATCCACGGCCTACAATTATTCAGCCCATGGCCCGATCCTGCCGATTGGTGCGGATGTGCTGGCGCTCACAGCGATGTCCGCGTTTCGTCCCCGGCGCTGGCGTGGGGCGCTGTTGCCCAAAAAGGCGGTTGTGCGCTTTGACGTGCTGGAGGCGGAGAAACGCCCGGTGATGGCGGATGCGGATGGCCACAGCCACCGCGATGTGGTTGCCGTTGAAATCCGGTCTGAACCCAGCGTATCCCATACGATCCTGTTTGATCCGGGCCATGGGTTGGAAGAACGCCTGATCCGCGAACAATTTACCTGAGCGGCGCGCTCCCCCAAAACGAGCAGGGCACCACGCCCCCCATCTTTTCTCTATAAATATCCTCGCCGAAGGCTTGAAATGCCCCTGCAGGGCATTTCAATTTCTGCGCCGCGCTCAGCCGTAGTGATCAACAGGTGTCCCGGCAATCGCGCCCACATTCAGCAACCCCCGCGCGGTGATCGACGGCGAGACGATATGCGCCTTGTTGCCCATGCCCATCAGGATCGGGCCGACTTCCAGCCCGTCGCCCTTCATTTTCAGGATGTTGCGCACCCCTGATGCCGCATCGGCATGGGCGAAGACCAGCACGTTGGCCGCCCCCTCCATCCGGTTTTCGGGCATCTGGCGCGCGCGCAGCTCGGCGTCGAGGGCGGTGTCGATGTTCATCTCCCCCTCGTAACAGAAATCCGCCTTCTCGGCATCCAGCAGGCGGATGGCGGCACGCAGGCGGCCGCCGGTGCCTTCGCCCTGATTGCCGAACTGCGATTGGGAGCAGAAGGCGATCTTGGGCTCAATCCCGAAGCGGCGGACGTGGCGGGCCGCGCCGCGCGCGATCTCGGCGATTTGTTCAGGATCGGGATGCAGGTGCACCTGGGTGTCGGCAATGAACAGGGGGCCGTCTTCGAGGATCATCATGCTGAGCGCGCCATCCGGGCTGAGCCCTTCGCGCCCCAGCACTTGCGTGACGTAATTGAGATGCCAGCGGAACTCGCCAAAGGTGCCGCAGATCAGGCTGTCGGCTTCGCCTCGGTGCACCATCACCGCGCCGATGGCGGTGGTGTTGGTGCGCATGACCGCGCGGGCAATGTCAGGGCTGACGCCCCGGCGGCACATCAGGTGGTGATAGGTCTCCCAATAGTCGCGGTAGCGGGGGTCGTTTTCGGGGTTCACCAGATCGACGTTGTCGCCCAGTTTCAGGGTCAGGCCCGCGTGTTCGATGCGGCGCTGGATCACGTCCGGGCGGCCGATGAGGATGGGGCTTTCGACGGTTTCCTCGATGATCGCCTGCGCGGCCCGCAGCACCCGTTCGTCTTCGCCTTCGGCAAAGACCAGACGGCGGGGGGAGAGGCGCGAGGCTTCAAACACCGGGCGCATCACGAGGGCGGATTTGAAGACCGATCCGTCGAGTTTTTGCTTGTAGGCGTCGAGATCCTCAATGGGGCGTGTGGCAACGCCGGTTTCCATCGCGGCTTTGGCCACAGCACTTGAGACAACGCCGATGAGGCGCGGATCGAAGGGTTTGGGGATGAGGTAATCCGCACCGAAGGTCATCTGTTCGCCCTGATAGGCGGCAGCCGCTTCGGCGGAGGTGGTGGCGCGCGCAAGGGCGGCGATGCCTTCGACGCAGGCCAGCTGCATCTCATCGTTGATGGTGGTCGCGCCCACATCCAGCGCGCCCCGAAAGATGAAAGGGAAACACAGCACGTTGTTGACCTGATTGGGAAAATCCGAACGGCCCGTGGCGATGATCGCGTTCGGCGCCACCTCGCGCGCCAGATCGGGCAGGATTTCGGGCGTGGGGTTGGCCAGCGCAAAGATGATCGGGCGGTCGGCCATTTTGGTCACCAGATCGGGGCTGAGCACACCGGGGCCCGAAAGGCCGAGGAAAAGGTCCGCATCGGGGATCACATCGGCCAGCGTACGCAGGTCGGATTTCTGCGCGAACTCTGATTTGATCGGGTTCATGTCGACCGCGCGGCCTTCGTAGACCAGCCCGTGGATGTCACAGAGCCAGACGTTTTCTCGCCGCACGCCCATCTTCAGCAGCATGTTCAGGCAGGCAATGCCCGCAGCCCCGCCGCCGGTGGAGACGATCTTGATGTCCTCGAATGTCTTGCCCGCGACGTGCAGGGCGTTGGTCACGGCGGCGCCCACCACGATGGCGGTGCCGTGCTGGTCGTCGTGGAAGACGGGGATGTTCATGCGTTCGCGGCAGATCCGTTCGACGGTGAAACAATCGGGTGCCTTGATGTCTTCAAGGTTGATCGCCCCAAAGGTCGGGCCAAGGGCGCAGACGATATCGGCGAGCTTTTCGGGGTCGCTTTCGTCCACTTCGATGTCGAAGCAATCGATGTTGGCGAATTTCTTGAAGAGGACGGCTTTGCCCTCCATCACCGGTTTGGAGGCCAGCGCGCCGATGTTGCCGAGACCCAGAACGGCGGTGCCGTTGGTTACCACCGCAACCAGATTGGCGCGGGAAGTATAGAGCGCCGCTGTGGCGGGGTCTTCCTTGATCTCCAGACAGGCTTCCGCGACGCCGGGAGAATAGGCGCGGGCCAGATCGCGGCCATTGGCCAGCGGTTTGGTCGCGCGGATCTCCAGTTTTCCCGGCTTTGGGAAGGCGTGATAGTCAAGTGCTGCCCTGCGCAGATTGGCGTTGTCGGACATGGATGGGCCTCCCGATGGACTTTTAGTTTAGCGTTAAACTACTTTTTATGTGGCTGCAATTGCCGCAGCAACCCTCGCCTTGCGGCGCGGCGTTTGTCATAGTTACCGCAAAAAGGAAAAAAGATGGTCAAAGATTTGAAAGAGGCTGCTGCGGCTGTGCGCGAGAACGCGCATGCGCCCTATTCGGGATTCAAGGTGGGCGCAGCCATTCGTGCGGCGTCGGGTACGGTTTATGTGGGATGCAATGTGGAAAATGTGGCTTATCCCGAAGGCACCTGTGCGGAGGCCGGTGCCATCGCTGCCATGGTCGCAGCCGGAGAGACGGCGCTGACGGAGGCTTATGTGATCGCAGGATCACCGATGCCCGTGACCCCCTGCGGTGGATGCCGTCAGAAGCTGGCGGAGTTTGGCGTGGGCGATGTGCCGGTCACGATGGCGACCACCGGCGGGGTGGAGGAATTCACCACCCTGGGTGATCTGCTGCCCGGCGCCTTTGGTGCCGCGCATATGGAAAGCTGAGGCGATGGACGCGGCTGGATTGCTTGCGGATTTGCGCCACGGGCGGGCGTTGTCGGTAGAGGCGGTGCAATGGGCGGCGCAGGCGCTGGCGACCGGCGGGTTGAGTGACGCGCAGGCCGGGGCCTTTGCGATGGGTGTGTGCCGCAACGGGTTGGATGAGGCAGGGCGCGTTGCGCTGACGCTGGCGATGCGGGATTCGGGGCGTGTGTTGGCGTGGGATGTGGACGGGCCGGTGCTGGACAAGCATTCGACCGGCGGGGTCGGGGATTGTGTGTCTTTGATCTTGGCGCCGGCGCTGGCGGCCTGCGGGGCCTTTGTGCCGATGATTTCCGGCCGGGGATTGGGGCACACGGGCGGCACGCTGGATAAATTGGAAGCCATCCCCGGTGTGGCGACCCAGCTGGAAGAGGCGCAGTTTCGGGAGGTGGTGGCACAGGCGGGCTGCGCGATTGTGGGGGCCACGGCGGATATCGCCCCCGCGGACAAGCGGCTTTATGCGGTGCGGGATGTGACCTCCACCGTGGATTCGCTGGATTTGATCACCGCCTCGATCCTGTCCAAGAAACTGGCAGGCGGGCTGGAGGGGTTGGTGTTGGATGTGAAAGTCGGCTCTGGCGCGTTCATGAAGGACATGGAACAGGCGCGCGCGCTGGCGCAGGCGCTGGTGGGCACGGCGAATGCGGCGGGGTGCCCGACGTCAGCGGTGATCAGCGACATGAGCCAGCCGCTGGTGCCGAGCCTTGGCAATGCGCTGGAAGTGGCGGAAGTGATGCTGGTGTTGACGGGCGCTCAGACGGGCGCGATTGTGGATTTATGTGGTGCGCTGGGGGGTGATCTGCTGGCGCGTGCGGGGTTGGCTGGCGATGCCGGTGCGGGTGCCGAGATGGTGGTTGGTGCGGTTCATAGCGGGGCGGCAGCGGAGCGGTTTGGCAAGATGATCGCCGCGATGGGCGGGCCGGTGCGGTTTGTCGAGACCTGGCAGCGGTTCCTGCCGGAGGCCAATGTGATCCGCGCGGTGACCGCGCAGGAGGCAGGTGTTGTGCAGGCGATTGCGGGAGAGGCGCTGGGTCACGCGGTGGTCGGGCTTGGCGGCGGGCGCGTGGTGGAAAGCGATCAGATTGATCCGAGCGTGGGCTTGTCCGAGGTGGTGCCGCTGGGGGCGAAAGTGGCCAAGGGGCAGACGCTGGCGATGGTGCACGCGGCGCGGCCGGATCAGGCAGAGAAGGCGGTGCGCGCGGTGCGCGACGCGATTGAGATTGGGTCGGAAGCGGTCGAATTGACTGCGCTGGTGCGCGAGAGGATCGGCTGATGGCACGGGCGTTTCTGGTGGTGATGGATTCCGTGGGCATTGGCGGCGCGCCGGATGCGGATACGTTTTTCAATGGCGATGTGCCGGATACCGGGGCCAATACGCTGGGCCATATCGCAGCGGCCTGTGCGGCGGGACAGGCGGAAGAGGGCCGGTCGGGCCCGCTCTCTCTGCCGCATCTGGCGCGGCTGGGGATCTGGCAGGCGGAGGCTTTGGCCAATGGACGTGTGGTTGAGGGGGCTGTCGAGGGCCACTGGGGGGCGGCGACAGAGGTGTCACGGGGCAAGGATACGCCTTCGGGCCATTGGGAATTGGCGGGGCTGCCGGTGCCCTGGGAGTGGCATTACTTCCCCGATGAAGACCCGGCGTTTCCGGCGGATCTGATGGCACATGTCGCAGCACTTGCCGGGGTTGAGGGGACCTTGGGGAATAACCATGCGTCGGGCTTGCCGGTGATCGAGGCCTTTGGCGCGGCGCATATCCGAAGCGGCTGGCCGATTTGCTATACCTCTGCCGACAGCGTGTTTCAGATTGCGGCCCATGAGGCGCATTTTGGGTTGGACCGCTTGTTGGCCCTCTGCGAGGCCGCCGCGCCAAGGTTGCACGCCATGCGCGTGGGGCGCGTGATCGCGCGGCCTTTTGTGGGGGAGGCGGGTGCGTTTGCACGCACGGGGAACCGGCGGGACTATGCGATTGTGCCGCCTGCGCCGGTGCTGACCAACTGGGTGCAGGATGCGGGACGCCGCGTGTATGGTATTGGAAAGATTGGCGATATATTCTCCATGCAGGGGATTGATGACCTGCGCAAGGGCGCGGATGCGGTGTTGATGGGGCATCTGAAGGATCTGGTGGCCGAGGCCGCGGACAGCTCTTTGACCTTTGCCAATTTTGTCGAGTTCGACAGTCATTATGGTCACCGGCGGGATGTGTCGGGATATGCGCGCGCGCTGGAATGGTTTGATCGGGAGATCGGCGGGGTGATCGCAGGATTGAGACAGGGGGACATGCTGGTGCTGACGGCGGATCACGGAAATGATCCGACCTGGGTAGGCACGGATCACACCCGCGAAAGAGTGCCGGTGCTGGTGGCGGGACAGGGGGCCGGCCCGTTGGGGCAGATCGGTTTCACGGATGTGGCGGCGCTGGTGGCACGGCATCTGGGGGTGTCGGTGCCTGGCGCCCAGGTGGAGAATTGAGCCGCTGAAGCGGCATTTGATTTGGTTCATTTTGGAGTCTCTGCCTTCAAACCTCCGGGATATTTATGGAGAAAAGAGGGGGCATGTGCAGGGTGACTTGTTCTGCGGCGTGCATTGGGTCAGAACCGTGAAAGTGAATAGGGGGAACTGTGATGGCTGAGGCAAACGAACATTTGACGGTGGTGGATCATCCGCTGGTGCAGCACAAGCTGACGATCATGCGCGACAAGGGCACGCCGACGGCGGTGTTCCGGCAGTTGCTGCGGGAGATTTCGCAGCTGCTGGCCTATGAGGTGACGCGCGGGTTGCCGATGACCACCAAGCGGATCGAGACGCCGATGTGTGAGATGGATGCGCCGACGCTGGATGGCAAGAAGCTGGCGTTGATATCGATCCTGCGGGCGGGCAATGGCTTGCTGGATGGGGTGTTGGAATTGATCCCCTCGGCGCGGGTGGGGTTTGTGGGGCTGTACCGCGATGAAGAGACGTTGCAGCCGGTGCAGTATTACTACAAGGCACCGGAGGCGCTGGAGGATCGATTGGTGATTGCGGTGGATCCGATGCTGGCGACGGGGAATTCATCGGCGGCGGCGATTGATTTGCTGAAAGATGCAGGCGCCACGAACATTCGCTTTTTGTGCCTGTTGGCGGCACCTGAGGGGATTGCGCGGATGAAAGAGGCGCATCCGGATGTGCCGATTGTGACGGCGGCGGTGGACGAAAAGCTCAACGAGATTGGCTATATCGTGCCGGGATTGGGCGATGCGGGCGACCGGATGTTCGGGACCAAGTAAAGATTTCGGTGGATAACTCTGTGGATGAGCGGCGGTACGCTGGACTCGTCCGGCGGGCTTTGGCATCGTGACTACCATATGTAGAAGTCTCATTGTGTGGGGGCACGATATGAAGCTGACCAGAGTACTTGCGATAGGTGTGATAGCGGGATCGATCGGGATTGGTGCCAGTCAGGCGCAAATCCGGGAGCAGCAGCCTGCTGAATTCCCGCCGGCCTCCTACAAGGGCAAGCAGTATGTTGACAGCAAAGGCTGCGTGTTTGTGCGCGCGGGCATTGATGGCAATGTGTCGTGGATCCCGAGGGTGTCGCGCGACCGCAAGACGATCTGCGGGTTCCAGCCGTCGCTGGCGGGGGCCGGGGCGGCGGCGCCAACTCCGGCACCGGCGCCTGCAAAGCCACCGGTTCAGATCACTGTGGATCAGACGCCTGCTCAGCCTGTGGCGCCGGCGGCGGCGCCAGCCCCTGCGCCCCGTGTGACTGCGCAGGCCCCCAGACCCGCGCCCGCACCGGCCCCCCGCGTGGTGCGCAAAAAGCCCAAGCCGCAGCCCGCGCCGGTGGTGCGTCAGCCGGTTGCGGTTGCGGCGGCACCGATACCGACACCGCAGGTCCAGCCGCAGACCCGCCGCGTGGCGACAGCCTGTCCGCGCGCCTCCGCTTTGGGACAGCGATATCTGCCGGACACAGGCGTTGCTGTGCGCTGCGGCCCGCAGCAGGAGCGGATTGTGGCGGGTGATTATACGCCGCGCGCCGGGGTGAGAGAGCAGGGCACGGTTGTGACCTCCCAGACGCGGATTGTGCCGAAGCATGTTGCGATCAAGCGCCAGAACACCCGGAACGTCACGGTGCCGCAAGGGTATGAGCCTGCCTGGACCGATGATCGGTTGAACCCGCACCGGGCAGAGCAGAACCTCACCGGACGCCGGGATATGCTGTTGATCTGGACCAATACGCTGCCCCGTCGGCTGGTGGACCGGCGCACGGGCAGGGACATGACTGCCTCCATTCCGTTGGTCTATCCTTATCTGGATCTTGCAGAGCAGAGCCGCGAGATTGGCAAGGTGACAATCGTGAAACGCGACGGCAAGGTGGTGAAACGCATCAAGCGCAATGCCGTTCCTGTGACCACATCGCCGCGCACGCCGGTCTATTCGACCCGGTCCGCGCCGAAGGTGGAAGCGCCAAAGCCGAAGGTGCGCGCTGTACCCGCAGGGGCGCGGGTGGTGCAGGTGGGGACTTTTGGCAACCCGGCCAACGCCCAGCGCATGGCGCAGCGGGTGGCAAACATGGGGCTGCCTGCGCGCATCGGCAAGGTGCGGCGGAACGGCAAGACCTATATGGTGGTGCAGTCGGGGCCGTTTGCAGATGGTCAGAACACAGCGCGCGCTTTGCAAAAGCTGCGCCGTGCGGGGTTCAGCGACGCATTTGCGCGCAAGTAGCTTACAACAACGGCTGTTGTGATGTGGGCCAGTCGGAGGTGATCCGGCTGGCCATTTCTTTTGCCCAGAGGGTGTAGAGGGCTGCGGACGGATGAAAGCCGTCTTCGGCGATCAGATCGGGGTGAGGCGCCAGATCGAAGGGGACGGGGATTGCATCGGGCTGGCTGTGCAGATCAGCGGTGCGGGCAGCGTCCAGCGCTGTGGCGTGGCGGCCCAGGGTCCAGCGCAGCGGGTGTGGCAGCAGGGGGAAATGCCCCAGCGGAGGCACCCCGGTGACATAGATCAGGTGCGGGGCGTGCAGGGACCGAATGCGGGCCATCAGGGCGCGTTGGCGGCGGCGCCACGTTTGCACCGGGGTCAGGCGTGTGGTGTCGTTCACGCCAAGCACAAGGATCACAATGTCTGCGGGGGCCGTTGGTGCGCTGCGCAGGCGGGTCAGGGTGCTTTTGCTTGTTGCGCCGGTTTTGGCGCTCAGGGTCCAGTCAACGTGGTATTCTGTGCTGAGCTGTGCCGTCAGCTGGCCGATCAGGGCTTGATCCTGATGTGCGACGCCCACGCCGGCTGCGGAGCTGTCACCGATGATGCGCAGGCGCAGGGTAGGGCCGGTGCCGATGCGCCCGGATCGGGGGCCTGCGGCCTCTGGCAATTGCAGGGCGCGGGAGATGACCCAGAGTGCTTGCGCCGCCAGCAGCGGTGACAGCAGCAGGCGTGCCAAGGTCTCCTTCATGTCAGGATGGTGTGCAGATGTTTTGCAGGCGCAGCCATGTGGCGTCCGACAGCAGCGGTTCGGTCAGGCTGCCGTACATCGGGTCGCCTTCGATCAGGGGCAGGGTGGTTTCGCCGGTGATGTCCAGCGCATAGGCATAGGGGGTGCTGCGCACCTGCGCCTTTTCAAAACGCGCCAGATGCAGCGCCAGATCAGGGGCGGCGGGGGTCTGGGTCATCAGGTGCTGGGCGTAGCTGTCCAGCGCATGGGGCGCGATGTCACCGGTGGTGAGCAGGCGAAAGTTCTCGCGCAGGCCCACCACAGAGAGCATGTCGCGCAGCGGGTCGCTTGCCATGCGGTGGGCAAGTTCGGTCAGCACGTAGCCTGCGGCGACGTCGGGTTCTTCGAAATCCTCGATGACGCTGTGATCGAGCAGGATCAATCCTCCCGGCAGGTGCAGGCCGGGGCGGGTCATGTCTTCAAGCACCAGCAGCTTGCCCGCGCTCAGCCGCGTGCCGAGGCGGTTCAGGGCGGCGCGGCCTGCCTCATCATTGCAGGCGGGGCCGGAGACACGCTCGATCCGTTCCAGAAGGGCTGCACCGATGCTGGCGCGTTTGGCGGGCGGGACCACGCGCAGGGTGTGGTCCTGCATGGCCCCCGGCAGCCACAGGAGGGCGACGGCCAGCACCAGAACAATGGACGTGGCGACCCCTGCCAGACGGAGCCTGCCGGGACGGGGCCGGGTGCGGGTGATGGCGCGGCGCAGGGTTTCGATGGCCTCGATCATCTCCGCTTCGTTTTCAGGCAGCTCAAGGGTTTCGCCGGGATCGCCATCGGGATGGTAGATGGCGGGGCGGGTGCCGGGGTTGGCGCGCTCCACCGCGGCCAGCGACCAATGGGCGAGCGGCTGATCCTTGAGGTCGGTGACCGTCAGGGTGGCATCGCCCATCGACACAATCACGTCCCGACGCTGCGCATCAGGCGTCGCGCGCCAGAGGCCTGCCGCCTCGATCCGGGCGTATTTCTTGAGTGCCGTCATTGGGTGATCATCGGGTCTGCTGCGTTGTCTTTTGTTTTGTCCCTACATTACCATGCGAATGGAACGGGGCAATGGGGTCACCGGGTTTCAACCAAGGGGAGAAGTCCTGTGCAGGTGGAACGAGCGATCGCGGCAGATGTGCCTGCTTTGGCAGAAGTCTGGCATGCAGGCTGGCATGAGGGGCACGCGGCTGCTGCGCCGCCGGCGTTGGTTGCCACGCGCATCCCGGCGGAGTTTGAGGAACGGTTGGGGCGGTGGTGGCCGAACACGTTTGTGATGCGCTGTCCCGAGGGGGATGTGGCGGGGTTCTTTATCCTCAATGAAGATGAGCTCTATCAGTTTTATGTCGCTACGCGCTTTCACGGGCAGGGCGTTGCGAAGGAGATGATGGCGGCGGCGGAGGCCGCGCTGGCTCCGCGCCGGGCCTGGCTGGCTTGCGCCTTGGACAACCGGCGCGCGGCACGGTTTTATGAGAAATGCGGCTGGGTCCGGACAAGGGTAGAGCCATACGCCACCGAGAGCGCACAGGGGCCGGTGACGCTGGACATTGGTCGGTTTGAGAAAGACCTCAGCGGATCATAGGGCTTCGGCCACCTTGCGCAGCTCAAACTTCTGGATCTTGCCCGTCGAGGTTTTTGGCAGTTCCTGAAAGACCACCTGTTTGGGTGCTTTGAACCCGGCAAGCGTTTCGCGGGCGAAGGCGATCAGCGCGGCTTCATCCGCTGTCGCCCCTGCCTTGAGTTCGACAAAGGCGCAAGGCACTTCGCCCCATTTGTCGTCCGGTTTGGCCACGACAGCGGCAAGGTTCACGTCATCATGGGCCATCAGCACGCCCTCAACTTCGACGGATGAGATGTTTTCGCCGCCCGAGATGATGATGTCCTTGGCGCGGTCGGCGATCTGGATGTAGCCATCGGGGTGCTGCACGGCGATGTCGCCGGAGTGGAAATAGCCGCCCTCAAAGGCCTCAGCCGTGGCTTCGGGGTTCTTGAGGTAGCCTTTCATGACTGCGTTGCCGCGGATCATAATCTCGCCTTGGGTGGTGCCATCCATTGGGGTTTGGGTGATGGCAGCGTCGGTGACGGTGATGTCTTCCATCATCGGCATGGCAACGCCCTGACGCGCTTTGATCTGGGCGCGGGCGGCCTCATCCAGCCCGTCCCAGTCTTCGCCGCGCCAGAGGCATTCGGTGACATGGCCATAGGTTTCCGTGAGGCCGTAGACTTGTGTGACGTTGAACCCCAGTGCTTCGATCTTGGACAGGGTTGCGGGGGCGGGGGGGGCGCCGGCGGTAAAGACCTCAACCGTGTGATCAAAGCGGTGGCGTTCAGAGGCCTGCGCATTGACGATCATGTTGAGCACGATGGGCGCGCCGCCGAAATGGGTGACACGGTGGGTCTGGATCGCATCATAGATTGCCTTGGCGGTGATGTCGCGGCAGCAGACCACAGTGCCGCCCAGCACGGGCATCATCCATGTATGGTTCCAGCCGTTGCAGTGAAAGAGCGGCACGATGGTGAGGTAGACCGGGTGCAGGGTCAGCCGCCAGGACACCACGGTGCCCATGGTCATCAGATAGGCCCCCCGGTGGTGGTGCACCACGCCTTTGGGTTTGCCCGTCGTGCCGGAGGTATAGCTGAGCGCGATGCTTTCCCATTCGTCCTGCGGCATCAGCCACGCGAAAGTCTCATCCGCGCCTGCCAGCACGTCTTCGTATTGGGGATGGCGGCCGGTGGCGGGGAAGCCTGCATCCGCATCGGGGACTTCGATGATCTGGGGGGTGGGGCCGTCCATCGCGGCGACGGAGGCTTCGGCGAGGTCGATGAACTGGGTGTCCACCAGCGCGACCTTGGCCCCGCCATGTTCAAAGATGTAGCTCACTGTCGCCTGATCCAGCCGCATGTTGATGGTGTTGAGCACAGCGCCGCAGGCGGGCACGCCGAAGTGGGCTTCGGCCTGGGCGGGCAGGTTCGGGATCAGGGTTGCGACCACATCGCCGGGGGCCACGCCCATGGCGGCAAGGGCGGCTGCCAGCCGGGTGCAGCGGTCATGATACTCAGCATAGGTGACGCGGTGCGCGCCGTAGACCACGGCCAGATGATTGGGGAAGACCTTTGCGGCGCGTTGCAGATGTGACAGCGGCGTCAGCGGCACATAGTTGGCCGCACATTTGTCCAGCCCGGTTTCGTCCTGCATCCAGCCCATATCCAGCCCTCCCAAAGCGTTAATCTGGCCCGTGAGTATTGCGGGCACCGCGTGACTTTGGAAGAGTGATTTTGGAATAGGGGAATTTTTCGTGCAACAAGGACAGGTCAATCCGGGGCTGGCGGCCCTGTCGGTGCTGGGCGGCATGGCGACGCTGGGGCTGACGGATAACTTTGTGCCCTACATCTCTGAACGCGGATCGCTGTGGCAGTTCCATATGCTGCGGTCCGTGATGGCGATGGTGGTGCTGCTGGCGCTTGTGATGGTGTGGGGCGGGCGGTTGTGGCCGCGCCGGTTCTGGGCCGTTGCCGGGCGCAGCATGTTTCAGGGGGGCGCGATGTTGATTTACTTCGGCTGCCTGTCGGTGCTGCCCATCGGGGTTGTGGTGGCGGGGCTCTTTACCTCCCCTTTGTTTGTGGTGCTGATTTCGATTGTCTTTCAGGGCAAACACGTGGGCCCGGTGCGCTGGGCGGCGGTGGTGATCGGATTTGTCGGGGCGCTGATGGTGATCCGGCCGGATCCGAGTGATCTGGACCCGGTGGCGTTTCTGCCGATTGTGGCGGGGTTGCTTTATGCGATTGGCGCTGTGGCCACGCGCGCTTGGTGTGAAGGGGAAAGCACGCTGACGCTGACGGCGGGGTTTTTTGTCATGCTTGGCATCTTTGGTGCGGTGGGCGTGCTGTTGGTGAACGGCAGCGGCGCCCCCACGGGGCATTCGGGCTTTGTGCTGCGCAACTGGGGGCCGCTGGATGGGCCGATGCTGTTCTGGTTTGCAGTGCAGGCGGTTGGATCGCTGATCGGGATCGGCTTGATTTTTCGCGGCTACCAGTTGGGCGAGGCGAGCCATGTGGCGGTGTTTGAATATTCGCTGCTGGTCTTTGCCAGCTTCTGGGCCTTTGTTCTGTGGGGGCAGGGCGTGCCACCGCTGGCTTTGATGGGCATGGCGCTGATTGCCGTGGCGGGGGCCGTGATCGGGTTGCGATCAGACACGCCGGTTGCGGCAGGCCGGGTGCCGGAATGAAAGGGCGCGCGCCATGATGCTGAGCACCGGGCGGCGTTATCTGTTCATTCACATTCCGAAGACGGGCGGGACATCGCTGGCACTGGCGCTGGAAGCCCGCGCGATGAAGGACGACATCATGCTGGGAGATACGCCCAAGGCGCTGAAACGCCGTGGCCGGGTGCGGGAGGCGCAGACGCGCGGGCGGTTGTGGAAGCACAGCACGCGCGCCGATATTGAAGGTCTGGTGCCCGATGTGGTGCTGGCGGGGCTTTTCACCTTCACGATGGTGCGCAATCCATGGGACCGGGTGGTGAGCTATTATCATTGGCTCAAGGAACAGGATTTTGGCCACCCGGCTGTGACGCTGGCCAAGCGCCTGCCCTTTGACGGCTTTCTGACAGATGCGGCCTTGCAGGCGAGCCTGCGCGACTGGCCAGCGGCAAGGTATTTGCAGGACGGGCAGGGGCGTGATGCGGGCGGGTTGTGTATCCGGCTGGAGCATTTTTCCAGCGATGCGGCCCCGTTGTTTGACCATTTGGGGTTTGAGCTGACCTTGCCTGTGGTGAACCGTTCCGCGCGGGAAGAGGGCTACGGCGCGTACTATACACCTGCGCTGCGGGATGTGGTGGCGCGCTGCTGCGCTGAGGATATTGCGCGGTTTGGGTATGCCTTTGACTGAAGCGCCCCGTCCGGGGTGATTCTGCGGCAACGGCAGGATTTAACCCTTTGGCCGTAAATGAGCCGCTCTGGCTGTCTGTGCGGGCGATTTTGCCCTGCATTCATGTCTAATCCTTGTAGTTCCCGCAGAATTCTTCGCTGTATCGGCAACAATGCCCGAATTGCGCCGCAGTTCGACCAAGGCTTGGTCACGGGAATCACAGCAATTGGTCATCAGGAAATGCAACAGCGTCCCTGCCAGGGCGCATCACCATGGGGATGGTTGATATGTTTGGATGGAAGAACAAAGCGACTGAAATGAACCGCCGCACGGTTGAAATGACCGGTGCCTATGATGGTGGTCTTGGGTTGCAGACACATGGTCTGATGGCGGGCACACGGGTTGCCTCCAATCTGGGCTGGCGCGCCATAGAAGCATTGGCCGTTGGCGATCAGGTCCTGACCTTTGACAACGGCATGCAGGAGATCGTCGAGATCCGCCGCAAGGTGTTTTTCCTCGATGCCCCTGAGACAGACCGCGCCATCTGGCCTGTTACAGTGCCTGCCGGTGCCATGGGCAACCGCGAAGAGCTGACGCTGCTCGCCGATCAGGGGGTGTTGATTGAGAGCGACGCCGCTGCTGACCGTCATGGTGATCCCTTCGCCGTTTTGCCGGCGCGCTCACTGGCCGGTGTTCGCGGTATTACCCGGACCGCACCTGCCCAACAGATTGAGTTGATCGCGGTGTATTTCGCGGCTGAGGAAGTGATCTATGCCGAAGGCGGTGCGTTGATCCATTGCCCGACCCGGTCAACGCCGCTGGATGCGATGATGAATGGGGTGGTTCCGTCCTATGATGTGATGGGCGCGGAGGATGCGGCCTATCTGGCGCAGGCGCTGGTCATGGAGGACCAGATGTTTGCAGCCGCCGCGCACGTCTGAATGACCGAGAGGATGTCACCCTTTGGAGGGGGTGGCGTTCTGATCCCAAAGGGGCGCGCTTCTGGCGCGCCCTTTTTGGTGTGGGGTTCGGGATTTTCGTGCGGAGGCATGAAAAAAGGCGCCCCGGTGGGAGCGCCCTTCTGGTCGTTTCGGTTGGACGGGGATCAGGCAGCGGCCTGAGCTTCCCCTCCAAAGCGGCCATAGAACGTCTGGTTCTTGGCAGCCATTTCGCGCAGCAGGTCGGGGCATTTGAACCGCTCGCCGAATTTCGCTTCAAGCTGGTCACAACGTTCAGCGGCGTAAGGCGTGCCGATGATGTCGAGCCAGCTGAGCGGGCCACCGGACCAAGGGGCAAAGCCCCAGCCGAGGATCGCGCCCACGTCGCCTTCGCGGATGTCCATTAGAACGCCTTCCTCCAGTGCACGCACCGCTTCGAGGACCTGCACGAACACCAGGCGGTCCTGCACTTCCTGCAACTCTGGCTGCGGATCGGACAGCGGGTATTTGTCCTGCATGCCTTTCCAATACTCGGTGCGCTTGCCCTTCTCGTCGTAGTCGAAGAAGCCTGCGTTGGCCTTGCGCCCCATGCGGCCGAGGTCTTCCATCCAGAAGATCAGATCGTCGGCACCGGAGGCCGGATAGGCGTTGCCCATCGCCTTCTTGGTGGCACGTGCGATTTTTGCACCCAGATCGATGGAGGTTTCATCGGTCAGCTGGATTGGCCCCACAGGGAAGCCCAGCATTGAAGCCGCATTGTCCACGAACCACGGTGCGACCCCTTCGGTGATCATCCGCGCGCCTTCGTTGACGTAAGGGATGATGCAGCGGTTGGCGTAGAAGAAGCGCGCGTCGTTGACCACGATGGGCGTCTTGCGGATCTGGCGGACGTAATCTAGCGCCTTGGCCGTCGCACGATCCCCGGTTTCCTTGCCGCGGATGATTTCCACCAGCGCCATCCGCTCCACGGGGGAGAAGAAGTGGATGCCGATGAACTGCTCGGCCCGCACCGACGCCTTGGCCAGATCGGAGATCGGCAGGGTGGAGGTGTTGGAGGCGAAGATGCAGTCTTCGGGGATGATCGCCTCGACCTTTTTGGTCATGTCGGCTTTGACTTCGGGGTCTTCGAACACCGCTTCGATGATCAGGTCACAGCCTTTGAGGGCATCCAGATCGGGCGTGGCGTTGATCAGACCCAGCGCCTTTTCCTTCTTCTCCTCGGTGGATTTGCGGCGCGCGATGCCTTTGTCGAAGTAGCTGGCGGCATAGGCCTTGCCCTTGTCAGCCGCTTCCTGATCGCGGTCGATCAGCACCACTTCCATGCCTGCCTGCGCGGACACAAGCGCGATGCCCGCGCCCATCATACCGGCACCCAGCACGCCCAGCTTCTTGACGCTTTGATCAGCGATGCCCTCGGGGCGCACAGCGCCCTTTTCCAGGGCTTCCTTGTTGATGAACAAGGACCGGATCATCGCAGAAGAGGAGGGGTTCATCAGCACGGAGGTGAACCAGCGCGCTTCGACTTTGAGGGCAGTATCGAAAGGCACAAGCGCGCCTTCGTAGACGGCTGACAGCAGGGCTTTGGCGGCAGGGTAGACGCCTTTGGTCTTGCCGTTGACCATGGCGGAGGCCCCCACGAAGGTCATGAAGCCCGCGGGATGATACGGCGCGCCGCCGGGCATTTTGTAGCCCTTGGCGTCCCATGGTTTCACGAGGTCCGCGTCCTTGGCGTTCAGCACCCAGTCGCGGGCGGCGGCCATTGGATCGTCGGAGACTTCGTCGATGATGCCCGCTTTGACGGCGGCTTCAGGGGCCAGCAGCTTGCCTTCCAGCAGCAGCGGAGAGGCGGCCATCGCGCCCAGTTTACGTGCAAGACGTGTCGTGCCGCCGGCACCGGGGAAAATACCAACGAGGATTTCCGGCAGGCCGATGCGCGCCTTGGGGTTGTTGGCGGCAAAGATGCGGTGCGTGGCCAGTGGCAATTCCAGACCGATGCCTGCGGCGGTGCCGGGCAGGACGGCGGCGATAGGCTTGCCGCCCTTCAGTGTCTTGGGGTCCATGCCCGCGCGTTCGATCTTGCGCAGCATGTGGTGCATTTGCATCGTACCTTCAAAGAGGCCCTTGGCCGGATCATCGCCCGCGTCGGCTTTCATCTTGGCCAGCAGGTTCAGGTCCATGCCACCGGCGAAAGAGCCTTCCTTGCCGGAGGTGATGATGATGGCTTTGATGGCGTCATCGGCCAGCGCACTGTCGATGCAGTCGTTCAGTTCGGTCAGGCCCTCAAAGGACATGACGTTCATGGATTTGCCAGCAACATCCCACGTGATTGTGGCGATGCCGTCGGCGTCGGTGGTCATGGTGAAGTCGGTCATTTCGGTTTCCTTTCCGAATGTATGTGCAGCTCTGGTGCTGGCATATTGTCGGGTGTTTCGGTGACAATGCAGAACTTGCCCGCTTTGTTTATGATCGCGTTCGAGGAATGGGTTTCGACCCAATTGCCTTCTTGTGTCCGCACGAAGCGCATGCGGTTGTGATAGGGGGCCATGATCCGTTCGCCATGGCGCATTTTGTGGCTGACATGCGTGCCGACAATCTCATCCGGGGTCACGAAAACGGCCTCTTGTGCAAGGCGGATCACGTCAGTGATCCCTTCGGCCTTGAGGCTGGCATGTAAATCATCAAAGAGTTTCCGGGAGTGTTCTCGGGTCGCAATGTTGAAGGTATCACTGGATGTGACGACCTGATGCGGAAAGGCGAGGCGGGCGGCAAAGGGTTCAAAATCCCCACTGAGCAAGGCCTGGGTCATGCTATCAAGATGCTCCTGATAGATCGCCAGTGCCTGCTCGTCTGTGTGGTCTTTGTCAGCTCTCACGCCGCCGGCTCCTGTTACACCCGCTCGATGATCGTGGCGGCACCCATGCCGGAGGCGATGCACAGTGTCGCGAGGCCCACTTCCTTGTCCGCGCGCTCCAGTTCATCCAGCAAGGTTCCGATGATGATGGCACCGGTCGCGCCCAGCGGGTGACCCATCGCGATGGAGCCGCCGTTGACGTTGACCTTTGCTTCATCCACTTCGAAGGCCTGCATGAAGCGCATGACGACCGAGGCGAAGGCCTCGTTGACCTCGAACAGATCAATGTCGTCGATGGTCATGCCGTTGTCCGCGAGGATCTTTTCGGTCACGGGCACGGGGCCTGTCAGCATGATGGTCGGATCGGTGCCGATTTTCGCGGTGGCGCGGATGCGGGCGCGGGGTTTGAGGCCGTGTTTTTCGCCGAATTCCTTATTGCCGATCAGAACAGCCGCCGCACCATCCACGATACCCGAGGAGTTCCCGGCATGGTGGATGTGGTTGATCTTCTCAAGGTGCGGGTATTTCATCAGCGCGATCTTGTCGAAGCCGGGCATGACTTCCCCCATCGCCTGGAAGGCGGGGTTCAGGGCGCCGAGGCTCTGCATGTCGGTCTGGGGGCGCATGTACTCGTCGTGAGACAGGATTTCGAGGCCGTTCTGGTCACGCACGGTAATGACGGAACCGTTGAACCGACCCTCTTCCCAGGCTTTCGCGGCGCGCTGCTGGGATTGCACGGCGAGGCGGTCGGCCTCATCCCGTGTGAAGCCATACTCGGTGGCGATGATGTCGGCGGAGATGCCTTGCGGGACGAAGTATTGCTCCATTGCGATGGACGGATCGACAGCAATCGCTGCCCCGTCGCTGCCCATGGCCACGCGGCCCATCATTTCCACACCGCCTGCGATATAGGCATCACCCGCGCCGCCTTTGACCTGGTTGGCGGCAAGGTTCACGGCTTCCATGCCGGAGGCGCAGAAGCGGTTGATGGCGAGGCCGGGAATGCGTTCATCCAGATCGGACGCCAGCACGGCGGAGCGGGCAAGGCAGCCGCCTTGCTCCATCACCTGGGTGACATTGCCCCAGATCACGTCTTCGACGGCGTGGCCTTCGAGGTTGTTGCGTTCCTTGACGGCATTGAGTGTCTGTGCCGACAGGCGCAGGGCGGTGACTTCGTGCAAGGAGCCGTCCTTGCGGCCCTTGCCGCGCGGGGTGCGCAGGGCGTCGTAGATATAGGCTTCGGTCATGGGGATACTCCGGTGTTTTTATGGGTCAGGCGCGGTCCGCAGGGGAGCCGGGCATCAGGTCATAGGGGGCTTTCCAGCCCGGTGTTTCGGACAGGCGGGTGAGCCATGCGTCGATGTTTGGCCAGTCGGTACGGTCAAAGCCGAAGGGTTCGGGGTAGTAGAGGTATCCACAGCATGACAGGTCAGCGTTTGTGATGCCGTCACCCACGATCCAGTCGCGGCCTTCAAGGTGGTCGTTCAGCACCGCATAGGCGGCCTTGAGGCGGCCCTGGTTGAAACCAATGACTTCCGCGGGGCGTTTGTCTGCGGGCAGGAAGTTCATCAAAAAGCGCGTGACACCGGCCATGGAGGAGAGCTTGTGATTGTCCCACAGCACCCAGCGCAGAATCTCCCTGCGCTCCTCGGCGTTCTTGCCGCCAAAGCGGCCAGACTTCTCGGCCACGTAGTCCTGAATGACGCCCGATTGCGTCAAACGCAGGTCGCCGTCGATCATCACAGGCGCTTCGCCCATCGCGTTGACCTCTGCGCGGTATTCCGGCGTGCGGGTCTCCCCGCCGAAGAAGTCGACCTTTACCGCCTCCCAATCGAGGCCGGACAGTTCCAATGCCAGCGCCGCTTTGTAGGCGTTGCCGGATTCGCCGAAGCAATGGAGTTTGATGGTCATGGGTTTCTCCCGTTGTTTGCGTTGCTGGCGGGCAAGCCCGCCGTGAGTTTATGGGCCAAATGAAGCCGATGGCGGTGCGCGCCACATCGGGGGAAGGGCGCGGGGTCCGGTCTTCATTTGGCTCTTAAACTCATATTCCTGCCGTGCCCTGCGCACCCCGGTCAGAGGGTGCGTCCGATCAGTTCCTTCATGATTTCATTCGTGCCACCGTAGATGCGCTGAACGCGGGCGTCCGTCCACATTTCCCCCACGGCATATTCCTGCATGAAGCCGTAACCGCCGTGCATTTGCAGGCAGACGTCGAGGACTTCGCCCTGGGTGTCGGTCAACCAGTATTTCTGCATGGCCGCTTTTTCGACTGTCAGTTCACCGCGCAGGTGGTCGGCGATGCATTCATCCAGGAAGGCGCGCGCGACGGCGGTTTTTGTTTTGCATTCAGCCAGTTGGAAACGGGTGTTCTGGAATTGGGTGAGCGGGCCGCCGAAGGCTTCGCGTTCCTTGCAGTAGGCGATGGTGCGCGCGACCGCGCCTTCCATGGCACCGACCGCACCGCAGCCGATGATCAGGCGCTCCTGTGGCAGTTGCTCCATCATCTGGTAGAAGCCTCTGCCTTCTTCCTGACCGAGGATGTTTTCGGGCGGGATTTCGACGTTGTCGAAAAAGAGCTCAGACGTATCACCCGCGTGCAGGCCGATCTTTTCGAGGTTGCGCCCGCGCTGGAAGCCTTCGGCCCCGTCGGTTTCGACGATGACCAGCGAGACGCCCTTGGCCCCTTCGGTGGGGTCTGTTTTTGCCGCGACAATGATCAGGTTGGCATGCTGGCCGTTGGTGATGAAGGTTTTCTGCCCCGACAGGCGGTAGGCGTTGCCTTCGCGGATGGCCTTGGTCTTGATCCGCTGCACGTCTGACCCGGTGGAGGGTTCGGACATCGCCAGTGCGCCGACCAGTTCACCGGTGATCATCTTGGGAAGCCAGCGTTTTTTCTGCTCTTCGGTGCCGTAGGCGAGGACGTAGTGCGCGACGATACCGGAATGGATGCCGTGGCCCCAGCTTGCAAGGTTCGCGCGGGAGCCTTCGATCAGGATCGCCGCTTCGTGACCGAAATCACCGCCCGCACCGCCGTATTCTTCTGGCACGGAGGGGCAGAGCAGGCCCAATTCGCCCGCTTCATTCCACGTCTCGCGGTCCATCATGCCTTGCTTGCGCCATTTCTCGAACTTGGGCGCCCATTCATTGTTGATGAAAGAAGCTGTCATGTCCGCGATCATGCGGTGCTCTTCTGTCATCCAGGTGGAGTGGGTTTGGTGTGCGTCTTTCATGGGGTCAGTCCTTTGACTTGGATGGCAGGGAGAAGACTGCGTGCATCATCTTTTTCTGTCTTCAAGTTCAGAGTTAAACAACCGCAATCGCGCGATCAGGTTCTCTTCGTTCATCACGGAGTTGAAGTTCTCAAACAGAAACGACAGCGCCTCTCCTTCGTCCAGCCCTGCGTCGGCGCTGAATTTCTTTAAACGGCGATAACCGTCCTCGGTCATCGCGATGTTGACGCGGCGGGTCAGGCGAAAGCGTTTGGGCAAGAGGTCTCTCCGCGAAAGGGGAAAGGGGGCAGGTTTGCACCCGCCCCCTGCAAGATCAGAAGTTCGCAACATCCAGCGCCATCACCGTGTCTGCACCCGACTGGATGCGCGACAGGTGCAGAGCGGTCGCTGGCAGTTGGCGCGCCATGTAGTAGCGGCCGGTGTGCAGCTTGGTTTCATAGAACGCCGGATCACCGGTGCCTTCGGCAAGCGCCTTTTTGGACGCCAGACCCATCTTGGCCCACATCAGACCCAGGCAAACATGGCCGAACATGTGCATGAAGTCGTTGGAGCCTGACAGCGCGTGGTTGGGGTTCTTCATGCCGTTCTGCATGAAGTACATGCCTGCGGCTTGCAGGTCCTTGGAAGCGGCTTTCAGCGGCTCAATGAAATCCTTGTCGAATTCCGCGTCCTGACCGGCGTTCTCCTTGGCGAAGTTCTTCACGATGTCAAAGAAAGCCATCACGTGTTTGCCGCCATCCAGCGCAAGCTTGCGGCCCACCAGGTCGAGCGCCTGAACGCCGTTTGCCCCTTCGTAGATCATCGCAATCCGCGCATCGCGGGTGAACTGGGACATGCCCCATTCCTCGATATAGCCGTGACCGCCATAAAGCTGCTGGGCCTTGACGGTCATGTCGTAGCCCTGATCGGTCAGGAAGCCTTTGATGACGGGGGTCATCAGCGACACCAGACCGTCGGCGTCCTTGTCCCCCTTGCGGTGGGCCGCGTCGATCAGCGTGGCACCCCAGAGGATGAACGCGCGGGCGCCTTCGGCAAAAGACTTCTGATCCATCAGGGAGCGGCGCACGTCGGGGTGCACGATCAGCGGATCGGCAGGTTTGTCGGGGGCTTCGACACCGGTTACGGCACGGCCCTGAAGGCGGTCCTTGCAGTATTCCAGTGCGTTTTGGTAGGCGACTTCGGCCTGTGACAGGCCTTGCATGCCCACACCCAGACGCGCTTCGTTCATCATGGTGAACATGGCGCGCATGCCTTTGTGTTCGGTCCCCAGCAGGAAGCCGGTGGCCTCGTCGTAGTTCATCACGCAGGTGGAGTTGCCGTGGATGCCCATCTTCTCCTCGATGGAGCCGACGGAGACGCCGTTACGCTCACCCAGAGAGCCGTCATCGTTGACCATGAACTTGGGCACGATAAACAGCGACACGCCGGCGATGCCTTCGGGGCCGCCTTCGATCTTGGCGAGCACCAGATGAATGATGTTGTCCGACATGTCATGTTCACCAGCGGAGATGAAGATCTTCTGCCCGGTGATCTTGTAGGAGCCGTCCGCCTGCGGGGCCGCCTTGGTGCGCATCAGGCCCAGATCAGTGCCGCAGTGTGGCTCCGTCAGGTTCATGGTGCCGGTCCAGTCGCAGGAAACCATCTTGGGCAGATAGGTGTCCTTCTGGCTTTCCGTGCCGTGTGCAAGGATGGCAGAGGCCGCACCGTGGGTCAGGCCCTGATACATTGTGAACGCCTGGTTCGCACCGGAGAAGAATTCACCGACAGCAGAGCCAATGACCACAGGCATGTTCTGCCCGCCGTATTCCTCAGGCATATCCAGCCCGGTCCATCCGCCTTCTTTCACCTGCTCGAAGGCTTCCTTGAAACCCTTGGGGGTATAGACCACACCATTTTCCAGACGGCAGCCTTCCTTGTCGCCCACCACGTTCAGAGGGGCGATGACTTCTGAGGTCAGCTTGCCTGCTTCCTCCAGCACCGCGGAGGTGAAATCAGGCTCCAGATCGCTGTAGCCGGGAATGTCTGACTGGCTGATGTTGAGGACGTCATGCAGGACAAACTGCATGTCTTTGGTGGGGGCGGTGTAGGATGGCATTTCTGGTTGTCTCCCTAAGATCGTATGTGTCGTCGTATCGCTGTGTCTTGTCGTTATTCTGCGGCTGCGCGGGTCTGGCCGAGCGAGGCCATCATCTTTTCACCCCATTTGAGCTGGTCTTTGAGATCATCGATCGCGCTTGTCAGCTCAACGCGCTGTGCTTCGAGCATTGCAAGGCGTTCGCAGGCAATCTCATAGGCGCGGGAGATCTGGGTGCTCTGCTCCTGACCTTTCTTGTAGAGGTTCAGCAATTGGCGAATTTCCTCAAGGCTGAAGCCGAAGCGCTTGCCGCGCAGGATGAGTTTGAGCCGTGCGCGATCGCGTTTTGTGAACAGGCGCTTTTGTCCTTCACGGATCGGGAACAGCAGTTCTTTGGCTTCGTAGAAACGAAGGGTGCGCGGGGTCACGTCAAATGCATCGCACATCTGGCGGATCGTCATGGTGTCAGTGCTCATCATAGCAAATCCCATCATCTGGATATTTGTTGCGTTTTGAATTGCACTGGACTTGGTTCCTTTTCCGGTTTCATACAACAGGGTATCTGATTGACGTAACAGGGACGTCACGTCACTTTTTAGGTTTACGCAAGGTGAATTAAGGTAAACCGTAGAAACGCCGGGATTTCTTGCAAGTCGGGGGGAAACACGGTGATTTTGCATCAGTTTGGGGTGCATTCAACGGGTAGGCGAAAAAAGCGGCAAAAAACAGCGAAAATGCGCCAGCCCGTGTCGGGGTCAGGTTTGGTGATCTCTGTCGTTTGTCGGGAATCAGGGCCTGTGGATGGTGCGGTTCTTCATGCAAAGAAGGCGTTTGGGACTACCTGTCAGGTCCGGCTTGGGTGAGTGAACACAACGCTATTGAATGGGTCTTCCATTGCCCAAAATGCGTTCAATCAAGCGCGGCGGCCGTTTCATCGCGCAGATGTTTGAGTTCTTCCATGGCTTCATCCAACTGCTTGCGCTGGTCGGCGAGCTCTTTCAACTGCCGGTCTGCCATTTCGACCCAGACGCGCATCTGGGGTTCTGTGCCCTCTTTTTCATACATCAACAGCCACTGGCGGATGTCTTCGAGCGCAAAGCCAAACTTGCGGCCGCGCAGAATCAGCTTCATGCGGGCCTGTTCACGGGGGCCATAGTGGCGCGCCCGGCCATCGCGGTCAGGGTGAAGGAGTTCGATGTATTCGTAATACCGCAGCGTGCGCGGGGTAACGTCGAATGCCGCGCACATTTCTTTGAAGTTGAGTGTGCTGTCGGCCATGCGGTCCTCCCTTCCACGTGGGATAGAAGGGTAAGTCGATCATTCACGAAGAGCAATGGGCGGCTTGCCCTTTGTCGGTGGCCCCTCAATAAAGGGGCAAACCTGAGGATCTCGTTTTATGGCTGACAAGAACACTGCGGCGCACCGTTTCATTGATGCGCTTCCCCATGCCCGCGCTTTGGGCATGCATGTTGAGACCATGCGCGACGGGGAGGTATCGCTGTCCATGCCCTATGCCGATCATCTGGTGGGTGATCCGCGCACTGGGGTGGTACATGGCGGCGCGGTGTCGGCGCTGATGGATACCTGTTGCGGTGCGGCGGTGATGACCCACCCCAAGAACACGGGCAGCACCGCCACGATTGATCTGCGGATCGAGTATCTGCGCGCCGCCACCCCCGGCCAGACGATTATCGCCAAGGCGAGTTGTTATCACGTGACCCGCTCGGTCGCCTTTGTGCGGGCCACAGCGATGGACGCAGATGAGGACAATCCGGTTGCCATGGCCACGGGCACTTTCACGGTGGAGGGCAAGGCATGAGCGCGCGCCGCCCTGTGGAGCCTGTGCAGGTCATCAAGCAGCGCCGTGACGCGGTGTTGCGCGCGATGGTGGATGGGGTGCCGTACATCCAGTTCCTGGGCATCCAGTTTGAGCGGCGGGGCGATGAGCTGACCGCTGTGCTGCCCTATAAGGAAGAGCTCATTGGCAATCCGCTGCTGCCCGCGCTGCATGGCGGTGCCACGGCGGCCTTTCTTGAGGTGACGGCGATCATGACGCTGAACTGGCGGATCATCTGGGAAGACATGGAAAGCGGCGCGTTGGACGGGGCGGACACCGACCCGGAAATGCTGCCGCGTTTGCCCAAGACGATTGACTTCACCGTTGATTACCTCCGCTCCGGCCTGCCACGCGATGCCTATGCGCGGGCGCGGATCAACCGCTCTGGCCGGCGGTATGCCTCGGTGCATGTGGAAGGCTGGCAGGACAACCGGGCGCGGCTTTATGCGCAGGCAACGGGTCATTTCCTGATGCCCACCCGCGACAAGTAGCATGAAACCGACAGCCGCAGAGGTCGATCACGCGCGGGAGGTTGTCACCCACCGCCGGGTTCTGAACATCGCGTTGCCGATTGTTGTCTCCAACGCCACGGTACCGATCCTGGGGGCGGTGGACACGGGCGTTGTGGGCCAGATGGGGCTTGCGGCCCCTATCGGGGCTGTGGGTATTGGCGCGATCATTGTCTCCGCGGTCTACTGGATGTTCGGCTTCTTGCGCATGGGCACCGTCGGGCTGACCGCGCAGGCGGCGGGGGAAGGGGACAGCGACGAAGTCGCGGCCTTGTTGACCCGCGGGCTGCTGATCGGGGGGATTGGCGGCGTGCTGGTGGTCGCGTTGCAGATGCCCATATTCTGGGCGGCGTTCGCGGTGGCGCCTGCCTCTGCCGAGGTGGAGGCTTTGGCGCAGCAATACATGTCGATCCGCATCTGGTCGGCACCTGCGGCCATATCGCTCTATGCCATCACCGGCTGGCTGATCGCGCAGGAGCGCACCCGCGCGGTGCTGGTGTTGCAGGTCTGGATGAACGGGCTGAACATGGTGCTGGATATCTGGTTTGTGCTGGGCCTTGGCTGGGGCGTGGGCGGCGTGGCGATTGCCACGTTCATTGCGGAGTGGTCGGGGCTGCTGCTGGGGCTGTGGTTTTGCCGCGCGGTGTTCGGGGGCGTGGCGTGGCGGGTCTGGAGCCGGGTGTTTGACGGCCTGCGTTGGCTGCGGATGTTCCGGCTGAACCGGGATATTCTGATCCGGTCCTTGTTGTTGGAGGCGATCTTTGTGTCGTTCCTGTTCATGGGATCGGGGCTGGGGGATGTGACCCTGGCGGCCAATCAGGTGCTGTTGCAGTTTCTGATGATCACGGCACATGGGCTGGACGGTTTTGCCTTTTCGGCGGAGGCGTTGGTGGGCAAGGCCGTGGGCGCGCGGCAGCGCGCGGTTCTGCGGCGCGGGGCGCTGCTGACGTCGTTCTGGGGGCTGGTGGTCAGTGGCGTGCTGGTGCTGGTCTTCGCCTTTGGCGGTGGCGCGATCATTGATCTGATGGTCAAGGCGCCTGAGGTGCAGGAGGCGGCGCGGGACTATCTGCCTTATATGGTGCTGGTGCCGCTGGTCGGGCTGCCGCCGTTTATGCTGGACGGGATTTTCATCGGGGCCACACGGTCTGCGGATATGCGCAACATGATGGTGGTGTCCTTTGTTGTGTATGTGGTGGCGGCTTTGGTGTTGGTGCCGACGCTGGGCAATCACGGGTTGTGGTTGGCGATGCTGATTTCGTTTGTGGCGCGCGGGGTGACCCTGGGGATGCGGTATCCGGCTTTGGAGCGCGATGTATGATCCCGTGGCGCAGTGATCTGATTGAGCGGCTGCGCCGCATTACATTTTTTGTTTTGGCGCTTCAGGCTCACCATCCCAGAAGGGCCGGCCCCGCCTTTGCGTGATCCCTGTCATGACGGAAGGCTGTCGGCTTCCCAAGAGGAATAGCCGTCTCCCGCAAGCGGGGCCCTCGGCGATTCATCTTGGCAACCCGCCATCCTTCCGTCCTGCCTGTGCTCAAGCAAAGGCGGCTCCAGCCCAGAGGGAAGGTCAGATCCAATCCTGCGTCCGGGTGCCCATAGCGTCGGCAATTGTGGTGTGGCCGTCGCGGGCCATCAGGTTTTCGAGCCCGGACAGGATTTCAGGCACCAGAGACAGGCCGCCATAGACAAGCGCGGTGTAGAGTTGCAAGGCCGAGGCGCCTGCGCAGATCTTGTCATAGGCATCTTGCGCGGTGCTGATCCCGCCAACGCCGATGAGCGGCAGGTTGGTCAGGGTGGAGAGCCGCGCCAGCACGCGGGTGGATTTCTCAAACAACGGTTTGCCTGCAAGGCCGCCCGCCTCGCCCTTGTGGCGCGAGCGCAGGCCGTCGCGGTCAAGGGTCGTGTTGGTGGTGATGATCGCGGCCACGCCCGAGGTGTTGGCGACATCTGCCACATCGGCAAGTTCCGCATCACTCAGGTCAGGGGAGATTTTCAGAAACACCGGCGTGTTCCCGCGCACGGCCATGACCCCTTCGAGCAGCCCTGACAGCGCCGCCTTTCCCTGCAAATCGCGCAGCTTTTCCGTGTTGGGGGAGGAGACATTGACGGTTGCGAAATCCACGTGATCTCGGGCGGCTTCCATTACAGCCGCGAAATCCGCAGCCCGGTCGGTGCTGGTTTTGTTGGCCCCAAGGTTCAGCCCCACGGGGACGGTCCCGCGTTTATGCGCCGCCAACCGTGTGCAGATCGCCGCTGCACCGTCATTGTTGAACCCGAAACGGTTGATTGATGCCGCATCCTCGCGCAGCCGGAACAGGCGCGGCCGGGGGTTGCCGGGTTGGGGCAGGGGCGTGGCGGCACCGACCTCAACGAAGCCGAACCCGGCGCGGGTCAGGGGGGCGATGGCCGTGGCGTTTTTGTCAAAACCAGCGGCAAGACCCAATGGATTGGGCAGGGCAAGTCCCGCCAATGTTGTTTTCAATCGCTCAGAGGTGACCGGGCCGGGTGTCGGTGTCAGCCCCATCTGCAAGGCACGGATCGCCAGACCATGGGCGCGCTCGGGGTCGATCTGGCGCAGGGCGGTCAGGCCCAGACGCTCCATCAGCGCGTTCATCCGAAGGCCGCTCCGGGTGCGTTGCCTTTGGTGCGGATCAGGCGCGAGGTGCGCACGGCGGCCTGGCGGTGCACAACGGCATTTTGGTAGTCGGGATCGGTGACCATCGCGAGGAAAGCGCGGGCGTTGGGATAGCGCGCGATGAACATTGCGTCCCACGCTTCATCCGCCGGGCCGATGAGGGTGCATTCAAATCCTGCGCGCCAGATGATCTCTCCGCCGACGCGCTGGAGGATGGTGGCGGTCTGCGCGCCGTAGGACGCATAGGCCTGTGTGCCTGTCAGCCCGTCGCGGGCAAGTTCGTGATCGCCGGGGTAATTGGCCAGATCGTTGAAGGCGACAAGGTTGAGCATTTCAATTGGCGTGTCGCGGTCCAGCGCCTTGAAGGCTTCAAACTGTGCGCGGTCGGGGTCGATGTAGCCGGTCACGTGCTGGCCTCTTCCAGACCAGGGGGAAACTGGTGCACACCGTCCTGCACCGGCAGGGGTTGGGCCCAGGCGACATCGTCGAGCTTGAGCTTGGCGTAAAGGTGCGGGAATTCGGCACCACCACGGGAAACTTCCCACTTCAGCGCCTCCCCAAGGCGGTCAATGTCGACCGCAACCAGCATCAGGTCGTCCGCACCCCCGAAATGCTTGGCCGCTGTTTCCGCCGCCTGCGTCGCGGTTGAGAAATGCACGTAGCCATCGGCCAGATCAATCGGCGCGCCGTCGGTTTCCCCGTCTTTGCGCAAGGCAGCCCATTCGGGGCCGCGAAGGATTTTGTATATCAGCATGGGGCGTGTGATGCCTGCGGATTGGGCAGGGGTCAAGAACCGATCAGTTGCCGCAACATCCGCTTTGACTCCACGTGCACAGCGCGCCACCATGCAGCATCAGATAAAACCAACGGGAGCCCCAAGACATGAAACACTTCATGACAGCAACCGCCGCCCTTGCCCTGAGCGCAGGCATGGCCGCCGCCGAGTACAAGCTGACGATCCTGCACACCAACGATTTCCACGCCCGATTTGAGCCGATCAGCAAATACGACGGCCCCTGTTCTGCCGAGGATAACGGGGAAGGCAAGTGTTTCGGTGGCTCCGGTCGTCTTGTGACCGCCATCGCCGATGCACGGGCCAAGACCAACAACGCCATCCTCGTGGATGGCGGAGACCAGTTTCAGGGCACACTGTTCTACACCTATTACAAAGGTAAGCTCGCCGCTGAGATGATGAACAAGATGGGCTATGATGCGATGACTGTGGGCAACCACGAATTCGACGATGGTCCAGAGGTGCTGGCAGGCTTCATGTCTGCGGTTGATTTTCCGGTGCTGATGTCCAACGCCGATGTCTCTGCCGAGCCGCTGCTGGCGGATACATTGGCCAAATCCACTGTGATCGAGCGGGGCGGTGAAAAGCTGGGGCTCATTGGCCTCACGCCGGAAGACACGGATGAGCTGGCCTCTCCGGGGGACAACATCACGTTCTCCGATCCGGTTGCTGCTGTGCAGGGGGAGGTCGACAAGCTGACCGCAGAGGGCGTGAACAAGATCATCGTCCTCAGCCACTCTGGCTACGGCGTGGACCAGCGGGTTGCGGCTGAGACGACGGGCGTTGATGTGATCGTCGGGGGCCACTCCAACACGCTGTTGAGCAACACCAATGACCGCGCGTCAGGGCCCTATCCGACCATGGTCGGGAATACAGCCATTGTGCAGGCTTATGCCTACGGCAAGTTCCTGGGCGCGCTGGATGTTACATTTGACGACGCGGGCAACATCACCGCCGCCACCGGGGAGCCGATGGTGCTGGATGCGGCAGTGACCGAAGACGCAGGCACCGTGGCGCGGATTGCCGAAGCGGCGAAACCGCTGGAGGAAATCCGCTCCAAGGTTGTCACCTCCATCGAAGAGCCGCTGGGCGGTGACCGCGCGGTTTGCCGGGCGCAGGAGTGTTCCATGGGCACGCTGATTGCCGACGCGATGCTGGCACGGGTGGCCGATCAGGGCATTCAGGTCGCGATCCAGAACGGGGGCGGCATCCGTGCCTCCATTGATGCGGGCGAAGTGACCATGGGTGAAGTCCTGACGGTGCTGCCGTTTCAGAACACGCTGTCGACCTTTCAGGTGACAGGTGAGGTGCTGGTCGCGGCGCTTGAGAATGGTGTGAGCCAGGTGGAAGAAGGTGCGGGCCGCTTCCCGCAGGTTGCGGGCATGACATTTGCCTTTGACGCTTCCGCCGACGCGGGCAGCCGGGTCAGTGATGTGATGGTGGGTGGTGCGCCCATTGAGATGGACAAGGTCTATGGCGTGGTGAGCAACAATTACGTGCGCAACGGCGGCGACGGGTATGCCATGTTCAAGACCGCGCAGAACGCGTACGACTTCGGTCCTGATCTGGCGGATGTGACGGCGGAGTATCTGGCAGACAATGCGCCCTACAAACCGTTTACGGATGGTCGTATCACCGTCAAGTAATCCCTTTCGTTATCAGGGTTCAGAGGGCGCTGCCGCCGGGCAGCGCCCTTTTCATGTCAGTCCCAATCTGTGTCCGACGTGCGGTATTGCGCAGGGGACATGCCATAAACCCGCGTGAATTCACGATAGAAGTTGGAGCGGGTCAGGAACCCGGACTGCGCCATGATCCGGGCCACGCTGTCATCGGTGCCGCGCAACAGATCCGCGGCATGCGCCAGACGGAAACCGTTCACGAATTGCGAGACGTTGATGCCTTCCACCTGATTGATCGCCACCGATAGCTTGCGTTCGGGCAGTTGCATCCGCCGGGCGAGGCGCTGTACCGACAGGTCGGGATCGAGGTAGAGTTGCGTGCGGGTCAGCAGCACGCGGGCGTCCTGGACCACCGCTGCGCTGTCGTCTTCCGGTGCAGGTTCCGGTGGGCGGGCGGTGGCCACGGGACGGGCGGCCATCAGGCCGGGCAGGCTCACCAGTGTGATCAACAGCACCCCGATCAGCACCACCGATCCATAGGAGATCATCACTGCCGCCTGCGTGCCTTGCCCCACTGCAAAGCTGAGCGCGATGGCGGTGTCCATCAGCATGATCACCGCCAGAAGCCCCGCCGCCGACACCATCCACCGCGTCACATGGGGCGCGATGTCGAGCCGGGCATGGATCAGGTGATCCGGCCCCCGGCGCCACAGCAGGATCATCAGGACAAGATAAACCAGATAGCTGCCCATGATCGCGCCATCCTTGGCGGTCAGGCTGACAAGGGGCAGAACCACCACCACGTTCACGGCGACCGCAGCCCCCAGATGCCCCAACATCGCCCGGCGCAGAGCGGGCCCTTCCAATGCAAGGCTGAGAAATCCTAGATACATCAGCGGCCCGACAAAAAGCGGCAGCATCCCCTGAAGCCCGATTAGCCTGTCAAAGCCATAGCCGAACCGCAAACCCACCAGCACCGCCTCGACCGCGAAGACCGCGAAGAGGGCGGCAAAGAATCGTCCTGCCGCTGGCCGCCCCAGATCCAGCCGCAGCATCAATACCGCAACCGCCAGACACAGCAGTGCGGACAGCATTGGCAGCGGAATACTGGTCATTTGCTGTCCCAATCTGTCCTCCTTTGCGCATGGGATGTCCTCGAACGTGATGCAGGACAGGTTTGGACGGCTCAAGTCATTGTTTGGATTGAGATCATAGCCGAGATCAATGTCATCGCCACCCCAAGAAAGGAATGGGACATGAGACATTATCTGCACATCGCCGCTTTGAGCCTGAGCATGGCCGCCTCTACACTGGCCGCGGCGGAAAACGTTGAAACCGGGCTTGCGCCATTGAGCGTCACGGATGCGCGCACCGACAGGCCGCTGGACGGGTTCGTGTGGTATCCCACCGCGCAGACCGAAGGGGCGGAGATCCATCACGGCAACGCGGTCTGGAAGGGGATCAGCGCCATTGCGGATGCGCCGCCGATGCCCGGCCAGCGCCCGCTGGTCGTGCTGTCGCATGGCATGTACGGCAACGCGATGAACCAAAGCTGGCTGGCCGATGGGCTGGTGGATGCGGGGTTCATCGTGGCCGCCATCCACCATCCGGGCACATCCACGTGGATGCGCGATGCGGATCAGGCGCGGATGTTGTGGGATCGGCCCCGCGACATCTCCCGGCTGATTGATCACATGTTGTCCGATCCCGACCTGTCCGCGCAGGTGGATGCCGACCGCATCTATATGGCCGGGCATTCGCTGGGCGGTTTCACCGCTGTGGCGCTGGCTGGCGGGCGGTTTGACGCAGCGGGCTACCGCGCCAAGTGCAGCAGCGCTGTCGGGGAACTGGTTTGCGGCGTCTTCGAGCGCTGGAACGTGGCCCAGACACCGCAGGACGTCGCACAGATGGAGCAGGACCTGTCCGATCCGCGCATCCGGGGCTTTGCGGTCTTTGATCTGGGCGGCACCCAGAGTTTCTCCGAAAGCAGCCTTGCGGCCATCGACACCCCGATGCTGGTCTTCGGCGCGCCGCTTGCGACCTCCGGTCTTGATCTGGACCTTGAATCGCGCACCCTCGTGCGGCATCTGCCTGCGCAGACCACCCGCTATCTCGAATCAGAAACCCTGTCGCATTTTGATTTTCTCGGGGTTTGTAATCCGGGAGCAGAGGCGATCCTTGCCGAAGAGGAACCCGGCGATGAGATCATTTGCCAGCAAGGCGGGGCGGCACGTGAAGCGCATCAGGCCATGATCCTGCGGGAAGTCCTTGCAAGCTTTGGTGGCGGGGAGGCTGGCTTGGCAAACTAGACCGGTTGACCCTGGCCTCTGTCCGTTCCACGGGCAGAGGCCATTTGGGCGCGCCGGGTTTTCAGTTGTGGTTTTCTGCGACACAGTAGGGGCCTGAACATCGCCGAGAGACCCCACATGACCCGACCGTTGCCGAATGGTTTGCAAAGATTGCCCGCCCCCTACGCGCAGGAACGTCGCTGCATTCATGGCGTTCTGACTGCGGGTCGGTGGATCAGGCTGCACCATGTGCCGCGAGGGGAGCGCTGATATGTGTGGACGTATGGCCGTTACCCTGCCACCAGACGCGATGGTGCAGCTCTTTGCGGCGTCTCCGGACAATGACCTGCCCACGGGGGAGAACTACAACGTTTGCCCCACCAATTCTGTGCATGTTGTCACCAGTGACGGAGGGGCGCGGCGCCTTCAGGCGATGCGCTGGGGGTTTATTCCGACTTGGTACAAGAAGCCAAATGGCGGGCCGCTGCTGATCAATGCGCGCTCCGAAACGATTGCGGAAAAACCTGCGTTCCGGGCGGCCGCCCGTGCGCGACGGGGATTGATCGTTGCGACCGGGTTCTATGAATGGACCAAGGACGCGGAAGGTGGGCGGGACCCGTGGTACATCACCCGCAGTGATGGCGCGCCCATCGCCTTTGCGTCCGTCTGGCAAGACTGGACGGATCCCGACGGCACTGCCATTCGCACCTGCGCCATCGTCACCACAGGCGCCAATGCCGCCATGCAGGCCATCCACCACCGCCAGCCCGTGATACTTGAGCAGGATGACTGGCCGCTGTGGCTGGGCGAGGCGGGCAAGGGCGCTGCACTGCTGATGAAGGCAGGCTCAGAGGATCAGTTGCACTGGCACCGGGTTGACCGGGCGGTGAACTCCAACCGGGCGTCCGGGCCGGAACTGATTGAACCTTTGTGACGAAGACATATTCCGACGGAAGGGCTGCGTGCTTACGTTCCATCTGTAAGCCAAACCCGGCAATTCTGTTCAGCCCAAGGATGTAAGACGTGCACAACAGCAACGGTGACACGGATGTCGCAGACAGCCAGCATTCCCTGAGATCAGAAGAGCTTGCCGCGCAAAAGACCGCGATGATCGGGCGGACGATTGCGCTTTGCCTGATTGCCCCTCTCTCAACCTATATGGTGCCCTGGCCGGGACCGTTGTTCACCTATGTGCTGTTGGTCGTCTTTGCGGTGCTGGGGTGGGGGGCCTGGTTCGTTGCGAAATCTGACTGGGGCAGACCGTGGCATCAATATGCCTTTGTGTCCCTCGATGCGATCTTGCTGACCTTCACGATCCTGTACCCCAATCCCCTGTTGCCGTTCGATTCACCGCCGCAACTGATCTTCCGGTTCGGCGTGTTCCCGTTCTTTTTCGTCCTACTTGCGGGGCTGACCTATGTCTACAAACCCAGTCTGGTATTGTGGGGCGGATTTTCGGCTGCGCTCAGCTGGAGCCTGGGCCTGATCTGGATCTTGATGTTGCCGGATACGATCTGGATGCCGCAATCGCCCGATGGGGTGGACAGCATTCTGGATGATCTCGCGCAACCCACGTTCGTTGACGTCTCCGCCCGCATTCAGGAAATGGTTGTGCTGCTGATTGTTGCGGGGCTTCTTGCGTTGGCGGTGAAACGGTCAAGAACGGTGGCGCTGCGACAGGCCAGACTGGGGCGGGAGCGTGAGAACCTCGGGCGCTATTTTTCCAGGTCGACGGCCAAGATGCTCGCCGAGCGGGCCGAGCCGTTTTCACAGCCCAGCGAGCACCATTGCGCGGTACTCTTTGCCGATCTGGTGGCCTTCACCTCATGGTCGGAGAAACACAACTCGCAGGAGACAATCGCCCTTTTGCGGTCTGTGCACGGGTTGCTTGCGGAGGTCGTGTTTCGCCACAACGGGACTTTGGACAAGTTTATCGGCGATGGGCTGATGGCGACCTTCGGCACGCCTGAACCCACGCAGACTGATGCGTCAAATGCGCTGGCTGCGATGGTTGAGATGCATCAGGCTTTTGAGGAGTGGCGCGTGTCACGTGCGCCGGGGCAGGGTGCGACCCTCAGTCTGGCCATCGGGGTGCATTACGGCCCGGTGGTGATCGGGAACATCGGCAGCAAGACCCGGCTGGAGTTTGCAGTGCTGGGGGATACGGTCAACGTCGCCAGTCGGCTGGAAGGCGCGACGCGGGCGCTGGGGTGCCATTGTCTGGCAAGTGCGGCGCTGGTCGATGCGGCAGCGGCTGAACAGGCGCATCTTGATGCGGTGCGGTCGGCATTGACCTACCATGGGGCCATCCCAGTGCGTGGGCGCGATGCGCACATCGAAGTCTACAAGATCTGAGCCGAGAAGGTTTGCGTGGCAGGTCGTGATATTGGCTCACCACCAGCACAGACTAAACGGCGCCGTACCCTCCAAAGCACGACGCCGTTCAGCATTGAAAGTCTGGTCTGCTTTAGATCGGTGCAGGCTCGAAGGTGAACTCACCGTGCAACTCAAACGCCTCTTCGTTGCTGATGTCATCGTCGCCGTCGCCTAGGCCTGCGTCCTCTTCACCCTGAACAACAACCGAGACAAAGCTCTTTGGCATCTCGTCATTCACGGCCAGCAGATAGGTCGCATCAAGGTCAAGTTCACCTGACGTCCAGCTTTCCGCGTCGCCGGTGATGATTTGCACCGCATCGCTGCTGTTGACGAATTCGATCTGGTCGCCGGGCTGCACATAGACAACCGGCGGGAAGAACCCGCCATCCACGATCATGACAGAATGGGTTTCAGCCTGCGCGGCAGATCCGGCAAACGTGGCAGCAACAGCAAAGGCAAGTGCGCCTTTGCGGAAAGAAATAAGCATGACAATGCTCCTTGTAACGGCCCCACCCGGTTACTTGGTGCTATCGTTAATCAAAGAATGCGGCGAAAATTTGGCAGATTGTGCAAAAAAGGGTGTGTTTGTGGCTCATGCGTCTGTTGATGTGGTCTGACCGTGCAACCAATCCCGAAAGGCGCGCAGGGCGGGGCTTTCGGCACGGTCTTCGGGCCAGACCAGATAGTAGTGCCCGTTGCTTTCCGCATCCTGAGCAGAGGCGCGGGTCAATTGGCCATCGCGCAGATAGGGTTCGGCAAAGAACGCAGGGAGCAAGGCGACGCCCAGACCATGGATCGCGGCCTGCGCCATGGTGGAAAATTGGTCAAACATCATGCCAGCGGGTGGTTCGGTTTCAACCCCGTTTGCCGTGAGCCATCGCGCCCAACCCCGTGGGCGGGTTTCCAGATGCAGCAGCGGGTGGATCAACATCTCTTCGGGGTTGGCGACTGGCTGCGCCATCAGCTCGGGGGCGCAGACTGGCACAACGGCCTCGGGCATCAACGGCAGGTAGCGGACACCGGGCCAGTCCTGATGGCCAAAGTGAATGGCCGCGTCAAAGGTGCTTTGCGCGATATCAAAGGGCCGCAGACGGGTAGAGAGGTTGACCGTTACCTCCGGTTCGTGATGCGCAAAATCGCGCAGGCGCGGGGCCAGCCAGTGCATCCCGAACGCAGGCAGAATGGCCAGATTAAGGGTGCCGCCACTGGTGTTGCTCTGCGCCCCGACCGAAGCCTGTGCCAGCGCGTTCAGGATGTCGCGTACCTGTGCGACATAGACTTGCCCGGCGGAGGTCAGCTGCAACTGTCGCCCCTGCCGGGTGAGCAGTGCGATGCCAAGTTGATCTTCCAGCGTCTTGAGTTGCCTGCTGATGGCGCTTTGGGTCAGGGACAATTCCTGCGCGGCACGGGTCGCGCTGCCCAGACGGGCGACGGCCTCGAAGGCAAGCAGGGCGGAGATGGAAGGCAGGAAACGGCGCGGGGCAATCATCTATGAGTTTTTCTCATGTGTTCAGTCCAAAGCAGCGATAGTGTTTTGGCGCGTGATTTGCAATAAGACGACAACCCATCAGCATATGAGAGGATACGCCATGAACGCCGAAGCCCCCATCCTGCGCGCCAAAGACGCCCCTGACCTTGGCAGCTTTGACTGGTCCGACCCCTTCCGTCTGGCGGATCAGCTGACAGAAGATGAACGCATGATTCAGGACAGCGCCCGCGCCTATGCGCAGGAAAAACTGCAACCGCGTGTGATCGACGCCTTTGCCAATGAGACGACCGACCCCAGTATCTTCCGTGAGATGGGCGATATGGGGTTGCTGGGTGTCACGGTGCCGGAAGAATACGGAGGGTTGGGCGGCAGCTATGTCTCCTACGGCCTCGTCGCGCGTGAGGTTGAGCGGGTGGACAGTGGCTATCGCTCGATGATGTCGGTGCAGGCCTCGCTGGTGATGTATCCGATTTATGCTTACGGCTCAGAGGCGCAGCGCAAGAAGTATCTGCCCAAGCTGGCGTCGGGAGAGTGGATTGGCTGTTTTGGCCTGACAGAGCCTGACGCGGGATCCGATCCTGCGGGGATGAAAACCCGCGCGGTGAAGACGGCGACAGGCTACAAGCTGACCGGCTCGAAGATGTGGATCTCCAACGCGCCGATTGCGGATGTTTTCGTGGTTTGGGCCAAGTCGGAAGAGCATGGCGGCAAGATCCGTGGTTTTGTGCTGGAGAAGGGCATGAAAGGCCTCAGCGCGCCGAAGGTCGGCAACAAGCTGTCGCTGCGTGCCTCGATCACCGGTGAGATCGTGATGGACAACGTGGAAGTCAGCGATGAAGCGCTGCTGCCGCATGTGCAGGGGCTGAAAGGGCCGTTCGGCTGTCTGAACCGCGCGCGCTATGGCATCAGCTGGGGCGCGATGGGCGCGGCAGAGTTCTGCTGGCACGCAGCGCGTCAGTATGGTCTGGACCGCAAGCAGTTCGGCAAGCCATTGGCGCAGACGCAGCTGTTTCAGAAGAAGCTGGCCGATATGATGACCGAGATTTCGCTGGGTTTGCAGGGGTCGTTGCAGGTGGGGCGCCTGATGGATCAGGCCAATGCCGCGCCCGAGATGATCTCCATCGTCAAGCGCAACAACTGCGGCAAGGCGCTGGACGTTGCGCGCAATGCGCGTGACATGCACGGCGGCAACGGCATTTCGGGTGAATTTCAGGTGATCCGTCACATGATGAACCTTGAGACGGTGAACACCTATGAAGGCACGCATGATGTGCATGCTCTGATCCTTGGGCGCGCGCAAACGGGCCTCCAGGCGTTTTTCTAAGGGCGGTTGAACGCGCAAGCGCGCCCATGAGTTTATAGGCCAAATGAAGCTGGGGGTTCCGCATGAGCGGGACCCTTTTGCATGAGGAGAAAGCGCTTGGACCGGGTTCAGATTGTACATGAGAATTTCCTGCGGCGTGTTGCGGCAGGGGATTTGCCGAAGGCTGCGGCGGCGACGCTGGACCCGCAGATCGCGCTCGATCTGTACCGCGCGCAGGTGCTGTCCCGCGCGCTCGACCTGCAAAGCCGGGTTATGCAGAAGGCGGGGCAGGGGTTCTATACCATCGGGTCGTCCGGGCACGAGGGGATGGCCGCGCTGGGCCATGTGCTGCGTGTCGATGACATTGCATTTCTGCATTACCGCGATGCTGCGTTTCAGATTGCGCGGGCGCAGAAGGCCGGACAGCCGGGGATGATGCGGGACATGCTTTTGTCTTTTGCCTGTTCGGCAGAGGATCCCATCAGCGGCGGGCGGCACAAGGTGCTGGGATCGCGCCCGCTGATGATCCCGCCGCAGACGTCAACCATCGCCAGCCATTTGCCAAAGGCCGTGGGGGCCGCGCATGCGATCACGCTGGCGCGCCGGAACCGGCCAGAGCACGCAATCCTGCCCCGCGATGGCATCGTGATGTGTTCCTTCGGGGATGCTTCGGTCAACCATTCCACCGCGCAGGGGGCGTTCAATGCTGCCGGGTGGACGGCGGTGCAGGGGGTGCCGCTGCCGTTGCTGTTCGTATGTGAGGACAATGGGATCGGCATTTCCACAAAGACGCCGACAGGGTGGGTAAAGGCGTCGATGTCTGCGCGTCCGGGTCTGAAGTACTTCCAAGCAGATGGATTGGATATGTTTGCTGCCGTCAACGCCGCGCAAGCGGCGGCGGCGTGGGTGCGGACGCACCGTAAACCTGCGTTCCTGCATCTGCGGACAGTGCGGCTTTACGGCCATGCGGGGCCGGATGTGGTGACCTCCTATCTGCCACGGGCCGAGGTCGAGGCCGATGAGGCCAATGATCCCTTGCTCTATTCCGCTGGTGGCCTGATCGCGGCGGGGGTTGCCAGCGCGCAAGACGTGTTGGGGATCTATACCTCAACGTTGGAAGAGGTGGTTGCGGCGGCGGAAGAGGTGGCGGAGACGCCGCGCCTGCAATCGGCATCAGATGTCATGGCCAGTCTGATCCCGCCAACCCGCCTTTGTGCGCCCACAAACGGGCCATCCGACGAGGCGCGCGCCAAGATATTTGGCAGCGATGCCGCCCAGATGGGCCAGCCCCAGCCGATGTCGCGTCTGATCAACTGGGCGCTGCATGATCTGATGCTGGGGCATCCCGAGACCCTGCTGATGGGCGAGGACGTGGGCCGCAAGGGCGGCAACTACGGTGTCACGCAGAAGCTGCACGGGCGGTTCGGGCCTGCACGGGTGATTGATACCCTGCTGGATGAGCAGAGCATTCTGGGCCTTGCCATCGGGTTGGCCCATAACGGCTTCATCCCGATGCCGGAAATCCAGTTCCTCGCCTATTTGCACAACGCCGAGGACCAGTTGCGCGGCGAGGCAGCGACGCTGCCGTTCTTCAGCCGGGGGCAATGGACCAACCCGATGGTCATCCGCATCTCTGCGTTGGGATACCAGAAGGGCTTTGGCGGACATTTCCACAACGACAACTCCATCGCCGTGATCCGCGACATCCCCGGTGTGATCATTGCCTGCCCCTCTGATCCTGCCGAAGCCGCGATGATGCTGCGCGAGGCGCACCGCCTTGCGCGCGAAGAGCAGCGGGTGGTGGTGTTTCTGGAACCCATCGCGCTGTACCCCATGCGCGACCTGTTGGAGGCCGGGGATGGTGGCTGGATGCGCCCCTATCCCGCACCCGATCAACGCATCGCGCTGGGCGATGTCGGCCTCTACGGCGATGGTGCGGATCTGGCCATCGTGACCTATGGCAACGGGCATTACCTGTCGCGGCAGGCTCAGCATGATCTGGCAGGGCAGGGCATTGATGCGCGGGTGATTGATCTGCGCTGGCTGGCCCCTTTGCCACAGGAGGCGCTGTTGTGCGGGATCGGAGACCGGCCTGTGTTGGTGGTGGATGAGTGTCGCCACACCGGCGGGCAGGCCGAAGGGCTGATGGCGCTGCTGCATGAAGCCGGGGTGAGGCAGATGGCACGGGTGACGGCAGAGGACAGCTTTATCGCCACTGGCAAAGCCTATGGCGCGACATTGCCGTCACGGGAGAGCATCGTCGCGGGTGCGGTCGCGTTGCTGGGGTGAATCTGCGCGCCGGACGAATCAGATTTTCGCAATCGATGCGCGCAATTGCGTCGGGACACTGGGGCAAAGCCAGACAGCAAGCGCCGGACAAACCCACAAAAACGGCGGGTTAACCCTGCGTCACCGTCGAATTTGCACACGTGTGCAAAAAAGACTTGAAATGCGCGACCAACTGCCACACCGTGACGTTGCAATATTTCTGCGACGTCACGAAGGGGGCTCCGCATGGCCGAAATCCAGCTGCGTAACATCAACAAACGGTGGGGAAGCTTTGTTGGCGTCGACAACTTCAACCTGACGATCGCGGATGAGGAATTTCTGGTGCTTCTGGGCCCTTCGGGCTGCGGCAAGACCACCACGATGCGGATGATTGCAGGGCTGGAGGACATCACCGAGGGCGAGATTGTGATCGACGGCAAAGTCGTCAATGACCTGGACCCCAAGGACCGCGATGTGGCGATGGTGTTCCAGTCTTACGGTCTCTATCCGCATATGAACGTTTATGAGAACATTCGTTTTCCACTGAAGGTACGCAAGGTCGCCGACAGCGAGCATGACGCGCGGGTGCGGCGTGCGTCAGCCATGGTGGAGCTGGACGAATTCCTGCACCGCAAGCCGGCTGAGCTCTCCGGTGGTCAGCGTCAGCGGGTTGCCTTGGCGCGGGCGATTGTGCGTGAACCCAACGTGTTCCTGATGGACGAGCCCTTGTCGAACCTTGATGCCAAGCTGCGGGTCTCGACCCGTGCGCAGATCAAGAACCTCAGCCATGAGTTGAAAGTCACCACCGTTTACGTGACCCACGACCAGATCGAAGCGATGACGCTGGCGGACCGTGTGGTGGTGATGAAGCAGGGCAAGATCCAGCAGGTCGGCACACCCACGGAGATTTACGACAATCCGGCCAACACCTTTGTGGCTTCGTTTATCGGGTCACCTGCAATGAACCTGATGGATGGCACCATCGCAGGTGGGGCATTTACCGGCACCAATGCGCAGATCAGCGGTCTGACAGCGGTGGACGGGGAGGTCACGCTGGGCTTCCGCGCAGAAGACGCAACGGTTGCGACAGACGGCAATGGCCAGATCACCGCGCCGATCTACACGATTGAGCTGTTGGGCGATGCGGTCATGCTGGCGGTGCGCGCTGGCGGGCAGTTGGTGTCTGTGAAGGCGCACAAGGAATTCCGGGCCAACATCGGCGACAGCGTGTCGTTCAATGTGCCCGCAGAGATCTGTCATGTCTTTGACAGAGCATCAGGGGAGCGCATCCGCGCGGCCTGATCACCCCATCCCCGAAAGGGGGCAACGACGGGTGCAGTCTTGCAAGATGCACCCCAAAAACTGCAACAGGGAGTTTGCAAAATGATGTTGAAGAAATTGGCACTTGCGGGTGCTGTCAGCTTAATGGGCACCGGTGCATATGCCGCTTGCGCCTTTGAGAACACCGTAGAGATCAAATCGCTCAGCGCCGGGTTTGAAGCCTGGAAAGCGGTGACGGATGCGATGTCGGAATGCGGCAATGTCCAGGCGGAGCTGGATCAGGAATTCCGCACCAAGCAACCTGCGGCGTTTGAAGCCAACCCGTCGCTTTACCACATCGGTGGCGTGTCCAACGGTACCGTCACACCGCTGCTGAACGCGGGCACCATCCGTCCACTGGACGATCTGGTTGCGAAGTACGGCGGTCACCTTCAGCCCAACCAGCTGATCAAGATCGACGGCAAGATCATGGCCGTGGCCATGATGGTGAACACGCAGCACCTGATGTACCGCGAAGACATCTTGTCTGATCTGGGCATCGCGACACCCACGACCTGGGACGAGGTCTATGCCGCTGCCGCCAAGATCAAGGAAGCAGGTGTGGCCGAAGTGCCGCTGGGCGCGACGATGAAGTCGGGCTGGAACCTTGCGCAGGAAATGGTCAACATGCTGCCCGGTCACGGCGGCAAGTTCTTCAACGATGACAACACACCTGCTGTAAACTCGGATGAAGGCATGGCCGCCCTCGCGACGTTGAAAGCTGCGCTTGAGTTCACCGACCCGGAAGTGTTGGTCAGCGATTCTACCTATGTGCAGCAGCAGTTCCAGCAGGGCAAGATCGCCATGGCGAACCTCTGGGCCTCGCGCGCGGGTGCGATGAATGATGAGGCCGAAAGCCAGGTTGTCGGCAAGGTCAAAATGGCCGCGGCCCCCATGGCTGTTGCTGGTGGTGCACCTGCCACGACACTGTGGTGGGACGGCATCGTGATTGCCAAGAACATCACCGATGAAGAAGCCGATGCGGCCTTCCGCGTCGCGATGGAGGGCTTGGACGAAGAGATGGTCAAAGCCAACAACGACGCGGCCATCTGGCTGGTCAAAGGCTACGTGCCCGGCCCATTGGCGGAAGGTGCCATTGCGACAGCAACCGCCAACCCACCTGCACCTGCGTACCCCTCCACCACACGGATGGGCCTGATGCACACTGCATTGGGCAACGAACTGCCTGCCTTCCTGACGGGTGACCGCGACGCGGCCGCGACGCTGGTGGCCATTGAAGAGGCGTACATCACAGCCGCCAAAGAAGCAGGCGTGCTGGAGTAACCGGAACATACGGTTGGCCGGACCAGATCCGGCCAACCGCTTTTCAGCCAAGCCTTCTGGGTTTTGTCAGCGGCACCACAGCCGCTTGCCAAGTCCAGATACCGGACCACGCGGGGCAGGGGGCACCGCCATGGAGGACACGACATGAAATTCAAAACCTTTGCGGCCTTTGTCGGCCCTTCGGTCTTCATGATGATCCTGTTCATCGCGCTGCCGCTGATTTCTGTCTTTATCCAGAGCTTTCAGATCACCCAGCCGGTGATGCAAAACCTTGAGGTTGAGACCTGCACACCGGGTTTTCTGACCCAGACCTGCGTGACGGAGCTCAAGACTGTCCCGGTGATTGGTGAAGATGGCAAGACCGTGACCACCACCGAATGGACCGGGCTGCAAAGCTACCGCAACGTCTTGCAGATGGACAAGGTGTGGGAAGCTGTCTCCGCCGGGCGGCTGGGGGATATCCTGCAAATCGACTTCTGGAAAGCGCTGCGGTTTACGCTGATGTTCACGCTTGTGACCTTGCCGCTGGTGATCGGTGTGGGTCTGTTGATCGCCCTGACGGTGAACAACGCGGCCAAGGCCTTGCGCGGTCCGGTGATCTTCGTCTCGCTCTTGCCGTTCATCATCACACCGGTGATCGGGTCGTTGTCGATTTATTGGTTGTTTGTGGGGGACGGCATCCTGACGGCAATGATGGAAAGCTGGTCGGGCACCAACATTTCCATGTTCGCTCAGGCCTGGACGATTGAGCTGTTGATGTATTTCTACCGCGTCTGGCACGTGGCGCCCTTTGCCTTTGTGATCTTCTATGCGGGGCTGCAAACGGTGAATATGGACACGCTGGAAAGCGCGATCATCGACGGGGCAAACCGATGGGAGCGGCTGCGCCATGTGATCATTCCGCACCTGATGCCGTTGATTGTTTTCATCGCGCTGATCCATCTGATGGATTGCTACCGTGTCTTCGACGAGATCATCGGCTTCCGTTCTCAGGCGCATGTGATTTCCCTGCAGTGGCTCACGGTGGATTTCCTGACGCCGGATGATGCGGGCAACCGCGCGATCAGCCGCGCCGCGGCCAGTGCGATGCTGACCATGATCGGGATTGTATTCCTGCTGATCTGGCCGCTGCGCCGCACTTGGAAAGACCACAAAGGAGGAGCGCACTAATGTCATCCGTTTCAAGAGCCCTGCGCCAGCCATTTGGTCTGCGCTTTGCCTCCGGTGCCTTTCTCGCTTTCTGGTGCCTGCTGGCGGCCTTTCCAATCGTCTGGATTGCCGTGATGAGCATCAAATCCCCGCGCGACGCCTTTGCGTCCAGCCCGTGGGATGTAATCGTCGGCCCCGCCACGCTGGCGCGGGGGGAGGGGCTGTCGATCCTTGATATCGTGCTTGGGCTGGTGGTGCTCTACTTTGCGATCCGCTGGGCGTTTACCCGTCTGCCCGGATTGGTCATGCAGTATTCACCCCCCTCCCTCATCGTGCTGGGATGGCTGGTCGGTGCGGCGGTCTATGCACTGGTCTTCCTGCTGGTGTTCTTTGGTCTGCTGCCGCTGATCCTTGGCGCGCTGAACAGCGTGCTTGGCCCGCTGGGAGAGCCTGTACTGGGTCTGACCACGCAACATTACGTGGCGGTCTGGGGCGAAAACGAGTTTTACCGCAATTTCCTCAATTCCCTGTTCGTAACGGCGGGGGTTGTCACGGTGTCGCTGACGGTGGGAACCTTGGCAGGCTACGGTTTGGCACGCTCCGGCTCGGACCTTGCCTTCTGGCTGCTGATTGCGGCGCTGGTGTTTCGCGCCTTGCCCCATTCGGTGCTGGTGGCGGGATATCTGCCGTGGTTCATCAATTCTGCCGAAATCCTGCGCCCGATCTTTGGCGATCTGTCGCCCACGTTGTACGGTCAACCCTGGGCGGTGATCGCGGTGATGGTGTCGATCAACCAGCCCTTCACGATCTGGATGCTGCGGTCGTTCTTTCAGAACATCCCGAGCGAGCTGGACGAAGCAGCCCGCGTCGATGGCTGCTCGCATTTCCAGGCCTTCCGCCGGGTGATCATGCCGGTGATGTGGCCGGGTGTCATCACCACGGGGCTCTTTGCCTTCCTGCTGGCCTACAACGACTTTCTGGTGACCTCGCTGCTCTTGGACGCGCAGAACCAGACGATGGTGCCGGCGATTGCGGGCTATTTTAACCGTGAAACCACCACCACCGATCAGGTCGAAGCGGTGGCTGCGGCCGTCTCCATCACCGCGCCCTTGTTCCTGCTGGTGATGGTCTTCCAGCGCCAGATCGTCTCGGGGCTCACTGCGGGAGCCGTAAAAGGATGACGGTCCCGGCTTCATTTGGCCTTTAACCTCCGGGGTCCGGGGCTGGCCCCGGTCCGACACTTACAAACACAAGGAACGCCATGAAAGGCTCACGACCCGAACAAGCCGTGCTGACGCGCGACACTGACATGAGCAAGACCGATGAAACCCGTGCCGTGATCGAAGGCATGGTTGACGGTTTGAACGACCATACCATCGATGGCATTGGCGCTTTTTTTCATGACAACTTCCGCTGGCTTGGCAATCAGGGCTGCGGCACCAAGACGGGTCTGAAGTCATTTCAGGACAACTGGCAGCGCCCGTTTCAGGCAGCATTTTCCGACAAGGTCTGTGTGGATGAGGCGCGGCTTTACATGGGGGAATGGGCCGCGGCCTTTGGCCGTCAGGAGGCCACGCATTCGGGCGTGTTTATGGGGGTGGCCCCCACGGGCAAACGGATTGAGATCCGGTATATGGACTTCTGGAAAGTCTCCGAGGGCAAGATCGAAGACAATTGGGTGATGGTCGACTTTCCGCATGTGCTGGCACAGCTGGGAGTTGATGTGTTTGGCGGGGAAGGCTGGGAAGCCTTCGACCGGGGCGAGAAAACGCCGCCCCGCCCGGATGGTACATGAGGTGACGGAATGACAATTGAATATCTCAAACGCGGCAAATCAGACGATGAGCGCAGCGAAGAGGATGCAAAGACGCGCAGCGTGGTCGAGGCCACGCTGAAAGACATCGAAGCACGCGGCGACGCCGCCGTGCGGGCGCTGTCGGAGACGTTCGACAGCTATTCGCCCGCATCTTTCAAACTGTCGCAGGAAGAGATCGACGCGTTGATCGCCAAGGTCAGCCCGCGCGAGATGGCGGATCTGAAATTCGCGCAGGACAATGTGCGCAAGTTCGCGCAGGCGCAACGGGATTCGATGCTGGATATCGAGGTTGAAATGCAGCCCGGTGTGATCCTTGGCCACAAGAACATCCCCGTACAGTCGGTCGGGTGCTACGTGCCCGGCGGCAAATTCCCCATGGTGGCATCCGCGCATATGTCCGTGGCAACCGCATCCGTGGCGGGGGTGCCGCGCATCATCGCCTGCACACCGCCTTTCAATGGGGAGCCGAACCCGGCGGTGATCGCGGCCATGCACCTCGGCGGTGCACATGAGATCTATGTCATGGGCGGCATACAAGCGGTGGGGGCCATGGCCATCGGGACCGAAACGATTGACCCTGTGCACCTTCTCGTTGGTCCCGGCAACGCCTTTGTCGCCGAAGCCAAGCGGCAGCTTTTTGGTCGGGTCGGGATTGATCTGTTTGCCGGTCCGACGGAAACCATGGTGATTGCGGATGACACGGTGGATGCGGAGATCTGCGCGACGGACCTGCTCGGGCAGGCGGAGCATGGCTATAACTCTCCCTGCGTCCTGCTGACCACTTCGCGCAAGCTGGCCGAGGCGACATTGGCGGAGATTGACCGTCTTTTGGAGATCCTGCCGACGGCGGGGACGGCGCGTGTGAGTTGGGAAGAATACGGCGAAGTGATCGTTTGTGACACCTATGATGAGATGCTGGCGGTGGCCGATGACATCGCGTCAGAGCATGTGCAGGTGATGACCGACCGGGATGATTGGTTTCTGGACAACATGACCTGCTATGGCGCGTTGTTTCTGGGGCCCCGGACGAATGTGGCCAATGGCGACAAGGTCATCGGCACCAACCACACGCTGCCCACCAAGAAGGCGGGGCGGTATACGGGCGGGCTTTGGGTCGGCAAATACCTCAAGACGCATTCCTATCAGAAGATCACCAGTGATGAAGCGGCGGCCGAGATGGGCGCCTATGGGTCGCGGTTGTGTATGCTGGAGGGGTTTGTTGGTCATGCGGAGCAGTGCAATGTGCGGGTCCGGCGTTATGGCGGGGTGAATGTGCCTTACGGTGAGGGGGCCCCTGCGCGGGACGCGGCGGAGTAGATCGCAAGCGATCTCCGGAGGGCGCTGCCCTCCAGACCTCCCGGGATATTTTTTGAGAAAAGATGGGAACATGGACAGGCAATCGCATCATAAAGAGCTGATCGCGCCACTGCGGGCGGCGATGTATGATTTCGATCTTGAGGCGGTACGCGCGGCGTTTCACGCGATCTGTGCGCCGGATGTGGTGTTTCGTCTGGCCTATCCGTTTGAGAGCATTCAGGGCGTGGATGCCTATGTGGATGCGGTTTATGCGCCGCTGAATGCGGGCTGGCCCGATCTGGAACGGCGGGACTGGATTGTCATGGCGGGGCCGACCCCGGAAGGGGCGGATTGGGTTGGCTGTGGCGGGACCTATGTAGGGACCTTTGCGGCGCCCTGGCTGGACATTCCGGCGACCGGGCATCTGGCGCATATGCGCTTTCACGAATTTTACCGTTTTGAAGACGGCAAGATCACCGAGATGCAGGCGTTGTGGGATATTCCCGAAGTGATGATGCAGGCAGGCGCCTGGCCGATGGCCCCGTCGCTGGGGCGCGAGTGGCATGTGCCGGGGCCGTCACATTGTGATGGTCACGTGCCGGGGCCCTATGATGCGGCGGCCGGGGCAACCTCCTGTCAGCACATCATCGACATGCTCGAACACCTCAAGCGTCACCCGTCCCAAGGCGGGCCGGAGGTGATGGAAATGGAACGCTTCTGGCACCCGCGCATGACCTGGTACGGGCCTGCGGGTATCGGCACCGGGCGCGGGATCGCGGGCTTTCGCAACTGGCACCAGATCCCGTTCCTCAACGGCATGCCCGACCGGGGGCAATATGTGGATGAGATCGAGTATCATTTCTTTGGTGATGGGCCTTATGCGGCTGTGACCGGGTGGCCGGACATGTATCAATCCATCACCCACGGGGGATGGCTGGGCATTGCGCCAACGGGCAAGAAGATCGAGATGCGGAGCCTGGATTTCTGGCGTATGGAAGCCGGGCGCATTCGGGAGAATTGGGTCTTGGTGGATCTGTTGCACATGTATGATCAGATTGGCGTGGATGTGCTGGCGCGCTTGCGCGAATTCAACAAGGCGCGTGCGGGATTTGATCCTGAGACTGGCAGGGCGCAGTGATGGACCTGCCGCAGACACCGTCGTTTGATTTGTATGAGAAGCGCGCTTTGGTCACGGGTGCGTCTTCGGGTATTGGATTGGCCTGTGCCGCCGCGTTGGCGGAAGCGGGCGCGCATGTGGTCTGTGCGGCCCGGAGGGTGGATGTGTTGGAGGACGCTGTCGCTGCGTTGCGCGCGCAGGGCGGAACGGCGGAAGCAAGGACATTGGATCAGGCGGATCTAGCGTCGATCGAGGCGGTGTTTGATGCGCCCTTTGATGTGGTTGTGAACTCCGCCGGGTTGGCGCGGCATTCGGCGGCAATTGAGACCACGCCGGAGGATTACGATGCCGTGATGGCGGTGAATCTGCGGGGGGCTTATTTCCTGTCGGCCACCGCGGCGCGCATGTTGCAAGAAGCGGGCAAGCCGGGGTCGATCATCCATATTTCCTCGCAAATGGGGCATGTGGGGGGCATTGACCGCGCGCTTTATTGTGCGTCCAAACACGGGTTGGAGGGGATGATCAAAGCCATGGCGATTGAGTGGGGCAAAGCGGGGATCAGGATCAACTCGATCTGTCCGACCTTTGTGCGCACCGCGCTGACCCAACCAACGTTCGATGATCCTGAGCGGCTGGCCTGGGTGTTGGACAAGATCAAGCTGCCACGGGTGGCGGAAGTAGAGGACATGATGGGGGCAGTGTTGTTTCTGGCCTCGGGTGCCTCGGCGATGGTCACAGGCACCGCTTTGAGAGTCGATGGCGGGTGGACGGCGGAATAATGGGCGGACGGATCACAGCACTGGAAGTGGCAGCAAAGGCCGGCGTCAGCCGGTCTGCGGTCAGCCGCGTCTTCACGCCCGGTGCGTCCGTGAGCAAATCCACCGCACAGAAGGTGCGCAAAGCCGCCGATGCGCTGGGCTACCGGCCCAATGTGATTGCCCGCAGTCTGATCACCGGGCGCAGCCGGATCATTGGCCTTGTCGTGGCCTATCTGGAAAACCAGTTCTATCCCGAAGCCATTGAAAGGCTGTCGAAGTCCCTCCAGGAGCAGGGGTATCACCTGCTGGTCTTCATGGCGTCGAACACCGCCGAGGAAGTGGACGGTGTCATTCAGGAATTGCTGGACTATCAGGTCGACGGGATCATCGCCGCCTCGGTCGGCCTGTCGAATGATCTGACCCAGCGCTGTGCGGCAACCGGCATTCCGGTGGTGCTGTTCAACCGTTCGCAGCCTGATATGGCGCTCTCCAGCGTGACCTCGGCCAACTTTGAGGGCGGGCGCAAATTGGCGGAGTTTCTGGCGGCAGGCGGTCACAAAAGAATAGGCCATATTGCCGGGTGGGAGGGGGCCTCCACCCAGATTGAGCGGGAGGCGGGCTTTGTCGCGGGACTTGAGGCGCATGGCATGGCGCTGAGCGCGCGCAAATGCGGGAATTTCTCACTGGACGGAGCGAAAGCTGCAGCGCGGGAGATGTTCGCGGTGGATGCGCCGCCCGATGCGGTGTTTGTGGCAAATGATCATATGGCGTTCGGGGTGATGGATGTCTTGAGGTTTGAACTGGGGCTGCGGATCCCCGAGGATGTCTCCGTTGTCGGGTATGATGACGTGGCCATTGCCGCCTGGCCCAGCTATGATTTGACCACTGTCCGCCAGCCCGCCAACCAGATGGTGGCGCATACCGTGAAGATGCTTCTTGACCGGATTGAAGACGGTGAAACCCTTCCCAAACATGTGGCGCTGGATGGCCCGCTTATCATTCGCGGCTCTGCCCGCATCCCATAAAGGACAAGACAGATGAAGGGTTTTGACCCAAAATTCAAAGACTTTCCCGATTACATCATCGGCATCACCAAAGAGATCTGGGAAGACCGCGGGATTGCAACGCTGCATCAGTATTACAGCGACGATATCGTTGTGCGCAGCCCCGGATCGGTGGTGGTCGGGAACCGGAATGTCATCGGTGCTACCATGGCGACGCTGGCTGAATTCCCGGATCGGACGTTGTTGGGCGAAGATGTGATCTGGTCCGGGACGCCGGAGGAAGGGATGTTGTCCTCTCACCGGTTGCTGTCTACTGCGACGCATACGGGCGACGGGATGTACGGGGCCGCGACCGGCAGGAAGCTGGTGTACCGGATCATGGCGGATTGTCATGCGATCAACAACCAGATCAACGATGAATGGCTGATCCGCGATCAGGGCGCCATTGTGCGCCAGATGGGGTGGGAGCCCAAGGCCTATGCTGCTGATCTGATCGAACGCGAAGGCGGGCCGGAGGCCTGTGTGAAACCAATGACGTCGGCGATTGATCTGCCCGGTCCCTACAAGGGGCGTGGCAATGACAATGACTGGGGTGCGAAATACGCCGATATTCTGACCCGGATCATGGGGGCAGACATGGCGGCGATCCCGGCGGAATATGACCGCGCCGTGCAGGTGGAGTATCCCGGTGGTCTGCGGGGGCACAGTCATGGGCCGGTGGATCAGTTCTGGATGGGGCTGCGGGCCTCCTTTCCTTCGGCCGTTTTTAAGATTGACCACGTCATTGGCCGCGAAGATCCGATGATGCCCCCCCGTGCCGCCGTGCGCTGGTCACTGCATGGCAAGCATGATGGCTGGGGCAGCTTTGGCACACCAACGGGGGCAGAGGTTTACGTTCTGGGGATCTGCCATGCTGAATTCGGGCCGTGGGGGCTGCGGCGTGAATATGTGATCTATGATGAAGCCATGGTCTGGAAACAGATCCTCTTGCAGACAGGATAACCCATGCCCAGCTATGCCGATCTGATGTTCACCGCGGCGGTTGAGGCCGAACAGGAGGCCATTGGCGCAAAGGGTGTTTATGATCGGCGGTATGCCGAGAAAGCCGATGAGCCGCTTGGCCCGGAAGAAACAGCGTTTCTGGCGTCGCGGACATCCCTGTATCTGGCGACGGTGAACGCGGACGGCTGGCCGTACATCCAGCACCGGGGCGGACCTGCCGGGTTCATCAAGGTGCTGGATGAGCGGACTTTCGGCTTTGCGGATTACCGTGGCAACAGGCAATTGATCACCAAGGGCAATCTTGCGGGCAACACCCGCGTGTCGGTCTTTGCGATGGATTATGCCCGCAAGGCGCGGCTGAAACTGCAAGGACATGCTACCTTGCAGGCTGCTGAGGACGCGCCAGAGACAGCCGAGAGGCTGCGCACCGAAGGGGAAGGCCGCGTTGAGCGTGTCATGACCATCCGCGTCGCTGCCTTTGACTGGAACTGTTCACAGTTCATCACCCCGCGCTTTGACACGGCTGAGATGGCTGCATTGGTCGGTCCCGAGCTGGAGCGGCTGGAGACGGAAAACGCGCAGTTGCGGGCGCAGCTGGAGGCGGGGCAATGACTTGTCTCGCGCGCAAGCTGGCACCGCGCCATGGCTATCTTGCAAGCAGGCGGGCACGGCGTCTGAACCTGCGTCCGCCGGGGGAGAGCCTGTTTTGACCACCGCTTCTTTCTCCAACACCTACAGTCAGGAATAACCCGCAATGACACCCCAAGACATGGAAGCCCGGATCGTTCGCTATGGCGATCTGATGCCCTGCAAGACCGCCTTCATCGACGCCCATACGCCGGGCAGCGATCAGAAGGAAAACTTTACGATCATCGGCGGCGGCGTATCGGAAAGCCCCGACCAGCATGTGCACATCGCGATCCCGCATGGGTTCAACATTGGCGCTGCGGGCCAGCCGCCCAAATGCCGCAACTCCCTGCACAACCACCGCACGGCGGAGGTGTTCTTTGTGCTCAAAGGCCGCTGGCGGTTTTTCTGGGGCGAACATGGCGACGCGGGCGAGGTGGTGCTGGAGGAAGGGGATATCTTTAACATCCCCACCAACATCTTCCGCGGGTTTGAGAACATCGGCACCGACTATGGAATGATCATGGCCATCCTCGGCGGTGATGATGCCGGCGGCGGCGTGATCTGGGCCCCGCATGTGATCGAGGACGCCCGTGCGCACGGGCTGGTGCTGGGCGAAAATGGCAAACTTTATGACAGCAAGAAGGGCGAGAGCCTGCCGGAAGGCATCAAGCCGATGCCGTTGCTGACTGCTGATGAACTGGCACGGGTCGACACACCAAATGTGATGCAGGTCGTGGGCGGCTATGTGCGGCGCTACAATGATATGGTGGCGCTGGCGCAATCGGGCACGCCTTGTGCGGTTATCGGGGAAAAGGCCATCATCCGCGACAAACCCGGGTTCGAAGTGGCGCTTGTGACCCGCAACTCCGCGTCGGAGGCGATGCACAGCCACGACCGGCCCTCCGTCCTGATGCCCGTCACCGGCCATTGGCGCGTTACTTGGGACGGCGGCAGCGCGACGCTTGCACCGGGTGATACAATGTCTGTGCCGGAAAACCTCATGCACAACGCGGTGCCTTCCATGACCGGAGAGGCGGCACTTTATCACGTGGTCGCAACCGATGATCCGGCTGGCCAGACGTGGAGAGGCTGACTTGGCAAGGCCGCGACAGACAGGCAAGATCAGCGCATCCACATCAGGGAGGGTGCGTTGGATGATCCGGTATGTCGTTGCTCTTTTTGTGATGCTCGTGGCTTCTTCGGCATCTGCGCAAACGTGGCAGTCGGCCTTGAACGACGATGGCGGCTATGCCTACGGCACGGCCCGCGCCGAAGGGCTGCCGATGGCCTTTGTCTGCAACGCCCGTTCGGTGCAGAACCGCCCTTTGATTGAGGTCGGCGCGCATGAGGAACAACCGACGGCCCCCTACAACATGCGGGTTGAGTTCTGGGGCAAGACGATCCCTGAGACAGGCGTTGAAACCCGCGCCGATATGGTGCTGTGGGTGGATGATACCGGATATCAATTGCCCCCCGTGGTGCGGGACGAATTCTACGGCTACTGGTCGGCAGAGTTGTCGATGGGCGATCCGGTCTATCGTGCTTTCGCCACCGCGTCGCGTCTGGTGCTGGCGGTTGGGCAAGACGCGGTTTGGGAGCTCCCGGTGGCGGGCCTCGGCCTGGCGGTGGCAGAAGCCCAGCAGCATTGCGCGGCGACCCTTGTGGCCACAGGCTACCCCGCGCCTGCGTGGTTCGGTACCGCAGGAGCCGCCCCCGCCGCAGCGCCTGCACCTGCGCCAACGCCGGGTGCCTTCACCATTCCGAACCAAATCACCACCTACGCCAACCGTCTGTGCGAAGGTGTGGCCACGATCCGGCCTGATGCGCTTCAGGCAGGCGACATTGACGGCGACGGCGCCCCTGACGTGGTGCTGGATTGGAACCACGTCATGTGTCCGCCGCCTCTGGCCCGCGCCTTTTGCGGCGCGGCCAATTGCTCTGTTGATGTGTTCATGTCCTCCAAAGGCTATGTGGACCCCGAACAGATGCTGGGCGCTGTGCCCGCCCTTGTCGCCCAACCCGATGGCCGGATGGGCCTGATGATCTCCGGCTCCTTTTCCATGTGCGGCCAGAACAACGAAAACTGCGCCCGCCCGTGGATCTGGAACGGCAGGCAACTCGACCGCGCCAACTGAGGGGGCCAAGCGCCCAAACCCGTGAACCAGGAAAGACCAAAAATGACCGTTCTCACCACCCATGCAGGCTCGCTTCCCCGCACGCAGGAAGTTGTCGATTTCATCTTCGCCCGCGAACACGGCAAACCCTATGAGCAGGCGGCATTCGACGCGACCATGACCGCCGCCGTTTCCGCGACCGTCGCCCGTCAGGTCGCGGCAGGTGTCGGTGTGGTCAGCGATGGCGAAACCTCCAAGATCAGCTACGCCACCTACGTCAAGGACCGCTACACCGGCTTCTCCGGCGACAGCCCGCGCAATGCGCCTGCCGACCTCAAGCAGTTCCCCAGCTTCCTCAAACGCCTCGCCGATGACGGCGGCACCCCGCAATACGCGCGCCCCATGTGCACGGGGGAGGTGAAATCCAAAGGGCAGGGGGAGTTGACGAAGGACATTGCCAACCTCAAGGCTGCCATGGCCGAACACGGGGCCGAGCGGGGCTTCATGAACGCCGCGTCGCCCGGCGTGATCTCTCTCTTCCTGCAGAACGACCACTACAAAACCCGCGAGGCCTATCTTGCTGCACTCGCGGACGCGATGAAGGAAGAATACGAGACGATCATCGCCGCAGGGCTTGACCTACAACTCGATTGCCCCGATCTGGCCCTGTCGCGGCATATGCTGTTCAATGATCTGAGCGACGCCGAATTCCTCAGGATCGCAAACGGACATGTGGAGGCGCTCAACCACGCTCTGCGCGATGTGCCGCAGGACAAGGTGCGCCTGCACATCTGCTGGGGCAATTACGAAGGCCCGCATGTCTGCGACATCGGTATGGACAAGGTCTTCGATATGCTCATGTCCACCAAATCCCGCTACGTATTGTTCGAAACCTCCAACCCCCGTCACGCCCACGAATGGACCGTCTTCCGCGACCGCCGCGCTGACATTCCCGACGACAAAGTGCTGGTGCCGGGGGTCGTGGACACCACGACCAACTTCGTTGAACACCCTGAGGTTGTCGCCCAACGCATCGAACGCTTCACGGGTATCGTCGGCGCAGACCGCGTGGTCGCAGGCAGCGATTGCGGCTTTGGCACTTTCGCAGGCTTCGGCGCGGTAGATCCCGAAATCGCCTATGCCAAGCTTGAAGCCATGCGGGACGGGGCGGCATTGGCGCGCGCGCGGTGACAGGGCGCATCCTGCTGCTGTCTGGGTTGCCGGGCAGTGGCAAGACAACGCTCGCGCAAGCGCTTTGCGCGCAGGGAAGGGCGGTACATCTGCGGGTCGATACCATCGAACGTGCGATCTGCGAAAGTCTGCTGGCCCCTGACAGCGCCATAGACGCGGGCTACCGTGTGGCCGCAGCACAAGCGGTGGAACAGGCCGCACTTGGCCATGATGTGGTCTGTGACGCTGTGAACGCCGATGCGCAGGGCCGCGCGATCTGGCCCAGGGCGGATCAGGTGATCTGGGTCCGCGTCCCCGAAGATGTGCGCCAGTCGCGCATCGCCCATCGCGGCTTTCCCGCATATCCCCACGTCTGGGAAGACTGGCCTACCGCCGTGCGGCAAATCGATGGCACCCAAGACCCCCACACCCATGCCGCTGCCATCTGGCACGCCCTGAAAACCCCTTGATCGGAGCTAACATGAACGACAGCCTGCATACTCTCCTGAAACGGGTCGACACCCCCACCGTCTGCAACGCCATCGAAGTGGCCCAAGGCAAACGCGGCTTCAACGACTTCACGCGTGGCACCATGCAGTGCTCTGCCCCCGGCGAAGCCATGGTCGGCTACGCCCGCACCGCGCGCATTCAGGCTGTGAACCCGCCGACTGAGGACCCCGCCACAATAAAGGCCCGCCGCATGGCGTATTACAAATACATGTCCGAAGGCCCGCGCCCCGGCGTCGCTGTGGTGCAGGACCTCGACGTGCCCCATGCGATTGGTGCCTATTGGGGAGAGATCAACACCAATGTGCACAAATCCTTTGGCCTCTCAGGTGCGTTGACCGACGGCGTGATGCGCGATCTGGGTGATCTGCCCGACGGCTTTCCGGTTGTCGCAGGCTCCATCGGCCCCAGTCACGGCTTTGTGCATGTGGTCGACTTCGACCAACCAGTGAGCGTCCACGGTATGCAGGTCACCCCTGGCGCTCTCATCCACGCCGACCGCCACGGCGCGGTGGTGATCCCGAATGACGTCATCCCCCGGCTTGAAACGGCCATCGCCCAGCTCTTCACATCCGAAAAAGTCGTGCTCGACGCCACCACGGGCACGCGCATCACCTTCGCGGAATTCGAAGACGTCTGGGCCGCGTTCGAGGCGTCACGCACCTAAGGCCAGAGGTTTTGCACCCAACCGGCCCTTCTTTTTGGCCATAAATATCCCTGCGCGCCAGCAGATCCTGACATGCCGCTTATTGGCTGGACGCAGGCGCCCCCCGTTCAAACGCATTCCCGTCCACATAATCACACGGCGCATCCCGCATCTCCAGATGCAGCCCTGCATCGGTGTAGGGATGCGCCCGTGCCAGCGCCTCATCAACTTCAATCCCCAAACCGGGGGCAGTGGGGGCCGTGACAAACCCATCTTCGACCCGAATGCTCCCCTTGATGAGCTGATCATGAAACGGCGTCTCAATCGTCTCGGCCATCAACAGGTTGGGGATCGACACGGCAAAGTGAATGTTGGCCGCCCATTCGACAGGGCCGGCGTAAAGATGCGGTGCCATCTGCGCGTTATAGACCTCCGCCATGGCGGCAACCTTCTTCATCTCCCAGATGCCGCCCGCGCGCCCCAGCGCAGGCTGCATGATCGTCGCCGCCCCCGCGCGCAACACGGGCGCAAATTCCGCCTTCGTTGTCAGCCGCTCGCCTGTTGCGATCGGAATGCGCACCGCCCCTGCAACTTTCGCCATCTCCGCCACATTGTCCGGCGGAATGGGCTCTTCATACCAAAGCGGGGAATAGGGCTCCAAAGCCTGCCCCAACCGGATCGCACCGGCAGTCGAAAACTGCCCATGGGTGCCGAAGAGCAAGTCTGCCCGATCCCCCACAGCTTCGCGAATGGCCTTACAAAACGCCACCGACAGCGCAATATCTCCCATCGCAGGCATGTGCCCGCCGCGCATAGTATAGGGGCCCGCAGGGTCAAACTTCACCGCCGTATAGCCCCGCGCCACGCAGTCCGCCGCACTCTCGGCAGCCATCTCGGGCGAGGACCAGAAGGCGCTCACATCATGATGGGGCAGGGGATACAAATACGTATAGGCGCGCACCCGTTCGTTCATCCGCCCGCCCAGCAGCGCATAGACTGGCCGGTCCCGGTCCTTGCCCAGAATGTCCCAGCACGCAATTTCCAGCCCCGAAAACGCGCCCATCACGGTCAGATCAGGCCGTTGCGTAAAGCCCGAGGAATAGACCCGCCGAAACATCAACTCGATGTCTTCGGGGTTCTGCCCCGCCATGTGCCGCGCGAACACATCCTCGATCACCGCGACCATGGCCTCCGGCCCGACAGAGGCCGCATAACACTCCCCCCAACCGACAATGCCGGTATCGGTGGTGACCTTCACCAGTATCCAGTACCGCCCGCCCCAACCGGGTGCAGGCGGTGCTGGGACAATCACATCCAGATCATGAAGCTTCATTGTTTTCCTTTCGCAACCCGGTCCATTTAGTGCCCCGGCTCACATCTTTTCTCTAAAAATATCCCGGGGTCTGGGGCTGGCCCCAGTCCAACATCCGCACCAAGGGGGACCTCACCGATCAAACAGGATCACATTCCGCCGCGCAGCCCCCGTGCGGGTATCCGCAATCGCCTCGTTGATCTGATCCAGCGACCACCGCCCCGAAATCAGCTCATCCAGCTTCAACCGTCCCTGGAGGTACAGGTCCACCATCCAGGGAATGTCGCGCTGCACCACCACATCGCCCATTTTTGAGCCGACCATGCCTTGCCCCATGAAGGCCATGGTCACCGGCTCATAGGATGACATCGCGCCCGAGTGCGGCATGCCGACCATGATCACCTTGCCGCCGCCCGCCAGATAACGGGGGGCTGCATCATAGGCCGGGATGGCGCCCACCGTGACAATCACCGCATCCGCCCCGCGCCCCATGGCTTTCAGCGCCGCCCGCCAAGGCTTCGCTTCCGTCGCCAGCACCCCGTCCGTGGCCCCAAACTCCCGCGCGATCTCCAGCTTCTCTTCGGTCATATCCACAGCCACGATCCGCCGCGCCCCGGCGATCCGTGCGCCTTGGATGGCGTTCAGACCTACGCCGCCGGTGCCGATCACAACGACATCCTGCCCCGCGCGAATGCCTGCGGCATTGACCACCGCGCCCACGCCCGTGATCACCCCGCAGGCAATCAGACAGGCGGCTTCCTTGGGAATGTCGTGGCTGATCTTTGCCACCTGGGACGCCTCAACGACGACTTTCTCCGCAAAGGCCCCTGATGCCATCGCCTGATGCAGCTTGCCGCCATCCGCAGTCTTCAGCGGTCCGACATCGCCATCATAGGGCGTTTCGCAAATCGTGGGTTTCCCGCCTGCACAACTGGGGCAGGATCCGCAGGACCGGATCAGTGTGACCACGACGCTGTCGCCCGTTTCAAGACCGCGCACACCGGCGCCCACTGCTGACACCCGGCCTGCGGCCTCGTGACCGTAGACCGCAGGCAGGCTGCCGCCCCAGCCGCCATCGGCAAAGGAGATATCCGAATGGCAGATCGCTACCGCGTCCAGCGTCACCTCCACTTCGGTGCCCTCGGGCGCGCGCAGCTGCACCTCTTCGATCACAAGGGGCGCCCCAAAGGCATGGGCGACGGCGGCTTTGATTTTCTGCACGGGAAGGCTCCTGCGGACCAAGGGAATTTCCCCCAGCGTGGCGCAGTGGGGCAGGGCTGACAAGCAGCGAAAGGGACAAAAACTTGTCCCTTTACGTCAGGTCGGTGTCCCGGACCGCGCCCAGACGCCCCAAAAAGATCGCAGCACCCAACAAGGTCAGCAGCAACGCCAGCACAAAAGGCGCGCCGGGCAGGTAGATCGGCGCGTCCGCGCCGGTGAACCGCGCAAAGGTTGCTGTCATCACCAGCGGTGACAGGATCATCGCAAGGGCGGAGGCGGAGGTCAGCGCGCCTTGCAGTTCACCTTGTGCATTGGGGGCCACCCGGCGGGACATGATGCCCTGCAACGCGGGCGGGATCACGCCAGCCAGGGCTGCCAATGGTGTGAGAATCAGCGCGATTGGACCAGAGCTCAGCACCGCCAGACCGCCATAGGCGGCGGCTGCAAAAGCATAGCCGGTCAGCACCGTGCCACGTTCTCCCAACCACCGCAGCAGCGGGCTGATCAGCCCGCCCTGCACAAGGGCCATCGTGCCACCAAAGAAGGCGAGGGACAGGCCGATGATCGCCGGGGTCCAGCCGAAACGCTCCTGTCCGAAATATGACCAGATCGATGGATAGACCGAAAAGGCGACTTGATAGAGAAAATACACCAGCAGCAGATTGCGCACCCCCGGCAGCTTGCCCAATTGCCGCACCGCGCCCAGTGGATTGGCCCGTCGCCAGTTGAAAGGACGCCGGTCAGCGGGTTTGACGGTCTCGCGCAACACCACGTAGCCCAACATCAGGTTGCCCGTCCCCAGCAATGCGGCTGCCCAAAACGGTGCGCGCGTGCCGTATTCCGCCAGCAGCCCGCCCATCACCGGCCCCAGTACGAAACCGAACCCAAAGGCGGCCCCCACCAGACCGAAGTTCCTTGTCCGCTCTGTCGGCGTAGAGATGTCGGCCATATAGGCCGTTGCGGTGGATTGTGTGGCTGCGGTGACCCCGCCCACAACCCGGCCCAGCAGCAACAGCCAGATGCTGCCCGCCAGCGCCATCACGACATAATCCGCCGCCATCACCCCGAGAGAGACCAGAAGCACCGGGCGCCGGCCAAAGCGGTCTGACAACCCGCCCATGACGGGTCCGAACAGAAACTGCATAACGGCAAAGGTGGTCGCCAGCACGCCGCCCCAGAGGGCCGCCTGGCCAAGATCGCCGCCATTCACCTCCCGGATAAGGTCGGGCATCACGGGAATCATCAGGCCGATGCCCATGGCATCGATCATCACGGTGAGCATGATGAAGACAATGGCGGCGCGGTTGTTTTTCAAAGGGCAGCAACCTTTGCAGCGAAAGCATGCGCCTCCGCCGGGGCACGGCCAAGCCTCTGGCCCGGATCAAACAGATCGGCAGGGAGATCGGGATGGGCCTGACGGGCGAGCGTCTCCAAGGTGACATTCTGTTTCATGGCTTCGTGGCACAGGGTCTTGGTGACCCGCTGCGCATCGGGGCGCGGCAGCGTGGCCGTGAGCGCAAAGCTCAGTGCTTCGGCATGGATCAGTCCCAGATGTGCTTCCAATTGGGTGTGCATCTGGACGGGGTGCGGGACGATGCCTTCGCTCAGTGCGCGCGCGTGGATCAGCGCGGAGGCAAGGGTCAGGCTGAGCTGTGGCAGGCTCAACCATTCGGCAAACCACGCCACCCCATCGCGCTGGTGTTGGTGTGCGCCCGCCATGCGCAGCGTGGCTTGCAACCCCATGGCGTGATGGCTCAGCGCAACAAGGACAGAGGCTGCAACCGGGTTCTGTTTCTGCGGCATGGTCGAAGACGCCCCTGCGGTGGCGAGCCCCACTTCAGCCACATCCGTTGCAGTGAGGCCGATCACCGTCTGCCCCATATGCGCCAGAGCCGTGATCACGCGACCCTGCCAATCGGCAATGCGCAGAAGCGGCGTGCGATCGGTGTGCCAACTGCGTTCCGGGTCCCTGAGACCAAGCGCTTTTGCAAGATCCTTTCGCGTCTGCGCGCTGTGCGGGCCCAACGCCTCTGCCGTGCCCGCAGCGCCGGACAGCGATACCCAAAGGCTGCTGTCGCGCAGCTCGTTTAGCTCAGCAAGCGCATCCAGCAGCGGCGCGCCGAAGCCCGCCAATACCGCTCCCCAAGTTGTTGGTGTGGCGTGCTGGCTGTAGGTGCGGGCGGGCATCGGTGTGGCGGCATGTTCGGCGGCTTGCTGGCCCAGCGTCGTCAGCAGCGCGCGCAGATCCGTTTCCGCCAGTGCCAAAGCCTGACGCAGGCGCAACATCAGACCGGTGTCGATGATATCCTGTGACGTGGCGCCCCAATGAACATATTGCGCATGTTCCGGGGCCTTCATTTCGGCCCTGAATGCCGCGATCAGTCCCGGTACGCTGACACCATTTTGCCCGGTGGCCTGTGCCAAGGCACCGGGGTCCACCTGCACCTCCATCGTGGCGCGGTGGATGGCGGCAGCGCTCAATTCCGGGATCACGCCCTGTGCCCCCTGCACCTGCGCCAACGCACCTTCCACCAAAAGCATCGCGCGGATGGATGCGGTGTCACTGAACAATCGCCCGGTTTCTCCGGTCGGGAAAAGCTGTGCGTGAAGGGGGCTGTCAAAGAGGCTTGCGGCCATGGGTCGTGTCTTTCGCTGTCGGGTCAGATGTGGCCGGTCGCCTTGATGAACTCACTCAATATTGATGCGTATTGTTCAGGCCGCTCCACACAGGGAAGGTGACCCGCCTTGCGGATCAGATGGAAGGTCGCACCGGGGATCAGGTCAATTGTTTCGCGAACCAGATCGGGCGGGGTGGAGCCATCCTCAGAGCCCGCGATGCCCAGTGTGGGCAGGCGGAGGCTGGCCGTGGTGGTAAAGAAATCCGTGCCGGAGATTGCGGCAGAGCAGCCGGCATATCCAGCATCTGGTTGCCGCGTCAGCATGTTGCGCCAGAGCATCAATTCGGGCGTTGCGCGGTAGTCGGCGGAGAACCAGCGCGCCATCACCGCATCTGTCAGGCATTCGATCCCGCCGCGTTCCACGTCTGCGATCCGGTCTGCCCAGATCTCAGGTGTGCCGATCTTGGCGCCGGTGTTGGACAAGACCAGCGCCCGGACAAGATCCAGCCGTTTGACCGCCAGCCCCTGCGCAATCATCCCGCCAATCGACAGACCCACGAACAGCGCGCCTTTGACCTCCAGATGATCCAGCAGCCGTTCGACGTCTGTCACCAGCGCACCCATCGTGTAGGGGGCCGGGGGGCAGGAGGAGAGCCCATGGCCGCGCTTGTCATACCGAATGATCCGCAGCCCGTCGGACAGCAGCGGCAGGATGGGATCCCACAACCGCATGTCCGTGCCCAGCGAATTGGCAAACACGATCGGCGCGCCGTCATCAGGGCCGTCTACGCGGTAGTGAAGCTGCACATCACCGGTATCAAACATCTTCATCCCTGCGGCTCCTTCATCTCAATCGTCGCCATGATCTGCCCGTGGTCCGAGGCCAGCTTGTTATACGGTGCTTCGGGATGGCTGCCATCCGTCAAGTGATCATTGAGGACGGAGAAATAGATCATCTCCCCCCGCGACCTGGGGCTGTCGGACAGGAAGTGCCGCGAAAGCAGGATCTGGTCGATGCTCTCATAAACTCCGCCGAAAGCTGCGGTATAGACCATGTCACGCAGGGATTTGCGCACAAACAGTTTTTCCGCGGCGTGCAGACGCACAGCGTCGATGTCTTCGCTGATCTGTTCATTCTCCGCGTCAGAGTATCTGTCTCCGCGGTGCGTTGCATCATGGCGTAACATCCAGGCGTAATTCTTGAACGGGGCTTCGCCGTGGATGATCTCGGAGGAAACGGAGGTTTCCGTGTCGTTGAAATCTCCCAGTACAATGACGGGGCGGTCCTGTTTCAATTCCTCGACAATCGCGCGGCGCAGCACCCAGGCTTCTGCCATGCGGCGCATCGCGGCACGGGCGGCACCCATGGCGCGGCCCAGCGGGTCATACTGCGTGAGGTCCGCTTCGGGCGCATGGGCAGCGCCGTCGGGGCGGATGAACTCCCCCAGTTTTGATTTCAGGTGACAGTTAAAGACGGTGATGACCTCACCGGCGACAGGCACCCGCACCTTGAGGATCGGGCGGCTGAGCTGGTTCAGGGTGTATGTGCCGCCGTCGCCTGCGCCAAAGGTCTGGAAGGGGATCACCAATGGTGTGTCCAGCGCCTGGATCACCTCCGGCGGTGCGGCAAATCCCAGACGTGACAGCACCGCCACGCCGGGTCGGCGGCTGCCGGGGGCGCCGTCATGTACATTTGCGGCAAAGGCCAGCGCGGCATCCCCGTAATTGCGGTAGGCCAGCCGATCAAAGATCGCCCGGTGGCGGTATCGTTTGTCTTCTCCCGGCAGACTGGCATCATTGTTGGCCTGCCCAAGCGTATCGGCGCGGGCAATGGTCGCGCGCAGGGCGTCTTCCTCAAAAATCTCCTGAAACCCGACGATGTCGGCGTTCATCGTGCACAGCTGATCTGCCAGCCAGTCTTCTTTCCACGCGTATTCCTCCGGCGTGTAAGACTGGAACCTGTAGTATTCCTTGTCGGGGCCAATGAGGTTCTTGACGTTGAAACTGGCGATGGTGAAACGGGTCATGCAAGCGTCTCCAGGGCGCGGGCGAACATGGCCGGGTCGACGTTGCCGCCGGAGATGGTGACGATCACATCCTCGCCGTTGATCTCATCCGCCCGAAACAGCGCCGCTGCCAATGCTGCGGCCCCGCCCGGTTCTGCGACCACCTTCAAGCGGCTGAACGCATGGCCCATGGCCTGCAAGGCTTCATCATCGCTGATGACCAGACCGGGGCCTGCAAGACGGTGCAGGATCGGCCAGGTGATATCACCCGGCTGCGGGCTCACAATCGCATCGCAGATCGACCCACTGAGATGGTTGTTTCGTTCAATCCCGCCGGAGCGGAGCGAGCGCGCCACATCGTCAAACCCTTCAGGTTCGGCAGGGCGTACGCGCAGGGTAGGGGCGTCCGCCTCAAACGCCAGGGCGATGCCGGAGGTTAGCCCGCCCCCGCCGCAACAGACGATGACATCCGCGTCCTTGATCCCCAGACGGTTGGCGTCCTCGGCAATCTCCAACCCGCAAGTGCCCTGGCCCGCAATCACCTGCGGTTCGTCGTAAGGGCGGATCAAGGTCAGCCCACGTTCCTCGCTCAGGGTTGCGCCGATCTCTTCGCGCGATTCCCTGACGCGATCATACAAAACCACCTCAGCGCCATACGCGCGCGTATTGTCAATCTTCATTGCCGGGCAGTCCGACGGCATCACAATAACCGCAGGCACCCCATGTGCCTGCGCGGCCAAAGCCACGCCCTGCGCGTGGTTGCCCGAGGAAAACGCGATCACGCCGCGCGCGCGGGTCTCGGGCTCCAAAGCCGACACCGCTGACCACCCACCGCGAAACTTGAAACTGCCGGTGTGCTGCAAACACTCCGGCTTGATCCAGAGCCTGCGTCCCGCCATCTCATCCAGAAACGGGGAATTCAGCAAGGGCGTGCGGCGGGCGTGGCCGTCCAGACGGGACGCCGCGGCGCGGATCATATCGATGTTCATGTCATGGCCTCCACCCATTTGTGCAAGGCGGCAACGGCCTCCGGCTCATCCAGAAACGGCACATGGCCCCGGTCGGGGACCACGGCGGTGATCATGTCGGGGCGGCGTTTCTGCATCTCGGACAATGTCTCCTTGGTGAACAGGCCTGAATTGGCGCCCCGGATACAGGCAAGCGGCAGGTCGGCCATCGCATCGAAGAAGGGCCACAGGTCGGGCAGCGGCTGATCCTTGCCCAGTTCCACCGCGTCGCGGAGCTTGGGATCATAGGTAATCTGCAAACCATCCGCCGTCTGGGTATAGTTCTTTTCCGCTTCGCGCAGCCAGCGTTCGGGCGGCACATCCTTGAAATCGGAAAACACATGCTGCAAAGCCGCGGCGGCTTCGGCGTGGGTCTTTGCCGCCGGGTTGCGGCCCAGATAGACCATAATGAAATCAATGCCCTTTGGATCAAGTGCCGGCCCGATGTCATTGAGCGCCACACCCAGGAGGGCGTTCTTGACCACTGCGGCCAGTCCCAGTGCGATCATCCCGCCGCGTGAGGTGCCAAGAATTGCCGTCTGTCGCAGCCCCAGATGCGCCAGCAGTTCCATCACATCGCGGCCTTCGACCTGCACGGTGTAGTTGGCCCATGACGGATCAAATGCCGACTGGCCGCGCCCGCGATAGTCCATCTTGATCACCCGGTTGCCTGCCAGATGAGGGCTGACATAGTCGAAATCCGCCGTCGTGCGGGTCAGCCCCGGCAAACAGAGGATCGGCAGCCCGTCGCCTTCGTCCTCGTAGTAGAGGTCCAGACCGTCAGAAGTGGTAAAGGTCGCCATCTCAAAGCCCCGCCAGTTGTGGAATGCCTGTCAAATCCTGCAGCACATGGGCAGGTTCCCATGGCAGTCTGTCCATCGGCTCTCCGCCCCGGTTGACCCAGGCGGTTGTGAAGCCGTATCCCGTCGCTGCTGCCGCGTCCCAGCCGTTGGAAGAGACGAACAGGACCTCATCCTTTGTGCAGCCAAAATGCGCGCCGACCAGATCATAGACCCGCGCATCCGGCTTGAAGATACCCACGCTTTGCACCGACAGTGACACATCCAGCACGTCCTCAATGTCAGCCGATTTCACGGCTCCCGACAACATGTCAGGCGACCCGTTGGACAGGATCGCCGTGTTCAAGCCACCGGCCTTCAGGGTTGCCAGCATTTCGGGCACTTCTGCGTAAGCCTGCAATTCCCAGTAAAGCGCCAGCAAACGCGCGCGCAGAACCGGGTCACCGTCATGGCCGGTTTTCTCCAACGCCCAGTCCAGGCCGTTCTGGGTGACTTCCCAGAAATCCGTATGGGCATCGGCCACGGCGCGCAGCCATGAGTATTGCAGCTGCTTGAGCCGCCAATGTTCGGCCAGCAGTGGCCAGTCGTCCTTGATGGCTTTGCAATCCGGCTCACCCGCCGCCTGCCGGGCAGCAGCGGCAACGTCGAAGAGAGTGCCATAAGCGTCAAAGACGCAGGTGGTGATGGGCATGGGCGCGCTCCTTTTTCTGGCAGAGTGTCATGCGCCGCCAGAGGGGAAAAGAGCAGAATTGTACCACTTTTGCTGCCGGGGTTTACTTCACACCCGGCCTTTGAAAGGGTGCGCAAGACTCTAGAGCACCCGCGCAGATACGCGGCCTCAGCCCATTTTCCCAGATATACCCCGATTGGAGAGACGATGACGCAGGTCAAGGCAGGCGATAAAGTAGCCATTCACTATACCGGTACGCTGCTGGACGGCACCACTTTTGACAGCTCCGAAGGGCGCGATCCGCTGGAGTTTGAAGTGGGGTCCGGGATGATCATCCCCGGCCTTGATGTGGCCATGGCCGGTATGGAAGTGGGTGAGAAGAAGGTGGTCAAGATCGCCTGCGCGGAGGCCTATGGCCCCATCCGCCCGGAAATGCGCCAGAGCATCCCGCGTGAGGGCATCCCCGCAGATATTCCGCTGGAGATCGGCACGCAATTGCAGATGCAAACACCCGATGGCCAGCCTTTGCCGGTCATGGTGGTGGAAGTGGATGAAGCGACGGTCACCCTTGATGCCAATCACCCGCTCGCGGGGAAAGATCTGCAGTTCGATATCGAGCTTGTTTCGATCGGGTAGCGCCTGCGGCGCTATTCGCCGACTTTGACTGCTTTCAGGCGCGCGCCCAGTGCCTCGGCCTGCGCTTGAGCGTCCTCGCGACTGGCGCTTGCCGACTGGGCGTTTGCCGCCGTGCCGCGGTTCACCTTCACCCGGTCGCGGGGCAGGGTGGATTGTGCAGGCGCCGCACTTGCCGTCTGCGTTGGTGCGTCACGGCCCGTCATGTTGGTCATCAGCTCCATGCCTGCTTCGGCAAAGGCACTGCGCAGGTTCGGTTCGACCCGCATCACAAAGGCGATGAGCAACATCAGCATCAGACCCACGATGCGCGACATGAAGATCGCCTTCCGGGCGCGGTCCTGCCGCGATTGAACAACCTGTTCGCGGTATGTGTCAGCAAGTGTCATGGGAATGGGTTAGGGGTGGATCGCGGCGAAATCATGGCAGATCTGGTGCATTTATTGCATGACCCCTCGCGCAGGCGTGCAGGCGCGCGTATGGAGGGGCCATGACATCTGAAGGCCCCTTTGAGATATTCCTCGTGTGCCCACCGGGCCTTGAAGCACCGCTGAAGGCGGAGGCATTGGCCAAGGGCTTTGCCGTTGCGGGCACAGCCGCAGGTGGGGTGACCGTGACCGGCAATTGGGCCGAGGTCTGGCGCTCCCATCTGGACCTGCGCGGGGCGGTGCGCGTGCTGGTGCGGGTCGGGGGCTTCATGGCATTCCATCTGGCGCAGCTGGACAAGCGGTCCCGCAAGTTCCCTTGGGGTGATGTGTTGCGCCCGGATGTTCCTGTGAAGGTGCAGGTGACCTGCAAGGCATCGAAGATCTATCACGCAGGTGCCGCAACCCAGCGCATCGAGACCGCCTTGAGAGAGAGCCACGGGATCACGGTCTCTGCCGATGCTGCTTTGGTGGTGAAGGTGCGGATTGACGACAATCAGGTGGTGATCAGTCTGGATGCCACCGGAGAGCCGCTGCACAAGCGCGGTCACAAACAGGCCGTTGGCAAAGCGCCTTTGCGGGAGAACATGGCGGCGATGTTTCTTGCCGAATGCGGTTTTGACGGCACGCAGGTGGTGGTGGATCCGATGTGCGGCTCCGGCACTTTCGTGATCGAAGCGGCAGAGATCGCCGCCGGTTTGCAACCGGGCCGCTCCCGGTCCTTTGCATTTGAGGATTTGGCCAGTTTTGATGCGGAGGCCTATGGCGCTTTGCGACGCGAGGCCGGGGAGGCCGCAGGCCCCGTCCGGTTCTTCGGTTCCGACCGCGACGCAGGTGCCGTGCGCATGGCAAATGAGAATGCCGCGCGCGCCGGGGTGGGGGAGGTGACAGGTTTCACCAACCTCTCCGCCGCCGACGCCCGCCCGCCCGACGGCCCGCCGGGATTGGTCATGGTCAATCCGCCCTACGGTGCGCGGATCGGCAACAAGAAACTGCTTTATGCGATCTATGCCGAGTTTGGCGCGGTGATGCGGACGCACTTCAAAGGCTGGCGTGTGGGGATGGTGACGTCAGAGCCGGGGTTGGCGAAGGCGACAGGCCTGCCGTGGCTGCCCAAGGACGCACCTGTTGCGCATGGCGGGATGAAGGTGTGGCTGTGGCGGACGGATGTGTTACGGTGAGGATGACGAACCAGCCCTGAATCAAGGCTGCCCGGCGCATGTTGGTGACCGTAGGGTGCGCATTCACTGCCCACCGCACCACATCACCTCAACCGCATCGGTGCGCAATGAATGCGCACCCTTCGCTGCAAACGCCCCGAACCCTACAAATGCTCTGCCTGAGGCATCCCCAGCACATGATACCCGCCATCGACGTGGATGATCTCCCCCGTCGTGCAGGCCCCCGCATCTGACGCCAGATACACGGCCGTCCCACCAACCGCATCCAGCGTCGCATTGCTGCGCAAAGGCGCGTTCTGATCGGTATGCTTGTAGGTCTTGCGCGCGCCGCCAATCGCAGCCCCCGCAAGCGTCTTCATCGGGCCGGGGGAAATTGCGTTCACCCGAATGCCCTCCGGCCCCAGATCGTTCGCCAGATAGCGCGTCGCACTCTCCAGCGCCGCCTTGGCCACACCCATCACGTTGTAGTTGGGCACAACCTTGTTGGACCCCTGATAGGTGAGTGTCATCAGCGTACCGCCGTTCTCCACCATCAAGGGATGGGCGCGACGGGCGACTTCAATGAAGCTGTAGGCAGAGATGTCCATCGAATGTTTGAAGTTCGCGCGGGAGGTGTTCAGGAACCGCCCCGTCAGTTCGGACTTGTCCGAAAACGCAATCGCATGGACCACAAAGTCAATCGTCGGCCAGCGTGCGCCCAATTGTTCAAACGCGGTGTCCAGTGACGCATCATCGGTGACGTCGACATCGACCATGAAATCACTGCCGACACTCTCTGCCAGCGGTTTCAAACGCGACCCGAACGCCTCTCCCTGATAGGTGAAGGCAAGTTCCGCACCCGCACCCGCCATGGCCCGCGCAATGCCCCACGCGATGGAGCGTTCGTTCGCAACGCCCATGACAAGCCCGCGTTTTCCTTTGAGTAGTTCTGACATGTCCTGTCCTTATCCTTGATATTTCGACAGGATCATCGATCCGTTCGTGCCGCCAAATCCAAACGAGTTGGTCATCACGGAATCCAGTCCGGCGTTCTCCACCAGTTCGGTGGCAATTTCGGAAGGGTCCAGATCAGGGTCCAGCGTTTCCACGTTGATCGACGGCGTGATGAAGTCATTGTCCAGCATCAGCAGACAGAAGATCGCTTCCATGGCGCCTGCCGCGCCCTGACCATGGCCCGTCATGGATTTGGTCGAACTCACCAGGGGGGTCGCGCCCTGGCCGAACACCCGGCGCACGGCTTCGATCTCTCCCACGTCGCCGACCGGGGTCGATGTGCCATGCGCGTTGATATAGCTGACCTTGCGGCCTTCGGGCAGGGTGGCCAGCGCCAGTTCCATCGCGCGTTGTCCGCCCTCGCCAGAGGGGGCCACCATGTCATGCCCGTCGGATGTGGCGGCAAACCCGGTCACTTCGGCATAGATCTTCGCGCCGCGTGCCAGCGCATGCTCCAGATCCTCCAGCACAACCATGCCACCACCGCCGGTGATCACAAATCCGTCGCGGTTGGCATCAAAGGCGCGTGACGCCGTGGTCGGCGCATCGTTGTACTTGCTGCTCATCGCGCCCATGGCGTCAAACAGACACGACAGCGTCCAGTCCAGCTCTTCGCCGCCGCCCGCGAACATCACATCCTGTTTGCCCAGCATGATCTGTTCCGCCGCAGAGCCGATGCAATGCAGCGAGGTCGAACAGGCTGAGGTGATCGAATAGTTGATGCCCTTGATCTTGTAGGCGGTCGACAGGTTCGCGCTGACGGTCGAAGACATGCACTTGGGCACGGCAAAGGGGCCGATCCGCTTGGTCGCCCCCGTTTTGTCGACCGTGTCGTGCGCTGCTTTCATAGCCGACGTGGAGGGCCCGCCGGATCCTGCAATCAGCCCGGTACGCGGGTTGGACACAAGGTCTTCACCCAGACCTGCATCTTCAATCGCCTGACCCATCGCCAAATAGGCATAGCCTGCACCGGGTCCCATGAACCGCAGGGTGCGCTTGTCGATATGCGCGGCCAGATCAATTTTCAGCGTGCCCGCGATCTGGCTGCGAAAGCCATGCTCTGCCATGACGTCGCTTGCCTCAATCCCGCTGGCCCCGGCCTTGAGAGAGGCCAGGACCTCTTCTGCGTTGTTCCCGATGGATGAGACAATCCCCAACCCTGTGACGACCACTCTTCTCATCTGCAAACCTCCAGTGACCCTTCTAATCTGCAAACCTTTGGTTTGACACGGCGCATGGGCGCACTCCTTTGATGTACCAACGTCTATTTAGGCCAGTGCAATGCAACGGCGCAACCCGTTAGCGCGGGCGCGGTGGGAGAACAGGGTCGCCGTGGATCAGCGCACCGCACATGGCTGTTTTTAGTGCTTGAATTGCTATATGCTGACGTGGAATGCTGATAAGATCTTCATGAAGGACCTTTTGTGATGATTTCATTTTTCCGCGGTCTTTGCGTCCTTTTGCCCTGCATTGTGCTGGCGGCGTGCGAAACGCCGGAAGAACGGGCCGCGCGCGAGACGCAGTTCAACGGCAAACCCCTGGCCCAGGTCATTGCGGCGATTGGGCAGCCCGATCTTCAGAATTCAACCACGGCCGTCTGGCAATACCGTGAGCGAGACGTCATTTTTGAGCCGATTTACATCTACACCAGCACCGGCCAGGCGCGGGTTGCGGGGCATCGGCGGCGGGTGATTGAGAATGAATGTACCTACACCGCGCGCCTGTCATCGGCCCGCGTCGTAGCGAGCCAATATGTGGGCAACAACTGTCGGCGATACGCGCCAAGGCTGCCGCGCGCCTGATCTCATCCCGCCCGCAGGCCAGCCAGAAATTGCGTCATGGCGTCGGTCAGGGCCTGCGGCTGCTCAATCGGGCTGGTGTGTCCGGCGTCCGGCACCACGGTCAGGGTCGCCCCTTTGATCGCCTTGTGCATGGCTTGCGACTTTGCCACGGGCGTTGCCACATCATCTGCACCAACGATGATCTGTGTGGGGGGCGGGCTGTCCAGTGCCGCCATATCCCCCAACACATCGTCCCGTCCAAAGATCGCCTTGCCGAACCGGTGGATGGAGCGTTTGTCGAGCGTCTTCATTTCCGACCGCCAAAAGGCGACATCCTGCTGCCTGTCCGGATCTTTCAGGAAAGCCGACCCCATCAGGATGGGCAGCACTTTTCCCAGCAGCGGGCGCACACCCAACCAGCGCACTGCAAAAAGGAGTTGGTTGTACTGTTTCAGCGCGGCGGGATCTTCCGCACCGGCAGCCGTGTCAATCAACGTCAGGCTCCGGATCACGTCGGGGCTGCGCAGGGCAATCCGCAACCCCACAAAGCCACCCGTGGACATGCCAGCAAAATGCACCGGTCCGTCCGTCAGCGCGCGCACCAGTGCTTCGGCATCATCGACCAGATCGTACATGCCAAACGGATCAGGGCAGGGCGCGCTCTGCCCATGGCCGCGGTGATCAAAGGCGATGACGCGGTAGCGGTCTTTGAGGGCGGCAATCTGGTGATCGAACATCCGGCTGTTCATCAGATAGCCGTGGGAGAAAACGATGGTATCACCGTCCCCGCCTGTGTCGGAATAGGCGATCTGGCGGCCGTTGGCGGTGATCAACTGCATGGTTCGTCCTTTGGGTGCTGCGGAAATCGCATCTGCGTCGACGCCCGGATCTCATCATGTTGCGAAGGTCCGGGTGGTGCTCACACCTTCTCAACCTATGCCTGCCACGTCAAATCACATGCAAGCGTGCCTGCAAAACCACCGCGCTGCTGGCTCTTTTTGGCCAAAAATATCCATGCGCAACAGCCGCTTCGGCCGCAACATCAACGGTGAGGCGTCAACTTCCCGACAAAGCGACCTTCATGCCAGTCACCTCGTAGATCACCTCACCGTCCGCCTCCACGATCCCGTCAGCCACGCCCATGGTCAGCCGCCGTGTCTGGATCGCTTTGGTGAAATCAATCTTGTAGGTCAGCATCTTGCGGTCCGGGCGCACCATGCCCTTGAGCTTCACTTCGCCCACACCCAGCGCATACCCGCGCCCCTGCCAGCCGCGCCAGCCAAGGTTGAAACCGGTCAACTGCCACAGACCGTCCAGACCCAGACAGCCGGGCATGATCGGGTTGCCGGGAAAGTGGCAGTCGAAGAACCAAAGATCCGGCGTGATGTCGAACTCCGCCGTGATGTGCCCCTTGCCATGGGCGCCGCCATCGCCGGAGACATCGGTGATCCGGTCCATCATCAGCATCGGTGGGGCCGGCAACTGGGCATTGCCGGGACCAAAGAGCTTGCCTTCGGCGCATTCCAGCAGGGCGTCCTTGTCGAAAAATGTGGGATAATCGGCCATGTCGTGCTCCTGCTTGGTCGGGATCGTGTCGCAGGGGTCTAGCACCCGCTTTGGGCAGGCCGCAAGGGTGGGGCGCAGAACCGTCTGTGGCGCGGCATCACAGCACAGGCCGCTCTGCGCGAAAGCAATTGAAAATCAGTCGCAAACTGCCATATATAGAAGAAGAATGATGACGGAGCGTCCGATGAGCGAGACCCAGGCCCTGAACGAAGCCCAGGAACGCGGTACAGCATGGCTGGAAACCGGTGGCGTGCGCGCCACGCGGCAGCGTGTGACCCTGGCCAGCCTGCTGGTGGGGGATGGCCAGAACCGCCACGTCACCGCCGAAAGCCTTTTTGACGCGGCCAAGGGGCAGGGCGATGCCGTATCGCTTGCCACTGTCTACAACACGCTGCGCGCCTTTTGCGACGCAGGACTGTTGCAGGAAGTGACCGTCGATGGCTCAAAAAGCTACTTTGACACCAACACACATGATCACCCGCATTTCTTCTGGGAAGACGATGGTCGCCTGACGGACGCGCCCTCTGATGATCTGGTGATCTCCAGCTTGCCGGATGCGCCCGAAGGGGCGGAAATCGCTTCGGTGGATGTTGTCATCCGCCTGCGCAGCAAGAGCTGATCCAAGATGCACCCTCTGGTAACGCAGACCGACGTTGAAGCCTATCAACGTGATGGCGTTGTGCTGATCAAAGGCCTTTTTGCCGATCATGTTGATACACTGCGCGCAGGGATTGCGCGCAACATGGAACATCCCGGTCCCTATGCCTCCAACAACGACAAAGCGGGGGAGACGGGGCGATTCTTCGATGATTATTGCAACTGGCAGGACATTCCCGAGTTCGGTGATGTGATCAGGGCGTCCCCTGCCGCTGAGGTCGCTGCCGACCTTATGCAAAGCACCCGTGTACAGCTGTTCCATGATCATGTGCTTGTGAAAGAGCCGGGGACGTCCATGGCGACGCCGTGGCATCAGGACGGCCCCTATTATTTCGTCGAAGGCCAGCAGACCGTCAGCTTCTGGTCGCCGCTTGATCCGGTGACAGATGCCACCCTGCGCTGTGTTGCAGGATCGCACCTTTGGGAGAAACCCGTGCTGCCCACGCGTTGGGCCAAAGGGGACGCTTTCTTTGATCCGGCCCCCTACATGCCGGTGCCGGACCCCGATGCCGAGGGGATGGACATTCGCGAATGGGAGATGGCACCCGGTGACGCGGTGGCGTTCAACTACCTCACCTTACATGGCGCGCGCGGGAACACGGCGTCGGCACGCCGCCGGGCGTTCTCGCTGCGTTTGGTGGGGGATGATGCCCGGTATGCGGAGCGTCCGGGACCAACCTCGCCGCCGTTTCCGGGGCATGACATGGTCGCCGGTCAGCGTCTGCGTGAAGACTGGTTCCCGGTGCTGCGCGGGTAGGGCGCTGCGCACGAGCAGAGCAGAGGCAAACGGATGAACGCGCCACTTGAGGTTTGGTACGAATTCGCGAGCACCTATTCCTATCCAGCCGCGATGCGGGTCGAAGCGATTGCAAAGGGCCGTGGCATCGACATCAGATGGAAGCCGTTCCTGTTGGGGCCGATCTTTCAGTCGCTGGGGTGGACCACCTCGCCCTTCAATCTGCAACCGGCCAAGGGTGCCTATATGTGGCGGGACCTTGAACGGACCTGCGCGCAATTGGGGTTGGGTTTCGTCAGACCGGCGGTGTTTCCGCAGAACGGACTGATGGCCGCGCGCATCGCCCTTGCGCTTCCCGATGAAAGGGCCCGCGGCGCTTTCACCCGCGCTGTCTACACCAGCCAGTTTGCGCAGGGACATGACATCTCTGATCCCGCACTTCTTGAGGCGCTACTGCATTCCAGCGGGCAGGATGCTGGTCGCATGATGGCACAGGCCGTTTCGCCATCCAACAAAGATGCGTTGAAAGAAAACACTGCACGGGCGCAGGCGCATGGGGTTTTTGGGGCACCGACGTGGCGCACCGCGGACGGGGAGTTGTTTTGGGGGAATGATCGCCTTGAAGACGCGTTGGACTGGCACAGCAAATGCGCCTAATCCCTTTCGCGCATCTCTTTCAGGCGCTCTGATGATTGATCCATCAACCTTTTGACCATTCCCAACTCCTCTTCGGAGGTGTTCCGGGCCATTTCCATCACGACGTCACGCTGTCGTATCTCAGCTTGCCGGGCGAGCTCCAGCCCCTGTGACGTCAGAAACAGGTTCCATGCCCGATGATCCTTGGGCGCGCGTTTGCGCTCGATCATCCCGTCTTTCATGAACCGCGCCACCAGCATGCTCACCCCGCTTTTTGCGGAGAAACATCGCTCTGACAGGTGTTGCTGTGTCAGGCCGGGGGTGCGCAGCAGGTTCATCAGGATTTCATGCTGGAGTAGCGTAATGCCCAAAGGGTCCAGCCGCTGGGCCAAGGTCATGGTGCATTGGTTATAGGACCGGACGACGGCAAGCCATGTTTCGGTCGCGACAGCGGTACTGTGTTCGGACAGGTGTTTCTGATCAGTCATGTGGGCCTATTACATGAAGGCTTGCTTAAGTTCAATTTTGATCTATATAGTTCAATAATGAACTTAAAGGGTGAGAACCATGAACCTCTATCTTAGATTGATCTGGACGTTGTTCCGGGCGTGGCGCCTGCCAAAGATTGGTATTGAAGAGACGATTGAACGCGAATTTCGTGTGCTGCCCAATGACATCGACATCAATCTTCATATGAACAATGGCCGCTATTCCACCATTGCGGACCTGATGATCATTGAGTTCTTTGCGCGCACAGGGTTCCTGAATGTGCTGCTCAAGCGTAAATGGAAGCCCGTGGTCGGCGGGACGATCATCACGTTTCGCAAGGAGCTGAAGTTCGGCCAGAAATACCGTCTGCGCTACCGCTGGGTGGGGGGGGATGACCATTGGAACTACCTGTCTTTTGAATTTCTGACCATGGACGGGGTCCTCTGTGCCACCGGGTATTCGAAGGGGGCCGCGATTTCTTCAAAAGGTCTGGTGCACAATGATCTGGCTTTTGAGGCGCTTGGACTGGAAAAACAAAGCCCCAGCCTGCCGCAGGCTGTGTGTTTCTGGAAGGAAAGCGAAGCGCAACTGTTGAACGCGGCTGCGCGGTGATGATGCAAAGCACCTGCGGGCCACGGTTTGCGCGGCCCGCAGGTGGTGTTCAGGTCATTGAGTTCAGGCCGAACATGTTCCCTTCGGTGTCCTTACAAAGCGCGACCCAGCCGAATTCCCCGATGGAGAACTTCGGTCGCACGATCTGCCCGCCTGCATCAGCGACACGTCCTGCCTCTACCGCGCAGTCCTGCGATGCGAAGTACACGATGGTGCCGCCCACGCCAGGACCTGCGTGCGCCGATTTGGTCAAAGCCCCCGCAGCGCCATATCTGCCCATGTCAGCAGGAAAGCTCATCATCTGGCTTTCGCCGGTGGGGTCTCCCATCGGTTCGAGCTTTTGTCCCAATACGCTTTCGTAAAAGGCAGTCGCCCGATCAAGGTCATCTACGTAGATGTCAAACCATCCGATTGCGTTCATCTGTGTCATATCCAACTCCTGTTTGGTGTGTATGACACATCAGGTATCAAGCCCTGTTCCCCCGGTATTGTAGATTTCAGACATCAAACTTTTTTGCATATTGGCCGGGCGTGTATCCGGTTGCCTTGCGGAACGAATGGATGAAGTGCGACTGGTCCGCATAGGACAGGGACGGCTCACCAAGCAAGGATTGCTGAAGGCGCAGGACTTTCAGGAAATCATGCGGCGCGAACCCGGTGGTGCGTTTCAGCGTCCTTTGCAACTGCCGTGGGGAGAGGGCGGCCGCCTCTGCCATGTCGGCGACCGAATGGATGGTGTCGATCTGCGCAAATATCTTCTCGGTCACCGGGTTGGGGACGACAAGGCCGCGTTCGATCAGATGTTCGACACATGCAACAAGCACGGGTTGCTGGGCCGTGAAGTCCAACTGCCCCAATTGTTGATTGATGCCCACCAGCGGCAAATCACCCTCATACGGACGATCAATCATTCCTTGCGTAACCTGTCCCGGATCGCCTTGCCAGACGCCGGGCAACAGCCGGATGTTGGCATAGTGAAACACCCGACCCAGGTTAAGCTCTTCGGAGGAGGCGCGCAGCTTGGCCACCCCGGTTACCTGTACCGCGCTTTGATCGAACACGATATAGGTGCAGGCATCCGGCAGGGCATGAAACCGGTAGTCCTCCGCCAGGGGATGGATGGTTTTCAATTCAAGAAACCGGTGCACCACGCCGCGCAGCGACGCGGGCGGTTCGGCTTCTGAGAACGCGACGGCATCAACGGCGCGGTCCTTGGCGTTTCCTTTGGGGTCGTACATCTGGGTAAGGTATCTTTGCCTGTTTCACTGTGGCGGCAATAGAACCTCCGCGTGCATGGGGCAAGCGGGGCTATTCCGCAGCAACTTCCTGCGCGTCCAGTTGTGTCTTGATCTGGCGGCGCGCCTGCCGTGCGTGTGCCACGATCGCGGGCTCGCGCAGGGTGTGCGGGCTGGCCATTTGCAGGCCGTCGGGAAGGTGTGTGCCCACCGCGACACCAGAAAGGGCAGAGAGCGGTACCGCCAGGACAAGGCTCGCCATGATGGGCAGCAGCCAGAGGGAGACAAGGCCCGCCATCAGCCCCGCAAGCAGCAGCAGGCCGAACAGCGTTTCAACCCAGTGGAACTTTGCTAGCGTCCAGAGCGGATAGCCCCGCGCGCTGCGCTGTTGCGGGGTCCAGGGCTCGGACCGGGTGAAGATCGCGCGCAGCACCGCTTTGGTCTGCTGGATCATCATGACGGGCGCATAGGCGATGGAGAGTGCAACCTCGACCATGAAGGCGGTGAAGAACGTGGCATAGCCGCCAAAGGCGCGGGTGGCGCGGGGGCGGGCGGCGATAAGGGCGGCGGCGGTGACCTTGGGGGTCAGCAGCATCGCGTACATGATGACAAGGAAGACTGCGCTGTCGATGTGGCTCATGGCGGGGGGCCAATCGGGGAAAAGTGGATTGGCCTCGTTAAAGTAGCGGATGACGTTGGTCTCACTGTCGATGCCGAGCAGGGACCAGATCACCAGCAGGACGAACCATGCGGGCGACAAAAGGTAGGCGACAGCGCCGTGCAGCAGGTGAAAGCGGGAGACCGGGTGCAGCCCGGCGGTGCCCAGAAGGCGCAGGTGTTGCAGGTTGCCCCGGCACCAGCGGCGGTCGCGCAGGGCGTAGTCGATCAACGTGCAGGGGGTTTGCTCAAAGCTGCCAGTGACGCGGGGCAGGAAGCGCACGCGCCAGCCTGCGCGGCGGAGCAATCCGGCCTCTACAAAATCGTGGCTGAGGATCAGGTCGTCCTTGCCCCCCAGCCGTTTCAGGCGGGGCAGGCCCGCGCTGTCGGCGAAGGCGCGGGTGCGGATGATGGCGTTGTGGCCCCAATAGTTGCCTTCGGTGCGGGCCCAGAGGGCGAGGCCTTCGGCCAGCAGCCAGCCGTAGGCGATGTTGGAGAATTGTTGCAACCGGGCAAAGAGCGTGTCGGCCCCGATCAGGACCGGGAAGGTCTGGATCAGGCCCGCATCGGGGTCAGCGGAGAGTTCTGACGTCAGGCGTTCGATGGCGCGGCCGGACATGATGCTGTCGGCATCCAGCACCAGCATCGCCTCATGCGCCGCCCCCCAGCCGGTGATCCAGTCCACGATGTTGCCGACCTTCTTGTCGGTGTTCATCGCGCGGCGGCGGTAGTGGACGTCGATGCCTGTGGGGGCCTCGGCGCGGAGGCGCTCGAAGGCCTGCCACTCCTGTGTGGCGATGGCCTCATCCCGCGTGTCCGACAGGATAAACAGCGTGTAGCGGTGCGGCACCGGGCGGCGTGCCAGATCACGCAGCATGGCGGTGGCGTTGCCAAAAACGTCGGCGGGGACCTCGTTGTAGATCGGGACCAGCAGGGCAACATTCATGGGCGCCACGTCGCGCGGGGCGCGGTCGTCAGCCGTTTGCCGCGCGGAGAGGCCCGCGATGGCAACACCAACGGTGGAGACCGACAGCGTGACCCAGACGAAGGTCGCGCCGATCATGGCCAGCAACGCCCATTCAAGCCCGGTCATGCCCGCGCTCATCAGCCAGCCATAGAGGCCCCAGACCAGCCATGCGGTGATCATCAGCGCGGGCAGGAACACCGCCCAACGCCAGGGGCTGCGGCGGGTGGTCTGACGGGCGCGCGGCGTGCGGGGGCAGACGGCAAGGTTCTGCGCCTGCATCTCCAGCGGGGCCTTGGGCGGCATGGAGGCGGGCAGATGGCTCATGCCCTGGTCCACCGGTAGAGCCAGACTTCGCTCAGCGGCTCCCCGTTCAGGCGCAATTGCGCGCGGAATTCGGCCAGCGTGGCCTCACCCGGCTGAAAGGTGAAAGCAAGGCGGGGGCCATTGGTTTCGGGATTTCTTTGCACGATGCCGGGGGTGGTCTCTCCGGTGCTGCTGCGCAGAATGATCTCGATCTCGGACAGGTCTTCGGGCACATCCGGGCTGTCAGCAAAATCTATCGCGATGATCTGCCCGCCTTCGGGGCGGCCGCCCATCGCGGTGTTGAGCACTTTGACGGGGACACTGGCAGACGGGGCCACCGGGTCTGCGCCCCAGTCGAGGGTGTAGGTCAGCTTATGCGCCTCGCCTGCCTTGAGACGCTGGGAGGGCCGCCAATAGCAGACGATGTTGTCGTAGATTTCCAGATCGGCGGGGATTTCCACGAGGGTCACCGACCCCGCGCCCCAGCCTTCGCCCGGTGTGATCCAGACGGCGGGGCGGTTGTGGTAGAGCGCTTCGAGGTCGTTGAAGTCGGAGAAGGCGCGCTTGCGCTGGCACAGGCCGAAGCCGCGTGGATTGTTGTCCGAAAACGCGCTGACCTGCAGGGTCAGCGGGTTGGACAGGGGCCGCCAGATGACTTCGCCCGCCCCGTTGTGGATCAGCAATCCGTCGCTGTCATGCACCGCCGGGCGGAAGTCGGAGAAGCGTTGGCGCATGGTGTCGTCGAACAGAAACATTGACGTCAGCGGCGCGATGCCCAGATGGGTGATGTCCTCACGCGCGAAAATCTCGGCCTCAACGGCCATGCGCAGCACGGTGCCGTGGGTGATCTCAAACCGGAAGGCACCGGTGCAGGAGGGGCTGTCGAGAAGCGCGTGCAGGATTTGGGTGCGCGCGCCGGGGGCGGGGGCCTCCAACCAGAAGGCGGTGAAGTCGGGGAATTCCTCCCCCGAGGGATCGCCGGTTTTGAGCGCGAGGCCGCGCGCGGACAGCCCGTAGATTTCGCCGGTGCCGATGCCCCGGAAATAGCTTGCCCCTTGGAAGACGGCATATTCCTGAAAGATGCCGGGTTTTTCCAGCTCCGCGCGCAGGCGCAGGCCGGAATACCCCAAGGTCTCGTCAATCTCGACGTCGGGGAATTTATCGGTGGTATCAAACACGCCCATGTCAAAGCGCAGCGGACGGGCGGTGTTGGCCTCGACCACGTTCACTTCGACCGCCTGCGGAAAGTAGAGACCCGGCGGGAAGACATCGACGCGCTGGGGGCGGTCGGTGTTTTCCCACAGCGCATTTCGGGCATCGAACCAGATTTTGCGATACTGGTCGTAGGTCAGATTGCGCCAGCTTTCTGGGATTTCGGGGCGCGGTCTATAAGGCTCTGCTGCCATGGCGCGGGCGCGGGTGCGCACGGTGGTGGCGTCAAAGGCCGTGCCCTCATCGCCGAGGCGCAGCCCCGGTTCTTCGGCCAAGGCGGCCGTTGGCACAGCCGCCAGGGCGGCCAGCGTTTTGAGGACATCGCGGCGGATCATGCGGGGGCCTTAGCGCGCCAGGGCTGGGATTTGAACCAGCCGGCAGCATAGGCCACGGCGATCAGCACTGAGCCGCCCATGGCATTGATCAGAAGGGTGGTGCCTGTGTCGCGGCCCATCACGTCCATGCCAAACCCCATCAGCCGGGCGGTGAACATGGAGACCACGAAAACCGCGAGGCTTTGCTGGCCGACCTTGAGGATGATGGCAAGGATGCGGGTCCAGATGCGCGAGAGCAGACCTGTGCCCGTGGCCATCAGGCGGCTGCCTTTGTCACCCGCAAAGACCCATGCGAGGTAGGCGAGGGCCAAGAAATGCACATAGCGCAGGATGCCGAAATCGGATTTGTCGATCAGCGGTTTGTAGGCCACGCGCCAGTCGCGGGCCCAGTCAAAGCCGAACTCTCGCACGCCGATGTTGGACAGCGGGATGTTGGCGATCACGATGAACGCCGCGATGCCGATCAGCAGGGAGGTGACGGGCGGTTTGGGCAGCCAGCCGCGCATGAAGGCGAAGCCGGTGAAGAAGATCAGCTGCCAGCCGAAGGGGTTGAAGAACCATGTGCGATCCGTCCAGGGCTCAGCCGGGAATTCGAAGTGGTAGGCGCCAAGGCCCACGGATTGAAGCAACGCGGTTTGGCCCATGATCCACACGAAGCCCACGAAGGCTGCGACCAGCCACAGGTTCACGCGGGCCAAGAGCATGATGATGGGCATGATCAGCAGGACGATCATATACATCGGCAGAATGTCGAAATAGTTCGGCACATAGCGCAGGGTCATGAAGCTGAGCAGGATGTTGGAATTGTCCCATTTGTCGCTCTCGACAAACATCATCCACAGGTTCAGCTGGCCCCAGTAGTTGCGGCCCGTGATATCGAGTTCCGTCAGGTAGACGGTCAGCGCCAGCGTGGCAAAGAACAGCCCCACATGCGCCCAGTACACTTGCCAGACGCGGAACAGGACCCGCGCCGTGCCCAGCACCCAGCCCGCGCGCTGAAACGCGCCGCCGAAGGCGATGGCGGAGGCCATGCCGGAGCAAAAGACGAAGATCTCTGTCGCATCCGAAAACCCCCAGCGCGCGGGAATCCAGGAGGTCAGGAAATTGCCGGGTGTATGGGCGATCAGGATGATGAACATCGCTATGCCCCGGAAGAAGTCGAGCCGGATGTCGCGCACACGCGCCGTGGACTGCGCACCAAGGGCAGTCACGGGACGGGAGGGAACCTGAGCAGGATCGGCGAGGGTCATGGCAGTGCAGTCTTTCAGGCCTTACTGGGCGGGGATACGCCTTGCGCGGGACAGCTGCTCAAACCGGGTGGCGGCAAAGCGGTCCTCGTGACCGGCGCGCAGTTTCAGGCGGGCCAAGAGGATCTGTTCCGTTGCGTCGAAATGACCTGCACGCAGGCCCGCGTCAATGGTCATCCGCTCAAACACGTCGCGCTGGGCGTGGCTGCCGCCGATGGTTGGCATTTTGGGGCGTGCGGTGCTGAGCTGAACAAAGGCGTCACCGTAGCGGCCTTCGGCAAAGGCGTTGAGCCCTGCAAGGGCGCTGAGGCCGGGGTCGGCCACACGTTCGGCCATGTCGCCGGTCTGACGGGCATCACGGGCGAACCGCGCGGACATGGCGCGCGCGGCGTCCCCCTTGGCGGCACCGGCAAGGGCGAGTTGATAGTGCAAATCGGCAAAGACTACGCAGCCGTCGTCAATGCGATTTTCCGCAAGTGCGCCCAGCTCATCCCAGCGGTTGCCGACCTCCATCCCCTCCAGCTCCAGCCGCATCAGCAGGGATGTGGCATTGGCGATGTCGCGGTAATCGTCGGTTTTGTCCGCGCGGATTTGGCTGTCATAAAGGGCGAGGGCGATGTCGCGTTCGCCCCGGTCCATGTGCAGCAGCGCCTTGTGCCACCAGACGTGGTAGCGAAAGTTGTTGGAGCCTTCCCAGGCGGCGGTGTTGCCTTCGATCAGGGCGATGCCTGCGTCCGGTTCGGCGCGCATGTCATGCACGTGGGCCACCGCGTGCAGACCCCAGGCGTCGTCGGGGGCATGGATCAACCCTTCGAGACCCGCGCGTTCCGCACCTGCGTAGTCACCTGTTTCTTCGAGGGAAAAGGCGTGGCATCCCATCAGGTAGCCACGCAGCGGGTGGTCGGGGCCGTGGGCGTGCAGCACCCGCTCAACTGATCGGCGCATCCCCGGCGCATCGCCAAGGATAAACCGGATGGCCTGACTGGCCTTTGCTGAAAGCGTGTCGGAGGGGTGTTTGATCAGGGCCGTTTCCAAGGCGGCAATCGCGCCGGTCGGGCTGTCGGCAAGCCAGGCGTCCAAAGCATTGATCCAGCCTTGTTCACGGGCACTGACAGGACCTGCACTGCGGGCGTGGTGTGCCGCGGTCCGGGCATCTTCGGCCACCTGCCACATCTCTGCCCGGCCCATCATCAGCGAAAACAGACCCCGTGCGGCATGGCCCATGGCGAAATCCGGTTCGGCCTCCAGCAGGGCGCCAAGGTGCTGCGGGGTGCTGGGACCGTGGGCCAGAAAGGCGCGGATCATGTTGTTCCAATGGGCAAGACTGTCAGCGGAGGAGAAGCTGACGGGTGATGCGCAAACGTCTGTTGTCATGGATCGGCCTTTCAAGGTCATCGCGGTGTGTGGAGGGAAGATAGCCGCAAAGGCCTGTGTTTCGAACGGCGGAGGGTCTGCTCACACGTCAACGTGAAGCGCACCGCATCTTTCGTGAGCGTTTATGACGAAGGGAGGCGGTTTGCCGCGCAATTCGAAGGGTTTGGCGGGGAATTTTCAGCGCGGGGCGTCTGATTTGGGTCCCCATGTTTCAAGCACCTCATCGGTGTCCTGCCTAAATCGGGGTGGGGCGCGGTCATACCTGACCGGCGTGGCAGAGAATTTGAGCGGATTGCCGAGGAGCTGAACCGGCGGCGCGTCCGGATCGGGCAGGTCAAGGGTAACCACCGCGCCGCGCGCCTGCGCCTGCGGGGAGGAAAGTGCCTCCCCAATCGTATGGATCGGGCCGCAGGGGACGTTCACGTTGTGCAGCCTGTCCAGCAGCGCTGCTTTCGGCAGTGCGGCCATGGCAGGAGAGATCAGCGGCATCAGGGCTTCGCGGTTTTCAATCCGGCCAAGGTTGGTGACAAAGCGCGGGTCTTGCGCAACGCCGGGGATCTCAAGCGCGTCGCAAAAACGTGCAAATTGCGCGTCATTGCCCACAGCCAGCAGGATATGCCCATCGGCGGCGGCAAAGGCATCGTAGGGCACGATGTTGGGATGGGCATTCCCGCGCCGCACCGGGTCCTGTCCTGAGATCAGCGTGTTCACCCCTTCGTTCACCAGCCACGCCATCGAGGCATCCACCAGCGCCAGATCAATGTGCTGGCCTTCGCCTGTCGCGTCGCGGTGTCTGAGGGCGGCAAGGATGCCGATGGTGGCATACATCCCGCACATCACATCCGCGATCCCGACACCCACTTTGGTCGGCGCGCCGTCCGGGTCGCCGGTGATCGACATGATCCCGCCAAAGCCCTGTGCCATCAGGTCATACCCCGGCTGGCTCCGGTTTGGCCCCGTCTGCCCGAAACCGGAGATGGAGCAATAGACAAGGCCGGGATGCGCACCCAGCAGGGTAGCATGGTCAAGACCGTATCTCTTCAATCCATCGGGTTTGAAATTCTCGATCACCACATCGGCGCGGGCGGCCAGATGGCGCAGGGTGCGCTGGCCTTCCTCGGTTGCGATATCCACCGCGATGGAGCGTTTGTTGCGGTTCGCGGCCATGAAATAGGCGGACAGATCGGTTTTCTCGCCATTGGCATCTGTCGCATAATGCGGGCCCCAACCGCGCGTGTCGTCGCCATTGGTTTGCGGGTTCTCGACCTTGATGACCGTGGCACCCAGATCGCCCAGCAGTTGGGTGCAGGTGGGACCGGCGAGGATACGGCTCAGATCCAGAACGAACAGCCCGTCGAGCGCGCCTTTAGATACGGCCATCATAAGCCTCCCGGTCGATCACGGCAGCGATGACGGTGAACGTGTCCGCCGCCACGGCATCCTTCAGGGCGTTTTCCAACCCGGCACGGTCCCGAACGGTCACGCCCGCGCCGCCAAAGGCGACTCCCATGGCGGCAAAGTTGTGCTGGGCGAAATCTACGCCGACGTTGGCAAGTTGCCGCTCGCGCTGTTTCTTTTCAATCAGTGCCAGCGAGGCATCGACAAAGACCACAAAGATCGGTGCGACGTTCAGCTCAATCGCTGTGGCCAATTCGCCCGCCACCATCAGAAACCCCGCATCGCCGGAGAAAGACACCACCGGCCGTTCGGGCGCCGCGAGTTTGGCGCCAATCGCCATCGGCACCGCACAGCCCATGGTGCACAGCGCGGAGGACTGCATCAGGTCACGCGGCGCATAACACTCCCACATCTGGCTGAGCAGGATGCGGTGCGCGCCGCTGTCAGCGCTGGCCAGCGTCTCGCGCGGCAGCACGTTGCGGCAGGTGTCGATGATGGCGGCCGGCCCCCAGTCGTCATCGCGGGGGAAGGATTTGGCCAGCGCGGATTTGAGGCGGTAGATCTCACCATCTTCCCAGGTGTCCTGTGGCGTCAGCCCGTCGCTGAGCGCCTGTAAGGTCGCCGTGCAGGAGGTGACAAAGTTCAGCGTACCCTGGTGCATGTAGTGCAGGTTGGGCACGGCGGAGATGTCAACGACGTTCTGGCGGGCCGGATCCCAGATATTGCGCCAGCCCGGGCGCATCTCAATCGGGTCATAGCCCACACAGAGGATCAGATCGGCGTCTTGCACAAAAGGAACAAGATGGGTGTCGGCCAGCGGGGACAGCCCTGCACCGCCCAGCGACAGCGCATGGTCCTCGGCCAGCAGGCCCTTGGCCTTGTAGCTGGTGATAACCGGAATGTGGTGGTGTTCGGCAAAACGGGTGAGCGCATCCCCCGCGCCTTCGTTCAGCGCATCGACGCCGGCGATGATCACCGGTTTGCGCGCCTTAGCGAGCCAGCCTCGCGCGGTCTCAAGATCCGCGCCTGACGGTGCCGCCGCAGATGCTGGTGCGCGCGGGGCAGGGGCCGCCGCTGCGATCTGGGTGTTCGCCACTGTGATCGGGACATCAATATGTACGGGACCCATCCGGCCTTCGGTGGCAATGGCCACAGCCTTGTCCGCAATGATATGCGCCGCTTTGGCATCGAGGGTGAATGTCGCCTTGGTGATCGGACGGAAAACAGCGCCCTGATCGACAACCTGATGGGTGTAGGTCTGCGCCTCATCCGCGTCCATACACCCCGATAGCACAACAAGCGGGACCTGATCCTGTAGGGCGTTGGCCACCGTGTTCACCCCGTTCAGAGTGCCGGGGCCGATGGTGCCCACCAGAATACCCGGCGCGCCATCGCGATGATGCACCCCTTCGGCCATAAAACCGGCTGCGTTTTCATGTTTGGCGAGGATAAAGCGGATGCCCGCAGCCTCCAGCGCATCGATCAGCGTCAGCACTTCGCCTCCCGGCATCCCGAATGCGGTGCGGCATCCGGCAGCGTACAAACGTCGGGCAAGGGCATCGGCGGCGCGGATGGTGTCGGACATGTGGCGGGCCTTCGGGGTCAGTTCAGGTGGACCCATGAACCATGCAACACGCAAAGGTGCAATTCACCTCTGTGTTGGAAATGTTGCAGCGGTGTGCTCAGAGGTCATCCTCAGCTTCGGTCACATCAATCCCCAGCGCCTCCAGTCCGCTTTCAAGATGCTCGGGCAGGCTGGGTATGCCGGACAGGTAATTTTCTGTTGGCGCAGAGGCCTCGCGGCGCGCTTCCTCCTTGGCGTACTCAAGCTCTTCGGCTTCGAAGCTGCCGCGTCCGATCCACATCACCGCCACGAGGTTGGCCTTTTCATCGTCGTTGAGGCCAGAGATGAAATCGGAGAGGCTCACGCTGTCGGGGCCATATTCACGCGCGAGCATGATCACTCTGACGACTTTCCCGGTACTGATTTCTAGCATTGGACTCTCCCCACATTCCTTGTGTGTTGATAGTTTCGCAGAGAGGTCAGGCGTTGAACAGTCCTCTTTAGACTTGTGTGCAACAGGGCGGACGCCTTTTTGCGCCTCTCACCCCGATCTTGCAATCCACCTCACGTCGGCCCCGAACGTTGGCGAGGCTTGTGCCTGCATTGATGGGGCAAAGCCGATGTGTGGGGACGTGCAACGCCCCTCAGCACAATGACAATCTGCGCGCCTCGCCTCTGTCCCGACAGCTTGGCATGCCTGTTTTTGGTGCACGCTCCAGCAACTCCAGATGATCGATATTACGACAGTGAACATAATATAAGCATCAGATTTCCTAGCAAAAATCCGCAATGGGACGCGCTTCCTTCAAGCGGGCTTTGGCTGATTTTTAGGCGCTGCTTTGCCGGTGATTGAAGAGGTGCGGCAGGGCGCGCTTAGTCGGCACTCCCAGTAAACTGGCAAAGAAAGGACAACCAATGTCACTGGCGAGTACCACCGAAAGACAGATGCTCTATCTGATCAACAAAGAGAGGGCGGATGCGGGGTTGAACCCGCTCGTGCTCAACACGCTGTTGAACGCATCCAGCGAAGATCACAGCCAATGGATGATCGACACGGATACTTTTTCCCACACGGGAGAAGGGGGATCGACAGCAACGGAACGGATGCAGGCTGCGAACTATCCCTTTGAGGGGGCCTGGACCTCGGGCGAGAATATCGCCTGGCAATCAGAACGCGGACCGGATGGGATATCGGATGACGTTGTACAACTGCATCAGGGGTTGATGGACAGCCCCGGACACAGGGCCAACATCCTCAATCCCAACTTCACTGAAATCGGGATCGGGATCGAACAGGGCGATATGCGCGGCTTTGACGGTGTCGTCGTGACGCAGAACTTCGCCCGGACTGAGGGTGATACCTCCGACACGGTTGAGACCGATAGCGCACCGGCACCCGAGCCAACCCCGGAGCCGACACCGGAGCCAGCGCCAGAACCTGCGCCAGAACCTGCGCCTGAACCAACGCCGGAGCCCGAGCCTACGCCGGAACCGACCCCGGAGCCGGAACCCGAGCCAAGGCCCGAACCAGAGCCTGAACCCGAACCTGAAATGGTAGGGTGCGATGACGAGGGCATTCAAATCGGCACCGCTGGCGATGATGACATCACGGCGGAAGGGGATTGGGCCATGGTCTTTGCCGACGGGGGCAATGACACGGTCACAGGCTCGGACGGGCATGATTACCTCGATGGCGAAGCCGGTGATGATATGATGTCCGGCGCAGAAGGCCACGACGCCCTGATCGGTGGTGAAGGCAACGACACCATGGATGGCGGTGCCGGGATGGACTACCTCGTTGGCGACGCGGGTGATGATGTCATGACAGGTGGGGCCGATGCGGATTGCTTCGACTTCATCGCTGGCAATGACAGGATCACCGATTTCACCGCAGGTGAGGACATTCTGTTCCTTGATGTCTCACTAGCAGGGGATGGCATGGATGCCGCCGCCATGTTCATGGAAACGGCAGAAACCGTCGATGGCAACACCGTCGTTGACTTTGGGGATGGCAATTCGCTGACCCTCGAAGGCGTTACCGATGTGGCTGACATCGATGTCTTCTCCTTCATGTGCTGATCTGAAACATGGGCAGCACTGAATAGAATAAGGCGCGGCATCGATGGATGTCGCGCCTTTGGTATTGTCGTGGCCGGACCGTTTTCCAGCGGGGTCAGCGACGGCGATCGCGCCGTGACGACATGGGCTGAAACGCCACGCCCACATGCGCTTCGCAATAGGGCTTGCCCTGTTTCACCGGCAAGCCGCAGAACCAGAAATCCTCCGTCGCGGGATCACCTACGGGCCATTTGCAGGTCCGCTCGGTCAATTCCATGAGGCTGATCTTCTTGGCCTTCTTCTCCACCTCGTTGACCTTGGCCAACGCTTCCGGGCTGATCTCATTCGCAGAGGGTTGCGGCGGCAGGGGCTGGCCTGCAGGAATGATCTGCTTGCGCGCGGGCAGGTTCGATTTTGGCGGTGCGGCGGCTTCCGTCTTCATCTCCGGCGCGGGCTTGGGCGCTGGCTTGGCCTTCGGTTCCGCCTTCGGTGCAGGTTTGGCCTTTGGCTCAGCCTTCGCGGCGGTGCCTGCGGTGGCGCGGTTGGACAGACCCAGACGGTGCACCTTGCCGATCACGGCATTGCGTGTCACCCCGCCCAACTCCTTGGCGATCTGGCTGGCAGACTGGCCTTCGCCCCACATGCGTTTGAGGGTCTCAACACGGTCATCGGTCCAGGACATCGTAGCTTCCTTGCTAAAAAGCGGCCCCACTCAACCGGGCCGCTTTGTCAAATTCAGTCCCCTATACTAATGCCTCAGATGGTGGGTGCAAGGGAGGAAGCGCCGCAGGGCTTGCCGAACCTGTCCAAGGGGCACTTCTCCGAGCGTCAATGTCATCGTGCCGGTGACAAGGATCGCGGTCCCCAGCACCGCGCCACCATCGGGCACAACGTTTAAATGGAGCGCGTCATGAGCCGCAGCAATAAGGAGCGCAGCAATGCCGTTGTTCTGTAGACGCGGCTGGAACATGGCTCCCCATGAGCTGCAAAGCGGAACGGTGCAGCGGATGTTTAATGCTTTTCTTCGTGCCGTTTCTGTCCTAAGTCACGCGCATGATCGTATGTGCAACATCCCTTTTGCGACGACGCCAGCGTTGATGCCCGGCGTGCCTGTTTAAGACAGGCCGATCCTGCTGCGTGACCGCAGCCTTTCCCAAACAGACTTGACCACAGCCGCAGGCCATGCCCATTTGGCGTTTTCCTGTGGCCCTTATTTCAAAGGACGACCCCGATGATTTCATCCGTTTTGCCAACCTATTCGCGTGCGCCGCTGAGCTTTGTAAAAGGTGAGGGCGCTTGGCTGATCGAAGCGGATGGACGCCGATTTCTCGATCTGGGGGCCGGTATCGCGGTGAATGCGCTGGGCCATGCGCATCCGGCGCTGGTCAAGGCGCTGACCGATCAGGCGGCGGCGCTCTGGCACACCTCCAACCTCTACCAGATCCCCCAACAGCAGGAACTGGCAGACAAACTGGTGGAACATACCTTCGCCGATACGGTCTTTTTCACCAACTCCGGCACTGAAAGCTGTGAACTGGCCGTCAAGATGGCGCGCAAGTATTTCCATGACAAAGGCCAGCCCGAACGGGTGGAAGTCATCACCTTTGACGGCGCCTTCCATGGCCGGTCCTCTGCCGGGATCGCAGCGGCGGGTTCAGAGAAGATGACAAAAGGCTTCGGCCCGCTCTTGCCGGGCTTTGTTCATCTGCCGTTTGGCGATCACGACGCGCTGACCGCCGCGATCAATGACAAGACCTGTGCGGTGCTGGTTGAACCCATTCAGGGCGAGGGCGGCATCCGCCCGCTGCCTGACGCCTGCCTCAAGGGGTTGAGAGACCTGTGTGATGAACATGGTGTCCTGATGATCCTGGATGAGGTGCAATGCGGCGTGGGGCGCACCGGCCGCCTGTTCGCACATGAATGGGCGGGGGTCACACCAGACATCATGATGGTTGCCAAGGGCATCGGTGGCGGCTTTCCCCTTGGTGCCGTGTTGGCCACAGAAGACGCCGCTTCGGGCATGACCGCTGGCACCCATGGCTCAACATACGGGGGCAACCCGCTGGGCTGCGCGATCGGCGCCCGTGTCATGGACATCATCGCTGATCCTGAATTTCTGGCAGAGGTGCAGCGCAAATCCGCGCTCCTGCGTCAGAAACTTGAAGGGCTGGTGGCCTCACACCCGGATGTTTTCGAAAGCGTGCGTGGCGCTGGCATGATGCTCGGTCTGAAATGCAAAGTGGCCCCCGGCGATCTTGTTGCGGCGGGATATGCTGCCGAAGTCATCACCGTGCCCGCCGCCGACAACGTCGTGCGCCTGCTGCCGCCCCTCACCATCACCGACGCGGAGATTGCCGAAGCGATCACCCGTCTCGACACCGCTGCAGGCAGTCTGACGCCAGCCTGATCTTCCAAATGGTTCAAAAAACCTCGGGGGTCCGGGGGCAGACAGCCCCCGAAAATCCCCACCGACACAAAGCAGACGAACATGACTGATTTTCTCGACATCCACACAACAGACACCGCCGACCTGCGTCACATCATCGACAGCGCGATTGAGGCCAAGGCTGCCCGCCAAGGCCGCCCCAAGGCGGCACCGGACGCGGATCAGCCGCTCAAGGATCACATGGTGGCGCTGATCTTTGAAAAACCCTCCACCCGCACGCGGGTCAGCTTTGACGTGGGCGTGCGCCAGATGGGCGGGCAGACAATGGTGCTGTCAGGCTCTGACATGCAGCTGGGGCATGGCGAAACCATTGCTGATACCGCCCGCGTGCTCAGCCGCTATGTGGATCTGATCATGATCCGCACATTCGAAGAGGCCACCCTGCTGGAGATGGCCGAATACGCCACCGTGCCGGTGATCAACGGGCTCACCAACCGCACCCATCCGTGTCAGATCATGGCGGATGTCATGACCTTCGAAGAACACAACGGCCCGATCAAGGGCAAAAAGGTCGTCTGGTCCGGGGATGGCAACAACGTCTTCGCCAGCTTTGCCCATGCGGCCAAACAGTTCGAGTTCGATCTGGTCTTCACCGGCCCTGAACCGCTGGACCCCGAGCGTAGCCTGGATGGTCTCTACACCACTGTGCGCGATCCCGATGAGGCGGTGCAGGGGGCCGATCTGGTGGTTACGGACACCTGGGTGTCCATGCACGATCCGCAATCCGCACGAGAGCGGCGTCACAACCAGCTGCGCGGTTATCAGGTGAACGATGCGCTGATGGCGCGGGCCAAACCGGATGCGCTTTTCATGCACTGCCTGCCGGCGCACCGGGATGACGAAGCGACCTCCAGCGTGATGGACGGACCACATTCGGTGATCTTTGATGAAGCCGAGAACCGCCTGCATGCGCAAAAGGCGATCATGCGGTGGTGCCTGGGTCGATGAGCCGTGCAGGCGAAGAGGTGGCCGCCACAGCGCGGCTGACCGTCTAGCCATGGCGCGCCCGCATATCGTGATTGCGGGGGGCGGCGGCAGTGCCGGGGCCCGCGGCGCTTATCTGGCCGGTTTGTTGGCCCTGGACGGCTTCCGCGTCACGTTCTGGACCGAAGGCGCGCCTTTGGTGGAACTGCGCGCCCATGGCCTGACTTTGACCGATCATGCCGGCATGGCGCAGCGTGTCGATGTGGATGGGCTGACCTGGACGGATCAGACGGGGTGCTTCCGCCATGCCGATGTTGTTCTGATCACCGCACCTGCCGCGGAAAACCGCGTCCTTGCCGCGCGGATCGAGGCGGAACTGCGCCCCCGCACCGTCGTCATCACCTTGCAGGTCGGTGTCCCGCAGCAGGATCTGCTGACGTCCGATTTGCCCGGATGCGACCTGCGCGGGGGTATTCTGGCCTTTGACGTGCTGGCCTTGGGGCAGGGGTGTTTCTACCGGACGTCCGCCGGGCCAATGATTATTGGCGGCGGGCGTGGCGATCTGGCTGCACGCTTGTGTCTGCCGGGGCTTGATGTGCGCCACAGCCGCGAGGTCGAAGCGCTGCAATGGGGGCGGTTCCTGGTGGACCTGATGGGGGCTGTCAATGCGCTCAGTGGCATGCGCCTGCGGATGCAGATGCTGAACCGTGGGTGGCGTCGGCTGATGGCCGATCAATGGGCCGAAGCACTGGCGGTGCTGGGCGCCCATGGCCTGCGGCCCATTCTGACCACAACCGCACGGCCGGCCGGCACCATCCCGCGTCTGTTGCGCATGCCGACAGCAGTCTTCCGGCGGGTGGCGGATGATCTGCTGCCCCATGCCTCTGCCTTGCGCAGCCCTGTGGCGCAGGATCTGATGCAGCGGGTGCCGACGGAAGGTGGCGCGTTGCAAGGGGCGCTTATGCTGATGGGAGCGGCGCGGGAGGTGCCGACACCGGTTGCGTCCATGCTGTGGGATGTGTTGCAGACGGCTGAGATGGCGCGTCAAGGCTTGCCCGACCTACCGGTCAGAGCCTTGCGCCGGGAACTGGCATCCCAAAAACGGGGATAGACGCGCCGGTCAGAGCGTTCTGAGGATCTCCCGAAGCTCAGGCTCATCGACCAGATTTGCGGCTTCCTTCGGGGCAAACCACGCACGCTCCCGCTCATCCACTTCGGGATAGCTGTCGCGCAGTTTGGTCACATGGGCAAGGTAGACCTCCGCCTCAACCGGGATGCTGTCGCCGTCATTGAGGCCTTTTTCATAGAAATAGGTGCCGATGGGATCGCTGTCGATCTGTGCCTTGCGCACGCCTGCTTCTTCCCATGCTTCCTGAAGGGCCGACTGCGCGCCATCCTTGCCCTCAATCGGCCAGCCTTTCGGCACGATCCAGCGCCCGGTGTCGCGGCTGGTGATCAGCAACACTTCCTTGCCGGCATCACCGTTGCGGTAGCACAGCGCGGCCACCTGCTGGCGCGATTTGCGGGCGGGGCGGCTGGTCGACATGGGGCGGCGGACAGGGCGTCTCATAAGGGCTGTGGATATCTTTCAGGTCTAAATTCAATCGTTTAATTGTGGACGCATACCATTATTTCAAGGCTGGTACAACTTTTGGACCAATTTAAGGGCCTTTTGTGAAAGGATTGTTAACGTATGTGACATGGGCCAGATACAATCCCTGCGGCGGGCAGACCGGCCCGCAGGCGGCGCGGTCACGGGCGGCCAGCGCTGCGGCCATGTCGCCGGGTTGCCATGATCCAGTCCCGACCCGCTCCAGCGATCCGACAAAGCTGCGCACCTGATTGTGCAGGAAAGACCGCGCGCGCACGTCGAAATGGTATTCCCGTCCGCCGGGTGTTTCCACCGCCGCCACCGTCAGATGATCGAGCGTCTTCACCGGGCTTTCCGCCTGACAGACGGTGGACCGGAACGTGGTGAAATCATGCTTTCCAATCAGTATGTTGGCGGCCTCCTGCATCGCGCCAACATCCAGCGTATGTTTGACCTGCCACACCAGCCCCGCCTGATGGGTGGCAGGCGCGCGGCGGCTGAGAATGCGAAACAGATACCGCCGCTCACGGGCGGAGAAACGTGCGTGGAAATCTTCGGGCGCCGCTTCGCAGGCGGTGATCGCGATGGGCTGTGGTTTGAGGTGGTAGTTCAACGCCTCCGACAGCCGGAAGGGGTCCCACGCGTCCTTCAGGTCGCAATGGGCCACCTGTGCCAGCGCATGCACGCCTGCGTCCGTGCGCCCCGCAGCGGCGATCCTGTGCGCGCCGGGCTCGAGTTTGCCCAGTGCTTTTTCGATCTCACCTTGCACGGAACACTGATCGGTCTGGCGTTGCCAGCCGACAAAGGGCGCGCCGTGGTATTCGATTTTCAGGGCATAGCGGGGCATGGCGTCGGATTAGCGATGCGCGCCGCCGCTGGCAATCCCCGCCGCTGCATCCTATTTAGTCTCATGGCACGAAGGGCGGGGCGAATTTGGTACTTTCACGCATTGCCGATGGCATCTGGCGGCAGGTTGAGCAGGTGCAGGATACGGTGTCGGAGACATTCTTTGAACCGGTGATCCGGCTCGGGGTCACCGGGCTGGCGCGGTCGGGCAAGACGGTTTTCATCACCTCGCTGGTGGCCAATCTGCTGGACCGGGGGCGGATGCCGGGGCTGCTGGCCGCTGCCGAGGGGCGGATCGAAGCCGCGTTTCTGCAACCTCAGCCGGATGATACCTTGCCGCGTTTCGAATACGAGCGGCATCTGGCGGCATTGACCGGAACGACCCCCCATTGGCCGGACAGCACGCGGGCGATTTCGGAACTGCGGTTGTCGCTCAAGGTGCGGCCCAACGGGTTGTTGTCGGGTTTGCAGGGGCCACGGACACTGCATCTGGATATTGTAGATTACCCCGGTGAATGGCTGCTTGATCTGGCGCTGATGGAGCGCAGTTACGAAGAATGGTCGGCCGAAACGCTGGCCCGGATCGCGGATCGGCAGGTCGCACAGGCGTTTAACGCCGCGATGGAAGATGTTGATCCTGCTGGGAAACATGATGAGGTCGTGGCGCAAAAGCTTGCTGAGGAATTTGCCGCTTATCTTCATGCGGCGCGGGGCGCGGGATATTCCGATTGCACGCCGGGGCGGTTCCTGTTGCCCGGCGATCTGGCAGGCTCTCCGGTGCTGACCTTCGCGCCCTTGCCGGTGGAGAGCACATCGGCGCGCGGTTCGCTGCACCGGGAGATGGGGCGGCGCTACGAGGCATACAAGCGGCAGGTGGCCAAGCCGTTCTTTCGCGATCATTTTGCGCGTATCGACCGTCAGATGGTCTTGGTGGACGCGCTCGGTGCGATCCATCAAGGGCCCCGCGCGGTGGAGGATTTACGGCAGGCCATGGGAGAGACGCTGGCGGCGTTCCGGCCCGGCCAGAACGGGTTTCTGACCAATCTGCTGTCGGGCAAACGGGTGGAAAAGATCCTGTTTGCTGCCACCAAGGCCGACCATCTGCATCACCAGCAACATGCCAAACTGGCAGCCATCATGGAGGCCCTGACCCGAGAGGCGCGGGATCGGGCACAATATGCGGGTGCGGGAACAGCGGCGATGGCGATTGCATCTTTGCGCGCCACAACGGAGGCGATGATGCCCCATGAAGGCGTGGATTTGCCAGTGGTGCGGGGGACGTTGTTGGAGACGGGCAAGGAAGCGGCGTTTTACCCCGGTGATCTGCCTTCGGACCCCTCACATTTGCTGAACCCCGCCATGGCCGGGGCGCAAAGCTGGCTGGATCAGGACTATCGGGTGATGCGTTTTGCGCCGGCACCTTTGACGATGCGCCCCGGCGATGGGCCGCCGCACATCCGGCTGGACCGGGCGGCGGAGTTCCTGTTTGGGGATCGGTTGTGATTGTCCGCCCGGCACGGTCGACGGATGCAGGGGCTGTCGGTGGTATCCTGTCCGAGTTCATCGACACCACCGACTGGATGCCGCGCATTCATACGCGGGCGGAGGATCTGTCCTTTGCCGGCATGATGATCGCGCGCGGATGGGTGAGTGTGGTGGAGGATAAGGGCGTTGTGGGGTTTGCGGCCTGTGACGGGCCGGACCTGAATGCGCTTTATGTGGCAGGACACGCGCGGGGGCGTGGGATTGGAAGCGCGTTGTTATCCACTTTAAAAGAGAGCCGTAGAACGCTGGAATTGTGGACGTTTCAGAGAAATACACAGGCGCAGAAATTCTATATGCGGCACGGGTTTGTTGAAGTGGCCCGCACGGAGGGTGCGCGCAACGATGAGCGGCTGCCCGACATCCGCTATGTCTGGAAAAAGGAGGGCTTGTGATGGCCAAGGGTCCTGTTCTGTTTGATCTGGAAGACGCGGCTCCTTCGGTCGCGGAAGCCCCTCCGGTGCCGGATCTTGTCGCGGTGGAAACCCCGCAGGGGGCGGCGATGCAGGCGGCAGCGCAGTTTGCGGCACGCAAACCGTCGCGGCTGGTGCGGCTGTTCTGGGGGTTGCTGGTGGCGCTGATCGGTGCAGTGATCTCCGTTGCGGCGTGGAATTTCGTGGCCGACCTGATGGTGCGTGTGCCTGTGTTGGGTTGGGCCTTTTCGGTGCTCCTGGCGGTTTTCCTGCTGGTTCTTGTGGCCATCTCCCTGCGGGAAATGGCGGCGTTTGGGCGGCTGTCGCGACTGGATGGCCTGCGTCACGATGCGGCGACGGCGTTGCGTGCTGCGGATCTGGCGGCGGCACGGGGGGTGACGGACCGATTGGTCGCGCTTTATCGCGGGCGGGAGGATACCCGTTGGGGCCGGGACCGGTTGGCAGAGCTGCGCGGCGATCAGTTGGATGCGGAAGGGATGCTGGGGCTGGTGGAGCAGGAGCTGTTGGTGCCGCTGGATGCGGCGGCGTCACGCGAGGTGGAAGCGGCGGCGCGGCAGGTCGCGACGGTGACGGCGTTGGTTCCCTTGGCATTGGCGGATGTGGCGGCGGCCTTGACGGCGAATTTGCGGATGATCCGACGGGTGGCAGAGATATATGGCGGGCGGTCGGGGTTTCTGGGCGGGTGGCGTCTGACCCGCGCGGTGCTGTCACATATGGTGGCCACGGGCGCTGTGGCGGTGGGGGATGATCTGCTGGAGCCTGTGCTGGGCGGGTCGATCATCGGCAAGCTGAGCAGGCGGTTTGGCGAAGGCATGGTAAACGGCGCGTTGACCGCGCGGGTGGGCGTGGCCGCGATGGAGGTCTGTCGTCCTTTGCCGTTTTCCGCAGGCAAGCGGCCGTCAGTGCGCGGGATCATTGGGCGCAGCATTGGCGGGCTCTTTGGGCGCCGGGAGGCGTGATCCAAAGGAGCGGGCCTGCGCCCGCACGAGATTATTGATTTGGTGCCCGGGGGGCGGGGTCTGCGTCATCGCTGCTGTGGTGTCGGGTTGTGAAGGGCGCGCTGGGATATTTAAGGCCAAAAAGAGGGAAGGGTTGGGACTTGTTTGCGCCTTATGCGCTGCGTATAAGCGCGGCATGACAGGCCTTGCTGCTCGCATCATTCGAATTATATCCCCGGCGCTCTGAGACGTGAGACGCCGGGCAGAGGTGTTTGAGACCATCGCACCGCTCATCTTTCCAATTGAAATACGACCGTGAAAAGGACGCCTGACATGTGCGCCGAGACAACCGATACGCTTGATTACAAATCCACCCTGACGCTGCCGCAGACCGACTTTCCGATGCGGGCAGGGTTGCCCAAGCGCGAGCCGGAATGGCTCAAACGCTGGGAAGAGATTGGCGTATACGACCGGCTGCGGGAGAAGCAGGGGCGCAGGCCGTTTACGCTGCATGACGGCCCTCCATACGCCAACGGGCATCTGCACATCGGGCATGCGCTGAACAAGACGATCAAGGATATGATCGTGCGCTCGCATCAGATGATGGGGTATGACGCGCGCTATATCCCGGGTTGGGATTGTCACGGGCTGCCCATCGAATGGAAGATCGAGGAGCAGTACCGCAAGAAAGGCCGCAACAAGGACGACGTGCCGATCAACGAATTCCGGGGCGAATGCCGGAGTTTTGCCGAGGGTTGGGTGGATATCCAGCGCGATGAGTTCAAGCGGCTGGGGATCACGGGCAATTGGGCGAAACCATACCTCACGATGGATTTCCATGCGGAGCGGGTGATTGCCGAGGAATTCATGAAGTTCCTGATGAACGGGACACTGTATCAGGGGTCGAAGCCGGTGATGTGGTCGCCGATGGAGCAGACGGCGCTGGCCGAGGCAGAGGTGGAGTATCACGACAAGGATAGTTTTACCGTCTGGGTGAAGTTTGAGGTGGATGGCGGAACCAAAGATCTGGACGGCGCGAAAGTGGTGATCTGGACCACGACGCCTTGGACACTGCCGTCGAACAAGGCGGTGGTCTACGGGGAGAACATCTCCTACGGCCTGTATGAAATCACCGGAACGCCTGACGAATGCTGGGCCTCTGTCGGGGACCGCTATCTGCTGGCGGACAACCTCGCAGCGGATGTGCTGGGCCGGGCGCGGCTGGAAGAGGGGCAATGGACGCGGCGGCGTGACGTGAGCGCGGATGAGCTTTCAGGTCTGGGCCTGAAACACCCGCTGGCAGGCGCCGAAGGGTCGGACGGCGAATGGGACGACATCCGCGATTTCCGCGCAGCAGAGTTTGTGACCGACACTGAAGGCACGGGGTTCGTGCATTGCGCGCCGTCGCACGGGATGGAGGAATATGAGCTCTACCGCGACCTGAACATGCTGCAACAGGTGATCACCTACAACGTCATGGACGATGGCCGTTTCCGCGATGATCTGCCGTTCTTTGGCGGCAAGTTTATCCTCAGCCGCAAAGGCGGGGAGGGCGATGCGAACAAGGCAGTGATCGACAAACTGGTTGAGGTCGGCGGTTTGCTGGCGCGCGGCAAGATCAAACACTCCTATCCGCATTCGTGGCGCTCCAAGGCGCCGGTGATCTATCGCAACACGCCGCAGTGGTTTGCCGCGATTGATAAGCCTCTGACGATTGGGAACGATACCTTCACCATCCGCGAACGGGCGCTCTCGGAAATTGATCGGGTGAAGTGGACGCCCAAATCCGGCCGCAACCGCCTGCATTCCATGATGGAGGCCCGGCCCGATTGGGTGCTCTCGCGCCAGCGTGCCTGGGGCGTGCCGCTGACCTGTTTCACCCGCAAGGGGCTGCTGCCGACCGATCCTGATTTCCTGCTGCGCAACGATGAAGTGAATGCGCGCATCGTGGCGGCGTTCGAGGCCGAAGGGGCTGATTGCTGGTACGAGGACGGGGCCAAGGAGCGCTTCCTTGGCAATGTTGTGAACCCTGAGGACTACGATCAGGTGATGGATATTCTGGATGTGTGGTTCGATTCCGGATCGACCCATGCGTTTACCTTGCGCGACCGTGAGGACGGGACGGAGGACGGAATTGCTGACGTTTACATGGAAGGCACGGACCAGCACCGCGGCTGGTTCCATTCCTCGCTGTTGCAGTCCGTCGGTACGCAGGGCCATGCGCCCTATCGCAATGTGGTAACCCATGGATTTACGCTGGATGCCAAGGGTTTGAAGATGTCCAAGAGCATCGGCAACACCATCGTGCCGGAAAAGATCGTGCAGCAGTATGGCGCGGACATCCTGCGGCTTTGGGTGGCGCAGACAGATTACACCGCCGATCAGCGTATCGGGGATGAAATCCTGAAAGGCGTGGCGGATAGCTATCGCCGCTTGCGCAACACCATGCGGTATATGCTGGGTGCTCTGTCTGCGTTTACGGAAGCGGATCGGGTGGACCCTGCGGATATGCCGGAGCTTGAACGCTGGGTGCTGCACAGGGTCGCGGAGCTGGATAAGGTTGTACGCGACGGCTATGCCCGGTTCGATTTTCAGGGTGTGTTTCAGGCGGTGTTCACCTTTGCCACTGTCGATTTGAGCGCGTTCTACTTCGATATCCGGAAGGATGCTTTGTACTGCGACGGTGATACGGCACGTCGGCGGGCGACGCGGACGGTGCTGGATATCCTGTTCCACCGCCTGACCACATGGCTGGCACCTGTGCTGGTGTTCACCATGGAAGAAGTCTGGCTGGAGCGGTTCCCGGGCGAGGGGTCGTCGGTGCATCTGGTCGACATGCCGGAGACGCCGGAGGCATGGCTGGATGCGGCGCTGGCGGCGAAATGGGCGAAGGTCCGTGCTGCGCGCCGGGTTGTGACGGCAGCGTTGGAAGTGCAGCGGACGGAGAAAGTGATTGGGGCCTCCCTGGAGGCGGCTCCGACAGTCTACGTGGCGGACGCGGATCAATTGGCGGCGCTGGAAAGCGTGTCGTTTGAGGATGTGAGCATCACCTCGGATATCACATTGAGCAGCGATGCCGCGCCCGAAGGGGCGTTTACGATGCCGGAGACTGACGGCGTAGCGGTGGTCTTTGCCAAGGCCGAAGGCGAAAAATGCGCGCGGTGCTGGAAGGTGCTGCCGGATGTGGGCAGCCACGCCACGCCGGGGGTTTGCGGGCGCTGCCATGACGCCGTCAGCGGCTGAGATCGCGGCAGAGATTGCGCGACAGGTGAATGAACGGGGGGTGGGCAAGACGATCTGCCCCTCGGAAGTGGCGCGGGCCTTGGTTGCGGATTGGCGGGGCTTGACGCCGGAGGTGCGCTCCGTTGCCGGGGAGATGGCGGCACGGGGAGAGATTGCTGTAACGCAAAAGGGCCGGGTCGTTGATGCCGTGGCGGCGCGGGGGCCGATCCGGTTGGGGCTTCCCTAACGCGCAGGTTTCGGGTTGAGCGGTCCCCTATGCGCGGGCAGAGTGGTGTAATGAAAACACGCTCTGTTGAAACCTCCTTCGGGCCTTTGACCTGCCATGAAAACGACGGTGCGATTACGGCACTGACCTGGGAGTGGCATCCACGGCAAGATGCCTCCGCGCTGCTGGACCGCGCTGTTGCGCAGCTTGAAGCCTATGATGCGGGTGCGCTGGAAGCGTTTGATCTGCCGCTGCGCGTGCAAGGCAGCCATCTGCAACGACGTGTCTGCGACGCGATGCTGGCGATTCCGTTTGGATATACAAAGACCTATGGCGAGATTGGCAAGGCTTTGGGCATTCCGGCGCAGGCGGTCGGGCAGGCCTGTGGCGGCAATCCGATTCCGGTGATCATTCCGTGTCACAGGGTGATGGGGGCCAAGGGATTAACGGGGTTTTCCGGGGCGGGCGGCGTGGAGACGAAGGTAGCCTTGCTGCGCCATGAGGGCGCGGCGGGGCTGTTGATCTGACGTTGCAGGTGGTGCGACACCTGCGCAGATGAGAGGCTTTGCCTCTCAAACTCTCCAGGTTTTTTGAACCATTTGGAAGGGGGAGGGTCTCCGCGATGGAGGTCATCCTTGCGGGGAAGGCCGGCGCGCGGCGGGCGCGCCGGGTAGGGTTTTCAGCTGTCTGAGCCGTGGTCGGTGTGGGAATGATCCATGCCGCCGTGGGTGGGCTTGCGGTCGTTATCCACGGGGATTGTGACGTCCACCTCACCGGCTTTCTCAAAGGTCAGGGTGATGGTGATCTCTTCCCCTTGCACCAGTGATTGGGTGAGTCCCATGAACATCACATGATCGCCCCCGCGTTTCAGGTGATGCGCGCCACCTGCGGGGATGGCCATGCCGTCCTCAAGCTCGGTCATTTTCATCACGCCGTTTTCGTCTTCCATGTGGGTGTGCAGTTCCACACGTTTGGCAATGTCAGAGGAGGCCGCGATCAGGCGGTCGTCTGCGTCGCCATGGTTCATCACCATCATGAAGGCGGCCCCGGTTTTTGAATTTGGCGTGGAGCTGCGCGCATAAGCGTCTTTGACCATGATCTCGGCCCAGGCGGCAGTGGAAGTGAGCAGGCCTGTCATCAGGGTTGCGCCAAGCAGTGTTTTCAGTTTCATGTCTTGTGTCCTTTGGAATGTCTGATCGGAGTAGGGGGTCAGACATCACAAGGGGGCGCACGGGAGGGCGGCGTAAGGCCCTTGACCGGCGATGGAGCGCGGTCAGAGAGCTGTTCAACAAAGCGGGCTGGCTGGGTACGGTGTGGCAGCGTCAGCGGCGCATCCGCGCCGTCCGGCGCCAGTACGATCAGGCAATCGGGGCAGAGGTGGGGGGGGCGTGTCGGCTGCCCTTCAGCATCCACATAGACAATCGTGGTGCCCAAGCCGGAACAGATGACCATCTGCCCAGTTGCGGCCGCCGCGCCACTTGCCTGCGCCATTGTCAGGCTGGTGAAGGCCAGTGACAGTGTCAGCAAAAGGGAGAGCAAAATCCGCGTCATTCTGGTCTGAGCATACGACGGGAAGGCGCGGAATTCGAGCGCCAAAACGACGCAACCCCGGGCCAAGGGCACCGGGGTTGCGACATCCGCAGATTGGAAATGAGGCTTAGCTCAGTGCTTCGGCACCGGCGCCTGCTTTCTTGATCGCCTTCTTGATCTTCAGCGCGTTGGCGGACAGATCGCTGTCTTTCGCCTTGGCAAGGAACTTGTCCAGGCCACCGCGGTGATCGACACTGCGCAGGGCATGGGCGGAGATGCGCAGCTTGAACGAGCGTCCAAGCGCTTCGGACTGAAGCGTGGTCTCATTCAGGTTGGGCAGGAACCGACGCCGGGTCTTGTTGTTGGCGTGGCTAACGTTGTTGCCCGTCATCGGGCCTTTTCCGGTCAATTCGCAAACGCGCGACATGGGCTCATCCTCTTTTTGGCGGGGCTGGCCGGGCGTGCGGCGCAACACTAAAAATGGGCCGCGCGGGGCGACCCTGAAACTGGTTCGGTGGCTTTAGGGTGAATCGGGCTGGACGTCAACCCAAAGTGGGGCGCGGGGGAGGCAGTTTTGGTTCTGTTTCGCGCAGGTCAGCCGAGGTGCCTGCCTTTAGCATCGTCAGAACCTCCTTGCCAATCTGCGCACCGGTCTGCTGCGCCTGATAGGTGGCGCGTGGTGGGCGGGCGGTGATGTCCACATCGCGGTGAATCCATCCTGCGGTTTGCAACCGTAGCAGGGCCTGTGACAAGGCACGGTCGGTGATCGGGCGCAGGGTTGATGCCAGCGTGGAGAAGCTCCGGGGATCACGGGTCAATGCGAGCAGTGGCATTACCCACATGCGGCGGATCAGCGCTTCATGCGGTGTTTCCTTCGTCAAGTCGTGGATGGCCAGTGCCGGGGCGGCCAGTGCCTTGCCGTGCTCGGTCAGCCGAAACTCCGGCCGCAGCGGATGGCCGTGTGACGGGTTCCTTTCCAACACACCGATGGCCTGAAGGTGGGTAAGGCTTTGCCCAAAGGCGGTACGGCTTGCACCGGTGGCGCGCAGGAGCGGTGCCTGTCGCCCCGGCACACCTGCGCCGAATTGTGCCAGAATGGGGATTGCCCAGGCTTTGGATGTGAGCTTGACAAGATCGGAGATGTCCATAAAGTATAGTTACTATCATTTACCAGCAAAGGAAACCCCATGGCCCTTGCCAAACTTGATTCAGAAATCACCTTTGCGCTGTCTGTGCGCGACCGCCATGCCAGCGCGGAATGGTATCAAAAGACCCTCGGATTTGCCCTGCGCTATCACATTGATGAAGCCGGGTGGAGCGAGATGTCCACCTTCACGCCGGGCGTGATACTGGGGCTTGGTGAACAGGGGGAGCCTACACCGGGTAACGCGGTTCCGGTTTTTGGCACGCCTGACATTGATGCAACCCGCGCCGCGATGGAAGCCGGTGGCGTTCGTTTTGACGGCGAAACGGTAGAAGTGGAAGGTATGGTGCGGATGGCCACGTTTTACGACCCTGACGGTAATGCCCTGATGGTGGCGCAGGATCTGAGCAAGACACACTGAGGCATGGTCTGTCAGTGTCAGATGATCTGTGGGCGGGTTTTCGCGGCAGGAATAGAGATTGGCAGAGTGTAGAAAATCGGCTTATAGAGAGCGGTCTTTTCTCATACCCGGTACCTTACCTTGCAGATCACCCGCGTTTACGGCGACACGGACTTCATAACCGGCCTGCGCGCAATCGCAGCTACCATGGTTGTGATCATTCACACTGGCGCGTTCAGTGAACTGGGCCTATTGGGCCAGTCGATCACGTTGGCGGGAAAGTACGGCGTCGATATTTTCTTCGTAATTTCGGGTTTCACAATTGCCAAGACGTTCGGAGAGGCGACCAGTTACAGGCACTACCTCTTTCGACGGCTGATGCGCATCGTCCCGCTTTATTGGATGATGCTTGTCGTGGCGACACTGCTCTGGCGATCCGGGCAGTTCACTTTGCCGTATTGGATGCAATTCTATGATGTGGGGCCGGATTTCTATAATCTGATCGTGCACATGACGATGCTGAGCTATCTCGATTACCGCATCGCCAACTCACTGCTTGGTGTGGAATGGTCGATCCCGATTGAAGTCTTCTGGTACGTGGTCATGCCGACGGTATTGTTCTTGGGACGAACCATCCCCAGAACGCTACTGGCGGTCATTGGGTTTTTGCTGCTGACGGCGATCTTATCCTATATCTCGAAAGAGATATTTGGAACATCCCGGCCGATTTCATGGTCGCCAGTCGCGAGCGGGCATCTTTTCTTTATCGGCGTTCTGGCTTTTTACCTGCGCCAAAAGCTTGAGGGGGTCGAAGGACGGCAGGTGACATTCTGGATTGCAGGCGCATTGGTCGGCTACGGCGTTGCAATGGCCTTGGACTTTGGCGGACGTGATGCTCTGATTGCGGTCGCAACGGCCATTTTGATCGTTTTTGTTACGCCAGCCCGCGCAGGGTGGCTTACCAAAGCGCTGACCGCCCGACCGATGCTGTTTGTGGGATCTGTGAGCTATAGCCTCTACCTCACCCACTTGTTGGTCACGCATGTCCTGACGGACCTGCAACTTGTGCCGCAAGCCGGGCTGGTCACTTTTGCCGTGGTTCTTGCCATATCGTTGGCGTTGTCCACGCTGACCTATGTTATGGTTGAGCGTCCGACGAATGAACTTGGACGGCGTATCGTCCGCAAGCGTGAGATGGCTCAAGCCTGACCTTGAATGCCAGACCCAAAGGCATGCCTTTTCCTTTGCATCCCCTCAACCAATTTGCGACACCTGCGCGCATGTCTATTCGTTTGCGTGCGCTCGCTGTTCATCTTTTCACCGCTACGGGTGCCGTATTTGCCATGTTGGCGATGCTCGCTGCTGTGGATGGCGAATGGGATCTGATGTTCTTGTGGCTTGTGGTGGCCTTTTTTGTCGATGGGATCGATGGGCCGCTGGCACGGCGATACAACGTGAAGGTCAATGCGCCGGAGTTTGACGGCGTGCTGCTGGATCTGATCATTGATTACCTGACCTATGTCTTCATCCCGGCCTTCGCGCTGTTCAAATCCGGGCTTATGGATGGGTGGAGCGGATGGGTGATGATCATTGTCGTTACCTTCGCCTCTGCCATGTACTTCTGTGATACGCGCATGAAGACGAAGGATAACTCCTTTTCAGGCTTTCCGGGCTGTTTCAACATGCTGGTTCTGGTCCTGTTTGCCCTGTCGCCAGAATGGTGGGTTTGTCTGGTGATCGTGACAGTGCTTTCAGCGGCGATGTTCGTGCCGATCAAGTTTGTCCATCCGGTCCGGACAGAACGTTGGCGGCTGGTGACCCTGCCGATGGCGCTGGCCTGGACGTTCTTTGCGGGATGGGCGGCCTGGGTGGATTTCCATCCTGAAAGCTGGGCGCATTGGGGGCTGGTGATCAGCTCGCTCTATCTGGTGGGCGCGGGTGCGGTGCAACAGGTGATGCCAGCGCGCGCCTGATCTGCACGATCTTTGCGGGGTCACTGCCGACCGATGATGCTTAGAACCCAATCGCTGACGGTTCTTGAGGCCGGACCAGTGCGGTGTTCTTGAAACTGGTTGCCCACGGCAGAAGGCTCAAGGTTGAACTCAATTGTATGGGCGCCTGCGCGGCGGGCTTCGGCCACGAAACCAGCGGCAGGGTAGACATTGCCGGAGGTGCCGATGGCGGCAAAGACATCGGCCTGTCCCAGATGGGCAAAGAGGGTATCCATTTCATAGGGCATTTCGCCGAACCAGACGATATCGGGGCGCGCGGCGGGGGCGGCGCATCTGGGGCAGGGATCGCCGGGGGCCATGACCATGGGCGCGGGCCAGCGGTTCTCGCAAGCCGCACAGAGGGCCGAATTCAGCTCACCATGCATGTGGTACACCGATTGCGAGCCACCACGTTCGTGCAGGTCGTCGACATTCTGGGTGATCACGATCACCTCACCCCTGTGGTGGGTTTCGAGGTGGGCCAGTGCGCGATGGGCTGCGTTGGGCGCCACTTCCGGCAATTGCGCGCGGCGGGCATTGTAGAAATTCACCACCAGTTCAGGATCGCGCATGAAACCTTCCGGTGTGGCCACGTCTTCGACGCGGTGCTGCGCCCACAGACCGTCTTCGGCGCGGAAGGTCTCGATCCCGCTTTCGGCGGATATGCCTGCCCCGGTGAGGATGACGATCTTGGCATGGGGGTCAGTCATTGTCGGAAGTCTCCATCAGGTGAAAGCTATCTGCGAGCCAGGGCAGGGCGCTGATGGCGGGCGCGATCATGTGATCCTGCATCAGGTTGCGCATGGTGGTGGCGATGTCGCGGGGGACAGGGCCGGACCAATCGGCCCCGGCAAAGAGCGATATGTGCCGTGCAGCATCCGGCAGGGGCAGCGGCATGGCCTGCATGCCATCGTGGAACCGGGCTGCGCGCATGAAGCCAAGGGGCGTGGTGATCGTCCAGCCGATGCCGCGCGCCACCATGGCCATCAGCGCCAAATGGCTGCCAATCTCGAAACGGGAGGAGAGTTTAATGTCGGCGGTGGCCAGATGGCCTGCAATCTGGCGCGCGATCAGTTGATCGGCTGCATAATGCAGGAACGGCAGGGGACTGATCCCGGCAAGGAGCGCGGAGGCATTGTCAGCCGGTCCAGCGGGGGCAACAATGATCAGCGGATCACGGGCCAGCGGGTATTCGACAACGCCCGCGAGGGCCTCCGTCGGGCGGGCTGAGATGGCCATATGCAGGTCTTGCGTTGCAATCCCATGGGCCAGTTCATTGCTGCCCGCAGTGATCATGCGAAACCGGCAACCGGTCATGCTGTCGGCAAGGATGGTGGCCAGGCGGGGGGTCAGGTCATCGTCAAAATCGTCGATGATGCCGAGGCTGAGTTCTTCAAGGTGCGCAAGGTCCATCACGGTCACCTCGCTTTGCGCTTGCCGGAGTTCCGACAGGGCCGCACCTGCCCGGCGCAGGAACAATTGTCCCGCCGGGGTCAGGCGCATCGGGCGGCGGGAATGGTCGATCAGTTCAGCACCGATCGCGGCCTCAAGGTTGCGCATCTGTTGGCTGACGGCGGGTTGGCTGAGGCCGGTGGCCTGCGCGGTCCGCGCCACGGAGCCGGTTTGGGCCAACGCCTCAAACACTTCAATCCCTCTGAGGGTCACGCCTTTTTTCAACATGGCCGTGCCTTTCTTCAGATGGGCTGAGTGTGAAATTATCCTGAGCGCAGGTCAAGTTGAGCACCGGTCGAGAAGGTGTATTTTCACGGTGTTGAATTGTCGGGGAGGCCTTGCCACGGACCGTTGTTGGACGCAAGAACAGGTGAGGGGGTATTCCATGAAAATCGCAACGGCAGCTTATCCGCTCGATGTTCTGACGTCTGATGCGCAGTATGAGGACAAGATAGAGGCTTGGGTGGCCGAAGCCGCTGGCGCAGGGGCCGCGCTCTTGGTGTTCCCCGAATATGCCGCTATGGAATTGGCCACGCTGGACGGATTGGCAGTGGCAGGCGATCTGGAGCGGTCGCTCTGGGCGGTCTCTGACCGGTTGGCACAAGCGGACGCAGTGCACCAGCGGCTGGCGGCGGAATACGGTGTGCACATCGTTGCGGGCTCCGGTCCTGCTGCCGCCGATATGCGGCCGGTCAACCGCGCCCGGCTGATCACACCAAACGGCCAGATCGGTGTGCAGGACAAGCAGGTCATGACGCGGTTTGAAGCCGAAGAATGGGACGTCGTGCCGGGCAACCGCCTTCAGGTCTTTGATACAGCGCTGGGCAAGATCGGCATTCTGATCTGCTATGATGCGGAGTTTCCGCTGCTGGGTCGGGCGCTCAGCACATGTGACGTGATCTGCGTGCCCAGCGTGACAGAGGCGCAGGCAGGGTACTGGCGCGTGCGCATCGGGGCGCAGGCCCGCGCGCTGGAACAGCAGTGCATCACAGCGATGTCCAGCGTGGTTGGCGATGCCGATTGGTCGGAGGCCTTGGGCACCAGCCATGGGGTGGGTGGCGTATTCTGTCCTCCCGACATGGGGTTTCCGGAAACGGGCGTGCTGGGTCTGGGCCAGATGAACTGCCCTGGATGGACCTATGCAGAGGCCGATCTTGCCCAGGTGGCGGCGGTACGCCGGGACGGTGTTGTGCTCAATCGCAGCCATTGGGAAGGGCAGTTGGGGCGTGACGCGACGGCTTTGCAGGTGCGCTTGCGCTAATACCCCTTGAAAAAAGGGCAAAATGCGCTCATTTAACGCCTCGAGGCCAAATCGGCCTTGTTATAATCAGGAGAGACCATGGCCAAGGAAGATACGCTCGAATTCCCCGGTGTCGTCAAGGAACTCCTGCCTAACGCGACATTTCGGGTCGAGCTTGAGAACGGCCATGAGATCATCGCACATACGGCAGGCAAAATGCGCAAGAACCGAATCCGTGTTCTGGCAGGCGACAAGGTACAGGTGGAAATGACACCTTATGATCTGACCAAAGGTCGGATTAACTACCGGTTCAAGTGATGGGTAAGGTGCGCGCGGGCCGCGCACCTGTTGCGATTGCGGCGGCCGCGGTGCGCAGTAAATGCGCACCCTACGGAGCATTCCGGTGACGGATACACCTCAATTCATCCTCGGATCAGGCTCGCCCCGGCGGCTGGAGATGTTGGCGCAGATCGGTATTGTGCCCAATGCCGTACGCCCGCCTGATATCGATGAAGACCCATTGAAAAACGAGCTGCCGCGCCCTTACTGCGCGCGCATTTCGCGTGAAAAGGTGGCGGCAGTGGATGCGGGCGCGGACGATATCGTGCTTTGTGCGGATACCACCGTGGCGCTGGGGCGTCGGATCCTTGGCAAACCCGCGAACCGGGCTGAGGCCGAGGCGTTTTTGCGGATGCTGTCGGGGCGCAGGCACAAGGTGATCACGGCAGTGGCCGTCAAACGGGGCGAGCGGGTCTGGGAACGCGATGTGCAGAGTGTGGTGAAGATGAAGGTGGTGTCTGATCAGGAGATCCGGGCCTATCTGGACACGAACGACTGGCAAGGCAAAGCTGGCGGATATGCCATTCAGGGCCCGGCCGGGGCCTTGATCCCGTGGATTTCTGGCTCTTTCACCGGGATAGTCGGGCTGCCTTTGGCGGAGACGGCCAATCTGCTGCGCGCAGCCGGTCATCCGCAGTTTCAGGGAGAGACAATATGAAAGGCCGCACCATATTGCTGGATCATCTGGGAGAGGTCGAAGCCGCTGCCCTGATGGTGGATGGTCAGTTGGAAGATTTGTTGGTGGATACACCCGCCCCGCGTCCCGGCACGATTTACCGCGCGCAGGCCGACAGGCCGGTGAAGGGGCAGGGGGGGATGTTCCTGAAAACCCCCGATGGCTCCGCCTTTCTGCGGCAGATCAAGGGCTTGGCGCCTGGCCAGATGATCCTTGTGCAGGTCAGCGGCTATGCGGAACCCGGCAAGGCGATCCCGGTCACCGCCAAGCTGTTGTTCAAAAGCCGTTATGCGATCGTCACGCCGGAGGCGCCGGGGCTGAACATCTCGCGCAGCATCCGCGACGAAGACACGCGCGACCGTTTGCTGGAAGTGGCCCATGAGGTGGCCGCAGAGGCGCCCCATGGGCTGATCCTGCGCTCGTCTTGCGCGGAAGCGGATGCCGAAGAGATTGCCGAAGACATCGCTGTCATGCTGGGACTTGCCGACAGAGTGCTGGAGGACGACGGCACCGAGGTTGAAGTGCTGGCCGAAGGCGATGGCCCCCATGTTCTGGCCTGGCGTGATTGGGTTGCCGCCGCCGAAGTCGTGACGGCTGAAGGGTCGTTTGACACCCACGGTGTGCTGGATGCGCTGGAGACTGTGCGTGGCATCGAAGTGCCTTTGGGGGGCGGGGCGATGATGTATGTCGAACCCACCCGCGCCTTGGTGGCGGTGGATGTCAACACCGGGCGCGACACCTCGCTTGCTGCCGGGGTGAAAGCCAACCTTGCCTGCGCCCGCGCCCTGCCGCGGGCCATGCGACTGCGGGGCTTGGGCGGGCAGATCACACTCGATCTGGCCCCGATGCCCAAAAAGGACCGCCGGGGTTTTGAATCTGCGTTGCGGGCGGCCCTGCGCGCCGATGACATCGAAACCGCGCTGGTCGGTTGGACCCCGCTGGGGCATTATGAATTGCAACGCAAACGCGCCCGCGCGCCCTTGGTTCTGGAGGAGAGATGAGCTGCCCGATGTGTGACGCCGAGACGGTCGAGGCCTACCGCCCATTCTGCTCTCGCCGCTGCGCCGACCGCGATCTGGCGCGCTGGTTCAACGGCAGCTACGCCGTCCCGTCCCGCGATCCCGAAGATGTCGAAGCTGCCCTCGATGCCGTTGAAGCGGCCGAGAAAGCGCCCCCAAAGCCACATTGACCCGCCCGTCCTATGCCGTTGAAAAAGAGGCTGGACACCCTGCGCACAACGCCCTAGAACCCGCTCACCCGACCTGATGAAGGTCTCCCGTGCCCGGGTAGCTCAGGGGTAGAGCAGTGGATTGAAAATCCTCGTGTCGGTGGTTCGATTCCGCCCCCGGGCACCATTTGAATCAAGCAAAAACAATAGCTTGTCTGATTTCTGCGCCGCAGCGTAAATCGCTGAAAAGCGCAAAATACCCTATCACAGTGTTAGCACAGGTTGAAAAACCCCTGTTAGCACAGTGCGTTGTGAGCGCCGCGCCGTGCACCTAGCACAGTTCTAGCACAGCAGCCTAGCAACGCTCCTTGCCGTGCTTATGGTGCTTTGGGAGTGATGATATTGGTTTAAGATGCTGATTTCATTTGTTAAAATATGCAGCCTTTCATCGCTCACTGAATTGTACCGATGATAAAAATGGGGGCCATACCTTCGTCTCTACCTAGCGGGAGGGAACTTCCATCCATTTGCTTTTTGCTCACCTTGGTTCCATCGATCTTTCATATCGCTGATGTCATCGATTTCAAAAAATGATATCGTTGCCTGTGGCTGCCCGTGTGAATGGAAGACCTTTCGATGAAAAGCTTCACCCTTGGGTAAATGAGCGTTACTGCCGCCAAAAGCACCGTTGTTGGCGATCAACACTAGTTGGTACATGTGGTAGTGAAGAGCTTGAGCCATTTGGTCGAAAGTTCCAACATCTTGGTTCAATGCCGGGATAGCAAAAACATCCGAACGGTTTCGAAGGTCACTGGCGAGCTTAAGATCCGTTGCATCGTAACAAATGGAGGCAGTTAACCAAAGCGGATCATCCGCATCGTCGTCAGACCATTCGTATCCGACCAACCATTGAGCCGGTCGAAAGCCTGAAATCTTGTGGTTAGGAGAATTGAACGGCTGTTCCATTGGAGACAGGTTCATTTTGCCTTGCCGCCGGGTCATAACTTGCAACCCTCTTCCTGGAATTTCGCGCGGGATCACCCAAAGCGCGGAATTCACCAATGGCTGGCCTTCGACTAACTGTTCATAGGTCAACCCTGTCAGAATGATGGTTTTGAAGGCTCGTGCGAAGGGGACAAGGTGTGACTGAACGTCTATTGGATGCACTGCTAGCTCTGGGAAGATTAGCCAATCCAGTCTTTTGTTTTCGGGTTTGTGTGTCTCGCGTAGGTCCAACATCTTTTCAACTGCAGCCAAAGCGGTCGAAAGGTGTTGCCGGTGCTTTCTCCGAGTTGCAGAAGATAGCATTTCTAAATCGCTGGGTTCAAAGTCGTTGCTCTGAGGCATCATCGACTGAACAACACAGGCCCTGAGAGGTCTGCCATTCTTTGCAGTGCCAGGAATTGGTGCGTGCTCTCTGAGCATCAATGTTTGGGTCGACGGGCCGATTGCTTCTTTTGCGGTTTCTAGAGCTTTATCAATTGTAAGTTTCATCTCATGTAGTGACATCTCATGAGACTGGAAACTTGTAGCACGGCAACCCGGCCAAATTAACAAACTGAACAACAGGTCTTGGGTGCTTTGAGAAATTGGCAGCCAATCGTCCCCAAAGGCCTCGTGGCCATTGTAGAACCCGTACTGCCGCTGAAGCCAATGCGCCCTAGTCGGCCTGTATATAGGCTGGGTTTCCCTCCAAGATGTTCGCTGCACCGGCAAACCAAAGTCTACGTGCGCGGTCAAAATGAACCGAAGTAGATAACCAAGCTGGAACCGCCAGCGTTGCTCTGGTTTTGCCCAAGACGGCACAGAGTAAATTGACTTGTATTTGGAGCTAAAGGCCGCAGGTTCCATGGAGATTGAAGTGACCGCGTCGTAGTTTCCGGTGGCCTCGGTTTTTATTGTTACTTTTGAGGGTGGGATGACGTCTGGTAGCGCGTTTTTTCCCTCAAATTCTAGAAATCGTTTGGCAAAAGACAGGACGCCAATGTCGTTTCGCAATCTATTGAGTTGCCCTCCGTGCATGACCAAAGAGTGCAGTGAGTCGGCTGCCAACGACGTGTCACTACTGGCGGTCCCGATGTCGCTTTGGACCGCAGGATGCACACTAAACACCTGAGTGTCGTCAGTGATTAGCTCGCTCGCAAATTCAAGGTCACGCTTCGCAATCTCCAAATGACGTTTTGTCGTCACCGCTCCGCGCACCAACTCCTGAATATCCTTTTTAGACAAGAAGGAACGGCGGGCGACAATTGCGAGCAATGCGAAATCCCGATCAGAAAGCCCTTCAAAAGTGCCATTGAGAAATTCGATCAGCTGCCAGTACTGCGCTTCTTTTGCACTGCGCCTGGGTCTGACGATAGCTTTTGGATCATTCACGGCGACGAACAACAATGCTTGCTGTTTCAAGTACCATGGCGATGCAAAGCTCTTTTGGCTTAACACCAACCTGGCAGTCGAAAGCAACAAGTTTCGATACTCAGTTATGTCGATCGACTCTGGTAAACACTCTGCATCTTCGACAAAGCCAGTTTCAACGGCTCCTGCTTTGAGTATCTCAGCAAGGCAATACAGTGCTATCCTTCGTTGGTCATAGTTTCGAATGTCACCCCTAAGATATGGGTCGATAAGCTTGAGAACTGGTTCCAACAGAAGTCGCGAAGGCCAAAGGTCCAAAGCAATTCTAAGTAACCTTACGTTCGATGGATCTTCTATCCATTTTCGGACGAGCGTTATCGCAAAAGTGTGCGCTTCGTTGTCCAAGTCCTGTCTGGTAAGCTGTCGCCTCTTGAAGGTTTCATCGTATTCCTCGTCGTTCCGAAAAACTCGTTCATCGAGGAGAGGCCTTAAAGAACGAAATGTCTTCCTGAACCGTCCAGCTGCAAAACGGCCTATGGTTTCATCTTTTACATCCGGTACCGCTCGAACGGCATTGAGCTGATATGTTGTATCCGAGTTTGTGAGATTGCTTTGCGTCCGCACCAAAGATTCAAGCGCCTGAATGACCTCTTCTCCACCGGTAGCGTCAAAGCCGCTTGAGATTGCCTTTTGGATTCGCTCCATTTTCCGCGACTGTTGAACAAGCGGCACACTTGAGCTGTCCAACGATGTCGTTGTCGTCTTTTCAACAGAGAATTTTTGGCCTGGACAGTGTTCGGTTAGCACATTGCTGAGCCAAGACATTGTAGCTTCCTGGACGGTTTCTGGGTTGAGGTCTGAAGGAACCGAAATTGTCAGTCGAACGTCGTCCACGTATCGGCAAGCATCATGCAACGTAACCCCAGGCGCAATATTGCTACCAATCTTTGAAAGAACAGCTGTGTCGAAATCCAGCATAACTAAGTTTGCGAAGAACCCCGCTGGCACTAGGCCTTGAGGTAAAGCTACTCCGTCAAACGAAGGAATATCTGCTTTCATTCTGTAATTTTCAAAGCGCTTTTGACTGGACGCATCCCAAGACCAATTCAAAAGATTTTCTACTAGCGCATAGAAGCCTTCATCGTCGCCTTTGGCTCTAAGCGTCCGAATACAATCGTATAGTTGAGTAGGTTGCACCCGATCATAAAACTGACTGAGGTCGGTCTGCAAAATAAGTATGTTTTCGTGATTTGAGATAGAAGCGGCAACTGCTTCCGGTCTTTGCAAGAAAGCGCGATAGTCCTCAAAGAATGCGCGATATAGTTTTGAAGACCCCCAGCGGTGTTTCAATGTTTCGTTATTCGCATCCAGATCGCAGAAAAGCCTATTGCCGTATGACATCAACGACTTGCGGATTTCTGCGCGTTTGAAGTTGCCGCGCGGATCTCCTTGAGCGGTTTCTGCTCGCTCACTCAAACAAAGAAGGACAGCTGTTGCTACAACTTGATCTTCGAGTGATACATGGGCAAGGGGGCGTATTTTTGTATTGCCATTTTTGCGAGGCTCCCAGACGCCGTCTGCGTTTACCCGCCAATGCTGGCTTTTGGGGGCAGGTACCAACTTCAACGGGTCGGTTTCATAACTTCCTGATCGAATTTTCTTTGAAAGCTTGTCAATAAAACGCGGCAAGTCTGCGGCGGCTAGGTCCAGCTGAAGTGTGTCGGAGAACCAATTATGGTATCGAATATGCGCCGACGCTTTTTTCCATGCTTGAACCAAAACGTATTCTTGAGACAAGTCATCGATGCTCGGGGTCAGCTGTTGCAAGTGTTTCATCCAATATGTTTGGAAAGACCTTAACGTCGTTCTTCGACCCTGACCATGTCGGCAACCGTGCGTCAGCTCATTTTGCATCAGTTGACCATTAATAAACGGTCGCTCTGCTCTTCACATCGCCATAACTCCACGGGGCCCCACAGCTCAAAGGTCCCCAATGGCGTCATCCAGAACCACCGAGATAGCTCAACTGAACGATCAGTTCCGACGATGTGATCCCAGCGTGCCAGGGATGCGGTTCCTCACCGCTGGTATCATCGAACTGCTCAAGCGGAACAAGGTGGATGGCGATGAGATCGTCCAGATTGTCAGTGAGTTCAGTGTGTTCACCGAGGACAATGACCCACACGGGGAGCATGACTTTGGCACCTTTGAATACTTGGGCGAAACCTGCTTTTGGAAAATTGACGCGTATGACAACGACTATTTCATGGGCTCGGATGATCCAACAGACCTGAGCAAAACCCGTCGTGTGCTCACCGTCATGCTGGCTGAGGAATGGTGATGGTTGAGCCGGATCAGATGCCAAAGCCACGCTGCACCAAATGTGGTTCCGCCGATATCCTGCGGGATGCATATGCGTGTTGGGACGAAAACCAGCAGGAATGGACGCTTCACAGCTGTTATGATGATTTCCGCTGCGAGAACTGTGATGTGCAATCCAAACGCGTGGATTTCTTGATTTGATCAAGTTCTTGCGGGCTTTCGCGGTTGGAAAAAACGCAGGAGAACTTTCGTGAGGAAAGTTTTGAACAAAACTTCCCCGGAAAATTCAGCTTTCGCCTTCCTCCTGCAGCACCTTGCCCAGCTTCAACAGTAGATTCAGCTGTCGATCATCCATCTGCGCGATCATTGAGTTCACCTGCATAAGCAGCCGTTGACGCGCATCGGTAAGGTCTTCCTCATCCACATCGAAGAACTCCCGCATGGGCAGACCCAGCACATTGGCAATGTCATACAGTGTGGAAAAGTTGGGCGCAGTTTTCCCACGCTCGATATTGGATATGGTCTCGAACGCCTTGTCTATGGCTTCCGCCAGTTGAGCCTGTGTGAGCCCCTGTTGGGTACGTGCAGCTTTCACGCGCAACCCGATGTTTTGTTTCAACTGCTTACTCATATGATGATCTATAAAGCCGTGTAAAGCACTTGCCCATGTAATGTGGTTTCGCTTATTGCTGCGATAGTCGGCTCTTTGAGCCGATATCCGAGATCAAACCCGTCTTTGAACACCAAGGAGCAGCAGATGAAGACTTTTGAAGCCACAGTTCGACTTAGCAATGGGCAGACCACCAAAGTGCAAGTGAGTGCGTCGAACCAAACAGATGCGGTTCGCAAGCTGGAAGCCCAATACGGGCGTGGTTCTGTGCTCAACAATTATGCGGGCGAACTTCGCTGAATGGCGCTGCTGGCGGGTCTTGTTGTTGCGCTGTTTCTGCTGCTCGCGTTCCACCTTTTGGGGTGGGGTTTCCGCAATCCGCGTTGGCTCATTGTTGGGCTCTGCTGCATTGCTGCGCTGTACAAATATGGGGCAGATCAGCTGGCCGAAGACACTGAGAATGTGATCATTTCGGCTGCTTTTGCGCAGAACTGCCCCAGAGATCATGTGCGGATCACAGTGCGAAACGGTGGCGAGGCCGCCATCACTGCGCTGCGTTTCAAACTGCGGGGGTATCAGCCCAACCATTCCCGCGCTGTGGCCACCAGATACGACAACACGGATCGCATCATCGGGGTGAACCAAGTTTGGAGCGATTGCTGGCCGGTGTTGCAGTTGGATGATGTGGAGCCTGCTTTGCATCCATTTCTGCGTTGGGAAGCAACCATCCGGTCGATCAACTTGGCCGATTGACTGGCCAAAAACTTGATTTGATCGAGTTTTCAGTCTCACGCATTTTGCCCAAAGGGACATCTTATGAAAGTCTTCGCCACAATTTTGGTGCTGTTGATTGGTTCAATCCAACCATCGACAATCCATGCACAGGAAAACCACGGCACATTCACTTACAACCGCATGGAAACAGGGCCGCGACGGGCCTTCTTTGAAAAGCACCGGAACCTACCCAACAGCTACAGCGTGATCCGCACAGACCCATTTGGCGGAAGTGGCAACAGCCCGGTTCATCGCTTTGAAATCAGAACTGGCGAATGCGGTAGCCCATTGGATCAAGGCGATTGTTCCTACAACGCTGTGCGCAGTGAGCTTGCGGAAAACAACCACCGTGGCACCCGCTTTGGGCGCATTCAGCCCCGTGAAGCTTGGTATGAATGGGATATTGGTTTCCCCGACGGTTTTCCTTTTGGGCCGCGCCAAACCCGTGGCTACTATCTGTTTGGGCAATGGCACAACGGGGTTTGCCCGCACATGAACTTTGGCATTTGGGGCGGGCGGAACTCTCATATGCTGCATTTGCGTACCAGCCAGATCATCCCCGGGCATCGTCACGGTGATTGCCAACCAGATGAGCTGATCCCTGTGATTGACCTACGCGAGATTGAAGGGCGTTGGGCGCATTTCGTTGTCTACGTGCGTTGGAGCACCGGCAATGATGGGGAAGTTCGTGTGTTCGTAGATGGCCAGCAAAGGGTTCAGTTCAACGGGCGCACCTTGATCCCCGAGCATGTGGGGCGGAACCACTTTGATTTTGGCATGTACTTGGCCAACGCGGATAGTTTACGTCGGGTTCAACCAGCAGAATTGTATTATCGGGACATTCGTCGGACACGCCAGCAACCGCCTATGTGATGGGGTTTTTCTCGGGAAGTTCTTGGAAAGAGTTCTTTCAGGAAAGTTTTGGTTGGTTTTCCCAACTTGGTTGCCTGCCCCTTTGGTTGGTTTTGAGCTTTCACTGGCCCATCAGACCAACTAGGCATCCCTAACCAAGCAACCGGGAGCCAACATGGCGCAGAAAGCCACCATCTACAAAGTCGAGCTCTCTGTCTCAGATATGGATCGCCACTATTATGAGACGCACAAACTGACTGTGGCCAAGCATCCCTCGGAAACCGATGAACGCATGATGCTGCGCATTTTGGCGTTCGCGTTGAATGCGGATGAACAGCTGGAAATGACCAAAGGGCTATCCACGGACGATGAGCCAGACATTTGGGAAAAGAGTTTTAGCGGTGAACTCAACAGATGGATCACATTGGGTTTGCCCAGTGAAAGGATCGTCCGTCAATCCTGCGGCAAAGCCAAGTCCGTAATCATCTATTCGTATGGGGGCAATCCAGCGGATATGTGGTGGTCAAAGATAAAAAACAGCACCACGCGGTTTGATAACCTGACCGTGGTGAACCTCGCTCAATCAGAAAGTAAACAACTGGCCGAATTGGCCAGCCGCAGCATGCAGATGCAGGTGAACATCCAAGAAGGCGAAGTGATGGTGTCTGTTGGTGACAGCATCGTCTATGTGAATCCGATGGAATTGAAAGCCGCCAAGCACTGAGCGTCTTTGATGAACACAGACCTTTTCCTGTGCTGGTTGTGTTTTGCAAAGATATCCGGGAAGCCAATGCAGTCCGATGAGACACAGAACGCAAACAAATCCATAAGCAATCATAAGCTTGGTCGCTTTGGCATCTGCTTGCGCACATGCCGCACAAATCTTCTGTGCACATCCAGTATTCGCTGACGCTCAACTGGCGTGAACATCGATTTTGTGTTTCGTTTCATTGCTTTTTGAAAGAACCAAGAACACTGATTTTGGATGACTATCACTGGCGACTTGAGTGAAGCTGAAAGCTGAACTTCCATACTCAGACAGATTAGAGCTTTTTCTCCCCCCCCCCCAGCGAACCAACTTGGAAGAAGTGGTTGTGGAGGGGAGAGGGTCTTCGAAGTTCCAGACTTCAGACGAGTTGATCGCTTTTTTCATAAGGAATGTGCATGTTGCTTGGACGGCGGTGCCCCGTTCTCCGTCCTCATTCCCGACCTCAATGCACGGTTAGGATATGATATCCAGCTGCTCACCGGTGCTATGAAACCGACACCAGCAAGCACTGCTTCAGCGCAATTTCCAACGCCTACCACAGTCAAATTTCTACCCCATCAAGAAACCACAGTTCTCCACGGAGGTGACCATTTCGCATCTGGTGATGCCTGGCAGTCCAATTGTTGGGATGTCCCATTCGGTTTTCAGGGCCCAACGCAGCTACGTTCCAGTCGGCTAAGGGTGCCTCATAGTGACGGTCTTCGTCCCGCCCCCGTTTCAAGTTCAGTTCCCTCTATGTGCAGTGCAGTCTCCTGCAACTGCTTCTATTTATACAACTTCGCTGTTCTGAAATCATTATTTAAGGCGGCTTTGCTGCGCGGATAAATAGCTGAGCAGCAAAGGAAATAATCCATGAGATACAACGAATACGCAGGTGACAACATCCTAAGAGATGCGTTCCATTTATACCGACGAAATAACCTAACCCGGTCCCAGCAGGCGTTTTCTCGCAGAATTCTGGGAATGGGGCCATCATACTATTCCTGCTTGGTCACGCGGAACCGCCAACCAAGTCGGCGTGTGTTGGAAACACTGATGAGCGTCACAAAAACCATCATGGCCACATTCGTTGGCAACCCGCATTTCCGCCAACCATATGCGGAGAACTTAAACCAAGCGTATGATGAGCTGGAACAATTGGTGGCGCGGATCAATGTGGAGATGACCTTTGTGGAGGTGATGGATGACTTGCAGGTGTTGGAAGACGCATAAACCATTCGCTCTTCGCATCAGGTGGCATTAACTGATCCTGGCATGTTCCAAACAAGAAGGCCCATGCCATGCAACATCTTTCCCAACTTTCGCTCACTGTGAGCTCTCAGAAAACACCCGTTTCGCCGGTGGCAAAGAAGCGTTTGAACCTCCTGCGCAAGCTGGAAACCCAAATCGAAGCTGCTGAAGCTGAGCTGCGGGATGAAGAATTTCTTGAAGACATCCGCAAATGGGTGCGCGGGGAGGACGGCGAACGCAAACAGATCACTGAACAGCGCGCAGTCCGCAAATGGTGGTGGCAACATCACACTGGCGCTTGGATGCTGACCCTGCGGGATGGAGCGAAGGAACTGCCACTGCTGGAAGACAAGAACAGCATTGAGGTCGGAGAGATCACCAACTTGGTTGAGGTGCTGCAAACCGTGCGTTCAGCAGTTCTGGCTGGAGAGTTGGATGATGCGCTTGGGCAGATGGTGAAAACAAAGCCAAAGAAGCCCGCTGGCAAGCCAAAAGGGTAATCCCGCAGTACGTGCTGTGAAAGCCGCTGGTTCGCGCCAGCGGCTTTCCTATTGGGTCTTAGGCGGCGTCCGCGTATTGGATCACCGCGCCATTCTCGGCATCTTCCAGAACCCGAAGTTCCCAGTTACGGTTTGGATACTCAGCTACCAGCTGGCTCAACATGCGCTCAGCAATCGCCTCCAGGCTGGCATCACCAACTTGGTGCGTATCACCGGGCCAAAGCTGCATGCAGAACTTGCGAAGAGCAAAATACTCGATTTCACGATCCGCATGATGCACGTTCACCCGTACGGAAAACGTAACGCGATGACGATGCCGCTGGCCAATAGGCACCTCAACATTTTTGTCACCGTGAACCAGGTCGCGTTGAAAGCTGACTTCGACCCAGCGGTTGATTTTGGATTGTTCCATTGCGTGTCTCCTTTGTTGACACGTTGGGTCTGAACCATTCCTCAAACTTGGCGAAGATATTGTTTTTGTGCATGAACTTTGGGGCGACTGTGATCCACAGGCTGAGCCCGTAAGAACCATTTCTTGAACTCGTCCAGATGATGCGGTGGCTTTATGCCAAAGGCGACATCAACCACAGGCAGATCAAAATGGACCCAGTTTCAGAAGGTTACACGCTCTATCAACGCCCACCTAACGGGCGCTACTACGTGCAGTACTCAATCAAGGGCCAGGGGCAGCAGCGGCTGTCTTTGGGCACCTCAGACCCCATTGAGGCGGAACGCCGCGCTCAATCCAAATGGATCAAAGCATGTGCGCTGGCAGAGGTAGGGTTGTCCGTAAACAAAAAGCACTTCGAGAAGATCGCAGAGGAGTTCATAGCGGGTATCGAACTGGCCGTGCAGCGCGGGGAGAAAGCGGAATATCACGCCAAACAGTATCCGATGATTGTCCGCCGTTACTTTGTGGCGCACTTCAAGGGCAAGCTGATGAGTGCGCTGAAAGCCGATGACATCGACGAATACTGGGATTTTCGAAAGGAATACTGGATCACGGGACCAGGATCAAAAAACCCACTGATCGAATACACCCGCATAATCAAGGGGCAGAAGACAAAGATATTCCGCCCTGTGAAGGAAGGCTATCCATCGAAATCGACCCTGCACAAGGAAAGCCTACTGTTGCGCCAGCTGTTCGAGTTTGGCCAACGCCGTGGCTACGTCATTGAAATCCCTGAGATCCACGCGCCCAAAGACAAGCGCCGAAAAGACAACAGCAGGCCTGGGTTCACGTGGGAAGAGTTCATGCATCTGAAATCCGTCTCCGAAGATCGCGTGCGTGAGTATGAGTTTTCCCAAAACGATCCAACAGGCAAGAACCAGAAAACGTACCAGGACCGGCTGCGTTTACATTGCTTCTGCATGATCGCGGCGTTCACTGGCATGCGGCCCACCGAACTGTTCAATCTCAGTTGGGGCGACATCGAAGCGAGGAAAATCCACGCGGAAAACGGTGAACTCTGCGACGTCACGGTGATGCAGGTGCGTGGCAAAGGCAAAGAACGTGAGATGGCTGCCATGCCGGAAACGCTGACATTCATAAACCTTCTCAAGTCGCTGTTTTATGTAGCCACGGGCAGGATGCCCGAGGACAGTGACCCAGTGTTCTTCAACCACGAGGGCAAGCGTATCCGCAGTTTCAAAATTGGTCTGGCAAAGCTGTTGATCGCCGCTGATCTACGCGAGGCCCGCAACGGCAAACTCAGAGACAGCTTCAGCTTCCGCCACTTCTACATCACCCAGCAAATCCGCGAAGGTGTTGGGCATCACCTGCTGGGTCGCAACGTGGGTACATCCAGCAAGATGATCGACGCCTACTACAGCAAAATCAGGCCAACGGATGAGATAGCGCAGCTGATACCTGACTGGTCAAAGAAGAGGCTGTTGGAGTATCGCCGGAAGTGATGCCCTGGAAGGGAGGGCGGATTCCGGGCATCCACTGCGTGCTCCAGAAGATTAACTCGGTAAGCAAAAAAAGCTGACATTTAGGAGCACGCCGGAAGCAGGTCCTGCTGTATTGCTCTGTACAATTAAGGCGCGGTTGCTCATTGTTTCAAGTGTCAGCGCCTCAGATACCCCAAGCTTAACGTTCCATTTTATTAATATCGACAGGTATTTTTTTTTGAGACTTGTTTCAGTCACTGTTCAAAACTTCAGATGCTATCAGGCTCCTTTCAAAATCAAGATCGAATCCTTCACGGCCATTGTCGGAAAAAATGATGTTGGTAAGTCTGCATTGCTCGAAGCTATGTCAATTTTCTTTGAGCAAAGCAAAATGGATCAAAATGATGCTTCAGTTGATGGAGACGCTCAAAATGTAAAGATCACCTGCGAGTTTTCGGATTTGCCGGAAACACTGATTGTTGATGCTGAACATCCGACGACTCTGGCAGGTGAGTACTTGCTAAATGAAGTTGGAAATCTCGAAATCACAAAGACATACAATGCGGCGTCGGCGTCTCCAAAAGTATCTAGTATATGCGCAAATGCACTTCACCCGACCGCTGAGAACCGATCTGATCTATTGACGCTCAAACGAGCTGAGTTGGTCAAGCGCGCTAATGACCTCGGAGTTGACCTAGATGGAGTAAACAAATCTGTGAACGCTGAGCTGAGGGCAGCAATATGGGGGTCGAACGATGACCTGCAACCGGCTCTTAGTGAAGTGGACTTACAAAAGGAAGCAGGTAAGCAGGCGTGGGTAGCACTTAGCAAATACCTACCGGCTTTCTGGTTGTTCAAGTCTGATCGCGCCAGCACTGACCAAGATGCCGAGGCACAAGATCCGCTGAACGCGGCAATCGCGCAAGCTGTCAAGGCTGTAGAAGGTGACTTGGCAGCGATAACCGAGCGCGTAAAGGATGAAGTAAGCAAGGTGGCGCAACAGACCCTTGAAAAGGTTGCAGAAATGGATGCTGATCTATCCGCAACCCTGGACCCTGTGGTCAAAACTAAGAAGTGGGAATCCTTGTTTCAAACCAGCGTCACCGGTGAAAACGGGATTCCCTTAAATAAAAGAGGAAGCGGTGTTCGCCGGCTTATCCTGCTCAATTTCTTCAGAGCCCAAGTCGAGGCGCGTGCAGCCGAAACAGACAACGCATCCGTAATATATGCTATCGAAGAGCCTGAAACGAGCCAGCACCCGCGCAACCAGCGGCTGCTTCTTTCGGTACTCCAACGTCTTACTACAGATCCAACTCGACAAGTCATAGTTACTACTCACACGCCCATGTTGGCGCGTGCAGTTCCTGAACATCAACTCCGGTTTATTCACGATGAAGGTCCACACCGGGCGCTAGCGACGGGCGGCGGAGAACTAAACGCCCGCATATCCAAATCCTTGGGAGTGCTGGCTGATCACTCTGTTAAAGCGTTCATTGCGGTCGAAGGTCCGAACGACATTGTGTTCCTCTCAGAGATTTCAAAGTTGCTGGCCCAAGCCGGTGAAAACGTCTCAGACTTGGAAGCCTCGGAAGCCAATGGCGAGATAATATTCGTTCCACTCGGTGGGAGTTGCTTGGCGCTTTGGGCTGACCGGCTACAAGCATTAAACAGGCCGGAAATCCACATATGTGACAGGGATAACCCACCTGACCAAGAGCCTAAGTATGCAGCCCACGTAGCGGCTGTGAACGCGCGTGATGGCTGCACTGCCCACACCACAGCTAAGCGAGAAATGGAAAATTACATCCACCCAGATGCCATAGCTGAAGCCTATCGGGCCAATGGTATTGAGGTGACGTTACTCGCTGCGTTTGGCGACTTTGATGATGTTCCCCAGATTGTCGCGCAAGCCCTTCATGCCGCCAGCTCTCCTTCCCCATGGGGCGACCTCTCGGAAGAGAAGCAAAAGAAAAAGATCTCGAAAGCGAAGAAGGTGATCAATGGTGAAGCCGCGAGGCGTATGAGTGTAGTGCGCTTAAAGGAATGCGGCGGTTTTGACGAAATCCAAACTTGGCTTCAGAGCATTGAAGACCTATTCGATACTTAGCGTGGCGGTACAATGATCCGGAAATCAAAATCAGAGTTCATCCGAGGCGTTTTGCTGTTTAACCCACCAGTCTTTGGAGCCCCGGGAACTCCTCAAGAGGTCAGTCGCATCTCGTCGAAAATAGCGGACTATCACTCGAGGGATGGGGGTATGTGGAACTACCAAAATCTCTTCGATGTCGTGAACAAAGTACTCAAAGGTTTGGATAAGCAGCACGCGCACGACTTTCTTGCATCCTTGGATGGACCAGGAGAGTCTAGGGCAAAAACCTACTTGTTTGAGTTTCTGATCGAAGAACTCGGGCTCGACGAAGCAGAGTACGTAGACGTCGGTCCAAGTACGCAGTTGATTGGCGAAGATGTTGAGTTGAAAATCAGGCCGGACTTCGGATTTCGACGTGCCGGAAAAATCTACCACGTTCTTGTTTACCCGAACCGAGAACCTGCATTGAAGAGGTCCCAAAAGGAGGCAATCATCGCAGCGCTTGCACAACCAATTCCATCGGCCATTGAAGAGTATAGATTTTGTTTGGTTGAGTACCCGATGGTCGGTGATAAACGATCTGGTAATTTAGAAATTTACCCATTCGAATACCGCAATGTTGACGCCGATTTCCTCAAACACATGGCAACTTACTACAAAGAGCTGGACGCTTATCGGCCACAAGGAGATCTGTTCTCTTAGCCGACCCTATTCAGCTACGAATCGTCGGCATGCTCAATCAAATTTGAGAACATTCTTTCGGCATCGGTCGCACTGAAGGTGGTTGATGGGCGGTATTGAAGTGAGCGTGACGGGGGTGTCGTAAACTGCGATGGCGTCGCAACCGTTGGGTCAAAACGTGTCTGATTTGCTGGGGCTTGCAGATAATACTCATCCATCGCTTGTTCCTCTAAGTATGCTCTTTCCGCGTCGATGTCGTTGCATCGTTGTATAATGCTCTGTCGTAGTTCGTCAGGGGCGCGCGATGTTGTCCAGCGTTCGAACAGGTCAATTTCGTCAAGCATGTCTTTCAGACGTTCGCCTTCTTCGGCGTTTTTTTCTGGCAGTTCAGTGTTTTCTGCAACATATGTTGTTGCCTCATCGATCGCGGAAACTTCGTCGTCCGTGAAATCTGGCGCAACGCTCTCTATCTCACCTAAAAAGCCAAAGTAATCATCGAAGTCTGTGGTTATGTCTTGCAGTGCCGCAATAAAGCGTCGGGACATGTAGCTACGTAGCCAGTCTTGGTCCAAATGTTCATAATAGCCATCTTCGACTTCTTCCAAAAAACGCGGAAACTCGGATAGATCATTGTCCTGCTCAGCTAACCGTTCTTCTGTCAGAAATTCGGCTACGCCGTCGCCATCGTCTAAGAAATCAAGAACGTAGTGGGCGAACTCTACAAATTGACAAACGCTAACGTTCCTCTCGACGCTGCTTGAAGGCCGCAAGCAGGCGTCACGCAACGCTTGATACACTTCGGCTTGTCTGCTTTTGCTCAACTGCTTTTCGAAGCGAAAGAAACGCCATATCTTTAGGGCTTGATCTTGGGTTGCAATACTACTTGCTAAGGCCGTCAGCATTGGAGAAGCCCGCAATTGTCTACTCAGAAAATCCTGCAAAGAAGGGTTGATGAATTCAACACGCCACCCTCCAAGCAATACAAACGACCCCTCTAGAACCTTTAGGGCGTCAGAGTAGTCGGTTGTCGATACTTGATAATTCTGCGCCTGCGACAAAGCGAAGTTTGCGCTGTCGAACCAACGTTTGTGTACCGCCGCAAAATTGGAATATGGTTCCAAAAATAGACAAAAGAGAAGTAACTGAGACCGGCTGTCTAGATGGCGAGTCACAGCATGCTCCCAAATTTTATCCGGTTGCGCCAATGTTCGCAAAAAGTGATCAACATATTGGTTTGGTGCACAACCGATCAAACGATCTGTATCCGTTAGCCACTCGATCAGTCTCGGCATGTAGTTTTTGTGTTGGATTATGTCCAAGAGTCTTTCCGACTTCACCAATGCGTTGATGTGTTCTTGATCAAGGTTTGAAAAATACAGGTGATTGTAGAGGACCTTAGCCTTGATCTGGTCACTGTATGTCTTAAGGTCTATTACAACATCAGATAGACGCACAACATCGTCCGCCAAAGCTTCAGAGGCGATCCGCGCTTCAGCGAGGATGTACTTTCGAGTGGTCAAGATGAAGCGTTTTGTTGCCGGGTTTTTTCGGATCATCGCGATGAAGCGCTTGAAGTCATTCTCTGAGTGCGAAAGCGAGTACTGATCTAAGCGAATAGCACCCAGAAAATCGTCAAAGAAAAAAACTTGTTTCGTCGTCTTTTCAAAGTTTTTCAATGCTTCAGTGATGCTTGACACCGCTACGATACCCCAATCATCCTCGAGAAATCTGGACGCGATAACGAGAGACAAAGTAGTTTTGCCGACCCCTGGCGGACCTGCCACAATCAGAACCTTCTGGGCATCTATTACCTTTTGGGCATCTAGGTATCCTTGATGAGAGACAAAAACTTCGTTGGCACGCTCGATCTCTTCCACAACTAGCGATGTTCGGTTTGCCGTCGCATTGTTAAGCATTCGGCTAAGAACACCGGAACTGTGCAGCCAAAGCTTATGGTGGCTCTTCTCCACATGTGGAAATTTCCGCAAAAGAGTGTTGATAGCTCCCTTATCCAAAATGTCTTCAGTTGATTGAATGTGTGGTTCGAGGACTGACTTTAGTGCTGTCTTGTGGTCAGGTGTTAGTCCCAGAGATGTACTCAGAAAGTACCGTGTCGGCTTTAGCTGATCGATTTGCGTTTTTGCCTCCAGTATGCTGCGCTTTAGCTTTGAAAAGCTGCTCCTTTTCGTATGTTTCGACTGCACAATCCCTTTGCCACTTAGCCAATCAAAGCGCCCATCCATGCCGCCATCTGGTCCAGGGGTGAAGCTCTCAACACGCACCGAAAGTTCTGCCCCGACGAGATCGTTGCTTAGCTCTTCAAAATCGAGCGGAGAAAGCCCTTCAAAATCATAATTTCCCAAATGCCGCTCTCCAAGTACATGGGCTTACTAATTGCTTATCGTTACCAAAGCAGATGCAGTATCACAAACTGGCAACAGTGGATTCTTCCGCGATCAGTAGGTTTGAGCCAGACCAAATTTCGCGGTTGCCGCGAATGGCGGCAATGCCGGCTGCGACTGCAGCACTCGCAAATTATGGCCAATGGCCGGACAGAGCCGTACCCTATTCTTCGCACCTTGGTGCGTGACGCCGATCCTGTTAAGAGCGTTCGCAGATACCTGAATAGGAAACAAAGATGATCACGCCAACAGCTTCATTCAAAGACAACTTGCAACTGCTGGCGTCTGTTGATGGAATTAGCCATATCGACCTCAAGGATGCTGCTGGAGCGACTGTAGACACCATTGAGAACAAGCCTGGGAAACAGGGTTCACTGGTCGTTTATCAATATCTTGCAGAAATCTTCGGCAGCATTGACGCAAAGGCTGCAGCACATGGGTTGGAAGTTTTTGCGGAGCATACGGTTGATGCAAAGAACCGACCTGGAGCGCACCCCAATATTGATCGTCTGTTGGATGTCATTGATACGGGCAAGTCGTTGGATGTTGAGGTTGTACGAGCCTAAACCTGTGACGTTAGGTTGGGGTTAGCGGTTTTCGTGAAAGGCCAGAGCAAACTTGGTTCTGCTCTCGGCACCAGCTTTACGAAGGATGTTTCGTACATGATTGCGCACTGTTTTGGGTTCTAACCCCAAGCCGAGTGCAATCTCCTTGTCCGACAACCCCTGTGCCAACTGTTTTGCCACGCGCTGCTCTGCCTCACTGAACAGGTCCCAACGGTCATCGCTGGATTTGAGCTCAGCCAGCACGTCGGATGGTACAAATTGTCCACCTGCCGCCATCATGCGCAACGCGTGGAGCAGCGGTTCATCAGACATTGATTTTGGGAGCCAACCGACAGCACCCGCAGCAATGGCGGCCTTTACCAATTGGGGATCTGTTCTGCCCGAAATGATACCCACAGTCTGTTCTGGGTGATCTTTGTGGATCAGGCCCATGCCTTTGATCCCATTGGTTCCTGGCATGTCGTAATCCAGCAGCACCAGATCGAATGGCTTGCCTTCAGCCACTGTCTCGAGAGCAGCCTTTGCAGAACCCACTGACACCGTGTGGATCGACGGGTCCAGCTGCTTCAACAGGTAGACCATCGCTGATCCAATCATAAGATGATCATCGGCAATGAGCAGGCGTTTCATCAGTAAATTTCTCTTATTGATTGTGAGGAGCAGTTTCACGCAGAAATCGGATATGGAAAAGAAGTTTGATTTGGTGATCAGAGACATGCTGCGATTTGCAGCAATCGTTCTGTTGTGGCTCGCGGCATATGTTTCTGCTGGTGTTTTTGACTTCTTTGAAACCTACGCGAGTCTTTGGTTCTTGCCTGCAGGCGTCACGTTGGCTGTCGCATTGACGGCTCCTCGAAAGTTCCTCTTGGCCCCGTTGGTGGCAAACCTGCTGCTGGCGATCCCAGCTATTTGCGGAGTGCTTGGCGTTGAGTTCACCAACTATAGGGATCCGATCTTGCACGGGTTTCGCCTCTACGTGATTTACACTGGAGCGGGTTTGGTCGCACGTCACTTGATTGGGGTGAGCTTACCGATCCGTGACTTGAAGAACCAACTTCATTTAATTGCGATTGCTTTGGCTGCAGCACTATTGGGGGCTCTTAGCGGGGTGTCGCTTCATGCTGCTGTGGGCAACTTCCCGTGGCCCGTTGCCTGGGAAATACTGCTACCATGGGCCGTAGGCGATGCCATTGGGACGTTGATCCCACTGCCAATACTGGTTCCGTTCCTGCTGTGGTTCTTTGGCCGTGGAGTACAGGCAGTTCTACCCGAGTGGCGCGTCATAGCGTTTCAGTTGGTGACGATCCTGTTGGCGATGTTCATTGCGTTTTGGGCTCCATCCAAAGGCACCTATTTGGACTCGCTGTTCTATCTGATCTTGCTGCCACCTGTGATTTTTGCAGTACGAGGCGGTCTCCCATCTGCCGCAACGGCAATTGTGTTAACTGCGCTGTTAACGCCTCCTGCCGCCAACTGGTTTGGATTTGAGGGGGAGCGTATCTCCCTGCAAGTGCTTTTGCTGCTGACGGCGATCTCAACCTTGATGATTGGCGGGGCTGTTTCAGATCGTGAAGTTGCTTTTGATGCCATCAAACAGCATGAAGCTGACCTTGAAGAAGAAGTCGCCAACCAAACCAAAGACCTGCGCGATGCCTTTGAGTTCCAGCAGCATCTGATACGCTCGATAGGCCATGATCTGCGCCAACCCATGCATACTGTGAACATGATGTTGGATGGGCTGGTGATCGAACACAAAGACACCCCAGCGGGTGCACCACTGGAGCAGGCTCGTGCTATTGGACAAACCGCATCTGGATTTATCGACAAGGTGCTCGCTTACGCGAAGCGAGAGGCAGGCCGGATTGACATCATTTGCGAAGAGTTCGCGCTTCAGCGTGTGTTCGACCAAGTGCTGCAGACCTTTGAGCCGGAAGCCAATCAGCGTGGCGTTATTTTGAACGTGATACCCACCAACCACCAAATGACATCTGATGCTAATTTGGTTTGGGAAGCCGTTTCCAACTTGGTTCAAAATGCCGTCCGCATGAGCGAAGATGGATTGAGTGTAACGGTTCGAGCGGAAGTTGATGAAACCCGCATCGCGGTTCATGTGGTTGATGAAATCAATTGTGTTGAAGATCCAAATGGTCAGGCGGGCTTTGGGCTAGAGATCGTGCGCCAGATTGCACGGATGCTAGACGCGAAGTTCACTTTGAAGCCGAATTTGGCAGCCATTGAATTTGCATCGGCCTAAAAATCCAACTTACTGCCCATGCTGCCAAGTCGGTTCGGGGCACAACTAGGCTTATGAAATCATTGACTGAATGCGCGGGAAAACTTGATCAAATCAAGTTTTTTGCTTTCCGCCGCCATCATAGCATCCAATTTGGGCAATTTTTGCAACCCTTTGGGTCAGATGTGCACAACATCAAACAGATCAACTCTGACAGGTTCACCCCACAAACAATTTTCTGTGGAGGAACTTATGCCCAAAGGGTTTTGGACAACCGCCTATATCGCTGCTGTGGTAGCGATCAATTGGCTTTTTGTGGTGGTGCCGATGGTGCCGATACTGGGCACGATGTTCCCGCCCGTGATGCTTGTCGTTGGCTTTGTTTTTGTGTTCCGGGACTTCGCGCAACGGGAGATTGGACACTGGGTGGTCATCGCAATGCTGGCAGCAGGTGGCATCAGCTACTTTATGTCGGCACCTGTCGTTGCGTTGGCTAGTGTCACAGCTTTCCTAATTTCCGAAGCTATCGATTGGGCGGTCTATACGTTCACACGTAAGCCACTGTCCCAACGAATTTTGTTTTCGTCCGCCGTGGCTGTGCCCGTTGATACTGTTGTCTTCCTCCACATGGTTGGCTTCTTCGACTGGACTGCTGTTGTCCTAATCAGTGCTGCCAAAATGCTTGGCGCGGTGTTGTTCTGGTCCTTTCTGCGAAATCGCCCAAACGCTGAAATGGCGGTGTAATCATGCCGACACTTTGGCTCTTTGACATCGAACCACACGAACAACGCTACACATCAGAGTGGCAGAAGCACCTACCCCCACAGCTGCGCAAGGCAATGTCGGCTTCCGCTAGCTCATGGGATCTCCAGATCATTTCAGGTATCCAAACCACTGGAAATACGACACCAGGTGCCTTCCTGAACTTTGCGGAAAGCACCACCTATAAGGCCGCGCAGATTGCTAAGTTCTCAGCTATTGTTCAGGCTGGCGGTGTCACTGATGGTGATCGTTTATTGTTCACTGACGCATGGCACCTAGGTGTTATCCAATGCCGTTACATGGCTGATTTGCTCGACATTGACTTGAGTATCGATGTGATGTGGCACGCTGGATCATATGATCCTTGGGACATATTGGCTCGCAAGATCACCGACCAAACTTGGAGCCGTGCATTTGAGGTCGCTGTCTATTGTGCAGCTGATCGCAACTACTTCGCCACGTCTTTTCACCGCGATATGTTCCTAGATGCAGTTGGTGCGGCAGAGCCCCAAAAGGCACAAATCGTTGGATGGCCAATGGAATATCTGGGTTCATTTTTCCAAGGGCGCCGCGAAGGCACGACTAAGGACACCATCCTGTTCCCGCACCGTATTTCACCAGAAAAGCAGCCAGAGATCATGCAGCTGCTGGAGCCGATGTTGCCAGAATATCGGGTGTGTTTCGCGCAGGAGAAATCGCTGACAAAGCAGCAGTATCATGAAGAACTTGCGCGATCAGTTGCGGTGTTTTCGGCGAACCAACAGGAAACGTTGGGCATCGGTGTCTATGAAGGCTTGCTGAACGGCGCGGTTCCGATTGTACCGCATCGCCTTTCATACCCTGAGGTTTATCCAACTCTAGGGTACCCGTCTGATTGGACCACTTCACTAGCGGCTGCAGGGGCCAACGCTGCCAATTTGATCGATTTCATCCACAGGCAGATTTCGGATTACACAGCTCATTCACTTGCGGGACGTGCGCAATGGGCATCCAAATTTTTCAATGGGAGTGAGCTGTATGCCAGCGTCCTACGATAAGAAGTTACCAGCTGCTGCTTTGAAAGACGCATCTGAACCCCCTTACTTTGGGGTTTTGAGTAATGAAGAACGGTCAAGTCAAGAAGACCCAGCGTTTGATCAAGACGTTGAGAATCTGGTTCCAAGATTGCAAAGTGAACAGCTGAACCTGAACCAAGGGCGGGACTATTCAGAAGCCAAAGCTTTTGCCAATGCCGCTGTTTATTTGCCCGCACTCAGCAGCACATACGTTGATGCCTTGCCCGGCTTAAGGCTTCCTCATCACTTTCGTTTTACACCCGAGGATTTGAAGTTCACCAACCCCAGCTCAAAGCTCTGCTTTTACCCCTGGGTGCTCTACAGCGCAGGTCAAGCCGCGAAGACAGCAAAGTTGGCGAAACAGCGAAATTGGCTAACAGGCGGCAATCATGATCCGCGTGTCACGTTGATCGGTGATAGTGGCGGCTTTCAAATCCAGCAAGGCACGATCAATTTCAACGGCATGCCAACCGTGGAACGTATGCTGCGGTGGCTTGAAGATGTCGCTACGCATTCAATGGTTATGGATTTTCCTCTAGCCACAATCGCTTCTGGTGGCGTGGACATTCATGTTCAACGACTGATCTCAGAAGGCATTGAAATGGAGAAACTCTCCAAACAACTGGGATTTGACACCGGTTTTCTTGCCTGTCTGTTTCAGACGACTCGGAACAATCGATACTATTGGAAGAACCGAGTTCCACGAAAAACCAAAGTCCTGAACATAATCCAAGGTCGCAACGAAAGGGAAAGCAAATTCTGGTTTCAGCGGATGCAACAGTTCCGATTTGATGGCTGGACCTTTGCAGGAAAGCATCATTCTGAGCTGGCGATGACGTGCCGACGGCTCATTGAAATGCGCGATCTGGGGTATTTGCGGCAAGGCCAGTGGCTACATTTTCTGGGCGTGTCCACCCTGCGGGTAGGTGTGGGTTTGAGCATGCTGCAACGTGCTCTGCGTAAGCATACGGGAGCAAGTGACATTCAGCTGTCCTTTGACTCAGGCAGCCCCGTTGATACGATGAAAAACGGGTATCATGCTGTTACCGGTGTTGATCTTGATCCAAACTCGTGGCGCTTTCGGGATGCCAAAACACACTTGGACAACCAAGTCGGGGACATGCGGCCCATTAGCCAGCTGGTTGAGAAACAGAGCCGTGGGAGGATGTTCAAGCAAACCCTCACGACGTTGAGCGCACATCTTACCATCGATGATTTTTCTAAGAAGACCTTCGCGGGTTTCACAAAAGAACAATCACACAAGCTCCAACAGGTTCTGCTGATCCACCACAATACCCAGGCATATTTTGAAGGGTTCCGGCATGCTTACCGGACACTCGCTGATCACAACAGCTTAGAGCGCCCTAAGGAACTCGTGAGCCTTCCGGCACTTCTGGACGGTGTATTCACCTCCGAAACCCCAATGCAATTCATTCAAGATGCCGAGCGAGAGCTGAACGCTCTGGCGTTGGCAAAGGTATAAGTCATGACAGAAAACGCACTTGTCGTCGTTGGATCAAACTCCAGCAAGAAACTTGCTGAGTTCGAACCTGAACTTGAGGTAATCCAAAAGCTATCAGCCAAAGCTGAAAAAGCTCTCAAAGGTCACCATACCCGCGTCCATCAAGCTTTGGTGGCCACCTATAAACTGTGCCTTGAGCTGCAAGAGTTGGAGATGCTCACGCTGTTCATTGGTCGGAAGGTCAAGTCGATCAGTGCGAAGCAAAAGACCAATGATTTCCATGAGCTGGTTGGCATCGCGTTCCCCACTACTCGCGACGACAGCAAATCTCAGTACCGGAAGATTCTAAAGTATGCACAAGAAGAGGACTGGAGCGTTCAGCAGTTTCGCCAGGCTTTTTTAAGCGGGGAGACACTCAAAACTCTGTATGCTCGCGCACTAGAATCCGAAAAGACCTCTGGCGATTCCCGGACCGAAGTTGATGCGTCAGAAAAGTTTGAGCAGGCCAAACAAGTATTGGACGCGCAATCCCTGGGTTCCGTAACAGGCCTTCAAAGGAACGCTATGAAACCGCACACAGTTCACGGCTATGCCCATGCTGTTGTTCGGCAAACGACCAATGGGGCTGAAATTGTTGGCTTCCTTCCAACTGGGCCTCAAGCCACATTTAAACGTGCGTTGATCAGCTTGGTTCCTTCCATCACGGATCGCACAGAACGGCGTTTGACAAAAAAGCGGCTCTATGCATTTTTTGTTATCTGCGATGTTTTCAAACGCATTCAGCCTGACCGAGAGAACGTGATTGCTCAACTTGAAGCAATGAGTGCCATGCGATCCACGCTGGAAGTAACAGGCAACGAAAGCAAAGACGAAGTGGTCCAGGTTCTAAGGGATCGACAACAAGGCCAGGCAAAAGCCAAGAAGGGCTCCAAGGTTACTATCAAAAACATCGAAAAGGCAAAGCAGGTTCTCTGGCTCACCAAGCAAGATGGAAATGCGGCGACAATCGTGGAAAACGGGACCGTGCTGCCCTCAATGATTGGGCTGGAAGCACAAATTCCATGGGAGACGTTCCGGCAGAAAGCGCGGATTTTGCGCATGGCAGCAGATGACGTCCGTAACTTCGCATCTGATTTTTTGCGCCAACTTGAATGGGAGGACGAGCACACATCACAGTTATCACACCTTACGTGTTCCGACGGCGGCACACTGAAATATGCCTTTCCCAGTGTAGCCCCCGGCAGGGAAGGATTTCGCTTGCTTAAAACTGGTGCGGAGCCTGAGTATGAATTCAGTTTGACGAAAGGCGTCCTGAACGAGCTGCAAGGTTGGCGCGAAACGTTCAAAAAGTCATTGCCGCGCAACTCAAATCGACGGTTCCCGACACTGCTCAATGTCACCGAGGAAAACGAGTATCTGTACGTTCATTTCCCTGACAACCCCAGTGAAAAACAGAAGCTTGGAAAGATCAGTTGGACGCAGCAAAGCACAATGCCACTTGGGTCGGACTGGCTTGTGCATACCCGGCAGTTAGAAAGCGTGATCAGCCTCGGCTTCGACTACGGTATGACTTTTGAAGGCAAACTTCTCTCCATGGCGGGCGCGCCCTTTGGGATCGAGCTGAACTGCGAGCTACCAACCGGCCCTTGCAAAATGACCTTACCTTTGGTTGTGGGCCTCGCTGGTGGGTTCGTCGAAAACACGGACATGTTCGTGCCTCCAGCGGCGCTGCCAGCGCCTAGCCAGGACGATGATCAGCATCCAGATACTGTTCCCAAATAGCAAAAGTCTGCTGCTCCCGGTGCGCGACATAGTTGGGAGCAGCTTGCAAAGGACGTTCATATAGTTTCAGCAGCTCATTGTGAGCATCACGAATTGGCGTGATGTGGACGCCGTCATCGATGAAGGCTTGCCACCAATCATACTCGTGGACCAGCAACGTTGGCAGGCCAGCTGCCAGCGTTTCCATCGCTGAAAACCCGTAGGATTCCAGCTTTGCGGGATGAAATGCAATCCGAGCGGATCGAATGAAATCGGCCTTTTCCTGACCAGTGATCTCGGATCGGATATTATGATCGGTAACGCCGTACTTTCTGAAGGTTGCTTCAAACTTCTTTTCACCAGATGCCCGTGTAAGCACTTTGGCTGACAGTCCAGCTTGGGCGACCTTTTGAGCAAACACCGCCGGCTGCTTGCGCGGTTCATGCCTGCCGATAAACAGGACACCACTTCGTTCGCCTTCGTATGGCTGCAGCAGTTGTGTATCAGGGATTGGCATCGGCAGCACGACGGGCGCGGCAGAAAATTCCAAATGATGCATCCGCTCAACGTTGTAATCGCTTTGTGTTGCCGTAATGACGCCAGCCGTTCCAATGATCCTATACAGCATTTCCATATAACTTGGGCCGAATTTGCTACTCTTCGGGATTGGGTTCAGCACTAGGTTTTCGTGGTGGGTGTAAAAGGTGGCCGGGATTTTACCATGCAGCCCCATTTCCAACACTGCCAATGCGGCTTCAGGAGTGTTGATCAAAAGATGTGTGGGAGGCTCGACTTCCAGTGCCAGGCGCAGCGCACTCTTGAAGTTCTGCACGCGCAAATGATTGGGTACTTCCTTGGCATATTGGCTTTTGTCAGGGTTATGGCCCGTATGGCTGACCGGCTGACTTGGCATGATGAAACCACCAAGTTGTTGAGCGGCCTCTTTCATTGCGTTTGCTGAGGCATATGGCTGGTTATCCATGATCACAGTGACGCGCCAACCAAAGTGGCTCGCCATCCGCTGGAAGCCTCGAAAAAATGAACCGATCCCGCCAGTTGGAACGAAGTGTTGGTTCGAGATGAGAAAATAGATGTGATGCTGTGTCATGCAGAAAGCGTAGCAACACAAATGCTCGTCGAAACAATATTTGCTTGGAGGCACGCCAATCTTCGCCGGGGTCTTGATCTTGGAGGGCGTAAGACTCGAGCTCAAGGAAAACTTGATTAAATCAAGTTTTCCTCGCAGGCCGACGTCGCAAATATTTTATTAAAACAGTCACATGAATAATGACTGAATTTTGGAAAGGCGTCAGATTCAAGACAATTGAACAAGGAGAAATTTCAATGCGAGAAGTAGATTTAACAGGCTTTGGCCAAAGCCAATTCTTCACAACCTATCGGTTAAGACGCTTTCAAAATTGGCTGGGAATAGAAGGCGACTGGGTCTTTGCGTGGCTGGCCGGGCAGTCATCAAACCACACTGGTTTCAAGTTTGGTGGAAACTTGTATTTCGAATGTTGTGGCGAACCCCCTAAGGACATTCGACGTCCCCGGCACTGGGTGAGACGTTGGCACATGCATTGGTATGACAGATGCGCTGGTTCTGTACCTAGAAACACAAAGTACATTGGCAACCTGCATGTAGATTGGAACATGATTGGCCAACCCAATCTGGAGAACATCGAGTTCTGTTTCCACAGGCACTCAAAGGCTCAAATCCGTGAAGCCTTGAAACGGGGCTTTGTCGCGGTACGCCTCAAACACGGTCGGTCCAGCTGAAGTCATAGCACTTCCACCGCGCTGCGCTTTTGCTCATCCGACACATCAATGTAGCGTTGCGTGGTGGTCAGTTGTTTGTGTCCGGCAAGCTCCATGATCACTTTGGGCGAAATGCCAGCATGAGCCATGCGCGTGATGAACCAACGCCGCCCACTATGCGAGGACGCATCATCAATCCCAGCTGCATCAAACACACGGGTAAAAGCTTGGACCATGCTGTTTGGGGTGAAGGGGCCACCCTTTTGGGACTCGATCACTGGACGCTCCAGTTTCTTCAACCGATCCAGCTGTGCCCAATAGGTTGTGAGCTCCCGTTGCAGCTTAGCGTTCAGATGCACCTGCCGCGCTTCCTTGGCCTTGGTGTTCTCCGCCTTGAGGTAGAACATCGCTTTGGGCTTGTGGTCACGATCCAGCACATCTGCCCATTTGAGCGAGGCGATCTCGCCCACGCGCATCCCAGCGTAGTGGGACAGCATGAGCATCAACCTGTTGCGCTTGCCGTTCTGCATGGTGACGCACAGGGCCAGTACACGCTTGAGCTCTGCATCTGTAAGCACCTTTGCCTGTTTCATCCATCTACCTCAAATCCGCTGCAACATAACGTTTTTTGCCCAACGAGCTTGTTACGTTATGTTGCCACCTGACGGGGAGGACGACCGTTTTCTGGCGTTCAATGATCTCAGCTGGTTAGGGTAGGACAGCAGGAAATTTGAATTTAGTTATATTCTAAGCGGTGGACTCTGCCTCAAAGACCGTTACGCTCCCAAACATGTCCCCAATTTGGACAGCGAAAATTTCCCGCGCTAAGACGCTTTACCGCCATAAAGACTGAAGCGGAAGGCAAGTCTACGATGGATTCGGCTCCTTCAACGAATGTTGGCTTGGAAAAAAGACCTCAAACCACATCGGCTGTGCGGTAACTTTCTACTTGCCTGAACCCCAAGTTTAACTAGCGTAGCTCCCATGTATGAGAAAAACTTGAAGGCTTGCTGCGTCGGCGTGTCCGAACACATGATGGAACACCTAATTCCCAGTCTTATGCAGGTCGAAGGTATTGGTGTTCACGCAATTGCCAGCCGCGATTCCCAAAAAAGACTGGCGCTGGGAAATCGATACGGAGTAACTGCCTATGCATCTTGGAAAGAGGCTATTTTTGAAAGTGAGCCTGACGCAGTTTTTGTAGCTGGTCCACCTTTACTCAATTTTCAGGTCGTGAGGCACTGTATAGAAGCTCATGTCCCTGTTTTCTCTGAGAAACCATGCGCCTCAAGTACCGAAGAAGTATTGAGCTTGTTAGACGCCGCGCAAACTCAAGGGGCAATTGTACAAATTGGATATAACTTTCGCCGATCCACTGTATTCGAGAACTTAATGTCTCTTCAAGACGATCTGGGAAGAATCAGACATCTCGACGTAGAATTTAACTCCAACAAACCAACTAACCTCATATGGAACGCGGATAGTGTAGAGGAGTCGTTTCTTCTAGCTGTCGCCATCCACCCTATTGAGATGATTTCCGAAATATGTGGACCCAACTATCAAGCCGAGTGCGATTTTGTGAGTTTGGCAAATAAGCGGTTCAAGTATTATCTGAACGCCAAAAGTGAGTTTGGGTCTATGAGGGTCGCAGCTGGAAATAATTCGCAGGCGCTGGAGGTGAGCTTTCGTGCGGTGTATGCAAGTGGTGACGTGGCTGCTGCGGACCTAGGCCAACCGCATCGTATCAAGTTTTTGCCAGCACCCAACAGCAACATCGTAGACGGCGTAAAATCAAAAGAGAAAGCAATTGACCTAACAGTTCAGCGACGCTCTCTCTCCAGAGACCGATATGGACAGGGATACGAGGCGCAAACACATGACTTTGTCGCATTGGTCAGATTAGGCCTGCCAAACTATGAAGATCTGGTTTCCTCGCTCAAAGCACACAGCATAATTGACCTCGCCAAAGAAAGGCACTCTGCAAATGTATAGCGTCTATCAGCGTGAACCAATTCGCCCCTGTCCCGACCTCATGCACCTTGAAGACGTCAAGAAAGAAAACTGGCACACCATGGGGGAGAAGTTGGTTTCTTATGTCGCAACGAAGTTTGATGAGGCGCAGGTGGATTTTATTCAAACTTGCTTATCGAGCCGAACCGATATTCAAGTTCATGGGGTCTTTGAGGACCATGTTGGTGCTTGTCTGCGGACGCACGAGTTAAAGCAGGTTCCGTTTCCGAGCGGACCGTATCGGCTATCGAGGCATCACAAGAACAAGGAACGAAAGCAATTTAATGTAGAAAGACCCTTTTTTGTAAATACTCAGAACGATTCTGGTGGCCATATCGCAATACTAGTCACCTTTCCGTCGCAAGAGTATACTTCGCAATACGCTGAACTGCTCTACGCATTTATCAAACTTAATCTACAAATGATCATTGAAGGTCGTAGAGAGATTACTTTCCATCGCGGTCAAGAAACTGAGACGACAGTCGCCGCCGCATTCAACTTTTCGGTTGAGGAGGCAGCGCAAATATATGATCACTATATTGCAAACAATAGGTTGTGGCAGTTTCACTATCCTGAAGTCATGACGCAATTCTCAGACTGGTCTGGTCTAGACGAAGTATTACTTTCATCAGATGCAATTCACAGCAATGACATAGTTGTAATAGGCTATGTTGACCAAATCAAAGAAGCACTCAAGACCCAGCACGGGTTTTCCGACTTATCCGGCAACGATGATTTTATTCCGTTCGGTCCGAAGAATCTCTATGGAATCACAGTACTTCTTTCACGTAACGATAAGAAACGCATCGTTCTCCTGGGATTTCGCCACTCCTTCTGGGGCAGAACTGCGGCGAAGATCGCGCGCTCTTGCATTGAAATGGGTGCAAAGGAAATTGTTTATGTAGCCAAAGCTGGTACTCGTACTGGCCCTCATAACCCGGATGATGTAAGTAACAAGCATTACTTGAGCTTGATTGGTAAGCAATATCATATATGGGAAGGAGATGCGTCTAAACCCGAAGGGGAGGTGCGTACGATAAGTCTGCCTGAAGGTCAGAGTTCCTTGGCAAACCTATTTACCGAAGAGCAGTATTCAAAAAATAGATCGAATAATCACATCTCGGTTCCTACCGTGATTGGAGAAGATTTCAAGCAGTACCAGACATACGGGGCATACAACCCATCCACCATAGACAACGAAATCTCTTACATCGCAGAAGAGATCGCGGACTATCACAAGAAGACTGACAATTCCCATGTCTGCTTGACGTGCATACACTTTATAACCGATTTGGTTGTCTCCCGCCTCAACTTGGACGCCGCTGCTCATGAAGTCGGGCTGGATGGTGATCATCTGGATCTGTCGGCAAAGCAAGATTTTTGGGGGATTGCGGCGTCCAAGATTGCAATGCACGTCGGGATCAATGGGGCATCTCATGATCAATCACCTCTGAGTATCCCCGCACATGACCCAGAAAAGTTTGGCATTTTCAGGAAATATGGTCTGAGCACCGCGCAACAATCCACAACTGAGGCTGAGTTCGAAGTTGCTCAAAAAGTACTCCGACTAATGGAAATCGATGGTGGGGACGTATCTTACCTTGAATCCCTGGACGGCCTTGCAACTGGTGCAAATGTTTTGGTCTGTGGAGAGCCGGGGGTCGGTAAATCTGTGGTTGCCGAAAGCACCTATAACTATATTAATTTCGCCTATGAGCTAAATCGCGCGCCGTTTCCTCCTTACTACCTTGATCTGTTGAGTTACGAAAAAGAGGTCATTACCGAAGGGTCGAAGGTCGATGAGGTCGTATCGAGGCTTCTTTCCGAACTTGATGAGGAGCTCCAAAAAACCGGATCGAAAGTCATAATTTTCGACGGTCTTGATCCAATGTCGCCGTTTGCGGCTTCTTTCAAGAAGGCGATGGAAACTCAACGAGTATCTCCCGAACGGAAGCTCTGCACTTGCATATATTTTACAAGAATATACAGAAGTTCAATCAAGGAATTTGGAAATCGTGAGCGTGTTTTGGGTATGGATCTTGGCCCTATGACACGGTTCCAGATTGGTCCAGTTTCTGAAGAATCAGGTCGCGTTTCTCTACCCACAGAAAGGCTTTCAGAAGTTGCTCACTTAGTTGCAAGAAATGACATCTCTGATTTCCAAGAAGTGGCGTCAAGAATTCAAACATGGCCTGAGTTCTCCGCTAACCTCCGCCTGATGAACTTAGTTCACGATGAAGAAGTCAAAACACAAACCCGAGTCAGCTCAGCATCCGATTTTTTTTCAAGCTTTCTGTCGAATTATTTGAAAGACAATGCGAATGTCGCTGACATTGGTCCTCTGAAACGAAGGGCGTCTGAGAGGGGATACAAGTTTGTAGTTGAGGGGATTCCGTTTGCAGTGGAAGGCGCGGAAGACATTCTAATAAAACGCATTTCTACGCAAAGTACGGAGATGCTGTGCTATCTTGCAGCGGTACATTTGGACGGGCTCATTTTTGACGAGGTTTCTTATGATCTAGACCGCGTTTTCCCACATCTAATAAACAAGTATTCGAAAGATCTGCTTCAACGCCGAGACCAAGCACAGGCCTATGAAACGTTGCGTGACTTAATGGTAAGCGTCAACGCGAGCTTACGCCTCAAATCTTTCATAACCTATCTTTTAGGTCGTCTGAAGGGTGAGGAAACTATCCAGCGTTCAATAGATTTACTTTACAGAGTACAGCGCCAATATTCACTGTCCATAACACCAGAACAAGAGGAGCTCATTTTTGATCGTTCAATCAATATTAGCCTGATCTATCTGGGTGAGTCGGCGGTTGAATACATCAAGTCTCTTCTGTCTTCTGACATTCGGGATGAAGTCAATCGTGGATTTCATTTGGCCTACTACGGCGATATTGATTATTTTTCCGATACCGACATGCTATCTATCGATCGGTTCAACTCAGCATTTCCGCGCACGATGTCAAGCTTAATGTCGAATTTGTCGATGGAGGGGTCAAACGCTGACCTGGCGAACCTCAGTATTTATACGCTATTCTCTCTTGCTTTTTCTCGCCTTGAGGCATCCGAGGCAGTGCCCAGAGAGTTTCTAGCAGAACTATGCATATTTGCGTCAGAAAAAATACTTGTCAGAGAAGACCTATTTGAAGATGTACGCACATTCGTAGAGAACTGCGTGACTTATCTTTCTTCAGACACTAGCCCACATGTATTCGCTTTTTCGCAAGTTTCAAATCTGAAGAGAGTTCCAAGAGCAGGTTGGAACGACTTGGCAGCCGGTCGCAAAGTCGAGAGCGCTGAGACGGTTTTCAGCCATGTGGGAAGCCTAATATACCTTGCCGTGGCCTATCTCCCTGAAACACATGATGTTATCGAGCTTGCGCGAAGGGGCAGACTTCACAGCGATTATGAAGGCTACTCGAAAGAATCAATAATCCGCCTGTTAGCCGTACATGACCTTGGCGAGTACGGTACCGGAGATATCCCGAGCTTCAAAAAGACAGACGCTGATCGGCTAGCTGAGTTTAACTACGTCAGAAAAATTTCGCTTCTTTCACGTCTAAACCAAGGCGGTCGATTAGCCCCTTATTCAGCTTCTATCCAGGAGAGTTACGCAGAATTTTGTGATGCTCAATCAATTAACGCACGAATCGCAAACGACCTCGATAAGATTGAGTGTTTCTGCCAGCTACAAGTTTATCACTCTGTTGAATCTGACAATGAAATTGAAGACTATGAAGCGTTTGCCCAAGGTCTTCTTGATAGTGTGAAGACTAAGGTTGGACATGATATCTTAGACCATTTTGCGCGTGTTGCTCGGTGATTTTTTGCTAATAGGAATTGGCTTGCTAGTGTCTGGATGTGGCGATTAGGCAGACCATTGATTGCTATGTTTAAGAGGTACTTTCCATTCAGTTGAAATTGACGTTTTTGCTTCAAAGGTCCGCGTGTCCATGGTCAAAACCTAGCGCAGGCTTAGCAAAGTTGGAAATCGCCTCAACAATATCAGCGGCTTAACCCACCATGACGTACATTGAAAATTTGAGGAATTTGTCTCAAAAGTGTGTCATGTAAACCCAAGCACAACTTATCGTCGCACACGCGGATAACGTCCACTGCTCCACCGTTGTGCTAAATTTGCCAGCGTGCTCGGCGCACTAGCCGTTCTTTCCGGGGAAATATCTTCAAGAAACTTTCCTCACGAAATTTTCTCGAAGTTTTTCGCCAGCTCGCCATTTGATGCCGGATGCACTTAAATCCGTGAAAAGGGACTATGCTGCTTTGGAAGCACAGGCGTTTGCTTCGAAGACGGTCAAGAAACGTTTATCGACGAGTGGGTCCAAGCGTTTGATTTCGGAAGCAACCATGCTGCGCCACCTTTGGATTTCTAGGTCAGAGCCTGAGGGGTGTATGGCGTCTACCTGGGCCAACAGGCAACGCAGTGTATTGGCTTGTTCATGCCGTTTAGCAATCTCCAGAAGAGATGAAATGCGCGCAGCAGACTGTGTTTCCACTGCCTCTTGGCGCTGAGCATCGCATTCAACCTGGTTGGTCTGCTCATGTTTTAGCTGCGCAACTTGCCATGCATATCTGGCAGCTTGAGCATCACGCTCTTTGATCTCTGCCAGGACAACAATTTCGGTTATGATCTCGTGTAGCTTTGTCTCCAAGGCGGCGTCTTGGGCGTCTTTCCAGATTTTGGCGGGCTCTTTGGTTCCAACCTGCTTGCTCATGTTCAACATAAGCAATGATGGGGTTGTTTCGCTTCTTTGTTCGTCCCCTGACTCGCCACAAACCTCTAAGTCCAAGAACACGCTCTGGTGGTAAATTTGGACGATCGCCGACGTGGGTTTATCTAATTTGCGAATGACTACACCGCCAAAATCAGCAAGTGCGTTGGACAGAGTGTGCCAAATGCCCTTGATGCGGCTTGTAGGGATTTCCTGGTGCTTCGGAACGTGCTGGCTCATCCGAACAGCCGAAAAGACCTGAACGCGCAGGTCATCACTCGACATCTCGGATTTAGGTCGGGATAGATCTTGATCACTCCTTGGCCTACCGCTGCGGATGCAATTTGACATTCCTGGTGGGCGAGTTGGCAATGGGATTATTGATTTTGGTTTTCCGGCACGGACCTTTGACCAGTATCCGCGCGGTGGAGTTGGCACATGGTGTTCTTGGCATGCAGCGGCGATCAAGGTGGTTGATACACCGATGATCGGTGCCAACTCTGTCATGGGCTGGCTCCAAATGGCCTGCTGCCGGTTTCGTGGACACCGAGATAAGGTGTTTATGAAACTGGAGAATCTAAATGACGAGAAGAATGTT